>NZ_CP114771.1:0-4800000 GCF_027366395.1 Endozoicomonas sp. GU-1
GTATGGCCAGCAGGGAGTCACCGCCGAGCTGGAAGAAGTTGTCGTGTATGCCGATCTGCTCGATGTTCAGCAGTTCCTGCCAGAGGTTGCAGAGTCGTGTTTCGTTAGGTGTGCCGGGCGCCGTGTACTGTTTTCTTTCTGGTATGGATTCGACGCTGGAAAACTGTTTTCGATCTATTTTTCCACTGGCTAACCTGGGGAGTGTCTGTAACATATGCACGTGCTGTGGCAGCATCCACTCAGGGAGTTGTTGAGACAGTAATCCTCGAACTTTCTCTGCGTCAAGGCCCATAACCTGGTTCGATTGCCTGGCCACAAAAAGCCGTAAATCCAAAGCGGCTGCCAGACCGCCTGTGGGGGTTGCACCGCTCTGGGCAACAGAGAACAGACGGTTGAGTTGATCAAGCCACTGATTTTCACTTAACAAGTCATGTTCACGATCGTCCTGATATTCATCACTGCCTACCTGAAGGCCTTTAAATAGATCCAATTGCGGCCAATATGTACACCCTTCAATGAAGAACAAGACTCCCCCGGGGCTTAGCAGGCTGCGAATATCTTCAAGGGCATGATCGATAACGTGAGCAACGTGCAAACTGTTTGAGGCGAATATGAAATCGAAGCTTGCCGGGTTTATACCCTGGAGTGATGGTGCTTTATTCAGATCAAAAAAACGATATTCCATGCATGTATCACCGTACTCTGCTCGTGCTTCCTTGAGAAAGAGGTCGGATACATCCGTAAAGACATAGTTAAATTCATGTTTGGATTCACGCAGGAGAGGTATAATATGCCGTGTCAATGACCCCATGCCTGCCCCAATTTCCAGGCATCGGATCGGGCTATCCTGCTGGATGCCTGAGGTGGTTAACAAGGCTGTGATCAGTTTTTCGATTTGTTGAAAGCAATAAAGGTGAGAATGCTGGTACATAATGTCAGTATTCTCTGTAAGGTAGATTTCTGCTGCATGGCTTCGACCCGTAATAATAGAAATCAGATCAAGGCTATTAACACTCCCGGTCGGTTGGTTGTTTTGTTTGTTATGAGTAGCCAGATATGTTTTTACTGGTATCAGGCACCGATAGGACACGGCATCATTTTCCGGATGCGGATTTTGGCCGGTCAGGATGTTCTCACTGACAAGATGGTTCAGGCAACGTGTTAACCAACGTGTAAAGCGGGGCAGAATAGAACCATGGGCCATGACCTGTTGTGCGGTCAGTGCTTCACCGGGCTTGCTAAAAAGCCCCAGGTTATCGAACATCTCACAGAGCGTCAGGGTGAAAATACGACATTGAATTTTTATGTGCTGGTGAAAATAATGGTTGGCATCAGTGGATGAAAGTTCACGGCCACAGATTGTGCGTTGAAGCGATTTCTCCGCTTCATTATCCGGCTTGCCCAGATGGTGTTGAATGATTGAATTATCAAACTGCAATCCCGGTGGTTGTACAGGGCTGAATAGAACAGCATTGGGACTATCTGGAGTTACCCAGGCAACCAGCTGATTATCCCTGGCAATAACAACAGCATCCTTGAGTCCGGGAAGTTGTTTCAGCGACGCTTCTAACTCACCCAGCTCCACCCGGTGTCCATGGATTTTCACCTGGGTATCTTCCCGCCCTTCAAAGATCAGGAGGCCTTCCCCATCAAGATGCCCCAGGTCACCGGTCCGGTATAAATGACCATAGTCTGGATGCTCAATAAAGGCGGACGCTGTCTTTTGCGGGTCACCCAGGTAACCCTGCGCCAGCCCGGCACCGCCGATGCACAGCTCACCGGTCACCCCCGGTGGGCACAGTAGCCGACTGTCCGGCTGCAGAATGTAGAACTGCTGGTTGGCCAGCGGCGTGCCGTAGGGAATGGATGACCAGTGTTGCTTACTCTCCGTTACGGTATCCGTCACGGTAAAACAGTTGGACCAGATGGCCGCTTCCGTTGCGCCACCCAGGGCGAGCACCTGAATGCCCGGTGCCGCCTCACGCAGCCTGTCCGGCAGGGTCAGGGGAATCCAGTCACCACTGAGCAGGGCCAGGCGCAGGCTGCCCAGGGCACCCGCCGGCACCGCTTCAATCAGCAGTTCCGCCAGCGCAGGGACGGTATTCCAGACCGTGACCCGGTGCTGTTCCACCTGGTGACGCCAGTGTTGAGGCGATTTCACCAGGCAGCTGTCCGGTAATACCAGGGTGGCCCCGGCACAGAGCGTACCAAAGATATCCCACACCGACAGGTCAAAAGAGAGGGCGGACAAGCCGTACACCCGGTCTTCAGCGTTCAGTGACACACGACGGTTCACATCCCGGAGCGTATTCAGCACCGCCCGGTGGGTCATCATGACGCCTTTGGGTGTGCCGGTGGAACCGGAAGTGAAGATGATGTAGGCCAGGTCGTCCGGTTGGGTATTGGGTAATTCGACCTGATGATTTGCTGGTTCACCGTCGTCAATCAGCAGCGTGGTCACGGCATCCGATGCCAGCGAATGCAGATTACCAGCCCATTCAGCATCGGTCACCACCACCGGCTGATCCAGTTGCGCCAACACCTGCCGGATACGGGCGATGGGCCATTCCGGGTTCAGGGGCACATAGAAGGCACCGGTCAACAGGGTGGCCAGTACCGCTGTTACCTGCCCGATACTTTTCTCTATGTAAATAGCCACCGGGCTACAGGGCTGAACACCCTGATCCATCATGACGCCCGCCAGTGAACGGGCCCTGGCCAGTAATGTCTGGTAATCCAGCGTTTCATCACTGCTGATCAGGGCGGGTTGCCTGCTCCGTTGTTCAGCCTGTTGCAGAATGTCCGTCAGCAGGGTGGCCCGGTCATCATCCACCCATGCATAATCCGTGTCGTTTAATGCTTGCCACAGGACAAGATCCGGTTGAGGGAGGGAAGGGGACACCGGTGCTTTCCAGCACTGTGGCCCGGTCGCCAGGGTCTGCAGCAGGGAGTTCCAGCTGGCAAACAGGCTGTTCAGCACGGCCGGGTCAAACAACTGCTCGGCAGCATCCCAGTTGTAGATCAACGCACCATCGTACTCCATCACCTGGTGATCCAGCCAGACCTGCGGGGTCTGGGAGATGGCATAACCGGGCGTGCCGAACAGCTGGTTGTCCATCAATGTGTCCAGTGCCTGGTGGTCCAGCCCCAGGGTGGAGGTAAAGACCACGGGCATCAGGACATCGGTACTGGTTTGCTGGCGCAGGGCACGGAGCACCTCCACGCCACTGAACAACCGGTGTGATAAATCAGACGACAACTGCTGTTGCACACGCTGGGCCTGCGACAGGAAATCCACAGCGGGGTCAGGGTGAATTTCCAGCAGGCTCAGGGCGGTGAAGTCGCCAATGATCCGGTCGACCTCCTCATGCACCGGCAGTCGCTGGAAGGTGGTCAGGTTCAGGGTCATGGCCGGTTCCCGGCACCAGCGGGCCAGCACCAGGGACCAGGCGGTTAACAGGACGGCATTGGCCGTCAGTCCCTGCTGACGGGCCTGGTTCTGCAGTGCCTGCCAGTGTTCAGGCGACAGTGTGCCGGAGCGCCGGACAAAGCGCGGTTGTTCTTCAGGTGCCAGGGCTGTCACCGGTAACTGGGGTGCCGGTGGCAGGGTATCAAGCCGTTCCAGCCAGTAGTCCCGGTCCCGGAGACGGGCCGGATGATCCTCCGGCACTGCCAGCAAATAGTCCCGGAAGGTCAGCTGCAGTGGCGGGTAGACAACCTCCGGATGTTGGTAGCGATCGGCCAGTTCGGCAAAGATCAGGAAGAAACTGCCGGCGTCAGCGACCAGGGCGTCCATACGGAACAGCAAGCGGCCACGCTGGTTGGGTAACCGAATCAACTGACAGTCGAACAGGGGCCATTGTTCAGGATCGCTGACCCGGTGAGACTCGTTCTGTCGTATAGCCAGCAAATGCTGTTCCAGTGCCGCCGGGTCATTCAGGGCGGTCAGGTCGGTGATGGCAAGGGCAAAGTCAGGCACTTCTGCCAGTACCTGTTGCTCACCGGAGGGCAGGATAACGGTACGCAGCATATCGTGGCGATCCACCAGGGTCTGCCATGCCTGCTCCAGGCGGTGAACATCCAGCTGTCCAATGTCGTCCAGATCCCACTCCATGTAAGCTTGCGTAGCCACCTGTCCCAGCTCAAAACCGGACTGCCGTCCGAGCCAGTAGGCCTGTTGAATGGCGTTGAGGGGAAAGGGCTCAAAGCGGTGATCAGGTTCAGGCACCAGGGCGGGCAGCTGCATCTGCGGCAGGGTATCCAGCGATTGAATGTGTTGAGCCAGTGCCGTGACCGTGGGGTGCTGGAACAGCAAGGCAACGGGCACCTCTATCGAAAACACCTGACCAATACGCTGGCAGAGTCGTATGGCCAGCAGGGAGTCACCGCCGAGCTGGAAGAAGTTGTCGTGTATGCCGATCTGCTCGATGTTCAGCAGTTCCTGCCAGAGGTCACAAAGTTTAGATTCAACAGGGGAGGCTGGAAGTTCCTTTTCTTCGATTTGGTTTTGCAAGCCTTTTGAGCTGGCAATGATATCAAGGCTTTTATCAAGGTAGGCTGCTTTAATGCTGGAACGTTGAATTTTGCCGCTGGAAGTTTTATGAATTGATCGTTTTCGGACAAAGACAAGGTCATAAATGGGAACCTGATGAGCATCAGTTATTCGATTCAGTAAGTTTGTAATATACAGTTCAGAGCATTCTATTTTTTTTGGAAGTTGCTGAACAACAATAATGCACTCGGTTCCATTATGAAGGATGCTGAAGGCCGCTGAATCATTTTTATTCCTGCCGTTGTGACAGGCTTTGGAAATGGTTTCTTCTATATCCTGGGGATAGATGTTTTGCCCATTGATAACGATCAGATCTTTTAATCGCCCGGTGACGAACAGCTCCCCCTTATGGATAAAACCTAAATCTCCAGTTCTGAGCCATGATTCACTGTTACCTTCAATTTTTTTATTGAAGGTGGTTTGGGTTGTCTTTTTATTGTGCCAGTAGCCTGAGGCGACTGTTGGCCCATTGACCCAGATTTCGCCGGTATTCTGGTCTGACAGTGGTTTGCCAGTGGTTGAGTCAACGATGCACACTTGGGTATCGAACAAAGGTTGCCCACAGGACACGAAATTAAGTTGATCTCTGCCGTTTTCTTCAATAGAAGAGGATAAAGAATCCGTAGCATATGTTATATTCCTCGTTGGTTTCGAATGCCAGACTATTGTTTTTTCAACACTGGTGACGCCAACAGTTGCCTCAGCCAGGCCATAGGCGGGGCAAAGTGCCTCTGGTAGAACCCCAAACCGTGAAAGGAATGTCGAGAATCTTGTAAGACAATCTATGGTGATAGGCTCTGCTGCTATTAATAGCTGGCCAAGACAGGATAAATCCCGATTTTGTTCTCTATTTTCCAGCAAATTGACTAGCAAGTTGGCCGCTGACTGCGTCACCCCTGCGAAAGTCACCTTGTATTTTTCGATGATTTGCAGCCAGATCCCAGGTTTCTTCAGGAAGAGATCGATGGGTATATGCGTGGTGGTATCGCCATTGCAAAGTGGCCAAATTCCATAACAGACTAAGCCAAAATCATGAAAATGGGGTAACCAGTTGAAGCCATTGTGTTCAGGGTTTTCAGGATCTGCGACTAAACGGCAATTGGTGATAATATTGTCATGGGTTATAGGGATTCCTTTCGGTGATCCGGTAGAGCCTGAAGTGTATTGAAGAATAGCAATGGTTTTTTTTGTGGCAGATGATGGGGTAATCGGTGACCGGGCATGGGATTTGGTGATGTCGTAGACTGGCAGGTTACAGGACGTTTCTTCAGGGCATATGTCTTTTAATATTTCCGGTTGGTTCTTTTCAAGGCAGAAAATAACCATAGCACGGCTATCTTGAACAATTTTTTGCAACCGTTGCCTTTGTGCCTTTGTCTTTCCTATAGGAATGGGGGCAGGGATCACTTTTGCGTGTATGCAGCCCAGCAATGTAAACCAGAATTCCAGCTGGTCGGGCATGGCCAGTAACGCAGCCTCTTCCGGTTGACAGAACTGGCGTATTGACCAGGAGTAGTCGCAGATCGTTTGCTGTAGTTGTTGGTATGTTATTTCTTTAGCAGGGCCGTTGGTTTGGTAAATATATCTGAGAGCGATTTTGTTCGGGGTTGATTCAGCCGCAGACCAGATACGTTCAATGATGGTATTGCCAGCAGGCCCTGAATTTGCTTTTGATGTTCTTGAGACAAAAGCGTGTAGTGTTGTTCCGGTGGACATTGTTTTTGTACCAGACTATTTAACTGATACAAAAATAGACCACGAATATTGTTTAACAAATCCCGATCAAAAAAAATCTAGCGTGGAGAAGGCGATAGAGAATCCGTTATAAGAGTATATAGTGCAGGTACAACGATAAAACCCACGATTGTAGAGTAGGTCAACCCAAAAATAATGGCCAGGCACAGCGGGCTCCATTGAGGGTCGATGAATGCCAGGGGAATAAGGGCTAGTACCGTGGTCAGTGTGGTGCTGACGATGGGTCGAAGACGGCAGCTCACACCACCGGCCGCCGAGTCAACAGTGCTTTTACCGGAGCTATGGTGTTCAGCGATTACTTTCAGCATGATAATACTGTTGTTGACAGCAATGCCGATAGACGACACTAATCCTATCAATGCGGGAAACGATAATGGTATGTTCAGTAGGAAGAAACCGGTAAATGTGCCCGTCATCGCCAAGGGTATCATTACCAGAATAATCAGCGGCTGTCTCAGGGAGTTGAACATTATTGACAGCAGCAGGTAAATCAAAACCATTGCCAGCAGGAAAGCATGATGCATGTTTTTATGGTTGTTTTTCAGGTCAGCCACCTCTCCGCCAATGGTGTAGTCATAGTCTTCAGGCCATTGCTGTTTGAGTTGCTGGATAATTGGGATAAACGACTGGGTTAAGCTGTTTGCAGTATACCCAGTGGATTTTGAGAATATCGAGACCGTTTTTGCACCGTCTTTATGTATTAGCGGATTCCACTCATGACTGACTGATATGTCCGCGAGGTTGTGAAGGGGAGTGTATGTCCCATCATTTAAAAAAATGGGAAGTCGTTTTATGGGCGACAATTGAAGGTTGTGCATAGCTTTATCTTGATACAGGTGACCGTGGCTGAGCCTGAAATTGCTGACCCTGAAATTATTGTGCCATGAACTGTTGATTCGCAGGTTAATGGGTTCTTCTTCCCCTGTTAAAAAAACGGTTCCATAGTTATGTTCAGTTGTAGCTAGTTGTATTTGCCTAGTGACGTCTGCTCGGCTTATGCCAAAGGCAGACAGTGTGTCTGCATTGAGTTGTATTTTAACCTGTTTCATAAGCGTGCCTATATTACTCCGAACGTCCACAGCACCGATATGTTGTTTTAATTGATGCTCAACCTCGTTAGCGATTTGTCGCAATGTGGGATAATCAGTCCCTGTGAGATGGATTTGTACAGGATCTTCCACTTTTGGGTTGTCACCGTTATGAATGAATCGAAGTGAAATCCCTGCACGGTTTTTAATAGCATTCTGAATACCCCAATAGAGAGGCTCCAGATATCTACCGGATTGCATTGTTCTTTCGTTTTTCGGTGTAAGAATCAAGGTGAATCCAATATGGTTTGCACTGACATCGGGCTGCAATAAACCACTGAGACTCGCCCTGGCCAGAGGTGTGTCAGTACCAATATAGACAGTGAACTTTTCGAGCCATGACAAGCTGGCCAGAAACTTGCTGACCTGATCCGCGACCATACTGGTTTCATTCAATGTTGAGTTTGCCGGCAGCGTCAGTGATACTCCGATTCTTTGATTATCAGTCTGTGGGTACATGTTTTTCGACAACTCACTGGCCAATAACATACTGCCTGCAAATGCAATCAGTGTCATGATGAGCCATATTGACACGCTTCGTCTGTCTTTTAATGGTTTCTGTTTCAGCCAATTGGAGAGGGCTTTCGAGTAACGATGGTTGATTTGGTCGATCAGTGATATTGCTGTCGGGTTGCAATGACTTCGATACAACAAGTAGCGAGACAATGGCAGACAAATAAAAAAAGCGACAATGATACTGGTTATCAGGCAAATACTGACAGAAGTTGGGATTATTCTTATAAATTTGCCATCAATACCACTAATCATCATCAAAGGAATCAAGGCCAGAATGGTAGTGGCTTGTCCTGCAATGACGGGGAGTGAAAAGTGTCTTGCGGTTTCGAGAATAGCCTGATCAAAGTCGGCTTTACGATCAACTATTTCTGTGTGTATCCCCTCCATCAATAAAATGAACGTGTCGACCATCAATCCGAGGGCCAGGACAATACCGAACATGACCATGATATTGAGGGTATAGCCAAGGGCTTTCATGGTGGCCAGAGTTGCCAGGATAGTAATAGGCAGTGCCAGGGCGGCCATAAGAGCCCCTCTCCAGTTCAGCATGAGTGTCAGAATGATGAAAATGATGATGCAGCCCTGGATGAGGGAAGAAGATATGTTGCTGAATGCCTGATTGATGAATTCGCTTTCATCGGTAATGTGTGACAGTTTCAGGCCATCAGGCCAGTGCCGATCATTTTTTACGATGTTGAGCTGCGCTGAAATCGCCGATATCAATGCTTTTGTGTCGGTGCCTGAATGCTGAGTGACGTCGATTATGATACTTCTAACCAGATTGCTGCCGGCTATGGAAAAATAAGTACGTCTGATTTCCCGGTCAGGTTCAAGGCTGACATGAGCCACTTCCCTGAGGCGAATAAGGCGGTTAGTGCTCATTTTCAGGATGGGCAGATCTTCAATAGACTTGAGACTTTCCAATTGTCCTTCAACGGATAGGAAAAGATTGTCTGTCTTTGAATCTGTCGTTTTCCAGCTGACCTTCAGATTGGCCGATTTCAGTTGATTCAGTATATATAGTGGTGAAATATTCAGTGCTTTCAGACGATCCGGTATCAGCCGGATGTGCAAACTGTTTTCAGACATACCTTGCAGATAGACTTGCTTGACTTCAGGTATTTTTTCCAACGTTTTTTTTAATTGTTTTGCCTTGTCGTTTAGTACGGCCTCTTTAACATTGCCGTGCAGAGCCCAGCTGACCATGGGTAGGTTTGTCATGGAAAATGCATCAACCTGCGGTATGCCAATGGCGGTGTTTGACGGAAAATTGTTTGAGCCCCGGGCGACGGCAGCCCGGAGATTTTGCATATTTTCCGTGAGCGGATTGTTTCCGGTAAACTCGACGAAGATTTTTGATTGAGAAGTACCGGAACTGCTGCTGTAAGTTTTCAGATCCGAAAGGTTGCGGATGTTATTTTCAAGAGGTGTTGTCAATTCCCGTTCAATCTGTGTTGGCGATGCTCCCGGCCATTGAGTAATGATCATCGCCCGGGGGATTTCAAGATCCGGATAGTGTTCCTGTATCATGGAAGTGCTTGCCAACCAGCCAGAGATAATGACCAGTATCAATAACAGCTTTGCAGGTAAAGGATTGAGAATCAAACGGTTGATAGGAAGGCTCATCACAAGTGACCAATAATTTGCACAGGGCTATTGTGTTTTAATCGTTCATATCCGTGAGTGATTACCCATTCACCAGCCGACACACCACGGACTACTTCAACCTGATCCATGATCTCATGGCCCAGTGTTAACCAGCGTTGCTCTGCCAGGTTATTCCTTACGACAAAAACAAAGGGAGCGTCTTCATGATTGAAGGAGATCGTCGTTAAGGGCAGGGTGATGGCATCAGAAATGGTATTGGCATGTATCCAGGCATGGATAAACCCACCATCACGAAGGCTCTCGTTGGCTTCCACCCTGACTCTGATTCGCCGGGAATGGTTCTGTGGATTGATAGAAGGGCTGATGGACCATACTTCGCCTTTCGCAATCTGACCGTTGCTAAAACCCTGTTGGCTGGCCATGTAGAGATCAGCCTGATTGGCAGCCAGGTAAACGGTTTGCCCTTCACGAACGATTTGTGCTTCGTGGTCAGGAATTTCCAGCGGAAGTTCGTAATGATGAAGTTCCATGACGATGATATCACAGGGGGCAGTCTGGATATTGTGTCCTGCAGGTGCTATGTTGGATTGGGAATGGCTGTGCTTGCTAATATTCATAGCGGTAATAACGCCATCAAACGGCGCAAACAAACTGTTTTTTTCCAGTATGATAGTTGACTGATTGAGGTTGGCTTTTATCTGTTGCACGTCATGGGTGGCGATATTGATCTGACTGGTTGCCGAAGTGAGGAGCATCTCAGCATTTTTTACTTTCAGGTCTGCCTGTTCACGTTGTTCCTGCGCAGTCAATCCCTGTTGATAAAGGTGCTCGATTCGTTGAAGTGTCTGTTTTGCCAGATCTACCTCATTCATTGCCAGCATTCTCCGTGCTGTTGCTTCCTGTTTCCGGTTTTTTGCAGATAGCAGTTGAGCCTCCAGAGCCGCAATTTTTGATATGACTTCCCTGTGATCAATCTGGGCCAATAATTGCCCCTTACTGAGATCATCCCCGGGGCCGAAGACCATTGATCCTTCACGAAGATCACCACCCTGCTTTGTTTTTCCGATATAAACGACAGTATCTGATCTATCGAAGGACAAACAAGCTTTGCGTTGCCCTTCTAATTTACCTTCAGAAATTACCCAGTGATTCATATTGGTGAGTTTTACTTCACGGATATTCACTGAAGCCGGAGAAATCATGTTGTCAGATGATGTTTTTTGATGATTCAGTCGATAAACAAGAACGAGCATTAAAAGAAGTATACATATCCTGAGTAACCGCTTTCTGTTAAGTCTATTGCCCACGATTTCGGAACAGCCCATTGAACTATCTCACAGGGATAAAGAGTAAGCTCAAGTTAGTATAATGAAGCATTCAGAGTGTGCTTTAAAAAACAAAAGCAGTTTTTCCTGATGATGGTTGAGCATGGGCTACAATGATATGTCGTAAATCATCGTTAGAGTGAGGCTTCAGGCAAGGTGGATACAGCTGGATTTAGGAGTACTTCGTTTTCGACAGTACCTCAATCTGAAGAAGTGGCTGATTTGTTGGAAGCGACAATAACTGAGAATCAGCCGCGAACCAACGGCAGTTTTTGCAGCAGGGTATCTGGTTGGATGGTATCCATGTCGATGGAATGAAAATTGTAATTACCGGTGTGATTATGCCTCCAAACGTGATGGCTGCTGCCCGTGCTCAGGTATCAGCTTCTGAAAAAACGAAGACGCAACATAAACAATGACACATGATTGATGCATTATCAGAGAACAAGAACTGTCATGGTTTGAAGGATGTAGATCAGCAGATTCCATGGCCCCATTTAATGAAGCAGAATATGTGTTTTACCTCAGGGCGGTTTGATCAAAGTATTGTTTGCGAAGCTACAATAGCTAGCTTGACCCAATCGCTGCCGGAATCGTATTTTTCTTCTGTCAAAAGCCGTAGGGCTGAGTATTTAGCGGGAAGAATGTGCGCTGCTGATGCAATAAATCGGTTACTGGGTTGCTGGTTAACACCCGGTAGTAGTATATCAGGTGCACCCATCTGGCCGGAAGGCGTAGTTGGGTCTCTCAGCCACAGTGATCATGATGTTGCTTCTGTCGTGATGAGTGCTTATGGTCAATTGAAGGGTATCGGGCTTGATTTGGAGCAAATTGTACCTTATGACCAGATAGATGCGCTGATGGATTTGGTATTATTACCTGACGAGAGAAAACGATTTGTTGTAAAAGAGCTTTCGCGTTGGCTACAGAGAATAAATACCTCCATGGTCTTTTCTCTTAAAGAGAGTCTTTTCAAAGCATTATATCCACTGGTCGGTAAACTCTTTTATTTTGATGCTGCAGAAGTTTTGAATTGTACTTTAGGTGGACTTGCGTATCTACAGGTTATTGACAATTTATCACCATCATACGGACATGGTTTTCAAGCATGTGGATACAGTTGTCTTCATAGAGGTAATATATTAACTATTGTATATGTTTGATTTGTTTGGGTGAAAGTCTCATATTGATGAGTACTAACGTTCAGCAATTCCCGCTAAATTGATTATGATCAATAATACCAAGGCTTATAGATAGATCCGGCAGTTTTGAAATCGCAGACTATCAGGTAAAATATCCTGCATTACATGACTATTGTTGTTTACTGTGCCTACATCTAATCGAAAGACAGTTGCCGAAAAACTGATCAGTATCGTTTCTAAAGAAGCTGCAAAAATACCGGATTTCCGACCAAGGAAGAGCTAGGATACAATTCCGCTTCATGATGCGATCATGAGCGGCCTTGCCGTCATGCATTTGGAGTATCCGTCATTACTGCAGTTTGACCGGGACTGTGTCAAAAAACCGGATAAGCTGCGTAATATGAAATCGTTGTATGGCGTTGGCAGGGTTGTCTGCGATACCTACCTCCGGGAGATGCTTGACCCTATCGAAACCCGATATCTTCGTACATTTTTACTCGTCTTTTTGCCTTTGTTCAGCGTTCTGGCCGCCTCAGACAATTTGAGTATTTCGATGAAGGGTACCTTGCGCCGATTGATGGAACCGGACATTTTTACTCCGGTAAAATCAGCTGCCCGGAGTGCTGTGTGAAAAAACCGGATAGAAAAATCCCCAGTACTACCATCAGCTACTGGCTTGCTGCCTGGTCAAACCGGGTAAAAAGGAAGTGCTGCCTCTGATGCCGGAACCCATCATTCAGCAGGTGAATGCCTCAAAGAATGACTGTGAAAAAACGGCGCTTAAGCGACTATTATCGAACATATCCATAGAGTACCCACACCTCAAACTGGTGCTGAACGGTGATGACCTTTACTCTGACGGCCCCACCATCAAACTGGTGAAATCCTACGGATACAGCTTCATTATGGTGGCAAAGGACACCTCTCATCCCTCGCTTTATGAATCAGTCGATGAACTGGATAAGGCGGATCAAGTGGTGCGCTATCAGTATACCGATGAGAAGGGATACCGACACTGGTTCCGATTCGTGAACGATGTCCCTATTAACCAGTCCCATAAAGAGACGCTGGTCAACTATCTCGAATACGTAGAAATTGATCCGAAGGGTAACAAGAAGTCAGCAATTCCCGATGAATCCTGAAGCACTACAGCCACTAGAGATACAGAAGAGGTAAAAAATCATGCCCGTACAATTCTTCGACTAAGATTGCATGTTACTCAATCATTGTCGTCGAGTCAGTCATGGGTACGGCTATTCAGAAAAATGTCAGGCAATTCAGTGCTTCTTATTTGATAAAAAAGGTATCAGAATGCTTCGACAGCATTCCAGATCATCGTCCAAATAAATGCGTGATACCCTTTCCTAATTTTCTGAAATCTGCTTTTGCGATGATGCATCAAAAGTTTCTGTGTAGCCTTGCAAATATTTTGGCGATAAACCAAATGCGGTGCATGTAATGCTGGCGGGTAACTCCAGCCGCTCCAAGTGGGTGTCAGACTTCTTCGGTTTAGATTTTGATGAGATCATTGAGCGCGAGGGAAGTGAAGAAGCGAATGCTCGCTATACCCGGATGGTAGTAATCTGACCTAATGTTTCTTTTCCCTGTCTTTCAATATCTGCTCAATATTTGGATCTATACGATTCATGTCTTCCAGCTCAGTACCTTCAAAAAGTGATTGTGGTGAAATTCTCAATGTGTTGCAGATCAGCCAGATCGTTCCAAGGGTTGGATTCCCTTCATTGAGAATTTTGAACAGCTGTTGAGGAGTTATGAGTAGCAGCCTGGCTAGTTCTGACTGAGTCATAAATGAGTCGGGTCTTTCTGTTGAGGGTGTTTTTTTTAATGCTGAAATGAGGTTGCTACGAACGGTTTTGATGAACCTGCTCTTGCCTGGCTGGTCAATATTCATAGAGAGTCTATACTTTCAGTATAAAAGCTGAAAGTTGTACTTATTAAAGGTATTAGATCTGTTTACCTAACATTTACACTTTAGGTAGGGCTCACTGTTTTTATATACAGTTAATATTTAACTTGCTGTTTTTATTGCTAAAAAAATTATCTGTATGGGCTATTAGCCCATAATAACACCTGCTTGATTTTAAAGTCAAACTTCTGTTTTGAGAAAAGGCGGTTGAGATGATTAAAAAAATTGTGAAATCTGAAAAATAGGATAACAAAATTAAAAAATAGGAGTCTGCGTTGCTATCAGATGAAGAAGTGCTGTTGTATTGCAAGTCGAGAAGGTGTGACTGAATCCGGGTTGGCGATGGTAGCGCTTATTCTGTCTTCCGATCCTGCCCGAACTGTTAAAAGCAACGCTTACACCACATCTGGACGATTTGTAAGCCATAAGAATGGAATGATCATCCAGTTTGAGAGTCTTCACGTTGAGCTGTCGTATTTGCTGTTGGCTGAAATTAATCCTGACATCACTCTCTTCAGGTGCCAGCCTCGTAAATTTAAAATCAAGGCTCCTGATAAAAATGGAGTGTTGAGACCAATTGACTACACCCCCGATTTTTTTGTGATCAGTAAAGACTTTATTGGTTTCATTCAGTGCAAGGACTCTGATGAAACAATTATTAAGCTTAGTCAAAAGCATCCGGGACGTTATCAGCTGGAAGATGGCGACTGGATGTATCCTGCCATTGATGAAGTTCTTGAAGGCACTGGTCTTGGTCATAAGTTCTTCATCAGGAACCGTGAGAAAACTATTAGAATTGATAACGCCTGTCATGTTGCTGATTTTATGAGAGGACGATCATCAGCGGTTGATGAGGAACGACAGGAAGCCGTGCTTAAAACTATTCGTGAGCAGCAAGTGATCTCGGTATCAGATCTTCTGGGTTATCACGATTCAGTTAAGGTTGATGACATTTTATGGATGGTTGGGCAGGGACGATTGCTTGCAGATTTGGATAACGAGCGTTTATCAAGGCCAGCTAAGTGCCATTTGTTTGCTTCTGATGAGGTGAAAAGAAGTTTCATTAACAAGCAAAGGTCGATGGTTGCTTCTGACCTGTTGTTTTCGAATGTCCATGAAATAAAAGTTGGTAACCAATACCGTCATGGTGATAGCTATTGGAAGGTGCTGTCTCTTGATGCCCCCAGCAACTCTGTCATGGTTGAAGTGATTACTGGTAATGATCAGCCTCGTATTGACCACTATTCATATAGCAATTTTACCCATCAGGTGAAGACCGGAGCCCTGCGCCAGGTATACGAGGCCGATCAGGCGAGCGTTCACCGTCAATACTTAAGGGGGTATTCTCCCAGACAATTACCAAAGCTAATCAGCGTATGGAGGTAATTGTTCAGTTAGAAGAAAAAAGTATGCGACCAGGAGAGGCGGCAGCTTTCATGGGGGTAAGTCGTGAAACTGTACGTAATTACCATAGACGCTATAAAAAGGCACAGATAAGGTTCGGTTGTGGTTATTACGGCCTGTTGGATGATGATGCTGGCAAGGGTAATCGATCGAAGAGGTTTTCTGAGCAGACTGAGGAGCTAATTGAAAAGTATATTGAGACCGAATTCAAAACGCCCACGGTTAAAAATATCAGTGATGTCCATGCGAGCTTTGATGCTGAGTGTGCGGAGTTAGGTATTGGTACTGTTTGTCTGGAAACATTCAGGAAGAGAATTCTTGCTCATCAATCGCATAAATTAGCACTGCCTCGTCATGGTTCAAAAGCTGCCAATAATTTGCGGCCGGGTCTGGATCCCTCAATTGATACTTCTGATCCTCATGGTGAGCGGGCATATCAGAGAGCTCATACTGATCATACGTTGATTGACCTGTCTACTTTGAGAGTTCTGAGTGCTGAAGAGGCTAGAGAGCATATCAAAGCAAAGAAAAAAAATGTGAATCGAATCTGGCTTACAATGATGATTGATGCCTATAGCCGCGCACCACTTGGAGTTTATTTGTCTTTTGATAACCCGTCACGAGCCAGTTTGATGATGGTGGTTAGAGATTGTGTACGACGTAACGGGCGGCTTCCTGAAGAGCTGGTAGTGGATGGTGGGGCTGAGTTTAAAAGTGTGTACTTCCAGAAACTTTGTGCCCGATATAGTGTCACGATCATAGATCGCACAGGTAAGGCGAAAGTCGGTTCGTTGATTGAGCGGATGTTCGGCACTCTTAATACCTCTTTTTTTTATAAAATGGAGGGCAATACACAGAATACCAGAAATATTCGCCAGATGAGCAAAGAGGTTAATCCTTACCGGTTGGCACTTTGGAATATCAAGAGGCTTAAAGAAGCGCTCGAGAGTTTTCTTTTTCAGCTCTATATAAACCAAACTCATAGTGCCATGGGGATTTCTCCAGCCACGGCTCTAAGTGAGAGTATTGAAAAACATGGTGTCAGAGATGTCAGGAATATTGAATACAGTGAGGAATTCCTGGCGTTGACACTCATTGAAGACAGTCAGCTGATGCGAAAAATTCTGGTTAGCAGAGGGGTGAAATTTAATAACAAGCTCTTTTCGCATAAGAAGCTTAATGATCCCAAGTGGGTTGGGAAGAGAGTCCCAATCCGTTATGACCCAATGGATAATAGTTATATCGCTGTTCTTCTAGGGGCAGAGTGGGTTCTTGCCCGTCGACGTGAATATGAAGATAAATATCATGATGTTTTTTCTCGTGAAGAGATCAGTGCTGCACGTTTCTTTCAGACGAAATCTGCAAATGATGTTGTCGAAAGTCATCAGGCAGCCCAGTCCCTCGTGAATAGCAAAGAGGCTCAGTTGAGGGAGGAGGTGGAGCGTGAGGCTGAGGTTGTTGTTCAGACTGAATTAAAACCCTCAAAAGGGTTGTTCAATAAGAAGATGGATCCATCAAGCCATAAACCGGAGAAATTCTAATGGCAAAGAAAGCTGCTTTATCACCTAAGTGTGCTGTCCCTGAAAGTATTCTTGCCAGCGATTCGCAGAGCAGGAAAGGCTACTTCAAAACGGAGGGTATTGTCACTCATCCGCGTTTGACGGAGGTGTCAGAAGCGTTGGACCTGGCTTTGGCGTCTGAAGCAAATCAGATCATCCTTATCCCAGGTGCTACCGGGGTCGGTAAATCAATGGTGCATCACAGGAAGTATGAAAAGCTGGAAGCTCATTATGCAACGACACTGGAGGAGAATTGCCCGGAAATACCGGTATTGTATGAAGAAGTGAGAAGTCCTCGCAGTAAGAAGTTCGAGTGGGGCGCTTTTGCCAGATCGATTCTGATTCAGTGTGTCGATATTGGTATGACCAGACGGAATTTGATGCTGAGTGACAGCTCAAGATTTCCCATTAAAGAAATGCAGAAAGTACTTGCCCGTAAAAACTCGGAGCAGGAGTTGATGAGCGCGATGGAGGAGGCGATTGAGTCTCGCCAGGTGCGCTATTTGTTTGTAGATGAGGCGCACCATTTTCTCCTGAGTTGTAGGGATGAGTACCTCATGAATCTCTATATGGAAACCCTGAAGTCCATCTCCAACAAGGGGGAGCTCAAGCTGGTTATGGATGGGAATTATGAATTATTGAGGTTTCTGGAAGGAAGTGGGCAGCTGGCCAGACGAACCAAAGTCATTAATTTCTCACCTTACCTTGCCAGTTCAAGTGGCGATATTGAAGCTTTTGAAGAAGCATTCCTTTCTTTGTTTGCTTTTTATCCGGCGAAATTATCCGACGGTGTTATGGGTAGGCTGGAAGATCTGTTTGTTGGTTCCTGTGGTTGCGTGGGCATATTGAAACAGTGGATGGAGAGAGCGCTCAACCGTGCGCTTAACGACAATAGAGATTATGTCAGCTGGAAAGATTTTGAAGCAGAGCGCTTGGAGCCAATAGCGCTTAAGCGCATTGCCAAAGATATCAGGGCGGGTGAGGCCTTGATTAATTCGGTAAGTATGGATGAGGTCTGGAGTATTCTGATGGGGGAGCCTGAAAAAGAATCGAAATCTGGCTCGACAAAGCCTGGTGAGCGCAAGCCCGGCAGGGATAAGGTAGCGTAAGGAGGTACGTACTTCATGAAGGTTTCGAGTAGTCGTTTAATTCCAGTCAAAGGGATTTCACCAGGAGCGCTTTTGGTAGAGGCGCTGAGTAGTCTGATAAACCGGATTTCCTTGAAGAACTTCTGTAGTCCAAGGTTTTTCATCGACTATGTGGTAAATCCTGAAGCTGGTTTTGGGGCTGCCCGAAATTCGTTATTTTCCAAAGATGGGCTTTCGGTGCTGAATAGTTATCGGAATCATGCCAAAAAGTACGGTGAGGCTCTGTCGAGACTTACTGGTATGAAAGGCCTGGAACAACATACGATGATGCCGTTCAAGGGGCTGTTTGATTCAATGGGTAAAGGAGTTATCCGGCAGGAAAAACATTGGTGCCCTGAGTGTTATCTGGATGCTATACGACAATCAACGCCTGTTTATGATCCGCTGGTTTTTTCCCTTATGGAAGTGAAAAGCTGTCCTGTTCATCAGTTGAGGCTCGTAAGTAAATGCCCGGATTGTGGTGCCACCCAGCAGGCGCTTCCTTCATCGAGAAGGGTTGGCTGGTGTACTCAGTGCGGTGGTTTTCTCGGTTATATGGGAGGTGAGGCCAGAGAGGTGACTGCCAGGGAACAATATTTTTATGACCTTTTTGAGTGCCGTCATCAATTGTTGGAGATTGATGTCAGTCAGGAATTTAAGAATGGGGTGATGATGGTTGTTAATCGTTCCGGTTGCGGTGCTGTGACAAAGTTGACCGAAGCCGTTTGCTTCTCTGATAGAACGATTTCGCAATGGGTGTCTGGTCGTTATCGACCAACGCTTACCAGCTTTCTTGATTTTTGCCTGGCAGTGAATGTTTTGCCGTCACAGTTATTGGTGAATCATCAGGATATTGCACCGCAGCTGACAGAGGCCAGATTAACTGTTCGAAAAGTGTTTAACTCGTCACTGGAGATGGAGGAGATTGAAAAACGACTACTGACCTATGCTTTATCAGAAAAAATTACTCCATTGCCGGAAATTGCCAGCAAGCTGAAGGTGGGTGTTAGTTTTCTTTCTTATCGCTATCCTGAATTGGCTCGTGCTGTGGTGCAAAAGAATCAGGGGTTGCGAAAGTTAGAGAGTGATAACCGATACCATCAATTTACTGACCAGATATCGAAGATCATCGTAGATCTCGAGAAGGAAGGAGTTGTGCCCAGTTATAACAAAGTCAGGTGTCGTATGGTTGAGTATCACGGATTTCGGTACAAAGATTTCACTCGATTATGGGGGCAGGCCATGAAGGAGTGGCAAGCCAGCTAGGAGGCTGTCCGAGAATAGACTGCCCTACTGCGGTGGCAGCAAATTGGTCTAAAAAGTCGGAAATTTTTAGCAAATAGAACCACTATTCACTAAAAATTTCCGACTTTTTATCCTCAATTTTCTGCCATCCTCGCTACGGGCGCTATTCTCGGTCAGCCTCCTAGGCTCATATCTCTCCTCTGAGCGTTTCTTTTCACCTTCCTCAATTTTTTTAAAAAAATCTCATCAAGCATTCATATTTGAGTGCTTTTTTTGTGCGCCTAAAATCTGCATTACTATCTCAGGGTAAAATTCACCACGGAAAAACCATCATAAATATCGTGAAAGTTCCCAGCATAAAGTTTGGGAAAGTGCAGGTATGAGAAGATGAAAGTTCAAGCGAACCAACAAATAGTTACCGAAAGTTCAAGAAATCAGGAATGAGATCTGGTGGTTACCACCACAAAGACAAAAAAAGAGAGAGTTTAGCTAGAAGTCACACAAAGGAAGGAATAAAACATCAAGCATTGGTACCAGTGGTCGGACTCGAACCGACACGCCTGCAAAGGCAACGGATTTTGAAGACTTTGTCTATTCGGTCAAAAGCCTTGATTCTATTGGATTTATAAATTTCCGATCTTAAAAGTGACACCTTTGTGACACTTTCCGCTAAGAATCAAATCAAATTATTCAGATGATCTGCCGCTTTCTGCTGTTTGGTTTTTCGTGAGTCCCGATAGGATAGGGTGGTCGCCAGATCGTCATGGTCTGCGAGCTGTTGCACAGTTTGTGGATCAGCATCGTCATTCAGCAACTTGGTAATCATGGTGGCCCGGAAGCCATGATGGAGTGGTTTCAGCTTTGGCAGGTTGCACTCTTCGCACAGTTCACCGAACAGTTTTGAAATATCACCCCGAAAACGATACCAGGGAAGCCCGTTGCCTTTGTCCAAAAAATACTTCTCTTTCTTGTCACGGCTGGCCAGGTCTTCTTTCAGAAATTCCATCAGCTTTGGGCTGATCGGTTTGATGGGCCACTTCTTCTTTTTGTTCTCCCAACCCAAGTCCGGATTACTCTTGATATGGATCGTTCCCCGCTCCAGATTGATGTTCTCCAGCTTCAACGACCACAACGCCCCAAGACGCATCAGGGAATAGGTGGCCAGCCACCACACGCGCATGGCGTTTTTCATCTGCTGCATTTCCCGCCGATCACCTTCAGCCACTGCGGTTTCCATTCGCTGTTCGATACGGTTGCGAATCTTCAGCAAGTCTTCCGGTTCATAGGTGTCCATATCCTTCTTTTCAGTCTTGGGCTTTTTCAGCTTCTGAAGTTTGTCGATGATGTCCATGTCATAGGCCCAGTTCAGAAATACCTGCAACTGCCGGGCAAACTTGTTGCGGGTAGACGCGGCCATGAAGGTTCCTGGCTGTTTGCCCCGTTGCTTTTTCAGGTGATTCAGAAAGGTGTCATAATGCAGTCGGCCAAACTCTTTCAGGGGGTGATTGCCGCAGGCCTCAACGTAAAGGGTTATGGTTCGCTTGTAATCCTTGATGGTGATATCAGAGTTATCGGTGCTCACTGATTCTAGCCACTGATCACCCGCCCGCTGGGCTGTCCAGTTCTTTCGGTCCTTTCGTTCCTTGCGCTGAATCTCTTTCTGTTTCTCCTGGTCACGTAGCAGATCGCGCTGAACTTCTTTGTATTGATCAATCAGTTTTTGATAGCGTTTCTCTTCTGACATATGACTGAGCGACGACACAGAACACAGGGTACGACGAATACCCCGCCGACCCTTTTGCCAGCCGCCTTCTGGTGGAAACTCGCCCACCCACTTATCACCCCGTTTTGAGAACAGCTTTCTACTCATTACCGGGCACCAAACCACGCAGGCATGCCAATGTATTCAATATCAGTCTGATCAACTTCAAAGGGGAGGTAGTTCTGATTGGCTGTGGTAACACTGACCTTACCGGTGATGGGGTTCACCTGAAGAAAACGCAGGTAAAGTTGTTCCTGACCTTTAATTCTAATCAAACCCATACCATCCCCTGCAGGTCGAGCCGTATTAATAATCAGATATGAATCTTTATGGATAACGGGTGCCATGCAGTCACTGGTTTCGTGATACATCACCGCTTTGTCCACTGGCACGCCCAGCACATTCACCAGATAATTTCGGTCAAACAGAAACGGAGGTTTACCAGACCAGCCAATAAAGTTAATCGAGATATAACCAGACCCACTCCCGCCATCGTCAGGAGTGCCTTCACCATTCACCAGCCAGTTCAACGACACACCACCCGCCTGGGCGATGGACTGAATCGTTTGAATGCTGGGGTTGTCCAGTGACCCGCGAACCAGACGGGATTGCTGGGGCTGAGACACACCGGACAACTCTTTCAGCTTCCCGGACCCGCCAACCTTGCGCTGGATGTATTCGACCCGTTCACCAAGCGTATTCATATCAAGCATTTGGATGCACCACTCATTCTTACAAGAAAAAAAAATTCAAATATGTATTGACTTAATCTTATCTGTCGATAACATTCTTTTCTGAAATATTTATTCATATTTGTAAGAATATTACCGATTTATACAAAATATGCACGCACGAAAAGTCTATACCTTAACGGCAGGAATGAAAATGAATAAAGCGGACTTATCTGAATTACTTTCGTCGCTTCTGCAAAAGCTGACGGAATCTGATGGGGTGGATATTCGACATGATCAGCTATACAGCCGCAAGGAGTTGATGAACCTGCTGGGGATTTCCCGTTTCACACTAGACAGAGTTCTGGACAGTGGCGAATTTCCCAAACCCATCAAAGTCGCCGGCCAGGATCGCTGGCCATCATCCGTCATCAACCGCCATATCCGCCAGAACAACGCCCAGTTGAAAGAAGATCAAGAACTGATGTCGCAGGCTCGCAAAGCTCTGGAGGCGAACTGATGGTCTGGGACAGGGATAAAGAAATCCTTGACGCCCTGATGAACGACCACTCGTTCGGGTTCAAGGACAAAGGCAAGGTACTCAATCAGGGCAAGTGTCCCAACTGTGGACGTAAATCGGTATGGGTACCCAAAGATAAGCCCGGTCGCGTTCAGTGTGACCATGAAACCTCATGCAAGCCGTTTCACTACAGTGTCACCACCAAAGAACTCTATCCAGAGCTGTTTGAAAACTATGCCGAAAAGCATCCAGCCACAGAGGAAGATCCAAAGGCAACAGCCAGAGTCTATCTGAATGACCGTGGTTTCAATTCCGCCATCATTGCTGAGTGGTACGAGCAGGGCTACTTCCCGTTAAAAGGTGGCGAAGTCGCACCCACCGTTCGCATCAACCTGTGGGATGGGTTCTACTGGGAACGCATCATCGACAAAAAGCACGTCGCCCAGGCTGGCCGTAAAAACTCCTACAAAAAAGGCATTCAGTATTCTGGCAAACACTGGGAGCCCAAAGGCTTCATGCTGGAAGACGATGACGAGTGCATCATCACCGAAGGCATCTTCAACGCCTGGGTATTCCTGCATCAAGATCGCAAGGCCGTAGCGTCCCTCAGCTCTGGCAACTTTCCCGCACAACTGGTGGAGAGCAACCGGCGCAGGGGGATTACCTGGATACTGGCCTACGACAATGACACCGCAGGCCTGAAGCATATGCGGGAGTACATCGAGCACCTCGACAAAATGGGCGAGCAATGGAAAGTCATGCTCACCAGGAACAGTAAACAGGATTGGAATGATGAATTTCAGGCTGACCGTATCGATGATAAATACCTGAACGATGCCCTCTGGCGTGGCTGTGTCTCCATGGCCAAGAGTGCCCGGGAAAAAGCATTCTGGCTCTGGGCGAGAAGCTCACAGAGTCGGATCAAGGTTGAACACTACCATGCGCTCTACAGCTTCAAGGCCGACGAAAAGGCCAGCAAAGAAGTCAGTGAAGTGCTGGGCATCGATGGCACTGGTCTGGACTTTCTGTGGATCAACAATGACTACCAGGAAGTCAAGGACGCTCAGGCGGCCTTTAATGGCAAATTGTCCGGTGGCCGTATCAGCAACTGCGTGCCCCGTTTCCTCTACATCGAGCGCGACCCACTCACCGAAGAGCAGGACTACTTCTTTGATGTCACGTTCCGCAATGGCAATCCCAAGCGCCTGATCGCCCTGGACGGTTCCAGCCTGGAATCAGCCAGCAGCCTGAACAAAGCCCTATTGGGTAAAACCTCTGGCGGCACCTTCGATGGTGATGCCAACGACATCAAGAACCTGAAAGAAGAGTGGTTCGACCACAGAACCACGGAGATTACCCGCCTGCGTTTTGTCGGTTACGACAAAGCCAGCAAAACATGGGTGTATCCGGAGTTTGGTTTTCACGGTGGCAGGTTTATCGAACAAAACGACATGGGCTATCTGAGCGCAGGTCAGAACAAAGTCAAAACCAAGGTGGCCAGCAACCAGGTAAAGATGATTCATCGGGAGCAACACGATGAAGGCTGGATCAACCTTTACGAAAAAACCTTTGGTCATATCGGCCTGATTGTCATGGCCTGGTGGTTGTGCACCCTGTTTGCCGAGCATATCCGGGAGAAATACCAGGACTGGCCATTCCTGGAACTCACCGGCGAACCGGGCACCGGTAAAACCACGTTATTGAAGTTCCTCTGGCGCTGCGTTGGCCGGATCGATGGCTATGAAGGTTTCGACCCAGCGAAATCCTCCGTGGCTGGCCGCTCCAGAACACTGGAACGATACAGCGCACTGCCCACTGTGGTGATTGAAGCCGACCGCGCCGACAAGCCTGGAGCCAAAAAGAGTTTCGACTTCAACGAGTTCAAGGACTTCTTTAATGGCGGGATCATCCGCACCACCGGTGTAAAGAATGGCGGCAACGAAACCGTTGAGCCTCCTTACCGTGGCGGTGTGCTGATTGCCCAGAATGCCAGCGTAGACAGCGACGACGATGCAGTAATGGAGCGTATTGTTCACTGCCACTCCACCAAGGCGCACCACACCCACAACTCAAAAGAATATGCACGCCACATGGCGTCTATGAAAACCGAAGATGTGTGTGGCTGGCTGCACAAGGCGCTCACCAGTGAAAAGCAGTTCCTGGAAACCTTTGACCAGCAACTGACAACGATCCTGGACAACTATCACCAGCGCAAGGAAGTAGTGCGGGAACGGATCATCGAAAACCACGCCAAGATTGCCGCCGGTGTCTGGTGCCTGCAGATCCTGTTCCCCAGGCACATGACCACAGAGAAGTGCAAAAGCCTGCAAGATGCCCTGTGGACCATGGCGGTAGAGCGTGAACGTCGCATCAAGGCAGACAGCCCTCTGGTGGAAATGTTCTGGGAATACTACGAAGACCTGAACGTCATGGAGTACGAAGACCATGAATCCCGGGAGTTTGTCACCGCAGAACGGTTAAACCATTCCCGTACTGAAGACGTGATTGCCATCAACCTGGTGGAGTTTGAAAAGATGGCCAGCAAGCACGGCCTGCGCATTCCCATGGCGGACCTTAAAAAGCAGCTGCCTAACTGCCACTCCCGCCCGTTCATGGAAAGAAAGAACGTCAATAGTCAGATAACGGGCAAGAGCAAAAGCTGCTGGGTATTCCGCAGGGAGGCCGGCAAATGATCCAGAGCCAGCATCTTATTACGCACACGCACACGTTAGAGCCTGCGTTTTCGGAACATCTTACAGGGGATCGGAAAAAGCGAATAAAGCGAACCTCTACCACAGAAATTCCTGTTAAGCCTTTAAAAACAGGGGGATACAGAGAAATAGAAAAGCGAATAAATAACGAATATTGGGGTAATACATTAGCTAATCAAAAAATCGGTAAAAGTGAATATTTGAAAAGTAAAAAAGTGAATAAAAACAATGATGTGCGTTTTCATGTTCGCTCATATTCGCTTTTGAAGCGAATCTCTGTAAGCCAGTCATATCAAGGCCTGTGGGGACGTTTTGCAAGCAGGTTCGCGATATTCGCTTTTTCCGACCAACCGTATCCATTTCTGTGATTGACCAGGGCAAGACATGACCAGTTACAACATCACCAAAGAGCAGCGGGAACACTGCGAAAACGAGCGCCGAGACAGCCTGGCCCGTTACCTCATCCACTGCAAACCGGAGCGTCAGCAGTCGTTTTTGAAAACCCTGAAGAGTGATGGGCTGCGGGAAGACCTGCGGGAACGCATGAAAGATCAGCTGGCACTGGAGATCTCGCTGATGGACGACAACATGCGCAAGCTGCGACTGGCCCGATTCTTCCAGCGTTGCCAGCGGAACGCCTTCAACCAGTCGTTCTTTCAGGACATCACCCGCCGGGTAAACAAACTACTGTCAGAAAAGGAAGCCGTTCATGGATAACCACACCCTGAACTACCTGGCCGACCGCTACCCGACACTGGATCTGCAAAGCCTGCGGATCCTGGCTCTGGTTGCCGAGTGGCAAGGCGCATCCATGGCCGAGATCGCCGAAGAGCTGGGCACCACCCATCAGCATGTTCAGTTTCATGTGTCGATGCTGGGCAGGGGCAAGCTGGGGCGGGAGCGTCACGGACTGAATCTGTTGAACGTTGAATATGACGTGTTCGATAAACGTCGCAGGAACCTGAAGCTCACCCAGGCGGGGGAGCGGGTAATCAAGGCAATCAAGCCTTTAATCAACTGAGGGAAACACCATGAAAAACACCAATCAAACCATCGGTGCAATGAATCCGGAAGTCAGCCCCGAAGCTCTGGACGCCATTGCTGAAGCCCTGCAGGAATCACGACTGACCATGGCTGACTACGCCCGGGCAACAGAAGACCTTTACCACTGTGCCATCCAGGGCACCGGCACCAGTAGGGCAGCGGCACAGCTGTTGCTCAGTGCCTACAACGGCAGCAACTGGCAGCTGGACATCACCGACCTGTGCCTGTTGCACGGCAACCTGAAAAAACAGGCCCTGATCTTTATCGAGTGTCGGTTAACCCTGGGAGAAGAACCCCATCGGGTGCTGGGCAGTGGTGACAAGAAATTTTTTGCCCTGGCACGCCAGTGGCGACGCTACCACATCCGCAACCGCTGGAAGCAAATCTGCTGGGAATGCGCCGGTTCGGGCAAGGCTTTTGTGAATCCCGACGATGATAACGACGACAGAACCAAAACCTGCCCGGAGTGCGGGGGTGAAGGCCTGCTGGCAGAAGTGGAGTCTTTCTGATGGATTTCGAGGCATTCAAGCGCACACCGCAAAGTCGCCAGAAAGACCATGACGACATTGCCCGGCAAATTGAAGCGTTTCTTGAAGCGGGTGGCGAGATCCGGTTGATACCTGCCGGGTTGGGTAAAGACTCCCCGGTCGCCCGTGCGTTCAGGATCAAGTCGGAGAAAACGAGGGCAACCCGGAAGCCATTGCCCAAAACAAAAACAGCCAGGGCGGCCACCCTGGCTGAGATACCAACCTTTGTCACTCTCTACCCGAGAACCCCAAAAGGAGCGAAATCGTGAGCAACTTTCAAGAAGCCGTCTTCCTGAAATACCAGCGTCAGTATCGTATTAAGCATACCAGAAAGGCCCGCCGGTTGTCCGGAGTCCTGGTCAGCCTGGCATTAGGGCTGGTTACTGTCTCTCACCTGGTGGGAGGGCTGGCATGAAACTGAGCGAGCTGTCTTTTGAAGGCGTCGCTCTGCTGGCAACCGGGGCGGTTCTCGCCCTGGTCTCCACCGGGGCACTGGTCAAACTGCTGACCAGCTTGCCGTTGAATGGTTTGGAAACTGCACTCTCTGTGCTGGCGGGTATCGGGCTGCAAAGCGGTCTTTACCTGCTGGCCCGCCAGGGTGATCTGTTCTCCAGATTGATCACCACCATTTTGTTGCTGGTCTCGGTGCTGGCCTCCACTGCCTTTGTGGAAATGGCCTGGCAACGGCATCAGCACCAGATCAGCCTGAACCACCAACAACAGCAGGCCGGATCGGAACAGGCACAACTGCTGCGCCAGCAACTGACCACGGTGCAACAGGAGATTGACCTGCGGATGTCCGTGGCCGGTCGTGATACGGCTGGCAACTTCACCACCCGGGGCTTGCAACAGCTGGACAACCTGGCCCCACTGCGCAACCAGGCCAGCGAACTGGCGGCGCAATTGCAGGCACTGAATCACCATGATGCGACCACCGGAGCGGATAGCGGCAGTGTGCAGGCGTTGCTCAGTGGTTCACACCGGTTCGCCCGTCTCGGATTGTTTGCCGTGATCGCCCTGTTGATCGATGTGGTGGCGCTCTGTTGCTTTTCCCGGTTGGGACAGCTGCATCGCTTGGTGAATCAGGGTGGATCACTGCCTGTGCCAACTGCACCGAACGAACAAACCACGCCAGTGGAACGGATCAAACATCGGGTACTGCGTGGCGATCTGGGGGCACAACCCAGCCAGCGGCAATTGATCGATGAAGTGAAAACCGCGTTCCGGGAACTGTCCGACGATGGGCAGCTGATCAAGAACGGCCAGTATTTTGAACTGCGCATCGATGCCAGGGGGATGGGATGAACATCAACGAGCAGGCAAGGCTTTCCATCAACCTGGAACTGGAAACCCTGCAACAACAAGAAAGGCTCACGCCAGCACAACATCGACGGAAAGTGGCGCTGTTGGTCTGGCTGGGGGAATTGAAAGACTTGATTGACCATGTGGAGAAAAAGCAATGAGCGTAACCAAACTCACCAGTAACCAATCAGCCTGGTTTGAGAATGCCAGCGAAGCCGAAAGAAAGGCATTCATGAGTAAAGGCCCTGTGGAATTTGCTACCTACTGCAATATCGAAAACGGCTCCATGTCTTATGCACCCACTGTTCGTGGCATACGGGTTGGTAATCGGATGGAAGACAGTGACAAGGTTCTGGAAGTTGCAGAAGCCTTTTTTCAGAAATTACAAACGGAATCTTTACCTGTGCTGGATGAACGTGCCCTGGGTATTGATGGCGAATGTCTTAAACAGGCAGAGCTTTGTTATGACAAGGATCTGAGAATTGAAAACGTGCTCCACCTGGGTTCACTGCTGTCAACCGATGCTTTTGAGGGGCGTCATTTTGACGGGGCGATGGAGGCGTTTATCGATACGCTGATCGACCCTGATTTGAACCTTGAGCCATCTATGCAGCCTCTGCGGACTGATCTGGATGATGAAGAGCTTGACGACTACGGCGCAGGAAACTGCATCGCAGAACACTTGCTGCACAAGAACATTCAGGGCTTCGCTTTGCAGGCTCGTCGCCCGGTATTCACCTGGCACTCTGAAACATCAAAAGGCTTCAGCTGGGGGTGGACTCGGTCAGCCTGGGTTTACGGTGAATCTTTTGAAGAAGCATTTGTGAACGCAGTCGCCTGGGCAGATCGGATGGAAGAGTTCGAGAAAAACAAATTTCTGGAATCACAAAAAACAGCTAAAGCTGGGAATTAATAATGACCAAATTTATGGACAGACCTGCGGACTCAAAGATTCATCCAGTCACTTTTAACCGTGACAAGATCCGTGCGCAAATCGATGAAAGCGTTTCTGATCAGCTTCGTGAAGAGTACGACGAAGATCTCTTTGAAAGTCATTTGGATGAAATAACCAATCAGGTTATTGCAAAGCTGGAAGGTAACTTTGTCTTTATTAGCCAGAACGACTTTGACTGGCAGGTACAGCACTACGGCGAAGGGGAATATTTCAACGATGCCAAGCCCGGCGACCTGCTCTGGTTTGATGGGGAATTGTATTGTGACCATATCACCGTTAATGGCTACTGGGAGGAAGCCTGCCAGAAAGATGACCGAACTCTGGAGGAGGTTGGAGACTCAGTCCTCTATTTCATGTGTTGGGCAATGCTGCCAAATCCTGATGTGAAGAAAGCAGAAGGGGAGAACCAAGCATGACCACCATATTCGCCAACGTAAGGCCAGAATCCAAGTATTTCGACGGTCAGGCGCAGGACCAGCCGTTCCCCGTTCAGTTTGTGCCGGATATCGGCGGCTATCACTGGAGCGGTGGTATCGGCGGCCAGTACCGCACTGCAGACCTTTACTTTTTCATGGAAGTGAAGGTTCGGGGAGAAGTAGAACTGATGCGGTTTGAAGTGGTGAACCCTTCCGACCTAAACGAGCTGGAACTGACCAAGCTGTCGGTACTGAAGGGTGTTGGCAGGGACTGGGGATCCTACTACTGGGAAAAGGTCATCAAGGTGTTAAACGCGATTCTCAGGCAAGCCCGCAAAGAACATAAGGCACAGTTGGCCAGAGAACAAGAGGGACGGGAAAACGATCGCTGGTGATTGAATAAAAAGGTGTTCTCACGGGCAACCGTGGGAACCATGAGGAATTCTTTCTTGGATATAAAGATGGAAAAAGCAAATCCTGTTCAAACAAGACAATCGCTTCGTTTGGCAAGCGATCTGGCAAAACATGGCGTTCCATTTGTACCAGTGGTTTTCGCAAGTGAAGCGACTCGGCAGAAATTGATAAAGATCATGGAGGAAGAACTTGAAAAAATGGAATCAGAAGCACTCACGCAGGAGGAATCAGTCAATGGCTGAGAAGTATTACACTGTTTCAGGGAATATCAGTTTGCACTTTGAAACTGACACCAAAGTGGATGCCAAAGCGTTTGAAAAGAAACTCGGCAAAGCCATTGAAGATTGTGTCTGTGAGCTGCTGCATGCAGAAAAAATCGAAGACAATAATATTCATTTGACCAATGTCAGCTGGGTTGATGTCACTGAAGAAGAGTATGAACTCGAAACGGATTAAATAACCATGGTTCCCATGCCTCAGCATGGGAACCCAAAGGACTCAACATGCAAACCCCAAGATACCAAATGCAAACCGACTTCTTCACCCCGGGGCAGGCCAATGCCTTGCTCTGGTCAGCTGAAGGAAAGACTCAACTGGAAATAGCCACGATCTATTCCAGAGCCCCACAAACCATCCAGTTTTATCTGGTGCAGGCCAAAGAGAAACTTGGAGCGACAACCGTTGCTGAGGCCATTGCTCTCTGCTTTGCCAAAGGGTTTATGTCAGCGAAACCCATATAAAAAGGAAATAAGGATGACAGTTAAACGCCCCCAAATGGTCACCTTGGAACTGGAAGACCTTGCCGATCTGTGCAAAGGCCCATCCAAAACCGAGGACTACATCAACCGCCTGGAGCAATCCAACGACAGCAGTTATGCACTTCTGGATCAGCGAATGAACCAGGTAAAACAGATGCACAAGGAGAATGTAAAACTGAAAAGCAAACTGCTGCTGTTCAAAGATGTGCTGGATATTTGCATCAAACGAGAGCCGGATTTATCGCCCCAGGAATGGCAAACGATAAAAAGGGTGTATGAGTTGGTGAATTAGGGGACAAAGCCGGATTTAAACAGCCATTGTCATCCATTAGCCATTTAAAAAAACAAACCGTTAAAAATGGACAGTATAGAAGGGAATATGAACTGCCACTTGTGCGAATAGGAGTACGATGGTTTCGGTGTTTAAATCCTGACAAACATTAACAACCGGAGATGAAAAAAGAATGACCAAAATTGATTTAAGTAAACCCGGTACCGCTCTGGTGATGAAGCGGACCGATAAAACCTTTCATCGAATCTCGGTACCCTGTTTTGATCCGCTGCTGGATCTCGACGCCAGGGATGATCGGCTGAACGAAGCTGTGGAGATTCTTTCTCTGCTGATCGCGGTCACCGAATCCATTAAACCAGGGAACTGCACCGATGAAGCCATGGCCGGAGCTGCTACCATGTTGCGCCGTGCCATCAACCTGATCAGCGGCGATATTCAGGAGGTGCCATCGCCATTTGATGAATCACCCTCTGAGGATCTGGTCGCCTGCAAATCAGAAATCGCCTGACGCAGTACCTTTAACTCTTCCAGTACCTGTTCCATCTGATCTTCCTGATGAAAGGATCGTTCCAGCCGGTACAGGTACTCGGCATTCTGGGAGCGTTTGCTCTCCCGCGCAGACTGTTCAATTCGCTCTTTCAGCTCTTCAGGAATGCGCAGGTTAAAAACCGGGAATGTTCTGCTCACGATGGCCAGTAATCGTTTCAGGAAAAATGGCATTGTATGACCTCTGTTTTTGTGGGGTGTAGTGTCACGGTGACACTACAGATTAACCAATAGGTAAAAAAAAACCGCCAGACCTTAAGGTGCAGCGGTAAAAAGTGCCATGCAGTAAACGGGAAACCTACAGGGGAAACTGTGCCATCAACTGATTCCGTTCATCACTGGGCATAGCCCGGAGCAACTGGGCCAGCATCTCTTTCATATTGTTGATGGGGGGCTGGGTATCGTGCTTGTGGGCGACTGTCATAACAAAACCGGCCTGGCACTCTTCGTTATTACACCGACAGTACAGCTCAGCAACAGACGGGCTCAAACGGTTGCTGGCGGTGATCACTGATTTATTCTGGCAGTGTGGGCAAAGTACCCGCATGTTTGATACCTGTTGTGCGTGAAAACCAACGGACATTTTACAGAGGTCTTATGTGAATATATAGCGTTCACCGGGGGTTTATACTTAATTAAAAAGTGTCACTCAGGGAATTCAAAGGTAAATCGGGCATGGGCAGGCAACCGGCTGTTCACTTCCTGGAAGGGCATGGCCATAGCCCGGACTTCGTTGCGGGTGTACACCACATCGATCTTTTCAATATCCCCAAAGCCGCCAGCATTTTCCGGTTTCAGTGCAGCAAGGGCCGGGTGCATCCGGTGGCCGACAATCACATCATCGGCGGAAATATTCTTGATCCGTTCAAATTCATCTTTCTGGGAGATATCCCCCACGGGGATCACTTGCACTCCTTTGTCTTTGCCGTTGGGAATATTGACGTAGAGGGATTGGAAGTTTCCTACGCCTTTACCCTGGGCAACTTTCTCCCGGATATTCTGTTCTACCTTGGGATCAATGGCCGGATCGGTGGTGTAAAGGATGTACCCGATATGGCATCCGTTGGCAAAGTAGCGACGACGGAACAGGGTGGAATCTTCATTCAGTAAAATAGACTGCATAGCACACAGCCATTCCGGCACTCCGTAGAATTGTTGCCCGGTGTCGTAATCCATAATGTGCAGGATCTCACCGGGAGCAAACTCAATCTGTTGACCGTTTTTACCCAGCTGCAGGTATTGGCTCTGGCCGTCTTCCGTGTCTTTCATTTTGCGGATATTCAGGGCAGGCACATGCACCAGCCTTGTGATGGTGCCGAAATAGTCGGTAAAAATTTTGAAGTAGGCATTGCCGAACACCATAAAATCCAGGGCAGCGGCTCGGAAATCCGCCAGGCTGATCACCTGGGTTTCGACAAAATACTGCGCCAGCTTATTCCGTTTAAAGCCAATGGCGGCACCGTGATGGGCATTGGCATGGCGCAGACGGGACAGCATCTTCATGCAAATGGGTGGCTGGTAATACTTGCCCCACGGATCCAGAAACGTGCCCAGCATATCCAACAGGCTTTTGCCCATAACGGGTTCCGGTGCAGCAATGCTGAACTCTACAGAACCGTTCGGGGTTTCGATGATGTCAGAGCTGGCTGTATTGGCCTGGGGCTTCTGTGGTTTGTTCTTTCGTGACATTCGTCAGTCTCCGAAATCATAAGTTGATGTGCGTTGCTGGGTGTGGTCCAGCCCTTCGTTACTGATGGCGTGAAGGATTGCCCAGGCGGCGTCGGCGTGGCCGTGTCGTTCGGTTCGGTCGGCGACATAAGTCAGCAGCCCACTGCCCGTGGTAGTGCGCCGGATTGCCATAAAGCCAGCAGCGATATCAGACCAGCTGACATCCCATTCAATCCGGTTATTTCCGATGACATCCTGACCTTTCAGCACCAGGCGGGTTTTGTTGGTTGGGCTGTAATGAATGGGTGTGGCAGCGGGGAAGAAGTTCTGCACCAGTTCAAACACTCCGGAACCGGGGCCAGTGATATCGATGCCGATGAACTTCACATTGTATTTCTGGGTGAGATCCTTAATCACAGCAGCCTGGTACTGCCATGCCTGGTTGACCATGGTGATTTTTTCGAGCACGCGGAACTTGCCCCCGGCTTTTATGGGTGGAGCCACCACGGCAATGGATGCCCCATCGATGGTGCGTGACGGGTCATAACCGATCCAGACTTCTTTATTCCCGAAAGGGCGTTCCGCCACAGGGTCGAAGTCCCGCCAGTCGGCACGATCCGCCAGGCATTTTTCCAGCTGGGCCAGTTGGAATACTGAGTGGGTATCATCAATAAACTTGCATTCAAACAGCTGGGCAAATTCATCATCGCCGTATTCCAGCTGCAACTGGGCAAGGTCAAACAGTTCACAACCACCGGCAAGGGCATCGTGAATGGTGATGATTTTGCGCCACTGACCATCGGGGGATCTTGCCCCACTGCTCATGGCTTTTTCGTCGGGGAACTTCGCTTCCGGTTCGTTCCGGCGGCGCATCCGTTCATTAAACTCAGACCCACTCCAGAACGGGTAAGCGTCGTGTGATTTGGCCGATGGGGTTGAAAAGTAGGTTTTCCGCCACTTCTTATGGGTGGCCATGGCGCTGGCCAGTTTCTTCAATCTCTGGAATTTCGGAATCCAGAAATATTCATCCACATACACATGACCGTGATAACCCTGAGCGGTGGCGCTGTTGGTGGAAAGAAAATAGAGCGTGGCTTCACCATAATCGGAAATGATGGTGATTTTATCCTTGCCTTTGATCTCTACTTCAAACCATTCCATGGCGAAGTGCTTTATATAATCTTTAAAAATATCCGCCTGGGCGCGAGACGCAGAAAGAAAGACCTGGTTATCACCGGTCATCAACGCATCGGCAAAGGCTTCCCTGGCAAAGTAATAGGTAGCACCAATCTGACGGGATTTAAGAATGTTTCGGGTGCGTTCGTCTTTCGCTTCCCATAGTTCGAGCTGGTATTGAAAAAGGTGTTCTTTGAACCTGGCTTCAATAACGTCTTTGGTGATGCCACGGAAATCGTTATTGCGGGAACCTTTCCGCTTACCACGACGACCTTTTAAGGCTTTGTCTTCCCTGGCTGGTTTGTTATCGGATTCAGCAGGCTGGTTTTTTTCTTCCAGATCCTTGTGCGCTTTCACCAGAAACTTTTTCGGGTAATCGATTTCTATCTTGCGCAGTTTTTCATAGGCATTAATGGCGCGATCAATGGCATTGAGATGTTCGTCGGAGTTATCAGACCGGTTCATCAGGTTTTCCAGCCTGCGCCCAGCCGCTGCCAGTGGCCCTTCATGCTCCAGCATATCGTCCCAGCTGTATTTATTGATCCAGAAATACACCGTACGACGGGGCACACCCAACTCTTTGACAATGTCGGGCACCCGGTAACGTCGTAAATACAGCTTCTTGGCTGCTTCAATGGTTTCTTCTGAATAACTCATACGCCTTCCTTTTCATTCGAGTTTAATTAGCGAAAGGCAATTAATAACGGGGTTTGATTTTGATGGGTTTTGATTTGAATGCCTTAAAAGAGTCCAGTAATTGAATTCATTGAATAGGTGTGAATGACAGCATATTTTCAAATCTACTGCTGAACGAATTAACGCTTTTTAAATAACAACACGGAATCGGGTAATCATGTAATGCTGGTAACAGACTGGAAAACCATTGGCACGGCAGGGGATACCATCGATGGCCGTGAAATTACCGAACAGGATTTAAAAGACGCGGCAGAATCCTATGACAAGGAAGAATACACGGCCGTTATTAATTCTGATCACGCTCTGTGGCTATATGGCAATTTCGGCCATGTTGAAGCGGTACGTCTCAGCACCGATAAAAAAGGCCGCACCATTCTTCAGGCGAAACTAGCGCCGAACTCCCGATTGATTGAGAAGAACAAAAACGGACAGGGTTTGTTCACCTCCATGGAACTGTGGCCCAACTTTGCCAACACCGGCAAAACCTACCTTTCAGGTCTTGCGGTGACCGATGAACCGGCCAGCCTGGGCACGTCCATGTTGAAACTCTTTGCCAAACAGCCAGGGGGCAAACCAGACCGCATTTATGCCAAGGCCTGTGAAGAGTCCATCACCCTGGAAGATCCGAACATCGAAGGCGAAGACGTGCAAGGCCTGATGTCCCGCCTGGCCAAATTCTTTAAAACCGACCCGGCTTTCAGTGCAAAGCCTGAACCCCACGACGAAGACCAGGAGACTGAAATGTCCAAGGAACTGTTGGAAAAAATCAGCCAGCAACAGGAAGCCCTGACCTCTGCGCTGAGCACCCTTGCTGAAGGCATTAACCAGCACTTTTCCAAAGAAGCACCGGAAGGCGAAAAGCCAGAAGGCAATAAAGAAGAGACGCCAGAGCCAGAAGCGCCAGAAGTGGTTTCTGCTGAACAGTTTAACCAGCTGGCGACCAAGACCAACGAACTGGCGGATTCCGTGAAAGCGCTGACGGATACCTTCAACAAACTGAAGGAAGAAAAGCCAGGCACCCACTTCAACAAGAACGAAGGCGACTCCGACAAGATCACCTTTGTTTGAAGAGTCGCCTGATCGGCGGATCGTGGGGCGGGCGGATACGGACATTGAAAGCTACACAGGAATCTAAGCGATGAAACAACGTACAGTCGATATCTTCAAAGCGATGATGGCAGCCATGGCCGAAGGCTACGGCGTGACACCAGAGCAAATCAAAAGCTGTTTTGCGGTTTCCGAACCCATGGAAACCAAGCTCAATTCGGCGATTCAGGACAGTTCCGACTTCCTGCAGCGCATCACCATTATGCCGGTGACCGACCGTAAAGGTCAGGCGGTTCGCGTCAATGTCAGCCAGCCGCTGGCCAAGCGTACCAACGTCAGCAACAAGGACCGCGCAGCCACGGATATGTCAGGCCCTGACGGTGCGGAATACGTCTGCAAACTCACCGAGTTTGATGTGGCAATGGGTTACGACCTGCTGGATGCCTGGGCGCGTTTTCCGGATTTTGCCCAGCGTTACATGACGGCGGTTTATCGTCGCATTGCGCTGGATCGCATGATGATCGGTTTCCACGGCACGTCCGCTGCAGCAGAAACCAACAGCACCACCAACAGCAACCTGGAAGATGTGAACATCGGCTGGCTGAAGTTGTTGGAAACCCATGCCGCAGAGAACTTCTACAAAGAATCCACGGAAGGCACCGGCAAGATCACCATCGGCGCAGCAGGGGATTACAAGAACCTCGATCAGCTGACCTACGGCATTTACAACATGATCCCAACTGCCAACCGTTCCGGCGGTGAAGTGGCGATTGTTGGCCGTCAACTGGTGGCGAACGACATGGGCAAGGCACTGGCCAAACACGCCCAGACACCTACTGAAAAAGGTCAGGTCATGGTGCTGGATAAAGCCTATGGCGGTCTGCCTGCCATTGTGGTTCCCGGCTTCCCTGACAAGGGCCTGCTGGTAACAGACACCGAAAACCTTCACCTCTACTACCAGGAAAGCGGAATGCGTCGTCAGACCAAAGACAACCCACGCCGCAACCGTGTGGAAGATTTCATCAGCTCCAACGAAGCCTACATGCTGGGCGATTTCAGCGGCGCTGCGGCGATCGATGCCAGCAACGTGGAGTTTAAAGAGTCCTGACCGGGGCTCTCTGAACCTTTCCATTAACCAGGTGTGCGGGGAGGCAAACCTTTATGTTAGACCCAATCGAATACCAGAAGCGGGTACAGGCCAAGCGTAAAGCCGAAGCCGCCGCCAAACGCATTCAGGAAGCCTCGCAGGAAACCATCACGGCCACTGCGACAGAATACGACCAGTTCCAGCTATTGCTGGACAGTCTCGACAAGGATGTTGCCCGCCTTCATGGGCTGGGCATCGATGAGAAAAACCGGATTCGCAGTGAAGAACTGATCCCGAAATACCGGCCTTATTGCCGGGACTATCAGGAGAAGGGCGACGCCTACAAAAATCCGGTGATGGTTCAGTTCCTGATCTGGCTGTTTGATGTGGGGCAGATCCATGAAGCCCTGTTCTGGGCGTACTTCGCCATTGAGCAGAAGCAGTCACTGCCAGAGCGATTCAAGCGCAAGGACTTAACCACCTTTGTGGCCGATGCCGTGCTGGAGTGGTGTGAACTTCAGGAAAACAACGATGGCAGTATCGAACCGTATTTCTCACAGGTTTTCCAGCGTCTGATTGACGACAACTGGCCTATGCCTGATGCACTTCGCAGCAAGTACTTCAAAAAGGCAGGCGACCTGGCCCGGGATATGGGCAAGCCGCAACAGGCGCTGGAACATTACCAACGTGCAGTTCAGCTGGATTTGAGCGGGGCCAAGTGCAAAACCCGAATCAACCAGGTGAAGAAGGAACTGGAGAAGCAGAATGAATCTGAAGACCTACCTGCGGGCACGGATGGCGAATAAAGAAGCCGAGCTGATCGCCAGAAGAGAAGGCGAAAAGCACGACCGACAGACCCGCCGCAAGGCACGAAAAACCAAAGCAGTAGTCAGCCAACCGACCGGGGACGGCGCTGACTCTGAACTTGACCGTCTCCCTCCCCGCAGTCGGCCCCCGGGGCGCTGACCTGCCTTGAGCAGTTATCAGCATAACCGGGGTCACCGACTCTAATTCGACTAACCGTAGGTAACCAGGTATGAGTTTTAATGGTTTCAGCGATAACACCGTCACCAGCACTGTAAAAAACAGCGCCTGGTTTCCGGATCTGGACACCGGTGTGTTCCAGAACAGCTATCGCCTGCCTGCGGAATATCAACAGGGCATGGTGGAAGAGCATATCCGCCTGGCCATGGTCTGGGTTAATCGTCAGCTGCGGGAGTGGAAAGCCAACCACGAAGCGGCAGGCCATAACCATTTTAATGAAGTGCCCTCTGAAGACCTGGGCGACAGCACCGAGCATCAGGTGCTTTATCAGCGTGCGGTGTTCTGCCACGCCAAAGGGTTGCTGCTGAAGCAATTCGCCACGGTGAATCGTCGAGATGCCGCCAGCAACGAAGCCAAAGAGAGCGAAGAAACCGAAGACAAGTTTATGGAGTTTGCCCGCGATGCCATTGCGGACATTCTCGACATCCCGCGCATCGGTGTGGAGGCTCTATGAGATTACTACAGGGCTTAACCAGACACCTGCTGGACAGCACCAACCTGAAGCGGGAGAACATCAACAGCTACGCCGACAACGGCGAACTGATCACCAGTGGGCAGGATTTAGGCCACGGTATTGAAGTGGCCCGGTTCAAGTATGACGCCGTGTTTGAGCTGGAACGCTACCGTGGCAGTGCCATGGATATTCTTGCCACCGTCACTGGCTGGTTGATTGATAACGATCCGGATCGGGAAGCTTTTAACCTGGCTGATCCTGAAATCAATGTAGAGATCAACGACAACGACACCGCCGACGTTGAGATCGAAATCGAGTTCAACGAATCCATTCAGATCGTGGAAGACGACAGCGGCCCCATCAGAGCCTGGGGCAAACGGTGGAAAGTGGCAGATGTGCCCATCGACACAGCGGAATCACTGGTAAACATGGAGGGCTCAACCGATGGCTGATGCGTCCATGAACTTCCGTGAAGATCGAAAAGGCAGGCTGAAGTGGAATGAGCAGCTGGATATTTTGCGTTTGGCACCAAAAGACAAACGTCGCCTGGTGCGGATGATGGCCAGTGATGTTCGCAAAGATGCACGGCAGAACATCAGGCAACAGAAAACCGTTTCTGGTGCTCCAATGGCACCGAGAAAAGATGCCCGCAACAAACGCAAGCTACTGCGCCGAATGGGCAAACCCATGGTGGTGTTCAATAAATCCAACCATGAAGCCGTGGTCAGCTTTAAAGGCAGGGCGGGCAGCATTGCCAGTAAACATCAGCATGGCAGCAGCGAGCGCATGACCGCCACCAAGGCAGCCAAGCGGGCAGGCACACCGGATTACAACGCACTCGCCAACCGTGATCAGGCCAAATCACTGATTGCTGAAGGTTACCGATTGCCGGTCAAGGGCAAGCGGGGCAGAACCAAATTAAAGCGCGTCAGCCAGAAATGGATCCGGGAAAACATGACCATCGGTCAGGCCGGTCTGATTCTGCGATTGCTGCGCGATGACAAAGGCAAACAGAGCTGGACCATCACCACACCGGCTCGCCCGTTCCTGGGAGCGGACGAAAGAGACGCCCAGCAAATGCTGGACAGTCTGGCCAGAACATCACTGGCCAGATTGCGGGCGAAGGGAGCCCGTTAAGGACTTAACCGAGAAGAGGATTATCCATGGCACTGGGCAAGGTACAGATCAACAACCTGAATTTGATGCAGGGGCCGTTCACCGAGTACGAACACTACCTGATTTTTATTGGCCGTGGGGCAGGCACCAACGAAGGCCAGCTGCTGACGGCAAATAACAGTTCCAACCTGGACACACTGCTGGGCGCAGGCGACAGCGTTCTGAAAACTCAGGTGGAACACGCCAGACTGAACGCAGGGCAGAACTGGAACTGCGCGATTCTGCCACTGGGCGATGGTGAAACATGGAGTGATGGTGTCGATTACGCCATGACCCAGACCAACGCCGAAGGCATTGTGGTGACCGATCCGGTGACCAGTTCCGCACAAGTCGAAGCGATGCAGGCAAAAGCCGAAGCCATTATGGGGCAGTACATGCGCCCACTCTGGTTCTGTGCGGTCACTGAAGGCATCAACAACACACCGTCCACCGGTGAGACCTGGTCTGAATACGCCGCCCGCATCAAACCGGTGATTGCTGGTCTGGCCTGTGAGAATGTCACCGTTACGCTCGGTTGCTGGGGCTTTGAGCAGGGCACCTATGCAGGCCGACTCTGTAATAAGTCGGTCACCGTTGCGGATACTCCGATGCGCGTGAATACCGGTGCACTGGTGGGCGAATGGTCAACCCTGCCCACGGATAAGAACGGGCTGGAAGTGGATATGTCTGTCCTTGCCGATCTGGAGCGTGCACGGTTCAGTGTGCCCCAGTGGTATCCGGATTACCCGGGCATGTACTGGAGCGATGGCAATATGCTGGATGTGCCCGGAGGCGACTATCAGGTGATTGAAAACCTGCGGGTGGTTCACAAGGCCATGCGCCGCATCTACCCACTGGCCGTGGCTCGCATCGGTAACCGGGTACTGAACAGCACACCGGCCAGCATCGAGGCCAATAAAACGTACTTCCAGCGCCCTCTGCGTGAGATGAGCAAGACCACGGAGCTGCTGGGCATTCCGTTCCCTGGTGAGATTCATCCACCGAAAGACGACAGCATCGTCATTACCTGGAAGACCAAGTACGACGTGGAGATCTTTATGACAGTGCAGCCTTATAACTGCCCGAAAAGCATCACCGTGAACATCGCCCTGGATTTGACCAACTACGCAGCCTAATCGCTGAAGAATACAAGGAGAGACCACCATGTCAGAACGCATCAGCGGCATGAACTTCAGCATTAACCTGGGAGATTTTGCGGTTCGTGTCTCCAAGGCCACGCTGGAGATTACCGACAACAGTGGCGTATCACCGGATCAGGGCGTCCCCAATGGCTGGACCCGTGGCAGTGTGGAAGGTTCCGGCGAACTGGAACTGGACGCCAGCAACCTGAAACTGGTGATGGAAGCGGCCAACCGTGCCGGTTCCTTCCGGGATCTGGACACCTTTGACATTACCTTTTACGCCAAAACTGCCAGCAATGAGCTGAAGGTGCAGGCCTTCGGCTGCAAGCTGAAGATTTCCAGCCTGCTGGATATCGATACCGCAGGGGGTGAACGTCACCTGACCACCTTGCCCTTTGATGTCACCAGTCCGGACTTTGTGCGCATTAACGGCACACCGTATTTGTCTGAGCTGGATGTTGATGGGGTGCTGTGATGAGCGATTCGCCCTGGAAGAACTTCAGCTTTAAGGAACTGGCCTGTAAGTGCGGCAGCTGTGATGAATCCAGTGGCCGCCATATCAGCCCGGAACTGATGGGCAAGGTTCAGGAGCTGCGCGAAAAGTGCGGATTTCCTTTTGCGATCAGTTCCGCTTATCGCTGTTCAAACCATCCAACAGAAGCCCGCAAAAGTCAGCCTGGCACCCATGCCAAAGGGCTGGCTGTGGATATTCTGGTCAGTGGCAAGCAAGCCCATAGGGTATTGAAAAAAGCCATGGCGATGGGTTGCTTTACCGGAATCGGGATCAGCCAGAAAGGTGACCATGGACGCCGGTTTATTCACCTGGATGTGTCCAGAGCGGAAAACCGGCCTTGGGTGTGGAGCTATTAAGATGAGTTTTATCTCCAGCTTTTTCAGCAAGTCTGCCGCAGAGCCAGTGGAAGCCGTTGGCAAGGTGCTGGACAACCTGTTCACCAGTGACGAAGAGCGACTGGACAAACAGGCCGTGATCCAACGACTCAGACAACAGCCACAGCTGGCACAGATCGAGATCAATAAAGTGGAAGCCGGTCACCGTTCGGTGTTTGTGGCTGGCTGGCGTCCGTTTATTGGCTGGGTGTGCGGCATTGGTCTGGCTTTTATTTTTGTGATCAATCCCATTCTGCAATGGTGGAGTGGCAAACCGGGGCCAGTGATGCCCTCGGATATTTTAATGGAACTGGTGCTGGCACTTCTCGGACTGGGCGCACTGCGCACTGTGGAGAAGAAGCTGGGCATCAGTAAATAGGAGCAACCATGGATCTGACTCTGTTAGACACATTAATTCGCATCGCTGTGCCCTTTCTTGTGGGTTGGAACGTCTTTCTGTTTTCACAGGGTCAGAAAAACAAGGATGCACTGAGCGCCCACCGTCTTCATGTTGCCGAGCATTACACACGCCAGGAAGATCTGGAAAAGATGCTGGAGCGACTGGAACAACGGCTGGAAAAACAGCTGAACAACTTTTTGCAAACCGTAACGCGGGGAAATGAGCGATGAGCAAAGAAACCACCATCAATATCGAAGTCGAAGACCAGCCACTGGAATTCCATATCAGCATTGAAGACTTCAACGAATACCAGAACGAATGCCTGAACGGCCAGACTGGACTGGTCACCGCCAGTCATAACTTTCTGGTGCGTACCGTCAGCAAAGAAACCAGCACGGCATTAAGTGGTTTTCTCCGTGACGTACCCGGCGCAGCCATCGACATCGGCGGCGCAGTGATCGGCAAATACAAGAAGCCTCTGAAAATCACCGTGGGAAAGTAGAAGGCATCGCCAGCGGCCTGAACCATAACAAGCTGGCCCAGATCGCGACACTCTCCCGCAAATGGTTCCCTTCCCGGGAACCGGATGCACAAACCATGGGCGAAGCGATCTGGCTAGAGAAAGACCAGTGGGAAAAGATGAGCATCGCCATAGCCAACGGGATTGGCATGGCTTTCAAAGGTAGAAAGTAGGTTAGAACGCAATGTCAGCAGAACTGCAAAGGTTAATGTTCAGTGTCAGCCTGCTGGATCAGGTGACCGGCCCCGCAGGCAAGATCAAAAAAGAGATGAACTCCGTGGCGGAAAGCTCCAAAGCGGCGTTTGCTCAGATCGGTATCGGCGCGGCCGGTATTGCCGGTGCAGGCCTTGCTATGCAGTCTCTGTTGATGCCGGCCATTGAGATGGATCGGGCGTTGGGTGAGGTGCGCTCGCTGGGCGTCGCTGAGTCAGCCCTGAACGATCTTTCAGAAACAGCCCTGGCTTTCTCTGTGCAGTATGGCAAATCAGCAGCAGAGTTTGTTTCCGCTTCTTACGACATTCAGTCTGCCATTGCAGGGTTATCGGGTCAGGAGCTGTCACGGTTTACCCAGGCTGGCGGTGTGCTGGCTGCAGCTACCAAGTCCAATACGGCAACCATCACGAATTACATGGGGACCATGTACGGCGTGTTCAAAAATACCGCTGACCAGATGGGCAAAAGCCAGTGGGTAGAAGTGCTGGCAGGTCAAACGGCTACCGCCGTACAGATGTTTAAAACCACTGGCGACAACATGAGCGCCGCTTTCACCAGTATCGGCGCAAACGCTACCGCTGCCGGTATCTCCATGAATGAGCAGATGGCTGTATTGGGTACCTTGCAGGCCACCATGAGCGGCAGTGAAGCAGGCACCAAGTACAAAGCTTTTCTCGCAGGGGTAGGCAATGCCCAGAAGCAATTGGGTCTGACTTTTACCGATAGTAATGGCCAGATGCTGGGCATGGTGGAGATCCTGAACCAGCTGAAAGGAAAGTTCGGGGAAACCATGGATGTGGCAGAGTCCGACGCCTTGAAAAAGGCGTTTGGTTCTGATGAAGCGGTCTCCCTGGTAAAACAGCTGATGGCCGACACCAACGGCCTGGCCAGCAGCATCGATGCGCTGGGCAAGGTCAAGGGGATGGGCAAGGCTGAAGAGATGGCTGCCGCTATGGTCGATCCCTGGGAACGTCTGGGAGAAGGTATTAAGGCTGTGAAAATCGCTTTTGGTCAGGCCTTGTTGCCGGTGATTAATCCAATTGTTGATGCAATGGCTGACGGCAGTAATGCACTGATTGCCTGGACAAAAGAATTTCCAAATATCACCCGCTGGATCGGTATTGCTACCGCTGCCATTCTCGGCATCAGTGCTGCACTGGCCGCACTTACCGTGATTGTGGGTATTTCCAAGCTGGTATGGTCAGGCCTGTTGATTGTCAAAGCCGTGGGTGTGGCGTTTGGTGCATTGGTTCCATCACTGGCCTCCATCAAGGCGGCCTTTCTTGCACTGAATCTGGTGATGTACGCCAACCCCATCGGCTTAATCGTGGCCGGTGTCGCTGCGTTGGTGCTGGCGATCGGGGCGGCCATCTACTGGTGGGACGATTTGAAAAAGGCCTTTATGGATTCCAGCTGGGGCCAATACATCATCGGCATGATCAACAAGCTGATCGGCGTGTTGAACCTGGTGCCCGGTATCGACATTGGCACCATCGGCGGTGCAGACATCAGCACTCCGAATCTGGACGCACCCAAACAAACCAACCTGCCCGCCGGTGGCATCAATAAACAGATCAGCAACGCCGTGAGCAACAACAGCAACAGCAGCAAATCGGTGACCATTGGTCAGATCGTCACTAACCAGCCTGCTGCCAGTATCGAGCAGGAAATGTTGATGGCAGGGGCGTGAATATGAGTACACAGGCAGAACAATGGCACGACATCCTGATCACTGATCGGGATTTAGCCCTTGATGTAGCAGGCATTCCCCAGCAGGTGACGGACAGGGGCACCATCGCCCAGGACATCAAACACATGCTGATGGATACCGGCCTTGTGGTGCAGTTAGTGGGTGAACGCAGTGCCAGCCAGTGGCAACTGGCCTTTAACCAGATTGAACTGCAGGTGGAAGAAGACCGGCGCATCATCCCTGGCACTGTGGTGATTCACCGGCCTGAGCACAACATTCTCTATTTAACCGCAGACACCGAGCTGGGGCCGGTTGACGTTTATATCCCTATGGAGCGGCCATGAATCATTCGGAAGATTTTGAACAAATCGTCAAAGACGCTGGCATCCCCACCACCGAAGCGGAGATGCAGCAACAGTGGGACCAGATCAACACCGATCAGGGTTCGTTGATCAAGAACGATAACAAGTGGTCGTCTTTCTGGAAGCTGGTGTCGGCACTGGTGACCACACCGGCCTTGTGGGTTGTGAAGTTCCTGATTAATGAACTGCTGCCCAACAGTTTTATTAAAACCGCTGGCGGTACGTTTCTGGATATTCTCGCCTGGGCGCTGGGGCTGGAGCGTAAAGCTGCGGTGTTTACCCAGGGCATGATTACCTTTAACCGCGATCAGGTGGGCAACGCTCTGGTGGTGCCTGCGGGTACGGTGATCAACACACCGTCCATTAATGGTGCGGTGTATTCCCTGGTAACGCTGGCAGACACCGAGTTCCCAAATGGGGAACTGACGGTGGCGATTGAATGCCGTGCCAGTGGATCGGGCGTGGCCTTTAACCTGGCACCGGGTTATTACTCCATTTTGCCGGAGCCGATGGCGGGTGTTTTGTCCGTTCGGAACAATGACGACTGGATCACCGTATCCGGTGCCGATGCCGAAACCGACGAAGAGTTGCGCCTGCGCTGTCGGAACCAGTTCACCGCCGTGGGGCAGTTTCATCACGATGCGGCCTATAAAGCCATCATTTCAGAATTCGCAGGCCTGCGGATTGATTACATTTGGTTTGAACACGGCGCACCCAGAGGTGCAGGCAGTGCCAACGCGTACCTGATGATCGATTCCGGCCAGCCGGATCAGCCCTTTGTGGATACCGTCAACACCCATATCAACGACAACGGCTATCACGGCCACGGGGATGATATGCGTTGTTTCCCCATGCCGGAAACCGTTCATAACCTGTCGCCGAATGCCTACCTGAATCCGAACCTGACACCGGAACAGCAAACCGCGGTGATGACCGGCATTGAAAACATGATTCGCTGTGCCTTTCGGGAGAATCAGGCCTTTACCGTCACCCAAACATGGCCGTTTACCCGCTTCAGTTTTTCGCAGCTGGGCACCGAGCTCCATGAACAGTTTCCGGATCTGATCAGTATCGAGTTCGGGCAGGATGACATTGTGTCGCTGATGGCGTTGCCGGTGATTGGCACGTTATCCATCACCAAACATCTGGGAGCGCAGGCATTGTGATAAAGATTAATTTGAAATGGTGGTTAGGTGGGCCAGAACTCACCAAGCTGAAAAACGCTGCTGAAATCTGGTTTAACCGGGTGGCAGGCTGGGCCAACTGGCCACTGCAACAGTTAGACCCGGAAACCTGTTCACTTGGCTTACTGCACCTGATCGCCTGGCAACGGGGCATTGACCAGTTTGCCGGTGAGCCTGAGCGCCAGTACCGACTGCGCACCAAATATGCTTATGCCAATGCGGCTGATGCCGGTTCGAGTATCGGCTTTGAACGCATTTTTGCACGCATGGAATTGGGCGCTGTCACCATCAATGAGCGCCTGGAAGACAGGGATTTTGACATTATCGAGCTGGAAGTCACCGACACCACAGTGGCCAAGAATGCGGACTACCTGAACTGGTTGATTCAAACCTATGGCCGCACCTGCAGGCGCTATGAATGGAAAGTGGTGACACCCATCAGTGTGGCGGTGCGTCCTGCATCGTTCAGTTGCGATTATGGCACTTATTACTGTTCGTAAACGGAGGTTTGCATGGCAGAACGATTAACGACGGTCGGCAGAAACTTGCTGGCAAGCCACCAGGGCAATGGAACGCATCTTCAGGTGGATAAGATTGTCCTGGCTTATGTGCCAGGACAAAGTCCATCAGATGTAATTGACCCGGGTAGACGATTACCGCCGACCGATCAGATTATTGATTGGTTTGATGTCACCCACGACGGCTACATGTCACCCGATATGGTGGTTTATTCGCTGTATATGGATGCCACGGTGGGGCCGTTTACGTTTAACACTCTTTATGCTGTCGCATCGGGTGAGAATAACGCCGTGGTGATGATTGTTACCCTGCCAGATACACCGAAGATTGCCGACGATCCGGGCGAAGGTGTTCGTGGTCAACCGATGGTTCGCAATACCGTGTTGGTGTATGACGATGCTGCAGCCATTACCAATGTTACGGTGGAGGCTGAAGCCTGGCAGTTTGCTTATGAGAATGCGACCACTGAAGTTCGCGGCCTTGGCGAAGTAGCTACAGAAGCAGAAGCCATAACAGGAAATGATAAGTGGCGATGGATAACGCCTTTCACTCTGCATAAATATATTGCAGCTTGGTGGGAAGCTTTAGACCTTAATTTAAGCTGGGATGCTATTACTAAAAAACCTGAAAAATACCCTCCAGCATCTCATAAGCATGATTATTCTGAACTGACTGGGTTTGGAAATGCAGCAACTCGTCTGATAGGAACGGCTAACTCAAACATTCCAGATATGGGGTTTTATGGTCGAGACTTATCAAGCATCGGTTATCAAGAAATTCCAGGCGGGTTGTTGATTCAGTGGGGATGGTCAGTCGGCCCCGATACCGGTTCAAATAAAACTAAAACTATTACATTTCCGGTGGCGTTCAAAGAGGCTTTTGTTGCCCATTCGTCCTTAGTAAACAATCATGGCAACACAGTTGAGGGTCTTGGTGTTTTATCACTAGAAAACACCAATATGGTAATCACAAAAACAGGGGATAACCCAGTACAGAATGTATATTGGTTTGCGATAGGTAAATCTTATGGATGAATATTGTTTTTATTCAAAGTCTGCAAAGGGCTTTTTTGATTCAAATTTATATGCGCCTGAAGATTCAGTAAAAATAACTGCACAAGAACGCAGCGAATTGTTGGCATCTGAAAGTTCTGGCCTTGTTTTACATATTGAATTTGATAATAGAGGTGTTACGACACCGATAGAGCCAATCATAACAAAAGATGAGTTGAAAGAAATTGAGTGGCGATGGCGAAATTATGAACTCGGCTTAACTGATCGAGTGTTTACCCGTGATTTTGGCCCCAATGAATGGTCTGAAGCTGATCGTGATACAGCTCAAAACACCATTATGGCGCACCGCCGTAATTTGAAGGACTGGTCAGAGAAAACCCACCCGGAGTTTCCCAACAGTGAACACCGCCCAGTGTGGCCTGAGTCCGTACCGAGGCCTGCCGTATGATCATGCTGAACGGCCAAAAAGTCCCCGGCCACGATGTCAAAGTCCGGGCAAGCTTCCGCCTGGAAGATAAAGATCTTTCGGGCATGAGTAGCGCCACAGATACCGCCGAAGGCGGCATTAAACCCCAGACGCTGTCAGTTTCCCTAATCATCAAGTATGACGATAAAGCCGACCTCACACGCCTGATCGCCATGGCCAGAGCCACCGATACAGTGGGTAAACGGATGGTATACGACATCTACAATGAAACCGCACAGGCCGGCAATATCCGTAAGGTGCGGTTTACGGAGAATTTCAGCTACACCGAAGCCGATTCACAGCGGATGTGGAATGTTAGTTTTACCCTGCGGGAGTTTGAATCCGTTCCGGAGAAGATCGAGCAACGGCAGGAACAACCTGCCGCCACCGAACAAACGGCGGACGGTGATACCGTGGGCAGTGCTGCAACAGATGGGCAAACCACCGAAACCCCATCAGCGCCAGCACCGGACGCCACCGAGATGCACGGCACCGTCTGGCAGATGATGAAGAAGTTTGACGCGATTCTGGGTGGCTGATTATGCGGTTGATCCAACGTCTTTTGGTGAATGGTGAGCCGGTCGAGGTGATTGAAGACGATGTGCGTTTATCTCTCACCAGCCCGGGGCGTGCCACCTTTCGGGTAAAGTCGGGCAAACCATTGGCAGGCCCGGTGGAGTACATCAAAGGCTGGCAGCACGATACCGACGATAGGCCGGTGAAAGTGTTCTGGGGTTTTATTGATCGGTCGTCCACCGTGGGTGGCAATGAACAGATGATCTTCTGTCGCGAGCTCTCAGCCATGTTGAACCGGGATTTGCCCATGGGGTTGCGCAAGGTGTCCGCCGCCGATGTGCTGGCACGCATCCATAAGGAGACCGGGGCGCAGTTCGTCACCAACAACCAGGCACACTTCAGCCGGATTTCGCCCTACTTCCACCATGTGGGCGGTGGCTATATGGCCATGGATGCCATCGGGCAGGTGTTTCAGATTCCTAACTATATCTGGCAGCAGCAGGGTGATGGCAAGATTTATGTAGGCAGCTGGGATAACAGCCGCTGGGCGGACCCGAAACGGCACATCACTATTCCCGATAATTGGTTTACCGATCATATGGCCCACAATACCGCCAGCATGACCATGATCCCGACCCTGCGCCCGGGGCTGAAGTTTAACCGGGGCATTATCACGGCGGTGCAACTGAAACAGGAAAAAATGGTGATCACATGGAAGAAGCCATCAAACGCATTCTCTTGAGGCTGTTTCCGGAGCTGAAGAACGGCTATCACAAACCGATGCTGGGCAGGGTGGAGCGCATTGCCAACCCACCGAAAGCCGGTGGTGTTCGACCCATGATGAACCGATGCACGCCGTGGATATTCAACCGCTGGATGAGCACTTCCGCCCTAAAGGTGAACTGCTGCGGGATCTGGTGGTTGCGGTGCCCTACGCTGGCCAGCATCGGGGGTTTTATGCCTTGCCCGATAAAGGCTGCATTGTGGAGTTTTGTTTCGGGTATGCGTTGCCGCACTTGATTCATATTCGCGGGGTGATCCCCTGGGGGTTGGAGTTGCCTTCAGTGGATGTTGGGGAGGCTAAGTGGCAGCATTCTCAGGAATGTTATCAGGGGTATGACAAAGACGGGAACTGGGAACAGATCGGCAAGGTTCACCAGAGCGTGGCTGCGGTTAAGCAGCTGATGATGTCTCCTAAAACGTGGGTAGGTTCGGATTCTGAAAACGTGTTGCAGATACTTTCGGACTTTATGCAGGATACGGCGGATGCGCTGGATGTGTTGGCTGGGCATACGCATCCTAATGTTGGGGCGTGTTCCCAGGGAAGTTCGATTACTGCGAAGAGTGAGTCTATTCAAGATCACAAAAATGACAGGCTTGATCCGATTACGGAATGAATAAGAGAACCGGGCATGGTGCCCGGGTTTTTTACTGAACGGCTTCTTCAATGTTTAACCAGGAAACACCCTGCGGTGCATAGTCAATATCAGAGGAAAGCATTTTAGCCACACCATTCACAGCATAAGCAGTTCCATCTTTTACCCAGTAACCCGCCGAACCATTAATCACCACAGCAACGCCATCATTAAACTGGCCAGTCTCCCAGGAATGAGCATCACCTTCAGGAATGGTTGCAAGTACAGCTTGCAAGCCTGGGCCTTCAAAACTATCCACTTTCAACCCATAGCCGAACAACGCCAGCACCAGACCAAAGAAAATCATCCCCACCGCTTTTTTAGTTTCCAGCCCAGCTTCCTTTGCTGCTTTCCGGTTACTGATACCAATCAGAGCTAGCAGAGCCAGTACCACACCGACAATCATCAACACCCAAGCCATAATCCTTCCCCAGTTTTCATTCTTGTTTAACCCAGTCTTCACACCGGGCAGTTAGGGAACAATATACGCCAATCGCCGTACCAGAATAACAACCTGAATCAATAGAACCAATCAACCCACGCCAAAAGCCGTACTACCCAACAACCACGCGACCTCCCGCGCCGAAAAACCAACCAGCGCGAAAAAATCACTCCTCCTCGCCCCGCCTTCGCGCTTTTTGCTCCATTTTTGTGCAACTTTTTGCGATGTGCAGAAGGGTAGCCAGACAGCCCCGTTACTGGGCATCACACAGGATTTACCCATTGCACGCTGTGCAGCTTTGTATCAGTTGAGTGTAATTCCGCAGAAAGGAGGAAGTGGCTAAACTCTATAAACGGTGCGGGTTGTCAGACAGAATTCAGTCTGCACACCTGTGACACCTTTGTGACATTTTCGGGTTTGTGACACACTGGTGACACCCAAAAAATGACAGGCATAAAAAAAGCTCCATGCCTTGATATTACTAGGCTGGAGCTTCTTAAAATTGGTACCAGTGGTCGGACTCGAACCGACACGCCCGCAAAGGCAACGGATTTTGAATCCGTCATGTCTACCAATTCCATCACACTGGCATTTGATGTTGCTGAGCTTATGTCATCTGTTCGCTGATTTCAAAACTTTTCTCATCGAGTGAATCAGTGAGGTTAGCTGGCGAAGCGGCGGTTGCTCAAGTGCGGCGAAGTATATCAAAGAGATTATTGAGATCAAGCAGTTATTGAACAGTGGGAGCAAAAAAGTAAGTTAAGTCCGTAACGTGGCATGGGATAGCCCTCCTGACACTTCCTTCGTTTTGCAGTATCCTTCGGTGCTTTTTTAATATGACTGGTTTTTCTGTGCCTTTTTCCCATAAGTGGCGTGGGCTGCTTTTGGGGATGAGGACATTAACCACCGGATTGTCCATGCAAGTCAGTGATTTTGATTTTGATCTGCCCGATGAGCAGATTGCCCGGTTTCCTGCAGAGGATCGTACCGGCAGCCGCCTTCTGTGCCTTGATGGCAATAGTGGTGAGGTTCGGCATCAGCAGTTTTCTGATATAGAAAGTCTGCTTGAGCCCGGTGACCTGTTGGTGCTGAATAATACCCGGGTGATTCCGGCCCGTTTGTATGGTCAGAAAGAGACGGGTGGCAAAATTGAGGTGCTGATTGAGCGGGTGGTGGAGGATAACCTGGCGCTGGCCCAGGTTAGGGCCAGCAAGTCGCCAAAGCCGGGCGCTGTGTTATTGCTGGCAGATGGCGCGGTGCGTGTTGTTGTGGAAGGGCGTCGGGATTTTCTGTTTATTCTCCGGTTTGAAACATCGGTTTTACCGCTTCTGCTGGAACATGGCCACATGCCATTGCCACCTTATATTGACCGTGAAGATGGTGATAGTGATCGTCTGCGTTACCAAACGGTGTTTGCGGCAAAGGATGGCGCGGTGGCGGCACCAACGGCAGGGCTTCATTTTGATGAAGCTTTGCTGGCGCGTCTTGAGGCCAAAGGCGTTCAGAAGGTGTTTGTGACGCTTCATGTGGGCTCAGGAACGTATCAGCCGGTTCGGGTTGAAAAGATTGAAGACCATGTGATGCACGCGGAGTATATCGAAGTTTCTGAGGCCGTCTGTCAGGCGGTGCGGGAAACCCGTGCCAGGGGTAATCGTGTTGTTGCGGTGGGTACCACGTCGGTGCGCAGCCTTGAGTCGGCCTCGGCATCCGGTGAGATTGCCCCGTTCCGGGGGGATTCCAGCATCTTTATTTATCCGGGTTATGAGTTTCGCAGTGTGGATTTGATGGTGACCAATTTTCATCTGCCGCAATCCACCTTGTTAATGCTGGTCAGTGCTTTTGCCGGTCGGGAAAATGTGCTGGCTGCCTATAAAGAAGCCGTTGAGCAAAAGTACCGTTTCTTCAGTTATGGCGATGCCATGTTGCTGACCCGTAAGGCGGACTGAGAATGGTGCGGCAAGAGATATAAAAGAAGGGAACCACAAAGGCACAAAGACACAAAGGTTTTTTTTGTCTGTTCACAGCACACAGGAAATCGCTTTCTTTGTGCCTTGGTGTCTTTGTGGTTCACAGCTTGTGTTTTACAAAGAGCTATACAAAATTCATGACAAGAGAATGCTTTATGCAGTTTGAGCAGCTGGCTACCGATGGCAAAGCCCGTCGTGGTCGGCTGACCTTTCCCCGTGGCACGGTGGAAACACCATGCTTTATGCCGGTGGGAACCTATGGCACGGTAAAAGGCATGTTGCCAAGGGACATTAAAGAGATTGGTGCAGAAATTATTCTGGGTAATACCTTTCATTTGATGCTGCGTCCGGGCACCGACATTATTCAGAAGCATGGCGACCTGCACGACTTTAACCAGTGGCACGGTCCGATTCTGACGGACTCCGGTGGCTTTCAGGTGTTCAGCCTGGGCAAGTTGCGCAAAATTACCGAAGAGGGCGTTTCTTTCCAGTCTCCAGTGGATGGTTCCAGGGTGTTCCTGAACCCGGAGATTTCCATGCAGGTTCAGCGTGAGCTGGGTTCTGACATCGTGATGATTTTTGATGAGTGTACGCCGGGTGATGCTAATGAAGAGCAGGCGCGCACCTCCATGGAGCTTTCTCTGCGTTGGGCGGCTCGCTCCAAGGCCGCTCACGGTGAAAGTCCTTCTGCCCTGTTTGGCATTATCCAGGGGGGCATGTTTGAACAGTTGCGTGATGTGTCCCTTGCAGGCCTGACCGAGATTGGTTTTGATGGTTATGCCATTGGCGGTCTTTCCGTGGGTGAAAGCAAAGAGGATATGATGCGCATTCTCTCCCATATCACCCATAAAATTCCCGAGAGCCATCCCCGTTACCTGATGGGTGTTGGCAAGCCGGAGGATATTGTTGAGGCGGTTCGTCGTGGTGTTGATATGTTCGACTGTGTCATGCCAACCCGTAACGCCCGCAATGGTCACCTGTTTGTCGATGAAGGGGTGATCAAGATCCGCAACTCGGCCCACAAGATGGATGAGCGTCCACTGGAAGAGCACTGTGATTGCTATACTTGCCAGAATTTCAGTCGCTCATACCTGCACCATCTGGATAAGTGCGGTGAGATCCTTGGCTCCATGCTGAACACCATCCATAACCTGCGCTATTACCAGCGGGTGATGGCCGGTCTGAGAGGCGCTATCGAAGAAGATAAGCTGGAAGCGTTTGTTGCCGAGTTCTATCGCAAGCGTGGTCAGGATGTTCCTGACTGGGGTTGATATTTTCTGGATAGTCCCAACTAACAGTCTGTTCGTGTAAATCCGGATAAGGTCCTGGGCTTGATGCTTTTGGAATTGAACTCCGCCACCGCTTTTGCCCGCTTTAGGCGCAAGGGTGGGTTCCGGACTGGTTGTTTTTCAGGTAAATTGCTGCGTCAACGGTAATAATACGATTAGGAGTATTGGAATGATTCCTTTCATCAGTCAGGCACATGCTGCGGCAGAAGGTGGTGCGGCTGCTGCGGCAGCTGGCCCGGGTATGATCGGGCAGCTGGTCATGCTGGGTGGTTTTGTGCTGATCTTCTGGCTGCTGATCTGGCGCCCCCAGAGCAAGCGTGCTAAAGAGCACAAAAACCTGATTGCCGGTCTGGCCAAGGGTGATGAGGTGGTCACCACTGGCGGTATTCTTGGCAAAGTCAGCAATGTAACGGACGAGTTTGTGACCCTGCAGGTTGCCGACAATATGGAACTGAACTTCCAGAAAGGTTCTGTGGCCGCTACCCTGCCCAAAGGTACCATCAAGGCCATCAAATAAGTTTTAGAAAAGCAGCCTTGTTTGGCTGCTTTCTTTACCAAATGGACTGTGCCATAGGCCTGAAGCCCGGAAAAGACTTTCCCGGTAAAGGCCGTATAACAATGCCGCTATTGCGCATCACTATTAAATCAGGAACCGGTGAGCCATGCTCAATCGCTATCCATTGTGGAAGTACCTGCTGATTCTGGTCATCGTAGGTCTCGGGTTTATTTATGCCCTTCCCAATCTTTACCCCGCAGACCCGGCAGTACAGGTGACGGGTGCCAGTTCGTCCAGAGTGATGGATGAGCGTGTTCAGCAGCGTGCTGAAAAGGCTCTGGCAGCGGCCAATGTTGATATCAAGTCTGTTGAACTTGACGACAAGGCATTGCTGATTCGTCTGAACCGTGCTGATCAGCAGCAGTTGTCAAAATCGCTGATCAAAGAAGCGCTTGGGGATGACTATATTGTTGCCATCAATCTGGCCCAGACGACGCCGGAATGGTTAACTGCTATCGGGGCATACCCCATGAAGCTCGGGCTTGACCTGTCAGGGGGTGTTCACTTCCTGCTGGAGGTCGATACGGCAAAAGCCTTGCAGCTGAAAATGGATATTGCCACCTCCGAAATTCGAACGTCCCTGCGTAAAGACAAGCTCCGCTATCGCACCATGCCTGAGCGTGCCGATGGTGCACGACAGCTGGCATTTAATGACGTGTCATCCCGTGACCAGGCTGCCCGCCTGATCAACACAGATTTTCCTGATTTGACGGTTGAGAACGCTGACGTTAATGGTCGCCCTGTACTTTCCTATCGCTACTCTGAAACGGCCATTAAAGAGATTGAAGATTATGCGGTGCGTCAGAACCTGACCACGGTCCGTAACCGTGTCAATGAGCTGGGTGTGTCCGAGCCATTGGTTCAGCGTCAGGGTCGTAACGGCATCGTTGTTGAGTTGCCCGGCGTTCAGGATACGGCAGAAGCCAAGCGTATTCTGGGTAAGACTGCTAACCTGCAGTTCCGTCTTGAGGCGTTGCCCAATGCTTCCAGGGCCAGCACTGAGTCGTTCAGTTTCCGGGATGCCCGTCGTCCTTCGGTGGATCTTGAGCGGGATATCATCATTACCGGCGACCAGGTGTCCAGCGCCCAGTCCAACTTTGATGCCCAGACCGGTCAGCCGCAGGTTAATATCAATCTGGACAGTCATGGCGGTGCTGTCATGAACCGCGCGACCCGTAATAACGTGGGGCGGGCCATGGCGGTTATCTTTATTGAGCAGAAGCCTGTGACCAAAGTGGTCACCAAAACAGTTGACGGTCAGCAGGTTAAGGAAACAATCCCGGGTTTCCAGCAGGATGAGAGTGTTATCAGCCTGGCCACCATTCAGAGCGCGTTGGGTAATCAGTTCCGTATTACCGGCCTGAACTCCACTGCCGAAGCTTCTGAGCTGGCGTTGTTGTTGAGAGCAGGTTCCCTGGCAGCTCCGATGTATTTCGCTGAAGAGAGAACGGTGGGTCCAAGCCTGGGTGCGGAGAATATCCAGATGGGTATTCATTCCACCGTTATCGGTCTGTTTCTGCTGCTGATCTTTATGGTTGTGGTTTACCGGGTGTTTGGCGTGCTGGCAAACATTGCCCTGGCCATGAACCTGGTGCTGCTGGTGGCGGTGATGAGTCTGTTTGGTGCCACACTGACCATGCCGGGTATCGCCGGTATTGTGTTGACGCTGGGTATGGCGGTGGATGCCAATGTGCTGATTTTTTCCCGTATTCGGGAAGAGATTCGCGGTGGTCGGCCGGTGCAGCGGGCGATCCATGACGGTTTTGACCGGGCGTTTGTCTCCATCTTCGACGGTAATATCACCACCCTGCTGGTGGGTATCATCCTGTTTGCATTGGGAACCGGGCCAATCAAAGGTTTTGCGGTCACCCTGTGTATCGGTATTCTGACGTCTATGTTCACAGCCATTGTTCTGACCCGTGGCCTGGTCAACCTGACCCATGGCGGTCGTAACCTGAAGAAACTGTATATTTGAGGTGGCAGTGGTGAATGATTTGAAAGTCATCAATTTCATGCGGCTACGCTCCTACGCTTCGGTGTTGTCGCTGTTGTTAATGCTGGGCTCTGTTGGTGCTCTTGCGGTTAAGGGGATTAACTGGGGGCTGGATTTTACCGGCGGCACGCTGATTGAGCTGGTGTATGATCAGCCGGTGAAAACGGCTGATATCCGTGATCAGCTGGCAACTGCCGGTTATGATAACGTTGTCGTTCAGGAGTTTGGTTCGGCCGAGGATATTCTGGTTCGTATTCCCGGCGATGATCCGAAAATGGGGGCATCAGTTGCCGGCCTTCTGGGGCAGAACTATGACGGCAACGTTGAGGCTGTGCGCGTTGAGTTTGTCGGGCCCCAGGTGGGTGAGAGGCTGAGGGAGCAGGGCGGCCTTGGTATGCTGTTCGCCATGTTGCTGATTACGCTCTACATCGCTTTCCGTTTTCAGTTCAAATTCTCCGTTGGTGCGATTCTGTCCCTGGCTCACGATGTGATTTTTACCCTGGGTCTGTTTGCCCTGTTAGGGTTGCAGTTTGACCTGACGGTGATGGCGGCGCTGCTGGCAGTGATTGGTTACTCACTGAACGACACCATTATTGTTTATGATCGTATCCGTGAGAATTTCCGCAAGCTGAGAAAAGGGGATGCCGATGAGGTGATCAATGTCTCATTGACCCAGACTCTGGGGCGTACCTTGGCCACTTCCGGTACCACCTTGATGGTGTTGCTGGCCCTGTTCCTGTTCGGTGGCGAAATGATCCATAACTTTGCCCTGGCATTGATTGTGGGTGTGGGTGTGGGTACTTATTCCTCTATTTATATCGCATCCAATATGCTGATCTACATGAGAATCAGCAGGGAAGATCTGATTGTTCCGGTGAAGGAAAATGAAGACTCTGAGCAAATGCCATAACGCATCGGGTTGAAGAGGTTAAAAACCGGCAATTTTGCCGGTTTTTTTTTGGTCTATAGTAAGTTTCTTGCAAGGCAGGGCACCATAAATACCAATTAAAGAGGTTGCTATGTTTACGGGAAATAATTTTCATCCATATGGTCATGATGTAACCGTTAACCATCGCAGAACAGATTCGGGTGCCCGTGGAGGGGCAGATGGTTCTTTTGATAGCCGCTCTGTGAGACCTTCACAAGACTCTGCTTCGCAATATTCACAATACATGAAAGATCGGGAAACACTGTTTGGACGACCGCAGGTGCATTGTTCTGAGCATTCTCCTGGCGAGGGTGGTGACCGTCTCAGGCGTCGTGACAACATCATACAGGTATTGTCCGATAAGTTTGAGGTTAAACTGAATGGCGGTATTGAGGCAGTAACAACAGAAACCGGTGGCAGCAGATTCAACACCGACAAGTACAGGGACGAATGGCTTACCGGGCCAGAACCGAACAGTGTGGTTGTGGCAAATGGGACACCACTTGATTCTACCTATGCGTGTTTGAATGGCAGAAATGGCTCCACCCAGGTGGTAAAAGTATTGAGACGAAATGATGTTGCCCCTGAAACAGCCTGTTTAACGCAGGTGATGAGAAGTAATTGCCAACTGCCTTCCTCTGAGATGACGATTGATTTAACGCCGGTGGTTGTCACTGATGACTGCTGGGATTCAGTGGCGCTTCATATTCAGCTTCTCACGACTGCCAAAAGTGCCCCCCGGGCCTCCGGTGGGCGCGAGCCAGTGACCAAGACCTGGCAAGCTATTTCAGGGGCATTTCTGCAAATGTGTCACCGTTCCGGTTGTCCACTGCAAGACTCCCGATCCTATTTATTCAAGGATGGTGATCATTTTTTGGTGGCCAGTGTAACGCTCAGATCCACTGGCGATGTCCGGGAGTCGACTGTTGGCCTGCTGGCCAGGGATGCCCGGGTTTCGAGTATTACCGTTAATGCCAGTTTAAGAAAAAAACTGAACATTACTGATATTCCTGCGGCCATCAATATCGGGAAGCTTGCCGAAAAGTTTGACTACAATGGTGAAGCTTACGGTATTGGTGGTGCGAATGAGGCCATTCGACAGTTTATAGATGCGTTTATCAGTCCACGACTGGTGCCGGATAAGCTGAAAAATACCATGAAATGCCAACTGACCAGGGGTGGGATTCTTTCGGGGCCTCCGGGTACGGGTAAAACGCTGTTTATCCGGGTTATTGAGTCCTTACTCAAGGAAAATGGCTTTACCGTATCGACCCGGATTATTTCCGGGCCGGAGGTTTTTAACAAATATGTCGGTGAGTCAGAGCAACGGGTCAGAGCGATTTTTTCAGATGATGGTCCGGAAAATAAACAGAGTATTCGTCTGGTGTTAATTGACGAAATCGATTCGATGCTGCCGGCCAGGGGGAGGGCGGGCGATAATGGCACCGGGGATAAAGTCGTTAATCAGTTTCTGACCTGCCTGGATGGAATTGAGGAGCAAAGTGGCCTGATTGTTTTCGGCACAACCAATCGGCCAGACCTGATTGATCCGGCCGTGATGCGCCCCGGGCGCATGGATATGCAGATGAAGTTTAATTTGCCAGAAGGCGACCAGCGTCTTCAGATTTTAAAGATTCAGACCAGGAATCTGTCGGATGGCGGGATGTTGAATCCGGATGTCTCTCTTGAAGAGCTGGCGAAAAATACCGCTGGCTTCAGTGGTGCTGAACTGGGATCCCTGGTGGAGAAGGCGATGCAATCTGCTCTGCGCAGGGGGCAGGGGCTGGCAGAGAGTGACACTTTTTTTTGTCCTCAGGCGCTCAGTCAATTAGCGACACTGGATGTCTGCACGGCTGATTTCAAATGGGCTTTTACCCGGGTTCAGCCGCAGTTTGGGAAAAGTAATTTCATGTCCCTGGCGGGGAAAAGCTTCGAGTATGATGGCTATTTACCAGAAATGGTCAGTCAGCTTAAGACGACGCTGGCTGATTTTAAGCGGGATGATTCCCGCTCTACCCTGCGTATTCTTATTACCGGTCCTCAGGGTAGTGGTAAATCAACACTGGCTGCCCTGGCGAACCATGAGTTTGGTTCTTTTTGCAGCTATGTGTCGGCCACCGATGTGGTCAAATCCAGGGAACGCACCAGACCGCTGAATGATGTATTTGCACAGCGGCGTAATCATCAGACCAATCCTGACTGTCATTATGTCGTGATTATTGACGATTTTGATACCATGATTAACTACGATGGTGCTTTCTATGACCGTGCCATGGTGTCTGTGCTGGATGCTCATACCAAGCAATCTTTGCAGGGGCTGGAGGGAGGGAAATTGCTCACGCTCGTTACCGCGACAGCGCATGAAGAGGGAGGGGGGGATTTTCTTTCCCGCCTGTTTCCCGACGATCTGGTGTTCAAAACGATCGGTAAGGAGAAGCTGGAAAATATATTGCCTGCTGATCATGGGCAGGGAAGATCTGACTGAGGTAAGGGAGAAGTGAGGCGGAATAGCCTCACTCTACATGGAGTCAGTAGCGGAACATGCCTTCGGTAACGAAAGGTCTGATGCGCTTCAGTACTTCTTTGAAGCAGCCACTGTTGCCGGCAACGATCTGGTTGTTCTTCATGTAGGTATGACCACCTTTGAAGTCACCAACCAGTCCGCCCGCTTCCTGAATCATCAGTACGCCTGCGGCCATATCGTAGTCCTGCAGGCCGATTTCCCAGAATGCATCCAGACGACCGGCAGCCACATAAGCCAGGTCAAGGGCCGCAGAGCCAGCGCGACGGATACCAGCAGTATCCCCCAGCAGGGTTCTCATCATGTTCAGGTAGCTGTCCAGGTGGTTGATGCCCGGTTGCATGAATGGGATGCCGGTACCGATCAGTGCGCCGTCCAGATTTCTCCGGTTGCCAACGCGAATGCGTTTGCTGTTCAGGGTGGCACCGTGGCCACGGCTGGCGCAGTACTCTTCTTCCTTGAGCGGGTCGAGAATAACGGCGTGCTCAAGGCGTCCGCGGTATTGAACCGCAATGGAAACCGCAAAATGAGGGATGCCATTGATGAAGTTGGTGGTGCCGTCAAGCGGGTCGATGATCCAGAGGTAATCTTTACCTTCACCCTTGCCTTCACGGTGTCCGCTTTCTTCACCGTAGAAGCCATGGTCAGGGTAGGTTTTGCTCAGAGAGGCGATAATGGCCTTCTCAGCAGCCTTGTCCACCTCAGTTACAAAGTCGTTACGGCTTTTGAATTCGATATTAACGTGATCGAGATCTTTGTAGGCGCGGGCTATGATTTCGCCAGCCTGGCGTGCTGCACGCAGCGCCATATTAACCATCGGTTGCATAGGCTTAGTTACATCTGAAATGTGAAAGATCGTATGGGGGTGGGATTGTACCGGATTCAACGATCCGATTGTATCCTGGACTGTGAAAATGACCGTCTTTCAGAGGAGGCAACATTTTCACGAAAAAGTGGGGGCGCATTCTGACAGGATGCCCTTTAACTTGCAATGGAGTATGTGCGCCTGCCGGTCGGTAGTTTTACTATAAGCTTGGCATTGGCCGTAATTTGAGTACACTGACTGGCTGATACTACGAAGCTAGAGATTCCTGCGGTGCTCGACAATTTTTCCGAGAATATTTCCATAGTACTGGTCAATCCTTCCCATCCCGGTAACATCGGGGCTGCCGCCCGTGCCATGAAAACCATGGGGTTAAGCCAGTTATGTCTGGTCGCGCCGGATGAGTTTCCATCCGGCACCGCAACAGCGCTGGCTTCTGGCGCTGACGATATCCTGAGAAATGCCAGGGTTTGTGCAACATTGGATGAGGCCCTGGCGGATTGTCAGTTTGTGGTGGGTACCAGCGCCCGGGTAAGAGGCGTTTCTCTCCCGCTGGTGGACCCCCGAACATGTGCCCGGAGCATTATTGACGAAGCAGTGACCCATAAGGTTGCCCTGATTTTTGGCCGGGAAGATAAAGGCCTGACCAATGATCAGTTGCGACGCTGTCATCTGCAGGTTCATATCCCAACCAATGAAGAGTTCAGCTCTCTCAATCTGGGGGCGGCGGTACAGGTACTCTGTTACGAGTTGCGGATGATGCAGTTGCTCAGTGCCGATGCCCTTGAGATGCCCGAGCCCCGCAGCCATGAGTTGGCAAATATGGAGGATATGGAGCGTTACTATGACCATCTGTACCAGGTGTTGCTGGAGATTGGTTTTCTCGATCACAGCAGTCACGAGAAGATTATGGCCAAATTGCGTCGCCTTTATGGGCGGGTTCGTCCGGATCGTGTGGAGCTGAGTATTCTTCGGGGGGTTCTGTCAGAAACCCAGCGATGTCTTGCCACGAAAGAAACAGAATGAGCAGGGCAGGGATAATAACAGACAGGCGCAGACCATGTTTGAGCGAATAAAAGAAGATATTAAAACAGTAATGGACCGGGATCCGGCGGCACGGAACACCTTCGAGGTGGTTACCAACTACCCCGGGCTGCACGCGTTATTGCTGCACAGAGTGTCGCATAAACTCTGGACGTCGGGGTTTTTCTGGCTGGGGCGCATGCTGTCAACATTTAATCGCTGGTTAACCGGTATTGAGATACATCCGGGCGCTACCATTGGTCGACGCTTTTTTATCGATCATGGTATGGGGGTTGTTATTGGAGAAACGGCGGTCATACACGATGATGTCACTCTTTATCATGGTGTGACGCTGGGAGGTACTTCTCCCAATAAGGGCAAGGAGCATCCGGCGAACCAGGGTAAGCGGCACCCGACTTTGGCTAATGGCGTCGTTGTGGGAGCTGGCGCAAAAGTGCTTGGACCATTTGTGGTAGGAGAAGGAGCGAGAGTTGGGTCAAATGCGGTGGTTGTGCGTGCAGTTCCGCCGGGGGCAACCGTTGTTGGTATTCCCGGCAGGATTGTGAAGAAGTCGGAGGTGACGGATAGCAATGGTGAACGCCGTCATGCCAATGCGGAAAAGATGGCGGAGAAAATGGGTTTTGATGCCTATGCCGTCACATCTGAAATGCCTGACCCTACCGCCCATGCCATCTCGGCTATGCTGGATCATCTGCATGAAGTGGATTCCCGCTTTGATACTTTGTGCCAGGTGTTAAAAGACCATGGTCTTGAGTGCAAGGTGCGGCCATTGCCAGAGTTAAAGAAAGAAGACTTTGCACCTGTGAAAGAGGAAATTACTTCATCGCTACCGTAGCTGTGAGTTAATTTAAACTGAAGGTATTGCATTTTTTAGAAGTGTTGATAATATGCGCGGCACTTCAGTCGGTTAGCTCAGTTGGTAGAGCACCACCTTGACATGGTGGGGGTCGCTGGTTCAAGTCCAGTACCGACTACCAGATTTTTATCTCTCCTCAGTAATATTCTGCATTGCCAGCGATGGCCATTTTGACGATTGGCATTGTTAATCTTAACTTCGTGTTGTCTATTCTCAATCCTTTTGGATTCGTATTCCAAATTTGCAGTCTGGGTCCATGAAGTACGCAATCATCGCTTGCACATTTGGAAATCTTTTTGGGTTGACACAACTGTCATTGAGCTCGGCTATTGATCCATCGGTTCGTTTTACCAGTGTGCAGAAATGTTTAGCATTCTGGTCGACACAGACAGCCGTCCAATTCTGTTGCAATACCTTTGCCATTGATGATTTGGGAATGATGTCATAATTTACGTGTAGCTCATCTGGAATACCAAATAACCATGAAGGGAAAGTGTTTCCACGATCAATGGGATTATTAAATTCCTCTGGAAGGTGTCTGGTGCGATTGTCTGTTTGTTTTGTTGATAGTTGGTATTTATAGAAGCTGCTCCAGTCCTTGGCCAGGTTAATAGCTTTTGCACGTTCTTTGCTTTCTATATCTTGTATTCTTTCTTCCTCACGATGCAATTGATCTTGCAACTTGGCTAAATCTTCTTTATGTCCCTGTAGGAGTAGTTCATTAAGAAAAATAGACTCCGCTTTCTCCTTTATCTTTTTTTTATGGGCTTCTGGGTCTTCCTTTTTTAGGTCTTCAATAGTGGCACGTTTTTCTTTATTGTCGATGGCTGTTTGTCTTATTAGACTTTCAAGATCTGCCCGTTCCTTACGAAGATGTATAAGGCTATTTTGAATTTTACGTTTTTCTTCAATCTCTTCGTTCGTTATAGGGTGTGTTTCCGGGCGAAGAGCATCCTCGCCAATAAGCTGGTAGGCAGTGACGAAAAAGAGATAAGTCTGGTTATGTATTTCACACTGATTTTGTGAGATTGGCAGGCAATCATAGTATCTGTTTTTAATGCCTTTCAGGGGAAGGTCTTCTGGTTTTGCGTCGGGTGATCTGGCTGCATGGTACATGCTTCTTTGCATTTCTTTTAATTTGTCTAAATCATTCTGCAGTTTCTGGGTGTTATTGCACCATTGACCGCTTTTGAATTGCTCGCGGTAGAGAGCAAATGTTTTTTTGAGTGCGCTGCGAATACGTGATTTTGTCTTGGGGGCCCAGCGAGAAGCATTATCAGGGCCGGGAATGTTTATCAGATCAATTTCAGCATCGATATTGTCCAGGAATTGTTGGATTTGCCATTGCACCTTCCCTGAAGGGGGTTGTGCAGCAGTTATTGTTGGTTGTGTCAGTTTTTTTTCGCTTTGATATTCACGCGGTTCAAGGGGCTTTTGTTTGATGGGTGAGCTTTTGCGTGTTGCAAGAGGTTTTTTGTGAGGCGTGTGCGGTATAGATGCTTTTAGCAAACCTGGTGTTGCCTTGGCATGATTCTTGGGAAAGGTCTTATCTTTGCCCCGTAACGCAGGTTTATCCCATTGGGCGGCAGATGTTGCTTTTGTCCATTCAGTGTAATGTTCTTTTATGGCTCTGTAATATGGTAGTTTGGCACAGGTTAAATCTATTTTGAACTCACCATTTTTTCCGGGCATGTAGTGAATTTGCCCATCCAGCGATGTAATGGCTTCGGCATCATCGTTAAAGTACGCACTATCTGTCTGGTTTTCCAGAAGGCTTTTAAGTCTTTTGTAGTGTTCATCCGTCAGCAGGTTTTCAGATCTGGATGATGCATTGGCTGATGCCGTTCGTGGGTCAGGAGCCGGGTATTTTTCTTTTAGTGTTGCATCATTGGCTGGCCTGACCAGGGATTTGCTGGCGTTGTGCGGTGCAACCCTGAGTTGCGCGAGGCTTTTAATCTGTGGAGGGAGTTTGTCGTAAAATGCCTTCGCAAGCGCTAGATTGAGTGGGCTGTTTTTGTGTTCGCCAATCTCTTCGTTGACAATGCAGATAACCCTTCTTCTATTGCTTATCAGGCATGTGTGTTCAGTGTCCAGTCGATATGTATCGTCTAAAAGGCGTTGCTCGAGTTGTGCAGAAAAGCTTTGGATCAGGGCTGTGTAGAGTTGAGTATCCATTGTTGCAATCCTTGGGTAAATAAGTAGTTAACCAAATGAAATCATATATTTCTGGCTAAGTGGGCAGTCACTCTGCGGCGTTGCAACTCCGGTCACATAGCTACGGCTATGCTCCCTACGTTGCGCCTTGCATAGCAACTGCCCACTTAGCCAGAAATATACGATTACTTAATGGTTCTCGGTTGATTCCTTTGTGAGGGAGTCGCAGTTTCTAGACAGGTATTTTCTCTAAAAGATCCCCGGTTAACGCTGTTGTCAGTGAAACTAACTCAGCAGGAGGGGAATTTGCTGGTCAATTGTGGTGTGCCAGCTACTGGGAAAAGTGTCTTTGAAAGTTGGAACTGCTTTCTATAAAATGCCGAAAAAATATATGAATCTGCTTTTTAACATCTTTTTCATCTCCGATTTATTTGACAATTTGTTTAAGTTTTATCGCTAATAGTTGACTGTTTTGCTAAGGTATTTCATAATGCTTCGCAAGTACCTTGAGTCTGTAAATATTCTGCTGTCCGGGGAGTCACAGTTAAGAATCCTGGGCTTAAGGTGATCATGAACGGATAAAGAGTGATAACTCTGCCTGAATAGCAAGAGAGATGCTGTATGAGATTGACGACCAAAGGACGTTATGCGGTGACCGCCATGCTGGATCTGGCACTTCATTCCGATCAGGGGCCGGTTTCTCTCGCAGATATATCGGATCGTCAGGAAATCTCTCTCTCTTACCTGGAACAGCTGTTTTCCAAGCTCCGTCGTGGTGATCTGGTTTGCAGTGTGCGGGGGCCCGGGGGAGGCTACCGACTCAGTCGTGGTACTGAAGCTATTTATGTTGCCCAGGTGATCGATGCTGTTAATGAGTCCGTAGACGCTACAAAGTGCAAGGGGGCAGGCGGTTGCCAGAAAGGTGTAACCTGTCTGACCCACCACTTGTGGCAGGACCTGAGTGAGCAGATTCATTCGTTTCTTGGAGGGATCAGCCTCGCTGATCTTGTTGCGCGCAGGGAAGTGCAAAGTGTTGCTATTCGTCAGGATGAGCAGCAAGACAACAAAATTGCCGCTGACACCATCCTGTAAGGCATCTTTTTACAGAGCTTTCAAGATGCGTGTGTAGTGGCATGATGATTTTAACCCTTTGCGAATCAAGGGTATTGAGCGTACTGACCGCCTGGAGATGTACCAGATGAAATTACCTATTTATCTCGATTATTCCGCAACAACGCCAGTTGACCCGCGAGTGGCTGAGAAGATGATTCAGTGCCTCTCTCTTGAAGGTAATTTTGGTAACCCGGCTTCCCGCTCCCATGTCTTTGGCTGGCGTGCTGAAGAGGTTGTTGAAGATGCCCGTCGTCAGGTTGCCGATCTTATTCATGCTGATCCAAGAGAGATTGTCTGGACGTCCGGTGCTACTGAATCCGATAATCTGGCCATTAAAGGTGTTGCTCATTTTTACAGCAAAAAGGGCAAGCACATTGTCACCTCCCGAATTGAACATAAGGCGGTACTGGACCCTTGCCGTCAGCTGGAGCGGCAAGGGTTTGAAGTCACCTACCTGGAGCCTGACAGCGATGGCCTGATCACGCCGGAAATGGTGGAAAATGCCTTGCGTGATGACACCATTCTGGTGAGTTTGATGCACGTCAATAATGAGATTGGTGTGATCAACGATATTGAAGCCATTGGTGATCTGACCCGTTCACGCAAGATTGTCTTTCATGTGGATGCGGCACAAAGCGTCGGCAAAATTCCGCTGAATATGGCAACGATGAAAGTTGATCTGTTGTCCATTTCTGCCCATAAACTCTATGGCCCTAAAGGAATCGGTGTTCTTTATGTGCGCCGCAAGCCCCGAATTCGTCTGGAAGCCCAGATGCACGGTGGCGGTCATGAGCGAGGTATGCGCTCCGGTACTCTGGCCACTCACCAGATCGTTGGTATGGGTGAGGCATGCCGTATTGCTGCGGCGGAGATGGATTCAGAAAGAGCGCGTCTGGCGGTGTTGAAAGATCGAGTGCTTTCCCAGCTGTCTGACCTGGAAGAAGTCCATGTGAATGGTTCTCTTGAACAGCGGGTTCCGGGGATTTTGAATATCAGCTTTGCCTTTGTTGAAGGGGAGTCTCTGATGATGTCCCTGAAAGACCTTGCGATCTCCTCTGGCTCGGCATGTACCTCCGCCAGCCTTGAGCCATCTTATGTGCTGAGGGCCCTGGGCTTGAGTGATGAGTTGGCCCATAGTTCCCTGAGGATCAGTTTGGGGCGCTTTACTTCAGAGGCTGAAGTGGATCATGCCGTAGCAGAGATCAGAGAAGCGGTTGCAAAACTGAGAGAGCTGTCACCGCTATGGGATATGTACAAAGATGGCGTTGACCTCAGTCAGGTTGAATGGGTCGCACACTGATTTTTATGAAGTTTTGCCACAAACAAAACTTCAGAGGAGAGAAAAATGGCATACAGCGAAAAGGTTATCGATCACTACGAGAATCCACGCAACGTAGGTAAGCTTGACCAGGATTCTCAAAGCGTGGGCACTGGCATGGTCGGTGCCCCAGCCTGTGGAGATGTTATGCGTCTTCAGATTCAGGTTAATGATGAAGGCGTTATTGAAGACGCACGCTTCAAAACCTATGGGTGTGGCTCTGCTATTGCTTCCAGTTCTCTGGCAACCGAGTGGATGAAGGGCAAGACGCTGGATGAAGCGGCAACCATCAAGAATACCGATATTGCCGAAGAGCTGGCACTGCCACCGGTTAAAATCCACTGTTCGGTGCTGGCTGAAGATGCCATTAAGGCGGCAATCGATGACTATCGGGCCAAGCAGAAGCATGATGATGCAGCTCCAGCTGCCTGATGCGGTTCCGGGTATTCATGTGCGGAAGTGCTGTCTTTAAATAGTGCAGGAATATAGCCGGTGGAATCGTTTGGTTTCCCGGAAGTGGATGGAGTTTTAAATGGCAATTACCGTAACCATTGCGGCTGCCCGTCACATCAAAGGGCAGCTTTCCCGCAGAGGCAAGGGACTCGGCATAAGGCTGGGTGTACGTACTTCGGGATGCTCTGGTATGGCCTATGTCCTTGAATTTGTGGATGTAGTTGATGAGGATGATCTGGTTTTTGAAGATCACGAAGTCAAAGTGTTTGTTGACCCGAAAAGTCTGGTTTACCTGGATGGCACAGAGCTGGACCTGGTAAAGGAAGGGCTCAACGAAGGTTTGCAGTTTAACAATCCGAATGCTGCCAGTGAGTGTGGTTGCGGTGAAAGCTTTAACGTTGCTGATGCTGGCTGACGGTAATTTTGAAGCTTTCCGGCTTCGTTAATACTGTTCAAGAAGTTGGCTGACACTTTTGATCTGCCTTCCGGCCCGGCTGGTTCTCACTGGTCGGGCCTTATTTGTTTAAGGGGTGTTCGTTTTTGCTGTTGAATGCTCCGGGTTTGTCATTTCTGACTTGGGAATAGATTGCATTGTGGTTGATTTAACCAAAAACTATTTTGAGCTTTTTGAGTTGCCTGTTTCCTGCCAGGTTGACTTGCAACACCTGTCCAGTCAGTACCGTGCGTTGCAGCGGGCAGTTCATCCTGACCGGTTTGCCGGCGATGATGAGCGTCAGCAGCGTATCTCTATCCAGTATGCTTCCCATGTTAATGAGGCCTTTGACACGTTGAAACAGCCATTGCCAAGGGTGATCTATTTGCTGAAGCTGGCAGGCCGTGATGTGGATATGGAGCGCAACACCATTATGGATCCCGGATTTCTGATGGAGCAGATGGAGTTGCGTGAGGCTGTCGCGGATATCAGGTCTGCATCCAATCCTGAGCAGGAAGTTGAGAGGCTGGCCGGTCAGGTGGATGCTGATATTCTTCGATATCTTCAGCGGTTTGAAGGCTTCTGGTCATCTGGAACAGAGCAGGATCTTGAACAGGCAGAAACGGTTGTCAGAAAGATGCAGTTCATGGTAAAGCTGGCGGCTGAACTGGAACAGCTGGAATCCGAGTTGTTGGACGATTAATCAGGAAGAGAAGAGGCAGATATGGCGTTACTGCAGATTTCCGAGCCGGGACAGGCTCCGGAACCTCATCAATACAAGCGTGCTGTAGGCATTGACCTGGGAACCACCAACTCCTTGGTTGCAGCTGTTCGATCAGGTGCTGCTGAGACGCTTCCTGATATCGATGGCCATCATACCTTGCCTTCTGTTGTTCACTACGGCGAGCAGGGAATTGATGTTGGCCACAGCGCAAAAGCCAGTGCGCTGATTGACCCGGGCAATACCATTGTCTCTGTCAAGCGCATGATGGGGCGCGGGCTTGAGGATGTTGATGCCCTTGGCGGTGTGCTGCCTTACCGGTTTGTAACCGACGCTTCGGGAAAAAGCGAAGGAATGCCGTTTATCAAAACCCGGCGTGGTGATGTCAGCCCGGTTGAAGTGTCTGCCGAGATTCTCCGTTCCCTGGTTGGTCGTGCAGAAGAGACGCTGGGTGGTGATCTGGATGGTGCCGTGATTACTGTACCGGCGTACTTTGATGATGCCCAGCGACAGGCAACCAAAGATGCCGCCAGGCTTGCGGGGCTGAAGGTCTATCGTCTGCTGAATGAGCCCACTGCGGCAGCCGTTGCCTATGGTCTGGATCAGGGTGGCGAAGGCATTATCGCTGTCTACGATCTTGGCGGTGGTACTTTTGATATCTCAATTTTGCGTCTGGAAAAGGGCGTGTTTGAAGTGATGGCCACCGGTGGTGATACTGCCCTGGGTGGTGATGACTTTGACCGTCTGGTGGCACGCTGGATGCTTCGTGAAGCGGGGGTTGATGAGTCCTCAATTAACCCGTTGCAGCTTCGGGAAGCGATGGTTGAGGCTTGTCGGGTTAAGGAAGGGTTGACCGACGGATCTGAAGTGGAAGTCAACTTTGGTGAGTGGCGTGGTACGCTTTCCCGCACGCAGTTTAGCGAACTGGTAGACCCCTTGATTGATCGTACCCTTCGGGCATTCAAGCGATCCCTTCGGGATGCCGGGCTGAAGGCGAATGAGATTGATGAAGTGGTTATGGTGGGTGGTTCTACCCGCATGCCAAGGGTGCGTGAACGGGTTGAGGAATTTTCCGGCAGGCAACCGTTGACCTCCATTGACCCTGATCGGGTGGTGGCCGTTGGTGCAGCGCTTCAGGCTAATGTTCTGGCGGGTAATAAATCGGCAGAAGATATGCTGCTGCTGGATGTTATTCCACTCTCCCTGGGGCTGGAAACCATGGGCGGTCTGATGGAAAAGGTGATTCATCGCAATACCACAATTCCGGTCAGTCGGGCTCAGGAATTTACCACCTACAAGGATGGTCAGACGGCCATGGCTATTCATGTCTTCCAGGGGGAGCGAGAATTGATTCGTGATAACCGCTCCCTTGCCCGGTTTGAGTTGCGTGGAATTCCTGCCATGCCTGCGGGCGGTGCTAAAATCCGGGTGACCTTTCAGGTGGATGCGGATGGTTTGCTGGGTGTTGCTGCGGAGGAATTGTCCACCGGGGTCAAGAGCAGCATTCAGGTGAAGCCTTCTTATGGTCTCAGTGATTCTGATATCTCCCGAATGCTGAAAGATTCGTTTGCCCATGCCGGTGATGATCGTGATGCCAGGGCGCTGCTTGAGCAGCAGGTTGAGGCTGATCGGGTTGTTGAAGCGCTGGTAGTTGCGCTGGATAAGGATGGCCAGACACTGCTCGATAAAGATGAATACAGTGCATTGCTGGCAGATGTTGAATCGCTGAAACAGTGCCGTGAAACCGGTGATGCCAAGTCCATTGCCCGTGAAATTGAACGTATTGCCAAGTCCAGTGAAGAATTTGCTGCCCGTCGAATGAACCAGGGTATTCGTCAGGCTCTTTCCGGACAGAAGTTAGATGATTTGGAGGAGTTCTGAATGACTCGTATCGTTTTTCTACCGCACGATGAGTTGTGCCCGGAAGGTGCTGTTCTCGAAGTAGAGCCCGGAGTTACGGTGTGTGACGCAGCTTTGCAGAATGGTATTGAAATTGAACACGCCTGTGAAAAGTCCTGTGCCTGCACCACCTGTCATGTCATTGTCAGGGAAGGCTTCGACAGCATGGAAGAGCCGGATGAGCTCGAAGAAGATATGCTGGACAAGGCCTGGGGGCTTGAGCCTGAGTCCCGGCTGAGCTGTCAGGCTGTGGTGGGTGATGAGGAGCTGGTGGTAGAGATTCCCAGGTACACCATTAACCAGGTTTCTGAACGTCGTTGATGTCGGTTGCTGGTCTGTTTGGGGTTTGCCCGAAACAGACAGCGCAATGATCATGGAGTGGGGCAATGAGTTTAAAGTGGGCAGATGTTTATGATATTGCCATTGAGCTTTATGAGGCTTATCCGGATGTGGATCCCCGGTATGTCAATTTTGTCGATCTGAGAAGCTGGGTTCTGGCGCTGGACAGTTTTGAAGATGATCCTGAGCGTTGTGGTGAAAAGGTGCTTGAGGCCATTCAGATGGCCTGGATTGAAGAGTCGGAAGAGTGATTTTTTGGCGTTGAGGCTGAAAGAACTGACACTATCGACTCTATTGTATACAATGCTGCCAGAACTCCTGCTAAGGACAGCCTGAGCCAGGGAGCCTGTCGGACTTAAGACTGTCCTACTGCGGTTGCGATAAATTGGTCTAAAAATTCCTGCTTCTTCGTCAAATAGCCCCGCTATTCTCCTCAGAAACAGAAATTTTTATCCTAAATTTCTCGCAATCCTCGCTACGGACGCTTAAGTCCGACAGGCTCCAAGACATGGAAAGCTGAGAGAGTCGTACGTTTTTAATAAGTAATAACAATCCCGAAAGGGCACGAAAATGACAATCTGGAGATCGTAATGGCGGTAGAGCGCACTTTATCCATTATAAAACCTGATGCAGTAGCCAAGAGTGTCATCGGTAAAATTCTTGCTCGTTTTGAGCAGGCTGGTTTGCAGGTTGTAGCGACCAGGATGATCCATCTTTCTGACGAGCAGGCGGGTGGTTTCTACGCTGAGCACAAAGAGCGTCCATTTTATCAGGACCTGGTTGCGTTTATGACGTCAGGGCCTGTTGTGGTATCCGTCCTTGAGGGCGAGAATGCCGTAGCCCTGAATCGTGAACTGATGGGCGCTACTAACCCGAAGGAAGCTGCTGAAGGCACCATTCGGGCTGATTTTGCAGAGACCATCGATGAAAATGCGGTTCATGGATCTGACTCAGTAGCATCTGCTGAGCGTGAAGTGGCCTACTTCTTCGAAGGTTCGGAGATTTGCCCCAGAACACGTTAACGGAATCAGCCCGCTGACAAATTGTCAGTTTGCCCTGACCTGACCGTGTTCGGGGTGAACATGAGAATATAAGCCATCAGGAGGCAGGCCTTCTGATGGCTTTGAGGTATTAATAAGATGTCAGAATTGATCGAGCCATCTATCGATCAGGCCAGTGAACTGGCTGGCGAGCTGCCCACTCAGGCAGCCAAAGTCAATTTGCTGGGGCTTTCACGAAAAAAAATGGAAGCCTTCTTTCTTACTATTGGTGAGAAAAAATTCCGTGCTGAGCAGGTTTTGAAGTGGATTCATCATCATCGGGTTGATGATTTTGATGAGATGACCAATATCAGTAAATCCCTTCGTGAGCGGCTTAAGGCCAATGCTGAAATTCGCGGTCCAGAGGTGGTCAGCAGCCATTTTTCTGAGGATGGCACCTGTAAGTGGGTTGTGCGGGTGGCCAGTGGCAGCTGTGTTGAAACGGTATTTATTCCTGAAAATGGCCGCGGAACGCTGTGCGTCTCCTCCCAGGCAGGCTGTTCCCTGGATTGCAGTTTCTGTTCTACGGGCAAGCAGGGTTTTAACTCTGACCTGACGGTGGCGGAAATCATTGGCCAGGTATGGGTTGCAGCCCGTCATTTTGGCAACGTGCCGGCCAGGATGGATCGATCCATTACCAATGTGGTCATGATGGGTATGGGCGAGCCATTGATGAACTTCGATAATGTCGTTGATGCCATGGACCTGATGATGGACGACCTTGGCTATGGGCTTTCCAAGCGTCGGGTGACGTTAAGTACATCCGGTGTTGTGCCTGCGCTGAGAAAGTTAAGTGAGGTGTCTAATGTCTCCCTGGCAGTGTCACTGCATGCACCAAATAATGAGCTGAGAAACCAGCTGGTGCCGATCAACCGGAAGTATCCGCTGGATCAGCTGCTGGATGCCATCCATCATTACATGAACAGTTTGACGGACAGTAAACGGGTCGTTACGATCGAGTATACGTTGCTTGCCGGTGTGAATGATCAACCTGAACAGGTACAGCAGCTGATTGCTTTGCTGAAAGATCTGCCCTGTAAGATAAACCTTATTCCGTTCAATCCATTTCCTCATTCAGGGTATGAAAGACCCAGCAATAATGCAGTGAGACGGTTTCAGGAGAGTTTGCAGCTGGCTGGTTTTAATGTCACCGTAAGAAAGACAAGAGGTGATGATATTGACGCTGCCTGCGGTCAGTTAGTGGGCAATGTAATGGATAAGACCCGGCGCAGTGAGCGCTACATAGCAGCCAGACAGGTATAAGCTGTCCGGGATGCATCTGTTATCCGACAGGCTCCCGGAGGTTGCTACTCTCAACGGCGTCCCGGATATATTTATAAATTGCAAATGTGGGGATCAGCATGGGAGTCAAATTGAGGCCCATTGCACTACTGTTTTCTGTATCTCTGGCACTGACAGGCTGTGTCACCACGGACAGTCGGCCTGTTAACGAGAACAGGGCAGTGGTGGACTATATGAATCTGGCCAGGGGTTATCTTCAGGAAGGTTACTCGGAAAAAGCGGTAAGGCCGCTGGAAAGAGCGCTTGAGATCGAGCCCTATTCGGCCAGTGTCCATGGCATGCTGGGTATGGCTTATCAGCGTCAGGGGGAGGATCAGCTGGCCGAGCAGGCGTTCAATAAGGCGCTGGCCATTGACCCTGATGCCGCGGACATACGCAATAACTTTGGTGCTTTCCTGTTCTCCAGAAACCGGCTTCAGGACGCTTATCGTCAGTTTCAACTGGCTTCCGGGGATGTTGCTTATTCCCAGCGCAGTCGAACCTTTGAAAACCTCGGGATTGTTGCTTTGCGGATGGGCCGGTCTTCCCTGGCGGTTGATCACTTTACCCGGGCTCTTCGTCTGAACAGTAACTTGCCAAGGGCCAATCTGGAGCTTGCCGCTATCTACAAAGAGCAGGGCAATCTCTATACAGGGTGGCAGCACTACCAGGCCTTTGCCGGGTCGGCTGAGCAGAGTCCTCGCAGCTTGCTACTGGGTATTGAGCTGGCAAGGGCAAACCGGGCTCAGGATAAAGCGGCAGGTTATGCTTTGAAGCTGGAAAGGTTGTATCCCGGCTCTGTGGAGCTGAAGCATTATCGGAGTCGATTGGGTCATGAGTGAACAGGATACTCAGCAGGAAGAAGCTATTCAGACGTTTGCTCCCGGTGCTGTGCTTGCCCGGGCCCGTGACAGTCAGGGGCTATCTATCCTTGAAGTGGCTGAAAGCCTGAAAATTACCGAAAGTTATGTTAAGGCCATTGAGGAGAGCACGTTTGATATCCTGCCGCAGGCGGCATTTGTCCGTGGCTATATTCGTAATTATGCGAAACTGGTGGGGCTTAATGGCGAAGATCTGGTTAGGGACTTTGACCATTTTATGGGGGTCGATGGGCTGGAATCTCCGCGTTTACAGGGTTCTAAGAAGTTGAAGCCGCTGCGAGCTCACAGTGCACCTTCTCCAGTGTATGCGCTTGCGCTTTTGCTGCTTGTGTCGCTGGGAGGGTTTGGTTATTACCTTTGGAATAGCTTGCTGGGTATCGAACCAGTGGTCGAGGTGGCCATTATTGAAGACGTATCTGAGGATGTGTCTGAGCCTCTGGTGACTGATGCCAGTGTTGTCTCTGTCCCCTCTGTTGCGGAAATTAGTGAGAGCGTGGAGGAAGAGGCTGTTCCAGCTGATGACACCACAATTTTAAAAGAAGACCCAAGTCTGGAAGATGAACCTGTTCTGGAAGAGGTTGTGTCAGAGGGACTTCCAATTGCCATGGCCGGTTCTGAGGTTGTTGATACGATAGATGAGTCCAGTTCACCGATTGTTGATCTGATTCAGCCTCTTGTTATTAATTTCTCAGAAGATTGCTGGGTTGAAATCAAGGATGCCACCGGTGAAGTGCTGATTTCAACCGTGCAGAGAGCCGGGTCTTCCATTAATCTTGATGTTTTTCCCCCAGTGAATTTGCGGTTCGGTAATACCCCCGGTGTTGACAGTATCCTGCTGGATGGCGAGCCGGTAGCCAAACCCAGCTCGAATACCCGGGTGGCCAGTGTCTTGTTAACAGGCAGTGGTCAGGGGTAAATCAATAAGTAGCTAACCATATGAAATCATATATTTCTGACTCCTTGTTCAGGCACTCTGCTTCGTTACAACTCCGGTCACATAGCTACGGCTATGCTCCCTCCGTTGTGCCTCGCATAGCACCTGCCCAAGTAGCCAGAAATATATGATTCCATATGGCTAGCTACTTAGTCCTTAAAACTATGTCCTTTCAGTGAAGAAACTCCCGGCAGCGATGGGCATTCTTTAATGGGAGGGCTGTGGGATTGTCACACAAAGGCGTTAACGGTTATAGTTGCCTACTTTTTATTGCGAACCGCCAAATCGCCTGTTCCTGACGAACCGGGTGAAGTTATGTGGTGTTTTTGGTAGAGGACATTTGAACTTGGGCAAGCAGCTTCAAGCCATCCGTGGGATGAATGATATTCTTCCCGAACAGACCCCTGTCTGGCAGTACCTTGAGCAGCAGGTACGCTCTGTCCTGAGCACTTATGGTTATCAGGAAATCCGGGTTCCGATTGTGGAAAGCTCTGCTCTGTTCAGCCGGGGTATTGGCTCTGGTACGGATATTGTTGAGAAAGAGATGTACACCTTTGAAGATCGCAATGGTGACAAGCTCTCCCTTCGTCCTGAGGCCACTGCCGGGGTTGTTCGCGCAGGTATTCAGCAGGGCCTGTTTTACAACCAGATTCAGCGGTTGTGGACTTCCGGTCCGATGTTCCGCTACGAGCGTCCGCAAAAAGGCCGTTATCGCCAGTTTCACCAGATCAGTGTTGAAGCCTATGGCATGACAGGTCCGGATATTGATGCGGAAATCATCATGATGACGGCACGGTTTTGGCAGAAGCTTGGTCTGACAAAGCATGTCACGCTGGAGCTGAATACTCTGGGTACCATAGAAGCCCGTATCCGTTATCGTGAAGCTCTGGTGACTTATCTCAGGGATTATGAGTCAGAGCTGGATGACGACAGCCGTCGTCGCCTGACCATCAACCCGCTGAGAATTCTTGATAGTAAAGATCAAAACACACAGAAAATTGTTGCCGGTGCCCCCGAGCTGTTTGACTATCTGGATGAAGAGTCACAGGAACACTTTGCGCAGTTAAAGCAGATTCTGGATGAGGCGGGTGTTGCTTATCGCGTGAATCCAAGACTGGTGCGTGGCCTTGATTATTATGGCAGAACCGTTTTTGAATGGGTGACAGAAAGCCTGGGTGCCCAGGGTACTGTGTGTGCCGGCGGTCGATATGATGCGCTGGTTGAGATGTTAGGTGGCAAGCCGACACCTGCCGTGGGCTTTGCCATGGGGATTGAGCGTCTGGTGTTGATGCTGGAAACGCTTCAGTTACTGCCGGAATCCGTTTCAAATCGGGTGGATGTAGCGGTGGTTGCTGTCGGTGAGGGTGTTGGCCACCGGGCACTTCCGTTAGTGGAAAGACTGCGTGATGGATTGCCGGAACTGAAGATTCTGATGAATTGCGGCGGTGGCAGCTTTAAAGCACAAATGAAACGTGCAGATCGCAGCGGTGCTGCCTATGCTCTCATTCTCGGCGAAGATGAGTTGGGTGCGGGGATGGTTACTGTGAAATCCCTGAGGACGGATGAAGCCCAGCAGCAGCTGCCAATCGCCGATGTGCCCGGACATTTGCAAAAAGTACTATAGAATACTGCTGTTCAGTAAACCGCATCGTTGATGCGGTCGTACTGTTAACAGCTTCAGGAAAGAAGTCAGGAGTAAAGGGTGAGTTACCAATCTGATGAAGAGCAGGTCCAACTGCTCAAGAATCTATGGAAAGACTATGGTCAGCCGGTTGTGCTGGGTGTTGCCATGACACTGGCAGCGGTTTCCGGTTACCAGTACTGGCAGAAGACGCAGCAGCAGGAAATTGCTGAAGCTTCATCGCTTTATCAGAACTTACTGGATACTATTTCCAATGGATCCTCTCTGGAGCAACAGGCCCAGTTGTCAGCGCCTGTGACTGAAGAGCAAAAAGCAACGGTAAGCCACGTTGTATCTTCATTGCAAAAGGATCATGGCAGCAGTCAGTATGCCGCGTTTGCGACGCTTTTTCTGGCTCAGCAGCAGGTGCAGGATAACCAGTTAAGTGCCGCCCGGGCTTCCCTGGAGTGGGTTCTGGCTCAGAAACCCTCAGTTGAAATTCAGACAATGGCCAGTGTCCGGCTGGCAAGGGTACTGATCAGTGAGTCTTCCGGGAATGGTCAGCAGGCGCTGGATATCCTGACCCGACTGAATGCTGGCAAATCCTATGAGGCAACCGTAGAGTCAGCAAAAGGCGATGCTTACCTCGCCCTTGGTGATCGTAAGCAGGCCGAGACGGCTTATCGCAAAGCAGTCGATGCTGCCGGTCTGAACCGTCCGTTGCTGCAACTCAAGCTGGACGATCTGGCCGCATTGGCACCTCAGGAGGGATAACAAAATGGAGAGGTTATTGAAAGGCTCTTTGATTCTTCTGCTGATGCTGGGACTTTCTGCATGCAGTCTTTTTTCATCGGATGAAGAGGAGGTGAGAACGGCCAAACCTCTCCAGACGATTGCTGAGGAAAAGGTCAGGCTGGTTGAAGTGTGGTCCAGGGGTGTTGGCAAAGGGGTTGGCAAGCGATTCGAAAGCCTGAAGCCCGCGTTGGATGGCGATAAAGTCTTTGTTTCTGGCGCAGAAGGTACGGTTTTTGCCCTTGAGCGTGATACCGGAAAGGAAGTCTGGAAGAAAAAACTCAATACCCGTGTTGGTGGTGGCGTCAGTGCCGCAGCGGGTATGGTGTTGCTGGGGACGCTGGATGGTGAAGTGATTGCCCTGAGCCAGGAAAATGGCGATGAACTCTGGCGAGAGCGGGTCAGTAGCGAGATTCTCAGTGCGCCGATAACTGATGGTTTCTATGTTGCTGTGCAGAGTATTGATGACCGTCTGACCGTGCTTGATGCTGAGAGCGGGCAGTATCTCTGGCGTCAGGAAGCGCTGCAGCCGGCACTGACGTTAAGAGGTTCAGCTGCGCCACTGATCTTCAGCGAAGCGGTGTTTGCCGGGTTTGCCAGCGGCGAAGCAAAAGCCTTTCGTCTGAAAAACGGTGCGCCATTGTGGAGTTCCCGGATTGCCGCCCCCAAGGGCAGTACTGAGCTGGAACGGATGGTTGATATCAAGGGGGCTCCGCTGATCCTTGGAGATTCCGTTTTCTTTGTCAGCTTCCAGGGCAATGTTGCCGGGCTGGACCTTTACAGTGGCCGGGTGCGCTGGGCAAAAGAGCTGTCCAGTTATGAATCCATGGCAGAAGGGTTTGGTGCTATCTACCTGACCAGTGAAGAGAGTTATGTCAGCTCCATTGACCAGAGAACCGGTGCCGCTAACTGGCGACAGGAAGATTTTGAGTTCCGTCAGCTGTCGGCACCCGCAGCGTTCAGCAGTTATGTTGTGGTCGGCGATGGTGAGGGTTATGTGCACCTGTTGTCGCAGGTTGATGGCAGTCAGGCTGGACGTTTCAAGGCTGACTCTTCTGCAATTAAAGCCCAGCCCCTGGTGGATGGTGACTTGATCCTGGTCTTGTCTGCTGATGGTGAGCTGGTTGCCTTGAAGGAAAAAGCTTCCGGGTAATGGAAGCTGGTTTCTGACTTTTTAGAATGTTGTCGGGCTGAATCTTTAAAAGGATTCAGCCCGTTTTCAATTTCGGTCTGATGACCGATGCGCTGGGAAAGCGTGTTCTGAATGATTTCCCCGCTGCGTACTTTGTAATTTTGGTAAATCTTATGGTTCCTGTAATTGCCCTGGTGGGTCGGCCAAATGTTGGCAAGTCCACCCTTTTTAACCGTCTGACCCGCTCCCGGGATGCTTTGGTAGCCAATGTGGCCGGGTTAACCCGCGACCGGAAATACGGTGAGGGCAAAATTGGTTCGCATCCCTATATTGTCGTGGATACCGGCGGTATTTCCGGTGATGAAGAGGGGATTGACTCTGCCATGGCAGAGCAGTCGCTGGCGGCCATCAATGAGGCGGATGTTGTCCTGTTTCTGGTGGATGCTAAAGCCGGGTTGACAGCTGCTGATGAAATGATTGCTTTGCATCTGCGCAAACAGGGCAAAAAGTATCATCTGGTGCTGAATAAGGTAGACAGGGTGGATGCTGAGCAGGCCGAGGCGGATTTTGCTTCCCTGGGTATCGGCGAAGCCTATCATATTGCTGCCGTGCATGGTCGGGGCGTCAGTAACATGATCAATGACGTGCTGCTGGAGTGTACTGACGGTGAGGCAGAAGAGTTTGATGAGCTGTCAACCAGGCCCAGAGGTATCAAGATTGGTATCGTTGGTCGCCCTAACGTGGGTAAATCTACCCTGGTTAACCGCCTGTTAGGCGAGGAACGAGTGGTTGTTTACGATCAGGCGGGAACGACCCGTGACAGTGTTTACATTCCCTATGAGCGTTTTGGTCAGGACTATACGCTGATTGATACGGCAGGTGTCCGCAGAAGAGGCAAGGTGTCCGAATCCATTGAAAAGTTTTCGGTCATCAAGACGCTGCAGGCGATTGAAGATGCCAATGTGGTGGTTCTGGTGCTGGATGCCCGGGAAGGTATTGTGGAGCAGGATCTGCACCTGCTGGGCTTTGTCCTGGACGCCGGTCGTGCTGTGGTCATTGCACTGAACAAGTGGGATGGCATGGAAGAAGAGCAGAAAACCCAGGTAAAGACAGAGCTGAAGCGTCGACTCGGGTTTATCAATTATGCCCGCATTCACATGATTTCGGCAAAACACGGTACCGGTGTTGGCAATCTGTATGACTCTATTGAAGAGGCGTATGAAGCGGCGACCAGTAAACTGTCCACCAATCGTCTGACGCGAATTCTGGAAGATGCTGTTAAGGAGCATCAGCCGCCCATGGTCAATAATCGCCGTATTAAGCTGCGCTACTGCCATGCTGGAGCCATGAATCCGCCAACGATTATTATTCATGGTAACCAGACTGAGCGGGTGCCAGCGGCTTATCGACGTTATCTGGAAAATACCTTCCGTAAAGTGCTGAAGATTATGGGAACGCCTATTCGAATTGAGTTCCGCTCAGGTGATAACCCTTATGCGGAAGCCAAAGAGGTTGATCAGAGGCAGGCTCACCGTAAGCGCAGAGTTGAAAAATCGGCGCAGTTTGCCAAAGAGAAGCGTAAGTCAAAACGTTCCTGAGTGGTTCAGGTGGGTAGTCAATGAAAAACAATCTGTTCGAACACATACCTGAAGAATTACCTGAAGAGTTGTTTGAGACTCTGCAGGCATCCGGTGGCGTGAAAATAGAGCGGATTGTTTCCCGTGGTCATGCGACGCCAACAGGGGACTGGTATAATCAGTCCTGGGATGAGTGGGTGGTGTTGTTAAGCGGTTCAGCTGTACTGGAGTTTGATGGGGAAAGAGCCCCTGTCACTCTCCATGCCGGTGATTATATTATGCTGCCTTCCGGGTGCCGGCATCGGGTTGCGTGGACTCAACCCGATGTTGATACCATCTGGTTAGCGGTTCATATTAATTTGTGATTTTTTCCACCTTGCAGATCGCCTCGCCCTCGAAGAATCGTGTGGTCACCCGATCGCCTTCCCGCAGCTGCTGGCTGCTTCGGATAATGGCATCGCCAGCCATGGTTATGGCATAGCCTCTTGACAGTGTTGCCAGAGGGCTTACGGCGTTCAATTCGCCAGACACTTTCTCCAGTTTCAGGTGACGTCTTTCCAGGCTGTTGGATATGAGCTGGATCAGCTTTTGCCCCATATATTCATTACGGCTTTTCAGCAGTTCCAATTTGCGTTGGGGGTTCTGTTGATTTGCCCGGTCTCTGAGTCGGCTCAGGCTTGATTGAGTCCGCTCCAGTTTCAGCGTAATGGCCTGCTTTAACCGGATTTCCAGATCATCCAGCCGCTGGCTGTTGTCTCTCAGGCGATCTCCGGGGTGTCTTAACCGTTTTTGCAGGTTATCAAGCTCTCGCTGGCTTAACAGCAGCTTGTGACGAGTCAGTGTTGTGAGCTTTCTGCTGATCAGGTTGAGCTGATTTAACAGGGCCTGGCGATCCGGGCTGAGGATTTCTGCCGCTGCTGATGGGGTTGCGGCCCGGTGATCAGCTACAAAGTCGGCAATGGTAAAATCAATTTCATGACCAACGGCACTGACTGTGGGGATAGGGCAGCCTGCTATGGCTCTGGCCACCAACTCTTCATTGAATGGCCACAAATCTTCCAGTGAACCACCGCCGCGACCAATAATCAGTACATCAAACCGGTTGGCACTTGCTGCCAGTTTTAACGCACTGACCAGTTCGTGTTTCGCCTGCTCTCCCTGAACCGAGCTGGGAATAATGGTGACTGGTATGGCGGGAAAGCGTCTCTTCAGTACGGTGAGGATATCCCGGATGGCTGCGCCGGTGGGTGAGGTGATCACCCCGATATGTTTTGGATGAGAGGGCAGGGGTTGTTTGCGCGTGATGTCGAACAGGCCTTCAGCGGCCAGTTTTGTTTTGAGAACCTCAAAGGCTTTCTGCAGGTTACCGGTGCCAGTATTATCCATGTGTTCAACAATCAGTTGATAGTCGCCTCTTCCTTCATACAGGCTTACGCGCCCCCTGGCCATCAACAGCATGCCTTCAGTCGGGACAAACTTAAGCGCCTGGTTACGGTTGCGGAACATGGCGCAGCGGATCTGTGACTGTTTGTCCTTCAGGGTGAAATACCAATGCCCGGAGCTGGGACGGGCCAGTCCGGATATTTCGCCCTCAACACGGACATTATTGAAATTCATCTCCAGCAATCGCCTGGCTTTACCATTTAACTCCGTAACAGAGAGGGCTTTTGCGGATGCCTCAGCGTTTTGCGTCGGTTTGTCTGTAAAGTGGTGCATGGATCAAGCCTGGCAGGGGGATTGTCGGTTTTTTTGGTATTCTGCCTGAATAAGTGGTTTAGCTGAAGTTGAAATATAGGGTATACTTGTTCGAATTTTTTTCCCATAAAATAAACTCTTGGTAACAGGCAATGCTGAGAATTGCACAAGATGCACTCACCTTCGATGATGTCCTCCTCCTGCCCGGCTACTCCGAAGTCCTCCCCAAAGATGTCTCCCTGAAAACCAAACTGACCCGCGGTATTGAGCTGAATATTCCGCTGATTTCTGCGGCGATGGATACCGTTACCGAAGCGTCTCTGGCTATTGCCATGGCCCAGGAAGGCGGAATCGGGATTATTCACAAGAATATGACGCCGGAGCAGCAGGCCGCTGAAGTGCGCAAGGTCAAGAAGCACGAAAGTGGTGTGGTCAAAGACCCGATTACCATTGATGCCAGTGCCACTGTCAGAGACCTTCTGGAGCTGACCTCCAGACATAATATCTCCGGTGTTCCCGTGCTTTCTGGCAGTGATCTGGTGGGGATTGTTACCAGTCGTGACGTCCGCTTTGTCTCTAATCTGGATAAAGCCGTTTCCGAGATCATGACCCGGAAAGAGCGTCTGGTGACGGTTCAGGAAGGTACTGATCCGGAGACCGTTCGCAAGCTTCTGCATAAGCATCGTATTGAAAAGGTGCTGGTGGTGGATGATCAGTTCAATCTCACCGGTATGATGACCGTTAAGGACATTAAAAAGGCCCAGCAGTACCCGAATGCATCGAAAGACAGTCAGGGACAGTTGCGCGTCGGGGCCGCGGTGGGTACCGGAGCGGAAACGCCTGATCGTGTCGCTGCCCTGGTGGCTGCCGGCGTTGATGTCATTATCGTCGACACTGCTCATGGTCATTCCCGTGGTGTGATTGAGCGAGTGAAGTGGGTGAAGGAAAACTACCCGCAGGTTCAGGTGATCGGCGGTAATATTGCCACCGCCGAGGCTGGCAAGGCCCTGGTCGAAGCGGGCGCTGATGGCGTTAAAGTGGGTATCGGTCCGGGTTCTATCTGCACTACCCGTATTGTGACCGGTATTGGTGTGCCTCAGATCACTGCGGTAGCCAATGTGGTTGAAGCGCTGAAAGATACCGGAGTGCCTGTTATTGCTGATGGCGGTATCCGTTTTTCCGGTGATATGGCAAAAGCGATTGTTGCCGGTGCCAGTACCGTCATGCTGGGCAGTATGCTGGCGGGTACTGAAGAAGCGCCGGGTGAAGTGGAGCTTTACCAGGGGCGTAGCTACAAGGCTTATCGTGGCATGGGTTCTCTGGGGGCAATGTCCCAGGCTTCCGGTTCCAGTGACCGTTATTTTCAGAGTGCCGAAGCGGGTGCTGAAAAGCTGGTTCCGGAAGGTATTGAAGGGCGTGTACCGTACAAGGGGCCTCTGCATGCCATTATTCATCAGATGGTGGGTGGCTTGCGTGCCGCGATGGGGTATACCGGTTCTGCTGATATGGAAATCATGCGCACCCGGCCAAAGTTCGTTCGCGTGACCAATGCCGGTATGGCCGAATCCCACGTTCACGATGTCACGATTACCAAGGAAGCGCCTAACTACCGTGTTGGTTAAGATTGCTTCACAGCGTTGTTCATGTTGACACCTGCAGCCGGGCAGAAATGAGATAGCTTCTGACCGGCTGTTTACTTTCAGTAAGGGTAAGCCTTCCAGCCTTGCTGATCACAGGACTTAGAGATTAATCATGTCCCAGGATATCCATTCAGACCGCATTCTGATTCTTGATTTTGGTTCCCAGTACACCCAGCTCATCGCCCGAAGAGTGCGTGAGATCGGTGTTTATTGTGAACTTCATCCCTACGATATGGATGCTGCCGCTATCCGGGAGTTCAACCCGAAAGCGATCATTTTGTCCGGCGGCCCTGAATCCGTTACCGGTGATAACTCTCCAAAAGCCGCAGATATTGTTTTTGAACTCGGTGTGCCTGTGCTGGGTATCTGTTACGGCATGCAGACCATGGCAGAGCAGATGGGTGGCAAGGTCAGTACCTCTGATCTGCGTGAGTTTGGCTATGCCCAGGTTCAGCTGGAAGAGAAAGTGCGCCTTTTTGATGGCATCGAAGACCATGTTTGTGAAGGTGGCCGTCTGACTCTTGATGTCTGGATGAGTCATGGTGATAAAGTGACCGCCATACCTGAAGGCTTTGTGGTTGCTGCTTCCACCGGCTCATGCCCGATTGCAGCCATGGCTTGCGAAGAAAGGCAGTATTATGGCGTCCAGTTCCACCCTGAAGTGACACATACCACCCAGGGATTACGAATTCTTGAGCGTTTTGTGGTTGATATTGCCGGGTGTCAGAAACTGTGGACGCCAGGCAAGATCATCGATGACGCTATTGCCCGTATTCGTGAGCAGGTGGGCGAACAGAAGGTGTTGCTGGGGCTGTCCGGTGGTGTTGATTCCAGTGTCGTAGCGGCCCTGCTGCATAGGGCTATTGGTGACCAGCTGGTCTGCGTTTTTGTTGATAATGGTCTGCTCCGCCTCCATGAAGGCGATCAGGTGATGGCCATGTTTGCAGAAAATATGGGGGTTCGGGTTATTCGTGCGGACTCTGAAGCGTTGTTCCTGGGTCGTCTGAACGGTGTGCAGGACCCTGAAGACAAGCGCAAGATTATTGGCAATACCTTTATCGAAGTGTTTGATGAACATGCCAGTGCCCTGGACAACATCACTTTTCTGGCTCAGGGCACCATCTATCCCGATGTTATTGAGTCTGCTGGTTCAACAACCGGTAAGGCCCATGTCATCAAGTCCCATCATAATGTGGGCGGGCTGCCGGAAGAGATGAAGATGGAGTTGGTTGAGCCGCTGCGTGAGCTGTTCAAGGATGAGGTTCGAACCATTGGTCTGGAGCTGGGTCTGCCTTATGACATGGTATACCGTCACCCATTCCCGGGGCCGGGCCTCGGCGTTCGTATCCTGGGTGAGGTCAAAAAGGAATATGCGGATATTCTCCGCCAGGCGGATGCTATTTTCATTGAAGAATTGCGTAAGGCCGACTGGTATCAAAAGACCAGCCAGGCTTTTGCTGTTTTCCTGCCGGTGAAATCCGTTGGCGTGGTGGGTGATGGTCGCCGTTATGAGTATGTGATTGCCCTGCGAGCGGTGGAAACCATAGACTTTATGACCGCTCGCTGGGCTCACTTGCCCTATGATCTGCTGGAAAAAGTCTCTAATCGGATCATCAATGAAATTGAGCATATTTCCAGGGTGACCTATGATGTATCCAGTAAGCCACCGGCTACGATTGAGTGGGAGTGATACAGTTATTACTAAATGTAATATCTGATTCCTTTACTTATACTTGCTTTGGGTATTTATATCGGGAGCAATGGTGCATAATGCGCCCATTCAGGGGTGATGTAGCGAGTATCCTCTTGCTACATTCCTGCCTGTGATCCTCTTTCCCTAGTTAGAGGCGCGCTGTTTATCAGTAAATCGGAATAGGGTGACGTCCGTAGTCCGATTGAAAGGAAATGGCGCCGAAGTGAGTCTGGTGGTCAACCTGCCTCACTGGTAGTGCATCGAACAGGTGTACTACTGTCACAGTTTTTACTGTGGAGAGCTAACGGGTACCAGAGAGCGCTGATGAGGTTTTCTTTATTCGCGCTTCCTCCATGTACGCTTGCCTCCTGATCTGATTACAACTGGTTCACTCATCCTGATAAGCACTGGAATAACGGGCATGGGTGATCAATAAACGAGATCAGTTTTTATGGAATTAACCAGTTTCAGTGATTCGTCGTTATCATTATTGGCTCCAGCCATTGCAATTATTCTGGCAGTCATAACCCGGAAAGTATTATGGTCTCTGGGCGCTGGTATAGTCACCGGTGCGTTACTGCTGACCGGCTTGAATCCGCTTATCACCATTCACCGTATTTTTGATGGGTTTGTTGGTGTGTTTTGGGATGAAGGCCTTAATTTCAGCAATCTCTATATTCTGTTGTTTTTGCTGGTTCTGGGTGTGATCACCAGTCTGATCAGTATTTCTGGTGGAGCCAGGGCCTTTGGTGAGTGGGCTCGTGAGCGTGTCAAGACACGTCAGGGATCGCAGGTACTGACGGTCTTTCTCGGTGTTATCATTTTTATTGATGATTATTTCAACAGCCTTGCCGTGGGGAGTATCAGTAAGCCACTCACTGACCGGCACAAAGTCTCAAGAGCCAAGCTCGCTTATTTGATTGATTCGACCGCTGCCCCAATCTGCGTAATTATGCCAATTTCAAGCTGGGGTGCTTATATCATTGCTCTGGTGGGTACTATTATGGCGACCCACGGTGTTGGTGGTGAGAGCCCGGTCTTTTCATTCCTGGCCATGGTTCCCATGAACCTTTATGCAATCTTTGCGCTGGCGCTGGTTTTCTTTACCGCAGCCATGGATCTTAATGTTGGCCCTATGGCCAGACATGAGAGTGCAGCGCTTGCTGGCAATCTGTTTGATGCCAATAAGGGTAACCCTCCGGGCGCTCCAACTCTGGAAGAAGATGAAAATGGCCGTGTGGCGGATCTGGTGTCACCGATTCTGGTGTTGGTGCTGGCAACGATGGCTGCCATGATCTGGACGGGGTATACCGCTCTTGCTGGTGATGATCAGGCATTTTCCATTCTGGGTGCCTTTGAGAATACCGATGTTACGTTATCACTGATCAGTGGCGGTATGATTGGTCTTCTGTTTGCGATAGCCCGGTTGCTGGGTCGAAATATTTCCGTAAACACCTGGAAGAAGGCGATCGCTGAGGGCAGCAGGTCAATGTTGCCAGCTATTTATATTCTTGTGTTTGCCTGGATTCTGACTGGAATAATTGGCCAGCTGGAGACCGGTAAGTATCTGGCTGGTCTGGTTAGTGGGAATATTTCCCCCAGCTTTTTGCCCATGATGCTTTTTATTGTCTCTGGTGTGATGGCTTTTGCTACCGGAACCAGTTGGGGCACCTTTGGTATCATGCTGCCCATCGCCGGAGATATGGCGGCTGCAGCGGACATAGCCATGATGCTGCCTATGTTGGCCTCTGTGCTGGCGGGTGCCGTGTTTGGTGATCACTGCTCCCCGATTTCTGATACCACAATTCTTTCGTCCACCGGGGCATCCTGTCACCACATGGATCACGTCAATACTCAGCTTCCTTACGCGCTTGGCATAGCGGCTGTAGCCATGTTCGGGTATCTGGTAATGGGGATTACTCACTCGATTTCCATAGGCTTTGTTGCATCACTTGTGGCGTTTACAGGTCTTATTATTCTGTTCAGAAGGATTTCTTTGAAGTCCCGCTTATTGGCACCCGCTTCCGGTCATCTGGCCAAGTAATTAAGCTGCACTATGCTTAAGGAGAGGCAGGGATGCCTTTTTGAACTTATTTAAATCAAGAGCATGGATGCTATGAGCTTTGAACAATTGATGAATTCATACGCTGCTCGTCAGCAGATAGGTGAGCTGGAGTATGAAAACGACAGATATTCTCTGTTGGTTGATGGTCGGATAGAGGTTGCCTGTTTTCAGGCCAATGGTCGCTTTTATGCTTATAGCATCATTGCCAGGCTGCCCGGGGATAATAGTAAGCGTGAAGAATTGTTGATCAGGCTACTGGGAAAAAACCTGGCTCTGGTTGCCCATGAGCGTGTTTCATTGTGTATCGACCCTGATGTCGATGCTCTGGCTCTATATGCTTCTGCTCCGATAAAGAGCCTGAATGTTGATGGTATTGAAGAGGTCATTGCAGCATTGGCCAATAATCATGCACTTTTTGTCAATTGGGTTGAGCAAAGTGCCCCCCCTGGCCCAGCCATGATGTTCATGTCCTAATAGAAGCTACTGTCAGTTCGATATATAAGGTATGTCAATGATTAGAGTTGTTCGATATGCCTTTGAAAAAGCAGCAATCCACTGGTTCCTCAATATTTGGTTGCCTGGTTGCCAGTACTGAATCTGCCTATTTCAATGGACTCCGGCGTGCCAATGACGGATTTCTGAAAGCCATCATTCGTTACAGTCGATTCAAAGAGATACATATATTTTCCCCTCAGTCGTTATTGCCGGAGTTGAGATCCGGCTGGGAATCTTTTCTTCAGCATTATGGCAGTGATAAAGCCATCCATTTCTTGCCGGCTCATGAGTTAAACCGGTATTTTTCCAGGGTCAGGTACCAGGTTTTTCATCAGGGGGATCCCTGGGTTGGTCATCTCGCAGCGCTTCGTGATGCCTACTGTGTGGAACCATTTCCTATTACGGGTCGGGCTCATACGCTGAGTACAGACTCAAATATGTCAAATACCCGTGATTTATTGTTGTCACCGCTAAAGAGTTGTGACGCAATTTTATGCAGCAGCGAAGCGCAGAAAAAAGTGATGATGCGTCTGTTGTCTGCTGCAAGTTCCAGTATTTCAGATCATATTGGTGTGGCTATACCTTACAAGGGGAGCGTTGCAAAGCTGCCCCTGGGGATAGATCCTGAAGAGCGTTATGCTGGAAGTAAAGAGGAAGCCAGAGAGGTATTGGGTGTTGCTCAGGAATCTTTTGTCATTTTAACCCTTGGCCGGATTGCTCCTTCAAACAAGATGGACCTCCATCCGGTATTGCTGGTCATGAATGATCTGGTGGAGGGTTATGGGCACCGAAATATCAAGTGGATTATTGCGGGTGCAGGAGATGCTGGCAATCCAGCTGTGCAGTCCCTGTTAAAACAAGCTTATGATTTAAACCTTGAAGGCAGTGTCCGCTTTGAGCTGGAAATTGCAGATGACCGTAAACATCAATGGCTGTCAGCCTGTGATCTGGTTTTGACGCTTTCGGATAATATTCAGGAAAGTTTTGGCATCGTTCCTCTGGAAGCAATGGTTAATGGCAAGGCTGTTGTTTTATCCGACTGGAATGGTTATTCGGAATTGGTTGAGGATGGGGTCAGTGGCTGTTTGGTTGAAACTGTATCGACAGATTTGGATGATCTCGCCCGTCCGCTTGGTTCATTATTGACGGACCATGCCCATTTGCTCCAAGCCCAGGGGACAGCGGTTAATTTGAGCCAATGTTCAGAGAAAATTCATCAGCTGATTCAGGAGCCTGAACTTCTGTCTGGCATGGGAGAGCAGGGAAGGCAGAGAGTATTTGAGAATTATCGATGGGAAGTCGTTGTTGATGAGTATCATCAGTTGGTGAGTGGTCTGAATAAAGACGCTGATCAGATTTCCCGATTAAATAAAAGGCCAGTGGGGCTTCCTTATCATCAGATATTTGAGCATTACCCAGCCAGTCAATTGGCCGATGACCAGTTCCTTACGACAACGGATCGAGGTGTTAGATTGCTGCTGAGATCCGAGCAGTTTGTTCACTATACCGAAATGGATTCATTGTTAAAAACGGACCTGATTGACCAGGTAGCCCGTCTTTGTCTATCCGGTTGCCATGTGACGGACCTGAAGGTGAAGTTTCCTCAGGAACCGGCACTTCTGTTGAATATTATGTGGATGTGTAAATATCAACTGCTGGCCCTGACCGATAAACCGTCAATAAAGCAGGCTGACCAGCAAACAAGATGGTGGCCTGAAGAGCAAAGGCTACCAGCTGAGGTGATGCTGCATCTGGATTGTGTCGAGCCTCATCGGTTCAGACTTCTGGAGCCTTTGCTCTGTTGGCTGGATGTGCAGCTGGCGTTCTACCATAACCAGTCAGAGAGCCCTGAATTTCGAGCAAGCCTGCTCAAGCCCTTTGCTGCAAAGCTGGATGGTCAGCTGTTGCAGGCAATTGGCTGGGTCGCTGAGATGAAAGGGACTGTGCAATATACCGATGTGTTGGACTCTGTCGTTGAGCAGGGTGGGCTGGTATTCCTGAGTGCTGAATTTCCTTTGTGGTATCGTTTGAATCGCTTATGGATTATCCGTGCACTGAAAGACTTTAAACAATTTTTTGCCCGGTTTTACGGAGATCTTGGGGGTATCAATCAACTGTTTTCTGATTGTTGGCAACAGCCAGCGCAGAGCATTGCCCGCCTTGATTTTCCGTTAAGTACTTCGTCTTCTTGCATGATTGCCATTATCGTTTGCGATAATGGCGAGAAGCTGGTTTATAAAAACAGGGATCTGGCTGTCGAGCGGCAGATTATCGGACATACTGCTGATAACAGTAATATCGCCGGTAAGCTTAACCAGTGGCTGGGTGGGCAGCCCGGGCTGGCGACCCTGAGGATAATGTCAGGATCGTTTGATGGCGCTTACGGTTATTGTGAGTTTGTTGATAAAGGTCCCAGTGAGGCTCTGGATGATCAGCAGATAAATGATTATTACCAGCGCCTGGGAGTTATTGCTGGTTTATCGATCCTGTTGGGAATGGGAGATGTTCATAATCGGAATGTCGTATCCAGAAATGGCATACCTCATCTTGTGGATGTTAAAGCTGCTTTCTGCCCTGGTGTTATAAAAGCGTTCGAGTCTGAGTTGAATGATCCACAGAGAGCTTTCTGTGGCACGGATAACAGCTTTATGCTCACGTCTCTCTGGAGCGTTGTTGAACATTTCCACTTTAATGGTTATCGGGATTGCCTCTTCCAGTTGGTTAATGGCGAATTGATTGAGATGCCGCCGGTGAAAGAGAGTCTGGTGACCAATAATTGGGTCCGGACCGGTGCGAGTGACACGTTATCGAACATCAAGCCTTTCCTTTGCAGTCAATATGCCGGCGCTTTTGAAAAAGGCCTTGATGCTACGTTCAGGGTTGTTGTGGATCATCACGATGATTGGTGTGTGCTTCTGGAACGGTGTAAAGGAATGACCGTTTGCCACTTACCCCGTTTAGATCAGGAGTTCTATTGGCAACAGAAAGTGAACCTATGGACCTTTCATGGCTTTCAGGCATTCTCAGGAAAGCGTCTCAAGGGTTATTTTGACAGGGTGGCAAGTCGATTATGTCAGGGGGCAGAAGAGATTCAACGCTGGGGTGAACCTGAGTGGTTTGAACCTGCAACAACACTGTCAGATGAGTTGGTGAAGAATTTGCTTTCTGGCTCAATTACTGAGTTCAGGCGTGAAGTTGGAGGGAAGGGGGTATTCAGTGAGTCTGGTTCCGGGCTATCTGAAAGGGTAGTTTCTGACCATTATTTTTCAGTTGATACGTTAAGCAAGTCTGTCCGTCTGGTGCAGACTATGGCTGAGAACCCTCAGCAACTGGAGCAATTTCTAATCTTTCTTACGGCGGTGGTCAAGCAGTGGATGATTGAGAAAGCGGTGCCGGGGAAAAACTTCCCGGAAGCTTTGCGAGCTAAGCTTCCGGAATAAGCTATTGGCCGTGGATGTTGGCAAGAAGTTCTCTGGCCATTTCAGCGGGTTCTGCCTCTTTTGAAGACAGCAGTGGTTTAAGATAGTCTTCACTTTCTTTATTACGTCCCTCAAACATCAAAGCTAATCCCAGAAAAGCCTTGATAGTAGGATCCTCAGGGTGCTTTGCCAGACCTTCCTTATGCAACAGGTCAATAGCTTCCTGATGGCGTTTTCGATTCATAAACTCAAGGGCAAAGCCAATGGTGCTAAGCGGGCTGTCAGGCCTGGCAGCTTCAATACCGTTGAAAATGCCAAAAGCATGTTTTGGCAGTCCGGTTCCGCTGGCCATAAAACCAATATCCGCCAGAGTTTTTAAAAGCTTGTCATCAATCATTGCTGACTATCTCCATCCATAAAATTAGTTTAGAGCTTCTGAATAATACTCTGTATCGTATCCTTGATGGATTTGACGATACTTGAACGAAGACCTTCAACAATCATGTACTTGTTGAACTCTACCTGGAACTCAACCATATCCTTGGTACTGTTAGGATCCATATTGGCGACACGGGTTTTCAGTGCTGTATCGAGCGCTTCTGCCTGGCTTCCGAATGTTTCAGATACTTTGTCAAAGCTGAAACCGGCGCTTCCTGGCTGATTGTAATTCGGGTTGTAGGTATCCTGGTATGCCATGGCTGAGTTCCCTCTCAGGCTTTTGATTGACCGTGATGCTGTTTCCAGCTCTTATCAACGACCTCCATAGCCGCAACTACAGCGGTGAGCAGGCTGTCGATTTTTGAAAAATCTTCCGGAGCTGCGCCTTTATCTTTTAATCCTTTCAGGCGAGTCGCTTCAGAGAGTAAATGGTTAAGGATCTGATCCCGGTAAGAGCCGTCCTTATCTTGAATCAACTGTTCTTCAGTTGTTGAGAGAAGAATATTCTCTTTATTTTTCGGTTTGTCCGTCACGGTTCCCTCCAAGACGGTATTTGATTCTGTCAGTTCCGTTAGCTAATAAAAGATACTCAAGGTTGATATCTTCAATTATATACCCATTAGAAAGTTTTGCTCCTATGAGATACTTGGAACCATCTATCAGTATCACGTAAGGCACTTTGCCCATACTGATACCGCGTATATTTAACGATAAAGGTGATTGACTGTCCGTTATTGTACCTCCTGCATACTTGGTAGCTAATTCAATGGATGGTTTGTTGGCGTATTTTTTCTGAAATTTGGCTACTACCGTTTGCAGGTCATAAACTTGTCCTTCATCCAGCAGGTGCCCTTTCAGGATCACCGTTTGATCCCGGGTGACGACATGAATTCTTGGTATCAACCCTTTTTCCCGCAGCATGGATTTGAGGGTATTGACCCGGCTAATCTGGTTCTCAACCTGATCAACAACTGACGTAAGCCCATAGATCTCCTGTTTGAGCATGCTGATAATGTTATCAAGCTCATCAGAAGTTGAAACATATCCGGTGATCACCAGAGATCCGGGCGTGTTATCCAGCTCCAGCTCAAGTTTGTCATAACCACGGTCTCTGAGAAGCAGTTCAGCGTTATCACGCATTTCATTCATAACAATGATCTGCAAATTAAAAGGAATGCCCTGCTTTCTGAGAAATTTTTGCAGTTCAAGTCGGTCCTGAAGCGTTGGTGTATAACCCGACACGAGTAATGATTGATCGGGTAGCTGTTTGAACTTTACCTCTTTAAGTCCAAGCTGGTCCCTGGCCTTTGCCGAGATTTCGAGAACTCCCGGGATGTTTGTTACTTTTTGTACTTCGGTATCCGTGTTGGAAATCATCAGACTCACGCCGGCTATCACAATCAGCAGTGCGACTGGAATAGCAGCGAGCCATCTTTTATCAATACTTGCTATAAAGGATGTATCATCAAAATCGTCCTCATCTTCTTCGTCATCCTCTTCATCCACATCTGGCAGTGGCTGCTGAAAGTCAGATCCAGATAGATCCAGCTCATCTGGGGCAGGGGATGGCAGCTCTTCCTCACTGACAGTCAGTTCCTGTGTTGGGGGAGGGGCTATGTTCGGCAGTGCCAGAGATGGCCACTCTGCATCAGCGGGGCCGATAGCTATGAACAGGCTGCTTGAGGTAACAATATCAAAGTGGCGGTAGTGAATACTTGAGCCTGCGGGCTCACCATTTACATATAAAGGAGTATCCGCCGTGCTCGATTGGATTTTGACCTGGCCATCATTGGAAATCTCAATAATGAGCTCGATATCATTCAGGTTGTCGTCGGTTAATACCAGGTCACAACCATCATCTTTACCCAGGGAGTACCTGCCCGGCTCGATGGGGATCTCGGCACCAATATGGTTGCCGGAGAGTATTTTCAGGTAAAATTCAGTCATCAATGACCTCCTGCCATGGTAAAGCAGAAAATGATCTGACTGGGCTCGTAGACGGTTTTATGGTCAACATCCTGTTGATTCTGTCCGTAGTTATTGCTGGTGTCTTTACGTGCTCTGACTATCTGCGTAAATTGTGTCTTAAAAAATAGATTAAGGTAAAAAAAACGTCATTGCCAGAGATTACATGATAATTATTCGGCAAATTCGTCACTAATTAGATGCCTGTCGATAAAATGTTGGGTAAAATTCCCTGAAAAGGTTAAATAGCCCTGATAACAATAACCATAAAATAAGAGGCGCAGTGTTATGGATGCATCATTCTGGAATGGTAAAAGGCCTGCTGGGGTTGGTGATTCTGTTAACCCTGATGAGTATTCCAGTGCTTTATCTGTGATCAATGCTTTTTTACATGAGAATGGCTCGCTCCCCGCATTTACGGGCATTGGACATACACTGACTTATGCTGATATTGATCTTTACAGTCAGCGGTTTGCAGCATACATCCAAAGAAATACTGATCTGCAACCGGGGGATCGAATTGCGATTCAGATGCCCAATCTTCTACAGTACCCGATTGTCGTTTATGGCGCGTTGCGAGCCGGATTGGTTATCGTAAATACCAACCCGCTTTATACTGCCCGGGAAATGCTGCACCAGTTCAAGGACTCGGGAGCAAAGGCGCTAGTATTTTTTGAAAACTTTGGTGATCTCGTTGAGGAGGTGGTTGGTCAGACAGAAATCAGGCATCTTTTTGTGACCCGGCTTGCTGATATGGTTCCGGCTCCGAAACGGCAGGTGGTTAATTTCCTGGTCAAATATGTTAAGAAAATGGTGCCACGGTATTCCTTGCCCAAAGCCGTTCCGCTGCTTGACGCCTTCAGGGCTGCAAAAGTCTCTGACTATCAACCGATTCCGGAGGGTAAGCTCTCTGATCCACTGGTACTTCAATACACTGGTGGTACTACCGGGGTGGCCAAAGGTGCCATTCTGACTAACAGGAATTTGATAGCAAATATGCTTCAGTCCAAAGAGATGCTGTCTCAAGTGGATGAACAGGGCCAGAAAATTTTAAAAACAGGGCACGAAACACTTATTGCACCCTTACCGCTTTATCACATATATGCCTTCACAGTGCATTTAATGTGTATGCCGTTTATGGGGAATCACAGTATTCTGATAGCTAACCCGAGAGATACCGATACATTTATTAAGTTTATTAAACCGTGGCGTTTTACTGCTTTTATTGGCCTGAATACCCTATTTGCCAGCTTGCTGAATCATCCCAAATTTAAAGAATGTGATCTCTCAGGTTTAAAGGTAACTTTATCCGGAGGGACAGCACTGCAGGAGACAACGGCTCAAAGGTGGCATAAAGAGACCGGGTGTATTATTTCAGAAGCTTATGGGTTAACAGAGTGTTCTCCGCCGTTTGTATGAATCCTGCCGGTGATTTGTCACAGGCAGGTACTGCGGGCCTGCCAATACCTTCCACAGAGCTGAAAACCATAGACGAGAATGGTGGTGAGACTGCGATAGGTGAGCCTGGCGAGCTTTGTGTCAGGGGGCCGCAGGTTATGTCCGGATACTGGCAGCGAGCTGAAGCAACAGCCGAAGTGCTCAGTACGGATGGTTGGCTGAAAACCGGTGATGTCGCTGTGATCCAGGAAGATGGGTTTGTCAGAATTGTTGACCGCATCAAGGATATGATTCTGGTTTCCGGTTTTAATGTCTATCCGAATGAAATTGAGGATGTTGTTTCCGGCCATCCGAAGGTGGCAAACTGTGCAGCCATTGGGGTGCCCGATGAGAACACCGGGGAGAAGGTCAAGTTGTTTGTTATCAAGTCAGATGACAGTCTTACAGCTGACGAGTTATTAAACTGGTGTCGTGATTATCTGACGGCCTATAAAGTGCCCAAAGTGTGTGAATTTCGTGATGAATTGCCGATGACACCGGTTGGCAAGATTTTGCGCAAAGACCTCCGGTAGTCAGAGGTTGTGAGTTAACCTGTCATGGTTTGGTGGGATCCATTCGGAAGGGTGCTCTCTTTATCACAAGTCCTGTAATCCCTGGAATCAGGGTTACAGGATATTTTTTATCTGTCGTTTATAGGTCAAGGCGTTTCTGGCAGTCAGTTATGCTGATTGCTGGTCATGGTTTGAGAAGTAACGGTGCAGTATTTCAGGGTCGTCTTTCAAGGCGTTAAATGCGTCTTTGGCATCGGTGGGTGTGATGCTGGTTCGATCCAGTTTCATGCGATGTATAGAGGCATCAAACCAGAACCAGTGATTGTCTTCGGTAAGACATAAGGCTCTTACTGAATAGCTGGTCGCTGGAATGAAGGGCAGGGGCATTCCACTGGTTAGTTGCTTTCTGACAATGGTGGAATTTTGACAAGAGTAGGTGGTGTTTTGGTAGATCCGCTCGAAACGGTTGAATTCGTGACCAAACAACTTGTTTGCCATAATGTCCTGTTTTTGACTCAGGTAATACAGTGCAAAAATGCCAGCCACAATCAGGATAAAGCTTTCCATTTTTCATACCTCGTGGGTTAATGCACTGGGCTTCCCTGCGGCTTCGGAAAACCCTTATATGTATTCTATACGCATTTGTACAACTATGTTCAATTAACATCGCTGATGAGGTTGGGGTTTTTACTGGAGAAGGATCACAAGGCCCAGTCAGCAATCATCTGTTTGGCTATCGGCCGAAAAGCATCTTTTCCATAGAGTGCATCAACTAATTTAAATGAAAATCCCATGGCATTGCCCGGGCCCTGGGCTGTTATAACCCGTTTCTTTTCATCCACCACTACGGTGTTTCCGGGATGTGTCAGGGCACCTTCCATTTGCTCCATTAAGCTGGGGTAGCAAGTCGCGTGGACGTTATCCAGTAAACCGTGATGAGCAAGAACAACCGCAGGCGAGGCGCATATAGCGGCATACCATTTTCCGGCTTTTTGCTGGTCATGCAGCAGTGTTATCAGCGCTTTGCAGTTCTTCAGGTTGTCGGCACCGGGCATGCCACCAGGAAGGGCGATCAGGTGAAACGGCTTGCCTGTGCAGGCTTCTATATGCACATCTGCTGTGATCTGTGTTTTGTGTGAGGTGGTGATGGTCTGTTTGCCATCAGGAAGGCAGCTGGCTATGGTGACCTGTGCGCCAGCTCTCCTGAGTGTATCTATGATGGTCACAGCTTCAATGTCTTCAGAGCCATCAGCAATTGGGATGAGAACCTGTCTTGGCATGGTAGACCCTATTTAGAAGGTGGGGTGTTAAGTAAATGTCTGCAGCTTAAGGCCGTATGGGATCTTGTGCGGGTAGTTAAAACTGAGAGATAAAGCTTCTGTATATTGGCTCTCTTCTGCACAGAATCAGACTACAAAATGAGAAAAAATGAATAACAGGATTGTTTTATCGTCGCTTTCAGTTCGCATTAAGATATTTAAACAGGCTCTTATGCCGACAGAATTTTAATCTAGCAGATAGTTAGGGCTGGTGAGATAAATTTGATAATGAATTGGTATTATGCCAGTTGCCCGGCAAGGTTGTAGCCGAGGGTGTAGCCACTGTGGTAATCAGACACAAGATGGTTTCTGTGTCTTGTTCCTCTGGAGGTGTTCAGTGGCTTCAGTGGCGAGATATGAACCAGATGTACGCTTGAGTCTTGTGCAACTGATTCCGCAAGATCTGCCGCCTGGTTGTAAATGATGTTCTGATCTTTGATCAACGTTGACACGGCTGGCATTTGACGATTTTGCCAGGCATAAATTTTTGACCCGGTCGCTGAGCTTTTACGAAAGTTTGCTTGCCTGGTTCTAAGTACAACAATCTGATTATGGCCGTCATCAATCGCTTTTTGTATTGGCAAGGGGTCTGATAAACTGCCATCGGTCAGGGCGTGGTCATTAACCAATACCGGCTTCCGATAAATCATGGGTAAGGCGCTGCTTGCCTTCAATGTGTCGTTGATCACCTCATTTGGAGTGTTGCTGTCTATGCTATGATAAACGGGTTTTCCGCTTTCAATGCATGTGCTGACAACGGTAAAGCGTTGAGTGTTCAGCCTCTTTCTGAAACGGTCAAAGCACTGTACACGACAAAAATTAAATTAGGAGTAAGCCAGCAGGATTCACTATCTTGAGTTTTTTAGCTCAAAAGACCCACGACAATGGAACCCGCCGACTTACTCATCACGCAGTTTAGAACCTATTTGAAATGGAACAAGTGTCGCCTGAACGTCCTTGCTTTCCTCGTACTTGGGCTGCTGGAAAAACAGACCGTAAACTTCACAAGTCTTGCAACCACCTTCCCCGGAAGGTCGCAGACCCTTTCCTGTTACCGAAGGATTCAGCGTTTTTTTCTCGAGGTGGTTTTTGATGAAAGCATCATGGCCACATTAATTGCCAGTCTGTTCGCCCCGGAAGGCAGGTGGCAGCTCAGCATGGATCGGACTAACTGGATGTTTGGAATATTCAAAATCAACATCCTGTTTCTGGCAATAAACTACAAGGGAATGTCTATCCCGATTTTATGGACACTCCTGCCCAAAAAAGGTTGCTCGAATACGACTGAACGCGTTGAGCTGCTGAAGAGGTTCCGAAAAATTTTCCCTGAGCAAGCCATACAGCGCCTGTTAATGGATAGAGAGTTTAAAGGAAAACAATGGCTGAAATATCTGGTTCATGGTAACTGGCCCTTCTGCATCAGAGTTCCCAACAATACGCTTGTTCCCAATAAGCATCAAAACAGGTTACTGCCAGTAACCAGAATATTTTCACTGTCAACAGGCGAAACTATGGCAATCCGGCAGCCACGAAAAGTCTGGGGGCAAATGGTATACCTTGCCGCCTCCAAAAAAGGGAGCGATCCGATGGTGGTGATCTGTAACGCCGAACCCTGGCGTGCCATTAGTGACTATCTCCAGAGATGGCAGATAGAAACCATGTTCCAGGCTATGAAAGGACGGGGCTTTAACCTTGAGGACACGCATCTGAAGGATCGAGATAAAATATCGAAATTGCTATGCACTCTGGCATTAGCCTTTTGCTGGGCATATAAGACAGGTGAGTGGATAAATGAAACAACGCCCATCAAGGTAAAAAGCCATGGGCGAAAAGCACAATCTATCTTCCGAGCAGGGCTGGATTATCTTGCCCGGATTTTGAATCATGTTGATACGTGGCTGGAAGAGCTATTTGGGGCTGTAGCACTGCTCTTTGAGACCAGGTGGGAGAGAGCCTCATGAAAATTGTCGTGTACAGTGCGGTCAAAGTTTAAAGCGTTTTGCTGTGAAAGCTTTTGGAAAAACCAGTCAAGATCAAACAGATCCCCGCCCCTGATATGGCGCAGAATACTGATAAACTCAGAGTCAAGGCATAGCTTGTTCTCGTCCAAAAACACAACCAATTGAAAACTGTAGATTTTATTCTGAAAAATTAAGTGGAGCCCTACTGCTATCTGGCGACTAAACTTCCCAAGACCAAGAAACATAAGGGATTGCCAAAAACAGAGGGCTCCAAATGCGCAAAAAACGCAATTTGCAGTGTAGTATGGAACTCCATTACGTACCTCATGAAATCTGCTCCCAGCTTTCCGGTATCTCGCAATGGCTTGATGCCCATCCACAGTTCAATGACTGGATTTATGAGGACTTAAGTTCTGGTGATAAACAGAACACTGGGCGGAACGGACTATCAGCAGAATCCGTTCTTCGTGCGGCACTTCTGAAACAGTATTTGAATTGTGATTATGACTACTTGTCGTTTGTTTTGATGGACTCCATGCTCTTTCGAGACTTTTGTCGCCTCGAACCAAACCAGCGCCCCAGTCGCTCCAGTTTGCATGGGCTCATCAGCCTTCTTACTGCATCTACATGGGAGCGGATTAATAACTGTCAGCTAATGACCGCTAAAGATCAGGGTATTGAAAAAGGGCGTACTGTGGCTATTGACAGCACAGTCACCGAATCGGATATCAAACCTCCCTGCGACAGTGATCTTTTAGCCAGTTCCGTTAAAGAAATTTGTCGTCTGCTGGAACGGGGACAAACACTGACAGCGACACCGCTTTATGAATATACCCATCACAACCGAGCCGTAAAAGATGCGGCCAGAAAATGCATCTACTCTGGTAAAGAAGAGCGGCAACAGCATTATAAAAAACTGCTGCAGTTGACCCGAAAATCCCGGAAGGTGCTTATCGAAGCCACTGTCAAGCTTGCAGACGCCCGTCAGCAGGGGCAGTGTCTCCTGGCTGATGATGCCGACAAGTGGCAGGCCGATGTGGATCACCTGTTACCCCTGGTGGATGTAATAGTCTCCCAGACAGAGCGCAGGGTCTTTAAGGGTGAAAAGGTGCCAGCCCAGGAGAAAGTGGTTAGCCTGTATGAACCCCATACGGATATCATCGTAAAAGACAGGCGACAAGTGCAGTACGGCCATAAACTGAACCTGGTTCAGGGAAAAAGTCGATTGATCCTGGACCTGGTTATTGAGGAAGGTAACCCAGCGGATTCGGACCGATTCATTCCGATGATGGAAAGACAAAAAGAAATTTATGGTCGTGTACCTCGCCAGACAAGCGGTGACGGTGGATACGCGTGTCGAGTAAATTTGGAAAAAGCCAAGGCTATGGGAATCAGCGATGTGGCTTTTAATAAGAAGCGCGGACTTGAAGTCGAAGAGATGACTAAAAGTCAGTATGTGTATAAAACGCTCTTTCGCTTCCGGGCAGGTATTGAAGCGGGAATTTCGTGGCTAAAGAGATGTTTTGGGCTATCACGTTGCCACTGCAAGGGTTCTGAGCGTTTTGACTCTCATTGTTGGTTATCGGTGGTCTGTTACAACCTGGTGATTCTGGCCAGGCACCCGGCACCATCCTGATAGCCACCTCCACGCTACATCAAAGTACCTTTCCAGCATGGTGGGAGGATGTTTTCTGCCTGCTTTTTGCGTTTTTCTCCAATATCCGTCCCAGATTAGAGAAAAAAAAGGAGGTTTTTTTCTGGATCGCTGGAATTTCAGGAAATATTAAAACGTACGTATAGTCCGATTATGATTGGCTGATGCGTTTTTGGACGAGAACTAGCTTGGTATAGATATCCAGATTGCGTCCACGTTGACCCGCAATAAATGAACTGAGATTCAGTGCGCCAGACGATACGCCATAGTAGCCATCGAAAGCTTTGACTCTTTATCAAGAAAAGCGTCCAGAATACCAGCGGTGAAAATACCACGCATACCTCCACCTTCAACAACCAGCGCTCTTTTTATGGATGAGGAGGGGGCGATGTGTTGCATGGTTGGAGTGTTGAGGTTATTGATTGAAATAAGATGGTTGCGGGAGCCGGATTCGAACCAACGACCTTCGGGTTATGAGCCCGACGAGCTACCAGACTGCTCCATCCCGCGACAAAACTGTTCAGCTGATTCTTTTAAAAATAAAGAAGCGTCAACTGCTTTACAAAAAAAATGGTTGCGGGAGCCGGATTCGAACCAACGACCTTCGGGTTATGAGCCCGACGAGCTACCAGACTGCTCCATCCCGCGATAAAACTGCTCAGCTGATTCTTTCAAAAAAAAGAAACATCAACTGCTTTACAAAAGTGGTTGCGGGAGCCGGATTCGAACCAACGACCTTCGGGTTATGAGCCCGACGAGCTACCAGACTGCTCCATCCCGCGACAAAACTGATCAGCTGATTCTTTTAAAAATAAAGAAACATCAACTGCTTTCCAAAAGTGGTTGCGGGAGCCGGATTCGAACCAACGACCTTCGGGTTATGAGCCCGACGAGCTACCAGACTGCTCCATCCCGCGACAAAACTGTTCAGCTGATTCTTTCAAAAAAAGAAACATCAACTGCTTTACAAAAGTGGTTGCGGGAGCTGGATTCGAACCAACGACCTTCGGGTTATGAGCCCGACGAGCTACCAGACTGCTCCATCCCGCGTCGAAAGAGAGGCGAATTATAGGGACGCTGGTTATAATGTCAAGGATTACCTGCGGCAAAAGGAGAGGGTGAAAGTGAGTGCGGTATTGGTTATACAGGAATACCGCACGACAATTGACAATTATTAGCTGGCCACCGATTTATTCGCGATTAACTGGTTCACGACTTCAGGATCTGCCAGTGTGGATGTATCGCCAAGGTTTTCGAACTCGTCAGCAGCTATTTTCCGAAGAATTCGCCTCATGATTTTTCCAGACCGGGTCTTGGGAAGTCCCGGGGCCCACTGAATAATATCCGGGGTAGCAATCGGCCCAATTTCTTTTCTTACCCAATCCTTCAGGTTCTTTTTCAGGTCTTCACTGCTGTCTGTGCCGCTATTGAGCGTGACATAAACATAGATCCCCTGGCCCTTGATATGGTGTGGGAAACCGACAACCGCAGCTTCCGCCACCTGCTGATGGGCTACCATTGCCGATTCTATTTCTGCCGTTCCCATACGGTGGCCGGAAACATTAATGACATCATCCACACGACCGGTGATCCAGTAATAGCCATCTTCATCCCTTCGGGCTCCGTCACCTGTTGTATACATACCTTTAAACGATGAGAAGTAGGTTTGAACAAACCGTTCATGATCTCCATAGACGGTTCTCGCTTGTCCGGGCCAGCTATCCAGGATAACAAGATTGCCTTCTCCGGGGCCATGGATCAGACGACCCATGTTATCTACCAGGGCAGGTTGTACACCAAAGAATGGGCGCGTGGCTGAACCCGGCTTAAGGTCAGTGGCTCCCGGAAGTGGCGTCAGCATCGCAGCGCCTGTTTCGGTCTGCCACCAGGTGTCGACGATTGGGCAGCGCTGCTCACCAATGGTTGAGTAGTACCAGCTCCAGGCCTCCGGGTTAATGGGCTCCCCGACAGAGCCCAGCAATCTCAGTGAGTTTCGATGAGTGCCTTTGACCACCGCATCACCTTCGGCCATTAATGAGCGGATAGCCGTTGGTGCGATATAAAGAATATTCACAGCGTGTTTATCGATGATTTTGCTGATGCGATTGGTTTCAGGATAATTAGGCACTCCCTCATGCATCACAATGGTTGCGCCATTCAACAGAGGGCCATAGGTGACGTATGAGTGTCCGGTAATCCAGCCAATGTCAGCATTGCACCAGAAGACTTCGCCGGGTTGATAGTCAAATACATATTGATGGGTCATGGAAGCGTATACCAGGTAACCACCTGTGGTATGCATGACACCCTTTGGCTTTCCGGTAGAGCCTGAGGTATACAGAATAAAGAGTGGATCCTCAGCATTCATCTCCCTGGCTTCGCAGTGTGGCGAAGTGAGTGCCGTTAGCTCCTGCCACCAGACGTCACGGTGACGATGCCAGGCAATATCAGCGCCTGTGTGCTTGAGAACAATGACCTTCTCAATGGTGTGTGTGTCAGGGTGTGTCAGTGCTTCATCGACGTTGCTTTTCAGAGGGATTGTGCGCCCGCCTCGAACACCTTTATCGGCAGTCACGACAATTTTTGCTTTTGAGTCAATGATTCTTCCTGCCAGTGCTTCCGGTGAGAATCCGCCAAACACCACGGAATGAATCGCCCCGATACGGCTGCAGGCCAGCATGGCAACGGTGGCTTCGATGACCATGGGCATATAGATCGCTACCACATCACCTTTGCGAACACCCTGACTCTTCAATGCATTGGCAAAGCGGCATACCAGTTCATGCAGTTCCCGGTAGGTGACCTTTCTGGCTTCACCTTCATCATCCGGCTCCCAGATAATGGCCAGCTGGTCACCTCGCTCTTCCAGGTGCCGGTCAAGGCAGTTGTAGGACGCATTGGTGGTACCATCATAAAACCAGTTGATACTGACGAAGTGGTCGTCAAAAGAGACTTTTCTCACTTTGGAGAACGGCTGGAACCAGTGGATGCGTTGGCCATGTTCGCGCCAGAAGCCTTCAGGGTTAATGATGGATTGCTGATACATTTCCAGATACTGGTCGTTGTTAACCAGTGTGTTCTCAAGAGTAGCAGGTTTTACTGGATAAACGGAGGTGTCAGACATATCACTTCCCTTAGTGTTGTTATTATTATTTAGTTCAAAATGACTCAGGGCGGTTGTTATTTTGTTCAGGTTGGGTGATTGCTCAATAAAACGACTGTGAACGTATTTATTGAAGTGTTCTCAGTTTAGGATTTGCAGGGATTTCTGGTATTAGACTTTGGTCTTAACTTCTATCAGATAAAGTATCTGGTCCCGGTTTTGTGCATTTAATAACCCTATCACTATTTTGACTGATATCGAAAGTATCAGCCTTCTGACTAACGTACGATCAAGGGCGACATTCCGCAGGCACCGGTGTATATTTCGCTGAGGATGACTTATAAGAATAATAGCTATGTCTGGATGGATACTGGCCCTTATTGCCACAGTGTACGTCGCCTGTCTGTTTATTGCCGCCTGGTTTGGTGATTATCGGGGGGCTGCTTTCAGAAAACGCTGGCAGCCCTTGATTTACAGCCTTTCTCTGGCTGTTTACTGCACTTCCTGGACTTTTTTCGGTGCCGTGGGGCAGGCCAGTGAAAACCTGTGGTCATTTCTTCCCATCTATCTTGGTCCCATCCTGGTTTTTGTTCTTTTCTGGAAGCTTCTGGTCAAGCTGATTACTGTCAGTAAACTGGAGAACATTACGTCAATTGCCGACTTTATCGCTTCCCGTCATGGTCGTTCCCACTTTATGGCAATTCTGGTGACCCTCATTCTGGTCATTGGCGTGCTTCCCTATATAGCGCTGCAGCTAAAAGCTATTGTGATGGGCTTTGCTCAGCTGACGGATGACAGTCCAGGGTCTGGCCGATGGTCTCGGGAAGATCTGGCATTAGCCATCACCTTAACCCTGAGTGTTTTTGTCATTATGTTTGGTACCCGAAAGCTGGATGCTACCGAGCACCAGAATGGCATTATGACGGCTATTGCCTTTGAGTCTCTGGTTAAGCTCTCGGTTTTTCTGCTGGTGGGAATCTGGGTTTCGTGGGCAGCTGTGGATCATATTAATCTTGATGCCATCATCCAGCCGGGTGACGGGAGTGCCGGGATCAGCTGGTTTGATAGTATTATCATGCCTACGGTAATGGCCATGGCAGCCATACTGTGTCTGCCCCGGCAGTTTCATGTCACGGTGGTAGAAAACAGCAGCATTGATGATTTCCATAAGGCTCGATGGCTGTTTCCTGCCTATTTGTTGTTACTGGCTCTGTTTGTGATACCACTGGCGCTGGCTGGCAATCAGCTATTGGGCAGCACTGTGCCCGGTGATGCCTATTTGATTGAACTGCCAAAGCTGATGGGCAACTTACCCATGGCTGTGCTGGCTTTTCTGGGGGGCGTGTCTGCTGCCATCAGCATGGTGATTGTGGCAACACTGGCTTTGACCACCATGGTATCCAACGAAATTTTAATGCCATTACTGCTGCGCAGAAATAATCACAGTTACCGCGACAGTAATGACTTTTACCGGTTCAGTGGCCTGTTGCTGACGGTAAGACGTACGACGATTGTCATTTTATTGATGTTGTCATGGGTTGTTTATCGACTGCTGGACGGCGCTGGCTCTCTGGCTGCTATCGGTCAGATGTCATTTTCGGCCGTTGCTCAACTCGCCCCGGTGTTGCTGGGTAGTCTTTACATCAGGGAAAGCAATGCCCGGGCAGCTGCCGGTGGCCTGTTAGTGGGTTTTATGGTCTGGTTTTTCTGCCTGATAGTACCTGTGCTGGTTGATGTTTCATGGCTGGGCACCAGTGTTGTTCAGCAAGGTGTTTTTGGTTATGAGTGGCTTAAGCCGGATAATCTTTTTGGTCTGGGTGTTACCGATACGGTCACCGGAGCAACACTGGTTGCGCTGTCGCTGAATACCTTTGTTTATCTTTGTGGCTGTCTTTACCTGAGGCCGGGTATTGAAGAGAGAAGGCAGTCCCGGAAGTTTGTTGATGCGGTCCTGTCTGAAGATGGTGTTTTCCCGAATGCAGCCATTACGGTAGAAGAGCTTGAACAGCTGGCCAGCCGCTTTGTCAGTAAAAACCGGGTGCAGGGTGTTATTCAGCGCTTTGAGTCCGGGGATAGAGGGCTGCTATTCGGAGCGCTGAATGGTCATAAGCAGGCAGGGCCAGAACTGGTGGCCGCGATTGAACGGTTGCTGGCAGGAACGCTGGGGGCGTCATCGGCCCGTATTGTGATGAAGTCTCTGGCACATGGGAATGTCGCGCTTGAAGAAGTTCAGGCTATGGTGGATGAGGCCTCGGAAGTCTTTCAGTTCAACCGGGAACTGCTGCAGGGAGCGATTGAGCATATCAGCATGGGGATCAGTGTGGTTGATCGTAACCTGGAGTTGGTTGCCTGGAATCAGCAATATCTGCAGTTGTTTGACTACCCGAATGATCTGATTAAGGTGGGTCGTCCCATTGCAGATGTGATTCGGCATAATGCCCTGAATGGACTTTGCGGAGTCGGAGATGTAGACCATCACGTCAATAAACGACTGTCATATATGAGGAATGGAACAGCCCATCGCTCAGAAAGGCGGCGACAGGATGGCAGGGTGATTCAGATTCAGGGGAATCCCATGCCCGGTGGTGGATTTGTTATGGCTTTCACCGATATCACCGGGTTCCGTCAGGTTGAGCAGGCCCTGAAAGAAGCAAATGAAAGCCTGGAGCATCGGGTGCAGGAGCGGACAAAAGAGCTGTCATTGTTAAATGTGCAACTTTTAGGGGCAAAGTCACAGGCAGAGAAAGCGAACAACTTGCGCTCACGTTTTTTTGCGGCAATCAGCCATGACCTTATGCAGCCAATGAATGCGGCTCGACTATTTACTGCTTCCATGGAACTGGAAGCAAAAGGCACCGTGCATGAAGAACTGGCGCAAAATATCAGCAACTCATTAAGGTCTGCGGAGCATTTGTTGACAGATTTGCTGGATATGTCACGAATCGAAGCCGGTAAGGTGGCGGTGAATCTTCGGGATGTGCCTGTAATGGAGGTGTTAGAGCCCCTGAGGTCCGAATTTTCGCTGTTGTCGAAAGAGAATGGGCTGATGTTCAGGGTGGTCAGTTCTGATCGGCGCATTAAAACCGATCCGGTGCTCCTAAGAAGAATCTTACAAAATTTTCTGACCAATGCGTTTCGTTATGTTGGCAACACCCATAAAACAGGAAAAGTGCTGCTGGGTTGTCGTTTTGAGAACAATCAACAGCTTAGACTTGAGGTAAGGGATAATGGGCAGGGCATACCCCAAGACAAGCAGGCACTGATTTTCACAGAATTTGAGCGTTTATCGACCGCCGTGAATGGGCTGGGGCTTGGACTCTCCATTGCTAAAGGTATAGCTCAGATCCTTGAGGCAAAAATTTCCTTGTCATCGTCGCCGGGAGAGGGGGCTGTTTTTTCCGTTGTGGTTCCTTTGGTCTCTGGAAGTATTGTGGATCCCGCAGTGGTACCTTGTGATCCTGATCAGGGGAGCATGGGGTTGAAGGTTCTGTGCGTGGATGATGAACCGGACATTATCAAAGGTATGGCCAGTCTGTTAACTCGTTGGGGGTGTCGGGTGGAGACTGCACAAAGTCATCATGAAGCCATTCAGTCGCTTAAGGTCATGACGCCTGATTTATTGATGGTGGATTACCAGATGGGCGATCAGGCCAGCGGTATTGAGTTGATAGAACGTATCCGTAAGAGGTCAGGTTATCAAACAGGTGCTGTTCTGGTCACCGCGAATCAACAGGATGAACTGCGGCAGCAATGTCGGGAACTGAATATCAGCTATTTGAGAAAGCCCGTCAAGCCAGCTGCCATGAGGGCCATTCTGAACCGATATGATGTTGAAAAACACCCGTTAGAGACGGTTTAGTCTGCGGTTTTATGATCTTCTGTGACCTGACCGGGCATCTCAATTTCCAGCGCTTTGATGGCGATGACCGCCTGGGTCCTGCTTCTAACCCCCAGTTTTTTGAAAATGGCGGTCACATGGGCCTTGATCGTCGCTTCCGATACATTCAGGTCATAGGCAATCTGCTTATTCAACAGGCCTTCACTGATCATGCCCAGAACCCTGAACTGCTGTGGTGTCAGGGTTGCCAGTCTGGCTTCCATATCACTGCTTTGCTTAGAGTCGACAGGTTGGAAATTATCAGGCCACCAGTTTTCTCCATCCAGAACTTTGATAATGGCGGCTTTCAGGTCATCCAGCGGCGTAGACTTTGGAATGAAACCACTGGCTCCATGGTTTTTGGTTTTCTGTATGATCTGCTGGTCATCAGAAGCTGAAACAATGACAACAGGAACATCCGGATATTGCCCTCTGAGAAATATCAACCCGGACAGCCCGTGCGCTCCCGGCATGTGCAGATCCAGCAAGATGAGATCCGGTGAGGCATTGTTGTCCAGAAGCATTTGCAGTTCAGCGATTGAACCAGCTTCGTGGATCGCAGGCTCCTTGAGTGCGTGACCAACAGAGGACTTGAGAGCAGTCCGGAATAAGGGGTGGTCATCGGCAATTATTATTGTGTAGTCCATTTTTTGAGGTTGCCATTATCTGTTTGATCGGTCAATTAAATAACCTCTGTGAACCCTTCAAAGACTCAGAGGTTTATTAAAGTATAAGTAAATCGATTTCATATGATGGAACTATTCTCTGTTGGGGCGGTCATAATTAGTGGATATCTACTGAAATAAGGGCACTAAATGGTTGGTTCGGTCAATTTTTCTTCAGTTCCAGTTGCTGTTGATCAGGGTAAATACACTAAGGAATATTTTGAAGATTATGAATCAAAGGCTCAAAGCCTGGCTGATTTAAAAGAGGACCGGGAAAAGAGTCCTGGATGGAATACAGTCAAGACGGTTGCGGTTTCTTCCCTTGCGGCAGTTTCCCAGCTCGGACAACTGGTTGGTAGCATTTTTGGTCATACCGTCTTTGCGCTCCCATCTGCCCTTGTGGGTGGAATTTTCGGCTTTTGTGTTTATGCACCCTTTATGAAGGCTGTGGATCATCTTTCGGGGGAGAGAAAACACCAGATCGTTCCTGGAATATACGATTACTCCAGCAAACATACTGAGTAATTTTATCTATAACCGGGTTACCGACCTTGCCTGTCGATATGTTGTGGGTTTCGGGCTTATGGTTGCGGTTGTGGAACCTGTGAATATCATCCTCGGCGGTCTGGCAGCAGGCACTTTATTGTCCCCACTGATTTACAATGACTTTAAACATAATAAATCCAATAATGTCGAGCATTTCATCGATGGTCCGGGAAATTTTTCAGTCAAGCTCAGTGCACAACACTATTTATGGCAAAAATTTGATGATTGGGCTGCGGGCATTAAAAGAACCCCTTTAGCTCTTCATGATCGAATTGCAGCTCAAGTGGTTGCCGAGCAGGTTTCTATCAAGGAATTGGCAGACCTGGTTGGCTGATGATAAAGGGCATTCATTTCCCCGACTGCTTTACAGGCGCTCAATAACGCCTGTTGCAAAGCACTATACCCATTCTCAGCAGAACGAAAATTAATCACAGGCATTATGAAGTCGGTGCCTGGTATGGCCCATGAAGGCTTTGCTTTGTGCATTTTGGTGATACCGGACTAAAGCATTCCGGATGTTTGCCATAAATGTCTGAGTAAAATGCCTGTATTTCCGAAAGGTCTTTTTCGATGTCCTCCCCTGGCTCGATAACAGGACCAAATCCTCCGGTTCTGTTCTTGAAATCAAGAAAGGCAAGTACAATGGGGATGCCGGCATTTTTTGCCATATGGTAGAAGCCTGTGTGCCACCGCTCGCCACGTGCCCGGGTACCTTCAGGGCATATCACCAGGCCCAGCTTTCTGTGTTGCTTGAAAGTACAGACCGCCTGTTCTACCAGGCTGCCTCTTCTGCATCTGCCATTCCGATCCAGTGGAATCCCTCCCATCCAGCGCATAACCCAGTTGAACGGCCCCCAGAACAGGGTGTGTTTGCCCACCCAGTAACACTGTACACCGGTAGCAAGGCCAATCGCCATGCCATAGACAAAGTCCCAGTTACTGGTATGGGGAGCACCAACAAGCACGTACCTGGCCAGGCGTGGGGCTCTCCCCTGAATCCTCCAGCCCATCACTTTGAGAAACAGTTTTGCGAATATAGAAAGGGTCTGGCTGACAATGGGTGTATTGAAAATTGTGATTTGCATAGTTCAGAGGGTGCCTTGCTATCCCGTTTACAGGAAGCGGTGTTGAAAGCTATCAAAAGAGCGATCGCTTTGAGCACAGCTTCATAACAGAAAATGAATGTATGCAGCCTTAACGATCCTTTTTGGCTGCATGAAGTCTGCTGCAAAAAAAACATCCGGGGACTGGTTAACAGGCAAGGAATTGCTTGCCAAAAGCATTCTGTATGTATATACAGTGCTTATCCCGGAGCTAATTGGAACATGATGGAAAGTAATGCCATTCTTGAGCAAAAGGTGGTCCAGAGAAAAATCATACACATCGATTTTGACGCCTTCTTTGCCAGTATTGAAATACGTGATAATCCGAGGTTGTCAGGAAAGGCGGTTGCTGTCGGGGGGGCTCCGGATCGCAGAGGGGTGATTGCCACTTGTAACTATGAGGCGCGTCGGTTTGGCGTACACTCAGCCATGTCTTCAGCCCAGGCGCTGCGGCTCTGCCCGGAGCTGAAGATCATTCCTCCCCGCTTTTCTGTTTATCGTGCCGCGTCTTCTGAAGCTCATGCCATTTTTCGCCAATATACTGATTTAATTGAACCTTTGTCCCTGGATGAGGCCTATCTCGATGTCACCGGAACTCATCTTTGTCGAGGCAGTGCCACCTTGATTGCCGAGGAAATCCGGCAGAAAATTTTTCAACAATTGCATGTCACCGTCTCTGCCGGCGTTGCCACGAATAAGTTTCTGGCCAAGATTGCCAGTGACTGGAATAAACCCAATGGCCTTTTTGTGATCACGCCGGAACAGGCGGATGATTTTATTTTCGATCTGCCTGTGAAAAAAATTCATGGGGTAGGACGGGTTACCGCCGGGAAACTGCACAAAAAAGGCATCAATACCTGCGGGCAATTACGCCAGTACTCCATTCTTGAGTTAAGTCGCTGGTTTGGCAGTTTTGGTGAACGGTTGTGGGAGCTTTCCCGGGGGCGGGATGATCGTGAGGTGCAGACCAGTCGGCGCAGGAAGTCCCTTTCTGTTGAGCATACTTATGATAAAGACCTGGCGGGGCTTGCGGATATTACTGCACAGGTTATCCCGTTGCTTGAAGAACTTCAGGAACGTTACCAGCGTATTGAAAAGGATTATGAGGTGCATAAGCACTTTGTTAAGGTGAAGTTTGCTGATTTTACCCAGACCACCCTTGAGGAGAGTCTGCCGACAACCGGTGAAACTGTTAAGGAGCATTTTACTCAGTTGCTGGTAAGAGCCTGGGAACGGGGAGGTCGTCCGGTCAGGCTTCTTGGCTTAGGGGTCAGGCTTGTGGATCTCCGTGAAGAAAGAGCGCTTGAGCAGCTGGAGCTTTTTGAAAAGAAAATTATGGGGCTGGCTTAGGGCCTGTTGACGTTTCGTTGCGTGCTCAGTGGCTCAGAAAGGCGTCAGATGCGCGAAAGACTTGTGCAGCGCGTAGTTATTCTACGCCAAGCAAGTCTGACAAAGCAGATGGCGCCTTTCTGAGCCACCCTTCGGGCGTATCAGGGCGCCCCTATGACTTCGTTGCGGCATTTTGAAAGGCAACCAGCCTTCCTGCAATGCCGCGCCTCGTCATAGGAGCGCCCTGATACGCTGAGCACGCAACGAAACGTCAACAGGCCCTAGCCTCCCGTTTTTTTCTGCCAGCGGTCCCATTACATTACTGACCAGACAATAAGCCACGAACCAATAAAAGCCAGAGTGCAATGCTGCATCAAATTGCACAATCTGCCTGGAATCGTCATGTCCAGCCGTAGTGGCATTGGCCGCCAGAAAGGCGATAAGCACACCAATAGCAAACACATCAGCCATGGACCATTTGCCCAGTAAACTGTTCAGCCTGAGCAGTCTTTGGTTTTCCCTGACAAAATTAGCCAGCAACAGGAAACCCAGTTTTGTTACCGGTATCACCAGGCTGAAGGTGACAATCAGTACTGCCACAAAATAATAGCCACTGTTCCAGAGGTCTCCAGCGGTACCAAGAATGGAACGCTTCTTTTCATAAACAGTGGATGTCCCTTTAACTTCCAGACGATCAAGGAACTGGGTAGCCAGACCCGCCATGGCAGGATGAAGGTTCTGCTGCTGAACGATATGCCTTGCCTCATTCAGCATTGCCTGACGATCAAGATCGGCCTTGATGGTCATCATGGGTTGAGTCACTCCCGGAATCAGCAGGCAAAGGGAGGTGATTATCATCAGCGTGAGTAGCCATCTGGAAGCTGTCATCAACGACCTCATTGTTCTTATTAATAAGGAATAGATTCTGATAGCTCAGTTTGATCTAAGGAGCGACGTTTGTCAGCTTGGCAATCATGATGGGTCTGTTTCATGCCGGTTCAAAATGTTCAACCATCAACTGCAGGTTGTGCTGACCACGGAATTCATTGATATCGAGTTTATAGACAGCCTTGATCTGACGAATATTGGGATCAGGCCACACCCTGTTGTCAATATTAAAGGCAATGGCATCCAGCCAGAGCTCGCTGCCGGGTAGTTTGAGTACCATCTTGAGGTGCTTTTCTCCCACCAGTTTCTGCTGAATGATTTGGAATTGGCCATCAAAGCAGGGCTCAGGAAAACTTTGTCCCCATGGCCCGCCCTCGCGAAGGGTATAGGCGGTTGCCATGGTTACCTGACCGGGCATCAGTTCACCGTCAGTGTGCATTTCTGCCTGAAGGTCTTCAGCGGTCAGTTGTTTTCTGACCTCAAGGTCAAAAGCCGTTTGAAATTCGTTGAATTTTGCTTTTGGTATAGACAGCCCCGCGGCCATGGCGTGACCACCAAATTTAATGATAAGTCCGGGGTTATCCCTGGCAATACTGTCCAGTGCATCACGCATGTGCAGTCCCTGAATCGACCTGGCAGAGCCTTTCAGTTCTGGCTCCCCCACAGGATTATCGGCTTCGGCAAAAGCAATCACCGGACGGTTCAGTTTCTCTTTTACCCGGGACGCCAGAATGCCAACCACGCCCTGGTGCCAGCTTTCCTGAAACAAGCTGACGCCCCATGGCAGGTCTGTTTGCTGGTTAAAGCGGATTTTCTCCAACTCGGCCATGGCCTGGCTGTGCATACTGCCCTCAATGGCTTTTCGGTCACGGTTAAGACCGTCCAGCTCAACGGCCAACTCCCTCGCCCGGTTTATATCGTCGCAAAGGAGCAGTTCGATACCAATCGACATATCATCCAGACGTCCAGCCGCATTAAGTCTTGGACCCAGAGCAAAGCCCAGGTCAGACGCGACCAGTTTTTCAGCATTTCTACCGGATACCTCAATCAGCGCTGTAATACCCGGTCGGCAGCGGCCGGAGCGGATACGGGCAAGTCCCTGGAAAACCAGTATGCGGTTATTGCTGTCCAGCTTGACCACATCAGCCACCGTGCCGAGGGCAACAAGGTCGAGAAGTTCAGCCAGATTGGGCTCTGTCTTATCCTGAAAATAACCCCGTGACCGCAACAGGGTTCGCAAGGCACACATCAGGTAGAAAATAACACCTACCCCGGCAGTATTTTTGCCGGGAAACGGGCAGTCTGGTTGATTAGGGTTAACAATCGCATCGGCTTCGGGCAGTTCGCGACCAGCCAGATGGTGGTCGGTAACCACCACTTTCATACCTTTGTTTTTTGCTGCCAGGACACCGGTAAGGCTGGAGATGCCATTATCGACGGTGATTAATACATCCGGTTGAAAGGGCAGGGCGGCTTCCACAATTTCAGGGGTCAGGCCATAACCATAGTCAAAGCGGTTGGGCACCAGAAAATCGGCATGGCCACCCATGCTCCTCAACGCCAGAACCGCGAGAGCACTGCTGGTGGCACCATCACAGTCGAAGTCGCCAACAATGAGCATGCGTTGCTGGTTGATAATAGCCGCAGCCAGAATGTCAGCGGCTTTATCGATATCCCTGAGTTGCCGGTAGTCGCTTAACTGTTGCAGCTGACGTGGCAGTTCATCCTGAGTTTTAACGCCCCGGGCACTGTATATTCTGGCCAGCAGAGGATCCATCTCGGGCGTGAAGCAACAGGTTGAGAGGTCGTAGGTGCGGCGGATTATATTCACAGGCATAAATGAAACAACAGGCGATGAAGCGAAAGGAAGTGTCAGGGTAACACAGTTTCCGTTTAGCGGGGGCGATAAATAGAGAGCCTGCAAAGTACCGTAATGGATTACTTTGACGCGTTTATCTTCCGTCTCAGTTCAGCCATATAATGCACATGTGACCGACTATGACGGCCATACAATGTATTTTTTCCCGTGGCTTTATGAGCGTGAATTATGGTCCGTCGACCAAGGATGGTTGGAGTCAGGCGTTTGTGCCATAGCTTATAGCCAGCGGGTGTGTTAACAAAGTCATTGTGCACCAGATAGTTATCAATCAGTCCATTTTTGGCCAGCTCCTTGTCATCTATTGTCAGATTTTCTATTGCTTTGCGGCCCAGTGCGACCGGGTTGAATGTTCGACCCGGAACCCTGTTTTTTGCGGCGCTGTATTGAACCAGGCCGCCTCCCAGAGAGTGTCCGACTAAGAACAGCATACCCAGAGAGTCATCAAGCCCCATGGCTTTCAGCGTTGCTTCGGAATGGGTCATACTCTTGATTAACTCCACCAGTCTGGATGCCTGGCGGTAGCAGTCAGGGATTTTATATCCCAACAGGTTTTGCCAGTCAGCCTTGAGTTGGGCCCGAAGCCGACCTGGCTTTGTTCCTGTTTTCAGACCGTTTTCATCAAGCAGTTTGCTTGCGCCATTGGCGGAATTGGTTCCACCAAAAACCAGCGTTATTTTATGGGTGACTTGATTAATCGCCATAACCGCAATCAGCCCTGTCGTATGATCAATGATCATGCCAGAGGGCAGCAGGGTTATATTCCGAAAGCATTCGCTGTTTGCCATGTCTTGCTGCTCAGGAGTAAGTGAACTCTTTTTTTGTTCCGGGCAATGGCCTTCTTTGGCACAACTGAGGATTTCTTCGAAAAAACGGGGCTCAATTTTATGGTGCAATGCCTCTGATCGATCAGTATCAGCACTGTCCATCAGAATGTTTTCAGCTTCCCTGACTATTTCCCAGCAACGGATCGGGTCGTGGTTGAGTTTGTACGGGATTTGGGCAACGGCTGAGTCGATAGCCAGCTCTCTTAGTTGCTCCGGATTATTGGGCAAAGGCACTTGCTCCCAGTACAGCCCACTCATCAGTGGTGGGGTTATTGCCGGAATCTGGCGTATTGATCGACGCAATAATGCCATTCCTGCCTTGAAGTTCATCTTCAATAATGACATCCACCGGGTAAGCTTCTGGCCAAGAGACCGTTTTACCTGGTGTCCCTGATGATGCCCTGTGGGCTCTTGCGTCGAAGTGTCCGATGGCGAGGGTGAATTTGCGGAGGGGGGAATTTTATCGGGTTTCATTGGTGACAGTTTCCAGAACACTCCCTGTTCTGGATCGGCAGAATCACAACTGCTTGAAGGCGAAACCAGCATGCACTTTGCAGGCATGATGGTTTTGAACGTCAGGTGCTTTGGATGAAAGATTTGAGAGATGAGAGTTCGTTGTCAAGAATATCGTAACGCTCCTCCCGCTCAAACAAATCAGCCATATGAGCGGGCAGTGCTGGTGCATCCAGGCCCGCTTTGACGATCGCATCAGGGAATTTCACCGGGTGGGCGGTTGCCAGGGTGACCACTGGCGTTTCTCTGGCCAACCCAACTTCTTCGGTTGCCCGGATACCGGTTGCTGTATGGGGGTCCGCAAGATACCCGGTGTTATTATACAGGGCACTGATCGTATCGCAGACCTGCTGATCATCAGAACGGCTGCTATCAAACAGTGCTCTGATGGCCTGCCATACATCATTATCAACACGGATATTTCCTGTTTCCCTGAAACCAGACATCAATCCCGCCAGGGTGTCGCCATTACGGTTATGCATATCAAACAGCAGGCGTTCAAAGTTACTGGAAACCATGATGTCCATACTGGGCGACAGTGTCTGCTGCAGTGCTTCCTTGCGGTAATCATTGTTCTGGAAGAAACGGTGGAGAATGTCATTGTGATTGGTGGCAACAATCAGTTTTTCTATGGGCAGGCCCATTCCCCGGGCGATATAGCCTGCAAAGATATCGCCAAAGTTGCCGGTAGGCACTGCAAAGCTGACAGGTTGATCCGGCGCACCAAGGGCCAGGGCCGCGTGAAAATAATAGACAATCTGGGCCATGATTCTGGCCCAGTTGATGGAGTTAACGGCAACGAGCCGGGTATTTTCCGGCAGAAAGGACTGGTCGGCAAAACATCTTTTCACCATATCCTGGCAGTCATCAAAATTGCCCTGTATGGCAATGTTGTGAACATTGCTGTCCAGAACCGTCGTCATCTGGCGACGCTGAACTTCTGATACCCGTTGATACGGATGAAGAATAAATATGTCCAGATGATCGCTGTGGCGACAGCCTTCGATGGCGGCCGATCCGGTATCACCAGACGTTGCACCCAGTACTATGGCCTTTTCATTACGCTCTGTCAGTGTGTGGTCCAGAAGGCGACCAAGCAGTTGCAGTGCAAAGTCTTTGAAGGCCAGGGTTGGGCCGTGGAAAAGTTCCATAACCCACTGATTGGCACCCAGTTGCTGAAGTGGTGCGACAGCCTGATGGCTGAACCCGGCGTAACTGTCATCAATCATCTGCCTGAGTTTATCATCCGGGATGGTTCCGCCGACAAAAGGCTGGATGATTTCAAAGGCAAGCTGATGGTAGGGGAGTCCCTTCAGTGACCGAATGGTCTCAGCGCTGAACTGTGGCAGGGTTTCTGGTACGTACAGACCACCATCATCCGCCAGCCCGGCCAGCAGAACATCCTGAAAATCTTTGGTGTGTCCCTGTCCTCGGGTACTGATGTATTTCACTGGGAATTCCGTATATCTGTTTATGAAAACTCTGACAGCACCACTTACCAGCCATTGGAGGGTACTGCAAAAGGTATAAAAGCCTTGAACCACAAAGGCACGGAGGCACAAAGGAAGCCTTTTTTTGTTTGCCGAGCCTGGATCAGACAATCCCGGAAAAGCTTTGTGTCTTTGTGCCTTTGTGGTTCCCTTCTCTTTAAGGCCTTTCGCAACACCCTCATAGGGTAAGCGGGTGGATAAGTAGCTTCAGGCCATGGTTTCAACACGAATTCGGGTGATGGGGGATTTAATATCCTCCAACGCTTCGAGTTCAGAGATCGCTTTATTCATGGTGCCTTCAAGCGTACGGTGGGTAAGAATAACGATATCCGCACAACCATCATCTTCACGAGTGACTTTCTGGGTAATGGCATCGATATTAATGCCGTGGCTGCTCAGCACCCGGGTAACGGCATTCATTACTCCGGGGTGATCGTCGGCATGGATGCGCAGATAAAAACTGCACACTGTCTCGGTAATCGGCAGTACCGGCAGGGTATCGCTCAGGCTTTCTGCTGAGAAACCCAGGGCATGAACAGCAGCGTCTGGAGCGTCAATGGTTCTGGCAATATCGACGATATCGGCGATCACGGAAGATGCCGTGGGTTCAGCTCCAGCCCCGGGGCCACTGTACATGGTCTGGCCAATCCCATCTCCCTGAACCACAACCGAGTTCATCACACCATTGATGTTGGCCAGTGTACGATCAGAAGGAATCAGGGTCGGGTGAACCCGCAGTTCAATGCCATTGGCGGCCTTGCGGGCAACACCAAGGTGTTTGATTCTAAAGCCAAGAGAAGCCGCATACTGAATGTCAATGGGCGTGATTTTGCTGATGCCTTCGGTATAGGATTTGGTGAACTGCAAAGGGATACCAAAAGCGATGGACGCCATAATAGTCAGCTTGTGACAGGCATCAATACCTTCGACATCAAAGGTTGGGTCTGCTTCAGCGTAGCCCAGTGCCTGTGCTTCTTTCAGAACATCGGCAAACGGACGGTTACGGTCACCCATTTCCGTCAGGATATAGTTGCCGGTACCGTTAATAATACCTGCCAGCCAGCTGATGCTGTTTGCCGACAGCCCTTCCCTCAGGCACTTGATGATCGGAATGCCACCGGCAACCGCCGCCTCATAGGCGACAATGACATTTTTATCACGGGCCGCCTGAAAGATCTCGTTACCATGTTCGGCAATCAGGGCCTTGTTGGCAGTGACCACATGTTTTCCCTGGTCGATTGCCGTCAGAATCAGCTCTTTGGCGACATCATAGCCACCAATGGTTTCTACCAGAATATCAATCTCAGGGTTGTGAGCGACTGCAAAAATATCCCGGGTAACGTTGATGTCCCCGGTGTCGCAGTCAGAATTATCACGGCGGGCACCAACCTGCTCAATAATCACAGGACGGCCGGCCCGGGCAGTAATAATTCTGGCGTTACGCTGAAGTACATTGAAGGTGCCACCACCAACAGTACCAAGTCCACAGATACCTACTTTGACCGGTTTCAAGGTGTTCCCCATATTCATTGTTATGATCATTCCCGGTAATACCGGTGGGGATTATAACCTTAAACAGATTTTTGATGCGATATGGGCAGTGTCATTCGCGGGCACTGTCTCGCAGTAATTTCATGGCTTCTTCATAATTGGGGGGATCCGGGAACAGGTCTTTGTAGGATGGTGGAACGTTAAGGGGATCCATTGAGCCCGAAGATGCACAACCAGCATTGTTAGGTAAGGACTTCTTGTCAATCATTCCAGTGGCCGTAACCGGGGCTGTTGTTACCGGTTGTGTTGTTTCCTGGTCTGTTGTGCCGGTAATGTCTCTGGCAGGTGTATCGTCCTGATCAGGAGGCAAATTGTCTTCCTCGGAGTCATTATTAGCAAGACATGATGATTTCTGTATTTGTTTCGCGCACAAATATCCCGCACCGCCGAAAGCCAACCCAGTGACAATTGTTATTCCCACAGTGGTTAGAGAACAAAAGCCTGTTGCAGCAACACATTTGTCGCAATCAGTTACATTTCCATATTGCAAGCAGTACATGCAATCTTTGACGTTCCAATTGGTGATTGTGGACCCCAGGTAACTACCAGCGCCAAGGCCAGCAGTGGTGCCGAAGACCGAACAATTACGACGGTTGACAGCCGGGTCGGTGATGGGGTCGGTGACGTATCTGGTGATGGTTTGTGCAGTGGGTGCATTAGGCATTTTGCGATTTACTCCGCTTAACGGATTTAAAAACAACAGGCAGTGTATGCGCTGTCACGTATGGCTATTGAATCATGCTACGTCACGCACTGGGTTAATTGCGTCATCATAAGCGGGAGGGGCATGGTTCAGGTTTTCGTAGATTGGTGGATAGGGAGGGGGTGCCATTGAATCCGGAGAAGCAGGCAAACGATTTTCGTGCAGTAAGGGCTCGACAACAATCACTGGAGAATCGTCTGGCGCTGTTTGCTCCTGATCTTCCGCACGACTGGAATGTCTTTCAGAGAAAGGGCCTTTCGGATGATACAGTGCCTTGGCCAGCCTGCAGCCATCTTTGGAAAAGTAGAGTGATCGCTGTTCCTGAGTTGCACACGTGTACCCCAAAGACCCCAGAGTCAACGCCCCTGCCAGACTGCCGACTATTGCCATTACTCCGGAAATGCCGGTGATAGCGCACACTTTGCCGGTCATTACACAGCAATTGAAACAGCAGTCTGCTTTTTTCAGATTTCCAATAAAGCAGCAACAGTCTTTGACAAAATTCGTGCAAGTACAGGAAGTGACTTTGACGCCTGTGAAAAGGCCTAAACCCCCGCCAGTATCAAACCCGCAGAGGAAACCTCCATCGCAGCAGACTTTTGGCCCGGTCACTCTTTCGGTGATAGTTTGTGGAGTAGGTGCTGCCAGCATTATCTTGCTTCCTCATCGCAATTCTGAATTTAATGTCCATGTAGACAGAATTTTTTGGCAAGAGTTCACTGATATTTTTGAGGAGAAGGAGATAGCTGAAAAGGCAGGAAAGAATAAGGGTGGTCTGGACACCCTTATCACAAGAAGAAATGGCAATCAGATAGAGACTTCACCAGCCAGACTGTCACTGAGCAGGGCTTTAACCGCGTCGGTGCCGAGACCCAGAGAGTAAAGATGATGAAGTTTACAGAACATGGCTTCGGTAGTGGTATCCAGGCCTCCCACAATACCCGCTTTGGCCAGTGCTGAGCCTGCTGCGTAGCTACCCTGATGAACTGTGCCCCGGTGACACTGGGTCAGGTTAACAATCAATTTGCCTGACGCGGTTGCCCTGGCAAAGGTGTCCAGCAGGGCGTGGTCAGCATCAGGGCCATTGCCTGTACCATAAGTACGCAGAATAAAGGCATCCATGGGTTGACTCAGCGCAGACTCCATCCACCGGGCAGTAATGCCCGGGAACAGCTGCAGAATGCCGACATGGGTTTCACCGTCGCAATCAAGCTGAAACTTTTCAGCTTCCTTTGGCCGCCACAGGAGCGTTTCATTGAGTTCTACATGGATATCTGCCCGGCCAAGCCAGGGGTAGTTGGGGCTGTCAAAGGCATCAAAGAGGTAGGCGTTCAGTTTACGGGCACGGTTGCCGCGCAACAGGCGGCCGTTGAAATACAGGCAAACCTCTTTGATTCGGTCATCAGTCGCCACGGTCAGGGCACCAACCAGATTTTCCAGACCATCAGTGCGGGCTTCACACAGAGGAATCTGGGAGCCGGTAAAGATGATCGGCTTCTGCAGGTTTTGCAGCATAAAGGAGATCATGCTGCAGGAATAAGCCATGGTATCGGTACCGTGCAGAACGACAAAACCATCAAACTGCTCATAGCGGCTGGCGATATCAGCGGCGATTTGCTGCCAGTTACCCGGGCGGATATTGCTGGAGTCGATCAGTTGAGGGTACTCAAACAGTTCGAACGCTGGCAGGCTGGCCATCACATCAGGAGAAAGTTTCTCTTCCAGCAGCCCCATCAGGTTATCCCCGGGCGCATAGCCGGAATCTGAAGGGCGCATACCAATGGTTCCACCGGTGTAGGCAACGTAGATTTTCTTGCTCATGAATTTTCCTGATTAAGATCAGCCTCACAGTATAAACGGCGATTGTCATTGGGTGATGGGCTTTGATCAAGTCTATCACTTCAATGCATGGCAGAGGCTGAAAAAAAACGCCGCCCTGTTGATAACAACCCGGGCGGCACTGGGAATGAATGATAAAGCGAGTAATCAGGCGGTAGCCATCTGGCCGTGGACTGAATGATCTTCCACTTGTTTCACATACTTGTTATCCACCGGGCGGAATTTACCCAGGTAAGCAAAGGCAACAACCAGGCCGATACTGATGAAGCTCATCCACATGTAAGGCACGTAGGCGAAAGTAGAGACCCCCAGCAGGCCCGCCATAAAGATACCGTTGTCAGACCATGGCACCATACCTGAAGTCAGAGTACCGCCAAATTCCGAGCTGCGGGAGAGCATACGACGGTCAACACCCATACGGTCGTAGTTTCCGGACATGATCTTGGGGGTCAGGATCAGGGATACGTACATGGCAGAACCGAATACGTTGGCCAGGAATGCCGTAGCCACAGTGTAGGCAGTCAGGTTGCCTTCATTGGTGATACGGTTTGCAAAGGTGCGGGCGATGGTTTCCAGGATGCCCACCTTATCCAGCAGGCCACCAAAGCCCAGGCCGAAGATAATAACCGCAACGGAACCCAGCATGTTCACCATACCGCCCCGGTTCAGGATGTTGTCCAGAAAAGCGTTGCCGGAATCAACCGTCAACGGTGCCCACAGGGCGTTCACGGCGTCGATGGGCGTGCGGTCCTGGAACAGAACTGCCCAGACCATGCCCAGGCCAGCACCCAGCATGATAACCGGGTAGGACGGGAACTTTTTGGCCAGCAGGAAAAGAATGATAACTACCGGAACAAAAGCCATGACGGAGATGCTGAAGTTCTCATCCATCAGGTTCATAACTTCCTGCACCTGGGCCATATCAGCACTGCCGCCAAACTGGAAACCGTACACGGTGAAAGCGATGGCTGTCAGGACATAAGCAGTCAGGCTGATGGGCAGCATGCCTTTGATGTGGTCAACGATTTCAACCTCGGACATTGAGGAAGCCAGAATAACACTGTCCGACAGGGGAGAGAGTTTATCACCGAAGTAAACACCGGACAGGATGGCACCGGCAGTAACCGGCGCAGGAACGCCGAGACCCTGACCAATTCCCATCATGGCGATACCCGCAGTACCGGCTGCACCCCATGAGGTACCCGTTGCCAGGGCGGTCATGGAACAGATCACCATGGTGGCCAGCAGGAAGATGGAAGGATGGATGGTTTTCAGGCCGTAGTAAATGATCGATGGAACGATACCTCCGGCAATCCAGGTGCCTACCAGTGCGCCTACGGCAATCAGAATCAGGATCGCACCGGTGCCTTTGAAGATACCTTCTGCGGCAGCCGCTTCAAGATCTTTGTACTGGTGGCCCAGTTTGACACCCAGTCCCATGGCCAGGAACCAGCCGATGCAGAGTGCCAATTGAATAGGAAGGTTCAGTTTGGCGGTAAACGCAAAAGCGAGAACCAGAAAGGCACCTAATACCAGGGACACTTGTCCCATAGAAGGTAACGTGATCTTCTGCTCCATGAATGAGCTCCGAGGGGTTATTAATTTAATCAATGCGCTATCGAACGCGCATATCCTAATGGTTTGGCAAGTATATTTTTTGATCTGTGTCAGAAAATGACAGCGAATCCTTACAGTCCCTTCGGAAAAGCGAAAAATAATGAGCTGGGACAATTTTTTCTTGGAACATATGTTCGGAATTGTGAGTTTTCAGGCTGAGAGCGCGGTCACATTTTGACGATGCAGAAAAAAAGTCTATGTTTTCATCACAGTCAGTTTTATTACCGGGAAAGAGGAGATTCGTGAAAATTATTGAGCATCTTGCCAACATTAAACTGCCGGCCGCGCTTCTGGTGGTGTTGTTGATCCCTTTTCTGACAGATCCCTGGATGAGCTATGACGTTAAGTCATTTTTTTTCACCCTGAGCCTGACCATTAAGTCACTGCTGGTTTTTGTCCTGCCATTTATTGTGTTCAGCTTTGTGGTCTCCTGTCTCGCCAGAATGGGGAAGAATGCTCTGCTGTTTGCCCTGTTGTTGATCATGATGGTATTTGCATCCAACATCACGGCCATTTTCACCGGGTATACCATTGGCAGTATCATGGTGCCGCTGATATCCATGCCGATCACCCTTGATGCTCTCGATGGCAGTGGTCTGGCGACCATGTGGGTGTTTGAATTACCCCCTCTATTTACAAATATGAATGCCCTGATTGTGGGATTCATTGCAGGCCTGCTGGTGAACCTGCTGGATATGCAACCGCTAAGGGCGCTTTGTTGCAGAGCCGGTGATGTTTGCAGCGGGTTCCTGAAACATTTCTTTATTCCGATACTGCCTTTTTTTATCCTCGGATTTGCTTACAAACTCCATGCTGATGGGATTTTGAGCCAGGCTATCTCCGCTTATGGCAGGATTTTGCTGCTGGTTATTGTTTCGCAGCTGGCTTACCTCTTTATCTACTTTTTTGTGGCTGCAAAGTGTTCATTTCGGGCTTTTATTACCTACGTGGGCAATGTATTTCCTGCGTGGTTAACGGGTTTAAGCACGGTCTCCAGCGCCGCCACGATGCCGGTGTTAATCGACAGTACCGAAAGAAATATCGGTAATCCCATCATGGCAAGAACCATCGTACCTGCCACAGTCAATATTCATACCATTGGCAGTGCGATTGGTTTGACCATTCTGGCGCTGGTGACACTGAATACTTTCCATATGCCAATGCCTGATTTGGCGGGTTTTGCCATCTTTGGCTTTTATTATGCATTGGCCAAGTTTTCGGTAGCGGCTGTGCCCGGGGGTGTCATTCTTGTGGTAGGGCCAATCTTACAGAGTCTGATGGGCTTTTCAGATGAGATGCTGGGGTTAATTACCGCCGTTTATATGATATTTGATCCCTTTGGTACCGCTATGAATGTTAGCGGAAATGGTGCTTTCGCCATTGTATTTTCAAGGCTGTGCCAGAGGCTTGGCCTTAACGGTGATGATGGCAATGAGGATGGTAAGCAGGAGCCTGAAAGCAGTGTGGCTTGATGGAACCACAGAGATCATGAAGCACATTGTGAAAAGCTTGTCTCGTACTTTTCGGGTTGTGTGATCTCTGTGGTTTTGGTTGTTATTGAACCAGCCGCTGATAAAGGCCCGACTGCCTCTTGGTGGGTGACTTTGCAGCTTTGATCAGGATATCCATTTCGGCAAAGAGCGTAAGCCTGGATTTGGCCCGGGTAATCCCCGTATAGACAAGCTCACGGGTGATGATGGGGTTGTCTTTATCCGGTAACACCATGACAACATCGGCAAACTCAGAACCCTGGCTTTTGTGAATGGTCATGGCGAAAACGGTTTCATGCTCAGGAAGTCGGCTGGGTAGAAACTGACGGACCTGTTTATCGGGCAACTGAAAAGCGATCCGGAGCTGGCCATCAGGGCCTCTGATGGTAATCCCGATATCACCATTGTACAGGCCAAGCCCGTGATCATTGCGGGTGATCAAAACGGGGCGGCCTTCATACCATTGTCCAGTCACGTCAATCAGGCCTTTTTCTTGCAGGGCTTTTTGTATTGCTTCGTTCAGCCCTGAAATACCGTAGGGACCTTCCCGCAGGGCACATAACACCTGAAACCGGTTAAAGGCATCAAGAATATGGTGCGGTGCTGATGTCTGTTGAATAAGTTCCAGGTAGTGTCGGTAGGATTCAACGGACTGCTGTATCAATTGCTGATAATCAGAGTCCCCGGCGATGGAAAAGCGCTCAATATCGTCAAAGCCTGAGGTAAATACCGACTGCAGAGATCGCAGGTCATTGTTGTTCACGGCTTTGGCCAGACTCCCTATACCGGAATGGGCATCAAAGCGGTAGCTTTTGCGCAGCAGGCAGAGGCTGTCGGAAACGGCGAGGTTTGCCGTAGTCTGTGCAGGTTCCATTTTAGCAAGATCATGCCCGGTTAACCTTTCCAACAGATTGCGTTGTTCATTTGAGTATCCAAAGCTGGCGGCTGCACAGATATCACCGAGGACACTGCCAGCTTCCACTGACGAAAGCTGATCACGGTCACCTAACAGAATTAACCGGGCATGATCTGGCAGTGCTTCCAGCAGGTGGCTCATCAGTGGCAGGTCAATCATGGAAGCTTCATCCACAACCAGAATATCCAGGTGCAACCGATTGTTTCTATTGTGGATGAAACCGGTTTTTCCGGGAATGACGCCCAGTAAACGGTGCAGTGTTCCGGCTTGAGTCGGGATCTTTTCTCTTACCGTGTCACTGCAGTTTATTTTTGCCAGTGCGCCGCCAATGGACTCGGTTAAACGGGCTGCTGCCTTACCCGTTGGGGCAACCAGTTTGATGTCCGGAGGGGATTGGCGTTTCAGGCCCAGCTCTGTAAGCAGGGCAAGCAGTCGGGTAACGGTTGTGGTTTTTCCGGTTCCCGGGCCACCACTGATCACGGAAAATGAGCGACTGGCGGCCAGTGCCGCAGCAATTTTCTGCCAGTTCAGGCACGCTGACTCGGGAATCAGTGAATTAAGGGTATCGGTATCAGCGCCGTGGTTAACCGAATTTAGAATGGCTTGCCAGTCAAGCGTATCAACGTACTCAATATCCAGCCATTTGATAAGTTCAGCTTTCTGACCGGCTTCGGACTTCCCTTGACACTGTTGCAGTACAAAGTGGTAATCCCTGTTAAAGAGTCTCTGCAAAATCGACCGGGCTTCATCGGTATCCAGTGTTTCGGTGCTTCTGCTGTTGAGAAAACCGGCGACACTGCGTTCGTATTGCCAGTACCGATAAAGGTACAGACGCCCATCATCCAGAACCAGGGGTGTTGGTTCACTGCCTTCACCCACAACCTGAGTCCCTTTGAGGCGGGTTAGCCACTGGTCTTTTGGAACGGCAACGGTGTCCATCAGTTCGGAACTTTCCTGACCATCCAGACCAAAAAGGCTGAAGTCCGATGCCAGAGACATGCAGACATTGCCCTGGCCCAGCTCAAAGCTGACATTGGCGGCGGCCAGAGTCAGCAATGGATCGGGATTCAAGGAGTGGATCAGTTTGGCGAACTGGTAATCCAGGGCACGAATAATCCCCTGCTGTTCCAGTATTTGCAGCTGATTTAACATCTTATCAGCTCCTCTGTTTGATTATCTTTGCCATCTTCACCCCGGAACAGCTGATCCAGACCATTAATGAGTTGGAAGGAAGGCTTGTGGCTGAATATGCCATGTTGCTCAGGATCATTCATCTGCACGCCGCGCAGAAACAGATAGATAACACCACCGAAATGCCGGTCATAGTCATAATCCGGTAAACGATGTTTGAGCAGTCGGTGCAATGCCAGAGAGTACAGCTGGTATTGCAGATCGTAACGATGCTCTATCATGACTTTCTCCATGGCTTCCCTGGAATAATCACTGATGTTATTTCCCAGCCAGTTTGATTTGTAATCGAGCACATACCAGCGCCCCTGATATGCAAAGGTCAGGTCAATAAAGCCTTTCAGCATGCCCTTCATACGGTGGAACTGCAGCTCTCCGGCCCTGGCGCTCAGCGAATCGTGTTGAGCAATCAACCGATTAAGGCTCTGGGGGTTAAGCTGTTCGATGGGCAGGTAAAACTCCATTTCAACCCGTCGAGCGGAATCTGGCAGATTTATAAGACGAAGATTGTCTTTATCCAGCGGCGCGTTGAGGCAAGTTAACAACATATCTTTGGTGGCAGGCAGCCACTCTTCGCCATAACCGGCCCGGGCGTGGCTATCCACCAGAAAGCTGTCGAGATAGGCGTCATTGTCTGCACAGCGCAATGCGTTCATATCCAGCTCTTCAAACAGGCTGTGCATAAACGTTCCCGGTTGAGCCCCTTTAGGAAAGTTGAACAGGCTTAAAGGGTTGTCTTCAGACTGCGGGTTATCCGGGGCTGTATGTTGTTCATTGATGGCATCAGTATCAAACCCTGGCGATTCATTACTGGCAACGGCCGGAGTCTCAGCGCGATGTGATGCATGCCGTGAAAGTGCCGAGTAGCTGGTGGTCCACCAGTTTCTCTCAATATTTCCTGTGAAATTCCGTGGGCTTAACGACGCTTCTTGTGTATTCACTGGAGCATAGGGTGGGAGAGAGTCGGCTGGTGGCGCAGAAATCACGATCTGTTGCTGATCACATTGCTTGGCCACTTGCTCCAGCAACAGGTTCAGATCCTGACTGATGATCTCTGAACCCTGGTTAAGCAAGTAACCAATCGCGCTCTGATGCAGATCAGTTTTACCCTCTTTACCGGCTTTCCCCGATTTGTAGGGTGCCATCCCCAGGTAGCAGCAGTAGACCGAGCGTGTCAGGGCAACATAGAGCAGGCGCAGGTCTTCCGCCAGACGCTCTTTTTCTGACAGCACGGAGGCTTGCTCCGAGGGTGTTAATGCCAGCCAGGTTTCACTGGTTTGCGGGTCATGGTACAGGGGGGAATCCGCTTTGCGCAGATGGCATGGAAAGGGGATAAAGACCACCTTGTATTCCAGCCCCTTGGATTTATGAATGGTAATGATCTTGACCAGGTTCCGCTCGCTCTCCAGGTGCAGCTGCTGATCATCGGCGTTTTGATTAGGTCTGATGACCTGTTCGGAAAACCAGCGAGCCAGGGCGGATGCTCCCTGCTGTTCAAGACTGGCGGCCGCCAGCAGCTCGCCAAGGTGCAGCAGGTCGGTCAGACGCCGTTCCCCATCCTGGAATGAGAGCAGTCGTTCGGCGATTTTCCGTTGGAAGACAAGCTGGCGTAACATGGGCAGGATGCCTTTTTCTGCCAGAGTTCGCCATAGTGAGTGAACTCTTCTACCGCGCTTTCCCAGGCTTGCTCATCCACATTGAGTGCATCCAGGGCCCGGGCATCAAGATGGAAAAGCGTGGTGGCCAGCGCCGCTTTCAACACCCGTTCGCTGGTGGGTTGCAGGCAGGCCTGAAGGACTTTTTCCAGGTCAGACGCTTCCCGTGCAGCCAATACTGAGTCCTGGTTGCTCAGGTAGATACTGGCGATATTCTGTGCGGCCAGGGCCTCGCGAATCTTCTGGCCATGGCGGCCACTGCGAACCAGTACGGCAATATCACCAGGTTGAAGAGGTGTTTGCCGGTCGCCGTTGTGAATCTGGCAGTTGCCCCGGTCTGCAGCGGTGAGCAGGCGGTTGATCTCAGTGGCGGTTGCCTGGCTCATGGTATCCAGATAGCGCTCGGCATTGATGGTGGGTCCATCAACGGGCTGCTGTAGCCACAGGGTCATTGCCGGTAGTGCTTCTCCCTTATGATAAAGGCGCTTCTGCGCGGCCTCCGGGGATGGGTGAACGGGTTCAAAAGGGATGCTGTCGTTATAGATAAAGGGGGACGGTGAATGCTGGAATACCGTATTCACCGCAGACACCATGGCATCGCTTGAACGCCAGTTGGTAGCCAGCGTGTAATGGCTGTGTACCTGCTGCCTGGCCTGCATATAGGTGAAGATATCGGCACCACGGAAGGCATAGATGGCCTGTTTGGGATCACCGATCATAAACAGGCCGACGCCGGGGTCACCGCCTTCCATGTAGATCTTGTTGAAAATGCGATACTGGAGAGGGTCGGTATCCTGAAACTCATCAATCATGGCAATGCGATACTGGCTGCGAATCGCCTGGGCCAGCAGCTCGCCGTCACCGGCCTTCTCTTCGCAATTACCTTCAAGATTGCCTTCAGGATTGCCTTCAGGAAACAGGGCATTGGCCAGGTTGGTCAGCAGGTCATCAAAGGAGAGTTGATAGCGGCTGGCTTTCAATTGTGTCAGCTGGTGTTTGATATGTTGCAGTGCATCCCGGGTAATCAGGCCCTGAAGCGCCTCCTTGAGAGAGAGTGGCAAATCCAGGAATTCATCAATTTTCCGGAAAATGGGGTGCTCGGGCAGCTTGCCGGTTTTTAACAGGCTCTTTTGTAATACTTCGGTGCCGTAGATCTCCCAACTGTCTTTTTCCAGATTGGGAATCAGATCGTCAGAGGCAAGAAAACTGTTCATTTGGCCAAGACGTTTCAGCGGTTTGCGGTCTTTACGCAGGCCACAGTTACGCAACAGGTCGGCGATGGTGTCCTGATCGTTTTGCCAGAGTGTCTTCAACTCACTGGCAGGTGACAGATAAACCCTGTTGAACTCCTCCATGGATTCCGGCACCTGGTCTCCGGCCAGTTTCAGATCTGACAGGGGTAGCCAGCTGCGCACATGACTCAGCAGGTCATTGGGTGTTTTCCAGAGATTGCGGATCAGTTTTACCAGCGGTTTTTCCAGGGGATAGAAATGCCGACGCCAGTAGTCCGCAGCACTCAGCTGCAACATGGGTTCGGTATCGGTAATCAGCTCACTGGAGAACAGTGTGCCACTTTCAAACGCATGCTGTTTCAGCATGCGCTGACAGAAGCCGTGGATGGTGAAAATCGCCGCCTCATCCATCTGCTGTTCTGCCGCCAGCAGCAGTGCCTGACACTGTTCTGGCTGATCCATATCCTCAATCAGCTGCTGAATAAACGGGTCGCTGGATTTGCCGGCAATAAAGTCATCCCGGGTCTGGTGAATTCTGGCCCGGATACGATCCCGCAATTCGCCGGTGGCCGCTTCGGTAAAGGTAACCACCAGTATCTGATCAACAGTCAACGGGGTTTCATGTTGTGTTTTATCGCTGCCATGGCCCAGCAGTATGCGCAGATAGAGATTGGCAATGGTATAGGTTTTGCCCGTGCCGGCACTGGCTTCGATCAGGCGGATGCCGTGCAGTGGCAGCGCGTGTGGGTCCAGTGTTTCCGGAACCAGGTGGTTCTGGTCAGTTGCTGTTGACTGGCTCATGGCTGTTGACTGGCTCATGGCTGTTCCTCCTGCAAACAGTCAAACGCAGGAGCCATAATCTCTCTGGTAAGGCTGGTCATTTCAGTAAATACCGGCGTCAGCTCAGGGTAGACCCGCTGTATATAGTCATCACTGCACTCTCCCCGCACATGGAAGTCATCCCCGGCAAAGGCTTTTTCGGCGGCTTTTTCTGCCTTGTCCGGGTTATCATCCGGATCGGCCTTCAACCAGCTGTAGGCCGTTTCCGGGAACCAGGGCAGCGGCAGGTTCTGACCCATCTGGAAGTAATGGATCAGTGTGGACAGGTGTTGTTCTGCTTCCTGTTTTGGGATGACCGGCAACAAGCGCTCTTTCTCCGGGTCATGAATCCGGGTCACGGTTGGATTTTCGGTCGTGCACTGACACAGGTGCTCAATCCAGCTTCTGATCAGATCTTTACCTTTAAAACTGGCGGGGCGGTAACGAAGCATACCGGACGCAGAAAAGCCTTTCAGCCAGCCGGTCAGATGAGCCGGAGGGTGCTGGCGTTCGAGGTGGGGGAGCTGCAGGTTCACTTCCCGGTCTTCCGCGCTATTTTCCAGCTGTAGGCTTAATCTGTCAGCCATTGGGGTAAGGTCTGTTATCTGCTCGTCCAGCAGAATCTGGCCAAAAGCGGAGTGTGGCAGCTTGCCGGAAGAGTGCAGCCGACTGACCAGCCGTTCGGGTGCTTCTTTGCTAATCAGACTGTCAAGAATCCCGGCTTTCAGCTGGTAGTTCTCCAGCGGCTCCATGGCGAATGTTTCGGTCTCCTCCAGGGCCTGGTCCTGAACGGAGAAATAGACTTTCAGGCGGCGATTAAAAAAGTAGCGACTGGGGTTGCTGTAAAATCTCAACAGCTCGGCAAGCTCCACGTCATTGAGGTTAACTCCCTCTTCATCCGGCAGGCGTGTCTGAATAAACTGGCCTGGCCTTTCTTCAGTGCGACTGGCTGCCGGTAACCACTCTTTAATGTAACTGTGAAAAGAGTGTCCTATCTGGTCAGGCTCAGGCTGATTCAAGAAGTTTCTGTGGCTGAACGGCTGCAGAGGGTGTTCGATAACCAACTGCTCTGATTTCAGGTCAAAACCCTGTTCGCAGTAGTTGAGGAGTTCGGTGACCAGCACGGAAGGTATGCGCTCACTGTTATCCTGTATCCGTCGGCCAACATAGCTGATGTAAAGGGTGTCCTGGGCAGACAGCAGAGCCTCCAGGAACAGATAACGGTCGTCTACCCGACGTGAGCGGTCACCACGCCTGCCATGGCGGGCGATCAGGTCAAATCCGGCCGGGGCAATACTGCGGGGGTAGGCACCGTCATTCATACCCAGTAGGCAGACTACCCTGAACGGGATGGAGCGCATGGGCATTAATGTGCAGAAATTGACCTGGCCAGCGAGGAAGCGCTGACTGCTGCGCTCCTGAGTCAAACGTTCGGTCAGATAACTGATAAAGACACTGCGTGATAATGGTTGCTGGTACCCTGCTTCCTGCAGCTGTTCGTAGAGGTGGGACAGGGTATCCCTGACCAGTGTGAGCGCTGCTTCATCCTCTTCCGAGCGGGTAAGGAAAAAGCGATCCAGCAGCTGATGAGTGAACTGGATCCATTGTTCAATGGTTCGTGTGTTGTCCAGATCATTCAGTAATTGCTCACTGCTATCAATAAAACTGGCCAGATAGCCTGCCAGTGTTGCATTCATGCCCTGAACCGCGTCCATCGGCAAAATATCATCGTAGACGCCGGTATTTTCTGGCATGGCATAGCCCAGCAGCATCCTTCTGAGCCCGAATGACCAGGAGTTGGCCTGCAGTTCTGGCAGGTCAAACCGGGTTTGGTGGGCAGGGGTTAAACCCCAGCGTATACCCGACTCATGGGTCCACTGTCTCAGAATGTCCAGATCACCGGTGCTCAGGTTGAAACGGTATTGAATGGCGGGTACTTCCAACAGCTCCATAAGCTCCGGGGCGGAGCAGCGGCTTTTGTCCAGCTCCAGCAGTTTAAGAAGTGCGGAAAGGACAGGGTGCTCGTTTTTTGCACTGACATCTGAAATGGCCCAGGGGATACGACGCTGGTCATCCATGCTGCCAAATACGGCTTGAATCCACGGGGTATAGCTGTCGATATCCGGCAGCATGATGACAATGTCTTTGGGGGTCAGCTCCGGGTTCTGTTCAAACATATCAAGCAGATGGTCATACAGTATTTCCACCTCTCTGAGTGGACTATGGCAGCTATGGAATTGCAGGGACTGGTCGTTTGGCATCGCCGTTTTCTGGCCCTGGGCTGTCCGGTCGTGCAGCTCGAAGATGTCCCTTTGCAGATTGCCCAGCAGGGTATCCTTGTGGTCGCTGACAAAGACATCGATATCAAAAGCATCCAGGCCGTGGAGCTGGTGGAAGTAGTCTCTGCCAAGCTTGCCCATTGAGCCCAGCAGCGGATTGCCAATGGAGTCCAGGTTCTCCAGAGAGAGTCCTTCCTTACTGAACCAGCCTCTATCCTCCTGCTGATGTTTATTGTTTTTCTGTTTCTGTCGATCCAGCAGTTTACGGGCTGCCAGCTTGCGCAGATATTTTGGATCCCGTTCATCTCCCCAGTAGTGCTGGCAGGGGTTAGCGACCATCAAATGCACATCGCACTGGCTGGACATTGCCTCGATGGATTCGACAAAATGCGGTGGCAGGGCAGAAATACCAAAGACAAACAACCGCCGTGGCAGCTGTGAGCTGCAATCATTATTGGCTATAGCCTCAAGAAAGCGGTGGTGCATATTGGCCCTGTGCCAGGGGGATTGTTCCAGTTCAGCGGTTCTTGAGACCAGGGCACGCCATAGTTTGGGCTGCCAGGGCTGGTCAGAGGTGACTGTGCTGGTATCATTCCCCTGTTCCCAGTCCAGAATCCAGTCAGGGCGATAGACAAGATATTGGTCAAAAATATCAGCAATTTTTCCGGACAACTGAAATTTCCGAATCTCGTCATCATCGCTTGCCAGGTATTGGGTTAATGAATAGAAGTCCGGGTCGTGTTTCAGGGAGTCAAGGAGGTCCATCAGCTTCCAGGTCATTGACTCCTTATTAAACGCGGATCTGCGTGGAACATCCGGCAGGATGCGGGTATACATTTGCCAGAGGAAACTGGCCGGCAGGGGAAAATTGACACCGGCGGCTATACCCAGCCCTTTAGCCAGTTCCAGCCTGAGCCACTGGGCCATTCCGGGGCTTTGTACCAGAATCTGTTCATCTTCCAGGGGGTTGTTCGGAGGGGTTTGGCGAAAAAGCTCGACCAGAAGGTCTTTAAGCACATCCAGATGATTGGAATGGTATATGGTCAGCACAGGGAAACGTCGTCATTAACCGATAGATAAGGCTACTGTCGGCGCTATCCACCATGCTGTCAACCGAATTGGTGGAAACTCAGCCTGTCCCCGGCGGAGAATATTGTTTAACAACCCCGTTTTATTTTTTGCGCTGGTCTGCTGACTATTCCCCGGTTTGCCGCTGTAGGATTGATTAATTTCCTGTTCGGCTTTTTGTAACAGCGCGAGGTCAGGATTGGTCTTTTGCAGGAAGCGTTGCCCGCAGCCTTCACTGAGATGCAGTTTTTTCTTCAGCATTTTCATTGAATCCATCAATGATTCAGCCCGGGCAATGGCTTTTTTACTGGCATCAAGTTGTTCGGTGGAAAATTGTTCGGTGGCCATGGTGTTTACCTGATAGTTATTCTCACGATTATTTTAGCAAATAACCGAATTTATCTTTTCTTTGATAGGTGATTGTCTGGATACAGGGTAAGATAAGCCCGCTTTCCGGTTCCCTGACTTATCCCGAATTACTATGCCCTTCTCACCGAGCCGTTATTCCCGAACGATTTCCCGGACTTTGATATCACTCCTGCTGTTTTTCCTGATATTGCCCATCAGCACGGGGATTTATGCAGAGGATAATAAAAAGCCGATCAGAATTGCTTATTTTGCCGATGATGCGCCCTGGATGTTTACCAATAATGAGGGAGTGGCCGACGGTGTGTTGCATGACCTCTGGGAACTGTGGTCGGAAAAAAGCAACGTTGATATCCAGTTTGTGGTGTCTTCTCCGGAAAAAATTGAGGCACAGCTTAAGGGTTCCGAAGTTGATGTTCTGGCTTACACGCCATCGGGCATGGAGGATCAGTTGCGCAAGACTGGTCTGGAGAGTGTACCGATTCACTCGTTTACTCCAGTTCTCTTTGTCAGAAAAAGCAGTCAGATAAGTAGCTTTGAGGAGGTGCTTGCAAAACTCCGGGTTGGCTATATCAAAGGTTATAACTGTCAGCCCTGTCTCACAAGCTTTAATGCAGACGCTGTTAATGTGCCCTTCACTTCAAGCTCATCAATGGCCATAGCAGCATCCAAACATGAGGTCGACGCGATACTTGGGGGTCGTACAAGCTTGAGCTACTACTTGCATAATCTGGGTGTTAACGATGAATTTCAGGTGGTGCCAACGCCTTTGCCGCTCGTTGAAGTCAAGGCCGTTGTTGCCCCGGGTCGACCGGATCTTGTGCGTGTTATTGAACATGGGGTGGCGAAAATTCCTGATCAGGACAGACTGGATCTTATTGAAGAGCTGTTCAGGTTTACGCATTGTCACCCTGAAAGTCTGGTCGTTGCCCTGGAGACCGACCTTTCCCCGCTGTCTTTTATCAATGCACTGGGTAAACCCTCAGGCCTGTTTGTTGATATCTGGAACTTATGGTCAGAAAAACAGGCATGCCAATTAAATTCAGAATGGGGCCTGTCGGTGAAAACATAGATGCTTTGCAAGAAGGTAAGGTCGACGTTATTGCTGCCGTGTCTCCGACGATGGAACGAAGTCAGTGGATGGCGCTGTCAAATCCCTATTATGGATTGAATACCCGAATTTACTTTCGCCCTGACAGCAACCTGAGTGATCCCGGGTCGGAGTTAAGTGGTAAAAAGCTGGGTGTGATCGGTTCTTCAAGCCCTGAGGAATTCGTTCGCCGCTGGTTACCCGATGCGTATCCCATTGAACATGATACTGTCTCCGAGATGATTGAGAGCCTGTTCTCCGGAGAAATAGACGCATTTCTTGGCGAACCGGTGATTGTCCAGTCCGCCCTGAATCGCCATGGTCTGGTGGGTGAGGTGAACTCCAGCGAGTACTTTAATCTGAATGAGGCAGTTGGGGCTGGTCTTTTGCTGAACAGGTCGGCGGACTTATTGCCGGAGTTGAATAATGGCTTTCGGGCCATCACTCCGGATGAGTACCGTGCCATTGAAAACCGTTGGATTATCAGTAGCCGAGACCGCTATTTTCGCCACAGCGGCTCAGCGGTTGAACTGAGTGATTCCGAGCGCCGCTGGTTAGGTGAAAATCCGGTCATCAGTGTTCTGGTTGATAATAATAAACCGCCATTTTCTTATGTTGATAGAAGGGGCCAATGGCAGGGAATGACCATAGCTTACCTCAAGTTGTTGGAAGACAGGTTGGGCATCACCTTTCAGCTTCATCAGGATCCCGTATGGACCAATGCCCTGATTCAGGCGTATCGGCATGATGTTGACGCCGTTGCGATGTTACAGAAAACGGAAGAACGCAGCCGTTATCTGAATTTTACCAAACCATTTGTCAGTGTGCCGGCCGTGATCCTTGCCCGTGTTTCCGACAAAAGCATCCGTTCTCCGGGCCATTTAAATGGGAAAAGGGTTGGCTTTACGCCAGGTTATGTCACTTATGAAATCTTTCAACAGAACTACCCGGGTATCAATTTTGTCAAGATGCCGGATATCGCCACAGGCTTGAATCAGGTTGCCAGCGGAGTTCTTGATGCCATGGTGGTCAACCTGGCTTCTGCAAGTTATGAAATAGAGCGCATGAAAATCACCAACTTGCAGGTGGTTGCTGAAGCGGGTTTTAACTATGACTTCAGTATGGCATCGAGAAACAACTCTCCTGAACTGGCCTCTATCCTGGAAAAAGCGGTGGATACCATTACTCCGGAAGACCGGGAGGCTCTTGAAAGCAGCTGGCTATCGATTCAGGGAGGCATGTGGCGGCCTAATAAAGAGTTGTTTATTGGTCTGGTATTGATTCTTGTGACATTGATTCTCATTGTTTACTGGAATCGTCGTTTAACCATCGAGATTGCTGACCGTGAAAAAGCAGAAGAAGGGCTGCGGATTCGTTCCGAACTGGACCGGCTGCTGAGTGATATTTCCAGGCATTTCATGGACCAGCCGGTGCATCGGGCCAATGACTATTTTCTGAGTCGGCTTGGGCTCCATCTCAACGCTGAAGCTGTCTGTATCTTCTCCTGGGAGCCCCGGGCTCGTATCGAACATTATTGGTCATCCAGCCTGATTCTGATCCTGCGGCCTTTGAGTCATTGTTTGACCATGACTTTACCGGTGTTTATGGCGAGGTGAAAAAGGATCAGGGCAACATTCTTATTCGTGATGAAATATTGCAGAAGGGGGACCTTGAAGGTGCTGCCATTCTGGATGATTTGGGGATTTCCATCGCGGTCTATGCCCCTATGTTGCTGTTTGGTCGTGTGGTTGGTGGTATTGGATTGATCAATACGCCGGAAAAATATCAGGTCTATATCCATGAAATGGATTTGCTGCATCGAATGGGTGAGCTGGTGGCGGTTGCCCGTGATCGTCAACATGCGGAAGATGCCTTAAGAGTCAGTGAGGAACGTTACCAGCTGGCAATGGACGCGGCTTCCGATGGTCTCTGGGACTGGGATGTCCTCAGGGATAACATGTATTTAAGCCCCCGATATCAAAGCATGCTGGGTTACCAGCCCGGGGAACTGTTGGGCAATATCCGGACCTGGCGACAGCAGCTTCATCCAGAGGATAAAATTTCCACCATTCATTTTTTTGAACAACAGCTGGAGACTTCCGATAACTCGTTCCAGTTTGTTTACCGTATCCGCAGGAAAGACGGCAGTTATTGTAATGTTCGCAGCAAAGGGAAGGTGGTGTTCAGGGATGAGCTTGGGAAACCCGTGCGGGTCATCGGTACAACCGTGGATATTACGCACCAGATTGAACGGGAACGTGAGCTGTCGATGGCCCGTTTCTCCCTCGATAGTGCCGGTGATCATATTCACTGGTTCAGAAGGGATGGTTACCACAAGTATGTCAATGAGTCTGCCTGTAAAGCCCTGGGATTTTCCCAGGAAGAGTTGATGAAACTGTCCATCATGGACATTAACCCGGCGGTTACCCGGAGTTCCTGGAAAAAGCTCTGGGAGCAGCTGGTGCTGAGAAAAGGTATGACCTACGAAACGCTGCGAAAAACATCCGATGGCACTGTTTTTCCAGTGGAGATTACTGCGAACTATATGGAGTATGAGGGAGAAGGGTACCTTTTTGCTTCCGGGCGCAATATTACTGATCGAAAACAGACTGAAGAAGCGTTACGCAAGGCGAAAGAAGTGGCGGACCAGGCCAATCAGGCGAAAAGTAACTTTCTGGCCAACATGAGCCATGAGATCCGCACGCCGATGAATGCCATTATTGGCTTGAGTCATCTGGTCCAGGAAACCAGCCTCTCTTATCAGCAGCGGGATTACATCAGTAAAATTCAGTCATCTGCCCATGACCTTCTGGGTATCATCAACGATATTCTTGACTTCTCAAGAATTGAGGCAGGCAAACTCAATATGGAAAATATTGAATTTGACCTTGGGGGCGTTTTTGACAATGTCTATAACCTCAGCAACATCAAGGCCAGGGAAAAGGGCCTGACACTGACTTACGATATTCAGTCGGATGTGCCCAGACATTTACGGGGTGATCCGCTCCGGCTTGGGCAGATACTGATCAACCTGACCCATAATGCCCTCAAGTTCACCAGTGAAGGCGAAGTCAATGTGTCTGTCACGCTGGTCAGTAGCCGACAGGATGTGGTCAGACTGCAGTTCTCGGTGACCGACACGGGTATTGGTATCAGTAAACAGCAGCAGAGTAAGTTGTTTCAGTCATTTTCTCAGGTTGATGGATCAACAACCCGGAAGTTCGGTGGTACCGGGCTGGGGCTGGCTATCTGTAAAAACCTTGTGTACATGATGAACGGGGATATCTCTGTTGCCTCAGAGCCCGGCAAGGGCAGTACTTTTTGCTTTACCGTTGAACTGGGTGTTGCCCATCAGACTCAGGTACTGGAGCAGTCACTTGCCGGGGTTCGTGTGCTTGTGGTGGATGATAACCCGGCAGCAAGAGCACTTCTGATCAGTCATTTGCAAACATCCGGGTGCGAAACCCTGGAAAGTGACCATGGTGACGAAGCGCTGGCGTTGCTGAAAGAGAAGAACTTTAGTGCTGATAAGGCCATTTCCCTGGTGCTGCTTGACTGGAGAATGCCGGATATGGATGGCATTGAACTGGCAGAACGCATTCATAAACTCAATCTTGCCCCGGAACCCAAACTGATGATGGTTTCGGCCTACGGTCGGGAAGAGCTGATGGCAAAAGCCTCAGGTACAGTGGATGCTTTTCTGATTAAACCGGTCAATCATAGCGTTTTGATAGAGACTATTCTGCGCCTGTTGCAGTGTCAGAATAATCCAAAAACTGAAATCATCGAAGAAGCTCGATTTTGCGAGATTATGCCTAAAGGCCGCATACTGCTGGCTGAGGATAATGAAATCAACCGCCAGGTTGCCCGTGAGCTGTTACAGGGCATGGGGCTTGAGGTCGTCATGGTCACGAACGGTGCCGAAGCGGTAGAGCGGGTGAAGCACGAAGACTTTGACCTGGTCTTTATGGACATTCAGATGCCTGAAATGGATGGGTATCAGGCAACAAGGAGGATCAGGCGAAAGCTTGGCAAGGATAAGCTGGTTATTATTGCCATGACTGCACATGCCATGACCGGTGATCGGGAGCGCTGTTTGCAGGCTGGAATGAATGATCATATTTCCAAGCCATTAAGTCCTGCTGCTCTCAAGCAGATGGTGCGCCATTGGTTGCAGGCAGGAGAAACCGATGTGCATCAGACTGTTGCGTTACCACAGGCATCAGAGAATACGTCCTGCCTGAAACTGCCGGGAATAGACGTGGACGATGGTTTGCAGAGACTTCAGGGTAATCGGGCGCTTTATGAAAAGCTGTTGACTGACTTCTATCATGGCCAGCGGGAAGATCTGATCCAATTAGAAGGGCTTCTGGAAACCGGCAAATGGCATGAGGCTTGCCAGTTGGTGCATGCATTGAAAGGGGTTGCCGGTAATTTAGGGGCAAGCAGCCTGCATGATCAGGCTGCTCAACTTGAGCAGAGTTTACGCAGACAATTTGAAATGCCTGACAACAGCTTGATGGACTCGTTTGTGCTGGCCTTTGAGCAGGTGATGGAAGGCCTTGAACATTTGCCTCCGGTAAAAGAAGCTTTGGAACCCGCTGGGGAGGGATCTATTGCCGTTGGTGAGCTGAATGAACTGCTTGATGAGATGGAGCAAAAGCTCAGTGAAGGTGATGTGGATGTGGTTTCTCTGCTACCAACGATCATTCAGGGGCTGCAAGATCAGATTGACCACAAAGAGCTGACGTTACTTCAGGATGCTGTTATCAGTTATGACTTTGACGAAGCCTATGGGGTGCTGGTGGAAATCAAAAAGAATATCAGCGGATAGCTTGCCACTCACCCAGTCATGACTCTGGGTGAATGGCATTGGCTGGGGCGACTATTTTTGCAGTTCGGCCTTTGGATCTATTGCATAGGGTATTTCATGAACCTGCAGTTGATGGCTTTTTTCTGTGTCCAGAAAGACATCGTTGGCTTCAGCCGCTTCAATCCTGATGACAGCCAGTAATTCAATGTTGCCGTTTTCGACATTACGGGCACGCTGAATGATTTCACCAACCGGTTTGCCATCACTGTTGTAAAGTCGGGTGTTAATGTCAGGTTGTTCGGCGCTTTCCAGACTCAACCAGTAACACCGGCTTTTCTGCTGCCCAAGGTTTTGCATTCGGGTCACAATTTCCTGCCCGGTATAGCACCCTTTTCTGAAGCTGACTCCGCCAAGGGAGGGTTGATTGAGATGTTGGGGAATGTATTTATCGATGGTTTCCTGACAAAGCTCTGGAATGACTGACTCAATATTCAGTAACGTCCAGAAGTCTTCCGTTGCAGGTGTAAGCTCTTTGGTCAGTTCTGGCCATAACAAAGGAAGGTCATCCTGATGAAGCCAAAGCTCATAACGAGTCCTGACACCAGGGACTTTTATAAGGTAGCCATTGCCGGAGACTTTAATGACTTCGTTTTGCTCTGGAAGTGATGAGTCGGGGAATATTTTGGTCAGCAGGGTGTCTATATGGGCTCCGGACAGGCCGAGAACCACGTGCTCTGGTTGACTGGTGAGATTAACCTTAAAGAAAACCGCGTACTTTTTCAGAGTGTCGAGAGTGGTTTCAGTCAGACCTGAGTTCATGGTCAACAGGTAGTCTTCACCATTGTCCATGATTTTGAAACTGGTATACATCCGTCCCTTAGGGGAGCATGCCACCCCGGTGCTGTAATGATGAGCAGCCAGCTGAAGCATATGTGTTGAAATCTGTCCCTGCAAAAACTTCTGGCGATCGGTGCCATCGATTTTGATAATGCTGTGGCCAGAGAGTACTGAGACAGAATTTTCATCCAGTGCCTGTGGTGTTTCGGCAAAGCCTGTCAACCGCTCTTCTTTATAAACAGCGCCCTGAGTTGTTAAGTAGGTCTTCCAGTCGGTGGCCATCTGATTACCTTGTTATCTGGTTGCCGCAATTGCATTTAATAGTTGCTGGCATAATAGAAGATTATTGCTGCGAATTTAAAGGTATAATAACCGGCAAAATCCATAATAGGAGTTATTCTAAGATGCTGGGTGAAAATGAGCTGAAATGCCTGCAGTGGCGAAGTCGTCGTGGGATGCTTGAGCTAGACGTGCTTTTGGAACCTTTTACCAGGGAGGCGCTGTCCGAGCTCAGTGAAGCTGATCAGCTAACCTATGTTCGCCTGTTGGAGTGTGAAGATCCGGACCTCTTCAGTTGGTTTATGAGTGGTACAAGGCCTGAAGATCAGGCTCTTAGCCGCATGGTTGACAGAGTATTGGAGCGTGGGCGCTACAAAGGCGAGTCTTTGTGAAGTTAATGTAAGAAGTTCCCGTTACCACCTTGTTTTGATGCTTATCAGCCACGGTGCCGCTTGTGTTGCGCTGTGGCTTTGTTCAGTCTGGCCTGTTGTCAAATTTGCCCTGGCCATGGTTCTCGCCTTGCATTTCTATCGACACTACCTTCAATTTATTGCTCAGAGTCTTCCGACCAGTATTTCTGTCATTCGTTTGCTGGAAGATCAGTGGCGGGTGAATCTTGCCGGTGCCTGGTATCGCGCCTGGCCTGAGGGTGAGATTGTTGTCACCTCAATATTGATTTGCTTTAAGCTGAGAGTTGAGGGTAAGCGGCACCCTTCCTGCCTGATTCTGTTTCCAGACAGTGCTGACCCGGTTGAGTTGCATGGTTTCCGGCTGAGGCTGATGCTTGAGTCTCACTCTCTGTTTGGTGGCAAGGGCGAGGGGCACGTATAGTTTATGCCCATCGTGTTCGGCCTGAATGTCTTCATTGTGACATTGCTGTCTTTATCAACTAAGGCCTCTGTAATCCCTGAAGTTATTCTTCAGGGTTGGATACGCTGAGCATCGATAAAACGTCAACAGCCCCTGAAGTTCTCTGGAACCAGAATCGTGTCTTCAGGAACAGGATTCGTATGAAGGTAGTCCAGCGTGTAGTGCAAACCGCGGGACTCTTTCCTGGCCATGGCGCATCGAATAATCAGCTCAGATACCTGGGCAAGGTTGCGCAGCTCTATCAGGTCATTGCTGACTTTGAAATTGCTGTAGAACTCATGAATTTCCGATTGGAGCAGCTCAACGCGATTCATTGCTCTTTGCAGACGTTTTGTGGTGCGGACAATACCCACGTAATCCCACATAAAGCGGCGAAGTTCGTCCCAATTGTGAGAGATAACCACATTTTCATCGGAATCTGTTACCTGGCTTTCATCCCAGTTCGGCAGAGAGGGTGGTTGTGGGTATTGATCAATGGTATCGCGTATCATCCGGGCGCAGCTTTTGGCAGTGACAAAGCACTCCAGCAGTGAATTACTGGCCAGCCGATTAGCACCATGCAGGCCGGTAAAACTGCACTCACCAACGGCAAAAAGGCCTTGTACGTCGGTTTGACCGTTTTTATCAACCAGTATTCCACCACAGGTATAATGGGCAGCAGGAACAATAGGGATTGGGTCTCTGGTGATGTCGATATCGTAGCCGAGGCAACGTTCGTAAATGGTTGGAAAATGAGAGCGAATAAACTCCGTCGGCTTATGGCTGATATCCAGGTAAAGGCAGTCTGACCCCAAACGCTTCATTTCATGGTCAATGGCCCGTGCCACAATATCCCTGGGAGCCAGCTCTTCCCTGTGGTCGTAGTCTGGCATGAACCGGCTGCCATCGGCCCGTTTGAGCAGGCCGCCTTCGCCCCGAACGGCTTCTGAAATCAGAAACGACTTGGCATTTGGGTGGTAGAGGCAGGTCGGGTGAAATTGATTAAACTCCATATTGGCAACCCGGCAGCCTGCCCGCCAGGCCATGGCAATGCCGTCTCCGGATGCGCCATCGGTGTTACTGGTATAAAGGTAGGTTTTACTGGCACCTCCGGAGGCAAGCACGGTACAGCGGCTCTTGAAGGCATGCACCTGGTCTGATAGAAGGTCGAGTATATAGACACCAACGCAGCGCGGTTCATGCTGGTGAATCTGAGGTTCCAGTTTGCTGGTGGTGATCAGGTCTACAGCCAGGTGATGGTCGTAAAGGTCTATGTTCGGCTTTAGCCTTGCCTGTTCCAGTAAGGTATCTGAAATAGCCCGGCCAGTGGCATCTGCGGAGTGAATGATTCTGCGGGAGCTGTGTCCACCTTCCCGTGTCAGGTGGTAGTCGAAGGGCCGGTCAACGGTATGATCCGGTGTGAATGGTACGCCCTGGCTGATCAGCCACTCAATACTCTCTCTGCCATTCTCCACGATATGTCGAACAGCCGACTCGTTACACAGGCCTGCGCCTGCGGTCAGGGTGTCTTTCACATGCTGGTCAATATTGTCACCGGTCTGGTCCAATACTGCTGCCACGCCTCCCTGCGCCCAATAGGTTGAGCCAGCGCTTAATGAGTCTTTGCTGAAAATGGCTATTCTGGCATCATCAGGCAGCTGCAGTGCCGTGGTCAGTCCGGCTGCGCCAGAGCCAATGATGATTACATCGTAATTGTAGGGCTGTTGCATAAGGCTCCCCGGTCATCAAGTCACTCTGACATCTTTTATCCTTCCTATAATCCAAAGGAAAATGAATGCAGTGTGGTTTAATGTGCTAGCCTGTGGAACTGTACATGTCTGGATAAGTAACATGATGAGTTCTTTATTGAGTGGCTTAGCTATTTATCGGTATGATTAATGACAGTTACTGGTTATGTGCATCGGGCTAAAGAGGCTATTTTACGGGTCGATGTTAAAATTGCTGCTGACCTGAATCAAGAGGCCCGAGTAAACTTGTCTGACCTGTGTATTTTCTCCACCGGGCCAGCCGGGTACCTGAAATGTTCATTGTCAGGGCATTATATAGAATGTCTGGAAGTTACTGTAGTGTCGTTGACGTGCTAAAAATAACCTGTCGGTTTTCCAATATAATTACAACACCCGGATAAACCGGGTTGTGGTGGACAGATACCTTTTGAAGTAAAAAATTGAAAATATCAGGAACTTTTCTTCATTTTGATGGTCTATATACTTGCTGCTGAGCTAAACCCTTTATTGCACGATGGTGCCTTTTATGGTGTTCCTGCCATGCATGGGTGGAGATGCCTGAATGGTTGATAGTCCGGATACTGATCAGCAGTTGGTTGATCGTGTAAAGCGGGGTGACAAGAGAGCTTATGATGTGTTGGTTATTAAATATCAACACCGCATTCTTGGGCTGGTTGGCGGTTATCTCAGTGACTTTCAGGAAGTTCAGGATGTTACGCAAGAGGCTTTTATAAAGGCGTACCGTGCACTGGATAAGTTTCGTGGTGACAGCTCTTTTTATACCTGGTTGTACCGTATTGCTGTCAATACAGCCAAAAATCATCTGGTATCCAAGGGGCGAAGATTGCCAGAGTCTGATATCGATGTTCATGATGCAGACTTCCTGGAAACAGCGACAACCTTGAGGGTCGTTGATACCCCTGAGCGCAACCTGTACTGTAATGAAATCGAGCAGGTTATCCATGATGTCATTCAGCGTTTACCCGATGAACTGAGAACAGCGGTAATGCTGAGGGAGTTTGATGGCCTCAGCTATGAAGAAATTGCCGATGTTATGGATTGCCCGGTAGGTACTGTACGGTCCAGAATTTTCAGGGCTCGTGAAGCCATTGATCGTGAGATCAGACCGTTATTAGGGCAAAGTGGTTAAACAGGGTTTAACTCATGTGCGACAGAGTGAAGGTCGGCATGAATACCAGAGGTTTGTCTATGAGTGAAAAGAGTTCTCAAAACAGTGCCAGAGAACATTTGAAAGAATCTTTATCGGTTTCTCTGGATGGGCAGGCCAGTGAGCTGGAATTGCGTCGAGTGATTGATGGCATCGGCAAGGACGATGACCTCCGGGCGCTTGCGGGTCGTTATCAGCTGATTGGTGAGACACTCCGTGGTAATAGCAGCAAATTTGCCAGTGTCGATATTTCCAGGGGCGTGATGAATGCCATAGAGCAGGAAGAGGCCGGTACTACCGGTGCGCAGAATGTCTCTGGAACAGAAGGTTCTTCTGCGATCAGCCCCGTATCCGGTCGCTTTTTTGAGGATGTCTGGGCTTCTTTGGGTAAGGTTGCGGTTGCAGCCTCGGTGGCTTTTGCCATTGTTGTAGGGGTCAGAAACAGTAATCCGTCTCCTGATTTGCAGGTTCTGGCTGAAAATGAACCGGTTACCCTGACTCAGCCAGTGCAGCTGGCGCAATCGGGTCATAACGATTACGGTGCATTGGGTATTCGTGCCGGGTACAACTCAAGGCAGCATGACGGCATTACCCCTGAACAACTTGCTTATGCCCAAAGTCTTGCTGACAGGGCAACCAGGGAACGTTTTCATGCCTATGCACTTCAGCATGCAGAGCTTTCTGCAATGGGAAGCGGCCAGAGTATTTTGTCATTTGCCAGATTGACCAGTTTTGACAACCAATAAATTTATGAAACAGATGCAATGGATTACCGGAAAGTTACTGGTTCTGTGTTTTTTTGTCAGTGGCTTTGTGTCTGCAGAAACATCACCCGATGCAGGTTACCTGCTTGAAAGAATGGCTGCTTCTGCCAAAAGTCTGAGCTTTCAGGGAGAGTTTGTTTATCAGCAGGGAGCGCAGCTGCAGACATTAAGTGTTATTCATCAGGCTGAAGCTGAGAATATATCGGAAAAAGAACGTATCCTCTATCTGGATGGCGCTCCCCGGGAAGTCATACGCTCCGGAAATGAACTTTTCTTTTCCAGTTATCACGAAGGGGTGACCAGGTTTCAGCATGGTTCATTGATGCCGGTAGTAAGCAAGTTTCAGTCTGGTGTATCTGAGCGTAGCTATGACTTGAAAATTGTCGGTATTGGCCGCGTTGCTGGTCGAGAAGCCGTGCTGTTGCTTGTGCTGCCGAAAGATCGTTTCCGTTATGGCTATCAGTTATGGCTTGATCGGGTGTCCTCACTGTTGTTGAAATCAGTGCTGGTTGATGATCAGGGTAAAATCATTGAGCGACTGCAATTCACTTCCCTGAATATTGGTCAGCTGTCAGATGATGTTCTGGCACTTCTGGACCGCAAGCCCTCCGGTGTCGATGAAACTATTCAGATAAAAAGCAACCCGGAACACTCAGAGAAACCTGATGTGCCCCCGGAATGGGAAACGGGCTGGCTGCCTGATGGCTTTGTGCTGGAAAACAGCACCGTCCGTCCTTCTCCGGTGAGCAAGCACGATGTAGATGCTTTGATTTTTTCTGATGGAATTGCCAGTTTCTCTGTCTTTGTTGAGCAGGATGATACTCGGGTACTAAGTCAGGCTTCTGAACAAATCGGTGCTCTTTCGGCGGTTTCAAAGATTTACAGAGAGGGTAATCAGTACTTCCATGTGACGGTTGTTGGTGATATTCCTCTGAGTACGGCAGAAAGGGTTGCTGTATCTGTTCGTCCGGTAAAAATGAAGCCTTGATGTAATGATCAAGTAAGTTTGCTGGACTTGAAGACTGGTTTTTTTTGTATTATTTCGTTACCGATCTATATCAGGTTTTCAGGAATATGATAGAAGAGCAGGGACGAGTTGTGGCTGTAGAGTGTGATTTTGTCTGGGTTGAAACCATCAGACAGTCCGGTTGTTCAAGCTGTAGTGCCCGAAATGGTTGTGGGCAGCATCTCTCCGAAAAGTATAGGGTCGGCTCATCCTTTTCATATATCAAAGCGCTTTGTCCCTGGGTAGTGAAAGAGGGTGACATGGTTGTGGTCGGTATTCCGGAGGGCTCCTTGCTAAAGGCTTCTTTTCTGATTTATCTCTTCCCGCTTCTGCTTATGATGGCTGGCATCTGGTTGTCCTCTGTGATGGGGGCTGCAGATTGGCTGCTGCTTGTCTCAGCTGGTTTGCTCCTGGCATGTGGCTTTGGTGCAGTAAAGTTATTTGGGAAGAGGTCAGCGGATATGTGCCGTGTTGATGTGGTAAGGGTATTACCCTCTGACAATTTGTCGTTATCAGGCAGCTTCTCCGGGCGAACGCTTTCTTCCAGGCAGGAATGAGTTTTCTTGTTTTATTTCTGATGCTGCCGGGTCGCCTTGTTATCACGTAATTATAAATAATATCGCAGGAGCGTATAGCTGCGGTGAGTTTTTTCAATAGTCGAATACTGGAGAAAACATAATATGAGTAGGGTGTTTTTTCTCTGCAAAAAGTCACTTTATAACGTTGGGTTTTCCCTGCTTTTGTTTTACGCAACACTGGCAAGTGCTTCCGTCAGGGGTTCCGGCTTGCCAGATTTTGCGACATTGTTTGAACAGGCATCACCAGCGGTAGTGAATATCAGTACTCTGGCCACGCCAAAAGCAAGACCGTCAATATATGGCCCGGGCGGGGAGGAGATTCCTGAAATCTTCCGCCGTTACTTTGGTATCCCGCTGCCTGATGAAAACCCTTCCGGACGTTCTCAACCGATGTCACTCGGTTCTGGCTTTATTATCTCGTCAGACGGTTACATTCTGACCAATAACCATGTTATCGAAGGTGCTGATCAGATTATTGTCAGACTCAGTGACAGGAGTGAGCGTGCTGCAGAACTTATCGGTGCCGATAAGCGTTCGGATCTGGCGCTGTTAAAAATTAACAATGACCGCAGTCTGCCCGTCGTTAAGCTTGGTGATTCCGAGAGTGTTAAGTCTGGTCAGTGGGTAGCAGCGATTGGGTCTCCGTTTAATTTTGAATACTCGATTACCAAAGGCATTATCAGTGCTCTGAATAGAAGCCTGCCCAGTGACTCCTATGTCCCGTTTATTCAAACCGATGTCCCTATCAATCCGGGTAACTCGGGTGGTCCGCTGTTTAATATGAACGGCGAAGTCATCGGAATTAACTCTCAGATTTTTACCCGCTCTGGCGGTTTTATGGGGCTGTCATTCGCCATACCGGTTGATCATGTTATGTGGGCGGTTGATCAATTGAAAGAGAAGGGTTATGTCACCCGGGGATGGCTGGGGGTCGCCATTCAGGATGTGGATCGGGATCTTGCTGAATCGTTTGGTCTGGAAAAACCCATGGGGGCGCTGATCAGTCAGGTGGTTCCCGGTGGTCCGGCTGATAAGGCAAGGCTTCATCCCGGCGACATTATTGTCAGATTTAATGAAAGAGTCATCAGCAGCTCAGGCGTGTTGCCAATGTCGGTGGGGGTGATAAAACCCGGCGAAAAAGCCAGGCTTGAATATATCCGCAACGGCAAGCGCAAGACCGTAGATGTTGTAGTGGGTGAGCTGCCGGATGAAAATAGTGGTGCCCCTGAACATAGGGGAGATAAGACACCTTCTGATAAGAACCCTCTTGGTGTTCAGGTAGCTGAGCTTGATGAGAATTATCGCAGTAAGCTGCGTCTGGATGAGGATGTTCAGGGGCTGGTGGTGATCGGCGTTAACCGGGGTGCTGGCCGTTCCATTGGGTTGCGTCAGGGCGATGTTATCACGGACCTGAACAATAGCAGTGTGACAACGGTAGCGGAATTCAAAAAAGTGGTCGCCAAACTGCCCAGGAACCGCTCAATTTCAATGCGGGTTATTCGCGGTGGGAATCCCGGCTACATCACCTTCCGGTTACAGGAGTGACCAAATGTGGATAGCACGGTATATGACCATGGAGTAGTGTGCTGACATGTTATAGAATATTATGGAATCATTTATGCAGGTCAGACACTTGTTAATTGCTGCCGGAGTTTTAGCCACAGGCATGAATAAAATCGATTCATGCTGTTTAACAGCCGGTAAGTCAGTTTGATCCGCAGGCCAATTCCCTAATTCAAGACGGTCCCCGCGATTGCGGGGATCGCTTTTTGTGACGTTTTTATAGTAGATACTATCGTGAGCGACCTAAGCTTAATCAGGAACTTTTCCATCATTGCCCATATTGATCATGGGAAATCAACCCTGGCTGACCGTTTTATCCAAACCTGTGGTGGGCTCAGTGATCGTGAAATGCAGGCCCAGGTGCTTGATTCCATGGAGCTTGAGCGCGAGCGTGGCATCACCATCAAGGCCCAGAGTGTGACGCTGGATTATCATGCCAAAGATGGTAATACCTATCAGCTGAATTTTATCGATACACCAGGGCATGTTGACTTTTCCTATGAAGTTTCACGCTCCCTGGCGGCCTGTGAAGGTGCGCTTCTGGTGGTGGATGCGGCCCAGGGGGTTGAGGCGCAATCCGTTGCTAACTGCTACACCGCCATAGAGCAGGGGCTGGAAGTCATGCCCGTGCTGAATAAAATGGATCTGCCCCAGGCAGAGCCAGACCGGGTCTCCCAGGAAATTGAAGAGATTATCGGCATTGACGCAACCGATGCTGTCCGCTGCTCTGCCAAGAGTGGTTTGGGCATTGAAGATGTCCTTGAGCGACTGGTGTCCACTATTCCTGCCCCTGAAGGTGACATCAATGGGCCATTGCAGGCACTGATCATCGATTCCTGGTTTGATAACTATCTGGGTGTCGTGTCTCTTGTGCGGGTGAAAAACGGTACGTTGCGCAAGGGAGAAAAGATCGTCGTTAAATCCACCAAGCAGTCTCATGTTGTGGATAATGTCGGTATCTTTACGCCCAAGCGGACGCCCACCGGAGTTCTTAAAGCCGGTGAAGTTGGTTATGTGGTTGCCGGTATCAAAGATATTCACGGTGCTCCCGTCGGTGACACCCTGACTCATCTGAAAACCCAGGATGTCGCAGCGCTGCCAGGCTTTAAACATGTTAAGCCGCAGGTCTATGCCGGCTTGTTCCCAGTCAGCGCGGATGACTTTGAAGATTTTCGTGATGCGCTGGAAAAACTGAGTCTCAATGATGCCTCCCTGTTTTACGAGCCGGAGAGTAGTGATGCGCTGGGCTTTGGTTTCCGCTGTGGCTTCCTGGGCATGCTGCATATGGAAATCATTCAGGAGCGACTTGAGCGGGAATATGACCTTGATCTGATTACCACGGCTCCCACGGTAATCTACCAGTGTTATATGAAAAATGGCAGTGTAGTGGAAGTCGATAACCCCTCCAGACTGCCTGACCCCGCAGGTATTGACGAAATTCGTGAACCTATCTCCCGGGCCAATATTCTGGTACCCCAGGAATATCTCGGTAATGTGATTTCTCTCTGCGTTGAAAAGCGCGGCGTGCAGAAAGATATGCAGTTCACGGGTGGTCAGGTCTCACTGACCTACGATATTCCGATGAACGAGGTGGTGCTGGATTTCTTTGATCGACTGAAATCGGTGAGCAGGGGCTTTGCCTCCCTGGACTACTCTTTTGATCGTTTTGAAACCGCTAAAATGGTTCGGGTGGATATTCTGATCAATGGTGAAAAAGTCGATGCACTGGCGGTTATTGTGCACAAGGATCATGCCGTTTCCCGCGGGCGGGTTCTGACGGAAAAAATGAAAGAGATCATTCATCGCCAGATGTTTGATGTTGCCATTCAGGCGGCCATCGGTGGGCAGATTATTGCCCGGACCACGGTAAAAGCGCTCAGAAAGAACGTCACTGCGAAATGCTATGGTGGTGATGTGAGTCGTAAGCGTAAACTGCTGGAAAAACAGAAGGCCGGTAAGAAACGGATGAAGCAGGTTGGGCGTGTGGAAATTCCTCAGGAGGCTTTCCTGGCAGTTCTAAAGGTCGACAAATAATTCACCATTGATTACATAAGAGAAAAACAGCCATGGATTTTAACTTTCCACTGCTATTGGTACTGTCGGTTGTTGTTACAGGTATCATCGTACTGATTGACCGACTTTTTTTGCTACCAAGGCGAAAGGCTGCTGTTGCCAGGCTCGGTGCCGAGGGCGGAGACGATGACGCCCTTGAGAAGCTGGCCAGGGAGCCGGCCGTGGTTGAGACTTCCAAGTCTATCTTCCCGGTTTTGCTGTTTGTTCTGGTGATTCGATCCTTTTTGTTCGAACCTTTTCAAATTCCGTCTGGCTCCATGATTCCGACCCTGGAAGTGGGTGATTTTATTCTGGTTAATAAATACAGTTACGGTTTGCGTTTGCCCGTGTCAGGTACCAAGGTGCTTGCCATCGGTGAGCCTGATCGTGGCGATGTGATGGTGTTTAAACAGCCAGGGAAAGAAAATATCAACTTTATCAAGCGTGTGATCGGTTTACCTGGCGACGTTGTGCAATATATGGACAAGCGGCTGACGGTGAACGGTCAGGCGGTTCCTGAAGAGTTTGTGGCACAACTCAGTGATGCCCGATCCATTTATCGTCTCTATAACGAAGGTGATGAAGGCAAGCGCTACCAGGTTCGAAAAGAGCTGACCAGTCATGATTTTCGGGCTGAAGGAGAGTGGGTTGTGCCTGACGGCATGTACTTCGTCATGGGGGATAACCGTGACCGAAGCAATGACAGCCGGTATTGGGGCTATGTTCCTGAACAGAATATTGTGGGTAAGGCGGTTTACATCTGGATGCACTGGCCGAGCTGGACTCAACTTCCCGGCTTTAAGAACAACGGGGTGATTGAGTAATACCAATTCCGCCTTCTAAATATGAGATCGAGCAAGTCATTTTGGACAGCTGGGCAAGGCGGAATGACGAGTAATAGCAGGGCTATTGCGAGGAATTCCAACGAAGATCCAGCTGTTCAAAATGGCTGCGCAGTTCATATTTAGAAGGTGGAATTGGTATAAGCTGTCCAAGGAGAGAATCTTATGTATGGTATGAAGAGCCGACAACGAGGCAGTAGTGCAGTCAGTTGGCTGTTTTACCTGTTAATTGGTGGACTATTGTTGTCTTTTGCGGTTAAGGTTGTGCCCTTTTATATGGATGACCACTCTGTGAGGCAGGTGGTATCTTCATTAACTGACCGGCCAGGCTCTGCCACTGCATCCGTTACCCAGGTGAGAACCTGGATAAATAAAGGCTTGCAGCTAAACCTGATCAAGCTTGATCGCAATGAGGTTAAGGTCACCCGCGAAAACGGTGTTGTCGCTGTCGATATTGACTACGAGCGACGGATTCATTTTTTCCATAACGTTGATCTGGTATTAACGTTTGAACATAACTGGAAAGCTGGAACTCAGTGAAAACGCTTGAACTTGCCCGACTGCAGAAAAAGTTAGGGCATGAATTTTCCAATCAGAGCCTGTTGGCGCTGGCGCTCACCCATCGCAGCTTTGGCAGTCGTAACAATGAGCGATTGGAGTTCCTTGGCGACTCGATTGTCAACTTTGTTATTGCTGAAGCCCTCTATGAGCGTTTTCCCGATGCCAAAGAAGGGCAGTTAAGCCGCCTGCGGGCTCGAATGGTGCGCGGTGTAACCCTGGCCGAGCTTGGCCGGGAGTTTGAACTGGGCGACTTTCTTCGTCTTGGCTCCGGTGAGTTGAAAAGTGGTGGCTTCCGGCGGGAGTCCATTCTTGCGGATGCGGTTGAGGCCATTATTGGTGCGATTTACCTGGATGCCGGTATGGCCGTTTGTCACCAGCGAATTCGCACCTGGTTTACCACTCGTCTGGATCAACTGACCACGACGGATGAGCAGAATAAAGATCCGAAAACCCGCTTGCAGGAATATCTGCAGGCGCGGCAGCAGTCACTGCCAAAATATCAAGTGACAGATATTCAGGGGGAAGCTCATGACCAGCACTTTTCAGTGATTTGTGAACTGGAATGTCTGGATGAGCCGTCGAAGGGGGAAGGGTCGAGTCGTCGTGGTGCTGAACAGCAGGCGGCTCGCAATGCATTGAAGTTGCTTGGCGTTGATCATTAAGAGCGCAGAAAACAGATGACATCTGATGTAAATCGTGAAGAGCCCGCTGCTCATGAACTCAGCCTTTCCGATCCCGCTTCGGAACACAGCCGCTGTGGCTACGTCGCCATTGTTGGCAGACCCAATGTTGGCAAATCAACCCTGTTGAATCACCTTCTCGGCCAGAAGCTTTCCATTACCTCCCGCCGCCCCCAGACTACCCGCCATCAGGTTCTGGGTATCAAGACGGAGCAGGAGGTTCAGACGGTCTATGTTGATACGCCGGGCATGCACAAGGTGCAGAAAAAGGCGATCAACCGCTATATGAATAAAGCGGCCAGCAGTGCCCTGGCGGGTATTGATGCCATTGTTTTTGTGGTTGACCGCCTGACCTGGAATGAAGAGGATCAGATGGTCCTGGAAAAGGTACAGGGTGCCCGCTGTCCGGTTATTCTTGCGATTAATAAAGTGGACAAGATCACGGATAAGGGGCAATTGATCCCGCACCTTGAGTCTCTGTCGGCAAAAATGGATTTTCATGGGGTGGTGCCCATCTCTGCGCAGCACGGCCATAACCTGAAACAGCTGGATGAAATGATTACCCGGCTGATTCCGGCAGGTGTCCATCATTTTCCTGAAGATCAGCTGACGGACCGCAGTTCCCGTTTTCTTGCCGCTGAGCTGGTGCGGGAGAAGGTCATGCGTCAGCTGGGTGATGAGCTGCCTTATGAAGTGACGGTGGAGATTGAAGAGTTCAAGCATGAGTTGCGGCCGAAAGGTCCACTGTTGACCATCAGCGCCTTGATTCTTGTGGAAAGAGCGGGTCAGAAAGCCATCGTTATTGGTGACCGGGGAGCACGACTGAAAAAAATCGGACAGGAGGCCCGTAAAGATATGGAGCACATGTTCGACTCAAAAGTCATGCTGAACCTTTGGGTTAAGGTCAAGGCAGGCTGGTCTGACGATGAGCGTGCCCTGAAAAGTCTGGGGTATGATCACAACCTGTGATTGGTAATGAATTCCATAAAGCCTGGTTGCTGCATCGGCGCTCTTATAAAGAGCGTTCAGTGATTGCTGAGTTTTTAGTGGCAGGTCATGGCCGTGTGGCCATAGTGGTTCGGGGAGTACGGCAGTCAAAGTCCCGGCTGGCTTCGCTGTTACAGCCTTTTCATCAGGTACTGGTGCGCTGGAAAGGGCGAAGTGAGCTGAAAACACTGGTTGACCTGGAGCTTGACCGCTTTACCTTTCTGACCGGTGAACGGCTTTATTGCGGGTTCTATGCCAATGAGTTGTTGATGCGATCAATGATTCCGGGGCAGCTGGTGGATGGCGTGACGGATTTATACCGGGACCTATTGGCCCATCTTCATCAGAACGTGCCTCTTGAGCCATTGCTCCGTTCCTTTGAACTGGATTTGCTGGAACTGTGCGGCTATGCTCCACCGCTTGACTGGGACGTGTTCAGCGGCGCGCCTTTAAAAGAAGGCATGGTCTACCGCTTTGAACCTGAGCATGGGCTGGTACCGACCCATGGACAAGTCAGCTACCATGAGCGAGCGTTTTGCTACACCACAGAGTTGCTGCAAGCACTTTCGGCCAGAGATTTCACCAATGCTGATTTCTATCCTGGTTTCAAGCGCTTTACCAGGCAGGCCATGAAACCGCTTATCGGAGACAGGCCTATGCAGAGCCGCATGCTGTTTACTAGCAGAAAACCTCAAACGCCACCGGAGAGGCCATTAGTAGAAAATGGCGCACTCTCCAAACCCCGATAACGGTCGCACAATTCACTGCGCCATTTTCTACATTTTCTACAACAGGTGTATTTATGATTCCTCATCAGCGTATTTTGCTGGGTGTCAACATTGATCATATTGCAACCATCCGGCAGGCCAGGGGGATTCGTTATCCTGATCCTGTTCAGGCGGCAATTGAAGCTGAAGAGGCCGGGGCAGATGGCATCACATTGCACCTGCGCGAGGACCGCCGACATATTCAGGACCATGATGTATTCCGGATTCGTGACGTTCTGCAGACCAGAATGAATCTGGAGATGGCAGTGACCGATGAAATGGTTGGCATTGCGGAAAAGCTCAAACCCGAACATGTCTGCCTGGTTCCGGAGAAGCGGGAAGAAGTCACCACTGAAGGCGGACTGGATGTGAAAGGCCTGTTTGACAGTGTGGCTCCCGCCTGTGAGCGCCTGGGAAAACAGGGGATTGAAGTCTCGCTGTTTATTGATCCTGATCTGGATCAGATTGAAGCTGCTGTCAGGGCCGGAGCGCCTGCAATTGAACTGCATACCGGCGCTTACGCTGAAGCTTCGATGGCTGAAGCCATGCAGGATGAGCTTGACCGTCTTAGAAATGCGGTGGTATTTGGTCTGGAACAGGGACTGATCGTCAATGCCGGCCATGGCCTTAATTATCAGAATGTTGAGCCTGTTGCGTTGATCGCCGGTATCAATGAGCTGAATATTGGTCACTCGATCATTGCCCGTGCCCTGTTTACGGGATTGAAACCAGCGGTGCGTGAGATGAAAGCCCTTATGTTGGCAGCTGCACGGACTGCGTTTTAAGTGATTGTTGGCATAGGGACAGATATTGTCCGTATCGATCGGATTGAGCGCTCACTCAGTCGGCTGGGTGAGGCGTTTGCCAGAAGAATTCTCACGGACCATGAGCTGTCACAATGGCAACAACGTTCATCCTCACCGGCCTGGCTGGCCAAGCGCTTTGCGGCGAAAGAGGCTGTTGCCAAAGCGTTTGGTACAGGAATCGGAAAACTGTCATTCCGGCACATCGAGGTAAGAAATAATGCCTCAGGTGCACCTGAGTTGTTTTTATCTGATTATGGTCTTGAATTGCAGCAGCAAAGAGGGGTTAAGCGGCTTCACCTCAGTCTTTCTGATGAGCAGGATAATGCGATTGCCTTTGTAGTACTGGAGAGCTGAATCAGCTCTCTTGCTCATCGCAGACTCACCACCCTCATAAACGGTTTTGAACGTGATATCATACTTCCTCAGCCGTTTACAGACTCTCCATTTCCCACTGATTGAGACGGGTGATGGACTGAAGCAATAATTGAAAGTCTTCGGTGACTTGATTATGGGCCAGGGTGTTGTATTTCTTCAGTCGTGTTTCCAGCCGGTTGCAAATACGCTCCAGTTCCGGCACTCCACAATAACGACAGGCACCGTGTAATCGGTGTACCCGTTCCAGTACAGCCGAATAATTATTGGCAGTCCAGCCATCTCTGAGAGTTACAAGATCGTCATCAAGTCCCTCTTTCATCATCACTAGCATCTCCTGAGCCAGTTCCCGGTTTCCGGCAGCCAGTTGCGTCGCCAGGTTGATATCCACAGGACTTTCCGATTGATCTATTGCCGGATAGATGTCGGGCTTTGATGGTGGAAAATATTCTCTATGCTCTATTGTCTCGGTAGGGTTCTTTGCCCACTGATTGATCATGCTGATGACGTGTTTTTCACTAACCGGTTTACTCAGGTAGTCATCAAAGCCACTTTGCAGCAGCACCTTTTTCTCCTCGGGCAGCGCATGGGCAGTTACTGCAATAATTGGGGTGCGCTGGTGGTTCGGGATTTCACTGCGAATTCGTTTTGTGGCTTCGAGTCCATCAATGACCGGCATATGAACATCCATGAAAATAATGTCGAAAGTGAACTGCCTGCACAGTTCAATGGCATCAAAACCATTTTCTGCGGTTTGCAAATCTTGCTCCAGGTTGCCAAGAATGGTTTTCAGCAATTTCAGGTTTACCGGGTTGTCATCAACGACCAGAATACTCAGGGATTTGTTGATCTGTTGTTGAATTTTTTTGTCTTCATGATTCCCGTTTATACGGGTCAGCAGTGCTTTCAGCCGGTTCAGTCCAACGGGCTTCAGAAGCGTATCAGTACCGTCAGGAAGAGCAGGGTCCATAGCACCTGTTATTCCTGCTGAACTGAGTACAATAATGTTGGCATTGCTATAGGAGGCTGTTAACTGCGTGATTCCCTGAACCGGTTCAATATTATCAGGGTTGATGAAAACATAGTCGTAGGAGACATGTGTCTTGTTTGCTGACATTCCCTGTCGGATGCTGGCTGCTGCGGTGATAGTTGCGCCCAGTTTATCCAGTAAGTGAAAAATAGATAGCCGGGTCAGCTCATGGGGTTCGATAAGCAGTACTTTCTGGCCGTGCAGCGGTGTCGGTACCAGGTCTTCCTGCTCACAACCATCAGCAACAGCTGGTTCACCATTTTGGTTATTCTGGGTTGTTTTAAAGGTAAACCAGAAGGTTGCTCCTTGCCCCAGATCGGACTCAAGGCCAATTTCGCCACCCATTTGCTCAACCAGGTTTTTGCAAATCGACAGGCCAAGCCCGGTTCCCTCAGCCTTGCGTGTTCTGCTGGAGTCTGCCTGGGCAAAAGCCTGGAACAGTTTGTGATGTTGCTCCCGGGTAAGGCCAATGCCGGTATCCGCCACTGAAACTCTCAGGGGCAGGGGGGCATTACTTTCTTGCTGATCAGGTTTGCCTTCCTGATCCAGCATCACTCGCACAGCAACGGAACCATAACTGGTGAATTTAATGGCGTTGCTGATCAGGTTGGTGAGGATCTGCTTAAACCGCAGTCCATCAATGATGATATGTTCAGGAACATCGTCGTAGATAAAGTGGACAATTTCCAACGATTTACCATAGGCGGCAGGTGCCATAAACGTCATAACATCCTCAACGATCTCCCGTAGGCAGACGGGTTGGGGATCCAGCACCAGCTTACCGGCTTCCATACGGGAAAAATCAAGAATGTCATTCAACATCGTCAGCAGTCCCTGAGAGGATTTCTCAATGGTACTGACATAGTCGTATTGTTGCGGTGTGAGCCTTGAACTCAGCATTAGGTTGGAAAAGCCAATAATGCCATTCAGCGGTGTTCTGATTTCGTGGCTCATATTGGCCAGAAATTCGCTCTTGCTTCTGCTTGCTTCAAGTGCTTCCTTTCTGGCGAGATCCAGCTCAACATTTTGAATTTCAATGGTTTCCAGTGTTTCCTGCAATTCATCGTTGTACTGGGCAATATGACTGGTCATCTTCTGATGTTTGCTCTGCAGGCCATTGAGCATAACGTTGATAGACGATTCCAGTTCATACATCAGGCTGCCCGGATTGTCCGGCAGTCGGGTATCGAAGAAGCCATCCTTGATACGATCAATGACCCTTGCCATACGGTCCAGGGGGCGGGTAACACCGTGGCCCAGCTTCAGGCTAGTGATCAATGCCACCAATAACCCCATAGAAACAACAATAATGCTGAACGCCAGAGAGCGAAATTGGGTCAGATGAGTTTCTGCGTAGGCGTAATCGGTAATCAGCCAGCCAGTAATTTTGGTCGTATCCGGACTGATGATTGGATCGGCAACCTGGATGACCTGATCGTTCCGGAACCAGCTCTGGCCTGATTCCAACAGCGAGGATAAGTTTTCGGTGGCCGTGAGCTTTGGGCCTGCATGAAGAATCTCCTTGCCTTGCGCATCGATCATGCTTACCGCACGAATATCCCTGTCATCCAGCAGCATGCTGATCAGGGTTTGCAGTTCTTCATGTCGGGTGTTATCCAGCAGCAGTGAGGCAGCGGCTGCCTGCCGTTCAGACTGAGTCAATGCCTTGGCCATGAGCTGGTTGTCCAGTTCCTGATACCGCTTAACCAGATAGACACCGCCCATCAGCAGGGAAACAACAATGCCCGGAAGAAAAGCGAGCAGAAGAATCCGTTGGCGGAATGCCGTAAGGTGCTGTTTCATGGTACTGCCTTTCCCTGTTTGGCTTTTGTTCTGTATTATTGCCGGAATAATAAAGTCTACGTAAGTTATATGTCCATGGAATATCCGACAATAGAGTCGATTATTGGCAACACCCCGCTGGTTCGTCTGCAGCGTATGCAGGGGAAGAGTTCAAATACCATACTACTGAAACTGGAAGGACAAAATCCGGCCGGTTCCGTGAAAGACCGACCAGCCCTGTCCATGATCGCCGAGGCGGAACGCCGCAATGCCATCAGCCCGGGGGACACATTAATTGAAGCCACCAGTGGCAATACCGGTATAGCGCTCGCCATGGCAGCGGCCGTCCGCGGTTACCGGATGATCCTTATTATGCCGGACAATATGAGCGCCGAGCGTCGTGCAGCAATGAGTGCTTATGGAGCAGAACTGATTCTGGTCAGCAATGGCATGGAGGGTGCCCGGGATAAAGCGTTGGAAATGCAGCAACAGGGCCTGGGCAAAGTACTTAACCAGTTTGCCAATCCGGATAATCCCCTGGCGCATTACGGGACCACCGGGCCTGAAATCTGGCAGCAGACTCAGGGTACGGTCACGCATTTTATCAGTTCCATGGGCACTACCGGGACGATAATGGGAACCTCCCGTTATCTGAAAGCGAAGAATCCTGCCATTCAGATCGTTGGCCTGCAACCGGAACAGGGAGCTCAGATACCAGGCATCCGTCGTTGGAGTCCCGAATACCTGCCTGCGATTTTTCACCGTTCCGCCGTTGATGAGGTGATGGATATTGGTCAGACAGAAGCTGAAGAATGCATGAGGCGGCTGGCCCGGGAAGAAGGCATATTCTGCGGTGTTTCTTCAGGGGGAGCCGTTGCTGCTGCCCTGAGACTGTCAAAAAGCGTAGCGCATGCCACCATTGTGGCGATTATCTGTGACCGTGGTGATCGTTATCTTTCCACGGGCGTATTTCTGCCATAGGAAAACCGTTCAACGGTTTCTCGGGCCATGATTGAATTTCCATGTATGCAGGTATGAATCCGGGTTTGTTGTGCTCGATATCCAAGGTAACATTGCGCTTTTAAACGGCCATGGGCCATGGTTTCAAGAGAATGTTGGAAGTACTCTATGCGCTTTAAACGTGCTGCCTCAACCCCTGTTATTATTCATGAGGATGTGCGTATTGACGGGCTTTCCCATGATGGTCGCGGGATTGCCCGCTACCATGGGAAGACCCTCTTTATTGACGGTGCACTGCCGGGCGAAACCGTTCGTGTCCGGGTTCTGGAAGACAAACGTCGTTTTATCAATGCCCGTGTCACAGAAGTGCTGTCGGCATCACCCGAGCGCCGTGAGCCTGCCTGCGCCCATTTTCGTCAGTGCGGAGGCTGCAGCCTGCAGTACTGGTCCCACGAAGGGCAGCTTGACAGCAAGCAGTACATCGTTCTCGATCAGTTAAGGCGATTTGCCCGGGTTGTGCCTGAGCACATTGAAGAACCACTGGTTTCTCCCCCCTACGGCTATCGTCATCGTTGCCGTTTTGCCATCCGCTGGCGTAAAGGCAGACTGAGCCTTGGTTTTCGGGAAAAGGGCAGTAATGCCATCTGTGACATTAATGAATGCCCCATACTGGCAGAGCCTTTGCAGGATATGCCCGTACTGCTGAAGTCATTTTTGCCAACGTTAACCGGCCGGGAAGCCATTTCCCACGTGGAGTGCTTTCTGGCAGAGCAGGGGCGCGGGTTACTGCTGCGTCATATTCGTCCTCTGTCTCAGGAAGACCAAACCCTGTTGACAGCGTTTGCTTCTGCCCATCAGCTGTTGCTGTACCTGCAGGATAGTCCGGAGAACATCCGGCTTTTATATCCTGCCAGATCTGACGACGATGCCGCCGTTGCATTGCATTACTCGCTGCCTGAACCGGGGGTGCAGCTGTACTTCCGGCCACAGGACTTTACCCAGGTCAACCGGGTGATTAATCAGGCGATGGTTGAGCAGGCTATCCAGTGGCTTGCTCCGAAGGCATCCGATAAAGTGCTTGACCTGTTCTGTGGCCTGGGTAATTTCTCTCTGCCACTGGCGAAAAAGTCAGGCCATGTGACGGGGGTTGAGGGTTCACCGGGTTCAGTTGCCCAGGCGTCAAGAAATGCCGGTCTGAATGGTTTGAGTAATGTAAGTTTTCACTGCGCAGACCTGGCCAGTGATTTCACCACTGAGTCCTGGGCAAAAGAGCATTACGATATAGTGGTTCTCGACCCCCCAAGGGCCGGTGCGGATTTTATGATTGAGCAACTGGCCAGTTTATTGCCTGACCGACTGTTGTATATTTCCTGCAATCCGGCAACCCTTGCCAGGGATGCAGGCAGTCTGGTCTCCCATGGCTTCAGGCTTGAGCGTTTGTGTGTAATGGATATGTTTCCGCAAACTTCTCATGTTGAGTCCATGGCGCTTTTTGTCAGGTCATAGTCAAAAAGTAATTTATTGGAAAGTAGCCTGTTAATGGCTGCTTTGGGGTAGTAGTCTTGGAGCCTGTCCGAGAATAGACTGCCCTACTGCGGTTGCGATAAATTGGTCTAAAAATTCCTGCTTCTTCGTCAAATAGCCCCGCTATTCTCCTCAGAATCAGAAATTTTTATCCTCAATTTCTCGCAATCCTCGCTACGGGCGCTATTCTCGGACAGGCTCCTAGCCCGACGCCTGACAGGGCATCATTTTTGAATAAAGAGATGGAATGGAATAGATGGTCAAGGTCAGAGAGGATCAGCCCCAGCTCTACGACGGCAGTGTCGACCTGGGTGCCTGGCTGAATCGCCTGCAGGAACGTTACGGCGTTGGTGATACGGATAGTCTGAGGGAGGCCTGTGAGCTGGCCCAACAGGCTGAGCTGCTGGCATTGCAGCGGTCTCTCGAATCTGAAGAAACAGTCTGGCCTACGGGAAAAGGGTGTTTCCGGACCGGTCTGGAAATGGCCGAGATTCTGGCCGAGCTGAAACTGGATATGGATACCCTGGTTGCTGCGGTCCTCTATCGGGCTGTCCGAGAAACCAAGCTCTCTCTTGACCAGGTGGAAGAGAATTTTGGCAAGGTGGTTGCCGGTCTGATCAAAGACGTTCAGGGCATGGCGGCCATCAGCAATATCCAGAACCCGAGAAAGCAGGTTCTCGATCATCGTCAGGACCAGCTGGAAAAAGTTCGCAAGATGCTGGTGTCCATTATTGACGATGTCCGTGTTGCCCTGATCAAACTGGCTGAGCGCACCTGCGCTATCCGGGCTGTTCAGCATGCCAGTAAGGAGAAACGTCAGCGGGTTGCCAGGGAGGTGTTTGAAATTTATGCGCCGCTGGCCCATCGGCTGGGTATTGGTTATATCAAGTGGGAGCTGGAAGATCTCTCCTTCCGTTACCTTAAACCCCAGGACTATAAGAAAATTGCCAGGCTACTGGATGGCAAACGACTGGATCGCCAGAAATACATTACCAACGTCGTAGATGCCCTGAAAGCGTCGCTGTCGGATGCACGGATTGAGGGGGATGTCAGTGGCCGGGTAAAGCATATCTACAGTATCTGGCGGAAGATGAAACGGAAAAACGTCGATTTCCGTGATCTCTACGATATTCGTGCGGTCCGTATTCTCACCAATGAAGTCCGTGACTGTTATGCGGCACTGGGGGTGGTGCACTCGCTCTGGAATCATATTCCCAAGGAATTTGATGATTACATTGCCACTCCGAAAGAGAATGGCTACCGCTCCCTGCACACGGCGGTGTTTGGCCCTGAAGGCAAAACCCTTGAAGTTCAGATACGCACCCATGATATGCATGAGGAAGCAGAGCTGGGTGTTTGCGCACACTGGAAGTACAAGGGCACTGACGTTAATAGCCGCAGTGACAGCTACGAGGAAAAAATTTCCTGGCTGCGTCAGGTGATGGAGTGGCATGAAGACCTTGGTGATCTGGGTGAGCTGGGTGGTCAGTGGCGTGCGGATGTCGAGCCAGACCGAATCTATGTGTTTACCAAAGATGGGCATGTGGTTGATCTGTCGGTGGGAGCCACCCCGATCGATTTTGCCTACCGGATTCACTCAGAAGTGGGCAGCCGCTGCAGAGGCGCAAAAGTTGCCGGTCGTATTGTCCCGTTAACCCATAAACTGAAAACCGGCGATCAGGTGGAAATCCTTACTGCTCCCAATGCCCACCCCAGCCGGGACTGGCTGAACCCTGATCTTGGTTATGTCACCACCAGTCGTGCCAGGGCCAAGATCACCAGCTGGTTCAAAAAACAGGATCGGGACGCCAATATCGCCGATGGTCAGAGCCTGCTGGAATTGGAGCTTAAGCGTCAGGCGTTGCAGAGTGTTAATTACCCGGAGCTTGCCCAGGCGGTTAACTGCCTGTCACCGGATGATATGTTTGCCGGTATCGGTGCCGGTGACATAAAACTTCGCCATGTGGTTTCCCTGGCACAGAAGCAGGTTGCGCCGGAAGAGGAGAAGACGTTTGAAATTCGCACCAAACCACAACAGGAACGGTTATCGGACAGCACCATTACCATTGATGGTGTCGGTAATCTGCTGACTCAGATGGCGGGTTGCTGCCAGCCGGTGCCGGGGGATCCGATCATCGGTTATATCACCGTTGGCCGTGGTGTAACCATTCACCGGGAAGACTGTAACACGGCGCTCTCTTTGCGCAGTCGTGAGCCGGAGCGCCTGATAGAAGTTAACTGGGGAACCCGTCCGGACTACAGTTACCCGGTTGATGTTATCATTACGGCTTATGACCGCCCGGGCCTGTTAAGAGATATTACCGTGGTATTGGCTAACGATAAGGTGAATGTTCTGTCTATGCAGACCCGGACCAGCAAGGAAGAGCATTTAGCCAGCATGCTGCTGACTATGGAAGTTCCCAGTCTGGAGAGCCTGGGACGCATCCTGGCCAAGGTCAGTCAGTTGCCCAATGTTATCGATGCTGTTCGTCATCGTAAAATGAGTTAAGTTATCTATTGGTTTCCAGGCTTGGAGGGTGTTGCCAAAGGCTTTAAAAGAAGGGAACCACAAAGACACAAAGTTTTTTCCGGGCTTGCCTGAGCTACGCTCAGCAAACAAAAAGGCTTCCTTTGTGTCTTCGTGCCTCTGTGGTTCAAGGCTTTTGTGCCTTTTAAAGCACCATCACCTGACGTAGGGATCCCTTTCGTTTTAATGCTTTTACACTCTTCAAGGAGCCGGGTTTGTCACATTCCATTGATGATCTGATTACTTTGATGGCCAGACTCAGAGATAGAGAACATGGTTGTCCATGGGATCTGAAACAGACTTTCGCCACCATTGCCCCCTACACACTGGAAGAGGCCTGCGAAGTTGCCGAAGCCATTGAGCGGGAAGATTACGACAATCTGAAAGAAGAGCTGGGTGACCTGTTATTTCAGGTGATTTTCCATGCCCAGATGGCCAGAGAAAACGGCTTTTTTGACTTTGCCGACATCAGTGAGGGGATATTGGCAAAATTGCTGCGCCGACATCCCCATGTCTTTCCTGATGGAAGTCTGGAGTCGTTTGCTACCGAACAACAGCTGACGCCTGAACAGGTCAAGCAGACGTGGGAGGAAATAAAGGCCGAAGAAAAAACACTGAAAGGCCCCAAAGAGAGTCACTCAGCCATGCCTGATGATTTGCCGACAATGCTGCCAACCTTGCAGCGTGCTGAAAAAATTCAGGCAGCAGCGGCCAGAGTGGGTTTTGACTGGCCGGAGCCAGAGCCGGTGTTTGACAAGATTCACGAAGAGCTGGATGAAATCCGTGTCGCCAGAAGTGAAAGTCAGGAGCGGATTTCGGAAGAGGTGGGTGACCTGTTATTTGCCTGTGTCAATCTTGCCCGGCACCTCGGTGTTGATGCCGATATGGCATTGCGTAAAGCCTGCCATAAATTTGATCATCGGTTCCGGAAAATGGAAGCTCTTGCTACGGAACATGAGGAACGTTTTGAACAGCTGACGCTGGAAGAGATGGAGAGCTACTGGCAGCAGTGTAAACAATGAGACTGGAGAAACTGCCTCCGTTGTTAACCGGAGGCAGGTTATGTTCTGTCAGCCATTGGATTTTATCATTAGCTGTTCATAGTCGTAGGTCAGGGCGTTCATTTTTTTCAAAATCGATTCGGTTGTTACTGAGACCACGGTGGGAACAAAATGGCCCTGGTGACTGATTTTGAATCCGGCATTGGTAAAATCCCACTGGCTCTGGACTTTCGCCAGCTTTTGTTTGATATCACTGGAGTTCAACTCTGATTGACGGAGCGTTGTCAGTGCGCTGCCAAATTCATCAATGGCCAGATCCAAAGATTGATCAACCGACAGATCCTTAACGCCCCATGCCCGGGTAATATAGAGCTTGGCGATACGCTGACTGAGCATTCGCTGTCGGCCGGAAATATTCACCAGTTGACCGGCTTTATGTCCGGCGTGTTCAGTAATGGTTTTAACCACGGTTTCACTGCGAGCCAGAAGTTCATCACTCAGTGCCAGAATGGTCAACGCTTTTTCGCGCGTTGGGGTCTCAAGGACTTTTAAACGGAACTCCTGCCAGGTGATGGCGGCATCATTCAAGCTGTTGCGAATCTGATCGTTAGGGGCGTAATCCATAAGTTCAAGAAATTGCTGCTCGAACAGGGCCATACTGGTATCCAGGTCAGCTGTCGCTTGATCCGGATTTACATCGGAGCCAATCATAATGTAACTTTTAGCGATCCTCTGACTGAGCATTCGCTGGCGACCTGCCTTGTTAATGGCTTCTGCATCATTGATGGTTGCCGCTGCAGGCAGCGAAGTTATGACCAGAGTGAACAGGATGCTGAGCAGGCCTGAAATCTTGAAAATCTGATTTAACATATCCGTATCTATGAATTGTTATTGATTGAAAAGGCGGATAATACCTGAAAATTACTTATGATTCGCCTTTCCAAATTTATTGCGGATGCTGGTTATTGTTCACGGCGGCAGGCTTCACGACTGATAGAAAGCGGGTGTGTGCTGGTTAATGGCAGGCCGGGATTGCATATTGATCGAATAGCATCGATTGCTTCGGGACGAAGAAATTTCAGGCCGCTTCGGGCAACGGGCCATCAATAAGAAAGTGTGTCCCTGTTGCCGGTACCTCAGGTAAGGAGCCAGGATATCAGAAGGTACACTGGTCGGCTCCGGGCTGAAAAAGCCTGCTCTCTGGTAAAAGAGTGTAAGGTGAACGTAGGGGTAGCACCAGCAGTTGACAGCGTTTAGATCCTTCAGGACTTCGCTCAAAAAGAACGAGCCAATACCCTTTCTTTGGGCATGGCTGGCGACCTGGACGCTTCTCAACAGATAACCGTTGGATTTTGGACTGGCCCTCAGGCCTGCGATAATGTTTCCCTTCAAACAGCGGGCTACCCAGACCCGCTCCTCACCCGACGCTTTTCCCTTGTGCCCGTTCTCTTTAAAAAAGCGGTTAACCAGGGGAAAGGCAATGGGGCTGAGTTCCTCAACGGTATGCACAGCACACTCAGTCACGGCTGTTTCCGGATGCTTTCTGGGCGGCTCCCAGAATGCCCCGCAACATATTCAGCTCTTTGGCTTCGGGGCGGGCACGGTTGAACAAGCGACGCAGCCGGGTCATGACCAGCCCCGGGTGCTGTTGAATAATAAAATTGATGTCGGTCAAGGTGGTTTCCAGGTGCTCGTAGAACTTTTCCAGCTCCTGATTCAGCGGGTATTCCTGTTCCGGTGTTGCACCGTGCCAGTGGTTCTCTTTATTCAGCGATGCCTTGAAGATCTCATAACAGAGAATCTGAATGGCTGAGGCGACATTAAGTACCGGGTACTCCGGGTTCGCATCAATACTGGTATGGAAGTGGCACTTTTCCAGCTCGCTGTTGGTCAGGCCCATGGTTTCCTGGCCAAATACCAGGGCAACGGGTGATTGGCGGGATTCACAGAGAAGTTTCTCCGCACACGCTTCAGCCCCCAGCATCGGGCGTGAAAACGAATGGGTGCGTGTTCTGGCACTGGTGCCGATGACCAGGGAGCAATCGGCAATGGCTGCATCCAGTGAGTCAAAGACCCGGGCGTTTTCCAGCACATCCAGGGCACCGGCCGCCATGGAGTCCGCCTCCGGTGCGGGAAATCGTTGCGGTGTTACCAGGCAGAGGTCACTCAAGCCCATGGTTTTCATGGCCCGGGCAGCGGAGCCTATGTTGCCGGGGTGGAAGGTATTGATAAGGATGATGCGAATATTTTGAAGCATGGTGACCAATGGTTGAATAACAGAAGAGGCTGTCCTTTTGGACACTCTTTTAGCAAGAGCTGAACCACAAAATAAATTTGACCCGTAATTATAGGGGGCGAAAGTACTTGAAAACCAGTCTTCGTGGTGAGTACCGATCGAGTTATGTACAATGCGCCGCAGTGGTCAGTAGTCCGGGAAATACATTGAAAAGATGAGTCAAACTACACAAAAGCAAGCCTATCGCTGGTTGTTACGGCAGATCGGGGCGGCCCGGCACTGGCTGCTGATCTCCATGGGCCTGGGTTTGCTCAATGGCGTCTTGCTGATTATTCAGGCTTCGATCATGGCAGGAATGATCCATCAGCTGGTGATGGAGGGAGCCACCCGGGAGGTGCTGACGGACGATTTTTTCCGGGTGCTGGTGTTGGTTGTTGCCCGTGGTGCCTGCACCTGGGGGCGTGAGTTTTGTGGTTTTCGGGCAGGTGCCTGTGTTCGGGTAGAAGTGCGTAAACTATTGCTGGATAAGTTACGTCGCCTTGGGCCGCTGGTGATTGCTGAGCGGCCTGCCGGTAGCTGGTCGGCGATTGTTGTGGAACAGGTGGAAGAGCTTCAGGAATTTATTGCCAGATACCTGCCTCAGATGGCTCTGGCGGTGATGTTACCGGCCATTATGCTGGTGGTTGCTTTCCCACGAAGTTGGGTAGTGGGCATTATTTTCTGGGAACAGCGCCACTGATTCCGGTTTTTATGGTTCTGGTAGGAATGAAAGCCGCACAGGCGAACCGGAAAAACTTTCAGGCACTTTCACGCCTGGGGGGCTTCTTTCTGGATCGGCTGCAAGGGTTGGAAACGCTGAAACTCTTTCAGCGAACAAGTTTTGCACAAACACAGTTAGCCGATGCCAGTGAAGACTTTCGGATAAAGACCATGCAGGTGCTCCGTCTGGCGTTTCTGTCATCAACGGTGCTGGAGTTTTTTGCTTCGGTGTCCATTGCGCTGGTGGCGGTGTTTCTGGGGATGAGTTTTCTGGGTCATATTACCTTTGGTGGTGAAGTGACACTGTATACCGGGCTGTTTCTGTTGCTGCTGGCTCCTGAGTATTATCAGCCGCTGCGGGAGCTGGGAACCTATTATCACGCCAGGGCCAAAGCGGTTGGTGCGACGGAAGAGATTCTGGACATATTATCCCGGAAAGAATCGGAGGCACACCATGGCGGGTTGTCTTTGCCAGAGGCAATGCCGCTGACTCTGGAGGTAAAAGAGCTATCCGTGTCGGCAACCATAAAGTCCGCAGTTAACCCGCTGTCGACAAACGCATCAGACAACAAACAGCCACTGTTGCTGGATCGTCTGTCGTTTAAGATCGAACCCGGAACCCGGGTCGGTATTATTGGCAGCAGCGGTGCCGGTAAAACAACGCTGATCAATACGCTGATGGGCTTCTGGAACTACCGGGGTGAAATAAAGGCAGGCGGGCAATCGCTGGCGGATACCCGGCTCGACAGCTGGCGTAAAGCGATTGCCTGGTTGGGCCAGCAGCCATTGATTATCCATGGCTCCGTTTATGACAATATTTCCTTTGGACGCGCAGTTTCCCGTGAACATTGTCTCGACGCCCTGGCCAGGGCTCAGGGTATGGATATTCTGGCAAACCTGCCGGATGGGCTGGACAGTGTCCTTAAAGAGCAGGGCGGTAACCTGTCGGTTGGTCAGGCCCAGCGGATTGCCCTGGCAAGAGCCCTGGTGTTGCCGGTGCGGTTATTAATTCTGGACGAACCGACAGCCAGCCTGGATTCTGTCAGTGAGAGCCTGGTGCTGGATGCCCTGGATGCCATACCTGACGATTGCACTGTTATCACCATTACTCACCGAATCAGCCAGCTCAAGGCCATGGATCAGATCCTGATGCTGGAAAAAGGGAGGTTGGTGGCTGACGGCTCTCCGGCAGCGCTGGCGAGGGAAAGTGCTCAGTATCAGCAGTTTATCAGTATGCATCGTAATCAGGGGAGTCTGGATGATGAATGACCTGTGGCCTTTCCTGAAATTGTACCGTCAGCATCTGGGGATGCTGTCATTGGGAATTCTGCTGGCAATAGTTACCCTGCTGGCGAGCCTCAGCCTGCTCTCACTGTCCGGCTGGTTTATCACTGCCACCGCCATCGCCGGGTTGACCTTTACCACGGCCCAGACCTTTAACTTCTTTACCCCGGGGGCGGGTGTTCGGGGCTTTTCCATTGCCCGTACCGCTGCCCGCTATGCAGAACGTCTGGTCAGCCATGACGCCACGTTCCGGCTGTTGTCAGGCCTGCGCAGCTGGTTTTTCAGTAAATTGATTCCACTCTCCCAGGAGCAGCTCGGACAGTACCGTAAAGGCGAGCTGCTTGATCGGCTGGTGGCTGATATTGATGCCCTGGATCAGCTCTATCTGAGGCTGGTCAGCCCATTGCTGTCTGCTGTTAGTGTTGCTCTGCTGTTTTCACTGTTTATCTCTTTTTTCAGTACTGCAGTGGCCATGGTGGTGTTGCTGGTGATGATGCTCTGGATTATCTCCATGCCGTTGCTGTTTTATGTCCTGGGTCGCAGGACCGGGGAGTCAATGGGGGTCAGGCAGGCACGTTTGCGCCAGGAGGTATTGGATTATCTGCAGGGTATGGCGGAACAGCAGATCTATGGCAGTGATGCCAATAGTCGCGCCTCGATGGCTGAATCGGAACAGAAACTGGTTGCCGACCAGTCCCGCATGGCCGTGATGGAAGGCTTCGGCTCCGCCCTGTTTGTTTCCGGCTCCGGTGCGGCGGCATTACTGGTATTGTATATCGCCAGTGGTGAGATGAGTGCAGGCCTGTTCAGTGGGCCGGTTATGGTTATGATGGTGTTTGGGATGCTGGCCAGTTTTGAAGCGCTGATGCCGTTGCCCGTTGCTTTTCAGTTTCTCAGTCGTACACGACAGGCGGCCAGTCGTTTGAGACAGGTGGTGAAGTCGCCGGTGGTTGTATTTCCGGAAAAGGCAACCGGAGAAGTATTAAAAGGTGAGATTCAGTTTACTGAGGTTTCCTGTCGCTATGCCAGTAACAGCGGTACCAATAATCAACCAGTCATTAATAAGCTATCACTTCGCATTCCTGCAGGCAGCCATATTGCTCTGCTCGGTAAAACCGGATGCGGTAAATCAACGCTGATCAAGTTATTGAGCCGTGGATTGGAGCCCTCTGGTGGCAAGATTTTACTGGATGGGCAGCTGATTCAGGAATTGTCAGAACAGGCACTTTACCGTGGCATCACGTTTGTCCCTCAGAAAACGCATGTGTTCAGTGCCACGCTCAGGGAGAATCTGCTGTTGGCTGCACCTGCGGCAACGGATGCACAGCTGTTAACAGTCGTTAACGATTCAGGTCTGAAAGGGCTTGCTGCTGCCAGGGAAAACGATGGTGATCTGCTGGATATCTGGCTGGGGCAGGGTGGCATTGCTTTATCCGGCGGAGAGCAGCGTCGTCTGGCCATTGCCCGGGCTTTGCTGAAACCGGCCCCGGTACTGGTGATGGATGAGCCGGGGGAAGGGTTGGATGTTCAAAGTGAACAGGTATTGATGGATACCGTTTTAGGGCAATTCAAAGACAGTACCATCATTATGATCACCCATAAGCGAACGGCCCTGGGAAAGATGGATCAGGTCTTTCGAATGGAAAACGGCAGTTTGATCAAATGGTAATGACAAACCTTGTTCGATGAGTTTGATGTGTACAATCTCCGCTCACCTTGAGCGCTCTTCGACTCGGCTCAGGATGCACGGTCGAAGGGTGATTGGCACAGAATTCAGGGTATGGGGTTTACGCCTTTCGACTCCGCTCAAGACGAACGGAGTTTGGGGGGCAATAAAAGAACCATCAATTACATTGAAACCATGTTCTAGCGCTGTGCCGCTTTATGCAGATCTTTTTCAGGCCAATCTTCTATTAAGCTTTTGCGAATGTCAGAACGTTCCTGATCACTCAACTGGCAAATATCTTTTCCTGCAATCTGTGAATAGTACTGCCGCATCCAGGTTTTGTTGACCGGATTGGGAATAATAAAATATTTTCTTCCGTACAGGTTTCTGGTTTTTTCAACGGAAGCCCGGTCAAAAGGTGATAACCCTTGCTCCTTTAAATCAAAGTCATCCAGAAGGTCACCGACAAACAGTCTGACATCGTATTTTTTTCCATTGATCCTCCCGGACATAATGGCTTTTCGCTGGTGCTCCTTATCACAGCTTTTTTTATTGACCGGACAATATTTGGAGCGGTTCAGCAAATTGGCCTGAGTAACTTTGGGGAAGCCATTGGCTGCCAGTTGTTTTAAGGTGAATTTTTCTACATCCCCTTTATGGCCGTGGCGACCAGAAGAGTGCTCCCGGGCAGTTAGATAAAAGATTTCATAACCCAGGGCAGCCGCTTTGTTTAAAAACTCTCTGGCACCGGGAATGGAGGTGGATTGAAGCTGTTTTTCGTAGTTCCTCATCTTCGCTTCAGGTTCAGGGAACGCTTTGCAAAGAGGTGGGATTAAATGATTTGGAGAGTAGTCTATTAGCGTGCCATCAATATCAACAATAATTGCCCGATCAGTGGCGTGGCGGTTTTCAGGGGCTTCAAGAGCCTTGTTGGCCAGGTTATAAGCTTGAATAGCGGTGGCATCGAAATCTGCAGATTTTCTGACCCAGAGATCGGCCATGATAATATGCTGCCGGTAGCTCTCGGGAACAGGCAATGGTAACTCTGTGTCGTTAACCTGGCGGATGCGAGCCCGGTGTTTTTCTGCCGGGCTCAGTGTTCGGTAGTCTTTGCTGATGGCTTCTTCCCAGAATCCGTAAACAGTGTTTGGCAGAATAAACCACTGGCGGCCAAGTTTGTCCTGATGCTGACTGACCCACTTTTTCTTTTCAGGGTAGAGGCCTTTAGCTACCTCACCAAGATCCTCCAGCTGGTCACCAAACAGCATGATCGGGTGGTAGCCCGCTTTTATGATGTGCTGGCGCTTGTCCTCTTTGCTGAGGGTCATGTTTTTTTCTGCCTGGAGAATCACATTTCTTTCACTGATAACCGGAAAACCCAATTGCTTCAGTTTATTAATAGTAATGGTTTTTACATCGTTAAAACGGCCGCTGATATAGAAAATTTCAATGCCCAGACTATTGGCTTTTTGCAGGAATTCAACGGACCCTGGCAGTGCTTTCGTCTCTTGATGATTCCACCAGAACCTGGACCGCTCGATACTTCGGGATTCATGGGTGTCAACCAAACTGGTAAAATAGCGGGTGCCTGATATCAGAGTATCATCAATATCGGTAATTATTGCAGGCTTTTTACCTTCAGGCGTCTTTGTCAAAAGCGCTTCCAGTTGATCAGTTGCGCCGTTAAAACTCTGGTAAAAGTAAGCGCAGTATTCCCCGGAATGCTGTTGCCAGTTTGCGGCAATGATAACTTCATTGTTTAAAGCTTTCTGACCAACGCTATCAGCAAATAGGGGCTGTATGAGTAATGGTGAAAGTAATAGGGCGGCCAAAACTTTCATGTCCATTTTCTTTTCTTTAAAACGTCGAATTTTCATAATTCTGATTGTGATAATTCTATTTAAGATAAGAATGACCGCATCAGAATAGACGAAAAGAAACAGAGTCTATGGAAGTGTTTGTTCTCAGTGTACTGATGAATAAGTTCTTTTTTATTGACAACGCCGTTGAAACCATCGTTTGATGCCCCGACGTTCAGTCAGGGCCAGGAAGTGAGTTTTTTACTGTTGGGCATGAAAAGCGAGGCCGTTGATGTCCTTACTTTCGTCCCCCATCAGGTAAAGGTAAACCGGCATGATGTCTTCCGGTGTGGGGAGTGTTTCAGGATCTTTCTCCCGGAAAGGCCGCCGCTCTCATTGAGGTACGGGTGCCACCGGGGTTGATGCTGTTGGCACGCACAGAGCTGATACCGTCTTCCTCATCTGCCACGATTTGCATCAGACCCTCAGTGGCAAATTTTGACACGCTATAGGCTCCCCAGTGCGCCCGTCCCTGGTGACCCACGCCGGACGAGGTAAAAATGATCGACGCCTTTTCTGACAGGCGGAGCAGGGGCAGCAGTTCCCGGGTCATGATAAAGGCTGAATTCAGATTAACCTGCATGATGCGCAGCCAGGTTTCTGTGGGAAACTGGCTGATGGGTTTCAGTTCACCTAAAAGGCTGGCGTTGTGCAACAGACCGTCAAGGCGACCAAATTCGTTCTCAATGGTTTCAGCCAGATTACTGAAATCGATATCACCCGCGCTTTCCAGGTTTAGTGGATAGATGGCTGGTTGCGGCCACTGATTGAGTTCAATTTCATCGTACACCGCTTCCAGTTTTTCCGTGCTTCTGCCCAGCAGAATGACGGTGGCACCGTGGCGGGCATAGGTAAGGGCGGCGACCCGGCCAATACCACTGCCGGCTCCGGTTACCAGTATGACTTTATCCTTCAGCAGGTCTTTCGGAGCCTGGTAGGTAAACATGATGTTACTCCCTGGTTTTTAGTTTGCTGCGCGATTTTCAAACAGCCTGTCAGGCATGGGACCTGTCTTTGATGATTTGCCAGTTGTGCTGTTCAAACCAGCGGTGCAGCTGCTGGACATGGTCGATATTCAGGTCCGCACCCCACTGTGCAGGATCTTCACCCTCAGAAATGTAGCCATAATGCGCGGCAACGGTGATCATGCCTGCTTGTTTTCCAGCTTCGATATCACGAATATGGTCGCCTATATAGACACTGAGCTGCGGTGAACTGCCGGACTGTCGGCAGGCAAGAAAGAGGGCTTCCGGGTCTGGTTTCGGCTTTATGACATCCTCCGGGCAGACAATGGCATGACTTCGTTCCAGCAGACCAATTTGCCGGATCAATGAGAGGGCATAGGGTCTGGGTTTATTGGTGACAATACCCCAGGCGATATCCCGACGTTCAAGTTCCCCGATCAGTGACAGTATGCCGGGGTAGGGCCGGGCAAATGATGAACGACTGTGGTCCTGGATATGCCGATCATAGTATTGCAGAAACAGGGCCCTTTTCTGTTCCAGCTCATCGCCGGGCGCAAGATTGAAGGCAAGCTTCATCAGCGCCCGTGAGCCGGCAGAAACATTCTGCCGAATCAAATGGCTATCCATTGCCGGGTGCTGGTGATCTGCCAGCATTTGATTCACGGTAATCACAAAGTCTTCTGCGGTGTCCAGCAGGGTGCCGTCCAGATCAAAAAAACGCCTTCAATGGCTTTCATCATCGTTACTCTTGGTTATTTCCCGGATGGCAGTGGTTCTCGTTGCCAGAAACTGAGCCATCAGTTAAGGGGTGGCTGACTTTGAGCCATAAATCAGGTAATTGACGTCTACATCCTTCGGGTTAAGCCGGTACACTTTCGTCAAAGGATTGTAGGTCATCCCGGTCATGTCATGAATATTCAGTCCCGCTTTTCTCATGTCCCGGGTCAATTCACTGGGCTTGATAAATTTCTTGTGCTCATGAGTGCCTTTTGGCAGCAGTTTGAGTATGTATTCCGCACCGACAATGGCAAACAGGAATGATTTGGGGTTGCGGTTGATCGTGGCAAAAAAGATCTGTCCACCGGGTTTCAGGAGTTTGCTGCAGGCTTTGATGACGGAAGCCGGGTCGGGAACGTGCTCCAGCATTTCCAGGCAGGTCACCACATCGAATTGGCCGGGCATCTCTTCGGCCAGCTCCTCAGCGGTAATTCGGCGATAGTTCACCTCAACACCACTTTCCATACTGTGCAGGCGGGCCACAGACAGGGGGGCTTCGCCCATGTCAATGCCAGTGACCCGGGCACCCCGTTGCGCCATGGACTCACTCAGAATGCCGCCACCGCAGCCAATATCAATCACTTGTTTTCCGGCCAGTCCAACACGTTCATCAATATAATTCAGACGCAGGGGATTGATCTCATGAAGTGGCCTGAACTCACTGTCCGGGTCCCACCAGCGGCTGGCCAGTTCTTCAAACTTGGCGATTTCTCCGAGGTCCACATTTTGGGCTGAGCGCATGTCGGGCATTGTTCTGATCCGTCAAAGCAGTGTAATTGAGGCAGTCAGGGCTGCCATATCTGCGGATTATACCGTTAATCCTGCAGCCGACCACAGTGCTAAGTTCTGGAGTTGCCCGGGAGTGAAAAATTGAACTTCAGTACGCCTGTAATCTCTCCATCAATCCCCTCAACTGGCCTGGTTTTATAAAAAAAGTTCAGGCTGTCAATAGTCAGTGCTGCTTTTTTTTCATAGGGGGCGAGACGACTGGGGTCCAGCTTTCCGGGATTACCTGGTTTAACCGGTTTAGTCGCTTCAACGGCAGGCTCATTTTTTTCAGCAGGTGCTGTTTTAGTTGCTTTTGTTTTGTTACTTACCGCCTCAGCCTTCTGAAGGGCACGGTCGGCAAGTGCTTTTTTGAGATCCTCTTTTACATCTGTACCATGGTCGATTGCAGAAGCCAGATAATTGACAAGGTTCTTTAATTCGTTTTTGGCTTCGACAGACCATTTATTCTCAAACCATGCCTGCTTTACTTTGCGTGAACAAGCAGCTGCCAAGTCTACGTGCTCAGAAACTTTGTTATATACATTCGGGTCTATACCCATTCCACGGAGGAATTCTTCTCCTATCTGCATGGTAACAATCCTTTGTTGAGTTTAAGTATCAAGCGTCAGTGCTTACTTCAAATCTAGTCCGGTTCAGGAAAAAACACAGGTTTACCCAGTTGGTACTTTTTTGGCGATTTCCTGAAAGCGGTTGTCTGCCCTGTGTCATTGATGGACCGGCAAAAAACATATTCCCAAAGTGGTTGATGCATCTCGCGGATAAGGCATGAATTGTGGTAACATGGCGGTTTTGAAAATCAATTACCTTAGGCGATCATTCCATTGAGATGCTCTGGGAAAGAGCATTTTTTCTGTTTGGATAAGACTTTATTATCGGTGTCCTGGTCCACAGAACTGGGATGGATGCTGACCGCTATCTGTTGGCCGTAAGCAAAAGGACGACTGGGTTTCCATGACTGAAATTGCCAAAGAGATTCTCCCGGTAAATATTGAAGATGAACTCAAGCAGTCCTATCTGGACTACGCCATGAGTGTCATCGTTGGTCGTGCCCTGCCTGATGTACGTGACGGGCTCAAGCCCGTGCACCGGCGCGTACTGTTCGCCATGAGCGAACTGGGCAACGACTGGAACAAACCTTACAAAAAATCTGCCCGTGTGGTCGGGGATGTGATCGGTAAATACCATCCCCACGGCGACTCTGCAGTCTATGACACCATTGTCCGGATGGCGCAGCCATTTTCCCTGCGCTACATGCTGGTTGATGGTCAGGGCAACTTCGGCTCCATTGACGGTGACTCCGCCGCAGCGATGCGTTACACGGAAATCCGGATGGACAAGATCGCCCATCAGTTGCTGGCGGATCTCGACAAGGAAACCGTAGACTATGTGCCTAACTACGATGGCACAGAGCAGATTCCTGCCGTTTTACCCACCCGTGTCCCTAACCTGCTGGTGAATGGCTCGGCCGGTATCGCGGTGGGCATGGCCACTAATATCCCGCCTCACAATATGACCGAGGTGGTGAATGGCTGTCTGGCGCTGCTGGATGATGAAGCGCTGACGGTTGATGACCTGATGGAGTACATCCCGGGTCCTGACTTCCCTACCGCAGCGATTATCAATGGTCGGGCTGGTATCCTTCAGGCCTATCGCTCTGGTCGTGGTCGTATCTACATTCGTGCCAGGGCCGATATCGAGCACGATGAAAAGAAAAACAAAAGCACCATTATTGTTACCGAGATCCCTTATCAGCTGAATAAGGCGCGCCTTATTGAGAAGATTGCCGAGCTGGTGAAAGACCGCAAGATTGAGGGTATTTCCGAGCTGCGCGATGAGTCTGACAAAGACGGCCTGCGTGTGGTGATCGAGCTTCGCCGTGGTGAAAATGCCGAGGTGGTGCTCAATAACCTGTATGCCCAGACCCAGCTTGAGTCCGTTTTTGGCATCAACCTGGTGGCTCTGGTGGACGGTCAGCCCAAGCTGCTCAACCTGAAAGAGTTCCTGGAAGCCTTTATCCGTCACCGCCGTGAGGTGGTCACCCGCCGGACCGTTTATGAGCTGAGAAAGGCCCGTGAGCGAGGTCATATTCTGGAAGGTCTGGCTGTTGCTTTGTCCAACATTGATCCGGTTATCCAGCTGATCAAGGACTCGCCAACACCGGCGGAAGCGAAAGAAAAGCTGATCGCCAAGGGTTGGAATCCCGGCCATATGATGGAGATGGCCGAGCGTGCCGGTGCCGATGCCTGTCGTCCAGATGATCTGCCTGAGGCTTATGGTCTCAGGGATGGGCTTTATTACCTGTCTCCGGTTCAGGCTCAGGCCATTCTGGAAATGCGACTGCACCGACTGACCGGTCTTGAGCATGAGAAGCTGCTGTCTGAATACCGTGAGCTGCTGGAGAAAATTGCCGAGCTGATTCTGATCCTCTGTGACCCAATGAAGCTGCGTGCCGTCATCCGGGAAGAGCTTGAGCAGGTTCGGGATGAATTTGGTGATGAGCGTCGTACCGAGATCACCAGCTCCCGTCGTGACTTGACGGTTGAAGACCTGATTGATGAAGAGGATATGGTGGTCACCCTGTCCCACGGTGGCTATGCCAAGACCACGCCCCTGGATACCTATCAGGCACAGCGTCGAGGTGGTCGTGGCAAGTCAGCGGCTTCCGTTAAGGAAGAGGACTATGTCGAGCATATGCTGGTGGCTAACACCCATACCCAGATCCTCTGCTTCTCCAGCAAGGGTAAGGTCTACTGGTTGAAGGTCTATCAGATCCCCCAGGCGGGCAGAACCTCCCGTGGTCGACCGATCGTTAATATTCTGCCGCTGGAGCAGAATGAGAAAATCACCGCCATGCTGCCGGTGGAAGAGTTTACCGAAGGTCATTTTGTCTTTATGGCGACGCTCAATGGCACGGTGAAGAAGACACCTTTGGAGCAGTTTGCCCGCCCACGCTCCTCCGGCCTGATCGCCCTGGGTCTGGATGAAGGGGATACCCTGGTGGGGGCTGAAATTACTACCGGAGAAAAGCAGGTGATGCTGCTGTCTAACGGTGGTAAGGCGGTTCGCTTTGAGGAGACCGATGTTCGTGCCATGGGCCGGACAGCCCGTGGTGTCCGTGGTATGAAGCTGCCTGAAGGTCAGCGGATTATCTCTCTGATTATTCCGGAGGAAGATACCCAGATTCTGACGGCCAGCGCCAAAGGTTACGGTAAACGCACTGCCGTTGATGAGTTCCGACTCACCAGCCGTGGTGGTCAGGGGGTTATCTCCATGCAGTGCACGGAGCGCAACGGTGAAATCGTGGGTGCTATCCAGGTGAAGAGCGGCGAGCAGATTATGCTGATTTCTGACCAGGGAACACTGGTGAGAACCGGGGTTGATGGCGTCTCTTCACTGAGTCGTAATACCCAGGGGGTTACGCTGATCCGTGTCTCTGACGGTGAAAAACTGGTGGGTGTTGCCCGTGTTGAGGAGCCAGAGGCTGTGGATGCGCCTGAGCTTGAGACTGAAGGGCAGGATGATCCCATTGCCAGCGAAGGGACGGTAGAATCCTGATAGTTTGAAAAACGCCAGCCCAGTGCTGGCGTTTTTCATCATGATACAGTTACTCACCCGGAGTCAGAGAGTTTGTCCCGGGGTAAACCGCCGTTTAGTGGCGAGGGAGTCATTGTGAAGCCTTGTGTAACAGATGGTGTAAATGATGTTCTGGCGCAGCTGGATAATCGGGTTTACAACTTTTCAGCCGGACCTGCACCGATTCCCTATGAGGTGCTGCAGCAGGCCCGGGATGAGATGATGAACTGGCAGGACGTGGGCGCTTCGGTAATGGAAGTGAGTCATCGGGGCAAGGAGTTTCTCGCGGTTGCCCATGGGGCCGAAAAAGACCTGCGTGATCTGTTTATGATCCCTGATAACTACAAGGTGCTTTTTCTGCAAGGGGGAGCCCGGGGGCAGTTTGCGGCGGTGCCATTGAACCTTAAGGGAGACAAGGTTTTTGCTGACTATGTCAACAGTGGTTACTGGGCCCAGTCAGCTATTAAAGAAGCCCAGCGCTACCTGGATGTGAATATTGTTGCTGATGGCAAGGACAGAGGCTTTAATGCGATGCCTGCCGAAGACCAGTGGCGGATAAGTAAAGATGCCGCTTATTTGCACTACACGCCCAATGAGACCATCGGTGGTCTTGAGTTTTCATTTATACCGGAGACCGGTGATGTGCCGCTGGTGGCGGATATGTCTTCCAATATCTTGTCCGGCCCGCTGGATGTCAGCAAGTTTGGTGTTATTTATGCCGGTGCCCAGAAGAATATTGGCCCGGCCGGTCTTACCGTAGTGATTGTTCGTGAAGACCTGTTGGAGCGCGGTTCATTGATGTGTCCTGCGGTGCTGGACTATAAGCTGCAAGCGGGCAATGATTCCATGTACAACACGCCGCCAACCTTTGCCTGGTACCTTGCCGGTCTGGTCTTTAAATGGCTGAAAAAACAGGGTGGGCTTGCAGCGATCAATGCGCTCAATGAGCGCAAGGCCAGCAAGCTGTACGCTCAGATTGATGGCTCCGGTTTTTATCAGAACCCGGTGGACCCAAAGTGGCGCTCCCGCATGAATGTGCCGTTTACACTGATCAACCCGGAACTGGATGCAACGTTCCTTGCCGAGTCCGAACAGGCAGGTTTTCGTTACCTGAAAGGGCACAAGGCGGTAGGCGGTATGCGGGCAAGTATCTATAATGCAGTGCCAGAGCAGCATGTGGATGCTCTTATTGACTTCATGAAAGAATTTGAACGGCGGTATGGATAATGGCAGAAGAGAAGTTGGGGCAGTTGCGAATTCAAATTGATTCGCTGGATCAGCAAATCCTTGATCTGATCAGCGAACGTGCGCGATGTGCCCAGGAAGTGGCCCGTGTAAAAACAGAAGCTGACCCCTCTGCTGTGTTTTACCGACCTGAGCGCGAAGCTCAGGTACTTCGTAATATCATGAAGAAAAATGACGGGCCTTTGAATGACGAAGAGATGGCCCGTCTGTTCCGTGAAATCATGTCTGCCTGTCTGGCGTTGGAAGATCCGGTCAAGGTGGCTTTTCTGGGGCCGGAAGGCACATTTACCCAGCAGGCTTCCCTGAAGCACTTCGGCCACTCTGCGGTTTGCGTGCCTATGGCGGCCATTGATGAGGTATTCCGGGAAGTGGCTGCCGGTGCGGTCCACTATGGTGTGGTGCCGGTGGAAAACTCCACGGAAGGTGTGGTCAGTCATACCCTGGACAGCTTTCTGGACTCTTCACTGAAGATCTGTGGTGAAGTGGTACTGCGCATCCATCAACACATGATGATTTCAGAAAACACCCGGCGGGATCATATTACCCGCATCTACTCCCATGCCCAGTCGTTTGCCCAGTGTCGCAAGTGGCTGGACTCCCACTGGCCCATGGCCGAGCGGGTGGCGGTCAGCTCCAACGCAGAAGCAGCGAAGCGGGTCAAGGGTGAGTGGAATTCTGCGGCCATTGCCGGTGATATGGCGGCAGAAATGTATGGTCTGGAAAAAATTGCCGAGAAAATTGAAGACCGCCCAGATAACTCAACCCGGTTTTTGATCATTGGCAATCAGCCGGTTCCACCCAGTGGTGATGACAAGACGTCAGTGGTCATTAGCATGCGCAACCAGCCGGGAGCGCTCCATGCGATTCTTGAGCCTTTCCATGTTCACAATATCGACCTGACACGGGTTGAGACCCGCCCATCCAGAACCGGAATCTGGAACTATGTGTTTTTTGTGGATTTTGAAGGTCATCAGGATGACCCTGTCGTTGGCAAGGTGCTGGAGAAGTTGGGTGAGCGTGCCAATGACCTCCGTGTGCTTGGTTCTTACCCCAAGGGTGTTCTCTGATCGTTGTTGTATTAAGCGGACAGGGATGATGATGGTTAAATATCCAAAGGCTCATGACCGGTGATGAGCCTTATAAGCTGACTTTTCTACCACGCTGCACAATGAATATGCTTGGCGGTCAAAGTGCAGGGCAGGTTGCTACCTGCCTTACCTGGGGATTTCCACGGGAGGCATTTCCGGTCTATATCCAGAACTCTAGTTCCATCTGATTATAACGATTGTAACCAGACAGAATTTTTTCCAACTCTTTTTGATCAACTGTGTTGAGCAACTTGAGTGCAGATTGTGCCTGTTCCATGGCGTTAGCAATGTCCACTGGTAATTCTTTTTCAGGCGCAGCTGACAGATGCTCCGGAAAATAATGCAGTGCTATCTGATCATCCAAATTATGCAATACCCGAAAGAGGTGACCTGTTTCTACGCCCCTCTTACCCAGTTCCGCAAGTTTATGGGACAGGTAACAGGCTGCAATGCTCTGCTTCGCTTGCTTAACCTCATTATTTTTATCTCTGGTCTTTTGGTCCATTTCCCGTAACTCATCCACGGGTAATCCTATGGCTAAACCAATCAAAAACCAGTTATGGCTCAATGGTAAACGACGCAGAAAATCCGGGGTTAGCGGTAGTGAACTGGTCGTGGTGACAGAGCTGTCATCATTCTGGCGATAGAGTGGTTTGATGGCAGGGGGCTGCTCAGAACCGGGCTCCAGAAATAAAGACAATTTCTTTCTGTTAATTGCAATGTAGCGATTTAACTTTCCTTCCAGTCTGGGTCCTGCAGCTTCGCGTAGAGCATATAAGATATGTGCCGGAGTCAGCAGCCCGGGCTGACAATGAGTTGCTGCAAGCAGTAGTTCGTATATCTGATCATGGTCGGCTTCATCAACAAATGATTCCTTGAGAATGCTCTGGATTATTGGCAATGACACCCCAAGGGCATTACCAATGGCGTCAGCAGGTATCTTGATCTTTGCAATTCCGTCAGCCAAACAAAGCATTTGTCTAGACAAATTGCCTTCATTTACAAGGCTAAAAGTTACTGGGTGACCTCTTAAGGCCTCAATGAAACGATGTGCACAACGGATGGCCATAATCTCAGGGTGGCTCATTATTTTTACCAGCTCATTTGTGGTCATGACCCCCCCTTGTTTGTCCAGAATCCTCTTCAGCAAAATCATGGTTGAAAATCGGTTGACTCTTTTTGGGATAGATTGCAGATCCTGATCCATCATCAGTTCCGGATATCCGGCCGCAAAGGCAATTGTTGCCTCCGGAACTGTGCAAACCTGATAGTCATCTTTTTTGACGATCTTATGTAACTTGAAGAAATCCAGCTGATAATCCAGCTCAGCATTGGCATCAACAGTCTCTACAAAGGGAGGCGATTGAGTCCCGAGCCGACTCTGGTCAAATACAATACCAAAAATTTTACAGTGCAAATTAACCAGATCAAATCTTGAAATACCCAACAGCATTGTATGCAGTTTTTTATGGGTTATCAGCAGTTTTTTCATGATTGCTTTATCTTGTCGATTGACGACAGGCAGGGATAAATAGTTAGCATGTGCATATTGCTGATGACTTGCAGTTTCTAAAATGTTGGCAATATCGGCTATTGGAAATCCCAGATATATGGCAAACAGTACCTGGTCCTCGGGTGATATGCCCCGGGTAAATTTATCGCCCAAATTATTCCAGTATACAGTGCCGTCCAGTGGTGTGTCAGGCAACCGGGAATATTCAGTGCCGGAGATGACACTCCGTTCAAGCATCGGGGCGACGTTGTTTGCATTAGCAATGGAAGGCTCTGTTTTTACTGACTTCGGGGGGGGGGCGGTTCAGTAGCTGGATTGACAGTGGGTGGCCTTTTCAATGATTTGAAAGTAATTCGACTTGTTGCAACTGTGCTCATCATAGCGTTGAGAAATTTTATGCTTTCCGAACCGAAATAAGGAACAACCCGGGCCATTAATTGTCCCTGTCTGGTGGCTTTAGCGATCTTCCCGGGTAATTTTTTTTCAGGTTGGTCATCCGAATGCTTTGGAAAGTAAGCCAGTGTTGCCTGATCATCCAGAATCTTCAGTGCCTGGTAAAGATGACCTGTTTCCAACCTCTTTAGAACCAGTGTTCGGGATAATTCCGGAGCTGCAAGGCTCAGCCTTTTTTTGTCTGGCGCACCGTTTTCAAAGATCGTTCTGGAACCAATCCTTTCCAGCTCATCCCCTGACAGCCCCATGGTTAAACCAATCAAAAACCAGTTATGGCTTAATGGCAGGTTACGCAAAAAATCCAGGGTCAACGGTTGCGAACTGACAATCCCGTTAGAGTTGTCATCTTCTGGCCGATAGAGTGGTTTGAGTTCAGGTAACTCTTCAGGAGTGAATTCGTTTAGCCAGGGTAAACATGTATTCCTTTTGTCTGATTTTTTATCCTTTTCTATCCATTTTTCTAACTCTTCGCGACAACCACTGGCACTGCCTGCTTCCCGCAGTGCATGGATAATGTGCCCGGGTGTGAGTCGGGGTGAGCAAAGGATTGCTTGATTGAATAAATCATCGAACATTTCTTGATTGCTTACCAAGTTATAATCTCTATCAACAATTTTCTGGATGATATGCAACGGTACCCCCAGTGCCCGGCCCAAATGTTCAGCGTTTATCCCAAGCACTGAAAGCTGGAATGTCAGATCGACAATCTGCTGATTCCAGCTTAAGTTATGGCTGCGGAAAAAGGTATGGTGTTGCCTTTCAGGGATTCAATGAGGCGGTATGCACAGTTGATGAGCATAATCTCAGGATTGTGCATTATTTTAACTATCTCATTAGTGGTAATGCTCCCACCGTGTTTATCCAGGATTTTCTTAAACAGGAGTGTGTTTACATAAAAGTTTGCTACGTCAAAGCATTGTTTAATATCCTGATCATCCATCAGGTCGGGGTATCCGGCAGCATAGGCTAATGTTGCCGGCGGAATATTATAAAAAAAAGGGCGTTTTTCTATTTGAAAGATCTTGATCAGCTTGAAAATATTCAGCTTGTGATTCAGCGCAGCATCATTATCTGTAGCCTTTACACAGGCAGGCCAGCCAGACAGGAACTGACTCTGGTCAATGGCAACACCCGACTTTTCACAATACAATTTCACCAGTTCTGGTCTTGAGGTATTCGCCAGCACTATGAGCCATTGTTCATAGGTTAACTTATGATTTTCCAGAGTTAAAAAGTCTTCCAGCAGATGAAAAGGTGTAGTTGCATCATGCTGATTCGGAAATTTTTGCTCGAGTTTATATAATTGATTTAACGGAAGATTCAGATAAATGGCGAACACATACACATTGAAGCACGTTAGGCTTTCTCTGATTTGCTGGTCCAACTCTCCCCATTTGACAAAGTCACCCGGTTGTTTTGCAGGCAGTGGGTCAGAGGCAACGCCGGATTCAACACTCCGTGCAGATATGGCAATTGCAGATGTTGATGATGCTGGCTCAATGGGTTCAGAGCCGCCCCCGGCAACGGCGACACACTTTCCGGCAAAAGGGGAAATTGACGAATAACGGCTTGATGGCCCGTGGTCTGCCAATCCCGGGAGCCTGGCAGGTGGATCAGATGGAGGGATCCGTTGATGACCGGTTGAATTAATCATGAAACTGTCTCCAAAATTTTCATTGCTCAATGTCCAGCGGCACATGACTGTTAACAGGGGTTGGTAATCCTTGTTTTCGGTCACCCTGCATAATGAATATGCCAAACTCTCCGGGAGGCTGTCCGGGAATAATCTGTGCTGTGCAGCAGTTGCTCCTGCATTAAATTGTTATGCCTGGCTTAGAGAATTAGCACTGAAAAAGCCGTACGACTGATTTAGACGATCGGGCAGAAAAAAAGTTCAGTCGTCATTACCTAAACGCCTCACGAGACTGTCTTCCTGGCAGTAATAGCTGGAGCTGACGATCCAGAAAGTAGTCTTGTCCCGGCGTTAACCAAACACTGGACGATGTGGAAGTCGTTATGATTACACTGTTGAGAGTCGTTACAAATGCTCTGTTTGGCGCAGCAGACGAACTGTCATCGGAGGACAAAAATCTGCTCAAGGCAGCTGGGAATGGTGACCTGGGATCGGTGCAGGCGTTGTTGGAACAGGGGGCTGATATTGAGGCCAGGGACTGGTCTGGCAAAACCCCGCTATTTCTTGCGGTAATGTCGGAAAACCCGGACGTTCTCAATGTTCTTCTGGCTGCAGATGCCTGCCTTAATGCCCGCGATTGTTATGGTCAAACTCCGTTGCACAAAGCCCGTAGCCGTGAGATTGTCAACGAGCTGCTGGCTTGGGGAGCCGATATTGAGGCCAAGGATAATGATAAAGCAACGCCACTAATGTGTGCGATTACACATCATGACAGACTGGAGGCGGCCAAGGCGCTTCTGTTCGCAGGTGCCAATATTGAGGCTGCTGATGAATTTCAACGGACACCATTGCATCTTGCGGCTATCTCTATGTGCTCCGACTTGCGGTATATGGAGGTACTTCTGTCCGAGGGAGCCAATCTTGAAGCCAGGGAAAGAACTACACAATACACCCCGCTGCATGAAGCAGTATTTAGTGGTTCAGGCAAGAAAGTACAAGTATTGGTGGCTGAGGGTGCCAACTATAAGGCGCTAGATTGGAATAGGAGAACACCTTTGCATTTGGCTATGGGCAGAATCGACAAAATGGACGAACTGATGGCAGCGGTCGGCAGGTTTGACAGCATCGATTCGGATAATAAGCCGGTTAGTTTTCACCCCCAATCACTTCAGGCCTGCGCCCGTACCGCTATTCGCTCGCGCCTGGTTAAACACCGGAAAAATACCGGACAACCGTTGTCAGAATCGGTACAGGATCTGCCGCTGGGTCCTACGCTGAAAGCCTATCTTTATAAGCCCCTCATGGGAACTTATCTATAACCAGGGACTGTATTTGTCTTAGTCGTCAGTACTTAAATTCCCCTCGGGATTATCTTCTTGACAATAGTTGAAGCTGATAACAACATTTTCAGGCTGTATTTGCCCGGCAAGCGTATAACCGCTGAAATTTTCCATAATCAATAAAAATTGCCACGAGTTGGAAATGGCTTTTTCATTGTCTTTAGGGCCTGTTGACGTTTCGTTGCGTGCTCAGCGTATCAGGGCGCTCCTATGACGAGGCGCGGCATTGCAGGAAGGCTGGTTGCCTTTCAAAATGCCGCAACGAAGTCATAGGGGCGCCTGATACGCCCGAAGGGTGGCTCAGAAAGGCACCATCTGCTTTGTCAGACGTGCTTGGCGTAGAATAACTACGCGCTGCGCAAGTCTTTCGCGCATATGACGCCTTTCTGAGCCACTGAGCACGCAACGAAACGTCAACAGGCCCTGGTGAGTGAGCCCGTTTTCAAGTGTAATAACCCAACTGAAGGTCAAATTATGTCCTGTGATTTTCTGCAACTGGCGGTACCCGGAGTAAGAGAAATGAGTCCTTATCAACCAGGCAAGCCTATTGAGGAGCTTGCCAGGGAGCAGGGCTTGAAGGTTGAGGATATTGTCAAACTGGCCAGTAATGAAAACCCTCTGGGGCCACCACCTGCCGCGCTGAAAGCAATGGCCGAATCCCTGGCAGAGCTGGCCCGTTATCCCGATGGCAGCAGTTATCAGTTAAAACAGGCGCTGGCAGAAAAACTGAAGGTAGCACCGGAGCAGTTAACCCTGGGCAATGGGTCCAATGATGTGCTGGTGCTTCTGGCGGAGTCGTTTCTGGATACCAGCAGTTCTGCGGTTTTTTCTCAGTATGCTTTTGTTGTTTATCCTCTGGCTGTGAAGGCCGTCGGTGCTGAGAGTATTGTGGTTCCAGCGCTGAACTATGGTCATGATCTGGATGCCATGGCGGAAGCGATTCAGGCCAATACCCGGATTGTCTTCCTGGCAAACCCTAATAATCCCACCGGTACCAGCTTCAGTGAACAGGATCTGCTGGGTTTTCTGGGCAAGGTGCCAAAAGAGGTGATCGTTGTCCTTGATGAGGCCTATTTTGAGTATGGGGTGGGTGGTGACCTGCCTGATGGTATCGATCTGCTTGACCGCTATCCCAATCTGGTGGTGACCCGAACCTTTTCCAAGGCTTATGGGCTGGCGGGGGCCCGGGTCGGTTACTCGATATCCAATCCTGAAATAGCCGATGTGCTGAACCGATTGAGGCAGCCATTTAACCTGAATCTTCCTGCTCAGTTCGGTGCGGTTGCCGCGCTGAAGGATGAAGCTTATCTGCAGCAGTCCATTGAGATTAATCAACAGGGGATGGCATTTCTGGAGCAGGGGTTTGCCGGCCTTGGGCTGGACTGGATCCCTTCATCGGGAAATTTCATCACCGTCGATCTCAAGCGTAATGCCATGTCGGTCTATGAAGGGTTGTTGTCCAAAGGCATTATTGTTCGGCCAGTGGCCAATTACGGCATGCCTGAGCACCTTCGCATTTCCATTGGTTTGCCGGAAGAAAATCGTCGTTGTCTGGAAGCGCTGAGCCAGGTTCTTGGCCAGTCGTCGTAAGGAGTGCGTTTGTGAAAACAGTTGATACACTGCTGGTGGTTGGGTTGGGCCTGATCCGGGGGATCTTTTGCAGCGGCGGTCAAGTCTGCCGGTGTGTGTCGGCAGGTGTATGGTTATGACCAGAATAAAGCCTCACTGGAAGAGGCTGAGGCGCTCGGGATCATTGATTTTGGCTGCGAAAGCCTCTCCGCCGGTGTTGCCGCTGCTGATGTGATTATGCTGGCCGTGCCCATGCTGGCAATGAAGCCCGTTCTTGCGCAGCTATCTTCCTGCTTGTCCGAAGGTATTCCTGCTGAAAAAGTGATTACCGATGCGGGGTCCAGTAAAAAAGCGCTGCTGGATGCCGCCCATGAGGTTTTTGGCAAAGTTCCCTCCTGGCTGGTACCCGGCCATCCAATTGCAGGGTCGGAAAAAAGTGGTGTTGGTGCCGCAAAAGCTACTCTGTTTCAGGCCCATGACGTCATCCTGACCCCGTTGGCAAATACCGACTCCCTTGCGCTGGCAAAGGTCAGGATGCTTTGGGAGGCCTGTGGGGCAGTGGTCACCAGTATGGATCCCTGTCATCATGATGAGGTTCTGGCAAAGACCAGCCACCTTCCCCATTTCCTGGCATTCTCACTGGTGGATACGCTGGCCGGAAATCCGGATAATCAGGATATTTTTCGCTTTGCTGCGGGCGGCTTCCGGGATTTTACCCGGATCGCTGGCAGCGATCCTATTATGTGGCATGATGTGGCGCTGGGTAATCATCAGGCGGTGCTGGAAGCGCTGGATGAATTTACCGAGGGCCTTCAGGTACTCCGGGAAGCGATTGTGCAGAAAAACAGTCAGTCGCTGCTGGGAATATTCAGTCGTGCGCAATCAGCGCGTCAGCATTTCTCTTCTCTGCTGGAGAGCAGGAAACAGCGGGTGAAGCCATTGCCTGATTCTGTCATGACGACTGGTTTTTCGGGCTCAGTGCTGATTGAAGGTGAAGATTCAGATAAAGAAGTTATGGACACTATGAAAGAAAGTACCCAGACATTTATTGCCAGCCCGGGAGGGTCTATCTCCGGTGAGTTACGTGTTCCCGGAGATAAGTCTATCTCTCATCGTTCCATCATGCTCGGTGCCCTGGCGGAAGGGGAAACAGTGATTGAAGGGTTTCTCGAAGGCGAGGATGCCCTGGCAACCCTGAAGGCATTTCGGGATATGGGGGTTCAGATTGATGGCCCCTATCTTGGCAAGGTCACCATTCAGGGGGTTGGCATGCATGGCCTCAAGCCGCCGGAAGGACCGCTTTATCTCGGTAATGCCGGTACTGCCATGCGCTTGATGGCCGGGTTGATGGCAGCCCAGTCCTTTGATGTTACGTTAACCGGTGATCACTCCCTGTCCGGTCGCCCCATGAATCGGGTGGTGGACCCGCTTGGCCAGATGGGTGCCACCATCGAGACCTCAGAAGGTGGTCGCCCACCACTGAAGATCAAAGGCGGTACACGGTTGCAGGGTATTGAGTATCATCTGCCAATGGCTTCGGCCCAGGTGCAGTCCTGCCTGTTGCTGGCGGGCATGTACGCAGATGGTGAAACGGTGACGGTTGCTCCGGGTATTGTTCGTGACCACACCAACCGTATGCTGAATGGCTTTGGTTATACGGTCTCTGTCGATGGTGAGAATGGCAGCAGGGTCGCGATTAAAGGAGGGGGCAAGCTGACAGCTACCCGAATCGATGTGCCCTCCGATGTGTCTTCAGCGGCGTTCTTTATGGTGGCGGCCTCAATCGCCGAGGGGTCAGAGGTTCGTCTTTGCCATGTTGGCATGAACCCGACCCGTTCTGGTGTGGTTGAGATTCTGCAGCTGATGGGAGCGGATATTACCATTGAAAACGAGTCCGTTGTGGGTGGCGAGCCCGTGGCCGACCTGGTGGTGCGTTCTGCGCCGCTGAAGGGTATTGATATTCCTGAGCGTCTGGTGCCCATCGCCATTGATGAATTTCCGGTGCTGTTTGTTGCAGCAGCCTGTGCAGAAGGCAGAACGCTGCTCACGGGTGCCCGTGAGCTTCGGGTGAAAGAGAGTGACCGGATTCAGGCCATGGCCGATGGCTTGATTGCCCTGGGTATTGATGCACAACCATTGTCTGATGGTATGATGATCAATGGTTCCGGTAATGCTGCTTCTGAAAAGAAGGGGAAGCCTGTATTTAACGGTGGCACTATTGACAGCCATGGCGATCACCGGATTGCCATGTCATTCGCAGTAGCTGCACTGCGGGCAAAGGACGATATTCGCATTCTTGACTGTGCCAATGTGGCGACTTCATTCCCGGATTTTGCAGGCCTGGCCAATCGAGCCGGTATGCGTATTGTGGTAAAGGTAAATACCAGTGAGTGAGTCTCAGACACCAGTGACAGTGGTCACCATTGATGGTCCCAGCGGGTCTGGCAAGGGAACGATTGCAGCCCTGCTGGCCAGAGAGCTTGGCTGGAGGTTGCTGGACAGTGGGGCGTTGTATCGGTTAACCGCCCTGGCAGCGATGAATCATGGGGTTGGTTTTGCCGATGAATCATCGCTGGAGGTTTTGGCAGGCCACCTTGATGTGCAGTTCTTACCATCAGAATCAGGTGCAGGTCTGACCATTATTCTCGAAGGTGAGCGGGTGGGCGCGAGTCTGCGCACGGAAGAGGTGGGTGCCATGGCTTCCAGGGTTGCGGCACTGCCGGGTGTTCGGGCGGCGCTGTTGCAACGCCAGCGCGACTTTGCCGAGCTGCCGGGTCTGGTGGCTGATGGCCGTGATATGGGGACGGTGGTGTTTCCCGATGCGTCGCTGAAAGTCTTCCTGACCGCCAGCGCCGAAGAGCGGGCCAAAAGACGTTATGACCAGTTGCATCAAAAAGGGATTGATGCTAGTTTTGATCGCCTTTTGGCAGATATTCAGGCCAGAGATGAGCGAGATAGCCAAAGAGCTGTAGCGCCGCTCAAGCCTGCCGATGATGCCATCATTCTTGACAGTACCCGCATGAGTATCCAGGAGGTATTCAACAAGGTGCTGGAACAGATGCGCCTGAGAGGGCTGGTTTAGGATTTTCCTGACAGCCTGCCAGGGAAGTGGGTTCGCCACTTCAGCAAACCTGAGTGCGCCATAAGTTGCACTCAACGTTATCTGGAGGTTCGTTTCTGGCGTAAAGCCAGCATTGCAGATTCGAACCTGATTAAAGTAACCCACTCCGGCTGGCGGTGTGGATGACAACCAGTGTACGTTATCCGGTTATCATTGGCTGGTTTTTTGCTGATATGGCAGAGACTTTGCAGATGCGTACACTGTCACAGGAAAAATCATGAGCGAAAGCTTTGCAGAACTGTTTGAAGAGAGCCTGAAAGAAATCGAAATGAAGCCAGGCGCCATTGTCAGTGGTGTTGTGGTTGATATCGACAGTGACTGGGTAACTGTTCATGCTGGCCTGAAGTCTGAAGGTGTTATTCCCAAGGCTCAGTTCCAGGATGAGAACGGTGAACTGACCATCGCTATTGGTGATGAAGTCCAGGTAGCTCTGGACGCGGTAGAAGACGGTTTCGGTGAGACTCGTCTGTCCCGTGAAAAAGCCAAGCGTATGGAAGCCTGGAAGGAACTGGAAAAAGCCTTCGAAGCTGAAGACGTTGTTAAGGGTGTTATCAGTGGCAAGGTCAAGGGTGGCTTCACTGTTGACGTGGCGACTATCCGTGCGTTCCTGCCAGGCTCTCTGGTAGACGTTCGTCCGGTTCGCGACACGGCGCACCTGGAAGGCAAAGAGCTTGAGTTCAAGGTTATCAAGCTGGACCAGAAGCGTAACAACGTGGTGGTTTCCCGTCGCAGCGTTCTGGAAGCTGAAAACAGTGCTGAGCGTGAGCAGCTGCTGGGCTCTCTGCAGGAAGGTCTGGAAGTTAAGGGTATCGTCAAGAACCTGACTGACTACGGTGCCTTCGTTGACCTGGGCGGCGTCGACGGCCTGCTGCACATCACTGACATGGCCTGGAAGCGCATCAAGCATCCTAGCGAAATCGTTAACGTTGGTGACGAAATCAACGTTAAGGTTCTGAAGTTTGACCGTGACCGTAACCGTGTATCCCTGGGTCTCAAGCAGCTGGGTGAAGATCCATGGGTTGCAATCACCAAGCGCTTCCCTGAAGGTGCCCGTGCTTCTGGCCGCGTAACCAACCTGACTGACTACGGCTGCTTCGTTGAGCTGGAAGAAGGTGTTGAAGGCCTGGTACACGTTTCTGAAATGGACTGGACCAACAAGAACATTCACCCATCCAAGGTTGTTAACCTGGGTGACGAAGTTGAAGTACAGGTTCTGGACATTGACGAAGAGCGTCGTCGTATTTCTCTGGGTATCAAGCAATGCAAGACCAACCCATGGGAAGACTTCTCCGGCTCCTTCAACAAGGGCGACAAGCTGGCTGGCAAGATCAAGTCTATCACTGACTTTGGTATCTTTATCGGTCTGGACGGTGGTATCGACGGTCTGGTTCACCTGTCTGACATCTCCTGGAACGAAACCGGTGAAGAAGCTGTTCGTCAGTACCGTAAGGGTGACGAAGTAGAAGCGGTTATCCTGGCGATTGACGCTGAGCGTGAGCGTATCTCCCTGGGTATCAAGCAACTGTCCGAAGACCCATTCAATGCCTACGCTGGCCTGAATGAAAAAGGTTCTGTTGTTAAGGGTATCGTTAAGGAAGTCACTGCCAAAGCGGCTGTTGTCGAGCTGGCGGAAGACGTTCTGGCTACCCTGAAAGCTTCTGAGATCAGTGTTGACCGCGTTGAAGACGCAACTAACGTCCTGAAAGAAGGTGAAGAAGTCGAAGCTCGTATCATCAGCATCGACCGCAAGAACCGCAACATCAGCCTGTCGATCAAAGCGAAAGACCAGGCCGATGAAAAAGCAGCGATGAAAGAGCTGCGTACCAAGCAGGACGAAGAAGCTGCCGGTCCGACCACCATTGGTGATCTGATCAAGGCTCAGATGGAAAACAAGTAATCCATCCTGTTCCTGATTGCTCATGGGGTGCTTTTGTTTGAAAAGCTGCCGCTGAGAGCAAAAAAACCGCGAGTGCTTTTGCCTCGCGGTTTTTTTTGATCAAAAGGTTGTGTGAGATTTAGCCATTGTATTGCTTCGCTCTCTGCCGGGAACAGGAAGTGGCAGGTATTCTTATGAAATGTGTGGGCTAATCAAAGGGTTGCTTGATTTCTCGGTGTGGGTTAGCTAGTGTAGAAACAGTCTGGTTATTTAAGGCGCTTTTGAACAATAAGCGGTGTCTAACAAGGTCTGCAGGATCTCTTAGGCATTCCGGGAATGGCAGGGAAAGGAAAAACGACGATGACCCGGTCTGAACTGATTGAGCGGATTGCCGAGTTGCAACCGCAGCTCTCTATCAAGGATATTGAGTTAGCTGTAAAGGCTATCATTGAGCAAATGTCCGATTCGCTGGCCAATGGCGAGCGGGTTGAGATCAGGGGGTTTGGTAGCTTCTCCCTTCATTATCGTGCCCCAAGAGTCGGGCGTAACCCTAAAACCGGTGAAGCTGTGAGCCTTGATGGTAAATATGTTCCCCATTTCAAGCCGGGCAAAGAGCTGCGGGAAAGGGTGAATCGTGGCTTACAGGAAGAAATGGATTGATCGTGAATTAAGTTTATGGCGAACTACGAGTTGCCTCTTGTCAAGAGCAGTTTTACGACAATAGTCGTGTGGGTCAAACGTCTTCTGGTTTTGGCGTTGTTTGTTGTTCTACTGGTGTTTTTCGTCAACTTTACCCTCTCCAATACCGAGCAGATCAGCCTTGAAATGGGCGGGTTAATGATGCCGGCCGTAAGCAGTTCCACGCTGGTTATGGTGCCCTTTGTACTGGGTGGCTTTGCCGGTTTACTGGTTTCCCTGATGCTGGTTATCCGTTTGCGACTGGCTAATGCCAGCCTGAGAAGAAAGCTCGCCCGGCGTGACGCCGAACTCCAAAAGTTGAGGTCCAGTGCCCTTAAAGGGTTTACGGATGCCTGATATTGCGTTACTGGGCCTTATTCTAGCTGCAATCGTCATTGGTTATTTTCTTGGCTGGCGTGATCAGAAGAGAAGGCGGGTAAATAGCTCTGGCAAGTTGTCGAAGGACTATTTTGTCGGTCTGAATTATCTGATTAATGAGCAGACGGATGAGGCTATTGATGTCTTTATCAAAGCCCTGGATATCAATAATGACACCGTTGATACCTATCTGGCGCTGGGAAACCTGTTTAGCAAGCGCGGAGAAGTGGAAAAATCCATCCGTGTTCATCAGGATTTGCTGGCGCGCCCAAGCCTGACTTCCATCCAGTCTTTTCAAGTTCAGCTTGCCCTGGCTCAAAACTACTCTTCTGCTGGTCTGCTGGATCGTGCTGAATCCATTCTGATTGATCTCAGTCGTCAGAATCATGAGCTGCGGGACCAGGCCTTGCAGCAATTGTTGCGTGTCTATGAACAGGAACGGGAGTGGGTTAAGGCAGCAGAAGTTGCAGAAAGGTTGAGGCCGGGCCGGGGAGAGCACTTTGCTGTCATTCTGGCACATTATTACTGTGAGCAGAGCGAAACAGCCCTTAAGCAGAATGATCGGGTGAATGCACGTCGCCTGATACGTCAGGCGTTTTCCCGGGATAAAAAACAGTGTCAGGGCCAGCCTTTTGCTGGGTCAAATGGAATTTGACGAAGGGGGCTACAAAGAGGCAATTAAAGTGCTGCAGAGGATATCGGTTCAGGATATCAGCTTCATGCCGCTCTCGTTGCCATTATTGGAAAAGTCTTTTGAACATTCGGGGGGCTTGCGAGGATTCGGGGCTTACCTTGGCCGTTGCCTGAATGAGCGTCCCGGTACTGCCATCATCATTGCCATGACCCATCTTTTGCTCAGGCAGTCCGGGGAGTCTCAGGCTGTTGACTTTTTAACAGCTCAGCTTGAGCGTCATCCTACATTGCGGGGCTTGAATGAGCTGATTGACCTTCGTCGTCAGTTTCAGGGTGATTTGTCGGACAATGTACTGGAACTGATTCATCATCTAACGGACCGGTTACTTGAGCTTAAACCTGTTTTCGCCTGTGGCCGGTGTGGATTTTCCGGTAAGGAAATGCACTGGCAATGTCCCCGCTGTCATCATTGGGGAGCAGTGAAACCGATTCAGGGTTTTGAGGGAGAGTAGCCTGACCCGGATATTTCATAAACTGCCCCGAATCTCGCGTCGGGTTTTGTCGCTCTAAGGGATTTTGTGAGGGAGCACCGTACCGGGGAGTACGGTCGACCGAGCGAAACTCCCTTAGAGTGGCAAAGGACAAGTGTGACCGGGAGCACGTTTATGAAATATCCGGGTTAAGTACCTTGATTGAAGTTAAAGCCGGGATTGAAAATAGAGCCGACCTTTCTATTTGAATAAATTATATCAGGCTCGATATAAACTGCTATTTTCTAGGCTTGTGCTTCGAATAGATTTTTCAGTAACTTTCCATACTTACAATAATAGTCTGGTTGTTAACGGTTTTGGTTTCAGCTGTCCCGTAGTCTTTGTAGTCTGATTTTTTATTGGCCTGATTTTGCTCCTTTGGAATTGCCAATAATCATCTCTCATTTTTGGTGTTTTTCTCGGTCAGCCTCCTAGGGGTTGTCTTTGATAAAGGTAGCGAGAAATTCTATGAATTTTTATGATGCTTATTATCCTTTTTCCCAAGGTAATATTCTTAGCAGTCGAGCAGCAGGGAACTCCAAGTCTGCTGGTGGGGCTTGTCATGCTTTTTCACTTCATTGGCTTCGACTGGTTTTAACAAGCGTCAGTAGTCAACTAATGCCCGGACAGAGAATGGCAGAACTTAATAAGAACAGAGGTGGCTCCAATCCGTTGTTACAATATGCGTTGCAAACGCGCTATGAACCGGAGGAGCTGATGGTATTTGATCAAATGTTAATGCGGCTTCGTGGCTTGAAATACACAGAAAGAGTGCAGGTAAGATATAGTCCTTATTGCATGATTACCCTTTTTAATCGACTTTCATTTGAAGCAGGGGCTTATTTTTATGGATTCTGGTATAGGCAATATCCGGGTGCCCAGCAATTATATGGTCATGCCACGGCTTTTTACCGTACCCAGAGGACTGCTGGTCATAGCGGCCATATTCTCTTTTATGATCCCAATCTTGGTGAGTTTTATGTGTTACCAAGTAAATTTTTCCCTTTTTGGTTGGGACATGCGGCTAAATATGGTTGCATTGAGCACCACATTTTAAGAAGCGTTGAAATTGACGGTAAGGATAGCGTGGATGGTTATTAACCTGAGTCTTTAATTTCCAGCTCTATTGAATATCTCAGATTAATTGTTTGAGAGGGTGTAGTGTATGTCACCTGGCCAAGTATCTTCTACCAATGTCATCAGAACTGGTGAGCTTGTAACTACAGCGGAGCCTGCCAATAACTCTGCCAATAACAGAGTTAAGCAAGTTGAAGGTCGTAGACTCACCAGTGGGGATGCGGGTGGCGTCTCTTCCAGCTCATTGGCGGATTCTTTTATGAAACCTCTTAATGCAGGAGGCGAATCCGAGCCATTGGGAGTTGTTCAGAATGCATCGCCAAAGCTAAACCCAATTCGTTCTGAATCCAATGGGACTTGCGGGCAAATACCCCAGGTTTCGGCTCCTGTGCAGAAGGATGATCCGTTACAACAGTCGAGCAGGGTTGTTACCTCTGAAAAATTCATAGAACTGATGCGTAACAATCAATTCGCTGCAGATACCCATTATGTTGTTGATTTATCTCTGGATTTAAGAGGGCTTGAAAACGTCATTCTACCGCCTTTCCTGCACATTAAGGGGGATCTCAAACTAGGACCAAGGCATATTAATGTGTTGCCTGAAAATCTGCTTGGTTATGATGTTCAGAAGGCAAAAATAAATCAGACGTTTGTCTTGGCATGCAGTCCCGGTTCGGTTAGTGCTGATTTTAAAGTCGATGTGCCTGATGATACTGATATTGGTTATCTGTCTGATCACTTGATTGTGGATGGAATGTTTGTTGCCTCAAATTGTTCCAAGTGGCTTGGTTTTGGTAATAAGACTTTGATTATGGGGGATTGTAAAATTTCCGATTGTAAAAACTTTGAGTCGCTTGGAAAACAGTTTGAAGTACGAAATGGTAGTTTATCAGTCAGGAGTTGCCCCGGTTTTAACTCGCTGCCTGAGATCTTGTCAGTGCAATTTTCGGTTACTTTGAACAAAACAGGCCTGACCCATATCCCGGAAAATATGAAGTTTAACGGCTCTCTGAATCTGATTGACTGTGATGATTTCAAATCTATTGGTTCTGGTGTTTCTGTGGATAGTGTGATTATTGAAAACTGTAAAAGTTTTACGCAATGGCCCATAGATATGACAGTACAGAAATCCATTTGTCTGACTGGCCTTCCGGGCGTGATGGTTTTCCCTGAAGTGCTCAAACTGGATGGGGATTTCAAGCTGTCAGAAATGAGCGCGAAACTGCCCCGTGATCTCAGTGTCGGAAGAGATTTGATGATGACTGCAACTGAGATTATGAATCTGGATGATGATATTCAGGTGAAAGTTAAATCACATATCGATTTAAAAAATACCCCCATGAAACAGGTGCCATCCTGGTTGAGTAATTGCTTTGAACCAGACTCGAAACTGTCAATGCCTCATATAGTGTTTTTGGAGGGGACCGGGTTGACCAGGGCAGGGAGCAAACTGGAGGACTCTAGTGATATAAATTTCCGCTTTGATAAAACATCATAATCTGCGGGAATGATTTTTATTGAAGTGCTTGGCTCCCCGAGCTGGACTCGAACCAGCGACCCAATGATTAACAGTCATTTGCTCTACCAACTGAGCTATCGGGGATCAAAAGATAAGGTGAATGATACCTTGCCTGGTGTGCCTGTCAAGTTACTGAGTACCAGAAGCTGGCACTCAGTAAAAATAGTCGGTCAGGCCAGCGCTGCCTGAAGCCTGTCCAGGGCCTTCTCTAACGCTTCATCGCTGGTGGCAAATGAGAGCCTCATGCAGCCATCAGAACCAAAGGCAGAGCCGGGAACCAAGGCAACACCTTTTTCCAGGAAGAGAGCTGCCAGATCTGTATCCTTGGTAAAGCCCAGCTTTTTCATTGCTTCACTGAAATCAGCAAAAGCGTAGAAAGTACCGTCACCCTCAATAGCGCTGACGCCCGGCAGCTGATTCAATCGGCCAACAACGTAGTCATGGCGCTTCTTAAACACCTTGACCATCTCTTTCACGCAATCCTGTGACCCATTCAGTGCCTCAACCGCAGCAGCCTGGGCGATAGAGCAGGGGTTGGAGGTGCTCTGGGACTGGATTTTTTTCATATTTTTGATCAGCCACTCTGGCCCGCCAGCGTAACCGATCCTCCAGCCGGTCATGGAGTAAGCCTTGGAGACGCCGTTCAGAACAATCGTGCGGTCAAAGAGTTCAGGGCAGACCATCAGGATGTTGCAGAAGGGCTCTTCAGTCCAGAGGATATGTTCATACATATCATCGGTGGCGATCATTACCTCCGGGTACTTTTTCAGCACATTGCCCAGCGCTTCGAGCTCTTTGCGGTTATAAGCGGTTCCGGTCGGGTTTGAGGGGCTGTTGAGTACCACCAGTCTGGTTTTGTCAGTGATGGCGGCTTCCAGTTGCCCGGGTGTGATTTTGAAGCGGTTTTCCAGACCGGCTTCCACGATAACCGGAACACCCTCGGCGATGACCACCATATCCGGGTAAGATACCCAGTAAGGGGCTGGAATAATGACCTCATCACCCTTGTTCAGCAGTGCCAGGGCCAGGTTGAAGAAGCTCTGTTTGCCGCCACAGGAAACCAGAATCTGGCTTTGCCCGTATTCAAAGCCATTATCCCGCTTGAATTTATCAATAATGGCCTGTTTCAGCTCGGTGGTTCCATCCACGGCAGTGTATTTTGTTTTCCCTTCAGCGATGGCTTTGACCGCTGCGGCCTTAATATGCTCCGGAGTGTCGAAATCGGGCTCTCCGGCACCCAGGCCAATAATGTCATGTCCGGCAGCTCTCAGTTCGGCAGCCTTGGCGGTGACTGCCAGAGTTGGAGATGGCTTGACCATTTGCACGCGTTGGGATGGATGACCAGTCACAGTTTTCCTCATTTATGGTTGTAACACTGAGAATTATAATGCTGTTTGCCTTCCGCTATTGGCTGGAGAAGTTCGCCCGGAGTCTGTGTAAGCTCTCTGCTGGTTTGGTTAGACTTCCTGTGGCGGAAACTATCTACCAATAGCTGTACTATAACGGTGATGAGTAGCAAGTATCCGTCATGCGACCAACAGAAGGCATCATACACAATACGATGTACCGTTGGTATGCGTTTGTCGGTTACCGTTGGCAAATTTTTTCTGCTCCAGATGGAAGGGTAGCATGAGTCGATCGTTTAAAGTTTCTTCCCGCTTCGGTCCTGCCGGTGATCAACCGGTTGCTATTGAACAGCTGGTCAAGGGTATTGATGCTGGCCTTGCCTGCCAGACATTGCTGGGGGTAACAGGCTCCGGCAAGACCTTCACGGTGGCCAATGTGATCGAAAAAATACAGCGGCCGACGATCATCATGGCCCACAACAAGACACTGGCCGCACAACTCTACGGTGAGTTCAAGGAGTTCTTTCCAGACAATGCCGTGGAGTATTTTGTCTCCTACTATGACTATTACCAGCCAGAAGCCTACGTACCCACGTCAGATACCTATATCGAGAAAGATGCATCGGTTAATGAGCATATTGAACAAATGCGTCTCTCTGCCACCAAGGCCCTGATGGAACGACAGGATGCGATTATTGTGGCAACTGTCTCCGCCATTTATGGTCTGGGTGATCCACAGTCCTATCTGAAAATGATGATGCATCTGGACCGTGGTGACAGGGTGGATCAGCGAACCATTCTGCGTCGCCTGGCGGAATTGCAGTACACGCGCAACGATGCGGATTTTCGCCGGGCCACTTACCGTGTTCGTGGTGATGTTATTGATATTTTTCCCGCTGAATCGGAAAAAGAGGCGGTCCGTTTGGAGCTGTTTGACGATGAGCTGGAAGCCATCAGCGAGTTTGATCCGTTGACTGGCGAGGTTCTGAGAAAATTGCCCAGGGCGACCATTTATCCAAAAACTCACTATGTGACCCCCAGACAGACCATCCTGGATGCAGTGGAAGCCATTAAGGTAGAGCTAGTGGATAGGCTCAATGTCTTGCGCGATAACAACAAGCTGGTGGAAGCTCAGCGACTTGAACAGCGCACGCAGTTTGATCTGGAAATGATGATTGAGCTGGGTTACTGCACCGGCATTGAGAACTATTCCCGCTATCTCTCCGGTAATAAACCCGGTGAGGCACCGCCAACCCTGTTTGATTATATTCCGGACAATGCATTGCTGGTGATTGATGAATCCCATGTGACTGTGCCGCAGATCGGTGCCATGTATAAAGGGGATCGCTCTCGAAAAGAGACACTGGTGGAGTACGGTTTCCGCCTGCCTTCTGCCCTGGATAACCGCCCAATGAAATTTGAAGAGTGGGAAGGACGACGGCCGCAGACTATTTTTGTCTCTGCGACACCGGGTAAGTATGAGGAAGAGAACCAGGGGCAGGTGGTTGATCAGGTGGTCAGGCCTACCGGTCTGGTGGATCCGGAAATTGAGGTCCGACCGGCTTCTTCCCAGGTGGATGATCTGCTGATGGAAATTCATAAAACCGTTGCCAAAGAGGAGCGGGTGCTGGTCACGGTGCTTACCAAACGAATGGCTGAGGACTTAACCGAGTTTTTGCATGAGCAGGGTGTCCGGGTACGCTATCTGCATTCAGATATTGATACGGTGGAACGGGTGGAGATTATCCGTGACTTGCGTATTGGTGCCTTTGATGTGCTGGTGGGGATCAACCTGCTGCGGGAAGGCCTTGATATGCCCGAGGTCTCTCTGGTCGCTATTCTGGACGCCGATAAGGAAGGCTTTCTGCGTTCTGACCGTTCATTGATTCAGACCATTGGCCGTGCCGCCCGCAACATTCATGGCCGGGCCATTCTCTATGGTGACCGGATTACTGGCTCCATGGAGCGGGCAATCAGCGAGACCGGGCGGCGTCGCAAAAAGCAGATGGCCTACAACAAGAAACACAATATTACGCCAAAAGGTGTGGTCAAATCTGTAGCTGATATTCTTGAAGGGGCTGTTGTGCCCGGACGGAAGAAAGGCAGTAAAGCCCAGAAGGCAGTGGCAGAGCCGGCAACTGAGTATCAGGTTCCCATGACTCCGGACGTCATGGCCGCGACTATCAAGAAGCTGGAAGCAAAAATGATGGAGCACTCCCGTAACCTGGAGTTTGAACAGGCTGCTGCTGTCAGGGATGAAATTGTCTTGCTCAGAGAGCAGGTTTTAAAACACTGAGAGTAGGTATTTACCCTGTTAGAATTAAGCTGATTGAAGTGTTGCATTTTTTAGCTGCATTGATAATATACGCACCACTTCAGTCGGTTAGCTCAGTTGGTAGAGCACCACCTTGACATGGTGGGGGTCGCTGGTTCAAGTCCAGTACCGACTACCATTTCTTTTTCATGCTGTATCCCTGCTTCCTCGTTCACTACTAAACAATTCTTTTTGCTACCGGGTGGTCTCTGGCTCAGGTGCCTCTTCCATTTCGATTAGCTGATACCACTTCGCATCCAGTGCTTTCAACAGTTTTCCACTGTCGTCTTTTGTATCAACCAGCCAGCCAGATGGACAGTCAATAGAACGATAGCAGCGGATGACGGTTCTGCGGCGGTTTTTCTGGACCGGATAAAAATGAGTGGTCACCTGGTCTCCAGGCTGAAAAGGCATTTTCATGGCAGACTTCTGATATTTACCTGGTTTAGTAATCGACTTCGCATGTTGCTGTATTGCCTGTAAGGCTGACTGCTGAGACTATAAATAATATATCGGGTTTCTCAAAGCGGTTTCATTGGCGTGAAACAAGCTATTATATTTCTCGGGAACTATTCATATTTAGACTATCCGGCCTGTTTGCGCTGAACAGTTTACATCGGCTTATCAGGAATGGACTTTACCAGGGGACTGAACTGCCTTCGGCCGCAGGTCAGCCTGACTTCGCCAATAGTGAGTACAGCAGACATTGGGGGAGACTTTGCGTTAACGCGATCGGCTGCATCTGATCAAGGTGGTCCATCAGTGAAGGTGGGTTCTATGTCAATAATGGCTCTTTTGAGGGGGCCATGGGATTGATCGATGGATAGTAAAAGAAGATATAATGCTGCCCCAGGTTTGAAGCAGCATTTTATGCCTTCTTTACGACAGTGGTCGTGCGTTTTCCTGAAAAGAGTATAACTTTTTCAGTCTGATAAGCATCAGTTTAAACCTGTGCCCACCACCATTCAATTCGACTTTTACCTGCTTTAAGAGCAGCTTCACTAGCAGCCTTGGCTCTCTTAGCTGCCTGTAAGTATTGCCTATCCGCTAGCTCTTCCTTCATCTTTGAGGTATTTGTCCTCATGGCTTCTTCGTTGGTAAGGATAGCCAACTCTGATTTTGATTCATCTTTGGTTTTTTTAAGAGCTGCTCGTGCCTCCTGACCATGATAAAAGTGAAGCTTTAATCTCGTAGTGCAAAGAAATATAGTGAAGTAATGTTTACACTTTAAACAGACAATTTTACGCATGGAAAGATCTTTTCCACCAATATCACCATTGCCTGGTATAGGTGCTTTTTCAGCGTGTACTTGTTCAGTCTTTCGGTAAAATGCTTTACCGCTTTTGGTTTTTTTTGTGTCTTTAGGTTTTCCTGCTTTTCTAGCTTTTTCAGTTTTTTCAGTTTTTTCAGTTTTTTCAGTTTTTCCAGTGATTTTATTGTTAAGTTCACTAGCGGTTTGAGCAAATGTTGCAGCGCTACTCTTAAATTTTTTGGATTGTTTATTTGTTTCCCCGAGTCCGGTCTCACGATTTTCTAATTGAGACCGCGTCGGAAATGTTTGCCCTGTTCCATTAAAAAAACTAAACATAGTCCGTACTCCTTTCTAGACCAATTTTTTTCTAGACCAATTTTTCGTCAATATATGGAGTAATGAGTAAAGGTAAAATTATACTTTAGTATTATTTTTCTATGTGAATAAGCTAATCTATTGATATTTATAGAATTATATTGAATTGGATGGCTGCTTTCAGCATGCAAAGTGACGGATGGCTGGCAGGATGCCTTGTCTGTAAATTGCTGAGCCATTCTTAGGCAAGCCTGCTGGCCACGACTTGGTCTGTTTTCCCTGAAGGCAAACGGGTTATATGTGCTATTATTGCCGCTCAGAATAAAGGAGTGGTTATGACCGTTGCTATTATAATGGGGTCCAGGTCCGACTGGCCCACGATGCAGCATGCAGCTGAAATGTTGGAAAATTTCGGCATCGACTACGAAACAAAAGTTGTTTCTGCCCATCGCACTCCACAACTACTGGCAGATTATGCCTCTCAGGCTGCTGCCCGGGGAATCAAAGTGATTATTGCCGGTGCCGGGGGGGCTGCACACCTGCCGGGAATGGCTGCCGCCTATACCAGCCTGCCGGTGCTGGGGGTTCCTGTTAAATCCAGGGCATTGAACGGTATTGATTCTTTATTGTCTATATGTCAAATGCCTAAAGGTGTTGCAGTCGGTACTCTGGCCATTGGCGATGCCGGGGCGGCCAATGCCGGCCTGTTGGCAGCACAGATTCTTGGTTGTCAGCAGCCAGAGTTGCAGGCCAGAATTGATGATTTCAGGAAGCTGCAAACCGAAACTGTATTAGCGAATCCTGATCCTGCCGAGTGATAAAAAGCAGTATGAATATTCTAGTGTTAGGCGCGGGCCAGCTTGCACGCATGATGAGTCTTGCGGGCGCACCGCTGAATATCAATATCCTCTCCTATGATGTCGGCTCCACAAAGCTGATGCACCCTCTGACGCTTCAGGTCAGCGATCAAACCCTTTCAGAGGCTATTGCTGAATGTGACGCCATCACCGCTGAGTTTGAGCATATTCCTGACGATGTACTGACTCTGTGTGCTGCCTCCGGAAAGTTTTATCCTGGTAAACAGGCCATTAAAGTCGGTGGTGACCGCAGCATGGAGAAAGCGTTACTGGATAAAACCGGTGTGCCCTGTGCGCCTTACCAGCTGATCACCGATCGTTCTCACTTTGATGCAGCCATCAAGAAGCTGGGGCTGCCACTGGTCATTAAAACTTGTCAGGCCGGCTATGACGGTAAAGGGCAGTGGCGGGTCAGGTCAGACAGTGATATTGAGCAGATCTGGTCGGAAATGTCAGAATTCCTGGCTGCTGGCAGTGAACATTCACCTCACTCGATTATTGCCGAAAAAATGATTTCCTTTCAGCGCGAGGTGTCGGTCATCGGTGCCCGGGACAAACAGGGCAATATGGCTATTTATCCGGTCACTGAGAATGAGCATACCAATGGGGTTCTGACGCTATCTATTGCGAAATCCATCTCTACCGGGATTCATCAACAGGCGGTGGACGCCTTTAGCAAGCTGGCTGCTGAAATGGACTATGTCGGGGTCCTGGCCATTGAGTTTTTTGATGTGGATGGCCAGCTGATGGTGAATGAAATAGCCCCCCGGGTGCATAACTCCGGCCATTGGACCCAGCAGGGAACTCTGTGCAGTCAATTTGAAAACCATCTCAGGGCCATTGCCGGTTTACCCCTTGGCACCACTGAAGCCATTGGCCCCAGTGCCATGATTAACGTTCTGGGTCAGCCTGATATTCCCGCTGAAGTGTTGTCAGTGGCCAATGTCACCAGCCACTGGTACGGCAAAAGCCAGCGGCCCGGTCGTAAAATGGGGCACATCAATCTGGTGGCTGAGTCAGAAGAGGCGCTGGGTGAAATGCTGGTGGCTCTCTCTGCGTTTTTACCCGAAGATGACTATCCTGGGGTTGCCCGGCGAGGTTTGGATTTATCCCTGGACTAATTCAAAGATTTTCGCTTCAAGCCGTGCCGGTGTAACAGAATGGGGTTATGTCGGCTTCCTTTCGCTCTCCTCTGATATCAGGGGCCTTGGCTTGAACTCTCTTATTATCAAGGCGTTATCGTTACTTACTCACCAGTTAGTGATTTACAGGGTAGTAAATTGTTAACTGATCAAGGATTAGATTAAACCTTGCCTGACAAACTTTGAACATAAACACAGTAGGAGAAATGGAATGGATTCTAGTATATCGTTAGGGTTTATCAATTATGTTTATATCGAGAACACGCTTTCAAAACTCGAAAATATTCATCAGGATCATCAACGTGCAGAACTGACAGTTTCCGAGAAATTGAATCCCGCTGAAGACATTAATCAGGGCGCTGTCTGGCATCGCAAGGTAGAGGTCGTCCAGTCTAATACCTCTGTTCTTAAACGTATTTTAAGCTACTTCACGGCAGAGGGGCGGAAGCAGCGCAAACAAAATCGTGAAGCGGCTGCTTTATTCTGCCGTCAAGTGTGTGTATTGCTCCAAAATGATAAAACCTCTGTTAATTTGAAGAAAAGGATTATTAATAGTGCGGAATCGGGCTCACTACCTTTTTTAAAAAAAGCTGAGATTAAAACGATAATCCGCGAAAAGGATACAACACTCAGAAGCACGAAAGAACATGACATTATTCGTGAAGCCGCTGAATTTCTTGAAAAAGAACTCCCCGGATTGTTGTCTCGCCTACCTCAAGTGTCTCTGTATGATAGCAGGGAAGTGCTGAAAGCTTATTATCAACTCACTATTCTGTCACCGGAGTTGTTACCGAAGGGGCATAAAGCTCACAAAGCTATCCGCAAGCTGGAAAAGCACTTTCGTAATATTCGGCAAGCTGATGATTTTACTGACCTGAAAACTGCTATCAACCAATCCATTTTACGTGACCTTTGGGAGGTACTGACTCCTGAAGATCATTGGTATGTGCTCAAAAAGTACTGGTAAAAGAAGAACTATCGCACATAAATCATGATATGTAAGGCTTACAGTTTTATGGAACTACCGTTTTCCAGGAATTTATGAGGAGTTACGAAGATATCAGGTCTCTTTTTTCCTCTTTTTGAATGCTTCACTCTTTTGTCAGGGACAGACCGTTATCGTAACTGACTAATCGGTTAGTGATTTATATGAAAGCACATTGTTAACTAGCCAATGATCTGAACAGGACCTGTCTGACAGTTTTTAACCTACAAGGAGAAATGGAATGGATACCAGCAGACCCTCAGGGTCAGTAAATAATGAACCCTATGTTTATATCAAAAACACGCTGGCAGAGCTTGAAGCAATTCATCAGAATCATCAACTGGCAGAACTGAACATTTCCCTTGAATTGAAACACGCTGGCGATGCTCATCAGGGTGCAGTATGGCATCGAAAAGTTAAGGTGGTTCAATCCAATACCTCTTTGCTTCAACGTTTTTTAAGGCTTTTCACGACAGAAGGTCGTAAGCAGCGTAGACAACATCGTGAAGCGGCTGCTTTATTCCGTGGTCAGTTATGGGCGTTACTGCAAACTGAAAAAGCGCCTTACAGTCTGAAAAAACAGGTCATACAGGCCGTGGAAAATGACGTTCTGCCTTTTCTTAAAGAATCAGAGTGTAAAACGATCATCAGTAGTAAGGATACAATTCTAAGTAACCCGAAAGAACGTAAAATTATCCGTGAAGCCGCTGGATTTCTGAAAAAAGAACTCGCCGGATTGCTGTCTCGCCTACCCCAAGTGACTTTGGAAGATAGCAGAGAAGTGCTGAAAGCCTATTATCAACTCATTATTCTGTCACCGGAATTGTTACCGGATGAGCATAAAGCGCACGAAGCTGTCAGCAAGCTGGGAAAGCACTTTCGTAATACACGGCAAGCGGTTGGTTTTACTGACCTGAAAGATACCATCGCCCTGTCCGTTTTACATGACATTCGAGAGAAGCTGTCGCTTGAAGAGTATCAACAATTAACGAAACGAATCGGTAATGTATTTACCTATCCATACTCCCCGCGTCAGCGAGCTTTGCGGAATGCACTTAACCTGATTTTTAATAATGGCCTGGGCAGTTCGTCTGTGCAGGGCCATCCCCGGGAGTTGGTTTCTGCCAGGGATCTGGCCTTGCTTAAAGATAGCTATCAGGGGCTATTTTTTCGTTACTCACGAGTACACCGGCTAGAGGAAAATCTGTTGGCCGACGGCTGTGCTGTAGCGGCCAGAATAAGTCGATTACCCAGTGAATTGAGAACGCTTGATCTGGACCGGGTTACACAAGACTTTCAGCAGTATGAGTCCTTAAGGCGCACTTTGTCCGCAGCAAATCAGGATCAAGACCAGGAATTTAAAGCACTCGAAGCCCGTTGCAAAACACATCGGGCCCTTATAGCAGAGGGTCGGGCGGCATTGTTGCATGTTCAGCTGAATCAAGGACGGCGCTGGGAGTTAAATCTGTTATTAGAAGGTATAGGAAAGGCCAATATCTATGGTACTGATGCTGAACACAATCAGCAGATGTTCAAAAAGCTGCTGGATTTGGCTCAGTTAAGAGGGCCACAAGTGGATTTGGCCCAGCTGGACTGGATCATAGCGCAGAACAAGAAAGCCAACAGACATCCGAATGTTGCCATTGAAGGCGCTGGGCCAACAGGGCTGATGCTGGCTTTCACCCAGTTTCAGGAGGGGGCCAATGTCTCAGTGTTTGAGAAACGGAGCACTGCATATAACCGGTTGCAAGTGGTTCGACTGGACCCTAAATGGATGGATATGCTGAAGTTTTATCTTGGAGAACATTACTACGACCTGTTCGGTGAGAATGGACAGGCTGGAAAGGGTATGGTTCGTACGGATGGTTTGGGAGAAAAGGCAGGCGAAATTGTCACTCACCGGTTGGAAGAGGCTCTGAATGATAGACTGGCTGAACTGATGGCACGCAATTACGATCATACTTCTCAGCGTGATGACTCGAAGAAAAACCGATTGGAGCGGTTAGCTGCCTATGAAATGACCAAGGTAGAGGCCGGTGAACAAGGCTATACAGTACAGGCTAAATATCACCCCGGGAATGATCCCTCTCCCTTTGCCAACGGCAAGAAAAAGCCACCTGTCGGTTATCAGAAACCTGAAGCAACGGTAACCCGTCCTGTGGATTTAGTGATTTGCGCCGGGGGTAAACATAGTCAGCTGCGTAATAAATATATGCGGGACAGGGCCGTAACGTCTGCCCGAAGCTATGGTGTCTGTTCCTGGGAAGGACCAAAGGACCAGCCCCTGCCAAATGATCGGCTGGATACTTTTCCGGATTTTCGCGGGATGGTGGTACTTGATCAACAGTTTCAGCAGTTTTTCCAGGAGCAGATGATATCTCAGGTGGAAAGGATTGAGGGGCTGAGTTCAGATGAGCGAAGATTGCTTGGCCAGCAAACCCATGGGCAGTCCAGGGGTGTTCGCAGCCTGCAGTCATCCATCCATGGAAGAGTGATGAAGACCCGGTGTTTTGACAATAACAACCTGGTTTATATCGGGATGGAGTTGCCTGAAGCATTTACTCAATTCTGCCATAAGGTTAAGCAAAAGTTAGCAGCATTACCGGTGCCAGATCTGGATCAAAATGGCGATAAACGATCAGCAGCCGACCAGAAAGCTTGGCGTAATCAGCGCGTAGCCAAGGTGCAGAAAGCGCTTTCCAAGGCTTGGTTTCAAACAGTGGCACACAGCTATGGTATTGACCAGTCGCTGGGTGTTACGGAGGAAATGATTGATGACCCATCGGTGGCGGTATTCTATTTACAGCAACGCCGGGTTTGGCGAAATGTGATCAAGAAAAAATCAGGCTCCCGTCAAGTGGTGATCACTGCTGCTGGTGATGCTGCTGCCACTCCCCATTTTATGACCGGCAGCGGCCTGACTGGAGCCAGGGAGAATGTGCTGCATCTGCAAAACTACACAAGGGATGTGTGGAACGGACCAAGAATATATAACGAATATGGGCTGGAACAAAGGCAAGACAGGCTTGAGGATGCACAACTGGATACGGCGGACTTTGTGATCCGGCAGGGACTGAATTTCCTGATTTAATCGGGAATAAATTGACATAAAAGGAGAAATGGAATGGATTCAGGCAGACCTGCCGGGTTATCCAATAATGAACCCTATGCTCATATCAAAAACACGCTGACAGAGCTCGAAACAATTCATCAGAATCGTCAACGGGCAGAACTGAAAGTTACCCGGAAATTGAAGCACCCCGGCGATCTTCATCGGGGTGCAGTTTGGCATCGAAGGGTAGAGGTAGTTCAGTCTACTACTTCTTTTCTTCAACGTTTGTTAAACCTGTTCACGACAGAAGGCCGGAAACAGCGAAGACAAGAGCAGGAAGCGGCTGCTTTATTTCGTGGTCAGTTATGGGAATTGCTTCAAACTGAACAAGCTCCTCATAGCTTAAAAGAACGCATTATAAAGGACGTAGGAAATGGCGTTTTGCCTTTTCTTAAAAAATCTGAGCGTAAAACGATACTCAGTAGTAAGGACACAATACTCAGCAGCACAAAAGAACGTAAAATTATTCGTGAAGCCGCTGGATTTCTTAAAGCAGAACTCTCCGGGCTCCTGTCTCGCTTGCCCGGGGTGACTTTGGAAGATAGCAGGGAAGTGCTGATAGCCTACTATCAACTTATAATTCTGTCACCGGAATTGTTACCTGAGGGACATAAAGCTCACGAAGCCATCTGCAAGCTGGAAAAGCACTTTCGTGATACCCGACAATCTGAAGGTTTTACCGAACTGACAAAAACCATCACTTTGTCCGTTTTACATAACATTCGGAAGAACCTGTCTCCTGCAGGGTATCAACAATTAACCGCACGTGTAGGACATATACTTTCTTATCCCTACTCCCGGCGTGATCGCGCTTTGCAGAATGCGCTGAACCTGATTATTGATAATGAAATGAGTATTCAAGGTCATCCCCGGGAGTTGATTTCCGCTGACGATCTGACATTGCTTAAAGAGAGTTACCGAGGGCTATTATCTGGAACCACGGGATTATTCAGGATTGAGGAAGATCTGAAAACAGATGTTTCTGCTGTAGCACGCAAAATAAGTCGATTACCCAGTGAATTGAGAACGCTTGATCTGGCCCGGGTTGAAAAAGATTTTCAGCAGTATGAATCCTTACGGAGTACTTTGTCTGCAGAAAACCAGAATCAAAGCCAGGAATTTAAAGAACTTGACGCTCGTTGCAAAGTCTATCGGGGCTTGATAGCACAAGGTCGTGCGGCATTGTTGAAGATTCAGCTGAATCAAGGGCGGCGCTGGGAGTTAAATCTGTTATTACAAGGTATTGAAACGACCGCTGTATGGGGCACTGATTCCGAACACAATGAGCAGATGTTCAAAAAGCTGCTGGATTTGGCTCAGTTAAGAGGACCGCAAGTGGATTTAGCCCAGCTGGACTGGATAATAGCGCAGAACAATGAAGCAAACAGTCATCCGAACGTTGCCATTGAAGGGGCTGGGCCAACAGGACTGATGCTGGCTTTTACTCAGTTTCAGGAAGGAGCCAATGTTTCAGTGTTTGAGAAACGGAGCACTGAATATAACCGGGTGCAAGTGGTTCGACTGGACCCTAAATGGTTGGATATGCTGAAGTTTTATCTTGGAGAACATTACTACGACATGTTCGGTCAGGATGGAAAAGGCGTTATTCGTACGGATGGTTTTGGCGAAATGGCTGGAGAAATTGCCACTCACCGGTTGGAAGAGGCTCTGAATCATCGACTTGCTGAACTGATGTCACGCAATTACGAACATATTTCCCAGCGTGATGACCCACAAAAAACCAGGTTGGAGCGGTTAGCTGCTTATGAAATGACGAGAGTAGAGGCTAATGAACAAGGCTATACAGTAAAGGCTACATACCACCCTGAGAATGATCCCTCTCCCTTTGCCAACGGCAAGAAAGAGCCGCCTGCTGGTTATCAGAAACCTGAAGCAACGTTAACCCGTCCCGTTGATTTAGTGATTTGCGCGGGGGGTAAAAATAGTCAGATCCGTAAAAAGTATATGGGGAACAGAGCCGTATCGGCTACCCGAAGCTATGGTGTTTGTTCCTGGGAAGGACCGAAAGACCAGCCCCTGCAAAATGATCGGCTGGATACCTTTCCAGATTTTCGTGGGATGGTGGTACTTGATCAACAGTTTCAGCAGTTTTTCCAGGAGCAGATGACATTTCAGATGGAAAGGATTGAGGGGCTGAGTGCAGATGAACGACAACTTCTCAGCCGACAAACCCGTCAGCAGTCAAGTGGTGTTCGCCACTTGAAGGCGTCAACCCTTGGAAGAGCGCTGCAGACCCGGTGTTTTGAAAATAAAAACCTTGTCTACATCGGGATGGAGATACCTGAAGCATTTAACCAATTCTGCCAGAAGGTTCAGAAAAAGTTAGCGGTATTACCGGTACCAGAGTTGGATCAAAACGGCAATAAACGATCAAAAGCCGACCGGAAAGCGTGGCGTGATCAGCGTGCAGCCAAGGTACGCAAAGCACTTTCCAGGGCATGGTTTCAAACAGTGGCGCATAGCTATGGTATTGATCAATCGCTGGGCGTTACGGAGGAAAAGATTAATGACTCATTTGCGACTGTATTCTCTTTACAGCAACATCGGGTCAGGAAAAATGTGGTGGAGAGAAGATCAGACTCCCATCAAGTGATCATTACTGCTGCTGGTGATGCTGCTGCCAGTCCTCACTTTATGACCGCCAGCGGCCTGACTGGAGCCAGAGAGAATGTGCTGCATCTGCAAAACTACACGGGGAAGGAGTGGGGCGGAAAATCCGTATTTCTCGGACGTGGGGCGACCATTATGGATATACTTGAGAATAAACAACAAAGTACTGCGGATTTTGTGATCCAGCGAGGGCTGATTTTCCTGATTAAATCGAGATTACAACGGTTATTAGATGAATTAATAACCCTTTGGGATTGACTGGTTAACCATCACTCACTATCCCCATGGTTCTTTAATATAGGCGGCACCCAATAACCTTCGTTGATCACCCTGATCCTTAATCATGGCAAAATAAAAGGGGCGATTGATGTACAGCAGATTAGGTCTTCCACCGCCACGAATTTGGAATGAAGCCGCAACATGGGCACCTGCCTCATTGATGCTAAGGTTTGTCCTGTGTTTTCCTGAACCGAGCAACTCAGGGTAATCTGTCTCATAGACATAATCGAATTGATATTTGGGTAAACACAGTGAGACGTTCCCTTTATCAATTTCATCGTCAAATAATGAGTTCAAGCCTGTGGTCAGGATATGGCTGACTTCGTCACTGTGTTCTTGTTGCGCCGCTTTGGGCGGCATTATGAAAACAGCTTTCAACCCGGATTCCTTAACGGGCAAGGCAATAAACTCAAAGTCTGAAATATTTTTATAAGTAACTAAGGTTGTTCCCTTGCCGCTTTTCATCCAGACGATCTCCGGCTGCTTCTGACCGTTCCAGGTCATTTCTGTTTGATATCTCTGGGGTATTGCCATGAAAGGTTGTTTCCACGATACATTTTGAAACAACCAGCTTACTAACAAGAAAGCTGTTTTTGGGTCTTTCAGCGTGCCAGGGTTGAGCAGGTTGGTAATCACTCCGTTTGTATCTTTGGCGATCTGTTCATTGAGCCTTTGAGTCGCGTTATCGTACCCTTGTTGTTTCAGTTCATGACTGCTGGTACAGGGGACGCCCAACTGCTTCAGCGTCATGTCAATGGTTGTGGTTTTAGAGAACAAATGGAATTTCTCCAGTGAACTGTGATCTGCCGGGTTATCAGGTTTATCACTTATGTCACCGGATTGTAGTAGTCCCAGCAATTCGTTGGCTACCTTTTCTGTTTTAGAAACCAGATACGGTGAAGCCGCAATATTTCGATCACGAATATTTTTTTTCGCTATCTCCATAAAACGTTTAACATCCGACCCCAGATCGCTCATCTCTTCAAGAGAGTGAAAAAACCTGGAGTACGACGAGTCCGTTAATGGTTGTGCGCTTGCGGATGCAGCGGTGGGTGAGTATTGTGCTGAGGGTGAAAAAGCAGGAGGAAAATTCATTTCATGGACTCCTGAGCTAAATGAGTTCTCATTATCGTCCTCAGAGCCTAGCTGCTTATTTGCATTTATCCACACTGTAGTGATGATCGATAATACCAGTATCCATACAAGCCGACTTTTGCTTTTGCCTTTGCCACCATAGCAATGGTGAGGCAATCGCCAGCATGCCAGCGGCATACGCCATTTTCCACCCGAGGCCCCAGGCAAGCATAAAGCAGAACAGGCAGCCAAGCAGGTTCATCCAGTGGTATTTAGCAGGCAGCAGTCGGAAAGCTGCCAGCATGGAGGCCAGGTAAATAATAACGAAAACCCCATTGACCCAGGAAACCAGATCTTCCAGATCCTGATCGGTACAGTGAGTAAAGATCAGAATCGCTGCAATGATGAGTAGTACGGTTGCCAGGGCGCGTTCGGAAACACCGTAACGATTCTGTTTACTGAACCAGGCTGGCAACACTCCTTCCTGGCTGAAACTCAGGGTCAGACGAATCAGACTGGCGATGTAGACATTGACGGTGGCAATACCACCTGCCAGCCCGAGAGTCCCGATGATTGGGGAACCCAATCCGCCCAACAGTTGATCAAAAACACCCGCCATGGCCAGGGGAGCCGTCACCGGTATGGACAGAATCAACCATGTGCAGGCCAGATAAATACAGCCAACCATGGTAACGCCGATCATGATGGCCGGTTTCAGGTCTTTTTCGGGGTTTCGAAAGTCACCTGCCAGATGGGACATGGCTTCCATGCCCAGAAAACTCCAGAAAGCAAGCCCGGCGGCTTTAAGAATCATGCTGCTGCTAACGACAGTTTTCTCCGGGGAGGCGGGTACATCAACTAACCCCCGGGCCACCATCATCAGAATCAGTACCGCCATGATAGAAAAAGTCAGTATCAGCTGAAGGGTGGCAGAAATATGTATGCCGCGAAAATTCAGAGCATAAAGCAAGACCAGGCACGCTAATTGAACAGCAATGGTTATTGAGCCCGGCACCATAAACAGGGCATCAATAAACTGGTAGGTCATAATGATGGCAGCAGGTGCACCCAGGGGAACAGCGCAAAGAAAAATGATGCCGATGGTTCTTCCGGCGACAGAGCCAAAGGCCTTTTCCACGAAATAGGCCGGTCCGGCTGCATGGGGGAACCGGCTGGCCAGACTGGCAAACACCAATGCCACCGGAATAATGGTCAGGGTAAGCAGGGCCCAGGCCCACAGGGCTCCGTAGCCTGCCAGTTCAATGGTTAACTGGGGAAGAATAAATACGCTGGTGCCCAGCAGGGTCGTGGTGAGCAGCCCTGCTCCCTGCCAGCAGCCAATTCCGGAAGTTGGTAACTGCACTGTGATGACTACCTCTGGGATATCACTTGTTATTTCTATGGCAACGGTTTAAGGCATTTACTATAGGCCAGATTGACTTGGGATTCTGTCAAATTTATTGATCTTCTGGCTATTTATTCCGTCGAATTATCGGATACCCGGGGGAAATAATACAGTTGGTTTTCAACTATAGAATGGCCAGGGCATGTTCAATGGCGCTGTTCACATCATGCTGCCAGTTCAATAATATATGGCCGTGTAAAAATAGCTTCGGCTGATAGCATGCCTCTGATTCACTTCATCATTACTCAGCAGTTTAGTTCTCCATAAATAACCTCTGACAAGATTCCTTTCCCGATCAGACAGTGGTTCATTTGACTGATATTTACTGAGAAGAGGCTGGATACGACTCACTTCTTCCTTAAGGGCCTTGTGCTCTTTGTTGACAATGTCATGCATTGGCAGAGTGAGAAACCCGATAGCGGATTCGTTTGTGGTTGGGTCACGCCACGATTCCCAGTCATCGACTATCCGCCCTGCAAAGAATAATGCCTGACTGTGTTCCTGAATCAGGAATATTCGTTGCTTCAGAGCGTTTTTAACGTTCAGATCGAAGCAGGCTGGTAGTGAGTCACACAAGACTTCTGCATCAAGCTTCTGTAAACGATCATAAGACTTGCGGGTCATCAGCCGGGGAAAACCGACGCGGCAACCTTTACGGTATCTGGCGTTTTTACTGTCAGCGGATGGCGCAATGATGTCTCTGAACGGGTAAAGACAGGTATCGTTATCAATGCCGATGACCCGGCCAGTTTCGTAGTCTATGAAGTAATTTCCATCATGTCGGTCTGGTTGGGCACAAATGGCATCCAACAGCTCAAGGTCAGCCAGGCCGCTGAATATTTTGCTCCTGATTTCCCGGTTGCCCTGCTTATCCAGCAGTTCCTGATGGGCCAGCTTTTTCTTTTGTTTAGGAGCAGCACTGGCACGTACACTGGTCCTGGCTGATACTCCTGAAGCCAGTTCCATCTCCAGTCCAATCTGGTGGTTATGTTCGCAAAATGACATATCGGGCATCACGTTCATGCCCAGCAGGCGGGCAATCTCGCCGGTGGCCAGATTTCTGGCCGTAAGATTGGGATGATACCTGTCGTGGTACAACTGTGGAGAGATGATTTTTCTCCAGCTTGAGATGTCAACGGCCTGTTCAGGTTTGAACACCCGCTTTACTGTGTCATTTCCGGTTTTATAGGATAACAGGTACACCGTATTTTCCCTGCCACTACCCAGCTCCCGGGGAGGATTGTCAGGATCCAGAAGTCGGTCAGTCCATCGGCCGGGAAGGGTGAGTTCATCGTTCAGATCATAGCCAACCCGCTTGAACTCCATTGCTGCCTGCCAGCTGATTTTCCCGGCAATAGATGTTAATGCCGGTGAGTCTAATACCTGAAACAGCAGCAGTTGATCATTTCTGAGATCGGTGATTTTATGCCTTAAAATCATCAGGTTTACCTGGTCCGGGTGATGATGGTGCTGATCGATTACTTTGCTTATTTCATTCTGGATTGCTCTATTACTGGTTAGAATCTGCTTCGCTTGCTGTTCTGCCGCTGTCTGTTCAGTGGGTATTTCCCGGGTTAACAGCTGCTCATAGTTACTGATCATCTCGTGAGCCAGAAGCTCTCCGGCACCTGTATTCATCTTTTCAGATAATGGTCTGGATACTTGCTTATGGTCAGATAAACAGAGCAGTTGTTGCTGGGTAGCAGCGGGTTGATTGAAGCGTTCCGTGACCCGTTCCTGAATAGCCTGTTTCCTTACGGCCAGCTGCTTTGGTGTTAACTGACCAGGGTTGACTGACTGGTTATAGGCTGACAGTTGTTCACGGGCATGGATGATCTCCCGCCTGATGCAATCAGGTTTTACCAGTTCCAGTTCGCCACGCTTGTGCAGGTTTCTGATGTGGCTATGAAGCAGGGCAAGATCTTTGGGAACCCCTCTGGCTATATCAGCCTCTGCCTGGTGCCACTCTTTTTTGACCAGGGCCTCCAGGCGGTTCGCATAATATTTGCTCTGTGGGTCGTCTCTGCGTTGTGCAATAATGGTTACACCCTGACCAAATGGGTTGGCCAGTACCCTGGTATCCAGACCGGGAAATAACTCTGCCGAACCAATCCCGGGGTCCAGGGTCGATGGATATTCAAGAACTGCAGCAGGTCTTTTTCCCTGATAGACACTGAGCACCTGCTGCTCTGGGGATTGCAGTTCGGACCGATCAAGCCATTGGTAATGGCAGCGTTTCGAAACCGGGTGCCTTGTCTGCTCTGCAATGATTGTTTTATAAGCCTGGCTGGGTTTCACCACCGCTACGATTGGCAGCAGGGGATTAAGCCCGGGCGTTTGCCCCTTAACCCGGGGACAAGCCTTACCTTCTTGAATTAATACGACATCAACCCATTGTTGATCCTCTTTGCTCAGGAATTGATCGAGCCAGGCGGTATCATTCAATGTATCAGGATCGACCTCTACCCATGGTGGCAGGGGCTTGAGGCAGGCACCCTTAAATGCATTACTGAGTCTTAATGTGACAACGGTTTGATTAATGTGCCTGCTTACCGCTGTATCGGGTGCGTCAGAGACACCTGCAGAGGTTAACGGTTCGGGCCTTGTCGCTGGCTTTGTCAGGCAGTTATCAGTGACCACTTGACCGATAGTGCGATGTTCAAGGCTGGTAAAGCAGGTGCCAGGTTCGGAGATTATAGAGCTGAGTGTTTGCGGCGCAACCGGAGGTGCCTTGGCAAAGTCTTTTTTAACCTCGACCGGGGGCTGATTCTCTGAAGGGTAACCTGGAGGTATCACAGGAGTCTCCATAACCTATGACTGACAATCCACCTATCGGCTGTTAACCTGTATATTTCATAAAGGCAGTAAAAGGTACTTTAGTATTATTTCCAGACGCCACACAGGACGTTATTCCTTTTTACTGAAGATCCTGCTGTATCGGCATTATCAATAACCGCTCACCTCGCCTGCTCTTTACAAATCCTAACAAACCGATCCATAACGCTACCGACTTATACGCGCCATCTCTTTCCCGTGGTGTGGCTTTTGGATAAGCTACCGGGTTATTCATACAGACGGGCTCATGACTGGCCCCTGGTTTTCGAACCGGATTTCACTTGTTGGGGACAACGATGATCATTAAACCAAGGATTCGTGGATTTATCTGCACAACCACTCACCCGGTAGGTTGTGAAGCCAATGTGAAGGAGCAGATTGCTTACACCCGGTCACTGGGTCCCGTAGCCAATGGCCCCAAAAAAGTGCTGGTGATCGGTGCTTCCAGTGGTTATGGACTGGCTTCCCGTATCACCGCAGCTTTTGGTTCCGGTGCGGCCACCATTGGTGTGTTCTTTGAAAAGCCGGCTACTGAAAGCAAGCCGGGAACCGCGGGCTGGCACAATTCTGCGGCCTTCGATCAGCTGGCCCACGAAGCTGGCCTCTATGCCAAAAGTCTGAATGGCGATGCCTTCAGCCACGCAGCAAAAGAAAAGACCATTGAGTTGATCAGGCAGGATCTTGGCCAGGTGGATATGGTGGTTTACTCGCTGGCATCACCCGTGCGAAAACTGCCGGATACTGGCGAGGTGATTCGCTCGGTACTGAAGCCGATGGGTGAGCCATATCGCGCTACCGCAGTGGATACCAACAAGGATGCATTGTTTGAAGCGACGGTGGAACCGGCCACTGACGCAGAGGTGGCAGCAACGGTTACGGTCATGGGGGGGCAGGACTGGGCACTGTGGATGAACGCGCTGTCTGCCGCAGGCGTTCTGGCAGAAGGGTGCAAGACAGTGGCCTACAGCTATATTGGTACGGAACTGACCTGGCCGATCTATTGGGATGGTGCCCTGGGTGAAGCCAAGAAAGACCTGGACCGTACAGCCCATGCCATCAACGATTCGATGAAATCAATCCACGGTTCAGCCAATATCGCGGTACTGAAAAGTGTGGTCACTCAGGCCAGTTCGGCGATTCCTGTTATGCCGCTCTATATCTCCATGGTTTTCAAGAAAATGCGGGAAGAGGGCGTACACGAAGGGTGCATCGAACAAATCAACCGTATGTTCCGTGAGCGCCTTTACCGTGGTGATGGTGCGGCTCCGGCAGTGGATGACAGCAACCGTCTTCGCCTTGATGACCTGGAGCTGAGAGAAGATATTCAGAAGCACTGCCAGGAGATCTGGCCACAGCTGACCAATGACAATCTGGCGGAGCTGACCGATTACACCCTCTATAAAGAGGAGTTTCTGAAGCTGTTTGGTTTCGGTGTTGAGGGTGTGGATTATGATGCTGATGTGAATCCCCAGGTGCCTTTTGAGGTAATTGATATCTGACAGGTCGATCAGAAAGGCAGGGATGCCGCTGCTTGAGAATACCCGGGATATCAAAGTTAAATGGGGATGCCTGTCAAGGGTTTCACTGCTTCAAACTACGCCGGAAAGTTCCGGCGTGTGCGTTGTTAAAAACCAGCCGCATCTATCAGAGGGTCAGGGGTCGTGTTTTGTCCAGATAGTCCCTCTGCAGAATGTACATTCTTAATACGTCACAGTATTGGCCATTGGTGAAGTATTCCTGAATCATTCGACCTTCTTCAATAAAGCCAGTTTGTTGATAAAGGTGAATGGCTTTCTCATTGTTGACGGCCACTACCAGATACACTTTGTTCAGGTTGAGTATGGTAAAGGCGTAGTCCAGGGCCGATTTGATCAAGACACGGGCATGGCCTTTCCCCTGATGCCCTGGCGCGATAATGATCTGGAATTCTGCCTTGCGGTGCACGTAGTCCATTTCGATCAGCTCTACCAGGCCGATGGATTCAGCTTCGTTATTTTCAGTGGCCGTAAGCTCAGCAACAAAACGGCGTTCGGTATTGTCATGGATATGCTTGCCATAGAGATCTTCCAGTTCATCGAAAGACTCATAGGGCTCTTCAAACCAGTAGGACATAATACTGCGGTTATTATTCAGAGAGTGCACAAACCGCAGGTCTTTCTTTTCCAGTGCTCTCAGTCGGATACTGCTTTTCATCCGGTAATTCCGTCAGTCAGAGATTGACTCTGTATATCAACAAGACTTCTACAGTCTGCCCCCTGTATTAGAGTGCAGAAGTTTCGGTATTCTACGTGAGTGTAAGGGTAAATGACTATCTTATTTTTTTAATGAGTTGTGCGTTTAAGCAGTTATTTCATGCCATCTGTTTGCTGGAGTCATCATTGTCTCTGACTATCAATAGCGGGTATAGGATTGCCTATTTCGGTTTTGCCTTGATGTCGTTTTCTGCTATCAATAAAGCTATGATGCAAAGAGACAGTAAAAACAGTGACTGCTGTCCTGCAAATCAGAAAGAATAAATGACAGAAAAAGCGAGTTTCACTATGTCTTCTGCACTTAACCTGTCACAGGAAAACATTGTTATTGTTTCCGCTGCCCGTACCCCAATGGGTGGATTTCAGGGTAACCTGTCGTCTATGACAGCGGTTGACCTGGGTACTGTTGCGATCCAGTCAGCATTGGAGCGGGCAGGCGTTGCTCCAGAGGATGTATCAGAAGTACTGATGGGCTGTGTATTGCCAGCGGGTACCGGCCAGGGGCCTGCCCGTCAGTCGGCACTGCATGCCGGTATCCCAGACCATGTCCCAGCCACAACAGTGAACAAAATCTGCGGTTCCGGTATGAAAACGGTGATGCTGGGAGCAACCCAGCTGAAAACCGGTGAAGCCGATCTGGTAGTGGCCGGCGGTATGGAAAGTATGACCAATGCCCCTTACCTGCTGGATAAAGCCAGGGGAGGGATGCGACTGGGTCATGGCCAGGTCAAGGATCATCTGTTCACCGATGGTCTGGAGGATGCTTACCAGGGCGTGGCCATGGGGGTCTTTGCCCAGGCAACCGCTGATCGCTTTGGCCTGGGCCGCGAGGCTATGGACGACTATGCCCTTGCATCTCTGGAACGGGCCAGCAAAGCGATCAGTTCTGGTGCGTTTGCGGAAGAAATTGTGCCGGTTGAAACCCGTAAAGGGCTGGTTGATATTGATGAGCAGCCGGGCAAAGCCAGGCCGGAGAAAATCCGTCAGTTACGTCCGGCCTTTAGCAAAGACGGCACGGTGACAGCGGCAAACTCCAGCTCTATTTCCGATGGTGCAGCGGCGCTCGTGTTAATGCGTGAAAGTGATGCAGCAGCACAGGGCTTACAACCTCTGGCAAGAATTATTGGCTACCAAAGCCATGCTCAGAAGCCTGAAGAATTTACCATTGCTCCAGTAGACTGCATCCGCAAGCTACTGGAAAAAATTAACTGGCAGGCCAGCGAGGTGGACCTGTTTGAAGTGAATGAGGCGTTTGCCGTAGTGGCCATGATGGCCATTCGTGAACTGCACCTGGATCATGATAAGGTCAATATTCATGGCGGTGCCTGTGCTCTTGGCCATCCCCTGGGTGCCAGCGGTGCCCGCATTCTGGTAACACTGTTGCATGCCCTGAAAAAGACCAGCGGCACCAAAGGTATTGCTTCACTCTGCATTGGTGGAGGAGAAGCTACCGCTATTGCAGTTGAGATGTTATAAAACTTATCGATACCTTTCATGTGCACCAACCTGGCGAGCATGCACTAACCACTAATAAAAATGCCGCATGCCCCAGGCCTCACAAATAACAAAAAACAAGAGGCGGCATTTTTATATGGATTATCACCTTTCTGAACAGCAGATTGCCTTTCGTGATCTGGCCCGACAATTTGCCGATGCCGAATTGGCCCCCCATGCAGCGCAGTGGGATCTTGATTGTCATTTCCCGGTTGATGTGATCAGGGCAGCGGGTGATCTCGGGTTCTGTGCCCTGTATACCCATGAGTCCATGGGAGGGCTGGGCCTGTCCAGGCTGGATTCCCATCTTATTTTTGAACAGTTGGCCATGGGATGTACGGCTACCACCGCCTATATCACCATTCATAATATGGTTACCTGGATGATCAGTGAGTTTGCCACGGATCGGGTAAAGTCAGATTGGGGGGAAGGGCTGGTCAGTGGCAGCAAGTTGTCGTCCTATTGCCTTACCGAGCCCGGAGCGGGCAGTGATGCGGCATCGTTGACAACCAGCGCCGGGCGGGATGGCGATGAGTATGTGCTCAATGGCTCGAAAATGTTTATTTCCGGGGCTGGCAGTACCGATCTGCTGCTGGTGATGGCAAGAACCGGCGAAGACGGTCCGAAAGGCATTTCGGCCTTTGCCGTGCCCGCCAATCTGGCAGGTATCCAGTACGGCAAGAAGGAGGAAAAGATGGGCTGGAATGCCCAGCCTACCCGGCTGATTTCATTTGACAATGTTCGTATACCCGCAGACCACCTGCTGGGCAAGGAAGGTCAGGGCTTCTCTTTTGCGATGAAAGGTCTGGATGGTGGTCGAATCAATATCGCCACCTGCTCTATAGGTACAGCGCAGCAGGCACTGAACACGGCTCGGGCCTATATGAAAGAGCGCAAGCAGTTTGGTCGTGAACTGGCCGGTTTCCAGGCCTTGCAATTCAAGCTGGCAGATATGAATACCGAGTTGGTGGCTGCCCGGCAGATGGTTCGACTGGCAGCCTTCAAACTGGATCATCAGGATCCGGAAGCAACCGCATACTGTGCCATGGCTAAACGTTTTGCTACGGATATCGGGTTTAGGGTCTGTAACGAGGCCCTGCAGATTCATGGCGGTTATGGTTATATCAGGGAGTACCCTCTGGAGCGACATGTGCGGGATACCCGGGTCCACCAGATTCTGGAGGGAACCAATGAAATTATGCGCTTGATTGTCGCCCGTCGTTTACTTTCCAAGAGCATTTCTGATACCGGTATGGAGTTACAGTGATTATGTCTGAAAAGTTACGTCTCACCTGTGAAGAACGTACCGCCATTCTCACCCTGGACAATCCACCGGCCAATACCTGGACGCCAGAAAGCCTGGATGAGCTGGAGCAGATTATTCACCAGTTGAACCGTGAGCCTGATGTGATTGCCCTGGTGATCACGTCAGCTTCAGAGAAGTTCTTCAGTGCAGGCGCTGATTTAAAGCGCTTTGATAACCTGACCCCGGAGGAAGCTCGCCCATTTGCACAAAGCTTTGGCAGGGCTTTTGAAGCCCTCAGTAACTTTTCGGGGCTCAGCATTGCAGCCATCAACGGTTATGCCATGGGGGGCGGGCTGGAAGTGGCGCTGGCCTGTGACCTGCGCATCGCTGAACAGGGTGCCATTATGGCCCTGCCTGAAGCGTCGGTGGGGTTATTACCCTGTGCCGGCGGAACTCAGAACCTTACCCTGCTGGTGGGCGAAGCCTGGGCCAAGCGCATGATTCTCTGCGGCGAGAAAGTGACCGCAGAAAAAGCATTGGCCATTGGACTGGTAGAGGAAATGGTGGACAGTGGTGAGAGTCTTGAACGGGCGAAAGCGCTTGCGGCCAATGCCGGAAACCAGAGTCCGGATGCCTTGAGGGCCTGTAAAAAGCTGATCCAGATGGGGCGTTCCGGATTTTCCAGAGATGCCTTGCCAGAGGAAAGGGAGCAGTTCCTGACGTTGTTCAATGGCAGGAATCAGCAGGAAGGCGTCAGTGCGTTTCTTGAGAAGCGCAAACCTGAGTGGCATTACGACTGATCCGGCGATTTTGAATAAGGATGATATTAATGACAAAGATTGCATTTATCGGCCTTGGCAATATGGGTGGTCCCATGGCTCAGAACCTGGTGCAAGCCGGGCCTGATGTCTGTGGTTATGATCAATTTTATTCTTCAATAGATAGATGCCGATTATCGTTCAGTTTATTTTTCTTCTGTTGATATGACTCAATGTTACGCTCAGAAGCTGTTCTAATTTTGAACAGTTGTGTCAGATAATGGTTCTGTTTTTGTAAATCAGGTTATACAATCCCCCGGATTTATCTGAAGTTCTGGCCGGGTCACCGGTCGGCACCGATCATCCATCTGAGGTCACCTTTTCCCATGCAAATACTTATGAGTCTGGTGGGCATTGCCAGCCTTCTGGCACTTGCCTTTTTACTGTCCGATAACCGAAAAGCGATCAACCTGCGAACTGTGGGTGGTGCCTTTGCCATTCAGGCCGGACTGGGAGCGTTGGTTCTTTATGTTCCCCTGGGTCAGGAAATTCTTGGTGGTGTCTCCAACGCGGTCAGTAATGTGATCAGCTACGCCAATCAGGGTATCGGCTTCCTGTTTGGTGACCTGGGTAACTTCAAGGTCGGCTTTATTTTTGCCATCAACGTACTGCCGATTATCATTTTCTTCTCCTCCCTGGTTGCTGTTCTTTACTATCTGGGTGTTATGCAGAAGGTGGTTACCTTCCTGGGTGGTGCGTTACAGAAAGTACTGGGTACCAGTCGTACAGAGTCTCTGTCGGCAACGGCAAATATTTTCGTTGGCCAGACAGAAGCTCCTCTTGTGGTAAGACCCTATATTGGTCGTATGACTAATTCTGAGCTGTTTGCCATCATGGTGGGTGGTCTGGCTTCTGTTGCTGGCTCTGTTCTGGCCGGTTATGCAGGCATGGGTGTTGAGCTTAAGTACCTGATCGCCGCAAGCTTCATGGCGGCACCTGGTGGTCTGTTGATGGCCAAGATGATCAAGCCGGAAACCGATACTCCAGATGATTCTGAGCTGGTTGATGACGAAGGTGACAATGAAAAGCCTGCCAACGTAATAGACGCCGCCGCTTCTGGTGCTTCTTCCGGTATGAAGCTGGCCGCTAACGTTGGTGCCATGCTGCTCGCGTTCATTGCCCTGATCGCCATGGTTAACGGTATCATGGGCTGGATTGGTGGCTTCTTTGACTACCCTGACCTGAGCCTTGAAATCATTCTCGGCTATCTGTTCAGTCCGCTGGCCTTCCTGATTGGTGTGCCAATGAATGAAATCGTGACAGCGGGCAGTTTCATTGGCCAGAAGCTGGTGGTGAACGAATTCGTTGCTTACATGGATTTTGTTAATTACCTGAACCCTGAAGCGGCTGCGGCGGCCGGTGTTGAAGTGCTGTCACAGCGTACGCAGATCATCATCACTTTTGCACTGTGTGGTTTTGCCAACCTGTCTTCTATTGCTATTCTCCTGGGTGGTCTGGGTGTTATGGCACCACACCGTCGTCAGGATATTGCCCGCATGGGTATCAAGGCAGTGGCTGCTGGTACTCTGTCTAATCTTATGAGTGCAACCATCGCTGGTCTGATGCTGTCTCTGTAATGTTTTTCGGGCCACGGTCTGACCGTGGCCTGCTTTCCTTCCTGTATTTTCCCTTCATCAGCTGAATCTAACGCTTTTCAGGAAATGGCCGAATGACATAGTGAAATAATTATGTCGGGGTATCTGTGTGTATTGCTGGCATATCTTTCTGAACCTGTCGTGAGTGTGCAAGGATGAACCTGACAACAAGGATTTTATGCTCCCGTAAAGACAAGAAATTTTCGCAGCAGGCTCTGGCGGATTTGATTGGTGTATCCAGAAGTGCACTGGCCCAGTGGGAAACCAGTATGAGCAGTCCCAGTCTCGAGAATCTGCGAAAAATGGCTGAAATTCTTGAGGTGTCTTTCGAATGGCTGGCCACCGGGCGTGGAAACCAGTACCTGGTCAGCTCTGATGAGGTCATCAGTGACTCGGAGGTGGATGGGGAGATTATCGGTCAATTACATCGAATGAACCTGATGAAGAAAAGAGCCATTCTGAATGTGATGAGAGCCATGGCATAAAGTAACAAAATACGCTCAGACAAAAGCGCCTTACCGGCGCTTTTTCGCTTTTTGGGGAACAGTTTCAGACTATTTGATCATTTCCCGGAACTTATTGCCCGGCTTGAACTGAGGAAGTTTGCAGGCGGGGATATGAATTTCTTCACCGGTTTGTGGATTGCGCCCCTTCCTTGCCGCCCGATCTGCTACCGAAAATGTGCCAAAACCAATAAGTTGAACGATGTCGCCGCTTGCCAGTGTCTCCTGTGTGTTGCTGATAAAGGCATTGATAACCAGCTCGGCCTTGCTTCGGGACAGGTTAGCTTGTTCAGCGACTTGCTCAACCAGTTCTTTCTTGTTCATATCCAGTCTCAGGGAATTACCAGTTATGTGGAAAGAAAATACCAGAAGATGGGTGATCCGCCTCTGGCTTCGCTTGGCTCAGGGAAAAACCTGGGCAGGTGGTGAAACACAATCAGCCTGACGTGTATCTCTTGCTGGAAAAACAGATGATGGGAGAAAACCAGGAGCCTGTCGGACTTAAGCGTCCGTAGCGAGGATTGCGAGAAATTGAGGATAAAAATTTCTGCTTCTGAGGAGAATAGCGGGGCTATTTGACGAAAAAGCAGGAATTTTTAGACCAATTTATCGCAACCGCAGTAGGACAGTCTTAAGTCCGGCAGACCCTAGAACAATATAGAAGTTTTTAGCCGCTTTATCCGGTTTCGTGACTGAATTATTTTGAAGTGGCTGCCAGGATGGAGGCTGGCAGCTATAGTGTGGGCTTATTTCCCCAGTTCGCGCTCCAGTGGGATCATGTGATGTTTTGGCTGCAGTACCAGAATATCGGTTTTGACCTCGGAGATCAGCTGTTCGGCGGTATTGCCAATAGCCAGGGCGCTGATGCCGGTTCTTGCGTGAGTGCCAAGAATCAGCAGTTTGGCATCAATGTCTTGCAGCAGCGCGGGGATCATGGTCTCGGTTGGACCGGGTTCAATATGGAAATAGTCTTCATTGAGATTGAACTCCCGGGCATATTCCTGACAATGCTTTTCGTAGTAGTCCTTGTCAGTCCGTCCATCACCGTGATCCTGAATCGCCAGCATCGTTGTCGGGTAGGCGGTGGCCAGATGCAGCTCTGATGAAAACTCACTGGCGATGTCCGTCGCGTATTGCAGGATCGCCTGGTTAAGAATGCTGTGATAATGGTCTCTCGGGTCGGCATTAATGGCCGCGAGGGATTTTGCCTTTGGTCCAGTCACTATTATCCTGCACCAGCAGGACAGGAACCCGGCAGCGGCGGAGGAGGCTCCAGTCTTCAGGCGTAGAAAAGGCTTTCTTGAGGGCGGTGATTAACTTGGCATCTTTAACTACCAGGTGGCAGCGTTCCATCTGACGCACATGGATAATGGTTTCAATAACAGAGCCATTCCATGTTTCATGCAGATAAACTTCCTGACCCTCAGCCATCAGTGGCTCAGCCAGTGCTTCCAGGCGAACCATTGATTCACCATCGGCCCTGGGGTTTGGCGCAAGAATATGCAGGGCAGCACCTGTTACCCGGCAGATCTGGCTGGCCCGTTCAAGGGCAAGCTGCTCTTCCTTTCTGGTATCAACAACGGCCAGAACCTTGGTAATTCCACGCATGTTTTTTCCTCTCTTGCTGATTATTCTGTTTGTTATAGTTCCATCATGCATGAGAGGAACTGATGTTTTTATGACTTGAGTCAATAAAATGCTGTGCAGTTAGGAGTATGTGAATGTTATTCCATGAGTATTTGTATTTATAAAAGAGATCTTATGGGAATCTTGAAAAACTCCATCATGTAAAAGACGGTAAAGTCCCTTCCGATACTCGAATGAGAGAAGTTATTGATCCGAACCCCATCCATTGGGTTGAAGACGCCGTTTAAAGAACTGTTTTCTGTCGTTCAGCGCAATGGTGCTCTGCAAGCTTATGCATTAAAAGGAAACGTTTAATACCCTGAAAAGCCAATTATCTAAACGAGTGTATGCATTTCAAGTACTTCCGGCGTTCTTCCAGAGCCAGTTGGTAAGTCAGCTAAAGCAGCTGGTTGATATTGAGTCCGCTGGAAAGACAGCGGATGCCTGAGTGATTGTGATAAAGCCTGTCCTGTTGATAGTGCCGGATTTGTCTGCTTGATGGCCCTGTAACTGGCATAAGCGCAAAGGCCGTATGTGGCGGCTCCCACTGTCAAAACAGCGGGTATAGCGTACCAGGCATAGGCTGAGAGTTCGTTTGAGGAGTCGGCTGAGGATTCCAATTCAATATTGGTAGTATTAGCCACAGGCATGGTGGGTGAAGGCATGGTTGCTTGTGCAAGCGTTGTGTTGGGTCCCGGTGTCGGGGTTTGTCCAGCCATTGGGGTTTGTGTTGCCGTTGTAAAAGCAGACCATCCGGCTGAGGATTCCAATTCAATATCGGTAGTATTAGCCACAGGCATGGTGGGTGAAGGCATGGTTGCTTGTGCAAGCGTTGTGTTGGGTCCCGGTGTCGGGGTTTGTCCAGGCATTGGGGTTTGTGTTGCCGTTGTAAAAGCAGACCATCCGGCTGAGGATTCCAATTCAATATCGGTAGTATTAGCCACAGGCATGGTGGGTGAAGGCATGGTTGCTTGTGCAAGCGTTGTGTTGGGTCCCGGTGTCGGGGTTTGTCCAGGCATTGGGGTTTGTGTTGCCGTTGTATAAGCAGACCATCCGGCTGAGGATTCCAATTCAATATCGGTAGTATTAGCCACAGGCATGGTGGGTGAAGGCATGGTTGCTTGTGCAAGCGTTGTGTTGGGTCCCGTCGTTGTTGTTTGTACAAGGGGTGTGGTTTGTGTAGAGTTTCGGTTGCATAACTGCGCCCGCTCATCTGAGTTATCTTTACAATCTTTTGTTCCATCACATTGCCAAACAGCGGGAATACATGTGTCGTCGCCACAGATAAAGCGTCCTAACCTGCGACATGTGTTCTGGGTACAATCCTCATCAGAGCCATCGTTACACTCCCAACTCCCATCACATAGCTTATCGCGGCCAATGTCGATACATTGGCCGTTGTCGCAGCGAAAAGGGCGGTCCAGTAACACGCATTCGACCTGTGTACAGAACTCCGGCTTCTCATCAGAGCCATCGCGGCAATCGTTTTTTCCATCACACTGATTATCGATGTCAAGGTTGATACATTGGCCGTTGTCGCAGCGGAAAGGTCGTCCCAGCTCGGTACATTTTTCCTGTGTGCATTCCTGCTCATCCGAGTAATCACGGCAATCGTTTTTCCCATCACACTGATTAGCGATGTCAGGGTTGATACATTGGCCATTGTCGCAGCGGAAAGATCGTCCCAGTTTGGTACAGACTGGATTAACAGTCAGAAACAGTATTATTCGGTTTGATTCAATCAGACCGGTACTTTAAAGACAGCCCACAATAGAGCTAGGTAAATTGGAATCTTGTCAATCAAATGGTTTGGGTCAACAGTTGTGTGATTTGAACATACAGCCACCCATTGACTTTTCAGAAGAAGCGGTAGGTGACTCCGTTCATTACTTGGGCAGGCAGGTAAAGCGACAGGATGGCAACACCGATTGCTCAGAGAAAACTGCTCGAAAAAGACCGACAACTGCAACAGACGACCCTTTACTGCCCGGTAAACTTCGTAAAGTAATGCCAGAAACTGAAGTTTTACCTATCAAAAATGAGCAGTTAATGTCAGAGGGATCCTTCATTACTAGCGGGAGTAAACCGCTATCTGAACGGCAGGTTAATCTTGAGATACAACCCTTTGATTCAAGAGCTGAAGCTATACAGATGGCTGCCAGGAATCTGGTGGGTCAATTTCAATTTGAGGCAATAGAAAAGTCACCAACCAATGAAGTGCAATGTGCCGTTTTCCTTGAGTGCCTGAAACTTGATGTTGAGAATACGCTGATAAGGCTAAACAGAACAACATCTTTAAATGGGGCTCAAAAGCTCCTGATTTTGTTGGCAGCTGAAGAAGAGGAGAAACAACAGAATAAATGTCCACTTCATGATAGCTACTGGATACTTGCGAGGATTCCGTTATCCATCGGTTTTGAGAAGGCAAAGAACCTGTTTCAGCGCCTACCTGATACGCCTTCTCTGCCAGAGGTGGACAATGTCATTAATGAGCAGTTGACAGCATTAAGAGCTGATAAAATGCTCAGGGACAGATTTTGGAGGCCAGACAACCCCTTAAATCGGAAAAAAACGAACTTTCCAGACAGCTGTTGTGTGAAGTTGACAATATTGAAAAAAAATTTATCCCAAAAGTTGGATGGGACGGCCGTTTTTTAGACGCTGAGGATTATATAAATTTCCAGATCTATGCAAGAAGATTGCTGTATCTCTATGCAGCCTGTTCCGGTTTTTCACAGCAGGCTGATATTGCTGAGTTAATGTCGTACATTAAGTCTGTTCTTTATATCATCGAGCCAAATAATGACCATCCGGCTACCATCTGGCATATTGCTAAAGAGCTGGCCTATTTGTCGAAACAACCCGGCTCCATCGATTATTGCCGCTATATTAGTATCCTGGCCAATTGTTTGAAAGCACCGGCACCTGTCGCCTTACAGTTTAAAAAGCTCAAACAATTCAGTGATATCAAAGGGTTCGCTTTACTTGAAAGCAAACCGCTGGACAAGTATCTAATCGTACTGAGAGCAAACATTGATAAGATAGCCCCGGAATATTCACAGGTATTGCTCGATGCAGTTGACGACCTGGAAAAAGAATGTGCTGGTATATCACTACCTGAAGGCAAGCCCGATATCAAAGCGAAAGTGCATCGACTTTTAATGATCATTGCCGCCTGCAAATCATCCAAAGAAATAATGGCTACTTCAGTATTGGTTCATTTTGTCAGGGCCATCATGGAACATGGCAATAAAAAAAATATTCCTTATTTGATCGCTGGGCTGGCTCGTCTGGTTCAGAGTACCCCGAAAATACAGAAAATATTGGGTGAGCCCGGAATCAAGGGCGGGGAGCATTTGCGAATGGCACCGCTGCAATGGCTGGCATTTGTACCCGATGTACTCTCAGAAGATGACATTGAGGAACTCTGTAAATCTTTGCAAGCCTCCAGCGCCAGCAGGCGAAAGATGAAAGATGGCAAGGTTTTCCACTTGTGGCTGGCTACTATGGAGCAGGCAATGGCCAGCGAGGTTATCAATAAGGCCATGGTAATGCCGATTCTGAAAAAGCTTACCCAAAGTCTGACTTATGAAAAACTGGGCTGGCTTTATATGGTATTCAGCATGGGAGACAGGTTAAATCAATTTCTGGACAGCACGGGTTTCAGCTGTCAGAAGGAAGGATTACCATCGTTGATCGCAGAAAAAGGGGCTGACGCTTTGGTGGGCGTCAATAAAGAGTTCTCACAATGGCTGATGAAACAACGACATCACCATCTCCTGCCTTTGTACATGGTATCAATGATAGAAGAGGGGAATGCAGCAGTTATAAACCTTATCCATCAGTTTATAGAGACCAGCGTTAACAATACCTTTATTCAGAGCAGGCAGTCACCGCTGCACAATCCACACCTGCGGGCCATTTACAAGAAATATCCCCGATTGGAAGCAGGTTGGGGAGCTAACTTCAGTGGTTTCAGCGAGGAAACCCGAAACAAGCTCTTGTCCCACGGGGAAACCCTGGAGCTGACAGAGGACCCGTGGGATCTTTTTATCAGTGGGCTTGAAGTTAAAAGCTGTCTATCACCTGACGCCCTGAGTTTTAGAAGTGGACTGATGAGTTATGTGATGGATGGACGCAATGCCATGATTGTCATAAAGAACCAAAAAGGAAATATTCTCAGCAGAAGTGTGATTCGCATGGTGCTGGATCAGGATGATTGCCCTGCGTTATTGCTTGAAAAAGGCTATCCGGATAAGCGTAATTTATTGTTCATTGATGCCGCACGGGACATTGCTGACGAGATGGGCCTGCCCCTTTACCATTACGTGGATGCTAAAACAGGTACAAAAGGTATGATAAAACTTCTGGAAGGGAGAGCACCTCTCGATTATTTTGACGCTTTTCCTATATTAAAGGAGAGACAGAAACTTACGATTAACGACGTACAACGTGATGTAAGGTAGTCATAACGGATGCTTGCAGGCTCCTCAGGTGGCAGACCTTTCTTTGTGCAAGGCAAAGATTAAAGATCTGACCTCTGATTTTTACCATCTGAATTTTTACTGGAACTCTGGTTTGTTCCAACTGAATTAGAAGTCAGTGTTAATCCACCGGAGTTTCCAGCTGAATGGATTGACTGGAGATACTGCTCTCTTGCGATTTTCGCCTGCTTTGAAGCTTCTTCCTTGTTGGCGGTTTGTCTTTTGATTCTGTTGTAAGTATTAAAAAGCTATCCTCCAGCGTATCGCCATCACCCCCTAATCCAGATACAGCCTGTAACCAACCACACGAACCACTGTTATCAGTCGAATTAACCACATATCATAACTTCCAGACTGGAGGCCATATGATCGTAGACATTTTCCATATCTTAGATTTCTTACCCTGTCCCACCCCTCAAAAGTGGATTGAAGAAGCTTGTAAGCCTGAAAACTTACCTCTAATTCTTACAGATCATGCAAATAATGAACTGAAGGCCGCTCAATCAGCGATGGCGATCATGAGCCGTTATCGCACCGGGACGTTCGTCCGGGGTAATGGCCGCTGTGAACAGCAGAAAGGTGGGCTGCAACTCAGAATAGAAGATCAGTTAAGCCTGCTGAACAAAATGTCCAGACTGGCCCGTGAAGAGTTGCGGCACTATGAGCAGGTTCTGGCCATTATGGCTCGCAGGGATATTCCCTATGTTTACCTGGAAGCCGGTCGTTATGCGGGGCAGTTAAGTGCTGCCATCAGAACGTTTGAACCATTCAGGCTGGTCGATACCCTGGTGATGGGAGCGTTTATTGAAGCCCGTTCCTGTGAGCGTTTTGCGGCACTCTCGCCATGGCTGGACGATGAATTGAAGAAGTTTTATCGGTCATTATTGAAGTCTGAAAGTCGACATTTTCAGGACTATCTGGCATTGGCAGAGGCCATTAATGGCGGGTCAGTGGCTGACCGGGTGGCGATATTCGCCGGGATTGAACAGGATGCCATTGAGTCGCCGGACAAACTATTCCGTTTTCACAGTGGTGTGCCTGTCTGAGAATATCGGTACCAGGGGTTTCGCTGCTGTGTCGACTGTACGTAAAACGTGATAGACCGGCTCTGCATTGTCGTGGTTTTAAAATCTCTAGCCGTCTTTGCTTTTAAATAAACGTACGGGGGATAAAAAAAGGGAAATAAATGTCCAACAGGGCTATCGAAAACTGAATTGGAATTACAAAATGTATAGTGCAGTTTCCAGTGCTGATAGCCAGTGCACTTTCGCCGGTACAACTCCCTCTGGCCCTGATGCCACGGATCAGTCGTTAGCCCCTGTTCTTCCTGCCTTGCCAAAAGAAACTTCCCTTGCTCACAACAGCCCTGTCCCCGCCGCTGCCCTGACGGAAAGAACCATCGCACCATCAAGGCATCATAACCCACAACCCTTGCCGGAAAACTGGCAATGGCAATTTGTCTCTGGAATCCTGAATGGAGAAATCGAGGCCATTTCAGGATTACTTCAACAAGGTGCAGATGTTAACAGCGACCTCTCCAGCCAGATTGCAAAATTGGCTCAACAACCTGTCAACATTGACGGGACGCACCCCTCTGTTACAGTTCGCCTGGGCAAGACTGCCGGGCTGGGGGTTCTGTGTACCCCGCTCTGGCTGGCAGCCGGGGCTGGCAAGCTTGAAGTGGTAGAACTTCTGCTGTCTAAGGGGGCGCTCCCTGATGCCAGGGACTATCGCTTTGCACCTCTTGAGATGGCAGCCGTTGCAGGGCATCTGAAGATAGTCAGGGTCCTGCTGGAATATAAGGCAGACATACAAGCTGGCAGTACCACAGGTGTTAATTCTCCACTGTACTGGGCCGTTCATGCTGGCCATCAGGATGTGGTGGAGTTTTTGGAAATGAACGGTGCCCATTTGCAAGTTGGTTGCCCGGGCATGGACGCTCTGATTCACGAATCAGCCAGAAGGGGATCGACCAATTTAATAGAGTATCTGCTCAATCGCGGCGAAGACATTGATAACCACAGTACCGGTCAGCGTACCCCGGTTTATGCTGCGGCAATCAATGGCCATTTTGAGCAGGTCAAGTTACTGCTTGAGCGAGGTGCAAACAATAGCCATGGCGAAACCGGTTGCGAAACCTTAATCTGGGCTGCCTGTTACAGCGGCAACCTCCAAATGGTCAAATATCTGCTTGATCAGGGGGCGGACATCAACGCGGGCGGCGGTAATACCTACCCCTGGACAGAACCCCATCCCATCGAGGCTGCTGCTCATTCTGGCAATTGGCAACTGTTGGCGTACTTGCTGGAGCATCAGAATTTGACTATCAACACCCCCGACTTCAGCGCGACTCTGTTCCGCCACGCTGCTGAGGGTGGCAAAGTGGTGATGATGGATTACATTGCCAACAGGGCAACTATCAACATTAATGAGACGGGTTGGGATTCCCCGATCTCAGCAGCGGCCCGCAGTGGCTCTATCGAAGCGGTGAAGTGGCTACTTGACAGGGGCGCAAACATTGAGGCTAACTGCTCAGGCAAACAAACTCCACTGTGTCAGGCTTGCGCCGGGGGGCACTTTAAACTGGTCAAATCCCTGGTCAGCAAGGGCGCAAGACTTGACGGCAATACAGGATGGGATTCGCCAATCTATTTTGCGGCCAGAGCTGGCAGTATTGATACCGTGGCATACCTGCTTGACAGGGGCGTCAGCGTCAATGCTGATGCTTCAGGTTTTCGTACCCCTATCTACATAGCAGCGCAGAAGGGGCTTGGGAAGATGGCGGAATACCTGCTGGATAAAGGCGCAGATGTTAATGCTAATGTTAATGCTAACGAAAGTCTCCACACGCCTGTCATTGGGGCTGCATTGAATGGGCACCTTGAGCTGGTCAAGCATCTGGTTCACAAATCCGCAGCAATTGATGCAGGTTCTTTGCTTTTTGTCGCCGCCCTGGTAGGTAACTGCCCCTTACTGGAATACCTGTTTGAAGAGCACACAATACTGCAGCGTATCGAACCGTCACACGTTTCAATGGCACTCATTCAAGCCTCTTTTCATGGCCACCTGAACGCAGTAAAGTACCTGCTCGGCGCATTCGAGACCCATTTCAGTACTGCGCCCAAGCCTGACATCTCTAAACCGCTCTGGATGGCGGCCCAAAGTGGGCATGTTGATGTCGTGAAGTATCTTGCTGGGCTGGGGGCTAACGTGAATGTGGAAAGCCAGAACTTTGGTAGCGCGGTTTGGACTGCAGCAAAGTATGGTCATCTGGATACCGTCATGTACCTGCATCAACAGGGTGCCGACATTCACTACTCAAACCCTGCCAACGATACGGATGTACTTTCCATAGCTGAGCAAATGGGTCATCAGGATGTTGCTCAATACCTGCAGCAGCTTAATCATTTTTCTCCCAATGACCAGCAGTCTTTGTCGGAAACCCGGGGAGCACTTTTCCTCGATCGATGAGTCAAAAAATGAGTAAAATCCGATTTCACAGCGGTGTGCCTGTCTGAGAATATTGGTAGCAGAATCTTCGCCGCTGTGACCACTGTCGGTAAAACTTGATAGACCGGCCCTACACTGTCGTGGTTATAAAATCTCTGGCTGTCTTTGCTGTTAAATAAACATCCGGGGGATAAAAAAAGGGAAATAAATGTCAAATAGGGCTATCGAAAACTGAATTGGAATTTCAAAATGTATAATGCTGTTTCCAGTCCTCTTAGCCCGAGAACATTGGCCGGTACAACGCCCTCTGGCACTGATCACAGGGGTAAGTCGCCAGCCCCTGTTTTTCCTGCCTTGCCAAAAGCGCCTGCCTGCAACCCCGCTGTCCCCGTCACTTCCCTGACGAAAAGAGCCATTGCACCATCATGGAATCATAACCCACGAGCCTTGCCGGAAAACTGGCAAAGACAATTTGTCTCTGGAATCCTGAATGGAAAAATCCTCGCCATTTCAGGTTTGCTGCAACGGGGGGCCGATGTTAATGGTGACCTCTCCGAGCAGATGGCAACATTGGATCAACAACCTGTCAGCATTCACGGGACGTCCTCTCATGTTATAGCCCGTCTGGGCAGGACTATTAAGATGGGGGCTCAGTGCACCCCACTCTGGCTGGCAGTCGGGGCTGGCAAGCTTGAAGTGGTAAAACTTCTGCTGGCTAAGGGGGCACTTCCTGACGCAAAAGGCTCTCTCTATGGGCCTCTTGTGATGGCAGCCGTTTCAGGGCATCTGGCGATAGTCAGGGTCCTGCTGGAATATAAGGCAGACATTCAGGCGGGCAGTACCACAGGTTTTAGTTCTCCACTGTACTGGGCCATTCATGCAGGCCATCAGGATGTGGTGAAGTTTCTGAAAGAGAACGGTGCCCGGTTACAAGTCGGTTGCCGGGGCATGGATGCTCTGATTTACCAATCGGCCAGAATGGGATCGACCAATCTAATCGAGTATCTGCTCAATCTCGGCGAGCACATTGATAACCACAGTACCGGTCAGCGTACCCCGGTTTATGTTGCGGCAATCAATGGCCATTTCGAGCAGGTCAAGTTACTGCTTGAGCGAGGTGCAAACAATAGCCATGGCGAAACCGGCAGTAAAACCTTGATCTGGGCTGCCTGTCGCAGCGGCTACCTGCCAATGGTCAAATATCTGCTTGAGCAGGGGGCGGATATCAACGCCGGATGTGGTAATACCTACTCCCAGACAAACCCGCACCCTCTTGAGGCAGCGGCCCATTCTGGTAATGTGGAACTGTTGAGGTTCCTGCTGAGGCACCTGAATCTGAATCTTGGCACTACCCACCTCAGCGCCACTCTGTTCCGGCAAGCGGCTGAGGGTGGCAAGGTGGTGATGATGAATTACATTGCCAGCAGGGCAGCCATCAACGTTAATGGGGAGGGTTACGATTCCCCGATCTCTGCTGCGGCCCGCAGTGGCTCAATCGCAGCTGTCACGTGGCTACTTGACAGGGGGGCAGACATTGAAGCCAATTGCTCAGGCCAGCAAACTCCGTTGTGTCAGGCCTGCGCCGGGGGGCACTGTGGACTGGTCAAACTCCTGCTGGAAAAAGGCGCAGATATTAACGCCAACGCCGCGCTCGATACGCCTATTGTTGAGGCTGCATCGAAGGGGCACCTTGAGCTGGTCATGCTTCTGGCTCATAAATCCGCAGCAATTGATGCAGATGCTTTGCTTTTTGTCGCCGCCCTGGGAGGTCACTGCCACGTACTGGAATACCTGTTTGAAGAGTACACCATACAGCAGCTGATCAAACCGTCACACGTTTCATCGGCGCTGATTCATGCGTCAAGTCAAGGCCACCTGAAAGCGGTAAAGTATCTGCTCAGCGCATTCGAGACCCATTTCAGTACTGCGCCCGGGCCTGACATCTCTGAACTGCTATGGAAGGCGTGCCAAGGTGGGCATATTGATGTGGTGAAGTATTTTGTTGAACTGGGGGCTGACGTTAATGTGGAAAGACGGAACTTTGGCAGCGCGATCTGGACTGCATCAGACTATGGTCATCTGGATACCGTAATGTACCTGCATCAACAGGGTGCCGACATTCGCTACTCAAACCCTGCCAACAATACGGATGTACTTTCCATTGCTGAGAAAATGGGGCATCTGGATGTTGTTCAATATCTGCAGCAATTTAAGGTGACCAGCAGTTTTAGTCGGAAGCCCTGAGGAATCATCGATAAGTCAAAATAAGTGACATCCGATGTCACAGTGGTACCTGATTTTTCGTCAGACTATATCTGAGCGTTTATTCGGGATGATAAGCCTTGCAGCGGATTGACTCTGTGCAGGCTGGTTTTCAGTGTTAGAGGGGGTAGGTGGGGCTGACGTTTGAGTGGGAAAAATTTTGTTCATAAACGCGTGGGCAGCCAATGTGATGGTTCCTGAAATCACTGCCTGAGCAAAGAAAGACAGGGTTTGATGCTCGCTACGTAGTTGCTGATAATTGATCCATTGATGTGAATCGTTACCAAAGTAGTATTGGTCTAAAAAATCGTCGGCAGGCTGGTTGTAGTAAGATTGGACCTTGTGGATCGCTATGCTGGTCACACATCCGTAGCTAAAGGCCAAAACACCATACGTAGCGAACTTAAATGCCTTGGCAGCCGCTGTTGATGCTGAGGACCGAGGCTCTTGGGAATTATTTGGCTGTCTTGTGTCAGGCGTATTGGTGATGAGACTGGAAAACATGATCAAATCCTCTAAATGAATGTAAGATTATTTCTATTGACAATATCAGAGGATCATTTGTTCAATTTTTGAAAAAAAATTATGGTTTTCATACGAGGGCATCAGGCGCAGTAACTTTTTTACTCGCGGATCATGGATGTTTGATCGGGAAAGCATCCAGCGTTATGCCATTGCTGTCCAGCTCAATCTCCCAGCCCTTATTCGTCCAGTCACCCAATACATAGCGTTTGCCGATCCCATGTTTTAAGGCGACTTCATGGATGTCCGGGCGGTGCGTGTGGCCGTGGATTAAGGTATCTACCTCGAACCTTTCCATTGCCTCAACCACTTCGGATCGCGTCACATCCATAATGTCCAGCGCTTTGCCGATTTTGGCCGCTTTGCTTTTTTGGCGGATTTTGCGGCCCAGATTCTTGCGGTAAGACAAGGGAGTCATACGCAGTAAAGCCATCACCAGGGGATTACGGATAATTTTTCGGTAGCGCTGGTACTGCTTGTCTTCAGTACAGAGTGAGTCACCGTGCATCAGCAGAATTTTCTGGTTATTAATCGTGATCAGTGTTGGGTCTTTCAGCCACTGTGCGCCGGTGGCCAGCAGGAAGCTTTTCCCGATGGCGAAATCCCGGTTGCCGGGCATCAGGTACAGGGCCTTGCCGCTGTTAGTATACTGTCTGAGTCGCTGGGCAATATCGTGTTGAAAGTCATCCATGGCATCATCCCCGACCCAGTACTCAAAGAAGTCACCCAGAATATAGAGGGCATCAGCCTGCGGGGCACGATCAGCCAGATAATGGCAGAACGCCCGGGCAACCGCCGGGTATTCTGGTGTCAGGTGAAGGTCTGAAATAAACAGCGCCTTCATCAGGCGGTTTCCACGTTCTCAAGCACTTCTGCGGACTCAATTACCACGTCTTCTACCGGAACATCCTGGTGGCCGGCACGGAAAGTGGTTTTCACCCCTTTGATCTTGTTGACGATATCCATGCCTTCAGTTACTTTGCCGAAGACGCAGTAGCCCCAGCCATCACTGGTTTTGCCGCTGTGGTTAAGGAAGTGGTTGTCTTTGACATTAATAAAGAACTGGGCGGAGGCCGAGTGCGGGTCCATGGTTCTGGCCATGGCAATCGTCCCGGTTTCATTCTTCAGGCCGTTATCGGCCTCATTGTCGATGGGCATCCTGGTTGATTTTTGCACCATGCCAGGCTCAAAGCCGCCGCCCTGTATCATAAAACCATCGATAACACGGTGGAAAATGGTGCCATTAAAATGGCCGCTATTCGCATACTCAATGAAATTGGCAACGGTTTTTGGTGCTTTTTCAGCATCCAGGTCCAGTTTGATATCACCGAAATTGGTGTGTAATACGACCATCATGTGGGTCACCACTCTTGTTAAATAACGTCTGTTACATAACGTCCACAGACTCTGGGAGCGTCAGGAAAACCAGGGATTCTAGGTGTTTCTCGTACCTGTGTAAAACCTATTCGTTAAACCAGGGGCCGAATACTGATAGTCAATACGATCTATTATTGTCTTTCAGGCCTGTCTGTCGGTAAAAAGTGAAACCACACCTGGTAAATTCTCCTGGCAGGATAATGAGTTATTTTCCAGCATTGGCAGATATGGTAGTCTCAGCCGATTATGGCGCAGGTGTCTAAACTCTGTTCGCCAGTAACCTCTCATAGATGCATCAGTGACAATGACTGCTACCGAAAAAGCCAGAAACTTTCTGGAACAGATTATTGAAAAAGACTTGGCAGAAGGCCGGGTCAGCCGAATTCATACCCGCTTTCCTCCTGAGCCGAATGGTTTTCTCCATGTTGGCCACGCTACTTCTATATGTCTGAACTTTGGTCTGGCAGAAAAGTACCAGGGTGAGTGCAACCTCCGTTTTGACGATACCAACCCGGAGAAAGAAGAACAGGTCTATGTGGACGCCATTCAGGAGGATATCCGCTGGCTGGGCTTCCAGTGGTCCGGTGAGGTTCGTTATGCCTCCAGCTATTTTGACCAGTTTTATGATTGGGCTCTGCACCTGATTCGTGCAGGCAAGGCCTACGTGGATCATCAGGACGCTGAAGCCATGCGCGTTAACCGGGGTGATTTCAATAAGCCCGGTGTGGAGAGCCCGGACAGAAACAAGTCTGTCGAAGAAAACCTGGCTGAATTTGCCAAAATGCGGGCCGGTGACTACGAAGAAGGCAAGGCGTCCCTGCGGGCCAAAATCGATATGCAGAGCCCCAATATGAACATGCGGGACCCGGTTCTCTATCGGATTCGCAAGGTGCCTCACCATCAGACCGGCGACAAGTGGTGCATTTACCCCAGCTATGACTTTGCCCATGGCCAGGAAGATGCCATTGAGCATATTACCCACTCTATCTGCACCCTGGAGTTCCAGGATCACCGTCCTCTCTATGAATGGTTCCTGGATAACCTGCCGGTTCCGGCCAGACCCCGACAGTATGAGTTTGCCCGTACCAACCTGAATTACACGGTGACTTCCAAGCGCAAGTTGAAGAAGCTGGTGGATGAAGGTGTGGTGAATGGTTGGGACGATCCCCGAATGCCAACCATCTCCGGTATGCGTCGTCGTGGTTATACCCCGGCTGCCATCCGCCGCTTTTCCGAGATGGCGGGTGTAAGCCGATCCGATGGCACGGCTGATGTGTCCATGCTGGAACATGCCATTCGTGATGACCTGAACACCAATGCCGCCCGAGCCATGGCGGTACTCTCGCCTTTGAAGCTGGTGATTCAGAACCTGCCGGAAGGCGAGGTGCAGGAGATGGCGGCGGCAACACATCCTAATCGTCCGGAGCTGGGGCAGAGAACCCTGCCGTTTACCCGGGAAATCTACATCGATCAGGAAGACTTCACCGAAGATACCACCTTATCCCGCAAGAAGTTCAAGCGCCTGGTAATTGGTGACTATGTTCGTCTCAGAAGTGCCTATGTCATTAAGGCGGAAGCAGTGATCCGTGATGAGAGTGGCAATATTGTTGAAGTTCATGCCTCTTATGTGCCGGGTACGGTAGGGGAAGATCCACCGGAAGGTATTCGTCCTCGTGGCGTTATTCACTGGGTTTCGGCGACTCACGGCCAACAGGCTGAATTGAGAATTTATGATCGTCTGTTCAGCCATCCGGCACCGGATCGTGGTGAAGAGGACTTTCTGAGTCATGTGAATCCGGACTCCCTGAAGGTGACTCAGGCGTGGCTTGAGCCATCGCTGGTCAATGCGGCACCGGAACAGTCCTTCCAGTTTGAGCGTGAAGGTTACTTTGTTGCAGACCGCCGTGACCACTGCGTCGAACACCCGGTGTTTAACCTGACCATTGGTTTGAAAGATACCTGGGCCAATAAGTGAAGAAAGGATACCGATAAAGTGCTGCAGATTTATAACAGCCTGACCCGTAAGAAAGAGCCGTTTACCCCATTGGATGGCAATCATGTGCGCATGTACGTCTGTGGTATGACAGTATACGACTACTGTCATATTGGCCACGCTCGTACGGTAACGGCGTTTGATGTGGTGGCTCGTTATCTCCGTGCCCGTGGTTATGATCTGACCTATGTTCGCAATATTACGGATGTGGATGACAAGATTATTCGCCGGGCGGCCGAAAATGGTGAGGATTTTATGGCCCTTACCGGTCGTATGATCGCCGCCATGCAGGAAGACTTCCAGCGATTGGGTAACCTGCCACCAGACCAGGAGCCAAAGGCCACCGAATTTGTACCGGGCATGGTGGCAATGATCGAGCAGCTGATCGGTAAGGGGTTTGCCTACACACCAGGTAACGGGGATGTCTATTACCGCGTTCATAAGTTTGCGGATTACGGCAAGCTGTCCGGCAAGGTGCTTGAAGAGCTGGAAGCGGGTGCCCGAATTGAGGTGGAAGAGCAAAAAGAAGATCCGCTGGATTTTGTTTTGTGGAAAGCTGCCAAGCCCGGTGAGCCCAGCTGGCCATCGCCCTGGGGTGAGGGGCGTCCGGGCTGGCATATTGAGTGCTCTGTTATGGGTAAATGCTGTCTGGGCGATACCTTTGATATTCATGGTGGCGGTTCAGATCTGAAGTTCCCTCATCATGAGAATGAGATTGCCCAGAGCGAAGCGTGTAACGATGCCAGGTTTGTGAATACCTGGATGCACTCTGGCGCAATCCGCATCGATAATGTGAAGATGTCCAAGAGCCTTGGTAACTTCTTTACTATCCGGGAAGTGCTGGATGAGTACGATGAAGAAGTGGTTCGCTACTTTATGATCTCCAGCCACTACCGCAGCCCGATCAACTATTCCGAAGAGAGCCTGAAAGAGGCGGGTGTTCGTCTTGAGCGTCTGTACACCGCGTTACAAGGGCTTGACCTGGAAGGGGTGTCCGCAGCAGAAAATAATGAGTTCGAGCAGCGGTTCTTCAAGGTTATGGACGATGACTTCAATACCGCAGAAGGGCTTGCCGTATTGTTTGAGCTGGTGCGTCACCTCAATACCGTGCGCAGTCAGGACGAATCTGCCGCCCTGCCACTGGCTGCCCTGCTGGTTAAGCTTGGTGGGGTTCTGGGTATTCTGCAGCGGGATCCGGAAGTGTTTCTGAAATCCGGTGCGGATGTCGATGAAGCCATGATTGAAAGCATGATTGAGCAACGCAACAATGCCAAAAGGCAGCGTGATTTTGCTGAAGCAGATCGTATCCGTGATGAGCTTGCTGCCCGGGGAGTTATTCTTCAGGACAGCAGAGAAGGTACAACATGGCGGATTGAGCGTTAACGTCATTTTATACGGCTGGCGGCTTTTTGCTGTCAGCCCTCTTTCGGAAGGAGAGAAACCTCGCTGGAACGCAGTTTTATTTTATTTATATCAAAGTCTCTCATAAAAGCTTCAGCCCCAAAGCCAAAAATATAGCTTTTTAATTTTTCATCATCGATTGGTTTTATTTTTGCCTGCAATTTACGGTATTTATTCGACAATTCTGCGATCGGGACACTTTTTAATTCCGGGGCAGGCAGTCTGAAAAGGAAGCGGGTACTGATGCCACTTGCTTCATCATAATGGCAGGCAATACCTCCCTGGTGCTTGCTAAAAAACTTCAGGATATCTGCAGTGATCGGCTGTCCGAAAAGTGATTTAATATGAGTCAGCACCTGTTGGGATTCAGGTGTGATTCTTCTACTGGCTTCATCAATCAAGGCGGTGGCTATCAAATAGATGGGAATTTCTTTTGCATGCTTTACATTCTGCAACCGTGCGTCATAAAAAGCCCCTTCAGGATGTTTTTTGATATACGCTGCCACTTCGCTCTGATCAAATTTCAGACTCCCTTCTACCTTCATTGCCTTGATTTGTTGGTTGGGCAGTGCTTTAAACGCCTCAGGGAACCAAATGCGGAATTTAATGTGTAGCGGGTAGATTTGAGCTGTGCCAAGACCAGCGGACTTAAAGTCTGTAACATGAATGATATCGCCATATATACGTTGGTTTCGAGAAAAGTTTAAACATTCTATTACATCAAGGCAGTGCTGGCTGTGGGAAGGCATCCAGTTCGCAGTTGGCTGATTGAAAGTGGTCGGAGTAGGCAGCAAGGGTGCCTTATAATTTTGGTTTTGCTGCAAAAATAAATGAAAAGCTCTTGCCAGCAAGGTGTTAGAGGGGGGGGATCCCAAAAGTATTTTCATAATTAAGGGTGGCTGCCCATAATTCCGCCATAAGCACTTGTACATGGGTATTATTTTGCAGGCTGGAATGAGGATCGATTGAGCTGCCAGCGAATGCTCCGGGTAACATTCCGTTGTCTTCTGGTAACGATGCTTCAGCACTTTCCGCGGATTTATTAATCCCTTTGGCGGATGATGTTTGAGAAAAACCATCAGTGTATCTTTTTCCATCGTCGGGGCAGTGCTCAGATTTTCTGGGGTGGGGCCGATTCGGATTGCCTGTTGCTGTAGATTTGGGGGTATGTTCTGAAGTATGGGGTGTTGGGACATGAACGGGTGCCGACCTTTTCCTTTGACGCATGCGCGGTTGCACATCGGCAATGCTGGTGCTGCCAGGACCGGTGAAACCCGGGTTTAAATAAGAGGTGAACATCTGCCCCTGTTGACCTGGAAAGTAGGGGTGTTGATGTCGCTGTGCCAGATGAGCTGTGTGACTTATATTCCGTCCCTGCCAATGGGGCATTCCTGTAAAGGAGGGCTGCCGATAAGGAGAAGTCAGTTGAGCTGGTACTGGCGCGCCGTATCTGGGGTATCCTTGTGCAGTGGCGTTTGTTGTGTATGGATTGTTGTTCATTGTGAGTCACTTTGCCTGGTTAATTTGTTAAGATAGCTGAATTAAGAAGCGTGATGTCTTATTGTGTCTCCCGGACTAATCATCTGATACAAAACTGACAGTGTGAGAAAATAACTGTATGCTCCCCCTTCTGCGAATGCCTCGTCTAAGAAAGCAGCCTACACCCAAAGATTCAATATAGTCTGATAGCTCACTGTCATTCATGGAATGATGTATGGTAGCTTCCAGTTCGCAAAACAGCCCTCTGAGCGAGGATACTGACAGTGACGTATACACGGTAGGTGTGTTAAACATAAAATAGGCAAGATAGCCTGTTGTCGGATCTTTATGGCAAGCTATTCCGCCAATTTGTTTGGAGTCAAAGAATACTATTCTGGCATTGACTCTTTTCTCATTCAGGGATTTCAGGTGATCGAGAATTTTCGGTATTTCCTGCTCTGCCTCCAAAGGGTCAATGCTCTCCTGAGTGATTGCCAGCTGAGTAGATGACGATAAATTCATTTCATCACATTTCAGGAAAATAGGAATTCTGCTGATGGGCTCTCTTTGCTGTTCTTTAGTATAAAAGCAGCCGACGGGTTGCCTGGATAAGTATTGGATCAGAGCCTGCCATGATGAGAAGCATAGCTTTCCCTGTATGGGTGACGAGATCATACCGTTGGCTACTATATCTAATGGAAAGCGCAGGCCAACCTTCAGATTAAAACTCCCCAACTGTATATTGCCGGTACCAGCTCTTTGATGGTAGGCAATGTCGTCAATGGTTGCAGTAAAGTATCTTCCCCGGTTCAGGGTAATGAGTTCCATGACTTCCGTGGCTTCAGATGCGTTTGCTGGCGCTATTCCTGTTGATCTTGCCGGAAACCGGGGCAAAAATTGCATTGCAGTGTCAGGGCAAACCGGCTGGGGGATGTAGCAGGGTGTTAGGCTGGCCTGGAATGGACTAAAAGGGAGGGGAGGAGCGCAAAAGGTTGGCCGACAAAAGTAAAGCGCCTGCTCTTGCGCGGGGATGAAAGCTGGAATTCTTCGACGTGTTGATACAACAGCAATGGGGTAGGTGTCGCTCTGTGCAGATACCGTTGGTAGTGGTGCTGCTGCAACTGGTAGCTGTAGTGGGTAAAAAAACGTTTGAGAAGGTGGGTTGAGCATCTGTGAATAATAAACTTGTTGTTCCGTTGGCTGGTCTGGCAGGGCAACTTCTCTCTGCCGCCATATTGTTACTGGTTTTACCAGTAATGGGTTGTTTGCTGTTGGTTGTATGATGATATTGTTGGTATCTGTACCAGATCGAAGCGAATTAACATGCATCTTTGAAAATTGCTCTCTTGGAGTAAGTGGACTATTAAAATTACTTTTTAATGGATAGCGCATTCACAGGGGAAGGCATTATTTGAGTAAATTAATAGAAAGATGATTCAATATTTCATTATTATTCCTGCCACTTGTCATTTAGTGCACTTTTGTAACTGTTAATCAATTTTGCCGATCAATCTTGCTAATCAATTTGCAGGGGGTAATGTGTGACAATCCGGATATAATATGAATTCTCACCAGAAGATTTTTCAAACTTTAGTTGTTAAATAGAGCCTGTCAAATAACCAGTTTTCTGACTGTCGGTTGGTCTGGTAAAGCGTAGCGGGCCGGTTGCTTCCATAGCGCTTTTTGCCGGTATCCTCAAGCAGATTGTAATTCAGGAATCGGTTGCGGATCGAGCGCATGGGTGGTGCTTTGCCAAGAATAACCGAAAAGACATTTTGAATATCGGATAACGTGAACTCTGTTGGCAGCAGATAAACAGGCAGTGCACTGTACTGTATTTTATTTTTCAGTCTGTCCAGCGCTTCCATAACCAGTTGGTTATGATCATAGGCCAATGTGGTTACCGGTTGATCATTGACAACATCAACCCATGCCGCCTGGGCCTGTAATGACTGTTCATTACCCGGACGAAGGAGTGCGTAGTAAACGACGGTTAATGACCAGCCCTGGAGTCTCTCTGATTATCGCCAATGGTGACGACCTGCTCGAAATAGGTGGCAGGTTCTGACGTCAGTCGGCTCAGTTGTCGTTTTGCCGTATCTTCAAGGCAGTGATCAAATTCAGGCTCTATTCTGCCTGCCGGGAGCTGGGGGCACTTATTTTCCGGTAACTGATGAACAAGTACCTGAAGGCTGTTGTTGGCGCTGAGCTGAAACACGACCAGATCGACAGAGATAAGTGCCGTGTTCAGGCTCTTGATTGTCTTGAGGCTTTTAATCGGCTGAAGGCTTTTAATCGGCTGAAGGCTTTTAATCGGCTGAAGGCTTTTAATCGGCTGAAGGCTCTTGGTCGGCTTGGGGCCCATGGACAAATCCTGATGGCAGATACTCTGGTTGACAGGTTAGGGAACATAATTCACTATGTTAGTGAACCAGATTCCTTTTGTCACGGTGAAAATAATGTATGCCATTGGGTCGAGGGAGACCATTGCTGCTTTTGATGTGGATGCCCAGAACTGTTTCACCCCGCTGTGTCCAGATGAGCTACCGGTTCCGGATGGTCATAATATCGCTACTGAGTTGAATCGCCAGGCCCGGCTGGCTGGTGTTCGTGTGGGTTCCAAGGATGCGCATCCGGCCAATGCAGTATGGGTGGCTGGGGCAGAGTATCCGCAGTTGACGCCGGTAACCGGCCATAAAAATGTTGATCTGCGCTGGAATCGACATGCTGTCCCCGGCACACAGGGGTTTGAGCTGGTGAGTGGGCTTCCCGACGTGACGGATTATGATTATTTTGTCTGGAAGGGGGTCGAGATGGATATTCATCCCTATGGTGCCTGTTTTCATGACCTGGTAGAACGGTTGAGTACAGGAGTTATTGAATTTTTAACCAATAAAGGCATTACCACCGTGTTGGTTGGTGGTCTGGCGCTTGATTTCTGTGTAAAAACCACGGCATTGCAACTGCAGCGGGCTGGTTTTCAGGTGTATGTCAATCTTGCCGCCACCCGTGGCCTGGCTGAATCATCAGTGGCTGATGCTATTGCCGAGCTGAATGCCGGCGGAGTTATTTTGGTAGAGAGTGCCAGCGATCTGATCATTGCTGATGCGGTCAGTGATGTCGACGCTCTCTGAAGGAAAGAAGTATGGATAGCCCGATTATACCAACCCTCCTCGACACCGACCTGTATAAATACACCATGCAGCAGTCCATGGTGCACCGCTATCCGGATGCCTGGGCTCGCATGGAGTTTCATTGCCGGAGTGACCAGCCGTTAGTCCTGTCAAAAAAGCAACTGAAAAGGCAGTGTGAATTTCTGGGAGAGCTGCGTCTGAGTTCGGAAGAGCTTGAGTGGCTGTCTACTCTGCCGTTTATTGCGGATGATTTTATCGAGTATCTTGAGGGTTTCCGGCTTGACCCACATGCGGTTGCCATTGAACAGACCAGTGGTCAACTGTCGTTGGTGATCGAGGGGCTCTGGAGTGAAATTACCCACTTTGAAATTTTCCTGCTGGCAATCATCAGTGAGCTGCATGGTCATAGCTTTTATGGTCAGGGAGCTCAGGATGATGTGATTACTCAAGGCCAGCGTCGCCTTGATGAGAAGCTGAACCAGCTTCCGGGCGATAGTGGTATTACCCTGGTCGATTTTGGTACGCGTCGGCGGTTTTCAAGGGATTGGCATTACCACGTCGTGGAAAGCCTGAAGCACCGCTTACCAGATAACTTTGTGGGCACCAGCAACCTGAATCTGGCAAGAACCCTTGGCTTGAAACCACTAGGCACCATGGCTCATGAGTGGCTGCAGTCCCATCAGGTTCTCGGTCAGAGTCTGCGGACCAGTCAGAAAGATGCGTTAAGGGTATGGCTGGATGAGTATCAAGGTCAGCTCGGCATAGCGCTTACGGATACCATCAGCATGGCAGCGTTTCTGAAGGACTTTGATGTTGAGTTGGCCAGCGCCTACCAGGGGATGCGCCATGATTCCGGTGACCCTTTTGTCTGGGGTGAATTGGCCCTTGATCATTATCGCCGACTGGGCATTGACCCGCGCAGCAAAAGCCTGGTATTCAGTGATAAGCTGAACTTTGATAAAGCGTTGGCTATTTACCAATGGTTCGCTGGCAAAATTAATGTCAGCTTTGGGATTGGTACCTATCTCACCAATGATATGGGCTTTAATGCGCCCAATATTGTTCTGAAATTAACCGAGCTGAATGGGGCTCCCGTCGCCAAACTCTCAGACAGCCCGGGTAAAACACTGTGCCATGATAAGGACTATATTGAGCGGTTAAAGAAAACGTTTGGCTATCAGTCAGATTACGGATACTCATGACCAATCATGCCGGTCATGGAGATTTGACTGGAAAAAGCTGGAGGTTGGCCTGTTTTATCAGTTCAACCAGCCTTTTGTTAATGTATCCTTTCATTTTTCCCCACGCCAGGATCTCCTCACTCCCCGGGTGCGTGTTGACCAACTCATCTCTGGCCATGTCGAAAACTGTTGATATCTTCTGGCCCAACTCCTTTCGATGATTCAGTGTGCCCTGTTCTTTAATCAGGTCCCTCCGCTCAATAATGTCAAGTAACTGGTTAGCCAGTTTCTTTCTCACCTGATCTTCAACTTTTCCGCCAGCAGACGATGCCCCTGCTTCCCCGACAACCCAGTCTGCCAGGAGTTTATAACAAAAGCGTCGTCTGGTATCTGTCCCCTCAACAAAGCAGGGTAGCGGCTCATTGTTTCTCTTTTTTCCTGAATGGCGTTGCTGGCTTCCGTATCCCTGAAAGTGGGTACATACAACAATTCACGCTCGGGCTGAATCACTACCCCTTCAATATCCGTAGTCAATTCTGAAGGCATGATCTCGATGTTATTCACTTGACTGGCAAGCATCGCAGCCGATGTTCCGGGAACATGATTAACCTTGAAATTACAGAGTTCCATGAATGTTCCTTCTGCCAGCACATTGACCTTTTGCAGGTTTGGAGGACGAATTTCCTTATCCCACAACTGACTGAACTGATCGAAAGGGAGTTGTTCCCCCTCTATATCCAAGGCAAATGCAATCAAGTGATGACTCAAGCCGTAATTCTGCCTGTTTTGAATATTAAAGCCCACCATTTCACAGCGGAGGAAGACAGTATCGATGTTATTTTTATTCATCCAGCGATTAACAGCAAAAATATCTTCAGTGTATTTATTCTCGATAAGCCCTGCCAAAGGATCGCTTTTGTTATGTACCTTGGTCAGTCTTTTGTATAAACAAACGTTGCCATTCCTGTCGACTTTAATGGTGGTATTAATGCCATCGTGCTTTTCTGTTGCGACACATTTAAGTGCATCAACATCCACTTCATTGATTGATCGCAATTCAGACATGAATCGGTTGTGTTTTTCCTGATCCGTTCTGGAACCGATTATCGAGTTAAAATACCTGAAACCGAGCTGGCTTCCTTCGGCCTCATAATTTACCGTTATTCCATAATCATCAAGGCATTTTTTCTCAGGTGTTGTCGTATATGTCCCGTCATTGATTTTTACCCGGGTTTCTGGCTTGACTGCTTGTGTTTTGCTGCCATCAAACTCTGTTGAATATTCGTTCGATAATTGGTTTGTCAGTGCGGTTGCTGTTGGTGGTGAAATTGTTGATGGTGTAAACATTATTCAATACCTGTCAAATAATGGCTGTCAGAAAAAACAAATGTTTCAGGGAATCATAGGTCTTTCAGTTGATACGTGTTGAACTTTTTTTTGGAAAAAAAGTCTATAAAATTTTGATTTGGCATTTTTTCTTTAGAAAGTCGTTTTCATATGAGCTGACCCGGCATTAATGACTTATTTTCCATACTGGTCAACAGGAATTGAATAGTGCAGTCTACATCATGCCCAAGTGCGCCGTCCTGCCATCTAAAAGACTACTTTTTGAACGAAGAGGTATTAATAACCTCATGTACTTGCGGTCAAATTGGCTCACTTTTATGTTATGCGGTATCGACTCTCCCTAATGCTGTTCCTATTGGTTTTGTGTCATTTTGCACAGCTTCAGCCATTGGTCTGGCCATGGAGAAACGCAATATTGTCCGGCACGACTATGAAACCAAACTGTTGCTGATAAGCAACAAAGAGTTAAAAAAGAGTTAAAGGAAAAGCTTGAGCGATTATCCCAGAAGCAATGTGTTACTTTTCTTGGATGTAAAAAAAATCGGGATGCAATTGCAGATCTTAGAAAATTGATTAAAGGAAATGACGAAGTGCTGTATAAAAAGCTTGAGCGATTATCCAGGAAGGTAACCGAGAATAATCATACATGCACAATGAATAGCGAGAAAATGGAGGGCCTCCATGAACTGATAAACAACATGTCAACGGTAATAACTGAGCAGCCTGGGGTATTAAATCAACTACCCACAGACTGTTATCCGCAAAAAAACAAGTAGTTACCCTTGATATCTACTTGTTCCGATAATGGCATGGAGTCTGACGGCTGTCTTCTGGTTTGTAAGAAATATAGAACACATGATTTGTTCCATATCAGCACCGGCTTACAATGTTTTCTGTATTCTCCTGTCTGTTGTGTTCAATATTGTGGTTCAGTAGAGTCTTGACCAATTCCGGTTTCGATCCGGTTAAAGAGCCAATCATTCATCGCCTGCCCGGACTTGTTATGGAAACCTTTTCCCTTTCTGCACTGGTTGTTTTTCTCGCTGAAATCGGTGACAAGACCCAGCTACTGTCACTGATGCTGGCGTTGCGGTTTCGCGCTCCCTGGCTGATCTCTCTGGCTATTTTGCTGGCGACTCTGTTGAACCATGCCATTGCCGTCTGGTTTGGCAGTTGGGTGGTTGCCTGGATTTCCCCCGATATTCTTCAATATCTGATTGCTGCTTCCTTTTTTGCAGTTGCTGTATGGACCCTGACCCCGGATAAGTTGGATGACAAGGATGGGCCAATGACGGGTTATGGCGTTTTTCTAACGACACTGGCCCTGTTTTTGTGGCCGAAATGGGCGATAAGACCCAGGTCGCGACAGTGCTTCTGGCGGCTGAATATTCTGCCACGATCATGGTGATTGCGGGCACTACGCTGGGCATGATGCTGGCCAATATGCCCGTGGTCTTCTTTGGTGAGAATTTGGCAGAGAGGCTGCCACTGCAATGGATTCGCCGTGGGGCTGCGATGTTGTTTGCGGTGTTGGGTGTGTTGGCGCTGGTGAATCAATGATAATATTTTTCCGGGCTCACCAGCCGGAAAAAACCGGGCCTGATTGTGAATAAAATGATGGCCAGATGTGCGCTGGCAGTTGACGTCAGGTCGGGTTTTATGCAGAATGCGCTGCATCGGGACGCGATGCCCCGGTCTTTATGGTGGACCTTGCCGGTCCCCCCGCAATAATCAGCTACGAACCCCGCCAGGCCCGGAAGGGAGCAACGGTAGTAGTGACATTATGTGCCGGGGTGTGGCTGGCAGGGTTCGCCTCCATTATTTCGGGTTCTCCGGATTTCCCTCGCTCACAAACTCACTTTCAAATACCTCTCTAGCGCTTCCTGATCGTGCAATTTCAAGGCTTCTTGGTTAGCATAGATACTCTTTAATTTCCATATCAGGTATTGACGCTACTCAATGAGCTATCAGGTTCTTGCACGCAAATGGCGACCCCGTTCTTTCAAAGAGCTGGTAGGGCAGTCCCATGTTCTTCAGGCGCTGGTTAATGCCCTGGATCAGGATCGTCTTCACCATGCTTACCTGTTTACCGGTACCCGGGGTGTGGGTAAGACCACCATTGCCCGTATTTTTGCCAGGTGTCTGAATTGTGAGCAGGGTGTCAGCTCGACCCCCTGTGGCCAGTGTTCAGCCTGTAAAGAGATTGATGATGGCCGGTTTGTGGACCTTATTGAAGTGGATGCGGCCTCCAGAACCAAGGTGGAAGATACCCGGGAACTGTTAGATAACGTCCAGTATGCACCAACCCGTGGGCGTTATAAGGTGTACCTTATCGATGAGGTACACATGCTCTCGGCGCACAGTTTTAACGCGCTGTTGAAAACACTGGAAGAGCCGCCTCCTCATGTGAAATTCCTGCTGGCAACCACCGATCCTCAAAAGTTGCCGGTGACTATTTTGTCCCGCTGTCTTCAGTTCAGCCTGAAGAATATGACGCCAGAGCGAATTGTTGGTCATCTGGAGAATATCCTCGGACAGGAACAGATTCCCTGCGAAGTGGCGGCCCTGTGGCAGCTGGCCCGTGCTGCGGATGGCAGTATGCGTGATGCCCTCAGTTTGACCGATCAGGCCATTGCTTTTGGCAATGGGCGGGTCAGTGAGGCTGAGGTGGGGGCGATGCTGGGTACCATTGACCAGGGGCAGGTGATGAAGATGGTGATGGCGCTGGCGACCGCCAATGCGGCCCATATCCTGGGTTCGGTGTCATCCCTGGCAGGACATTCGCCGGATTATCTGGCGGTACTGGATGATATGCTGTCCCTGCTGCATCGGGTGGCCATTGCCCAGGCTGTGCCCGATGCCGTTGATAACAGTCAGGGTGATCGTGAGCAGGTTATAGCGCTGGCATCATCAATGACGGCTGAGGATGTGCAGCTTTATTACCAGATTGGTCTTGTGGGCAAGAAAGATCTGCCCCTGGCGCCGGATCCCCGTGGTGGTTTTGAAATGGCCTTGTTGCGCATGCTGGCGTTCCGGCCCGATGGTGCGCCAGCGGCTGGCAGGCCGCTTGATATTTCTGGTGCAAAACAGGATGTGATGGCGGTTGCACCGCCGCCGACAAACAGTGTTGCCTCTTCTGCGCAAAGCTTTTCATCGGCTGAGGGCTCTTCATTGGCTGAGGGCTCTTCACCGGCTGAGGGCTCTTCATCGGCTGAAGGCTCTTCATCTCACAACAGTACGTCTGATGAAGAAGGAGCTTCTGATCCGGAGCCTGAGCCTGCTGCCCAACAAGTTGATGCGCCTGCTGTTATTCATGAAACTGCTCAGGAAACAGTTGAGCACGAAAACCCTTCGGTCCAGAGCGGTGGCCTCAGGGATACCTTTGAGCCTCCTGTTTTTGCTGATGAGCCACCCAAGACACCAGCAGAGGAAATAGCCTCCCGGGCAGTGGTCAGTGAAGATACACCGCCAGTCCCCGAGGTCGTTCCACTGTCAGCTTATGACCAGGCTGCCTTTGAGTCGCCTGTTTATGATGAGCGTGACAGTGCTCTGGATGATATGCAGGCACACTGGTCGTCCGGAGATTCTCAGGAAATCGCTACTGTAGCGGATGCCTCTCAGTCACTGAGTCTGCCATCGGTTGTTGCCCCTGAAGCCCCGGTCAGGGCAGTGGTGGAATTACCGGCAAAAGAAGACCGGGTGTCATTTACGCAGATGGATGTTGTGAGCTGGGTTCAGGTTTTTCGTGGCCTTCCCCTGGGAGGGGTGACAGGCACCATTGGTTCCCATTGTGAGTTTGTTGACAGTGAACAGGGTGTCGTCCGGTTACGACTTGATGAACAGCGCAGCACGCTCTACAACGACACCCATCGTCAGCGTGTGGAAAAGGCGCTGTGTGATTATTTTGAGCAGTCCGTTAAACTGTCAATTGACACTGGTCGTATTGTTAATGAAACTCCTGCTGCCTGGCGCGAACGGAAAATCGCCGAGCGTCTCCAGGAAGCGAAAGAGAGTATTTATTCCGATGCCAGGGTAAAGGGGTTGATTGAGACCTTTTCGGCCATGGTTCTGGATGACTCGATTCAGCCAGTTGGTAATATTATCAAGTAAAAAGCCCGGGCGTGATGATCGGTGAATTCCGGTGGTCCTTGTTTGGTGTTTTTGTGCAGAGGTCAATATGTTTAAAGGTGGTATGGGCAATCTGATGAAGCAGGCCCAGAAAATGCAGGAAGATATGGAGAAACTCCAGGAGGAGTTGGCCAATGCAGTAGTCACTGGTGAAGCCGGTGCCGGGCTGGTTAAGGTCATCATGACCGGTCGTTATGATGTTCGTAAGGTGGAGATCGATCCAAGTCTGTTTGCGGAAGATAAGGAGATGTTGGAAGATCTGGTGGCTGCAGCTATTAATGATGCGGTGCGTAAAGTAGAAGAGAACAACAAGGAAAAAATGGGTGAGCTGACCTCAGGGCTCGGTCTTCCAGCCGGTATAAAGCTGCCATTCTAAACTCCTTACGCCCGACACGCTTGCTAGAACTAATGGGTGTCGGGTAGCGATATCATTGTTAATCAGGTTTTGTTTATGTTCAGCCCCATGATCAGGGAATTGATGGAGTCATTGCGCTGTCTGCCAGGCGTGGGGCCGCGTTCGGCCCAGAGAATGGCGTTGCACCTGCTGGAAAGGGATCGTGACGGGGCTGTGCGCTTGTCGGCTGCTCTCAGACAGGCTGCCGAAGGGGTGGGGCGATGCGGGCATTGCCGTACCCTGACAGAAGAACCTGTCTGTCAGATTTGTGCCAATCCCGGCAGGGATGAAAAACTGTTGTGTATTGTCGAGAATCCTTCGGATGTTATGGCCTTTGAGCAGGCCGGTGGCTTTTCAGGGCGTTACTTTGTGTTAATGGGGCATTTGTCGCCTATTGATGGTATCGGGCCAGAAGATATTGGCATTGAACACCTGTTGAAAACGGTGGCTGATAATCAGGTAGAGGAGGTCATCCTGGCAACCAACCCGACGGTGGAAGGTGAGGCCACGGCGCACTATATTGCTGAGGAGTTGAAAACCCTTGGGGTGACGGCCACTCGCATTGCCCATGGTGTTCCCCTGGGTGGTGAGCTTGAGTTTGTGGATGGTGGTACCCTGGCCCATGCCCTGGCAGGCCGCAAGAAGGTTGAAATCTGACTCAGGCCAAAAAGCCCCGTCTTCCCGTGCATGAAATTGCTACCGGACAGTTTCCAATGATTCGTTTTATTGGCCTGGGGGATATGACCTGTGATGAAGAGTATCTTATACCCTGGCAGCACAAGTTGAGGGAATGGATATCAGCAGGAAAACAACCCTACTTTTTTATGCATAGCCCAAGTAATCGCGAGGTTCCTGTTCTGGCCAAGCGCTTTCATGACAGTTTTCAGGACTTGTCCGGATGGCATCCGCTGAAGATTGAGGCTGAAACCGATCAGCTGGATATCTTCTAAAAGATGGCGGATTTGAAGGCTTGGGTAAAACAGGTAGTGGATAAATCTGAGAGATAGGTGAAAAAATTTGGTCGGAGCGAGAGGATTTGAACCTCCGACCCCCACAACCCCATTGTGGTGCGCTACCAGGCTGCGCTACGCTCCGACTCTCCTGAAGAGTCGATGCGACGTCTCTTCCGAATGACTGTTATGTTACCTGAACGAAGTTCTTTTGCAAGTTCTTGATGTTACAAGATTCTTTATCCCGGACTTGAGTGCCGATGAAGCGTCCCTTAGCCGTTTTCAGGAGACGAAAAGACGTGGCTATTGTAATTTAGCCGGAAAAGCCCCATCTTAGAGACCATGGCCGGTTTTACAGATGCCTGAGACTGTATTTCAGGTATTTCTGCTGTAGGCTGACCATTGATCAAACACGTAATAGATCGTGTCCTGAATGCCTGCCAGGTTTTCATTTTCCAGTTTTCAGCCAGCCAGCGGGCTGGTGGATGGCAGGCTTTATTGAGATTGAACATATAGGGGCTGAGCTATGGATAATAAAGATACCCTGCAACCATCAGAGCATTATGAATTGCCCTTGTTGCCCCTCCGTGATGTGGTGGTCTACCCGCACATGGTGATCCCGCTGTTTGTCGGCCGGGAAAAATCCATCCAGGCGCTGGACCTGGCAATGTCTGGTGACAAGAGAATTCTGCTGGTAGCCCAGAAAAGTGCCCAGACCGATGAGCCTCAGGTGGAAGACCTGTTTTCTGTGGGCACCGTTGCCAGCATTCTGCAATTGCTGAAGTTACCAGACGGAACGGTCAAGGTTCTGGTGGAAGGTGAGACTCGGGTAACGATTGACTCGGTCTATGAAGACGATGGGCTGGTTAAGGCGAAAGTTCATGAGCAGCTGTCAGAGCAGATCAGCGACCGGGAAGGTGAGCTGTTGGTTCGTTCTGTGATGTCTCAGTTTGAGCAGTATGTGCAATTGAGCAAGAAAGTACCGAATGAGGTGCTTAGCTCATTATCCGGTATCAAAGACCCGGCCAAGCTGGTGGATACCATCAGTGCACACATGCCCATGAAGATCGAAGACAAGCAGAAAATGCTTGAGATCATCGACCTGGGCGACCGGTTGGAGTATCTGATTGGTATTATGCAGGGTGAGATGGATTTTCTGCAGGTGGAAAAGAAAATCCGTGGTCGCGTCAAGAAACAGATGGAGCGCAGCCAGCGTGAGTATTACCTGAATGAGCAGATGAAAGCCATTCAGAAAGAGTTGGGGGATATGGACGATGCGCCCAACGAGCTGGAAGAGCTGAAAGCGAAAATTGATCAGGCGGGGATGACCCTGGAGGCCAGGGAGAAAACCCTGGCGGAACTGGCCAAGCTGAAAATGATGTCGCCGATGTCCGCAGAGGCAACGGTGGTCAGGGGCTATATTGACTGGATGCTCAGTGTTCCCTGGAAAAAGCGCAGCAAAGTCCGCCATGATATGAAGCGTGCCCAGGATATTCTTGAGGCTGACCACTACGGGCTGGAAGAGGTCAAGGAACGTATCCTTGAATATCTTGCCGTGCAGAAGCGGGTTCGTAAACTGAAGGGGCCTGTGCTCTGTCTGGTGGGGCCTCCCGGGGTTGGTAAAACATCACTGGGTGAGTCACTGGCCAGGGCGACGAATCGCAAGTTTGTCCGTATGGCGCTGGGTGGCGTTCGTGATGAGGCGGAGATTCGCGGTCACCGCAGGACTTACATTGGCTCCATGCCCGGTAAACTGATCCAGAAGATGGCCAAGGTTGAAGTGAAAAACCCGCTTATCCTGCTGGATGAGATCGACAAAATGGGCTCTGATATGCGTGGTGATCCGGCTTCAGCGTTGCTGGAGGTGCTGGATCCTGAACAGAACAACTCATTCAATGACCACTATCTGGAAGTGGATTACGATCTTTCCGATGTTATGTTTGTCTGTACCTCCAACTCCATGGATATTCCCGGGCCGTTGCTGGATCGTATGGAGGTGATCCGCATTCCGGGTTACACCGAGGATGAGAAACTCAATATTGCCAAGCGTTATCTGGTGCCCAAGCAAATCAAGCGCAGTGGCCTCCGTAAGGGCGAGCTGTCCTTTGCTGATGATGCAGTGCTGGATATCATCCGCTACTACACCAAAGAAGCGGGTGTTCGTGGACTTGAGCGGGAAATTGCCAAGGTCTGTCGCCGGGCGGTGAAACAGGAAGCGCTGTCTGAAAAGGACCGCAAGAGCGCGGTTACCACGGAAGTGCTTGAAGACTTCCTTGGGGTTCGCAAGTTCACCTATGGACGGGCTGAAGATCAGGATCAGATCGGTCAGGTAACCGGGCTGGCCTGGACATCGGTTGGCGGCGAGTTGCTGACCATTGAGTCGGTAGCGGTTCCCGGCAAAGGGCAGATTATCAAAACCGGCTCCCTGGGCGATGTGATGCAGGAGTCCATCCAGGCGGCATTGACGGTGGTTCGCTCCCGTGCTGCCGCCATGGGTATTGAACCTGATTTTCATCAGAAGAACGATCTGCACATTCACGTTCCTGAAGGTGCGACGCCAAAAGATGGCCCAAGTGCGGGTATCGGTATGTGTACCGCCCTTGTGTCCATTCTGACCGGGATTCCGGTTCGGGCCGATGTTGCCATGACCGGCGAGATCACCCTCCGGGGGCAAGTCCTGGCCATCGGCGGTCTGAAAGAGAAACTTCTGGCAGCCCATCGTGGTGGTATCAAGAAGGTGTTGATTCCTGAAGAGAACCGTCGCGACCTGAAAGAGATCCCTGACAATATCAAGGATGACCTGGACATTATTCCGGTTCAGTGGATTGATGAAGTTCTGGAAGTGGCTCTGTCGTATATGCCCGAAGCCCTGCCAGAAAAAGCGCTGGAAGTTGCCGATTCCGAGCAGAAAACCGGTCAGAAAAGTGATGAACGTGTCAATACCCACTGACCGTTGAATGTGAAGGCCGCCCTGTATTGGGCGGTCGTTCAGTAATGACGGGGCTTTCCGGTGGATTCTTCAGTTGACATAACGGCCGGACGATTGGTATAAATTGCCGCTACTTCGGATCAGGAGTTAGGTCGAAGCCATAGAGTCAGGTTGTCAGCTCAACTGTCAGACAACTGTATGCTAATGCGGATAAAAGTAGACTTCTTTTACCGGAATGACCGGACAGGTACAGACTGTAACCGGTGATTTGCTTTCCTATGACCCTCCAGACAAGAAACGCAGGAATGACTCTGCTTCCCCGATTTGATGAGCCTTCGGGCTACTGTCTTCAGTAGCACGGGGGAAGCGGGTTTCCCGCCAGACTTCTTGAATCCAGTCAGACAATTTGCTTGACGGCAGATTATCAGACTTCATACTGCCCCGGTGTTATCGTTCGCTGTCAGTGTTCGATGGTTGCCATTGGCAAATGATTTCTGGTGATTATTTTCAGTGGTTTTAGATCAAATTGGCTGGTTGGCAGGCTATTAATGACGAAGGTGCATGTATGGTGCTTGTTTTTCACAGGAAAATGCAGCAGCATATCGGTCGCACCTGATAGGGTAGATGACAGAAGACCGGTAAATTACTCAGTTGCCAGCACGCTTTCTGTGTCTATCCTCTGTTAATGATTGAAAACGCATCCTACTTAGAAGGGGAATAGAGTGAACAAGTCCGAGCTTATTGATGCTATCGCTGCATCTGCAGACATTTCTAAGGCTGCCGCTGGTCGAGCCCTGGACGCCGTGATTAGCTCTGTCACTGGTGCACTGAAAAATGGTGAGCAGGTTGTTCTGGTAGGTTTTGGCACATTTTCTGTAAAAGAGCGTGCCGCTCGTACCGGCCGTAACCCGCAGACTGGTGAGCCGATTGAAATCGCCGCTGCCAGAATTCCAAGCTTCAAGGCTGGTAAGGCTCTTAAGGATGCCGTGAACTGATCTGGTACGGTTCACTGTTATAGTGCTTTAATCGGTTCTATTTCATCAGGTGGGCAAGGCAGGGTTCCACATGAATTATTCCAGGGGAGTTGTCTGCCGGTTCACCAGAAAGCGCATCCGATGATGCGCTTTTTTTTTAAACCCGGTCTTCACTGTTGATGCGAAGGCAGGGTGCGAAGAACAAGGGATATGCTCTGCTGTCTCAGCGGCCCTGGTACCTGAGGTTATTATGCTGCAATCGATGAGGGACAAAGCGAAGAGTTGGGTGACATTTGTTGTCGTCGGCATCATCGCTTTTATGATGGCCATTACTGGTCTGGAAACGCTTGCGCCCAATCCAAACAACCCGGAAGTGGCGTCAGTCAATGGTAAGGATATAACCCGGGCAGAGTTGGCTCAGGCTGTTGACCAGCAGCGGCGGGTTTTGCTTCAGCAAATGGGCGGTCAGTTTGATCCTGCCATGCTGGACGATCAGTTACTGCAAAGCTCGGTTCTTGAAGCCCTGATTGATCGTCAGTTGCTACTGCAAAACGCTGAAGATCAGAAAATGGATATTGGCAAAGCCGAGATTGATAAGCTGATCGTATCCATGCCGCAGTTTCAGCAAAACGGCCGCTTTGATGCCGACCGTTTTCAGATGATGGTTCGCAGTTATGGTATGACACCATTGCAGTTCCGCGATGCCATCCGTGAAGAAACACTCTTGCAGCAATTACGCGCCGGGGTTGCCAATACCGAATTTGTGACTGCAGAAGAACTCAAGCGACTGCAGAGTCTTGAAGGTCAGACCCGGGACCTCGCCTGGGTTATGCTGTCGGCGGAACCAGTGCGTCAGGCCATTACGCCTTCCGAAGAAGAGATTAACACTTACTACCAGGCTAACTCCAATCAGTTTATGACGCCTGAGCAGGTTGTCGTAAACTACGTGGTTCTGAACAAGGCGGAGATTGCCAAGGGTATCGATGTCTCTGCTGAAGATATTGAAGCTGAATACCAGTACCGTGTCGAACAGTTGCAGCAACAGTCTGGCAATAATGCCCATGTCTCCGTTATCTTGATTCAGACCGGTGAAGATCGCACCCTTGATGAAGCGCAAGCACGGGCCAATGAAGTGGTTGCCAAACTGCAAGCCGGAACCGGGTTTGCCGAGTTAGCCAGGTCCTATTCTGATGATCCGATGACCGCTGAGAACGGCGGTGATCTGGGGGCTGTTGAGCCGGGCTTCTTTGGCGATGCTTTTGACAACACCGTTGCCGGTTTGAACGTTGGTCAGGTTTCTGAGCCTATTGAAACGGATTTCGGTATACAGATCCTGAAAGTGACTTCCCGTGATCAAGCGGATGTGCCATCGCTGAATGAAATGCGCGCAGACATTGAGGTGGCACTCAAGCAGAATGAAGTTGACTCCCTGTTCATTGAACAAACCAGGCAGCTCGCGGATATCAGCTTTGAGGCTTCTGATCTGGCTCAGCCAGCAGAGCAGCTGGGCCTGACCGTATTGACCAGTGAGCCCTTTGGTCGAAGAGGGTGCTGAGTCAGGTATTGCCGCTGATCCCCGCGTGTCGGCTGCGGCTTTCAGTGATGATGTATTGGATCTCGGTGCCAATAGTGAGCTGATTGAGATTACTCCGGAACAGGCTGTTGTGGTCCGGGTTAAGGAGCACAAAAAACCTGAGCTGATACCCCTTGCTGATGTGCAGGAAACCATCGTTAATGCCCTGAAGAACAGCCGCGCCCGGGAACAGCTGGCCAGCCGTGCAGAACAGATGGTGACGACCCTGCAGTCCGGCACAGCGCTGAACGTGCTGGCTGATGAACAGAAGCTGGACGTGGTTGAGAGTCCTGCAACCAGCAGGAATATGCCCGGTGTGCCTGCACAGCTCTTGCAGGAAGCCTTTAAAATGCCTCATCCCGGAAACAGTGTCGCCTATCGTTCAGTTACTCTGGCAAATGGTGATTATGCAGTGGTTGGCCTGAGTGCCATTTATCCCGGTGAGGCCGTGGCAAATGCTGAGCAGCTCAAAGGATTGGGTCAGTTTATTGCTGCTGGCAATGGGCGCATAATGTTTGATGAGTACCTTGCCAGTCTGAAGGAGAGAGGTAAGGTACAAATCCTGCTTGATAATCAATAATGAATTGAGTTTGGATGCAACGTCCCGGAGGCCACCGAAAGGTGGCCTTTGTCGTTAAGAAGAAACAGAAAAAATTGTCCTGACGGTTTTCCTGTTATCAGGTAGAGAGTAGCCATAGTCTTTGCGGTCATCTTCCTGCGGGCAAGTACCAGCACTCAATTATCCAGTCAGAGATGGCGAGCATAACGATATACTCACCCTGAGCCGCCGTAGCCGTGATCCTGATCTCCCCTTGCAGCGTCTCCTGCCATTGTTAAACTGTTGGTTTCAGCTACGGTTTTCGGTAGTGGTCTAACAATAAGCGATATTGGGGAATAGTAATGTCCGATCAATTTATTAAATCAAAAGCGGCCATTGCCTGGGGGGCAGGCCAGCCGTTGTCGATCGAAGAAGTCGATGTGATGTTACCAAAGGCTGGCGAGGTGCTGGTTCGCATCGTTGCTACAGGTGTTTGCCATACCGATGCCTTTACCTTGTCCGGTGATGACCCGGAGGGGGTATTTCCTGCCATTCTTGGTCATGAGGGTGGCGGGATTGTCGAACAGGTGGGGGAGGGCGTGACCAGTGTTGCCGTTGGTGATCATGTCATTCCACTCTACACACCGGAGTGTGGTGAGTGTAAATTTTGCCGTTCAGGTAAAACCAACCTCTGCCAGAAAATACGTGAAACCCAGGGAAGGGGGCTGATGCCCGATGGTACGACCCGATTTTATAAAGAGGGTCAGCCCATTTATCACTACATGGGCTGTTCGACATTTTCCGAGTATACTGTGTTACCCGAAATTTCACTGGCAAAAGTCAGCCCTGATGCACCGCTGGAAGAAGTCTGTCTGCTGGGTTGCGGAGTCACTACCGGTATGGGTGCGGTATTAAAGACCGCAAAGGTTCAGCCCGGGGACACCGTTGCCGTCTTTGGTCTTGGCGGTATTGGTCTATCGGCCATCATTGGTGCCAGAATGGCCGGTGCTGGCAGGATTATCGGGGTTGATATTAATGAGAAAAAATTTGAACTGGCCAGAAAGCTGGGAGCCACTGACTGTGTCAATTCAACATTGGTTGATAAACCGATTCAGGAGGTGATCGTCGAGATGACCGATGGTGGTGTTGACTTTTCCTTTGAGTGTATCGGAAATGTTAACGTCATGCGTTCTGCACTTGAGTGCTGTCACAAAGGCTGGGGGGAGTCGGTCATCATCGGCGTTGCCGGTGCTGGCCAGGAAATAGCCACCCGCCCATTCCAGCTGGTGACCGGGCGTGTATGGCGTGGATCCGCATTTGGAGGGGTGAAAGGCCGTTCTGAGCTGCCGGGCATTGTCGAGCAATATTTGGCGGGTGAATTCAGGCTTGATGACTTTATCACCCATACCATGGCCTTGGAGGAGATCAACAGGGCGTTTGATCTGATGCATCAGGGGGAGAGTATTCGCTCTGTGATTCATTACCGGCAATAACTGTACCATCGGTTATTTTTTTTCACTGGGGCTTTACGGTTTTTTCAGTAAAGCCTGCCCCGTATTGAGCAAGGTCCATGTCTTTGGAAAATATCAGCAGTAATAAGCTGTTTGGTGGCTGGCATAAACAGTACACCCACGAGTCACAAACCCTTAACTGCAACATGCGTTTTGCCATCTATCTGCCTCCTGAGAGCCAGAGCCAAACGGTGCCCGTTCTGTACTGGTTGTCCGGGCTGACCTGTACCGATGAGAATTTTATGCAGAAGTCGGGAGCCCAGCGGGTAGCTTCAGAGTTGGGCATTGCCATTGTTGCACCGGATACCAGTCCCAGGGGGGATGACGTTCCGGATGATCCTGATGCTGCCTACGACTTCGGGCTTGGTGCCGGGTTTTATGTGAATGCTACCCGACAGCCGTGGCGTCAGTACTATCAAATGTATGATTATGTGGTTTCTGAGCTGCCAGAACTCATTGAACAGCACTTTCCTGTAAATGATAAACGGAGTATTGCTGGCCATTCCATGGGCGGTCATGGTGCGCTGGTGATTGCTTTGCGCAACCCTGACCGTTACTCATCGGTGTCTGCTTTCAGTCCGATCTGCAATCCGGTCAATGCGCCATGGGGACAAAAAGCATTTATGGGCTATCTTGGTAATGATCGCGAGCAATGGAAACACTATGATGCCTGCGAGCTGTTGAAAAGATCACCTGTAGTGGTTCCAACACTGGTGGATCAGGGCAGCAGGGATACCTTTTTGCACGAACAGTTGCGCCTGGATGTATTAAAAAAAGCAGTTGCAGACACAGGGTATCCAATGACCATAAGGATGCAGGAGGGATATGATCATTCCTATCATTTTATTGCCACGTTTATTGAGGATCACTTAAGATTTCACTCACAAAAGTTTTTATAGCTGACTGAAAAAGGTATTTACCGGTTTTTTGGCAAATACCTTATCTGTGCTTATGTATCAATTATTACTCAAAAATTAATATGACAGGGTGGCAATAATGCTTGGTAATGTAGCTTATCGAGAATGTATTCAGGGGATATTGTATAAAGAGTTAAACAAGGATTCTGATGATATAACTCCGGAATTATCTAAATATCTTGTTGGTGAATTAGAAAAAATTCATGTTAAATCACTTGAGGAATATTCAATCAGTTATGTTAATAAAAAGTTCGATACTATTACTAACTGTCAATATGTTCCTGTTCCTCTAATAGAAGACCTGGAGTTGCCGAGTGTATTAAAAGTGGTTCTCAATACTTCAGGGTTGTATGGTTATGATATTCAACGCAAAATAAATGGCGGCTTGAATCGAGAGTTTGCTAAAGATAATCCAAATCCATTTCATGCGAAAGTATGGCTGGATATTGGGGCGAAAATAGATGCTAAAGTCACAAATAAACTGAATTCAGGCCTGGAAAGAATGATAAAGAGTAATGAGCCCGTTCTTGCCGGAGACTGGTTGTCTCTGGGGGCAATGATACCCGACCTTCAGCAGAAACTTAATGAAGGTTTAAAAACAGCTACTACAGTGGATAAAGCGAAAGAATGGTGCGATCTGGGAGCTTCGATAGATACTAACGTTCAACTGAAATTAAATGAATGGTTAAAACAATCCCTGCAGCAAAAAGATGTGTCTGACGTAAAAGATTGTGTGGCAATGGGGGCCACCATAGAAAATCTTCAGCAACAACTTGACGATCTTCTGGCCAGTAAGCTTCATGAAGATAGACCTGACTCGACAGAAGTTATCTTTTTAAAACAAGCTGGTGCGGATATTAAACCTGAATTTCAAACAATTCTTGATTCAAATCTGGAAAGGGTTGCCCAGGAAAATAGCATTTTGCAATTTAAGCATTGGCTGGAACTGGGTGCCAAAAAAACTGATAAAACCAATCAATTTATAAATCTTGCCGCCCAGAGTTATGCGGCAGGTAATAATCCCCATGCTGTAAAAGAATGGGTGAGTTGCGGTGCAAACAACCCTTACAGTCAGGCTGATCTTAATGCAATGCTCCTAACAAAAATCCTTAATAATCGTCCTGATTCTGCTAGATGTCTCCTCGAACTGGGTGCGGAGGTTTGTTTTGATATACACGAAGAGCTGAACGATGGATTACTCAGGACAATAAATAAGGATGGCAGACCTTATTTAATAAGAGAGTGGTTGGATATGGGTGCAAGATTGACTCGCAGTGTGTTTGTAGTTAATGCATCTAAATCCTGTTAAAGTTCCTTACTTATGGAACACCCTTCTGTGAGTCCTTCAATGCTCTGCGTAAGCGGGATTTTTTATGAACCCGCCTTCTGTGCGCCCTTTGGCGCTCAGCGAAATCAGGATCATTCTGAATACGCTGCCTTTTGTGTTCTCTTTCCAGCTCTGCGTAAATTGGATCTCTGCGAAGCTCCCTTTTACGGTCCCTTTGCTGAGCCTTTTTGCGATCCCTTTGGCGCTGCCTTTGTTGTTCGTTCAGGTGCTGTTTTTGTCGCACTCTTTTGTGCTGCCTGGCGTACGTGTGATCTTTGTAAAATGCCCTCTGTCGTTCAACTATTGAAGAGTTACCTTCGGCAATGTCTTCTGCCCTGGATGCCCGGTTCAGGTTTGGCCGGTTAACTTCACCCACTGGTTGTACGTCTTTTGGCTCAGAGCTTATGGCAAGATCTGTTAACTGGTCTTCCTGATTCGATTGGTCCGCAGGTTCAATTATATAATCATGCAGTGGATTAAGAGGCTTAACGTTATTTTTCTGAATGTTTGAAGAGCTATGGTAAACAGAAAGAGGTGTGTCCATAGCCTGAACAGGCATGCCTTGGTAGGCAGGCTCTTGTTCAGGTTTACAAAATTGATCTTCTTGATTAAATAAACCCCCTGAACCAAAATAAAGATCATAAAAGTCAAGATTAAATGTAGGCGAGTTGTTGCAGTTGTCCATTGATTTATTGAATTATTGAGTTAGGCCTTCGGACTACTCCCTCCTATAAAATTTCCTCTCTTCATCAGGAGTCCTTTTGAAGTTTACTTTCAAGCGCCTCTTGCCGCTTCCTCAGGTGCATCAGGATGCTCACCCTGTTGCGACGATCCCTTGCCAAATCTATGCGGCGTTTCCTTTGGCGCTCTACATTGGCGGGATCTTTCCGATACTCCCTCGCCCACTCCTTCGCCCACTTCCTTGCCCGCTCTGCATAAGCGGGGTCTTTCCGACGCTCCTTTTCCCGCTTTCTTGCCAGCTCCCTTTGGCGCTCGACATGGGCGGGATCTTTCCGACGTTCCCTTGCCCACTCCCTTGCCCGCTCCCTTTGGCGCTCTGCATAAACAGGATCTTTGCGACGTTCCCTTGCCCACTCCCTTGCCCGCTTCCTAAGGCGCTCTGCATAAACGGGATCTTTACGACGCTCCCTTGCCTGCTCCCTTTGGCGCTCTGCATAAACGGGATCTTTGCGACGCTCTCTTACCCACTCCCTTTGGCGCTTCCTGAGCTGCTGCATGTAAGTGGGATCTTTGCGACTCTCACTTTGGCAAGGCTTTCTGCACACACTTTGGCATGCAACTATTGAAGCGTTAGCATCAGTCAATGCTTCTGCCGGAGTACACTGGTTATCACTTGTCGTTTGGTACTGGTTTAGCGGGTTAACTACAGCATCTGCTGGTAAATCTTGAGGGTCTGAGAGTATGGCTGGTAAGTCAGTTAATTGATAACCCGTATTTGAATAGTGCGCTGGCATGGGTTTCTCAATCTCAGGCTCGGTCCCCGTTAAGAAAGGTTGAATGGAGTTGGTGTGTGGTATTGATGATGGTTCATCATTAACGTTTTTACTACCAGAATTCCAGGGTCTACATTCGCCGGAAGTGTATTCTGTCACCTCAAGCATGTCTTTTAATAATGAGTCTGATGAAACATCTGGTGTTAGTACTTCAATATCATATACACTCAATGAATTAAAATCAGTGGCCTCATTCTGGTCTATATCTGACTGACTATTGAAAACAGAATAAGAGGGTAGTACCTGAACAGATATACCTTGATGCGTAAATTGTTTTTCATGCCTACTGTCTTGACATGGCGGTTCAACTAAAATGTCATGATAAAGCTCTTCAAAAGCAATATCAAAAGAAGGCAGGTTGTTATGGAGATTCATCAATTTATTGAAGTGTGTAATTGTTGAATTACAGATTATGACTATCTAATTGTAGAAAAGTTCATTATTGACAATACTTTCTTTCACGATGGTTTCTATTTCGCCGTCAGCAGTGCTCTTTGAACGATTGTCACATTTGTGTTGGGTTTAATGTCAGGATTTCCTGTTGTTCGATTTTTCCCATCCTGTTGTTTTATCTGCTTCAGGTGCTTGCGGATAGCGAACAATCACTTCCTATCAGGGGGGAGAGGTTGCTGATGGTGCCAGTAGATTTTCTTGTTTCTCGAAGGCTTCTTTTAGTATTGCCCGGATAACCGGGCCACCACCGATCTTAATGGTATAACGATTGCCTTTTCGGTTGATCCTGTAATCAACAGGAGGTCCGCCTGTGGAGCGGATGATTAACTGATGTGCCAACTGTATAAGCATTTCTTTATCAGCAGTCGCTTTTCTTCTAAACGCTCATAATTTAAAGCCCTGCCTTTTGTCCATCAGTGACGGCCAGGGTTGCGGGTAGGGGGTCTGCGCTTTGGGCGAACTTTAATTTTGTCACGCGCAGCCTGGTGATTAAGCCTTTCCACCTCGTCGGGTATAAGTTTGTCGTCTGCGGATTCAGACTGTTTGGTTATTTTCTCTGGTTCCGTAACAGACACTTCCTGATCGTCTTCTTTTGTACCGGCAGAATCATATTCAGCCTTGCTGTCACTGCCCTGCGATTCCCCGGTTAATGCTCTTTTTGCCAATACCGATTTTAATTCAGCCTGCATATCTGAGGGAGCTGCGGTGCGCTCTTTGATATTTGTCTTTACCAGCTCTTCTGACTCCTGAGCTGTGGGAGCCTGAGTAATAGTGGCTGTATTCGATGCTTGCCAGTTTTGTACTTTCCGACTGTCAAAGAAGCAATTCGCAGCACTGGCCAGAGCCTTCATTTTTTTCATAGGGCCTTTGTGGGACTGCAACGCTTCCGCGTAAACTCCTCTGGCGGCTTGGGTTCTTTCTGTTATTTTCATTATCTCGTTCCATGAGGTTTGATAATCTTTCATCGTACTATCGAACAATAACCTTTAGAAGTTCTCTGGTATAAAGGCGAAAATTTCAGGCCTGCTGTTATTGTTGTTGTTGGGCGGGTTCTATACGCTCAATATCATCCTGCTCAGCCTGTTGCACCCTGAACAGATCCCATCGTTGCTGGAGGTTTAGCCAGAAGTCGGCGGACATGCCAAAAAAACGGGCAAGGCGCAGGGCTGTACTTGGGGTAAGCCCCCGTTTGCCATTGACCAGCTCATTGACCCGCTGATAAGGGACATGAATCGCTGTAGCAAGCTCTCGCTGGGTGATGTTCATTGGCAGTAGAAACTCCTCCCGCAACATTTCGCCAGGATGAGTGGGTGCCCGGTTGGTTGGAATACGCGTCATCATTGCCTCCTAATGGTAATCCGTGATTTCAACATCAGCCGGACCAGAGTCGCTTCAGGCAAAACAAATCCTCAGTGGCCTTATCTCTGAAAGAAACGATCATATTAACATGATAGCACGGATGTCATGCTACAGGATGGTTTTAACAGGAGGGGCATTGTCTACCCGGTTTTGTAAATAATACGGGAATCTAAAATGCAGATACTGCCAGAGATAAAGTCCGGGCTGGTGAAATTTTGATTTGATTCCAGCCTCCGGTTAAGAGGCCGGTTAATTGTTTAATAGAATACCTTGGCAAATAAACGAGTGACGTTATCATCTGAAGTAGTGTGATAGTCCAAGCCTAATGACCAGTCATCATTCACTACATATTCAGCACCAATGTTAAAAACGTTGCTCTCATCAAATAGTTTTTCATCGTAATCCTGATATGCATAACCTGTTGTTAGCCAAAGGCCCCGCTCAAGATGGAATCGCACATCCAGTGATGCAGTATAGGAGGTGATGTCGGTTTTAACTTCGGCAGAACCCAGGGTTACAGTCGAATCTGTTCTGCCGACAGCGATGCCGGGAAGAGTATCAAGACGCTCAGTTGGCGAGATAACGAATTTACTGCCAACAAAATAGGTGTGTCCATCAAGGCTGGCATCACTGACTAACTTTCTTGCTTTCAGGCATCCGCCCCATCCTGATAGTCGACAGGCGTTCACCTTGAACATCGTAAAACGACAGGGTTCCACAACTGGCCTCCTGACAACCGGCTGGACCACGGGTGCGCTTGCCCTCGGATTTATTCTTCTCGCGTTTTTCCTGACGTTTGCCATCTTTCATCGGTAACATCACTCCATCCAGGGAAGCGGCCACGGTGGCAGCTTCTTTCGGGAACTTTGATGCTTTCCCTGAGGAGGCACTCGAAAGGCTCACGACGTTGTTCCCATTGATCATTGAACTGTCTGGGAAGCCTGGCCAGGGCGCTTTCCTGGGGTGTCATATTTCCCATAAGGTCAAGGAGGCTTTTGGCTTCACCAGGCGGCATTTGTGCCACCATCCATATTGCCTGCTTTGCGGCCCTCGGTGTCCAGAACCCCTCAACAATTCCTGCCTTAAGCTCCATGGGCACAATGCAAGGTTCTTTGTCATGCCGGTACAGTGTACGGGCAACCCGGACAGGGCCGACAGCTGACTGATAAGTTGCAGAACAGCACAATGCCCGGTGATAGCAGGTGCCATTGAGCTCAATGGCTGGTGCATCGACGTCGAGTGAAGCCAGGTCATTTGCAAGAACCTCACGCTCTGCCTGAGCAAAAAGAGCATGGACTTCGTTTTCATAATCTTCAAAATGCCTGATCGGATTATGATGCTGGCGCAGGCGGGTCAACATGAGTTCGAGCGTAAGCGCCAATAAAACCACCCTCATAGCCAGCCCAAACTTTACGACTTATCCTTTAGATGCTTTCACTGCCCAGGGCAGAAGCTGCTCCAGTTTCTCAACCGTGTCGGCATAAGTCAGTTCTTTCAAAATGTGACTCAGGTATTCGAACGGTTCCAGCCCATTGGCCTTCGCGCTTTCGATCAGGCTGTAGTAGGTTGCACTCGCTTTGGCACCTTTCGGGGTATCAGCAAAGAGCCAGTTACGCCTACCCACAGCGAAGGGGCGGATAGCGTTCTCAGCTGCCGAGTTGCTAATGTTGAGGTGTCCGTCTTCACAGTAAACCACCAGTTTTGACCACTGGTTCAGGGCATAGCTCATGGCTTTATGGGTAAGACTATCCGGTATCAGCCGGGTGACGTTTTTCTGTAGCCACTGGTGCAGGTCATCAAGCAGTGGCTTACTGTCTTCCTGTCGGCGGACTTTTTTCTCTGCTGCGGTGAGTCCTTTGATCTCTTCTTCAATGGCATACAGCTTGCGGATTTTGCCCAGGGCTACATCTGCCTTGCTGACTTTATTGCCCTTTACCTTCTTACCTGGTTTGGTCTCACCTTTTTGGGCATCGGTGAATTTACGTCTCACATGGTCAAAACAGCCAAGCTGCGTTATGCCTTCCTGACGGCAGACTGCATCGTAGCTTTTGTAACCATCCGTTTGCAGGTAACCACTGAACCCTTCAAACAGGCGCAGGGGAACCTCCTTGCTTCGGGAAGGATCATATTCAAACAACACGGCGGTTTGTCCCGGTGGCCCACCCAGTGTGACCCACATGTATTTGTCCGATGTTATTGCCTTGCTGGGTTCTTTAAGTGCCTGTATCCGGGTTTTGTCAGCATTAATCACTCGTCCTGTCCGCTGATGGTCGTACATCAGGTTGATCAGTCCCTGTAGTTGCCGGGACAGACGCATCAACCAGTTAGCCATAGTCGTGCGGGTGACCGAACCACCGTAGCGGGCGAGGATTTTTTCCTGCCGGTACAAAGGCAGGGCATCACAGAACTTGGCAACAATTGATGTAGGCCAGCATGCAGGTTGTCACTGCTGACTTGGGAATAGGATGCCTGGGTAACTCAGCGGCTTTGATGATTCGTCTTTCTGGTTGATCGTCGTCTTGCGGTTCCAGGAATACCGCCTTCTCCTGAAGGATCTCTTTTACTCTCACCTTGGCAGGGACGATGTCCAGCTCTTCCCGGACTTTGCTGAAGAAGGTGTCGATAGCCCCTTCTTTCTCTTCAGGACTCAGTTCTATTTTTTCCTGGAAGCGAGGCAGGTAAGGCGACAGTGGTCTACGGCCTTGAGACTTTTTATGTTTCTTTTCTGTTTCCGAAGCCTCATTCTGGACTTCTTCACCACAATCAACCAACTCTGCTTCATCAAAGATTTCCCCCTGCTGGCTGCTCTTTTCAGAGCTACGACCATAAAGGCGGGCTCGCTCAAGTCGTAAATACTCTTCCAACAGGGCGATACGCTTTTTTTGCTCAGCGATGACACAGGATTTTTTCTCAATGACATCCGCCTGCTGATCAATGACCTTTATCAAGGCTTCAAGATCAGCAGTATTTTTGGCTTGAAATCCGGGCACAGTAATGCCTGGTTTTGCCTTAAAAACAGGGGTGTCAGAGAGCAATTTCATGCCCGCTATTTTACCAGAAAGAGCCGTAAAAAGGGATCAGAAACAGCTGTCATAATGCCTGTTTTTATGGGGTTTCATAAGGCTTATGTCGTATCCATCCAACAGCCAGTTCATTTGTTGCCCTGTGATCGTCACCAGCTCGTCGGCTTGCTTTGGCCAGTGGAATTTATCTTCAGCGAGACTTTTGTAATAGAGGACAAAACCGGTATTTTCCCAGAATAAGCAATATCCGGGGCGTAATAATCAAACTTGGCAATGATCCATTCATCTTCAAACTTGAATCGGAAACAGTCGTGTTCGCCATAGGGATCATTCTGCTCATTGAAGTGGTTAAATTCGGCAACGGCTTTCAACAAACCGACTTTGTTCTCAATGGTGTTTTGCAGGTTGGCGGTCATCACTATTTCAAACCGGCAGTTGATCAGGGCAAGACTGTTCTTCACTTCCAGATTCACCAATGACTGTCGCACGGCATCATTTAACGTGGCAATTTCATTCATAACTACATCCTTTATTGATTCATTTTTTGTTGTCGCAGTAGCTCTATAGGGGATGGCCACGATAAGTCGAGAAAATTTAAGACAAATGTCCATATTGAATGAGATGGCTGTAGGTATGACTTCCCATGGCGCTGATTTCACAAGCGGAATTTGCCAGGCGGCAGGGCTTTACCAAAGGCTATGTCACCAAGCTGGTCAAAAAGGGCATTGTGAAACTGAAAAATGGCAAGGTGGATTCGGTGCAGGCTGAACAAGCAATGAAAGCTAATGCTGACCCGGTGACGCTTATTCGTTCCGATCAATCCACCGATCTTGCACCGGCACAACCGGGAGCCGTTGACTTTGTCACTGACCGCACCATGCGGGAAGCATTCAAGGCCAAGATGGCCAAGCTGGAGTATGAAGAAAAAAGCGGTACCCTGACCGATGCCGCCAAGGTAAAGCAGGATGCGTTCAAAGCGGGGCGGATTGTTCGGGATGAACTGCTGGCTATTCCTGATCGAATGGCGGATGTGCTGGCGGCGGAGGATGACCCAAGAAAAGTGGGGGAGCTACTTCAAGAGGAGTTGGAAGCGATACTTAATGCTATGGCTTTACCGTAGTCGTTTTTGAGCGGCTTTATAGGCTTCGCTTCGCTCTCGTTTACCGACACTGATCACAAATACTACAACAACGTCGTCCAAGACCTGATAAACCAACCGATAGCCCGAATTTCGCAGTTTGATTTTGTAGCAGTCTTTCTGGCCGGACAGTTTATCTTTGGAAACTTTAGGGTTCTCCAAGCGTTTACGCAGCTTGGCTTTGAACTGTTCTCTCACTGTGGAGTTAAGTTTCTGCCATTCTTTCCATGCCAGTGCAGAAAAATCCAGCTCATAGGTCATCAATATTTACCCGAATCCGCTCATCATTTTTGCGTTCTTCAACGATGGCTGCGAGTTCCAGGTCATCCAGAGCATCGAGCATAGCTTCATAAACATGGGCTGGCACTGCATAAAACACGGGCTGATTGCGATTCAGGATGGCCACGGTTTCACCATTGGCTTCTTTCAGAACGGCCATCGGGTTTTTTTTGAGTTCGGATATCCCGGCACTGACATCAGCGAGAATAGGATGGACTGAGGCCATAACTAGCTCCTTTTACGGTTGATTAATAGATCAAATAATAGACCTATTATTAGGTTTCTTCAAAGGTTGCTTAAATGGTTGATAGCCTGTCAGTCAAAAGCCCATATTTTGAAGGCTTCTTCAAAGGGCTGAGGCCGGACACCCGCCTGACCGTTTCCGAGTGGGCTGACCAGAAACGGATTCTTCCTGCCAAAGCCACCAAAGAAGCTGGCCGATGGCGAACTTCCCGCACACCGTATCTGAAAGAAATCATGGATTGTCTGTCACCATCGTCGCCTGTTGAGCAGGTGGTGTTTATGAAGGGTGCCCAGGTGGGCGGCACCGAATGCGGCAATAACTGGCTTGGTTATGTGATTGACCATACGCCGGGTCCGATGATGTATGTGCTGCCAACACTGGATATGGCCAAGCGAACATCAAAGCAGCGGATCGCTCCTATGATCGATGAAATGCCGGATCTTCGGGAGAAGGTGAAAGACCCCAGGAGCAGGGATAGCGGCAATACTTTGCTAAAGAGTTTCCCAATGGCGTTTTGATCTTCACCGGGGCCAACTCAGCAGCAGGCCTGCGCTCGATGCCTGCCCGTTTTCTGTTTATGGATGAGGTGGATGCCTACGACGATGATGTGGATGGCGAGGGCAGTCCCATCAATCTGGCCATCAAGCGCACGGCAACCTTCAGCCGTAACCGAAAAATCCTGATGGTTAGCACACCCAATATTGCAGAGACCAGCAAGATTGAAGCGGCTTATGAAAGCAGCGATAAACGACGCTATCTGGTTCCCTGCAATAGCTGTGGACACTACCAGCCGATTGTCTGGGCTCAGATCATTTTTGATAACCATGACCCGGCAACCACCCGGTTTGAGTGTGTGCAATGTGGTCATAAGCACTATGAAAAAGACAAACCAAAACTGCTCACTAATGGCCATTGGCAAGCTGAAAATGAAAAAAGCAGCAAGGTAGCCGGTTTTCATCTGAGTTCGCTTTACAGCCCTAACGGCTGGTACAGCTGGCAAAATGCAGTAGAGGACTTTCTCGCCGCCAAAAGCAACCCCGTGCAATTCAAAGACTCGACCAATACTGTCCTCGGTGAGACATGGACGGAAAGAGGCGAAACGGTAGAACATACCTTGCTCTACCAGCAACGGGAGCATTATCCGGCAGAGGTGCCTTGGTGGGTGGAGATTCTGACGGTTGGTTGTGATGTTCAGGATGACCGCTTTGAATTTGAAGTGACTGGCTGGGGAGCTGGAGAGGAAAGCTGGTCTATTGATTATGTCCGTTTATACGGTGACTTATCCCGACAAGGTATCTGGGATGCATTGGCAGATATGCTTCACAAAACTTATACCCGTCAGGATGGCACCAAAATGAATGTGGCTCAGGTCTGTATAGATTCTGGTGGTCACTACACCGATGAAGTGTATGCCTTCTGTCGTAAGCAAGGAGCCGATTGGGCGATTCCGGTTAAGGGTTCCTCTCAGGCTGGCAAACCTATCGCCACGTTCCCCAAAACCAAAAACAAGAAAGGGATCTATTTGACGCTGGTTGGCACCGATACCGCCAAGGAGTTGGTCTATCAGCGTTACCGGGTCTTGGAACCCGGGCAAGGCTACTGCCACTGGCCGATCAAGGACTGCTTTGATGAAGATTATTTCAAGCAGGCCACCGCAGAAGAAAAGATCAAGAAATACCGGCTCGGTGTCCCTTACTTTACCTGGGATGCCAAAAACCGCCGGAATGAGGCGTTGGATTGCCGGGTATACTCACTGGCCGCGATCCGTATTCTTCAGCAGCACCGGGGCATTAATCTGGAGCTACTCGCCAAAGGCCGACCGGCACCAGAAGATACGCCTGATCCTGAATTAGAAGAAACCAGCAACAAGCCAAAAACACTCCGTCGTTCATCCCGCAGTTCCTACCTTCAGAGATAACTTCCATGATTACCGAGACAGAATACCAGGCTCTGAAACGGGCAGTGCTGCTGCGTGAGACCCGTACTGTGGAATTTGAAGGCCGGAAGGTGGAGTACAGCAGTTTTGCTGAAATGGAAAGGCGACTGCAGGCCATTGAGCGGGAATTGGTCAAGCAGCAAAAACGCCCGAAGCAGTATGGTATTTATTCATCGAAGGGAGTTTGAGCATGGGATTGCTCACCAACCTGTTTCGTCGTTTCAAAAACTCAGCCTATACCGCTGCCGGTATGGGACGACGAACCAAAAGCTGGTATGCACCAGGACTTTCCCCGAATACCGCACTCACTGCTGATCTCTCCAAGCTGATTAACCGTTCCCGGGCCGCCATCCGCAATGATCCCTGGGCCAGCAGTGGTTTGGAAAAGCTGGTGAGCAATGTGATTGGCCGTGGCATTACCCCCAAGTCACTGGTGGACGACGATGGTTTACGGGAGCAGCTGCAAAACCTGTTTCTGCAATGGTCGGATGAATCGGACGCTGATGGTCTGCTGAGTTTCACCGGTCAGCAATCGCTGATTACCCGTGCCATGTTTGAAGGTGGCGAGTGCTTTGTCAGGCTTCGTCCCCGCAGGCCGGAAGACGGTTTATCCGTTCCCCTGCAACTGCAGGTGCTGGAATCCGAGTTTGTCCCCATCAGCTATAACGAGACGCTGGATAATGGCCATGTGATTAAGGCCGGGATTGAGTTTAACAAGCTAGGCAAGCGGGTCGCTTATTTCTTTCACCGGGAGCATCCAGCCGAGTTTGCTTTTGACAGCACCAGACTGGTGCGGGTGAAGGCCGACAATGTTCTGCATATATTTGAAGCCCTGCGACCGGGACAACTGAGAGGCCAGCCATTACTGACCCAGGTATTAGTCAGGCTCTATCATCTGGATAAGTTTGATGATGCCACTCTATTACGGCAGGAGATCGCTAACCTGTTTACCGGCTTTATCAAGAAGCCCTCTCCCGAACAAGACCCTATTGATCCTTTGACCGGCAAGCCGCTGGTGTTTGGCGACAATGGTCTTCCCATGGTGGCGATGGAACCAGGAACCATGCAGGAGCTGGCGCCAGGTGAAGAGGTCGAGTTCAATAACCCACCGGGTACTGCGGCAGACTATCCCAATTTTATGAAGCAGCAGCTGATGGCCATTGCTGCCGGAATTGGCCTGCCTTATGAACTGCTGTCGGGTGATATGGCGGGAGTCAGTGACCGGGCACTGCGCCTGATCATCAATGAGTTCCGCCGCCGTATTCAGCAGATTCAGCATAACCAGATTATCTTTCAGTTCTGTCGGCCGGTCTGGAACCGCTGGCTGGATATGGCGGTACTGAATGGCTCGGTAGCTATTCCGGACTATGGCAAGAAACCACGAGCCTACCGCCGGGTGAAGTGGATCGCCCACGGCTGGCCCTATATGCATCCGGTTCAGGATATGCAGGCTCAGAAAATGGCAGTCAGAAGCGGATTTAAATCGCGATCTGAAGTAGTCAGCGAACTGGGTTATGACAGTGAACAGATGGATGGTGAAATCGCCGCCGATAATCGCCGGGCAGATAGCCACTCACTGAGGTACGACAGTGATGGCCGTGATCCGGAAAACAGCAAATCTACCAATCAACCAGAAAAGGATGACAGGGATGAGTCATAACCGACAGTGGTACACCTTTAAAAATGAAGCCAGCCAAACACCAGAATTGTTTATCTTTGATGATATTGATGACTGGTACGGCGTTTCGGCACAGAGTGTAGTGGATCAGATCCGCAACCTTGATGCTACAGATATCAATGTTCGCCTGAACAGTCGGGGTGGCATGGTGTTCGAAGGCATTGCCATTTATAACGCTCTGCGTCTGCATAAAGCCAATATCCATGTCACCATCGAAGGGCTGGCGGCCAGCATTGCCAGTGTTATTGCCATGGCTGGTGATACGGTCACCATCGCTGAAAATGCCATGATGATGATCCATAACCCCTATGGCTGGGCACAGGGTGATGCCGAAGCCATGCGCAAAACCGCCGATATTATGGATAAGATCGCGGACAGTATTGCTGTGTCGTACACCGCCAGAACCGGCAAGAGCCTTGAGGATATGAAGGCACTGATGGAGTCTGAATCCTGGTTCACCGCCAAAGAAGCGCTGGACATGGGCCTGGTGGATCAGATTGATGAACCGGTGAAAGCCGCTGCCCGCTTTGATCTCTCCATGTTCCGTAATACACCGGATGGCTATGGACGTATCAAGCAAGCTAAAAAACCGGCAGAGCCAACTCCGCCGCAAAATCAGACGGTGGAGCCGCAACCTCAAATTGATTCTGTGGCTATTGCTGATCTTTGTCGTCAGGCTGGTTATGCGGAAAAAACCGCTGCAATTCTTAAAGCGGCACTGTCGGAAGATGAGGTCAAGGCTCGACTCGCCAGCTATGACCAGATTAAGAACCTTTGCCAAACAGCAGACTTCCCGGATAAGGCAGCGGATTTTATAAAAGACGACTGCTCGGTATCCGAGGTGCAGAACAGCCTGTTGGCATTGCTGACTTCCGAAGATGAAACCATCAACAATGCCCTGACGCCCAAACAGCAAGGCCTGAAACCCACCACTTCTGCCATAGATACGCAGGCAATTTACAGTCGGCGTAATCGCGCTTAACCCCTGTCTAATAATATCCCCAACCAAAAGGACTTTACCCATGAGTGTAAAAACGGAATCGGTCTATACCGGTGAATTTCTGGTGTCTGAAGGCAATAACAGCATCAGCCGTGAGCAGGTGCCATTCGCTGCGAACCTGACGATGGAGCCTGGCACCGTGGTCGGCAAAGAATCGGCGACCGGAGCATTCAAGCCCCTTGATCCAGATGCTTCTGATGGCACTGAAACCGCAGCAGGCATTCTCTACGCTGGCAAGGTGACTGATGCCTCTGGTGGTGACGGTGTGATTATCGCCCGTCTGGCAGAAGTGGTGGACAGTTTGCTGATCTGGCCTGCTGGTATTTCTGACGAGCAAAAGGCGACTGCCGTAGAGCAACTGGCCGGGCTGGATATTATCCTGCGCAGTGAATAACCCTTCCCGAATTTCCTGCTGTAACTCTTTCTTCACACATTCCTATTACCGTTATCAAGGAGCGATAACATGCTGGATATTTTTAATGACGATGCGTTCAGCCTTACCAGTCTGACCGCCACCATCAATGAGATGGACTACAAACCAGGTCGTCTTGGGCAACTGGGACTCTTTCAGGAGAGCGGTGTCAATACCACAACCGTCGTGGTGGAAAGCATTAATGGCGAGCTGCGCTTGCTGCCCTCTACCGAGCGTGGCGCACCCGCCACTCAGGCCATTGGCGATAAACGTCAGTTGCGCAGTTTTGTGGTACCCATATTCCCCACGATAGCACGATTCTTGCAGCAGAAGTGCAGAATGTCCGTCAGTTTGGTAGTGAAGATGCCATGCAGGGAGTGCAGGCTGTCGTGAACCAGCGGTTGCAAAAGATGAATGCCAACCATGAGGTGACGCTGGAATTTCTGCGCATGGGTGCCCTCAAGGGTGAAATTCTGGATGGCGATGGCAGCACCATACTCTACAACCTGTTTGATGAGTTCGGTGTTACTCAGCAAACCCATGACTTCAAGTTCAGCAGCACGACCACTGACGTTCGTGCCCAGGGTGTTAAAGCCCGTCGTCTGGTGGATGATGCGTTGGGAGCCTTGCCCTACAGCGGCCTTCATGCATTCTGTGGTTCTGACTTCTTTGATGGGCTGGTCGGCCACAAGTCAGTAAAAGAAGCCTACCAGCGTTGGCAGGATGGTGAAGCATTGCGTACCGATCCCAAGGGCCGGTTCCGTTTTGCGGATATTGATTGGGAAGAGTACCGGGGCTCAGTGGGTGGCAATGACTTTGTTGCCGCCAATGAGGCTTATCTCTACCCGACTGGGGCGGATATCTTCAGGACCTGGTTTGCGCCGGCAGATTTTGTGGAAACGGTGAACACCATCGGCCTGCCACGCTATGCCAAGCAGAAGGTGATGGATTTTGAGAAGGGCGTGATTGTTCATACCCAGTCGAATCCACTGCCGATCAACCTACGACCACGGGCAGTGATCAAACTGACCATGAGCTAACCCACAAGCAAGGAGACTGCTCCAATGGATGAAGCTTTCAAAGTGATGGATCACACCATTCTCTCAACCTTCGGGCAGTCGGTTTTACTGACACTTTCAAATCAGTCATCGCTGGAAACCCGGGGCATTATCAATAAAGAACTGGTAGAGCTTGGCAAGTATGAGGCTGTCCAGGGTGAAGTCACCGTTCTCTCTGTGGATAGTGCTATCCGGCTGAAGCGTGGTGATACCTTGTTGGCCAATGGTCAGGTTTATGAAGTCGACCGAAAACTGAAAGACGATGGCTATTTAGCCAAATGGAATATCCATGCTTATTGAACAGGAAGTCAGTGGCGATATTGAAGAACTCACCGCCCTGTTCAAACAGTCCCCGGAAAAAACAGAACAAGCCATTCAAAGAACCCTGTCCAAACTGAGCCGCTGGGCTGAACGGCAAGTGCTGCGTGATATGTCCCGACGCATGAAAGTCTCCCAAAAGGTACTGAAAGAACTGAACCGGATTCGGGTAAGGCTCAATAAAAGTTACGGCAGAAAGAGCGTTACCTGACCATCTGGATTGGCATTAATGAAGTAGGTGCCCATCGCCTGGGTAACCCAAGACAAACCCGGCGAGGTGTCCGGGTAGGCAGTCACAGTTTTTGGGAAAACAGTTTTTTGATGCAGCCGGTCAATGCTTCCCGGGAACTGATCTTTGAGCGAAAGGATAACTGGCAACACCGTTACCAACAGTCCAAACGCTCAGGCCGGTGGATGTGGATGGGTTTGCCGCTGGAAAAGAAAACCGTCCGGATCGATAGGGAAGCTGAAACCTCACTGGCAAAAATCAGCCCTCTACTGGTAAACCGGTTTACTGAACTGCTCCATCAAGAACTCAACTATGCTTTCAAGATCGCCTTCAACATCGAACCCTGAACGACAGATTATTGAGAGCCTGCTGGAACAGCTGAAACAGGTTTCTGAACATACTCTGCTGGGTTATTCAGCCACCGGCCAGGAACAGGATTTAGACCTACCGGCTATTCTGGTGCAGCTGGAATCCATTAATGAAGAACAGCGTCAGGGACAACGGGCAAAATACCGGATGGCGTTCAATATCAGTGCCGTGGCCAAAACCAACAAAGACACTACATACACGCTGCTGGATTTAACCCGTTCCATTCGTGAGCTATTCACTACCGGCCAACGCTTCACTCCAGAAGCCCGAAATATCCAATTCAGTGAAACCCAGTTTGATATTGCGCCAAGCAATGCCCATCTGTCGTTTGCAGACCTGCAAGTGAGCATCGAGGTCGTACTTTAAGGCTCATCAGCAGCCAACTGTTTTAGCGTTGCCAGCTCAACGATTTCCAGTGCCGCCCTATTGGTTGCATTCAGATAAACGGGCGGGGCGACACCTGCCTCATGAGCCTCTGCCCAACGGGCTGCACACAGGCACCAGCGATCACCGGCTTTCAGGCCAGGAAAGCCAAGCTCCGGATTAGGTGTAATGAGGTCATTGCCTTTGGACAGGGAAAATTGCAGGAACTCATCGGTCATTCGGGCGCAGACCGTATGACTGCCGGAATCTTCCAGACAGGTATGGCAAAACCCATCCCGAAAGAAGCCCGTCACCGGACTCTGGCAGCAGGCTTCTAACTCAGTACCGAGCACATTGGGCTGTTCAAACACCAGTTCTACCATGTGAAACCCTCCCATGATTAACCCATGACCTACAGGATAGGAGAAAAGCCATGTCTACGATGGACCGTAGCTTTATCGGTGCCGGAAGCATCTACATCAAACCCGCTGATGATTCCGCTCCCCTGCTGCCGGTTGGCAATGTCAGCCAGTTTCAATTCAGTTTCGAGGAAGATAAAAAAGAGCTGAAAAACTATCTCGGCGGCGGTGGTAACCGCAATACCATCAGTCGGATATCCTCTATCTCGGCCAGCCTGACCGCACACGACTTTACCGCTGCCAACCTGTCAATGGCCTTGCGTGGTTCTGTGGCAGTCGGTTCAACGACAGTGGTTACAGATGAACTTCATACCAGCTTTGGCGTTGCTGACGAGCTTATCCCGTTTGACAAGCTTCCCGATCTGTCGCAGTCGGTTACGGTTAAAGACAATCTGGATACTGTCCTGACTGCCGGGGATGATTATGAATTGACCAAGTCCGGTATCAAGGTCATTGGCGGTGGTGGCATTGATAACCTGGGGGTGAAAGTGAGCTATACCCCACTGGCCACCAATATGGTTCAGGCCCTGATTGAATCGGGCAAAGAGTTTGTCCTGTTCATGGAAGGCCTCAACGATGCACAGGATGGCAAGCCGTTTAATATCCGGGTGCACCGGGTGAAATTCTCGCCTGTCCAGAACCTTGATTTTATTTCAGACGATTTTGCCGCTATCGCACTTGAACTGGATGTACTGGCAGACAGTACCATTGAGGGCTCCGGTCTGAGTACCTTTATGCAGATTGATCTGGCGCAGTAACCCACCGTTTGCTTCCTTCCATTCAGCCCCTGACTCCTAAAAAGAGCAGGGGCTTTTTTTGATAAAAGACTATGGCCAAAATCAAACAATCCGCGATTCGCTTAGTCCTGAAAGCCAAGGATTTACTGTCCAGGGATGTTAAAAAATCTTCTGCTTCCCTGGATGCCTTCCGGCAAGAGGCGAATAAGCTGAAAGGCCAGTTAGAGGAACTGGAAAACCAGAATAAGCTTCTTTCGTCTTTTAAAAAGCAGGCCAATACTACCCACGATGCCGGTCGTGCATTCCGTGAGGCTGAAGATAAGGTCGCCAGGCTTGGCCGGGAAATGGGCAAGACCGACAAGCCCACCAAGGCCATGCAAACGGCCATGGCAAAAGCCCGCAAAGACGTTAAGAAGGCCAATACCGAATACAATCGCCAACGGGATGCGCTGGCCAAGCTTCGGAGCTCAATGTCCTCTGCTGGGTTATCGACCAGAAACCTGAAGCAGCAGCAGGCCAAGCTCGAACAGCAGCTGAACGAGACCCGGACAGCATTTAAGCGGGCGGATGAAAGCGCCCGGCAGACAGCGAGAACGCTACGCAATAGCAACCTGAAAAAAACCGCCAAGGATGCCGAATCGGCCAGCACATCCGTCGGCAAGCTTACCCGGCGTTTTCTTGGGCTGGCAGCCGCGACTACCGGGCTTTATGCCTTAAAGCGAAGCATTGAGGGAGTGCTCAAGGCAGGTGACCAATTTGAGCGGCTGAGCGTTCAGATGGAGGCGATTACTGGATCGGCAGAAGGTGCTCAGGAAGCGACCCAGTGGATTAAGGATTTTACCCGGAACACACCTTATCAGCTGAACGAAGTGTCGGAAGCCTTCGTTCGGCTGAAAGCCTTCGGCCTTGATCCTATGGATGGCACCATGCAGGCGCTGGTGGATCAAGCCTCCAAGCTTGGCGGCGGCATGGATCGCTTAAACGGCATCTCCTTGGCAGTCGGTCAGGCATGGGCGAAGCAAAAGCTGCAGGGCGAAGAGATTCTGCAGATGGTTGAGCGGGGCATCCCGGTGTGGGATTTGCTGGCGAAGGTAACCGGGAAAAACGTTCAGGAGCTGCAAAAACTGTCCTCGGCAGGTCAGATTGGCCGGGATGTTATGCGGGAGCTGATTCTCGAAATCGGACGATCTTCCGAGGGCGCTGCGGCTAAGAACATGAGTCTGCTGTCGGGTTATGTCAGTAACCTGAAGGACAGCTGGCAGCAGTTTGCAGTGGAGGTAGCCAAGAGCGGGGCACTGGATTACGCCAAAGACACCTTGGCTGGCATCGCTGCCGAAATTGAGCGGATGAATGGCAATGGTCAGCTGACTGAGCTGGCCAAACGGATCAGTGGTGCCTTCGTTGCCATGGGGGAAACCATCAAGCATGCCTTTGCTGGTGCCTCCATCGATGGCTTTGTTACCAGTATTAAATCTGGCTTTGCCACCATTACGGAAGCGATGGCGGCGCTGCGGACTGCTTTCGATTTCACCAGCTCTACGGTAAAGGGCTTTTTCAATACCTTCACAGCGATTGTTAAAGGCTTTGCCACAGTCTATACCGGGTTGATATACGGCATTGTCAGGGTTTGGCAGGAATCAGCGGATGCCTTGGGCTTTGAAGGCATTGCTGAAAACTGAAAAGCTGAAGGGCACCACAGACTTTCTCGGCGGCCTGACCAAGGAGTTTGCCAAACAGACGGTTGAGGATGCCAAGGATGTCCGGGATGCGCTGAGCGGCGTATACAACAGCTTTGCCGATGAAAGCAAAGCAGCGGCAAAGGCTGCGGAGGATTCGGCCAAGACCATGACCAAGAGCCAGAAATTGCTCTGGCAAAATTTCGCAGATGAAATAGTCGATGGTCAAAAGAAGGTGGAGGAATCGGCTGCTGATACTGCCGAAACGGTTAAAAGTCACTTTGAGGATGCTTCGGATGCCATCAGTCAGGTTAATGCATCGGAAACCCGGACTGAGCTGGCCAGTCTCGGGGTGGCGCTGGCAGAAGCCTTCTCGTTAGGTACGTTGTCAGCAGAGGAATATTACGAGGCTACAGAAGCCAGTCGTCGTAAGCTGGCAAAGCTGAAGGCCGAGGCAGACAATACTTCTGACAGCATTGAAGGAACTGGCGATGCGGCAGAGGAGGCCGGGGACAAGCAAGCTCAATCCTTTGAAAGTGCTCAGTCTATCGCAGGCGTGATGGCTGGCCATTACAACGCTATAACTGCTGAGCTTCAGGGTATGAGTGCGGCGGCGCATGATTCTTTTATCGCCATGCAGCAGGGCGTTGGCAGCGTAAATACGGATAAGGCCACGGGCAGTATTGCGGAGCTTCAAACTGAGTTGGCAGAAACAAGACAGCGGATTAGTGATTTGCAAAGTGCTGCCAATAGCTTTGATCCGACAGGTATTGGCCGTTGGTTTAATGAAACGTCCATTGATGCTGCTTATATAAAACAACAATTTCTGGAACAGAAAATTGCGCTGGAGGAATTGATTCAAAGCTACGAGCAGGGCGATATTTCAGCAGCATCCTTTGCTCGGCAAGGCAAGGATGCAGCAGGCACCATGAAGTTGCTGAATGAATCTGACCTGAGCCGTTTGAACGACCAGATTGAGCAGGCAGAGGAAAGCATGCAATCCTTGGGGGAGACCTCTCGGGATACCTTGAGCTCCCTGCAGGACGAGCTGGATCGGCTGCAAGGCAGGCAGGCGGATATTGACAGGCGGCGCTATGAAAGCCAGCAGGACGAATTGAAGGAGCAGCGTTCAGCGGCGCAGGATTCTGGCAATACAGAGGCGGTTAAGAATTTAACCGAAGCGATCCGGGTCAGTGATGCCATTTATCAGGAGCAGATAAAGCAGAGGCGGGAAGACCAGCAGAGCGCTGCCCGACAAACAAGTCAGCAGTCGCCAGGATCATCATTACCGGAAACAGCAAGGCAGACTCCGCAAAGAATAATCAGACTGGAATATCCGGGTGGCAGTGTAAATGTCGGGGTCGATTCAGGCGACGAGTCTGCACTACTCAATGCATTGCAAGCGGCAGGGATGAAGACGGTATGAAGAAACGGATTCATGTGAACCTTGTGGCGCAAAAGTATGGATAGAAACGGACAGCGATGTGTTGCTGGATGATGAATATATAGTTTAAGGGAAGAGATCATGCAGCTGGATACAATAGCACTGCCTGATGATTTGCTCTGGATTGATGAGTTTCGCTGGAACCCGGTTGAGCAATCCACCGAGCGGAGTCTTACTGGCGCTTTACTTGTTCAGGAAGGGCAGTTAAAGCAAGGCAGGCCAATTACGCTCTCAGGTAAAGGCGAGGCGGGGTGGGTAACCCGGCAAACGGTAAAATCACTTCTGGCGCTTTCAAAATCGGCTGGATTAAGCTTTGACCTTACCCTTCCTGACAATCGCACCTTTACCGTTATCTTTGATCGCAGCAGTGGTGCTCCCGTCGAGGCCGAGCAGGTGATGACCGCAGCCTATCCTACTGACGATGACTTCTATTTTTTAACCCTGCGCTTGCTGACAGTTGAGCCTGTTTAAAAGGATTTGATATGGCAATTACAAATGATGACGTGAAACTTTTTGAAAGCCAGCGTCTGACGGACGAAGAGGATGGCGGTGGTCGGGTGACTGGTAGTGAAATAATCAATGGCAACGTCAACAATCTCTTTCACTCGACTCTCAAGTTTCTAATGCACAAGTGTTTGATATTCCGGTAAACGATACTTGAGTGAAGCAGTTGGCATCATTCTCCCCAGCTCCCTGCCCGCCATATGCTTGCTGGATATTCTCACTGGCCGGTAGTCTTCCAGAGACTCCGTCAGCTTCTTGAACTGCTCCTGAGGATTTTCTGAATCCACAACTGTCCGGATGATATCCAGCAACGCATCGATTCTGAGCTTCTCGACCAGACAGCCAACGGTAAGCGCAGGCTGCTTGTGTTCCAAGCGGGCAGATTGTTCAGGATGAAGGAGCAACATATGGTCACACAGCACGCTCAGGATCACGCCACGCTCAGACCCTTCAATGCCTTGCTGCAAGGCTCTGTTGCACCAGCCTTCATGAAGTTTCCAGTCCTCAAAGAACACCTCGATCAACCACCTCAGCGTGTGAAGCCGGGCAATATCATCATGACGCCAGGAAACATCCGTGGCGGCCAGATAGCGATAGTCGTCCTCTCCCTCGTATTTCAAAGCAATAATAAATCGCTTCTGCCCATGGGCTTTGACCTTGAGACGGGCAGACAATACCGTCACCTTTTGCTCCTTTCCTCCTCGTATGACCAGAGTTTTTTTAACGCCAGGCCCGAGATAACTGTCAAAATAGGTCTTCAGATTAACTTCTTTGTTTTTGTAGATCACCGTCTGGTTCCAACGGAGCTGGCTAACAACCTGTGTTCCCGAGAAGACTGAGGAAGCTCCATCCATAAAATGGGCATCACCATAGAGAGCGTCCGCCAGGATGCCGGTGACGTTTATATCAGGAAAGTGGCGTTGGAAGGCCTGAATCAAATCCAGCGCCAGTAGCTGTTTTGTTGGGTACTCACTGTTGGGCTTTGGCTTGGGAGGTCGATCCTTTGGAGGAACTCCCTGTTTTTTCAACAAGTCTCTTTTCTTCCGCCATTCGGTCATCTTCGGGTCAGGCATATAGAACCGGAAGTCAATGGGAATGGTCACCAGCGGGGTTTGTAAAACCAGAAAGACCAGCTCCTGACCGTTGACATAACCACTGGTCTTCTTCTCCCTAATCTTGTGGGTCTTGCCTATCTTTTTGGTTCGTTTGCATCGTGAGCGCCCGGTGTCGTCAATAAGAAGATTTCCCTCTGATAAACCATAGCGGCCAATAATGACGAGAACACTGATGCGTAGCAGTAGATGCCAGACAATTTCGGATCGGTAAAACATCCACCATAAGGCGGCTGATGTGTATTGGCCAAGGCTTCGACGTTCCATGGTTGCCCAACAGAGCTTCTGCGTCAGAATCATTGCCGAAATGACAAATGCCAGAAAATAGCGTTGCTTGGTAGTCAGTCGCTGAGCTTGCGGAGCACGGCGTAAGGCTTGATCGAGATGATCAATAAATTGAGTAGCGCAGGGAAGAATACGTATAACCATGGTCACATGAATGTTGCCAATACATTACTTTGCAACCAAGCTTGGTACAGCAGGCCTCCTGTTGCCACGATGAAGACTCTGCGCAGCTAAAGTCCGAGTAGCGGCAGTGAGACCTGCTCAAATTTGACCCAATAGTCAGACTAAAACTTTAGAGTCGAGTTTCAGGACATTTCCCGGATTGACCGAACCATTGGTGATGTGGCTTTGCGTAAGGCATTTATCGGGATCAGCACTGACAACAATGACATTTACCTTGGAGGCCATTTGATCCTGACCGAGCCTCCCAAGGATCAGAATGTTTCTGTCTTGTTATTCAATACCGACAGCCAAACAGACGAGCGGCTCGATGCCAGAGACCGGATCGAGAGTTATGTGGTTCCGGGCATTAAAGCATCGTGGGATCTGGTGGGCGATCAGCTGGAAGGGCAGCGATCCGTTGTCGGCTATCAGCGGGAGGAATCGGCGGTTCCTGAAATTGGCGAGGTCTATAAGCTGACAACGCCAGATGAGACAGTCAGCCAGTTCATCCGTATTACTGCCGTTGATTATTCCAATGAGATTTTTACCTATTTCACTGGAGCGGAGTATATCGATTTTACCCGGCGAAAGGTGGAGATGCAGATTAGCGCACCTTTGGTGACCAAATTTATCGGGGCATCGCCCGTTCCCGGCGAGCCGGAGGAACCAACCAGCCGCATTCAGGAAACGCAGATAGCCGATACCAGCCGTTATTATGGTATTCAGCCTATGAGCGCCAACATTACCGCAGGCGACCTGACTGTAAAGGCCGAGAGCGTTTACGCGCCTTTGGTGCCGAGTGCCAAGGTCGAAAGCCCATTACTGGATCAATATGGCGGCTATACCGGCAAGACCATGGTGGCGACTTCGGCCAGTAATCGATCAGTCAGCTGTCGTTTTGTTCATATCACTGGCACCCAGAGCCGCACCTATCTGCAACGGGGCGTTTTGCCCGGAACCCTGACCCTTTCGGTGGATGGCGGCACCTTTGAAGATAACGGCACAGGCAATCTGATCCATAAAAGCGGCACCAATAATTACAGCAAGCTGACCGTGGATTATGACCTTGGGGAAGTAAACGTCTGGCGAGTAAGCGGAGTTCTTTCGGCCTCCGGTAATGCGACTTATCAGCCAGCGGTGGGAATTACGGGCTCAGCGATCAGTGGTGCTATCCCCATCACTAACCAGAACCGGGGCTTCAACTACACCCTGAACATGGCCGAGGCCAAGCCAAGGCCGGGGACGCTGGTGGTCAGCTATATTGCGCTCGGCAAATGGCAGGACATCCGGGATTCCGGTAATGGGCAGATGATTGGTTCTGGAACTGGCACCATCCTCTTTGCAACCGGCTCGGCGGCAATTACCCTCGATGCTTTGCCCGATCCGGACAGTGCCATTGTTCTCAGCTATGTTGCCCAGAATGATGATGAGGTGACGATCAGAACCGGCTCGGTGCCGGTAGATGATATGACCTTCCGGCATACCGTTCAGAAGCCCGGTATCAAGCCCGGTTCCATGACTGTGACGTATATTTCATCCGGGGGGAATAAAACCCTGACTGATCAGGGCAATGGCCTGCTGACGGGTGATGGCAGCGGCGCTATTCATTACGCTCCCGGCGAGCTGAGTTTTAAGCTGGACAACCTGCCTGATAGCGGAACCGAAATACAGCTGACTTATGAAGAAGGCACCAGTGCTGGTGGCGAGGTTATTGTTACGGTGGATGATCTGGGCGTAATGAGCGGCACCATACCCGGAGCGCCTTTATTGCCCGGTTCTATCCAGCTGCAATTTCTGGTTAAGCAGCTGTCCAATGTACCCAACGGCGCAAGGCTTGAGGATGACTGGACAACCTACCAGTCCACCAGAAACGTTGCCAAACAGATCAGCGATGATACATCGGGTGGCTGGCGGGGAGTAACCGGCAGCATTGATTACCAGACCGGGGCGTTCACTATTCTGGCATTGGAGAATTACAACTATCCAGAATGGCGGGTAAGAACTTATGGTGGCAATGGTCGTATCAGGGAGGTCGAGGTCACCAATGTTCCAAAAGTTCAAACCTTTACTAGCAATACCATTACCGCCATTGCACAGGCCAGCGGCTTAAGTCATTCGCCTTATAACGAGAATATTACCTCGCCAGAGTTGACCATTGATCTACTGCCCTTGATGGACAATGCCGTTTTGCTCCCCGGCAGCGTGGTTTTTCAATGGAATGGTGAAACCTACTTTGACCGGGATGGCTCACTCTATAAAAACCTGAGCACAGAAACCAATGCCGGTGTTCAGGTTGGCAGGGTCGATTACAGCGGCGGGCTGGCGACACTGGCCAGCTATCCATCCGGCACCGTCAATACGGCCACCATTCAGGCAGCGGCCACCATCGGGGTCGGCTTTGGCATAAATGCGGTGGCCTTCCGTACTCCCGGTGCTCCTGTTCGACAGGGCAGTTTGCAGCTAACGGCTGTACGGGTGGATACCGGGGATGTGATTACTGCGACAGCTGACTTTAATGGCGACTTCAGCACTTCAGAGGTGACGGGAAACATCGACGTTACGACTGGCTGGTGCGAGATTGAGTTTACTGATGGAAACTCTCTTGAAAAGAAGCCAATCTACGTCATCCCGCAGAGTGTCCGTTACAACTGCGTGGTGGAAACCAGCCTGCCGCTCGATGCTGAACTGATCGGCCTTGACCCGGTACGTCTGCCTCCCGATGGCAAGGTTCCCATCTATCGATCCGGTGATATTGTGGTTATAAGTCATACGGCAACCACCGATATCGGTACTCCAACGGCAGGACAGGTGATTAACCTGGCTCGTGATCATCAAGCTGAAATTGTGGTGGAAGACAGCAGTGGTACTTTGCTGGCCAGCGATCAATACACCGTCGATAGAGAGGCAGGAACCGTGACCTTTGCCGATCCGTTGAGCCTGATTGATGCCGACAGTAGCCCGCTATCGGCACCCTATAGCATCAAGGATCGGGTGGAGCACATGAGCGTATTGAGCGATGTGCAGATCAATGGTGACCTGTCCATTATCTCCCCGGTGCCTTGGGATTTGCCCGCAGGCGAAACCTCGGTCAGCAGTGCGGTGGTCTATGGCGATCTTCAGGCGAGAGTGAAAAACTTTTTCAGCCAGAAGGTATGGGATAGCGGCGATCCAAACTGGACGGATGACCGGGTCGGAGACCAGACAACTGCCCAATACAACTCCATCAACTACCCGGTAGAAGTGAGTAATAAGGGTGCCATTTACGGCAAGTGGGCGATTATCTTCACCAGCACGACTTCCTTCCAGATTGTTGAGGAAAAGCTCGGGATCATATCAACCGGCAGCACAACAACGGATACCGCACCCATTAACCCGGAGGCGGGAGTGCCTTATTTCACGATGAAAGCCGATGGTTGGGGCAGCGGCTGGTCAACAGGCAACGCTATCCGTTTCAATACCGATGGGTGCCTTGCGCCAGTTTGGATTTGCCGGACGGTGCTTTCAGGTCAGGGTACGGAAACAAACGATGACTTTACGCTACAGATTCGGGGGGATGCTGACTGATGCCTGTTACTTTTTATTCTTCAGATGATCCGGGAGCCCCAAAATTTGTTTATTCAGGGTCAAGCGGCAGCTATAAAATCGGAATTATTGATGTCTTGGATGCCATTCTTGTTAATGGCTATAGCGGAAAGACAGGTCTTGGCTGGACAAAGCTAATGACCAGTGCCGTTGCCGGGAGTGATCGCACCGTTTACAGAAATCAGTCAGCTTATGAATCGAATTGTCATTTGTTAGCCGAGAGCAGTCCAACTAATTCAGGCTGTTTTAAAATGCAGATTGCTGATGTAGTCACATCCCCTGAAGATTATTCTGGCTATAGTCAGGTAATTAATACTTATGTAAGTGGCTACAAATGGATGGCTGTTGGCGATGAACGGAGTTTTATTTTCTTCGCATACCCTTCCTCTATGTACACAGCCTTTAGCAGCATCTTCAACTCTGTTATGCCTTTGTGCATTTACATTGGTGACGTTGATCGCTTAAACAATACGACACATATCGGTCATGTGTTGATTACGAATTCGATGTATTCAGGCACTATGGGAACTGTTACAAGCTACTCCAGCAGACCGTCTTTTTTTGAAAGTTTTTCAGAGAGGATCTTAACTAACAAGACGATTCGGCCAGTAACACAGGTTCCCGGTGAGGAATGGTCTGAAAACGATTGCTATCATTTTTTGACCAGCATTTTGCCTGACAATGCTGCTAACGCAGCTGGTGCTGGAAAAAATATTGCTTCATTCGAGCAGGCTGCACAGCTCCGTGTCCCTTGGTTTTTAGTAATCAATCAAGTGTACGTCTATCGTCTTCGGGGACTGTACAATATTTTTCCGATGCTTCAGCACAATGATGTGAGTAGTAGGGCGCAGATGCTGAAGCCTCTTAATATAGATGGCATAGAATACAGGGGAACGAAGCAGAATGCTGATCGATATAATGGAGTTCCGATGTCTTACTACATTCAAACGTCAGGAGACTGGTAATGTTTACGGCATCATGGCATCTGTTCTCGGAAAAGCCTCCTGCTTATGCTAATCAAATCGTCGGGAAATTAACCGTTGATGGACTGCTTTATGAAGGGATCGTGTTTGCCCTTGCTGTAGGAAAACTACAATATATCTCTGGCCAACATGTAAAAAACGGCAATGTTCACATTCAATCAATCCCGGAAAGGTACAGCACCAAAACCTTAAATCTGTTGATCTTTAAAGATGGTCGGGCGCTGGCCAGTGAGCCTGTTACTCCCGACAATGTGGTTGTCTATGATCTCGTCATCAGCACCAGCGGAGGCGGTGGTGCGCCAACCGGCGACCCTGCCACTATAACCGGCAAGGTAGAGCGGGTGCTGGACAATCAGGCCGAACCCGCAGCAAGGCAACTGGTGGCTATTGAACATAAGCCCGATGGTTCATGGGCGGTAACCGGCAATACGACCAGTGACGCTGAAAATGGCAGCTATACACTGGATGTGCTGACCGAAGGCGGGGGATACCTTTGTACTGGCGGTGGATGAATATGGTGTGCCTTTTACCGCTACCGCAGCAGTCGTTCAAGGGGACATCATCCATCCAACCATTCCCAATGGCCATGTTTACCGCGTTGAAGCAGGCGGCACCTTGCCAGCTACCGAACCGACATGGTGGATTGATACCGGCACCAACCATACCCGCACCATTGAAGGCGGTATATCCCTCCGGGCGCTTCCTTTCTATCGCCCATTAGTGCATGGCCATATCAAGGCGGAACCCTTGCCATGAGTTATGAGGTTCCCACCGACAGTGTCGATTTTCGGCTGACTGGTGCTTCCTATACCGTGTCATCGTCGGCTATTGCTGACTTTACTTTTGACGGAAGGCCGTCGTTTTATTTTGTACCGCCTCCCAGTGTGATTCGCCCTTATGGATGCCAATGGCAGGGTGCGCTCAATCGCCAGCAGGGCTTTTCTGCGGGCTATTCCAGCAGTCGGCCTGTTAGTACTACCCGGCAGCAAAGTAGTCAGCAGGCGAAGCCTCTGGAAGCCTCACCGTTTGGGCTGTTTTGGGGAGCCGTGGCTAAAAAGCAAGCTAAGATCAGTTTTAGTCACAGGCAGAGCCAGAAGAAAGAAGCGACAGCAGGAACCCGTTGGCAGCAGACTGAGCGGAAAGACAGCGGCAAGCTGAGTGCATGGGATAAAACCATTGAGGCGCAGGATCATAATCATGCCTCACCATGGAATCATCCTTCGGAGCGGGATAGCAATGTATCGGAGAGGATGCAGTCGGTTGATCTTTATGGTGCCAACGAAAGAAAAAGCCCTGCTTATATTTTTCCGCAGCAACCGCTTAACTTTACCTTCCGGGATAGGGAGTATCAGCCACAGGTAAATGGCTCGGTATTTTTCCAGATTGGTGCCTTTGACAAAGAAATCGCAGCTGTTCCTGTGGATAGCAAGCGGCGCTTTGCCTTTCAGAGCAACCGAGCCGAGGATCAGCCGGTTATTATACCGTGGGGCTTCGGCCAGAAAGCCAAGGATGAAACAGTAACCGGCAACTATGGCGGAGAGACAGACCCGGTCGTTGTGGAAAAGCCGGAGCCCGAACAGCCAGAGATCAGGGAGAGTTATCTGCTTATGAACATCATCACCGCCGTGGTATTGCCTGCCCGGACACCGCTGGAACTGCCCTCAATGGAGATTAGCTTGGATATTGATAGCTTCTCATGGAGCTTTACCGGGCAGCTGTGGGGCGCTTCTAATATCGCACTGGTGGAACCGGACGAGAACGGTCCGAAGCAGATCGAGGTGGATATCAATGGCTGGAAGTGGATCTTTATTATCGAGCGTTACAGTACGGATAGACGCTTCGGAGATGAGCGTTACACCCTCTATGGCAGCAGCCGAACCCAACTGCTCGCAGCGCCTTATGCGCCACAACGAAGCAAGAGCAACAGTGCCGACCTCAACGCTAAACAGGCTATCATCGAAGAACTGGCCCCTTTCTTTGAAGAGAGCGGCTTCACAGCAACCTATCCTGACCTGAACGACTACAGCACACCGGATTGGATTATGCCCGGAGGCTCATTCAGCTATCAGAACCAGACCGCCATGCAGGTGGTAGCCAAGATAGCCACAACGGCAGGATCGGTAGTCATCCCAAGCCGTGATAATGACCAGGTAAGCATTCAACCCCGATACCCGGCCAGCCCGTGGCACTGGAACACGGCGACAATGGATAAGATCATTCCGGCCAGTATGGTCATTAGTTTAAGCGCCAACTGGCGACCGGAGCAGACTTATAATGCAGTCTATGTTTCCGGGACCAATGCTGGCGTGGCGGTCAATGTCAAAAGAACGGGAACGAATGGGGACAACCCGGCTCCCGATATTCTGGAAGACTGGCTCACGGAAACGCAGGTCAATACCGAGCGAGGCCGGAATGAGCTGGCTAAGGGTGGCAACCAGAGCATTACCACCATCGAGCTGCCATTGACCGACACCAACACAGCACCCGGGTTAATTGAGCCGGGTATGCTGGTCGAGGTTCAGGATATAACGGGAGACTGGCAAGCCCTCTGTCTGGCGACCAGTATCAGTGCCAGTGGCGTGGGAACCGTTATTCAAAGCATTGAATTGGAGAGGCACTACTAATGGCAACCACTAACATCTGGCAACAGTTCAAGGCGCTCATTCCTGAAGGGGAGCGGGTCGTCGCCACCATTACCGCCAATAACGGCAACGGCACCAGCCAGGCAAAGCTCAGAGATGGCTCGGTTATAGCGGTTAAAGGGGAGTCTGTGGGTGTTGGGGAAAAAGTATTTATAGAAAAAGGTGAGATCAAAGGTACTGCGCCGAGTTTGGCGCAGTACGAAGTGGAGGTTTAAGTTAAAGCCCAAGATCCCTTAAAGATTGCTGATGATCATTGACCCAGGAAGTCGGACCATTAGTACTTCGCCCCCTAAGCGTACAGGCAGCTGCACTGGGGCTACTGAACTCATAATCTTCGGTGAAGACATAACAATTATCACTTTCCGCGAGTATGCCTTTTTCAATTAGCCTGGTTCTACTGGCCCGCAAGCGTTCAGGGCAAGAATTAACGGGGTTTTCAACCGCCTGTGAGCCTTTAAAAACGGTAAAGCCACCCTCAGAGCGCTTACCAGTTGCCATAAGCGAGCCTTTGACCTTGCAATGAAATAACGATGCACTCTCTGATGCAAAAGCGGTAGTGGTACTGCCAGATTTGGTGGCTGGCAAAGAATATACCAAGTGGTGAATCCCCAACACAGGCAGTAACTGCAACATGCGCTCAATATAAACATCCATTTCTGCACGATCGGCTTCAGGCAATGAAGAGCCACTTGCAGCATTATTCATGATAATGGTTCGCTTATTAGTTTGAGCCAACTGAATCAGTTTTCCCTCCTATATAGCGTATATGGGCTTTCGTCAGGTTATCGTCTTTGCTGACAAAGGCAGAGGTATGAATCCAGTAGTCTTTTTCCTCATTTTTGGCATGCTGTTTCAGCCGCTTGGAAACGTCCTCTGCTTCGCCTATATAAAAAACCGGATCTCCAGACTCAGAATCAGTGCCCGTTAGCAGATAAACCCCTGGGCTGCTCAACTCTGGCCGAGTCAGAAAATCATCAAGATCACTTCGAGGTCCGGCAATGGCCTTGCCTGTCCAATTGGAAATTTCAGCGGTACGCAGTCCGGTTGGGCTGCCTTTGACAAGAAACAGTTTGATAGTGGCTGGCTGCATATGCGAGAATCACGTTCAATAAATATACAAGCCATATCGACCCCATCAACTTGATCATTATTGATTGGCAAGGGTTTTGGAGAATCTGTCAACTACATAAATATCCTGCAGCAGTTCTAGGCATTGATACTTGGAGGAGTGGAAGTTTTGGCTGGCATCACCGCCAATAACGGTAATGGCACCAGCCAGGCAGAGCTTCCGGATGGTTCGATTATTACCGTGAAAGGGGAGTCAGTGGGAGTTGGTCTAAAGGCTTTTGTTCAGGGAGGGAAATAAAAGGAGTTGCGCCAAATCTGGCGCAGTACGAAGTGGAAGTGTAAGACGATCAGATCAAGAATCAAGACCCGACCCCGGTTTTGGTTTCTTTCTATCTTTCCAGGATTCACTGGTTGCAAGACTCAAATTGGCAATAATTGTGCCGGAAGGGGTTGCCCTGATCTCGGGTTCATTACCGAGATTTCCGATGAGAATGACTTTGTTAATTCCACGGGACATGGTATTTCTCTGATTAGTAATTGATTAAAAAATTCTAAGTTGAGTTTATTTATTAAAATCAACACCAAAAGCAATACAGCTTCGCTTTAGCTCTGCTCATGCCTACATAATGTAAAGAGCGGTTATCACTGCTAGATAAAGAACTAGGGTTTGGGAGATCCAGAAGAATGATAATGTCATTCTCAAGGCCTTTAAAATTTTTTATTTCAGAAAATGTTATTCCGTCAAATGGGTATTTTCTGACTTTATAATCATCCAGCTCAGTAATACTAATGACTTCATCTTGCTTTAGCTCAGAGAGCAGAGATCGGCGTTTTCTGACTGAAGACAGAATGGTTATGGAGCGTTCATCAACTTCTGAAGACTTTAGCTCTTTCAAAAGATTTAAAAGCTCATTAGCAAGCGATTCTTTACTACCATGATGTTCGGTAACCTCAGGTCCTTCTACAAGGGTTGGTTTTCCCATATCGCAGCCCAGGGAAGTTTGAATACTGGTCAGAATGTTGCTTGTATTTCGACAATTAACATTGAGACGAAGCACTGCTGGATTATTCTTTGTCCTGAGCCAGCCTAATGCGTCCTTGTCCATGTGTGAGAGGACATCAGCTTGGTTATTAGCATCATGAAAGAAGTACCACTGTCCATCATCAAGACCTCCAGAGATAGCACTATCCAATATATCTAAGTCGCTACGATTCAGCAGGTCTTGTCCTTCATCAACGATCAAAACATCAAAAGCATCAAGTCCAGAACGTCTCAAGGCCGTCGAAAGCCCGCTGATCGTAGAGATCAACAATTTCTCAGACTTGATTCGTGTTGTTAAATAATGGCGTAGCCAAGAGGATTTGCACGCCAGAAGCACGGTTTTATCTTGTGCAATAAATCGTCTCGCCATCTCTGCAGCAAGGAAGGTTTTCCCTGTTCCAGCACCGCCGGAACACATCACCCGTTTATTCTCCATTGCTATATCGACATAGTGATATTGTTCTTCAGTCAGGCAAACTGATGAACGATTTACGCTTTCAATCTGGTCAAATAAGGGTTGTACGACTTCGAAGTTTGGCCTTAAAAACGATGCAATTTGGTTTACATCATCTGCTGAAAGCAAGTTGGCATTGGCAGGGCGCTTGTAATTCCAGTACTTAAACAGGTTTGTTAACCATTGATCAAAGTGACGTATATCAGCGGAATCACAGATCATTTCTCGATCCCATTCGGCACCTTGCTGCTTCCATACTACATTAGGAAACATTACCGCATAGCCTATTGGGATTCTTGTTTCCTCAAGGTTAAGAAACTCTTTTATTTTTTTGTTTACTGCATGAATAGCACCATTGGCTTGTTTGAATGGGTCTGAGATGCGGTGTTTACCGTTTTTATTTTCTGTAAACCATACACCATCTTGAAACGATATTCTGCCACCTTTTACTTCGAGTACAAATAAACCAAAAGTACTGACGATTACAAAATCGGCCTCTCCCTCTCTCTTGTCAGCATGGCTGGTTAACGACAGAGAGTGAAAGGCTATAATATTGACATCTTTCAGTTCAGCTGATTTGAGAGCATCAAAAACCTGACCTTCAGCAAAGCTATTATTGTCATATGGAATGTTTGGAATTATTTTCATCTTAACATTTTCTTATATGAATCAATGATTGAATTAAAGGAGAAGAGATCATTTGAGTCACTAATCGTTTTTTTAGCTATTAGATTTTCAAGATGCTGATAATTGACCTCTGCCTTGGTTTTTGGCCTTGTCTTGAAAAATTGTCCTTCCTTTTTTTGCTCATATTCTTCATTCTGCTTCCAGGATATGAACTCACTGTCTGGAACATTAATTATTTCGGAGCTGAACCACTCATAAAAGTCATGCAACTTGTGGTTTGTTGTGCTCTTTTTGAAGTACTTATCATAGATCAGGATAGGTTCTTCTGGCTCTGAAAAAGGTGCTAGGGTATGAAGAGTATCATCAGATATAGATAGGTTATTATGTGTTTTTAAATGCATATATGTGGCCATTTTGAATGAAATCCACATAGATAGCCCATGAGTGCATCTGATTGTTTCAGGGGTCTTAATAAAGCCACCAATTGCACCAAAAAATAAGGCAAATAATGAGTAGTCTTCTTCTGAAAAATTACTATGATAGTATTTGAGTACAGTTTCAATATTATCACGTAGAAAGAACATGGTTAACAATAGATGATATTTTGTCAGTCCAAGATCTGATTTATCATTTCCAGATTGTATTATGTTTTTAAAGATAGTATCAGGGGGATCTTGATGAGTTCGATCATTTATCGCCTCCAAGATCGCAACCAATTTAGGTTGGCTTTCTCTTTTTAATAGCTCTAGCAAACTATATCGTGCTTCACCTGTGTTATGTTGGTCGAATATGAGCCTAATAATTTGATTGTATAGATTAGTTCCATTATCCCACTTCTCTGGTTCGGTATGAAAAAGAGCTGTTAATTTCCATGTGTTGTCATCCTGTTCAGGTTGTGAATTGTTTTTTGAGAATTTTTTGAATATTTCAGTGGAGTGTCGTCCATTTTTTGTCTGGTAATACAAAAGGCTCAGTGCACCACCGTATGAAAAGGTTTTTTGGTAATTCAGCTTTCTATGTGGAACTTGTTCTCCAATATTTTTTTGCTCAGCCAAGTCACTTTCTTGGTTGAAAGGTAAGTTGTTTTCTGGCGTTTTAATTTCCTTGAACAGCTTTGCTTCAATGGTGACGGACTTTCCAATATTTTTTCCATAAAAAAGCTCATATTTAGCCTTGATGGATTTTTGTTGATTATTGTCCTTGAGAATTATTTTTTTTACACAACTCAGTGGTAGTGGTGCTGGTAACAATAGTTCAGAAAATGCCTTATTGTTTCCGTTGATTTCTTTTTCGATTTTGAATGGCTTGAATTTTCCAATGTCTAGATGATTGGTTCTATAGAATGCAAAAATATTAGTAATTTGCTTTGTATCAATTTCAAGTAGACATTCAGTTAGATTGTCATCTTCAGCTTTTGATGCATTCAATGCATCCCATAAATTCGTTTTCGGAAAACAAGGGATATAACCAATCGGGCTGTTTTGCATGGCATCTGCAATATATGCATTTCCAGAAAATCCCTGTTTATCAACGATTAACCCACAATGAAAAAAGAATTCAAGATTTTCGGTATTAGTAACAATAAACCAACGATTGGTACTCACAGCTGACGCCTCTTCAGTAATTCAATATTTATGTTTTGTTCCCCGTTCTCTATGGCAATGGTCTCACCTTCTGGGGGTAATATTTCTTCCAAAATACTTTTTTGACTAGCACTTTTCAGAAGATAAAGTCGCTCCCTGGCCCGAGATGACATGACGTACATTCTCTTCATCAAGCTCTCTTTGTCGTTGGATATAGCTTTGAAACCATCAATTAGAATGAATACGATATCAAACTCAATGCCCTTTACTGATTTATCATTCAGTACAACGATGCCCCCATTGCTAAAATCAATATTGACTCCACCTTTTTGATCTGAGTAGTAGGTGCTGACTATAGGCGAATGGTTTTTCCTGCTTTGATTATCTTTCTGGAGGTCTTTTGCCCACCATTCACGTTTATTTTCATTGGCAACAATGAACCCGATGAGTTTGCTTGGATCAAGATCATACTCTGAAAGAATCTGTTCTTTAATGCGATCGATCGTCTTATATTCAAATAAAATAGGAGTGTTTACAGATGGTCTATTTGGGAGTGATGGCTTTGGGCTTGTTTTATCGGTGTAAAAATAATTTGAGAATGCAGCTATGGGGGTACTATTCCGCCAGTTCTCTTTAAGCTCAATAACATCGGTTTTCTCTAATCCTAAGACTTCCATTAATTCTTTTTTTGATGAATTTTCATCAGTGATTTGCTGATTCTGATCTGCTACCACAAAGAAATTTTCGACGCCCAAAGTTTCGATGCATTCATACCATTGCGGAGGTAAATCCTGCCCCTCATCAATGATAAAACTATGACCTGAAAGGTCTAAGTTAAACTGCTTAAGTCTTTCCTGTAGCTTTTCATAGTCGGGATTATGAGCCTTTATCTCTGGCATTTTATTTTGCTGATAAGTAGCAGCTGTACCTCCAGTAGTGCTCCAATTCAGCTCATAAATCCAAGACATGGCTGTATTGCTCTTTAAGGCAAGTTGAGTGTCACCTAATAACGCTTTATTTGCATGATTCAGTACATGGTTAAATGTTAGAAAATGAACATCATCAATACTGTTTAATTCTTTCATTCTCCACAGAGCTACTACTGACTTTCCAGTGCCAGGGGCACCTACTACCAGATATTGCCCTTCTGCTGGCAAGCGTAATACCCTACGTTGATCTTTAGTAAGTTCATCTCGCCGAGGTAAGTTGAAAATTCGTTTAGCCATCTGTGTTTCTCATCACATCTATTAGAGAGGGAATTCCCAAGGCAGAATTCCCCTTTATAAATACTCTGTCCAACAGTACGTTCTTGTAATCGCATGCTGTATCCGGAATCAGCGCACAAGCATGGCAGGCCGCCCGATTTAACCAGGCAGGGCCTTGCCCCTCCATTTCGCCACAAACCGGATCTAATGAACACCAGTCCGCTTGGCGCAATGTGGCATCAAAAAGTCTTAGAAATTTATCTGGTCTTGCAAGTTCGACAATACCACCCAAAGAGCCAGCAACATCTGCTACAGCTGTATAAATCAGAATACCTGTCATACCTTCAGAAGGGGAACAATAGATACGTTCTTTCAGAGAAGCTGCTGGATAACCCGCTGTCGACTCAAGCTCTCTGATTAAAATATGAGCCAAGGTGTGTAGCAAAATGAAACTCGGCGAGGTCGTTGCGTCTTCGGGCAATATTATATTCGAGTTTTGATAACGCTGTTCAATGCTATTCGCTCTGTGACGAAGTAGCGGATTGGACTCCCACTCCTTTATTTTTTCGCCATTAAGAGTAAAAAATATACCTTCTCCAAACAACTCTATTGCTGGTAACCAATCAGTTTTACCAAGCAGGTCTGGTGGCACGAATGGGGCGGGTTGATGTTCTTCAGCGTCACTGGCCGCTCTGGAAAAACCCTCAAATACTTCGATTACCCTTAGCCTGTCAACTGCTACTAATTGATCGACTATCCTGGCTGCGATTTGTAACTCCGGAGCTCCTTGAAGATCATCGATATACTGCACCCAATCCTGAGTCAAGTGACGGGTTATAAAGTCTGCTCCTTCGGGAAAGTCTTCCGGAGTGGTTAATGCAAGATATTCATCTCCCAGCATGTCACCCGCGACTATTTCAACCTCTGAAGGTCGCGTTGTTGTTTCAATATTTAGAGCCTCGCTTAATTCAGCTTCAGTGCAATTGAGTGCACTGGTTGCTCTCTTTATTAATTTCTTGCGTTGCAGACCTCGAGTAGCGCCTTTAATCTCGTTTATTAATTGGGAATGTAATTCAAGTTTATATTTCAGCGAGTTTCTATCGATATTTGATTCTGGAGGAATGACAAGTGCGCGTTCGTTTTGCGGAGAGTAGACCCTTGGATCATTGACCTCCATAACTGTGTAGGTAACCCCACCTTCATGAGCTTCCCCAAATTTTTCTTTTACTTGAAAATGAGCACTTCCCTTGAAGTCAGCTTGTTCAAAATTAGCATTGGAGCCGCATTTTGTACATTTAATCGTTTTTTTTCCCCGATCACCTCTAAGGATTTTTAAATAACCTTTTTCCCGCTCGGCAACACAGCGAGTTTCTCCATTTCTGTGACAAATCTTATGCCATGGGACGTCCAACAGACCACCAAAGCTGCTTGTTGCACACCATGTTACTTGTTCCAGAATACCGGCCTTGCATTTATGACAAGTAATATGCTCATCAATGCCTATTTCATTGGTTTGCCACGGTTCATAGAAAAGCAGATCACACTGGCTGCACTTCATCCATGAGGGAAAACGCTCGGTCGGTATAGTTGTTCCATGAATCTTCAAATGTACGGATTCATCAAATTCTGCCGTAGGTGGTAGTAACAGTTTTTGATGAATTCGCAGGTGCTGCTTTACCCGTTCAACAGCATGTAGTTGAACCATGTTCTTAGCAGACCAATACCTTGTATCCTTTACACGCATTAACCAGTCGTTTTGATCACGTACGATGGAGCCCACTGCGGCATGGCTTGTTAAGTGTGAAAAGCGAACAGGAGTAAACCATTTCTTATCAATCATTCAGTTTATTACCTGCTATTTCAAAAAGCCCAGTCTTTTCGACATTTCTCATAGAGTTAAGTGTTTTCCAAAGGCCTGAAGAAAATTGACTCCCTTCAAATGGCACCAAAAGACCCTCAGTGGACTTGTCATTTTGTTTATACCTTAGGTTGGTAGCTGATGATGCTTCATCTTCCCACTCTGCTACCAGCCGATCTAAATGTTCGTAAACCTCTGCTTCAGTTTTTTTACGGCCTAGAAGAGCGCTCTTGATGCGAAGTTTTAATTCCTTCAGCACCTTCGCAACCTCAGTTCGCTCTTCTCGTAAACTCCTGTGCATCATTATTTTCGAGTAAGCCGTGCTCACCATGTCTTACCGCACTAACAAGAGCAGCATGGAGTGCCCGATTTCTGACTTGTTGAGTAAAAGGGGTCAAACTTGAGGGCTCTACAAACCGGTAGAATGAACGATGATATGCTCTGAAGTTCTCATAGTGCGAAAGGCTTCTGGCTTGAGTTTTATAGTAATTTGCAAATACTATTCCTGGTATTTTTCCTCGGCCTACCCGGCTGCTTGCCTGAATATATTCCGCTGTTGTCAGGGGTTGCCCATTGATAACCATCAGTGCCAGTCTGGGCTCATCAAGACCAACCGACACCATGTTTGTGGCCAGCGCGGCATCAATAGCATCATGCTGCTTGTAGTTTGAGCTTAATGATTCAAAGATTTTCGCATTTGCATCAGCTGTTTGGTTACTTGTCAGTGATTTAATATTTAGCTTCCGAGCAGGAAAGTATTGCTTATAAAGCCTGGAGAGATCTTGATTCTCGGAAATTATGGTTGGACAGTCACCATTAAAGAAGCCTGGCGATCGAATAAAGTCTTTTGATCGAAGTGACTCGGCTAACCCAGGCTCTAAAACATCAGCTTTGGCTAAAAAGTCTGCTAGTAGCAAACGATGCTGAATACGTGGAATACCGCTTTGAAAATTTGTTCTGCTATTGCCTACACCTTTAAGGCTGCCATGGTAGACCATCTCAGTCCACCACGCATCTTTTAACTCGTCCTGATCATTAAATAAAACCTGTGGAGTCGCTACTAAAGCTCCCGCTAAATCCTCCAGACAATTTTGCCGCTGTCGTCCAAAAGCCATGTAGCCCACATAGAGTCTCCCGGGCTTTTCACTTAACGGCACCTCACGAGCAAAGTAAGAATCTTTTTGCCGAAGGCCAACGGGAGGAAATACTGCCATATCACGGCCAAACAGCGCTCTAACCTGTTCAGGTGCCTGACGAATAGTCGCGGTTGAAGCAATAAACTTGGGATAAACGCCACGAGAGACCAATATCGCTTCGAATCCTACTTCGTAAAGCCCAACAATAGAACCCAACGCCCCTGAAATAAGATGAAGTTCATCCTGTATAATCAGTTCTGGGGGGCGATGAGAATTACCACCAAAGAAAGCGCCTGCGCGGTTTTCCCAGGGAAGTCTGGCAAATTTATCGACTGTAGCAATCAGTAAGCTAGGAGGCTCCTTGTAGAGTGCTTCATCGACGACATTGAAAGGTAATACGTTATTTTCTTCACAACCAAATGCGCACTCTCGATTACTGCATGAGAAATGGAAGCTGGTTTCAGTCGCTTTGTAGTTATCTTTTGTGAAGGCTGCCGCACACCAGGGACACTGACGCAAAATAAACTTACTAAAGTTTCCCTTATTTAATTGTTCAAGGGCTTGATCAAAAGTGTTTGGTGAAGACTCACCACCAAGCCAAAGCCCTACGCTGTATGGTTCGTCTCCCAATGTCGGTGTTTCCCTACGAATAAATTCTAATGCGGAAACAACCTTGCAGGCACGAATAAATTGCTGTGCGGTTAATAGTCGTAGAGTATACCGCATGATCGCTGTAGTACCCTTGCCACTGCTGGAATACTTGAGACGACGATAAACAAATACAAACGCCATTACCCCTAAATAAGCTTCTGTTTTACCTCCGCCTGTAGGGAACCAAATCAGATCAACCCAGTCTCGATAATCATTGTCTTCATCAATGGACGACTCTAAAGCCATGAGAAAGAAAGCTAGCTGGAAAGGCCTCCAGCCATAAGGGCTTTGGGGGAGATTTGCTCCGTTAAGTTCCATTTGTGCGAGCATCGCCTGATTTGCTAATGAAAAAGCAAGCTGCGCATCTTCATCTTCTCGCATCAATGAAATGCTACTTCTCATTCTGGAATTAGCAATTTCCATTCGGGAAATCAGGCGATTTGCGGTGTCTCTTTCATCGTCTTCTTCAGAGTTTGCAATATCTTCTTGTGCTGCTATCCAGTCAGAATAATCGTCAACAAATTCATCGAGGCGTTCAAAGACTTTGCCATTGGATTGTAATGACTTGAGGAATTCAAAGCTCAGAACCTCAGTGAATTTTCCTCCCGTATTTGCAGTGACCTGGGGCACCTCGACTACCGGCATAAAGTCACTGAATAATTCAACATTACCGTTCTCGAGAGACCAGTCAACCGCCACGCCATGACCGATAGCATAGACATGTTCGTCTTTGTAACGAAGTTCAAGCTCTTGTTCTTCTTCCGTTAATAACGCCTTGCTAACACGAGGGTAGTTACGAAGAGCATTTTCAGGCAAAAAACACCTTAGTTTGGCCTCAAACAAAGAGTTCTCTGCCAACTTATCACGTTCTTTCTCTTTTTCAGCTACTGTGAAGTGCTGATTATTAGAAAGGGTGACTGTTACAATTTTTCCATCACCATGGGGGCGAACAGTAACATCGATCCGAGCGCGTTCTTGGCAGACAATCTTTTGAGATGACGCATCGAGCAATACTTCAACTTCCTCTCCGTCATCATTGACTAGAGGGTGCTTTTCCCAGCGACGAATATGTTTAGAGACTCCTTTATCCTCAAACCTAACAGCACTGAAAAAAACTCGCAGCGACTCAAGGCTTTTATCGATATAGAAAGAAAATCCCATTGATGATGGGGGCTGGTATTTCGTATTCTTTGAAGGTGAGACTTCTTCTATATTATCTCCTTCTTCTTCTTCGCCTATTAGGTCATCATTTTCATGCTCAGTTCCTGGTGAGTAAAGAATCCCTGTTGTATATCGATCAAATGGGTTGGTTTCAAAGAGTAAGTCATCCTTTAACTTTGCCCCTGTTAAACTTTGTTTTACCCAATTAACAAACTCCAGGCGAGCCTTGGTATAGTCGGTCATGGCAATTAGCTCCAAGCCACTTTCTGTAGGTTTTTTGCTCATGGCTCTGAATTCAATCACTCGAACGGAGCAGCGCATTATCTACATTAAATTGAATTTCGGTGGATACAGATCATCCTTAAATTAATCTGTGTAGCTTTGTATATTTCGGTCATTTTGGTAGTACATGAACATTAAATATATAAACACTTTATTGATTTGTACCTATTATAGGTAACGACCGTCGTATGATATTATTCTCGCCTTCATATCTTCATACCTCCATAAATGAGGCAGTAATGAATAATATTGACGGTCGCAGGCTTTCAGACTCCATCAGGGAAGAAATTCGATTCAAAGCAATAAAGGACTGGAATGCAGGTATGAGTCCTACAAATCTTGCTCACAAGTATGGAACCTCAAGAAAAATAGTCTATCAATGGATAGACCGATACAAACAGCGTGGCTGGGACGGCCTGAAAACCCGTACAGGTAAAACTGGCCCCAAGCCAAGACTGTCAGCCGTTCAGGAGCAACAGCTAAAGCTACTTCTGAGAACCCGAACACCTATTGATTATGGCTACCAAACTACATTGTGGACATGCCAGATCATAGCAGCACTCATTGAAAAGACTTTTCAGGTCAAGTATGTACCTGGCGGTGTTCGCAAACTGTTAAAACGCTTGGGTTTCTCGCCCCAAAAGCCTCGCTGGGGGGCTTGGGAACAGGATAAAAAAAAATAGAAGAATGGCTTGATGAGCGTTATCCCGCGATACTTCGGCAAGCAGAAGAACAAGATGCAATCATCTTCTTTCTGGATGAATCTACAGCAAAATCTGAGTGCCATCGTGGCAGGACATGGGGCGTAAAAGGACTAACTCCAGTTGTAAAAACAACAGGCTCCAGACACAGGTTGAACATTGTTTCTGTAGTGAGTTCAGAAGGTATCCTGAGATACCGGACATTTACCGGGAAAATGGATCGCTTTATGTTTGTTGACTATCTGAAGTCATTGGTCCGAAGTGTTGACAAGCCAGTGATCATAATCACAGATGGTCATCCTGCACACCGGGCAAAATATACGAAAGCTTATGTAGAACAAGAGCCGAAGCTGCTTGGGCTGCACATACTGCCAAGCTATTCTCCGGAGTTAAATCCTGATGAACAGGTCTGGAATCAGCTCAAAGAAAAGCTGGGAAAAGTCGCTTTGAAGACCAAAGATGAGTTCACAAGTTTTGTTCGTAGCAAGATGCGAGCACTACAAAAAATGCCTGAAGTGGTGAAAGGTTTTTTCAGGTTGCATGACACCAGATATGCTTGCAGGCAGTGTTACCTATAATGGTTGGAAATCAGTAGGTTAGTGGATTTAATCAATTTTTTTACTTTTTATAGGCGATTTCATTGTAATTCATTGTTTAAATAGCAGATACGCTACCGCCCGTGGATTTTACCATTGTCTTTTATTGACGCAGGGGAGCATGGGACCAGATAGCTCAGAGGCAGAATTTTTTGTGACTGGTTATTTTACTCATGTAGGGGGGGATGTTGGTAGTCGTACATTTGCGAAGAGGAAAGGAAAAATTGTTATACTGTATGTATAAACAGGTTTTAGGCTGATTTCACAATAAATGGATTATTTGAACAAATTGCGATTTGTGGACAGGGCTATTCCTGACGATCATAGAATAGGGAATGGGATAAACTTTCCTGATTACACGATGGAGTATGAGGTAACCAGACTGAGTTGGCGATTGAGGGTCGAGGCCTATGGAAAGTATTTATGCTTTGGTAGTATCAATTACCCTGATGTTTAGAGTGCAAGAATAGCAGCATCAGAGTTTCTGGATTCCCTTTCTCATAACGCCCTTTATTCAATGTAACAGCACTTCCATTCAACTTTTTTAATCAAGAAAGGGCCACTCTTCAACAGGAAGCTCCACCTTCATTGTCCGGGCTTGTCCGGGTACCCGACTAATCAGGCCAAGCTGGTGCAGTTTCACCACCATCTGGTGAACGGTGGGTGGGATAACCTGAAAATACCGCTGCAAATCCTTTTCCGCTGGTGGCATGCCATTGATCTTCGTGTAGTAGTAAATAAACGACAGATATTGGCCTTGCAGTGGCGTATAGGATGGTTTTTTTGAACTCATAGTTAGTGCTTGAACTTCACGACATGACAAATGGTGGCGTTTGAGCAACAAGGGACTGAACCCGATCCATTCTTTTGCTGATATGGGCTAATAACAGTGCAGTAAGAATTGTTGCTTCCCTTTCGCCGTATTCAGTATCGCTAGCCAACAGATCAATCATGGCTTTATAGGTGCGCAGTTTGACCGGCTCGTCGCTCTGGCTGAACATTGCGGCGTGGGTGGCGTGCATAATCGCTTCTTCAAATTCTATGTCCAGAATTTTGGTGTAGTTCCGGGCGTGTTTCTCGCACTCCTTGCCTTTCATGGTGCTGATGGCCTGGGCCAGTTTGAGGTCTGGAAGTTTGAGCAGATCGCGGGTTTTCATGGTTTGAAAGCACTTCTTATGCAGTGGTTGAGGCGGGAGTTTATTCGATGGTTGTGGGAAAACCAAGATGTACCAAAAAGATACAAAAAAACGGCACCATTTTCCCGTATAACATTCACCACAAAACGCAGCAAAGGTACGGTTTGGTACCGTTTTTGAGGCTCAGGTTACAATCAAATTGTAACCTGAAAATTTTCGATCAGTCTAACCCGTTGATTTCATTATCAAAATTGTCCGAATGAAATTCGTACCACATCACATTAATAATCCCAAAGGCGCAAGCCAGCAGTACACCCAGGATCCATGCAAAATACCACATTGTTCGGCTGCCTCTTTAGTAAAGTGAATGACTTTCTTTTTCAATGCGCTCGGCGGTCATGCGACCCCAGAGTTTGTAGAAACACCAGATGGTGTAGCCAAGGATGATGGGAACAAACACCACGGCAACGCCGGTCATGATGGCCAGGGTCATAAAGCTTGAGGTTGCGTCCCAGAGGGTCAGGCTGAAGGATGGGTCGGTACTTGAGGTCAGTACGAACGGGAACAGACTGAAACCTGCGGTCATGATAATGCCGGCCTGTGCCAGGGATGAGCAGGTAAAGTTAAGCCCATCCTGTCTGGTGCCGGAGAAGATCATGACGCCAAGGGTGCCCAGGAAGCCAAGTACCGGGGCAATGATCATGATGGGGTATTGGCTGTAGTTGTTCAGCCAGGCACCTTGAGCAAGCGTCACGGTTTTTTCCAGCGGGTTGGATGGCGCATTGGTATCCAGAATACTGGTGACCTGGTAACCGTTGATATGGGCAACCCAGAAACCTGCCGCGGCAAATGCCACCATGGTCAGCAGGGCAGAGTAGCGGGCGACCGTTGCTGCACGGTGACGGATGGGTTCGCCAGAACGCATTTTCTGCCAGACAGCGCCCTGCATGGTCAGCATGGCGGCACTGACCACACCGCACAACAGTGAAAATGGGTTGAGCAGGTCGAAGAATGAGCCAGAGAAGCTGGAGCGCATAAAGTCGTCCAGCGCAAAGCCAAACCCGACAAAGATGTTGCCAAAGGCAACGCCAAACACCAGGGATGGGACAATACCGCTGACAAACAGTCCCCAGTCCCAGGCGTTGCGCCAGCGTGGGTCAGGCAGTTTTGAGCGGTAGTCGAAGGCCATCGGGCGAATCAACAGGGCAAATAGCACCAGAACCATTGCCCAGTAAAAGCCGGAGAAAGCGGTCGCATAGACGGTTGGCCAGGCGGCAAATAGCGCACCACCGGCGGTGATGAGCCAAACCTGGTTGCCGTCCCAGTGGGGCGCAACGGCATTGATCATGATACGACGTTCAGTGTCGTTTTTGCTCATGAACGGCAGAAGGTTGGCTGTGCCGAGATCGTAGCCGTCCATAATGGCAAAACCGATAAACAGGACGCCGATCAGTACCCACCAGATAAATCGGAGAATTTCATAATCCATCGTCATCGCTCCTTATGCTTTTCCGTGGAGGGGACTGTCAGAAACCACAGCATCGGTTAAGGCCTGCTGTTGTTCAAAGTGGTAACGGCCGGTGTGCAGGCTGCTTGGGCCCAGTCTGGCGTACTTCAACAGCAGCCAGACTTCAATGACGGCAAAGATGCCGTAGAACAGCGTGAAGCCGGCGATGCTCAGGTAGAGGTCGGTGACTGTCCGGGTGGATGCCGACAGATAGGTAGGTAGAATGCCGGAGATCGACCATGGCTGACGGCCGAATTCAGCCACAAACCAGCCCATTTCACTGGCAATCCAGGGAAGGGGCAGCGACCAGAGGCAGAGTTTCAGGAAGAAGCGACTTTTGTATTCATTGCGACGGGCGGTTTTGACAAATGCCGTCACCAGAAGCAGCAGCATCAGGACGCCACAGCCAACCATGATGCGGAAGGCAAAGAACAGAGGCCATACGGTTGGAATAGCATCTTCTGCCGCTTGACGGATCATGGCATCGGTGGCCGCAGGAATGTTGTCGGTATAGCGGGTCAGCAACAGGCCGTAGCCGAGGTCATCCACCACTTCCAGAAAGGCGGCCCGGTTTTCCGGTGTATCCTGGCCGCTTTTCAGTTTTTGCAGCAGGTCATAGGCCTCCATGCCGCTCTGGATACGGACCATCTTGTTTTCAATCAGGTCTTTGATGCCTGTGACTTCTTCATCCAGTGAGCGGGTGGCAATAATGCCCATCAGGTAAGGGATTCTGATGGCGTAATCGGTTTGCATGGTTTCCTGGTCAGGAATCCCGATCACGGTGAAGCTGGCCGGTGCCGGGTGGGTCTCCCATTCCGCTTCAATGGCGGCCAGTTTTACCTCCTGGACATCGCCCAGCTCATAGCCGGATTCGTCACCCAGGAGAATAACGGACAGAACAGCCGCCAGACCAAATCCTGAAGCCACGGCGAAAGAGCGGCGGGCAAAGCCGATATCACGATGGTTCAGCAGGTAGTAGGCAGAAATGGACAGGACGAAAATAGCGCCAGTGGTATAACCCGCCGCTACCGTATGGATAAACTTGACCTGGGCCACCGGGTTGAATACCAGGTCGGCAAAGCTGGTCATCTCCATGCGCATGGTTGCAAAGTTGAACTCGGCACCCACCGGGTTCTGCATCCAGGCGTTGGCAATCAGAATCCAGAGTGCCGACAGGTTGGTGCCTATGGCCATCAACCAGGTACAGGCCAGGTGCTGCACTTTACTCAGGCGATCCCAACCGAAGAAGAACATGCCAACGAAAGTGGATTCCAGGAAGAAGGCCATCAGGGCTTCAATGGCCAGTGGTGCGCCGAAAATATCGCCAACATAGTGGGAATAGTAGGACCAGTTAGTACCAAACTGGAACTCCATGGTCAGGCCGGTGGCGACGCCCACGGCAAAGTTGATACCAAAGAGTTTGCCCCAGAATCTGGTCATATCCTTGTAGATCTGTTTACCCGTCATCACATAGACGGATTCCATAATGGCAAGGATAAACGTCATGCCAATAGTCAGTGGCACAAACAAAAAGTGATAAAGCGCAGTAATGGCAAATTGAAAGCGCGAGAGATCTATGACTTCTTCCAGAATCATACGACTCCTCCATAGATAAAATTGGAGTAACGCCCAGCTACCTGCATCATAGAACGTAAATGTGGCTTCAGCCAGCGGCTCCCAACAGGGTAACAGGAATCGGAGGGCGTTCCGGCTCCGGCGGCCTTGTATGAAAAGACACGGTCGGTGAAGTCATTGAGCCTTTGATAGCGGGTCTGGGCAATAAGTAATCAGCGAACGTATAGTATCTTATGTAAAAAAATAGGTATATTTCGGTATGCCGCATACTGTTTGACTTAATGCCCTGTGCAGGTAGCTACGGCCTGCAGGTAGCTTTGGATCACCGCTTAGGCTATGCCTTTCAGGCTCAGGCGAGTGATGGTCTTTTTGGCATTGTACAGATCAATTTGCCAGGTATCTTTTGGCCCCGGAACTTCCATGGCTGAGACATTGTCCAGAGAGTAGGAAGCGCTCAATGGTGTCTCATAACGGGCAATAAACTGAAGCCTTTCCAGACTGGCATTATAGGTTTTAACCAGAAAGTTGATGGTCTGGTCACTGAGTGGCACCCGGTAATAACGGATCAGGTTTTGCGCCAGTTTCTCCGCGCTGGTGGCGAGGTTCTTGGCCACGGCAGCGGCCATCGCTTCTCCCCAGGCGGCTTTGGTCCGGGCGCTCATGCCCGGTTCAATATTGGCCAGACTGGTGGCATTGGCACTTTCGATGGCCCTTTGGATTTGTGGATCATGAAGATGGATGTAAGGATCGAGAATGGTCGCAATCTCAATGGCGATATCACGGGCCCCGGCTTCGGCCAGGTGGTTCCCGGCGTCGGTCTTTATTGAGTTAATCTTGCTATTGTCGTCAGACAGCGTTTCATGCACGGCTTTGGGTAAGTAGGGTGACTCATTGAGGTAGTGCAGAATACGCTGGGTGACTTCTGCCTTAGCCTCCGCATCCAGGAAAATGGTTTGTTCCGAGATGGTGAGACTGCGCTTCAGGTTTTCATTATTTTGATATTGATATTTACTGGAGAGTTTTTGCCAGTTCTTCAGGGCACGCTTTAATTGCAGGCTGTCCCGTCCCTGTTTCAGGTAGGCCCTGCGGCTTTCGTTGTAGATCTGAAGGGCTTTTTCCAGCTGCTGGCTCTTTGAGGTAAGGGCCAGCAGGTGCTTTTTTGCCGTTTTTTTCTGGGGGCTGGACAGGGTTAGTTGACGGACTTCACGTACCTGAAGGCTGAGGTTGTCCAGGGATTTGGTGGCAGTGGCCAGCAGTTTGTGGGTGCTCAGTCCGTTACCGCTGCCAATGTCCGAAGGAATCCCGATATTGTTCAGGTAAGTGGTTAACGCCTTCAGGCGGGAATAGACCCTGGCACGGCTGATACGCAAGTCATTGCGTTCTTCCTCAAGCTTATCCAGGGCCCTGGCAAGATCCCAGTGACCGGTGTACTCAATTTTCAGGTAGGCAATTTCCCGGCCGCAGATCAGCTCAAAACAGAGGGTGAGTATCTCCTCCACGTCGTGCAGGGTCATCAGGTTTTCATTGCCTTCCTCAATGGCGGAAAGAATCCGCTCAATAAAGAGGGGTTCCCGTTTCTGTCCATCATGGGGGCGGGCTACCATGCCGTTCAGGCGCTTTTTCAGGGCCTCAGCGGTTCGTGGGTGGTTCTCATTGAGGGCGAGCCAGGCGCTGTCGGCTTCTTCTTTGGCCTCATGGATGATGTCTTGCATCCGGTTATAAAGTCCGGCGCGGCGGAATATTTCAATGCGCTCTGCCTGTTTTGCCAGTTGCTGGTTACCGGTCAGGTCTTCTATTGCGGCAGCGACCCACTCGGGGCCGAGATCAAGCTTGCGCAAACAGGATACCTGCTGAGTGTATACGACGTTGTTCTTCTGTCATATTCACCTGGCCAAGGTCACGAACCTGGTAGATCAGCTCGGAAATCTGGTCGATCAGGTTCAGAAGGTTTATCCGGTCTCTTATCTGTTGCCGACCGTGGGTCATGTTATGAAACAGACGGTAGCCCATACCCAGCGCCACCGCGATAACCGAGTAGCCGAGGAAATAAAAAGCCCGTTCCACCGGCATTATTTCGCCATAGGCAAAATAGTAGCCAAAGTAGGCGGCCATCAGGGTGACCGGGCCGGCCGTCCATGCGTACTGCAAAATGATGACACTCCAGGGCTCCTGTTGCGGGGCTCTGGCCACTTTTTCAAGCCAGCGAAGGTCACGGCCTTCCAGTTTAAGGTCAACGTTGTCCAGCTCTTTTTTCTGTGGCTCCTGGTTATCGGGAGCATTGTTATGAAGGCCGGTTGCATTCGACATGTTGGCGTTAACCTGCGGCGGGGGGCTCTTTTACGAGGTATTCTAATCAGCCTCAACCGTAAATCCCTATATGTAAATCTACGATAGTGGCAGGTGCCTGTTCCTGAAAACGTTGAACTATGTCTGTTTAAATGAATCAGACGTCAGGGAAGGACATTCGTTGCTTTAATAAGCAAAGGGTTTGGCTTTGCCGTGAGTTGAACTTTTGGGCATACATTTTGTCAGAGATTTTAAGAGTGTTGTTGCAAATATAGAGTAGGGAGCTTATGGAAACCAATGCCCTGTTACCGGCAAAAATGGCTGAAAGTCGTCCCCCTGATCCAGGAAATGAACAATGTGGATCCAGCAGTGGCGGGCAAGGTCAGGTAGTGGCCTTTGCCCGTGATGTTGTAGCTGCCCAGAGTGATGAGCCGAGTCTCAGCCACCCAGGTTCTGACAGCGATGCAGCAATCTCTTCCGGAAATATATTTGAATCAAAGATAACTCCATTAACTGACGATTCCACCACCTCATCTGTAGCTTCATCTGTAGCTTCGAGAGTGGCAACATCAGAAGATGTCCCTACCCCTGCCAACCGCGCCGGGCATGATAGTGATCATGCAACAGTCCTGGAGCAACTGACAGCAGATATACGTGCACTGCCAGACACCAGTATACTCAGTCGGGGAATAACCGAAACCATGCTTCTGTCGCTACAGAACAAACCTTCACGCCATTCAGCACACCAGGCCTTCGCCACTGGCAGTAATAGGCCGGGGATGGCCAATAGGGCGTTGGGGGAACCGGGCTATTTCAGACTCTGAACTTCCTCCCGGGCATACTTATCAGCCTTATTTCTGGATGTCGCGCCTGGCTTGCAGTCAGCTGTTGCCGGACTTTCAATTGAATCAAGCTTTGCAACCCCGCCTGGTGAACCAGTTGATCATGTCTGAGCAAGAGGCCCGGCAAGCCTTTCAGGCGCGATTTGAATACCGTTTTGTTGATTATGGCTTTAGCTGCTCTGATGCTTCGGGTGCAGAGCCAGAAAAAAATTACGGGGTATTTGCCCGTGCACCCGTTAAGGGGGGGGGGAGTTGATCGGGGTCTATTCCGGTATTGGCTATGTGCTCAACAAAAGTGAGTGGGCCAGGTATAACCACGATTGGCAACCTGAACATGTGCATCAGAAAGTGACGACTGAAATGCCGGATTTCATGAGTTACTACCGGACCCTGATGGCAGGTCTCAGAGGTAAGGATCAAACACAGCGAACGCTTTCGAAATACTCAATGGCGGGGCTTTCTTCAGATTCTACGAACATGGTTGTCATTTTACCGGATAACGAGCGTTATACACCGATGCATTTCCTGAATGCGGCCAACAGGACCAAAGATAACAATGTCAGCATGTCGTTTGTTTCAGTGAATACCCGTTCTGGTAATCTTACCCTCCCTATCTATTTTGCCTTAAGGGATATCGCTGTCGGGGAGGAGTTATTGGTTAATTGCCGTTCACTTTCGCCGGACGAATGGGAGCAATCAGGCTTGATGATGACAGCCGCCCGGGAAAGAGCAAAATACGAGAGAAATCTGCATAGCCAGCTTGGCTTTATCAAGACACTTAATAATGAGGTACCGGGTAAGCAGGCAATATCGCCGTTTGTTGCAGCGCCCGCATATTATGCCTCAGAAGCACTTCGCAAAAGCTACAGGCAGACAAAAAAACAGCAACACTAGTACATGGTTTCAATGAGTTTGACGTGTAAGATCTCCGTTCACCCTGAAGCGGAGTCGAAGGGTGCTTGGCACGATCTATCAGAGTCCGGAGTTTCCGCCTTTAGGCCCTATGGGTCCTTCGATGCTTCGACAAGCTCAGCACTCAGGACGTACGGATTGCAGAGGCACGACAACCCGTCAAACTCATTGAAACCATGTACCAGGGCTTTTAGATACGTTGAGGTGGCAAACCTGTTCTTTCTTTTTGAGTGGCTTATGTGGCTGGCAAACGAACATCGTTCAGGCTTGTGCTGATTGACGTCCGGTTTTTACCTGTCTGTTTTGCCTGGTACATTGCCGTATCCGCCTCCTCAAGCAGTTTGTCCAGTGAGTGCACATCTTTGGACAGGGCGGCAATACCGATGCTCACGGTTGTGGGCTGACTGTTCGCCCATTGATTGTTTTTTGCATGTTCACTGGCGATGGCACTTCGCATTCGTTCAGCCACATGGAATGCCTGCCAGGGCTCTGTATCGGGCAATAATGCCACAAACTCTTCTCCGCCGTAACGCCCCAGTAAATCTTGATGCCGGAGAGACTTGCGGCATATAACCGCTGTCGTTTTAAGTATCTGGTCTCCGGCATTGTGACCTTGCAGGTCATTCAGTTGTTTAAAGTTATCAATGTCCATAAACAGGGCACAGCAGGGGCGGATGGGGTCAGGGCCAAGAGCCGCCCGAATAATATTTTCTGCTTCCTGACAAAAGGCTCGCCGGTTCAGCAAGCCGGTCAGTGGGTCAAGGTTGGCCTGCTGCTGCCAGAAGAGTGATTGTCGATTTGCCTGAAAGAGGGTACACGCATGGTTGCTGATATCGCTGGCGGTTTGCCAGGTGATGGCATTTCGGTGATATCTGGAAGGGGCCAGTACCATAAGTACTTTGTTTCCGGCATCTATATTCAGTGGGAATAGCCAATAGATGGTGCCAAACCGGTCTTTAAAGTTGATTTTTGTTTCGATGCCCGAAGCGATGAGACTGAGCAAGTCCTCTTCGATATCTGGCAGCTGCCTGGCTAAATTTTCAGCGGCTTTTGAGTAATCAGTGGTTTCCCCGGGGTTGAAGTGCCATTCATCCTGCTGGTGGCGAAACACCATGGCAGGAATGCCGGGTAATACCTGGTCGAAGGTGGTCAATACTTTCTGGATCAGTTCGTTGTCGGAAAGTGGTGAGTCCGGGGTTTGCAGGTGCTCACGCAGTGCTGACTCAAAGATACGCCGTTTGCTGCTGGCAGGGGCGATGGCATTAATCGACATGGCATGGTTCAGGTTCTGCTGGTGCCCATACCAGTAAAACAGAGGCAGGAGGGCTGCATGAACAGAGAGGAGTATAAGTTGAGGGTAGGGCGTCAGGCTTCCTGACTCTGCGATGGGATACCACAACCATGAGTGTAAAATGAGCATGGTCAGTGCTGAAGGAAAGGCCACTTTTGCGGGACGAATGCCATTATAGAGACAGTAAGCGGTAGCCAACACCACCAGGGTGAAACTGGCCAGAAGTGAATAGGCGGCTAGTTTCAGGGTTGCCGCTGATGCATTGCTGGCAGAGGTGATTCCATAAACCACGAGCGCCATTGTAACGATGTTCAGTGCAAGAATCAGTCGGTTCGTTTTGGGGGTGTAGACCGGCAGCAGTGCCAGGGTTCGATAGCTGGCAATACCGGTGACCAGCACCACCGCGGTTATCAGAATAAGCCAGTGGCCCGGCTCCCCCGGCCATGAAACAACACGAAAAATGTCGCCTTCCCACATCAGAATCATCAGGTTGGCAACAAAAAGATGGCTGATCAGCAGATACAAGGCGGGGGTTCGATTTCTGAGGGTGAGGGTAAAGATGAAAATCAAGGCGACGATCAGCAGCGTCTGAATCGAGCTGATGACGGTTTGTTGCTCACTCAGCAGTTCATAGTAGTTCAGAGATGGCCATAACTCAGGATTGAGCGGATTGAGCGCTACCGGATCATGACGTAGATACCAGGTTTTGGTTTCCCCGGGCTTGAGTGTCAGTTTCATGGTGTTGGGAGCCATGCCTGAGGGTGAACCATCAATGCCCATTTTTGTCAGTTGATACCCGTTGTTGACCGGGATAAAAACATCCAGCTTTTTATGGGGAACCTGGTGGAATACCATCAGCCAGTCATGGGGGGAGTAGGGCGACAGTTCAATATCCAGGCGATACCAGTTCAGGGGGGTATCTTTATTGGGGAGCGAGCTTTGAAAAATGTCTGAGGGTGGGTTTACCGGCACCAGGGGCAGGGTGGTGATGGCATCATCACCACTGAGGTAAATGGGTTGGGCGACCAATGAACCGGAAAACGAAAGCCATAACAGCAAAAAAAACAGGCGAAGATCCCTGGCAGGTTGACAAATGACCTGGCACTTAGGATTTTTCCCGGGTATGAGTAAATGTTGCAGTAATAACAACAATGTCGTCTTCCCTAACGAGGAAACCAGTTCCAAATCGATGGCCTGTTCATTTATTAATGTCGCAATTGAGCTTTCTCCGTCCCGGAGAAATATTTCAAGATATTCTTACACAGTCGTGGGAGTTCTGTGAAGCGTTCAGGTTGGCTTTATGGGGGCTTTCCTGCAAAAGTAGCTAAGGAATTGTCTTTTAATAAGTTCCCGATTTCCGTTCACCCTGAGTGCTGAACTTGTCGAAGTATCGAAGGGTCGTGCCACCGAACTTCGATACTTCGACAAGCTCAGCAACTCAGTCCGAACGGGGGCAGGCAATGAAAATAGGGAAGTTATTGCCAGACAACTCCTAACCCCTGAAATCATATACTTCTGGCTCCTGGCACAGTACCAGCCCAAGAAGCCAGAAATATTCGATTCCATCTGGCCAGCTACTCCAGCTCAGTTAGTCTGTACCGAACTCATTTCATGGGCTGGTTCCTGCGCAGGAACACTCTGCCTGTTCATTCGTTCTCTGATTCCCTGAATACCCTGTGATACTGAGTTGACCGCAGCGCTTGCCAGTTCTTTACCACGGGTAAGTGGTTTCATCGCCAGCTCCTTACCACGCAACCCATCCTGGTAACCGGTAATCCATTGATAGGTTGAATAGCCGGCAATCCCCAATCCCAATCCGCCCGCCAGAAGGGAACCTGTGGTAATTCCTCCCACCGTAGCGGCTGTTGACGCTGTAACGTCTGTTGACACTGTGTCGGCGGCTGCCGCAGGTGTTGGCTCTTTAGCGGCTGTTGACGCTGTAGCGGCAGTTGATGCTGTAGTGGGTGTTGACTCTTTAGCGGCTGTTGATGCTGTAGCGTCTGTAGACACTGTAGCGGCATTTACCGGACAAACCGATAAATCCAGCGCATCCCGAAATTCAGTTCTCGAAGAGCAATTGGCTGTTAACACACGAGGGTCTGCATTTTGGCAAAAAAGTTGATCATTGGAGATAGATCCAAAATTCTTTTTATTGCCATTGACATAGCTGTTCACCGCCTGGGTGTTGGTAACCTTTCCTCCAAGGCCGAATTTCCCCCCGATGTAGGCTTGTGCAGCATAACCCCTGGTATTGACATAGCTGTTCACTGCCGTGGTTTTGTCAACCGTTCCTCCAAAGTAAACCATCGCCCCCCCGATGCCGGCGTTTGCATGCTGACTCCTGGTTTCGACCCCGCAGTTCAACGCTGTGGTTTTGGCAACCGTTCCTCCATCGTGAACCGACCCCCCCCCCCCGATGCCGGCGTATGCATAGTCACCCGAGGTTGTGACATAGCTGTTCACTGCCGTGGTTTTGTCAACCGTTCCTCCATTTACTACCTCCCCCCCCCCCCGATGCCGGCGAATGAACCCCAAGCCGAGGTTGTGACACGGCTGTTCACCGCCATGGTGTTGGCAACTTCTCCTTCAACCCACCCACCCCCGATGCCGGCTTTTGATTGCCAACTCACGGTTTCGACCGTGCAATTCAACGCTGTGGTGTTGGCAACCGTTCCTCCACGCTTAACAGCCCCCCCCCCCCCGATGCCGGCGTCTGCACGCGAACCCACGGTTTTGACCGTGCTGTCCACCGCCATGATGTTGACAACCGTTCCGTAAACCCACCCCCCCCCCGATGCCGGCTTTTGCATCACCCGAGTTGACAATATGAACATTTTCCGCCCAGATATTACTGACTGTGCCAGTATCATCAACAACACAGGCTGCTAACCCGGTCGTCTTGTGGGAATTTATATCGGCACCAGTAAAGTTAAGGTTCCTGATGCTGCCTTGCAGAGTGTCAACAAAACAGTCAGACAGGCCGCTGATGGTACGGCACTGCCCATCGAACTCCCCGGTGAATGGATGGGTATGATTGCCAATGGATTGATAGTCTTTAGTGACAACAATATCCGCTGTCTGTTGATAGGCACCGTTTAGTGGATAGTCGGGGTGTCGGCCAATCTTGCCCAGGTTTTCTGCATCATTAATCTTTATGGGTGTTGATGCGGTAGTGGGTGTTGACTCTTTAGCGGCTGTTGATGCTGTAGCGGTTGTTGACTCTTTAGCGGCAGTTGTTGCTGTAGTGGGTGTTGACTCTTTAGCGGCTGTTGTTGCTGTAGTGGGTGTTGACTCTTTAGCGGCAGTTGTTGCTGTAGTGGGTGTTGACTCTTTAGCGGCTGTTGATGCTGTAGTGGGTGTTGACTCTTTAGCGGCTGTTGATGCTGTAGTGGGTGTTGACTCTTTAGCGGCTGTTGATGCTGTAGTGGGTGTTGACTCTTTAGCGGCATTTACCGGGCAAACCGATAAATCCAACGCATCCCGAAATCCGGTTCTCGAAGAGCAATTGGCTGTTAACACACGCGGGTCTGCATTTTGGCAAAGAAGCTGATCATTGGAGATGGATCCAAAATCCTTTTTATGGCCATTGACAAAGCTGTTCACCGCCTTGGTTTTGTCAACCGTTCCTAAATTGTCCCCCCCCCCCCCCGATGCCGGCGTGTGAACGGTCACCCTCGGTTGTGACATGGCTGTTCACCGCCGTGGTGTGGGCAACCGTTACTCTGTATACCCACCCCCCCCCCGATGCCGGCGTGTGAACGGTCACCCTCGGTTTTGACATGGCTGTTCACCGCCGTGGTTTTGTTAACTGTTCCGTAAACCTCCCCCACCCCCGATGCCGGCGAATGCAAATTCACCCTCGGTTGTGACATGGCTGTTCACCGCCGTGGTGTGGGCAACCGTTCCTCCATTTATCCCCCCCCCCCCCCCGATGCCGGCGTATGCATATTCACCCTCGGTTGTGACATGGCTGTTCACCGCCGTGGTTTTGTCAACCGTTCCGTAAACCCGCCCAGCCCCGATGCCGGCGCTTGCCGATGTACCCGAGGTTTCGACACTGCTGTTCAACGCTGTGGTGTTGGCAACCGTTCCTTCAATCCGCCCCCCCCCCCCTATGCCGGCGTCTGCATCGTCACCCGAGTTGACAATATGAACGTCTTTCGCCCGGATATTACTGACTGTGCCAGTATCATCAACAACACAGGCTGCTAACCCGGTCGGCTTCGCGGAATTTGTTATATTGGCACGAGTAAACTGAAGGTCACTGATGCTGCCTTCCAGAGTGTCAACAAAACAGTCAGACAGGCCGCTGATGGTATGGCACTGCCCATCGTACTCCCCGGTGAATGTGCCAATGGGTTTATGGTCTTTATTGACAACAATATTCGCTATCTGTTGATAGGTGCCGCTTAGTGGATAGGCGGGATCTCGACCAATCTTGCCCAGGGTTTTTGCATCCTCTATGGGTACCGGGCAAGACGATAAATCCAACGCAACCCGAAATTCAGTTCTCGGAGAGCAATTGGCTTTTAGCACACGTAGGTCTGCTTTTTGGCATAAAAGCTGATCATAGGAGATAGATCCAAAATTCTTTTTATTGCCATTGACAAAGCTGTTCACCGCCTTGGTTTTGTCAACCGTTCCTAAAATGTACCCACCCCCGATGCCGGCGTATGCACGGTCACCCGTGGTTGTGACATGGCTGTTCACCGCCGTGGTGTGGGCAACCGTTCCTTCAATGTAAACCACCCCACCCCCGATGCCGGCGGATGCATATCTACCCTCGGTCTTGACCGTGCTGTACACCGCCGTGGTGTTGGCAACCGGTCCTGTGACCGCCCCCCCCCCCCCGATGCCAGCGTATGATTCATCACCCGAGGTTGTGACATGGCTGTACACCGCCGTGGTGTTGACAACCGTTCCTCCATTTAACCCCCCCCCCCCCCGATGCCAGCGTATGATTCATAACCCGAGGTTGTGACATGGCTGTTCACCGCCGTGGTGTCGGCAACCTTTCCTTCACCCCCCCCCCCCCCCCCCCGATGCCGGCTTTTGCATCTCTACCCTTGGTTTTGACATTGCTGTACACCGCCGTGGTTTTGGCAACCGTTCCTCCACCGTCAACCTCCCCCCCCCCCCCGATGCCGGCGTCTGCATACCAACCCGAGGTTGTGACATGGCTGTTCACCGCCGTGGTGTCGGCAACCGTTCCTCCACGTCGAACCCCCCCCCCCCCCGATGCCGGCGTCTGCATACCAACGCGAGGTTGTGACATTGCTGTTCATCGCCGTGGTGTTGGCAACCGTTCCGTCAACCCGCCCACCCCCGATGCCGGCTAATCCCCATGTACCCGAGGTTTCGACCCTGCTGTTCAACGCTGTGGTGTTGGCAACCTTTCCTCCAGCGTTAATCCCCCCCCCCCCCCCGATGCCGACGTATGCATGAAAACCCACGGCTTTGACTGTGCTGTTCACCGCCGTGGTGTTGGCAACCGTTCCTCCACGTTCAACAATCCCCCCCCCCCGATGCCGGTTTCTGCCCGAGGACCCGTAGTTTTGACATGGCTGTTCACCGCCCTGGTATTGGCAACCGTTCCTCCAGCTTTAACCTCCCCCCCCCCCCCCGATGCCGGCGTCTGCCCGAAAACCCGAGGTTGTGACATGGCTGTTCACCGCCATGATGTTGGCAACCATTCCTTTAACCCGCCCCCCCCCCCCGATGCCGGCGTCTGCATACATACCCGAGTTGACAATATGAACATTGACCGCCCGGATATTACTGACTGTGCCAGTATCATCAACAACACAGGCTGCTAACCCGGTCGTCTTCTGGGAATTTATATTGGCATCAGTAAAGTGAAGGTTCCTGATGCTGCCTTGCAGAGTGTCAACAAAACAGTCAGACAGGCCTCTGATGGTATGGCACTGCCCATCGTACTCCCCGGTGAATGTGCCAATGGGTTTATGGTCTTTACTGACAACAATATCCGCTGTCTGTTGATATTTGCCGTTTGGTGGAAATTCGGGATGTCGACCAATCTTGCCCAGGTCTTCTGCATTATTAATCGATTTCGAATTCGCATACTGAAAAGAACTGGCCAGCGTGCCAAGTGCAAGCAGTCCCTTGGCTCCCTGACTCCCTTGATAGTAGGCCGTGGATGGCTGTTGAAGGGGTACGGTTTTCGAGCCGGGTTCTTTTTCCCGGGTTTCTTTTAATATCTGTGGTAATTCCGGTTTTGCATCCGGCCCGGGCAAACCGCTCCCGGACCAGGCATTGGCCATATCTTTCGCCATGAAAAGGATGGAACTCGATGGCAGGATAGTTGTTGTGGCCAGTCGCAAAAGATCTTTCACTGCTTTGCGGGAATTAAAACTGAGGTGAGGGTCTTCTGTTGGAATCAATGATTTCATAAATGCTTTAGAAACAGCAACGCCATGGCCGAGCCAGGAATATTCGGCACCATTCCCTGAACATTGGGAAGCGCTGTCGCAAATTGGTTGCTGAATTGATTGCTGAATGGGTTGCTGAATCATAAACAGGACTCCTGCTGTTGTATGTATAACAGTGCATTAGAAAGTGCACAAAAAATGACGGTGCACTCCCTTGTTCGTTTATGCAGTGACGTAAAAGTTCCCGGGTTATGTTTTTTTTATAGTGGACGCGATGCCTACGTTAAAAGTGTCGTGTTATCTTTATACTTGAATGGTGGTAAAACTAATTAAAATTAGCGGAAAAAGTAGCGTTTTAATCCTTTTACCTTATTGATGGCCGTTTATTCAGATGTAATTTTGTATTCCTATTCGTCTATGCAGTGACGTAAAATTTTCCATTTTTTTTATTTTAGGGTATAAAAAGTCACACCGTCGTTTATCCATTAGACAATTTCTTTTTTTGCACCATCGAAAACCAGCCCCATCAACCGCCCAAAAAAGAAGCATTCCTGATCAGCATCGTTTTATTCAGTCTGGGAAAATGTCGCCGCCCGCTTCCCGAAAAGCTGGAACCACTTGTGCTTTTGCGGGCAGCGGGGGGCGGGCAGCGTCCGTAGAAATGTCGAAGTTATTTCAGGACAGCTCATCAGCCATTGGGGAATCAGCGCTCTGGTGCAGTGGTCAGGCCAAAATGTTGCTGTGAAAAAGCAACTCGTTCTTCAATAGGCAGGTCATGCTTGCGCAGGGATTCAATCATTTTCAGCCTGGGCTCAATCCCCTGGCCATTGGCAATCTGAATCGCCAGGCCCGGTCGGGCGTTGAGTTCCAGAATCAGAGGGCCAAGATGTTTGTCCAGCACCAGATCGACACCCAGGTAGCCCAGGTTGGTCATCTCATAGCAGGTAGCAGACAGGCATAATATCTTGTGCCAGTGGGGCACGTTGAGGGTTGCGAAATTGTGGCCCGTATCCGGATGCAGGCTGACCGGCAAATCATGCTGCACACTTCTCAGGCTGTTGCCGGTTGCCATGTCCAGGCCGACGCCGACTGCCCCCTGGTGCAGGTTGGCCTTGCCATCGGATTTCCGGGTGGCCAGGCGCATCATTGCCATAACCGGAAAGCCCCGGAACACAATGACCCGGATATCCGGTACACCTTCAAAGCTGTAGTCATTAAAAATGGGGTCAGCAACGATCAGGTTTTCGATGACGGCGACGTCTGATTTGCCGCCCAGACTGTAGAGACCGCCGAGAATATTGGACACATCACGGCTAATGGCGTCAAAGGATAGACTTTCGCCGCTGGCCTTGACGTATCGATCACCATCACGGCCGGTAATCACCAGAATGCCTTTGCCGCCGCTGCCCTTGGCCGGTTTGATAACAAACTTCTCCAGTGGTTCCAGAATGCCCTTTAACTTGCGGATATCGGACTGGTATTCAATCACGCCAATCAGTTTTGGAACATCAACACCGGCTTTCTCGGCCATGCGTTTGGTGGTCAGTTTGTCGTCCACCAGGGGCAGGAGGCGTCTGGGGTTATATCGGGAGATATAATTCAGGTTGCGGCTGTTCATGCTCAGTATCCCGGTCTCTTTGAGCCGGGAGGGTGAGGTAATTGAGTGTTTTGCCAGCGCGTTGTGCACCAGGCTTGTTAACCATCCCATGGAAACCGACCTCTACTTATCTGAATGAACCAGTGGATAGAACCGCTTGAGTTCAAGCAGTCGATAGCCGGTGTACTGACCAAGCAGCAGAACAATGCCCAACAAGGTGAGCATCAGTTCAGGGAAGTTGAAGGTGAGCTGTTCAACAATGGGATTGGACATCAACAGGTAACTCAGGGTGGCTACCAGAAGACTGCCGCCGCCTTCTTTCACGACATCGCCGGGGCCTTCTTCTTCCCAGAGGATGGACATCCGCTCAATGGTCCATGCCAGAATGATCATCGGGAAGAAAGTGACCGTCAGTGCCTGGGTAATGCCCAGTTTCCAGCTGAAGATGCTCATGGCGGCCATGATCAGAATGACAACAATGATGACAGCCCCCAGCCGTGCCACTAGCAGCATGTTTTGCTGACTAAGGAAAGACCGTATCCATAAACCAATGGATACCAGGGGAGGTGAAAATCACCAGCCCGGGTATTAATTGAGTTTGCAGGAAAGCCATGGCAATAAGCACCGGCATAAAGGTACCGGAGGTGCGCAGGCCAACGATGATGCGCATAAATAGCACAACCAATACCCCGATCGGTATCAACAGAATGATCTTGAAGGCATTCTGGACTTCCAATGGCAGGGAGTAGATGGAAAAGTCTATTAAGGCGGCACCATCCTGGTTTGCCTGGGTGAGTGCCAGCTCCCGGGTCGGGGCATTCTGGGAAATAATAGAGAACCTGACGTCAGAGTTAACCCCGCCCATCACATCCAGCAGTGATTTGGCCCCGCGCTGCCAGAGAAAGAAGGCGTCCGGGTTACCTGCTTTACCGGTTTTGGGATCAAAGAGCTGCCATTCGGTGCCATCATACACCTCTATCATGTCGATAATGGGTTGTCTGCGTCGGCCATCTTCCAGGTGCAGGCCCCGGACAATGCGAGCGGGGATATTATTCATGTGGAGTAGATTGACCAGCAAGTCCGGAAGCTTGACCCCTTCTTCCACCATGCCGAGCAGCATATTGGTGTTCTGGCCGGGTTCTTTGGCATTAAACTGGCTGATCATGGAGCCGACAAAACTGACCGTGTCGGCTGAGTGTTCAGTCACCTGTTTTAACAGGCTTTTGGCCGCGGTTTGATAGGGTTCGGGCAGCACGGGCGCAATGAACGGTTCGGGCTGGTCATTCACGTTGGGGTTGATGCCGGGCTCCAGGCGGATCTTAACCTTATAAAACAGATCCTGGCGACCATCCGCTTTGCGGATACTCCAGACGGCACGGCGCTGACCGCCATCGTTGGTCTGGTTAATGCCATAGCCGGGTGAGGCAAAGGATTCATCGAGAATTCTTACATCGGGCTGCTGATCCGGAAGGGTCAGGCTTGCCTGGGCAGCCTGTCCCCGGGCTTTGAAGCTCACCCAGGCTTCAATACTCCAGACAGTAGAGACATCCTTGCCCAATAGCGGAAAACCCAGTGCAAAGTGTTTGTACAGGGTTAATCCCAGGCCGGCGACAATCAGTCCGGCAATCATAAGGCCAAGCTGAAAACGACCTTTCATTCTTTTCCTCGCTTTTAACTGTCTATCCTGGGTTCAGTTGATAGGAAGAACCTGAACCTGCTAACGGCTTTCTGCCGCTCAGGGTGATGTTGCCAACGGCCTTTTAAAGAAGGGAACCACAAAGGCACAGAGACACAAAGTTTTTTCTGGGCTCAGCAAGCAAAAAAGGCCTCCTTTGTGCCTTCGTGTCTTTGTGGTTCAGGGCTTTTATCGCTTTTGCGACACCCACTCAAGGCTGTTTGGTATCCGATGTGTATTCCCTGGATACATCCACAAGCGCTCGTTTCTCAAGGAAACGGGCACCGATCAATGCCGGGAATTCATAGTTTTCCCGGCTGCGCAAAGTGAATTGTGTCGGCACAAGGATGTCACCAATGCTGGCATTCAGCGTGATCACCGGGCGTCGTTCAGGCTCTTCTCCATGACGTTTGATCCGAACAAACCGGGTGACCGGCTCCTGCATGGAGATAAGATCACCAGTGGAGTTTGCCAATCGGAAGCGAACCCAGTCTTTGCCATCTTTTTCAAAAAACTCAATATCCCGTGCATCAATGGAGGAGGTCAGGGCTCCGGTATCAATTCGGGCTTTGAGGACTGTATCGGCATCAGGCAGCGTCATATGTTCAACAGCGCCCACGGTGACCAGACCTTTAATGCTGACCGGTTTGATGATCGCCCTGGTGTAGGATTTCTGGGTAACGGGAACCAGGGCTTTACGGTTATTGGAGCTGATCACCGTTTTAGTGGCAATATGCTTCTGATTGACGTCGATAACGGCCAGATCCTGCATAAAGCTGCGCCCGATCAGCAGTGGTGACTCATAGTTGCTGCGATCTGTCAGTGAAACAGGCACTGACTGGGTAATGTCACCGATGGTTATGGTCATCATGACAATCGGGCGCTCCACCGATGGGAGCCCCGGACGTTTGATCCGGGTGACACTTTTCAGCGGTAACTCCATCAGCTCAGTCCCTTTGGACGTACGATGCAGCTCAAACCTGACCCACTTTTTGCCATCACGCTCAAAAAACTGGATCTCTCTGGCATCCACGGAACTGTTTTCTGCGCCGGTATCCAGCTTTGCCTCCATTTTGAGGTTCAGGTTTGGCAGGGTAGCGGTTTCGTTGATGCCAAGAACGAGCAGGCCATCCTGGTGAGCCGGTGTCTGGATGGTCTGCTCACGAATGGTAATCGTATGGGTATCGGCAGGAGGTTTTGTTTGTGCCTCGGGCTTTGCTGGCACCATGGGGTGTTCCGACGTCTCCGGAACCGGAACGGGTTGGGTAATACGAGAATCGTCCTTGGCAGGACGCTCTTTATTAAAAGCTGTCTGGCATCCGGTTAAAATCATGGTTAAAACAAATAAAGCAGGCAGAGCCAAGTTGCGGAACATGTGACAAGCACTACGTTTTTTGGGGACTATTTAAGGCGCACACATTTTATGCGTGCAGCCATGGCGGTTGCCTGTCATCAACAAAACCGTAGAGCCTAAAGGAGTCCGGTGATAGTGGCTGAAGTATTGGCAACTAAAAGCGAGGAAGCTTACTTGATCTGCCTTCGCTTGCCAATTGTTAATCTTGACTAAATTCTGAGATGTGACGGGAGCCGAAGGTTTATGTCCATAGGGGAGGGAGCAGAAACAGGGGGGTGTTGAAAAATAACTTTTGCTATTAAGGACCTGCTTGCATTTGAGACTGATATTTCAGTAGCCGCTCTATAAGGCAGCCCGGATAGCCAGGCTACCCGGGCAACAAAAAATGGTTGTGATTTATTATGGCGTTTGACAGTTCGAAGCAGGTCTGATGATCAAGCCAATTAGAACGGTAATGATTAATACCGCCAGAGACGGAAGTAGCCAGACCATATGTGCTTCATAGCCGGGAATCATGCTAAAAGGCTGTAATGCTGCCTGTAGCATTGCAAAATCTTTTATGCGCAGAACATCAATGATACTGAAGATGAAAATGACCGCCAGTGTGGCCCGGTAAGTCAGGACGGGCCCGGGCAGCCAGTCACGAATAAGCCCCAGGAAAATCAATGTTATGGAGATTGGGTAGAGAATCAGCAGTACCGGAATAAAAAGGTCAATAATCTCGTTTAACTCCATATTGGCAAAAAAGACACAGACAATGCTGATGATGGTGACGATGGTTCGATAGCTGACCCTATCGAACATTTCATCAAAGTACTCACTGGCGGCGGTGATACAGCCAATGGCCGTGGTCAGGCAGGCCAGGGTGACCACAGCGGCGAGCAGTGCTATCCCGGTGGTTCCGAACAGTGTCTCGGCATAAAGGGTCAGGATTTGCCCGCCGTTGTCCGGCTCGGGGGCTATCTCCCGGCTGGTGGCTCCCAGGTAGAAAAGCGAGAGGTACACCAGGGCAAGCCCGGCCGCTGCGATGATGCCGGTAATGATACTGTAACGAAACAGGCTGGACTTATCTTCAATACCATGGGATTTGAGATTGGTGATGATGACAATGCCGAACATCAGTGCTGCGAGGGCATCCATGGTCATATAACCCTCAAGGAATCCCTTGATAACCGGCGATTCGGTATAAGTACCCATGGCCTGCCCGGGAATGCCGAGCGGTGAAAAAATGGGTGAGAGGCCGAGAATGACCAGCAGGGCAATTAATGCTGGAGTGATCAGTTCGCCTACCGACTCCAGCAGTTTTCCGGGCCGGATAGACAGATACCATGAGATACTGAAAAAGATCAGACTGAATATCAGCTGACTGAGCTTGCCGGGTTCGGCCAGAAACGGTGTGATTCCCACTTCAAAAGAGACCAGGGCGGTTCTTGGAACGGCATACAGGGGGCCAATGATCAGGTAAATGCAGGAGCCAAGGGCGATGATCAGGGCTCTGGGCATTTCGCCACTGATTTCGTTGAATCCGCCACCCACTCTGGCGATGGCAACAATGCCCAATAGTGGCAGGCCGACGCCGGTAAGCAGGAAACCTGCAGCGGCATACCACATATCTTGCCCTGCCAGTTGTCCCACCATGGGGGGGAAAATCAGGTTTCCTGCCCCGAGAAACATGGCAAATACCATAAACCCCATACCGACAATATTCTGTAAACTCAGTTTTTGTTTCATGTTTTCAGCTTCCAGAATTCCCGATTATTGAAGTTTTATCGGGATCTGCTCCTTTTTTACATTAATTAAATGGCCTTTCTGATGACAGATAACCAGCTGCCTGCTATCAGTATGGACGCTATCTGTGAAAGTGGTAGCAGGGCAATCGACGAGCCCGAACAGTGTGGCGGCAATCATTTAATGATTTCCCGGAGGTGCTGAACAAAGGTCATCATGGGGCTGATCATTGCTGATTTGCTGCAAGCTTTCCTGCAACAGGCAAATCAGGGTTTCATGATCACCGGCTTCCAGGAAAACATCCGGGCTTTGGCACAGCCGGTTGTCCCAGAGCACTGCCATATTGTAGGGCTCACCAAAGGGTGGAATGGCTCCGGGTTCGCAGTCTTTGAACCTGGAGTTCAGTTCGTGTTCTGTGGCGAACTGCAGTTTTGAGTTGGTGATTTGGCTCACCTGGTGAATATTGACCCGGTTAGCGGCCGGTAAAATGGCCATCAGGTAGTGATCAAGGCTATCTTTCAGGATCACTGCCTTGGCCAGCTGGTGCAATGGAATTCGGGCGGCGATGGCGCTCTGCACGGAACTTTTGCTGGGTTGATGTCGGATGGTTTGATAGGGAATATGCTGCCTGGCAAGGTAATCGTAAACTGTGTTGGCAATGCTCATGATGGAAATCACCCCAGTAAATTTTGGCTTGAGGTGAAAAGAGTATAGCCGCTGATGGTTTTATTTCAGTGGCTATCGGTATTAAGTAGTTGGCCAAATGGAATCGTATATTTCTGGCTAAGTGGGCAGTTGCTATGCAAGGCGCAACGTAGGGAGCATAGCCGTAGCTATGTGACCGGAGTTGCAACGCCGCACGACTGCATGGATGCAGGAGATAGAGCAACGCAGGAGCAGTTGCCGGGAGTGACTGACAACTTAGTCAGAAATATATGATTTCATTTGGTTAACTACTTACAACCAGCCTTTACGTTTAAAAAACAGAAAGGTGGCTAACGCGCTCAACAACATCAGTCCGAGTGCAATTGGATAGCCGAACTCAATCGAGAGCTCTGGCATGATTTTGAAATTCATCCCGTAAATACTGGCAATCAGTGTCGGCGGAAGGAACATAACGGCGGCCACTGAGAAAATCTTGATTATGTTGTTCTGCTCAAGATTGATGTAGCCCATGGTGGACTCCATCAGAAAGTTGATTTTCTCGAACAGGAAGCCGGTGTGTGGTGTCAGGGATTCAATATCCCGAAGCATATCCCTGATATTGTCTTTCTGTTCATCATTGAGCATATGGCTGCATGCGCGCATCAGGTAACGAAGTGAGCGCTGGGTATCCAGCAGATTCAACCTGACTTTGCCATTCAGGTCCTCCTGAAGTGTGATGGTGCGCAGCTGCTCATCAACATCTTTATACTGCTCTGACAGCGCATTCTGGCTGACTTCTTCCAGGTCCTCGTACACTTCTTCCAGAGTATCAGCAAGGTATTCAACCTTGGCATCAAACAGCGCAATGATCACCTCCAGAGGCGTTGTTGCCTTGATATGCTGGGTTTTAAGGTGTTTACGCATCAGCCTGAATAAGCCGGTGGGCTCATCCTGAAGGGTGATCAGTTTATCGGGTCTGAGGTTGAATGCGACGTTAATATTTCTCAGCTCGTGGCCGGACCTGTGGGGAAACAGGGAGCGAATATGAATACCGCTTTCGGTTTCAAAGTAACGGGAGGAAATTTCAATCTCTCCCAGATCTTCTTCTTCGGGCAGGCAGCCCGGGAAGTGGGTTGTTAACCATTGGTGCTCAGCACTGTCCGGCTCTGTTGCTTCCAGCCATATAGTGCCCTTGGCCGACGGGAAATCTGGCGTTACCCGGTCAATGGAGAATTGGTCATCCTGAGCACTATAGGCAAAGATCATAGTTACTGCCTTATTGATAACGAAATAGATTGGCCGACTCGAAGTTATAGTGCCAGCCACCAAACTATCTATCTGAACGACCAGACCCTGAATATTTTAAAAAACAACGGAGGATATTGTCATTTCAGATGTCAGAGGGTTGCACCGTTTGGTAACAAAAAAGGGGAGGAATTGTACGATAATTGACTTCTATTAGGATAGTGGGAATGTGCCAGGTGCTAATAACCTGGCAGGGCATTATCAGGAAGATTACGGGGCTGAACAGCCTGCACACATTCAGAGGGTGTTTGCAAAAGGTATAAAAGCTTTAAACCACAAAGACACTAATTCACAAAGGAGGTCTCTTTTGTTTGCTGAGCGTAGCTCAGACAAGCCCAAAAAAAAACTTTGTGTCTCTGTGCCTTTGTGGTTCCCTTCTTTTTAATTAAGGCCTTTCACAACACCCTCAGGTTGTGTGGGCAGCGTGCAGGTACAGTACAGGCTATTTACGGTGTAATGGCATCATGGCTTGAAGCTTCACGCAGTACATGGATTAATGCACTGCATATCTCGTTACAGCTCGCCGCCTCCTGAATGGCCTCACCATTATGGTCAGCTATGATAAAACTGTCTTCGACCTTTTCCCCAAAGGTGGCAATTTTGGCACCGTGTACCTGCAGATCCAGTCTGGCGAAGGTCTTGCCGATCAGGGCAAGCAGTCCGGGGCGGTCTGTTGCGGTAATATCCAGCACTGTTTGCCTGGGTTCAATCTGGTTGCTGATCAGCACCGCAGGCTCCCGGTTAAAATAGCGCAGTTGCCTTGGTGTTCGACGGCGGATAAGGTCCGGGAATGTGTCCGGCGCAGACAGGGTATTTTGCAGGTGCGTTTTGATGTCCAGTATCCGTTCGGCATTGGGCCCGATGGCAGAGCCATCTTCTTCAAGCACGGTATAGGTATCAAGGCTGTAGTTACTTCTGGAGGTAATGATACGGGCATCCTGAATGGCCAGTCCCAACTGATGAAACGCCGCTACCGTGGCGGCAAACAGGTTGGACTGGTCATGGGTATAGACAAACACGCTTGACCCCTGGTGCTCATAACCATCGGCAATTTCCGGAATCAGGATCAGTGGTTCTTCTGAGTCATGCTGGAGAATACCTTCGGTCTGCCAGCTGATTTCATCACTTTGATGACGGAGAAAATACTCATCATTAAACTGATCCCAGAGATAGGATATGTCTTCCTCTTTCAAGCCTTGTTCGATTAACAGAGCCATCGCCCGTTGTTTGGTGTTGGCGATCTGCTCATTCATTTCCGGCAGATTATCGACGCCCCGTTTCAATAGCTGGTGGGTTTGCGAGAAAAGCTGTTGCAACAGAGAGGCTCTCCAGCCATTCCAAAGCCCGGGGTTGGTGGCATTAATATCCGCTACAGTGAGAAGGTAAAGGTATTTCAGTCGTTCCCGGGTACCGACACGTCGGGCGAAGTCCTGAATCACTTTCGGGTCAGACAGATCTTTTTCTGAGCGGTGACGGACATGGTCAGGTGTTCCTGCACCAGCCAGACAATCAGCGCAGTATCTTCCTTATTCAGGCCATGAACACGACAGAATTGCTCTGCATCCTCGGCACCGAGCTGGGAGTGATCGCCTCCACGGCCTTTACCGATATCATGGTAAAGGCCTGCCAGATATAGTAATTCCGGTTTGGGAATTCTATGGATGATTCTTGAGGCAATAGGAAACTGCTGGTGGCTCTTTTGATAGGAAAAACTTCGCAGGTACTTTATCAATAACAGGGTGTGGGCATCCACCGTGAGTGTGTGGAAAAGATCGTACTGCATCTGCCCTATGATGCGACCAAACTCCGGAAGGTAGCGACCCAGTATGCCGTAGCGGGCCAGCCTTCTTAACGACGCTGTTAAAGCATAGGGGGCACGCATGAGTTCCAGAAAAAGTCTTGTGCATCTTGGGTCTTTGCGAAAAGTACTGTCTACCAGGTGGCGGTAATCTCTCAGCAGTCGTATGGTTTCAGCGGTGGGGCCCTGGATTGTCTGATCCCGGGTGAGCAGCACAAACATCTCCAGAATAGCGGGCGGGTGTTCGGCAAAGACTCTATCGTGCACGGTTTCAATGTAGTTATTGCATACCTGAAAACGTTCATTAATGGCATGAACTTTATGAACGATGCCAGCGCTGAGGATATCGTCGTCAAAATGTTGCAGCAGCAGGTCTTTCAGCTGGCTGACAATCATGACCGTGCGAAAGTAGCTCTGCATAAACTGCTCTACCGCCAAAGCCCCTGTGTGGTCGTGATAACCGAACTGGCTGGCCAGTGTTCGCTGGTGGTCAAACAGCAGGCGATCTTCTCCCCGCCCGGTCAGGGAGTGAAGTGCCCAGCGGATTTTCCAGAGAAATGCCCGGCATCTCTGCAGCTGCTGATATTCAACATTGCTGAGGAATCCAAGCTCCATAAGCTCAGCGGGATCATGAGTCCCGTAGTGGCGACGGGCTACCCATCCCAGCATATGCAGATCCCGAAGGCCGCCCGGTGAACCCTTGATATTTGGCTCCAGATCATATTCGGTATCATTATATTTACGGTGTCGTTTACGTTGTTCATCGAATTTTGCCTGAAGGTACCGTTGACTGGGCCACATATGTTCAGTATCAATCAGGTCCAACAGGTGTTCGTGCAGAAATGCCGGACCGGATATCACCCGGGACTCTATCAGGTTGGTGATGATGGTCAGATCGTCAGCGGCCTGGCTGGCACACTCATCAAGGGAGCGGACACTGGAGCCGACTTTTAATCCGATGTCCCAGAGTAAGGTCAGGAAATGTTCAATCGCATCCTGATGTTCATCATAATGGTCTTTTTCCAGCAGTATCAGAATGTCGATGTCGGATCCGGGGTGCAGTTCCCCTCTGCCGTAACCGCCAACGGCCAGTAGGGCAATGGGACAGCTGTCACTCCAGTTCAGATGTTCCCAGGCCAGGCGCAGAATCTGATCCATCAACCATGCCCTGGCAAATACCAGTTGCTCTATATCCATACCATCCAGAAACCATTGATCCATTTTGGATGTGGCTTCCTTGAGGCATTTCTTATAGGCCGGAATCGGGGTTTTGGAAATTGTTAAGTCCGCCCGGAACTGACTCTTATTAAAAAGATGGTCCAGAACAGAGGCTGGTATTTTCTGAAACGGATTGCTCATCATCAAAAGTTTTCTTCTTTTCGTTTGGTGAGCACTTCGTAGCCTGTAGCGGTTACAGCAATGGTGTGTTCCCACTGGGCAGAAGGGCGTCGATCTCTGGTTACCGCAGTCCAGCCATCGCCCAGAAGTTTGGTTCCTTTCTTGCCAGCATTGATCATTGGTTCGATAGTAAATGTCATGCCCTCTTGCAGGACACAGTTATTTCTGTCGTTATAACCCTCATAGTGGATGACCTGTGGGTCTTCATGGAACACACTGCCAATGCCATGGCCGCAGTACTCTTCCACAACCGAGAAATGATTGCCGTGGGCATGTTTGGCTATTACACGACCGATATCGCTTAGACGATTGCCTGGTTTCACTTGCTCAATGCCCAGATAGAGACACTCCTGGGTCACCTGTACCAGCCTCTGGTTAAACGGTTGAACGTCACCAACCAGGAACATTTTGCTGGTATCGCCATGGTAGCCATCTTTGATCACAGTGATATCGATATTGACAACGTCGCCGCTTTTCAGAAATTTTTTGTCACTGGGAATGCCGTGACAAACGACCTGGTTGATGGAAATGCAGGTGGACTTGGGGAAGCCGGGTCTGCCCGGGGCTGCGCCGTAGTTCAATGGGGCAGGGATTGCCTTCTGCACATTGACAATATAATCATGGCAGAGGCTATCCAGTTCGCCGGTTGAGACGCCGGGCTGCACATGGGGTTCGATCATTTCCAGCACTTCAGCGGCCAGGCGGCCAGCGATGCGCATCTTTTCAATTTCTTCAGGGGTTTTGATGGTTACATTCATTGTCAGGTCAGGCCACTTAAAGATGCGAAAGTCAAATGATAATTCTTATTATCTTACCAGAATCCCCAAGCGAAGTATTAACAATATGATATACGTCAGCTGTTGCTCAAAACGAGGGGTGACTTCTGCGTTTAAGTCCTAAAGCAGGTAAGATGCCGATAAAGCCACAGCCCCTAACGGTACTGCAATTTGGGCATATCTGACCAGGTGCCAGAAGGAAGATAGCCAGGTTCTCTGGTCTACTTTGGGGTTTGATCTGAACCTGACATCAAGGCTTTTCTTTGAAAAATAATTATCTTCATAGCGCTTGGAACTGAAGAGTCCCCACAAGGTATACCACTGGCAATCCCAGGCGTCAGGATCGGATTCGCAGGACTGATGGTAGAAAGGCAGGTTTTTCTGATAAACCGTTAACTTCAGTGTGTATATTGTGTTCGGAGCCAGCTGGTCGTCGTAACTGAGGGCCTCGTTGGACAGGAAAATTTTTCCGGGGTAGTAGAACAGTGTGGGCACATAACTCCGGTAAATATTTTTGTCAGGGTTATCACCATTTTTCAGTTTGAACTCCCAAAGCGTGGACCTTCGAATTTTCTGGTCGTTGGAAATGGCGTTCAATGTTTGCTGAATACCTTTTGCTTCATCGATATAGATAGTGGACTTCAGTCTGTCGCCAAATATGGAGGGTTCATAGAGCTGGACTCTGACGATGATATTTTTCAGCTTTTCAGTGACATCTTCTGATACCTCGTTGAGTGCTGCGGCAGAGAAGTCCTGGGCCCTCATGATGAATGGGTAGCCTTTCTCTTGCCTTGAGCCATCCAGGCCAGGGGCAGACTGCCATACCAGTGGGTCAATGTGCTCGTTGTCAAAAGTTTTGGGAAGCGAAAAAGCGTTGGGAGAGTCTGAAGCAATTCTTTTTCGTGTGGTTACGGTAAAGCTGACTTCGTCTTCACCCTTGAAGCGACAGGAAAGGCTATCCGGTTGCGGGTTGTGGATATGCTCGTTGAAGATGTACTCGTTTTTAGGGTCTTCAATAAACAGGGTTGGCGCTAATCTGGCAGATTGTGAGGTACGCGCGATGTTTTTCAGATTGCTGACAGTGACCACTTCCTCTTCACCCGGTAGCAGATCATAGCCATTGGCAAGACGGTCAATAAAGCCGGGGGAATCAGGGCTCCAGCGGGCTTTGTCTTTTTTCAGAAACTCAACGTCAAAGACCATTTTTCCCTCACCATCCTGACAATACCGGCTTTCGTGCATAGTGATATCGGCGTAACAGGTTTTTGCCTTCCAATGGCAATGTTCGACTTGTTTCATGCCACCGTCCGAGGTGGGCAGGTATGTCTTTTCACATACATGGTAAGAACCACAGTGATGTGCATCGGTGACCAGCTGGCACTCCTGCCAATTCCAGTGAAGGTATGTGCGGTAGTTAATAACACCTTTCCAGGCTGGTGACGGCTGTTGCCGCAAAATATCTGCCGCATCGTGGCGGCTGATATTTTTCAAGTCCTGCCATGCTTCTTCGTCAAAGGATTCCGGTAAGCGAACATGGGTATAGTGGTTGGCCGAACATCTTAACTCTTCAGAGTGGAGGTTGCGGGTTTGATGGGCAGGGATAACGTGTCCGGGGCATGACTGGCTTGCTGTTATCCTCGGAGCAGACACTTGCAGGCAATGGTTATTAATAAGAAAAGGCACGGCATAAGAGGTGTATGGCTTGGAAAATAAAAGTATGAGCAGCAAAGCCACATACACAAGTTGCTTTTTGATAGCCATCACATCAACCTGCAAAAACATTTAGTGAATTTATTTTGAAAATGAGTATCTCGTCACAGATACTCATTGCTTTGTATTGATGTTTAAAAGAGCTGTCGTCTTTTTCTGCGATCAGCAAAGACGTTGTCCCTGGTCAGCATATCAACCACGCTTTGCAGCTTTCTGGCTTCATCGAGACGGTTTTCCTGGTTTTCCAGGGCGTTGATGCACATGGCAACAGCTCCTTTGAGTGTGCCAGCCTCAACCATCATGACGTCGCTCTCAATATCATCGTCATCTTCTGATGAGCTGAAAACCTGCTTTGCTTTTGCCTGGTAGAGGGCTCTTGCCATGTCTGAACTGAGGTAGTGCTGACGATATCCATCTCGAACCTTTCTGAGGCCGCCTGAGCGGCTGATGGCCAGTTCTTCATCAATATCTTTTTTAATCAGGGCGATAATGAAATATTTGGTATCCATCTCATTGGATTTACCGCCCAACCAGGTAACCCATGAACTGACAGATAACCACTTTTTGCTGGCGGAATTTTCAATGGTTAACATTGCTTCCTGAGCGAGATTGGCGTAACGCATGAGCTTATTCTGATCATAAATGGGTGCAGCACCAACGGTCATATCGTTCAGGTAATAATCCAGATTGAAAATACGCTTGTCATATTCAACCGGGATGCACCCAATTTGAATTCCATAGGTGGCACGAATGTAAGATCTAGCCCAGAATGCATCGATCAGCATATCTTTGGCTCTTTTGCTGCCTTCCCGGTCGGAAATGGTTCTGTATCTCTCTGACGTACCGAAGGTATCTATAAAGGTTTCAATGGCATCTTTGGTAAAACGGTTGATCCCTTCATCAATGACTCGCTTATCCTGGGTTCGCATGGCCCGTAGCTGCAACGCATTACGTTTCATATCAGCGATCTGCTCTGCAGTATACAGTGACATCGACTTGAGCTGGTCGCTACTGATGCCGAGCTGCTGATGAAGGACGCCATTGGGCAGGATGATATTGAAATGAAGCTGGCTCATTTGGGTATCAAGCCTGCGCAAGGTTGACTGGTATTGATGAACCAGCGGGAGCATATCAACCTCACTGTCGGGATCTGCAGTTATGTCTGGTCTGAGGGTGGGGAAATGTTCCAGGTTGTTAACGTCTTGAAGGAACAGGTTTGATTCCTGTGTGAAGGTTCTCACATGGTCAAGAAATTCCCTGACGGGTATTGGTTGAAGGATGCTCTCGTCAGAAATTTTCTGCAGCTCTGTGGCAACGGTGGTTAGGTCTCTGAGGCTGCGGCCAAGATCGTTAATGGTTTTCAGCAGGATGTCACCATCACGCTCACCTCTCAAATAAAAGGCCTGTATGTACTGCTTCTCGATTTCTGTTTTGTTGGCAAGGTTGATGGTTAATTCGTCACTGTTTTCCGGAGTGACACTGATAACCGGTGGGAATACTGCATCAGCGTCAGATCCTGGAGCCTGTTCGTAATAGTGACCTGGAGATACCTGTTGCCCATGGTATTGCTCCAACCGGGTCGGGTCACTCCGTGAGGAACTGCTTGCCGAAACAGTGTCGAAAGACGTAAAAGCAAAACATATTGCGCAGCATATTATGCTGCCAGTAGCTCTGTTCATTTTAAAAGCTCTGAAAAGTTAAAAATTATTCAACTGGTATATTGACCATGGTGAAAGAATATAGTTCCGTTTTTTTTGGCAGTGATTTTTTTTTGTTAAAGAGTTATTCAGGTGTTGTCCAAATTTAGATGGTGCGATTTTATTGTTTGCTCATGATTATTGATGAACTTATTCAATTGCCCAAAGTCTAAGGTTCAATCAATTGTAAATTGATCCCATATATTAAAAACTTATAACTATTGGAGAGCTCATTATGATCAATACTGGAGCCGGTCAAATTATTACACGTGACCCTCAAGCTGTTATTACTGTCAGTCCAGAGGGGGAAAACGATGTAGGTGGCTCTGGCAATGAAAGCCTTGCTACTGCCTTTTTCAGAACCATAGCAACAAAGCCCCTCTGGCGGGGGCTGTTCATTGTTTCCGTGAATACAGCATTGTATGCATGCAGTGAGGCACTGAGTAGTTACTTCGCAGATGAACGGGATGGGCATTTGCCATTGTACCCGTTCAATATATCGCAGCCATTCTTGGGAGGAGCAGTCCTGGGTTTTGTTCAAGGGACTTACCAGGCCTGTTTAACCGAGGCGTATATTGCAATTAATACTTGTATTGAGAACAGATCGATCAGCGTGGTACCAGGTCAGCCAAATGTCATCACTGCCAAGGATGAAATCTCTGGTGATCTGCGTCCCGTTGAGTTGGGAAGTAAACACTGACGGTCCGCCTGCTGTAGCTCGTTAATTTTTGAGAGTTCATTATGAACCCCGTAACCCATATTTCCCGCACTGGCAGTGTACAAATTGATATTTCCGGCACATCAGAGGGAGCAAGCGATGCAAGTGGTTCTGGCAATGAACGCCAAACTGCTACTCCCTGGTACCGAACAGAGAAGGCAAAAACTGTCTGGCGGGGGCTAACCATTATCTCCGCTGGTGTAGCCCTGGGGATAGGTGGTGAGTCACTGAGTAATTACCTTTGGAAACGGGATGGGGTCATATCAACGTACATGGACGATACTCCGCAGCCAATCATGGGGGCCATCATGGGCTTTTTAGCAGGGAGTATTATTTTCTTACTCGATGAACGTCGCCGCACAATACAGGAATACTCTCTGGCAAGCAGATCAATCAGTGTGGCATCGAGTCAATCAGAGGTCTTCAACACCCGGGTTAAAATTTCTGATCTGAACTCCACTGATAGGTCAAGTAGAGTCTGATATCCTTGGCTTATTAACTACTGGTTTATCAGGGGCTTTAGCCTCTTCTGAAGTTGAGTCATATGCTGCATTGCCAGGAAACTGACGTGCCCGGGCTTGCCGGGCGAGATGACCAGATATTGCGCTCACTGTGCCGAACGATCCAGGAGATCACCGGGTGCCTGAAACCAGCCATAGAGTTTGATAGGGCTTTAAATGTTCAGAGGTAAAGGTCTTGCCGCTAAGCAGGTCAAGACGGCCTTGGTATTTTTTTGCATTTATGTCCAAATGAGTTGCTGTCAGATTATGAATGGCAACCAGGCTTCTACCCGTTTTGGGCTCAGTCCTGGAAAAGGCCAGAATGCCCGGTGCGATATCAATGATTTGCTGAGGGCAGTCTGGGTGAAAACAGCGCTCTTTTCGGCGGATTCCAATAATGGTTTTCAGGGTTTTAAAGACCATGCTCTGCATTGAGACGGGGTTTTCCAGTTCTGTGCGCAGCTCTTCAATATCCCATTTACGGCGATTGATGGATCGGGTGCGGCCAGATCGTTCAACGCCGACAATATCGTTCGGAGTCGCCAGCAGGCTATGAATATAGATGGCCGGAATACCTTTCATGCCGAGCATAATGATTTGTGAGCAGAGAAAGCGTTGTGCCTGCCAGTGATCCTCGCCACGGCGTGTGCCTTTCATGGCGTCAAATAGAGAGATATTGATCTCATAAGGTTTTTCGCTTTGATCCTGTAGTGTGCGCATGCTGACGAACCCGCCAAAACGGTGCATGCTGTCCACCAGTTCGGCGACTTCACTGTCGGGAACGAGCCCTTCAAGCGGTCGCAGCCCAATGCCATCATGGGAGGCGGTGAAATTCAGTGTTGTACAACCCTCAGGGTACTCCGGTAATGCCCTTGCCCAGTGCGTCAGGTATTTTTCTGTGCCCCGGTTCAGTGCATGGAGTATCAGTGGCGGCAGTGCAAACTGGTATACCAGATGCGCCTCATCACCCCGGGCGAAATAGCTGAAGTTTTCCGGGTCAGGTACATTGGTTTCGGTTATCAGTAATGCACCGGGGCGGACCTGTTCAATAATCAGTCGCATTACTTTTACCATGGCGTGGGTTTCCGGCAGATGTACGCAGGCTGTATTGAGCTTCTTCCATAGGAAAGCTATGGCATCAAGACGCACTACGCTGGTGCCCCGGGCAAGGTAGAAAAGCACAATATCGACCATGTTTATCAGTACATCCGGGTTTTTGAAGTTAAGGTCGATCTGGTCCTCACTGAAGGTGGCCCAGACGTGGCGGGTTCCCCGGCGTGTCTGGGTGGGAACCAGCAGGGGGGAGTTTCTGGGGCGGGTGACCATGGTTAGATCTGTGGATGGATCTTCCTCAATAAAGTAGTCCCGCCCAGGCTGGATGCCGCTGACAAAATCCGCAAACCACAGGCTTTCCCGGGATACGTGGTTGATAACCAGGTCGGTCATTAACCGATAGCGCTCAGCGATGGCCCTGACGTTATTCCAGTCACCAAGAGCAGGGTTAACCTGCAGATAATCAATGATGGAGAATCCATCATCAGAACTGTAGGGAAAATAGGGCAGTATATGCACGGTGGAAATCAGCTGCCGGATGTGCCTGCCAAGGAATTCACTGAGTACTTTCAGTGGTGGTTTCCCGTGCTCTGTGAGGCTGTCGCCATAAGTGATCAGATAGATATCCTGCTCTGACCAGGCGTCAAAACTTTTCGGTTCATGGTTGTGCAGAAAGTGCTCAACCCGGCGGACGATAATACTGGCGAGGTCATCCGATTGATCGCCATAAGGGATGTGAAGAAGCCTGGATAGCGATTGATGAAATGACGCAAAGATAGGGGGATAGCTTGGCAAAATGCCTCTCCTGAAATAGCAGCGTTATGGAGTTTTGATTCACGTTCTTAATACCAGGAGCATGAGTTGTGCCATGTAACGTTGGCATATTATTCGACCATCTTTGCGGGTATATGGTAGTGATATACGCCATTATCTAAAAAATTTTGCGATATATCACTTTAAGGCATTGAACTATTTTTTGCCATAATGGTCAAAAATTACACATGGCAATTTTTGCAATATGCGCCATTTAATAACCATGATGGCAGCCCTTAACTTTTGTGTATTGTGCACCCCGATAACAGGAAGAAAAAATGAACGTCTCACCAGCAGGTTCATTACCACTTGATAATGCCCTTAAACCCGGCACTCCAGCTGATGCTCAAGCCGTTCTCAGTAAGTCAGGCCTGGTAAGTCTGGTCATGGAAAAACTGAGTTTTATCAAACTTCACCATGGTCGCAAAGCAGAGAAGCAGAGTGTTAAAGCATTGTATGAGCGTCTGATATCCGAATACCCTGGAGCCGCCACCAATGGAGAGCCGCCATGTATTACACGAGCACTGGACGAAAGTCATAAAGACTTTCTTAAAAGATTTATCTTGGAGGTGATCACTCAATACCCGCTGTTGAAATTTCAGGAGGTCAATAGCCGAGATGAGGCAGAGCAATCAAGCCATAATCTGACTCAATTCTATGACACAGTTAATTGTGTAGATATCAAAATCTGTAAAATATCTGAAGTCATCGAAAGTGTGAAAATACTGGTCAGCATGTACAAATATCCCTGGATCGATCATTTAAGAAAAGATCAACACAAGTGGGGCGAATATTCCGGTCTGCTTAACGGTGATTTATTCATTTCAGCCGGATCAGCTGACGTGGTGGATTTATCGCATAAGAGGGTGATGAAACGACTGAAAAAGGCAAATGCCCGTACCAGCTACTCTCCGCTGTTCTTTTTTCGCAATGAAGACAGCCTCCAGAAAGGTATGTTGATAATCTGTAGATCTACTCACCCTGTGACCCCAAAAGGGAAATGGGTATATTCATTCGATCTATCAAGCAGAAGTCATAAATAAGAGCGGGTTTCACCCAACGATTGGGTCGACTATAAAGAAAGCTTCGGAAGAAGCAAACCGGAACCTGCTATTGCAAAATACCTCTCCTGAAACAGCAATAATGCTCTGATTCACACTCTTTACCTTCTTGACATGAGTTGTGCCTTGTAACATTGGCATGGGAACTGCATTGTATTAACGCATTCAAGATCAAGTGATAAACGGAGTTATTGAATGATTACAAAATGCCTCTTTCCTGTTGCCGGTTATGGCACACGTTTTTTGCCAGCCACCAAATCCATGCCCAAGGAAATGCTGCCCATTGTTGATAAGCCGCTGATTCAATACGGGGTAGAGGAGGCGATGGAAGCAGGATTAACGGATCTCGGTTTTGTTAATGGCAGGAATAAGCGGGCGATACCGGATCACTTTGATATTAACTATGAACTGGAGGCGGAGATTGCCGGTAGTGGCAAGGAGGAGAAGCTGTCGTCGATCCGGGATGTGATGTCTGCCTGTACCTTCTCATATACCCGGCAGAATCAGATGCTGGGGTTGGGGCATGCCATTGCCTGTGGTCAGACATTAATAGGTGATCAGCCCTTCGGTGTCATTCTGGCGGATGACCTTTGTGTCAATGATAAGGGGTCATCGGTGATGGCTCAGCTGGTCAATCTCTATAAGCAGTTCCGATGTACGATTCTTGCGGTACAGGAAGTGCCCGCGGCAGAAACCGAAAAGTATGGAGTCATTGCCGGGGAGGCTCTGGATGAGCATTTGATTCGGGTAACGGATATGGTGGAAAAGCCTGCGCCCTCAGAGGCTCCCAGCAATCTTGCGGTGATTGGCCGTTACGTTCTGACCCCCGATATCTTTGACATTATTGCCAACACCGAGGCGGGAAAAAACGGTGAGGTACAACTGACCGATGCCATTTTGTCTCAGGCCAGAAGTGGTTGTGTGATTGCCTGTAAATTTCAGGGCAGGCGATTTGACTGTGGCAGTATGGGGGGTTTTGTCGAGGCCACCAATGCCATTTATCAACAACGTTTTGGCTGAGCGGATGGTTTTTTGATGGCAGCGACAACGCCGAGGATGCTGGTTTTTACCGATCTTGATGGCTCCCTTCTGGATCATCATGACTATGGCTGGGCAGCCGCTCAACCTGCCCTGGAATTGCTGGTTGAGCGTGAAATACCGGTCATTTTTAACACCAGTAAAACGCTGGAAGAGGTGCTGGTTATTCAGCGACAGATGGGAATTGATCAGCCATTTATCAGTGAAAATGGCATGGTGACGACGATCCCGGCGGATTATTTTCGGGATTTCTGTGGGCGTACCCACCTTTGTCATGGTCAGCCTTATCGCAGCATACGGCGAATTTTATCCAATATCCGGCTTAAACAGGGTTTCAGGTTTACCGGCTTTGGTGACCTGACCGGGGATCAGGTGGCAGAAGTTACCGGGTTATCAATCGATGAAGCGGGTAAAGCCATGACCCGAAAGGCCAGTGAACCGGTGATCTGGCGTGATGGTGATGCGCAATTGCGGGAGTTTGTCAGGTTGCTTGAGTCGCAAGGGCTTTATCTGACGAGAGGAGGACGTTTTTATCATGTTTCCGGGAAAGGGAGTAAAGGGCTGGCTTTGCAGGCATTACTGCAAAGGTATCAGCAGGAATATCCGGAAGAGACCTGGCAAACCTGTGCGCTTGGGGATGGGATGAACGACTTGCCGATGCTGGAGGCGGCGGATTATCCGGTGCTTATCCGTTCGGAGCATGGCCGGGCACCGGATGTGAATCATTTAGTGAATGTTGTCAAAACCCGCAGCGTCGGCCCTGAGGGTTGGAATCAGGCCATACTCGACTTGTTTGGCAAGTCATAAACTCACTTTCAAGAGTAGAAAAGGGTAGGGAATGGGTGACTTTTATCAGAATGGCATAATTACCAATTTTCACAATCTGAGAGTTCGGTCAACCGAGGATATGGAGCGTGACCTGCTGGCATTTTCCCGCCAGCGTCCCATGTCACTGGTCTTGCCTTCATTGTTTTCAGAATTGGAAGGGCCTGCCCTGGGCCATATTGTCGAAGAGCTGAGCCAGGTGCGCTATCTCTCTGAAATAGTGATTGGCCTTGATCGTGCTGATCAGGAGCAGTTTGCCTATGCCAGGGATTTTTTTCGACGGCTGGATCAGCATCACCGTATTCTCTGGCAGGATGGACCGAAGTTGCAGGCAATTGATGCCCTGCTGGCTGAAAAGGGGCTGGCCCCGAAAGAGCCAGGGAAAGGAAGGAATGTCTGGTATTGCTACGGTTATGTGCTGGCATCGGCAAAGTCAGAAGCTGTGGCGCTCCATGACTGCGATATTGTGACCTATCAGCGGGATCTGCTGGCCAGGCTGCTCTATCCGGTTGCTAATCCCGCCTTTAGCTATGACTTCTGCAAAGGCTACTATGCGCGAATCGCTGACAATAAGTTAAATGGTCGGGTCAGTCGTTTGCTGGTTACGCCCCTTTTGCGGGCGCTGAAAAAGATCCTCGGGCCGATGGAGTATCTCGAATATCTGGACAGCTTTCGGTATCCACTGGCGGGTGAATTCTCCATGAGGACCAGTGTCTTTAACGATATCCGGATTCCCAGTGACTGGGGGCTGGAGATCGGCGTATTGTCGGAGGTTAAGCGCAATTACTCCAGTAAGCGGCTCTGTCAGGTGGATATTGCGGATATTTATGATCATAAGCATCAGCCGCTGTCTGAAGGGGATGTCAGTCGCGGGCTGTCGAAAATGAGTCATGACATCATCAAGGCGATTTTCCGCAAACTGGCCACCAATGGTGTTCAATTTAATACCGAGACTTTCAGGACCATCAAGGCAACCTACTACCGGGTGGCCCTGGACTTTATTGAATCCTACTATGATGATGCCATGATCAATGGCTTGCATGTGGATCGTGACAGTGAAGAGCGGGCTGTTGAGTTGTTTGCCAGGAATATCATGGAAGCGGGTCAGCATTTTCTGGAAAACCCCATGGAGCGTCCCTTTATTCCCAGTTGGAACCGGGTTATGTCTGCTGTTCCGGATATATTGGAGCGACTTTATGATGCGGTGGAAGAAGATAACCAGCGTTTTGGCTGATGGCAGAAAAAGTTTCGAAAATTGTCCGGGTATGGTATAAAGCGCCACTTGATTTCGAGATGCGATTTCAAAATGGGGTACATGGCGGTTAGTCTCACGACTGGGCAGCATGGACTTCATTAAACTTAACGTTGATAAAAGATCTCACATTCACCGACACATGGTTCCGGGTGCCAGTTTTTAATCCTTCAAACGGATGATGATCTGGTCGAACACATGGGGTGTTTGGAGGCATAACCCTGAATCAGGAGATTCCCATGACTCAAGTCACTATGCGTGACATGCTCAAGGCCGGCGTGCATTTCGGTCACCAGACCCGCTACTGGAACCCGAAGATGAACAAGTTCATCTTTGGTGCACGCAACCGCATTCATATCATTAACCTTGAGCACACCCTGCCTGCCTTTAATGGCGCTCTGCAGTTCATCGGCAAGCTGGCTGAAGGCAAGAACAAGGTCATGTTTGTTGGTACCAAGCGTGCTGCTGGCAAGATCATTCGTGAAGAAGCTGCTCGCTGTGGCATGCCTTACGTTGATCACCGCTGGTTGGGCGGTATGCTGACCAACTACAAGACCATTCGCCAGTCCATCAAGCGTCTGCGTGATCTTGAAAGCCAGCGTGACGACGGTACTTTTGAAAAACTGACCAAGAAAGAAGCGCTGATGCGCAGCCGTGATCTGGAAAAACTGGATCGCAGCCTGGGCGGTATCAAGGATATGGGCAGTCTGCCAGACGCTCTGTTCGTTATCGACGTTGAGCATGAGCGCATCGCTATCCAGGAAGCCAACAAGCTGGGTATTCCGGTTATTGGTATCGTGGATACCAACTCCAGCCCTGAAGGTGTGGACTACATCATTCCAGGTAACGATGATGCGATCCGTGCTATCCAGCTGTACCTGAAGGCTGCTGCTGATGTGATTCTGGAAGGTCGTAACCGTGCGAGCACTGGTGCTGAAGACGAGTTCGTAGAAATCGAAGAAGCGCCAAAGGCTGAGGAAGCTCCCAAGTCTGAAGAAGCGCAAGGTTCTGAAGAAGCCTGAGGCTTCGAAGACCTGGTGCCAGGCAGTATCTGATTAAGCTGGTCTTATGACTGGGGTGCAGGCTTTTGGATTGCTCTGCATGAATAACAGATGCTGCTTGCCGATTTTGGAAAAGAGTAAGGGGGCTTTGCCCCCTTTTTTCCGATGTACAGATAACTATTCTTTTATGCCGCTGTTATTGCTGGTGGCATAAAAAAGACTGTCAATTTGCGAGGAATCAACCATGGCAGCTATTAGTGCAGCACTGGTAAAAGAACTGCGTGAGCGTACTGGCCTGGGCATGATGGAGTGCAAAAAAGCACTGGTTGAAGCACAGGGTGACATCGAAGTTGCAATCGAAGAAATGCGTAAGTCCGGTCAGGCAAAAGCTGCCAAGAAAGCCGGTCGTATCGCAGCAGAAGGTATTGTCGCCGTTAAGGTGGCTGATGATGCCAGCTTTGGTGTACTGGTTGAAGTCAACAGTGAAACTGACTTCGTAGCCCGTGATGATAACTTCCTGAACTTCGTTCAGCAGGTGGTTGGCGCTGCTTTTGCCTGTAAAGAAGCTGACGTTAACGCGCTGATGGACGGCGAGCTGGAAGAAGCCCGTCAGGCGCTGGTTCAGAAGATCGGTGAAAACATCGGCGTTCGTCGTATCGCTATCGTTGAAGGCGGCGTGATTGGCTCATACGTTCACGGTAACAACCGTATCGCTGTTCTGACCAAACTGGAAGGTGGTGATACTGAACTGGCTCGTGATATCGCCATGCACGTTGCGGCGGTTAACCCACAAGTGGTTAACAAGGAAGATATGCCGGCTGAACTGGTAGAGAAAGAGAAAGAGATCTTCCAGGCTCAGGCTGAGCAGTCTGGCAAGCCAGCCAATATCATCGAGAAGATGATTGAAGGCCGTATCAGCAAGTTCCTGGCAGAAAGCAGCCTGGTTGAACAGCCTTTCGTTAAAGATCCTGATACCACTGTTGGTGCACTGGCCAAAAAAGCCGGCGCTACTGTAGCCAGCTTCGTACGTTTCGAAGTGGGTGAAGGTATCGAGAAAGAAGAAGTGGACTTTGCTGCTGAAGTCCGCGCTCAGGCAGGACTGTAATAACCAGAAGCCTGTCGGACAGCCTCCCGGGGCAACGCAGGATCAGTTGCCACAGAGGACAGTCCTGATTCCGACAGGCTCCTGGGCCAGCCCATTGGGTTGGCCTTTTCATGTTTATCTATAGCTGATGGTTGATTTTCAGGTTTTCTTCATGGGAAAGTTTCATGGACAAGAATGTCAACTGTCAGAACACATCAACTCGCTGGCTGATTGGTCAGAACAGATCATTTTCGGCCAGGCGGTTCATCGAATGCCGCTTTCATGGCTGGTCTCCCGATGGCAGCGCATTTGCGGGATGTGTGTAATTTAGCCAACCAGACTCGGAAACTGAACATGCCGGCAAGTGATAGTCAACCGAAATACAAACGTATACTGCTGAAGCTCAGCGGTGAAGCTCTGCAGGGCGAAGGTGAGTTTGGTATTGATCCCAGGGTTCTGGATCGAATGGCCCTGGAAATCGGTCAGTTAGTAGGGATCGGTGTACAGGTTGGTATCGTTATTGGCGGTGGAAACCTCTTCCGTGGCGCTGCGCTGAGTGCCGCAGGCCTGGACCGGGTCACCGGTGATCACATGGGGATGCTGGCAACCGTGATGAATGCCCTTGCCCTGCGTGATGCCCTGGAACGCTCCAATATCAATACCCGGGTGATGTCTGCCATTCCCATGAGTGGTGTTGTGGAGCATTATGATCATCGTCGTGCCGTGCGGTATCTCAACTCTGGCGATGTGGTGATTTTTTCTGCTGGTACCGGAAATCCATTTTTTACCACTGACTCTGCGGCCTGTCTGAGAGGCATTGAGGTGGGCGTTGATATCGTTCTCAAGGCCACCAAGGTTGACGGTGTCTATGATAAAGATCCGGTAAAGCATTCTGATGCGGTTAAATTTGATCAGCTGACCTATGATGATGTCCTGGCTCGCAAGCTGGGCGTTATGGATTTAACGGCGATTTGTCTGGTGCGCGACCAGCAGATGCCTGTTCGGGTGTTTAATATGAACAAATCCGGCGCTCTGTTAAATCTTGTGGTTGGCGGTAATGAAGGAACACTGGTAAACGGGGGTTAATGATGATCAATGAGATTAAAGATGATGCCAAAGAGCGTATGGGCAAAACCATTGAATCGTTGACGGTTGCCTTCAACAAGATTCGTACCGGTCGCGCCCATCCAAGTCTTCTGGATGGCATTAAGGTGTCTTACTACGGCTCAGAAACACCGCTGAGCCAGATGGCTAACATTTCTGTTGAAGACGGTCGTACGCTGGCTGTACGTGTCTGGGAAAGACAGATTGTGCCTGATGTTGAAAAGGCGATTCTGAAGTCTGACCTGGGGCTGAACCCATCGACTGCCGGTGAAGTTATTCGTATTCCTCTGCCACCGCTGACCGAAGAGACCCGTAAGGGCTATATTCGTCAGGCGCGTCAGGATGCGGAGAATGCCCGCATTGCCATCCGCAATATCCGCCGTGATGCTCTGGCTGATATTAAAGAGCTGGAAAAGGAAAAAGAGATCAGTGAAGACGACGAGCGTCGTGGTCAGGATGATGTCCAGAAGCTGACTGATCAGTTTATTGCTGAAGTTGATAAAAATCTTTCTGTTAAGGAAGAAGATTTAATGGCGATCTAATGGCTGACTGTACTGGATTGCAGTTATTGCCCTTGTCTGGCTGGCGTCAGACAGAATCCTGCTGGTAATGACGGCAATATTTCAGGCGTCAGTTGTCTTTTGATACTTTGTGGGCGCTTGCTTTTTACGGCGGGCTCCTGCAAGGTTCTACTGTTACACTTTTTTTTACCTGCCAATTTTCAGATCGTCTTAATCCATGGCCAATACATCGTTACAGGGAAAAAGCGGCATTCAGGGAGTTCCGCCAGAGAGGCTGCCGCGCCATGTGGCTATTATTCTTGATGGGAACAACCGCTGGGCCAAACGGAAACACCTGCCCGGGCTCGCCGGACACCGCGCGGGTGTTAACCGGGTTCGTGAAGTGGTTGAAGCCTGCGATGAACAGGGTGTTGAAGTGCTCACGCTGTTTGCGTTCAGCAGCGAGAACTGGAATCGGCCGGTCATTGAAGTCAATGGCCTGATGCGCCTGTTCCTGGGAGTTCTCAAGCGAGAGGCTCGTCGGATGAAGAAAAATCGCATCCGGCTGAAGGTCATTGGCGACATTACCCGATTCAGTCCTGAAATTCAGAAATATATTCAAGAAGTAGAAACGCTCACTGCCAATGATTATTCAGTGACCCTGGTCATTGCTGCCAACTATGGTGGCAGGTGGGATATCGCTTCTGCTGCGAGGCTACTGGCTGAAAAAGTGGCGCGTGGTGAGCTTGATGCTAAAAATATTGATGAGTTTGCCATTGAACAGCATCTCAGTACGTCGGGTTTGCCTGCCCCTGATCTATTGATTCGTACCAGTGGTGAACAGCGAATCAGTAACTTTCTATTGTGGCAATGTGCTTACAGTGAGTTTTATTTTACCGACACCCTGTGGCCGGATTTTGGCCGTAATGAATTACAGCAGGCCCTGCTGAGCTACGCCCGTCGGCAGCGACGGTTTGGCAAAACCAGCGAGCAAGTGGAGGCTGAAACACTGTGCTGAAAGAAAGAATCATAACTGCTGTCATATTAGCGCCAGTGGCGCTGGCAGGCGTTTTTTTATTACCTTTAACCGGTTTTGGCTTTTTTATTGCTGCGATTATTATGTTAGCGGCTTGGGAATGGGCAAACCTTGCCGGTTTTGAACAGCGATCTGTACGTTTGTTCTATACGCTGGCTATTGGTGTTTTTTGTGCTCTGACACTTTTTTTACCTTCTTCTCTGATTCTTGGTCTGGCTGTTGTCTGGTGGCTGGTCGCCTTTATTCTCGTCGGGCAATATCCCAAGAGCGCGCGCTGGCTTGAGAATAAGCCCCTGAGATTATTGATGGGGGCGCTGACTCTGGTGCCGCCATGGCTTGGTCTTTATGAACTCAAACAAATGCCAGACTCTGCCTGGTTGGTTGTTACCCTTCTGGTGATGGTCTGGGGGGCAGACTGCGGTGCTTATTTTGCTGGCAAGCGTTTTGGCAGAACAAAACTGATTGAGCGGGTCAGCCCGAAAAAGACGATGGAGGGACTGGTCGGCGGCCTACTGGTCTCAATGCTGATTTCAAGTCTGGTGACGTTATTCGCCAGTATCAGCTTTTTTCAGGGAGTGTTGTTGTTGATTCTGACCATACTGACTGTTCTGGTTTCCGTTCTGGGTGACCTCTGGGAAAGTGTCTTGAAGCGTCACCGCGGCGTTAAGGACAGTGGAAGCCTGCTGCCAGGTCACGGTGGTGTGCTTGATCGAATTGATAGCCTGACGGCTGCCGTGCCGATATTTACTCTTTTTGTCATGATAACCAGGGGTGTATTTTAGGTCATGACTGCATCATGTTCTCAATCCGGCAGACAGCGGGTTTGTGTGTTGGGTTCCACCGGGTCCATTGGCAAAAGTACTTTGGATGTGATCGCGCGGAACCCGGATCAATACACCGTGCATTCTTTAGTCGCCGGCAGAAACGCAGACGTTATGCTGGAGCAGGCCCGTCAGTTTCGCCCGCAATATATCGTTATGGCGGACCAACAGGCGGCCAATAAACTCAGGGCAGATCTTCACTCTGAAGGTTTGCGCATTTCTGTCGAATCCGGCCTGGATGCCATGAACCAGGTGGCGGCGGATGGCGATGTTGACGTGGTTATGGCGGCCATTGTAGGTGCTGCGGGGCTGCCGCCCACCATGGCTGCGGTTCGTGCCGGAAAAAAAATACTGCTGGCGAACAAGGAAACGCTGGTGATGACCGGTGCCTTGTTCATGGATGCGGTTAAGACATCTGGTTCTGTTCTTCTTCCTATCGATAGTGAACATAACGCCATTTTTCAGTGCCTGCCTGCTGATCACCAAAGGGGGCTCGAGCGGGTGGGGGTCAGACGAATATTGCTGACCGCTTCCGGCGGTCCATTCCGACAGTCTCCGGTAGAAAGTTTTGCCGCTGTGACGCCTGAACAGGCCTGTGCCCATCCAAACTGGTGTATGGGGCGTAAAATTTCCGTAGACTCTGCCACGATGATGAATAAAGGGCTTGAGTTTATTGAAGCCTGCTGGTTGTTTGATGCCCGTCCTGAGCAGGTGGAGGTGGTGATTCATCCGCAAAGCATCATCCACTCAATGGTGGATTATGAGGATGGCTCGGTACTTGCCCAGATGGGGAATCCGGACATGAGAACGCCCATTGCCCATGCCCTGGCATGGCCGGGAAGAATAACATCCGGTGTTGCTCCCCTGTCTCTGACCGAGATTGCCAGACTGGATTTCTATGCGCCGGACATGATGCGTTACCGATGTCTGAAGCTGGCCCAGGACGTAGCGCGCAGCGGTGGTACCGCGGCGGCTATGCTCAATGCTGCCAATGAAATTGCCGTTGATGCATTTCTGGAACGCAAACTGCGTTTTGATCGCATACCTGAAGTCATTAATGCCACATTGCAGACCTTACCGGTCATGCATGCCGGCGACATGGATCAAGTGCTGGAAGCTGACAGGGAAGCCCGCTATCTGGCCCGGAAACAGGTTTCACAAATGCAGGGTGTTGCATGATTTTTGAATCGCTCTTGTCGGAGATTGCTGGCTCAGCACAGACCATTTTTGCTTTTGTAGTAACCCTTGGAATACTGGTGAGTATTCACGAGTATGGTCACTTCTGGGTGGCTCGCCGTTGTGGTGTCAAAGTGCTTCGTTTCTCCGTGGGCTTTGGCAAGTCATTATGGCGCTGGACTGATCGTCACGGTACTGAATTCAGTATTGCAGCAATACCGCTGGGTGGCTATGTCAAGATGCTGGATGAGAGGGAAGGGCCGGTACCCGAAAATGAACAGCACCTTTCCTTTAATAGTAAGCCCGTCCTTGCCCGGATTGCCATTGTCGCTGCCGGGCCTGTTGCCAACTTTCTGCTGGCCATTTTTGCCCTCTGGCTCATGTATATGGTGGGGGTTCGTACCCTGATGCCTCGGGTTGGCGAAGTGATTCCCGATTCTCCATCTGCCGTTGCCGGTATTCACCCCGGTGATGAAATTGTTGCTGTGAACGGTGTGGAAACACCGGGCTGGCAGGCCGTGAACATGGAGCTGCTGTCTTTCATTGGTGAGAGTAGAAATCTTGATGTCTCTATCCGGGCAGGTGAGCCCGGAGAGACCTCAGAGGGGGCTGTCCGGGATAAGAATATCGTGATAGTTGACTGGCTGGTTAATGAGGAGCAGCCCAATCCTGTGCGTTCCCTGGGTATTGTGCCGTACTCTCCTGTTATCCCTGCGGTCATTGGTCAGCTATCGGACGATGGGGCGGCAGCAAGAGATGGTCTGGAGTCGGGTGATAAAATCCTGCAGGTTAATGGCGAAACCGTCATTGACTGGATGCACTTTGTTGAACTGATTCGTGACAATGCCGGTCAAACTCTGCAATTGCTGGTTGAGCGGGATGGCGTCAGTCAGGAAATGCCGTTGACCCCGGGCAGTCGATCCACTGACGGGGTGACAACCGGTTTTATCGGTGCAGGTGTCCAACAGGTTTCCTGGCCAGAAACCATGATTCGCCATTTACAGTTTGGGCCGATTGATTCGCTGGTAAAAGGTGCCCAGGCGACCTGGTCACTGACCAGCATGACCCTGGAATCCCTCTGGAAGATGGTTGTCGGGCTGGTTTCCGTGAAAAACTTGAGCGGTCCGATAACCATTGCTAAAGTGGCTGGCGCGTCGCTTGAGTCCGGGTTGGAAAATTTTCTCTATTTTCTGGCCATGTTGAGCGTCAGCCTGGGGGTGTTGAACCTGCTCCCCCATACCCGTGCTGGATGGCGGTCATCTGCTTTTCTACCTCGTTGAAATGGTCAGGGGCAAGCCGCTTTCCGAGAAAACCCAGACACTGGGTTTGAAAATCGGGGTAACCTTGGTTGTCGGAGTGATGATGCTGGCCATGTATAACGACCTGAGCCGACTCCTCCAATGAAAGAAAAGCACTTTGCGCTCTGCGCGTCATGAATAGCGATGTGGAAATTGAAGAGCATGTTTTTCACGTTAATGCGAAATGAACACGGATAAGAACGGATTCCATGAAGCGATCACTGTTGTCTCTGCTGATTGGCTCTTTAGCCATCGCGCCTGCTGCCCAGGCCTTCGTCGTCTCAGATATCCGGATTGATGGCCTTCAACGGGTTTCAGCCGGGACAGTTTTTAATGCCCTGCCGGTTGAGGTGGGCGATGATATTGAATCACCGGATATCGCCGGGGCCGCCCGGGCGCTCTATCAAACCGGGTATTTCAATGATATTCGTATGGCCCGTGAAGGTGATGTTCTGGTAGTTGCCGTGGTTGAGCGACCCTCCATCAGCGGAATTGAGATCAAGGGCAATAAGGCGATCAAGACGGAAGATCTGATAACCGGCCTGGAGCGGTCCGGTCTGGCGGAAGGTGAGATTTTCCAGCAGGCCACCCTGGAAGCGATCCGTCTTGAGCTTGAGCGTCAATACGTTGCCCAGGGGCGATACGGTGCCAGGATCACCGCCGATGTTGAAGCGCAGCCCCGTAACCGGGTGAAGTTGCGCATCAATGTCAAGGAAGGCAAGGTGGCGACCATACAGCATGTTAATGTTGTGGGTAATACGGCCTTCCCCAGGGATGAACTGATTGACCTGTTTGAGCTGCAAAAAACCGAGTGGTATCAATTCTTCAGTTCTGCGGATAAATACTCCCGGGAGAAACTGTCCGGTGACCTGGAGCGCTTGCGGTCATGGTACCTGGACCGGGGTTATATCAACTTCAATATTACCTCCACCCAGGTTTCTATCAGCCCTGACAAGCAGAGTGTGTACATTACGGTCAACGTTGCTGAGGGTGATAAGTACACAGTCAGTGACGTTAAGCTGGCCGGTGATCTGGTGATTCCCGAAGACGAGGCAAAAAAGCTGCTGCTGGCCCAGCCGGAGCAGGTGTTCTCCCGCAGACTGATTACTACCACGGAAGAGATTCTGAGCCGTCGCCTTGGCAACGAAGGGTATACCTTTGCCAATGTGACCGGCATTCCCAAACCAGACCATGACAACAAAACCGTTGAGTTGACCTTCTTTGTTGATCCGGGCCGCAGGGCGTATGTCCGACGGATTAACTTCTCCGGAAATACCAAGACCGATGATGAGGTGCTGCGTCGGGAAATGCGCCAGATGGAGGGTGCATCTGCCAATACCCAGAAGATTGAGCAGTCCAAGGTGCGGCTTGAGCGTCTGGGGTATTTCAAGGAAGTCAATGTTGAAACGCCGCCGGTGCCGGGAACCAGCGATCAGATTGATGTTAATTACACCGTAGAAGAGCAGCCTTCCGGCAGTGTTACGGCCAGTATCGGTTTCTCCCAGTCTGATGGTCTGTTGCTCGGTGGCTCGGTCAGCCAGAATAACTTCCTGGGAACCGGCAACAAGGTCACCGTTGGTTTGAACAAGAGTGATGTCAGCCAGCTCTACAATTTCAGTTTTATGGATCCCTATTACACCATTGACGGTGTATCCCGTGGTTATGATATTTACTATCGGACCTACGATTACAGTGATTCGGACATCTCCAGTTATGCGGCTGACACTTTTGGCGGTAACGTTCGTTTCGGGTATCCATTGTCTGAAACAGAGTCCATTAATTTCAGTCTTGGGGTGGATGGTACGGAAATTACCACCGGTTCCGGCACTCCCCGGGTTATCCTGGATTATCTGGATGAAGAAGGGCGCAAGTTTACCAATATCAAGGCGTCACTGGGCTGGTCGCAGTCAGAGTTGAACCGTGGGCTGCTGCCAACGGCGGGTTATTCCCAGAGTTTGTCGCTGTCTGCCGCGATGCCGGGCTCAACCACTACGTTTTATAAGCTGGTGTATCGAGGTCAGTACTTCCAGCCCATTACCCGCAGTCTGACGGCGCGTTTTGCCACTCGCCTGGGTTATGGCGGTGCCTATGGCAGTACTTCTGAAATGCCGTTCTTTGAGAACTTTTATGCCGGTGGTTTTGGTTCTGTCAGGGGTTACAATGATAACTCCCTTGGACCCAAGGCTGCGCAACGGGATAACGGCGATGACTTCAACAGCATGGGGGGTGATGTGCTGCTTGAGGGTACGGTTGAAGTGCTATTCCCGTTGCCTTTTGTCAAGGATCAGCGTTCATTAAGGACCAGCGTGTTCTTTGACTACGGTAATGTGTTTGATACGAGCTGCAGCTCACAGGTGGTCGATTGCTACAAGCCGGACCTGGGCGAGCTGCGTTACAGTGCTGGTGTGGGCCTGACCTGGATTACCCCCCTTGGCCCGCTGACTTTCAGTCTGGCTAAGGCTCTGAATGCCAAAGGCAGGGATGAAACCCAGACCTTCCAGTTCTCTCTGGGGACTCCATTCTAAGCAAATCCCTCTTGAAAGAGGGTATTTTACGTAATTAAAAGGTGCTATCAGGCACCTTTTCTTTATAATGCCTCTTTTTACCGTTTTCAGGAGATTTATTTTGAAATCCATCAGACTGGCATTCCTGGCCCTGATTATGTTGGCCCCCCTGGCCAATGCAGCCACTACTGGCAGTAAAGTGGGTGTGCTTGATACGGTGATGGTGTTAAGTGAATCCGATGCGGGCAAACAATACGCCAAAAAGTCTGAAGCCAAGTTCAAGCCTCAGTTGACTGCTCTGCAGAAGCTGGAGAGCGACGTTCGTAATATGCAGGAAAAGCTGCAGAAAGATGGCCCGACTTTGAGCGCCGAGCAATTGAAAGTTCGTCAGCTGGAGTTACAACGCAAGTATGAAGACTGGCAACTGAAAGGACGTCAGTATCAGACTGAAAGGGCAGAAGCGGATAATGCAGAGCGTGAAAAGCTGCGGCCAAAACTGCAGACTGCCATTGATACGGTTATTAGTGAATTAAAGCTGGACCTGGTCATTGATCGTCAGATGGCCATCTATGGCAGTCCGGGTATTGATATCACTCGCAAGGTCATTGAAAGCCTCAACCAGATGAAGTAATGAATCATGACTGTTGTTTATACTTTGTCCCAACTGGCAGAACAGTGTGGTGCCCGGCTGCAGGGAGATGGGGATAAGCAGGTCTCAGGTCTGAATACCCTTCAGGATGCCGGGGGGCATGAGTTAAGCTTTCTGGCTAATCCGGCCTATGCCCGATATCTGGAAACTACTCAGGCCGGTGCGGTTATTCTCTGCCCGGATTCCGCCAGTGGCTTTGCCGGCAATGCCCTGGTTCTTGATAACCCATATCTGGGTTATGCCCGGCTCTCCTCCCTGTTCGATACTGACCGTGGTGGCAATGCAGGTATCCACCCCAGTGCCGTGGTTGATGAGACCGCTGTTGTGGATGCGACTGCTGCCATTGGTGCCAACGTTGTTATTGAGGCAGGCGTTCAGATTGCCGCCGGTGTTCGCATTGATGCCGGTACCGTGGTGGGGCACGACTCCGTGCTTGGTGCCGATGTCCACCTCCATCGCAATGTTACGGTTTGCCACGGTGTCACCATCGGTGATCGGACCATCATTCACTCTGGAGCGGTGATTGGTGGTGATGGTTTTGGTAATGCACATGCGGATGGCCGCTGGTACAAAATCGCCCAGATAGGTGGTGTGGTGATCGGCAGTGATGTTGAAATTGGCAACAACACCTGTATTGACCGTGGTGCTCTTGGTAATACGGAAATACACAGTGGAGTTCGCCTCGATAACCTGATTCAGATTGCTCACAATGTGGTAATCGGCGAGAACACAGCTATTGCGTCCGGTGTCGGTATTTCCGGAAGTACAAAGATTGGTAAAAACTGTACTATTGCCGGAGCCGCCGGTTTTGCCGGTCATCTGACCATTGCTGATGGGACGTTTATCAGTGGCATGGCCATGATTACGCGCTCAATTACCAGGGCTGGTTCCTACTCTTCCGGTACTGGTTTTATGGAGAGTCGTGAGTGGCGGAAAAACGTGGTTCGTTTCCGGCAACTGGATGATCTGGCCAGGCGGGTTAAACAGCTGGAGAAGCAGTGCGACTGATATAAGTACACTGAAACCTGGCTGTTACCAGGGTAAGAATTTTTACGGTAAAGAAAAGGCTGGTTGTCCAGCCTTTTTCTGTTATAGAGTTTAAGGTGAATGAGACGAATTGAGGTAATTAAGGAGATCCTGCCCCATCGGTATCCTTTTCTGCTGGTGGATCGGGTTCTTCATGTGGATACAGAAAATGGCTCCATCGAATGTCTTAAAAATGTATCCAGTAATGAGCCGCATTTTAATGGCCATTTCCCACAGCATCCGGTGATGCCGGGGGTATTGATTATTGAAGCGATGGCTCAGTCAGCAGGTATCCTTGGTTATCACATTCGCAAGACGGATGGCGACACAATCTATTTTTTTGCCGGGGTTGATAAGGTGCGTTTTCGCAAACCGGTGGTTCCCGGTGATCAGCTGATTCTCCGGGCAACACTGTTGGCGCTGAAACGGGATATCTGGAAATTTGCCTGTGAGGCGGTGGTTGATGGTAATATTGTCTGCTCTGCAGAAGTTACGTGTGCAAGAAAGGAAATAAAATCTTGAGCGACACACTCTCCGTTACTGATTCTGAAGCTGCCGGGGCGGTTGAAGCCATTAGCCCGTTGCAAGCCGATATTCATCCAACCGCCAAAGTTCATCCGTCAGCTATTGTCGAACCGGGTGCCCGTATTGGTGAAGATGTTGAAGTTGGGCCATGGACTTATATTGGGTCCGGTGTTGAAGTGGGTATGGGTAGCCGTATTCACTCCCATGTAGTGATCAAGGGCCCGACGGTGATCGGGAAAAATAACCGTATTTTCCAGTTTTCCAGTGTTGGTGAAGAGTGTCAGGATAAAAAATACGCTGGTGAACTCACTCGCCTGGTGATTGGCGATAACAATATTATCCGTGAAGGCTGTACCATCCATCGTGGCACCATTCAGGATCAATGGCTGACTGCTATTGGCAGTAACAATTTGCTGATGGCCTATGTGCATGTGGCCCATGACTGTGTTATAGGCGACAACTGTATCATTGCCAACAATGTGGCACTTGCCGGTCATGTGATGGTTGGCGATAGTGCCATCCTGGGCGGTTACACGACGGTGCATCAGTTCTGCAAGATTGGTGCCTTCAGTATGAGTGCTGCCCATACGGCACTGTTCAAAGATGTGCCGGCATTTATCATGTCCAGTGGTAATCCTGCTGAAGCCCATGGTATGAACTTTGAAGGCATGCGTCGTCGGGGATTTACGCCTGAACTGATCAGCAAGCTGAGACAGTGCTATAAGATCATTTACCGTCAGGGGTTGAGAACGGCTGAAGCGATTGATCGTCTCGAGAGTATGGAGCCGTTGCCGGAAATTCAACTGCTGATTGACTCTCTGAAATCATCAAGTCGTGGTATTACCCGGTGATGCAGTCGGCTGTTTCCTCTCCGGGATTATCATTACGTGTTGCATTGGTTGCAGGAGAAGCCTCAGGGGATATTCTCGGGGCCGGGCTGATCCGGGAGATCAAACGACATTATCCGGATGCTTACTGCTATGGTATTGGCGGTCCCCTGATGCAGTCAGAGGGTTTTGACAGCGTGTTCCCCATGGAGCGGTTATCGGTGATGGGGCTGGTTGAGGTTCTCGGGCGTTTGCGAGAACTGCTGGGTATTCGCAAACAGTTGCGGGAGCGACTGATTGCCGATCAGCCCGATGTGTTTATTGGTATTGATGCCCCTGATTTTAATCTGGCGCTTGAACGCAGGCTGAAAGCGGCCGGTATTCCAACCGTGCATTATGTCAGCCCCCAGGTATGGGCATGGCGTGAAGGTCGTCTGAAAAAAATCCGCCACTCCGTAGACCACATGCTGGCGCTGCTCCCGTTTGAAGCGGACTATTACCGGGATCATGGTGTACCTGTGACCTTCGTTGGTCACCCCCTGGCTGACCAGATTTCCATGAATCCGGATCAAGACGCAGCCAGACATACCCTGGGTGTCAGTCATGGTGGTGGGCCGGTGATCGGGCTCTTGCCAGGCAGCCGCAAACCAGAGATCGCCAAACTTGGTCAACTATTTCTTGAGACCGCCCGCCTGCTCAGGAAAGACTTCCCGGATGCCCGCTTTTTAATTCCCTGTGCCAATGAGCGACGAAAAAAGCAACTTCTACCCATTGTCCGTGAGTTTCCGGATCTGGACGTAACGGTCTATGATGGTCAGGCACAATCGGTTATGGCCGCCTCGGATGCGATTCTGATCGCTTCGGGAACCGCTGTTCTTGAGGCTGCACTGCATAAAAAGCCGCTGGTTGTCAGTTATAAAATGGCACCGCTCAGTTTTGCCATTATCAGCCGGATGGTTAAGGTCAAATATGTCTCACTGCCCAATCTTCTGGCCGACAAAGAGCTGGTACCTGAAATGTTACAGGACGATGCGACCCCTGAAAATCTCCGGGTTTTGATCAAGAAGGCCATTGAAGATCAGGCGTACAGAGATACTCTGAAACAGTCTTTTAAGGAGATTCACCACCAACTGAAGCAGGATGCCTGCAGGCTGGCCTATGAAGCGGTGATGTCAGTTATTCAGCAGACCAGGCAGCGGGTAGAGAGTCAATGAAGCAAAATCAATTTGACTGGTGTGACGCCAGTGACACAGGCATTATTGTTGCCGGTGTTGATGAAGTGGGCAGAGGTCCACTGTGTGGCCCGGTGATTGCTGCTGCTGTCATTCTGGATCCTGCTCGCCCGATTGAAGGTCTGAATGATTCCAAAAAACTGTCAGAGAAAAAGCGAGAGGCACTTTTTGACGTTATTTGTCATAACGCCCTGGCCTGGTCACTGGGCAGGGCTGAAGTAGCAGAGATTGATGAACTGAATATTCTCCATGCCACCATGCTGGCAATGCAGCGTGCCGTTGCGGGATTGTCGGTCAGGCCCGAACTGGCTTATATCGATGGTAACCGTTGTCCAGCGCTTTCCTGTCGTGCTGAAGCCATTGTAAAAGGCGATAGTCGTGTTCCTGAGATTGCTGCCGCTTCCATTATTGCCAAGGTGACCCGCGACCGGGAAATGTTGCTTATGGACAGGGAGTGGCCGGGTTATGGCATCGCAGGGCATAAAGGTTATCCTACTAAAGTCCACCTTGAAGCATTAAAAAAGCTGGGGCCAGCTCCCGTCCATCGTCGTTCCTTCAAGCCGGTTCGGGAGCTCCTGGCTGATGTGGTCAGTTGACATAAAAAGCAACGGACGCAACAAGCCCTGCCAGGAGGCTGACCGGGAATAGCGTCCGTCTAGGCGACCCCGTAGCGAGGATGGCAGAAAATTGAGGATAATAATTTCGTTTTGTGAGGTGAATAGCGGGGCTATTTGCCGAACAAAACGGAATTTTTAGACCAATTTGCTGCCACCGCAGTAGGGCAGTTAACTGCCATGTCTGCTGTGACCAAGCGGTGATAATTCTGAAGGAACTTTTTCTAAATAACTTACTCTAATAAAACACTCACAAACACTGAGTATTTTAACCATTTCTGAAAACAAGAACCAAGAACCAATAATATGGTCCAGAAAAGCGTTAATACCCGTTCATCCTGAGTTTGTCGAAGGATGGTGCCACCGTACTTAGACAAGCTCAGTACGAACGGTATGGGTATCAACGTTTAGCTGCACTGGAGCTTTGTTGTTTCAGAAATAAACAATCTTGATTTATAAGAATGAATATGAATATGACTGGTATTACTCAATTTAAACCTTTTCCGCCTGTGACCAAACAGCCACAACCACCCGTGACCAAACAGCCACAACCAGAGGTACATCCAATTTCAGACTATACCCTTAATTGTGACTCCAGAGTTAAAAAAGATGCTGTCACGATTGCAGGCTTTATCGCGGGGGGGACCAGTTTAGCCACTGTTATTAGCGGTGCTCTTTCCGGCTGGAAACTTGTTGCAGTTATCGCTAGCGCCCTGCCTGTTTGTGTTGCCAGCACTGCCGCTGCTACCTACGTCTGTGTCTGCATAGATGACTGCCCGTGCTGTAAGCCGCTTCCGGAGCGACAGGTCGAGCACGCCAACCCGGGTTACCTGAGCGATGAGGAGCAGTACATAACTCCTGGTGCAGAAAAGCGTTAATATCCGTATACCCCGCTTCAGTACAAATGGTATGGATATCAACGCAACCCGCGACTGCATGGATGCAGGAGCTAAAGCAACGCATGAGCAGTTGCCGTGCAGGACAGTCTTAAGGCAGCCTACTGGCATTGAGAACCTGTTAATCGTGTGATTGAAATATTCCCAGTCGTAAGCTCCCCCTTCAGGTTCCGATCGTGAACTACCTTTTAAATCGAATATCGATCCACTGGGCTTTATCAACACATAGCCTGAACTAACCCGGATATTTCATAAACGTGCTCCCGCTCTCACTTGTCCTTTGTCGCTCTAAGGGAGTTTTGATCGGTCGACCGTACTCCCCGGTACGGCGCTCCCTCACAAAATCCCTTAGAGCGACAAAGTCCTGCGCGAGATTCGGGGCAGTTTATGAAATACCCGGGCTAAACCGTGGTCAGCTATTTGTGTTCTAAACTACCTGACAATTTTCAGTTCTAACGCAGTATTTCTTGAAAGGTGTCATTTCTGATACCGGGTGTTTTTTTCTGTAAAGAATAGTTCAGCAGTCTGTAATCCAAAAAGAACCTGAAGGTTAATGGAGTGGTGGGATCTATGAACATTCAAAATAGTGGAAACAATGTACAATTGGCATCAGAGCGTAACTTGTCGGCCAAAAAGGCAAAATTGAAGCAGCCGTTAAAGCCAGTGGATATGTGCGTTGAAGTACAATCCAGGCTGCATTTAACGTTACCCCGGATTCCGCTGTCTGACAATGCGAGAACTGTATGCTTACAGGTTTCACCAAACCTGAGGTTTGCACATTCCTTTGATTTTCGTTTTGTCGCTAATAATAATCAGGTTCGACATCTTTTATCTGCGCAAACCCATGATGAGCAGCAAGACGTAGTCATTCTTTCTCATCCGGATGATCTCTCGCAGGGGAACCTGCTCAGCCGCTTGAGTATTTCCGGGACCGGTCATCACTCTCTGAAACCGGGCAAGCTATTTGAAAATAATGAGCCTTTGACCCTGGTTATCGATATCCGAATGCTCACCAGTGACGAGCTGCCAAAACTTAATGATTTGCTGGATCCGGATAATCCTTGTCTGTTTGACCAGGTCACTCAGAAAAAACGTGCTCTGGGTGAACATGTTTCGCTGCTGGTATTGGCCAGTCATGAGCAGTTGGCGATGGTGGGGAAAAGTGACGAAGCACCGGGTGCGGATTTCTGGCGACGCATTAATCGACCGGGCAATACCTGGCAGTTTGACGCAGACAATGGCAATCACCAGACAATGGACATCGGTGATGTGCCACCGATATTGGCTGAACTCTCCCCGGGCAGTGCTATGGATGATGGCAATACCGTTATTATCCACTGTCATTTGCACAGTAATTGGCGACAGCTGTTTTTTGGTGGACCCGGGGTGGATAAGCAGGGGCGTATCCGGCACCTGCCAGGCAAATTTGAGCAATTGGAAACCGGGCAGCGGGTGATTCTTAAAGGAGCCGACTGGAATAATCTGGCATTTGAACAGACCATTCGCCAACTGTTGGCGCAAAGGCGTTATGAGAGCAACGGTGCGGTCTGTACGCTGCCAGAAGATATTCAGTTTTACCGGATGCCGGTGGGAGATGACGAGCTGCTATCGCTGTTGCAAATCATGGCTAACTCTGGGGATGCAAGACTTGCCAGTAATGAGCCACAAAACCCATTGATTATTAACCATGGCAATATTATGGAATGGTTGGGGCCAATCAGTATCGGGCAGGAGGGTTTTGCGGTTCCTAACACCAGCTTGCTGGACCAGATGAAGGCCGGTGACGTGGTGACAGTCACTTCACCTCTCAGTGAAGCGCGCTGGTTTCTTTTGCTGGGTGCACTGCAGAATATCCAGCAGACCACAGGGGTAAAACCGAAGCTTCAGGTTGCTCATTCACAGCGGCAACCGCAATCACTTGGGCTGACAGAAAAAGCCGGGCAACCCGAACTGGCCAGCAGTATTGGCGGTAAAGATAATAACGGGGATCACGCCCCCGTTAACACAGTGACTTATCAGCACAGTGCCCAGGCAAATCATTGGATTAATGGCCATCAGGAAATTCCCCTGGTGATACAGATCAATAACCAGACCGGCTTCAGCCAGTTGTTTGACAATATCTTTGTCACTTCGGAGCAAAAGGCGTATTTTGGCCGCTGTCAGAGCGGCTTGCAGGCAGCTTTGACCACGGGCAAGCCAGTTGTATTCCGGGGGCTGGAGAGCAATCCAAAGCTTCAGCAGCTGCTTGAGCCCCTGGTATCTGGACAACCCCTGCTGGTTAACGGCATATTACAGGCTTACCCGAAAGCCTGTATCACAGTACTCTGGCCTGAGCTTGCCCAAAGCCCATCCCCGGTATGGAGCGCAATGATCGCCGCTGCAGAGTTGTGTCCACCGGTAGATATCTGGAATATCACCGCCGAACATCATGGTATGTCCCGGACTGAACTCCCGGAACAGGCGCTCAGGCAACTCTGCGAAGCTTTTAAAACCGTACCTGCCACCCTTTGTCATCCATTGCCTGAAATCACAGAAGGGCTGTTGAATAACCTGATATTGGCTGCCCGGCGGGCACAGCAGGTTGACCATGCACCGCAGCTGCAACCCTGCCATTGGCGCAAAGCCATCGATAGCGTATTCAGCCATGGCACCCGTCAGAATCGATCAGTTCGTGATTTTATGAAGGTGGCTTGCAGACAGCTATTGCCGGATACAGCGCAAACTGCCTGGGTGGATCCTGATCGTTTGAATGCTGTCATTAACAGTGCCCAGCCGTTGGACAGGAGTTTTGTCCGCCTCAATGTGTGGCAACTGGCCAGGGCTTTTGGCCCGACTGTATTTGAACAACTGAACCTGTCCTATGAATATCCATTTCAAGCGTGCATGTCCAACGAATGTATGGATTGCCTCTGTGCCTTGATTGTCGCGCAAACGCCCCGGATGCAGCGAAGTTCGGTGGCTTTTCAGCTGCAGGTTGACCCACGGCAGGCAGAGCAGTACCAACAGTTAGCAATCAGGCCACAACATCAGATCAGGCGGTTGGAAGATGCGCTGGCTTCTGGCTGGCAGTTACGTCCACATTCAGCACAGACTCGATCTGATGCCATTCATACTCTGGCGATGGATTGTTATCGTGTTAGCCAGGAGAGAGTGTCCAGAAATAGTGACCCAGAGCGTATTTCACGCCTGGAGCATCTATTGGTGCAATCACTTGAATGGCAGGGTTGCGCTCAGGCTCCACTTCAGGCGCTGGCCCATGATCTTTATTACGGTTCGGTTGACCAGAAGGATCGGGAACTTCGTCGTTTATCCAGGCTGCATGACCGGCTTGAGGATTCCCCCGTCATTTTCCTGCAGGGAGAAACCGGGACTGGTAAAAGTTATTTCGCCGCCAAAACTGCCGAGGCGTCCGGATTGGCTTCGCTGATTTCTCTGGGCCCCTGCGACAGCGAACAGACCCTGATGAAACGCTGGCAATGGCGGGAACATACCGGCTCTGGGGCTGGTGGTGACCGTTATATGGCATTACAAGAACGGGCGTTACTGGAGTGGGCCAATACTCAACCCGCTGCTGCAGGTCATTATATTACAGTGGTTCTGGATGAGGCCAATCTGGCCAATACCGGATTGCAGGCTTCACTGAATGGTTTATGGGAACCGGCACCGTGCATCTATGTTAACGGTCACCCGGTCAAGGTGACTGCTCAGCACCGAGTGATTTTGACCGGTAACCCGGGCCATTACGCCGGGCGCCAATTAGACCCTGTGCTGAAGGAGAAACTGTCCGGGGCATACTACCTTCCCTTAAATCGGGCTTTTCTCCGGGACCGGGTGGTTGAACCTGCTCTGCTCAGGCAGTTACAACGGTATTTGCCAGAACCGCAAACAGACGACATTGTACGCAGCGCCAGTGACCGTGTGATGGTGCTTTGGCAATATTATCCGGAATTGCTGCCGGAACATGAGTTTACCCCCAGGGATTTGACCGATATCTGCAGCTGGGTGGGTTGGTATCTGGATCGTGCATTAGCCAATAGGCACAGACAGGGCAGCGTTACCCGTGAGCAGGTGGATGGGTTGATCTTGCAGAGTTTTCAGGATGTACTGGGCTCAGAAATTCCCGGGGTGAGTCAGGATGCCAGGACAGCACTGGAACTCTGGTTTTCTGCCCGTGACCAGGTAGACAACACTTTGAGAGACCTGGTACATAATCAGGTCCTGGAGGTTATACGTAACACTTTTATCCGGGCGACGTTACAAACCCGGCCTGAGTTTGATACCTCCGGATCAGCGGTCAGTGAATTGGTGCAACGGCTTGGTCAGGATTTAAGCCGATGTCAGCAGGCGCATCATCACGTCAGAAAACATCATGGTCGTCAGGCTACCCTGATTGAAGGCCCCGCCGGGCGGGGTAAGGATGTCACCCTGAACCTGTTGCTTGAAAGCTTCAAACAGCAGGTTGCACAGCGGGGAGAATCCATGCCGGAGGTATTTTATTGCAATGCCGGGGATTGTTCCTGGGACAGAGTGTGCGAAGCCATCCAGCGGGCGAAAGTCAATGGCGGCATCGTAGTCATTTCTGAATTGAATCTGATTGATAGCCAGCACCTGGAGGGGAAACTTAATGCTATTCTGGCCGGTGATGCTCATCCGGGTTTCCACCTGTTTGCCACCACCAATCCTCCCCGGTACAGTGGCCGGAAACCGTTATCGCCAGCGCTCAAAGGACGTTTCCGCTATTTGCCCATCCGACAATATAATCCGGCGGAACTGCTGGCCATTGTTGAAAAAGTGTTGCCACAAACGCCAGAGGGAAAGTCCGCAGCTGCATTGTTGACACAGTGGCACTGTCAACTGAGGGCCTGTTTGCAACAGCAAGGCCTGCCCTTGCAGCCCACCGGCCTGGATTTACAAAAGCTGGCCAGGGCCGTCATTAAAGACGGAGACTTTACCGAAAATGCGCTCCGTCAACACATCAATCATCACTATCAGCTTTATTTTATCGCGGTCAGGGCAACCCTGGAGAAATTGCCAGAATTATCGGCTGTACCCATTGGCCAGTGGGGGATTGATCCTGTACTTTGCAATTGGTTTCACCACACCAGGGCTGGCTCTGATCGCCCCTGGTTGATACGTCGCAGCAATCTCAACCATATTGATGAACAGCACCGTGAAATACACATCAAGGCTGACCTGAGTGATGCAGAGGCCCGAACGGAAATCATCAGGCGTGTGGCTCAGGCCCAATGGCTGGCTTCGGGTCTCTCCCCCGAAACCGAAAGATGCGGATGATATTCTGACCCAGACTCTTTATCGATACTGGCAGCACTGCTGGTTTGATCACAGGTTTAATCAGACTGGGGTGGAGGCAAATACTGTTTTTACCCTGACGGATGCCCAAAAGCAAACCCTGGAAATGTCCACTAACCAGCCATACTTCCGGGAAGCTGACAAACAGATAAGTGCATGGGATGCCAACAAGGTTTTTTTGTGGCCTGCCTTTTGGCAGAAAATTTCACGGATACTATCAAACCCCGTCAGACACTATTCCTGCAGTGGCAGAAAAAGGTCAGATTCTCCCAGTTCCGACGCAGAAGCGATGGCCCATAAACTGACAAAAACTGGTGGACAATATCCTGGTGCTGTTTCAGTAAAATATCCTGGTGCTGTTTCAGTAAATAGTGGCGATACACACAACGCTCCGGGAAAGCCACTCTCTGAAGCAGCTCAATCTGCACCACGGGAAAATGGCAAAACAGAGGCTGCCACTATCTGTGCAAACGATACCCTGCCTCTTGATAATCAGGCAGAACTACCCGCCAAAACGACTCATTATCTGGATGTTGATACCGCTTATGAACACAGAGCGTTACGTCAGTTGGTGATGAGAAAGATTTTTGCCTCTCGTGAAAGTCCCGGGATGTATCGCCTGGAGGTCTTTGATGTGGCTTTGAATAATCAGGGTAATGTTGAACTACGAAGTTTTAGCCCCGGGGCGCACGGTCTTGAGCTGGTGTTTCCCGCCACTCTGCCTGATGGAGAAGTAACCCTGGGCAGAGAGCAGAGTCTGGGTGTTCATTGCCTGCGGGTACACAAGGATAAGTATTTTTACCTGCCAGGTCTGAACCCGGATGAAACTATCCGGGCTTTGCGAATAAAACCGTCTCTGGATTACCGGTTGATAAAAGACAGGTATACAGGCCTTCACATGGTGCTTTTTTCAAATGTCGGGGATGATCAGGAAGTAACAGTTAATTACGTTGTAGAAAAAAGAGTGACAGAAAGTTCGTGTGAAAAAACATCGGTCGACACGTTGGATTTATTGCAGCAATCTGGCGACGCGAGGTTAGACTGCACTGTTTCTGAACCCATGAAATTACAATTAACTGAATTCTTTAACGGCTTCGCAGCAGCTGATATGGCAGAGAATCAAAAGGAACAGATTCGTTGTATTCAGTCGGCAAAGATCCTGAAAGATCGTATTGCTGCAATAGCAGAGTACTGCAAAAATTTTAAGGGCTCAGAGAAATATGAAAGTGGCGAAGGTTTTTTTCGCTTTCTGCTGTGGCGTCAACAGGGCAAGTGTCAACACAGAACGCCCATATTTGTGGCGCTCTGCCGCTATTTTGGAATTCCTGCACGCGCAGTAAGCGGTAATTACCACCTATATCCGGAGTATTCACTGGATGGCGGAATGAGCTGGAAGTCAGAGGATCTCGGAGGCGCTCCTGCACAGGTAAAACGAATCGAACCTGGCTTTCAGCCTTTCCGGCAGGGAAGTGGTTCCAGCACCGAGTCAAGAATATTAAGGCGTTTCTGGAAAGTGCTGATCCAGAGCAACTGCAGCGCCTTGCCAAAGCTTATGGTCGGAGTGTCGAAGATCTGCACAAAGCTCTTGAGGCAGGCTGTGCATTACCAAATAAAACGCCAGGTACCAGCGAGGTGGTAAGAAGGCTATGGGAAGGCAAAGACTTAACCGGTTTTTCTCTGGGAGTCTCAATCCTGGTAAAGAAAGAGACACTGAACTTTGAGGAATATCGGTTGATTGGCAAGGTGCTTTGTAGGCATACCGATACCTACTATAAACCGATGTCTGAGGCGGTGATTCAAATATTGTCCAGCAGTAGTGAAGATCAGGTGACCGGACTGCTCAAGGCGCTCTACTCAAAAACGATTGTTCACAACCGTTCTGGAGATCATGACGATTGGCTGGGTTCAATGGTGGATATACTGACAGAGAGTAATTTAGCCCACCCCCCAGTCATTCATTTTGCCGTTGAAGCATTCAAGGCGGGTTGGCTAAGACCCCCGCAAAGTTACCCTAGCCATATTATTCCAGCTGGTAAGTATCATGACCTGATGGTACGTCTGGAAACTGTCAAGGAATTGAAGGCTCAGACCGTCAGTTACCTGGAACATTGGTATAAAGCATTGCTGACTCCGTTGGGGAATAGCCAGAATTGGCTGAGTCTTTACGATTGGGAACTGAAAGGAAACGATCATTTTTTCGTAACCCAAAGCTTTAATGGGGTTTCGCCATTCCTGGAAGAAAAAATCGACTGTTCGTTTTTACAGTTGTCCTGGACGAACAACCCTGAGGGCATTCCGGACATTGAGCGAATGTTGGTGCGAAAACCCGCTTTTCCACAATTTAACGCCAGTAAGACTGGCATTCGCCCGGTTATTATACTGGGTAAGCCTGAGTGGGCCTACACAGTTATCGCGGATGAAGTAGAAGCCCATTATTCATCAGAACCATGGCAGGTTATGGAAAAAAACTTCAGATTTAATCTGACAAATGATCAATATCACGCTGAAGTTTCTAAAGTATCCGGAAAACATACTAATAAAACTCACAGGACTGTTCGTCTGCCAGCGAAGCGAGAAGGTAGTCGAGATCAAAAAGAGTCTGAAGAGATTAATAAAAAAACCAAGGAAATCTGGGCCAGGTACATGCCAATTATAAATTCCCTCCGTGTGTCTGGTAATGACCGTTCAAGTGTCCCTGAAACTGTCGTTAAACAGGCTATTTACCAGGCATTCATTTATTACCTGTATCATATGACAAAAACCAGGGGCAGTCGTTTAACTTATTGTTTTCTGGAGGCCTATGTCGGACGCAGATATTCCAACAGATATGGTGCCCATGAGGTATCCTCACCGGAAGAGCTGTATGCCATGATGATTAAAACACAGAATAATTCTGCTCTTGAAAGATCTGTTAAGGCCCGTTATCTGAGGCAGGCACACAACTCGGGCAATGCGCTGGTGCTTAAATCTGAGGAATTAACCACCATTGCCAGGGAATTCCTGAATACGGTAAATTTTAAGTCGATTTATGAGTCACTGCTAAATGCTCGGGATCCTGTCGGATTTAAGCGCCCGTAGTGAGGATTGCGAAAAATTGAGGATAAGTAACTGCTCAAAATTTGGTGGAAAGTCCCATTTCAAGACACCCAGATCAAAACTCAGTGAGCTGGATTCAGGTATAATCCTGAACCATGAATCCGTCAAAAACCACATCGCTCCTGTTTTTTCAGCTCGTGCCTTATTCCGTGCTGGATAGCAGCATAGACCATCAGACACAGTGTCATCACCATTAACAAAGCATTCAGCCTGCACAAAGTATTCGAAGTGATCCATCCGGCGATGGCCGTCCCTTGCCCGAATAGCAGGGTTTACCGGTAACCTCAGGCTCAGTTGCACTCTGGCAGCGTTTCGATTGTTTCTGCCACAAGGTAAAAGCCTCCAATGCATCATCCCTGCACAGAAAAACCTTTTTACCCAGTTTTTCCAGATCACGGGCCTCTTTCAGTGACTGCTTCTGCATCTTTCGGGTCAGTGTTTTCTGTTCAACCAGCCTGCACTTTTTGTTGAGAAACAAGAACCATCGTTGTTTAACATCTCCATAGCAGGAAGGCACTTCAGCAGAGTAATAATCTTCATAGCCTTCAACCGGTTCCAATGACATGGCTGGCGCTTTGCCGACCAGCTCCTTAATCTATATAGCCGGGCTGAAAGAGGCAACTGGGAGAATTTTCAGCTGTGTTACTTGAGTTATTTACGCTTCCAGTTGAACTACTTGTTCAATGTCTGATCCAACTCCTGAAATAACATTGACCAGACCAAGGGGGGAGTTATGGAGTCAATTAGCGGGCATTCCGGATTCTTCTACCAGCGATTTGATGGATCTGATTCTGCCATTTCTGAAGTAAACTGTGACAATCCCTACAATGAGCCCACACCGTTGGCGGCTTGCAGGGTCGGCGATCTCAATGTCCTGAAAAGGGAACTGCAAAAGGACCCCGCTGTCGTTTGCAAAGATTACCGCTGCGCAAAAACCGAAGATATGGTTTCCTTGCTGTTTGTTGCAGTTACTGAAAGGCACGTTGATCTGGTCCAGCTGCTGATCAGCAAAAATGCTGATGTTAACTATGTCACTCAAGTTGGTTGGACGCCGCTCAGTTATGCTGCGAAGGAAGGGCATATTGAAGTGGTCCGGATGCTGCTCAATAATGGGGCTGATATTAACCTGGCCTCCTTGGACGGATCCACGCCGATCAGTTATGCAGCGGAAGAAGGGCATGTTGAGGTGGTTCGGCTGCTGATCAACAAAAGGGCTGATGTTAACCTGGCTACTTCAGACGGATTCACGCCGCTCAGTTTTGCAGCGGATAAAGGGTATGTTGAGGTGGTTCAACTGCTGCTCGACCACGAGGCCAAGGTCAATTTGGCGACGAACAAGGGCACTACGCCGCTCTCTTTTGCTGCACAAGAAGGGCATGTTGAGGTGGCCCGGCAACTGATTGAAAAGGGTGCTGATGTTGATCAGGCTACTATAAAAAAGGCCACGCCACTCTATTTTGCTGCCAAGCTGGGTAACAATAAGATGGTTGAACTGTTATTAGCCAATGGTGCAGATCCAAACAAAAAAGCGGAAAGATTTCGACTGTGGTTTTTTCCGATCACCAGGTCACCTCGTGCCGCTGCCCGACGTTATCATGGAAATAAAGAAACGGTGGAAATGATAAGGGCAGCCAAAGCCCTGAAAAAAAGAAACATTGTTCGATCCAGTGAATACTCACCACTGCTTGCTGGTCAATTTCCATCTTTTGGTTCCATTCGACAAGATCTATAGCGCCAGAATAATAAGTGCAGATCAACGACAGCACGCTTTAAAGGAACATTGTTGCCTGAAGGGGCAGGCCTTTGGGTGGCCCGCTGGTCACGCCGGATGCGGTGGTTGAGGACTATGAACGCGGTAGTTGGTTGCAATAAAGCAATATTTTTTATTGGTGTATTTATCAGAGGATTCATTATCATTACCGGATTGCCATTCAGGACTTCCTTCTTCCATGACAGCACGATTTATCCACTTACGGGTGCACACCGAATTTTCCCTCAGCGACGGGCTGGTGCGAATAAAACCGTTGATCAGCGCGATTTCCGGCTCTGGCATACCGGCGGTGGCGGTGACCGACCAGTCCAATCTCTGTGCGCTGGTGAAGTTTTATTCGGGGGCCATGGGCGCAGGCATCAAGCCCATTTGTGGCGCTGACCTCTGGGTGGAAAATCCGGCGGACAAGTATGCACCGTCCCGTCTGGTGTTGCTGTGTATGGATGAGCAGGGTTATCACAATCTGACCGAGCTGATCTCCCGGGCGTTTATGGAAAATCAACACCATGAAAAGGCGCTGGTGAAACGGGAGTGGATCATGGCCCTGTCAGAAGGGCTGATTGCGCTCTCCGGTGCCAGGGAAGGTGAGATTGGCCGGGCACTGTTATCGGGCAAAAAGTCGCTGGCAGGTGAGTTATTGCAGGAGTGGATGGGAGCGTTTCCTGATCGCTTCTACCTGGAACTTCACCGTACCAACCGGGCAGGGGATGAAGAGTGCGTTCATGGTTCCGTGGCTCTGGCGGCAGAGTTCAACTGTCCGGTGGTGGCCACCAATGATGTGATGTTTATGACCCGGGATGATTTCGAAGCCCATGAGTCCAGGGTCTGCATCGGCGAAAGTGTGGTTCTGGATGATCCCCGCCGGGAACATCGCTACAGTGAAGAGCAGTACCTGAAGTCTGAACAGGAGATGGCTGAACTCTTTGCGGATATTCCTGAAGCACTGGCCAACTCCGTTGCCATTGCCCAGCGCTGTTCTATTAATGTCAAACTGGGTGAGTACTTTCTGCCGGAATATCCCGTGCCAGAAGGTAAAACCATGGATCAGTTTTTCCGTGAATTTTCCCATGATGGCCTGACTGAGCGCCTTTCGTTTCTGTTTGATACGTCGGCACCGGACTTTCCGGAAACCGAAAAAATCTACCGGGACCGACTGGACTTTGAGCTGAACACCATTTTGCAGATGGGGTTCCCGGGGTACTTCCTGATCGTTATGGACTTTATCCAGTGGTCTAAAAATAACGATATTCCCGTTGGCCCCGGACGTGGTTCCGGTGCCGGGTCACTGGTGGCCTATGCCCAGAAAATCACCGATCTGGACCCGATCAAATACGACCTGCTGTTTGAGCGATTCCTGAACCCTGAGCGGGTGTCGATGCCCGACTTTGACGTTGACTTCTGCATGGAAGGCCGGGACCGGGTGATTGATTATGTGGCCCGTACCTATGGACGCAATGCGGTTTCCCAGATCATCACCTTCGGTACCATGGCGGCCAAGGCGGTGGTGCGGGATGTGGCCCGGGTTCAGGGTAAGTCCTATGGTCTGGCGGATCGTCTTTCCAAAATGATCCCCTTTGAAATCGGCATGACGCTCGGTAAGGCCTATGAACAGGAGGAAGCCATTCGGGAGTTTCTGGAGTCCGATGAAGAGGCGGCGGAAATCTGGGAGATGGCGCTCAAGCTGGAAGGGGTCACGCGCAATGTCGGTAAGCACGCCGGTGGTGTGGTGATTGCCCCCACCAAGTTGACGGACTTTGCACCGCTTTACTGTGATGAGCACGGTAAAGGGGTGGTCACCCAGTATGACAAGAATGATGTGGAATACGCAGGTCTGGTGAAGTTCGACTTCCTGGGCCTACGCACGCTGACCATTATTGACTGGGCCCTGAAACTGATTAACCCCCGTCGGGCGCAGCGGGGTGAAGAGCCTTTGGCCATTGAAGCCATCGATCTTGAAGATAAAAGCGCCTACGACATGCTGAAGCGGGCGGAAACGACGGCGGTCTTCCAGCTGGAATCCCGTGGGATGAAAGATCTGATCAAACGTCTCCAGCCCGACTGCTTTGAAGATATTATCGCTTTGGTGGCCCTGTTCCGTCCGGGTCCGCTGCAGTCCGGGATGGTGGACAACTTTATTAACCGTAAGCATGGCCGGGAGGAACTCTCGTTCCCGGATGCCCAGTATCAGCACGAGTGGCTTCAGCCTATTTTGCAGCCCACTTACGGCATTATCCTGTATCAGGAACAGGTGATGCAGATTGCCCAGGTGCTGGCCGGTTACACCCTGGGCGGTGCGGATATGCTGCGCCGGGCCATGGGTAAGAAAAAGCCGGAGGAGATGGCCAAGCAGCGGGCGGTGTTTGAAGAGGGCGCTATCAGCCAGGGCGTTGATGGTGAGCTGGCCATGAAGATCTTCGATCTGGTGGAGAAGTTTGCGGGCTATGGCTTTAACAAATCCCACTCGGCGGCCTACGCCCTGGTTTCCTACCAGACGCTGTGGTTGAAGGCTCACTATCCATCGGAATTTATGGCGGCGGTCATGAGCTCCGATATGCAGAATACCGATAAGGTGGTGACCTTTATCGAAGAGTGTCGGGATATGGGCCTGACCGTGCTGCCGCCCAGCGTGAACATTGGCGAATATATGTTCGGTGTAAACGACGATGGGCATATTATCTATGGGCTGGGGGCCATCAAGGGCGTGGGTGAAGGCCCGATTGAGGCGATTGTCCGGGCTCGTAAAGAGGGTGGTCCATTCAAGGACCTGTTTGACTTCTGTGAGCGGGTGGATGCCAAAAGCATCAACAAGCGGGTGCTGGAGGCATTGATCAAATCCGGGGCGCTAGACCTGCTTGGGCCAGTTCCACAAAAGCCGAAACAGTTGAATTTCAACCGTGCCGTGCTGGAAGCGAGCCAGCTTGAGGCGATCAAGGCGGCGGACCAGGCGGCGAAAAGCCTGGATTCTGGTCATATGGATATGTTTGGTGCCCTGGTGCCCGCCGGAGAAGAGGCTGTTTACGACACTTATCTGAAAACCAGCGAATGGACGGACAAGGCTCGTTTGGGTGGCGAGAAGGATACCCTGGGGCTCTATCTGACCGGTCACCCTATTGATGAATACGAAAGTGAAATCCGGCACTTTATCCGCAACCGTATTAAAGACCTGCAGCCTGCCCGGGGCGATAGCCAGAATATTGCCGGGCTGGTGGTGGATATGCGGGTGATGAAAAACAAGAAGGGGGACAAAATGGCGTTTGTTACCCTGGATGACCGCACCGGCCGGATTGAAGTGTCGGTGTTTGCCGATGTGTTTGGGGAGTATCAACACCTGCTCCATAAAGACGCGGTGCTGGTAGTGGAAGGGGAAGTCACCTTTGATGATTATTCCGGTAGCCTGAAAGTCCGCTCGAAAAAAGTGATGAAAGTGGTGGATGCCCGCAGCCATTATGCCCGTCGTCTGGTTCTTGAGGTTTCCCATGAACAGATTGATGGTCATTTTGAACGAAAATTGTCGTCCATGTTGGGTGGGCAGCCGGGTCGGCTGCCGGTCAGGATTGATTACCAACGGGACGATGCCCGTGCCAGCCTGATGCTGGGGGAGCAATGGCTGGTCAGCCCCAGTGATGAATTGGTGCTGGAACTTCGGCAGTGGCTGGGCAAAAATGCTGCTAACGTTGAGTATGCCTGAGCAAGTGCTTGGGAATTGAGGTATGAAACGGAAGCTGTGGGTCTTGTGCAGTTTCCCTTTTTCGATGGAATAGTAAAATCAACTTTCTTAGAACTTTCATTGGCGTATGAGGTCTGACTTTTCGATCAGGTAAACTCACCGGTTTTCCTGGTTGCAGACTGCACCGGGCTTAAGGACTGCCTGAATGCAAATGGTCATGTACTTGGTGAAATTTTTATGAGAGGAATTTTTATGACTCCTGTTAAAGCTTGCTCACCGATGTTGCCGAAAGAAGCCAACCAAGAGGCTACAAAAACAGCCGATCAGGGAAAGTTTAACGATCGCTCCACTACCGTTGTTAGCAGGGCTCCCGCCTCGATAACACAGGATCCTGGTTCCACTTCTGGTGGCAATACGGCTGAATTTCAAAAAAGGACAATTGCCAAAATACGGGCAGAGACGGATATTCTGTCAGCCAAAAATGATCAGCTATGCCCCGATACCATCAAAGAGAAGACAGTCCCGGCTGATCTGATATTTCGGAAAATGGAAAAACCAATAATCGAGAACCCTGAATCAACGCCTGTCCCACCGGTAGCCTACTTCCGGCGTGCAGATGGGACATTGGGCGAGGTGGATTTCACGGAACTCGGAAATACCCTGAAAGAGGTTACCGGTGCGTTTGTTTTCAAAAAATATCATGCCGGTGAATATCATCTGAATTGGGGAAGAAGTTTTTCCGGGTTGTATGACCCTTATTCAATCCATGCGGGTCAACTTGATAATGGCAGGTTTTTCCTTCATGCATTGAAGCCTGAGCTTTGTGATCGGCTATTTACACTGGATACCGCTCGCCAGCAAATCCGTTACCTGGGGGATGATGATTTCACACCCGGGCCCGGGGAGCATGATGACCATTTCTCCCTCTATTGCGGAACCACCTATGGCGAGGCAATGGCAGCTTTTGAGCTGGCTTGCAAGGGCACCGACATAGCCAATTGCATCAGGCCACTGCTGGGATGGTCTGACGCTGTTGGCGCAAAGATGGGGCATCAACCGAAAGTCCCGGGTTTTCAGGCAGAAGCCATGGAAATGCCACAGGTAGTCCCAGACCCATATTGGGAGAAGATGGCGGAGTGGGATATGTCTTTATTCTGATGCGACTGGGCTAACTGCCGCCCTGCCTGTCCCGATGCCCGTTGTAACTTCCGGGCATTGCGGGTCGGCTGGCTACCGGGGGGGGATATTGTGGTCGCAAAATGTACCCACGGTGAAGGTTCCTCCTTTATTGTCCACTACAGGCAGTGGTTCCGGCTTTTCAAAAGGGGACATCCCATTCTCGTATTGCTTTTCTGCAGACTTCCAGGTCGACCAGCTGTTGAACTGTTTACAGGTAATTACGCTTTTTAACTCGACTTTACGGCGGTGTTTACGTATTTTGATCCCTATTTACTCTCCGGCCATGATAAGTGGACTTCATGAACCCGAATTACCTGGACTTTGAACAGCCAATTGCTGAACTGGAAGCCAAGATAGAAGAGCTTAGGCTGGTCAGCAGCGATGCAGAGCTGAATATTACTGAAGAGATTGCCACACTGCAGGATAAGTGCCGCAGTCTGACGGATGCCATTTTCAGCAACCTTTCTTCCTGGCAGGTGGCCCAGCTGGCCCGGCACCCCAGAAGGCCCTACACGCTGGACTATATTCGCCATATTTTCACCGAGTTTGATGAACTCCATGGCGATCGCCATTTTGCTGATGACCCCTCCATTGTGGGTGGCATGGCCCGACTGGATGGTCGACCGGTGATGGTGATTGGTCATCAGAAGGGGCGTGAGATCGAAGAAAAAGTTCGCCGGAATTTCGGTATGCCCAAACCGGAAGGTTACCGTAAAGCCTGTCGGCTGATGGAAATGGCGGAACGTTTCAAGATGCCCATCCTGACCTTTATTGATACACCGGGCGCATACCCCGGTATTGGTGCCGAGGAACGTGGGCAGAGTGAGGCGATTGCCTACAACCTGGCGGTGATGTCCCGCTTGAAAGTGCCTGTGATTTCCACGGTGATCGGTGAGGGTGGTTCCGGTGGTGCCTTGGCCATTGGGGTTTGTGATCATCTGGTGATGATGGGGTATTCAACTTACTCTGTTATTTCCCCTGAGGGTTGTGCCTCCATTCTCTGGAAAAAAGCCGAGTACGCTTCTACCGCCGCAGAGGCCATGGGGGTAACTGCCGGGCGTTTACAGGAGCTGGGCCTGGTGGATACCCTGGTGGCAGAGCCATTGGGTGGTGCACACCGGGATCCTGAAGCAGCGGCTGCCAGTTTGCAAGCAACACTGGTGGATCAGCTGAACATGCTTTCGGCACTGGACAGCGATACCCTGCTGGAAAATCGTTACCAGAAAATCAGGGATTTTGGGGCGCTTTGATTGCGAAAACGATGGCAAAAACCAGCGCAGAGATCACTTCCTGTCACCCGCTCAGCCCTGAGTGGGTGCTTGATCAACTATCTTCAAGCCTGCAGATACCGGTCTCTGAATGTCCTGTAACGGTGGCATTCAGTGGCGGTGTTGACTCCACCGTTTTACTCCATTTGCTGGCCTGCCTGCGTGATCAGGGAGATATCGCTGATGTGTGTGCTGTTCATGTTCATCATGGTTTGAGCCGTTACGCTGATCAGTGGGCTGAGCACTGTCACTCGGTATGTGAACAGTGGCAGATACCGCTGACCATCGCCAGAGTTTCTCTGGAAAATGACGGCTATGGTCTGGAGCAGGCGGCCAGGGATGCGCGATACCAGGTATTTATCAATGCCGTGGAAGAGGGCGGCTGTCTGTTGCAGGGGCATCATCGGGATGATCAGGCAGAGACGGTTCTGCTCAGGTTATTCCGCGGGACCGGTGTTGATGGTGTTCAGGGATTCCCGAACAAAGGTCCCTGGGTAATGGGCTGTTGTTACGGCCCTTACTGAATGTGGCCCGAGCATCCATTGAAGATTATGCCCGGACAAATAACCTCCGATTTATTGAAGATGACAGTAATACGGATGAACGCTTCTCCCGCAACTTTCTCCGTCAGCGACTGATTCCCATGGTGGAAGAGCGCTGGCCGGGTGCGTCGGAACGATTGGTCGAATTTGTGCGGGATGTGGCGCAGATGAATCAAACCGTGCAGCAGCAAACAATCGAACAGTTGGCCCTGTGTATTGATTATCGCCCGCAATGGCTGCTTGACCGGCAACCGCTGATGAATCTGGCAACGCTGCAATCCCTTGATGCCGGTTCCCGGCGTCGAGTGGTTCGCCAATGGCTGAAACAGCAGGGCATACAACTGCCCTCCAGAGACACCCTTGAACAGATCTTTGATGAAGTGGTTGAGGCTCGAATCGACGCCGAGCCCCTGCTGACAGTGGCACCGCGCTTTACCCTGACTCGCTACCAACAAATGCTGGTGTTGCTGGATGAAGACGTGCATTTGCAGGCATTTGAACCCATGGTATGGGACTGGCAGAAAGAGCCAATCGTGGTGTTGGGAGACCGGTCGCTGATCTGCAGTGCTAAACAGGAGCGCAGTGATAGCGCCATCCGACTGCCACAAAAACCATTACTGTTAAAACGCCGTTGTCACATATCAGGGGATGAAAAGTTTGCCATTGCCGGGCGGCAAGGTCGAAAAACTCTGAAAAAATGGCTGCAGGACTATAAAGTGCCACCCTGGCTGAGAGAATATTTGCCATTGGTGTTTGATGGTGACCAAATGGTGGCTGCTCCCGGTCTCTGGGTGTGTGATGGCTATTATGGCATGGAGAGTGATGGTTTAGCTCTCCATTGGTAACAGCCATTCGTCTTTGTTTTACCGGTTATTGTCGTTTGAGTTACCGTTCTCTAATGCTGCCAATGCCCGCAAACGTTCTCCCTGGTCTCTAAAGTAGTGACTATTTTCAGCAACCCGGGACACCGTATCGTATGGATGTTGTAATTTGTTAAAATCAATCACAGGGTTCGGGTCATTGAGAGCATTTTGATGGATCGGAAAAACGTCAGAATCCTGATATTGACGCCATAAATTCCATCGGTGAGTCCCGGCAAAACTCTGTTTCTTTGCTTGGTAATTTTCCAGCCAGTGTGCCGGGTCAATATCCTCTTTTTGTTTGAAACTGTCGATCATTTTATGGATCACTTTGACGAGTTGGCGATAGCGAGGGCGGTACCATTTTTCCCTGAGCACTCGGGCAGAAAAAGCACGAAATTCGATGAGTATCTCTTGTATCAGCTCTTTGCTTCCGGGCTCAGGGTAGCTGGCATCGACGACTTGTTGTAAACAGGTTAAACGTTTCTTCAATTCGCTCTTACCGATGCCGCCTGCCCACTTTAATCGACGGAACGCTTTATGTTCATCCACGAGATCTGAGAGTATGGCTTTTTTCAAGGCTTCACGGTCTTCTGTGATGTTGTTTTGAACCAGCTGAATTTTTTTCTGCAGGGGCAGACTTTTTAGTAAACCGTAGACGTTACTTGGATGAAGGACGTAATCAGAGCGATCGCTTTCGTCAGGTTGTTTGGATAGATTGGTAATCATGTGTTTCGTCGGCGAAAGAACAGAGGTCAGTGTACCAATCTGATGTTTTTTTAATCCGTACGTTCCGACAATGGGCAGGCGATTTCTTGGTAGCGGTAGATCTTCGTAGTTATAAACGACGGTAAATCTTTTTTCAGGCCACTTATTTCGTAATTTTTTTGCCTGTTTTTTTGCTGCTTTTACCAGTCTGTCCTCGGATGATCTCATAGTGCTGATGTAGTTCTCTACTACCGTTTTCCGCGCGCGTCCGCTGAGGTTTGCAGCAAGGTCTTTTTCTGGATAAAGCAGGTCTTCCCTGACTTCGTCTGGCCCCACGATGTAGCTTCTGACGCCGCTGTTGGCAGATCGGAATAAATCGCAGGGCGGAAGGGATTTTAGACAGGTATCGTCATTGTTCAGAAAAACAATGGTTTTGTCGTTAAAGTGATCAACTAACGTGACGCCGGTATCTGCATGTACCCCGGTCGCGGGCAACGGTGCAGTGTCGGTTTCGACAGCTGGATGCCCTTCGGTTTCCCTGGATTGCAGCTCATGGAACAGGCTTATCCCATTGTTGAGCGAGCTGTTCCAGGTGGCAAAAGTCAGTCCAAGCCGATTGGCCAGGGTTTTCCATTGATTCCATTCTGGCAAAGAAGTGTCGGCGTTGGTAACTAACAGAAAATCTGCATCAGGATCGTACTGGTAACCTTCGGCAAGCTGAACTTCAAATACTCTTCGTTGTACCACTTCCGTCAGCTGGTGATCTGTCGGGCAATCCAAACGTCCCAGTTCGAGTTCTGCAAATAGTGTGACTTTTGTGTAAAGGGGTTGTGCAGGATTGAGGAAGGTGATCGAACCTGAAAGTCTGTCCTGACCATGGGCAGGAAGTTCATTGATCGATTTCGTGAGCCCCTGGTTATAGCTGAACGGTACGCCATCTCTGTTGTAAAAAGTAACACAGGCGTTTCTCGTTTGGTCATTATTGGTATCTGCTTTAAAGTTCAATTTGAGCAACCGCTGTTGCCTGCACTGCAAACCAAGGGCTTTCGAAGAAATATTATTCACTTTTACCGACAGCAGGGCTTCTTGATTGCGGCTGATGGACTTGCTCCCTTCTATCGTATCGATATCCGCTGGATATCGTATGGGAAACCTTATTTGCTGTGAGGCTACTTTTGAGAACTGTCGCTCAACCCGCCCAACAGTGGCGCTAAAGTTGGCGACCCCCGATTCACACAGCGGCTCCCCTGTGGGTATTGTTTGAGGTTTTTTAATGGTAAATTCCAGGCGATGCTGTGGGTGAACTGCCTGGCCAGGCGGTATAGCGCAAGGGAGGTTGAAAACAGAGCGGGGGTTGAAGCTGACCCATTTATTATTCACGAGGGCCATTCTGATGGGTTGTGGATCTGGTGTTGGCATGTGACCGGTATTTGTGACTGACAGGTCAACAGAGACCTGTTTGCCGGGTTCGAAAAAACATCGTCACCGGGCTGGTTTAGCAACAGTCTGGAGGCAGTAACCGACAGGTCATAAGGTCCGGTATACCGCCTGGTACCCTCAGCGATGTGAAAACTGCCAGCATTTCCGCAACGTCCATCAGGGGCGTTACGTCCATCTTGACCCGGTAAACCATGGGGGCCTTGAGATCCTCCCGGTTGATAATGGGTTTTGAAACGTGTTTGAGTCCTCCCGCTTGAGTCGGTGCAAGTCTCAGTAGTGACATAATGGTGTGACTCCCCACCTTTTCCTCCGTCTCCTCCCGGGCCACCATATCCGCCTTTTCCACCCCGGCCGTGTGCACCACCGCGAACGTCAGGAGTGTTGAAAAGCATGAGCAAATCGGTTTGTGAAGGTGCGACTGTGAGGGTTACTTTACCGCCATTGCCACCATCGCCACCCCGTGCGCCATCGCCACCATTGCCTCCGGTGCCGCCTTGACCTCCGTTTTGACCCCACCGATATCGGGTGGCGTTTTTCCCCTTGGGCCCGGTTACCCCTTTACCCCCATCACCGCCGTTGCCGCCATTGCCAGCATCACCACCACGGGCTTCAACAGAGATTGTTACTGTTCTGTCGGAGATATTGAGCTCATTTGATGTCTCGTTCCCTTGAACAAAAATGATGTTATTGTAGGAGACTATTGCAACCTTCAGTGCGTGAGCATTTTGGCCGCATTTTCCCGGAGCACCATCCTGCCCGCGATAACCGCCGAAATTACCGTTTGCACCGCAGGCTCCATTGTTGCCCGTGGCTCCGTTGGTAACGTACCTTAAAGTGTTTCCAGAATCAGGAGACATAAATAAACCTCAGTGAAATTATGAGAGTTTGTGATAGCTAACTAGAATAATTTGTTCTTGTTAGACTACGAAATGTCGGTTTTTTATCCCCGGCGAAAATAAAATGAGTGTCAGTCGTTCTGATATTCGAGTGAGTGATTGGCACGCGTCATTCGTTAAGGCATTGGTTGCGCGGGTATTGTATTGATGTAATAACGGTTTTACGTTTACTGCCGGTTTTGGTATCCTGATATCCCATCTTGAGACTCTCTTTTCACCCCGCTTTTATTATTTTCACAGCAGGTAAGCATGACGCGTTATATTTTCGTCACCGGCGGTGTTGTTTCTTCGTTAGGCAAAGGCATCGCATCGGCATCTCTCGCCGCCATTCTTGAGGCACGTGGTCTCAAGGTGACGATGCTCAAGTTGGACCCTTACATCAACGTCGATCCGGGTACCATGAGCCCTTTTCAGCATGGCGAGGTTTTCGTTACCGAAGATGGTGCCGAGACTGACCTGGACCTGGGGCATTACGAGCGTTTTATCCGAACCACCATGAAGCAGGGTAACAACTTTACCTCTGGCCGGATTTACCAGGATGTTCTGCGTAAAGAGCGTCGTGGCGACTATCTCGGTGGTACGGTACAGGTTATTCCACACATCACCGACGAGATCAAGCGCCGGGTAGTTAATGGTGCGGGCGATGCGGATATCGCCCTGGTGGAAGTGGGTGGGACTGTGGGTGATATTGAATCCCAGCCATTCCTGGAAGCCATTCGTCAGTTGAAGGTAGAGCTCGGATTTCAACGTGCCATGCTGATGCACCTGACCCTGGTGCCTTACATCAAAACCGCCGGTGAGACCAAGACCAAACCAACCCAGCACTCGGTTAAAGAGCTGCGTTCGATTGGCCTTCAGCCAGATATCCTGGTATGTCGCAGCGAACAGTACATTGATGCCTCGGCCCGCCGCAAGATTGCCCTGTTTACCAACGTAGAAGAGCGTGCGGTTATCTCCCTGGAAGATGCGGACAGCATTTACAAAATTCCGCGGATGCTCCACGAGCAGGGTCTGGATCAGATTATTGTGGATCGCTTCAACCTGGGCTGCCAGCCAGCGGATCTCTCTGAGTGGGACGATGTGGTGGATCGTGAGTTTAACTACTCCGAAGAGATCACCATCGCCATGGTCGGCAAATACATGGAACTGCTGGATGCCTATAAGTCGCTGATTGAGGCGATTAAGCATGCTGGTCTGAAAACCCGTACCAAGGTCAATATTCGTTACATTGACTCTGAAACCATTGAGCAGGATGGTCTATCTGCCCTGGAAGGGGTGTCTGCCATTCTGGTGCCCGGTGGCTTTGGTCACCGTGGTGTGGAAGGCAAGATCCAGACTGTTCGCTATGCCCGTGAGAACAAGATTCCTTTTTTGGGTATCTGTCTTGGCATGCAGGTGGCGGTTATTGAGTACGCCCGCCATGTTGCCGGTCTGGCAGGGGCGAACAGTACGGAATTTGATCGTCAGGCGGCCCATCCGGTGGTTGGTCTTATTACTGAGTGGATCGACGCTGACGGTATGGTTGAAAAGCGTGACGAAGGTTCTGATCTGGGCGGCACCATGCGTCTGGGTGCCCAGAACTGTAACCTGGTTGCCGGTACACTCTCCCGTGAGGCCTATGGTCAGGATGTTATTACCGAGCGCCATCGTCACCGTTATGAAGTGAATAACCATTACGTTGAGGCATTTGAAGAGGCGGGTCTGGTCATTGCCGGTCGCTCAGAAGACAACAGTCTGGTGGAGATCGTTGAGGTTGCCGACCATCCATGGTTTGTCGCCTGTCAATTCCACCCGGAATTTACCTCAACACCCCGGGATGGCCATGGTCTGTTTTCTGCCTTTATTCATGCAGCGCAGGCTTTTAAGCACGCTTCTCACTGAAGCCAATCGTTGATACCTGCTTTTGCAGGTTTTTTTCTGGAACGCCTGAAGGAACGTTTGTGAAAAGCAAAATTGTTGATGTCAATGGCATTCAGGTCGCTAATGACCTGCCGTTTGTCCTGTTTGCCGGGATGAACGTGCTGGAATCAAGAGACCTGGCCATGAAAGTGGCGGAAGAGTATGTACGGGTTACCGAAAAGCTCGGTATTCCCTATATCTTCAAGGCTTCCTTTGATAAGGCTAACCGTTCGTCAATCGCCTCCTACCGTGGTCCGGGCATTGATGAAGGGTTAAAGATTTTTCAGGAGCTGAAAGCGACCTTTGGTTTTCCGGTGATTACTGATGTCCATGAACCACATCAGTGCCAGTCTGTGGCGGAAGTGGTGGATGTGATTCAGTTGCCGGCGTTTCTGGCCCGCCAGACGGACCTGGTGGAAGCCATGGCCAAAACCGGTGCAGTCATTAACATCAAGAAGCCGCAGTTTCTCAGCCCCGGCCAGATGGGGAATATTACCGATAAATTTCGTGAAGCGGGCAATGACCGTTTGATCCTCTGTGAGCGTGGTGTGAACTTTGGTTATGACAACCTGGTGGTTGATATGCTTGGCTTTCATACCATGAAGCAGGTGAGCGGCGGTGCACCGGTTATCTTCGATGTGACTCATTCGCTGCAGTGCCGTGATCCAATGGGGGCTGCCTCCGGTGGCCGCCGCCACCAGGTAACTGAACTGGCCCGTGCCGGTATGGCGGTTGGCCTGGCAGGACTGTTCCTGGAGGCTCATCCTGATCCTGATAATGCCCGCTGTGATGGCCCTTCAGCACTGCGCCTGTCCATGCTTGAGTCCTTCCTGACTCAGATGAAAGCTCTGGATGATCTGGTTAAATCATTTGAAGCTCTGGATACGCTTTAAGTTCAGCAGTTTAACTCAGAACCTCCTGCTTTTGTTCAGAAGCGGGAGGTTTTTTTATGAACTAATGTTTTTAAAATTGGTCATATAATTATAAATAAAATAAATCTGGAGCATATTTATGAACGGGACGGGTAATTTCAATATATTTCCAGGCGATTTTTCTCAACGTCAATATGGCCCTTTGAAATATCTCTTTGATGAGGAAGATCCCGGTTATCAAGAGTCTGCAGGTCCTGATCCTTTATTCAACGGGCGCGCACTTCAGAAAGTAGAAGATAAACCTGTATTACATCCTGAGAGCCAATCAGCACAGTTCAGTTCACTTACTGATAGTCAATTATCCAGTTTCAAAATCGGGACTGTTAATGCAGACCCTGCAAGCCATTGCCCTCAGAAATTTAATGAGATTGCAGTTTCTATTGCAACAAATCCTGAAAATGGGGGCAAATCTCAAAGCGGGCCATTGAACGGCTGTCTGGCGGGTACTGATAAGATGCCCCGGGAACAGGCAGCGATAAAGCCACTTCCTGCTATGGAAAGCAGAACCGAAAACATCAGTCAAAACAACCAGCCGTCAGTTGATGATACTGAATCGTAAGTTCTCAGAAAGTGCTGACATAAAGCAAAATACACGTCCCTGGCCTATCCTTTTACACCATGAATTTTCCTTTTCCTGCAACCAATGTCCAGCATGACCATCCAGGCCAAAAAGTCTTGGATTATCTTGCTCAGCTCCAGCAGCACAACACATTGCTCAAGGAGTCGCTGGCTTTGTCCCAGAAAGTATTGGCTCTGTCCCAGAAAGAGAACGTTCTCCAGAAGGAGTTGATTGCCAGGCTGCAGGCACAAGGCGTTCAGCAGCAAGAGCAGATCACTCAGCTACAGGAGAAAGTTGAAGCCCTTGAGGCTGAAATCCGCCGTCTTAAAAAGCTGCCTCCCAAGCCTGACATCAAACCAAATACCAAGCCCCCTGATGACTCAGACGGCCCTCCCGGTACTCCACCGGCAACCGGTCAAGGTGATGAAGCTGACCCGGATGATGTCCCAAAACATAAGGTCAGCAAACCGGATGAAAGTACTCGTAATCAGCGCAAGCAACCCACAAAGCCACCGCCTGAAAAGAGCATACGTGTCCCGGCCTGTGGTGTTCCTCCGGGATCTACCTGGAACGGCACTACCCCATTCTATGTACAAGATCTGGTGATCAAGCCAACCAGTGTCGAATATTTGCTTGATCAATGGATAACACCGGACGGGAAAACAGTCACTGCCAAGCCTCCAGCGAATTTGCACGGGCACCATTATGGCCCGACATTGCAAGCCTACATTCTTCACCAGTATTTCGGTTGTGGTGTTACCCAACCGCAGCTGCTGGAATGGCTCTGGGATATTGGCCTCTCCATCTCGCCGGGGGAACTGAGCAACCTGATCACTAAAGGGAATGAGCAGTTTCAAAGTGAGAAGGATGAGATTCTGGTCACAGGCCTTCGTTGCTCAAGCCACATTCAGACAGACGACACAGGGGCAAGGCATCAAGGACAAAATGGTTACTGCACCATCATCTGTAATGAGTCGTTTGCCTGGTATGCCACCACAGGTAGCAAAAGCCGGGAGAATTTTCTAAGCCTTCTGCACCGGCCTTTTCGGACGTACGCGATGACAGGGAATGCCCTGGACTACCTGAGGACACTCAAATATCCCCAAAAGTGGCTGCGTGTACTCCAGCCATACGTTGGAGTGACTTTCCTGAGTTATGAAGCCTGGAAGGCCTGCATGAAAGAGCATGGCCTGACAGGCAAAAAACACGCCTGCAACAAGCCAGTGAAGCCTTGATCTATGCCAGTTTGATAGAACATGGCTTAGGGCATCTGACAACCTTCAGCGATGGCGCACAACAGTTCAATGTGTTCAAACACGCCCAGTGCTGGGTACATGCAGAGCGGTTGCTGTACAAGGTTCATCCTGTCAATGAGCAACAAGCCAGTGCCCAGAAATGGTGCCGGACATGGCTCTGGGCGATTTATGATGATCTGAAAGCCTTCAAGGCTGAGCCTTCCAAAGAGAACGCCATGAAGGTACGACTAGGTGCCTGTCCGAGAATAAGAATTTTAACGATCGCTGTCAACGCTGATCTGGGAGTTATAACAATACTGATAACCAGTGCTGTTCTTACCCATTATCCGGGCATCGGGATCGGCAAAACTGATTTGTTTTTTGTCGTCTATTGGTTTATCAGGATTCAGTGTCAACTCTCGTTCTTCAAGGGCTTTTTTGGCCTTCTGGATTTTTTCCAGCCGTTCCTGTTTGAACTTCAGATCTTCCGGGATGCCGTATCCGGTCTCCTGCCGGTATGCCTGATCTTCTTCTTTGTCACTGGTTTCAGCCTTTTTTATCAGGGCTTCAACCTCGGCCATTAGCTCTGCTTCTTTGGCTTTCAGTCGCCCATAACTCATGGCCTTGTGCTTTGATGTATTGGCTTTGAATTTGGAGCCATCCAGAGCAATGTGACCCAGGGAAGCCATGGGCGAGCAGCACGCTCTGCTTGAAACTGCTATGAAAGAAAACAGACTGGTCTTTACGGAAATCGCTCAGTACCCGGAAGTTTGGGCAGTGCTGTTTGGCGATATACATGAAAGCCAGATCCTGGTTACAGCGTCGTTCAATCTCTCTGGAGCTGAAAACACCATGGCTGTATGCGTAGATCAGGATCGATATGATCAGTCGTGGATGATAGGCATTCTGGCCAAGGTGGTGATACTGCTTCTCTACTTCTGAAGTGTCGATGTGTCTGAAGATATCCTCAAACACAAAGCAGTCGTGATCAGGTGGTAACAGGTCGAAAATGTTCGTGGGGAACATGAGGTGCTGATTAAATTCAGCAGGGCTGTCTTTGAATTTTGGGGATGACATCCGTTTCAGTGGTGCTTTGAGTAGTCTGAGGGTGCCTGATTTTACCTAATCAGGCTATTCTCGGACAGGCTCCTAGTGCAGAGGATAAAAGACTGTATTCCGTGCTTGTTTCTATGGGTCTGGAGCTGGCAAGGCTACAGTTGAGAATGGATTATAAGGAGGGTAGCAGGGAGTACAAAAAGATAGAATCCAATTTTAAACATATCTGTATGTTCTCTCCCCCTTCCGCTGATGGAGTTGGAGAGTTAAGTTCAAATGAGGAATTATGGTCAAAGAATTTACCTTTGCCTGCCAGAGAATTAATTTCTGATTTCCTTGTTGAGGATACTTCTTTCTCTAAACAATTAATTGCAGGCAGATCAGCGATCAAGGATGCTCCGGTTTCTGAATCGAGTGGCACCTGAGGCTACCCTTGTTTTCGGGGGGGTATCGTCCTTCTCTTCTCCCGGTTCACCACCATGTGTATTGGAGTACTACCAATTGGTATTACGTGCCATGCTCGGAACAAACGAAAATACCCCGTGAAAACACGAGGCTATAATCGTCAATTTGGCGGAGGGACAGGGATTCGAACCCTGGGAAGGCTATTAACCTTCGCTGGTTTTCAAGACCAGTGCTTTCAACCGCTCAGCCATCCCTCCAAGGATGATTTTTCTGTCACGAAGCATGATGAAAAGAGTGCTGATATGGCGGAGGGACAGGGATTCGAACCCTGGAAGGGCTATTAACCCTCGCCGGTTTTCAAGACCGGTGCTTTCAACCGCTCAGCCATCCCTCCGCGACGAGACGAATAGTACCTGAAATCAGAATTCTGTCAACGCCTTGATAAACGGTAATCTTTTTCTATGCTCCCAGCTCAGGAAATGTGAAAAATAGTAGATACTATTCAGATAGGCAAAATGTCAGGAATTGTTAAAACTATAGCCCCAGTAAATTGGTCTGATATAATGACTGGTATTACATCTATATAGAGGAATGACAAAGATGGATCGCAAACCCGTAATGACCGCTGCTTCTACCAGCCTGGGTGCAGGCGTTGAAATCAATAAGGTTCTTCGCAATACCTATATGTTGCTGGGCATGACTCTGCTATTCAGTGCTGTCACCGCCGGCGTTGCCATGGCTCTGCAGATCAGCCAGATGACGGCGCTGGTTCTCTCTCTGGTTGGTTTTGGCCTGCTGTTCGTGGTTAACAAGACCGCTGATTCTGCCAAAGGTATTGTCGCTGTTTTTGCCTTTACCGGTGTGCTGGGTGCTGCCCTGGGGCCAATGCTTAACCATTACCTGGGTATGGCCAATGGTCCGTCACTGATCATGCAGGCCCTGGGTGGAACTGCCGTGGTGTTCTTTGCGCTCTCTGGCTATGTGTTGACCACGCGCAAAGATTTTTCCTTTATGGGTGGCTTCCTGATGGTTGGCCTGATTGTCGCTGTGGTCGCCAGTATTGCCCTGATCTTTTTTAATATCCCTGCTGCCAGCATGGCGCTGTCTGCCCTGATTGTGCTGCTGATGTCCGGTTTTATCCTGTTTGACACCAGCCGTATTATCCACGGTGGTGAGACTAACTATATCCGGGCCACTGTCTCCCTTTACCTGGATATTTACAACCTGTTCACTGCGCTCCTCCACCTGCTGGGTGCCAGTAGTGACGACTGATGTCTGATTTTGCTTTTATCGGGCCCCGCCATTTGGTGGGGCTTTTTTTTTTGTTTGATGGCTTTTTTCCTGTTAACGCAAGGTTATTATTATGAAGTTTGCACTGGCCGTGTATGGCGCTCCGGCCAACAGTCAGGCACCACAAAGTGCATTGCACTTTGCCCGGGCGGTGGTGGCCGGGGGGCATGAAATTGTCCGGTTGTTTTTTTATCAGGATGGGGTGAATACGGCGACCGCCATTGCCCAGCCACCTCAGGATGAGTCCAACCTTCCTGAAGAGTGGCAGCAGTTTATCCAGGCGCATAATCTGGATGCCGTGGTTTGTATTGCGGCGGCATTAAGGCGGGGTATTGTGAATCAGGCAGAATCTGACCGTTATGAACTGCCGGGTCATAATCTCCGCAAGGGGTATGAGCTTTCCGGTCTGGGGCAGTTGCTTGATGGCGCACTGATGGCCGATCGCCTGATCACCTTTGGAGCCTGAGATGAGTCATTCTGTGTGTGTTATTTCCAGCCGGGCTCCTTACAGTGGGCAGTCGGCCCGTGAGGCGCTTGATACGGCGCTGGTATCCGCTTCTTATGATATTGAGACCAGTCTTTTGCTGATGGGCGATGGGGTCTATCAGTTATTGCCAGGGCAGGAGGCCGGTGACATTCCCCGTAAGAATCTTGCCGCCATGCTTCAGGTGCTGCCTCTGTATGGCATAGATACCATTTATGTGGATCAGCTGTCTCTGGAGGAACGGGGTATCCGTCCTGATGCGCTTCAGGCAGGGGTGACAGTGCTTGCCGGGGGTGAGTTGCCCCTGTTTATCCAACAGCATTCCAGGGTGTTTAATTTCTGATGAGTACGCTGCATACCGTTAATAAGCCAGGTCCGGCGATGGCACTCTGTGTTCGTGCTGTTGTCAGCGGCGATTCTGTGTTGTTGATTGAAGACGCTGTTTATGAACTGCTGTCACCGGCAAGCCGGTTGACTGCTCTGCCGGATGGCTGCCCTGTGTATGTGCTGGATATTGATGCAAAGGCCCGCGGGGTGGCGGTGTCTGCGCCGTTTGAAGTCATCAACTATGATCGCTTTGTGTCATTATGTGTTGATAATGAGAAAGTGTTGTCATGGTTTTGAATGATATTATCCAATCATATTTTATAATGTTTACTGATTGAGGAAATCCCTTTGAAAGCACCGGTCGCTCAAAAAATTCCACACTCCATTATTCAGCACGACCAGACCCGCATCGATGAATACCACTGGTTGCGGGATGAGCACTGGCAGAAGATTGTGGCAGGCGATCTGGATTTTAACAACCCGGAGGTGCTGGCCTATCTTAACGCTGAAAGTGAATATAAAGATGCCCAAATGAAAGACAGCAAGGTCGTTCAGGAGCAGCTTTATCAGGAAATTCTGTCCCGGATAAAAGAAGACTATCAGTCCTGGCCGGTTAAAAAGGGCGATTTTCTCTATTATTACCGGGAAGAGAAGGGGAAGAACTATCCCATTCTCTGTCGTCGTCATGGCTCGATGGATCTACCGGAAGTGGTTTATATGGACGTTAACCAGGAGGCGGATGGCAAGGACCTCTATATGTTTGGCCCGTCCATCACCAACCGGGCAAATACCTTTCTTGCTTATGGTTATAATCTCACCGGCTCCATGGAGCGAAGCATTCGGGTTCGGAATCTGGCGAGTGGGCAGGACAGTGAGTGGACCTACCATAACAGTACCGGCTCCATACTCTGGATAGATGATGAGCACCTTCTGGTGGTGGAGCGTGATGAGCAGGCCCGTGGTAAACATGTCTATAAAATCAATATCCATCAGGGACCGGAAAAGAAAGCGCTGGTGTTCTCCAAACCTGATGAGTTTGACGGGATGTTTCTTTCGCTGGCGGAAACCACAGACCGTGAATACATTATGGTGTATCTCAACAGCGGTTCCAGTCAGGTGGTTTATGTTTCTCCCCGCGCGGCGATAGATTTCCGTCTGTTTGCCCATGGTACTGATGATGTGGTGTTCAGCCTTGATCACTATCTTGATGGCGACAGTGATGACTTCTATATTCTCACCAATCTTCATGGTGCCAATAACTTCCAGCTGTATAAGACATCGGTAAACCAGTGGCAGCAGAAGCATTGGCAGCTGATTCAGGCGGAAAGTAACACACTCAGCCTTACCGATATTCATTTCTACCATCATTACCTGATTATTGAGCAGAAAAATAACGATAAAGCGCTGGATGAGCTGGTGGTACAGGATATGGTATCCGGTACCCGACAGAGGGTATCCATGCCTGATGAAGCCTATGAGCTGGATTTTTCCGGTGACTGGGATCATAACGCCACAACCGTCCGGCTGGATTACTCTTCACCGGTTATGCCCAGTACCGTTCTTGAGTTGGATCTGAAGACCGTGCAAACCACAGCGGTCTATACCCGTGAAACGCCCAACTTTGACCCGGAAAAATATGAGGTCAGGCGGGAGTATGCTATCGCTCGTGACGGTGAGCGTATTCCGGTCACCATTATTCATAACAAAGGTCTGGTAAAGGATGGCTCCCATCGTGCCCTGGTTTACGGTTATGGTTCCTACGGTTATGGCATGACCGCTGGTTTTGCCTCTAAGCTTTTCAGCCTGGTGGATCGTGGTTTCGTCTATGCGACGGCTCATATTCGTGGCGGAGATGAAAAGGGCTATCAGTGGTATCTCAATGGCAAAATGCGTCATAAGATGAATACCTTCAATGACTTTATTGATGCCACGGAGTACCTGGTCAAACAGGGTTATTCCGATAAAGGGCAGATTGCCATTAATGGTGGCAGTGCCGGTGGCCTGTTAATGGGAGCGGTGACCAACCTGCGTCCGGATCTGTTTGGTTGCGTGGTGGCCGATGTGCCTTTTGTTGATGTTATTAACACCATCAGTGATGCATCCCTGCCATTGACGCCACCGGAATGGGAAGAGTGGGGCAACCCGGTCACCAGTGCCGACGACTTTGATTACATTATGCAGTACTCGCCCTATGACAATGTGCAGGCCAGGGATTATCCTCCGATGCTGTTTAATTCCGGGATATCCGATGAGCAGGTCACCTACTGGGAACCGGCCAAGATGGTGGCACGTCTGAGGGCGCTGAAAACCGATGATAACCTGCTGCTGCTGAACATGAATATGCACGCAGGCCATGCGGGTGCCAGCAAGCGTTATGAGTGGATTGATGAAGAAGCGTTTAACTATGCCTTTATCCTCAAGTGTTTTGGCATGAAGTAGCCTTGATCGACGGATTTGCCATGTGAGTCTATCATCGTTCCCGGACAGTCTCCCGGTCTTGAGAACACAGATTCATTGGCCAGCAAGGTAAAAAAAGCACTAACTATATGGTTGCTGGCCTTTTGATCAACAAGCTGTATTCAGGGGGTGATATTCATGCCCGAACAGGCTTTTAACCCACTACTGAATAAATATTAGACAGAGTATTTCAGGGATGAACTTTTATAAGAAAGAATGGTCTTAAGGTAAATTCAACAATTCTGTAATTCAATGGAAAGACCTGCTACCTTTGCGCAATTAAATGCAGCTTCTGATCATTTATCCTGTTTGCAGGGTGTTCCTTTTTCCAAATCTCATGCATCAGGTGCGGCCTTCTCCCGGGACATCATAGAAGCTGCTGTTATTCTATGTGCTATGCGTACTGCTGAAACTGCTAAAAAGTGCCTTCAGCAATCGACGGTGCCTTTTCATAATCCAGTTGATGATACCCGGCTGGAAAAAAGGTCGATAGCCAGCGTTGATAATATTAATAAAGAAGATCAACTATGTTACTTACCAGTCAGAATCGCATCGTTAAATAATGATCATGCCCACACAGATATTCCTGAAAATCAGTGTTTTCTGATTCAGCCTCCGACAGATACAGATCAATCAACCCCGCAAATCTCATCCGTTGTCAACAACAACCAGAATGACCCTGAATACGCTGAGCTCGAAAAGGAACGTCGAAGGACGCGCCGAAGGGCGCGCTACCAGAATGATCCCGTTTACGCAGCGCGCGAAAGGGAGCGCCTGAGGATGCTTCGCAAAGATCCTGCATTCGCCAGGCGCAAAAGGGAGCGCGACAGGGAACGTGAAAGGGAGCGCTGCCAGAATGACCCCGATGGCGTCGAGCGCAAAAAGGCACGCCAGAGAGCTCGCCGAAGGGAACGCTACCAGAATGATCCCGTTTACGCAGCGCGCGAAAGGGAGCGCCTGAGGATACTTAGCAAAGATCCTGCATTCGCCAGGCGCAAAAGGGAGCGCATAAAGGAACGCGAAAGGGAGCGCTGCCAGAATGACCCCAATGGCGTCGAGCGAAAAAAGGCACTCCAGAGGGCTCGCCGAAGGGAACGCTACCAGAATGATCCCGCTTTCGCAGCGCGGGAAAGGGCGCGCATAAGGGAGCGCATAAGGGAGCAACGAAGGGAGCGTTAAAAGAAGTTTCGCAACAATACATACAATATAAAAACCGCGACTTTTAACGCATAGGTCAAAAATATGATGATAAACTCTTTTTCAGGCCTGATTGTCACCGGCTATTTGCAATTGGTTTGAGACCAGGATGCAGTCACGGCTTATGAGATGACATAAGTCGGACTTCGCGTCAGAATAAATAAAGTCAGTAAACAGGAGCCTTCTATGGGTATGGAAATCACAGCAATTGTGTTTGTTGTCCTTATTGCTGTTCTTATATCAACCGGTGTACGAATTGTCCCCCAGGGGTATAACTACACCGTCGAGCGATTTGGCAAATACACCAGTACGTTAACGCCTGGGCTGCATGTGATTGTGCCGGTGATTGATACGGTTGGTAAAAAAATGAACATGATGGAGCAGGTTCTGGACATCCCGCCCCAGGAGGTGATCAGTGCCGATAACGCTCAGGTGACCACGGATGCAGTCTGTTTCTACCTGGTCCAGGATGCGGTCAAAGCCTCCTATGAGGTGAACGATCTTGATCGTGCCATGAAAAACCTGGTGATGACCAATATCCGGGCGGTATTAGGGTCCATGGAACTGGATGAAATGCTGTCCAACCGGGATCGAATTAATGAACGCCTGCTGATCAAAGTGGATGAAGCCACCGATCCCTGGGGCTTGAAGGTGACCCGTATTGAGTTGCGTGATATTGCTCCGCCTGCGGACCTGGTGGAAGCCATGGCCAGGCAGATGAAGGCTGAGCGGGATAAACGTGCCCAGATCCTTGAGGCGGAAGGTGCCCGCGAGGCGGCCATTAAAGTAGCCGAGGGTGAAAAGCAGGCGCAAATCCTCAAGGCGGAAGGTGAGCTTGAAGCCGCCAGGCGGGAAGCGGAAGCCCGGGAACGTCTGGCAGAAGCCGAGGCGGTGGCAACGTCTATGGTGTCCAAGGCGATTGCAGAAGGTGATCATCGGGCGATTAATTATTTTGTTGCCCAGAAATACGTAGAAGCCCTGAAGGATGTTGCCTCTGCAGAGAATAATAAAGTAATCATGATGCCTCTGGAGGCTGGTAGTCTGATTGGCTCAATCGCCGGTATCAAGGAGCTGGTGGAAGAGGCCACTCTTAAAAAGGGAAATGAGAAGGAGGCCTGATGGCTATTGCTATTACCCTGGAACCCTGGCACTGGTTGATTCTGCTGTTTATGCTTCTGGGCGCAGAGGCGCTGGGTGCGGGTGGTTTCCTGCTGGGCAGTGCCGCTGCTGCTGCGGTTGTCGCTTTATGGCTCTGGCTGGTGCCTGATACGAGCTGGCCCATTCAGCTGGTGATGTTTGGTACCGGCAGTTTGTTGTTCTCACTGGCATACTGGAAGCTGTTCCGTAAAGTGAACAACAAGAGTGACAGCCCCGAATTAAATAATCGGGCGTCGCAGTTAATAGGCCGGACCATTGTACTTGAGCATGACTTGCCAGCCGGGCAGAGCAAACTTGCCATTGGCGATACACTCTGGAAGGTGGAATCGGACAGATCTGTTGCCAAAGGGAACAAAGTCTCGGTAACGGGCAACCAGGGGATGATGCTGCTGGTCAGAGAGCTGGTCTGATTATTTGACACCGGAATATTGGAGTAACCGACACTGGCTTTCTTATTTCAATTCTCTCCGGGACAGGCTTGAGACTCCTTTACAGTTTCTTTATGCTTGTCCCCCTTCAATGGAACAATCGTTTTTTCGGTAATCCAGTTTGATGCCGTGACATCCAGTGTTATTTCTGGATAGTCGAGTTTATTCACCTTGCAGGATGTTCAAATGCAACCCAGTTATACAGCCGAGTCGACGCAACCGAAAGGTCAGGTTATTCAGTGGCTATTAGTGGCGCTGATGATCTACCTATTGCTGGTCGCTGTCGGGATGATCGGTTCTGGCTTTAAATGGGCTTCTGGTGGCGCTGAAGGTGCCCGTCAGTTATTTGCTTTTGCCACCAACCCGGTGATGGGCCTGGTGGCAGGTGCACTGGCAACCGCAGTGGTTCAGTCATCCAGTACCGTGACATCGGTGATTGTTGGCCTTGTTGCCGGAGGTCTTCCGGTTGCCACCGCTATCCCGATGATTATGGGTGCCAATATTGGTACTACTGTGACCAATACACTGGTCAGTATGGGCCATATCGGTAAGAAAAAGAGTTTCGTCGTGCGTTTTCCGCAGCTACCGTTCATGACTTTTTCAATCTGATGGCCGTTATGATTTTTCTCCCGCTGGAGATTATGACAGGGTTCCTGGCCAAGTCGTCTGATTTTCTGGCCGGACTACTGGTTGGCGGCGACTCTGTCAGTATCAAAGGTTTGAACTTTGTTAAGGTGCTTACCGGGCCTGCTGTAGACCTGTTCAAGGGAGCCTATGGCTCTTTACCGGACCTGTGGGCCGGTGTCTGCCTGGCGTTGACAGGGCTGGCCTTTATTTTTATCTCCATTATCTATCTTGGCAAACTGCTCAAGCATCTGATGGTGGGTAAAGCCAAGCAGATTCTGCACAAAGCCATTGGGCGGGGCCCTGCTACGGGTATTTTCTCAGGCATGATGATGACCATTGCCGTGCAATCATCCTCGACCTGTACCAGTCTGATCGTACCTCTTGCCGGGAATGGTATTTTCAAGCTCAGGGAGGTGTATCCATTTACCCTGGGAGCCAATATCGGTACGACGATCACGGCCTTGCTGGCGGCAACAGCCGTCCAGGGTGACATGGGATTCTTTGCCTTGCAGATAGCACTTGTCCACCTGTTGTTTAATGTGTCAGCCGTACTGTTGATTTACATCGTTCCATTCCTTCGCAATATACCACCAACGGTTGCCCGCCGTTTTGCCCAGGCGGCCAGTCGGAAGAAATGGATGGTGCTGGCCTATGTGGTAGGTGTCTTTTTCATTCTACCTGCTATCCTGATCGCGATAACTGCCTGAGGAGGACATGATGACAACACTCAAGGAATACAAGGCTCACAAGAAGGAGTTAAAGGCTCAAATCAAAGAGGTCAAGGCAACCCTGAAACGCCTCGAACAAGAGCTGGAGGCTGAGCGGCAGGATATGCAGCATGAAGAAGTCGATCATCTTGATGAGTACCTGGACAAGGCAGAGCCACACCTGGTGGATGTTAAAAAGCTGGGTGTTTCGGCCATTGAAGACTTTAAAAAGTCAGTGTCTAACTTGATGAGTTCGATAACAGGCTCCGGTAAAAAGTAGCGGGACATGCCAATAGCCGTGAAAATAAAGCCAGTGGTTATTTGCTGGCTTTATTTTTGACCTGATCAATAACCCCTGCCAGACCCTGACGTTGACCCAGGGTGATTTCAAACCAGGTATCATTCCCGTAGCGTGGGAATTCGTAGCGCAGATAGTAGCCATCCTGGTATACCGACAGGTCAAAGCTTCTGGCCAGAACTCCGGCAACAAGAAGAATAAGGAATATAGCGGAAAGTAATTTGTACATGAGCATGCCCCCAATAAAGTCTCATCCATAAAAACCTCCCAATTAGTCTAGCTGTTTATTGAGCTTTCTGGCAAAGCCTTAGGCCCCGATTAATGAATCGAAAGTGAAACATTGATATGAAGCTTTCTGCGTTACCTGGTAAACCGATTAGACCTTCATCAGTTTGACGACAGAGTGGAATTAAGTGGAATAGTGAGCGATGCAGGGAGTGTTCGCTCCACAAAGTATTATTCAATTGACCATTGACGTTTTCAGTTATTCCTTGCTTTTCGGTATGGCTTTGTTGAGGTCTTTTAAGATATCAATTCAGAAAAAGTAAAATTTATGTCGTGTAATAAGGCTCAGAAAATAGAGCTTAAAGCTTCGAAATGCATTCTCGCTGTAATAAATAATGTTCATGATTTAACTGAACGACAATTTTAATATATAAGGTGGCTTATTAACATTATAGATAAGTCGTTTATGTCATTCTTGTTGAAAAATAAGCCGGAAATCTTCAATGACTCGAATAAACTGGTGGTAGGCACGTGAGATTTCAGTTAGCTGTCTATGGCTTACTATCCAGAATATAGCTAAATCAATGAGGGCTTATGCTGTTATTCGTCCATCTCACTTTATTAAACCATCATCTGAAATTAATGAGGAATGGTAATTATCATGGTTAATAGTCACTTTCCTATCAATACTACACTTTCTCATATGCCGGAACTGCCTTCTTCCAACTCTCAACTCTACACGAAACCACCCATCGCTTTTAACCTGAGCATTAAACACCTCGATATTGACGAGCCTTATCTCGGTAAAATGGATGACGAATTTTGTGATGATCTGAACCATTTGGACGACGAGGAATTTTGCAGTAAATACCTAAATGTCGAGCCCAGCAGGGCTGAAAGTCTTTTTGGCCGGGCGATACGGACGATCAAAGAGTACGTTTACCCTTCCCCGCGGGAAAAAAGGGCCTTGTCTGATCCCCCGGACAAAGCCCGTCCCTCCGGGGTAGAAACTGATCAATTATCATCCGAAGCACAGATAAAGCTCCCTTGCCAGCACAAGGCAGACAACGAAACCATCATGGTGTTAGCTGATTACCACACCAATAAACAGATCCAGTCTGTTCATATTAAAGTTAATTGCAGCTGGCATCCCCACACCATCACCAGGACGCATATTGTTAACAATGGCTATGAGCTGCGAAACCCGGATAACTCTGCCCCCTGCGACACCGCTTCATGCCGCCCGGGTTTTGGTGCCGGGCCAAGGCCCCTGGTGGGAGGCAGTCCCATCGATAACCTGCATTATTACGAATGGCAACTATTGACCGCCAGAATTGCGGGACTGGATGGCTTTGTCGTGGAGTGGGGCTTTCCAGCACGGCAGACGTCACCGGACAAGGCAATCGTGAATATGAAAACGGTGCTGGCTGACAAGAATCGTGGCAATGAGTTTGCGCTGGTTCCACTCTGGATTCCCCAGTGGACGGTCAAGGCCAGCGTCAATCTCAGCCCCGAACAGAAAGAGGCCCAGTTCAAGGAAAAACTGGAGGAGATGATCCAGCGCTACTATCAGGATGAACACTGTATTCACCATCGGGGCGATCCGTTGATGTTTATGCTGAACTTCTGGGGCAAGGTCAGATCAGATCTGACCCTGAATCAGAATGAACTGGAGCAGTTTTTCAAGAATAATACTGAGCTGGCCAAAGTCAGGCTGGTTTATACTATGAGCGGCAAGAGCGCGTGGAAAGCGGCAACTGTAAAACAAGTCGTTAGTAATTATCCCTGGGTGGTACCTAGAAGACAGATGGCAAAAGATAGCGAAAATCCTTTCATTGCCAACAATTTTGTCAGATACGGTACCCATAGAAATATCCGCCATTACGTCAATAATCTGGATGACAGGCATCAAAGGAGCCAGGATCATCTCGGCATCAAGACAATGCCGGTATATCCGGGCGTTGATACCCGGGGAGCGCCCTGGAGTCCCTGTGACTCCTATTTGCCAGAGACAGAAAATGGTGATAACACCTATGAATTAAGCTGGAATCAAGTCCGCAAGAAAAAACCCGACCTGGTCATCGTCGAAACGTTCAATGATTTCAGTGAAGGTACCCATATTGAACCCACTTCGTCTGATCTGGGGCAACGGGTGGTCACCACAGCAAAACAGGTCTGCCTGTTGAAGGGGCAGAAGGCTGCGCAATGTAATGCCATTGCCAGCCGGGCACCGAAACTGATCCGGCAGGCTGCAAGGTTGTACGACGCCAGAATGATGATGGACAAACTGGGGCGTGTGCTCGATGAACATACCCTGGCCAATGCTACCAAGAGCCTGAATCGTTGGGCCAACTCGTTATTCAACAAAAAAGCCCACAAAATTGATCGGCATGCAGCACAGTTTGATTCTGACTTTGACAAGCTGCCTTTCAAGACACTGGTAACTGTCATGAATCAGGAAAAGAGAAACTTGCCAACGCTGCGTCGACTTGATGGGCAGTCATCGTTTGAATTGATTTCAGCACCGATCCCGTACACTGAACATTGTTTTTGTGAAGCTGAGTTGAAGCTGCGTATCAGGACAGAAAATGGCCTGCCATCCAGAATCGGCCTTTCAACAAAGGTGTACGATGATAAATATGACTGGGAATATGAGCCGATCGCAGAGATATATACCCCCTATGATCAGCTGGAATCGACCGTCACCATCCCCATGACCGCCCTCACGGGCAAGCTTCGCGGCAATCTGACCGAGGCTTATGCCATAAGCCACCCCCCATCCGGATGCACAGTGGAGCTGTTGGAGATCAGAATCAAAACACACCATCGACCAGAAGACCAAATAAAAGACTGAAGCTGAGTCCACTTGCAGGATTCATTCACTGCTGAAATTCCCGCCCCCGAGGGTGAGAATTTTTGATCCTTCAAGAGGGTTTCTGTTAGAGCAACGCTTCCGCATCTATAGTAAATGTCTTAAAGCCAGAAATGACAGCATGCTCAGGGTTACGGTCAGTAATGTGCTTCTGGTAATCAGGGCGAGAAATACCACGATAATGCCGGCAATAAGATAATGATTGTCCATGGACAGGTGGAACTGATCATCACGAATAAACACAATTGGTGCGGCAATTGCTGTTAGCACGGCGGGGGCGGAAAAACTCAATACCTGCTGAACCGTTGCACTGAGTTTGAGAGGTAACCAGGGTTCCATCAGGAGAAAACGGCTACCAAAAACCAGGGCCGCTACGGTGAACAGAATAATCCAGGTATCCATTATCTTTCTCCCCCGGTGGTGGCTTTGGCATAGGCAAAACCAGTCATCATGGCCAGGGGGGCTGAAATCAGCAGGCCCGCCTGAATATGCATTACCTCACATATGACCGACGTCACCAGTGCAGTGAGCACACAGACCAGCACCGGGGCATTTTTGATACTCGGGATAACCAGCGCAATGAATGTGGCGGCAATGGCAAAATCCAATCCGAGGGCATCAAGATTTTCAAAGCTTGCGCCAGCGATGATGCCGCCAAGGGTGGCAAGATTCCAGCCAAGATAAAAGCATAATCCTCCTCCCAGTGCGTACCAGCGGTCAAAGCGTTTCAGCTGACCGGGGTTGGCAATGGCGAACAGTTCATCGGTTAACAGGAAGCCCAGGGCGAGACGCCATTTGAGCGGCAGCGGGCTGATGTTCTTCCGCATCACCATGGAGTAAAGGAAGTGGCGGGAGGTAATAAGCAGGGCTGAAATCAGAATGCTGCCCAAACCCACTCCGGCCTGGATCATGCCCATAATGGCCAGCTGAACGGCACCGGCGAAAATAATGCCTGACAGTGCCTGGCTCTGAACCGGGTCAAAGCCCGACTCAATAGCCAGCGATCCGGTCAGGATACCCCAGGGCAGGACCGCGACAATCAGCGGAATAATGGCTGCGGCACCCTTGAAAAAAGCCCTGACTTTTTCATCGTTGCTCGAGTGGTGAACAATTTCAGCCTGAGACATACAACACACTTCCTTAACAATTCATCCTCATAACTGAAGACTCTGGAATCAATCTTGAACAGTTTAGACATTCGGCAAGAAGAATAGTTTGTGATGGTTGTAAAAAAGTCCATTCAAGGGGCGGAATCACAGTAACCACTGTTTTCATTCTTGTTCGCCAGAGCAAGAGCATCGTACAAAAAACATCACCGGAGATGCAAGGCACAAGCTGCCCGCAGTAAGCGTGGATTCTGGCGTCAGCAGTTGCCTGCAACAGGCAGATAAGCCCTTGATTAAAGGGAAAATAGTTTTCTAACAATTTAATAGGGAATGCTCGGTCAGCCTCCTGGGAGGCTATTCGGGAATAGACTCAAACCATCGAAGAGGGAGGAATATTATTGCCCGAGTGGAAGCCATATTGACGCCAGACTTTATCGGGGACATTGCCTGCGACCAACAGCTGGTGACATTCAGCGCGCCGGGGCTCCAGATAAGCTCTTAATATGCCAATCCGCATATATTTTTCAGAGCGCATGTGACGGTTGTTGACACGCTCTTCTTCCAGCGACTCCAACTCTTTTGCCGCCTGCCGGTAATCATGCAGAAAGCGCTGTTCCGGCGAACGCCAGAGGTAGGCTGCTGAGCGCACCAGCCCCTTGGTGACACCATAACCTGCCAACATGATCATTCCCCCGGCAGTCCCCACTAATGCCCCCACCACTGCTGCTGGTGCGCAAATAGAGAGTGACGGTATCAGGGTAACCATGGAGAGACCCCCGGTCAGCGAAGCCATCAGCAAGACGCCGGATGTCAGCCCCACCAGACCACCCAACAGGCCACTGAGCAGCAGTCGCCGGGTGGTTACGCTGTCATTAACTGCCCTGATGACATTAGCACCAATGATTTTTATGGCCGATGCCAGTTTTTTTAATCGGGAGGGTGATTGTTCATTGACAAGATTGTAATCGCTCACCTTAATAGTGCGCTTTTCCAAGGGAACCTGGGCAATGTCGGTAAAATTATCCTGGGGAGTGGTTAAAGGCGGTACCACAAAGACGCTGCCTGGCGAGTCAGTTGAAACTTGATCCGGGGGAAGCAAAGGCCCTTGGGAAGGGTGTAATACCTGTTGTGAGTCAAGATGAGGCAACGTCATCATTCTTTCCCTGTTATGTTTTTATTACATATCAGTCTAGGAGACTTTCAGATTTTCCACTGACCGACTGCGTAAAAATCTGACAAACTCCTCGCCATTCAGGGAATACCTGCTGCGGTGGCATTCCATATCAGTTCCCGGTCAAAATGAAGTCCATCAACGGAATAGGACATTTTGACCCGATACTGTTCCCCGGCGACAAAACCTCCAATCGGAAAAACAGCGTGGAGATAACCATCATAACGATAGTGATTTTTAGAGGCGATTTCCTGCCACGAGCCATCGAGCATCAACTTTTGCAGCTCAAGTTCCCTGTAAAAATAAGAAAGTGGCCGATCAGCAATAAACATAAAACGTCCACGGCCAATATTGCTATTCAGGCCGATAGTTCCCCCTGGTTCAGGATACACCGTAAAATGTGGCTCAACCTGATCATGCCCCTTGAACCTTGCCCAGTAGTAATCCCATAACCTCGCAACACTGATACCGGTATAATTGATGCCGCCAATGCCGTCCCGGTAGTTCTGCCGGAGCCATGGGTATAACCGGCTGTCCATAAGATTGCTGAACGGATTGACCAGCTGCCGCTCCCAAACGGCTGCTGCCACAATATTACCCTGTCCTTCTTCAAGGTGGCTAAGTTGTACTTTCGATTCCAGCAGTGGTTGCAGCGCCTGATAAACCACATCCAGCGGTGATACCGCAGTAGGATGCACATCGTAGGCTCCCTGGTAATCGTACAAGGCGTATTTGTCGACGATGGTATCCTTGGACGTGGCCAGATGATTCCCCCCACGCCCATCCACCTCGTCGGATAAACTCATCAATAAAGTGTCATAAATTTCATCCTCAAAGCCATGGGCCACCATACCCATAAAATGGGAAACCAGTTTTTTACACTCTGCCAGCTGCAGCTTGTCAGGAGGGCAGGTTTTCTGGACCCGGGAGAAATAGGAACGATGGAATTTCGACCAGTGGCTGATCTCGGCATAAGGATAACCATTCAGGTAACCACCGTCCGGCAGGCCCGAACCAATCACCCACTGCGCCTGGTACTCTTGCAGGATACTCCTCAACTCCGGGTCAGAGACCAACTCAACGGCCTTCTTGCTCATCTGGATATGGACGCTGTGACCGGCACTGAAAGCCTTGATGGCCAGGCAGAGACTGACCAGCAGGACCCATCTGACCCTTGAAAATCTGTTCATGGGAACGCTCCTCAATATCAACTTATTATTAGTTGGTATTATCGGTCGATGGAGTGCAATGATGATCTCTTCTGGCCCCTGAAGGAACGGCATTCCTGCGTGAGTATTTTTGCTTCAGCATCATAAACAAAATCGGCTTTGATAAATTTCCAACCCGAATTTTCCAGTGCTTTATTTGCTGCTTTTATCTTTTTCAAACGTTCCTGTGCGCACTGTAAATCCTCGGGAATGCTATAATCATTGGCCTCTTTGTAAGTATCGTCTGCCTGTTGGTCAGACAGGCTGGCTTTATTGATCCGTTCATCAATTTTTGTACTGAGCTCGGCTTCTCTGCTTTTTCAGCCTCCTGTGTTGGTGATCTGACAGCACTTACCGGCAGAGTCTGGTGGTCAGGTCAGCTGTATAACCGGTATACCTGAGGTTCCCTATGGAGTTAAACGAAATACGTTCCCGCCTGGCTGATTTGAAAACATCCCATCTTGCGGATGCTGACCAGCGTCTGAGAGTGATGAACTCGGCAATAAGACCGCTTAAGACGGGGCTTAAGCTGATCGGATCGGCCTATACCGTGAACTGTCATAATGACTTTCTCACGGTGATCAAATCAATTCAGGAGGCACAATCCGGGGATGTTCTGGTTATTGAGACTGAGGGCAGTGTTTTAGCCGTGGCAGGGGAGCTGTTATCAACGGCAGCGATGCGTAAAGGGGTTGCCGGTTTTGTTATTGACGGGGCCTTTCGTGATACGGCATCGGTAAGAGCAATGAATTTCCCGGTTTATGCACACACGTTTACCCCAATGTCAGGCACGTCAAAACGGATATTTCATACCCGGGGGGTTGTTGAGTGTGGCGGTGTAGAGGTTCGTCCGGGTGAGATTATCTTTGGTGATGATGATGGGGTACTGGTTTTATCTTTGGCAGAAGCTATACGTTTGATTCCTGTCGCTGAAGAGATTAAAGCCAGAGATGAACGGGTGCTTGCCAGGCTTCAGGAGGGGGTTTCACTGTATGACCTGATCAATTTCGATGAACACTGGCAAAAAATAGAGGCCGGTGAAAAAAGCGAACTGACATTTACGGTCGACCAGGGGTGAAGTGCAACCTGGCCATAGCTCACTTCAAGGCGGAATGTTGCCTGAGGGGCTTGCTGCTGGTTGGAACACTGCAGCTCTGAATCGGATGAGTTGCTGTTTAATCGGGAAAATGCCTTCCTTAAATCTGTATTTTACTCCAGCGCCGTGAGCGCCAGACAACCAGGAAGCTGACGGAGGTAATCATTCTCTGCAGTATGGGTACTGACCAGACGGCGGTAAGTCCAAACCCCAGAACAGGGCCTATAAGCCAGCACAGCGGCAACAGAATCAGCCACTGTGCAACAAATCGGATATAGAGCACCGTTCGGTTGGCACCCGCTCCCAGTAAAGCCTGAATAAAGACCAGGGAGGGCGCATCCAGAACAATGCCTATGCCGGTTAACTGCATCGGGATTGAGCCCATTGCCAGTAGTGAAGGATCGTGGAGAAAGAGTGACAGCACAGCCTCCGGGGTAAAAATCAACGGCAGGCTCAGTACCAGTAACACGGCACTGGCTGTATACATGACTTCCTGCCCCCAGCGCCAGGCAACCTCCGGCTCCCGGGCTCCCAGACTCTGGCTGACCAGGGTATTGGCAGCCATGCCCAAGCCCAGACCCGGCAGTATCAGCATCAAAGAGGTATTCATCAACACATGGGCGATGGCCATTTCACGGATACCTAATTGGGCAACAATGGCAAACAGCATCATCATGCCAAGGGCAAACAGGGTCTGTTGCAGGGAGTCAGGAATCGCCAGAAGAACCAGGCGCTTTAAGGCCGGCCAATTTCTCCAGTGGGTCAGGAATCCGAATTTTCTGGCTCGCTTATTCAGCATCCGGAAATTAAGCAAGGCTCCCAGGTACATGGACAGCAAGGTTCCCAGGGCCGCACCCTGCACGCCCAGGGCCGGCAGGCCAAGTTTTCCGTAGATCAGGATAAAGCTGAAGATCACATTGCAAATATGGGTGCAGACCAGCAGTTTCAGAAAACCGTTTGGCTCACCAATGCCGTTCCAGAAACCTCGAAATGAGAGGTTCATGGCGGCTGCGGTAAGGGCCATGACCCGAATCTGAAAATAGTCCGTTGCGTCCCCTTTAAAGGTGGGAGAGCCCTGATCAAATAACGCCAGCAACCAGGGGGAAGCGATGACCAGAATAAGACTGACTGGCATGGCAAAGCAGAATGCGATCATCAATCCATGATTGGTTGGCATGGCACATTCATCAAGGCGGCCTGCACCAACGCGGCGGGCAACCTGGGCCTGGACAGCCGCTGAAAGGCCGGTCATCAACGATAGCGCGACAAAATTCGCATAGCTGCCAGCACCCACAGCGGCAAGGGCACCTTCTCCCAGGGGGCCCACCAGTGCGGCATCAACAAGGTTGATCATGCTCTGGGAGAGCATGGCCAGCATGATAGGTACGCCTAACTGAAAAATGGTGGCAAGCCTTTGCTTCATTAAGCTAAATATCTCCAGCATTTATGAACTATCGGGCAAAAAAAAGTCCAATAAAAAAACCGTACAGAAACCTGAAATTATTATGAACATAACATCATCAAAACCGCTATGTGTACAGGATTTACAAGAAGCCATGGCCGATGTTGGCAATAAACCATTGGTCACCAGTCATTTTGAACGCAAAAGCACGGTATCCTTGTTCAGATCTATACAAGACAGAACGATCACTGGCATTAGAAGATCAGGTTCTGTGGCCGATAATCTGCAGTTTTTATCAACACTTGAAAACCGACAACTATTAACCACAGCTGAGGTCATGGCATTGTCACGGGCTGTTGTCAATGGAGAGTGCATTATTAGCCCGGAACAGTGCAAATTTCCCCTGAGTATTAACCTGTTAAGATGGCTCAGTGGGTTCCTGCGGATTATGGAGCGATCACCGTTAGTGAAAATGGCTGTTGAGAAAATTATCATTGATGCTCCGGTTCATTCAGCCGTTGATTTTTTAATGGCTGAAATGCCGGATGAAAATAAGGATAACGTGGAAGATTTCCTCAAAAAAAATGTTATGACCAGTATGTTGACGTCACGCAGCCAAATGAAGTCGGTGAAGGACCAGTCTGATAAATATATCTCTGAAAATCAAAGCTCAATGACTGATGAAGAAAAGAAGCTCTATCTCTATGGGCTATTGTTACCCTTTCGGGATGATCGGGAAGAAGATACTCAAAGTTCTTTATTAGCACGGAAGCAGTTTTTCCAAGGTAGTTTTTCCTTCCATGACGAACATATGATTGAATGTATTAATCAACTTGATGAGGATATCCAATGCTCAATATGTATGCATGAACGAATTGATCGACTGGGTATCAACAAAGTTTTAATACTGAAAAAAGAATTCTGTGAATTGGTCAGATCGGTCGCATTCCAGCGCTTGCCTGATGAGAATATCCCCTGTCTGGATGATATGGAATTAAACAAACTATTTGACACAAGAGCACTGCTGGATACAAGTTATGCAGAGTTTAGAAAATTCCAGACTGTTGTAAGTATACGTAGTAATAAAAGGCCGACTGTTCCAATGGCCCTGGCAGAAAAGGATTTACAACATTTGTACATTAACTACATGGGCATTCATCTTGAATTAGATTTAGGCGATAAAAGGCGGGCTAATCTGGTGAATTTTATTGGCTTGAATAGTAAATGTTATTCAGTGTTGGGTTCCCGGTTCAATAGTATTAACAAGTATATAGGGGATGTTTACCATAACAAATATGTTGAGCTTTGCTATACAGCATTTCAAGACTGGTTCAGGGATCATAAGACCACAAAGTTAGAAACTATGAGTTGCTTTCATCAATTGTGGTGTGATGATTATTCAAAAATGAATGATATAAAATGGTTTGTATCAATAATCGCCCGGGCTGGATTGATGCCGGGTAATTGTATCTGGTTCTCTGATAACCCGTCGTTGATCTGCCCTGAGTGTCTTTTTTCAGAAAATCTCAAAAAAGTCGAAAAGTCCGGGCTGAGTGACATGCCAGAAACAATCAGGCAGTTCGCATCAGAGTTGATACGTCTGTTGCAACATCACAGTGAGCGTGATTGTCATTTGGCGCAGAGTATAGATCCTCAACGTTTGTGGAATGAAAAGTATGAGGGCAAACTGCCCTCCGGTTACTTTTGAGACTTTGAACTGTGCAATTTATCAGGTCTAACTGGTTAGATTGGGGCGAAGCCAGCGTTCCGCTTCTGCTAAAGACCAGCCTTTACGTTCTGCGTATACTTCCAACTGGTCTTTATCGATTTTACCCAGGCCGAAATATTTCGCTTCAGGATGGGAGAAATACCAGCCACTGACACTGGCCGCAGGCATCATGGCAAAGTGTTCAGTGAGTGACACGCCGACATTTTCTTCACCGTTCAACAGAGCGAACAATGCCGTTTTCTCCGTATGGTCCGGGCAGGCCGGGTAGCCGGGGGCTGGACGAATACCGGCGTATTTCTCCCTGATCAGCTCTTCATTACTGAGCTGCTCATTGGAGGCATAACCCCAGAACTCCTTGCGCACTTTTTCATGCATACATTCCGCAAACGCTTCGGCAAAACGGTCTGCCAGTGCTTTCACCATAATGCTGTTGTAGTCATCACCGGCTTGTTCATATTGCCTGGCCAGTTGGTCTGCACCAATACCTGCGGTCACCACAAAACCACCCACATAGTCTGGCAGACCGGACGATTTTGGGGCCACAAAGTCAGACAGGCTGTAATTGGGCTTATCCTCCGGTTTTGGTGCTTGCTGGCGGAGGTGGTGCAGGGTTGCTTTGATGTCGCTTCTCTTTTCATCCTGATAGATGGCCAGGTCATCGTGATTGATCTGGTTGGCGGGCCAGAAACCAATGGCTGCCCGGGCACGGATCAACTTTTCGTTGATCAGTTTATCCAGCATCTGCCGTGCATCGTGATACAGGCTGGTGGCTGCTTCGCCGACCACTTCATCTTTCAGAATGGCGGGAAACTTACCGGCCAGATCCCAGGTCATAAAGAACGGGGTCCAGTCGATGTAATTGACCAGTTCTTCCAGCGGGAAGTCATCGAACACTTTAACGCCGGTAAACGTCGGAACCGGTGGCTGGTATCGGGACCAGTCCGGTTTGCAGGCGTTATCCAGGGCTTCCTGGTAAGTGAGCAGTGCCCGTTTGTTGCTCCGTTTTCCGTGACGGATCCGGATTTTTTCATACTCGGAGCGGGTCTCTGTCACCAGGGCGGGCTTTAATGAATCACTCATCAGCCGGGTTGAAATCCCCACACTGCGGGAGGCATCGGTGACATAGATGGCCAGATCATCCTGGAACTGCGGCTCAATTTTTACCGCCGTATGGGCCCGTGATGTGGTCGCTCCACCAATCATCAGTGGGCGTTTGATGCCCTGACGCTGCATTTCACTGGCCACATAAACCATTTCATCCAGTGACGGGGTGATCAGACCGCTGAGCCCGATAATATCAACGTCTTCTTCCACTGCGGTTTTCAGAATGGTTTCGCAGGGAACCATCACCCCAAGGTCAATAACCTCAAAGTTGTTACAGGCCAGAACGACACCGACAATGTTTTTACCAATGTCGTGTACATCACCTTTGACCGTGGCCAGCAGAATCTTACCATTGGATCTGGCACTCTCGCCTTTCTCTTCTTCTATAAAGGGCACAAGATGCGCAACCGCCTGTTTCATCACCCGGGCACTCTTCACCACCTGGGGCAGAAACATTTTACCCGCACCAAACAGGTCACCCACCACGTTCATGCCATCCATCAGTGGGCCTTCAATCACCTCAATAGGACGGCTGGCGGCCAGTCTTGCTGCTTCAGTATCGTCAACAATCCAGGTGGTAATGCCTTTGACCAGCGCATGTTCCAGCCGTTTGTTAACAGGCCATTCCCGCCAGGCCAGATCTTCCTCTTTTTTGCCGGAAGAACCACCTTCCCGATATTGGTCTGCAACGGCCAGCAGCGCTTCAGTCCCATTCGCTGAGCGGTTGAGGATGACGTCTTCAACCTTGTCTTTCAGCTCCGGGGGAATTTCTTCATAGATCTCCAGCTGCCCGGCATTGACAATGCCCATGGTCAGTCCGGCCTTGATGGCGTGGTAGAGAAAGACCCCATGAATGGCTTCCCGAACCGGGTTGTTCCCCCGGAAAGAGAAGAGACATTACTGACCCCACCGGAACTCATGGCGTGGGGCAGATTCTCACGAATGTATTGAACCGCATTGATGAAATCCACCGCATAGTTATTGTGCTCATCAATACCGGTGGCCACGGCAAAAATATTGGGGTCAAAAATAATGTCCTGGGGCGGGAAACCGACGTCATTGACCAGAATGTCGTACGACCGCTGACATATTTCTATTTTCCTGGCTTCGGTATCCGCCTGCCCCTGCTCATCAAAGGCCATAACCACAACGGCGGCCCCATAATTGCGGCAAAGACGGGCCTGACGGCGGAAGATATCTTCACCTTCCTTCAGGCTGATGGAATTGACAATGCCCTTGCCCTGAATGCATTGCAGCCCGGCTTCGATGACCTCCCACTTGGAGGAGTCCACCATGATCGGGACCCGGGAAATATCCGGTTCAGAGGCCACCAGATTCAGGAATGTAGTCATAGCGCTTTTGGCATCCAGCATTCCTTCATCCATGTTGATGTCGATAATCTGGGCACCGTTTTCCACCTGGTCACGGGCAACATCCAGGGCCGTATCGTAATCTTCTTCGATAATTAAACGTTTGAAGCGGGCGGAACCGGTGACGTTACAGCGCTCACCGACATTGACGAACAATGAGTCCCGATCAATGGTAAATGGCTCCAGACCACTTAAACGACAGGCCACCGGAATGGTCGGCATGGCTCGTCGGGGAATTTCAGCAACCTTGTCGGCAATGGCTTTAATGTGTGCCGGTGTGGTACCACAGCAGCCACCAATAATGTTGACCAGGCCGGATTGGGCAAACCCGGCAACAATCTCTGCCATCTCATCGGGACTCTGGTCATATTCACCAAACGCGTTGGGCAGACCGGCATTGGGGTGAGCACTGGTCCAGGTACCTGCGCAGTTGGACAGTTCTTCAAGATAGGGGCGTAACTCACTGGCACCCAGGGCACAATTCAGACCAACGGACAGTGGCCGGGCATGTTCGACCGAATTCCAGAAGGCTTCTGTCGTTTGACCCGACAGGGTGCGACCGGAAGCATCGGTAATGGTGCCGGAAATCATGATCGGCAAGGCAAAGCCCAGCTGGTCGAACAGGTCTCGCACCGCATAGATGGCCGCTTTGGCGTTCAAGGTGTCAAAAATGGTCTCTATCAGCAGGATATCAGCGCCGCCTTCAATCAATGCTTTGGCGGCCTGCTGATAGGCGTTCACCAGTTCGTTGAAACTGGTATTTCGATAGCCGGGATTGTTGACATCAGGGGAGATGGAAGCGGTTCTGTTGGTTGGGCCAAGAACACCAGCGACAAAACGGGGTTTATCCGGGTTGGCCCGGGTAAATTCATCGGCCACTTCCCGGGCAAGACGGGCTGCCTGGTGATTAATTTCCGGTACCAGATCTTCCATCTGGTAATCTGCCATGGCGATGGTGGTGGCATTAAAGGTGTTGGTTTCCAGAATATCGGCACCGGCTTCAAGATACTCCCGGTGGATCTGTTGAATAATGTCCGGACGGGTCAATACCAGAAGATCATTGTTGCCCTTCACATCGCAGGCATGGCTGGCAAAGCGTTCGCCACGGTAGTCCGCTTCCTCCAGCTTATAGTCCTGGATCATGGTGCCCATGGCACCATCAAGGATCAGAATGCGTTTTTCCAGCAGTTGTGTCAGGTCAGAGAGGGCTTTTTTTTGGTGTGGCGAAGCTTGCAGCATAGATAGCAGACCAATGTTATTTTTTCTAGCGGGCATAGTACCAGAACTTGGCTCCCGGATGCCTCTGGTTTCTGTTGGGTCAGGAAGCAGTGTAAGTGTATGGGTTCTGTAAATAAAAGACCTATGGTACCAAAATAGTGAAACCTTCTTCCATCGAGGGTATCCAATTGCTTTGAAAAAATAGATAAGCAGGAGATAAATCATGGAGCCAATGAGTAGCAGCCACACCCGGATAAGGCTTAACTCCGGGGATGGGAAGATGTCTTCTGATACACGGCCGTTGATGGTTACTCCAACAAGTGATCAAGCGCTGACTGATGCAGCCGCGATCAGAGATGGTCATGGGAAGAGCTTTGTTAACAGGGAGGTTCGTGTAATTGAAGTGTCCGAACAGTTTCATGGAGTCAGTACACGTGCCCTATTGAAACCGAGCCAGAGTGAAACGGCTCAGGTAGCGCTATGTGAAGGTGCGTCACAGGAAATTAAACCGCAGAGTGCCGAACATGTTGAACAAAAAACAGTTCTGGACCCGGAGATGTTGACCCGGCAGCTTGATGAAATAGAAACACAGATCATTGAACTCACCAGTGTTCATGGTGAGATACCACAAAAGGAATTGATGAGATTTAAGTTAGCTGCACTGTATATCCAGGAGAATATCCTCACAAGAATGTTGTACGGCATGGCAAGTCAGGAGGAAGCATTCAGTAAGTTGGAATCGCTTGGAGACTTATTACCACAGTCATCAAATGGTGCTGCTCTCATGAGGGTGCTGGATTTATGGTGGCTTCCCGGTAACGCGAAATACTTTCCTGAAACAACCATTATTTCTTTTAAGAGGCTTAATTCTGTTAGTGAGTATTTGGAGACAGCTCTCGGGAATTTGAATACAGTTGACGAGCCTTTTGACAAAGGCCGGTTGCTTTTTAACGACGAGTTGAAAAAAAAGCTGATCCCATTAGAAGGAAGCGGTGATAGCAGCACTGCAAGTTCTCTTACTTCAGAATGTTTCAGTGAAAAAGAGTTCAAAGAGGTCTTGGGCAGACTTCTTAAAAAAGGGAGCAATGAATGTTTTACGGCCAGCCAGAATAAATCTCAAGTGCATGGCTCTGCTTTAAGTAATGTAGAGGATAATCCTTGCCGGGATGAATCGGAAGGCGTAAAAAGCAATAGTATTCAGAGGGAGTTATTAGATCGGTCATCCAAAGCTATGAAGTCTGACTTCAGTTTGACCAAGCTTGATAAAGTAGTGGTTATTTTCCACCATCTTTACCAAATACATAACAATAAAATGTATATTGAATCACTTAATCTTACCAATATTGATGTTCTTGATAATTATTTTAACGAGCTTTTATTGGAAACAGAGTTATCCGTTTATGAGAAAGAGATCGCCTGGTTTGCTTTTCTACAATCATTAGGACATTTTTACTACAAGATAGCTATGGAGTGTACAGTCAGTTACTGTGCTGGAAAAAGTAATTATGTAAAAACAGCTCATTATAATAAGGCAATAACTTACAATGCCAGGCTTCATAAAATGGCGATGGACTGTATTAAAAGGGATGTCTGTCAGAGTGCTGACTTTTGGGTTTTAAGCCTGCTCGGTTCAGGATTACTGATGAATTATCGCTGGACATCCAGAGACAGGGCTCAATTAACCTCTCTAAGCATGGCGGTGGAGAGAAGCCCTAAACAGGAATCGGAAATTGCACTGGCAAAATATACCTGTTTTTCTATCGCAGAAGTCCTGGAGGATGTTGGAGCGTACAGAAGTGTTGCTGATAATTCTGAAAAATACAATACCTTTGCGCTATTAACCATGCTTTGGAATGATCTCGGGTTTTCCCGTTGGCCATACTCAAACACCTTGAATCCGGAAAAAGCACTTGAATATCTGGAATTCATTCGATATGAAATAAACAGTAATGATAATCAAAGCGCCGAATTGCTGAAGCAATCCATGGATATTGCCTATGAATTTAATAAATTGATGCAGGGATCGACCCCGATTTCACAGCTGTATTCTGAAAGAATCGCCCTGTATTACTTTATGCGGAATGATCCTCAAAAGGCATCGGAACTTCTTAAATTTACCAGGGGTAAAAGCAAATCGCTTTATTTTGGGCTTTGCATGGCATCAAAGGGTGAATACCTGTTTGCCATTCAGTTTATTGAGAAGGATAAAATTAAAGATGCTTGTATTAAAGCACTGTTAGGTATTCTGTGCGAAAGGCTGGCCAGCTCTAAGAAAGAGTCATCTGAAGAATATAATGAATTGCTCACAAAAGCAGAGCTTAATTATCGGGCCGTGATTGGCTCACGGCCTGAAATGAATAAATATTTAGCCATGTTGATTGAAAAACGAGGTCATCTGTCAGACTCGCTAAAACACTGGAAAGCTTACCGCTGTTTTTTACATGATCAGGAAGATAAAAGTAATATAAGGTCGGTAAGGTTTAAAATTCCCATGGAGATTAAACTGGTTGGTGAAAAAATTCTGGAATTGGAGAGCCTGATAGGGGGAATTAAATCTGAGAAAAAGGCAGAGTCACTATTGGGTGATGATAAATCTTATGGCCAGGGAACTGTGGAAAAGAAGCCTGAACGTCAACATGCCAGGAAAAGGAAAGGCAAGAAAAAGAGCCAACCTGCTGCCGATAGGAAACCGGCTTGCCAGGAACAAAAGCCAGCAGACATCCACAGCGAAAAGCGTTGTTCTATTCAAGTGCCGAATCCCGGGGCTGAGCTACATCTTACCAGTGGATCAGAGTTTGAGGGACAAACCGATCCTCAACACGATTATCAACAGGGCCTGAACGAAAACCAATGGCAGCTGGTCACTGGAAAGTCTGACCCGTTTCGGCTTGTTGTGTATCAGGGCGTTAAAATTCCTGTTTGCTTTTCAATAAAAGAAGTCGAGCGTCACTGGGGAAATACCCGCAATTTAAGAAATGTTTTAACCAATCGGCTACTCTTCCTTGACATTGGGCGGGGAGATTATGATGGGGTTTTGAAACTGATTGATCAATATGTGGGCGAAACTGACAATCCGGTAGCACAGTTACACTTCATACAAAATAGAGAGTGGTTGTTGAGATGTAAGAGTTTTGATAACCGTGCACTTTATGTCCATTGTCGTCGTTCTGGCCAAACAATCCCGGCATTAAAGGCAGAGTTACGGTTATCTATTTTGCAATGTGTGCGGGAACAGGTGGAGTCTGTTTTTCAGCATGCGTTTCAGTGCTTACCTTCGCCTCTGTGGTTCAGTAATCCCGAGTTGTTGAAAAAGGACATTAAATGCCTGATAGATCACGTTCATCCTGAATTTTGTGTACAGGTTGGCGCTCAATTTTCAACAGCGGCCCATGTCATGCAAGATATTCATTGGGAGTTTACCTGCCAGAGGGTAACCGACCAGACATGTCGCTCACTGTATGGCCACTCCCCCGGGGACTATGCCAATTTGGCTGAAAAGTTCTATAAATTTCGTAAATTTATCGATCCTCAACATCTTTCGGACATTATTTAGAGGGTCTTACTGAGAATCTTTTCCAGGGTATCTATTGATCAATATAAATAAACAGGCGACAGATTATGAACCCAATAAGTAGCAGCCACACCCCGGTAAGGCACAGCTTTGAGGGCGGGGAGGTGTGTTCTGATACACAACCGTTGAACGTTACACCAACAGTATTGGTCGGTGATAACGATTTCACGGAAGCGGGCACGTTCAGAGATGGTCAAGGGAAGAGCATTGTGAACAGGGAAGTTCGTGTCATTGCCGTGCCCGAACAGTCTCATGGCGTCATTACCCATGATCCGTTGCAAGCCAGCCAATATAATGTGGCGCAGGAATCGCTGTGTGAAGGTGCTCAACAGGATGTGCAACCGGAGCGCACAAAGCAGACTGAGCATCAGGCAGCTCAGGATCCGGAGATATTAGCCCGGCAGCTTGACGAAATAAAACAACAGATTATTGATCTCACCAGGGTTCATGGTGAGATACCCCATCAGGAATTGATCAGGTTTAAGTTGGCGGCTCTGTATATTCAGAAGAATTTCCTCATAAGAATGTTGTACGGCATGTCAAGTGAGCAGGAAGCATTCAGTATGATTCATTCTCTCGGAGACTTAATACCACCATCAAATGGCAATGCTCTCATCAAGGTGTTGAATTTATGGTGGCTGCCCGATAACGATAAATACTTTCCTGAAATTGAATCCTTAACGAAATTTTATTCAGTATGTGAGCAAATGAAGGCCATTGATAAGGAGTTGGAAGAATCTATTGAGTCTATTGATAAAAACAAGCTTTTTCTGGAAGCTTTTGAGAAGTTGAAAAAAACAGTTGTCTCATCAGAAGGGGACAGTGATAGCAATAGTTTAAGTTCTTTATCTTCAAAGTTACTCGCTAAAGAGTCAGAATGCAAAGAGGCCATGGTTAGAATAAGATCTATTATTGAAAAAGTTCACCATGAAACGGTTATGGCTGGCTATAATCGGTGCCAAATGCATAGCCCTGCTTCAGGTGATGTAGAAGAGTGTCGATACCGGGATGAACCGGGAGCCGTAAACAGTAACAGTGCCAGGGAACAGCAGGAGGGACAATTGGCTGAAGTTGCAAGATCCCCCTTTAGTTTGACCAAACTTGATAAAATAGTGATTATTTTTCACCATCTCTACCAGGAATATTATGATGATCATTATGTTGAAGTAGTTAATGCTGGCAATATTGACTTTCTTGACAACTACTTTAACGCACTTTTATTAGAAACAGAGTTGGCCGTTCATGAGAAAGAGATTGCCTATTTTGCTTTTCTTCAGGCATTGGGGCAATTTTACAACAAGGTAACCATGGAATACTCAATGTCATCCCATGGTTACTCTTCCGGAAAAAATGCCGCTGTCAGGTTAGCCGTTCCGGGACAGGTAAAAACATACAACCGTATTCTTCATAAAATGACGATTGCCAGCATTGAAAAAGGCATTTGTCGTGTTGCTGACTATTGGGTTTTAAACTTTCTCGCTGCAGGATTTTTGGTAAATTATCGCTGGAAAACGACGGACAGGGTCCAATTAGCCACATTAAGCTCGGCATTGGAGAGATGCCCTAAACAGGAGTCAGAGATTGCACTGGCAAAATGTACTTGCTTTGCAATTGCAGAAGTCCTGGAGGATGTTGAAGTATTTAGAAGTGTTGCTGAAAACTCGGCAAAATACAATACTCTGGCACTGTTAACCATGCTCTGGAATGATCTTGGGTTTTCCCGTTGGCCTTACTGTACCACTTTGAATCCGGAAAAGGCACTTGAATACCTGGAATTCATTCAAGTTGAAATAAATGACCATAAAAATCAATCTGCTGAAATAGTCAAAAGAGCTATGGATTATGCTTATGAATTAATTCTATTGATGCGTGGATCGTCACGAAGTGCACGATTGCGTTCTGAAAGAGTCGCCCTGTATTACTTTATGCAGGGTAATCCTGCCAAGGCATCAGCACTTCTTGAATTTGCCAGGCATAAAAGTAAAACACTTTATTTCGGACTTTGCATGGCCTCAAAGGGTAAGTATCAATTAGCGATTCAGTTTATTGAAAAGGACAACGTTAAAGATGTGTGTGTAAAAGCATTGTTAGGTATTCTTTACGAAAAGCTCGCCAACTCTCAGGGTGAGTCAAGTGATCAATTCACCGGCCTGCTGAATAAAGCAGAACTTAACTATCGGGCGGTGATTGGCTCACGGCCTGAAATGAATAAATATCTTGCCATGTTGCTTGAAAAACGGGGAGACCTGTCAGGTTCATTGAAGCATTGGAAAGTTTACCGATGTTTTTTACATGACCATGCAGATAAGAGCAATGTAAGGTCGGTCAGGTTTAAAACCCCCATGGAGATTAAACTGGTTGGTGAAAAAGTGCTGCAATTGGAGAACCGGTTAGAGGACATTCAATCTGAAAAAAATGCCCTTTCATTATCGGGAGATAAGAAATTTCACCGTAAAGAGGCTGAGGGAAGGGCACCAGAAAGTGGGCCTGCCAGGAAAAGCAAAGCCAGGAAAAAGAGCCCGCCTGATGTTGTCAGTAAGCAAGCTTGCCAGGAACATTGCCAGGAGCAAAAGCTACCTGACGTTCAGAGTGAAAAGCATTTTGCTATGCAAATGCCCGATCCTGAGTTTGGGCGAAACCTTGACCGTGAATCAGAGCTTGAGGAACAAACCGATCAGCAACAGAGCCCGGACGAAAACCAATGGCAACTGGTGACTGGCAAGCCTGAACCGGTTCGCTTTAGTGTGAACCAGGGCGTTAAAATTCCTTTTGGCCTGTCAATAAAAGAAGTTGAGCGTCACTGGATGTATACCCGCGCTTTCAGAAATGATTTAACCAATCGGTTGCTCCTCCTTGACATAGGCCGGGAAAATTATAATGGGATTCTGGCAGTCATTGATCAATATGTGGGTAAGATTGAAAATCCGGTAGCACAGTTACACTTTATCCAAAATAAACAGTGGCTGTTGAGATGCAAAAGCTTTGATAATCAGGCGCTGTATGCCCAATGTAGCTATTCTGGACAATCGATCCAGGCGTTAAAAGCAGAATTACGGTTATCGATTTTGCACTGTGTGCATGAACAGGTGGAATCTGTTTTTCAGCAAGCCTTTCAGTGCTTGCCCGCATCACTTTGGTTCAGGGACCCCGAGTTGTTGAAAAAGGACATTAACTGTCTGATAGGTCACGTTCATCCTGAATTTTGTGTGCAGTTTGGTGCTCAATTCTCAACAGCGGCCCATGTCATGAAAGATATTTATTGGGAGTTCGCCTACCAGAAGGGAAAAGGCCAGACCTGTCGCTCACTGTATGGCCACTCCCTTGACGACTATTCCGATTGGGCAGATAAGTTCTATGACTTTCGTAATTTTATCGATCCACAGCATGTCTCGGATGTTATTTAATGGATACCTGCTCAATGGCAACGCCGTTTTCCCGACAGAACTGTGATAGTTCTTCCTGAGGATTGCGGTCGTACTGGATGTCATAAACAATGCGCCGGATACCGGCCGCTAACAGGTTTTTGGTGCATTGGTCACAGGGGCTGTGGGTTACATAAGCGGTAGCCCCCTCAATGGGAGTACCCGACCGTGCTGCCCAGATAACCGCATTGAGTTCAGCATGAATTTCATGCCTGAGTGACCAGGGGTGGTGTTCTTCGTAGTCAGCCTCATTACAGTTGATATAGCCTGAAGGCGTGCCATTAACCCCTGTGGAAAGTACCCGTCCATCCTTGACCAGCAGACAGCCTACCTGAAGGCGCACACACTTTGATAATTTGGCCAGGGAGTGGGCCATCTCCATATACACAGAATCAACCGATCTAATGTCCTTGCTATCAGTGGCCATTGGTCATTTGTTCCTTGAGTTTTCTGAAAACGTCGTCTTTACGCTTACCAGACACAGAAGCTATTAATTCAGGCTCTGGCGCAATGCATCATTAATAAACTGATTCAAACTGCGGTTACTGGCCGCTGCTGCCACACTGGCGGATTCGTGCAGATCCGGGTCAATACGCAGGTTCAGCTTGCCGGAGAAAGACTTGCGTGGCTCTATGCCTTCCTCCTGACAGGCCTCCAGAAACACTTTCAGGGAGACCTTGCCTTCCTGGTGCAGGCTTTTGACATCCGCCGCGTAAAAATCTGCGCCGCCGTTCAGGCCAATAAACTCGCCCCGAAACAGATCAATGTCCGGGTCGTAAGTAATGATGGCGGTATAGCCGTTGATGTTCATCTGGTTAATCATGGCGTCACTCCGTGGTTCTCCAGCCACCGGCGGATACTGGCCACCGCGCCCTTGTCGGTATCCGGTGACGGATGTGGGCGGTGAAAGATCCTTACCTCACCAAACAGTACCACCTTGATCCGGCTGCCTTCACGTTCTTCAACTTTGGCACCAAGGCCCAGAAATAAGCTTTCAATATCGGCCCAGTGAATGCTGCCGCTGACTGGTCTGGCAAACAGTTTGCGCAGTGTCGTGGCATGTTTCTTTTTCATTGTCTTGTTTGGTAAACAGTATAGCCTCAATGGTACCGGATAATAGTACTATCGACAATGGTATGTATATATGGCCTGCTAACAAAGCGCACTGCCGGACCTACTGGCAAGCCCAATGAGAAAGCGGGTATGGTGATTCATACCCGCTTCGATAGCAACAGATTCAGGCAGCCTGTGGCGTGGCTTCTGAAACATCGCTGGTTTTCATCAGACAGACACCGGAGATGGCAACTGCGATTAAGGTGATCGCTGACAGCGACAGGGTACCCGCTTCAGGCAGAAAGCCGATCAGTGCACTGATCAGTGTTGCCAGCAGCATCTCAATAAAGAAAATCAGGCCCGCTGCGGTACCCATATTCTCTTTCATATGTTCAGTGGCCCTGGCCTGACAGAGCGGCATAAACAGACCGAGACCCAGTTCATAAATAGCGATACCCGCAACATAGCCGGTGATAGATTGACCATCCGTCAGCAGACCGCTCACCAGGGAAACCATGGCACCAATCATCAACAGGCTACCAGCGACCAGGGTGCTCTGGCTCCGGCTCATGTTGGCGGACAGTTTTGGGCCCATGGATGCACTGAGCAGGTAGCTGGCAATAGCCACAGCAAACAGGTAGCCATAGGTGGCCGGAGAAATGCCTAACTGACCAATAACCACAAAGGAGCCTCCGGCAACAAACACAAAGGCTCCGGCAAATGCCGCACCGGCGGCGATGGTAAAGCGCAGGTAGCGGGCATCCGTCAGCACCGCTTTATAGCCTGCCAGCACAGAATTTTTCGATGTGGTTTCCATGGTTGTTTCCGGCTTGTGTTCTGGCAAGAGCGTCAGTGCCAGTATTGCAATCACCGCCATGGCTGCCATCACGTAAAAGCTGTACTGCCAGTCGGCATACTCCTGCAGATAACCGCCGACAATCGGTGCTGCCATGGGGGCAATGGTCAGGCAGCCGCCAATATAGGCCAGCATTTTCACTTCCATCTGGCCACGGTAATAGTCCCGGGCCATCATTCTGGCTACGGCAGTTCCGAAGCAGCCAAAAACGGCCTGGGCAAAACGGGCGGCAATGAATAGATAGATGCTATCCGTCAGCAAAGTGATTGCTGTTGCCGCAAGGTAAAGGGAGTAGCCCATCAGCAGGGTTTTCTTACGGCCCAAACGATCAGCCAATGGGCCGACAATCAGCATCGACAGGGAAAAGCCCAGCATGAATAAACCAACACTCCATTGAGCAATCGCGGAGGTGGTGGCAAAAAACGCGGTGATTGCTGGCAGTGAGGGGGTAAAAATATCAATGGACACAGGTCCTACCACCGCAAACAGGGTCAGAAAAATCAGAACAAAAGCGGGGTGCTTTTCGGGAGTCAGGTGTCGCATGGTGGTCCGCTGATAAGTTGCAAAAGAGGCGGAGAATGCGGCATGTGCGATTGTTCAACAATCCGTGTTTATGCCAATTATCAGTTAATGTCATGATCGTATGTGTTAGCATCGTGCATTGATAGGCTATCGCACTTCTCGGTCAGCCTCCCGGACTCCCGGAACCTTCATGGAGCGGTTAACTTGAGTTTTCTGAAATTAACTTTACGTTTCTTTCACCATCATTTTTTGAAACTGAGCTGGCTGGCTTTGTTGATGGGTTTGCTGGGCCACTGTATGTTGTCCTGGGCGCTGATGTGGCTGGCCGGTGAATCAGCGCTTCTGCCTGTTGATCAGTGGTTTTATTTTTATGTCACAACATCGACCACCGTCGGCTATGGCGATCTGAGTCCGGGTACTGCCTCAGGGCGGGTTCTGGCTGCGTTGTTTATTCTCCCCGGTGGCGTTGTGCTTCTTGCGGGAGGGCTGGGGAAGCTGTCATCATTTTTTCTCAGATTATGGAGTAGAAGAATGCAGGGCAAAGGGGATTACTCAGATTTGGATAATCATATTGTCATATTTGGCTGGAAGCGGAATCACACCCCGAAAATGTTACAGCTGATTTTTGGCGACAAACGTCGTGAGAATCGAAAGATACTGCTTTGTACCAGCCAGGAAATGGAGAATCCTCTTCCTGACCAGATTTTGTTTGCCCAGGGGGAAAGTCTGACGGAGCCGTCGTTTATTCAGCGAACCGGCATTGGCAATGCGGCCAGAGTGATCGTGTTCCGTGACTCCGATGATCAGACCCTGGCCACCTGCCTGAGTATTGCCGCGACAAAAACCAAAGCCCATGTTGTTGCCTGGTTTGAAAGCCAGCAGATGGTATATCTGCTTCAGTCCCACTGCCCGCAAATAGAGTGTCACAGTAATTTGTCAATGGAACTGCTGGTTCGCTCAGCCCAGGATCCGGGGTCTTCTCGTGTGCAACAGCAACTGTTATCAACATTGACCGGGCCAACACAGTACAGTGTTCGCGTGCCTGAAGATTTTGGGGGGACGACGTTTGGTCGACTGCTGGAGTTTTTTAAAATTCATCACGAAGCCATAGCCCTTGGAGTGGCCGGGTCTGCCACCGGAGATAACCTGAGATTAAATCCGCCCGGCAATGACCGGGTGACAGCCGGACAGGTTGTTTATTACCTGTCTGCTCATCGGATTCACGGACATGAAATTCAGTGGGAGCAGCTGTAGTTCCGGCGCTGCGGTAATCAACCCTAATTGAACTTGAGACCCATGCGGTATTTAACATTAATACCGCAATTTGGCCTTTTTCGATGATTCTCTATCATTGCCAACCTTTTGAACCAGTAAAAACCAATCTCTTTCGATAATGCTGCAGGTTTACCAGAGTTCTTAATTGATACTTTAGTTTTTATTTGTGAACTATGTTTTCGCCGGGTTTATCTTTTCAAATCAAGAGCATTACTTGATGAATAATCATGCTTTTAAGTAATTGGTATATTTTAAACAGAAATAATAGTGAACTTTTCATCTTTTATTCGGTCTCAATAACTAAATAACCATTATGTGATTACTCCTCAATTGGGCTTAATCACTTATTTTTCTAATTTAAACAGTAATGTTTCCACTAATAACAATAAGGAGTTCTGTTATGATGCCAGCTAATGCACGCACTGAGTCGGCCAGCGAAATCCCGGATCAGCCCCATGCTCATCCAAGAGTTGGTCAGGTTGACCCATTATCCCAAGGTGTCCATTCTGCGACCTTTACCTCGCAACAATCACCTTATGGACCCATGGCTGCCGGTCACACTGTCAGGGCTGTCCCCCCTGAGTTACACCTGGGTGAACAGCAGTTTGACCCTGAAGACCCCTCTAAAGTGCCTGATGATCAGGTCATCGTTGGACGCCAGCCTCGTACTCTATCTTCCCTTGAATGGCTGGGTGATAGGATTAAAAAGGGGTTTGCCAGCCTGGTCAGAATGTTCAAAATGATGGGGATTCTCTTCAGTATCTATCGGCATGGTGGCAGTATAGAGAGCTTCCAAAACGCTGCTGCTAAAGCCCGGGGGGGGGGATTCTGGTAAAGGCAATTCAGTTTGCATGCAGTTCTCCCTCAATTGCCCAAGATCTTTTTGGTGATGACCATGAGAAATTTACCAGGACTTTATCTCACGTTGCCACCAGCAATAAGCCAATGACCGAGGCAGAGCTGATTCACTGCCTTGATGAAGCAGGTATTGATTACAACCCGGAGCGATTGAATGAAAGGCGTAATCTCGGTACTGGTTCAATTGGTGAGGTCAATGAGATCATCCTGAAAAGCGGAGAGAGTCTGATTGTCAAGACCGTTTCCGAGTCAAGTGAAACCAGGGTTTACTCTGATTTACGGGTTCTCAGGTTCGTACTGGGGCTGATTACCTTCCTTGCACCGGGTTCAATTGGTAAAGGGACCAAACATGCCATTTTCTCATTCTTTGACAGTGTCAAGGAAGAATTGAATCTGATCACTGAGGCCAACAGAACACGGCAACAGGATTTTGCTTTCAAGGCCGTTGCACAGCAGCATATATTTGATATTCGGCAAGACGAATTACCGGATTATGCATACGCGCTGCCTCCCCGGCCAAATGGGTGGGAAATCCGGCATCCTGACACCGGCACGGTTTTGCTAAGTCTTCCGGTTAATTTTAAAGTTCCAGCCGTTGATGGTAATACTGCCTCTGCCCATGCCTTGGGCATGGAAAAAATTGATGGGGTTACGCTAAGTGAACACGACCAGCCAAAACTTCGGAGTCTTGCGGCAAAGCTATTGAATATCGATGAGACGAATATATCGGACGATCATTTACTCGCCTTCAGGTTAAGTCTGAAAAAACTGGCATTCGAACACTGGTTTTACTGTTATGCCCAGACGGGGTTTTTTAATGCAGATATGCATGATGGCAATGTCATGGTTACCGTTGAGGATGGCAGACTGAACATTTACTTTATTGATCTGGGTAATGCACAAAAAGTCTCGAGGGATGCGGTGAAAGCCACCTATACCATTCTTGGCGCGATGGAGCAACTCCGTGAAGAGTCCGGTGTAGCCAGGAGAAGTCAATATGCAGATCAGGTAGTTCAATGTCTGAAAACTTTGGGTGAATATGAATCTGATAAAGCAAATTGGGATAAGCTGAAGCAGGAGGTCCTGAATCTGATGCCCTATCGTGGAGAGGGCAAGATTGATCAAAAAGTCATTGACCTGTTTAACAGAGCCTATAACTGTAATGTGAAGATGCCAAAAGAAACTGTAGCGTTGTTCAGGGCCAAGGTATTAATTGACTCCCAGATCACTATTACCGATGAAGCAAGAAGGTCGTTGGACAGAATCGTGCCTTCATTGATCAAACTGCTGGGCCGTGATGCCAGTTCAAGTGTGCCTCTCGGAAACATTGCTGGTCAAAATGCTCTGCTGATGCTGCTACGGCAGCTTCCAGAATTACGTCAACAGCTAATTGAACTAATGAGCACCATTCAATTAACTGATGAGGAATTGGAATATGCAGTGTCTCAATTACTCTCAAAAATACACTTACCACCTGATGAATTCAGACGTGAGGTTGATGAATTAATTCGGCAATGGCAGATGCAGATGCCGCCTGCTCATCCCGCACAGACGCACAGTCATGCTGGGTCCAGCACTGCATATCCACCACCGGTGCCAGCTTAGAGTTAATTGGTAATAAGTTATCAGGCTTAACCGATAACCGATAATTCGGCAACCGGTATTAGCCTGAGTTACTTCCCGGCCTGACAAAATCAGCGAAAGAGTTATTGAGTCAGCAGCTTCTCCAGTTGTCTTGACACATGGTCAGGAGAGGTGGTTCTTCTGGCCATCAATGAATACATGGCAGGCACCACAAACAGGGTTAACAGGCTGGAAACGGTAACACCGGCAAAAACCACGACCCCGATAGAGAACCGGAACTCTGAACCGGCCCCTGAGGCCAGTAGCAGAGGAACGGCACCAACCACAGTGGTAAGAGCGGTCATCAGAATAGGGCGCAGCCGCAACGCTGATGCTTCAAGTACTGCCTCGTTAAAGATCCACCCCTGATCCCGAAGCTGGTTGATAAACTCCACAATCAGAATGCCATTCTTGGCCGATAATCCGATCAGCATGATCATCGCCAGCTGGCTGAAAATATTCAGGGTTTCACCACTGAGATAAAGACCGAACAAGGCTCCGCAAATGCCCGGGGGAACGGTGAACATAACAATCAGTGGGTGAACAAAGCTTTCAAACTGGGCAGCCAGCACCAGGAACACCACCAGCATGGCCATCGCAAAGACAAAGAAAATGGCACTTTTGTTTGATCGATAGTCCAGGGATTCGCCTTTGTAATTGACAATAGCCTCCGGTGGCAGGTGCTCGACCACTTGCTGATCGAGAAACTCCAGGGCTTCACCAATGGAGTAGTTGCCCTCAAGGCTTGCGGAGATGGTAATGGCCCGGTTCCGGTTGTAGTGCTTCAGCATGGCAGCTTTACCCACTTCCTGCACGGTTACCAGATTGTCAAGGCGGATTAACGTGCCGCTGGTATGGGAGCGGACATAAAGCGAAGCCAGATCAACAGCACTGGCAAAGTCATCTTCCCTGGCACGCAGGAAAACATCATATTCCTCACCACGCTCCATAAAGGTCGTGTCGGTTACACCGCCCAGCATGGTTTCCAGGGTTGCCCCGATGTCTTCTGCCGAAACACCCAGCTCCTGGGCCCGCTCCCGGTCAATGGTGATCTCCAGCTGTGGCTGATTCTGGTTGAAGTCAATATCCACATCCCGCAGCCCGGGATTGTCACGGGCCTTTTCGGCAATGACATCGGCCCATGCCACCAGTTGATCAAAGGAACCCCCACCCAGTACAAATTGCACCGGGGCTTCGGAACGGCCACCAATGGTGGAACGCATCACAGGAATGGCCCGAACATTGGGAATACCGGCCATCAGCTGACGTATCTGACCCATGACTTCGGCGGCACTGACCTCCCGGTCATCCCAGTCTTCCAGTGTGCCGATCAGAATACCGGAGTTACTGCCACCGCTGCTGCCCCAGCCCGGGGAGCGAACGTACAAATATTTCAGCACTCCCTGGCCCAGATGCGGCAGTAGTTTCGCTTCCAGCTGCAACATGCTCTGTTCCATGCTGTCATAGTTAGCGCCTTCAGGACCTTTGACGATCACAATAAACTCGCCCCGGTCTTCTGCCGGTGTGAAGGTCTGGGGAATCATCGGGTAGAGCAGTGCCGTCAACCCCAGTGACGCCAGCAGTAACATCAGACCCAACCATGGGTATTTGAGCATGTTCGCCAGAGCCTGACGATAAACGTCAGTGAGCCATTGATGTGCTTTTTCGATCAGCTGGCTTGCCTTTGACGGTTTGACATTCAGCTTCAGCAACCGGGAACTCATCATAGGCGACAGGGTCAGGGCGATCAGGCTTGAGAAAACCACTGCGCCAATAAGGGTCATGGCGTATTCCGAGAACAGTTGGCCAACAGAGCCTTCCATAAATATGATGGGCACGAAGGTCATCACCAGTACCACCGTGGTTGCCACCACGGCAAAGCTCACCTCCCGGGCACCTTTCCAGGCGGCGACCAGCGGTGGTTCGCCACGCTCCAGATGCTGGTGGATATTTTCCAGCACCACAATCGCATCATCCACCACCAGACCAATGGCCAGAACCAGTGCCAGCAGCGTTAGCAGGTTGATGGAGTAGCCCAGCAGATGGATAACGATAAACGCACTGATCAGCGACACCGGTACCGTAACGGCCGGGATCAGGGTGGCCCGCACATTGCCAAGAAAGATATAAAGCACCAGCACCACCAGGGCAATCGTCATGGCCAGGGTGGCATACACCTCATCAATGGCGGACTGGATATAAATGGAAGAGTCCCGCGTGGTGGTCATATAGGTGCCTTCCGGCAGGAAAGGGGTGAACGCATCGATCTCATCTTTCACATTCTGTATCACTTCCAGCGGATTGGCCTGGGAAAGTGGCACAATGCCAAGGCTTAACACGTTCCGGCCATTGGCTTTTGCCAGTGTCTCGATCTCTTTGGCCTCGGTGCGGATAGAGGCAATATCCGCAAGATAGACTCTGCGGCTGCCATCCTGACGAATCAGCAGACGACGGAAATCGTCAATGGTGTTGTAGTCACGGTTTAACCGGACGGGCAAGGTTCTCAAACTGTCGGTTAATTCACCGGCAGGCAGCTCGACATTGTCACGACGCAGGGCGCTGCGGACATCGCTGGTGGTGATTTGCCGGGCCGCCATGGCCCGGGCATCCAGTTCAATGCGCATGACATATTCCCGGGCACCCATAAGGTCAACGGAGCTGACGCCATCCACCAGGGAAAGGCGATCCTGCAAGGTACGTTGTGCATAGTCAGTGAGTTCAATCAAAGACATGGTGTCACTTTGCAGGCTGACATTGAGAATGGTTTCGCCACTGCCATCGTTCTTCCAGACAATGGGTGACTCGGCTTCATCCGGCAGTCGCCAGATAACCCGTGACATGGCTTCCCGAACGTCATTGGCTGCCGTTTCCATATCCCGGTCGGGAGAGAACTCGATATTAATCCGGGACGTACCATTACGGCTGGTGCTTTCAATAAAACGCACCCCTTCAATACCACCGAGCTGGTCCTCAATGACATTGGTGATCTTGCTTTCAATAACCTCGGCAGAAGCCCCGGCATAGCCGGTATACACCATCACCGTCGGTGGGGTAATATCCGGGAGCTCCCGAACCGGTAACATCTGGAAGCAGATCACCCCGAAGGTGATCAGCAGCAGGCTGACGACAGTGGCAAATACCGGTCGTTTGATGGATAAATCAGACAGTATCATGGTTACAGCAATCCATTGGCAGCGGCAGGTGTGACCGGGTTGGCAGAGAGAACCGACGGCCCTTTCTCAAGCACCTTTACCCGGCGGCCATCGGTGACTTTTACCGCACCTTCATTCACTACCCGCTCGCCTTCCACCAGTCCGGATACGACAACGATGAACTGATCAATGGTTTGCCCGGTGGTAATGGTCCTGCGTTCCACCCGGTTTTGCTCATCAATCACAAACACATAACGGCGGTTACCGTCATACAGGATGCTGCGGGAAGGCACAACCAATCGTTGTTGCTGGTTCGGGCGCTCAATAGAGGTACGCATCAGCATACCCGGGAGAAGCTGTGACTCAGGGTTATCCAGCAGGGCCCTGACCTGAAAGGTCAGATTGACCGGATCAATCCGGGGGTTAATGCTGTTGATGGTGCCGGTAAAGGTTTTTCCGGGCCAGGCATCAGTGGTTGCTGAAACACGGGCCCCTTTGCTGATCTGGCCAAGGGTGTTTTCCGGCAGGTCAAAGGTCAATTTCATGGTGCTGAGATCATCCAGCGTGGTCAGCACGGTACCGGCATTGACAAGGGCACCAACGCTCTGTTCATGGAAACTCAACATGCCGGTGAAAGGCGCTTCCAGCGTATAGTGATCCAGTATGGCCAATTCTGCCTGAAGCGCGGCTTCAAGACGATCAACCGTGGCGCGCTGAGCCTTGAGTTGCTCAACGGAAATGGCTTTGCTGTTGATCAAAGCTTCCATATAGTCCAGTTGCCGCTGGGCATCCTCAAAGGCAATTCGCGCCTGGGCGGTGATTGCCTCCTGCTCACGGTCATCCAGTTCAACCAGCAGCTGTCCTGATTTGACATTCACACCATCGCGCAGATGCAGGGCAACAATACGGCCATTGATTTGCGGGGCAATGTCAACGGACTGGTTGGCTTTCAGATTTCCCAGTGCCATCAGACTCTGTTGCAATGTGGTGGCCGTCACTGGAAAGGCCGTTACCGCAGGAGCCTGGCTTTTTGCCGCTGTAGCGGAAGCGACCTGGGAAAAAACTGCCAGGCAGGTCAGGGCGACCAGCAGGATTGCCCGGGATTTGGTGGTCGCTGCCCGAGCCAATACCAACCCCGGTTGAGTGAAGAGAGAGCTTGCTGTCATGACCCGGAGGTCTCCTGCCTGTGGGAATAAGGGACATCAGAATTTGGCGGAAGTCTGACTGAATTCATTAATGGGGGGATTATATCGCTAAAAGGTTCGATGATACCCTGACGATTACGATAACTTTTCGTAATTTTGAGTCCATTCAAAAGAAAGACCAATGTCAGTTTCGGCTGCCCTGGTTTTTGCGTCAGGAAGACTGCCCCAAGCTCTTTCAGATTCCGCATTACAAGTCAATTTCCTGTGAATTCAGGGATTTCAGGAATACTAATTTATCTCTATTAAACCATGCTGTTGATTCACAACTCCATCCGGGAAGATCAAAGTCTTGTGTACAATGTACAGCATCAAAATCAATGGCCACACGTTCCCAATCTATATAATTATCATTTTCTGAATGAGTGTATTCTTTTAATAAGTGTTCATACGTTTCAAATGAGTCAATATGAAATATATTTGCTGTATCTGAAACCTGAAATTGAGCCGCAGTTTTGCCCAGAAAAATGCGCATACCGTTATTTCTACACCACTCTATCCAGGCAGTTGTGTTTTTTTCGGTTTTGATTTCTTCGGTTTCAGTTTCCTCGGTTGCAGTTTGTTTTTTTAGAGTACTTGTCCAAAAAGTATTTTCAGGTTTATCTCTCGGCAATCTCAGCCATAATGGAAAATTCTTACCCAGAGGTTTTGAGTTAAACGGAATACTGGGGTCATTTTTTACTACCTTCCTGCTAGAAAGCAATCGTTGCATATCAAACTGCTGATCACGTCTTGGTATGAATACTTGTGCTGAATGATAATTATCATATATTGAGGATGGCTCTGAAAGTAAAGCTGCACTATGTAAACTGGTTAGCTCGCTAGACTTCGCAGGAGATAAATTCATAGTAAGTTCCTTGTGTTTACGTTTATGAGTGTTTATTCACAAGGAAAGTTCACAAAGTCATGGATAAAATTCAAATCATGAAAAGCAGAAAAGCAGGGGGAAGATCCTTTATTGTTACCCTGAGTTCTACTCCCTTTTGATCATTTTCTGAGCTGCTGCTATTTTTTCTTCTGTCCAGCGACCTACCTGTGTTGTCAGGCTACGCTCTTCGTCGGCAAGCTCAAGGAGTTCTCCATAGTCTTCCCATGTGTCTTCATTAACAGCATCAAGCTCATCGTAGGTTTTCCTGACGGTCTGCAGCCGATCAAGGGCCTCGCTTTTCCTGGTCACGAAATCCTCCAGTAACTGTCGTTTCTCGCTGTTATCCGGGTCTGGATGCTTGCCACTGCCGCCTGTTTTTGAGTGTTGTAATAAGAGCTGAAAGGCAAGAAGATCCCCCTTACCCTTGTCGAGCCTGACTTTCTGGTCTTGCCAGGGCTCCTCAACGGCAAAATGACGGACGATTCTGGTATGTAAACTACCAAAGAGTTCCAGCTTTTTAGGGTTGTCCAACGCGTTATTGGTCAATAGAAGCTTTTCACAACTATCCAGCCGTAGCAGTGCATCATTCAGCTTCTTCTTTCTGGTCTTCTTCTTATAGCCGGGCAGCTGTTGTTGTTCGAAGAGAGCAACGGTTGCTACCACACTTTCATGCCTGTATTTCTCTTCATCGTTCAGAGGTGATGCCTGAATGATGGTTTGCAGTCTATAAAAGGCGTCTATGCTCAAGTCAGCAGCGCTGTCCCGCCACTCTTTGCTGCGGCACTGTGTCAGAAATAAATTGAGCCCGGTACGAAAATCCTGGCCTGCAGCTGCTTCGGCCCTGGCAAGCACTGCGAATTTCCTCTGGTCGCCAGGGGACTGGTTATCCATATCCCCTTTTTTCTGCCGCCATTCTGTTATTGCCGTTTTTGCCTTTTGCCATTGCGTTTTGAGACCTTCCAACTCATCAAGCGCTTCTCTGGTCGGATTTAGTTCGATATTTTTCAGCCCGATCTGTCCGGAGTTATATTTGTCTTTTCGCAATGAGTTAAGCTCTGTTGCGCCCAGCGATTCCTCTGCTGCTATTACCGATTCCATAGTCTGCGTCTGGTACCCGGAATCATTGGTACCTTCGAGGCCTGCCAGCTGGCCAGCATACTGCTCCCTGATATCCTGATACAGGGTGTCAACACCGGTTGACTCAGCGGCTTGCCATGTCTCCGTGGTCGCTGTGGGCAGGGTATTGCCAGATCTGGTAGTGACCATGGTCAGGCTTTCATCGGGCATCTGACCGCTATTGTCAACCGGCAGCTCCGGTAATGGTCTTTTGTATTGCTTAAGAGGAGGCAGTCGCTGACGATTGCTTTTCATTGGTGTCTGCTCATTATGATGGACAAGTGGTGGCAGCGGCCTTCTGGGTTTTTTCGAGGATGGTTTGTTATGTTTACCGGGCGGTGGTGGTAGCGGCCTGCTATTATTTGACACGGTATGAGAGGTGGGGTTGTCACTATTGTCACCCGGTGGCTTTGGCAGTGGCCGTTCAGGGCGTATTTGGTGCCCGGATCCCTGTTGTTTATCAGGTTGCTGTACTTTCGGACTGCTTTCGGGTGTGGTGATTTCGACTTTCCTCTGCCGGAGGAGAAACCCCGGCACCTTTGAGGTCACAAACGCTTTTGCGGCCTTTGCGATTTTAGCCCTTACCGATACAGACTTAGTGACCGATATCTGACGATCGCCGAATCTTGCTGTGGCGTCCTTTTTGCGCTGTTTGTCATTGTCGTCAGACTTATGGATGCCGGGCTGGACAATGTGTTGAGTGGTAGAATTGTTGATTTGTGGCATAAAGATCCTGTCCCCTTGTGCCTGATCTGCAACCTGTTACCTGTTTGCCATATTCGTTAAGGCAGTTTGCAGGGTTATCGACGATTGTCAGAGATAATTCATGGAAGTAGTTATGCTTACACTGTTGAGAGACGTTGAAAATGTCTTGATGGGCGCAACAAAGAAACTGTCCCCGGACGACAAAAATCTGCTCAAGGCAGCCAAGGATGGTGACCTGGCATCGGTGAAGACCTTGTTGGAACAGGGGGCTGATATTGAGTCCAGGGACCGGTATGGCGAAACTCCACTGTTTCTGGCGGTAACTTCGGAAAAACCGGCAGTTCTCAACTTTCTTCTGGCTGCGGGTGCCCGCGTGAATATCCATAATCATTCAGGTCAAACTCCGTTGCATAGAGCCCGTAGCGGGGAGACTGTGCACCAGCTTCTGGCTTGGGGAGCTGATATTGAGGCCAGGGATAATTGCGGAAACACGCCACTGTTCCCGGCTTGTTCTAAAGCCGATCTGGAGATATTAAAGGTATTTCTCGATGCAGGTGCCTGCGTTAATGCCCGCTCTGATTCAGGCCGGACTCCGCTGCACAGAGCCTGTAGCGGCGAGGTAGCGAAAGAGCTTCTGGTCCGGGGAGCCGATATTGATGCCAGGGATATGAATAAAGCAACGCCACTCATTTGTTCGATTCACATAAACGACACGCTGGAGGTATTCAAGGTGCTTCTGGCTGCCGGTGCCAATATTGATGCAGCTGATAAATATAAACTGACATCATTGCACCATGCGGCTAGCGAACACTGTTTCGACTTGAATTATCTGAAGCTGCTTTTGTCCGAGGGGGCTAACCTTGAAGTCAGGCAAGACAACTGCACACAATGGACCCCGTTACATTTGGCAGCAAAAAGTGGTTCGGGCAAGAAAGTACAACTATTGGTGGCTGAGGGTGCCAACTGTAAGGCGCGAGACTGGAATAGGTGTACACCGCTGAATTTTGCCAAGGGCAGAATTCGCAACTTGAAAGTCCTGTTGGCCGAGACTGGCAGGTTTGACAACATCAATCGGAATAATGAGCCGGAAAATTTTCAACCCCAATCACTTCAGGTCTGCGCCCGGGCCTCTATCCGCTCGCGCCTGGTTGCGCACAGTAAAGAAACGGGACAACCGTTGTCAAAATCGGTGCCGATGCTGCCGCTGAAGCCGTTGCTGCCGCAGCTGCCGGTGGATAAGCAACAGCTCAAAGACTATGTGTATGCGCCTTTGATGGGAAACCTTATTTTTGATTAGCAATATGGTAGGTCTGACACCATCACTGCTGTTGCAGTGCTAATAGAGTCTGGCCGAGGTTGACTCTGGAGCTGGGAGCCAGTAACAGGTCTTGAAGCTTTAATCCATTCAAAAGAAAGATCAAAGCCAGTTTCTGTTTACCTGGTTCTTGCGCCAGGAAGAATACCCCCAGCTTTTCCAGATGCATATTACAAGTCAATTTCTTGTGAATTCAGGCATTTCAGGAATACTAATTTATCTTTATTGAACCATGCTGTTGATTCAAAATCCCAATTGGGAATACGAAAATCTTGTGTACAATGTACAGCATCAAAATTAATGGCAACACGTTCCCAATTTACATAATTATGAACTACTGGATGAGGATATTCTTTTAATAAGCATTTATATTTTTCATTTGAGTCAATATGGAATATGTTTGCTGTTTCTAAAACCTGAAATTGAGCTGCAGTTTTTCCTAACAAAGAATTCGAAGGGTTTAGTCTACACCACTCTATCCAGGCAGTTGTATTTTTTTCGGTTGTGGTTTCTTTTGTTAGAGTAGACGTCCAAAAAGCATTTTCAGGTTTATCTGAAAACACTGTGATCCCTGATAAAAAATTCTTACCAAAAAGTTTAATGCTCAACTCAGCTGTGGGATCATTTTTTATTACTTTCCTGCTAGAAAGCAATCTTTGCAAATCAAATGGCTGATCACCCTTTGGTATAAATATTTGTGATGAATGATAATTGTCACTTGTTGAGGATTGCTCTGAAATGAAAGCAGCAGTATTTGATGTGGTTAACTCACTGGACTTAACAGTAGATAAATTCATAGTAAATTCCTCGTGTTTTTTCTTATGAGTATTTTTTACAATGAAAGTTCACAAACTCATGAAGAAAATTCAAATCATTATTGCTCATGCCATAAGCCTGACTACACTTGCCGTTTGTTGAGCATTTTTGCTCCTGGGCTTTTTGTCTTGCCCAGTCTATTTTATCTGTTGGACAGAAGCTAAACCACAAGATAATAAATATCATTTTTATGAGGTAGTCGTTTTGATAGAGCCATCGGTCGAGTCCAGGGTAGGCACCGCAGGTGAGCGGCAACCTGTAACAACAATGTCTTTAGAACCACAGGGACGTTGGGGCAGCCTGGCTGTATTCAGGGAGTCAGGTGTAGAACCGCTTTTGCCGGACAATACTCCGGATAAAATCCTGATAAACGACAACGATGAAGACAACAACCCATCGCTGCACCGTCGCCAACCGGCCAGCCTGGCTCGCACTGGTCAGCCGCTGGATGCCGCAGTGGTGCCGGGGGGGCTGTCCGGTCTTGCCACTGCTGGCATGGCAGTAACCGGCAACCGTAACAATGACCCGTGGATTGCGGTGGCTGATGCCGAAACCCTGGGCAAGATTGGCCATGATCCGGACTACCCGCTCAACGGCAATTACCAGCAAACCGTTGCGTATATTGACGGTGGCCAGTCGCGCCAGTCCATTGGTAATGACACTCATCCCTTTACCGGCATCCTCCGAGGCAACGAAGAAAAACGGACCATTGGCAACCTCAGAAATTGCCTGGTGAAAACGTTGGCCGGTGAGGGTCGTGTGGATAGCCTGCGCTTTACCGGTGCCAATATAACCTCCACAGGTGCCACCGGGGTGGTGGCCTGTAAAATTTCAGACCAGGCCACAGTCAGCAATATTTGTGTTGATAATGCCCGGGTAGTGGCCTTGGGTAAAAAGGCCATTGGGGGGATTATCGGCGGGGATGTCAGTGGCACGGTTGTCAACACCATGGCAGTGAACAGCAATGTACAAGCACACAGTTCCAGATCCAGATTCAGGTTCAGTGCCAAGGCAGGTATTGGCGCAGGTCGGCTTACAGGAGGCATGGTTGTCAATACCACAGCGGTGAACTGCACCGTGGCAGCCTCGGCAGGAGGGGGCGCAGGCATTGGCGCTGGACACCTTGATGGTCATGGCATAATTGCCAACACCACAGCAGTGAACTGTAAAGTAGTTACACCTGATTATGGCAATGCTGGCATTGGTGTGGGATACCTTCGGGTTGGTACGCTTGCCAACACTACGGCATTGAACTGCAAAGTGGTGACTCGCAGTGGCGGGTCAGGCATTGGTGCAGGGTGGCTTGATCATCATATCTGCAGGGTCAGCAACACCACGGCGGTGAATTGTCAGGTGGAAAACGCGGGTGCAGATTTATCCGGATTTTCTGGCATTGGCTCGGCTGGCATTGGCGCGGGCATGGCTAATGTCTTCGACACGGTGGCTGACACCACAGCAGTGAACTGCCAGGTAGTAACCTCTGGAGAGAATGGTGACTCAGGTATCGGCGTGGGCAGAGCTTCTGTTGCTGGTGCGGTTGTCGACACCACCGCAGTGAACTCTACTGTTGTAGCCTCCGGTCAAGGTGGCAGGGCAGGCATCGGTGCCGGGCGGGTGCTCCTTGACTTGGCCACTGTTGCCAACACCACAGCCGTGAACTGTCATGTGAAATCCACAGGTTCTGGTGGAGGCGCAGGCGTCGGGGCGGGCCTGATCAGACATAGCACGGTATCTGAAACGATTGCCAACACCACCGCGCTGAATTGCACTGTGTTAGCCTCGGGCAAGGAGGCAACGGCAGGTATCGGGGTGGGGGATATTGATTCCGGTGGCACTGTGGTCAGCACCACGGCGATTAACTGCCAGGTCGATAGCCTGGGTGAATATTCAACAGCTGCTGTCAGGGGTGGGCCTGAACCCGATATCTGTAATGTTCATGTTCATGGTCGCGAGCAGAACAATACAGACAACGATTGTCGTTCCGAGCAGGATAAGTTATGTGCAGGCCTTAACCATCGACTGCTGACAACGGATTGCCAGTTTAATGATGATTTTGTCGGATTGATCAGAAGTAATACCCGCCGGTTATGCCCTGTTACCCCAACAATAATACCATCTGCCTCCAGTAACAGAAGCCCGTCGACGTCGGGCCTGAGTAACGGGGTCATAGTCGGTATTGCCTTTGGCGGAGTGCTCTTTGTGCTGGTCGGAATTGGTTTCTGTCTCTATCGCTATTATTGCCACAGAGGATCGTCCAGGGCTGCGGGGAAACATTACGAGCCTTTGATGGCCAGAGGCAGGAGAGACATCAGCCTTACCATGGATGGATCCAATAATTCACAGCGAAGCCGCAGAGGAGCGGGCAATATTTCTGCACCCACTGATAATGAACGGATGCCGTTAATTCCGCGGACATAGGTTAATTGTCTGTGCAGTAAGGGTCTGTCCTGAAATAATTGCATGGTTAACACAGCCCAGGCAGCAGAACCTTCATAAATGGGTACAATCAGTTGTTGACCTGCTGGTTTATTAAGGGTTCCAACGGTGTTTCGGGTTCCGTTTGTATTTGTGCCTGGTTCCGACGATGGTATTGGTACAAAGCGCATAGACCAATGCCTGCAAGGACCGTGATAGCTGTACCCAGGCTGGCACCCAGGATCACCCCCGTGTTCAGGGTTTCAACCAATGGTGTGGGCGTTGCGGGTAGTGTCGGTGTTGGCGGCATGCCGACAGATGTCATTGATGCTTCCGGTAACGTCACAACGCTGTCTGTTACTGGTGCTGTGGTTGTCATTGCAGCCATTGCCAATGGTGCTGTGGTAGTGATCGTGGGATTGATGGACGTTAACGGCGTTGTGATGGTGTGGCCTGTAATGGTTGTATCGGACATTACCAGCTCGCTGAGCGGGGCCGGGGTTGTCAGAGTTGGGCTGGACTGCGGGCTGGTTGTGTTGGCCTTTGCTGTTGTGAGTGGTGTCAATGCCGGTTGTTGTGAGGTTGTATCAGCCATCACGGTTTTATTGACGGGTGCCCTTATTGGTTGAGAAACCGAGCCCGGAGCAGCAGCGGGGGGGCTTGAACAGTTCCAATGATCTTCGGTGAGTGAATCAGGGTTCAGCTGGCAATCAATGGTCACAAAACGTGCATCAACCGTACGACACAACCCGGGTAAAGTAACATTGCCGATGTTTTTCAGTTCACCGTTAACCCGACTGTTCAGTGATGCGGTACCCTTCACTTTGCCTGATCCCACTGCCTGACCAATATCTGCAACACGACCGTTGACTGAGCTGTTCACTGCGGTGGTATCAGTAACTTGCCCCTCGTTCTCACCTGCACCAATAGCAGCCCAGGAACGATTGTGACTTGCTGAAACAGAACAATCGATAGCCGTTATGCCGTTGATTTCACTTTGCTTATCAGTGAGAGACCCAGCGCCAATAGCAGCAAAGCTGCGTTCATTCTCTGTGTTGACATGGCTATTCAGGGCAACAATCTCGCTGACCTTGCCAGCAGCAGTCGGAACCCACCTGCCAACCCGCCCACCACCAATCGCAGCAGCACTCGTGCCTTTTCCCTTCGTTGTGACATTACAGCTGACTACAGTGAGTTGTTTTATCTGGCCAGTGACCAACCCACCACCTATAGCGGCGTGAGAAGAGAGCCCTTCGCTGGAAACCTGACTGTCTCTAACGATCATGCGCTCGATGTCACCTTCAACCCATCCTCCCCCGGCTCCGGTATAGGTGTATTCCTTGAAAGAAGTGACTGAGCAGTCAACAATCTCAATATCTTTCAGAACGCTCTTTTTTTCCTGAAACCCGGTGATCACACCGGCACTGGCTTCCCCCCATGGTTTTCCTAGTCTTCCCCGTTTGCTGGCTAAAACATTGGCATGCTCAACCCGGACATCACTGACCGCAGATCCACCGGACATTTTGCAGGCCAGTACAGCAGAGTGCTGCTTTTTGGGTTGGTCAATGGTGGAATTGGCAATAAGCAGATTCTTAACGTCGGCACCGGACCCAAGTTCACCAAACAAACAGTCCTTCAGATCGCTTATGGTATGGCACCCACCGTCAAAGGTGCCATTAAATGGCTTAATGTCATTGCCAACCGGAACACCGGTGTTATGGCTGAAGCTTCGTCTCTGTTGATAGTGGGCGTCCATGGGATAGTCATCGTTACTCCCGATGTTGCCCAGTGTTTTACTATCATCCACGGGTATCGGGTTGTTCCGGGACCCTCGTTTTCCTTCTGCGGGCAGAGCCGAAGCACCCGTTAGCCGATCCATCGCCATCAGGGCGACGGTTGCTTTGGCCGGACCGGATACACTGACTGTTGTACCGGAAGTGGTTACTGGCTTACCCGGCTTTTCAGCTTCCCGGTTTTTATTGGTGATATTTTGTGAATGGCTTTCTGACTCATTTTCCGAACCGTTGGTTGACTCTTTACCCGACTTGTTACCTGACTTGCCCATATTGTCCAGGCTATGAGCCAGGGAAAAGGAAGAGCAGAGTGTTCCTACCGCATCACTCACTGCACTGGCATGTGGTACCCAGCAGGAAATTGCCTTGCTGGCCAGCCCAACCCCTTGTAAGACATTCGCCACTAAACTTGTTTTGTCGTTTTTATTTTCAGCAGACATGGTATTGGCAACCAGGGTAGTTGGCTGATTGGTTTGCCGTTGATGTTCAGGAACATAATTGGGAGAAAGAGAGCTGAAGAAAGCGGTAACACCTGACTGGACGGCAACTGCAAAAATGCCTAATTTGCCGGTGGAATGGTTTTTTGCCGGTTCGTCAAGGCAGGGATTGCCGGTTACATCTGACAGGGCTGTATGAGTTGAAGAAAGTGGCTGCACAATTCACTCCATAGAAATTGTTCCGTTTAAACATTCAACGTTCCATTGTTGTATGGGCGCAAAACAAAATATATGGTTAATATAGCCTTTAGCCTAGAAGGCTTTTTTGTCGTTATTTCAGTTTTGGTAAGATTGCTTTGGACTATATAAAGCCCACAGCAATTTCTTTCCTGATTATCACTGACCTTACGTCATGAGTCAGCTGCTTTGGGGTCACATATGGTCCGCTCCGAATTGCAAGGAAAAGTTTGCCATCATGACTAAAGAGTAATTAGCAGATTATTCCCTTGAACTAATGCGCTTTGAGAACTCTAAAGTGAAGATTTCCATCGTGCTTTGACTAAGGGATGTTCATCATGCCCGGGGGCTGCATGTATTCGAAGTTCTTCAGGTGAGACACCAAAGCCTTGGACATCACATTCATCGGCGTATAACTTCCTATCATCAATATTGATCAGTTTTCCAATAAAGAAGTGCTTGGCTCGAAGATCTTCACGGTTAATGTGTGCAGCCAAACCAGGTTCCGAGAGAAGGATTGTTCTATGCATGAGTGTAGAATTAGGGTCGTAAAAAATAACCTTCATGCATCCTTCGTGCTTCTTTAATCTCAGGGCCATTGAGTGGCCACCGGTTACTTCATTTCTTTGCCTTGAAGAAAAAAGAAAATTCTTTTCATCACCACCTGCCATATTCCAGTACTTTCTACCAGCTTCGCAAGAGCCTCAGAAAACGTTTCCTCATGGAAATGATATCCGTCAGCAAAATAGGATCTGCCAGGTGTTGGCGGTGTCATTGGGCCATCTTTTCGTCCATTTGGATACTTAAACGCATCCAGGATGGGAATATCAGGTATGTTGGTAAAAGTTGACTGTATTTTTTTTACCGTGTTTATTTCTGCAAACGCACCTTTTCCCGGACCCAACATTCTTGTGGCATAAGCCCAGGCGAAATGTCGGCAGACAATTTTTTTGCCAGGTTTTATGGTGTCAGTATCAGAGCGGCAAGCTTGACCATTAAGGCATATGGGAAACAGGGAATTATCGGAGTTGTACATGGGGATTGGAACAATACGGTCATCCTCCATGTAAGCAAGTTTAACCTCAAGCCAACGCCCTTCAACATGTAGTTTATCGATCTTTTTGTAAACATAGTCCGTTGAGTTCCTGCAGGCTGACGGGATACTAATGTTAAAAGCTGTTAATGGTTTATGGAGTGTTTGGGTGAACCATGCATTTGGGTGTTCTTGCATCAGCTTTTGGGTGTTACCGTCTAAAACCCCGACAGAATAACCACCAAAAAATGCTTTGATGCCATTAACATAGCAGGTTATGGACCTGGTTAGCAGTGAGGATTCGCAATGCACGAACCATGAATGAGTTAGTGCTGGCAGAGCGCCAAGTCTGATTTGTTCCATTGTCGGTAACTCCTTGATAATTTAATTCTTATGGTTTATAGCCCATTAGAGTATAGAAGTACTAATAAGTTCCGCAGCGGTTCCCCTGGGAACAACGAACGTGGTGGTTGGTTGCTCGAAAGAGCGTGTTTTTATAAAGGGCAAGAGTGCCTTGTGATGTAAGTTTCTTTTTGATAACCACATGACCTTTGGCATCAACACCATGTAGCTGGAAACTCTTTTTACTCAGATCAATTCCGTGGAAAGCTACCTGACCTTTATGATTAGTTCCTGATTTGTTTTGCGTGCCCGTGGTTCGCTCCGTTTCTTATTCTGAAACCTTGAGGTTATTACCGCCCTTGTGCTTTTTGCGCCTGCTTTCTGGAAGGGTTAAGCGAGTTAGACACGGTCAAAAACCATACTCTTTCTGATAATTTGGCCAACTTCCGCAGTAATTACATTTACCTTTGGCGTAAAAGCTAGCTGCAGTTTTTCTTTTTTACGGGCCTCCCTGGCGGGGTTCAACCAATTAGCCAAAGAACGCATCTGCGCATCATAATGATTATCAAAATTCCGATAAACATACGCCAGAGAGCTTAAATAAGCGGCCACATTGAGGCCTGCGGATGAGCCAGGCATGATGTCAGGGTGAACCTTGAGTTTATCCAGGGCTGCTTCAAAGCTGCCATAGACATCAACAGGTATAAAGCTTTTCACCTCAGGGTAATCACGGTTCAGATACTGGCGCAGACCTTTCAATAGCAGCTCAGCGGCTTTTTTTTCATCGCCAATAAGATGAAAGCCCCAACCCGCAGAATGAAGAATCCATATATCATTTGGAAAAAACTGACAGGCTTCCAGGGAAAGACGCTCGACAGCATCCCGGTATTTATGAGGAACGTGATAGTAATCCAAAAATAGCTCATTCAACTCTCTCCAGTAATCCCGCTCATTGTTTTTGCTTGCGGGCTCTGAAGAACCGGTTTTCACTGTCCGTGAATGCACAGCATGAGCAGTGTCTTGTTTGAGTTTTATTGCTGGACAAGGTGGATGGCAGGATTGAGCAGATTCTGTTTTTTCTCTACGTCGAGAGCCCGTTGTACGAGCTTCTGCTCCCCGTTTAAGTCTGTTTTTTCTATTACCTTGCTGCGGTTTACTGCGGTCGACTTTAGCTTGTGGTTTAATATCAACGCTGACATCTACCTCATCTTGCCCTGGAGATTGATCAACGTTCTTCAGATCATCCATCCCGGTCATGATCATCATCGTAGCAACAGCCTTGTGCTCATAGAACTCTTCTCTCCATTTGATACCTTTATCTCTGTAATAATCTGCTGCATTTATACAGGCATTATATACCGCCTCGTTATCACCCATTTTTTCCAGGCAACGAATCCATTCTTCAAATACCGGAACTTGATTTTCTCCACTGACCAGGGACTGATAAATAGAGCTGGCTGTATCAACGGAACCGTATATTTCTTCACACCTGGCCTGCATATAGTTTTTCAATACACCTGCTGAAGGCTGCAGAAAGGAAAAGTATTCGTAACATTCAATTAATCGTCGTGCATCGTGCTCAGATTTTTCTAATACACAAACTGTTGCAGTATGCAACAACTGCAACAGCCCATAACGCTTAAGATCATCATAAACACTAATGACTGACTTATGTTGAAATATCTGACAACTCTCTTTTACGTAGGAAATCACCAGTTCCGTGTTAACCTCTTTTCCGATCAGCAAATTGAAATGTAACGTCTGAATCTTGATGACATCAAGCTTACCCCCATAGGTTTTTATCTGCAGAAATTCTTTTTCCCTTTCACTTAAGTGTGGCAATCGACCAAAACATTTCAAAGCTACTTTTACCGGTAGCTCTGGACTAAAGTAAGGTGCACAATAATGACTGCCATCAGCATTAATGCAGCTGCAGATAATATTTATCGTAAAATACCCTTCCCAAAATTTACACCATAGTGGAAAAGATGATATCTGCCCCATATCGTCCTTGCTAAGTACAATCCTGAAAATTAGCTCGACAATTTCTCCAATCTCATGTTTGGCGGCAACAGTTATTGGTAATTTCATAGATTGAGCCTTGTTGAGTAGCGCAACCGTGATGGGCGTAGCACTGTATAGGTTCAAGGCTTTAAAATGTTCTCCATACACTTTTTGCATAATACATATCATGCATTGTATAAAATTATCAGGGCTGTAAAAATCAGACAATATCTCAAGAAGACTAGCAATGTCTTGTTGTCTTATTTCTTCTTTAGAATCTAATTTAAGAGAAAAGATCTTGTTTGTAATAAGCTCCAGCTGTCTTAACTTAAAAAGATTTTCAACTTTTAAGTCATTCTTCATTTGCCTAAGTTGAGAAACGGTCATTTTTTTTCTGGAAACAGAACCAATTTTTTCATCATTAAACGTCGGACCTTTTTCCAAAACACGAATAGCTTTTACAAGAAGGAGATATTCCTGAGATCTGGCATCAAAAAAAACAGAGCTAAAGCCTGGAGAGCCAAGGTGATTAGTAGTAACTTCAGGCTCTACAGTACGCGTTGAAAGACTATCAGAAGCAGGATGAGCTGGAACTCCTTTTCTTTGCAAAGGAGTGTCAAGCGTTTCAGACATACTATCCCCGGCAACTGAGGATGCATATTCAGAATGAAATGAATTACACTTCGAGGAGATCATAATTATTCACCAAATCAATAGGAGCCTGTCAAAAAAATAGTCTCGTCAGTAAAGTCCGTGCTCACAGAATATAATATGTCGACGAATCTGATGTATGACATTAAAACTGATTTATTATTTGTGGAATCTTGACAAGTAATTGTAGAGGAGCAGGATTAACCTGCGCAGGAAATAGGACACCCAAGCAGAAACAGGACAGGAAATAGGCCCCCCATTTTTGCCCTGCTGGCCTCGCCGGAAACTGTGTTTGTGGCTTTCCAGGATAGTCCGAAAGGCAAACTGGGGGTAGCGCGTTTCAAATGATGTTCCGCAAAACTCATTCTATCTTGGCTCATTTGAAGCGGTTTTGGGAGTGGAGCGGACCATTCCATTAGGTCTTGAAGCTTGAATCCATTCAAAAGAAAGACCTAAGCCAGTTTCGGCTTCCCTGGGTTTGCGTTAAGAAGAAAGACCTGACCCCCAGCTTTTTAAGAAGAAAGACCTGACCCCCAGCTTTTTATGACCCCCAGCTTTTTAAGAAGAAAGACCTGACCCCCAGCTTTGAATGGTCTGCTTCAATTGTTGCGGATTTATGTACCAGATGTTTGACCAGTCCAAGGTTCCCTTGCGCTGCGGCCTCAACGACAGGCGTAGTGCGCCCACTACTGTAGGCATTAACATCTGCACCTTTGACCAGCAGGTATTTCACGATGTCACCGAAACCACTCCTCGTTGCTATGAAGATTTGACCAGTTCCAAGTGCCCCCGGCCGCAGGCCTGACACAATGGGGTTTCCTGGCCCATGCAGTGGGCGTGAATGTCTGCGCCCTTGTCCAGTAGCCACTCTACTGCTTCTATGGAGCCACTGCGTGCTGCAGAAGAGATCGGGGAATTAACCTTCCTCATCAATGTTGATGGTTGCCCTTCTGGCAATGTAATCCATCATCACCTTTTTACCACCCTCAGCAGCGCGGCGAAATAGGGTGGTGCCAAGGTCAGGAGCATCAATTCTCAGCTTATAACGCTCAAGCAAGTACTCCAGCAGTTTGCAACTGCCAGAATAGGCCGCAGCCTCGATGGGGTGGTGTCCTTTCCGGGTGATGGCGTTGATGTCCGGGCCGCCGGCATTGATGTCCGCTCCCTGGTCAAGCAGATATTTGACCGTTTGCAGGTTGCCGCTGCGGCAGGCAGCCCAGATCAGGGTTTTGGCACCGGTTTCGCCATGGCTATTGTTTGCACCTCGCTCAAGCAGTAACCTGACCAGCTCAAAATGGCCGCAGATTGCTGCGGCATAAACCGGGGTATGTTGCCCGGTACTCTGGTTATCAATGTCCTCGCCCCGATTGAGCAGATACTCTACGATTCTGGAAAACCCCATTTTGGCGGCATGGTGAATCGGGGCATCCCTGCCCGGGCAAGCGATTTGCAGATAGGCACCGTTCATTTCCAGAAGCGCTACCAGATCCTGGTGGCCACCATTAATGGCCCAGTACAGTGGCGAATTGACGCCTGTGGTGCTGCCAGCCTGTATGTTGGCATGATGTGCCAACAGAAACTTGATTATCTCCCGACGCCCGGCAGCGGTTGCTACTGACAAAGGTGCATGGAGAGGGTTACTGGCCTCAAGGTGTGACCCCGAAGACAGCAGAAACTTTACTACTTCAAGATTGCCAACCAATGCGGCCAGCCAGATTGGGGTGTACCACGATCCTTTCTCAACAGCCATGGGCAGTAGGGCGGCAACAGAGGGGTCTAACCCGCTAATGTTGACTGGTTGCTGATCCAATGTCGCAATCTGGCTGGAGAGGTTGCAATTAACATCGGCACCCTGTTGAAGCAATGCTGAAATGGCGTTAATTTCTCCATGCAAAATTCCAGACATCAATTGCCATTGCCAGTCTTCCGGCAGGGGCGGAGGGGTATGCTGCCCTGATGGCGCGATGGTTCGGTCTATCAGGGCGGTAGCGGCGACAGGGCTGTTGTGGGCAGGGGCAGCCTCTTTTGGCAAGGCAGGAAGAACCGGGGCCGATGACTTATCAGTGGCATCAAGGCCAGAAGGCTTTTTGCCGGTGGATATGCCGGTGAATGTACTCTGGCCATCAGGACTGGAAACTGCACCATACATTTTTTTGATCCTAATTCAGTTTTTATAAACCTATTTGACATTTATCTGCCCTTTTTTATCCCTCTACGGACAATTATTTTTATATGAAATATCCGGGCTAATGTATCAAAAAAGTGACTGATTCCTTAGCAGTAAAGATAGGGAAACTTTTTGGCTTCATTAGCCCAAACTTTCATTTCACTCATTTTTTGACTCATCAAGGATAAGCGCCTCCGGGCTTCCGGCAGGAACTGCTGCTGCAAGCTGTTGTTGCAGGAATTGAACCACCTCCTGATGGTTCCCTTGCCTGGCAATGGAAAGTACGTCCGCATTTTCAGCCGGGTTGGAGTAGTGAATGTTGGCACCCTGTTGACACAGGTACATGACGGTATCCAGACGACCAGACTCTGATGCAGTCCAGAGTGCGCTGCCAAGACTCTGGCATTCCACATTAACGTCAGCCCCCTGCTCAACAAAATACTTCACCACATCAATAGTGCCTCTTTGTGCCGCTAACCAGAGAAGGTCGGAGATGTCAGGCCTGGGGTTAGCACTGAAATGGGTCTTGAATGCGCCGAGCAGGTACTTTATTGCGTTCAGTTGGCCTCGACAGGTCGCTTCAGTGAGTGCCATAGAGATGTGTGACGGCTTGATATGCTGCATTATCGCCTTATTTTCAAACAGGTACTCCAATACGGGGCAATGACCTCCGTTTGCGGCGACATTGAGCAAAAGGTCTGCTTCAATGATTGCGGATTTATGTACCAGATATTTGACCAGCCGAAGGTGCCCTTGCGCTGCGGCTTCAACGACAGGCGTAGTGCGCCCGCTATCGTTGGCATTAACATTGACGCCCCTGTCAAGCAGGTATGCCACGATATCCATACTGCCAGCGCTGGCCGCCCAATAGAGTGGCGAACCCCACCCAGTACCTTGAAGTCTTGCGCCCTTGCTGTCCAGGGATTTGGCCAGTTCAAAGTGCCCCCGGGCGCAGGCCTGGCATATTGGGGATTGATGGCCTCGGCAGTGGGCGTGAATGTCTGCGCCCTTGTCCAGTAGCCACGCCACCGCTGCGATGGAGCCGCTGCGGGCTGCGGAAGAGATCGGGGAATAGTAACCCTTCTCATCAATGTTGATGGTTGTCCTGCTGGCAATGTAATCCATCATCACCACCTTGCCTCCCTCAGCAGCGTGGCGTAATAGGGCGGTGCCAAGGCCGGGAGCATCAATTCTCAGCTTATAACGCTCAAGCAGGTACTCCACCAGTTGCCAACTGCCAGAATAGGCAGCAGCCTCAATAGGGGAGGTTTTTTTCCAGGGGCAGGTATTACTGTTGATGGCGTCGAAGTCCCCGCAACCGGCGTTGATGTCCGCCCCCTGGTCAAGCAGATATTTGACCGTTTGCAGGTTACCGCTGCAACAGGCTGCCCAGATCAGGGTATTTTCACCGGTTTCACCATGGCTATTGTTTGCGCCTCGCTCAAGCAGTAACCTGACCAGCTCAAAATGGCCGTTGAATGCCGCGGCATAAACCGGGGTATGCTGCCCGGTACTCTGGTTATCAATGTCCTCGCCCCGATTGAGCAGATACTCCACGACTCTGGAGGATCCTACTTTGGCGGCATGGTGAATCGGGGCACTCCTGCCCGGGCAACCGATTTGCAAACGGGCACCGTTCTGTTCCAGAAACGCCACCAGATCCTGATGGTCACCTTTAATGGCCCAGTACAGTGGCGAATTGACACCTGTGGTGCTGCCAGCCTGTATGTCGGCATGATGTTCCAGCAGAATCTGGACTATCTCCCGATGCCCGGCAGCTGCAGCTCCTGTCAGTGGTGCATGGAGAGGGTTACTGCACTCAAGATGTGCCCCCGAAGACAGCAGAAGCTTTACCAATTCAGGATTGCCAGTTGTTGCGGCCAGCCGGAGTGGGGTGTATTGCGATTCTTGCTTAAAAACCCTGGCCAGTTGGGCGGCAATTGAGGGCTCTACCCCGCTAATGTTGACAGGTTGTTGATCCAATGTCGCAAGCTGGCTGGAGAGGTCGCAATTCACATCGACACTCTGATGAAGCAATGCTGAAATGGCATCAATTTCTCCGTTCAAAATTCCAGACACCAATTGCCATTGCCAGTTTTCCGGCAGGGGCTGAAGGCTTTGATGCCCTGATGGTGCGATGGTTCTTTCTATCAAGGCAGTGGCGGAGGCAGGGCTGTGGGCAGGGGACGTCTCTTTTGGCAAGACAGGAAGAACAGGAGCTGACGACTTATCGGTGGCATCAAGGTCATAAGGCTTTTTGTCGGTGGATGTGCCGATGAATGCACCCTGACCATCAGGACTGGAAACTGCACCATACATTTTTTTGATCCCAATTCAGTTTTAACAGAACCGTTGGACATTTATTTCCCCTTTTTTATCCCCCGGACAATTATTTTTATATGGAACTAATCTATTAAAAAAGTGACTGATAAATAAAGAATGAGTTGTGAAAGAGAGGAACTTTTACAAGAAGGCGTAGTCTTAAGCTGTAATTCAACAATTCAATAATTCGATGTATCAAGCCAATCAATTTCCTTCATATGATGCTTCTTTTTTTTATCTTTGGTCCAGCGCATTAGGTTTAGTAGATCAAGAACGGCAATTTGGTGCCACCGAACAACAGGCTGTTTATCAAGGCATACCGGTTCGAGTGCTGAACCCTGTTTCTATTTACAATAGCGGACCAGATACATATCAAAATGAAGCTGATCATTCTAATTCATTAATTAAATATAATATCGAATCTCTGACAAACTTCGATGCAGAAAACGCTTCTGGAGCAGATATTCAAGAGATACCACAATCCATTCTTGATGAATATGTTCCTTACCAGGATGATTATGAACACGTTAAAAATCCATTATTACCAACACCAGGTACTCCCTTTCAGCAGCTAATATCGTGGGATGAGCTTTAAATTAGAGAGCAAACACCAGCGAATCATACAAGTTCAGGTTTACAGTTAACTAATCTTCCTGCCGGAATTCATAGTTCACAAGATTTACGGCCAGTTGCTGTTGTTAATCCGTTATACATGCACCAGGCTACACGTGATAACCAGACAACCCAGGCAGAAGTTAATGTTGATGGCCGTTCTTCACTTGCCGAGCGCAAAAGAGAGCGCCAAAGGGAGCTTCGCAAAGATCCCGCTTACGTCGAGGGACAAAAGATCTATAAAAAGATCTACCAAAGAATCAAAATACGAACCTCCAACAAGGAAGAAGCTAGAGAGCAGGCTGTGATCGCCAGAGCACGTTATCTTCAGTCATGCCATTCAGCTAATGAAGTTGTTTAATGACTTGGGCACCTCATTAAGCACAATAGTACCATTGATAACGAGGTAGAAAGTGACAAAGCAGCGTAAGAATTATTCTCCGGAATTTAAGCGTAAAGCCATTGCTATTGTGGTTGAGCAGGCCAGGTGCAGGACAAAAAACATTGATCAAAGCACCTGTTTTATCCGGGCAAATTTCACTAACGTGGCGATCAGTGCATTGTTAAAATCATGCCCCACATGCATACGTTGCAGGGCCAAATGATGGGTGACAATGGATGAGCCGTCCAGGCAATCATGAATATATTCAACCAATGCATCCACTGAGGGGTTAGTTGCCGCCAGTAGTGCCATCCTTTCCAGGGTGCCGAGGCGCTTTTGCACCCCTTTGTTCAGCAGGCTCCGGACGGTGACGGCAGAAACGGCCTGATGCTGTTGGTCATTGATAAATCGCAAGTCGGCCAGGGCTGTTTTATGGTCATTCAGATAGTCCATCGCCTCCTGATAATGCCCGTGGCAAATCAGTGAATAGACCGCTTGCAAAAGCTGCTGTTCCGTTTCGTTTATCCTGAGTTTATAGGAAAGAGCCTCAATTTTCAGCGCCTCAAGGGGATACCCCATATCCTGTGGAATCGGGGTTTCACCATCAGGCAGGGTAGACAAATAGGGGTGGCCTGTTTGCAAAAGAAAGGATGTGGTATTGGCTCCCTCGGTCAATGCAGGCAGATCGGAAGCCGTGATCAGATGATGAAACACCGGTTTTGGCAGGTCTGGCAGCAAACAGATGGCAACGGCTTTATGTTTGCTGAACTGTCCCAGCTGTGCCTCAGCCTCTTCCGACTCAGCATCAATAATCACCAGTGTTTTGGCCATGCCCAGGTTCTCAGGCAATTCGTTGGGTATCTGGGATTTACCCGTCAAAATCAGCGTGGGTTTGCTCTCTTGGGTGACTTTTTGCAAGGCATCGATCCATCGACCTAGCAGCTGTTCTCTTCTGGGTATAACGTCCTGATGCTTCAACCCATAAATGACACTCAAATGGATATGCCCTTGCCGGCACAAAGTACAGATTCTGCCCAGGGTTTTCGCCTGTAAGGGACTGTTTATGGGTGAGGCATTCAAGGCTTCTCTGATCCACTGTCGTTCATCCCGGTCGCATGTAAAAGTTCTGATGGTGCCAGGCTCCGGAAGCAGGCTGTTGGGAGGCAGGTGCAGGGGGATTTTTCGCAGGTTCAAACCATCAAAATCAGTGTACAACACCCGACCATCCGGTGATGTACTGTCAAATCGGTAGGGTTTTACCACCATGTAATGATCGCAATGGACAGTGTGTTGCTGGTGTTTTTCGGGCAGATCCAGAAATGAAAACACCACAGCAGGTTCTGGTACTCCATCATCGCACTGTACGATGGATAGTGTACTTTGCCCCGTACGGAAACATTGCGGGAGGCGTCTGTCAGGATCAAAGCCGGGCAATAACAGCGCCAGCTTATTGAGTTCCACCCGCTTTAATCGTTCTGTTTTCAGCCCTTCAGCAGATTCCGGGTCGGCATTATTGTCTGATTGACCGGTTGCTCCCCATTGCCGGGTAGCGGTGGGTTGATGCCATGGGGGCGATAATCGCAGTTGAATTTTTGGAGCGCCCAATCCAACCAGCTGGTTGACCAGTTGTACGCTGACATTTTCATCACCCAGAGCGATAAAACTGTGCTCTTGCTCCCTCTTCATGCAGAAAAAGGTGCCATACACCCCCACCTCTACAAGCCCCTGAAGCACCTGTTTTGCCCTATGGCGTAATGCCCGGCTAGCGGATGAAACCGTCGACGATAAATCCATGGCCTGAATGAATGCACTGCCCGAAGGATTGTCTTTTTGGGCAAATAGGAGTTGTTCCTGAGTAACTTCCGCTTTTTGCCCCGCAGACACGGAGTCACAGAGGCAAAGATTTTTTCTTTTCTCCGTTTCTCCGTGACTCTGTGGCAAGGTTTTTTCTTTGCTGGCCAACATCGGAAGTGTGGCAGTTACTTCAGGACAGTTCCATAGAGGGGCAAACAGCTCCCCGACAGGTGAGAACCGGAATGTCCCGGAACCTGTTTTTGAGATGGCTGTTTCTTTATTCGGCCTATAAGCAATAACAGGCCTGAAGGCTGGCAAAACCGATGTTCTTAACTGTTGGATTCTTTTTTCACATTGGGCATCGGTGCTGTGTAAATTGAGAAAGAACAGTAGGTGATTCAGTCTCTCACGGACACAGGGCTTCTCTATGGCAACTTTGAGAAATGCCAGCTGCGCCCGCTCTGACGCCTGGGTAAATTCCAGGCAGTGCAGCGGCGTTTTATGACTGTTATCCATGGTTATCAAGGTTTCTGGTACACAGTTCATCATCTTGATGCTGCTGCTGATGTACCCCCGTAGAACAGCGATATGCAGCGGTAACAATCCTTCTTTATTTTGTTCGAGCAAAGATTGTGCACCGGCACCGGAGGCAATGATCACATCAAGACTTCCGGATGTTTTAGCCCGTGCTGCATGGTGTAATACCGTGTCGCCATTATGATCTTTTGTACACAATGCATGTTTACCTTGCTCAGTGTTGAGCGCTTTACGGAGCAACAGGGTATAATCTGACGCTCCCATCCGATGAACCAGTGTCTTGCCTTCTTCGTCTGCCAACAAAAGACAGGCCGGATACTGCTCAATAAGCGACGGATGCCGGGCAACCAGACGCAGTAACTGTTCCGGATTTTTTCCCTCAATGGCCCGCTCAAAGGCCGCCGTAATGGGATGTTCAACACAGGGTAATTTCCGGACAGTTCGCTCAAGAGTGGCGGTTGTGATGAGAGGGCGCTCTGTTACTGGGCAATGGCTGGTACCAACACTAATACGAGAATTTACTGCAACCACGGTATCGGGATTAGCGATATGAGACGGGGCAGGGGACTCCAGTTTCCCATGATTCGCAGAGGCAGATGATCTATCTGAATAAACTGGCTGGCATGGTGGAATCATATATCGATTATCCAGGGTATTATGAGTTTTTATTACTTTTGGTCAGATAAATCGTTGTGTTTACTTGGCTATTAAATCTCCGTACCCCCAAATCAGGGTACCGATGATACTTGCCAGCAGGATCACCCAGTCGCACTCACTGGCTGTTCTTTTTACTTTCCTTTCGGTGATGCTGGCATTGCCGATCTGTTCAGCAAGGTCCTTTAATTTCACGTCCCCTTCCCGGGGTAATTTATGGTTGGGTGCTTCAATCATCAGCTCACGGCTTGGCAGTTTTTCACTTCTTTTTCTCAGGGTAATAAATGTCACCAACATGGCCCAGCAGACGACGACGGACCCTGATCGCTGGAAAAGTGCCTGATCGTCATCGCGGGTTATGTCTGAAATCAGCGAAGCGGTCACTGTTGTTGCGGTGGCCAGCGTGCTGAGGATAAAGGTGCTATTCCACTTTTTATTGCGTTCCCACCAGTTATTATGTTTCAGGCAGGCAGGTTCTGCGCCGTCACGAGATAATGCGTCGTTTTCCGGCCTTAAGGTGTGCATATTGATAATGTAGGCATCCCGATTATCCTGCCGGGATGAAGATGATGGACCCGGGAGAGTTGCAGTCAGCCGATTCTGGCGCACAGCACTTTTATCATCCGCCATTTTTGACTGGGTTGAGGTTAAGCAGGAAAGGGAGGCAACGTGTTCTTTTCTTGCGGCAAAAGTTCGGTCATTAATCAATGCATGGCCAGGATCTACGGTTTCATCTTCTACTCTGAACGTTGACATGTTAACCGGTTCAAGAAGCTCTCTGGTATTTCTGCCATGGAACAGAGAATTTTTTGAACTTCGTGTTTTTGGGGCTTGATGCCGACTGTCATCAAGTTGGCCGGTGTTTATATCATACGCAGGTCTGCTGATCGGTGTACTCATCATTATCCCCCTGGGCTAACCTATAAGTCGCGGAACTGGATAGAGACCTGCTAAGTGTAATTGCTTGTTGAGGACTGGTTTTCAGTTATGCAGATTTTTTTACTCAGGCAGCAAGTTCGCCATTATCAAAAACCACCATGTCGCCGGGCTGAATTGGCTGCCAGGTCTCATTAATGGTTAACGGGTCAGTGGCTATTATAGAAACGATGTCGTTTTCTGTGGTTTCCCTGGCAAAATCTACCGTAATGTCGTCATCTTTGAGACTGGCCTGATTAAACGGCGCTCTGCGGGTTATCCAGTGCAACCGGGTACTGCAGTAGCAATAGAGATAGCGGGAGTCGGTCAGCAACATATTAAAAACACCCAGCCCACGCAGTTCGTCACAGAGCTGGCGGATGAAACGTTGCAGTGTACTTACCCTTTTGGGTGGTTTGGGGAAGCGCTCACGCACCTGGTCCATGATCCAGCAAAAAGCGTACTCACTGTCCGTGGTTCCCACCGGCAAGTAGTGTTTCAGGGGGAATTTCCTGATGCCTTTCAATTGGCCGTTGTGAGCAAAGGTCCAGTGTCTGCCCCAGAGTTCCCGGGTAAAAGGGTGGGTGTTTTCCAGGGCAATTCTGCCTGCGTTTGCCTGGCGGATATGACTGACCACGATGGTGCTTTTGATCGGGTAGCGGCAGACCAGGTTGGCAATTTCAGAATCACAGCTTGGGTTGGGGTCACGGAATTCCCGTAACCCTTTGCCTTCATAGAACGCGATTCCCCAGCCATCACTGTGGGGGCCGGTTTTGCCCCCGCGCTGCATCAGGCCACGGAAGCTGAACACAATATCCGTAGGCGTGTTGGCGCTCATTCCAAGAAGTTCACACATTAGTTGATAAATCGCGGTTAAGTTCAGGATTTCTGGTTTGAAGCAGGGCCCAGGGCGGGTTCTTTGCGTTGATGTTGAGCGTGGCTTGTGCGGGGCTTTTGCTTTTTGTCAGAAACTGCTTTTTTTGCCTTGCCGACCGGTAATAACACGCCTGCAATCGCTGCAACACCTGCGGCAATTGCCACAGTCCGACCCGTTCGCCACATGGTGTCAACTCCCAGGCTAAGGCCATCATAAAGACTGATAAGGAAGGCCGGGCCAAGATAGCTCTGCTCGGGGTGAACAGTACCGGGCAGGAAAAACAGCACAGCAAAAGCCAGCATCAGAGGCCGCTTTAGCCGCGGATGCCAACTACCAACAATAAACCACAGGCTCAGCAGGCAGCCGAAAGCTCCTGCCAGGTAAACTGCCCAGCCCCAAAAATACTGCAATTCCGTCATTGACTCTCCAACAACCGCCATTGAACCAATGGCGGTTAATGTTATTTACCGCCATCCTTTGGTGTTGTCAGGAGGTGGCGCTGGTAGGTAGTTAACCAAATAACCGACAAGGAGCATTTTGCATCAATTAACCACCATATGAAAACAGCCGCTGATGATAAAATGAAATTTAATCAACTAAGACCGAAAGAGGGTTGAAATCTCCACCACTGCCCATATCTCCTGACTATCAAAATACTCAATGTGTTGATCAACCGGAATTGAGGTTCTAATGGCAGTCGAAACGAAAAAAGAAACGCTGGGCTTTCAGACTGAAGTGAAACAGCTTCTGCACCTGATGATTCACTCTCTCTATTCTAATCGGGAGATTTTTTTACGGGAGCTGATTTCCAACGCTTCCGATGCCGCAGACAAGCTGCGTTACCTGGCACTCAAGAACAGTGAGTTGCTGGAAAGTGACCCAAATCTTGACGTCAGGGTGGATTACGATAAGGACGCCAACACCGTCACCATCGCCGATAATGGCATTGGCATGAACCGTGACGATGTGATTACCCATCTGGGTACCATCGCCAAATCCGGTACTTCGGACTTCCTGAAAACACTGACCGGTGACCAGAAGAAAGATTCTCAGCTGATCGGTCAGTTTGGTGTCGGTTTCTATTCCGCATTTATTGTTGCAGACAAAGTGACCGTTGAAACCCGCAAGGTAGACACAGAAGAAGCCGTGCGCTGGGTGTCTGATGGTTCCGGTGAGTTTACCGTTGAGCCCATAACGAAGGACAAACGGGGTACCACCATTATTCTGCACCTGAAGCCTGAGGCTGAAGAGTATGCGGATGGCTGGCGCCTGCGTAATATCATCCGCAAATACTCTGACCATATCTCCATGCCAATCCTGATGCGCAAGGAAGAGATGCCAGCGACAGAGGAAGAAAACGAAGAAGAGAAAGACAAAGACAAAGCGCCCGAGTGGGAAACGGTGAATACGGCGAAAGCCCTGTGGACCCGTTCCCGCAGCGACATCTCTGATGAAGAGTATAAAGAGTTTTACAAACACATCAGTCATGACCATACCGACCCGCTGAAGTGGAGCCACAACCGGGTAGAAGGCAAGCTGGAATACAACAGCTTGCTTTATATTCCTGCCAAAGCTCCCTTTGACCTGTATAACCGCGATATGCAGAAAGGGTTGAAACTCTACGTTCAGCGTGTCTTTATCATGGATCAGGCAGAGGAATTCCTGCCCATGTACCTGCGCTTTATCAAGGGTGTGGTGGACTCTAACGATCTGTCCCTGAACGTTTCCCGGGAGATCCTGCAGAAAGACCCGGCCGTTGACAGCATGAAAACCGCGCTGACCAAACGTGTGCTGGATATGCTGGAGAAACTGGCTAAGAAAGAGCCTGAACAATACGCCAGTTTCTGGCAAGAGTTTGGCCAGGTGCTCAAAGAAGGGCCAGCGGAAGACTATGCCAACCGTGAGCGTATTGCCAAACTTCTGCGCTTCTCATCCACTGAGAGCCAGGGAATTGAGCAGGATCAATCTCTGGAAGGCTATGTTTCCCGGATGCAGGAAGGTCAGGACAAGATCTACTACATTACCGCAGAGACGCCCAAAGCGGCGGCCAACAGCCCACATCTGGAGGTATTCCGCAAGAAAGGGCTGGAAGTTCTGCTGCTTTCTGACCGCGTCGATGAGTGGCTGATGTCCCACCTGTTTGAGTTTGACGGCAAAGCGTTCGTGGATATTGGCCGTGGTGATCTCGATCTGGGTAAGCTGGACTCCGAAGAAGAGAAGCAGGCCCAGGAAGAGGCGGCTAAAGAGAATGAAGATCTGGTCAAGCGCATCAGTGATGTGCTGGGTGCTGATGTCGAATCGGTTCGGGTGACCCATCGTTTGACGGACTCTCCAGCCTGTCTGGTGGTTGGGCAGAACGATATGGGGATGCAGATGCGCCGCATTATGGAAGCTGCCGGCCAGAGCATGCCAGAATCCAAACCGATCTTTGAGATTAACCCGGAACACCCATTGATTGGCCGACTGGATAAAGAAGCGGATGAAGATCGCTTTGCCGACCTGACCCGGGTGGTATTTGATCAGGCCAGCCTGGCGGCGGGTGGTCAACTGGACGATCCGGCGGCTTATGTTCAGCGTCTTAACAAGCTGTTGCTGGAAATGGCTGTCTGAAAATAGTGGGTTAAACAGCAAAAAGGCGAAGTGATGACTTCGCCTTTTTGCTATCAAACGGATGACATATTAACAATTTTAATGGGTCATCTCTGCCTGAATTGTCAAGATTCCAAATTCCTCCCAGTCCTCTTCAACTTGATACTTTCGAGTACATGCTGAGACATTTGAAATTGTTGAGGTGGGGATAATTTAGATCCCTTAACCACTGGTTTTGGTGCTATTGGCGGTTTTTTGTCGTTTTTCATCACCTTCTTACCCGATAAAACAGCAGGAAGAGGTGGAGGGGGAGGAATTATACCCGGACCCACAGGAACCGTTTCAATTTGCTTTGGTGCAACCCTGACAGGTTCCACGGGCTGGGATTCCGGCTTTCGTGGTTTGGACTCCAGGACTCTTTCCGTTCCTTCTGTTTCTTTTCTGCGTTCTTTCAGTCTCTCAAACAATTCTTCTATAAATTCTTTATTTGATTTTTCATGTTTTTTATTCTTTCCCTTTTGTTCAGCACTGATGTTGCGTTTGATTTGCGCCCATGTGTCAGGTTGTTTCATTATTGGTGGCGGCGGCGGTGCAGCGGGAGGGGTTGCTGGTTTTTTGACAGAAAGTGCAATATTCGACATGCTTTTATACGTTCGTGAGTCACTGCCGAGTTCGGAAATATTTGAACTGGCAGGCATATAAGTAGTTTCTGCACAACAAGTTATTAAATGATTCTTAAAGCTTCCTGTTTCAGGTTTATTAGAATTTTCATTTTCTGAATTATTCGCAATATGTAAAGCCTGGGCTATTTTCGATGCAGTTATCATGGCAACTTCTCCGTTCGAGTACTTAAGCTCTTCCATGGTTGGTTGTTTTTATTGCGCCAATTTCTAATTCATTTAATTATTGTCTTTTTAATGATTATATAAATAAAACTTTTGGATAAGAAGGTGATTTACGATAGATATCCTGGCCCGGAAACATCAGAATTAACTTCTTGCTAATGCCCTGAGCCCAGTGCTGTTACACTTCCTGCCTTGGGGGCGGATCCGGTAAATTTCCAGCAGCAGCGGTTATTTGCGATGATGATGAACTGTAATTCATTGATATGCAGGAAGTTTCAGACCGAATCCGGCTTTTTTGGCAAAGTCGTTGCCTTTTATGTCGATAAGTTGCTCTATCAGGGCAACTAAACTTTACAGGCAATGAAACCACTCAATCTTTCTGCCTCAACTCCTTCCACTATCACCTCTGAAAAGGAGGGAATTCATGCCCATACCGACCAGGCTGACCGGCAGGACACGAATACAACCAAAACCCCACCTGTCGCCAAACACATCCCCACCGGCGAAAATGACGTGGGCTATGAAAGTCGCAGCACCTCCTTGTCCAGTCGCTCCGGGTCATCAATCGAAGATACCGGAATACTGCTGACCCCATGCTCTGAGGTTTCGGAAGATTCAGTTTTCTGGGAAAACAGTGACCACTCGGTACTGAGTGAACAGGCTTCAATCACTAAAACACTTGGACACGGTGCCACGGCGATTGTTGACCTGGTGGAACAAACTGATGCACATGGCAACTGTGAAAGGTTTGCCCTGAAAAGGCCAATAACAAACTCCCGTCACGAAGCGGCTATAGAGTCTCTCAATCGGGAAGCAGAAATAATGAAAAAAGCAGGCGGCCATCCAAACATTGTAAATTGCTATGGGTTTGAGGAGGTCGATAACCGGTCAGGATTACTTTTTGAGTTCATAGACGGGCAAAATCTGCAAACGCTGACCATCACACTCATACACCAACTGAAAACAGGAATTATCACGCCTGACGCGTTTTTTAATGCCTGTGCCCATCTGCACGAGCAGCAACTGTTTGCCCTGGCGCATCTTGAAAAACAAGGCATTGTTCACTCTGATGTTAAACCATTTAACTGTATGTTTGACCAGAATACCCAAAGCGTTAAACAGCTGGACTTCGGGCAAGCTGCAGTAGCCGGAGAAAATTCGCATTTTGGCAGTGAGGATTTCGCCGCACCGGATACGTTCAAATTACTGCAAGACCTGAACGCACATATCCCGGCAAAAACAGCAGACGATGCGTTTGCTTATGGTCAAAGTCTCTACAGAGTTCTGAAAGAGCTGGAAACCGGAACAGCTGCCAGCTTCTGTCACGATGCCGAACTATGCACCTTTTTTCCCTCAGAGCGTCAAGCCCGGGCTTTGGCACTTTCCCACGCCATGCACAGATACGAAACCGTAAAGCCCGATAACACTTACCATAAGGCCATACCTGATGATAAAAAAAGCCTGGAGCAACTGTGCTTGAGAGTAGCTTCGGCAATCCATCCAAATATCCAGGATTTCAATACACTGACCCAAACGGCTGAGGCCTTAAAAAGCTACCTTGAGCCGATGGTTTGCTTAATCAATGATCTTTTACACCCAAACCCGTTATTACGCGTTCTCCCTTCCCAGGCATTGCATTATCAGTGGTTTGAAAAATGTATCTCCAGTGCTGAGAATGCGAAAAAGACCCAGGTTTTCGCGGTTAAAAACCGAGCGTGAACTAGGATACCATTCTGACGATTTTGATCGGTTGTGCCCTGGCATACACGGCCAGGCCACCCAATGAGGTTTCCCGGTATTTGGCCTGAAGATCCAACCCTGTCCGGTACATGGTTTCAATGCAGCTGTCCAGCGACACCGCATGGTCACCATCGCCACGCATGGCCAGACGGGATGCGGTGATGGCCTTGATGGCGGCCATGCCATTGCGCTCAATGCAGGGAATCTGCACTAAGCCTGCGATGGGGTCGCAGGTCATGCCCAGATGATGTTCCAGGCCGATTTCAGCCGCGTTCTCCACCTGTTCCATAGTTGCTCCCTGAACGGCGGCCAACGCTGCGGCAGCCATTGAGCATGCAGAGCCTACTTCAGCCTGACAGCCCGCTTCGGCTCCGGAAATCGACGCATTCATCTTGATCAGCGAGCCAATGGCAGCGGCTGTGGCAATAAAATCACGAATTCCCTGCTGATTATTTCGCGAGATAAAGCGGGTGTAATAGGCCAGTGTCGCCGGGATAACGCCCGCAGCACCGTTGGTCGGAGCCGTGACCACTCGGCCTCCGCAAGCGTTTTCTTCGTTAACGGCCATGGCAAACAGGGTTACCCAGTCCATGATGGCAAAGTGATCCATCAGCATGGCTTCAGGGTTGCTGGTCAGATTTTTATGCATATTCGCGGCACGGCGCTTCAGGCCACTGACCGGGAGGGTGCCTTCCATACGCAGGCCCCGCTCAATGCAGGCGTGCATGACTGTCCAAATGGCATCGATCTTGTCGTTTACCAGGCCCACATCACCCTGATGTCGGGCAACTTCATTATCAATGGTCAACTGCGCAATGGTCAGGTTGTGCTCATGGCACAGATCAAGAAGCTCGGCGGCCGTTCTGAAAGGATAGGGAATCTGACCGAAATCTTCAGCGCTGTTGGCCGCTTCTGGCTGATTGTACTCATCGGTACTGACCACAAACCCTCCACCAACAGAGAGATAAGACTTGTAATAAATCACTACACCATTGTTGTCGGAGGCGAAAATTCGCATGCCATTAGGGTGCTCAGGCAGTGTTTCGCCGTTATGGAAAATCAGGTGCGAATCGTAATCAAAGACAATGGGGTGTTTACCGGCCAGCTCAAGTACTTTATTGGTTTTGATATGTGCAAAAATCTGATCCGCTTCATCGGGATCAATAGTGTCCGGACGATAACCGGCCAGGCCGAGCAGAGTGGCCTTATCGGTGCCATGGCCAACACCCGTCAGCGCCAGAGAGCCATAAAGACCAACTCGAATGGATGAGATACTGGACAGGATGCCTTTTTCTTCCAGCTCCTTCAGAAAGCGGTGTCCTGCCCACATTGGGCCTACCGTGTGCGAGCTGGATGGGCCAATGCCCGTTTTGAAAATATCAAAAATGCTGAGCATAGTGTTTACTGGCTCGGAAAAAGGTTAAAAAGAAAACGACGGATTTCTGATGGTTGTCAGGGTGTTGCTGCTGTGCAGCCCGTGGCTTTTTGAGGCACTTTTACCTGAAAAGTTCTTGTCCTGTCCTTGTCCTGTCCTATTGTGCCGTCATTTGTTCGGGACTGATATTGCGGCAGTGCTACCCGCTCCCCCGGTTTTCCGCATGATAATTGCGACTGTTCCGCAGCAATTTCAATTAAGCGACAGAATCTGGCAGATCAACAGAAGTGGAACTACCCTGTCTTCTAATTTATTGAAAATGACCAGCATGTTTCTGCCATGAAAGGGTTGTTATCTGTCGAGCAGTTTGATGCCTTTCTGGTGCCTCTGTCGGAGGAGTCACCGGGGGGGGAATACCTGAAAAGCAATCGTGAACTGTATCGTCCCCTTCGCAATGCCTACAACATTGCCCAGACCAGTCTGCAGAAACTCTCTCTGAATCCGGATCCCACAGAGCTGGATATTCTGGAAATCGAGAACCGGGAGAACTGGTTGCAATTGCGCACCCTGTTGCTGGACGTTCTGGAGAAATCTTCCCGGGACCTGGAGTGCCTGGCATGGCTGGCCATGGCTCAGCTGTTTACCAGCCGTCCCTTTGCGCAACTGGCCCTGGTGATTCAGCTGATTGACCTCTGTATCAATCAATTTGGCGAGCAGATACAGCCTTTTCTGCCGGTGGAAAAGCTTCGCTCAGCAGACCCGGATAACGCCGGTATGGAGCGGGCTGAGGTTCAGGGGCGGGCCCTGAAGCTGCTGTTCGGTGAATCAGAGGACAGTTGCCAGATTGCCGTGCCCCTGCGCATGTTGCCCCTGGTCAGCGATATTGACTACGTTTGCTACCAGCGTGAAGAGGCCAGCCGCAATGAGCTGAAGCAGAAGGTTAAGATAGCGTTTTCATCTTCCCAGCAAAACGACACAGACGACATTAACGTTGTTGTTACGCAAATAAACGACATTCAGGATGTTCTTGATGGACTTGATGCCCTGGATAAGACACTGCTAGAGCATTTCAAAAAAATAAATATGCCCGCGCCGGGTAGCCGGTTTCTGCGTCAGGCCCTGGAGGCCAACCTGCAGGCCATTGCTGACCTGACCGAGGGGTTGATTACCCCCTGGCCACCGGATGTTCGCAAGGCTGCCCGGGATAATCACGGTATCGCAGATTTCCCCCGGGACATTGCCGAGCCAGACGCAAGTGTGCAGGCAACTGTCGTCCAGAATGAAACAGACAACGCTGGCGAGCAGCAGGCCGCCGGGACTGATCCATCGTTTAACCGCAACCAGGCATTCCAGCAGCTCAGGCTGTTGTCCGATTATTTTCAGCGTACCGAACCTCAGAGTCCGGTGTCGTATTTACTGGAGAAAGCGATCCGCTGGGGCTATACGCCGTTGCCTGAATTAATGAATGAGCTGCTGCAGGATAACAATAACCTTATGGGCCGGATTATGGAGTTAACCGGCATGAATACCAGCCATCAGGTCCCCATTCCCGGCCCCGGTGTAGCGGGACTCAGCCATATTCCTGCGATCCTGACCGAATCACTGGCCCCTGAGCAGGCCGCTGCGGAGCCTGAACCTCCGACATCACCACCTGACTATGCAGACAACGTAAGTCGTCAACAAGAGGTTATTACTGAACCTGTCCCTTCCGTTTCCGATCCTCCCGGAGGGCTCAATATCAGTAATCTGGATGACCTTGTGTAACCAGCACCGTTTCTGAGGAAAAAGTTATGGCCAATATGTACATGAAGCTGGGCGAAGCCACGAGTAAAGGTGATGCTACGGCTGAATATACCGGTGGAGACAGTGTCGGTGGCAAGGGCTGGTTTGCCATTCGCTCCTTCAATTGGGGTGCCGCCCGGTCGGTGAGTATGGATATTGGCAATGGTATGAATCGTGATGCCGGCATGGTGGCCATGAGTGAAATCACCGTCAGCAAGGAGATGGATGGTGCCTCGGAAAATATTCTTTCACGGATGTATGTGCCCGGGGATACAGGCGACACCGTTGATATTATTGTGACCAAGCCTGATCGCTCCGGTCAGGGGGCACAGGTTTACCTGCAGCTGCAGTTAACCAATGCCCGGATTGTCAATTACAGCCTCAGTGCGTCCGACGGTGCTACCCCGTTCGAGAAGCATTGCCCTGGCCTACAGCAAGGTCAAGGTGAAACACTGGAATGAAGGCGCAGGCGGTAAGCTGGAGCCCGGTGGCGATGTCACCTACGACCTGCCTACCGGCAAGGCAGAATCCCATTCCAGTAAAGGTTAAGGTCAGTTGAGGCATAAGGGGCAAAGAGTATGGCGTTGAATACACAGCATAAACGCATCAGTAAAAACCGGGTCAGCATTACCTACGATGTGGAAACCAACGGTGCCCTGGAAAAACGGGAGCTGCCTTTTGTGGTCGGGGTCATTGGTGAGTTTTCCGGCGATAAGCCGGACAGCCACAAGGAAGAAGTGGACTTCCGGAACTTCACTGATATCGATCAGGATAACTTTGACGCGGTCATGGCCACCATTGGTCCCCAGTTGAATTTGAAAGTGGCCAATAAACTGGCCAGTACCGGTGATGAAGGCAGTGAGGATGATGGTGAGTTTGCCGTCAACCTGTCGTTTGCCTCCATGAAAGACTTTGAGCCGGCCAATGTGGTCCAGCAGATTGAACCCCTGCGCAAACTGATGGCAGTACGGAATCAGCTGAGGGAGTTATTGGCCCATGCCGACCGTTCCCGGGATCTGGAGGCCCTGCTGAAGGAAGTGCTGCAAAGTACCGATGCCCTGACCGGGCTATCGGGCGAGCTGGGTATTGATGCTAATGACCTCGGAGCCTCTGGTGACGCCGGTGAGGGGCAGGATTGAACCTGTCACCGGCAATCAGGAAACAGGAAAATGTGACATTTTTTTCCTTTCCCATTGAGGTCTTTGTGATCTCTGTGGTGCAAAACATGGTGAACTGATATGAGCGATGAACAGGCTGAGGCGTCTGCCACTGAGGCAACCCCGGAACTGGCAGAAAGCTTTCTGGACCGGGCCATAGCCGCCACCGGGCAAACGGCACCGGATACCACCAGGAATCTGCTGGCTACCCTGACCCGCCAGGCCCTGGAAGGGACGGTGGTCTGGAGCAAAAACCTGACCAAAACCATTGAAGAGGCGGTGGCGGCCCTGGACGATAAGATATCCCGGCAACTCAGTGAGGTGCTGCATCAGGAGGGATTTCAGCAGCTGGAAGGCTCCTGGCGCGGTCTTAATAAGCTGATCCGTAACAGCGATCTGGGTTCCCGGTTGAAGGTCAGGGTGCTGGATATCACCCGGGATGAGTTACTGGAGCAGTTTGAAGAGGCCCCAGCTATTGACCGCAGTCGTCTGTTTAATATGGTTTATCAGCATGAGTTTGGTACCGCAGGGGGGGGAACCTTACGGTGTCCTGCTGGCTGACTATACCTTCAGCCACAATGATGAAGATGTCGCCTTGCTGCGCTACCTGGGGGTGGTGGCTGCCGCCTCCCATTCACCCTTAATTGCCGCCGCATCGCCCGGACTGTTTGAATTTGACGATATCCGCAAGCTGGGGGCAGGCAGGCCGGTGGCCGCAGGGTTTGATGCTTCTGCCTACGCCAGCTGGAATGCCTTCCGGGACAGCGATGATGCCCGTTATGTTGCCCTGACCATGCCCCGGACCCTGGCCCGTTTGCCCTATGGCGAGGCAGCCAGTCCGGTCAAGGGGTTTAACTTCGAGGAGTTTCCCAAAGGCCGGGATGGTGTACATCGGCCACGCTCCAACCGTGATTTCACCTGGAGTAATGCTGCCTATGATATGGGGCTGCTGATCAACAATGCCTTTACCGCTTTTGGCTGGTGCACTGCCATTCGCGGGTTGGAAAATGGCGGCAAGGTGGAGAACCTGCCCAATTACACCTATGTCTCTGAAGCCGGTGACCGGGTACAACAGTGTCCTACTGAAGTTAACCTGACCGATGAGCGGGAAAGGAGCTGTCGGACCTGGGGCTGCTGCCCATGGTGCATTACAAAAATGCCAACTACGCCGTGTTTATGGGCGCTCAGACCCTGAATCGGCCGAAGGAATATACCGATCCTGATGCCACGGCCAATGCGGCCATTTCGGCCCGGTTACCTTATATGATGGCCAGTTCCCGGATTGCCCACTATCTCAAGGTGATGGGCCGGGACAAAATCGGTTCGGCCATGGACCCGGTGGATGTGGAGAAAGACCTGTCCACCTGGATCGGTCTCTACACCAACCCCAATGCTGTGGGTAATGAAGCCCGGGCCAGAACACCGCTGCGGGAAGCCAGAATAATGGTACAGGAACAGGCTGGCCGCCCCGGCTGTTATTCCGCCATCGCCTGGTTGCGCCCCTGGTTGCAGATGGAAGAGCTGACCACCTCTTTGCGGATGGTGGCCAATATTCCAGGTTAAGAAAGATGAACCACAAAGACACAAAGGCACAAAGGAAGAGAGAAGAGGGGGAACGAGTCTGGAGGGTTTTGCGACAGATTTTCCCCTGTGTTAAGGGATATGAATCGATCGGCAGAGATACCATTTATATCCGAACTTTTCTTTGTGCCTTTGTGTCTTTGGGGTGCAAGTCTTCTGCCTCATCACCATGAAAGGTTCGCTACAGGCCGAGGCACTGGCACAAAAACTGGTGGCCGCCATTGATGAAGAGGTGGCCGAACAGCTCTGTACTATCATTCAGCACCCTCGTTTTAAAGCACTGGAGTCGTTGTGGCGTGGTCTGCTTTATATGATGGATGCGGTACCCGGTGTGGCTCCGGTACGGGTACGGCTCCTGAGTATGAGCTGGGCTGAACTGTCCCATGATCTGAATTTAAGTACCAGCATACAGACGTCAGTGCTGTTCCGGTTGGTTAACCGGCAGGAGCTCAATACTCTGGGCGGCCATCCGTTTGGGCTGCTGGTGGTGGACCAGGCGATTACCACGGAGGTGGATGAGGTCACTGGTTACGATGATCTGTATACCCTGCAGCTGCTGGCGGAGCTGGGCCAGGAGTCCCTCTGTCCGGTGGTGATGACAGTGTCAGAAAACTTTCTCGGCACCAGCGATATTGATGTCTGGACCGATCCGGAGCGGGTTCAGCGTATTCTCAACAGTCAGGATTTTGCTGGTTGGCGTCGACTGCGCAGCCTGGGTTGCAGTCGTTTTCTCGGGCTGGTGTTTCCCAAAGTGCTGCTCAGGACACCCTGGCAGCACTGTTACCAGGGGATCCTTTTTAATGAGCACCCGGTATACGGCGTTGGCAGTGATTACCTGTGGGGCAATAGCGCTTTTGCCTTTGCTGGTAATGTTCTGCAGGAGTTTAACCGGATTCGCTGGTTTGGTTTCCTCAGGGTACCGGGTGAGCGGGGTGGGGCGCTGGTGAAAAAACGTGCGACAGTGTCCGCCGCCGCCTGGCTACGGCTCACTGACTCTCTGGCAGAGTTTTACAGTGGTCAGGGTTTTATCCCCCTGACCACGGTTTATCTCAGTGGCGATCTGGCCTTTTTCAGTAATTGCTCGCTCCATCAGTCCGGCTGGGAAGGCGATGATTTACGGATTATTAATATGTTGCAGACGACACTGATCGGCTGCCGTTTCGGGCACTATCTGAAAATGCTGATCCGGGAGCATATTGGCAGCTACGATAGCGCCGTATCCTGCCAGCGGGAGCTGAACACCTGGCTGCAGGGCTACACCTCCAATGCCGATTACGCCGACGACTCGGTACTGGCCAGTTATCCATTGAAAAAATCCAGGGTGACGATTCATGGCAATGAGAGCCTGGGTGTCTATTACTGTGAAGTTGAGTTGCAGCCCCAGTACCAGTTCGATGTCATTAACAGCAGTCTGCTATTGAAAACCGATACCAGCGAGTTGAGGGAGACGGAATGAGCGTCAGTCTGCTGGAGCTGTTGCTGGCCCGAGAGCCATCCGGTGAGCGCACCACCGATCTGCGCCTGTCGGTGCTGGAAAATATCAGGTTTCTGCTGGAATCCCGTCAGCCGCTGCTGGCTCCGGATGATGATTATCCGCTCGCCCGGCGGTCGCTGCTGCGCTATGGCCTGTCGGTTGACCATCTCGGTCGCAGCTACTTTCAGGCCAGTCGGTTATCGCGGGAGATTGAGGTGCTGCTGCGGTATTACGAACCACGGCTGACGGAGGTTATGGTGGAGATGGTGGCCCTCAATGAGCGGGTCAACAGTATCCGCTTTCATATTGAAGGCGTACTGGTGGATCGGCAGCAGCGGGTCCCGGTGGGTTTCGATTCAGTGTTGAACCTGACGGATGCCCGGGTGGATATTGTCAACACCGAGGAGTTGGGTATGGGGGTTATTTCGGGTCAAGAGGAGAACGGCATTGCCTGATTCATTGCTGGCCTGGTACGAACGGGAACTGACCCTGCTCTGGGAGGGGGCCCGGCACTTTGCCGAACAGCATCCCCAGCAGGCCCAGAGCCTCGGGATCAGCTATGACACGGTGGATGATCCCCATGTGGCCAGGGTGATGGAATCGTTTGCCCTGCTGACCGCCAGAATGGCACGTCAGGCAGCCCGGGAGTCCAGTAAGATTTCCATTGACCTGCTCCAGGTGGTTTTTCCCCTGTGTGTGCAGCCATTGCCTTCCGTCAGTATGATCCGGGTTGCTCCCGATATTGACCAGTCATCCGTGAAGACCCTGCCACAGGGCACCCGCTTCCGGGCTTATATCGATGATGACCGCTACTGCCAGTTCCGGACTACCCGCCAGCTGGAGCTTTGCCCGTTTGATATTGTCAGTACCCATATTGAGCGTCGCCCGTTTGGCCGGGACAACATTCCCTGCCCGGAACTGGCAGTGGCCATGCTCGGGCTGGATCTTGCCATGATTGATGAGTCCCGGCGATTTAATGAACTGGGGGATGACTACGGGCTGACCATCTATTTCCGGGGTACCGCCCGCCTGCAGACACTGATGTATGACCTGCTATGCCGGGATCTGTGCAGGATTCTGCTGGTGGACCGGCAGGGCAGCTACCATGAGTTACCCCTGACATCATTTGCACCGGTGGGTTTTGGCGAAGGCGACCGGCTGTTAAGCCAGGAACATACTTTTTTTTCTGACTACCAAATGGTGACTGAACTGCTCTCTCTGCCGGAGCTGTTTTTCGGGTTCCGGCTGAACGGAATCGGGACACAACTGCAACAGTTTGACAGCCGTGAGGTCAGCCTGCTGTTCTGCCTGGAAAATATGCCCGATGAAATGCTGCTGGGAGTAGACCAGCTTCGTTTTCTGCTGGGCTGCGCGCCCCTGGTTAACCTGTTTGACCATATTGCCGAACCGGTGGTGGTTGATCACCGGCAGCTGGACTATCCCCTGATTCCCGATAGCTATAGCCCGAATACGGTGGAGATCCAGGCGGTCACAGAGGTATTGGATATTACCGATGAGCAGCCGGTGGTGCTGCCGCCTTTGTATGGCCTGAAACATAACGATGGTGAGCATCACTGCTTCTGGCTGCACCGGCCGGTGGATGTGGATACCGGGCGTTATGGTCATCTGGAGATTACCCATACTGATATGGACCCCGGTCGCAATCAGGTGATGGTGCTGTCTCCCCATGTTACTTGCAGCAACGGTAATCAGGTGCTGGACCTGCCGGCCAATCCCGGGCTTGAGTGTCTGGATAATATTATTCTGCCCTCCGACATCAGGCTGCTGATGCGGCCTACGGCACCCGTCGCTCGCAAGCTGGATATCCAGACCCGGCTCAATCTGCTGGTGCTGCTCAGCGAAAATATTGTCTCAATATTTCAGGCCCGGGACCCGGCCGGACAATTCCGTAACCTGTTGTCCATGTACGCGCAGCGGAAAACAACGACAGGGGTTGCCTGGCTGGAATCCATGTCCGCCATTCGGGTAGAGCCACAGGTGGCGCAGATTCGTATTGATGGGCACCAGTGCCTGTTGCAGGGCAGTGAAGTGGTGTTTGAGCTGGACCCGATCAAACTGAAACAATCCAGCATCATGATGTTCAGCAACCTGCTGGACTATCTGGCCGTTCGTTTTGCCGGCTTCCACAGTTTTATCCAGGTGGTCATTCAGCTGAAAGGGCATCAGGGAGAATATATTCGATGTACACGCCGTCATGGTTATCAGATCAATCGCTGATTACCTCCCTGCTGCAGGAACCCTGGCGCTGGCAGGCCGCCCAGGCCCTGCGGGTGCTGGGGCAGATTCCCCAGCCCATTGACCACCGTGGCGATGGCCGGGCGCAGGTGTCGCTGCGCTTTGCCTGTGATCCGGCTTATCGCTTTCCCTGTGGGGGAACTCTACCAGGTGTGTCGAGTTGCCAGCGGCTGGCGTCTGCTATCTACCCAGCCGACATTGCATGGTTATTACGGCACACTGCCTTATGTTTACCAGGATCTGGAAAAGCAGATGCGGCTGAGTGGAGGCCGGGGGGATACGTCTGAGAGCATATCGGGCTTTTTTTCCCTCTTTAATGACCAGATCCTCAGACACACCAGCCAGATTACCCTGGATTCCAGTCTGTCCGTGCTGTTTGAACAGAAACCGGGGAGTGCACAGAGCCCGAGACAACGGCTGCTGGCACTGGGCGGATTGCCCTCACCGAAAACTATCCCGGTGAATAACCTGGTGCGCTACATCGCCGTTATTGGCCGGAAAACCTCCAACCTGAAATTACTGTCGTTAATTCTGGAGGACTATTTTTCGTTGAAATTCCGTCTGGAGTCTCCCTCCCCGATGAGAATACCAGTGGCACCAGACTGTCGTACACAATTGCACTCCCGGGTGGGTTATCGCAGCCGTTGTGTGGGCCGCTTGGGAGCGAGCTGCCTGCTGGGCCATTCCGGCTATCTGCTGTATACCTGCGTTTACGTGGTGATTGTGATCAATACCGGGGCAGAGTATCAGGCGATCACCCGGGACCGACAGCTGGCACCGGCCATTATGGAGATGTGCGGCATCTATTTTGCCAACCTGGTTCGCTTCCGACTGCAGATTAACTGTCCGCGTCACTGCCTGTCAGCACCACAATTGTCTGCCAGACCCGCTGTCCACACTGCCCGCCTTGGGCGTCTCAGCTGTTTGTTATCGGAGTTGTATCCAGAGCAGAGAGTCACGGTGGATTTCCCGGAACATCAAACCAGTAAGTGGGGCAGCCGTTTTTTTTAAGCTGGAGCAGAGCCAAAGATTTATGCAACAGGTGGAACTGAAAACCCTGGTTGGTCATTTATCACCGGAGCTGCGCCAGGCTCTGGAAATGGCTGCCGGACTCTGTGTTCACCGTGGGCATCAGACGGTTGAACCGGAGCACTGGCTGCTGCAACTGTTCCGGGAACCGGGCCGTGATATGGAGCGGATTATCCATAGCCAGCAGCTGACCCGGGAAGTTATGGTGGATGATCTGGAGCAGCTGCTGGATCGACTTAACACAGGCTATCAAGCCACCCCGGCCCTGGCCCAAACCACGGTGAGCCTGATTCAGGATACCTGGCTGCTGGCCTCGGTGAATTTCCAGCAGAATACCATGACCGCTTACCACCTGATTCTGGCGCTATTGGCCAAAGAGAGTTTTACCCTGACAGAGACCCCGTTCACCCGGGAGCTGGGGAAAATTTCCAGGGAAAAACTGCAAAGCCTGGCCCGGCAACCGGAAGTGCCGGATAAACAGGGAGGGGCACCGCCTGGCAGTCAGTCAGCACTGGATAAATACACCATCAATATGACCGATGCCGCCCGTGCGGTACTGGAAGAATCCGGTTCATTAAGCAATAGATCCCCCACCATTATTGGCCGTGACCGGGAAATACGGCAGATCATTGATATTCTCTGTCGTCACCGGCAGAACAACCCGATCCTGGTGGGTGATGCCGGTGTTGGCAAAACCGCTGTGGTGGAAGGGCTGGCCCAGCAGGTCGTGCTGGGTGATGTGCCGGAAACTATGCAGGGGGTGGCGATTCTCAGTCTCGACCTGGGGTTGCTTCAGGCCGGTGCCAGTATTAAAGGGGAGTTTGAAAACCGGCTTAAGGATGTCATTAATGAAGTCAAACAGTCTGATCATCCCATTGTTGTCTTTATTGATGAAGCCCATACCCTGGTGGGAGCCGGTGGCGCTGCCGGTCAGAATGATGCGGCGAATCTGCTGAAACCGGCCCTGGCGCGGGGAGAGTTTAAAACCATTGCGGCCACCACCTGGTCGGAATACAAACAATATTTTGACAAGGATGCGGCCCTGGCCCGCCGCTTTCAGCCGGTGAAAATACTGGAGCCGGACGAAACCAGTGCCATCCGGATGACCCGTGGGATGGCCCGACTGCTGGAAAAACATCACCAGGTGCGGATTCATGAGGACGCGGTACAGGCTGCTGTGCAACTGTCGATCCGCTACCTGCCTGAACGACAGTTACCCGATAAAGCCATCAGCCTGCTGGATACTGCCTGCTCCCGGGTCAGTCTTTCCCGCCATACCACCCCCGCTGAATTGCAGCACCTGCGCCAGCATCAGCAGGCCCTGACCAGTGAACTCCGGGAGCTGCAACGAGACCGGGTGACCGGGGCAGCGGTGGCTGAACGTATTGCCCTGCTGGAGGAGGAAATAGCAACCGCAAAAACCGAGGGTGAGGTGCTGGAACAACGCTGGCGGCAGGAACAGGAGATAGTGGCAAAAATGCTTCCCCTGTCGGCCCGGGTGGATCAGCAGTTGTTAACCAACGAAGTGCCGGTAGCAACGGAAGAGTTGAATCAACTCAGTACGTTACAGCAGGAACTTGAGGCCTGTCGTCAGAATTGGCCGCTGGTGTTTGCCCGGGTGGATGCCGGCAGTGTGGCGGAAGTGGTATCCGGTTGGACTGGCATTCCCGCAGGCGACATGCTCAGGGATGAAATTGAACGACTGATGTTGTTGGAACAGAACCTGTGCCAGCGGGTGGTTGGTCAGGACGATGCCATTTCAGGGATCAGCCAAAGTGTCCGTATTGGCCGGGCCGGATTATCAGATCCACGCAAGCCGGTGGGGGTTTTCCTGATGTGCGGTCCTTCTGGTGTGGGAAAAACAGAAACAGCCCTGGCCCTGGCCGATCAGCTCTACGGCGGTGAACAGAATCTGACCGTACTGAATATGACCGAGTTCAAGGAGGAACATAAAGTCTCAATGTTATTGGGAGCCCCGGCAGGTTATGTGGGCTATGGTGAAGGTGGTGTACTGACCGAAGCCGTACGACGATGTCCATATTCAGTATTGTTACTGGATGAAATGGAAAAAGCCCATCCCGGTGTCCACGATATTTTCTACCAGGTCTTTGATAAGGGCCGGGTGACGGACAGTGAGGGGCGGGAAGTGAATTTTTGCCAGACCATTATCATTATGACCTCCAATGCCGCTGACGGGGTGATCTGCGACCTGGTGGCTCAGTTTCAGCGGCAGGGTAAAGGTATTCCGGATCGGGATACCATTCTGGCGGCCATCAATGATGAACTGCTGCGCTATTTCAAACCGGCCTTTCTGGGCAGGGTAACCATTATTCCCTATCTGCCCCTGAGCGAACCTGATCTGACCAGAATCTGTCGTCTGGCCCTGGGGAGGATAGAGCACAACCTGGCCAGCCGATATGGTGCCAGCCTGCGGGTGGATGACGCCGTGGTTCAGCAGCTGGTGCAATGGCACAGCAATCCAAAAATTGGTGCGCGGGCTATCGAGCAACAGATCAACAGGAACCTGATGCCGCAGCTGGCGGCGGAATGTCTGGCCTTTATGGCAGAGGGTAAACGCATTGCTTCAGTTGCCGTTGGGCTGGATCACCAGCGGATTGTTTATACCATTGGTTAGGCGTGAGTAAGGTACAGCCACCATGAGATTCACCGAATTGCTGGAACTGGGTCCCACCAGAAAGCTGATTAATATCAATGATTCACTCTTTGAGCAGCTGGTTGACGGCTGGACCCGGGAGATGGGCGAGAAAAAGCTGTTTGGCTATCAGAAAGCCACCCGTGTCGAACACTTTCAGGAAGCGGTTGATACTGTTTATACGACATTGGAAGGTGAACTCCAGACCACGGACCCCAGAAAAATCCTGGCGCACCCCAAATGGAAAATCCTGGTGGGTTGCGCCAGTCGAAATTTTCCTGAACATCTGGCCGCTTACCAGCCATCGCCCGTGGAACAGACCAGGGTCAAGCGCATGATCCGCAATACTCTGGCAACCCGGATTATCACCAATAAAATTGACCTTCTGGATATTATCAAAAAGGACAGAACCGACCACTCCTGGACATTGGCGGAACTGGCGGTTTCCCGGCTCCGCTACGAGCTGCTGGCGGCCAGTGCCGCACGGGTCCATGACCAGTATATGACGGAGGTGGATACGGACTGGACTACCTGGTATGAATGGAACTCCAAAACGGTGGGGCTGTACCAGGGCAGCACCTCGGTAGCACGCAGTGCCGGGAGCACCACCACCGGCTTTGGCAAGGGGATCATCGGGCTGGCCGAGGGCAGTGCGCAGAGCGATGCATCGGTAACGGCCGCTGGCAGTGCTGACCTGTCCGTTGAAAAGGAGTGGCAGCAGGGCCGGTTGAAACAATCCCTGAAAGGCAACCTGCAAGCCAGTGGTCAGGCCTCCGGTCATGCGTCTGGCGCAGCCCGAATGGATGAGCTGAGGGCCAGTGCGGCAGCAGGCATTGGCGCTGAGGCCAGTCTGCGGGCGGATATTGATTATCAGCTGACCTACTCCTGTAAGGTCAAAGGAGAATACCTTCGTCGTCTGCTGGGTGGTGAGTTGGACATGGTAAAAGTCCACGCCAGTGGCAGTGCTGAAGTTCACGCCAGGGCCGGAGGCAGTGCAGGGACAACCGCAGGAGTGGTGAACAATTATCAGGAATCGGCTGTGGAGACCGACCTGATCGAAAATTCTACGTCAGCTACCCGGGGATTTCATGGACTTAAAGCCGATCTTGAAGGGGAGGTTTCCCTGGCTGTCGTGATGAATGGCCAGGGCAGTGTGACCGTTGGCCAGATGGCGGAAGTGGAACTGGGTGGCGACCTGTTTGCCGGTGGTATTGCCGCGGGTAACCTGCAGTGCTTCGTCAATGGCCAGGGGGTAGGGATGGATATCGGGGGCAAACTGTTTGCCGGTTTTGAGTTGGGTTCTGAGCAGAAAGTCGCTTTGCAACACCCCGGCAGGGGGGTGAATATCTTTACCTTGCAGGCCAGGGAGTCGATGTCATTCGGGGTTGGCATAGCCGCAAAACTGGCAGCAAAGGCGTCCATCGATGAAGTCAGCTTTGACACCTCAGCCGGGGCCACGCTGGGGGTGGGTTCCAGTCTCAGCGCCAGCTGCATCATTTCTCCCAGAGGCCTTCTGCTGGTGGGGTATGATGCCATTGCCATGCCGGCCCTGATGAAACTGGCAAAAACCATGAAGCACTACAATCCCGGTTCTGTGCATACCCGGCGGCTGATCACCTTTGCCCAATTTCTGAATGACAGGGCTTCGGACGCCGAGTTGAGTCAGGTCTATATGGACTGTCGTGGTCGTATGGTAGCCCTGGTCAGCAATCTTGACCTGGAGGCCGATGCGGTACAGAAACGGGCAGCACGGGTGCCCGGTTTTAATGGTTACGGGGATGTTATGGGGATCAATGAGATCAATGCCGTTGAGGGATTTGTCGGCAATGCCCAGTCGAAATATTTTCAATACGCCACGGAACAGATAACCAAGGATGACGGGACGGTATTGCAGAGTAAAACAGTCCGGGGAGAGCGTAAGAAACAGGTTGTGGCAGAGGATATGACGGCTCTTTTGCGGGCGGCAAAGGATTATGCCGGACTGAAAAAGACTCTGCAGACCGGGGAATGCATTGCTTTTGACGTTATTAAAAGGGATATCAAGACCGGGCAGCTTGCTTATGCCTGAATCTTTCGGACAGTTAGCCAATGAAAGACCTTGAGATACATGCCCGGCCTTTGACTGCCCGCTCGGAACAGGGAGATGAGTGGATTGTCTCAGAGCTGCACAGCAGCGAACAGCTGGATGACCTTTTTCAGCACCGCGCGGTGATTCTGGCCAGGAAACTGTCAGAAACTGCGTTGCTGGGGCAGCAAATCACGTTCTGCTATCAGCCCGGCAGAGGCTCAAACCGTGTCCGGCAGAGGTATTTTCATGGGTATTGTGTCCAGGTTCGCCAGGTAGGCCTGATGGCCAGCCGGGGCTACCTTCACTATGAATTGCTGGTTTCCCCCTGGTGCTGGTTTCTCCAGCAGCGAATCAATTGTCGTATTTTTCAACAACAGAAGACCGGTGACATTATTACTGCGATCTGTCGTGAACATGATTTTCAATCGGATCTTCAGTTGAAAATCAATAACGACAGTCGCCTTGAATACTGTGTTCAGTTCAATGAAAGTGACTGGGATTTTATCTGTCGGCTGATCGCTGCGCGGGGCTGGTTCTATTATTTCAGGCAGGATAATGGTCGGCATCAGCTGGTTGTCGGGGAAACGAACCGGGTATTCAGTGACTGCGGGGAGAGTGATATTGAATATTTTGTCGACAGCACCCGGCTGGAGCGGGCCATTACCCGCTGGGTCCACGGTTACCGGATGGTGGCGGGCTCGGTACAGTCAGCAGATTACAATATGACCACGGGGCGGCCAATATTGACTGATGAAGTCAAAAGCCAACAAAGCATGCCCCATCGCCGACGGTTGCAGCAGTATTTTTACCCCGGCGCTTTTACCAGCCGGGAACAGGGCGGGGCCGTGGTGGAGAAACGTCAGGAGGCACTGGATACCCGGCTTAGTGAAGTGGAGGGAGAAAGTACCCTGACCGGTTTTGCGGCAGGGACAACCTTTGCTCTGAAACATCACCCGGACCGTCAGGAACAGCAACACTACCTGCTCAGGCTGGTCAATCATGTCATGGTGACGGCAGAAGACGGGCGCAGTTTGGAATACAGCAACGGTTTTTCCTGTATTCCCCTGAAAACCCCCTGGCAAACCAGGCAGGCTATAGCAAAGCCGTCTATGCCCAGACTGCACAGTGCCACTGTCGTTGGGCCTGAAAAGGATGAAGTCTACCTGGATGAGTTTCACCGGATAAAAGTCCAGTTCCACTGGGACCGGGAGGGGCAGGGCAATCAGAATAGCTCCTGCTGGATAAGGGTTGCCCAGATTCTGGCCGGGGATGGTTTTGGTTGCCAGTTTACCCCCAGGGTGGGTGATGAGGTGCTGGTGAGTTTTCTGGATAATGATCCGGATCGGCCTGTGGTCGTGGGCACCGTTTATAATGGCCAGCGACGTCAGCCCTACAAGTCCGGAATGGAACAGGGGATAAAACTCAAATCGCTGCCAAAAGGGGGAGCCGATAATTTCAGTGAGTTGCGCTTCAATTGCTACAAGGGTGAAGAACTGATGTATGTTCAGGCGGAAAAAGACCGTTCCATCCTGATCAAAAACGACAATAGCCGGGTGATCAAAGGTAAAGATACGACACTGGTGGAGAAAACATCGGAAAGAACCGTCAAGGAAAACGACAGCCATAAGATAGAGGGCGAGCAACGCACGGAAGTCACCGGGAATATCACCACCCGGACCCGGGCAGACTGCATGCTGGATACTGCCGGTAATTACCAGCAGAAAACGGATGGCAGCTATAGCCTTGAGGTCCGCGGTGCAACGGACACCCGAAGTACCGGTGATGTGAATATCAGCAGCAAGGGAAGTATCTCAGAAAGCGCCACCGGCAGTCTTGATATGGATGCCGCCAGTATCAGTGCCAAAGGCAAAACCGCTATCAAGCTCAGTGTCGGGGCCAGCAGTATCAGCCTGTCTGGCAGTTCGGTGCAGATCAAATGTGGTCCCAGCACGGTCACCCTGTCACCATCGGGGGTAGAGATATCCGGGGTACAGGTGAACATAGACGGCAAAGTTTCAGCAACGGTGAAGGGCGGGGTCAGCGCAGCGGTGGAGGGTGTTGTCAATGCTGAGCTTAAGGGTACCCTGGTGAATATCAAGGGCAACGGCATGACCGCTGTGAAAGCCGGGGCGATGGTCGATCTTTCCGGTGCCATTGTGAAAATTAATTGACGATGTTAGTAACCAAACCGAGCCTGAAAAAAATCCCGCAACCCCTGGCCACAGACATTCTCCAGCGCTATGAACAGGATCGCGCTTTGCAGAAGTGGGTAGATCCTTCCCTGACACCGGTGGCGTTTATCAATCGTCTGGCCGGGGAAACAATGCATCAGGAACTGGTCATCTTTCTGAGCCACAGTCTGCTGGCCCTGGAGCTGCCTTTCACCACCCCGATTGATATTTTCCTGAAACCTGATGTCAAAGGACTGATCAGATCTTCAGGAGCACCGATATGCCGCCAGTTCAATACCAGTCTAAGAACCTTAATCACCTTGGCCTGGTTGCCGCCATGTGCCGGGAGCTAAAGATAGCCGAATATTTCGATGCACGCATAACCAATGACTCTGATGCACGCAATGTCACCATTGGACAGGCTGTGGTCGCAATGATCATCAATGGGCTGGGCTTTACAGGGCAGACCCTCTATCTGGTCCCTGAGTTTTTTGAGGACAAGCCGATTGATCGCCTCATTGGGGAAGGCATCCAGGCAGAACACTTAAACGACAAAATACTTGGCCGGGCTCTCGACAGTCTTTATGAAGTTGGCGTCAGTGACTTATACCTGAATCTTGCCATTAAGGTCGTCAACCATCTAAAGCTGCCCTGCAAGGCATTAAACCTGGACGGCACCAGCCTTCATACAGACGGTGTCTATAACAGTAATGAAAACCCTGATGACTTGAACTGCATCCATATCTGCCGCGGCTATAGCCGTGATCACCGGCCTGACCTGAATCAGGTTGTCTTGCAGTTAATCACCGAAAATGAGGCGGGTATCCCTGTGTTTATGGCACCTGCGAGTGGTAATGTAAACGACAAAACTTGCTTTCAGGAAATTATCAAAAATCATTTGTCGTGTTTTAAGGCAGCTTTGAATAACCGTTATCTGGTCGCAGATGCAGCCATGTACGTTGCTGAAACCCTCCAGTTGCTTGATAAGCAAAAACAGCTGTTTATCTCCCGGGTGCCGCTGAATATCAAGGATGCCAAGGAGCTGGTCGGCAAAGCGCCTGCGATGGCACTGGAGCCTGTTGAAGGCTATGAGGATTATTCTTTTACTGAAGTACCTGCCTGTTATGGTGATGTTCGACAACGATGGTTCTTGTTTCTCAATAAAAAGCGAAGGCTCAGTGAACAGAAAACGCTAACCAGAAAGATGCAGAAACAGTCACTGAAAGAAGCCCGCGATCTGGAAAAGTTGGGTAAAAAGGCTTTTCTGTGCCGGGACGATGCATTGGAGGCTTTTGCCTTGTGGCAGAAACAATCGAAACTCTGTCAAAGTGAAACGGAACCTGAGGTTATCTGTAAACCCTGCTATCCGGGCAAAGGGCGTCCATCGTCAGATAGTAAGCCTGATCACTTCGAATATTTTGTACAGAGCACATGCTTTGTTTCCTGCGAGAAAGAGAGAATTCGCTGGCCTCACTGGGTTGCTTTATCTTGGGCACCAATGATTTGGACCAAAAGGGTTTGAATACCCACAAGGGCATAAATGCCGCTGAGCTGTTGTCTACCTACAAGTCACAACAGAAGGTTGAAGGTGGCTTTCGATTCCTGAAGAGCCCGGACTTTCTGGTTTCCTCACTCTACCTGAAGAAAGCGGAACGAATTGAGGCCCTGTTAATGGTGATGACACTGTGTCTGATGGTCTATGCTGCTATCCAACACAGAATAAGGTATGAATTGAAGAAGCAGAGCCGTGTATTCTTAAACCAGAAAAAAAAGCCCTGCCAGAATCCAACGGCGAGATGGGTGTTTTTCTGTTTTCAAGGGGTTAGTGTATTAACGGTCAATAATCAGGAACAACGTGTGGTCGGTTTGAAGGAAAGACAATGGACGATCATTCAAGTTTTAGGCATTTTATATGAGTCGGTATATTCCTGATTGGGGTGGTGAAAGGCGGCTGGAGTGTATCTGGTGGGGATATTTATGCATTGAAAAGGCCGGTATCCCGCTATCGGAAACGGAGCAGAAGGCACTCGATGTGGTCAGGCGGTGGCTTCAGGAACCGATAGAAATTCATCGTCGTCTGGCAGAAATCACGGCGCAACAGGCCGGGTTGGATAATGCCTGTGGCTGGCTGGCCCAGGGCGTGTTCTGGAGTGGCGGCAGCCTGACTCCGGTAAACGGGCCACAAAGTCCTGCTCCGTCCTGGCTTTATGCCCATGCGGTGGCCGGGGCTATCTGCCTGGCAGCGGTGCTGCCCGATGGCCGACAAGGTAATAAACGTTACCGGCAGTTTATTGCCATGGGTATTGATATTGCCGACGGCGGCAAGGGGAGTTAATCATGGGGCCAGCAGCAAGGGCCGGGGATATGCATATCTGTCCGATGCAGACGCCGACAGTCGTGCCTGTTCCCCATGTGGGTGGGCCAATTCTGCCACTGCCTTCAACGGTGCTGATTGGCGGCCTGCCAGCGGCGACCCTGGGGCAGCCATGTATCTGCGTAGGTCCGCCGGATAGCATAGTAAAAGGCAGTTTGACGGTATTGATCAATGGTCGGCCTGCGGTACGTATGGGGGATACCACGGCCCATGGGGGAACGGTAATTTTGGGCTGGCCAACAGTTTTGATTGGAGGGTGAGCACCTTGATGGTGCCGGATATTGTCCGGTTCCTGCCCCGGGAAGCAGACATCTTTTCAAATGGCTAACGAAATATGGCTGTTAATCGTCGTGCGAAATGAACCAAGGCAACTACACTTGATTGTCAAACGACCATATCAGATCGCTTATGATTTACTGTGGCAATTACTGTCTGATGGCCAGTGATTTTTCTCCCTGGCAGAGGGACGGCATGGCATCCCTGGCCACTGAGCAAACGGATCTGGCGCTTGAGAATAACGGGCTGGAGTCTGATCCTCAGAGTTGGGATTTTGAGGGACCTTTGCCAGCGGAAGACACTATGTCCGTTGAAGAAGCTTCCCGGACAGAGTATCTCGATGATCCGTTTTTACCACTCGAGGCACAACGACAGGAATCTTCGCTATCTATCGGACCTGATGGCCCTGAGCTGCAAATTGAATCACCGTTTTCCGACTTTGTCGTGGATACGGCTGATGCAGCCCCAGTCAGCTGTCAACCAGTGCCGCTTATAGATGTTCTGGCCAGGGAAGATGAAGAGAGTGAGTGGAGCATAAACCGGAATCTCAGAATGCTACCGGTGCCGCAGGCGGAAGCCATTGAACAGGATCCCCCCAATTTAACGGGCGCTGAGCCATCCGAACCGCATCAGCCTGAACTGTCGCAGGCAGAAGCATGGCAACTCTCGGAACTTATGCAACAGCCGGCAGTGCTGGATGCCATATTGGCGGCAGTTGATTTAATGATGGCTGACTTCTGTCCGGATAACCTCGAGCAGTTGTTATCTCCGATGAATTACCGGCAGGAGCCAGATTCCGGGAATGCAAAGGAAACATCAGAAACATCCTGTGCCGACTTCTGGCAACAGTATCAGAATTTCTATCGTTGCCTGATGTATGGCAGACATTATCAGGCGCTGTTTCTACAGCGGCTGAAGAGGCGGTGAACCGGTAGGACTTGATTCAATGTATGCTATTTCAGGCTCATTTCTTCTCCTGCTGGCCCTGGTATTAACTGGCTGTTCTGGCAGCGAAGTTCGGCCAGAGCCTGAGACCCTGTTATCGCTGGAGATCGTGGCAGACAGTGATAGCAATAACGGCACCGGTATGAACAGCGGTCAGCAGGTTGATGCGGCACCTTTACAGCTGCGCATGTATGAACTGCAAAGTGCCGAGCTATTTGCCAATGCTGACTTCCTGGATATCTACCTGCAGGATGTGGCCATTCTCCAGGGGACGCTGGTCAAGAAACACCGGTTGCCCACGGTATGGTCGGATACCGGCAGCCAGCTGACCTTGCAGCTGGACAGGACAACACGGTTTATCGCTATTTTTGCCGAGTTTGCCAGTTATCAGTCAGCTATCTGGTGGGTGCTGGAATCCATTGTTCCTGCCAGTCAGAATTCGATGGTATTACAGATCAACGGTAACCATCTTCGTCTTGTCGGTGGACTATCCCATGGATCATAGCGTTGACAGAGCCGTCTGGCTCGAGGGGATGTTTCTCAGTCCCCAGCATTTCCAGCAACAGGAACGCTACCTGGAATGGTATAACCGGCAGTTGTTTAATATTTATGCGCCGGGCAAGGCTGGCTTTACCTCCCTGGGCATTGATAGTGAGCAACTCCGGGCTGGCAAACTGTTTATTCGTGAAGCCAGCGGCCTGTTTCCCGATGGAACCCCTTTTCAAACTGGCAGCCTCACTGTCCATGGATCTGGACAGCAGCCATTGTGGCAGGACGGTCTATCTGGCCATTCCCCTGAATAAGCCCGGTTGTGTTAACACGGTACCGGAAGAGAAAAAGACGAGAGCAGTTCGATATATCAGCTCGGCTCACAGTGTTTATGATGGTACTGATCGCAAAAATGAGCCGGTGCAGCTGGAACTGTCGCGTTTGAATCCCTGCCTTATGGCTGAGGGTGAGGCACGGGATGACTATTCCACTCTGGCGATGGCCCATATTCAGGAATTTCATCCCGATGGCGAAGTGGTCCTGGACAGTACCTTTATTCCCCGTTGTCTTGATTACCGCGCCTCACGCTACCTGCTTGAACAGGTCCAGAACCTTCGTGCTATGGTCAGGCAACGGGCGTCATTTATTGCCACCCAGGTCGGGGTAGAGGGGCAGCAGAAAAGCTTTCAGACCCTGCAGATTGAGTATCTCTGGCTGCAGGCACTGAATCGCCATGGTGCCTGGCTCAAGCTGGTGGAAAAACAGTCAGGTATCTCAGCCTGCGAGCTTTACCGGATGCTGGCCATTATGGCTGCGGACCTGGCCACCTTTAACACGACACTGGCACCGGAATTTCCCGATTTTAATGAGCTGGATATTTATGGGTGCTTTGCGCCTGTGCTGTCCAGTTTGCTGCTCAATCTGCGTCAGGCCAGTAAGGACAAGGTGGTTGAGCTTGTCTGGGACACCCGGCTGTTTCAACTCCGTCGTTTACTGCGTACCAGGATTGATGACCGAACTCTGTTTAACGACGGCCGGTTTATTCTTTCGGTAGCCTCCAGCCTGAATCAGTCCCTTACCCGTACGGTATTTATCAATTCGGCCAAACTCTGTGGTCATAACCGTATTGCTGAGCGGGTTCGCAATGCACTGACCGCAGTACCCATCACCGCCATGGCGGGGCCACCCATTGAGCTGAGGGCAAAGGTTAACACGGTCTATTTCGAGATCGACACTGATAATGAGCTGTGGCAGGAGATGGTGCGAACCCATGATCTGCTGGCCCTTCATGTGGATGAGCAGATGCCGGAAGACACCGTTATCAACTGTTTTGTAGTCAGGTAATAGTATGACATCGTCCAGTATTGGGTTTCAGGCTGTTGGGAATGAGTTAGTAGCGGATAGAGGATTAACTATCGCAGAAACTCAACAGGCAGCCCCCCAGGGTGGCTCTGGTGCTGAGCTGCGTGACGAGAGTGGCCTGTTCGGTAATTTCAATATCAGCAGCAATACGCTTATCAACCTGTCGGCAGAACTGCTGGCTATTCTCAGCACGCTGTCACAGCAGCAGGAAGTCAGTAATCTGCCTGAGCTGCACCAGTATCTGGTCAGAAGTGTTAACGAACTGCATAACCGTGGGTTGCAAGCCGGATACCCCCCCAGAATGATGGAGAAAACCTGTTATGCGCTCTGTGCCGCCGTGGATGAGGAAATAATGAATACCGGCTGGGGGCAGTCGGGCTGCTGGGAAAATCATGCCCTGGTGGCGCAGCTTTTTCAGCAGCGTAATGCCGGTGAAGTCTTTTTTGTCCTGCTGGAACAGGCGCGGCAGAATGTCCCCAAAATGATTGACTTTATTGAACTGCTTTATCTGCTCCTGCGACTGGGATTTTGCGGCCGTTATCAGCACACCGATAAACATGAGCTGGCAAAGCTTGCTGATAACATATTCACGGAAATCCGCGAGCACCAGAAACCCCGAGAGCATCAAACCATGGCCATTCTCAGCGCACCCTGGCGACCGCTGAAGATGGTCAGAGTCCGGCAATATCTGCCAATGGTTATCGCAATCCTGATGCTGTCGGGGGCGGTTACCCATTTCTGTATACAGTATATCAATCACACTTACACCGGGCTGTCTGAGTTGCAATTGCAGCAGGGACAGGCAAAACCGGTGCAGCTGTCTATTTTACGGAATCCTTCCGAATCCTCCGGGGTCACAGTGCCAGGCCCTGATAAGAAGACCTGATATTTTTTATATGATGTCATGACTAATCCGATCATTATTGTCGCATCGCTGTCGGTATTACTGCTGTCAATGGTCTGGTTTGCCCCTCTGGTCAGTGGTGAGTGGTTAAGCTGGCTTACCGCTGTCTGGCAGTGGGTACTGTCGTTAATTATTGTGCTGGCCTGCTGTCTGATCCTATGGCTAGTGTTGCGTCGCCAGAAAGCTCGTGGCACCACCGGGCATGTTTTCGAAACAACCTCTGATGACAGTTCTGCAAGCGGCGTTTCAGAACAGAAGGCGCAATATAAACAACAGCTAATGTATGACTGGAATCAGCTCTGGAAAATTCTGAACAGTCGCCATGGCAAAAAGCCCTACACCCTGGCCTGGCTGGTGATGATTGGTACTGAAGGTTCCGGTAAATCCAGCTGGTTAATTAGTGCCGGTTTTGAAAAGGTGACCACGGCTTCCCCAAACCGGGTGTCCAGTATCGTATTCTGGCTGAGTGAGCATGCGGTTATCGTTGAACTGGTAGGGCAGTACTATACCCGTGATAAAGAACAGCTGGACGAATTTCTCCTTGATCATCTGCTGGTGCTGGTCCGCAAGAAACGTCCGAGAAGGCCCCTTAATGGCATTCTCGCAGCGCTCTCTACAGAACAGTTGCTTCTGCGTGATCCCAATGGCCTGCTGGAGCAGGCCCGGCAGTTGCGGTGGCGGTTACTGTACATTAACCAGCGTTTTGCCAATACCCTCCCTGTCTGGATTTTGCTGACCCAGGCGGATCGGCTGAATGGTTTTATGGAGCTGATCCGTCGTATGAGCAGTCAACGGCAGATGTTCCCTTTTGGGTTTTACCTGAAGGAAGGTTACCACCCTGAACAGTTTCGTGAGGCTTTTGACCTGTGCCACACTGAACTGTCTGATAAATTGTTCGATTGTCTCCACCCGGAAAAAGACAGTAATGCCCGTCAGGCACAGGTCCGTTATGTTCTGCAGTTCAGCCTGCTGGGTGAACGCCTGCATTTTTTCTGTGATGAGATTTTTCTGCCCCGTTATGGTGTCTCAACACTACAGCTGAAAGGTGTCTGGTTCAGCTCCTGTGGTCAGCATGGCAGTACGATCAACCTGCTGGCTACAGAGATTGCCCGGTTGCACGGTTTCCGGGCCCAGCCTGTGCAGCCCCAGATCCCCGGCAACCAGAGCTATTTCAGTCAGCAGTTTTTCAATAGAATTTTGTTTAATGATATGGGGAATGTCAGGGAAGATCCCATGGCCAGGAAGTTCTGGCTGGCCCGTATCTACCTGATGTCAGGAGCTCTTGTTGCCATTCTGGCTGCCGGGCTGAGCTTCTGCTGGTCACAGATAGAATACAATGAACAGCTGCTGGCGCAGCAGAAAATGATCATCAGGGATTACCGGTACTCCATGGAACAGCTGATGGTGCCCTTGAATCAGCCGAAGGCTCCCGAGGATACCATCCCTGTCAGTGACGTACTGCAACTGCTGGATGGTCTTCAGTTATTGCACCGTATGTACCGGCAGTCTTCCCGGTGGATGTATTACGGTGGACTTATGGATTGGGAGACAGCGAACGATATCCAGCTTTTTTACCAGCAGCAGCTGCGACACTATCTGTTATCACCCCTCGCCCGGCATCTCCATGACCGCTTGCACAAAGCGTTGAGCCGGCACAGCAAAGGACTGTTTGATGACCTGCAATATTACCTGATGTTGCTTGATCCGAAAGTCCGCAATACCGAGCTGTTGCACCGTCATATCCGGAAATTGCTGCTGCACGATCCGGAGGGTGAGGCAGGCAGGCAGCTTGATAGTCTGCTGACGGATATCTGGCACCTTGAGGGTGACAGGATAACAGCAAGTATTCCCCCGGATCAGGCTTTGATAGAGCGGGCCCGTGAAGCATTGTCAACCAAGCCTCCGGAGCGCCTGGTATACGACCATCTTCGCCGGTTGCCACAATTCAGCGGTACACTGGATACCCGGGATCTGTTTGGTAATGAGTTCGGCACTCTGTTTACGGCGGAAGACGACAGTGGCAATACCAGGATTCCCAGGTTCTATACCAGGAATCTTTACAGCCGTCTGGATCTCTCGGCAAGCTCTCCGATGTTGAAACGGGAAATCATCAGCCTGAACCGGATTCAGAAAGGTGAATCAGAAATATCAGCCATTGAGCTGTCGCGGATCAGCCGACGGGTTCGGGAGTTTTATTTTCAGGATTATATCCGCACCTGGGATAATCTTATCCATCGTATCCGGTTGCAACCGGCCATCAGCCTTGACCAGATTGAGCAGCAAACCAACCTGCTGACCAGAGGGGGCGCGGCACTGCAGGCTCTGGTCAATATGATCACCAGTGAGACATCGCTGGCCGAAGAGTCACCAGCCGCCAGTGCTAAGGTTCCGGGTCTGCAGCCCGGAGCAGTGCCGCCTGCGGCTATTAAAGCCAACCGTATCCTGAATCAGGCTGCCCGATTGCTGCCAGCCGGGCAAGTGGGAAAAGTGTCCCCGGATAATCCCGCCATTGTCAACCAGGCCTTTGCCGAATACACCGGCTATGCAGCGGACCTGCAAAGTCGGCTCACCCCGGTTCTGGACCAGCTTTTGCAGGAGCTGCAGGACATTAACGGGCATTTTGATCCGGATTTTGCCCTCTATCAGCTGGCAGCAACGGTGATGGGCAATAAGCAGAATATTCTGCAGAGTCTCTGGCATCAGGCCGACAGTGATGACACCCGGGCCGGTCAATGGCTCAACCAGCTGGCGGGAGAGGTCTGGAGCCGGGCCATTGCTGGTGCTGCCCGTTATTGCCAAAGGCGTTGGCAACAGGAGATCTATCCTTTCTGGAGCCAGCATCTGTATGCTCGTTTTCCGTTGGTGACAGACGCTGGCAACGATATTCAGCTCACCGACTTTACTGTGTTCTTTAAGCCCGGGGGGCTGCTGGATGACTTTGCGGCTATCCTGAAACCATTTTTGCAGACGCAACCGGCGCGGCAACCGGGTGTCTGGCATTTAAAAACTGTCAAAGGCCAGCAGTTGCCGGTTAAAGGGATGCTGTTGCAGCAGATGAATCATGCCCAACGTTTGCAACAGCAGCTGTTTAACCCTGACGGTACGCTTCAGGTTAATTACCGTTTGCGAATGCTTGCCTTGAGTAACCATGCTTCGGAATTTTCCCTCAGGGACAGCAATGGTCGTTTTGTCTATCGCCACGGCCCCATGATCTGGCAAAAACGACAGTGGCCGGGTCCTGAGGAAGAACAGATTAATGTGACTCTGAGCAATGATTCAGTGGTGCTGGCGCAACAGCAGTACTCCGGGCCATGGGCCTGGCTGCGGTTTGTTTTTGACGGGCAGCAGTGGCAGAAAAATTATCATGTTGATTTGTTGTTCGGCAGCAAGGAGTACCAGACCCGTCTGGAGCTGGAGTTGGAGCGAGGGGGGAACCCGTTCGGGCCTTCATTATATGACAGGATTAAGCTGCCCGGAGGTATCATCAGGGCTGATATCTAATCATGGTTTCAATGAGTTTGACGGGTTGTCTTGCCTCCGCACTTCGTTCGTCCTGAGCCTGTCGAAGGACCCATAGGGCCTAAAGGCGGAAAATCCGGACTCTGATAGATCGTGCCAAGCATCCTTCTACTCCGCTCAGGCTGAACGGAGATTGTGCACGTCAAACTCATTGAAACCATGTATTATTGATTGGCTTAACTGCTTTATACATGGATAGAAACCGGATCCTCAGGGTCCCGAGGCTGTTGCAAAACCCTGAGGAAAAAATGATTACTGGTAACGCTCAAATACCAGGCAGGCGTTGGTTCCACCAAAGCCAAAGCTGTTGGACATAATCCGGTTCAGTTTTTGTTCGCGGGCTTCACCGGTCAGGATAGGCAGATTTTTAGCCGCTTCATCCAGGTTCTGGACATTAGCAGAAGCGGTGATGAAGTTGTGCTTCATCATCAGCAGGCAGTAGATGGCTTCCTGAACGCCAGCAGCACCCAGAGAGTGGCCGGACAGTGATTTGGTGGAGCTGATCACTGGCATCTGGTCGCCAAATACCTCAGTAAGCGCTTTCAACTCGGCCACATCACCGACCGGGGTGCTGGTGCCGTGAGTATTGATGTAATCAATAGGGGCGTTAATGGTTTCCATGGCCATGCGCATACAGCGTGCAGCGCCTTCACCAGATGGAGCTACCATGTCATAGCCATCGGACGTGGCACCATAGCCGGTGATTTCTGCGTAAATTCTGGCACCACGGGCTTTGGCGTGCTCCAGCTCTTCCACCACAATCATGCCGCCACCACCGGCGATAACGAAGCCATCCCGGTCAGCATCATAGGCACGGGAAGCCTGCTCAGGGGTGTCATTGTACTTGGTGCTCAGTGCCCCCATGGCATCGAACAGGCCGGTTTGCGTCCAGTGTTCCTCTTCACCACCACCGGCAAAGACGATGTCCTGCTTGCCCAGCTGGATCTGTTCAATGGCATTGCCAATGCAATGCGCGCTGGTGGCACAGGCAGAGGTGATTGAGTAGTTAACGCCCTTGATTTTAAACGGGGTGGCCAGGCAGGCCGAGACGGTACTGCCCATGGTGCGGGTAACCCGGTAGGGGCCGACGCGCTTGACCCCTTTTTCTCTCATGATGTCCGCAGAGTCGACAATATTTTCTGACGAGGCTCCGCCAGAAGCCGCAATCAGTCCGGTACGGGGGTTGGAAACCAGATCTTCAGTCAAACCCGCATCGTCAATGGCCTGCTTCATGGCAATATAGGCATAGGCAGCGGCGTTGCCCATAAATCGCAAGGTTTTGCGGTCAATAAATTGTTCAAAATCGATGTCTACTGTGCCGGACACCTGGCTGCGGAAACCATGCTCTTTATAACTTTCATTGAAGCGAATACCGGAGCGCCCAAGTTTAAGGCTCTCGGCTACCTCATCCTGGGTGATACCCAGGCAGGATGTGATGCCAATCCCTGTAACTACAACACGTTTCATTGATGTCAACCTGAATAGCCTGTTTAAGTCAGAAAAAACCAGAGTCAGATCCCGGCACTCCCTCCCGTCCAGCGGGCAAGAGGGAACAGGGGGATCAGAAAGCGTCAGTGTTCTGGAAAAGACCTACCCGCAGCCCTTCCGCGGTGTAAATTTCCCGGCCATCAACACTGACTGATCCATCAGCAATGCCCAGAACCAGTTTGCGTGCGATGATACGTTTAATATCAATACGGTATGTTACTTTTTTGCTGGTGGGCAGAATCTGGCCGGTAAATTTTACCTCACCACTGCCAAGGGCGCGTCCCCGGCCGGGGTTGCCCATCCAGCCCAGGTAGAAGCCAACCAGCTGCCACATGGCGTCAAGTCCGAGGCAGCCGGGCATAACAGGGTCTCCCGGGAAGTGGCAGGAGAAGAACCAGAGGTCCGGATTGATATCCAGTTCTGCGATGATCTCGCCTTTGCCATAAGCTCCGCCCTGTTCAGAAATGCGAACGATGCGGTCAAGCATCAACATATCAGGGGCCGGTAGCTGAGCATTACCAGCACCAAAAAGCTCGCCCTGTGAACAGCGTAACAAATCTTCTTTGCTGAAAGCTTCTTGCTGGCTAACGGCTTCTTGTCTGAGGCCAGATTTCGATGGTTGCTTCATTCGTTTATTGGTTCCTGGAAGGTCCAGCACCTGCATGGTATCAGGCCAGTGATGATCGGGACTTCCCTGCCGATACGGCATTCACATCAGGGGCCGATGACCCCGCTTAATCCTGACAGTCTTGCAAAATGCATTACTATCGTTCCGGTGATGAACTATACCATTGCTTTTTATCTGTCATAGTGCTGTTGGGCTCTTTGTAACAAAAAGACAACACTGAGCCACTGAAACAGTGGCCAATGATAAGTGTCATAGCATTTTATTACCAGAGAGCTGATCAGCGTCAGGCCTTTTGCATCACGGGCATAATTTGGCAAAGTACCGGCAGAGGCCAAAGAGTCTGTGAAGGCGTATGGCTTTCATTACTACACGGGAAGTAAAGGTAATACAGTCAGGAATGGTTTTCTAGCATTGTACAATCGTACAATATTGAGGAGGCTTACCTTGAATCGAAAAAAATTCAGTTTCTCGGACAGCCTCCTGGTAGCTATCTTCTGTGCAACGCTTTTTACTGGTGTGATTAAATAAAGCTTTTACCGCAGACCTCAAGAGATTTTGATGCAGTTTTTGCGGGTAAAACGGGATTAACTATATGACAGACAGGCCACATGGCACCGCAGAAAATGGCGGTACCGGGGAATATACAATCGCTGTTCTTGGCGGCGGCAGTTTTGGTACGGCTCTGGCTGATATCTCCGCCACCAATGGCCACAGGGTGAAGCTCTGGATGAGAGATCCAGAGCAGGTCAGGAGTATTAATGATGACCATGTGAATGCCAGGTATCTTCCCGAGTTCAGGATTCATCCCTCCGTTAGCGCAAGCACGGATCTGTCGGCGGTGGTCGCTGATGCTGATATCGTTTTTATTGCTATTCCCAGCAAATCTTTCCGGGAGGTGGTCAAAAAAACCAATGGACTGCTTGGTGGCAAGATAGTGATCAGTACCACGAAAGGTATCGAACCCGTTACCTTTGATCTGATGAGTCAGATTCTGATGGAGGAGCTGGAAAACCCTCGTATCGGTGTTTTGAGCGGACCCAACCTGGCCGGTGAAATCATTGCCAAGGCGCTGACAGCCACGGTGATTGCCAGTGACGATGAAGACCTTTGCCAGATCATACAGTCGGTCTTGCACTGTGATTACTTCAGGGTTTACTCCAACACGGATGTTTATGGTGTGGAATTGGCAGGTGCTTTAAAGAATATTTATGCCATAGTCTCTGGCATGGGAGCGGCACTGGGCATGGGTGAGAATACCCAAAGTATGCTGATTACCCGAAGCCTTGCGGAGATGAGTCGCTTTGCGGTAACGCTCGGCGCTAATCCCATGACATTTTTGGGATTGGCCGGGGTGGGTGATCTTGTGGCTACCTGTACGTCTGACCTGAGTCGAAATTTCCGGGTTGGTTATGCCCTGGGACAAGGCTGTTCGCTTGATCAAGCTGAGGCAAAACTGGGACAGGTGGCAGAAGGGGTGAATACCCTGAAGCAGGTAAAGCAAAAGGCCGATCAGCTGGGAGTTTATATGCCCCTGGTGGATGGTTTGTACAGCATTATTTTTGAGGGCAATGCCATTGGTGCGCTGGTTAAGGGAATGATGCTCCGGGAGCAGAAAACCGATGTGGAGTTTATGTCCACGCAGTAGCTGAATAATACCTTTTTTTAGAGAATATCGGGGTTAACAGACTATGGAGAGAAGCGTGATGGATGAGAAAGTGGTTAATAACCTTAAATCAGAGTCTCGTTGGTTGAGGCTGGTCTTTATGGTGGTTTTCGGCGTCGTGGCTTATCTTGCTGCCTTTCTGGTGATGCTGATGGCAATTGTTCAGGCGGTGCACGGGTTTATTATGAGCGAACCCAATGATCGTCTGTTAAAATTCAGTGCCGGAGTGAATCAGTACATTTACCAGATTGCCGGGTTCCTGACCTACAACTCTGATATAAAACCCTATCCATTCTCAGACTGGCCTGCCCCTGGTGGAGACAGAGCGTCAGGCGATGGTGAGAAAGAACTGAACGGATCGGATAATGATTAAATCATGAAACTTATCATTATGCGCCACGGTCAGGCATCATGGTCTGCCCCTTCGGATAAGGAAAGGGAGCTCACTGAGCAGGGTGTCCGTGAAGTCAGGGATACCGTTGCTTTATTGGCTGCTCAGCGGGTAGATTGTGTGTTTGCCAGCCCGTATCTTCGGGCTCAGCAAACGGCTCATATCGCGGCAGAGGCGTTTGGGCTCAGGGTTGCAACGCTGGACGAGCTGGAACCTGATGGTAACCCGGCAAAAGTACTCGACGCTCTCCCGGATTCCGGTGTAGTACTATTGGCCAGTCATATGCCCATAGTCGGTTATCTGACCGGTTTACTATGCGACGGAACCCCTAGGATTGGCCCTTCCTTTCAAACCGGGATGGCTCTGGTTCTGGAGGCGGATATTCTTGCTCCCGGAATGGGCAGAGTCATTGAGCGTATTATCCCTTAGCCTCAGAGACTATTGTTGCGCATAAGAACAGCCGTTTACTTTCAGAATTCCAGAGCATTTGCTCTGATTGTGGAAAATATTATTTTTCCCCTGTTTTCGGGCTTTAAGTCTGCCTCTTAACGCCATTTATGGTTAATAGTTTTAAATTTCTGTCTACTCTGGTGATTTTTTAATGAACTTATTAATTGTCATCTAATCTAACCCTGCTCTGACCCCATGTTGAAGACATTTTTTTATAGGGAAAGGGTATTAGGGATAGTTAGGGAGTAAGTACGGTGGCGACAAGTTCTATAAGCCTCAGAGGCATTATTATCTGCTCAATAGCAGCATTGTTCTGTTCGTATCAATTTATGCTTCAGGGGGCTCCATCGGTGATGGTGCCTCAGTTGATGTCGGCTTTCGATCTTGATGTGGCAGATATCGGCTGGTTAACCAGCAGTTTCCTCTGCTTTTATCTGCTGTTTCAGGTTCCGGGAGGCTACCTGGCAGATCATTGCAATGCCCGGCTATTGCTGGTGGTTTGCTGTGTATTTATGGCGATTGGCTGTTACTGGTTCAGTGTTTCTGAAACCCTGTTGTCAGCCAGCGCATCCCGGGCGTTTATGGGCGTGATGACCTCCCCGGTGATTGTGGTGTGCATGAATCTGGCCAGTCGCTGGTTTCCGGAGCGTTATTTTCCAACCCTTGCGGGGGCTATTGAAGCGTTTGGTCTGGCCGGTGGCGGACTTGGCCCACTGATACTGCCAAATCTTATGGAAGCCTATGGGTGGCAGGGTGCCATGCAGGCCGCCGCCATTTTTGGTGCTGTACTTGCTGCCCTGATTGCCGTGTTTGTGCAAAGTACGCCGCCGGTCTCCGTCAGTGATGCCAGGTTGCATGATGTGACGTGTGGGGGGGGGGGGGGGCTGAGTCTGACCCCAGCGAAAAGACGCCATTTGATCGAGCCTCTTTAATCCTGTGCTGTTTGTATGGTTTTGGCCTGTTTGCCGTCATCACCAGTTTTGCTGGTTTGTGGGGGATTCCTTTCTTCTATGAACGTTTTCCCGGTGAGCAGGAAGCGGTGGCTGATATGGTTGCGTTGATTTTTGTCGGTGCCGCTATTGGAGCTCCTCTGCTGGGCTGGCTGGCCTGCCTGGTTGGGTCAATGCGTAAAGTGATGGTGGTTTGCGCTATCGCTTCTCCTGTGTTGTTCAGTTTGCTGATCTTCTGCCCATGTTCCATGCTGGTCATGGCCATGATCTGTTTTATGGCAGGGATCAGCAGTGTTGGCTATATGCTGGCATTCTCTGTGGTGAAAAGCATCAGTCCACCGGAACGGATTGGCGTCCTGCTGGCGATTACCAATGGTTCCATGCTGCTGGCAGGTCCGGTTATGCAGCTGATCATCGGGTTTATCCTGGAGGGGCTCGGGCATGATGGCCTGGGTGCCTTGTCCATTGAGGACTACCAGCTGGCTTTTGTGCCTTTATTGCTTTGTCAGCTGATGGCTTTGATTGTCGCGATTTGCCTGAAAAAACAGTGATACTGCTACCCATTGCCGGTGGTTGGCGTTATTCTAGTTTGTTTTTTTCAACACTTTCGGTTGTTAAACCTTTGCAGGTGCGGATAGCTGGCAAAGGACTTCACCTCCTGGATGGATAATGCCGTTACTTAGATTCGAAAAGGTCAGCCTGGCTTATGGTGACCAACCCCTGCTGGATCATACCGAGTTTCAGATTCGAAAAGGTGAGAGAGTCTGCTTATTGGGCCGCAATGGCGCAGGCAAATCTACCTTGATGAAGCTGGTGTCCGGCACAATCCTGCCTGATGATGGCACCCTCTGGCGTAAGCCTGGTCTGAAGGTGGGGGTTTTGAATCAGGACCTTCCTGACCAGGATGAAAAGAAAGTTTATGATGTGGTTGCCTCAGGCCTTGAGGCGGTTGGTGAACTGATCAGTCGTTACCATGCCTTATCCATGAATATCAGCACTGACGCTGATATGAAAGCACTGGAGAAAGTCCAGCAGCAGCTGGAGTCCGTGGATGGCTGGAGCCTCAGCCAGAAGGTGGATACGGTTATTCAGAAGCTGGGTCTGCCGGCGGAAAAACAGATGAAAGAACTGTCCGGTGGCTGGCGTCGGCGGGTGGAGCTGGCCAGGGCGCTGGTGGGCGACCCTGATCTGCTGTTGCTGGATGAGCCTACCAACCATCTTGATATTATTGCCATTGACTGGCTTGAGAAACAGCTGAAAGATTTCTCCGGAGCCTTGCTGTTTATTACCCACGACCGATCATTTCTTCAGTCGCTGGCGACCCGCATTATTGAGCTGGATCGCGGGCAGCTGACCAGCTGGGAGTGTGACTATAAAACCTTTCTGGAGCGCAAGGCTCATGCCCTTGAAGTAGAGGCTGAGCAAAATGCCCTGTTCGATAAAAAACTGGCGCAGGAAGAGGTGTGGATTCGTCAGGGGATTAAAGCTCGCCGTACCCGTAACGAAGGGCGGGTTCGGGACCTGAAAAAACTCCGTGAGGAGCGTCGTCAGCGTCGCGAGGTGCAAGGCAATGCCAGTTTTGGACTGGAGCAGGGCGAAGCGTCAGGCAAGCTGGTGCTGGAGGCCAAGCATATTGCCCAGTCGTTTGATCAGCATACCGTCATCAGCGATTTCAATCTCCGGCTGATGCGTGGTGACAAGATTGGCTTGATTGGTGCCAACGGGGCAGGGAAGTCAACGCTGCTCAGTATCCTGCTGGGCAATCTCAAGCCGGAAGCGGGGTCTGTCAAAATGGGAACCAGGCTTGAGGTGGCTTATTTTGACCAGCTGCGCAATCAGCTGGACCTTGAAAAAACCGTGATTGATAACGTGGCTGAAGGGCGTGAGAGTATCACCATCAATGGCTCAAGCCGACATGTGATTGGCTATCTGGGAGACTTCCTGTTTCCACCCGGCCGTTGTCGTGTGCCGGTCAAGGCGCTTTCCGGTGGGGAGAGAAACCGATTATTGCTCGCGCGTTTGTTCAGTAAACCCGCCAATTTGCTGGTAATGGACGAGCCTACCAACGACCTGGATGTTGAGACTCTGGAGCTTCTGGAATCCTTGCTGGTGGATTTCACTGGCACCATTTTGCTGGTCAGTCACGACCGGACATTCCTCGATAATGTGGTATCGAGTACTTTGGTGTTTGAACCAGGTGGTCATATCAGTGAGTATGTGGGTGGATTTGATGACTGGTTGCACCAGGGCGGTTCGATCTCCAGCCTGGTAGCGGAACCGCAGGTGGTGAAAAAGAGGAAAAGGCGAAAGCGCCACCCAGTCAGCCTGAAGCCGCCAGCAAGCCGGTGAAAAAGAAACTCAGCTACAAACTGCAGCGCGAGCTTGATGCTTTGCCGGAGGAGATTGAGGCACTTGAAGAAGAGCTGGGTCAGCTGGAAGCTCAAACTGCTGAGTCGAGTTTTTATCAGGGAGATCAGTCCGAAGTCCAGACTGTGCTTAACAGGCTGGCTGAGCTTAATGAGCTGATAGAACAGAAAATGGAGCGGTGGGAAGAGTTGGATAATATGTAGGTATTAGGAAGAGCCACAGATGTCAAATGTGGCTCTTTTTTATAGCAGGTTTAACTGTTTTTACCGACTCTCACTGCCAGTACATCGCAACCGGCACCATGCAGGATGCTGGTTGATGTAGAACCTAAAATCAGTGCCAGTCCATGACGGCCGTGGCTGCCAACCACAATCAGGTCAACGTCTGACTCTTCGGCAATCCGGTGCACCTCACGCTCGGGTCGGCCATAGACCACATGCTGTTCACCTTTCTTCAGCTGGATGGAATCGGCCAGGCGGGCGATGCGTTCTCTTGCCTGTTCGGTGATTTCATCCTGCAAGGTGGTGAGGTCGAGAGGGATATCGCTGCCATAGGCAACGCTGAGTGGCTCGACAACATGAACCATGGTCAGTCTCGCCTGGTGTTTTTCGGCAATGGATTTGGCTTTCTCGAGCACCTCATCGGCTTCGTCGGACAAATCGATCGCAACCAGAATATGCTTGTAGAGGCTCATAAGCTGTCTTCCTTCTTGAATAGATGCAAAAAGTGATCCGCCCTGTAATACCAATTCCACCTTCTAAATATGAACTGCGCAGCCATTTTGAACAGCTGGATCTTCGTTGGAATTCCTCGCAATAGCCCTGCTATTACTCGTCATTCCGCCTTGCCCAGCTGTCCAAAATGACTTGCTCGATCTCATATTTAGAAGGCGGAATTGGTATAACATCTGGATGGCCAGACCGCTGTCGCGATTCCTCAGGATCATCAATAAGATGGATCGAGGAGTTCATGGAGGGCATGAATGCTTCTAAAGTCATGGCATTTCCATTGTAAGGCCTATCCTGGTTTTATTCATCGTTTTATTAGCTGTCTGTCCGGTAATTTTCCATCAGCCATGACCCGGATTCGGCAGTGGCTATTTTCTGGATGAGTCATCTTGTGTAACTGTGTGACCAAGGTGGCATCTTCATGGTGTTTCAGGCTTGACTTTAAATACTAATTCACAGAAGGTAGGCACTAAATTCAAACAGTCGTATGAATTTGCTGGGATGCACTTGGTAAAGACCAGGGTAAAGTCAGGAAGTAAAGCAATAATAATCAGATAGCTGCCATAGTTCATGTAACACTCGCATCAGCCCTGTAATGGAAGGTTGGTCGCCACAGTATGGTTAGTCTGTCTATCTTCAATCCGAAAGGAGAAGTTCATGATCTACCAGGGGAAGGCATTCAGGGTTTTGCCTGTGGAAGATGGTATCGCCGAACTGCAGTTCAATCTCGAAGGCGAAAGTGTCAATAAGTTCAGTCACTCTGCTATTGAGGATCTGGATGCTGCGCTGGCGGCCATCCGTGCTGACGAAACGGTTAAAGGCCTTATTCTCACCAGTGGTAAGGATGTATTTATCGTTGGTGCTGATATCAATGAATTCACCCAGACCTTCAAGCAGGATGATGAGACGTTATTGGCCGGAGTGATGGCGGTCAATAAGGTCTTCTCAAGTTTTGAAGATCTTGATATACCAACAGTCGCTGCCGTGAATGGCATTGCCCTGGGAGGCGGTTTTGAGATCTGCCTGTGTGCCGATTACCGGGTGCTTTCCACAGCGGCCAAGGTTGGCTTGCCGGAAGTCAAGCTGGGTATCTATCCGGGCTGGGGTGGTACCGTCAGGTTGCCAAGGTTGATTGGTGCGGATAATGCCGTTGAGTGGATTGCCAGTGGCAAAGAGTATCGCCCCGATGCCGCGCTGAAAGCAGGAGCCGTTGATGCCGTGGTTGCGCCTGAGAAGCTGAAAGATTCCGCAGTAGCCCTGGTGCGTCGCTGCCTGGATGGTGAACTGGATTATCAGGCCAGAAAGCAGGAGAAAAAAGGCAAGCTGAAACTGCCGCCGATTGAATCGATGATGGTGTTTGAAACCTCATCTGCCGTGGTAAAACAGCAGGCCGGGCCACACATGCTGGCACCGATAGCGGCTGTCAAAACCATCCAGAAACATGCCTTTATGGATCGTGACAAGGCCCTTGAAGTAGAAGCCAAAGGGTTTCTTAAACTGGCCAAGTCTTCCGTGTGTAATGCCCTGGTTGGCCTGTTCCTGAACGACCAGTTCCTTAAGAAAAAAGCCAAAGAGTCCGCCAGTATTGCCGCTGAAACCAACAAGGCGGCGGTGTTGGGTGCGGGCATTATGGGTGGTGGTATTGCCTATCAGTCTGCCCTGAAAGGTACGCCCATCCTGATGAAAGATATCAATCAGGAAGGTCTGGACCTTGGTCTTTCCGAAGCTACCAAACTGCTCTCCAAGCGGGTTTCCCGGGGGCGGATGGATGCCGGCAAAATGGGCAGTGTACTGAATAAGATTGTACCTACGCTGTCCTATGGCGACTTCGAGGGCGTCGATGTGGTTGTTGAAGCCGTTGTGGAAAATCCCAAGGTCAAGAAAGCCGTTCTGGCCGACGTAGAAAACCAGGTGTTAGAGAACGCTGTTCTGACGTCCAACACCTCCACTATTTCCATCAATGAACTGGCCAGGGACCTGAAGCGTCCGGAACAGTTCTGTGGCATGCACTTCTTTAACCCGGTTCATGCGATGCCATTGGTTGAGGTTATCCGTGGCGAGAAGACCAGCGATGCCACCGTAGCCACCGTGGTTGAGTACGCCCGCAAGATGGGTAAAACGCCGGTGGTGGTTAATGACTGCCCCGGGTTTATGGTGAACCGTGTCCTGTTCCCCTACTTTGGTGGCTTCGCTGGCTTGCTCCGTGATGGTGCTGACTTCCAGCAGGTGGATAAGGTCATGGAGCGCTTTGGCTGGCCAATGGGCCCTGCCTACCTTATGGATGTGGTGGGTATTGATACCGGTAACCATGGTCAAAGTGTCATGACTGACGGGTATCCGGATCGCATGAAGCGCGACTTCAAAACCGCTGTTGATGTGTTGTACGAAAACCAGCGCTATGGCCAGAAAAACGGTGCCGGTTTCTATAAGTACGAGCAGGATAAAAAAGGCAAGCCGAAGAAGGTGGTCGATGAGGCGGTTTATGGCCTGTTCAGTGAGGTGTGTGCTGAGCAAAAACCTTTTGACGATGAGGAAATCATCGCCCGCATGATGATCCCACTGTGCATGGAAACCGTTCGTACCCTGGAAGATGGCATTGTTGATTCCGTCGCTGAAGCGGATATGGCACTGATTATGGGTATTGGCTTCCCTCTCTTCCGTGGTGGTGCCCTGAAGTATATTGACACCATAGGTGTGGCGGAGTTTGTTGAGCTTGCCGACAAGTACGCTCATATCAGCCCACTGTATGCGCCCACTGACAAACTTCGGGAAATGGCTCGTGAAGGCAAGACCTTCTACGGTTGATGGCTCTAGGAGTCTTACGTTATTGAACCATTTTCAGGGACTATAAAAGAGAGAATATCATGAGCCTGAATCCAAGAGATGCTGTAATTGTTGACTACGGGCGTACCCCCATGGGTCGTTCCAAGGGCGGCATGTATCGTAATGTCCGTGCTGACAACCTGTCTGCCGAGTTGATTACCGGCGTACTTAACCGCAATCCTGAACTGAACCCGGCTGAGGTGGAAGATGTTATCTGGGGTTGCGTCAACCAGACCCTGGAGCAGGGTTGGAACATCGCCCGAATGGCATCGCTGATGACCCCCATTCCCAATACTTCCGCAGGCCAGACGGTCAGCCGTTTGTGCGGATCCTCCATGAGTGCCCTGCAGACAGCCGTTCAGGCAATTCAGACCAATAACGGTGATGTCTTTGTGGTCGGTGGTGTCGAGCACATGGGGCATGTGGGCATGATGCACGGGGTTGACCCGAACCCAAGGTTGTCCAAATACGGTGCCAAGGCTGCCGGTATGATGGGCCTGACCGCAGAAATGCTGGGCAGCATGCACGGCATCAGCCGCCAGGCACAGGATGAATTTGGTGCCCGGTCACACCAGCGGGCCTGGGCTGCCACTGAAGCGGGTAACTTCAAAGATGAAATTATCCCGATGCAGGGGCATGATGCAGACGGCAACCTTCGTCTTTTCACTCAGGACGAAACCATTCGCCCGGAAACAACGGTAGAAGCCCTGTCACAGCTTAAGCCTGCATTTAACCCCAAGGGGACAGTGACCGCAGGAACGTCTTCACAGATTACTGATGGCGCTTCCTGTATGATCGTGATGTCTGCCCAGCGGGCCAGGGATCTCGGTCTGCAGCCCATGGCGGTGGTCAGGGCCATGGCGGTTGCCGGAGTTGACCCTTCCATTATGGGTTATGGACCGGTTCCCAGCAGTAAGAAAGCCCTCAAGCGTATCGGCCTGACCATTGATGATATTGATCATATCGAGCTGAATGAGGCGTTTGCTGCCCAGGCACTGCCCGTGCTGAAAGACCTTAAAGTGCTGGATAAGATGGAGGAAAAGGTTAACCTCAATGGTGGTGCCATTGCCCTTGGTCATCCCTTTGGCTGCTCCGGTGCCCGAATTTCCGGAACGCTGCTGAATGTGATGAAACAAAATGGCGGCACCCTCGGGCTGGCAACCATGTGTGTTGGTCTTGGTCAGGGTATCACTACCATTTTTGAAAGGGTTTGAACGACGTTTTGAGGCGTCTGTTTTAATGACTTTTATCACCATGCATAAGCCCGGCTTTGTCCGGGCTTTTTTGGTCAACGGTCTGAACTTCCACGCTCCCCCTTGCGAAGGCATACCGAACCTTTTTGCAAAGGTAGAACCTCATTTTTCCTGTTTTATATGATTCTTGCACAATACCCGTTGCGGATAATTCAAACGGTTCTTTTGGATGCCTGAATCTTGTCTATCCTCGCCTCATTTTGCGAGATAATCGCTATGATATCCCAACCTGCTGTTCAGTCCACAGGCATGGCTTCTGGCCCCGTACCCGATCAGCCAACGGAAAATGGCGGGCTATTTGCCGGGTTCTTAACGGTTGCCCCTTGGCGCGTTCCGATCCTGTTTTTGCGGTCGCTTGATCCCGGTTATATTCCTCCCGGGACGCAGCCATCGGCACAACCGGATAAAGGTCCGGCCTTCACTTTTGGCAGCCCCGGTGGGAAGGACAGTAGCTTTTTCCAGGGGGTTGAGCTGGCGGCCCGGCTGGTGTCGCCTTATACCGTGCTGCCAGCGGAGATCCGCACGATGCTGGAGGGCATTGTCACCTTTTCCGCAGCCACTCGTTTCAGGGATCTTTTGGGCGCTTTTGGGGCGACTAAAGATCCTCCTCCAACGGCAAGCCGGGCAGACATTTCGGAGGACGGCTCCCCAACAAACGACAAAGGCAGGAAAAACAAGAAACCGCAGCAAACACCACAACGAGCCAGCCCTCCAGCCACCACCGCCATCGGCACTGGCCAGCTACAGAAAACCGCCGTGGCACTGGGTGCCCTGTCCAGCCTGACCGCTGCGGCGGCTGCCTTCCCATCCGGCAATAAACAGAAGTACCGATTTTGGTGCCGAATGCCACAACCCTGGGCAAGATTGGGCGTGATCCGGCCTACCCACTGAATGGCACTTACCGGCAGACTGCGAATATTGATGGTAGCGGCTTGTCCCACTCCATCGGCAATAAAACCCATGCATTTACCGGAGAGTACAATGGCCTGTATCGTGCCATTACCGGCCTGGATTGCTGCCTGGTGGACAATCTTGAGGGTGAGATCGGCAACCTGCACTTTACTGGTGCCAATATCATCAGCACCAGTCGACCAGCGGGCGTGGTGGCCTGTGAAATGGGCGGCAACGGCACCATTCGTCACATCTCTGTGCACAAAAGCAAGGTGATAACCACCGGCAATGATGCCGATGCAGGTATCGGGGTGGGAGTCCTGTTGGGTGGGACTTTGGATAACATCTTTGCGCTACATAGCAAGGTGACCACCACCGGTGAGGGGGCTGATGCCGGTATTGGTAGCGGCAGTATTGGCAATGGTTCAGCGATTTCCCGTATTGGGGCCTTTAACAGTCAAGTGACAACCACCGGTAATAATTCCAATGCCGCCATTGGCGCAGGCTATGTGAACGGCACCGTTGTCGGCACTTCAGCATACCAGAACAAGGTAACCACCTCGGGTGCTGGTGCTAATGCCGGTATTGGGGCCGGGGCCATGGGCGATGGCACAAGGTTAGCCGATACTTTTGCGAAGGACTGTAAGGTATTCACCTCGGGTGCTGGTGCTAATGCCGGTATCGGAGCTGGGAGGATTGGCCGTAGTGCCAGGGTGGCAAATACCTCAGCACAATGCTTTTCGTCGGTGATCACCACCGGCGATGAGGCCAATGCTGGTATCGGGGCCGGGTTTATGGATCCCTGGGCAAGGATCGTTGGCACCCGGTCTCGCAACAGCAAGGTAGTAACCTCGGGAGTCCGTGCCCATGCCGGCATCGGTGCCGGTATGATCAGGGGGAATGCCAGCGTTATCGATACCTTGGCGGTTAACAGTAGGGCAACTGCCTCCGGTAATAATGCCTCGGCGGATATTGGCGCAGGCCGGATTGAGCCAGGGGGCGTAGTTACCAATACGACGCAGGTGAACACAGGGGTGCTGACATGCGAACCGGCCAAGCCAGCATACACGCCAGCATCGGTGGTGACGGCATCGAACACCGCCATGAGCGTTTCCGACTTTCCGGGGGCCACCATGACACTGCCCACCAGTGCGGCACCGCTGGCAAATACCCTGAGTAACGGCGCAATAGCCGGTATTACCCTGGGGGCTGCGGTGGCCTTTGCTTTGGCAGGTGTGGTGGGGGGCTTCATCTATCGTCATTGTTACTGCAGGCCCTACCCCGCCGATGACGGTGCCCCGCAGAATGAGAACCGCCAGAGCGCCTGATTATTAATGCAGCCAGAATGATATTGAAACACTTTAGCAAGGTATCCGCCGACTGACTCATTACGCAGTTCGGGACCTGTCTCCCCGGCTTTTCTCTGTTTTATAAGATTCTTGCGCATTACCCGTTGCGGATAATTCAAACGGTTCTTTTTGATGCCTCAGCCTTGTCTATTCTTGCCTCATTTTGCGAGGTAATAACTTTGATATCCCAACCTGCTGTTCAGTCCACAGGCGCACCCATGGCTTCTGGCTCCGTGCCCGATCAGCCAACGGAAAGTGACGGGCTATTTGCCGGGTTCTTAAAGGTCGCCCCTTGGCGCGTTCCGATCCTGTTTTTGCGGTCGCTTCATCCCGGTTATATTCCTCCCGGGACGCAGCCGTCGGTGCAACCGGATGAAGGGCCGGCCTTCACTTTTGGCAGCCCCGATGGGCAGGACGGTAGCTTTTTCGAGGGTGTTGCGCTGGCTGCCCGACTGGTGTCGCCTTATACGGTGTTGCCAGCGGAGATCGGCACGATGCTGGAGGGTTTTATTACGCTTTCCTCAGCGGCCCGGCTCAGGGATCTTTTCGGCACGACTAAAGGTTCGCCACCAGGGCAGAGCCAGCCAGAACAGCCCGGTGGATGGCTCGCCAACAAACGACAAAGGCAGGAAAAAAAAGAAACCGCAGCAAACACCACAACGGACCAGCCCACCGGCCAACGCCTCCGTCGGCCCTGGCCAGCTATCGAAAGCCGCCGTGGCGCTGGGTGCCCTGTCTGGCCTGAGCGCTGCGGCGGCTGCATCCCCATCCGGCAGTAAAACCGAAGGGTGGATTGAGGTGCCGAATGCTACGATCCTGGGCATGATTGGCCGTGATCCGGACTACCCACTGAATGGCACTTACCGGCAGACGGCGGATATTGATGGTAGCCAGCTAAACCAGTCCATTGGTAATAAGAACGAATCGTTTACCGGGGAGTACGATGGGCAGTGCCGTACTATCAGCGACCTGTCTGACTGTTTTGTTGACACTCTGCAAGGCAGCATCAGGAACCTTCACTTTACTGGTGCCAATATAATTTCTCAGAAGACGACGGGGTTAGCAGCCTGTGTTGTTTATGTTAATGGCACAGTCAGTGATATCTGGGCCGGAAATGTTCATATTTTCACCTGGGGCAAGTTTGCACACGCCGGCATCGGGGGGGGGGGAGGTTGACCGTGGAGGAACGGTTGACAACACCATTGCGGTGAACAGCAGGGTCGAAACCCAGGGTTACAGGGCAATCGCGGGCATCGGGGGGGGGCGGGTCGCAGGAACGGTTGACAACACCATTGCGGTGAACAGCAGGGTCGAGGCCAGGGGTAAATGGGCAGCCGCCGGCATCGGGGGGGGGGGTGGTCAGAGTAACGGAGGCCAACACCACGGCGGTGAACAGCTATGTCAATGGCATTAAAGAGGGGAATTCTTCTATCTCCAATGATCAGCTTCTTTGCCAAAAAGCAGACCCACGTGTGTTAACAGCCAGTTGCTCTTCGAGTACTGAATTTCTGGATGCGCTGGATTTTTCGTACAGTGATGCTTGCCCGGTAAATGCCGCTACAATGACGCTGCCCACCACTTCAGCACCGCTGGCGGCTACCCTGAGTACCGGCGCAGTAGCCGGTATCGCCCTGGGGGCTGCAGCCTTTGTGGTGGTAGGGGTGGTGGCAGGGAGGTACATTTATCGTCATTATTGCCGCGGGTCATCCCTTGCCGCTGCCGATGACCCGCAGGAGATGGTGGCCATCAATACTGTGGGTCAGGCAGCGAGTGCCCAACCGACGATAAAAGCCGACAGGAAAGAGGCAAGGGAGAAACCTGCCGATGTACAACGCCCCAGAAGTCATCCTCCAGAGCCACCCGGGCTGCAACAACCGGCACTGCCGGAAAAACCACCCACACGGACAAGGGACTCGTTCTTTGAGGAACTCAGGGGGTGATTCCCTGGCATAAACACAAATGTTCATGACGATGGTTTGTCACCCTCTGTCATGAAAGCTTTAGTCACGGAGACACGGAGGAAAAGCGTTTTTCTGTTTTCCGTGTCTCTGTGCCTCCGTGGCAATTTTCTTTCACGGCAAAGAAAAGATTTCTTTTTTCTTCCTTTGTGGCTTTGTGCCTTTGTGGTGAAAGTCTTTTAACTAACTATGGCAAGGCTTTCACGCTTAAGTCAGTGCCATTGTGGCACAGATCGGCATTTTTTATGCCTGAACCACCATTTTTCCAATGACATGCCGATTAAACTGTTGTTACGCCAACATATCGATAAAAACAACTCTTGAGAGATGGCACATGGCGACTTTGATTCCATCAGATAAAAGACCAACACCTCCCACAACACTTTCCACAACAACAGCACCACCCTCTGAACAGCCTGCCAAGAAGTCCCGATTCAATTTCAGCTTTCTACGATTTGGCCGAAAAATTGCCCGATCTAAAAATAACCAGACCAGCAATTTAACGACGCAAAAAAACAATAATCTATCAAGTCTTGAATCCAAAAACATTCAGCAGAAAAAGATTAAGATCCTCAAAGCCGATAAAAAAATTAAATCATTGCATCAGCTGGGCGAGAAGGTTAAACAGCTTCACGAAAGTAACGCTCTCTTTGGTGAGCAACGGGCATCATTAGCCAAGCAAAGAGCCAAATTGTTAAGCAAGGAGAAAATTCCCCATTATGATGCGGTAGTGGCCGGTGCAGGTCCGACAGGATTGATGGCAGCGGTGGAGCTGGCAAGGAAAGGTCACAAGGTTTGTCTGTGTGAAGGCCGCAATGAAGAGGAGTGGGATATCCGCTCAAGCGTTATGGTTTTAAGGCCAGAAGCAACTTATGCAATTAATCAGATGTTGGACGCTCTGGAAAGCACTCACGGCCCGGGATACGTTTTTTCTCACAAAAAGAAATCGGATATAACGCATCCAAAAAGCCTGGCAAGCATTCGGGAACAAGTAAGGCGCAACAGCTATATCAGCTTACAAACCGACGTTATCCAGCGTATCTATATGGAGTACGCGAAAACAAAATATCCGGATTTGATCGATATCAAGCATCAAGCCAGAGCCGGTTCTTTTAACCCATGGATTCAAACCATGGATTTACCACCATCGGGGCGTATTGCTTTCGATTCAATTATTCATGCCGATGGCGTGCATGGAACATCGCGCCAATCGTTACAAGAATTGGGCGGCAGCCTGGAAAAAATAACGGTCAATACCCCTTTTAGCGGCAGATGCCAATGCGCCTATATCCATCATCCAAGCTGGGCAGAGATCAAAACCGGTGCCTTCCTCAAAGCCCAAGAAAAAATACCTGCTGACCTGCTGCCTGAATTCAAGAGGCTGGGATGGCGCAGCAACTATTACCCTCAGTGCTACATTTTCTTATCCCATGACAACTCTGAGAAATTGTGGATTTCCGGACAGTGCCCCACAAACCTCAAACCCGAACAACAGCTTGAGTGGAATGCCCTGATTTGTGCAGCGACAGTGACTCCGACGAAGCGGGCTTGCCTGATGGCACCAACCTACGTCGATACCGACAGCCATACCGCACGAGGGTCAAAAAAGAAGAACTTGAGCCATGCCATTTTCACTGTAGAGAAACAAAAGCTGGCACAACCTTCCATGGCACTCCCTTTTGGCAAGAGTGAAGCGATTGGTGACGCAAAAGAGACACCCAATTTTTTCTTTGCCGAAGGTTTGAAAAACGCGGATAAGGATGTGAAAGATTTGGCAATTCCATTCACACCCAGAACAGCCAGCTCATTTTCGCTGAACATACCCTCTTTAATTAAGCGAATCATATCCCGTATTTTCTGACCAATTGGATAGTTGTTGTTGAGTTCTCAGGTAAAACCGTGTTAAGCGTTTAAGGGTTTCAGCCGTTACTGATTACCATGAAAATATGCAGGTTCGCATAGCAGGTTGGCATAAAAAAGTGATGGGTAAGTCCGGCAGCCTGATTTTGATACAGGTGTTTGAGTGCTGAGTTGCCCGGAGGAAATGTGACCAGAATATTCGAGTCGGAAAGTGGCTTTAAGGTACTGGAAATAAGGCTCTGCAACGGATCATACAGGAAAATAACCCACTCCTTTACGGGAACGAGGTTGATGGTTTTCCTTGACCGATTATTGACTTCGCCTTATATATTGAAGCAATTTCTCTCCCGGCTTTTCTTGTTCTGGCGAGTAGACTCTATTTCAGCAGGTCTGATTATTGAGTATGATGGGCGATTTATCTGCTCACAGATCTGACCAGCCAGAACATTGGAACAGATGACAGGACGTGTAAGGCAGCATGGGTAAATCGCTAGTTATTGTGGAGTCGCCTGCCAAGGCGAAAACGATCAACAAATATTTGGGCAAAGACTTTGTTGTCAAATCCAGTGTGGGTCACATTCGGGATTTGCCGACAGCAGGTGGGCCGAAGAAAGCCGTGGATGCCAAGGCCAGGGCCAGGGCAGCTGCCGAGACGAAAAAGCTCTCTCCTGAGGAGCGTGAGCGGCGCAAGAAAATCAAGGCCCGTGAGCAGTTGATCGACCGTATGGGGATCAACCCCGATAATGGCTGGGAAGCGCAATACCAGATTTTACCGGGCAAGGAGAAAGTCGTTGACGAACTTGCCCGTCTGGCAGAAAACGCTGATACCATTTATCTGGCAACGGATTTGGACCGTGAGGGAGAAGCCATTGCCTGGCATTTGCAGCAGGCCATCGGGGGTAGCCCGGAGCGCTATCGCCGTGTTGTCTTTAACGAAATTACCAAAAAAGCCATCCAGTCTGCGTTTGAATCCCCGGGGCAGTTAAATCAGGATCGGGTTGATGCTCAACAGGCCCGCCGGTTTCTGGATCGGGTGGTTGGTTATATGGTTTCCCCGCTGCTTTGGGCAAAAATTGCCCGGGGGCTCTCTGCCGGGCGGGTTCAATCCGTGGCTGTCAAGCTGGTGGTGGAACGTGAGCGGGAAATTCGCAGTTTTATTCCTGAAGAGTACTGGGAAGTCTATGCCGATCTCCAGGCTGCCGGGAGTGATGCCGTCCGTTTTCAGGTGGTGAAAGAGAACGGGGTAAATTTCAGGCCGACAGGCAAGGCGGAAACGGATAAAGCCCTGGCTCAGTTACAGCAGGGTCAATACGCCCTGACCAGCCGGGAAGATAAGCCAACCCAGAGCAAGCCTTCGGCACCTTTTATCACATCAACACTGCAGCAGTCGGCCAGCACGCGCCTGGGTTTCAGTGTCAAGAAAACCATGATGCTGGCGCAGCGCCTGTATGAGGCGGGTTACATCACCTACATGCGAACCGACTCCACCAATCTGAGCCAGGATGCGGTGGCCAGTGCCCGCTCCTTTATTGCCAAACAGTATGGTGATCAATACTGTCCGGAGCAGCCAAACCTGTACAGCAGCAAGCAAGGTGCCCAGGAAGCTCACGAAGCGATTCGCCCATCCAGTGTGACGTTAAAGCCTGATGATCTGTCTGGAATGGAGCGGGATGCGGAACGTTTGTACGATTTGATCTGGCGTCAGTTCGTTGCCTGTCAGATGACGCCTGCGGAGTATCTCAGTACATCTCTGGTCGTCGACGTTAACGGCTATCAGCTCAAAGCCAGGGGACGGACATTGAAGTTTGATGGCTATACCCGGGTGCAAAAGCCTCTGGCCAGAAAAGGCGAAGATGTGATTCTGCCGGATCTGCAAAAAGGGGTAGCCCTGACCCTGGAAAAGCTGGACCCCAAACAGCTGTTCACCCGGCCACCGGCCCGTTTCAGCGAGGCGGCACTGGTCAAGGAGTTGGAGAAACAGGGTATTGGTCGGCCGTCGACCTATGCGTCGATTATTTCCACCATTCAGGACCGTGGTTACGTTTCAGTGAAGAATCGCCGCTTTTATGCGGAAAAAATGGGCGACATTGTCACTGATCGTCTGAATGAGTCGTTCAATGAGCTTATGGACTTTCACTTCACGGCAAGAATGGAAGAGAAACTCGATGATATTGCTGAAGGTGAAAAAAACTGGAAGCAGGTTCTGGATGATTTTTATTCCGACTTTACCCTTCAGTTAACCCAGGCTGAAGGAGGGATGCGCGCAAATGAACCCTCCCTGACCGATATAGAGTGTCCTACCTGCCATCGCCCCATGATGATTCGCACGGCATCGACCGGGGTGTTTCTGGGGTGTTCCGGTTATGCACTGCCCCCGAAGGAGCGCTGTAAAACGACGATTAACCTGGTTCCCGGTGAAGAGGTGGAAGACGCCGATGATGAATACGCCGAGGTTAATGCCCTGCGAGCCATGCGTCGTTGTCCCAAGTGCTCTACCGCGATGGAAAGCTACCTGATTGATGAGCAGAGAAAGTTACACGTCTGTGGCAATAACCCGGATTGTTCCGGCTTTGAGGTGGAGAAGGGGAGTTACAAATTAAAAGGTTATGATGGCCCCGTACTTGACTGTGATAAGTGCGGCAGTGAAATGCAGTTGAAAACCGGGCGCTTCGGCAAGTATTTTGGTTGTACCAACAGTGACTGCAAGAACACCAGAAAGTTGCTGAAAAGTGGTGAGCCCGCTCCTCCCAAAATGGAGCCGGTGCCGATGCCTGAGTTAAAGTGCGTCAAGGTTGATGACCATTATGTGCTCAGGGATGGCGCGTCAGGTTTGTTTCTTGCGGCCAGTCAATTTCCCAAGACAGAGAGACCCGCGCTCCGCTGGTGGCGGAGCTATTGCCCCATCAGGCCATGATCGACCCTAAATACGGTTACCTGATGGATGCTCCCCGTCAGGATCCTGATGGCAACCCGGCAATTATTCGTTACAGCCGCAAGACCAAACAGCAGTACGTTATGTCCGAGCTTGATGGTAAGGCAACGGGTTGGAGTGCGGTATTTGAAGATGGCCGCTGGCATGAAAAGCAGTCTAAAAAGCGGCAATCCAGTTAGATTTATCTCAAACCCCAGGTTCGTGAGACAGGGCTATTAAGCCCTGTTGTATTATGGCTGTTATAAACTTTGAGCTCGACAAAGCACAAGTTGTTCCCGAAAGATTGATGGAGTTGGTTATGACAAACAATTGGCAGGGATATACCAATAAAATGCTCTTTCACGCCCGTTTGTTGCTGGATGCCTGGGAAGATGCTGATGATCTTGCCAAGCCGGCATTTCGTGAGGCCTGTTTGAATGCAATGGTTCAGGCTTACCGCTCGTTACTGGCGGAAATTATGACGAATTACCGTTTGCCGGTAAATCAGCTACCCTCTCTTGATGAGGCAATGAACAGTGTTCATCATAAGGGTGAAGTGTCTACTGAGTTGCAGTACATTGAGCGTCTTGAGCAACATGATTCCTGGCTGTCGGCGTTATTAAAAAGTCATCAGGACTGTGCCATGCCTATACAGCGCAAAAGTGTTGAGCGGAATGAAATTCCTCTGTTTAATGCCAATAGTGTGCGGTTTGATCAGTCAGAAGGCTTTCTTTCTGTGCTTGAGTCCTTGAAGGAGCTGGTTACCTACAGTCGGAACTTCAGCCTGGAGTGGTAGGTTTCTGGTGTTTTCAGCGTTGTTCATTGCCAGCTATATTCAGCTGTTGAGGGCTGATATCTTGAAAGCCTCTGCTGGCTAATGCACAATGCTTCACTGCTAATCCTAAAATCCCGGTGTCACTATTTATGTCAGCGTCGTTTCTTGAAATTGTTGAACTGCCTTCCGGAGAAATTGTTTTGCGTCGCAGTGATGAGGAGAACGCTGAGCCTCTGGTTACCATGTCATTCTCCCGGGAGTTGCTGGACTTTCTCCAGGGAGATCAGGTGGAGGTAGCCAAGGCTATGCTGGATACCTGCATAGAAGAAGTCGGGCGTAAAACAGAAGCTGACGCTGGAGAGTACATCCCTGAAAACCGGGTTCTTCATTAACCGTCATACAAACCCTCCAGTTATCCTCTGTTCCTGATTGCCAGTCCCTGACATCGACCTGAGCGAGCGGCGGTCTCGAGTTCAGAGAGTGTGATGCTATCCATCTGCTCAATCCAGCTGACCACGGTGTGGCTGGTGCCTGAGGCCAGTGCCTTGCGAGTCAGTTTCAGTGGGTCTGCCACTGCGGAAGGGTTGAGAACCTGAAGGCGCTGCCTGCTGATGCCCGATGACTTCAGCCAGTTTATGGTGCTTTTTGCCTGTTCACTGGACAGTATCAGGGTAAGCCAGCGTTGATCCTGATCGTTAGCCAGCTCATACAGAACAGTCTTCAGAAAGCGTCCTGATTGCCAGGGCGGGCCTGAGAGAATCAGCTCATCAATAAAGCTGACAGGTTCACTGTCAATGCAGGGAGCGTTACCGTTCTGACTGGATGATGGTGTTAATGCTTGCATGTCAGGTCCTCTACATCAGAGATCGTCAGGGTCTAGGAGGCTGTCCGAGAATAGACTGCCCTGCTGCGGTGGCAGCAAATTGGTCTAAAAAGTCGTAAATTTTTAGTAAATAGAACCACTATTCACTAAAAATTTCCGACTTTTTATCCTCAATTTTCTGCCATCCTCGCTACGGGCGCTATTCTCGGACAGCCTCCTAGTGCAGCTAAGCGCTGTTACCCATACCGTTCGTCCTGAGCTTGTTGAAGGACCCATAGGGCCTAAAGGCGGAAACTCCGGACTCTGATAGATCGTGCCAAGCACCCTTCGACTCCGCTCAGGGTGAACGTGGTTTACGGGTAATAACGCTTAGCCGCACTAGTTCCTGATAACGCCCACGCTCAGTCCTTCGATAGCAAAGGTATCAACGCTGAGGTCTACTTCGATTGTCTTGAATTCTTTGTTTTCCGGGTGCAGGTAAATTCTGTTTTTAACCTGTTCAAAACGTTTGACCGTTACTTCGTCGTCAATTCTGGCAACGACAATCTGGCCATTGGCTGCGGTTGATGTTTTATGGACAGCCAGAAGGTCCCCGTCAAGAATACCGATATCCTTCATGCTCATCCCTTTTACCCGAAGCATGAAGTCTGCTTTGGGGGAAAAGAAACCGGGGTTGATGGACAGGTGGTCTTCAATATGTTCCTGGGCAAGAATGGGGCTTCCTGCAGCAACCTGTCCTACAATAGGCAGGCCGGAAGATTCGGTGCCGGGGATTCGGATACCTCTTGAGGTGCCGGGGGTGATCTCGAGAGCTCCCTTGCGGGCAAGGGCTCTGAGATGCTCTTCTGCTGCATTGGGTGATCGGAACCCGAAGGTCTGTGCGATTTCTGCACGAGTGGGGGGGAAACCGGTCTCTTCTATATGAGATTTGATCAGTTCAAGAATCTCAGTCTGGCGCTTGGTCAATTTATACATGATTAAATCTGTGTTTTTATACAGTACATGTAATTATATACAGTATTTTGCTGACTGCAACCACCCCTGTCTTATTAATCTAACTTGATGTTTCAGTTAGCAAACGTTAGTTTTAAACAAGTGTTTACATTGGAGGTTTTACAGACATGTCACAGTCAGCGACAGTAGACAGGATTCTGGACGCTGCCGAGAAGTTATTTGCTGAGCATGGGTTCGCAGAGACCTCGTTGCGTTCAATTACCAGTCAGGCGGGTGTTAACCTGGCCGCTGTTAATTACCACTTCGGCTCCAAAAAATCCCTGATCCAGGCAGTCTTTTCCCGTTTTCTTGATCCTTTTGTCAGCAATCTTTCCGGGGCTCTTGTGCGATATCAGGATAATAATGACGTTATTGATCTGGAAGAAATACTTCATTTACTGGTGGATCAGATCATGGCGGTTAAACCCCGCAGCCCTGAAGATCTCTCTGTTTGTATGAGGATGATTGGCCTGGCCTACACACAGGGCCAGGGGCATCTGAAGAAATATTTGCGCGACGTCTACGGGGAAGTATTCCAGGCTTATCTGGAGTTGCTGGTAAAAGCGTGTCCTGAGTTGCCATTGAATGACCTGTTCTGGCGCGTCTATTTTATTCTGGGTTCCGCGGTGTTTACCCTTTCAGGAGCGGATGCACTGAGGGCTATTGCGGAAAGCGATTATGGGGTCAGGACTGAACTGGAAGATATCATGAGAAAGATGGTGCCTTTCATGGCGGCAGGTCTCAGATCACACACCTGACGGATCATTTAACCATACAGAGCTTGATTTACCGATGCATCTTACTGTTCATATTGCCAGTCAGGCGATGGTGCTGCATGAGAAGGACGGCAAGCGCCGTGTTTATTCTGTGTCTACTGCCAGCAAGGGAGTCGGGCAGCAGGAAGGGAGCTGGCAAACACCTCTTGGTCAGCATGTTATCCGGGCGAAAATTGGTGCCGGTCTGCCGGCTAATTCAGTATTTGTCGGGCGTCGCTTTACCGGTGAGATTTATTCCCCCGGGCTTTGTCAGCAGTACCCTGAAAGAAAGGACTGGATATTAACCAGAATTTTATGGCTCAGTGGCCTGGAGCCCGGATATAACCGGCTGGGTAATGTTGATACCATGCGTCGCTATATCTATATCCACGGTTCGCCGGATACGGCAGTGATGGGAGAACCCGGCTCGCGGGGATGTATCCGGATGCATGGGGAAGATATTATCGATCTGTTTGACCGTGTAGATACCGGTACCAGGATCGATATACAGCTTAGCTGATACCGTTTTTTTTAGAGGATAGAGTCGTGCCAACAGGCCTGAACCGTGGTGTTCTTTTGATTGATCTCGAGGGAGTGCAGCTGACCGCCGAAGAACACCAGCTGCTTGCCCTGCCCGGTGTTGCGGGTATTGTCCTTTTTTCCAGGAACTATCAGAGTCGGGAACAGTTAATTGCCCTGGTTCGTTCTGTCCGGAATGTTCGTCGGGATCTGTTAATTTGTGTGGATCAGGAAGGTGGGCGTGTGCAACGTTTCAGGGACGGATTTACCCGTCTACCCCCGGCGCAGGCTTATGGGGTATTTGACCCGGATCAGCAGTATCAGATGGCTTATCAGTCAGGCTGGCTAATGGCCTCTGAGTTGCTGGCCTGCGGGATAGATCTTTGCCTGGGGCCTGTGCTGGATATTGATCATGGTAAAACGCCGATCGTGGGGGGATCGGGCTTTTGGGCGTTCGATTGAGCAGGTGAATCACCTGGCCTCATTGTGGATTGATGGGGTTCATGAAGCGGGAATGTCCGTGGTGATCAAGCACTTTCCGGGCCATGGGAATGTGGATGCTGATTCCCACGTAAGCCTTCCCCAGGATGATCGTACTTTTGATGAGATCTGCCAGTCGGACCTGGAGCCTTTCCGGGTAATGATGCAAAAGGGGGTTGAGGCATTAATGCCGGCCCATATCCTGTTTCCCGCTATTGACCGGCATCCGGTGGGTTATTCTTCAGAGTGGCTGCAAGGGGTGTTACGCAACCAGCTGTCATTTGAGGGGCTGGTTATCAGCGATTGCCTGTCGATGGAGGGAGCGGCGAAAACCGGCAGTTATCCTGCCAGGGCCAGGGCAGCCCTGGATGCTGGTTGTGATCTCCTGATTATCTGTAATCGTCAGGGGGTTCGGGAGGTTCTGGCTGAGATAGATGGCCCAGGGTTGCAGGGTGTCGGTCCGGATGGTTTGATGCCTGACTCATACACTGACTGGGCGTCTCTTGAACAGTCAGAGCGCTACAGGACAGCGCGTAAAATGCTGACAGAAGCCTTGGAGGCTGTCCGAGAATAGACTGCCCTACTGCGGTGGCAGCAAATTGGTCTAAAAATTCCGTTTTGTTCGGCAAATAGCCCCGCTATTCACCTCACAAAACGAAATTTTTATCCTCAATTTTCTGCCATCCTCGCTATGGGCGCTATTCTCGGACAGCCTCCTTGGAGGCTGACCGAGAATAGACTGATTTTAATGGTGCCATGGCCATCACCGTCCGGTAATTCAGGGTAACTTTCTTTCTAAGCTGTCGTACTGGTTTATAGTTATAAATCCGGTGCGACTATTACGCTTTCTCTTCAGCCCGTATTCATACCAATTCCACCTTCTAACTATCAGACCGGGCAAGTCATTTTGAACAGTTGGGCAGGGCGGAATTGGTATAACCTGGTTTGGTTAAGCATTGTGGTATAACCATGGACTTTTTATCCCCTACTTCAGCCAATATTCCTGATTGGTTGCCCCTGGCAGTGATAGCTCTCTGTCTGACAGCTTTTACCCGATATCTTGTTGGCAAACTCTTCGGCAAGCTCACGACGAAGGTAAAAGCTACCCAGAATTTCTGGGATAACGCACTGCTTGCGGCGAGCCAGAAGCCGGTTTATCTGTTTATCTGGGTTGTCGGGTTAAGCTGGACAGCAGAAGAAATATGGGAAGGAACCGGCAATACTTTGTTTCAGCGCCTTCTCAGTTTCCGGGATCTTCTGGTTATTGTGCTTTTCTGCTGGGTTTTTGTCTCCTTTATCAACGCATTGGAACATCGCTACCTGCAGGTTGAACGCAAGAAAAAACTGGACCAGACCTCAGTGATTGCCCTGGGCCGTCTGATCAGAGTTGCGGTCATCATCACCGGGGTGCTGGTTGCCATGCAGACCCTGGGGTACAGCCTTTCCGGTATCCTTGCCTTTGGTGGGTTGGGAGGGCTGGCTGTGGGTTTTGCCGCCAAAGACATGCTGGCCAATTTCTTTGGGGGCTGGATGATCTATGTGGATAAACCTTTTCGTGTGGGAGACTGGATCAGCTCTCCGGATAAAAAAATAGAAGGCACTGTAGAGTATATTGGCTGGCGACAGACTCGTATTATGACCTTTGCAAAACACCCTCTCTATGTTCCGAACTCTACATTTATGAATATTTCGGTCGAAAATCCCTCCCGGATGCAAAATCGACGCATCAAACAGGTCTTTGGATTAAGATATCGTGACAGCGATAAAGTCCATTTGATTCTTGAGGATGTCCGCAGTTACCTGAGGCACCACGATGCTATTGATCAGGATAAGACCATCATTGTGAATTTTATTCGCTTTGCTGCATCAAGTCTTGATTGTCAGATTTACTGCTTTACCAAAACCACTGACTGGGCGGAATATCTGCAGATTCAGGAGAACGTGCTGCTTGAGATCATCAGCATTATACACAGTCATGGGGCGGATATTGCCTTCCCGACCCGGACGCTGGATGTATCCAATAGTGATCAGGGGGTAAGTGATATTCAGCAGCGTGCCGGTTCGCCGTCCCTTGAGGCGGTGAAAATTTAGTGGTTTCAAATGGTTGGTCAGAGTTGTTGCGGCAGTTTGTCAAGGTTGTGGGAATGCTTGAAAGAGGATAGTAAACAAACTGGCTACAATTTATAAAAATAACCAACTGAAATCCCTGAATGATCCCGATCATGAACCCCGAATTTATCTCGTTCTATTCTCATTTGATGATTGCCTTTTTGCTGGCTGCTGCCTCATTTTATGGCATAAAGTGGTTGGCCCATGGTGAGCAAAAGGGGCCGGAACGGGTCTTCTGGTGCCTGGCTATCAACATACTGCACAGACCCTTGCTGACGCTGCCCTGGGTGTTGTTCATTCTCTATTCGGCGCATTACTGGCCGGGGCTTGAGCGGTCGGATGTCAATGAAACCCTGCAACTGATTCAAAAACTCATTCTGACCATCTATCCGGCCTGGTTTATCTGGGAAATCAGCCTGAATATGCCAGAGGTGCTGGCTTCCATGGGCGAGCGGTGGCGTGAGCGCCTATCGCCTTCAGTGATTGCCCGTTCCGTGCAGTTGATTATCGTTGTTTCTACACTGTTGAGTCTTGCCCAGGCTTTCGGGTATAGCCTGTCAACCCTTCTGGCCTTTGGTGGTATTGGCGGTATTATTCTGGGTCTTGCTGCCAAGGACTGGCTGGCAAACTTTTTCGGTGGATTAATGCTGATGCTGGATCGCCCTTTTACCGAGGGTGACTGGATTCGCTCTCCGGACCGATCCATTGAAGGGCATATCGAAAAGGTTGGCTGGCGTCTGACAAAAATACGAACCTTTGATAGACGGCCTATTTATGTCCCAAACTCAATCTTTACCGGCATCGTGGTGGAGAATGCCACTCGAATGAAAAACCGCCGGATGATTGAAAATTTTGCTCTTCGTTACGAGGATATTGGCAAAATACCCCGTATTCTCAGTCGCATAGATGATCTTGTTCAACAGGTTCCCGAGGTTGACAGTCGTGAGCCTCATTATGCCGTTTTCATCCGTTATGATGATTCTGCCCTGTTATGTCAGGTTCGGGTGCATATCACAAGAACGGATCGTGTTGGTTTTTTACAGGCTCAGCAATCTATTTTGCTTCTGGTTGCAGCGGTTGTTAACGAGGAAGGGGCGTCATTTGCTTATCCGACTCGAAGGATTCTTTCCGATGGGTCGATAACACAGTAGTTATATTCAATACGATGAAAATTGATAACAAGGCTAATGGATATACTGATTGTTGAAGATGCCCGTGACCAGAGAATGATTCTGTCTGTGGTTCTGAAAAAGCAGGGGCATCGTGTTTTTGAGGCATCAGACGGCTATGAAGCACTGAATGTTCTGGAAAGCCATCCTGATATCCGGATTGTCATCAGCGACTGGATGATGCCCAATATGGATGGTATCGAGCTGTGTGAGGCGATCCGTAACAGTGATTTTGGGTACTATATCTATTTCATGCTGCTAACGGGTAACTCGGATCGTGAGGCCGTGGTGGAAGGAATTAACCGTGGTGCTGATGATTTTATCAATAAGCCAGTGGATTTTGATGAGCTTGGTGCACGCCTGAATGCCGGCATTCGAATTATCGAATTAAAAGCGGCGCTTGAACATAAAATACATACCATAGAAAAAGACCTGGAGTCGGCGGCAGAAACCCAGGCCCGTCTGCTATCTGAACCTGCGAAAATTCAGAGTGTGGATTTTAACTGGTATTTCAAACCAAGCCGCATTCTTGGTGGCGATATGTTTGGTTATCAGGCACTTGATGGAGAGACACTGGGCTTCTATCAACTGGATGTAGCCGGACATGGTATTCCTTCAGCACTGTTTTCTTTTTCATTGAACAATACCCTTCGTGAGGACGGGAGTGGATCGCTGGTTAAGGCGTCATTCAGCGAGCCGCCTTTTTATCGGATAAAAGAACCCAATGAAGTGCTGGTGAGTCTGAATGAGCAGTTTCAGGCAAAACCTGAGTCGATGCTCTACTTCACCATTGCCTATGGGATAATCAACAGCCGTACCGGTTCTGTTACGTTGTCGCAGGCTGGCCATCCATCATCACTGTGGCTGAAAAGCGGTTCAAAATCTGTCGAAAAAAATTGCCTGTGGTGGCGTACCGATAGGTATGATGCCAGACATGACGTATAAAAATGTCACTATTGCGCTGCAACCTGGTGACCGACTTTTTCTTTACTCCGACGGGGTGACGGAGTGTGAAAACCATATCGGTGAAATGTTTGGTGAAGACCGGCTGGTAGCTTCTCTGGAGGATGCTTTTGATCACACCCTTGAAGCCATGATCAGCCGGGTTGAGCAGGACATTGTTAACTGGAGCGGAGCTGATGTTTTTGAGGATGATGTAACTTATCTGGTATTGGAGTGGCAGCCGTAACCAGGCTTGCCTTATTAATTACGCAACGTTTATAACGCAAGGAGAGCGACATGCCATTTGACTCTAAAAATGATGCCGGGCATACCATCGTATCAATCGACGAAACCCGGCTTGATGCATCTTTATCAGAGCCTTTGAGGATTTATCTGTTTGACCAGATCGACAATGGCTCCGATAACCTGGTGATTGATTTATCCCAGGTGCGTTTTATGGACAGCAGTGGTTTGGGGGCATTGGTGGCAGGCCTGAAAAAAATGGGGGGAGCCGGTTCCATGAAGCTGGCCAGTGCCCAGCCTGCGGTTATGGATCTTTTCAGTCTTACCTCTATGGACAAGCTGTTTACCATTCTCCCTACAGTGACCGAGGCCATTAAGGAGAAGTAATCATGACCGACGAAAAGGGGCAGGCTGTCAGGCTTGAGATTGACAGTGAGCTGGCGAATACCACTTTGGTTGCCATGGCTGTCCGGGGCCTTTGTGCCATGACAACACTGTCCCCGGTTGAGGTGAATCGTGTGGAGCTGTGTGTGGTTGAGATTGTCAATAATGCCATTGAACACGCTTATGGTAATGAAAAGGGCCATAAGGTTGAGGTTGGGGTCAGTCTTATGCAGGCTTGCTTAATGCTGACCATCAGTGATTGGGGTAAGCCAATGGAGCAGGGTAAGCTGGGGAGCAGGGATATGTCAGTGGATCCTGACAATCCTGCGGCGTGGCTGTGCAGCGGTAGAGGGTTACCGATCGTCCAGAGTTTGATGGATAACGTTGAGTATCAGACTGTTGGGGATAAAAACAGTTTTATCATGAGTAAGCAGATCAGGAGTTAGTACACGGTTTCAATACAGTTGATGGGGTCATTTAGGAGCTGTCCTGAAATAATTTCCACATTTCTGGGTTTCAAAACTACGTTCGTCCTGAGCCTGTCGAAGGGCGTGAACTCCGGCCTCATGTATTGTGCCAGTCACCCTTCGACTCCGCTCAGGGTGAACGGAGATTGTCCACATGAAACTTATTGAAATGATGAACTGTTCTGTTCACTTATTTCTAGCAACGTCAGCTGCTTTTTTCTGAAATGATCATCCCCGTTTCCACCAACGCCTCAGGGCGATCATAGGGCGTAAGTTTGAACAGGACGCCAATCTCCGGACTGTCTATGTATTGAATTTCCTTTACATTCCGGACTCTTCTTCGCTGCTTTATCTGAAAATTATCGGTTATGCGCAAAGGCGGAGAGCCATCATCCAGCCTTACCAGATTGTCAGATCCTATATCAGAAGCAGCTAGAACGTCGGCTGTCTTTTGTTCGTAATTGTTTCCGGACAGTGCGGAGTAGAGTGATTCCGGACTTAATTTATTCAGCCACAAATCAATATCAACATGCAGAAAGCGCTCTTCACTGACGCTGACCGTGCCATTCAGCAACAGATTGTCCTGCCCGCTGAGAGCAGCCCGGATTTCAATCGGTCGCTTACCTGATCTGGCGCTGACAGGCATTCGCCAGGCTTTATGGGTAATCACCTGATAGTTGCGATTTCTCTCAAGTGCAGTTACCTGACTGTTCAGAATCCTTTCATTGGCTGGCAGGTCGATGTAGGCATCACGCATCGTATCAGGATGGCTCTGCTTTACAGGCTCAATGATGTCAAACAGAGGACTGCTATCCTCAGGGTCGGCAGCGTAAGTTTGCAGTTTGATTGCATTGCCAGGTGCCCGGTAACCGGCAACGGGAGGCCAGGCTTCGCCACTGTGATTGTTGAGGTAACGAAAAACCACAAGATCCACCTGATACCATGGGGTGTCAGGTTCTCCATCACTCGCGTTCTGTGCAGCAGAAAGCGGTACATTAACCAGTAGTGCTATCGACAATGCGATAAGCTGAAGTTTTTTCATACAGAATTTCCTTGGATCACCCAATCCGGAATCAGGGATTGTGGCTTTTGTGCAGCAGCTCCTGACTGTCTGAAAACCAGCCAGGTGGCTATTGCTAGAGATCAGCTGCTAACCCGCAAGCCTGCCCAGCAACGTTTCTGTTGCCTTAAACCTCTGTTCCGGAGTTTCCATTGCGTCAATGTACTTTAAGATGCTGCTGCCTTCCAGCCTGAACTGCTGAGGGCTTGACTGGATAAGTTTAATAATCAGCATAGGATCGACACTGGGCTGCTCTTCAAACTCGACCCTTGCTTCTTTGCTACTGGCATCGAGTTTCTTGATGCCCAGTTTCTGGGCACAGAGTTTTAACTTCATCTGACGGAACAGGTTTTTGGCCGGGTCGGGCAAGAGGCCAAACCGGTCAATCAGCTCAACCTGAAGGTTCTTTAACTTTTCCTCATTATCAGCGGCGGCAATTCTCTTATAGAGAATCAAGCGGCTATGGACATCATGAATATAATCTTCAGGCAACAGGGCCGGAAGCCTTAAGTTCACTTCTGTGCCATGGTTCAAGGGCTGGTCCGGATTGGGTGTTTCGCCGTTGCGAATGGCGTTAACGGCACGCTCAAGCATCTCGGTGTAAAGCGTAAAGCCAACACTCTGTATCTGGCCGCTCTGACCTTCGCCCAGCAGTTCACCCGCACCCCTGATCTCCAGGTCGTTCGAGGCCAGCATAAACCCGGCACCAAGGGTTTGTGCTTCAGAAATGGCTTCAAGGCGTTTCGCGGCATCCGCCGTCATCGATTTCGGTGTCGGTGTTAACAGATAAGCGTAGGCCTGGTGGTGTGAGCGACCAACCCTGCCTCTAAGCTGATGCAGTTGGGCCAGGCCAAACTTGTCAGCCCGGTTGATGATGATGGTATTGGCATTAGGGATATCGATACCGGTTTCAATAATGGTTGTGCATACCAGAACGTTGTAGCGCTTGTGGTAAAAATCGGACATCACCTGTTCAAGCTGACGCTCACGCATCTGGCCATGACCGGTGATGACCCGTGCTTCAGGAATCAGTTCCTGAAGGTCGCTGGCTACTTTTTCAATGGATTCCACCTGATTGTGAAGATAGTACACCTGCCCGCCACGCAGCAGCTCCCGGAGGATCGCTTCTTTCACCAGGGGTTGGTCATATTGCCGGACAAAGGTTTTCACCGAGAGTCGCCGTGCCGGTGGTGTCGCGATAATGGACAGGTCGCGAATACCGGACATGGCCATATTGAGCGTTCTTGGAATGGGTGTTGCGGTCAGGGTCAGGATATCAACCTCGGACCTCAATGACTTGAGCTTTTCCTTGTGGCGGACCCCAAAGCGGTGTTCTTCATCGATAATAAGCAGGCCAAGATCTTTAAAGGTCAGGTCGCCCTGAAGAATCTTGTGGGTACCAATAATGATATCCAGTTTGCCCTCAGTGAGCCGTTCTTTTACCTGATCCACGGCTTTTTGCGATTTGAATCGTGAAATAACATCAATTTCTACGGGCCAGTCCGCAAATCGATCGCGGAAACTTTCGTAGTGCTGTTGCGCCAGCAGCGTCGTGGGAACCAGAATGGCCACCTGTTTACCGCTATGGGCCGCAAGGAAAGCGGCCCGCATGGCAACTTCTGTTTTACCAAAGCCCACATCACCACAGACCAGGCGATCCATGGGTTTTGGTGCGCACATATCACCAATAACGGCGGCAATGGTCTGTTGCTGATCGGGCGTTTCTTCAAACGGAAAGGCCGCAGCGAAAGCCAGATAGTTCTGCTCCGGCTCAGTGAAAGGAAACCCTTTTCGTGCTTCTCTGCGGGCATAAATATCCAGCAGTTCAACGGCCACGTCCCTGGCTTTTTCGGCGGCCTTACGCCGCACCTTGCTCCATTGCTCACTGCCCAGCCGGTGCAGCGGGGCAAGTTCATCATCGGCACCGGTGTATCGGGAAATCAGGTGGAGAGAAGCGACCGGTACATAAAGTTTGGCTTCGTTGGCATATTCCAGGGTCAGAAACTCCGTGGTCTGGCCATCCACTGCCAGTGTTTCCAGCCCTCTGTATCTGCCAACCCCATGGTCAATATGCACCACGGGGGCTCCGATTCTTAACTCGGTCAGGTTGCGAATCACCTGGTCGGCACTGTGTTCGTCTTCTGTCTTCCGCCGTCTGGTCTGTTGTACTCTCTGGCCAAGCAAAAGTGCTTCCGGGATAACAGCGATTTGTTCTTCCGGTAAGTACAGTCCGTTGTCCAGTAGCCCGGTACTGACCGCCAGGGCGGGCTTTTCTTTAAGAAATGCGGACCAGCCATCACACAGATCAGGGGTTATATTATTCTGGCTCAGCAGCTCCAGCAGTACTTCCCGCCGCCCAGCACTTTCGGCGACCAGCAGGACATGATGAATGTCATTTATAAAGGTTTTGAGGTGGGCCAGTGGTTGCTCAAGCCGGGCATTAATGGTCAGTTCCGGCAATTCCTCACGGTTTAAATTAAATCGACCGGCCTTGGGTGCAACAGGCTGCTCAAACAGTGTGACTCTGGGGAAGTCGTTCAGTCTGCTGTATAGCTCCTCCGAGGGCATCAGAACCCGGGATGGCGAAAGTATTGGCCTTTGCGGATCAGCACGTCGGTTGTCGTAACGTGCATGAACATCCGAATAAAAATGATCCAGTGCTGAACCCACGGTGTCGTAGATCAGTATTCGGGTGTTTGGTGGCATGTAGTCGAAAAGCGTTGACGTCTCCTCAAAGAAAAGAGGCAAATAGTATTCAATGCCCGGGCTGGCAATACCTTTGTTGATATCCTGGTAAATCGGGCATTCACGATGGTTAACGTCAAAGGTTTCCTGAAAATTACTGCGAAATAACGCTATCCCTTGCTTATCCAGGGGGAACTCATGCCCCGGTAGCAGTTGTATCTCCTCAACCGTTGCAATGGAGCGTTGCGTTTCAGGATCAAACGTTCTCAGTGACTCTATCTCGTCATCAAACAGATCAACCCGATAGGGCGTGTCAGCCCCCATGGGAAAAATATCAACAATCGAGCCACGGATAGCGAACTCGCCATGTTCCATCACTGAGTCAACACAGCGATATCCGGCCTGTTCAAACTGGCCCCGGCGTTCATCAATGATAAACCGGGTGCCCGGTTGCAACGACAGGCAGCTGCCCAGCAGATAGTTCTTCGGACACAGGCGGTGCAACAGCGTCGTCACGGGCACAATCAGAATTTTTTTGCGGCCACGGTTGTCGGTCAGGGGAAGGTGGTAGAGCGTTGACAGTCGCTGGGAAATAATATCCTGATGGGGTGAAAAGGTATCGTAGGGCAGTATCTCCCAGTCCGGCATTTGCTGAACATGGATGTTGGCTTCTTCAGCAAGGAAGAACGCCAGCTCTTCTTCCAGCCGATTTGCTGATGAACTGTCCGGCGTAATAATCATCAGCGGCTGGTTGTCCGATACCGCAGCACAGGAAATGGTCAAGGCAGGCCCGGCTTTCGCGAGATTTCCCCACTGAAGCTTGTCGCCGGGGTGGGTTGGCAGAGGAATAGTGTGTTGAAACATGAAAATCCTGAAGGCTCTCCTGATTTACCCCAAATACAGATATAAGTGGTGGATTGTAGCGGTTGTGATCCTGTTCTCCCAGTATTGCCAGCGGGAAATGGCGGAATAAGCAGGAAAATCAAAGGCAGAAAGATTACCGCTGTTAACTTTTGATAATCTTTGTTGCCTCGAACACCATCAACAAGGATAATACCAACGAAACATAAGTCCCAAATAAGGGATTGTATTTAAAACAGAAATAATAAACGGGAATTTATCGTGGTAGCAGACCGTTTTCAGGACTGGAAAGAGCGTGAAGCACTGGCTGAGTCAATGATCCCTCTGATCGGCAAGCTGTATAGAAATCACCATGTTGTCACGTCTGTGTTTGGGCATCCCGTCATTAACCGCTCCGTAATCAGCCTGCTGAAAGCGCACAAGTTTGTCCGTCAGATTGAGGACAATGGTCTTTCTGTCCGTGAGACTTACCCTGTGCTGGAAATTCTGGCAGGCCTTGATCTGGGGCCATCGCGTATTGATATTGGCAAGCTGGCGGTTGGTTACCGGGCGGAAGCTGCAGGCCTGTCACTGGAAGAGTACGTTACCGGTCAAGTAGCGTCAGTGACTAATGGCCATAAACAGACGTTGGGCCCGGGTCAGGATGTCGTATTGTATGGCTTTGGCCGGATTGGCCGTTTGATGGCCAGAATCCTCATTGAGCGCGCGGGCAGTGGCTCTGGTATTAACCTGAGGGCCGTGGTTGTCAGGCCCGGCGGTGCAGGCAATGATCTTCAGAAACGGGCAAGCCTGTTGCGTCGCGACTCGGTTCATGGTTCTTTCCAGGGCACTATATCTGTTGATGAAGAGAATAAAGTTATCTATGCCAACGGTGTGGGCATTCAGGTTATTTATTCCAGTAGCCCGGATTCCATCGATTACACCCGGTATGGCATTAACCATGCCGTGATTGTCGACAACACCGGTAAATGGCGTGATAAAGAGGGATTGAGCCTGCATTTGCAATCAAAGGGAGTGTCCAGGGTCCTGCTGACAGCACCGGGTAAAGGGGATATCAAGAATATTGTTTATGGGGTAAATCATAACGATATTGAGCCGGACGATCAGATTCTTTCCGCCGCCTCCTGTACCACTAACGCGATCACACCGGTGCTGAAGGCCATTAATGATGAGTTTGGTGTTGAACACGGTCATGTAGAGACGGTTCACTCCTACACCAATGACCAGAATCTGATTGATAATTACCACAAAGGTGAACGTCGTGGACGCAGCGCTGCCCTGAATATGGTCATTACCGAAACCGGGGCAGCGAAAGCCGTTGCCAAGGCGTTGCCTGAACTTGAGGGCAAGTTGACGGGGAATGCTATTCGGTGCCGACCCCGAATGTTTCCCTGGCCATCCTTAACCTGTCCCTGGACAAGGCCACCACCGTTGAAGAGCTTAATCGCTTTATCAGGGAGATCTCACTGTATTCCAGCCTTCAGAAACAGGTAGATTACGTCACCTCTGTTGAAGCAGTTTCCAGTGATTTTGTGGGTAGCCGTCGAGCTGGCGTTGTGGATGGGCAAGCCACTATTGTTGATGGAAAACGCTGTGTGCTTTACGTCTGGTATGACAATGAGTTCGGTTACAGCTGTCAGGTCAACCGGATACTTCAGTTTATGTCTGGTGCGATGTACCCGTCGGTTCCATAAAACACTCGTTTGTCAGTAGTGATGAACACTTCACAGAGTGACGGATTCGTTGTTCGACTAATCAGTCACTCTGTAGATGCTGCCATTTTCATATCTTATCCCGATTTACCATTACGACCTGCGTACATTGATATTGGTCAACAATGAGTGAGATTGGCCGCCCTCTAAATTGTAACCATTCTCATTTGCGTATATATTCAGATCAATTGACATTTTGTCAGGCAGCAACCATTCCACACTAAAACCCCGACAAAAAACAGGTTCTGGCCCTGGCAAATGATTTAGGTGCAAATATCTGGGTCATTTTTGCGAGTTATTACCTGCTGTGCAGAAAAAACGCGTACAAAACTGACTTTATGATGCCTGTGGAGAAGATTTACATGAAGGTGACATTGGGTGAACTGAAAACCGGTGAATGTGGCCGGGTAACCGCTTTTGCGGATGCTGGCAGTGCCTACCGGCGGAAATTGCTGGCAATGGGCCTGACGCCCGGAACCCGGTTCACGGTTTGTCGTGTTGCGCCATTGGGGGACCCAATCCAGTTGGAAGTCAGGGGCTTCCAATTATCGATTCGAAAGGATGAAGCCGCTGTTATAGAGGTTTCCAGAACATGAAAAAACACGTTGTTGCAATCGTCGGAAATCCTAACTGTGGTAAGACAACGCTGTTTAACGCGCTGACCGGTGCCCGGCAGCGGGTTGGTAACTGGCCAGGCGTTACTGTGGAAAAACGCAGTGGTTTTTATACCTTTGCTGATAACGCCATAGAAGTGGTTGATCTGCCCGGAACCTACTGTCTTGATGTGGTTGACAGTGACGTTTCTCTTGATGAAAAAGTGGCGCGGGATTATATCCTGAAGCGTGAAGCTGATTTAATTATCAATATTCTTGATGCCTCAAATATTGAAAGAAATTTGTACCTGACCACTCAATTGCTGGATATGGGTGCTCCAGTCATCGTTGTGCTCAATATGATGGACGTTGCCAGGGAAAAGGGCATGGACATTGATATTGACAAGCTGGCTGAGGAACTCGGCTGTCCGGTGCTGCCCCTGGTTGCCAGCAAGTCAGGCAATATTAAAGCCTTTTTACAAAATATTAATGATTTTCTGAATAATGGTATTTCCGTAGCCCCGCCATTGAACCTTGGTGAACAGCTGGAACAGGCCATTGCCGTTATTGAATCGACCCTTGAAGCGTCTGTGAATCTTGATAGTCCGCTGTCCCGACGCTGGTATGCCCTGAAGTTACTGGAAGGAGACACTGTGCCTCTGCCGGAACTGACCTGGCAGGTGGTTAATGAGGCTACCCGGCAGCGTCATATCATTGAGGCTGCCCTTGAGGAAGATCTGGACATTATTCTGGCCAGTCGACGTTACGATGTGGTTGGTCAGCTTATGGAGTCAGTGATTCGTGAGCGGGGCGTGGTCAGTCACCGGCTGAGTGAATCCATTGATCGTGTGGTATTGAACCGGGTGCTTGGGTTCCCCATTTTCCTGGGTGTCATGTATCTGATGTTCATGTTCACCATTAACTTCGGCAGTGCCTTTATCGACTTTTTCAATATCTTACCGGGACTCTGCTGGTGGACGGCCTGGGCCACTGGCTGAACTCGGTTGGTGCTCCCGCCTGGGCAGTGACGTTACTGGCGGACGGTGTGGGTGGTGGTATCCAGACTGTATCGACATTTATCCCGGTGATTGCTTTCCTGTTTCTGTTTCTTTCCATACTGGAAGACTCGGGATACATGGCCAGGGCTGCTTTTGTCATTGACCGGCTCATGCGCTTTCTGGGGCTTCCGGGCAAAGCTTTTGTTCCCATGCTGGTGGGCTTTGGCTGCAACGTGCCTGCGATTATGGCAGCACGGACACTGGACAATGAAAAGGACCGGCTGTTGACCATCTCCATGGCTCCGTTTATGTCCTGCGGTGCCCGATTGCCGGTGTACGCACTGTTTGCCGCTGCCTTTTTCCCGGAGTCCGGCCAGAATGTGGTGTTTATTTTGTATCTGGTGGGTATCCTGGCGGCAATATTTACCGGGTTGATTCTCAAGCAGAGCATCCTTAGTGGCGACAGTTCGCCATTTATTATGGAGTTGCCCAATTACCATTTGCCATCGGTGACTCAGGTCATGTTACGCACCTGGGATCGTCTCAAGGCTTTTATCCTGCGTGCAGGCAAAGCGATTGTGATGGTGGTGGTCGTGCTGAACACCCTGAATGCTATTGGTACCGATGGCTCTTTCGGTCACCAGAACACTCAGAACTCCCTGCTCAGCAAGATTGGCCAAACCATTACCCCGATATTTTCCCCCATGGGTATGACGGAAGAAAACTGGCCAGCGGCTGTGGGACTGTTTACAGGTATTTTGGCGAAAGAAGCCGTTGTGGGTACGCTTGACTCAATGTACGGTGCTATTGCCGCGTCTGAAAACGCTGACACCGAGGGTGAAACGACGTTTGACCTGTTGGCAGGTTTGCAGGAAGCCGTTGCCACTATTCCAGCCAATCTGAGTGGTTTAAGTGGCACACTGGCAGATCCTCTGGGTGTCGAAGTGGGCGATCTGACCGATCTGGAGGCGGTTGCCGAAGAGCAGGCAGTCAAGGTCAGCACCTTCTTCTGTTATGGCAGGCCTGTTCCCCAGTCATGCTGCGGTTATTGCCTACTTATTGATGATCCTTCTTTATACTCCCTGCGTAGCAGCATTGGGTGCTATTTACCGGGAAACCACCCTGGGCTGGACGCTGTTCATTTCCGGATGGACCTTCTTCCTTGGCTATGCGGTTGCCACTATTTATTACCAGTTGTCACTGGTATCTGTGCAGCCCGGCGAAACGCTACTTTGGGTGGTATCGATCATGCTGATGATGTTTATTGTGGTTACCTTGATGAAACGCATGGGAGCCTCAGTACTGCAAGGGCGGATGGATGTCAGCCCGCAATGACATCGTAAACGCAAAGCGTGGCCAAAAGCACTGTCAGTGCTTTTGGCCATTAACCGGAACCTGACAGGCGCTGACCATGCTGATCAAAATCCGCGATTATTTGAAACAGCAGAAAGTGTGCTCTCTGGCTGACCTCAGTGTGAAATTCAATACCACACCTGAGGCCATGAGAGGGATGCTCTCACACTGGCTAAGGAAAGGTCAGTTGAGCTGTGAACAGCCGGGTTGCTTTGTGGCCTGCAAAAAGGGGTGTGTTTCCTGTGACCCTGCCGAGTTGGAGATCTATCGCTGGCAGGGGAAGTCTCAACATATTCCATTGAGTCTTATCGGCTGACTGACTTTCACAGCATATTTGCTGTTCCTGCATAAAAACCTCTGTACCCCTGAGCTCCTTTACCATTACATCATCATGATATAGTTGGCGTTTTTTACATAACGCCTGCCTGCTTCTTTGCCATTTTAATAGTCAAACAGATGTTTGATTATTATTACCCGGTAACATGATGGAACTTTCGAAACAAACGATAGTCCAAAAAATAAAATCCACAGTTTGTTCAGTTTTCTGAAAAGTTTCTTATGGAGTAGGTGATAGACTATGAATGTTAACGGTACTACAGGTAATACAGATACTATATACAAATTTCCCCTGTGCAGTTTTGACAACACGCCAGGGCAGGCATTTGGAATGAAAGTTGAAGAGCATGATGGCGCTGAGGATAAACTTGCTTCTGTTCTTTTTGAAGGATGTGCGGAAACAGGGAAATCTAATGAAGGTTTTGTTGTGGTGATAGGAAGAAAAAAGCTTAAGAGGCTGCAGGATACAGATCCTGATGTATTTGCTGGATTATACAATGCCAGCCCCGTTTCTGAACCATCAGAAAGTGTCTTTTCAAGAGTATGTACCCTTGTAACTGATATTATTTCTGCCTATCTGAACACAGGACAAAGTTAATTGATTAAGTCCCCGGCTTTTAAGGTTAAGTGGGCTGAACTTGATAAAGAAAAACAGGTGTCTGGTAAAGATCGTTGGCCTTAAGCGTCTTTACCGGCACTCTGCCTGATAAACTGAAGGTGTGGGTAAGTAACCAGCAACCAGGTGGCAGTTGAGGAATCAATTCTCTTTCAACACGTTCCATCGCTCCGGGATACAAATAGCAAACAACAAGGCCCGCGTTACCAGGGACTGCCTGGAAGAAATCCGCTCTTATAACATCGATCCCATACCTTGCCTCAGTAAACAGGGCTGGAACCGGAGAACGTTCCCAGGCCTCAATTTTTTTGTCAGGGTATTTTTCTCTTAAAATGGGAATCAGGTGTCCCCAGCCACAACCAAGCTCCATAACATGACCGGACACGTCATCTGGAAGGATATCTCTGATCGCCGCCCTGACTTTTCGTGAGGTGGGAGTAGGGCCAATGCCCAGGCGCAGGGTCCAGAAGAGAATAGAGCCGGTGATCAGACCGGCTGCCACCAGAAACGCGATGGTCATTATTAATGAGTTCAAGGGATTATGCGTTAATCTTCAACACGTTCCCAGGTTTGCGAACGGCCGATCAGCGCGAACCCGATATAACCACGGACTTCCAGTTTACTGCCATCTTCCAGCACTTTCATGTTAGCGCTGTAGACTTTCCCGGATTCAGGATCGACGATTTTTCCATCGTCATATTTGCTGCCTTGCTTTTTCATGCCCCAGAGTATGGTCATGCCCTGAACTTTCTGATCCTTGAGCTCGCCCTGGCACTGGTCACAAATGCTGTCCTGTTTGGCAGGGTCAAGAATCTGTGTCACTTTGCCAGACAGTTTGCCATTTTCCTCGAAGATTGTGACATAACTTTTTGCTTTACCCGTGCTGTCATCAATGGTTTTCCATAGTCCCAGGGGCGAAGCCGCCAGGCTGAACGAGGACAGGCAGAGGGACAACAATCCAGCGCCCAGGACGCGTTTTCTCGGGAACATGTGAGGGAGTCTCCAAAACCCCGGAATTTTCCGGCATTTATTGTAATCATTCCATTGTGGTGTCATTCAGGTAGAACAGTTTGCCCCGGACACTTCTGCGAAATTCAGAAGGCGTGAGCTGGTTGCGACGTTTGAACAATCTGGAAAAATAATCAGCGTCGGCATATCCCACCTGCTGGGCAATTTCGGCAATGCCCAGGTTGGTATTCTTTAATAGATCGCTGGCCTGATCAAGCCTGATTTTGCGGACATACTCCATTGGCGGGGAACCGGTGGCCTGTTGAAAGCGACGATTCAGTGTCCGGGCATTCAAGCCCGACATTCTGCCAAGGGCAGCCAGAGAGATTTCACTGACGAAATGATGGTGGATAAAGTCCTGCAGGGAGACGATCACTTCATCCTGGTGGGTTGTGGCATGATCTTCAGCAAAATGGGTGTCTTTGAAGGGCTTTCTGATTTCATGGGAGAACTGCTGTTCAACCTTTTGGGCGATGGACTCGCCAAGCGCTACGCCAATCATGTGCACCATCAGGTCAGCGACCGAATTGACACTGCCAGCGCAATAAATACGACCTGCCCGGGTGATCAGGTGATTGGGTTTGAACTCAATATCCGGGAAAAAACGTTGCAGTTTTTCCATGTAAAACCAGTGGGTTGTGGCTGGTTTTTGATCCAGAAGCCCGGTTTCTGCCATAAACGCCACCCCGGTACCAGCTGCGGCAAATACGGCACCGGCATCGTGTTGGCGTTTTAACCATGCAATGATTTCCGGATGTTTCCTGACCACCGGAATCGGGTTGCGCCAGAGCGCAGGAACCAGAATCAGATCACCATAGCCACTCTGTTTAAAGGTTCTGTCCGGTGTCAGTCTCAGGCCGCCAGTGGTGGTGATGGGGGCGGGCGTACTGGCACAGAAATGAACTTCAATACTTTTTTTATTGGCTGACAGTCGGGTGTAGGTCATTGCCGCTTCCAGCATCTCAAGGGGTAATGTCACACTGGTACTGATCATATGCTCCACCATAGGGATCAGTACCCGGTTTAACTGGATTAGGGGGGATTGTTGGAACATTGGCGTAAAACTGCTCGGTGATGTGTCTTTTTTGTCCGTATTCGTGTCTTTTTCATCCGGTTAAGTTTATCACGAAATCATTAAACTAGTGCCAACTTCATTTAATTCTTAATTTGCATTCATAACAACCTGATCGCTACTCAGAGTGGCACATCATTCAGTTGTTATACAGGAGTGTGGTTTGTCCAGATTACCCGTTATTGTTGCTCAAGGTGGGGTCAGCCCAGCTGGAAGAACCTCTGGTTTTCATGGCTACCGTCGTTTGGTGCTGGAATGCCTGAGTGACCGGTCGCAGCACGAAACTCTTGCTGCGCTGCGCATGCTGAGAAATCTGCCACAAGACAGCAGTCGGGAAGATATTCTGTCGGGCACATTGATTCGCCAGCTGGAAAACAACCTGTTTAATCCGCAAGCCATTCCTTTTCATCAGGCCATTCAGGCGGAGTCCGGATCGGAAATTATTCTGAAGGGCCGTCGTTTACCCAATCCACTGCCCGATGGCTGGCAGTTAGAAAAACTGGAAGATGGCCAGATCAAGGTGAGAATCGAAGTCGGCCAGCCGTTAATGATTCCTTCCATCCGTGAATCACTGGTCAATGCTGCGGGTCAGCTGCCCAGCGGGTTTGCCCCGGAAAAGCTGTACCAGTCCCGGAACCACCCCAGGTCACTGACAATGACGGTGTTCGGTGCATCCGATGCGATTTATTCTTCCGGTATGGACTGGCATGCGGTGAAGCAGAAGCTAAGCCCTGAACAGGTTGCGGTCTATTCCGGCAGTGCCATGAGCCAACTGGATTTTAACGGCAATGGCGGTTTGCTTCAGTCCCGTTTGCTGGGAAAGCGGGTGACTTCCAAGCAGTGTCCACTGGGTTTTGCCGAGATGTCGGCGGATTTTATCAATGCCTATATCCTTGGCTCTCTGGGTGGCACGGGTACCAGTATGGGAGCCTGTGCCACCATGCTTTACAACCTGGAACAGGCCGCTGCTGACATTCGCAGTGGCCGTCGTCGTCTGGTGATTGTGGGCAACAGTGAAGCGCCAATTACCCCGGAAGTCATGGAAGGTTATTCCACCATGGGGGCTTTGACCACGGATGCGGCACTGCGGAAACTGGATGGTTTGTCGGATTCTGACCATCCGGACTGGCGCAGAGCCTGTCGCCCATTTGCCGACAATGCCGGTTTCACCATTGCCGAATCCAGCCAGTTTCTGGTGTTGATGGATGACGAACTGGCCCTTGAGTGCGGCGCACAGATCCTGGGATCGGTGGCGGATGTCTTTATTAATGCGGATGGTTTCAAGAAGTCTATTTCTGCCCCGGGAGCCGGTAATCATTTGACCGTGGCCCGGGCTGCCGCCCTGGGCAGGGCCATTGCTGGCGAAGACGCCCTTCGTTACCGGAGTTTTGTTCAGGCCCATGGCACAGGAACGCCACAGAATCGGGTGACCGAGTCACAGATTCTCAGTGAAACCGCAAAAGTGTTTGGTATGGAAAGCTGGCCGGTGGCTGCGGTTAAAAGTTACCTTGGTCATTCCATCGGCGCAGCGGGTGGTGATCAGATTATGGCGACACTCGGCGTCTGGAAGCATGGATTTATTCCCGGTATCAGAACGATCAATGGCCTGGCTGAAGACGTCTACTCGGAAAAACTCAATATTCTACTGAATCACCTGGAAACCGGTGTTGATCAGATGGATCTTGCCCTGATTAATGCCAAGGGTTTTGGTGGCAACAATGCCACAGCCCTGCTGCTCAGCCCGGAAATAACCCGAAAAATGCTGAAAGCCCGCCATGGCGATAAGGCCATGACGCAGTGGCAACAGAAAAATGAGACAGTCACCCAGCAGCAGGATGACTATGAACAGCGCTGCCAGAGCGGTGCAGCAAACCCCATTTATCAGTTTGGTGAGGGTGTGCTGGACGGTTCTGACCTGACGTTTTCGGAAAAACAGGTAAATGTTCCGGGCTATGGAAAGGCGCTAGATCTGGAGATGGAAAACCCGTTCTGGCCGTTTAACCGATAACAACCTGGGGGCTGCCCTCAGTGATGCGCGCATTTCTGTGAAGTTGCGAGACAACGCAATCTATTCGTTTTAAAGTGCTTGCAAACCTATCCATTCAGTGGCGTACAGGTGAGCCATTATGTTTAAGCACTTATTACTGCTTCTGCTGATGTCCGGGTTCGTGATCACCCGGGCCTCAGGTGAATCGTTACCGGGCAGATTGAACGTTGAGCAACCACTGGCATCGGTAGTGACGCTCTACAGTGATAAAGCCCTGGTCAGCCAGAGGTTCGATACCCGACCCGATGGGCTGGGCAGTCTGAAGATTGCCGGTCTGCCGATCAACCGGCTTGATGGCAGTCTTAATCTTGAATACGTCGATGGTGATACTGTTTACCGGCCTGATGACGTTTTCTGGCAACAGGGCGGCCTGGATCGCGATAATTACTATCGGAATCAGCTTGGCAAAAACGTTGAACTGTTTGGTGGCGGTCTTAACGTTGCCATTCAGGGAAAACTGGTCAGCTACCAGCAGGGAATCGGGCTGGTGGAAGGCAACAATGGCCGTCAGTATTTGATTGATTATCATGATCCCCAGGGGTTGAGGATACTGTCACTGGCCGCTTCGGAGACTCAGGGAGAAAATCTCCAGTACGTAAAGGCGGATTTTGGCCAGCAGCCGGTGAGTGGTTCCCTGAAGCTCTCGTATATTACGCCTCAATTAAGCTATGACAGCCATTATCGGTTAACGCTTTTATCCCACAACCAGGGACGTCTGGAATTAAAAACGCTGCTAACCAACAGTGCCAATATCAACTTCGATCAGGCAACCATTCGCCTTGTGGCCGGTGGTGAAGGAGGCGTTGCCGAGTTTTACCAACAGAACCGGATGCTTAAAGCCTCGGCGATGGCAGAAACCGTTGACTACGGGGAGCGTGTCGGTGAAGTGTTGCTGACCACCTTACCAAAGGACACCGTTCTTCCCGCCAATAGCAGACAGCTGGTGGATCTTTTCTCAGAACCACTGCATCTTGAAAAGCTGTATACCCTTGACGTATATGGCCGCTCCACCGGTGGCAGAACGGCCACGGTTGAACGACCCAGGCTGACCTGGAAATTTGCGGCCCCCCTGGATCTCCCACCTGCACAGGTTCGTCTGTATGAACAGGATCCGGAGGGTGGCTATATCATCAGTGGTCACTCATGGTTACCCAAAACTACCTCAGGAGATAGTGCCTGGTTGACCATGGGAGAAGCGCTGGCCGTTCGTGTTGAGCGTAACCGTCTTGATCTTGAACAGAAGAGTGGTAAAGAGCTGATGGTAAAATGGCAGGCAACGGTCTCTAATGACCAGCAAGACAGTATTACGCTGTTGTTAAGAGAGCGTGACAGCAACCTGATAAAGTTCGACAGTGTCAGGGGAGCCACGCTGGAAAAGCCGGATCAGCTTCGTGTTGAGGTGGCTGCCGGTACCCGCAAAACCATACATTATACGACTAAATACCGTCGTTGATGACAGGAGGCTGGTTTGCGCTATACATCCATTGTTGTACTGACCGGTTCGGGTGTCTCTGCCGAGTCTGGAATCAGAACATTCCGGGCCAGTGACGGGCTCTGGGAGAATCATCCTGTTGAGGATGTGGCAACCCCTGAAGGCTACGCCCGAAACCCCGCACTGGTACAACGCTTTTACAACGACCGAAGGCGGCAGCTGAACTCAGTCAAACCAAACCGTGCTCACCAGGTACTTGCCGCGTTTGAACGTCATTTCTCCGGAAGTTTTCTTCTGGTGACGCAAAATGTTGATGATCTCCATGAGCGGGCAGGGAGCAACCGGCTGATTCACATGCATGGTGAGTTGTTGAAAGTTCACTGCCAGGAGACAGGGCAGGTTTTTTATTGGGATCAGGATGTTACCGTCGATACTCCCTGTGAATGCTGCGGTGTTGCCGGTAATCTTCGTCCACATATTGTCTGGTTTGGTGAGATGCCTTTACGGATGGATGAGATTTATCAGGCACTGTCCGTCTGTGATCTCTTTGTTTCCATTGGTACGTCAGGAAACGTCTATCCCGCTGCCGGGTTCTTTCAGGAGGCTGCTGCTGCAGGAGCAAAGACGGTTGAATTGAATCTTGAGCCGGGCAATCACGGCTCTTTTTTTGATGAACAGTATTTCGGTGCAGCTACCAAAGTGGTTGACCGTTTCTTCAGTTCGCTGTTGTGATATGGGTTTGGGAAACTTAATGCAGAAAAATTGGTCTGATGCAGAAATATATTTCTGCTTGAGAACCAGAAAATGTTACCTGACAATGTTGCTAATCTCTCTCTTGCTGAACTATCAACATATCGTCATAGTCAGGATCCCGGGCTTGTGCAAGAACAAGCCCGTGAGGCGCGAGAAGCGCCTGCCTTTTTTAAATATCAAAGAGTTCTGGAAGCTGAAGATATAGATGCTCTTAAAACTTATATAATAAATTCAGGTGAGCCTGAAATAACCGGAAATGAATCACTGCAAGAATTATCAGCAAGAGTAATCAGAAGGGCATTACTTGATGTGTCAATGATTTCAATCGACGCCAAGAGCCTGGGACTTCCCGTTTCATGTCATCGACAAATACAACCGAGCTTATTATCTGATCATCATGGTAAGTTAGTTGATGATAAATTAAAAAGTCTATTACGTCTGTTTAGACCATTTCATAAAGAACCAGGCATAAATTTATCTTATATTGAATTCCTTTTTTATATTCGTTCACTTAGTCGGGAAATCTATGAAGATGATCCTATTGAGAATTTTTTCAGGGAGGTTGTATTTATGGGCCATACGGAAGCAGCAAAATGGGCGTTGAAGGCAGGTGGGCCGAAAGTTGAGAAAATAATTCCGAAAGTCCGCAGTGAGGCTGCTCATTCGGGGGGGGTTTACTGCCGCTCAGACGCTGTTAAAGCTAGGCAACAGCACGTTTACTCAAGAGGAAAAAGATCACTGCCTGAGACGTTCGATGGCTATGGAGACTCCTGCTGAGAATATCAAAGCCTGGATTGAATTCGGTGGCCGAATAGACGACAAGTTTCTGGATGATAAGTTAAGATTTGCTGCAGAAAATAATCTTTTCCAGGTTGGGGAATACGATAAAGTATTGGCGCAGTTTTATCCTGAGGACAAACTTAACCAAAATTTAATGGCGGCAGTATCTGACGAGGATCTGACCCAGGCAAAACAGTGGCAGCTGTTGGGTGGGAAAGCAGCCACATCAGAAATTGAAGAGCGTATTGAACACCATCACAGGAACAACCCATTACGGATGCGTTAATGGTTGTGGCACCTGTAAGTTGTATATTTGAGCTTGGCTGCACTATTAGGGTAGACATTAAGCACCTACCCCCAGCTTCGGGAGGTTGAAGACGAAGCCACGAAGAACACAAAGAAGAGATTTTCTTTTCCTTCGTGTTCTTTGTGTACTTCGTGTTTCCATGTTTATTTATTCGGACATTCTGTACAAATTATTAATGAATTCATTTGAGAACATACCTTTCTCAATACAATAGCGAATCAATGGGGTAATCGGTTTTAAATTTTGACAGAATTTGGTTACGATTGCATAACCATTTTTACATTCATAAGCTGAACTTGGTGTAGCTACATCCATGCTAGGCAACTTATCTTTGCATAATTGAAGATTTCTCCCGAATAGCTCACCCTCAAATGCAAAAGAAATTTCACTTTCTATCTCATCTGATACAAAATAACCCTCAGGCGTATAAAGTTTTTTTTCCCAGAGATCCCATCTCCAATTATCGGGGTTGTCAGGATTTTTTGAAGCGGTACTGATCTTCGAATCTTGCGGTGCTGACAATGAATAATGCTTTATCAAATAATCACTCAATGGTTGGACAACTTGTTTGGGTGTGCAGCCTAATTCTAAAGCGGCATTTTCAATACCATCATCAGCCGTTTTAATAATTTTTGTTACAAAATCATTAAATTTACCCTGATCCTCTTCACTTATTGCAGTTGCATAAGAGGTAAAATCTGGTGATTGTTGCGGGCGATAACTTACTGGTGGGTTCAGCATTGAAAGACCTTCCTCGCTAATTTGAAGTAGATGTTAACATTCGAACTTAGGGTAGACATTAAGCGTCTACTCCCCTCTTCGGGAAGTTAAAGATGGAACCACGAAGGACACAAAGAGCACAAAGAAGAGATTTTCTTTTCCTTCGTGCTCTTTGTGTCCTTCGTGGTTCCATTCAAAAGCCATTGAACATGGAGGGGTAAGCTTAATGTCCACCCTAAGAACATTCGAATGGTTAAGAGTAATGAATCATTCAGAATCTCTTACTGATACACTCTTACCTAATCTGACTGTTTGTCACGAAAATCGTTCCCTCGTTAAAAAATTATTTATCCAGCAAGATAACCCATTGCCTCTTCCAGGCCATTAATGGTCAGCGGGAACATTTTGCCTTCCATCTGCTCATCAATCAGTCGTGTTGATGAGGTATATTGCCAGGCATGTTCCGGGGAGGGGTTCAGCCATGCGACCCGGTCAAAGTGCGCTTTCAGCCGTGACATCCAGACCTGACCGGCCTCTTCATTGAAATGTTCGACACTGCCGCCGGGTGAGGTAATTTCATAGGGAGACATGGCGGCGTCGCCCACAAAAATCACCCGGTAATCCTTGCCGTAGCGGTGAATCACATCCCAGAGGCTGATGCGCTCCTGCTGACGACGACGGTTATCCTGCCAGACACTTTCATAGAGATAGTTATGGAAGTAATAGAACTCAAGGTGTTTAAACTCGGTTCGGCAGCAGGCAAACAACTCCTCACACAGGCGAACGTAATCGTCCATTGAGCCGCCAATATCCATGAACAGCAGCACTTTCACGGCATTATGGCGTTCAGGCACCATCTTGATATCCAGCATACCCTTGCTGGCCGTTGAGCGGACGGTGTCGTCAAGATCCAGCTGGTCTGCTGCCCCCTGGCGGGCAAAGCGGCGTAATCGGCGCAGTGCCATCTTCATATTGCGGCTGCCGAGTTGCTCGTTATCATCCAGGTTTTTAAACTCCCGCTTATCCCAGACTTTGGTGGCTTTACGGTGTCTGGATTGATCCTGACCAATCCGAATGCCGGAAGGGTTATAACCATAAGCGCCAAACGGTGAGGTTCCGCCGGTGCCAATCCATTTATTACCGCCCTGGTGACGACTTTTCTGTTCCTCCATTCTCTGTCGGAATGTATCGAGTAATTCCCGGAGGTTTTTCATGCCCTGGATGTTTGCCTTGTCATCATCGGAAAGCTGTCGTATAAACGCCTGCCTTAACCATTCTTCAGGTATCAGTGCTTCCAGCATGTCATCCATGGCGTCAAGGCCGTTGAAAAAAGCCTGGCAGGCTTTATCAAACTTGTCGTAATGCCTTTCATCCTTGACCAGAATGGTTCGCGCTAACTGGTAAAAGCCTTGCTGATCGGCGTAGATCAGTTTTGCATCCAGTGCTGCCAGCAGGTCGAGATATTCCCGGGTGGTGGCAGGTACACCAAATGCCCGGACGGTTGCAAAAAAATTGGTCAGCATGGTGAGTCCTCAGGCCGGTTAACCGCGTCGGCTCATAAAGGCCAGCCGTTCCAGCAGATGGACATCCTGCTCATTTTTCACCAGCGCACCATGCAGCGGGGGAATGGCACTTCTGGTATCACGGTTTTGAAGAATATCTGCCGGGATATCGTCGGAGTTGAGCAGTTTCAGCCAGTCGATCAGCTCGGAAGTCGAGGGCTTCTTCTTGAGACCGGGGATCTCCCTGAGTTCGAAAAATACCTGAAGGGCCTCATCGACCAGTTTTTTCTGCAGGTCAGGAAAATGTACCCGGACAATTTCCCTCATGGTTTCTGCATCAGGAAAGCTGATGTAATGAAAGAAGCAGCGTCTTAAAAACGCATCAGGCAGCTCTTTCTCGTTGTTACTGGTGATAATGACTATAGGGCGTTGTCGGGCTTTTATCTGTTGTTGGGTCTCGTAAACATTGAACTCCATCTTGTCCAGCTCTTGCAGCAGGTCATTGGGGAATTCAATATCTGCCTTGTCTATCTCATCGATCAGCAAAACCGACTGCTGGTCTGACTCAAAGGCTTCCCAGAGTTTGCCTTTGACAATGTAATTGCTGATATCGTGAACCCGCTCATCGCCAAGTTGAGAGTCTCGAAGGCGGGATACCGCATCGTATTCGTAGAGCCCCTGCTGGGCCTTGGTGGTGGATTTGATATGCCATTGCAGCAGCTCTTTGCCCAGGGAACGGGCCACCTGTTCTGCCAGCATGGTCTTGCCGGTGCCGGGTTCTCCTTTAATCAGGAGAGGGCGTTGTAATGTTACGGCAGCATTGACGGCCATTTTCAGGTCATCGGTAGCGATATACTGGTCGGTACTTTCAAAGCTCATAAGGCAGTTATCTTCTTTTTGTTCTGGAATACGCAATAAGTAGCTGGCCATATGGAATCATATATTTCTGGCTACTTGGGCAGGTGCTATGCGAGGCACAACGGAGGGAGCATAGCCGTAGCTATGTGACCGGAGTTGTAACGAAGCAGAGTGCCTGAACAAGGAGTCAGAAATATATGATTTCATATGGTTAGCTACTTACAGCAGACGTGTTTCTCTTATTTATCGTGCGTCAGGTTGTGGGTAAGGGTAACGCAAAAGGGAGGAGGATGGATAGTCATCGGCTGTTATCAGGGGTGATCTTTTCAGTTGATGACTGCAAACAGTAATACCATCGCAGGTATTGAAAAGTTGGAAGCCCGCCTTCCCTGAAATGTGAAAACGGTTCTTGAGTCATGATGGAAGGGAAGAGGTTACTTTCTTCTATTCCTTTTTCTACTTTTTAGTTTACCCTTTTTCCTTTGTGAATGTCCTTCGGTAGTTAAGTCACAGTGATCTTGCCATCCTTTATCGGCAGTAACATATCGCTTACCTGCCCCCCGCGTTTGAGTAAGTGATACAGAGCCATGCCGCTGTGGCGGGATGTTCACCCTGATCTTTATTTGATCCATATATCGTTTTATTGAGTCCTTGCCCCAAAGCTGGTTAACCGGGATTTCAACGACCTCAAATCCTGCGTTTTGCAGCAGTGCGATTTTCAGCAGAGTCGAACCTTTCCTGGTTTTGAAATCACCACCCACGTAATGAGACGGTCCCTGAATTTCAATCACCACGTTGTGATCTGGCAGAAGCAGGTCAACCGGAGGTAATGAGTTCAAACTCTTTTCTTCTTCAATCTTCAAAGAGGGCATAAATGATTGGAGCTGATCGCGGAAGCCGGATTGAGGCTTTGAAATGGTTGTCTGGTAATGGGGGACGACCGGACACGATCTGCCAAGCCAACTGGCGGCCATGATCATGATGGCTTGATACTCTTTATTATCTGGCGAGGTATTTTCCAGGCGATTCAACAGGTCATCCATGTGCTTTTCAAGCACGTTATTTTTAATGGCATTGGAGTCTAAAGCCAACCTGGCACAGCATACCATTACTCCCCAGAGGGACATCAATGTGTCTTGCTGAGAGAGCCGGGGGTTTTCACTGACTTTGTAGACAAGCGATTCGAACGTAGAGGTAAGCACGTTCAGCTCAACGAGCTCACCCAGTTTCGCCAGGGCCCACAGAAGATTGGCGATATGCTGAGGAATAAACTGGTCTTTCTGTGTGTTCACGAGGGGCAACAGCGCGGCCACGGCCTCTTTGAACTCTGGTGTCTGCTTCTGCCCGTTGTCCACCAGTTTCGCCATGGCCCACAGCAGGTTGGCGATACCCTGACCAGTAAATTGTTCTTTCTGTACGTTTACGAGGGGCAACAGCCCGGCCACGGCCTCTTTGAACTCTGGTGTCTGCTCCTGCCCGTTGTCCACCAGTTTCGCCATGGCCCACAGCAGGTTGGCGATACCCTGACCAGTAAATTGTTCTTTCTGTACGTTTACAAGGGGCAACAGCGCGGCCATGGCATCGCTGAGCCCTGGAGTTTGCTCCTGCTCGTTGTCCGCCAGTTTCGCCATGGCCCACAGCAGGTTGGCGATTTCCTGTGGATTAAAGCTGGCTTTCTGTGTGTTTACGTAAGGCAATAGCGCGGCCACAGCCTCGTTGAGTTCTGGTGTTTGCCCCTGCCCGTTGTCCACCAGTTTCGCCACGGCCCACAGAAAATTGGCAATTTCCTGTGGGGTAAAGTTAGCTTTTTGTGTGTTCACGTGGGGCAACAGCGCGGCCACGGCCTCGCTGAGTTCTGGTGTCTGTTCCTGCCCGTTGTCCACCAGTTTCGCCATGGCCCACAGCAGGTTGGCGATACCCTGTGGTTTAAAGGTAGTTGTCTGTGCGTTCACGAGGGGCAACAGGGCGGCTAAGGCCTCTTTGAGCCCCGGTGTACGCTCCAGCCCGTTGTCCACCAGTTTCGCCATGGCCCACAGCAGGTTAGAGATTTCCTGTGGGTTAAAGTCAGCTTTCTGTCTGTTCACAAGGGGCAACAAGACGGCCACAGCCCCTTTGAGCCCAGGTGTGTGCTCCTGTCCGTTGTCTACCATTTTTTGCCATTGCCCACAGCAGGTTGGCGATAGCCTGAGGAATAAATTGATCTTTCTGTACGTTTACCTGGGGCAACAGCGCGGCCACGGCCTCGTTGAGCTCTTGCGTCTGCTCCTGCCCGCTGTCCAGCAGTTTCGCCATGGCCCACAGCAGGTTAGCGATTTCCTGAGCACCAATATTTCTGGCTTCAGGTTTTAGGTTGCAGTTAAATATTATTGCATCAAGTAGCGTTGACAATAAGGCAGCTTGAGTGAGCTTAACATGCTCATTCATGGGTTTATGAGGGGTAAAAACACCCGCTGAAGTAAATGAGTGCAGTGTTGTCGTCAGGCTTCGCCAATTCCAGCTCCGTGTTGGGGTAAAATTTTGCAGCATACGTATCAGCTGGCTTTGTTCAGCTCGATTTAACGGTCTTTCAGCAGCTGACGTGTATTTTTTAATTAAACTGGCATATTGCCCGTGATTTCTCCCATCATAGCGGTGACCGAAATGATCCGATTTACTCACCAGATCAGCCATTATTTCCTGTTTGATGAGGGCATTAAAATTCTGAGCAGGGTTTACTGAACGGTACTGTAGATGTTGAGAAGAGCGTGTGCCAGAAGAAAGGTAAAATTCATTACGCCCCGGAGCATTGCGGGGGGGATTATCACATTGTTTGACTGTGGCACGTCTATATCGTCCACGCCCAGAAGAAGGGGCATGGTCATTCGGTTGGTTGTAATCATTACCTGATCTTGTGTATCGGCCACTGATACCAGAAGATCTTCTATCCATAATTATATTTCATTAATTCATGAGAATATAAAAAGCAGACTGCGTTTCTGTTCAGAAGTTCATTTTGCTGAACGGTTTATAAACGCCAATGGTTGGAGAAGAACATCTACTCTGAATTGTGAAAACAGTTCCTGAGTCATGATGGCAGGGAGGCGATTACTGGCGGTTTGTTCTCTTCTTTATTTGATCAATAAATGGTTTCATTAAATCCTGTTTACAAAGCCGGTTAACCGGGATTTCAATGACCTCAAATCCTGATTTTTGCAGCAGTGCGATTTTCAGCAGAGTCGAACCTTTCCTGGTGTTGAAATCACCACCCACGTAATGAGACGGTCCCTGAACTTCAATCACTATGTTGTGATCTGGCAGTAGCAGGTCAACCGGAGGCAATGAGTGCAAACTCTTTTCTTCTTCAATCTTCAAAGAGGGCATACATGATTGGAGTTGATTGCGGAAGTCGGCCTGGGTTTTTGACATGGCTTTCTGGTAATGGCAGACGACCGGACACGATCTGCCAAGCCAACTGGCGGCCATGATCATGATGGATTGATCCTCTTCATTATCTGGCGATGTATTTTCCAGGCGAGTCAACAGGTCATCCAGATGTTTTTCAAGCACGTTATTTATATTGGCATTGGAATCTAGAGATAACCTGGCACAGCATACCATGACTCCCCATAGAGACATCGATATAACTTGCCTGGAGAGCTGAGGGTTTTCACGGAGTCTGTACACAAGCGATTCGAACGTAGAGGCAACCATGTTCAACTCAACGAACTCACCCAGTTTCGCCATGGCCCACAGCAGGTTGGCGATATGCTGAGGAATAAATTGGTCTTTCTGTGCGTTCACGAGGGACAACAACGCGGCCACGGCCTCTTTGAACTCTGGTGTCTGCTCCTGCCCGTTGTCCACCAGTTTCGCCATGGCCCACAGCATGTTGGCGATACCCTGACCATTAAATTGTTCTTTCTGTACGCTCACGAGGAGCAACAGCACGGCCACGGCCTCTTTGAACTCTGGTGTCTGCTTCTGCCCGTTGTCCACCAGTTTCGCCATGGCCCACAGCAGGTTGGCGATTTCCTGTGGATTAAAGCTGGTTTTCTGGGTGTTTACGTGAGGCAATAGCGCGGCCACGGCTTCGTTGAGTTCTGGTATCTGGTCATGCTCGTTCTCCATCAGTTTCGCCATGGCCCACAGCAAGTTGGCGATACCTTGTGGTTTAAAGGTAGCTCTCTGTGCATTCACGAGGGGCAACAGGGCGGCCACGGCCTCTTTGAGCCTTGGTGTTTGCATCTGCCCGTTGTCCACCAGTTTCGCCATGGCCCACAACAGGTTGGCGATACCCTGACCATTTAATTGCTCTTTCTGTACGTTCACGTGGGGCAATAGCGCGGCCATGGCCTCGTTGAGCCCTGGTGTCTGTTCCTGCCCGTTGTCCACCAGTTTGGCCATGGCCCATAGCAGGTTGGCGATAGCCTGAGCATTAAATTGGTCTTTCTGTGCGTTCACGTGGGGCAACAGCGCGGCCACAGCCGCGTTGAGCTCTGGTGTCTGCTCCTGCCCGTTGTCCACCAGTTTCGCCATGGCCCACAGCAGGTTGGCGATAGCCTGTGGTTTAAAATTAGCTTTCTGCACGTTCACGTGGGACAACAGCACGGCCACGGCCTCGGTGAGTCCTGGTGTTTGCTCTTGCCCGTTGTCCGCCAGTTTCGCCATGGCCCACAGCAGGTTGGCGATAGCCTGAGCATTAAATTGGTCTTTCTGTGCGTTCACGTGGGGCAACAGCGCGGCCACGGCCTTGTTAAGCCCTGTTGTCCGCTCCTGCCCGTTGTCCACCAGTTTCGCCATGGCCCACAGCAGGTTGGCAATGCCCTGGGCTTTAAATTGGTCTTTCTGTGCATTCACGCGGGGCAACAGCGTGGCCACGGCCTCTTTGACCTCTGGTGTCCACTTCTGCCCGTTGTCCACCAGTTTTGCTATGGCCCACAGCAGTTTGGCGATTTCCTGAGGTTTAAAGTTAGCTTTCTGCACCTTCACGTGGGGCAGCAGCACGGCCACGGCTTCTTTGACCACTGGTGTCCACTCCTGCCCATTGTCCACCAGTTTCGCCATGGCCCACAGCAGGTTGGCGATTTCCTGAGGTTTAAAGTTAGCTTTCTGCACGTTCACGCGGGGCAACAGCGCGGCCACGGCCTCGTTGAGCCCTGGTGTCTGCACCTGCCCGTTGTCCACCAGTTTCGCCATGGCCCACAGCAGGTTGGCGATTTCCTGGGGGTTAAAGTTAGCTTTCTGTGCAATTACGTGGGGTAACAGCGCGACAAGAGCCACTTTGAACTCTGGTGTTTGCTCCTGCCCGTTGTCCACCAGTTTCGCCATGGCCCACAGCAGGTTGGTGATACCCAGGGCTTTAAATTGGTCGTTCTGTGCGTTCACGCGGGGCAACAGCGCGGCCACGGCCTCTTTGACCACTGGTGTCCACTCCTGCCCGTTGTCCACCAGTTTCGCCATGGCCCACAGCAGGTTGGCGATTTCCTGGGGGTTAAAGTTAGCTTTTTGTGCAATCACGTGGGGTAACAGCGCGACCAGAGCCTCTTTGAACTCTGGTGTTTGCTCCTGCCCGTTGTCCACCAGTTTCGCCATGGCCCACAGCAGGTTGGCGATTTCCTGAGGTTTAAAGTTAGCTTTCTGCACGTTCACGCGGGGCAACAGCACGGCCACGGCCTCTTTGACCACTGGTGTCCACTCCTGCCCGTTGTCCACCAGTTTCGCCATGGCCCACAGCAGGTTGGCAATGCCCTGGGCCTTAAATTGGTCTTTCATTGCGCACACGTGGGGCAACAGCGCGACAACGGCCTCGTTGAACTCCGGTGTCAGCTTCTGCCCTTTGTCCACCAGTTTCGCCATGGCCCACAACAGGTTGGCGACACCCTGGGCATCAACATACCTGGCGTGAGGTTTTTGGTTGCACTTGAATATGATGGCATCCAGTAGTGTTGACAGTAAGGCAGCCTGAGTACGCTTAACACGCTGATCCATGGGTTTATGAGGGGTAAAAACACCCGCTGAAGTGAATGAATGAAGTGTTGTCGTCAGGCTTCGCCAATTCCAACTCCGGGTTGCGGTAAAATTTTGCAGCGAACGTATCAGCTGGCTTTGTTCCACTCGATTTAACGGTCTTTTAGCAGCTAACGTGTATTTTTTTATTGAACTGGCACACCAGCTGTGATTTCTCCCATCATAGCGATGACCGAAATGATCCGATTGACTCACCAGGTCATCCATTATTTCTGGTTTGATGAGCGCTTTAAAGTCTTGAGCAGGGTTTACTGAACGGCGCTGTAGATGTTGAGAAGGGCATGCGTCAGAAGAACGGTAAAATGCAGTACGCCCCGGATTATTGCGTGGGCTATCATCCCTCTGCCTGACCGTGGCATGTCGGTATCGTCCACTCCTCGAAGCAGCAGCACGGCCACCCGGTCGGTTATGATTATTATCTGATCTTGCGTATTGACCACTGATACCAGCAGAGCTTCTATCCATAACTATATTTCATTACTTCATGAAGATATAAAAGGCAGACTGCTGTGCAGTTCAGAAGTTCATTTTGCTGAAATGTTTATATATAAGCAGTGCCGTATTTCTCATCTGCCGAACCGCTTTTAAGTGACACAGAGCCATGACCCTGTGGTTTGATCTTTACCCTGGTTTTTATTTGATCAATATATAGTTTCATTGAATCCTGGCTCCTGAGCTGGTTAACCGGGATTTCAATGACCTCAAATCCTGATTTTTGCAGCAGTGCGATTTTCAGCAGAGTCGAACCTTTCCTGGTGTTGAAATCACCACCCACGTAATGAGACGGTCCCTGAACTTCAATCACCATGTTGTGATCTGGCAGTAACAGGTCAACCGGAGGCAATGAGTTCAAACTCTTTTCTTCTTCAATCTTCAAAGAGGGCATACATGATTGGAGTTGATGGCGGAATTCGGCCTGGGTTTTTGAAATGGCTGTCTGGTAATGGCGGACGACCGGACACGCTCTGCCAAGCCAACTTGAGGCCATGATCATGGTGGATTGATCCTCTTCATCATGCGGCGATTTATTTTTCAGGCGAGTCAACAGGTCATCCATGTGCTTTTCAAAAACGTTATTTTTATTGGCATTGGAGTCCAGAGCCAGCCTGGCACAGCATACCATGACTCCCCAGAGAGACATTGATATCTCTTCCCTGGAAAATTCAAGGTTCTCACTGATTCGATAGACAAGCGATTCGCACGCAGAGGTAGCCAGGTTCAGCTCAATGAGTTCACCCAGTTTGGCCGTGGCCCACAGCAGGTTGGCAACATGCTGGGCAATAAATTGCTCTTCCTGTGCGTTCACCCGGTGTAACAGCTCAGCTACGGCCACGTTGAGCCCTGGTGTTTGCTCCTGTCCGTTATCCCCCAGTTTTGCCATGGCCCACAGCAGGTTGGCGATTTCCTGTGGGTTAAAGTTAGCTTTTTGTACGATCACGCAGGTCAACAGCGTAGCCACGGTTTCGTTGAACTCTGGTGTCTGCTCATATCTGTTGTCTACCAGTTTCGCCATGGCCCACAACAGGTTGGAGATATCCTGTGGTTTAAAGTTAGCTTTCTGTACTTTCACGTGGGGCAGTAGCGTGGCCACGGCCTCGTTGAGCCCGGGTGTCGGCTTCTGCTCGTTGCCCAGCAGTTTTGCCATGGCCCACAGCAGGTTGGCGATATCCCGGACATTAAATTGGTCTTTCTGTGTGTTCACCCGGGTCAACAGTGCGACCAGTGCCTCGTTGAGCCCGGGTATCTGCTCCAGCCCATTGTCCACCAGTTTCGCCATGACCCACAGCAGGTTGGCAACATGCTGGGCATTAAATTGGTCTTTTTGTGTGTTCACGAGGGGCAACAGGGCGGCCACGGCCTCCTTGAGCTCTGGTGTTTGCTCCTGCCCGATGTCCACCAGTTTCGCCATGGCCCACAACAGTTTGCCGATTCCCACGGCATTAAGTTGGTTTTTCTGTGCGTTCACGAGGGGCAACAGGGCGGCCACGGCCGCATTGAACTCTGGTGTCCACTCCTGCCCGTTGTTCACCAGTTTCGTAATGGCCCACAGCAGGTTGGCAATGCCCTGGGCATTAAGTTGGTTTTTCTGTGCGTGCACGAGGGGCAACAGGGCGGCCACGGCCTCGTTGAGCTCTGGTGTCTGCTCCAGCCCATTGTCCACAAGTTTCGCTATGGCCCACAACAGGTTGGCGATATGTTGAGGAATAAAATGGTCTCTCAGTGCGTTGACGAGAGGCAACAGAGCGGCCGCGGCCTCGTTGAGCCCTGGTGTCTGCTCCAGCCCGTGGTCCACCAGTTTCGCCATGGCCCACAACAGGTTGGTGATACCCTGAGGAATAAATTGGTTTTTCTGTGCGTTCACGTGGGGCAACAGGGCGGCCACGGCCTCTTTGAACTCTGGTGTCTGTTCCAGCCCGTTGTCCACCAGTTTCGCCATGGCCCACAGCAGGTTGGCAATGTTCTGGGCATTAAGTCGGTTTTTCTGTGCGTCCAGGAGGGGCAGCAGGGCTACCACGGCCTCTTTGAGCCCTGGAGTCCACTCCAGCTCGTTGTCCACCAGTTTCGCCATGGCCCACAACAGGTTGGCAATGCCCTGGGCATTAAGTTGGTTTTTCTGTACGTTCACGAGGGGCAACAGGGCGGCTAAGGCCTCTTTGAGCCCGGGTGTCCGCTCCAGCCCGTTGTCCACCAGTTTCGCCATGGCCCACAGCAGGTTGGCAATGCCCTGGGCCTTAAATTGGTCTTTCTGTGCCTTCACGTGGGGCAACAGGGCGACCACGGCCTCGTTGAGTCCTGGTGTCGGCTCCAGCCCGTTGTCCACCAGTTTCGCCATGGCCCACAGCAGGTTGGCAATGCCCTGGGCCTTAAATTGGTCTTTCATTGCGCTCACGTGGGGCAACAGCGCAACAACGGCCTCGTTGAACTCCGGTGTCTGCTTCTGCCCTTTGTCCACCAGTTTCGCCATGGCCCAAAGCAGGTTGGCGATACCCCGGGCATCAATATTCCTGGCTTGAGGTTTTTGGCAGCAGTTAAATATTATTGCATCCAGTAGCGTTGACAATAAGTGAGCTTGAGTAAGCTTAACGCGCTCATCCATGGGGTAATGAGGGGTAAAAACACCCGCTGAAGTCAATGAATGAAGTGTTGTCGTCAGGCTTCGCCAATCCCAACGCCGTGTTGGGGTAAAGTTTTGCAGCAAATGAATCAGCTGGCTTTGTTCCGCCCGGTTTAACGGTCTTTTAGCAGCTGACGTGTATTCTTTAATTGAATTGGCAAATTGACCGTGATTTTTTCCATTATAGCGATGACCGAAATAATCCGATTTACTCAACAGATCATCCATTATTTCCTGTGTGATGAGGGCATTAAAATCTTCAGCAGGGTTTACTGAACGGTACTGTAGGTGTTGAGAAGAGCGTGAGCCAGAAGAATGGTAAAATTCATTGCGATCCGGTGCAGTGCGGGGGGGATTATCCCATGGTCTGACTGTGGCATGTCTATATCGTCCACGTCCTGAAGAAGGGACGCGGTTATTCGGTTGGTTGTAATCATTACCTGATCTGGTGTAATTACCACTGATACCAGCAGATCTTTTATCCATAATTATATTTCATTAATTCATGAGAATATTAAAAGCAGACTGCGGTTCTGTTCAGAAGTTCATTTTGCTGAACGGTTTATAAATGCAAGTGGTTGGAGGAGAGCACCTACTCTGAATTGTGAAAAGGGTTCCTGAGTCATGATGGCCGGGAGGCGATTACTGGCTGTTTGTTCTCTTCTTTATTTGGTCAATCAATGGTTTCATTAAATCCTGGTTACGAAGCTGGTTAACCGGGATTTCAATGACTTCAAACCCTGCTTTTTGCAACAGTGCGATTTTCAGCAGAGTCGAACCTTTCCTGGTTTTGAAATCACCATTCACGTAATGAAACGGCCCCTGAACTTCAATAATAATGTTGTGATCTGGCAGTAACAGGTCAACCGGAGGCAATGAGTTCAAACTCTTTTCTTCTTCAATCTTCAAAGAGGGCATACAGGATTGGAGTTGATTGCGGAAGTCGGATTGACGTTTTGAAACGATTGTCTGGTAATGGGGGTTGAACGGACACGTTCTGCCAAGCCAACTGGCGGCCATGGCAATGGTGGTTTGATCCTCTTCATTATCTGGGAATGTATTTTCCAGGCGAGTCAACAGGATATCCATGTGCTTTTCAAGCAAACTATTTTTATTAGCATTGGAGTCTAGAGACAACCTGGCACAGCATACCATTACGCCCCAGAGACACATTGATATATCTTGCCTTGAGAGCTGAGGGTTTGCACTGCTTCGGTAGACAAGCGATTCCAATGTAGAGGTAACCATATTCAGCTCAACGAGTTCACCCAGTTTCGCCATGGCCCACAGCAGGTTGGCGATACCCTGTGGTGTAAAGTGAGCTTTCCGTGTGCTCACGTGGGGTAACAGTGCTGCCACGACTGCTTTGAACTCTGGTGTCCATTCCTGCCTGTTGTCCACCAGTTTCGCCATGGCCCACAACAGGTTGACGATGTGCTGAGGAATAAATTGGTCTTTCTGTGCGTTCACGTGAGGCAACAGCGTGGCCACAGCCTCGTTGAGCGCTGGTGTCTGCTCCAGTCCGTTGTCCACCAGTTTCGCCATGGCCCATAGCATGTTGGCGATCTCTTGTGGTTTAAAGGTAGCTCTCTGTGCATTCACGTGGAGCAACAGTGCGGTCACGGCCTCGTTGAGTTCTGGTGTCGTCTCCTGCCCGTTGTCCACCAGTTTCGCCATGGCCCACAGCAGGTTGGCGATACCTTGTGGTTTAAAGGTAGCTCTCTGTGCATTCACGTAGGGCAACAGTGAGGTCACGGCCTCATTGAGTTCTGATGTCGACTCCTGCCCGTTGTCCACCAGTTTCGCCATGGCCCACAGCAGATTGGCAATACCCTGTGGTGTAAAGTTGGCTTTCTGTGCGCTCACGTGGGGCAACAACGCGGCCATGGCCTCGTTGAGCTCTGGTGTCCGCTCCTGCCCGTTGTCCACCAGTTTCGCCATGGCCCACAGCAGGTTGGTGATTTCCTGTGGTGTAAAGTTAGCTTTCTGTGCGATCACCAGGGGCAATAGCGTGGCCACGACCTCGTTGAGTGCTGGTGTCTGCTCCAGCCCGTTGTCCACCAGTTTCGCCATGGCCCAAAGCAGGTTGGCAATAAACTGGACATGAAATTGGGTTTTCTGTGCGTTCACCCGGGGCAACAGCGTGACCAGGGCTTCGTTGAGCCCTGGTGTCTGCTCCTGCCCATTGTCCACCAGTTTCGCCATGGCCCACAGCAGGTTGGCGATATGCTGAGGAATAAATTGGTCTTTCTGTGCGTTCACATTGGGCAACAGCGCAGCCACGGCCTCGTTGAACCCCGGTGTCCGCTCCTGGTCGTTGTCCACCAGTTTCGCCAGGGCCCACAGCAGGTTGGCAATATGCTGGGCACTAAATTGGTCTTTCTGTGCGTTCACGTAGGGCAACAGCGCGGCCACGGCCTCGTTGAGCCCTGGTGTCCGCTCCAGCCCGTTGTCCACCAGTTTCGCCATGGCCCACAGCAGGTTGGCGATACCCTGTGGTTTAAAGTTATCTTTTTGTCCGTTCACATGGTGCAACAGCGCGGCTACAGCTTCGTTGAACTCTGCTGTCTGCTTCTGCCCGTTGTCCACCAGTTTCGCCATGGCCCACAGCAGGTTGACAATATTCTGGGTACTAAATTGATCTTTCTGTGCGATCACATGGGGGAACAGCGCGGCCACAGCTTTTTTGAGCTCCGGTGTCCACTCCCCGTTGTCCACCAGTTTCGTCATGGCCCACAGCAGGTTGGCGATACCCTGGGCATTGAATTGGTCTTTCTGTATGTTCACGTGGGTCAACAGGGCACCCATGGCCTCTTTGAACTCTTGTGTCTGCTCCAGCCCGTTGTCCACCAGTTTCGCCATGGCCCAAAGCAGGTTGGCAATGCCCTGGGCCTTAAATTGGTCTTTCATTGCGCTCACGTGGGGCAACAGCGCGACAACGGCCTCGTTGAACTCCGGTGTCTGCTTCTGCCCGTTGTCCACCAGTTTCGCCATGGCCCACAGCAGGTTGGCGATACCCCGGGCATCAATATTCCTGGCTTGAGGTTTTTGGCAGCAGTTAAATATTATTGCATCAAGTAGCGTTGACAATAAGTGAGCTTGAGTAAGCTTAACACGCTCATCCATGGGGTAATGAGGGGTAAAAACACCCGCTGAAGTCAATGAATGAAGTGTTGTCGTCAGGCTTCGCCAATTCCAGCTCCGTGTTGGGGTAAAGTTTTGCAGCATACTTATCAACTGGCTTTGTTCTGCCCGGTTTAACGGTCTTTTAGCAGCTGACGTGTATTCTTTAATTGAACAGGCAAAGTGACTGTGATTTTTTCCATTATAGCGATGACCGAAACGATCCGATCTTCTCACCAGATCATCCATTATTTCCTGTGTGATGAGGGCATTAAAATCTTTAGCAGGGTTTACTGAACGGCACTGTAGATGTTGAGAAGAGCGTGTGCCAGAAGAATGGTAAAATTCATTGCGATCCGGTGCAGTGCGGGTGGGATGATCCCATGGTCTGACTGTGGCATGCCTATATCGCCCACGCCCTGAAGAAGGGGCATGGTTATTCGGTTGGTTGTAATTATTAACTGATCTTGTGTATTTACCACTGATACCAGCAGATCTTCTATCCATAATTATATTTCATTAATTCATGAGAATATAAAAAGCAGACTGCGGTTCTGTTCAGAAGTTCATTTTGCTGAACGGTTTATAAACGCTAGTGGCTGGAGAAGAACATCTACTCTGAATTGTGAAAACGGTTCCTGAGTCTTGATGGCAGGGAGACGATTACTGGCGGTTTGTTCTCTTCTTTATTTGATCAATAAATGGTTTCATTAAATCCTGGTTACAAAGCTGGTTAACCGGGATTTCAATGACCTCAAATCCTGATTTTTGCAGCAGTGCGATTTTCAGCAGAGTCGAACCCTTTCTGGTGTTGAAATCACCACCCACGTAATGAGACGGTCCCTGAACTTCAATCACCATGTTGTGATCTGGCAGTAACAGGTCAACCGGAGGTAATGAGTTCAGACTCTTTTCTTCTTCAATCTTCAAAGAGGGCATGCATGATTGGAGTTGATTGCGGAAGTCAGCTTGTGTTTTTGAAATGGCTGTCTGGTAATGGGGGGTGAACGAACACGCTCTGCCAAGCCAGCTTGAGGCCATGATCATGATGGATTGGTCCTCTTCATTATCTGGCGAGTTATTTTCCAGGCGAGTCAACAGGTCATCCATGTGCTTTTCAAGTACATTATTTTTATTGGCATTGGCGACTAGAGACAACCTGGCACAGCATACCATTACCCCCCAGAGAGACATCGATATCTCTTTCTGAGTAAACTGAAGGTTCTTACTGATTCGATAGCCAAGCGATTCGAACGCAGAGGTAGCCACGTTCAGCTCAATGAGTTCACCCAGTTTGGCCGTGGCCCACAGTAGGTTGGCAATATCCCGGGCATTAAATTGGTCTTCCTGTGCGTTCACCCGGTGCAACAGCGCGGCCACGGCCTCGTAGAGCCCTGATGTTTGCTCCTGCCCGTTATCTACCAGTTTTGCCATGGCCCAAAGCAGGTTAGCGATTTCCTGTGGGTTAAAGTTAGCATTTTGTACGATCACGCAGCTCAACAGCACAGCCACGGTTTTGTTGAACTCTGGTGTCTGCTTGTACCTGTTGTCTACCAGTTTCGCCATGGCCCACAGCAGGTTGGCGATATCCTGTGGTTTAAAGTTAGCTTTCTGTACTTTCACGTGGGGCAATAGCGTGGCCACGGCCTCGTTGAGCCCGGGTGTCGGCTTCTGCTCGTTGTCCACCAGTTTCGCCATGGCCCACAGCAGGTTGGCGAGATCCCGGGCATTAAATTGGTCTTTTTGTGCGTTCACGTAGGGCAATAGTGCGGCTACGGCCTCGTTGAGCTCTGGTGTCTGTTCCTGCCCATTGTCCACCAGTTTCGCCATGACCCACAGCAGGTTGGCAACATGCTGGGCAATAAATTGGTCTTTTTGTGTGTTCACGTGGGGCAACAAGGCGGCCACAGCCCCGTTGAGCTCTGATGTCCACTCCTGCCCGATGTCCAACAGTTTCGCCATGGCCCACAACAGGTTGGCGATTCCCTGGGCACTAAATTGGTCTTTTTGTGCGTTCACGAGAGGCAACAGGGCGACCACGGCCCTGTTGAGCCCCGGTGTCTGCTCCAGCCCGTTGTCCAGCAGTTTCGCCATGGCCCACAGCAGGTTGGCGATATGCTGAGGAATAAATTGGTCTTTCTGTGCCTTCACGAGAGGCAACAGGGCGGCCACGGCCCCGTTGAGCCCCGGTGTCTGCTTCTGCCCATTGTCCACCAGTTTCGCCATGGCCCACAGCAGGTTGGTGATATGCTGAGGAATAAATTGGTCTTTCTGTGCGTTCTGTGCGTTCACGAGAGGCAACAGGGCGGCCACGGCCCCGTTGAGCCCCGGTGTCTGCTCCTGCCCATTGTCCACCAGTTTCGCCATGGCCCACAGCAGGTTGGCGATTCCCTGGGCATTAAATTTATTTTTCTGTACGTTCACGTGGGGCAACAGGGCGGCCACGGTCTCTTTGAGTCCTGGTGTCCACTCTTGCTCGTTGTCCACCAGTTTCGCCATGGCCCACAGCAGGTTGGCGATATCCTGGACATTAAATTGGTCTTTCTGTGCGTTAACCCGGGGGAACAGCGCGACCAGGGCCTCGTTGACTCCCGGTGTCCGCTCCAGCCCGTTTTCCACCAGTTTCGCGATGGTCCACAGCAGGTTGGCGATATGCTGAGGAATAAATTGGTCTTTCTGTGCGTTCACGAGAGGCAACAGGGCGGCCACGGCCTCGTTGAGCCCTGGTGTCCGCTCCAGCCCGTTGTTCACCAGTTTCGTAATGGCCCACAGCAGGTTGGCAATGTCCCGGGCATTAAGTTGGTTTTTCTGTGCGTTCACGAGGGGCATCAGGGCGACCACGGCCTCGTTGAGCCCTGGTGTCCGCTCCAGCCCGTTGTCCACCAGTTTCGTAATGGCCCACAGCAGGTTGGTAATGCCCTGGGCATTAAGTTGGTCTTTCTGTGCGTTCACGAGGGGCAACAAGGCGGCCACGGCCTCGTTGAGCCCTGGTGTCCGCTTCTGCCCGTTGTCCGACAGTTTCGCCATGGCCCACAGCAGGTTGACAATATTCTGGGTATTAAATTGATCTTTCTGTGCGTTCACATGGGGGAACAGCACGGCCACGGCTTCTTTGAGCTCCGGTGTCCACTCCCCGTTGTCCACCAGTTTCGTCATGGCCCACAGCAGGTTGGCGATACCCTGGGCATTGAATTGGTCTTTCTGTATGTTCACGTGGGTCAACAGGGCACCCATGGCCTCTTTGAACTCTGGTGTCTGCTCCAGCCCGTTGTCCACCAGTTTCGCCATGGCCCACAGCTGGTTGGCAATGCCCTGGGCTTTAAATTGGTCTTTCATTGTGCTCACGTGGGGCAACAGCGCGACAACGGCCTCGTTGAACTCTGGTGTCCGCTTCTGCCCTTTGTCCACCAGTTTCGCCATGGCCCAAAGCAGGTTGGCGATACCCCGGGCATCAATATTCCTGGCTTGAGGTTTTTGGTGGCAGTTAAATATTATTGCATCAAGTAGCGTTGACAATAAGTGAGCTTGAGTAAGCTTAACACGCTCATCCATGGGGTAATGAGAGGTAAAAACACCCGCTGAAGTCAATGAATGAATTGTTGTCGTCAGGCTTCGCCAATTCCAGCTCCGTGTTGGGGTAAAGTTTTGCAGCATACGTATCAGCTGGCTTTGTTCTGCCCGGTTTAACGGTCTTTTAGCAGCTGACGTGTATTCTTTAATTGAACTGGCAAATTGGCTGTGATTTTTTCCATTATAGCGATGACCGAAATGATCCGATTTACTCAACAGATCATCCATTATTTCCTGTTTGATGAGCGCATTAAAATCCTGAGCATGGTTTACTGAGCGGCGCTGTAGATGTTGAGAAGAGCGTGCGCCAGAAGAATGGTAAAATTCATTACGCCCCGGGGTTGTGCGGGGGATATTATGCCGCTGTCTGACTGTACTCTGTCTATATCGCCCATGCCTTGAAGAAGTGGCATGATTATCCGGTTGGGTGTAATCATTACCTGGTCTTGCGTATTTGCCACTGAAACCAACAGAGGTTCTATCCATAATTATATTTCATTAATTCATGAGAATATAAAAAGCAGACTGCGGTTCTGTTCAGAAGTTCATTTTGCTGAACGGTTTATAAACGCCAATGGTTGGAGAAGAACATCTACTCTGAATTGTAAAAACGGTTCCTGAGTCACGATGGCAGGGAGACGATTACTGGCTGTTTGTTCTCTTCTTTATTTGATCAATAAATGGTTTCATTAAAGCCTGGTTCCCAAGCCTGTTAACCGGGATTTCAATGACCTCAAATCCTGCTTTTTGCAGCAGTGCGATTTTCAGCAGCGTTGAACCTTTCCTGGTTTTGAAATCACCACCCACGTAATGAGACGGTCCCTGAACTTCAATCACCATGCTTTGATCTGGCAGAAGCAGGTCAACCGGAGGTAATGAGTTCAAACTCTTTTCTTCTTCAATCTTCAAAGAGGGCAGACATGATTGGAGTTGATTGCGGAAGTCGGCTTGGGTTTTTGAAATGGCTGTCTGGTAATGGCGGACGAACGGACACGCTCTGCCAAGCCAACTTGAGGCCATGATCATGATGGATCGATCCTCTTCATTATCTGGTGAGGTATTTTCCAGGCGCGTCAACAGGTCATCCATGTGCTTTTCAAGCACATTACTTTTACTGGTTTTGGAGACCAGAGCCAACCTGGCGCAGCATACCATGACTCCCCAGAGAGACATCGATATCTCTTCCTGAGTAAACTGAAGGTTCTTACTGATTCGATAGACAAGCGATTCGAACGAAGAGGTAGCCAGGTTCAGCTCAATGAGTTCACCCAGTTTGGCCGTGGCCCACAGCAGGTTGGCAATATCCCGGGCATTAAATTGGTCTTCCTGTGCGTTCACCTTGTGCAAAAGCGCGGCCACGGCCTCGTAGAACCCTGATATTTGCTCCTGCCCGTTATCCACCAGTTTTGCCATGGCCCACAGCAGGTTAGCGATTTCCTGTGGGTTAAAGTTAGTTTTTTGTACGATCACGCAGGTCAACAACACAGCCACGGTTTTGTTGAACTCTGTTGTCTGCTCGTACCTGTTGTCTACCAGTTTCGCCATGGCCCACAGCAGGTTGGCGATATCCTGTGGTTTAAAGTCAGCTTTCTGTACTTTCACGTGGGGCAATAGCATGGCCACGGCCTCGTTGAGCCCGGGTGTCTGCTTCTGCTCGTTGTCCACCAGTTTCGCCATGGCCCACAGCAGGTTGGCGAGATCCCGGGCATTAAATTGGTCTTTTTGTGCGTTCACACAGGGCAACAGTGCCGCTACAGCCTCGTTGAACTCCGGTGTCTGTTCCTGCCCATTGTCCACCAGTTTCGCCATGACCCACAGCAGGTTGGCAACATGCTGGGCAATAAATTGGTCTTTTTGTGCGTTCACGTGGGGCAATAGGGCGGCCACGGCCTTGTTGAGCTCTGGTGTCCGCTCCTGCCCGATGCCCAACAGTTTCGCCATGGCCCACAACAGGTTGGCGATTCCCTGGGCATTAAGTTGGTTTTTCTGTGCCTTCACGAGGGGCAACAGGGCGGCCACGGACCCGTTGAGCCCCGGTGTCTGCTTCTGCCCATTGTCCACCAGTTTCGCCATGGCCCACAGCAGGTTGGCGATATGCTGAGGAATAAACTGGTCTTTCTGTGCGTTCACGAGAGGCAACAGGGCGGCCACGGCCCCGTTGAGCCCCGGTGTCTGCTCCTGCCCATTGTCCACCAGTTTCGCCAGGGCCCACAGCAGGTTGGCGATATGCTGAGGAATAAATCGGTCTTTCTGTGCGTTCACGAGGGGGAACAGGGCGGCCACGGCCTTTTTGAACCCAAGTGTCTGCTCCTGCCCATTGTCCACCAGTTTTGCCAGGGCCCACAGCAGGTTGGCGATATGCTGAGGAATAAATCGGTCTGTCTGTGCGTTCACGAGGGGCAACAGGGCGGCCACGGCCTCTTTGAACCCAAGTGTCTGCTCCAGCCCGTTGTCCACCAGTTTCGCCATGGCCCAAAGCAGGTTGGCAAGGTTCTGGGCATTAAGTCGGTTTTTCTGTACGCTCACGAGGGGCAACAGGGCGGCAAAGGCCTCTTTGAGCCCCGGTGTCCGCTCCAGTTCGCTGTCCACCAGTTTCGCCATGGCCCACAGCAGGTTGGCAATACCCTGGGCATTAAGTTGGTTTTTCTGTGCGTTCACGAGGGGCAACAGGGCGGCTAAGGCCTCTTTGAGCCCTGGTGTCCGCTCCAGCCCGTTGCCCACCAGTTTCGCCATGGCCCACAGCAGGTTGGCAATGGCCTGGGCTTTAAATTGGTCTTTTTGTGCCTTCACGTGGGGCAACAGGGTGGCTAAGGCCTCTTTGAGCCCTGGTGTCCGCTCCAGCCCGTTGTCCACCAGTTTCGCCATGGCCCACAGCAGGTTGGCAATGCCCTGGGCCTTAAGTTGGTCTTTTTGTGCGTTCACGTGGGGCAACAGCGCGACAACGGCCTCGTTGAACTCTGGTGTCCGTTCCTGCCCGTTGTCCATCATTTTTGCCATGGCCCACAGCAGGTTGGCGACACCCCGGGCATCAATATCCCTGGCTGGAGGTGTTTGGCTGCAGTGAAATATTATTGCATCAAATAGCGTTGACAATAACACAGACTGAGTAAGTTTAACTCGCTCATCCATGGGTTTATGTAGGGTAAAAACACCCGCTGAAGTCAATGAATGCAGTGTTGTCGTCAGGCTTCGCCAATTCCAGCTCCGTGTTGCTGCGAAATTTTGCAGTAAACGCATCAGCTGGCTTTGTTCCGCTTGATTTAAAGGTCTTTCAGCAGCTGACGTGTATTTTTTAATTAAACTGGCATATTGCCCGTGATTTCTCCCATCATAGCGATGACCGAAATGATCCGATTTACTCACCAGATCAGCCATTATTTCCTGTTTAATGAGGGCATTAAAATCCTGAGCAGGGTTTACTGAACGGCCCTGTAGATGTTGAGAAGAGCGTGTCCCAGAAGAATGGTAAAATTCATTGCGACCCGGCGCTGTGCGGGAGGGATTATCCCATGGTCTGACTGTGGCATGTCTATATCGCCCACGCCCTGAAGAAGGGGCGTGGTTATTCGGTTGGTTATAATTATTACCTGATCTTGTGTATTTACCACTGATACCAGCAGATCTTCTATCCATAATTATATTTCATTAATTCATGAGAATATAAAAAGCAGACTGCTGTTCTGTTCAGAAGTTCATTTTGCTGAACTCTCTATACGCGCAAGTGGTTGGAGGAGAACTTCTACTCTGAATTGTGAAAACGGTTCTTGAGTCATGATGGCAGGGAGACGATTACTGGCTGTTTGTTCTCTTCTTTATTTGATCAATAAATGGTTTCATTAAATCCTGGTTCCAACGCGGTTTAACCGGAATTTCAATGACCTCAAACCCTGCTTTTTGCAACAGTGCAATTTTCAGCAGAGTCGAACCATTCCTGGTTTTGGAATCACCATTCACGTAATGAAATGGTCCCTGAATTTCAATCACCATGTTGTGCTCTGGCAGAAACAGGTCAACCGGAGGTAATAAGTTCAAACGCTTTTCTTCTTCAATCTTCAAAGAGGGAAGGCGTGATTGGAGTTGATCACGGAAGAAAGTTTGAGGTTCTGAAATGGTTGCCCGGTAATGGGGGACGATCGGAAACGGTCTGCCAAGCCAACTGGCGGCCATGGCAATGACGCGTTGATCCTTTTCATTGTCCGGGGGGGTATTTTCCAGGCGAGTAAGCAGGTCATCCAGGTGCTTTTCAAGCACGTTATTTTTATTGGCTTTGGAGACCAGAGACAACCTGGCACAGCATACCATTACGCCCCAGAGAGACATAAATATATCTTGCTTAGAGGAGAGAGGGTTTTCACTGATTTTGTGGACAAGCGATTTGAAAATAGAGGTAACCACGTCCAGCTCAACGAGCTCACCCAGTTTCGCGGTGGCCCAGAGCAGGTTGGCGATTTCCTTTGGTTTAAAGTTAGCTTTCTGTGCGTACACCCGGGGTAACAACGCGGCCACGGCCTCGTTGAGACCAGGTATCTGCTCTTGCGCGTTGTCCACCAGTTTTGCCATGGTCCACAGCAGGTTGGCGATATGCTGAGGAATAAATTGGTCTTTTTGTGCGTTCACGCAGGGCAACAACGCTGCCACGACCTCGTTGAGCCCTGGTGTCTGCCCCTGCCCGTTGTCCTCCAGTTTCGCCATGGCCCACAGCAGGTTGGCGATCTGCTGAGGAATAACCTGGTCTTTCTGTGCGCTCACCCGGGGCAACAGCGCGGCCACGGCCTCGTTGAACTCTGGTGTCCGCTCCTGCCCGTAGTCCGTAAGTTTCGCCATGGCCCACAGCAGGTTGGTGATATTCTGAAGAATAAATTGGTCTTTCTGTGCGTTGACGCAGTGCAACAGCGTGGCCACGGCCTCGTTGAACTCTGGTGTCCGCTCCTGCCCGTAGTCCGCAAGTTTCGCCATGGCCCACAGCAGGTTGGCGATACTTTGTGGTATTAAGTTAGCTTTCTTTACGTTCACGAGGGGCATTAGCGTGGTCAAGGCCTCGTTGAGCTCTGGTGTCCGATCCTGCCCGTTGTCCATCAGTTTCGCTATGGCCCACAGCAGGTTGGTGATTTCCTGCGGTTTAAAGCAAGCTTTTTGTGTGTTTACATGGGGCAACAGCAAGGCCACAGCCTCTTTGAGTTCTGGAGTCTGCTTCTGACCGTTGTCCACCAGTTTCGCCAGGGCCCACAGCAGGTTGGCAATGCCCTGGGCCTTAAATTGGTCTTTCTTTGCGCTCACGTGGGGCAACAGCGCGACAACGGCCTCGTTGAACTCCGGTGTTTGCTTCTGCCCGTTGTCCACCAGTTTCGCCATGGCCCACAGCAGGTTGGCGATATTCTGAGGATTAAATTGGTCTTGCTGTGCGTTCACATGGGGCAACAGCCCGGCCACGGCCTCTTTGAGCCCTGATGTTTGTTTCAGCCCGTAGTCCACCAGTTTCGCCATGGCCCACAGCAGGTTGGCGATTCCCTGGGCAGTAAATTGGCCTTTCTGTGCGTTCACATGGGGTAACAGCACCACCACCGCCTCTTTGAGCCCTGGTGTCCGCTCCAGCCCGTTTTCCACCAGTTTCGCCATAGCCGACAGCAGGTTGACAATGCCCTGGGGATTAACCTGGTTTTTCTGTGCATTTACGAGGGGCAACAGGGCGGCCACGGCCCCTTTGAGCCCTGGTGTCTGCTTCAGCCCGTTGTCCACCAGTTTCGCCATGGCCCACAGGAGGATGACAATGGCCTGGGCATTAAACTGGTCTTTCTGTGCGTGCACATGGGGCAACAGCGCAGCCATGGCCTCGTTGAGCCCTGGTGTCCGCTCCTGTCCGCTGTCCACCAGTTTCGCCATGGTCCACAGCAGGTTGGTGATTTCCTGTGGGTTAAAGTTAGCTTTTTGAGTGTTCACGGTGGGCAACAACGCGGCCACGGCCTTGTTGAGCTCTGGTGTCTGCTCCAGCCCGTTGTCCACCAGTTTCGCCATGGCCCACAGCAGGTTGGTGATACCCTGAGGAATAAATTGGTCTTTCTGTATGTTCACGTGGGGCAGTAGCACTGCTACGGCCTCCTTGAGCTCTGGTGTCCACTCCTGCCCGCTGTCCATCAGTTTCGCCATGGCCCACAGCAGGTTAGAGATTTCCTGTGGGTTAAAGTCAGCTTTCTGTGTGTTCACAAGGGGCAACAGGGTGGCCACGGCCTCGTTGATCTCTGGTGTCCACTCCCCGTTGTCCACCAGTTTCGCCATGGCCCACAGCAGGTTGGCGATACCCTGAGGAATAAATTGGTCTTTCTGTACGTTCACAAGGGGCAACAGGGCGGCCACGGCCTTTTTGAACTCTGGTGTCTGCTTCTGCCCGTTGTCCACCAGTTTCGCCAGGGCCCACAGCAGATTGGTGATTCCCCGGGCATCAATATTCCGGGCTCCAGGTTTTTGGTAGCAGTTAAATATTATTGCATCAAGCAGAGTTGACAATAAGGCAGCTTGAGTCAACTGAACACGCTCATGCATGGGTTTATAAGGAGTAAAAACACCCGCTGAAGTGAATGAATGAAGAGTTGTCGTCAGGCTTCGCCAATCCCAACGCCGTGTTGGGGTAAAATTTTGCAGCATACGTATCAGCTGGCTTTGTTCCGCCCGGTTTAACGGTCTTTTAGCAGCTGACGTGTATCTTTTAATTGAAAGGGCATATTGACTGTGATTTTTTCCATTATAGCGATGACCGAAACGATCCGCTTTACTCAACAGATCAGCCATTATTTCCTGTTTGATGAGGGCATTAAAATCCTGAGCAGGGTTTACTGAACGGCCCTGTAGATGTTGAGAAGAGCGTGTGCCAGAAGAATGGTAAAATTCATGGCGACCCGGCGCAGTGCGGGGGGGATTATCCCATGGTCTGACTGTGGCATGTCTATATCGCCCACGGCCTGAAGAAGGAGCATGGTTATTCGGCTGGTGGTAATTATTAACTGATCTTGTGTATTTACCACTGATACCAGCAGATCTTCTATCCATAATTATATTTCATTAATTCATGAGAATATAAAAAGCAGACTGCGGTTCTGTTCAGAAGTTCATTTTGCTGAACGGGTTATAAACGCAAGTGGTTGGAGGAGAACATCTACTCTGAATTGTGAAAACGGTTCCTGAGTCATGATGACAGGGAGACGATTACTGGCTGTTTGTTCTCTTCTTTACTTGATCAATAAATGGTTTCATTAAATCCTGGTTACAAAGCTGATTAACCGGGATTTCAATGACTTCAAACCCTGCCTTTTGCAACAGTGCGATTTTCAGCAGAGTCGAACCTTTCCTGGTTTTGAAATCACCATTCACGTAATGAAACGGCCCCTGAACTTCAATAATAATGTTGTGATCTGGCAGTAGCAGGTCAACGGGAGGCAATGAGTTCAGGCACTTTTCTTCTTCAATCTTCAAACAGGGCATGCATGACTGGAGCTGATCGCGGAAGAAAGTTTGAGGTTCTGAAATGTTTGTCCGGTAATGGGGGTTGAACGGACACGCTCTGCCAAGCCAACTGGCGGCCATGATAACAATGTGTCGATCCTTTTCATTGTCCAGGGATGTATTGTCCAGGCGAGTCAACAGGTCATCCATGTGCTTTTCAAACACGTTATTTTTATTGGCATTGGAGACCAGAGACAACCTGGCACAGCATACCATTACGCCCCAGAGAGATATCAATATATCTTGCCTGGAGAACTGAGGATTTTCACTGATTCGGTAGACAAGCGATTCGAATGTAGAGGTAAACACATTCAGCTCAACCAGTTCACCCAGTCTCGCCATGGCCCACAGCAGGTTGGCGATGCCCTGTGGTTTAAAGTTAGCTTTCTGTGCGTTCACGTGGGGTAACAGCGCGGCCATGGCCGCTTTGAACTCGGGTGTCCATTCCAGCCCGTTGTCCACCAGTTTCGCCATGGACCACAGCAGGTTGGCGATGTGCTGAGGAAGAAATTGGTCTTTCTGTGCGTTCACATGGGGCAACAGCGTGGCCACAGCCTCGTTGAGCGCTGGTGTCCGCTTTTGCCCGTAATCCACCAGTTTCGCCATGGCCCACAGCAGGTTGGCAATATGCTGGGCATTCCATTGGTCCTTCTGTGCGTTCACGTAGGGCAACAGGGCGGTCACGGCCTCGTTGAGCCCTGGTGACCGCTCCAGCCCGTTGTCCAACAGTTTTGCCATGGCCCAAAGCAGGTTGCTGATCTGCTGAGGAATAAATTGGTCTTTCTGTGCGTTCACGCAGTGCAACAACGTGGCCACGGCCTCGATGAACTCTGGTGTCCGCTCCCGGGCGTAGTCCGACAGTTTCGCCATGGCCCACAGCAGGTTGGCAATAACCAGTGGTTTAAAGTCAGCTTTCTGTGCGTTCACATGGGGCAACAGTGCGGCCACGGCCTCTTTGAGCTCAGGTGTCCGCTCCTGCCCGTTGTTCACCAGTTTCGCCATGGCCCACAGCAGGTTGGTGATATCCTGTGGTTTAAAGTTAGCTTTCTGTACGATCACGTGGGGCAATAATGTAGCCACGGCGTCGTTGAGCCCCGGCGTCTGCTTCTGCCCGTTGTTCACCAGTTTCGCCATGGCCCACAGCAGGTTGGCGATATCCTGGACATTAAATTGGTCTTTCTGTGCGTTCACCCGGGACAACAACGCGACCAGGGCTTCGTTCAGCCCTGGTGTCTGCTTCTGCCCATTGTCCACCAGTTTCGCCATGGCCCACAGCAGGTTGGCGATATGCTGAGGAATAAATTGGTTTTGCTGTGCGTTCACATAGGGCAACAGGGCGGCCACGGCCTCATTGATCCCTGGTGTCCGCTCCTGCCCGTTGTCCACCAGTTTCGTCATGGCCCACAATAGGTTGGCGATTCCCTGGGCTTTAAATTGGTCTTTCTGTGCGTTCACGTGGGGTAACAGCGTGACCACCGCCTCTTTGAGCTCTGCTGTCCACTCCAGCCCGTTGTCCACCAGTTTCGCCATGGCCCACAGCAGGTTGGCAATGCCCTGGGCATTAAGTCGGTTTTTCTGTGTGTTCACGAGGGGCAACAGGGCGGCCACGGCCTCTTTGAGCCCTGGTGTCCGCTCCAGCCCGTTGTCCACCAGTTTCGCTATGGCCCACAGCAGGTTGACCATGCCCTGGGCATTAAATTGGTCTTTCTGTGCGTTCACTTGGGGCAACAGGGCGGCCACGGCCTCGTTGAGCGCTGGTGTCCGCTCCTGCCCGCTATCCACCAGTTTCGCCATGGCCCACAGCAGGTTGACAATTTTCTGGGCATTAAATTGGTCTTTCTGTGCGTTCACGAGGGGCAACAGGACGGCCACGGCCTTGTTGAGCCCTGGTGTCCGCTCCAGCCCGTTGTCCACCAGTTTCGCCATGGCCCACAGCAGGTTGGTAATGCCCTGGGCATTAAGTCGGTTTTTCTGTGCGTTCAGGAGGGGCAGCAGGGCGGCCACGGCCTCTTCGAGCCCTGGTGTCCGCTCCAGCCCGTTGTCCACCAGTTTCGCCATGGCCCACAGCAGGTTGACAATGGCCTGGGCATTAAACAGGTCTTTCTGTGCGTTCACCTGGGGCAACAGCGCAGCCATGGCCTCGTTGAGCCCCGGTGTCCGCTCCTGTCCGCTGTCCACCAGTTTCGCCATGGCCCACAGCAGGTTGGTAATGCCCTGGGCATTAAGTTGGTTCTTTCGTGCGTCCACGAGGGGCAACAGGGCGGCCACGGCCTCGTTGAGCCCTGGTGTCCGCTCCAGCCCGTTGTCCACCAGTTTCGCCATGGCCCACAGCAGGTTGGTGATACCCTGGGCCTTAAATTGGTCTTTCTGTGCGCTCACGCGGGGCAACAGCGCGCCAACGGCTTCGTTGAACTCTGGTGTCCGCTCCAGCCCGTTGTCCACCAGCTTCGCCAGGGCCCACAGCAGGTTGGCGATACCCCGGGCATCAATATTCCTGGCTTCAGCTTTTTGGCCGCAGTTAAATATTATTGCATCAAGCAGCGTTGACAATAAGTAAGCTTGAGTAAGCTTAACACGCTCATCCATGGGGTTATGAGGGGTAAAAACACCCGCTGAAGTCAATGCATGGATTGTGGTCGTCAGGCTTCGCCAATCCCAACGCCGTGTTGGGGTAAAATTTTGCAGTATACGTATCAGCTGGCTTTGTTCCGCCCGGTTTAACGGTCTTTTAGCAGCTGACGTGTATTTTTTAATTGAACTGGCATATCGACTGTGATCTCTCCCATCATAGCGATGACCGAAACGATCCGCTTTTCTCACCAGGCCATCCATTATTTCCTGCTTAACGAGGGCATTAAAATCTTGAGAAGGGGTTACTGAACGGCCCTGTAGATGTTGAGAAGAGCGTGTGCCAGAAGAGTGGTAAAAGTCATTGCGACCCGTTGCCGTGCGGGGAGGATGATCCCATTGTCTGACTGTGGCATGTCGGTATCGCCCACGCCCTGATGAAGGGGCATGGCCATTCGGTCGGTTGTAACCGTTATCTGATCTTTTGTATTGACCACTGATACCCGCAGAACTTTTATCCATAATTATATTTCATTAATTCATGAAAATATAAAAAGCAGACTGCTGTTCTGCTCAGAAGTTCATTTTGCTGAACTGTCTATAAACGCCGATGGTTGGAGAAGAACAACTACTCTGGAATATGAAAAGGCAAGCTGTTTACCCTGGCCTTTATTTGATCAATAAATGGTTGCCTTAAATCCTGGTGACAAAGCTGGTTAGCCGGAATTTCAATGACCTCAAACCCTGCTTTTTGCAGCAGCGCAATTTTCAGCAGCGTCGAACCCTTCCTGGTTTTGAAATCACCATTCACGTAATGAGACGATCCCTGAATTTCAATCGCTATGTTGTGATCTGGCAGTAGCAGGTCAACCGGAGATAATGAGTTCAGACTCTTTTCTTCTTCAATCCTCAAAGAGGGCAAGCATGATTTGAGGTGATTGCGGACGACAGTTTGGGGTTTTGAAGTGATGGTCTGGTAATGGGGGGCGAACGGACACGCTCTGCCAAGCCAACTGGCGGCCATGGCAATGATGGTTTGACCCTCTTCATTATCCGGGGAGGTATTTTCCAGGCGAATAAACAGGTCATATATGTGTTTTTTAAGCCAGTCATTGTTATTGGCATTGGAGACCAGAGACAACCTGGCACAACATACCATTACACCCCAGAGGGACATAAATATGTCTTGCTGAGAGAGCTGAGGGTTTTCACTGATTTTGTGGACCAGCGATTTGAAGATAGAGGTAACCATGTTCAGCTCAACGAGCTCACCCAGTTTCGCCATGGCCCACAGCAGGTTGGCAATTTCCTGAGATTTAAAGTTAGCTTTCTGCTCATTCACGTGGGGCAACAGCGCGGTGACGGTTTCCTTAAGCTCTGGTGTCTGCTCCTGTACGTCGTCCACCATTTTCGCCATGGCCCACAGCAGGTTGGTCATGCCCTGGGCATTAAGTCGGTTTTTCTGTGCGTTCAGGAGGGGCAGCAGGGCGGCCAAGGCTTTTATGAGCACTGGTGTTTGCTCCAGCCCGTTGTCCACCAGCTTCGCCATGGCCCACATCAGGTTGACAATGCCCTGGGCGTTAAGTTGGTTTTTTTGTACGTTCACGAGGGGCAGCAGGGCGGCCACGGCCTCTTTTAACTCTGGTGTCGGATCCTGCCCGATGTCCACCAGTTTCGCCATGGCCCACAGCAGGTTGGCGATACCTTGTGGTTTAAAGGTAGCTCTCTTCGCATTCACGAGGGGCAACAGTGCGGCCACGGCCTTGTTGAGTTCTGGTGTCGACTTCAGCCCGTTGTCCACCAGTTTCGCCATGGCCCACAGCAGGTTGGAGATTTCCTGAGGTTTAAAGTTGGCTTTTTGTGCACTCACGTGGGGTAACTGTGCAGCCACAGCTTCTTTGAGTTCTGGTGTCGGCTTCTGGCCGTTGTCCACCAGTTTTGCCATGCCCCACAGCAGGTTGGTGATCCCCTGGGCGTTAAATTGGTCTTTCTGTGCGTTCACGAGGGGGAGCAGTGCAGCCAATGTCTTGTTGAGCCCTGGTGTGTGCTCCTGCCCGTTGTCCACCAGCTTCGCCACGGCCCACAGCAGGTTGGCGATCCCCTGGGCATTAAATTGGTATTTTTGTGCGTTCACCAGGGGTAACAGGGTGACCACGGCCGCTTCGAGTTCTGGAGTCCACTCCTGCCCATTGTTCACCAGTTTTGCCATGGCCCACAGCAGGTTGGTGATTTCCTGAGGATTAAAGCACGCTTTTTGTCTGTTTACGTGGGGCAGCAGCGCAGCCACCGCCTCTTTGAGTTCTGCTGTCTGCTCCTGACCGTTGTCCACCAGTTTCGCCATGGCCCACAGCAGGTTGGCGATACCCTGGGCCTTAAATTGGTCTTTCTGTGCGTTCACCCGGGGCAACAGGGCGGCTACGGCCTCGTTGAGCCCTGGTGTCCGCTCCTGGCCGTTTTCCACCAGTTTCGCCATGGCCCACAGCAGGTTGGTCATAGCCTGAGGAATAAACTGGTCTTTCTGTGCGTTCACCCGGGGCAACAGGGCGGCTACGGCCTCGTTGAGCCCTGGTGTCCGCTCCTGGCCGTTTTCCACCAGTTTCGCCATGGCCCACAGCAGGTTGGCAATGCCCTGGGCATTAAGTTGGTCTTTCTGTGCGTTCACGAGGGGCAACAGGGCGGCCACGGCCTCGTCGAGCCCAGGTGTCCGCTCCAGCCCGTTGTCCACCAGTTTCGCCATGGCCCACAGCAGGTTGGTAATGCCCTGGGCATTAAGTTGGTTCTTTCGTACGTCCACGAGGGGCAACAGGGCGGCCACGGCCTCTTTGAGCACTAGTGTCCGCTCCAGCCCGTTGTCCACCAGTTTCGCCATGGCCCACAGCAGGTTGGTGATACCCTGGGCCTTAAATTGGTCTTTCTGTGCGTTCACGCGTGGCAACAGCGCGACAACGGCCTCGTTGAACTCTGGTGTCCGCTCCAGCCCGTTGTCCACCAGTTTCGCCAAGGCCCACAGCTGGTTGGCGATACCCCGGGCATCAATATTCCTGGCTTCAGTTTTTTGGTCGCAGTTAAATATTATTGCATCAAGCAGCGTTGACAATAAGTGAGCTTGAGCAAGCTTAACACGCTCATCCATGGGGTTATGAGGGGTAAAAACACCCGCTGAAGTCAATGAATGAATTGTGGTCGTCAGGCTTCGCCAATCCCAACGCCGTGTTGGGGTAAAATTTTGCAGCATACGTATCAGCTGGCTTTGTTCCGCCCGGTTTAACGGTCTTTTAGCAGCTGACGTGTATTTTTTAATTGAAAGGGCATATTGACTGTGATTTTTTCCATTATAGCGATGACCGAAACGATCCGATTTTCTCAACAGGTCAGCCATTATTTCCTGTTTGATGAGGGCATTAAAATTCTGAGCATGGTTTACTGAACGGCCCTGTAGATGTTGAAAAGAGTGTGTGCCAGAAGAATGGTAACATTCATGGCGACCCGGTGCAGTGCGGGGGGGATTATCCCATTGGCTGACTGTGGCATGTCTGTATCGTCCACGCCCTGAAGAAGGGGCAGTGCCTTTCGGTTGGTTGTAATCATAACCTGATCTTGTGTATTGACCACTGATACCAGCAGATCTTCTATCCATAATTATATTTCATTAATTCATGAGAATATAAAAAGCAGACTGCTGCTCTGTTCAGAAGTTCATTTTGCTGAACTGTCTATAAACGCAAACGGTTGGAGAAGAACAACTTCTGTGGATTGTTCAATGATTCAGAGCCACGCCCCTTTGGTGGGGTGTTTATCCTGGTCTTTATTTGATTAATGCATCGTTTTATGGAATTCCGGTTCCAAAGTTGGTTAATCGGGATTTCAATAACCTCAAATCCTGACTTTTGCAGCAGTGCAATTTTAAGCAGAGTTGAACCATTCCGGGTTTTGAAATCGCTACTCACGTAATGAAATGGTCCCTGAATTTCAATCACCATGTTGCGATCTGGCAGTGACAGGTCAACCGGAGGTAATGAGTTCAAACTCTTTTCTTTTTCAATTTTTAAAGAGGGCATGCATGATTGGAGTTGATCGCAGAAGTCGGTTTGAGGTTTTGAAATGGTAGTCTGGTAATGGGGGATGATTGGACACGGTCTGCCAAGCCAACTGGCGGCCATGGCAATGACGCGCTGATCCTTTTCATTGTCCGGGGGGGGTATTTTCCAGACGAGTAAACAGGTCATCCAGGTGCTTTTCAAGTACGTTATTGGCATTGGAGACCAGAGATAACCTGGCACAGCATACCATTACGCCCCAGAGAGACATAAATATATCTTGCTGAGAGGACTGAGGGTTTTCACTGATTTTGTGGACAGCGATGTGAAGATAGAGGTAACCAGGCTCAGCTCAACGAGTTCACCCAGTTTCGCCATGGCCCACAGCAGGTTGGCGATTTCCTGTGGTTTAAAATTGGTTTTCTGTATGTTGACGTGGGGCAATAGAGCGGCCACGGCCTCTTTGAGCGTTGGTAAAGACTCCTGCCCGTTGCCTGCCAGTTTCGCCAGGGCCCACAGCAGGTTGGCAAGTCCCCGGGCATCAATATCTCTGGCTTCAGGTTTTTGGTTGCACTTGAATATGATGGCACCGAGTAGCGTTGACAGTAAGGCCACTTGCGTACGCTTAACACGCTCCTCCATGGGGTTATGAGGGGTAAATACACCCGCTGAAGTGAAGGCATGAAGTGTTGTCGTCAGACTTCGCCAATTCCAGCTCCGTGTTACGGGATAATTTTGCAGTAAACCTGTCAGCTGGCTTTGTTCGGCTAGATTTAATGGCCTTTTAGCAGCTGACGTGTATCTTTTAATTGAACTGGCATATAGACCATGATGTTTCCCATCATAGCGATAACCGAACCGATCAGATTGACTTGCCAGACCAGCCACTATTCCCTGTTCGATGAGGGCATTGAAATCTTGAGCAGGATATACTGAACGGCAAGGCAGAGACTGAGAAGAGGGTGCGCCAAAAGAATGGGAAAACTCATTACGCCCGGGGATAGAGCGGGAGTGATTATCCCACTGTCTGACTGTGGCATGTCTATATTGTCCACGCCCTGAAGAAGGGGCACGGCCATGCGGTTGGCTGTAATGATTACCTGATCTTGTGTATTGACCACTGATACCAGCAGAACTTCTATCCATAATTATATTTCATTAATTCATGAACAACATGTGTTCAACGCTGGCACGCCATCCCTTGAATGTGACAACGATTTTTGAGTCATGACGGAAGGGGGGGGGATTACTGGCTTTTTTTTTCTCTTCTTTTTTTTGCTTTTTGGTTTGCGTGGTTGCTGTTCTGCAGGTTCTTCGGCGGTGAAGTAACCTTGTTCTTCCCACCCTTCATCGGCAGTAAAGTATTTCTCATCTGTCTCCCTGCTGGTCAATGATTCAGAGCCATGCCCCTGTAACGGGATGTTTATCCTGGTCTTTATTTGATCAATACACAGTTTCATTAAGTCCCGGTTGCAAATCTGTTTAAACGGGACTTCAATGACCTCAAATCCTGCTTTTTGCAACAGTGCGATTTTAAGCAGGGTTGATCCATTCCTGGTTTTGAAGTCACCATTGACGTAATGAAACGGTCCCTGGATTTCAATCACAATGTTGTGATCTGGCAGTAGCAGGTCGACTGGAGGTAATGAGTTCAGACTCTTTTCTTCTTCAATCTGCAAAGAGGGAATGCATGATTGGAGTTGATCACGGAAGTCGGACTGATGTTTTGACATGATTGTCGGGTAACAGGGAGTGGCCGGATAGGCTCTGCCAAGCCAACTGGCAGCCATGACAAGGATGGATAGATCTTCTTGATTGTCTGGGCAGGTATTTTCCAGCCGGGTAAACAGGTCATCCATGTGCTTTTCAAGCACGTTATTTTTATGGGCATTGGAGACCAGAGACATCCTGGCACAGCATACCATGACTCCCCAGAGAGACATAAATATCGTTTGTTGACCGAGCTGAGGATTTTCACTGATTCGGCAGACAAGCGATTTGAACGTAGCGGTAACCTCGTTCAGCTCAACAAGCTCACCCATTTTTGCTATGCACCACAGCAGGTTGGCGATATGCTGAGGAATAAACTGGTCTTTCAGTGCGTTCACGCAGGGCAAGAGTGCAGCCACAGCCTCGTTGAGTTCCGGAACCCGCTCCTTGCCACTGTCCATCAGTTTCGCCATGGCCCACAGGAGGTTGGTGATCCCCTGGGCATTAAATTGGTCTTTCTGTGCGTTCATGTGGGGCAAAAGTGCGGCCAGGGCCGTTTTGAGCCCTGGTGTCAGCTTCTGGCCGTTGTCCACCAGTTTCGCCATGGCCCACAGGAGGTTGACGATTTCCTGTGGTTTAAAGTTAGCTTGATATGCGTTCACGTGAGTCAACAGCGTGGCCACAGCAGCTTTGAGATCTGGTGTCCACTCCCCGTTGTCCACCAGTTTCGCCATAGCCCATAGCAGGTTGGCGATCTGCTGAGGATTAAATTGCTCTTCCTGTGTCTGCACGTGGGGCAACAGCGCGGCCACGGCCTCTTTGAGCATTGGTGTCCGCTCCAGCCCGTTGTCCACCAGTTTCGCCATGGCCCACAGCAGGTTGGCGATCTGCTGAGGAGTAAATTGGTCTAACTGGGTGCTCATGTGGGTCAACAGCGAGGCCACAGCATCGTTCAGCCCTTGTGTCCGCTCCAGCCCGTTGTCCACCAGTTTCGCCATGGCCCACATCAGGTTGGCGATGCCCTGGGCACTGAATTGGTCTTTCTTTGCCTTCACACAGGGCAACAGCCCGGTTATGGCCTCGTTGAGATCTGATGTCTGCTCAAAGCCGTTGTCCACCAGTTTCGCCATGGCCCAGAACAGGTTGGCTATTTCCTGTGGGTTGAAGTTAGCTGTCTGTTCACTCATTTGGGGTAACAGGGCAACCACCGCTTCTGTGAGCCCACGGGTCTGCTCATGCCCGTTCTCCACCAGTTTCGCCATGGCCCAGAACAGGTTGGCAATGCCCTGGGTACTAAATTGGTCTTTCTGTGCGTGCACGAGGTACAATAGCACAGCCACGGCCTCTTTGAGCCCTGGTGTCCGTTTCTGCCCGTTGTCCACCAGTTTCGCCATGGCCCACAGCAGGTTGGTGATACCCTGGGCCTTAAATTGGTCTTTTTTTGCCTGCACGCAGGGCAACAGCACGGCCACGGCCTTTTTGAGCCCGGGTGTCTGCTCCTGACCGATGTCCAACAGTTTCGCCATGACCCACAGCAGATTGGCGATATGCTGAGGAATAAACTGGTCTATTTTTGCCTTCACGTAGGGTAACATTGTGGCCACAGCCGTGATCAGTTCTGGTACCCACTGCTGACCGCTGTCCACCAGTTTCCCCATGGCCCAAAGCAGGTTGGCGATGCCCTGGGCACTGAATTGGTCTTTCTTTGCATTCATATGGGGCAACAGCGCGGCCACGGCCTTTTTGAGCTCTTGTGTCTGCTTCTGCCCGTTGTCCACCAGTTTCGCCATGGCCCACAGCAGGTTGGCGATTTCCTGTGGAGTAAAGTGAGCCTTCTGAATGTTAACGAGGGACATCAGCGCGGCTACGGCCTGGTTTAGCCCTGGTGTTCGCGCCTGTCCGCTGTCCAACAGTTTCGCCATGGCCCACAGCAGGTTGGCGCTTTCCTGTGGGTTAAAGCGAGTTTTCTGTCCGCTCACGAGGGGCACCAGTGCGGCCACCGCCTTTTTGAACGCTGGTGTCTGCTCCAGCCCGGTGTCCGCCAGTTTCGCCATGGCCCAGAACAGGTTGGCGATACCCTGGGGACTAAACTGGTTTTTCTTTGCGTTCACTTGGTGCAAAAGCAGGGTCAGGGACTCTTTGAGTTCTGGTGTCCGCTCCTGCCCGTTGTTCACCAGTTTCGCCATGGCCCACAGCAGGTTGACGATTTCCTGTGGGTTAAAGTGATTTTTCAGTGGTTTCACCTGGGGCAACAGCGTGGCCACCGTTTCTTTGAGCTTTGGTGCTAACTCCCCGTTATCTAACAGTTTCGCCATGGCCCACAACAGGTTGGCGATACCCTGGGCATTAAATTGCTCTTTCTGTGCGTTCACATGGGGCAGAAGTGCGGCCAGGGCCTCTTTGAGTTCTGGTGTCCGCTCCTGCCCGTTGCTTACCAGTTTCGCCATGGCCCACAGCAGGCTGACGATTTCCTGTGGATCAAAGTTAGCTTTCTGTGCGTTTACCTGGGGCAACAGCGCGGGCACAGCTTCTTTGAGCTGGGGTGTCCACTCCCAGTTGTTCACCAGTTTCGCCGTGGCCCACAGCAGGTTGGCGATTCCCTGGGCACCAAATTGGTCTTTGTTTGTGTTTACGCGGGACAACAGCACGGCCACAGCCTCTTTGAGCTCTGGTGTCAGCTCCTGCCCTCGGTCCACCAGTTTCGCCATGGCCCACAGCAGATTGGTTATGCCCTGGGGATCAATATTCCTCCTCGCTTTAGTTTTTTGGTTGCAGTTAAATATTATTGCATCAAGTAGCGTTGACAATAAGGCAGCTTGTGTACGCGTAACGCGCTCATCCATAGGTTTATGAGGGGTAAAGACCCCGGCTGAAGTCAATGAATGAAATGTTGTCGTCAGGCTTCGCCAATTCCAGCTCCGTGTTGCGGTAAAATTGTGCAGTAAACGTATCAGCTGGAGTTGTTCAGCTCGATTTAGAGGTCTTTGAGAAGCTGACGCATATTTTTTAATTGAACTGGCATATTGTCCGTGATATCTACCATCATAGTGATAACCCATGTGATCCGATTTTCTCACCAGACTTTCCATTACCTCCTGTTTGACAAGGGCATTAAAATTCTGTGCAGGGTTTACTGAACGGTGCTGCAGATCTTGAGAAGAGCTTGCGCTCGAAGAATGGTGAAATTTGTTGACCTCCGGCGTATTGCAGAGGGAATTATCCCACTTTCTGACTGTGCCATGTCTGTATCGCCCCCCCGATGAAGAAGCGACACGGTCATCCTGTTGGTTGTAATCATTACCTGATTTTGCGTATTTACCACTGATACCAGCAGAGCTTCTATCCATAATGATATTTCATTAAATCATGAAAATATAAAAGGCAGACTGTTATTCTGTTCAGAAGTTCATTTTACTGAAATGTCGATAAAACCAGGTGTTTGGGGATACACATCGACTCCTGATGTTATCCATCCGTTATTTGCAGATCATCCGGGGCGAAATTCATGAACAACATGTGTTCTGACACTCATTCCCTTGAATGTGAAAACGGTGCTTGAGTCACAATGGAAGGGGGGAGATTACTGGCTTTTTTTTTCTCTTTCTTGTTCTACTTTTTGGTTTACCTGGTTGCTCTGCCCTATGTTCTTCGACGGTTAAGTAACGGTGGTCTTGCCATCCTGCATCGGCAGCAAAGTATGCCTCATCTGTCCCTGGGCGTGTAAATGATTCAGAGCCATGTCCCTGTGACGGGGTGTTCACCCTGGTCTTTATTCGATGAATACATCGTTTGATTAAATCCCGGCTACAGAGCTGGTTAACCGGGATTTCAATAACCTCAAATCCTGCTTTTTGCAGCAGTGCAATTTTAAGCAGAGTCGAACCATTCCGGGTTTTGAAATCTCTACGCACGTAATGAAAGGGTCCCTGAATTTCAATCACAATGTTGAGATCTGGCAGTAACAGGTCAACCGGAGGTAATGAGTTCAGACTCTTTTCTTCTTCTATCTTCAAAGAGGGAAAGCATGATTGGAGTTGATCGCGAAAATCAGATTGAAGTTTTGACCTGGTAGTCTGGTAATGAGGGACGACCGGACACGGTCTGCCGAGCCAACTTGCGGCCATGGCAATGATGTGTTGATCTTCTTCATTGTCCGGGCATGCATTCTCCAGGCGAGTAAAGAGATCATCCATGTGCATTTCAAGTACGTTATTTTTATTGGCATTGGCGACCAGAGATAACCTGGCACAGCATACCATTACTCCCCAGATCGACATCAGGATATCTTGCGTGGAGAGTAGAGGGTTTTCATGGGTTCTGTAGACAAGAGATTCGAACATAGAGGTAACCGCGTTCACCTCAATGAGCTCACCCAGTTTCGCTATGGCCCACAGCAGGCAGGCAATATCCATTGGTTTAAAGTTAGCCTTCTGTGCGTTTACGTTGGATAACAGCGCGTTGACAGCTTCTTTGAGCCCTGATGTTTGCTCTTGCCCGTTGTCCACCAGTTTTGCCATGGCCCAAAACAGGTTGGCAATTTCCTGGGCATTAAATTTGTTTTTCTGTGTGTTCATGTGGGGCAACAGCGCGGCCACGGTCCCTTTCAGTTCTGCTGTTAGCACCACCCCCTTGTTCACCAGTTTCACCATGCCCCACAGCAGATTGGCGATTTCCTGTGGCTTAAAGTTAGCTTTCTGTGCGTTCATGAGGGGCAACATGCCAACCACGGCCTTGTGTAGCCCTGGTAACTGCCCTTGCCCGTTGTCCACCAGTTTCGCCATGGCCCAGAACAGGTTGGCGATAGCCTGGGCATTAAATTGGTCTTTATATGTATTCACGTGAGGTAACAGTGCGGTGACAGCTTCTTTGAGACCTGGCGTCGGATCCAGCCCGTTGTCCACCAGCTTCGCCATGGCCCAGAGCATGTTGGCGATACCTTTTGGCTTAAAGTTTGCCTTCTGTGCGTTTACGCCATGCAACAGCGTGGCTATGGCCGCTTTGAGCTGTGCTGTCTGCTCCTGCCCGTTGTCCACCAGTTTCGCCATGGCCCACAGCATGTTGGCAATATCCCGTGGTTTGTAAGCTTTCTGTGGGTTCACGCTGGGCAATAGCGCGGCTACGGCCTTTTTGAGCTCTGGTGTCCGTTTCTGCCCATTGTCCACCAGCTTTGCCATGGCCCACAGCAGGTTGGCGGTTTCCTTTGATTTAAAGTTAGCTTTCTGTACGTTCACGTGGGGCAACAGCGCGGACACGGCTTTGTTGATGTCTGGTGTTTGCTGCTGGTCAAGGTCCACCAGTTTCGCCATGGCCCACAGCAGGTTGGCGATTTCCTGTGAGTTAAAGTCAGCTTTCTGTGCGTTAATGTGAGGTAACAGTGCGGCTAAGGCCTCGTTGAACTCTGGTGTCCGCTCGTGCCCGTGGTCCACCAGTTTTGCCATGGCCCACAGCAGGTTAGTGATTTCCTGTGGTTTACAGTGAGCTTTCTGTGTGATCACGTGGGGCAACAGCGCAACCACGGTTTCTTTGAGCGATGGTGTCAGCTCCAGCCCGTTGTCCACCAATTTCGCCATGGCCCATAGCAGGTTGGCGATACCCTGCGCATTAAATTGGTATTTCAGTGCGTTAACGTGGGGAAACAGCGCGGGCACTGCCTCTTTGAGCTCTGCTGTCCGCTCCTGCCCGTGGTTCATCAGTTTTGCCATGGCCCACAGCAGGTTAACGATATGCTGAGGATTAAATTGGTCTTTCTGTGCGTTCACGTGGGGTAACAGCGCAGCCAGAGCCTCTTTGAGTCCTGATGTCCACTCTTGCCCATTGCTCACCAGTTTTGCCATGGCCCACATCAGGTTGGCGATTCCCTGGGCATCAATATCACTGGCTTCAGGTTTTTGGGTGCACTTGAATATTAATGCATCAAGCAGCGTTGACAATAAGGCCGCTTGAGTAAGCTGAACCAGCTGATCCATGGGTTTATGAAGGGTAAAAACACCCGCTGAGGTAAATGAATGAAGTGTTGTTGTCAGACTTAGCCAATTCCAGCTCCGCGTTGCTGTAAAATTTTGCAGCACATTTATCAGCTGGCTTTGTTCCGCTCGATTTAACGGTCTTTTAGCAGCTGACGTGTATTTTTTAATGGAACTGGCGTATTGGCCGTGATGCCTCCCATCATAGCGATGACCGAGCCGATCAGATTTACTCACCAGGCCATCCATTGTTTCCTGTTTGACGAGGGGCTTAAAATCTTGAGCAGGGTTTACCAAACGGCACTGTAGATGTTGTGAGGAGCGTACGGCAGAAGATCGGTAAAATTTATCACGCCCCGGGTTAGTGCGGGGGGGATTATTCCATTGTCTGACTGTAGCATGTCTGTATCGCCCACGCCCTGAATAAGCGGTATGGTCATCCGGTTGGTTGTAACTATTACCTGATCCTGCGTATTGACCACCGATACCAGCAGAGCTTCTATGCATAATTATATTTCATTATTTCATGAAAATATAAAAAGTAGACTGCTGTTCTGCTCAGAAGTTCATTTTGCTGAAATGTCGATAACAGCAAACGGTTGGGGATACTCATCTACCCCTGATGCCATCAACCCGTTATTGCCAAATCATCCGGGGCGAGATGCATGGGTGACAGGGGTTCAATGCTGGTACTTCTCTGAATGTGAAAACGGTTCTTGAATCATGATGGAAGGGTGGAGCTTACTGGCTTTTTTCTCGTCCTTTTTTCCTTTTTCTCCTTTTTGGTTTACCTGTTTGTTCTTCTGAAGGTTCTTTGGCGGTTAAGTAACTGTGATCTTGCCGTCTTTTATCGGTCGTAACGTAGGCCTCATCACTGTTAAGTGGTACAGAATGACCCTGTGGCGGGATGCCTGCCCTGGTCTTTATCTGGTCAATATAGAATTTTATTGAATCCTGATTCCGAAGCACGTTGGCCGGGATTTCAATGACTTCAAATCCTGATTTTTTCAGCAGTGCGATGTTCAGCAGAGTCGAACCCTTCCTGGTTTTGAAATCAGCACTTGTGTAATGAGATGGTCCCTGAATTTCAATCACCATGTTGTGATCGGGCAGTAGCAGGTCAACCGGAGGCAATAAGTTCAGACACTTTTCTTCTTCAATCCTTAGAGAGGGAATGCATGATTGGAGTTGATCACGGAAATTGGATTGAGGTTTTGAAATGCTTGTCGGGTAATGGGGGATGATCGGACACGTTCTGCCCAGCCAACTTGCGGCCATGGCAATGATGGATTGATCATCTTCATTGTCGGGGGATGTATTTCCCAGGCGCGCAAACAGGTCATCCATGTGTTTTTCAAGCGCATTATTTTTATTGGCAGTGGCGACCAGAGATAACCTGGCACAGCATACCATGACGCCCCAGAGAGCCATCAATATGGCTTGCTGAGAGAGCCGGGGAGTTTCACGGATTCGGAAGACAAGCGATGCGCACGTGGCGGTAAACTCGTTCAGCTCAATGAGTTCACCCAGTTTTGCCATGGCCCACAGCAGGTTAGTGATACCCTGAGGATTAAATTGGTCCTTCAGTGCCTTCACATGGGGCAACAGCGCAGCCACAGCCTCATTGAACTCTGGTGTCTGGTCCTTTTTGCTGTCTACCAGTTTCGCTATGGCCCACAGCAGGTTGGCGATTTCCTGGGGGGTAAAATGAGCTTTTTGTGCGTTCACATGGGGCAACAGGGCGGCCACAACATCATTGAACTCTGGCGTCCGTTCCTGCCCGTTGTCCACCAGTTTTGCCATGGCCCATAGCAGGTTGACGATTTCCTGTGGGTTAAAGTTAGCTTTCTGTGCGTTCATGTGTGGCAACAGCGCGGCCACGGCCCCGTTGAGTTCTGGTGTCTGCTCCAGCCCGTTGTCCACCAGTTTCGCGATGGCCCACAGCAGATTGGCAATATGTTGAGGAATAAATTGTTCTTTCTTTGCGTTCACGCGGGGCAGTAATGCGGTCACGACTCCGTTGAGCCTTGCTGTCAGCTCCAGCCCGTTGTCCACCAGTTTCGCCATGGCCCACAGCAGGTTGGCGATACCCTGTGGTTTAAAGTTCGTTTTCTGTGCGTTCACGTGGGGCAATAGCGCCGCCAAGGCCTCCCTGAGATCTGTTGTCTGCTCCAGCCCGTTATCCACCAGTTTTGCCATGGCCCACAGCAGGTTGGCGATTTCCTGCGAGTTAAGTTTGGCTTTCTGTGCGTTCACCTGGGGCAACAATGTAACCAGAGCCTCTTTGAGCGCTGGTGTTCGCTCCAGCCCGTGTTCAACCAGTTTTGTTATGGCCCACAGCAGGTTGGCGATTCCCTGTGGTTTAAAGTTCGCTTTCTGTATGTTCACATGTGGCAACAGCGCAGCCACGGCCTCATTGAGCCCTGGAGTCCGCTCCCGCCCGTTGACCGCCAGTTTCGCCATGGCCCACAGCAGGTTGGCGATCCCCTGAGCATTAAATTGATCTTTTTGTGCGTTCACATGGGGCAGCAGCGCGGCCATAGCCTCGTTGAGCCCTGGTGTTCGCTCCTGTCCGCTGTCGACCAGTTTCACCATGGCCCACAGCAGGTTGACGATTCCCTGAGCTTTAAACTGGTCCTTCTGTGCGTTCACGTGAGGCAACAGCGCGGCCACGGTCTCTTTGAACTCTGGTGTCTGCTCCAGCCCGTGTTCAACCAGTTTCGCCATGGCCCACGGCAGGATGGCAATGCCCTGAGGAATAAATTGGTCCACCTGTGCTTTCACGTGGGGCAATAGCGCGGCCACGGCCTCTTGGAGCCCTGGTGTGTGCTCCTGCCCGTTGTCTACCAGTTTTGCCATGGCCCACAGCTGGTTGGCGATTCCCCAGGCATCAATGTCCCAAGCTTGAGGTTTTTGATTGCACTTGAATATTATTGCATCAAGTAGCGTGGACAATAAGGCAACCTGAGTGTGCCTGACACGCTCATCCACGGGTTTATGAGGGGTAAAAACACCCGCTGAAGTAAATGCGTAAAGTGTTGTTGTCAGGCTTCGCCAGCTCCAACGCCGTGTGGCGGTATAATTTTGCAAAAAAATCATCAGTTGGCTTTGTTCCGCTCGGGTTAAGGGGCTTTGCGAAGCTAACGTGTATCTCTTAATTGAATTGGCATATTGACTGTGATTTTTCCCATCATAACGATAACCGAAATGATCAGATTTACTCATCAGATCATCCATTATTTCCTGTTTGATGAGGGCATTGAAATCTTGAGCAGGGTTTACTGAACGGCACGGCAGGTTTTGGGACAAGTATGGGGCAGAAGAGTGGTAAAATTCATTACGTCCCGGAGTAGTGCAGGGGATGTTATCCCTCTTTCTGACGGTGGCATGTCTATATTGTCCACGCCCTGAATAAGCGGCACGGTCATCCGGTTGGTGGTAATTATTACCGGATCCTGCGTATTGGCCACCGATACCAGCAGAGCTTCTATGCATAGTTATATTTCATTAATTCATGAAAATATAAAAAACAGACTGCTGTTCTGTTCAGAAGTTCATTTTGCTGAAATATCGATAAAACCACACGGCTGGGGATACTCATTGACTCCTGATGCCACCCATTCGTTATTTCCAAATCATCCGGGGTGAGATGCATGGGCAACAGGTGTTCAACGCTGGCACTGCCTTGAATATGAAAATGGTTCTTGAATCATGATGGGAGGGAGGAGCTTACTGGTTTTTTCTCGTCCTTTTTTTCCTTTTTCTCCTTTTTGGTTTACCTGTTTGCTCTTCTGAAGGTTCTTTGGCGGTTAAGTAACCGTGATCTTGCGGTCTTTGATCGGTAGTAACGTATGCTTCATCTCTGTTAAGTGATACAGAATGAACCTGTGTCGGGATGCCTGTCCTGATTTTTATTTGATCAATATATGATTTCATTAAATCCTGATTCCAAAGTATGTTTGTCGGGATTTCAATGACTTCAAATCCTGATTTTTTCAGCAGTGCGATTTTCAGCAGAGTCGAACCCTTTCTGGTTTTGAAATCAGCACTTGCGTAATGAGATGGTCCCTGAATTTCAATAACCATGTTGTGATCTGGCAGTAGCAGGTCTACCGGAGGCAATGAGTTCAGACATTTTTCTTCTTCAATCTTTAAAGAGGGAATGCATGATTGGAGTTGATCACGGAAATTGGATTGAGGTTTTGAAATGGTTGTCTGGTAATGGGGGATGATCGGACACGGTCTGCCAAGCCAATTTGCGGCCATGGCAGTGATGGAGTGATCATCTTCATTGTCGGGGGATGTATTTCCCAGGCGAGTAAACAGGTCATCCATGTGTTTTTCAAGCAAATGGTTTTTGTTGGCAGTGGCGACCAGAGACAACCTGGCACAGCATACCATGACGCCCCAGAGAGACATCAATATGACTTGCTGAGAGAGCCGGGGGGGGTCACGGATTTGGTAGACAAGCGATTCGCACGTGGCGGTAAACTCGTTCAGCTCAATGAGTTCACCCAGTTTCGCCATGGCCCACAGCAGGTTGGCGATACCCTGAAGATTAAATTGATCCTTCTGCGCGTTCACGTAAGGCAACAGCGCAGCTACGGTCTCGTTGAACTCTGGTGTCTGGCCCTGCTTGCTATCCACCAGTTTTGCCATGGACCAGAGCAGGTTGGTGATTCCCTGAGCATTAAATTGGTCTTTCTGCGCGTTCACGCTGGGCAACAGCAAGGCCACGGCCTCTTTGAGCTGTGGTGCCTGTTCCTGCCCTTTGTCCACCAGTTTCGCCATGGCCCACACCAGGTTGGCGATTTCCTGTGGGTTAAAGTTAGCTTTCTGGGCGTTCATGTGTGGCAACAGCGCGGCCACGGCCTCGTTGAGTTCGGGTGTCTGCTCCTGCCCGTTGTCCACCAGTTTTGCGATGGCCCAGAGCAGGTTGGCGATCAGTTGAGGAGTATATTGTTTTTTCTGTGGGTTAACGTGAATCAGCAGTGCAGCCACGGCCTCTTTGAGCTCTGGTGTCCGGTCCTGTCCGTTGTCCACCAGTTTTGCCATGGCCCACAGCAGGTTGGCGATACCCTGGGCATTAAATTGGCTTTTCTGTGCGTTCACATAAGGCAACAGCGCGGCCACGGTCTTCTCGAGTCCTGGTATTCGTCCCTGTTTGTTGTCCACCAGTTTCGCCATGGCCCACAACAGGTTGGTGATTTCATTTGGTTTAAATTCAGCTTTTTGTGCCATCACTTGAGGCAACAACACGGCCAGAGCCCCGTTGAGCTCTGGTGTCCTGTCCTGCCCGTTGTCCACCAGTTTCGCGATGGCCCACAGCAGGTTGGCGATACCCTGTGGTTTGAAATCAGCTTTCTGTGCCTTCACGTTGGGCAATAGAGCGGCCACGGCCTCTTCGAGTTCTGCTGTCTGCTCCAGCCCGTTGTCCACCAGTTTCGCCATGGCCCACATCATGTTGGTGATATGCTGAGCAAAAAACTGGTCTTTCTGTGCTTTTATCCGGGGCAACAGCGCGGCCACAGCCTCGTTGAGCTCTGGTGTCCGCTCATGCCTGTTGTCCACCAGTTTCGCGATGGCCCACAGCAGGATGGCGATTTGCTGAGCAATAAATTGTTCTTTCTTTGCGTTCACGCTGGGCAGCAACGCGGTCACGACGCCGTTGAGCCTTGCTGTCAGCTCCAGCCCATTGTCCATCAGTTTTGCCACGGCCCACAGCAGGTTGGCGATACCCTGAAGTGTAAAGTTAGTTTTCTGTGCGTTCACTTGGGGCAATAGCGCTGCTACGGCCTCGCTGAGATCTGTTGTCCGCTCCAGCCCGTTGTCCACCAGTTTCGCCATGGCCCACAGCAGGTTGGCGATTTCCTGTGTGTTAAAGTTAGCTTTCTGTACGTTCACCCGGGGCAGTAATGCAACCAGGGCCCCTTTAAGCACTGGTGTTTGCTCTTGTCCGTTGTCCACCAGTTTTGCCATGGCCCACAGCAGGTTGGCGGTACCCTGTGGTTTAAAATCAGCTTTCTGTGCCTTCACGTTGGGCAATAGCGCGGCCACGGCCTCTTTGAGTTCTGCTGTCTGCTCCAGCCCGTTGTCCACCAGTTTTGCCATGGTCCACAGCAGGTTGGCAATGTCCCTTGGTTTAAAGTCAGTTTTAAGTGCTTTTATCCGGGGCAACAACGCGGCCACCGCCTGGTCGAGCTCTGGTGTTCGCTCCTGCCCGTGTTCAACCAGTTTGGTTATGGCCCACAGCAGGTTGGCGATTTCCTGTGGTTTAAGGTGAGCTTTCTGTGCGTTCACTTGGGGCAACAGCGAAGCCACGGCCTCGTTGAGCCCTGGTGTCCGCTCCTGCCCGTTGACCGCCAGTTTCGCCATGGCCCACAGCAGGTTGGAGATCCCCTGAGCATTAAATTGATCTTTTTGTGCGTTCACATGGGGCAACAGCGCGGCCATAGCCTCGTTGAACACTGGTGTTCGCTCCTGCCCGCTGTCTACCAGTTTGGCCATGGCCCACAGCTGATTGGCGATTCCCCGGGCATCAATGTCCCTGGCTTGAGGTTTTTGGTTGCACTTGAATATTATTGCATCAAGCAGCGTTGACAATAAGGCACCCTGCGTGTGCCTGACACGCTCATCCACGGGTTTATGAGGGGTAAAAACACCCGCTGAAGTAAATGAGTAAAGTGTTGTTGTCAGGCTTCGCCAGCTCCAACGCCGTGTGGCGGTATAATCTTGCAAAAAAATCATCAGCTGGCTTTGTTCCGCTCGGGTTAAGGGGCTTTGCGAAGCTAACGTGTATCTCTTAATTGAATTGGCATATTGACTGTGATTTCTCCCATCATAACGATAACCGAAATGATCCGATTTACTCATCAGATCATCCATTACTTCCTGTTTGATGAGGGCATTGAAATCTTGAGCAGGGTTTACTGAACGGCAAGGCAGGTTTTGGGCAAAATATGGGACAGAAGAGTGGTGAAATTCATTACGCTCCGGAGTCGTGCGGGGGATATTATCCCTCTTTCTGACGGTGGCATGTCTATATTGTCCACGCCCTGAATAAGCGGCACGGTCATCCGGTTGATTGTAATCATTACCGGATCCTGCGTATTGACCACCGATACCAGCAGAGCTTCTATGCATAGTTATATTTCATTAATTCATGAAAATATAAAAAACAGACTGCTGTTCTGTTCAGAAGTTCATTTTGCTGAAATATCGATAAAACCACACGGTTGGGGATACTCATTGACTCCTGATGCCACCCATTCATTATTTCCAAATCACCCGGGGCGAGCTGCATGGGCAACAGGTGCTCAACGCTGGCACTTCCTTGAAGGTGAAAACGGTTCTTGAATCATGATGGAAGGGAGGAGCTTACTGGTTTTTTCTCGTCCTTTTTTTCCTTTTTCTCCTTTTTGGTTTACCTGTTTGTTCTTCTGAAGGTTCTTTGACGGTTAAGTAACTGTCCTCTTCCCGTCTTTTATCGGTAGTAACGTATGCCGCATCTCTGCTAAGTGATACAGAATGAACCTGTGTCGGGATGCCTGCCCTGGTCTTTATTTGATCAATATATGATTTCATTAAATCCTGATTCCAAAGTATGTTAGCCGGGATTTCAATGACTTCAAATCCTGATTTTTTCAGCAGTGCAAGTTTCAGCAGAGTCGAACCATTCCTGGTTTTGAAATCAGCACTTGCGTAATGAGATGGTCCCTGAATTTCAATAACAATGTTGTGATCTGGCAGTAGCAGGTCAACCGGAGGCAATGAGTTCAGACTCTTTTCTTCTTCAATCTTTAAAGAGGGAATGCATGATTGGAGTTGATCAAGGAAATTGGATTGAGGTATTGAAATGGTTGTCTGGTAATGGGGGATGATCGGACACGTTCTGCCAAGCCAGCTTGCGGCCAGGGCAATGATGGATTGATCATCTTCATTGTCGGGAGGTGTATTTCCCAGGCGAGTAAACAGGTCATCTATGTGTTTTTCAAGCACATGGTTTTTATTGGCAGTGGCGACCAGAGACAACCTGGCACAGCATACCATGACGCCCCAGAGAGACATCAATATGGCTTGCTGAGAGAGCCGGGGGGGTTCACGGATTTGGTAGACAAGCGATTCGCATGTGGCGGTAAACTCGTTCAGTTCAATGAGTTCACCCAGTTTTGCCATGGCCCACAGCAGGTTGGCGATACCCTGAGGATTAAATTGGTCCTTCAGTACGTTCACGTGAGGCAACAGCGCAGCCACGGGCTCGTTGAACTCTGGTGTCTGGTCCTGTTTGCTGTCCACCAGTTTGGCCATGGCCCAGAGCAGGTTGGTGATACCCTGAGCATTAAATTGGCCTTTCTGCGCGGTCACATAAGGCAACAGCACGGCCACAGCCTCGTTAAACTCTGGTGTTCGCTCCAGCCCGTTGTCCACCAGTTTCGCCATGGCCCACAGCAGGTTGGCGATATGCTGGGGAATAAACTGGTCTTTCTGTGCGTTTACCAGGGGCAACAGCACGGCCACAGCCTCGTTAAACTCTGGTGTTCGCTCCAGCCCGTTGTCCACCAGTTTGGCCATGGCCCACAGCAGGTTGGCGATATGCTGAGGAATAAATTGTTTTTTCTGTGGGTTCACGAGAATCAACAGAGCAGCCACGGCCTCGTTGAGCTGAGGTGTCCGGTCCTGTCCATTGTCCACCAGTTTTGCCAGGGCCCACAGCAGATTGGCGATATCCCGCGCATTAAATTGGCTTTTCTGTGCGTTCACATGAGGCAACAGCGCGGCCACGGTCTTTTCGAGTCCTGTTGCTCTCTCCAGTTTATTGTCCACCAGTTTCGCCATGGCCCCCAGCAGGTTGGTGATTTCCTTTAGTTTAAATTCAGATTCCTGTGCCATCACGAGGGGCAACAACGCGGCCAGAGCCCCGTTGAACTCTGGTGTCCTGTCCTGCCCATTGTCCACCAGTTTTGCCATGGCCCACAGCAGGTTGGCGGTACCCTGTGGTTTAAAATCAGCTTTCTGTGCCTTCACGTTGGGCAATAGCGCGGCCACGGCCTCTTTGAGTTCTGCTGTCTGCTCCAGCCCGTTGTCCACCAGTTTTGCCATGGCCCACATCAGGTTGGTGATATGCTGAGCAATAAACTGGTCTTTTTGTCCGTTCATCCGGGGCAACAGCGCGGCCACAGCCTCGTTGAGCTCTGGTGTCCATTCCTGCCTGTTGTCCACCAGTTTCGCGATCGCCCACAGCAGGTTGGCGATTTGTTGAGGAGTAAATTGTTCTTTCTGTGCGTTCACGCCAAGCAGCAACGCGGCCACGGCCTCTTTGAGTTCTGCTGTCTGATCCAGCCCGTGGTCCACCAGTTTTGCCATGGCCCATAGCAGGTTGGCGATACCCTGTGGTTTAAAGTTGGCTTTCTGAGCGTTCACGTGGGGCAATAGCTCGGCTACGGCCTCGCTGAGATCTGTTGTCTGTTCCAGTCCGTTATCCACCAGTTTCGCCATGGCCCATAGCAGGTTGGCGATTTCCTGCGGGTTAAGTTTGGCTTTCTGTTCGTTCACCTGGGGCAACAATGTAACCAGAGCCTCTTTGAACTCTGGTGTTTGTTCCTGCCCGTTGTCCAACAGTTTTGCCATGGCCCAGAGCAGGTTGGCGATATCCTGAGCATTAAATTTGCCTTTCCGCGCGTTCACATGGGGCAACAGCACGGCCACGGTTTCTTCGAGCTGTGGTGTTGGCTCCTGCCTGTTGTCCATCAGTTTCGCCATGGTCCACAGCAGGTTGGCAATTTCCCCCGGTTTAAAGTCAGTTTTCTGTGCGTTTACCTGGGGCAACAACGCGGCCACGGCCTTATTGAGCTCTGGTGTACGCTCCTGACCGTGTTCAACCAGTTTTGTTATGGCCCACAGCAGGTTGGTGATCCCCTGTGGTTTAAAGTTAGTTTTCTGTATGTTCACTTGTGGCAACAGCGCAGCCACGGCCTCATTGAGCCCCGGAGTCCGCTCCTGCCTGTTGACCGCCAGTTTCGCCATGGCCCACAGCAGGTTGGCGATCCCCTGAGTAGTAAATTGATCTTTTTGTGCGATCACATGGGGCAACAGCGCGGCAATAGCCTCGTTGAACCCCGGTGTTCGCTCCTGTCCACTGTCTACCAGTTTGGCCATGGTCCACAGCTGGTTGGCGATTCCCCGAGCATCAATGTCCCAGGCTTGAGGTTTTTGGTTGCACTTGAATACTATTGCATCAAGCAGCGTTGACAATAACGCACCCTGCGTGTGCCTGACACGAACATCCACGGGTTTATGAGGGGTAAAAACACCCGCTGAAGTAAATGAATGAAGTGTTGTTGTCAGGCTTCGCCAACTCCAGCGCCGTGTGGCGGTATAATCTTGCAAAAAAATCATCAGCTGGCTTTGTTCCGCTCGGGTCAGGGGGCTTTGCGAAGCTAACGTATATCTCTTAATTGAATTGGCATATTGACTGTGATTTTTCCCATCATAACGATAACCGAAATGATCCGATTTACTCATCAGATCATCCATTACTTCCTGTTTGATGAGGGCATTGAAATCTTGAGCAGGGTTTACTGAACGGCGCGGCAGGTTTTGGGAAAAGTATGGGGCAGAAGAGTGGTGAAATTCATTACGCTCCGGAGTCGTGCGGGGGATGTTATCCCTCTTTCTGACGGTGGCATGTCTATATTGTCCACGCCCTGAATAAGCGGCACGGTCATCCGGTTGGTGGTAATTATTACCGGATCCTGCGTATTGACCACCGATACCAGCAGAGCTTCTATGCATAGTTATATTTCATTAATTCATGAAAATATAAAAAACAGACTGCTGTTCTGTTCAGAAGTTCATTTTGCTGAAATATATGATTTCATTTGGTTAACTACTTATTGCCAAATCATGATGCAGAATGACCCTGTGGCCCGATGTCTGCCCTGGCCTTTATCCAGTCAATATATAATTTCATTGAATCCTGATTCCGAAGCATGTTGGCCGGGATTTCAATGACTTCATATCCTGATTTTTTCAGCAGTGCGATTTTCAGCAGAGTCGAACCATTCCTGGTTGTGAAATCAGCACTTGCGTAATGAGATGGTCCCTGAATTTCAATCACCATGTTGTGATCTGGCAATAGCAGGTCAACCGGAGGCAACAAGTTCAGACACTTTTCTTCTTCAATCTTTAAAGAGGGAATGCATGATTGGAGTTGATCACGGAAATTGGCTTGAGGTATTGAAATGGTTGTCTGGTAATGGGGGATGACCGGACAGGTTCTGCCAAGCCAACTTGCGGCCATGGCCATGATGGATTGATCCTCTTCATTGTCGGGGGAGGTATTGCCCAGGCGAGTAAACAGGTCATCCATGAGTTTTTCAAGCACATCATTTTTAGTGGCAGTGGCGAGAGACAACCTGGCGCAGCATACCATGACGCCCCAGAGAGACATCAATAGGGTTTGCTGAGAGAGCCGGGGAGTTTCACGGATTTGGTAGACAAGCGATTGGCACGTGGTGGTAAACTCGTTCAGCTCAATGAGTTCACCCAGTTTTGCCATGGCCCACAGCAGGTTGGCGATACCCTGAGGATTAAACTGGTCCTTCAGTGCGTTCACGTGGGGCAACAGCGCAGCCACGACCTCGTTGAACTCTGGTGTCTGGTCCTGTTTATTGTCCACCAGTTTTGCCATGGCCCAGAGCAGGTTGGTAATACCCTGGGCATTAAATTGGCCTTTCTGCGCCTTCACATGAGGCAACAGCACGGCCACAGCCTGGTTAAACTCCGGTGTTTGCTCCAGCCCGTTGTCCACCAGTTTCGCCATGGCCCACAGCAGGTTGGTGATATGCTGGGGAATTAATTGGTCTTTCAGTACGTTTACCATGGGCAACAGCAAGGCCACAGCCTCGTAGAGCCGTGATGTTTGCTCCAGCCCGTTGTCCACCAGTTTCGCTATGGCCCACAGCAGGCTGGCGATATGCTTGGGAATAAATTGTTGTTCCTGTGGGTTCACGTGAATCAACAGTGTAGCCACGGCCTGGTTGAGCCCTGGTGTCCGGTCCTGTCCGTTATCCACCAGTTTTGCCATGGCCCACAGCAGGTTGGCGATATCCTGTGCATTAAATTGGCTTTTCTGAGTGTTCACATAAGGCAACAGCGCGGCCACGGTCTTTTCGAGTCCTGGTGTTCGCTCCTGATTGTTGTCCAACAGTTTCGCCATAGCCCACAGCAGGTTGGCGATTTCCTTTGGTTTAAATTCAGCTTTCTGTGTCATCACGTGAGGCAACAGCGCGGCCAGAGTCCCGTTGAGCTCTGGCGTCCTTTCCTGCCCGTGGTCCACCAGTTTTGCCGTGGCCCACAGCAGGTTGGCGAGACCCCCTGGTTCAAAATCAGCTTTCTGTGCCTTCACCTTGGGCAATAGCGCGGCCACCCTCTCTTTGAGTTCTGCTGTCTGCTCCAGCCCGTTGTCCACCAGTTTTGCCATGGCCCACATCAGGTTGGTGATTTGCAGGGCCATAAACTGGTCTTTTTGTCCGTTCACATGGGGCAACAGCGTGGCCACAGCCTCGTTGAGTTCTGGTGTCCATTCCTGCCTGTTGTCCACCAGTTTCGCGATGGCCCACAGCAGGTTGGCGATTTGCTGAGGAATAAATGGTTCTTTCTGTGCGTTCACGCGAAGCAGCAACGCGGCCACGGCCTCTTTGAGTTCTGCTGTCTGATCCAGCCCGTTGTCCACCAGTTTTGCCATGGCCCACAGCAGGTTGGCGATACCCTGAGAATTAAATTGGTCCTTCTGTGCGTTCACGTGGGGCAATAGCACGGCTATGGTCTCGCTGAGATCGGTGGTCTGCTCCAGCCCGGTGTCCACCAGTTTTGCCATGGCCCACAGCAGGTTGACGATACCCTGTGGTTTAAAGTTGGCTTTCTGTGCGTTCACGAGGGGCAATAGCGCCGCTACGGCCTCGCTGAGATCTGTTGTCTGCTCCAGCCCGTGGTCCAGCAGTTTCGCCATGGCCCAGACAAGGTTGGTGATATCCTGCGCATTAAATAGGCCTTTCTGTGCGTTCACACAGGGCAACAGTGCGGCCACAGCTGCTTTAAGCTCTGGTGTCTGCTCCAGCCCGTTGTCCAACAGCTTCGCCATGGCCCACAGCAGGTTGGCAATTTCCCGTGGTTTAAAGTCAGTTTTCTGTGCGTTTACCTGGGGCAACAACGCAGCCAGGGCTTTGTTGAGTTCTGGTGTTTGCTCCTGTCCGTGTTCAACCAGTTTGGTTATGGCCCACAGCAGGCTGGCGATTCCCCATGGTTTAAAGTTCGCTTTCTGTAGGTTCACATGTGGCAACAGCGCAGCCACGGCTTCATTGATCCCCGGAGTCCGCTTCTGCCCGTTGACCACCAGTTTCGCCATGGCCCACAGCAGGTTGCTGATCCCCTGAGCATTAAATTGATCTTTTTGTGCGTTCACATGGGGCAACAGCGCGGCCATAGCCTTGATGAGGCCTGGTGTTCGCTCCTGCCCGCTGTCGACCAGTTTGGCCATGGCCCACAGCAGATTGGTGATTCCCTGGGCATCAATATCCCACGCTGCAGCTTTTCGGTTGCACTTGAATACTATTGCATCAAACAGCATTGACAATAAGGTGCCCTGAGTGTGCCTGACACGAACATCCACGGGTTTATGAGGGGTAAAAACACCCGCTGAAGTAAATGAATGAAGTGTTGTTGTCAGGCTTCGCCAACTCCAACGCCGTGTGGCGGTATAATCTTGCAAAAAAATCATCAGCTGGCTTTGTTCCGCTCGGGTTAACGGGCTTTGCGAAGCTAATGTGTATCTCTTAATTGAATTGGCATATTGACTGTGATTTTTCCCATCATAACGATAACCGAAACGATCCGATTTACTCATCAAATCATCCATTACTTCCTGTTTGATGAGGGCATTGAAATCTTGAGCAGGGTTTATTGAACGGCACGGCAGGTTTTGGGCAAAGTATGGGGCAGAAGCGTGGTAAAATTCATTACGCTCCGGAGTAGTGCGGGGGATATTATCTCTCTTTCTGACGGTGGCATGTCTATACTGTCCACGCTCTGAACAAGCGGCATGGTTGTCCGGTTGGTTGTAATTATTATCTGATCTTGCGTATCTACCACTTATGCCAGCAGAGGTTCTATGCATAATTATATTTCATTAATTCATGAGAATATAAAAAGCAGACTGCTGCTCTGTTCAGAAGTTCATTTTGCTGAAATGTCTATCAAACCACGTGGTTGGGGATACTCATCTACTCCTTGCCACCCTTTCGTTATTGCCAAATCATGATACAGAATGACCCTGTGGCCCGATGCCTGCCCTGGTCTTTAGCCGGTCAATATATAATTTCATTGAATCCTGATTCCGAAGCATGTTGGCCGGGATTTCAATGACTTCAAATCCTGATTTTTTCAGCAGAGCGATTTTCAGCAGAGTCGAACCATTCCTGGTTTGGAAATCAGCACTTGCGTAATGAGATGGTCCCTGAATTTCAATCACCATGTTGTGATCTGGCAGTAGCAGGTCAACCGGAGGCAACAAGTTCAGACACTTTTCTTCTTCAATCTTTAAAGAGGGCATGCATGATTGGAGTTGATGACGGAAATTGGATTGAGGTATTGAAATGGTTGTCTGGTAATGGGGGATGACCGGACACGTCCTGCCAAGCCAGCTTGCGGCCATGGCCATGATGGATTGATCCTCTTCATTGTCGGGGGAGGTATTGCCCAGGCGAGTAAACAGGTCATCCATGAGTTTTTCAAGTACATCATTTTTATTGGCAGTGGCGAGAGACAACCTGGCGCAGCATACCATGACGCCCCAGAGAGACATCAATAGGGTTTGCTGAGAGAGCCGGGGAGTTTCACGGATTTGGTAGACAAGCAATTCGCACGTGGTGGTAAACTCGTTCAGCTCAATGAGTTCACCCAGTTTTGCGATGGCCCACAGCAGGTTGGCGATACCCTGAGGATTAAACTGGTCCTTCAGTGCGTTCACGTGGGGCAACAGCGCAGCCACGGCCTCGTTGAACTCTGGTGTCTGGTCCTGTCTGGTGTCCACCAGTTTTGCCATGGCCCAGAGCAGGTTGGTAATACCCTGAGCATTAAATTGGCCTTTCTGCGCCTTCACATGAGGCAACAGCACGACCACAGCCTGGTTAAACTCCGGTGTTCGCTCCAGCCCGTTGTCCACCAGTTTCGCCATGGCCCACAGCAGGTTGGCGATACCCTGAGGATTAAATTGGTCCTTCAGTGCGTTCACGTGGGGCAACAGCGTAGCCACGGCCTCGTTGAACTCTGGTGTCTGGTCCTGTCTGGTGTCCACCAGTTTCGCCATGGCCCACAGCAGGTTGGCGATATGCTGAGGTATAAATTGGTCTTTAAGTGCGTTTACCATGGGCAACAGCACGGCCACAGCCTCGTAGAGCCCTGATGTTTGCTCCAGCCCTTTGTCCACCAGTTTCGCCATGGCCCACAGCAGGTTGGCGATATGCTGAGGAATAAATTGGTCTTTCTGTGCCCTCGCGCGGGGCAACAGCGCGTTCACGGCTTCGTTGAGTTCTGGTGTCCGCTCCAGCCCGTTGTCCGCCAGTTTCGCCATGGCCCACAGCAGGCTGGCTATATCCTGTGCATTACATTGGTTTTTCCGGGCGTTCACATAAGGCAACAGCGCAGTCACTGCCTCGTTGAAACCTGGTGTCGATTTCTGCCCGTTGTCCACCAGTTTCGCTATGGCCCAGAGCAGGTTGGCGATTTCCTGTGGTTTAAATTGTGCTTTCTGTGTGCTTGCGTAAGGCAATAGCGCGGCCATGGCCTCGTTGAACTCTGGCGTCTGTTCCTGGCCGTTGTCCACCAGTTTTGCCATGGACCACAGCAACTGAGCGATTTCCTGAGGTTTAAATTGAGCTTTCTGTGCGTTCACTTGGGGCAGCAGCCCGACCACGGCCTCATTGAACTCTGTTGTCCGCTCCTGCCCGGTGTCCAGCAGTTTAGCCGTGGCCCACAGCAGGTTGGCGATACCCTGAGGTGTAAAGTGAGTTTTCTGTGCGTTCACCAGGATCAACAGTGCGGCCACGGCTTCTTTGAGTTCTGGTGTCCGCTCCTGTCCGTTGTCCGCCAGTTTCGCCATGGCCCACAGCAGGTTGGCGATTTCCTGAGGTTTAAAGTTGTTTTTCTGGGCGTTCATCTGGGGCAACAACACGGCCACGGCCTCTTTGAACCCAGGTATCCAGTTCTGCCCGCTGTCCACCAGTTTCGCCATGGCCCACAGCAGGTTGGCGATACCCTGTGGTCTAAAGTTGGCTTTCTGTGCGTTCACCAGGAGCAACAGTGCGACCACGGCCTCTTTCAGTTCTGGTGTCTGCTCCTGCCCGTTGTTCACCAGTTTCGCCATGGCCCACAGCAGGTTGGCGATTTCCTGTGGTTTAAAATCAGCTTTCTGTCCATTCACGTGGGGCAACAGCGCAGCCACGGCCTCTTTGAGCCCTGGTGTCCGCTCGTGCCCGTTGTCCACCTGCTTTGCCATGGCCCACAGCAGGTTGACGATGCCCCTGGCATCGATATCCCAGGCTTGAGGTTTTTGGTTGCACTTGAACGTTATTGCATCAAATAGCGCCGACAATAAAGCAGCTTGAGTGAGCTTAACACGCTGATCCACGGGCTTATGAGGGATAAAAACACCCGCTGAAGTAAATGAATGAAATGTTGTCGTCAGGCTTCGCCAATTCCAGCTCCGTGTTGCAGTAAAATTTTGCAGCAAACGCATCAGCTGACTTTGTTCTATTCGATTTAACGGTCTATTAGCCGCTAACGTGTATTTTTTAATTGAGCTGGCATAATGACCGTGATATCTCCCATCATATTCAGGACCGAAACGATTCGATTTATTCACCAGAGTATTGATTGTTTCTTTTTTTATGAGGGAATTAAAATCCTGAGCAAGGTTTACTGAACGGCGCAGTAGATTTTGAGGAGGGCGTGTGCCAGGAGAGTGGTAAAATGCATTACGTCCCTGGCGTGGGGGATGATCCCACTGTCGGACTGTACACTCGCTATATCGTCCACGCCTGGCAGAAGCGGCATGGTTATCCGGATGGTTGTCATCACTACCTGATTTTGCGTATTGACCACTGATATCAGCAGAGGTTCTATGCATAATTATATTTCATTAATTCATGACAATATAAAAAGCAGACTGCGGTTCTGTTCAGAAGTTCATTTTGCTGAAATGTTTATGAGTTTTTTTCTTTTCTTTTTTCTATTTTTTGGTTTGTCTGTTTGCTTTTCTAAATGTTCCCCGGCGGCTAAGCAACGTTGATCTGAGGATTGACACTCTTTGACGGCGCTAACGTTTGTCTTATCTACGCACCCGATTGTAACTGATGCACTGCCATGGCCCTGTGGTGGAATGGCCACCCTGGTCTTTATTTGATCAATAATTACATCCGGTTTCCAAAGCTGGTTAACCGGGATTTCAATGACCTCAAATCCTGCTTTTTGCAACAGTGCGATTTTCAGCAGAGTCGACCCATTCCTGGTTTTGAAATCACCATTCACGTAATGAAACTTTCCCTGTATTTCAATCACCATGTTGTGATCTGGCAGTATCAGGTCAACCGGCGGTAATGAGTTCAGGCTCTTTTCTTCTTCAATCTGCAAAGATGGAATGCAGGATTGGAGCTGATTGCGAAAGTCGGATTGATGTTTTGATATGAGAATCTCGTAATGGGGGACGACCGGAGACGCTCTCCCAAGCCAACTTGCGGCCATGGCAATGATGGTTTGTTCCTCTTCATTATCCGGGGATGATTTTTCCAGACGGGTAAACAGGTCAACTATGTGCTTTTCAAGCACGTTATTTTTATTGGCATTGGAGACCATGAACAGCCTGGCACAGCATACCATGACTCCCCAGAGAGATATCAATATCCCTTGCTGAGAGAGCTGCGGGTTTTCACTGATTTTGTAGACCAGCGATTCGAACGTAGAGGTAACTGCGTTCAGCTCAATGAGCTCACCCAGTTTCGCCATGGCCCACAGCAGGTTGGTGATTTCCTGTGGTTTAAAATTAGCTTTCTGTGCGTTCACGTGGGGCAACAGCATGGTCACGACCCGGTTGAGCTCTGGCACCTGTTCTTGCCCGTTGTCACCCAGTTTCGCCATGGCCCACAGCAGGTTAGCGATTTCCTGTGGAATAAACTGGTGTTTCTGAGCAGTCACGTGGGGTAACAGCGCGGCAACGGCTTCGTTGAGTTCTGGTGTCTGCTCCTGCTCGTTGTCCACCAGTTTCGCCATGGTCCACAGCAGGTTGACGGTATTCTGGGAATTAAATTGGTATTTCTGTCTGTTCACGAAGGGCAACAGCGCGGCCACGGCCTGTTTGAGTCCTGGTGTCTGCTCCAGCCCGTGGTCCACCAGTTTCGCCATGGCCCACAGCAGGTTGGCGATACCTTGTGGATTAAAGTTAGCTTGCTGTGCGTTCACCTGGGGCAACAGGGCGTCCACGGCTTCTTTGAGATTTGGTGTCTGCTCGTGACCGTTGTCCAGCAGTTTCGCCATGGCCCAGAGCTGGTTGGCGATGCCCTGTGGTTTAAAGTTTGTTTTCTGTGCGTTCACCTGGGACAACAGAGCGTCCACGGCTTCTTTGAGATTTGGTGTCTGCTCGTGACCGTTGTCCAGCAGTTTCGCCATGGCCCAGAGCTGGTTGGCGATGCCCTGTGGTTTAAAGTTGGCTTTCTGTGCGTTCACGTGGGGCAATAGCGCGGTCACGGCCTCGTTGAGCCCTGGTGTCCACTCCTGTCCGTTGTCCACCAGTTTTGCCATGGCCCACAGCAGGTTGGCGATACCCTGTGGTTTAAAGTGAGCCTGCTGTGCGTTCACGAGGGGCAACAGCGCGGCCACGGCCTCGTTGAGCGCTGGTGTCCGCTCCTTCCCGTTGTCCATCAGTTTCGCCATGGCCCACAGCAGGTTGGTGATACCCTGGGCATTAAATTGGTCTTTCTGTGCGTTCACGCGGGGCAACAGCGCGGCTATGGCCTCGTTGAGCGCGGGTGTCTGCTCCCGCCAGTTGTCCATCAGTTTCGCCATGACCCACAGCAGGTTGGTGATATTCTGAGGAATAAATTGGTCTTTATATGCGCTCACCTGGGGTAACAGCGCGGCCACGGCCTCTTTGAGTCCTGGTGTCCGCTCCAGCCCGTTGTCCACCAGTTTCGCCATGGCCCACAGCAGGTTGGCAATTGCCCGGGCTTCAATATCCATGGCTTGAGGTTTTTGGTTGCAATTGAATATGATTGCATCAAGTAACGTTGATAATAAGGCAGCTTGAGTAAGCTTAACACTCTGATCTATGGGGGTATGAGGGGTAAAAACGCCCGCTGAAGTCAGTGAATGAAGTGTTGACGTCAGGCTTCGCCAATTCCAACTCGGTGTTGCGGTGAAATTTTGCAGCAAATGTATCAGCTGGCTTTGTTCAGTCCTGTTTAACGGTCTTTCAGCAGCTAACGTGTAGTTTTTAATTGAAATGGCATATTGCCCGTGATTTCTTCCATCATAACGATGGCCGAAATGATAGGATTTATTCACCAGATCATCCATTATTTCTGGTTTAATAAGCGCATTAAAATCTTGTGCAGGGTTTACTGAACGGTACTGTAGATGTTGACCAGGGCATACGTCAGAAGAACGGTAAAAGTCATTACGCCCCGGGTTTGTGCGGGGAGGATTATGCCACTGTCTGACTGAACAATGTCCATATCGACCACGCTTTGAACAATCGGCATGATCATTCGGCTGGTTATAATCATTAGCCGATCTTGCGTATTTATCACTGATGCCAGCAGAGCTTCTGTCCATAATTATATTTCATTAATTCATGAAAATATAAGAAGCAGACTGCTGTGCAGTTCAGAAGTTCATTTTGCTTAAGTGTTTATAAATTGAAGCAGTTATTGGCTTTTTTTCTTCCTTTTTCCGGGTTTGCCTGTTTGTTTTTCTAAATGTGCTTCGGCGGTTAAGTAATGCTGATCAGAGGATTGCCACCCGCTGTTAAGTGATGCACAGCCATGATCCTGTGGCGGGATGGCTACCCTGGTCTTTATTTGATCAACATATCGTTTTATTGAACCCGGTCGCCAAAGCGTGTTCGTCGGGATTTCAAAGACCTCAAATCCTGCTTTTTGCAGCAGTGCGATTTTTAGCAGAGTCGACCCATTGCGGGTTTTGAAATCACCACTCACGTAATGAAACGGTCCCTGAACTTCAATCACAATGTTGTGGTCTGGCAGTAGCAAATCGACAGGAGGTAATGAACACAGACTCTTTTCTTCTTCAATCTTTAATGATGGAATGCATGATTGGAGTTGATCTCGGACGACGCTTTGAGGTTTTGAAATGATTGCCTGGTAATGGGGGGTGACCGGACACGCTTTGCCAAGCCAACTGGCGGCCATGGCAATGGTGCATTGATTCTCTTCATTATTCGGGGAGGTATTTTTCAGGCGAGTAAACAGGTCATCCATGTGCTGTTCAAGCACGTTATTTTTAGCATGGGAGTCTAGAAACAGCCTGGCACAGCACACCATGACTCCCCAGAGAGACATCCATATCTCTTGCGCAGAGAGCTGAGGGTTGGTACTGATTCGGTGGACAAAAGATTCAAAGGTAGAGGTCACCACACCCAGCTCAACGAACTCACCCAGTTTTGCCATGGCCCACAGCAGGTTGGCGATACCCTGGGCATTAAATTGTTCTTTCTGTGCATTCATTTGGGCAAACAGCGCCGCCAGGGCCGCTTTGAGCTCTGGTGTCTGCTCCAGTCCGTTGTCCACCAGTTTGGTCATGGCCCACAGCAGGTTGGTGATACCCTGGGCACTGAATTGGTCTTTCTGTGCGTTTACGCAGGGCAGCAGAGCGGCAACCGCCCCGTTGAGCCCCGGGAGCCACTCTTGCCTGCCGTCTATCAGTTTCGCCATGGCCCACAGCAGGTTGGCGATATGCTGAGGGACAAATTGGTCTCTCTGCGCATTCACGTTGGGTAACAGCGCGGTCATGGCCTCTTTGAGTTCTGGTGTCTGCTCCAGTCCGTTGTCCACCAGTTTCGCCATGGCCCACAGCAGGTTGGCGATATGCTGAGGAATAAATTGGTCTTTCTGTGCGTTAACGCAGGGCAACAGTGCGGCCACGGCCTGGTTGAGCCTTGCTGTCCACTCCAGCCCGTTGTCCACCAGTTTCGCCATGGCCCACAGCAGGTTGGCGATTTCCTGGGCCTTAAATTGGTCTTTCTTTACGTTCACGTGTGGCAACAGCGCGGCCATGGTCTCGTTGATTTCCGGGGTCCGTTCCTGCCCGTTATCCACCAGTTTCGCCATGGCCCACAGCAGGTTGGTAATACTCTGTGGGTTAAAGTTAGCTGCCTGTGCGTTCACATGGGGTAACAGCCTGGCCACGACTTCTTTGAACTCTGGCGTCAGCTCCAGCCCGTTGTCCACCAGTTTCGCCATGGCCCACAGCAGGTTGGCAATAGCCTGTAGGGTAAAGTTAGCCTTCTGTGCGTTCACGTGGGGCAACAGCCTGGCTACCGCTTTTTTGAGGTCTGGTGTCCACTCCAGTCCGTTGTCCACCAGTTTCGCCACGGCCCACAGCAGGTTGGTTATTTCCTGTGGTTTACTGTTAGCTTTTTGTGCGACCACTTGGGGCAACAGCACGGCCAGGGCCTCTTTGAACTCTGCTGTCCGCTCCAGCCCGTTGTCCACCAGTTTCGCTATGGCCCAGAGCAGGTTGGCGATTTCCTGTGGATTGTTAGCCTTTGCGTTCACGTGGTGCAACAGCCCGGCCACGGCTCTGTTAAGTTCTGGTGTTCGCTCCAGCCCGTTGTCCACCAGTTTCGCCATGGCCCACAGCACGTTGGCGATACCCTGGGGATTGAACTGGTCTTTATGTACGTTTACCTGGGGCAATAGCGTGGCCAGGGTTTCTTTGAGCTCTGGCGTCTGCTCCTGTCCGTTAACCACCAGTTTCGCCATGGCCCACAGCAGGTTGGCGATATCCTGGGCATTAAATTGGTCTTGCTGCGCGTTGACGTGTGGCAGCAGCTCGGCCACGGCTTCGCTGAGCCCGGGTGTCTGCTCCTGCCCATTGACCACGAATTTAGCCATGGCCCACAGCAGGTTAGTGATTTCCTGTGGATTAAAGCTGACTTTTTGTACGCTCACGTGGGGCAGCAGCGCAACCAGAGCCTCTTTGAGCCCAGGTATCCACTCCTGCCCGTTGTCCACCAGTTTCGCCATGGCCCACAGCAGGTTAGCGATATGCTGAGGATTAAATTGGTCTTTCTGTGTTTTCACGTGGGGCAACAGTACAACCACGGCCTTTTTGAGCCCGGGTGTCTGTTCTTGCCCGTTGCTCACCAGTTTCACCATGGCCCACAGCAGATTAGCGATATGCTGAGGAACAAGTTGCTCTTTCTGTGTGTTTGCGTGGGGCAAAAGGGCGGCCACAGCCTTTTTGAACTTTGGTGTCCGTTCCAGCCCGTTGTCCACCAGTTTTGCCATGGCCCACAGCAGGTTGACGATTCCCCGGGCATCGATATCCCTGGCTTGAGGTTTGTGGTTGCACTTGAACGTTATTGCATCAAATAGCATGGACAATAAAGCAGCTTGGGTGAGCTTAACACGCTGATCCACGGGCTTATGAGGGGTAAAAACACCCGCTGAAGTTAATGAGTGAAATGTTGTCGTCAGGCTTCGCCAATTCCAGCTCCGTGTGACTGTGAAATTTTGCAGAAAATGCATCAGCTGGCTTTGTTCAGCTCGATTTAACGGTCTTTTAGACGCGGACGTGTATTTTTTAATTGAACTGGCATATAGACCGTGATCTCTTCCATCATAGCGATGACCGAAATGATCCGATTTACTCAGCAGATCATCCATTATTTCTGGTTTGATGAGTGCGTTAAAATTTTGAGCAGGGTTAATTGAACGGCGCTGTAGATATTGAGAAGGGCGTGCGTCAGAAGAACGGTAAAATGCCGTACGCCCCGGATTATTGCGTGGGCTATCATCCCACTGCCTGACCGTGGCCTGTCGGTATCGTCCACGCCTCGAAGTAGCAGCACGGCCACCCGGTCGGTTATGATTATTATCTGATTTTGCGTATTGACCACTGATACCGGCTGAGCTTCCGTCCATAACTATATTTCATTAATGCATGAAAATATAAAAAGTAGACTGCTGTTCTGTTCAGAAGTTCATTTTACTGAAGTGTCTATAAAACCGGGGCATTGGGGATACACATCTATTTCTCATGCCACCAATCCGTTATTTTCAAATCATTTTGGCCAACGACTTATTGCCTTTTTTTTCTCTTCCTTTTTCTTTTTTCTGGTTTGCCTGTTAGCTTTTCTGAATGCTCTTCGGTGGTAACGTTTGCCTCATCTGCCCATCCGATTTTATATGATACAGAGCCATGACCCTGTGGCAGGATGTCCACCCTGGTCTTTATTTCATCAATACATCGTTTTATTGAATCCGGGTTCAAAAAGGTGTTAGTCGGGATTTCAATGACCTCAAATCCTGCTTTTTTCAGCAGTGCGATTTTCAGCAGAGTCGAACCATTCCTGGTTTTGAAATCACCACACACGTAATGAGAGGATCCCTGAATTTCAATAATAATATTGTGGTCTGGCAGGAGCAGATCAACCGGAGGTAATGAGTTCAGACTCCTTTCTGCTTCAATCTTTAAAGTGGGAATAGATGATTGAAGTTGATCGCGGAAGTCGGTTTGAGGTTTTGACAGGTTAGTCTGGTAATGGGGGATCGGATACGCTCTGCCAAGCCAGCTTGCGGCCATGGCAATAACGGATTGATCCTCTACATTATCCGGAGATGTATTTTCCAGGCGAGAAAACAGGACAGCCAGATGTTTTTCCAACACGTTATTTTTATTGGCATTATAGTCTAGAAACAACCTGGCACAGCATACCATCCCCCCCCCCCAGAGAGACATCGATATATTTTGCTGAGATAACTGAGGGTATTGACTGATTTGGTAGACCAGATATTCAGTCGTGGATTTAACCAAATTCAGCTCAACGAGTTCACCCAGTTTCGCCATGGCCCACAGCAGGTGGGAGATATGCTGAGGAATAAACTGGTCTTTCCTTGCGTTCAATTGGGATAAAAGTACGATCAAGGCCTCGTTGAGCTCTGCCGTCTGCTCCTGCCCGTTGATCACCAGTTTCGCCATGGCCCACAGCTGGATGGCGATATCCTGGGCATTTAATTCGTCATTATGTGCGTTCACGTGGGGCAACAGCACGGCTACGGCTTCTTTGAATTCTGGTGTCTGCGCCTGCCCGTTGTCCACCAGTTTCGCCATGGCCCACAGCAGGTTGGCGATTTCCCGGGGGTTAAAGTTGGCTTTCAGTGCTTTCACGAGGGGCAGCAGCGTGGCTACGGCCGCTTTGAGCCCTGGTGTCTGCTCCTGCCTGTTGTTCATCAGTTTCGCCATGGCCCACAGCAGGTTGGCAGTTTCCTGTGGCTTAAAGTTAGTTTTCTGTGCGTTCACGTGGGGCAGCAGGACGGTCACGGCCTCTTTTAGCCGGGGTGTCAGTTCCTGCCCGTTGTCCACCAGTTTCGCGATGGCCCAAAGCAGGCTGGCGATTTCCTGTGGTTTAAAGTGAGCTCTTTGTGCGTTCACGTGGGGCAACAAAGCAGCCACGGCCTTTTTGAGACCTGATGTCTGCTCCAGCCCGTTGTCCACCAGTTTCGCCATGGCCCACAGCAGGTTGACGATTTCCTGTGGTTTGAAGTTAGCTTTCAGTGCGTTTACAAGGGGCAAAAGTGTGGAAACGGCCTCTTTAAGCTCTGGTGTCCATTCCTGCCCGTTGGCTATCAGTTTCGCCATGGCCCACAGCAAGTTGGTAATATGCTGGGCATTAAATTGGGTTTTCTGTGCGTTCACGCGGTGCAACAGCGTGGTCACGGCCTCTTTGAGTTCTGGTGTTTGCTGATGCCCTTTGTCCACCAGTTTTGCCATGGCCCACAGCAGGTTGGCAATATGCAGAGGAATAAACTGATATCTCTGTGCGTTCACGTGGGGCAACAGTGCGGCCACGGCCTCTTTGAGTTCTGATGTTTGCTCCTGTCCGTTGTCCACCAGTTTTGCCATGGCCCACAGCAGGTTGGCGACACCCTGGGCATCAACATACCTGACGTGAGGTTTTTGGTTGCACTTGAATATGATGGCATCAAGTAGTGTTGACAGTAAGGCCGCCTGAGTACGCTTAACACGCTGATCCATGGGTTTATGAGGGGTAAAAACACCCGCTGAAGTCAATGAATGGAGTGTTGTCGTAAGGCTTCGCCACTCCCAACGCCGTGTTATGGTAAAATTTTGCAGCAAACGTATCAGCTGGCTTTGTTCTGCTCGATTTAACGGTCTTTTCGCAGCTAATGTGTATTTTTTAATTGAACTGGCATACCAGCTGTGATTTCTCCCATCATAGCGATGACCGAAATGATCCGATTGACTCACCAGGTCATCCATTATTTCTGGTTTGATGAGCGCCTTAAAATCTTGAGCAGGGTGTACTGAACGGCGCTGTAGATGTTGAGAAGGGCATGCGTCAGAAGAACGGTAAAATGCAGTACGCCCCGGATTATTGCGTGGGCTATCATCCCACTGCCTGACCGTGGCCTGTCGGTATCGTCCACTCCTCGAAGCAGCAGCACGGCCACCCGGTCGGTTATGATTATTGTCGGATCCTGCGTATTGACCACTGATACCAGCAGAGCTTCTATCCATAACTATATTTCATTACTTCATGAAAATATAAAAGGCAGACTGCTGTGCAGTTCAGAAGTTCATTTTGCTGACCCGCTTTTAAGTGATACAGAGCCATGACCCTGTGGGGGGATGTCCACCCTGCTCTTTATTTGATCAATACATCGTTTTATTGAATCCGGGCTACAAAGAGTGTTAGTCGGGATTTCAACGACCTCAAATCCCGATTTTTGCAGCAGTGCGATTTTCAGCAGAGTCGAACCATTTCTGGTGGTGAAATCACCACCCACGTAATGAGACGGTCCCTGAACTTCAATCACCATGTTGTGGTCTGGCAGTAGCAGGTCAACCGGAGGTAATGCGTTCAGACTTTTTCTTCCTCAATCTGCAAAGAGGGAATGCATGATTGGAGAAGGGTGCGGAAGTCGGCTTGAGGTTTTGACGGGTTAGTCTGGTAATGGGGGGCGATCGGACACGCTCTGCCAAGCCAGCTTGCGGCCATGGCAATAACGGATTGATCCTCCAGATCCGGAGAGGTATTTTCCAGGCGAGTAAACAGGGCAGTCAGATGCTTTTCCAACACGTTATTTTTATTGGCATTAGAGTCTAGAAACAACCTGGCACAGCATACCATCACCCCCCAGAGAGACATCGATATATTTTGCTGAGATAACTGAGGGTATTGACTGATTTGGTAGATCAGATATTCAGTCGTGGATTTAACCAAATTCAGCTCAACGAGTTCACCCAGTTTCGCTATGGCCCACAGGAGGTTGGCGATATGCTGAGGAATAAATTGGTCTTTCTGTGCATTCACGTGGGGCAACAACACGACCACGGCCTCTTTGAGCCTTGGGGTCAGCGCCTGCCCGTTGTCCAGCAGTTTCGCCATGGCCCACAGCAGGTTGGTGATAGTCTGGGCATTAAATTGGTCTTTCCGTGCGTTCACGTTGGGCAACAGCGCGGCTACGGCTTCTGTGAGTACTGGTGTCAGCGCCTGCCCGTTGTCCACCAGTTTCGCTATGGCCCACAGCAGATTGGTGTTTTCCTGGGTTTTAAAGCTGGCTTTCAGTGTTTTCATTTGGGGCAGCAGCGTGGCCACGGCTGCTTTTAGCCCTGGTGTCAGCGCCTGTCCGTAGTCCACCAGTTTCGCCATGGCCCACATCAGGTTGGCGATATGCTGAGGAATAAATCGGTCTTTTTGTGCGTTCACATGGGGCAACAACGTAGCGACGGTTGCTTTGAGCCCAGGTGTCAGCGCCTGCCCGTTTTCCACCAGTTTTGCCATGGCCCACAGCAGGTTGACAATATGCTGAGGAATAAATTGGTCTTTCTGTGCATTCACGCAGGGCAACAATGCGCCTAAGGCTTCGTTGAGCCCTGGTGTCTGCTTCTGGCCGTTGTCCACCAGTTTCGCCATGGCCCACAACAGGTTGGCGATACCTTGTGGTTTAAAGTTAGCTTTCTGTGCATTCACGCAGGGCAACAATGCGCCTAAGGCTTCGTTGAGCCCTGGTGTCTGCTTCTGGCCGTTGTCCACCAGTTTCGCCATGGCCCACAACAGGTTGGCGATACCTTGTGGTTTAAAGTGAGCTTTCTGGGTGTTTACGCGGGGCAACAGCACAACTAAGGCCTCGTTGAGCCCTGGTGTCCGCTCCAGCCCGTTGTCCATCAGTTTTGCCATGGCCCACAGCAGGTTAGCGATTTCCTTTGGCTTAAAGTTAGTTTTCTGTGCGTTCACAGAGGGCAACAGCACGGCCACGGCCTCCTTGAGCACTGGTGTCAGCTCCAGCCCGTTGTCCACCAGTTTTGCCATGGCCCACAGCAGGCTGGTGATGCCCTGGGTATTAAATTGGTCTTTCTGTGCGTTGACGTGGGGCAACAACGTGGCCACGACCTCTTTGAGACCTGGTGTCTTCTTCCGCCTGTTGTCTGCCAGTTTTGCCATGGCCCACAGCAGGTTGACGATTTCCTGTGGGTTAAAGTTAGTTTTCTGAGTGTTCACTTTGGGCAATAACGCGGCCATAGCCCCTTTAAGCTCTGGTGTCTGATCATGGCCGTGGTCCACCAGTTTCGCCATGGCCCACAGCAGGTTGGCGATACCCTGAGGAATAAATTGGTCTTTTTGTGCGTTCACCCGGGGCAACAGCGCGGCCACGGCCTCTTTGAGTTCTGGTGTTTGCTTCTGCCCGTTGTCCACCAGTTTCGCCATGCCCCACAGCAGGTTGGCGATTTCCTGTGGTTTAAAGTGAGCTTGCTGTGTGTTTACGAGGGACAAAAGTGCGGAAACGGCCTCTTTAAGCTCTGGTGTCCACTCCTGCCCGTTGGCCATCAGTTTCGCCATGGCCCACACCAAGTTGGCAATATGCTGGGCATTAAATTGAGCTTTCTGTGCGCTCACTCGGTGCAACAGGGCGGTCACGGTCTCTTTGAGTTCTGATGTTTGCTCCTGCCCGTTGTCCACCAGTTTTGCCATGGCCCACAGCAGGTTGGCGACACCCAGGGCGTCAACATATCTGGCGTGAGGTTTTTGGTTGCACTTGACTATGATGGCATCAAGTAGTGTTGACAGTAAGGTAGCCTGAGCACGCTTAACACGCTGCTCCATGGGTTTATGAGGGGTAAAAACACCCGCTGAAGTCAATGAATGGAGTGTTGTCGTAAGGCTTCTCCAGTCCCAACGCCGTGTTACGTTAAAATTTTGCAGCAAACGTATCAGCTGGCTTTGTTCTGTTCGATTTAACGGTCTTTTCGCAGCTGATGTGTATTTTTTAATTGAATTGGCATACTGGCAGTGACTTCTACCATCATAGCGATCACCGAAATGATCCGATTGACTCACCAGATCAACCATTATTTCTGGTTTGATGAGCGCCTTAAAATCTTGAGCAGGGTTTACTGAACGGCGCTGTAGATATTGAGAAGGGCGTGCGTCAGAAGAACGGTAAAATGTAGTACGCCCCGGGTTAGTGCGTGGGTTATTATCCCACTGCCTGACCGTGGCCTGTCGGTATCGTCCACGCCTTGAAGCAGCAGCACGGCCACCCGCCCGGTTATCATTATTATCGGATCTTGCGTATTGACCACTGATACCGGCAGAGCTTCCGTCCATAATTATATTTCATTAATTCATGGAAATATAAAAAGCAGACTGCTGTGCGGTTCAGAAGTTCATTTTGCTGAAATGTTTTTCACCGGAATATGAACACGGTTCTCGGTCAGCCTCCCGGAGTCATGGTGAAAGGGAAGAGGTTATTGGCTTTTTTTTCCTCTTCCTTGTTCTTTTTTTGGGTTTGCCTGTTTGCTTCTCTGAATGCTCTTCGCCGGTTAAGTAACAGTGATGTGAGGATTGACACCCGTTATCGATGGTAACGTTTGCCTCATCTGCCCACCCGATTTTATAGGATACAGAACCATGGGCCTGTGGCGGGATGTCCAGCCTGGTCTTTATTTCATCAATACATCGTTTTATTGAATCCGGGTTCAAAAAGGTGTTAGTGGGGATTTCAATGACCTCAAATCCTGCTTTTTGCAGCAGTGCGATTTTCAGCAGAGTCGAACCATTCCTGGTTTGGAAATCACCACACACGTAATGAAAGGGTCCCTGAATTTCAATAATAATATTGTAGTCAGGCAGTAGCAGATCAACCGGAGGTAATGAGTTCAGACTCCTTTCTGCTTCAATCTTTAAAGAGGGAATAGATGATTGAAGTTGATCGCGGAAGTCGGTTTGATGTTTTGAAATGCTGGTCTGGTAATGGGGGACGATGGGACACGCCCTGCCAAGCCAGCTTGCGGCCATGGCAATGAGGGATTGTTCCTCTGCATCGTTTGGGGATGAATTTTCGAGGCGAGTAAACAGGGCATCCATGTGCTTTTCAAGCAAGCTGTTTTTATTGGCATTGGCATTGGCATTGGCATTGGCATCTGGACAGAGTCTGGCACAGCATACCAATACTCCCCAGAGAGACATCGATACATCTTGCTGAGATAACTGAGGGTATTTACTGATTTGGTAGACAAGATGTTCAAACGTGGATCTAACCACATTCAGTTCAACGAGTTCACCCAGTTTCGCCATGGCCCACAGCAGGCTGGCGATATGCTGGGCATAAAATTGGTCTTTCTGTGCGTTCACATGGGGCAACAGCGCGGCCACGGTCTCGTTGAGCCCTGGTATCTGCTCCAGCCCTCTGACCATCAGTTTCGCCATGGCCCACAGCAGGTTGGCGATACCCTGAGGAATAAATTGGTCTTTTTGTGCGTTCACGTAGGGCAGCAATGCGGCCACAGCCTCTTTGAATTCCGGTGTCTGCGCCTGCCCGTTGTCCACCAGTTTCGCCATGGCCCACAGCAGGTTGGCGATTTCCTGGGGTTTAAAGTTAGCTTTCAGTGCTTTCACCTGGGGCAGCAGCGTGGCTATGGTCGCTTTGAGCCCCGGTGTCTGCGCATGCCCGTTGTCCACCAGTTTCGCCATGGCCCACAGCAGGTTGGCGATTTCCTGGGGGTTAAAGTTAGCTTGCAGTGCTTTCACGTGGGGCAGTAGCATGGCTATGGCCGCTTTGAGCCCTGGTGTCTGCGCCTGACCGTTGTCCACCAGTTTCGCCATGGCCCACAGCAGGTTGACGATACCTTGTGGTATAAAGTTAGCGTTCTGTGTATTCACGTGGGGCAACAATGCGCCTGAGGCCTCTTTGAGCCCTGGTATCTCCAGCCCGTTGTCCACCAGTTTCGCCATGGCCCACAGCAGGTTGGCGATATCCTGGGCATTAAATTGGACTTTCTGTGCGTTCATGTGGGGCAACAACACGGCTAAGGCCTCTTTGAGCCCTGGTGTCTGCTCCAGCCTTTTGTCCACCAGTTTCGCCATGGCCCACAGCAGGTTGGCAGTTTCCTGTGGCTTAAAGTTAGCTTTTTGTGCGTTCACAAGGGGCAACAGCACGGCCACGGCCTCTTTCAGACCTGGTATCTGCTCCAGCCTGTTGTCCACCAGTTTCGCCATGGCCCATAGCATGTTGGCGATATGCTGGGCATCAAATTGGTCTTTCTGTGCATTCACGTTTGGCAACAGCACGACTAAGGCCTCCTTGAGCCCTGGTGTCTGCTCCAGCCCGTTGTCCACCAGTTTTGCCATGGCCGACAGCAGGTTGGCATTTTCCTGTGGCTTAAAGTTAGCTTTCTGTGCGTTCAAGTGGGACAAAAGTATGGCCAAGGTCTCGTTGAGGTCTGGTGTCAGCTTCTGCCCGTTGACTACCAGTTTCGCCATGGCCCACAGCATGTTGGCGATCTGCTGAGGAATAAATTGGACTTTCTGTGCGTTCACGTGGGGCAACAGCGCGGCCACTGTCGCTTTGAATCCTGGTGTCCACTTCTGCCCGTTGTCTACCAGTTTTGCCATGGCCCACAGCTGGTTGGAGATTCCCCAGGCATCAATGTCCCTGGCTTGAGGTTTTTGGTTGCACTTGAATATGATGGCATCAAGTTGTGTTGACAATAAGTAAGCTTGAGTTAGCTTGACACGCTCATCCATGGGGTTATGAGGGGTAAAAAAACCCGCTGAAGTCAATGAATGGAGTGTTGTCGTAAGGCTGCGCCAGTCCCAACGCCGTGTTATGGTAAAATTTTGCAGCAAACGTATCAGCTGGCTTTGTTCAGCTTGATTTAACGGTCTTTTAGCAGCTGATGTGTATCTTTTAATTGAATCAGCATACTGACCGTGATGTCTCCCATCGTAGCGATCACCGAAACGATAAGATTTACTCACCAGGTCAGCCATTATTTCTGGTTTGATGAGCGCGTTAAAATCTTGAGCAGGGTTAACTGAACGGCGCTGTAGATGTTGAGAAGGGCGTGCGTCAGAAGAACGGTAAAATGTCTTACGCCCAGGGTTAGTGCATGGGGTATCATCCCACAGCCTGACCGTGGCCTGTCGGTATCGTCCACGCCTCGCAGCAGCAGCACGGCCACCCGGTCGGTTATGATTATTATCGGATCTTGCGTATTGACCACTGATACCGGCAGAGCTTCCGTCCATAATTATATTTCATTAATTCATGGAAACATAAAAAGCAGACTGCTGTGCGGTTCAGAAGTTCATTTTGCTGAAATGTTTATCACCGGAATATGAACACAGTTCTTGAGTCATGGCGAAAGGGAAGAGGTTATTGGCTTTTTTTTCCTCTTCCTTGTTCTTTTTTTGGGTTTGCCTGTTTGCTTTTCTGAATGCTCTTCGGCGGTAACGTTTGCCACATCTGCCCATCCGATTTTATGTGATACAGAGCCATGGCCCTGAGGCGGGATGTCGACCCTGGTCTTTATTTCATCAATACATCGTTTTATTGAATCCGGGTTCAAAAAGGTATTAGTCGGGATTTCAATGACCTCAAATCCTGCTTTTTGCAGCAGTGCAATTTTCAGTAGAGTCGAACCATTCCTGGTTTTGAAATCACCACACACGTAATGAGAGGGTCCCTGAATTTCAATAATAATATTGTGGTCTGGCAGTAGCAGATCAACCGGAGGTAATGAGTTCAGACTCCTTTCTGCTGCAATCTTTAAAGAGGGAATGCATGATTGAAGTTGATTGCGAAAGGCGGCCTGAAGTTTTGAAATGTTTGTCTGGTAATGGGGGACGATCGGACATGCTCTGCCAAGCCAGCTTGCGGCCATGGCAATGAGGGATTGTTCCTCTTCATTGTTTGGGGATGCATTTTCGAGGCGGGTAAACAGGCCATCCATGTGCTTTTCAAGCAAGTAATTTTTATTGGCATTGGCCTCTGGAGACAGCCTGGCACAGCATACCAATACTCCCCAGAGAGACAACGATATATCTTGCTGAGATAACTGAAGGTATTGACTGATTTGGCAGACAAGATGTTCAGACGTGGTTCTAACCATATTCAGTTCAACGAGTTCACCCAGTTTCGCCATGGACCACAGCAGGCTGGCGATATGCTGGGCATTAAATTGGTCTTTCTGTGCGTTCACATGGGGCAACAGCGCGGCCACGGCCTCGTTGAGCCCTGGTACCTGCTCCAGCCCTCTGACCACCAGTTTCGCCATGGCCCACAGCAGATTGGCGATATCCTGGGCATTGAATTGGTCTTTCTGTGCGTTCACGTGGTGCAACAGCAAGACCACGGTTTCTTTGAGTTCTGGTGTCTGCGCCTGCCCGTTGTCCACCAGTTTCGCCATGGCCCACAGCAGGTTGGCGATTTCCTGGGGTTTAAAGTTTGCTTTCAGTGCTTTCACGTGGGGCAGCAGCGTGGCTACGGCCGCTTTGAGCCCGGGTGTCTGCTCCTGCCCGTTGTCCACCAGTTTCGCTATGGCCCACAGCAGGTTGACGATACCTTGTGGTATAAAGTTAGCGTTCTGTGTATTCACGTGGGGCAACAATGCGCCTGAGGCCTCTTTAAGCCCTGGTATCTGCTCCAGCCCGTTGTCCACCAGTTTCGCCATGGCCCACAGCAGGTTGGCAATATCCTGGGCATTAAATTGGACTTTCTGTGCGTTCATGTGGGGCAACAATACGGCTAAGGCCTCTTTGAGCCCTGGTGTCTGGTGCAGCCCGTTGTCCACCAGTTTCGCCATGGCCCACAGCAGGTTGGCAGTTTCCTGTGGCTTAAAGTTAGCTTTTTGTGTGTTCACAAAGGGCAACAGCACGGACACGGCCTCTTTCAGACCTGGTATCTGCTCCAGCCTGTTGTCCACCAGTTTTGCCATGGCCCAAAGCAGGTTGGCGATATGCTGGGCATCAAATTGGCTTTTCTGTGCGTTCACGCGTGGCAACAGCACGGCTAAGGCCTTTTTGAGCCCTGGTGTCTGCTCCAGCCCGTTGTCCACCAGTTTTGCCATGGCCGACAGCAGGTTGGCAGTTTCCTGTGGCTTAAAGTTAGCTTTCTGTGCGTTCACGTGGGGCAACAGTACGGCGAGGGCCTCGTTGAGCTCTGGTGTCTGCTTCTGCCCGTTGACCACCAGTTTCGCCATGGCCCACAGCAGGTTGGCGATCTGCTGAGGAATAAATTGGTCTTTCTGTGCGTTCACGTGGGGCATCAGCGCGGCCACGGCCTCTTTGAGCCCTGGTGTCCACTCCTGCCCGTTGTCTACCAGTTTTGCCATGGCCCACAGCTGGTTGGCGATTCCCCGGGCATCAATGTCCCTGGCTTGAGGTTTTTGGTTGCACTTGAATATGATTGCATCAAGTAGTGTTGACAATAAGGAATCTTGAGTTAGGTTGACCCGCTCATCCAGGGGTTTATGAGGGGTAAAAAAGCCCGCTGAAGTCAATGAATGGAGTGTTGTCGTAAGGCTTCGCCAGTCCCAACGCCGTGTTATGGTAAAATTTTGCAGCAAATGTATCAGCTGGCTTTGTTCCGCTCGATTTAACGGTCTTTTAGCAGCTGATGTATATCTTTTAATTGAATCAGCATACAGACCGTGATGTCTCCCATCATAGCGATGACCGAAATAATCCGATTGACTCACCAGATCATCCATTATTTCCTGTTTGATGAGCGCATTAAAATCTTGAGCAGGATTAACTGAGCGGCGCTGTAGATGTTGAGAAGGGCATGCGTCAGAAGAACGGTAAAATGTAGTACGCCCCGGATTATTGCGTGGGCTATCATCCCACTGCCTGACCGTGGCCTGTCGGTATCGTCCACGCCTCGAAGCAGCAGCACGACCACCCGGCCGGTTATGATTATTATCGGATCTTGCGTATTGACTACTGATACCGGCAGAGCTTCTGTCCATAATTATATTTCATTAATTCATGCAAATATAAAAAGCAGACTGCTGTGCGGTTCAGAAGTTCATTTTGCTGAAATGTTTATATATAAGCAGTGCCGTATTTCTCATCGGCCGACCCGCTTTTCAGTAATACAGAGCCATGACCCTGTGGCGGGATGTCTATCCTGGTCTTTATTTGATCAATATATAGTTTTATTGAATCCCGGCTCCTGAGCTGGCTAACCGGGATTTCAATGACCTCAAATCCTGCTTTTTGCAGCAGTGCGATTTTCAGTAGAGTCGAACCATTCCTGGTGTTGAAATCACCACCCACGTAATGAGACGGTCCCTGAATTTCAATTACCATGTTGTGTTCTGGCAGGAGCAGGTCAACCGGAGGTAATGAGTTCAGACTCTTTTCTTCTTCAATATTCAAAGATGGAAGGCATGACTGGAGTTGATCGCGGAAGTCGGTTTGAGGTTTTGAAATGTTTGTCTGGTAATGAGGGATGACCGGACACGTTCTCCCAAGCCAACTTGCGGACATGGAAATGATGCGTTGATCCTCTTCATTATCCGGAGGTGTATTTTCCAGGCGGGTAAAGAGGTCATCCATGTGCTTTTCAAGCAAGTTATTTTTATTGGCATTAGAGTCTAGAGACAACCTGGCACAGCATACCATGACTCCCCAGAGAGACATCAATATGCCTTGCTGAGAGAGCTGAGGTTTTTCACTGACTCGATAGACAAGAGATTCGAATGTGGATTTAACCACGTTCAGCTCTACAAGCTCACCCAGTTTCGCCATGGCCCACAGCAGGTTGGCGATTTCCTGTGGTTTAAAGTGAGCTTTCCGTGCGTTCACGAGGAGCAATAGCGCGGCCACGGCCTCTTTGAGCTCTGGTGTCCGCTCCTGGCCGTTGTCCATCAGTTTTACCATGGCCCACAGCAGGTTGGCGATATGCTGAGGAATAAATTGGTCTTTCTGTGCGTTCACGTGTGATAACAGCGCGGCCACAGCCTCTTTGAACTCTGGTGTCTGCTCCTGCCCGTTGTCCACGAGTTTCGCCATGGCCCACAGCAGGTTGGCGATTTCCTGTGCTTTAAAGTGAGCTTTCCGTGCGTTCACGAGGGGCAATAGCGCGGCCACGGCCTCTTTGAGCAGCGGTGTCAGCTCCTGCCCGTTGTCCACCAGTTTCGCCATGGCCCAAAGCAGGTTGGCGATTTCCTGTGGTTTAAAGTTAGCTTTCTGTGCGTTCACGCAGGGTAGCAGGGCGACCACGGCCTCTTTGAACTTTGGTGTCTGCTTTTGCCCTTTGTCCGCCAGTTTCGCCATGGCCCACAGCAGGTTGGCGATATGCTGAGGAATAAATTGGTCTTTCTGTGCTTTCACCTGGGGCAACAGCGCGGCCACGGCCACTGTGAGCTCTGATGTCAGCTTCTGCCCGTTGTCCACCAGTTTCGCCATGGCCCAAAGCAGGTTGGCGATCCCTTGGGCATTAAATTGGTTTTTCTGAATGTTCACGAGGAGCAACAGCGCAGCCACGGCCTCTTTGAGCCTTGGTGTCTGCTCTTGCCCGTTATCCACCAGTTTCACCATGGCCCACAGCAGGTTGGCGATTTCCTGTGGTTTAAAGTGAGCTTTTCGTGCGTTCACGAGGGGCAACAGCGCGGCCATGGCCTCTTTGAACTCTGGGGTCCGCTCCTGCCCGTTGTCCACCAGTTTCGCCATGGCCCACAGCAGGTTGGCGATACCCTGGGCCTTAAATTGGTTTTTCTGTACGTTCACGAGGGGCAACAGCGCGGCCACAGTCTCGTTTAACTCTGGTGTTCGCTCTTGTACGTTGTTCACCAGTTTCGCCATGGCCCAAAGGAGGTTGGCGATATGCTGAGGAATAAAGTGGTCTTTCTGTGCGTTCACATGGGGCAACAGCGTGGCCACTGTCACTTTGAGGCCTGTTGTCTGCTCCTGTCCATTGTCCACCAGTTTCGCTATGGCCCACAGCAGGTTGACGATATCCTGAGTATTAAATTGGTCTTTCTGTGCGTTCACGTGGGACAACAGGGTGGCTACGACTTCTTTGAACTCTGGTATCCGCTCCTGCCCGTTGACCACCAGTTTCGCCATGGCCCATAGCAGGTTGGCGATATGTTGAGGAATAAATTGGTCTTGCTGTGCATTCACGTGGGGCAGCAGCGCAGCCACGGCCTCTTTGAGCCCTGGTGTCCACGCCTGCCCGTTGTCTACCAGTTTCGCCATGGCCCACAGCAGGTTGGCGATTCCCCGGGCATCAATGTCCCTGGCTTGAGGTTTTTGGTTGCACTTGAATATGATTGTATCCAGTAGTGTCGACAATAAGGCTGCTTGAGTACACTTAACACGCTCATCCATGGGGTGTTTATGAGGGGTAAAAACACCCGCTGAAGTCAATGAATGAAATGTGGCCGTAAGGCTTCGCCAGTCCCAACGCCGTGTTACGGTAAAATTTTGCAGCAAACGTATCAGCTGGCTTTGTTCAGCTCGATTTAACGGTCTTTTAGCAGCTGATGTGTATTTTTTAATTGAATTGGCATACCAGCCGTGATTTCTCCCATCATAGCGATGACCCAAACGATCCGATTGACTCACCAGATCATCCATTATTTCTGGTTGGATGAGCGCATTAAAATCTTGAGCAGGGTTTACTGAACGGCGCTGTAGATGTTGAGAAGGGCATGCGTCAGAAGAACGGTAAAATGTATTACGCCCCAGGTGAGTGCCTGGGGTATCATCCCACTGCCTGACCGTGGCATGTCTGTATCGTCCACGCATTGAAGAAGGAGCATGGCCACCCGGTCGGTTATAATCATTATCTGATCTTGCGTATTTAACACTGATACCGGCAGAGCTTGTATCCATAATTATATTTCATTAATTCATGAAAATATAAAAAGCAGACTGCTGTGTAGTTGAGAAGTTCATTTTTCTGAAATGTTTATCCTGGTCTTTATTTGATCAATATACAGTTTTATTGAATCCCGGCTCCTGAGCTGGTTAACCGGGATTTCAATGACCTCAAATCCTGCTTTTTGCAGCAATGCGATTTTCAGCAGAGTCGAACCATTCCTGGTGTTGAAATCACCACTCACGTAATGAGACGGTCCCTGAATTTCAATCACTATGTTGTGGTCTGGCAGTAACAGGTCAACCGGAGGTAATGAGTTCAGACTCTTTTCTTCTTCAATATGCAAAGATGGAAGGCATGACTGGAGTTGATCGCGGAAGCCGGTTTGAGTTTTTGAATTGTTTGTCTGGTAATGGGGGATGACCGGACACGTTCTCCCAAGCCAACTGGCGGCCATGGAAATGATGTGTTGATCCTCTTCATTATCCGGGGATGTATTTTCCAGGCGAGTAAACAGGTCATCCATGTGCTTTTCAAGCAAGTTATTTTTATTGGCATTAGAGTCTAGAGCCAACCTGGCACACAATACCATGACTCCCCAAAGAGACATCAAAATGCCTTGCTGAGAGAGCTGAGGGTTGTCAATGATTTTGTAGGTAAGCGATTCGGACGTGGAGGTAACCACATTCAGCTCTACAAGCTCGCCCAGTTTCGCCATGGCCCACAGCAGGTTGGCGATTTCCTGTGGTTTAAAGTGAGCTTTCTGTGCGTTCACGAGGGGCAATAGCACGGCCACGGCCTCTTTGAGCTCTGGTGTCCGCTCCTGACCGTTGTCCATCAGTTTTACCATGGCCCACAGCAGGTTGGCGATATGCTGAGGCATAAATTGGTCTTTCTGTGCGGTCACGTGAGATAACAGCGCGGCCACAGCCTCTTTGAGACCTGGTGTCAGCTCCTGCCCGTTGTCCACGAGTTTCGCCATGGCCCACAGCAGGTTGGCGATTTCTTGTGGGTTAAAGTTAGCTTTCGCTCTGTTGACGAGTGGCAACAGCGCGGCCACGGTCTCTTTGAGCAGCGGTGTCAGCTCCTGCCCGTTGTCCACGAGTTTCGCCATGGCCCACAGCAGGTTGGCGATTTCCTGTGGTTTAAAGTTAGCTTTCTGTGCGTTCACGCAGGGTAGCAAGGCGGCCACGGCCTCTTTGAACCTTGGTGTCTGCTTTTGCCCTTTTTCCGCCAGTTTCGCCATAGCCCACAGCAGGTTGGCGATATGCTGAGGAATAAATTGGTCTTTCAGTGCTTTCACCTGGGGCAACAGCGCGGCCAAGGCTTCGTTGAGCCCTGGTGTTCGCTTCAGCCCGCTGTCCACCAGTTTCGCCATGGCCCACAACAGGTTGGCGGTTCCCTGGGCCTTAAATTGGTTTTTCTGTATGTTCACGAGGAGCAACAGCGCGGCCACGGCCTCTTTGAGCCTTGGTGTCTGCTCTTGCCCGTTATCCACCAGTTTCGCCATGGCCCACAGCAGGTTGGCGATATGCTGAGGAATAAACTGGTCTTTCTGTGCATTCACATGGGGCAACAGCGAGGCCACGGCCTCTTTGAGCTCTGGTGTCCGCTCCTGCCCTTCGTTCGTCAGTTTCGCCATGGCCCACAGCAGGTTGGCGATATCCTGGGCATTAAATTGATCTTTCTGTGCGTTCACGTGGGGCAACAGGGCGGCTACGGCCTCTTTGAGCTCTGTTGTCTGCTCCTGCCCGTTGTCCACCAGTTTCGCCATGGCCCATAGCAGGTTGGTGATTTCCTGTGGTTTAAAGTTAGCTTTCTGTGTATTCACCAACAGCGCGGCCATGGCCTCTTCGAACTCTGGTGTCCGCTCCTGCCCGTTGTCCACCAGTTTCGCCATGGCCCACAGCAGGTTGGCGATAGCCTGAGAAATAAATTGGTCTTTCTGTGCGTTCACATGGGGCAACAGCACGGCCACGGCCCCTTTGAACCCAGTTATCCACTCCTGCTCGTTGTCCACCAGTTTTGCCATGGCCCACAGCAGGTTGGCGATCCCCTGGGCATTAAATTGGTCTTTCTGTGCGTTCACGTGGAGCAACAGCGTGGCCACCGTCTCGTTGAGCACGGGTGTCCGCTCTTGCCCGTTGTCCACCAGTTTTGCCATGGCCCATAGCAGGATGGTGATATGCTGAGGAATTAATTGGTCTTTCTGTGCGTTCACGTGGGGCAACAGCGCGGCCACGGTCTCGTTGATCTCTGGTGTCCGCTCCTGTCCGTTGTTCACCAGTTTCGCCATGGCCCACAGCAGGTTGGCGATATGCTGGGGAATAAATTGGTCTTTATGTGCGTTTACATGGGGCATCAGCGCGGCAACGGCCTCTTGGAACTCTGGTGTCTGCTCCAGCCCGTTGTCCACCAGTTTCGCCATGGCCCAAAGCAGGTTGGCGATTCCCCGGGCATCAATATCCCATGCTTTAGCTTTTTGGTTGCACTTGAATATTATTGCATCCAGTAGCGTCGACAGTAAGGCAGCTTGTGTACGCTTAACACGCTGATCCATGGGTTTATGAGGGGTAAAAACACCCGCTGAAGAAAATGAGTGCAGTGTTGTCGTCAGGCTTCGCCAATTCCAACTCTGTGTTACTGTGAAATTTTGCAGCAAACGCATCAGCTGGCTTTGTTCAACCCGATTTAACGGTCTTTTAGCAGCTGACGTGTATTTTTTAATTGAATTGGCATATAGAGCGTGATCTCTCCCATCATAGCGATGACCGAAACGATACGATTTACTCACCAGGCCATCCATTATTTCCTGTTGGGTGAACGCATTAAAATCTTGAGCATGATTTACTGAACGACGCGGTAAATATTGAGAAGGGCATGGGGCAGAAGATTGGTGAAATTCATTACGCCCCGGGGCTGTGCGGGGGGGAGGATCCCATTGTCTGACTGTGGCATGCCTGTATCGCCCACGCCTTGAAGAAGGGGCATGGTTGTTCGGTTGGTTGTAAGCATTATCTGATCTTGCGTATTTACCACTGATGCCTGCAGAGCTTCTGTCCATAATTATATTTCATTAACTCATGGAAATATAAAAAGCAGACTGCTGTTTTGTTCAGAAGTTTAGTTTGCTGAAATGTTTATATATAAGCAGTGCCGTATTTCTCATCGGCCGACCCGCTTTTAAGTGATACAGAGCCGTGACCCTGTGGCGGGATGTCTACCCTGGTCTTTATTTGATCAATATACAGTTTTATTGAATCCCGGCTCCTTAGCTGGTTAACCGGGATTTCAATGACCTCAAATCCTGCTTTTTGCAGCAGTGCGATTTTCAGCAGAGTCGAACCATTCCTGGTGTTGAAATCACCACTCACGTAATGAGACGGTCCCTGAATTTCAATCACTATGTTGTGGTCTGGCAGTAACAGGTCAACCGGAGGTAATGAGTTCAGACTCTTTTCTTCTTCAATATGCAAAGAGGGAAGGCATGACTGGAGTTGATCGCGGAAGTCGGTTTGAGGTTTTGAAATGTTTGTCTGGTAATGGGGGATGACCGGACACGTTCTCCCAAGCCAACTGGCGGCCATGGAAATGATGTGTTGATCCTCTTCATTATCCGGGGATGTATTTTCCAGGCGAGCCAACAGGTCATCCATTTGTTTTTCAAGCAAATTATTTTTATTGGCATTAGAGTCTAGAGCCAACCTGGCACAGCATACCATTACTCCCCAGAGAGACATCAATATCGCTTGCTGAGAGAGCTGAGGTTTTTCACTGATTTGGTAGACAAGCGATTTGAACGTGGAGATAACCACGTTCAGCTCAACGAGCTCACCCAGTTTCGCCATGGCCCAGAGCAGGTTGGCGATATGCTGAGGAATAAACTGGTCTTTCTGTGCGTTCACGCGGGACAACAGCGCGGCCACGGCCTCTTTGAGCCCAGGTGTCGATTCCTGCCCACTGTCTACCAGTTTTGCCATGGCCCACAGCAGGTTGGCAATACCCTGTGGTTTAAAGTTGGCTTTCTGTGCGTTCACTTGGGGCAACAGCGCGGCCACGGCCTCTTTGATCTCTGGTGTCTGCTCCTGCCCGTCGTCCACCAGTTTTGCCATGGCCCACAGCAGGTTGGTAATACCCTGTGGTTTAAAGTTGGCTTTCTGTGCGTTCACGCGGGGCAACAGCGCGGCCACGGTCTCTTTAAGCTCTGGTGTCCGCTCCTGCCCGTTGTTCACCAGTTTCGCCATGGCCCACAGCAGGTTGGCGATATCCTGGGCATTAAATTGTTCTTTCTGTACGTTCACGTGGGGCAATAGCGCAGCCACGGCCTCTTTGAGACTTGATGCCCGCTCCTGCCCATTGTCCACCAGTTTCGCCATGGCCCACAGCAGGTTGGCCATACCCTGGGCATTAAATTGGTCTTTCTTTACGTTCACGTGGGGCAACAGCGCGGCCACGGCCTCTTTGAGACCTGGTGTCTGTTCCTGCCCGTTGCCCAGCAGTTTCACCAGGGCCCACAGCAGGTTGGCGATACCCTGTGGTTCAAAGTTAGCTTTCTGTGCGCTTACTTGGGGTAACAACGCGGCCACGGCCTCTTTGAGCCCCGGTGTCCAATTCTGACCGTTGTCCACCAGTTTCGCCATTGCCCACAGCAGGTTGACAATATGCTGAGGAATAAATTGGTCTTTCTGTGCGTTCACGTAGGGCAAAAGTGCGTCTATGGCCTCGTTGAGCTCTGTTGTCTGCTCCAGCCCGTTGTCCACCAGTTTCGCCATGGCCCATAGCAGGTTGGTGATTTCCTGTGGTTTAAAGTTAGCTTTCTGTATGTTCACGCGGGGCAACAGCGCGGCTATGGCCTCTTTGAACTCTGGTGTCCGCTCCTGCCCGTTGTCCACCAGTTTCGCCATGGCCCACAGCAGGTTGGCGATACCCTGGGCATTAAATTGGTCTTTCTGTGCGTTCACATGGGGCAACAACACGGCCATGGCCTCTTTGAACTCTGGTGTCCGCTCCTGCCTGTTGTCCACCAGTTTCGCCATGGCCCACAGCAGGTTAGCGATACCCTGGGCATTAAATTGGTTTTTCTGTACGTTCACGTAGGGTAACAGCGCGGCCACGGCCTCTTTGAGCCCCGGTGTCCACTCCTGCCCGCTGTCCACCAGTTTCGCCATGGCCCACAGCAGGTTGACGATACCCTGGGTATTAAATTGGTTTTTCTGTACGTTCACGTAGGGTAACAGCGCGGCCACGGCCTCTTTGAGCCCCGGTGTCCACTCCTGCCCGCTGTCCACCAGTTTCGCCATGGCCCACAGCAGGTTGACGATATGCTGAGCAATAAATTGGTCTTTCTGTGGGTTCACGTGGGGCAACAGCGTGGCCACTGTCGCTTTGATGCCTGTTGTCTGCTCCTGTCCATTGTCCACCAGTTTCACTATGGCCCACAGTAGGTTGGCGATACCCTGGGCCTTAAATTGGTCTTTCTGAGCGTTCACGTGTGGCAACAGCTCGGCTACGGCTTCTTTGAGCACTGCTGTCCGTTCCTGCCCGCTGTTCACCAGTTTGGCCATGGCCCACAGCAGGTTGGCGATACCCTGGGCATTAAATCGATATTTCTGTGCATTTACCTGGAGCAACAATGCGGCCACGGTCTCGTTGAGTTCTGGGGTTCGCTCCAGCCCGTTGTCCACCAGTTTCGCCATGGCCCACAGCAGGTTGGTGATTCCCTGGGCATTAAATCGATCTTTATGTGCGTTTACCTGGAGCAACAATGCGGCCACGGTCTCGTTGAGTTCTGGGATCCGCTCCTGCCTGTTGACCACCAGTTTCGCCATGGCCCACAGCAGGTTGGCAATGCCCTGGGCCTTAAATTGGTCTTTCTGTGTGTTCACGTGGGGCAAAAGCGCGACAACGGCTTCGTTGAATTCTGGCGTTCGCTCCAGCCCGTTGTCCACCAGTTTCGCCATGGCCCACAGCAGGTTGGCGATTCCCCAGGCATCAATATCCCATGCTTTAGCTTTTCGGTTGCACTTGCATATTATTGCATCCAGTAGCGTCGACAATAATTCAGCTTGCGTACGCTTAACTCGCTGATCCATGGGTTTATGAGGGGTAAAAACACCCGCTGAAGTAAATGAGTGCAGTGTTGTCGTCAGGCTTCGCCAATTCCAACTCCGTGTTACTGTGAAATTTTGCAGCAAACGCATCAGCTGGCTTTGTTCAATCCGATTTAACGGTCTTTTAGCAGCTGACGTGTATTTTTTAATTGAATTGGCATATAGGGCGTGATCTCTCCCATCATAGTGATGACCGAAACGATACGATTTACTCACCAGGCCATCCATTATTTCCTGTTGGGTGAACGCATTAAAATCTTGAGCATGATTTACTGAACGGAGTAGTAGATTTTGAGAAGGGCATGGGGCAGAAGATTGGTAAAATTCATTACGCCCCGGGGCTGAACGTGGGGGAGGATCCCATTGTCTGACTGTGGCATGCCTGTATCGCCCACGCCTTGAAGAAGGGGCATGGTGATTCGGTTGGTGGTAAGCATTATCTGATCTTGCGTATTTACCACTGATACCTGCAAAGCTTTTGTCCATAATTATATTTCATTAATTCATGAAGTATAAAAAGCAGACTGCTGTTCTGTTCAGAAGTTCATTTTATTGAAATGCCGGTAAAACCAAGCCGTTATTTTCAAATCATTTTGGGCAGCAGGTATTCAACACTGGCGCTCCATCCCTGGAATATGAACACAGTTCTTGAGTCATGATGAAAGGGAAGAGGTTATTGGCTTTTTTTTCCTCTTCCTTGTTCTTTTTTTGTGTTTGCCTGTTTGCTTTTCTGAATACTCTTCGGCGGTTAAGTAACACTGATGTGAGGATTGACACCCGTTATCGACGGTAACGTTTGCCTTATCTGCCCACCCGATTTTATATGATACAGCGCCATGGGTCTGTGGTGGGATGTCCACCCTGGTCTTTATTTCATCAATACATCGTTTTATTGAATTCTGGTTCCAAAGCGTGTTAGTGGGGATTTCAATGACCTCAAATCCCGCTTTTTGCAGCAGTGCGATTTTCAGCAGAGTCGAACCATTCCTGGTTTTGAAATCACCACTCACGTAATGAGAGGGTCCCTGAATTTCAATAATAATATTGTGGTCTGGCAGTAGCAGATCAACCGGAGGTAATGAGTTCAGACTCCTTTCTGCTTCAATCTTTAAAGTGGGAATAGATAATTGCAGTTGATCGCGGAAGTCGGTTTGAGGTTTTGAAATGCTGGTCTGGTAATGGGGGACGATGGGACACGCCCTGCCAAGCCAGCTTGCGGCCATGGCAATGATGGATTGTTCATCGCCATTGTTTGAGGTTGCATTTTTCAGGCGAGTAAACAGGGCATCCATGTGCTTTTCAAGCAAGCTGTTTTTATTGGCATTGGCATTGGCATCTTGGGATAGCCTGACACAGCATACCAATACTCCCCAGAGAGACATCGCTATATCTTGCTGAGATAACTGAGGGCATTGACTGATTTGGTAGAGAAGAAGTTCAGATGTGGATTTAACCACGTTCAGCTCAACGAGCTCACCCAGTTTCGCCATGGCCCACAGCAGGCTGGCGATATCCCGGGCATTGAGTTGGTCTTTCTTTGCGTTCACGTGGGGCAACAGCGCGGCCACGGCCTCGTTGAGCACTGGCATCTGCTCCAGCCCGTTGTCCACCAGTTTTGCCATGGCCCACAGAAGGTTGGCGTTACCTTGGGCATTAAATTGGTCTTTCTGTGCGTTCACGCGGGGCAACAGCGCGGCCACGGCTTCTTTGAGACCTGGTGTCTGCTCTTGCCCGTTGTCCACCAGTTTTGCCATGGCCCACAGCAGGTTGACGATATGCTGAGGAATAAATTGGTCTTTCTGAGTGTGCACGTGGGGCAACAGCGCGGCCACGGCCTCGTTGAGACCTGGTGTCTGCTCCAGCCCGTTGTCCACCAGTTTTGCCATGGCCCACAGCAGGTTGGCGATATGCTGAGGAGTAAATTGGTCTTTCTGTGTGTTCACGTGGGGCAACAGCGCGACCACGGCCTCGTTGAACTCTGGTGTTTGCTCCAGTCCGTTGTCCACCAGTTTTGCCATGGCCCACAGCAGGTTGGCAATGGCCTGGGCATTAAATTGGTCTTTCTGTGTGTTCATATGGGGCAACAACGCGGCCACGGCCTCGTTGAACCCTGGTATCTGCTCCTGCCTGCTGACCACCAGTTTCGCCATGGCCCACAGAAGGTTGGCGATATCCTGGGCATTAAATTGGTCCTTCTGTGTGTTCACGTGGGGCAACAGCGCGGCCACAGCCTCTTTGAGCCCTGGTGTCCACTGCTGTCCATTGTCTACCAGTTTCGCTATGGCCCACAGGAGGTTGGCGGTATGCTGAGGAATAAATTGGTCTTTGTGTGCGTTCACATGGGGCAACAGTGCGGTCATGGTCTCTGTGAACCCTGGTGTTCGATCCAGCCCGAAGTCCACCAGTTTCGCCATGGCCCACAGCAGGTTGACGATACCCTGGGTCTTAAATTGGTTTTTCTGGGCGTTCACGTGGGGCAACAGCGTGGCCACGGTCTCTTTGAGTCTCGGTGTCCACTGCTGCCCGTTGTCCACCAGTTTTGCCATGGCCCACACCAGGTTGGCGATACCCTGGGCCTTAAATTGGTTTTTCTGTTCCTTCACGTGGGGCAACAGTGCAGCCACGGCCTTTTTGAGCCCTGGTGTCCGCCCCAGCCCGTAGTCCACCAGTTTCGCCATGGCCCACAGCAGGTTGGCGATATGTTGAGGAATAAATTGGTCTTTCTGTGCGTTCACGTGGGGCAACAACGTGGCTATTGTCGCTTTGAGGCCTGTTATCTGCTCCTGTCCGTTGTCCACCAGTTTCGCCATGGCCCACAGCAGGTTGGTGATATCCTGAGTATTGAATTGGTCTTTCTGTGCGTTCACCTGGGACAACAGGGTGGCTACGACCTCTTGGAACTCTGGTATCCGCTCCTGCCCATTGTCCACCAGTTTCGCCATGGCCCACAGCAGGTTGGCGATTCCCTGGGCATTAAATTGATCTTTCTGTGCATTTACCTGGAGCAACAATGTGGCCACGGCCTCCTTGAGTTTCGGGATCCGCTCCTGCCCGCTGACCACCAGTTTCGCCATGGCCCACAGCAGGTTGGCGATATGCTGGGCATTAAATTGGTCTTTCTGTGCGTGCAAATGGGGCATCAGTGCGGCCACTGTCGCTTTGAGCCCTGGTGTCCACTCCTGCCCGTTGTCTACCAGTTTCGCCATGGCCCACAGCAGGTTGGCGATTCCCCTGGCATCAATGTCCCTGGCTTGAGGTTTTTGGTTGCACTTGAATCTGATTGCATCAAGTAGCGTTGACAATAAGGCAGATTGAGTACTCTTAACACCCTCATCCACGGGCTTATAAGGGGTAAAAACACCCGCTGAAGTCAATGAATGAACTGTGGCCGTAAGGCTTAGCCAGTCCCAACGCCGTGTTATGGTAAAATTTTGCAGCAAACGCATCAGCTGGCTTTGTTCCGCTCGATTTAACGGTCTTTTAACAGCTGACGTGTATTTTTTAATTGAACTGGCATACCAGCCGTGATTTCTCCCATCATAGCGACGCCCTAAACGATCCGATTGACTCACCAGATCATCCATTAGTTCCTGTTTGATGAGCGCATTAAAATCTTTAGCAGGGGTTACTGAACGGCGCTGTAGATGTTGAGAAGGGCATGCGTCAGAAGAGTGGTAAAATGTCTTACGCCCCGGGTTAGTGCCTGGGGTATCAGCCAACTGCCTGACCGTGGCATGTCGGTATCGTCCACGCCTTGAAGCAGCAGCATGGCCACCCGGTCGGTTATAATCATTATCTGATCTTGCGTATTGACCACTGATACCGGCAGAACTTCTGTCCATAATTATATTTCATTAATTCATGAAAATATAAAGAGCAGACTGCTGTGTGGGTCAGAAGTTCATTTTGCTGAAATGTTTATATAAGTGGTATGTTCACCCGGGCCTTTATTTGATCAATAAATGGTTTCATTGAATCCTGGCTCCTGAGCAGGTTAATCGGGATTTCAATGACGTCAAATCCTGCTTTTTGCAGCAGTGCGATTTTCAGCAGAGTCGAACCTGTCCTGGTGTTGAAATCACCACTCACGTAATGAGACGGTCCCTGAATTTCAATCACCATGTTGTGCTCTGGCAGTAGCAGGTCAACCGGGGGTAATGCGTTCAGACTCTTTTCTTCTTCAATCTTCAAAGAGGGAATGCATGATTGGAGTTGAGCACGGAAGTCGTCGGCCTGAAGTTTTGAAACGTTTGTCTGGTAATGGGGGACGACCGGACACGCTCTGCCAAGCCAGCTTGCGGCCATGGCAATAATGGATTGATCCTCTTCATTGTCTGGATAGGTATTTTCCAGGCGAGTAAACAGGTCAACCATGTGTTTTTCAAGGACGTTATTTTTATTGGCATTAGAGTCTAGAAACAACCTGGCACACAATACCATGACTCCCCAGAGAGACATCAATATGTCTTTCTGAGAGAGCTGAGGGTTGTCACTGATTCGGCAGACAAGCGATTCAGACGTGGAGGTAACCACATGTAGCTCAATAAGCGGACCCAGTTTCGCCATGGCCAACAGCAAGGTGGCGATACCCTGTGGTGTAAAATTATCTTTCTGTGCGTTCACGAAGGGCAATAGCGCGGCCACAGCCTGTTTGAGCTCTGGTGTCTGGTTCTGCCCATAGTCCACTAGTTTTGCCATGGCCCACAGCAGGTTGACGATTCCCTGGGCATGGATATCCTCGACTTGAGGTTTTTGGTTGCACTTGAACGTTATTGCATCCAATAGCGTGGACAATAAAGCAGCTTGAGTGAGCTTAACATCCTGATCCACGGGCTTATGAGGGGTAAAAACGCCCGCTGAAGTCAATGAGTGACATGTTGTCGTCAGGCTTCGCCAGTTCCAGCTCCGTCTGACTGTAAAATTTTGCAGCAAAGGCATCAGTCGGCTTTGTTCAGTTCGATTTAACGGTCTTTTAGTCACTGACGTGTAATTTTTAATTGAACTGGCATATTGACCGTGATGTCTCCCATCATAGCGATGACCGAAACGATCCGTTTTACTCACCAGGTCATCCATTCTTTCCGGGTTGATGAGCGCCTTAAAATCTCGAGCAGGGTTTACTGAACGGCGCACCAGAGATTGAGAAGATAAAGCGGCTAAAAATTCTCTGCACCACAGGGCTATGCGGGGGGGATCATCCCATTGTTTGACGGTGGCATGTCCATATCGCCCACACTTTGAAGAAGCGGCATGGTCATTCGGTTGGTTGTAACCATTATCTGATCTTGTGGATTTTCCACTGATATCGGCAGAGCTTCTATTCATAATTATATTTCATTATTTCATGAGAATGTAAAAAGTAGACTGCTATTCTGGTCAGAAGTTCATTTCACTGAAATATTTATAAAACCAGCTCGTTGGGGATACACATCTACTTCTTATGCCACCAATCCGTTATTTTCAAATCATTTTAGCCAACGACTTATTGCTTTTTTTTCTCTTCCTTTTTTTTGGTTTGCCTGTTTGCTTTTCTGCATGCTCTTCGGCGGTTAAGTTACAGTGATCTGAGGATTGCCCCCCTTTATCGGCGGTAGCATTTGCCTCATCTGCCCGCCCGATTTTATCTGATACAGAGCCATGGCCCTGCGGCGGGATGTCCACCCTGGTCTTTATGTGATCAATATATCGTTTTATTGAATCCGGGTTCCAAAGCGATTTAGTCGGGATTTCAATGACCTCAAATCCTGATTTTTGCAGCAGTGCGATTTTCAGCAGAGTCGAACCATTCCTGGTTTTGAAATCACCACACACGTAATGAGAGGCTCCCTGAACTTCAATAATGATATTGTGATCTGGCAGTAGCAGATCAACCGGAGGTAATGAGTTCAGACTCCTTTCTGCAGCAATCTTTAAAGAGGGAATGCATGATTGCAGTTGATCGCGGAGGGCGGTTTGAGATTTTGAAATGGTTGTCTGGTAATGGGGCACGATCGGACACGCTCTGCCAAGCCAGTTTGCGGCCATGGCAATGATGGATTGTTCATCTCTATTGTTTGGGGAGGCATTTTCCAGGCGAGTAAACAGGTCATCCATGTGCTTTTCAAGCAAGTAATTTTTATCGGCGTTGGCGTCTGTAGACAGCCTGGCACAGCATACCATGACTCCCCAGAGAGACATCGATATATCATGCTGAGATAACTGAGGGTGTTTACTGATTTTGTAGACAAGAAGTTCAGACGTGGATTTAACGACGTTCAGCTCAACGAGTTCACCCAGTTTCGCCATGGCCCACAGCAGGTTAGCGATATCCTGGGCATTAAATTGGTCTTCTTGTGCGCTCACTTGGGACAACAGCGCGGTCACGGTCTCTTTGAGACTTGATGCCTGCTCCTGCCCGTTGTCCACCAGTTTCGCCATGGCCCACAGCAGGATAGCGATATCCCGGGAATTAAATTGATCTTTTTGTGTGTTCACGCAGGGCAACAGTGCGGCCACAGCCTCTTTGAACTCTGGTGTCTGTGCCTGCCCGTTGTCCACCAGTTTCGCCATGGCCCACAGCAGGTTGGCGGTATGCTGAGGAATAAATTGGTCTTTCTGTGCATTCGCATGGGGCAACAGCGCGGCTACAGCCTCTTTAAGCTCTGGTGTCCGCTCCTGCTCGTTGTTCACCAGTTTCGCCATGGCCCACAGCAGGTTGGCGATATCCTGGGCATTAAATTGGTCTTTCTGTACCTTCACGTGGGGCAACAGCGCGGCCACGGCCTCTTTGAGCTGCGGTGTCTGCTCCAGCCCGTTGTCCACCAGTTTTGCCATGGCCCACAGCAGGTTGGCAATACCCTGAGCATTAAATTGGTCTTTCTGTGCCTGCACATGGGGCAACAGCGCGGCCACGGACTCCTTGAGCCCTGGTGTCTGCTCCTGCCCGTTGTCCACCAGTTTCGCCATGGCCCATAGCAGGCTGGCGATATGCTGAGGAATAAATTGGTTTTTCTGTGCGTTCACGTGGGGCAACAGCGCGGCCACGGCCTCGTTGAGCTCTGCTGTCTGCTCCTGCCCGTTGTCCACCAGTTTCACCATGGCCCACAGCAGGTTGGCGATACCCTGGGCAGTAAACTGGTCTTTCTGTACGTTCACGCGGGGTAACAGCGTGGCTATGACCTTTTTGAACTCTGGTGTCTGCTCCTGCCCGTTGTCCACCAGTTTCGCCATGGCCCACAGCAGGTTGGCGATACCCTGGGCATGAAAACGATCTCTCTGTGCATTTACCCTGAGCAACAACGCGACCACGGCCTCGTTGAGTTCCGGGGTCCGCTTCTGCCCGTTGACCACCAGTTTCGCCAAGGCCCACAGCAGGTTGGCGATATGCTGAGGAATAAATTGGTCTTTCTGTGCGTTCACATGGGGCAACAGCGCGGCCACGGCCTCTTTGAGCCCTGGTGTCCACTGCTGCCCGTTGTCCACCAGTTTCGCCATGGCCCACAGCTGGTTGGCGATTCCCCGGGCATCGATGTCCCTGGCTAGAGGTTTTTGGCTGCACTTGAATATGATTGCATCCAGTAGCGTTGTTAATAAGGCAGCTTGAGTAAGCTTGACACGCTCATCCATGGGTTTATGAGGGGTAAAAAAACCCGCTGAAGTCAATGAATAGAGGGTTGTCGTCAGGCTTCGCCAGTCCCAACGCGGTGTTATGGTAAAATTTTGCAGCAGACCTGTCAGCTGGCTTTGTTCAGCTCGATTTAACGGTCTCTTGGCAGCTAATGTGTATCTTTTAATTGAATTGGTATACAGGCCGTGATTTCTCCCATCATAGCGGTGACCGAAATGATCCGATTTACTTACCAGATCATCCATTATTCCTGGTTGGATGAGCGCATTAAAATCTTGAGCAGGGTTTACGGAACGGCGCTGTAAATGTTGATAGGGGCATGCGTCAGCAGAACGATAAAATGTATTACGCCCCGGGTCAGTGCGTGGGGTGCCATCCCACTGCCTGACCGTGGCATGTCGGTATCGTCCAAGCCTTGAAGAAGCAGCATGGCTATCCGGTCGCTTATAATTATTATCTGTTCTTGCGTATTGACCACTGATACCGGCAGAACTTCTGTTCATAATTATATTTCATTAATTCATGCAATTATAAAAAGCAGACTGTTGTGCAGTTCAGAAGTTCATTTTGCTGAAATGTTTAAGCAGTGCCGTATTGCTCATCTGCCGACCCGCTTTTAAGTGATACAGAGGCATGACCCTGTGGCGGGATGTCTACCCGGGTTTTTATTTGATCAATATACAGTTTCATTGAATTCCGGTTCCTGAGCAGGTTAATCGGAATTTCAATGACCTCAAATCCTGATTTTTGCAGCAGTGCAATTTTCAGCAGAGTCGAGCCAGTCCTGGTGTTGAAATCACCACTCACGTAATGAGACGGTCCCTGAATTTCAATCACCATGTTGTGGTCTGGCAGTAGCAGGTCAACCGGTGGTAATGAGTTCAGACTTTTTTCTTCTTCAATCTGCAAAGAGGGAATGCATGATTGGAGTTGAGCGCAGAAGTCGGCTTGAGGTTTTGACATGGTTGTCTGGTAGTGGGGGACGACTGGAGAGGCTCTGCCAAGCCAACTTGCGGCCATGGCAATGATGGATTGATCCTCTTCACTGGCTGGTGATGTGTTTTTCAGGCGAGTAAACAGGTCATCTATGTGCTTTTCAAGCAAGCTGTTTTTATTGACATTGGAGACAAGAGATAACCTGGCGCAGCATACCATTACTGCCCAGAGAGACATCAATATCGCTTGCTGAGAGAATTGAGCATTGTCACTGATTCGGCAGACAAGCGATTCGAACGTAGAGGTAAACAGGCTCAGCTCAACGAGCTCACCCAGTTTCGCCATGGCCCAAAGCAGGTTGGCGATACCTTGTGATTTAAAGTTAGCTTTCTGTGCGTTCACGTAGGGCAACAGCACGGCCACCGCTTCTTTGAGCTCTGCTGACCTTTCCTGCCCGTTGTCCACCAGTTTTGCCATGGCCCACAGCAGGTTGGCGATACCCTGAGGATTAAATTGATCTTTCTGTGCCTTCACGTGGGGCAACAGCACGGCCACGGCTTCTTTGAGATCTGCTGACTTTTCCTGCCCGTTGTCCACCAGTTTCGCCATGGCCCACAGCAGGTTAGCGATATGCTGAGGAATATATTGGTCTTTCAGTGTTTTCACGTGGGGCAACAGTGTTGACACTGCCTCTTTGAGCCCTGGTGTCTGCTCCTGCCCGTTGTTCACCAGTTTCGCCATGGCCCACATCAGGTTGGCAATTTGCTGAGGAGTAAATTGGTCCTTCTGTGTTTTCACGTGGGGCAACAATGCTGACACGGCCTCTTTGAGCTCTGGTGTCCGTTCCTGTCCGTTGTCTACCAGTTTCGCCATGGCCCACAGCAAGTTGGCAATTTCCTGTGGTTTAAATTCCGCTCTCTGTACGTTTACGTGGGGCAGCAGGGCGGCCACGGCCTCTATGCACACTGGTGTCTGCTCCTGCCCGTTGTCCACCAGTTTCGCCATGGCCCACAGCAGATTGGCGATATGCTGAGGGATAAACTGGTCTTTCTGTGCGATCACGTGGGGCAACAGCGCGGCTACGGCCTCGGTGAGTCCTGGTGTCCACTCCCCGTGGTTCGCCAGTTTCGCCATGGCCGACAGCAGGTTGGCGATTTCCTGTGGTTTAAAGTTCGCTTGTTGAGTGCTTACGAGGGGTAACAGCGCGGCCACAGCGTCGCTGAGCCCTGGTGTTCGCTCCTGTCCGTTGTCCACCAGTTTCGCCAAAGCCCACATCAGGATGGCAATTTGCTGAGGAATAAATTGGTCTTTTTGTACTTCCACGTGGGGCAACAGCGAGGCCACGGCCTCGTTGAGCCCTGGTGTCCGCTCCTGCCCGTTGACCACCAGTTTTGCTATGGCCCACAGCAGGTTGGCGTTATGCTGAGGAAGAAATTGGTCTTTCTGTCCCTTCACGTGGGGCAACAGTGCGCCCACGGCCTCTTTGAACTCTGGTGTCCGCTCTTGGCCGTTGTCCACCAGTTTCGCCATGGCCCACAGCAGGTTGGCGATATGCTGAGGAATAAGTTGGACTTTCAGTGCGTTCACTTGCGACATAAGCGCGGCCAGGGCCTCGTTGAGCTCTGGTGTCTGCGCCTGCCCGTTGTCCACCAGTTTCGCTATGGCCCACAGCAGGTTGACGATATGCTGAGGAATAAACTGGTCTTTCTGTGCGTTCACCAGGGGCAACAGCGCGGCCACGGCCTCGTTGAGTTCTGGTGTTTGCTCCTGCCCGTTGTCTACCAGTTTCGCCATGGCCCACAGCAGGTTGGCGATGTGCTGAGGAATAAATTGGCCTTTCTGTCCGTTCACGTGGGGCAACAGCGCGACTACGGTCTTTTTTAACTCTGGTGTCAGCTGCTGCCCGTTGTCCACCAGTTTCGCCATGGCCCACAGCAGGTTGGCGATTCCCTGAGGAATAAATTGTTTTTTCTGTGCGTTCACGTGGGGCAAAAGAGCGGCCACGGCCTGTTTGAGCCCTGCTGTCTGCTCCTGCCCGTTGTCCACCAGTTTTGCCATGGCCCACAGCAGGTTGCAGATTCCGAGGGCATCAATATCCCTGGCTTGAGGTTTTTGGTGGCACTTGAATATGATGGCATCAAGTAGTGTGGACAATAAGGCTGCCTGAGTGAGCTTAACACGCTTATCCACGGGTTTATGAGGGGTAAAAACACCCGCTGAAGTAAATGAATGAAGTGTTGTCGTCAGGCTTCTCCAATGCCAACTCCGTGTGACTGTGAAATTTTGCAGCAAATGTATCAGCTGGCTTTGTTCCGCTCGATTTAACGGTCTTTTAGACGCTGACGTGTATTTTTTAATTGAACTGGCATATTCAGCGTGATATCTCCCATCATAGCGATGACTGAAACGATCCGATTCACTCACCAGACTATCCATTGTTTCCTGTTTGATGAGGGCATTAAAATCTTGCGCAGGGTTTACGGAACGGCGCTGTAGATATTGAGAAGAGCGTGGGCCAGAAGAATGGTAAAACTCATTGCGCCCGGAAGTAGAGCGGGGGAGATTATGCCACTGTCTGACTGTGGCATGCCTGTATCTTCCACGCCTCGAAGAAGCGGCATGGTCATCCGGTCGGTGGTAAGCATTACCTGATCTTGCGTATCTACCACTGATACCAGCAGAGCTTCTATCCATAATTATATTTCATTGATTCATGAAAATATAAAAAGCAGACTGCTGTTCTGTTCAGAAGTTCATTTTGCTGGAATGTTGGTAAACGTAAGCGGTTTGGGAAATCCATCTACTCCTGATGCCACCGAATCCGTTATTCGGTGGTTAAGTAACAGTGTTCTGAGAGTTGCCGTCCTTTATCTGCAGTGACCTATGCCTCATCTGTCACCTTACGACTCATGGATGCAGGAGCAGATGCCGCGTAGGGCAGTCTATTTTCGGTCAGCCTCCTATGGTGGGATGCTTGCCTTGTCTTTATGTGATCAATACATGGTTTCATGAAATCCCGCTTCCAAAGCTGGTTAACCGGGATTTCAATGACCTCAAATCCAGATTTTTGCAGCAGTGCGATTTTCAGCAGAGTCGAACCATTCCTGGTTTTAAAATCACCACTCACGTAATGGGACGGTCCCTGAATTTCAATCACCATGTTGTGATCTGGCAGTAGCAGGTCAACCGGAGGTAATGAGTTCAGACACTTTTCTTCTTCAATCCTCAAAGATGGAATGCATGATTGGAGTTGATTGCGGAAGTCGGATTGACGTTTTGAAACGTTTGCATGGTAATGGGGGACGAACGGACAGGGTCTCCCAAGCCAACTTGCGGCCATCGCAATGGTGCGTTGATCCTCTTTATTATCCGGGGAGGTATTTTGCAGGCGAGCAAACAGGTTATCTATGTACTTTTCAAACCTGTTATTTTTACTGGCATTGGAGACCAGAGACAACCTGGCACAGTATACCATCACTCCCCAGAGAGACATCAATGTATCTTGCTGAGAGAGCTGAGGGTTTTTACTGATTTGGTAGATAAGCGATTCGAACGTGGAGGTAACCACATCCAGCTCAACGAGCTCACCCAGTTTCGCCATGGCCCACAGCAGGTTAGCGATACCCTGAGGAATAAAGTGATATTTCTGCACCTTTTCGTGGTGCAACAGCGTGGCTACAGCTTCTTTGAGATCTGGCGTCCACTCCCCATTGTCCACCAGTTTCGCCACGGCCCACAGAAGGTTGGCGATATGCTGAGGAATAAATTGGTCTTTCTGTGCGTTCACGTGGGGCAACAGAGCGGCGACGGCCTCATTGAGCTCGGGTGTCCGCTCCAGCCCGTTGTCCACCAGTTTTGCCATGGCCCACAGCAGGTTGGCGATACCCTGAGGAATAAATTGATCCTTCTGTGCGTTCACGTGGGGCAATAGCACGGTCACAGCCTCTTTGAGCCCTGGTGTCCGCTTCTGGCCGTTGTCCACCAGTTTCGCCATGGCCCACAGCAGGTTGGTAATATGCTGGGCCTTAAATTGGTCTTTCAGTGCGATCACCAGGGGCAACAGCGTGGCCATGGCCTCGTTGAGATCTGGTGTCCGCTCCAGTCCGTTGTCCACCAGTTTCGCTATGGCCCATACAAGGTTGGCTATTTCCTGTGGTTTATCGTTAGCTTTCTGTGCGTTCACGTGAGGTAACAGCGCGGCCACGGCCTCTTTAAGCTCTGGTGTCCAATCCTGCCCATGGTCCACCAGTTTTGCCATGGCCCAGAGCAGATTAGTGATGCCCTGGGGATTAAATTGGTCTTTCTGTGCGTTCACATGGGGCAACAGCGCGGCCACGGCCTCTTTGAGCCCTGGTGTCCGCTCTTGGCCGTTGTCAACCAGTTTCGCCATGGCCCACAGCAGGTTGGCGATTTCCTGTGGATTAAAGTTAGCTTTCTTTGCCTTCACGTGGGGCAGCAACGCGGCCACGGCTTCATTGAACTCGGGTGTCCGCTCGTGCCCGCTGGCCACCAGTTTCGCCATGGTCCACAGCAGGTTGGCGATATGCTGAGGAATATATTGGTCTTTCTGTGCGTTCACGCGGGGCACCAGCGCGGCCACAGCCTCTTTGAACTCTGGTGTCCGTTCCAGCCCGTTGTCCGTCAGTTTCGCCATGGCCCACAGCAGGTTGGCGATACCCTGAGGAATAAATTGATCTTTCTGTGTTTTAACATAGGGCAATAGCGCGGTCACGGCCTCTTTGAGTCCTGGTGTCCGCTTCAGGCCGTTGTCCACCAGTTTCGCCATGGCCCACAGCAAGTTGGTAATATGCTGGGCATCGAATTGGGCTCTCTGTGCGTTCATGCGGGGCAACAGTGCGGCCACGGCCTCTTTGAGTTCTGGTGTTTGCTCCAGCCCGTTGTCCACCAGCTTCGCCATGGCCCAAAGCAGGTTGGCAAGCTCCTGTGGGTTAAAGTTAGCTTTCTGTGCGTTCATGTGGGGCAACAGCGTGGTCACTGCCACTTTGAACTCTGGTGTCCACTGCTGCCCGTTGTCCACCAGTTTCGCCATGGCCCACAGCTGGTTGGCGATTCCCCGGGCATCAATGTCCCTGGCTTGAGGTTTTTGGCTGCACTTGAATATGATTGCATCCAGTAGCGTTGACAATAAGCCAGCTTGAGTAAGCTTGACACGCTCATCCATGGGTTTATGAGGGGTAAAAACACCTGCAGAAGTCAATGAGTGAAGTGTCGTCGTCAGGCTTCGCCAGTCCCAAAGCCGTGTTATGGTAAAATTTTGCAGCAGACCTGTCAGCTGGCTTTGTTCCGCTCGATTTAACGGTCTTTTAGCAGCTGATGTGTATTGTTTTATTGAATTGGCATACAGGCCGTGATTTCTCCCATCATAGCGATGGCCGAAACGATCCGATTTACTCAACAGATCATCCATTACTTCCTGTTTGATGAGCGCATTAAAATCCTGAGCAGGGGTTACTGAACGGCGTTGTAGATGTTGAGAAGGGCATGCGTCAGAAGAACGGTAAAATGTATTGCGCCCCGGGTTAGTGCGTGGGGTATAATCCCTCCTGACCGTGGCATGTCTATATCGTCCACGGCTTGAAGAAGCGGCATGGCCACCCGGTCGGTTATAATAATTATCTGATTTTGCGTATTGATCACCGATACCGGCAGAGCTTCTGTCCATAATTATATTTTATTAATTCATGAAAATATAAAAAGCAGACCGCTGCTCTGTTCAGAAGTTCACTTTGCTGAAATATTTATATACAAGCAGTGACGTATTTCTTATCTGCCGACCCGCTTTTAACTGATACCGAGCCATGACCCTGCGGCAGGATGTCTACCCGGGTCTTTATTTGATCAATGCACAGTTTGATTGAATCCTGGCTTCTGAGCAGGTTAACCGGGATTTCAATAATCTCAAATCCTGCTTTTTGCAGCAGTGCGATTTTCAGCAGAGTCGAACCATTCCTGGTGTTGAAATCACCATTCACGTAATGAGACGGTCCCTGAACTTCAATCACCATGTTGTGGGCTGGCAGTAGCAGGTCAACCGGGGGTAATGAGCTCAGACTCTGTTCTTCTTCAATCTGCAAAGAGGGAATGCATGATTGGAGTTGAGCGCGGAAGTCGGCCTGAGATTTTGACATGTTTGTCCGGTAATGGGGGACTAACGGACACGCCCTGCCAAGCCAGCTTGCGGCCATGGCAATAACGGATTGATCCTCTTCATTGTCTGGATAGGTATTTTCCAGGCGAGTAAACAGGTCATCCATGTGCTTCTCAAACACGTTATTTTTATTGGCATTAGAGTCTAGAAACAACCTGGCACACAATACCAGGACTCCCCAGAGAGACATCTTTATGTCTTTCTGAGAGAGCTGAGGGTTGTCACTGATTCTGTCGACAAGCGATTCAAACGTGGAGCTAACTACGCTCAGCTCAACGAGTTCACCCAGTTTCGCCATGGCCCACAGCAGGTTGGCGATCCCCCAGGCATTAAATTGGTCTTTTTGTACGTCCACCTGGGGCAACAGCGTTACTACGGCCTCGTTGAGCCCTGGTGTTCGCTCTTGTCCGTCGTCCACCAGTTTTGTCATAGCCCACAGCAGGTTAACAATATTCTGAGCAATAAATTGGTCTTTTTTGGCATTCACGTGGGGCAACAGCACGACGATGGTCTCGTTGAACTCTGGAGTCCGCTCCTGGCCGTTGTCCAGCAGTTTCACCATGGCCCACAGCAGATTGGCAATAGCCTGTGGTGTAAAGTTGGCTTTCTGTGCGCGCACGCGGGGCAACAACGAGGCCATGGCCTTGTTGAGCTCAGGTGTCCGCTCCTGCCCGTTGTCCACCAGTTTCGCCATGGCCCACAGCAGGTTGGCAATACCCTGTGGTTTAAAGTTGGCTTTCTTTTCGTTTACACGTGGTAACAGCAGAGCCACGGCCTCGTTAAGCCCTGATGTTCGCTCCATTCCGTTATCCACCAGTTTCGCCAAGGCCCACAACAGGTTGGCGATTTCCTGTGGTTGAAAGTCAGCTTTCTGTGACTTCACTTTTAGCAACAGCGCGGCCACGGCCTCGTTGAACTCTGGAGTCCGCTCCTGCCCACTGTCCATCAGTTTTGCCATGGCCCACAGCAGGTTGGTGATAGCCCGGGCATGAAACTGTTCTTTAAGTGCGTTCACGTGGGGCAACAGCGCGGCCATGGCCTCGTTGAACTCTGGTGTTCGCTCCTGCCCGTTGTCCACCAGTTTGGCCATGGCCCACAGCAGGTTGGCAATACCCTGTGGTTTAAAGTTCGCTCTCTGTGCCTTCACATGGGGCAACAGCGCGTACACGGCCTCGTTGAGTCCTGGTGTCTGTTTCTGTCCGTTGTCCACCAGTTTTGCCATGGCCCACAGCACGTTGGCGATTTCCTGTGGGTTAAAGTTCGCTTTCTCTGCGTTCACGTGGGGCAACAGTGCATCCACGGCCTCGTTGAGTCCTGGCGTCTGTTGCTGCCCGTTGTCCACCAGTTTTGCCATGGCCCACAGCAGGTTGGTGATACCCAGGGCATTAAATTGGCCTTTCTGTGCGTTCACGTGAGGCAACAGGGCGGCCACAGCCTCGTTGAGTTCTGGTGTCTGCTCCTGGCCGTTGTCCACCAGTTTCGCCAAGGCCCACAGCAGGTTGGTGATACCCTGTGGTTCAAAGTTAGCTTTCTGAGCGCTCACTTGCGGCATTAGCGCGGTCACGGACTCTTTGAGCCCCGGTATCCACTCCTGCCCGTTGTCCACCAGTTTCGCCATAGCCCAGAGCAGATTGGGGATAGCCTGAGGAATGCATTGGTCTTCCTGTACGTTCACGCGAGGCAACAGCGTGGCCACGGCCTCTTTGAGCGCTGGCGTTTGCTCCTGGCCGTTGTCCACCAGTTTCGCCATGGCCCACAGCAGGTTGGCGATATGCTGAGAAATAAATTGGTCTTTCTCTGTGTTTATGCAGGGCAACAACCCGGCCACGGCCTCGTTGAGCCCCGGAGTCCGGTCCTGCCCGTTGTCCACCAGTTTTGCCATGGCCCACAGCAGGTTGCTGATTTCCCGTGATCTAAAGTGAGCTTTCTGTGTTTTCACGCAGGGCAACAGGGCGGCCACAGCCTCGTTAAGCGCTGGTGTCTGCTCCTGCCCGTTGTCTACCAGTTTCGCCATGGCCCACAGGAGGCTGGTGATTTCCTGTGGTATAAAGTGAGCTTTCTGTGTTTTCACCCGGGGCAACAGCGCGGCCACAGGCTCTTTCAGCTTTGGTGTCTGCTTTTGCCCGTTGTCCACCAGTTTTGCCATGGCCCACAGCAGGTTGGTGATATCCTGGGCATTCAATTGGTCTTTCTGTACGTTCACGTGGAGCAACAGCCCGGCCACGGCCTCGATGAACTCTGGTGTCTGCTTTTGCCCGTTGTCCACCAGTTTCGCCATGGCCCACAGCAGGTTAGCGATTTCCCGTGGTTTAAAACCAGCCTGCTGTGCGTTCACGCGGGGCAACAGGGTAGCCATGGCCTCATTGAGTTCTGGTGTCTGCACCTGGCCGCTGTCCGTCAGTTTCGCCAGGGCCCACAGCAGGTTGGCGATATGCTGGGGAATAAATTGGTCTTTCTGTGCATTCATGTGGGGCAACAGTGCGGCCACGGCCTCTTTGAACTCTGGTATCCGCTCCTGCCCGTGGTCCACCAGCTTGGCCATGGCCCACAGCAGGTTGGCGATTCCCCGGGCATCAATTTCCCATGCTTTAGCTTTTTGGTTGCACTTGAATATTATTGCATCCAGCAGTGTCGACAACAGGGCAGCTTGTGTACGCTTAATACGCTGATCCACAGGTTTGTGGAGGGTAAAAACACCTGCTGAAGTGAATGAGTGCAGTGTTGTCGTCAGGCTTAGCCAATTCCAGCTCCGCGTTGCGGTGAAATTTTGCAGCAAACGCATCAGCCGGCTTTGTTCCGCTCGATTCAACGGTCTTTTAGACGCTGACGAGTATTTTTTAATTGAACTGGCATATAGGCCGTGATCTCTCCCATCATAGCGATGGCCGAAACGATACGACTTACTCACCAGGCCATCCATTATTTCCTGTTGGGTGAGCGCATTAAAATCGTGAGCATGATTTACTGAACGGCGCAGTAGATATTGAGCAGGGCGTGGGGCAGAAGAATGGTAAACTTCATTACGCCCCGGGGCTGTGCGGGGAGAAGGATTCCATTGTCTGACTGTGGCATGCCTGTATCGCCCACGCCTTGAAGAAGCGGCATGGTTATTCGGTTGGTTGTAAGCATTACCTGATCGTGCGCATTGACCGCTGATTCCGGCAGAGCTGCTATTCATAATTATATTTCATTAATTCATGAAAATATAAAAAGAAGACTGCTGTGCGGTTCAGAAGTTCATTTTGCTGAGAGGTCTACCCTGGTTTTTATTTGATCAATACATAATGTCATTGAATCCTGGTTACCAAGCTGGTTAACCGGGATTTCAATGACCTCAAATCCTGCTTTTTGCAACAGTGCGATTTTCAGCAGAGTCGAGCCATTCCTGGCTTTGCAATCACCATCCACGTAATGAAAGGGGCCCTGAACCTCAATCACAATGTTGTGATCTGGCAGAAGCAGGTCAACCGGAGGTAAAAAGTTCAGACTCTTTTCTTCTTCAATCTGCAAAGTGGGAAGGCATAATTGGAGTTGCTCACGGAAGAAGGTTTGAGGTTTTGAAATGACGGTCTGGTAACGGGGGAAGAACGGACAAGGTACCCCAAGCCAACTTGCCGCCATGGCAATGATGCATTGATCTTCTTCATTGTCCGGGAAGTCCGTTTTCAGCCGGGTAAACAGCTTATCCATGTGCTTTTCAAACTCATTACTTTCATTGCCATTGGCGATCAGAGACAGCCTGGCACAGCATACCATTACTCCCCAGAGAGACATCAATATCGCTTGCCTGGAGACCTGGGGGTTGCCACTGATTCGGTAGACGAGGGATTTGAACGTCGATATCACCACGTTCAGCTCAACGAGTTCACCCAGCTTCGCCGTGGCCCACAACAGGTTGGCGATATGCTGAGAAGTAAATTGGTCTTTCAGTGCGTTCACATAGGGTAACAGCGCGGCCACGGCTTCATTGAACCCTGGCGTCTGCTCCTGTCCTTTGTCCATCAGTTTTGCCATGGCCCACAGCAGGTTGGCGATATGCTGAGGAATAAATTGGTCTTTCTGTGTGTTCACGTGGGGCAACAGTGCCGCCACGGCCTCGTTGAGCTCTGGTGTCTGTTCCTGCCCGTTGTCCACCAGTTTCGCCACTGCCCACAGCAGGTTGGCGACACCCTGTGGTTCAAAGTTAGCTTTCTGTGGGCTCACGTGGGACAGCAGCGCGGCCACGGCCTCTTTGAGCCCTGGTATCCACTTCAGCCCGTTGTCCACCAGTTTCGCCATGGCCCACAGCAGGTTGGCGATATGCTGAGGAATCAATTGGTCTTTCTGTGCGTTCACGCAGGGCAACAGCGCGGTTATGGCCTTGATGAACTCGGTTGTCGGCTTATGCCCATTGTCCACCAGTTTGGCCATGGCCCACAGCAGGTTGGCGATTTCCTGTGGTTTAAAGTTAACTTTCTGCGCGTTCACGTGGGGCAACAGTGCAACCAGAGCTTCGTTGAGCTCTGGTATCCGGTCCTTCATGTTGTCCACCAGTTTCGCTATGGCCCACAGCAGGTTGGCGATGCCCTGAGGTTTAAAATTGGCTTTCTGTGCGTTCACCTGGTGCAGCAGCCCGGCCATGACCGCGTTGGGCTCTGGTGTCGACTCCCCTTTGTCCATCAGTTTTGCCATGGCCCACAGCAGGTTGGCGATATGCTGAGGAATGAATAGCTCTTTATGAGTGTTCACATGGGGTAACAACGCGGCCGCAGCTTCTTTCAGCCCAGGTGTCTGCTCCAGCCCGTTGTCCGCCAGTTTCGCCATGGCCCACAGCACGTTGGCGATTTCTTGTGGTTTAAAGTTGGCTTTCTCTGCGTTCACGTGTGCCAGTAGCGCGGCCACGGCCTCTTTGAGCTGTGGTGTCCGCTTCAGCCCGTTGTCCACCAGTTTCGCCATGGCCCACAGCTGGTTGGCAATATGCTGGGGAATAAATCGGTATTTCTGTGCACTCAAATGGGGCAACAGCGCGGCCACGGCCTCGTTGAACTCGGGTGTCCACTTGTGCCCGTTGTCCACCAGTTTTGCCATGCTCCAAATCAGGTTGGCGATTTCCTGACGTTTAAAGTTAGCTTTCTTTATGTCCACCTGGGACAAAAGTGCGGTCACAGCCGCATTGAAATCGGGTGTCCGCTCTTGTCCGTTGTCCATCAGTTTCACCATGGCCCACAGCAGGTTGGCGACACCCTGGGCATTAAATTGTTCTTTTTGTGCCTTAACACAGGGCAACAGCGCGGCCACGTCCTTGTTGAGCCCCGGTGTCTGATCCTGGCCGTTGTCCACCAGTTTCGCCACAGCCCACAGCAGGTTGGCGATACCCTGTGGTTTAAAATTTGCTTTCTGTTCTTTCACTTTGTGCAATAGCGCGGCGACGGCCTCTTTGAGTTCTGGTGTCTGCTCCTGCCCATTGCTCACCAGTTTTGCCATGGCCCAAATCAGGTTGGCGATATGCTGGGCATTAAATTGGTCTTTCTGTGCGTTTATATGGGGCAACAGTGTGGCTACGGCTTCGTTTAGCTCAGGTTTCTGTTCCTGCCCGTTGATCACCAGTCTCGCCATGGCCCACAGCAGGTTGACGAGATGTTGAGGAGTACATTGGGCTTTCTGTTTGTTCACGCAGGGCAACAATGTGGTCACGGCATCGTTGAGTTCGGGTGTCCATTCGTGCCCGTTGACCAACAGTTTCGCAATGGCCCACAGCTGGTTAGCGATATCCTGGGTATTAAATTGATCTTTCTTTGCCTTTACGCGGGGCAACAGCGCAGCCACAGCCTTTTTGAGTTCCGGTGTCTGCTTCTGCCCGTTGTCCACCAGTTTCGCCATGGCCCACAGCAGGTTAGTGATTTCCTGTGGTTTAAAGTCAGCTTTCTGTGCGTTCACGTGGGGTAACAGGGCAGCCATGGCCTCTTTGAGTTCTGGTGTCTGCTCCTGGCCGTTCTCCACCAGTTTCGCCAAGGCCCACAGCAGGTTGGCGGTATGCTGAGGTATAAATTGGTCTTTCTGTGCATCCACGTGTGGCAACAGCGCGGCCACGGCCTCCCGGAACTCTGGTGTGTGCTTCTGGCCGTTGTCCACCAGTTTCGCTATGGCCCACAGCAGGTTGGCGATTCCCCGGGCATCAATATCCCATGCTGCAGCTTTGCGGTCGCACTTGAATATTATTGCATCCAGCAGCGTTGACAATAAGGCAGCTTGTGTCCGCTTAACACGCTGATCCATGGTGTTATCAGGGGTAAAAACACCCGCTGAAGTAAATGAATGAAGTGTTGTTGTCAGGCTTCGCCAATTCCAGCTCCGTGTTACTGTGAAATTTTGCAGAAAACGCATCAGCTGGCTTTGTTCAGCTCGATTTAACGGCCTTTTAGAAACTAACGTGTAATTTTTAATTGAACTGGCATATTGTCCGTGATCTCTCCCATCATAGCGATCACCGAAACGATTCGATTTACTCAGCAGGCCATCCATTATTGCCTGCCTGGTGAGGGTATTGAAATCTTGAGCAGGGTTTACTGAACGGTACTGTAGATGCTGTGAAGAGCGTGTGAAAGAAGAATGGTAAAATTCATTACGCCCCGGGGCAGTGCGGGGGGGATTATTCCATTGTCTGACGGTGGTATGTCTATATCGCCCACGCCTTGAAGAAGCGGTATGGTCACCCGGTTGGCTGTAACCATTATCTGATCTTGCGTGTTGACCACTGATGCCGACAGAGCTTCTGTCCATAATTATATTTCATTAATTCATGGAAATATAAAAAGCAGACTGTGGTTTTGTTCAGAAGTTCATTTTGCTGGAATGTGAAAACGGTTCCCGGGGTCGAAAGGAGGGGGTTACTCGCTTTTTTTTCTTCCTCTTGGCTGGTTTGCCGGTTTGTTCTTTTGACTGTTCTTCGGCGGTTAAGTAACCGTGATCTGAGGGTTGTCTGTCATCAGCAGTAATGGATGCCGCATCTGCCCACCCTCTTTTAAGTGATACAGAGCCATGCCCCTGTGGCAGGATCCCTATCCTGATTTTTATTTGATCAATGCATAGTTTCATTGAATCCTGATTGTCAAGCCTGCTAACCGGAATTTCAATGACCTCAAATCCTGCTTTTTGCCACAGTGCGATTTTCAGCAGAGTCGAACCATTCCTGGTGTTGAAATCACCACCCACGTAATGAGACGGTCCCTGAACTTCAATCACCAGGTTGTGATCTGGCAGGAGCAGGTCAACCGGAGGTAATGATTTCAGACTCTTTTCTTCTTCAATTTTCAGAGATGGGATAGATGATTGGAGTTGATCGCGGAAGTCGGCCTGGGTTTTTGAACTGTTTTTCTGGTAATGGCGAACGACCGGACAGTCTCTGCCAAGCCAACTTGCAGCCATGATCATGATGGATTGATCCTCTTCTTTATCTGGCGATGTATTTTCCAGGTGAGTCAACAGTTCACGCATGTGCTTTTCAAGCACGTTATTTTTATTGGCATTGGTGTCTAGAGCCAACCTGGCACAGCATACCATGACTCCCCAGAGAGACATCGATATCTCTTCCTTATTAGAAAACTGAAGGTTTTTACTGATTCGATAGACAAGCGATTCGAACGTAGAGGTAACCAGGTTCAGCTCAACGAGTTCACCCAGCATCGCCATGGCCCACAAATCGGGTAAGGGCTGGTCTTTCTCCAGCCCTCCCCACAGCACCCGGCATGCGGGTCCGCACCGGGCGGTTCAACGATGATGGTGAAACCTGATCCATAAGTCTTTCAATGAAACAAGCCCAATTTTCGCGAGGTAATTGTTATTCAGTGCCTGTTGTACCGCATAAGTTTTACTCAGACGGTAATACCCTTTGCTGCTGGCTGCGATCTTGGCGGCGTTCACTTTATCAACGCCTAACCTGACCAGATTCTTGAAACGGGTTTTTGGCTTGCGCCATTGCTTCAGAAAACAGCAACGGATTCGCCGACGTATCCATTGATCCAGCAGGGGAATTGGTCGGTAATATTCCGATAACCGAAAATACCCCATCCAACCCCGGATATATTGCGCCAGTTTGCGTAACCGATGTTGCATTGAGACACCCCAGCGACGACTGGTCAACTTGAGTATCCGGTATTTGAATCGGTCCAGACACTTCTGGGCCCAGCGAACTTTCTTCCCTGTGAAGGTGAAACTCAGGAATTCGCTTTCTGTTGCTTTCACAACTTTACTTTTCCGGGAGTTAATCTTCAGTTTCAATTTGCGTTCAATGAATTGGGTAATGCTGTGCATCACCCGATCCCCTGCACGCTGACTTTTGACGAGAATCACAAAATCATCACAGTATCTTGCAAAGCAATGACCCCGATATTCAAGCTCCTTGTCGAGTTCGTCGAGGACCACATTAGACAGCAAGGGTGATAAAGGCCCACCCTGTGGCATGCCAACCCTGGTCGGGTAGACATTGCCCTCAATCATGACTCCGGAGCGCAGGTAGCGACCAATCAGTTTCAGAAGGCGTTTGTCGCGGACCTTACGGGAGACCCTCGACATCAAAACGTCGTGATTAACCGTATCAAAGAATTTACTCAGATCAACGTCAACGGCGTAATGTAGCCCCCCGTTGATCAACTGCTTAACCTGACGGACTCCGTCGTGTGCTGACCGTCCCGGTCGGTAGCCAAAGCTGTTTGGGGAAAATCCCGGGTCAAAGACAGGCGTCAGCACCTGCACAATGGCCTGCTGTATGACCCTGTCGATCACGGTTGGGATTCCCAGCAAGCGTTCACCGCCGTCCGGCTTTTCTATTACATGCCGGCGCACGGGTGACGGCTGATAGGTTCCGTCCAATAAGGCTTGACGCACTGAAGGCCAATGCTGTTTGGCAAAGTCTGGATAAGCTTCAATGGTGACTCCATCGATACCCGGAGCACCCTTGTTGCTTCTGACCTGTTTCCATGCGCTTGCCAGATTAGCCGGTTCAAGTACGCAATTTAGTAGATCATGGTTCAAAGCTGGTCAAAGATTCTGTCGCCAGGTACGGTGAGTCGCCGGACGGCTGCATCGCCCTGAGGGAATCAGTCTCCTCTTTGTCATCGATGTTCGGCCCTTCGCTGACGACTTCCCGTCCATTAATGACTTTTGTCGTACAGCTACTATGGCCTCTGCTGACTTCTGTCCAATCACCACGCAGGGTTACCTCTGCTGGCGCTATTGGTTGCCATCGGGTTTGCTCGAACAGGATGATGAGTCACTGTTCGCCGAGCCTGTTGTAACCAGTGGCTGAGAACTGGGAACTTACCAATCGCATGTTGAACAGATCTCCCCGGATAAGAACATGGACTTTCAGTGCACAACCGCCGCATTTACCGTGTCTCACGAACCAGAGGGCTTTGTGATCCTTGGCTCACTCGCCCAGAGACTCAGCCTTGTATGCGATTTCTGTACGTCGGCTCGCACCTTTGCACTCAGACTGCCTCCGCACAGCCCCTCGCGGGACTGCACTTGCCTTAAGCTAGTGGTTGTCATCAGCAGGCGTCTTTACCGCCAGTCAGATGTAGGTTCTCCCACAGGGGACTTTCACCCCATCAGTTCATGCCCATGCCGGGCGTACCAAGTTGGCGATATGCTGAGGAATAAATGGCTTCTTCTGATCGTTAACATGGGGTAACAACGCGGCCACAGCTTCTTTGAGCCCTGGTGTCTGCTCCAGCCCGTTGTCCATCAGTTTCGCCATGGCCCACAGCAGGTTGGCGGTACCCTGGGCATTAAATTGGTCTTTCTGTGCATTCACGTGGAGCAACAGTGCGGCCACAGCTTCTTTGAGCTCTTGAGTTTGCTCCAGCCCTTTGTCCACCAGCTTCGCCATGGCCCACAGCAGGTTGGCGATATGCTGAGGAATAAATTGCCCCTTCTGAGCGTTCACATGGGGCAACAACGCGGCCACAGCTTCTTTGAGACCTGGTGTCTGCTCCAGCCCGTTGTCCGCCAGTTTCGCCATGGCCCACAGCACGTTAGCGATTTCCTGTGGTTTAAAGTTAGCTTTCTCCGTGTTGATGCGTGGCAACAGCGCGGCCATGGCCTCCTTAAACTCTGGTGATCGCTCCTGCCCGTTGTCCACCAGTTTCGCCATGGTACACAGCAGGTTGGCGATACCCTGTGGTTTAAAATTGGCTTTCTGTGCGTTCACCTGGTGCAGCAGCCCGGCAATGACCGCGTTGGGCTCAGGTGTCGACTCCCCTTTGTCCATCAGTTTTGCCAGGGCCCACAGCAGGTTGGCGATATTTTGAGGATTAAATTGCTCCTTCTGAGCGTTCACATGGGGCAACAACGCGGCCAGAGCTCCTTCGAGCCCTGGTGTCTGCTCCAGCCCGTTGTCTGCCAACTTCGCCATGGCCCACAGCACGTTAGTGATTTCCTGTGGGTTAAAGTTAGCGTTCTCCGTGTTGATGCGTGGCAACAGCGCGGCCATGGCCTGGTTAAACTCTGGTGTTCGCTCCTGCCCGTTGTCCACCAGTTTCGCCATGGCCCATAGCAGGTTGGCGATATGCTGAGGAATAAATTGGTCTTTCTGTGCGTTCACGAAGGTCAACAGCGCGAACAGGGCCTTGTTGAACTCTGGTGTCCGCTCCTGCCCGTTGTCCATCAGTTTCGCCATCGCCCACAGCAGGTTGGTGATTTCCTGATGTTTAAAGTTAGCTTTTATGTCCACTTGGGACAAAAGCGCGGTCACAGCCGAGTTGAAATCGGGTGTCCGCTCCTGCCCGTTGCCCACCAGTTTCGCCATGGCCCATAGGAGGTTGGCGATTCCCTGGGCTTTAAATTGTTCTTTTTGTGCCTTCACATAGGGCAACAGCCCGGCCACGTCCATGTAGAGCCCGGGTGTCTGATCCTGGCCGTTGTCCACCAGTTTCGCCACAGCCCACAGCAGGTTGGCGATACCCTGTGGTTCAAAATTTGTTTTCTGTTTTTTCACTTCTGGTAATAGCGCGGCTACGGCCTCTTTGAGTTCTGGTGTCTGCTTCTGCCCGTTGACCACCAGTTTCGCCATGGCCCACAGCATGTTGGCGGTACCCTGTGGTTCAAAATTTGCTCTCTGTTCTTTCACTTTTGGCAACAGCGCGGCCACGGCCTCTTTGAGCCCCGGTGTCCGCTTCTGCCCGTTGTCTACCAGTTTCGCCATGGCCCACAGCAGGTTGACGAGATGTTGAGGAGTAAATTGGGCTTTCTGTTTGTTAACGCAAGGCAACAATGCGGTCACGGTATCGTTGAGTTCGGGTGTCCATTTGTGCCCGTTGACCAATAGTTTTGCGATGGCCCACAGCAGGTTGGCGACCCCCTGGGCAGCAACATCCTCGTCTTGAGTTTTTTGGTTGCACTTGAATATGATTGCATCAAGTAGTGCTGACAATAAGCGAGCTTGAGTATGCTTAACACGCTCATCCATTGGTTTATGAGGGGTGAAAACACCCGCTGAAGTAAATGAGTGAAGTGTTGTCGTCAGGCTTAACCAATTCCAGCTCCGCGTTGCGGTGAAATTTTGCAGCAAATGCATCAGCTGGCTTTGTTCCGCTCGATTTAACGGTCTTTTAGACGCTGACGTGTATTTTTTAATCGAACTGGCAAATTGACCGTGATTTTTCCCATTATAGCGATGACCGAAACGATCCGATGCTCTCACCAGATCATCCATTTTTTCCTGTTGATGAGGGCATTAAAACCTTGAGCAGGGTTTACTTTACGGCGCTGTAGAGATTGAGAAGGGGGGGTGCCAGAAGAATGGTCAACATTAGGCCCCGGGGCAGTGGGGGGGGGAATTATTCGATTGTCTGACGGTGGCATGCCTATGTTGCCCACGCTTTGAAGACGCCGTATGGTTACCTGGTTGGTTGCAACCATTACCTGATCTTGCGTGTTGACCACTGATGCCGACAGAGCTTCTGTCCATAATTATATTTCATTAATTCATGGAAATATAAAAAGCAGACTGTGGTTTTGTTCAGAAGTTCATTTTGCTGGAATGTGAAAACGGTTCCTGGGTCGAGAGGAGGGGGTTACTCGCTTTTTTTTCTTCCTCTTGGCTGGTTTGCCGGTTTGTTCTTTTGACTGTTCTTCGGCGGTAAAGTCACCGTGATCTGAGGGTTGTCTGTCATCAGCAGTAACGTATCCCTCATCTGTCCGCCTTTTTTTAATTGATACAGAGCCATTCCCCTGTGGCGGGATCCCTGTCCTGGTTTTTATTTGATCAATGTATGGTTTCATTGAATCCTGATTGTCAAGCCTGTCAACCGGAATTTCAATGATCTCAAATCCTGCTTTTTGCCACAGTGCGATTTTCAGCAGAGTCGAACCATTCCTGGTTTTGAAGTCACCACCCACGTAATGAGACGGTCCCTGAACTTCAATCACCATGTTGTGATCTGGCAGGAGCAGGTCAACCGGAGGCAGTGAGTTCAGACGCTTTTCTTCTTCAATCTGCAAAGAGGGAAAGCATGATTGGAGTAGATGGCGAACCTCGGATTGACGTTTTGAGCTGCTAGTCGGGTAATGGGGGAAGACCGGGTACTTTCTCCTAAGCCAACTGGCGGCCATGGCAATGATGCGTTGATCCTCTTCATTGTCTGAGGAGGTATTTTCCACACGAGTAAACAGGTCATCCATGTGCTTTTCAAGCCAGTCAATGTTTTTAGAGTCCAGAGACAATCTGGCACAGCACACCATTACTCCCCAGAGAGACATCGATATGTCTTGCTGTGAGAGCTGAGGGTTTTCACTGAGTCGGTAAACAAGCGGTTCAAACATAGAGGTAACCACGTTCAGCTCAAAGAGCTCACCCAGTTTCGCCATGGCCCACAGCAGGTTGGCGATATGCTGAGGCATCAATTGGTCTTCCTGTGCGTTCACGCAGGACAACAGCTCGGCTATGACCTCGATGAACTCTGTTGTCGGCTTATGCCCATTGTCCACCAGTTTGGCCGTGGCCCACAGCAGGTTAGAAATTTCCTGTGTTTTAAAGTGAGTTTTCTGTGCGTTCACGTTGGACAAAAGTGCAGCCACGGCCTCGTTGAGCTTCGGCGTCTGTTTCTGCCCTTTGTCCACCAGTTTCGCCATTGTCCACAACAGGTTGGCGGTACCCTGTGGTTCAAATTTGGCTTTCTGTGAGATCACGTGGGGCAACAGCCCGGCCACAGCCTTTTTGAGCCCCGGTATCCACTTCTGCCCTTTGTCCATCAGTTTCGCCATGGCCCACAGCAGGTTGGCGATATGCTGAGGAATGAATTCCTCCTTCTGAGTGTTCACATGGGGTAACAACGCGGCCACCGCTTTTTTGAGCGCTGGTGTCTGCTCCAGCCCGTTGCCCACCACTTTCGCCATGGCCCACAGCTGGTTGGCAATATGCTGGGGAATAAATTGGTCTTTCTGTGCGATCACATGGGGCAAAAGCGCGGTCACGGCCTCGTTGAACCCGGTTGTCCACTTGTGCTCGTTATCCCCCAGTTTCGCCATGGCCCACAGCACGTTGGCGATTTCTTGTGGTTTAAAGTTAGCTTTCTTTGTGTTTACGTAGGGCAACAACGCGGCCACGGCTTCTTTGAGCCCTGGTGTCTGCTCCAGCCCGTTGTCCGCCAGTTTCGCCATGGCCGAAAGCAGGTTGGTGATCGCCTGGGCATTAAATTGTTCTTTTTGTGTCTTCACATAGGGCAACAGCGCGGCTACGGCCTCTTTGAGCTCTGGTGTCCGCTCCTGCCCGTTGTCTACCAGTTTTGCCATAGCCCACAGCAGGTTGACGATACCCTGGGCATTAAATTGTCCTTTTTGTGTCTTCACATAGGGCAACAGCTCGGCCACGGCCTTTTCGGGCCCTGTTGTTAGCTCTTGCCCGTTGTCTATCAGTTTCGCCATGGCCCACAGCAGGTTGGCGATACCCTGGGCATTAAATTGTTCTTTTTGTGTCTTCACAAAGGGCAACAGCGCGGCCACGGCCTTTTTGGGCCCTGTTGTTAGCTCTTGCCCGTTGTCTACCAGTTTCGCCATGGCCCACAGCAGGTTGGCGATATGCTGAGATATAAATTTGTCTTTCTGTGCATCCACGTGTGGCAACAGCGCGGCCACGGCCTCTTTGAGTTCTGATGTTTGCCCCTGCCCGTTGTCCACCAGTTTTGCCATGGCCCACAGCAGGTTGGCGACCCCTTGGGCATCAACATCCCTGGCTTGAGTTTTTTGGTTGCACTTGAATATGACTGCATCAAGTAGTGTTGACAATAAGTGAGCTTGAGTAAGCTTAACACGCTCATCCATGGGTTTATGAGGGGTAAAAACACCCGCTGAAGTCAATGAATGGAGTGTTGTCGTCAGGCTTCGCCAACTCCAGCTCCGTGTTGCTGTAAAATTTTGCAGCAAACGCATCAGCTGGCTTTGTTCTGCTCGATTTAACGGTCTTTTAGTAACTGATGTGTATTTTTTAATTGAACTGGCATACCAGCCGTGATTTCTCCCATCATAGCGATCACCGAAACGAGCCGATTGACTCACCAGATCATCCATTACTTCCTGTTTGATGAGGGCATTAAAATCTTGAGCAGGGTTTACTGAACGGCTCTGTAGAGATTGAGAAGAGCTTGTGCCAAAAGAATGGTAAACATTACGCCCCGGGGCAGTGCGGGAGGAATTATTCCATTGTCTGGCGGTGGCATGCCTATATCGCCCACGCCTTGAAGACGCCGCACGGCTACCCGGTTGGTTGTAACCATTACCTGATCTAGCATATTGACCACTGGTACCAGCAGAGCTTCTGTCCATAACTATATTTCATTAATTCATGAAAATTTAAAAAGCTGACAGCGGTTCTGTTCAAAAGTTCATTTTGCTGGAATGTTGATCAATTTAAGAGGCTGTTTTAAAACTACTTAAACCTTCGTAGCATTATGCGAATCATGCATATATAAACGAAGGCTTCTGAACTCCTTGGCAGCTGTTCATAGTCTTTAGATAAACGTCTGGATCCTTCAAACCAGCCAAAGGTTCTCTCCACAACCCAGCGCCTGGCTTGAACGACAAACTTTCCCCGTGGGCGTTTTGTGATTTCAAGTTCCCTTTTGGGTTTGAAGCGATAAAACCACTCTTCAAGGTAACCCCGGTAGCCACAATCAGCCCAGACTTTCCGGATGTTTTTAAAGTATTTCTTAAGGTGAGCCAGTATGAATTGACCTGCAAAACTATCACTAAATGCGGCTGCGTGTACCCATACCACCAGAATCAGGCCAAGAGTATCAACAGCTATATGACGTTTTCTGCCTTTTATTTTCTTCCCGCCATCATAGCCTCGATCCCCCCCTTTTACCGAGGTTTTCACGGATTGGGAGTCAATGCTTGCTGCTGTTGGTTGTGGCTCTTTGCCCGCCTGAATTCGCACCTGGTCACGAAGAGCATCATGCACCTTCTTCCATGTGCCATCTTGTTTCCAGATTCGAAAATAGGTGTAGACAGTACTCCATGGTGGAAAGTCAGAAGGCAGCATTCGCCACTGACAGCCTGTTTTAGTGAGATAGAATATGGCATTCAATATCAGACGATAACTCCAGTCGCGTGGTCGCCCATTTTTTGGAGTATCATAGCCAGGGTCAGGGAATAGAGGCTTGAGGATTGCCCACTCGTCATTGGTCAGGTCGGATGGATACATAATTATCCTCCTTAAACTAATCAGATACTGTAGTTATAGACGACGTTGAGTTTTTTATCCTGAGTTAATGGTCAGTAACTTTTACAACAGTCTCTAAGCAGTGGGAGGAACTCATCTGCTCCTGTGGCGGGAAGCCTATCCTGGTCTTTATTTGATCAATGTATGGTTTCATTAAATCCTGATGCCAAAGCCTGTTAACCGGAATTTCAATGACCTCAAATCCTGCTTTTTGCAACAGGGCGATTTTCAGCAGCGTTGAACCATTCCTGGTGTGGAAATCACCACCCACGTAATGAGAGGGTCCCTGAACTTCAATCACCATGTTGTGATCTGGCAGTAGCAGGTCAACCGGAGGCAGTGAGTTCAGACTCTTTTCTTCTTCAATCTGCAAAGAGGGAATGCATGATTGGAGTTGATTGCGGAAGTCGGCTTGAGGTTTTGACCTGGTAGTCGGGTAATGAGGGACGACCGGGCACGCTCTTCCAAGCCAACTGGCGGCCATGGCCATGATGGATTGATCTTCTTCATTGTCTGGGGAGGTGTATTCCAGACGAGTAAACAGGTCATCCATGTGCTTTTCAATCCAGTTATTGTTATTGGAGTCCAGAGACAATCTGGCACAGCAAACCATTACTCCCCAGAGAGACATCAATATGTCTTGCTGTAAGAGCTGAGAGTGTTCACTGATTCGGTAAACATGCGATTCGAACACAGAGGTCACCACGTTCAGCTCAACGAACTCACCCAGTTTCGCCGTGGCCCACAGCAGATTGGCAATTTCCTTTGGTTTAAAGTTAGCTTTCTGTGTGTTCACGTGGCGCAACAGCGCGGCCACGGCCTCGTTGAGCTCTGGTATCCACTCCCCGTTGTCCACCAGTTTCACCATGGCCCACAGCAGGTTGGCGATATGCTGAGGAATAAATTGGTCTTTCAGTGAATTCACGAGGGACAACAGTGCGACCACAGTCTCGTTAAGTTCTGGTGTCTGCTCCTGCCCGTTGTCCACCAGTTTTGCCATGGCCCACAGCAGGTTGGCGATGCCCTGGGTATTAAATTGGTCTTTCTGTCCGTTTATGTGGGGCAACAGCGCGGCCACGGCCTCGTTCAGCACTGGTGTTCGCTCCAGCCCGTTGTCCTCCAGTTTCGCCATGGCCCACAGCAGGTTGACGATATGCAGAGGAATAAATCGGTCTTTCTGTGGGCTCACTTGGGACAACAGCGTGGCCACGGTCTCTTTGAGCCCTGGTGTCCGCTCCTGCCCGTTGTCCACCAGTTTCGCCACGACCCACAGCAGGTTGGTGATTTCCTGTGGTTTAAAGTTAGCTTTCTGTGCGTTCACGTGAGGCAACAGCGTGGCCACAGCCTTGCTGAGTTCTGGTGTCTGTTCCTGCCCATTGTCCACCAGTTTTGCCATGGCCCACAGTAAGTTGACGATAGCCTGAGGAATAAATTGGTTTTTTTGTGCGTTCACGAGGGGCAACAGCACGGCCATGGCCTCTTTAAGTTCTGGTGTCCGCTCCTGCCCTTTGTCCACCAGTTTCGCCATGGCCCACAGCAGGTTGGCGATTTCCTGTGGGTTAAAGTTAGCTTTCTCTGGGTTGACTTGTGGCAACAGCACGGCCACGGCCTCTTTGAGCTGCGGTGTCCGCTCCTGCCCGTTGTCCAGCAGCTTCGCGATGGCCCACAGCAGGTTGGCAACACCCTGGGCATCGATATCCCTGGCGTGAGGCTTTTGGTTGCACTTGAATATTATTGCATCAAGTAGCGTTGTCATTAAGGCAGCTTGAGTACGCTTAACACTCTCATCCATGAGTTTATGAGGGGTAAAAACACCCGCTGAAGTAAATGAATGCAGTGTTGTCGTCAGACTTCGCCAATTCCAGCTTCGCGTTGCGGTAAAATTTTTCAGGGAACATATCAGCTGGCTTTGTTCTGCTCGATTTAACGGTCTTTTAGCAGCTGACGTGTATTTTTTAATTGAACTGGCATACAGGCCGTGATCTCTCCCATCATAGCGATCACCGAAACGATAAGATTTACTCACCAGGCCACCCACGATTTCCTGTTTGATAAGCGCATTAAAATCTTGAGCAAGGTTTACTGAACGGCGCTGTAGATTTTGAGGAGGGCATGCGCCAGGAGAATGGTAAAATTCATTGTGCCCCGGGGCAGGGCGGGGGGGATTATTCCGATGTCTGACTGTACACTGTCTATATCGTCCGCGCCTTGCAGAAGCGGTACGGTTATCCGGCTGGTTGTCATCATTACCTGATCTTGCGTGTTTTCCACTGATACCAGCCGAGGTTCTATGCATAATTATACTTCAGTAATTCATGGAAATATGAAAAGCAGACTGCGGTTATGTTCATAAGTTCATTTTGTTGGAATGTGAAAACGGTTCCTGGGGGGGAAGGGAGGGGATTACTGGCTGTTTGTTTTCTTCCTCTTTGCTGGTTTGCCGGTTTGCACTCCTGAATGTTCTTCTGTTCTTAAGTAACCGTGATCTGAGGTTTGACTGCTTTTATCAACAGTAACGTATGCGGCATCTGCCCACGTTCTTTTAAGTGATACAGAGCCAAGCCCCTGTGGCGGGAACTCTATTCTGGTCTTTATTTGATCAATGTATGGTTTCATTAAATCCTGATTCAAGAGCCTGTTAACCGGAATTTCAATGACCTCAAATCCTGCTTTTTGCAACAGTGCGATTTTCAGCAGCGTCGAACCATTCCTGGTGTTGAAATCACCACCCACGTAATGTGAGGGTCCCTGAACTTCAATCACCATGTTGTGATCTGGCAGTAGCAGGTCAACCGGAGGCAATGAGTTCAGACTCTTTTCTTCTTCAATCTGCAAAGAGGGAAAGTATGATTGGAGTTGATCGCGAACCTCGGATTGACGTTTTGACATGGTAGTCTGGTAATGGGGGATAACCGGGCACGCTCTCCCAAGCCAGCTTGCGGCCATGGCAATGATGGATTGATCTTCTTCATTGTCCGGGGAGTGGTTTTCCAGACGAGTAAAAAGGTCATCCATGTGCTTTTCAAGCCAGTTATTGTTATTGGAGTCCAGAGACAATCTGGCACAGCAAACCATTACTCCCCAGAGAGACATCAATATGTCTTGCTGTAAGAGTTGAGGGTTTTCACTGATTCGGTAAACAAGCGATTCAAATATAGAGGTAACCATGTTCAGCTCAACAGACTCACCCAGTTTCGCCGTGGCCCAAAGCAGATTGGCGATTTCCTTTGGTTTAAAGTTAGCTTTCTGTGTGTGCACGTGGCGCAACAGCGCGGCCACGGCCTCGTTGAGCTCTGATGTCCACTCCCCGTTGTCCAGCAGTTTCGCCATGGCCCACAGCAGGTTGGCGATTTCCTGTGGTTTAAAGCTGGCTTTCTCTGGATTGACGTGTGGCAACAGCGCGGCCACAGCCTTGTTAAACTCTGGTGTCCGCTCCTGTCCGTTGTTCACCAGTTTCGCCATGGCCCACAGCAGGTTGGTGATTCCCTGTGGTTCAAAGTTAGCTTTCTGAGCGCTCACCTGCGGCATCAGCATGGCCACGGCCTCTTTGAGCTCTGGTGTTTGCTCCTGCCCGTTGTCCACCAGTTTCGCCATAGCCCAGAGCAGATTGGTGATAGCCTGAAGAATGCATTGGTCTTCCTGTACGTTCACGCGAGGCAACAGCGCGGCCACAGCCTCTTTGAGCCCTGGTGTCTGCTCCTGCCCGTTGCCCACCAGCTTCGCCATGGCCCACAACAGGTTGGCGATTTCCTGTGGTTTAAAGTTAGCTTTCTCTGTGTTCACTTGTGGCAACAGCACGGCCACGGCTTTTTTGAGCTGTGGTGTCCACTCCTGCCCGTTGTCCACCAGTTTCGCTGTGGCCCATAGCAGGTTGGCGATTTCCTGTGGTTTAAAGCTAGCTTTCTGTACGTTCACGAAGGGCAACAGCGTGGCCACGGCGTCTTTGAGCTGTGGTGTTAGCTGCAGCCCCTTATCAACCAGTTTTGCCGCGGCCCATAGCAGGTTGGCGATATGCTGAGGAATAAATTGGTCTTTCTGTACGTTCACGAAGGGCAAAAGCGTGGCGACGGCCTCTTTGAGCTGTGGTGTTCGCTCCAGCCCCTTATCAACCAGTTTCGCCATGGCCCAAAGCAGGTTGGCGATTCCCTGGGCATTAAATTGGTCTCTCTGTACGTTTACGTGGGGTAACAGCGAAGCCAAGGCCTTGTTGAGCCCTGGTGTTTGCTCTTGCCAGTTGTCGACCAGTTTCGCCATGGCCCACAGCAGGTTGGCGATAAGCTGAGGAGTAAATTGGTCTTGCTGTGCGTTCACGTGGGATAAAAGCGCGGCGATGGTCTCTTTGAGACCCGGCGTTCGCTCCTGCCCCTTGTTCACCAGTTTTGCCATGGCCCACAGTAGGTTGGGGATATGCTGAGGAATAAATTGGTCTTTCTGTGCGCTCACGTGGTGCAAAAGCGCAGCCACGGCCTCGTTGAGTTCTGGTGTCTGTTTCTGCCCATTGTCCACCAGTTTTGCCATGGCCCACAGCAGGTTGGCGATACCCTGTGGTGTAAAGTTTGCTTGCTGTGTACTCACGTGGGGCAACAGCGCAGCCACCGCTTCGCTGAGTTCTTGTGTTCGCTTTTGCCTGTTGTCCACGAGTTTCGCCATGGCCCACAGCAGGTTGGCGATTTCCTGTGGTTTAAAGTGAGCTCTCTGTGCGTTCACGTGGGGCAACAGTGCGGCCACGGCCTCGTTGAGTTCTGGTGTCTGTTCCTGCCCGTTGTCTACCAGTTTTGCCATGGCCCACAGCAGGTTGGCGATATTCTGAGGAATAAATTGGTTTTTTTTTGCGTTCACGAAGGGCAACAGTGTGGCCACGACCTCTGTGAGCCCAGGTGTCAACTCATGCCTGTTATCCACCAGTTTTGCTATGGCCCACAGCAGGTTGGTAATGCCCTGGGCATTAAATTGGTCTTTCTGTCCGTTTACGTGGGGCAATAGCGCGGCCACGGCCTGTTTGAGCCCCGGCGTCAGCTCGTGTCCGTTGTCCACCAGTTTCGCCATGGCCCACAGCAGGTTGGTAATGCCCTGGGCATTAAATTGGTCTTTCTGTACGTTCACCAGGGGCAACAGCACGGCAATAGCCCCTTTGAGCCCTGGTGTCTGCTTCCGCCCATTGTCCACCAGTTTCGCCATGGCCCAAAGCAGGTTGGCGATCTGCTGAGGAATAAATTGGTCTTTCTGTGCGTTCACCAGGGGCAACAACGATGACACGGCCTCGTTGAACTCTGGTGTCTGCTCCTGCCCGTTGTTCACCAGTTTCGCCATGGCCCACAGCAGGTTGGCGATTTCCTGTGGTTTAAAGTTAGCTTTCTGTGCGTTCACGAGGGGCAAAAGCCCGGCCACGGCCTCATTGAGCACTGGTGTTCGCTCCTGCCCATTGTCCACCAGTTTCGCCATGGCCCACAGCAGGTTGGCAATATGCTGAGGAATAAATGGGTCTTGCTGTGCGTTTATGTGTGGCAACAGTGCGGCCACAGCCTCGTTGAGCCCTGATTTTCGCTCCTGCCCGCTGTCTACCAGTTTTGCCAGGGCCCATAGCAGGTTGGCGACACCCTGGGCACCAATATAGCTGGTATCAGTTTTTTGGTTGCACTTGAATATTATTGCATCAAGCAATGTTGACAATAAGACTGTTTGAGTAAGTTTGACACGCGTATCCAAGGGTCTGTGAGGGGTAAAAACACCCGCTGAAGAAAATGAATGCAGTGTTGTCGTCAGACTTCGCCAATTCCAGCTTCGCGTTGCGGTAAAATTTTTCAGGGAACATATCAGCTGGCATTGTTCCGCTCGATTTAACGGTCTTTTAGCAGCTGACGTGTATTTTTTAATTGAACTGGCATACAGGCCGTGATCTCTCCCATCATAGCGATCACCGAAACGATAAGATTTACTTAGCACGCCATCTATTATTTCCTGTCTGATGAGGGTATTGAAATCTTGAGCAGGGTTTACTGAACGGTACTCTAGATGTTGAGAATAGTGTGTAAAAGAAGAATGGTAACATTCATTACGCCTCGGGGTAGTGCAGGAGGGGTTATCCCATTGTCTGACTGTGGCATGCCTATATCGTCCACGCCGTGAAGAAGTGCCCTGGCCATCCGGTTGGTTGTCATCATTGCCTGATCTTGCGTATTGACCACTGATATCAGTCGAGCTTCTATCCATAGCTATATTTCATTAATTCATGGAAATATAAAAAGCAGACTGCTGTCCTGTTCAGAAGTTCATTTGAGGCGAAATTCATGGGCAACAGATCTTCAACGCTGGTAGACCTTCCCTGGAATTTGAAAACGGTTCCCGGGGCGAAAGGAGGGGATTACTGGCTGTTTTTTCTCTTCCTCTTTGCTGGGTTGCCGGTTTGCTCTTCTGAAGGTTCTTCGCCAGTCAAGTAACCATGATCTGAGGGTTGCCTGCCTTTATCAGCAGTAATGTATGCCTGATCTGCCCACCCTCTTTTAAGTGATACAGAGCCATGCCCCTGTGGCGGGAAGCCTATCCTGGACTTTATTTGATCAATACATGGTTTCATTGAATCCTGAGTCAAGAGCCTGTTAGCCGGAATTTCAATGACCTCAAATCCTGCTTTTTGCAACAGTGCTATTTTCAGCAGCGTCGAACCATTCCTGGTGGTGAAATCACCACCCACGTAATGAGAGGGCCCCTGAACTTCAATTACCATGTTGTGATCCGGCAGTAGCAGGTCAACCGGAGGCAATGAGTTCAGACTCTTTTCTTCTTCAATCTGCAAAGAGGGAATGCATGATTGGAGTTGATTGCGAAAGTCGGCCTGGATTTTTGAAATGTTTGTCAGGTAATTGGGGACGACTGGACACGCTCTCCCAAGCCAACTGGCGGCCATGGCAATGATGCGTTGCTCCTCTTCATTGTCTGAGGATGTATTTTTCAGACGAGTAAACAGCTCATCCATGTGTTTTTCAAGCCAGTTATTGTTATTGGAGTCTAGAGACAACCTGGCACAGCAAACCATGACTCCCCAGAGAGACATCAAAATGTTTTGCTGTGAGAGCTGAGGGGTTTCACTGATTCGGTAAACAAGCGATTCGAACATAGAGGTAACCATGTTCAGCTCAACGAACTCACCCAGTTTCGCCGTGGCCCACAGCAGATTGGCGATTTCCTGTGGTTTAAAGTTAGCTTTTTGTGTGTTCACGTGGCGCAATAGCGCGGCCACGGCCTCGTTGAGCTCTGAAGTCCACTCCCCATTGCCCACCAGTTTCGCCATGGCCCACAGCAGGTTGGCGATTTCCTGTGGTTTAAAGTTAGCTTTCTCCGTGTGACGCGTGCCAACAGCGCGGCCATGGCCTCGTTAAACTCTGGTGTTCGCTCCTGCCCGTTGTCCACCAGTTTCGCCATGGCCCACAGCAGGTTGGCGATAGCCTGTGGTGTAAAGTTATCTTTCTGTGCATTCACGTGTGGCAACAGCGCGGCCACGGTCTCTTTAAGCTTTGGTGTATCCTGCCCGTTGTCCAGTAGTTTCGCCATGGCCCACAGCAGGTTGGCGATTTCCTGTGGTTTTAAGTTAGCTTTCGCTGTGTTCACGAGTGGCAGCAGCGCGGCCACGGCCTCTTTGAGCAGCGGTGTCCGCTCCTGCCCGTTGTCCACCAGTTTCGCCGTGGCCCAGAGCAGGCTGGCGATTTCCTGTGGTTTAAAGTGAGCTTTATGTATGTTCACGTGGGGTAGCAGGGCGACTATAGCCTTGTTGAGCCCTGGTGTCCGCTGCTGGCCGTTGTCCACCAGTTTCGCCATGGCCCACAGCAGGTTGGTAATACCCTGTGCATCAAATCGGTCTTTATGTGCGTTTACCCGAGACAACAGCGCGGCCACGGCCTCGTTGAACTCTGGTGTCTGCTCCTGCCCGTTGTCCACCAGTTTCGCCATGGCCCACAGCAGGTTGGCGATTTCCTGTGGTTTAAAGTGAGCTTTCTGTGCGTTCACGCAGGGCAACAGCGCAACCACAGCCTCGTTGAGCTCTGGCGTCTGCTCCTGCCCGTTATCCACCAGTTTTGCCATGGCCCACAGCAGGTTGGTGACACCCTGGGCATTAAATTGTTCTTTCTGTGCGTTCACGTGGGGCAACAGCGCGACCACGGCCTCGTTGAACTCTGGTGTCTGCTCCTGCCCGTTGTCCACCAGTTTCGCCATGGCCCACATCAGGTTGGCGATTTCCTGTGGTTTAAAGTGAGCTTTCTGTGTGTTCACGTAGGGCAATAGCCTGGCCACGGCCTCATTGAGCCCTGGTGTCCGCTCCTGCCCGTTGTCCACCAGTTTCGCCATGGCCCACATCAGGTTGGCGATTTCCTGTGGTTTAAAGTGAGCTTTCTGTGCGTTCACGTAGGGCAATAGCCTGGCCACGGCCTCATTGAGCCCTGGTGTCCGCTCCTGCCCGTTGTCCACCAGTTTCGCCATGGCCCACAGCAGGTTGGCAATATGTTGAGGAATAAATTGGTCCTTCTGTGTGTTCACGTGGGGCAACAGTGCGGCCACAGCCTCGTTGAGCCCTGGTTTTCGCTCCTGCCCGCTGTCTACCAGTTTCGCCATGGCCCACAGCAGGTTGGCGATTTCCTGGGCTCTAACATAGGTGGCTTCAGGTTTTTGGTTGCACTTGAATATTATTGCATCAAGTAGTGTTGACAATAAGGCAACTTGAGTATGCTTGACACGCTCATCTATGGGGTTATGGGCGGTAAAAACACCCGCTGAAGTCAAATGAGTGAAGTGTGGTCGTCAGGCTTCGCCAATTCCAGCTCCGTGTTGCAGTAAAATTTTGCAGCAAACGCATCAGCTGGCTTTGTTCCGCTCGATTTAACGGTCTTTTAGACGCTGACGTGTATTTTTTAATTGAACTGGCATACACGCCGTGATCTCTCCCATCATAGCGATGACCGAAACGATAAGATTTACTCACCAGGTCATCCATTATTTCCTGTTTGATGAGAGCATTAAAATCCTGAGCAGGGTTTACTGAGCGGTACTGTAGATGTTGAGAAGAGCGTGTGACAGAAGAATGGTAAAATTCATGACGCACCGGGGCCGTGCGGGAGGGGTTATCCCATTGTCTGACTGTGGCATATCTATATCGTCCACGCCGTGAAGAAGCGGCCTGGTTATCCGATTGGTGGTAATCATTGCCTGATCTTGCGTATTGACCACTGATACCAGCAGAGCTTCTATCCATAACTATATTTCATTAATTCATGAGAATATAAAAAGCAGACTGCTGTTCTGTTCAGAAGTTCATTTTGCTGGAATGTTGATCAATGTAAGCAGTGGGAGAAACTCATCTGCTCCTGATGCCAACCATCCATTATCTTCAAATCATCCGGGGCGAAATTCAGGGGCAACAGGTCTTCAGCTGGTAGAACTTTACTTGAATGTGAAAACGGTTCCCGGGTGGAAGGGAGGGGGGGATTACTGGCTGTTTTTTCTCTTCCTCCTGGCTGGTTTGCCGGTTTGTTCTTCTAACTGTTTTCCGACGGTTAAGTAACCGTGCTCTGTGGGTTGCCTGCCTTTATCAGCAGTAACGTATGCCGCATCTGTCCACGTTCTTGTAAGTGATACAGAGCCATGCCCCTGTGGCGGGAAGCCTATCCTGGACTTTATTTGATCAATACATGGTTTCATTGAATCCTGAGTCAAGAGCCTGTTAGCCGGAATTTCAATGACCTCAAATCCTGCTTTTTGCAACAGTGCGATTTTCAGCAGCGTCGAACCATTTCTGGTAGTGAAATCACCACCCACGTAATGAGAGGGCCCCTGAACTTCAATCACCATGTTGTGATCCGGCAGTAGCAGGTCAACCGGAGGCAAGGAGTTCAGACTCTTTTCTTCTTCAATCTGCAAAGAGGGAATGCATGATTGGAGTTGATTGCGAAAGTCGGTCTGGATTTTTGAAATGTTTGTCTGGTAGTGGGGGGCGACTGGACACGCTCTCCCAAGCCAACTGGCGGCCATGGCAATGATGCGTTGCTCCTCTTCATTGTCTGAGGATGTATTTTCCAGACGAGTTAACAGGTCATTCATGTGCTTTTCAAGCCAGTTATTGTTATTGGAGTCCAGAGACAATCTGGCACAGCAAACCATGACTCCCCAGAGAGACATCAATAGGTCTTGCTGTAAGAGCTGAGGGTGTTCACTGATTCGGTAAACAAACGATTCGAACATAGAGGTCACCAGGTTCAGCTCAACGAACTCACCCAGTTTCGCTGTGGCCCACAGCAGATTGGCGATTTCCTTTGGTTTAAAGTTAGCTTTCTGTGTGTTCACGTGGCGCAATAGCGCGGCCACGGCCTCGTTGAGCTCTGCAGTCCACTCCCCATTGCCCACCAGTTTCGCCATGGCCCACAGCAGGTTGGCAATTTCCTGTGGTTTAAAGTTAGCTTTCTCCGTGTTGACGCGTGGCAACAGCGCGGCCATGGCCTCGTTAAACTCTGGTGTTCGCTCCTGCCCGTTGTCCACCAGTTTCGCCATGGCCCACAGCAGGTTGGCGATAGCCTGTGGTGTAAAGTTATCTTTCTGTGCATTCACGTGTGGCAACAGCGCGGCCACGGTCTCTTTAAGCTTTGGTGTATCCTGCCCGTTGTCCACCAGTTTCGCCATGGCCCACAGCAGGTTGGCGATTTCCTGTGGTTTTAAGTTAGCTTTCGCTGTGTTCACGAGTGGCAGCAGCGCGGCCACGGCCTCTTTGAGCAGCGGTGTCCGCTCCTGCCCGTTGTCCACCAGTTTCGACGTGGCCCAGAGCAGGCTGGCGATTTCCTGTGGTTTAAAGTGAGCTTTATGTATGTTCACGTGGGGTAGCAGGGCGACTATAGCCTTGTTGAGCCCTGGTGTCTGCTCCTGCCCGTTGTCCACCAGTTTCGCCATGGCCCATAGCAGGCTGGCGATTTCCTGTGGTTTAAAGTGAGCTTTCTGTGTGTTCACGTGGGGCAACAACGCTGCCACGGCCTCTTTGAACCCTGGTGTCTGCTCCTGCCCGTTGTCCACCAGTTTTGACATGGCCCACAGCAGGTTGGCGATACCCTGTGGTGTAAAGTTTGCTTTCTGTGCACTCACGTGGGGCAACAGCGCAGCCAACGCCACGTTGAACTCTGGTGTTCGCTTTTGCCCGTTGTCCACCAGTTTCGCCATGGCCCAAAGCAGGTTGACGATGCCCTGTGGTGTAAAGTCAGCCTTCTGTTCGCTCACATGGGGCAACAGTACGGCCTCGGCTCTGCTTAGTATCGGTGTTTGCTCCTGCCCGTTGTCCACCAGTTTCGCCATGGCCCAGAGCAGGTTGGTAATTTCCTGTGGTTTAAAGTTACCTTTCTGTGCGTTCACATTGGCCAGTAACCCGGCCACGGCCTCATTGAGTTCTGGCGTCTGTTCCTGCCCGTTGTCCACCAGTTTCGCCATGGCCCACAACAGGTTGGCAATATGTTGAGGAATAAATTGGTCCTTCTGTGTGTTCATGTGGGGCAACAGTGCAGCCACAGCCTCGTTGAGCCCTGGTATCCGCTCCTGCCCGCTGTCTACCAGTTTCGCCATGGCCCACAGCAGGTTGGCGATTTCCTGGGCTCTAACATAGGTGGCTTCAGGTTTTTGGTTGCACTTGAATATTATTGCATCAAGTAGTGTTGACAATAAGGCAACTTGAGTATGCTTGACACGCTCATCTATGGGGTTATGGGCGGTAAAAACACCCGCTGAAGTCAATGAGTGAAGTGTGGTCGTCAGGCTTCGCCAATTCCAGCTCCGTGTTGCAGTAAAATTTTGCAGCAAACGCATCAGCTGGCTTTGTTCCGCTCGATTTAACGGTCTTTTAGACGCTGACGTGTATTTTTTAATTGAACTGGCATACACGCCGTGATCTCTCCCATCATAGCGATGACCGAAACGATAAGATTTACTCACCAGGTCATCCATTATTTCCTGTTTGATGAGAGCATTAAAATCCTGAGCAGGGTTTACTGAGCGGTACTGTAGATGTTGAGAAGAGCGTGTGACAGAAGAATGGTAAAATTCATGACGCACCGGGGCCGTGCGGGAGGGGTTATCCCATTGTCTGACTGTGGCATATCTATATCGTCCACGCCGTGAAGAAGCGGCCTGGTTATCCGATTGGTGGTAATCATTGCCTGATCTTGCGTATTGACCACTGATACCAGCAGAGCTTCTATCCATAATTATATTTCATTAATTCATGAGAATATAAAAAGCAGACTGCTGTTCTGTTCAGAAGTTCATTTGGGGCGAAATTCAGCGACAACAGGTCTTCAACGTTGGTAGAACTTTCCTGGAATGTGAAAACGGTTCCTGGGTCGAAGGGAGAGGATTACTGGCTGGTTGTTTTCTTCCTCTTTCCTGGTCTGCCGGTTTGTTCTTTTGAATGTTCTTGGGCGGTTAAGTAACCATGATCTGAGGGTTGCCTGCCTCTATCAGCTGTAACGTATGCCTCATCTGCCCACCTTCTTTTAAGTGATACAGAGCCATGGCGTTGTGACGAGATGTCTACCCTGGCCTTTATTTGATCAATACATCGTTTCATTGAATTCCGGTTCCAAAGCATGTTAATTGGGATTTCAATGACCTCAAATCCTGCTTTTTGCAACAGTGCGATTTTCAGCAGAGTCGAACCATTCCTGGTGTTGAAATCACCACCCACGTAATGTGAGGGTCCCTGAACTTCAATCACCATGTTGTGATCTGGCAGTAGCAGGTCAACCGGAGGCAGTGAGTTCAGACTCTTTTCTTCTTCAATCTGCAAAGAGGGAATGCATGATTGGAGTTGATTGCGAAAGTCGGCCTGGATTTTTGAAATGTTTGTCGGGTAATTGGGGACGACTGGACACGCTCTCCCAAGCCAACTGGCGGCCATGGCAATGATGCGTTGCTCCTCTTCATTGTCTGAGGATGTATTTTCCAGACGAGTTAACAGGTCATTCATGTGCTTTTCAAGCCAGTTATTGTTATTGGAGTCTAGAGACAACCTGGCACAGCAAACCATGACTCCCCAGAGAGACATCAATATGTTTTGCTGTGAGAGCTGAGGGGTTTCACTGATTCGGTAAACAAGCGATTCGAACATAGAGGTAACCAGGTTCAGCTCAACGAACTCACCCAGTTTCGCCGTGGCCCACAGCAGATTGGCGATTTCCTGTGGTTTAAAGTTAGCTTTCTGTGTGTTCACGTGGCGCAACAGCGCGGCCACGGCCTCGTTAAACTCTGGTGTCCGCTCTTGCCCGCTATCCACCAGTTTCGCCATGGCCCACAGCAGGTTGGCGATAGCCTGTGGTGTAAAGTTATCTTTCTGTGCGTTCACGTGTGGCAACAGCGTGGCCACGGCCTCTTTGAGCTCTGGTGTCCTATCCTGCCCGTTGTCCAGTAGTTTCGCCATGGCCCACAGCAGGTTGGCGATTTCATGTGGTGTAAAGTTATCTTTCTGTGTATCCACGTGGGGCAACAGTGCGGCCACGGCCTCTGTGAGCGATGGTGTCCGCTTCTGCCCGCTGTCAACCAGTTTCGTCATGGCCCAAAGCAGGATGGTGATACCCTGGGCATTAAATTGGTCTTTCTGTTCGTTCACGTGGGGCAACAACGCGGCCACGGCCTCTTTGATCTCTGATGTCCGCTCCTGCCCGTTGTCCACCAGTTTCACCATGGCCCACAGCAGGTTGGCGAAATGCTGAGGAATAAATTGGTCTTTCTGTGCATTCACGCAGGGCAGCAGCGCGGCCACGGCCTCGTTGAGCCCTGGTATCCGCTGCTGGCCGTTGACCACCAATTTCGCCATGGCCCACAGCAGGTTGGTAATACCCTGTGCATCAAATCGGTCTTTATGTGCGTTTACCCGAGACAACAGCGCGGCCACGGCCTCGTTGAACTCTGGTGTCTGCTCCTGCCCGTTGTCCACCAGTTTCGCCATGGCCCACAGCAGGTTGGCGATTTCCTGTGGTTTAAAGTGAGCTTTCTGTGCGTTCACGCAGGGCAACAGCGCAACCACAGCCTCGTTGAGCTCTGGCGTCTGCTCCTGCCCGTTATCCACCAGTTTTGCCATGGCCCACAGCAGGTTGGTGACACCCTGGGCATTGAATTGTTCTTTCTGTGCGTTCACGTGGGGTAACAGTGCGACCACAGCCTCGTTGAACTCTGGTGTCTGCTCCTGCCCGTTATCCACCAGTTTCGCCATGGCCCACATCAGGTTGGTGATTTCCTGTGGGCTAAAGTGAGCTTTCTGTGCGTTCACGTAGGGCAATAGCCTGGCCACGGCCTCATTGAACCCTGGTGTCCGCTCCTGCCCGTTGTCCACCAGTTTCGCCATGGCCCACATCAGGTTGGCGATTTCCTGTGGTTTAAAGTGAGCTTTCTGTGCGTTCACGTAGGGCAATAGCCTGGCCACGGCCTCATTGAGCCCTGGTGTCCGCTCCTGCCCGTTGTCCACCAGTTTCGCCATGGCCCACAGCAGGTTGGCAATATGTTGAGGAATAAATTGGTCCTTCTGTGTGTTCACGTGGGGCAACAGTGCGGCCACAGCCTCGTTGAGCCCTGATTTTCGCTCCTGCCCGCTGTCTATCAGTTTCGCCATGGCCCACAGCAGATTGGCGACACCCTGGGCACCAATATAGCTGGCTTCAGCTTTTTGGTTGCACTTGAATATTATTGCATCCAGCAGTGTCGACAACAGGGCAGCTTGTGTACGCTTAATACGCTGATCCATAGGTTTATGGAGGGTAAAAACACCTGCTGAAGTGAATGAGTGCAGTGTTGTCGTCAGGCTTAGCCAATTCCAGCTTCGCGTTGCTGTGAAATTTTGCAGCAATCGTATCAGCTGGCTTTGTTCCGCTCGATTTAACGGTCTTTTAGACGCTGACGTGTATTTTTTAATTGAACTGGCATATAGACCGTGATCTCTCCCATCATAGCGATGACCGAAACGATAAGCTTTACTCACCAGGCCATCCATTATTTCCTGTTTGATGAGAGCATTAAAATCTCGAGCATTGCTTATTGAACGGCACAGTAGATATTGAGAAGAGTGTGTAGCAGAAGAATGGTAAATTTCATTACGCGTCGGCGCCGTGCGAGATGGGTTATCCCATTGTCTGACTGTGGCATATCTATATCGTCCACGCCGTGAAGAAGCGGCCTGGTTATCCGGTTGGTTGTCATCATTACCTGATCTTGCGTATTGACCACTGATACCAGCAGAGCTTTTATCCATAACTATATTTCATTAATTCATGAGAATATAAAAGGCAGACTGCTGTTCTGTTCAGAAGTTCATTTTGCTGGAATGTGAAAACGGTTCCTGGGGCGTAGGGCAGGGATTACTGACTGTTTGTGTTCTTCCTGTATCCTGGTCTTTATTTGATCAATGTATGGTTTCATTAAATCCTGATTCCATAGCCTGTTAACCGGAATTTCAATGACCTCAAATCCTGCTTTTTGCAACAGTGCGATTTTCAGCAGCGTCGAACCATTCCTGGTGTTGAAATCACCACCCACGTAATGAGAGGGCCCCTGAACTTCAATCACCATGTTGTGATCTGGCAGGAGCAGGTCAACCGGAGGCAATGAGTGCAGACTCTTTTCTTCTTCAATCTGCAAAGAGGGAAAGCATGATTGGAGTTGATCGCGAACCTCGGATTGACGTTTTGACATGGTAGTCGGGTAACGGGGGACGACCGGGCACGCTCTCCCAAGCCAACTGGCGGCCATGGCAATGATGCGTTGATCGTCTTCATTGTCTGAGGGTGTATTTTCCAGGCGAGTAAACAGGTCATCCATTTGCTTTTCAAACCAGTTAGTGCTTCGGGAGTCCATAGACAACCTGGTACAGCACACCATCACTCCCCAGAGAGACATCAATATGTCTTGCTGTGAGAGCTGAGGGTTTTTACTGATTCGGTAAACAAGCGATTCAAACATAGAGGTAACCACGTTCAGCTCAACGAACTCACCCAGTTTCGCAGTGGCCCACAGCAGGTTGGCGATTTCCTGTGGTTTAAAGTGAGCTTTCTGTGTGTTCACGTGGCGCAACAGCGCGGCCACGGCCTCGTTAAACTCTGGTGTCCGCTCCTGAACGCTATCCACCAGTTTCGCCGTGGCCCACAGCAGAGTGGCGATTTCCTGTGGGTTAAAGTCAGCTTTCTGTGTGTTCACGTGGCGCAACAGCGCGGCCACGGCCTCATTAAACTCTGGTGTCCGCTCCTGCCCGCTATCCAGCAGTTTCGCCATGGCCCACAGCAGGCTGGTAATGCCCTGGGCATTAAATCGGTCTTTCTGTTTTTTCACTTGTGGCAACAGCACGGCCACGGCCTCTTTGAGCAGCGGTGTCTGCTCCTGCCCGTTGTCCACCAGTTTTGCCGTGGCCCATAGCAGGTTGGCGATTTCCTGTGGTTTTAAGTTAGCTTTCTGTGCGTGCACGTCGAGCAATAGGCAGGCCACGGCCTCATTGAGCTCTGGTGTCTGCTCCTGGCCGTTGTCCACCAGTTTTGCCGTGGCCCATAGCAGGTTGGCGATTTCCTGTGGTTTAAAGTGAGCTTTCTGTGCGTTCACGGCGAGCAATAGGCTGGCCACGGCTTCATTTAGCTCTGGTGTCTGCTCCTGCCCGTTGGCCACCAGTTTCGCCATGGCCCACAGAAGATTGGCGATTTCCTGTGGTTTAAAGTGAGCTTTCTGTGCGTTCACGTCGAGTAATAGGCTGGCCACGGCCTCATTGAGCTTTGGTGTCTGCTCCTGTCCGTTGTCCACCAGTTTCGCCATGGCCCACAGCAGGTTGACGATACCCTGTGGTGAAAAGTTAGTTTTCAGTGCGCTCACGTGGGGCAGCAGTGCGGCCACGGCTTCGTTGAGTTCTGGTGTTTGCTCCTGCCCGTTGTCCACCAGTTTCGCCATGGCCCACAGAAGATTGGCGATTTCCTGTGGGTTAAAGTTAGCTTTTTGTGCCTTCACGTGGGGCAACAGCGCGACCACGGCCGCGTTGAGTTCTGGTGTCTGTTCCTGCCCGTTGTCCACCAGTTTTGCCATGGCCCACAGCAGGTTGGCGATATGCTGAGGAATAAATTGGTTTTTTTTCGCGTTCACGAGGGGCAACAGTGCGGCCACGGCCTCACTGAGCCCTGGTGTTCGCTCCTGCCCGTTGTCCACCAGTTTCGCCATGGCCCACAGCAGGTTGGTAATGCCCTGGTTATTAAATTGGTCTTTCTGCGCATTCACGAGGGGCAACAGCGCGGTCACGGCCTCGTTGAGATCTGGTGTCTGCTCCAGCCCGTTATCCACCAGTTTTGCCATGGCCCATAGTAGGTTGGTAATGCCCTGGGCATTAAATTTGTTTTTCTGTGCGTTCACGAGGGGCAACAGCATGGCCACGGCCCCTTTGAGCCCTGGTGTCTGCTTTCGCCCGTTGTCCACCAGTTTCGCCATGGCCCACAGCAGGTTGGTAATATGTTGAGGAATAAATGGGTCTTGCTGTGCGTTCATGTGGGGCAACAGTACGGCCACAGCCTCGTTGAGCCCTGGTTTTCGCTCCTGCCCGCTGTCTACCAGTTTCGCCATGGCCCACAGCAGGTTGGCGACACCCTGGGCACCAATATAGCTGGTTTCAGTTTTTTGGTTGCACTTGAATATTATTGCATCAAGCAGTGTTGATAATAAGGCTGTTTGAGTAAGTTTGACACGCGCATTCAAGGGTCTGTGGGGGGTAAAAACACCCGCTGAAGTCAATGAATGAAGTGTGGTTGTCAGGCTTCGCCAATTCCAACTCCGCGTTGCTGTGAAATTTTGCAGAAAACGCATCAGCTGGTTTTGTTCCGTTCGATTTAACGGTCGTTTAGCAGCTAACGTGTATTTTTTAATTAAGCTGGCATATTGACCGTGATGTCTCCCGTCATAGCGATCACCGAAACGATAAGATTTACTCAGCAGGCCAGACATTATTTCCTGTCTGGTGAGGGTATTGAAATCTTGAGCAGGGTTGACTGAACGGTACTGTAGATGTTGTGAAGAGTGTGTGAAAGAAGAATGGTAAAATTCATTACGCCTTGGGGCTGTGCGGTGGGGAGGATCCCATTGTCTGACTGTGGTATGTCTATATCGTCCGCGCCTTGAAGAAGCAACATGGTCATTCAGTTGGTTGTAATCATTATTTGATCTTGTGTGTTGACCACTGATACCAGCAGAGCTTCTATCCATAATTATATTTCATTAATTCATGAAAATATGAAAAGTAGACTGCTGTTCTGTTCAAAAGTTCATTTTGCTGAAATATCTATAAACGTAAACGGTTGGGGAATCACATCTACTCCTGATGCCACCCATCCGTTATTTCCAAATCACCCGGGGCAAGATTCATGGGTAACAGGTGTTTAACGCTGGCACTCCTTCCCTGGAATGTGAAAAAGGTTATTGAGTCATGATGGGAGGAAGGCGATTATTGGCTGTTTGTTTTCTTCCTCTTTGCCGGTTTACCGGTTTGCTCCTCTGAATGTTCTTCGGCAGTCAAGCAACCGTGATCTGAGGGTTGCCTGCCTTTATCAGCAGTAACGTATGCCTCATCAGTCCAGCCTCTTTTAAGTGATACAGAGTCATGACCCTGTGGGGGGGATGCTTACCCTTATCTTTATTTGATCAACACATCGTTTCATTACATCTTTGTTCCAAAGCTGGTTAACCGGGATTTCAATAACCTCAAATCCTGATTTTTGCAGCAATGCGATTTTAAGCAGAGTCGAACCATTTCGGTTATTGAAATCATTACTTACGTAATGTGACGGTCCCTGAATTTCAATCACAATGTTGTGATCTGGCAGTAGCAGGTCAACCGGAGGTAATGAATTCAGACTCTTTTCTTCTTCAATCCTCAAAGATGGAATGCATGATTGGAGTTGATCGCGGAAGTCGGATTGAAGTTTCGAAATGATGGTCTGGTAATGGGGGACGACCGGACATGCTCTCCCAAGCCAACTGGCGGCCATGGCAATGATGGACTGACTCTCTTTATTATCTGGGGATGTATTATCCAGGCGGGTAAACAGGTCATGCATGTGCTTTTCAAGATTTTTATTGGCATTGGAGGCCAGAGACAACCTGGCACAGCATACCATTACTCCCCAGAGAGACATCAATATTACTTGCTGAGAGAGCTGAGAAGTTTTGACTGATTCGGTGGACAAGAGACTCGAACGTGGATTTAACCACGTTTAGCTCAACGAGCTCGCCCAGTTTCGCCATGGCCCACAGCAGGTTGGCGATTTGCTGAGGAATAAATTGCTCTTTCAGTGCGTTCACGTGGGGCAACAGCACGGCCATGGTCTCGTTGAGCCCCGGTGTCTGTTCCTGTCCGTTGTCCACCAGTTTTGCCATGGCCCACAGCAGGTTGGCGATTTCCTGTGGTTCAAAGTTAGCTTTCTGTGCCTTCACTTGTGGCAATAGCGCGGTCAAGGCCTCTTTGAACTCTGGTGTCCCCTCATGCCCTTTGTCTGCAAGTTTTGCCATGGCCCACAGCAAGTTGGCAATAGCCTGTGTCTTAAATTGGTCTTTCTGTGCGTTCACGTGGGGCAACAGCGCGGCCACAGCCTCGTTGAGCCCTGGTACCTGCTCCAGCCCGTTATCCACCAGTTTTGCCATGGCCCACAGCAGGTTGGCGATACCCTGTGGTTTAAAGTTAGCTTTCTGTACGTTCACATGGGGCAACAGCACGGCCACGGCCTCGTAGAGTGCTGGTGTTCGCTCCTGCCCACTGTCGACCAGTTTCGCCATGGCCCACAGCAGGTTGGCGATATGTTGAGGAATACATTGGTCTTTCTGTGCGTTCACGTGTGACAATAGTTCGGCCACGGCCTTGTTGAGCTCGGGTGTCTGCTCCAGCCCGTTGTCCACCAGTTTCGCCATGGCCCACAGCAGGTTGGTGGTTTCCTGTGGTTTAAAGTGAGCTTTCTGTGCGTTCACGTGGGGCAACAGCGCGGCCACGGCCTCGTTGAGCTCTGGTGTCTGCTCCAGCCCGTTGTCCATCAGTTTCGCCATGGCCCACAGCAGGTTGGCAACACCCTGGGCATTAAATTGGTTTTTCTGTGCGTTCACTTGGGGTAACAGCGCGGCCACGGCTTCTTTAAGCTCTGGTGTCCACTCCTGTCCATTGTCCACCAGTTTCGCCATGGTCCACAGTAGGCTGGTGATTTCCTGAGGTTTAAAGTGAGCTTTCTGTACGTTCACGTATGGCAACAGCACGGCCACGGTCTCGTTGAGCCCTGGTGTTTGCTTTTGCCCGTTGTCCACCAGTTTCGCCATGGCCCACAGCAGGTTGGCAATACCCTGTGTCTTGAATTGGTCCTTCTGTGCGTTCACGAGGGGCAGCAGCGCGGCCACGGCATCGCTGAGTTCTGCTGTTCGGTTCTGCCCGTTGTCGACCAGTTTCGCCGTGGTCCAAAGCAGGTTGGCGATTTCCCGCGGGTTAAAGTTAGCTTTCAGTGCGCTCACGTGAGGCAACAGCGCAGCAACGGTCTCTTTGAGCTCTGGTGTCAACTCCTGCCCGTTGTTCACCAGTTTCGCCATGGCCCACAGCAGGTTGGCGATACCCTGTGGTGAAAAGTTAGCTTTCAGTGCGCTCACGTGGGGCAACAGTGCGGCCACTGCCTCGTTGAGCTCTTGTGTCTGCCCCTGCCCATTGTCCACGAGTTTCGCTATGGCCCACAGCAGGTTGGCGATTTCCTGTGGTTTAAAGTTAACTTTCTGTGCGATTACATGGGGCAACAGCGCGGCCACGGCCTCTTTGAGGCCTGGTGTCCGCTCCTGCCCGTTGTCCAACAGTTTCGCCACGGCCCACAGCAGGTTGACGATATGCTGAGGAATAAATTGGTCTTTATGTGCGTTCACCCGAGGCAGCAGCGCGGCCACGGCCTCGTTGAGCTCTGGTGTCTGCTCCAGCCCGTTGTCCACCAGTTTCGCCATGGCCCACAGCAGGTTGGTGATTTCCTGTGGCTTAAAGTTAGCTGTCTTCATGTGAGGCAAAAGAGCGGCCACAGCCCCGTTGAACTCTGGTGTCTGCTTCTGCCCTTTGTCCACCAGTTTCGCCATGGCCCATAGCAGATTGGCTATGCCTTGGGGATCAATATTCCTCGCTTCAGTTTTTTGGTTGCAGGTAAATATTATTGAATCCAGTAGCGTTGACAATAAGGCAGCTTGTGTACGCTTAACACGCTCATCCATGGGTTTATGCGGGGTAAAAACACCCGCTGAAGTAAATGAATGAAGTGTTGTCGTCAGGCTTCGCCAATTCCAGCTCCGTGTTGCTTTAAAATTTTGCAGCAAACGCATCAGCTGGCTTTGTTCCGCTCGATTTAACGGTCTTTTAGCCGCTGACGTGTATTTTTTAATTGAACTGGCATATTGCCCGTGATTTCTCCCATCATAGCGATGACCGAAACGAACCGATCTACTCACCAGACCATCCATTATTTCTTGTTTGATGAGGGCATTAAAATCTTGAGCATGCTTTACTGAACGGCACAGTAGATATTGAGAAGAGCGTACGGCAGAAGAATGGTGAAATTCATTATGCCCCGGGGTAGTGCGGGGAGGATTATCCCGTTGTCTGACTGTGGTATGTCTATATCGCCCATGCCATGAAGAAACGGCATGGTCATCCGGTTGGTGGTCATCGTTACCTGATCTTATGTATTGACCACTGAAACCAGCAGAACTTCTATCCATAATTATATTTCATTAATTCATGAAAATATAACAAGCAGACTGCTGTTCTGCTCAGAAGTTCATTTTGTTGGAATATTGATAAATGTAAGCAGTTGGAGAAAGCATCTGCTCCTGATGCCAACCATCCGTTATCTTCAAATCATCAGGGCGAAATTCAGGGGTAAAAGGTCTTCAACTCTGGTAGAACTTTACTGGAATATGAAAACGGTTTCTGGGGCGAAGGGAGGGAATTACTGGTTGTTTTTTCTCTTTCTCCTGGCTGGTTTGCCGGTTTGTTCTTCTAACTGTTTTTCGGCGGTTAAGTCACCGTGATCTGTGAGTTGCCCGCTTTTATCAGCAGTAACGTATGCCGCATCTGCCCACCTTCTTTTAAGTGATATAGAGCCATGCCCCTGTGACGGGATGCCTGTCCTGATTTTTATTTGATCAATGTATGGTTTCATTAAATCCTGATTGCCAAGCCTGTTAACCGGAATTTCAATGACCTCAAAGCCTGCTTTTTGCAACAGTGCGATTTTCAGCAGACTCGAACCATTCCTGGTGTTGAAATCACCACCCACGTAATGAGACGGTCCCTGAACTTCAATCACTATGTTGTGATCTGGCAGGAGCAGGTCAACCGGAGGTAATGAATTCAGACTCTTTTCTTCTTCAATCCGCAAAGAGGGAAAGCATGATTGGAGCTGATCGCGGAAGTCGGCTTGATGTTTTGACCTGATTGTCTGGTAATGGGGGGCGAATGGGCATGATCTCCCAAGCCAACTGGCGGCCATGGTAATAACGGATTGTTCCTCTTCATTGTTTGGGAATGGATTTTCCAGGCGAGTAAACAGGTCATCCATGTGCTTTTCAAGCCAGTTATTGTTATTGGAGTCCAGAGACAATCTGGCACAGCAAACCATTACTCCCCAGAGAGACATCAATATGTCTTGCTGTGATAGCTGAGGGTTTTTACTGATTCGGTAAACAAGCGATTCGAACATAGGGGTCATCACGTTCAGCTCAACGAACTCACCCAGTTTCGCCGTGGCCCACAGCAGATTGCCGATTTCCTGTGGTTTAAAGTTAGCTTTCTGTGCGTTCACGTAGGGTAACAGCACGGCCACGGCCTCATTGAGTTCTGGTGTCTGCTCCTGCCCGCTGTCAACCAGTTTTGCCATGGCCCAGAGCAGAGTGACGATTTCCTGTGGTTTAAAGTTAGCTTTCTGTGGGTTCACGTAGTGCAGCAGCCCGACCACGGCCTCATTGAACTCTGTTGTCCGCTCCTCGCCATTGTCCAGCAGTTTCGCCGTGGCCCATAGCAGGTTGGTGATACCCTGGGGTTTAAAGTTAGCTTTCTGTGTGTTCACGTGGCGCAATAGCGTGGTCACGGCCTCGTTGAACTCTGATGTCCGCTCACCGTTGTCCACCAGTTTTGCCATGGCCCACAGCAGGTTGGCGACTCCCTGGGCATTAAATTGGTCCTTCGCTGCGTTCACCTGAGGCAACAGCGCAGCCACGGACTCGTTAAACTCTGGTGTCCGCTCCTGCCCATTGTCCACCAGTTTCGCCATGGCCCACAGCAGGTTGGCGATATGCTGGGCATTAAACAGGTCTTTCTGTACGTTCACATGTTGCAGCAGTGCAGCCACGGCCTCGTTAAACTCTGGTGTCCGCTCCTGCCCGCTATCCACCAGTTTCGCCATGGCCCACAGCAGGTTGGCGATAGCCTGTGGTGTAAAGTTATCTTTCTGTGCGTTCACGTGTGGCAACAGCGCGGCCACGGCCTCTTTAAGCTCTGGTGTCCTATCCTTCCCGTTGTCCAGTAGTTTCGCCATGGCCCACAGCAGGTTGGCGATTTCCTGTGGTTTAAAGTTAGCTTTCTCCGGGTTCACTTGTGGCAACAGCACGGCCACGGCCTCTTTGAGCTGCAGTGTCCACTCCTTCCCTTTTTCCACCAGTTTCGCTGTGGCCCAGAGCAAGTTGGCAATTTCCTGTGGTTTAAAGTTAGCTTTCTGTGCGTTCACGAAGGGCAACAGCGTGGCCACGGCCTCTTTGAGCTGTGCTGTTCGCTCCAGCCCCTTATCAACCAGTTTCGCCTTGGCCCACAGCAGGTTGGTGATTTCCTGTGGTTTAAAATTAGCTTTCTGTGCGTTCACGCGGGGCAACAGCGCGGCCACGGCCTCGTTGAGTTCTGGTGTTTGTTCCTGCCCGTTGTCCACTAGTTTTGCCATGGCCCACAGAAGGTTGGCGATTTCCTGTGGTTTAAAGTTAGCTTTCTGTGCGATCACGTGGGGCAACAGCGCGGCCACGGCCTCATTGAACTCTGGTGTTCGCTCCTGCCCATTGTCTACCAGTTTGGCCATGGCCCACAGCAGGTTGGTAATGCCCTGGGCATTAAATTGGTCCTTCCCTGCGTTCACGTGAGGTAACAGCGCAGCCACGGTCTCTTTGAGACCTGGTGTCCGCTCCTGTCTGTTGTCCACCAGTTTTGCCATGGCCCACAGCAGATTGGTAATGCCCTGGGCATTAAATTGGTCTTTCTGTACGTTCACGAGGGGTAACAGCACGGCTACGGCTCCTTTGAGCCCTGGTGTCTGCTTCCGCCCGTTGTCCACCAGTTTCGCCATGGCCCACAGCAGGTTGGCAATATGCTGTGGAATAAATTGGTATTTCTGTGCGTTCACGAGGGGCAACAGTGCGGCCACAGCCTCGTTGAGCCCTGGTTTTCGCTCCAGCCCGCTGTCTACCAGTTTCGCCATGGCCCACAGCAGGTTGGCGATTCCCAGGGCATCAATATCCCTGGCTTCAGGTTTTTGGTTGCACTTGAATATGATTGCATCAAGCAGTGTTGACAATAAGGCAGTTTGAGTAAGATTGACACGTTCATTCAAGGGTTTAAGAGGGGTAAAAACACCCGCTGAAGTCAATGAATGAAATGTTGTCGTCAGGCTTCGCCAATTCCAGCTCCGTGTTGCGGTAAAATTTTCCAGCAAGCGCATCAGCTGGCTTTGTTCCGCTCGATTCAACGGTCTTTTAGCAGCTGACGTGTATTTTTTAATTGAACTGGCATATTGACCGTGAAGTCTCCCATCATAGCGATCACCGAAACGGTAAGATTTACTCATCAGGCCATCCATTACTTCCTGTTTGGTGAGGCTATTGAAATCCTGAGCAGGGTTTACTGAACGGTACTGTAGAGGTTGAGAAGAGCGCGTGACAGAAGCATGGTAAAATTCATGACGCGCCGGGGCAGTGCGGGAGGTGGGATCCCATTGTCTGATTGTGGCATATCCATATCGTCCATGCCGTGAAGAAGACGCCTGGTCATCCGGTTGGTTGTCATCATTGCCTGATACTGCGTATTGACCACTGATACCACCAGAGCTTCTATCCATAACTATATTTCATTAATTTATGAAAATATTAAAAGCAGACTGCTGTTCTGTTCAGAAGTTCATTTTGTTGGAATATCGATAAATGTAAGCAGTCAGTGAAACGCATCTGCTCCTGATGCCACCAATTCGTTATCTTCAAAACATCCGGGGCAAAATTCAGGGGTAACAGGGTTTAACGCTGGTAGAACTTTCCTGGAATAAGAAAACTGTTCCCGGGTCGTCAGAAGGAGGGAATTACTGGTTGTTTTTTCTCTTTCTCTTGGCTGGTTTGCGGGTTTGTTCTTGTAACTGTTTTTCGGCGGTTAAGTCACCGTGATCTGTGGGTTGCCTGCCTTTATCAGCAATAACGTATGCCGCATCTGTCCATCTTCTTTTAAGTGATACAGAGCCATGCCCCTGTGGCGGGATGCCTGTTCTGGTCTTTATTTGATCAATGTATGGTTTCATTAAATCCTGATGGCAAAGCCTGTTAACCGGAATTTCAATGACCTTATAACCTGCTTTTTGCAACAGTGCGATTTTCAGCAGAGTCGAACCATTCCTGGTGTTGAAATCACCACCCACGTAATGAGACGGTCCCTGAACTTCAATCACTATGTTGTGATCTGGCAGGAGCAGGTCAACCGGAGGTAATGAATTCAGACTCTTTTCTTCTTCAATCCGCAAAGAGGGAAAGCATGATTGGAGTTGATCGCGAACCTCGGATTGACTTTTTGATATGGTAGTCTGGTAATGGGGGGCGACCGGACAGGCTCTCCCAAGCCAACTGGCGGCCATGGCAATGATGCGTTGATCCTCTTCATTGTGCAGGAATGTATTTTCCAAACGGGTAAACAGGTCATCCATGTGCTTTTCAAGCCAGTTATTTTTGTTGGCATCAGAGACCAGGGACAATCTGGCACAGCACACCATTAACGCCCAGAGAGACATAAATATGTCTTGCTGAAAGAGCTGAGGATTGTCACTGATTCGGTAGACAAGCGATTCGAACGTAGAGATAACCACGTTCAGTTCAAGGAGTTCACCCAGTTTCGCCATGGCCCACAGCAGGTTGGCAATTTGCTGAGGAATAAATTGGTTTTGCTGTGCGTTTACCTGGGGCAACAGCGCAGCCACGGCCTTGTTGAACTCTGATGTCCGCTCCTGCCCGCTATCCACCAGTTTCGCCATGGCCCACAGCAGGTTGGTGATTTCCTGTGGTTTAAAGTTAGCTTTCTCTGTGTTGAAGTGTCGCAACAGCGCGGCCACGGCCTCGTTAAACTGTGGTGTTCGCTCCTGCCCGTTGTCCACCAGTTTCGCCATGGCCCACAGCAGGTTGGCGAGTCCCTGGGCATTAAATTGGTGCTTCCCAGTGTTCACGTGAGGCAACAGCGCAGCCACGGCCTCTTTAAGCTCTGGAGTCCTATCCTGCCCGTTGTCCACCAGTTTCGCCATCGCCCACAGCAGGCTGGCGATTTCCTGTGGTTTAAAGTTGGCTTTCTGTGCGTTTACGTGGGGCAACAGCGCGGCCACGGCCTTGTTGAGCCTTGGTGTTCGCTCATGCCCCTTGTCCACCAGTTTTGCCATGGCCCACAGCAGGTTGGCGATATGCTGAGGAATAAATTGGTCTTTCTGTGCGTTCACATGGGATAAAAGCGCGGCTACGGTCTCTTTGAGCCCTGGTGTACGCTCCTGTCCCTTGTCCACCAGTTTTGCCATGGCCCACAGCAGGTTGACGATACCCTGTGGTGTAAAGCTTGCTTTCTCGTCGTTCACGCGGGTCAACAGGGCAGCCATGACCTCGTTGAGTTCTGGTGTCTGCTCCTGCCCGTTGTCCACCAGTTTTGCCATGGCCCACAACAGATTGCTGATTTCCTGTGGGTTAAAGCCAGCTTTCTGTGCGTTCACGTGGGGTAACAGTGTGGCCACAGCCTCTTTGAGCCATGGTGTCAATTCATGCCTGTTATCCACCAGTTTCGCCAGGGCCCACAGCAGGTTGGCAATGCCCTGAGTATTAAATTGGTCTTTCTGTGCTTTCATGTGGGGCAACAGTGTGGCCACAGCCTCTTTTAGCCATGGTGTCAATTCATGCCTGTTATCCACCAGTTTCGCCAGGGCCCACAGCAGGTTGGCAATGCCCTGGGAATTAAGTTGGTCTTTCTGTACTTTCACGTGGGGCAACAGCGCGGCCACGGCCTCGTTGAGTTCTGGTGTCTGTTCCTGCCCGCTGTCCACCAGTTTTGCCATGGCCCACAGCAGGTTGGTAATGCCCTGGGCATTAAATTGGTCTTTCTGTGCGTTCACGAGGGACAACAGCACGGCCACGGCACCTTTTAGCCCTGGTGTCTGCTTCTGGCCGTTGTCCACCAGTTTTGCCATGGCCCACAGCAGGTTGGTAATGCCCTGGGCATTAAATTGGTCTTTCTGTGCGTTCACGTGGGGCAATAGCGCAGCCAAGGCCTCGTTAAACTCTGGTGCCAACTTCTGCCCGTTGTCTACCAGTTTTGCCATGGCCCACAGCAGGTTGGCGATTTCCTGTGGTTTAAAATTAGCTTTCTGTGCGTTCATTTGGGGCAACAGCGCGGCCACGGCCTTGTTGAGCCCTGGTATCTGCTCCTGCCCGTTGTTCACCAGTTTCGCCATGGCCCACAGCAGGTTGGCGATTTCCTGTGGTTTAAAGTTAGCTTTCTGTGCGTTCACGTCGGGCAATAGGCTGGCCACGGCTTCATTGAGCCTCGGTGTCCGCTCCTGCCCGTTGTCCACCAGTTTCGCCATGGCCCACAGCAGGTTGGCAATATGCTGAGGAATAAATTGGTCTTTCTGTGCGTTCACATGGGGCAACAGTGCGGCCACAGCCGCGTTGAGCCCTGGTGTTCGCTCCTGCCCGCTGTCTGCCAGTTTCGCCATGGCCCACAGCAGGTTGGCGACACCCTGGGCACCAATATAGCTGGCTTCAGCTTTTTGGTTGCACTTGAATATGATTGCATCAAGTAGTGTTGACAATAAGGCAACTTGAGTATGCTTAACACGCTCATCTATGGGGTTATGGGGGGTAAAAACACCCGCTGAAGTAAATGAGTGTAGTGTTGTCGTCAGGCTTCGCCAATTCCATTTCCGCGTTGCTGTGAAATTTTGCAGCAAACGCATCAGCTGGTTTTGTTCCGCTCGATTTAACGGTCTTTTAGCAGCTAACGTGTATTTTTTTATTGAGCTGGCATATTGCCCGTGATTTCTCCCATCATAGTGATCACCGAAACGATAAGATTTACTCACCAGACCATCTATTATTTCCTGTTTGATGAGCGTATTAAAATCTTGAGCAAGGTTTACTGAACGGCGCTGTAGATTTTGAGGAGGGCATGCACCAGGAGAATGGTAAAATTCATTGTGCCCCGAGGCAGGGCGGGGGGGGATTATCCTGATGTCTGACTGTACACTGTTTATATCGTCCACGCCTTGCAGAAGCGGTATGGTTACCCGGCTGGTTGTCATCATTACCTGGTCTTGCATATTCTCCACTGATACCAGCAGATGTTCTATACATAATTATATTTCATTAATTCATGGAAATATTAAAAGCAGACTGCTGTTCTGTTCAGAAGTTCATTTTGTTGGAATGTGAAAACGGTTCCTGGGGCGAAGGGAGGGGAATTACTGGTTGTTTTTTCTCTTTCTCTTGGCTGGTTTGCCGGTTGGTTCTTGTAACTGCTTTTCGGCGGTTAAGTCACCGTGATCTGTGAGTTGCCTGCCTTTATCAGCAGTAACGTATGGCGCATCTGCCCACCTTCTTTTAAGTGATACAGAGCCATGCCCCTGTGGCGGGATTCCTGTCCTGGTTTTTATCTGATCAATGTATGGTTTCATTAAATCCTGATTGCCAAGCCTGTTAACCGGAATTTCAATGACCTCAAAACCTGCTTTTTGCAACAGTGCGATTTTCAGCAGAGTCGAACCCTTTCTGGTGTTGAAATCACCACCCACGTAATGAGAGGGCCCCTGAACTTCAATCACCAGGTTGTGATCTGGCAGTAACAGGTCAACAGGAGGCAGTGAGTTCAGACTCTGTTCTTCTTCAATCTGCAAAGAGGGAAAGCATGATAGGAGTAAATGGCGGACCTCGGATTGAGGTTTTGACCTGGTAGTCGGGTAATGGGGGACGACCGGGCACGCTCTCCCAAGCCAACTGGCGGCCATGGTAATAACGGATTGTTCCTCTTCATTGTCTGGGAATGTATTTTCCATGCGAGTAAACAGGTCATCCATGTGCTTTTCAAGCCAGTTATTGTTATTGGAGTCCAGAGATAATCTGGCACAGCAAACCATTACTCCCCAGAGAGACATCAATAGGTCTTGCTGTGAGAACTGAGGGTTTACACTGATTCGGTAAACAAGCGATTCGAACATAGAGGTCACCACGTTCAGCTCAACGAACTCACCCAGTTTCGCCGTGGCCCAGAGTAGATTGGCGATTTCCTGTGGTTTAAAGTTAGCTTTCTGTGCGTTCACGTGGGGTAACAGCGCGGCGACGGTCTCTTTGAGTTCTGGTGTCTGCTCCTGCCCGCTGTCCACCAGTTTTGCCATGGCCCAGAGCAGGTTGGCGATACCCTGTGGTGTAAAATTAGCTTTCTGTGCGTTCACGTGGGGTAACAGCGCGGCCACGGCCTCATTAAACTCTGTTGTCCGCTCCTCGCCACTGTCCAGCAGTTTCGCCATGGCCCACAGCAGGTTGGCGATATGCTGGGGAATAAATTGGTTTTTCTGTGCATTCACGTGGGGCAACAGCGCGGCCACAGCCTCTTTGAGCTCTGATGTTGTCTCCAGCCCGCTGTCCACCAGTTTCGCCATGGCCCACAGCAGGTTGGCGATTTCCTGTGGCTTAAAGTTAGCTTTCTCCGGGTTCACTTGTGGCAACAGCACGGCCACGGCCTCTTTGAGCTGCGGTGTCCACTCCTGCCCTTTTTCCACCAGTTTCGCTGTGGCCCAGAGCAAGTTGGCGATTTCCTGTGGTTTAAAGTTAGCTTTCTGCGCGTTCACGAGGAGCAACAGCGCGGCCACGGCCTCGTTGAGATCTGATGTTTGCTCCAGCCCGTTGTCCACCAGTTTTGCCATGGCCCATAGCAGGTTGGTAATGTCCTGGGCATTAAATTGGTTTTTCTGTGCGTTCACGAGGGGCAGCAGCACGGCCACAGTCCCTTTGAGCCCTGGTGTCTGCTTACGCCAATTGTCCACCAGTTTTGCCATGGCCCACAGCAGGTTGGCGATTTCCTGTGGTTTAAAGTGAGCTTTTTGTATGTTTACGTGAGGCAACAGCGCGGCCACGGTCTCTTTGAGTTCTGGGGTCCGTTCCTGCCCGTTGTCTACCAGTTTCGCCATGGCCCACAGCAGGTTGGTGATTTCCTGAGGTTTAAAGTGAGCTTTCTGTGCGTTCAAGTTGGACAATAGGCTGGCCATGGCCTCGTTAAACTCTGGTGTTCGCTCCAGCCCGTTGTTCACCAGTTTCGCCATGGCCCACACCAGGTTGGCAATATGCTGAGGAATAAATTGGTCTTTTTGTGCGTTCATGTGGGGCAACAGTGCGGCCACAGCCTTGTTGAGCCCTGGTGTTCGCTCCTGCCCGCTGTCTACCAGTTTTGCCATGGCCCACAGCAGGTTGGCGACACCCTGGGCATCAATATCCCTGGCTGGAGGTTTTTGGTTGCACTTGAATATGATTGCATCAAGTAGCGTTGACAGTAAGGCTGCTTGAGTGCCCTTAACACGCTCATCTATGGGGTTATGGGGGGTAAAAACACCCGCTGAAGTAAATGAGTGGAGTGTTGTCGTCAGGCTTCGCCAATTCCAGCTCCGAGTTACGGAAAAATTTTGCATTAAACGTATCAGCTGGATTTGTTCGGCTCGATTTAATGGTCTTTTAGACGCTGACGTGTATTTTTTAATTGAACTGGCATATCGACCGTGATGCCTCCCATCATAGCGCTGACCGAAACGATAAGATTGACTCACCAGATCATCCATTATTTCCTGTTTGGTGAGGGTATTGAAATCTTGAGCAGGGTTGACTGAACGGTACTGTAGATGCTGAGAAGAGCGTGTGGAAGAAGAATGGTAAAATTCATGACGCGCCGGGGCAGTGCGGGAGGGGGTATCCCATTGTCTGACTGTGGCATATCCATATCGTCCATGCCGTGAAGAAGACGCCTGGTCATCCGGTTGGTTGTCATCATTGCCTGATCCTGCGTATTGACCACTGATACCAGCAGAACTTCTATCCATAACTATATTTCATTAATTCATGAGAATATAAGAAGCAGACTGCGGTTCTGTTCAGAAGTTCATTTTGCTGGAATGTGAAAACGGTTCCTGGGGCGAAGGGAGGGAATTACTGGTTGTTTTTTCTCTTTCTCTTGGCTGGTTTGCCGGTTTGTTCTTGTAACTGCTTTTCGACGGTTAGGTAACCATGATCTGAAGGCTGCCTGCCTTTATCAGCAGTAACGTATGCCGCATTTGCCCACCTTCTTTTGAGTGATACAGAGCCACGCCCCTGTGGCGGGAACAATGTCCTGGTCTTTATTTGATCAATGTATGGTTTCATTAAATCCTGATTGCCAAGCCTGTTAACCGGAATTTCAATGACCTCAAATCCTGCTTTTTGCAACAGTGCGATTTTCAGCAGCGTCGAACCCTTCCTGGTGTTGAAATCACCACCCACGTAATGAGACGCTCCCTGAACTTCAATCACCAGGTTGTGATCTGGCAGTAGCAGGTCAACCGAAGGCAGTGAGTTCAGACTCTTTTCTTCTTCAATCAGCAAAGAGGGAAAGCATGATTGGAGTAGATGGCGAACCTCGGATTGACGTTTTGACCTGGTAGTCGGGTAATGGGGGACGACCGGGCATGCTCTCCCAAGCCAACTGGCGGCCATGGCAATGATGCGTTGATCTTCTTCATTGTGCAGGAATGTATTTTCCAGACGGGTAAACAGGTCATCCAGATGTTTTTCAAGCCAGTTATTGTTTTTAGAGTTCAGAGACAATCTGGCACAGCAAACCATCACTCCCCAGAGAGAAATCAATAGGTCTTGCTGTGAGAGCTGAGGGTTTTCACTGATTCGGTAAACAAGCGATGCAAACGTAGAGGTCACCACGTTCAGCTCAACGAACTCACCCAGTTTCGCCGTGGCCCACAGCAGATTGGCGATTTCCTGTGGTTTAAAGTTAGCTTTCTGTGTGTTCACGTGGCGCAATAGTGCGGCCACGGCCTCGTTGAGCTCCGATGTCCACTCCCCGCTGTCCACCAGTTTCGCCATGGCCCACAGCAGGTTGGCGATTTCCTGTGGTTTAAAGTTAGCTTTCTCTTTGTTGACCTGTGGCAACAGCGCCGCTACGGCCTCGTTAAACTCTGGTGTTCGCTCCTGCCCGTTGTCCACCAGCTTCGCCATGGCCCACAGCAGGATGGCGATTCCCTGGGCATTAAATTGGTGCTTCCCTGCGTTCAGGTGAGGCAACAGCGCAGCCACGGCTTCGTTAAAGTCTGATGTCCGTTCCTGCCCGCTATTCACCAGTTTCGCCATGGCACACAGCAGGTTGGCGATACCCTGTGGTTTAAAGTTATCTTTCTGTGCGTTGACGTGGGGCAACAGTGCGGCCACGGCCTCTGTAAGCTCTGGAGTCCTTTCCTGCCCGTTGTCCAGCAATTTCGCTATCGCCCACAGCAGGTTGGCGATATGCGGCGGAGTAAATTGGTCTTTATGTGCGTTTACGTAGGGCAACAGCGCGGCCACGGCCTTGTTGAGCCCTGGTGTTCGCTCTTGCCCCTTGCTCACCAGTTTTGCCATGGCCCACAGCAGGTTGGCGATATGCTGAGGAATAAATTGGGTTTTTTTTGCGTTCACGTGGGGCAACAGTGTGGCCACAGCCTCTTTGAGCACTGGTGTTCGCTTCTGCCCCTTGTCCACCAGTTTTGCCATGGCCCACAGCAGGTTGGCGATATCCTGTTGTTTAAAGTTACCTTGCTGTGCGTTCACGTGAGGCAATAGAGTGGCCACCGCCTCGTTGAGCTCTGGTGTTCGCTTTTGCCTGTTGTCCACCAGTTTCGCTATAGCCCACAGCAGGTTGGCGATTTCCTGTCGTTTAAAGTTAGCTTTCTGTGCGTTCACGTGGGGCAGCAACGTGGCCACGGCCTTGTTGAGCCCTGGTGTGTGCTCCTGCCCGTGGTCCACCAGTTTTGCCATGGCCCACAGCAGGTTGGCGATATGCTGAGGAATAAATTGGTTCTTTTTTGCGTTCACGTAGGGCAACAGCGCGGCCACGGCCTTATTGAGATCTGGTGTCTGTTGGTACCCGTTGTCCTCCAGTTTCGCCATGGCCCACAGCAGGTTGGTAATGCCCTGGCTATTAAATTGGTCTTTCTGTGCTTTCACGTGGGGCAACAGCGCGGCCACGGCCTTGTTGAGATCTGGTGTCTGTTGGTACCCATTGTCCACCAGTTTTGCCATGGCCCACAGCAGGTTGGCAATGCCCTGGGGATTAAATTGGTCTTTCTGTGCGTTCACGAGGGGCAACAGCGTGGCTACGGCCCCTTTGCACCCTGGTGTCTGCTTTGGCCCGTGGTCCACCAGTTTCGCCATGGCCCATAGCAGGTTGGCGATATGTTGAGGAATAAATTGGTCTTTCTGTGCGTTCACGAGGGGCAACAAGGATGCCATGGCCTCGTTGAACTCTGGTATTCGCTTCTGTCCATTGTTCACCAGTTTTGCCATGGCCCACAGCAGGTTGGCGATTTCCTGTGGATTAAAGTTAGCTTTATGTGCGTCCACATCGGCCATTAACCTGGCCACGGCCTCATTGAGTTCTGGCGTCTGTTCCTGTCCGTTGTCCACCAGTTTCGCCATGGCCCATAGCAGGTTGGCAATATGCTGAGGAATAAATTGGTCTTTCTGTGCGTTCATGTGGGGCAACAGTGCGGCCACAGCCTCGTTGAGCCCTGGTGTTCGCTCCAGCCCTCTGTCTGCCAGTTTCGCCATGGCCCACAGCAGGTTGGCGATTCCCTGGGCATCAATATCCCTGGCTTCAGGTTTTCGGTTGCACTTGAATATGATGGCATCAAGTAGCGCTGACAATAAGGCAGCTTGAGTACGCTTAACACGCCCATCCATGGGGCTATGAGGGGTAAAAACACCCGCTGAAGTCAATGAATGAAATGTTGTCGTCAGGCTTCGCCAATTCCAGCTCCGTGTTGCGGTAAAATTTTCCAGCAAACGCATCAGCTGGCTTTGTTCCGCTCGATTCAACGGTCGTTTAGCAGCTAACGTGTATTTTTTAATTAAGCTGGCATATTGACCGTGATGTCTCCCATTATAGCGATCACCAAAACGATAAGATTTATTCACCAGGCGATCCATTATTTTCTGTCTGGTGAGAGCATTAAAATCCTGAGCAGGGTTTACTGAACGGTTCTTTAGATGTTGAGAAGAGCGTTTGAAAGAAGCGTGGTAAAATTCATGACGCCCCGGGGCAGTGCGGGAGAGGGTATCCCATTGTCTGACTGTTTTATATCTATATCGTCCACGCCGTGAAGAAGCGGCCTGGTCATCTGTTTGGTTGTAATCATTGCCTGATCTTGCGTATTGACCACTGACACCAGCAGAGCTTCTATCCATAACTATATTTCATTAATTCATGAGAATATAAAAAGCAGACTACTGTTCTGTTCAGAAGTTCATTTTGCTGAAACGTTTATAAACGTAAACAGTTGGGGAAATACATCTACTCATGATACCACCCATCCATTATTTTCACCTCATCCGGGGCAAGATGTATGGGCAACAGGTGTTCAACGCTGGCATTCCTTCCCGGAATGTGAAAAAGGTTCTTGAGTCATGATGGGAGGAAGGCGATTACTGGCTGTTTGTTTTCTTCCTCTTTCCTGGTCTGCCGGTTGGCTCTTTTGAATGCTTTTCGGCGGTTAAGTATCCATGATCTGAGGGTTGCCTGCCGTTATCAGCAGTAACGTATGCAGCATCTGCCCACCTTCTTTTAAGTGATACAGAGCCATGACCCTGTGGCGGGAAACCTATCCTGGTCTTTATTTGATCAATGTATGGTTTCATTAAATCCTGACTCCAAAGCCTGTTAACCGGAACTTCAATGACCTCAAATCCTGCTTTTTGCAACAGTGCGATTTTCAGCAGAGTTGAACCATTCCTGGTGTTGAAATCACCACCCACGTAATGAGACGGTCCCTGAACTTCAATCACCATGTTGTGATCTGGTAGAAGCAGGTCAACCGGAGGCAATGAGTTCAGACTCTTTTCTTCTTCAATCCTCAAGGAGGGAAAGCGTGACTGGAGTTGATCGCGAAAGTCGGATTGACGTTTTGACCTGATAGTCTGGTAATGGGGGACGACCGGGCACGCTCTCCCAAGCCAACTTGCGGCCATGGCAATGATGCGTTGATTCTCTTCATTGTCTGAGGATGTATTTTCCAGACGAGTAAACAGGGCATCCATTTGCTTTTCAAGCCAGTTATTGTTAATGGAAACCAGAGACAATCTGGCACAGCAAACCATCACTCCCCAGAGAGAAATCAATAGGTCTTGCTGTGAGAGCTGAGGGTTTTCACTGATTCGGTAAACAAGCGATTCAAACATAGAGGTAACCACGTTCAGCTCAACGAACTCACCCAGTTTCGCAGAGGCCCACAGCAGATTGGCGATTTCCTGTGGTTTAAAGTTGGTTTTCTGTGTGTTCACGAGGAGCAACAGTGCGGCCACAGTCTGTTTGAGTCCCGGTGTCTGCTCCTGCCCGTTGTCCACCAGTTTCGCCATGGCCCACAGCAGGTTGGCGATTTCTTGTGGTTTAAAGTTAGCTTTCTCTGTGTTGACGTGTGGCAACAGCGCGGTCGCGGCCTCGTTGAGCTCTGGTATCCACTCCCCGTTGTCCACCAGTTTCGCGATGGCCCACAGCAGGTTGGCGATATGCAGAGGAATAAATTGGTCTTTCTGTGCGTTCACGAGGGGCAACAGCGCGGCCACGGCCTCCTGGAACTCTGGGGTGCGCTCCTGCCCGTTGTCCACCAGTTTCGCCATGGCCCACAGCAGGTTGGCGATACCCTGTGGTTTAAAGTTTGCTTTCTGTGCGCTCACGTGAGGCAACAGCGCAGCCATCGCCTCGTTGAACTCTGGTGTTCGCTTTTGCCCGTTGTCCACCAGCTTCGCCATGGCCCACAGCAGGTTGGCGATACCCTGTGCTGTAAAGTTAGCTTTCTGTGCGCTCACGTGGGGCAACAGTGCGGCCTCGGCCCTGTTGAGCCCCGGTGTTTGCTCCTGTCCGCTGTCCACCAGTTTCGCCATGGCCCACAGCAGGCTGGTGATTTCCTGTGGTTTAAAGTGAGCTTTCTGTGCGTTCACGCAGGGCAACAGCGCAACCACAGCCTCGTTGAGCTCTGGCGTCTGCTTTTGCCCGTTATCCATCAGTTTCGCCATGGCCCACAGCAGGTTGGCGATTTCCTGGGGTTTAAAATGAGCTTTTTGTGCGTTTACATGGGGCAACAGGGCAGCCACTACATCATTGAGCTCTGGCGTCCGTTCCTGCCCGTTGTCCACCAGTTTCGCCATGGCCCATAGCAGATTGGTGATTTCCTGTGGTTTAAAGTGAGCTTTCTGTGCGTTCACGCAGGGCAACAGCGCAACCACAGCTTCGTTCAGCTCTGGCGTCTGCTCCTGCCCGTTATCCACCAGTTTCGCCATGGCCCACAGCAGGTTGGCGATTTCCCGTGGTTTAAAATTAGCCTTCTGTGCAATCACGAGGGGCAACAGCGCGGCCAGAGCCTCTTTGAACTCTGGTGTTTGTTCCTGCCCGTTGTCCACCAGTTTCGCCATGGCCCACAGCAGGTTGGCGATACCCTGGGCATTAAATTGGTTTTTCTGTGCGTTCACTTGGGGTAACAGCACGGCCACGGTCTTGTTGAGCCCGGGTGTTCGGTCCTGCCCGTTGTCCACCAGTTTCGCCATGGCCCACAGCAGGTTGGTGATTTCCTGTGGGTTAAAGTGAGCTTTCTGTGCGTTCACGCAGGGCAACAGCGCAACCACAGCCTCGTTGAGCTCTAGCGTCTGCTCCTGCCCGTTATCCACCAGTTTTGCCATGGCCCACAGCAGGTTGGTGACACCCTGGGCATTAAATTGGTCTTTCTGTGCGTTCACGTGGGGCAACAGCGAGGCCAGGGCCTTGTTGGGCCCTGGTGTCAGCTGCTGGCCGTTGTCCACCAATTTCGCCATGGCCCACAGCAGGTTGGTAATACCCTGTGCATTAAATCGGTCTTTATGTGCGTTTACCTGGGACAACAGCGCGGCCACGGCCTCATTGAGCCCCGGGGTCCGCTCCTGCCCGTTGTCCACCAGTTTCGCCATGGCCCACAGCAGGTTGGCAATATGCTGAGGAATAAATTGGTCTTTTTGTGCGTGCATGTGGGGCAACAGTGCGGCGACAGCCTCGTTGAGCCCTGGTTTTCGCTCCTGCCCGCTGTCTATCAGTTTCGCCATGGCCCACAGCAGGTTGGCGACACCCTGGGCACCAATATAGCTGGCTTCAGGTTTTTGGTGGCACTTGAATATTATTGCATCAAGCAGTGTTGACAATAAGGCAGTTTGAGTATGCTTAACACGCTCATCCAAGGGTCTATGAGGGGTAAAAACACCCGCTGAAGTAAATGAGTGCAGTGTTGTCGTCAGGCTTCGCCAATTCCAGCTCCGCGTTGCTGTGAAATTTTGCAGCAAACGCATTAGCTGGCTTTGTTCCGCTCGATTTAACGGTCTTTTAGCAGCTGACGTGTATTTTTTAATTGAACTGGCATATAGACCGTGATCTTTCCCATCATAGCGATGACCGAAACGTTCCGATTTACTCACCAGACCATCCATTATCTCCTGTTTGATGAGAGCATTAAAATCTCGAGCATTGTTTATTGAACGGCACAGTAAATATTGAGAAGAACGTGCAGCTGAAGAATGGTAAAATTCATTACGCCCCGGGGCAGTGCGGGGGGGATTATCCCATTGTCTGACTGTGGTATGTCTATATCGTCCGCGCCCTGAAGAAGCAGCATGGTTATTCGGTTGGTTATAATCATTATCTGATCTTGGGTATTGACCACTGATACCAGTAGAGCTGCTGTTCATAATTATATTTCATTAATTCATGAGAATATAAAAAGCAGACTGCTGTTTTGTTCAGAAGTTCACTTTGCTGAAATGTATATAAATGTAAACGGGGAAACACATCTACTCCTGATGCCATCAATCCGTTATTTGCAAATCATCCGGGGCGAGATGTATGGGCAACAGGTGTTCAACACTGTCATTCTTTCCCGTTATGGGAAAAAGGTTCTTGCGTCATGATACGAGGAAGGTAATTACTGGTTGTTTGTTTTCTTCCTCTTGGCTGGTTTGCCGGCCTGCTCCTCTGAATGTTCTTCGGCAGTCAAGCAACCGTGATCTGAGGGTTGTCCGCCTTTATCAGCCGTAACGTATGCTTCATGTGCCCACCTTCTTTTAAGTGGTACGGAGCCATGCCCCCGTGGCGGGAAGCCTGTCCTGCTCTTTATTTGATCAATGTATGGTTTCATTAAATCCTGACTCCAAAGCCTGTTAACCGGAACTTCAATGACCTCAAATCCTGCTTTTTGCAACAGTGCGATTTTCAGCAGAGTTGAACCATTCCTGGTGTTGAAATCACCACCCACGTAATGAGACGGTCCCTGAACTTCAATCACCATATTGTAATCTGGCAGTAGCAGGTCAACCGGAGGTAATGAGATCAGACTCTTTTCTTCTTCAATCCTCAAAGATGGAATAGAAGATTTGAGTTGATCGCGAAAGTCGACCTGCGTGTTTGAAATGTTTGTGTGGTAATGGGGGACGACCGGACACGCTCTGCCAAGCCAACTTGCGGCCTGGGCAATGGTGCGTTGATTCTCTTCATTGTGCAGGAATGTATTTTCCAGACGAGTAAACAGGTCATCCATGTGCTTTTCAAGCATGTGATTTTTATTGGCAGTGGAGACCAGGGACAGCCTGGCACAGCAGACCACTACTCCCCAGAGAGACATCAATATGGTTTTCTGAGAGAGCTGAGGGTTTTCACTGATTCGGTAGACCAGCGACTCGAACGTGGATGTCACCACGTTCAACTCAACGAGCTCACCCAGTTTCGCCATGGCCCACAGCAGGTTGGCAATAGCCTGGGCATTAAATTGGCCTTTCTGTGCGTTCACGAGGGACAACAGCGTGGTCAGGGCCTCTTTGAGCTCTGGTGTCTGCTCCTGCCCGTGGTCCAACAGTTTCGCCATGGCCCACAGCAGGTTGGCAATAGCCTGGGCATTAAATTGGCCTTTCTGTGCGTTCACGTGGGGCAACAGCGCGGCCACGACATCGTTGAGCCCTGGTGACCACTTCTGTCCGTTGTCCACCAGTTTTGCCATGGCCCACAGCAGGTTGGCGATTTCCTGTGGTTTAAAGTTGGCTTTCTGTGCGTTTACATGGGGCAACAGCGCGGCCACGGCCTCTTTGAGCCCTGGTGTCGGCTCCTGCCCGTTGTCCACCAGTTTTGCCATGGCCCACAGCAGGTTGGCAATATGTTGATGATTAAATTGGTCTTTCTGTGCGTTCACGTGGGGCAACAGTGCGGCCACGGTCTCGTTGAGTTCTGGTGTCTGCTCGTGCCCGTTGTCCACCAGTTTCGCCATGGCCCACAGCAGGTTGGCGATACCCTGGGCATCAAATTGGTCCTTCTGTGCGTTCACATGGGGCAACAGCGCAGCTACGGCCTCTTTGAGCTCTGGTGTCGGCTCCTGCCCGTTGTCCACCAGTTTTGCCATGGCCCACAGCAGGTTGGCGATTTCCTGTGGGTTAAAATTAGCTTTCTGTGCGTGCACGTGGGCTAGCAGAGCGACCACAGCCCCGTTGAACTCTGGTGTCAACTCCTGCCCGTTGTCCACCAGTTTCGCCATGGCCCATAACAGGTTGGTGATTCCCTGGGCATTAAGTTGGTCTTTCTGTTCGTGCACGTGGGGCAACAGCGCAGCCACGGCCTCGTTGAGCTCTGGAGTCCGATTTTTCCCGTTGTCAACCAGTTTCGCCATGGCCCACAGCAGGTTGGCGATTCCCCGGGCATCAATATCCCTGGCTTCAGGTTTTTGGTTGCAGTTAAATATTATTGCATCCAGTAGCGTTGACAATAAGTTAGCTTGAGTAAGCTTTACACGCTCATCCATGGGTTTATGAGGGGTAAAAACACCTGCTGAAGTCAATGAATGAAGTGTTGTCGTCAGGCTTAGCCAATTCCAGCTCCGTGTTACGGAAAAATTTTGCAGTAAACGTATCAGCTGGCTTTGTTCGGCTTGATTTAATGGTCTTTTAGAAGCTGACGTGTATTTTTTAATTGAACTGGCATATCGACCGTGATGCCTCCCATCATAGCGATGACCGAAACGATAAGATTTACTCACCAGATCATCCATTATTTCCTGCTTGATGAGCGTATTAAAATCCTGAGCAAAGTTTACGGAACGGTGCTGTAAATGTTGAGAGGGGCATGCGTCAGAAGAACGGTAAAATTTATTACGCCCCGGGGTAGTGCGTAGGGTATTATCCCACTGTCTGACTGTGCCATGTCTATATTGCACACGCCTTGAAGAATCGGCATGGTCATTCGGTTGGTTGTAATCATTATTTGATCTTGTGCATTGACCACTGATACCAGCATAGCTTCTATCCATAGTTACATTTCATTAATTCATGAAAATATAAAAAGCAGACTGCTGTTTTGTTCAGAAGTTCATTTTGTTGAAACGTTTATAAACGTAAACAGTTGGGGGAAATACATCTACTCATGATGCTCCTAATCCATTATTTTCAAATCATCCGGGGCAAGATGTATGGGCAACAGGTGTTGAACACTGACATTCCTTCCCGGAATGTGAAAACGGTTCTTGAGTCATGATGGGAGGAAGGCGATTACTGGCTGGTTGTTTTCTCCGTTTTGCTGGTTTGCCGGTTTGCTCTTTTGAATGTTCTTCAGCAGTTAAGTAAAAATGATCTGAGGGTTGCCTGCCTTTATCAGCATTAACGTATGAATCATCTGCCCACCTTCTTTTAAGTGGTACGGAGCCATGCCCCCGTGGCGATAAGCCTGTCCTGCTCTTTATTTGATCAATGTATGGTTTCATTAAATCCTGACTCCAAAGCCTGTTAACCGGAACTTCAATGACCTCAAATCCTGCTTTTTGCCACAGTGCGATTTTCAGCAGAGTCGAACCATTCCTGGTGTTGAAATCACCACCCACGTAATGAGACGGTCCCTGAACTTCAATCACCATATTGTAATCTGGCAGTAGCAGGTCAACCGGAGGCAATGAGTTCAGACTCTTTTCTTCTTCAATCCTCAAAGAGGGAAAGCATGACCGGAGTTGATCGCGAAAGTCGGATTGACGTTTTGACATGGTGGTCTGGTAATGGGGGACGAACGGACACGATCTCCCAAGCCAACTTGCGGCCATGGCAATAACGGATTGTTCCTCTTCATTGTCTGGGAATGTATTTTCCAGACGAGTAAACAGGTCATCCATGTGCTTTTCAAGCACGTTATTGTTATTGGCATCAGAGACCAGAGACAATCTGGCACAGCATACCATTACCCCCCCATAGAGACATTGATATGACCTGCTGAGAGAGCTGAGGATTTTCACTGATTCGGTAGACAAGCGATTCAAACGCAGAGATAACCACGTTCAGCTCAAGGAGTTCACCCAGTTTCGCCATGGCCCATAGCAGGTTGGTGATATGCTGAGGAATAAATTGGTCTTTTTGTGTGTTCACGTGTGACAACAGCGCGGCCACGGCCTCGTTAAACTCTGGTGTTCGCTCCTGCCCGTTGGCCACCAGTTTTGCCATGGCCCACAGCAGGTTGGCGATTTCTTGTGGTTTAAAGTTAGCTTTCGCTGCGTTCACGTAAGGCAATAGTGAGGCCACGGCCTCTTTGCGCTCTGGTGTTTGCTCCAGCCCGTTGTCCACCAGTTTCGCCATGGCCCACAGCAGGTTGGTGATTCCCTGGGCTTTAAATTGGTCTTTCTTTGCGTTCACGAGGGGCAGCAGCGCGGCCACGGTCTCGTTGAGCCCTGGTGTTTGCTTTTGCCCGTTGTCCACCAATTTCGCCATGGCCCACAGCAGGTTGGCGATACCCCGTGGTTTAAAGTTTGCTTTCTGTGCGTTCACGAGGGGCAGCAGCGCGGCCACGGTCTCGTTGAGCCCTGGTGTTTGCTGTTGCCCGTTGTCCACCAGTTTCGCCATGGCACACAGCAGGTTGGCAATAGCCAGGGCATTAAATTGGTCTTTCTGTGCGTTCACGTGGGGCAACAGCGCGGCCACAGCCTCTTTGAGCCCTGGTGTCGGCTCCTGCACTTTGTCCACCAGTTTCGCCATGGCCCACAGCAGGTTGGCGATACCCTGAGGAATAAATTGGTCTTTTTGTGCGTTCACGTGGGGCAACAGCGCGGCCACGGCCTCTTTGAGTTCTGGTGTTTGCTCCTGCCCGTTGTCCACCAGTTTCGCCATGGCCCACAGCAGGTTGGCAATACCCTGGGCATTAAACCGGTCTTTATGTACTTTTACTTGGGGCAACAGCGCGGCCACGGCCACTTTGAGCTCTGGTGTCTGCTCCTGCCCGTTGTCCACCAGTTTCGCCATGGCCCACAGCAGCTTGGCGACACTCTGGACATTAAATTGGTCATTCTGTGCGTTCACGTTGGTCAACAGCACGGCCACAGCCTCTTTGAGCCCTGGTGTCTGCCGCTGGCCGTTGTCCACCAATTTCGCCATGGCACACAGCAGGTTGGCAATACTCTGGGTATTAAACCGGTCTTTATGTGCTTTTACCTGGGGCAACAGCGCAACTACGGCCTCGTTGAACGCTGGTTTCTGCTGCTGGCCGTTGTCCACCAATTTCGCCATGGCCCACAGCAGGTTGACGATATGCTGAGGGTTAAATTGGTTTTTTTGTGCATTCACGTAGGGCAACAGCGCGGCCACGGGCTCGTTGAACCCTGGTGTGTGCTGCTGGCCAATGTCCACCAGTTTCGCCATGGCCCACAGCAGGCTGGCGATTTCCTGGGGTTTAAAATGAGCTTTTTGTACGTTTAGTGTGCCGAGATAAATCGGCAAGATGTTAAGGGTGAAAGTCCCTGTGGGGTAAGACTGGCGGGTCGCCCCAGCCTCGAGTCATGCGCCGTATATCGTAAGGTATCCGGTGAAGCGTTGACAGGGGAGCCTGTAGGCTAAGTATTGAGCTGCGAAATCCAATAATCCGAGGTGCTGATGTTGTTAAGCGATGCAGAAAGCAATATTGCAGGTTGCACTACACCGCAAGTGACCTGTGGGCCTCGCGCAGTCGGAGACCTTGTGCATGCAGGTACGCATCTTGTGCGGAACTCGGGAGATCCTGCTGGTTTCTCCTGTTTAGCCATAGGAGACGCAGTAGGGAAGGTTAATAGCCATACGCCTATTGTCGTCGGCAGGAAGTCGGACAAGCCCATAGTACCTGAGAAGCGCCGAACAAAGCAGAGAGATCTGTGGCGGAGGTTGTGGAGGAAAGGGGTTTGACCAAGAGGAATATCCAACAGGATGTCCGTGACCCGACTCAGCGCGGGAATAGCACTATGTCCAATCTGTTGGGTATACGTCAGGCTGCGGCAAAGGATCGTCGTTTACAGTTCACGGCCTTGTTTCACCATATTACACCTTATCTGTTGAAAGACTGTTTCTTTCAATTGAAACGGAGGTCGGCAGCGGGGGTAGATGGTGTTACATGGCAAACCTATCAGCGGGATTTGGATAACCGGCTGGCATCCTTGCACGAACGATTACATAAAGGAAGCTATCGCCCCCGAGCGGCCAGAAGGATAATGATTCCGAAGGCTGACGGTGGTGAGCGTCCGATCAGTGTATTCTGTCTGGAAGATAAGATAGTCCAGCAGGCAGTAGTCAAGGTATTGGAGGGGATTTACGAGAATGATTTCCGTGGTTTTTCTTACGGTTACCGACCTTTGAAAAGCCAACATGATGCATTGGATGCTCTGACGGTGGGAATCAAACGTAATCCGGTGAACTGGGTGCTGGATCTGGATATTCGGAAATTCTTCGAACAGGTCGAACATGAGTGGCTGATCATGTTTTTAGAGCATCGGGTGAGGGACAAGCGCATTATCCGCTTGATAAGACAGTGGATACAAGTAGGGCACTACGACGGGGATGGTCGTCGTGTTCGAAGCGTAAGAGGGATGCCACAGGGATCGGTGATATCGCCGCTATTATCAAATATTTATTTGCACTACGTGTTTGACCTTTGGGTTGACCAATGGCGAAAGCGGGAAGCCTCTGGACGAATGATTGTGGTTCGCTTTGCGGATGACAGTGTGCTGGGCTTTCAGCGTGAGCATGATGCAAAGGTCTTCCTGAGTGAGCTTGGTAAAAGACTTGGGCAGTTTGGTTTGTCCTTGCATGAGGATAAAACCCGATTGATACGCTTTGGTCGCTTTGCCAAAGTTGACTTGAAGAAAAGGGAGCAGGGAAAGCCGGAGACGTTTACGTTTCTTGGATTTACTCATATCTGCGGTATTAGTCGAAGCAGTGGAAACTTCAACATTGTCAGACGAACCAGCAAAGAGCGAATGCGAGCGACATTGAGCAAGATCAAAGACTATCTCCTGAAACACAGGCATGACCCCGTGCCGGAGCAGTTGAAGTGGTTGAGACGTGTACTGCAAGGTCACATGAACTACTTTTCGGTGCCTGGCAATGGACTGAGAATCAATGCCTTCAGGACAGCAGTGCAAAAGATTTGGTACAAAGCCTTGAAGCGGCGCAGCCAGAGAAGCAGACTGAACTGGAAGAAGTTTGGTGCCTTCATCAACACTGTGTTGCCCAAAGTAAAAGTTCTTCATCCATGGCCGGAGCAACGGTTTGACGTTAAATACTCGAGGTAGGAGCCGTATGCGCTAGCAGTGCAAGTACGGATCTGCGCAGGGGGTGGCGGGTGACCGCCATTCCTACTGTGACCATGGGGCAACAGCGCGGCCACTGCATCGATTAGCTCTGGCGTCCGTTCCTGCCCGTTGTCCACCAGTTTTGCCATGGCCCATAGCAGGTTGGCGATTCCCTGTGGTGTAAAATTAGCTTTGTGAGCGTTCACATGGGGCAACAACGCGGCCACGGCCTCTTTGCGCCCTGGTGTCCGCTCCAGTCCGTTGTCCACCAGTTTTGCCATGGCCCACAGAAGGTTGGTGATTTCCTGTGGTTTAAAGTGAGCTTTCTGTGCGTTCACGCAGGGCAACAGCGCAACCACAGCCTTGTTGAGCTCTGGCGTCTGCTCCTGCCCGTTATCCACCATTTTCGCCATGACCCACAGCAGGTTGGCGACCCCCTGGGGCTTAAATTGGTCTTTCTGTGCTTTCACGTGGGGCAACAGCGCTGCCACGGCCTCTTTGAGCTCTGGCGTCCGTTCCTGTCCGCTGTCCACCAGTTTCGCCATGGCCCACAGCAGGTTAGTGATTTCCTGAGCACCAATATCCCTGGCTTCAGGTTTTTGGTTGCAGTTAAATATTATTGAATCCAGTAGTGTTGATAATAAGGCAGCTTGTGTACGATTGACACGCTCATCCATGGGTTTATGCGGGGTAAAAACACCCGCTGAAGTCAATGAATGAAGTGTTGTCGTCAGGCTTCGCCAATTCCAGCTCCGCGTTGCTGTGAAATTTTGCAGTAAACGCATCAGCTGGCTTTGTTCCGCTCGATTTAACGGTCTTTTAGCAGCTGACGTGTATTTTTTAATTGAACTGGCATATTGACCGTGATTTCTCCCATCATAGCGATGACCGAAATGATCCGATTTACTCACCAGACCATCCATTACTTCTTGTTTAATGAGGGCATTGAAATCTTGAGCAGAGTTTACTGAGCGGAACATTAGATTTTGAGAAGAGCATGCGTCAGAAGAGTGGTAAAATTCGTTGTGCCGCGGGGGAGTAAGGAGGGGATTATCCCACTGTTCGACTGTGCCATATCTATATCGCACACGCCTTGAAGAAGTGGCAGGTTGGTTGTAATCATTATTTGATCTTGTGTATTGATCACTGATACCAGCAGAGCTTCTATCCATAATTATATTTCATTAATTAATGAAAATATAAAAGGCAGACTGCTGTTTTGTTCAAAAGTTCATTTTGATGAAATGTCTATAGACGTAAACGGTTGAGGAAACACATCTACTCCTGATGCGATCAATCCGTTATTTGCAAATCATCCGGGGCGAGATATATGGGCAACAGGTGTTCAACACAGGTATTCCTTCCCGGTATGGGAAAAAGGTTCTTGCGTCATAATACGAGGAAGACAATTACTGGTTGTTTGTTTTCTTCCTCTTTGCGGGTTTACCGGTTTGCTCCTCTGAATGTTCTTCTGCTGTTAAGTAACCGTGATCTGAGGGTTGCCTGCCTTTATCAGCAGTAACGTATGCCTCATCTGCCCACCTTCTTTTAAGTGATACAGAGCCATGCCCCGGTGGCGGAAAGCCTATCCTGGTCTTTATTTGATCAATGTATGGCTTCATTAAATCCTGACTCAAGAGCCTGTTAACCGGAATTTCAATGACCTCAAATCCTGCTTTTTGCAACAGTGCGATTTTCAGCAGAGTAGAACCATTCCTGGTGGTGAAATCACCACCCACGTAATGAGAGGGACCCTGAACTTCAATCACCAGGTTGTGATCTGGCAGTAGCAGGTCAACCGGAGGCAGTGAGTTCAGACTTTTTTCTTCTTCAATCCGCAAAGAGGGAATACATGATTGCAGCTGATTGCACACGACGGTTTGAGGCTTTGAAATGATTGTCGGGTAATGGGGGACCAGCGGACACGCTCTGCCAAGCCAACTTGTGGCCATGGCAAGGATGGATTGTTCCTCTGCATTGTCTGGGGAGGTATCTTCCAGGCGAGAAAACAGGTCATTGATATGTTTTTCAAGACAGTTATTTTTGTTGGAATTGGAGGCCAGAGACAACCTGGCACAGCCTGCCATTACTCCCCATAGAGACATTAATATGGTTTGTTGAGAGAGCTGAGGGTTTTCACTGATTCGGTAGACAAGCGATTCGAACGTAGAAGTCACCACGTTCAGTTCAACGAGCTCACCCAGTTTTGCCACGGCCCACAGAAGGTTGGCGATTTCCTGTGGTTGAAAGTGAGCTTGCTGCGCGTTTACGTGGGGCAACAGCGCGGCCACGGCCTCTTTGAGCTCGGGTTTTCGCTCTTGGTTGTTGTCCGACAGTTTCGCGATGACCCAAAACAGGTTGGCGATTTCCTGTGGTTGAAAGTTAGCTTTGTGTGCGTTCACGTAAGGTAACAGCGCGGCCACAGCCGCGTTGAACTCTGGTGTCTGCTCCTGCCCGTTGTCCACCAGTTTCACCATGGCCCACAGCAGGTTGGCGATATGCTGAGGCGTAAATTGGTCTTTCTGTGCGTTCACGAAAGGTAACAGCGCGGCCACAGCCTCTTTGAGTTTGGCTGTCAGCTTATGGCCGTTGTCCACCAGTTTCGCCATGGCCCACAGCAGGTTGCTGACTTCCTGCGGTTTAAAGCAGGCTTTCTGTGCCTTCACGTGGGGTAACAGCGCGGTCACTGCCTCTTTGAGCCCCGGTGTCCACTGCTGATCGTTCTCCACCAGTTTCGCCATGGCCCACAGCAGGTTGGCACTGGGCTGTGCATTAAATCGGTCTTTATGTGCTTTTACCCTGGGCAACAGCGCGACCACGGCCTCGTTGAACTCGGGTGTTCGCTCCTGGCCGTTGTCCACCAGTTTCCCCATGGCCCACAGCAGGTTAGCGATTTCCTGTGGTTTAAAGTGAGCTTTCTGTACGTTGACGCAGGGCAACAGCGTGGCCACGGCCTCTTTGAGCCCCGGTGCCCACTTCTGACCGTTGACCAGTTTCGCCATGGCCCACAGCAGGTTAGCTACACCCTGACCGGTAAAGTTGGCTTTCTGTGCATTTACGTGGGGCAATAGCGCGGCCACGGCTCCGTTGAGTACTGGTGTTCGTCCCTGACCGTTATCCACCAGTTTCGCTATGGCCCACAGCAGGTTGGCAATATGCTGAGGAATAAATTGGTTTTTTTGTGCGGTCACGAGAGGTAACAACGCGGCCACGGCCTCGTTGAGCGCTGGTGTCTGCTCCTGCCCGTTGCCAACCAGTTTCGCTATGGCCCACAGCAGGTTGGCGATATGCTGAGGAGTAAAGTGGCCTTTCTGTCTGTTCACATAAGGTAAAAGCGCGGCCAGGGCTTCCTTGAAACCTGGTGCCTGCTCATGTCCGTTGTCTACCAGCTTCGCCATTGCCCACAGCAGGTTGGCAATTCCCTGGGCTGTAAAATTAGCTTTCTGCACATTTACGCGGGGCAATAGCGCGGCCACGGCCCCGTTGAATTCTGGTGTCTGCTCCTGTCCGTAGTCCGCCAGTTTCGCCATGGCCCACAGCAGGTTGACGATATGCTGAGGAATAAAATAGTTTTTTTGTGCGTTCACTTGGGGCAATAGCGCGGCCACGGCCCCGTTGAACTCAGGTGTCTGCTCCAGCCCGTTGTCCACCAGTTTCGCCATGGCCCACAGCAGGTTGACGACACCCCGGGGATCAATATTCATGGCTTGAGGTTTTTGGTTGCACTTGAATATGATTGCATCAAGCAGCGTTGACAATAAGGCAGCCTGAGTACGCTTGACACGCTCACCCATGGGGTTAGGAGTAAAAACACCAGCTGAAGTAAATGAGTGAAATGTTGTCGTCAGGCTTCGCCAATTCCAGCTTGGCGTTGCGGTAAAATTTTGCAGGAAACCTATCAGGTGGCTTTGTTCAGTTCGATTTAACGGTCTTTTAGCAGCTGACGTGTATTTTTTAATTGAGCTGGCATATTGACCGTGATGCTTCCCATCATAGCGATGACCAATCCGGTCAGATTGAGTCACCAGACCATCCATTATTTCCTGTTTGATGAGGTTATTAAAATCCAGAGTGTGGTTTACTGAACGGCGCTGTAGATGTTGAAAAGAGCAGGCGGCAGAAGAATAGTAAGATTCATTACGCCCCGGGGCTGTGCGGGGGGGGATGGCACCATTGTCTGACTGGGGCGTGTCTATATCGCCCACGCCTTGAAGAGGCGGCATGGTCCTTCGGTTGGTTGTTATCATTACCTGATCTTGTGTATTGACCAGTGATACCAGCAGAGCTTCTATCCATAATTATATTTCATTAATTCATGGAAATATAAAAAGCAGACTGTGGTTCTTTTCAGAAGTTCATTTTGCTGGAATGTTGGTTAATACCAATTCCACCTTCTAAATATGAACTGCGCAGCCATTTTGGACAGCTGGATCTTCGTTGGAATTCCTCGCAATAGCCCTGCTATTACTCGTCATTCCGCCTTGCCCAGCTGTCCAAAATGACTTGCTCGATCTCATATTTAGAAGGCGGAATTGGTATAACTACTTACTGGCTGGTTGTTTTTTTCCTCTTTCCTGGTTTGCCGGTTTGCACTTTTGAATGTTCTTCGGCGGTTAAGTAACCATGATCTGAGGGTTGCCTGCCTTTATCTGCAGTAACGTATGCCTCATCTGCCCGCCTTCTTTTAAGTGATACTGAGCCAAGCTCCTGTGGCGGGAAGCCTATCCTGGTCTTTATTTGATTAATGTATGGTTTCATTAAATCCTGATTCGAGAGCATGTTAACCGGAATTTCAATGACCTCAAATCCTGCTTTTTGCAACAGTGCGATTTTCAGCAGAGTCGAACCATTCCTGGTTTTGAAATCACCACCCACGTAATGAGACGGTCCCTGAACTTCAATCACCATGTTGTGATCTGGCAGTAGCAGGTCAACCGGAGGTAATGAATTCAGACTCTTTTCTTCTTCAATCCTCAAAGATGGAATAGATGATTTGAGTCGATCACGGAAGTCGACCTGGGTTTTTGAACTGTTTGTCTGGTAATGGCAAACGACCGGACAGGCTCTGCCAAGCCAACTTGCGGCCATGATCATGATGGATTGATCCTCTTCATTATCTGGCGATGTATTTTCCAGGCGAGTTAACAGGTCATCCATGTGCTTTTCAAACACGTTATTTTTATGAGCATTGGAGTCCAGAGCCAACCTGGCACAGCATACCATGACTCCCCAGAGAGAGATCAGTATCTCTTGCTGAGAGAACTGAGGGTTTTCACTGATTCTGCAGACAAGAGATTTGAACGTGGATGTAAACACGTTCAGCTCAATGAGCTCACCCAGATTTGCCGTGGCCCACAGCAGGTTGGCGATATGCTGGGGAATAAATTGCTCTTCTTGTGCGATCACGTGGGGCAACAGCGCGGCCACGACCTCGTTGAGCTCTGGTGTCTGGTCCTGCCCGTTGTCCACCAGTTTCGCCATGGCCCACAGCAGGTTGGTGATTCCCTGGGCATTAAATTGGTCTTCTTGTGCATTCACGTGGGGCAATAGCGCAGCCACGGCCTCGTTGACCCCGGGTGTCTGCTCCTGCCCGTTGTCGACCAGTTTCGCCATGGCCCACACCAGGTTGGCGATACCCTGTGGTTTAAAGTTAGCTTTCTGGGCATTCACGAGGGGCAACAGCGCGACCACGACTTCTTTGAGTTCTGGTGTCTGCTCTTGCCCGTTGTCTACCAGTTTCGCCATGGCCCACAGCAGGTTGGCGATAGCCTGTGGTGTAAAGTTGGCTTTCTGTGGCTTCACTTGGGACAAAAGCGCGGACCCAGCCGCGTTGAGATCTGGTGTCTGCTCCTGCCCGTTGTCGACCAGTTTCGCCATGGCCCACACCAGGTTGGCGATACCCTGTGGTTTAAAGTTAGCTTTCTGGGCATTCACGAGGGGCAACAGCGCGACCACGACTTCTTTGAGTTCTGGTGTCTGCTCTTGCCCGTTGTCGACCAGTTTCGCCATGGCCCACACCAGGTTGGCGATACCCTGTGGTTTAAAGTTAGCTTTCTGTGCATTCACGAGGGGCAACAGCGCGGCCACGGCTTCTTTGAGTTCTGGTGTCTGCTCCTGCCCGTTGTCCACCAGTTTCGCCATGGCCCACAGCAGGTTGGCAATATGCTGAGGAATAAATTGGTCTTTCTGTGCGTTCACGAGGGGCAACAGCACGGCCACGGCCCCTTTAAGCCCTGGTGTCTGCTGCTGGCCGTTGTCCACCAGTTTCGCCATGGCCCACAGCAGGTTGGCGATATGCTGAGGAATAAATTGGTCTTTCTGTGCGTTCACGAGGGGCAACAGCATGGCCACGGCCCCTTTAAGCTCTGGTGTCTGCTTCTGGCCGTTGTCCACCAGTTTCGCCACGGCCCACAGCAGGTTGGCGATCTGCTGAGGAATTAATTGGTCTTTCTGAGCGTTCACCAGGGACAACAGTGATGCCACGGCCTCGTTGAGCCCCGGTGTCAGCTCCTGCCCGTTGTCCACCAGCTTCGCCATGGCCCAAAGCAGGTTGGCAGTATGCTGAGGAATAAATTGGTCTTTTTGTGCGTTGATGTGGGGCAACAGTGCGGCCACGGCCTCGTTGAGCCCCGATGTCAGCTCCTGCCCGTTGTCCACCAGTTTCGCCATGGCCCACAGCTGGTTGGCGATACCCTGGGCATCAATATCCCGTGCTTCAGGTTTTTGGTTGCACTTGAATCTTATTGCATCAAGCAGAGTGGACAATAAGGCAGCTTGAGTGAGCTGAACACGCTCATCCATGGGCTTAAACGGGGTAAAAACACCCGCTGAAGTAAAGGAATGAAGTGTTGTCGTAAGACTTCGCCAATTCCAGCTCCGCGTTGCTGTGAAATTTTGCAGCGAACGCATCAGCTGGCTTTGTTCCGCTCGATTTAACGGTCTTTTAGCAGTTGACGTGTATTTTTTAATTGTACTGGCATATAGGCCGTGATCTCTCCCATCATAGCGATGACCGAAACGGTGCGATTTACTCACCAGGCCATCCATTATTTCCTGTTGGGTGAGCGCATTAAAATCTTGAGCAGGATTTACTGAACGGAGCAGTAGGTATTGATAAGAGTATGCGCTAGAAGATTGGTAAAATTCATTACGCCTTGGGGCTGTGCGGGGGGGAGGATCCCATTGTCTGACTGTGATATGTCTGTATCGTCCGCGCCTTGAAGAAGCGGCATGGTCATTCGGTTGGTTGTAATCATTATTTGATCTTGCGTATTGACCACTGATACCAGCAGAGCTTCTATCCATAATTATATTTCATTAATTCATGAAAATATAAAAAGTAGACTGTGGTTCTTTTCAGAAGTTCATTTTGCTGGAATGTTGGTAAACGTAAACGGCTGGCGAAATACACCTGCTCCTGATGCCATCAATCCGTTATTTTCAAGTCATCCGGGTCGAGATGTTTGGGCATCAGGTGTTCAACACTGCCATTCCTTCCCGGAATGTGACAACGGTTCTTGAGTCATGATGGTAGGAAGGCGATTACTGGCTGGTTGTTTTCTTCCTCTTTCCTGGTTTACCGGTTTGCTTCTCTGAATGTTCTTCGGCAGTTAAGTAACCGTGATCTGAGGGTTGCCCGCCTTTATGGGCCGTAACGTATGCTTCATCTGCCCACCTTCTTTTAAGTGATACAGAGCCATGCCCTGGTGCCGGTAAGCCTATCCTTGTCTTTATTTGATCAATGTATGGCTTCATTAAATCCTGACTCAAGAGCCTGTTAACCGGAATTTCAATGACCTCAAATCCTGCTTTTTGCAACAGTGCGATTTTCAGCAGAGTCGAACCATTCCTGGTGTTGAAATCACCACCCACGTAATGAGACGGTCCCTGAACTTCAATCACCAGGTTATGATCTGGCAGTAGCAGGTCAACCGGAGGTAATGAATTCAGACTCTCTTCTTCTTCAATCCTCAAAGATGGAATGCATGATTGGAGTTGATTGCGGAAGTCGGATTGAAGTTTTGAAACGATTGTCTGGTAATGGGGGACGAACGGACACGGTCTCCCAAGCCAACTTGCGGCCTGGGCAATGGTGTGTTGATCCTCTTCATTGTGCAGTAATGTATTTTCCAGTCGGGTAAACAGGTCATCCATGGGCTTTTCAAGCACGTGATTTTTATTGGCATTGGCGACCAGAGACAGTCTGGCACAGCAGACCATTACTCCCCAGAGAGATATCAATATGGCTTTCTGAGAGAGCTGATGGTTTTCACTGATTCGGTAGACCAGCGACTCGAACGTGGATGTAACCACGTTCAGCTCAACGAACTCACCCAGTTTCGCCATGGCCCACAGAAGGTTGGCGATTTCCTGTGGTTTAAAGTTAGCTTTCTGTGCGTTCACGTGGGGCAACAGCGCGGCCACGGCCTCGTTGAGCCCTGGTGTCTGCTTCTGTCCGTTGTCCACCAGTTTCGCCATGGCCCACAGCAGGTTGGCGATACTCTGGGCATTAAACCGGCCTTTCAGTGCGCTCACCAAGGGCAACAGCTCGGCTACGGCTTCTTTGAGCCCTGGTGTCTGCTCCTGCCCGTTGTCCACCAGTTTCGCCATGGCCCACAGCAGGTTGGCGATTTCCTGTGGTTTAAAGTGAGCTTTCTGTATGTTCACGTGGGGCAACAGCGCGGCCACGGCCTCGTTGAGCTTTGGCGTCCGCTCCTGACCGTTGTCCACCAGTTTTGCTACGGCCCACAGCAGGTTGGCGATTTCCTGTGGTTTAAAGTGAGCTTTCTGTATGTTCACGTGGGGCAACAGCGCGGCCACGGCCTCGTTGAACTCTGGTGTCCGCTCCTGACCTTTGTCCACCAGTTTTGCTACGGCCCACAGCAGGTTAGCGATTTCCTGTGGTTTAAAGTGAGCTTTCTGTATGTTCACGTGGGGTAGCAGGGCGACCATAGCCTCTTTGAGTTCTCGTGTCCGTTCCTGCCCGTTGTCTACCAGTTTCGCCATGGCCCACAGCAGGTTGGCGATATCCTGGGCATTAAATTGGTCTTTCTGTACGTTCACGCGGGGCAACAGCGTGGCCACAGCCTCTTTGATTTCTGGTGTTTGCTCCTGCCCGTTATCCACCAGCTTTGCCATGGCCCACAGCTGGTTGGCGATATGCTGAGGAATAAATTGGTCTGTCTGTGCGTTCACGTGGGGCAATAGCGCGGCCACGGCCTCGTTGAGCCCAGGTGACCGAGCCTGACCGTTGTCCACCAGTTTCGCCATGGCCCAGAGTAGGTTGGCGATACCCTGTGGTTTAAAGTTAGCTTTCTGTGTGTTCACGAGGAGCAACAGCGTGGCAACGGCTTTGTTGAGTTCTGGTGTCCGCTCCTGCCCGTTGTCCACCAGTTTCGCCATGGCCCACAGCAGGTTGGCAATATGCTGAGGAATAAATTGGTCTTTCTGTGCGTTCACGTGGGGCAACAGTGCGGCCACAGCCGCGTTGAGCCCTGGTGTTCGCTCCTGCCCGCTGTCTGCCAGTTTCGCCATGGCCCACAGCAGGTTGGCGACACCCTGGGCATCAATATCCCTGGCTTCAGGTTTTTGGTTGCACTTGAATATTATTGCATCAAGCAGAGTGGACAATAAGGCAGCTTGAGTGAGCTGAACACGCTCATCCATGGGCTTATGCGGGGTAAAAACACCCGCTGAAGTAAATGAATGCAGTGTTGTCGTCAGGCTTCGCCAATTCCAGCTCCGCGTTGCTGTGAAATTGTGCAGCAATCGCATCAGCTGGCTTTGTTCCGCTCGATTTAACGGTCTTTTAGCAGTTGACGTGTATTTTTTAATTGAACTGGCATATAGGCCGTGATCTCTCCCATCATAGCGATGACCGAAACGGTACGATTTACTCACCAGGCCATCCATTATTTCCTGTTGGGTGAGCGCATTAAAATCTTGAACAGGATTTACTGAACGGCACAGTAGATAGTGAGAAGAGTATGCGCTGGAAGATTGGTAAAATTCATTACGCCTTGGGGCTGTGCGGTGGGGGAGGATCCCATTGTCTGACTGTGATATGTCTGTATCGTCCGTGCCTTGAAGAAGCGGCATGGTCATTCGGTTGGTTGTAATCATTATTTGATCTTGCGTATTGACCACTGATACCAGCAGAGCTTCTATCCATAATTATATTTCATTAATTCATGAAAATATAAAAAGCAGACTGCTGTTTTGTTCAAAAGTTCATTTTGCTGAAATGTCTATAAATGTAAACGGTTGGGGAAATACATCTACTCCTGATGCCATTAGTCCGTTATTTGCAAATCATCCGGGGCAACAGGTGTTCAACGCTGGCATTCCTTCCCGGAACGTGAAAAAGGTTATTGAGTCATGATGGGAGGAAGGCGATTACTGGCTGTTTGTTTTCTTCCTCTTTGCGGGTTTACCGGTTTGTTCCTCTGAATGTTCTGCGGCAGTTAAATAACCGGGATCTGAGGGTTGCCTGTCATCAGCAGTAACGTATGCCGCATCTGCCCAACTTCTTTTAAGTGATACAGAGCCATGCCCATGCGGCGGGAAGCCTATCCTGGTCTTTATTTGATCAATGTATGGTTTCATTAAATCCTGATTCCAGAACCTGTTAACCGGAATTTCAATGACCTCAAATCCTGCTTTTTGCAACAGTGCGATTTTCAGCAGAGTTGAACCATTCCTGGTTTTGAAATCACCACCCACGTAATGAGAAGGGCCCTGAACTTCAATAACAATGTTGTGATCTGTCAGAAGCAGGTCAACCGGAGGCAGTGAGTTCAGCCTCTTTTCTTCTTCGATCTTCAAAGATGGAATAGATGATTGGAGTTGATCGTGGAAGTCGGCCTGGGTTTTTGAAATGCTTGTGTGGTAATGGCGAACGATCGGACAGGTTCTGCCAAGCCAACTTGCAGCCATGGTAATGATGGATTGTTCCTCTTCATTGTCTGGCGATGTATTTTCCAGACGAGTGAACAAGTCATCCATGTGTTTTTCAAGCCAGTTATTGTTATTGGAGTCCAGAGACCATCTGGCACAGCAAACCATTACCCCCCAGAGAGACATCAACAGGCCTTGCTGTGAGAGCTGAGGGTTTTCACTGATCCGGTAAACAAGCGATTCGAACATAGAGGTCACCAGGTTCAGCTCAACGAACTCACCCAGTTTCGCCGTGGCCCACAGCACATTGGCGATTTCCTTTGGCTTAAAGTTAGCTTTCTGTGTGTTCACGTGGCGCAACAGCGCGGTCACGGCCCCGTTAAAGTCTGGTGTTTGCTCCTGCCCGTTGTCCACCAGTTTCGCCATGGCCCACAGCAGGTTGGCGATTCCCTGTGGTTTAAAGTTATCTTTCTGTGCGTTCACGTGTGGCAACAGCGAGTGCACAGCCTCTTTAAGCTCTGGTGTCCTATCCTCACCGTTGTCCACCAGTTTCGCCATGGCCCATAGCAGGTTGGCGATTTCTTGTCGGTTAAAGTTAGCTTTCGCTGCATTCACGTGAGGCAACAGCACGGCCACGGCTTTGTTGAGTTGTGGTGTCCGATCCAGGCCGTTGCCCACCAGTTTCGCCGTGGCCCATAGCAGGTTGGCAATTTCTTGTGGAGTAAAGTTAGCTTGCGCTGTGTTGACGAGTGGCAACAGTGCGGCCACGGACTCTTTGAGCAGCGGTGTCCGTTCCAGCCCGTTGTCCACCAGTTTCGCCATGGCCCATAGCAGGTTGGTGATTTCTTGTGGGTTAAAGTTAGCTTTTGCTGTGTTCACGAGTGGCAGCAGCGCGGCCGTGGCCTCTTTGAGCAGCGGTGTCGGCTCCAGCCCGTTGTCCACCAGTTTCGCCATGGCCCACAGCAGGTTGGTGATACCCTGGGCATTAAATTGGTCTTTCTGTGCGTTTACGCGGGTTAACAGCGCGGCCACGGCCTTGTTCAGTTCTGGTGTCCGCTCCTGCCCATTGTCCACCAGTTTCGCCATGGCCCACAGCAGGTTGGTGACACCCTGGGCATTAAATTGGTTTTTTTGTGCGTTCACGTGGGGCAACAGCGCCGCCACAGCCTCTTTGAGCACTGGTGTCTGCTCTTGCCCATTGTCCACCAGTTTCGCCATGGCCCACAGCAGGTTGGTGGTATGCTGCGGAATAAATTGGCCTTTCTGTATGTTCACATGGGGTAAAAGCGTGGCCAGGGCTTCCTTGAAGCCTCGTGCCAGCTCCTGTCCGTTGTCTACCAGCTTCGCCATGGCCCACAGCAGGTTGGCGATTCCCTGGGCGGTAAAGTTAGCTTTCTGCACATTTACGTGGGGCAATAGCGCGGCCACGGCTGCGTTGAATTCTGGTGTCCGCTCCTGTCCGTAGTCCGCCAGCTTCGCCATGGCCCACAGCAGGTTGACGATATGCTGAGGAATAAATTGTTTTTTCTGTGGGTTCACGTGGGGCAGTAGCGCGGCCACGGCCCCGTTGAACTTTGGTGTCTGCTCCTGGCCGTTATCCACCAGTTTCGCCAAGGCCCACAGCAGGTTGGCAACACCCTGGGCAGCAATATCCCTGGCGTGAGATGCTTGGTTGCACTTGAAAATTATTGTATCAAGTAGCGTTGACAATAAGGCAGCCTGAGTACGCTTGACACGCCCATCCATGGGGTTATGAGGGGTAAAAACACCCGCTGAAGTAAATGAATGCAGTGTGGTCGCCAGACTTAGCCAATTCCAGCTTCGTGTTGCTGTGAAATTTTGCAGCAAACGCATCAGCTGGCTTTGTTCAGCTCGATTTAACGGTCTTTTAGCAGCTGATGTGTATTTTTTAATTGAACTGGCATATAGACCGTGATCTCTCCCATCATAGCGATGACCGAAACGATCCGATTTACTCACCAGACCATCCATTATTTCCTGTTTGATGAGAGCATTAAAATCTCGAGCATTGCTTATTGAACGGCACAGTAGATATTGAGAAGAGTGTGTAGCAGAAGAATGGCAAATTTCATTGCGCTCCGGTGCTGTGCGGGGGGGGATGACCCCATTGCCTGACTGTGGCATGTCTATATCGCCCACGGCTTGAAGAAGCGGCATGATCCTTAGGTTGGTTGTCATCATTGCCTGATCTTGGGTATTGACCACTGATACCAGCAGGGCTTCTATCCATAATTATATTTCATTAATTCATGAAAATATGAGAAGCAGACTGCTGTTTTGTTCAAAAGTTCATTGTGCAATAAAGTTTACTTAAGATGATGGGAGAAAGGGTATTACTGGTTGCTTGTTTTCTTCTTTGCCGGGTTGGGTTGCTCTGCTAAATGTTCTTCACCCGTAACGTGTGCAGCGCCTGCCCACCTTCTTTTAAGTGGTACAGAGCCATGCTCCTGTGGCGTGATGCCTATCCTGGTCTTTATTTGATCAATGTATGGTTTCATTAAATCGTTGTCAAAAAGCTGGTTAGCCGGGATTTCAATGACCGCAAATCCTGCTTTTTGCAGCAGTGCGATTTTCAGCAGAGTCGAACCCTTCCAGGTTTTGAAATCACCACCTACGTAATGAGACGATCCCTGAACTTCAATCACCATGTTGTGATCTGGCAAAAGCAGGTCAACCGGAGGCAGTGAGTTCAGACTCTTTTCCTCTTCGATCTGCAAAGATGGAATAGATGATTTGAGTTGATCGCGGAAGTCGGCCTGGGTTTTTGAAATGGTCGTCTGGTAATCGAGAATGACCGGACAGGTTCTGCCAAGCCAACTTGCGGCCATGATCATGATGGATTGATGCTCTTTATTATTTGGCGAGGTATTTTCCAGGCGAGTTAACAGGTCATCCATGTGCTTCTCAAGGATGTTATTTTTATTGGCATTGGAGTCTAGAGCCAACCTGGCACAGCATACCATTATTCCCCAGAGAGACATCGATATCTCTTTCTGAGAAAACTGCAGCTGCTCACTGATTCGATAGACAAGCGATTCGAACGTACAGGTAGCCAGGTTCAGCTCAATGAGTTCACCCATTTTGGCCGTGGCCCACAGCAGATTGGCAATACCCTGGGCATTAAATTGGTCTTTCTGTGCGTTCACAAGGGGCAACAGCGCGACCACAGCTTCGTTGAGCCCTGGTGTCTGCTCCTGCTCACTGTCCGCCAGTTTCGCCATGGCCCACAGCAGGTTGGTGACACACTGAGCATTAAATTGCTCTTTCTGTGCATTTACGTTGGGCAACAGCGCAGCCACAGCTTCGCTGAACTCCGGTGTCTGCTCGTACCTGTTGTCCACCAGTTTTGCCATGGCCCACAGCAGGTTAGTGATATGCTGGGGAATAAATTGGTCTTTCAGTGCATTTACGCTGGGCAACAGCGCGGCCACAGCATCTTTGAGCTCTGATGTTTTTTTCAGCCCTTTGTCCACCAGTTTCGCCATGGCCCACAGCAGATTGGCGATATGCTGAGGAATAAACCGGTCTTTATGTGTGTTCACCAGGGGCAACAGCACGGCTATGGCTTTGTTAAGACCTGGTGACCGCTGCAGTCCTTTGTCCACCAGTTTTGCCATGGCCCACAGCAGGTTGGCGACATGCTGAGGAATAAACTGGTCTTTCTGTGCATTCACGTGGGGCAACAACGCGGCCACGGTCTCGTTCAGTTCTGGTGTCTGCTCCTGGCCGTTGTCCACCAGCTTCGCCATGGCCCACAGCAGGTTGGCAATAGCCAGGGCAGTAAATTGTTCTTTCTGTGCGTTCACGTGGGGCAACAGCCCGGCCACGGCCTCTTTGAGCTCTGGTGTCGGCTCCAGCCCGTTGTCCACCAGTTTTGCCATGGCCCACAGCAGGTTGGCGATACCCTGGGCATTAAACTGGTCTCTTTGTGCATTCACGCGGGGTAACAGTGCGGTTACGGTCGCTTTGAGTTCTGGTGTCCGCTCCTGGCCGTTGTCCACCAGTTTCGCCATGGCCCACAGCAGGTTGGCGATATGCTGAGGAATAAACTGGTCTTTCTCTGCGTTCACGTGGGGCAACATTACGGCCACAGCCTCTTTGAGGCCTGATGCCCACTTCTGGCCGTTGTCCACCAGTTTCGCCATGGCCCACATCAGGTTATTGATTTCCTGTGGTTTAAAGTCAGTTTTCTGGGCATTCACGCTGGGCAACAGCGTGGACACGGTCTCGTTGAGTTCTGGTGTCTGCTCCTGCCCGATGTCCACCAGTTTCGCCATAGCCCACAGCAGGTTGGCGATTCCCTGAGGAATAAATTGTTTTTTCTGTACGTTCACATGGGGCAACAACACGGCCACGGCCTCTTTGAGCTCTGGTATCCGGTTCTGCCCGCTGTCCACCAGTTTCGCCATGGCCCACATCAGGTTGGCGATTCCATGGGCATCAATATCCCGGGCGGGAGGTTTTTGCTGGCACTTGAATATTATTGCATCAAGTAGCGCCGATAATAAGGCAGCTTGAGTACGCTTAACACGTTCATCCATGGGTTTATAAGGGGTAAAACCCCCGCTGAAGTCAATGAGTGCAGTGTTGTCGTCAGGCTTCGCCAATTCCAGCTCCGCGTTGCTGTGAAATTTTGCAGTAAACGCATCAGCTGGCTTTGTTCCGCTCGATTTAACGGTCTTTTAGACGCTGACGTGTATTTTTTTATTGAACTGGCATAGTGGCCGTGATCTCTCCCATCATAGCGATGACCGAAACTATCCGATTTACTCACCAGATCATCCATTATTTCCTGTTTGATGAGGGCATGAAAATTTTGAGCAGGGGTTACTGAACGGCGCAGTAAATATTGAGAAGGGCCTGCGGCAGAAGAATGGTAAAATTTATTACGCCCCGGAGTTGTGCGTGGGGTATTATCCCGTTGTCTGACTGTGGCTTGTCCATATCGCCCACGCCTGGAAGCGGCACGGTCATTCGGTTGGTTGTCATTATTACCTGATCTTGCGTATTGACCACTGATACCGGCAGAACTTCTATCCATAATTATATTTCATTAATGCATGAAAATATAAAAAGCAGACTACTGTGCAGTTCAGAAGTTCATTTTGTGGAAAAGTTTACTTGAGTCATGATGGGAGGAAGGCGATTACTGGCTGTTTGTTTTCTGCCTCTTTGCCGGGTTGGTTTGCTCTTGTAAATATTCTTCACCAGTAACGTATGCAGCATCTGTCCACCCTCTTTTAAGTGAAACAGAGTCATGCCCCTGTGGTGGTATGCCTATCCTGATCTTTATTTGATCAATATAGGGTTTCATTAAATCGTTGCTCAAAAGCTGGTTAGCCGGGATTTCAATGACCTCAAATCCTGCTTTTTGCAACAGTGCGATTTTCAGCAGAGTCGAACCATTCCTGGTGTTGAAATCACCACCCACGTAATGAGACGGTCCCTGAACTTCAATAGCCATGTTGTGATCTGGTAGCAGCAGGTCAACCGGAGGCAGTGAGTTCAGACTCTTTTCTTCTTCAATCCTCAAAGATGGAATTGATGATTGGAGTTGATCACGGAAGTCGACCTGGATTTTTGAAATGTTTGTATGGTATGGGCGAACGAGCGGGCAGGTTCTGCCAAGCCAACTTGCAGCCATGGTAATGATGGATTGTTCCTCTTTATTGTCTGGCGATGTATTTTCCAGACGAGTGAACAGGTCATCCATGTGTTTTTCAAACACGTTACTTTTATTGGCATTGGAGTCCAGAGTCAACCTGGCACAGCATACCATTACTCCCCAGAGAGACATCAATATCGCTTGCTGAGAGAGTTGAGCGTTGTCACTGATTCGATAGACAAGCGATTCGAACGTAGAGGTAACCACGCTCAGCTCAACGAGTTCACCCAGTTTCGCCATGGCCCAAAGCAGGTTGGCGATACCCTGAGGAATAAATTGGTCTTTCTGTGAGTTCACGAGGGGCAACAGCACGGCCACGGCTTCTTTGAGCTCTGCTGACTGTTCCTGCCCGTTGTCCACCAGTTTCGCCATGGCCCACAGCAGGTTGGTGACACACTGGGTATTAAATTGGTCTTTCTGTGTGTTCACGCAGGTCAACAGCACAGTCACCGCTTCGTTGAACTTTGGTGTCTGCTCGTACCTGTTGTCCACCAGTTTTGCCATGGCCCACAGCAGGTTGGTGATATGCTGGGGAGTTAATTTGTCTTTCAGTGCATTTACGTGGGGCAACAGCGCGGCCACAGCATCTTTGAGCTCTGGTGTTTTCTCCAGTCCGTTGTCCACCAGTTTCGCCATGGCCCACAGCATGTTGGCAATATGCTGAGGGATAAACAGGTCTTTCTTTGCGTTCACTTGGAGCAACAGCACGGCCAAGGCCTCGTTAAGACCTGGTGTCCGTTCCAGCCCGTTGTTCACCAGTTTTGCCATGGCCCACAGCAGGTTAGTGATTTCCTGTGGTTTCAAGTGAGCTTTCTGTGCGTTCACGTGGGGCAACAGCGCGGCCAGGGCCCTTTTGAGCTCTGGTGTCGGCTCCTGCCCGTTGTCCACCAGTTTCGCCATGGCCCACATCAGGTTGGCGATTTCTTGGGCATTAAATTGGTTTTTCTGTGCGTTCACGCGGGGCAACAGCGCGGCCACGACCTCTTTGAACTCTGGTGTCCACTCTTGGCCGTTATCCACCAGTTTCGCCATGGCCCACAGCAGGTTGGCGATATGCTGAGGAATAAATTGGTCTTTTTGTGCCTTAACGTGGGGCAACAACGCCGCCACGGCCTCTTTGAGTTCTGGTGTCCGCGCCTGCCCATTGTCCACCAGTTTCGCCATGGCCCACAGCAGGTTGGCGATATGCTGAGGAATAAATTGGTCTCTCTGTGCATTCACGCGGGGCAACAGCGCGGCCGCGGTCTCGTTGAGCTCTGGTATCCGCTCCTGCCCGATGTCCACCAGCTTCGCCATGGCCCATAGCAGGTTGGTGATAGCCTGAGGAATAAATTGGTCTTTCTGTGCGTTCACATGGGGCAACAGCGCGGCCACGGTCTCTTTGAGTCCTGGTATCCGGTCCTGCCTGTTGTCTACCATTTTCGCCATGGCCCACAGCAGGTTGGCAATGCCCTGGGCATTAAGTTGGTTTTTCTGTGCCTGCACGAGGGGCAACAGGGCGGCCACGGCCTCGTTAAGCTCTGCTGTACGCTCCTGCCTGTTGTCCAGCAGTTTCGCCATGGCCCACACCAGGTTGGTGACTTCCTGTGGTTTAAAGTGAGCTTTCTGTGCGTTCACGTGGGGCAACAGCGCGGCCATGGCCTTGTTGAATTCTGATGTCTGCTCCTGCCCGTTGTCCACCAGTTTCGTCATGGCCCACAGCACGTTGGCGATTCCCTGGGCATCGATATCCCATGCTTCAGCTTTTTTGTTGCACTTGAATCTTATTGCATCCAGTAGCGTTGACAATAAGGCAGTTTGAGTACGCTTGACACGCTCATCAATGGGTTTATGAGGGATAAAAACACCTGCTGAGGTCAATGAGTGAAATGTTGTCGTCAGGCTTCGCCAATTCCAGCTCCGCGTTGCTGCGAAATTTTGCAGCAAACGCATCAGCTGGCTTTGTTCCGCTCGATTTAACGGTCTTTTAGCAGCTGATGAGTATTTTTTAATTAAACTGGCATACAGGCCGTGATCTCTCCCATCATAGCGATGACCTAAACGATCCGATTTACTCACCAGATCATCCATTATTTCCTGTTTGATGAGGGCATGAAAATTTTGAGCAGGGTTTACTGAACGGCGCAATAAATATTGAGAAGGGCCTGTGGCAGAAGACTGGTAAAATTTATTACGCCCCGGGGTTGTGCGTGGGGTATTATCCCGCTGTCTGACTGTGGCTTGTCTATACCGCCCACGCCTGGAAGCAGCATGGTCATTCGGTTGGTTGTCATTATTACCTGATCTGGCGTATTGACCACTGCTACCGGCAGAACTTCTATCCATAATTATATTTCATTAATGCATGAAAATATAAAAAGCAGACTGCTGTGCAGTTCAGAAGTTCATTTTCTGGAAAAGTTTGCTTGAGTCATGATGGGAGGAAGGCGATTACTGGTTGTTTGTTTTCTTCCTCTTTGCCGGGTTGGTTTGCTCTGCTAAATGTTCTTCACCAGTAATGCATGCAGCACCTGCCCACCTTCTTTTAAGTGATACAGAGCCATACTCCTGTGGCGGGATACCTATCCTGGTCTTTATTTGATCAATGTATGTTTTCATTAAATCCTGACTCAAGAGCCTGTTAACCGGAATTTCAATGACCTCAAATCCGGATTTTTGCAACAGTGCGATTTTCAGCAGAGTCGAACCATTCCTGGTTTTGAAATCACTACCCACGTAATGAGAGGGGCCCTGCACTTCAATGACCATGTTGTGATCTGGCAGAAGCAGGTCAACCGGAGGTAATGAGTTCAGACTCTTTTCTTCTTCAATCTTCAAAGATGGAATAGATGATTGGAGTTGATCGCGGAAGTCGGCCTGGGTTTTTGAAATGGTTCTCTGGTAATGGCGAACGACCGGACAGGCTCTGCCAAGCCAACTTGCAGCCATGATCATGTTGGATTGTTCTTCTTCATTATCTGGCGAGGTATTTTCCAAGCGAGTCAACAGGTCATCCATGTGCTTTTCAAACTCGTTATTGTTATTGTTATTGGCATTGGAGTCTAGCGCCAACCTGGCACAGCATACCATGACTCCCCAGAGAGACATCGATATCTCTTCCTGAGAAAATTGAAGGTTCTCACTGATTCGATAGACAAGCGATTCGAACGCAGAGGTAGCCAGGTTCAGCTCAATGAGTTCACCCAGTTTGGCCGTGGCCCACAGCAGGTTGGCAATAGCCTGGGCATTAAATTGGTCTTTCTGTGCGTTCACGAGGGGCAACAGCGCGACCAAAGCCTTGTTGAGCCCTGGTGTCTGCTCCTGCCCGTTATCCACCAGTTTTGCCATGGCCCACAGCAGGTTGACGACTTCCTGTGGGTTAAAGTTAGCCTTTTGTACGATCACGCAGGTCAACAGCGCAGCCACCGTTTCGCTGTACTCTGGTGGCTGTTCGTACCCGTTGCCCACCAGTTTTGCCATGGCCCACAGCAGGTTGGCGATATGCTGGGGAATAAATTGGTCTTTATGTGTATTCACGCGGGGCAACAGCGTGGCCACAGCATCTTTGAGCTCTGGTGTCTGCTCCTGCCCGTTGTCCACCAGTTTCGCCATGGCCCACACCAGGTTGGCGATATGCTGGGGAATAAATTGGTTTTTCTGTGCATTCACGTGGGGCAACAGCGCGGCCACAGCCTCTTTGAGCTCTGGTGTTGTCTCCAGCCCGCTGTCCACCAGTTTCGCCATGGCCCACAGCAGGTTGGCGATTTCCTGTGGTGTAAAGTTAGCTTTCTGTGCATTCACTTGGGGCAATAGCACGGCCACGGCCTCTTTGAGTTCTGGTGTTCGCTCCTGCCCTTTGTCCACCAGTTTTGCCATGGCCCACAGCAGGCAGACGATATCCTGGACATTAAATTGGACTTCCTGTGCGTTCACGTGGGGCAATAGCGCGGCCACTGCCTCATTGAGCTCTGGTGTCCGGTCCTGCCCGTTGTCCACCAGTTTTGCCACGGCCCACAGCAGATTGGCGATCCCCTGTGGTTTAAAGTGAGCTTTCTGTGCGTTCACGAGAGGCAACAGCGCGGCCAAGGCCTCGTTGAACTCTGGTGTCCGCTCCAGCCCGTTGTCCACCAGTTTCGCCATGGCCCACAGCAGGTTGGCAAAATGCTGAGGAATAAATTGGTCTTTCTGTGCGTTCACGTGGTGCAACAGCACGGCCACGGCCTCGTTGAACTCTGGTGTCCGCTCCAGCCCGTTGTCCACCAGTTTCGCCATGGCCCACAGCAGGTTGGCAAAATGCTGAGGAATAAATTGGTCTTTCTGTGCGTTCACGTGGTGCAACAGCGAGGCCACGGCCTCTTTGAGCTCTGGCGTCCGCTCCTGGCCGTTGTCCACCAGTTTCGCCATGGCCCACAGCAGGTTGGCGATACCCTGGGCATTAAATTGGTCTTGCTGTGCGGTCACCTGGGGCAACAGCGCGGCCACCGCCTCTTTGAGCTCTGGTGTCCGGTCCTGCCCGTTGCCCACCAGTTTTGCCACGGCCCACAGCTGGTTGGTGATCCCCTGGGAATTAAATTGGTCTTTCTGCGCGACCACGAGGGGCAACATCGCGGCTACGGTCTCTTTGAGCCCTGGTGTTCGCTCAGGCCTGTTGTCCACCAGTTTCGCCAAGGCCCACAGCAGGTTGGCGATATGCTGAGGAATAAATTGGTCTTTCTGTGCGTTCACATGGGGTAACAGCGCGGCCACTGCTTCTTTGAGCTCTGGTGTCCACTCCTCGTTGTCCACCAGTTTCGCCATGGCCCACAGCAGGTTGGTGATACCCTGAGGAATAAATTGGTCTTGCTGTGCATTCACGTGGGGCAACAGGGCGGCCACGGTCTCTTTGAACTCTGGTGTCTGCTTCTGCCCGTTGTCCACCAGTTTCGCCATGGCCCACAGCAGGTTGGAGGTTCCCAGGGCATCAATATCCCTGGCTTGAGGTTTTTGGTTGCACTTGAATATTATTGCATCAAGAAGCGTGGACAATAAGGCAGCTTGAGTGAGCTTAACACGCTGATCCACGGGTTTATGAGGGGTAAAAACACCCGCTGAAGTCAATGAATGAAGTGTTGTCGTCAGGCTTCGCCAATTCCAGCTCCGGGTTGCGGTAAAATTTTGCAGCAAACGCATCAGCTGGCTTTGTTCTGTTCGATTTAACGGTCTTTTAACAGCTGATGAGTATTTTTTAATTGAACTGGCATACTGACCGTGATTTCTCCCATCATAGCGATGACCGAAACGTTCCGATTTACTCACCAGATCATCCACTATTTCCTGTTTGATGAGGGCATTAAAATCTTGAGCAGAGTTTACTGAACGGCACTGTAGATGTTGAGAAGAGCGTGTGCCGGGAGAATGGTAAAATTCATTGCGACCTGGTGCAGTGTGGGGGGAATTATTCCATTGTCTGACTGTGGCATGCCTGTATCGCCCACGCCTTGAGGAAGGAGCATGACCATTCGATTGGTTGTAACCGTTATCTGATCTTGTGTATTTACCACTGATGCCAGCAGAGCTTTTATCCATGACTATATTTCATTAATTCATGAAAATATAAAAAGCAGACTGCTGTTCTGTTGAGAAGTTCATTTTGCAAAAAAGTTTACTTGAGTCATGATGAGAGGAAGGCGATGACTGGCTGCTTGTTTTCTTCCTGTTTGCTGGGTTGGTTTGCTATTTTGAATGTTCTTCACCAGTCACGTATGCAGCATCTGCCCACCCTCTTTTAAGTGATACACCGTCATGAGCCTGTGGCGCGATGATTGCCCTGATCTTTATTTGATCAATATAGGGTTTCATTAAATCTTTCTTCAAAAGCTGGTTAGCCGGGATTTCAATGACCTCAAATCCTGCTTTTTGCAACAGTGCGATTTTCAGCAGAGTCGAACCATTCCTGGTTTTGAAATCACCACCTACGTAATGACGCGGTCCCTGAACTTCAATCACCATGTTGTGATCGGGCAGTAGCAGGTCAACCGGAGGTAATGAGTTCAGACTCTTTTCTTCTTCAATCCTCAAAGATGGAATAGATGATTTGAGTTGATCGCGGAAGTCGACCTGGTTTTTTGAACTGTTTGTGTGGTAATGGCGAACGACTGGACAGGCTCTGCCAAGCCAACTGGCAGCCAGGGTAATGATGGATTGTTCCTCTTCATTGTCTGGCGAGGTATTTTCCAGGCGAGTGAGCAGGTCATCCATGTGCTTTTCAAACACGTTGCTTTTATTAGCATTGGAATCCAGAAACAACCTGGCACAGCATACCATTACTCCCCAAAGAGACAACGGTATCTCTTGCTGAGAAAACTGAGGGTTCTCACTGATTCGATAGACAAGCGATTCGAACGTAGAGGTAACCACGGTCAGCTCAAGGAGTTCACCCAGTTTCGCCATGGTCCAAAGCAGGTTAGCGATTTCATGTGGTTTAAAGTTAGCTTTTTGTGCGTTCACGAGAGGCAACAGCGCGACCAAAGCCTCGTTGAGCTCTGGTGTCCGCTCCTGCGCGTTGTCCACCAGTTTCGCCATGGCCCATAGCAGGTTGGCGATACCCTGGGCATTAAATTGGTCTTTCTGTGCGTGCATGCGGGGTAACAGCGCGGCTACGGCCTCCATGAGCCCTGGTATCTTCTTCTGCCCGTTGTCCACCAGTTTTGCCATGGCCCACAGCAGGTTGGCGATACCTTGTGGTTTAAAGTTAGCTTTCTGGATGTTCACGTGGGGCATGAGCGCGGCTATGGCCTTGCTGAGTCCTGGAGTCGGCTCCTGTCCGCTGTCCACCAGTTTCGTCATGGCCCATAGCAGGTTGGCGATGTGCTGAGGAATAAATTGGTCTTTCTGTGCGTTCACGTGGGGCAACAGCACGGCCACGGCCTCGTTGAGTTCTGGTGTCTGTTCCTGCCCGTTGTCCACCAGTTTTGCTATGGCCCACAGCAGGTTGGTGATTTCCTGAGGAATAAAGTTAGCTTTCTGTGCGTTCACGTGACGCAACAGCGCGGTTACTGCTTTTTTCAGCTCAGCTGTCTGCTCTTGCCCGTTATCCACCAGTTTTGCCATGGCCCACAGCAGGTTGGTGATTTGCTGAGGATTAAAGTTAGCTTTCTGTGCGTTCACGTGGCGCAACAGCGCGGTCACTGCTTTTTTGAGCTCAGCTGTCTGCTCCTGCCCGTTGTCCACCAGTTTCGCCATGGCCCACAGCAGATTGACAATCCCCTGTGGTTTAAAGTCAGGTTTCTGTGCGTTAACGTGGGCCAACAGCTTGGCCAGGGCTTCGTTGAACTCTGGTGTCTGCTCCTGCCCGTTGTCCACCAGTTTCGCCATGGCCCACAGCAGGTTGGCAATACCCTGGGCATTAAGTTGGTTTTTTTGTGCGTCCACGAGGGGCAACAGGGCAGCCACGGCCTCGTTGAGCTCTGGTGTCTGCTCCTGCCCATTGTCCACCAGTTTCGCCATGGCCCACAGCAGGTTGGTGATGTGCTGAAAAATAAATTGGTTTTTCTTTGTTTTCACGAGGGGCAGCAGTGCGGCTACGGCCTCGTTGAGCCCTGGTGTCCGCTTCAGCCCATTGTCCACCAGTTTCGCCATGGCCCACAGCAGGTTGGCAATGCCCTGGGCATTAAGTTGGTTTTTCTGTGCTTGCACGAGGGGCAACAGGGCGGCCACGGCCTCGTTGAGCTCTGCTGTTCGCTCTTGCCCGTTGTCCAGCAGTTTCGCCATGGCCCACACCAGATTGGCGACTTCTTGTGGGTTAAAGTGAGCTTTCTGTGCGTTCACGTGGGACAACAGCGCGGCCATGGCCTTGTTGAATTCTGGTGTCTGCTCTTGACCGTTATCCACCAGTTTCGTCATGGCCCACAGCAGGTTGGCGATTCCCTGGGCATCAATATCCCATGCTTCAGCTTTTTTGTTGCACTTGAATCTTATTGTATCCAGTAGCGTTGACAATAAGGCAGCTTGAGTACCCTTGACACGCTCATCCACGGGTTTATGAGGGGTAAAAACACCTGCTGACGTCAATGAGTGAAATGTTGTCGTCAGGCTTCGCCAATTCCAGCTCCGCGTTGCTGCGAAATTTTGCAGCAAACGCATCAGCTGGCTTTGTTCCGCTCGATTTAACGGTCTTTTGGCAGCTAACGTGTATTTTTTAACTGAACTGGCATACAGGCCGTGATCTCTCCCATCATAGCGATGACCGAAACGTTTTGATTTCCTCACCAGACCAGCCATTATTTCTGGTTCGATGAGGGTATTAAAATCTTGAGCAGAGTTTACTGAACGGTGCATTAAATATTGAGAAGGGCTTGTGCCAGAAGAATGGTGAAATTTATTACATCCCGGGGTAGAGCGGGGGTGACTATCCCGCTGTCTGACTGAGGCATGTCTATATCGCCCACGCCTTGAAGAAGGGGTACGGCCATTCGGGTGGTTGTAACCGTTATCTGATCTTGTGTATTGACCACTGATACCAGCAGAACTTTTATCCATAATTATATTTCATTCATTCATGAAAATATAAAAAGCAGACTGCTGTCCTGCGCAGAAGTTCATTGTGCGGAAAAGTTTACTTGAGTCATGATAGGAGGAAGGCGATTACTGGCTGTTTGTTTTCTTCTTCTTTGCCGGGTTGGTTTGCTCTGCTAAATGTTCTTCGGCAGTAACGTATGCAGCATCTGTCCACGCTTTTTTAAGTGATACAAAGCCATGCCCCTATGGCGGGATGCCTATTCTGATCTTTATTTGATCAACATATAGTTTCATTAAATCTTTCTTCAGAAGCTGGTTAGTCGGGATTTCAATGACCTCAAATCCTGCTTTTTGTAACAGTGCGATTTTAAGCATAGTCGAACCATTCCTGGTGTTGAAATCACCACCCACGTAATGAGAGGGGCCCTGCACCTCAATCACAATGTTGTGATCTGGCAGAAGCAGGTCAACCGGAGGTAATGAGTTCAGACTCTTTTCTTCTTCAATCTTCAAAGATGGAATAGATGATTGGAGTTGATCACGAAAGTCGGCTTGGTTTTTTGAAATGGTGGTCTGGTAATGGGGGACCACCGGACACGCTCTCCCAAGCCAACTTGCGGCCATGGCAATGATGGATTGAACCTCTGCATTTTCTGGGGATGTATTTTCCAGGCGAGTAAACAGGTCATCCATGTGCTTTTCAAGCACGTTATTTTTATTGGCATTGGGAACCAGAGACAACCTGGCACACCAAACCATGACTCCCCAGAGAGACATCAATATATCTTGCTGAGAGAGCTGAGGGATTTCACTGATTAGGTAGACAAGCGATTCAAACGTGGATGTAACCATGTTCAGCTCAACGAGCTCACCCAGTTTCGCAGTGGCCCACAGCAGGTTGGCAATACCCTGGGCATTAAATTGGCCTTTCTGTTCGCTCACCCGGGGCAACAGCGCAGCCACCGCCTCTTTAAACTCTGGTGTCTGCTCCTGATCGTTGTCCACCAGTTTCGCTATGGCCCACAGCAGGTTGGTGATTTCCTGTGGCTTAAAGTTAGCTTTTTGTGCGTACACGTGGGGCAACAGTTCGGCCACAGCCCCTTTGAGCGCTGGTGACCACTCCTGCTTGCTGTCCACCAGTTTCGCCATGGCCCACAGCAGGTTGGCGATTTCCTGTGGCTTAAAGTTAGCTTTTTGTGCGTACATGTGGGGCAACAGTGTGGCCACAGCCCCTTTGAGCGCTGGTGACCACTCCTGCCTGCTGTCCACCAGTTTCGCCATGGCCCACAGCAGGTTGGCGATTACCTGTGGTTTAAAGTTAGGTTTCTGCGCGTTCACGTGGGGCAACAGCGCGGCCAAGGCTTTGTTGAACTCTGGTGTCTGCTCCAGCCCATTGTCCACCAGTTTCGCCATGGCCCACAGCAGGTTGGCGATACCCTGTGGTTTAAAGTTAGCTTTCTGTGCGTTCACGTGGGACAACAGCGCGGCCACGGCCTCTTTGAGCCCTGGTGTTTGCTCCAGTCCGTTGTCCGCCAGTTTCGCCATGGCCCACAGCAGGTTGGCGATATGCTGAGAAATCAATTGGTCTTTCTGTGCGTTCACGAGGGGCAACAGGGCGACCACGGCCTCGTTGAGCCCTGGTGTCCGCTCCAGCCCGTTGTCCACCAGCTTCGCCATGGCCCACAGCAGGTTGGCGATAGCCTGAGGAATAAATTGGTCTTTCTGTGCGCTAACGAAGGGCAACAGGGCGGCCATGGCCTCGTTGAGCCCTGGTGTCCGCTCCTGCCCATTGTCCACCAGTTTCGCCATGGCCCACAGCAGGTTGGCAATATGCTGAGGAATAAATTGGTCTTTCTGTACGTTCACGTGGGGCAACAACACGGCTACGGCCTCGTTGAGCCCTGGTGTTAGTTCCTGCCCGTTGTCCACCAGTTTCGCCATGGCCCACAGCAGATTGGCGATTTCCTGAGCTCCAATATCACTGGCTTCAGGTTTTTGGTTGCAATTGAATATTATTGCATCCAGTAGCGTCGATAATAAGGCAGCTTGAGTGAGCTGAACACGCTCATCCATGGGTTTATGAAGGGTAAAAACACCCGCTGAAGTAAATGAGTGCAGTGTTGTCGTCAGGCTTCGCCAATTCCAGCTCCGTGTTGCTGTGAAATTTTGCAGCAAACGCATCAGCTGGCTTTGTTCCGCTTGATTTAAAGGCCTTTTAGACGCTGACGTGTATTTTTTAATTGTACTGGCATATAGACCGTGATCTCTCCCATCATAGCGATGACCGAAACGATCCGATTTACTCAACAGACCAGCCATTATTTCCTTTTTGGTGAGGGCATTAAAATTTTGAGCAGGGTTTACTGAACGGTGTAGTAGATATTGAGAAGGGCCTGCGGCAGCAGAATGGTAAACTTTATTACGCCTCGGGGTTGTGCGTGGAGTATTATCCCACTGTCTGACTGTGGCTTGTCTATATCGCCCACGCCTGTAAGCGGCACGGTCATTCGGTTGGTTGTCATCATTACCTGATCTTGCGTATTGACCACTGATACCAGCAGAACTTCTATCCATAATTATATTTCATTAATTCATGAAAATATAAAAAGCAGACTGCTGTTCTGCTCAGAAGTTCATTGTGCGGAAAAGTTTACTTGAGTCATGATGGAAGGAAGGCGATTAGTGGATGCTTGTTTTCTTCCTCTTTGCCGGGTTGGTTTGCTCTTGTAAATGTTCTTCACCAGTCCCGTATGCAGCATCTGTCCACCCTCTTTTAAGTGAAACAGAGTCATGCCCCTGTGGCGGGATGCCTATCCTGATCTTTATTTGATCAATATAGGGTTTCATTAAATCTTTGTTCAAAAGCCGGTTAGCCGGGATTTCAATGACCTCAAATCCTGCTTTTTGCAGCAGTGCGATTTTCAGCAGAGTCGAACCTTTCCTGGTTTTAAAATCACCACCCAGGTAATGATATGGTCCCTGAATTTCAATCACAATATTGTGATCTGGCAAAAGCAGGTCAACCGGAGGCAATGAGTTCAGACTCTTTTCTTCTTCAATCTTCAAAGATGGAATAGATGATTGGAGTTGATCGTGGAAGCCGGCCTGGGTTTTTGAGATGGCTGTCTGGTAATGGAGAACGACCGGACAGAATCTGCCAAGCCAACTTGCGGCCATGAACATGATGAATTGATCATCTTCTTTTCCTGGCGAGGTATTTTCCAGGCGAGTCAACAGGTCATCCATGTGCTTTTCAAACACATTAGTTTTATTGGCATTGGAGTCTAGAGCCAACCTGGCACAGCATACAACTACTCCCCAGAGAGACATCGATATCTCTTCCCGAGAAAACTGCAGGTTCTTACTGATTCGATAGACAAGCGATTCGAACGTAGAGGTAGCCAGATTCAGCTCAATGAGTTCACCCAGTTTGGCCGTGGCCCACAGAAGGTTGGCAATAGCCTGGGCATTGAATTGGTCTTTCTGCGCGTTCACGAGGGGCAACAGCGCGACCACAGCCTCGTTGAGCCCTGGTGTCTGCTCCTGCCCGTTATTCGCCAGTTTCGCCATGGCCCAAAAAAGGTTGGCGATTTCCTGTGGGTTAAAGTTTGCTTTTTGTACGATCACGCAGGGCAACAGCGCGACCACAGCTTCGTTGAGTCCTGGTAACTGTTTCTGCCCGTTGTCCACCAGTTTCGCCAGGGCCCACAGCAGGTTGGCGATTTCCTGTGGGTTAAAGTTCGCTTTTTGTACGATCACGCAGGTCAACAGCACAGCCACGGTTTCGTTGAACTCCGGTGTCTGCTCGTACCTGTTGTCTATCAGTTTCGCCATGGCACACAAGAGGTTGGCGATATGCTGGGGAATAAATTGGTCTTTCTGTGCATTCACGTGGGGCAACAGCGCGGCCATAGCATTTTTGAACTCTGGTGTTTTCTCCAGCCCGCTGTCCACCAGCTTCGCCATGGCCCATACCAGATTGGTGGTTTCCTGTGGTTTAAAGTCAGCTTTCTGTGCGTTCACTTGGGGCAACAGCACGGTCACGACCCCGTTGAGGCCTGGTGTCCGCTCCAGCCCGTTGTCCACCAGTTTCGCCATGGCCCACAGCAGGTTGGCGATATGCTGAGGAATAAACTGGTTTTTCTGTTTGTTCACGCAGGGCAACAGCGCGACCACGGCCTGGTTGAAATCTGGTGTCTGCTCCAGCCCGTTGTCCACCAGTTTCGCCATGGCCCACAGCAGGTTGGCGATATGCTGAGGAATAAATTGGTCTTTCTGTACATTCACCTGGGGGAACATCGCGACCACGGCCTCTTTGAGCCCCGGTGTCTGCTCCTGTCCATTGTCCACCAGTTTCGCCATGGCCCACAGCAGATTGGCGATACCCTGTGGTTTAAAGTTAGGTTTCTGTGCGTTCACGTGGGGCAACAGCGCGACCACGGCCTGGTTGAAATCTGGTGTCCGCTCCAGCCCGTTGTCCACCAGTTTCGCCATGGCCCACAGCAGGTTGGCGATAGCCTGAGGAACAAATTGATCTTTCTGTACGTTTACGTGGGGCAACAACACGGCCACAGCCTCTTTGAGTCCTGCGGTCAGCTCCTGCCCGTTGTCCACCAGTTTCGCCATGGCCCACAGCAGGTTAGCGATTTCCTGAGCAACAATATCACTGGTTTCAGGTTTTTGGTTGCACTTGAATATTATTGCATCCAATAGCGTCGATAATAAGGCAGCCTGAGTGAGCTGAACACGCTCATCCATGGGTTTATGAGGGGTAAAAACACCCGCTGAAGTAAATGAGTGCAGTGTTGTCGTCAGGCTTCGCCAATTCCAGCTTCGGGTTGCTGAGAAATTTTGCAGCAAGCGCATCAGCTGGCTTTGTTCTGTTCGACTTAGCGGTCTTTTAGCAGTTGTCGTGTATTTTTTAATTGAACTGGCATATTGCCCATGATTTCTCCCATCATAGCGATGACCGAAACGACCCGATTTACTCACCAGATCATCCATTATTTCCTGTTTGATGAGGGCATTAAAATCCTGAGTCGGGTTGACAGAACGGCGCACTGGATGTTGAGAAAAGCATGGGCCTGAAGAATGGTAAAATTGATTATGCCACGGGGTAGAGCGGGGGGGATTATCTTGATGTCTGACTGTACACTGTCTATACCGTCCACGCTTTGAAGTAGCAGCATAGTTATCCGGTTGGTTGTAATCATTACCTGGTCTTGCGTAATTATCACTGATACCGGCAGAACTTTTATCCATAATTATATTTCATTTATTCATGAATATAAAAAGCAGACTGCTGTTCTGTTCAGAAGTTCATTTCGCGGAAAAGTTTACTTGAGTCATGATGGGAGGAAGGCGATTACTGGTTGCTTGTTTTCTGCCTTTTTGTTGGGTTGGTTTGCTCTGCTAAATGTTCTTCGGCTGTAACGTATGCAGCATCTGTCCACGCTCTTTTATGTGATACAAAGCCATGCTCCTTTGGCAGGATGCTTATCCTGGTCTTTATTTGATCAATGTATGGTTTCATTAAATCATGACTAAAGAGCATGTTACCCGGAATTTCAATGACCTCAAATCCGGATTTTTGCAACAGTGCGATTTTCAGCAGAGTCGAACCGTTCCTGGTATTGAAATCACCACCCACGTAATGAAAGGGGCCCTGAACTTCGATCACTATGTTGTGATCTGGCAGTAGCAGGTCAACCGGAGGTAATGAGTTCAGACTCTTTTCTTCTTCAATCTGCAGAGATGGAATAGATGATTGGAGTTGATCGCGGAAGTCAGCCTGGGTTTTTGAAATGGTTTTCTGGTAATGGGGGACGACCGGAGAGGCTCTGCCAAGCCAACTTGCGGCCATGATCATGACGGATTGATCACCTACATTATCTGGCGAGGTATGTTCCAGGCGAGTCAACAGGTCACCCATGTGCTTTTCAAGCACGTTATTTTTATAGGTATTGGAGTATAGAGCCATCCTGGCACAGTATACCATGACTCCCCAGAGAGACATCGATATCCCTTCCTGAGAAAACTGAAGGTTCTCACTGATTCGACAGACGAGCGATTCGAACGTAGAGGTAGCCACGTTCAGCTCAACGAGTTCACCCAGTTTGGCCGTGGCCCACAGCAGGTTGGCAATACCCTGGGCATTAAATTGGTCTTTCTGTGCATTCACGTGGGGCAACAGTGCGGCCACAGCTTCTTTGAGGTCTGGTGTTTGCTCCAGCCCGTTGTCCACCAGCTTTGCCATGGCCCACAGCAGGTTGGTAATTGCCTGTGCTTCATAGTTAGCTTTCTGTGCATTCACTTGGGGCAACAGTGCGGCCACGGCCTCATTGAATTCTGGTGTCTGCTCGTACCCGTTGTCCACCAGTTTCGCCATGGCCCACAGCAGGTTGGCGATATCCTGGGGATTAAATTGGGCTTTCTGTGTGTTCACGCAGGGCAACAGTGCGGCCACAGCCTCTTTGCGCTCTGGTGTCTGCTCCTGCTTGTTGTCCACCAGTTTCGCCATGGCCCAAAGCTGGTTGGCGATCCCCTGGGCATTAAATTGGTCTTTCTGTCCGATCACGAGGGGCAAAAGTCCGGCTACGGTCTCTTTGAGCCCTGGTGTTCGCTCCTGTCCGTTGTCCACCAGTTTCGCCATGGCCCACAGCAGGTTGGCGATCCCCTGTGGCTTAAAGTCAGGTTTCTGTGCGTTCACGAGGGGCAACAGTACGGCCACGGCCTCGTTGAATTCTGGTGTCTGCTCGTACCCATTGTCCACCAGTTTCGCCATGGCCCACATCAGGTTGGCGATATCCTGGGGATTAAATTGGTCTTTCTGTGTGTTCACACAGGGCAACAGTGCGGCCACAGCCTCTTTGAGCTCTGGTGTCTGCTCCTGCCCGTTGTCCACCAGTTTCGCCATGGCCCACAACAGGTTGGTGATTTCCTGAGGTTTAAAGTGAGCTTTCTGAGCCCTCACTCGGAGCAGTAGTACGCCCAAGGTCGCGTTGAACTCTGGTGTTTGCTCCTGCCCGTTGTCCATCAGTTTCGCTATGGCCCACAGCAGGTTGGCAATATGCCGGGTATTAAATTGGTCTTTCTTCTGTGCGTTCACATGGGACAACAGCGAAGCCACGGCCTCGTTGAGCTCTGGCGTCCGCTCCTGCCCGTTGTCCACCAGCTTTGCCATGGCCGACAGCAGGTTGGCAATACCCTGGGTCTTAAATTGGCCTTTCTGTGCGTTCACGTGGGGCAACAGCGCGACAACGGCCTCGTTGAACTCTGGTGTCCGCTCCTGCCCGTTGTCCAATATTTTTGCCATGGCCCACAGCAGGTTCGCGACACCCTGGGCATCAATATTTCTGGCTTCAGGTTTTTGGTTGCAGTTAAATGTTATTGAATCAAATAGCGTTGACAATAAGGCAGCTTGAGTAAGTTTAACTCGCGCATCCATGGGTTTATGAACGGTAAACACACCCGCTGAAGTCAATGAGTGCATTGTTGTCGTCAGGCTTCGCCAATTCCAGCTCCGGGTTGCGGTGAAATTTTGCAGCAAACGCATCAGCTGGCTTTGTTCCGCTCGATTTAACGGTCTTTTAGCCGCTAACGTGTATTTTTTAACTGAACTGGCATACAGGCCGTGATCTCTCCCATCATAGCGATGACCGAAACGATGCGATTTACTCACCAGATCATCCATTATTTCCTGTTTGATGAGGACATTAAACTCTTGAGCAGAGTTGACTGAACGGTGAAGTAAATATTGAGAAGGGCGTGTGCCGGTAGAATGGTGAAATTCATTACATCCAGGGATAGAGCGGGGGTGACTACCCCGCTGTCTGACTGTGGCATGTCTATATCGCCCACGCCCTGAAGAAGGGGCATGGCCATTCGGTTGGTTGTAACCGTTACCTGATCTTGCGTATTGACCACTGATACCAGCAGAACGTCTATCCATAATTATATTTCATTAATTCATGAAAATATAAAAAGCAGACTGCTGTTCTGCTCAGAAGTTCATTTTGCGGAAAAGTTTACTTGAATCATGATGAGAGGAAGGCGATTGTTGACTGTTTGTTTTCTGCCTCTTTGCCGGGTTAGTTTGCTCTCCTAAATGTTCTTCACCAGTAACCCATGCAGCATCTGTCCACCTTCTTTTAAGTGATACAGAGCCATGCTCATGTGGCGGAATACCTATTCTGGTCTTTATTTGATCAATGTATAGTTTCATTAAATCCTGACTCAAGAGCCTGTTAACCGGAATTTCAATGACCTCAAATCCTGCTTTTTGCAACAGTGCGATTTTCAGCAGAGTCGAACCATTCCTGGTTTTGAAATCACCACCTACGTAATGACCCGGTCCCTGAACTTCAAGAACCATGTTGTGATCTGTCAGAAGCAGGTCAACCGGAGGTAATGAGTTCAGACTCTTTTCTTCTTCAATCTTCAAAGATGGAATAGATGATTGGAGTTGATCGCGGAAGTCGGCTTGGGTATTTGAAATGGTTGTCTGGTAATGGGGGACGACCGGACACGCTCTGCCAAGCCAACTTGCGGCCAGTACTATGGTGCGTTGATCCTCTTCATTGTGCAGGAATGTATTTGCCAGACGGGTAAACAGGTCGTCCATGTGCTTTTCAAGCACGTTATTTTTATTGGCATTGGAGTCTAGAGACAACCTGGCACAGCATACCATGACTCCCCAGAGAGACATCGATATCTCTTCCTGAGAAAACTGAAGCTTCTCACTGATTCGATAGACAAGCGATTCGAACGTAGAGGTAGCCAGGTTCAGCTCAATGAGTTCACCCAGTTTGGCCGTGGCCCACAGCAGGTTGGCAATACCCTGGGCATTAAATTGGTCTTTCTGTCCGTTCACGCAGGTCAACAGCGCAGCCACCGCTTCGCTGAACACTGGTGTCTGTTCGTACCCGTTGCCCACAAGTTTTGCCATGGCCCACAGCAGATTGGTGATATGCTGGGGAATAAATTGGTCTTTCTGTGCGTTCACGCTGGGCAACAGCGCGGCCACGGCCTCGTTGAGCTCTGGTGTTTTCTCCAGCCCTTTGTCCACCAGTTTCGCCATGGCCCACAGCAGGTTGGCAGTTTGCTGAAGAAAAAATTGGTCTTTCTGTGCGTTCACGTGGGGCAACAGCGCGGCCACGGCCTCTTTGAGTTCTGGTGTCTGCTTCTGCCCGCTGTCCACCAGTTTCGCCATGGCCCACAGCAGGTTAGCGATACCCTGTGGTTTAAAGTGAGCGTTCTGTGTGTTCACGTGGGGCAACAGCGCGGCCACGGCCTCTTTGAGTTCTGGTGTCGGCTCCTGCCCGTTGTCCACCAGTTTTGCCATGGCCCACAGCAGGTTGGCGATGCCCTGGGCCTTAAATTGGTCTTTCTGTGCGTTCACGAGGGGCAACAGGACGGCCACGGCCACTTTGAGCCCTGGTGTCTGCTCCTGCCCGTTGTCCACCAGTTTCGCCATGGCCCACAGCAGGTTGGCGATATGCCGAGGAATAAATTGGTCTTTCTGCGCGTTCACGAGAGGCAACAGGGCGGCCACTGCCTCGTTGAGCCCTGGTGTCTGCTGCTGCGTATTTTCCACCAGTTTCGCCATGGTCCATAGCAGGTTGGCGATATGCTGAGGAATAAATTGCTCTTTTTGTGCGTTCACGTGGGGCAACAGCGCGGCCAAGGCCCTTTTGAGCTCTGGTGTCGGCTCCTGCCCGTTGTCCACCAGTTTCGCCATGGCCCAGAGCAGGTTGGTGATTTCCTGTGGTTTAAAGTTTGCTTTTTGTACGATTACGCAGGTCAACAGCGCAGCCACCGCTTCGTTGAACTCTGGTGTCTGCTCGTGCCCGTTGTCCACCAGTTTCGCCATGGCCCACAGCAGGTTGGCGATTCCCGGGGCATCAATATCCCTGGCTTCAGGTTTTTGGTTACAGTTAAATATTATTGCATCAAGTAGCGTTGACAATAAGGCAACTTGAGTGAGCTTAACATGCCCATCCATGGGTTTATGAAGGGTAAAAACACCCGCTGAAGTAAATGAATGAAATGTTGTCGTCAGGCTTCGCCAATTCCAGCTCCGGGTTGCTGTGAAATTTTGCAGCAAATGCATCAGCTGGCTTTGTTCCGCTTGATTTAACGGTCTTTTAGCAGCTGACGTGTATTTTTTAATTGAACTGGCATAGTGCCCGTGATTTCTCCCATCATAGCGATGACCGAAACGTTCCGATTTCCTCACCAGACCAGCCATTGTTTCTGGTTTGATGAGGGCGTTAAAATCTTGAGCAGAGTTTACTGAACGGCACTGTAGATGTTGATAGGAGCGTGTGCCAGAAGAATGGTAATATTCATTGCGACCCGGGGCAGTGCGGGTGGGATTATCCCATGGTCTGACTGTGGTATGTCTGTATCGCCCACGCCTTGAAGAAGTGGCATGGCCATTCGGTTGGTTGTAACTGTTATTTGATCTTTTGTATTGATCACTGATACCAGCAGAACTTCTATCCATAATTATATTTCATTAATTCATGAAAATATAAAAAGCAGACTGCTGTTCTGCTCAGAAGTTCATTTTACGGAAAAGTTTACTTGAGTCATGATAGGAGGCAGGCGATTACTGACTGTTTGTTTTCTTCTTCTCTTCTTCTTCTTTTTTGCTGGGGTGGTTTGCTGTTCTAAATGTTCTTCACCAGTCACGTATGCAGCATCTGTCCACCCTCTATTAAATGATACAGAGCCAGGCTCCTGTGGGGGGATGCCTATCCTGGTCTTTATTTGATCAATATAGGGTTTCATTAAATCTTTGTTCAAAAGCCGGTTAACCGGGATTTCAATGACCTCAAATCCTGATTTTTTCAGCAGTGCGATTTTCAGCAGAGTCGAACCATTCCTGGTGTTGAAATCACCACCCACGTAATGAGACGGTCCCTGAACTTCAATCACCATGTTGTGATCTGGCAGAAGCAGGTCAACCGGAGGTAATGAGTTCAGGCTCTTTTCTTCTTCAATCCGCAAAGATGGAATGCATGATTGGAGTTGATCGCGGAAGTCGGCCTGGGTTTTTGAAATGGCTTTCTGGTAATGGCGGACGAACGGACACGCTCTGCCAAGCCAACTTGCGGCCATGATCATGATGGATCGATCCTCTTTATTATCTGGCGAGGTATTTTCCAGGCGAGTCAACAGGTCATCCATGTGTTTTTCAAGTACGTTATTTTTATTGGCATTGGAGCCTAGAGCCAACCTGGCACAGCATACCATGACTCCCCAGAGAGACATCGATATCTCTTCCTGAGAAAACTGAAGGTTCTTAGGGATTCGATAGACAAGCGATTCGAATACAGAGGTAGCCACGTTCAGTTCAACGAGTTCACCCAGTTTGGCCGTGGCCCACAGTAGGTTGGCAATACCCTGGGCATTAAATTGGTCTTTCTGTGCGTTCACGAGGGGCAACAGCGCAACCACAGCCTCGTTGAGCCTTGGTGTCTGTTCCTGCCCGTTGTCCACCAGTTTCGCCATGGCCCACAGCAGGTTGGTGATTTCCTGTGGTTTAAAGTTAGCTTTTTGTACGATTACGCAGGTCAACAGCGCAGCCACCGCTTCGTTGAACTCTGGTGTCTGCTCGTGCCCGTTGTCCACCAGTTTCGCCATGGCCCACAGCAGGTTGGCGATAGCCTGAGGAACAAATTGATCTTTCTGTACGTTTACGTGGGGCAACAACACGGCCACAGCCTCTTTGAGCCCTGCGGTCAGCTCCTGCCCGTTATCCACCAGTTTCGCCATGGCCCACAGCAGGTTGGTGATTTCCTGTGGTTTAAAGTGAGCTTCCTGTGCGTTCACGTGGCGCAACAGCGCGGACACGATTTCTTTGAGCTCTGGTGTCAGCTCCTGCCCATTGTTCGCCAGTTTTGCCATGACCCACAGCAGGTTGGTGATTGCCGGTGGTGTAAAGTCAGCTTTCTGTGCGTTCACGTGGGGCAACAGCGCGGCTGCGGCCTCCATGAGCCCTGGTATCTTCTCCTGCCCGCTGTCCACCAGTTTCGCCGTGGCCCATAGCAGGTTGGCGATTTCCTGTGGTTTAAAGTTAGCTTTCTGTAAGTGCACGTGGGGCAATAGAGCGGCCACAGCCTCGTTGAGCTCTGGTGTCCACTCCTGACCGTTGTCAATCAGTTTTGCCATGGCCCACAGCAGGTTGGCGATATGCTGAGGAATAAATTGGTCTTTCTTTACGTTCACGAGAGGCAACAGCGCTCCCAGGGCCTCATTGAGCCTCGGTGTCAGCTCCTGGCCATTGTCCACCAGTTTCGCCATGGCCCACAGCAGAATAGCGATACCCTGGGCATTTAAGTGGTATTTCTGTGCGCTCACATGGGGCAACAGCACGGCCAACGTTTTGTTGAGCCCAAGTGAACTCTCCTGGCCGTTGATCACCAGTTTCGCCATGGACCACAGCAGGTTGGGGATACCCTGGGCATTAAATTGGCCTTTCTGTGCGTTCACGCAAGGCAACAGCGCGGCCATGGCCTCTTTGAATTCTGGTGTCCGCTCGTACCCGTTGTCCACCAGTTTCGCCATGGCCCACAGCAAGTTGACGTTTTCCTGTGGTGTAAAGTTCGCTTTCTGTGCCTTTATACGGGGCAATAGGGTGGCCACGGACTCTTTGAGCCCTGCTGTCTGCTCCTGCCCGTTGTCCACCAGTTTCGCCAGGGCACACAGCAGGTTGGCGATATGCTGAGGAATAAACTGGTCTTTCTGTGCGTTCACTTGGGGCAACAGCACGGCCACGGCCTCGTTGAGCTCTGGTGTCGACTCCTGCCCGTTGTCCACCAGTTTCGCTATGGCCCACAGCAGGTTGGCGATATTCTGAGGCATAAACTGGTCTTTCTGTGCCTTTATACGGGGCAACAGCGTGGCCACGGCCTCGTTGAGCTCTGGTGTCTGCTCCTGCCTGTTATCCACCAGTTTTGCCATGGCCCACAGCAGGTTGGCGATAGCCTGAGGAATAAATTGCTTTTTCTGTGCGTTCACTTCGGGCAACAGGGCGGCCACGGCTTCGTTGAGCCCTGGTGTCCGCTTCTGGCCGATGTCCACCAGTTTCGCCATGGCCCACAGCAGGTTGGCGATGGCCTGAGGAATAAATTGTTTTTTCTGTGCGTTCACATGGGGCAACAACAAGGCCACGGCCTTTTTGAGCTCTGCTGTCCGCTCCAGCCCGTTGTCCACCAGTTTCGCCATGGCCCACAGCAGGTTGGCGATACCCTGGGCATTAAACTGGGCTTTCTGTGCGGTCACGCGGGGTAACAGTGCGGCTACGGTCTCTTTGAGTTCTGGTGTGTGTTCCTGTCCGTTGTCTACCATTTTCGCCATGGCCCACACCAGGTTGGCGATAGCCTGAGGAACAAATTGGTCTTTCTGTACGTTTACGTGGGGCAACAATGCGGCCACAGCCTGTTTGAGCTCTTCTGTCTGCTCCTGCCCGTTGTCCACCAGTTTCGCCATGGCCCACAGCTGGTTAGCGATACCCTGAGCACTAATATCACTGGCTTCAGGTTTTTGGTTGCACTTGAATATTATTGCATCCAGTAGCGTCGATAATAAGGCAGCTTGAGTGAGCTGAACACGCTCATCCATGGGTTTATGAAGGGTAAAAACGCCTGCTGAAGTAAATGAGTGCAGTGTTGTCGACAGGCTTCGCCAATTCCAGCTCCGTGTTGCGGTATAATTTTGCAGCAAACGCATCAGCTGGCTTTGTTCTGTTCGATTTAACGGTCTTTTAGCAGTTGTCGTGTATTTTTTAATTGAACTGGCATATTGCCCATGATTTCTCCCATCATAGCGATGGCTGAAACGATTCGATTTACTCACCAGATCATCTATTATTTCCTGTTTGATGAAGGCATTAAAATCTTGAGCAGAGTTTACTGAACGAAACTGTAGATGTTGATAAGAGCGTGTGTCAGAAGAATGGTAAAATTCATTGCGAACCGGTGCAGTGCGGGGGGGATGATTCCATTGTCTGACTGTGGCATGTCTGTGTCGCCCACGCCTTGAAGAAGGGGCATGGCCATTAGGTTGGCTGTAACTGTTATTTGATCTTGTGTATTGACCACTGATACCAGCAGAACTTTTATCCATAATTATATTTCATTCATTCATGAAAATATAAAAAGCAGACTGCTGTCCTGCTCAGAAGTTCATTGTGCAAAAAAGTTTACTTGAGTCATGATGGGTGGCAGGCGATTACTGACTGTTTGTTTTCTTCCTCTTTGCCGGGTTGGTTTGCTCTGCTAAATGTTCTTCAGCAGTAACGTATGCAGCATCTGTCCACGCTCTTTTATGTGATACAAAGCCATGCTCCTGTGGCGGGATGCCTATCCTGATCTTTATTTGATCAATATAGGGTTTCATTAAATCTTTCTTCAAAAGCTGGTTAGTCGGGATTTCAATGACCTCAAATCCTGCTTTTTGCCACAGTGCGATTTTCAGCAGAGTCGAACCCTTCCTGGTTTTGAAATCACCACCCACATAATGAGACGGTCCTTGAACTTCAATCACCATGTTGTGATCTGGCAGAAACAGGTCAACCGGGGGTAATGAGTTCAGACTCTTTTCTTCGTCAATCTTCAGAGATGGAATAGATGATTGGAGTTGATCGCGGAAGTCGGCCTGGGTTTTTGAAATGGTCGTCTGGTAATGGGGAATGACCGGACAGGTTCTGCCAAGCCAACTTGCAGCCATGGTGATGATGGATTGATCCTCTTCATTATCTGGCAATGTATTTTCCAGGCGAGTGAACAGGTCATCCATGTGCTTCTCAAGCACGTTATCTTTATTGGAGTCTAGAAACAACCTGGCACAGCAGAGCATTACTCCCCAGAGAGACATCGATATCTCTTTCTGAGATAACTGAGGGCTCTCACTGATTCGATAGACAAGCGATTCGAACGTAGAGGTAACCACGTTCAGCTCAACGAGTTCACCCAGTTTCGCCATGGCCCACAGCAGGTTAGCGATTTCCTGTGATTTAAAGTTAGCTTTTTGTGCGTTCACGAGAGGCAGCAGCACGACCACAGCCTCGTTGAGCTCTGGTGTCCGCTCCTGCGCGTTGTCCACCAGCTTCGCCATGGCCCACAGCAGGTTGGCAATGCCCTGGGCATTAAGTCGGTTTTTCTGTGCGTTCAGGAGTGGCAGCAAGGCGGCGGCGGCCTGTTTGAACCCTGGTGTCCGCTCCAGCCCGTTGTCCACCAGTTTCGCCATGGCCCACAGCAGGTTGGCAATGCCCTGGGTATTAAATTGGTCTTTCTGTGCGTTCACGAGGGGCAACAGGGTAGCCAAGGCCTCGTTGAGTTCTGGTCTCTGCTCCAGCCCGCTGTCCACCAGTTTCGCCATGGCCCACAGCAGGTTGGCGATGTGCTGAGGAATAAATTGGTCTTTTTGTGCGTTCACTTGGGGCAACAGCGCGGCCACGGCCTCGTTGAGCTCTGTTGTCTGCTCCTGCCCGTTGTCCACCAGTTTCGCCATGGCCCACAGCAGGTTGGTGATTTCCTGAGGTTTAAAGTTTGCTTTCTGTGCGCTCACGTGGCGCAACAACGCGGTCACTGCTTCTTTGAGCTCTGGTGTCTGCTCCTGACCGTTGTCGACCAGTTTCGCCATCGCCCACAGCAGGTTGGCGATTTCCTGAGGTTTAAAGTTAGCTTTATGTGCGTCCACGTGGGGCAACGACGCCGCCACGGCCTCGTTAAGCTCTGGTGTCCGCTCCAGCCCGTGGTCCACCAGTTTTGCCATGGCCCACAGCAGGTTGACGATGGCCTGGGCATTAAATCGGTCTTTCTGTGCGTTCACGTGGGGCAACAGCGCGGCCACGGCCTCTTTAAGCTCTGGTGTGTGCTCCTGCCCGTTGTCCACCAGTTTCGCCATGGCCCACAGCAGGTTGGTGATACCCTGGGCATTAAATTGGTCTTTCTTTACGTTCACGTGGGGCAACAGCCCGGCCACGACCTCTTTGAGTCCTGGTGTGCGCTCCTGTCCATTGCCTACCATTTTCGCCATGGCCCACAGCAGGTTGGCGATTTCCTTTGGTTTAAAATTAGTTTTCTGTGCATTCACGAGGGGCAACAGCGCGGCCAAGGCCTCGTTGAGTTCTGGTGTCTGCTCCTGGCCGTGGTCCACCAGTTTCGCCATGGCCCACAGCAGGTTGGCAATCATCTGAGGTTTAAAGTGAGCTTTCTGTGCGTTCACGAGGGGCAACAGCGCGGCCAGGGCCTCGTTGAACTCTGGTGTCTGCTCTTGCCCGTTGCCCACCAGTTTCGCTATGGCCCACAGCAGGTTGGTGATTTCCTGAGGTTTAAAGTGAGCTTTCTGTGCGTTCACGTGGAGCAACAGCACGGCCACGGCCTCGTTGAGCTCTGGTGTCTGCTCCAGCCCGTTATCCACCAGTTTCGCCATGGCCCACAACAGGTTGGCGAGATGCTGAGGAATAAATTGATCTTTCTGTGCGTTCACGCGGGGCAACAGCAAGGCTACGGCCTCGTTGAGCTCTGGTGTCCGCTCCAGCCCGTTGTCCACCAGTTTCGCCATCGCCCACAGCAGGTTGGAGATCCCCTGGGCATTAAATTGGTCTTGCCTTGCGGCCACTTGGGGCAACAGCGCAGTCACGGCCTCTTTGAGCCCCGGTGTCCACTTTTGCCCGTTGTCCACCAGTTTCGCCATGGCCCACAGCAGGTTAGTGATTCCCTGGGCATCAATATTCCTGGCTTCAGATTTTTGGTTGCAGTTAAATATTATTGCATCAAATAGCGTCGACAATAAGGCCGCTTGAGTGTGCTGAACACGCTCATTCATGGGTTTATGAGGGGTAAAAACACCTGCTGAAGTAAATGAGTGAAGTGTTGTCGTCAGGCTTCGCCAATTCCAGCTCCGTGTTACAGTAAAATTGTTAAGCAAACGCATCAGCTGGCTTTGTTCTGTTCGGTTTAACGGTCTTTTAGACGCTGACGAGTATTTTTTAATTGAACTGGCATATTGCCCGTGATTTCTCCCATCATAGCGATGGCCGAAACGATCCGATTTATTCACCAGACCATCCATTATTTCTGGTTTGATGAGGGTATTAAAATCTTGAGCAGAGTTTACTGAACGGTGTATTAAGTATTGAGAAGGGCGTGTGCCAGAAGAATGGTGAAATTCATTACATCCCGGGGTAGAGCGGGGGTGACTACCCCGCTGTCTGACTGTGGCATGTCTATATCGCCCACGCCCTGAAGAAGGGGCATGGTCATTCGGTTGGTTGTAACCGTTACCTGATCTTGCGTATTGACCACTGATACCAGCAGAACGTCTATCCATAATTATATTTCATTAATTAATGAAAATATAAAAAGCAGACTGCTGCTCTGCCCAGAAGTTCATTGTGCGGCAAAGTTTACTTGAGTCATGATGGGAGGAAGGCGATTACTGGTTGTTTGTTTTCTTCCTCTTTGCCGGGTTGCTTTGCTCTGCTAAATGTTCTTCACCAGTCACGTATGCAGCATCTGTCCACCCTCTTTTAAGTGATACAGAGCCATGCTCCTGTGGCGGAATGCCTATTCTGGTCTTTATTTGATCAATGTATGGTTTCATTAAATCCTGACTCAAGAGCCTGTTAACCGGAATTTCAATGACTTCAAATCCTGCTTTTTGCAACAGTGCGATTTTCAGCAGAGTCGAACCATTCCTGGTTTTGAAATCACCACCTACGTAATGACCCGGTCCCTGAACTTCAAGAACCATGTTGTGATCTGTCAGAAGCAGGTCAACCGGAGGCAGTGAGTTCAGACTCTTTTCTTCTTCAATCTTCAAAGATGGAATAGATGATTGGAGTTGATCGCGGAATTCGGCTTGGGTATTTGAAATGGTTGTCTGGTAATGGGGGACGACCGGACACGCTCTGCCAAGCCAACTTGCGGCCAGGACAATGGTGCGTTGATCCTCTTCATTGTGCAGGAATGTATTTTCCAGACGGGTGAACAGGTCGTTCATGTGCTTTTCAAGCACGTTATTTTTATTGGCATTGGAGTCTAGAGACAACCTGGCACAGCATACCATGACTCCCCAGAGAGACATCGATATCTCTTCCTGAGAAAACTGAAGCTTCTCATTGATTCGATAGACGAGCGATTCGAACGTAGAGGTAGCCAGGTTCAGCTCAATGAGTTCACCCAGTTTGGCCGTGGCCCAGAGCAGGTTGGCAATACCCTGGGCATTAAATTGGTCTTTCTGTGCGTTCACGAGGGGCAACAGTGCAGCCACCGCTTGGTTGAACACTGGTGTCTGTTCGTACCCGTTGCCCACAAGTTTTGCCATGGCCCACAGCAGGTTAGTGATATGCTGGGGAGTAAATTGTTCTTTCTGTGCATTTACGTGGGGCAACAGGGCAGCCACGGCCTCGTTGAGCTCTGGTGTTTTCTCCAGCCCTTTGTCCACCAGTTTCGCCATGGCCCACAGCAGGTTGGCAGTTTGCTGAAGAAAAAATTGGTCTTTCTGTGCGTTCACGTGGGGCAACAGCGCGGCCACGGCCTCTTTGAGTTCTGGTGTCTGCTTCTGCCCGCTGTCCACCAGTTTCGCCATGGCCCACAGCAGGTTAGCGATTCCCTGTGGTTTAAAGTGGGCTTTCTGTGCGTTCACGTGGGGCAACAGCGCGGCCACGGTCTCTTTGAGTTCTGGTGTCTGTGCCTGCCCGTTGTCCACCAGTTTTGCCATGGCCCACAGCAGGTTGGCGATGCCCTGGGCCTTAAATTGGTCTTTCTGTGTGTTCACGAGGGGCAACAGCACGGCCACGGCCACTTTGAGCCCAGGTGTCTGCTCCTGCCCGTTGTCCACCAGTTTCGCCATGGCCCACAGCAGGTTGGCGATATGCTGAGGAATATATTGGTCTTTCTGCGCGTTCACGAGAGGCAACAGGGCGGCCACTGCCTCGTTGAGCCCTGGTGTCTGCTGCTGCGTATTTTCCATCAGTTTCGCCATGGTCCATAGCAGGTTGGCGATATGCTGAGGAATAAATTGGTCTTTCTGTGCGTTCACGTGGGGCAACAGCGCGGCCAAGGCCCTTTTGAGCTCTGGTGTCGGCTCCTGCCCGTTGTCCACCAGTTTCGCCATGGCCCACAGCAGGTTGCTGATTTCCTGAGGTTTAAAGTTAGCTTTCTGTGCGTTCACGTGGGGCAACAGCACGGCCACGGCCTTGTTGAACTCTGGTGTCCACTCCTGTCCGTTGTTCACCAGTTTCGCCATGGCCCACAGCAGGTTGGCGATATGCTGAGGAATAAATTGGTCTTTCTGTGTGTTCACGTGGTGCAACAGCGAGGCCACGGCCTCGTTGAGCTCTGGCGTCCGCTCCTGCTCGTTGTCCACCAGTTTCGCTATGGCCCACAGCAGGCTGGCGATTCCCTGAGGAATAAATTGTTCTTTCTGTGCGTTCACAAGGGGCAACAACACAGCCACGGCCTCGTTGAGCTCTGGTATCCGCTCCTGCCCGTTATCCACCAGTTTCGCCATGGCCCACAGCAGATTGGTGATTTCCTGTGGTTTAAAGTGAGCTTTCTGTGCGTTCACGCAGGGCAACAGCGCAACCACAGCCTCGTTGAGCTCTGGCGTCTGCTCCTGCCTGTTATCCACCAGTTTCGCCATGGCCCAGAGCAGGTTGGCGATTTCCTGGGGGTTAAAATGAGCTTGTTGTGCGTTTACATGGGGCAACAGGGCGGCCACTACATCATTGAACTCTGGCGTCCGTTCCTGCCCGTTGTCCACCAGTTTTGCCATGGCCCATAGGAGATTGGCGATCCCCTGCGGTGTAAAGTCAGTTTTCTGAGCGATCACTTGGGGCAACAAGGCGGCCACGGCCTCGTTGAGCCCTGGTGTCAGCTCCTGCCCGTTGTCTACCAGTTTGGCCATGGCCCATAGCAGGTTGGCGATTTCTTGTGGTGTAAAGTTAGCTTTCTGAGCGATCACCTGGGGCAACAATGCGGCCACGGCCTCGTTGAGCCCTGGTGTCCGCTCCTGTCCGTTGTCCAACAGTTTTGCCATGGCCCATAGCAGGTTGGCGATTCCCTGAGGAATAAATTGTTTTTTCTGTGCGTTCACATGGGGCAACAACACGGCCACGGCCTCTTTGCACTCTGCTATCCGCTCCGGCCCGTTGTCCACCAGTTTCGCCATGGCCCACAGCAGGTTGACGATACCCAGGGCATCAATATTTCTGGCAGCAGGTTTTTGGTTGCAGTTAAATATTATTGCATCAAGTAGCGTTGACAATAAGGCAGCTTGAGTGAGCTTAACATGCCCATCCATGGGTTTATGAAGGGTAAAAACACCCGCTGAAGTAAATGAATGAAATGTTGTCGTCAGGCTTCGCCAATTCCAGCTCCGGGTTGCGGTAAAATTTTGCAGCAAACGCATCAGCTGGCTTTGTTCTGTTCGATTTAACGGTCTTTGAACAGCTAACGTGTATTTTTTAATTGAACTGGCATAGTGCCCGTGATTTCTCCCATCATAGCGATGACCGAAACGATTCGATTTACTCACCAGATCATCCATTATTTCCTGTTTGATGAGGGCATTAAAATCTTGAGCAGAGTTTACTGAACGGCACTGTAGATGTTGATAAGAGCGTGTGCCAGAAGACTGATAAAATTCATTGCGACTCAGTGCAGTGCGGGGGAGGGTTTCCCATTGTCTGACTGTGGCATGTCTGTATCGCCCACGCCCTGAAGAAGGGGTATGGCCATTCGGTTGGTTGCAACTGTTTTTTGATCTTGCGTATTGACCACTGATACCAGCAGAATTTTTATCCATAATTATATTTCATTAATTCATGAAAATATAAAATACAGACTGCTGTTCTGCCCAGAAGTTCATTGTGCGGCAAAGTTTACTTGAGTCATGATGAGAGGAAGGCAATTATTGGCTGCCTGTTTTCTTCCTCTTTGCCGGGTTGCTTTGCTTTGCTATATGTTCTTCACCAGTCACGTATGCAGCATCTGTCCACCCTCTTTTAAGTGATACAGAGCCATGCTCCTGTGGCGGAATGCCTATTCTGGTCTTTATTTGATCAATGTATGGTTTCATTAAATCCTGACTCAAGAGCCTGTTAACCGGAATTTCAATGACTTCAAATCCTGCTTTTTGCAACAGTGCGATTTTCAGCAGAGTCGAACCATTCCTGGTTTTGAAATCACCACCTACGTAATGACCCGGTCCCTGAACTTCAAGAACCATGTTGTGATCTGTCAGAAGCAGGTCAACCGGAGGTAATGAGTTCAGACTCTTTTCTTCTTCAATCTTCAAAGATGGAATAGATGATTGGAGATGATCGCGGAAGTCGGCTTGGGTATTTGAAATGGTTGTCTGGTAATGGGGGACGACCGGACACGCTCTGCCAAGCCAACTTGCGGCCAGGACAATGGTGCGTTGATCCTCTTCATTGTGCAGGAATGTATTTTCCAGACGGGTAAACAGGTCGTTCATGTGCTTTTCAAGCACGTTATTTTTATTGGCATTGCAGTCTAGAGACAACCTGGCACAGCATACCATGACTCCCCAGAGAGACATCGATATCTCTTCCTGAGAAAACTGAAGCTTCTCACTGATTCGATAGACAAGCGATTCAAACGTAGAGATAGCCAGGTTCAGCTCAATGAGTTCACCCAGTTTGGCCGTGGCCCACAGCAGGTTGGCAATACCCTGGGCATTAAATTGGTCTTTCTGTGCGTTCACGCAGGGCAACAGCGCGGCCACGGCCTCTTTGAGTTCTGGTGTCGGCTCCTGCCCGTTGTCCACCAGTTTTGCCATGGCCCACAGCAGGTTGGCGATATTCTGAGGAATAAATTGGTCTTTCTGTGAATTCACGTGGGACAACAGTGCGGCCACGGCCTCATTGAGCTCTGGTGTCCGATCCTGACCGTTGTCCACCAGTTTTGCCATGGCCCACAGCAGGTTGGCAATTCCCTGAGGAGTAAATTGGTCTTTCTGTACGTTCACGTGGGGCAACAGCACGGTCATGGCCTCGTTGAGCCCGGGTGTCAGCTCCAGCCCGTTGTCCACCAGTTTCGCCATGGCCCACAGCAGGCTGGCGATATGCTGAGGAATAAATTGGTCCTTCTGTGTGTTCACGTGGGGCAACAGCGCGGCCAAGGCCTCTTTGAGCCGTGGTGTTTGCTCCTGCCCGTTGTCCACCAGTTTCGCCATGGCCCACAGCAGGCTGGCGATATGCTGAGGAATAAATTGGTACTTCTGTGTGTTCACGTAGGGCAGCAGCTCAGCCACGGCCTCGTTGATCTCTGGTGTCCGATCCTGACCGTTGTCCACCAGTTTTGCCATGGCCCACAGCAGGTTGGCAATTCCCTGAGCAGTAAATTGGTCTTTCTGTACGTTCACCTGGGACAACAGCGCGGTCATGGCCTCGTTGAGCCCGGGTGTCAGCTCCTGCCCGTTGTCCACCAGTTTCGCCATGGCCCACAGCAGGTTGGCGATATGCTGAGGAATAAATTGGTCTTTCTGCGCGTTCACGAGAGGCAACAGGGCGGCCACTGCCTCGTTGAGCCCTGGTGTCTGCTGCTGCGTATTTTCCGCCAGTTTCGCCATGGTCCATAGCAGGTTGGCGATATGCTGAGGAATAAATTGGTCTTTCTGTGCGTTCACGTGGGGCAACAGCGTGGCCAAGGCCCTTTTGAGCTCTGGTGTCAGCAGCCCGTTGTCCACCAGTTTCGACATGGCCCACAGCAGGTTGACAATGCCCTGGACATTAAGTTGGTTTTTCTTTGCGTTCATGAGGGGCAACAGGGCAGCTACGGCCTCGTTGAGCACTGGTGTCCGCTCCTGCCCGTTGTCCACCAGTTTCGCCATGGCCCACAGCAGGTTGGCGATATGCTGAGGAATAAATTGGTCTTTCTGTGTGTTCACGTGGGGCAACAGCGACGCAACGGCCTCGTTGAGCTCTGGCGTCCGTTCCTGCCCGTTGTCCACCAGTTTCGCCATGGCCTACAGCAGGTTGACAATCCCCTGGGCAGTAAATTGGTTTTTCTGTGCGTTCACCAGGGGCAACAGCGAGGCGACGGTCTTTTTGAACTCTGGTGTCTGCTCCTGGCCTTTGTCCACCAGTTTCGCCATGGCCCACAGCAGGTTGGCGATATGCTGCGGAATAAATTGGTCTTTCTGTGCGTTTACGAGGGGCAACAGCTCGGCCATGGCCTCTTTGAGTTCTGGTGTCTGTGCCTGCCCGTTGTCCACCAGTTTTGCCATGGCCCACAGCAGGTTGGCAATTCCCCGGGTATCAATATCCCTGGCTGGCGGCTTTTGGTTGCACTTGAATATTATTGCATCAAGAAGTGTTGACAATAAGATAGTCTGAGTAAGTTTAACTCGCTCATCCATGGGTTTATGAAGGGTAAAAACACCCGCTGAAGTCAATGAGTGCAGTGTTGTCGTCAGGCTTCGCCAATTCCAGCTCCGCGTTGCGGTAAAATTTTGCAGCAAACGCATCAGCTGGCTTTGTTCTGTTCGATTTAACGGTCTTTTAGCAGCTGACGTGTATTGTTTAATTGAACTGGCATATTGCCCGTGATTTCTCCCATCATAGCGATGACCGAAACGGTTCGATTTACGCACCAGATCATCCATTATTTCTGGTTTGATGAGGGCATTAAAATCTTGAGCAGTGTTTACTGAACGGCACTGTAGATGTTGATAAGCGCGTGTGCCAGAAGACTGATAAAATTCATTGTGACGCGGTGCAGTGCGGGGAAGGGTATCCCATTGTCTGACTGTGGCATTTCTGTATCGCCCACGCCTTGAAGAGGGGGCCTGGCCATTCGGTTGGTTGCAACTGTTATTTGATCTTGTGTATTGACCACTGATACCAGCAGAACTTTTATCCATAATTATATTTCATTAATTCATGAAAATATAAAAAGCAGACTGCTGTTCTGCTCAGAAGTTCATTTTACGGAAAAGTTTACTTGAGTCATGATGGGAGGAAGGCGATTACTGACTGTTTGTTTTCTTCTTCAATCCGCAAAGATGGAATGCATGATTGGAGTTGATCGCGGAAGTCGGCCTGGGTTTTTGAAATGGCTTTCTGGTAATGGCGGACGAACGGACACGCTCTGCCAAGCCAACTTGCGGCCATGATCATGATGGATCGATCCTCTTTATTATCTGGCGAGGTATTTTCCAGGCGAGTCAACAGGTCATCCATGTGTTTTTCAAGTACGTTATTTTTATTGGCATTGGAGTCTAGAGCCAACCTGGCACAGCATACCATGACTCCCCAGAGAGACATCGATATCTCTTCCTGAGAAAACTGAAGGTTCTTAGGGATTCGATAGACAAGCGATTCGAATACAGAGGTAGCCATTTTCAGTTCAACGAGTTCACCCAGTTTCGCCATGGCCCACAGCAGGTTGGCGATGTGCTGAGGAATAAATTGGTCTTTCTGTGCGTTCACATGGGGCAACAGCGCGGTCATGGTCTCTGTGAACCCTGGTGTTCGCTCCAGCCCGTTGTCCACCAGTTTCGCCATAGCCCACAGCAGGTTGGCGATTCCCTGAGGAATAAATTGTTTTTTCTGTGCGTTCACATGGGGCAACAACACGGCCACGGCCTTTTTGAGCTCTGCTGTTCGCTCCTGCCCGTTGTCCACCAGTTTCGCCAGGGCCCACAACAGGTTGGCGATTCCCCGGGCATCAATGTCCCTGACTTGAGGTTTTTGGTTGCACTTGAATATTATTGCATCAAGTAGCGTTGACAATAAGGCGGCTTGAGTATGCTTGACACGCTCTTCCATGGGGTTATGAGGGGGTAAAAACACCTGCAGAAGTCAATGAATGGAGTGTTGTCGTCAGGCTTCGCCAGTCCCAACGCCGTGTTATGGTAAAATTTTGCAGCAGACCTGTCAGCTGGCTTTGTTCAGCTCGATTTAACGGTCTTTTAGCAGCTGATGTGTATTGTTTAATTGAATTGGCATACATGGCGTGATTTCTCCCATCATAGCGATGACCGAATCGCTCCGATTTACTCACCAGATCATCCATTATTTCCTGTTTGATGAGCGCATTAAAATCTTGGGCAGGGTTTATTGAATGGCGCTGTAGATGTTGAGAAGGGCATGCATCAGAAGAACGGTAAAATTTATTACGCCCCGGGTTAGTGCGTGGGGTATCATCCCACTGCCTGACCGTGCTATGTCTGTATCGACCACGCCTGGAAGAAGTAACATGGCCACCAGGTCGGTTATAATTATTATCTGATCTTGCGTATTGACCACTGATGCCAGCAGAACGTCTATCCATAATTATATTTCATTAATTCATGAAAATATAAAATGCAGACTGCTGTTCTGCCCAGAAGTTCATTGTGCGGTAAAGTTTACTTGAGTCATGATGGGAGGAAGGCGATTACTGGCTGCCTGTTTTCTTCCTCTTTGCCGGGTTGGTTTGCTCTGCTAAATGTTCTTCACCAGTCATGTATGCAGCACCTGTCCACGCTCTTTTATGTGATACAAAGCCATGCTCCTGTGGCGGGATGCCTATCCTGGTCTTTATTTGATCAATGTATGGTTTCATTAAATCCTGACTCGAGAGCATGTTAACCGGAATTTCAATGACCTCAAATCCTGCTTTTTGCAACAGTGCGATTTTCAGCAGAGTCGAACCATTCCTGGTTTTGAAATCACCACCCACATAATGAGAGGGACCCTGGACTTCAATCACCATGTTGTGATCTGGCAGTAGCAGGTCAACCGGAGGTAATGAGTTCAGACTCTTTTCCTATTCGATCTTCAAAGATGGAATAGATGATTTGAGTTGATCGCGGAAGCCGACCTGGGTTTTTGAAATGTTTGTCTGGTAATGGCAGACGACCGGACAGGCTCTGCCAAGCCAACTTGCAGCCATGGTAATGATGGATTGTTCTTCTTCATTGTCTGGCGAGGTATTTTCCAGGCGAGTGAACAGGTCATCCATGTGCTGTTCAAACACGTTACTTTTGTTGGTATTGGAATCTAGAGAAAACCTGGCAGAGCATACCATGACTCCCCAGAGAGACATCAATATCTCTTGCTGAGAAAACTGAAGGTTCTCACTGATTCTATAGACAAGTGATTCGAACGAAGAGGTAGCCAGGTTCAGCTCAACGAGCTCACCCAGTTTCGCCACTGCCCACAGCAGGATCGCAATACCCCGGGCACTAAATTGGTCTTTCTGTGCGTTCACGTGGGGCAATAGTGCTGCCACGGCCTTTTTGAGCCTTGGTGTGTGCTCCTTTCCGTTGTCTACCATTTTCGTCATGGCCCACAGCAGGTTGGTGATAGCCTGAGGAATAAATTGGTCTTTCTGTACGTTTACGTGGGGCAACAACACGGCCACAGCCTGTTTGAGCTCTGCTGTCCGCTCCTGCCCGCTGTCCACCAGTTTCGCCATGGCCCACAGCAGGTTGGCGATTTCCTGGGCATTAAATTGGTCTTTGTGTGCGTTTACGTGTGGCAACAGTGCGGCCACAGCCTCGTTGAACCCGGGTGTTCGTTCCTGCCCGTTGTCCACCAGTTTCGCCATGGCCCACAGCAGGTTGGCGATTTCCTGGGCATTAAATTGGTTTTTCTGTGCGTTCACGCGAAGCAACAGCGCGGCCACGGCCTCTTTGCACTCTGGTGTCTGTTCCTGGCCGCTATCCACCAATTTTGCCAAGGCCCACAGCAGTTTGGCGATTCGCTGAGGAATAAACTGGTCTTTCTGTGCGTCCACGAGTGGTAACAGCGCGACCACGGCCCCATTCAGCTCTGATGTCCGGTACTGTCTGTTGTCCACCAGTTTCGCCATGGTCCACAGCAGGCTGGCGATATGCTGAGGAATAAATTGGCCTTTCTGTGCGTTCACGTGGGGTAGCAGCGCGGCCACGGCCTCTGTGAACCCAGGTGTCGGCTCCATCCCGTTGTACAAAAGTTTCGCCATGGCCCACAGCAGGTTGGCGATTCCCTGTGGTGTAAAGTCAGCTTTCTGTACTTTCACGAGGGGCAACAGCACGGCCACGGCCTTGTTGAAATCGGGTGTCTGCTCCTGGCTGTTGTCCACCAGTTTCGCCATGGCCCACAACAGGTTGGCGATTTCCGGTGGTTTAAAGCAAGCTTTTTGTGTGTTTACGTGGGGCAACAGCGCGGCTACGGCCTCTTTGAGCCTCGGAGTGTGCTTCAGCCCGTTGTCTGCCATTTTCGCCATGGCCCACAGCAGGTTGGCGATACCCTGAGGAATAAATTGGTCTTTCTGTGCGTTTACGTAGGGCAACATTGCGGCCACGGCCTCGTTGAGCCCTGGTGTTAGTTCCTGCCCGTTGTCCACCAGTTTCGCCATGGACCACAGCAGGTTGACAATATGCTGAGGAATAAAGTGGTCTTTCTGTGCGTTTACGTAGGGCAACATTGCGACCACGGCCTCGTTGAGCCCTGGTGTTAGTTCCTGCCCATTGTCCACCAGTTTCGCCATGGCCCACAGCAGGTTTGCGATTTCCTGAGCACCAATATCACTGGCTTCAGGTTTTTGGTTGCATTTGAATATTATTGCATCAAGTAGCGTCGTCAATAAGGCTGCTTGAGTGAGCTGAACACGTTCATCCATGGGTTTATGTGGGGTAAAAACACCCGCCGAAGTAAATGAGTGCAGTGTTGTCGTCAGGCTTCGCCAATTCCAGCTCCGTGTTGCGGTAAAATTTTGCAGCAAACGCATCAGCTGGCTTTGTTCCGCTTGATTTAACGGTCTTTTAGCACCTAACGTGTATTTTTTAACTGAACTGGCATATAGGCCGTGATCTCTCCCATCATAGCGATGGCCGAAACGATCCGATTTCCTCACCAGACCAGCCATTATTTCTGGTTTGATGAGGGCATTAAAATCTTGAGCAGAGTTTACTGAACGGTGTATTAAATATTGAGAAGGGTGTGTGCCGGAAGAAGGGTGAAATTTATTACAGCCCGGGGTAGAGCGGGGGTGAGTATCCTGCTGTCTGACTGTTGCATGTCTATATCGCCCACGCCTTGCAGAAGGGGCATGGCCATTCGGTTGGTTGTAACCGTTATCTGATCTTGCGTATTGACCACTGATACCAGCAGAACTTCCATCCATAATTATATTTCATTAATTCATGAAATTATAAAAAGCAGACTGCTGTTCTGCTCAGAAGTTCATTTTGCGGAAAAGTTTACTTGAGTCATGATGGGAGGAAAGCGATTACTGGCTGCTTGTTTTCTTCCTCTTTGCAGGGTTGCTTTGCTCTGCTAAATGTTCTTCACCAGTCACGTATACAGCATCTGTCCAACCTCTTTTAAGTGATACAGAGTCATGGCCCTGTGGCGGGATGCCTATCCTGATCTTTATTTGTTCAATATAGGGTTTCATTAAATCGTTGTTCAAAAGCCGGTTAGTCGGGATTTCAATGACCTCAAATCCTGCTTTTTGCAACAGTGCTATTTTCAGCAGAGTCGAACCATTCCTGGTGTTGAAATCACCACCTACGTAATGAGAGGGACCCTGAACTTCAATTACCATGTTGTGATCTGGCAGCAGCAGGTCAACCGGAGGTAATGAGTTCAGACTTTTTTCTTCTTCAATCTTCAGATATGGAATAGATGATTGGAGTTGATCGCGGAAGTCGCCTTGGGTTTTTGAAATGGTTGTCTGGTAATGGGGGACGACCGAAGAGGCTCTGCCAAGCCAACTGGCGGCCATGATCATGATGGATCGATCATCTTCATTATCTGGATCTGGCAAGGTATTTTCCAGGCGAGTCAACAGGTCAACCATGTGCTTTTCAAGCACGTTATTGTTATTGGCATTGGAGACCAGAGACAACCTGGCACAGCATACCATTACGCCCCAGAGAGACATCGATATATCTTGCTTGGAGAGCTGAGGGCTTTCTCTGATTCGGTAGACAAGCGATTCGAAGGTAGAGGTAACCACATTCAGCTCAGCGAGTTCACCCAGTTTCGCCATGGCCCACAGCAGGTTGGCGATACCCTGTGGTTTAAAGTTAGCTTTCTGTGCGTTCACGTGGGGTAACAGCACGTCCATGGCCGCTTTAAACTCTGGTATCCACTCCTGCCCGTTGTCCACCAGTTTCGCCATGGCCCACAGAAGGTTGCTGATTGCCTGAGGTGTAAAGTTAGCTTTCTGTGAGTTCACGTGGGGTAACAGCGCGGCAATAGCCGCTTGGAACTCTGGTGTCCACTCCTGCCCGATGTCCACCAGTTTCGCCATGGTCCAAAGCAGGTTGGCGATACCTTGTTCATTAAACTGGTCTTTCTGTGCATTTACAAGGGGCAGCAGCGCGGCCGTAGCCTCGTTGAGCCCTGGTGTCTGCTCCTGCCCGCTGTCTACCAGTTTCGCCATGGCCCACAGCAGGCTGGCGATATGCTGTGATTTAAAGTGAGCTTTTTGTACGGTGATGCAGGTCAACAGCGCAGCAACGGCTTCGTTGAACTCTGGTGTCTGCTCCTGCCCGTTGTCCACCAGTTTCGCCATGGCCCACAGCTGGTTGGCGATTTCCTGTGGGTTAAAGTTAGCTTTCTGTACCTTCACGTGGGGCAACAGCACGGCCAGAGCCCTTTTGAGCTCTGGTGTTGGCTCTTGCCCGTTATCTACCAGTTTCGCCATGGCCCACAGCAGGTTGGCGATATTCTGAGGAATAAATTGGTCTTTCTTTGAATTCACGTGGGGCAACAGCACGGCCAGAGCCCTTTTGAGCTCTGGTGTCCGTTTCTGCCCGTTGTCCACCAGTTTTGCCATGGCCCACAGCAGGTTGGCAATTCCCTGAGCATTAAATTGGTCTTTCTGTACGTTCACGTGGGGCAACAGCACGGTCATGGCCTCGTTGAGCCCGGGTGTCAGCTCCTGCCCGCTGTCCACCAGTTTCGCCATGGCCCACAGCAGGTTGGCGATATGCTGAGGAATAAATTGGTCCTTCTGTGTGTTCACGTGGGGCAACAGCGAGGCCAAGGCCTCTTTGAGCCGTGGTGTTTGCTCCTGCCCGTTGTCCACCAGTTTCGCCATGGCCCACAGCAGGCTGGCGATATGCTGAGGGATAAATTGGTACTTCTGTGTGTTCACGTAGGGCAGCAGCTCAGCCACGGCCTCGTTGAGCTCTGGTGTCCGTTCCTGACCGTTGTCCACCAGTTTTGCCATGGCCCACAGCAGGTTGGCAATTCCCTGAGCAGTAAATTGGTCTTTCTGTACGTTCACCTGGGGCAACAGCACGGTCATGGCCTCGTTGAGCCCGGGTGTCAGCTCCTGCCCGTTGTCCACCAGTTTCGCCATGGCCCACAGCAGGTTGGCGATATGCTGAGGAATAAATTGGTCCTTCTGTGTGTTCACGCGGTGCAATAGCGCGGCCACGGCCTCTTTGAGCCGTGGTGTTTGCTCCTGGCCGTTGTCCACCAGTTTCGCCATGGCCCACAGCAGATTGGTGATTTCCTGTGGTTTAAAGAGAGCTTTCTTGGCATTCACTTGGGGCAACAGCGTGGTCACGGCCTCTTTGAACTCTGGTGTCTGTTCCTGCCCGCTGTCGACCAGTTTTGCCATGGCCCACAGCAGATTGGCGATTTCCTGGGGTTTAAAGTGTGCTTGCTGTGCGTTCACGTGGGGCAACAGCGCGGCCAAGGCCTCTGTAAGCCCTGATGTATGCAGCCCGCAGCCGACCAGTTTTGCCATGGCCCACAGCAGGTTGGCGATTTCCTGGGGGTTAAAGTGAGCTTTCTGTGCGTTCACGTGGGGCAACAACGCGGCCACTGCCTCTTTGAGTCCCGGTGTCCGTTCCTGCCCTTTGTCCACCAGTTTTGCCATGGCCCACAGCAGGTTGACAATCCCCTGGGCAGTAAATTGGTTTTTCTGTGCGTTCACCAGGGGCAACAGCGAGGCGACGGTCTTTTTGAACTCTGGTGTCTGCTCCTGGCCTTTGTCCACCAGTTTCGCCATGGCCCACAGCAGGTTGGCGATATGCTGCGGAATAAATTGGTCTTTCTGTGCGTTTACGAGGGTTAACAGCTCGGCCATGGCCTCTTTGAGTTCTGGTGTCTGCGCCTGCCCGTTGTCCACCAGTTTCGCCATGGCCCACAGCAGGTTGGCAATTCCCCGGGTATCAATATCCCTGGCTGGCGGCTTTTGGTTGCACTTGAATATTATTGCATCAAGAAGTGTTGACAATAAGATAGTCTGAGTAAGTTTAACTCGCTCATCCATGGGTTTATGAAGGGTAAAAACACCCGCTGAAGTCAATGAGTGCAGTGTTGTCGTCAGGCTTCGCCAATTCCAGCTCCGGGTTGCGGTAAAATTTTGCAGCAAACGCATCAGCTGGCTTTGTTCTGTTCGATTTAACGGTCTTTGAACAGCTAACGTGTATTTTTTAATTGAACTGGCATAGTGCCCGTGATTTCTCCCATCATAGCGATGACCGAAACGGTTCGATTTACGCACCAGATCATCCATTATTTCTGGTTTGATGAGGGCATTAAAATCTTGAGCAGTGTTTACTGAACGGCACTGTAGATGTTGATAAGCGCGTGTGCCAGAAGACTGATAAAATTCATTGTGACGCGGTGCAGTGCGGGGAAGGGTATCCCATTGTCTGACTGTGGCATGTCTGTATCGCCCACGCCTTGAAGAAGGGGTATGGCCATTCGGTTGGTTACAACTGTTTTTTGATCTTGTGTATTGACCACTGATACCAGCAGAATTTTTATCCATAATTATATTTCATTAATTCATGAAAATATAAAAATGCAGACTGCTGTTCTGCCCGGAAGTTCATTGTGCGGCAAAGTTTACTTGAGTCATGATGGGAGGAAGGCGATTACTGGCTGCCTGTTTTCTTCCTCTTTGCCGGGTTGCTTTGCTCTGCTAAATGTTCTTCACCAGTGACGTATGCAGCACCTGTCCACCCTCTTTTAAGTGATACAGAGCCATGCCCCTGTGGCGGGATGCCTATCCTGGCCTTTATTTGATCAATGTATGGTTTCATTAAATCCTGACTCAAGAGCCTGTTAACCGGAATTTCAATGACTTCAAATCCTGCTTTTTGCAACAGTGCGATTTTCAGCAGAGTCGAACCATTCCTGGTTTTGAAATCACCACCTACGTAATGACCCGGTCCCTGAACTTCAAGAACCATGTTGTGATCTGTCAGAAGCAGGTCAACTGGAGGCAGTGAGTTCAGACTCTTTTCTTCTTCAATCTTCAAAGATGGAATAGATGATTGGAGTTGATCGCGGAATTCGGCTTGGGTATTTGAAATGGTTGTCTGGTAATGGGGGACGACCGGACACGCTCTGCCAAGCCAGCTTGCGGCCAGGACAATGGTGCGTTGATCCTCTTCATTGTGCAGGAATGTATTTTCCAGACGGGTGAACAGGTCGTCCATGTGCTTTTCGAGCACGTTATTTTTATTGGCATTGGAGTCTAGAGACAACCTGGCACAGCATACCATGACTCCCCAGAGAGACATCGATATCTCTTCCTGAGAAAACTGAAGCTTCTCACTGATTCGATAGACAAGCGATTCGAACGTAGAGGTAGCCAGGTTCAGCTCAATGAGTTCACCCAGTTTGGCCGTGGCCCAGAGCAGGTTGGCAATACCCTGGGCATTAAATTGGTCTTTCTTTGCGTTCACAAGGGGCAACAGCGCGACCACAGCCTTGTTGAGCCCTGGTGTCTGCTCCTGCCCGTTGTCCACCAGTTTCGCCATAGCCCACAGCAGGTTGGCGATACCCTGGGCATTAAATTGGTCTTGCTGTGTGTTCACGAGAGGCAACAGGGCAGCCACAGCCTCGTTGGGCCCTGGTATCTGCTCCTGCCCGCTTACCACCAGCGTGTTCACGAGGGGCAACAGGGCAGCCACGGCCTTGTTGAGCCCTGGTATCTGTCCTGCCCGCTGACCACCAGTTTCGCCATGGCCCACAGCAGGTTGGCGATGTGCTGAGGAATAAACTGATCTTTAAGTGCGTTCACGTGAGGCAACAGGGCAGCCACGGCCTCGTTGTGCTCTGGTGTCTGGTCCTGCCCGTTGTCCACCAATTTTGCCACGGCCCACAGCAGATTGGCGATTTCCTGTGGTTTAAAGTTAGCTTTTTGTTCTTTCACGTGGGGCAACAGCGCAGCCACCGCTTCGTTGAATTCTGGTGTCCGGTCCTGCCCGTTGTCCACCAGTTTTGCCACGGCCCACAGCAGGTTGGCGATTTCCTGTGGATTGAAGTTAGCTTTCTGTGCCTTCACGTGGGGCAACAGCACGGCCAGAGTCCTTTTGAGCTCTGGTGTTGGCTCTTGCCCGTTATCTACCAGTTTCGCCATGGCCCACAGCAGGTTGGCGATTTCCTGTGGTTTAAAGTGAGCTTTCTGTGTGTTCACGGTGGGCAACAACGCGGCCACGGTCGCTTTAATCTCTGGTGTCCGCTCCAGCCCGTTGTCCACCAGTTTCGCCAAGGCCGATATCAGGTTGGCGATACTCTGGGCATTAAATTGGTCTTTCTTTGCGTTCAAGTAGGGTAAAAGCGCGGCGACGGCCTCGCTGAGCCCTGGTATCCAATCCTGCCTGTTGTCTACCAGTTTCGCCATAGCCCACAGCAGGTTGACGATACCCTGTGGTGTAAAGTTGGCTTTCTTTGCGTCCACGTGCGGCAATAGCGCGGCCGTAGCGTTTTTGAGATCTGCTCTATGCTCCTGCCCGATGTCCACCAGTTTCGTCATGGCCCATAGCAGGTTGACGATGGCCTGGGCATTAAATCGGTCTTTCTGTGCGTTCACGAGGGGCAACAGCGCGGCCACGGCCTCTTTAAGCTTTGGTGTGTGCTCCTGCCCGTTGTCCACCATTTTCGCCATGGCCCACAGCAGGTTGGTGATGTGCTGAGGAATAAATTGGTCTTTCCGTGCGTTCACGAGGGGCAACAGCTCGGCCACGGCATCTTTGAGAGCTGGTGTCTGCTCCTGGCCGTTGTCCACCAGTTTGGCCATGGCCCACAGCAGATTGGCGATACCCTGGGCATTAAATGACTCTTTCTGTGAGTTCACAATCTGTGAGTTCACAAGGGGCAACAGCGCGGCCACGGCCTCGTTGAGCTCTGGTGTCTTCTCCTGCCCGTTGTCCACCAGTTTCGCCATGGCCCACAGAAGGTTGCTGATTGCCTGAGGTGTAAAGTTAGCTTTTGCGTTCACGTAGGGCAACAGTGTGGCTACGGCCTCCATGAACCCCGGTATCTTATCCTGCCCGTTGTCAGCCAGTTTCGCCATGGCCCACAGCAGGTTGGCAATGCCCTGGGCCTCAAATTGGTCTTTATGTGCGTTGATGAGGGGCAACAGGGCAGTCATAGCCTCTTTGAGCTCTGCCGCACACTCCTGCCCGTTGTCCAGCAGTTTGGCCATGGCCCACAGTAGGTTGGTGACTTCCTGTGGTTTAAAGTGAGCTTTCAGTGTGTTCACGTGGGGCAACAAAGCGACCACGGCCTCGTTGAGCTGTGGTGTCCGTTCCTGTCCGTTGTCCACCAGTTTTGCAATGGCCCACAGCAGGTTGGCGATTCCCCGGGCATCAATATCCCCGGCTGGAGGTTTTTGGTTGCACTTGAATATTATTACATCAAGTAGCGTTGACAATAAGGCAGCTTGAGTACGCTTGACACGCTCATCCATGGGGTTATGAGGGGTAAAAACACCCGCTGAAGTCAATGAATGCATTGTTGTCGTCAGGCTTCGCCAATTCCAGCTCCGGGTTGCTGTGAAATTTTGCAGCAAACGCATCAGCTGGCTTTGTTCCGCTTGATTTAACGGTCTTTTAGTACCTAACGTGTATTTTTTAACTGAACTGGCATATAGGCCGTGATCTCTCCCATCATAGCGATGGCCGAAACGATCCGATTTCCTCACCAGACCAGCCATTACTTCTGGTTTGATGAGGGCATTAAAATCTTGAGCAGAGTTGACTGAACGGTGTATTAAATATTGAGAAGGGTGTGTGCCAGAAGAATGGTGAAATTCGTTAAATCCCGGGGTAGAGCGGGGATGAGTATCCTGCTGTCTGACTGTGGCATGTCTGTGTCGCCCACGCCTTGAAGAAGGGGCATGGCCATTTGGTTGGTTGTAAGCGTTATCTGATCTTGGGTATTGATCACTGATACCAGCAGAACTTCTATCCATAATTATATTTCATTAATTCATGAAAATATAAAAAGCAGACTGCTGTTCTGTTCAGAAGTTCATTTTGCGGAAAAGTTTACTTGAGTCATGATGGGAGGAAGGCGATGACTGGCTGTTTGTTTTCTTCCTCTTTGCCGGGTTGGTTTGCTCTTCTAAATGTCCTTCACCAGTCACGTATGCAGCACCTGCCCACCCGGTGTTAAGTGATACACAGCCATGCCCCTGTGGCGGTATGTCCACTCTGGTCTTTATGTGATTAACGTATAGTTTCATTGAATCCTTGCTCCTGAGCTGGTTAACCGGGATTTCAATGACCTCAAATCCTGATTTTTGCAACAGTGCAATTTTAAGCAGAGTCGAACCATTCCTGATTTTAAAATCATTACTTACGTAATGAGACGGTCCCTGAATTTCAATAACCATGTTGTGATCTGGCAGCAGCAGGTCAACGGGAGGCAATGAGCTCAGACACTTTTCTTCTTCAATCTTCAAAGAGGGCATGCATGATTGGAGTTGATCGCGGAAGTCGGATTGAAGTTTTGAAATGGTTGTCTGGTAATGGGGGATGATCGGACACGCTCTCCCAAGCCAACTGGCTGCCATGGCAATGATGCGTTGATCCTTTTCATTGTCCGGGGATGTATTTTTCAAGCGAGTAAACAGGTCAACCATGTGCTTGTCAAGCATGTTATTTTTATTGGCATTGGAGTCTGGAGACAACCTGGCACAGCATACCATTATGCCCCAGAGAGACATAAATATATCTTGCTGAGAGAGCTGAAGGTTGTCACTTAATCGGCAGACAAGTGATTCGAACGTAGAGGTAACCACGTGTAGCTCAATGAGATCACCCAGTTTCGCCATGGCCCACAGCAGGTTGGCGATTTCCTGTGGTCTAAAGTGGGCTTTTTGTGCCTTCACGCAGGGCAACAGCGCAGCCACAGCTTCTTTAAGCTCTGGTACCCACTCTCCGTTGTCAACCAGTTTTGCCATGGCCCAAAGCAGGTTGGCGACATCCTGGGTGTTCAATTGGTTTTTCTGTGCGTTCACGTAGTGCAAAAGCGCGGCCACTGTCTCTCTGAGCTCTAGTGTCCACTCCTGCCCGTTGTCCACCAGTTTTGCCATGGCCCACAGCAGTTTGGCAATATGCTGAGGAATAAATTGGTCTTTCATTGCGTTCACGTGGGGTAACAGTTCGGCCACGGTCTCTATGAGCCCTTGTGTTCGCTCCAGTCCGCTGTCCACCAGTTTCGCCATGGCCCACAGCAGGTTGACGATACCCAGGGCAGTAAATTGCTCTTTTTGTGCATTCACCTGGGGCAACAGCGCGGCTACAGCCTTTTTAAGCCCTGGTGTCCGCTCCTGTCCGTTGTCCACCAGTTTCGCAATAGCCCACAGCAGGTTGGCAATGCCCTGGGCATTAAGTTGGTTTTCCTGTGCTTGCACGAGGGGCAACAGGGCGGCCACGGCCTCGTTGAGTCCTGGTGTTCGTCTCTGGACGTTGTCCACCAGTTTCGCCATGGCCCACAGCAGGTTGGCGATACCCTGTGGTTTAAAGTCAGCTTTCTGTGCGTTCACGTGGAACAACAGCGCGGCCAGGGCCCTTTTGAGCTCTGGTGTCGGCTCCAGCCCGTTGTCCACCAGTTTCGCCATCGCCCACAGCAGGTTGGCGATGTGCTGAGGAATAAATTGGTCTTTCTGTGCGATCACATGGGGCAACAGGGCAGCCACGGCCTCGTTGAGCTCTGGTGTCTGCTCCTGCCCGTTGTCCACCAGTTTCGCCATGGCCCACAGCAGGTTGGTGATATGCTGAGGAATAAACTGGTCTTTCTGTGCCTTCACTTGGGGCAACAGCACGGCCACGGCCTCGTTGATCTCTGGTGTCGACTCCTGCCCGTTGTCCACCAGTTTCGCCATGGCCCACAGCAGATTGGCGATATTCTGAGGAATAAACTGTTCTTTCTGTGCGTTCACTTGGGGCAACAGCACGGCCACGGCCTTGTTGAGCTCTGGTGTCTGCTCCTGCCCGTTGTCCACCAGTTTTGCCATGGCCCACAGCAGGTTGGCGATAGCCTGAGGAATAAATTGGTCTTTGTGTGCGTTCACTTGGGGCAACAGCGCGGCCACGGCCTCGTTGAGCCCTGGTGTCCGCTTCTGGCCGTTGTCCACCAGTTTCGCTATGGCCCACAGCAGATTGGCGATACCCTGTGGTTTAAAGTCAGGTTTTTGTACGTTCACGTGGGGCAGCAGCACGGCTACGGCCTCGTTGAGCTCTGGTGCCCACTTCTGCCCGTTGTCCGACAGTTTCGCGATGGCCCACAGCAGGTTGACAATATTCTGGGTATTGAATTGGTCTTTCTGTGCGTTCACATGGGGCAACAGCGCGGTCATGGTCTCTGTGAACCCTGGTGTTCGCTCCAGCCCGTTGTCCACCAGTTTCGCCATAGCCCACAGCAGGTTGGCGATTCCCTGAGGAATAAATTGTTTTTTCTGTGCGTTCACATGGGGCAACAACACGGCCACGGCCTTTTTGAGCTCTGCTGTCCGCTCCTGCCCGTTGTCCACCAGTTTTGCCAGGGCCCACAACAGGTTGGCGATTCCCCGGGCATCGATGTCCCTGACTTGAGGTTTTTGGTTGCACTTGAATATTATTGCATCAAGTAGCGTTGACAATAAGGCGGCTTGAGTATGCTTGACACGCTCTTCCATGGGTTTATGAGGGGTAAAAACACCTGCAGAAGTCAATGAATGGAGTGTTGTCGTCAGGCTTCGCCAGTCCCAACGCCGTGTTATGGTAAAATTTCGCAGCAGACCTGTCAGCTGGCTTTGTTCAGCTCGATTTAACGGTCTTTTAGCAGCTGATGTGTATTGTTTAATTGAATTGGCATACATGGCGTGATTTCTCCCATCATAGCGATGACCGAATCGCTCCGATTTACTCACCAGATCATCCATTATTTCCTGTTTGATGAGCGCATTAAAATCTTGGGCAGGGTTTATTGAACGGCGCTGTAGATGTTGAGAAGGGCATGCGTCAGAAGAACGGTAAAATTTATTACGCCCCGGGTTAGTGCGTGGGGTATCATCCCACTGCCTGACCGTGCTATGTCTGTATCGACCACGCCTTGAAGAAGGGGCATGGCCATTCGGTTGGTTGTAACCGTTATCTGATCTTGGGTATTGACCACTGATACCGGCAGAACTTCTATCCATAATTATATTTCATTAATTCATGAAAATATAAAAAGCAGACTGCTGTTCTGTTCAGAAGTTCATTTTGCGGGAAAGTTTACTTGAGTCATGATGGGAGGAAGGCGATGACTGGTTGTTTGTTTTCTTCCTCTTTGCCGGGTTGGTTTGCTCTGCTAAATGTTCTTCGGCAGTCACGTATGCAGCATCTCTCCAGCCTCTTCTAAGTGAAACAGAGTCATGACCCTGTGGCGGGATGCCTATCCTGATCTTTATTTGATCAATATAAGGTTTCATTAAATCTTTGTTCAAAAGCTGGTCAGCCGGGATTTCAATAACCTCAAATCCTGCTTTTTGCAACAGTGCGATTTTCAGCAGAGTCGAACCATTCCTGGTGTTGAAATCACCACCCACGTAATGAGACGGTCCCTGAACTTCAATAACCATGTTGTGATCTGGCAGTAGCAGGTCAACCGGAGGTAATGAGTTCAGACTCTTTTCCTCTTCGATCTTCAAAGATGGAAGAGATGATTGGAGTTGATCTCGGAAGTCGGCCTGGGTTTTTGAAATGGTTGTCCGGTAATAGGGGATGATCGGACACGCTATTCCAAGCCAACTGGAGGCCATGGCAATGATGCGTTGATCCTTTTCATTGTCCGGGGATGTATTTTTCAGGCGAGTCAACAGGTCACCCATGTGCTTTTCAAGCAAGGTGTTTTTATAAGTATTGGAGTGTAGAGCCAACCTGGCACAGCATACCATGACTCCCCAGAGAGACATCGATATCCCGTCCTGAGAAAACTGAAGGTTCTCACTGATTTGATAGACAAGCGATTCGAACGCAGAGGTAACCACGTTCAGCTCAACGAGTTCACCCAGTTTCGCAATGGCCCAAAGCAGGCTAGCGATTTCCTGTGGTTTAAAGTTAGCTTTTTGTACGTTTACGAGGGGCAACAGCGCGACCACAGCCTCGTTGAACTCTGGTGTTTGCTCCTGCCCGTTGTCCACCAGTTTCGCCATGGCCCACAGCTGGTTGGCGATTTCCTGGGCATTAAATTGGTTTTTCTGTGCGTTTACGCGGGGCAACAGCGCGGCCACGGCCTCTTTTAACTCTGGTGTCTGCTCCTGGCCGCTATCCACCAATTTTGCCATGGCCCACAGCAGGCTGGCGATATGCTGAGAAATAAACTGGTCTATCTGTGCGTCCACGAGGGGTAACAGCGCGACCACGGCCCCATTGAGCTCTGGTGTCCGGTCCTGTCTGTTGTCCACCAGTTTCGCCACGGCCCACAGCAGGTTGGTGATGTGCTGAGGAATAAATTGGCCTTTCTTTGCATTCACGAGGGGCAACAGCGCGGCCACGGTCTCGTTGAGCTCTGGTGTCCGCTCCTGCCCGTTGTCCACCAGTTTCGCCATGGCCCACAGGAGATTGGCGATACCCTGAGCATTAAATTGGTCCTTTTGTGCGTTTATGTGCGGCAACAGCAAGGCCACGGCCTCGCTGAGCCCTGGTATCCAGTCCTGCCCGTTGTCCACCAGTTTCGCCATGGCCCATAGCAGATTGGCGATACCCTGGGCCTTAAATTGGTCCTTCTGTGCGTTCATGTGGGGTAACAGCGCGGCCACGGCCTCGCTGAGCCCTGGTATCCAATCCTGCCCGTTGTCCACCAGTTTCGCCATGGCCCACAGCAGGTTGGCGATATGCTGAGGAATAAATTGGTCTTTCTGTGCGTTCACGTGTGGTAACAGCGCAGCCAGGGCCTCTTTGAGCCCTGATGTCCACTCTTGCCCATTGCTCACCAGTTTTGCCATGGCCCACAACAGGTTGGCGATATGCTGAGGAGTAAATTGGTCTTTCTGTGCTTTCACGTAGGGCAACAGCGCGGCCATAGCCTCGTTGAGCTCTGGTGTCTGCTCCTGTCCGTTGTCCACCAGTTTCGCCATAGCCCACAGCAGGTTGGCGATACCCTGGGCATTAAATTGGTCTTTCTGTGCGTTCACGTGAGGTAACAGCGCGGCCACGGCCTCTTCAAGTTCTGGTGTTCGCTCCTGCCCGTTGTCCACCAGTTTCGCCATGGCCCACAACAGGTTGGTGATTTCCTGGGGTTTAAAGTTAGCTGTTTGTACGTTCACTTGGGGCAACAGCGCGGACACGACCTTTTTGAGCTCTGGTGTCCGCTCCTGTCCATTGTCCACCAGTTTCGCCATGGCCCATAGCAGGTTGGTGATTTCCTGTGGTTTAAAGTGAGCTTTCTGTGTGTCCACGTGGGGCAACAGCGCGGCCAGGGCCTCGTTGAGCCCTGATGTCTGCTCCTGTCCATTTCCCACCAGTTTCGCCATGGCCCACAGCAGGTTGGCGATACCCTGAGCATTAAACTGGTCTTTCTGTGCGCTCACTTGGTGCAACAGCGCCGCCACGGCCTTTTTGAGTTCTGCTGTCCGCTCCTGCCCGTTGCCCACCAGTTTCGCCATGGCCCACAGCAGGTTGGCGATACCCTGAGCATTAAATTGGTCTTTCTGTGCGTTCACGAGGGGCAACAGCGCGGCCACACCCTCTTTGAGCCCTGGTGTTAGTTCCTGCCCGCTATCCACCAATTTTGCCATGGCCCACAGCTGGTTAGCGATGACCTGGGCACCAATATCACTGGCTTGAGGTTGTTGGTTGCACTTGAATATTATTGCATCCAGTAGCGTTGATAATAAGGCAGCCTGAGTGAGCTGAACACGCGCATTCATGGGTTTATGAGGGGTAAAAACACCTGCTGAAGTAAATGAGTGCAGTGTTGTCGTCAGGCTTCGCCAATTCCAGCTCCGTGTTGCTGCGAAATTTTGCAGCAAACGCATCAGCTGGCTTTGTTCCGCTCGATTTAAAGGCCTTTTAGACGCTGACGTGTATTTTTTAATTGAACTGGCATATAGGCCGTGATCTCTCCCATCATAGCGATGACCGAAACGATCCGACTTACTCACCAGACCAGCCATTATTTCTGGTTTGATGAGGGCATTAAAATCTTGAGCAGAGTTGACTGAACGGTGCACTAAATATTGAGAAGGGCGTGTGCCAGAAGAATGGTGAAATTCGTTACATCCCGGGGTAGAGCGGGGGTGACTACCCCGCTGTCTGACTGTGGCATGTCTATATCGCCCACGCCTTGCAGAAGGGGCATGGCCATTCGGTTGGTTGTAACCGTTATCAGATCTTGTGTATTGACCACTGATACCAGCAGAACTTCTATCCATAATTATCTTTCATTAATTCATGAAAATATGAAAAGCAGACTGCTGTTCTGCCCGGAAGTTCATTGTGTGGCAAAGTTTACCTGAGTCATGATGGGAGGAAGGCGATTACTGGCTGTTTGTTTTCTTCTTCTTTGTCGGGTTGGTTTGCTCTGCTAAATGTTCTTCGTCAGTCACGTATGCAGCACCTGCCCACCCTCTTTTAAGTGAAACAGAGCTATGACCCTGTGGCGGGATGCCTATCCTGATCTTTATTTGATCAATATAGGGTTTCATTAAAATTTTGTTCAAAAGCTGGTTAGCCGGGATTTCAATGACCTCGAATCCTGCTTTTTGCAACAGTGCGATTTTCAGCAGAGTCGAACCATTCCTGGTGTTGAAATCACCACCCACGTAATGAGAAGGGCCCTGAACTTCAATCACCATGTTGTGATCTGGCAGAAGCAGGTCAACCGGAGGCAATGAGTTCAGACTCTTTTCTTCTTCGATCCTCAAAGATGGAATGCATGATTGGAGTTGATTGCGGAAGTTGGATTGATGTTTTGAAACGATTGTCTGGTAATGGCGGACGACCGGACACGCTCTGCCAAGCCAACTTGCAGCCATGGTAATGATGGATTGATCCTCTTCATTATCTGGCGATGTATTTTCCAGGCGAGTGAACAGGTCATCCATGTGCTTTTCAAACACATTATTTTTATTGGCATTGGAGTCTAGAGCCAACCTGGCACACAATACCATGACTCCCCAGAGAGACATCGATATCTCTTCCGGAGAAAACAGCAGGTTCATACTGATTCGATAGACAAGCGATTCGAACGTAGAGATAGCCAGGTTCAGCTCAATGAGTTCACCCAGTTTTGCCATGGCCCACAGCAGGTTAGCGATATGCTGGGGAATAAATTGGTCTTTCTGTGCATTCACGTGGGGCAACAGCGCGGCCACAGCATCTTTGAGCTCCGGTGTCTGCTTCTGCCCGTTATCCACCAGTTTCGCTATAGCCCACAGCAGGTTGTTGATTTCCTGTGGTTTAAAGTTAGCTTTCTGTGCGTTCACGTGGCGCAACAGCGCGGACACGACTTCTTTAAACTCTGGTGTCAGATCCTGCCCGCTGTTCACCAGTTTGGCAGTGGCCCACAGCAGGTTGGTGATTTCCTGTGGGTTAAAGTTAGCTTTTTGTACGTTCACGCAGGTCAACAGCGAAGCCACCGCTTCGTTGAACTCTGGCGTCTGTTCGTACCCGTTGTCCACCAGTTTTGCCATGGCCCACAGCAGGTTGGCGATATGCTGGGGAATAAATTGGTCTTTCTGTGCATTCACGTGGGGCAACAGCGCGGGCACAGCATCTTTGAGCTCCGTTGTTCGCTCCAGCCCGTTGTCCACCAGTTTCGCCACGGCCCACAGCAGGTTGGCGATATGCTGGGGAATAAATTGGTCTTTCTGTGCATTCACGTGTAGCAACAGCTCGGGCACAGCATCTTTGAGCTCCGTTGTTCGCTCCAGCCCGCTGTCCACCAGTTTCGCCATGGCCCACAGCAGGTTGGTGATTTCCTGGGCATTAAATTGGTCTTTCTGTGCGTTCACTTGGTGCAACAACGCGGCCACGGTCTCGTTGAACTCTGGTGTCCGCTCCTGTCCGTTGTACACCAGTTTCGCCATGGCCCACAGCAGGTTGGCGATATCCTGGGCATTAAATTGTTCTTTCTGTACGTTCACGTGGGGCAACAGCGCGACCATAGCCTCTTTGAGCACTGGTGTCCGATCCAGCCCGTTGTCCACCAGTTTCGCCATGGCCCACAGCAGGTTAGCGATACCCTGTGGTATAAAGTGAGCTTTCTTTGCGTTCACGTGGGACAACAGCGCGGCCGCAGCCTCTTTGAGCTCTGGTGTATGATTCAGCCCGTTGTCCACCAGTTTCGCCATGGCCCACAGCAGGTTGGCGATATGCTGAGGAATAAACTGGTCTTTCTGTGCGTTCACTTGGGGCAACAGCGCGACCACGGCCTCGTTGAAATCTGGTGTCCGCTCCTGCCCGTTGTCCACCAGTTTCGCCATTGCCCACAGCAGGTTGGCGATATCACGGGCATTAAATTTGTCTTTCTGTACGTTCACATGGGGCAACAACGCAGCCACAGCCTTGTTGATCTCTGGTGCCCGCTCCTGCCTGTTGTCCACCAGTTTCGCCATGGCCCACAGCAGGTTGGCGATAGCCTGAGGAATAAATTGATCTTTCTGTACGTTTACGTGGGGCAACAACACGGCCACAGCCTCTTTGAGCTCTGCTGTCCGTTCCTGGCCGTTGCCCACCAGTTTCGCCATGGCCCACAGCAGGTTAGCGATACCCTGGGCACCAATATCACTGGCTTCAGGTGTTTGGTTGCACTTGAATATTATTACATCAAGTAGCGTTGATAATAAGGCAGCTTGAGTGAGCTGAACACGCTCATTCATGGGTTTATGAGGGGTAAAAACACCCGCTGAAGTAAATGAGTGAAGGGTTGTCGTCAGGCTTCGCCAATTCCAGCTCCGTATTACGGTAAAATTTTGCAGCAAACGCATCAGCTGGCTTTGTTCTGTTCGATTTAACGGTCTTTTAGCAGCTGACGTGTATTTTTTAATTAAACTGGCATATTGCCCGTGATTTTTTCCATTATAGCGATGACCGAAACGATCCGATTGACTCAACAGATCATCCATTATTTCCTGTTTGATGAGGGCATTAAAATCTTGAGCAGGGTTTACTGAACGGCACTGTAGATGTTGAGAAGAGCGTGTGCCAGAAGAATGGTAAAATTCATTGCGACCCGGTGCAGTACGGTGGTGATTATCCCATGGTCTGACTGTGGCATGTCTGTATCGCCCACGCCTTGAAGAAGGGGCAGGGCCATTCGGTTGGTTGTAACTGTTATTTGATCTTGTGTATTGACCACTGATACCAGCAGAACTTCTATCCATAATTATATTTCATTAATTCATGAAAATATAAAAAGCAGACTGCTGTTCTGCTCAGAAGTTCATTTTGCAAAAAAGTTTACTTGAGTCATGATGGGAGGAAGGCGATTACTGGTTGTTTGTTTTCTTTTTCCTTGCTGGGTTGGTTTGCTCTTCTGAATGTTCTTCACCAGTCACGTATGCAGCAGCTGTCCACCCTCTTTTAAGTGAAACAGAGTCATGACCCGGCTATGTTTGTTTTAAAGGTTGATAGGTCTAAACTGTCGTGATCCCCTGCAATGGGAGGCTACGTTATGAAGCCCCAACAGTTTCAAGACCTTCTTAATGCTGTGCCGTTATTAAGCAGCCAGCAGCGAAATACTCTTATCAATGCTCTATCAGAGCAAAATTCTCCTTCCGATATTGCAAAGTCTATTGAGGATAGTTTTGTACGGGCTCCAAAATGTCCTCATTGTGGATCTGAAGCCCTTCAGCGCTGGGGGAAAAGGAACAAACGCCAACGATTTCGGTGCAAGGTTTGCCGAAAAACACTGAACGCTTTTTCCAAAACACCTTTGGCCCGTTTAAGACGCCCTGAAGCATGGCCGAAATATCTTGAGGGAATGACCCACTCTTTAACGCTTCGCCCGGCTGCCAAGCAATGCGGAGTTTCGTTAAATACATCATTCCGTTGGCGGCATCGTTTTTTACAGGTCATTGAGCATGATCAGGCACCAGAACTCAGTGGTATTGCCGAACTCGATGAAACTTTTTTTCGTGAATCTTTTAAAGGTCAAAAAAAAGGCCTGCCAAGACCCGTGAGGAAACGAGGTAGTGATAAAAAGACAAACTGTCGAAAAATACCAGTCATGGTAGCTAGAGACCGAGGAAGTCAGACGGTTGATGGTGTATTGAAAAATGAGAGCGCTGATGAACTCTGTCGCCATTTAAATGGTCGGATAAATATTGAAACTGTCGTATGTGCCGATGCCAGTCTTGCACATGAAAAGCTTGCGAGAGCGTTAGGATTTACTTTTAAGGAGCTGGTGTCATCCTCTGGAATACGGGTGATAGAAGGTGTTTTTCACTTACAGCATGTGAATGCATACCACAGCCACCTGAAGCAGTGGATTACAGGGATTTTTCACGGAGTTGCGACAAAATATCTATCACACTATCTGGGATGGAGAAGGGCTTTAACTGGCATCAATGCTCTAACATCTGATCGACTGGCCAATAAAATTTTAGAATTTCTTCACTTCAACCCTTAAACGCAACATAGCTGTCATGACCCTGTGGCGGGATGCTTACCCTGATCTTTATTTGATTAATATATAGCTTCATTAAATCTTTCTTCAAAAGCTGGTTAGCCGGGATTTCAATGACCTCAAATCCTGATTTTTGCAGCAGTGCGATTTTCAGCAGAGTCGAACCATTCCTGGTTTTGAAATCACCACCCACGTAATGAGACGGTCCCTGAACTTCAATCACCATGTTGTGTTCTGGCAGAAGCAGGTCAACCGGAGGTAATGAGTTCAGACTCTTTTCTTCTTCAATCTTCAAAGATGGAATAGATGATTGGAGTTGATCGCGGAAACCGGATTGAGGTTTTGAAATGATTGTCTGGTAATGGCAGGCGACCGGACAGACTCTGCCAAGCCAACTGGCGGCCATGCTCATGATGGCTTGATACTCTTTATTATCTGACGAGGTATTTTCCAGGCGATTCAACAGGTCATCCATGTGCTTTTCAAGCACGTTATTTTTATTGGCATTGGAGTCTAGAGCCAGCCTGGCACAGCATACCATGACTCCCCAGAGAGACATTGATATCTCTTTCCTGGAAAACTGAAGGTTCTCACTGATTCGATAGACAAGCGATTCGAACGTAGAGGTAGCCAGTTTCAGCTCAACGAGTTCACCCAGTTTGGCCGTGGCCCACAGCAGGTTGGCAATACCCTGGGCATTAAAGTGGTCTTTATGTGCGCTCACCCGAGGCAACAGTGTGGCCACGGTCTCGTTGAGCCCCTGCACATTGTCCACCAGTTTCGCCATGGCCCACAGCAGGTTGGTGATACCCTGAGCATGAAATTGGTCTTTCTGTGCGTTCACTTGGGGCAACAGCGCGGCCACGGCCTCGTTGAGCCCTGGTGTCCGCTTCTGACCGCTGTCCAACAGTTTCGCCATGGCCCACAGCAGGTTGACGATTTCCTGTGGATTAAAATTACCTTTCTGTGTGTTTACGTGGGGCAACAGCGCAGCCAGGGTCTCGTTGATCCCTGGTGTCCGCTCCAGCCCGCTGTCCACCAGTTTTGCCATGGCCCACAGCAGGTTGGCGATAGCCTGGGCATTAAACTGGTCTTTCTGTGCGTTCACGTGGGGCAACAGCGCGGCCACGGCCTCGTTGAGCCCTGATGTCCGCTCCTGTCCGCTGTCCACCAGTTTCGCCATGGCCCACAGCAGGTTGGCGATTTCCTGTGGTTTAAAGTGAGCTTTTTGTGCGTTCACGTGGGGCAACAGCGCGGCCACAACCTCGTTGAGCCCCGGTGTCTGGTCTTGCCCGTTATCAACCAGTTTCGCCATGGCCCACAGCAGGTTGGCGATATGCTGAGGAATAAATTGGTCTTTCCGTGCGCTCACGTGGGGCAACAGGGCGGCCACGGCCTCGTTGAGCTCTGGTGTCCGCGCCTGCCCGATGTCCACCAGTTTCGCCATGGCCCATAGCAGGTTGACGATGGCCTGGGTATTAAATCGGTCTTTCTGTGCGTTCACGTGGGGCAACAGCGCGGCCACGGCCTCTTTAAGCTCTGGTGTGTGCTCCTGCCCGTTGTCCACCAGTTTCGCCAGGGCCCACAGCAGGTTGGTGATACCCTGGGCATTAAATTGGTCTTTCTTTACGTTCACGTGGGGCAACAGCGCGGCCACGGCCTCTTTGAGTCCTGGTGTGCTCTCCTGTCCATTGCCTACCATTTTCGCCATGGCCCACAGCAGGTTGGCGATTTCCTTTGGTTTAAAATTAGTTTTCTGTGCGTTCACGAGGGGCAACAGCGCGGCCAAGGCCTCGTTGAGTTCTGGTGTCTGCTCCTTGCCGTGGTCCACCAGTTTCGCCATGGCCCACAGCAGGTTGGCAATCATCTGAGGTTTAAAGTGAGCTTTCTGTGAGTTCACGAGGGGCAACAGCGTGGCCAGGGCCTCGTTGAACTCTGGTGTCTGCTCTTGCCCGTTGCCCACCAGTTTCGCTATGGCCCACAGCAGGTTGGTGATCTCCTGAGGTTTAAAGTGAGCTTTCTGTGCGTTCACGTGGAGCAACAGCATGGCCACGGCCTCGTTGAGCTCTGGTGTCTGCTCCAGCCCGTTATCTACCAGTTTCGCCATGGCCCACAACAGGTTGGCGAGATGCTGAGGAATAAATTGATCTTTGTGTGCGTTCACGCGGGGCAACAGCAAGGCTACGGCCTCGTTGAGCTCTGGTGTCCGCTCCAGCCCGTTGTCCACCAGTTTCGCCATCGCCCACAGCAGGTTGGAGATCCCCTGGGCATTAAATAGGTCTTGCTTTGCGGCCACTTGGGGCAGCAGCGCAGTCATGGCCTCTTTGAGCCCCGGTGTCCACTTTTGCCCGTTGTCCACCAGTTTCGCCATGGCCCACAGCAGGTTGGTGATTCCCTGGGCATCAATATTCCTGGCTTCAGATTTTTGGTTGCAGTTAAATATTATTGCATCAAATAGCGTCGACAATAAGGCCGCTTGAGTGTGCTGAACACGCTCATTCATGGGTTTATGAGGGGTAAAAACACCTGCTGAAGTAAATGAGTGAAGTGTTGTCGTCAGGCTTCGCCAATTCCAGCTCCGTGTTACAGTAAAATTGTTAAGCAAACGCATCAGCTGGCTTTGTTCTGTTCGGTTTAACGGTCTTTTAGACGCTGACGAGTATTTTTTAATTGAACTGGCATATTGCCCGTGATTTCTCCCATCATAGCGCTGACCGAAACGATCCGATTTACTCACCAGATCATCCATTATTTCCGGTTTGATGAGGGCATTAAAATCTTGAGTCGGGTTGACGGAACGGTGCACTAGATATTGAGAAGAGCATGGGCCTGAAGAATGGTAAAAACCATTATGCCACGGGGTAGAGCGGGGGGGGATGATTCCAGTGTCTGACTGTGGCATGTCGGTATCGCCCACGCCTTGAAGAAGGGGCATGGCCATTCGGTTGGTTGTAACCGTTATCTGATCTTGCGTATTGACCACTGATACCAGCAGAACTTCTATCCATAATTTCATTAATTCATGAAAATATAAAATGCAGACTTCTGTTCTGCTCAGAAGTTCATTGTGCGGCAAAGTTTACTTGAGTCATGATGGGAGGAAGGCGATTACTGGTTGTTTGTTTTCTTCCTCTTTGCCGGGTTGGTTTGTTCTGCTAAATGTTCTTCACCAGTAACGTATGTAGTGTCTGTCCACGCTCTTTTATATGATACAAAGCCGTGCTCCTGTGGCGGGATGCCTATCCTGGTCTTTATTTGATCAATGTATGGTTTCATTAAAGCTTTCTTCAAAAGCTGGTTAGTCGGGATTTCAATGACCTCAAATCCTGCTTTTTGCAGCAATGCGATTTTCAGCAGAGTTGAACCCTTCCTGGTTTTGAAATCACCACCCACATAATGAGAGGGACCCTGAACTTCAATCACCATGTTGTGATCTGGCAGTAGCAGGTCAACCGGAGGCAGTGAGTTCAGACTCTTTTCCTCTTCGATCCGCAAAAATGGAATAGATGATTGGAGTTGATCGCGGAAGTCGACCTGGCTTTTTGAAATGTTTGTCTGGTAATGGCGAACGAACGGACAGGCTCTGCCAAGCCAACTTGCAGCCATGGTAATGATGGGTTCTTCATCTTCATTGTCTGGGGATGTATTTTCCAGACGAGTGAACAGGTCATCCATGTGCTTTTCAAACACGTTGCTTTTATTGGTATTGGAATTCAGAAACAACCTGGCACAGCATACCATTACGCCCCAGAGAGACATCGATATCTCTTGCGGAGAAAATTGAGGGGTCGTACTGATTCGATAGACAAGCGATTCGAACGTAGAGTTAACCATGTTTAGCTCAACGAGTTCACCCAGTTTCGCAATGGCCCAGAGCAGGATAGCGATTTCCTGTGGTGTAAAGTTAGCTTTTTGTGCGTTCACGAGGGGCAACAGCGCGACTACAGCCACGTTGAGCTCTGGTGCGTGCTCCTGCCCGTTGTCTACCAGTTTCGCCATGGCCCACAGCAGGTTGGTGATAGCCTTAGGAATAAATTGGTCTTTCTGCTCGTTTACGTGGGGCAACAACACGACCACGGTCTCTTTGAACGCTGCTGTTCGCTCCTGCCCGTTGTCTACCAGTTTCGCCATGGCCCACAGCAGGTTGGCGATTTCCTGAGCATTAAATTGGTCTTTGTGTACGTTTACGTGTGGCAACAGTGCGGCCACGGCCTCGTTGAGCCCGGGTGTTTGTTCCTGCCCGTTGTCCACCAGTTTCGCCATGGCCCACAGCAGGTTGGCGATTTCCTGGGCATTAAATTGGTTTTTCTGTGCGTTCAGGCGGGGCAACAGGGCGACCACGGCCTCTTTGAATTCTTCTGTCCGCTCCTGGCCGCTATTCACCAGTTTTGCCATGGCCCAGAGCAGATTGGCGATATGCTGAGGAATAAACTGGTTTTTCTGTGCGTCCACGTGGGGCAGCAGTGCGGCCACGGCCTCTTTGAACCCAGGTGTCAACTCCATCCCGTTGTACAAAAGTTTCGCCATGGCCCACAGCAGGTTGGCGATTCCCTGCGGTTTAAAGTGAGCGTTCTGTACTTTCACGAGGGGCAACAGCGCAGCCACGGCCTGGTTGAAATCTGGTGTCTGCTCCTGGCTGTGGTCCACCAGTTTCGCCATGGCCCAGAGCAAGTTGGCGACTCCCCGCGGAACAAATTGGTCTTTCTGTCTGTGCACGCAGGGCAACAGCGCGGCTATGGCCTCTTTCAGACGAGATGTCCTTTCCTGCCCGTTGTCCACCAGTTTTGCCATGGCCCACAGAAGGTTGGTGATTTCCTGCGGTTTGAAGTTAGCTTTCTTTGCATTCACCTGAGACAACACCGCTGCCACGGCCTCTTTGAGCGCTGGGGTTTGCTCCTGCCCGTTGTCCACCAGTTTTGCCATGGCCCACAGCAGATTGGCGATTTCCTGCCGTTTAAAGTTGGCTTTCTGTGCATTTACGTGGGGCAACAGCGTGACCACGGCCTCTTTGAACTCTGGAGTCAGCCTCTGCTCGTTGTCCACCAGTTTTACCATGGCCCACAGCAGGTTGGCGATATCCTGAGCATTAAACTGGTCTTCCTGTGCGTTCACGAGTGGCAACAGCGCGGCTACGGCCTCTTTGACTCCCGGAGTGTGCTCCTGCCAGATGTCTACCATTTTCGCCATGGCCAACAGCAGGTTGGCGATACCCTGCGGAATAAATTGGTCTTTATGTGCGTTCACGTGGGGCAACAGAGCGGCCACAGCCTCTTTGAACCCTGGTGTTCGCTCCAGCCCCTTGCCCACCAGTTTTGCCATGGCCCACAGCAGGTTGGCAATGGCCTGGGCATTAAACTGGTTTTTCTGTGCGTTGACGAGGGGCAACAGGGCGGCCACAGCCTCTTTGAACTCTGCTGTACGCTCTTGGCCGTTGTCCAGCAGTTTTGCCATGGCCCACAGCAGGTTGGTGACTTCCTGTGGTTTAAAGTGAGCTTTCTGTGTGTTCACGTGGGGCAACAAAGCGACCATGGCCTCGTTGAACTCTGGTGTCCGTTCCTGCCCGTTGTCCACCAGTTTTGCCATGGCCCACAGCAGGTTGGCGACACCCTGGGCATCAATATCCCTGGCTTCAGGTTTTTGGTTGCAGTTAAATATTATTGAATCAAATAGCGTTGATAATAAGGCCGCTTGAGTACGCTTAACACGCTCATCCATGGGTTGATGAGAGGTAAAAACACCCGCTGAAGTCAATGAGTGAAATGTTGTCGTCAGGCTTCGCCAATTCCAGCTCCGTGTTGCCGTGAAATTTTGCAGCAAACGCATCAGCTGGCTTTGTTCACCTCGATTTAACGGTCTTTGAACAGCTGACGTGTATTTTTTAATTGAACTGGCATATTGCCCGTGATTTTTCCCATTATAGCGATGACCGAAACGATCCGATTGACTCACCAGACCAGCCATTATTGGTGGTTTGATGAGGGCATTAAAATCTTGAGCAGAGTTGACTGAACGGCGTTGTAGATGTTGAGAAGAGCGTGTACCAGAAGAATGGTAAAATTGATTGCGAACCAGTGCAGTGCGGGGGGATGATTCCATTGTCTGACTGTGGCATGTCGGTATCGCCCACGCCCTAAAGAAGGGGCACGACCATTCGGTTGATTGTAACCGTTATCTGATCTTGCGTATTGACCACTGATACCAGCAGAACTTCTATCCATAATTATATTTCATTAATTCATGAAAATATAAAAAGCAGACTGCTGTTCTGCCCAGAAGTTCATTGTGTGGCAAAGTTTACTTGAGTCATGATGGGAGGAAGGCAATTACTGACTGTTTGTTTTCTTCCTCTTTGCCGGGTTGGTTTGCCCTGCTAAATGTTCTTCACCAGTCGCGTATGCAGCACTTGCCCACCTTCTTTTAAGTGATACAGAGCCATGACCCTGTGGCGGGATGCCTATCCTGGTCTTTATTTGATCAATATATGGTTTCATTAAATCGTTACTCAAAAGCTGGTTAGCCGGGATTTCAATGACCTCAAATCCTGCTTTTTGCAGCAATGCGATTTTCAGCAGAGTTGAACCATTCCTGGTTTTGAAATCACCACCCACATAATGAGAGGGACCCTGAACTTCAATCACCATGTTGTGATCTGGCAGTAGCAGGTCAACCGGAGGTAATGATTTCAGACTCTTTTCTTCTTCAATCTTCAAAGATGGAATAGATGATTGGAGTTGATCGCGGAAGTCGGCTTGGTTTTTTGAAATGTTTGTCTGGTAATGGCGAACGACCGGACAGGTTCTGCCAAGCCAACTTGCGGCCATGATCATGATGGATTGATCCTCTTCATTATCTGGCGATGTATTTTCCAGGCGAGTCAACAGGTCATCCATATGCTTTTCAAACACGTTACTTTTATTGGCATTGGAATCCAGAGACAACCTGGCACAGCATACCATTAATGCCCAGAGAGACATCGATATCTCTTTCTGAGAAAACTGAGGGTTCGTACTGATTCGATAGACAAGCGATTCGAACGTGGAGGTAACCACGTTCAGCTCAACGAGTTCACCCAGTTTCGCCATGGCCCAGAGCAGGTTAGCGATTTCCTGTGGTTTAAAGTTAGCTTTTTGTGCGTTCACGAGGGGCAACAGCGCGACCACAGCCACGTTGAGCTCTGGTGTGTGCTCCTGTCCATTGTCTACCAGTTTCGCCATGGCCCACAGCAGGTTGGTGACAGCCTGAGGAATAAAGTGGTCTTTCTGTACGTTTACGTGGGGCAACAACACGGCCACGGTCTCTTTGAACGCTGCTGTTCGCTCCAGCCCGTTGTCCACCAGTTTCGCCATGGCCCACAGCAGGTTGGCGATTTCCTGGGCATTAAATTGGTTTTTCTGTGCGTTCAGGCGGGGCAGCAGCGCGGCCACGGCCTCGCTGAGCCCGGGTGTTTGTTCCTGCCCGTTGTCCACCAGTTTCGCCATGGCCCACAGCAGGTTGGCGATTTCCTGGGCATTAAATTGGTTTTTCTGTGCGTTCAGGCGGGGCAGCAGCGCGGCCACGGCCTCTTTGAACTCTTTTGTCCACTCCTGGCCGCTATTCACCAGTTTTGCCATGGCCCACAGCAGGTTGGCGATATTCTGAGGAATAAACTGGTCTTTCTGGGCGTCCACGTGGGGAAGCAGTGCGGCCACGGCCTCTTTGAACCTAGGTGTCAACTCCATCCCGTTGTACAAAAGTTTCGCCATGGCCCACAGCAGGTTGGCGATTCCCTGTGGTTTAAAGTGAGCGTTCTGTACTTTCACATGGGGCAACAGCGCAGCCACGGCCTGGTTGAAATCTGGTGTCTGCTCCTGGCTGTTGTCCACCAGTTTCGCCATGGCCCAGATCAAGTTGGCGACTCCCTGCGGAACAAATTGGTCTTTCTGTCTGTGCACGCAGGGCAACAGCGCGGCTATGGCCTCTTTCAGACGAGGTGTCCGTTCCTGCCCATTTTCCACCAGTTTCGCCATGGCCCACAGAAGGTTGGTGATTTCCTGCGGTTTGAAGTTAGCTTTCTGTGCGTTCACCTGAGATAACACCGCTGCCACGGCCTCTTTGAACTCTGGGGTTTGCTCCAGCCCGCTGTCCACCAGTTTTGCCATGACCGACAGCAGATTGGCGATTTCCTGTGGTTTAAAGTTGGCTTTCTGTGCATTTACGTGGGGCAACAGCGCCACCACGGCCTCTTTAAACTCTGGAGTCAGCCTTTGCTCGTTGTCCACCAGTTTTGCCATGGCCCACAGCTGGTTGGTGATATCTTGAGCATTAAATTGGTCTTGCTTTGCGTTCACGAGGGGCAACAGCTCGGCTACGGCCTCTTTGACCCCTGGAGTGTGCTCCTGCCCGATGTCTACCATTTTTGCCATGGCCCACAGCAGGTTGGTGATACCCTGCGGAATAAATTGGTCTTTCTGTGCGTTCACGCGGGGCAACAGCGTGGCCACGGCCTCGTTGAGCCCTGGTGTCCTCTCCAGCCCGTTGCCCATCAGTTTCGCCATGGCCCACAGCAGGTTGGTAATGGCCTGGGCATTAAACTGGCTTTTCTGTGCGTTGACGAGTGGCAACAGGGCGGCCACAGCCCCTTTGAACTCTGCTGTAGGCTCCTGGCCGTTGTCCAGCAGTTTTGCCTTAGCCCACACCAGGTTGGTGACTTCCTGTGGTTTAAAGTGAGCTTTCTGTGTGTTCACGTGGGGCAACAAAGCGACCACGGCCCCGTTGAACTCTGGTGTCCATTCCTGCCCGTTGTCCACCAGTTTTGCCATGGCCCACAGCAGGTTGGCGACACCCTGGGCATCAATATCCCTGGCTTCAGGTTTTTGTTTGCAGTTAAATGTTATTGAATCAAATAGCGTTGACAATAAGGCCGCTTGAGTACGCTTAACACGCTCATCCATGGGTTGATGAGTGGTAAAAACACCTGCTGAAGTCAATGAGTGAAGTGTTGTCGTCAGGCTTCGCCAATTCCAGTTCCTTGTTGCCGTGAAATTTTCCAGCAAACGCATCAGCTGGCTTTGTTCACCTCGATTTAACGGTCTTTGAACAGCTGACGTGTATTTTTTAATTGAACTGGCATATTGTCCGTGATTTCTCCCATTATAGCGATGACCGAAACGCTCCGACTGACTCACCAGATCATCCATTATTTCTGGTTTGATGAGGGCATTAAAATCTTGAGCAGTGTTTACTGTACGGTGCTGTAGATGTTGAGAAGAGCGTGTGCCAGAAGAACGGCAAAATTCATTGCGACCCGGTGCCGTGCGGGGGGGATGATTCCATTGTCTGACTGTGGCATGTCGGTATCGCCCACGCCTTGAAGAAGGGGCATGGCCTTGGTTGTAACCGTTATCTGATCTTGCGTATTGACCACTGATACCAGCATAGTTTCTATCCATAATTATATTTCATTCATTCATGAAAATATAATAAAGCAGACTGCTGTTCTGCCCAGAAGTTCATTGTGCGGCAAAGTTTACTTGAGTCATGATGGGAGGAAGGCGATTACTGACTGTTTGTTTTCTTCCTCTTTACCGGGTTGGTTTGCTCTGGTAAATGTTCTTCACCAGTCACGTCTGCAGCGTCTGTCCACCCTCTTTTAAGTGATATAGAGCCATGCTCCTGTGGCGGGATGCCTATCCTGGTCTTTATTTGGTCAATGTATGGTTTCATTAAAGCTTTATTCAAAAGCTGGTTAGTCGGGATTTCAATGACCTCAAATCCTGCTTTTTGCCACAGTGCGATTTTCAGCAGAGTCGAACCCTTCCTGGTGTTGAAATCACCACCCACGTAATGATGTGGTCCCTGAACTTCAATCACAATATTGTGATCTGGCAAAAGCAGGTCAACCGAAGGTAATGAGTTCAGACTCTTTTCTTCTTCAATCTTCAACGATGGAATAGATGATTGGAGTTGATCGCGGAAGTCGGCCTGGGTTTTTGAAATGTTTGTGTGGTAATGGCGAACGACCGGACGGGCTCTGCCAAGCCAACTTTCAGCCATGGTAATGATGGATTGATCATCGCCATTATCTGGCGATGTATTTTCCAGACGAATGAACAGGTCATCCAGATGTTTTTCAAACAGGTTATTTTTATTGGTATTGGAGTCCAGAAACAACCTGGCACAGCATACCATTAAGGCCCAGAGAGACATCGATATCTCTGCCTGAGAAAGCTCAGGGTTCGTACTGATTCGATAGACAAGCGATTCGAATGTAGAGGTAACCACGTTCAGCTCAACGAGTTCACCCAGTTTCGCCATGGCCCAGAGCAGGTTAGCGATTTCCTGTGGTTTAAAGTTCGCTTTTTGTGCGTTCACGAGGGGCAACAGCGCGACCACCGCCACGTTGAACTCTGGTGTGAGCTTCTGCCCATTGTCTACCAGTTTCGCCATGGCCCACAGGAGGCTGGTGATAGCCTGCGGAATAAATTGGTCTTTCTGTACGTTTACGTGGGGCAACAACACGGCCACAGCCTCTTTGAACGCTGCTGTTCGCTCCTGCCTGTTGTCCACCAGTTTCGCCATGGCCCACAGCAGGTTGGCGATTTCCTGGGCATTAAATTGGTCTTTGTGTACGTTTACCCGTGGCAACAGTAAGGCCACGGCCTCGTTGAGCCCGGGTGTTCGTTCCTGCCCGTTGTCCACCAGTTTCGCCATGGCCCACAGCAGGTTGGCAATTTTCCGGGCATTAAATTGGTTTTTCTGTGCGTTCACGTGGGGCAGCAGCGCGGCCACGGCCTCTTTGAACTCTTTTGTCCGCTCCAGGCCGCTATTCACCAGTTTTGCCATGGCCCAGAGCAGGTTGGCGATATGCTGAGGAATAAACTGGTCTTTCTGTGCGTCCACTTGGGGCAGCAGTGCGGCCATGGCCTCTTTGAACCCAGGTGTCAGCTCCATCCCGTTGTACAAAAGTTTCGCCATGGCCCACAGCAGGTTGGCGATTCCCTGTGGTTTAAAGTCAGCTTTCTGCGCTTTCACGTGGGGCAACAGCGCAGCCACGGCCTGGTTGAAATCTGGTGTCTGCTCCTGGCTGTGGTCCACCAGTTTCGCCATGGCCCAGAGCAAGTTGGCGACTCCCCGCGGAACAAATTGGTCTTTCTGTCTGTGCACGCAGGGCAACAGCGCGGCTATGGCCTCTTTCAGACGAGATGTCCTTTCCTGCCCGTTGTCCACCAGTTTTGCCATGGCCCACAGAAGGTTGGTGATTTCCTCCGGTTTGAAGTTAGCTTTCTGTGCGTTCACGAGGGGCAACACCGCTGCCAGGGCCTCTTTGAACTCTGGGGTTTGCTCCAGCCCGCTGTCCACCAGTTTTGCCATGACCGACAGCAGATTGGCGATTTCCTGTGGTTTAAAGTTGGCTTTCTGTGCATTTACCCGGGGCAACAGCGCGACCAAGACCTCTTTGAACTCTGGAGTCAGCCTCTGCTCGTTGTCCACCAGTTTTGCCATGGCCCACAGCAAGTTGGCGATTTGCAGAGGAATAAATTGGTTTTTCTGAACGTTCACGAGGGGCAACAGGACGGCTAAAGCCTCTTTGAGCCCTGGTGTCCGGGCCAGCCCATTGTCCACCAGTTTCGCCATGGACCACAGCAGGTTGGTGATATCCCGGGCTTTAAATTGGTCTTCCTTTTCGTTCACGAGGGGCAACAGCGCGGCTACGGCCTTTTGGACCCCAGCAGTGTGCTCCTGCCCGATGTCTATCATTTTTGCCATGGCCCACAGCAGGTTGGTGATACCCTGCGGAATAAATTGGTCTTTCTGTGCGTTCACGTGGGGCAACAGCGTGGCCACGGCCTCGTTGAGCTCTGGTGTCCGCTCCAGCCCGTTGCCCATCAGTTTCGCCATGGCCCACAGCAGGTTGGTAATGGCCTGGGCATTAAACTGGTTTTTCTGTGCGTTGACGAGGGGCAGCAGGGCGGCCACAGCGTCTTTGAACTCTGCTGTACGCTCCTGGCCGTTATCCAGCAGTTTTGCCATGGCCCACAGCAGGTTGGTGACTTCCTGTGGTTTAAAGTGAGCTTTCTGTGTGTTCACGAGGGGCAACAAAGCGACCACGGCCTCGTTGAGTTCTGTTGTCCGTTCCTGCCCGTTGTCCACCAGTTTTGCCATGGCCCACAGCAGGTTGGCGACACCCTGGGTATCAATATCTCTGGCTGGAAGATTTTGGTTGCAGTTAAATTTTATTGAATCAAATAGCGTTGACAATAAGGCCGCTTGAGTACGCTTAACACGCTCATCCATGGGTTGATAAGGGGTAAAAACCCCTGCTGAAGTCAATGAGTGAAGTGTTGTCGTCAGGCTTCGCCAGTTCCAGCTCCGCGTTGCTGTGAAATTTTGCAGAAAACGTATCAGCTGGCTTTGTTCAGCTCGATTTAATGGTCTTTGAACAGCTGACGTGTATTTTTTAATTGAACTGGCATACTGCCCGTGATTTCTCCCATTATAGCGATCACCGAAACGCTCCGATTGACTCACCAGATCATTCATTATTTCTGGTTTGATGAGGGCATTAAAATCTTGAGCAAAGTTGACTGAACGGCACTGTAGATGTTGAGAAGAGCGTGTACCAGAAGACTGATAAAATTCATTGCGACCCGGTGCATTGCGGGGGGGATGATGCCATGGTCTGACTGTGGCATGTCGGTATCGCCCACGCCTTGAAGAAGGGGCATGGCCTTGGTTGTAACCGTTATCTGATCTTGCGTATTGACCACTGATATCAGCAGAACTTCTATCCATAATTATATTTCATTAATGCATGAAAATATAAAATGCAGACTGCTGTGCAGTTCAGAAGTTCATTTTGTGGAAAAGTTTACTTGAGTCATGATGGGAGGAAGGCGATTACTGGCTGTTTGTTTTCTGCCTCTTTGCCGGGTTGGTTTGCTCTGCTAAATGTTCTTCACCAGTCACGTACGCAGCACCTGCCCACCTTCTTTTAAGTGATACAGAGCCATTACCCTGTGGCGGGATGCCTACCTTGGTCTTTATTTGCTCAATATAGGGTTTCATTAAATCGTTGCTCAAAAGCTGGTTAGCCGGGATTTCAATGACCTCAAATCCTGCTTTTTGCCACAGTGCTATTTTCAGCAGAGTCGAACCATTTCTGGTATTGAAATCACCACCTACGTAATGATGTGGTCCCTGAACTTCAATCACCATGTTGTGCTCTGGCAGTAACAGATCAACCGGAGGCAGTGAGTTCAGACACTTTTCTTGTTCAATCTTCAAAGATGGAATAGATGATTGGAGTTGATCGCGGAAGCCGGCTTGGGTTTTTGAAATGTTTGTGTGGTAATGGCGAACGACCGGACAGGCTCTGCCAAGCCAACTTGCAGCCATGGTGATGATGGATTGATCATCTTCATTATCTGGCGATGTATTTTCCAGGCGAGTCAACAGGTCATTCAGATGTTTTTCAAACAGGTTATTTTTATTGGTATTGGAGTCCAGAAACAACCTGGCACAGCATACCATGACTCCCCAGAGAGACATCGATATCCCTGGCTGAGAAAGCTGAGGGTTCGTACTGATTCGATAGACAAGCGATTCGAACGAAGAGGTAACCACGTTCAGCTCAACGAGTTCACCCAGTTTCGCAATGGCCCACAGCAGGTTAGCGATTTCCTGCGATGTAAAGTCCGATTTATGTGCGTTCACGAGGGGCAACAGGGTGGCCACGGCCTCTTTGAGACCTGGTGTCTGCTCCAGCCCGTTGTCCACCAGTTTCGCCATGGCCCACAGCAGGTTGGCGATACCCTGCGGTTTAAAGTGAGCTTTTTGTCCATTCACGAGGGACATCAGCGCGGTTACGGCCTCGTTGACCTCTGGTGTCTGCTCCAGCCCGTTGTCCACCAGTTTCGCCATGGCCCAAAGCAGGTTGGTGGTTTCCTGTGGGTTAAAGTTAGCTTTTTGTATCTGTACGAAGGGCAACAGCGCCGCCACGGCCGCGTTGAGACCTGGTGTCGGCTCCTGCCCGTTGTCCACCAGTTTCGCCATGGCCCACAGCAGGTTGGCGATATGCTGAGGGCTAAACTGGTCTTTCTGTGCGTTCACGCGGGGCAACAGCGCGGCCACGGCCTTTTTGAACTCTGGTGTTTGCTCCTGCCCGTTATCTACCAGTTTCGCCATGGCCAGTAGCAGGTTGGCGATGCCCTGGGCAGTAAATTGGTCTTTCTGGGCATTCGCGTGGGGCAACAGCGCGGCCACGGCCTTTTTCAACCCTGGTGTTTGCTCCTGCCCGTTATCTACCAGTTTCGCCATGGCCCACAGCAGGTTAGCGATATGCTGTGGAGTAAAGTTGGCTTTTAGTACAGTCACGCAGGGCAACAGCGCAGCGACGGCTTCGTTGAACTCTGGTGTCTGCTGCTGCCCGTTGTCCACCCGTTTCGCCATGGCCCACAGCAGGTTGGAGATTTCCTGAGGTTTAAAGTCAGCTTTTTGTGCGTTCACGAGGGGCAACAGCAGGGCCACGGTCTCGTTGAGACCTGTTATCCGCTCCTGCCCTTTGTCCTCGAGTTTTGCCATAGCCCACAGCAGGTTGGCGATATGCTGAGGACTAAGCTGGTCTTTCTGTGCGTTTACGAGGGGCAGCAGCGCGACAACAGCCTCGTTGAACTCTGGTGTCCGCACCAGCCCGTTGTCCTCCAGTTTTGCCATGGCCCACAGCAGGTTGACGATATGCTGAGGAATAAACTGGTCTTTCTTTGCGTTCACCAGGGGCAACAGCGCGCCCATGGCATTGTTGAACTCTGGTGTCCGCTCCTGCCCGCTGTCCACCAGTTTGGCCATGGCCCACAGCAGGTTGACGATAGCCTGTGGTTTAAAGTTCGCTTTTTGTACGTTCATGTGGGGCAACAGCGCGGCCACGACCTCATTGAGACCTGGTGTCCGCACCAGCCCTTTGTCCACCAGTTTCGCCATGGCCCACAGCAGGTTGGCGATTTCCTGGGCATTAAATTGGTTTTTCTGTGCGTTCACGTGGGGCAACAACACGGCCACAGTCTCTTTGAGCCCTGGTACCCACTTTTGATCGTTGTCCATCAGTTTCGCCATGGCCCACAGCACGTTGGCAATACCCTGGGCCTTAAATTGGTCTCTCTTTGCATTCAGTAGGGGCAGCAGGGTGGCCACAGCCTCTTTGAGTCCTGGTGTACGCTCCAGCCCGTTGTCCACCAGTTTCGCCATGGCCCACAGCAGGTTGGCGATTCCCTGAGGAATAAATTGTTTTTTCTGTGCGTTCACATGGGGCAACAACACGGCCACAGCCTCGTTGAGCTCTGGCGTCCACTCCTGCCCGTTGTCCACCAGTTTCGCCATGGCCCACAGCAGGTTAGCGATTTCCTGAGCACCAATATCACGGGCTTCCGGTTTTTGGTTGCTGTTAAATATTATTGCATCAAGCAGGGTCGACAGTAAGGTAACTTGAGTGAGCTGAACACGCTCATCCATGGGTTTATGAGGGGTAAAAACACCCGCTGAAGTAAATGAGTGAAGTGTTGTCGTCAGGCTTCGCCAATTCCAGCTCCGTGTTACGGTAAAATTTTGCAGCAAGCGCATCAGCTGGCTTTGTTCTGTGCGATTTAACGGTCTTTGAGCAGCTGATGCGTATTTTTTAATTGAACTGGCATACTGACCGTGATTTCTCCCATCATAGCGATGACCGAAGTGATGCGATTTATTTACCAGGTCAGCCATTACTTCCGGTTTGATAAGGGCATTAAAATCTTGAGCAGAGTTGACTGAACGACACTGTAAATGTTGAGAAGAGCGTGCACCAGAAAAATGGTAAGATTCATTGCGACCCGGTGCCGTGCGGGGGGGATGATTCCATGGTCTGACTGTGGCATGTCGGTATCGCCCACGCATTGAAGAAGGGGCACGGCCATTCGGTTGGGTGTAACCGTTATCTGATCTTGGGTATTGACCACTGATACCAGCAGAACTTCTATCCATAATTATATTTCATTAATTCATGAAAATATAAAAAATAGACTGCTGTTCTGCTCAGAAGTTCATTTTACAAAAAGTTTACTTGAGTCATGATGGATGGAAGGCGATTACTGACTGTTTGTTTTCTTCTTCTTTGCCGGGTTGGTTTGCTCTGCTAAATGTTCTTCACCAGTCACGTATGTAGCGCCTGTCCACCCTCTTTTAAGTGATACAGAGCCATGACCCTGTGGCGGGTTGCTTACCCTGGTCCTTATTTGATCAATGTATGGTTTCATTAAACCATTGCTCAAAAGCTGGTTAGCCGGGATTTCAATGACCTCAAATCCTGCTTTTTGCAGCAGTGCGATTTTCAGCAGAGTCGAACCGTTCCTGGTTTTGAAATCACCACCCACGTAATGATAGGGTCCCTGAGCTTCAATCACCATGTTGTGATCTGGCAAAAGCAGGTCAACCGGTGGTAATGAGTTTAGACTCTTTTCTTCTTCAATCTTCAAAAAAGGAATAGATGATTTGAGTTGATCACGGAAGTCGGCCTGGTTTTTTGAAATGATTGTCTGGTAATGGCGAACGACCGGACAGGCCCTGCCAAGCCAACTGGCGGCCATGATCATGATGGATTGATCCTCGCCATTCTCTGGCGATGTATTTTCCAGGCGAGTCAACAGGTCATCCATGTGCTTTTCAAACACATTATTTTCATTGGCGTTGGAGTCCAGAGACAACCTGGCACAGCATACCATTACTCCCCAGAGAGACATCGATATCTCTTCCTGAGAAAACTGAAGGTTCTCACTGATTCGATAGACAAGCGATTGGAACGTAGAGATAGCCACGTTCAGTTCAATGAGTTCACCCAGTTTCGCCATGGCCCACATCAGGTTAGCGATTTCCTGTGGTTTAAAATTAGCTTTTTGTGCATTCACTTGGGGCAACAGCGCGGCCACAGCTTCTTTGAACTCTGCTGTCTGCTCCTGCGTGTTGTCCACCAGTTTCGCCATGGCCCAAAGCAGGTTGGCGATCCCCTGTGGTTTAAAGTGAGCTTTTTGTCCATTCACGAGGGGCATCAGCGCGGTCACGGTCTCGTTGAGTTCTGGTGTCTGCTCCTGTCTGTTGTCTACCAGTTTCGCCATGGCCCACAGCAGGTTGGCGATACCCTGTGGTTTAAAGTTAGCTTTTTGTACGTTCACGAGGGGCAGCAGCGCGGCCACGGCCTCGTTGAGCCCCGGTGTCTGCTCCTGCCGGTTGTCCTCCAGTTTCGCTATGGCCCACAACAGGATGGCGGTAGCCTGTGGTTTAAAGTTAGCTTTTTGTTCGTTCACCAGGGGCAACAGCACGGCCACTGTCTTGTTGAGACCTGGTATCCGCTTCTGCCCTTTGTCCTCGAGTTTTGCCATAGCCCATAGCAGGTTGGTGATACCCTGTGGTTTAAAGTTAGCTTTTTGTACGTTCACCAGGGGCAACAGCGCGGCCACGGCCTTGTTCAGCTCTGATGTCCGCTCCTGCCCGTTGTCTACCAGTTTCGCCATGGCCCACAGCAGGTTGGCGATTTCCTGCGATTGAAGGTGAACTTTCGCGTTCAATTGGGGCAACAGAGCGGCCACGGCCACGTTGAGTTCAGGTGTCCGCTCCAGCCCGTGGTCCACCAGTTTCGCTATGGCCCATAGCAGGTTGGCTATACCCTGGGCAGTAAATTGGTCTTTCTGCGCGTTCATGTGGGGCAACAGTGCGGCCACGGCCACGTGGAGCCCCGGTGTCCGCTCCAGCCCGTTTTCCACCAGTTTCGCTATGGCCCACAGCAGGTTGGCGATATGCTGAGGAATAAACCAGTCTTTCTGTGCCTTCACTTGGGGCAACAGTGCGGCCACGGCTTCGTTAAGGCCTGGCGTCCTCTCCAGCCCGTTGTCCACCAGTTTCGCCATGGCCCACAGCAGGTTGGCGATATGCTGAGGAATAAATTGGTCTCTCTGTAGGTTCACGCGGGACAATAGCGCGTTCACGGCCGCTTTGAGTCCAGGTGTTTGCTCCAGCTCGTTGTCTACAAGTTTCGCCATGGCCCACAACAGGTTGGCGATTCCCTGAGCACTGAATTGATCTTTCTGTGCGTTCACGTGGGGAAACAGCGCGGCCACAGTTTCGTTGAACCTTGGTATCATCTCTTGCCCGTTGTCCACCAGTTTCGCCATGGCCCACAGCAGGTTGGCAACGCCCTGGGGGTGGTTTTTCTGTGCGTTCACGAGGGGCAACAGCGTGGCCACGGCCTCTTTGAGTCCTGGTGTCCGCTCCAGCCCGTTGTCCACCAGTTTCGCCATGGCCCACAGCAGGTTGGTGACTTCCTGTGGTTTAAAGTTAGCTTTCTGTGTGTTCACGTGGGGCAACAGTGCGGCCAGGGCCTCTTTGAGCCCTAATGTCCACTCTTGCCCATTGCTCACCAGTTTCGCCATGGCCCACAGCAGATTGGCGATTCCCTGAGCATCAATATCGCTGGCTTCAGGTTTTTGATGGCACTTGAATACTATTGCATCCAGTAGTGTTGACAATATGGCATCTTGGGTAAGCTTAACACGCCCATCCATGGGTTTATGAGTTGTAAAAACACCCGCTGAAGTCAATGAATGAAGTGTTGTTGACAGGCTTCGCCAACTCCAGCCCCGTGTTGCGGTAAAATTTTGCAGCAAACGCATTAGCTGGCTTTGTTCCCCTCGATTTAACGGTCTATTAGCCGCTGACGTGTATTTTTTAATTGAATTGGCATATTGACTGTGATTTTTCCCATTGTAGTGATGGCCGAAACGATTCAATTTACTCACCAGACCATCCATTATTTCCGGTTTAATGAGGGCATTAAAATCATGAGCCGAGTTTACTGAGCGATACTGTAGATGTTGAGAAGAGCGTGTGTCAGAAGAATGGTAAAATTCATTGCGACCCGGTGCTGTGCGGGGGGGATGATTCCATTGTCTGACGGTGGCATGTCGGTATCGTCCACGCCTTGAAGAAGGGGCATGGCCATTAGGTTGGGTGTAACCGTTATTTGATGTTGTGTATTTGCCACTGATACCAGCAGAACTTCTATCCATAATTATATTTCATTAATTCATGAAAATATAAAAAAGACTGCTGTTCTGCTCAGAAGTTCATTTTGCAGAAAAATTTACTTGAGTCATGATGGATGGAAGGCGATTACTGACTGTTTGTTTTCTTCTTCTTTGCCGGGTTGGTTTGCTCTGCAGAATGTTCTTCAGCAGTCACGTATGCAGCATCTGTCCAGCCTCTTTTAAGTGAAACAGAGTCATGCCCCTGGGGCGGGATGCTTACCCTGATCTTTATTTTATCATTATAGGGTTTCATTAAATTGTTGTGCAAAAGCTGGTTAGTCGGGATTTCAATAACCTCAAATCCTGCTTTTTGCAGCAGTGCGATTTTCAGCAGAGTCGAACCCTTTCTGGTTTTGAAATCACCACCCACGTAATGAGACGGTCCCTGAATTTCAATCACCATGTTGTGATCCGGCAGTAGCAGGTAAACCGGAGGCAGTGAGTTCAGACTCTTTTCCTCTTCGATCTTCAAAGATGGAATAGATGATTTGAGTTGATCGCGGAAGTCGACCTGGATTTTTGAAATGTTTGTCTGGTAAGTGAGAACGGACAGGTTCTGCCATGCCAACTTGCGGCCATGAACATGATGGATTGATCCTCTTCATTATCTGGTGAGGTATTTTTCAGGCGAGTAAACAAGTCATCCAGATGCTTTTCAAACACATTCTTTTTATTGGCATTGGAGTCCAGAGCCAACCTGGCACAGCATACCAAGACTCCTCAGAGAGACATCGATATCTCTTCCTGAAAAAACAGCAGGTTCTTGTTGATTCGATAGACAAGCGATTCGAACGTAGAGGTAGCCAGGTTCAGCTCAATGAGTTCACCCAGTTTGGCCGTGGCCCACAGCAGATTGGCAATATCCTGGGCATCAATATCCCTGGCTGGAGATTTTTGGTTGCAGTTAAATATTATTGAATCAAATAGCGTTGACAATAAGTTAGCCTGGGCAAGTTTAACTCGCTTATCCATGGGTTTATGAAGAGTAAAAACACCCGCTGAAGTCAATGAGTGAAATGTTGTCGTCAGGCTCAGCCAATTCCAGCCCCGTGTTGCTGTGAAATTTTGCAGCAAACGCATCAGCTGGCTTTGTTCTGTTCGATTTAACGGTCTTTTAGAAGCTGACGTGTATTTTTTAATTGAACTGGCATAGTACCCGTGATTTCTCCCATCATAGTGATGACCGAAATAATCTGATTTACTGATCAGATCAGCTATTATTTCCTGTTTAATGAGGGCGTTAAAATCTTGTGCAGAGTTTACTGAACGACGCTGTAGAGAAGGGCGTACGACAGAAGAATGGTAAAATTCATTACGTTCCGGGGTAGAGCGGGGGGGATTATCCCGCTGTCTGACGGTGGCATTTCTATATCTTACATGCCTTGAGGAAGCGGCAGGAGCATCTGGTTGGTTTTGACCATTACATGGTCTTGCGTATTGACCACTGATATCAGCAGAAGCTTTATGCATATTTATATTTTATTAATTCATGAGAATATAAAAAACAGACTGCTGTGCTGTTCAGAAGTTCATTTTACTGAAAATGCCTATCCTGGTCTTTATGTGATCAATACATAGTTTGATTGAATTTTGGTTCCAAAGCTGATTAACCGGGATTTCAATGACCTCAAATCCTGCTTTTTGCAGCAGTGCGATTTTCAGCAGAGTCGCACCATTTCTGGTTTTGAAATCGTTACTCACGTAATGAAACGGTCCCTGAACTTCAATAACAATGTTGTGATCCGGCAGAATCAGGTCAACCGGCGGTAAAGAGTTCAGACTCTTTTCTTCTTCAATCTTCAAAGAGGGAATGCATGATTGGAGCTGATCGCGGAAGTCGGTTTGAGGTTTTGACCTGGTGGTCTGGTAATGCGGGATGACCGGACACGGTCTCCCAAGCCAACTTGCGGCCATGGCAATGATGGATAGATCCTCTTCATTGTCTGTGGGTGTACTTTCCAGGCGAGTAAACAGGTGATTCATGAGCTGTTCAAGCACGTTATTTTTATTGGCATTGGAGGTCAGCGACAACCGGGCACAGCAGACCATTACTCCCCAGAGAGACATCGATATCTCTTGCAGCGAGAACTGAGGGTTGTCACTGATTCGGTGGACAAGCGATTCGAACGTAGAGGTAAGCACGTTCAGCTCAACGAGTTCACCCAGTTTCGCCATGGCCATCAGCAGGTTGGCAATACCTTGTGGTTTAAACTTAGCCTGCTGTGCGTTCACGTGGGGCAACAGCAGGGCTATCGCCTCTTTGAGCCCTGGTGTCTGCTCTTGCCCGTTGTCCACCAGTTTCGCCATGGCCCACACCAGGTTGGCGATACCCTGAGGAATAAACTGGTTTTTATGGGGGTTTACGTGCGGCAATAATGTGGCAATGGCCCCGTTAAGCGCAGGTGTCCGCTCTTGACCGTTGTCTACCAGTTTCGCCATGGCCCACAGCAGGTTGGCGATTTCCTGTGGTTTGAAGTTCGCTTTCTGAGCGCTTACATGGGGCAATAGCGCGGCCACAGCCTTGTTGAACTCTGGTGTCCGCCCCTGTTCGCTGTCCACCAGTTTCGCCATGACCCACAACAGGTTGGCGATTTCCTGTGGTTTAAAGTCAGCTATCTGTGTGTTCACCCGGGGTAACAGCGCCACCAGGGCCTGGTTAAACTCTGGTGTCCGCTTTTGGCCGTTGTCCGCCAGTTTCGCCATGGCCCACAGCAGGTTGGTGATACCCTGCGGGTTAAAGTTGGCTTTCTGTGAGTTCACGAGGAGCAACAGTGCGGCCACGGTCTGATTGAGCCCTGATGTCTGCTCCTGCCCGTTGTCCACCAGTTTCGCCATGGCCCACAGCAGGTTGGCGATATGTTGAGGAACGAATTGGTCTTTCAGTGCGTTCACCGGGAGCAACAGTGCGGCCACGGCCTCGTTCAGCTTTGGTGTCCGGTCTTGTCCGTTGTCCACCAGTTTTGCCATGGCCCAGAGCAGGTTGGCGACCCCCTGTGGTTTAAAATTAGCTTTTTGTACGATTACGCAGGTCAACAGCGCAGCCAGGGTGTCGTTGAACTCTGGTGTCTGTTCGTACCCGTTGTCCGCCAGTTTCGCCATGGCCCACAGCAGGTTGGCGATATGCTGAGGAATAAATTGGTCTTTCTGTGCTTTCACGCTGGACAACAGCGCGGCCACGGCCTGGTTGAATTCTGGTGTCTGCTCCTGCCCGTTGTCCAACAGTTTGGCCATGGCCCACAGCAGGTTAGCGGTATGCTGAGGAAAAAATGGGTCTTTCTGTCTGCTCACTTGAGGGAACAGCGCGATTACGGCCTGTTTGAGCCCTGGTGATGGCTGCTGGCCGTTATCTACCAGTTTCGCCATGGCCCATACCAGGTTGGCAATCTCCTGTGGCTTGTTCGCTTTGTGTACGTTCAAGTGAGGCAACAGACCGGCCACGGCGGCGTTGAACTCTGGTAACCGCTTCTGCTCGTTGTCCATCAGTTTTGCCATGGCCCACAACAGGTTGGCAATCCCCTGATCATTAAATTGGTCTGTCTGTGGGTTCACCAGGGGCAGCAGCGCGGCCACGGCCTCGTTGAACTGGGGTGTCCGCTTCTGCCCTTTGCCCAACAATTTCGCCATGGCCCACAGCAGGTTAGTGATACCCTGTGGTTTAAAGTGAGCTTTCTGTGCGCTCACGTGGGGCAGCAGAACAGCCACGGCCTCTTTGAGCCCTGGTATTTGCTCCTGACCGATATCCACCAGTTTCGCCATGGCCCACAGCAGGTTGGCGATACCCTGTGGTTTAAAGTCAGCTTGCTGTGCGTTCACGTGGGGCAAAAGGGCGGCCACGGCCTCATTGAACTCGGGTGTTCGCTCCTGCCCGTTGTCCACCAGTTTGGCCATGGCCCACAGCAGGTTGGCGATTTCCTGTGGTTTAAAGTCAGCTTGCTGTCTGTTCACCTGGGGCAACAACGCGGCCAGGGTCTGTTTGAACTCGGGTGTCCGTTGCTGCCCGTTGTCCACCAGTTTGGCCATGGCCCACAGCAGGTTGGCGATTTCCTGTTGATTGAAGTCAGCTTTCTGTGCGGTCACGGTGGGCAACAACCCGGCCACGGTCGCTTTGATCTCTGGTGTCCGCTCATGTCTGTTGTCAACCAGTTTCCCCATGGCCCACAGCAGGTTGGCGATACCCTGGGTATTAAATTGATCTCTCTGTGCGATTACATGGGGCAATAGAGCGGCCACGGCCTCTTTGAGCCCTGGTGTCCACTCCTGCCCGTTGTCCATCAGTTTGGCCATGGCCCACAGCAGGTTGGCGATTCCCTGGGCATCAATATCCCTGACGTCGGGTTTCTGGTTGCACTTGAATATTATTGCATCCAGTAGAGTCGACAATAAGGTCGTTTGAGTGAGCTGAACACGCTTGTCCAAGGGGCTATGAGGGGTAAATACACCCGCTGAAGTCAATGAATGAAGTGTTGTCGTCAGGCTTCGCCAATGCCAACGTCGTGTTGCGGTAAATGTTTGCAGAAAATTTATTAACTGGCTTTGTTCAGCCCGATTTAACGGCCTTTTAGAAGCTGACGTGTATTTTTTAATTGAATTGGCATATTGGCTGTGAGGTCTCCCATTATAGCGATGACCGAAACGATTCGATTTACTCACCAGACCAGCCATTATTTCCTGGTTGATAAGGGCATTAAAATCCCGGGCAGGATTTACAGAGCGGCACAATAGATAATGAGAAGAACATGCGCCAGCAGAATGATAACATTCATTACGCCCGGGGGTAGTGCGGGGGGAATTATGCCATTGTTTGACGTTGGCATGTCTATACCGCCCGGGCTTTGAAGAAGCGGTACAGTTTTCCGGTTGGTTATAATCATTACCCGGCCCTGCGTATTGACCACTGATGCCAGCAGAGGTTCTATACATAATTATATTTCATCAATTCATGAAAATATAAAAAGCAGACTGCTGTTCTGTTCAGAAGTTCATTTTACTGAAATATCTATAAAAGTGTGTTTGAGGTAATGCTGTCCGACCATCAGCCGAGTGTGTTTTGGTGGGTGTCCAGATTCACCGGGAAGCTTCTGAGGCATTGATATTCTGGCGATAGACATGCCAGCAACGTAACTCCAGCTTATGTTTTTTGACCTCAGATTTGATGCTATCGAAGGATTTAATCCCCTCGTCCAGTGTCATGCTTTTAAGAGCACCATTGAAGATATAATCCGGCGTGTATCGCCAAGGTACTGAGCGAATTTGCCATTGAAGATCTTCTGTATACATGGAGGTCAAAGACAGATAATGATCCCGCTGCGCAGGAAGTTTTGCCAGTAACTGGTTTAACCGGTAGATATCAGCATTTTCTGCGTTCATTTCTGCGGCTTTTGCCTGGCGACAGGGTTCTGTCTCAAGCTCTTCCAGCGTAGGGCTCTGCGCGAGCGCGTGGTAATGTTTGGTGTACACCAGCTCCGGGGGAATATATTGCTGGGGTGAGGATACGTTCGGGTCTTCGGTGATCAGGACAAAACAACCAGGATTGTTGTTTATGAGTGTGGTGAGATAAAACTCAGTTTTCCCCTGGGCAATCTCTTGGCAAAGTTGCCTTTTTTCCGAAGGCAAGCCGGTATAAGCGTGTATCGCGGTAAATAAAGTGGTTGCAGGATTTGCGCCAGCAATTTCCTGAGCCGGAATTAAGTTGATGGGCTGTGGATCGTCACAAAAAGTTCCATCGCAATTAGCGTAAGCATTTTTGATATCTACAGGAACTACTTTGATCCGGGGGTACAGCTCATTGAGATAGTTTTGCATTAACAGGGATATTGCTCCGAAACCACAGCCAATATCAACAATGTATTCGATTTCGCTGTTTTTGCTTAAAAAATCAACCAGGAAGCTGAAGTTATGGAATTCTATATAGCTCTTGTATTCCTCTAGAGCCCAATCAACAAATGATTGCGAAGCATCCAGTGTCATCAGTTGCTGGTTGCCAATCTGGATAGTTTTCGGTTCAGCCGTACCCGATACATTGACATAGCTCACACAACAATTGCGCCGGGGATTATTATCCATGTGGGCTGCTACCCAGTAAGTTTCAGGTGACGACGTATAATGAGGGCTTAAACCAGTAATGGTTCGGCTGGAAAGACTGGCGGCCTGTTGTTCCTGAATTCCATCGCCGTCGGTTGTCAATTTTCGGGCGATGTTATGTTTTTGCCTGACATGATCAGGTTTGTCAGGGGGCGTTTCTCTGGTAAATCCCTGTTGAGTCATCGGAACCTGTAAATTATCAGTGGCCATACTTCTAATCATTACATTTCTCCTTGTTGATGAGTCATCAATAAGATCAAACAGTTTATTCAGCTTGAGCTTACTTATTAAGATCGAAGTACTGGTCATTAGTTCAATCCATCTACTTGAAAATCATTCGGAGCGAGACAAACAGTGTCTGTATTCTGGTTTGTCTGTTTGCTCTTCTGAATGTTGTTTGACGGTTGAGTAACGATTCTATTTGGAACTACTTACCTCTGTAACAAGATGTTGACCCTGGTCTTTATTTGATCAATGCAGGGCTTTAATAAATCCCGGTTACAAAGCGTGTTAGTCGGAACTTCAATGACCTCAAATCCTGATTTTTTCAGCAATGCGATTTTCAGCAGAGTCGAACCCTTCCTGGTTTTGAAATCACCACCCACGTAATGAGACGGTCCCTGAATTTCAATAACAATGTTGTGATCTGGCAGTAGCAGATCAACCGGCGATAATGAGTTCAGACTCTTTTCCTCTTCAATCTTCAAAGATGGCATGCATAATTGGAGTTGATTGCGAAAGTCGGCTTGAAGTTTTGAAATACTTGTCCGGTAATTGGGGACCACCGGACAGGCTCTACCCAGCCAGCTTGCGGCCATGGCAATGATGTGTTGTTCCTCGTTATTGCCTGAGGAGGAATTTTCCAGTCGAGTAAACAGGTCATCCATTTGCTTTTCAAGCACGTTATTCTTATTGGCATTGGGGACCAGAGACAACCTGGCACAGCACACCATTATCCCCCAAAGAGACATCAATATCTCTTGTTGAGAGAACTGAGGGTTTTCATTGATTCGGTAAACAAGCGATTCGAACATAAATCTAACCACGTTCAGCTCAATGAACTCACCCAGTCTGGCTATGGCCCACAACAGGTTGGCGATACCCTGGGCATTAAATTGGTCTTTTCGGGCGTTCACATGGGGTAACAGCGAGGCCAGGGCCTCTTTCAGCTCTGATGTTTGCTCCAGTCCGCTGTCCATCAGTTTCACCATGGCCCAAAGCAGGCTGGTGATACCCTGGGTACTAAACTGGCTTTTCTGTGCGTTCACGTGGGGCAACAGCGCGGCCACGGTCTCTTCGAGCTCCGGTGTCCACTCCTGCCCGTTATCCACCAGTTTCGCCATGGCCCACAACAGGTTGGCAATATGCTGGGCATTAAATTGGCCTTTCTGTGCGTTCACGAGGGACAACAGCGCAACCACGGCCTCTTTCAACGCTGGGGTCTGCTTCTGCCCGTTGTTCACCAGTTTCGCCATGGCCCACAGCAGGATAGCGATTTGCTGAGGAAAAAATTGGCCTTTCTGTGCTTTTATGTGGGGCAACAGGGCGGCCACGGCTTCTTTGAACCCGGATGTCCGATCCTGCCCGCTGTCCACCAGTTTTGCCATGGCCCACAGCAGGTTGGAGACTTCCATTGGTTTAAAGTCAGCTTCCTGTGCCAGCAAAAGGGGCAACAGCGCGCCCAGAGCCTGGTTGAACTCTGGTGTCGGCTCCTGCCCGTTGTCCGTCACTTTCGCCATGGCCCACAGCAGGTTGGCGATATTCTGGGCATTAAATTGGTGTTTCTGTGCTTTCACTTGGGGCCACAGCGTGGCCACAGTTTCGTTGAGCCCCGGTATCCCTTCCTGCCCGTTGTCCCCCAGTTTCGCCATGGCGCACAGCAGGCTGGAGATTTCCTGTGGTTTAAAGTCAGCTTTCTGTGCGATTACATGAGGCAACAGCGCGGGCACGGCCTCTTTGAGCTCTGGTGTCTGCTGCTGCCCGTTGTCCACCAGTTTCGCCATGGCCCACAGCAGGTTGGCGATTTCCTGTGGTTTAAAGTTAGCTTTCTCCATGTTCACGTGGGACAACAGCGCGGTCACGGCCTCGTTGAGCTCGGGTGTCTGCTCCTGACCATTGTGTACCAGTTTCGCCATGGCCCACAGCAGGTTGGCGATTTCCTGTGGTTTAAAGTTAGCTTTCTGTGCGTTCACGTGGGGTAACAGCACAGCCACGGCCTCGTTGAGCTCTGGTGTCTGCTTCTGCCCGTTTTCAACCAGTTTCGCTATGGCCCACAGCAGGTTGGCGATTCCCTGAGGAAGAAATTGGTCTTTCTGTCTTTTCACGTGGGGCAACAGCATGGCCACCGCTTCTGTAAGCTCTGGTGTCCACTCCCCGTTGTCCACCAGTTTCGCTGTGGCCCACAGCAGGTTGACGATTTCCTGTGGCTTAAAGTTAGCTGTCTGCAGGTTTCCGTGGGACAACAGTGCGGCCACGGCCTCGTTGAATCTTGGTGTCTGCTCTGGCTTGTTATCCAGCAGTTTCGCCATAGCCCACAGCAGGTTAGTGATTTCCTGTGGTTTAAAGTTAGCTTTCTGTACGTTCACATGAGGCAACAGCGCAGCCACGGCGCCGTTGAACTCTGGCGTCCACGCTTGCCCGCTGTCCACCAGTTTGGCCATGGCCCACAGCAGGTTGGTGAGTTCCTGTGGTATAAAGTTAGCTTGCTCTGCGGGTAAGTGGGGCAACAGCGCCGCCACGGCTTTATTGAGTTCTGGTGTTCGCTCCTGCCCGTTGGCCACCAGTTTTGCCATGGCCCAGAGCATGTTGGTGATTTCCTGGGCTGCAATATCCCCGGCTCGAGATTTTTTGCTGCACTTGAATATTATTGCATCAAGTATCGTTGATAATAAGGCTGCTTGAGTAAGCTTGACACGCTCATCCATGGGGTGATGAGGGGTAAAAACACCCGCTGAAGTCAATGAATGAAGTGTTGTCGTCAGGCTTCGCCAATTCCAACTCCGTGTTGCGGTAAAATTTTGCAGCAAATGAATCAGCTGGCTTTGTTCAGCCCGATTTAACGGTCTTTTAGCAGCTAACGAGTATTTTTTAATTAAACTGGCATATTTCCCGTGATGTCTCCCATCGTAGTGAAGTCCGAAACGATTTGATTTAATCACCAGATCATCCATTACTTCCTGTTTAATGAGGGCATTAAAATCCTGAGCAGGGTTTACTGAGCGGTACAGTAGATACTGAGAAGAAGATGCGCCAGTAGAATGATAAATTTCATGACGTCCGGGGGTAATGCGGGGCGGATTATCCCATTGTCTGACTGTGGCATGTCTATATCGTCCGGGCCTTGAACAAGCGGTACGGTTTTCCGGGTGGTGGTAATCATTACCGGGCCTTGCGTATTGTCCACTGATGCCAGCAGGGGGTCTATGCATAATTATATTTCATCAATTCATGAAAATATAAAAAGCTGACTGCTGTTCTGTTCAGAAGTTCATTTTGTTGAAATGGCCTATAAACGTCAGTGGTTGAAGAACCTCATCTACTCCTGACACCACCAACCCGCTATTGTCAAATTATCCGGGTTAGTGCCTTTTTTTTCTTTTCCTTTTTCTGTTTTTTGGTTTGTCTGTGTGCTTTTCTGCATGTTTTTCGGCGGTAACGTTTGTCTCCTCTACCGATCCGATGTCAGGTGATACACAGCCATGACCCTGTGGTGGGATATCCACTCTGGTCTTTATTTGATCAATGTATAGTTGCATTGAATTCTGGCTATAAAGCTGGTTAACCGGGATTTCAATGACCTCAAATCCTGATTTTTTCAGCAGTGCAATTTTAAGCAGAGTCGAACCATTCCTGATTGTAAAATCATTACTCAGGTAATGATACGGCCCCTGAATTTCAATCACCATATTGTGATCTGGCAGTAGCAGGTCAACAGGAGGCAATGAGTTCAGACACTTTTCTTCTTCAATCTTCAAAGATGGCATGCATGATTGGAGTTGTGCGCGAAAGTCGGCTTGATGTTTTGAAATGGTTGTCTGGTAACAGGGAACGATCGGACACGCTCTCCCAAGCCAACTGGCGGCCATGGCAATGGTGCGTTGATCCTTTTCATTGTCCGGGGATGTATTTTCCAGGCGAGTCAACAGGTCAACCATGTGCTTTTCAAGCACGTTATTTTTAATGGCATTGGGGGCCAGAGACAACCTGGCACAACATACCATTACGCCCCAGAGAGACATAAATATATCTTGCTGAGAGGGCTGAAGGTTGTCACTTAATCGGCAGACAAGCGATTCGAACGTAGAGTTAAGCACGTGTAACTCAACGAGTTCACCCAGTTTCGCCATGGCCCACAGAATGTTGGCGATATGCTGAGGATTAAATTGGAGTTTCTGTGGGATCACGTGGGGCAACACTGCGAACATAGCTTCTATAAGCTCTGGCAACCACTCTCCGTTGTCCACCAGCTTTGCCATGGCCCAAAGTAGGTTAGAGACATCCTGGCTATTAAGCTGGTTTTTCTGTGCGTTCACGTGGTGCAAAAGCGCTGGCACGGGCTCTTTGAGCTCTGGTGTCCACTCCTGCCCGTTGTCCACCAGTTTTGCTATGGCCCACAGCAGGTTGGCAATATGCTGAGGAATAAATTGGTCTTTCTGTTTGTTCACGTGGGGTAACAGTTCGGCCACGGTCTCCATGAGTTCTTGTGTTCGTTCCATCCCATTGTCCACCAGTTTCGCCATGGCCCACAGCAGGTTGACATTGCCCTGAGCTTTAAATTGGTCCTTCTTTGCGTTCACGTGGGGCAACAGCGCGGCCACGGTCTCTTTGAACTCTGGTGTCTGCTCCTGCCCGTAGTCCACCAGTTTCGCCATGGCCCACAGCAGGTTGGCGATTTCCTTTGGTTTAAAGTGAGCTTGTTGTGCGTTCACGCGGGGTAACAGCGCAGCCACGGCCCCATGTAGCCCGGGTGTCCGCTCCTGCCCGTAGTCCACCAGTTTCGCCATGGCCCATAGCAGGTTGGTGATCTCCTGGGGGTTAAAGTTAGCTGTCAGTACGTTCACTTGGGGCAACAGCGCAGTCACGGCCTTTATGAGCCCTGGTGTTTGCTCCTGCACGTTGTCCATCAGTTTCGCCATGGCCCACAGCACATTGGCGATTCCCTGGGCATTAAATTGGTTTTTCTGCGTGCTCACTTGGGGCAACAGCGCGGCCACAGCCTTTTTAAGCCCTGGTGTTCGTTCATGCCCGTTGTCCACCAGTTTCGCCATGGTCCAAAGCAGGCTGGCAATATCATGGGCATTAAATTGAACTTTCTGGGTAATCACGTGGGGCAACAGCGCGGCCACGGCCTTGTTGAATCCTGGTGTTCGCTCCTGCCCGTTGTCCACCAGTTTCGCCATGGCCCATAACAGGTTGGCGATTCCCTGAGTACTAAGTTGGTCTTTCTGTTCGTGCACAAGGGGCAATAACGCGGCCACGGCCTTGTTGAGCCCCGGTGCTCGCTCCTGCCCGTGGTCTACCAGTTTCGCCATGGCCCACAGCAGGTTGACAATGTCTTGAGCTTTAAACTGGTCCTTCTGTGCGTTCACGTGGGGCAACAGCGCGGCCACGGTCTTTTTGAATTCTGGTGTCTGCTCCTGCCCGTAGTCCACCAGTTTCGCCATGGCCCACAGCAGGATGGCAATGCCCTGAGGAATAAATTGGTCCATCTGTACTTGCACGTGGGGCAACAGCGCGGCCACGGCCTCTTTGAATTCTGGTGTCTGCTCCTGCCCGTTGTCTACCAGTTTCGCCATTGCCCACAGCTGGTTGGCGATTCCCCGGGCATCAATGTCCCGGGCTTGAGGTTGTTGGTTGCACTTGAATATGATTGCATCAAGTAGCGTTGACAATAAGACAACCTGAGTGTGCCTGACACGCTCATCCACGGGTTTATAAGGGGTAAAAACACCCGCTGAAGTCAATGCATGAAGTGTGGTCGTAAGGCTTCGCCAGCCCCAACGCCGTGTTACGGTAAAATTTTGCAGAAAATGCATCAGTTGGCTTTGTTCCGCTCGATTCAACCGTCTTTGGGCAGCTGATGTGTATCGTTTAATTGAATTGGCATACAGACCGTGATTTCTCCCATCATAGCGATAACCGAAATAATCCGATTTACTCAGCAAACCATCCATTATTTCCTGTTTGATGAGAGCACTGAAATCCTGAACCGGGTTTACTGAACGGCTCTGTAGATATTGAGAAGTGTATGTACCAGAAGAATGGTAGAATTCATCACGCCCCCGGGTAGTGCAGGGGGGATTCTCCCATTGTCTGACTGTGGCATGTCTATATCGCCCACGCTTTGAAGATGCGCCATGGTCATGCGGCTGGTGGTAATCTTTATCGGATTTTGCGCATTTACCACTGATACCAGCAGGGGTTCTATGCATAATTATATTTCATTAAGTCATGAAAATATAAACAACAGACTGCTGTTTTGTTCAGAAGTTCATTTTGCTGGAATGTGAACACGGTTCTGGAGTTAAGTAGTTAACCAAATGAAATCATATTTTCTGACTAAGTGGACAGTCACTCTGCGGCGTTACAACTCCGGTCACATAGCTACGGCTATGCTCCCTGCGTTGTGCCTTGCATAGTAACTGTCCACTTAGCCAGAAATATACGATTCCATTTGGCCAACTACTTATGATGAAAGGGAAGCGGTTAGTGCCTTTTTTTTCTTTTCCTTTTTCTGTTTCTTGGTTTGTCTGTTTGCTTTTCTGAATGTTCTTCGGCGGCCAGGTAACAATGATTTGAAGATTGCCACTTTTTATCGGCGCTAACGTCTGTCTCCTCTACCGATCCGATGTCAGGTGGTACAGAGCCATGACCCTGTGGCGGGATGTCCACCCTGGCCTTTATTTGATTAATGCATAGTTTCATTGAATTCTGGCTGCAAAGCTGGTTAACCGGGATTTCAATGACCTCAAATCCTGATTTTTTCAGCAGTGCTTTTTTCAGCAGAGTTGAACCATTCCTGATTTTGAAATCATTACTGACGTAATGATACGGCCCCTGAATTTCAATCACCATATTGTGATCTGGCAGTAGCAGGTCAACGGGAGGCAATGAGTTCAGACACTTTTCTTCTTCAATCTTCAAAGAGGGCATGCATGATTGGAGTTGTGCGCGGAAGTCGGCTTGATATTTTGAAATGGTTGTCTGGTAACAGGGAACGATCGGACACGCTCTCCCAAGCCAAGTGGCGGCCATAGCAATGGTGCGTTGATCCTTATCATTGTCCGGGGATGTATTTTCCAGGCGAGTCAACAGGTCATCCATGTGCTTTTCAAGCACGTTATTTTTAATGGCATTGGGGGCCAGAGACAACCTGGCACAACATACCATTACTCCCCAGAGACACATCAATATAAATTGTTGAGAGAGCTGAGGGTTGTCACTGAATCGGCAGAGGAACGATTCGAACGTAGAGGTAACCACGTGCAGCTCAACAAGTTCACCCAGCTTTGCCATGGCCCACAGCAGGTTGGCGACTTGCTGAGGATCAAATTGGTCTTTCTGTGGGTTTACGCAGGGCAGCAGCGCAGACACGGCTTCTTTAAGCCCTGGTGTCCACTCTCTGTTGTCTACCAGTTTCGTCATGGCCCACAGCAGGTTGGCAATTGCCTGTGGTGAAAAGTTGGCTTTATTTGCGTGCACGTGGGGCAACAGCGCGGCTACAGCTTTTTTAAGTACTGGTGTCTGTTGCAGGCCGTTGTCCACCAGTTTCGCCATGGCCCACAGCAGGTTGGCGATTTGCTGAGGAATAAATTGCTCTTTCTTTGTGTTCACGTAGGGCCACAGCCGGACCAAAGCCTCGTTGAACTCTGGTGTCTGCACCTGGCCGTTGTCTACCAGTTTCGCCATGGCCCACAGCAGATTAGCGATACCCTGAGCATTAAATTGGTCCTTCTGTGCGTTTATGTGGGGTAACAGTGCGGCCACGGCCTCGCTGAGCCCTGGTATCCACTCCTGCCTGTTGTCCACCAGTTTCGCCATGGCCCAGAGCAGGTTGGTGATCGCCTGGGCATTAAATTGGTCTTTCTGTGCGTTCACGCAGGGCAAAAGCCCGGTCACGGCCTCGTTGAACTCTGGTGTCTGCTTCTGCCCGTTGTCTACCAGTTTCGCCATAGCCCACAGCAGGCTGGCGATAGCCTGGGCATTAAATTGGTCTTTCTCTGCGTTCACGCAGGGCAAAAGTGCGGCCACGGCCTCTTCGAGTTCTGGTGTTCGCTCTTGCCCGTTGTCCACCAGTTTCGCCACGGCCCACAGCAGGTTGGCGATATGCTGAGGATTAAATTGGTCTTTCTTGGCATTCACGTGGGGCAACAGCGTGGCCACGGCCTCGTTTAGCTCTGGTGTCCGCTCCTGCCCGTAGTCCACCAGTTTCGCCACGGCCCACAGAAGGTTGGCGATATGCTGAGGAATAAATTGGTATTTCTGTGCGTTCACATGGGGCAAAAGCGCGACCACGGCCTCGTTGATATCCGGTGTCCGCTGCTGCCCGATGTCCACCAGTTTCGCCATGGCCCACACCAGGTTGGCGATGTCCTGGGCATTAAATTGGTCTTTCTGTGCGTTCACGTGGGGCAAGAGCGCGGCCACGGCCTGGTTGAGCCCTGGTGTGTGCTCCTGCCCGTTGTCCAGCAGTTTCGCCATGGCCCACAGCAGGTTGGCAATGCCCTGAGGAATAAATTGGTCTTTCTGTACGTTTACGTGGGGCAACAACACGGCCACAGCCTCTTTGAGCCCTGGTACCCACTTCTGACCGTTGTCCACCAGTTTCGCCATGGCCCACAGCAGGTTAGCGGTATGCTGAGGAATAAGTTGGTCTTTCCTGGCGTTCACGTGGGGCAAAAGCGCGGCCACGGCCTCGTCGAGCTCTGCTGTTCTCTGTTGCCCGTTGTCCACCAGTTTCGCCATGGCCCACAGCAGGTTGGCAATGCCCTGAGGAATAAATTGATCTTTCTGTACGTTTACCTGGGGCAACAACACGGCCACAGACTCATGGAGCCCTGGTACCCACTTCTGCCCGTTGTCCACCAGTTTCGCCATGGCCCACAGCAGGTTAGCGGTATGCTGAGGAATAAGTTGGTCTTTCCTGGCGTTCACGTGGGGCAAAAGCGCGGCCACGGCCTCGTCGAGTTCTGCTGTTCTCTGTTGCCCGTTGTCCACCAGTTTCGCCATGGCCCACATCAGATTGGCGATTTCCTGGGGTTTAAAGTCAGCTGTTAGTACGTTCACTTGGGGTAACAGCGCGGCCATAGCCTCTTGGAGCCATGGTATCTGTTCTTGCCCGTTGTCCACCAGTTTCGCCACGGCCCACAGCTGATTGACGATTCCCTGTGGTGAAAAGTTAGATTTTTGTGCGTTTACGTGGGGCAAAAGCGCGGCCACGGCCTCGTCGAGTTCTACTGTTCTCTGTTGCCCGTTGTCCACAAGTTTCCCAATGGCCCAGAGCAGGTTGGCGATTCCCCGGGCATCAATATCCCATGCTTCAGATTTTCGGTTGCACTTGAATATTATGGTATCCAGTAGCAATGACAATAAGGCCGCTTGGGTGTGCTTAACACGCTCATCCATGGGTCTATGAGGGGTAAAAACACCCGCTGAAGCCAAGGCATGAAGTGTTGTTGACAGGCTTCGCCAACCCCAACTCCGTGTTACGGTAAAATTTTGCAGCAAACGTATCAGCTGGTCTTGTTCCGTTTGATTTAACGGTCTTTTAGCAGCTGACGTGTATTGTTTAATTGAACTGGCATACAGACTGTGATGCCTCCCATCATAGCGATGACCTAAACGATAGGATTTATTCACCAGATCATCCATTATTTCCTGTTTAATGAGGGCGTTAAAATCTCGAGCAGGATTTACTGAACGGTTCTGTAGATGTTGAGAAGGGCATACGCCAGAAGAGTGGTAACATTCCTTACGCCCCCGGGGAGTGCGGGGGGGGATTTTCCCATTTTCTGACAGTATTGTGTCTATATTGTACGTGCCTTGAAGAAGTAGCTTGGCCATCCGGCTGGTGGTAATCTTTATCGGATCTTTTGTATTGACCACTGATACCAGCAGAGGTTTTATGCATAATTATATTCCATCAATTCATGAAAATATAAAAAACAGACTGCTGTCCTGTTCAGAAGTTCATTTTGCTGAAATGGTCTATAAACGTCAGTGGTTGAAGAAACTCACTTGTCCGCTATTTTCAAATTATCCGGGGCGAGACAATCAGTTACAACCGATGATCAATCTGCCCGGGGGCACCTGCGGATACGGTCGAAATGCTGGAAACTCTCCTTCTCCGGAATGTGAAAACGGTTCTGGAGTCATGATGAAGGGGAAGCGGTTATTGGTTTTTTTTTCTCTTCCTTTTTCTTTTTTTTGGTTTGTCTGTGTGCTTTTCTGAATTTTCTTCGGCGGCTAAGTAAGAATGACCTGAAGATTGCCACTTTTTATCGGCGGTAACGTTTGTCTCCTCTATCGATCCGATGTCAGGTGATATACAGCCATAACCCTGTGGCGGGATGTCCACCCTGGCCTTTATTTGATCAACGCATTGTTTTATTGAATTCTGGCTCCAAAGTTTGTTTACCGGGATTTCAATGACCTCAAATCCTGATTTTTGCAGCAGTGCTTTTTTAAGCAGAGTCGAACCATTCCTGATTTTAAAATTATTACTTACGTAATGAGACGGTCCCTGAATTTCAATCACCATGTTGTGATCTGGCAGTAGCAGGTCAACGGGAGGCAATGAGTTCAGGCTCTTTTCCTGTTCAATCTTCAAAGAGGGCATGCGTGATTGGAGTTGATCGCGTAAGTCGGCTTGAGGTTTTGAAATAGTTGTCCGGTAATGGGGGATGATCGGACACGCTCTCCCCAACCAAATGGCAGCCATGGTAATGATTTGTTGATTCTTTTGATTGTCCGGGGATGTATTTTTATTTTCCAGGTGAGTTGACAGGTCATCCATGTGCTTTTCAAGCACGCTATTTTTAATGGCATTGGGGGCCAGAGACAACCTGGCACAACATACCAATACTCCCCAGAGAGACATCACTATATCTTGCTGAGAGAGCTGAGGGGTGTCGCTGAATCGGCGGAGCAACGATTCGAATATAGAGGTAACCACGTGCAGCTCAACGAGTTCACCCAGCTTCGCCATGGCCCACAGCAGGTTGGCGATTTGCTGAGGGTCAAATTGGTCTTTCTGTGGGTTCACGCAGGGCAGCAGCGCGGCCACAGCTTCTTTAAGCCCTGGTGTCCACTCTCCGTTTTCCACCAGTTTCGCCATGGCCCACAGCAGGTTGGTGATTGCCTTTGGTGTAAAGTTGGCTTTATTTTCGTGCACGTGGGGCAACAGCGTGGCCACAACTTTTTTAAGCCCTGATGTCTGTTGCTGGTCGTTGTCCACCAGTTTCGCCATGGCCCACAGCAGGTTGGCGATTTGCTGAGGATTAAATTGGTCATTCATTGTGTTCACGTGGGGCAACAGCAGGGCCACGGCCTCGATGAACTCTGGTGTCGGCTCCAGGCCGTTGTCCACCAGTTTTGCCATGGCCCACAGCAGGTTGGCAATATGCTGAGGAATAAATTGGTCTCTCAGTAGTTTTACGAGGGGTAACAGCGTGGCCATGGCCTCGTTGAGCCCTGATGCCTGCTCCTGTCCATTGTCCACCAGTTTCGCTATGGCCCAGAGCAGGTTGGTAATATCCTGGGCATTGAATTGGTTTTTCTGTGCGTTCACGTGGGGCAACAGTGCGGCCACAGCTGTTTTAAGCCCTGGTGTCTGTTCCCGGCCGTTGTCCACCAGTTTCGCCATGGCCCACAGCAGGTTGGTGATTCCCTGGGCAGTAAATTGGTCTGCCTGTGCGTTCACGTGGGGTAACAGTACGGCCACAGCTGTTTTAAGCCCTGGTGTCTGTTCATGGCCGTTGTCCACCAGTTTCGCCGTGGCCCACAGCAGGTTGGCAATTTGCTGAGGAATAAATTGGTCTCTGGTTACGTTCACGTGGGACAACATTCGGGCCACAGCCACGTTGAACTCTGGTGTCTGCTCCTGGCCGTTGTCCACCAGTTTCGCCATGGCCCACAACAGGATGGCGATATGCTGAGGAATAAACTGGTATTTCTGTGCGTTCACGTGGTGTAACAGGGCACCCAGGGTCCCTTTGATCTCTGGTGTCCGTTCCTGCCCGTTGTCCACCAGTTTCGCCATGGCCCACAGCAGGTTGGAGATTCCCTGGGCATTAAATTGCTCTGTCTGTGCGTTGATGCGGGGTAACAGCGCGGCCACAGCTTTTTTAAGCCCTGGTGTCTGCTCCTGCCCGTTGTCCACCAGTTTCGCCATGGCCCACAGCAGGTTGACGATTTGCTGAGGTCTAAATTGGTCTTTCCTTGCGTTCACATAAGGCAGCAGACCGACCACAGTACTTTCGAACTCTGGCATCTGCTCCTGCCCGTTGTCCACCAGTTTCGCCATGGCCCACAGCAGGTTGGCGATATGCTGAGGAGTAAATTGGTCTTTCTGTGCGTTCACTTGGTGCAACAGCGCGGCCACGGCCTCTATGAGCCCCGGTGTCTGCTCCTGCCCGTTGTCCACCAGTTTCGCCACGGCCCACAGCAAGTTGGCGATTCCCTGGGCATTAAATTGGTTTTTATGTGCGTTCACGTGGGGCAACAGCGCGGCCACAGCCTGTTTAAGCTCCGGTGTCTGTTCATGCCCGTTATCCACCAGTTTTGCCATGGCCCACAGCAGGCTGGCGATATGCTGAGAATCAAATTGGTCTTTCTGTGGGTTCACGTGGGGCAACAGTGCGGCCACGGCCTCATTGAACTCGGGTGTCAGCTTCTGCCCGTTGTCCACCAGTTTTGCCATGGCCCACAGCAGGTTGGCAATACCCTGTGGTTTAACGTTAGTTTTCTGTGCGTTCACGCGGGGCAATAGCGCTGCTACGGCCTCGCTGAGATCGGTTGTCTGCTCCAGCCCGTTGTCCACCAGTTTCGCCATGGCCCATAGCAGGTTGATGATTCCCAGGACATTAAACTGGTCTTTCTGTTCGCGTACGATGGGCAACAACGCGGCTACAGCCTTTTTAAGCCCCGGTGTCTGTTCATGCCCGTTATCCACCAGTTTCGCCATGGCCCATAGCAGGTTGATGATTCCCAGGACATTAAACTGGTCTTTCTGTTCGCGTACGATGGGCAACAACGCGGCTACAGCCTTTTTAAGCCCCGGTGTCTGTTCATGCCCGTTATCCACCAGTTTCGCCATGGCCCACAGCAGGTTGGCGATTCCCTGTGGATTAAAATTAGCTTTCTGTGCATTTACGTTGGGTAACAGCGCAGCCACGGCCTCTTTGAGCCTTGGTGTCTGCTCCTGGCCGTTGTCCACCAGTTTGGCCAAGGCCCACAGCACGTTGGCGATTCCCTGTGGTATAAAGTTAGATTTTTGTGCGCTTACGTGGGGTAACAGCGCAGTCACGGCCTCTTTGAGCCCTGGTATCTGCTCGTGCCCGTTGTCCACCAGTTTTGCCATGGCCCACAGCTGGTTGGCGATTCCCCAGGCATCAATATTACTGTCTTTAAGTCTTTGGTTGCTGTTAAATATTATTGCATCCAGTAGCGTTGACAGTAAGGTAGCTTGAGTATGCTTAACACCCTCATCCATGGGGCTATGAGGGGTAAAAACACCCGCTGAAGTAAATGCATGAAGTGTTGTTGTCAGGCTTCGCCAATTCCAGCTCCGTGCTGCGGTAAAATTTTCCAGAAAACGTGTCAGCTGGCTTTGTTCCGCCTGGTTTAACGGTCTTTTAGCAGCTGACGTGTATTGTTTGACTGAATTGGCATATAGACCGTGATTTCTCCCATCATAGCGATGACCGAAACGAGCCGATCTACTCAGCAAACCATCCATTATTTCCTGTTTGATTAGAGCATTAAAATCTTGAGCAGTGCTTACTGAACGGCTCTGTAGATATTGAGAAGTGTATGCACCAGAAGAATGGTAAAATCCATTGCGCCTCGGGGTGGTGCGTGGGGGATTATGCCATTGTCTGACTGTGGCATCTCTATATCGCCCATGCCTTGAATATCCGGGATGCTCATTCGGCTGGTTGTAATCGTTATCGGATCTTGCGTATTTACCACTGATACCAGCAGAGCTTCTATCCATAACTACATTTCATCAATTCATGAAAATATAAAAAACAGACTGCTGTTCTGTTCAGAAGTTCATTTTGCTGAAATAGCGATAGACGTAACCGGTTGAGAAAGCACAACTACTCCTGATGTCAGCAATCCGTCATTTTCAAATCATCCGGAGGGAGATTGATAGAACACATGGGTTCCACACCGGCATTCCTTTCCTGAAATGTGAAAACGGCTCTTGAGTCATGAGGAGAAGATTACTGGCTGTTTGTTCTCTTCCTTTTTCTACTTTTGGGATTGCATGCTTGCTCTTCTAAATGTTTTTCGGCGGTCAAGTCACAGTGATCTGCGGGCTGCCATCTTTTATCGGCGGTCACGTATGTCTCATCTGCCCAAGCTCTTTTAAGTGATCCAGAGCCATGCCCCCTTGGCGGGGTGTCTACTCTGGTCTTTATGTGATCAATATATTGTTTTATTGAATCCTGGTTACAAAGCTGGTTAACCGGGATTTCAATGACCTCAAATCCTGCTTTTTGCAGCAGTGCGATTTTCAGCAGAGTCGAACCTTTCCTGGTGTTGAAATCACCCCTTACATAATGAGAAGGTCCCTGAACTTCAATAACCATCTTGTGATCTGGCAGTAGCAGGTCAACCGGCGGTAATGAGTTCAGACTCTTTTCTTCTTCAATCCTCAAAGATGGCATGCATGATTGGAGTTGATAGCGGAAGTAGGCTTGGGCTTTTGAAATGGCTTTCTGGTAATGGCGGACGACCGGACAGGCTCTGCCAAGCCAACTTGCTGCCATGATCATGATGGATAGATCCTCTTCATTATCTGGCGAGGTATTTTCCAGGCGAGTCAACAGGTCATCCATGTGCTTTTCAAACACGTTATTTTTATTGGCATTGGAGTCTAGAGCCAACCTGGCACAGCATACCATGACTCCCCAGAGAGACATCGATATCTCTTCCTGAGAAAACTGAAGGTTCTTACTGATTCGATAGACAAGCGATTCGAACGCAGAGGTAGCCACGTTCAGTTCAACGAATTCACCGAGTTTGGCCGTGGCCCACAGCAGGTTGGCAATACCCTGGGCATTAAATTGGTCTTTCTGTGCGTTCACGAGGGGCAACAGCGCGACCACAGCCTCGTTGAGCCCTGGTGTTGGCTCCTGCCCGTTGTCCACCAGTTTCGCCATGGCCCAAAGCAGGTTGGTAATAGCCAGGGCATTAAACTGGTCTTTCTGTCCGTTTACGCAGGTCAACAGCGTAGTCATCGCTTCGTTGAGCTCCGGTGTCTGCTCGTACCTGTTGTCCACCAGTTTGGCCATGGCCCACAGCAGGTTGGTGATATGCTGGGGATTAAATTGGTCTTTCTGTGCATTTACGTGGGGCAACAGCGCAGCCACAGCATCTTTGAGCTCTGGTGTTTTCTTCAGCCCTTTGTCCACCAGTTTCGCCATGGCCCACAGCAGGTTGGCGATATGCTGAGGAATAAACTGGTCTTTCTGTGCGTTCACTTGGGGCAACAGCACGGCCACGGCTTCGTTAAGACCTGGTGTCCGCTCCAGCCCTTTGTCCACCAGTTTCGCCATGGCCCACAGCAGGTTGGCGATACCCTGTGGTTTAAACTGTGCATTCACCAGGGGCAACAGCGCGGCCAGGGCCCTTTTGAGCTCTGGTGTTGGCTCCTGCCCGTTGTCCACCAGTTTCGCCATGGCCCACAGCAGGTTGGCGATACCCTGTGGTTTAAATTTAGTTTTCTGTGCGTTCACGAGGGGCAACAGCGCGGCCATGGCCTCTTTGAGCTCTGGTGTCTGCACCAGGCCGTTGTCAACCAGTTTTGCCGCGGCCCACAGCAGGTTGACGATATGCAGAGGAATAAATTGGTCTTTCTGTGCATTAACTTGGTGCAATAGCTCTGCCACAGCTTTGTTAAGCTCGAGTGTCCACTCCTGCCCGTTGTCCACCAGTTTCGCCATGGCCCACAGCAGGTTGGCGATATGCTGAGAGGAAAATTGGTCTTTCTGTGCGTTCATGCGGGGTAACAGCACCGCCACAGCCTCTTTGAACTCTGGTGTCTGCTCCTGCCCGTTGTCCACCAGTTTCGCCATAGCCCACAGCAGGTTGGCGATAGCCTGGGCATTAAATTGGTCTTTCTGTGCGTTCACGCGGGGTAAAAGCGCAGCCGGGGCCTTTTCGAGTTCTGGTGTTCGCTCCTGCCGATTGTCCACCAATTTCGCCAGCGCCCAAAGCAGGTTGGCGATATGCTGAGGAATAAATTGGTCTTTCTGTGAGTTCATGTGGGGCAATAGCTCGGCCACAGCCTCGTTAAGCTCTGGCGTCCGCTCCTGCCCGTTGTCTACCAGTTTCGCTATGGCCCACAGCAGGTTGGCAGTGCCCTGAGCATTAAATTGGTCCTTCTGTGCGTTCACTTGGGGCAACAGCGCGGCCACAGCCTGTTTGAGCCCTGGTGTCCGCTTCTGTCCGTTGTCCACCAGTTTCGCCATGGCCCACAGCAGGTTGGCGATACCCTGAGCATTAAATTGGTCTTTCTGTGCGTTCACTTGGGGCAACAGCGCGACCACGGTCTCTTTGAGCTCTGCTGTCCGCTTCTGTCCGTTGTCCACCAGTTTCGCCATGGCCCACAGCAGGTTGACGATATGCTGAGGAATAAATCGGTTTTTCTGTGCGTTCACGTGGGGCAACAGCGCAGCCAGGGCCTTTTTGAGCCCTGATGTCCACTCTTGCCCATTGCTTACCAGTTTTGCCATGGCCCACACCAGGTTGGCGATTCCCTGAGCATCAATATCCCTGGCTTCAGGTTTTTGATGGCACTTGAATACTATTGCATCAAGTAGTGTTGACAATAAGGCAGCTTGGGTAAGCTTAACACGCCCATCAATGGGTTTATGAGGGGTAAAAACACCCGCTGATGTAAATGAATGCAGTGTTGTTGACAGGCTTCGCCAACTCCAACTTCGTGTTGCTGTAAAATTTTGCAGAAAACGTAACAGCTGCCCTTGTTCTTCCTGATTTAATGGTCTTTTAACAGCCGACGTGTATTTTTTAATTGAACTGGCATATTGACTGTGATTTCTCCCATCATAGGAATGACCGAAACGGTCAGATTTACTCGCCAGGCCAGCCATTATTTCTTGTTTGAAGAGCGCATTAAAATCCTGGGCAGTGTTTACTGAACGGAACTGTAGATATTGAGAAGAGTATGTGCCGGTAGAACGGTAAAATTCATTACGCCCTGTGGTAGAGCGGGGGGGATTATCCCATTGTCTGACTGTGGCATGTCTATATCGCCCATGCCTCGAAGAAGCAGCATGGTCATTCGGCTGATTGTAATTTTTATCGGATCTTGCGTATTGACCACTGATACCAGCAGAGCTTCTATCCATAATTACATTTCATTAATTCATGGAAATATAAAAAACAGACTGCTGTTCGGTTCAGAAGTTCATTTTTTACTTTTTGGTTTGCCTGGTTGCTCTGCTTAATGTTTTTCGGCGGTTAAGTGACAGTGTTGCCATCCTTTATCGACAGTTATACATAGCTCATCTTTACCCCGCTCTTAAATAAGTGATACTGAGCCATCTCCCTGTAGTGGGATGTTTACCCTGGTGATTATTTGATCAAAGCATTGTTTCATGAAACCCCGGTTCCCAAGCTGGTTAACCGGGATTTCAATGACCTCAAATCCTGATTTTTGCAGCAGGGCGATTTTAAGCAGAGTCGAACCATTCCTGGTGTTGAAATCCCCCCCCCACGTAGTGAGAAGGTCCCTGAACTTCAATCACCATGTTGTGTTCTGGCAGCAGCAGGTCAACCGGAGGCAGTGAGTTCAGACTCTTTTCTTCTTCAATCTGCAAAGAGGGAATGCGTGCTTGCAGTTGATCGCGAAAGTCAGATTGACGTTTTGACATGGAAGTCTGGTAATGGGGGATGACCGGACACGTTTTGCCAAGCCAACATGCGGCCATGGCAATCATGGATTGATCTTCGTGATTGTCTGGATATGTATTTTCCAGGCGAGTAAAAAGGGCATCCATGTGCTTTTCAAGCGCATTATTTTTATTGGGATCGGAGACCAGAGTCAACCTGGCACAGCAGACCATTACCCCCCAGAGAGACATAAATATGTCTTGCTGAGAGAGCTGAGGGTTTTCACTGATTTTGCAGACAAGCGATTCGAACGTAGAGGTAAACATGTTCAGCTCAACGAGTTCACCCATTTTCGCCATGGCCCACAGCAGGTTGGCGATATGTTTAGGAATAAATTGGTCTATCTGTTCGTTCACGTGGGGCAACAACGCAGCCATGGCTTCATTGAGCTCTGGTGTCTGCTTCTGCCCGTTGTACATCAGTTTCGCCATGGCCCATAGCAAGTTGGCAATATCCCGGACATTAAATTGGCCTTTCTTTGCGTTCACGTGAGGTAACAGCGTGGCTACGGCCTTGTTGAGGTCTGGTGTCTGCTCCTGCCCATTGTCCACCAGTTTCGCCATGGCCCACAGGAGGTTGGCGATGCCCTGGGGTTTAAAGTCAGCTTTTTGTACGTTCACGTTGGGTAACAGCGCGGCCACGGTCTCTTTGAAGCCTGGTGTCCGTTCCTGGCCGTTGTCCACCAGCTTCGCCATGGCCCACAGCAGGTTGGCGGTATTCTGAGGTATAAATTGGTCTTTCAGTGCGTTCACGTGGGGCAACAGTGCAGCCACAGTCTCTTTGAGCTCTGGTGTCAACTTCTGGCCGTTGTCCACCAGTTTCGCCATGGCCCACAGCAGGTTGGCGATTCCCCGGACATCAATATCCCGTGCTTCAGCTTTTTGGTTGCATTTGAATATTATTGCATCCTGTAATGTTGACAATAAGACAGCTTGTGTACGCTGAACACGCTGATCCATGGGTTTATGAGGAGTAAAAACACCCGCTGAAGTAAATGCGTGAAATGTTGTTGTCAGGCTTCGCCAACTCCAGCTCCGTGTTGCTGTGAAATTTTGCAGTAAACGCAGCAGCTGGCTTTGTTCAGCTCGATTTAACGGTCTTTTGGCAGCTGACGTGTATTTTTTTATTGAACTGGCATATTGCCCGTGATTTTTCCCATTATAGCGATGACCGACACGCTCCGATTGACTCACCAGGTCATCCATTTTTTCCTGTTTGGTGAGAGCATTAAAATCTTGAGCAGGGTTTACTGAACGGCGTTGCAGATATTGAGAAGAGTATGCGGCAGAAGAAGGGTAAAATTCATTGCGTCCAGGGGCGGCGCGGGGAGGATTATCCCATTGTCTGACTGTGCTATGTCGAAATCGTCCACGCCCTGAAGATGTGGCATAGTCATTTGGTTGGTAGAAATCATTATCTGATCTGGCGTATTGACCACTGATACCGGCAGAGCTTCTATCCATAATTACATTTCATTAATTCATGGAAATATAAAAAGCAGACTATTGCTCGGTTCAGAAGTTCATACTGATAAAATATCCGGGTTAAGTAATTGATACAGAACGATGCCCTTGTGCCCGGAGGTCTGCCCTGGTCTTTATGTGATCAATCCACAGTTTCATTGAATCCAGGTTCCAAAGCTGGTTAACCGGGATTTCAATGACCTCAAATCCTGATTTTTGCAGCAGGGCGATTTTAAGCAGAGTCGAACCATTCCTGGTGTTGAAATCACCACCCACGTAATGAGTTGGTCCCTGAATTTCAATAACCATGTTGTAATCCGGCAGTAGCAGGTCAACCGGAGGCAATGAGTTCAGACACTTTTCTTCTTCAATCTTCAAAGAGGGAATGCGTGATTGGAGTTGTTCGCGGAAGCCGGTTTGAGGTTTTGAAACGATTATCCGGTAATGGGGGGTAACCGGACAGGGTCTCCCGAGCCAACTTGCGGCCATGGCAATGACGCGTTTATCCTCATCATTGTCCGGGAATGTATGTTTCAGGCGAGTAAACAGTTCATCCATGTGCTTCTCAAACACATTTTTTTTACTGGCATTAGAGACCAGAAACAACCTGGCACAGCATACCATTACTCCCCAGAGAGACATCAATATTGCCTTGAGAGAGACATGAGGGTTTTTACTGATTCGGTGGACAAGGGGCTCAAACGTGGCCATAGCCACGTTCAGCTCAACGAACTGACCCAGTTTCGCCACGGCCCACAGCAGGATGGCGATATGCTGAGGAGTAAATTGGTCTTTCTGTGCGTTCACGAGGAGTAACAGAGCGGCCACGGCCTTGTTGAACTCTGGTGTCTGCTCCTGCCCGTTTTCCACCAGTTTTGCCATGGCCCACAGCAGGTTGGCAATAGCCTGGGGGTTAAAGTTAGCTTTTTGTGCGTTCACGAGGGGCAACAACGCGGCTACGCCCTCATTGAACTCTGGTGATCGCTCCTGTCCGTTATCCACCAGCTTCGCCAAGGCCCACAACAGGTTGGCGATACCCTGTGGTTTAAAATTAGCTTTCTGTGCGTTGACGTGGGGCAACAGCGCGGCTACGGCGTCTTTTAGCCCTGAGGTCATATCCTGCCCGTTGTCCACCAGTTTCGCCAGGGCCCACAGCAGGTTGGCGATACTATGGGCAGTAAAATAGTCTTTCTGTACGTTCACGCGGGGCAGCAGCGCAGCCACAGCCTTGTTGAGTTCTGGTGTCCGCTTCTGCCCGTTGTCTACCAGTTTGGCAATGGACCACATCAGGTTGGTAATTTCCTGAGGTTTAAAGTTAGCTTTCTGTGCGATCACGAGGGGCAACAGCGCGACCACAGCCTCTTCAGGCCCCGGTGTATGCTCCTGTTCGTTGTCTACCAATTTCGCCATGGCCCAAAGCAGATTGACGATATGCTGAGGAATAAATTGGTCTCTCTGTGCGCTCACGTGGGGCAACAGCACGACCACGGCCTTATTGAGGGCTGGTGTTCGCTCCTGCTCATTGTCCACCAGTTTCGCTATGGCCCACAGCAGGTTGGCGATATGTTGAGGAATAAATTGGTCTTTATGTGCGCTCACGAGGGGCAGCAGCGCGACCACGGTCATTTTGAACTCTGGCGTCTGCTTCAGTCCGTTGTTCACCAGTTTTGCCATGGCCCACAGCAGATTGGCGATTTCCTGTTGAGTAAAGTTAGCTTTGCGCGCGTTCACGTGGGGCAATAGCGCGGCCAGAGCCTCTTCGAGTTCTGGTGTCCATACCTGCCCGTTGTCCACCAGTTTCGCCATGGCCCACACCAGGTTGGCGATACCCTGAGCATCAAATTGGTCTTTCAGTGCGTTCACATGAGGCAGCAGCACAGACAAGGCCTCGTTGAGTTCCGGTGTCTGCTTATGCCCGTTGTCCACCAGTTTCGCCATGGCCCACAGCAGGATGGCGATTTCCCGTGGCTTGAAGTTAACTTTCGATGCATTTATGTGGGGTAACAGCGCAGCTAAAGCCTGTTTCAACGCTGGTGTCTGCTGTTGGCCGCTGTCCACCAGTTTGGCCATGGCCCAGAGTATGTTGGCGATTTCCTGTGGTTTAAAGTTAGCCTTCTGTGCGTTTACATGGGGCAACAGGGTAGCCAGGGCTTCTTTGAGTCCTGGTGTCTGCTTCTGTCCTTTGTCCGCCAGTTTCGCCATGGCCCACAGCAGATTGGCGATTTCCTGTGGATTAAAATTGGTTTTCCAGGCGTTTACAAGGGCCAATAGCGTGGCCACGGCCTGTTTCAGCTCTGGTGTCTGATCCTGCCCCAAGTCCACCATTTTCGCCATGGCCCACAGCAGGTTGGCAATTCCCTGAGTATCAATATACCTGACTTCAGATGTTTGATGGCACTTGAATATTATTGCATCAAATAGCGTTGACAATACGTTCGCTTGAGTAAGCCTGACGCGCTCATCCATGGGTCTATAAGTGGTAAAAACACCTGCTGAAGTCAATGAATGAAGTGTTGTCGACAGGCTTAGCCAATTCCAGCTGCGTGCTGCGGTAAAGTGTTGCAGCAAACGTAGCAGCTGGCTTTGTTCAGTTCGATTTAACGGTCGTTTAACCGCTAATGCGTATTTTTTAATGGAACTGGCATATTGCCCGTGATTCCTGCCATCATAGCGATAACCGAAACGATCCGATTTTTTCAGCAGTTCATCCATTATTTCCTGTTTAATGAGGGCATTAAAATCTGGAGCAGGGTGTACTGAACGGCACTGTAAATATTGGGAAGAGCGTGCGCCATAAGAATGGTAAGATTCGTTACGCCCCGGAGTAGTGCGGGAGGAATGATCCCGTCGTCTGACTGTACCCTGTCTGTATTGCCCATGCCTTGAAGAAGCGGCATGGTTATCCGGTTGGTGATAATCATTACCTGACCTTGCGTATTTGCCACTGATACCTGCAGTGCCTCTATCCATAATTATATTTCATTAATTCATGGAATATAAAAAGCAGACTGCGATTCTGTTCAGAAGTTCATTTTGCTGGAATGTGAACATGGTTCAGGAATCATAATGAAAGGGAAGAGGTTATTACCTTTTTTTTCTCTTCCTTTTTCTTTTTGGTTTGCGTGTGTGCTGTTGTAAATGTTCTTCAGCCTTTAAGTAAGAGTGACCTGAGCATTGCCATCCTCTTTATTGGCAGTAACGTTGGCCTCTTCTGTCCACCCGATGTTAAATGATAAAGTGCCATGACCTTGTGCCGGGGTGTCTACCCTGGTCTTTATTTGATCAATACATCTATTTATTAAACCTTTGTTCCAAAACTTGTTCACCGGGATTTCAATGACCTCAAATCCTGATTTTCTCAGCAGTGCGATTTTAAGAAGAGTTGAACCATTACGGGTTTTGAAATCACCACTCACGTAATGAGAGGGTCCCTGAATTTCAATAATAATGTTGTGATCTGGCAGTAGCAGATCAACCGGAGGTAATGAATGCAGACTCTTTTCTTCTGCAATTTTCAAGGAGGGAATGTGAGATTGGAGTTGATGCCGGAGGATGGTCTGATATTTTGAAGTGGTTGTCTGGTAATGGGGAAGGACCGGACATGGTTTGCCAAGCCAACATGCGGCCATGGCAAGGATGGATTGATCGTCTGCATTGACCGGGGATGTATTTTTCAGGCGAGTAAACAGGTCATCCATGTGCTTTTCAAGCAGATGATTTCTATTGGTATTGGAGTCCAGAGACAACCTGGCACAGCATACCATGACTCCCCAGAGAGACATCAATATGACGTGGTGAGAGAACTGATGGTGGTAACTGATTTGGTGGACAAGGGATTCGAACGTAGAGATAGCCATGTCCAGATCAACGAACTCACCGAGTTTCGCCATGGCCCACAGCAGGCTGGCAATTTCCTGTAGATTAAGGTGAGTTTTCTGTGCGTTCACGTGGGACAGCAGCGCGACTACGGCTTCGTTGAGTTCTGGTGTCCGCTCCTGCCCGTTGTCCACCAGTTTCGCCAGGGCCCACAACAGGTTGGCAATGCCATGGGCATTAAATTGGTCTTTCTGTGCGGTCACATGGGTCAATAGCACAGTCACGGTCTCTTTGAGTCCTGGTGTATGCTCTTGCCCGTTGTCCACCAGTTTCGCCATGGCCAACAGCAGGTTGGCGAGACCCTGAGGAATAAACTGGTCTTCCTTTACGTTCGCGTGGGGCAACAGCGCGGCCATGGCTTCTATGAGACCCTTTACCTGCTCTTGCCCGTTGTCCACCAGTTTCGCCAAAGCCCAGAGCAGGTTGGCGATTTCCTGTGGCTTAAAGCTGGCTTTTTGTGCGTTCACTTGCGGTAATAGCGCGGCCACAGCTTCTTGAATCTCTGGTGTCCACTCCCCGTTATCCACCAGTTTCGCCATGGACCACAGCATGTTAGCGATATGCTGAGGAATAAATTGGTCTTCCTTTACGTTCGCGTGGGGCAACAGCACGGCAATGGCCTCTTTGAGCTCTCGTGTCTGCGCATGCCCGTTGTCTACCAATTTCGCCATGGCCCACAGCAGGTTGGCGATACCCTGAGGTTTAAAATTAGCTTGCTGCAAAACCACATGTGGAAGCAGTAGAGCCACGGCCTCTTTGAGCCCTGGTGCCCTCTCCTGCATGTTGTCCACCAGTTTCGCCAGGGCCCATAGCAGGTTGGCAATTTCATGTGGTTTAAAGTGATCTTTCTGTGCCTTCACGCAGGACAGCAGCGCGGCAATGGCCTTTTTGAGCTCTCGTGTCTGCTCATGCCCGTTGTTCACCAGTTTTGCCATGGCCCACAACAGACTGACGATTTCCTGTGGTGTAAAGTTAGCTTTTTGTACGATCACGTGGGGTAACAGCGCGGTCACGGCCTCTTTAAGGCTTGATGTCTGCTCCTGTCCATTGTCCACCAGTTTCGCCATGGCCCACAACAGATTGGCGATGCCCTGGGCTGTAAATTGGTCTTTCTGTGCTTTCACATGTGGCAACAACATGACCACTGCCGCGTTGAGCCCCGGTGTCTGCCTCTGCCCTTTGTCCGAAGTTTTGCCATGGCCCACAACAGGTTGGAGATATGCTGAGGAATAAATTGGTCTTTCTGGGCGCTCACGCAGGGCAACAGCTCGGCCACGGAATCATTGAACTCTGGTGTCTGCTCCGACCCATTGATCATCAGTTTCGTCATGGCCCACAGCAGATTAACGATATTCTGGAGAATAAATTGGTCTTTCTGTGCGTTTACATGGGGCAACAGTGCGGCCAAGACCTCGTTGAACTCTGGTGTCTGCTCCTGCCCGTTGTCCACCAGTTTCGCCATGGCCCAAAAGAGGTTAGAGACACCCTGGGCATCAATATCCCTGGCTTGAGGTTTTTGGTTGCACTGGAATATTATTGCATCAAACAACGTTGACAATAAGGTAGCTTGAGTGAGCTTAACACTCTGATCCATGGGTTTATGAGTGACAAAAACACCCGCTGAAGTCAATGAATGAAATGTGGTCGTCAGGCTTCGCCAATTCCAACCCCGTGATGCGGTAAAATTCTGCAGCTGAGGTATCAGCTGGCTTTGTTCAGCTCGATTTAGCGGTCTTTTAGCAGCTGACGTGTATTTTTTAATTGAACTGGCATATTGACCGTGATATCTCCCATCATAGCGATGACCAAAACGATCCGATTTTCTCAACAGATCAGTCATTATTTCCTGTTTGATGAGGTTATTAAAATCTTGCGCGGGGTTTACTGAACGGCTCCGTAGATGCTGAGGAAGGCATGCGCCAGAAGAATGGTAAAATTCATGACGCCCCGGGGTAGAGCGGGGGGGATTATCCCACTGTCTGACGGTACTCTGTTTATATTGCACACGCCTTGAACAAGCAGCCCGGTTATCCGATTGGATGGCATTATTATCGGGTCTTGCGTATCTACGACTGATACCAGCAGGGCTTCTATCCATAATTATATTTCATTAATTCATGAGAATATAAAACGCAGACTGTGGCTCTGTTCAGAAATTCATTTTAATGAAATGTGACAACGGCTCTTGAGTCATGATGTAAGAAAGGAGATTACTATTTTTTTCTTTTTCTACTTTTTGGTTTACCTGTTTTATTTTCTGAATGTTCTTCGACGGTTAAGTAAGAGTTATCTTGCCATCCTTTATTGGCAGCAACACAGGCATCATCTGTCCACACTCTTTTAAGTGATGCAGAACCATGCCCCTCCTGTGGCGGAATGTTTATCCTGGACTTTATTTGATCAATACATTGTTTTATTGAATCCTGACTCTTAAGCAGGTTAACCGGGATTTCAATGACCTCAAATCCTGCTTTTTGTAGCAATGCGGTTTTAAGCAGAGTCGAACCATTCCTGGTTTTGAAATCACCGCTCACGTAATGATAGGGTCCCTGAACTTCAATTACCATATTGTGATCTGGCAGTAGCAGGTCAACCGGAGGCAATGAGTTCACACGCATTTCTTCTTCAATCTGCAAAGATGGAATGTGTGATTGGAGTTGACCCCGCAAGGCGGTTTGAGGTTTTGAACGGATGGTCTGGTAAAGTGGGACGACCGGACACGCTCTCCCAAGCCAACTGGCGGCCATGGCAATGATGGATTGATCTTCTTCATTGTCAGGGGATGTATTTTCCAGACGAGCGAACATGTCATTTATGTGCTTTTCAAGCATGTTTTTTCTATTGACAGTGGAGGCCAGAGATAACCTGGCACAGCATACCATGACTCCCCACAGAGTCATCAATATCGCCTTCTGAGGGAGCTGCGGGTTGTCACTGATTCGATGGACAAGAGATTCGAACGTAGAGGTAACCACGTTCAGCTCAATGAACTCACCCATTTTTGCTATGGCCCATAGCAGGTTGGCAATACCCTGCGGTTTAAAGTTGGCTTTTTCTACGTCCACCCGGGGCAACAGGGTGGCCAGGGTCTCTTTGAGCCCTGGTGTTCGCTCCTGGCCGTTGTCCGCCAGTTTCGCGATAGCCCAAAGCAGGTTGGCGATTTCCTTTGGTTTAAAGTTATCTTTCTGTGTGTTCACCTGGTTCAACAGAGCGGCCACAGCCTCGTTGAGCCCCGGTGTCTGCTTCTGCCCGTTGTCCACCAGTTTTGCCATGGCCCACAGCATGTTGGTGATATGCTGAGGAATAAACTGGTCTTTCTTTGCGTTCATATGTGGCAACAGTATGGCTATGGTTTCATTGAGCCCTGATGTCTGCTCTTGCCCATAGTCCACCAGTTTCGCCATGGCCCAGAGCAGGTTGGCGAACTCCTGTGGTTTAAAGTTATCTTTCTGTAAGTGCACGTGGGGCAATAGCGCGGCTACAGCTTCGTTGAGCTCTGGTGTCCACTCCTGACCGTTGTCAACCAGTTTTGCCATGGCCCACAGCAGGTTGGCGATATGCTGAGGAATAAATTGGTCTTTCTGTAAGTTCACGTGGGGCAACAGTGCTCTCACGGCCTCATTGAGCCCTGGTGTCCGCTCCTGGCCATTGTCCACCAGTTTCGCCATGGCCCACAGCAAGTTGACGATTTCCTGTGGTGTAAAGTTCGCTTTCTTTGCATTTATAGGGGGCAATAGCGCGGCCACGGACTTTTTGAGCCCTGACGTTTGTTCCAGTCCGTTGTCCACCAGTTTCGCCAGGGCCCACAGCATGTTGGCAATATCCTGTGGTTTAAAATTCGCTTTCTGTGTGTTTATCTGGGGCAAAAGTGCGGCTATGGCCTTGTTGAGCTCTGGTGTTCGCTCTTGCCCCTTGCCCGCCAGTTTCGCCATGGCCCACAGCAGATTGGCGATATGCTGAGGAATAAATTGCCCTTTCTGTGCGTACACGTGGGGTAACAGCGCGGCCATGGTCTGTTTGAACTCTGGTGTCTGCTTCTGCCCATAGTCCACCAGTTTACCCATGGCCCACAGCAGATTGGCGATAGCCTGATGAATACATTGGTCTTCCTGCACGTTCACGTGGGGTAACAGCGCGGCCACGGTCTCATTAAGCTCTGGTATCTGATCCAGCCCATTGTCCACCAGTTTCGCCATGGCCCAAAGCAGGTTGGTGATACCCCGTGGTTTAAAGTTGGATTTCTGTGCGTTCACTTGGGACAACAGCGCGGCCACAGCCTCTTTAAGCTCTGGTGTCCGCTCCAGCCCATTGTCCACCAGTTTCGCTATGGCCCACAGCAAGTTGGTAATTTGCTGAGGAATAAATTGTCGTTTCTGTAGGTTAACGTGGGGCAACAGGGCGGCCACAGCCTCGTTGAGCTCTGGTGTCCGCTCATGCCCATTGTCCACCAGCTTCGCCATGGCCCACAGCAAGTTGGTAACATGCTGAGCAATAAATTGGTGTTTCTTTGCGTTAACGTGGGGCAGCAGGGCGGCCACGGCCTCTCTGAGACCCGGTGTATGTTCCTGCCCTTTGTCCACCAGTTTCGCTATGGCCCACAGCAGGTTGGCGATTTCCTGTGGGTTAAAGCCAGCTTTCTGTGAGTTCACCTGGGGCAACAGCGCAGCCACGGCCTCTTTGAACTCTGGTGTCCGCTGCTGTCCGTGGTCCACCAGTTTCGCCATGGCCCACATCATGTTGGCGATACCCTGGACCTTAAATTGATTTCTCTGTGTGTTCACGTGGGGCAACAGTGCGGCTACGGCCTCTTTGAGCTCTGGTATCTGCTCCTGCCCGTTATCAACCAGTTTCGCCATGACCCAAAGCAGGTTGGCGATTCCCCGTGGATCAATATCCCTATCCCAGGCTCCGGGTTTTTGGTTGCACTTGAATATTGTTGCATCAAGTAGTGATGACAATAGATCAGCTTGAGTAAGCCTGAGACGCTCATCCATGGGTTTATGGGAGGTAAAAACACCTGCTGAAGTCAATGAATGAAATGTTGTCGTCAGGCTTCGCCAACTCCAACGCCGTGATGCGGTAAAATTTTTCAGCAGACATATCAGCTGGCTTTGTTCAGTTCGATTTAACGGTCTTTTAACCGCTGACGTGTACTGTTTAATTGAATTGGCATATCGGCTGTGATTTCTTCCATCATAGCGAAGGCCAAAACGATCAGATTTATTCAATAGATCATCCATCATTTCCTGTTTGATAAGGGCATTAAAATCTTGAGCCGGGTTTACTGAACGGTTCCGTAGATATTTAGAAGGACGTGTGGCAGAAGAGTGGTAAAACACATTACGTCCCGGTGTAGAGCGGGGGGGATCATCCCGATGTCGGACTGTGGCGCTTCTGTATCGCCCATCCCTTGAAGAAGCTGCGTGGTCGTCCGGTCGTTTGTAATTATTACCTGATCTTGCGTATTTATCACTTATACCAGCAGAGCTTCTATGCATAATTATAATTCATTAATTTATTAAGATATAAAGCAGACTGCTGTTCTGCTCAGAAGTTCATTTTGTTGAAATGTTTATAAACGTAAGTGGTTGGAGAAATAGATCTATTCAAATGCTTACAACCCCTGGATCATCTGCAGATACGGTTGAAAACCTGGAAGTTCTTCACTTCTGGAATTTTAAAACGGTTCTTGAGTGATGATAGAGGGGGGAGATTACTGGTTGTTTTTTTTACTTTCTGGTTCGCCTCTTTGCTCTTCTGAATCTTTTTCGGCAGTTAAGTAACAGTAATCTGAGGGTTGCCATCCTTCATCGGTAGCAACGTATACGTCATCTGTCCACCCTCGTTTAAGTGATACAGCACCATCTCAGTGTAGCGGGGTGTCTATTTTGGACTTTATTTGATCAATACGTCGTTTTATTAAACTTTTGTCCAAAAGCTCGTTAACCGGGATTTCAATAACCTCAAGTCCTGCTTTTTGCAACAACGCAATTTTCAGCAGAGTCGAACCATTCCTGGTTTTGAAATCACCGCTTACGTAATGAGCCGGTCCCTGAATTTCAATCACCATGTTGTGATCTGGCAGTAACAGATCAACCGGGGGTAATGAGTTCAGACACTTTTCTTCTTCAATCTTCAAAGAGGGAATGGATGATTGGAGTTTATCCCGGAACTCGGCTTGAGGTCTTGACCTGGTTGTCTGGTAATGGAGGACGATCGGGCAAGGTTTCCCAAGCCACTTGGCGGCCATGGAAATGATGGTTTGATCCTCTTCATTATCCGGTGATGTATTGTCCAGACGAGAAAACAGGACATCCATGTGCTTTTCAAGCACATTTTTTTATTGACAGTGGCGACCAGAAATAACCTGGCACAGGACACCATTACTCCCCAGAGAGACATCAATATCCCTTGCTGAGAGAGCATCGGGTTGTCACTGATTCGCTGAACAAGAGATTCAAACGTAGAAGTAAACACGTTCAGCTCAATAAGCTCACCCAGTTTCGCCATGGCCCACAGCAGGTTGGCAATATGGATGGGAATAAATTGATCTTTCTGTGCGTTTACACAGGGAATCAGCGTGGCCACGGCCTCTGTGAACCCTGATGTCGGCTCCTGTCCGTTGTCCTCCAGTTTCGCCATGGCCCACAGCAGGTTGGCAATACCCAGCGGGTGAAGGTTAGCCTTTTGTGCGATCACGCAGGTCAACAGCGCGTCCACGGCTTCGTTGAACTCTGGAGTCTGCTCCTGCCTGTTGTCCAGGAGTTTGGCCATGGCCCACAGCAGGTTGGCGATATGCTGAGGAATAAATTGGTCTTTCTGTGCGTTCACATGGGGCAACAGCACGGCCACGGCCTCGTTGAGTTCTGGTGTCCGCTCCAGCCCGTTGTCCACCAGTTTCGCCATGGCCCACAGCAGGTTGGCGATATGCTGAGGAATAAATTGGTCTTTCTGTGCGTTCACATGGGGCAACAGCACGGCCACGGCCTCGTTGAGTTCTGGTGTGTGTTCCTGCCCGTTGTTTACCAGTTTCGCCATGGCCCACAACAGGTTGGCTATACCCTGGGCATTAAATTGATCTTTCTGTTCGTTCACGTGTGGCAACAGCGCAGCCAGGGCCTCGTTGAACACTGGTGTCCGCTGCAGCCCGTTGTCCACCAGTTTCGCCATGGCCCACAGCAGGTTGGTAATCCCCTGTGTATTAAAGTTAGCTTTCTGAGTGTGTGGCAACAGCCTGGCCAAGACCACGTTGAGCCCCAGTGTCTGTTCCAGGCCGTTATCCACCAATTTTGCCAAGGCCCACAGCAGGTTGCTGATACCCTGGGTATTAAGTTGGTCTTTCTGAGCGTTTACGCAGGGCAAAAGTGCGGCCACAGTCTTTTTGAGTTCTGGTGTCTGCTCCTGGCCGTTGTCTACGAGTTTCGCCATGGCCCACAGCAGGTTGCTGATACCATGGGCATTGAATTGGTCTTTCTGTGCGTTCACGCGGGGCAACAGCGCGGCTATGGTTTCTCTGAGCCCTGGTGTCTGTGCCAGCCCGTAGTCCACCAGTTTCACCATGGCCCAGAGCAGGCAGGCGACCTGGTTAGGAATAAATTGGTCTTTCTGTGTGTTCACGTAAGGCAACAGCACGGCCACAGCTTCGTTGAGCTCCGGTTTCCGCTCCAGCCCGTTGTCCACCAGTTTTGCCATGGCCCACAGCAGGTTGGCGATATGCTGAGGAATAAATTGGTCTTTCTGTTCCTTCACCTGAGGCAACAGCATGGCCACGGCCTCTTTCAGCCCTGGTACCCACTCCAGCCCGTTGTCCCCGAGTTTCGCCATGGCCCACAACAGGATGGCGATTTCCTGTGGTTTAAATTGAGCTTTTTGTGCTTTCACATGGGGCAACAGCGCAGCCGCGGCCTCTTTGAGCCGTGGTGTTCGTCCCTGTCCATTGTCCACCAATTTTGCCATGGCCCACAGCAGGTTGGCGATTTCCTGGGCATCAATATCCCCGGATTCAGGTTTCAGATTGCAGTTAAATTTTATTGCATCAAATAGCGTTGACAATATGTTGGCTTGAGTAAGTTTAATACGCTCATCCATGGGTTTATGAAGGGTAAAAACACCCGCTGAAGTGAATGAATGAAGCGTTGTCGTCAGGCTTCGCCAATTCCAACTCCGGGTTGCGGTAAAATTTTGCAGCGAACGTATCAGCTGGCTTTGTTCCGCTCGATTTAACGGTCTTTTAGCAGCTAACGTGTATTTTTTAATTGAACTGGCATATTGACCGTGATTTCTCCCATCATAGCGGTGACCGAAACGATTCGATTTACTCAACAGACCAGCCATTCTTTCCTGTTTGATGAGGTCATTGAAATCTTGAACAGGGTCTACTGAACGGCACTGCAGGTGTTGAGAAGGGCATACGGCAGAAGAACGGTAATATTTATGACGCCACGGGTTAGTGCGCGGGGTACTATCCCTCTGGCTGACCGTGGCATGTCTATACCGACCACGCCTTAAAGAAGCGGCATGGCCATCTGGTTGTCTGTAATCATTATCTGGTCTTGTGTATCTACCACTGATGCCAGCAGAGCTTCTGTCCATAATTATATTTCATTAATTCATGAGAATATAAAAGGCAGACTGCTGTTCTGTTCATAAGTTCATTTTAGTGAAATGTCTATAATTCCTGAATCCGTTAATGATCAACAGGAATCTGCCGATAAGCCAGTGGACAACAACAGTGTGATGTGACAATCTGATGATTGTTACATTTTGTTGATCTTGATGTTGATACTGCTTTTCTACGCAAGGACTTGCGTTCAACCTAGAAAAAAACCAGAGTTTTCCATGCAAAAAAGGACTTTATACATTGGTAACCTGGCGTATACCGCCGTTGAAGAGGATCTTGAACAGGCCTTTGAATCATTTGGTGTTATTGAAGATATCAAACTGATGAGGGATCGGGAGACTGGGCGCTCAAGGGGCTTTGCATTCATCACCTTTGAAAAAGAAACGGAAGCTGAAGCCGCCAGAACTATGGATGGCAAAGAAGTAGCCGGGCGGCCATTAAGAGTGAATGACGCTCGACAGAAGGAATCTGGTCAGCGAGATTCAGCCAAAAGACAACCAAGGTCTTTTAATAATAACTTTAACCGCTAAAGGTTTAATCTGAAAGTGCTTTAAGCTTTCCGGAAACTGTGCTCACTTTTTTACGCAATACGCTATACCAGTTGCGGCACACCCCACGGCAGCCCCCCAGATACAAACCGCAGCAGCAGAAGGAGGAAAGATTGCGCGATAAGGATAAGGAGCGGCGGCAGCTCGAGCCTGGTCAACCATAGCCACCGTACAAGCCCCGGCGGCTGTGGCATAACGTAGGGGAACACCAGCAACAGCCCCAAGAGTCCCGATAGTAGCAGTGGGAAAAAACGTGGCAACCGCCGCAGCAGTGGCAACAACCAGGGACGGTGTAAAAAAACCATCACGAATTACGCTAAGGGCAGTACCGAGACCGGAGATGCTGAAAAAATACAGAGCAGTTTTGCCAAAGATAGGGATAGCTTTTATCAAAATATTCACTGCCCGGTCATACAACGGGATACGTTTTATCCGTTTTACTTCGTCATCAGTTAATTGTTTTGTACATAACAAACAGTTCTTTTGGCCAGAACTTTCCATCCATTCCTGCATGCATGATCTACCAAAGGCATGCCCGCATGTTAGTTTGAAGGGTCTGCATTTTTCAGAATCATAACATATTAAACATGCAACATCGTCAACAGCATCCATATGAAAGCCTCACAGTTTCATCCTCAAATGCTGACATCTTTATCTGGTATTGGTTCCCTATGGGTACCGGAAGGCTGACAGAGAACCTATGGAGGAGTAGCACTCTGTTTCCGAGATTCAAAAGCAGCACTGATTAACTCTCGCGTATAGGCTTCTACAGGCTGGTTAAAAATCTGTCGGGTAGTTCCCTGTTCGACAATCTTTCCCCCCTGCATCACGACAATTCGATGACTCATGGCTTTCACCACCGCCAGGTCGTGGCTGATAAAAATGTAACTCAGGTGGTATTTTTTCTGCAGGTTGCGCAGTAAATCGATGATCTGGGATTGAACGGTTCTGTCCAGCGCAGACGTTGGCTCGTCCAGCACCATCAGTCTGGGTTTCAGCACCAGAGCCCTGGCAATGGCGATGCGCTGGCGCTGGCCACCGGAAAACTCATGGGGGTAACGGTGACGACTCTCCGGGTCAAGGCCCACATCCTCCAATGCCGCGATGATCTGTTCTTCACGATTGGCTTCAGTGGCCAGTTTATGAATATCAAGGCCTTCACCAACAATATCAGCAACCGTCATGCGTGGGCTGAGACTGCCAAAGGGATCCTGAAACACGATTTGCATTTCCCGTCGCAGTGGCCGGAACTGGTCCTGGTTCATCGTGTCGATACGGGTATCTTCAAACTTTATCAGGCCCTCTGATGTCTGCAGTTTCAACAGTGCCATGCCCAGGGTTGTTTTACCGGAACCGGACTCACCAACAATGCCCAGGGTTTCGCCCTGGTGAATGGTGAGCGATAAATCAGTGACCGCCTTCACATGGCCTACGGTTTTTTTGAAAAACCCTTTTTTGATCGGGAACCAGACTTTGATCTTTTCGCCAGTGACCAGAGGCGCGGGGTGTTCGTTCAGTGGTTCAGGTTCCCCGTCAGGTTCGGCATTGAGCAGGTCGGTGGTGTAGGGGTGTTGAGGTGCCTTGAACACAGATTCTGTATCGCCCTGCTCAACAATCTCACCGTTTTTCATCACGCAGATTCGATCCGAAACATGGCGTATCAGGTTAAGGTCATGACTGATAAACAGAATGGCCATACCCAGTTTCTGCTGAAGGTCCGCCAGCAGACTGAGAATCTGTCGTTGCACGGTTACATCCAGGGCAGTGGTTGGCTCATCGGCAATCAGCAGTGTGGGTTCACAGGCGAGGGCCATGGCAATCATGGCCCGTTGTCGCTGTCCACCGGACAGCTCATGGGGATAAGCCTTTAAACGGTTCCTGGCATCACGGATACCCACCAGTTCCAGCAGTTCCAGTGTCTTTGCCGTTGCTTCTGAGTTTTGCAGGCCGAGGTGTATTGCCAGTACTTCGCCTATCTGCTTTTCAATGCTATGCAGTGGATTGAGCGCGGTCATCGGTTCCTGAAAGATCATACTGATCTTATGGCCACGAATTTTGCGCATTTGTGATTTGGACAAATCCAGCAGGGCCTCATCGGCAAACGCTATTTCGCCAGAGCAATGGGCGTTTTCGGCAAGCAGCTGCAGAATGCTCAGGGCAGTGATGGACTTGCCGGATCCGGACTCTCCAACCAGGCCAACGGTTTCTCCGGCATTGACAGAGAACGACACACCTCTAACAGCTTCAACACGGTGCTCACCCTGTTGAAAAGCAATCCGGAGATTGTTAATGGCCAATAATGGCTTATCCATAAATGTTCGGTTCTCTTTAATAGTATTTTCTCGGGTCCAACGCATCCCGGCACGCTTCACCAATAAACACCAGTAACGTCAGCATAATGGACATAACCAGGAATGCGGTAATTCCGAGCCAGGGTGCCTGAAGGTTGTTTTTGCCCTGGGCAATCAACTCACCAAGGGAAGGGGAGCCAGCCGGCAGGCCGAAACCCAGGAAATCAAGGGAGGTCAGGGTGGTAATGGCTCCGGTCAGAATAAATGGCATAAACGTAACGGTAGCAATCATGGCATTGGGTAAAATATGGCGGAACATCAGACGCCCATTGGTCATCCCCAGCGCCTTGGCGGCCCGAACATACTCCAGGTTTCTGCCCCGGAGAAACTCGGCACGCACCACATCCACCAGTGCCATCCACTGGAATAACAGCATAATACCCAGCAGCCACCAGAAACCCGGCTCGACAAAACTGGCAAGGATGATTAACAGGTAGAGATTGGGCATGCCCGACCAGATTTCAATAAAACGCTGTCCGAACAAATCGATTTTGCCACCGTAAAAGCCCTGCAGAGCGCCAACCGCAACACCGATGACGGTACTGAAAAAGGTCAGTGCCAAACCAAAAAGTACCGAAATGCGGAAGCCGTAAATCACCCGTGCCAGCACATCACGCCCCTGGTCATCGGTGCCCAGCCAGTTGTCAAGGGAAGGGTGGGCGGGCGCAATACGGGCATAATTAATGGTGTCGTAACTGTAGCGAATGGGCGGCCAGAGCATCCATCCTTTGGGCTCGATCAGTTCTTTGGCAAATTCCTGTCGGTAGTCCATTTCCAGTTCAAACTCTCCGCCAAAGGTGGTTTCCGGATAGGTGACCAGGGTCGGGAAATAGGGGCTGCCATCGTACCAGAGCAGCAGCGGCTTATCGTTAGCCACCACCTCTGCCAGCAGGGTTATGACGAAGAGAATGCTGAAAATCCAGAGCGAAATATAGCCCCGGCGATTCTGCTTGAAATTCTGCCAGCGACGCTGGTTGAGCGGATTAAGTTTGAACCTTGTCATTCCACGTCAGTCCCTGGCTTCGAAATCGATACGGGGGTCCACGACGACATAGGTGAGATCGCCGAGGAGTTTGATCAGCATACCCAGCAGGGTAAAGATATAAAGAGAGCCAAACACCACGGGATAATCCCGGTTGATGGCCGCTTCATAGCCAAGCAGTCCGAGCCCATCCAGAGAAAAAATGATTTCAATCAGCAAGGAGCTGGTAAACAGGATGCCAATTAATGCCGCAGGGAAGCCGGAAATCACCAGCAACATAGCATTACGGAAGATATGGCCGTACAGGACTTTACGGTCATCCAGTCCTTTAGCCCTTGCGGTTTGCACATACTGTTTATGGATTTCATCCAGGAATGAATTCTTGGTCAGCATGGTCAGTGTGGCAAAACCACTGATGACCATACAGATAATGGGCAGTATCATGTGCCAGATATAGTCCTGTATCTGACCCATAAAACTTAATTCGTCGAAGTTGTCCGATACCAGCCCTCGCAGTGGGAAAACGTTCCAGTAACTGCCTCCGGCAAACAGCACGATTAACAGAATGGCCAGAAGAAAGCTCGGAATCGCATACCCCGTGGTGATCACAGCGCTTGACCAGATATCGAACCGACTGCCGTGTTTTAATGCCTTGCGAATACCCAGCGGAATGGAGATCAGGTAGATGATCAGGGTGCTCCACAGGCCCAGTGAAATCGAGACCGGCAGTTTCTCCATAATCAGATCAACCACTTTGGCATCGCGGAAAAACGAGTCGCCAAAATCAAAGGTCAGGTAGTTTTTGATCATCTGCACAAACCGCTCGTGGGCTGGCTTATCAAAGCCGTACAGTTGCTCGATATCCTTGATCAGTTCCGGGTCAAGACCTCTGCGACCACGATATTCACCGCTTTCATCCAGACTCATCTGTTGGACTTCGGCATTACCGGAGCCTCCGATTCGGCTGATGGCGTTGACTTCAAAACCCTCAAGTTTGGCAATCATCTGTTCCACCGGGCCGCCGGGGGCGGCCTGAATGATAACAAAGTTCACCAGCATGATTCCGAACAGGGTCGGGATCATCAGGGCAAGTCGGCGCAAAATATAGCTGCTCATGGAGGGTTCCTGTTAACGGTTTTTTCTGCGGCGATAAATCCAGACAGGAATAAGGCCCAGCAATATCAGTGCTGAGTATAACCATGAACGGTCGTTTTCAGCGTTACCGGAGGGTTCGCTGGCATCGCCATTGTTTCGGGATGAATGCGTTGTTGCATCCGGTTGACTGTCGATCCACCAGGTATAAATGTTGGTACTGTACAAAGGTTCTGATTCTGGCCTGATTAATCGGCTGGAATGGGCGATTCGGTCATAAGGGTAGTACCACTGGGGAATCAGGTACTCACCCCACAACAGCACCCGGTCCAGCGCTTTTACTGCGGTGGTAAGCTCCTCTCTGCTGGTGGCATCAATCACATGGTCAATCATGGCATCCACTACCGGATCTTTGATTCCCATGTAGTTACGGCTGCCTTTGGTGTCTGCCGCTTTACTGCCCCAGAACCCCGTCTGCTCATTACCCGGAGAGGCCGATTGGCCATAGCCGGCAACGATCATGTCATAGTCAAAGTCACGAATACGGTTGATGTATTGGGAGATATCAACGGTTCGGATCTTCAGTTCAATCCCCATTTGTTCCAGATTTTTCTTGAAAGGCAGCGCCACCCGCTCAAGAGAGGGTTGTCCGAGCAGTAACTCAATCTCCAGGGGTTGGCCATTGTTATTGACCAGCTTGTTGTTCTCAAGGGTCCATCCGGCTTTTTTCAATAACCTCAGTGCTTTTTTCAGTTGCGGCCGGATATTGCCGGAACCATTGGTCACCGGAACGCTATAGGGTTTGCTAAAGAGTTCTGCCGGTAACTGCTTGCGCCAGGGCTCAAGGAGTTTCAGTTCATCGCCCTCAGGAATACCGGTGGCCTCCATGCCTGAATTGCCAAAATAGCTCGTCGAACGAATGTAGCTGTCATGGAAAAGGTTACGATTCAGCCATTGGAAATCCATGGCATAGCCCATGGCTTTTCGGACCAGGGGATCCTGCAGGAAGTCCCGTCGCAGGTTGAAGGCAAAGCCCTGGATAGGCGCAGGGTTGCGGGTAGGGATGGTGGCCAGAATCAGTTCGCCGTTGTGAACCGGGGGGACGTCGTAGGCAGTGGCCCAGTTTTTGGCAATATTTTCATAGCGCAGGTCATATTCGCCCGCTTTCAGTGCCTGCAGGGCAACATGTTCGTCCCGGTAGTAGTCGTAACTGACCTCATCAAAATTATATCGGCCCCTGTTAACGGGTAAGTCTTTGGCCCAGTAATCCTTGACCCGTTGATAGGCAATGCTCCGGCCGCCATCAACACTCTTAACCTGATAGGGGCCACTGCCAAGGGGGATTTGCAGTGAGGCAGAGGAAAAATCATTTTCATCCAGTTCCCAGTGATGCTTAGGGAGCACGGGCAGCTCTGACAGAATAAAAGGCAGTTCAGGGTTATTGCTATGTTTGAAGGTGAATTTGACCCGACGATCAGCAAGAACGGTGACGGTGTCCACATCGGAATAGTAACTGCGGTAGAAAGGGTGTCCCTGACGGGTCAGCAGTTCAAAGGTGTATTTTACATCGTCAGCAGTGATGGGCTGACCATCATGAAAACGGGCGTCGGGGTTCAGGTTAAAGGTAATGCTGCTGTTATCAGGGGCTTTTTCTGCGGACTCGGCGATGAGTGGATAGAGGGAGAAAGGCTCATCACGGCTCTGGGTCATCAATGTGTCATAAATAAGCGCGATACCGCTAACCGGGGTTCCTTTGTTGGTATAGGGATTGAGGCTGTCAAAGGTACCACTGGCAGCCATACGAATACTGCCGCCTTTGGGGGCCTCCGGATTGACATAATCAAAGTGCGTAAAGGGCTTGCTGCCATATTTCGCTTCACCGTGCAGCACCAGTGACGTTTTAGCGATGACCTCGTGCTCTGACCCGGTGGTATTTCCAGAGGCAGTGGCTGATGACCCGCTGGAATAAGAGAGAGTCACCCCAAGGGTCAGCGCGGCAAGTGTAAGATAACCAGAATTCATGACCATCATAAGTAACCGTAAGTGTTGAAAAATCTCTGCGTAGTCTTGTATATAAGTAATCGTTCTAATATAGATTGAACCATGGATGGTTGTTAAGTACCAGTCAGGCAGGACTTATATCAATATTCCCGCCACCAGGTACTTAAGCCATTGTCAAAAGGCGGGGCAAGCTCAGGGTGTTGCAGTCCCGGCCAGTAAACCATCGGCCAATAGGGGAGGTACCATTGAGGAATGACCGCATAGTGCCAGAGTACGATCCGATCAATGGCCCGGGTGTAAAGAGTCAGCTCTTCACGGGTTGTTGCCAGGATGGCGTTATCAATCATACGGTCCAGCGAGTCGAGTTTAATGCCGGAAAGGTTTTGTCCCGCGTCACTGTCTGCGCTGGCGCTGCCCCAGAAGTTTTTCAACTCGGTACCGGGGGTAATGCCAGGGTAAAAGCCGTGAATGATCATATCAAAATCAAACGTGCGGAGACGATTGATGTACCGCGAGGGATCTACGGTATTGATGCTGGCGGCAATACCCAGTTCACTGAGATTACGGACGAATGGAATCACAAAGCGTTCATGTTCAGGGTCAGTTAACAGAATTTCAAACTTCAGTGGTTGACCATGGGGGTCAACAAGAGTTTTGTTGTTGTAGCGATAACCGGCTTCTTTCAGCCATTGGAAGGCCAGTGTCTTGTTGTTTCGCCAGTTGCCAGAACCGTCTGTCTGAACCGGCTCCCAGCGGGCGGTAAACAGCTTATCAGGAAGCTCATCCTGCCAGGGAGCCAGTAACGCCTTCTCTTTTTCAGAAGGAGGCCCATCAGCGGCAAGGTCTGAATTAGAGAAAAGACTGTAGGCCTGATAATACATCCCAAAAAACAGGTGTTGATTCATCCAGTTGAAATCCAGGGCCTGGGAAATGGCTTTTCTGACTTTTCGGTTGGCAAAAACCGGCTTTCTCAGATTGAATACAAACGCTCGCATGCCCAGACTTTTGTTATCTATTTTTTCCTGAATGAATTTTGCTTTGCCTGTCTGCGTTGGTTTATACGCCTGTGACCAGCTTCGGGGATTGGCATCAATGCGGAGGTCGTACTCTCCTTTTTTAAAGGCCTCAAGAGCAATGCCGTCATCCCGGTAGTAGTCGGTTCTGATAAGATCAAAATTATGTCGACCTTTGTTGACGGCCAGGTCAGCTGCCCAATAATCCGTAACACGTTCATAGGTAACAAAGCGTCCGGGACTGAACTCTTTTACCCGGTAAGGTCCACTGGACAGTGGGGGCTTCAGTGTCGCCTTGAAGAGATCACGCTCAGGGTTCTGCCAGTAGTGCGCTGGCAGCACCCTGAGTTGTGAGAGTCGAAGAATCAGACTTTTGGCTGGTGGCTCGGAAAAACTGAAACGAACAGACGTGGGAGATAGTGCCTCGACATTATCAATGATTCCATAGAGGTGCCTGTAATGAGGTGGGCCTCGTTTCTTCAGTGATTGGAAGGTATAGACAACATCTTCTGAGGTGATGGCGTGTCCATCATGAAATCGCGCATGGGGATTCAGATGGTATATGACCCATCGAAAATCCTCCGGATACTCAATTTGCCGGGCGATCAGGCCATAGACTGAATAGGGTTCATCACCGCCCTTGACCATCAACGGGTCATAAAGAAAGTAGCTGCCATCCGCCCAGATGCCTTTTGGGGCAAACGTATTAAACGTATCAAAACTGCCGACAACGCCTTTTCTCAGGGTACCGCCTTTGGGGGCATCGGGGTTGGCATAGCCAAAGTGGGTAAAATTCTCAGGATATTGCAGCGAGTTATGAAAGCTCAGGCCATGGGCTATCGTTGAATTTTTATCTGCAGGGTTTGCCAAAGCATGCACAGAGTAGATAAGACTGATAAAGAGAAATCCATTTTTCAAAAAGTCAGTCATTCAGCGGGTTCCTTGCAATTAGCCACACTTATTGGTTTTTCTGGTACCACCAGGTACTCAAATCCAGTGCATAGGGCGCAGGATTTTTCGGGTACTTCAGTTGCTGTTTGTGGACTATCAGCCAGTGGGGCTGGTACCACAGGGGCAGTACATAGTGGTTCCAGAGAATGATTCTATCCATGGATTTGACCAGCGTTAGCAGTTCCTCCCGGGAGTTGGCCCGGGGTATTTTCTCCGTCAGGCTATCAATGGACTTCAGCTTGATACCGGCAATATTTCTGGAGCCGTGCTGGTCAACGGTCGCTGAACCCCATAAGCTGGCCTGCTCTGTGCCGGGTGAGGGCGTGTGGGGAAAGGTGTACAGAACCATATCAAAGTCCTGGTTTCTGAGCCTTTCAACATATTGGGCAGCGTCTACGGTTCTTATAGTCAGTCTGATCCCCATGCTTTCCAGTGTCTTTTGTACTGGAATAAAGATTCGTTCCTCTTCCGAAGAGGATAACAGGATTTCAAGCTCCAGCGGTTTGCCGTTCTGGTTCACCAGCTGGTTGTTGTTGATGGTCCAGCCGCTTTGCTTTAACAGCGATAGCGCTTTTCTTCTGCGATCCCGGCGGGTCATCCCGGGCTCATTTCCCGGTGGAATCCATGCCTGATCCAGTGCTCGTTCAGGAATTTCATGTTTCCATACTGAGAGCAGCTCTTTTTCCTGTTCTGAGGGTTTTCCCGAAGCCCCCAGTTCTGTTCCGGCAAAAACGCTGTCAGCCCTGTGGTACATACCATGGAATAGGTGTCGATTGATCCAGTCAAATTCGACGGCATATCCCAGCGCTTCTCTGACCCCCGGCTCTGATAGAAATGCTCTTCTGGCGTTGTAGGTGATGGTTAATGTCTGCGGGTTACGATTCCTTAAAGATGTGCGAATCAATTGATTTTTTTTCAGTGCTTCATCCCGTATCTGGTCATGCCAGTCGCGAGGGTCGCTGATGGTTTTGAGATCGTATTCTCCTTTCTGCAAGGCTTCTAAAAGGACATGGCTGTTTCGATAATATTCGTATTGAATGCGATCAAAATTGTGTCTTCCCCGGTTAACAGGGAGATCTTTCCCCCAGTAGTTTTTAACCCTAGCAAAGGTTATTGAGCGGCCGGGCTCTATTTTAATGGGTTTATAGGGGCCACTGCTGACAGGAATCTCCATGCCGGGAGAAGAGAAATCACGGTTTGCCCAATAGTGTTTCGATAGAATTGGCATTTGCCCCAGAATCAATGGCAGTTCCCGGTTATTGCTGTGCCTGAACACAAAAAGCGCTCTATGGCTGCTGGTGGCTTCTACCTTCTCGACATCCTGATAGAACTGTTTATAAAACGTTGACCCTTTTTCTCGGAGCAGGTCAAAGCTGAACTTAACATCATAAGCGGTGACGGGTTGGCCATTATGGAATCTGGCCGCAGGGTTTATGGCAAATGCTACCCAGGTATTATCAGGGGCAAGTTCAATGCGCTCGGCAATCAGTCCATATTTGGTCAGGGGCTCATCCCAGGATCTGGCCAGTAGCGTGTCATACATCATATAACTGCCAGCCGCAGCTGTGCCACGATCTATGTAGGGGACAAGGCTGTCAAAATGACCAATAACGCCCTGTTTCAGCTCACCACCTTTTGGTGCATCGGGATTAACATAGTGAAAGTGCCGGAATCCCTCAGCATACCCGGGCTCACCATAAAGGCTAATGGCGTGCCTTAACCTGCTGTTCTGGTCGGCTGCAGATAGCGTTGGACTGATACTCAAGACGCAGATGATCAGCAGTGTTGTTAATCTGAAGACGGTAAACCCCATAGCCGTAATCCTGATGTCTGTTGTTAAGTAGCTGGCCATATGGAATCATATATTTCTGGCTACTTGGGCAGGTGCTATGCGAGGCACAACGGAGGGAGCATAGCCGTAGCTATGTGACCGGAGTTGTAACGAAGCAGAGTGCCTGAACAAGGAGTCAGAAATATATGATTTCATATGGTTAGCTACTTAAAGACTTATCTTATTTTTGGGAGAGATGATCAAAGCTCAGGACCTTACAGCAGAAAGCTATCAGGATAGCATCTGCCGGAAAGGTGGGGAGTCAGAAGTTGCGGGTTACGTTGACAAATAATGTGACCTGTTGGCCGGGGTGAATGAATTTGCCACTCATATCGCTGTTCCAATCTCTGATCTGGGCGACATTCACATTAAACTTTGAGGCAATTTTGGCCAGTGAGTCACCGGAACGGACTTTGTAGTGTACCTTTCTCACAACCGCATTTTGTGAATCCTGTTTCTTCCAGACCACCAGCTTCTGATTAATTCTCAGCGTATCTTTGGGAGACATATTGTTCCAACGGGCCAGCTCGTTAACACCAACCTGGTACTTTTGGGCAATCGTCCAGAAGCTGTCGCCAGACTTTACCAGATACTCAACTTTGTAGCGGCCATTCACCGAACGGTCTTGCTTTGCTGCAAGGCGCTGGCTGGCACTGAGTGTGTAACTTTCTGCTGTTTTCGCCGCTACCGGGATCATCAGGTCCTGACCAATACGGATAATGGTTCCGCTGAGTTTATTGGCCTCGGTAATGACATTGACACTGGTCCGGTATTTCATGGCAATGGTGCTCAGGGTATCACCGGCACTGACTGTGTAGCGATCCCATTTTACCCGTTTCTCCGGCGGCAGGTTTGCCAGCTGAGTCCGGAAATGTTCAGCATGAGTGACTGGAACTACCAGGTGGTGAGGCCCCTCCGGTGGCGTTGACCAGCGGTTCAGCCCGGGGTTGAGTCGGTAGAGTTCTTCCAGTTCGACCCCTGACAGTTTGGCTGCCTTGGCCATATCCAGCTGACCACTGGTATCTACCTTGGCGAAGTAGGGCTTATTGGGGATTTTGTTCAACTGGACGCCATGTTTGGATGGGTTTCGAACCACTTTGCCAAGAGCGATCAGTTTCGGCACATAGGCCGTGGTTTCTCTGGGAAGATCAAGTGCCCAGAAACGGGTAGATTTACCGAGCTTTTTGTTTTTCCGAACAGCCCGCTGTACCCGGCCGGGGCCGGAGTTAAACGCTGCCAGTGCCAGCTCCCAGTCGCCAAACCTGTTGTACAGGGTTTGCATATAGTCCAGTGCTGCACGGGTAGAATGTACCACATCCCGGCGACCGTCATACCACCAGTTCTGATGGAGGCCGTAGTGTTTACCCGTTGCCGGCATAAACTGCCAGAGCCCTGAAGCACCGGCATGAGAGTAGGCGAAAGGGTCGAAGCTGCTCTCTACAATGGGCATCAGTGCCAGTTCCAGTGGAACATTTCTCGCTTCCGCTTCTTTGACAATAAAATAGAGATAGGGCTCTGAACGTTTGGAAATCTGGCTGAAATAAGACTTGTGACGTTTATACCAGTTCAGTTCCGCCTGAATTCGCGGGTTATTCTGGTCAAGATCCATTGCCAGACCTGACTGAATGCGAACCCACAGGTCGTCGATGACCACCGGTTCTTTTTTTTCAGGTGTTATCTTCTCCGATGTTTTTACCGCCACTTTTTCCACAGAAGGCTTTTCAACAATAGGCCTGGTTTCTTTCTTGACCGTGGATGCCGAAGATGAGGGCGAGTTACTCACCAGCTGACAACCCGTCAGAAACAGCGAAAGGGCCAGCGTTGGCAGAATCCGTCGGGGTGGGCCAAAAGTAAACTGCTGGCCTGTTAAGTAGGGGGCTTTGGTCATATATAGGGTTCTGAGTATTATCAGTTCATTATTTTACCACTATCAAAAATTATCCTTCCATGCTCGGATTACCCTTAGAACGTCGATGGGGCTGGCACTTGAGGACGGATCCCTGTCAGAGGCGGCTTGAATAACTTCCGGTTGATCTGATCTGAGGAACGGATTTGTGTCCAATTCCTTTCTCAGGGTTGAGGGCACGGTAGGCCGGTTTTCAGAGCGTAACTCAGCAACTTGCATAACCTGTTCCTGTAGCTTCCGGTTATTTGGCTCCACTGCCCGGGCAAATTCAAGATTGGCCTGGGTGTATTCATGGGCACAGTAAATCCGTGTATGGCCGGGGAGTGAAGCCAGACGGGACAGACTGCTGTACATCTGTTCTGCCGTCCCTTCAAATAATCGGCCGCAACCACCAACAAATAGAGTGTCTCCACAAAAAAGCGCTGGATTTTCATCCTCGCCGGAATCGGTAAAGTAAGCAATATGGTCCAGTGTGTGCCCGGGAGTGGCCAGAATGGTAAACTGGCAGGAGCTGAGCTCAACCGTATCATTATCACGCAAAGGGTGCGTGATTCCCTTGATGTTCGGGTTATCAGGACCGTAAACCGGAATATTTCTGTTGCGGGTCAGTTCAGCGACCCCGCCAATATGATCAAAGTGGTGGTGGGTAATGAAAATACCCACCAGATTGAGCCCATGATGATTCAGTGCCTGTTCAACTGGCCCGGCATCACCGGGATCAACCACAAAAACATCCCGGCTATCCGGTGAATGAAATATCCAGATGTAGTTGTCATTAAATGCGGGTATCGGAGATATAATCAGCATCGCCTTGAATGTCCTTTCTTTCATCCCTGTGATCATCGTTGATACTGCTGCACAGGGAAGATCAGTTTTGAGCCGGTATGTGCTATGAGGTTGTCCGGTTGAAGATGTTATAGCCGATATCTGCTGATGTCATAGAATAATATTTTCTGTATAAACTCGATCTTAACGAGGTTAACATGAACAGACCTGATGATGAAAAGTCTCTGGGATATTTATTGGTACAATAATTTGCATGATTCGACCATTTCAGAAAAGGACCAAAAGCAGTTTCTCTGACCGTATTGGAGGCTTGCGCCGCTGGCTGGATACCGACTCAGGAAGGTTACTGGTTGACTATGAAAAAAGTCTGCTGGAACGAGAGTTAGGTACCATCTTTGGTTTCCATGCGGGGCAATACTCTGCCTCCTGGCACAAAGACCTGATGTTCAGCAGTCCGGTAAGAAGGCAGTTTATCCTCGGTTCCAGTCATCTTGCCGATTGCCCGAGGCCACAGGTGATGGCTGATCCCCATTACTGGCCAGTGTTACCGGGAAGCCTGGATCTTGTTCTGTTGCAACACACGCTGGAAATTGTGGACAGCCCGCATCGTTTGCTCAGTGAGGCGGCGAATACCATTATACCGGACGGCAAGCTGATAATTATTGGCTTCAACCCTTACAGCATGACCAATATTGCCCGGTGGTGTGTACCAGCTCAGCGTCGTCTTCTCAGGGATGCGCACTTTATTTCGCCGTCACGGTTGAAAGACTGGCTTGCCCTGCTCAATTTCAATGTGGAAAGAATCGTTCATGGTGGCTATGTTCAACCGCTGAAACGTTTCTTTACCGGTTTGCGTGGTGATCTGATTGAACAAAGGCTGGAACAACTTCAGCTGCCGGTCGGTGGTTTTTATATGATGATTGCCACCCGGGAAACCCCCGGGCTGACCCCGGTAAGAAAGGTGTGGTCCGATGTGCGCAGGCGTTTTGTCGGTCAGCCATTGACCCGCCCCAGTGCTGGTAGAAGCAGTTCCGTGAAAGTAAACAAAGACTGGAGTTCTCTTGAGTCAGACAGTTGAAATTTTTACCGATGGTGCCTGTAAAGGAAACCCCGGGCCCGGTGGCTGGGGTGTGTTGCTCCGCTACGGTACTGTAGAGAAAGAGCTCTTTGGCGGTGAACCCGAAACCACCAATAATCGGATGGAGCTTATGGCAGCGATAGAAGGGCTCAAGGCTCTGAAACGGCCCTGCTCAATAATTCTTACTACCGACTCCCAGTATGTCCGTAAAGGCATCACCGAATGGATGACCGGCTGGAAACGGAAAAACTGGAAAACAGCGGCGGGCCAGCCAGTGAAAAATCAGGATCTCTGGCAGCTGCTGGACCAACAGAATCAACGACACGATATCGATTGGCGATGGATCAAAGGCCATGCCGGTCATCGGGAAAATGAAATTGCTGACCGGCTGGCCTGTAAGGGTGCGGAAGCTTTCAAAAAGTAGACAGCCTCCTGGCCAATATTTGAGAACCGTTAACTATGCGACAGATCATTCTTGATACAGAAACCACCGGTATTGACCCTAAACAAGGGCACCGGGTTATTGAAATAGGCTGCGTGGAGATGATTGACCGAAAACTCACCGGTAACCATTACCATGTCTATATCAACCCGCAGCGGGTGGTAGAGCAGGAAGCCATCGAAGTTCACGGCATTACCAATGAGTTTCTGGCCGATAAGCCGGTGTTCAGCACCATTGCTGATGAATTTCTCGAGTTTATCCGTGGAGCTGAGCTGGTTATTCATAATGCAGCGTTTGATGTTGGTTTTATCAACCACGAGTTTTCCCTGTTACGCCGGGGTTTCCCCAATGTAGAAGGCTGTTGTGGTGTGCTTGATACTCTGGCCCTTGCCAGAAAAAAACATCCGGGCCAGAAAAATAACCTGGATGCTTTATGTAAGCGCTACTTCATTGATAACTCTTCCCGAACCCTGCATGGCGCGTTGCTGGACTCTGAGATTCTGGCAGAAGTCTACCTTGCCATGACCGGCGGGCAGACGGCTCTTTCCCTGGGCAGCAATGAGGATGGTGCTGGTGGTTCGGAAGAGGGCAGTACTATCCGGCGACTGGCTGCTGGCAGGCCTGCGCTGCGAGTCATCTCTGTCAGTGATACTGAGTTGAAAAACCATCAAAACAAGTTGGAACAGATTCAAAAACAGTCGGGTAACTGCCTGTGGCTTGCTAACGATTAGTTCATCATTTTAATGTGTCTTCAGGGTATGGAAAGGAATCAAGGAGTTTGCTTTGCCACTGGATCATGATCTTACCGATGTGATGGATGTGAACTATTCACCTTTGCAAGGCCTGCAACCTGAACTGATTGGCCAGTGCTGGCTGGTACTGTTTGAAGGGCAGGTTGTTTTAAATGACGAAAGCACCGGAGAAAACTTCCTCTGGTACAGTCTCGACAAGTTTCAGCTGGCCATCAAGCAACAGGGGATAGTCACCGGCTATCTTCATGGCAAGGCAGCAGGGATTGTTGAACTCTCAAGTCTCACTGTTGAAACAGGTACTATTAGCATCAGGTCCTTACTGTCTGGGTCAGACTCAACGGTTTACAGTTTCCTTAGCCATGGCCTGCAGATCCTGACTTCACGCAGGGAGCATGCCTTTTGTGGCTGTTGTGGTCATCAGATGCAGGAAAAAGTCGGAGAGTGGGCAATGGCTTGTGCCCAATGTGAGCACCATGCCTATCCGAGGATTTCTCCCTGTGTCATTGTCCTGGTGACCCGGGGGGATGAAATGCTTCTGGTTCGACATCATCGCCATGGTAAAGCGTCAACCATGCATACGCTGGTGGCCGGTTTTGTCGAGCCCGGGGAGAGCGCTGAAGAGGCTGTGCATCGTGAGGTACTGGAGGAAACAGGCCTCACGCTGGGCAAACTCCATTACTGTTTCAGTCAGAGCTGGCCTTTTCCCCATTCATTGATGATGGGGTTTCATGGGGAGTACAAAAGTGGTGAACTTGTCCTAGAAGAAAAGGAACTCAGCTTTGGCGGCTGGTTTCATCGGGATAATCCGCCAGAGCTGCCACCGGGATTTACTATAGCCAGAAAGCTGGTGGATTTGTTTGTTTGATATTATCCAATCATATTTAATGACTTTTAAAAATAAACCTGAAATATCTCCAACAAAGTTAATCATCAGGTGAAGCCTGTCGACCAGAAGGATCTCCGAGAATAGCGGGGGTATTTGCCTGACAAGAGTGGGTTTTCAGGCCAATTTCGATTTGTTTATCTTTACCAATTGCCGAACCTGTTACCTAAAGAGTCGAGGACCAGGCCGCCATCAGGTACCTGACCTCCCTGTGGGGTTGCAATCAGCACAAAGCCGTCGGAACAGGCGAAAACATCTCCGTTACCTCCACAGGCAGCACTGATTGAATACCAACCCTCGTCTGATATAAATGGATTGGCTCCCAGGCCAAGATTCCTTAAATCGGCGGTGTATTGATGGTTATCAAGGAAAAACTGCTCCTGTCTTCCGGCAATATCCAGCAATGCTGTCTGTCCTTCGGCACGCCGACCATTCTGGATAGCGTTTTGGTAACTTGGCACAGCAATAGAGGCCAGTATGCCAACAATAACAACGGCGATAATTAGCTCGATAAGCGTAAAGCCTGAGGCTTTTCCCATGTTATTTAACTCCTGATGTATTGCTATTGTTCTATCCAGCCACTGCGATGCATACCGACTTCATTGACAGCACCGCTGTATCCGGTATTCAAATCGATCAGGTTGCTGTCTTTACCAAGGGAGACAATAGTGGCATCACCGGGCATCCCTACAACGGAAAATAAGGAAAACCGGTCATTTATCTCTTTATCATTATCATTGTCTACGTCCCGAATCGCTGAAGCAGTGTGAATGTCCACCACATAAAAGCGACTGGAACCGATACTGGGTGTGCAGATGTTGGCCCCCGGGGCAGAGGAGGGTGCATAGGTGCTATACAGCAACTGTCCGCTGTAAACATCGCCGGTGGTGGTTGTCTTTTCCCCCGAAGCGGCAAGGTTGATATACCAGCCTTTACTACTGTCCAGTATTGACAGGCCACTAGCGGTTTGCTGATCAGTACCCTGCTGGATAAGGTTGCTGCTGGCATCGTACAAGTCGCTATGGGAAATAACGTTGGGTGGTGTTGTGCAGTCATTACAACTGCCAAAGCGGTTATAGAAAATATTGGTATCACGGATAACGTAGTAACGGTCAGTATTTGAAGTGGCCATGGGGTTGGCCCGGTTACCACTGCCCAGTACTACCGCATCATAGGCACGTCCCCGGTAAGTAGTTCTCACCAGCTCCGGTTGGTACATAAAACGACGATCGTCGAAAATATCCGGAGATGGACGTATATCTGTCTCATCTGCCCCAAGCTCTGCAAGCTTGATCATGGACCACAGGGCAGTTTCAACATCGGGAGCATTGGCATCAGGATAAGCCTTACCGATATCGATTCTGAAAACATTGCCACCGGTATCTGCAAAGTAGACCCGGTCTGTAAGGCCATCACCATTACTGTCCATGGGTGCGGGGGATGCCACCACACTCCATTTCAGATCACTGCTTTCGTACTGTATCGGGTTTGCTGTATCAATGGCGTCAGGGGCAGTAAACGATTGGATTAATGACCCTGACGAAGCGTCAACGAAGAACAGGCCCCGGCCATTTTGTGAATATTTCCTGACTTTATGAGAGTCACCCGCTGCATCGATAAAATCTTCACCCTGGCGATCATCATCATTGGTTGAGTCATAACCGGCACCAAAGGCAAGAGCATATTTATAGTTGATTGAGCTGGTCGTTACCTCGCCTTCGGTGGTCGTCACCAACTCCCGATGGCCCGGCAAAATAACAGGTACCGGTGTTGACCAGCTTTGGCCAAGCTCGGTAAATCCGGGCATGGTATGGTCAATCCGCCAAAGCAGGGTAGGAGTGCCATCCGGATTGGAAACGTCAACGGCATAGTAACTGCTGCCACCCCGGCGCATGCCGAAATAGAGGATCATTCGATCACCATCGGTATGCTTGATATTGCCGTCTTTGTTATAGTCAAGGCGGATCACGCTTATCTGGCCATCAAGCCCGTAGGGGTGGCCTGCATCATCGCGGTTTTCATAGAGCTTTGCTGTGATACCGGCGGTTTCTCCGGCAAAGAATGACCAGTTCTCAACCACGTTATTCCCCTGGTCCTCAATAAAATGCAGGACGCCATAGTTGGTGCCAAAAGCCAGTCGTATATCGGGTTTATTTTCACTGTATTCGGTGCCGTCGCCATCAGTGTCACCATAATTCAGAGTTACTGGTCTTGAATGCAGAATATCCCCCAGAACCCAATCCAGCGTATTGCCACTGCTGTCCAGTCCTTTGATCCAGTTAATCAGATCTGTAGCGGTGAAGCTCTCATTACCGCCAAGATTGAAACGGCTCGTATCAATATTATCCAGTGAGCCAATTGACTCCTGATTTTGAGCATTAACCAAATTGGTATAAAACGTCCCCCTTGAGTTTAGAAGGGTTGCCCCTAATCCCCCACTGGCCACATCACTGCCATCATCAACGGTTCCCCAGTACGAACTGCGGCCATCAGCGATCCGGTTGCTGCCATCATCCAGTGCCGCATCACATCGCCGATCAATCACGGTGCCTGGCACGTGATCTTTCAACTCTGTACAGGAGGGACTTGAGCCATCCTTATAGATTTTCAATTTTTTCAGATTGCCTTTCCATCGAGCGGAATCGGTTGGCAGGAACATGGCATAGTAAGCATTATCCAGCGACTCTGTTCGCTTGAATGTATTTACGGCAACTGCTGGAGAAACGAAGGTACTGGTTTGCTGGAGAATTTCCCCCAGGGCACCCTGGAATGCTGAAGCGATATCATTGACTACCACACATCCGGTGTCAGAGTCCGTATTGCTGCCAACGGTTGTATAGCAGACACCGTTTCCTTTATCCGCCGTGTCGTATAACAGTGGCTGATCGGTGGCAAAACCGATGGTGTAGGTAAATGCTTTTTGATTACCGGTGTCAATGTCACCATCAAGTCCGCCAGGGCCCGGGTTAGCAAGATATTCGGCAAGCTTTGGCAGACAATTTTCACTTGTTCCATTGTTGTTATCAGCATAATTATCGCAGCTGGTAATGGGTGTCAGCCCATCGATCAGCAGCCGGGTATCAGACTTGACTGTTGTATTTACGGTAGATTCACTACTCGGCTCCCCATCGGTTACATAGATGATGTACAGGTTTTGGCAGGGTTTAACCACAGGAACATCACCATAATCACTGGTGGTTTTGTATTGGCTTCCCAGAATTTGTTCGACACTGGTATCGCGGCTATTGGTCAGTTGTGCCCGATATAATTCCCGACCCATAAAAAAGTTAAGCACTTCGTAGTAGGCACCACAAAGAGGCGTTCCACCTTCCGGGTTAATAGAATTCAGGTCGTTTAGAATATTGCTGCTATCCGGACTTATTCGATGTCTGATATAGCCCCCCCGGCCTCTATTATCGCCATTCAGAAAAGCAGCCAGGCCAAAGTCAACTTCGGGGTTATTATTGATAAGATCGGTAATTGCGTTAACTGCCAGGTTGATTCGGGTACCAGAAGGTTGGAACTCGGTCTGATTGTACCAGTTAAGGTAATTACCAGGGCAGGTTGCACCAACAACTGTTCCGAAAAAATAAACTGGCGTACATGGGCTACCATCAACTAGTAATTCGTAATTCCAATAAATGGTGTAGCTGTTATTGGACGACCGGTCGCCACCATAAGTAATTGATGGGTTGTAGGGGCGTTTGGGAATGGATGGGGCATTATTGTTCATGCTTCCAGATGAATCCAGCAAGATCATCACCTGGGGCCTGGCATTATTGTTAATATTGGCACCAGTAAACAGTTCCGTATCGTCAGCATGGGCAACAAGTTGACACTGTAAAAGTACAGCGATCACTACCGCAGATTTAACACCTTGTAAAATCACTTTATGCCACATTATACGACCACATTTGTTATTCATGTTAATGCTGAAACCAGAACTTCCTGATACGGTCCCTGACTGTTTCTATGGGCTTGCCGCTGTCACTGTACTGCCAACCTTGACACTCCGGTCCCCGGTTGCTGACCCACCCTGTTCACCCAACATCACTTTATAGGTGTTCATGGCCAGGGAGGTCGCTATGCCTGACTGTGCACTGTTCGTTTGAATCTGGTAAAACTCAACGCTGTACTTACCAACGCCACTGGCATTCTCGCTGCGGGGTAACGTCTGGCTGGAAGCCTGATAGTGAATGCTGGGGCTGGGCGCTGTATTGTTGGTGCCACAGGTATGTGCCACTTGCTGTGCCTGGTCCATGGTATCGTCAGGGTCGTATGGGTTATAGGGAGCCTGGTCCGCCCCACAGATGCCCCGGTCAAAACTGTCCATGCCCATAATCGCAATCTGGTTGAGCGTTGCCTGTGCCTGGTTGAACGTAATCAGCTTTATTTCCGCATTGGCGATCATGCGCGGTGACCGGCTGGACTGGTTAACCAGTGTGACAGCAATAGTGGTCAGCATCATTAGAAACAACAGGGAAACCATCAGAATCATACCGCCCTGTTTTGCTTTGAACTGTGTCATCCCCGGTCACCGATAGGTCTGGTTGTAGAGAAAGATGGTGGTACTGGCTAAACGACGATTGCGGTTATCGCCATTGGGCTGAACAGTAATGTCGCCCATCTGGTAGGTGCGAAAATCTTCAAAGCCATTGATTTGATCGGTAGTGGCCAGCAGGTAAAGTTTGATGCTTTGTACGTCATTCCATTGTTGTTCTGTCCAGTTATTAGTGTTGGCTGGTGTTCCCTGATAGCGGTTTACCTGACCATCGCCATTATCATCAATGCCCAGAAATACCCGCATGGCTTCGATATTGTTGGCCAGTGTGGTTTCAACCAGGGCGTCATTGACAAGACGGGTCAGCCTCAGCTGATTATCCCGAAGATAAAACAGGCTGAACTGATATTCCCGAATCTCCTGGTCAGCGGAAATTAATGGCGCATTGGCAGAACGGAAAAGGTGGCCTTCCTGAGTATTGGCGACCAGGTAGTTAGTGTCTGCCACTGGATTGGTCACCACTTCGCCAATTGCTCCCCGGAACAGCAGCCAGTCAGAAGGCAGGCCATCATTGGCGGTATAATCTCCGGGCTGCCCGGCAGCGCAGCCGAAAATATCGTTACTGGCCCGTCCGGCCATAAATGCGGGGGAAGGGGTCAGGGCTGCAGCGATGCCAGTGCAATCATCGCTAACCGCCAGGCCATTTTGATTGATGCTCTCTGGCGGCAAGCCATTGATATAACCTGCAGAGCGAAGGTCGCGGGAGATGATGGCCAGTGCTGTGCGGGCATTATCATTGAGAGTAATCATGGCACTGCTGTCACGCTGGGCGGTAAAGGTGTTGAGATAGAGAACGGCCACACCAGCCAGCAGAAATAGCGAAAGGGTGACAGCGACCATCAGTTCAACCAGGGTAAACCCCTGTTGTCTTTATCACTGGCAATGGCCCGCGGGTTTTTTATCATGACTTTGCTCACATCCATGTACTGCACCTAACCGATGGTGGTTTGTATCATCATGACCCGACGAAGATCATTATCCACTGTGGAGCGATAGCCTGCATCTGCGTCTCCGCAGGTAACCGCTGCCCTGGTATCGGGGCGGGTAAATTTCCCCGCCAGACAATCGTCAGGGTCACGTCGGTATTATTGATGTTGATGCATGCTCTTGGTGAAATGAGACCACCCGCGCCTGTGTTTGCAGCAGTTTGCACCTCATTACCAAAGAGAGCCGCCCCCCATTGCCAGAGGTCAAAGGCGGCTGTTTGCGCGGGTGTACAGTTAGAATTCGCCCCGTCGCACAGGGTTGCTGGCAGGGCTGGTGCGGCAGCAATATCGCCGTTGTAGCTGGCCAGCCCGGAATTATTGGCATTAATACGGGCTAACAGATCCTCAGCCAGTTGTAAGGCAATGGATCGTTGTTGTACTTCAACGATATTCTTTCGGGACTCAACCACCAGACCGGCAATGCCTAACAATCCCACTGATATGATGATCATGGCCACCAGCACTTCAATCATGGTAAAGCCGTTATTTCTGTTCATCACTTGTTTCCTGGGCATTGCCGGTATCTGTCTCAAGCTGTTCCTGAACCTTTCCAGTTATCAATAGTGATGTAGCGCCACCACCATCAATACTCAATGTTGCAGTATGAGAAGCTTTGGCATCATTGATAACAACATTGGCTCCGGTGAAAAGCCCCCGTGCATCAAAACTGAACTGTGCGGCAGTCGAATTGATTGCGGTACCGGAAAGGGGAGGGAGTTGCAGTATGGTGGCACCATTGGCGGTCACCCTGCCATTGTTGCCTGCCCAGCCATTATCCGGTGAGATAATAACATCAGTACCACGGGTGATCGCTTCTGAGCGAGCAAATGCCAGGATACTCTGTATCTCTTCGGCGTGGCTGCGGACTCGGTTATTGGCAATACTCTCGGTAAGGGAGGGGTAGGCAATAGACGACAGAATACTTAGAACGGTCAGGGTGATGATCAATTCTACCAAAGTAAAGCCAGCAGAATTTTCAGGTATGAACTCTCTTATCTTTTCATCCATTTTTTTCATCGATGGTGCTGATGGCGTTATTGTTATTATTAAAAGTCAGTGATTGTATATCTTTTCTCACCTGATTTCTCACGTCATTCGAGATAAGCGGTAGCTATTTTTGGATAAATGGCAATGAATTTCCCGATATGAGAGGGTTTCGACAATAAAAAAAGCCAGCTCTGAAGTTATCCAGGGCTGGCTTTTTGGGATGATCTATCAGGGGACAGCTTTTTTTCACAAACAGTTAACAGATAGTCGTCTATTAGTTAGGGAAATAGGCACCAAGCTTGGTAGCCAGCATCATGTTTCCTTCAGCACGCAACTTACCCATCATAAATGCCTGCATGCCATCAATTTCTCCGGACATCACACCAGACATGGTTTCACTGTCCATAATCAGTGTTACGCTTGGGTCGTCATGGGTGCCAGCAACGATATCCAGAGCCCCATCTTTAATGATCAGGTGGTAGGCATCAGCATCTTCGATATCAAACTGGAAAATCTCATCGACGCCTGCAGCTGCATCGGTATTAAAGCGGCTTTTCATGGACTCAATGATTTCGGCAGGAGTGCTCATATTTTCTTTATCCTTCTTCTTAACATTAAGCATTTCTGGTTAGACAAAACCGATGTTATGAGTATTTACCGAATGTGTCAATGAAATTCAAACGCTTGTATGAATCTCTGACAGTAACAATTTCCGGCACCCATCACTTTTTTATAGTCCCCGCCAATGATAAATCAGTTATCATATAGGCCATTTTGATATTGGAACTCACAAGCCTTTCTAAGGAGGTCCCTTTGGAGTATCTGGCAGACTTTATTTTGTTTTTGGCCAAAACGTTTACCCTGATTGGTGGTGTGGTGATTTTAGTGGCTCTGGTGACAGCTATAAGCCAGAAAGCCAGAAAAATGCACAAGGGACATCTTGAGATTACTCGTCTTAATGAACACTACGAGCACCTTCAGGCGGATTTGAAACATGCCTTGCTGGATAAGGCTGAGCTGAAAAAAGAAGCCAAAGAGCAGAAGGAAAAGGCCAAGCTGGAGAAAAAAGCCAAAAAGAATAAAGAGTGTGAGGAAGAGGGTAAACCAAGAGTTTTCATACTGGATTTTCATGGCGATATTAAAGCCTCAGCGGTCAAATCGCTGAGGGAAGAGATTACGGCGGTTCTTTCTCTGGCAGATAAAGAGCGGGACGAAGTGGTGATCCGGCTGGAAAGTGGTGGCGGTCTGGTTCATTCCTATGGTTTGGCTGCATCCCAGCTGAAGCGAATCCGCGATAAAGGAATTAAGTTGACGGTCACCGTCGATAAAGTGGCTGCCAGTGGTGGCTATATGATGGCCTGTGTTGCCAATCATATTGTTGCAGCACCTTTTGCAGTACTGGGCTCTATTGGCGTAATGGCACAGTTGCCCAATGTTCACCGTCTTTTGAAAAAGCATGATGTGGATATCGAGTTACACACTGCCGGTGAGTTCAAGCGTACTTTGACCGTTCTTGGGCAAAATACCGAAAAAGGACGGCAGAAATTTATCCAGGATATGGAAGATACACATCTGCTATTCAAGGATTTTGTCAAGACCGAGCGGGAAATTGTTGATATTGATCAGGTTTCAACCGGTGAAATCTGGTATGGTCAGAAAGCCCTGACGCTTAACCTTATTGATGAGATCAGCACCAGTGATGAGTATATCTACCGGAGGGTCGATGAGGCTGTTCTGGTACAGGTTGAGTATGCGATGAAAAAAGGCGTTGCCGACAAACTGGGGATGGCGGCTGAGTCAGCCCTGGATAACACCTTGATGAAGTGGTGGGGACGGTTTAACACCAGTCGCTTCTTTTCTTAGCAGTACCTGGGAGGCTGACCGAGAATAGACTGCCCTACGCGGCAACTACTCCTGCGTTGCCCTAGCTCCTGCATCCATGCAGTCGTGCGGTGGCAGCAAATTGGTCTAAAAATCCGCTTTTGTTCGGCAAATAGCCCCGCTATTCATCTCACAAAACCGAATTTTTATCCTCAATTTTCTGCCATCCTCGCTAAGGGCGCTATTCTCGGTCAGCCTCCTATTTCTTCAGGGATTCATCATTTTTGTTCTTATCTGCGCTGATTAAATTTGAACTATAGATCTAAATAGCTGTCAAATGCTCTATCAGTTATTCAAATGGACAATAATAATGAACCCTGTTGGAGCATCAGTAGCGACTGGTTACCATCATAATCAGTCGCATAATGACAATAATGTCGTTGAGACTAAGCATTGGACGCAGTCCAGAACCGTTCGGGCAGTTGCCGGGGTGGCCGTTTTAGCTTTAGGAGGGCTTGCGGGCCTGGCTGTTTCTTTGTTTGCCAGTCCCCTGGCTGCGATTATTGCCGCTGGTGCTGTAACTGCTGTACTTGGGGTGTGTATCATTGGGTATTTTTACCACCATAGGGGTGGAAACAGCACAACGACACCACCTGATATACAGTCGCCAGAGCCCATCTCAGCGGATACGGTTAGTCCTGAAGCTCCCATTCAACCATCTCCATCCACTGCTTCATATATTCCACCATCGTCACCGCCGCCATCCACTGCTTCGTATGTTCCACCATCGGCAGCGACCCCATCCACTGCTCCTTATGTAGACCCGCCAAGGTTTGCAAATTATGCTTCTTATGTGCCATCGGCACCACCTCCATACTCCGCCTTTGCTGAGCCTCCTGCTTCAGCAGGGACTTCGGCCGCGCATGTGCCTCCAGTAACATCAAATCCCCTTCCTGCCGAGCCTCCCCCGGCCTACACGCCACTACCGGGATTCGTTGTAGCAGACCCTTTTGAGCCGCCACCAGCTTATGAAATAGTGGGGCCAGAGGAATTTATACAGATGCAGGAAACAGATGTGGATGCTTTGTTGAGGCAGCATGGGGAAACTATTTATCGAAGTAGTCGAGACGGTAATTGCCTGTACGATTCAGCTGCCCACCAATGCCCGGAAATAGCCAGAGATGCAGCAGATCTTCGTCAACAGGTTGCCCGTTTTGCAAGAGAATGGCAGCAGCTTTATCCAGATGGCAACAGCCATTTTTCACCCATCGAGGCACGAGCTTATGCGCGATTACAAGGTGATGTTGGTTATAACGCTGGCAATACCTCCATAACTAATGGACTTGACGAAATAGCCGCTCCGGGATGTTTTTCAGACCATATAGATACTTTTTTCCTGGCACAGGTTGCCAAAATGCCAGTCATTGTCATAGATATTAATAACAATGTGACTCTTGCTGTCGATGAACATGGTCGATCCATTGATGGGCTTGATGCCTATGACAGTAGCCTGGTTCCCCAAAGAAAAATCCTCCTGGTGATTGATGGCCCACACTTTATGGGACGGCAGATGGCGCAGAATTAATTATTCTGCTCCATATCTGTCTTAATCCCTTCTCAAGCGTTCTGACAGGGCAATAGGGGATTCAAAGCGGAATACGACGATGTAGGAAGATACCAGCAGTGAGAGTATCGCTGTTGCCTGGATAATATGCGCTGAAATCTCACCAATCAGATTCTGTCCGCTGGCAAAAGCCGCTATCAATATTGAAAACTCACTTGTCTGACCTAATCGAAAGCCGACTTCCCAGGCTGTGGACCGATTTTCACTGACTTTGCGCAGCAGAAAACCAAAAACCACCGGCTTGATCAGGATAACAGCCCCGGTCATCACCGTTGCCGGGAAAAGTACCTGGCCAACCAAATCAAGATTGAAGCTGGCCCCGATAGAAAAAAAGAACAGCACCAGGAAAAAATCCCGTAACGGTTTAAGGTTGATGGCTATATATTGAGCGATTGGACTGGTGGCAATACTGATACCGGCAATAAAAGCACCAATTTCATAGGAGAGGTTCAGGCTATGAGCTAACTCCGCAAAGCCAAGACACCAGCCCAGGGCCATCAAAAACAGATATTCATGAAAGCGGTCAAAGCGGACCATCAATGGCAGCAGCAGGTATTTGACCAGCGTAATAGCGGTGAAGATCAAGGCTGGCAGGGCAATGAAGGCCATGATCAGTTCGTTGTAGTTAGTACTATGCGACGGATTCAGGTTATAAAGCAGCAGGAGTGCAATAATGGCCATCAAATCCTGCAGAAGCAGCAGGCTGACCATGATCTCACCGGTATGTCTATGATGCAGCACAGTGGTTGGCAAAAGTTTAATGCCGATGATCGTGCTGGAAAACATCATGGTTGCTCCAATGATGATCGCCTCGTTCTGGGGCAGACCAAATGTCAGCCCGAGTCCATAGCCCGTCAAGGCAAAGAGAAATGAGCTCAGTAAGCCAACGGTAGCCGTTTTCCTGAGCAGATGGGCAAGGTGACTTGGTTGCATGTCCAGCCCGAGAAGGAACAGCAAAAAGATGATGCCAACATGGGCAATATCATTGAGGAGATTGGTGTCATTAACCACTTCCAGTCCAAACGGACCGAGTATGGCTCCGAGGGCTATATAGGCTACCAGCAGGGGCTGACGGGTGAACAGAGCTCCGGTAGCGAGGATCGCTGCCCCGGTGAAAATTAGAAAAAAAGAGAAGAGCAGGGAACCGCTTTCCATCATTCTGGCTCATTCTTGGATTATTTATGGAAAGGACAGTATAACCAACAGTTTGGTTTTCGTGCAGAAGAAGGGAAAAATCTCTTCCAAATAAGGAAGAGATTCCAAACTTTGGTTAGAGCTGATGCCTCAACCGATACACAGGGGGTAATTTATCGGCAGCGGTTTGATAGTTCGTACTAAATGTGGTCAGAGCGGCCAGGGCGTAATCCGGATTCTGATCTTCCCTTAATCTGAAACTACTGAATCCACAGCGCTTGAGGTAATAGAGCTGATCCACAAGAATGTCGCCTATGGCTCTAATGTCCCCTCGGTAATCAAAGCGTTCCCGAAGCAAACGGGCCAGAGAGTAGCCACGACCATCCATAAAACGAGGAAAGTTAACGGCGATGACTTCAAACTGGTTCAGGGCATTGGCCACCGTTTCAGGTTCGTCGTCACTGTCAAACCAGATGCCAACCTGACCTTTATGCAGGCCATTGGCTTTCACAGCCTGATCAATTGACGACACATGGAAGAGCACATTGCCATCAGGTAATACGGGCTCTTCCGGATCCTGCAGCAGAATCTGAAAGTCATCATGACTGATTAGCTGATCCTTAAGCAGCTTTGGCATAAACCTTCTCCTTAAATGGCTGCACACCAACCCGTCGACAGGTATCGATAAAACGCTCTTCCGGAGTGCGGAGTTCGACGTAGGTTTTCAGGATTTTATCAATGATGTCCGGCACTTCATCCATTTTGAAGGAGGGTCCAAGGATCTTGCCCAGAGAAGCGTCATGCCCGGATGCACCACCGACCTGAACCTGGTAATACTCTTCACCTTTACGATCAACACCGAGAATGCCGATATGACCGACATGGTGATGACCACAGGCGTTCATACAACCGGAAATGTTCAAATCCAGTTCGCCAATATCATGGAGAAAGTCCATATCATCAAACCGTCGCTGAATGCTTTCTGCCAACGGAATGGAGCGGGCATTAGCCAGTGCACAGAAGTCGCCTCCCGGGCAGCAGATCATATCGGTCAGCAGCCCCTGGTTGGGTGTGGCCAGGTTCAGTGGTTTCAGTGTCAGCCAGAGTTCATGAAGTCGGCTTTGGGGGACATCGGCAAAAATCAGATTCTGCTCGTGGCTCACTCTGAGCTCGCCAAAGCTGAACTGATCAGCAAGGTCTGAGATAGCTTCCAGTTGCTCGGCACTGGCATCTCCCGGAGCATCAGCCGTTGCCTTCAGAGTCAGGGTGACAGCACTATACCCCGGCTTTTTATGGGGATGGACATTTCGTCTGAGCCACAGTTGAAAATCCGGTTCGGCGGCTAAAGCCAGATCAGTCAAGTCGATATTGGTCAGCTTGTCGTAGTCAGGCTCAGTAAAAAAAGATTGAACCCGATCAATCTCCTGTTGGGGAAGCCTGGCGTCTGTTTCTTTCAGGTGAGACCACTCAGTTTCAACCTGCTTGGCAAAAACCTCAGGTGTCAGCGCCTTCACCAGAATTTTGATTCGGGCCTTGTACTTGTTATCCCGCCGTCCATAACGGTTATAAACTCTCAGTACGGCATCCAGATAACTCAGGAGGTGCTCTGGCTCAAGGGATGGTTTGATAACGGAACCCACCATGGGTGTCTCCCAAGACCGCCACCAGCCAGGATTTTAAATCGAACATCATTATTTTCATTTAAGAAAGCATGAATGCCGATATCATGCACCTGTGTTGCTGCCCGATCCTGTTCACTGCCACAAACCGCTATCTTGAATTTTCTGGGCAGATAAGCGAACTCGGGATGGAAAGTGGACCATTGCCGGATAATTTCACACCAGGGGCGGGGATCAATAATCTCATCGTGCGCTACACCAGCAAACTGGTCTGTTGTGGTATTGCGGATACAGTTGCCGCTGGTCTGAATAGCATGCATTTCGACAGAGGCCAGTTCTTCCAGAATTTCCGGTACTTCTTCCAGCCTTGGCCAGTTCAACTGAAGGTTCTGCCGGGTGGTAAAGTGGACATACCCTTTATCGTAACGTCTGGCAATGTAGGCCAGTTTACGCATCTGTGTACTGCTCACCATGCCATAGGGAATCGCAATGCGCAGCATGGGGGCAAAGCGCTGTACATAAAGCCCATTCTGAAGACGAAGAGGCAGGAATTCATCTTCTGGCAACTCACCAGCGAGAAAACGACGAGTCTGGTCCCTGAACTGCAGGACTCTCTCATCGACTATCTGCTGGTCGTAATCATCGTATTTATACATGAATTGTTCGTCTGATTAGCCACATCCAGGGAACAGGTCAGAAACCTGGGACAGAGGAAGAATACTGACTTTTATTTATAAGTAAAACTATTATTTATTAATAAAAGTAGGCTAAAAAGTAATAAATCAAAGGGGTGCAATAAGTTGATGGTTGGTCAGGGTTTCGCTAATTTAAATGAGTTGGGGCGATATGTGCCCTTTTTGACAGTATCAAGGAGATAAATAATGAAAGACAGTACAATTGATGCCATTGCGGCTGTTGCATTGATAATGCTGGTTGTTGCGACGGCGGTATACTGGGTCAGTTCTCAGTAAAAGCTTAAGTGTTTTGAGTGACGACATGCACCACAAATAAAAGTATCAAAACAAACAGTACGGTTCCGGCGATACCAGCGATGATGTAGTGCGCTGGCTTTCCCTGCTGGAAATCCCTTTCCAGATTCGCCCTTTTCTGAACACCGAATGCAGCAGACAGCGCACTCAACACCACTGATTTAATGCCTGTTCCTTTTCTTTCTGACATCAGCCAACTCTCTTTATCAACTGTTAACATATTATGATCTTGTTATTTCAGTTGGCCAACTACTTAAGACTAATTGAGGACGATAACCCTGATCCGGTAATGGGTATCTCTGGCTGCAAAGTAGCCGATCCAGCTATCGTTATCAGCGTCTGTCCATGATACCAGTTGATCAGCCAGCATTTGGGTACCTCTGGCCCCCATATCCTTGACATAGGGCAGTAACACATAAGCCATTGCACCGAGAACCAGGCCATTGGTTGCGGATGTCACTGCTCTTTGCAAGGCAATATTCAAACCACCGGTAGTGTAATGATTCAACACCCCATTCATGGCGTAATAGGTTGCTATCGGGAGAATGGTTGCTGCTGCTACAGGAACTACATAGCCTCTGATGTTTTCGGGCAGAGGGATCAGTTGATACCCTGATGAAGTTATCGCCTCCGCCCGCTCTCCAATAGAGATTATCTGGTGCTGCAGGTTGGCGAGCAGGCTTGTGTCGTCTGAATCTGAAAGGCTCAGGCGTTCATCCTGGCCTGCAGGTATCATTTCATTTAACTGGTAAAAACGATACCCGATTTCCAGCAACCCGGCTCCTGAGGCAAGAGCGTAAGCTGACGTTGCATCCCACCCCCTGCCTTTAAAGTACGTCATATAGCCATTGTGAATGGTGTATTGAATACTGGTCTTTATCGAGTTGTTAAAATCACCGGCAAGCTCAGGCAAATGGTCAAAGCCCAGATCTCTTCGGATTAAAGACAACGCACCTCCGGGAACGTTGCCAATCATATTCAGGCCATACCCGACCATCAGCATGGCGATACCATCAATGGTTTCATCATTCAGGCTGTGGAGCATGGGCCATTTCCCAAGGACCTGATGCAAGCGACCTTCGTTGTGTAGCGTCTTCAGTGAACTGCCAACAACGGAAGACATGCAGTTAAGCATTCGATTGGTGGGTGTTGTCCTCATGAATAGTCTGAACGTTTCTATCCTGCTTGTCTCAATTACGTTTTTTTCAATTTTCCCGGTGTTTACTGCCGCCGCTGCTGGTCTGTGCAGGTCGCCGGTCACCTTTTCGCCATGATTTGCCAGTAATGAATAGGCGGTAAAGCCTTCAACAAAATCCGCAGCGCACTGGGCAAAAAGAGAGTCAGTATCCGTAAACACCTGATTCTGGACAAGGTTCCGGATTGAATGAATAACATCAATACCCAGAAGTAAATAATTCCAGCGTAAAAGATTTTGCCAGAATGAGTGTGGCTGCCAGGTTACCATGTTCATGGCAATAATGGGGACCACCTGAGGAACAAAAGCACCCACAGCGGCTACCCTGGACAGGTTCTCCTCTTTCTCAAGTATGATTTTTACTTTTTTACCCACCATTTCATCCGTGGTATTCAGTGTCAGATGAATAAAGCGGTCATTATTGGCACGCTGGATTTTCCCATTATCAACAACAGAAGCTTGCTTGTCATGCCAATACATTGTGTTGGACTCTGCGTTTCCTGAACTGAAAAAAGCCTGATCATGTTCTGATTGAAATCGTATGGGTATTTTACCAAAAATTTGTTCTTTTAATATCTCGGTATCAATTTCCAGCCGAAGTGGCGTGTTGTCTTTTACTGTAATCTCCACAGAATTGTTATTACTGGGAGATAGCTTCGGAATATTAACAGCAAAAGAATCAACCGGTAAAACTGAGAAGACAAAAAATGTCAGCAAGATTTTACTGTTAAATAACCCGGATATGAGTGACAGCAGGGGCGGGGGATAAAAAGTAGTCGTACCTGATTTAAATATTTCAGGTTTCTTTCTGGATTTGAAGGATAAAAGAAAAGCCATCATTTACCACCTAAGTAGAAAGGCTCTCCTTTGCCGCAGAAAAATCTGGAATAATACTGTTTAAAGTTGTTATCTCTGTTGTAGAGACGAATTTTCAAATATTTTAAACGAATTTAATATTTTTTTATCATAATGAATTGAGATACAAATTTTGTTTTTATTCCCTTTGCATTCCCACAAATGGACTAATAAAAATTTATATCTATTATCAAAATCAGTTTTTTGACTGGTGATTTTCAGTAACCACATCTATGCGATAACGAATCGTATCTGCCAGAAAATATTCTGACCAGCTTCCAAGCTCTGCCTCCATGTATTGAAGAATAGGCTTTTGTACAGTGTTTGCTGCCCAAATACCATATCTCTGAAGAACAGGTGACAATAAATGCGTGGCAGCACCAAGTACCATTCCTTCATAAGTGGCGTCAAAGAGTTTAAACAAAGGAGATGAAACATCAGATCCAGTGGTTAATTTAAATGCACCATAAATAACAGCAGGTATTGCGACACCCAGTGTCAGTAGTTGAAGTTCAGATAATTCCGGTAATGCCAGGGATTTATTGAAGGATACTCCAATTGCTTCGGCCCGCTTGGTCAATGAATGAACCTGATGAGTCTGGTCCCGACCTGCCATCCCCTGTTGGGCATACAGCCTCAACAGGATTTCAATAACCCCTGCACCCGTGGCCATTGGCAGCGCGTAGCGCTCATTGACATTATGTGATTTGAGTTGGCCCTTAAAGAAATCTTCATACCCTGTATGAAGAGTATATTGGGTGGCTTTAACGATTGACCGGTCCAGTTCATTCTGCAACGCAAGATCCTCAATTGCATTAGAAAAACCAATGATTTGCTTCAGTAACTTAAAGAAGTCTCCCGCCTCAAAAGCAAAGGTATTAAAGCCATAGCCGACCATGATTTTTGCCAGGCCATTGATCGACTCTTTGTTCAGTCCTTGCAAATATTGCCAATCGTCACCAATGTGATTTTTCTGGATATCAAACAGTGCTGATGCCACTGTGTTTGAGATACAGTCCATCAGCCTCTTGAAGGGGGCGCTCATCACATAGGCCCGGATGGTTTGGCTTTTGGTTCTGGACGATGCCGAAGTTTCTCCATAATTGGCAGCTTCAAAAAGCAGGAACCCTTCAATAAAATCTGCTGAACATTGCGTTGCCAGGGATTTGTGGTTACCAAACGTTTGGCTCAGAACAAGGTTTCGAATCGATTTAACAAGATCACCTCCCAATAGCTTATAATTCCATCTCATGAGTGCTTCGTAGAAAATAACAGGCTTTGGGCCGAAGGTAACTTCATCCATGAAGATAACAGGAATCATTTGAGGAAAAAATGCAGCCAGTGCTGATAACCTGGATAGATCTTTCTCTTTTTTTATCCTGATTTTTACAATCTTGTCAAAATGGCTTGGGTCTGGTTTGAGTGTTAAATAAATCAGCTCATCTGTAGTGACACTTTGGTTACTTTCTTTTTTTAGTGCGCTAATTTGATCATGCCATAATATCTGCCGCTCACCATTTTCAAATAACAGACTTTCATTTTCCAAAACAATTTGTACAGGAATGTTGCCCTGAAGATCTTTCTCAAGACCTTTGGTATCGATGGCAATTGTAATTTCCTGCGGTTCTGAAGCTGCTATTTCTAAATCAGAACTGCTGCCTGGTGATAAAAGGTAAAGTTCGTTCTGATGGGATGCATAAGCCAGTGAGGTGTTACACAATAAGAAAATCAAGGATAATAACCCGGCAAATCGAAGAGTCTGGAAACTCTGGAAGCGGTCATTGGACACAATTATTCTTGGCATACCTACCATCCTGAATGGGAGGCACTCCATTGCCATTTCAATCTAAGGTTAACTATTTCAGGCCAGGAGCCTGAAATAATCCGACGATTATAATTGTTGCTTGCTTATTATTAGGCAATAAATTAGTGAAAAAGTTTCTCAATATGAGAAATATCGCTATTGCTTCCAGTCAAAACCACAATATCACCGGCATTTAAAATCATTCCGACTTGTGGTTGCAGCACCATGTTATCTCGACGGACCTCGACAATTGAAACGTCTGTACCTTTAAAATCAAGAGACTCGATGGTTTTCTGATCTGCCGCACATTTTTTGCCCAGGGTAACGGCGTGGCGATAAGTTTTCGTATCATTCTCCAGCAGGTAATCACTGATGCCCGGATAAAAGCCGTTGAGGATTTCATACCCTTTGGTTCTGGCTTCATGGACTCTTTGACGAACACGGATAGGGTTCATGCCCAGCATCAGCAGGGCGTGCTTGACAATGACCAGGCTGGATTCGAGCACCTCTGGAATAACCACCGTTGCCCCGGCCTTTTTCAATGCGTCGGACTGACTGTCATCCCGCGTGCGAACAAGAACGGGAACCTCGGGCGATTGCTGTCGAACAGCCTGTAGGATTTTAAGCGCATTTTCAGGGCGGTCGATACAGATAACCACCTGACTTGCCCGCTCCAGTCCAACCGCCATCAGCAGTTCTAATTTCCTGCAGTCCCCAAAGAAGACCGGATCACCGGCAAGACCCGCTTCATGTACATGAATAGGGTCATCATCAATGGCAACATAGGCTTTGTTTTCCTGGGTCAAAAAGCGGGCAATGGTTTGCCCGACACGGCCATAACCACAGATCAGGGTATGGTGGTGTATATGGGCAGTTTGCTTGCGGACTTCCTCTTCTTTATCCGATGAATACTCTGTTCGGATTTATCGAACTTGACCAGTTTAACGATGGCATTGCTGTTTCTGATCAGAAGCGGCGCAATGATCATCGATAAGATGGTAATCGCGAGTACAACGGAAGTCAGGTTGCCGCCACTCTCACCATATTGCGATGCCAGGGCAACCAGGGCAAAACAGAACTCGCCGCCCTGGGCCAGTGACAGGCTGGTTCTGAGGGAGATATTTTTGCTCTCGGCAAAGGTTCTGGTCAGGGTGTAGATCACCAGAAACTTAAAGACAATCAATGCTACCGTACCCAGTAGAATCTCTTTCCAGAAAGTGACCAGTACATCCATATCCAGCATTAAACCAACGGATACGAAAAACAGCCCGAGGAGCACATCCCGAAAGGGTTTGATATCGGCTTCAACCTGGTGTTTGTAGTGACTCTCACCCATCATCATGCCTGCCACAAAACCGCCCAGCGCCATGGATAAATCCATTGCGTGAGAGAGCCAGGCGGCCATCAGGGCAATAACCAACGCCATAAGCACGAAGAGTTCTTCAGATCTGGCCTTGGCAACCTCGTGAAAAATAAGGGGTAGAACCCATTTGCCAATGGCCAGCATGATCACCACAAACACAACCCCTTCAGCAAAGGCAAACCCGAGGGAGGAGGCGATGGAGTCACTGCCGCCACCGATCAGGGCAGGAATCATAATCAGAAAGACAACGGCGGCAATATCCTGAAATAGCAGGACACCGATGGCCAGCTGCCCCTGGCGGGAACGTATTTCGTTACTCTGGGTGAGTTCCTTGGAGACAATCGCGGTGGAGGAGAGCGCCAGTGCCGATGCACAGACAAAGGATGTGAGTACGGCAAAATCAAAAGCGATCAGAACGCCAAAAATGCCGACTCCGGTCAGGAGCACCTGCAACCCACCCAGGCCAAATACCTCTTTTTTCATGGCCATAATGGTTTTCATGGAGAATTCCAGGCCTAAGGTAAACAGCAGGAAAACCACCCCGATCTCGGCCAGCAGGGCAATATCAAAGTCCTGCTGTATCAGTCCGGACGTTGTTGGCCCAAGAATGATGCCGACAAATAAATAACCCAGGCTTTCCGGCAGTTGAAATCGCTTGAAAAAGGCAATAGTGACGGCTGACAGAGCCAGAATAAGCATGAGTTGATTGAAAAATGTAAAGTCCATGGGATCGCCAGCTGAAATTATTAATGCCCAGAGAGAGTATAAGCAAAAACATTGTATTGTAGTTATATCTACGTAATCTTTACTAACTCTACGGTTATATTATCGCTATGATAGACACCCTTTTTAGGGAATAGTTTATGATTCAACTGACTTTATATACCACTTCCGGATGTCACCTGTGTGAACAAGCTGAACAAATGCTCAATTTTCTGCAAAAGCAGCAGGTTTGCCGATGGGTAGCTGTAGAGATCAGTGAAGATGATCGTCTGGTTGATCGTTATGGTGTCCGGATTCCGGTCATCGCGTCAGCAGAGGGCAGGGAACTTGGCTGGCCATTTACCCTTGAGGCATTGAATCAGTGGCTGATAACCCCCGTTTCAGGATAGGATAACAACATCGACGGTTGTTAATTGGCAGGGATCGCATGATTAACTACGCTCTGGCTCAAAGACGAGAATCGCGTGCCAGGATGGCATCGTCCGGGCTTAATGACAGTAACACTGGAAAGAACGTGTCTGACGACAAAAACCGCCTCCTCAAACTGGCAACCTATGCCTCAGTGGCAACGGCAAGCCTGCTGATCATTGCCAAACTTATTGCCTGGTTTATGACCGGCTCCATGAGCCTGCTGGCTACCTTGCTGGATTCCACCATGGATATTCTGGCCTCCCTGATCACATTATTTGCCGTCAGGATTGCCATTGCGCCAGCGGATGAAGACCATCACTTTGGCCATGGCAAGGCTGAGCAGCTTGCCGTTCTGGCTCAGTCAGCCTTTATTGGTGGTTCGGCCATTGTTCTGGTGCTTAACACGCTTGACCGAATAACCGGTGAGGACGTGATGCTGGAAAATGAAAGTGCCGGTATTATGGTGATGGCCTTCTCCATCATTGCCACACTGATCCTGTTATCCATACAGCGCTATGTCATCCGAAAAACCAACTCAGCGGCTATAAAATCGGACTCACTGCATTATCAGGTGGACCTTCTGACCAATATTGCGGTGCTGGCTGCACTCATTGGCACCAGCTATGGCTATCACCAGGTAGATAATGTCCTTGCCCTGCTGATTGGCGGTTATATGTTGTTCAGTGTCAGGAGTCTTGCCTGGGAATCCATTGAGCAGTTGATGGACAAGGCACTGCCTGAGGAAGAACTTCAGGAAATTGAGCAACGGGCGCTCTCGGTTGATGGTGTTCTGGGTATTCATGACGTTAAAACCCGAATGTCAGGCTCAACCCCGTTTATTCAGATGCATCTGGATCTTGAGCCACATACGCCGCTGATCTATGCCCACGATCTCGGCGTTCAGGCCAAGCGGGCAGTGCTTGACTACCTGCCCGAAGCGGATGTTATTGTCCATCTTGACCCGGATGGTCATGATCACTAGAGATTAAAGAATTCCAGTGATGTTGCCCTGGTTTGCCGGGCAACCTGTTCCGGGGATTGCCCGGTGTGCTTAGCGATCATTTGCACAACCTCAAAGAGAAAGGCCGGTTCATTTCTCCGGTTTTTCGGCTTTTTCGCCAATGTTCTTGGCAGCAACCATGGTGAATCGGTTTCCACCATCAATCGGTTTGCAGGAATATCCTTCATCAGCGGGTAAAGATGGGTTCCCCGTCGTTCATCACAGATCCAACCGGTAATGCCAATATGGCAGTCCAGGTCCAAATATCGATACAGGGCTTTCTTATCGGCTGTGAAGCAGTGCACAACCAGCTTGCTGACCTGATCCCGGTAGTTTCTGATGATATCTGCAAAGCGTTCTGAAGCATCCCGCTCATGGCAAAACAGTGGCAGGCCAGACTCAATAGCCAGCTCCAACTGACGCTCAAATACTTTCTCCTGCACAGGCCGTGGGGAAAAGTCACGGTTAAAATCCAAACCGGTTTCGCCAACGGCCACCACCTCTGGCTCACTGTATAAGGCTTTCAGCTCGTTAAAGGTCTGGGTATTGGTATCTTTGGCTCCATGGGGATGGATACCGGCGGTACAAAAGCAGTGTTTTGAATATTTTCTGGCCAGCCCCAGGACCCTCTGTGACTCTGTCAAAGAAGTACCGGTGAGGATCATGGTAGTAACACCGTGCTCAACCGCACGACTGACAACTTCATCATGATCCTGGTCAAAAGCCTTATCACTGAGGTTAACGCCTATATCCACCAGCTGCTGTGTCATTGAGAATCCTGTTATAACCCGTATGTTTGCCGGATATTTTGCTGTTGATTCTTCTTATAAACAAGGTTCTCATCAACAGGCAATAGCCGTATCCTTAGGCGCTAATATTTTCAGGCTAAAAAATTTACAGGAGCAATGGCGGATGCAAGTCACCGGGCTGGCTATCTATCCAATCAAATCAACCAGGGGAATACCCCTGGAAAGCGCCCATGTCACCCGAAGAGGTTTTGAGCATGATCGCCGCTGGCTGTTGACGGATGAACATGGCAAGTTTATCACTCAACGGCAATATCCAGAGCTGGCAACCGTGGTCACATCCATTGTTGATGGGGGATTACTGATTACCCGGCCAGCGGTCGAGAATCTCTATGTAGCGATACCGGAGGAGGGCGCTTGCTCTGCCACAGTAACGGTTTGGAAAGACGATTGTCAGGCACTGGATGCCGGGGATGCTGCTGCCCGGTGGTTCAGCGATTTCCTGGCTATACAATGCAGGCTGTTTTATCAGCCGGAACTATCAATAAGACCAACCGATGCCAGATACTCCCAGCGAGAGGATCACACCAGTTTTGCCGATGGTTTTCCTTTCTTGCTCACCAGTGAAGCATCTCTGGCTGATTTGAATCAACGCCTGACTGATGCAGTGCCGATGTCCCGCTTCCGGCCCAATATTGTCATCAGTGGTCAACAGCCCTATGAAGAAGACACCTGGTCAGTGATCAGGGTAGGAGAAATCACATTTCGGGTAGCCAAACCCTGTTCACGGTGTGTAATGACCACTGTCAACCCTGAAACCGGACAGAAAGAGGGGAGGGAACCACTATTTACGCTGGCGCAATATCGTCGAACGGAAATGGGTGTTATCTTTGGCCAGAACCTTATTCCGGACCAGGAAGGCATTATCCGGATAGGCGATAAAGTTACGATTTTGGAATATTGAGTTATTCAGGTAATAGCAGATGCTATTGCCTGATGTCTTTTTTCGTCAGGCCACAATAGCCCTGACCTTTGCCAAAGCCTCATCAACGACCGATTTTGAAGCTCTTTCCACCTTCTTTATGTGTCTTGCCTGGTAATCTACCGTTCGGACCTGCTGGCACACTACAACCCCGGAAACCTGATTGCCCGCTATTGAAACTTCAAAGGCATGACCACGGGCAGTGGAGGTGACAGGTGCTACCAGAACCAGTTTTGTCTTCTGGTTAAATGCTTTTGGAGATAAAACCAGTGCAGGCCGAGTCTTCTGTATTTCCACGCCTCGCGTTGGATCAAAGTCAACCCAGATCACATCGCCACGCTCGGGAATATACGCCATTACAGAAGCTCCTCTCCCTTTGGTGCATCATTGAGCCATTCCCGGTCTTCTTCATCCAGAATGAAGGCACTGGCAGGACTGGCTGATAGCAGTTCGTCCATGGTGTACTCTTTATGGGAGCTGGCAGGTTTGATAACGATCTCACCATCAAGTGCTTCAATCTTGATACTGCTATTTACCTCAAGTCCAGCTTTAGCGAGAACCTTAGCGGGTAATCGCACAGCCGCGCTATTACCCCATCGCTTGATTTCAGTTTCCATGTAAAACCTTTTTAGTATCTATCTATGTAGATACTAGATAGCAGCCAGAAGAGTGTCAACAAATGTATATATCTTTCACTCTTGAAGATCATTTCTGAGCCATCTTTCTATCTTGCCTACGACCAGCGATCACCAGAAGGCAGGGCGTCAGAACCAGTGTCAGCACAGTGGCAAAGGCCAATCCCCCGGCAATGGACGTTGATAGTTGATTCCACCACTGGGCAGTTGGGCCGCCAATCTCAAGTCGATGGTTGAACAGATCAATATTGGTGGAGAGCACCATTGGCATCAGACCCAGAATAGTAGTGACGGTGGTCAACATCACCGGTCGCAGACGCTGGGCACCGGTGCGAAGAATCGCTTCTTCGGCCTTCATGCCCTGTTTGCGCAACACATTGTAGGTATCAATCAGCACGATATTGTTGTTGACCACGATACCCGCCAGGGAAATGACCCCAATACCGCACATCACAATGCCAAAGGGTTTTCCTGCCAGAAGCAAGCCAAATAATACACCTCCGGTAGACAGTACCACCGCTGACATAATCAGGAATGCCTGGTAGAAGCTGTTGAACTGAGTCACCAGAATCATGGCCATCACAAACAGGGCAACCGCGAAAGCTTTGAGCAAAAACTGGCTGCTTTCCTGCTGATCTTCATTCTGTCCTTTGATGATAAAGCTGACTTCCTGTGGCACTTCCAATGCATCAAGCTGCGCCTGCAATTCGGGCAGCAGGTCATTGAGCAGAATGCCTTCGGCCAGGTTGGCACTGACCGTGACGGTTCGTTTACCATCCAGATGCTTGATACTGTCAACCTTGGGGGCAATTTCCCGGGTCGTGAAGTTGTTGATGGGAACCAGGCCCGCCGGGGTCATCAGCCGGAGCTGATCAATGCTCTCCAGGTGGCGGTTTGACTCAGGAAAACGAATACGAATGTCCACTTCATCACTGCTGTCATCCGGACGGTAACCGCCCACCGTTAAACCCGAGGTCACCAGCCGTACCAGACCACCGGCACTGCTGACATCGGCACCATAGCGGGCAGCCCCGGCACGGTCTACATCGATGCGCCATTCATAGCCGGAAGTAGGGCCGTCGTCTGCCAGATTGGTAAAGCCATCAATGCCGGTCAGAACCGTTCTGACTTTGCCCACGGTCTCGTGGAGGACATCAAGGTCTTTGGCACTGATCACCAGCTCCAGGGGTTTGCCCTGGGGAGGGCCATCTTTTCTTCGTTCAACGGTGATATCGAGTCCGGCAAAATGGGCAAGTTTCTGATTAATCTCTTCTGCCACCAGAGCTGCTTTGCGGCGATATTTCCAGTCCACCATATTCAGGCGGATGGTCCCCACTTCCTGATTATCACCGGTTCGTGCATACAATGTTTTTAATTCTGGCTGTTGCAGCAGGATTGCTTCTACCCGTCGCAGAATCTCATCCTTTTCATCTATGGACAGGTTGCTGGAGTTCACGCGCACCTTGATCATGATGTTATTGGTGTCAACATCAGGAAAGAACTCAATGCCTTTGCCAAAACTGATAAAGGCAAAGTAAATGGCTACCACCATCGCCATGCCAGAGAACAGTATTTTTAAAGGGTGCCGGATCGCTTTCAACAACGTTCGAATATAGATCCCGGCCCAACCGGGCACCTTGTTTAAATCTCCGGTTTCCGCTTCGGTGATGGACCTTTTTTCCAGCTCACTGAGTTTTCTGGGCTTACCAATCAGGGAACCAATGGTTGGGATAAAAATCAGCGCCATCACCAGCGATGCGGAGAGGGTAGCAATCAGGGTTAATGGCAGGTACTTCATCATCTCACCCATAATGCCCGGCCAGAACATCAGCGGGAAAAAGGCCGCAAGTGTGGTGGCTGTGGAGGCGATGATTGGCCATGCCATGCGTAACGAGGCTTCCTGATAGGCCTGCCTGCGGGCAACCCCCTCACTCATTTTCCGATCGGCATACTCGGTGACCACAATGGCACCATCAACCAGCATACCAACGGCGATCATCAGCGAGATCAGGACCACCATATTAATGGTTAAACCCATCATGGCGATGATCAGAATACCGGTCAGAAAAGAGCCGGGAATAGCAATGGCTGCCAACATGGCACTGCGCAGGCCCAGCGCCCCGACAATCACCGTTACCACCAGAGTGATGGCCACCAGAACGCTGTTCTGCAGGTCGTTGACCATATCCACCACATCCACCGACTGATCACCCACATAGTCAACCTTCAGGGTTTTCGGTGCCAGTTTCTGGCCTTCAGCAATAATGGCTTTGGCCAGCATCACGGTTTCAATAATGTTTTCCCCGGGGCGCTTTTTGATTTCCAGGGCGATACTGTTGTTGCCGTTCATTCTGGCGTAACCGCCACCGTCCTTGAAGGTACTGAGAACGCTGGCAATATCACCAAAAGTAATTACCCGATCACCGTCCGCCTTGACGGGTTGGGAGAGGATATCAGCCACGGTTTTGTAGACAGCAGGGACCTTGACCGAGAAACGTCCCTTACCATTGTCCAGGTTGCCGGCAGCAACCAGCTGGTTGTTCCGGGAGACCAGATTGATCACATCCGCAGGCACCAGCCCGTAACTTTCCAGCTTGAGTGGATCAATAATAACGTCAACCACTTCCTCACGGTCGCCGGCGATATCCACCTCCAGAATCTGCTTTCTGGATTCCAGCACATCCTTAAGTTCCCGGGCGATTCTCACCAGTGCGCGCTCGGGCAAATTGCCAGACAGTACCGCCGTAATCACCGGTTGCATACTGGCAAAGGAAATCTGGTTGATAATGGGCTCATCGGTATCCTGTGGCAGCTTACTTTTGGCAAGGTTAACCTTATCCCTGACGTCTGCAAGGACCTCATCCGTATCCAGCCCGGCGATAAACTCCAGGGTAATGGAGGCATGGGACTGGGATGCGGTGGCCTTGAGTTCCTTAACGCCTTCTATCGCCCTGAGTTCATTCTCCAGGGGAAGTACCAGCAGCCGTTCGGCATCTTCCGGCGAGATGCCTTCGTGTGATACGGAGATATAAATGACCGGAATGGTAATATCAGGGTTCGACTCCCTGGGAATCGTAAGATAGCTGGCCAGCCCGGTCATCAGGATTAACGCCAACAGCATCATGACCGTACGGGTCCGCATCAGTGATGCAGCAATCAGACTTTGCATTGGCCATTACTCCCCGGCAACCAGAGAAACATCAGGGTTGATGACATCAACCTGATCACCGGATCGAACAAAGCCCTGACCACGGGTAATGACCCTGGCCTGTTCTGGAATGCCTGTCACCCAGAGTCGGTCACTTTCCGACTTGACCACGTCTACGGGGGTGAACTCGACCCGATTGTCCATTGTCACCCATTTAATCCCCGGTTCGCCTTCTTCACTCAACGCAAGCCATGCAGGACTTATTGCCAGTGCCATAACTGCTTCCATCAGCAGATCGGCTTCAACGCTGAGGCCTGCGGGAACTTTCATATCAGGGTTCGGGATGGTTAGCTCGACAGAAAATGTCCGGGTTGATGCATCAGCCTGTCGATCAATAAACCGAATAGTGGCTTCGCTGGTCGCTCCATCGAGAAACCGGACAACTGCTTTCTGGCCGGAGGTAAAATAATTAATGTGATTCTGGGGAACATCGACATGGACCACCAGTGGGTCAAGGTCGAGAATTTCAGCCACCGGTTTTCCTTTATCAATAAAGTCACCAACTTCCACATAGCGCTTGTTAAGAATGCCGGAAACGGGGGCCTTAATCAGGGTATTGTCCCAATGCGTCTGGAGCTGCTCTTTTTGCGACAGCGCCTCAGCCAGGGAAGCCTCAAGTTGGGTAATCTGATTATCAGCAATGTGTTTTTTCTTTTGCAGCATAAGGGCTGACTGGTAATCCTGCTCAGCTTGTCTGACACGAGCTTCAGCAGACTTCAGTTGAGCCTTCAGGCTGCCTTCACGTAGCCGGATAATTTCGTCACCCGATGCCATCAGCTGACCACGTTCAGCACTGATATTAATAACCCGGGCTGCCAGTTCAGCACTGACTGTGACGGTCCGGTCAGTTTCCGTGGTGCCATACAGTGTCAGTGTGCGATGGACCGGTGATTGCTTAAAGTTAGAGGCCTGGACAACCGGAATAACCGTATTTTCCTGACTATCCCGGGAAGGGGGGCTGACTTTTCAGCGTCGTTAATATTAACGACATCCGCAGTCAGCAGGTAGATACCAATGCCAACTGCTATAACACTGGCGGCTAACCATGAGCCGTTCACATTGACTAACTTTTGCACTCTTGTTTACCCCAGTATCATATTTTTATTCTGAGCTGGCAGTCATTGCCCTGACGTATTTCATCGTCTATCCGACGAGTTACCGAAGCATTAGATAAGAATCATTTATAAAAAGTACAACGCCGGACGCGTATTAGTATCCATAAGATCCGGAATTCTCGCAATATCCCATAAGAAATGCGACTAGTTTCTTATAGTTCAACCGGGTGATGAAAGGGAAGGGAGGCTCTGACCACCATTTCTGAAGTGATCAGAGTTCTGAGTAAATGGAATGTGTTAGTTCACGGTTTTAACATCAGGAGTAGATTGACTCCGGGAGTATATTACCGGACGAAGAACATCCGACATTGGGTGTTCATAATAATGATGTGGCACATGGTGATAGCCAAAGCTGGCAAAGGTTAAAACCGTTTGAAGTCCATGAGCAAGAGAAGGCTCGGCAATCATTTCCGCAACTGTATGCGCTAAATGCATGTGACCAAAGAGGTTTTCCCATGCACCATGATGATGATCATGGTAGTGCTTCTGACCACCACTGATAAATTCACTGACACCATGGCTATGGTCAATTATCTCGGCAATATGGAAACCGGAACTTATCAGACTGGTCAAGGTATGATACGCCGTTGGCCCAATGCCGACAGAACCGGCAAGGTTTTTCAAAAAGGCAAAGTGTGAATGATGATGACCATGGCTTGTTATGCCCAGCAATGAACCGCTGTATTTGATAAAGTCCATGCCGTGTAACACCAGCCCAACCAGATCACCATAGCCGATAATGGTTTTGAATATTGGATCTCTGTACAGTTTCCAGCGGTCAAGTACGTAGATAAATTCCGGAACGTTTTCCTGGTTGAATATAAGGACCATCGAGTAACTTTCACCAATATCCAGCACCATAAAATCGCTATGGACAGAGCTTGCCAGCTTCTCTGAATCTTTAAATGAAAGGTTGTGTGGTTCCGGCTTAAATAAGTGCAGGGTTTGGGAGTTCCTGGTTGAACCCGTCAGGTAGTCCGCAGCCTCGGTAATGTTGTCTAATTCTTTTTTGGCATGATGGATTAAGGACGGGTGTAGATGCGCAATCACAGCCCTGGTGGTCGGATTGTCTTTATCACCAAGCGACAGTTCATCATAATCAATACCTAACGGAATTTTGGTTTCCCTGCTGTCTTTTTGTACGGTGATGGAACCCAGCTCTGATAAGTCATTTAAATCTTTTTGAAAGTGCCCCTGAAACTTCATTTCTGCTAAAGAGGGCAGGTATGGAAAATCACCATCCTGTTCAAATTCCAGGACAGATTCACAAGCATTATTTTGGTCAGAGCATTGCACACAAATATGACCTTTAAATGTTCCCTTACCCAGGTAATTTAATGATATTTCATGCTTTTTAACACCGTCATCCAGTCCTGCCAGACAATACCCGGGAAGAGAAGCAAAGAGAATGATAAAAAGCATACTGCTTTTTTGCAAAGCGGTCATATTTATATCCCAATCATTTGTTATTGAATGGAGTTAGAATAGTCAGGCTTTGCCAAGATGCAAATACGAATGATTATCACATGGTAAATAGAGTAAAGATTATCAATATCTTATAAAAAAGAATTTATATTAACTCAGAAAATTCAGCGATAACGGGTGCATGATCAGAGGGCTTTTCCATGGCTCTGATTTTATAATCCATAAAAATGGATTGGCATATCTGCATTAAAGAGTTGGTTGCCAGAATAGAATCTATTCTCAAGCCACGCTTTGGCTCACTCTCAAACCCACGGCTACGGTAATCAAACCAGCTGAAGAGATTATCTTCATCAGGATATAGCTCCCTGAAACAATCAGTTAGCCCCCAGCCAAGCAGTCGGTCAAACCATTCCCGTTCTTCTGGCAAAAAGCTGCATTTACCGGTTCTTAGCCATCGTCTGGCATTAGCGGGACCAATGCCAATATCCAGGTCTGTATGAGAGATATTAAAGTCACCAATCACGAGAATATTGGAGGAGGGGGAACAGGAGTTTTGCAGATAAGTCTGCAAATCATTGTAAAACCTGGTTTTATCGGCAAATTTAGTCTCGTGGCTGCGATTTTCTCCCTGGGGGAAATAGCCATTAATGACTCTCAACATTTGCCCGTTCAACTCATAGTCGCCAATGATAACGCGACGCTGGGCGTCAAGCAGGTCCGTAGGGAAACCTTTTTGAACACTCACTGCAGGCGTCTTGCTGAGTAATGCAACGCCGTAATGGGTTTTCTGGCCATGATACAAGACGCTGTAACCCAGATCCTCAATGGCTTTCACCGGGAAGTCTTGATCAGATACTTTAATCTCCTGAAGGCCTATCAGATCAGGACTATGGTCATCAATTACCCGGGAGAGTTGATGCAAGCGCGCCCTCACACCATTTACATTAAAGCTGACTATTTTCATCGTTTTATCATAACCTTAGGGCAGTTTCAGGGTTGTCTGGGTGTTGCCATCGAGGGGTGTAACCAATATTGCTAATTTAACATAATATATATTATGCGCATATTAATATCATCGATTTAAACACTGTCTCTCAGAAAAAAAAACACCTGTCATGGGCTTTATTCACGACAAAATATGCGTAATGTATTTTTTTAGAGAATTTTTTCCAAAAATCGTTGTCTAACACTTTACCAATATTAAGGAGACACTGCTCATTAGACGTCATTGAGCTCTACCCGCCTTCAGTCGTAATAATTGGCGGGCTAATGACGATTTGGATGCTCCATGACTGAAAGGATCGCCCTCTGAGTGTTTGTTTCCTAACGTAACAGTTTTGTTACTCATTGCCGAAATGTTTAACGACTGTGAACGGAAACTTGCTATAGCAGTAGAAAACTGTCTAACATTTACTCTGGTATAGCAGTCGCCGTAACAGTTGTACAGACTAGGCTTAAGCCTAATAGCATGGAAAGTAAACGACGCTACTAGTCCACAACAAACCTCATAACTAACTAGAGAAAGGTAACTGCCAATGACTTTAAAAGGTCTTATCAAATTAACCCAGTTGATGCAGGAACAACCACTGACGGTTATCCAATGGCAAATTCTCCTCGTGGTTGCAGAAAACTCCGGGGAAACCATTACGGATCTTGTCAATGCTGAAAAGCTCACCTGTGGTACCCCAAGTGATATCGCGGTCAGCGTGAAACGTCTGGGTGAAGGACGGCACGACAGGCCTGGCCTGGGGCTGATCAAAAAGGTTCAGCACGAAGATGATGGTCGCTATTTCAAGCTGACCCTGACGGCCAAAGGCAAAAAACTGGTGGAAAAAATCAAGCAGAAAGCTCGTTATCTGAAATGAACAAGCCAGTATCACCAGGGCTCTACACGGTTGTGGGAGTATTGGAGAAGTAACTCTTTAGGGCCCTAACCCTCCTCTATTCTTATTCTCATTATATCCACCGCTCATTTTTCTCTGACATTTTGGGCTGTCGAGAAATCCGGACCTTCCTCTCTTATTCCTAACCCGGTCTCGTCTTAGGGATGCCCCGACACGTCGAATGACCCAATAAATCACCAACAGGCTCTGCCCTCTGCCTATTGCTACCCATCATATCCGCTATCAAACACAAATTACTGCCGGTAAGTTCAGTTACCGGCAGTAAAGTTTTATATTGTGAGACTGATAATACTGGTATTACAATACCAGTATTATTGGTTCTATATTTTGGAAACTACAGCGAATATGAAGAACTCAGAGCAGGACAAAGTCAGAAGGCAGCACATTTTCAGTATCCTTGATGACTTGAAAGAGAAAGGTGAGAGAATTAACGCCGACAAAGTCGCCCGCATCGGAAAAATGGGGAAGCAGACTGTGCTGCCTTATTACAATGAATGGCGATATTTAGGCGCTCTGGGCGAAGCCGAAGCGCTTGAATTGCCGGAGGATCTGGTCAGAGGCCTGAAAAGAGGAATTGCCCAATGGAAGCATCAGTTATCCGAAGAGCAGCGGGATTTTACAGAGGCCGCTAACCAGGAGATCGATGAGCTAAAGGAAAGCCTGAATCAACTACTGGAAAAGAATATTCAACTGTCCCGCAGCAACTCTGAACTTCAGGATCAGATTCAGCATATCAATACAGAGCTCGAGACAACGAGGCTCAGTTTGCAGCAGAGAAACCAGGACCTGAAAGAACTGGAATCACTACTGAAATCAGAACAGAGACAAACTGAACAACTGCAATCCGCAGCTGCCGAACAAAAAGCCCTTCATCTTCAGGCCATCAGCAACCTGGAGAAACAGATGGATCAACGGAGCCAGGAGCAACTGAATCACTGGATTGGCGTGGTCGATGATGAGCGAAGGTTAAAGCAGGGATTGGAAAAGAAAATAAGCAACCAGCTTCAGGAACAGCAGGAGTTGAAAAAACATAATCTGGAGCTGCAAAGCCGATTGGATAGCAAATCGAAGGCATATATTCAGGTTTGCGAAGAAAGAAATAATCTGTCTTCAGAGAAAGGCAAGACAGAAGCCACGGCTCAGCTTGCCAATCAGCTTATGGTGCTGCTGGACAGTGATCAGGGCAGTTTATTAGGTGCAGTGCGCAACCTTTTGGCGGGAGCTAGGGAATCCAATATGATACAAGAGCAATACAGGACCGCATTATCAGATAAAGAAAAGCTGGAGAGTCGGCTGCTGGAAACAAAAGAGCGACTTGATGAAATCAGCACTCTTCGACTTGAACTTGAAAGAGCCCGTGGTATTGCCGAGGCCTTTGAAAAAGCGTTGTCCAAAAAAACCGATACTCCTGAGGTAACGCAGTGAGCCAGCCGATTCACCGTTCTGTTTTTCTGAATGCCCTGCCCGCTCATCATGGTGTAAATGACAATATGATGGGAGCGGGCAATGATGGTGAAGCAATGGTGCTTTTCCTGAACAAATCCGGAGCCCGCTCAGAAGAGACCCTGCGCCGTTATGAGCGAGAAATAACCAGGCTGACAGCGTTTTTGTACTTTGAATTAGGAATTGGGTATAAAGATGTGCGCCTTAAGCACCTGCAAGCCTATGTCAGCTTTATCCAGAACTTACCTCCGCGCTGGCTGATGCCTGGCATTCTTCCCGGTCAGCCGGAGAGAATTATGTTCAGATCCCCCATCAAGCCAGGAAAAAGCACCGATCAGGTTATTGATGTACTGTCCTCTTTTTTCTCTTTTCTGGAGAAAAATCGCTATACCGCTGGCAATCCAGCTGCATCACTTATTCGTTCGGGTGAAAAGGTAGCCCGGGGCAACACCATCATCCGATATTTTTATGATAATGAGTGGCAATTTATTAAAGAGTGCCTGACAAGCCTGCCAATAGGCACCGAAAGAGAACGGATGGAATCAGCCCGAACCCGCCTTATCCTCTCTTTAAGTTATGGGCTGGCTTTACGGGAATCTGAGCTGACCGGGCATACCTGTTCAGATATACACCCCGATAATGACAACGGTTTTTATCTCAGTGTTTTGGGTAAGGGCAGAAAAAGAAGGCAGGTCCCCCTGAATAAAGTACTCCAACAGCAAATCATTGAATACAGAGGCATGAATGGATTCTCAGGCCTGTACGGAGACCCCTTTCCCCTGGCACCAAAAACACGCAAAACCGGGGGGCTGATCACCCCGCTTTCAGCCCGGGGGCTTCGATTCTGGTGGCGATCCTTTATGGAAAATTGCCAGAGCAAGGCATCACCGGATATCAGGCAGAGATTACAGGGACTACCATTTCACACGCTACGCCATACAGCGCTGACGCACCTGGCTCGAAAAATGGATATCGAAGACCTTGCTATATTTGCAGGTCATGATTCAATCAATACCACAAGCCAGTACTACCATGCAGAAGCAAGTAGACTGAAAAAGATGGCTGCCGATCATCATATCTGATTACGCTGAAAAGAAGACCATGAAGAATTGTTTTTACCAGTAATAAAGGAGGAATTCTTCCGTAAATGGTCTGGGGACTGATTACTCATACATCAGGGAAAGTCATGAACTATTGCCAGGGCTGTAAAAAACCACTCAAGGGCCAATGCGTTAAGGCAATGGGCATGCGCTGGCACCCGGGGTGTTTCAGGTGCAGTGGCTGCAGGAAGCCATTTGCAGGAAAGGCTTTTGTCGTATTCCGGAACCGGGCCTTTCATCCTGACTGCCTCAGGTGCCCGAGTTGTAGAAAGCCCGTCAAGGGAAACTATGTGGAACTTGATAAAATGGCCTGGCACCCGGTTTGTGCCCAAAAGCAGACCGCCCCACTCTGCTCTGTCTGTCGGAACCCTCTCACCAGAAACTACTTTGTGGATTTCTGGGGCAATGCTTTTTGCAATAACCATGATGGACATCCGGAGTGCTCCAGCTGCAGTCGGCTTGTTTGTGACAATCTCACCAATGGCGGTATGCAGTATCCCGACGGGGTTGTTATCTGCAACAAATGCAGTCTCAATGGCGTTTCCACCCAGGAGCGCGCTGACCGCATTGCTATTGAAATGCGCTCAGCGCTGGCATCGGTTGGACTTAGCCTGAACTCGACACAAACACCTGTAAAACTCTGCGGCCGTGATGAGCTAAATGACGCCAGCCATCACGACTTTCATGATAATCATCCCATTCTTGGGGTTACCCGAACCACGACAACCCACCGGAAAGGACAGATATTAGCCAGAAATTTTGACTGCATTTTAATCCAGATCAATCTGCCGGAAGAGCATTTCCGAACCGTAATGATTCATGAGCTCACCCATGCCTGGTTTTTTTACAATTATTATGAAAATCTGCCACTGAAGGTAGAGGAAGGAATGTGCGTATTAATGGAGTATATCTGGTTAAAAAACCTTAACACCAAAGATGCTGAATTTCGAAAAAAGCAGATAGAGCAAAGTGCCGACCCAATTTATGGCGATGGGTTTCGGGAGGCCAGAGAGTCATTGAAGCACATGCCACTGACCACACTTCTGGAATTTATCAGGGATAAAAAGAAATTCCCCGGTCGCTGGAGTTCTTTCTTTTTTTAACAGAAGGGAAAAAGAAATGGAGGCGAGTACCGGAGTCGAACCGGTCTAAATGGAGTTGCAGTCCACTGCATAACCGCTTTGCTAACTCGCCCTTCTAAAAAGAAGAAAGATGGGTGGTGCCCGAGGCCGGACTCGAACCGGCACGATCTTGCGATCGAGGGATTTTAAGTCCCTTGTGTCTACCAATTTCACCACTCGGGCAGTACTTGAATAGTACAGAGTAAAAACATAAAAAAACAGGCTCAGCCTGTAATTTTATTCTGGAGGCGAGTACCGGAGTCGAACCGGTCTAAATGGAGTTGCAGTCCACTGCATAACCGCTTTGCTAACTCGCCAGAATCTTGAGCCTGGTTTGCTCTTGATGCAAGAGACAAACCTGAACATTGAAAGCATCAATGTATCGTGCTCGTATTTATGCAATTGAATCACATAAACGGAATAATTGGAGCGGGAAACGAGGTTCGAACTCGCGACCTCAACCTTGGCAAGGTTGCGCTCTACCAACTGAGCTATTCCCGCACACTTTTTTTGATAATCAACAATCGGCAATCGATAATCAAGAACCAGTGCTAGACGACTTTGGCTAACTGTCTGCCAGCGCCCGAACACGAAGCGTATTTTAGGTTTTTTTGCTTTGATGTCAACCGCTTTCCGTCACATCAGTCAGGCTTATTGAACGGAGAAAGATCTGGCCAGGCGGCCTTCAGATAAATATACATGGACCATAGTGTCAGAATTGCTGAAAGGTACAGCAGAACAATACCAAGCAAACCAATCCAGGAATCAACAGGCACGGGTGATAATAGCAGTAAGGTAATGGCTGTCATTTGAGCCATGGTTTTCGCCTTACCGATCATGCTCACGGCAACACTGGTCCGCTTACCCAGCTCAGCCATCCACTCTCTCAGGGCCGAGATGACAATCTCCCGACCAATAATGATCAGAGCCGGCACCGTCATCCAGAAGGCACGAAACTCATCAATCAGCAGGCACAGCGCCGTGGCAACCATTATTTTATCAGCAACCGGATCAAAGAATGCCCCGAAAGGGGTTGTCTGGTTGAGCCGACGGGCAAGATACCCATCAAACCAGTCTGTTGCGGCAGCGAAGGCAAATATTCCAGCACAGGCAAGGTAACTCCACTCAAATGGGAGATAAAAAATAACGACGAGAAATGGGACCAGAACAATTCGTGTTAGTGTTAGAAAATTCGGGACGTTCATAACTACTTAATTAAGCTCTTGTGCTGTAAGGCCATAAAGCATGCAGCTGGCAGCCTTGGGACGGTTTGACATAGCGCCTTGCTCTTTCGGGATGATCATAAGAAATCAAAGCAGGGCATACGGTACACAGTCCTGCTCTTCGGTGCTAGTCATTATGAAAATATTCATGTATCTGCTGCGCCAGCTTCAGACTGATACCTTCAACTTTCTTCAATTCTTCGATGGTTGCACCACTCACGCCTTCACGACCACCAAAAAACTTCAATAGAGCTGATCGCCTTTTGCTGCCAATACCCGGAATATCTTCCAGCACGGAACGGTTTCTGGCCTTTTGCCTGCGCTGTCGATGCCCGGTGATGGCAAAGCGGTGTGCTTCATCCCGGATCTGTTGTATCAACAGCAATGCTGCGTCAGCATCTTCGGGGTTGAGCTCCTGATCCTGGTAAATCAGTGTTTCAAGCCCGGGCTTTCGGGTTACTCCCTTGGCAACCCCAAGCAAGGGAATTGGCAATTGCAGCCTGGTCATCACCTCCGACGCCTTTCCTAACTGCCCCTTACCCCCGTCAATAATGATAAGATCCGGCCTGCCCCCTCCGCTGCATCTGCCTCCGCCAGTTTCTGATAACGCTTATCAAGAGCCATCGCCATGGCGGCATAATCATCCCCGGGCTCTATACCAGTGATATTGTACCGACGGTATTCACTGAACACCGGCCCTTCCGGACCAAATACCACACAGGATGCGACGGTTGCCTCTCCCATGGTATGGCTGATATCGAAACACTCCATACGCAGGATGGGTTGCTCAATGTCCAGCAAACCCTTAAGTTGTGCGTATCGCTGGTTTAAATGGCTCTTGCTCGCCAGGTGACTTTCAAGATTCTGCTGCGCATTTTTATTAGCCAGGCCTAACCAATCGTGCCGTTCAGAACGTACTTTGTCCTTGATCTTGATTTTCTTGCCAGAAACCGCCTGGATCGCGTCCTCAATAGTATCTGCACCGGTCAGCTCAAACGGAACCACGATCTCCTCAGGAAAATCACGACTGGCAAACAGCCTTACATAGAACTGGGCCATAAAATCTTCCAGGTAATCAGACCGTTCAGCTTCCAGCTTAAAATCAGGAAAGTAATATTTATGACCAAGCAACCTGCCAGAACGAACAAAGAGCACGTCAAAACAGGTATTGCCACCCATTTGGGCAAACCCGATCACATCGATATCGCCGGCCGACTTGGTCACCGTCTGCTGTTCCTGAACAGCCCGGAGGTGGTTGATTTTATCCCGGGTTGCCGCCGCCTCTTCAAAATCCAGGGATTCCGCAGCATCTTCCATGCGCTTTATCAGCGAACGGATTAACTGCTGGTTTTTGCCATCCAGGAATTGCCGGGTATCCTCAAGATCCTGCTGGTACTCTTCTTTTGAGACCAGACCAACACAGGGGGCCTTGCAACGGTTGATTTGATATTGCAGACAGGGCCGGGTTCTATTGTTGAAATAGATGTCAGTGCACTGACGTATCTTAAAAATCTTCTGCAGCAGGTGCAGGCTTTCCCGAACCGCTCCGCTACTGGGGTAAGGCCCAAAATACTGGCCTTTCTGTCGTTTACGTCCACGACAGGAGTCCATCCTGGGGAAATCATCATCACCGGAGATATAGATGTAGGGGTATGACTTGTCGTCCCTCAGCAAAATGTTGTAGGGTGGCTTTCTGTCTTTTATCAGGTTTTGCTCAAGCAGCAGCGCCTCAGTTTCAGTGTGGGTAATCGTCAGTTGAATATCAGCAATCTTGCTTACCAAAGCCATGGTTTTGGTGGTAAGACCCGTTGCCCGGAAGTAGCTTGAGAGACGATTTTTAAGATTTTTCGCTTTACCGATATAGAGTGTTTTGCCACTGTGATCACGCATATCATAGACCCCCGGACGGCTCGACACCTTTTCCAGAAATGATTTGTGATCAAACTTTTTGCTTTCTTCACTACCTGTCATGAACCACCAGACAACGGTTATCAAATCACCTGCTCATTATATCTTCACAGCGCGGTAGAAACGAATAAGCCTGCATTTTTCAGTACAGGTAACAGTATTTTCGGGCATCAGCACCGGGAGTAGCGGAAGGAACTCAACAAGAGGTTCATCAGAGCCTGTAAGGCAGCGTTCACTCTATGGTATCTACCAGGTCATGGCGAATAGCCAGGTGTGTCAGCTCGACATCACTGGTGATATTCAGCTTTTCAAACATCCGGTAGCGATAGCTATTCACCGTTTTGGGACTGAGGCATAACTTATCGGATATGGTCTGCACTTTCTCGCAATTAACAATCATAAGAGCTATTTGCATTTCGCGATGAGAGAGCTGATTGAAGGGTGACGCTCTGTCTGGCTCTATAGCTTTTAAAGCCATTTGCTGGGCAATTTCCGGGGAAATGTATTTCTTTCCGGTAAATACCGTGCGAATGGCCGTAACCATTTCGGTAATGTTTGAACTTTTGGTGACGTAACCTGAGGCACCGGCTTCAAGAAGCCTGGTGGGAAATGGGTCATCCATGCAGACGGTTACGGCAATAATTTTTGCATGAGGGTTGATCTGGCAGATTTTCCGGGTGGCTTCGAGCCCACCAATGCCGGGCATTCTGACATCCATTAAGGTAACATCCGGAGTGAGTTCCCGATAAAGGCTGATAGCATCTTCACCGCTGACAGCCTGGGCTACAATTTCAATACCCTCAACATCAGCTAGCATGCGAGAAATTCCAGTTCTCACCAAATCATGATCATCCGCAACCAGAACTCGTATCAAAATCTACTCCGGTATGTTTCTTATCGCTTTATTGTGAAAGATTATGCACAGAGTTGATGAGGCTTAAAACCCCGAGAGAAAAAAAGGCATAAAACCAGTAGAAAAATACCACTTTCAAAGAAAGTGGTATTTTTTTTAAAAGGCAGCTGCCCTATTGATCAGAGCTTGCCTTCAAGCTCCGGAATAGCTTCAAACAGGTCTGCTACCAGACTATAGTCTGCAACCTGGAATATAGGCGCTTCTTCATCTTTGTTGATAGCAACAATGACTTTACTGTCCTTCATTCCAGCCAGATGCTGAATGGCTCCGGAGATACCAACGGCGACGTACAGCTTGGGGGCAACAATCTTACCGGTTTGTCCCACCTGCATGTCATTGGGTACATAGCCTGCATCCACGGCAGCACGGGAAGCACCGACTGCGGCGCCAAGCTTGTCCGCTACTTTGTAGAGTAACTCAAAGTTCTCTCCATTACCCATGCCACGACCACCGGACACAATGATGTCCGCAGCCGCCAGCTCAGGACGGTCAGACTGAGCCAGCTCTTCGCTGACAAAGCTCGACACTCCCGCATCATGACTGCTGACAACAGTTTCTACACTGGCAGATCCACCTTCAGCAGAAACCGGGTCAAAACCTGTGTTCCGAACGGTAATAACCTTGATAGATGCACTGGACTGAACCGTGGCAATGGCATTACCAGCGTAGATCGGACGGGCAAAGGTATCTTCGCTTTCCACACGGATGATGTCGGATATCTGATCAACATCCAGCAAAGCCGCTACCCGTGGCATCATATTTCTGGCATCGGTTGAGGTGGATGCCAGTACGTGAGAGTAATCCTTGCCCAGTTCAGCAACCAGCAGACTGACATTTTCTGCCAGTCGGTTTTCCAGGGCAGCATTCTCAGCCAGCAAGACTTTTGATACACCCACTACGGCAGAGGCCTGCTCTGCAACTGGGCTACACCCGGACCCTGCAACCAGCAGGTGAATCTCTCCCCCGATTGCGGTGGCAGCTGCAACCGTGTTCAGAGTTCCCGCTCCGAGCGTGCTGTTATCATGATCAGCAACGACTAATATGGCCATTAGATCACCTTCGCCTCATTTTTTAATTTTTCTACCAGCTCATCCACGCTGGCCACCTTGATACCCGCCTGTCGTTCAGCCGGTGGTTCTACTTTGATCGTCGTTAAAGTAGACGACACTGCTACGCCGAGATCTTCTGGTGATTTGACATCCAGAGGCTTACGCTTGGCTTTCATAATGTTGGGCAGTGATGCGTAACGCGGCTCATTCAGACGCAAATCCGTGGTAATCACTGCGGGCAGCTTCAGGCTTAACGTCTGCAAACCACCGTCCACTTCACGGGTAACGTTAACGTTATCACCGTCAACATTGACCTCTGAGGCGTAGGTTGCCTGAGACATACCGGCAAGTGCCGCAAGCATCTGACCGGTCTGGCCATTGTCACTGTCGATGGATTGTTTACCCAGAAGAACAAGGTCAGGCTTTTCTTCATCCACAATGGCCTTAAGCAGTTTGGCAACTGCCAGGGAACCCAGGGGCTGATCAGTCTGAACCTGAATGCCTCGGTCTGCACCAAGAGCCAGCGCTGTTCGTATCTGCTCCTGGCACTCTTTGGCACCAAGGGATACGGCAACGATTTCTGTAGCGACACCTTTCTCTTTGAGTCTTACTGCTTCTTCAACAGCAATTTCACAGAAAGGGTTGATCGCCATTTTGACGTTGGTGAGATCGACGTCAGTGTTATCCGCCTTCACTCGAACCTTGACGTTATAGTCAATGACTCTTTTGACGGCTACTAATATTTTCATGAGTTCGCAGCCTTCCCTTCTCGTTATTGGCTTGGTCTTGAATTGTCGAGCAGATAACGAACAACCGGACAGACAAGTTTATTATCCTTCAGCAACCTGTGTTCACACATCTGCTGGAACGGAGTCTACCAGTACGTCAATAAGGGTTCAAACGTATGTTTCAATCAGTTCACTCAGATATTCTTATTTAAGACAGGTGTCTGTTACTATGCACCACCGGTAATACACCTGATTCTGCTGATTGCAGAATAGCTGTTGAGGACAAGATAGCAGTTGTTCAGCAGCCGGAACATTTCCGTGTGTAGGTATTAATAACTAATGACGTGTTGTCCATTCGGGGGAAACACTGAGTATAATGCCAAGCAATTTCAAACAGTTGTTTGAATACCGTTCTGAAAATAACACTCCGACAGGGAGGAAGCTCATCATGGAACGCGAATCCATGGCATTTGATGTCGTTATCGTGGGTGCAGGCCCTTCCGGCTTGTCAGCCGCCTGTCGGCTGATGCAATTGTCTCAGGAGCAGGACAAAGAACTCAGTGTCTGCGTTGTCGAGAAAGGCTCCGAAGTTGGCGCTCATATCATCTCGGGGGCCGTTTTTGAACCAACTGCGCTTAATGAGCTGTTTCCCAATTGGAAAGAGCTGGGTGCGCCGTTACATACCCCGGTTTCATCCGATGATATTTATGTACTTCGTTCTGAAGAAAAATCCATAAAAGTACCCAACCTGTTTGTGCCTAAAACCATGCACAATGAAGGGAATTACATCATCAGTCTCGGCAATCTCACCCGCTGGCTGGCGGAGCAGGCCGAGTCACTTGGGGTGGAAATTTTCCCGGGATTCGCCGCCCAGGAAGTGCTGTTTAACGACGATGGCAGTGTCAGGGGCATTGCCACCGGAGATATGGGGATTTCAGCTTCCGGTGACGAGAAAGACAGCTTTATGCCAGGTATGGAGCTGCACGCCAAATACACGCTCTTTTCCGAAGGATGCCGCGGGCATTTGGGCAAGCAACTTATCAGCCATTTTAAGCTGGATGAAGGGCGTGATCCTCAACATTACGGCATCGGCATTAAAGAGCTGTGGGATATCGCACCCGAGAAGCATCAACAGGGCCTGGTGGTTCATACTGCCGGCTGGCCACTGGCTGAAAGCGGGTCTACCGGTGGCGGATTCCTCTACCATCTGGAGAATAATCAGGTAGTACTGGGCCTTATTACTGATTTGGGCTATTCAAATCCGCATCTTAGCCCCTTTGAAGAGTTCCAGAGGTTCAAAAAGAGCCCTGTTATCAAACAATACCTGGAAGGTGGAAAACGGGTTTCCTATGGTGCAAGAGCACTGGCCAAAGGTGGGCCACAGTCATTACCTGAGATGACTTTTCCGGGCGGACTCTTGATTGGTTGTGACGCCGGAACCATGAATGGTGCCAAAATAAAAGGCTCCCATACCGCCATGAAGTCCGGCATGATTGCGGCAGAAGAAGTGTTCAAGTCGGTGAGTGCAGGCTCTGAGGGCGGCAATAAACTGGAATCCTTTGATGAGGCATTCAAAGCGTCCTGGCTTTATAAAGAACTGCATCAGCAGCGGAACTTCGGTCCGGCCATGCATAAATTTGGTAACATCTTTGGTGCCGCCTTTGCCTTTGCAGACCTCAATATTTTCAATGGCAAATTGCCATTCACCCTGCACGATACCACTGCGGATTACGCCCAGCTCAAGCCAGCGGCAGAGTCCAGCCCCATCAACTATCCAAAACCTGATGGTGTGATCACCTTTGACCGGTTGAGTTCAGTGTTCCTCTCGAATACCAATCACGAGGAAGATCAGCCTTGTCACCTGAAGCTTAAAGACGCAACCATTCCGCTTAAGCAAAACCTTCCGGCTTATAATGAGCCAGCACAAAGGTACTGCCCTGCCGGGGTTTATGAGATTGTGGTGGACGAGAATAGCGGAGAAAACCGGTTCCAGATCAACAGCCAGAACTGCGTTCACTGTAAAACCTGTGACATCAAGGATCCCGCTCAGAATATCACCTGGGTTGCCCCGGAAGGTGCTGGCGGGCCGAATTATCCAAACATGTGATCTTTCCTGCAATGAGGGTGGCTCAGCCACCCTCAACAACTCCAAGGGAATAGTCTTGCCCCTGACTGCGAATGCTTAACTCTATCCCCCCAGTCACCCGGGTTTCAACGGCCTCTGACACTAACTGGTAAAACACATTGCGATTTACCAATGCATCCAGTCGATCTCTAACCCGGATATAAGGCACAAATTCCCCGGTTTTTATACTTTTGATCATTTTCAGATTGTGTTCGTTGCTTAGCACTACCTCATCACCAACATTGGTGGTAAACAGGTATTCGGGTCCATTCCCACCATCCCGAACCTCTGCAGAAACCGCAACAAATGGCGCATCATCCACCTGGATTCTTACTTTTTCTACCGGAGTAACCAGGTAGTAATGGCCATCATCATCATGCCTGAGAACTGAAGCAAACAGCTTCACCATTGATTCCCTGCCAATGGGGGAGCCATTGTAGTGCCAACGGCCATCCCGACTGATGCGCATATCAATATCACCACAGAAAGGAGGGTTCCAACTGTGTACAGGAGGCAATCCTTTTTTCTCATTCAAAAACTGCAGATTTGCCACAATATTTTCCGGCTTTGATCCATTGTTCACAAAGCATACTCCCATGCTTGCTGGCTATTCAGCCCATTATTATGCCTTATTTGGTAATAACAGCTTTTTGATGTTTTTCAGGGTGCTTGCCATCAAGCAGATGAACTCATGAAAAAATGTCAATTTTATCTCAATTCATAATGTCAAGAATAACCAATGCTAACATAAAGAAATAAAGATTGGCTCAGGACTGGAGTATGGAACTCTTCAAAATGGTTGCGGGATGCCTTACAGACTGGCTAAGCCACAACGTTCAGGAAAGAACAAGCCCCCTGTGTGATTTTGAACGAGTCAGGCATGAAATTAAGCCCTGCGATGTTCTGTTGGTGGAAGGAAGATCCAGAGTCAGCCGGGTTATCAAGCAAACCACTCAAAGCCCCTGGTCCCATGCCATGCTTTATCTTGGCCGCCTCCATGACATTGAGGACGACAGAATTCGCCAGATTGTCAGTGAATCCTATGGCGGCTCCCCTGATGAACAACTGATTATTGAGAGTGAACTGGGAATCGGTACCGCCATCCAGCCCCTGAAAAACTATGAAGGGGAGCATTTGCGGATATGCCGACCTAAAGGTCTGAGCTACAGCGACAGCCAGAAAGTCATACACTACGCAACCAGCCGCCTGGGTATGGATTACAATGTCAGGCAGATTCTTGATCTTGCCCGGTTTTTCTTCCCCTACTCTTTCCTGCCCAGAAGACTTGGCTCCTCGTTATTTCAGCACTCTCCGGGCCAGGAAACAAAAACCGTCTGCTCAACAATGATTGCTGAAGCTTTTAGTTTTATCCACTTTCCCATCCTGCCCCTGGTTAAACACGATGGCGATGCCGGCGTACAACTCTTTCAACGAAATCCAAAGCTGTGCACGCCCCGTGACTTCGATTACTCCCCCTACTTTCAGATTATCAAGTATCCATTTCTCGATTACAGCCATCACGCAGATTATCGACTATTGCCCTGGCATGGTCAGCGGGTGCTGGAGGGTCGAGAAGCGGATTTTTATATGTCTTCCCAGCAAATTGAGCAGCTACAAAAAGAAAGCACTGTGGATCATGAGGTTTTGGGGGATGCCGCTCCCCCTCTCTCCCGATAAGAAAAACAGTGGTGAGAGCGACTCTGTTTCAACTCACTGACCACTCCAGGCGCATACTGCCATTTAATCATTTTCTGGTTTTTTGATGCATAACAAACGAAATGCCGTGCAAAGATCTTTAAGAGCCTCGTGGATCAAGAGCTGAAACATAAAAGGCAGCCAAAAAGAAACCCGCGCTTCTGGGGGAAGGAGACACGGGCTAAGACCATTAGGAGTGAAACATAGGTACACAATCCAAGTACCAAGGTCATTACTGACCTAGACTGACCTGATCGTAGGGGGAAGTCGATCAAACCAGCATCGTAAGTATGATTCAGAATCAAAATACGTCCATTGAAGATTAAGATCATTTTATAATATTAAGAGAAATTCAAAGAAATCAATAGCTCACGACTCTCATTCGCCATTTGGGCGTGTGATTTTAAGCAAGGAGAACCACTCTCAAAGCATGAGGACACAGGCACCGCTTCATGAACTGAGACGGAGCGGACTCTGGGCAAAATACCCAGAGCCAGGAGAATCAGGAAACGGGGGCATTCATCTGTTCATATAAAGTATCGCAACGCTGTGCCAATGCCCGATCAATAGCCAGCACGCCACTACCCTCATCGGATTGATGGGTTCCCCAGGCAATAATTACCTTGCCCCACTCAATAACAATTCGCGGATGGTGGACATGAGCTTCAGCTAGGCAGGCAATGGCGTTACAAAATGCCAAAGCTCGAGAGTATTTTTTAAAGCCGAAGGATTTTTCAATATGATCAATGTTGTCATACTGACAGGAAACCCAGTCATTCATACATGCACTCCTGTTATTGAATAAAAACCGAAATTCAGTCTAATTCAAATATAAGGGGATGGCATCAGAAATGCAGGTATGCAAATTGTCTGGTCATGCTGTGGAGAAAGTGCACAGACCCTGCGAGGCAGTCTATACCTGCAAGAAGCTTGCGGTGCCTTACCGGCAACAACCCAAAGCATGGGGTAAGCGGTTGCCGGATGCCTACTGAACTGCCAGGAGTCACCAGTAATCCAGGTTAGGAATTACGCCTTCTCAGTTTCTGCTTTAGCCTCTTCAGACTTCAGCTGCTCAAGCTCCTGAGTTGCGGTATTCAGCTGCTGGGTAAGCTGCTTTTGTTTGGTTTTCAGACCACTGTTTTCACCAGTAAGCGTGCGATTCTGTTCCTGAAGACGCTTGATCTGCTTCTTCATTCGATCAGGATTGCTGGCTCTCAGATCTTTCAGTTCATTTTCCATGTTTTTCAGCTGGGCAGCAGCTTTTTCAGCTTTCTTCTCGGCAGTTTCCAGGCGCGATTTAAGCTGGCTTACTTCCCGATTGTGTTGCTCTGTAATTTCAATAAGAGCTGCCAGGCGTTGCTGTTCAATGATATCCATTTCACTGCTTGTATCAATGCTTCCGCCCATGCTCAGGGTACCCATAGATTCGATTACCTCCGGGGAGTTTTATAAGATAGGAATTAATAAAAAGCTTCCACCAGCGCGAGAGTTACGCACTGAAGCGAGAGAAATATTAAGAAGATCTGAGTTATTCTTCATTAAGCGGCTGGTTAAAAGCAGAATATCAGTAGACTAGGTGGCGCAGTCTAATACATAAAAAGACATATGGAAAGGCTTATCTGAAAAATGAACAGACAACTTTGCCGGTTCAGGGAATTTTTTACCAAATTGCAGCCATACATGGCTAACTTGCAAATTCATGGGCTAAGCCCGGGTTATAGGGTATTCTGATGGAAGCAGTAATCCTGATACCGCACCAATGCACTCAACAGCTTGATAAAACAACACGTTAGACAATGCCTGAGACAATAACACTTTTGCCGGATCATGTTATCGGCTTTCCTCCCCTTGAGCATGCGCTTAAACAGCCGGACGGGCTTTTGGCTATTGGGGGCAATCTTGCGGTGGACACTTTGGTAATGGCTTACCAGCAAGGCATTTTTCCCTGGTTTAATGAGGGCGATCCTATTTTATGGTGGTCACCCTCCCCACGAATGGTGCTGAAACCGGGGGAGCTGTATTTATCCCGATCATTGCGCAAGCTGCTGCGAAAAGAGCTCTACCGGGTTACTTTTGATTACGACTTTGCAGCGGTTATAACGGCCTGCTCAAGTATCCGCAGGGACTCAGAAGGAACCTGGATTACCGATGAGATGATTGACGCCTACACAGCTTTGCATGATGCCGGGCATGCACACTCTGTTGAGGTCTGGCAAGAAGACAGGCTGGTTGGAGGGCTTTATGGGGTAGCTCAAGGGCGAATTTTTTTCGCGGAATCCATGTTCAGCCGAGAGAGCAATACTTCCAAAATTGCCATGGCAGCCCTTTCTGAACAACTTTTAACCTGGCAGTTTGAGCTGATTGATTGTCAGGTCTATTCAGACCATTTGGACTCTCTTGGGGCAAAATTGATTTCAAGATCCAGATTTGTAGATTATTTGGACCGCTATTGCTCACAGGCACCTTCCTGTTCAGACTGGAAACAGGAATGGCAATGGAATGACCTTCGATAATGAGCCAGTACAAAAATATCAAATTTTATGCCACACAACCCCATGAATGCAGCTACCTGCCTGAGGAGCAGGCAACCACACTATTTATGGATCCGGAAATTCCGCTGAACAAAGAGTTGTGCAGTGATCTTGCCGACGTTGGATTTCGACGAAGTGGCCAGCATATTTACCGCCCACACTGTCACCGCTGCAGGGCCTGCATACCGGCAAGAATCCCCGTAGATGCCTTTCAAATGAGAAGAACGCAGCGAAAGACCTGGAATCGCAACTCTGCACTCAGGGTTGCCAAGGTATCTGCAGACTTTCAGGATGAGCATTATCTGCTCTATGAAAAGTATATCAATCAATGCCACCAGGATGGTGATATGTATCCTGCAACGATTGAACAGTACACCTCTTTTCTGGTTGAAAGCACCGAATTTACCGCATTTTATGAGTTTCGTCTGGACGGACAACTGCTTGCAGTATCGGTGGTGGATCATTTACGCAGCAGTCTTTCCGCAATTTACACCTTCTACGATCCGGATTGCTCACAACGCAGCCTTGGTCGATATTGTATTTTATGGCTTATCGATCATGCCAGAAAACTCGGGCTACCCTATCTCCATCTGGGTTATTGGATCCGGAAATGCCAGAAAATGAATTACAAAATCGAATACCGCCCCGTGGAGCTTTATGTCAGTCAGGAATGGCGACAATTGAAATAATACGACTGACAGTAAAGGGTGCTTTGCTTTACCAATTGTTTTCAGGCAGAATGCCCAACAAATTTAACCAAGCCGTACCAACCCCTTTGAGGTAGTTATTTAATGGCAAAAGAAGAGAGTCTGGAAATGGAGGGTGTCGTTATTGACACCCTTCCTAATACGATGTTTCGTGTAGAACTGGAAAATGGCCATGTTGTTACCGCGCACATCTCCGGAAAAATGCGCAAGAACTACATCCGCATTCTGACTGGTGACCGGGTGAAGGTAGAGCTGACGCCATACGACCTGACGAAAGGCCGTATCACTTACCGTTCTCGCTAACAGCGGTGCTCACCCCTGAGCACCTACCCGCTGTCTTCTAACCTGCCCCACCATCAATTGCCTCCAGATCGGAAGCACGGCTTTTCGCTGCCTCAAACTTGAGGTACAACTCTCCCTTGCGAACAGTTACTTTTACATTACCACCATGCTCGGCAAGCTTTCCGAACAGAATCTGTTCTGCCATGGGCTTTTTCAAGTGCTCCTGAATAACCCGCCCCATAGGCCTTGCACCCATCTGGCGATCAAAACCTTTCTCCGCCAGCCAGCTGCGAGCCTTGTCATCAACATCCAGCTGCACGCGCTTCTCATCCAGCTGAGCCTGAAGTTCAGTGAGGAATTTATCAACCACATGCTTGATAATGTCATCATTGAGTGAGGCAAAGGGAATAATGGCGTCCAGACGATTTCTGAATTCCGGCGTAAAGGTTTTCTTAATGGCCTCATTACCGTCAGTGGTATGATCCTGTTCAAGAAAGCCCATGGAGCTTCTGGTCATGTTTTCAGCACCGGCATTGGTGGTCATGATCAGAATCACATTTCTGAAATCAGCCTTACGACCATTGTTATCCGTCAGGGTGCCATGATCCATAACCTGCAGTAACAGGTTAAACACATCGGAGTGGCCTTTCTCTATTTCATCGAGCAACAGCACACAGTGCGGCGTTTTATTGATGGCCTCAGTTAACAGACCGCCCTGGTCAAACCCGACATAACCCGGGGGTGCCCCTATAAGGCGTGAGACAGTGTGGGCTTCCATATACTCAGACATATCAAAGCGCACGAGCTCAATACCCAGGGCCTTTGCCAGCTGGCGACAAACTTCTGTTTTGCCGACACCGGTTGGTCCGGAAAACAGGAAAGAGCCAACGGGTTTTTCAGGTGCCTTGAGGCCTGCTCTTGAAAGCTTGATAGCCGTGGATAATGAAGTGATCGCCTCGTCCTGTCCGAACACCACCATTTTCAGATTGCGCTCAAGTTTACCGAGCAATTCCTTGTCAGAGGAAGAGACAGACTTTGGCGGAATCCTGGCCATCTTGGCGACAATCCTTTCCACATCATCGACATCAATAACTTTTTTCCGTTCGGACTCAGGCTGAAGCCGCTGATACGCCCCTGCTTCATCAATAACATCAATGGCTTTATCGGGCATATGACGATCATTAATGTAGCGGTCTGCCAGTTCGGCCGCCGCTTTCAGGGCTTCATCCTGATACTTGATAGCATGATGCTCTTCGAATTTCTTCTTCAGTCCAAGCAGTATCTGGAAGGTGTCTTCAACATTGGGTTCGACAATATCTACTTTCTGGAATCTTCTTGCCAGTGCCCGATCTTTTTCAAAGATCCCGCGAAACTCCTGAAATGTGGTAGAACCGATACAGCGCAGCTCGCCGGAAGTCAGCATTGGCTTCAGAAGGTTTGAGGCATCCATCACTCCACCAGATGCTGCACCTGCACCAATGATGGTATGAATTTCATCGATAAAGAGAATCGCATGATCCAGTTTCTTAAGTTCACTCAGTAACTGCTTGAAACGCTTTTCAAAATCACCGCGATACTTGGTCCCGGCCAGAAGCGAACCCAGGTCGAGTGAGTAAACAACAGCCTTGGATAAAACCTCAGGCACGTCACCATCAACGATCCGACGGGCCAGGCCTTCAGCAATGGCCGTTTTCCCTACCCCGGCCTCGCCAACCAGCAAAGGGTTGTTTTTCCGGCGACGGGTAAGAATCTGGCAGACCCGCTCCACTTCTTCAGCCCGACCAACCAGGGGATCAATTCTGCCAAGACGCGCCTGATCATTCAGATCAGTGGCATACAGTTTGAGGGGGTTCTTGCTGCTGCCACCACTGCTGCTCTCCGGCTCCATATCATCGGACAGGTCGTGACCAAGCTCTTCGAGCTCCTGCCCCGGCGTCTTGGATATTCCGTGGGCAATAAAATTAACAACATCTATGCGGGCCACATCCTGCTGCTTCAGGAAGTAGACAGCCTGACTTTCCTGCTCACTGAAAATAGCGACCAGTACATTGGCACCGGTCACTTCCTTTTTACCGGAGCTTTGCACATGAAAAACAGCACGCTGCAGTACTCGCTGAAAGCCAAGTGTTGGCTGCGTTTCACGCTCATGGTCATCGTCGGGGATTAATGGGGTCGTTGAGCTGACAAACTCAGTGAGGTCCTGGCGAAGTTTATGAAGATCAATTCCGCAGGAAACCAGGACTCTGGCTGCGGATTCATTATCAAGCAAAGCAAGTAAAAGATGCTCAACTGTCATGAATTCATGACGATTATCGCGGGCGTCTTTAAATGCATTATTCAGTGTTGCTTCGAGGTCTTTGTTAAGCATATGGTGTAACCTTGAAAACGCTAATCGGCCTTTTCTGTCTTGCACAGCAGGGGATGGTCGTTTTCTCTGGAATATTCATTAACCTGCTGAGCCTTGGTTTCCGCGACATCCTTGCTGTATACACCACAAACGGCTTTTCCCTGGGTATGTACCATCAGCATAATTTGAGTCGCCTTCCCTTCTGGCATACTGAAAAACTTCTCCAGTACCTCAACAACAAAATCCATTGGTGTAAAATCATCATTCAGGAGCAAGACCTGATACATGGGAGGGGGAGCCAGTCTGGTTTTTTCCGGAACGACTGCAACGCTCAGATCACCTTCCTGTTCCTCTCCCTCTTTTTGCAAGCTTAGACGAAACAGTTCGAGATTACTCATGGTTTTATGACTGCCAACCTTCGATTTGTAACTTAACTGTCTGGTAACCAACAGCACACTCATGGCACCGCAAGTATTTACTACTGCCAATCATAAAAGCTAATCATAAAAACAACGAGCACAAAATACTGATCGGCACGGTTTACAGACATTTGATGACAGAAGATAAATTAGTGCACACCTACTAAGAAATTGACAAATTTGCCAGGATTTCTCTTCTCATTCTAAAGATACTGGAGCAAATCACAATGACCGACTTTCGAAAATTGATCGGGCGACTCACAACAACAGGAGATAAACGTGGAAAGTACAATAAAAAAAGGGGGGATAAAATATTAAAGCCGGAAATGAATTTCCGGCTTTAACTGATGAAAAGTTAACTGAAAATTTACATGTGGTTAATTATTTCATCGGCAAACTCAGAGCACTTGACCAACGTTGCACCCTCCATCAGTCGCTCAAAATCATAGGTAACGGTCTTGGCACCGATAGCACCATCCATACCCTTGATAATGAGATCTGCCGCCTCATTCCAGCCCAGGTGACGAAGCATCATTTCAGCAGAAAGAATGACGGAACCCGGGTTTACCTTATCCTGGCCTGCATACTTTGGAGCAGTACCATGAGTAGCTTCAAAGACGGCCGTTGGCGCACCGATATTGGCACCAGGAGCAATACCGATACCACCAACCTGGGCGGCAAGCGCATCAGAAATGTAGTCGCCATTCAGGTTCAGGGTGGCAATGACATCATACTCTGCCGGGCGCAGGAGAATCTGTTGCAGGAAAGCGTCAGCGATCACATCCTTGATAACAATATCTTCACCGGTATTCGGGTTTTTGACAGTATGCCATGGACCACCATCCAGAGGCTGGCCGCCGAAGTATTCAACAGCTGTCTGATAACCCCAATCCTTGAAGGCACCTTCCGTAAACTTCATGATATTACCCTTGTGAACCAGGGTAACGGATTTACGGTTGTTATCGATGGCAAACTGAATCGCCTGCTTCACCAGACGCTCGGTGCCCTCTTTTGAAACAGGCTTGACCCCAATACCACAATCTTGCTCAAACCGGATTTTGGTAACGCCCATGTCATTACGCAGGAAGTTGATCAGCTTTTCGGCTTCAGCACTGCCAGCCTGCCACTCGATACCTGCATAGATATCTTCCGAGTTTTCACGGAAGATCACCATATCCGTTTTTTCCGGCTCTTTTACCGGGCTTGGCACACCCTTGAACCAGCGCACAGGACGAATGCAGGCGAACAGATCCAACTCCTGACGAAGAGCCACGTTCAGCGAGCGAATACCACCACCAACCGGCGTTGTCAGTGGGCCTTTAATGCTGACAACATACTCTTTGAGAGCCTCAAGTGTTTCTTCCGGAAGCCAGGTATTATCGTCGTAAACCTGAGTAGCCTTCTCACCGCAGAAAACTTCCATCCACTCAATTTTGCGCTGCCCTTTGTAGGCATTCTTCACAGCAGCATCAACAACTTTCAGCATCGCTGGTGAAACGTCAGCACCAATACCGTCACCTTCAATATAAGGAATGACAGGGGTATCGGGAACATTCAGGGAGAGGTCCTCGTTGACAGTGATTTTGTCACCGTTGGCAGGCACCTTGATCTTTTGGTATCCCATTATCAACTCCGTTCTCTAATCATCGGTTTAGCCAGATCAAAGACTGGTTCAACGCTTCTTGTCGTTATTTAAAGCATGCAGCCATATCCAACAGCAGTGTCAGCAGGATAAAAGCACTGCTGACAACGGCAAGCTGACCGCACAAAAACGCGTATACCATATACCATCCTTAGCCAGGAATAAACGAAGTTTTGTTATAAAAGCGAAACCGCCATCTGCATTTACCACTATAAATTTCCATCGGTATGGCGCTTATTTAGCGGGAAAGGTAAAATGGTCAGCTATTTTTTGACAGGTGGCAGTATACCCCAGTGATAAAGCATCCTTCCCAAACCAAAGTGATTGTTGGCATGTCCGGCGGTGTTGACTCGTCCGTATCCGCTTTGCTTCTGCAACAGCAGGGCTACCAGGTGGAAGGACTTTTTATGAAGAACTGGGAGGAAGATGACGGGTCTGAATACTGCACCGCAATGACCGATCTGGCCGATGCCCAGGCCGTCTGTGACAAACTTGGCATTCATTTACATAAAGCCAATTTTGCCGCTGAATACTGGGACAATGTTTTCGAACATTTTCTCCATGAATACAAAAACGGCAGAACTCCGAATCCGGATATCCTGTGCAATAAAGAGATCAAGTTCAAAGCCTTTTTGGATTACGCATTCACCCTCGGCAGCGATTACATAGCGATGGGGCATTACTGCCGTCGTGTGGATCGTGATGGCCATAGCTATCTGGTGAAAGGGGTTGATAACAGTAAAGATCAAACCTACTTCCTCCATGCGGTCAGCGAACAACAGATTGCCCGCACTCTCTTTCCGGTCGGTGACCTGGAAAAAACTGAAGTTCGACGCATTGCCGAAGAACACGGTCTGATTACCCATAACAAAAAGGACAGCACCGGCATCTGCTTCATCGGCGAGCGCCGATTCAAGGACTTTTTGCAGCAGTACCTGCCAGCACAACCCGGCGTTATTGAAACGGAAGATGGCAAGGTGATTGGTGAACACTCGGGCTTGATGTACCACACCATTGGCCAGAGACAGGGACTGGGGATCGGCGGACTGAAAAATGCCGATGAAGCGCCCTGGTATGTACTTGATAAAGACCTTGAAAGAAATGTACTGATCGCTGGCCAGGGCAAGGATCACCCCCTGCTCTTCTCAGATAGCCTGACCTGCTCGCACATCGACTGGGTCTCAGGAAAAGCGCCACAGATGCCCTGTCAGCTCAAGGCAAAAGTGCGTTATCGCCAGCAGGATCAGGGTTGCACGCTTACCCGGGAAGCCAGCGGTGATTACCGGGTTATCTTTGATCAGCCGCAACGGGCAGTCACTCCGGGCCAGTCGGTGGTCTTTTATGATGACCTTTATGGTGAGAATGTATGCCTTGGCGGCGGTGTTATTGAAACACGAACACAAGCGTCAGCTTGACCTTCACGAAACTGAAAATCTTATCAACGACAACGGAAATCCCAGAGAAGAAGATTGGTGCGATATTCGACAAAGGATCAGGCGGCGGCATTATCTGGCGTGTTCCAGGCCGCAGAGTTGGTAGACAAGCTGGCCAGGACCGGGCAATGGAGTGAAGCGGCTCTGACCCCATCCATCCACAGTATTTTTGTCACCTCACCGGATGATGTTTCCCAGGTTTACGGTGGTTTCGATGGTCTGTCCATGGGGCGAAAAACCCTGGAGTCCGTGTTAAGCAGGGACAGCACCGCGATTCAGGGGGATGTTATCCGCTATGCCCTGGCGCTGATTCACATTGAGAAAAAGCTGAGTCGTAACCGGAAGATGCTGAGCACCATCGGTGAGCGTCTCATCAGAACCAAAGAGCAGGTCGAACATTTTGGCATGCTGCATGACAATGTCATTGCCAACCTGGCCAGCATCTACCTGGATACCATCAGCACCTTTAAAACCCGGATACAGGTGGCTGGCGATATGCGCCACCTGCAGAACCCGGTTAACGCCAACCGGATCAGAGCTATTCTGCTGGCCGGTATCCGCTCTGCCGCCCTCTGGCGTCAGTGTGGTGGCAGTCGCTGGCACCTGTTCATCAGCCGAAGCAAGTTACTTGATGGCCTCAAGCGACTGTAATAGCTGAATTTCAAAGGGCACTTCCCCATCCACTGCATCGGAAAACCGGCTGTGATCTCCCTCCTGATCGGCATTCTGCTTCAGGCCAACCGGCCAATGATTAGAATCTGACAGAGGGATCCGTTATCATGCGCCCTTTTCCCCGAGCTTAAGGCATAAAACATGGAGCTGAATGCACTGACCGCCGTCTCTCCCATTGATGGACGTTATGGTGATAAGACCCAATCCCTCAGAACCATTTTCAGTGAATATGGACTGATCCGCTTTCGGGTTGCGGTGGAGGTTCACTGGTTGCAATCTCTGGCCAGCCATTCTGCCATTACCGAGGTTCCGGCACTGTCTGAACCAGCCAGCCAGCTGCTAAATAGCCTGGTCAGTGGTTTTTCCATGGCCGAAGCTGAGCGGGTGAAAGAGATTGAGCGCACCACCAACCACGATGTGAAAGCGGTGGAATACCTGATCAAAGAGCGCTTTCAGGGTAATGATGAGCTTTCAGCGATCAGTGAGTTTGTCCATTTTGCCTGCACATCGGAAGATATCAATAACCTCGCCCATGGCCTGATGCTGAAAACCGGTATGACCGAGGCCGTGCTGCCTGAGATGCGTAACGTCATCACAGCCATTGAACAGCTGGCCAGGACCCATGCCGACCAGCCCATGCTGTCCAGAACCCATGGCCAGACCGCCTCCCCGACCACCCTGGGCAAAGAGATGGCCAATGTGGCTTACCGCCTGAAGCGTCAGCTGAAACACATCGAAAGCATTGTCCCCATGGGAAAAATCAATGGCGCTGTCGGCAACTACAATGCCCATCTGTCGGCCTACCCGGAAGTGGACTGGGCTGAACATGCCGAGCAGTTTGTCACCAGCCTGGGTCTGGAGTGGAACCCCTACACCACCCAAATTGAACCCCACGACTACATTGCTGAGCTTTATGATGCCATCTGTCGCTTCAACACCATTCTGATCGACTTTGACCGGGATGTCTGGGGCTATATCTCTCTGGGGTATTTCAAACAGAAGACGGTGGCCGGTGAGGTAGGCTCTTCCACCATGCCCCACAAAGTCAACCCGATTGATTTTGAAAACTCTGAAGGTAACCTGGGCATCGCCAACGCCATTATGCAGCACCTTGCCGCCAAACTGCCGGTGTCCCGCTGGCAGCGCGACCTGACGGACTCCACCGTGCTGCGCAATATGGGCGTTGGTCTGGGCCAGAGTCTGATTGCATACGCGGCGACCCTGAAAGGCATTGGCAAGCTGGAAGCCTCCCCTGCCCGTCTTCAGCAAGACCTTGATAATGCATGGGAAGTGCTGGCAGAGCCTATTCAGACCGTCATGCGCCGCTATGGTATCGAACAGCCTTATGAAAAACTCAAGGCACTGACCCGTGGTCAGGAAGGCATTTCCAAAGCGACTCTGGCAACGTTCATTGATGGTCTGGAACTTCCTGCCAAGGTGAAGACCGAGCTGAAAGCGCTGACACCCGCCACCTATGTTGGTAATGCGGTAGAACAGGCCCTGGCAATTTAACACTGACAGGGAATTGGCAAAAAGGAGAGGCAACACCTAAATTCATAAGGTGATTATCCATCAGTTTCGGATAATCACCAAAGAAACCAATTAAATGATCTGAACTATTTTTCTGTCCGGTTGTCCAAGAAGCACTATTCAAAAAACAACTGGACTTATCCCATGGACTCGACAGTTTCAGGACAAATTCCTAATCTTTCAGCAAATGCTTCTTTTACCGCAAGCCTTGGCTCTAAAAGTTTCAATTCTCAATCAACTTCCCCGGGCGGAACAGCTGTTAAAATTGTCTCTGAAGTGGCTCCCTCCCTTTCCATCACAACGTTCGAAGAATCTCCGAAATGTCAAATATGTCGTAAGGAGATTTGTCTGAATAAACGTTATATCAGTCAGCCGAAAATAACGTATTGCGAATCCTTCCACACATACCATCAAAAATGTATTAATGATTTTTACACCCGGAACCCTGACCTGCAGGCTCCCCATAAAAACCCGGATTTAAATTGCTTTAAATGCCATAAACCAATGCCGTTAAGCATGCCCAGATGGGATGGAGAGGCTTTTATTTGCCCGATTCGCAAAAGCGAGCTGGATGCGAATACACCTTATGTTGGTCCCCCCATGACATTCTCACTGGCTGATTACCCTTTGATTGATGCACAGGAGGTAACGGTTGCCCTGGGTTTTAAGGGAGCTCCCACCATTCGTATTCTGGACGCATCGCGAAAACCTCAAGAGGACGACCCCTTACAAGGTGACTATATTGTTTGCTATGAAGACCTGATATTAAACTGGCAACCTCATTTCCCTAACAGGGATAAACTAAGCTACTATAACTTTGCCAGACATGCTGCGGCTAGTTGGTTAAGTGATATAACCGGCGAATCCTGTCAACATCTGTTGCAAACCGTATCTGAACTCTTTCCGGAGCGCCCTGATGGCGAAAAAAACACGCCATCAATTGAAATCACTTGTTCGATAGAGAGTAGCAACGACAAGCAAGTATATAGTTTTGCAAGTAATTACCCAATTTACCCCCTGAAATGGTGTAAACCTGCAACACAACGAATGGCATGTCTGGAAAAGACGAAAGACACCTCTGAATCATTCCCTGTTTTTTTAGACGGCTCAGATACTGATCAGCCAGCACAGAAACGAAAAAAAATAGAGTCCTCCACTACTGATGGCGAAAACAGAGCCAGGCAAGTCTGTTCAATAGCCGACGAATGTTTAGTACAAGACTCCACACAAGACTCCGGGCAACCAAAAGAAGAAAATTCCGATCCTCAACTCGATACACTCTCATTCGAGATATCTGTCACTACGCCCGGCAGCAATGATTGTCCGATTATGTGCTATGACATGAATTTTAGTAATAGCAAATCAATCAGATTTGTTTTTACAGATGACCGGTCCCCTTCAAGCCATCTGATGCTATCTTCTCGGTATAAAGAATTCAAAACCAATTTTCAACGGGCAATGTCAAATATGGACGAGGATGATGAGTTGTTGGTCAGGGTAAAGCTGAAAAAACCATCTGATTCAACAAAAGAGCCTTCTCCTTATGAGCCCCTCCTGGGGCAGGACGCCACAGATGAAATCTTTGAAGTATTGAAATCCCTTGGCATCTCAAGCGACCTCTTTAACATCCCCCCAAAAAGTGAATAATTTAAAGCTCTGCTGCCTGCCCGCTTTAAACAGAGATACATCAACATGGGCAACAGATAGTCATTAAAAAATAATGTTAAAGAAGACTAGCACGTTTATGAAATATCCGGGCTAGGGAGAATCGTTGATCTAACAGAGAAAACGCTCTCAATTAACCCGCTAACCGGTTGATTGAGAGCGTTTTTAACCCCGGGATTCGCCCGGAATAATCAGTCTTTAAGCAGAATCAGCCGCTTTAAACTCTTTCCGGCGTTGATGAAGTACAGGCTCGGTATAACCGTTAGGCTGCTCACAACCCCTGAAAACCAGGTCGCAGGCTGCCGCAAAGGCAATACTTTTATCAAAGTCTGGTGCCATGGGCCGGTAAGCGGTATCAGCGGCATTCTGCCGGTCTACAATCACAGCCATACGCTTCATGGTTGCCATTACCTGCGCTTCTGAACAGATATCATGACGAAGCCAGTTGGCAATGTGCTGACTGGAAATTCGCAGCGTGGCACGGTCTTCCATCAGACCAATGTCGTTGATATCCGGAACCTTGGAACAGCCAACACCCTGGTCAATCCAGCGCACCACATAGCCAAGAATGCCCTGGGCGTTATTGTCCAGCTCTTTCTGGATCAACTCTGCGGATAATTTACCCGGATCAGTCATTACCGGAATTTGCAGAATGTCATCAACGCTGGCTTGTTGACGACGGGACAGCGTTTCCTGACGGGCCAGAACATTAACTCTGTGATAATGAACAGCATGAAGTGTTGCACCGTTGGGCGACGGCACCCAGGCAGTGTTGGCCCCTGACAGGGGGTGAGCAATCTTCTGTTCCATCATTTTGGCCATCTCATCCGGCATTGCCCACATGCCTTTACCAATCTGGGCTTTGCCGGGCAGTCCTGTATGGAGACCAATATCAACATTCTGATCTTCATAGGCCTGGATCCAGGTCGACTGTTTCATCTCTCCTTTGGGAATAACAGGTCCGGCTTCCATACTGGTGTGTATTTCATCCCCGGTACGGTCCAGGAAACCGGTGTTGATAAAGACAATACGATCCCTGGCCTCACGGATACACGCTTTCAGGTTTAGGGAAGTTCTGCGCTCTTCATCCATAATGCCCACCTTCAAGGTGTTGGCAGGTAGATCAAGCGCCACCTCGATTCGTGAAAACAGTTTGCAGGTAAAGGCGACTTCTTCGGGACCATGCATCTTGGGCTTGACGATATAAATGCTGCCTTCCCGGGAGTTCTGCTGACCACCTGCTTTTTTCTTCAGGTCGTGGATGGCAATCAAGGAAGTGAACATACCATCCATAATGCCCTCCGGGATTTCATTACCCTCGGCATCAAGAATGGCATCATTGGTCATCAGGTGACCGACATTTCGGACAAACATCAGGCTTCTGCCAGGTAAGACCAGCTCACTGCCGTCTGGTGCCGTGTAAATCCGGTCAGAACTCAGCTTTCGGGTCACCGGCTTGCCACCTTTAACGAAAGTATCTTCCAGATCACCTTTCATCAGTCCAAGCCAGTTGCGATAGACCAGGGCCTTGTCTTCTGCATCCACTGCCGCCACGGAATCTTCGCAGTCCATTATGGTGGTAATGGCCGCCTCAACGATCAGATCCTGCACATTCGCAGCGTCATCCCTGCCGATCACACCTTCAGAATCCATCTGAATATCAATGTATAACTCATTATTTTTCAACAGTATTGAGTCGGGCTTTTCGGGTGTTCCGGTATAACCACAGAGCTTTTCCGGCTCTTTCAGGGATGTGATTGAACCATCCTCAAGTGAAATGGCCAGACTGTTCTCCAGCACCTGATAGCGAACGGCATCTTTGTGGCTACCGGAAGCCAGTGGAGCTGCTGTATCCAGCAATTCACGACCAAACTCAATCACTTTTCTGCCACGAACCGGGTTATACCCTTTGCCCTTTTCTGCTCCTTCGCTGTCCCCAATAGCGTCAGTTCCATACAGCGCATCATACAGGCTGCCCCAGCGGGCATTGGCTGCATTCAAGGCAAAGCGGGCATTCATAACAGGAACTACCAGCTGGGGCCCTGCCTGACGAGCGATTTCGCTGTCGACCTTGCTGGTGGAGATGGCAAAGTCATCCCCTTCAGGCAGCAGATAGCCTGTTTCCTCAAGGAAAGACCTGTACTCAGACTTAGTTTCTTCGGTATAACGGTTTTGCTGGTGCCATACATCAATCTTCTGCTGAAGTTCATCCCGACGGGCCAAAAGCGCTTTGTTTTCAGGGGCGAGGTCATTAACCAACGCTTCGAGGGACAGCCAGAACTTCTCCGGGTCCACACCGGTTCCCGGAACAATGTCATTTACCAGTAAATCATGGAGTACCCGAGCGATTTGCAGGCCGCCTTTCTGGATGCGTTCAGTCATGTCAACCTCACTTCCTGATCATTATTATGCAACTGACGTATACATTATGCTGCAACCATGTACAAGCACAACAATCCAACCGTCAATGTTATCGAAGCGAGAAGGTATGTCCAATTAACGCCCGCAATGACGGCTATTTATCCTGTGAATGGTGACTGTTAAATGGAAAATTGATCGGGAATAATCAAATTATGAGCGCCCAGGCTGGAGATTTTCGTCTCGCCAATCAGTGCCATGGTGGACTCAAGCTCTTTATGAATGATCTCCAGAGCCCGGGTTACACCAGCTTCACCCGCAGCACCCAGCCCATAAGCAAAGGCTCGCCCAACAAGAACCCCCTGAGCGCCCAGCGCAATCGCCTTCAGTACATCCTGACCACTGCGCACACCACTATCCAGCAACACATCAACCTGCTGGTTTGCCGCTTTTACAAGACCTGCCACAGTTCTGATGGTTGACGGAGCACCATCCAGTTGGCGTCCACCATGGTTAGAGACCACCACTGCCTGGGCACCTGCATCAATGGTGCGATATAAGTCTTCGGTATTCAGTATTCCCTTAATGATCAAATAACCATCCCAGTGGTCACGAATCCACTGGATATCCTTCCAGCTTAATGAGGCATCCAGCTGCTCTGATGTCCACACGGCAAGAGATCGTAGATTGTTGACTCCTTTTGCATGACCGACAATATTCCCGAAAGTATGATGTGATGAGAAAGCCATCTTCCAACACCAGACAGGGCGATTAAGGAACTGAATCAGCGATGTGGCGGTTATCCGGGGCGGGGCTGAAAGCCTGTTTTTAACATCTTTATGCCTTTGCCCCATGATGGGCAGATCCATGGTGACAACCAGTGTTTTACAACCTGCCTTTCTGGCTCGTTCCATCAGTTGCAGGGTAAAATCCCGGTCTTTAAATACATACAACTGAAACCAGAAAGGTTGATGGGTCTGCCGGGCAACGTCTTCAATGGAACAAATGCTCAAGCTGGACAGTGCAAAGGGAATACCAAATGCTTCTGCAGCCCTGGCAGCCAGAATCTCACCATCAGGATACTGCATCCCTGCCAACCCAACAGGAGCCAGTGCCACCGGCATTGTCACCGGAGTCTGCGCCATAAGAGATGCGGTACTTCTCTGGGCTACATCCACCCCAACCCGCTGTCGAAACAGTAAATCGTTAAAGTCAGAGTGATTACTGTCATAAGTCCTTTCAGACCAAGCACCTGAGTCTACGTAGTCATAGAACATTTTTGGCACACGTTTTCTGGCCAGAGCCTGTAAGTCATGAATAGAGCATATTTGTGCAAGATTGGAGTGAGCGGCAAACATAGGATCTGCCCAAATTTTGTAGAAGTCTGTTAAATCTAGCGGGCAAAAACAAATGTGCAAAATCCGGGTGTTCTGTCTGGTCCGGCTTCAAATTCTGTGAAGGGAAAAAAGAAAGCCCTTTTCTTTTGGGAAAAAGAAAGGGCTTTTTCAATAACGTCTGCTCTGGTCAATCAGTCGTCCAGGACAACACCCTGCTGCTGCTCAGAGATTAACAAGTAGTATGACTCGGCGATAAATTCCTTGCACTCTTCGGCAACATCAAACAGTGCATGCTCTGCTTCCAGGTCACTCAGCCAATCCATTTTTATCTCCAATAATCCAACTGATTTTGTACTTCTTTAACGGAGGATAACGTCTTATTTTCCTCTTCTGTTTCGCGCAAATCAGCGAAAGCAAGCAAATTAGAACACAGATAAACAAAGAATAACAGTCGGGACTGTTAGTTTATGTTGTTATTTGTTTGTCTGCATGAAAACAAACGACAAGGTCACTTGTCCGCCACGGATTTAATAATCTGCCTCAGCCACTGATGGGCAGAGTCGTGATGCAGCAAAGGGCTCCAGGCCATGGACAGGTCAAATGATGGAATTTCAAACGGGGGCCTGACGACAGCAAGCCTGGTACTGAGTCGTTCAATATCTGCAAGCCGACTGGGAAGCGTAGCGATCAGATCATTCTGGACAGACAACAGCATCGCCACCTGATAATGACGGGTAAAAACACTGATTTTACGTTTTTTGCCAACAGCAGCCAGCGCTTCATCGACCCAGCCCAGTCGCTGTACATCCTCAGGATTAACCCCTACGCCAATCCCCATTCCGGTTTTGCTGGCCCAGATATGCTGGGATTGAAGATAGCTGTCCAGGGTAAAGTCAGTCAGTATCGGGTTTTCCCTGCTCATCACACAGGAAAAATCATCCTGCCAGATCCGGGACTGATAAAACGACTGAGGCAGACTGTCAAAGCGATTAATGGCCATATCCACCCAGCCTTGCTCCACGTCGTGAAAGCTCACATCACTGGGCGTCAGGACATCCAGCGTCACATTCGGAGCCAATGAGCGAACCTGCTTCAACACCAGAGGGATCAGGGTTGATTCAGCATAATCAGAAGCCATGATCCGGAAAACCCGCTGACTGGTTTCAGGATCAAACTTTTCTTTTGGCTGAATCGTTTTCTCCATGGCCAGTAATGCCTCACGAATCAGTGGCTGGAGTTCAAGTGCACGCTCTGTTGGGGTCATCCCCTCGCTGGTCCGGATCAACAGAGGATCATTAAACAACTCCCGCAGTCTGCGCAGCCCATTGCTCATGGCGGGCTGGGTAATTCCCAACTGTTCCGCGGCACGGGTTACGTTGCGCTCCCTGAGCAGAACATCCAGGTAAACCATCAAATTCAGATCAACGCGTGCAATATTCATTCTATAAATACCCGAGATAACTCTTATAAATTACCAGAATCTTTCTCAGGTGTTTAGGATGTGCGACGTAAATCAAACATTTGTTTGAATTTAAACAGTCGCATAACTACACCTCGCTGTCCGGGGGAGGAAAATAACATGGCTCGCTATAACCGCTCTGAAGAAATTGCCCGCATTGAAAAGGACTGGGCGGAGAACCCGCGCTGGAAAAATGTCAAACGAACCTACAGTGCAGAAGACGTGGTTCGTCTGAGAGGTTCGGTGAAAATCGAAAACACCATTGCCAGACAGGGTGCTGAGAAACTCTGGGACCTGGTGTATGGCAACCAGTCTAGAAAAGGTTATGTCAACTGTCTCGGTGCCCTCACTGGCGGCCAGGCAGTACAACAGGTTAAAGCAGGTATTGAAGCGATCTACCTTTCCGGCTGGCAGGTTGCGGCAGATAATAATACCGCCAGCACCATGTACCCTGACCAGTCTCTGTACCCGGTTGACTCCGTGCCGGCAGTGGTCAAGCGCATCAACAATAGTTTCCGTCGTGCTGATCAGATTCAGTGGAAAGCCGGTAAACAAGCGGGTGATGAAGGCTATGTTGACATGTTTGCCCCGATTGTGGCGGACGCAGAGGCAGGCTTTGGTGGTGTACTGAACGCCTATGAACTGATGAAGGGCATGATTGAAGCCGGTGCTGCCGGTGTGCACTTTGAAGACCAGCTGGCTTCCGTTAAAAAATGTGGCCATATGGGCGGCAAGGTGCTGGTTCCCACCCAGGAAGCTGTACAGAAGTTGATTGCGGCCCGACTGGCTGCTGACGTTGCCGATGTACCGACCATTGTTCTGGCCCGTACCGATGCCAACGCTGCTGATCTGATCACCTCTGACTGTGATCCTTACGATTCAGCATTCCTGACTGGCGAAAGAACCCCTGAAGGTTTCTTCCGGACCAGGGCCGGTATTGATCAGGCAATTGCCCGTGGTCTTGCCTATGCGCCATACGCGGATCTGCTGTGGTGTGAAACCGCCACTCCAGACCTGGATGAAGCCCGTAAGTTTGCAGAAGCGATCAAAGCTGAGTACCCGGACCAGCTGCTGGCTTATAATTGCTCACCCTCCTTTAACTGGAAGAAAAATCTGGACGATGAAACCATTGCCAAATTCCAGCAGGAACTGAGTGATATGGGCTACAAGTACCAGTTCATCACCCTCGCAGGCATTCATAACATGTGGTACAACATGTTTGAACTGGCTCATAACTACGCCCAGGGCGAAGGTATGAAGCATTATGTCGAGATGGTCCAGGAGCCAGAGTTTGGCGCTGCGGAAAAAGGTTACACGTTTGTAGCCCACCAACAGGAAGTCGGAACCGGTTATTTTGATGATATGACGACGGTTATACAGGGTGGTCAGTCTTCAGTAACTGCGTTAACCGGCTCTACGGAAGAAGAGCAGTTCTAGATCGAAAAAGCTTGAGCCCCTGATGAATGACGGGGCTCATTTTTAACAATGAAACATATCTCTGGCCAGTTCAGAATGCACCCTCTCTAGCGCACTCTTAAAACTGAGAGCTGTTTTTTCCGGCGACTTCCTGCGCTTACTGGGCGTTGTTAACGTATCGAGAAGTGACCTGACTTTCGCTGACTTGTTACGTTTACGCTGGATACTCTCAAGCTCAGCACTGGAAATAGTAAGTTTATGCGCCAGATGGTTTGTCAGTATTTTTATCTGATGGGCAAACAGGCCATCCACCGCTTTATCATAGTTCTCCACTAATTTTTGATAGTTTAATGCCTCCGAATGTGCAATGTGGTAGGTAGTAGTACCACTTTTTGATAATTCGTTATTACGAAATTTATCATTGATTAATCGACGTAGGGCGACGCCATCCCCAAGGGTTGTGTATTCGGAGCCCCTGAAAGAATCGAAGTCTGCAAGAATTTCTGCTGTCTGCTGCTCTGCGTATGGCGTGCAGGGTTGTTGAGGGACAAACTTTTTACCAATGGCAGAGGGGGAAAAATTTCTTTCACGTATTGCCCTCCTAAGTGCCTGCACATCTTTGAGTGTCGACTGTGTAGAATTAATAAAGTTATTTATATCATAAAGAATCCAGACAGCACGCTGATATGCATAAGGCGAACTGAGTTTCGAGTAAAAATCCTTTGCTGTTTTTGAGCTATTTCCTTTGCTTGCACCTGAGCTTTGATTAGCCCACACGGATGATTGAAGGGCAGATACCCCGGGAATCTTCGGAAACATTCACACAATCCCTTTAGATAATTATTATGACTGTATGTTTTACATAGACTTGTTCTTTATGTATAAGTTCAATTTTTAAGTGATAACTGTCACAGCCCACAATAATCCCTGTGCCCGGGAAAACCGCCCAGCACTGAACTTTTCAGACCTCACAGCCAATTTTGACTATCTTTTAAAAGCGATGGCAGCACCAAAGCCAGTTTGCCTTTAAATAAGTTACAGATGTTGAGGTTATGTCAGCAGTACCCAATGTTAACCAGCTTCCTGATTATCTGAAGTTAAACCATGCTTTTCAGCAAATAAGAAACAATGTGCGCACCACCCCGCTGTTAAAATCCGATGTCTTGAGTGAACTGATCAGCGGGGAAGTGCTGATCAAGGCCGAGTCTCTGCAAATTACCGGGGCCTTTAAATTCCGGGGGGCGTTCTACCGACTGTTAAATTTAACGGATAGCCAGAAAAAACAAGGTGTTACAGCCTATTCTTCAGGAAATTTTGCAGCAGGCCTGTCAGCCGCCGGACAGCTTCTGGACATACCGGTCAGGCTGGTAATGCCCCATGATGCCCCCAAATCAAAAGTCAATAATGCCAGACGTTACGGCGCAGAGATCACTCTCTGCCAATGCAATAAACCGTCCAGGGAGGAAGCTGCCAGCGCTATGGCCAGGCAAATAGCCAAAGACCACGGCGCAGTTCTGCTGCACCCTTTCGATGACCACGAGATCATCATTGGCCAGGCATCTGTAGCGCTGGAGCTGCAGGAACAGTTGGCGATGTCCGGGAAATCCTGTGACCACATTCTCTGCCCCGTTGGTGGTGGCAGCCTGGTGGCAGGATCCAGCCTGGTGTTTGGCAGCAACACCCAGGTATGGGCCGTTGAAGTGGATGGTTACCAGGGCATGGGCATTTCCCTTGAAAACGGCAGGCGCTCTCGAGCCAAAGGTCATATCCTGTGTGACTGTGATGCTTTACTGGCCCTTGAGCCTGGCATTGCCAACCTGGACATTGTGCTGCAAACCGGTGTCAGGGGTATAACAGTCAATCCGCAAAAATCCCATGACGCCATCAGGCTCGGTTTTCAGGAGATGAACCTGGTGCTGGAACCCAGCGGCGCGGTGGCCATTGCCGCGATTATGGATAACCCGGCACTGTTTGAAAATAAAACCGTAGTGGCGATTGGCAGTGGAGGTAACGTTGATCCGGATAAGTACGCTGCAATATTAGAGGCTGTCTGAGCATCCGATTGATCGTCTGGTCGTTGGGCAGGCATAACTGGTGGAAATATATCCAATCTGTAGCAATGCTTGCCAGCCCTCCCCCGCAGTGGGAAGGACAGGCAAGAGTCAGATATTAATCGATCACGTGCACAGAAGCAGTATTGGTAGTACCGGACTCAACCAGGGCACCGGAAACCATGACAACCAGATCACCAGACTGAACAAAGTTGTGTTTCACCGCCAGCTCTTTACCCAGCTTGTAGAATGCGTCGGTGTTTTCCTGCTGTGGTACCAGGCTGGTGGTCACCCCTTTGCTCAGACTGAGTTGGTTAGCGGTCTTCTCGGAAGAAGTCAGCGCCAGAATCTGGGCTTTAGGGAAGAACTTACGCAGAGAACGTGCAGACTTACCCTGCTCAGTGGCAACGATAATCAGCTTGGCAGCCAGAATATCTGCCGTCTTGACTGCTCCACGGCAGACCGCTTGCGTGATACTTCGATAATTGTCGATCTCCGCATCGAACTCTTCAACACGCAGTTCCATGCTGCCATCCGTGCTGTTACAGATGGTTGCCATGACCGCTACAGATTCTGCCGGGTACTTACCTTTGGCGCTCTCACCGGAGAGCATAACGGCATCGGTGCCGTCCAGAATAGCGTTTGCTACGTCACCGGCTTCTGCACGGGTTGGACGAGGATTCTTAATCATCGAATCCAGCATCTGGGTAGCCGTGATAACCGGCTTACGAGCATGGTTACACTTGTTGATCATCATCTTCTGGGCAAAGATCACCTGATCAACCGGGATTTCTACCCCCAGGTCACCACGGGCCACCATGATGGCATCAGAAACGGCCAGAATGTCGTCGAAGTTATCAACGCCTTCCTGGTTCTCGATCTTGGAAATGATCTGGATTTCCTTACCACCATTGGCATCCAGCAGTTCACGGATCTCGTTAACGTCGCTGGCTTTGCGAATAAAGGAAGCCGCTACAAAATCAACGCCCTGCTCACAACCAAAGACCAGGTCAGCCTTATCCTTTTCTGACAGGGCTGGCAGGTTAACTTTAACACCAGGCAGGTTTACACCTTTGTTTTCACCCAGTTCACCGTTGTTCTTGACTTCACAGACGATTTCCTGAGCCTTGACTTCTTTTACCGTCAGTTCAATCAGGCCATCGTCCAGCAGAACCGTGTTACCCGGCTTCAGGTCATCGGTCAGGCCGGCGTAGGTAACCGCTACACGCGTGCTGTCACCAATAACAGACGCGTCGGTAGTCAGAGTAAATTCCTGTCCTGCGCTCAGCATGACGTCGTCGCCATTGTGCAGTTTAACAGTTCGGATTTCAGGGCCTTTTGTGTCCAGAAGAATGGCAACACGCTTACCGGTTTCAGCCATGACTTCTCGAAGACGGGCAATACGGGCACCATGCTCGTCAAAGTCACCATGAGAGAAATTCAGTCGCATCACATTCATGCCATTGTCGACCAGTTTGGTCAGCATCTCATGGGATTCAGACTTTGGGCCGATGGTACAGACGATCTTAGTCTTTCTCACTGGAGTTTTCTCCGTCATAGGGGATTTCCGGGAGCCTGTCGGGCATAAGTCCGAGAGGCTCCCAGTGTGATTGACGGTCAGGTATACGAAGTCCCGACACTTTGGTGGGTGCGGATACTACCGCAAAAACGAAAGAAAACCTTGGCCTTTTTACAATAAATCCGTTGTTTTAGATCAGTATTTTCCGAAAATATGTTTAATTAACCACCAACCATAATAACTTATGAAAATGCTTGTGAAACAGTGACTTATTATAGAAAGATTCGTTATTTATGAAAGACTGGGATCGCCCTGCTTCCACAATGCCAGGATCGAAAGAAACAGGACCAGGAAACTGATCAAGAAATCAAACCAGTCGTTCAGCAGAAACGACAATCCCGTTCAAATCGGCATACAGGAAATGGCCGGGAATGAAGTCCACGCCATGAAACCGAACAGGAATATCGACTTCTCCCTGCCCTTTTTTATCCGTTTTCATCGGGTGTACAGCAAGCGCCTGTACCCCCAGCGGCAGTTGTGAAATCACTTCAACATCACGAATACAGCCATAAACAATAATACCCTGCCAGCCATTGCTTACGGCCTGTTCTGCCAGCATATCACCCAACAAGGCTCTTCTCAGGGAACCGCCGCCATCAACAACCAGCACTTTACCGTGACCGTCACTGAACACCTGCTCCCGAACTCTGGAATTATCTTCATGGCATTTAATAGTGACAATTTCGCCACCAAAAATATCCCTGCCACCAAAGCTGTTAAAACCCGGGTCAACGACCTGAAGGCTTCCTGGGAAATCATCACACAAATCGGGGGTGGTAAAACTCATTATTATTCTCCCATGACAATTCAGACTGGCATGATAACCAAAAAAAACACCGAGAAAAGCTTTTCCTCTGTGAAATGCGGATTACTTCTCTACACAATTAAATGCCACACCATAAACGTGCAATGCCCGCTATCGCTCGGCATTTTCCCGGTGGTTTTATCAACCTGAACTAAAAACTCAGCGCAGGAACTTTTGCCAAACCCGGCAATCTACAGTTCAGTTCCTGAATGCTCAGACAGTTAATAGCAGGATGGGACAAAGATCCAGAAAGTGCTACTTAACAATGGTCGTATAAATAAACCATCTATTAGCCAATCAGGCAGGAGTTATCATGCAACCAATAGCGCAGAGTAGTCTCAGAAGTGTAGATGGAAGCGGTTTGAAAAAAGATGAAGAGGCATTAATAAAGGGCCTGAAGCCAATATCCGGGTTAGTGGCCAGCTACAATAAACGTGTCAGAGAAGCCTCTGAACAGGGTCAGGATCAATCGTTCAAACGACTGAAACAGCATTTACCTTCCGAATGGACGACCAGCATAGATATTGAGCATCGTAAGCTGGAAATTGTCGGGCTGCGTTTTTCCGCGAATCGTTTATCACCAGACAGCACATCGCAACAGCCTGATATCAGTACGATACAGTGCGATAGTCGTATTGAGCCGGGCAATATTGACCCGGCGACGAGTGAAATTTTCCAGTGCCAGACCAATTATCTTACGTTCCAAATGAAGGCCCACTTCGGTTGTTATATTCTTCAAACCTACATCAGCCCTTCGGGTAAGCACCTCTTCATCAGTGGTTGCGACAGTTTGAAAGATCATAGCCTGGTAAGCTGGCGACAAGACGCGGATGGTAACTGGTCGGAGAACAGCAGGAGCAGGGTTGGGGCCCAGAAGATTATTCCCCAGCTTAACCGGTCGGAAAACACGCTTCTGACTTGCTGCAGCCAGGATGGCAAGGTCAAGGTGAGTACACTCAATAGTGATGGCCATTGGGTGGAGTCGCGGGTGCTTGAGCACTCGCCACTTGAAGATGGCTATGAACCAGTGATGGCAAGCTTCAACCCGGTGCAGGACAAGATTATGACCTACGATCACAGCGTCGGCAGAATCAATGTTTTGCGATTGGATGGCAGCCGGTGGACTCTGCTAGACCAGCCAGTAAAGATCAGACAATGTGGGCCAAGAGCACTGAATTTCGTCCCCACGAATACTTTTTTAATGACTCACAATGTTGAAAAAGCGACCATCTGGCACCTTAATGAGCAGCGCAACTGTATTGTTCCTAAATTTGTCAAGGAGTGCGACCGTGTAATTTCTGATTGCCAGTTGAGTTGGGATGAGAGCCATGCCCTTGTCCTCTTGGCTAACCGGGTTTTCTTCCTGGCTCACGATGCCTACGGCAAATGGTCGCAGGTCGGAGAGGTTCATCATTCTGAGCAACCCGGAGAAATTCACCAGGGCGTTAAAGGGACCAACCGTATTTGCTCAGCCTCCTTCAATCCCTCAGCGACATTTGCACTTACCCGTGATTTAGCCAGGAAAACAAAAATTTCCGGTTATAATGCTAATGTTGACTGGGTAGAAAAAATAGAGATCCCGAGTTGTGATAATGCCAGCTTCAGCACCTCGGGGTATAAAGTACTGGCCGACTTCGGTGGTGGCTCTTTTAAAATCTGGGATTGCGGTTCAGGCAATCTGAACAAACCCCACATCCTTGAGCACCCCGGCAGTAACAGAGCTATCTTCAGTCGTTCAGAAAAACAGCTCCTGAGCTATGGCAATGAAACAAATTACGCTTGCATTTGGGGTGATGACAGGGAAGGCAACCTGATTGAGAGAGCACGGGTATGTCATCGGGGAGGGATTATCATTGCTCACTTCAATGTTAAGGAAGACAGTGTACTGACCGTCGGTCATGATTGCACTGTGAAAATTCAGGGGCTTGACACAGATGGTGAATGGCTGGAGCAGCTGGCGGTTAAGCATCAAAAAACAATTGATGTTGCTCAATTTTCCCGATCAGGCCGTCTGGCATTTTCCGTTAGCCAGGACAGTACCGCCTGCATCATGGGGCGAGACGACAAGGGCAAATGGACACAACTGGCATTGACAAAACCTGGCCCCTATTTGATCAAATTCGCCCAGTTTAATAAATGGGAGAACCATTTCCTGATCTTTGGCAAAGATTCCAAAGATCATGACAAGCCCGGCTTTGTGCAACTCTGGAGTATCGGTGATGATGAAAAATGGGCAGAAAGAGAGATGATAAAACTGGATCATCCCGTTAAAGTGGCGGATTTTAGCCCCGATGGTAGTCATTTAATAATCCATTGCAAAAATAACCCCGGGGGGGGTGCCCAAAGGTGACACAGTACTTCTCTGGAAGATTCCTGTCAGCCCCCTTGGGCAATCTTTGCACAACCCCACACAGGGACTATCAAGTCATTCCGCCAGATAGAGCCAGGTTTCCAGAACCGAATCGGGGTTCAGGGAAACGGTATTAATGCCCTCTTCCATCAACCAGCGGGCAAAGTCAGGATGATCACTGGGCCCCTGGCCGCAAATACCGATGTATTTACCCTGTCGGTGACAGGCCTGAATCGCCATGGACAACAACTGCTTGACGGCGGCATTACGCTCATCAAAAAGATGGGCAATCAAGCCGGAATCCCGATCAAGCCCCAGGGCCAGCTGAGTCATATCGTTAGAGCCAATGGAGAAGCCATCAAAATATTCCAGGAACTCATCAGCCAGCAGCGCATTGGAAGGCAGTTCGCACATCATAATAATCTTCAGGCCATGTTCACCACGACGAAGTCCAAAGTCAGACATAATGTTGATGACCTGACGGGCTTCATCCGGCGTTCGGACGAATGGCACCATCAGTTCAACATTGGTCAGGCCGAACTCGTCCCTGACCCGCTTCATCGCCCGGCATTCAAGCTCAAAACAGTCCCTGAAGGATTCCGAGATATAGCGGGAAGCGCCACGAAAGCCCAGCATCGGGTTCTCTTCATGGGGCTCATAGATCTTGCCGCCAATCAGGTTGGCATATTCGTTAGACTTGAAGTCTGAAAGTCGGACAATAACTTTTTCCGGGGCAAAAGCAGCAGCAATAGAAGCGACGCCTTCAACCAGTTTTTCAACATAAAAGTCAACAGGATTATCGTAGCCCGCCATTCGCTCATCAATCTGCTGTCTGACGGCATCGGGGACGCTGTCTGGATTAGTTTGATAGTTCAGCAAAGCCTTGGGATGAACACCGATCATCTTGTTGATAATAAATTCCAGTCGAGCAAGCCCAACACCCGAATTGGGCAGTCGGGAGAAACTGAAAGCCCGGTCAGGATTCCCCACATTCATCATAATCCTGAAGGGCAACTCAGGCATTTGATCCAGATCTTTCTTCTGGTGCTCAAACGGCAACTCACCCTGATAAATAAAGCCGGTATCCCCTTCGGCACAGGAAACCGTTACCGCCTGACCATCTTGCAGTCGGCGGGTAGCGTCACCACACCCGACCACTGCTGGAATACCCAGCTCTCGGGCGATAATAGCGGCGTGACAGGTACGCCCACCCCGGTTGGTGACAATGGCTGAAGCCCGCTTCATAACCGGTTCCCAGTCTGGATCGGTCATATCAGTAACCAGCACATCGCCATCCTGAACCCGGTCCATATCCGCCAGATCAGCCACCAGACAGACACGCCCCTGACCAATGCGCTGGCCAATACTGCGGCCTTCTGCCAGAACATTACCCTGTTGCAACAGGCGATAACGTTCCAGCGTCCTGGACTCAGTTCGACTTTGTACTGTCTCAGGCCGGGCCTGAACCACATAGAGCTGCTGGTCATCGCCATCTTTGGCCCACTCGATGTCCATGGGTCGGCCGTAATGGGCTTCAATGGCCATGGCCTGACGGGCCAGTTCCAGCACATCAGCATCATTGATGGAGAACTGCTGACGCTTCTCAAGGTCAACATCCACGGTTTGCACCGATCTTCCGGTCTCTGGGGCATCACCGTAAACCATCTGAATCGCCTTACTGCCCATATTTCGCCTGAGGATGGCAGAGCGCCCTGCTTCAAGTGCGGGTTTGTAAACATAAAATTCATCCGGATTTACTGCCCCCTGAACCACGGTCTCTCCCAGGCCATAGGAGGAGGTGATAAATACCGCATCGCGAAAACCCGACTCGGTATCCAGAGTAAACATCACCCCGGCAGCCCCCGTTTCACTGCGCACCATCCGCTGAATTCCGGCCGACAGCGCCACATCCCGATGGTCAAAGCCCTGATGCTCACGGTATGAAATGGCACGATCATTAAAGAGAGAGGCAAAGACCTCCCGAACCGCTCGCAGAACATTCTGTGCACCACGGATATTCAGAAAGGTTTCCTGCTGCCCGGCAAAGGAGGCATCGGGCAAGTCTTCCGCTGTTGCCGATGACCGCACTGCCACAGCCAGATCCTCCTGATCACCACAGAGTTCACGGTAGCTGTTGACAATGGCCTGTTCAAATTCGGGGCGGAATGGCTCATCCATAATCCATTGGCGAATACTGGCACCCGCCCGGGTGAGCTGTTGAATATCATCAATATTCAGTTCATCCAACAGGGTATGAATACGATCATATAACCCTGAGCCATCCAGAAAGTCTCGATAGGCCTCTGCCGTAGTGGCAAAGCCACCGGGTACACGAACCCCTGCCCTGCCAAGGTGGCTGAGCATTTCTCCCAGCGAGGCGTTCTTGCCACCAACCCGCTCCACATCACTATTGCCCAGGGCATCCAGGCCCACAACAAACTCTGGTAAAGATGAACTGTTCAAGCCACTCTCCTGCCTGTACTCCAAAGGATTACCATGGGTTTCACCGCTGAGAATTCACCGACCGTGCTGTCAGAGTTCCACTCTGCTACCAGGCCATAAATAAAGCTGTCATAGTACTGCCAATAAGACGACACCGGTTACCTCACCGGGAAGATTTCGGTATAGTTTGTTAGAAAATGTTATTGATTGGAAGAGTTTTTTACTTTGGATCACATCATTTTGATCTATCTGTACCAGAAACAGGTGATCTCAAACTATTACCCCCTGAATTTATGCTGCTGGAGTCGATAAAATGGAGCGATCGGTATTTTTTATCTCTGATGGTACTGGCATTACCGCTGAATCCTTTGGCCAAAGTCTGCTGGCCCAGTTCTCGGGGCCAACATTCCGTCACCACACCCTGCCCTATATTGATACACCCGAAAAAGCCGTTCGGGCACTGACCCTGATTAAAGAGACTCATCAGCATGAGGTGATTCAACCCATCCTCTTTATGACGGTGTTGAATGAAGAGGTCAGCAAACTGCTGCACACCAGTGGGGCTTATATTATTGACCTCTTTGCTACCTTCCTTCCCGGCCTGGAGATGGAGTTAGGCTCACACCCGTTGTATACCGTTGGCAAGAAGCGTTCCACAACCAGCAGTGCCAGCTATCACCGTCGTATCGAAGCGGTGCAGTTTGCCCTTGATAATGATGATGGTGCCCGTATCCGGCACTATGAAAAGGCCGATATTATCGTGCTGGGTGCCTCCCGTTCGGGCAAAACACCCACCTGCATCTATCTTGGTTTACAGTTTGGTATCTATGCCGCCAATTACCCCATTACCGAGGATGATTTTGATAAGGGCATCAAGCTGCCTGATTTTCTTCGACCGCACAAAGAACGTCTTTTTGGTTTGACCATCAATCCGGCCCGGCTCTCAGGCATCAGAAATGAGCGCCGTCCAAACAGCCGCTATTCCTCGGTCAGGCAGTGTCAATATGAAATACAGATGGTTGAACAGATCTATAACCAGGAGCAGATCAGCTATATCGATACCACTGAATTTTCTGTCGAAGAGATTGCAACACGGATCATGGATCAGGCCAATCTGACAAGAAGGCTGAAATAACCATCATTCAAAATTCATCAGGCCCTGAGGACTGCCCTTAATTAAATTGTTGCATAACAGTTATTTTTTCCTTGTGGCCAGCGGAATTGAATTTTTTTTCCTTCCCCTTGTCGAATGGTTGGAAAGGCATCTTTGACAAGAGGAAGAAAACGTGGATGTAACAGGCATAAAAACCGATACGACTAATGCATCAGACTTAACTTCAGAAGCCAGCTATTGCGACGAGACAGGAAATTATAAATCTCTGACAGTGCGACAAACTGAAGACAAGGAGGTACACCTCAACCCTGTCAATTCTGGCTCCGACAACACTGAAGAATCTGAAACCAGTGCAGCAGGTTCTAACAGGTTGTTTACCCTTACTGGCAGCAAAGTCAGTCATTCTGAACCTTGCGGTCCGAAAGCTACTGGAAGCTTTACAGGAAGTTCTACAGGAAGTTCTACAGGAAGCACCGAAGGCAGTCAGAATGTGACTTCCAGCGCTGGCCTTAACTTGGTAAACCAAACGGGTTTGCAGGCATTGCTTACCTTAAAAGATGTTGAAAAAGAATATGTTAAGGAAGAATTGAAGAAACTTGTTCAACAGCTTGATGAATTACACGTCGGTGTCAGTTTAAGGGGTAAAGTCTTTAACCTTAAAAGAAATATCTGTCAATACATTGATGGGGACTTAATCCTTGTGGGTAAACGTTTTTACTCAAAGGATATTCAATTAAGAAAAATAATAGCGGATGGCATTCAAGGAGTACTTCGGGATATCGCTATTTGGGCAGGGATCAACACCAGCAACCTGAAAGTACTGACCTATATTATTGAACAAGGGTTTCCCATCATTAACGGCCCTGCCTGGATGGATCCGAATCCTGAATCTATCGTTTACCTCCCTTTTGATACAATGATGAAACTGGTAGACAACTGCAACCCGTATTGTCCGGACCTATTATTTGTTAAGGCTATTTTCGCTGGTGCGGACTCTCAATTTGACGTTCTTACCCAGACGATTTTAACTCGATGCATGACTGATGGACTGTTTCAGGAAACAATCGCTAAATCAATACCAACCGTTTCACATACAAGGTTAATGGTGTTCTTCAATTACCTCCGTCAAAAATGTAATGCCAGAGATATGATTGAAGACTTATTCAGGCATAAGTTCAGCAACCACCGAACTTCAAATCTTCGCGAGATTTATAGATACAAAGACAGCATAATATTGCTTTTTGTTCTTGAAGCCATTGCACAACAATCACCGGATAAAGCCCGTACCCTTATTTGTTCATTTTCTCAGCGTGAACAGCAAGTGATGGCAATGACAGCTCTTTTGGGAGGACTGCATCAATCTACCGAATTATTATGTGGAATGGGTATTACCGTCACCAGCAAGGCGTTTAAGGAAGCATCCGTTAATTTAAAAAATTCTCCTTTTCTAATGGCCAAAGAGGCTGGATTGACCAATGAACGATTATTTATCAATACAGTAAATCGGGTAGCTCCATTTTTATGGACCTTGCCCGATAATGATGGGCTACAGTGGTCCAAGGATACAATTTTTCCCAATAAGAAAGGACATTCGTTTATCCATCTTGCCATGAAGCAAGCGTCCATTTACCAGGAGGGAAATCATGAATCGAAAAGATGGTCAGGCCCGGATCATACCAAACATTTGCGTCTGGGCGATGTAAGCCTGTGGGCGACAAAAATTTTTACGGTATTGGATGATACTATTTCTACCAACATTACGGGGCTTTTACAGAAAGATCCTCGTTATTGTGAGGCATGGAACATCCTGATCAGCAGGGCTAAATGCTGTAATGGCCTTACCCACCCTGATGATTTTATGAAATTCATGGACTGGCTGTTGATCGATGGCCTGTCACTGGTTCGAATGGAGCCGGAATACCGGAAGGAAGAGGCAGCCTTTACCACTCGCCAAAAAAGTTATCGCCCGGATCTGTGGCCGGATCCACATAGTCAGGTTTCAATAGATGAGCGACTGGTCTACTCAGCATCAGATGAGCTACTGGTAGCCTATAGCAAAGTCGTCACAACATTACATTTTGACATCATTGAATCATTTCTACGCCTTGCCCCTCCCGGCCATCGAACACATGTGCTGAATCACTGGTTAACTGATCCTGATTGTGCGAAACAGCGGGAAACCTTATTTCGCCAGTCTGTTTACCCCCTTAATAATTTGGAAAGTCCTAACATTTGGCAGTTGTTGCTATCATTGGATAAAGATTATCAACCACCGGAAAATCAGTTTGATAATGACTGGAAAAAACCGGGCAATCCGCAACAGTGGACAGCGCCGCCCCCGACAGTATCATTAACGGGAGAATCTACCGAGGTGCACGGACGTACGTTAGCCATTCAGCGTACGGATGATGGCTGGGATTACCTGGAGTTTCTCAGCGATACGGAAAAACCGGAAGAGCTGGCAAAAACGGGTAATAAAATCAGCCTGTTGGCATCCATAGCCAGTCAGTATGGCTTGAAAAGCTCGATTCCCCAAGTTGTCGGCAGATATCACTGGAGCAATGCGCCAATTGATTCGACAACAGTTACGCCTCCAGCCAAAAGGCCAAAATCCGGGGAGAAGTGTCGCGATATTGAAGGCAAGGCAGGTTATTGCCTTCACCTGAAATCAACCAAAGATTCACCTTTTCATTTATACCCCTGCGATCTCGATCCCGTAACACAGGCGGATCAGATTTTCGCGGGACTCTGTAACTTTGCCCATGATTGCGGTGTTTTATTCAGTTGCGGATTGTATGCTCCAGCAGTAATAACAGCAGACCGTGATTCCATGACTAGCAGAAAACACCATGTCCTTTCATCTTATGTGGATGCCCCTTTCGAGGGGATGATGCTTCAGTGGAAAAAAGCGTCAGAACATCCCAGTGCAGGTCCCGCAGGCATACGAAATGCGGGTGATACGAAAAGTATGATTGAGCTGGGTGAAGATTACTTTTTCTCCAAAAGATGTCAGAAGTTTCTTGATTTTGAACAATCAGAGGACCGGGCCAAGGTGGCATTTTCAGAACTGGCCAACAATGCCCAGGGACTGGTATTGCAATATGCCCGCTGTTTTCAACAACAGTTCGATCCTGACGACAGGGAGTCCATGCTGAATCATGAGCGTAAAATAAAGACAATTCTGACCACGCTGTTTCACAAGGCCTTTCCCCAATTCACAGAAGAGTGCGTGAATCAGGCCATGGATGAAAATGAGCTGCTGTCACAGGCTGTCAGAGAGGTCATCTACTGGTGTGGTCATGACGCCAGATTCATTAACGATATAAAACAAAACATAATTCCGAAATCCATATATCCGGGTTGTTCAGAAAGTACCAATATTGCTGATTTCAGTATATTGGCACGTCGTGAGCTGATTCCCGGAGTTGGTTTTGTCACATGGGATAACCAGCCAGACCTTGGCGTTCAATATGGCGTAAATCCATTGGTTGCGCTGAATGCCGTGATCGTCAAGTTACTGGCCTTAGGAGCCCTGACCACTTTGTGAGTTAAATCTCTAATGATTGCTTTGTTGGCATTTATCATCTCTTGCGGCCGGGAATTGTTACTGCGAGACATAATTCACCCTCTATACTTCGGATCGAAGGTATATCCGGGTGCGGAACTGACAACAATTTGCAGTCTTCAGAACGAGATCGGTCAATGCGTCATCATTGATGTATTCGCCAGCTCCCGGACCAGGCTTCTAAACGGGCAATATGCGCCAGGGTAAATACGGCCTCTTGCCCGGTACGGGAGGGGATTAATTGCCGCTTGCCAAACCGTTAAATACTGAGACTGCTGTTACTCAGGCAGTGGGTAACGAAATCAGGCCTGAAGTCCGGGATCTTGTCTGCTTCCATCGCTGGTGGGTTACCTTGCCGACGTTACCATTCGAGAACATCACCAGCCATTTATCAATTGAAGATATCAGCGCGTTCGCCCAAACATGCAAGGCAGTGGCCAGCCGATTGGTCGCCTGCGGACTGGAAGAAGTCCGCTACTTCCTCTCCTTACCAAAGGACAAACAGAATTCGTGTCAGACAATCATTCATTCTAACCGGCAACTCCTTCAGTACCTCAGGACGTTATCGATATTTTCCAGGCGCCACTTCCCTGTGCAGCTGAGCCCGGCCTTTTATGCCAGTTATACCCGGCATGTACGCCAGCAGATTATTGATGCAAAGGCACTTACCCTGAAACCCGTTGGCAGTTTGAATATGGATAGCTATGACAGGCATTATCATGATCTTGAGCTGTGCATCATTGCCGCAACCAGAGTGGATGGGTTCATTGATATTCTGACTCCGGATCGTCATGGTCACTGGTGCCGATCGGCTGAAATCAAATCCAATGAAATTTGCTATTTTGATCAGCAACGCGCTAACCATATTTTATTTATCCCACAGAAAGTGTCGAAAAGCCTGGTGGGAGAACCACCGCACAACAAAAACATCGGCAAAGACCACTTATTGTCCGTTTATGAATGTCACGATGATTCCTGGGTTGAGCAACAGCAATTGACCATCGGTGAGGTGTTTCCTCAAATCAGGACAATATTGAAGAATGACGTTTATCTGTATCCTATGAATGACTTCTATCTGTCACCGGATGCCAGCGCACTGGTCTGTGCGTACCAGTTGCGTGAAGTTGCCATTCTGGGTCGGGAAGCGGAAGGTCAGTGGGTAAATAAAGGCAGCATTACGACCCTTATTCATAACTTGTTGTTCAGTGATGACAGCCGTCATGTCGCGCTTTGGGATGGTTCATTCATCACGCTGATGGGCAAGTCAGACGATGGGGCCTGGTCAGAAACGGGTAAAATCATTGTTTCAGACACTGATATTGACATGAACTTCATCACCGATGCTGGTACTGAGTCTGATGATGAGTTTGAACTCAAGGTACTATTCAGCTCGGATAATCAGCATTTTGTCACATGGTTTGATAATGCTGGCGTTGATATTGATGACGTTGACATTCATCGAGATAATTTCTTTGTCGTTATCGCGGCCCTTGGTCCGGACGGAAAATGGCGTGAAAAGCAGAGAATTGTCAAAACCTGTGAGCCTCCGGCGACGTATTACCCCCTGGAACCTGCTTTTGGTCCCGATGGTCGGCTGCTGATTATCACCACCGATGACGGTGTTGAAATCTGGGAATTAAACAGTGAGGATCAATGGCTTCCAGCTGCTCAGGAGCAGTCCCATTGCGGTAAAGGCAGTGTTCATTTTTCTGTGTACCCGGATGAATTTATCAGCATAAACTGGCGTAATATATCAGTCTGGCGCAAGGCGGTGTCCGGAACCTGGGGCAAATCCCAAACATTTTCGGCTGGATCTCTGACCAGAGTCAGTCCTGACGGTGGTACCATTGTCTGTAATGAACCGTCAGGCCATACCGATATCCACCAACGCCAACCCTCCGGTGAGTGGATCAGTCAACGTATCGAATTTTCCATCAGGGATGGGTGTTTTAATAATGAGAGCTGCCTGCTTGCCGTTGTCCCACCCCTTGAAACCGAAACCGACCACCTGATTTTGCTGGGGGTGAATGCAGACGGGATCTGGCAGGAAAAGGACCGGTTGCCATCAGAACACAGAATTCATGCATTTTGTTTTAGCCCATGCAACCGCAGCATACAGATCGAAAGTGATCGCGGTGGCAATGGTGTCAGAATACAAAGTTTTTTTACTTTCTGGAGGATCGTCCCGGATCAAGGTTAACGTTCTCGGACTCACGAAATGGTCCCCCGAGATTACCCCGCAGTTTCATGCAACGGGCAAGCAAACCCAACCCTCCATCAAAACTCTGGCACTGCGGCTCATAATGGCTTTGGTCACTGACCATTGCCCATTATTCAGCACTGCTTCTGCCCCCACTTTCAAGGTACCCGAGGGGTGGCCAAAACGGACCGGGTTTCGTTTACCACCACCGGCAGCGAGGTTAACCAGGGTGCCCGGAATGGCGGCCGCAGTGCCAATGGCCACGGCAGCGGTACCCATCATGGCATGATGCAGTTTACCCATGGAGAGTGCCCTGACCAGCAGGTCGATCTCATCTTCAGAGACCTCGTTGCCGCTGGATGAGAGGTAACTTTTCGGTTCAGCAACAAAAGCGACTTTCGGCGTATGCTGTCGGGTTGCGGCTTCTTCCAGGCTGCTGATCAACCCCATCTGCAGGGCGCCATAAGCCCGGATGTTCTCAAACATGGCCTGTGCCTGCTTATCGCCGTTGATCACTTCCTGTAGTTCAGTCCCCTGGTAACCAATGTCAGCAGCATTGATAAAAATGGTGGGAATGCCGGCATTGATCAGGGTTGCCTTTAACGTCCCAACGCCGGGTACTTCAAGATCATCCACCAGATGACCTGTCGGGAACAGGGCACCTTCGCCATCGGCAGGATCGAGAAACTCAACCTGAACCTCGGCCGCCGGGAAAGTCACACCGTCCAGGACAAAATCCCCCGTTTCCTGAACCGCACCATTGGTCATTGGCACATGGGCAATAATGGTTTTTTTGATATTGGCCTGCCAGATCCTTACCGTTGCGATGCCATTGTCGGGTATCCGTTGCTTATCAACCAGACCGCTGGTGATGGCAAAGGCCCCGACAGCCGCCGTCAGGTTGCCGCAATTACCACTCCAGTCCACGACAGGTTGATCAATGGCTACCTGACCAAAGAGATAATCGACATCATGGTCAGGCTGACTGCTTTGCGACAGAATCACCGTTTTGCTGGTACTGGACGTGGCACCACCCATACCATCAATCTGCTTACCATAGGGGTCCGGACTGCCAATCACTCGAAGAAGCAGAGCATCACGGGCCTTACCCGGAACCTGTGCAGCTGGTGGCAGATCGGTGAGATTAAAAAAAACGCCCTTGCTGGTTCCGCCTCGCATATAAGTAGCAGGAACCTTGATTTGTGGAGGATGAGCCATGGAGAACAGCTCCTTCTGTTATAGGATTGTTGTGCTGGCCCTGATCAAGGGCCAGCGTGAGAGTCGTCAGGCAGCGGCTTCGGATTCCAGGAAGTCCCTGGCAAAACGCTGCAGTACACCACCGGCATCGTATACGGATACTTCTTCAGCGGTATCCAGGCGACAGGTTACCGGGACCTCAACAGTTTCTCCGCTGGTACGGTGAATCAACAGGCTCAGTGTTGCTCCGGGCGTCCGCTCACCGATAACATCGTAGGTTTCGCTGCCATCAAGCCCTAAGGTCTTGCGGGTTGTGCCAGCCTTGAATTCCAGGGGCAGCACACCCATACCCACCAGGTTGGTCCGGTGGATACGCTCGAACCCTTCTGCCACAATGGCCTCCACACCGGCAAGCCGAACCCCTTTGGCAGCCCAGTCACGGGATGATCCCTGCCCATAATCCGCACCGGCAACAATAATCAGCGACTGGCGACGCTCCATATAGGTCTCGATGGCTTCCCACATCCGTGTTTCTGTGCCTTCGGGCTCAATTCTGGCCAAAGAGCCCTGCCTGACTTCGCCATTAGCATCCAGACACATTTCATTGAGCAGCTTTGGGTTGGCAAAGGTGGCTCGTTGCGCCGTCAGATGGTCACCCCGGTGGGTGGCATAGGAGTTAAAGTCTTCTTCCGGCAGCCCCATTTTCGCCAGATATTCCCCCGCCGCACTGCTGGCAAGAATCGCATTGGAAGGCGACAGGTGATCGGTGGTGATGTTATCGCCCAGAATCGCCAGAGGGCGCAAGCCTTTCAGGGTGCGCTCACCAGCCAGAGCCCCTTCCCAATAGGGAGGACGGCGAATGTAGGTACTCATGGAACGCCAGTGGTAGAGAGGACTTTCGGCCTGCTCCGCCTTGCCCAGATCAAACATGGGAATATAAACCTGGTTAAACTGCTCTGGTTTTACGGATTCAGCAACAATTGCGTCAATCTCTTCATCGCTGGGCCAGATGTCTTTCAAAGTGATGGGATTGCCATCCTGATCAGTACCCAATGCACCCTTTTCAATATCAAAGCGCACCGTACCGGCAATCGCATAAGCCACCACCAACGGTGGCGAGGCAAGGAAAGCCTGCCTGGCGTAGGGATGAATCCGTCCATCAAAGTTACGGTTGCCAGAGAGAACAGCCGTTGCATAAAGATCCCGATCTATGACTTCCTGCTGAATCTCCGGATCAAGAGCCCCACTCATACCGTTACAGGTGGTACAGGCGTAGGCGACAATGCCAAAGCCCAGTTTCTCCATTTCAGAAAGAAGACCTGCGTCCTCAAGATAGAGCCTGGCGACTTTAGAGCCCGGAGCGAATGAAGACTTCACCCAGGGTTTCCGCACCAGCCCGAGCTCGTTAGCTTTTCGGGCCACCAAACCGGCGGCAACCACATTACGGGGATTACTGGTATTGGTACAGCTGGTGATAGCCGCAATGATGATGGCACCATCGGGCATTAAGCCTTCTTGCTCATCTTCTTTTTTATAAGGCCCTGCAACGCCACGACTTGCCAGCTCAGAGGTCGGCAAACGACGGTGTGGGTTGGATGGCCCGGCCATATTCCGGCAAACCGCAGAGAGATCAAAGGTCAGCACCCGCTCATAGTCGGCGGTTTTCAGATCATCAGCCCACAGTCCGGTAGTTTTGGCGTAATTCTCCACCAGGGCCACCTGTTCAGGCTCCCGGCCGGTCAACTTAAGATAATCAATGGTCTGTTCATCGATATAGAACATCCCGGCGGAAGCACCAAACTCCGGGGTCATATTGGCAATGGTGGCACGATCACCAATGGTAAGATTGGCAGCCCCTTCGCCAAAAAACTCCAGGTAAGATGAAACCACACGCTCATTTCTCAGGAATTCAGTCAGGGCCAACACGATGTCGGTGGCGGTAATACCCGGCTGTCGGTGCCCTGTCAGCTCAACACCGACAATATCAGGAAGGCGCATCATGGAAGGACGGCCCAGCATCACCGTTTCCGCTTCCAGGCCACCAACACCAATGGCGATAACGCCAAGGGCATCGACATGGGGCGTATGACTGTCGGTACCGACACAGGTATCCGGATAGGCGACACCATCACGGGCCTGGATAACCGGAGACATTTTCTCCAGGTTGATCTGATGCATGATGCCATTACCCGCGGGAATCACATCGACATTCTCAAAGGCGGTTTTGCTCCACTCGATAAAGTGGAAACGGTCTTCATTGCGACGATCTTCTATAGCCCGGTTCTTTGCCAATGCCTCCGGATCAAAACCGCCATATTCAACGGCCAGCGAGTGGTCAACAATCAACTGGGTTGGCACCACCGGGTTAACCCTGGCAGGATCACCGCCCTGCCCGGCAATGGCGTCTCGCAATCCGGCAAGATCCACCAGGGCGGTCTGGCCAAGAATGTCATGGCAGACAACCCGGGCCGGATACCAGGGGAAGTCCAGGTCACGCTTACGCTCAATGATCTGCTTCAGGGAGTCAGTCAGAGTAGCCGGATTACAGCGGCGAACCAGCTGCTCGGCCAGTACTCTGGAGGTATAGGGTAAGGTGTTATAGGTGCCCGGCTGAATCGCTTCCACGGCTGCACGGGTATCATAATAGTCCAGCTGGGTGCCGGGTAAGGGTTTACGAAAATCAGTGTTCATACGTCGAACGTCCACCGGGCAAATAATTTATTGTTATAAACTACGCAGACCACAAAGAACACAAAGACAGCTTTTTTCTCTGGTGGTCTTTGTGGTTAATCGCGGTCTTCAATAGCGACCCATTCTGCGCTTTCCGGTCCGGTATAGTCGGCAGATGGTCGGATAATGCGGTTGTTAGCACGCTGCTCCATAACGTGAGCGGTCCAGCCAGCCACCCGCGAACAAACAAAGATCGGAGTAAACAACTTGGTAGGAATGCCCATAAAGTTGTAGGCCGAAGCGTGGAAGAAGTCAGCATTACAGAACAATTTCTTCTCCCGCCACATAACCGCCTCAACACGCTCGGAAACGGCATAAAGGTACTGATCACCCACCTGTTCAGACAACTTCCGCGACCACTGTTTGATGATGGCATTACGGGGATCAGACTCACGATAAATGGCATGGCCAAAGCCCATAATCTTATCCTTGCGGGCCAGCATACCCATGATCTTCTCTTCGGCCTCCTCAGGTGAGCGCCAGTTCTCGATCATTGCCATAGCTGCTTCGTTAGCGCCACCGTGGAGAGGACCACGCAGTGAACCGATGGCACCGGTCACACAGCTGTGAATATCAGAAAGGGTGGAAGCACAAACACGACCGGTAAAGGTTGAAGCATTGAACTCATGCTCGGCATAAAGCACCAGGGAAGCGTGTATGACCTGCACATGGAGTGGCTCAGGCTTTTTGTTATGCAGAGTCCAGAGAAACTGCTCAGCGATGGAGTCAGCATCGGTATCAACATCGACCCGAACACCGTTATGGCTGAAGTTGTACCAGTAGTTGATCATGCCGGGGAAAATGGCCAGCATGCGGTCAATATGATCGTTCTGCTGTGAGAAATCCTGTTCGGTTTCCAGGTTACCCAGCATTGAACAACCGGTACGCATTACATCCATTGGGTGAGCATCTGCGGGAATCTGTTCGAGTACCGTTTTCAGAGCATCGGGCAGAGAGCGAAGCCCTTTCAGCCTGGTTTTGTAGGCGTCCAGTTCAGCCTGGTTTGGCAGTTTGCCATAAAGCAGAAGATAAGCGACTTCTTCAAACTGGGCATTGTCGGCCAGCTCTTTGATATCGTAACCACGGTAAGTGAGGCCCGAACCGGTTTTGCCAACGGTGCAGAGCGCGGTTTCACCGGCTGACTGACCACGCAAACCGGCACCGCTTAATTTTTTTTCCCCAGAGTTCGTCGACATAGTACTTCTCCGTTTTTTTATTTCGTGCACTTGCTGATTATCATGGCACCAGAAGGTACCGGTTATTATTGTTATTGCCTGAAAAAAGACTTCCCTCAAATTGACGATAAAACTGCCGGGCATCGGTTAATCACGCCTTAGCAGCTGACAATTTATGGGTTCAGGAACTCCCTGGTTTTCACCAGCTGTTCACGCTCCTGGAAGGTCATCATGCCGTCGGCGATAGCGCCACTGTTACCGTCACGCCTGATCACCTGCAGTACTTCCCGCATCGCGGTCACAGCAGCCCGCTGCAGGTCAGAAGGAATAATGATCAGCTGATAGCCCATCGCTTTCAGGTCTTCAGTAGGTACCAGCGGTGTTTTACCGCTATAGAACATATTAATCAGCTTGGGACCGGGAGCCTGTTTGGCAATGTCTTCAATCTGCCCAATGGTTTGTGGTGCCTCAACAAACAGCATATCCGCCCCTGCTTCGACATAAGCCCTGGCACGATCCAAAGCATCGTCAAAACCGGTAACGGCAATGGCATCGGTACGGGCAATCACGGTGACATCGCCGGCATACTTCCTGGCCACCGAGACTTTCTTACACATCTCGTCTACAGATACCAGAGACTTGCCGTCCAGATGCCCGCAGCGCTTGGGAAACTCCTGGTCTTCCAGATGAAAAGCACTGACGCCCGCATTGGCAAAAAGCTCCACGGTGCGTTTGACATTCACCTCGTTGCCAAAACCGGTATCCGCATCGGCAATGACTGGCAGAGAGGTGGCTGCCACAATCTGACGAACCCGGTCAACCACTTCCGTCAGTGTCAGCAGACCAATATCAGGCACACCGGTACTGCGGGCAATGGCACCACCACTGGCGTATAGCGCTGAGAAACCGGCTTCTTCACCGAGCCGGGCCGAAATACCATCGTAAACCCCGGGAGCGGTGACAATGCCCTGCTCAGCGATCAACCGACTCAAGGCATTATTCTTTTGATTCATGGCGTTACCTCTGGTTCTTAATTCTTGATATATAGAGTGTTAACAGCAGCATTATCCATGTTGCGGACCCTGTCGACGTCATAAACACCATAGAGCATGGTTGCCAATATTTTAAACCGAGATATTTATACCGAACTTTACTCAGCACTTCTACCTGCATTGAAAACAACATATAACTAAATCAGTGACATATAGATCAAAATGGCTTATTCAAAAAACATCTCAGAAAAGCTGCATTGTGTTGAGCTAAAAGGCTAGGCTTGTTACGCAGAGGAGTTTTTAACTCACTCTGCCTCTTGACGTTTGGTAACAGTGAATTTGGTAACAGTGAAAAGAGTCAGGCTGAGAACTGTTTGAATGCCTGACCTTTGCTCCCTGTCAATCGCACGGGACCGAATTTAACTCTAATAAATCCTAAGGAGTCATATCTTGGAAACGACGACAAGAAGTGCACCTTACACATACAACCACTGTACCTAAAAACGGTACTAGTTGAGATACTATCGTACGGTTTTACGTGCAGTTGTTGACAGGGAAGTTATATAGCTACCACCATTCCAACAACCGATGATTAGCACTTGATGGCTGGTTCATGGATTGCAGGTGATGGCATAGTGCCCCGGCACCAGTTAAAATGCCGACTGTTTTGTTCGGACACCTGTATGAAGACGCTGACAATTCTGGAACTGGAATATAAAGACGATACCAGTCTCTACTTTGAACATTTTATTCACCTCCCTTATCCATGTTTTCTGGATAGCTCGGTATTCGATGGAATGCAGGCAGTCTATAAAGATCATTCCAGCCGTTATGACATTATGACCGCAGCTCCAGAAATGCACTTCACCTTCACCCCGGAAGGTGATTTGATGATTGAAGATCTTATTCAACAAAAAACAGAAACTGTTTCTGGAGCTGAACCTTTTGCGCCATTGCCAAAACGGCTTAATGCCATGAGCAAAGTCGACAATGCCGGATTGCCTTTTGTTGGAGGCATGGTTGGTTATTGGGGATATGAACTGTGTGAACACCTTGAGCCGGACCGAATAGCCCATCGAGACAGTTCAACACCGCTGATGTCCGTCGGGCTCTATCAGTGGGCGCTGATCTGTGATCATAAGGAACGACGAGCCTGTCTGGTGTTTCATCCTGATATACCCGAATCATTGAAAACTGAAATTCTGCAAGCTATTGACCATAAAGTCAGGAAGTCAGACCGCTCACCATTCAAACTGCTCGACAGATTCACCCCGACACAAACCCCGGCTGAATACCAGTGCGCATTTCAGCAAATTCAGGACTATATTGTGGCGGGAGATTGCTATGAGGTGAATCTTACCCAGCGGTTTACTGCGCCCTATAGCGGCGATTCCTGGGAAGCATTTAAAAAGCTCAGAACCGTCACCAAAGCGCCCTACTCTGCGTTTATTGCACGCCCTGATCTGAGCATTCTCAGCCATTCTCCGGAGCAGTTTATCCGACTGAAAAACGGTCATGTTGCCACCAAGCCCATCAAGGGTACCCGTCCCAGGGGCCGTTCTCCTGAAGAAGACCGAGCCATTGCTGAAGAGCTACAACATAGCCAGAAGGATCAATCGGAAAACCTGATGATTGTCGATCTGCTGAGAAACGATCTTGGTAAGGTCTGCAAGACAGGTACCGTGTCAGTACCCCGATTATTTGCCCTGGAAAGTTATGCCAACGTGCATCACCTGGTCAGTACTGTGAAGGGCCAACTGATGGACGATTATGATGCATTTGACCTGCTGGGAAGCACATTCCCCGGTGGTTCGATTACCGGAGCGCCAAAAATACGATCCATGGAGATTATCAGGGAGCTGGAACCGGTAGCCCGCACTGTTTACTGTGGCTCCATCGGCTATATCAGCTGTGATGGTAATATGGATACCAGCATCACCATACGGACGATTCTGGCAAAAGATGGCGAATTGCACTGCTGGGGAGGTGGGGCGATTGTTGCTGACTCTGACTGTGAATCGGAATACCAGGAGTCCATTACTAAAGTAAAAAATCTGATGAGTAAGTTAGAAACCTGCTTACAAAAACATTGATCTTCACAGGCCACATGGCAGTGGCCTTGCCAATAATAATTGCCACTGCTCAGTCCAACCCGATTGATGATCTGCATTGACTCTCTCTACATTTATGCAGGAAGTATCTTCAAATGCTTCAAGATAATGCTGGCTGACCTGAACCGGGACTACCGAATCCCTGGCTCCCAAAAAGTGAATTTGTGCTATCGACGATAATTGAGCACTAAAATCGACCGGATTCAGTGCCGCAGGCATTTCGGATACACCATGGTGACGGTTTAAAAACTCAGGAGAGAGGTTGCCCGCTACCGTACGAACACTTGCAACATCATTTCTATGTGCGGCGATTAACAGAGCCAACGCTCCACCACCAGAATAACCGACCAATTCCAGCTTTTCATACTGCCCACTCTCTTTAAGAGATTCCACAGCAGTATTGATGACTTTGAGTACTTTCGGGCTGTAACGTTTGAAAGTCCATACCTGCCTGCTGCAATTTTCATTCATAACGTACTGGCAGGGCTGGGCAATATAAGCAAGATCAGGTGATTTATCCTGTAGCATCAAATGATGAACAAGCCTGTTAACCGGAGTTGGATCCATTGACGGACGATTGGACCTTAACCAGGCACGACCATCCCCTTCAATATAAATTCTAAGGGTTCGAGTGACTGATTTTTCCGGTGCCCAGGTATAAATTGGCCAGTAAGCCTGATCATAAACAACAACACTTAATGACTGCCGCAAGTCCCCGGAATTCACTTCAGGCATACTTTGCTGACTGGCACATCCTGCGATCAAACAGAGCCAGAACCACATTGTTATTTTTATTACCGTTATTTTATTCATTGAGGCAATAACTGACGCACAGAACTGTGCGCTCCTTGCCTCAACCCCGTGCCGCAAGCAAAGCTGTGCGCAGATCATCGTAGTTGGTGATGGAGGGATATTGGGAAAACTCCGCAATCACGTTATCGGGTGCCTTGAACAGAAAACCGGCATCTGCTTCAGAGAGCATGGTGGTGTCATTGTAGGAGTCACCCGCAGCAAGAACCCGGTAATTGAGGCTTTTCAGTGCTTTTACCGATGCACGTTTCGGGTCTTTCTGTCTTAACTTATAGCCGGTTACCTTCCCTGATTCTGCTACCTCCAGGCGATGGCAGAACAGTGTCGGACGACCCAGCTGAACCATAAATGGGTCGGCAAACTCATAAAAAGTATCCGACAGGATAATTAACTGGAATTCACTGCGCAGCCAGTTGACAAAATCCACAGCGCCTTCCAGCGGCTTCATGCCGGAAATCACTGCCTGAATTTCATTCAACCCGAGTTTATGTTTATCCAGTATGGATAAGCGCATGGTCATCAGCTCATCGTAATCGGGAATATCACGTGTCGTTGCCCTGAGTTCATCAATACCGGTATGGGTAGCAAATTCAATCCAGATTTCCGGAATCAGTACACCTTCAAGGTCAAGACAGACGACATCCATTGGTTATTCTCTCTTTGATGGTTAGACTTATTGCGGCCTGACAGGCTGGTTGAGAATATAGCATAAACACCTATAAATATAGATATTGATTCTATTATCAACTAAATAACCGCTGCTACAATAAACAACCATCGGCAAATGAAAACCATCCCCCGGGAGAACTGGATTATGAAAATCACCATGGTCAAAAAGATAATGGCCGATGGCAACCTCTGCAAAAAATGCCAGGAAGTGCAGGAAAGACTGGAGAGTTCAGGTCATATCAATCGCATTGATCAATTTGTCACCGCCGTTGATGGCGACCCGGACAGCACAGGTGCTTTACTGGCAAATTTGTACCAGGTAGATAAAGCACCTTTTTTCATTGTTGAAGAAGAAGGCAGTGAGCCAGCGATTTACACCATCTATTTTAAGCTGGTAAAGGAAGTACTGGAAAAAGCGGCTTGAACCAAGCCGCTTATAAGGTAGTTACTGGTTTGGTAGCTGAACATGTGAAAAGAGCTCATCCACTTCCGCCTTGTTATGACGAAGGATTGCTTCCTGAACTACATCTTTGGTCAGGTGAGGGGCAAACTCTTCAATAAAGTCGTACATAAATCCACGCAGGAAAGTACCACGCCGGAACCCGATCTTGGTAATGCTTGGCTCAAACAGGTGATCAGCATTCAGGGGTACAAGGTCTGAATCCAGTTCGGGATCGTAGGCCATTTTGGCAATGATCCCGACGCCCAGCCCAAGGCGCACATAGGTTTTGATCACGTCAGCGTCGGTGGCAGTAAACACTACCCTGGGTGACAACCCTTCATTCATAAAGGCTTCATCCAGCTTGGAGCGACCTGTAAATCCGAAAACATAGGTGACCAGGGCATACCGGGCAATATCTTTCAGGCTCAATTCAGATACCTGGGTCAGAGGATGATCCCTGGGTACAAGAATACAGCGATTCCAGCGATAGCATGGCATCATCACCAGGTCATTGAACAGATCCAGTGCTTCCGTTGCGATAGCAAAGTCAACGGAACCGTCTGCTGCCATTTCGGCAATTTGGATGGGTGTGCCCTGATGCATGTGAAGGGCAACATCGGGATACTGACCAATAAACTGCCGGATAATGCCCGGCAAGGCATAGCGAGCCTGCGTGTGGGTTGTGGCAATGGACAGACTGCCCTTTCGCTCGTCACTGAATTCCTGGGCAACCTGCTTGATCGACTCAACTTTTCTAAGGATCTCACCGGCTGTATCAATGATTTTCTCACCGGCCGGGGTAATACGGGTGAGATGCTTGCCACTTCGGGCAAAAACCTCAACGCCAAGTTCATCTTCCAAAAGCCGGATTTGTTTGCTTATACCGGGCTGAGAAGTGTATAGACTCTGCGCTGTAGCTGATACGTTGAGATCGTGGTGGGCGACCTCCCAGATATAGCGCAGTTGTTGCAGCTTCATTGATGGCCTCCGGTCGGGCAGGTTGTGCTGACAAAAATGAATAGATTGAAACAGGATCCGTTAGTTCTATAAAGCATAAAAGAATGACATTAAATTCTTTTCCAGAATACAAGCCAGTCAATATAGTTACCAGCGAATCATCAATTTTTAGTCAATATTTTCAAACATCGCCTTGGCTAGTTATAACTTTAGACCATAGATTTTGGGATGCTTATGGATTTTTTAACATATATTGCCACCGGTGCCGGCGTTGGTTTTGCGGTTGGCCTGACAGGTATCGGCGGTGGTTCATTGATGACACCACTGCTGTTAATGTTTGGCTTTCCGGCTCATATCGCCATTGGAACGGATCTGATGTATGCAGCCATTACCAAGTCAACCGGAGTCATTGTCCATCATCGTCAGAAAAGTATTGACTGGACACTGGTCAAAACGCTCTGTGCTGGCAGTCTTCCTGCCACAGTCCTGACAATTGTGCTGCTCAAGTTTTTTTTTGACAGAAGCGCTGATTATAGCCCGATCCTTACATTATGCCTTGGGATAATGTTAACCCTCACTGCGCTGTCGCTATTTATGAGTCCTTTTTTGAAAAGAAGACAGCTCTCTCGTGTCTCGATGATTCCAAAGAAATATCAGACACCTTTAACATTTATTGCCGGTATCTTCCTCGGGGTTCTGGTCACACTTTCATCGGTGGGGGCCGGGGCACTGGGCACTGCCGCTATTGTTCTGCTCTATCCGCTGCTGAAACCCGTCAAGGTAGTGGGTAGCGACCTGGCTCATGCGGTACCGTTAACGTTGCTTGCAGGCTTTGGCCATATCTGGCTGGGTAATGTCGATTTTGTGCTGTTAGGCAGCCTTTTGATTGGCTCTATCCCTGCTATTTATGTAGGAACCCGTGTCGGCATGAAGCTACCGGATACCTTCATGCGCATCATATTGGCCATTATTTTGCTCGGACTGGGCCTGAAATACCTTTTTTAACCCTATCCAGGGTTGCAGGCCTGTGTCAGTTTGAATAAAGTGGAAATCCCTCACCAGGCCACTTGAAAACCCATAGTTACCAGGGCTTTATACAGGGTGAGGTGACTATCTGGCAGTATGGGTGCCATATTTTCATCTGGCATCAGGGGCGTCAGGCCACTGATCAGGAGATTTTAAACCAGTCTTATTAAAAAAACGGGACCGCGCACATGGCTGTATTACCCATTGAAGACCTTAATATTCAATCTCAGGAAATTCTGTTGAGTCCGGAACGCCTTAAGGCTGTGATTCCGATGACTGAGGCAGCAGCAAAAACGGTTTCTGAAAGCCGTGAAGTCATCAGGGATATTCTCGATGGCAAAGACCATCGCCTGTTTGTCGTCATAGGCCCCTGCTCAATCCACGATGTTGCCGCGGCGAAAGATTATGCCCAACGGCTGAAAGCCCTCAGTGAAGAGCTGAAGGACACATTGTATCTGGTGATGCGCGTCTATTTTGAAAAGCCAAGAACCACGGTGGGCTGGAAAGGCCTGATCAATGACCCGCATTTGAATGACTCATTTAAAATTGAAGAAGGCCTGCATATCGGACGCCGCCTGTTAATGGATGTTGCCGAAATGGGCATTCCTGCCTCTACAGAAGCACTGGACCCGATTTCGCCTCAATATCTTCAGGACCTGGTTGCCTGGTCTGCAATAGGGGCCAGAACCACTGAGTCGCAGACTCACCGCGAAATGGCCAGCGGCCTGTCCTCGGCCGTTGGCTTTAAAAATGGCACCGATGGCGGATTGGAAGTCGCGATCAATGCCCTGCAGTCTGTTTCCAGTCCACACCGTTTTCTCGGGCTGAATGGCCAGGGGCAAGTGGCTGTTACCCATACCAAAGGTAATCCCTATGGCCACATTGTTCTGCGTGGGGGTAACGGCAAGCCGAACTACGACTCTGTCAGTGTTGCACTGTGTGAAAAGGCGCTTGAAAAAGCCGGCATCAAGCCAAATATCATGGTGGATTGTTCCCACGCCAACTCCAATAAGGACCCGGCCCTGCAACCACTGGTTATGGAGAATGTGACCAACCAGATCATTGAAGGCAATCAATCCATTGTCGGTCTGATGGTGGAAAGCAATATTGGCTGGGGCAATCAGAAGATGACTGATAACCTGAACGATCTGCAATACGGTGTTTCTATTACTGATGCCTGTATTGACTGGAAAACCACAGAGAAGACTCTACGCAGCATCAGGGATAAATTGAAGGATGTTCTGCCGGGTCGTCGCTAGTGCAGCAACTGGCAGATCTGATTTTTACTCACATAAACAGCTCGATTTGCTCGGGCTGTTCTTCTATTGAGGTGATCATTTTACCCTCTTCAACCTGAACAGGCTCAACCACACCCGGAAGCGATAACTGGGTATCCGGTGGTGTAAAGATCTCCATCGTCTGCTTTTTGCCATAACTGACTTTACGTTCCACCGGCATATTGCTGATTCTTCGATCAAGAATCGCTGAGCAGATCATACAGACAGTGGATAGATGCCCATTAACCAGCACCTCGTAGCGACAGTCACTGTTCAGGACTTCGGTACAAAGCGTACGGTCACTTCTTGACTCAATATCCAGATTTGCCTCAACCAGATGGCGCACAGCACTGCCGTCTTCGGTGACAAAAAAATTGGATAAAATGGCCTGTTTATAACGCTTCACAGTTCCGTCGGACTACCGGGTGAGTAAATGAGCTTGGGATTTCAAAAAGGCGGGGAAAGATACACCATTATTTCAGAGAGTTATACCGGTATCTTTACCCTTTTCTCAACAGGCGGTAAAAATACCATTAATAAAACGTGAAAAACCATAGCTTTACCTATTCAACATCAGAAAAAGGCTGATATTGTATTTTATTGATCAACCAGATCTTGCGTCCACCCGGTGCATTGACCACAACTTCATCGTCTACCTGACGCCCAACCATTGCCCTGGCCATGGGGGAATCGATGGTAATGTGGTTGTTTTTCACATCTATCTCATCGGCACCCACGATACGACAATGGAGTATTTCACCTTCTTCGCTCTCCAGCTCAACCCAGGCACCGAAAAAAGCCTTGCCTTCCTGCTCTGGCGAATAATCGACAACCTTCAGGATTTCAAGCCGCTTGGTCAGATAGCGTATGCGTCGGTCAATTTCCCGGAGCTGTCGCTTGCCCTCTTTATATTCCGCATTCTCACTGCGGTCCCCAAGCGCTGCGGCCTCAGAAACAGCCTGCGTGACTTCAGGGCGCTTAATTCGCCACAGATACTGAAGCTCCTGCTCAAGATTTTCCTTTCCGGCACGGGTAATAAGGGGAGACTTCATAGAGTAGCACCGAACACCAACGGTAAAATTGAAACAACATTGAAAAAACGGAGAAAGGAAGTGGATGCCACCTCCCTTTATTGATCTGCTTTATTTATAAAAAGCATTCTCAGTATTACTGTGATCCGTCACATCACGAACGCCTTTCAGCTCCGGAATACGCTCCATCAGCGTTTTTTCAACACCATCCTTGAGGGTCATATCGACCGCAGCGCAGCCCTGGCAACCACCGCCAAACTGCAGAACAGCAATACCATCATCCAGTTCCACCAGGGATACCACGCCACCGTGGGAAGCCAGCCCGGGATTCACTTCCATTTGCAGGAAGTAGTTGATCTTCATATCCAGAGGGCTGTCTTCATTAACGTTGGGCATCTTGGCGTTGGGTGCCTTGATGGTCAGCTGACCACCCAGCTTGTCTTCGGCAAAATCAACCACCGCTTCTTCAAGAAATGGCTCACTGGTGCCTTCAACATGGCAGTTGAAATACTCAAGCTCCAGCGTCAGATCACCCTCTTTCTCTTCCCCCGGCTTGCAATAGGCCAGGCAGGTTTCCGCATGGGGCGTGCCGGGGTTGCTGACAAACAGGCGTACACCAATCCCCTCAACCCCCTGTTTTTCTAATAATTGGGCAAGATACTTCTGTGCGGCTTCAGTGAATGTAATGTTCAACGCAACACTTCCTCTATTAACTTCATGGCTATTCTATGTCATTGGGGCGCTTCAGAGAATCCCTACCTGACAACTCGGTTATTCAAAACGGTTTCATTTATGGGAACAATCGGGGAGAATAGTTCGCATTTGCAATTCATCGTCCTTTTCCTCGACAAGCAAGAGACCGATAATGAAAGAAACCATCAGCATTCTGGGTTGTGGCTGGCTGGGCATGCCATTGGGCGAACAACTGGTGAAAGATGGCTATCCAGTCAAGGGATCAACCACCCGGGAGGAAAAGCTGGAAGCTATTTCTGCGGTTGGCATGAAGCCTTATATTATCGGTCTTTCACCAGAGCCTGAGGGTGATATTGACTCGTTTCTGGATACCGATATTCTCTTTATCAATATTCCACCCGGAAAAGGCGATGGCCTACCCCACTTTTACCTTCGCCAGATGGAGGCACTGCTTAACCGCATAGAGCAGTCCCGGGTTAAAAAAATTATTCTGATCAGTGCCACCTCCGTTTACCCGCAAAATAACGTTGAAGTAACGGAAGACGATGCCATTCGTATTGAGTCCCCCTTCTCTGATACTGCCTGGCTGGATATTGAGCAGCTGTTCACGGACCATGACGACCTGAAAACCACGGTGCTTCGCTTCTCAGGCCTTATTGGCGGTGAATATCAGCCAGGGCGATACTTTTCCGGCAAAGAGCTGGGCGGCGCTGATGATCCGGTGAATATGATACACCGGGAAGACTGCCTGCAAATCATCGGGCAGATTATTGCTAAAAATCTGTTTGGGGAAGTCTTTAACGCCTCAGCGGATGAGCACCCTACCCGTCGTCAACTCTATACCCGGTCCTGCGAAATCATGGGCATTGAGCCGCCCGTTTTTATTGACAAACCCATGCCCTATCGCCTGGTGAATTGCGATAAATTGAAAAAAGCGCTGAACTATCAGTTTGTTTATCCAGACCCATTAACAGCATTGTCTGACTAGATCTACGTCGAATATTTAATTGGCATGGTATATTCCTTGAGCGGATGGAATATACCAAAAACCATTTAGATGAGTGTGAGCCAATGAACCCTTTTTCCTTAGATCCTGGCCCAGCGCCCACTTCCTTCAGAACCAGCAACACCAAAACCGTTGATCAAAGTTCATGTTTTGGCAACCGCCATGTTATTCCCGGTTCAGGTTCCAATGAACCTGCAATGAATCTGGACACCAGAGAAACTCCATTTTGCAGCAACCTGTCGCAACGCCGTATACTACTGTCGCAAATACGGTCTTTTCTTAAACCTGAGGCAAGTGAACAGGCAGCAAATATCCTGCTCGATATTATAAATATTGAATGCCAAACCCTGAGAGGCCATAAGATATATCTTCTCAGCCAGGAAGATATATCCAATTTTATTTTTGAACGCTTTAAAGTGAGGTCGAATTATCTACTACGAAAGATTGAGAATACGTTATTCAGACATATTAATGAGGACTTACGGACAATCTCATTATTTACGGAATTTAATATAACCACCGAAATGGCAATAAAAAGTTTTATACATAGTGAATATTGCCCAAAAACAGCAGGCACGAATATTTTTTTCCGTGCAGGCAAATTCACTTGTGTCAATGACGAAATGGGCCGCAGCAGAAATTCCATCCTGAAAGAGAAAATTTTTGACCCTAAAACGATCAATCAACAGGGTCAGGCCCATGGTATTGGCTTATACAGTACTCCAAGCATCGCTGCCGCCAGGGGTTACCTCCATAAAGGTTATAATAAGGGAAACCCAATCACCATACTGGCCATATTTATTAAACCAGATATAAACATCCTGTCTCTAGAAAATGACAGTCCATTTTCCTCTTTTCTGGACCAACGATATCCAATGTTTAAGAAGAGAATAATAAAAGATATAAGACATGACAAATGCCATATAGAAAACTGCCTTTATATAACGCCCGCACCTGAAACCCGATATGGTTATACATTGATTAAGTCGCCAGAAATAATCAGAAAAGTTACCCCTTATGATTACAGCTTGCTAACAAAGCTACACGTGCCTTTTAGCCGTGAGGAAATCAATGGGTATAAGATGACACCACGACCAATGTCAGCCAAGTTACAGCCTGAATATATCAAGCATGATTTCATTGAAGTAAATCCTGATTCTGACAAGTTATATCTGCCAATTTATCGTTACGCTGCCAGAAATCGTTTTGCAAGCAATAGGGAGTTCCGGGATAAAAAATGTAAACCAAAGAATCAGGAGGAGATCTGCAAAGGCAACTATAAATTCTTCACAACCATAGACGGAATCAATTATCTAATCAGGCCATCAGCTCGACAATATGAACTTTCCAGAGATTTTTCATCACCTGTATTTCACGTTCAATACAAGCCTTCAAAAAAAGGCTAACACCATCTTAATTTGTCTCTAAGGCTAACCACACTGCCAATAATGATGATTGTTGGAGCCTTTACCTTTTCGGACTCAATAATTTTATCAATGGTGGCCAGGGTTCCGGTAAAGACCCGTTGGTTCCGGGTAGTACCCTGTTGAATCAAGGCAATGGGTGTCTGTGCATCCCTGCCATGATCCATTAACTCCTGGCAGATCCGGGGAAGCCCCAGCAACCCCATGTAGAACACCAGCGTTTGACCGGGGTCGAGCATTTCCTGCCAGTTCAGGGCGTAGCTGCCATCTTTTAGATGCCCGGTGACAAAACGGACAGACTGGGCGTGATCCCGATGGGTCAGGGGAATACCGGCATAACTGGCACAGCCGGAAGCGGCAGTAATACCAGGCACCACCTGGAAAGGAATACCCTCACTGGCCAGCGTTTCAATCTCTTCACCACCACGCCCAAAGATAAAGGGGTCACCGCCCTTCAACCGTAAAACCCGCTTGCCCTCTTTGGCCAATGTGACCAGCAGGGCATTGATCTCTTCCTGGGGGCGTGTGTGTCGATCCCGCTTTTTACCAACGTAGATATAATCTGCATCCCGACGACAAAGTGCCAGAACATCTTCAGACACCAGCCGATCATGCAGCACAACATCCGCCTGCTGCATTAACCGCAGTGCTTTAAATGTCAGCAGATCTGGATCGCCCGGGCCTCCGCCCACCAGATACACTTCGCCAATTTTCTGCTCCGATGTGTTAGCCAGAGTCTGTTCAATCAAACTACGGGCCCCCTGCAGATCACCTGTCAGTGCCTTTTCCGCAGCAGGCCCTGCCAACACACTCTCCCAGAAATACCGGCGATCATTGATCTCACTGAACCGGGCCTTGACCATATCGCGACACTCACCTGCCAGTGCCGCCAGACGGCCATATCCCCGGGGCAACAGCGTTTCCAGTTTCTGCCGCAGGAGACGGGCCAGAACCGGTGCTTTACCACCGGTGGAAAAGGCAACCACCACCGGAGAGCGATCAACAATCGCCGGCATTACCGCATTACCGGCTTGTGCGTCATCCACCACATTAACAAACAGCTGTCGCTGCTGTGCCACTCTGGCTACCTGGCGGTTAACACCCTCATCATCCGTTGCCGCAATGACCAGACAGACATCGTTCAGGTCATGATTTTCAAAGGGTTTGTCCAGCAATTGGTGCTCACCGCTGGCAAGAAACTCACGAATTTCTGCTGATATCTCGCTGGCCACCACTCGAATATTGGCACCTGAGGCGTTGAGAAGCCTGATTTTACGCAGGGCGATATCGCCACCACCCACCACCAGACAACGCTGGTTACGTACCTGTAGAAATAATGGCAGATAGTCCATGTTTTTCTCGTTATTGATATAGCTCTGTTGACATAAGGTTGCAGGCACAAATCATGTAAGCCTGCGGTCCGGCTGGCCGAACCATGTATTGGCCGAGTTTACCAGCCTACGACAGAATAAAGATAACAATATTTTCTTACTTTTTATTATTAAAAGTTATAGAAAGCAGGAAGCTGAACGGAGGATAGGGAAAAATCCGACTTCTCACTTATACGACTATAAGAGTACAGTTGATAGTAAATATGACGATATAGCTTTTTATACTGTTATTGCATCACTCCGACATAACCATATAGAGAATGCTATACAGTCCATGGCTGTTTATATCCGAATGAGACTACTCCCCTCTTTCACGGATGGAAACGCGCTTCAGGCCCCTATCATTGTTAGTCGCTTTATGACCAGTCAAACTATTGAAAACCCAGCCCCAAACAGGGACTTCCTGCGCAATCTCTGGCAATTGGCACTGCCTATCTCGCTGCAATCCATGATGTTCTCAATGCTTGGATTGATCGATATCTTCATGGTCTCCATGCTGGGTGAAACAGAAGTTGCTGCGGTCGGCATGGGCAACCGGATTTTCTTCTTTAACCTGATTCTGATCGCTGCCCTGGGCAGTGGCATGAGCATTCTGGCGGCGCAGTATATCGGTGCCCAAAATATGGATGGTTTGCGCAGGACGCTGGTTCAGACGATTATTGCCACACTGGCCATCACCACCCCATTTGCCATTGTCTACCTGCTCTTTCCAGAACAGATCATGGGCCTGATCAGTGAAGACCTCACGCTGAAGGCTCTGGGCAGCAGCTATCTATTCATCACGGCACCCTCCTTTCTCTGCATAGCGGTCACCATCCCGCTGGAAGCCCTGCTGAGAACCAATAACGACGCAAAAACACCGACACGCATCGGTTTTATCACCATTCTTATGAATGTGCTGTTTAATTATCTGCTGATCTATGGTCATTTTGGCTTTCCAGCCCTTGGGGTTGCCGGTTCGGCATGGGGGACAACCATTTCCCGGTTGATTCAGGTGGGCTTGCTTATCTATTACATCCTTGAGGTTCGCCCGGGGCTCAAACCGGTAAAAGCTGACCTGTTGCAATGCAAGAGTCGTAAACACTGGATGAAATACATCGGCATCTGTGTTCCCATGCTGATTCAGGACGGCCTCTGGTCATTTGGTCTGGTGCTTTACAACCTGATGTTTGCCCAGATGGGGGTTGTTGAGCTGGCGGTGATGAGCGCCATCTCTTCCGTTGAAGGCGTGCTGATTTCCCTGTTTATCGGGTTCGCTATCGCTACCTCAATCATACTCGGGAAGGAGCTCGGCGCTGGAGAATTTGAGCTGGCCTGGAAACAGAGCCGTTATTTTATGCTGGTCGCCCCGGCCACCGCCCTGGTGATCGGCATTTTTACCCTGATTTTCAATGAGCAGATCGTCGGAATGTTCGGCAAATTTCAGGGTGACACCTTGAAAATGGCCAGTGAGGTGCTGATTATTGCCGGATTTGCCCTATGCATCCGGGTCATCAACCTGACCGGGATTGTTGGTGTACTGCGCAGCGGCGGCGATGTGAAAGCCACGGCAGCCATCAATATTATTGGTATGTGGTTTGTCGGTGTACCGCTGACCTGGGCAGCGGTGAATATCTGGCATTGGCCACTGCATCTGGTGTTTATCTGCGCTCTGATGGAAGAAGTGACTAAAGCAATTCTGGTCCTTTACCGGGTGCTGGCAAAATACTGGTTGAAGAATCTTACAGTTGAATGCTAACCAATTGCCCTTGCTAATTCAGCAAGGGCGACTTGCTCATGGGCTGGATGTTTGTTGAAGAATCTCCGCCCAAAAAGAGTCCACCTTCTCGCTGATAAATTGTTCAAGATCCTCATTCATGAACCTTCTGCGAGAATCTGCAACGCCAGCAGCACCTTCAATAATCTCCTGCTCAGAGAGTCCCTGGGTATCCGGGCTGTACTGTTCCAACAATAACTCGGTGTTACTCTCTGTCTTACCATGCCAAACTGAAAATTCAGCGTTTCCCTTTCTTAAAAGATCAAGTAATTGAGGCTCAGTTTTAAACATGTCAACAATATAATTCTGAAAATCGGCTTTATTCCTGATGCCTCTGATTAATTTTCTTTCAAGTTCATCCATCACTTCCGGCTTCAGTTTACCAATTGCTCCAAAACGCTGATAAACATGATTCTCCGGGAATTGACAAATACTTCGGGAAAATTGATTCTTGATACGCCCTCTTATCTCAGTGGATTCACTGGCAGCAACAAGTAGAGTTCCATCACTGTTTGTAGTAGACATGGCTTTGTAGAGTACTGACTCATTAAAAAATAATTTTAATTTCTTCAACAAGTCAAATATCTGAACAATATCATGCCCTGCCTCCAGTTCCCGTCTGATATTAATGAAAGCCATTCTGGTTTTGATTTGATCGATGATTTCCGAAGTATGATCCTGACAATCATGGTCATAAGCAGCGTTAATCATCTCAGTGATTTCAACACCAGTATCTGCCCGCAGATCTTCCGGGAGTGTTATCAGATGTTCCAGGATTTGTAATAAGCTCAATTTAAGCTGATTGTTTCGGTCTCGGGCTGCATTCACTTTTCCATGCAGCCTGTCTATTGCGTGGTGAAGTTCAGAATCAACGGGAAAGCTACTGTGTAATTCTCGCTGGCATCTTTGAATATTGCCTTCGATCGCAGAGGAAGCACCAGGCTGATATTGACTTTGCCAGCCCCAATTCTGTTGGACACGTTGAGTATGAACCCTGTTTTGACGCAGGATTTCAGGTACAGTCATTCCATCCACCAGTGTTTGTCCATTATACAAGTTAAACACCGCTTCCCGCTCGGATCTTGCAGCCTCTTCTTGTTGCCATTGATGATCACTCACGGGTAAAGAATACAAATGCGGATGACTTTCCAAAGGTTGGGCCAACCAGTGTTGCTGTTCGGGTCGTAACTGTTGCTGGCAATTTTGAATAAAATGTTCGCCCTTGTGTTCCTGTAAAAAAGAGCATTTCGGGTAAAGTCTGGCATGAACCTCATCGATGGTACTAACTCCCCACTCCTGTTGCCACTCTCCAATGGAGCCTCCGCAGGAGAAACAGGATATTTTTTCTTCATTCAGTGACAAATAAAATCCTGCATCGGATAGTCTAAGGGCATTTCTATTATCATGAGGAAAATCATCCAGGAATTCTACACACTTGGATGCATGGTGCTTAACGAAAGAGTACACTCGCTCTGTCGCACATGCCATACGTTGGTTATAAATCGTAACAACCGGTTCCACGCCAGAGGGCACCGTTTCAATATTATTAATTTGATGGTTATCAATGGAAACAGTGCGCTGTCGGCTACCTGATGGTGCCGGTAAATGATAGTCGTTGCCTGATGCGTGTTCGATCAATTGCGTTTGATCCGATGATGCGGCTACATTTAATGTCTCTATTTCATTAGCCAGCAAAAATACTTGCTGAATACATTCATTCCCATGGATCAATTTCCTCAGTTCAGCATCCTCAGGGGGAATATCGATACCAGGAAGATACACTTCGGCGCTACCCCTGAAGTTATTCATAAAAGACTGTATCTGGAGCAATTCCCCTAGCGAAGTAAATGTTTGAGTATAACCACGAATAGTAACTTCATAAGTTCTTACCGGCTGGTGTTGATGACTCTGGAAACCTGCAGCCCGGGGATATGAACGCTCAGAAAAATCAGCACCACCAACAGCTCCCTGATCAGATAATAATAAGTTGTTCGAGCTGGCAATCGACCTTACACCGTATAGACGATACCTCGAATCATCAGTATCGGGACGGTCACTATTAATCGCCTCATTCCCATGAACAGTTCTCTGTGTAAGCTCCCCGGGTGTGATATGATCCATCATGATTCTCCTTGAGTTCATTATGACCGTTAAATATTTGTACAAAATTGATTAATAATAGTGTTTTAGATTTCAAATGTAGCTATCAAAATGGTTAGATTGACTAACCGTTTTAATGATGTCCGGAAAACTTCAGGATGACACCTTGAACATGGCCAGCGTAGTGCTCATTTCTCTGCGCTCTGATGGAAGAAGTGTCTAAAGCGATTTTGCTGCTTTACCGGGTACTGACAATGCACTATTGAAGCATCTCACTATCGGGATGTTTCCCGAATAATCTTATCCCAGAACATGTCCAGCTTCTCGCTGATGAATTGGTAAAGATCTTCACGCATGAACCTTGCACGAGCATCAGCAACGTTAGCGGCACCTTCAATAATCTCCTGCTCAGAGAGCCCTGGTGTATCGGGACTGTACTGTTCCATCAATAACTCAGCGCTACTCTCTGTCTTGCCATGCCAAACTGAAAACTCAGCATTTTTCGTTATTAAAAGATTAAGTAATGCCGGATCCGTGCTAAACATGTCCATAATAAAATTTTGAAAATCGGCCAGATTCATAATACCGCTGATGAATTTTCTCTTAATTTCAGCCATCACAATTGCTGGCTGCCTGCCAATAGTGCCGTAACATTGTGGAATTTGATTCTCAGGGAATTGGCAGATACTTTGGGAAAACAGATTCTTAATGTAACCTCTTGTTTCAGTGGATTCACTACCCGCAATAAGTAGAGTACCAGTTACCCCCCTTGTAGTAGACAATACACTGTAAAGTACTGACTCGTTGTAAAATAATTTTAATTTCTTCAGCAGGTTGAATATATGGACAACATCAGAATCAAACTCCAGCTCCCGATTGATATCAATTAAAGCCATTCGAGTCTGGATCTGATCAATGATTTCTGTTGTATGATCCTGACAATCCCGGTCATAAGCAGCGTCAATAATCGAAGCAATTTCAGCACCTACATCTTCCGACTGATCTTCTCGAAGTGCCAATAGATTCTGCAGGATTTGCAATAATTTTAATTTAAGCACGTAGCCTTGGTTCTGAGCAGCATTAACTTTCCCATGCAATCGGTCCATTGCATTGTGAAGCGCTGAGCCAGGAACAAAGCTACGGTGAAATGCCTGCAGACATCTTTGAATATTGCGTATGATAGAATAAGTGGCATCTGCCTGACTCTGTCTGTAACTACTGTGTTGACCAGCTTGATTTTGCGCCCGTACCAATTCATGTAACGTCATTCCGTCCAATCGTGCTCGTCCTTCACGCCAGTCGGATAGAAATTTATAATAATCCACTTCTACTTGTTCTTGCTGCCATTGATACACATCCAAAGGTGAGCGATACAAATGGGGATGACTTTCCAAAGGTCGGGCTAACACACATTGTTGTGCTTGAGTTAATTGTTGTTGACAGGCTTCGATAAACCCTTCACCTTTTTTTTCCCGCAAAAAAGAGCACTCAGGGTAAAGTCTTGCATGAACCTCATCAAGGGAGCGCACTCCCCACTCCTCTTGCCACTCTTTAATTGAACCTCCGCAGGTGAAACATAACAACCTTTTTTCCACCAGTGACAAATAAAATCCAGCATCTGATATTGTAAAAGCACTCTTATTGCCAGCTGGAAAATCACGTATAAATCTCATTTGCCTGACTGCACCATGCCGAACGATAGAGTTTCTGCGATCGTTACTGTTTACCATATATGGGTTAAAGATTGTAGAAACCAGCCCCGCATCAGAGGCTGCGGCATGATCAGCACCATTACCAGCATTAGTGGTTGGTATCGCGGTAATATCATTAATTAACAGAAATGCATTAAACCGGTCCTGTCTATTGATAATAAAGTGTTTCAGTTCAGTATTGTTAATAGGAATATCTGAACCTACATTGTATAACTCAGCACTATCACGAAAGTTTCGTAACAGTTTCCGCTCCGATAATAACGCAGCAATCGAATCAAATTGTTTATCTTCTCCATTTATATGGCCGAAATACCGGGTAGTGCTGTTAACGTCAGCAGCAGGATTTGAGCTTTCCGAAGATAGAGCAGGCTGGCAATACTGCACTGGTGTTATCTGACCAGTGATTGAATTCAACCGCCGGTTTTCACGGGCAACCATTCGCTGCAAGCCACTGTATGTTGCCGGTAAACGATAGTCATCTGACCTGTATCCACTGGCTGCTGCCTGTTCCGTCACATGTGTTTGATCCGCTGGTGTGAATACATTTATTGTTTCTATGTCATTCACCAACAAGAATACTTGCTGAACACGAGCATTCTCAAGAATCAGTGTTTTGAGTGCGCTATCCTCACGGGGGATATGGACATCAGAAAGATATCTTCCGGTACTCGCCCTGAAGTTATCCATAAAAGGCTGAATCTGGAGCAGTAACCGTAGCGACTTAAATGTTTTAGTCTGGCCATTAATGATAAATTGATAAGAACTCCCCGCCTGATTCTGGTGACTCTGAAAACCTGAAGGAAGGTCATATTCATGACCAGAGGAATCAGTATTAGCAACAGGCTGCGGGTTACCCGATAAATAATTGCCTGATGGACTGGCAATTGGCCTTACAAGGTATGACTGATATCTTGAAACAGCCGCCGCATGGGCATTATAAACATCAGATTCATCATCGCTGCCCAAATCAACAGTTGTCTCTACAGGGTCCCTCGCGGAAAGATTATTCACCACGCTCTCCTTTTGTTCATGACTACCGTTATTGTTGAACAAAGTTGATTGATGATAATACTTTAGATGTAAATTAAGAGGGTGAAATCAAACGTTCCACCCTGCTGATCTTGTTAGAGAATACTAATGCCCCCCATATAGCTCTGAAGTGCTGCGGGAATATGGATACGCCCATCCTTATCCTGGTAATTCTCCAGTACCGCCACCAGAGTACGACCCACGGCAAGACCTGAACCATTCAGCGTATGAACCAGCTCCGGCTTGCCTGATTCGTTGCGGAATCGCGCCATCATTCGACGTGCCTGGAAATCAACACAGTTACTGACGGAAGAGATTTCACGGTACTGATTCTGGGCGGGCAGCCAGACTTCAAGGTCGTAGGTCTTGGCGGCCCCAAAGCCCATATCGCCACCACACAGTGCCACAACGCGATAAGGCAGCCCCAGCTTCTGGAGAATGGCTTCTGCATGCCCTGTCATCTCTTCCAGCGCTTCATAGGACTTATCAGGATGGACGATCTGCACCATCTCAACCTTTTCAAACTGGTGTTGACGAATCAGGCCACGGGTATCACGACCATAACTGCCCGCTTCGCTTCGGAAACAGGACGTGTGAGCCGTCAGACGAATGGGCAGTTGATCAGCATCAACAATCTGTTCACGCACCAGGTTGGTCAGGGTAACTTCTGCCGTAGGAATCAGGAAAAACTGTTTCTGGTCAGCACCGGAATCATCATCACAGGCGGTTTTGAACAGGTCTTCCCCGAATTTGGGCAGCTGGCCAGTGCCATACAGGGCTTTATCATGAACCAGCAGCGGGGTGATAACTTCTTCATAGCCGTGCTCAGTGGTCTGAACATCCAGCATAAACTGCGCCAGCGCCCGATGCAGGCGGGCAATTTTGCCACGCAGCATGGCAAACCGGGAGCCGGAAATCTGGGCAGCCGCTTCGAAATCCAGACCAAGAACTTCACCCAGATCAACGTGATCTTTGACGTCAAACTCAAACTGTCGTGGCTCACCCCAGGTACGAACCAGTACGTTGTCGTTTTCGTCTTTACCTTCTGGCACGGAGCTGTCTGGCAGGTTAGGCACTTCCAGCAGCAGGTTATTCAATGCTTCCTGCAGTTCGGTCAGGGCCTGCTCATTTTCCTTGAGTTCGGCATTTACCTGATCCATGCGTTCTTTAAGCGCGGAAACATCACCGCCCTGGGCCTTGATCTTGCCAAATTCCCTGGAACCCGACTTACGTTCGCTCTGCAGCTGCTCAGTTTTAACCTGAAGCGACTTGCGACGCTCCTCCAGAGAAACCAGACGCTCAATATCCAGTTTGTAGTGCTTCTTCAACAGCTGTTCCGCCACAGCTTCAGGATTGCTGCGAACGATTTTGGGGTCTAGCATATTCCTACCAAATTAACTGATTGGACGATGGTTTTCTTATCCGGGCAGACGCTGCAAACGTTTACCATTCTCGTCACGGATAACCTGCTGATGATACACCATGACTCTGCGACATTCGATAAAGATAATAAACAGGAAGTGAGGAAAGTTAACCGTTCAGGACCACTCGAATGCCCTGATAACCCAACCAGGTACCAGCCAGACACAGAGTCACACTGGCCAGCATATAAACGATTGCCTCAACCAACCGATCGGCTTGAAAAAGCCGGAAAATATCCAGTGAGAACGTAGAAAAGGTGGTTAATGCTCCCAGAAAGCCGACGGTGGCAAAATCTTTCCAGACCGCAGGAAGCAGACTTTTCTCTACCAGACAGTACCAGCCAATCCCGATAAGCAACGAACCAATAATATTTACCGTTAAGGTCGGTAGTGGAAACAACTGATCATTTCCGGATTTTGCATACCACTCATAAACCAATGAACGCGCCAGTGCCCCAAGGGCTCCACCGGCGGCTACAGCGAGGTAATTCAGCAAATACGGGTATTGCATCAGAGCTTCCTTTCAGATGAGGGATAGAGAATTTTGAATTCATCGCCATTAAACGGTTCTAACCATATCAAAAGGCCAGGCAACCTAAAATTAAGTAATTCAGGTCGTGTGGTTTTTTTGAAATTATAAATATATGATTGGATAATATAAAGACTATCTCTTTACGGCACTCTCTTCATCAAGCCGTTTCAGCCAGGCCAGCTTTTCCTTGATCTTAATCTCCAACCCGCGATCATTCGGCTGGTAATAGTCCGGCACATCCATCTCTTCGGGAAAGTAGCGCTCCCCTGCGGCATAGGCATTGGGCTCATCATGGGCATAGCGATAACCAGCACCATAGCCAAGGCTGCCCATTAATTGAGTCGGTGCATTCCGCAGGTGATGAGGCACCTCATAGGATGGATGACTTTTTACATCGTCCCATGCCGCTTTCCAGGCTTTATAAACGGCATTACTTTTTGGTGCACAGGCGCAATAGACCGTTGCATGGGCCATGGCCAACAGTCCTTCCGGTGCCCCCAGCCGCTCAAATGCCTGCCAGGCATTAATAACAATCTCCAGTGCTCTCGGGTCAGCATTGCCAATATCTTCACTGGCAATAGCCACCAGCCGACGAATCACGTAGAGAGGATCCCCTCCCCCATCAACAATTCGAGCGGCCCAGTAGAGTGCGGCATCGGGATTAGAGCCGCGCACTGATTTATGAAAAGCTGAAATGGTATCGTAAAACGCGTCACCGCCTTTATCGAAACGTCGCCCGGTATCGGCAAGAATGGCCTGAACCGCCTCAGACGTGATAATGCCGTTCTCAGCCAGATCCGATGCAACTTCCAGAGTATTGAGCGCCTTGCGACCATCGCCGTCAGAATAGCGAATCAGAATATCCCTGGCACTCTGCTCCAGCTGAATCCCCTTGCCGCCCAGACCTCGCTCTTCATTGGTCAAAGCCTGGTCAACCAGTTGGCCAATAGCCTCTTCCCCCAGCGACTTAAGTACGTAGACCCTGGCCCTTGAGAGCAATGCATTGTTAAGTTCAAACGATGGGTTTTCGGTGGTGGCCCCAATAAAAATCACGGTACCGTCTTCTATATGAGGCAGGAATGCATCCTGTTGCGACTTGTTAAACCGGTGAACCTCATCCACAAACAGTACTGTTTTCCGCTGGTAAAAACGCTGTTCATCCTTTGCCCTTGCTACCGCTTCCCTTATGTCTTTAACCCCGGAAAGTACGGCAGAGAGGGTTTCAAAATGGGCATCGGTTTTTGTCGCAATCAACCTTGCCAGCGTCGTCTTGCCAACGCCGGGCGGCCCCCAGAAAATCATGGAGTGGAGCATACCCTGCTCCAGCGCTTCACGCAGGGGCTTGCCCCTGGCAAGAATATGTTCCTGGCCCAGGTATTCATCGAGGACTCTGGGGCGCATCCTTGCCGCCAGGGGTTCATAGCGACCGGAAGCAGGGGCATCAAAGAGTGAGGTCATACCCTGCTCTCATCAATAATATCAAAACCGGCCTTCTCTAATGTCTGCAGGTCAGGTTCAAACAGTGTATTGTCCACCGGTTGATTGAGGTTCACCCGGGTAAAGTCAATTCGTCGCTTACCACCGAGGGAGTCCACAATCGTGATGGCTGAAATCTCCTCCCTGGAAAAATGGATCTCCAGCTTTTCAAAAAGATCGGACGCTTTACCGGGTTTCAGGGTATAAACTACCTCCGGGCCATAGTTCATTCGAGTCACCGCGTACTCCATCAGAAACTCACTGGCATCGCCGCTCAGTAGCTGCACGGCGGTCGGTCCTGACTGATTGTCCATCTTTTTAATCACCACCTGCTTAAAGTCAGGATCGAGCATCCAGAGCTTGCCATCTTTAGCAATAATCTCCTGGTTAAACGGTGAAGTAATATGCCAGCGGAACTGATTTGGCCGCTTAAGCTGCATACTCCCCTTCTCAACTTTGGAGCGTCCGCTTTTATCAATGGTACTTTGAGAAAAATTGGCACTGACCGTATTCATGGCCTGCAGCTTTTGAGCCAGCGCATCAGCGGCTATCTGATCATGTTTTATACTGGCCGGCGTATTGCTCTGTGCCCTGGCCTGCATGGATGAATGAGTTGACGCCTGCTCAGCAGACCAGGCTGGCATGCTGATGGCAAAAACCATTGGTAAAACAGTCAATAACGGCGTTTTCTTGATCATAAACAGGAACTTAATCTGGATAATTAATGCTTGGGCGGTGGTGGAGCAATCACTTCACGATTGCCGTTAGTCAATGCCGGGCTGACAACACCTGCCGCCTCCATGGCTTCAATCATTCGGGCCGCCCGGTTATAACCCACCTTCAGCTGCCTTTGAACCGAAGAAATGGACGCCCTGCGCGACTCGGTAACAAAAGCCACGGCTTCATCGTAAAGAGGATCCTGCTCATTGTTATCCAGCCCGCCGGAAAATGCACTGCCTTCAGAACTCTCGCTGACACCATTGAGAATCTCTTCAACAAAATCCGGCGTTCCCCGCAGCTGCCAGTCAGCCACCACCCGATGCACTTCATCGTCAGCAACAAAAGCCCCGTGAATACGAACAGGAACGCTTGTTCCCGGGGGTAGATAGAGCATGTCACCGTGGCCCAGTAACTGCTCAGCGCCGCCCTGGTCAATAATGGTTCGGGAGTCAATCTTGCTGGATACCTGGAAACTGATGCGAGTAGGAACGTTGGCCTTAATCAGACCGGTAATCACATCCACGGATGGGCGCTGTGTGGCCAGAATCAGATGAATACCCGCTGCCCGGGCCTTTTGGGCAATACGGGCAATCAGCTCTTCAACCTTTTTACCAACAATCATCATCATGTCGGCAAATTCATCAACCACAACCACGATAAAGGGCAGCGAGCCTAACTCTGGTGCCACATCTTCCGCTGATACTGGCTGATAGAAGGGATCCCGGTGTGGCTCGCCCTTTTCCAGGGCATCTTTCACCTTGCGGTTATAACCGGCAATGTTACGAACCCCCAGATGTGCCATCAGCTTGTAACGACGCTCCATCTCGGCAACACACCAGCGCAGGGCATTGGCCGCTTCTTTCATGTCCGTCACTACCGGTGCCAGAAGATGCGGAATGCCATCATAGATGGACAACTCCAGCATTTTCGGGTCAATCATGATCAACCGTACATCTTCCGGGCTGGACTTGAACAGCATGGACAGGATCATGGCATTGATACCGACGGACTTACCGGAACCCGTGGTACCGGCCACCAGAAGGTGCGGCATTTTAGCCAGGTCAACAATCACCGGCTGACCGGAAATATCATGTCCCAGGGCAAGGCTGACCGGAGACTGGGCGTCATCAAACGCCCTGGATGAAATAATTTCGCTATAGAAAACGGTTTCGCGGTCATCATTGGGAATCTCAATCCCCATTACTGACTTTCCGGGAATCACTTCCACCACCCGGACACTGACCACCGCCAGAGAACGGGCCAGATCGCTGGCCAGGTTGGTAATTTTACTGGCCTTGGTACCGGGTGCCGGTTGAATCTCAAAACGGGTGATAACCGGCCCGGGATGGACAGCAACCACTTCGACATCGACACTGAAGTCTTTCAGCTTCAGTTCCAGCAACCGGGACATGGCATCCAGAGACTCTGGACTCATGGCCTTGCCGGAGGGGCGGGCTTCATCGAGCAACGAGACGGTTGGTAAACTTCCCTGCGGGGTATGTTCCACCAGAGGTGGCGCTTGCTCCCTCGCCGGAGGAGGGACTATTACCGGCTTTGGCTTTTCGGCTCTCTTCTCAACCACCGGTGGAGCCGGTTGCATAGCATCTTCCTGCAGCTGTAATGCAGGCTCCTGCACCGGTGACAGGTCGCTTTGCTCAGGTTCCCGCTGCTTTCTGGCGGCCAGCTTCTCCTGCAAAGCAAAATACAGCGCAATCAACTTTTCTTTGCAGTAAACGGCGAAGCGCAGGCTCCAATAGCCGACACTGTCCATCAAACGAAACCAGGAAAGATCGGTATAAAGTGTCACGCCGAGGAGAAACAGCGCCATCAGCAGCAGTGTACTGCCGGTGACATTAAAGGCTGGCAGGAACAGATGAATCAGCAGCTCACCAATAATCCCGCCGCTGGACGAAGGAAACAGTCCACTCAACCCATGATAATGGAGTGAAGCCAGGGCAGCCCCTGAAGCAATGGACAGAATAAAACCCATACTGCGAATCAGCAGTAACCAGGAATTCCATTCATCCGGTTCATGCCGGTAACGAAAAACCCGGATCGCCTTGATCACCAGGATAACCGGCACCATCCAGGCCAGAAACCCAAACAGGGTGAACAGCAAATCCGCTGACCATGCCCCGATTCTGCCGGCACTGTTAGCAATATCCCTGACCGGGCCAACATGAGACCAGCCGGGATCGACCTTATCATAACTGGCCAGTGCCAATACCAGAAAAGCGGCCAGTACCAGCCAGCCAAACATAATGCCTTCACGCACCCGTGATGAGAGCGTTTCCGCCGCTGCTTCGCCCGGGATTGTACGCTTGCGCCGTCGTATGGAAACAGGCTCTTGTGATTGATCACTATCCGGCTGATGACTCTTATCCGGCTGATGACTCTTTTTGCTTACGGACCCTGCCATTCGGCTCCCTGAGATAACTGATTATAAACACAGTAGTTTAACCCGAGAAGATAACACGAGCCCTTAACTGCGGACAATCCTGCATCCATTCTTATACAAAGAACAAACATCGACCAATTAGGTCAAAATGAACAGTTTTTGTAGCCCCGGATCTGCTTGCAGGGTATTTTAGAGCGCTGTTTCTTATCAGACAGCGCCCTTAAGGCCAATCCCCCATGTTACGACCATCCTTTCTTGACTTCTCACAGCGAATGAGCCGCCACCCGGCTGTTTCAATGGGTCTATTGTTGACCACCCTGACGTGCAGTATCCTGTTCTCCCCTATTGTCATGGAGTACCAATCCATTGGGGTCACCCTGTTTTCCTGCCTGATGATTGCCAGTCTGGTTCTGACCCTCGGATCGCTGACGGAAAACAGTCCAAAAATCCGTCTCTTGTTAGAGATCACCGGCACCACTATCGTGATACTCAGGGCGGTGGTTGAGTTTCCAAACCCGCCAAACTGGCTGCCCTTCTTCACCTTAATAGCCAGCATGCTGTTCCACCTGGGCATGATGCTGATGCTTATCGGGCACCTGTTCAGCATTAAGCCCCAGGCCGAGAAACTATTGGCGGCGATTAACTTCTATTTACTGACGGGCATCACGTTCAGTTATCTTTATCTACTGGCGAACCTGATTACCCCCGGGGCATTTGATCTTGCTAATCAGGGTATTTCCAGCTGGCCGGATTATCTCTACTTCAGTTTTGTCACCCTGACCACGCTGGGTTATGGTGACATTCTGCCCCTCAGCCCTCTGGCACAGGGTCTGGTATCTCTCGAAGCGATTGTGGGTGTATTGAGTCCGACGGTAATGATTGCCCGGTTTGTTGGGAAATAACGCAAACCTGGTTTCGGTGGCAGCGGATAAACTGCCATCGACAGGGATTATAGGGGGAAAATTCAATGAGACTCTGCGGGAAACTCGCCGGCAAACATTCTCAACATAGCTGCCGAAACATCACTGCGTTCTCATCATGTCTGCCAGCTGCAAATAGCGGTCACTGTCATGGAGCCCACTCAGCAAACGCTCCGGTATCGCCTCCAGCCCATTCATCGCTCCCAGCAGCACACCCGTTAACGCCGCCCTGGCCATATTGTTGCCGCCGCCATTAATGGCAGACAAAACACCCTGCTCAAACTGGTCAGGGTAGCGGTGCATCAGGTAGTAAGCACAGGGAAGCAGGTGAACAAGCTGGCAATCCATGCCATAGACCTGACTGATATGCAGGGCCGGTTCTATACGAACGGTCTCCGGTTGCCAGGCCACCTGCCCATTCCCGGGCGTCAGTAGATGGTCGTAACGCTGTATTGCCGACATCACATCTGAGCGTTTTGCCATAGCCGCTAAATAGGCCGGTAATTCGGTCAGAGGAACGCTGTTGACCATGGCCTGAACAACCAGGGCAAATACCAGCGTATTCTGCCGTATAAAAGGCTCCCTATAGAACGTCTGCAGCAGTTGACCAGCAGCGTCTACCAGCTCAACCGGGTCATCAATCGCCAGAGCCAGCAGGGATACAAACTGCGCTCCCTCGGTTGTGTCACAACCCGAAGCAATCCCGGGATCACCCCAATGTAACCCCGTGCGACGTGCCCTGATCAGGTCCACCATCAATTCATCGGTATAGCGCCCGGAAAAGGACTCACCGGACAATGGCGCAAAGAAATCATCAAGCCGGGCAAGGAAATCTGTCAGTACCAAGCCATCACAATGGGCCAGAGACTCAAGCAGCAATACGATCACCTGGCCCGTCTGGGAAACGTCGCCTGCCCTGACCCCCTGCTGATAACGGAAATGACTGATATTGGCAAAACCATGGCTGCCATTAACTGCCGGGTCCTGATAAGTATCAATCCAGGGGCCATAATCCTGAGCCAGTTGATCCAGGTCATAATACCAGTGGGTGCCGACGCCCAGGGCATCACCAATGAGCAGGCCAGCCACCCCACCCTTTATCCGGCTCAGTTTATCAATGTTTGAAGGGTATGATCTGATGGTCGATGTCGAAGTCATAGCAAGGCCACATTGCAAACCATATACACCCCATGAACATAGCTGAATTTAGCGACCACCGCAGTGCATTCGCGGCCGTTTCACACAAAGACATTCAGAATGGTGACACCAAACTAATACGAATATATACGACTGTTTAATTGCATTAGTCGGCGTATTGTTGGCTGAAGTCCACACTATTTATATGAGAATAAGCCCATGGAATCCGTACACGGTCATAATGTACTGAATATGATCAGAGAACAGGAAGCTGCGCTGAGTAAAGAGGCGCTCCTAGCAGCAATGTCAGCAGAGTTTGGTGAAGAAGCCCGATACCACACCTGCTCCGCACAGGAACTGACAGCAGCAGAACTGGTTGATCAGTTTGTTGGGAAAGGTAAGTTGATTGAAACCCGTGAAGGCATTCAATACATTGGTTGCAACTGCCATTGTCATTAAAAAAGCCCATTTACGGGCTTTTTTTAATCTGAGTTTTTCTGAGCAGAAACAAAAAACCGGTCACAAGAACCGGTTTCAAAATTTTATTGTTGTTGCCTGTCTCATCTTTGTGGCCTTTGTGTCACCTCCCCCGCGACGTAAAGGCCTTTTCTGGAGAAATCCCCCCATCTCTTTCCCCTTCAGGCGTAAGCCATAATACGTATTGTTTTTTTCTGACATATTGACCTGAATCAACATTACATCATCCTTTTCATAATCTCCTGATTGCTTCAGGGTAAACTCCACTTTTTATCGAGTTAATGATCCATGGCCCTCAAAGCAACGATCTATAAAGCAAGTATCAATATAGCGGATATGAACCGCCACTATTATGCAGACCATGATGTAACCATTGCCCGCCACCCATCGGAACATGATGAACGGGCAATGTTGAGACTGATGGTCTGGTCACTCCATGCTTCAGGGGAGCTTCAGTTTACCAAAGGTATCAGCACTGATGATGAGCCTGATATCTGGCAGAAGAATCTCAGTGGTGAAATTGACACCTGGATAGAACTTGGTCAACCGGATGAAAAGCGGCTAAGAAAGGCCTGTGGCCGGGCAAAGAAGGTTTATATCTATAACTATGGCGGACGCCATTCGAATATCTGGTGGCAACAATATCAGGGTAAAGTACAGCGATTTGATAATTTGTACATTTATCAAATCCCTGCCGAGGGTAATGAACTGGCCAGGTTGATTGGTAAAACCATGAAACTACACTGCATTATACAAGATCAGCAGATAACTGTTGGCAATGCTACCGACAGCATTACCATCGAGATCACACAGCGATTTCCGGGTTAATGCTTCATGATTTAGCTGGGAAAAATCTCTCTGTAAGATGGAGGTGGCGGCTGAAGCTCTAACTGCGAGCTCATAACCGTCACGTAAGATGGAGGTGGCTCTGGCAACAAATCCTCAGACTCCTGGTTAATAACCGTCAATGTCTGGTCTGAATCTCTATGCTTTGAATCGTTGTGCATAGGCAAGGGCTGAACCGCCACGATGGACTCTCTCCCTGGTTGCTGGGCTGTTCTGCTAATTGAAAGATCTGTGTGAACAGGAGCAGCCTCCCGAGACTTTATACCGCAACAGCCACCATATTTAGCATCGAAATAGGCACCTATTCCAAGCATTGCTAAAATACCGACACCCGAACCAGCAAGAGCACCGAAACACACTTTAGCTACCATGGTGCCTTCTAAGGGTAAGCACGAACCAACCGCCCCACCGATAAAAGTTGCACCGCCCCAGATGGAGCCGAGGCATGTTGAACGGCAATTATCATTTTCTAAAGTACAGCCGGGATTATTAATGTAACCATTCGCTCCTGACGGTGTAGCAGGCAAGCTTTGCATTTTGGATCAATCCGAAAGTAGTTAACGATAGTTATTTTAAAATCGAGTTCTTTTAAAATCGCTGATTATCAGCAGCTATTTCACTGCTTGAACACGTTCGACCTGTAAAATCGCTAATAGTTCCGGATAAAGATCATCAGGTGCGGATAAGTCCGTGAACATAAGCCCAATTTGAAATGGCACTCGACCTTTAATTTAAAGGCACAATTTCCAGCCCGAAAGATGGCGTTGTTCCCGGATCCAGCGAATTATCTTCCGTACCAATAGAAATATTGAAGCGTAGTCGTGACTCGCTGATCCCCTGCTCATTTAAATGCTGAACAATATTCTCCTGCAGTACTTCCATTTTGTTCTGCCAGGTATCCAGCTCTGCCAAAGTATCGGGTACCGTGCTGTGAATAATAAGAAGTGCGTTCATTGATGAGTCAATGTTCATATTTGTAATAAATGAGGCCAGATCAGAACTTTTTTCTATCCCGGATTTACCGGGTTCCAGCCTGAAGACATTGTTGCCAGCATCCTGTTCGATTGTACGTTCCATCTCATAGTCATGGGGCTTAAAAATATCCACCAATGTATAAATGCGTCCATTGCCCCGGCGAACCGCGTAGACCGTATAAAAAGTGTTCAGCTTATTCCCAATATAAAACGCTTGTTCCTTATCCTGACCATAGAGCGTGGAAATATCGAAGACATCGTTAGCCCAAAAATTACTGGCACCACAGGAAAAACTGCGGCATTCAAACAGCGTCTCAACACCCTCCCCTTGCAACAGGCTGACATAAAATTCATAGCCCTGATTGCTGCTGTGCCCGGGCGGCAGAAAGTAGAGGTCCCTGATCAGGTGCCCGTCAAGCCACTGAGCGCCATCCGAGGTGACAACGCCGTTGACCCGCTTCATCCGGTTGGTAATGATCGGGTGGTTCTGTCGGTTCTCATCGATGGCAAGCTCTATGCGGGCATTAGGATACGCAGGAAGTCCCGACGCATAGGTTGAAGCGCCAATTACCAGGCAAAGCAGGGTACTGATTATTTTGCAGGCAATGGTTAAGGAGCCAGATTTAAGAGTCTTCAGTAGACCCGGGATATCCACAATCACTTTATTCATGAAACACCATCCAAGTCTTCCCCCAACGACGTTTCAGACTATCATAATTTACTGCCTAAAACAGAGTTAACTATATTGGCAATCGCTTCCACCTGATCGTCCATGTGAAGATGATGGTTGCCACTCATCGGGTGAAAATGAATATTTTGCAGCTTCTGATGATACTGGTTAATAGCGTCACTGATCGGACCACTGTCAACATAGACCATATGAGCATTACAGGTTATCTGCCGGGGAAATGCCAGGGTCTGCTCAAGGGAAAAACGGGTGGGAGATCCCAGCTTTAAACGGGGATCTGCCGTCCAGATCCAGTCATCTCCATCCTGAATAATAGATCGATCCACCAGCAGTTCTGACGATTGCCTGGAAACTTTGAACTGACCCATGGCCCTGGCCCGAACGGCCAGCTCCTTCGATCGATAGCGGGTCACTGGCAGCTGATCAACCGGTGTTCTGCGTTGATTGATATAGTTCGCCAGTGCTTGAGGAGCATCTTCAGGGTTTCTTGGCCAGGGGAAAAGCCCGTCAATAGCTACCAACCCGCTAACCTGATCTTTCAGCACGGAACCCGCTGCCATCGCACTGACCACACCGCCCATGGAATGCCCCAGCAAACCAAACCGTTCAAGTTGCAATGACTCAGCGATATAAACCAGATCTTCAACGTAGTGCCAAACATCATAACTGAACCATGCTGGACGATGTTGCGAAAGACCATGGCCCGCCTGGTCCAGAGCTATCAGCCTGATGCCCTCTAACTTTGGGGCCATGGGAGTGAAACTGGCCGCATTATCCAGCCACCCATGAAGTGCAATCACCGGAACACCCTCAGGGTCCCCCCACTCCAACGCAGCAAATGTTAAATGCGGTGTTTGAATGTTCAGCTCCCTTGGATGCATCGTAGACTCCTTGCAATTCAAAGTATTGACTTATTTAGGAAAGAAGTAAGGCCGAATGGCTGATCATTGCAATCACAGCCAATCTATCAGAGAAATCGTGAATGTTAACACAGGGAGGCAACAAAAACAGAAACCCCGTAAAAACGGGGTGGAACTACTGTCAGACAGCACAGAGCGATTTTTATTGTTATTGGAGTGGTATATATTCTTTTTCCTTTAGCGGCAGGGAATCCGATCCCGCCTTCTTTTTTTTGCTGCGACCTGCTGAATTCGGCAACCCGCTAAAGGAGCGACTACAGAATACGTATTTCCCGAACACACTTTATTGATCCAGATCAGAAAATAGAAACATAGTCGTTTAAAGCACAACCGTGATTGAACAGGCTATCAGTCCTTCGCCTTGACTTCTCCGAACATCCCGATGAATATAACGAATATGATTGGATAATATAAAACCAATAAGTTACAGGGTGCTGACTCACGCAGCACCCTCTTCAGACTTGGGTTCAAACATTGGGGGAAGCAGAGGCATCGCCATCGCCTGATGGACCAGCGCCATAATATCCATTTCACCAAGGCGATGAAGCACCGCAATATCGTCCAGTACATAATACAATGGCTGCAAAATATCGATCCGGTAGGGCGTTCTCAGTGCTGTCAGTGGGTCAAAGGCGGTTCTAACGGGAATATCACTCTCCAGGGCATAGGCCGTTTCACCGAAGCTGGAGAGAATTCCACCGCCATAAATACGCAACCCCCGGGAGGTATTCAATAAGCCAAACTCAACCGTCATCCAATAAAGCCTGGCAAGGTAAACCCGCTCTTCTTTGCTGGCAGCCAGACCGAGCCTGCCATAGGTTTCCGTAAAGTCAGCAAAATCCTGATTGGTCAACAGAGGGCAGTGACCAAATATTTCATGAAAAATATCCGGTTCCTGCAGATAATCCAGCTCATCTCTGACGCGGATAAAGGTGGCAACCGGGAATTGTTTGTCGGCTAAAAGCTTAAAAAAACGATCAAAGGAGATCAGCGCCGGTACCCTGGCAACCCCCCAGCCGGTTTTACCGTTAAGCACACGGCTTATTTCATCCAGTTGTGGAATCCGCTCTGACGGCATGGCCAATTCTTCGATGCCGTCCATGTATTCATCACATGCCCGACCTTGCAATAACTCAATCTGTCGGTGATACAGAATACTCCAGGTTTCATGCTCCTCATCTGTATATTCAATAAAGCCTGACTCGTCAGGCTTCCTGGCCTGATATTTGGATGACTTCATAAAACTCTCCCCGGCCTTGCAGCAAGGTAGTGAATCACTACCCCACCGGATTGATAGTTTATTCCCCTGAAAAGCCCTGTAATAGAACCAGCTCCATAAGAAAACCCGACGGATTGGTGATCAGTCAGATCAGAGAAAAAGCTACAACACCCCTCTTCTCATCTGATCCCTTTCCATGCTTTCAAACAGCGCGGTAAAGTTACCTTCACCAAACCCTTCATCCCCCTTGCGCTGGATGATCTCAAAGAAAATCGGGCCAATGGCGGTTTCAGTGAAAATCTGTAACAGCAATCCACCCTCCTCAGTAGGTGCACCATCCATAAGGATGGCACTGGCTTTCAACTTAGCAACATCTTCCTGATGCCAGGGCAGCCTTTCAGAAAGCATCTCGTAATAGGTGTCCGGTGGCGGGGTCAGAAAGGCGGCACCGTTGCCCCGCATCGCCGGTACCGATTGATAGATATCTTTGGAGTACAGCGCAATATGCTGGATACCCTCGCCATTATACTGGTGCAGATACTCTTCAATCTGGCTCTTGTCATCAGAAGATTCATTGATGGGAATTCTGATCTTCCCGCAGGGACTGGTCATTGCCCTGGATTTCAACCCGGTCAACTTGCCTTCAATATCAAAATATCGAATCTCACGGAAGTTAAAAATATCCTCGTAGTAAGATGCCCACTTATCCATATTGCCCCGCTGGACATTGTGGGTAAGATGATCGATAAAGGTCAGGCCGACACCTTCAGGTTCCTGATCAACGCCCTCAACAGGAACGAAGTCCACATCATAAATCGACCCTTTGTCGCCATATCGGTCAACCAGATAAATCAGGCAGCCACCGATGCCCACGATGGATGGGATATTCAGCTCCATGGAACCACTCTGGGTTGGCCCGGGTTGACAGCCCAGCTTGAGCGCCCTCTCATAGGCAAACGCCGCATCTTCTACTCGAATGGCAAAGGCACAGGCACAAGGGCCATGCTCCCGGGCAAACTTCTGGGCAAAGGAGTCAGGCTCACTGTTAACGATAAAGTTAATTCCCCCCTGGCGATAGAGTGTCACCTCTTTGGATCGGTGGCGCGCTACCGCAACAAATCCGAACTGTTTAAAGAGGCTTTCCAGAGCCAGCGCATCCGGCGCTGCGTATTCGACAAATTCAAACCCGTCGGTTCCCATCGGGTTCGTGCTGGTAATCTTTGACATTTTGTTCGTTGTCATGCTTCGTCCTCTTTTACAGTCCAGCCACAGTATAGAAAAAGTATACGATCGCCCTGATGCAAAAGCCTTGCGATATGCAGCCTCATTACGCAAGATGATACAAAAGGTTTGCATCAGATGAATTGGCGGAGCCATCAAACCGGGCTTACACTACCTGAAAGCAGCCAGCCAGTTTTGTCGGGATCCTGTCAATAAATTCGGCAGCTGCCCTGATTGCCGGAGGTTGTTAATGAAAGAAGTGCATTATTACGGTTAGAGAAGATGCTTAATCCGGGTAAGTAGCTGGCCATATGGAATCATATATTTCTGGCTACTTGGGCAGGTGCTATGCGAGGCACAACGGAGGGAGCATAGCCGTAGCTATGTGACCGGAGTTGTAACGAAGCACGACTGCATGGATGCAGGAGCTAGAGCAACGCAGGAGCAGTTGCCGGGAGTACCTGAACAAGGAGTCAGAAATGTATGATTTCATATGGTTAGCTACTTATGTCTGCATTGATCAGAATTGCGGCCAACAACACAGCGAGGGATCGGATGGCGAGCAGAAATGTATTGGATACCTACGACATCAGACTTTTGTCTGCACTCCAGAAGAATGATGCGCTATCCCTGCAATGTCTTGCAGAGCTGGTCAGCCTCTCTGCATCACAATGCTCCCGCCGTATCAGTCGGCTGAAGGCAAAAGGCTATATACAGAAACAGGTGACTTTACTGAACCCGCAGGCGGTTGGCCTGGATGTTGAAGCCTTTATCACGGTTTCCCTGGATAATCATACCCCGGACTCTGCAACCCATTTCCAAGAGGCCATTCTGGATATGTCTCCGGTTATGGAGTGTCATGCCATCACTGGCAGTGATGGCGATTACCTGTTAAAGGTGGTGGCCAAAAATCAGCACGCACTCTCTTTTTTCCTGATGGAAGAACTGATGAAAATTCCCGGCATCAGCCAGATTAAAACGGCCCTGGCTCTCTCTGCCATTAAATCCACCACGGTACTGCCCCTCAGCTTATAGAGTCTTTTATGGAGTTCCCGATGAAGTTTACCCTGACCGGCACAGGCAGCGTGAAAGGATGCCCGGTTTATGGTTGTGACTGCCCCGCCTGCATTAAAGCCATCATGGACCCTTTTCTCGCTCGCCGCCCGGCTTCCGCTATCCTGGAGTCCGACAATGAAATGATGCTTATTGATGCAGGGCTTACGGATATTGAAGATCGTTTTCCAGCAGGCTCCCTGAAACAGATTATCCTGACCCATTACCATATGGATCATATTGCCGGTTTATTCAGCCTGCGCTGGGGAAGTGGCCTGAAAATATCCGTGACCGGGCCAGACACCTCGGATGCCCCGGAAGAGCTGTTGAAACATTCCGGCATTCTGGATTTCAGCCAGACAGTGACGCCCTTCGCTCCCTTTACAGTCAACGGTGTCAGGATAACCCCTGTGCCACTCAGCCACTCACGCCCAACCATGGGCTATGTTTTTCACCGTAATGGCAGGACACTGGTCTATTTGACCGATACCCTGGGACTGCCAAAGGAGACCCTCACCTTTTTTACCGGCAATCCGGTCAATGTCATGATTATTGACTGTAGTTACCCTCCGGACATGTCAGCGTCTCCCGGAGCTCATAACAGCCTGAATGATGTTATGGAGCTGCACCAGAGGATACAACCATCACGCACGATTCTTACCCATATTGGCCATGAGCTTGATAACTGGATGAATACCAATCCGTTACCAAAAGATATTGAAGCTGGCCATGATGGACTGGTAATCACCCTTTAGGACTATGGGCAGACAAAATGCTGGCCATCAACTATGTTTAGACATGCCTCAATATCGATGACTGTGAGTCTTGACCGCCTGTTGGGATCACGGTGATCTGGAGTTATCAACATGTCTGATTACACCGAGTTGATGGGTGAGCTGCTGGAGCTTGGCGTCAATGCAAACCCTGCATCGCCCTATACAGCCTGTATTCTTGATGCCTCTGGACAGATACTGATTACTGCCTGCAATGCCTGCCATATCAGCCCTCTCTATTCCGCAGAAGGGCTGGCGCTTCACCTGTTGGCCAGTGAGTTTGACTGCCAGCAGAAACAGCCCCTGGTAATGATCACCACCGCCGAGCCAGATGACCTGAGCCTGATGGCGATCTACCGGGCTCACTGCCAGGGAATTCATATTGATGAGATCACCTACGGCGCTTCCCGCGCTGTGCTGAAAAAACTGTGGCCATCTGACCCAAGCCAGGGACTGGCTGAAAGCCTCAAGCACTTTCCGGATGAATTCTCCAATGGCTTAAGCATTCATGGCCAGGTACTGGCAGAAGAGTGTTTGGAAGCCTTTAAAGAAGGCAAGGACATGTTTGATCGAGGTGATGACCCAGTGCGTAGCATGGATATTGACCAGTACTGGATGACAGGTGACTGGTTGATTGATGACTGGGAAGAGGATCTCGAATAGTGCAGACAAGCGATAATACCCACACAGAATCACCCCGGTAATCATCCTGTCTTCACTTCACCGCAACCCCTGCCATGATATACGGGTATCTGACAATCCATAATCAGGATTTTAAATGCGTGGTGTCAGGAGGGGAACTTTATGTAAAAAGACTGGTCAGAATGCTAATTTTCCATCATTCAATAATTCAATGGATATAGCGAATCCCCCTACTCAATTAAACGCAGATTTTGACTGCTACTCTTATTTTCAGGATGCTGCATTTTCATCTCCGGTTGTATCGGGTCAGGCGTTCTGCCGTGACGTTGCAAGATCAGCTACTGCACAATACGCCATGCCTGCTGATACAATGCCTGAAAGGTATCTTCAGCAGTCAGCAGTACCTTTTCATAACCCATTTGATGACCCCCGGTTTGAAAAAAGAACGATAGTCATTGTTAATAGCCATTTGCCGTATTTACCCGTCAGGATAGAGCAGCAGACTACTGATCATGCCCCCACATATATTCCTGCTAATGAATGTTTTTCGATCCAGTCTATTTTAGGTATTGGCTCATCAGCTGAATCAGCCCGATCAAGAGATAAGGTCCCGGATGCAAGTGCCACCCTGACAGTGAAGCGCAATGGGAAATGTTGCAAAGATCCTGCGGAGGCGGAACGTCAAAAGGAGCGTAAAAGGGCGCACCAGAGGGAGCATTACCGGAATGATCCCGTCTTCGCTCAGCGCAAAAGAGAGCGTCAAAGAGAGTTCTACAAGAATAACCCCAATTACGCACAAAAACAGAGGACGCGGAAAAGAAGTGCTGCCTACCTGGCAATCGAAAGGGAACGCTACAGGGAGCGTTGCAAAGATCCTGCTTTCGCAGAGAAACAGAGGCTGCGCTTCAGAAATTACCAGAGAGAACGCTACAGGAATAATCCCGAGTATGCAGAGTATCGAAAGAGGATCCAAAGGGAGCGCTATAAGAGGAAACGCAGTCAGGCGCACAAGAAGGAAGCACTATCATAATGTTATCTTTCAACAGAGCGACAATGAATAGGTATCAACACATTGAAAAATAGTTCCACCTGACAAAAAAGATAACTCAAAGATGGAACTTTTAGCCATATAATATTGACAAAGAGAAAGGCTAAAAAAACTCAGGGACAAATTTATTATGAGCAACCCGATATCTGCCAACAATACATTAAATAAAATTTCTAACCCTAACGATGATCAACTGCACCGAAGATATTCCACAACGGTACGGAATAAAGAAAAAAACCTGAGATACACCCCTTATACCACCACACGGCAAATATTTACGAACGACCAATTCAGTTCAATACAATATCAAACCAACTTGTCACAGAGACAGATGGAGATTAACTATCATCCTTTTAACCATTTGAATCCTCCTTATTTCTTAGAAAATACTTATGATGATAACCCAGGAGTCAGAAGTAACACCTTTGAAACTATGCATCCCTATTTTTCTGATGCTGGCATAATAAGGCAGCCACAATCTTATGTGCCACAGCCTGGTAAAAAAAAGAGACATGTAAATAACGAAAAACATCTCTGGAAATTTATATTAAATAATATTGTTAACAATCGAGATAACTCCACTTCCTGGGTAAATATCAGACAAGGTATCTTTGAATTTAAAGATCTCGACAAATTTTCAGAGCAATGGACCACTCACAGAAAAAGAACAACTCCCGTTATCTTTGAAAATATTGCAAGAGCAATCAGGAATTATTATACCACAGGCATAATGACTAAATTTGATCAGAATGGCACCCACCTGCCAAGACAGCATTATCGCTTTAATCTATCGAATCCTGTTGTTGCTGATTATTTTAAAACCCTAGGACTCATGCCTTGAGTAAAGTCAAACCAGCCCCCCCCCCTCGTAGGCTGGCTCACGGCCTCACTGGAAATGGAACTGCCCTGATCAACCGCCAGACATCATGAAATCCAGGTTTCCTTATTTCTTCCCAACCCATGAATCCTTGACACTGACCACCAGTGGCGGCAACACTGGACTGCTTGAGTTATAACCCCACAAAGACGTATTTATGAAAATAACAACAATGATTATCAAAACCCCGGATGGCTATCACCTTGCCGGTACCGAGTTTCTGCCTGAACAAGCCAATGGGATTGGTGTAATTATCAATGGTGCCACCGGTGTTTTGCGCAGGTATTACCAGGATTATGCCGAGTTCTTATGCCAACAGGGCTTTACAGTGCTGAGCTATGAGTTTCGGGGGATTGGCGAGAGCCAGCCGATTCACAGCAATGCCCCGGCTCCCAGCATGCTCCACTGGGGGCAACGGGATATGGATGCAGTACTGACTGATTTTATCCAGCGCCACCCACAGCTGACCGTGAAAGGCATTGGTCACTCCGTGGGTGGCCAACTGTTGGGCGTTTTACCGGATAATAACCGCTACTGCGGATTTTTAAACATCGCATCACAGCATATTTACTGGAAGCACTGGCCACTGAAAGACCGTCCATTAACTGTGGCGTTTTTCTTTGGTGTACTACCACTGTTCTATACCCTGACGGGCGGTTTACCTAAATGGGTATTAGGTGCAGAGTACCTGCCCCGACAGGTTGCCCGGGACTGGAGCCGTTTTGGGCGCAGAAAGGCCTATATTGCTGACCCCGAAGGACGGCCATTACGGGAGGGTTTTCGGGAATACACCGGCAAGATGCGCTTTTACGGCATGGCCGATGATCGACGTTTTGCACCACCGACAACGGTTTATCAGCTTGAGAAGCTATTCAGTAATGCAGACAGTCATGTCAGAATTCTGAAACCTGGGGATTACCGGATGAAATCCATTGACCACTTCGGATTTTTCAAAAAAAGCATGAACCGACAGGCATGGCAAGAGAGTGCCGAGTGGTTACTGGAGTAAATGCGGTAACGAAACGCCAACAGGTCCGAAAGGTATAAAACGATTTTCTCACTGAGCAATAGAATGATGCATGCAAAGTTGCTATTACCGACATTACTGCTGGTTTTCTCTTCTGCAACAGCCAGTGAGTTAAAACCCTTTGTCAGTGATGGCTGCAGCCTGTTTCCGAATGGCACATTATCCCAGCCTGATCAATGGTTGCACTGCTGTGTTAGTCATGATTTTACTTACTGGCAGGGCGGCACCGAAGAAGGCCGATTACATTCAGACCTGGCATTGCGACAGTGTCTCCGAGAAGCGGGCCATCCCCGGATTGGCACCGTGATGTATGCCGGGGTTCGGTTTGGCGGCAGTCCATTATGGCCCACACCGTTCCGCTGGGGATTTGGCTGGGAGTATCCACGTTTTTATCGCCCATTGACTTCAGAGGAGCTTGATCAGGTTGAAACCGTTTCCCGGCAGATGGCGATAATGGTAAAGGAGTAAACCGCTCCACCTGCCCCCGGTGATCGATTGCTTCAAAAAGGCACCGGGTATTGACGGAATACAGCATTGATCTCACCCAGCACCTCTTTTGATAATTTCAGCTGGTAAGCATCAATATTTTCCTTAAGCTGCGCCAGTGAACTGGCTCCGATAATCGTCGATGTTACACCCTCTGTTTGATATACCCAGGCCAGTGCCATCTGCGCCAGAGACAACCCATGGCGCTTAGCTACCCCATGATAGTCTTCAATCGCCCTGTGCGTCACAGGGGTATTACGGAAGAGACCATTTCTCTGCTGGAAAGACCAGCGGGAACCCGACGGAATCTGTCCATTTCGGTACTTGCCAGACAGCACGCCGCCACCCAGTGGCGACCAGGGCAGATAAGCGACATCATTTAATACACAGGACTCCAATACATAGGGTGAGTCCTTGGCATGTATTAAGCTGAACTCGTTCTGGATAGATACCATCCTGGGCAGGTCATACTTTTCGCTCAACCGCACGTACTCACCAATGCCCCAGGGCGTATCATCGGAAAGGCCGCAATAACGGATCTTCCCCGCTTTAATGCAATCATCCAGCCCTTGAAGAATATCCACCATTTCCGCTTCCTGCCGCGCTCGATCCACCTGGGTATGGGGCACCATCCCTGGCCAGTGTCTGGCAAAATGGGGAGAGACCCGGTTTGGCCAGTGCAGCTGGTAAAGATCAATACAGTCTGTATTCAGGCGTTTCAGAGAGCCTTCCACCGCTTCTTTAATACGCTGACCACTGATTGGGCTGCCACTGCGTATCCACGGCAGTCCTGCACCGACAATTTTCGTGGCAATGACAACCTCATCACGCTTGCCCGGATTGGCCCGGATCCATTCACCAATGCAGCGCTCAGTTTCACCACTGGTCTGTTCATCAGGGGGAACCGGATACATCTCGGCCGTATCGATAAAGTTAATTCCCTGGTCCAGCGCGAAGTCAATCTGCTCTAACGCCTCATTCAGAGAGTTCTGCTTTCCCCAGGTCATGGATCCCAGGCAAACCTCTGTCACCTGCAGTTCACTGCATCCCAGTTTAATTTTTTTCATTGACCGACTCCCCGGTATTTTTAAGGGTTAATGCATATTACAGTAATAGAAAAACACAATCAGGAGAATAATCAAATCAACACTGCTGACTGGTCCTGGTGAACAGCAAACTATTGCTCGGCAATGCGATAAAGCAGCTTGATAAAGGCGTCTGTACTTTTCTGGCTGGGGGACTCAATCCCGAATTTATTATGAAAATAGATGGACAGCTGACAATCCCTGTTGCCGAGTATAACGGTATAGCCATCATCCATTGACTTTGCGGTAACACCTTCCAGCAAGTAGCCCCCGGCCACCTGTTCACCCCTGTCCAGAATTCGGGCAAATGCCAAAAGACACTTTTGAATATCGATATGTTGATCCACGGACTGACTCCTTCAGAAAAGCAAGGCTCCCCGCTTACGTCATTTTCAGGGAGGCATAGAGAAAACAGTGCAATGACATTACTGGCCAGTACTTTAACAATGTTTCTGGATTGATTCTCACTGTAGACGGCCTGCCCCCATAATGAGCCAGCCATAAAACTGCTGATAACGACGGAATAAATAATGAACAGTTGTTCCCCTGAGTTATCAAACAGAGACTGCCCCCTGATGGACAGAGAAAGCATAATAATGAAAGGCATTATCCCAAGCCAGGCGAGCCAGTATATGAGTCGTTGAAAGCGATCCACCAGGTTCTCCTTTGGTCTCACAGTGAAGGATAGCAGTGCCTTATCTGTACGAATGGTCAGATTGACTGGATCAGGCCATATCATTGCTTCGGGTTTATTAATGCTGAATGAATGTGTTAGCCTGAAATGGATACGAATCAGAATAATAGAGTCGATAAAATTAACCAAACGACCTTTATGGTCGTAGCAGCCTGCCCGGTTACAGAGAACTCTGCTCAGCGAATGCGTTGATCGTGAGTGTGAATGGCCCGTCAGGTTGACCTTTATCAGGGACTGATAAACGGGAGCCTCTGTCGTGTATATTCTGCGGTTGAATACTGCTGGCCAGCCTGTTGAGTGGCTTACCTGGCAGGAAACAGTATGCCTTTACTCAAGAGAGTTGGTTCACTGGAGCCTGGGAGATATTATTTACCGGATCCATGGCGGCTATAACCGATGGCATGGAGATCGAACGATTATCGAACTCCCCAGTATCGTTGCCTGTGGCGGTAAACGGCTTTTTCCCTGCCGGAGAAATCCAACCCTTAGCAATTACTCGCTGTTTGAAAGAGACAATCATCAATGCCTGTATTGTGGCCGTTTCTTCAAAACAAGGGAGCTTACCCGGGATCATATTGTGCCAAAATCCAAAGGAGGCGTTGATGACTGGATGAACGTTGTTGCTGCTTGTCGGCGCTGCAACCAGTTTAAAGGTGACAAACTGCTGGAAAACTCCGGGATGTCACTGATCGCCCTGCCCTATCGCCCCAATGCGGCCGAATATCTTGCCCTGGTCAACAGCCAGCGGATCCTGCCGGATCAGGCGGACTATCTCAGAACCCAGTTTTCCAAAAACTGTCGTTGGAAAAGCCGTAATCGCAATACCTCATCTGGCCTATTGCAACCCAGTTAAATCGTCAGCTGAAGCCCCTGTCTATGTGCGGGGCTCCGGTGTAAACTCCCCGCCCTGTTCATTTTTTTGTAGCGGAATCAGCAATGCCCCTGAATCTCGACAACGATGGCTACCTGGCCAACCTTGACGAATGGAATACAGAAGCTGCCACAGAGCTGGCGGCGCTTGAGGGTATAGTGCTTACTGAAGCGCACTGGGAAGTGATTTACGCGCTGCGGGCGTTCTATCAACAATATGAACTGGCCCCCAACCAGCGGCCTTTTGTTAAGCATATTGCCAATACCCTTGGCAAAGACAAAGGGAACAGCCTCTACCTAATGACGCTTTTTCCTGAAAGCCCGGCCAGAGTTGCTGCCCGAATTGCCGGACTGCCGCGTCCTACCAACTGCTTCTGACCGTCAAAGAGGCTACTCTGCCGGGAAATAGAAGGCGTACTCGCATCTGGAAAATGGGCAGATGGAAACCAAACCACAACAAAGTCCTGCTGATTGATGACAGTGACACCAGCCATTGCCCAACAGGACACGGTCGGTTCTCAATGCCTTATTTTTCCGGGCTTACCTGCAGTTGATCAACATCCTCTTTGAGTCTGGTAAAGCCAACAGCTTCCACAGCCTCCAGATAACCGGGATCACTTTCGCTCTTGCCCTGAAGCAGGTTGGCGGCAATTCTTCCGTAGGTCATGGCACCTTTGGCACCGACGCCGGACATTCCGGCCATCACCACAAAGTTGCTGTCCATGTCACCGGATGGCGAGACCAGCTGGGAAACAATGGGTACTTCGGTACTGGTCAGGCTGTAGACGCAGGAAACATCACCAACCAGTTGCAGATCCTCATCATTCACCGGCACCCCATGCATGCGTAAATACCGACCGGTGTTCTCAATGCTCCAGCGAATCTCCTCTTCGGACAACGCCTGGTGCCAGACATCGTCCAGGTTGTTAATGTCGCTGCGCTGGAAATGGCCACCAATCTTGATGACCGGATTTCCATCTCCATCAGAAGATTCAAACATGGAATAAAAACTACCCTCCCGGGTGCCAGCGGAGCTGTTAATCACCGGATAGGCCCGTCTCAGTTGACTGCGGGCGTGATCATCAAGTTGATGATACTTCGCCGTATTGATCTGCAGGAACGCAAGAAATACCCGCTTTGGCGTGATCAGTTTATCCATGTAGGGTGCCAACTCAGTGAGCAATGGGCCGGTGTAAGGGCCCGCAGCGCTGACGATCTGGCTGGCTGTCAATTCCCTTTCGGAACCTTGCGAATCTTTGGTGGCAATAACGTAGTGGTTACCCTGACGTTGGATATCGCTAACGGAAGCATTGTAAACAATTGTCCCCCCTTTCAGTTTAATGGCCTTGTGCAACAGTGAAATCAGTGCTTCAGGATTAAGGGTGCCAGAGTGTTCATTGAATTCACGATGCAGAAAAACCCCCTCCGGCAGCTGGACACCAAACATATCCATTCCCTCCTCCGGCGTTAGAGCTAATTTGTAGTCCACCTTTTGTCGTTCAGAGGAAGCAATAATGGCATCAGCCGCTTTCAGCGGCCTCATATAATTGACCGGTGTTGTCTGGTAGACAGCAGACATCGAGGTATCGTAGCCCTGATTACCGAGATAGTTGACCAGCGTTGCTGTTTCCTGAACCGAACGGTTGTGGAGGTAAGACCAAAGATCCCTGCCCAGGTTGTTGCTTCTGGCAATACGTGTCAGCCCTTTACTGGAACCCTGACTGTATTCACGATCCTGTTTTTCCAGCAGAATAACCTCTTTGCCGTCCCGGGCCAGCTGCCAGGCAGCGGCACTACCCATCAGCCCACCACCAATAACAACAACGGCGTAGTGCTTTTCAGCGGTTGTACCCCCGGCTTGGAGCTGACCACTGAAGAAAACAAATATCGATGTGAGTACTACCGTTAAAGTGGTCATATTTCCTCCATGAAAGGGATATAAAGGTAATTAAAAAATTATTTTATAAGATTCGACCATCCGACCAATAAAAGGTTCCATCGACGGGCATTTATTTTGCTGTAGTAAGCACTCCGCCCCCCTGGTGGGTATCAGTATTAATTCCCCGCCATTACCACTTTGCAGGCCCCATAAAGCGGAGCGACAAACTGAGCGTACCGTACAAACTCCCAGAATATCGGCTGCCAGCTTCTCAATTCAACTTGCGGCGGAGTTGTGACGGTAATATCCAGGCTTTTGAGGGAAAAACTGCGTGATTCATATCGCTCCGGGCTGAACAACCCCCATAATGCATACCATTGGCAATCCGGAGCCGCAGGCTCTGATGCACAGGGCTGGTAGTAGAACGGCATATTTTTCAGATTCATGGTTACCTTGAACGTGTATCTGCTATCGGGAGCCAGATAATCTTCGAAGCTCAACGCATCAGGGGAGAATAACAGTCGCCCCGGATAATAGATGAGCCCGGGTAAATAAGTCCGGTAAATTGCTGCGCCGGCTCCATAATCGAAACTGAGCTGGTAGCGTGTCGAAGTTCTGAGGGTATCACTGGCCCCGCTATCTGTCGCGGGGTCCACCAGCTGCTGGATATGTTCATCAAAATAGGCGGTGGATTTCAGCCGCTCTCCCAGCCAGGTGGATTGGTAAAGCTGCACCCTGATCAGTGGTGATGTTTCGGCAGACATGGTTGATAACGACAGATCTTTAAAGGTGTAACTTGCCGTGTCTGCGACGATTAACCCACAAGGATAGCCCCTGGATTGATAGCCCCCGTTCAGATCAAATGCGCCCCCCCACACAATGGCTGACGACATATCGCCGTCAGGGAACCAGAGAGTATTGGGTGGACTGGATAGAATTCGTCGATCGGTGAGCACCTCAAAGCTGACATTGTCAAAACCGTTCAGGCGACATTGCAGGGATGCAGGCTGCCACAGATTATTATTACGTGTGTGAATTTGGTAGGCATTCTTTGGGTCATTAATATTCAGTGTTGGTTTCAGCCGAACCGAAGGCGAGCATAAATTACTGACCGACAGCTGCCCTTCTTCACCACCTAACAGGTCATCACCATTGGCCGGGCAAAAAATGCTGACCGACAGCTGCTCTTTTTCACCAGGTAACAAGTCATAACCATTGGCCAGACGCGTGATAACCCCGGGTTTTCCAGGACTCAAGTCAGGCGAGTCTATTTTCACAAATTTCACGTTATAGACCAGTTTGCCCATGCCACAGGGGCTGCGTCCCACCTGGACAACATCGGCGTAGCAACTTCGGGCAACATCCCTGCAATTCCTGGTATCGGACTGACGTCGATTTTGTCCGGTGGGCGTTTGTTGATCACATACCCGGTAAGTCCCACAGATAGCCGAATCCTTAATCAGTCGGCAATCTTCCCACTTCCAGACAACGTCAATCGGGTAGTCCAAAATGCCCCCATACTCAGGGGCCGGAAGGTCGCGCAACCATTGGACGGCCTGATCAGGGTCTGTTTTTTTCAATGCATGCCAGGCGGCTTCATCCAACGGATCCGGAAAGCGAGTCCAGGAGGATTCGGCACTGCCACACTGCAGGTACTCATGTCGTACATTGCGGCTTTGATCCAATGGCAAAATCTTTCCGGGACAGGCAAGGCTGATCCGTGGTCCTGAATAGAAGGGGAACAGGTTCTTTTCAACACACCGGTTCTCAGGGCGGGGCGGAGTGACCCTGTCCATACCGGGTCGACCGTTCCTTGCCGGTGAGCCACGGTTTGCAGTACGGGGGCGTTCATGGTCCCGATAAGCGGGACGACCACTTGTCAGCGTAGCCATCCACCCGGGTTCAGGTGGTGGCGGTAAATAAGGGGGTGCAGAGGGTACTTTAACCGACGGCCCCAGCCCCATTGTTGCAGGAGTGGCCGAGGACGGAGAATGGGGGGAGGCATTCACCGGTGTTATACATCTGTTCGCCAGGACCAGAAAAATAAACGTCTGAGCAGGAGCAGATACGATCTTGCGCGTAATTTTGTGAAGAGCGCTGACAGTCCCATAAGCACAATTCAGCACTGGGCTTAGCCAATTTGCAGGGGAAGCAGGTACTTTTGATGAGTTGGCGGATGTTGCTATTTCTGGTTGAGAAATGGTGGGACTGGCAGTAGTAGTTAACATGGTCAATTCTTCATGACAGTGTTACACGTGATCTCAAGAAGATGTGCCAGTTATGACTTTCTGACACATCCAACATGGATTTCTGACCATAGGGAAAAGTTTTAGTTCACTGCCAAATGAGGAATGTTCTGAACCGTAAAATCATTACGAAAAATCTGGGAACATATTCTTCAGCCGGTCAGTAGTACGAATCTTTTTCTGTTGCTCAGCAAGAAAGTCGTCTTCATAATGATTCATTACCTTTTCTATAAACAATAAGCGATCATTGGTTTTCACAACCAGCTTCAAGCCTTCATCGTGAACTCTTTGAATAATGTTTAAGAACTGCTCAATTTTCAACCCGCGACTCAATTGACTGCCGGTCATATCGCACTCCAGAAAAACCGCCTGATGCTTTGTATTGGATAAATCGCTTAAATAGAAATCAGACATTAGCCTTTGGCCTCCGGGCAAAAGCAGGGACCCACCTCACGGATCTGCTCCACCGGGATACTGAGTTTTATGGCAATCTCATCCATTGATTCCGCCTGCTCAGTGATCACGCCTGCCGCTTTGTCCCCTTGATAGTGAGCCAGTTGCAATAATGCATCATCAGTCTGGACTTCAAGGCTATCCCACCATCGGGAACGTCGACTGTCTCCCTGTAGATCCTTCAGGTAACAAAAGTTATGGGCAGTTTCGGTCAAGGGATCAATAATGCCGAAATGTTTTTTATCGATATGGACAGGATAATTTGAACTGACCATGATGGCTTTGTTTTCAGCCATCACATGTTTCATGGTTTTCGCCAGAAACATTTTGGTGATGCCGGACTGACATTTGGTAACATCATCCACTATCACCAAATCCTTACCGGCAAGCATTTCGTCAACCTTTCTATTCCATTGTTTATCATCACTGCCGAGGTCCAGATACAGGCAACCTACTCTTTCATCGCTTGTATAGAGGGTGTTGACGCCATAGTGAGCTGCTTTTTTGGCAACGGCTACACAAAGATGCGTTTTTCCTATTCCCGCTGATCCGGTCAGAAATAGCCCCATAGGTTTTTTGGGCAGAGTTTCATCCAGGTTATTAATCACAGCGTGTGTGAACTTCAGGGCAGTCTGTTTCATCTGGTCCTGCTGTGATGAGCCGGTTTTAAAATTCTCGAAGTCGGCAGCAAGATTTTCAATGGGGAACGGTTCACCATGATCCACCGGTTTTGGTTTCAGAACCGGTGTGACAGGCAACGGCGGTTGCTGATGCCAGGCTTTATCACTTAAAAAAAATTGTGTCCAGCGCTCAGGTCTGAAGCGCAATCCACAGGTAAGACCAACAATGGGAGATTGATAGCTCAGGGTATGATCGGTCCAATCGGCATACCCCGTTTCCCCCTTTGCGATAGCAGCAATTGTATCCGTACTCTGTGGTTGGTTATAGCCATCAATCAGGAGTTTTTTGACTTGCTCGAACGTTTTCGGTTCAGCAAACTTATCTGGGCTAAATCCCAGGTAGAGATTTTGTGCACTGCTGTCTTGTCCAGTGCATATCAGATTAAAACCGATGGCACTGCCGGTTTTGTGTTTTGCACTGTAGCTCTTAACGCCCCGGATATAGACAATATCCCCCTTTTTGATATCCAAATCGCCCGCTTCAATGCCCGTTGGATTCGAGATAGGCTCCCCGAACGAAAACAAGCTAAACAAGCTGCCAGAGAAAGGGTTGATCATCTCGAATGGCTTTAAAACGCCAGAGGGAAGTGACATATCTTCACACACATCTTGAACCATTGTTCCACTGTTGCAGAAAAGCGAACAGGCAATTCTGAATGTCGAAACCGGCGAACCAAACAGGCGGTTGAATTCATCAGTGCCAAGAATGGTTTCAATGGCTCGATACTGACAGGCCAGTAAGGTCGTGGCACAGTCCGCAGTAGTAGGGCCATGAAAAAAAGCACTCAGACACTCACTTGGTGTTTCTCCTTCACTGGTTGCTACAAAACTGGACTTGTATCTCGGGTCAAAATACTTCGGTAGTGAGTGAAAACCGAGAGACGAACCGTTGATCAGATCTCTAAGATCAAGATCACGGGCTTGATAGTCCTCAGGGTAAAAGATCCCAAGGCTTTTGTTAACCTCCAGTGGTGGCGGTCTATATCTTCTTGGTATCGGTCCCATTCGATTGTCACTTGTTACCTTCACAGGTGGGTAATACTTCGTCTTGACTGAACCCCGTTTATCGTAAGGTGTATTGCTGTGCTGGAGCCAGCGAATCGTTTCATTGGTTAATTGCTCATCCAGGGGCGCATTGCTGTTACTTTTCGGGAAATATTCCTGAGGAGGAGTGATCATGCTTACAGCCTGAAAATGAATTCTTAAAGTACTGTTATCTTCGCGAAAAGACGCTTTGGTACCTGGTAAACAGGCGGCTGGATTACCTTTGGTAATTCTGAAATCACTCATCTCCTTACTTATTGCCACGGGCCTCTGCCCATCAGAATCAGGAATTTTTTTCAGGCCTTCATCAGCGCTCCCGTTCTGGCATGGTTGTTTTTGGGTTAGGGGGTGATCACCACTTAAGGTATGACCACAAAAAGTCGGAGGGTTGCTATTTTGAGTAGCCGTTTCTCTCCCCCTGGATTCTTGATTTTGGGATTCAAGACGAACGCCTGATTGATAGGTGGTGGGTGTAGTATCCATACTTGATTGACCTTTGTGATTTATATTAATCTGTTAAAAGTTGGCGTTTAAATTCAGATAGTTAATAGCCAAAGTGCAACAGTCACTACAGCATCAATTATCATTCCTGCATAAATCATAATTAGTAGGTTGGTTCTAATAAACAAGCCTGTATATAACTTGGATTAGTAATTGGTTAAAAGGTTCCAACTTTTTTTCTGACAGATTGGTCTACAATAATCGCGTCGAATGAATTGTCTGCTGAGGATGGAACAGCTTCAGGTTTACAGTAAGAAAATAATTGATGAGGATTAAAAATTGAATACTGGGCTTGGCAGTAACACACTACCCACATTTAACGACACCCACACACCACCTGCTGACGCACCACCTGCATATGAAACAACTGCAAAGATAGTTTTTTTGCAAGGCTTAAAGTCGCTTCCCCGGCATATAGCTCTTGTAAAAGCGAAAGAAGTGATTAAAGAACTACTGGATGAGTACCAGATTAATATTGGTGAATTAGTTGGAGGAGCTGGTTCTGGCCCGCATTTATCTGAACGTAGTGTAAGTGTCCCAACAAGATTATCCCCAATCAGACAACTGATGCAAGCAGATGGAAATACTGATTTGTTAAAAGGTTTAAACATACTGGTAGAGGGATTTAACGAAGAAGTATCGGAATTTGAGAGAATAATCGATAGTAAAAATCATAAGGAAATTACTGCCAAGGCTCACGGCCTGACCAGAATAGCCACTCAACTCAATAAAAGATGTTTTAACCCTTATGATTACAGACCTAATTTCATACAATCCACACTGGATGTTTTCAAGCTTGTTATGACCCCCTCTGATTTCAGCCGGTGTTCCAAAGCGATCTATCGATTGTTCGAGAGTACTGGTCAATGCAGCAAAACCGAGGGGCCTACTGATCACCAAAAAAAGGCACTCACTGAATTTTGTGACAAGCTACTCACAGCAACAGCTCATGAGAACTATGCCCAACAGAAAGATATTGTATATGGACGTAAGAACTATGCCGACCAGAGAGATATTAAATTTATAAAAGAGGAGCTGGGGAATGGGTATTATCCGGAATCTTCTTCCAATACGGTAGCTAACTTCTGCTCTACCGTTCTTCTGTTTACCCGGGACGTAAAAGTTTTCCGAGATACTCTGGATGCATTATTCACATTGTATGAATTCACACCATCCGAAGCACCACTGAAGGAGATTCCAGAGGATCTTAATAAAACAATTAATGAATACGCCACAAAAGCAGATGGGTTTGATAGTTATCGTCAGTAATCGGCGTTCAAACTTTTTTCTGACAGATTGGTCTATATTGAGCGCGTCGTAATGAAGTCCGGAAACATATGATTTAGCCGGTCAATAATTCCCGGGGTGTTCTCTCGCTCCCAAATATTTTTATCCAGAAATTTCTGCACATCTTGTAAAAACAGTAGGCGTTTATCGGTTTTGACAACCAGCTTCAAGCCTTCGTTATGTACTCTCTGAACAACATGTAAGAACTGCTCGATTTTATTTCTGCAATAGTGAGATTCATCACCCTTGATACGACACTCCATAAAAACAGCCTGATGCTGTGCCTTGGATAAATCGCTGAAATAGTAATCGGGGCTGAAACAACGGCTTCCAGACAAATGACAGCGACCCACACGACGGATCTGGCACACCGGAATACTGAGTTTTTTAGCGACATCGTCCATTGATACCGATTGCTCTGTAAGCACGGCCGCCGCTTTGCAACCTTGATACTGACCCAGTCGCGATAATGCGTCAGCTGAGTTCACTTCAGGATTGTCCCACCATTGGGAACGGTAACTGCGTCCCTGCAATTCACTCAGGTAAAAAAAGTTATGGGCAGTTTCAGTTAAAGGGTCAACAAAGCCAGGCGTTGCATTTTTGACCGGAATAAGGTGATTTGAGCTGATCAAGATGGCGTTGTTACCCGTCATCACATGTTCCATTATTTCCGCCAGAAATAGTTGGGTACACCCGGACTCACTGTTGGCATCATCGAATACCACCAAATCCTTACCGGCAAGGATTTCGTCAACATTTTTATACCATCGTTTTAGATCACCGCCAAAATCCTGCAAGAGGCTACCTGCTTTTGCTTCGTTGATATACAGGGTGTTGACACCATATTCAGCTGCCTTTCTGGCAACCGCCACACAAAGATGGGTTTTTCCTATTCCCGGCTGTCCGGTCAGGAATAGTCCCATGGGCTTTTTCTTGTCCGGTGTCCCATTCAGATTATTAATCACGGAGTAAGTGAACTTCAGGGCAGTCTGCTTCATCAGGTCCTGCTGTGATGAGGCGGATTCAAAATGTTCGAAATCATCAACAAGATTTTCACTGGGGAACGGTGAACCATGATCCACCGGCTTTGGTTCCCTGACCGATGGTAAAGGCAACGGTGGTTGCTGATGCCAGGCTTGATCGTAACGTGCCGTAAAGCATTCCCAACGAAAAAGACTGAAACGAAGCGCACATTTGATACCACCAATAGAATGGTCATCAGGCACGATGTGGTCAACCCACTGAGCATAATGCGTTTCCCCCCGCTTGATAGCACGGAGTGTCTCAGTACTCGGTGGCTTGTTATAACCATTAATCAACATGCGTTTTATCTGGTCATAGGTTTTCGGCTCAACGAAACTATCCGGACCAAACCCCAGATAGAGATTGCGGCCACTGCTGTTTTGCCCGGTGCATATCAGATTATACCCCATATAATCACCGGTTTTGTGCTTTGCGCGGTAGCTGTCAACGCCCAGAATATAGAGGATATCACCCTTATTGATATCCGACTCAGACAGCTTCTTCACTGGATCCAGGGAAGGTTGTTTCACATACAGAAGATCGTCAAACAGACTGTAAAGAGGGTTGTTAAAATCGATCGGATCAGTATTGTTGCTGCCATCATAAAGCCAGCGGGCAATTCTGAATTTTGAGACCGGTGAACCAAAGATCCTGTTGAACTTGCTGGTGCCAATGATGGTTTCAATGGCTCGATACTGACAGGCCAGCATGGCTGTGGCACAGTCCGCTATGGTAGGACCATGAAAAAAAGCCTCAAGAGACTCACTTGGGGTATGTTTGTTACCCTTTGCGACAAAGCTGGCTTTGAATTCCGAGTCAAAATATTCCGGTAGAGAGTGCATCCCGTAGAGCTTGCTTTTAGACAGTTTGGGAAGTTCATGAACCTGATAATCCTCAGGATAAAAGATTCCCAGAGATTTTTTTTGTGGTTTCAGCTGTTGCTTTGCAGCATCATCTTCCGTCACTGAATAAGAGTCTCGTTCAGCGTAGGGTGTGTTAATGAGCTGGAGCCAGTGGATAATGCTGTTGGCGAATTGCTCAGCCAGGGGCCCATGGCTGAAACGTTCCGGGTAGTCTGTGTGAGGAACCTTTATCCTGCCTGTAGCGCTGAGCTGATCGAGAAACATGGGATCATCATTACAGTCAGGGGACGCTTTTGAAACTGGCATCCCAAAGGCCATAAACTCCTCCAGGGCAATTTTATAGTCACATATTTCCCTTTTTTCCCTTTCCAACCAACTGAAACCCGCTTCTGTTTTCGGACTGTCTTGAGCGGCTTTCATCTCAGCCCTGACATTATTGGGAATGGCTTGAACACCCCCTGAACAGTAACTCGTAAAGACAACAGGAGAGGGGCTATTAACATCAGCTACTAAATTAGGTATAGGACAGGCTTTTACTAGCGAAATACCTGACGGGTGAAAGCAGACAATTGCTGAGTCCATATTCACGCATTTTCACCTTTACTGACGAACAGAAACGAGTAGAGTTGTAATTGGCTAGCCAGGGAAAGGGCATTAAATTTAGCCGAGACCTCTAATTGAGCCGGAAATTCAGAGTTTATCCAGCCGAATATTTAATATTGATTGTTTCAACATATTTTAGACACCCCGTATTCAATTAAGTTCTCCAACATTACAAAATGAAAATCATTCTCTAGAATCAGCTGAAAGAGAAATAGAAGGACTCTGTGAGTATCTCATGACGTGCTTGCAATCGGTACTGACCCGGTTGTTATACCTGTCCGGCGGCGGTTGCAATATATTGGATAATTCAAATAACTATTCACTCCAGCAGCAAAGGTAAAATTTATGGAATCAGCAGCTTTGCAACAGCAAATGGGCGAATCTTTAATTCGCGCATCAAATGCCGCATTTGGCATAGAGAGCCCGGACGGGCATGTATATACCGCAGATGACAAACAGGCGGCACTAGGCCGCCATACTGTCAAAAAACTCAATATATCAACAGGCTATCTTGCAGGCATGGCCGCTAAAGGTGGTATTTCAGGTGCCTTGGGTGGTATTGCAGGCGTTACCTATGTTGGTCTTACCAGAGCCATTGGCGAGTTCTCATGGAAACCGGTGGCCATAGCGGCAGCAGCGGGTGCCACACTGAACGTATTGAGAGCCATCGCCAATGCCAGGCCCATGACACCACTGGAGCATGCCAGCCAGGAACTGGAGCAGACCATGGAAGATGAAGCCTATCTGCTCAATCATCCGCTGGATCAGCCTGACCATGAATACAGCAGCAATGACTTTTTGGTTATCAAAAATATGACCAATAGATACCAGGATTCCTGGAAGTCACTCTGGCTATTATGGGCAGGTATTCACACCGCCTATCACCAGAGTAACTTTAATAACAGCATGAATGAGTTCAGCACTGTGTTAGAAGGTGAATATGGCGTGAAGAAGGAGGATATTAGCAACGTTATTGCCAGTATGGGGGATATCGACTCCCCGGAAGCTGCAACAGAACTTCCGGATTTCAAACGATTGATGACCAAGTTTCCTGTCCCGGCAAAAGACCAGGAAGATCTTGCCAGAATGATGTTTATCTTTCACCACATCATTAAGGAAAGTCTGGGCAAAACCCGGAGTCACTCGGTCAGTGAACTCTACCAGGACCTGCTCAAAACCAGGTACTGCCAATACCGGGAGCGCCTTGAACAGGATAAGATCCGATTGCAAGAAGATATTTGTATTTTGCGGGGAGTGGAGAGAAACCACCCGGCTCCGGTATCAGGCCCGTCTGCAACCGGAGTTGCTGAAAGCTAGCACATGGTTTCAATGTGATTGATGGGTTCCTTTATTGACCTCCAAACCCCGTTCGTCTTGAGCGGAGTCGAAAGGCGTAAACTCCATCGCCTGAAAACTGTGCCAATCACCCTTCGACTCCGCTCAGGGTGAGCGGAGATTGTACACATCAAACTCATCGAAATAATTTACCAGGAGGCTGACCTGCGAGAGGCTTGCTTTCGGGCATCGCTACAGTCCAGGGATTGCGGGAACAAGTCCGGTCGTAAAAAAAGGCTCTTTGCCGGAGCAAGGAGCCTTTGGGTTAACTTTAAGCGTGTTGGTGCTTAGAAGTAGTAGTTGAAGCGGGTACGGAAGGCGGTGGTATCAGAATCCTGGCCTTTGTTTCCGTAAGCGTTTTCAGTGTCAGAGTAAGACAGTGCAAATGTTACCGTCGCGTTAGTGAAGTCCATGATTGGCATGGTGGTCACAGTAGGAATGGCGGTCACCCGCCACCCCCTGCGCAGATCCGTACTTGCACTGCTAGCGCATACGGCTCCTACCTCGAGTATTTAACGTCAAACCGTTGCTCCGGCCATGGATGAAGAACTTTTACTTTGGGCAACACAGTGTTGATGAAGGCACCAAACTTCTTCCAGTTCAGTCTGCTTCTCTGGCTGCGCCGCTTCAAGGCTTTGTACCAAATCTTTTGCACTGCTGTCCTGAAGGCATTGATTCTCAGTCCATTGCCAGGCACCGAAAAGTAGTTCATGTGACCTTGCAGTACACGTCTCAACCACTTCAACTGCTCCGGCACGGGGTCATGCCTGTGTTTCAGGAGATAGTCTTTGATCTTGCTCAATGTCGCTCGCATTCGCTCTTTGCTGGTTCGTCTGACAATGTTGAAGTTTCCACTGCTTCGACTAATACCGCAGATATGAGTAAATCCAAGAAACGTAAACGTCTCCGGCTTTCCCTGCTCCCTTTTCTTCAAGTCAACTTTGGCAAAGCGACCAAAGCGTATCAATCGGGTTTTATCCTCATGCAAGGACAAACCAAACTGCCCAAGTCTTTTACCAAGCTCACTCAGGAAGACCTTTGCATCATGCTCACGCTGAAAGCCCAGCACACTGTCATCCGCAAAGCGAACCACAATCATTCGTCCAGAGGCTTCCCGCTTTCGCCATTGGTCAACCCAAAGGTCAAACACGTAGTGCAAATAAATATTTGATAATAGCGGCGATATCACCGATCCCTGTGGCATCCCTCTTACGCTTCGAACACGACGACCATCCCCGTCGTAGTGCCCTACTTGTATCCACTGTCTTATCAAGCGGATAATGCGCTTGTCCCTCACCCGATGCTCTAAAAACATGATCAGCCACTCATGTTCGACCTGTTCGAAGAATTTCCGAATATCCAGATCCAGCACCCAGTTCACCGGATTACGTTTGATTCCCACCGTCAGAGCATCCAATGCATCATGTTGGCTTTTCAAAGGTCGGTAACCGTAAGAAAAACCACGGAAATCATTCTCGTAAATCCCCTCCAATACCTTGACTACTGCCTGCTGGACTATCTTATCTTCCAGACAGAATACACTGATCGGACGCTCACCACCGTCAGCCTTCGGAATCATTATCCTTCTGGCCGCTCGGGGGCGATAGCTTCCTTTATGTAATCGTTCGTGCAAGGATGCCAGCCGGTTATCCAAATCCCGCTGATAGGTTTGCCATGTAACACCATCTACCCCCGCTGCCGACCTCCGTTTCAATTGAAAGAAACAGTCTTTCAACAGATAAGGTGTAATATGGTGAAACAAGGCCGTGAACTGTAAACGACGATCCTTTGCCGCAGCCTGACGTATACCCAACAGATTGGACATAGTGCTATTCCCGCGCTGAGTCGGGTCACGGACATCCTGTTGGATATTCCTCTTGGTCAAACCCCTTTCCTCCACAACCTCCGCCACAGATCTCTCTGCTTTGTTCGGCGCTTCTCAGGTACTATGGGCTTGTCCGACTTCCTGCCGACGACAATAGGCGTATGGCTATTAACCTTCCCTACTGCGTCTCCTATGGCTAAACAGGAGAAACCAGCAGGATCTCCCGAGTTCCGCACAAGATGCGTACCTGCATGCACAAGGTCTCCGACTGCGCGAGGCCCACAGGTCACTTGCGGTGTAGTGCAACCTGCAATATTGCTTTCTGCATCGCTTAACAACATCAGCACCTCGGATTATTGGATTTCGCAGCTCAATACTTAGCCTACAGGCTCCCCTGTCAACGCTTCACCGGATACCTTACGATATACGGCGCATGACTCGAGGCTGGGGCGACCCGCCAGTCTTACCCCACAGGGACTTTCACCCTTAACATCTTGCCGATTTATCTCGGCACACTAAGCGGTGTAAACAGCGTAAGACTTGGCATCTTCAGGCTTATTGGTAAACTTGTTAACGGCGTAAGAAGTACCCAGACCGAATGCGTCTTTATAGGTGATGTTGGTATTGAACGTGCGTGCTTCCCAAGCGTCTTTGGCATCCTGCATCGCGATGCTGGTGTTCCACACCAGTTCACCAAAGTTCAGGGTTGTGGTGGCTGCCAGACCGTAGCGGTCAGAAAGTTCAAATTTTTCCTTTGTGACTGTATTTGTTGCAGTAACAGAGTCACCGTTGACTTCATATTCACCACCAAAACTGATGCTAAAGAAGCCGTCATCACTCAGATAGTTAACTGCAGGGCGAACCATGAAGCTGTTATGGCTGGAATCAATGTCAACAGCATCCTTTAAATACTCTTTGCTGCTTTCGAGTACGCTTTTGGTTTCCCCGTAAACAGTAGAAACTTCGGCAGTCCAGTTGCCCATCTCGCTGATAATACGAGCTTGACCAGCATCACCACCACGACCACGGCCCTCTTTCGCCATGTAGTAATAGATGCCGCTACCAATGCTGTCAGCGCCATCAGCATAAAACAGCGCAACGTCTTTACCCAGCGGGAACAGATTCATTGCTTCGTAACGGCCAATCTGGAATGCCCAGCTGTCTTTTCGGCCAAACATTAAATAGGCGTCGTCCAGTGCAACAGTACCATTGGTCTTCATCAGTGGCTCAATTTTAGCGGAGATATAAGAACCATCTTCACGGGTAGTGTCCCACTGCACCATCATCTTTACACGTGAATCGTCATTTAGCTCAATTTCCGGATTGTTATCTCCATTGTTTGGACGATTTTCATAGGAACGATCAACCACATCAAAGTTAATCTCAGCATCACCACCAATGGTCAAAGAACCATCCGGAGAAGTCCAGGCCGCATTAGCCGCAGATGTAGCGAGAAGAATTGCAGTAGCAAGCAGTGTCTTTTTCACAGCTGTATTCCTGTTGTCTTACGACAAGATGAGGGGAAATATTGGATTTTGGGAAAGCTGCCTGGTTGACAAGGTGTTCAGTATGTTGACTGTACCGTTCACATGCAGCAGCCAGAACCTTTCAGACTTGATCAAAATCTTCCATCCAAAAACTGCGCGCATTGTATCCACTGCAAACTTACAAAAAGTTGACCCAGCTCAACATCTTGCAAATGTTTCATAAGAAAATAGCTAAATAACAAGGATCATTGAATTTTTGAGTTGCTTTTATGGAAGAGTTACATTGCTTTTTGGGTCTTTAGACATTGACAACACACCGAGAATATCAACAAGGCTCAATCCAACCCATTTAGTCTGCCAGGGCCAATGAAGCCATATCACGGCCAAGCCTACCCCCTTTCCGCCTATTACTTATTGATCATGGACGCCTAACCTCATAAAGTGCCTGCCCTTCTCATGACCAGCACGGAAAGGTCATGAGTTGTATCATCAGTCACCGGGGTCCTTAATGAAGCAAACCAACCACTTCGTCGCTGTAGAAGCCAACATTGCTGCGGGCAAGTCAACTCTTCTTCCCAAACTGGCAGCAGAGCTGGGCTGGGACGCCATTCAGGAGCCTGTGAATGACCCGGAATTTACACGATTGCTTCAGGAGTTCACAGACCACCCAAATGATGCGGTTAAGCGTATTCAGTTTCAGGAGTACATTACCAATCGCCGGGCCAGCATTGTTGAGCAGTTGCCCACTGACCGCAACTATCTGATTGAGCGCTCCCTTTACTCTGATTTGATTTTTACCCAGGCGAACTTTCTGGGGATGGTCAAACCGGATGAACGCTATATGCTGCATTATTGTGAAATCCAGCGCAGACTGAAGGATTATCCGGTGATCAGCGCGGTCATTTATCTCAGAACCGCTCCGAACATTGCCCATAGCCGTCTGATTGAGCGGGCAAGAAGTGCCGAGGATGGAACCCCACTGTCGTACCTCTGCGATATCCATAACTATCATGAGGCCATCCTGCCACAGATCTGCCGCTCAATGGGGACACCATTAATCACTGTGGACTGGGATGATTTTGGCTGCGAAAAGAATCTGGCAAAGCAACTGCTGGCAACGATTCAACCGGGCACGCTGAAGCCTGCCAACTGTGATGCACAAAACCATTATCTGTGCGAAAAGCATTCCGAATATGGGGACGAACAGAGTACGCGCCTGTCATGATTAAAGGATTGATAACCGAAAAGCAGCTAGTATTGGTGAGCGCTCTTGACTTAACAGAGCTACAAACATCAGGATCAGAGGATCTTACACCAGCAGCCTTAGTCTGAAGACTTTCAGTTTGACTTTTGTGTTGTGATCTTGCAGATTCAAGTTCTGTTTTCAAGGGTGAGGGTATGTATTCCCAGACTCCGGGATTTGCGTCGATTGCTGAAACGATAAAGTCAGGATTATCTCGAAGCCAAGTATAAGCATACCTGAAAGCTAAAGAATTATGTCCGATTAAGCCCAGCAAATAATCGCGATCCTTCAATAGTTCTTGCTTAACATGAACCAAGAGACCAATATCATCAGCATCATCAGCAATTAAGGTTTCAATAATGCTTTTATCGCTTCGGATTCTTTCACTTGCATGACGCAGAGCATGCGAACACTGTGCGACAGCGGCCCTTACAACATCAACATTATCCTGAAAATCCGGGCTTGCATATTCCAGCTGTTTGCCTTGTTGAGTGACTGCGGCCATGACGACATCTCTGTCATTCTTCAGTCCTTGGCTAACATATTGCAAGTCATTTGGGTGCTTTGCAATGGTTGGTAATACAAGGTCTTTATCATTTCGAACCCGTCGGCTGGCATACTGCAGCCCTTGCTCCAGCAGGACATTCCTGATCTTTTCTTTATGACCCGGAAGTGGCTGACCCGGTGGAACCTTAAACGCCAGGCGGTAACTCCAACAAGATGGTTCGATAATATAGTATTGATCTTTCAAGTCGTCATACACAAGATCAACCAATTGGGTAGCGTTTTTGCAATTTGACGATAATAAAAGATGATGTAAGAGTTCCCTGCGGGTGTCCAGATCAATCTTATCACTCGCAAACATTTTCTGAAGTTGGTCATCCGATGTAATCACCAACCCTTTTAACTCCTGAACATGATCAATAAATTGTTGGTGGTATTTGCTTAATAACGAAGAGTAGCTGGAAATTATGTCCGCAAAACTATAGGCCAATAAGAAAAGACAATGGTTGAAGGCGAATCTATTGGCTTCTTCTGAAACATCATTGTTAAGGCGTTGTGCAAGAAAGTTAAAGTTCCACTGATCTCCTTCAACAATGGGTCTGTCTTTGAGGTGAAGATCCAGATCACTCATACCACATAACACAGACAGCAGTTTTTCAAAGGCCTCCTGCATGGTTGACCTTAATTTCATTCGGGGGCATTCGACGATAATTTCTCCTGCTACGGTATTGCAACTCAGCTTGATGCCATCAGCATCCTTATCCAGTTCAACCGCTTTGAGTAACTGCGCCAAAAACCACATGCGTTTCAACTTGCCAGGTTTATCACTGCCATCAGGTTTCTTAAAACTGTCAGAAACTTTCAGACGCAAGATGCGTCCTTTTCCCCCCTCTGCGTGTTCAAGTAGCTCGATAACGCACACATGACTTCCTAACACCAGATTAACAATCAAGGCATCATCCATACTGACGACAGTCCCTGATTTTCCTATATCATTGAGGAGCTGTTTGCAGGACGGATTTAATAGCGGTGTCTTTACAGCCGAGCCACCCGGAGTCGTGCAATCAACATAGGTGATGCCCCCTTCATTAGAAAGCCTGCCCTGACCAGAATCCATAGTGACCGGTCCCAACGCCTCAACAAAGCGTTTATGGAGGGCAAAAATTAACTCATGGACACTCCGGACCTGCTCAGCCTCCGAAGGATTGAGTGCTTCAAGGCTGGATTGTAGCTGATGGCAGGCTGACACCCACTGACGAAACCTTCCCACGGGTGGCCGAGATGTTTCAACGGCCTGCAGTGGATGAATGATGGTGTTTACCGCTGAGGTGATGGTCTGTTTCAGCGTTTCGAACCGGGGGATCAGCAGCAGTGATTCTGCCAGCAATGACTTGACCCGGTCTGAACTGCTGTTACCCGCCAGCAGCAAGAATGCGCGGTAACCGTCCAACAGTGCTTCAGCTCCATGAATCAGCCGGTTTACACTGTCCCTGGTCTCTGCCACTAAATGTGCTCGTTGTGGCGACATACTCAGTTTTATCGGGTGTGCCAAACAATCCAGTCCACCGCCAGGGGCAAACAGTGACAGCAGGCGGGCATTTTGATCCGAGAGCCAGTGAAAACCGCTGGCGACCTGACAGAATGTGCCTTGTGGGAGGGACAAATCTTCCCATGACGGGATGTCTCTTGCTAACGGCACATCAGAAAAAGCAGAGGACAGACTCCCGTAACTGACCAGTTTTCTGCTGAGGTCACCGGTAACAACAAAGGCACCGGGCTTACCGTTAAAGCGGGCGCAGGCCAGCGTGGCCTGTTGGCCAACCTGAGCGACCACTGCCGGGTACTGGCCACCAGCCACCATTAAGGGTATTTTTTTCTGTCTCAGGAAGATCCCCACATGGTCATTCCGTCCTCCCGTGGCAACGGCAAAACCCCCTACCCGTTTCAGAAATTCAGGCTCAAGCATCCACTCTTCAGCGTGTTGGGCAACGACAATGGCTCCCTCTGGCATAGTGTCTGTGGCTTGTTTATTGGCCAACCAGAGTGATCCGGTGCAATAGCCTTCACTGACGTCCTCGCCACTGGCCAGGGTCTCTTTGGGTATGGGCATGGCAAACTCCATACCCCCGGGAAGCCGGGTAATAGGGCGTACCTGCAACAGGAACAGGCGACCCTGATGATCGATGGCAAACTCCACATCCACGGGGCAGAGCAGCAGGTCTTCCAGCTTGGTCACCGCTTGCATGAGTTGTTCAATCTGGTCATCACTGAGTCGATACCCATCACCGTCTGATTGTGCATCAGTATCAATCGCTGTTTCCGAATAGCCGTTATTATCTGTGTTTTCGTCCAGGATGAAGTGACTTGAGATGGTCCCGCGAATGTATTGGGCGTTGTAAGCACCTTCTTTGCAATCCTTGCGCACAATGTCGATGCGGTGGGGCGTGTTACCGGACTGCCCTCCTACTATGCCTCTGGGTTGACCGGATGTGTACTCAACCCTGACGGTATTATCACCCTGAAGTGATTGAAAGCTCATGGCTACTCCACCATATTTGCAGTTAATGCACTTTTGGATAATCAGTGCCATGGGTTGTGGTATACCCCCGGAACATAATTCAGGCCGGTAACCTGAGGCCATGACTTTAAGGCAGGTGCGCAAAACATCCTCTTCTCCCTGAACTTCAGAGAGGTATTTACCCGCCTGGGCATCGCCGTAGTTATCTTCGTTGATGCCAGAACTGCGGACAATAACCGGCTGTGATCTGGATATTTGGTCACGCAGAGACCTGATGTGTTTGGCCGCTTCAGAATCTTTAACCTGTTGGTAAAAGTCATTACTGGCGACAAATATTGCCAGACCTGCCAGCCAGTCATTCCTTTTGGTTTGCGCTGAAGGTGGCAAGGCATTGAGATATTTCCTGATGTTCATCAGACTGGTCTCTACCCAAGGTTCACTGGTAATGCCAGAGAGATAGGGAGCTAAAAGACGGGTATCCAGAGGGTGTTGCTCAAGAGCATTCATTACCTCAGCGGTAACACATTGGAACGGCGGGACAGACAATCCTATTTCCTGCATGCGTCGCAAAAACATTCCCTTTCCCCCAAGTTGTTCCCGGTTTGGCGGGGAATGGTTCGCCTGATGGAATGGGGATGACACATGTGAACTGCACAGACGCTTGGCTAATGGATTGTTGACGGCAGGATTGCCACGGGGATCATAATCGTTAATATGCCTTCTGGCTGGCCTGCTGCCCCCGTCAGATAAATTGAGGGACCTGGTATCAGTATTTGGATTCGTTGCCGGGTTTTGATAACCCAAATAATGAGCTTTAACATGAAACATTTAGAATCCCTCTAACATAAATATCCATGAATTTATGACCGGTGTTTTAGTTTTTGAATGATGGTATAGCCAGGAATCTGTATATGACCCTAAATTGGACAAAGATATTGTTATAAAGTTCACAGTAAAAATTAAGTCCATGCCCTATAAAAGAGCATAAAAAAACAGACACTTACCAAACCCGTCGTAAAGCATCGCGAAATCGGGCGGAGATATAAGACAAGAACGCGGGGCAACGCAGGCATGGAACGTTCCGCAATGTGGAATTTTATGCGATAACCAAGCCCGGGCGGCCCCACCTGTTCACTGAGCAATGAACGGTGGAACAGAAACGTTCCCAGAGCGATCTAAGAGCCTTCGCCCGGGCGGGGAGTGTCAGGTGACAGTGTCTATCAGTTAGAGCTCATGGAGTGGATTCTCAGGCCAGGGTGAACTGAACAGATCATTCAACAATTGTTCATCGACCTGATCAACGGTGTTAAATTTCCACTGGGGATTTTTATCCTTGTCAACCAGCCGGGAGCGGACACCTTCGCAGAAATCGCCCTTAAGTACCGTATTGACAGACAGAGCCAACTCACTCTGAAGCGCCTCTTTAAGGGACATGTGCCGGGCTCGCTGTAACTGTCGATAGCCAATGGCTGCCGACAGTGGCGAACCATGAAGTGCGGTTTTTCTTGCGGCCAGCAGCCAGTCATCGTCGGTCTCAAGGCTATCAATGGCGGACATCACATTGGCCAGTGATGGTTGATCCATCAGCCCGGCAATTAAATCCCTGTGTTCACGCACCTTTGAATAGGGTAGCCACCCGGCACTTTTTTCCCGGTATTTCTGCAGGACAGAATAAACGACAGCGTGGGCTTCTGAGGCGTTCCAGTCTGCTTGCTGCAAAGACTCCAGAACATTGTCACAAAATGCATGATCAATAAAACGGTTAGCCAGGCCAACATAGATCGCATCAGCCGCATTAAGCCGACAGCCGGTCAGCGCCATAAACAGGCCAAGCCTGGCGGGCAGATGGCTCAGGATCCAGCTGCCGGCAACGTCCGGATAGAGGCCAATACTGATTTCCGGCATGGCCAGCATGGAGGTATCCGTCACTACTCTGAAATCAGCCCCCGCCATCAGGCCAATACCGCCGCCCATCACAATGCCATTACCCCAGCAGATAACCGGCTTGGGATAGGTGTGAATCAGGTAATCAACACGATATTCTGTGGCAAAAAAATGACCGGGCACCTCAGGCTTGCCATCAATAACCGCCTGCCTCAACGCCCGCACATCACCACCAGCACAAAAGGCCTTTTCACCGCTGCCCTGCATAAACACGGCCACAACATCATCACTGTCACGCCAGTCAGAAAATTGCTGAAGCAACAGGTCAATCATGGATTGATTCAATGCGTTCAATGCTTTTTCAGCATTCAGCGTGATCAGACCAATTTTTTTATTATCCCGGGCATTCAGTTCGGAAAACAGAACATCAGCGGCCATATTCGTACCTCTCCATATCCGTTGGCAAAAGCATAGGTAACTGAGTCTTGATTATCAATGAAAATACAAAACAGGGTATTGAAGATCGGGGCAGCGATAACTGCCCCTGATAAAAGCTATTTACTGACCGGTAGATCCTTCAGACAATCAATGGTGTTGCATTCGATTCTGTCAGTCTCTTTTTGGTACGCCTTCCTGTGAGGCTCACCAAACGAGCGAATAACAAGCTTACCCCTGTTTTGCACCAGCCTGGCCAGGGCAGACTGCATATCCGAGGGCTTGAGTTTGCCAATTTCATCCGCAATTTTCACTCGATTGTCAAAATCCAGCTCGCCACTGGCAATTCCCTGCCAGAAACGACCATTACGTTCATCCATATTGTCGTCTTTCTTCAGCAGGTCACCAATCAACCCCTGGCGATACTGTTCCAGCTCCTGGTCTGTCAGTCCTGCCAGCACCGCTTTCTGATCGTTGAAAAACTGATCTACACGACTTTCCAGGCCAATAGGGTCCAGCTTGGGCGATTGCACCACAAAAATAACACCGGGATGTTTCTCAAAGGGACGAGGTCCGGCAAACACCACGTACCCCAGCTGCTGTTCCGTCCGCAGGCTGTTAAAAAACGGATTTGCCAGCAGACGACCCAGCAATGCGTATTGAGCCCGTTCCCGGTTATCCGTTTCGGGAATCTGGTAATAACTGATCAACATCGAGTCATCATGCTCAATAGCCATATTCAGGACACGGTTGGTGTCGCCCAGAAGGTGGAAGGGCAGATCAAAGCGGTCCCGACGATTATGGTCATTCAGTAATGCCGACTCTACCATTGACGACAGTGTTAGTGCTTCCTGCTGACTGTGGTTGCCATACACCAGCATTTCTATATGAATCTGCCGGTAGAAGTCATGGGCATACCTGATCAATTGCTCATAAGTGACCTTTTCAGCAGCATTCAACAGAACATCATCCTCAGGATAGGATGGATAGGTTGCCTGGCTAAGCGCATCCATTCCCAACCGGTAAGGGGCATGGAACTTCTTGTTTTTCAGCCCTCTGACCAATACTGCCTGTTCCTGTTCAAATGCGCTCTTCTCAGGCTTGAAGGTTGTGACTGCCTTGAGGATGTCTTCCAGCAGTACGGCCTGTTTGTCCTGATATCCGGCAAGGCTGATTAACAGCCCACGCCGTCCGGCCGTGATGCTGTAATTGAGACCCGCCTCCCTGGCCGGATAGCCATATTCATTGAGACTTCTTGACAGCAGCGACTTGTATATCTGGATTAATACATTATCGTCAGGTGTCGCTGAAGCAGCCGGTGTAGAGATCATCACCCGTACATTGCCGCGGGGCATATTGAAGCTGGTATCGGTCAGGCTCCATAGCCGCAATCCCGGCTGTTCCAGAATAACCGATGGCTCAGTGACCTGGCCGCTGTCGTGCAGTTCAAGGTTACTGGCGATAAACGGGTTAGGGTCAGGAATAGTCAATGACTGTCGGGCAATGGGCGTCTTCAGCCGTGTGGCCAGCTCATCGGCAAGGGGCTGAATGCTGTATTGCGTCTCGAAATACGGCTCAACCTGATCCGTAGGCAGGTTCTGGGCAATGACCACCTGACGAAGATTTTCCGGGGTCATTCTGGCCAGATAACCTGAGATGAGCTCAGGGTCGTAGGAGTCATAGAGGTAATTTGCTTCCAACAGGTGCTCCGGTGGCAGATAGTGCATTCTGGCTGCCAGCCCTGAGACAGTCTGCTGCGGATTACGGTCTTCCTGATAGCGAAAGGCCAGTTCCGCAATTTGTTTGCTCTCATCATAGAGCCATGGCTCAAGACCTTCCCTGCGAATCAGATCAAGATAGTCAAATACCATGGCCGTAATCTCATCCACCCGGGCCAACCCTTCAGGCGTCAATTCCATGCGAACGGTAAACTCACTGTATTCATTGGGCAGGTCACTGCTGTAGGCTGCCAGTGAATCAATCAGGCCACGTTCTTTCAACAAACTGTGCAAACTGCCTTTGCCTTCGTAGCCAATGATTCGGGCAAGATAGCCCAGAGGCTTGATATGGTAAAAAGGCTGTGCACTGGGCATGGGAAAACCCAGTGACAGAACCCGGGTATCTTTTAATGGCACAATATTGATTCGGGCCTGCAATTCATTCCGGGTATACGGCTGTTTACCAATAATCAAATCGGGTTTTGCGCCCTGGGGAACCATCGAAAAAGAGGTATTCACCCACTGCTCAAGCTTGTCCAGTGGCTCTTTGCCATAAACAACCACGCCCATATTGGCAGCGACATAGTACCTGTCATGAAAATCCTTTAACGACTGCCAGAGCTGCCCGTCACGATCATGCAGCGTCTCCAGGCTGCCGATATTAAACCGGCTCTTCGGGTGCTCCGGGTTTGACGTGGCATTGAGCGCCATAAAGAGACGCCAGCCATCCTCTCTGGCGTGCAGGCGATACTCAGCATCGACCGCATTTTTTTCCCGCTCTACATAGTTCGGGTCCAGCCTGGGCGCGATAAAAAACTGGGCAAGGCGATCCAGCGCTGGCTGCAGCTGGTCGCTGTTAATATCAAAGTAGTAATTGGTTCGAACATCCGTCGTATAGGCATTACTGCTGCCACCATTGGCACGGATAAATTCAGAGTAACTGTCTACGTCCGGGTACTTTTCCGTCCCCATAAACAACATGTGTTCGAGGAAGTGGGCAAGCCCAAGACGGTCGTCGGGGTCCTGGTAGCTACCAACATTCACATCCACCGCAGCTGCCGACTTGTCGGTATCCGGGTCCGAGATCAGTAGCACCTTGAGACCATTATCCAAAGTGATATAGCGATAATGCCGGTCATCAGCAGGACTTTTTATTACGTCTCCCGGGGTCACAAGGGCTTCTCTCTCCGTCGTCATTGAACAACCTGCTATTGAAACCATGGTTAATACTCCTGCAACCATTGACACCAGTTTTTTTAACATATCAGCTTTCACTGTCTGGAACATCATACAATCTTTTGATCTATCCTGTTTTATTCGGCTTGCTGGCAAATCACCAGCCACCTGCGTTTTCTAACATCACTGAATGTCAGCATGGCGCATCTTCAAGTGGACTACAACAGCAAAGCACTGGTTTTCCATCGGTTTTTCATGAATAATCTGCCCCCCCTTCCTGATACTTCAATTTTTTTGCTTTCATGAAATTCCCCGGCCGACGAAAGATCAAGCATTATTTCCCGGTCAATACCCACAATCGCTTTGATATGGAAAGTTCAGTGTTTGGCCAGGCCAACACCTATATCTGTGGTATTGATCAGAACCTTGTGGATATTACTGCCCGAGTCGATGACTCAGTACTACGGGATTTTGGCCTCGATAAAGGTGCTTCTCAATGGATAGATAACGACCAGGCCAATCGCCTGTACTGTTTTCTTAACGAGCAGCAGCTTATTGAAGACCAGTTTGCCGGTGGCACCATCGGCAACACGCTTCATAATTATTCCGTCCTGTCAGATGATCGTTCCGTTCAATTTGGCGTTATGAGCAAGAACATCCAGGTGGGTGACTACGCGTATCGCTATCTCTGTAATACCAGCAGTAAAGTCGATCTTACCTGGCTTCAGCCGGTTGATGGCCCTATTGGCCGCTGCTTTGCGCTGATTACGGCAGATGGTGAGCGAACCTTCGGTATCAGCCCCGGTTTTATGAACCAGCTCAGCCCCGAGTACATCGATGAAACAATCATCGCCGAATCTTCTGGCCTGGCGCTAAGTGCTTATACGCTGGCAAATCCTGACCTGCCAATTTATCACGCCATGGTAAAAGCAGCACAGCTGGCAAAAGAACATGAAGTTCCGGTCATTTTGACCCTGGGCACCCGGGGACTGGTCAATGCCATCAAGCAGCCACTGATCGAGTTTCTTAACGAATACGTCACCATTGCCGCCATGAACGAAGAAGAAGCCGAGGCATTGACGGGAGAGCCGGACCCGCTGTCATCTTCTGCGCATATGCTGCAATGGGTTGATATGGTGTTACTGACGGCTGGTGCCGAAGGTCTTTATTTAAGTGGTTATACTGAAAAAGCGCTGGCCAGGGAAACTGACAACCCTATCCGTTCCGGAGCGATCAGTGATTTCAACAGGTATGAGTTCAGCCGCCCTCTGCTGCGCGCTCACTGTGAAGAACCACTGAAAGTATACTCACACATCAGCCCCTATCTTGGCGGCCCCAAAAACATAAAAAACACCAACGGTGCAGGCGACGGTGCATTGGCAGCGCTTATTCACGATATGGCTGCCAACTACTATCACCGTCAGGTATTACCAACCTCAAGCAAACACAATAAGCCCTGGATTTCTTACTCATCCTTTGCCCAGGTTTGCAAGTACGCCAACCGGGTCAGTTTTGAAGTGCTGGCACAAAGCTCTCCCCGTCTGTCCAGGGCATTGCCGGAACGGGAGATGAGCCTGGAAGACAGTTACTGGGACCAATAAACGTCCATATCCGCCCCTTTTAACGATGCCAGAATCAACGGCATCGTTATTCTACCCGGCTGTCAACTGTCAGCTGCTATAGTTGTTCGATCACCTTATGCCAGAGAAACCGCAATGAAGGATTGTGTCGTCTTTTATGGTGCCAGTGTAACCAGTCGGTCAAAAACTCAGGCCCGGGAAATTATTGACCGTGCGATACATATCTGTGAGTTACTCAGAAACTATGGTTATCAATGCCATGCCGATGTTGTTCTGGATGACAAGCTGCACAGTCGATCAGCAGCGTCCATAACCAATATCCCTGAAAAGTTTCTCAAGCTCAGTACCGAAGAACAGGTCAATAAGCTTTACCCTTTTCGTGCGTCTGATCCCAATGAGCTGCATAAAGAGCTGGCCTGCTACTACTGGGGACTGGACAGTTTGAGAAACGCCCGGTTCTGCCTCTGGGATTTGACTTACCCGTCCACAGGTGCGGGCTTCGAACTGGCAACCGCTCTGACACTGGGTAAAAAGTGCTTTTGTTTTTCAGAAAACACCCGAATATCATCCACCGTGTGTGGCTATCCACTGAACTCCCTGACGATCAGCAACTATGGTGACGGGTTTGAACAACTGTTACTTGAATTCATAAAAGCCAGTGACCGACATTTCAATATAACCCCCGGGGAGTAGCCATGGAGAATCCAGGAACACTGTAAAGAATGCTGTGACGCGGTTAAAATAAAAAATCATTTAACAGTAAAGTGCCGCCATGGATATCAGCCATTTAAGAGAAGAGTACACTCAGGCCGGGCTCAGTCGGGACAACCTGAAAACCAGCCCCTTTGACCAGTTTGAGCTCTGGTTCAAACAGGCCCAGCACGCCCAGCTGGCCGAACCCAATGCCATGAGCCTTGCCACCGTTTCTGCGTCAGGTATGCCATCCCTGAGAACGGTACTCCTCAAGTATTTCGACCAGTCCGGCTTTGTCTTTTTCACCAACTACAGCAGTAATAAAGCCAGGGATATTACCAGCAATCCCCACGTTGCCATTATGTTCCCCTGGGTAGCCCTTGAACGACAGGTGGTCATCCAGGGCAAGGCAGAAAAAATTTCCACGGCTGAATCACTGCGTTACTTTACCAGCCGCCCTCATGGCAGTCAGCTCGGTGCCTGGGTATCACATCAAAGCTCAGTCATTACCGGACGCAAGGTTCTGGAATTGAAACTGGAAGAGATGAAACGCAAATTCAGGGAAGGAAAAGTGCCTCTGCCCGATTTCTGGGGTGGCTATCGCGTCGTGCCGGAGAACATTGAATTCTGGCAAGGTCGCCCAAGCCGCCTGCACGATCGCTTTCAATACACCCGGTTGTCCGCAGAGAAGGGCTGTGACTGGCAAGTCGACCGCCTTTCTCCCTGAAACCCCGTCAGTTTTTTATGGGCACGTTATGAGTAAAGAAACCGCTGCACGAATCGCCGTAAGGGATGCGCTTATTCAACTGGTTGAACTTAACCGCTTATTCCGGGAAGCCATTGAATCGGACCATGGATTACCCATCTGGACCATGGAGACGGAGTCCGAATCCACAAACCAGCGTGCTCTGGCAGCGGGTATTGCCACCCGACTGACCTATATCGAAGAGCAGAACAAACAGGAGACCGCCCGCTTAACCGGATTGGTCGGCGTTTCTGAGCAGACCTTACAACTGGGCGAAGAACTGAACCTCTGTCGTGATCAGTTTAAAACGGCGATGGCCGACTTTCGCAAGCTGTTTGGCGACAGCATCGAGGCCATTGAACAGGCATCCGATGATTTACGGGATGGTTTACTGGGAGGGCTGCAGGTCAAACACCTGCACTTTGTGCAATGTTACCGGCAACTCAAGCTCTTTCCAGAGGCCCCGAGACGGGTTGGTTTCAGTTGGGCTGCAAGTCACAGTGGCACGGTCAGGCTGACCGCCGAAGAAGCGATTGTCCATTTCAGAAAGAAATACATAGCCTCCGTCGCCGTTAATGAAGACATTGGCCTACTGGAAAAAATGCCCGCCAAAGAAGTGGTGGTGATCAAGCGTATACTGGCTCCCCACCTGAGGGCCAATATTACCTGGTCAAAGGATATTCAGGCGCTCAGGCAGGCGGATCCGGCACTGAAAAAACAGTATCCGGCACAGATTAACTCGCCCCTCCCCCTGTTCATTCAGTTGAAGCCGGGAGAGCCGTTACCGGAGTTTAACCGAATTCGCCCCTATGACCCATCTGCCAGACAGGAAAGACTGCAACGCAGTGATGCCCGTCTGGTTAAAATTAACGACAATCCTCATTCAAGAATTTACCGTTATGCATAACTCTCAGGCATCTTTTTCCCTGAGATAAGCTTCCAGGTCCGTATAACCGCCAACGTACTGCTGACCATGAAAAATCTGGGGTACCGTTTCCACTTCCTTGCCGACGGTCTTCGACAGGTCAGCCTTACTGATCCCCTCTTCGTAGATATCAACGTATTTGAAAGGCAAACCTTTCATCTCCAGCAGCTGTTTGGCTCGTACACAGAATCCACAGCCAGGACGACCAAACACAGTAAACCGATCCATTATTTATGCTCCATCAGGTTCATAGGAAAGCACCAGCTGGTGCAGATAAGTATTGAAGCAGGCACCATAAATGCTATTCGGCTGATAAATGCAGCCTGCTGTTCACAGAAACTACCTCTCTCAAACGTTGCCGGGCCTGCTTTTCTCCGGAAAATCTGCAGGCTGCAACCACCTGATGCCAGGGTTGATTCTGGATCACTCGAGTGACCAGCAGCCTTGCATCCACAGCATCTATATCACCCGCCCCCAGTATTCGAAAGGTCACTCTTTTGATGACATCAATGCAATTCTCATATTGTCTCTGCCCCTCTGTAAAGGAAACCAGCTCACGCTGATTATCGCCGGACAAAGCATAATCATCACTGCCCCTGATTATCGGTGCCATCATGGCAAAGATGGTGGCAACTACTTCAAAATCAAGCCCTTTAAGTTCATCCATCAATAACCACCGCAGCTGAGCCAGGCATTTCTTATGGGCCTGATCAACCAGGCGTTTTGCAGTGTGCGATAATGGCTTGAGCATCATGGCAGAATGGGTACCACTGGCGGCGTCTCTGGACAAACCAACCCGCACGGGCACATAGCAAGAGTCGCCCCAGAACTTCAGAAGGTCATCGGTGGCACCAAACAGGGTGCCCAAGTAATCAATATGCTTATTTGCGGCATCCTGTTGGAGTTTATCCAGCAACATTTTGCCCAACCCTGTTCTCTGGCAATCAGGGTGAACCGCTATTCTGATGACCCGGAGTCCTTTCAGGAAGATAGCTTCCGGTAAGCCCAGGTGATTACTCAGCGACTGCGGCAGCATATGCCCGCGAACCCTGCGCCTGCCCAGCCAGATATCATCGGCCAGTGCCGGGTCAATCCCCCCTTCTCTGGCTGCCAGAAGCACAGCGATCAACCGTTGCTGTCGATCAAAAAGACCGTAGACCTCCATGTTCCCACCATCCAGCAGATGGCGAAGGTCAAATGGCCGGGTCTGATAATGAGCGAGAACCAGCAAACCAAACAGCTGAGTTAACAAGTCTTCATTGAGCAGTAATTCTTCAGATGATATCTGCCTGAAAGTGCACTGCTGCGAACGGATACTTTCCGGCTTATCAATGGCAGCGGGCACTGCATTGAGCAGCAGCGCCCTGAAGACAAAGTCTTCCAGGGGGTCATCCGGCTGCCAGCGAATCGGCTCGGCCATTCTCAGCTCGTGCCACTGAGGTGTTTTGCTATCCAGAACCTTTCTGAAGCGGATGGCAAAACCCCGGCCGGTTCCTTCGTAACCGTGAATAGTTGAAGCATAGACAATCCGACTGTGATGAGTCAGCATTTTTTCCAGCAAGGGTGTGGGAATGGCAGCGGCCTCATCAACCAGCAATAACTGGGTTGCAGGCATTGTCTGAACCAGATCGTCCGGAGGGATAAACTGAAGTCTGCCTGAAAGGCCGGCATGAGCCTCGCCTAGCACTTTCCCGGCATGGTGAAAGAACACCTCTGCGGTACTTTTTGAGGGTGCGGTTATGATTATCTGCTCAACACCTTCCAGCAACAACTGTGCTGCTGCGATGCCCAGAGCTGCACTTTTCCCCTCTGCCCCGATCGGCCGTCAGAACCAGCGGGCGACGGCGGTGCCCACGAAACACCTTGTGTATTCCCCGGACCGCCCGCATTTGTGAACGGGTTTTACAGGGGGCGGTGACCGTCTCGTCCTTGTCACCCGGTGTTTTTTTATCAGGATTATTTTCAGCCTCCTGAATCCGTAATCCTCCTCCCTGAGTCAAGAGAGATAACTGATTGGAGGCTTTAATCATTTGCGACAAGCGCTGCAAATATCGTCCGGAGATATCCTCAAATTGTTGAGGGTAAACCTGCATCCGGCGATGTTCAGGGTCGTGGAAATATTGCCATCGGTCCAATGGCGGTATTAACAGTACCAGAATGCCACCGGCACTTAAGGTTCCACTAATGGCACCAAACGCATCGACATCAAAGCCTGCATGGGCATTAAAGATAATGTTCTGATGCTCCCTGCCTAACCGGGACAGACACTGTTTTGCCGCAATGACTTCTGAATTTGAGGCAGCAAGCTCTGGGAAATCTTCGCCAATCAGAAGAACAGACTCTGCCAGGGCTGGAACCATTTCCACCACTTGAGTCTTACACCAGTCCGCATCGCCTGCACATACCAGCAAACGCCGGTGCCCGAACAACCTGGCGGCTGATTTCAGGGATAGAGCGAGTTCTCCAGCGGTAGAAATGGTCTGTTTACTCATGGATATCAGGAAGCCTCAGGCCCGGTTTTCACCGACCTGCCACCCTCTTTCACAACATACGCTTTGTTGATAATAACGGAGTCAACGGGTACATCACCGTGTGGGCCACGATAACCCGTCTTCACTCTGGCAATACTGTCTACCACATCCATGCCTTTGATGACATGGCCAAAAACGGCATAACCCGGCTTATAAGGCTTACCATTGAGAAATTCATTATCTTTAAGATTAATGAAAAACTGAGAGGTTGCACTATCAGCGATCTGGGTTCTGGCCATGGCAATAGAGCCACGGCTGTTCTCCAGACGCTGATTCAGCAGCGACTCATTTTTGATCGGCGCGCGGGTGGCCCGCTGGCTCATATCCTCGGCAAAGCCTCCCCCCTGAATCATGAAGTTATTAATCACCCGGTGGAATACCAGGCCGTTGTAGAAGCCACTTTCAACATACTCGATAAAGTTGTTGACGGTGACGGGTGCCTCTTCGGGTGCCAACATCAAAACAATATCTCCTTTGCTGGTTTCCAGAACCACCTGAAACGCTTCGATCTTCTTCTCTGCGGCCTCAGCTGACTCTGTCGCTGCACCATACGCCAGGGTAGTCAAAAAAAGCATGGTGCTTCCCAGCAGCCAGTTTCGCATCAAACGCATTTATTCTCTCCAAAGCAGAAAAAGTTAAAACCACTTTATGCAACATAAACGGATAGACAGTAAAGGCTCTGAAGGAAGAAAAAAAGCCTGTTTAGCATCATAGTATTTTCGATAGAGAAAAAAGCAAAAGAAATGCGCGAGGGCTTGCAAATAGTGTTTTTTAGGGTAATATACCCAGCGCCTGAAGGGGCATTTTTACCCTTCTTGTGTCGGAGCGTAGCGCAGCCTGGTAGCGCACCACAATGGGGTTGTGGGGGTCGGAGGTTCAAATCCTCTCGCTCCGACCAGACACTTTTTTACCTCAATTTTCTAACCCTCCCTGAAAACCCATTCCATCAGTTTTCACGATTACCCAACAAGCAAACTCAAGTCAGAAAATCCGGTTTTCTACCCTTTCATACCATCAAAGTTCTTCATCCAATAAATCTTCAGGATCAACCTGAAGGATACAAAGAACACCCCAATCGATCATTCTGCACTCTGAATAAAAGGATTTAATGCACCTGGATTGGCCGTGCTTAATCGACCAAAGAGAGAAGCGGTAGAGTTTGAATAATGCCACTCGTCTAACAACGAGTGGCATTTGTGCCAGGAAGGGTTTTTATTGCAAGCAATAGCAAATCACTTATCGGAAAGTGCTGCCTTCGGTGTTTCAGAATTTTCGTAAATCAACAGCGGCTCAGAATCACCATTGATAACCGAAGCATCAATCACCACCTTGGAAATGCTCTTGTCGGAAGGTATTTCATACATTGAGTCAAGCAGTACCGCCTCCAGTATCGAGCGCAAGCCACGAGCACCGGTTTTGCGTTCCATGGCTTTTTTGGCAACCGCACGCAGAGCTTCCTGTCGGAAATCGACCTCCACCTCTTCCATATCGAAGAGCTTGCTGTACTGCTTGGTCAGTGCATTCTTAGGCTCAACAAGGATGCGCACCAGCGCCTCTTCATCCAGCTCTTCAAGCGTTGCAATGACAGGCAGACGGCCAACAAACTCAGGGATAAGACCGAATTTCACCAGATCTTCCGGCTCAACTTCTTTAAAGGTTTCACCCAGATCCTTTTTGTCGTCCTTGCTGCTGACTTGTGCAGAGAAGCCAATACCAGACTTGTCAGTACGACCACGAATCACTTTATCCAAACCGGCAAAAGCACCGCCACAGATAAAGAGAATATTGGAAGTATCAACCTGCAGAAACTCCTGCTGCGGATGCTTGCGCCCACCCTGAGGCGGAACCGATGCAACCGTACCCTCAATCAACTTGAGCAGAGCCTGCTGAACACCCTCACCAGAAACGTCACGGGTAATGGACGGGTTATCAGACTTGCGGGAAATCTTGTCAATTTCATCAATGTAGACAATACCCATCTGAGCTTTTTCTACATCGTAATCGCACTTCTGCAGCAGTTTCTGAATGATATTTTCAACGTCTTCACCGACGTAACCTGCTTCCGTCAGGGTCGTGGCGTCAGCAATGGTGAATGGTACGTTGAGCATACGCGCCAGCGTTTCAGCAAGCAGCGTCTTACCACTTCCGGTGGGACCAATCAGCAGGATATTACTTTTACCCAGCTCGACTTCTTCTTTCTTTTTGTCGCCCTTGGCATCGCCAAAACGCAGACGCTTATAGTGGTTGTATACCGCTACAGATAAGACTTTCTTGGCCCGGGGCTGGCCAATTACGTACTCGTCGAGAGTCTCCTTGATCTCGCGAGGGATTGGCAGCTTATCTGAAGACTCTTCGCCACTGCTGTCCTGAATTTCTTCACGGATGATGTCGTTGCATAGATCAACACATTCATCACATATGAATACGGAAGGGCCGGCAATCAGCTTGCGCACTTCATGCTGACTCTTTCCGCAGAAAGAGCAGTACAACAACTTGCTGTCTTCACCCTTGCCGCTTGTTTCGTCGGTCATTCGATTACCCTGTTATACGGACAATGCCTGCCCTGCACTCTCCAGTGAAAATAGACAATGAAAATAGACCTGTCAGTCAAACTGATCAAAGCCCATTTCATGATTCACAATTACATGCCTGATAAGATGCAGGCAACGAGGCATGTTTTCAAGTGCTTGATCCGCTTGATACCAGAATTCATGCCCTGACCATCCGGGACCATGCATGTTTCTGGAAAGCTATTCTGATAGAGCTCTCCATACCAAGAGAACCCATCCAATGAGTTAGTGTTCAACGACTTTGGATAAAAATCAACCTGCATGCGCTATAAATAATGAAAATAGCACACTTTACAAGGGCTATTTTCATTGATTGCGGAGCATATCGCCGGAGATCACAAAAGAGCCATCAGCTCAATCGTCCAGCTTATTTTTTGTCTTTATTGCCGTCTTCACCACGACGATTCATGACCTGGTCGATCAGGCCATACTCAACTGCCTCATCGCCATTCATAAAGTTATCACGGTCAGTATCACGCTCAATGACTTCAAGAGGCTGGCCGGTATGGTGAGCCAGAACATGGTTCAGCTTACTGCGGATGCTCAGAATCTCACGGGCATGGATTTCGATATCTGATGCCTGGCCCTGGAATCCTCCCAGCGGCTGGTGAATCATTACCCTGGAGTGTGGCAGACAATAACGTTTACCAGCAGCACCACCAGCCAGCAACAAAGCGCCCATGCTCGCAGCCTGACCAATACACATGGTGGAAACATCCGGCTTGATAAACTGCATGGTGTCATAAATAGACATCCCGGCAGTTACCGATCCACCCGGTGAATTAATGTACAGGTGAATATCCTTGTCCGGATTTTCCGATTCAAGGAATAGCAGCTGAGCAACCACCAGATTTGCCATGTGATCTTCAACCTGACCCACCAGGAAGATCACTCGCTCTTTAAGGAGGCGGGAATAGATATCGTAAGAGCGCTCACCTCTGGCTGATTGTTCAACAACAATAGGTACCAGTCCTGAGTTGGTGATCGCAACGGCGTGCGGGTCTATCAGATTGGACATATCCTGTCTTAACTCCTTGCCAAGTCGAAGAAAAGCGACTGACCTGTCAGTCATATAAACTGAAAGATTAGTCGCTTGCATACCAGATTAAAACGACCAGAGCCGGTAAAACCTTAGCTGCTTGTCAGGGGAACTGGCCAATCAGCCAGCAACTCCCCTCGCTCTTCATAAAATGCTCTTCTACAAGCGGTATCAGGCGGACTCTTCCTGCTCTGCCTCTTCAGTTTCAGCTGCACGTTCAGCAGGCTTGATAGCGTCCTGATAGCTGCATGCCAGTTCTGAAACCTGGGCCGCTTCCAGAATAGTATCTACTACCTGCTCTTCCAGAACAACATACTTGATCTGAGACAGCTGCTCATCGTTGCTGTAGTACCAGTCGATAACCTGCTGTGGCTCCTGGTAAGCGGAAGCCATCTCTTCAATCATGGCACGCACACGCTCATCATCAACCTTGACTTCACGCTGCTTAACCACTTCACCAATCAACAGACCCAGAGCAACACGCTTTTTGGCATCAGCTTCAAACAGTTCTGCTGGCAGCTGCTTTGGATCAAAACCACCTTTCATGCCACCGAACTGCTGTACCGCCTGTTCGCGCATACGGTCGATTTCCTGAGAAGTCAGGGCAGAAGGCACTTCCACCTCATGAATCTTCAACAGGCCATCCATTACCTGATTCTTGACTTTGTTTTTAACTGCCTGACGCAGTTCACGCTCCATATTTCTGGACACTTCCGTACGGAAACCTTCCAGACCACCTTCGCTTAAGCCAAAGCGAGCAAAAAACTCGTCATTCAATTCAGGCAGTGCGGGTGCAGCCACCTTGTGGACCTTGCAGGCAAACTCAACAGACTGACCTGCCAGATCTTTCGCCTGATAATCTTCAGGGAAAGTCAGGGACAGCACTTTCTCTTCACCGGCAGACACACCCACCAGGCCGTCTTCAAAGCCCGGAATCATGCGGCCAGAGCCCAGCTCCAGAGTTGAGTTCTCTGCGCTGCCACCTTCGAAAGCTTCTCCGTCTTTGGTGCCAACATAGTCAAAGGTAATGCGGTCACCCAATTCAGCAGCACGCTCAACGTCAGCAAACGTTGTGCTCTGCTTACGCAGGGTTTCGATCATTTCGTCTACATCAGACTCCTGAACCTCAGCAATCGGACGCTCAACAACAATGCCGCTGAAATCATTCAGAGCAATTTCAGGGTAGACTTCAAAGGTAGCAACAAAGGTAAACCCTTCGTCGTTATCAGACTGAGCTTCAACAGATGGCGCACCAGCAGGGATCAGATCCTGCTCCTGAATAGCCTCAATGAAGGAAGACTGCATCATCTCGCCGAGCACTTCCTGTCTGGCACCGGCACCGTAACGACGCTTGACCACTTTCATTGGAACCTTGCCGGGGCGGAAGCCATCCAGACGAACACGTCGGGACAGGTCCTGCAGACGCTTATTCACTTCACTATCAATATCAGCAACCGGGATAGTGATAGTCAGCTTGCGCTCAATACCGGAAGTCATTTCAAGGGAGACTTGCATTTTTGTTCCTCAACACCAAAACCTGTGTAAACAATGGGCCAAAAGGCGAATAGACTAGCAAATGCTTCCGGAAAATGCACAAACACGTTCTGTTACACTAGATCCGGGCAAGGTAAAGGAACACTTTTTATTAAAACATTCCCGTTCCCTACAGGATTTGCTCCACTCTCACTTCTCAACGGTATAAACCAACGAACAAAGCAGACTTTGCCTGAAAAAGCGTATTTAAAAGACCCAAAACACAGCAGCCCTGGCTCAGCTTTTCCTATCTGCACTATTCATATACGTTTCTCCGAAGCTAAGGACTAGTGGGTCCATACACCCCCCATCAGGGCAGTTTCTTTGGATGAAACATACAAAAACGGGGATAAGCATACTTATCCCCGTTAATGACTGGTGCGGAAGGAGAGACTCGAACTCTCACACCTTGCGGCACTGGAACCTAAATCCAGCGTGTCTACCAATTTCACCACTTCCGCTCACAGTGCTTCCACGAAGCACGCAAAACACTGTATTTTTCAGGCTGCCCAAAACACCAGGACAACCGTTAAACTGGGGTGGGCGAAGGGGCTCGAACCCTCGACCGCCGGAATCACAATCCGGAGCTCTGCCAACTGAGCTACGCCCACCAGTAGCTGACCGAAAGACTATTCAAATTGAACCAAAGAATCAAGCATAAGGCAGGATAAATGGCCATCTGAAAAATGGCGCACCCGGCAGGATTCGAACCTGCGACCATCCGCTTAGAAGGCGGATGCTCATCCAACTGAGCTACGGGCGCTTAATCATCTTTCTGACTGGTCGGGGTAGAGAGATTCGAACTCCCGACATCCTGCTCCCAAAGCAGGCGCGCTACCAGACTGCGCTATACCCCGAAATTTTCCAGCTCCTTTCAGGAAATCCCGAAAAGTTCCGCTGGTCAACGGCGACGAATACTACTCACAAGCATGGCGCTCGTCAATTGCCATATGCATTTTTTGATCCACATAGCAGTTCAGATAATGCAGGAAACTTCTTCGTCTGAATGACCATACCAATCTGTCTGAAAAAAACCACCATGCTCACCCTTTATATCGAACAGACTTCATATAGGTTGAACCAGTGGCTTTATCAGCAGGCTGTTGTGTCAACAGAGCCTGAGCACTGTTAAACTAACGGTCATTTTCAATATTCGCCAATCAACCAATATTGTCAGCAACAGGCTTCAGCACATATGACAGCAAAAATTATTGATGGCAAAGCCATTGCCCTGCAACTGACCGACGCCATCGCCGAACAGGTGAAAAAAAGAACGTCACAGGGTCTCAGGGCTCCGGGGCTGGCGGTTATTCTGATTGGCGATGACCCGGCTTCCAAGGTTTATGTCGGCAAGAAAAGACAGGACTGTGAACGGGTGGGTTTCAAATCCGTATCCCACGACCTGCCAGCCTCCACCAGCGAACAGTATCTGCTGGAGTTAATTGACAGCCTCAATGATGACCCGGCCATTGATGGTATTCTTGTACAATTACCCCTGCCTGAACACATCAACTGCGAACTGGTGATTGAACGCATCCGTCCGGATAAAGACGTCGATGGCTTTCATCCATACAACATTGGCAGACTGGTTCAACGTATCCCACTGTTGCGCCCCTGCACACCAAAAGGTGTGATGACACTGCTGGAAAGCACAGGCCAGCCCATTCGTGGCAAGAATGCCGTTATTGTCGGCGCCTCCAATATCGTGGGTCGCCCAATGACCATGGAACTGTTACTGGCCGGCTGCACCACAACCACCACGCATCGCTTTACCGAGGATCTGGCCGCTGAAGTCGCCCGGGCAGACATCCTGGTGGTTGGCGCAGGCAAGCCCGGACTGGTTAAAGGTGCCTGGGTAAAGCCCGGTGCCGTGGTGATTGATATTGGCATCAACCGTATGGATGATGGCCGACTGGTGGGTGATGTGGAGTTTGATGTTGCCAGAGAAAGAGCCTCATGGATTACTCCGGTTCCCGGTGGTGTTGGCCCAATGACCGTGGCGACACTCCTGGAAAACACACTGTATGCTGCTGACCATCTGCACCACTGAGCCGAGAGAAAAGTGTTCACGGTGTAGACCGGCAGTTTCACTGCCGGTCCATCTTATGACTTCAGACTGGCCAGGCATTCCAGAAAGATTTCATCTTCCCACTCAGAGCAATCAATAAGGTATATGTTACCTGACTCCTCCCACTCATAATCCTGCCCGTTGATTCGAACCTCCAGAATCGGATACTCACTGTAAATTAACAGCCTGCCTCCCTGCCTGAGTCGGCTTTCAAGGCGAACACCGCTGTCTTTCCAGCACACCACCTGATCAACAATGGCACAGGCTGGCAGAATCTTATCTTCCAGTCCAAGACAGACCAATGACTCTTCAGGATAAAACAGCATCAGATCTGCCCCATTCTGCCCAAGCCGTATTTCCGGCAGCTCAGAATGGCTGAAACATTGCCGTCGGGTCGGCCAGTATACCAACCATTCACCACTGTCATTTTCCAGGGGTGACGCAGTGATGCGCTCAGTAATCGGTTGGTGATCTTCGGCAATATTGAATAAGGCAAGGACTCCCACTGCCCCAATCCGATTGGTCACTTTGAGTAACTTCCCGGAATAGAGAGGGTTTTCAAATAGCTGTTCCCGAGCCACCTTTCCCTGCTGGTCACAGCGAACCACCCGACCATCATTAAACACCAGCTTCATCAGTTGCTCTGCATCAGTCTGCCCAACCGGATCGCTGGTATAAATGGGTCCGCCACTCACCGCCCTGAGCAGCGCATGGGCATCAGAGTCTTCGTGAATGGTCCACCACATATCCCAGTCACCTATAAAAAAGGCATCATGAAACACTGCGTTATAGGCATTCTGCAGTGCATGCTCCTGGAGATTACCGCTTTTCTTTGGAAAAAAATCATCACTATTACGCGCAAGAGCTGATGACGGTCGGTTCCACAGCTGATCGCTGGCCATCCCCATGCAGTTGATCAGTTGTCCGTTAAAATGCAGCCCCGCTGACGCTTCAAGGGCCTGATGCGCTACCCGGGATACTTTTCCGGGAAAATCCCGGTATCTATAGTGGTTGGCAAGATTGCTCTGAACATCAACTTTGATGAAATCAACACCCTGCCGGGCCAGATAGTCGTGCCAGCCGTGCCAGAAGCGAAATGCATCCCCTTCTGAGGTTGGGGGTAACCTTCTTGATGAATCCAGCTCATCCAAAGGAACAGGAAAGCTGGCTTCGGCATCGATACCTTCCCACTGCCCGGTCAGAGCATGCCACACCCCCATCCAGGGAATACCGTAGTCATCCTGAAGAGTCTGCTTTAAACCGGCAAGTCCGGCCGGAAACTTCTCCCGATCTTCCTTCCAGGACAACAGCCGACGATCTTTCTCTTCCGACCAGCCATCATCCACCAGCATCCATTTTACCGGAACCCTTTTGGAGTAAAACTCCTGAGCTTTTGCAGCAACAGCCTCCTCAGTCACATCAAGATAACAGGCATCCCAACTGCACCAGCCGAGATAGTTAAACACCTCAGGCAAGGTACGCTGCTCTCTTGGTCTGGAATAGTACGATAGATGGTGACGCCCCAACTGCACATTGTGATTGATCAGTAAAAATGGATCTGCACTGACACCATAAATGGCAATCAAGCCCGAAAAATCTCTAACACCCGACTTTGCAGGCCCCGCCACCAACTCAATGCCAGCGACGTCCCCACCCTGAAATTCACAGCGAACCTGCTCATCACATACGGCCAGCAGGTGGTGATACTCTGCCCCCAGACCGTACAGCAAAGACTGTGTTTTCTCTGGCAGATTGTTAAGGGCGCAATCAAAATGCGGCCGTGTCCACCAACTGTTATAAAGATAATGGGCACACAAACCGGAAATATCACCCAGAGAGGCGATATTGATTCTGACAGCGCAACAGGGATGCCAACTGCGCCCTGGCCAACTGACTCCCTTGCTAATCTCAGCATTCAGAGATAACAACAGTTGTCTTCCTTTGGTCTCCAAAGACAACCTGACAGAAAGCCAGTCATCGTGAACAAATATCCCCGACTGCTCTGACCATGTCAGAGCATATTCCTCACCATTATCCAAACGAACATAAACAGTGATCCCCTGACATACTGAAGCCTGGTCATAATACAGATTTACCAGCTGGTCTTTTTCACGAAGAGAATACATAACTGCCTCAACTGCATCTTGGAAAGAACAATGTCATCCTTTGCCTACAGTATTTCTCAAAATCGGATATACGGCAGTGAAAATCTAATAAATTGCTTATCCGTGATATAAAACCACAGCCCGATAAGCTGATTAGCACGGAAATTTTGCAATATGAAAACCGCTGAAAATGTTACCCAAGCAAGGAAAACCAACCGGAAAGTAACACCTTTTATCAATAGCACACACCAAAAATCACAGACTGAGCTTTAGAGTGAAGAGAGTCTTAGTCATTCAACCCCGCACAACTGAAGCAAAACAGCGAAAGAATATACATCAAGCATGTAGAACAAAGCAGAAAACCATGCTGTCAAAAAAATGGCATGCAGTATGCATACCATTTAGCGTTCTATGTCAGCACCCGGTTTAATGGAATAAGCCCTGCTGCCGACATCTTTTGTCTTCGTTACTTTTGTCAGAATCATCCAGGACTCTTCAATGAACAAACCATCACTCAGTAGCATGGAAGCCTATCTCAGACAGATGGGTATGGTGCCCCTTCCCGAAACCCCTGGCGACCTTGAAAAAGAGTACTACCGACAGATTTACCGGGTACTGCCCAGAGAGCAGGCTCTATCACTCCCGGTCAGGAAAGCCCGCTCAAAAACCTCTATCAAAAAAAGTAAAGAAAAAGGCACCCCTGACAGACAATAAACCAGACCTACTCAGCGTGAGGGACTTCCAATCGTTCACGCTGTCGCTTATGTCGAAACAGGCCATCCAGCGTAAAAATGACCAGTGCGAGCCATATCAAAGCGAAAGTAGCCATCTGCACCACACCCAGCGGCTCATTATAAATTGTCACACCCACCAGAAATGAAATGGATGGTGCCAGATACTGCATGATTCCCAACACAGTTAACGGCAACTTTTGAGCCGCCATATTGAACAACACCAGAGGTATGGTGGTCACAAACCCGGACAGGGCAAGGAGAAGACTGGTATCCGGATCAGAAAAGCGAAAAGCATGCAAATCATTACCCATCAACCACAGAAAATAGAAAGCGGCGGGAGGCATCAACAGCAATGTCTCAATAGCCAGCCCAGAGGTCGCATCGACATTAATCCTTTTCCGGATCAAGCCATAGAACCCGAAACACAAGGCCAGTACAAAAGCGACCCAGGGCAGTTTACCCAGCAAAAACATCTGCATTGATACCGCCGCTGCTGCTATAAACACCGCCAGCATCTGGTATCGGGTCAGACGTTCCCCCAAAAAACAGTAGCCAAAAAAAACGCTGATCAGCGGGTTGATGTAATAACCGAGGCTGGTTTCCAGAATCCTGTCATTGGTCACTCCCCAGATAAAACAGAGCCAGTTTCCAGCAATAAACAGCGACGACAAAACCAACCAGCCCAGTATCCGTGGTGACTTTATTATCTCAAGGATCCCTTTCAGTTTATGGCGAAAAGATAAAAAGCAAACCAGCAAAAGTGATGACCAGAAAACCCGATGAGCAAGCACTTCCAAAGGAGACACCTGTTCAACAATCTTGAAATAGATGGGGATCAGCCCCCACAAAGCAAATGCCCCGACGGCAAACGTCAGGCCAGACTGTACTCCTGCGTCTCTCACAAATCCCCCACATCAGACCCATAGCATCCTCGGGATGCCAGGAAAAATAACAGCCCATTCAGATTTTGCATTGTAGAAGCAACGAAACCCGAGACAAAACATTAACTGAAGAAGCCTGAACTCACCCAGGCTTCCTGGCCAAACAGATCAGTCAAAAACTATACGATTTTTATTTTTATCCAGCATTCTGCTGCCAACATATTTAACCTTATCCAAATCATCAAAGCTCTGATAAGGGCCATGCTGATCACGATGCTTGACAATTTCCATTGCGATACGGGGTCCAACCCCGAGAAGTCCTTTGTCCAGCTGCTCCATGTTTGCCTGGTTCACATTAACTTTCTGATCACCAGACCGGGCTTTCTGGTCAGCCCCAAAGACAGAGATACTGAAAAAAGATGCACCTAAAAAGACGAGGGTTTTGATATCCATATCAATGACTCCTTAAAATTGATAACTAATCCGCTATTGATAGATTGTCTATAAAACAGCTTTGTTGAATAAACCATCCTTAAGAACATTCAAGGCAATGCTTGGGATAACTGCAAGACAAAAAATCCCGGGCAGATAAGCGGATCAAATTATCACGCAGCCGGAGCAACCCCCAAAACCTGCTCTTTAAAAGGCTTACTGGGTGGTGTCTCACCAATCCACACTCGCAGGAACAGATTAAACAACTCTTTATTGGCAGGAACGATACCTTTCTCATCACCGGCAATTTCAATCCGCAACCCTTTACCCGGAAGGTACTCAAACACAGCCTGTTCACCTTTTTTCATTGAACCATCAACCAGTGTAAAGATTTTCTCAAGGTCCTCTTTCACCGCTTCCTGCTCATCGGGTGGGCTGTTCAATTGGATGGATTCATAAAAGGCATTGGCTATCCGTCGGGCGCTCATTTTTGACAAGAGCAAAACAAATGCCATTCGCTGATGCGTGTCAGAGGCATAAATCTCTTCAGGGCTACTGGTCGGCTCTTCCAGATAAAGAGCACCGATATACCCTTTAACCATCAGATACCATGACCTGACTGCCGCACCCTGCAATTTAAGCTCTGGTTTATCACCCTCCGCAGCAATAGTGTCTGGCAGGTCATACTTATTAATGACAAGCGCATTAACAGGCAATGACAGCAACATAAGCAAGGCAGTTAAAAGAGGAATACGATAAAAAGAGTCATAGATTTGCATACTACACACCTTATTATTATTGTCAGGAAATACTATCCCACTTAATTGGCAGCTTCCAGCATACTGAGCTGCAAGCACTTCGACATTTCATAGCCTGGCCGCCAGCGCAGCAGGTCAGGCAATCATACTATGCACAGGGTTTAAGCTGCCATGATCTTTACCTGTATTATCACTCCAGAGGCTGATTGCCGTCATTAAATTGTCACCATTTCATCAGCCATAACTTTCATGAGCAGTGGATAAAACCCTCTCCATTACCACTGGTCAGCAGCCCAATATTCCCGTTACCAATCCTGACTATCTAAACCATACTTAAGTGCACTGACTATTGAAATTACTGGATAAGCCTCAAAATAGACTATCCAGAACACAAGGTTGAAGCACTGAGTAACGGGTTAGCCCAGGCTTCCTTAAAGCCCGCTACACCATACCTTTGCAACAGAATATCAACCAGACTTTCCTGTTAAACCAGCTTTTGCAGACAGACTATGACAGATCAGGATCCAAACAACCCCGAAGTGCTTGATGGGGACGAAGACAGCCAAAAAACCAGTACCGGACTTGTACTTCCACACCAGTCGCTACCAGACAAACTCTATCTGATCCCCGTTTCGAACCGCCCTTTCTTTCCTGCACAGGTACAACCGTTAGTATTCAGCAATGAGGAGTGGGGAGAAACACTGCAACGTGTTGGCCAGAGCCCTCATAAAGCGGTTGGTCTCAGCTTTGTTGGCCGATTGCCCGGTATAGACGTTGCACCGGAAGATTTTCCCCAGGTAGGTTGCGTTGTCAAAATCCATAATATTGTGTCAGACAATGACCAGGTTCAGTTTATTGCCCTGGGAATGCAACGTTTCAGAATACGACAGTGGTTACGTCGCCGGCCTCCTTACCTGGTTCAGGTCGACTATATCGACACCCCTGAAGACGACAGCGATGAAGTAAAAGCCTATGCACTGGCACTGATCCAGGCGATCAAAGAGCTTATCCCGCTGAATCCCCTGTACAGCGAGGAGCTGAAAAATTATCTGAACCGCTTCAGTCCCAAAGACCCCTCCCCCCTGGCAGATTTTGCAGCGGCTATTACCACCGCTCCCGGACAGGAGCTTCAGGAAGTACTGGAAACCATTCCTGTCCAACGCAGAATGGAAAAGGTACTGGTGCTGATTCGCAAAGAGCAGGAGGTCGCCCGCCTTCAGAGTGAAATCAATGCGGAAGTTAACCGGAAAATCAGTAATCATCAGCGCGAGTTCTTCCTGAAGGAACAGCTTAAAGTCATTCAAAAAGAGCTGGGCATATCGAAAGATGACCGAACTGCCGAGATTGAACAGTTCGAGCAGAGACTGGCAAAGCTGACCGTCCCTGAAAGTGCCAAGAGTAAAATCGATGATGAGCTGAAAAAGCTTTCCATTCTGGAAACCGGCTCCCCGGAATACGCCGTTTGCAGAAATTACCTCGATTGGGCGACATCGGTCCCCTTTGGCCTGTACTCTGAAGATAACCTCGATCTTCATCACGCAAGAAACGTACTCAGTTCCGACCATGACGGTCTTGAGGATGTTAAAGAGCGCATTGTTGAGTTTCTGGCAGTCGGTGCTTACCGGAAAGAAGTATCCGGCTCCATTATGTTGCTGGTAGGCCCTCCGGGTGTGGGCAAAACCTCTATTGGCAAGTCCGTCGCCAAAGCTCTGGACCGGAATTTTACCGTTTCAGTTTGGGCGGCATGAGAGATGAAGCTGAGATTAAAGGACATCGTCGTACTTATATTGGAGCGATGCCTGGAAAGCTGATTCAGGCACTGAAGGAAGTAGAAGTCTCCAATCCGGTCATCATGCTTGATGAGATTGATAAAATTGGTGCGTCCTTCCGCGGTGATCCCGCATCTGCGCTGCTGGAGGTATTGGATCCTGAGCAGAACAGCGAGTTTCTTGACCACTATCTGGACATGAGAATTGATCTGTCAAAAGTCCTGTTCATTTGCACAGCCAATCAGTTGGATACTATCCCGGGACCACTGCTTGATCGAATGGATGTCATCAGGCTGTCCGGCTATATCACCGAAGAGAAGGTGGCGATAGCCAAGAATCACTTATGGCCCAAACAACTGAACAAAGCCGGACTGAAAAAGAGCCAGCTTAGAATCTCAGATACAACCTTCCGTAAAATTATTGATGGTTATGCCCGGGAAGCAGGGGTTCGTCACTTTGAGAAATTGTTGCAAAAAATCATTCGCAAAGTTGTCGTCAAATTCCTGGAAAATGATGAACACAAGCTGACGGTGTCGGCTAAAAACCTGGAAGACTTTCTCGGCGCGCCCTACTTTCGTAAAGAAAAAACCATGGAAGGTCTTGGCATAGTCACCGGTCTTGCCTGGACCGCAATGGGTGGTGCTACACTCCCTGTTGAAGCCTGCCTGATACATCAGCAAAGAGCCGGTTTTAAACTGACCGGCAAGCTGGGTGAGGTGATGAAAGAGTCGGCTGAAATCTCATACAGCTATACCACCAGTCACGCCAAAAAGCTGGGTATTCAGGAAGACTTTCTGAAAACTGCATTTATACACCTCCATGTTCCGGAAGGTGCCACCCCGAAAGATGGCCCCAGTGCCGGTGTCACCATGACAACCGCTTTAATCTCTCTGGCCAAAGGCATTAAACCCCTGAAAAATCTGGCAATGACCGGAGAGCTGACCCTGACAGGCAAAGTATTGCCTGTGGGCGGTATCAGAGAAAAGGTGATTGCTGCCCGACGGCAGGGAATTATGAACCTGGTTCTTCCGGAAGATAACCGCAGAGACTTTGATGAGCTACCGGATTACATCCGTGAAGGCATCTCTGTACATTTTGCCAGCCAGTACGATGACGTCTATAAAGTTGCATTCCCAGCGGTCAGCAAAAGCAAAGGAAAAAGTAAGTAGAGCCAACCGTACTCTGCTGTAAATAAAAAACGCCACCCGATCAGGTGGCGCTTTCTTAATCACTCTTACAATAGCAGCGGGATCTAATCCCGTTTGGACACGCTAGTGAGCACTTTCATTCTGGGCCGTGCGGCAAATTTTTTCAAATGATATATAAGACGTAATAATCATATTAAAGTTTTTTAAAATAGCAGAAAAATAATGAAGAAACAGATACCGGAACGACACAGGGTTGTATCTCAAGAAATTGCAACCCTGCGACAGCATAAAAAGGTTCAGAGAACTATATCACCACACATATCATAACCTGGTTGATTCCAGATATCTTTTCACCGTAGTGACAATCGCCTGTGTCTGGCTGTCTATTTCCAGGTTAACTCTATCGCCAACTTCCGCTGTACCAAATGACGTCATTCTTAAGGTTTCCGGAATAAGATGGATACAAAAGCGCCCCCCCTCAACCTTCTCACCAATAGTCAAACTACAGCCATTCAGAGACACATAGCCTTTAGGCAGAATATAGTCTTGCCATTCAGAAGCAAATTGAAAGAACACTGTCACATTGTTTTCTTCCTGCTTAATGTCACAAATCTCAACAGTATCGTGAATATGACCAGAGAGAAGATGCCCGCCAATTTCGTCACCAAAGCGTGCAGCTCTTTCAATATTGACTTTATCACCTTCCCCCAGCGCCCCCAGGTTAGTAACCCTCAGGGTCTCTTTCATCACATCGAAAGTGACACTTTCCCGGTCAAAAGAAGTAACTGTCAAACAGCATCCATTCACTGCAATACTGGCTCCGGTTTCCAGGCCTTCCAGCAATGTGGACGGCAACAGCACAGTAATACGATTCAGTTCGTTGAACGTTTCAATTCGACCAACCGGAAAAAATCCCTTCACAATACCTGTAAACATACACTACCTATCGTCGCCAAACACGTTGGCCTACATCAGAATGTTTTGAGACAGTGAACCAGCCTCTCAAGAGCAACCAGACTGTCTGGCGTATAATTGCGGTGGTTGCGGTTCGCCAGCACCTCGTCCGGTGATTCCAGCACCACACTGGCAACCTCTTCTTCTTGCAGGGTCAAAGGACCATCATAATAACAGCTGTAGACCCTGCCCCAGACCTGACAATCATCATTATGGAAAAAAAAGTGAAAATGCGAAGTGATGGGCACATTCTCGATACCAAGCTCCTCAGCCAACTCCCGTTCAGCCGCCTGATCGTAGCTTTCCCCTTCGGTAACCACGCCCCCTGTAGCGGGATCAAAGTAGCCCGGATAAATATCCTTATTCAGGGTCCTCTCCTGAACATACAGCTGCCCTGCTGAATTGAAGACAAAAATATAGGTTGCCCTGTGGCAAAGTGCTTCTTCTCGCATCTTCCCCCTGGGAACGGACCCGAGAACAAAATTATGGTCATCAACCACCACCACGCTTTCCACAGACGCTTCCACCTCTTGCTGACCAGGCATCGAGATCTCCTGTTATCTGTCATTCATTTATTATTGTGGCAACATCTTATATCAAGCTATTGGTAATCGAAAACAGAAAATACCAGTCAACATTCAACAAAAAGGCAAAGGCGTTTGTGGCATCTCTGCCAATTTGTCAGAGCGGCATCATTCCGTCAAGACTGATCATAAGCGACCAAAACCGGTATAATTTGCTTATTGCAATAGGAATTTTAATTTTCTCAATCAGTAAAAACGGTAATTTTCACTCGATTTCAACCCACAGGATCCGATAGTTAGTTAAATATATTTTTGTCCTGACCAGCATCCATTACTGCCATAACCACCTAAAAAATGCTGTCAGACACCGAACACCATCCTTTAAGGGGGCATAATGAGTAAACCTAATGTAGTCTCCGCCATTGTTAACCCGGTAGGCTCCATGCGAGTACTGTCCAGCCGGGAAGTCAATATTCTTCAGGATAATACCAAAGCTGGCCTGCATCGCCTGTTCCGTCAGTGCGCCCTGGCTGTGTTAAGTGATGAGATGGAAGGTGACAGCGCAGAAGAGCTGTTACAAACCTACTCCGAATTTGATATCCGCATTGTTCAGGAACACCGAGGACTGAAACTTGAACTGATCAATGCACCCGCATCTGCATTTGCTGATAAAAAACTGATCCGGGGTGTCAGGGAAAACCTGTTTTCCGTGCTCAGGGATATTCTCTATGTTTCGTCCCTGATCACCAGCGACAAGCGTTTCGATCACGGAAGTTCATCCGACATCACCCACCTGGTGTTTGAGGTACTCAGAAATGCCAACGCCTTTATCACCAAACAGACGCCCAATATCGTGGTCTGCTGGGGTGGACACTCCATTGGCCGTGATGAATATGAATACACGAAACTGGTCGGTTATCAGCTGGGCCTCAGAAGAATGAATATCTGTACCGGCTGCGGTCCCGGTGCGATGAAGGGGCCGATGAAAGGTGCCTACATTGGCCATGCCAAGCAACGGATCAGTCATGGTCGTTTTATTGGCCTGACCGAGCCTGGCATTATTGCTGCCGAGTCTCCTAACCCGATTGTCAATGAGCTGGTTATCCTGCCCGATATCGAAAAACGCCTGGAAGCCTTTGTCCGTCTGGGGCATGGCATCATTGTGTTTCCGGGTGGACCGGGAACCTGTGAAGAGATTCTTTACCTGATCGGTATTCTCCTGCACCCGGACAATAAAGACATTCCCCTGACCATGATCCTGACAGGTCCCGCCGGGTCGGAAGCTTACTTTGAACAGATTGACAACTTCATTGGCAATACACTGGGCAAAGAGGCGCAGGAAAAGTACCAGATCATCGTCAATGATCCAGCCAGGGTTGCCACGATCATGGCCCGGGGCCTGGAAAAAGTAACCCGCTTCCGTCGTCGACACGGGGATGCCTACTACTTTAACTGGCTGTTAAAGATTGACCAGGAGTTCCAGCAGCCTTTCGAGCCCACCCATGAAAACATGGCCAGCCAGGAACTGCACAGCAATCTCCCGGCCCACCAGCTGGCAGCCAACCTCCGTCGTGTTATGTCGGGCATTGTTGCCGGAAATATCAAGGAAGACGGTGTAAACCTGATTCGTGAGCATGGCCCTTATAAACTCAGTGGTGAACCGGGCCTGATGCAACAGATGGACAACCTTCTGCAATCGTTTGTTGATCAGCACCGGATGAAACTGCCCGGAAGCCACTACCAGCCCTGCTACGAAATCATAGAATCCTGACTTTTTGTCAATTCCACCTGAAGAGGCCATTTCGGCTTCTTCAGATGCTGCCTGCGTAAATCACAAATACCGAAACAGCCATTCACAGAAAAAATAGTGGCTATTACGGTCTTTACTTAACTTGACAGGCACCTTTCGCTATACTGCCCGCGCCACCAGTGCTACTGGTAAAGATTTCCTTGGAACGTCTGACGGACCCATAAGATCATAAAGGTTTGTCGAAGGATCGCCCAAGAGCCTGCCACAGATGATGAGGGTAGAACTCGTGTTAGAAGCCTACAGAAAACACGTCGAAGAGCGTGCCCAAGAAGGTGTCCCACCAAAGCCGCTGAATGCAGAACAGGTGTCAGGCCTGATTGAACTGCTGAAAAATCCACCAGCCGGTGAAGAACAATATATTCTGGACCTCCTTGAAAATCGTATTCCCCCCGGCGTTGATGAAGCAGCCTATGTAAAAGCCGGATTCCTCTCCGCCCTCGTCAAGGGCGAAGCTGAATCCCCACTGGTGGACAGCAAGAAAGCCGTTGAGCTGCTGGGCATGATGCTGGGTGGTTACAATATCGAAACCCTGATAGCCCTTCTGGACAGCACCGAGCTGGGTGAACTTGCCGCTGAACAGCTGAAAAAAACCCTGCTGGTGTTTGACTCTTTCCACGATGTGGAAGAAAAAGCCAAAGATGGCAATGCCAATGCCCAGGCCGTGCTGAAATCCTGGGCTGAAGCAGAATGGTTTACCGGGCGTGATGCTGTGCCTGAAACCATCAAGGTGGCGGTATTCAAGGTGACCGGTGAAACCAATACCGATGATCTGTCCCCTGCCCCTGACGCCTGGTCTCGCCCGGATATTCCACTGCATGCTCGTGCTGCCTACAAGATGACCCGTGATGGTCTTGAGCCTGAAGAACACGGCGTTACCGGCCCGCTTGAGCAAATTGAAGCCATCAAGAGCAAAGGCCTGCCGGTTGCTTTCGTGGGTGACGTTGTCGGTACCGGCTCTTCCCGTAAGTCTGCCACCAACTCGGTACTGTGGTTCTTTGGTGATGATATCCCCCGGTGTGCCCAACAAGCGTGCTGGCGGTATCTGCATTGGCAGCAAGGTAGCCCCTATTTTCTTCAACACCATGGAAGATGCCGGTGCCCTGGTGTTTGAAGCCCCGGTGGATCAGTTAAACATGGGTGATGTTATCGAAATTCGCCCCTACGATGGCAAGATCCTCTCTGAGTCCGGGGAAGTTCTGTCTGAGTTCACCTTCAAATCCGACGTTATTCTTGACGAAGTACAGGCCGGTGGCCGTATCAACCTGATCATTGGCCGTGGACTGACGGACAAGGCTCGTGAGGCGCTGGATCTGGGCCATTCCGACATATTCCGTCGCCCGCAGCCCCCTAAAGAATCAACCCATGGTTTCACGCTGGCCCAGAAAATGGTCGGCAAAGCCTGCGGTGTGCCCGGTGTTCGTCCTGGCCAGTACTGTGAGCCCAAAATGACCACTGTCGGTTCTCAGGACACCACCGGACCAATGACCCGTGATGAATTGAAAGATCTGGCCTGTCTGGGCTTCTCTTCTGACCTGGTTATGCAGTCTTTCTGCCACACTGCCGCCTATCCAAAGCCAGTGGACGTGGAAACTCACCACACCCTGCCGGACTTCATCATGAACCGGGGCGGTGTCGCCCTGCGCCCTGGTGATGGCATCATCCATAGCTGGCTGAACCGCATGCTGCTGCCAGACACCGTGGGTACCGGTGGTGACTCCCACACCCGTTTCCCGCTGGGCATCTCTTTCCCTGCAGGTTCAGGCCTTGTAGCATTTGCGGCGGCAACCGGTGTTATGCCATTGGATATGCCTGAGTCTGTTCTGGTTCGCTTCAAAGGTGAAATGCAGCCGGGCATTACCCTGCGTGATCTGGTGCACGCCATTCCACTCTACGGCATCAAGCAAGGCCTTTTGACCGTCGAGAAGAAAGGTAAGAAAAATGCCTTCTCCGGCCGCGTACTGGAAATTGAAGGCCTGGAAAACCTCACCGTTGAACAGGCCTTTGAGCTCTCCGATGCTTCTGCTGAGCGCTCTGCTGCCGGCTGTACCATCACCCTGTCTGAAGAGTCCATCACTGAATATCTGAAGTCCAACATCACCATGCTGCGCTGGATGATCAGTGAAGGTTATGGTGATGCCCGTACTCTGGAACGCCGTGCCCGTAAGATGGAGGAGTGGCTGGCCAACCCAACCATGATGCGTGCGGATGCCGATGCGGAATACGCTGAGGTAATCGAAATCGATCTGGCAGACATCAAGGAACCCATTCTCTGTGCGCCAAACGACCCGGACGATGCCCGTACACTGTCGGATGTTGCCGGTGACAAGGTCGATGAAGTATTCCTGGGCTCCTGTATGACCAATATCGGCCACTTCCGTGCGGCCGGAAAACTGCTGGAGCAGAACCATGATCCACTGAAGACCCGCTTCTGGATGTCGCCTCCCACCAAAATGGACAAGGCACAGCTGGAAGAAGAAGGCTATTACAACATCTACAACGACAACGGTGTGCGGACCGAAATCCCGGGCTGTTCACTCTGTATGGGTAACCAGGCACGGGTAGAACCAGGCGCAACCGTACTCTCTACCTCTACCCGTAACTTCCCTAACCGTCTGGGGGATGGCGCTAACGTATACCTCTGTTCTGCTGAACTGGCATCTGTCGGTGCCATTCTTGGCAAAATCCCGACCGTGGCAGAGTATATGGCATACGCCAGCAACCTGGACTCTATGGCGAGTGACGTCTATCGCTACCTCAACTTTGACCAGGTAGAGTCGTATCAAAAGGCTGCTGACGATATTATCGCCAAAGCCAGCTGATAAACCGCTGCGTTAATCGACACAAAAGCCCCTGTTTTCAGGGGCTTTTTATTTTTATCATAGTTATTTAGATACAGTGATGGCCTGCAATATGGACACGGCAACACCAGAATCCCTTTTTACACCAGAACTTATCACCTGGATAAAAGACAACATCCCTCTGCTGAAAACTATGGAAGTCAGTTTTGATCAGTTCAAGAATGGAGAATTAGTGATCAGCTGCCCACTGGCACCCAATATCAACGATAAAGGAACCGCTTTTGGGGGCAGTATTGCCGCGTTGGCCACCATCTGTGGCTGGCTGTTTACCACCCTTCACGCCAGAACACATGTAAAGGACTGCGCTGCCGTTATTGCCGATTCTCAACTGACTTACCATGCTCCCGGCAAAGGCCACATATCAGCCCATTGCAGTGCCGTGGTTCCCAACAAGTTTTTTGATCGTTTGAATGAGCACCGCAATGCCAAACTGGAATTAACGGTTGAATTATATTCAACAGAGAAAGAAGAGCAGTCATCCACAAACATCGCAACCTACAAAGGCATTTATGTGGCGATGCCTGAGTAACTTACAGTTGCTTGATCATTTTTCTCAACCGATCAAGCAACGGTTTATCCAATTTCACCCGTCCCGAGTAAGCCGACTGAATATAGAGATCAACAATCGATAATAGTTGTACACCCAACGCATCATTTTCAGCGTTTACTCGCAATGCGAAATCTTTAGGCCCTTCCCCTGCCTGGCGTTCAAAACCCTTGGCAACCAGCTTGCGTTCCAGTCGTAACCAGAGCTTTTGATAAGGATTGAGTGCAGGCCTTTGAAAGAGCGCAAAGACCCCAAAAAGCAGAAGAAACAGCGCTAATAATGCACCGAGCACACCAATCTGCTGCCAGTAAAAGGATGATGTACCAAACAATTCCTTCATAAAAGACTGCTGCTTTTCCTGCTGGTACTGCACCACAGACTTCTGCCAGCGGTACTCAAGTCGCTCCCAACCCTGTCGAACCGACTTGAAAAAGCCTGTTTGACCCAAACGATAAGCCAAAGGAATCTGCCCCTGCAACAATCCACCCTGCTCAATCATGTCATCAATGCCAAGCTCAATACGCTCCGGCGCTACCGCTGCGGTAGGGTCAAATCGAATCCACCCCTGCCCTTCAACCCAAATCTCCGCCCAGGCATGGGCATCTCGCTGAAGTACTCTGACCACCTTTTCTTCGGGTAAGTACTCCCCGCCGAGATAACCGGTCACGATGCGTGCTGGTATCCCCACCGAGCGCATCATAAACACAAAGCTGCTGGCATAGTGCTCGCAAAACCCTCTGCGATGGACAAACAGAAATTGATCGACCTCATTCTTCTCCATCAAAGGTGGCGACAGGGTGTAGTAAAAAGGCTCCTGATTGAAATAGTCCATTACCCGCCGTCCCATGGTAACCGGATCCCGACCAGACTCGGCAAACAACTGTTGCGCCAACATACGACTCTGAGCGTTGCCACTATCAGGCAATGACTTATTGAGAGCCAGCAACCAGGAAGGCATAGTCATCGTCTTCGCAACCACGCTCTGTTGCGCAGGCTGATACAAGCGTCGTTCAAAAACAGGCTTATCTGCTTCCAGTCGTAAGGTTCTCAAAACTGTTGTTTCCGGAACCGCTTCGGCAGCCATCCCGAGAACGGGAAGCCACTGTCGACCATTGGGCTCCAATAACACCTCGTAGTTATAATGCCCTGGCTGAACCTGCCACCAGCCATCAATCACTGGCAATCTACCCTGCCAGTCTCGCTCATCATTGATTTCTCCCGGAAACTGGTTCAATAAATGTATCAGGTCACTTTGCCACCACTGCTCACCATCGTATTGATCAAGAACCAGAGTTCTCCAATAACGTTCTCTGGCCGGTGGTACCGAACCGGTAAACTGAGCCCGAAAAGCCAACTCATAAGATTGGCTGAGCCTTGCTACATCACCTGGCTGCATCGTGTCAGACAACCCGGTTTTAGCCTCTCCTTCAGGCCAGGGCACTGCCCATAATGGACCAAGACGGGGAACAAAATAAACAGCGCCAACGTTAAAGGCAGGGCTTGCAGCAGAATAAGGCCGGTAAAACGAAGACTGCCTTTTATGGAGAGACTGGCGGAAGCGCTGGATGTTGGCGAATACATCGCATGAATCGCTGCGACTAACACACCCAGGCACAATAACTGGTATAGCGCCTGCATCAGGGACTGGGAATAAATCACCCCGGCCCCCACCACAAAAAAGCCAATATAGGCGATCACCAACGCATCTCTGCGGGTCTTCATCTCCAGCATTTTCAACGCGTAACCGGTCACCAGGAAGGTCACAGCCAATTCCAGTGAAAACTGCCAACCCGAGGAAGAAATGATGATGACCAGGGAAATGGCAACCAAAAGACGTCTTAACAGATCTGATGGCCAGGAGCCTCTGCCAAACCAGATCAGTGCACGCCACATCAGGGTAAGCACCAGTAGAGGAAGCACCGCAATGGGCAGGACTTCAAGCACCGGCAATGCCACCATAACCTGTGCCACCAGGAGCCAGAGCGTGGCATAACGGGAAACAGCCGGGCTATCCATTTATTCCTCCAGCCATACCCTGATCCAACTCATACAACGCCAGCATCTCCAGGCACTGCTTTAAATGTACCTCACCGGTTAATGGTGCCAGTTGCTGCCCTGCCAGTGCCAGACCATAGGCATATTGTTGCTTATCACACTGCAAACACCAGGCGGTCAGCACCGAAAGCTTTTGCTCAAGATCTCCTTCCGGCACCTGATCCAGGGAAAACCAGAGTTCACGGCCTGATGGCTGATCAAACTGCTTGGTCAGCAGCTCTCCTGTTCGGGCATAGCCTTTCCAGAAAACATGGGCAGAGGTATCTGTCTGCTGATAAGTTCTGAATCCGGCAAACTCTTCAGAACCTGATGTCATAAATGACAGCTCACCATAGTCTGTGGTCTCATTCTCCGGTAACGGGTATCGATCATCCGGAGCCGGATAAACCAGCGAGTGAAAATCCAGACGAACCCAGCTCCATGCCCGACATAATCCCAAAGGGTAAATACTTTCTATACGCAGTCGCCCGGGCCGAAACCATCCCCGCGATCCAGCCGGAGCAAGCAGGCCCTGCTCATGATCGCTGTCAAAACTCACGACAGCGGATACGGTATCCGGCCAACCAATGGCAATAGAATAACGCGGCCGCCGTTCACTGAGACATTCTATCGAAACCGGTATCCGCTCACCGGCAAATCCGGCTTCTGCCCTCTTGGCCACCAGGGTAATGCCGGCCAGATTACGCCACGTATGAATAATGGCTAATAAAAACAGGCTCAGCATAAAGAAGCAGAGACCATAAGCCAGTGAATTACGGTAATTAACCGCCACCAGAAAAATCACCAGCACCATGGAAAGCCAGAAAAATCCCGAGCCTGTCGGTACAATATAAATACGACGCTGGTTAAGCTGAATTCGGGTTGCTCTGGGTGTGCGCTGATCAGCCCACTGCTGAAAACGCTGGTTCAGCCGACACCGGGATGCAGTAACAAGTGAGTCTTTCATTGATGAACCACTCAAGCCATGGCATTAATACGGGCAAGGAGTTCACCGGGCGATATACCCTGTTTCTGCATGGTCAGCCGGTGCCTGGCAACCGGGACAAACACGGCCTGAATATCTTCTGGAATCAGGTAGTCCCTGCCGTCTATATAGGCCCAGGCCCTGGCTGCCTGTAACAATGCCAAACCCGCCCTTGGGGATAAACCAACGGCAAAATAACCCTCTTCACGGGTGGCCTTCAGTAATCGCAGCACATAATCCAGCAAGAGATCACTGGCGTGGACGTTATCGACTTCCTGTTGCATCAACAGAAACGCTTCTGGTGTCACTGACTGATCCAGCTGACTGACCAGAAATCGCCCGGCCTCACCCCGGAGAATGGCTTTTTCTGAGTCGGTATCCGGGTATCCCATGGGAATACACATCAAAAAGCGGTCCATCTGCGATTCAGGCAGTGGAAATGTTCCCTGTTGTGTCAACGGATTCTGGGTGGCAATCACCACAAATGGCTCAGGCAGCGATCTGCCCTGCCCGTCTATGGTCACCTGTCGTTCTTCCATGGCTTCCAGAAGTGCACTCTGGGTTCGGGGTGAAGCGCGGTTAATTTCATCCGCCAGCAGCAGCTGGGAAAACACAGGACCCGGCTTGAACTGGAATTCAGATGATGCCCGATCAAAAATAGAAACGCCCAGAATATCAGCCGGCAACAGGTCACTGGTAAACTGAATTCGTTGATACTCCAACCCCAGCAATCGGGCCAGTGACAGTGCCAGTGCTGTTTTCCCCATACCAGGCAGATCTTCGATTAACAGATGGCCCCGGGCTAACATACAGCACAATGCCAACCGAAGTTCCCGGTCTTTACCCCGAATAACACCAGACAGCGCGTCCAGAGAGTTCTGCAGCGTTGAATTCATAAATCATGATTCCAGCTTTGTTCTTATTAAGAGCTCCATCCCTGGACAGCACTGGGCTTACAACAAGTGCCTGAGTCCCTTTTCCAGATCGGCTTTCAGGTCATCAATATTCTCAAGACCAACGGCAACACGAACCAGGCTTTCAGTAATGCCTGACTTTATTTTGTCTTCATCGGACAAACGACAATGTGTTGTTGTTGCCGGATGGGTGATGGTGGTCCGGGTATCCCCCAAATTGGCAGTACGGGACATAATCTGAACACTGTCAATCACTTTCCAGGCGGACTCCCGACCACCGCTCACTTCAAAGGCCAACACGCCACCAGAACCCTTCTGCTGTTTTTTCGCCAGCTCATGGCCCGGATGGGAGTTCAACCCGGAATAATGAACACGCTCCACAGCCGGATGCTGACTAAGCCAGAGCGCCAATTCCGAAGCATTTCGACAGTGCGCGTCCATACGCACAGAGAGCGTCTCCAACCCTTTATAAAACACCCAGGCATTGAACGGACTCATGGTTGCCCCCGCAGACCGCTGCCATAAGTGGACTTCATCCACGAGCTGTTTCCTGCCAACCACCATGCCTCCAAGGCAACGTCCCTGACCATCGATGTATTTTGTGGCCGAATGCACCACCAGATCCGCACCAAAAGAGAGTGGACGTTGCAGGGCTGGAGTACAGAAGCAGTTATCCACCATAAGCAAGGCGTCGTTACTGTGGGCAATATCCGCCAGCCGTTCAAGATCAGCCACATCACTCAATGGATTAGAAGGGGTTTCCAGAAATAGAAGACGGGTTTGTGGTGTCATCGCCTCTTGCCACTGTTGATAGTCCACCAGATCAACAAATGTGGTTCGCACACCGAACTTGGCAAAATACCGGGCAAAGACAGTGAATGTTGTGCCAAATACATTGCGGGAACAAACGACATGATCACCACTTTTCAGCAGCGACATACAGGTGCCAAGAATAGCGGCCATGCCAGAAGCCGTGGCACAGGCGGTAATATCGTCGTCAACCTCACTGCCTTCCAGCACCGCCATGCGTGCTTCCAGCATCTGGACTGAAGGGTTGGTATAACGGGAATAGACGTTACCCGGCTCATCCCCGGCAAAAACTGCCTGAGCATGGGCAGCACTGTCATAGACAAAACTTGAACTCAGATAGATGGCTTCACTGTGCTCACGCTGATCACTGCGAAACGAGCCTGCCCGGATGGACTGAGTTGCAAATGCCAAAGTCTCAGTCAAATCATGATCATTCATGGAACTTCCTGAATTACCGCGTATTTTTTTGTAATTTATACCTATGCCAGTCCGTTAACATACCAGAACACAGAACAATTCCACAGCCTGCTTTGAGCAAATTTCCGTTATCATTGTCAAACGAAAATACTCACCGCTGGAATCAACCGATAATATGGCACCAACACTGCTTCTGATTGATGCTCTGAACCTGATACGTCGCATCCATGCGGCCATTCCCTCAAGGGAGCCCGAGGCCGATGACAACCAACAGGTGGATGGGGCATTATCTGCAACACTGTCATCCGTGCATAGAGCCATCAAAGAGTGTAGCCCAAGTCATATTCTGATGGTCTTTGATGGCGACCCTCCTACCTGGCGACATCAGCTTCTGCCAGAGTATAAAGCGCAGCGCAAGCCGATGCCGATAGTCTTACGACAGAGACTGGTTGAATTTAATAGTGCTTTCCGCGAGATGGGATTAATGACATTTCGTCGTAATGGCATAGAAGCTGACGATGTGATTGGGGCCATTACCCACAAGGCCATTGCCGTCAATGTCAAAACGGTGATTCTGTCAACGGATAAGACATACCGGCAGCTGTTGCATTCCCCTCTGGTCACACAGCGGGATCATTTCCAGAAATTGAATTTTGACAGTGCCTCTGTGTGCACAGAGTATGGCATCCCCCCTGAAAAGTTACTGGACTACTGGGGTATGGCGGGTGTTGGTGATGTTCCCGGTGTGGAAGGCGTAGGAAAGAAAGGCGCGACTGAGCTACTTAGCCGGTTTGGCAGTTTGCATGGGATATTCGAGCCTGAAGTGGCACATGGGGAAAAGGTGAAAGGTGCGCTGAAAAAGGTGCTGGAGCAGAGAGAACAAGCCGAGTTATCAGTACGTTTGGCAACGTTACAGCATGATGTGGAGTTAGGGTTGAGCTTGAAAGACCTTCGATACCAGGAGACAACTCAGGGTTAGGCGACCACACCGGGTCCCGACGCTGTCGCGAAACCCGGAAAAACGGAACTGGAGAGACGAAGGGTTATAATTTTTAGAGTAACTGGCTGGCGAAAAGTTCCGTCAGGTTGCTGCTGTCTGAAGTTGCATTTCATAGCCAGATCAAAGGATTTTACAGGCCCACTCTGCCGAAGCGCTCTGAGCATCAGGCTTCGCTATCTTCTTTGGCACCAGCATTTCCCGTTCTCTCGGAAGGTCATCGTTGGTGAAGTAGCGACGCTTCTCCCTGACCACGGCAATACCCCGTTGTTTCAGCACTTTTCGGGCTTCCTTCGAAGCCAGTGTTTCCTGCTTCAAGGTGCCCGTATTCATCCGTATACCTTTGCTCTTCAGACGCTGCACCTCTTGCTTCAGTGCCTGTTGTGTTGCCGGGCTCAGCAGCGATGGGTCATGTTGGTACTGCATCTTTTCCAGCAGTGTCATTCCGGTTGGAATCGCCACCTGCGCCAGATCATACCAGCTGTTATGAATACCATAAGTGATCCCTTTGTTCTGATCAGCCTTGCAGGTTTTGTGACTGGGGTCTGAACAGACAATAATTCCGGCCTCCTGAGCAATTTTGCGGCGAACATTGTCGTCAATAAACTGGTTCATTCTCCGCACCGGCTCAGTTGTCCATTCAAAGTTTTCAGAGATCTTTGCGCCATTGTCGTTGAGACCGTAGATCAGGGCGTAGTTTTTTTTGCGCTGATCCTGAAGTTGCCCGGTTATTCGCGCCAGATCAGCCGCACCGTGCATGGCGGCTTCCAGATGACGTTGAAATTCACTCTGGTTGCCAGAGCCTGAGCGAAAATTCCAGGGTAACTGCGTTGGCAGGTCAAGACGTGTAGCATCAAAACCCCAGGGTTGAGTCTCCATCATCCTGGGAAAATCAGCCCCAACCCCGCAACAACGGATAATATCCATTCGATCCGCAAAGCGTAATATGCGCAGATACCAGCGCACAGACTCAGACAGGTTCGGCTCATCGCTACCATCGACATCTTTTTCCTTGTTGATCATTGCCAGTGCCATATCTTCCAGCAGCTGTTCGGGGTAGTATCCTGCCAAGTCTCTTTTGAAATAATCAGCCGACCTTATTTCTTCCTCTGATTTGTCGACATCTTCGGCAGCCGCATCATGGTAGATAATCGCCAGAGACAGGAGTTCTTTTCTTTTTTGCTCAGGGAACACTGCTTAAATTTCTCCAGCAATTCCATATACCAGTGTCCGTTATTCCTGGCCCGCAGGACATGACTGCAGCTGTGTTGCAGTTTCCATTGTGTTGGCATGGTTTGTCTGCCAAGACTCTTGATCACCCGTTCCGGCCCCGGACGGCGGTAATAATGCTGCAATACCTTCAGGATGGTTTTTTCATTATCGCCAGCATTATCAGGCAGGACCGGGGGTTTGCTGAAGGCGTCCACCAGAAACTGCAACGCTGTTGGTGTTCCGGCTGCCAGGGGTGTCGCCAATGTGACAGAATCGTTTAGACCGAGAGATTGTTTCAGATCTGTTATTTCCTGCTGAGCCTGACGGACATGTTCTGGCCAATTCTGGTAGAAAGGATGCGTTTTTCGTTGTTTGTACAGTTCTTCAAGCCAGTGGATATAATCATCTACGGAGAGATCATCAATGACCTTTTTGCCATTCCGGCAATGATACCTCTTCAGACGGAATTCAAGACTATCCAGAACGTCTTTTTCCAGGGAAACCTGGTAATGAAAAAGAGCCAATAAGTTGGACTGAATATGTTCGAGGGTTGGATTTGGCAGAGTAACCACATAAAGTAATATCCCTTTCAGGCATTCCTGCTGTTGCACTGGACTGTTGCTCCGGCAGATACGGTCAAATTCAAAGACGCTTCCCGGGCAGCCGGTCAAAGGTAGTTGTCTGAGATGTTTCAGGGTCAGAAACTCAAATGGAGCAGAGGCAGCCACTAAACAATTGAATATGCTCACTGGCAATACATATTCCAAAAACCGTTCCATACCGTCGATGCGGCACAGGCCCCATTGAGTCAGCCTTGCCCCGCTTTGCAAAAGCAACTGAAATAATCGGTAAGCTTCTTCCCCCTGCTGAATCCGAATTGGCTGCCCCTTAAGCACATCCTCTCTCGTACATCCAAAATCCAGGGACCCGTTGTGTCTGAATACTTCGGTATCCAGGAGAATATCAAGCAAAGATTTAACAGCCACCTTATGAAAAAAACGCTGGTCAATGGGCAACCCACCCTGTTTCAATGCCAGAAGCCTTTCATAGCTGTAACAACAGGGATCACTCACCAGCTCTATAGCCTGTTGTAATTTGTGCATAACCTCGGGTGGGACGGTTAATTTTGAACTCAGCGCCTGGGCCCGTACAGGCATTGGCAGCATGTTTAACAGGGCTCTGAAATTGTCCAGGTCTATGCTCTGTGAGAACGCAAACTCATCCAGAGAACGCTCATTATTGGCCAGGTGTTCACTGTCCAGCTCATCATCAAAACAGACCTCCACAGAGCCTGTGCGATGGCAATAAACAACCAAAGGTAAGGATTCACGATTCAATACCTCTTCACAACGGTGCTTATACTGCAGGATATCAGAAATATTGGTCTCTTTATCCTTGTATACAAAGAAACATAGGATGTCTTTCTTGCTGTAGTTAATGAGAACCAGTTCCGGGAAATCATATATGGGATTATATTCGCCGTTTTTCAATTTAGGTAAACTGAACGTCCCATCTTCTCGAAGGTGTCCAGAGGTGAAACAATCAGGATAGAGTCTCCATTTGACTCGATTGGCATTCTCACGACGCTTGTCGTGCAATGACTGCAGATCTGATAGTAGTTTTTTCGACAGTGTATCCGGAGTGATGTCTGGCTCCTCCAGCAAACGCTTAGTCCATGGATCACGTTTGTAGACGAACAGGCATTGCGGATCGCTGATACCTACTATGTACCTGCCTAACGCTTCTGGCACTGGCTCGACGGGTACCATCTCCCCCGGCAGAGCCAGACTGAAAGGTCTTGGTGCACGTTTGGTAGTTAAGTAATCTTCTTCTACATGCACTTCAATTCGCCGAAACGCCAGGTGCCCACTCCCAGCGATCCGAAGTAGCTCTTGTCGCTCAGCCTCTCTGGGGTGAGGAGACAGCAGCTTGCTGGTCGATTCGCAGACTGTCCGATGGCCAAAAGCCGTTACCGGCAGGGTGTCAAACTTTGTTGTTGAAGCTGACCAACTACAGCTATTAGATTTGAAACTGGTTTTTGTTGACGAAGAGCTATCAGTTTCGGGACGTATATCGCCTTTGTTTCCAGCACTATTCAACTTTCACTCCTTTCTATATGATTTTTTTATTTCTAAAGCAGGTGCATAGAAGCACTCATAATATTCACAGAAAAAGAAAGCCTTCAGCTACTTTAGCTGGAGGAAAACCTCTATCTCTAAACCCTGAAACCCTGGCTATCCTTTAATCTTATGAAGTATCAAATTCCAGTTTCTGGGCTTTGGATCCGTGCGCAGTTGCTTTAAACAAAGCATCCCAACTATCAATTATCAAGGTAAGAAACAAACTGGTTATTTTTTTGCGCTGATCCAGAAGTGGCCCGGTTACCCACGCCAAATCAGCCGCACCGTGCATGGCAGCTTCCAGATGACGTTGGAATTCAGTCTTGTTGAAAATTCATTGAAACAATGTACTTAGTTCCCACGCTTCTGAGGTGTCGTTAAAGCCTGAAGAACGCGCCCTGCGAAAGGTCGGTTCGCACTCACACACGGAGGAGCCGACCTACATGGAGAGACTCTCTTCTGCCTTCAGACAGCCTCAGAACATGGCAACGAGGCCTCCAAGGTTATAGAACAACCCCGGAAGATAAGCAAAACAAGTCAAAGATCCCCTTCGTTATGAAGATCAATAATATCACTCTCCGCCTGACGACTATCATCATTCCGGCTGGAAGCCAGCTGCTCCAGATAATGAGCATCAATATTACCGGCTACATAACAACCGTCAAACACGGAGCAATCGAAATCGTCAATGGCCTGATTAAGAGAAGAAACCGCTTTCTTAAGATCATCCAGATCCTGAAAAATCAGCTTATCAGCACCGATCAGTTCACAAACCTCCTGATCCGTACGACCATGGGCAATCAGTTCTTCCCGGGTTGGCATATCAATGCCGTATACATTGGGATAACGAATGGCAGGAGCCGCTGAACAGAAATACACCTTTTTGGCCCCGGCATCCCTGGCCATCTCAATAATCTGCTCACAGGTGGTGCCACGGACAATGGAATCATCCACCAGCAGCACATTCTTGCCGGCAAACTCCTGATGAATGGCATTCAGCTTCTGCCGCACAGACTTCTTGCGAATAGCCTGACCGGGCATGATAAAGGTCCGGCCAATATATCGATTCTTAACAAAACCTTCCCGATAAGGCAGACCCAGGCGGGTTGCCATCTCCAGGGCAGAGTTTCGACTGGTATCCGGAATGGGCATCACTACATCAATATCATGATCCGGCCATTCCCGGAGGATTTTATTGGCCAGCGTCTGCCCCATACGCAGACGGGACTGATAGACAAAAATACCATCCAGGCTGGAATCCGGGCGGGCCAGATACACGTACTCGAACATGCAGGGAGTGAGTTTACCGGGCACACACTGGAAAGTATGGAGCTGACGCTGCTCATCAATATAAATGGCTTCTCCCGGAGCAACATCACCCACCAGCTCAAAGTCCAGGGCATCAAGGGCCACCGATTCTGACGCCAGCATATACTCAGCACCGTTCTCAGTCTCCCGCTTACCATAGACCAGCGGCCGAATGCCATGGGGATCCCGGAAGCCAACCATGCCATGACCATTAATCAGGGCCACCACAGCAAAGCCACCTTCACAGCGCTGGTAAACACCGGTTACTGCGTTGAAAATATCTTCTGCCAGCGGTTTATGCTTACCTTCTTTTGCCAGTTCGTGGGCAAAAACATTCAGCAGGATTTCAGAGTCGGAGTGGGTATTAATGTGGCGGAGGTCACTGGCAAACAACGACTGTTTGATATCATCCGCATTGGTCAGGTTGCCGTTATGGGCTAAAGCGATGCCGTAAGGCGAGTTAACATAAAATGGCTGGGCTTCTGCTGAACTGGAAGTACCCGCCGTCGGGTATCGAACATGCCCAAGGCCGGAGCAGCCATTCAGCCGCTTCATATGACGGGTACGAAAGACATCCTTCACCAGCCCGTTATCTTTACGCAGGAAAAAGCGACCTTCATCAAGCGTCACCATCCCCGCAGCGTCCTGCCCCCTGTGTTGCAGCACAGTCAGCGCATCGAACAACAGCTGGTTAACATTCACCGTTGCCGAAATACCGACAATTCCACACATGCACTCATCCTCAGGATTGATCAGCTAATATCGTTATCGGAACTAATGATTAAAATTGCCTGTTCAATCACTTTAAACCCGTTTATCCCTGATAACGGAGAGCCTGAGATAATACGCTAAATCAGTGGATTACGAAAACCACAACTTTCCTTAAGACCAGCAAACTGCTAAAAAGTTTTTGCACAATACAGAACCAGTGACTATGGTTAATCTAGTTTAATTAGCTAGAAAGTCCCACCATGACAAAAGATTCAAACCAGATAACCGTTGGTATGCATGAAGCAAAAACCAGGCTCTCGGAATTAGTGCGCCTGGCTCTGGAAGAAAATGCCGACATTATCATTACCCAGCGTAAAAAGCCGGTCATGCGGCTGGTGCCATATACAACAGCCGCAGATAACAAGGGGCATGGGTTATTAAAGGGAAAGGTAGATAAGAGCATTACCGATACGTCGGTCGAGGTTAACGACAGCCCTTATTCAGGAATCTCAGAGCCATGCCACAGGACATCAAAAACACCCATGGAAACCCTGCGGGGATCGGTACTTTCCTATGATGACCCAACCGCCCCCGTTGCCGATGAAGACTGGGAGGCCAACCATTGATCGTCCTTGATACCCATATCCTGATCTGGTGGCTGTCCGGCTGCCATAAACTCAGTACAGCCGCACGTAATGCCATTGAACAGGAACAGAAAAACAACGGCTGCCTGATAGTATCCACCATCACCAGCTGGGAGATCGCCATGCTGGTCGACAGAGGTCGTCTGAATCTGACCATGGATCTGGATTCCTGGCTGGGATTGGCGCAGCAGGTGGATTCACTGTATTTCGAACCCTTAAGCAACAAGGTGGCCATTGAATCCACCCGATTACCTGGCCAGTTCCATAAAGACCCGGCAGACCGGATTATTGTCGCACTATCCAGATCATTAGCCGCACCACTGATAACTGCCGATGAGAAGATACTGACTTATTCTCATGTAAAAACCATCAGTTAGTCAGCTTTGCATCAACGGCCCCATAACATCAAAAACTGTCTGCTTGGACCAGTCAGCCAGCAGCATAAAATGGGGTAAAAGCACCGACTGCTGCCAGGCCTGATCCTGCTCCAGGGGAGCCAGCGTCATCAGGCCAACGAGAATCGTCACCAGTAAGCAGCCTCGCAAACCACCAAACGCCATGCCCAGAATACGGTCAGTCCCCGATAACCCTGTCGCCTGAACCAGTTCAGCAATAATACGATTAACCAGCGCACCCACCATCAGCGTTGCCACAAACAGCAAGGCACAGGCTGCCATTACCCGAACGGATGGAGTGGCTATGTAATCAGTCAATCGCTCTGACAGGGCACCACCAAACGACCAGGCAACAAAAATAGCGGCCAGCCACGTCAACAGGGAGAGAACCTCTTTAAAAAAACCGCGCTTTAAACTGATAAGCGCGGAGATGATAACAATACCGGCGATCAGCCAGTCGATCCAGGTGAAAGTCAATACCTAACTCCTTAACAAATAATGGAACCATGCTATGCTGGAGACTGTCTTACTACACGATAACTCTGTGGCTGATCAATAATACAGCAAACACTCTCTTTAACGACAGTAAGATAGCGCAGCAGCTAGTACATGGTTTCAATGAGTTTGACGTGTACAATCTCCGTTCACCCTGAGCGAAGTCGAATCTCCGTTCACCCTGAGCGGAGTCGAAGGGTGCTTGGCACGATCTATCAGAGTCCGGCGTTTCCGCCTTTAGGCCCTATGGGTCCTTCGACAGGCCCTCAGGATGAACAGGGTGTACGGGTATTAACGCTTTTCTGCACTGACTGAAATAATGGAGCCCACCCCATGAAGGATTTATACCAGACAGACTTTTACAGCTGGACTCAGCAACAGGCAGAACTGATACGCAGTGGCCGAATAGCCGAACTGGATCTTCATAACATTCTTGAGGAAATCGAGGGCATGGGCCGAAGTGACTACCGGGCGCTGCAATCCCGTCTGACAGTACTGCTGATGCACCTGCTGAAATGGCAATACCAACCAGACAAACGACTCACCGGCCATAGCTGGGAAAGCACCATCAAAGAACAGAGAAAACAGATACGCCGACTGTTAAGGGCTAACGCCGGCCTGAAGTCAAAAATTCCTGAAATGTTGCCTCTCGCCTACGAAGATGCAGTGGAAGATGCTCATGATGAAACCGGGATACCCACCTCATCATTTCCGAACCTGTGCCCATGGCGGTTTGAAGAGGTGATCGATGCTGATTTCAAACCCTGATCACCATTAAGGACAATAACTAAGCTGTTGGTTACTCATGCCACGAAATCACCTCAAACGGGCCGATAGACCTTCCGGTGCAGATTCCCCTCAGGTCGTCCTGCGGCTTTGAGCGACTCGACTACCTTCTTGACATCCTGCACCTGATCTTTATGTGCAACCAGAATGGCATCGTCGCTTTCTACCACAACAAGATCATTGACCCCAACCGTGGCAATCAGCTTTTTCTCACTGCGTACATAGCTATTGGTAGTATCCTGTAGCAGAACATCCCCCTGAACCGAGTTCCCCAGCTCATCCTGCTCAGAAATATCAGCAAGAGAAGACCAGGAACCAACATCAGACCATCCCGCATCCAACGGAACAACAACGGCATCCGTCGTTTTTTCCATCACCGCATAGTCGATAGAGTCATCCGGGCATGCCCTGAAGGCTTCTTCATCCAGCCGGATAAAATCAAGGTCAGGATTCTGAACCATCATCGCTTTTTCACAGGCTTCCAGAATATCTGGCCGGAACTGCTTCAGTTCCTCAAGATAACGGGAAGCTTTAAACAGAAACATGCCGGAGTTCCAGTAATAATCACCAGAAGTCAGATAGCCCCGGGCAGTCTCCTGATCCGGCTTCTCAACAAACTCTGCTACAGAGTAGATAGTTGTGAGTGATGTGTTGTGAGTCGGGGGTTCAGGCTCAGTCGTTTTATCACCTATTCCCTGATTACCAATTAACTTGTCACCCACCTTGATATAGCCATACCCCGTTTCCGGATGGGCAGGCACAATACCAAACGTCACCAGTTTACCTTCCATTGTCGTCGGCAGCGCTGCCTCAACCGCCCGATGAAACACCTTTTCATCCTGAATCACATGATCCGCCGCCAGCACCAGCAACACCGGCTCTTCCTGATGATCTCCGTACTCCAAAGCTTTTAAAGCCGCCAAAGCAACCGCAGGTGCCGTATTCCTGCCCACCGGCTCCAGAATAATCGCCTCGGCACTACGCCCCATCTGACGAAGCTGTTCCGCCACCAGAAAACGATGATCCTCATTGGCAATCACCACCGGAGCACCCGCAGCAGCCAGACCATCAAGCCGGGCCACGGTGCTCTGAAACATCGTCTGATCATTGACCAGTGGCAGAAACTGCTTCGGATACAGAGCCCTGGACTGAGGCCAGAGGCGACTGCCACAACCGCCGGATATTATTATAGGTATTAAGTTCATAGATGTTTTGGGTTGTGAGTTATAAAGCAAGGCTCAAAAATATAAGACCTTCATCATCGTATCCAACTCTGCCGATACAACCCATGTATCTTATCACAGTGAAAATTTTCCAGGGCGGGTAAACTGGTTAGGAGGAAAGCTCAGGTAAAAATCATGAAACCAAGCATCCTGCGAGAGCTTCAGACGCATATTGAGTGCTCATCGCTGCCTTTTCTGCTTCCTCTTCAGACCATTGTGACCACTACATTGGCAATTTCTTGAGTAAAGCACAATCTCAGAGGCACTTATTTAGCCTAAGTTATCTTAACCCAACAAGAAGAATTACATGGGATCAAAACACCAAACCTGATAATATCCTCTAGCACATAATCATTGTTAGGATTTACTCTTGTGTGAAAACAGTATGGTATACATCAAATACATACAAGCCACATCCATAGTCTATTCATCAGCACTGCTTTCAGTGAAGATTTTTAGTGATACTTGGATATAGATAATCTCAATGATTAAAAGTCAACAGTCATTTCCAGATGGTGTCGTTATACAATGTATGTTCTGCAACTTTGCCACGACTACAAAGCCCCCTTTTTAAGCGTTGCTACACAATATGCATCATTGTTCCAGAATACCCCTTATAAAGTAGTCACTGTATTTATAAAAGGTAAGGAAGATAGCTCAGTTGTCAGTGCCTGTAACTCCCACGAAGTCATCTTTCTAGACTATGAGTCTAAAGAAATACGTGGGCTAAAAAAAGGCCCTATCTCAGATATAAAAAAACTGAATGAGAAATATAAATTTAGATTTGCAATAGCCCATAGATATAAGGCCCTATACATCGCCACTCATTTAAAGGGCTTGTTTTGTATCGGTATCCACCATATAAGAGATGATTACAGACGGTTAACACGCAGAATCTATGTCTATCGTCATCGCAAACAAATAGCTTTGCTTGGTGTATCAAAGGCGGTGCGGGATAACATCAGACACTACCTGCCCTTCATGGATAAGAAAAGTATCTCATACCTTTACAACAGCTTGGACTTTGGAAGGGTTAGGGAAGAGCAGCTAAAACAAAATGAGGCAAGATCTGAGTTAGGCATAGGTGAAAAGGGGTTTATTTTCGGAACCGTTGGTAGGCTTCATGCCGACAAAGACCAGGCAACAATGATCAGAGGCTTTAACATGATCAAAGATGTTCTACCTGAAGCATCTCTGGTCATCATAGGCGCAGGTCCTCTGGAAGATGCTTTAAAAAAGCAAGTACACGACCTGGGTCTCGAAAATCGAGTGAAGTTTTTAGGTCGAATCCCTAACGCTTATCGCTATTTAAAAGCATTGGATTGCTTTTTGTTGTCATCAGTTCGTGAAGGTCTGCCTATTGCATTGTTAGAGGCTTATGCAGCCGAGCTGCCATCCATAGTAAGTCGATGTGATGGTAATGAAGAGGCCAATGAAGGTGTTGGAGAGATTTTTGATATTGGCGATGAGCAAGGACTGTCGAACGCCATGAAGAGGTACTTTGCTCTCAATCAGAAGCATAGGGAGCAAATCATTTTCAAAATAAATGAAAAAATCACAGCAAATTTTACTTCTGCTTCTGTGAAAACTGCATTCTGGGCACAGCCATTTATGGAAAAATATAAATAAATTAATGATCTAGTTAAGAATGCACATAAGCCTTAGAGTGCAGTCAGCCTCCACCTAAGGCTTTAACGATGCACAGAAGTCTTAAGGCTGATGAAACCCTGTCTCGTCAATGATAAATCCTTTTGACTCTGAGCCGTGAGGTACAAAATTTATTTTAGTTTGCCCATCCCAAAATGCCTTTTCACCACGTGACTTGTGCAACCACGTACTGGATTTAAAGTTCATGAAATGAAGATAGAGAAACTCTTTGTCACCATCTTCACTGTTTGTTAACTTACCCTCCTTCCAATACCACCGAGTAGGATGATCCCAGGAACCATTCCACCAATTCTTTGGAAATAACACTGTACTGTACTGTTCTTTGAAGTAATTATTTCTTTGATACGAACTAGCCAAGCTATAGAGGCGTCTTGCCCAGTTCGGGTATTTTTTATGGCGAAGAAACACTTTGGAATATTTTGATTCATCAATACCAATATGCTCCTTTTTCTCCATCAGCTCTTGCCAATTATCAATTTTACGAAATGCATTCCTCATAAACTCTGTATTCTTAAAAATACAAAGATGCCCTGACAGGCGATCCCAATGAGATGAGATGCAATTATATTCCAAAATCTTATCGGTATAAAAATCCCTTATATTGCCGTATATAACATCGATATCTCCAAAACCATAGCTATGGTAAGAAACAATTTCTTGATCGTGAATATAACCAAGGGCAGGCTTTATATCACAAAGTTTGTAAGGATTATCGGGATTGAAATTTATTCCCAGTTTGTCTGAAACTAACTGTTTGTACTCTTTGAAAGACAAACTATAAAATTCAACATTTGGATAAATCCCTTTAGGAGGTTCACAATCAGTATAGAAAATCCAGTTAACAGTTGGATTCCACTTGCACGACTCAAGAAATAATGAAAACCATTCAGGCCACCGACCAAAGTATGGAATAACGATTACAATACTATTCACACAAAACCTTAAACTTATAGAGTATTAATACATTTTATTTTTTACTGCCGTTTTTTACAATCGCCAGAATCCTTACTGAGCACATAAATATGGTCAGATTTATTATTAACAAAGCTATTCAGCACCAGCCAGCCATTGTTCTCCAAACGAGTAAGATCATCTGATTTTCGCTTTGCATAATAAACAAGATAATCTATCGAAGCTTCAGCACCATTATTTCCGTAAAAAATGGTTCGTTCATAGCTGCCATTAATTAAATAGTTTAAAATCTTATGATTCGTACCGATCGTACCACAACCCGTTAAATTAGCGTTTGCCCAATATGCAGCATCCTTAAAAAATACTTTCTCTGTTTTATTAAAGCTAACAACACTATCAATGAATGATGCAAAAATCAGAAAAGCAACAATACTGGATTTCAGTCTATTTCTTTTAAATGAAAATGTTTCAGAAATCACACACACCAAAGGAATCAGCATCAATAATGATGTATAAAAAACATAACGTGTTACCACAAAGTATTTAACAAGCACAAAAGCAGCCAATGGAATAATGGAAACAAGCGTCATCATCAAAACAACATTATTATTTCTATACCACTCTATGATTGGTTTAACATGCAGCAGTAATAACAGCAAATAGAATTTACCAATGGCACCTAACACTTCTACAAACAGAATGCTCAACAACCCAGCAACAACAAAAAGTACTGAGTAATCATCTCCGTATTCTGATAGAAACTGCTCTTTAATCAGACCTGCTCCTGACAACAAGCCGGTTATTAGAGAAGAAATATCCAAGTAGAGATATACATCCTGAACGAGCTTTGAAGAAGAAAAAAATAAAAACCCTATAATAAATGCCGTAACCAGTAGTGAGCATGGAATTAAAAACCATATAACCAGGTTCCGTAAACTGATACCTTTCAGCTGGGCTGCAATAAAAAATAAAAAATACGAGGCAACAAAAACAACCCCTTCGACCCGAAAAAAAGTTGCAAATATTGAGCATAATATAGCAATGAGAAAAAACTTTGGGCTTTTATTCCTGATTGATACCAACAAATAGTAAAAACCTGCCATCATGAAAGCCCAAAAGCCATGATCGCGTATTATCATATCTCGATAGTTGTTAAAAACAGCTGCACAAAGAATTATTACTGCACCACAAAAAATAGCTCTCTTATCATTTGAAATCAGTGATACTATTCTAAGAAAATAAAAGATAACAACTGCATCAAACACCGCAGAGAAAAAATAGAAAGAGATTTCAAGCGGAATGCGAGTCAACCAATGAAATGAGGCTGCAATAATTGAATAAAAAGGCCAGCTATAAATCGAAAATGCAGAAGACGCACCACTTTTTAAATACTCCTGAGCCAATTCGAGATACAAATAACCATCAGGGTTAATTAAATCATCCTGATATATTAAATAAACACTCAATAGACAGGAAGCAATTACCGAAAACATATAAATATGTTTTTCTTCATATCCATTACGACCAATAATAAGACTCGACGGTTTCTTCATAATCTGTATCTTTTTAAAAATATATTATAGAAAGAGGATTTTTTGTTATAGAGATCAGCTATTAACTTCATGATCAACTATAGGTCAAAGTAACCAGCTCAGGGGAAAATTACTTAGCCTCGAATTCCGCAAGCACTTGCGATAGATAATCTTAGTTCAAAGCCGCTTTTTTCTGATTGCGCATAAGGCCAGTCTTAAACGTTTTACAGTTGTTTAGAAAATTAACTGCGATATGCCTGAATCGCACCAGAATCTATGCAGCTTTATCTCTTCAGATTTTGCAATCATCTTCATTCATTGCATTTGAGTAGACCGTGGGAACTTCCCCCACAGCACTGTGTCGAAGGAGCCACCAATTGTAGCTCCAACTCTTTCAGATCCCGGTGTGCGGATTTCCCGCACCGGGCTCTTCGATATTTGACTTACAGCACCAGCATGGATTGCATTCTCCAGAAGGGAATACTTATCCTTGGCCTCAGTAACGGCATGACCTGTTTGAGCCGGTTGAACATCTCCCAAATCACCTTTCCTGACACAGCGGGCTTTTTGTAAAGCACATTGTTGACCACAAGGGGGCACGATAAAATCATCAAACACTACCGGAAAGGAGGAAGTCGGTGAACCTGAACAATTCAAAAGGTATGGCCGAATTAATCCGGCGTTTTCACCATTTACTGAAAGTTGCCCCCTTTCTGGAAGGCATCAATAACGAAAACGAATATCAACAGGCCCTTGATGTTACGGAACTTTTGTACAGAACCATCGGCGATAACCCGAATGATCCCAGAAATCTCCTTCTGGACATGATCGCCCAGAAAATAGAACGCTATGAATACCAGACAGACCCGGTGCTTTCCCAGTGGGACCAACAGGATGGTGCAATTGCCCTGATCAAAGTATTAATGCGCCAGCATGGCCTGACTCAGGCCGAACTACCTGAGATCGGCAGTCAGGGTGTTGTTTCGGAAGTATTAAACAGCAAGCGACCGCTGAACCTGCGGCAGATACAAAGCCTAGCTGAACGGTTTGATTTGCCGGTGACTCTTTTTATGGAGCATGAGGGGGGTGATTGCCGTTAGCCGTTTCCCGTAAAAGAAAAGACTAAAGCTTCTACGGGTAACGGGTACGATCTTTTACGGGCAAAGGGTACGATCTTTCAAGAAACTTCATCCTTGACCGCCCAATGCCCCGGATGCCGATAAAGCCAATCCACCACCTTACTGCTGGGCGCATAACCATTCACATAGCGCAACAACAACTCCCGGGTAATACTATAGCGGTGCTCTTTCAAGCTCTCGATCATCTCAGACAGAACAACCTTCAGCTGCTCCCAGTCCAGCAACTCCTCAAAGGCCCGGCTGATACGGGGGTGAATGGTGCCCTCGATGTTATCGCCGATCAACAGCTCTTCATACAACTTCTCGCCAGGGCGAAGGCCGGAAAAACGGATTTCAATATCCCCGTCCGGGTGTAATTCATCCTTTAAAGACAAGCCAGAAAGGGAGATCATCCGTTTTGCCAGATCGACAATTTTCACCGGCTCCCCCATATCCAGTACAAACACATCGCCCCCCTGCCCCATGGCACCGGCCTGAATCACCAGCTGGGCGGCTTCCGGAATGGTCATAAAATAGCGGTTAATTTCCGGATGAGTCACCGTAACCGGCCCGCCGGTACGGATCTGCTCCCGGAACAGGGGAATTACCGAACCGCTGGAACCCAGCACATTACCAAACCGAACCATGGTAAAACGGGTATTATTGGGAATCACCGTGCCCGGCGTGGACCCGAACAGCTCCGGCTGAAACAGCCGGATCTGTTGCTCATTACTCAAGGCCTGCAACACCATTTCCGCCAGGCGCTTGGAGGCACCCATCACATTGGTGGGCCGCACCGCCTTATCGGTGGAGATCAGCACAAACTGCTTCACTCCCGCCAAAATGGCCGCCTGTGCAGTATAAAGCGTACCCATCACATTATTCCGCAACCCCTGGGAGACGTTATACTGAACCAGTGGCACATGCTTGTAGGCGGCAGCATGGTAAAGGGTCTCGACCTGGTAGGAGTTCATGACATCCAGCAAACGCACCGGGTCATTAATCGACCCTAACACCGAAATCACCTTAATATCCAACCCCAGCGTGCGGATGGTACCCTGCAGTTCCTGATCAATGGTGTAAAGGTTAAACTCCGAGTGCTCCAACAGCACCAGCATTTTCGGCTTTCTGACAAGTGCCTGTCGAGCCATCTCGGAGCCGATGGAACCACCGGCACCGGTGACCATCACCACCTGGTCAACAATATCCTGTTCCACCAGTTCGGCAATGGGGGCTACTTCATCCCGGCTCAGCACATCGCCAATATCCACTTCCATAATCTCCTGCACCCGCGCCCGGCCACTGGCCAAGTCCTGAATACCGGGCATGGTTTTAATGGGCAGGCCATAGGTTTCCAGATGCCGGACAATCTCCCGACGCCGCTGACGACTGGCCGATGGAACGGCCAGCAGCACCTCTTGGGCACCGGTTTGCAAAATAAGACGGTCCAGTGCATCCGGGGCAAATACACGACAACCCGCGATGGTTCGCCCCCGTAGGCGAATATCGTCGTCGATAAAAGCCACCGGACGAAACTCCCTGGAATGCTCCAGTGCCTCAACCAGCTGGTTACCGGCCTCACCGGCACCATAAACCGCCACCGGCTGACCCCGCAGCTCATGACTCTTGGCTTGGGGCAACTTAATGGAGGCAAAAAGAATATCCCGCAACCGGAAGCCCCGCAGCCAGAAGCGAACCCCGTATCGACTTACCCCCAAAAACAGAGCCGACAACAGCCAGTACAACACCGGTACACTGCGAGGTACAGGAACCCCAAACAAGGTAATGGCCACAGTCAGCATCAGAAAAGAAAGGAAACTGGCCCTCAGGATAATAAACGACACATGCTGCCCCATATAGCGCAGCAGTGCACGATACAAGCCGAGGCAGTAGAAGACCGGCAAAGAAATGACCGAAGCCAACAGCCCGGAGATATAAAAGGAATTGAGATAGCTGGGCATAAAATCCTCATAGCCCAGGCGCAAATAGAAGGCACCGAACAGGGCTAGCCAGACTATTAGCAGGTCTACCACCAGCATGGTGAGGGTTTTCTGTTTTCTGGATAATTTGAGTAGTTTTTCTCTCATGTTCAGCCTTTGGCTGTGTTTCCGTTGTCCGTGCCTGTTGTCCGAAAAAGACAAGCTTCAGGAAGCAGGATGTGAAAGTTTGTCTAAGTTACAGATGGGGAATAAATCAATCTTTGGCTGAGCTACTGCACGTTATCCGCAAGATATGAGTAACGCTTTTATGGGCTGCGGGGTCGGGTAACAGGAATCGACGCTCAACGCACCCGATCACCCTGTCCACTTCCTGTTACCGTCATGAAAATATATTTAAAATAATTCCGAACAGTTAAGGTTTTAATCATCTGGCCATCAGTTTCAGCAAGCAGCACAGGGGTAGACATATCAATCTGGTTAACCTGGGCTAAACCTGTAATACCAGGCAGTACATCATAAACACCCAGTGTATCTCTGGCGGCAATCAACTCTTCCTGATTGAAAAGATTGGGGCGTGGGCCCACCAGGCTCATGTCGCCTTTTAGCACATTCCAGAGTTGAGGGAGTTCATCCAGTTTTGTCTTTCGCAAAAAACGCCCCAATGGCGTGATAGAGGATGATGAAGCCAGGTGGCTGGCAACAGAAACCGTATTGACCTGCATAGTGCGAAACTTCACTAAGGTAAAAGGCTGTTTGTTTTTACCTACCCGTTCTTGGCAAAAAAGTGGAGAACCTGTGTCGAACAGGCCAAAAATATAGATGGTCAGTAGAGCAGGCAACCCAAAAACGAGGCCCAGAAAAGCAAAAACAAAATCAAATAAACGTATCACGTTATTCCTTACTTTTAAGATAGCTGGCTATAGTGGTATCGATTCCCTGCTGCACCGTGAACGCCGGCACCCAATTCAGCAAATTTCTAGCCTTACTAGAGTCAATTTGCAAATTCCCCACTAAACGGTCAACCACCTCCCCCTTACCAGCGATACTGCCGACAACCTGAAGCAAAAAGGCAGGTATAGGCACTAAACGAGGTGGCCGACCCAGTGAGGCTCTCATCATGTCCAGCAATGTCCGCAGTGAAAGGTCTTCACCGTCACACACCAGGAATGTTTGATTAGCGGCACTGGGGTGATCAATGCATTGAATGATGAAGTCAACCAGATTTCCCACATAAATCATACTGCGTTTGTTGTTTATCACACCAAAAGGTAATGGTATTGCTGTGTCGGCAAGCTTCATCAGATTGAGAAAGTTTGCCCTTACACCAGCACCATAAACCAGGGGTGGCCGGATAATAACAACTTCCATGCCTGTTTCAGCGGCAATAATCCGTAACCCGTCTTCTGCCTCTTTTTTGGAGATGCCGTACGGGTCGTGAACTTCGCAGGTGAGAGACTCAGTAAACGGTTGCAGACCGGACGTTGTCTCTCCGTTAACCTTTATCGAGCTGACAAAAATAAAACGTTTTACCCCTGCGGCGGCTGCCTGCCGGGCAAGATTTAGTGTACCCGCTACATTTACCAAACGGTATTCTGGTAACGGATCAGCGGCCTCATCGCCCATAATATGCGCCCGGGCAGCAAGGTGAATGATGATATCAATTCCCTGTAGAGCCACTGACCAATTGGTAGTATCGTTAATTACGCCAACTGCGACAGCATGTTGGTCGCAAGACTTAGGGAGATGGCGAAAGGCAGACCTGTAATTGAGAGAGCAATCTTGCAGCTGAGCAAGAAGAGCATGACCAACAAAACCACTGGCACCAGTAACTAGAAGAGTCAATTGAAATACTCAAATAATGGGTAGAAAGACAATCTCTTGTAAATGAAAATTGAGTACTGCTTCAAGCTGACAACTGTTCAATAATTTTGTCAGCTGCACTGGTTACAGAAAAAGAATCCATTAATAGTTTGCAGGCATTTATACCTGCTCTTTCCCGCAAAGCCGGATCATTGGCAAGCAACAATGCATTTTCTAAAAATGCTTTATCATCTCCATTAACAGTAACAAACCCAGAACCAGAGTCATGTATAAAGTCAATAACATCATTACCAGCATTGATACTTCCCAAAATAGGTAATGACTGAACCATGTAGCCAAGCAGTTTACCAGGAAAATTATGAGCGGAGTGTTTATTTGATAGTGAGAATAACCCCACATCAACAGCAGACAGAATCTGTTGATACTCATCCTGTGAAACAGAAGGAATTAAAGTCACATTTTCCAGATTCCAGTCAATCTTCAGTTGAGTCACTAGTTCGTACTCATCTCCCTGACCAACTAATAGAAAATGAACATGTTGATGATTCCAAAGGCCTTTAGCAAGCCGCATAAGATTGGCCATATCCTGAGCATGACCAATATTACCACCATAGAAAAAGATAACTTTTTCATCTATACCTAACTCTGTAAGAAATAACCTTGCAGATTCAGAGTACGTCACTGGTTTCGCCACAGTCCAGTTCATCAGCACAGTCAAATTCACTGGCTTTGGATACATCTTTGTAAAAACATTAACATTTGCCGGTGATTGCACAGCAATGCAATCAGAAACCCGATAATTAAAGTGTTCAAAAAAACGCAAATAGCGAGAAGCCAACGAGTGCTCAGAAATCATTCCTTCATCAATGATCCATTGAGGGAAAAAATCACGAAGTACAAGATAGATATATGCCCCATGAGCTTTCAAAAAATAGGCTAATGGACCAAAAAAAATAGTTGGAGAGTAATTAACACATAAATCAAACGGTTCAAGCCTTACCAAATGTTTAATTGCTTGGTATGCCCGGAAAGATAGTAGAGTCTCATTAATAGCTCTTTGAACATTTCCCAGGCCACGAGTTGGTTTACTGCGAAATCGCCAGACCTCGACACCATCAATATGATCCATCATCACTGGCTTTGGTTGATGCCATACTCCAGGAGTTATAACGACTACCTTATGGCCACGGTTGACAAACTCAACCGCCAGATCATGTAGCATTTTGGCGTGACTTCTTGTACTTTCAGGCAGATAATCATCAGGTAGTAGTGCTATTCGCAATTATTGCTTTCTCCAGATGACTTTATTGACATAGTCCGTATAGCTCATAATGGTACGTACAACTTTTTCAGAAACGTTTGGAGCGATATAGTCATCCACGACAGAAATTATACGATTATCACCACGCCCCTGATCTGCAAGTATATCAATCGCATTAAAAATACGATCAATATTCATACCTGTAAACATCACCGCCCCTTCCTCAAATCCTTCTGGCCTTTCTTGAGCATCACGGATATTTATGGCAGGAAAGTTCAAGATTGAGGATTCTTCCGTAATTGTACCACTGTCACTTAAAACAACCTTTGCATTCATCTGGAGTTTAATGTAATCACTGAATCCTAATGGTTTCATAAGTCTGACCAGTGGATGAAATGTTAAATCCAATGATTCTATCTTTTTGCGTGTTCTTGGATGGGTTGAAACAATAATTGGCAAGCTAAATTGATCTGCGATTGCAGAAAGAGCATTCACATAATCGTGTAAATTACGATCTGAATCTATATTTTCTTCACGATGCACACTGACCAGAAAGTACTGATCAGTAGCTATATCCAGTCTTTTCAAAACATCAGAGCATTCGATCTTGTTTTTATAGTAATGCAATACCTCATCCATGGGACTACCGGTTTTGATAATCAGATCCGGACGCACCCCTTCTCGAAGAAGATATTCACGGGCAATGTCACTATACGGTAGGTTCACATCAGAGATGTGATCGACAATTTTTCGATTTATTTCTTCTGGCACTCGCAAATCAAAACAGCGATTACCTGCCTCCATATGAAAAATCGGTATTTTGCGGCGTTTGGCTGGAATTGCTGACATGGCACTATTTGTATCCCCTAAAATCAGTAAAGCATCAGGATGATACTGTTGAAATACTTCATCAGATTTCGCAATTACTTGTGCAATAGTTTCAGCTGCACTACTACCAGCACACTCAAGAAATACATCAGGAGCTCGCACTCCAAGATCATCAAAAAAAATCTGATTTAGCTCGTAATCATAATTCTGGCCAGTATGAACTAACAAATGTTCACAGTAGAGATCCAACTTGGCAATGGTTCGGGACAGCCTAATAATTTCAGGCCGTGTTCCCACAATTGTCATTACTTTAAGTCTATTCATACCTACAGAAATACTCGATATATTCACTATGCATTTTTTCAATCAGCTCAGGCCATGACGGTGGGACAAAACCTAACACTGAACGTAAAGCATCCGAATTAAGACTTCGGTCAATTATTAATTCGGAACACTCTTGAACATCTGTCGACAAACCATATTTATCTTTTACAAGTAACAATAAGGAATACTTGTCAATCGGGTTGACACTCAGATGATATACACCGGAAAAATCAGGGTTCGTAAAAATGTACTTTTCAACGAACTCGGCAATAAAGCATGTGGGCATACCTGAAAAGCAAGCTCGAGAAAAGCCCTTAACACATATTTGCTGACGTAGAAACCAATCTACGAGACTGTTGTTTGAGTTTAACTCATGCCCAATAATGGAAGTTCTCAGGGTTAAATGGCCGTCATAGCCAACTTCTCCCAATAGTTTTGAGCGCCCATAAATATCAACAGCATCTGGTACATCCTGCTCTCTGTAGCCACCCAACTCACCACTAAATACACAATCGGTAGAAAAATGTACAAGCTTACTACCAGATAAACTGCACAACTGAGCCAGCTTGTGTGGGAGGAGACTATTAATCTCTATAGCAGGTATTGGTAATTTTGACTCTGAAAGCTGTTTGATTAACCCGATGCAATTGAATACATAATCAGGAGATTCTTCGGACAACACCCTGGTCAGGATTTGCTCATCCAAAACATCTACGCCAGAGACAATATTATTAAACCCCATTTTAGCAAGCTGGGTTCTAACGTGCTCGGACCGAACAGTGCCCAAAACTTCGGCATTGGTATATTTGGTAAAATACCGATGCAAACTTCCGCCCAACATACCGTTGGCACCTAGTATCAGTAGTTTTTTACTCATCAGGCTGTGCTTGTTCACCGGCAGCAATTTTCTGCATAAAATCCAGTTTTAGTAATAATTTTTTCATTCCCTTAACATCCAGCTGCTCAGTGTTATGGGAGTTATAGTCTTCAACACCTGATAATTCCCGTGACCCTTCATCAAAATACTTTTCATAATTCAGGTCACGATTATCTGCAGGTATGCGGTAGTACTCTCCCTGATCTTCTGCTGCCAACATCTCTTCACGGCTGCACAGAGCTTCATACAGTTTCTCACCATGTCGAGTCCCTATAATCCTGATTGGATGCTGTGGGATTTCCATCAACTGCAAAATAGCTCGGGCAAGAACATTGATGGTGGCTGCAGGAGCTTTTTGTACAAAAATATCACCATTCCTGCCATACAAAAAGGCATGAATCACCAGATCTACTGCATCATCCAGTGTCATCATAAATCGCGTCATCGAAGGGTCTGTAATAGAAATCGGTTGATCATTATTGATCTGATCTACAAACAGAGGAATAACAGAACCTCGTGAAGCCATGACATTGCCATAACGAGTCGTGCAGATCATGGTACCATCAGGAACATTTCGTGATTTGGCAACAACTACTTTCTCCATCATAGCTTTGGATATACCCATGGCATTAATGGGATAGACGGCTTTATCTGTACTCAAGCAAACAACACGGGAAACGCTATTGGCAATAGCTGCCTCAAGAACATTCTCTGTACCTAAGACATTGGTCTTAACGGCTTCCAATGGATAGAACTCACAGGAGGGAACTTGTTTTAACGCAGCAGCATGATAAACATAATCAACACCACGCAAAGCACTGTGGATACTCTGATAATCCCGGACATCACCAATATAAAACTTTAACTTTTGACTTCCATATCTTTTACGCATATCGTCTTGCTTTTTTTCATCCCTTGAAAATATGCGTATTTCACCAATATCACTATCTAAAAAACGTTTTAAAACAGCATTACCAAAAGAGCCAGTCCCTCCGGTAATGAGAAGCACCTTATCTGGAAACACAAAAATCTCACTATATTAATTTAAAAAAATCATTCCAACTTGAAGTGGGCTTATAGGAAAAATAATAATCCTCCCTATTTAAACCTTTATTTGCTAACTGAAGCTCAATAGCATCTGCCCATAATTCAGGTTTTTTGTAATTCAGGTATTCAACTCCTGAATATCCATCAAGAACCTCACGTGAAAACTCGGTATCACTCGCCAGTATTTTTTTCCCAAGGCAGGCGGCTTCAAGTAGCGGCAATCCGAATGTCTCAATATAACTGGGGAAGACAACTAAATCAGCAGACTTATATTTCTCGATCAAACAATCGTATGATATAACACCTAAGTAATTAACACTGTCTGCAAGACCCAGATCAAGAACCAACTTGTGGAACATGACATAATCGGGTGGTTTAAAAGTGACGTTCAATATTATTTGACTATTTTCTTTTCGTTTTTTTATTAAATACAGAGACTTTAACAGAAGCAAATGATTTTTGTATACCAATGGTGTTGCAGGATACAGTATACTGAATTTTTCTTTATGTAAGTTTAAAGAATTAGGCTCGTTGACTACAGGAAGTCTGACTTCTGGCAAAACCACGCAGACATTGTGATCTTCAAGCTTGTGCTTATCAATAAGAATTTTTTTTAACCAATGGCTCTGAACTACATACACTGTATTTTTAGTTGCAAACAAGAATATAAAAAAGGAATAGAAATATTTGTATAAAAAAAGAATGATTTCATTTTTTTTTAAAATATTCCAACGAACATCTGAAAATGGCAATGACTGATGTAAGTATACTATCTGTTGGACATCTACATTTACAGTAGTATTCTGCAAAGAAATTAATTTTTTGTAGTTAACTCTGTTATCTTTAAGCCATTTTTTTAACGCATATGCATCCCACAATACGCGAGAAAGCCAGCCTTTTTTTTTAACAAAGACTAACTTTATATTATCAGGGCATTTTAATGATAAATTTTCTGGCACAAAGCAGAGATAATTATTGTGATCACTCCCTGCATGGGATATAAATTGTTTCAATATCGTCAATGCGCCACTTTGATCTAATGCAGTAGCATTAACAACAATATACTCAATACTCGATAATTCTTCTAAAGGCATCACATCAAGCACACATTATATTAAAAAAATATTTTTCGATCAAAACAGATCTTGAAGTTTTTTGAAAAAATCTCCAAAGAGTTGTATTTTTTCAGTATGTCAGTATCAGCTTTTCAAAACAACCTTTCAAATTGACAGCAAGATTAGCAAACTCCTTCAATTCATCAATAATAACTCCTCCTCCCGGACACATACTGTGAATATGTTCGAAATATGAATTACCTAATGAGATAAATTATTTATTTCGAGAAACCATTTCAGAGAATATACCAGACGTAGTCAAATCGTATTCACCCTTAGGGAAAATCCGCACCCTGCGAGGACTTCAGACAGGTATCGAGTGCTCATGACGGCCTTTTTCTGCTTCCGCTTCAGTCCAGCTTTAAAGGTTTTGGTATTGTTCAACATATTAACTGCCATATGTGCAAAACCAGTGAGCATTTCAGCTGTACTACCTTTTCTGATTCGTCAATCATCTTCTCTCATTGCAGCATCTATTTTCCAATGGAGTTTATTTTCGATTACCCAATGCTCTCTTGCAGCATGTGCAAACTTTTCTGTAATTAATTGCGCAGAGGAAATGTAATAACGTGCTCTGCTCTTCAATTGTCGGTAAGCCATTGGTTATGGTAGTCTCCTCGAAATGAATTCGGGAGTAATCATGAGTGGAGAACATCAGTTTTTGTAGACGTCCTTAAATGGCCGGTTATGATACTAAAGTTTACAGAATTTTAATCGTTGATGTGTAAGCCTTGGAGTTAGTGCTATGTGATCACACGCACAATGATACAGATTTTACCTTAGACAAAATCTCATTTTTAATAAGAGGAACTCTTACCGACAACTGCTCAGTAATTTCTTTTTCATGAACAACTAAATAGTCAAATGCAGATACTAATCTTTCACAACTTAAATCTGATAAGTCGATGACAACTGGTCTATCTTCAAACAAATCGCGGCTCAAACCTTTAGCCTTATTACTATATGCAATTGATAAAGTTGGAATTAAATTTGAAAACGCAGCAACTGTAGAGTGCATTCTTGCACCAATAAAATAACGACACTTTCCAATCACATATTTAATCTGACTCACGTTTAAGTCATTTTTCGTGATCGAGATTTTACCACTTTTGTCTTTTAACTTATCCATAACTTTAAGTAAGTAGTGATAATCACTGTTTACTTGTGCTCCATCTAATGGCGATACATGTGGAATAAGGAGAATAGCTAGATCGTATTTCTCAATAATATACTTGGCAAACCTTGATATCTCATTAATAATATCGACACCGTTTTTATTAAGCTTCTCAATCAAAGGGCTAACATTGAGGCCAACCACACCATTATTGGGTGATTCTGGCCAGAATAAATCAAGGGGAATTTCTTCTTGCTCTAAAATAAAAGCTGGATCAGGAATCAGATTAACATCGGATATTAGAAAACTTTTTTTAAAAATAGTTTCACTGACCGTCTCACGAACTATTCGGCAACTCATACGATTAAAATGAGTCTTGAGTTTTTCTGCAAATTCTGGTTCTTCTTTAAAATCACTGACCGATGCGCCCCAAAGCGTTACCGGCTTCCCCATATTCATAGCAATATCGTTAATACCCATTATCCACGATGGCAACCGACCTTCATAAGTATACATATCACCACCAATGGAGATCACAGCATCAACCCTGGAAAATGCGTCAAGCAAGTTCTTATCTGGTGGAAAAGGCCAGTTGAGTGTCTTAACAAATCTTAATGGTAATCGCTGAAACTGAACAAACCAACGAGTTAAATCTGGGTAATAAAAAGGAACAAACTCAACACCCCATTCTTTTGAATTAGGCCACTGCCTCTGATCGAGAATAATATTATCCGATGGAACCAGAACAGTTACGTCATTAAATTTATACTTCAGAAGTGAAACTACACTTCTTACAAGCGCTTCACAACCTCGATTACCAAAGTTTTTTTGCCCTGTTAAATAAAAAGTTAATTTTTTCATACACAACCACAAACAGCTAAAATAGCTGAGTTAATGTCCTGCAAGGAACAAAGGTATAACCAGAGAAAAGAACTCAAATCTTTGAAATAAGTGAAAACTAACGATTATACTACTGTCAAAACTTTCTCTAAACTGATTCTTGGAGAATAAGCCACTTCAAGATCTTTTGGTAAACTACCAATTGCTATCATCGAAATAACCACATGCGACTTTGGTATATTAAACTGACGTTTCAACTCCATATCTTTTCCGGCAGTAACCGACCAGTTCAAAAAGCAGGTGCCGACACATTTTGAATGTAATGCATAAACAAAAGTCATAGCCATTAACCCACCATCAATATATGATTGATTTCGTTCTGAAACACCAACGAAAGAATGGAGATCAGAAGTTACCACAGCAATATGGCTAGCTAAATGGCCAAAGCCTCGATTCCCACCTTGTAAGGTCAATAACTTTTTCTTATCTTCGTCCAAACTATAAATAAAGATACGAGATGTCTGTCGGTTACAAACTGATGGTGTTTTTCTAGACATATCTGCAGCCGACTTAATTATATCTATTGAGACTGAGTCTTCACCAAAATCACGAATGCTGTAACGAGTATCTAAAAAGAGTTTGAAGTCAATACCAGCTCCCTGAATTATTTCATCCCTTTGAATATATTTTACACCACCTTCAGCGCTACCAACTAGACTCGAATTTAAAACCTTTTCTAATTTTTTTATTTTCCCGTCTACTTTCTCTAAGGAAATACCATTTTCCAGATTAAACAGCTGATATTTTTTAAGTGCCTTAAATGCAAATAATACAATTTCATCCATGCCATAAGCACTGATATAACTTTCAATTTGTAAAAGCACTTTTTCTACAATCTTTTCTCCATAACCGGGCCTAGTTTGTGGAAGTGATAAACCTTTTTCAATAATATGAGCATGCTTAAGTAACATTGCTAACTTTCTTTCCTTGTTACTTTCACCCACAAAGCTTGAAGAATATACAGCATAACGAAATGAGTCATACAGAACATTTAACGGAAATATTAAAGCTTCCTTAACAAATCTTAGAAGATTAATCATTGAATCAGGCAAAGTGGCCTGCAGATATTTTTTAAACCTCATTAATTGTATCCTTCTTTGGAAAAGTTTTTGAGTAAAATCTTACGCAAAAATATGAAAATAAAAGTACACAATTGCAAAATGTGGTAACAACTGCTGCTGAAACAACTCCATACAGGGGAAGAAATACAATATTAAGGATTACATTAATGATTGCCACCGAACCCATAACTTTAACTTTAATTTTCATATTTTCCTGTGTTACTAATGTTGCGCCAACACTACTAGCCAGAAATAAGACTGGAATGGAAAAAGAAAGAACTGAAATTAATAAAACTGATTGTTCGTAGCTAGAACCAAAAATTAAAGGTACAAAAAAAGGCGAGCTAAACAAAACTATAATCATGATAAAAACACCTAAACCTAGCATCAAATAATTACCAGATTTATATACTTTATTAAATGCTTTTTGATCATGATTAGCCCACCTATGCATTTTAGGCAAAAGATATCTCTGATAAATGATACTTGGAAGAATCATGACTACCGTAATTATCATAAATGCAACGTTGTAAATCCCAGCGGCTTCTGAACCAATTAAATATTTTATTAATACGATGTCACTCTGGAAATATAATAAATGAAATATTCCTGCCAAACCGAATGGATATACATCAAGAAAAACCTCTCTCATGCCCACCTTTTTACTTGTGTGATCTAATATATTTACTATCTCATATTTATGAAAACTGACTTTTCCAAGGTAGAGTTGACATAAAGGATAAAAGCTAGAAACTATTAACACTAATGCCACTGCAGAAAAAGCCATGGCAACAGTACTTGCCTCAACAGTACCTGCGAATAAATAAAAATAAAGAAATACTAATGCTAATCTAGAAAAATGAGGTAGAGCCTGCCAAAAGGTAAGTTTAAAATAGGCTTCTTCTAACTGTAGTCGACTTGAAACAAGCTCAACAACAGATTGACCTGCAATATATAATGATATGATATAAAGAATATTCCTATATGTATTGCTATGAGGTCCAACTAATGCCCAGATTACAACAAACATCGTTGCAAGGACTGTAGTAAAACAAGCAAACCTCATTGAAACTGGGATAAAACGTTGAGCAAAATTTCCCTCCTTCCCAAACTGTTTCAACCACCATTGAGAAACACCAAATCCAGCTAGAGGTACTAAAAGAGAAACCAGTGTTAATGCAGAAGAGAAGTCACCATACTGCTCAGGCCCTAAATTTCTTGCAATAATAACTTGTGTTAAAAAAGCGAGTCCTGAAGAAAATAAAGTCCCGAAGCAGAGCATCATGATTGATAGTACAGCTTTTCTCATATTAAAACTAAAACTCTATGCCAGGTTGTTAGCCCCGATTAGTAAAACTGGCAAAAACCGGAGTCATATGTGGTCCGCCCCGCTTTGCAAGGAAAAGTTTTCCATCATGAAGTAAATGATCCACGTTCTTAGAACGTGGTTTTGCTTTGGGCCCCCTAAAAGGGGGCTGAAACCGCCAGCCTTCTGAGAAGGCTGGTGCGAGTTGCCCCAAAATTGAAGGTTATTTCCTAAAGTCTATCTCCTGCTGGAGACGTTCTTTCTTCTCTTGATACTTTACATACTTGCGAATCATTTCTGCATCAACTCCAACAGTGTCAACACAATACCCTTTTGCCCAGAAGTGATTACCCCAATAAGGCTTCTTCTTAAGATAAGGGAATTTTGTGAACAACCTCAGAGCCGTCCGCCCTTTCACCGTTCCGACAAGTTGCGAGATCGAAACTTTTGGGGGCACTTTCACCAGTAAATGCACATGATCATTCTGAATATTCAGTTCTACAACCCTGCATTGAAGCTGGCTGCAAAAGACCTGGATACAGTTATGCACCTCCGCCTTTACTACACCAGTAAGAACTCGAAACAGGGAAAAATCATGAAACCCCGCACCCTGCCAGGACTTCAGACAGATATTGAGTGCTCATCGCTGCATTTTTCTGCTTCCGCTTCAGACCCGCTTTAAAGGTTTTGGTATTGTTCAACATATTAACTGCCATATGTCGAAAACCAGTGAGCATTTCAGCTGCATTGCCTCTTCTGATTCGACAATCATCTTCTCTCATCGCAACATCCATTTTCCAATGGAGTTTATTCTCGATTGCCCAATGCTCTCTTGCAGCATGTGCAAACTTTTCTGCAGTTAATTGCGCAGAGGAAATGTAATAACGCACATTGATGTCGTCAGCATTAAATACACCGTCTTCCATTCTTGCAGACAAAATAATTCCGAGAGTTTTCATTCCTTGCCAATCAAAAGATAGATTAACAAACTCATCAAAAATATCACTAACTATGTGAAGACGTGTTTCCATTCTACCATGGCTTTTTTCTTCAGTTCTGAAAGTATCACCCTTCCATTGATTCACTTTTCAACAGAAAAATGATTCTCAAACGCCTCATGAAGCTTGCCCTGGTTACCTTTTACCGCTAGCAAATAATCAGCGCCTTTATCGACGATTTTCTTAGCAATATCCCTCTGACACCCCATGGCGTCTATGGTTACGAGGCATTCACGAATTTCAAGGAGTTCAAGTAATTCAGGTATGGCGGTAATCTCGTTACTTTTATCATTAATTTTAATTTGACCAAGAACCAATTCGTTTGCAGTAGCAAACGCACTCACCATGTGAATTGCTCCTTTATCCTTACCCTTGTCGTAAGATCCTCTTGCTGTTTTTCCATCAATTGCAATTATCTCACCATTGGTTGCCCGGTGGCAGGCTTGCATCCACTCAATAAAGCATTTCTGGAATTGCTTTGGGTTAATGGCAGCAACTACCCTGGAAATTGTATGATGGGAAGGTATGCCGTATTCAAATTCACCATATTTTTTAACCAATCCAGTCCCTCATTGCCGAAGTCTTCAATTTCTTCCCAGCCTTCGCAACCCGCAATGACTGCACAAATGACCAAGAGCAGAATATCAGCAAGTTTATGATCTACTTTCCATTATTGACGTGCGTCATAAATGGCAGATAGCCTATTCATTAAATCAAATGCATTCATTTCAAGAACATCCAAATCTTTTTTGTATAAGACAATGTATGTATATTTTGTTCCATAAGGGGATATCTTTATAGCCATTGAACCCAATGGCTTCGGGGCTTTCATGATTTTTCCCTACGGATTGGTTCGCTTTTTGCTGTTAATCCCCAGCCTGAAACCAAACGACTACTGAACAACAACATACTTTTCCCGAATCACTTTCCGGAAATTCTCAGGTACCTGCTCCCAGACAAAAAGATCGACCCGAAATGGCAGGTTACTCTCTTCCAGCGCTTCCCTGAGTTCAGCTATGGCAATTGCCTGTTCTGGGCCGGAAAAGGCAACCATATCAAGATCCGATGCGAAATGGGCCTTGCCATTAACTCTTGAGCCATAAGCCCAGACAGGGAAAAATCATGAAACCCCGCACCCTGCGAGGACTTCAGACAGATATCGAGTGCTCATGGCGGCCTTTTTCTGCTTCCGCTTCAGACCAGCTTTAAAGGTTTTGGTATTGTTCAACATATTAACTGCCATATGTCGAAAACCAGCGAGCATTTCAGCTGCATTGCCTCTTCTGATTCGACAATCATCTTCTCTCATTGCAACATCTATTTTCCAATGGAGTTTATTTTCGATTGCCCAATGCTCTCTTGCAGCATGTGCAAACTTTTCTGCAGTTAATTCCGCAGAGGAAATGTAATAACGCACACTGATGTCGTCAGCATTAAATACACCGTCTTCCATTCTTGCAGACAAAATAATTCCGAGAGTTTTCATTCCTTGCCAATCAAAAGAAAGATTAACAAACTCATCAAAAATATCACTAACTATGTGAAGACGTGTTTCCATTCTACCATGGCTTTTTTCTTCAGTTCTGAAAGTGTCACCCTTCCATTGATTCACTTTTTCAACAGAAAAATGATTCTCAAACGCCTCATGAAGCTTGCCCTGGTTACCTTTTACCGCTAGCAAATAATCAGCGCCTTTATCGACGATTTTCTTAGCAATATCCCTCTGACACCCCATGGCGTCTATGGTTACGAGGCATCCACGAATTTCAAGGAGTTCAAGTAATTCAGGTATGGCGGTAATCTCGTTACTTTTATCATTAATTTTAATTTGACCAAGAACCAATTCGTTAGCAGTAGCAAACGCACTCACCATGTGAATTGCTCCTTTATCCTTACCCTTGTCGTAAGATCCTCTTACTGTTTTTCCATCAATTGCAATGATCTCACCATTGGTTGCCCGGTGGCAGGCTTGCATCCACTCAATAAAGCATTTCTGGAATTGTTTTGGGTTAATAGCAGCAACTACCCTGGAAATTGTATGATGGGAAGGAATGCCGTATTCAAATTCACCATATTTTTTTAACCAATCCAGTCGCTCATTGCCGAAGTCTTCAATTTCTTCCCAGCCTTCACAACCCGCAATGACTGCACAAATGACTAAGAGCAGAATATCTGCAAGTTTATGGTCTACTTTCCATTGTTGACGTGCGTCATAAATGACAGATAGCCTATTCATTAAATCAAATGCATTCATTTCCAGAACATCCAAATCTTTTTTGTATAAGACACTGGATGTATATTTTGCTCTATAAGGGGATGTCCTTATAGCCATTGATCCCAATGACTTCGGGGGCTTTCATGATTTTTCCCTAGCTTGAAACCAAACGACTACTGAACAACAACATACTTTTCCCGAATCACTTTCCGGAACTTCTCAGGCACCTGATCCCAAACAAAAAGATCGACCCGAAATGGCAGGTTACTCTCTTCCAGCGCCTCCCTGAGTTCAGCTATCGCAATTGCCTGATCCGGGCCGGAAAAGGCAACCATATCAAGATCTGATGCGAGGTGAGCCTTGCCTTTAACTCTTGAGCCATAAGCCCAGACTTCGATATCTGGCAAATGTTTTTTCAGCAATGCCTGTAGCAGTAACAGTTCATCATGTCTGAGGTCAAGGTGTTCCGGGGGATGATCGGTAGAGCAATTCATAACCAGGGTTCCCCGCTCATGGTTTCGTATAAGGCAACCGCATCCTTTATAAATACACCCATTAAATCGAGTGCAGCCTTTGCTTTTTCACCATCATAATCATGGGATGTACCAATGCGGCTATCCGCATAGATCAGCCATTGGGTAACATCCGACGGCAGCAGTCGGTTTTCATTCAGCAATTCCCGCAAAAAGGGAAAAAATAAAGATTTTCCCTTAATTGTCTCATTACTTTTTTGGACACAAACAAAAAACTCAGCACAAAATCTGATCCATAGGTTAACTTAAATTCACTGAAGAAAATGGGTTATTATTTGGTAACTATGCCGTATCAGGGAATAAACTCCGGATGCTGATCATTTTCCGTTTTGGCTGTTCACTTGGTTTCACTCGCTTGCCTTTCGGTTTTGGTTCAGGTGTACCCTGCAAGATCAGCCCCTTCATGAATAACACCCAGGAACTAACCACAAAAATCTCAAAAAAATTCCTCTGCTTTTCCCAAAAAATCTTTTTCCGCTTGTTAGCCTTCAGCGCTTCATTAAATAATGGGCAGGAAAGCTCAACAATTTGATCAATCAGAAAGGCAAGAAACATCAGACAGGCAAAGTTGCTTGCCAGATTCTCTTCACCATGACCATAGTTATGCTCAAGACTGTAACCCAAATTCTTCAGTGTATTGAACGTTTCATTTTCAATTAACCACCGTGCGCGTCCTCCTCGCATGATTTTCATGCAACACATATGGTTGTGAATGGGCAGGCTGGTTACCCAGCTATTGCAGTACTTTATTTTTCCATCCGAATCCGTTTCCACATAGTCGACATAATTGACCATAAAATCAGGATGTGACTTATTGAGTGGAACATCGTTTACGTAGCGAAACGAATGCCGGTGACCCCGTTTGTCGGTATAAGTGAACCGACGGACTTTGCCTTCCCGGTCCAGATCATCAACGGCTTCCAGCAAAGCCTCATGATCACTGTCCTTGGCAACAGTGATAAAATTGTGACCATAAGACCGGATGAGTTTAAGGGTTGGCCCCTTGGAATAGAGACCATCTAAACCCAGTACCAATTTCAGGTGGTAGTGTTCCCTGGAGAGATCTTCCAGAATGCGTTCAAGGGCACGCACTTCACAGTCATTTTTGGAAGCATCTTTTTGTTGAGTAATAGGTTCTGGCATTAACGGCAGAACTGTTTTCAATCCTGGCTTTACAAGACAGATCGCGGATAACTGATGATAGAAAACAGTTGTTTTTTTAGGATTGTCGGCGTTTTTTGTGCAACAGTTTTTACAATTGATACTCTTTGACGTAAAAGTTTGTGTGCCATCAATGGGAGCCAGGTAGCCCTCTTTAAAATATTGAAAATGTTTCAATTTCCCACGACGCTGACAATAAGCAAAAAGGGCGAGAAACAGTGGTCGAATATGCTTTGTCTTAACGTGATCAATTATTGATCTCAGATAGGTATCACAGGGTATATTTTGAACATGATATAAACTCTTGGCGTTTTCCTTGATAGTGGGCTGTTCACGTTTGTCATCGCAGGCCAGTAACGATGGATTTTTGTTATGAAAAACAGCAAGGGCATACATAAACAAATCGGAAATGGAAAAATTTGATGAGCGCCCTTTTTGTGAGCGAGGATCGGGAATCTCTTGAACTTGTTCAAAGACAAGATCAATGAGGTCAGTAGTAACCGAATGATTATGAGAGGTAGGCATAGGATACTGTGTTGCTATTTTGCCAAAAGCATCATCTATTTTAGACTGCGTAGCTGAAATTGTCCTGTAAGCTTCCAGACCTTGGGAACAGCGGGCTTTCAGTCGTTGTGGGAATTACTGGTTTTCATTGGCAATACGGAACAACGGTTTCGGGCTGTTGGGGACGTCGGGTAACCCCAGGCTGTTTTTCAAATAGCGCTTTAGCACTTTCCACATGCAGTCATAACAGGTTTCAAATCGCTGGATAACGGATTCCGATACTGCCTCTTGCAGCCAGTCGGGTAATGTGTCATCAAGTGTTTGCAGATGGTGATATTGGGATTCCAGCAGAGTGAGTGACTGTTTAAACTTGCCGTAGTCGATCATTTTTAATTGGCCTTGCCTCTTCTATTTTGAGTTCGCTGCCGGGACAACGCCACCGCTTCGCTCGGGCTTTCAGCGGAGTTCACCTTTATTGACAGCCATTACTGCTCGCCCTGGTACATCATTTCAATGAGATTGACGTGTACCCTCTCCGTTCATCCTGAGTGCCCTTTGGCTCGGCTCAGGATGCACGGACGAAGGGTGTTTGGCACGATCTATCATGGGCCGGAGTTGCGCCCTTCGACAGGCTCAGGACGAACGGAGTGCAGAGGCATATGATAACAACAACCTGGCAAACTCATTGAAACCATGTACTAGGCAAAGCAGCCCCATAGCGCAAGGCAAAATCCCGAATATTACGATAGACCGTTAACAACTCGCTGACCAGCGGCAAGGCCCGGTTCAACGTCTCGGCATTCAGTTCACTGTCTTCCGGGTAGTCATGGGCAAAAGCATTGTGTAACTCACGAAATAGAGGCCATTGGGCTGCATTATCAATCGCCCCTATTTTTTCCAGCCGGTTGAGCTTGTCGATAAAGGTGTTCAACGCCCCCTGCTCTCCCACCAAATCCAGCACTTGAGGAAAGAGTTTTGCGCCCATGGCATCCTGTAATTTACTGAACCGGGTGGCAAATTGATCCATGTACGCCACTTCAGCCGGGGCAAGGTTTTCAAACGCTTTGGCACTCAATGGCAACAGGCTTTTCACTTCGGCCATCACCCATTCAAGGCGCAAGGCATGACGGTCACAAATCCAGAGGGTGCGCCCGATAACATCTGTAATTTGTCGTCCACTACCCATTCCTTTGCCCTGCTCGGTTGCCATTCAATTGAATCCCGGTATTTCTGGCTTCATGGTGAATCGCTTCCCGGGGTTTTCCTTGTCGGTAGATGACCAGATCAATTTTCAGGAATTATACCGCTGGCAGTACTTTCGCACTCGTTCCGCAATATCCAGCAGAATGGGTGTAGCCTGCAACGTTTCAGGAAAAATAACCCTCAGCGCTTCCGGCTGGTATTCGTGGGCAATGCTGTTACGCAATTCCCGGATTTCAATAAACCGCTGGGCATCCTCAATCAGCCCTTTTTTCTCTGCACGGTTGATTCTGTCCCTGACGGTGCCGACATCTTCCAAGTCAATGGTGTCGATCAGGCGAAATATTTTTTGTAACAGAATATCGTTAAAGCGGGCAAATCGTGCGGTGAGTGATTCGAACTTTTCCAGGTCTTCCTGTTCCGGCATCTGGTCATTAGTCAGTAGTATGGCCTGACAGCGATCCAGCGACCATTTTAGCAGGGCTTCCATCTGGGCCATGGCCAACAGCTGCTGTTCTAATAACAGGATTCGGTCGGTATTTTTTTCCCCTGCCTGTTGCTTTTTGCCTGACTCGTTAGTCATAGCCGGATTCCCTCTGCCAGCGCGATACGGGTGAATGGGTCAGTATCGTCTGCGGCAATCACCAGGTCAATTTTCTGCTCTCCGATAAGGTCGTACAGAGCCAACCGTATGCCTGCCCTGTCTTTCAAACCCAATGTTTTTGACAGGATGAGCAGGTCAATATCTCCACCTTTTGCCTGGTCATTCGCCCTTGAGCCAAACAACCATATTTGCGCCTGAGGGTCTGCCTGATGAATCACCTTTCTAATGGCGTTTTGCTCTTCGTTCGTGAGTCTCAATATTGCTTAACCTATTTAGAAAGGCTGTGAAAAGCGCTGTAAAAAGACAATCCAGGTCTGTTGTCAATGTCGTTTAATCTTTAATCACTAACCAAGCCTGACCCCTTGCCTGGCAATCTCATGAATGGCCAGCGTTTCATGCCGGGTATCATGAATGAGGATATCCACTTTCAACTCACCCCAGCGGTCTTCAAATGCCATCCGGAAGTTAATTTTTCGTTCCAGGGTATTACCGATATTGTCTGCCTCGATATAAAGATCAATATCCCCCCCCTTTTTTGTATCATCAGCCCGGGAGCCAAACAGCCAGACGCGGGCATTTTCTGCTACATGTTTTCTTGCGAGTTCGACGATACTCTGTGCCATCGCCTCAGATATCCGCACGCTCTATCTCCGTTAGCTCTATTCCTTGCTGTTCGCAGTAACGGTAAACATTCTCGGCAACCTGAAGCAGTAACGGCGTATTCTGCCATGCCATGTTTAACGCATTCACTCTTTCTGCCTCTGCTTCCGGATAATCATGGGCAAACGCATTTCGGATCTCACGCCACTGACGCCATTGATCAGCAGAGTCCAGAATCCCCCCGTTTTTCTATCCGGTTAAGAATATCTGCCATACTGACCGGCTCTTCATCCTCAGCCATCAGCAAACTACGGAACACTTTACCACCAAGAAAGTCCTGAAGATCACCATAGCGAACACGAAAGGCGTCCAGCTTTTCCATCAGGTCTTCATCTGCGTTTTGCAAATCGTCCGCTGTCAACGGTAAATCTGCCTTCAGCCTGACGACAGAAACAGACAACCGGGTAGCCGTGCGACAGGCCTGAAACCAGTTCTGCGTCAGCAATTTCAGGTATGAAGTATTCAGGGTCATCTCGGAATCCATTGATGCGGTTATAACTATTATTATTCAATAATACGGATATAACGATTCAAGGCCTCAAAATGCTCCCGAAGGGATTTACCGCCAACAGTAATACCCTCAAGCACAACCTTCGTTTCTTTCAGGGTCAGGGTATTACCCTCAATGGCATTTGAGTGGTAGGTCCATTCTAATACCAGGGCCTCATGGAGCGACCGGACCGTTTCCTTCGGCAGAGGCCTTAAGGTATCAAGCTGGTGCTTAAGTGCATCAATCTGGTCAAAGCTGTTTGTGTTTTTCATTTGACCTCAAGGCCTGCCGGTTAAATCACCTTTCAGGACTAGTCTAGGAGCCTGTCCGAGAATAGACTGCCCTACTGCGGTGGCAGCAAATTGGTCTAAAAATTCCGTTTTGTTCGGCAAATAGCCCCGCTATTCACCTCACAAAACGAAATTTTTATCCTCAATTTTCTGCCATCCTCGCTACGGGCGCTATTCTCGGACAGGCTCCTAGCTTTTGCTGGTTACAACGCTCAATGCTTCAGGCTTGAAAATCTGGTGGAGAAATCGCTCTACCTTTCCAACTATATTGTGGAATATTATAAGAAGGGCAGTAGAAAGAAAGATTAGCAGCCTTTTTATAAGCTGCTCAATCATATAAACCAACCGAAAAGTACGCTACCGCCCATCGACTTAAGCATATGCCGAAACAGCTGCGCGGAAAACAACCAATCTACTCGAGCAAAAGTTGCATCAGCGTAAAAATTTTTTATGCGGCTCCCTAACGTAATAAGGCCTGTTTAAGGCCTTATTGTTTTAGTAGCTTTACAAGAACGGGGATTCTACACGACAGCCACTAAGTAATCACGACCGGAAAAGCACTTATTCGTGATTTTTTTATGAGGGACATGATCAAAGGCACCGAATATCTGTGGATTGCCCACCTTCAGGCAAAACTCCCGGTGACGGCTCCTTCACTGGCAGCGCCAGAGCACCTGGTGTTTTTTATCTATCTCCTCACGAAAACTATCAGGAATACTGTGCCAGGCAAGTGCCTGGACAATAATGGGTATATTGGAGTCCCGCAGGGTTTCGAGAAACAGGCTCAACTGCTCATAGCCTGTCATCTTGTCCTGATCCGAGGGAAAGTGCACAACCAAATCCAGGTCACTGGTGTCATGATTGGTTCCCTTGACCCGGCTACCGTAAGCCCAGATTTCAGTGCCCGGGGCAAATATCTGTTCAGCAATAGCGCAGATTGCCTTGCGATCCTTATCCCTGAGGTCAATCATTATCCACTTGCTCTGAATGCTGTTTTATGGATTTTTCCAGGGCCTGTGCATCCGCCATGAAGTCCGGCAATAATTTCAAGGTGTATTCTGCAAACTTTTTCCCATAGTCATGGGCGGTATTGTTGCGATTATCGCGGTAAGACAACCAGCGCTCTGCCTGTTCCAGTGACAGCAAATCATGCTGGGCAGCTTGCCGGAAGACCTCTTTGAACACCATTCGGTCAACCGCCTTGGGGCTATGCATAAAATCCTTCAAACACTTGCGCAGCAACTTGCCAGCCTGCTCCAAAATAATCTCAAACTCTTTCACACAGGCAGATCGGTACATCTCATAATCGATACTGCCATCTTCAGCCTGGACAACTTTTTCATAGGCCATATCAAGAGTCTTAATACAGCGGCTGAAGAACGTTGTATCTATTGTCATAAGTTTTCCTGAATTTGTTCCACAGAAAGCCTCAAGCGTCACAAGAAGCCCGAGTTTAAAGCCTATTATGGAACATAACGAACCAGTATACCCTCAAGCCCTAACTCTTTCTTGATGGTAACCTTTAGCTGCTGAAGTTCATCCGGCCTTACTTCCGGCCCTATGTAGACCCGATAAAAAACCTTGCCTGCCTCTGTAGAAATTTTCTTCTGAAAAGCACTATACCCTTTAGTCTTCAGCTGTTTTTCCAGGTTGCGGGCATTGTTTTTATCCGCAAAGGTTGCCAACTGGAGAGACCAGGCTTTCAGATGCCCTGATTCGTCCACACCTGTGGCTTTTTCAGTACGATCATTTTCTGGCTCGAGCACAGTTTCAGTGGAAGAAGGCACTACTTCAACAACATCCGGTGGAATATCCAGCTGGTCGACAAATGCAGGCACTGGGGGGGATTCAAGCTTAGGGGCTGCCGGGGAAGGCCTGGAGGTGACCAGAGGATGAGTCTCCCCTCCCCTGAACAGTGCGGGCGCGAGAATGATCAATAAGGCCAGCAATACCACAGCACCTATTAGTCTTTGCTTAAGTCCCTCGCCCAAGATACGCTCCATAATGATAGATAAAACAGTGTACATCCCTGCACAGATGGCGGGAAGTCAATTAAAGGTCAATGCCTGAAACTCATTGCATCTTAAGCGAATTCCAACTAAACCTACAACAATTAAGCGCACGATACCGAAGGGACTTATCAGCATGACTGAACCATTATACGAAACTGATTTTTACAGCTGGACACAGCAACAGGCAGAACTCATTCGCCAGGGCAGGCTGGAAGAACTGGATTTGGACAATATCCTTGAGGAAATTGAAAGCATGGGCAGAAGCGAATACCGGCTGTTGAGTCACCGGCTGGATATTCTGCTCATGCATTTGCTGAAGTGGGCTTATCAACCTGATCACAGGGGCAGTAGCTGGCAGGGGTCTATCGAAGAGCAGCGATTTCGTATTCAGAAGGTGATCAAAGAAAACCCTGGGCTAAAGCCCAAGATTAATGAAGCCATGGTCGATGCCTATCCAGCGGCACGGATTTCTGCCTTCAAGGAAACCGGCATCAGCAAGGAACATTTTCCAGACTCATGCCCATGGACCTACGAACAAATTATGAATGAACAATTCTGGCCTGATATTTGAGCAATTACACTGAAACCGTGTACTCAGTGGCTGTTGGTCAAAGCAACAGATACCGTCATAAACGATCCCGTAACCAATACTCTATCCCCAGAAGTTGAGTTTGCCAGGGCATGATGCAATGCTTCAGCAACCTGCTGATAACAATTAACTGAATAACCTCGATCAACCAGCTTCTGCGCCAGCTCCTGCTCAGTCAGCGCCCTTGGAGACTCAAACCGGGCAACGTACCACTCATCAATATTGCCACTCAAGCAATCAACAACCGCCATATAATCCTTATCTTTACACATGGCAATCACTGCTCGTGTCTTACCTTCTGCCAGAGATTCATCCAGACGCTGCTTGAGCATTTCTGCTGCCTGAGGATTGTGGGCAACATCCAGCACCACATCAATGGACTCACCTGACGCATTTTCCATCATCAGCTGCTGGAATCGTCCGGGAACCGATACCTGTGACAAGCCTTTTCGAACAGCTTCAATAGCGATAGGCTCTGGTAAAAATTGCAGCGCTTGCAATGCCGTCGCGGCATTATCAATCACCACATTGGGAACAGGGAGGTTGTCCAGCTGTTGATTTTCACTACCTGACCAATGCCACGTATTACCCGACCTTGCCAGGGTAAACGCCTCTCCTCTGCAATACAGGGCACTGCCAAGACGCTCAGCCATGTCGGTGATTGCCTGCGGCACTGGCTGATCACCAAAGATCGCAGGTTTACAGGCACGAAATATTCCTGACTTCTCTTTGGCAATCGCTTCAATGCTAAAGCCAAGGTATTCCTGATGGTCGAGCGCCACCGTGGTAATTACCGACACATCGGGGTCAATCACATTGGTAGCATCCAGTCGTCCACCCAGGCCGACTTCCATCAGTGCCACATCCACCTCCGCCCTTTTAAAGCAGTCCACGGCAGCCAGGGTGGTAAATTCAAAATAGGTTAGCCATGTCGTTTTTCGACCTTCATTGATCTTCTCAAAAGCATCACATAGCCAGTCATCACTGACCTGTTCGCCATTAATGCGAATTCTTTCGTTAAACTTGAGAAAATGAGGTGATGTAAATAGACCTACCTTGTAACCAGCAGCCAGCAAAACAGCTTCAAGAACGGCCAGCGTCGAGCCTTTGCCATTGGTGCCCCCCACGGTGATAATGAACGGCGCAGGCTTGAGCAAATCCAGCCTGTCACCCACCAGCCGAATCCGGTCCAGCCCAAAGTCGATGTCATGCTCCGGACGAGTTTCTTCCATCCAGGTTAACCACTGTGCAAGGCTTTTTTCTTTCTTTTCAAACGAGGACAACGTCACATCTCCAGACGTATGCATTCCCACGCAGAGCGACGGTGTTGCGAAAGGCCTTAAAAAGAAGTGAACCACAAAGACACGGAGGCACAAAGAAAGCCATTTTGTTTGCTGAGCGTAGCTCAGGCAAGCCCAGAAAAAACTTTGTGTCTTTGTGCCTTTGTGGTTCAAGGCTTTTATAACTTTTGCAACACCCCCAGAGCGCGGGAACAAAATATAGAGAAAAGGCCGGAGAAAAAACCAGCCTTAGGTTGGATTAGGCAACTTCTACTGTATCAGCAAGCGCCACATCAGCATCCGGCCTGCCCTGCATTTTCCGGCAAAGCCTGGCGATAGTGGATCGCAACTCAGAACGGGAAACGATCATATCAATAGCACCGTGATCCAGCAGGAATTCACTGCGCTGAAAGCCTTCCGGCAGCTTTTCCCGGACGGTCTGTTCAATCACCCTGGGACCGGCAAAACCAATCAGGGCACCGGGCTCAGCCATATTGATATCACCGAGCATGGCCAGACTGGCAGAAACACCGCCGTACACCGGGTCAGTCATCACTGAGATATAAGGAATACCCGCCTGACGCATTCTTTCCAGGGCCGCACTGGTTTTCGCCATCTGCATCAGGGAAAACAGGGCTTCCTGCATTCGGGCACCGCCACTGGCTGAAAAACAGATCAACGGCATCTTCTCTGCCAGGCATAACTCGGCAGCACGGGCAAACTTTTCCCCGACCACCGACCCCATGGAGCCACCCATAAAAGAAAACTCAAAGGCAACGGCCGCGACCGGAATGTCCTCGACGGTACCACGCATGGCCACCAGAGCATCTTTTTCGCCGGTCTGCTTTTGCGCCGCTGCCAGTCGATCACGGTACTTTTTTGTGTCGCGAAACTTCAGCCGGTCATTGGGCTCAAGGTCAGCAAACAGCTCAGCCTTTCCTTCCTTGTCAAGAAAGTAATCCAGTCGCGTGCGGGCACTGATTCGCATATGATGCTGGCACTTGGGACAAACACCCAGGTTTCTATCCAGCTCGGGGCGATAGAGAAAGGCCTCACACTTCACACACTTGCGCCAAAGCCCTTCTGGCACACTGCTGCTTTTCTGCGCAATAGCAGCGCGTGATAACGATGGAATCAGTTTATCGACTAACCAGTTGCTCATTCATTCGTCCTGTCATCGTCCATAGCTGAGCGCATTTCGGCAATTCGGCTGGCAACGCGGTCAATGGAGGCCTGTCCCTCATTGCCATACTGAGCCAGCTCAGATACCAGCACACTGCCCGCAATAACGCCGTCTGCCATTCGCCCAATGGCGGCAGCCGAGGCTCCATCGCGGATACCAAAGCCAACACACACCGGAACGTCAGCAAAACGCCGGATGTGGTTGACCCGCTCTTCAACTTCTGCCGTATTCAGGGTTGCCGCACCGGTTACCCCTTTCAGGGATACATAATAGAGATAACCACTGGCAACCCGGCAGATCTTGGCAATTCGTTCATCGGATGTGGTCGGGGTAATCAGGCTGATCATGTCAATACCACGGTTATGCAGCATATCCAGTAAATCACCTGCGGCTTCCGGTGGCAGATCCACCATCAGCACACCATCAACACCCGCCTGACTGGCCAACTCAACAAACCGCTGGTAGCCCATGATCTCTACCGGATTGAGATAGCCCATCAGGACAACCGGTGTGTCATTATCCCTTTCCCGGAACTCAGAAACCATTGCAAAAACGTCATGCAATGTAACACCGTGTGATACCGCCCGCTCATGGGCCTGGGCAATCACCGGACCATCCGCAACCGGGTCCGAGAACGGAAAGCCCAGCTCAATCATATCCGCACCATGGTCCACCAGGTGGTGCATAACCTCGAACAGTCTTGCCCGGAGGGTCACCGGCAAGAATGTAGGGTATCAGAGCTTTACGTTCACGCCCCTGCAAGGTTTCAAAGCGGGCTTTGATTCTGTTTATTTCACGACTCATGCGGTGCCCACCTTATACTTCGAGGCCATCAATAGTGGCAACGGTATGAATATCCTTATCACCACGACCAGACAGGTTACAGATAATGATCTGGTCCTGGCTCATCGTGGGTGCCAGTTTATCAACCCAGGCCAGGGCATGGGCGCTTTCCAGCGCTGGCATAATGCCTTCCAGGCGGGTCAGCTTGCGAAAGGCCGCAAGGGCTTCTTCATCCGTTGCCGCCGGGTATTGTGCACGGCCGATATCTTTCAGGTAACTGTGTTCTGGCCCAACCCCCGGATAGTCCAATCCGGCCGACACAGAGTGGCTCTCAATAATCTGGCCATGTTCGTTGGTCATCAGATAGGTTCTTGCGCCCTGCAAAACGCCCGGGCGGCCGGAACTCATCCGGGCCGCATGCTTATCGGTATCAACACCGTGTCCTGCCGCTTCAACACCATACAGCTTAACGGCTTTATCCTGAATAAATTCGTGGAACAGCCCCATGGCATTGGAACCACCACCCACACAGGCAACCAGGGCATCCGGCAGGCGGCCTTCTTTTTCCAGAATCTGCCGACGGGCTTCCCGGCCAATAATACTCTGCAGATTACGCACCATTTCAGGATAGGGTGAAGGGCCACAAACTGTGCCCAGCAGATAGAAGGTATCTTCAGGGCGTGCTACCCAATCCCTGAGTGCTTCATTAATCGCGTCTTTCAGCGTCTGGGAACCGGTTTCTACCGGTACCACGGTGGCCCCCAAAAGTTTCATGCGATAGACGTTCAATGCCTGACGTTTTACGTCCTTGGCCCCCATATAAACCACACACTCCAACCCAAGACGGGCGGCCACCGTCGCCGAGGCAACACCGTGCTGACCGGCACCGGTTTCGGCAATAATCCGGGTTTTCCCCATATGTTTGGCCAGCAGCGCCTGACCAACCGCGTGGTTGATTTTGTGGGCACCGGTATGATTGAGATCTTCACGCTTCAGGTAGATTTTTGCGCCACCCAGCGCCCGAGTCCATCGCTCAGCAAAATAGAGCGGTGAAGGACGGCCGACAAAGTCAGCCAGGTCACGATCAAAATCTTCCTGAAAGGTCTTGTCCTGCCAGAGCTCACGCCAGGTGCGATCAAGGTCTTCCAGCGCACCCATCAGGGTTTCAGCCACGAAACGTCCACCGTAACGGCCAAAATGCCCCATTAAATCCGGTTGATCGTACTTGTGTTCTTCAGAAGAAAGAACGGGGGACTCAAAAATTTCCTGATCGACCATCATCTTCCTGCCGCCTTGATAAAGGCTTTGATTTTATCGTGATCCTTAATGCCAGGCTGACTCTCTACGCCACTGCTGACATCAACTCCATAGGGTCGAACCCTGTTCACTGCCTGAGCGATATTATCAGGACTCAGACCTCCGGCCAGCACCATCGGTTTATTCAGCTCATGGGGTATCAAATCCCAGTCAAAAGACTCACCGGTGCCACCCACCTCCCCGGGCTTATAACTGTCCAGCAGGTAGCCACAGGCACTGGTATAGGGAGCCACCATGTCGGCCACGGCAATATCCGGACGAACACGGAAGGCCTTCATATAACGTACCCCCCAGCGGGCGCACTCGATTTCCGGTTCATTGCCATGAAATTGCAGTAGTGAAAGAGGAACCGCGTCCAGAACCGATTGAATCAGCTCATCGGAGGCATCGACAAACAGCCCAACCACCGAGACAAACGGCGGCAGAGCCCGAACAATCTCCACGGCCTGCTCAACCGTGACACAACGACGGCTTTTCCGGTAAAACACCAGACCGATGGCATCCGCCCCGCTGTCAGCAGCGATCAAACCATCATCAACACGGGTAATTCCGCAGATTTTTATACGAGGAGATACTTCCATTTCCCGGTGTTCTCTTTCCCACGCCCTGTGTCGGGAGATTACCCGGGACACAGAGCCAACCACAGGGTAAGGGTTTGAAGGTGCTTTCACACTGTACTGCCGAAGATCAATGCGAAAGAATAGGCAACCCCTGAGCGATCGTTGATCTTATCAGAACATTTCGGGAATTACTGCATCTGGCACATCATTTCAATGAGTTTCATGTGTACAATCTCCGTTCACCCTGAGCGGAGTCGAAGGGTGATTGGCACGGTCTTTACGGTTGGTTCACAGTCCACACCCTTCGACAGCCTCAGAATGAACGTGGTTCTGCAGCTCAGTAAGATCTCCGCTACAGAACGAACAGAGTTTTCAGGTCAATAGAGAGGAACCCATCCATTGCACGGAAAACGTATGCCAGCTCTGGAAAAACCGCCGATTTAAAGCGGAATTAATGGCGCAATAAAGTGTGGGTTCGATTCACTGGCCGGCAGTCCAAACACCTTATCGTACCCCGCATCGACAAAATAAAGCCCACAGGGCGAAGCGGTTACCCCACCCTGGGCACGATCCCGAGCATCCAGCACCTCTTTTGCCCAGCCAGGCTCACGTTTGCCGCAACCCACCGCCATCAACACCCCGGCAAAATTACGAATCATATGATGCAAAAACGCATTGGCCTGCACATCAATAACAATCAGTGGTCCGTGGCGGGAAATATCCAGCCGGGTCACATGCCTGACCGGGTTCTTTGCCTGACACTGAATCGCACGATAAGAGGTAAAATCATGTTCGCCCACCAGGCACTCTGCCGCCGCCTTCATGCGCTCAACATCCAGCGGCCGATAGTTCCAGGTCACCCCTTTGGAGAGATGTGCGGGCCGAATGGGATGGTTATAAATCACGTAACGATAACGTCGCCACAGGGCAGAAAAGCGGGCATGAAAATCATCAGAAACCGGCTTCACCCAGTTTACGGCCACGTCATCCGGCAAATTGGCATTAGCGCCATAAGCCCAGCCCCGCTCGGTACGAACGGCATCCGTATCAAAATGAATAATCTGGTTACAGCCATGAACCCGGGCATCGGTTCTTCCTGCACAGACAACGGCAACAGGATGGTTAGCCACTTTTGACAGCGCAGCTTCTACCGCAGCCTGCACCGTGGGCAAACCGGTCTTGAGAACCTGCCAACCAAAAAAACGGGAGCCATCGTATTGAACACTGGCAGCATAACGGGGCATGAAAGAAAAACACCTATAGAAAATAGCCAAAGGCAGAATTTAAGCAGGAGTGCGCGGGTAGATTACCACCAGGAGATGTTTCCGGGTTAGTGCAGCCAAGCTCTGTAATACATAAATAGACACCTCGTTGCCACAACCTCTCCGGACTCATTCCCATGGTCCCGAGGCTGTCGCAACACCGGTTCTACAGGATGGAATCGTAACAGATTCATTGCCCGCTGCTGAAGTACTCTTATCCTTTGCTTCTGTCTGGTGATCTCTGCTGTATAATCCTTTCAGTTGCACCAATTGACTCAGTCGAGATTATTCTTGGTCTGTTCCCCAGGACTCCCGCCCACAGTGGTTGTCAAACCAAGACGTTCTGCAGCCATTCCGGCACCGTAAAAGGCTGCTTTTGCTGTATAGTCCAGCGCTTTTCCCATCAGGTACCCGACACCTCCACCGATCATGACCGAGCATGTGCCAGCCAGGATTCGAATCGAAGCATCAGAATAATTCGCACGTATGGACGCTTCTTCTGGTCGACCCAGCACCCGCATTGGAACTGCCATGGCCCTACTGCAACCCAGGCTACAGAGTGCTCCTGCGTAGGTACACGCCTGGACAATATGAGAATCCTGCTGAATGAAGGGAGTGATACCGAGGTGATCCATATACGTGGATACGGTATCACGAATTTTCACAGAAGCGTGCCAGAAGGCGGTACAACCGTGATAGACCCCTTTCCCGATAAGGTTTCCCGCAACGCCATAAGCGCCCGTATATAAGGCGCGATTCAGAAAATTGTCATCAACCGAGAAGCGGGCTGTATGAAGGCCGAAAGCCAGCCCTGTCATGGCACCAGCCATCGCCATAGAATCCTTCATTACTGAGGCAGGAACAATAATGTTGTTCGTTGAGCCTTTACCAGAGTTGATATCCATTGTTAAGTCCCTCTCAGATATAAGAACGTGACGTTTTACGTAAGGCGACCATGTAGATGCTTAAGCCAGGAAAAAGTTCCTGCTGGCAGGTAATGAAAGTATTTTCAGCGCGTGCACAGCTACACCCGTGCCACTGAGTTTGTGCACAAACAGGTGGCTGTCTACCTATTCAGCGACCAGTGGCTATCGATCTAAGGCATTCAGCCGCCATTCTGGCACCGGAAAAGGCGGCTTTTGCCGTATAGTCCAGCGTTTTTCCTACCAGATATCCGACACCGGCACCGAGCATGGCCGAGCCTGAGCCAGACTTGATTCGCTGCATAGCATCCGGAGGAACCAGACAAGGAGGAGGCTCATAATTTCGGCCCCAGTGCGCACGTCTTTCCATTTCTATTGCCTCTTCTGATCGAATCAGTAATGGATCTTCGAGGGCACTACTGTAAAACAGGCCATACCACGCTCCGGCGTAGGTAAATGCCTGGACAATATGAGAATCCTGACTGAAGGGGGTAATACCAAGGTTATTCATATACGTGGATACGGTAGCACGAATAACCTCAGAGCCTTTCCAGAAGGCGGCACAACCGTGATAGGCACTTTGTGTGATGAGGTATCCAGCAGTGCCACAAGCGCCCAAAAATAAGCTATGAGTCAGCAAATTGTCGTTGTCCGAGAACAAAGATACAAAAGAGCCAAGAGCAACTCCTGACAGGGCACCTGCCAAAGACCAGGTATCCTTGATTACCGAGGTAGAAAGAACAAAGTCGGTCGTCGAACCTGCACCTGGATTGGTATTCATAGTTGAGCCGCTATCCCGGACAATATGAGAATCCTGACTGGTGGGGGTAATATCAGGGTTATTGATATGTATGGATACTGTATCAGGAATTTCCACAGCTCGTTGCCAGAAGGCGGCACCACTGTGATTGGCAGTTTTGGCGGTGAGATGCCCCACAACGCTACAAGCGCCGATATATAAGGCGCGACTCAGAAAACTGCCGTCGTCCGGGAGGCGGGTTATAAGAAAGCCGAAAGCAAGCCCTGACAGGGTACCTGCCAAGGTCAGGGCATCCTTCGCTACAGAGGAAGAAATAACAACATTGGTCGTCGAACCTGCACCTGAGTTGATATTCATAGTTAAGCCGCTATCGATGGAAGAATCTGACGTTTAACGTGAGGTAACCCTGTAGATGCCCAAGCCAGCAAAAAGTTCCTGCTGGCAGGTAATAAAGCCCTTTTTCAGCACCGCCGGTCGAAGACAAGGAGGCGAATCAGTGGATTCGCCCTGTTTATTACGAAACGCGATTCAATTAAGTTCCAATCACCCCACCATCATCCCTGGTAATCAGCACAGTACTCGACCGTGGCCGTGTAATTCCATCACTGGCCGGAAAGCTAATGGCCGGATGCTGGATATTAACCCACATGGCTCTGCCATCGGGCGTGGTGGTCACACCAGTGATTTCACACCCTCTCGGGCCAGTCAGAAAGCGTTTCACTTCTGCGGTGACCGGATCGCAGCAGAGCATCTGATTGGTGCCCATATTGCTGTTGCGTTCCTCATCGTCACCGTAGTCGGTCTGAATCCAAAGGCGGCCCTGATAGTCAAACCAGATGCCATCCGGCGAAGAGAAAATATCACCCTTGATATCTCCCACGAAGTGTTCAGGTACCGGGCTGCCATCCGCCAGTGTCGCGCCAGGGCGGTCACCGGCCAGCAGGAACATCTCCCAGTTGAAATGGGTGGCCGTGGGATCAGCGTTTGCCTCGGTAAAACGAACAATCTGACCATGGCGGTTATCTTCCCGGGGATTGGCGGCATTGGTTTGCTGATCCTCTTTTTGGCCCCGGTGCTTATTATTGGTCAGCGTGACATAGACTTCCCGGGTCTGCGGATGCACGGCAACCCATTCCGGGCGGTCCATGGTTGTGGCCCCCAGAATATCCGCGGCCCGACGGGCGTGTACCAGCACATCGGCCTGACTGGTAAAGCCATTGCGACGGGTCAGGCCGTTGTGGCCAAACACCAGTGGCCGCCACTCACCACGACCATCATCATGGAACACCGCCACATAAAGAGTGCCATGATCCAGAATATCCCGGTTGGCCGCTGGATTACCGGGTTTATAGGCCTGATCCGGCACAAACTTATACACGTATTCGCCGCGGGTATCATCGCCAAAATAGAATGCCATACGACCATCATCACCCAGCGAAAGTGTTGAACACTCTCTGACCAGTCGCCCCATGGAGGTGCGCTTCTTTGGAGTACTGTCCGGTGAAAAAGGGTCAATTTCCACTACCCAGCCGAAACGGTTGGGTTCGTTAACATAACCGCCATGAGGGGCATGGTGGTCAGGTGTCGCATTAAAACGGGGTTCTACTGACTCCCAGGCATAGTATTTACTGTTCTTGTCCTGGGCCACACCATACCGCTGGTGGGCTGGGCGTTGCTGATAATCTTCAGCATCACGGTTAACAAAGTAGTTCTTCCAGTTCTCTTCACAGGTGAGATAAGTCCCCCAGGGTGTTACGCCCATGGCGCAGTTATTCAAAGTGCCCAGCACCTCAAGGCCAGCAGGGTCTGCCACGGTTTTCAGAAAATCAGTACCGGCCACTTCACCGGTCAGATCCATGGGGGTAAAGCCGGTGATCCTGCGGTTATAGCGGGAATCCTTGACTTGCTGCCAGTGACCATCGGACTGCTTGCGAACTTCGATAATACTGACACCGTGGGCCGCCATCTCCTTTTTCACTTCATGCGCCGGGCGCTGTTTAAATCCCTGCGGGCTTTCAGTGATGGTCAGACCATTGGGGTGCAGCGTAGGATTAATGTACTCATGATTCATGACCAGCAGGCCATGGTCGTCCGGCTGGTCCGCAAATGGGAAGAACCAGATCCCATCGTGATTCTGGCCTGCCTGCTTCATCTGCTCCCGCCAGCTGTTGCTGCCATCTGGCCGCCAGGGTCTGGCACCTTTCTCTACCGGGTCACCCCATGAAAAAAGACGCTGGCCGTATAGCCTTCAGGCACATTGATGGCATCAAACATGGGGTCCTGCTCAATGGGAATGGGCTTGAATCCAATGTCCGCCCGCCGCAGGTTTCCAGCAGCACTGCCACCCAGACCATTATGACTCTGCCCGGTCGTGCCCATACAGCCAGCCAGAAAGCCTGCCATGGCCAGACCCAGGCCGCCTTTCATAAAGTTCCGCCGACTTTTTTCTACCACGTCATCCAGGGTGCTGTTGCCAGAGAAGTTATCTGGCTGATCATCCAGCGACTCCAGCTGTTCATGAAAATCACGATGGTTCTGTAACTTTGAAGATCCGGCTTCCATGATTATCCCTCATCGTCAGGTAAACGCATTGTTATTAAAACGTTATTGGCAAACAGAGATTAAGTGATCGCTGTTACAGTTTTATTGCGCAATCCGGTTAAATCAGCTCAATATCCGGTTAAGTGGTCAATTACATTGCCAGCCCTGGCGTTGCAGTCATCGACTTTTTCTGCTCAGCCTGCACATGGTTCAGCCATTGCCGGGCTGACTTATGCACCCATGCCTTTCCCCGGTCACGGGCATTGATAAAGGCCGACTCAGCGCTGGCATAGTCCCCCTGGTGGAACCTTGCCATGCCCAGCAGTAGCCATACTTCGGAGTCTTTGTTGCCCTGGTTATCAAGCACCCGTTGTAAACCGGTTGCCGCACTCTCCCAATCACGCATGGTCAGAAAGGTCCTGGCCAGCAAAAGATCGACTTTTTTATCGTTATGGAGCGACGATGCCCTGACCAGAACCTTGATGGCGCTGTCATTGTTCCGGGCCCGGAGCCAGGCCTGTGCCAGAAGACGCAGATTCTCTGCGGACGCTTCAAGATGGTTGCTGTCGATGCCGTAACCCAGCACCGCAGCAGCTTTTGCTGGCATACCCTGCTGAACATAGAGAATGCCCAGGGCTTTCAGATGAGAAGCACTGGTCAACTGTCGTTTTTCATGAAGACTTTCCAGCAGACTGATCTGCCTGGCCTGTTGCCCAAGCTGGCCGTAGATTGCCGACAGTGCCAGGAAATAGTCCGGTTTGCCAAAAAGTTCCACCATAGTCTCAAGCACCCGGGCGGTTTTTTCATAATCATTCTGAGCCTGATAGCTGGCTCTTAATAGTTGCAGCCAGCTTTCTTCGGGTTGATCGGCTTGCTCAATAACTGATGAAATCAAGGCAGTAGAGCTGCGATAATCAGACAACTGATAATGACAGTGAGCCATCAGGACCTGAAGACTGTTATCTACATGACGGCTATCCGCTGCAGCATCGGCAGACCGGATTTGCTCAGCATACGACAGTGCCTTACGATATCCGGCTGCCATAAACCAGAGTTGTGCCAGTGTCCGATGGGTGCTGATCAGCAAAGACTTCAGGAATATCTGCCTGTTGTGTGTTTTACGTGCGGTGGTAAATTCCATTTCACGGTCATCACTGTATCCGGTAGGTAAACTGATTACGAAGGCCAAAGACCTCCACCGCCTGACCATCAACCATTCTGGGTTGATAGCGAAAACGAATGGCAGCCTGAACAGAAGGCCTGTGAAACAACCAGCTGTCACACAGAGACTCAATCACGACGACATCACGCACCGAGCCATCCCGGTTCACGGTATATTCAACGGTACACTGCCCTTCGATACCACGGTTCAGGGCACGTTCGGGGTAGACCGGTGCCACTTTAACAATGGGCAGGTAGTCCGCTTCTTCCATAGCACCCAGGTTAAACCCAAGATCATTCATGGCGATACCGGGCGCTACTGTGGGTGACGGCAGGGGTATGTGCTCAAGCGCTGGCAACTCACTGGTAAAGGCAGGCATGGGTGGTGATGGAGGGATGACCGGCGCTTCGGGTGGTGCTGCCTGCTGTTTTTTTGCCACTGTTTTTTCAACGGTTTTAACGCGCACAAAATCCAGCATATCCCTGGCCGACGGTCGATTAAGATGACTTTCCGAAGGGGAGATCAGTGCCTTCATCCCCAGGAACATTAACAGGGCAATAAATGAAGCAATAAGAGCTGCCAGAATCCGGGCAAAAAACGGGGCGATGGATTCAGCAACCCATTGCCTGGCAGGGTAACCTGCTGGTGAAACATCAGGAACCGGCCTCCCGCGTAGCAATGGCCAGGTTCTCCACCCCGGCAGCACGTGCCGCATCCATAACCGTAATCAATGCCTCATTACGGGACATTCTGTCGGCTTGAATCACCAGGGTGCCCTGGGGATTCTCACTGTGCAATCGCTCGATATTGGCCCGGATGCTATGGCTCTGGACCTGACGCCCATCAATCCAGAAAGTGTCGTCTGCCCCAAGTGCCACCAGTATGGCGGCACTTTCCTGTTGCTTCCCGGTTGAGGCCTGGGGGCGATTCACCTCGATACCGGTTTCCTTGATAAAACTGGCTGTCACTATAAAAAATATCAGCAGGATAAACACAACATCCAGCATGGGGGTCATGTCGATATTCAGTTCCTGATCCTCCTCCTGCTGCCAGGCAAACTTTCTCATCTCGTTTCTCTCCCTTGCTCAGTCACACTCAAGCCTGTGCCCATCGCTGGTTCAGAGCCCTGGTTCCGCGACAGACTCAGCTGCCGGTTAAGGTAGTCCCGCTCATTATTGCAACGCTGCTTTAACCAGAGCATCGCCAGCAGCCCCGATAGCGCCACCACCATACCGGCCATGGTGGGAATGGTGGCCCTGGAAACACCGGCAGCCATCGCTCTTGCATTGCCGGTACCTGCTACTCACATGACGTCAAACACTGCCACCATACCGGTCACTGTCCCCAGCAAACCCAGCAGGGGGCAAACGGCAATAATCGTTTTTATCAATGGGACATTTCTGTCAACCCGGCCCATGGTGCACCGGGTCAGGCGATTGCGAAGCAGCTGCTCGCTTTTCGGCAAACCCCCTGTGTGCTCATGCCAGCCAGCAAGCACCTGCTGTACCATGGCACGGTGATATTTTTTCAGAGTTTGCGGGCAATCTGTAACCCCTTGTGCATCTGTCGACGGTATTCAGAAGGGTTCAGGGAAACCCATTGGCGCAGCCCGGGATTCCAGGCTCCCATCCGGTCCTTAGCGGGCGTCTGATAAAGCAGCGCAACTCGCCCGATTCTCAGAAACTCCACCGGGAGTGTTTGATTATCCACCACCATTTCCCCCCGATAGGCCTCGATGGTCCTGCCGTATTTATTCTCTTCCTGGTAGGCTGCAAAGACATTCGCCAGTTTGTCAGCGGTAGCGACATCCGGGTCATTCAACATGGATTTCAGGTTATCCAGTCGCTGTCGCCTTTCTAACGGCAGAAAAGGGACATCCAGTCGGATAAACTGCTCCAAACCTGTGATCATACGATCAATCAGGGGGATGACCTGTCGCTCAATATCCACGGCCCGTTCAATCGACGCATTGATTTCGGCAATTTCCCGCTGTTGTTCATCCAGCTGATTCAACAGAATCCGGTTATAAACCTTAAGTCCCTCCAGCTGTTTCATCTGTTGCAACCACCGGGTTTCCATTCTGTCCGTCTCATCATCGATAGCCTCAATGGTTTTCTGTGCCTGTTGATTGGCTGCAATCCGTTGCTGCCCCAATGCGGTCAGATCATTCACTGATGAACTGGCCAGCGTGTTGCCCCAGACGCCCAGGGCCAACAGCATGACGGGCAGGTAACGGGTTGGCTGTACCCAGCTGATGCCAGCAACAGCGGAATTCCTTTTTCTGCGCTTTTCTGCAAGAAGGTCTCTCACGGCTTACTCCAGGTTTAATGCGGTTTGAATGGACTGCCACGGGATATATTTGAAGTTCTGTGTCGCCTCTGGCATTCGGTTACGGCCATCCTGAACCACCAGCATCCCCCGGGAAAAATGCGTACCCAGCCCGGCACTGGTGACGTCCAGTCCATCGGTCTCTGAAGCACCATCAATGCCTGCCCGGGCGTTAATCCCAACGCGGAATGCTCCTCTGACCTGATAGGGTGCGTTGGCATCGAGGACCAGATAACTGTCGTTTCCCTGACTGGAGACAATCAGATAGGCGTTTCCCGGTTGCTCATAGACGGCAATGCCCTCCACGTCGTCTTGCAGCAGACTTCCTGTCTTAACCACCGGAGAGAGAACTGTTCCTGCCGAGGCATCAGCCCCGATAGTCCAGACCCCCTCACTCTCCTCACCAACAAACAACACCCTCTGTCGGTCAAACGCCACACAGCCTTCCGGTTGAGAGGCGACGCGGAAGCTGCGAACCTTCCGTCCATTAATTTTCTGTCCCTGCTGATAGAGTTCGTATTGCTGATAACGACCGTCCTTATCATTGACAAAAACATGCATCGCACCGGGCTCTGGCTGATACATGCAAAGTCCATAGATTTCAGATAAGTCAGTTGCTACAAGACCGGCCTCGGACACTTCGCCACTGTCCGGGTGAATACTGATCCGTTTCATCGTCGTATAAACCAAGATAAAAAACCGACGCAGTTTGTGGATCGCTTGCGGGTTGATAAACCGACAGCTGCTCCGGTGTTGCAATACCAGACAGGGAGCGGCGGGAGTTTTCCACCACATTGGCATCAGCATCCAACAAAAAGCGGTAAACTGTTTTTTGTTCCTGATCTATGGCCAGCAATCCATTCGGGATGCCAGCAAGCCCCGTGATCATAGTATGCGACAGTGATAGCGGCTTCCTGGTTGCCCCGGCCTCTGGATCCGCTGGATAAATCCATATGCCGCGCTCTTCTTCCAGCACAAATAATCGGGAATTGGCATCATCCACCGCGCAGGATGAGCTGCCAGGTGGCAGACTGAACTCCCTGATTTTTCGCGGCATCACTGTCTGGCTGGCACTATCCAGCACCAGCCACTGCTCGCCACGCCCCGCGCCATCCACCAGAAACAGATGGATTAATTGCTGTCGATCCCGAAACAGACAGATATCTTCTATTTCAAAGTCTGGAGCGGGCAGTAACGCTTCCCTTTTCAGGCGGGCTAGCTGGCCATCCACCGACACTATCATTGGTCGATTGGCCGCCGTGTCTACCGTGGCGGCAAGAGATGTTGAGACTCCTGCCAGTTTTACGCCATGCCGGACAGCAAGATGCTCCGTCTCACCCGGGAGGTCATCCAGAGGGACGCCCTGACGATCCAGCAACAGCGTTCCCTGTCGCTCGCTGGTCGCCAGCCACATTTCAGGCCCCTTGTCGCCAACCTTTAAGGGGATAATGGTTTCCCCCGACAGGTTTGACGTATTACTCATGGCTCTGGCAAGAATGACATCATCCGACCCGGTCCAAGCCGCACAACCAGCAAGCAGGCTGATCATGACAGCCCCACCAACGGCTCTGATAACACCGTTGATAACGATAAAGTTTTTTTTCATTGTTATACCACTATCAAAAATTGCTCAGGGTCAGACCCAGTTTGTAGGTGCGACCATACGCTTCATACTGGGCGTTATAGGCGGAGCTGCCGGTCTATTTATAAAAGGCGGCGTCATTCAGGTTAGTCACCTGGAAAAAAACCTGTACCTGATCGTCTACCTGGTAACGGCTGGTTAAATCAATCTGGGTATGGTCATCCACATAAAGGTCATAGCGTTCATCAGCCACCCGGGTTATTTCATCCAGGTAGTGGGACTTGTAATTGGCTGCCAGACGCAAACTGAAGCGGTCCATGTCATAACCCAGCTCAACATTGGCCGTAGTATCTGACTGACCAGGCAATTTCACATTGCGGGTAACCAGGTTGCCACCATCGACGCCTGTGACGTCGGCACTGGAATCAGTAAACGTGGCGTTGGTATTCAGCAGCAATCCATTCCAGGGCGGAGGCAATTCGGAAAACTGTTTAGAGTATGCCAGCTCAAGTCCATACACCTTACCCGAATCACCGTTGACCGCGACCCTGGCCTCGGAATAGGCCGCGTATTCACCCGTCCCGCCCAGATCCGTGGTATAGATGAAATTTCTGAGATTCTTATAGAACACAAACGCTGAAAATACTCCGGCCCGTCCCAGGTAAGTCTCTATGCCGAGATCCAGATTACTGGACTCCGTGGGATTGAGTGCCGGGTTACCAAACTCAGCTTTATCTCCCAGCTCCACCACATACCCTGGCCTGGCCTGTTCAAAGGTTGGCCGGACTACCGAGTTGGTCCAGGCTGCTCTTATCAGCTGATGGTCGTTTATACGATAACGGGCGTGGAAGGCAGGCAGCCAATGTCGATAGCTTTTATCGCTGGTTTTGGCTATGGCCAGACTATTGTCTTTGTCATAGCCAAAACCACGGGAGGTAAACTCTGTTCCTTCATAGCGGATGCCGGTCAGGAAACGCCACCGGTCAATAGCCACTTTCCCCATGATATACGCGGCATCAATGTCTTCCGTAATCCGGTAGTCTCCGATGGTGGATTTTTCATCATCCAGTGTTGCAGGAAGACCACTGATGGCATCCCGAACAGCATCGGGATTAACCGACGGACCAAAGTTACTCAATGAATAATCCACACCACCATTGACGAAACCGGTCATCGGCTGATTAATATTTTCCACCAGCCAGACATCTTCCGAAGCTTTTTTGTCACGACGACTGACCTTGCCACCAAACTTCACCACAGTCGGGCGATTCTGCCAGTCGAAGTCTTTGGAAAGATCCAGCTTCACGCTGATAATCTGGTCATCGGTCTCGGCAGTGGATTTTTCAGCTTCCGTAAGTGTGTAACTGGATGCCTGGTAAAAGTCATCGGGTCCGCTGACAACCGGTTGACTTCCATCGGTGTAGCTGAAGTTGCCGGTAATGCCTGTTCCTTCAAAAACAGACTCAACACTGTCTGGCTTTTTCTATTCGGCATGGCTGAAGCTGGCACTGTATTCCATGGTCCACTCCCGGTGACGGGAACTGCCCCCGACCACAGCAGAGACAATCTGCTGGATCTCTTCCCGGTCTTTCAGCTCCCGTTGCGCTTCACCACCATCAAGAGCGCCGGTAACCCCTTCTGCCAGACCACCAGCAAATGCCATTGTTACCCGGTCCCTCAGTTCAGTGTCTTTAAACTCGCTGTACAGGGTTCTCAGGTAGAGGTCATTATCGTTGCCGGTAATCAACATTCAGCGTGGCTCCCAGCCGTTCACGTTCAATGTCGTAGTTCCTCAGTTCAACTTCATCGAGTAACGGTGGCGTGTTATCAAAATTCCATGCACCACCGGTCTCTATATTTTCAGAACCGAATTGACGCTTATTCCAGCTGAAAGCTCCTGCCACGCCAAAATTATCCTGACCCTCTCCCACGCTGAAAATATCACTGACGGTGGCCGCCAGGCCCGGGCTATTCTGCCCGGTATCCCCATGGTGGGATCCATCGCCACTGACTTTGTAAAAAAAGCCATCCCGGTCAAAAGCTGACAGGCTTTTGATATTCACAGTGCCACCAATGGCGTCAGCGTCCATATCCGGAGTCAGGGTTTTGATGACCTGAAGAGACTCAAGCAACTCCGACGACACAACATCGAGATTAACGGCACGGTCACCGCTGTCAGGTGAGGGTACCATCATCCCATTGATAGAAACCGAGTTAAGGTCCGGTGACAATCCTCGAATACTGACCTTACGCCCTTCACCCTGATCCATTTCAACCGAGACACCGGACACCCGACGCAAGGCTTCTGCCACGTTGGCATCGGGAAGCTGTCCGATAGCATCGGCATTAACGGCACTGATAATCCCATCGGCAACTCTCTGCTGGTTCAGGGCCCGGTTCAGGTTAGCGGCATGACCTACAACCAGTACTTCCTCGGTTGCACCGGCCATGACCAGCTTAAAGATCTCAGTTGACGTCTGACCATCATTGACAGTCACTGTCCGAGCCAGGGTTTCTGCGCCCAGGTATTGAACCGTTAAGGTGTACTGACCCGCGTTGACGGCAGGGAACGAAAACGTTCCTTCACGATTGGTTGATGTCTCCAGGTTTAATTCTTCCAGACGGACTGAAGCTCCCTGCAATGCCACCTGACGCCCTTCAGTCACTAACCGCCCTGCAACCTTGCCAGCCGCTTGAGCAACCATTGGGTATATCGAAGAACTGATAGCCAGAGCCAGCACAGCAGGCCTGAACAGATTGTTATTCATTGAACATGATTTCATGAATCGCCCCAGTAAATTCCATTTGTTTTTTGTAAGTCTTATGCAGTCTTACTCTAGGACTATCAATTGACAGTTTTGTTACAAAGGTCTTTCACACCCTCGATAAAGGCTATTCCGATACCGGCTTGATGCCCTTTTTGAGCTGATATGACTGGTTATCCATATCAAGCCTCGGCAATCAAATTTGCATCAATCCGTCACAAATGATTAATAAATGTCCTTTGTAATAAGTAGTTAACCAAGAGGCTGTCCGGGAATATTATGGATATACAACAATAGAAGCAGTGGCTGGAAAACGACAGTCGATTTATAAAAGCGCACTGGCAACCGGCAGTATTGATCGACCTGGCAAGCAGTCGGGGGGTTGAAAAGCATCGGTTACTGCGGCATACCGGGCTATTTTACGAGGATATTATTACGGGCAATGTGATAATCAGTCCTGAGCAGTTTCTTCAGCTTATCAGCAATACCAGAAAGCTGCTCAAAGGTGATGATGTCAGTTTTCTATTTGGACACCGGCTGTTTCCCGGAAACTGCGGCAACTTGACCGAAGCCCTGCTCTGCTCAGGCAACCTCTATCAAGCGCTGAAGATGTTCTGTAGCAATTACCTGACCACCTCACCATTATTGGCCATGCACATGGACATGGATGACCAGTTTTGCCACATTCGTTTCTTTGACACCTGTGGTATTCAGGAAAACGAACGGTTTGTACTGGACACCATGATGGCAGCCATCAGCCAGCGAACCCGGATATTTCATAAACTGCCCCGAATCTCGCACAGGACTTTGTCGCTCTAAGGGATTTTGTGAGGGAGCGCGGTACCGGGGAGTACGGTCGACCGAACAAAACTCCCTTAGAGCGGCAAAGGACAAGCGAGAGCGGGAGCACGTTTATGAAATATCCGGGCTAAGCCGCTGGCTGTCAGGTAACAACCCGGTCTGGAAATACACCATCAGTCAAGCACCACCTGAATATATCGAGCAGTACCATGTTCATCTTGGCGAACACATAACCTTTAATGCCCAGGTAGCTGAACGGTTAAATTTCAGTGACACCAGTAACTTCCGCAGAGCCTTCATCCGATGGACAGGCATCACCCCAACGTTGCTAAAAACCTCCTGATTCTAACCAACTACTTCAAACTTGACCTCTGCATCTTTTTCCAGACGCTCAATAAGCCGGTCACCAAACAAGGTGGATGTTGTCCAGAAACCGCCCGCTTTAACGCTCTTCTGCTGGTTATCGTGCAAGTCCAGGGCCAATCCTGCCGCCACCTGTCCCAGCATTCTGGCGGTAGAGCCATACCCCGGATCGCCCTGGCCAACAACACGGGTGCGAATTTCCTGGCCATCTGCTGTTTTGCCCAGAAAGCGAATATCATAAAACCCGGTTTTCTGGGCTTCGGGAGAAGGGCCCTCGCCCGGTTTTGGCAACACGAATCGCTCCATAAACCAGCGGGTTGGCTTAATCACCATGGACAGCATAAACAGGCCCAGCCCGCCTACCAGAGCGGAAGACTGTAAACGACCTTTGAAACCAGCCCCCATCAGCATGGCTTCGCTGTACCTGAAATCCCTGCCATAAGGAAATTCAGCCAATGCATTGGAACGAAGGACCACCCGGGAATTAATGCCAGCCATAATGAAGGGTGCCAGCCACGCCCCAAAGCCGGAATCATACGTCGGTGTTTTAACAACTTCCTGTCTGGCCTTCAAGCTTTCATTGTCAGGGCAGAGCAGATAAGGGTTGGCCAACTGCCGACGTAATGCCGGGTTATTTGCTGCCTCACGAGTAAGGTTAGTCATACTGGCCAGCGTGCCACCGGATATCCCACCCCTGGCGGCTTTCACCCGCATGCTGATATCTGAACAGAATGAACCCAAAACTTCCCTGGCTTTTTTCTGGGTAAAGTACACGCCCATATCAGAAGGTATTGAGTCAAAGCCACTGCAATGAACAATGCGTGCACCGCTGTTGCGTGCCGTTTCCTCATACCGGTCCAGCATCTGTCGGATCCATTGCACCTCTCCGGTCAGGTCGCAATAATCAGTACCACCTTCCGCACAAGCCTTGACCAGTGATTCACCGTAAAGTGCGTAAGGTCCCACTGTCGAAACAATGACCCGGGCTTGCTGGCACAATGCTTTCAATGAAGTCTCATCAGCAGCGTCAGCCAGCAGCACAGGTAGTTCAGGCTGTTGCAATTTCTGCTTTAACTGAGCCAGTTTGGCTTGAGAGCGCCCTGCTATCGCCCAGTTAAGACGCTCCTGGTCATTGTCGTTAAACCTGTCAACCAGGTACTGGCAAAGTAGTTGTCCAACGAAGCTGGTCGCTCCGAATACAATTACATCAAATTGATTATTCATAAATTCAGGAGATCTCTTTACTTTGTCGTTTTTATAAGAGACATACAGCCTACAGAATTGAGTATGAAAATGGAAAAGATAAAAGAGATATAGTCAAGGAGCATCCACTCAATAACGCCGGGCAGATTATCCTTTTGAACTTATGAGCCATGAATGGGTCTCTTTATGACTATGTAAATCAAATTAAAAAAGTTGGTTAACTTTATGAATCCAGGTTTTCCTCACCAGCCAAGCAGTATTTATTACCCGACAAGCTCCGCACCTAAGCAAACAGCCCATGGTCAATCTGCTACCAATGGCCCAGATCCCAACGGAGCCGTTCAACATGAACGGATTAAAATCACCAGAACCATTCGAACAGAAGGCCTGAAGCCCGATCTGCATTGCTGTCATTCAGAACAACCTCCAAGCAACCCGTTACAGCCCGGTAGAGTTAGAGCTGACTATGCACACCAGCCATATTTTAATCAGCAGCCCCTGAACTACCCGCCAACCAACCAATACAGTAACACCTTCCTGACCTCAGCCAGCCAGTCCTGCCAGCCCATACCAGCCCATCACATTACTCGCCCTGACAGCCATCTGGACAAGGTTCAATATAACCAGGTGTCGGCAGAACCCACAACAGATCTACAAACACAAAACGAAATTACTGACCTCCTGAGTGAGATTTGTGACAAACCAACCGTTCCACCACAAAATCTAATGGGAAAGGCTGGCTCATCCTTTACGAATTACCAGCCTGCGCACATTTATGCCAGTCATTCTATTTGTCCGGGCATGCGGTTTTCAGACACGAAAGAGTCAGCCTTCTGGCACTTTTCGCAAGGCAATCAAGCCTTTCATCCTTCGTATCCTGGATTCAGAGCAGGCGCAAATGCCAGTATCATAGGCTACGGACAGCAGCCCCTCACACCCACAATCGCACAACCAGAAAACTTTATACCAAGCCCTCTCCTTTCATCCCCAAGAAAGCGTCTGCAAAATCAGGACTTGAGTCATCAGGCAAAATTTGGTGCATTTACTCCCACAAAACCTTATCTCGACACCATGGCTTACAACAGCAATTCAACCACAAACTCAAATGGTGCCAATTACCAAAACCCATTTACTGCGAACCAAATGAACCATTGGATGTACTCAAACGAACTGCAACGTTTTGCGAATACCCAGCTTGCTTACTCAGCCGCCAGTAGTGATTATTACCAGCAGCAAATGGCTCAGACCGCAGCCTACAAAAGCTATATGACGCAAAACCTCCCAACACCACATGTACAAAATCGTGCCGCCAAACCTTTACCTCCAGGGCAGTCAACAAGGCCTGAGCACTCGGCAAACAGTTATCCTGTTTCGGTTCCGGCTTCGGTTCCGGCTTCGGTTCCGGTTTCGTCACCTTCAGCTGATCAACCAGGCTCATCATCCCTGATTGCTCCCGCGAACAAATCAGCACCACAAGATTCCAATACCTTGCAACAAAGCACGGATTGCCCTGATACCCAGACCAAAAATACCAGTAAAGAAACACACACCCCGTCACCGGAAAGCAAAGCATCTGATGACAGTGGCAATGAGGTTGATTTTAATTGGCAAGCTCCTGAGTTTCAGAGGGATTCTGACGAGATTGTGTCATTAATCCACGGGACCGAAAATCTATTGGGTATACAAAAACTGGATTTACCCTGGATTACCACCGCACAGGCATTAATCATTGCCGCAGATGCCATTGACGGCAACATAACCGAAGCCACGATGCATATATTGCGATTAGGACTTTTAATGGAACAGCCAAATGAGCCAGACAATCCATTTGAGGATGTCAGCCCGGAGATGGCCAAGCTAGTCAACGACTGGTATGAGCAAAGCGAAGAAGACAAAATAGAATCTGAATACTTTGAATTGCTGAATTCCATTAATAGATATAGACGAACGAAAGGTGAACCAACATTGCAGGAAAGCACTTCTTGTAGCAGCGTTCTTGAAATAGCTAATGAAATATTACAGTCTGAAAGGAACGCAATGAGTAGTGATTCTTTACCACCAAAGCGTGACAGAGCCTTCCTGACTGAATACATCCAAACTGCCTTAAAATACATTCAAGGTGATAAGGAGTAAAAAAAGTTTTTGAAAACAAAGGAAGGAAGTATGGCGGTGAGGGAGGGATTCGAACCCTCGATACGGCTACAAACCGTATACTCCCTTAGCAGGGGAGCGCCTTCAGCCTCTCGGCCACCTCACCGGGAACGATGGCTATGTTACCCTGAGCACCTTGAAAAGCAAGTCTTTTTTTAACCAGGGAATTTTTTAGCCATCTTCCAAAGCCTCAGGTATGTGCTGCTTCCTGCCCCGAAGTTGCAGGAATCTTACAGACTAAAACAGTACTGAAATTTGAATCAGCGTCAGGATCTTTTTGTTCATTGAAGCAGTAGATAAATAAATGATCACCGTCGGGGCTAAACTTGACCATTCCAACGGGATGATCCAGTACTATCTTGTCTTTTTCTACCCATTGGCCGTCAGCATCAATACCCCAAAGTTGCACAAGGCCTGGCTGGTGTTGGTCCTTATCGTCTAGTTTGTTGCCGTAGGTCAGAAAATGATTTTCCGGACCATTAAAACGCACTCCTTCGATCCCGTAGACACCAAAGGTCGGGTTCGTCTGCGCCAGCTCAATCCACTCACCATTCGTTTCACGCCCGAGAATACTGGCGGTGCCCAAACTAGTGCTATAGGCAAGGTTCCCTGAATGGGAAAACTGAGCATCAAGAATATGATCTGAATGTTTAACCACCAGTTGTTTATGCAGATTTCCCTGACTGTCCAGGCCCTGAATTTTGAGGTTCCCTTTAAGATCAAGGGTCAGTACACTGTCCTCCTGAGCGTTGAAGGCAGCATGGGAAATCCCCATCTGATAATTACCTGCCCTTGCTTTCTCAACAAGATTACCTGCCCCATCATCACCCCAAATGCAGGCAAATTTCGAACCGAAGCCATAGCTCAAAAGCAGTTTCTCTGAGGGGCTGAAGATGATGTCGCTACTGCCCGGGTGCTCAAGGGTTTGAGCTTTACCCGGCCTGCGGCAGTCGAGGACTTTATAGATGACATTGGTCGGTCTGTAGATGGTTTCGCTGCCGCTGCCCTCTGGTTTATAAAGACTTGCCCGTAACATACGCCCGGAGGGACTGAATCGAGCATAGGCACAATTATGCATTTCAGTTTGTACTACCCAGGCACCGTCATCATTGTAGCCGGAAATCAAGGCGTTACGATCTTTATCAACAGTCAGCGTGTGTTGGCCGGAGGCATTAATGGACGCGTAATCTACGCTTCCCTCATGCTCGTTGAGGTGATTTAACCTACCTTCAGGATGACTGATTTCCCCAATCTGCAACCAATTGCCATCAGCATCGCATCCCACAAAGACTTCCTCATTACCCTCGGTCAAGATCAGGGCATGTCGCTCATCATCGCTGAACTGGACGCTTAAAATCTTGCTGTTACAATCAATGGTCTTTATTTCCTCCAGACACTTGTTCTGATCATTACAGCTCCAAAAGGTCGCTGTTCTGCCCTCGCACGTCAGTATACAATCGGTCCTGGCCCCGAAGCATATTTGAACAGAATCCTTCATCGGCCAGTGACGGATCTCTTTATTCTGGGTCAGAGGGGTCCAACGGCCATTGAAATCCCCCCCCCCCCCATACGCTGATTTTACCGGTTTGAACATCCCTGGTTATGATCTTGTCCTGCAAAGGGCTGAAGTCTGGCATCTCTTTAGGGCTTTCTTCATTCCCGGGGGTGTGATCAAGCGCCACCTCCTCCTGACCAGGATCAATATCTTTACTCTTACTCACCAGGACACTGCCATCGTGGTTGTCACTCAGGATTGTGAGTCCCGACTTGTTGAGCTGGTAGAGCATGACAGCGTCAGGAGCCAGGGAATGCCATTTGTGTTCATCCAGCCATTTGCCATCCGTACCCGGTCGCCAGATGCCAAGGCGATAACCGTCCCTGGAGCAGCAATGGATAACCAGGGACTCACTTGCCGGGCTGAAACTGGCATCAAAAACACTGTAATTACTAAAGATTAACTTAGCTTCTAATCGCAGATAATCTGTCTGGCAGTGGAAGATATCTTCCACCATTGGGTCAATTGTGTCAGGCTGCCTGTTATTGACCGCAACATCCGGTAACTGTCCATGCTGTTGCATTGCACCGGACAAACCATCTTTTGATGACTGCTGCATCATGGAAACAGGCAGCTCGGCAATCTTGCGTTGATCGGTAGTAGCGGTGATGCCCGGTTCAGGTGGTAGATCTTGCGTCCACTGTTTCAGCGTTAGATTCTGATCCGATTCAGGGACTGTCGCGATGCATTTATTAAAGGCCGCCGCTGGCCCATGCGGTTTTTTCAGACTCTCAGATTCCTTCTGACCACTGTCTTCTACTCTGTTTGCTGGCACACTGATTGCCGATGTTGATTGCATGATAAATATCTCCGGTCATATTGACAAAAAGAGGGTTAATCAATGATGCGATGAGTCAGAGACACCCTTAATTGATTGTCTGACCATTCAGCTTCTAAGCTGTAGATCAGCGCATTTGACAAAAGTTCCTGCCTTAAGAGATTTTTTAGTTCAGGATCATAATACCAATCGTGTTGTTTAACTCCCGTGATGAGCAGAATGGCCCCTAAAGACAAGGCGCTGAGAACAATCATAGCCTGTAAGCCATGGCGACAATCGCCAAAACAGGTTTCAGGCTCAAGTTTCCAGTTGCAGAAAACCTCCTGAACAGGGAGTTTGCAGTCACGGAGGCGAAAAAGATCTATACGACAGATATTACTTACTTGTGGACTCGCGAGGGATGACCGAACGCTTCTTTGGAAGTCTGAAAAGGGAAAGGACTGATCATTATATTTTCGAAACAAGAGCAGATGTTGAAGCAGCGGTTATTGCTTGTATTTTGTTCTACAACAACCACAGACTTCACTCCTATCTTGATTACGTGAGCCCTGTGGACTTTGAACAACAGGAATTCAGGAAAGCGGCTTAATCAGGTGTCCATTTGTACTTGACCACTACAAAAAAGCCTGACAACCTGCCAGGCATTTTGAAACTGTCTGCGGGTATTAACAAAGACCCCTTAATCAAGTCAGAGATATAAACGAAAGTCTAATAATTATCAGTAAGACTCGTAAGATTCAGACTCGTATCCGGACTCGTAACCTTCATCTTCTTCATAAGAGCGACCAGTTCCACCTTTCTTGTGCTCTTTTTCTTTTTGAATTCTCTGGTAAATTTCTTCCCGGTGAACTGCAACCTCTTTTGGTGCGTTAACACCGATGCGAACCTGGTTACCTTTAACACCCAGAACAGTGACAGTGACCTCGTCCCCTACCATCAGTGTCTCTCCTACGCGGCGAGTCAGAATCAGCATTTCAATCTCCTTATTTACATCTCTGTTAAGTCAACAACCGTCAATTCTGAGCACGCTGGTGCATTGGTTAGAAGCTGATGATATCACCCATAATGATCGCGTGAAATTACACGACACCAACCCCAGTACAGACATTATTTCACCTTAAAATTGCCTGACCTTTAAACTGCTTTAGTACTCAGTTCAAAGTAATGAAGTATATGCCAGCTCAACCGTTCATGCTTAAGAATTATTCAGCAAACCCAGTCTAGTCACCAAGTTCAAGATTTCCATTCGTATTTCTACCTGCCGGAAATGGTTTTTGGGCTTGATAACTCTACGCGCTTTACTTTTGACTGCTTTTGAATACCTGTTGCTCTTTCCACCCTTGCTATTTCAGGTGGGTTTGGAGCAGAAGAGCCCCCTTACGAGGCTCACGATTTTATTTATATTGACGTTTTAGACCCCATTATCTTCCATTGGTTCCCTGTCCAGCTGAAAAGCTGAGTGGAGCGCCCGAACAGCGAGCTCCAGGTATTTCTCTGCAATGATAACGGAAACCTTGATTTCGGACGTTGAGATGATCTGAATATTAATCCCTTCAGCCGCCAGCGCTTCAAACATCTTGGTGGCTACCCCCGCATGGGAGCGCATGCCAACGCCGACAATGGAAACCTTGGCGATTTTCATATCACCGTGGTATTCACGGGCTTCGAGCTCTTTAACAATCTGCTCAACCACCACTTTAGCCCGCTCATAATCATTACGATGAACGGTAAAGGTGAAATCGGTGGTTTTGTCCTCGGCCGTATTCTGGACAATCATATCCACTTCAATATTGGCCCGGCTGACCGGCCCCAGAATCCGGGATGCCACACCGGGAATATCGGGCACGCCCTTAATGGTCAGCTTGGCTTCATCTCGGTTGAATGCGATGCCGGAAACTACCGGTGATTCCATGGCGATACCCTCATCCAGTGTAATCAGTGTTCCAGGGCCATCCTGGAAGGTGTGCAGAACTCTCAGGTTAACATTGTATTTGCCAGCAAACTCGACAGCCCGGATCTGCAGGACCTTGGAGCCCAGACTGGCCATTTCCAGCATTTCTTCAAAGGTGATCTTGTCGAGCCGACGGGCTCCCTCAACCACTCGCGGGTCGGTGGTGTAAACACCATCGACATCCGTGTATATCTGGCATTCATCAGCCTTCAGGGCCGCTGCCAGCGCTACTGCCGTGGTATCCGAACCTCCCCGCCCCAGGGTGGTGATATTATTTTCTTCGTCACGCCCCTGGAAACCGGCCACCACAACCACGCGCCCCAGCTCCAGGTCCCTGACGATATGCTCGGTGTCTATGCGCTGGATGCGGGCCTTGGTGTGGACACTGTCAGTAACAATAGCTACCTGACTACCGGTATAGGACGTCGCAGGGCAGCCCCGCTCATTCAGGGCCATACTCAAAAGACCGATGGTCACCTGCTCGCCCGTCGAGAGGATAACATCCATCTCCCGAGGCGTCGGCTGTGACTGCATGGATCGGGCAAGCTCCACCAGTCGGTTGGTTTCACCACTCATGGCGGAAACCACAACGACCACGTCGTGCCCCTGTTCGCGGAACCCTTTGACCTTATCAGCAACCCCCTGAATGCGTTCAGTGGTGCCTACTGAGGTGCCGCCAAATTTCTGTACTATTAGCGCCATTTTATTCGTTCTACTTCAATCAGCCATGACCCGGAGGCTGACCGGGAATAGAGCGCCTTACTGCGAACACTATTCCCGCACAGCCTCCTGATGATCAAGCTTCCCTGTACCAGCTTCCTGCTGCAACAGCCCAACATAATTTACAGAATACAGACATTCAGAAGCCGGACAGCAAAAGCTGCCATCTCTATCATTCAGTGGATGACAGAATGTACCATGAATCCCCTCCGGGGTGTATGCCTCAAAGAAATAAAAAACGGGCTGCCCCATAGGGAACAGCCCGTTTTTACGCTGACTTGTCAGAATAGCTAACCATCCTGGCAAAACCGCTTACAACTGCGCTTCCAACCACCCTTTAATAGACGACAACGCTTTTTCAAGATTCTCTGGCTGAGAACCACCACCCTGGGCAAAATCAGGACGACCACCGCCTTTGCCACCCAGCTGCTCAGCCACCATCTTCAGCAGATCACCCGCCTTGACACGTCCGGTCAGATCTTTGGTCACACCGGCAGCCAGAGGCACCTTGCCATCCGCTTTGGTGGCCAGGAAAACGATACCAGAGCCCAGTTTGTTCTTCAGCTGGTCAACCATGTCGCGCAATGATTTGGGGTCAACACCCTCAAGCTCCGTCGCCAGCAGCTTAACGCCATTTACCTCAACCGCCTGAGACACCAGGTCAGAACTGCCAGCGCTGGCCAGCTTCTGCTTCAGCTGCTGCAACTCTTTTTCCAGGCTCTTGGTCTGGGTAACCAGCGCCTGCAATTTGGCGTCGAGACTTTCCGGTTTGGCTTTCAGCACACGACAAGCGTTGTTCAGCTCGGCAAAGCGCGTCTGCACAAAAGCTTCAGCACCCGCACCGGTCACCGCTTCGATACGACGCACACCGGCGGCAATGCCACTTTCCGCAACAATTCGGAACGCACCAATATCTCCGGTGCGACGGGCGTGGATACCGCCACACAGTTCGATCGAGAAGTTGTCGGTGCCCATGGTCAGTACTCGCACTTCGTCAGCGTACTTTTCACCAAACAATGCCATGGCTCCTTTTGCCCTGGCTGCGTCCATATCCATCAGTTCAGTCTGTACTGGAGTATTGGTACGGATCTGTTCATTCACCAGCGCTTCAATGGCATTTAATTCTTCCGGCTTCACCGCTTCAAGGTGAGAGAAGTCAAAGCGCAGACGCTCCGGATCAACCAGAGAACCTTTCTGGGTTACATGATCACCCAGCACCTGTCTCAGGGCTGCATGCAGCAGATGCGTTGCCGAGTGATTCAGTGAGGTAGCATGACGCTTGTCAGCATCAACATCGGCGGATACTTCATCGCCAGACTTCAGTTCACCGGATACCACTTCGACAATATGGAGGTGGTGATCACCCTGCTTCCGGGTATCCACAACACGTACAGAACCGGTGGCAAAATTCAGCAGGCCGGTATCACCCACCTGGCCACCGGACTCTGCATAGAATGGCGTCTGTTCCAGAATAACCGTTGCCTGCAGGCCTTCATTGATCTGTCCTACCTGCTCACCACCCACAAACAGGGAGTGAACGCGAGCCTGACCTGCCGTGTTATCGTAGCCGGTAAAAGCGGTTGAGCCTTCGATCACCAGCTGATCATTGTAATCAACACCAAACTTGCTGGATGCACGGGCACGCTCACGCTGAGCCTCCAGTGCCTGTTCAAAACCCTCAATATCCACTGTCAGCTCACGCTCACGGGCAATGTCTTCCGTCAGATCCACCGGGAAGCCGTAGGTATCATACAGCGTGAACAGGGTTTCACCGGAGATCACATCTCCCCGCCCACTGGCCTTCAGAGCAGCAATGCTCTCTTCCAGCAGTTTCATCCCTTTATCCAGGGTACGGGTAAACTGTTCCTCTTCCTGCAGCAGAACCCGCTCGATGTGCGCCTGGTTCTTCGCCAGATCCGGATAAGCGTCACCCATCACCAGCACCAGTGAACCCACCAGCTTATAAAAGAAGGATTCTTTAGCCCCCAGCTTGTGGCCATGACGGCAGGCACGGCGGATAATCCGGCGCAGCGTGTAGCCCCGGCCTTCATTGGAGGGCACAACGCCATCACTGATCAGGAAACAGCAGGAACGGATATGGTCAGCAATAACCCGCAGGGACGCTTCCGTGGTGGCAACGCCACCGATAATCTCAGAAGCATCGTTCAGCAGAGACTGGAACAGATCAATCTCGTAGTTGCTGTTGACATGCTGCATCACTGCGGCAATTCGCTCCAGGCCCATGCCGGTATCAACCGATGGTCTGGGCAGTGGTTGCATATCACCGTCGGCCTGACGGTTGTACTGCATAAATACGATATTCCAGATTTCAATAAAGCGATCACCGTCTTCTTCTGGCGTGCCCGGACGACCACCCCAGATATGGTCACCGTGATCATAGAAAATTTCGGTACAGGGGCCACAGGGGCCGGTATCGCCCATCTGCCAGAAGTTATCGGAAGCGTAAGGCGCTCCCTTATTGTCGCCAATGCGGATAATATCCTCCGCTGCGATACCAATGTCGTTTAACCAGATATTGTAGGCTTCATCGTCAGAGGCATAGATGGTGACGCAAAGACGTTCTTTAGGCAGTTTCAGCGTGCCGGTCAGAAAGTTCCAGGCAAAGTGGATCGCTTCTTTCTTGAAGTAATCGCCAAAGCTGAAATTACCCAGCATTTCAAAGAAGGTGTGGTGACGGGCGGTATAACCGACGTTATCCAGGTCATTGTGCTTGCCCCCGGCACGTACACACTTCTGGGACGTGGTAGCACGTTTGTAGTCACGCTGCTCACGACCCAGGAAAGTGTCTTTGAACTGGTTCATCCCGGCATTGGTAAACAGCAGGGTTGGGTCGTCATGGGGTACCAGAGAGCTACTGGCAACCACTTCATGGCCGTTTTCCCTGAAGTATTCCAGAAAAGCAGAACGTATTTCGTTAGTCTTCATATACAGTTCCCACTGGGGGAGTTATCTCTTGACAGCCATGAGCGGAAAAAGCCGCTCACTCCCAAACACAAAAATGGCAGCTTAATCACAATGAGCCGCCTTTTCACAGTAAATTTACGCGAACCGGGGATTATATAGGAATGGCGGGGAAAAATGATCACTTCACCCCATCATTAACAGGCTTTTTACCGGGCTTTTTTCACTGACGGCCTAATGAGCACCAAAGCGGTACTGCTCAAGTATGCGCAGAGAGCGCGAATCTTCATCCCTTCGCTGGCCTTTGCGTGCCCATAAATAGCGGTCACAATAGATTTGAATCAGGGCCTCCATCAGCTGACGATTGGTGTTTTCACCCAGCTCGCCCAGCGCTCTTGCTGCCACTTCAGCGGTACACAAGTGCTGCTCCTGACGATTGCGTCGGAGACGGTAGATGGATGGCGCTTCAGGCTGCAAGCTCAGCAAATTCAAACCATGCAACCAGGGGCTTTGACGATACATTTTCCTGGCCTGTTGCCAGGTTGCATCAATGATAATGAAGACAACCTTACGTTCACACCCGGAATTATAGTGCCATTGCCTGTTATTACCCTGGACTTCTACCGCATATTCCTTCGGAAACATCAGCACTGGCAACCAGTCCGGATCGTCCAGCAGTTCCAACAACGCCTTATCCGGTGAGGTCCGGCTCCAGTTGAATATGCGGGTTCCGGGTATCGCCGCCTGAATCAATTTGCCCGTATTGGTTGGCTTATCAAACTCTTTATCGTGGGTAATCAGCCAAAAGCAGGCAGCAGACTCTGCCTTTGGGATTAACCGGCAGATACAGGCATACTCTGGCAATCGGCACTGATGACAATCACCCTTCGCAGCAGGCATTAGGTTAGGACACCTTTTTTGTGAGATTGGTGGTTATGAAGAGGAGAAAGCGGAGTATATCTGGCTCATGGAGAAGCCGCGCTGGGCCAGAAAGCGGGTCTGTCGGGCTCTCTCTTTATGGTCCCGGGGTACAGAGGCACCAAATTTTCGCTCTTTTACCGCTTTTGCCAGTTCATCCCAGTGATCGTCCTGCTCCAGCAGGTATTGACCGATCAACTCGCTATCAACTCCTTTCTGAAACAGTTCCGCTTTAATACGAACCGGACCGTAGCCCCGCTGTTGACGACTGTAGACAAAACTTTCAACAAAGCGGTCATCACTTTGCAGCCGCTCTTCCCGCAAGCGGGTAAGCGCGTCTAATACCAGTTCCCGGGGAAAACGGCCCGAGAGTTTTCGGGCCAGTTCGGTAAAACCATGTTCCCGCCGGGCCAGTAGATCCATGGCAGCCCGGCGGACATCGTTTACCGATTGAATGACATCAGCAGACATTCAATTACTCAGCCAGCAGCTCGTCCTGCTGAACACTTGCCGCTGCATCGTCGTCACCTTTTTTGCCAGCACTTTTTCCGGCGTCAGCTTCGGCTTTTTTTGCAGCGTCCTTCTCTGGGGTGCTCATTAACTCAGCACGGATATGGGCTTCGATTTCAGCCGCCACTTCCGGGTTATCAGAAAGATACTGGGCAGCATTGGCTTTACCCTGACCAATCTTGGTTCCCTTATAGGCATACCAGGCACCGGATTTGTCCACCAGCTTCAGCTTGACACCCAGATCAATCACTTCGCCCATATGGTAGATGCCCTGACCGTACAGAATCTGGAATTCAGCCTGACGGAATGGTGGCGATACCTTGTTCTTCACCACTTTAACGCGGGTTTCGTTACCGATCACCTCATCGCCCTGCTTCACCGAACCGGTACGACGAATATCAAGACGTACAGAAGAGTAGAATTTCAGTGCGTTACCGCCGGTAGTGGTTTCCGGGTTGCCGAACATCACACCGATCTTCATACGGATCTGGTTAATGAAGATGACCATGCAGTTGGTCTGTTTGATGGAACCGGTCAGCTTACGCAGTGCCTGAGACATCAGACGGGCCTGCAGACCAACATGGGAATCCCCCATGTCACCTTCAATTTCAGCCTTGGGCACCAGGGCTGCGACAGAGTCAACCACGATAACATCCACGGCACCGGAACGAACCAGCATATCGGTGATTTCCAGCGCCTGTTCACCGGTATCCGGCTGGGAGACGTACAGGTCATCCACATTTACACCCAGCTTACCGGCGTACTGTGGGTCCAGGGCATGCTCAGCATCAACAAAGGCACAGGTGGCACCGTGCTTCTGGGCCTGGGCAATAACGCTCAGGGTCAGCGTGGTTTTACCGGAAGATTCAGGGCCGAAAATTTCAATAACACGGCCTTTCGGCAGGCCACCAATGCCCAGGGCAATATCCAGTTGCAGAGAACCGGTAGAAATTGCGGGAATTGCTTCCTGCTTCTGATCCCCCATCCGCATGATGGCACCTTTACCAAACTGTCGGTCAATCTGGCCAAGTGCTGCTGCCAACGCTTTTTTTCTGTTATCATCCATTTTTTCACGCCCTCAGTTCGATTCTGATTTCATCAGGAACAGCTCAATAAGTTATACTGTATATTTAAACAGATACTGGATATTTGTCCAGTATATTTATCGCTTCGACAGGAAGGAATCTTTTTTCAGGTTAACGTTTCTCAGGTCAACAGGGTCAGAACCCCCAGTAACGCCTGAACAACCGTTTGCGCCCTGATCTGATCACGATCACCCTCAAAATGGAAGTACCTTGCAGCGGTTTCCTGGCCGGTACCCCAGGCAATCCAGACGGTTCCCACAGGTTTTTCCGGTGTCGCCCCCCCCCGGTCCGGCAACACCGGTCACGGCTATAGATATGTCTGTTGCCAACAGCTTGCGGACACCCCGGGCCATGGCGATAGCCACCTGCTCACTGACCGCACCGTATTTATTCAGCAACACAGTCGGCACATGCAGGAGATTGGCCTTTACGCCATTGGCATAGCAGATGACACCACCTTCAAACCAGGCCGAGCTTCCCGGCAACACGGTCAGGGCATGACCAATACCACCACCGGTACAGGATTCAGCGGTAGACAGGGTCCAGCCCCTGGACATCAGGAGTTCAGCAATTTCACTGACAATGGGAGACGTAGCAGAATGCAGTGTGGGTTCCATGGTCACTCGCCAGTACGGTTATCAGAGGAGCCAATCGGGATAGGATGTTATAACACGATTAGGGGAAGTCTTCACAAGTTATCATCGAATGCCCCATTTCACAGCACTGTTGCCGGGGAACATGCTTTGCCCCGGAGCCCAGGAGGCTGTCCGAGAATAGACTGCCCTACACGGCAACTGCTCCTGCGTTGCTCTAGTTCCTGCATCCATGCAGTCGTGCGGTGGCAGCAAATTGGTCTAAAAATTCCGTTTTGTTCGGCAAATAGCCCCGCTATTCACCTCACAAAACGAAATTTTTATTCTCAATTTTCTGCCATCCTCGCTACGGGGTCGCCTAGACGGGCGCTATTCTCGGTCAGCCTCCTAAGGGCAAAGCATTCTCTCTATTCAAACTCCTTCAAACTCTCTACCGTTATGGCATAAACAACGTCTGTGTACTCGGAGGTATTGTTTTCAACCCTGATCACTCCTTCCAGCCAGTAAGGGGTATAGCCCGCTTCCGTGACTTTTATGCCCTGGTCATAGCGGACAAAAATGGTCTGGTTGGGTGGCGGTGGCGGTACATGAATACAGGCTCCCAGGGTTGGCACCAGCAACAACTCTGTGGCTGATTGATCCTTGCCAATATTCAGCGGCACCAGGTAACCGGGAATTTTGACCCGTTGCTGATTCATACTTGCTACCGGAATCTTGCCCAGCTCATCAATATACTCGATAGCCTCTTCCTGACTGATTTCCCCTGCCTCATATTTACGGACAATTTCCTCATCCACCGGCGGCATCAGATCATCCCAGTTGATCTCTTTGATCGCAAGCTTTTCAGGGCTTGCAGCCATGGCAAAGTTCACCGGCATAAAAGCCAGCATAAGCACCACGGCCAGCCAGCCAGGGTGTGGTCTTCCTGCTATCATTATTTGCTCTCCTACAGCCTGACCGTCAGACCATCCGCCAATGAATTTTTATAGGCCCGCCAGGCAGGCACTGCACCCAGCATGGTCGCCGAGATAACAATAGCAACCGCCAGAATCCACTCAAACATCCCCGGTAACGCAATGGTAATGTGCAAACCCAGCTGCATTTGCAATACCGGTTGAATAGCGAACAGCATTCCATACATCAGCAGGAAGCCCAACAGTGTACCAGTGATGGCATAGATCAGGGACTCGGTCATCATCAGGGTAAAGATATGCCAGGGCCGGGCCCCTACTGAACGGAGAATGGCCATCTCTCTGCGCCGCTCATTAAGCGACGTCAGAATGGTGGTCAGCATGCCCACCAACCCAGCAATCACCACCATCACGGAAACCGCCAGCAATGCCTTTTCCGCTGAACCCACCAACTGCCAGAGTTCTCCCAGGGCAACACCCGGTAAAATAGCCGTCAGTGCTTCCTGACGATACTCATTCACTGCCCGCTGATACCGAAAAGCCGCCACCCGGGACTTCAAACCAACAAAATAGGCGGTGATGCTGGATGGTTGCAAATCCATGGCCCGTGCCCTGTCGGCAGAAACCGAGAACAGGGCATTAGGTGCCGCCCCATTGACCCAGTCAATGTGCAACGCCTCAATCCCCTCCAGAGAGATCATTACCACTCGGTCCATCGGGGTGCCGGTGGGCTTTAACACACCAGAAATCCTGAAGGGTTTATCCTGATGCGTCTGCAGGCTCCGGTTTTCAACACCGTGACTGAGCACTATTTCCTGACCAGCCTGATAGCCAAGAGCCGCAGCCACTTCAGAACCAATCACCGCATCATAGAGATCATCAAATGGCTTACCATTTTTGAAACTGATGGGCTGATCATCACCAAAACGGAAGTATTCAAACAGGGTTTGAGCGGTACCCACCACGCGATAACCTTGATGGGAGTCCCCCAGGGCAATAGGGATAGTCCAGGCGACTGCCTTATTGGAAGACAATTCCTGGTAGGTTTCCCAGGTAATGTTATTGGTCGCATTACCCAGATGAAACACCGAATAAAGCAGCAGATTAAGCGAACTGCTGCGGGCACCGACCACAAGGTCGGTACCGGACACGGTACTGGTAAAACTGTTCCGGGCCTCAACCCGCACCCTTTCCACGCCCAGCAACAAAGCCACGCTGATGGCAATGGAGAAAATGGTCAGCAATGCCGTGGTTTTGCGATTACTCAGACTTTTCACCGCCAGATGAAGTATTGACATTACACCACCTCCGGCTGGCCTAAAGGCCGATGTTGACTGGCCCGGTTAATTTCATTCAAGGCCACAGAGCGATCAAACAAGGCTTCCAGAGCAGAGTCATGGCTGACAAAAACCAGTGTACTGCCAGCAGCCTCACACTCAGCAAACAGCAGACGAATAAATGCCTCACGGGTATCGCTGTCCAACGCCGAGGTGGGCTCATCTGCGATCACCAGATCAGGGCGGCCAATCAATGCTCTGGCTGCCGCCACTCGCTGCTGCTGGCCGATACTGAGCTCCGTCACTGGCCTTTGCAGCAACTGCGGATCGGTCAGCTCCAGATGGTTCAGCAGTCGAATCGCTTCCTGTCTGGCATCAACGCCCATGGATTGCACGTTTTCACGGCGCTTGCTGGCAAATCCCAGTGGCAGTGTGACATTGTCAACTACTGAAAGGTAAGGGATCAGGTTAAACATCTGAAAAATAAAACCGATATGATTGGCCCGGAAATGATCCCGGCGTGCCGGAGAGAAACGACCAATGTCGTTTCTCAGCACAGAGACAGCACCGGCAACCGGTGTGAGCACGCCGCCCAGCAGCCCCAACAGCGTCGTTTTACCCGACCCTGAAGCCCCCCGGATAAACACCTTCTCCCCCTGATTGATCAACAGCTCCGGTATATCCAGAACCACAGTTCCTGGCTGCCAGCCAAACTGGACATCCTTTAGATGAATCACCGGTTGACCGAGACTACTCATATCAGAAGCGCACCTCTGGTCGCTCACGGTTCATCTGACCCGCTATCTGGCCAGAATCGGTAAAGCCCTGAACCTGCAACTGTTCACTGTTTGCAAACCGCTGAAACAGTCGGGTAGAGATGCTGTTGAGCCCGGCAATATTGGCACACTCATAAACATAAGTAGCGGCAATATCCATGTGCGCTGACTCATGGTGACCATCACCATGGTGGTCATCGTGCCCATGACTGTGATGGAGGGAATCCTGGTGACCATCTGTATGATGGTCGTCATGGTCATGGTGGTGTCCATCTGCATCACCGTGATGATCTTCTCCATGCTCACCGCTGGCCGATGCCGATGCCGCTTTCAACCTGCAGGACGCCGCTGGCGTAAAAGACCATAAATCGTCTTTTTCCAGTTCCTGCAAGGCATCTTTAAGTTGCCTGCGTTGAGCGTCCGAACGGATGGATTCAAAACCAAGAATATCAAACCCCGGCGTTTCCAGCTCAATATGAACCTGACGACCTTCAATGGCAAAATTCAAATGACCGGCTCCATGTACATGGGCTCCGGCATGACGATGCCCATCAGCGGAAACACCTGCTGTTATCAAGGCACAGGCAACAGCGGCCACTTTTGCAACACAACGCATACACAATTCCTGAAAGAAAGAAAAAAACAAGTGATGAACCATCAAACTTCAGAGCTAGCAGGGGGTGCGCGGGTGTGTCTTTTGGTCGGCGTGGAAGAATGGATTGATAAACGATAGGGACGGTCATTAAGTACCGCAGCAAAGCGAACCTTTACTTTGCACCAATGAACCGGTGAAGCGGCTTGAGACACCAGCATACAGGCTGATGAATGTGGGTGCTCATTGTGCTGGTGATCACTGGCATCATCGACCATCGAAATAACTGGATGCTGCCAGAATATTTCAGATTGCTGATTTTCCTCCAAAGTCGTATGAACGTGGCTCAGTGTGTAGTGCACCACCAGCAGATACACAGCCACCATGAGAAAAGACAGCAATTGTTTGCTGTCTTTTCCACGGTCTGTCCGGCAAAGGCTGATGGTCATCTTCTGCGATTCCTTTCGGTTTTGCCCTCACTCTGTTCCGGAGGGACCAGGGGGCTGTCCGAAAATAGACTGCCCTACCGGCAACTGCTCCTGCGTTGCTCTAGCTCCTGCATCCATGCAGTCGTGCGGTGGCAGCAAATTGGTTTAAAAATGAAAATCGTTATAACATAACGCACATCAAATCACCAAAATATAATGCCAAAGTAGTGTATATGATCAGGTATCAGGACCGCAGCGGTATCCGGTTATTTTACCTGGTGAACCAAACATCTGATTTGTTGTCAATAAGTCCCAACGACTTAGGGGGTGAGCCCTGATGGTCATTTTAAAGAATTATTCTTTTCAAGGTTTTTAATGCCTGACCAGAGGAGTTGGTGTATATGTTTTTTAATCCTGCCCATTCCACTCCCGTTGACTCTGGCAAGGTTGAGCCACCGCCGCTCAATAAAGATAAAGCCCCTGCTCACCGGTCATCCGAAGAAAAAACTTCAATATTATTCCGAACCACCAGTGGTGCCTGCTTCAGGTGCAGGCCAGCTGACGCTGATCTGTTGCCACAGCTGTATTGCTTCCCGTGTTCAAATTTAACCAGTAAGCCACTCAAGTCGCGCGACTCAAGTAAAATTTATGATCCTTCCCATGTTATTGAAAGCGCACCCTACCCGCCGGAGAGCGCTCAGGGTGATCTGCACTGCGGGGTCATAGACCTGGCAAGGCAGTCGCTACCTACACTATCTCACCAAGACGACAGTGATGCCATGCCCCTGCCCGCTGACATTCGATGTGCCAGAAAATTTTGTCCTGAGATTAATCAGTTTGCACAGTGCCAGGTGTTGACTGAGTTGTCGAAAAGCCTGGAGGTTGCCTGTGCCAGAGGCGTAATGCTGAATAATTTGAAGGGCGCTGAAGATTCTCCTCCGGGCATTGAATGCGGCCAGTGGCTGTCTCTGCATGAACTGCCTGCCCATTACCATAATGATGATGAACATCCCGCCCGGACGCTGGCATCTGTTGTCAATAAGCCCGGGGTCAACCCGCTGATACTACCTGAGCCAACCACTGCAATCAGGGAGACTGAAGGAGCAGCAGCGGCACTGGCAACCCCGACAATAGCCTATGCCCAGTACGAAGCCATGGTTAAACAGTTTGGGGAGGTACTCAATGGCTTTGCCGGGCTAAGGCGTGCCTATCAAAACCAGACCGATAGCGTCGATGAACTGTGCAGAGCCATTGTTAGCCAGCAATCACAAATACAAAAGCTTGAGCTGGAACTGCAAATCCACAAAGCAACCACCGGCAACGGCGTTTTACTCTGGAAGATACCCGGTTTCAACAATGAGCTGGATAAGATCAGGAGTGGTGTCAGTCAACAACTCATCAGTCCCTTGTTTCATTCAATTAAAGGACATGCATTGTATGCACGAATTTATCTTACTGGTAATAGCGCAGATCAGGATCGGGATATCGGTCTGTCCATAGGGCTTATGCCATCGCTTTATGATCCGATTCAGCCTCAGCAATTCGCCGGATCTATTGTATTTGAAATCCTTGGCAGAAGTGGTGTGGTGATACACAGTGATGTCATTCTTATTGTTGAAAACGTAACCAAGCTTCCGAACCCGGAAGATAATCCAGAGACTTATGTCAATTGTATTTCTATAAGCCAGAAAAAGATGATGGACGAATGCCTGGTAGACGACGACCTCTTTATCAGATGCAGGCTTTAGCGATTAAAACTATGGAGCTATCCTGAAATAACTTCGACATTTCTACAGACGCTACCCGCTACCTGCCGCCCGCTTCCCGAAAAGCTGGAACCACTTGTGCTTTTGCGGGCAGCGGCATTTTCCCGGACTCAATAAAATGATGAAGTGATTCCGGGACAATTCCTATGTAAACCGGTTGCCTGTCAAAATGAGCGCCGGTCAATAAACGGCAGAGGATCGTCTGATTTACTCAGACCATTTTTCATGGCAATGCGCTGGTTTTTACGCCCCAGCAGGCGTGCCTGAACCCAGCGCTCCCAGCGCAGAGCTTTCCAGGTGTCGGCTTTCCAGGTTTTTCTGAACAGGTATTTGGCTGCGGCAACGGCATCCGGCGATTGCCTGCAAATGGTTTGGGCAAGCTGTTCTGCGGCCGCCATCGGGTCATCAGCCAACCGGCTGATCAAACCGAACTCGTGCCCCTCCCGGGCAGTGAATTTACGCCCGGTCATGGTCAGCTCCTGGGCAATATCAATACGGGTCAGCCGGGAGAGCGTAACCATACCACTCATATCGGGAATCAAGCCCCACTTCATCTCCATAATGGCAAGGCTGGCATCCGCCCTGGCAATGCGATAATCCGTGGCCAGGATAATCTGCATCCCACCACCAAAGCAGTTACCACGAATAACGGAGATAACCGGGACCGGCAGGTCTCGCCAGCAATGGGCTATCTCCTGGGCAATATTCTGTTTGGTCCACGGCAATTTAAGAAAGACTTTTGCCACTATGCCCGGGTCTTTGTTGACGGCCTGAAAATCCAGTCCTGAGCAAAAAGAGGAACCATTCCCAGAGAGAATCACACAGCGGATCGAGCGATCCTTCCGGATTTTTTTTGCGGTAGCAATCATGTCACGAAACATGACCATATCCAGGCCGTTATGTTTCTCAGGACGGTTCATGGTGACGTAGGCAATGTGATCTTTCACTGCATAGAGCACACGGGGTTGATCAGACATGGGAACCTCAACAGCAGCCGGTAATTATTATTATCGGAGTGAATCATTCCATAAAACGGCTGCTGTCGCAAAAGTACATGATCCGCCGATCAGACATGAAACTGGTCAGTGGTCACAGAATAGTCCGGGAATGGGTGCCTGGGTAATGTTGTATTTTCCTTCAAGATCACGATAGACAATGGCACTCCAGATCGTGCCATTTTCCAACTGGAACTCCAGGGCGTAATTAACCCCATTAACAATCTGAGAGTGCACCGCCAGCATTTTTTTCAGTTTGGCCGACTTCTCCACTCCCTTGACCACCAGCTTTACCGCCTTCAGAACCTCTGGAGTAACTTCAGATTTTGTCCAGCCACCGGGCAGATTGTCTTTGGCCTGACAGATGGCTTCAGCAGTTTTATTATCGACCACCGGCTTGTCATACGGTGCTTCACATCCCATAAGCATGATTGCTGCATACAGCGCACAGATCATTTTTACTTTCATTGGCAACACCCCATCTTGACCATGACTGAAACAGTTTACTGCACAAATAGCGGTAATGTGTTGTCCTTTATCACCGCTGGAAACCGGATTACCGATGAAACAGAAGCCGATGGAGGAGTGGTAATCGGAAAATGATTTGTTGTAGTATGCGCCACCAGTTTTTTCCGGGTAACAGCGCTTGATTGAAAGTTTATTGAGCCCTTTCTTTGAGGTTTACACGTTTGAGCATGACTATGAAAAAATAATCCCGCTGTCAGCAAACGCAGGCAACGCTATTTTTGCCTGCGTAAAAATCTAAAGGTTTGCTGCCTCTCTAATTTTTGTTATGTCACACAGCTGTGTGACACACTCTTTTAGCTGCTCATTTTAAGCACTTTATCAACTATTTGTTTGAGCGACATGAACTACTTGTAGCCAGAGTCACCCTCTTTCAACCGATAATGGGCTTTTTCAAAGGCCACGACCATCTCAACTCTTCGCTTATGAGAAGATATGAGGTCTTCAGCTGGCCTTTTGATTTTCCTGCGACCATGAGCAGGCAGAGATGGTGAAGCGTCCTGACCAGCCTGTGATTTCAGCAGTTTTGATGCCTGTCTTTGCATGTAACTCGTGATCTTGGCTTCATAATTTATGGCCAGCTCTTCTATCACTTTCTTAACTTCAACTTTGCTGTTTTTCTGTATTGTCTTTGTTATTGTTGAAATAATTCTTCAACTATGGCAGAAACAAAACATCAACAGAACCTGGCCTTTTTTCATTAACAAGACATCATCCGAATCAAAATGGCATATTTTTCAGGAACACCTCAAACGGTGGCTTGGGAATATTACCCTCAGCATCAGGCTTTAAGTCCGGGTATTGGCTCAGTACTTGATTGATCCTGGCCCACAATACGCCTAACTGTTTTTGTTCTGACGCACTATATTTCAAAGTTTCAGAATACTCTTCTGGCTAATGGGCCCTGCTCGACGTAAAGACAGGGCCTTACAGGAAAGCTCCAGAGAATGCGGTTAAATTCGTCATATTCTTTATCACTTAACACCGGTTTGACTGCCTTCAGCAGTCGTACCTGGGAAAGCATTAAATATCCCTGATCCATATCAAGGTTGCGGACAAAACTTGTTAACTCCACACCAACCCTGTAAAAATCACGCTCATCATATTCACGGGGGGCATCACCCGGATTGTCGAGGCGAGACGACATAATGCCATCCACAAAACCTTTCAACTTTCCTGCCAAAAAATTAGCCTTATCCCAGTAGCGGGCCATGCGCTTATTATATTGCTCCTGTGATTGCTGCTTGTATGCTGCGGCCTCCGCCGGCAGGAGAGCCTTGAGCTCCGATAAACTTTTATTATATTTAGCTATCTGATCCTGATGAACCTCAGTTTTTTGAATGGCCCTCTGTAGCTCATGCCTCACCTCGTCACGAGCAGCCTCTATGGATGCCTTCGTTATAGGCTTCAGACTGCTGTACATAGAATAAAACCCCACAACAGCAACTGCTGCTCCAGCAACTGCACCGCAAGCTAATGGGTTTTCTTTAATTGCTGATTCTATCACTTCAATCACACGATCAGACAGACCTGTACCTGGTCTGACTGTGTCAGGAACTCTATCCAGACGTTCAGCCAACTTGGCAAAGGCAACAGCTCCGCCAGCAGCAGAAACCCCAATGCCGAATGCGATAGGGAGACTTTTTGTTGTAGTTCCCTTCACTGGGTCATAATCAAGATAAGCCTCTTTGACATATCTAAAAAAACCACCCTTGGAAACAGTGTCTGGTGGGAGTACAGGGTGTATCAACCGACCTGAATTCATCGCACTATCGAACATAACCAAACTCCTGTATGTTGAAATGAGTTAAGTAGCTCACCATTTGCTGCCGCATAAATCGCTGACTGGATAGCCGTTTCAATTTAGTAAGTTTGACCTCCATTCTCGTACTAAGTTCCAAACGAAAATCATGGGAGTGAATACAAGCAGACGGAAAATTGAACTTTTTGCCTCCAGAACAATCTGTTAAATGTCGATGCTGCGATAACGTCACAAACACTATGTTAGAGGCAACAACACACCAGGCAGGAAACGCCTCTCAGAGCATACCCGATGATAGTGAGCATTGTGCAACTGGCTCCTCACAGCTCTTGCAACCCCTTGCAATCCATAACAAAAGCAACGGGTATATTACTGACAGCTCCGGGCCAGAAGAAAAGCACACTAAACCTTTCGCTGAGTATTCCATCCTCGCCCCGGAGCCAGCACTTACCATCCCCAAACTGTCCCGTCGTTTGAACAGACTGGTCCAGCTGGCTGCTGATTTCAACATCATCTGGGAACCGCCAACAAAATTATTGATGGAATTCTTGCAGAAACAGGCGATTTTCAAGCCAGCTTTCTGATCAGCATTCATAGAAACCATGATGATACAGTGGCACACCTTGCTGGCCGCTATGGATTTTATACGACGCAACACAGTGAGATAGAGGAGAAAAAGTACACTTACCGTTTTAACTTAATGTCCCCTCTGCACAGCCATTGATGATTCTTCGACGGATTAAGCAGGAATATATTGACGATGGGTGTTCGGTGAAGCAAATTCAGGCAATAAAAAACCAGCGCTCTGGCCGGTGACTTGTGGCGCGTAAAATGGGTTAATTAATAATGTCATCAACGGTAAGATTCAGGGCTTGTGCAATTTTAGTAATTGTTTTCAGGGAACCCTGCTTCTTGCCACTCTCAATCTGGCTGATCATGGCTTCGGAAATACCGGTGTTTTCAGCGAGGGACTTTTGACTCATGCCTCTATACTCTCGCCACACCTTCACAGTATTTTCAGTCAACAACCGGTTCACTACTTCGGCAGGTATCAACTCTTCCTCACCCCGCCGTAACGCAGCCCGAAATTCATGAACAGCATCAGAATCCTCCAGGTCCTCCAGCTTCTCAAGCATTGCCTGATATTCGTCATAAGGCATAACCACAAAAGCCGGTTTCCCTTCATGCTTCAGTATATCGACCATCACCAAAACCTTTGGGGACATTGCCCCCATCTTTAACTTAAAGTAAATATAGAATTTACTTTAAGTTAATCAACAAAAAATCTTGCACATTTGATATGCTGCCGATTTTGGCAAGGAATAAACTGGCGCGAAACAGCATTGTATTTCTGGTTCGGTCATACAAAACAATTTGTCAAACCAGTGATACTTTTGCCTGCTGGCAAACTATCCGCATGTTAACATTGCATTTATTGCCGATCAGATGGGGCACGCGGATTACTCGATGCCGGTTAAACGCCATGGCCGCTGGATGAAAACCGAGAGCCAGAATGAGGTTAACCGGATCTGGACTGCACTGGAGTCCAAGGGACACTTTTTAAATCAAAATGCCCCAATGATGCCCCAAGAATCAGACAAAACCACTTAAGTCATTGAATTAAATGGAAAATACAGACCTATCCAAACACACTCCGATGATGCAGCAGTATTTGCGCATCAAACAGCAGCACAGGGATCACCTGGTGTTTTACCGGATGGGGGATTTCTACGAGCTGTTTTATGACGACGCCAAAAAGGCTGCCCACCTGCTGGACATTACCCTGACCAAGCGAGGGCAATCCGGTGGCGAACCCATCCCCATGGCGGGTATTCCATACCATGCGGTGGAGGGCTATCTGGCCAGGTTGATCCGGTTGCGTCAGTCCGTTGCCATTGCCGAGCAGATTGGTGATCCGGCCACCAGCAAAGGGCCGGTGGAGCGTAAGGTGGTTCGTATTCTGACCCCTGGTACCGTCAGTGATGAGGCCTTGCTGGATGAGCGTCAGGATAATCTGCTGATGGCGGTCAACCAGCGGGAAAACCGCTATGGACTGGCATTTCTCGATATCAGCAGTGGCCGGTTCAATGTGCTTGAGGTGACCAGTGAAGAGGCACTGCTTTCTGAAGTTGAGCGCCTGAGCCCGGCCGAAGTATTGCTGAATGATGACCGCAACTGGCCTGAGATATTACTGCGTCGCCCCGGTTCCAGCAAACGCCCCCCATGGGACTTTGACCATGAGAGTGCGGTTGAGCAATTAACCCGACAGTTCCAGACGCAAAGCCTTGATGGCTTTGGCTGCAGCCACTTAACACTGGCTATTGAAGCGGCTGGCTGTCTGCTGCAATACGCCCGGGAAACACAGCGCACCGCCCTGCCCCACATTCGCGCCCTGGCCCAGGAAAACCGTGAAGAGAGCGTGGTGCTGGATGCCGCCAGCCGGAGAAACCTGGAACTGACCACCAATATGAATGGCGGCCGGGAGCACACCGTGGCGGCCGTGCTGGATCGCACAGCCACGGCCATGGGCAGCCGCCTGCTCGGACGATGGATCAACCGGCCACTGCGCAATATTGTCAAACTGCAGGCCCGTCAGTCAGCAATCACCGCCCTGAAAGATGGCTGCCATTTTGAGTCCCTTTACCCCATTCTCAAACATATTGGCGACATTGAACGTATTCTTGCCAGGGTTGCCCTGAAATCTGCCCGACCACGGGATCTGGCACGGTTAAGGGATGCCCTGCAACAACTGCCAGAACTGCAGCAACAGCTGGCGACGATTGATAGCCAGACAGTACATCAACTGGCAAAAAGCATCAGCGAACACCCTGCACTCGAAGCATTATTGACCCGGGCCATCATTGAGAACCCACCGGTGGTGATCCGTGATGGCGGGGTGATCGGCGAAGGTTATGACGCCGAGCTGGATGAGCTTCGTTCCATCAGTGAGAATGCGGGTGACTACCTGGTTCAAATGGAATTACGGGAGCGGGAGCGTACGGGTCTGCCCAGCCTGAAAGTCGGTTACAACCGGGTACATGGTTACTATATCGAGTTGAGTCGCCGTGAATCCGAAAACGTCCCGGTAGACTACATTCGCCGTCAGACCCTGAAAAATACGGAACGCTTTATTACCCCGGAGCTGAAAGAGTTTGAAGACAAGGCGCTGTCCAGCAAAAGCCGTGCCCTGGCCCGGGAAAAAGCACTGTACGATGAACTTCTGGACAAACTGGTGGCACAGCTGGGGCTGCTCCAGGAGTGCTCCATGGCCCTGTCAGAGCTGGATGTGCTCAGCAACCTGGCTGAACGGGCTGAGACACTGAACCTCTGCCGTCCTGAAATCCTGCAGAGCCCCGGTATTGACATTGTTGAAGGCCGCCATCCGGTTGTTGAGCAGGTTTTGGACGAACCGTTTGTGGCAAACAATGTCACCTTCAATGTTCAGCGTCGTATGCTGATTATCACCGGTCCCAATATGGGCGGTAAATCCACCTATATGCGACAGACGGCGTTGATTGTGCTGCTGGCTCATATTGGTAGCTTTGTACCGGCATCCCGTGCGCGCATTGGTCTGGTGGATCGGATTTTCACCCGCATTGGCTCTTCGGATGACCTGGCCGGTGGTCGTTCAACCTTTATGGTGGAAATGACGGAAACCGCCAATATTCTGCATAACGCCACCGAGCAGAGCCTGGTGTTGATGGATGAAATCGGCCGTGGCACCAGCACCTTCGATGGACTATCCCTGGCCTGGGCCTGCGCTCAATATCTGGCAGATTCAGTACGGGCATTCACCCTGTTTGCCACCCACTACTTTGAGTTGACCCAGCTGCCCGAAGAGTGCAATACGGTGGTGAACGTGCATCTCAATGCGACCGAACACGACGATCGCATTGTCTTTCTTCATGCGGTCCAGGAAGGTCCTGCCAGCCAGAGCTATGGCCTGCAGGTGGCACAACTGGCCGGTGTACCCAGGCATGTCATTAACCAGGCACGGCAGAAACTGGCCATGCTGGAGCAGCAGGAACCCGCTCAACAACCTGTTGTAAAACCATTGGGAAAGGCTACTTTCACACCTCAGGCTGATCTGTTTACCAGCCCTGAGCCACACCCGGCGGTTGAAGCCCTGGATAAAACAGACGTGGATAACCTGACACCCCGCCAGGCTCTTGAGCTTCTTTATACGCTCAAGGGACTGGGAAAATGATTTAATGGTGCTTATACCCTGACCGGTATAAGTTTATGTTTATCACGGCTATCCAGCGGGTTTACAACTCTGGTAGACTTGCCCGATATTTTTGTATTGCCTCAGGTTCTGTTACGAGAACCTGTCACACTATGACATGCTTTCGTGAATCACGAATATAACAGCAAAACCGGGCAGTACTTTTTTTTAGTCAGATCAAATGGAGTTTAACCACCATGGCTTTCGTAGTGGGTGAAAACTGCATCAAGTGCAAATACACCGATTGCGTGGAAGTCTGTCCTGTGGACTGCTTCTATGAAGGACCAAACTTCCTGGTTATTCACCCGGATGAATGTATTGACTGCGCTCTTTGTGAGCCAGAGTGTCCGGCAAACGCTATTTTCTCCGAAGATGAGGTTCCCGATGATCAGCAGGAGTTCATCGAACTGAACGCCGTGCTCGCGGATGTCTGGGATAACATTACCGAGAAGAAAGACCCTCTCCCTGATGCAGCAGAGTGGGATGGCGTGAAGGGCAAGCTGGACCAGCTGGAACGCTGAGATCAATCGCAAAAAAGCCATGGGGGTTACCCATGGCTTTTTTATTAACAGAGAATGTCAGGCCATCAGTTAAACAGGGACTCTCCTGACAACCCCTGCTTTTCAAGAATAGATCGAAGCCGTTTTAAAGCCTCTACCTGAATCTGTCTTACCCGTTCACGGGTCAGGCCAATCTCTTTACCGACTTCCTCAAGCGTACTGGTTTCATACCCCCTGAGACCAAACCGGCGGGCAACCACCTCTCGCTGTTTTTCTGATAACTCACCTAACCAGCGGTCAAGACTGTCATTGAGATCCAGATCCTGTAGCAATTCGGCCGGGTCGGCACCTTTTTCATCAGAGATCGTATCCAGAATGGATTTATCAGAGTCAGGTCCCAGTGGTGTATCAACCGATGTCACTCGTTCATTAAGACCGAGCATCCGTTTTACATCAGCCACCGGCTTATCCAGCAACTCGGCAATTTCTTCCGGGCTGGGATCATGATCCAGCTTCTGGGTTAATTCCCTGGCAGCCCTGAGATAGACGTTCAGTTCTTTAACCACATGAATTGGCAGACGTATGGTGCGGGTCTGATTCATGATCGCCCGCTCAATCGTCTGTCGTATCCACCAGGTCGCGTAGGTTGAAAAACGGAATCCACGTTCCGGATCAAATTTCTCAACCGCACGAATCAGTCCGAGGTTACCCTCTTCAATCAGATCAAGCAGTGTCAGTCCGCGGTTGACATAGCGCCTGGAGATTTTAACAACCAGCCGGAGATTACTTTCAATCATCCGGCGTCTGCCCGCTTCCACCCCTTTTCGGGCAAGGCGGGCGTAGTGAACCTCCTCCTCGGGGGTGAGGAGAGGTGAAAAGCCAATCTCATTCAGGTACAGCTGGGTTGCATCGATGGATTTGTAAAACCCATCGTCTTCTTTTCGACGACCGGTACTCACCGGAGACACAGCCGCAGGCCGCGGCTTATCGATATCATCGTTCTCGTCAACCACTTCAATGAGGTCACCGGCATTTTCGTCCGGGCTCAATTCATCCTGTCCCTGGATTACATCGTCAGCATAACTGCTTAGCTCTGCGTCATCCCTCTTCGATGCCATAAGAGTTAGTCCTATCCGAAAGTCCCACTCTATGCCGGGCAACCCAAAAAAGTTGCGCCGACACCCGTGAGATCCCTCTACTACAACAGCCACTGACCTTCGCTATCAGCGCCCTGGAAGGTACCCCATCGGGTCGACCGGTTTACCATCACGCCGAATTTCGAAGTGCAGCTTAGGCTCCGTCGTTCCTGTAGAACCTATTTCGGCTATCTTCTGGCCCGCTTTAACTGAGTCTCCCTCATTCACCAATAGATCCCTGTTGTGCGCATACGCGCTCAGATAGCTACTATTATGTTTCAAAATGATCAGCCTGCCATAGCCGGACAGGTCGCTTCCTGCGTACACTACCTCACCACTGGCAGCTGCCTTTACAGGCTCTCCTAATTTGCCGCCAATATCAATCCCCTTGTTAACGGGCATTTTGAGCGAATAGGCGGAAATAATTTTTCCGTTCGCAGGCCATTGCCAGCCACTGCTGCCGGAAGCGGTACTTTTTGGCGTCGAACCCTTTGCTGTATATTTTTTGACCGGAGCGCTGCTTTTGGCAACGGTTTTCTTTGGCTGCCTGACTGGAGTCACCGACGGAGCAGCAACCCGGACCGGCGGATAGATAAGTTTATTTTCTGCCCCGGATAGATAGTATAAGGACTTCGAATGCTATTCTTTCGGGCCAACTCTCTGAAGTCTCTGCTATAGAGCCAGGCTATTGAATAAAGGGTTTCTCCGCTTTGGACAATATGCTGACCTGAAGTCACCTTCGGTGGTGATCTCAGGTCAGTGACCGTCACCCTGGCCGGATCATGGCTGCAACTTGCGGTGAGCAGGCAGGCTGTTAGGAAAAGTATTTTTTTTGAGCAATCACTCAAATTAATCAGAGTGATTTTCATGAAATCCAACACTTTATCAACTCCATTACCCTGCATGCCCACAAAAATCATTTATTCAATAAAAGAATATAAACAGTAACTTATGGTTTAAAATATTATACCAATATCAGTATTTTCACCTATATTGGCACGATTGCTTAGTGATTTTTACTACCCACCCACTCAATCATCGCCACCAAAGCAATGGCAAAAATCATCAGCCCAATAGATTCAACCAGATAAGCAGGCTGCCCGGTAATTCCCTGATAATTCATCGGCGACACGTTCGCCTGAATCAGCGGGACCAGCTCCCCGGAACTGTTAACCCGTGTTGCCAGTGTCTCCTTCCATGGCCAGACTTTGCCCAGAGCTCCAAGCATCAGGCCGGTCAGTAGTGAAATCGCCAGATCGCGGTGCTTTTTTAGCAGCCATGACAACACATGGGAAAAGCTGAGCAAACCGCCGATACAACCCAGGCCAAAAACGGTCAGTACACTGAAATTCAAACTCTTCACGGCATCAATGACCGGACCATACAGCCCCATCATCAGCAGCATAAAGCTACCGGAAATACCGGGCAGAATCATCGCGCAGATAGCAATGCTACCGGCAAAAAACAGCGTCAGCGGCTCTGGTTCAAGACTGGTCGGGGTTAATACACCCACAGCATAAGCAATCACAATACCAGCGATCAGGGTGATGACAGTCGCCACATTCCACTGATCAACCTGACGAATCATATGCAATCCGGACACCAGAATCAGACCAAAAAAGAAGGCCCAGAGCATCTCCGGATACGTCGCCAGGAACCAGGTAATCACATGGGCAAAGGACAGAATACTGGTCAGCACACCACCAAACACACACACCAGAAATGTGCCGTCTATTCTCTGCCACACACCGGCAAACCCTTCCTCACCAAGGACCTTCATTAACGATGGGTTAACACTTTTCAAGGCATTCAGCAGCCGGTCATAAATACCAGTAATAAATGCGATGGTTCCACCGGATACGCCCGGCACAACATCAGCGGCCCCCATAGCCATTCCCCTGGCGATGAGGGCAAAGTAAGAAGAATGATTCGACATGTTCTGACCTTTGGAACAGAAGTTAAGTAAAATGCCATCAGTCATCCCTGACTGACTGCTTTTTTGTGTGGGTACGTTCAAGAAAGTAACGTCTTTTTTATGACGTATCAGCGTATAACACCCGCCAGCAACGGTACAAACCGGACAGCTTCCAACACCTTGCGCTGATACTCATCACCGTTTCTGGTCACTAACACAAGATCCTGAAGGTTGTTTCCTCCCACCGGAATGACCAGCCTGCCACCTTCCGGAGACAGCTGGCTCAACAACGCTGCAGGAATTTCTCCCGGTGCCGCCGTGACAATAATCCCATCAAATGGACTTTCTTCCGGCCACCCCATACCACCATCGGTATGACGAAGACGAACATTTTTCAGAGAAAGCCTGGAAAGTCTCTGCTGTGCCTTCTCCTGCAATGGCCTGATGCGCTCCACGGAGCAGACCCTGGCCACCAGCGAAGCAAGCACAGCCGTCTGATAACCGGATCCGGTGCCAATTTCCAGCACCTTATTCAGTTCACCCCGGGCCAACAGCACTTCCGTCATTTTTGCAACAATGTACGGCTGGGACAGCGTCTGATTATGACCAATCGGCAGAGCTGTGTCTTCATAAGCACGATGTGCCAGCGCCTCATCAAGAAAAAGATGACGGGGAATGGTGCGAATGGCATCCAGAACCTTGCCGGACTGAATACCCTGATCCATCAGACGCTGGATCAGCCGCTCTCTGGTCCGGCGGGATGTCATACCGATACCATCAATTTCAAGATCCCTCATACACAGGCTCCAAGCCAATCCTCCATCAGTGATAACGTTGCATGGCCGGTCTTATCGTATTGCAATGGGGTAATGGATACATAGCCAGAAGCCACTGCATGAAAATCAGTCCCTTCCTCAGCAACCAGGGGCTTACCAACACCACCGATCCACCACACCGTATTGCCACGGGGATCGGTTATTTTTACCGGAGGCTTTGACGGGTGACGATGGCCGAGCCGGGTAATTTTCATCCCACGGATCTTTTCATAGTCACAGGCCGGGACATTGACATTGAGTATCGTGCCTTCTGGCAGAACCTGATCATCAAGGCGCAACATCAAATCGTGCAACACTCTGGCACTCACTTCCAGGTGGCGATCCTCTTGACCGCAGGATGAAATAGCGATTGCGGTTTTTGCCAGCAAGCGTCCTTCCATGGCCGCAGCCACAGTCCCCGAGTAGAGCACATCATCGCCCAGGTTGGCGCAACTGTTAATACCGGAAACTACGCGTTCCGGAAGGCGGCCAAACAGCCCACTGGCAGCGAGATTGACACAATCTGCCGGTGTTCCGTTCACACTGAAGAACCCATTGTCGTGTTCTTTCATGCGCAGTGGCCGGTCCAGGGTGAGGGAATGGCCCTTGCCAGAACAGTCATTATCCGGAGCCACTACCCAGCACGGACCGTGCGATTTCATGGTGGCAAACGAAAGGGCCAATCCCCTGGCGGTTACGCCATCATCATTGGATAGCAATATGGTCATAGTCCCTCAATCCTGAATTAATCCAAATTTTTCTTAAGCCCACTGTCGTGAACTGCATGACTCATTTCACGCCCCAGTTTCATGGCTCTTGTTGATAACAATCAAACAACTCCCTGAGTACAGACGTCGCAAAACAGCCCTTTGGCAGTCGGAAGCGCAATACCAGTGAACGTCCTTCCGGACTGTTTTCCCACACCCAGGTGAACTGCTGAGGTATCAGGCGGTTAACTCTGCGCTCCTGCAGCAAACCGGCCCTCTCAAGTCCATCACACAACTGAGGATATCCGGCAGTGACCGACTGTTCAAAAGTCAGCACCTGGTCAGTCACTTTCGATGCTCCCCTGCCCCACAGCGGCGAAGTCGGACTCAGTTCACCATTCCCCAGGCGAGTCATCATGGCTTCGTCCGGCGCCACAAAAATCAGGCTATTGCTATCTGGAAATCCTAATGCATCGCCACCAAGATACTGGTTCCAGACCCCGGCAGTAACCTTTTGCGACAGAACCCGGTTAAACAGCCAGGATCGGGCTGCAGACAGATAGACCGATCGTTTATTACGCTGAACCCTGAATTTTCCAGCCAGCATATCGACGGCCTTGTCAATATTACGCCCCTCATGACCAAAGCGCTGTTCACCGAAGTAATTGGGCACCCCTGCACGGGATATCTGCTCTAACCGGGCATTAACCAGCGCAGGATCAGCATCTACATTGTGCAATGTGATGCAGAAATCATTTGCCTTCAGGGCTCCGGTTTTCAGTTTTTTCCGGTGGCGGGCCTGTCGAAGGATCCGTATGGTGTCACTCTCCAGTCCACTCCAGTCGGGATCAGCCATACCAGGCAGGGAAACACAAAACCATTGACGTGTAATTCCATGGCGATCCTTTCTCCCGGCATAACTTACCGACTGTCTTCTGACTCCTGCATGTCTCGCCAGAAGCCCTGCGACCCAGTCGGTATTCTCCCCTTTTTTTTCAATCAGCAGAAAAAGGTGTTCACCTTCACCTTCGGGCTCAAAGGGCAGTAGCTCATCAACCAGAAAATCTTCATGACAGGATTTGAAAAGACAGCTGCCTAAAGGACCACCAAAGGCATAATACCAATCAACGGAGTAATCGGCAGGCATCGGTACATCTGCATCCATGATGCGCACTCAACAAGGCAAAAATTAACAATAAACAATACCGCGTTTGACGCAGTTTTTGAAAGGAAATACTGAAAAATAACCATGGGTGGTGGGCCTCCTGGGAGGCTCCACCCTTTGGATCACGATCCCAAATCTGTCAACAGAACAACGGCGTGAACTGCAATACCCTCTTTTCTACCGGTATAGCCCAGCTTTTCAGTGGTGGTCGCTTTGACATTCACCAGCGATGGGTCAATCCCCATGTCTTCGCTGATATTCTGCCGCATCTGATCAATGTGCGGTGCCATTTTAGGCGACTGGGCAATGATGGTACTGTCCATATTGACGGGAACCAGGTTGTGCTGCTCAAGCAGAGCAATAACATGACGCAGTAACTTGCGGCTATCAATGCCAGCATAGCGTTCATCAGTGTCCGGAAAATGCCTGCCAATATCACCCAGACCTGCCGCTCCCAGGAGTGCGTCGCACAGGGCATGAAGCAGCACATCGCCATCAGAGTGCGCCACCAGCCCATGGGTGTGAGGAATTTTTACCCCACCCAGAACAATATAATCACCTTCATCAAAGCGGTGAACATCAAAACCATGACCAATACGCATCAAGTGACCTCAATAAGTTTCGACTGCTGTTCTATATATAGAGTGGCCAGAGCCAGATCAGTTCCCCGGGTCACCTTAATATTATCGGCATGTCCTTCCACCATCACGGGCTGTTTGCCAGCGTACTCAATGGCACTGGCCTCATCCGTTACCGGCATCTTATCCGCTATCGCTTTTGCCATGGCGTCATGCAGCATGCCCAGACGGAACATCTGCGGTGTCATGGCATGCCAGAGCCCCTGACGGTCTACCGTTTCAGACACACCATCATTGTCCCCGGCCCGCTTGATGGTATCGGTAACCGGGCAACCCAGCAGACCGCCTACAGGGTGGTCATGGAGCTGGTTCACCAGCCACTCCATATCCGAACGGCGAATGCAGGGGCGGGCCACATCATGAACCAGTACCCAGTCATCAGGGGAACCAATATCCAATAGCACTTTCAAACCATTAAGTACCGAGTGGTAACGCTCATCCCCCCCCCCTGGGCCAGGAGAATTCCCGGGTTGCGAAGTAATTCAATGGATTGGTGATACTCATCATTATGATCAAGCACCACCACGATCTTTTCCAGCCTGGGAAAATCCAGCAACCGCTCCAGAGTATGCACCATCAGGGGCTTGCCCTTGATTTCAAGGTACTGTTTGGGAATATCGATATTCATTCGGCGGCCAACGCCCGCTGCCGGAACAACCGCCCAGTAACGAACCGCATTCATGGTTTCTACGCTACTCACTCTGACACCCTTAACTTGAACATCCAGAAGCCCGCTCAGAAACGGCTCCTGACCAATACAGGATTTAATCGTAAGTCAAAAAGAACGTTTCATCACTGCGGATCATACCCAGCTCCTGGCGCGCTCTCTCTTCAACCGTTTCCATCCCCTGCTGCAGCTCCACAACCTCTTTGGCCAGCAGACGATTACGCTGGTACAAACGTTCATTTTCCAGCCTGAAACGCTCAAGGTTATCTTGTTGTGTCAACATTTCAGCCACACTGCCTTCACCAATCCAGAGCCTGGTTTGCAGGTAAACCAGCAGCAGTGTCAACAGGGTTATTGCCAGTTTTTTCATCATCAGTTCCGCTTTAAACCGTCACTATCCAGCAGCAGGGGCAGTAATAGAGACTTAACGCTGAAGTTTAACAGGAGTACCCGTGGTTTAACATACAACCGGATCTTTGAACTGTTTCACATTAATGAAGGTCATTAGAAAAAGCCAGACATCAAAATAAGCAACTCAAATGATCGCTCTTACTATCCCGGGTATTTATGAACGGAAGACAGCGTTCTACACCCGGGTTGCTGTTGAGTTCAATCGGGTACTGGCTACCCATCACCCGTAGGCCAAAGACCCGGGAGTTCGGAATATGCCGACTGGTAATCCCATTGGCAGAACCACCAGCCATACCCCTCCGGCTAATACCACCTTCCCGCCCGTAGAACACAGAACCAGTCACCGAATCACTGTCGTTATCAACCCAAGGCCGTTGCTATTGCTGGATCTTCCAGAGCAACCCATAAGACACATACTGGTTTTTTTAGGGGACCGTGATATCAAGGCCATGGCACAGACCTGTTCGTCTTTGCTGGCTATCGTCCGTGCAGATCATCTGCCCGCCAGGATCTGGTTTAAACAGCTCGAGCCACGACAGCAGCAGCAATTCATCCAGATTGCCAAAAATATCAGCAACCATGAACTGGAAGCCTGGCTGAGGCAATTCACCGGCAATGAAACGCTGATCAGCACTATTTGCGGCCATTCAGCCGGGGAAGTGACAGACAACGACATACCGCCACGGGAACCTCAAAAAGGGAAATATTTCCCGCAAATCCTGTTTTACACAGTGCACCAGTTGATGGTTAACTGTCGTACTTTCCGACCGGAATTGGCAATATCCATTGACTGCATCCCCTTTACGGCGGCATCAGCCAAACTCAGCAGCGATGGACGCTTTCTGGCGACCAACAGTTACGCGCGCTGTGGTTCGGATTATGGCAGAACGGAAATCACCGCAAGGCCCGCAGAGATAGCCATTGCCCATGAAGACAGAGTACGGCGGATCACCTTCAGCAGTGATAACCGGCATATATTGAGCTACACGGCTTCAACCGCAAAAATCACCAGCTGTAATGCCGACGGCAGCTGGACAGAAAACTCATCATCATTTCTGATCGATTTATCAGCTCGGCGACTTTCAGCCCCGACAGCCGCCATGCAGTGATGGCCAGGAGTGGTCGCAGGGCCATAATATGCACAATGAACCAGGCTGGCCGCTGGGCAGTAACAACAACAATGGGGCACAAAGGGAGGATTCTTTCAACAACATTCAGTCCTGACAGCCGCTTGGTCGTCACCACCAGTGTCGATCACACGGCGAAAATCCATGCCCGTGACAGCAACGGCAACTGGCTGGAGCTGACCACCCTGAACCATAATGGTAAGGTCACTGCCGCTGAATTCAGCCCTGATGGCAAACATATCATCACCATTAGCGACAAGAATAACCAACCTGATCGCACCGCAACAATTTTCAGCAACACCAATAACAGTTGGGTAAAAAAAACCTGTATTAACCACTCCCTGGAAATTACCGACACTTCATTCAGTCCTGACAGTCGTCATGCAGTAACGGAGAGCTTCGATTATACTGCCAGAATCCTGAGCTTTGATACCCACGACAACTGGCAACATAAAACCACGATCAAACATAAACGACGGATTTCTTCTACTAGATTTAGCCCCGATAGCCACTATTTAGTCACGGCCAGTAGCGATCATACAGCAAAAATCTACCGGTATGACGCAAACGCCAGGCGCTGGTCAAAACAACAGATTATCGTCCATGATGATATGTATATTACCTCAGCCACGTTCAGCGCTGACGGCCGCCATATCCTGACATTTTCCCGCAATTACTCACCCATATCCCTGCCTGTATGCAACGCCAGAATCCACACTTGTACGGCCGGTGGCAACTGGATAACCAGCCTCAATTTTACGACAGCAGGCGGGGTTTACTCAGCCAAATTTAACCACGATGGCTCCCATATTGTCATCGAAGCCAGAAATGATGACGCCATCATCATCTATGGCCTTACGGCAGATGGCCACTGGTTACACAAATCGACGCTGCACCAACATTACAAGCTTGACCTGGTAACATTCAGTACTAACGGGGGGCATTTAATGACTATCAGTAACGACGGTCAACTGGTGCAGGTCTGGCACCTTTGTAAGGAGGATTTAACACCACATCCCCAGTGCTCATTAAATGAACTGTCGCCTCCCCCTAGAAAAAAGACCCGAAAGTCTGCTCCAAAAGTTCACAGGTAAAGGGCGATCGACGGATTGATTTTCCCCAGGTCGGGGTGGCTCAGCCTTCTTTCAGCCTGTCGGGTTTGCCCGCTTCGCCAGGCAAAAAAAAGGGAGACTTAGAGCCTCCCCTCGCCATCAGCAGCGACTGCTAATCAGGCACGCTTGAATTCAGCAATACCACGGTAAGGCGCTTTGCCTTCCAGCTGCTCTTCGATACGGATCAGCTGGTTGTACTTGGCTACACGGTCAGAACGGCACAGGGAACCGGTCTTGATCTGGCCAGCACAGGTACCTACCGCCAGGTCAGCGATGGTAGCGTCTTCAGTTTCACCGGAACGGTGAGAGATAACGGCAGTGTAGCCAGCGTCCTTGGCCATCTTGATCGCATCCAGAGTTTCGCTCAGAGAGCCGATCTGGTTGAACTTGATCAGGATAGAGTTGGCAATGCCCTTATCGATACCTTCTTTCAGGATCCTGGTATTGGTTACAAACAGGTCGTCACCAACGATCTGGATCTTGTCGCCCAGCAGTTCAGTCTGGTACTTGAAGCCGTCCCAGTCAGATTCATCCAGACCATCTTCAATGGAGATAATCGGGTATTCTTCGGTCAGACCTTTCAGGTAGTCAGAGAACTCATTGGAAGTGAAGACTTTGCCTTCGCCTTTCAGGTTGTACTTGCCATCTTCGTAGAACTCGGAAGCTGCACAGTCCATAGCCAGAGTGATGTCGGTGCCCAGAGTGTAACCGGCCGCAGCAACGGCTTCTTTGATGACCGCCAGAGCGTCTGCATTGGAAGCCAGGTTTGGTGCAAAACCACCTTCGTCACCCACGGCAGTGTTCAGGCCCTTGTCGGAGAGAACTTTCTTCAGAGCGTGGAATACTTCAGCACCCATGCGCAGCGCTTCAGCAAAGTTTTTGGCACCAACCGGCTGGATCATGAATTCCTGAATATCAACGTTGTTGTCAGCGTGCTCACCGCCGTTCAGGATGTTCATCATTGGCACTGGCATGGTGAACTGGCCAGCAGTACCGTTCAGCTCAGCAATGTGCGCGTACAGAGGCATGCCTTTATCAACGGCAGCGGCTTTGGCAGCGGCCAGAGACACCGCCAGAATGGCGTTAGCGCCCAGCTTGGCTTTGTTGTCAGTGCCGTCCAGATCAATCATCTTCTGATCCAGGCCACGCTGGTCATTGGCATCAAAACCAAGCAGTGCTTCACGGATAGGACCGTTAACATTGGCAACGGCTTGCAGAACGCCCTTGCCCAGGTAGCGGGACTTGTCACCATCACGCAGCTCCAGAGCTTCGCGGGAACCCGTGGAAGCGCCGCTGGGAGCACAGGCAGTACCAAAGGCACCAGACTCAAGAATGACGTCAGCTTCAACAGTGGGATTACCACGAGAATCGAGGACTTCGCGAGCCTTGATTTCCTTGATAGCGGTCATGAGATACTCCGGGTGAAGAATTCGGAAATTTCAAGTGAGAGGTAAGCAATACCGTAAAAGAGCGGTGGCATTGTTACGGGAGCGGCAACTATACCACCGGAAAATCCTGTGTCAAAGCCTTACAATTTCGCTGGACACCGCGCCAACATTGAGCTTCGTGGATTTCTGATCGTTACTGTTAACGACTGTTAATCGCCTGTTAACCATCGTTTAAACCAGGCATCAATGATCAAATAATCATCAAACAGCTATAACAATGATAAGTAAAATTACTACCTGAGATACAATTCAAAAATCAGTTTTTCTGCTGTGCAGTCAAAATCAAACATGGCATCAATGGTGGCACTGCCCTGATGGAGAGTCACCGTTTTCTTTACCTGACAGTGGTCAGAAATACGGTTAGCCAGGGCTTCCATCGTTGCCATCTGATCGTTTGCCTGTTGCTCAGTATCCCCCTTTATGGTCATTTCGAGGTGAGTATCCCCGGGTGCAATCACCTGGCCAATCTCCAAACAGTGATCGGCATCAACTTCCAGTTCAGCGGTGGTATTGTCCATATCAGGCCTCCTGTTGAATGCCAGATGATGATATGCAAGGAATCATTTTCTGAAAAAATCAACAATAAGATAGCACAATGGCCTTGAAAAATGAGTGAATAAGAAAAATCGGAAATAAAATGGAACCATATTCCAAATTACTGGTCAAATAATGGTAAGAACCAGATCCTGTGAAAAGGGCTGGACGAAAAACAGGAATAACCGAATCAAATTAAAAATTATTATTTATAAACGAAAGTTATTATAGAGCAACCAATGTCTAATACAGCATCAAATTTAGTGGGTTCAAAATACACTGGCTATCTTCAAGATAACTGTATTCTTGCCAGTCTTCTGAAAAGCCCGGTTACTGTCGCCAAGGCTTTATTTCCATACTTAACTTTGCCTTCTCAAGCTTGGTCTTCTCAAGCTTGGTCTTCTCAAGAAAGCAGCCTTCAATCAAAAAAAATTTCTTCATACAATATATCAGTTCGTAAAGTTGGCGATTATCTTCTGGTATCTCTCCCTTCTGAAAAGGATACTCATCCCGATAAAACCACGACAGCGAATCCCCCATCAACAGAAGATTCTGACCAACTAGATTGGCGTATTCCCGATGATGATGAAGATGATCCGCGGCGATACTTTTCATTCTGGTTTAATGAGAATGCCTCCCCGGGCAAATCCACTGATCAGGCGTCCGCATCACTAAATGTCAAGGATTCATTATGTGTAGCTATTACGGATGATAGCGATGCAGATGATCAATTTTGCGAAGAAACGACGCCTGTTAATGGCCCTGACAGCATAATCGCTCCCATGAGTCTGCACTGCTTTGAAACTGACAGTATGATTCGCATTGCTAACGATTCAGATCAACTGGATATTCATACTGTTGACATCATTAAGGACAGTGAGCTTGCCAATCAGCTTGGCATTTCGGGTAAAGTCACCGTTGACAAAGTGTTTTATCAGGCAGGAACCGGTGCTATTATCGCCCAGGTAACGATCAATGGTCTGGAACAGTTATTGACTCTTTTTTATATCAATGTAGAAACCAACATCAAGCTTCCGGTCACCCAATATCAGCTGAATTCGTATCTCACAGAGACAAAAAATAAGTATGCTCCTCACTATAAATTTTTCAAGGAGGAATTAAAAAAGTGTCTTAGCCCAAAGGTCATGGGAACGAACAAAATAAAAGACGATAAAGACGGTGAAGACAATAAAATTGAAGAAAATAAAGCTGAAGAAAACAAATCTAAAGAAAATAAAATTGAAGAAAATAAAATCAAAGAAAATAAATTGAGAATGAAATCATTAAGAATCACGATACCAACGTATATGCATCCGAAAACCATAGAACAGGAAAAATATTTTTGTTGCAATCAGGGTATCAGCTCCGTCACTAATAAAGAAGGAACTGACGTCATTGAAGCGGTCAAGAGGAGAATGTACCAGCAGGAGGAGAAATTAGTTAGCCTCAGAGGGCCACGGTTGGAACACCCGGATATAGATTCAGCACTAGAACACGTCAAGCAACAAAAAATCGCGATGGCGGCCAGTCAGCGTGATGCTAAAAATCTGAAAATACACTTTGACAAGCCAGAGAAGGTTACCTTGTCCCAAAGACAAGCAGAAACAGTCAATATGCTAAATCAAAGGAGGCTTAAGCATAAAAAGGAAGGGATTGATTTCGGAGCCCCTAAGGATACCCCAACTGAATTTCCACATTACTTACTGCCCAGCGATTCCCCCAAAAATTGATCAAATCTGTTGATAAATAGCGATTAAACCAAAAAAGACTGCGCCATGGTGATTTGGGAAGCAGCTCCGTAAATAGAACCGCTTCACCTCACAAATGAAAAATCCTAGACTTCTTCAGGTTCAGGTCGCATTGCGATGGCATCATGTGCCGGAATATTACATAGCCGTTCATATGCCGGAGTATGGCATAGCCGGTCATAGATTGATTTACATCCTTTATACACCTTGCACAAGCCACCGCTGGCAACAAAAAAGGCTGTCGACGTTACTGCTATCTCTGTCAAATAGAGCGGGGTAAACGGAGTTAGTTTTCCGTACTCATCAGATTCATCACGGGACATATTATTAAAACAATGCTCCCTCAAAAAGACTTTACCAGGATCATTCAGTGGTGAAACGACCCGATTTTTTACAAAGGTAGTACACACCCCAACAGCAGTTGAATATAAGGCGTGAAAGATCGCTGATGAAAAAAAATCATTGCTTTTTTGCTGGGTTGAATTATCAGGCGGATTAGTCACAGCCTGGAGTTCGGGATTGCCAGGCATCGATGATCCAGCGTTAATACCGGAAGTACAAATTGTTAAAGTCATTCTTAATATCCATACTGGTTGTCATTTCTCAGACAATATCAGAAGGTATTTCGTTCAATTCTAATCAACTTTTTTCTAATTATTTTTACTATCAATGATTCATATTTTGATGTCGGTGGAAATTTTCCCGGTTTGGCTTTTCAGGTTAGCTGCGGGCTTTTTTCCTGCCACGGGCAAATGGAATGGGAAAGCGCTGGAATGGCGAACGGTCATCCCGGATAAGAGATGACCAGAGTCATCCGAAAACCATAACACCTGTATAGCATTATGGCTGCTATCTGGTCAGGAATTCAGACAGGGGAAGAGACTGAGACTTCATCATAGACTTCTGGATAGTCTCCTGCGGGTTGATTTGTTGCGACATCATGCCCGGAAAAACAGGTGCATGCCCGGTCATAAATAGATTTGCATCCCTCATACAAAGTGCAAAAGCCACCGGTGGCAAGAAAAAAGCTGTTGAGGCAACGGCCACCTGCGCGAAATGAACCGGAGCATACGGAGTTAGATGTGCGTACTCTTTTCTCTCATCAGAGGTCAAATTATTGAAACAATGATAGGCCAAAAAATCATCGCGAGGTTGATTCAGTGCTGAAACAACGAATTGGTTTACCAGGGTAGTATACGATCCAAAAGCTATTGCATAAGCTGCATGCGTGAGCGTGGATTTTAAAAGATCTTTGCCATTTCGCCGGGTTGAATTATCAGGTGATTGAGTGGTTGCATCATGATTACCTTGCAGCACAGGGGCAGTATTATTAGTTGAAAAGCATAGCGTCATGTTGATGTCCTCGTTTGTCTTTTTTTGGACACTATCAGAAAGTATTTCGTTCATTTTTTTTATTGAGATTATTTCTTGCACTTCCTTCAACCTCTGCCACAATTGAGTTTTTACTTTTCAACAAATCCAGCCTGCCTGACACAATTACCTGACACAATTACCTGACACAATTACCTGACACAATTACCTGACACAATTAAAAGGAGTCCACATGAAGTTTGCATTTATCTATGCCATGCCCGGCCTACAGTCCTCATCCATTCAGGAGAATGTTACTGAAAAAGCCCACTTTTATTGTGTATCCGTTGATATGAACCACAGGGAAACCGCCGCAGATATCGCCAGAGAACTGGTTGAAAAAAACGGTGTACAGATGATTGAACTTTGTGGTGGGTTAGCCAGCGCTGAAATTATTGCACTGGTAAAGGAAGAAACCGAAAACAGGGTACCTGTTGGGGCAGTATTTTATGGACCTGAAAGTAGAAAGTCCCTGATTGAACTGATGGGCATTTAGCCATTTGAAAAGCCTTTATCTCCGCTACGCGGAATGAAATGAGATTGCTCCGTCGAACCCTTTACCAGAATATCTTTCAGCATTCTGATATAACCAATGGCTCCACGCAACACATCAACATTCTTTATTTTCTTCTTACGAATCCCTTCGGAGAAATAAGTTCCACAGAGCCGTTCTTTTAAATCACCCATTGCAACCCTCATTATTGCCGTACGTTTCCGTTCTCGGACATTATGCTCGAGTCGTTTCTCACTGACTCCTGTCTGGTGTGCCACCTTGCACCCTCTATTCCTGGATGATGAACCTTTACGTCAAAGTCCATCAGCTGTAAAAACTGTTGCACAAAAAACGCTGACAACCCTAAAAAACAACGTAAGCGCATTCAAAACCCACGCTCTACCACTTTAATCTCCATTACGAAATCATAAGCCTCCAGTCTACATGGAGGCAAACATTTCTACACACTCCCTCAGAGAGAAGTGGCAACAACGCGTTCAATCCTGGCGTGATTCCGGATTAAGCCAGAGCTCCTGGTGTAAGCAACACAACCTCAGACCAAACCAGTTTTGGTACTGGAGAAAAAAGTTTGATGAAGCTTCTTTGCCCGTTGCCACTACAACACATAAAGAGGATAAGCCTTCTGCCTTTGTACAAGTCATTCCTGTCTCCCAGGCTGAAGTCGCAGGCACCGCTCTTTCATCGCTCAGCGTCACACTGCCCAGTGGGTTAACGGTCACAGGCTTTGACCAGACCAATCTGAAGTTAGCACAACAACTGATAGGGCTGCTCCAATGAGTCTGCCGGTTATGCGTCCTCCAGTGACCCTTCCCAGAGTCTACCTGCATCGAGACCCGGTCGATTTCCGGAAATCTTTCAAGAATCATCAAAGCCGCTGAGTTGCCCAGGCATCCTATTCCCAAGTCAGCAGTGACAACCTGCATGCTGGCCTACATCATTGTTGCCAAGTTCTGTGATGCCCTGCCTCTGTACCGGCAGGAAAAAATCCTCGCCCGTTACGGTGGTTCGGTCACCCGCACGACTATGGCTAACTGGTTGATGCGTCTGTCCCGGCAACTACAGGGACTGATCAACCTGATGTACGACCATCAGCGGACAGGACGAGTGATTAATGCTGACGAAACCCGGATACAGGCACTTAAAGAACCCAGCAAGGCAATAACATCGGACAAATACATGTGGGTCACACTGGGTGGGCCACCGGGACAAACCGCCGTGTTGTTTGAATATGATCCTTCCCGAAGCAAGGAGGTTCCCCTGCGCCTGTTTGAAGGGTTCAGTGGTTACCTGCAAACGGATGGTTACAAAAGCTACGATGCAGTCTGCCGTCAGGAAGGCATAACGCAGCTTGGCTGTTTTGACCATGTGAGACGTAAATTCACCGATGCCCAAAAAGGTGAGACCAAACCAGGTAAGAAGGTAAAGGGCAATAAAGTCAGCAAGGCAGATGTAGCCCTGGGCAAAATCCGCAAGCTGTATGCCATTGAAGAAGAGATCAAAGGACTCACCGCAGCAGAGAAAAAAGTCCGCCGACAGGAAGACAGTAAGCCACTGCTTGATGACCTGCACCAGTGGCTACAGAAAAACGTCACCCGGCTGATACCGGATAGTCTTACCCATAGAGCCATGAGCTATGCCCTGAACCAGTGGTCAAAACTGGTGGTTTACTGTGAAGACGGACACCTCAACATTAGCAACGCGGCAGCTGAGAACGCTATCCGCCCCTTCACTGTGGGTAGGCGTAACTGGCTCTTTGCTGATACCCCGAAAGATGCCAAAGCGAGTGCAACCTACTACAGCCTGATCGAAAGCGCGAAGGCCAATGGGCTGGAACCGTTCGAATACCTGAGTCACATTTTGAAAGAACTGCCTTATGCCGACACGGTTGAGAAACTGGAGCAGCTCCTGCCCTGGGCAGTGAAAGCATCTAAAGGATAAGTCGTAAAGTTTGGGCTGGCTATGACGGTGGTTTTATTGGCGCTTACAGACCACCTGATTCAGGTCAGGTCGGTGGTCACGGCTGTAACCGCGGCAGATATGGATACAATTCAAGTCATCAGGATTTTCATGACTGTTATAGATTCCATCCACATGAAAGCTGGTGCCATCCAGATTTAATGCCTTGCAGGGCAGCTTCAGATGATTGACAACCTTAACGGCAAGGTTCAGGTACAAGTCACTGACGCCAGCGTCGTACAGGCTATCAAGGGCCCGACCAAGTACCTTGTCGTTCAAGTGTTCGGGTTGTATGCCTTCCCCGATGAGGCGATCAATCGGCTTGTCCTCAAAAAACTCAGGGAACATATACAGAGTTTGCCCTGTAAACCCCAACCCATTGATTATCATTGCGACCACCGCTTGTCCTATAGTGACATTACGCGCATCGGAGTCATTAGTTATACGCGCATCGATGTATTCGGCTATCTTTAGCTCCCGACACATAGCGGCAACCAAGCCAAGGTGGTTCAGGTTCTTAAACTGGTATTGAACTGGCAACATGTCGACGTTCCTGAATATCTGATCAATCCTTTGACAACAGATTTCAGAAAAATATCAATCGGGGTGGTGAAAGGCAGTTCGATGCTTCTTTTTCTTATCTTTGTTCCGGAGCATTAGGTTCAGTAGGTCAAGAACAGCAATTTGATGCCACCGAACAGCAGCCTATTTATCAAGGCATACCCGTTCAAGTTCTGAACCCCATTTCTATCTACAATTGCCGACCAGATATATATCAAATTAAAGCTAATCATTCTAATACAATGATTAAATATCACATTAAATCTCTAACAAAATTCGATTCAGAAAACGCTTCTGAAACAGGTATTCCAGAAATACCACAAGCCATTCTTGATGAATATATTCCTTACCAGCCTAATTATAAACCCGGTAAGCATAGATTATTACTAACACCAAATGCTCCCTTTCCGCAGCTAATATCGTGGGACGAGATTGAAATTAACGAGCCAACAGCAGCGAACCAAACCAGCTCAGGTTTACAGTTAACCAACCTTACTGCCGGAATTCACAGTTCACAAGATTTACGGCCAGTTGCTGTCGTTAATCCATTATACATGCACCAGCCTACCATTGATAACCAAACAAACCAGACAGAAGGTAATGTTGATGGCAGCTCTTCACTTGCCGAGCGCAAAAGGGAGCGCCGAAGAGTACGCGGAAGGCAGCGCTACCAGACAGATCCCGCTTACGCCGAGCACCAAAGGGAGCGCCAAAGGGAGTACAAAAAGGGAGCGCTACCACGCAGACCCCGCCGCTTACGTCAAGCGTCAAAAGGAGCGAAGAAGGGGGCGCTGCCAGGCAGATCCCACTCACGCGGAGGGACAAATGATCTATAGACAGACCTACAAAAGAATCAAAATACAAACCTCCAACAAGGAAGAAGCGAAAAAGCAAGCTGTGATCGCAAGAGAACGGTATCTTCAGTCAGTCAATTTAGCTAAAAACTCAGGTGATTTACCACTGACTTTCGAAGGGTTTTAAATCGCTATTTGTAATAACAAATATTTATACCTCGCTGACTTAAATCAAGAATAATTTGTGAAAGAGAGGAACTTTTATAAAAATGCATGGTCGTAAGCTGTAACTCATTAAATCGATAACTCAATGGATCAGATTAATCAATTTCCTACATTTGATGCTTATTTTAATTGTCTTTGTTCCAGCGCATTAGGTTTTGCAAATCAAGAACAGCCATCAGGTGCCACCGAACACCAGCCTGTTTATCAAGGCATACCCGTTCAAGCGCAGAACTCTATTCCTATTTACAATATCGGACCAGATACATATCAGAATGAAGCTGATCATTTTTATTCATTGAATCAATATAATATAACAAACCTCAATTCAGAAAACGCTTCTAAAACAGGTATTCCAAACATACCACAATCCATTCTTGATCAATATGTTCCTTACCAGCAGGGTTATGAAACCGTTATTAATCCATTATTACTAACACCAGGCACTCCCTTTCAGGAGCCAATTTCGTGGGACGAGCTTAACATTAGAGAGCAAACAACAGCGAATCATACAAGTTCAGGTTTACAGTTAACTCATCTTCCTGCCGCAATTCATAGTTTACCAGATTTACGGCCAGTTGCTGTCGTTAATCCGTTATCCATGCACCATGCTACAAGTGTTAACCAAACAACAAATGATCCCCCCCCCACAGGCAGAAGTCAATGTTGATGTCAGTTCTTCACTTGCCGGGCGTAAAAAGAGCACCAAAGGGAGCGCCACCAGACATATCTCACTCACGTCGAGCACCAAAGGGAGCGCCAAAAGGAGCTTCGCAAAGATCCCGCTTACGCCGAGCGAGAAAGGGAGCGCAGAAGGAAGCGCTACCGGACAGATCCCGCTTATGCCGAACGCGAAAGGGAGCGCAAAAGGAAGCGCCACAGGGAGCGTTCCCAGACTGATCCCGCTTACGTCGAGCGCCAAAGGGAGAGCGTGAGGGAGCGTCGCAAAGATCCCGCTTACGCCGAGCGCGAAAGGGAGCGCCAAAGGGCGCTTAGCAAAGATCCCGCTTACGCCGAGCGCAAAAGGGAGCGCCAAAGGGAACGTCGCAAAGATCCCGCTTACGCCAAGCGCGAAAGGGAGCGCCAAAAGGAGCTTCGCAAAGATCCCGCTTACGCCGAGAGACAAAAGATCTATAAAAAGACCTGCCAGAGAATCAAACTACAAACCACCAACAAGGATGAAGCTAAAGAGCAAGCTGTGATCGCAAGAGAGCAGTATCTTCAGTCAGTCAGTTCAGATAAAAACCCCAATAATCAACTACTGACGTCTAATTTAATGGAAACGCCCCAGAGTTCCATTAAAAATTCAGAAGGTACTGCGCCAGATTCGGCGCAACTCCTTTTATTTCCCTCCCTGAACAAAAGCCTTTAGACCAACTCCCACTGACTCGCCTTTCACGGTAATAATCGAACCATCCTGGAGCTCTGCCTGACTGGTGCCATTACCGTTATTGCGGTGATGGTAGCCAAAACTTCCACTCCTCCAGGTATCAATGCCTTGAACTGCTGCAGGATATTCATGTAGTTGACAGATTCTCCAAAACCCTTGCCAATCAATAATGATCAAGTTGATGGGGTCGATATGGCTTGTATATTTATTGAACGTGATTCTCGTATATCCAGCCAGCCACTATCAAACTGTTCCTTGTCAAAGGCAGCCCAACCGGACTGCGTACCGCCGAAATGTCCAATTGGACAGGCAAGGCCATTGCCGGACCTCGAAGTGATCTTGATGATTTTCTGACTCGGCCAGAGTTGAGCAGCCCAGGGGTTTATCTGCTAAGGGGCACTGATTCTGAGTCTGGAGATCCGGTTTTTTATATAGGCGAAGCAGAGGACGTTTCCAAGCGGCTGAAACAGCATGCCAAAAATGAGGAAAAAGACTACTGGATTCACACCTCTGCCTTTGTCAGCAAAGACGATAACCTGACGAAAGCCCATATACGCTATATAGAGGGAAAACTGATTGTTTGCTGTTTGAGGTAGCCACCATCGTCTTGCCGGTATAACCGCCATATTGATCCAGCAAGGGGCTTTCTACCTCAGTAATTCCCACAACGACTGAAAGCCCGCTGTTCCCAAGGTCTGGAAGCTTACAGGACAATTTCAGCTACGCAGTCTAAAATAGATGATGCTTTTGGCAAAATAGCAACACAGTATCCTATGCCTACCTCTCATAATCATTCGGTTACTACTGACCTCATTGATCTTGTCTTTGAACAAGTTCAAGAGATTCCCGATCCTCGCTCACAAAAAGGGCGCTCATCAAATTTTTCCATTTCCGATTTGTTTATGTATGCCCTTGCTGTTTTTCATAACAAAAATCCATCGTTACTGGCCTGCGATGACAAACGTGAACAGCCCACTATCAAGGAAAACGCCAAGAGTTTATATCATGTTCAAAATATACCCTGTGATACCTATCTGAGATCAATAATTGATCACGTTAAGACAAAGCATATTCGACCACTGTTTCTCGCCCTTTTTGCTTATTGTCAGCGTCGTGGGAAATTGAAACATTTTCAATATTTTAAAGAGGGCTACCTGGCTCCCATTGATGGCACACAAACTTTTACGTCAAAGAGTATCAATTGTAAAAACTGTTGCACAAAAAACGCCGACAATCCTAAAAAAACAACTGTTTTCTATCATCAGTTATCCGCGATCTGTCTTGTAAAGCCAGGATTGAAAACAGTTCTGCCGTTAATGCCAGAACCTATTACTCAACAAAAAGATGCTTCCAAAAATGACTGTGAAGTGCGTGCCCTTGAACGCATTCTGGAAGATCTCTCCAGGGAACACTACCACCTGAAATTGGTACTGGGTTTAGATGGTCTCTATTCCAAGGGGCCAACCCTTAAACTCATCCGGTCTTATGGTCACAATTTTATCACTGTTGCCAAGGACAGTGATCATGAGGCTTTGCTGGAAGCCGTTGATGATCTGGACCGGGAAGGCAAAGTCCGTCGGTTCACTTATACCGACAAACGGGGTCACCGGCATTCGTCTCGCTACGTAAACGATGTTCCACTCAATAAGTCACATCCTGATTTTATGGTCAATTATGTCGACTATGTGGAAACGGATTCGGATGGAAAAATAAAGTACTGCAATAGCTGGGTAACCAGCCTGCCCATTCACAACCATATGTGTTGCATGAAAATCATGCGAGGAGGACGCGCACGGTGGTTAATTGAAAATGAAACGTTCAATACACTGAAGAATTTGGGTTACAGTCTTGAGCATAACTATGGTCATGGTGAAGAGAATCTGGCAAGCAACTTTGCCTGTCTGATGTTTCTTGCCTTTCTGATTGATCAAATTGTTGAGCTTTCCTGCCCATTATTTAATGAAGCGCTGAAGGCTAACAAGCGGAAAAAGATTTTTTGGGAAAAGCAGAGGAATTTTTTTGAGATTTTTGTGGTTAGTTCCTGGGTGTTATTCATGAAGGGGCTGATCTTGCAGGGTACACCTGAACCAAAACCGAAAGGCAAGCGAGTGAAACCAAGTGAACAGCCAAAACGGAAAATGATCAGCATCCGGAGTTTATTCCCTGATACGGCATAGTTACCAAATAATAACCCATTTTCTTCAGTGAATTTAAGTTAACCTATGGATCAGATTTTGTGCTGAGTTTTTTGTTTGTGTCCAAAAAAGTAATGAGACAATTAAGGGAAAATCTTTATTTTTTCCCTTTTTGCGGGAATTGCTGTTTCTACCTTGGCACTCGCCACCAAAGGGGCATAAACGCTTTTAGCTTTTAGCTTTTAGCCTTTACCGTCAGGTCGCCTGCGGTAATGTTGGCGCTCATCGGCTGAATGCCATAGTAACGGGAGGTATCGGCTATCTGTGTTTCCTGAATACGGCTGGTTTCTTCCTCTGGCTCCCCCGGCACTGGTGGCGCTCCGACAAAGGTTGTCACCAAAGGAGCGCTAATCTCCATTTCCACTTTACGCCGATCAAAATCCACATACTTTTGCCCGTCGTTAAAAGTAAAAGTCTCAACGGAATAATCAACGGCAGTAATACGAATCTCGACTTGAGAGTTCCCAAAGCACAATAGTTCAGCAAAAAGTGAATAAACTGCTAATAGCAACCATCCCCAACGATGAAATCCGAGATGGTTGCCATGCTCACATCAGATCACCGAGTAATCCTTCAGGAGCTCGCTTTATATACAACCTTTCTTGCCAGAGCGCTATCACCAGTTGCGGTACCAACGTTCTGCGAGCTACTTTTCGGCTGTATGCTTTCAACCGATGGTTTCGTTACACAGGCACTTTTATCCATTGATTTTCATTGTGTATGGAGCAGTTACCACCACTGGATCTCACAGGGTAAATGGCGATGGAAGCACCTGGCGTGTCGCTTGATCCGACTGGTCTGTTCAAAGGCACCGCCAGATGAACCGATTACTCTTGCTCTTGATGACTGGGTGATAGAACGGTTTTCTGACAATGCCCCTGCTTGTCGTACCCACCATCAACACAGCAAGAAGACTAATCGACCTCAGTACATTTGGGGGCAATGCTGGGTGTCACTGGCCGTTATATTCGAACGGGTAGCAGACGAGGTTTTCACCGGCATCCCTATTATTTCATTTCCGGCCCCTGCTTCAGGTAACGCCAGCAAACTCAAAATCGCTGTTGCCATGCTCAAGGTTGTACGCAAGGAAGTACGGGACCGCGCATTACGGCTGGTGGCGGACTGCTGGTACATGAATCGGACGCTGATGCAGCCAACACTGGAAATGGGTATTGAAGTCATTGGTCAAATACCATCAAACCGGGCCCTTTATGCATTACCGACATTACCCGCAGTCAAAAAACCGGGACGTCCCAGAAAATACGGCACCAGGATGACAGCTGAGAAGGTAGAAAAACTCCCTGAGCACAAAGCCATAGTATGGATGTATAGCAAGTTTCGCACCGTGCGATATCGTACTCTGATTTGTCGGGCAAAATTCCTCAAAGGGCGAGAAATTCGGGTTGTCTGGAGCTGTTTTGAGAATGATAAGGGGCTGACTGAAAAAAGAATTTTCATCTCAACCAATACAGAACACGAAGGGCTTGATGTACTTCGTGGTTATGCAAAGCGGTGGCCAGTTGAGCCTATGTTTCACCAGCTCAAACATGCATTTGGCTGCTGTCATCTGTGGCAGCAAAAATTGAGAACACTTCTGCGCTGGATGCATTTGAAAATGGCAGGTTATGCATTATTACAGTTGTTGACCGTCTGCAAAAATCAGTCATGCCTGAAGATTTCCCGGATACCCTGGAGATCTCCGGATACAACAACCGCAGGCATGATGAGAATTGCCCTGTCACGAATTATTCCAAGGTTCCCCATTCGTAAGGGCTGGGATAGATATCATCAAAAATATGAGTTCAATTTCGATGAACTGTCCGGCCAGTTGAAGATAGATAAAGCAGAGGCTGCATAAATACAGCCATTTAGAGAAAAACCGGCAATAAAAGCGAACCTGAAAAAATTGTTCGCTGATGTCGGCTTGTTATTTTATTGAAACCTGGCCAGTCTTTCGTGTTATGCAAAGTCTAAAGTTGAGCACAGGAATTTAAGGAATGCGAGAATTGATAAGTCCTACTACAATTTTTTAAATGAAAGAATGGATAAAGCTGGATTTGACAAGGGTTTACTTAAAGAAAAAAACTCCAAAGAAATTGCCGATATTCTTATAGATCATCAAATCATGACTAAGGTTGATGCCAAATACCTGCATAGAATTAATGTTGACTTAGACGGTTCACCATTTTGGTAGATAAATGAGTTCAATTACTGTCTCATTCAAAAATATTCATATTAGGCATTTTAAATTCGAACATGATTTTTCAATCTCTCCATGTGCCACTGTTTGGTTGATTCTACCAAATATGGCATTTGCTCAGCAAAATGGGTTTTGTCCCAAGGATTCTGTACTTTCGACTCCCAAATGTTGTCGTGTAAGTAAAGTATAGAGCGGTATATAGCTGAACTTTACAGATGGTTCCATCAGCAAAGTGGATTGAGCAAACATGCTTGCAATGAGCAGTCATGTAACAGGTTTCACCAACTTTGAATAGCGAAATATCTGTAATAGAAGGGCTGTTACCAATAAGGCCGGGAATTTAGTTAGTTTCCTGAGGGGCATGCTGTTGATGAGCCAGTCAGCTTGGATCAAATACCGGGAATTGGTAAAGAATCAATAAATCGAGTTGTCGTTTACAGTGGTAAAACGTATCAGACCTCGATAGTTTTCTGGCTGTAACCCTATGCTGTTACAAAAGTCATCAAAGAGCATTTCTATTCTATTTGAGTCACTATCTTCAACGTCATCCAATTTTAAAAATAATAGAATTTTATTTTTTTTTGCGATAGCGTATTCATCCATGCCAGTATTATCTCGTTAATTTTTCTTGCTTCCTGACTTGTTCGGGCACCATGCCAAAAACGTAATTCAAGAGTTCCATCTGGTTTACAGACTCTTTTTTCTGAATTATTGTTTGCATTATGCGGCGCAAGTCTGATTTTAGCAGGACAATATACATGTTTTAATTGCCATAGTTGTTGAAAGGTGTACGCATAAGTATAAAAACCCGTAGGTTGCGTTGTTTTTCCGGCAGCAAGCTCTTTATTGATGAGTTGGATGGTGTGATCCAGGAGGGATTTCCACTGAGGAGCGCCATTACACATAGACAGATATGGAAAAAATTCTTCACACTCACGCTCTCTGTCAAGGGCTTTGACTAAAAAGCGTTTATTTTCTATCGAAAGTAAAATCTGAATAACAATTCCGGGTTATTTGAGATAGAGTTTCGGATATCTATATGTTTATGCCCAGATATGCCTTTCAATAAAAACAGGTCTGCCGGGGCAAGAATAAATATATCAAAAAGCTCATAAGCAGTATAAGTAGCTCCATTGCAGGTGAAAACCTGATCTATTGTATAAGGGCTGCAATTCACCTCAAAGACACCAAAATCAGGATAAAACTTACAATTCCAGTCACCGAAAGTGAAATCAAGCTCTTTAACCCGGTTGCTATTTTCAATGATTATGGAGAATTCTGATTCTGGTATATTCATGGACGACATTAAGAAAGATATATGTTCAGACCACTTTTTTATAAGGAGATCTGGTGAAAGCTTTTTACCTGGTGAAATTTCAAGGCTGAATTCAAACTCTTCTCCAAATCTTACAAGGTCGGGGTTAAATTCTGCTGTTTTTAAAAAACTATTGTTTAATAAAGAATTCTGAGTTTTAAATGCAGGTTCATCATAACAAAAATGATCACGATCTGAAAATCCATCAAAAAGAGTTTTGAATAAATGCTGTGGTGCGCCAGAGTTACAGAAGAAAGACCATAACTCACTTTTTTTAGAAGTTTCTACCGATTTTGTATTCAGTGTATCTTTTGTATCCAGTGCATCTTTTGAATATAGTTTACTCCAATAAAAATTATTTAATATTAAAAAAGTGGAGATAAATTTAGATGAGTTCTTTCTTCAGGTAGGAAATGGAATAGCTCTGTTTTTTCATTATAAGTTTTTAAGTAGTTGCCAATTGTTTTTTTATTTAAAAAAAGTCTCTTCCCCCACCAGAAGTCATTGAGAGCAAAAAATCTGCAAGAAAATGATCCGGGAAGCGAAATATAGAGTCTGGTAGATCTATGTGATTTTTAAGTTCAATGAGCAAAGGAAGTAATCCAAGAAAAAATATAATATTTTTTCACAAAACCGGTCTTTGCTATTTCTGACACATAATCCGCAGGTCTTGATTAATTCCTCATTGTTATCAGGCTTAGGGTATTTTTCTAAAATTTCAAATGGGTCTGTTTTTTTACAAGAAGCCATTTCTATATCAATTATCAACAAGAATTCAAATAATCGGCTAATTATATTTGCAGCTTCTGTTTCATAACAAAAACAATGTACAAACTGACTGTAAGTTTCAAGCAAATACCGCATAATTTCTGGATTGTTCCAGGCCCTGTCGATTATTGGCTAAAAATCCCAATCATTTGAAACTTGATTGGAGTGATGATAGGGGCTGGGAAGTCGGGAGAATAACCTCGTTACCTAACTCATCTCAATGTCCATTGGACAGTGACAATTTGCATAAGTTCATAATAACCCAGTAAGAATGTATAACAAAAAAATTCCAGGCGACTCATTCGTCTGGAAACTCCCGGCGGTGAGGTCAATGTGGGGATTGATTCAAAGGATGAAACCAAACGGCTGGATGTCCTGAAAAATGCAGGTGTAAGAACGGTCTGATAAAACTGGATACTATTTCTCTTCCAGATGATCTGCTCTGGATCAATGAATATGAGTGGAATCTGGTAGGGCATACCACCGGGCGCAGCCTGACCGAGGCTTTATTGGTACAAAAATACCAATTAGTTCATGGCCGTCCTATTGTTCCTTCTGGAGGCCGATTGAGTTTCCCAGTTAACAGTCAAGAGCCTGTTTGCTCTGCCCGGGGCGTTTCAACTCAATTAGAAGTCAGTGGTAAACCACCCGGGTTTTAGCTGAATTGACTGACGACACTGCTTTTTGTTATCCCTTTGGCTCTCGGCGTAAGCGGGATCTTTGCAAAGCTCCCTTTTGCGCTCGTTGTAAGCGGGATCTTTGCGAAGCTGCCTTGCGCGCTGCCTTTCGCGCTGGACGTAAGCGGGATCTTTGCGAAGCTCCCTTTGGCGTTCCCTATGGTGTTGGACGTAAGCAGGATCTTTGCGAAGCTCTCTTTGGCGCTCCTTTTTGCGCTGGACGAAAGCGGGATCTGTCTGGTAGCGCTCCCTTTGGTACTTCCTTTTACGCTCCCTTTCGCGCTGGGCATAAGCGGGATCTGTCTGGTAGCGCTTCCTTTGGCGTTCCCTTTGGAGCTTCTTTTGGTGCTCCCTATTGCGCTCGGCGTAAGCGGGATCTTTGTGAAGCTCCCTTTGGCATTCAATATGTGAAGGATTTTCATCAATAGCTTCTTCTGTCTGAATCGCAGGAGATGTATCTTGTTGATGATGTTCACTTTGCAATCGTGGGATAATAATCGCAATCGGTGCTTTAGATTTAGATAAATTACCAATACCATCTTGGTTAGGAATTTGAATAGGTGGATTAAGTTTGGTATTAACATCTCTCGAGCTTTGCGAGGTAGATTGAAAACCCTTTGTTAAGGAGTATATTGAAAAAGGATTATTTTCAGGGTCATATTTTACAGGCTGATCATTTTTCGGTGGTTCAGTTGGATTTATGGGTATAGCTACTGGAATTGCAGGAGAATCTTTATAGTTGGTTTGATTTTGTACAGCGAAAGCTTTCAACCATTTTTTTTTAGGACCTAAATCTCCTTGATGGTCTGAACTTGTGGATTGCTCAGTGATATCATGGTTAGTTACAGATTGTTCAACTTCAGTAACCATTCGGGAGAAAGCCTGACCTGTTGCACCTGATTCAGCTAAAGTCGTGCCTTGAATATTGGAAAAGCAATTAGGGACTGGATTTAATTGCGAAAAATTTAGTCTGTCCATTGAATTATTGAATCATTGAATTATGGCTTAAGACCGTGTTTTCTTATAAAAGTTCCTCCCCGAAAATCAGCACCTCAAAGATGAGGAAGACGGTGACGATCAGGGCACTGGAAATTGGCTAGGTCTATAAGCTGACCATGACAGAATCAGCCAGTTCATCGGTATTACTGCCGTCGATTACTCCGTTGAGATTTTACCTGTTACTGCCTTTCACCACCCCTATCAGGAATACACCGACTCATAAAAATTGCCCAAAATCTGCATGATCGTCCATTGTCTTTCCTTCAAACCGACCACATGTTCCTCCTGATTATTGACCGTTAAGACATTTATTCCCTGGAAACAGAAAAACACCCATCTCGCCGTTGGATTCTGGCAGGGCTTCTTTTTCTGGTTTGGAAATACTCGGCTCTGTTTTTTCAGCTCGTGCCTTATTTTGTGCTGGATAGCAGCATAGACCATCAGGCACAGTGTCATCACCATTAACAGAGCTTCAATACGCTCAGCTTTCTTCAGATAGAGTGAAGAGACCAGAAAGTCCGGGCTTTTCAGGAATCGAAAGCCGCCCTCAACCTGTTGTTGTGACTTGTAGGTAGACAACAGCTCCGTGGCATTCATGCAATTCTGATCCAATTCATTGGTGCCCAGGATAAAGCAACCCAGTGAGGCCTGTGCATTCTCCCTTTTCTGACAGGGAACAAAGCATTCAGCCTGCACAAAGTACTCGAAGTGATCGGGCTTGCTATCCGGCGATGGCCGTCCCCTACCCGAATAACAGGGTTTACCGGTAACCTCAGGCTCCGTTGCATTCTGGCAGAGTTTCGATTGTTTCTGCCATAAGGCAAAAGCCTTCAATGCATCGTCCCGACACAGAAAGGCCTTTTTTCCCAGCTTTTCCAGATCACGGGCTTCTTTCAGTGACTGCTTCTGCATCTTTCGGGTCAGTGTTTTCTGTTCAACCAGCCTGCGCTTTTTGTTGAGAAACAAGAACCATCGTTGTTTAACATCTCCATAGCAGGAAGGCACTTCAGCAGAGTAATAATCTTCATAGCCTTCAACCGGCTCCAATGACATGGCTGGCGCTTTGCCGACCAGCTCCTTTGCACCCTTGATATTCAGGGGCACACGGGAGATAAACAGCTGCTTTTGCTCGTCAAGCAACTGAAGGGTTCCAGCAACGTACATGGCGGCATCAGCGACCAGATAGCGGCTATTCAAAGTCTCCTTGAAACACGACAGATGATTTTTGATAATTTCCTGAAAACAAGTCTTGTCGTTTACATTACCGCTAGCAGGTGCCATAAACACTGGAATACCTGCCTCATTTTCGGTCATTAACTGCAAGACCACTTGGTTCAGGTCAGGTCGGTGGTCACGGCTGTAACCGCGGCAGATATGGATACAATTCAAGTCATCAGGATTTTCATGACTGTTATAGATTCCATCCACATGAAAGCTGGTGCCATCCAGATTCAATGCCTTGCAGGGCAGCTTCAGATGATTGACAACCTTAACGGCAAGGTTCAGGTACAAGTCACTGACGCCAGCGTCGTACAGGCTATCAAGGGCCCGACCAAGTACCTTGTCGTTCAAGTGTTCGGGCTGTATGCCTTCCCCGATGAGGCGATCAATTGGCTTGTCCTCAAAAAACTCAGGGAACATATACAGAGTTTGCCCTGTAAACCCCAACCCATTGATGATCATTGCGACCACCGCTTGTCCTATAGTGACATTACGCGCATCGGAGTCATTAGTTATACGCGCATCGATGTATTCGGCTATCTTTAGCTCCCGACACATAGCGGCAACCAAGCCAAGGTGGTTCAGATTCTTAAACTGGTATTGAACTGGCAACATGTCGACGTTCCTGAATATCTGATCAATCCTTTGACAACAGATTTCAGGAAAATATCAATCGGGGTGGTGAAAGGCAGCTGTTATGTTGAACCGTCAGCAAGCAAAACACGACATTGATGCAAAGCCATGATTCAGATGAAGCATGATCAAGGCTATTGCCTGATGTTCACAGCAAGCTTCTTATGGATGCTTCAGTCAATCGTTGATTCATTTTGCAATACACTTGTTCATGGCTTGCTCGAAAGGAAAATATTTTTACTGGAACTCGGGGTCGTTTCAGCTGATTTAGAAAACAGTGGTAAATTAACTGACTTTTTAGCTGAATTGGCAGACTGATGATACTGCTTTTTGCGCTCCCTTTGGCGCTCCCTTTCGCGCTGGGCGTAAGCCGGATTTTTGCGAAGCTCCCTTTGGCGCTGGGCATAAGCGGGATCTGTCTTGTATCGCTCCCTCTGTTGTTTCCTTTCGCGCTCGACGTAAGCGGGGTCTTTGCGAAGTTCTCTTTGACGCTCCCTTTGGCGCTGGGCATAAGCGGGATCTGTCTGGTAACGCTCCCTCTGTTGTTTCCTTTCGCGCTCGACGTAAGCGGGGTCTTTGCGAAGTTCTCTTTGACGCTCCCTTTGGCGCTGGGCATAAGCGGGATCTGTCTGGTAACGCTCCCTTTGGCGCTTCCTTCTGCGCTCCCTTTGGCGCTCTTTTTCACGTTGGGCGTAAGCGGGATCTTTGCGAAGCTCCCTTTGGCATTCAATATGTGAAGAATTTTCATCAATAGCTTCTTCGGCTTGAATTGCAGGAGATGTATCTTGTTGAAGATGTTTACTTTGTAATCGTGGGGTAATAGTCACAATCGACGCAGTAGATTTAGAGAAATTGCAAATGTCGTCTTGATCAGTAATTTGAATAGGTAAATTAAGTTTGGTATCAATATCTGTCAAGCTTTGCGAGGTGGATTGAATATCCTTTGTTAAGGAGTATATCGAAAAAGAATTATTTTCAGGGTCATATTTTGCAGGCTGATGATTTTTCAGTGGTTCAATTGGATTTATGGGTATAACTACTGGAGTTTCAGGAGAACCTTTATAGCTGGTTTGATTTTTTACAGCGAAATCTTTTAACCATTTTTTTTTAGGATTTAAATATCCTTGATTATCTGAACTTATAGGTTGGTCAGTCCTGTCATGGTTAGTTACAGGTTGTCCAACTTCAGTAACCATTCGGGAAAAAGCCTGACCTGTTGTACCAGGTTCAGCTAAAGGTGTGCCTTGAATATTAGAAGGGCCATTAGGGGCTGGACTTGATTGAGAAGAAGTTGGTTTATCCATTGAATTATCGAATTATTGGATTGCAGCTTAAGATCACGCTTTCTTATAAAAGTTCTTCCCTTTCGCCACTCATTCTCCATTTATTTTGCTGATCAAAAGCGGGGGAGCAGTACCATCTAAATTTTTATCGGTATTCTGGGTTGTTTTAGCTAAATTAGAAGTCAGTGGTAGATCACCTGAGTTTTTATCTGAATTAACTGACTGAAGATACCGCGCTCTTGCGATCACAGCTTGCTCTTTAGCTTCTTCCTTGTTGGAGGTTTGTCTTTTGATTCTTTTGTAGGTCTTCATATAGATCTTTTGTGCCTCGACGTAAACGGGATCTTTGCGGAGCTTCCTTTGGTACTCTCTTTTGCGCTCCTTTTTGTGTTCAGCGTAAGCGGGATCTGTCTGGTAGCGAACTCTTTCTCGCTCCCTTTGACGCTTGACGTAAGCGGGATCTGTCTGGTAACGCGCCCTTTTGCACTCCCTTTGACGCTCGGCGTAAGCGGGGTCTGCCTGGTAGCGCTCCCTTTGGCGCTCCCTTTGGCGTTCCTTTTGACGCTCGGCGTAAGCGGGATCTTTCTGGTAGCGCTCCCTTTTATGCTTCCTTTCGCGCTCGACGTAAGCGGGATCTTTGCGAAGCTCCCTTTTATGCTTCCTTTTGCGCTCTCTTTCACGCTCGGCGTAAGCGGGATCTGTCTGGTAGCGCTCCCTTTGGCGCTCCCTTTTTAGCTCCCTTTGGCGCTTTGCATAAACGAGATATGTCTTGTAGCGCTCCCTCTGGCGCTCCCTTTTGCGCTCGGCGTAAACAGGATCTGTCTGGCAACGCTCCCTTTGGCGCTCTCTTTTGCCCTCGGTAAGCGCAGAACTGCCATCAACATTAACTTCTGCCTGGGTTGTTTGGTTATCACGTGTAGCTTGGTGCATGTATAACGGATTAATGACAGCAACTGGCCGTAAATCTTGTGAACAATGAATTCCGGCAGGAAGATTAGTTAACTGTAAACCTGAGCTTGTATGATTCGCTGTTGTTTGCTCTCTAATTTCAAGCTCGTCCCACGATATTAGCTGCTGAAATGGAGTACTTGGTGTTAGTAATAATGGATTTTTAACGTGTTGATAATCATGCTGGTAAGGAACATATTCATCAAGAATTGATTGTGGTATCTCTTGAATATCTGTTTCAGAAGCGTTTTCGGAATCGAGATTTGTTAGGGATGTAATAGTATATTTATCTAATGAATAAGAATGATTAGTTTCATTTTGATATGTGTCAGGTACGTTATTGTAAATTGGAATAGGGTTCAGCGCTTGAACTGGTATGCCTTGATAAATAGGCTGCCGTTCGTTGGTGCCGAATTGCTGTTCTTGATCCATTAAACCTGATGCGCTGGAACAAAAATAGTAAAAATAGGCATCGTATGGAGGAAATTGATTGCTTTGATACATCGAATTATCGAATTGTTGAATTACAGCTTAGGACCAAGCCTTCTTATATAAAGTTCCTCTCTTTGACAATTCATCGGGTGAAAGTCTCATACTGAACAAAACTACAAACTCAAGAGAATAGTATTTAAGCCCCGGAGCAAAAATACCCGAACAATAAAGACGACTAAACGCAGCTATGATTTTCATGTGACAAAAGAATTATCTGCGATAGGCAGCCCTCCATGGAAGCATGAATCAGTATCTGGAAGCGTATTGCCGGAAAATGGAGTCGCTTCCGGAAGAGAGTCGAATCAGTTACAAAAATATGCAGGCTATCAAACTCTGGCAAAAATGCTGGTTAACTGCGAAAAGCACCCAAGAAATTACCGGAGATATGTTGATTGATCTTCTGGATGAACGATTAGAAAAAGTAACGCCTGCCATCAATCATCTTTAAGTATATGTGTTGCGTCGTGCTTTGGATTTTCAAAAACGGGTTGGCCTGTATTTCAGACGGTTTATCACCGATGCTCTGATGAAAGAACTTTCGATGCTTAAGCTGGAGGGCAAGACGATACGCGCCTAACAGAGCATCAGGTGTATCTGCTTTACAAGGAGTTTCTGGAGGGTTACAACAACCCAAGGGCAAAAGTACCTTACCACTATCGGAATCCACCGGATTACTGGGCTGTTTGTAAGGCAATGGAAGAGAATTATTGGGCCAGAAATGAGTGCTTTATCCTCGCCGACAGCAGGGAATTGTAAAAGGGGCTGAGCAAAGCACAGACTTTATTGTGCTGTATCGCTCATAGCGCTGTAGTTATGGGCAATAATACTCCTTCGTAATTTCTCAAAAACTGCTGCAAAGCCCACAGGATAGAATCTGGGAAGCTTTTTCAATCAAACTCTCCAGCCTCGGGAACAGCGCTGCTCCATTTAACCTGTCTGTCAGATAGTCCCAGAATGAAAGACCATACAGGCGACACGTTTTCTTCAGACTGGCAAGGTGTCCGCGACTTTGCCGTCCTGCTTCGCTCCGCGTGCCGCCGCTAATCTTACGGCGCTTGACGTATTCTCGTATCAGGCTTTCACTCAGGTTGTTATGTAACGGAAGGCTTGGGTCTTCCAGTACCAGCAACAGCTCTTTTTCTATGACAGCAAGGCCTGAGAGCGCTTGCTGGAGAGCCCTGCAATTTGTGCGTGTCTGGATTAGGGCTAAAAAGCCTAGTCGTCCCTTCATGGCGTTCTCTTTGGAAGGCTCAGCCTTGAAGGCTTTCAGATCATCATAAATCGCCCAGAGCCATGTCCGGCACCATTTCTGGGCACTGGCTTGTTGCTCATTGACAGGATGAACCTTGTACAGCAACCGCTCTGCATGTACCCAGCACTGGGCGTGTTTGAACACATTGAACTGTTGTGCGCCATCGCTGAAGGTTGTCAGATGCCCTAAGCCATGTTCTATCAAACTGGCATAGATCAAGGCTTCACTGGCTTGTTGCAGGCGTTTTTTGCCTGTCAGGCCATGCTCTTTCATGCAGGCCTTCCAGGCTTCATAACTCAGGAAAGTCACTCCAACGTATGGCTGGAGTACACGCAGCCACTTTTGGGGATATTTGAGTGTCCTCAGGTAGTCCAGGGCATTCCCTGTCATCGCGTACGTCCGAAAAGGCCGGTGCAGAAGGCTTAGAAAATTCTCCCGGCTTTTGCTACCTGTGGTGGCATACCAGGCAAACGACTCATTACAGATGATGGTGCAGTAACCATTTTGTCCTTGATGCCTTGCCCCTGTGTCGTCTGTCTGAATGTAGCTTGAGCAACGAAGGCCTGCGACCAGGATCTCATCCTTCTCACTTTGAAACTGCTCATTCCCTTTAGTGATCAGGTTGCTCAGTTCCCCCGGCGAGATGGAGAGGCCAATATCCCAGAGCCATTCCAGCAGCTGCGGTTGGGTAACACCACAACCGAAATACTGGTGAAGAATGTAGGCTTGCAATGTCGGGCCATAATGGTGCCCGTGCAAATTCGCTGGAGGCTTGGCAGTGACTGTTTTCCCGTCCGGTGTTATCCATTGATCAAGCAAATATTCGACACTGGTTGGCTTGATCACCAGATCTTGTACATAGAATGGGGTAGTGCCGTTCCAGGTAGATCCCGGAGGAACACCACAGGCCGGGACACGTATGCTCTTTTCAGGCGGTGGCTTTGTGGGTTGCTTGCGCTGATTACGAGTACTTTCATCCGGTTTGCTGACCTTATGTTTTGGGACATCATCCGGGTCAGCTTCATCACCTTGACCGGTTGCCGGTGGAGTACCGGGAGGGCCGTCTGAGTCATCAGGGGGCTTGGTATTTGGTTTGATGTCAGGCTTGGGAGGCAGCTTTTTAAGACGGCGGATTTCAGCCTCAAGGGCTTCAACTTTCTCCTGTAGCTGAGTGATCTGCTCTTGCTGCTGAACGCCTTGTGCCTGCAGCCTGGCAATCAACTCCTTCTGGAGAACGTTCTCTTTCTGGGACAGAGCCAATGCTTTCTGGGACAAAGCCAGCGACTCCTTGAGCAATGTGTTGTGCTGCTGGAGCTGAGCAAGATAATCCAAGACTTTTTGGCCTGGATGGTCATGCTGGACATTGGTTGCAGGAAAAGGAAAATTCATGGTGTAAAAGGATAGGCTAGAGACGTGTATTTTGCTTTATGTCAGCACTTTCTGAGAACATACCTGAATTTTTACTAAAACTCTTGGGTCGTTTCAGCTAAATTAAAAGTCAGTGGTAAATCACTTGGGTTTTTAGTTGAATTGACTGACTGAAGATACCGCTCTCTTGCGATCACGGCTTGCTCTTTAGCTTCTTTCTTGTTGGAGGTTTGTATTTTGATTCTTTTGTAGGTATTTGTATAGATCTTTTGCCCCTCGACGTAAGCGGGATCTTTGCGAAGCTCCCTTTGGCGCTTCCTCTGGCGCTCTCTTTTGCGCTCGGCGTAAGCGGGATCTTTGCGAAGCTCCCTTTGGTGCTCCCTTTTGCGCACCCTTTCGCGCTCGGCGTAAGCGGGGTCTGTCTGGTAGCGCACCCTTTGGCGCACTCTTTCGCGCTCCCTTTTGCGCTTGGCGTAAGTGGGATCTTTGCGAAGCCTTCTTTGGAACTCCTTTTCGCGCTCGGCGTAAGCGGGATCTGTCTGGTAGCGCTTCCTTTTGTGCTCCCTTCGGCGCTCTCTTTTGCGCTCGGCAAGTGAAAAATTGCCATCAACATAAACTTCTGCCCGGGTTGTTTGATTATCACTTGTAGTTTGGTGCATGTATAACGGATTAACGACAGCAACTGGCCGTAAATCTTGTGAACTATGAATTCCGGCAAGAAGATTAGTTAACTGTAAACCTGAGCTTGTATGATTCACTGTTGTTTGCTCTCTAGTTCTCGTCCAAAAACGCATCAGCCAATCATAATCGGACTATACGTACGTTTTAATATTTCCTGAAATTCCAGCGATCCAGAAAAAAACCTCCTTTTTTTTCTCTAATCTGGGACGGATATTGGAGAAAAACGCAAAAAGCAGGCAGAAAACATCCTCCCACCATGCTGGAAAGGTACTTTGATGTAGCGTGGAGGTGGCTATCAGGATGGTGCCGGGTGCCTGGCCAGAATCACCAGGTTGTAACAGACCACCGATAACCAACAATGAGAGTCAAAACGCTCAGAACCCTTGCAGTGGCAACGTGATAGCCCAAAACATCTCTTTAGCCACGAAATTCCCGCTTCAATACCTGCCCGGAAGCGAAAGAGCGTTTTATACACATACTGACTTTTAGTCATCTCTTCGACTTCAAGTCCGCGCTTCTTATTAAAAGCCACATCGCTGATTCCCATAGCCTTGGCTTTTTCCAAATTTACTCGACACGCGTATCCACCGTCACCGCTTGTCTGGCGAGGTACACGACCATAAATTTCTTTTTGTCTTTCCATCATCGGAATGAATCGGTCCGAATCCGCTGGGTTACCTTCCTCAATAACCAGGTCCAGGATCAATCGACTTTTTCCCTGAACCAGGTTCAGTTTATGGCCGTACTGCACTTGTCGCCTGTCTTTTACGATGATATCCGTATGGGGTTCATACAGGCTAACCACTTTCTCCTGGGCTGGCACCTTTTCACCCTTAAAGACCCTGCGCTCTGTCTGGGAGACTATTACATCCACCAGGGGTAACAGGTGATCCACATCGGCCTGCCACTTGTCGGCATCATCAGCCAGGAGACACTGCCCCTGCTGACGGGCGTCTGCAAGCTTGACAGTGGCTTCGATAAGCACCTTCCGGGATTTTCGGGTCAACTGCAGCAGTTTTTTATAATGCTGTTGCCGCTCTTCTTTACCAGAGTAGATGCATTTTCTGGCCGCATCTTTTACGGCTCGGTTGTGATGGGTATATTCATAAAGCGGTGTCGCTGTCAGTGTTTGTCCCCGTTCCAGCAGACGACAAATTTCTTTAACGGAACTGGCTAAAAGATCACTGTCGCAGGGAGGTTTGATATCCGATTCGGTGACTGTGCTGTCAATAGCCACAGTACGCCCTTTTTCAATACCCTGATCTTTAGCGGTCATTAGCTGACAGTTATTAATCCGCTCCCATGTAGATGCAGTAAGAAGGCTGATGAGCCCATGCAAACTGGAGCGACTGGGGCGCTGGTTTGGTTCGAGGCGACAAAAGTCTCGAAAGAGCATGGAGTCCATCAAAACAAACGACAAGTAGTCATAATCACAATTCAAATACTGTTTCAGAAGTGCCGCACGAAGAACGGATTCTGCTGATAGTCCGTTCCGCCCAGTGTTCTGTTTATCACCAGAACTTAAGTCCTCATAAATCCAGTCATTGAACTGTGGATGGGCATCAAGCCATTGCGAGATACCGGAAAGCTGGGAGCAGATTTCATGAGGTACGTAATGGAGTTCCATACTACACTGCAAATTGCGTTTTTTGCGCATTTGGAGCCCTCTGTTTTTGGCAATCCCTTATGTTTCTTGGTCTTGGGAAGTTTAGTCGCCAGATAGCAGTAGGGCTCCACTTAATTTTTCAGAATAAAATCTACAGTTTTCAATTGGTTGTGTTTTTGGACGAGAACTCTCTAATTTCAAGCTCGTCCCACGGTATTAGCTGCTGAAAGGGAGTACTTGGTGTCAGTAATAATGGATTATTAACAGTTTCATAATCATCCTGGTAAGGAATATACTCATCAAGAATGGATTATGGTATCTCTTGAATACCTGTTCCAGAAGCATTTTCTGAATCGAAGTTTGTTAGAGATTCAATGTTATATTTAATTAATGAATTAGAATGATCAGCTTCGTGTTGATATATATCTGGTGCGCTATTGTAAATAGAAATAGAGTTCAGCACTCGCACTGGCATGCCTTGATAAATCGGCTGCTGTTCTTGGTATGCTAAACCTGATGCACTGGAACAAAGATGATAAAAATAGGCATCGTATGAAGGAAATTGATTGATTTGATACATTGAAATATTGAATTATTGAATTATTGAATTACAGCTTAAGACCACGCCTTCTTATAAAAGTTCCTATCTTTCACCACTCATTCTTTATTTATGTCAATAAAGCATAAAGAATTGCTGTGTGTATTACTAATAGTCGCGTAAAACTCCTCAAAAGCCAGCGCCTCACAGATTAGCAAGACGGTAGCGGGCGGTTTACAGGTAGAGAGCTCATGATAGAAACATCAATAATCTCTTGCTTCGATTGCTGACCGTTCACTAAAGTTGAGAGGGATCGATCAGGACTGTAAATATTCCTTTAGCTTGACGACTGAAAAGCGGGGGGCAGTACCTTCTGAATTTTTACTGGAACTCTGGGTCGTTTCAGTTAAATTAGAAGTCAGTGGTAAATCACCTGATTTTTTAGTTGAATTGACTGACTGAAGATACCGCTCTCTTGCGATCACAGCCTGCTCTTTAGCTTCTTTCTTGTTGGAGGTTTGTATTTTGATTCTTGTGTAGGTCTTTATATAGATTTTTTGTCCCACGGCGTAAGCTTGATCTACCCGGTAGCGCTCCCTTTGGCGCTCCCTCTGGCGCTCGGCGTAAGCTGGATCTTTGCGAAGCTCCCTTTGGCGATTCCTTTGGCGCTCCCTTTCGCGCTCGGCGTAAGCGGGATCTTTGCGAAGCTTCCTTTGCCGATCCCTTTGGCGCTCCCTTTGGCGCTCGGCATAAGTGGGATCTGTCTGGTAGCGATCCCTTTGGTACTCCCTGGTGCGCTCCCTTTGGCGCTCGGGGTAAGCGGGACCTTTACGAAGTTCTCCTTGGTATTCAATATGTGAAAAATTTTCATCAATAGCTTTTTTGGCTTGAATCGTAGGAGATGTATATTGTTGAAGATGTTCACTTTTCAATCGTCGGTTAATAATCGCAATCGGCGGCTATGTTGTGCTTAAAGGTTGAAGATAATATGGTACCAATTAGCTGTTGGTTCTGGTCATTAAAAACAACACTATTAGGCTGTTAAGAGTCTAAAATGCTCATTTTCATGCCCTTCTTGCACTCCAGTAAGCTATTTAATTCATACGATTATCCCAATAAATCGCTTTCAACCCTTAAGCACAACATAGCCGCAATCGGCGCTGTAGATTTAGAGAAATTACCAATGCCGTCTTGTTTAGGAATTTGAATAGGTGGATTAAGTTTGGTATCAACATCTGTCGATGTTTGCGAGATTGATTGAATACCCTTTGTTAAGGAGTATATCGAAAAAGTTTTATTTTCAGGGTCATATTCTGCAATCTGACAATTTTCCAGTGGTATAGCTACTGAAATTGCAGGAGAATCGTTATAGCTGTTTTGATTTTGTACAGTGAAATCTTTCAATAATTTTTTCTTATGATTTAAATACCCTTGATTATCTGAACGCGTAGATTGATCAGACATGTCATGGTTAGTTACAGGTTTTCCAACTTCAGTAACCGTCCAGGAAAAAACCTGACCTGTTGCACCAGATTCAGCTAAAGATATGTCTTGAATATTAAAAAGGCCATTAGGGGCTGGACTTAAGTGAGAAGAAGTTAGTCTATCCATTGAATTATCGAGTTATTGAATTACAGCTTAAGACCACGCTTTCTTATAAAAGTTCCTCCCTAACGCCACTCATTTACCTTTTTTATTTATATCAACCAAGTATAAAATTTGCTACGGCGATTACTAATAGTGACGTAAAACTCTTCGAAAGCCAGCGCCTCACCGGTGTGCAAGACAGTGGCGGGCGGTTTACAGGTAGCGAGGTCATTGGAAACATCAATAATCTCTTTCTTCGATTGCTGTCCGTTCACTAAGGCTGAGAGGGATCGATCGGGACGGTAAATATTCCTTCAGCTTGACGGCAGAAAAGCGGGTGAGCAGAACCTTTTGAATTTTTACTGGAACTCTGGGTCGCTTTAGCTAAATTAGAAGTCAATGGTAAATCACCTGTGTTTTTAGCTGAATTGACTGACTGAAGATACCGCTCTCTTGCGATCACAGCTTGCTTTTTAGCTTCTTTCTTGTTAGAGGTTTGCATTTTGATTCTTCGGAAAGTCTTTTTATAGATCTTTTGTCCCTCGACGTAAGCGGGATCTTTGCGAAGCTCCTTTTGGCGCTCACTTTTTCGCTTGGCATAAGCGGGATCTGTATGGTAACGCTCCCTTTCGCGCTTGGCGTAAGCGGGATATTTGCGAAGCTCCCTTAGGCGCTCCCTTTGGCGCTCGGCGTAAGCGGAATCTGTCTGGTAGAGCTCCCTTCGGCGCTCCCTTTCGTGCTTCCTTTTGCGCTCGGCATAAGCGGGATCTGTCTGGTAACGCTTCCTTTGGCGCTCCCTTTGGCGCTCGGCGTAAGCGGGATCTGTCTGGTAGCGCTCCCTTTGGCGCTCCCTTTGTCGCTCGGTGTAAGCGAGATCTGTCCGGTAGAGCTCCCTGCGGCGTTCCCTTTTGCACTCGGCAAGTGAAAAACTGCCATCAACATTCACTTCTGCCTGGGTTGTTTGGTTATCACTTGTAGCTTGGTACATGCATAACGGATTAACGACAGCAACTGGCCATAAATCTTGAGAACTATGAATTTCGGCACGAAGATTAGTTAACTGTAAACCTGAGCTTGTATGATGCGCTGTTGTTTGCTCTCTAATTTCAAGCTCATCCCGCGATATTAACTGCTGAAAGGGATTACTTGGTGTGAGTAATAATGGATTTTTAACGTGTTCATAATCATTCTGGTAAGGAACATATTTATCAAGAATGGATTGTGGTATCTCTTGAATACCTGTTTCAGAAGTGTTTTCTGAATCGAAGTTTGCTAGAGATTTAATATTATATTTAATTAAAAAGATTAGCTTTATTTTGATATATATCTGGTTCGCTATTGTAAATAGAAATAGGGTTTAGCACTCGAGCTGGCATGCCTTGGTAAATAAGCTGTTGTTCGGTAGCACCAAATTGCTGTTCCTGATCTACTGAACCTAATGCGCTGGAACAAGGATAAGAAAAAGAAACATCAAATGAAGGAGGTTGATTGTTTTGATTCATTGAATTATCAGATTGTTGAATTACAGCCTAAGACCACGCCTCCTTATAAAAGTTCCTCTCTTTCACAACTCATTCTTTATTTATATCAACTAAGTGTAAGGATTTGCTATGGCGATTACTATAATAGTGACGTAAAACTCTTCGAAAGTCAGCGCCTCACAGATAATGAAGACGGTGGCGGTCGGGTTACAGGCAGCGAGGTCATTGATGGCAAGATCAATAATCTCTTTCAGGACATTTCCCGGATCGACCGAACCATTGGTGATGTGGCTTTGCGGAAGGTGTTTATCGGGATCAGCACCGACAGCAATGGCTGCCTGAAAAAAAGATTGTTGAGCCATCCTTCAGATCCGCCTTTCACCACCCCAATCAGGAATATACCGACTCATATAAAATGCCTAAAACTTGAATGATCGTCCATTGTCTTTCCTTCAAACCGACCACACGTTGTTCCTGATTATTGACCGTTAATACACTAACCCCTTGAAAACAGAAAAACACCCATCTCGCCGTTGGATTCTGGCAGGGCTTTTTTTTCTGGTTTAAGAATACACGGCTCTGCTTCTTCAATTCATACCTTATTCTGTGTTGGATAGCAGCATAGACCATCAGACACAGTGTCATCACCATTAACAGGGCCTCAATTCGTTCCGCTTTCTTCAGGTAGAGTGAGGAAACCAGAAAGTCCGGGCTCTTCAGGAATCGAAAGCCACCTTCAACCTTCTGTTGTGACTTGTAGGTAGACAACAGCTCAGCGGCATTTATGCCCTTGTGGGTATTCAAACCCTTTTGGTCCAAATCATTGGTGCCCAAGATAAAGCAACCCAGTGAGGCCAGCGAATTCTCTCTTTTCTCGCAGGAAACAAAGCATGTGCTCTGTACAAAATATTCGAAGTGATCAGGCTTACTATCTGACGATGGACGCCCTTTGCCCGGATAGCAGGGTTTACAGATAACCTCAGGTTCCGTTTCACTTTGACAGAGTTTCGATTGTTTCTGCCACAAGGCAAAAGCCTCCAATGCATCGTCCCGGCACAGAAAAGCCTTTTTACCCAACTTTTCCAGATCGCGGGCTTCTTTCAGTGACTGTTTCTGCATCTTTCTGGTTAGCGTTTTCTGTTCACTGAGCCTTCGCTTTTTATTGAGAAACAAGAACCATCGTTGTCGAACATCACCATAACAGGCAGGTACTTCAGTAAAAGAATAATCCTCATAGCCTTCAACAGGCTCCAGTGCCATCGCAGGCGCTTTGCCGACCAGCTCCTTGGCATCCTTGATATTCAGCGGCACCCGGGAGATAAACAGCTGTTTTTGCTTATCAAGCAACTGGAGGGTTTCAGCAACGTACATGGCTGCATCTGCGACCAGATAACGGTTATTCAAAGCTGCCTTAAAACACGACAAATGATTTTTGATAATTTCCTGAAAGCAAGTTTTGTCGTTTACATTACCACTCGCAGGTGCCATAAACACAGGGATACCCGCCTCATTTTCGGTGATTAACTGCAAGACAACCTGATTCAGGTCAGGCCGGTGATCACGGCTATAGCCGCGGCAGATATGGATGCAGTTCAAGTCATCAGGGTTTTCATTACTGTTATAGACACCGTCTGTATGAAGGCTGGTGCCGTCCAGGTTTAATGCCTTGCAGGGCAGCTTTAGATGGTTGACGACCTTAATGGCAAGATTCAGGTATAAGTCACTGACGCCAACTTCATAAAGACTGTCGAGAGCCCGGCCAAGTATTTTGTCGTTTAAGTGTTCTGCCTGGATGCCTTCCCCAATGAGGCGATCAATCGGCTTGTCCTCAAAAAACTCAGGGACCAGATAGAGGGTCTGCCCTGTAAAGCCCAGCCCATTGATGATCATTGCGACCACAGCCTGTCCAATGGTGACATTGCGTGCATCAGAGTCATTGGTTATGCGTGCATCGAAATATTCGGCTATCTTTAGCTCCCGGCACATGGCGGCAACCAGGCCAAGGTGATTAAGGTTCTTAGACTGGTATTGAACTGGCGGCATATCGGTGCTCCTGAAGATCTGATCAGTCCTTTGACATCAGGTTTCAGGAAAATATCAATCGGGGTGGTGAAAGGCAGTTCAGATGCATTAAGCTAGAATTTAAGGCAAAGGGGCATTTTACCAGATTTTTAAAGCCAGAACGTCAGATCTGCCCAGGTGAAATTGGCGGCTACATAAAAGCCCCTACTACCCCCCCCCGGCCCGCCTTAAAATGCTCCGCCTGCTCAACTACATCCCGGTAAACCCCGTGAAAGGTAACCGGCGGATAGCCGTACTTCGAGAGCAACATAATCAACTCAACCCGCAGTGAGGCCTTGATATCCCCCCGATGGTTCCAGTCCGGGAACTGCGCCTTGTCATCCACTACGGCTTTTACCTTGGTGCTCGGGTCCAGCAGGCGGTCTTCCTCGAAGGTGAACTCGTATTTGTCTGCCATCTTTTTCAGAATGTCGTAAAACGCTTTCTCTTCCAGGGAGATGGCCAGCGCTTCAAAGGAGCCCATTTCTGTTTTCAAATCCGCCATCAGTGAACAGGTCGTTGATGGCTTCATCGTGCACAACGGTGGTAAAGGAATCCTCTTCCTTGCGCTCGTTGTATTTTTCCACCAGGGACTGGAACCGTTTGGAGGAAATCCACCGCCTTGACTTTGTTGGTCTTTTTAAACTCCGACAACGCCTTTGCCAGCAGCTTTTTAAGTAGCTGGATTTTGGTGTTGGGGAGTTTGATCTTGTCGATGCGTTCCAGATAGTCATCATCGAAAAGATCAATTTCGGTAGTTGAGTCTTCTCCAGGCTTAAAAATTTTCTCAACGCCATCACTCTTGATGGCCTCGGCCAACATCTCCTTCACACGGGCGTTCATCAGGGCGGTATCCGATGCTGTGCCATGGGTCAGTTTGAAGATGATGGAGCGCACGGCTATATAAAATTGAATATGATCTGCCCGGCTGGTTACTGAGACAATCCTGTCATCGTGAATGTACTCCGGTTAAACAGGCCGTTGACCATGGTGGCAGGGAGTCTATGCCCTCTTATTCTACGCTTCATCGCCGGTGATCTTGCGCCAGGCGTAGAAGAACTCATAGGGGGCAAACAGGCTGCCCATCTTGTTATTCACCCCGTCGCTGATAATGCACAGGGCGAATACAAACAGTTGTGGGATATCCCGGCGATAGCGCACCGTGAGCTGGCGGTAGGCGTCGTAAATGGTGGCCTTATCCTCGCTGATGACGCTTTTAAATTCATACACCACCAGGGGCATACCGTTGATGTAGAGAATGGCATCGGGAATCCAGCTGGTCTTTCGGCCTTCGATTGTTTATTGCTGTCGTACAGATCGCTTGAGGGCAGGGTTTCCAGTTGGCGGATAACGGACTCTATTTCGCCCTCGGTGATATCTGTGGGACTGATAGCGGTTGGCCAGGTATTGCCGCAGGTCGTTTTTGATCAGTACCTGTTCGGGCTGGTGAGTGATGGCATCGCTGTGAAAGTGGCGTAACCCTGTTGGCCCAGCAGTTAAATAGTCTAAAGCGGCCAATAAAACGACGACTCTAACCCTCCCAGATAGCCGGCAGTTCTCCGTTATCTTTGATCGGTCTAACGGTGTTCCTTTAGAGGCACAGCAAGTTTTACCGTTTGCCTATCCAGAGGACAGTGACCAATACCTTATGACCCTTCAATCAGGGTGAGATAGGTTCGATCGGGACTGAAAATATCACTTCAGTTTGACAACTGAAAAGCGGGGAGGCATTACCTTCTGAATTCCGGCAGGAAAATTAGTTAACTGTTAACCTGAGCTTTTATGATTCGCTCTTGTTTGCTCTCTAATTTCAAGCTCGTCCCACGAAATTCGCTCCTGAAAGGGAGTACTTGGTGTTAGTAGTAATGGATTTTTTAAAGGGTTCATAATCCTGCTGGTAAGGAACATATTCATCAAGAATGGATTGTGGTATCTCTGGAATACCTGTCCTTGAAGCGTTTTCTGAATCGCAGTTTGTTGGAGATTCAATATTATATTGAATCAATGATTATGATTTTCATGTGGCAAAAGAATCATCTGCGAGAGGCTGCCCTTCATGCAAGTAGGTCAGCCACTGACCATTCCCGCCAGTCATTACTGCCCTGCAATCGAGATGCTGCAACATCGGTTATCTCTTCTTCACCAGTCATGCCATGGGCTCCACTGGGAGGATTACGAAAATGAACTGCATAACCTCATGGCTCTTGCAGAGCAGGAGATTCTCGCTGAAGACCGAACTGGAATACTTCAGAAAAAATAGCTTACGGATGAAGTATGTAGAGCATTTGTCAAAAAGTCTTCCCATCGGCTTCGGAGTGATTGAAGCAGCAAGCAAAACACTGGTAAATCAGCGCATGAAATGTTCGGGAATGCGGTGGAGAAATCCGGGAGGCCAAGGGTTTCTAACTCTGGGTCTTTAATCCAGAGTGACTGGTTTAATAACATGAGGAAAAAAGCGGCACCCTGATCGATGCCGCCAGGGTAAAACAGGATGCTTTCAAGGCAGGCCGGATTATTCGAGATGAACTGCTGGCTATTCCTGATCGAATGGCGGATGTGCTGGCGGCGGAGGATGACCCGAGAAAAGTGGGGGAGCTACTTCAAGAGGAGTTGGAAGCGATCTGAATTTTTACTTGAACCCTGGGGCGTTTCAGTTAAATTAGAAGTCAGTGGTAAAGCATCTGAGGTTTTGGTTGAATTGACTGACTGACGATACTGCTTTTTGCACTCCCTTTCGCGCTCGGCGTAAGTGGGATCTGTCTGGTAGCGCTTCCTTTGGCGCTCCCTTTCGCGCTCGGCGTAAGCGGGATCTTTGCGAAGTTCCCTTTGGCGCTCCCTTTGGCGCTCGGCGTAAGTGGGATCTGTCTGGTAGCGCTTCCTTTGGCGCTCCCTTTCGCGCTCGGCGTAAGCGGGATCTTTGCGAAGCTCGCTTTTGCGCTCCCTTTTGCGCTGCCTTTGGCGCATGGCGTAAGTGGGATCTTTGCGAAGCTTCCTTTGGCGCTCCCTTTTGCGCTCGGCGTAAGCGGGATCTGTCTGGTAGCGCTCCCTTTGGCGCTCCCTTTGGCGCTTGGCGTAAGCGGGATCTTTGCGAAGCTTCCTTTGGCGCTCCCTATTGCGCTCCCTTTTGCGCTCGACAAGTGAAGAACCGCCATCAACATTAACTTCTGCCCAGGTTGTTTGATTATCACTTGTAGCTTGATGCATGTATAACGGATTAACGATAGCAACTGGCCGTACATCTTGTGAACTATGAATTCCTGCTGGAAGATTAGTTAACTGTAAACCTGAGCTTGTATGATTCGCTGTCGTGTGCTCTCTAATTTCAAGCTCGTCCCACGGTATTAGCTTCTGAAAGGGAGTACTTGGTGTTAGTAATAATGCATTCTTGACGGATTCATCATTGGGCTGGTAAGGAACATATTCATCAAGAATAGATTGTGGTATCTCTGGAATACCTGTTCCTGAAGCGTTTTCTGAATCGAAGTTTGTTAGGGAAGTAATATTATATTCATTCAATGAATAAGAATGATTAGCTTCATTTTGATATGTATCTGGTCCGCTATTGTAAGTAGGAATAGGGGGCAGCACTTGAACTGGTATGCCTTGATAAATAGGCTGCTGTCCGGTGATGCCAAATTGCTGTTCTTGATCTACTAAACCTAATGCGCTGGAACAAAGATAAGAAAAAGAAGCATCGAATGAAGGGAGTTGATTGGTTTGATTCATTGAATTATTGAGCTATTGAATTACAGATTAAGACCACGCTTTCTTATAAAAGTTTCTCTCTTTCGCCACTCATTCACCATTTATCTATGTCAACCAAGCATAAGGAATTGCCATGGCTATCAGAATGTTTCTGTCTTGTTATTCAATACCGATAGCCAAACCGACGCGCGCCTCGATGCCAGAGACCGGATTGAGAGCTATGTGGTCCCGGCATTAAAGCATCGTGGGAGCTATTGGGCGATCAGCTGGAATGACACGAGCCGTTGTCGGCTATCAGCGAGAGGAATGGGAGGTGTCTGAAATTGGCGAGGTCTATAAGCTGACAAAGCCAGATGAGACAGTCAGCCGTTCACTCAGGGTGAGATAGTTCGATCGGGACTGATAATATTCCTTCAGTTTGACAACTGAAAAGCTGAGGGGCAGTACCTTCTGAATTTTTACTGGAACTCTGGGGCGTTTCAGTTAAGTTAGAAGTCAGTGGTACATCACCTGAGTTTTTAGCTGGATTAACTGACTGAAGATACTGCTCTCTTGCGATCACAGCTTGCTTTTTAGCTTCTTCCTTGTTGGAGGTTTTTATTTTGATTCTTTTGTAGGTATTTATATAGATATTTTGTCCCTCGGCGTAATCTGGATCTTTGCGAAGCTCCCTTTTGCGCTCCCTTTGGCGCTCCCTTTGGCGCTCGGCGTAAGCGGGATCTGTCTGGTAGCACTTCCTTTTGCGCTCCCTTTCGCGCTCGGCGTAAGCGGGATCTGTCTGGTAGCGCTTCCTTTTGCGCTCCCTTTCGTGCTCGGCGTAAGCGGAATTTTTGCGAAGCTCCCTTTTGCGCTCCCTTTCGCGCTTGGCGTAAGCTGGATCTTTGCGAAGCTCCCTTTGGCGCTCCCTTTGGCGCTCCCTATGGCGCTCCTTTTGGTGCTCCCTCTGGCGCTCCTTTTGGTGCTCCCTCTGGCGCTCGGCGTAAGCGGGATTTGTCTGGTAGCGCTCCCTTTTGCGCTCCCTTTGGCGCTTGGCGTAAGCGGGATCTGTCTGGTAGCGATCCCTTTGGCGCTCCCTTTCGCGTTCCCTTTCGCGCGCGGCGTAAGCGGGATCTTTGCGGAGCTCCCTTAGGTGCTCCCTTTTGCGGACCCTTTGGCGCTCTCTTTTGCGCTCGGCAAGTGAAGATCTGTCATCAACATTAACTTCTGCCCGGGTTGTTTGATTATCACTTGTAGCTTGGTGCATACATAACGGATTAACGACAGCAACTGGCCGTAAATCTTTTGAACTATGGATTCCGGCAGGAAGATTAGTTAATTGTAAACCTGAGCTTGTATGATTCGCTGTTGTTTGCTCTCTAATTTCAAGCTCGTCCCACGATATTTGCTCCTGAAAGATAGTGCTTGGTGTTAGTAATAATGCATTCTTGACGGATTCATCATTAGGCTGGTAAGGAACATATTCATCAAGAATGGATTGTGGTATCTCTGGAATGCCTGTTCCACAAGCATTTTCTGAATCAAAGTTTGTAAGAGATTCAATATTATATTGAATCAATGAATTAGAATGATTAGTTTTATTTTGATATATATCTGGTCCGCAATTGTAAATAGGAATAGGGTTCAGTACTTGAACTGGTATGCCCTGATAAATAGGCTGCTGTTCGGTGGTAACAAATTGCTGTTCTTGATCTACTAAACCTAATACGCTGGAATAAAGATAGGAAAAAGAAGCATCGAATGAAGGAAGTTGATTGATTTGTTCCATTGGATTATTGAACTATTGAATTACAGATTAAGACCACGCTTTCTTATAAAAGTTCCTCCCTTTCGCCGCTCATTCACCATTTTTTTATGTCAATCAAGCATAAGGAATTATTATGGCTATCAGAATGTTTCTGTCTTGTTATTCAATACCGATAGCCAAACCGACGCGCGCCTCGATGCCAGAGACCGGATTGAGAGCTATGTGGTTCCGGGCATTATTGATATGCGCCCATGCTACCCAAATCTTTGTAGACAGGCACAGGCGGTATCTTCAGCACTGAAAAAGCCCAGGATTTTATCCGGTTGTTTCTGGAGTGACCTGAGTCCTTTTTTAACTGCATTCAAAAAGGCTTCCTTGGTTCGCAGTATCACTCTTCCTGTGTGACTTGAATTCAGGTAGCTCCAGACGTATTCATTGGGATTCAGCTCTGGTGAATAAGCAGGCAAGATATGGATGCCCAATAAACGGGGTTACTGCTGCAGATATTTGAGAACCTTTTTCGCCTTATGGGCACAGTGCCCGTCAGCCACCACCCAGTACCGGCTGGTCATGAGTGCGCACCAGCTGTTTCAGGAAACTAATAAATTGATCAGCATTAAACCGACCATTGATGGTCATGTAGCGCATGGTGCCTTCACCACTGACAGCAGAAATCAGGTTGATACCGAACCGCGCCCCTGTTGCTTTTACGACAGGTGTTCGGTCTTTCTTTCCCCAACAAAACAAGTTGTGCCGCTGTGGTAGTCAGAACGTGCGCTGCTTTCATCAGCAAAGTAGAGGGAACAAGCGATGTTCAATGGGGGTGTATTTAGAACAGTACGGTGGATAGTGCGCTATCCGGATCTCCACACCCAGACGATTCGCCAGCGCTTGCAGATCTTCCTTGAATATATATGCCGACGCACTGTTACTGCCACCACCGTCACACAACATGAGCAATTCATTCTGAGCCGGATAGTCCCTTCGCCCCTCCTCATTCCACCACAAGCCAGTCTGGAAGTCATTCAACTTCGGGACCAACGTATTATTTAATCAAGAAAGGGCAACTCTTCAACAGGAAGCTCCACCTTCATTGTCCGGGCCTGACCAGGTATCCGACTAATCAGGCCAAGCTGGTGCAGTTTCACCACCATCTGATGTTATTCAGCATATACAGTGCATTTAGGGAAGGGGAGATTTGCAATATTCGCTACAGCGACCTGGATGTGGAAAACGGCGAGGTCATTATCCGGGACAGGAAAGACCCCAAGAAGAAATACGGCAATCACCAGAAAGTGCCGCTGTGTCCGGTCTGCCTCGAAATTATTGCTATGCAGCCAAGAACCGAGGATGAGGACCGGATGTTTCCCTACAAGGCGCAGACAGTTTCTACCAAATTTTCAGAGTGAACCAAGGCTCTGGGTTTCCCGGAATTGCGGTTTCACTCTTTCCGTCATGAAGGTATTCCCCGCTTGTTTGAGCAGAAAATGAGTATTCCGGAGGTGGCCATTCGTAGTGGTCATAAGACCTGGGATAACCTGCGCCGTTATACCCACCTGATCCATCGGAATCCACCGGATTACTGGGCTGTTTGTAAGGCTATGGAAGAGAATTATTGGGCCAGAAATGAGTGTCTGAATTCTCGCTGGCAGCAGGGAATTGTAAAAGGGGCTGAGCACAGCGCAGATATTATTGTGCTGTATCGCTAATAGCCCTATGGACAATAATACTCCTCCCGCTTTCCGCAAGATCAGCGCACCGGTTACTCATACGCTTTAAATGGCCAATCTTGCGACAAAGCAAGCGTTAATGCCGGGTTCATGATCTACCGGCAGTAATGTTGCGTGCCATGAACCCGTTCCCATCTTTTGCTTTTCATTCCTGAGACACCTGGCCAATGGTCACATCTGTGCTAATCTGGTGTAATATTACACCACAATAGATAGGCAGGAGATGAACCATGGCCAGGCAAAGCATTACCCTCACTTCACCCAATGACCAATGGTTGCAGGCCCAGGTTGAGAGCGACGAGTATGGCAGTAAAAGTGAAGTAGTGAATGATTTGATTCGCCAGGCCAGGCGGCGTCAGGAGGCGACAGAGTCTCTTCGGAGTGCACTTATTACCGGTGAAAACAGCGGGACCAGCAACGATACAGTAGATGATATCCGGGATCGTGTATTAGCCCGGAGAGTCAAGCATGGCTAAGTACCGCCTGTCGGCGGAAGCTGGGCAGGATATAGAGCGAATATTCGAGTTTGGTTTTGGTCTTTCGGCAGGGTTATGATTCCAGGCGCTGGGTGTATCGGGTTTTACGGTGAAATCGAAGCTTTTTATGCGATGCCACCGATCCTCCTGATGTATCTAAATACGACAGTGCTCTTTCATTTCGTTCTGTTCAGTCAGGTGCTGGTATGCATCCATCGTCAGCTCTGGCACCGGAGCCTGCTCAACCCACTTTACCCACCACATGACCGCTTTCTGCCGGGCGTAACCACCATGCTGGAAACAGACCCACTCCCGAATAGTCTCAAAACCGCAGCGATGTTTCTAAACTTTCACTATTGAGCAGATGGCATTCGTCAATAATGGGTAAATCACAATGGCCTAACTGCTCTGCTCTTTTATGAACACTCTGGATGCTGGCAAACAGTACCTGAGCATCGGTATTGCGGGAATTCATAGAGGCTGAGTAAATGCTCGTCGGGGCTTCTGGCCACTGGGCAATAATCTTTTCATGGTTCTGCTCAATGATCTCTTTCACATGGGAGAGAATCAGGAAGCGCTGGTCTGGCCAGTGCTGTAAAACCCCATGGATAAAGTCAGCGATGATCACTGACTTGCCGCCGCCGGTACTGACGCAGACCAAGGAAAGCTTGGGGCCATGTCTTTCATTGTGGAAATTTCTTTACTTATCACCAAAACGTCAATTGTTGTGCATAATGAATGACCCCGGTTTTACTACTGTTGAGCAATTTTGGTGTTCAATTTACCCTCCTTTTTATGCATCATTGTCAGTGATGTAAATTTTTGATTGCATTGGTACGAAAGTAAAGCTAACATTTGCTTTATCGAGAGTGATGCAGAAAAAACATGAAATATCATTTAAAGCAGCTCGCCCAGATCAAGTCGGGTTACCCGTTCAGGGGGAGTATTAAAGAAGTCATCAATGGGAGTGTCTTGGTGGTTCAGATTCGCAACATTAAGCCTGAAGCTACGGGAATAGAGTGGTCAAATCTGATCTGCACTGAACTAACGGGCCGAAAACAACCTGATTGGTTGATGGATGGTGATGTGCTGTTTGTCATGCGGGGGCAAAACAACATCGCTGTCTGTTTGCAGAACACACCAGAGCAGACCATTTCTTCGCCTCATTTCTTTCATTTGCGAGTCAATAATCCAGAAACATTGCTGCCCGAGTTTCTGGCGTGGCAGATCAATCAGCAGCAAAGCCAGAGATACCTGCAAATGGGGAGCGTTGGCACCGCCCAGACCAGCATTCGCCGTGGCGTGCTTGAGGCGATGGAGATCGTAGTGCCCTCCATTGCCCGGCAGAAAAGCGTACTGGCACTGGCCGAAACCGCCCGGCAGGAACGACAGCTTTACCACTGTCTTATAGCTAACCGTTCACAGCAGTTGCAACAGGTGGCCAGTGAATTACTCAATAACCCCGAATCTACTCAGGGAGAAAACGACAATGACTGATCAAGTCAGCCAGGACACTATCAACAAAGCTTTATGGGCTGCCTGCGACACCTTCCGTGGAACCGTCAGCGCCGACACCTACAAAGACTTTATCCTGACCATGCTGTTCCTCAAGTACATCTCCGATGTCTGGCAGGACCACCGCGATGAATACGAAAAAGAGTATGGCAACGAGCCGGAACTGATCGATGAGATGATGAAAAGCGAACGCTTCATCATTCCCGATGTGATCATGCGCAACGACGATGGCTCCGAAAAAGACCGCTTTAAGGCTAACTTTACCAGCCTGTGGGAACGCCGCCACCAGCCGGGCAACGGTGAACGTATCGATCGCTGTCTCCATGAATTGGAAGAAGCCAATGGCACCAAGCTGAGGGATTCTGCCAAAAGTGTGTTCCAGGACATCTCCTTCAACACCGACAAACTGGGCGAAGAAAAGCAGAAAAACGAAATTCTCCGTCATTTGTTAGAAGACTTTGCCAAACCGGCGTTGAATCTGCGTCCATCCCGTGTGGGTGGGCTGGATGTGATCGGTAATGCCTACGAGTACCTGATCAAAAACTTTGCCGCCGGTGGTGGTCAGAAAGCCGGGGAGTTTTATACACCGCCAGAAGTCTCTGATTTGATGGCTGAGCTCATGGACCCTCAGGAAGGCGATGAAGGGTGTGACCCGGCCTGTGGTTCTGCCTCCTTGCTGATGAAACTGGGCCGGAAAATCCGCAAGAAAACTGGCAGCAAAAAGTACGCGCTCTACGGTCAGGAAGCCATTGGCTCCACCTGGTCGCTGGCCATTATGAATATGTTCCTGCATGGTGAAGATAATCACCGCATTGAGTGGGGTGACACCATTCGTAACCCTAAACTCCGTGATTCCCAGGGTGATCTGAAGCTGTTCGATATCGTGGTCGCCAACCCGCCGTTCTCTCTGGATAAATGGGGGCACGATGGTGCTGCCAATGATAAGTTTGGTCGTTTCCGCCGGGGCATTCCGCCAAAGACCAAAGGCGATTATGCCTTTATTCTCCATATGATCGAAACTCTAAAACCGGGCAGTGGTCGTATGGCGGTGGTGGTTCCCCACGGCGTGCTGTTCCGGGGTGCCGCTGAAGGTAAAATTCGGCAGAAACTGATAGAAGAAAACCTGCTGGATGCCGTGATTGGTCTGCCAGAAAAACTGTTTTATGGTACCGGTATTCCGGCGGCGATTCTGATTTTCAAAAAACAACGCAGCGATACCAATGTGTTGTTTATTGATGCCAGCCGTGAATTCAAACCGGGTAAAAATCAGAACCTGCTCACAGAAGAAAATCTGAACAAGATCATCAACACCTACCGCGCCCAGGCGGATGTGGATAAATACGCCTACGTTGCCAGCTTTGAGGAGATCAAGGAGAACGACTTTAACCTCAATATTCCCCGCTATGTGGATACCTTTGAGGAAGAGGAAGAGATCGATCTGGACGTGGTCCGTGCCGAGCGTTTGCAGTTGAAAGCAGAGCTGGCGGAGCTGGAAGTGAAGATGGAAGGTTATCTCAAGGAGTTGGGTTATGGTGCCTGATGGGTGGAAGAAAGCTACAGTTGGCCAGCTTTGCAGCTTTGGTAACGGAGCAGGTTTTAAGGCCAGCGAATGGTCGGATAGCGGCTTACCTATCATTCGTATTCAAAATTTGAATGGTTCCAAAAAATTTAATTATTTTGCTGGTGAACCAAAAACTCAGTGGGTTATCGAGCCTGGACAGCTTTTATTTGCTTGGGCTGGCTCTAAAGGAGCGTCCTTTGGTCCAAAGATATGGGATGGCCCGAAAGGTGTTCTTAATCAACATATATATAAGCTAACTCCAGCAGAGGGAATTGATCCTACTTGGCTCTACAAATCCTTGCTTACAGTCACAGAGCGTATCGAAGAAAAAGCTCATGGTTTTAAAGCTACCCTTCTTCATGTCCAAAAGTCGGATATAACTGATCAGGTTGTATATGTTCCACCTTTATCAGAGCAGAAAAAAATTGCTCAAACGATTTTAGCTTGGGACAAAGCCATCACCACTACCGAACAACTGCTTACCAACAGCCAGCAGCAGAAAAAAGCGCTGATGCAGCAGTTGTTAACGGGAAAGAGGCGTTTGCCGGGGTTTGACGATTGGCAAACTTGCAAGATGTCCGATTTGATTGAGGAGAGTCGTATATCAGGCTCTGATGGAGCAATTGCAAAAAAACTGACCGTCAAGCTTTATGGTAAAGGAGTCATTGCCAAGGAGGAAAAACGTTCTGGTAGCTCTTCCACTAAGTATTACCAGAGACGAGCCGGGCAGTTTATTTATAGCAAACTTGATTTTTTGAACGGTGCATTTGGCATTATTCCTGAACAGCTTGATCGCTATGAGTCGACACTGGATCTTCCAGCCTTTGACATTAAGAGTAATGTCGATAAAACGTGGTTTATCAATTTCGTTTCTCGTGAAGATTTTTATGTTGCAAATCTTGGTTTAGCCAATGGGGGGCGTAAAGCCAGAAGGGTTAACCCCAAGGATTTGTTAAACATCCAGTTCGCACTTCCTGCATACAAGGAACAGCAGGCTATAGCTGAGGTTCTTTTGGTGTCAGATCACGAAATAACCAATTTTCAGCAGAAGCTTGCAAACTTGAAGTTGGAGAAAAAAGCCCTGATGCAACAACTGCTCACCGGTAAACGACGGGTCACTGTTGAAGAGGCTAACACGGAATAAACCCAAAATAAGGCTCTGTTTCATCACCAACAGAGCCATTTCCATCGACGTTTTTTCAAATACACAGGAACTCAACGTCACCGGTTGACACAGTATAACCACCGGCCATGAGCCAGGGAGTCATTCGCATCATGAACCTTGCCGTCCAACATCCATTGCCTCAATTCAAAGAGGAGCTCTCCGCAAAAATTCCGGCCCTGACACTGCTTCACAATCTCGGCTGGACCTTCCTTCCGCCAAAAGCGGCGTTGGCTGCCCGGGGTGACAAAACCTCCGAGGTGGTGTTGCACGATATTTTGCGTGAACAACTGCGTAAACGACGATTTACCTATGGCGGAAAAACCTACCCACTGTCGGAACAAACCATCGATGGCATGGTGACGGAAATGAGCACACCGGCACTGAATGAAGGGCTGACCTACGCCAACGAAAAGCTCTACAACCATATGCTGCTGGGTATTTCGGTCACCGAGTTTGTGGACAATGGCAAAAGAGCCACGCCCACGATTCCATTAGTGGACTGGGTCAATCCGGCCAACAATAGCTTCCATTTCACCGAAGAATTCAAGGTACAGCGAGCCAGTGGTGTTAACCACCGACGATCGGATATTGTCTGTTTTGTCAACGGTTTGCCCCTGGTGGTGATTGAGGCCAAACGGCCCGATGGCAAAACCGGCGGTGGTCCTACGGTGGATGAAGGTATTTCCCAGACTCTGCGTAACCAGCGACAGGACGAAATTCCCCGGTTGTTTGCCTACAGTCAGTTGTTGATGTCCATTAATGGCAGCGAAGGCCGCTATGCCACCCAAGGGACGCCCGCCAAATTCTGGTCTGCCTGGCGGGAAGAAGGCTTCTCGGAAGCGGAGATGCACGATATTAAAAATCGGGCACTGACATCTGAGCAAAAAGACCGCTTGTTTCACCATCGCACACCAGAAGACCGGGACTGGTATGAGAGCCTGATTACTGGTGGTGAACTGGCGCTAACGGGGCAGGATCGGTTGCTGATCAGTTTGTTGACTCCGGAACGGCTGCTGGAGATGACTCAGCTGTTTGTCCTGTTCGATAAAAAGCTCGGTAAAGTGGTGGCTCGTTACCAGCAAGTGTTTGGCATTAAACGACTGATTGAGCGTATCAAGAACCGACGATCAGACGGTGGCCGCAAAGGCGGGATTATCTGGCACACCACCGGCTCTGGTAAATCCTTTACCATGGTGTTTCTTTCCCGGGCACTGGTGCTGCGGCAAGACCTGGTCATGTGTCGGATTGTTCTGGTGACTGACCGGAAAGATTTGGAAAACCAGCTCAGTAATACCTTTGAAACCGGCGGCGAGCTATCGGGCAAAAAGGGGAAAAGTAACGCAAAAATGTCCACCGGCCGCCAGCTGGCCGCAGAGATTGGCAGCGGTTCAAAGCGGATTATTTTCTCCATTATTAATAAGTTCCGCACCGCTACCACGCTGCCGGAGTGTCGTAACGACAGTGCTGACCTGATAGTGCTGGTGGATGAAGGGCATCGGAGTCATGGCGGCGAAAACCACATCCGCATGAGGCAGGCTATGCCCAACGCGGCTTTTGTAGCCTTTACCGGGACGCCATTGCTCAAAGAGAGCAAGAAAACCAATAAGTTTGGCCCCATTATTCACGCTTACACCATGCAGCGGGCGGTGGAAGATAAGACGGTAACGCCGTTGTTGTATGAAGAGCGTATTCCTGATCTGGATGTGAACAAACGGGCTATTGATCATTGGTTTGAGCGGGTCACTCAAGATCTCTCACCCCAGCAGAAGGCCGATTTAAAAAGAAAGTACGCCCGCAAAAAAGCCGTTTACCAGGCGGAGGACCGGTTGCGAATGATCGCTCTGGATATCGCTTTTCACTTTTCCGGCAACATCGATGAGGGGCTGAAGGGGCAGTTGGCTTGCGGCAGTAAACTGGATGCCATTCGCTATAAGCAATTTCTGGATGAGATTGGGGAGTTTGAATCGGCAGTGGTGATTTCAGCGCCGGACTCCCGAGAAGGCAATACAGATATTGATGAGTCCAATCTTCCGGAGGTGACCAAGTGGTGGAAGGAGAATGTTGGCAGCCAAGATGATGATGCTTATACCAATAACATCGTTGAGCGCTTTGATACCGACGACAACCTCAAGTTATTGATTGTGGTTGATAAGCTGCTGACGGGTTTTGATGAACCGAAAAACACGGTGCTCTACATTGATAAGCCTCTGAAACAGCACAACCTCATTCAGGCCATCGCCCGGGTGAATCGACTGCATCCCCTGAAAGAGTTCGGCCTGTTGATTGATTATCGGGGCATTCTGGGTGAGCTGGATACCACACTGGCGAAATACCAGGACCTTGCCGCGCGCACTCAGAGTGGATTTGATATTGATGACCTGGAAGGTCTCTACCATCAGATGAGTAGCGAATATAAACGGCTGCCACGGCTTTATGATGAGTTATGGGCTATCTTTGCCAGCGTAAAGAATAAGGCTGATATTGAAGCCATGCGGCAGGTGCTGATACCCAAAATAGAAGAACGTGATGGCGAGCTGGTGGATGTTCACCTCAAAGTCCGGGACGATTTCTATACGGCGTTGTCTTCGTTTGCCAGCTGCCTGAAAGTTGCCTTGCAGTCATCTACCTTTTTTGAAGACAAGAGTTTTTCGGAAGCGGACCGGAATCATTATAAAGAGACAGTGAAACAGTTCAGTAGCCTGAGGAAGCTGGCCATGCAGGATGCGGGCGAAGCGGTCAGTTATGATGAGTACGCCGAGAAAATCAAAAAACTGATGGACAAGCATGTGGTGGGCATTGAGGTTCGTGAGTCTAAGGGTATCTATGAAGTGAACCGAATGGGGCACCATCAGAAACCGGAAGAGTGGAGCGACGATAAAACCCGCAATGAAACGGATATTATCAAGACTCGCATAGCCCGGCAGATTGAGCAGGATCTGAATAATGACCCCTATGCCAAGGCGAAGTTTTCAGAGCTGTTGCGGGATGCGATCAAAGAAGCGGAGGCTATGTTTGATTACCCGTTAAAACAGTTCCTGCTGTTTAAGGAGTTTGAAGAGCAGGTTCAGGATCGCAAACTGGATGAGATTCCGGATCAGTTTGAAGGTAACCGGCATGCGCAGGCATTGTTCGGGATTTTCAAACTGGTGCTTCCAGAGGCGGTGGAACAGTCGCAGGAGGGGGAATTGCAATCCTGGATTGATCTTGCCTTCCAGGTGGACACTCTGGTAACAGCGGCGGTGGCAGAAAACTCCATCAATCCACAGAATATCGAAGCCAGTATTCGTAAGGGATTATTGCCTTTGTTATTCAAAACCTGCAAGGAGGCCGGAGCTGGAATGGATCAGGCTAAAGCGATGGTGGAACACGTTGTTCAGATTACCCGCAAAGGCTCAGCCCATGCCGGTTGAGCTGCAGGTCAACTACGGTGATGAACAGGTGCTGGTTCAGCGGGTGGCTCGATCGGGGAATGCCAACAAGGTGCTGATCAAGGTTCAACCGGATGGTCGGGTGCTGGCAAAAGCGCCTGTGTCGGCCTCTGATGCTGAGGTAATTGCTGCGGTCAAGAAGCGGCTTCGCTGGATTTTTGCACAACTTCGGCAGTTCCGTGAGCAGGCTGAACACGTTATACCGAGAAACTATGTCAGTGGCGAGTCTCATCTTTATCTAGGGCGACGGCATCTCCTGAAGGTGTTTGTGTCGCCTGATGATAAGGCCCAAGTCAAAATGTTGCGGGGGCGACTGGAGGTTACTGTACGGGAAAAGTCCAGCGAGAAGGTGAAAGCCCTGCTTGCTCAATGGTACAAGATTCGGGCACAGGAGGTGTTTCATCGACGCTTATCAGTGTTGCTACCTCAGCTGCTCTGGGTGTCTGCGCCTCCCAGACTAAGACTGCAAATCATGCAGACACAATGGGGCAGTTGTTCTGCACAAGGTGCCATTACATTAAATCCTTTACTGGTAAAGGCTCCGAGAGAATGCATTGATTATGTGATTATTCATGAATGTTGCCACCTGGCAGAGCATAATCACAGCGAGCGATTCTATCGCCTGATGGAAGATGCGATGCCTGGCTGGGAGGCCGTAAAAGACAGGCTGGATCAGTCAGCTGGGTTTATATTCAGCTGACTTGTTAAAAGGTGCCGTGGCGGGCTCACTGCGTTTGTGGTGGGAGTGAAGACATGTTTTTTAGCGTTTGATTGAACGTTTTAAAGTTGCTTGAAATCGGGTGATTAAAACGTGGATAGGGGGTTGCTGAAAACCAGGCTGTACCAAAAAGATGGAACATGGAAAAAGGTGCATGATGCATTTCGTGGCCAGGTGCGAATCCAGGTGGGCAAAGACCCACAACCAACAGCAGCAAGCATCGACTCCCAATCCGTGAAAACATCGGTAAAAGGGGGGATCGAGGCTATGATGGCGGAAAGAAAATAAAAGGCAGAAAATGTCATATAGCTGTTGATACTCTTGGCCTGATCCTGGTGGTATGGGTACACACTGCCGCATTCAGTGATAGTTTTGCAGGGCAGTTCATACTGGCTCACCTTAAGAAATACTTTAAGAAAATCAGGAAAGTCTGGGCTGATTGTGGCTACCGGGGTTACCTTGAAGAGTGGTTTTGTCGCTTCAAACCCAAAAGGGAGCTTGAAATAACAAAGCGCCCTCGGGGAAAGTTTGTAGTTCAAGCCAAACGCTGGGTGGTTGAGAGAACCTTTGGCTGGTTTGAAGGCTCCAGACGACTGTCTAAAGACTATGAACAGTTACCAAGGAGTTCAGAAGCCTTCGTTTATATATGCATGATTCGTATAATGCTGCGAAGGCTTAAGTAGTTTTAAAACGGCCTCTGAATTTGCGAAATTGGTCAGAAAATAGGCAGCTTAATTACCGCTGCCGGATGAGACGCTATGGCTTTAATGACTCAGGCAGCATTCGCCAGACAGCAGGGCTTTACCCGAGGGTATGTCACTAAATTAATCAAGAAGGGCGTTAATGGCCATTGGCAGGCTGAAACTGAAAAAAGCAGCAAGGTAGCCGGTTTTCATCTGAGTTCGCTTTACAGCCCTAACGGCTGGTACAGCTGGCAAAATCCAGTAGAGGATTTCCTCGCCGCCAAGAGTAACCCGGTACAGTTCAAGGACTGGACCAATACTGTGCTTGGCGAGACATGGACGGAACAAGGTGAGACTGTTGAGCATAGTTTGCTCTACCAGCGACGGGAACATTACCCGGCAGAGGTGCCGTGGTGGGTGGAGATACTGACGGTTAGCTGTGATGTCCAGGATGACCGCTTTGAGTTTGAAGTAACCGGCTGGGGAGCTGGCGAGGAAAGCTGGTCTATTGATTATGTCCGTTTATACGGAGACCTCTCCCGACAAGGTATCTGGGATGCCTTGGCGGATATGCTTCACAAAACTTATACCCGTCAGGATGGCACCAAAATGAATGTGGCTCAGGTCTGCATCGATTCTGGTGGCCACTACACCGATGAAGTGTATGCCTTCTGTCGGGAGCAGGGAGCCGATTGGGCGATTCCGGTTAAGGGTTCCTCTCAGGCTGGCAAACCTATCGCTACATTTCCCAAAACCAAAAGCAAGAAAGGGGGCTATTTGACGCTGGTTGGCACCGATACCGCCAAGGAGTTGGTCTATCAACGCTACCAATCAACCAGCAAAGGATGACAGGGATGAGTCATAATCGACAGTGGTACACCTTTAAAAATGAAGCTATCTCTACCCAACCGGTGCGGATATCTTCAGGACCTGGTTTGCGTCGGCAGATTTTGTGGAAACGGTGAACACCATCGGCCTGCCACGCTATGCCAAGCAGAAGGTGATGGATTTTGAGAAGGGTGTGATTGTTCATACCCAGTCGAATCCACTGCCCATCAACTTACGACCACGGGCAGTAATCAAACTGACCATGAGCTAACCCAAAAGCAAGGAGACTGCACCAATGGATGAAGCTTTCAAAGTGATGGATCACACCATACTTTCAACCTTCGGGCAGTCGGTTTTACTGACGCTTTCGGATCAGTCATCGCTGGAAACCCTGGGAATCATTAATAAAGAATTGGTGGCACTTGGTATGTATGAGGCTGTTCAGGGCGAAGTCACCGTTCTCTCTTTGGATAGTGCTATCCGGCTGAAGCGTGGCGATACCGTGTTGGCCAATGGTCAGGTTTATGAGGTCGACCGAAAACTGAAAGACGATGGCTATTTAGCCAAATGGAATATCCATGCTCATTGAGCAGGAAGTCAGCAGCGATATTGAAGAACTCACCGCCCTGTTCAAGCAGTCCCCGGAAAAAGCCGAACAGGCCATTCGTGAGCTATTCACTACCGGCCAACGCTTTACTCCAGAAGCCCGAAATATCCAATTCAGTGAAACCCAGTTTGATATTGCGCCAAGCAATGCCCATCTGTCGTTTGCAGACCTGCAAGTGAGCATCGAGGTCGTACTTTAAGGCTCATCAGCAGCCAACTGTTTTAGCGTTGCCAGCTCAACGATTTCCAGTGCCGCCCTATTGGTTGCATTCAGATAAATGGGCGGGGCGACACCTGCCTCATGAGCCTCTGCCCAACGGGCTGCACACAGGCACCAGCGATCACCGGCTTTCAGGCCAGGAAAGCCAAGCTCCGGATTAGGTGTAATGAGATCATTGCCTTTGGACAGGGAAAATTGCAGGAACTCATCGGTCATTCGGGCGCAGACCGTATGACTGCCGGAATCTTCCAGACAGGTATGGCAAAACCCATCCCGAAAGAAGCCCGTCACCGGACTCTGGCAGCAGGCTTCTAACTCAGTACCGAGCACATTGGGCTGTTCAAACACCAGTTCTACCATGTGAAACCCTCCCATGATTAACCCATGACCTACAGGATAGGAGAAAAGCCATGTCTACGATGGACCGTAGTTTTATTGGTGCTGGTAGCATCTACCTGAAGCCAGCAGATGACTCCGCTCCCTTGCTGCCAGTTGGCAACGTGAGCGAGTTCAAATTCAGCTTTGAAGAAGATAAGAAGGAGCTGAAAAACTATCTCGGTGGCATTGATAACCTGGGAGTCACCGTGAGCTATACCGCCAGCAATATGGTTCAGGCCTTGATTGAATCAGGCAAAGAGTTTGTCCTGTTTATGGAAGGCCTGAACGATGCCCAGGACGGTAAGGCGTCCAATATCCGGGTTCATCGGATAAAGTTCTCTCCGGTCCAGAATCTTGACTTTATCTCCGATGACTTTGCCAGTATTCCGCTGGAAATTGATGTTCTGGTAGATACGACCATCACCGGCTCTGGGCTAAGCACCTTCATGCAGATTGATCTTGCTGGATAAAGCAACCTTTTGCGTCCTGTCCATTTAGCCCCTGTTTCTGAATAAGAGCAGGGGCTTTTTGTTCGGTACAGCACTGTGGCTATCAAAGAATCAGCAATCCGCTTGGTCTTGAAAGCGAAGGACTTGTTATCAAAGGACGTAAAAAAATCCTCTGCCTCTTTGGATGCCTTTAGGAAAGAGGCGAATAAACTTAAAGGCCAGTTAGAGGAACTTGAAAACCAGAATAAGCTACTTACGTCTTTCAGAAAGCAGACCAAAGCCACCCAAGATGCCGGTCGGGCTTTTCGGGAGGCGGAAGATAAAGTGGCCAATCTTGGCCGGGAAATGGGCAAGACCGACAAGCCAACCAAGGCCATGCAGGCGGCCATGGCAAAAGCCCGGAGAGATGTAAAAAAGGCGAATACCGAATATAACCGCCAACGGGAGGCGCTGGCCAAACTGCGAGGCTCAATGTCCTCTGCGGGGTTATCGACCAAAAACCTGAAGCAGCAGCAGGCCAAACTCGAACAGCAGCTGAGCGAGACCCGGACAGCATTTAAGCGGGCGAACGAAAGCGCCCGGCAGACAGCGAGAACGCTACGCAATAGCAACCTGAAAAAAACCGCCAAGGATGCCGAATCGGCCAGTACATCCGTCGGCAAGCTTACCCGGCGTTTTCTTGGGCTGGCAGCGGCAGCGGGTGGACTCTATACCTTCAAAGCGAAGCATTGAAGGGGTATTGCAGACAGGCGACCAGTTTGAGCGTTTGGGCGTTCAGATGGAGGCGATTACCGGATCGTCTGAAGAAGCCCAAAAGGCCATGCAGTGGATCAAGGATTTTACCCGGAATACACCATTCCAGCTGGAAGAAGTGTCTGAAGCTTTTGTACGTTTAAAGGCGTTTGGCCTTGATCCTACCGATGGCTCTATGCAAGCCATTATTGACCAGGCATCAAAGCTTGGCGGCAGCATGGAGTGACTAAACGGCATCACCCTGAGATTAGGTAAAGCCTGGGCAAAACAAAAGCTTCAGGGCGAAGAAATATTGATGCTGCTGGAGCGTGGTGTCCCTGTATGGGATTTGCTGGAAAAGGTCACCGGGAAGAATGTACAGGAGATCCAAAAACTTTCCAGCGCCGGAAAGCTTGGCCGGGAGGCAATAAGAGGGCTTATTCAGGAGATTGGCAAAAGCTCAGAAGGTGCTGCCGCCAAAAACATGAGTCTGTTGTCGGGTTATGTCAGTAACCTGAAAGACAGCTGGCAGCAGTTCCAGGATGAGGTGGCCAAGAGCGGGGCTCTGGATTACGCCAAGGAAACCCTGGCTGGCATCGCTGCCGAAATTGAGCGGATGAACCAGAATGGCCAGCTGGCTGAATTGGCTAAAAAGGATAGCGATGCTTTGGGCTTTGATGGCATTGCTGAAAAGCTGAAGGGCACCACAGACTTTCTTGGCGGTTTGACCAAGGAGTTTGCCAAGCAGACGGTTGAGGATGCCAAGGATGTCCGGGATGCGCTGAGCGGGGTGTACAACAGCTTTGCCGAGGGAAAGCAGGGATGCGGTAAGGACAGCAGACAATTCAGCCAAGACCATGACCAGGAGCCAGAAACTACTCTGGCAAAATTACGCGGATGAATTGGTTAATAGCCAGAAAACGGTTCAGGATGCATTTAAAAATACTGGGGAAACTGCAAAAACTACTTTTAAAGACGCCGCTGATGCAATGGCACAGGTTAATAGTGCCGAAACCCGGGCAGCCAGTTTAGGGGTAGCTCTGGCAGAAGCATTAAGTGCTGGCATCCTGTCTCAGGAGGAATATTACGAGGCGACCGAGGCTAGCCGGAAAAAGCTTCAGCAGTTCAACAAAGAGGCAAACAAAACCAAGGAATTCTTGAAAGACGTTGGCGACACTGCAGAGGAAGCCGGGGAGCAACAGGCCGAAGCCTTGACTGATGTCACCTCTATTGCCGGAGTAATGACCGGTCATTACAACACCCTCACCGCAGAACTTCAGGGCATGAGTGGTGCTGCACACGATGCCTTTGTTGCTATGAATGGTATTGGCAACGTAAACACCGAGCAGGCTATTAGCAGTATTGCCGAACTGAAAAGTCAGCTCGAAGAAACCAGAGAAGAACTCAACAAGCTACAGCACTCTTATACCTTTGATGTTACCGGCATCAGCAGCTGGATGAATGAGACTGCAAAAAATGCTGCCTATGTCAAAAGTCAGTACTTGGAGCAGAAGATCGCCCTCGAAGAACTATTAGAGAGCTATGAGATCGGTGGCTCCACAGCGAGAAGCTTTATCCTTCAGGGCGAGCGAGCGGCTAATACAATGAGTCTCCTGAATAATCAGGATTTAGACCGGCTCAATAACGCCATTGTTTCAGCCAAACAAAACATGGCCAGCTTAGGTGACAGTTCCCGCAATACCCTAAACAGCCTGCAAGATGAACTGGATGAACTGCAGGGCAGACAGTCTGATATTGAGAAGCGCCGTTATCAAAGCCAGCGTGACGATCTAAAGGCACAGCAGGTGGAGGCTATTGCCAAAGGGGATCAGGAGGCAGTCATGAATATTACCTCTGCCCTGCGGATCAGCGAGCAGATTTACAATGAGCGTTTGCGGCAGACTAATAATGAAAAAGCCAAAGCCCTTCAAGAGAGCCAGGTGAACACGACAGCAACAGCCCCCCGCACTGCTTCAGAATCCCCTCAGCGTATTATCCGGCTCGAATATCCGGGCGGTGGTGTGAATATTGGCATTGCTCCAACGGATGAAGCAAGTTTGCTTGATGCGCTTAAAAATGCAGGTTTGAGGACGGTCTGATGCAACTCGATACCATAACACTTCCCGACGATCTGCTCTGGATCAATGAATTTGAATGGAACCCGGTAGAGCAAACCACCGAGCGCAGCCTGACCGGGGCTTTGCTAATTCAAGAAGGTCAACTAAGCCACGGTAGGCCAATCATTCTCTCTGGCAATGGCGAGGCCGGTTGGGTTTCCCGGCTGACGGTCAAGAGCCTCTTTGCTCTCTCCAAAGCGGCCAATAAAACGATGACTCTAACGCTCCCGGATAACCGGCAGTTTTCCGTTATCTTTGATCGTTCCAATGGGACTCCCATTGAGGCACAACAGCTTATGCCGTTTGCCTACCCGGACGATAGCGACCAATACCTTCTTACCCTTCGCTTGTTAACCGTTCACTAAGGCTGAGAGGGGGCGATCGGGACTGTAAATATTCCTTCAGCTTGACGACTGAAAAGCGGTGACATTACCTTCTGAATTTTTACTGGAACTCTGGGGCGTTTCAGTTAAATTAGAAGTCAGTGGTAAATCATCTGAGTTTTTAGCTGAATTGACTGACTGACGATACTGCTTTTTGCGCTCCCTTTCGCGCTTGGCGTAAGTGGGATCTTTGCGAAGCTCCCTTTGGCGCTCCCGGTGGCGCTCGGCGTAAGCGGGATCTGTCTGGTAACGCTCCCTTTGGCGCTCCCTTTTGCGCTCGGCGTAAGCGGGATCTTTGCGAAGTTCCCTTAGGCGCTCCCTTTGGCGCTCTCTTTCGTGCTCGACGTAAGCGGGATCTTTGCGAAGCTCCCTTTGGCGCTCTCTTTTGCGCTTGGCGTAAGCGGGATCTGTCTGGTAACGCTCCCTTTGGCGCTCCCTATGGCGCTCCCTTTGGCGTTCCCTATGGCTCTTCCTTTGGCGCTCGGCATAAGCGGGATCTGTCTGGTAGCACTCCCTTTCGCGCTCCCTTTTGCGCTCGGCAAGTGAAGAACTGCCCTCAACATTAACTTCTGCCTGGGTTGTTGGGTTTTCGCTTGTCGCTTGATGCATGCATAACGGATTAACGACAGCAACTGGCCGTAAATCTTGTGAACTATGAATTCCGGCAGGAAGATTAGTTAACTGTAAACCTGAGCTTGTATGATTCGCTGTTGTTTGCTCTCTAATTTCAAGCTCGCCCCATGATATTAGCTGCTGAAAGGGAGTACTTGGTGTTAGTAGTAATCCATCATTAACGGGTTCATAATTAAGCTGGTAAGGGTCATATTCATCAAGAATGGATTGTTGTATCTCTTGAATACTTGTTCCAGGAGCGTTTTCTGAATCGAAATTTGTTAGAGATTCAATACTATATTTATTCAATGAATTAGAATAATTAGCTTCATTTTGATATGTATGTGGTCCGCTATTGTAAGTAGGAATAGGGTTCATCACTTGAACTGGTATGCCTTGATAAACAGGCTGCTGTTCGGTGGTGCCAAATTGCTGTTCTTGATCTACTAAACCTGATGCGCTGGAACAAAGATAAGAAAAAGCAGCATTGAATGAAGGAAGTTGATTGGTTTGATTCATTGAATTATTGAACTATCGAATTACAGATTAAGACTACGCTTTCTTATAAAAGTTCCTCCCTTTCGCCACTCATTCACCATTTATTTATGTCAACCAAACATAAGGAATTGCTATGGCTATTACTAATAGCGACGTAAAACTATTCGAAAGTCAGCGCCTCACCGATGAAGAAGACGGTGGCGGTCGGGTTACTGGAAACGAGGTCATTGATGGCAACGTTAACAATCTGTTTCAGGACATTTCCCGGATTGACCGCACCATTGGTGATGTGGCTTCGCGTAAGGCGTTTATCGGGATCAGCATCGACAACAATGATATTTACCTTGGAGGCCATTTGATCCTGACCGAGCCTCCCAAGGATCAGAATGTTTCTGTTTTGTTATTCAATACCGACAGCCAAACTGATGAGCGCCTTGATGCCAGAGACCGAATTGAAAGCTATGTGGTTCCGGGCATTAAGGCATCGTGGGAGCTGGTGGGTGATCAGCTGGAAGAGCAGCGATCCGTTGTCGGCTATCAGCGGGAGGAATGGGCGGTTCCTGAAATTGGTGAAGTTTATAAGTTGACAACACCAGATGAAAAAAACAGCCAGTTCATTCGTATCTCGACTTTAGAGTTCCCAAAGCACAATAGTTCAGCAAAAAGTGAATAAACTGCTAATAGCAACCATCCCCAACGATGAAATCCGAGATGGTTGCCATGCTCACATCAGATCACCGAGTAATCCTTCAGGAGCTCGCTTTATATACAACCTTTCTTGCCAGAGCGCTATCACCAGTTGCGGTACCAACGTTCTGCGAGCTACTTTTCGGCTGTATGCTTTCAACCGATGGTTTCGTTACACAGGCACTTTTATCCATTGATTTTCATTGTGTATGGAGCAGTTACCACCACTGGATCTCACAGGGTAAATGGCGATGGAAGCACCTGGCGTGTCGCTTGATCCGACTGGTCTGTTCAAAGGCACCGCCAGATGAACCGATTACTCTTGCTCTTGATGACTGGGTGATAGAACGGTTTTCTGACAATGCCCCTGCTTGTCGTACCCACCATCAACACAGCAAGAAGACTAATCGACCTCAGTACATTTGGGGGCAATGCTGGGTGTCACTGGCCGTTATATTCGAACGGGTAGCAGACGAGGTTTTCACCGGCATCCCTATTATTTCATTTCCGGCCCCTGCTTCAGGTAACGCCAGCAAACTCAAAATCGCTGTTGCCATGCTCAAGGTTGTACGCAAGGAAGTACGGGACCGCGCATTACGGCTGGTGGCGGACTGCTGGTACATGAATCGGACGCTGATGCAGCCAACACTGGAAATGGGTATTGAAGTCATTGGTCAAATACCATCAAACCGGGCCCTTTATGCATTACCGACATTACCCGCAGTCAAAAAACCGGGACGTCCCAGAAAATACGGCACCAGGATGACAGCTGAGAAGGTAGAAAAACTCCCTGAGCACAAAGCCATAGTATGGATGTATAGCAAGTTTTGCACCGTGCGATATCGTACTCTGATTTGTCGGGCAAAATTCCTCAAAGGGCGAGAAATTCGGGTTGTCTGGAGCTGTTTTGAGAATGATAAGGGGCTGACTGAAAAAAGAATTTTCATCTCAACCAATACAGAACACGAAGGGCTTGATGTACTTCGTGGTTATGCAAAGCGGTGGCCAGTTGAGCCTATGTTTCACCAGCTCAAACATGCATTTGGCTGCTGTCATCTGTGGCAGCAAAAATTGAGAACACTTCTGCGCTGGATGCATTTGAAAATGGCAGGTTATGCATTATTACAGTTGTTGACCGTCTGCAAAAATCAGTCATGCCTGAAGATTTCCCGGATACCCTGGAGATCTCCGGATACAACAACCGCAGGCATGATGAGAATTGCCCTGTCACGAATTATTCCAAGGTTCCCCATTCGTAAGGGCTGGGATAGATATCATCAAAAATATGAGTTCAATTTCGATGAACTGTCCGGCCAGTTGAAGATAGATAAAGCAGAGGCTGCATAAATACAGCCATTTAGAGAAAAACCGGCAATAAAAGCGAACCTGAAAAAATTGTTCGCTGATGTCGGCTTGTTATTTTATTGAAACCTGGCCAGTCTTTCGTGTTATGCAAAGTCTAAAGTCCAGATTTAGATAAGCAACCGGTAAATCTGCTGCGCCTTTACGGGAGCGCCATTGAAATGATCAAAAGCTGCGGAGAACTGCCGGTTATCTGCGAGCATCAACGCCATGGATTGATTGGCTACCCCAACAATAGCAAACAGGTTCATAACCGTCAGTCGCAAAACAAGGACTTCAATTCTTCGCGTCACGTCAGCAAAATACAGCAGGCATTACTCGGTGCAATATCAAACAGGGATTTAAAGATAGCCAGAGTAATTTATCGGGATCTGTTTATCTTGTGGAACTATCTAAGTAATTGGCAGTCCATAATAATGAACCATTAACTGAGGTTATCATCATGATTCAGGACAAAATGCCAACTATTCCGGCTGCTTCTAACAGCAATTCGCAGGGCAGTGAATCACCGTTTCACCTGCTTCCTGAGGCTTATTGGCCCGGTCAGTCCAAGCAACCAAAAGTATCAATTGAGCAAGCAGCTAAATTGTTACTGGATGGGCTGAAAAATCTGGATTACGAACAAGAAAGTCAAACTGCCGTATTAAAGCGAGTGATTGAAAAACATAATGCCATGGCAGAAACTCCGGCCAATCGCCTGGTGCTTGCCGAACAGGATAACTTTGCGACCAGGTTCCCCAAACTGGATCAGTGGATTGTTAACAAACTATCCTTTCTATCCCCCAAACAGTTGATCGCTTTTGCCTTTGCCAGCCGCCACTTCAATCAATATTCTGAGGCGTGCGAGAATAATCAAGGCAGTCTGGAAAAAACCAGAATTGAATTTTTCCGCCACTATTTTTCTCAGGAAGGCTTGAAGGCCGGATTAGAAAAGCTTGACCTGTTACGAAGTTGCGAAATTATCCATAAAAATCAGATGTTCCAACTGGATGATGTTTGTCCTGACTTACTGGATCATCTGGAACCAATAACGGCAACGGGAGAGTCATTGTACTTAAGTGATTTTAACTTTCCAGTAGCATTACGTATTGTCGGTGAATTTCCCACCCTCTGGAAACGCCTGGCCCTCTCCATTGGTACTCCCTTCAATTCGGAATACACAAGAAAAGTTGAATTTGAATGCCCGAATGATTTCACAAAAGCAATGCTGACATTTCTGAATGATCTTGCCCTTAGAGGGTATGAGACATCTGTTCTGATTGATCCTTTAAAATCAAATGTCATAAGCCGGGTGGATCTTGCTGAAGATCTGAAAACGGCCTTAGAGAATTCATAACACTGACCTCCGTTGTACTTCCGGCTTGAAATCTCACCGGATGCAAAACAGGACGTAAGTATCAATTTTATACTGTCAGCTGCTGGCATAAAAATACTGCGGTGTGATATTCAAACAGCACCGCTATGCAGTTCAGGAGCCTGTCTCCTTCATAGAGGTAATCTCTGAAAGGGCATGTTGGGCCAAGTCCACAAAATCCCCTATCTCTCCTCTCCTGCCCTCCTTACAATCAGGCTGAACATCCACTAACCAGACGACAACCACTACCCTTCAAGCCGTGATAACGCTGACTTTCGAAAAACTTTACATCTTCATTCTAAATAGCAGTATCATAATTTTATTCCTTGTTATCATAACGAATGGGTTGTTTGTTTAAAGGCGGAACTATTTTAATAAGAAGAGGTCAGAGTACTGATTCAATAATTCAACAACTCAATGATTCTCTCAAATAAGTCGGCTCCATTTGAATTTGCTTTTCCTGATCCTTGTTTCAGCTCATCAGATTTATTAGAAAGAACGGGTGAATCAGGTTCAGGCAAATGTCATTTGACGTATCAGGGTATGCCTGTTCAGGCATTGACAACTCCTTTTCCCATTTACCATAACCAATCAGATATACCCAAAAACAACAATAATTTTTGTAATTCATTGAATAAACATGGCATTAAACCTATAACGCCTGACGATACAGCTGAGTTTATCAGTACTGATGATCCTGACATACCAGAATCAGTTCTTAATCAATATTTCCCCTTGAGCTCCAGTGATAAACCTGAAGATGAAACATTATCATTAATGCCAGATATTCCTTTTCTTCAGTGGCTATGCCTACCAGAGAGTGAGCTTGAGATCGTTAAGCCAACAACAACGAGCCATTGGAATCCAGATGATCAGATAACCAATCTTTCTGTCCCATCTTCCAAGCAGCAAAGCCTTAACAAAAAAACAAGTGACAACCACACGAAACAGTCAGAGGCAATTGTTAATAGTAACGCTTCAATAGCCAGGCACCAGAGAAAGCTTCACCGTAATCCTGCGTACGTTGAGCGCGAGAGGGTGCGGCACAAGGAGTGTTGTAAAGATCCTGCTTACTTGAAGCGCAAGAGGGAGTGCCAAAGAGAGCTTCGTAAAAACCCTGCTTACGCCGAGCGCGAAAGGGAGCGTATCAGGCAGCGTCGCAAAGATCCTGCTTTCGTAGAACGCGATAGGGAGCGCTCCAGGCAGCGTCGCAAAGATCCTGCTTCCGCAGAACACGATAGGGAGCGCTCCAGGCAGCGTCGCAAAGATCCTGTTTACGCCGAGCGGGAAAGGGAGCGTCGCAGGGAGCGCCATAGAGAACGTTACAAAGATCCTGCCTTCGCAGAGCGCGAAAGGGAGCGCCTTAGGCAGCACCGCAGAAATCAGGCGAACTTAAAACGTCAATGCGCGCAGCAAACAACGGGCTGCGAGAATGTTCCCAGTTAAACAACGGAAAAGCGTCTCAAGTCATCCTGTACATCCGGATTGACGTAAATATCAAGTGTGGGTTGTCATCGGGGGAACTTTTAATAAGAACATCTGTCATAAGTCGGCATTCCATAATTCAAGAATTCAATGGAAAGACCTACTTTTTCTGAATTCGGCTCTTCCAGTCAAGTATTCTCCCGTGAAGTTGTAGAGGCAGCGAATATTCTATGTGCCATGCATATTGATAAAACCAGAAGACGCCTTCAGCGGCTGATGGAGCCTGTTCATATTTTAATTGACACTCCCCAGCTGGAAAAAAGGTCGATAGTGACTATATAGCCTTCAAGAATACCGGCGATAGAGTACAAGCAAGAATCGCTGGCAAGCAGGCTTCTAACTTGATAAGAGAATCACGTATAGCAAATAATTTATAATAAAAAGTTCAACTATTGGAATCAAAGCAGTCAATCAGCTAAAAACGTCAGATCACTTGAGATAAATTAGTTTTTCCCGGAAGGAACTTTTTAAAAAAATATCGGTCTTAATCTATAATTCAAGAGTGCAATAATTCAATGGACAGACTTAACGTTGACTCACCTTTCGCTTCTGCCTCTTCCTGTTTTCAGGATTCTTCAGACGTAACTGTAATACTACCTGAGGATTCCAGTTCGCTGCCAAGCATGACTGGTCATTGTGTACGGAAACATGACCCACCTCACAATGTTTTTTTCGTGGATAGATGTTTCAATCAGGTCACACTACCATCTCCATGCTCACTTAATGATTTTTCAATATCTTGTTCCCCATTATTTGAAAAAGAAATAATGCGCCCAGATCTTTATTCACCGGAGCCACCTGACGACATTTTTTCCTGTGACCATTCATGCACAGATCCAGCATTAACAAACGCAGAACAAACCGCCCATCAATTACCTCCGGAAAATCCATTGGCAGGCTTGTCTCAGCCGTCATTACGCCCAGGGACTACACCTGATCTGTTGCATAAAGACAGACAAGAGCAAGTTATAACTGCAACCATTGAGAGTAAGACACATGAATCGTGCAGTTCTGAGGAATCCCTGCCCCTGACACACACAGAAGCTAACAAACAGTCAAGGAAAAGGAAGGCACACGAGAAAGGTTACGCTCAGCCCAGAAATACCAAGGCTTATAAGAAAGCATACCGTGAGTCCAAGGCTGGGAAGGCTGCCGTAAAGGCTTACGCTCGTACCCGGAAACGAAAGTCTTCCAAACAAACATGGGCAAAGTCCGAGAAAGGGAAGGCTTACATGAAAGCATACCGAAAGGCTTACAATTCAGTTTTATACGGAGTCGATCGTGATAGGAAAAAGGCAAGAATTGCCGGAAAGGAAGCTGCCGCCATTATCCTGGATTCTTATCGATCGATGAAAAACTGAGCTTGATTCAAGCTCTATTTTATTTCAATTTATTTAACAACCTGATCAAATAGTTATAAAAAGCTTTTCACTGTTATTGACTTAAATATTGATTATTCAGAGATGAACTTTTATAAGATAGAGCAGTCTTACTGTAAAACTCAACAATTCAATAATTCAATGAAAGATTCTGTTTTTTCTTTTCAATCAAACATTACTTCTGAACTATGCCCTTATTTCAAAGATAATACTTATTCTTTATCTGGAGTATCGGTTCAGGCTTTCTCCCGAGAAGTTGTTGAAGCAGCTACTATTCTATGTTCGATGCGTATTAATACAACCAACAAATATGCCCTTCAGTATCCAACGGTGATTTTTCATAAATCATCTGATAATCCAACGCTTGGAAAAAGGTCAATAGCAATCATTAATAACCCGGCAAACGAAGATCAACCTGTAGTGAGTCGTTTATCTCAGGTCAACACTCTCGAAGAAACTATATCAATGTCGTATAGAAGCATCATGATCAATGATAAAGGATGCAATAAAGCCAGAAAGTACCAAGCAAGATACGAAGTATCTGATAAAGGTAAGAAAACCAGAGCCAGATACGAAGCATCTGATAAAGGTAAGAAGGCCAAATCCAGATACGAGGCATCTGACAAAGGCAAGGAGACCAGAGCCAGATACCGTACGTCCGACCGCGGCAAGATGGCAACATACAGGGCTAGAGCCAAATATTACTCATCCGTCAAAGGCAAGGAAAAAAAGGCCATATACAGTGCAAAGTTAATGGCCTATAAAAAAGCTATAAGTAAAGGCTTTAGTGATAAAGTAGCAAGGGAAAAGGGAAAAGAGGCAGCTAATGCAAAACAAGCAAAGCTTTCTTCATTGCTCCCCCATCCTTAGCAGTTTAATAAAAGAATAAATCTCAACAATCCGGTTCAAACACAATCTGCCTTGAGTGGACGGTCAACAAGCAAAAAGTAAGCAGGTGTTGTTTACTGGCTGGATAGATAGACAGAAAAATTTTATATTTGGTTGACAAAAATTTTGATCCGTTTTTTTTTTCAGGAAGGAACTTTTTTATATAATAATTGTCTCAGTCTTTAATTCGACAATTTTATAATGCAATGTATCTCTTTAATAACTTACCTCCATTCGAGCCTGCCTGTTCCGATACTCGTTCCCGCTCATTATATTCAGTAGAACAACTGATTCCACCTGATTATAACAACTCGCAGCCTTCATATCATGGTAAGTCTGTTCATGTGCCGGAATTATCTTTACCTGCTTACCATAGTCATTCGGATTTTTGCCAAAATAATGTCAGTTCTTTTCATTCCCTGATTGAATATGATATTGATAATCTGATTCTAACCGATCCAGCAGCCACTTTCGGCAATGAGCTACCTGACATACAACAATCAGAGCTTGGTCACTATGTACCCTGGGATTCTGATAATGAACGTGTTGAGGCCAGGCTAGCACCAGAACCAGTTACCCCTTTTATTCCACAGGCATGCTTATCGGTGAGTGAGTCTGAAACCAGAAATCCGATACCTGCATGCCATTGGTATCCAGATCATCAGATAATCAATCTTTCTACCACACCTTTTAGCCCACAAAATCTAAATCAAACGACAAGTTATAGCCAAATACCCCAAACAGAGTGGTTCTCTGAGGGTAACGCAACAATAGTTGAGGATCAAAGGAAGTTTCGCAATGACCCCGCCAACGATGCATGTAAAAGGCAGAGAATCAGGAACTCCGTGCGTTACAACGATCCCGCTGATGCGAAGTATTTAAAGAAAAACAGGGAGTACTACAGGAAGCGTATTAAGAATCCCTCTTACGCAGAGTCTAAAAGGAAGATAAACAGGGATTACTACAGGAATCGCAGTCATGATCCCGTTTACTTAGAGCGTAAAAGAATGGTGCAAAGGGAGTACATTAGACGCCGCAAACAGAATATTTCCAATCAAGCAAATCGCCAAGAGGAGATTAGCAAATACCATGCTTATCTGGCGTATGAATGGCAGCTTCGAAAGGCTGCGTTTGAGCAGGAGATCAACATCTTCAATCAGCCAATTCAGTGGTAAACTCTGATGAATTATTCCTTTTGATGGCGCGCTCGGGAGGATTCGAACCTCCGACCGCCTGGTTCGTAGCCAGGTACTCTATCCAGCTGAGCTACGAGCGCGTAAAGACTGAAACGATTGCAAACTGTATTGCAACAACCGTCTGCATTCAGTGGCGTGGATCATACATAAACCAATGCCCTGTGTACAGTACTCATGGAACAAAATATCACCGGTCAATTCAAGGATGGCAGTCGCCAGTCTATAGGCTGTATTCCATGACTGACCAGATAATCATTGCTCCTGGAAAAAGGTCGGCTGCCAAAAAAGCCTCGATAAGCTGATAGTGGCGATGGGTGAACGGATGCCAGAACCAGATGTTTACCGGTATCAATAAACCGGCCTTTTTTCTGTGCGTAGCTGCCCCACAAAATAAAAACAATATGCTCTCGCTGCTCATTTAACGCGGCAACAATCTGGTCAGTGAATGTCTCCCATCCCCTGCCCTGATGAGAAGCAGCCTGCTTATGCTCGACTGTCAACACACTGTTGAGCAGTAACACTCCCTGATGGGCCCAGTGTTCCAGAAATCCATGATTGGCTGGCGGAATGCCCAAATCTGACTCCAACTCTTTATACATGTTAACCAGTGAAGGAGGAATGGCGACTTCGGGACGTACCGAGAAGCTTAACCCATGGGCCTGGCCCGGCCCGTGATAAGGGTCCTGCCCAAGAATCACCACTTTGACCCGCGCAAACGGCGTCAGGTCCAGGGCCCGGAAGTATTCTGCCCCCCTGGGGTAAATCATCTTGCCCTGAGCCTTTTCATGTTGCAGAAAACTGCGCAGGGTCTGCATATACTCTTTGGTAAATTCATCCTGAAGCATGGCTTTCCAGGAAGGCTCCAATTTGATGTCTGGCATCACCCTACCTCAAATAACATTGACAAATAAATTACCTCCAACCGCATAAGAGCCAACTACACTCTTTGCCAGCCAACGCACTTTAGCACAGCAACACCTTTACTAATAACAACTCAGTCTTCGTTACGGATCGCCTTCAATACAATGCAAACTTTTAATAAAGCATCGATCAGAATTTCTGCGGTTGCAGCCCTTCTTTTTAGCTGCCAGTCCCTGGCAATGCTCGAACGCAGGATGGCCATCGAAATCAATGCCAATTCTATTTACTTCGCCATCGCCGACGTAAACAATAAGACCGACAAAGTTTACCGGCACCTTGATTACGGCTCTCTGGAAGCGGGTTTCTACGATGACCTGTCAGCCAGCGACAACGGTTTTTTCAGCAACTTTATGCTAAAAAAGGCCCAGAGACTTTTTCAAAAACTGCGAACCCGGCAGGAACATTTCAAGGCGGTGCAAGTAAGGGCCATTGCTACTGACATTTTCAGGGAGGCTCATAACGCCGAAGAGCTGGTGCAAAAGATACGGCGTACATCCGGTATCGACATTCGTATTCTCTCCCCTGAAGAAGAAGATCGAATGGATTTTTTCTCAGCTTTAACGGCGACTGATCATTCTGAAACACCCGTCGTCTGGGATATCGGGAAGGAGAGTTTTCAGTTGATTATCTCCGATCCTGAAGCTGGCCCATTTGCCCACAAAGGTGATTTTGGTTCAGTTTCCTTTATGGAATACCTGAAGGAAGTTGTCCAGAACAAACCAACGCATTTGCCGGGGTCATTGTCCCCCATATCAACTGAAGAGCTCGAAGCAGGTATCACCTTCGCACGATATCTTGCCCGGAGAACGCCGGTTATTATTCGCAATGAGCTGAAGAAAGATCAGGTTAAAATCACCGGTATCGGCCCGGTATTTCAGGAAGGCTTCGCAGAAGATATCACCATGCACCAAATGTCTTTGGACAAGGGCAAACTGGAGCGATATATCCTGGATCAGGCCTCATCCATCGGTACCAATGAGGCCAGTCTTTCAAGTGCAATTCTGGTATTTGGTTTCATGGAAGAGCTGGACATTACGCAGATGTTTATCTCCGACCACAACAGCACTGTCGGAATGCTCGAATTTCCAATTCTCTGGCATTAATAAACGTTTCAATGAATTTCGGATAAGAGTAAAAAGAAAAGAAAAGATAATATTTTCTTTTGCTCTTCGTTGATTGTGCTTTTCCCTTCCATGCATTGAAAGATTGATGAAAGCCTGAAGAATCATGAGTGTTTAAATGGTTCTGCAGGCTTTTCCACGGTGGAAGAAGGGCAGATTAAGATGGCCGTACTAACTGTATACACCCAGCATCAACTCTATTTGACGCTTGAGCATTACCCGGAGCCTGTCCACTGTTGTTTCGTCTTCAAAACCTGCAATTAATCCCTGGTACTCAACATGAATGATAATACTGCCAAATAGTTCAGCATCAATATCAGGATGGTTAGAGCCGATTTTTGCAAAGAATGTTTTGAGACTGTCGAGAAAGAACTTCTGGTGACTGAAGGCAATGGGCCTCAGGTTTTCGTTACGCAGGCATTCCTGCTGAAAAGCACGCTCTGCGATCAGGTAGTCACGATGCTCTGCCAGCTGAATCAGAACATACTCAATAGCAAGATCACTGATCCGGTCAGCAAATACCTGACGACTGGCCTGGTCCGATGGCACAAGCTCTTTCATGGCCATTTTCAGCATACTGTCAGACTCTTCCCAGTACGCCTTGAACTTCTGGGCACCCATCTCCACAAACAGAGTGAAGGTGTCAGTGATCAGATCCGTAATGTCTTTGAAATAATAGGTGGTTGCAGAAAGAGGAACATTGGCTTCCTTGGCAACAGCACGATGACGGACACCCCTGACTCCATCTCTGACAACGATTCTTAATGCCGCCTCAAGAATTGTACGACGACGCTGTTCACTATTGGCACGACTGGTTTTTCGCCCCTGATATTTCAGTTTCATATCACTGTCGTGCTTACCAGAGCTTTTCATGCCTTCTGATGAGGAATCCATTGTTGAGACCATATTAAGACTGCCTTACAGTTGCCTGATTGTTTTATAGCGTTCGTCCAGTACCGTCGCTTGAACAAGCATCTTAGTACAGAAATCAACCATACGTATGAAAACCGGCCCTGCCACTATTCAGGGTTATCAGACCGCCATACCTGGAGTACTCCCCATATCCTTATAGACCGATCAGACCGGGCGTATGGCAAGCTCCTGGCTTCACCAGCAAAGCGCATCGACTCAACTTCAGGCTCCCGGATACTACATGAGCAGGCTTGGCCTGCTCATGTCGTCAATCCTGAACTATCAGCGACTCAGAAAATAACTGAGTTAAGCAGGTAATTACTAATACGGTAACCAAACGGCAGGTTCATATAACCAATGCAAATGATACCTGCATCGTCGATTCACATATTTGACAAGTACAAACTTAAGCACAATTACTCCCGCGTCAATATCTACTGAGGACGCATGTGAGGGAACAACAACACATCCCTGATGGACGGCGCATCCGTAAACAGCATCACCAACCGGTCAATACCAATACCTTCTCCGGCAGTGGGTGGCAGACCGTATTCAAGCGCATTGATATAGTCTGCGTCGTAATGCATTGCCTCATCGTCCCCGGCATCCTTTTCAGCTACCTGTTGTCTGAAGCGCTCAGCCTGGTCTTCTGAGTCATTCAACTCAGAGAAACCATTAGCGATTTCCCGACCCCCCACAAAGAACTCAAAGCGCTCAGTAACAAATGGGTTGTCGTCATTTTTACGGGACAGAGGCGACACTTCGGTCGGGTAATCCGTGATGAAGGTAGGGTTAAGCAAGTGATGTTCCACCGTTTCATCAAAGATTTCCATCTGAACCTTGCCAAGCCCCCAGATCGGCTTCACATCAACGCCCAGTTTACCGGCAACCTGTGTGGCTGACTCCAGGTTGTCAATATCAGCGGCATCAAGATCCGGGTTGAAATGCAAGATAGATTCAAATACCGACATCCGCGCAAACGGCTTGCCAAAATCAATCATCTGCCCCTGGTACTCGAACTCAGTTTTACCCAGAACGTCCTGAGCCAGCTGTTTCAGCATGGCTTCAGTATGATCCATCATGTCGGTGTAATCCGCGTAAGCCTGATAGAACTCGATCATTGTAAATTCCGGGTTATGTCTAGTAGACAGCCCTTCATTGCGGAAGTTCCGGTTAATCTCAAATACCCGTTCAAAACCGCCAACGACCACACGCTTCAGGTACAGTTCCGGGGCGATACGGAGGTACATATCGATATCCAGCGCGTTGTGATGGGTCACAAACGGTCTGGCCGTGGCACCACCGGGAATCACCTGCAGCATCGGCGTCTCCACTTCCATAAAGTCCTGACCCAGGAAGTAGTTACGGATACCCTGAATGATTCTGGAACGGATCCGGAAGGTTTCCCGGGAGTGTTCACTGGTGATCAGGTCAACATAGCGCTGACGGTATCGCTGCTCGGTATCGGTGAGGCCTTTGTGCTTTTCAGGCAGTGGACGCAGAGACTTGGTCAGTAGCTGGACAGCACTCATATCAACGTAAAGGTCGCCTTTGCCAGAGCGCTGAACAGCACCTTCTACACCGATAATATCCCCCAAATCCCAGGTCTTGATGGCGTCCAGGGTCTCTTTCGGCAGCTGTTTGCGGTTCACATAGAGCTGGATACGGCCAGACATATCCTGCAGTTCCATGAACGCGCCACGGTTCAACATAATACGGCCAGCCACTTTAACGTAGTGGTTCAGGCCTTCCAGGGCAGCCTTGTCATGATCCTTGAACTGCTCCTGAAGATCGCCAGCCAGCGAATCACGACGGAATTTATTGGGAAAGGCCACCCCTTTTGCGCGAAATGGCCGCCAGTTTTTCCCGGCGCAGGGTCACCAGGCGGTTCTCTTCATGGGCTTCAGCAGCCTTTTCTTCCTGCGCCTGTTGCGACAAAAATGTTCTTCAGACATAATATTCTTCCAGTTACAGGCCTTTTTTCAGGCTCGCCTCAATGAACTTGTTCAGGTCACCATCCAGCACAGACTGGGTATTCCGGGTTTCTACCCCGGTACGAAGATCCTTAATACGGGAGTCATCCAGTACATAGGAGCGAATCTGACTACCCCAGCCGATGTCCGACTTGGAATCTTCCATCGCCTGAGACTCCGCCGTTCTCTTTTGCATCTCCATCTCATAAAGCTTGGCCTTCAGCTGCTGCATGGCCTTGTCTTTATTCTGGTGCTGGGAACGCTGATTCTGACACTGTACAACAATTCCCGTTGGCCCGTGGGTAATACGCACGGCGGAATCGGTGGTGTTGACGTGCTGTCCACCGGCACCACTGGAACGGTAGGTATCAATTCGCAGATCTGCCGGATTGATTTCGATATCAATATTGTCATCAATCTCAGGAGAAACGAAGACGGAAGCAAAGGAGGTATGGCGGCGATTACCGGAATCAAACGGTGATTTACGCACCAGGCGATGAACGCCGATTTCCGTTCTCAACCAGCCAAACGCATAATCCCCGTTAAACTGCACCGTTGCCGATTTGATCCCTGCCACTTCACCGGCAGAGACTTCAATGATGTCCGTTTTGAAACCGTTGGCCTCACCCCAGCGCAGGTACATCCTCAGCAGCATATTGGCCCAGTCCTGGGCCTCAGTACCGCCGGAACCGGCCTGAATATCCAGAAAGGCGCTGTTAGGATCCATTTCACCGGAGAACATACGACGAAATTCAAGTACTTCCAGTTTCTGGGCCAGCTCATCAAGCTCATCCACAACGCCCTGGACACCTTCTTCGTCTTCTTCTTCTACCGACATTTCCAGCAGTTCTTCAGAATCCCCCAGGCCACTGGTCAGCTCATCAATGGTAGAAACAATCGCTTCCAGGGTGGAACGCTCCTTGCCCAGCTTCTGGGCGTACTCCGGATCGTTCCAGACGTTCGGGTCTTCCAGCTCCCGCTCTACTTCCTGCAACCGCTCACTCTTGTGAGCGTAGTCAAAGATACCCCCTAAGCACGTCAGTACGCGCTCTCAGGTCCTTGATACGCTCCTTAATGGGATTGACTTCAAACATTGCCCTATATCACTCACTTTTTCAGGTGCACACGGCACCAAACTTTAATACTGCTATAGCCCCATCAAGAGCTGACCAATACCAGCCGCTCTGAAAATACAATGGGAATGAAATTGGCAACACATGGCTGCCTATGAAACACTGCTCACAACAACAGCTGGCCGACAAGGCCATTACCAAAACCTGTAATACAACTGAGTGATTTTACAACAATAGCCTGTTGGTTGGAATTGCTCCGATATCCAGCCACCAGGACCTGTCGACGTTGTCTTGCCAACCCGGGGAGTAAACACTGCATACCCGCCCATTGACTCATGTCATGACAGCACACTACGCCTTTACTCAACAGTAAGGTAAACTCCCGCCCGCTACTTCACCCTCACCCGTAGCCAGAGCCCCAAAGCCTTTAGGGCCTGTTGACGTTTCGTTGCGTGCTCAGCGGGACGCGCAGTCTGGCTCAGAAAGGCGTCAGATGCGCGAAAGACTTGTGCAGCGCGTAGTTATTCTACGCCAAGCAAGTCTGACAAAGCAGATGGCGCCTTTCTGAGCCACCCTTCGGGCGTATCAGGGCGCCCCTATGACTTCGTTGCGGCATTTTGAAAGGCAACCAGCCTTCCTGCAATGCCGCGCCTCGTCATAGGAGCGCCCTGATACGCTGAGCACGCAACGAAACGTCAACAGGCCCTAGAACAGGATCGTCCGCTCTGGGTACATAACAGAAGCACTCTTCATTATGTCACGTGACACTTTATCGAATGACTCAATGGCACTGGTAGCGGATATCGGTGGCACCAACGCAAGGTTTGCACTCTCACTGGGTGGCAAGCTGCAAACAGACTCGGTACAAGTGCTGGCCTGTAATGACTACGACAACCTTGATCATGCGGTCAGCGCTTACCTGAAACATCAGCAAGTCGCCGTGGATCATGCCTGCATGGCGTTTGCCTGCCCGGTGAGTGGCCAGACGATAAAAATGACCAACAACCATTGGGCATTCAACCAGTCTGACATGAAAGACACGCTGAAGTTGCGGTCCTTCAAAGTGATCAATGATTTTACCGCCCAGGCGCTTGCCCTCCCTGCCCTGCCTGAAAACACCCTGGTCAGGATTGGCCACGGAGAGGCAATCCCGGGGGCCACCAAACTGATTATTGGACCAGGCACGGGCCTTGGCGTTGCCGCATTAAAGAAGGTAGGCGATCATTGGCTGCCTCTGCCCGGAGAGGGCGGACATGCGGCGTTTTCTCCCATATCCTCCATGGATAAGGAGATTCTCGGTATTATTCAGCAGCAGCTGGGCTATGTTTCCTGGGAATCGGTACTGTGCGGTTCTGGCATTGAGCGGCTGTATCAAGCCCACAGTATGTTGTCTGGCCAAACACAGACACTGAAAAATCATGAGATCACGGCCCGGGCCCTGAACGGGGACCCCCTCTGTCGCCAGACACTACTGCATTTCTGCGAACTGCTGGGCAGGGCCGCCAGTAATGCGGCACTGACCACCGGAGCCCAGGGGGGCGTCTATATTGCTGGCGGTATTATTCCACGCTTCCCGGAGTTCTTCGCTCAATCGGACTTCAGGACATCATTCGACCTGAACGATAAGATGGCCGGTTATCTGGCGGGTATCCCCACCAACCTGATTGTTCACGACAATCCAGGCCTGACCGGTGCGTGTGAAGCATTAGGCAACCCGTTGATCCATTGATTTTTCGTGGCTGGCCCTGATCCGGGTCAGCTTCCAGAGATATTGGAAGAGCAGCAATTGGTCCACAAGGGCCAGACAAATAGTGTTGACTGAGAGTGAATAATCGACCGGTCAATGCCAGGACAGTGAGTACCGGTTATTACTCTCAGAAGAAGAACAATTACTTTATTTTCAAACAACCTGCTCAGGGTCATGACTGATCAACTCTGTAAGCCGTACAGGTGATTCCGTCGGGACTACATGCCGACACTGAACATACACATGCTCGGCGACCATACCAGCAGCACCACCTACGACTAAAGCTGCAAAAAAACCTGTGAAACATCCTGCATAAGCACCGGCAAACGCCGTAACAACATGTCCGACAGTAATTGCAACACCACAGGCTGTAGGCAGGCTAAAGGTCAGATTAACAGCTGTTCGTTCCAACAGTGAAACAGTTCGTCCCATACACTGACACTGACAAGATATTGGTTCTGGAATAAATGGTAGATTAGAGGCTTCCGCACTCTGAGTCTGAGGCATTTGAATAATTGATGTAGATGCTTGCATTGAATTACCCTCAAAGATGTCTAAATCTTTTAAGAGCCTGAATTTAGCAATTAGTTTCATAATTTTAGTGTTCCCAGCTTCACCCCCCGTAATCCACCTGAAACGGAACCTGTTCAGCATTTTGAGGTCTGATAGCGATATTTACAGTCTAATGTGCGCGGGGCTTTATTCTGAAAGCAACCACATCAACCTACGCCCACCCAAAGCCTGCTGACCGGGTTCGCCAACAAACCGCTTCAGGCAGGGTTCCTGACCGCAACGGAAGTACATTTAATGGCAAAAGAGTCTCAAACCATCAATACCACAGGGGTATAGCCCCATCCCGGGATAATCCCAAAGGTATTGAGGACGCTTTTTGGAAAAAGAGACCATTACAGGGACGGCAAGTCACCCCGGCTGTGGTGCTTAACGCCTATGGAAAAGACAGAACCTCTCTCAGAACTGGCTTTTTTCTGTCAAAACTGTGCTTACAGAACATTCTACTCAACCGCAGAAAAGTGACCCCGGATCAGGTCATCCAGGAATTCACCCGGAAGCCAGATCGAACTAAGTATCTGGTGGCAATCACACGCTTCAAAGCAGAATGTTGTCAGAAAGGCCTGCTGTTGAAAGGTCGGCGGATCTCACCGGATGAGGTGGTTAACGAGTTCCAGGTCGCCCGGGCAACACTGGAGCTGGCTCGCTTTATGGAAGAATGTTGTTTGAAGGGCCTGCCGTTAAAGGGCCGACAGGTCACACCGGAAGCGGTGGTCAGGGCCTTCCCGGATAGTCTGCCAGGCAAACTGGGGATCGCGCGCTTTATGGAACAATGTTGTCTGAGAGGTTTGCCGTTGAATAGCCAGCAGGTGACACCGGACGACGTGGTTAAGGCTTTCCCGGAGAATCCGGAAGGCAAACTGGGAAAAGCACGCTTCATAGCGGAATGCTGCCTGAAGGGCCTGATATTGAATGGCCAACGGGTCTCACCGGATGCCGTGGTCAGGCATTATCAGGCAGCCAGAGCAACCCTGGAAATAGCGCGCTTCAAAGCAGAATGCTGCCTGCAAGGCTTGCTGTTGAAGGGCCAGCAGGTCACACCGGCTATGGTGGTTAAGGATTTCCCGGACAGTGTGCAAGGCAAACTGGGTATTGCACGCTTCAAAGCGGAATGCTGCCTGAGAGACCTTGCACTGCTTGGCCAACAGGTCACACCCGACGAAGTGGTTAAGGATTTCCCGGACAGTCCGCTTGGTAAACTGGGTATTGCACGCTTCAAAGCGGAATGCTGTCTGAGGGGTCTGGTGTTGTATGGCCAGCAGGTCACAGCGGATGCCGTGGTTAACGATTATCAGGCTGCCAATGCGACACTGGAGCTAGCACACTTCAAAGCAGAATGCTGCCTGAAAGGCCTGCTGTTGAAAGGCAGGCACGTGACATCGGATGAGGTGGTTAAGGGTTTCCCGGATAATCCGGAAGGCAGACTGGGGCTGGCGCATTTTATGGAACGATGCTGCCTGAAGGGCATGGCATTAAATGGCCAGCAGATCACACCGGACACGGTGGTTAAGAGGTTCCCAAACAGCCCGGAAGGCAGACTGGGGACATTACGCTTCAGCGAACAATGTTGCCTGAAGGGCCTGGCGTTGCCGAACCGGCAGGCCACACCGGATGTGGTGGCCAAGAATTATCAGGGGGCCGGGGCAACACTGGAGCTGGCGCGCTTTAAAGCAGAATGTTGCCTGAGGGGACTGGTGCTGAACGGCCAGCAAGTCACAACGGATGCGGTGGTTAAGGGTTATCAGGCAGCCGGGGCAACACTGGAGCTGGCACGCTTTAAAGAGGAATGTTGCCTGAGAGGTCTGGTGTTGAATGGCCAGCAGGTCACACCGGATGCGGTGGTGAAGGATTTCCCGGATACCCGGGAAGGCAGACTGGGGATAGCGCGCTTTAAGGAACAATGTTGCCTGAGGGCCCTGGCGTTGAATCACCGGCAGGTCACACCGGATGAGGTGGTCAGGGGTTTCAGGGCGGCCAGGGCACCTCTGGCGCAGGCACGCTTTAAAATGGAATGTTGCCTGAGGGGACTGGCGGTTAATGGCCAGCAGGTCACACCGGATGCAGTGGTTAAGGATTTTCCGGAAAGTTCGGACGGCAAACTGGGAATAGTACGCTTCAAGGATCAATGTTGTCTGAGGGGCCTGGCGTTCAATGGTCAGCAGGTTACACCGGAGGCGGTGGTTAAGGATTATGAACGCAGTGGCTGGTTGCTCGAAAAAGCGGTTTTTTATTCTCAGCTGGCATTGAATGCAAGAGAATTGAATAGCGCCTGTCTGGATAATCGGAAAGTACTGGCAGCGTTTAATGAAGCACCCGGCGATCAGTCTGCAAAGCAAATCAGGTATTTGATTCAAAAGCTGAAACAATCTCAAAAGTACGAGGAAACCAGCGAAGCTCAGGAGACACTGCAAGAGGCCTGGCAAATCCTGAACAGCGTATCGGTCAAAGACGATGAGCATGATCGACTGGAATGTCTATTGAAATTCATGGCTATGCAGCATGGGCTGTCAATTGATCATCAGGTGGTGTCAGCGCAACAGGTATTGCAATCCATCACAGGCCTGAGGCGCTCATTCAAGAATTCACGTATACATTTTTTCTTTCTGGCACACTGCTATATCACCAGCCAGTCTATTAATGGACAAGCCATCCATAAGGAACAGGTTCTGAATTGCCTTCAGCATTTTCCGGAAGGAAGCAAACGGCGTCATGCGTTGGTCTCCTGGTTTGAACAACGCAACTGCGAAGTTCATAAAGCCAGGATAATTGACAGTTTGCTGTATAAACGGGCAAATACCGTTGCCTCAGGGAGCAGTCCCCAAAGACACGCAGCCTCTGCCAGTCAACACAAAGCGGCGGTTCCCGTGAAGTATCCCGTAGCAACAGCAGACGGACCGGGCTTCCCGGAAAGGCAGGCTTCCCGGTTAAATGTGCTGATACTGAATACACTGGAGATCATCCAGGAAATCAATGACGCCTGTGACGTTCCCGCCATACTGGTGACCGGTTCATACGCGCGTTGTTTACAGAACCTCTGCTCCTCATTCAATGATATTGACATTATTTGCACGACAGATGAGTCGGCCAGAACCCTCTTTGAAAAGCTGCAGGTACTTAACACCGACAGGGATTCAGAAATCCCCAAGAGCATGACCATCAGCCGGGCTCCCGGATGCCCGGCGATCAAACTCCCGACAGCTTACAATATTCAGCTTAAAGACGGTGATCTGGGTATGAAAGTAATGGACCTTCAGGTCAGTGTTAACGCCCTGGTAACAGACAGAAATACAGCACGATTGGCCATTGACGTTCCAGGCGTGAACAGGCCGGTGTGGTGTTTGTCGTTTGCTGAAGAAACCGGATTACTGAACAATACGCTGGCATACCTTGCCGATAACCTTGAGCTGCTGACAGATCGGTTGCAAAGAAGAGAGATATCTTCCATACCACGAACCATTCTGTTTAATTTTCCACAAAACCCGGAGGAGCATATTTATGGCCTGCTGATGCGCTCCCTGCTCACCCTGAATAAAGCCAGGCAGTTCATCGCTCTGCACCGTGAAAACAAGCCCGGAAAACCTGACTGCCAGACTCACCAGCGGCAAAAACAACAACAGCGCCTGCAAGTGCTGACGGAGAATCTTCAAGTGAAATTGAAGAGCCATATTTACCGTCAAGCGTTTGAGCACAGAGTTAACAGCTGGTTATTGACAGCTGTGCATGAGAGTGATTTTGAGATCAAAAGAAAGGACTTTGTCACAACACTGCTTGCGATGATTCAGCCTGAATCAAGGCCATCGCCGGGGTAAGCTTGCATAAAATGATAAGCACCCCTAAAAAAGAAGTATGCACTGAGTTTTCCAACACCTTGAGAAATCACAACAATCACTGCCATTGAGAGGTTGCAAAATAAGATGCTTGTATCCGCTGCTGCCCATCACAATAGACGACTTATTGATTATAAAAAAGCCCCGAAAAACCATCATAACAAAAGAAAACAGCAACAGGAAAACAACCATCCCTCGAAAAAGGTCAGGCTGTATACTGTCCGGATAAATCATCAGGGGCGCATTAAACAGACGGGATTAAAAAAGAAACTACCGGAATATCAGGTGGCTATGGCAAAAAGTCAGCCTGTTCACCAAAACTCACAGATACGTAAACAGCAGATTGATTCAAAGCAGAGCACTGAAAGTCATTCAATTCCCACAATACTGAATAGAGTACTGGATGATATTCGTAAAATGGATATTGAGTATGCTTTAGGTCCTGATAAATCCGCTCAAATGCCAAAGCATAAGAGATTATCCATTCACGGTAATATCACCTGTGTTGAAAAGATTTATCAACATTTACTGGTACCGAAGATTCATCACTTGATACAGGAATCTTCCCCAATTAATGACGTAAAACAACGGCAGACCCAATACGCCATGCAAATAGCAGAGTTAGTCAAAACCTACAAAGTAGCCCAATGTGATGAGATGACGCATTTAATGGCTTCCTGCTGTCTGGAAAATCCCACCATCACCCTGTTTAAAATGGTTATCAACTTTTTTTTTGCGAGAACCGGATCAAAGAAAGGAAAATTGGATAGATCCACCACTCATGTCTGTTTGATGGTATGCCCAAAACTTTCAGGTGATAGTGTGCAGATGCAAAGCCAATGGTATGAAGCGGGATACAAACATACCTATAGTGATCTGTATGGTGCTGACGGGAGCTACCATAAGCCGCCCTATATGGCGACTTCTGATCTTTACATTGCGGATCCGTGTCAGTATGAATATTGGCCAGGAAGCCAGTGGCAACAATTTATCAGCAGTATTGCCGATCAATATCTCACACCAACGGGTAAAGATTTTAAAAAAATAAAGGTACAAATAACGCGCTATCACTCAGAAACTGCCGTTAACGAGCTACCGGCCACAGATATACAGACAGTGCCAGTTAACAGGGCTAGCACAGACTATTCAGCCATACCCGCCTATTTTTATCTTGAAGAATTTGTAAACAAATTAAGGAAAAAAGTTCAGGGAGAAAAACAACGGGCTATTGAGATCACCAAGAAAAGACTGGTAAGGAATGCTGTAAAGATCCCGGCTTTTGACACCGTAAAATCAAAACACAGGAAAAAATGGTCAACCCATTTAATACGTGTTCTGGCCTGGAAAATGAACCTTGATGTTAACGTTCTGTGCCGTGAAGATCTGGCTATTATTAATCCAAAATCAGAGGACTACTATCAATATATAATTGACTTTTTAGGCAAATCAATAATCGAATCATCAAAACATATTAACAATATGACCAACAGCTTTAACAAGTATGGATTTCCATTTCCTGAACCATGCCGCCGATGTTTTTTACCATCAAAAAAATGGCTACCGGGCCATATCAGGCATCTGCTTAGAGTGGCCAAACCTGAACGATCATTGTCGGACGGCGAACTGATTAAAGTATTGAGAGTACTGAATCCTGTGGAACTACAAGATACCTATTTACGCTATTTACATGAGTATTTGCAAAATAAGCTGGTTGACAACCCGGGCCCCCGAGTACTGGAAAATGCCCTGAGCAGTATTAAAGATGGGCCCCACCCCATCCCCCTCCCCGCCATTGCGGGATTCACCAACTGGAATATATTGACATTACGAAAACTGGCTGATTTGTGTGTAGAAAAGTTTGGCGGCATCTCGGCAAAAACGGTTACTGCCTACCCTTCTGTTAGCAAAAGAGAAGTGATACCAACCTCACACGATGAGTTTACCGCCTGGTTTCTCCACAGACTTACCAATAATCAATTTAATTTCAATAATTTCGATGGCAAGCTAAAGACTGCAAACCTGATTATTCATATCCCCCCGATAGAAGGTATCACATTTAACCCCGTTCCAAAGAGGGCTGACTGGATATTGTACTATGTCTATCAATACGGTTTTGACAAAAAAGAGATTTTCCATCAGACCTCTTCGACAACACTCTATCAAATGCTGAAACGCATTACCTCACGGGAAAAGCATTCAGAATTATACGATAGATTATTGTATCTCAGCTCAACATGGAGTGACCTCAAAGCCAGCAGCTATTTGACCACCTTGAGAGCACATAACATCAAACTGCCCGATGATTTAATGTATTGTACAGCCAAAAGCAGGATGATTAAGATGCATGCAAGGGCAGAAAAACTGAAGGAATCAGGCTGGCTGGCAGGGGATATAGACCTGTCACAGCATCAAACATCAAAGCATAAAAACGGTTTCTAGCGCTTTGAAACATCATAACAATTGCTGCCATTAAGAGGTTAAATCATAGTATGCATGTATCCACTGCCGCTCATCAAAACATACGGCTTACGGGTTATCAAAAGCCGCCGGAGAACCGTCAAAAGAAAAGAACACAGCAACAGGATAAAAACAACCCCTTAAAAAAGATCAAATTGGAAACCACCCGGATTAATCATCAGGAGCATGATAATCAGACGAGAGATCAAAAGAAACTACCGAAATACCAGGTTGCTATAGCAAAAGGTCAGCCTATTCACCAAAACTCTCAGAAAAGTAAACTGCAAGTTGATTCCAAGCAGAGCGCTGAAACTCATTCAATCCCCACAATACTGAATAGAATACTGGACGATATTCGCAAAATGGATATTGAGTATGCCATAAGCTCTGATAAATCCGCTCAAATGCCAGAGCATAAAAGATTACCCATTCACGGCAATTTCACCTGTATTGGAATGATTTATGAGCATTTACTGGTACCAAAGATTCATCATTTGATACAAGAACTCTCTCCTGTTAATGACTTGAAACAACATCAGGCTAAATACGCCAGGCACATAGCAGAGTTAGTCAAAACCTACAAAGTAGCCCAATGTGATGAGATGACTCATTTAATGGCTTCCTGTTGCCTGGAAAATCCGGACATCAGCCTGTTCAAAATGGTTGTCAGCTTTTTTAGTGCAAGAGCCATAGCAAAGAAAGGAAGGATGCAAAGATCCTCCACACATGTATGTTTGCTGGTATGCCCACGTCTTTCAGGTGATAGTGTGCAGATGCAAAGCCAATGGTATGAAGCTGAACACAAACATGCTCATAGTGATCTGCATTGTGCTGACGGGAGCTATCATCAGCCATCCTATATGGCTACTTCCGATATTTACATTGCTGATCCGTGTCAGCATGAATTTTGGCCAGGAAGCCAGTGGCAGCAATTTATCAGCAATATTGCCGATCAATATCTCACACCAACAGGTAAAGATTTTAAGAAAATAAAGGTACAAATAACGCCCTATCATTCCGAAGCTGCCGTTATGGAGCTACCGGCGGAAGATGTACAGACAGCGCCAGTTAGCAGTGATACCACAGACTATTCAGCCATGCAGGTCTATTCTTATCTTGAAGAATTTGTAAAGAAACCAATCAATAAACCACGGGCTGCTGATATCACCATGCAAAGACTGATAAGAAATAGTGTAAAGATCCCTTCATTTGAGATCGTAAAATCATCACACAGGAAAAAATGGTCAACAAATCTGATACGAGTTCTGGCCTGGAAAATGAACCTTGATGTTAAAGTTCTGCACCGTACGGATTTAGCCATCATTAATCCAAAATCAGAGGACTACTATCAATATATGATTGACTTTTTAGGTAAATCAACCATCGAATCATCAATGGATGTTATCAAAATGACCAAAAGCTTTAACAACCATGGGTTTCCATTTCCTGAACCATGCAGTCGATATTTTTTACCATCGGAGGAGTGGCTGCCAGGCCATATCAGGCATTTGATCAGACTAGCCAAACCTGAACGATCATTTTCGGACTACCAACTGATTAAAGTATTGAAAGTACTGAATCCTGTGGAACTACAAGATACCTATTTACGCTATCTACATGAGTATTTGCAGAATAAGCTGGTTAAAAACCAGGGCCCCCGGGTACTGGAAAATGCCATCGGCTACATTAGGCGGGGAAAAATCCCTCCCCCTGCCATTCAAGGAATGACCAGCTGGAATATATTGACATTACGAAAACTGGCTGATTTATGTGTAAAAAAGTTTGGCGGCATCTCCGCAAAAATGGTTGTTCCCGATCCTTCTGCTGGCAAAAAAGAAGTTATACCAACCTCACCCAATAAGTTTGCCCACTGGTTTCTCAACAAACTTACTAACTGCCAATTTGATTTCAATAGATTCAATGGCAGCCTGAAGACTGCAAACCGGATTGTTAACATCACTCCGATAGAAGGTATTACATTTGATCCCGTACCGCAGAAGGCAGACTGGATGTTGTACTATATCTATCAGTTCGGTTTTGACAAAAAAGAGATTTACTACCAAGCCTCTTCAACAACACTCTATCAATTGTTGAAACGCATTACCTCACCAGAAAAGCACACAGAATTATACGATAGATTACTGTATCTCAGTTCAACATGCAGTGGTCTTCACACCCACCATTATTGGAAAAAATTGAAAGAACACAACATCAAACTACCCGATGATTTAATGAATTACACAGTCAAGAGCCGGATAATTGAGATGCAAGCAAGAGCGGAAAAACTGAAGGAGTCTGGCTGGCTGACAGCGAATATAGACCTGTCGTACCATAAAAAATCAAAACATAAAAAAGTTTTCTAACACCTGGAGAAATCATAACAACCGCTGTCAGTAACAGGTTAAATCATAATATGCTTGTATCCACTGCTACCCATCAAAACACACGGCTTATGAATTATCAAAAGCCCCCAAAAAACCGTCAAAATAAAAGGAATCAGCAACAGGATAACAACAATCCCCCGAAAAAGGTCAGGCTGGACACTACCCGAATGAATCATCAGGGGCGTGTTAAACAGACGAGAGTTCAAAAGAAACTACCAGAATACCAGGTTACTATGGCAAAACGTCAGCCTGTTCACCAAAACTCTCAAAAAAGTAAACTACGGATTGACAAAAATCAGAGCACTGAAAGTCATTCAATTCCCACAATACTGAGTAAAGTACTGGAAGATATTCGTAAAATGGATATTGAGTATGCCATAAGCTCTGATAAATCCGCTCAAATGCCAGAGCATAAAAGGTTATCTATTCACGGCAATTTCACCTGTGTTGAAACAATTTATAAGTATTTACTGGTACCAAAGATTCATCACTTGATACGAGAACTTGCTCATGTTACTGATTTGCAACAACAGCAGACCAAATATGCCATGCACATAGCAGAACTAGTCAAAACCTACAAAGTAGCCCAATGTGATGAGTTGACCCATTTAATGGCTTCCTGCTGCCTGAAAAACCCGTCCATCAGCCTGTTCAAAATGGTTATCAGCTTTTTTTTTGTCAGAAACGGAGCAAAAAAAGGAGTTGTCGAAGGAACCACCACTCATGTATGTTTGATGGTATGCCCACGTCTTTCTGGTGAAAGTGTGCAGACACAAAGCCAATGGTATGAAGCTAAACACCGAGCTATTCGTAGTGATCTGCATTGTGCAGACGGGAGCTATCATCAGCCACCCTATATGGCTGCTTCCGATATTTACATTGCTGATCCGTGTCAGCATGCATATTGGCCAGGAAACCAGTGGCAACAATTTATCAGCAATATTGCCGATCAATATCTATCACCAACGGGTAAAGATTTTAAGAAAATAAAGGTACAAATAACCCCCTATCATTCGGAAACTGCCGTTAAGGTTCTACCGGCCGTAGATATACAGGCAGTACCAGTTAACAGGGATACCACAGACTATTCAGCCATACCGGCCTATTTTTATCTTGCAGAGTTCGTAAATAAACAACAGGCTACTGAGATCACCAGGCAAAAACTGATAAAAAATAAAGTAAAGATCCCTTCATTCAACACCGTAAAATCAGCATACAGGAAAGCATGGTCAATACGTTTAATACGAGTTATGGCCTGGAAAATGAAACTTGATAGTAAAGTTCTGTACTGTCAGGATTTAGCCATCATTAATCCAAAATCAGAGGACTACTATCAATATATGATTGACTTGTTAGCTAAATCAACAGTCGAATCATCAAATCATGTTGCCAATATGACCGACAGCTTTAACAGCCAGGGTTTTCCATTTCCTGAACCATGCAGTCGATATTTTTTACCATCAGAAAAGTGGCTGCCAGGCCATATCAGGCATCTGCTCAAAGTAGCCAAACCTGAACGACCATTGCCGGACTGGGAATTCATTAAAATATTGAGAGTACTGAATCCTGTGGAATCACAAGATACCTATTTACGCTATCTACATGAGTATTTGCAAAGTAGGCTGGTTAAAAACCAGGGGCCTCGAATACTGCAAAATGCCTTCAGCACCATTAAAAAGGCTAACATCCCCCTCCCGGCCATTAACGGACTCACCCGCTGGAATATATTTACATTACGAAAACTGGCTGATTTATGTGTCGAAAAGTTTGGCGGCATCTCAATAAAAATGGTTACTCCCGGTACTTCCGTTGACAAAAAAGAAATTATACCAACCTCACCCAGGGAGTTTGCCACCTGGTTTCTCCATAGACTTACCAGATATCAGTTTAATTTCAGTAATTTTGATGGCAGGCTAAAGCGTGCAAACCAGATTGTTAACATCAGTCCAATAGAAGGTATCACATTTAACCCCGTACCACAGAAGGCAGACTGGATGCTGTACTATATCTACCATTACGGCTTTGACAAAAAAGAGATTTACAATCAGGCATCGACCAGAACAATCTATCAAATGTTGAAACGCATTACCTCCCGGAAAAAGCATTCAGAATTATACGATAAATTATTGTATGTCTGCTCAACAGGTTTTAGTCTTCAATCGCTCACTGCTATCAGGAGCCTGAAAGAACACAACTTTAAAATACCCGATGATTTAATGGATTACACAGTCAAAGAGCAGGTGACTGAGATGCATGCAAGAGCGAAAAAACTGAAGGAATCTGGCTGGCTGGCAGCGGATACAGACCTGTCACACCATAAAAAAATAAAACATAAAAAAGTTTTCTAATGCCTTGAGAGATCACAACACCACTGCCATTAACAGGTTAAATCATAATATGCTGGTATCCACTGCTACCCATCACCACACACGGCTTATGGATGATCAAAAGCCCCAGAAAAACCGTCAAAATAAAAGAAAACAGCAACAGGATAACAACAATCCCTCGAAAAAGATCAGACTGGACACCACCCGGATTAATCATCAGGGGCGTGTTAAACAGAAAAGCGTTCAAAAGAAACTACCGGAATATCAGGTTGCCATGGCAAAAGGCCAGCCTGTTTACCAAAACTCTCAGAAAAGTAAACTGCAGATTGATGCAAAGCAGAGCGCTGAAAGTCATTCAATCCCCACAATACTGAGTAAAGTACTGGATGACATTGGTAAAATGGATATTGAGTATGTCATAACCTCTGATAAATCCGCTCAAATGCCAGAGCATAAAAGATTACCCATTCACGGTAATTTCATCTGTCTTGAAAACATTTATAAGTATTTACTGGTACCGAAGATTCATCACTTGATACAAGAACTTTCCCCTATTAATGACTTGACACAACAGCAGACCAAATATGCCATGCAAATAGCAGAGTTAGTCAAAACCTACAAAGTGGCCCAATGTGATGAGATGACCCATTTAATGGCTTCCTGCTGCCTGGAAAACCCGACCATCAGCCTGTTCAAAATGGTTATCAGCTTTCTTTGTGTAAGAACCGGACCAAAGAAAGGTAATGATGGAACCACCACCCATGTATGTTTGATGGTATGCCCAAGTCTTTCAGGTGATAGTGTACAGACGCAAAGCCAATGGTATGAAGCTAAACACCATTATATGCATAGTGATCTGCATTGTGCTGACGGGAGCTATCATCAGCCATCTTATCTGGCTGCTTCCGATATTTACATTGCTGATCCATGTCAGCATGAATATTGGCCAGGCAGCCAGTGGCAGCAATATATCAGCACTATAGCTGACCAATATCTATCAACAACCGGTAAAGATTATAAGAAGATAAATGTAAAAATAACGCCCTATCATTCACAAACTGCCGTTAAGGCACTACCGGCCGCCGATATACAGGCAGTGCCCGTTAACAGGGATACCACAGACTATTCAGCCATACCTGCCTATTTTTATCTTGCAGAGTTCGTAAGTAAACAACAGGATACTGAGATCACCAGGCAAAGACTGGTAAGAAATAATGTAAAGATCCCGTCATTTAACACTGTAAAATCAACACACAGAAAAGCATGGTCAACCAGTCTGATACAAGTTCTGGCCTGGAAAATGAACCTTGATGTAAAAGTTCTTTACCTTGAAGATTTAGCCATCATTAATCCAAAATCAGAGGACTACTATCAATATTTGATTGACTTTTTAGGTAAATCAACCATCGAATCATCAAACCATGTTACCAATATGACCCGCCGCTTTATCAAGCATGTATTTCCATTTCCCGAACCATGCAAAAGATATTTTTTACCTTACAAAAAATGGCTTCCTGCCCATATCAGGCATCTGCATAGAGTCGCCAAACCGGAACGACCATTTTCAGACTGGGAACTCATTAAAGTCATGCGAGTACTGAATCCTGCGGAATCACAAGATACCTATTTACGCTATCTGCATGAGTATTTGCAAAATAAGCTGGTTAAAAACCAGGGCTCCCGAGTACTGGAAAGTGCCTTGATTAGCATTAAAGAAGGGACTCCCCCCCTCCCCCTCCCTGCCATTGAAGGAATCACCCGCTGGAATATATTGACATTACGAAAACTGGCTGATTTATGTGTCGATAAGTTTGGCGGCACCTGGGCAAATACGGTTACTCCCTATCCTGCCGTTGGCAAAAAAAATGTTATACCAGCCTTACCCAGGGAGTTTCACGCCTGGTTTCTCAATAGACTTACCAGATATCAGTTTAATTTCAAAAATTTCGATAGCAGGCTAAAGAATGCAAACCTGATTGTTAACATAAGTCCAATAGAAGGAATCACGTTTAACTCCGTACCACAGAAGGCAGACTGGATGTTGTACTATGTCTATCATTACGGCTTTAACAAAAAAGAGATTTACCATCAGGCTCCTACAAGTACAATCTATCAAATGCTGAAACGCATTACCTCACGGAAAAAGCATTCAGAATTATACGACAAATTATTGTATGTCGGCTCAACAGGTTGTGCTCTTCGATCTTTCAGTTTTATCAGTAGCCTGAAAAAACACAACATCAAACTACCCGATGATCTGATGGATTACGCATTTAAAGACCAAATGGTTGAGATGCATGCAAGAGCGGAAAAGCTGAAGGAATCTGGCTGGCTGGCAGCCGATACAGACTTAGCGCACCATAGAATATCAAGACATAAAAAATAAGAGCACGCCATAAGGCAACAGCCTGATGGCCGGTGACACCAATAATTCGGTATATGTTGGTATTGAAAATTGCTCTCAAACATCCGTTAATCGGCACTCGTAGCAACATAACAAGCAATTGATATCTGAGGGTACACTTGAACGAAATACTATTGATTGGCCAGCTGTTGTTATTTTACGGCATGGTCATTTTAACTTACCGCCTGTTCGGCAAAATGGGGCTCCTCTGTTACACCGTGCTGGCCATCGTGGCCGCTAATATTGAAGTACTGGTGCAGATCAATGCCTTCGGCATGGAGATGACCCTGGGGAATATCATGTTTGCCTCCACCTTCCTGGTGACCGATATCCTCAGTGAGGTGGGTGGTAAAAAATGGTCTGACTACGCAGTCAATGTCGGCTTCTTTACCTCGGCACTGTTTATTGCCATTTCCCAGAGCTGGCTGTATTTCATGCCCAATTCCCTGGATTTTGCCATGCCGCATATTCAGGCCATCTTCAGCAACACGCCTCGCCTGATGATTACCGGCCTGCTGGTTTATGCCATTACACAGCGCTTTGATGTGTGGCTTTACCACAAAATCTGGCACTGGACCGGGCTTACCGAGAATTATCTGTGGCTGCGCAACAATGTGTCCACCATGATTTCCCAGTTCCTGAATGCGGTTCTGTTTACTTTCGGAGCGTTTTACGGGGTGTTCCCGGTGCCGGACCTGCTCAGTATCATCATCACCAGCTATGGTATCTTTGTGGTGACCAGCCTGTGTGATACTCCTGCCGTGTATCTGTGCAGAAAAATCAAGGTCAGGGAAATATGGGAACGTACATGAAAGTCATTATTACCGGAGCCAGTGCCGGTATTGGCCTGGCGGTTTGTCAGCGTTTTCTGCAAGATGAGCGCATCACCGTGGTGGGTATCGATGTTAATCCCGGCGAACTGGTTAACGACCGTTATCACCATTTTTCAGCCGATGTGGCCAACCCGGAATCGCTCCCAGACATTAAGGGCGTAACACATCTGATCAACAACGCCGGGGTGCAAAACACCACACAGGACATCGCCATCAATTTAGGCGGGGTGATGAACTGTACCAGGCTGTACGGCCTGCAGCCGGCGATTCAAGCCATTGTCAATGTTGCCTCCGCCAGTGCTCATTCCGGTGCTGAATTTCCAGAGTATGTTGCCTCCAAAGGCGGTGTTGTCGCCTACACTAAATGGACTGCGCTGCAGGTTGCTCAATACGGTGCCACCTGCAACAGTATTTCCCCGGGAGGCGTGCTTACCGAACTGAACAGACCGGTCATGGACGATCCGGAAAAATGGCAGGCCATCATGAACGAAACGCTACTGCCAAAATGGGCCAGTTCTGAAGAAATAGCACAGTGGGTTTACTTTATGGCGATCATCAATCGCAGTATGACCGCACAGGATATTCTGGTGGATAACGGCGAGATGGCGAAGGCTAACTTTGTCTGGTGATCGATACCAGAGATAGTTGAGTGCCCCGGGTCAGAACTCGAAAGGAATTGGCTGCTGGCGATATTCACAATAATGTCATGGGTAAAGTTTATCCTGATTTACACGATATAAGGACTCCACTCTTGAAGACTGAAAAAGATTGAGTTCGCTAGCGCTCCCAAAAAACAACAGCAACGAAGCGTGTTTCAGTATTTCACTGCAAAGGAATTGCAACCATGAAAAAGCACCTTTTTCTACTACCCGGCCTCAAAACTGCCAGCGAACTTTCCGAACAACTGGAAAGGGCTGGCATTGATCACAACCGTATTCGTATCGCTCACCAGGATCATTTATGTGACACAAACTACCACTTTCACCATCTCAACCTGCTGAAAAAAAACGACACCATTCATAGTGGTGCTATAGAATTCAAGGTTGGTGTCATTCTGGCAGCGACGGTTGGATTCTTTACCTACAACCTTTGGGAAGGTCATCCTGCCGGCGGTATTGGCACCGTCTTCGCCTGCCTGATCGCCCTTGGCGTCCCTGCCTGGCTCGGCGGGATGATCGGAGCCTCGAGTGATAATGGTCGTCTGCAGCCCTGTCATGACCATATTCAGCAAGGTGGCGCGGTAGTTATGGTCAATATCAAAACCCCAATAGAATGGGAAAGAATGAACGAAACCGTATCAAATTATGCACCCGCAAGAGCTGCCGGTGTGGCCTGTGGACTTAAAAACCCTTTTTCGGGACAACTTTTTCCAGGAAGATCCCTACGATAAATCGTCGTGTTCTTCATCAGCGGGCAAATAAGGAGAAGATCAATGACCCTTAAAGAACTGAAAAAAGCCTTCAAAGAAAACCCTCTGCCTGTGGAGCTGCTGAGTCAGGAAGGAGATATCTATTTATGCCGGGTGGACGGTAAGCACCTGCTGAGTAATCACGATGCCACCCCCACTATTTTCCATAGCATTAGTGAGGCAAAAGAGATCCTTGGGGATGATATTGCTCATCACTTGCAGCTGGTTTATTCCGAAACCTATGATGAAATGATCCATCCTGAAAACCCGGCCAAATCGTCAAGATGATCGTAAGGCAGCGCCCGGACCTTGATGGTCGACACGTCAAACAGCCCGGAGCTGACAGCTCCCTGATGCACACTTTCCATCAGGGCCTCTGGACTGACAATTGCTTCCAGTGGCCGCGAGTATTCGATAATACAGTGTGGCACGCAAAACCTCCCTGCAAATGGCACAAGGCCGTGATCAGCCCAACTTCTGTTTAGATGCCCAGATTGCCAGTTTGTGCTTCATGGTCACCTGGGATACCTGATCCTCTGGCAGAGGCTGGATCAGGTTATCATGGACCAGCAGCCGGTATATATATTCGATTTTCTCACTGGCAGAATCGGTCGCCTCAAATTCCACAACCCCCCGCTTCTCACCATACTTCATGCCATATTCAATGGCCTTCTTTACCAGCTCTTTTTCATTCTTCAGTTTCTTCATTGGTGCCTCATTCAATCCAGTGATGTATTAGCACATTAGCTTTTATAAACCATTAATGGCAAATCAGGAGACTGACCAACAACACGATTTCGGCGCACGGCTTATACTGCAATTCCCAAACGCATCAGCCTGTCATGCGCTATTCCCAACGGTTATTACCAAAAGCGCTATTCCCTAGCGGGTTCAAATAAGGTAAAAGTGCCTTATGAGAACCCCGAAACGAATCCAACCCCTGGTTGATGAAGGACTGGTGGATGAAGTACTCCGCCAGCTAATGAGTGGTAAAGAAGCCGATGTCTATGTGGTGCGCTGTGGCAATGATATCCGCTGCGCCAAGGTTTATAAGGAAGCGGCAAAACGCAGCTTTAAAAAGGCCGTCCAGTATCAGGAAGGTCGCAAAGAGCGCAACAGTCGCAGGCAGCGAGCCATCGAGAAAGGCTCCAGATATGGCCGGAAACAGCAGGAAAAGACCTGGCAGAGTGCCGAGGTTGACGCCCTGTTCCGCCTGGCCAGAGCGGGCGTAAGAGTCCCACAGCCATATATCTGCCTGGATGGCGTACTGTTGATGGAACTGGTGACGGATGATGAAGGCCAGGTTGCCCCGCGCCTGGGTGAAGTGACCATGTCCGCCGAACAGGCCCGTGAAGACCACGCCACCATGATGCATTATGTCATGCTGATGCTCTGCGCCGGCCTGGTTCATGGCGATCTGTCGGAATTCAATGTTCTGGTGGATGACTACGGCCCGGTGATTATTGACCTGCCCCAGGCCGTGGATGCCTCGGCCAACAATCATGCCCGCTCGATGCTGGCCAGGGATATCAACAACATCACGGAGTACTATGGACAGTTTGCACCGGACCTGTTGAACAGCCAATATGCCAAAGAGATGTGGGCACTTTATGAAGATGGCGAACTGACCCCGGAAACCGAACTGACCGGCCTGTTCACCGAAGCGGAGCAAACCGCCGATGTGGACTCAGTGCTGGCCGAAATAAAAGCGGTTCTGGCTGAGGAACAGAAACGGCAGGAACGTCTGCGAGAGTCTGATAATCCTGATGCCTGACTGAGACGGAAGCCAGCCCTACTGGTCAGGTAGGGCTGGCCCGATCAAAACAACGCTCAGGCCTGGTTGTTGCAGTGACAATCGATTAGTTGCTTCATTTAACTGGCGGCATGTTGATGATGTTACTGAATATCTGATTAGCCCTTTGAAAACAGGTTTCAAGGAAATATCAACAATGATACAAATAATATCATTTTTAAAAACATAACCCCCTGTAATTACGACAAAGATAACATTGTTTTTAATTGATTATTATTTGACCTCTGTCAATCTTTCCAGTTGATTTAATAAATACAATCAGAATCAGAACTTTTATCTCAGTAATGGTTATTTTTCTTACAGGTCTATTTTGAAAACCATGGTAGAGAACATATGCAGGAAATATTGATAACAGGAAACAATTGAAAAAACACCTTCATATTGTTTTGAAAAATAGTGACAGATGGTATCACCATCTGAAAAACAGGCAGACAAAATCCTTTGCAAGGATTAACGAACAGCAATGCCCTGTGCTACTTACTTTTTTTTTTCCTTGCCGTGGAAAATCGTTTGTTTATTGCTGTTATTTGTTTTTCATTTCTTTATTTAACAGTGGTGCAAGCTGTTTTATTTTGACATTGATATTTGGAAAACAAATAAAGCATTCGGTTAGTGACAGAAATTATAAACTTGGCTTTAAGTGAGGCATCAATGGCAACTGGTACGAATCGTGGCTGGGTCGTAGTGACGGCTGGCCTGGCGATTAACTTAATGTTCGGCAGTCTTTATACGTGGAGTATCTTCTCCGAGAATTTTATCAACACTCAGGGCTGGACCGCTTCTCAGGCATCCACACCCTACGCAGCGGCCATTGCCGCGTTTGCGCTGGTCATGCTGGTAGGTGGTAAGCTGCAGGATCGCCTGGGGCCGCGCGTAGTGATTACCATCGCAGGTCTGTGCACTGCGGCAGGTATGTTCCTGTGCAGTGCCATGCCCACCGAAACCGGCGTGATCCTGGGTTTTGGTGTTCTCAATGGTGCAGGCATCGGTCTGGGTTATTCGGCAACAGCTCCGGCAGCGGTGAAATGGTTCAAGCCTGAGCAAAAAGGATTAATTGTCGGTCTGGTTGTCACCGGCTTTGGTTTGGCACCGCTGTATGCGGCGCCGCTGGCCAAATACCTGATCGCAGAATATGGCCTGTTTGCCAGCTTTAATATACTGGCGGTGTTCTTCGGTAGTGTGATCGTTACTGGTGCCCAGTTCATGAGCGTTCCGGAAACCACAACAAGCATGGCGACTGCGGATAAAAAGGCCAAAGAGCCCCCGGTTGTTGCTGATGGCCCACAAACCGGTGAGTACAACTGGAAGCAGATGATCAGGACGCCACAGTTTGCCATGTTGTGGCTGATGTTCCTGGCAGGTTCCATGACCGGCCTGATGATGATTGGTCATATTGGTAACATTGCCAAGCTGCAACTGACCGATACATTTAACATTACCCTGCTGGTTCAGGCGTTCTCTGTCGCCAATGCTTTGGGCCGCCCGGGTGCTGGCTTAATCTCTGACAGAATCGGTTGCGCCCGTACCATGAGCATTCTCTACATGTTGCAAGGTGCCGTGCTGTTGATGTTCGGTGGTTTTGATACCTTTAGCATGATCCTGATGGGTTCATTGGTTATCACCTTCGGCTATGGTGCAATGCTGGCAGTATTCCCGTCTGCAACGGCAGACTTCTTCGGTACCCGGAACCTGGGCTTTAACTACGCTATCCTGTTCAGCGCGTGGGGTGTTGCGGGCATGGCCGGTCCGAAACTGGCAGGCTATCTGCTGGACACCACGGGCGGTTATGAGAGCACCTTTATGATCTGTGCCGGAGTAAGTTTTGCCGCGGCTGCCATTGGTCTTATGGTCAAACCACCGAAAAAATCGGCTGATATTGTGGGAGTGCAAGCTGCCCAGGCCGCTTGAGTGTTTTAATAAAGCTCTTGATGGATGTTCTGATCAACAACACCTGAAGTCCAGATAGAGACGCTTGACCACACTTCTCGATTAAAAGCCCGGCATGTTCCGGGCTTTGTTTTTGCCACTTGCCAGCAGAACATGGCCAATAATGAGCAACCAGCACCCGCAACTTTACGACCAGAAAGCTGCATACAATAAACCAGTCCGCAGCGTAATTGGCCTGGGGCTTTCACAGTCCTTGTTGCTCCAATGTAATAACGAGTTTTCAACAGTCTGGATGGCAATGGGGCCTCCTACGCCAAATTTTCCGATGCAGAAACCGGAACCTATGTAGGTCATGGAATGGATCCACTCTTGCGTATAGGTATCTGACAGATTCAGATAGCTAAATGACTTAACTGTTTTTATATCATTGACTACAGTGTCGTTATAACAGAACATCACTTTGTTAATAGAGAACCTGTTGACTCCGCAGTGTAAAAAATGTTCAAACTGATGACAGGATGATCGCTGATCCTTACTGTCTTCGGAAGTCGTACAGTAGCTTTCCCCTTGTGAAATCCACTTGATAAATCGTTTCCCCCAGTCGACTGGAGGGTGATATTCATACTCCCTGTCATTCTGGTCTTTGACAACAAAAGAAATGCCATCATCCTGGTCTTGAAAAAGCGACCTTATGTATTCATCAGCGACCTCACCACAAATTGCTTTATAAGCCCTCCCTCCAATTTCAAAGCTGTGCATTATTGTTTTATTGGTAATAGCGGGATTAATTAATGACTGATCTGTCTGTATAAACGATTCCTTAATATAAATCTTAACAGTCTTTGCATGGCCCGTTTTCTTACCGGCAAATAAGGTGTTACTGCTGTCGTTCTGACGACTGTTTGCTGACTGCCTGGGGTGAAGATCCGTGGTTGCGTTAGAGGGTATATTCATTATTTATGGCTTCGTGATAACCGGGGGGTGCATCGTGCATGGGTTCATACGGCGGTGGGTAAAGAGTAGGAGCAGCTATGCCCTGAGCCATGGACAAATTGTTATTGTGAAACAAGGGTTGGGTATCGATAACCTCAGCGTCGGTAACCGGGACCGGTGTCTTCTGGTCTTTTGCACCAGTACGATTAGAAAGCATATTGGCCGCAATATGGTCATCTTTTTTGCCAGTACAGGTTGATAGCTGCTCACGGTTCGCGTAAAGATATCCACCAGACCTCCTGCCAGGCCTCCGGCCATTGCCATTGCTCCGGTAATGCAGTAACAGCCACAAGCTTTAACCGTCAACGTACAACAAGCGTCTACACCCTTTGCGCTGGACATAGCGAGGCAACCTTTATTGATGCACTGCATGGCGTAGCCAACATATTGTGTACCACTGCAACCCGTTACCTGGATCCCCTTGTAAATACCAAAACCGCAGCCCACCAGACTCCCGTAGTCATGGCCAACATCGACGCAGGCTTTCGGGTCCGTCATGGACCGGTGGATATTTTGGGTAGTGGGTGCAGTCAGCATGCTACTGTCTCCTCTTGCTTATATCTCCCCCGAGAATCCATTTGACAAATTCTTGCCCGAAAAATTCCCGTGTCAGACATAAAGACTCAGTATTCACAACGGATAAAATATTCGGACTAATTCATAGCAGGCCATGGACGATAAAAGTAAAGCTGTAAACAACATCACAGGGACGAACCATGATCATCAGAACGGCTACCACCATAACTCTTATTGCCGGATTAGCCATCAGTGCCGCATCAGCCATCGCCAACGAGAGAAGGGTCACTGGAGGCGATAATGCCTACTACATTGCTGACCATTCAGGCCCGACCTTCAGTTCCACTGACTTTGTCTGGCCAGAGAGCCGATTCAAAGGGGGTGACGGTTATGACGGACCCGAAGATAACAGCAGCGCCTTTGAAGTTTATGTCATCCATGAAGAGAAAAAAGGCGGTGATAATCAATAGTTGATCCAAAAAAGCCCTCAGAAGAGGGCTTTTTTTTATACTACAGGGACAAGATGCCCATCTTCCAGGCGCAATGCCCGGTCCATCTGCCGGGCAAATACCATATCATGGGTCACGACAATAAAACTGGTGGTCAACTGTTCACTGAGGGATTTCATCAACTCATGAATCTTGCTGGCGGTATGGGGATCCAGATTGCCCGTTGGCTCGTCCATCAGAACCAGGTCCGGACTGCCGACCAGTGCCCGGGCAATAGCCACCCTCTGCCGCTCACCACCGGAAAGTTCCGCCGGCTTATGGCCGGCCCGTTTCGACAGCCCCACCATGCCCAGCATTTCTTCCGCTCTCATGCTTGCCTGCCCCACGGATACCTCTTTGCGCAGCAGTAAGGGCATGGCGACATTTTCCAGGGCAGTAAATTCTGGCAGCAAATGATGGAACTGGTAAACAAACCCCAGGTGACGGTTCCTCAATTGGCCCTGTTGTTGTTCAGATACCTTCATCAGCTGATGGCCACAGAGTATTACCTCACCGCTGGAAGAGTGATCCAACCCGGCCAACAGCTGAAGCAGCGTTGTTTTTCCTGAACCGGAAGTACCGACAATCGCTACTCGTTCAGCGGGTGATACTAACAGGTCTATGCCTCTGAGCACCTCGAGTTTTTCAGGCCCTTCAGCAAATACTTTGGTTAGCCTGCGGCACTCCAGAACTGCACGGTTTTCGGGATTATTCATAACGAAGCGCCTCCGCAGGCTGGGTTCTGGAGGCTCGCCATGCCGGATACAGGGTTGCCAGGAAACTCATCAACAGACCGGAGACACTGATCACCGCAACATCCTGCCACATTAACTCCGATGGCAGGTAGCTGATAAAGTAAACGTCGGGGCTCAGAAAGTGAATGCCCAATAATTTTTCCAGGGCACCCACAATTTCGGAAACATTCAGCGCACCGACAATGCCCAGGGCAACCCCCAGCAGCGTTCCGATAACACCAATCAGGGATCCCTGAACCATAAAAATCCCCATAATCATTTTCGGGGTCGCACCAAATGTGCGGAGGATGGCGATATCCCCCTGCTTATCGGTCACCACCATGACCAGCGTGGAGACAATATTAAAGGCGGCAACGGCAACAATCAGGGTGAGAAGCAGGCCGACCATGGTCTTTTCCATCTGAATCGCCTGAACAGACGGCCATGGCTACGGGTCCAGTCCTGAACGTAGTAGCGACCGGGTAAGGTCATCGCTACATCCCAGGCCAGTTTCGGTGCGGCAAACAGATCATCCATTTTCAGTCGTATACCTGTTACCCCTTCAGGCACCCGCAGAAAACGGGCCAGATCTTCACGATGGGCGTAGGCCAGGTTGCCATCCACATCGGCACCTACTGAGAAAGTACCAACGACAGTGAATCGTTTCAGGCGAGGCAAAACACCCGCCAGGTTGACACTGGCTTCAGGCAGAACCATGGTCACTTTGTCGCCAACGGACAACCCCAGATAATTGGCCAGAATATCACCCAGCAGAATACCAAACTCTCCGGGCTGCAAGTCTTCCAGTGCGCCCTGTTTCATGTGATCGGCAATAATAGAGACCCTTCTTTCGTAGCCGGGATCAATACCGTAAACCAGCGTTCCCCGCACCAGATCACCATTGGCCAGCATACCCTGGGCATCGACAAACGGTGCAGCCGCTTCGATGCCTTCTTTGTCCGCAATGGTATTGACCAGCGCCTGCCAGTCTTCAATACCACCACCGGCCGCCGTGATGGTGGCATGGGGAACCATACCCAGCACTCGCTGCTTTAGCTCCCGATCAAAGCCATTCATCACTGACAGCACAATAATCAGTACCGAAACACCCAGCGTCAGCCCCACCATGGATGTTCCGGAGATGAAGGAGATAAAATGATTCCGTCGCTTTGCGCGGGTGTAGCGCAAACCGATAAAAAAAGGTAATGGTCTAAACATTTATTCTGCCAGTATTCCTTGCGCCATCGGCGTGTCAGGGGCGGATTGGCCACTTGTTTCACAAGTTTGTAAGCTGGCATTATGCCATAAAGCGGTATAATTCCCGTCGAATTTTCCTGCGCTTTGCGACTGTTTCCTCCACCCCTGTTCGACAAGAAATATTAGCTTTTCGGTCTTACATGAGCAACGACGGTAAATAGCTTCCTGGGCAGATTCGGATTGTCCCGCCGTGCGGATTCTCTACGATCCATGCGACCTTCACGCACGTCCAGCTGATAAATTTCCAGCCCAAAAGCGTCAGCAATTCTCCGGGTACTCTTGCCGTTTACCGTGTTATGAAGAAAATCGTCCATAAATGCTGATGAGTTATGTTGGCCCGTGTATTTCAGGATCAAGGCATCAGATTGCTCGTTGTTTATATCACATCGATGAATGGTTTCCGGCAGTTGAAGTGGCCATCCGTTGTCTCTGAAACAGTTCTCATACTGCAAGGCAACAACATTGGACATGAAAAAAAATGCCCGGGCACTTTATCCGACTTGAAATTGAGTTTAAAAAACCAGGCTTCTGGCGTAAAGGTATTGATAAATCTGCACGGGCCGTATTTATCCAATTTATCTTTGGATGTAAATGTATAATAACACTCCTGTCCATCTGAATATTTGTCTGGAAAGGTCTCTGTCATTTCAGCTAAATGTTCATTTTCTTTTTTGTAAGTGATTTTCAGCTCATTCAGGAGCTGCTGAATTCTTGTATGTTCACGGTTTGCTACGGATTGTGGGTCTGGTTTCGGTTCTTTTGCTTCGACTATATCTTGTAGTTCTAACTTCTGACAGGCTGTTTGCAGAGTAATTTTTCGATCACTGAGTAATGCCGGTGCCATTTCGTCTAATACATTATCGAGATTGCCCTTGAGTATTTCTTGCTGACCCGGATAATCTGTCAGCTGAACCACTTTGTTATCACGGGTTAAACCCAGTTCGCACAACGTGAGATCCATGGTGGGACCTGTGTGTGACAGGTAATCTTGAAATATTTTTTTCAATTCAGCCAGTGAGTTGATGCTGTCCATCTCAAATCCATATTACGTATTATGTTGTTCAGTCAATGGGCATTGTTGTGTATGTTATCGCTTATGCTGGTTTTATCATTAACGGTATCAGGGCGGATAGATGCTTAATCTACCCTAAGAACCAGAGCTATTGTTGCTGGGAAAATAATTAGAACGCACTTTCAATGAACCACTGGCAGGAGTAATCTCTTTGCGTGATGCCTGATTAACGCTTCAGCCTTCTTTTCGAGTCAAGCAGGACGCAATTATTATGAAAACACTTGTTGGTACTCTTTCCGTGACTATAGCAATTATTTGTTCGTCGTCTATTATCCAGGTCACTGCCAATGAGCTTGCTCCCGACCAGACTCCGTATTCCGACGGTATCACTGTGACTCCCGTGGGCAGTCAGTCCCGGCAGTTGCGTCAATCTCTGGCTTTACCGAAACATGGTCAATCCATGGATGAAGTCAGGGAGGTGCTGGGCAACGCCGGCCAGACGGAAACCATTGGTGAACCCGCCATCACCCGCTGGTATTATCCAGACCAAAAATTGACGGTGTACTTTGAAGGCAAACGGGTATTGAGGTCAGTGGTTGATAACACGCCCTGAGTTATAAAAGCTGTTTTCTGAATTGCCCTGGCGGCATACCAAAATAACGTTGAAAAGCTTCATAAAAGCGGCTGAGAGAACTGAAACCACAGGCATAGCCAATATCGGCAATGGGCCGCTTGCTGTCCATCAGCAGCAACTGTGCTTTCTGCAGGCGCTGGAACTGCAGATATTGCTTGATAGAGACCCCCATCACACTGGTAAACAGGTTGGTCGTATAATTCTTGTGCAGGCCAAGATGAGCCGCCACGTCGGCGGTTGAAATAGGCCGATGCAGGTTTTCCCCGATAAAGTGAATCATGGTAGAAACATGGTGAGCACCTTTTAAACGACCACTGCCCGGATGACCGGCAGCCGGTGCCTGCTCCAGATGGTCTTCGGCGGAGACACTTTCCGGGTGATCCCACCCCTGAAAACTGATGCGCTTTAACAGCAGTGACAGCTCACCCAGAATAATCTCCTTTAATTCCGGGTGATCGCTGCGAAAATCCTCATGCCAGCGACTCAATCTCATAACCAGGTAGTCATGGTCCGGCTTTGCCAGGGCAATAGCCCCGGTCATCACCTCCTGACGAAGTTGCCCCATCAATGGCCACTGAAGAAATTCCGGTAACGGGATATAGAGGTTATAAAGGGTGCCTTTCCCCGGATTTTTTTCCACCAGGCCCACCAGTCGATGGGGCATGTTGGCCCAGAAGATGGCCAGCCGGTTTTCAGGAATGCGCTGCTCCCTGCCATTGACAATATAAGTGGCCGAGCAACCCAGCAGATAGTTCAGCTCAACATGGCCATGAACATGGCCACTGTCCATAATATAAGGGGCCCGGTTTTCGATATAAAAGATATCCCCCTGAATATCGGAAATCGAGCCGGGCATGGGGACCACACCTTCGGTTCTGCGACCGGTTCCACGACATTTCCTGACCGACAATAGCTGCTGACTGTCCACAAATATTGACCCTTATCAAAAAGCCCCACAATGATACTCATTGCCGTGGCACAAATCTTTGTTTTCGGGAAAAACCAAAAAAAAACCGTAAAAGAAATATCCTGCGGCCTGTTCGTAAAATGACCACAATCGATTATTTACCAGGCAGACAAGCTGCCTGAACGAGGTAAACAATGAGTATCCTGATCACCGGCGGGGCTGGCTACATCGGTAGCCACACCTGCCTGGAATTATTGAATGCCGGTTATGACGTGGTCGTCGTAGATAACCTGTGCAACAGCCATGAGACCGCGCTACACCGGGTGGCAAGTCTGACGGGTAAGCAGCCCGCTTTTTATCCTGTGGATATACGCGATAAAGAGGCCCTGCGCACCGTATTCACCAGACACACCATTGAAGCAGTGATTCATTTTGCCGGGCTAAAAGCCGTTGGTGAGTCTACCCGGATACCCTTGGCTTATTTTGACAACAACGTCAACGGAACGATTAAACTTCTGGAAGTCATGGATGAGTTTGACGTACGACACCTGGTCTTCAGCTCTTCTGCCACCGTGTATGGCGACCCCCATGAAGTGCCGATCAGGGAAGACTTCCCGGTTGGCCAGGTTACCAATCCCTATGGACGCAGCAAGTTCATGGTGGAGGAGATCCTCCGTGATACAGCGGCTTCCGATGATCGCTGGAATTTCAGTATTCTACGCTACTTCAATCCGGTGGGTGCCCACGAATCCGGCCTTATCGGTGAAGACCCCAGTGGTATACCCAACAACCTGATGCCGTATATTGCCCAGGTGGCCGTTGGCAAGCTGGAGCAGCTCAACGTCTTTGGCAACGACTACGCGACCCACGATGGTACCGGTGTGCGTGACTATATCCATGTGGTTGATCTGGCCCTTGGCCATCTGGCGGCATTGCGTACCCATTGGACCGATCAGGGTGTCCACACCTACAACCTGGGTACCGGCAAAGGCAGCAGTGTTCTGGATATGCTGCACGCCTTTGAAAAAGCCTGTGGCAAACAACTGCCTCACCAAATCCAGCCACGCCGACCCGGGGATATCGCCCAGTGTTACGCCGACCCTGCCTGTGCAGAACAAAAGCTGGGCTGGAAAGCCACCCGCACCGTTGACGATATGACCATCGATACCTGGCGCTGGCAGTCAGAAAACCCGAACGGATTTAACTAATGACACCATTTAATCCTGTTGATCACCCACACCGTCGATTCAACCCGCTGATTGGCGACTGGGTACTGGTATCTCCCCATCGTGCCAAACGCCCATGGCAGGGGCAGGTGGAAAAAACAGCACCGGACTTTCGCCCCGTGCATGATCCGGAGTGCTTTCTCTGTCCGGGAAATGACCGTATTACCGGTGACCATAACCCGGACTACACCGATCCCTACATTTTCCCCAATGACTTCCCGGCACTGCTGACGGATACCCCAGATGCCACCAGCGGGTCAGACCTGTTCCAGAGCAGCTCTGCCAGGGGGGAAGCACGGGTGATCTGTTTTTCACCGGATCACAGTAAAACCCTGCCACAGTTGACCGAACAGGAAATCCGCAAGGTAGTTGATACCTGGGCAGAACAGGTTATCGAACTGGGACAGAGTTACCCCTGGGTACAGCTGTTTGAAAATAAAGGGGCCGTGATGGGCTGTTCCAATCCCCACCCCCATGGGCAGATCTGGGCCAGCAGCTTTCTGCCCAACGAAGCGCGCAAAGAAGACGACAACCAACGTCAATGGCTGCAGGAAAAAGGCACCAATATGCTGGTTGAATACGCCCTGCGGGAATCTGAGTCCGGTGAACGTACCGTCGTTGAAAACGATCACTGGATTGCCGTGGTTCCTTACTGGGCAGCCTGGCCGTTTGAAATGCTCCTGCTGCCCAAGCGACAGGTGCTGCGCATGCCGGATCTGACCGAAGTGGAACGTGATGCCCTGGCCGACATCCTGAAAACACTGACGACAAGGTACGACAATCTGTTCCAGACGTCATTCCCCTACTCTATGGGCTGGCATGGTGCACCCTGCCATCAGGGGGAGGTCAATGCCGATGATAGTCACTGGCAACTGCACGCCCATTTCTATCCACCACTGCTGAGATCAGCCACCGTTCGCAAGTTTATGGTGGGTTTTGAAATGCTGGCAGAAACCCAGCGTGACCTGACCGCAGAACAGGCTGCCGCCCGTCTGCGCGAACTGTCCGATGTGCATTATTTGGAAAGCAGCTCTCTGTAAAGAAGCGCTGAGCCCGCAAAAAGCCTTTAAGATTGCTCCGAGTTATGGAAAGTAAGATGAACCAGAAACAAACCCTGACTGCACTGTTCGAGAAAACCTTCGGTCATCAGCCAACCCACTATTTTCAGGCACCTGGCCGGGTCAATCTGATTGGTGAGCACACCGACTACAACGATGGTTATGTATTGCCCTGTGCCATTGACTACCAGGCAATGATTGCGGCTTCTCCCAGGGATGACCAGAAAGTCATGGCCACGGCGCACAGTTACGACGGGCAGGTCACCGAGTTTGAACTGTCCCTGCCGGTTCCGCACAGTGAAGAAGCCTTCTGGAGCAATTACGTCCGTGGTGTCGCCACCGTACTGCTGGAAAAGGAAATGAGTCTCAAGGGTGTCAATATTGCCATTATTGGCAATGTTCCCCAGGGTGCCGGCCTCAGTTCATCCGCTTGTCTGGAAGTGGTTACCGGACTGACCCTGACCCGAATGGCCGGACTGGATGTCAGTCTGAAAGAGCTGGCATTGATTGGCCAGCAGGCAGAGAACGAGTTTGTTGGCTGCAAGTGCGGCATTATGGACCAGATGATTTCCGCCTGCGGTAAGGAAGACCATGCCATGCTGCTGGACTGCCGGTCCCTGGATACCCGACTGGTGCCCATCCCTGAAAATGCGGCGGTGGTGATTATCAACTCCAATGTCAAACGTGGCCTGGTAGACAGTGAATACAACACCCGTCGTGCACAATGCGAAGCAGCAGCACAGCACTTTGGCGTCAAAGCCCTGCGGGATATCACCCTGGACCAGCTGGAAGCCAGCCAGGGCGAACTGGATGAACTGACCTACCGGCGGGCCCGCCATGTGGTGACTGAAAATGATCGCACCCTGGCCGCTGCCGAAGCACTGGGCAGGGGTGACCTGGAAGCCATGGGCAGATTAATGGCTGAATCCCATCTCTCCATGCGGGACGACTTTGCGATTACCGTACCGCCCATCGACGGTATTGTTGATATTGTCAAAGCGGTGATTGGCAGTGAAGGCGGTGTCAGAATGACCGGTGGCGGCTTTGGCGGTTGCGTCGTTGCACTGATTCCGGCGGAAAAAGTGGATGCGGTCAAACAGGCAGTTGCTGAACACTACCCGACCTGCTCCAATGGCCTTGTGGCTGATATCTACGTTTGCCGTGCCTCCCGGGGGGCTGGTGAAGCGTAAGTAGCTAACCATATGAAATCATATATTTCTGACTCCATATGGCCAGCTACTTAACCGCTAATCAATGGGATCCCTCAAGGGGTCCCTGTCCTGAAGTTATATTGAGGTCAGAAACTCCTCACAGCGTTCCCCCCTACCTGCAAAGGCTACTGCCTCACCAATTGATCAATTATCTGGCTCACTCCCTTGCTGAAAAAAGTGGCCGTGGCTTAAAAATCAGTTAATCAGCGAATTCACTGCCAGAAACAATATCGATTTGAGTGAAGCGCTTCATGAGAATCCTGATAACTATCAGAACTATATAAACAGGCCTGTCCATCTGGAGCGTGGTGATGAAATGGGGCGATTCAAATTGGGATCAACAGTTATCGTTCTTTTTGCCAATACCGAAGTGGGCTGGCTTGAACACCACCAGCCAGACAACAAAATAAAAATGGGGACTGCCATTGGCAGCGTTCCGGATTGATACAATTTTTTCACAGAGGTATTCATTCCATGCACATAAAAATACCTCTGAATCGCTTCAGAGGTATCCTCAGCCAGATGATAAGTGTCACGCTTCGTCGCTGCTATCTCCGTTGAGAGGCATTGTTAACGATTCCATGGTGTCCATATCCCTTCTAGTACTCGTACTATAGTAAATACTTTCCGAACGAGTTTCAGAGTCAAAACTCTCACTTAATAATTCCTGAATGTCAGGGGAAAGATCACGCAAGTAGTTATCCTCCGAGGATGAAAAGCCGTCCCCATAACGTCCAATCGATGTCAGGCCGCCTATCAAACCAGAGCCATCCTGCAGGTGGGTCGGCCTTGATTGAACCATTGTTCCATCAGCTGTTGATTGACTCTGTAATTGCAATGACGTGTACGCTGAATCCACACCTGCCTGGTTCAGGCGACTCTGGCTGATACTGCCAGCGGCACCCTCAACCCCCAGGTCGGCAGCAAGCCCTCTCTGGATCTCACGCTGGGACACGTCATCAAAGCCTGGTGTACTCATCACCAATGAAGAAGAGCCTGACTCAATAAACCTCTCTTCTCTTTTAATGGTGACACTTGTTTTGCTGGTACTTTCCAGCAGCTCTGTTCTTGATTCCAGACAAGCAAGTCTATTTTCGTTCTGCCCCTGCTCCGTTCTTATCGTCGAGAACTCTTTACCCAGACCTTGCAATTCACTCTTTATATCATTCACCATTGGTCCAAGGTTCGGGATATTAATAATTGATTCTATTTTGCTGATAAATTCCTGTATTTTTCCCTCACAACTTTGTAAACGAACACTGAAGTCATCCATACGCTTACCAGTCATTTGTACACCACCTTTCAGTTCAAGAATGCTTTTTTTAATACTGTCGATTCCCTCCAGTTGCTCTCGTAGCTCCTGGATCTCAACTTCTGCTTTATTCATTAAAGAAATATAACCATTGGTGGTTGCCGCCCCCTTCTTACACTCCAGCTCAGATTCAGCCAGTTTTTGTTGAAGCTGATCGACCTGTTCACGCAGCGTATCTATCTGTGTCTGGGAGACCCTTTGCTGTTCCTGAAGTATCGCAATTTTTTGTTCTTTTACGGCAACATCGTGGCGTAGTCTTTGAATTTCTTCCTTATTACCTTCAGCTTTAGCGGTAGCCAATTCGGCACCAAGGCCACGTACCTGAGTGTTCAGATCACGAATCTCTTTCTCACGCGCCGAAATTGATGACAAATGAGTCTGAATTGATTCCTGTTGACTCTGGATCGTTTTTTGAAAATTTTCAATATCTGTTTTATGAGATTTCTGCTCCTTCATCAGAGCCTGATCCGTTTTACCCTTTTCAAGTAAAGTTGCATCGTACAGGGCCCGGTTATCCCTGGCCTGCTGATGAGCTGTTGCCAATTCACCCGTTAGTTTCTGATTTTTCTGCTGTAACTCTGTATTAAGGGTTTTTGTAGTATTAAACTCCGTTCCCATGCGATGCATAGCGCCAAGTTCTGACACCTGTTGTTCGATTCGTTGCTCTAAACCTTTAATATTTTTTTCACTTGCTTTCAGTTCTTGCTCCAGCTGAGCGATCCGTCCCTTACTTTGATCCACCTCCTCCCGTAAAGAGTCAACTTCTTTTCCCATTCGGGCACGTTCAGTCTGGAGGTTTTCTATTGACTCCAGTTTCTCCTTTAGCGTGGTCTGCAGTTGCCTGGCGCGTTCCGATACGTGATTTTTATCCGCCTGAACCCTGGTCAGCTGTTGCTCCAGGGAAAGTGCCTCTTTCTTTATTTCCGAAAGTTCATTTTGTGTATCACTTAATAAATTCTCCGAGCGGGTCAGTTGGTCATTGGCAACCTCCAGACTGGTTTTCGTGTTATGTAGTTCATTTTGCAACCGGGTCTCATTTTTCCGATATGAGTCCAACTCTTCTTTTAACTGGCTCTTCTCCAGGTTTGTTGCAGACAGCGCCTGCCCATCCCGCTGAATCTCTTTGTTCAAAAAAGCCACGCGACGATCCATATTCTCAATAGTCGCTGACAGCCCTGAATTTTCTGTCACCAGCTCTGACATTTTGGTTTTCAGCTGAAGAAACTTCTCAGCCTCTGCATACATCTTGCCTTCAGCATTGCTTGCATGGTCTAACGCGCGATTGAGCTGACCTTCCAGAGATTGTTTATCCGCATGCGCAGATTGCAACTCAGTGTTTAGTCGGGCTACTTCTTGCTCTGCCTCGCTCCATTTCAATTGAGCCTGCTCTGATTGCTCTCTCTCCCCTTTGAGCTCATGATTGACACTATTAAGAGTGTCACTCATCTGCCCCTGTAACTCAGTTAATGATTCATTTTTCGCCAGTAGCATCTCGATTGTTTGACCGGCCATTTGGTGAGAGTCCAGGAGTCGCTCGGTACAATCAGTCATGCGCTGGCTCGAATTCTCCCATCTTGAGGATCTTCGCTCCGTCGCTAATAATTCAGTATATCTGTCAGGAGAAATATCAGCTCTTTTTGCCAGTTGATGACTTCGTTGTTCACTGGCTTTTAGTTTTTCCCCGGTGTCACGAAGTGCCATGCGCAGTTCATTTTTCTGCTTCCTTAGCTCATTGTTGTGATCCTTCAACCTGAACATAGCCTCAGGGTTAACCTGATCAACAACACGACCACCAAAAGGGGGAGAGCCATCAAATGATGGAGCTCGCCCTTCCTGATGCCCTGACAAATGAGGTATGTCAGCCTTGTGATCAGATACTCTATTCCCCCCCCCAGGAACCCTGCCCCTGCCCCGTTTCGGGAGCAGACGACGGCACACCAGTATATAAGCTGGGCGCGGGAGGAGTTGTCATGATATTGCTATAAGACATTTTATTACCTTGCATTTTTTGTTGGGCCAAAACAACAATGCTTGGAGAAGATAAAGCTGGAGAAAGTTGCATGAATTCATATTTTTTTTAAAATCAAAAGACAGTGTTTTAATTTCAATATCCGATAACTCATTAAGTAGCTGGCCATATGGAATCGAATATTTCTGGCTACTTGGGCTGGTACTATGCGAGGCACAACGGTGGGAGCATAGCCGTAGCTATGTGACCGGAGTTGTAACGAAGCACGACTGCATGGATTCAGGAGCTAGAGCAACGCAGGAGCAGTTGCCGGGAGTGTCGGCACAAGGTGTCAGAAATATTCGATTTCAAAAGTAAGGCAGGCTTCTCGGAGGCTGACTATTCAAGGAATAAACCGGATAGCATAGCCGTAACTATACTTCCGGATTATCGGGTAGAGTTGAAGCATCCGCTTCCGGCCTGGAAGACACTGGCAGACTGTCCGTGTTAGCACCGGAATCGGCCCGATCAGGCGTTTTTGCCCATATCTTCCGACTAAGCCAACCGGTGCTCTGCCGTATAGAATCGGCAATAGCCGTACTCTTTTTCCATGTCCATGAGGCCATGGGCTTCGCTCCGTAATCAAAAGCCAGATACAAGGATTTGTAGAGCTGGCTATAGGGCCACTTCACTAAACCAATCATGACACTATCCAGCCGAACTGTTGCTTGCGATAATGCCGTCCTTTGGGTTGCTACTGGCGTTATGGCTTTTGTTCAACATTTTCGGATTCTACTACCTCATTTGCAGCTACTGAACCAGGCGTTTCAGTCCGAGGTAATTCAGCGGTACTTTGATCGTCTTGCTTTTGTTGTTTCTGCTGTGCCTTAAGTTCAATGAATTTTTGCTGTTGTTCCTGCAGCTCCTTAAATTCATTGACTGCTTGCGATAAACGATCAATCTCGTGATGCAATTCCTGATTTTGTGTCAGCAGCTTGTACTTTTCTTCATTATTAAATTTTGATTTAGCGTCCAGCTCCCCGATTGTCATAGCATCAGCTTCAAGCCTGTCCTTTAATGCTTCTTTTAAACCTGTTAAATTCGCACTATCCGAACGTTCTCCACTAATCAACATTTCCAGAGAATTTAAAACTTCATCTTGCTTTGCTTTTTCTTCTGACAGTTTTTTATTTTCTTCCACCAAACGAGCTACATCACCTTCGTTACCTTTAAGTTTTTCCCTGAGGATATGCATCTCATTAGATAGGGACAGAACATTGTTTTCTGCAGCATGAAGCTGATCGGTTATATTTTCCAGCTCATGTTGAGTAACGACATTGACGTTTGCCTCTTCCTGCTCCGAGTTACCGTGGACAGGCATACCCAGCAACTCTTCGTCCTCAGAAACTGCCTGTTTTATCAGTAATTCAAGCCCCGCTCCTGACAGGGCACCTTCGACCATGTGGGACTCAGCATCCGAGAAACCAATCTCTGTCTGGGCATCCTTATTGACCAGCACCGTTAGTGGTTGCTCCTCTACCTGGGAAGCTGTGTCGACACGCTCCCGGGGTTCACTTACTGTGACTTCAGATGTCTGCACTCCACGTGAATCCTTTGGAATATCAAGATCAAGTGTCGCCTGAAGCTCCTTAATACGACTCTCAAGCTGTGATCGGGTATGAGTTCCGGCCTTTGCTTCTGCGTCTTTTTGTTTACGCAGAATATTGTATTGCTCCTTGAAACTCTCTAATTGATCACAAGATTTACTGTATTGTTGTTCAAGCTGAGATACCTGGACTCTAAGCGATGTTTCCACAAACTGCAGATTTTCATTATTAGCACATTGATCTTTCAACATCTGATTCAATTCGCGGCATTCCGCCCTCAGCTTTTCAACCTGCTCTTCGTTTTCAGCCTCGATACCCTTAATAGCTTCTTCATAACCACCCGCTAATTTTTCCATATCAGATTGATGCGTCGCCGAAAGCTCCTTCAATTCAAGCTTATGCTGATTATCTGACTTCACCGTTTCAGAGATATGCCGACCTGATAATCTGCGTACCTCTGCCTCGTAAAGACCCTCTAAATCAATCATTAGCTGCTGGTCTGCTGCTAATTTGCTCTGAAGATTATGAATTACATCAGCCTGTTCCTGTCTGGTCCGCATATCAACTTCCAGATCATGATCATGTTGCTGCCGGGCTGCTTCAAGCTCTTTGGAAAGCTCTGCAATGCGTACCGATTTTTCAGCCAGTTGTTTGTCCAATGCAACTCTTATATCCTGATAATGATTACGGTTATCTGCATTATTGCTCTCAAGAGCATCTGCACGATTGGCTAAAAGTTCCAGCAGATCATTGAGCTCATGATTTCTCATCTGCTCCCGTTTTAATTTAAGCTCCAACTGCTTTGCCTGATCATTAACCTGATCGTTCAGGCTCTTTAACTCACCGGAGTGGGTCTTCCAGGCTGCCAGCTGGTCAGAAACCTGTGCATGCCTGGAATCAGATTCTTGTTTGTGCTGCTTAAGCTTCCCGACTTCCTGAACCTGCTTTGCCATCATTGGCAGAAGCTTTTGCACCGGCTCTTCAACCCCGGAGATTTTGCGGAACAGGAGCTTCATGCCTCTGCCCGCATCATAGACCAGAGAGGAAGGGATAAGTATCGGGCTAAGCACAATAGTGGCAAGGTATCCAAACGGGCCAAGCTTGCCAACAAGCCATTTTCCCCATTTGATCAAACCGGGCTTGTTAAAGCCCAGGTCATCAACCGCAGCTTTGGTTGTTTGATGTATTGCATTGGCTCCATCGTTCACACCCTTGATAGCGGATGAATAAGCCGCATCCGGCCCAGCATTGGTAGCCAGGATTTTCACCGGATTATCGGTTACAGGTCCCATGATCATTCCCTCTCTATGTTTTTATTTGAAATCGATAAAATTGAACTCTTGTTTTAGAGTGGAAAGTTATTAATTAGTTTCCCAGTCAAATAAATATTTTATGAATAAAAAAATAATTCTTAATATTATTAAAGAATAAAGAGATATTTATTCCCGATTCACTGTTAATGTGATTGTCCAAACCAGTGCTCCCACAAGTGAAGGCAGCGGATTATGGTGTCTAAGTTTTCAGCAGCAAAAAGAACTTCCTATGCCTCTCTTTGACCACTCTACAAAAGTTAATTCAATATTCACCCACGCCTTGAGCAGGCATATTAACCCACATAACGTTGTTCCGTGAGCAGGGCTGTGCTTTATGAGTTTCGGGAGGATGCCCCTGAACGGAGTTCTCAACAACAATAACAAAGAGAGAAGGTTAGATGGACGTTATAGTCAATATTTCGCTGCTGGTTGCCCAAAGCATCATTATGTTTTCATTGGGCCTGGGCCTTGAAATCAGCGATTTTAAACGTGTACTGGAACGTAAAAGGGTGGTGGGCATTGCGCTGACGGCCCAGGTCATGGTGCTGCCGCTGCTGGCCTATCTGACGGTGCATTTGTTCTCGTTTTCCCCCGCCTTTGCCGCAGGTCTGATGATTCTGAGCTTCTGCCCCGGGGGCGTTACCAGCAACATTATTTCTAAATTAGCCAAAGGCGATGTGGCGTTATCCGTCTCTTTAACCGCCGTTACCAGTATTCTGGCCTTTGTGTCTGTTCCTTTCCTGGTGTCGCTGTCATTGACCCATTTCCTGGGCGATGCATTAAACGAGTATTCCTTCAGCGAGATTGCCTTGGTCACCTTTTTGATTACCACGACGCCGGTATCACTCGGGGTGATCTTCCGCCATTTTAAAACGTCGATTGCAGTAAAGATTGAAACCGGGCTTGAACGTCTGGCTTACGTACTGTGGACCATTATCGTGCTTGGTGCAGTGGCATCCTCCGCCGAAAATGTTATGACTAACTTTTCCCAAGTGGTTATGGGACTTTTTTTCTTACCCATTGTGATGACATGTTTTGGCTTAATACTGGGACGAATGTCTAATCTCACCCGTACCGAGTCCAAAACCCTTGCCATTGAAGCCAGCATTCAGAATTCCCCCATGGCGCTGACCCTGACGGTATTGATCAGTGGCGTGAGCACAGGCTTGCCAGACCTGGCCCTGCCAGCAGCGGTGTATTCGCTGACGATGTATGCGGTTGCGTTCCCGTCCGTGATTTTGTTACGTCGATGGGGTGATGAGTCCAAACAGACTCCGGGCTTTGACCCGACAGCTGATTCACCGGCGGGGTGATACCGGGACACTTGGACAATGGCGATGGGAGAGGGAGATTGTTCTCAAACTCTGAAGCTGACCATGGGTTGGCAATAGTACATGAGATCAAGTTAGAATAGCCTCTTCATCGCTTTTTTTATAACTCATCCCGACAGCTAACCGTCCAGGAAAACCGATTGCGAAACTCATTCCGTCATTGCATGCAACAGAAAACAGGTGTGCCTGAGTCATTGAAGATGTTGAAAATTAACAAGGAATCAAGGATCAAACGTGTGAATCATTCTCCTGCGTTTATTGTTCGTTCAGTTGTCGTAATGGTACTGACACTCTTTCCCGCTCTGACGTTTGGCACTGAACCCGTCTCTTACGATGATCCACTGGAGAGCTGGAACCGCCGGGTGTTCAAACTGAATGACACCCTGGATCACTATGCCTTGAAGCCAGTGGCAAAGACCTACCACTTGGTCACCCCCGGGCCGGTGCAGACCTTAGTCAGCAACTTTTTCAGCAACCTCGGGGAACTGAGAAATATCGCCAGTGCCGGCGTCCAGCTCAAAGGGCAGGATGCACTGGTGTCATCAGGCCGCTTCATCATCAATTCAACGGCGGGTATTCTTGGCCTGATTGATGTAGCAACGCCCATGGGGCTTGATCAGCGCTATAGCGATTTCGGGCTGGCTTTTGCCAACTGGGGGGTACCTTCCGGACCTTACCTTGTGCTTCCGTTACTTGGCCCGAGCACGTTCCGTTCCGGCGTTGGCCGAATTCCTGATGCATTCACCAACCCGGTAGCCTATCATGACACTGAGCGGGATCGCTGGATTCTCGGCGGCATCGACCTTATCAATCGTCGCGCTCAATTCCTGGATGCTGAAGAGCTGATTCTTGGAGACCGTTACACGTTTATCCGGGACACTTATTTACAAAGACGTGAATATTTGATCACCGGCCAGCTGCCTGAAGATGACTTCTAACTTTAAACCGTCAATGACAATCGCATCAGCCATTGGCTCCGATGACTTTAACACATTAATTTGCCAATACTCCCGCTTGCAGCCAAGGCAGCTTGGGAGTATTTTTCCCTTAACTTTACATTTTAATGTAGTTTTTTTATCCGAATGTATCGGGTTCAAGCGGGTCCTTATCTTCACTTTACTTTGCGGGTGTATCCATGACCGGCAGTACCATTCTGGTTATCGACGATGACACTATAGTACGTGAAAGCATTGTCGCCTACCTGCAAGGCATTGGCTTCAAAACCCATGAAGCCGGAAATGGACAACAGGGCCTGCATATTTTTCGTGACTGCCATCCGGACCTGATTCTGTGTGATCTGCGCATGCCGATCATGGATGGACTCACCATGCTGAGCCAGGTGCGCAGTGAAGCCAGTGACATACCCTTTATTGTTGTCTCCGGCGCTGGCGTTATGACCGATGTGGTAGAAGCCCTGCACCTTGGAGCCAGCGATTTCCTGGTGAAGCCGATCGTGGATCTTGAGGTATTAGAGTACGCCATCCACCGGGCTCTTGAAAAAGCCCAGTTACTGATGGAAAACAAGCGCTATCGGGCCAGCCTCGAAGAAGCCATCAACTCTTTAAAGAGCAGCCTGACCCTGCTGCAGGAGGACCAGAAAGCCGGCCGCCAGGTGCAGATGAATATGCTGCCCAGACACCCGCTGGAATACAAGGATTTCAAAGTTGACCACAACATCATCCCATCCCTCTATTTAAGCGGGGATTTTGTCGACTATTTCACGCTCAGCGATCACAGTTTTGCCTTTTATCTGGCCGATGTTTCCGGGCATGGCGCGTCATCAGCTTTTGTTACTGTGCTGCTCAAGCATATGTCCATCAGCCTGCTTCAGGACTATCACAACAACGGCGGTAAAATCAGGGTCAAACCGTCACATGTCCTGAGCTACATCAACCAGAGCCTGCTGAAAACCGGACTGGGAAAACATGTCACCGTATTTGGTGGCATAGTCAATACCCGTGACCAGACGCTTACCTACTCGTTTGGTGGACACTTTCCATTACCCGTAATCGCTGAAGAAGGCCAACAGGTCCGTTTTCTTGAAGGCAAAGGCTTACCGGTAGGATTGTTTGAGGATGCTGTTTATGAGGATGTCATTATAGACTTGCCCCGGCAATTCAGCTTAACTATTCTATCAGATGGTATTCTTGAGGTTTTGCCCCAGAAAAGCCTTAAAGAAAAGGAAGATCATTTATTATCGGTTATCGGAGAAGGTGCCGACACCATAGCAACATTGACCGAAAGGCTGGGGCTCAATGATATTCAGGAAGCTCCTGATGACATTGCAATGTTAATACTGGCTCGATACTGATTATGACACCCGGAAAAATTCAGTTTGCCGAAAGCGAAGGTACCTACGTACTGAAGCTGATCGGAGAAGTTCGACTCACCCTCTGCTCCAGCCTGGAGAATCTGCTTCAGGCCATGTTCGAAGAACCGCGATTTCGTTCTGTGATTGTTGACCTTTCAGAGGCGGAAACCATCGACAGCACGTCACTGGGGCTATTGGCAAAATTATCCATTATGGCCAGAAAGCAGATAGACCAGCGGCCAGTGCTGATATCTCCCCGCCCTGATATCACCAGAATCCTTATGAGCATGGGTTTTGAGCGAATCTTTATCATTGTGGAAGATGTCGCCGGTCAGACCTGCGAATACCAGGACATTGAATGCGAGGAGTGCAGTGAGGAATCCATTCATGCCCGGGTACTGGAAGCCCACAGGACACTGATGAGCCTGAATGAAAACAACCAGAAGGCCTTCAGTGACCTGGTTAAGCAACTGGAGCGTTGCAGGCAGCCAGAGGTGACTGCCTGACGTTGGTTTGCACATTGCCTTCAGGTATTACACGCTTTCCACAAGCCTGACAGCATCAAGCAGCACATCAATCCCGGCACCGGCTTTATGGGCATTTTCACTGATATGCCTGCGAAAACGACGACCGCCGGGTACACCGTGATAAAGCCCCAGCATATGGCGGGTAATATGGCTGAGCCATGTTCCCCTGGCAAGCTCTGACTCAATATAGGGCAGCATCTTCTCGATCACTTCAGCGCGACTTTTCACGGGCTGCTGACAACCATAGAGCCGACCATCCACCTCCGATAGCAGATACGGATTCTGGTAGGCTTCACGACCGAGCATCACTCCATCCACATACTGCAGGTGATGATCGATCTCCTCAAAGGTCTTGATCCCGCCATTGATAGAAATATTCAGCCCGGGAAACTGAGTTTTAAGCGCATACACCCAATCTGGCTTTAACGGCGGAATATCCCGATTCTCTTTCGGAGAAAGCCCTTCCAGAACGGCAATACGGGCATGAACGATAAAGGTATCGCACCCCGCCTGCGCCACTGTACCAACAAAGTCCAGCAACTCTTCCCAGGACTCGCGACCATTAATACCAATGCGATGCTTTACCGTTACCGGAATGGCTACACGCTCTTTCATGGCTCTGACAGCATTGGCTACGGTTTCCGGCTCTGCCATCAGACACGCCCCGATACGGCCATTTTGCACCCGGTCACTGGGACAGCCCACGTTCAGGTTCACTTCCTGATAACCCCGCTCTTCCGCCAGCCCGGCACAAAAGGCAAGGTCGCTGGCATCGTGTCCACCGAGCTGAATGGCCAATGGGTATTCAAATGCATCATGCTGTAAAAAGCGGTCTTTATCGCCGAACACCAGGGCACCGGTGGTGACCATCTCGGTGTACAGCAGTGCCCGCTCAGACAGGACGCGGTGGAAGTAGCGGCAGTGTCTGTCCGTCCAGTCCATCATCGGCGCTACACTAAACGTGCGATCCAAGGTTTTATCTACATTATTCATAATTTCCAATAAGTTACCCACGATACCAAATAGCCAAATTTCGCTTTATTTTGCTTTTAAATGCCGAAAAAAGCCTAGAAAACTGATTTGTTGCATCCGTGTTGCAATCCTCCGAATTGTTGCATTATACTTTTAATTATTATAATAGACCATTCATATAACAAACAAAGGACTCGCAAAGTGATACGAAAGTATAAGAAAAATGACGGTAAATTCCGCTATACAGCAACGGCAAGAATCACGATCAATGGGGAACCTTACCAAGACACGGAGACATTCAATAGCGAAAAGCTTGCTAGTAAATGGATAGAAAAAAGGAAAAAAGAATTTATAGCACTCGCCAAACAAGGGAAAACCCAATCTGAATCAGGCCATAAGGAGCCTGATAAACTACTAGTTCCAGAACTTATAGATCTTTACATAAAAAAATGGCATGACGAACCAAAATTGGACATTGGTGGAAGCAAACTTAGCGCCCTTGAATGTATCAAGCATCACCCACTACTCAGTAGACTTAGAGCTACTCGACTTAATAAAGATGTTATTATTAAATACGCCGAAGAGCGTAACAAGCAAGCCAAACCGCAAACCGTGGCTCAAGATATTTCATATTTGAGGCAGCCATTCAAGCACGCAAGAGAACACTTAAATATCGATATTGATGATATCGAATTTAAGAAAGCATCACCAAGTTTAAAGGCAAGAAAACTTATAGATAACTCCATCCCCCGAAGCCGTAAGGCCACACCAAAAGAACTTGGCGACGTAATTGAATACCTTAAATCATCTCCAAGGCGCAAAATACCAGCCCACGATGTTGCAGAATTTGCATACCGCTCCTGCATGCGCCTTAACGAAATATGCAGTCTCAAATGGTCAGATATTGATGATCATTTTCGCACCATATTCATAAAGCAAAGAAAAGACCCATCAAATAAACATAGGAATGACCAAACAATTCCCTTTTCACCAAAAGCGTTAGAAATAATTAAAAGACAAAAAAGAACTGATGCGCGAGTATTTCCCTTTAAAAAAGACTCTGTCAGAGCTGCTTGGGCAAGAGCCTGTGAAAAGCTAGACATTGATGATCTACATTTCCACGACCTTAGACGCACCGGCTTAAGCCAACTAGTAGAAAGCGGACTATCTTTTGAGGAAGCCATGGTCATTTCTGGCCATAAAGATTACGAACAATTGAAACGATATATAAATCTGGACGCTCAAAAAATCGCAAAACGTTTAGAGGAAATAACCAGAGATTAAATATAAAATTCTATGGCAGTTACACAACGCTACTGCCATTCAACAAATACAAATATTATTTATTGAATTTTTCAAAATCTTCCCTTGCATCTTCAAAGCACTCGTCAATATATTTAGCCAAGTCCGTTATATCAACAATATAAGGAGCCTTTTGGTTTTTAGGGTGCAAACGAGTCACTGGAAACGCCACATACCTGCCCGCACCTGTTCACAGGCTCTCTTATAACTGACACCCGTCAAACCCTCGCAGCACTCTTTGAGCGGTATAAAATGCTTTTGATATTGTTTAAATAGTCGATCTTCCGTTATAGTCATTTATTCCCCATTATTACGAAGAATTTTATGAATAAAAAAATGATCGTCAAGGGATTTTTTAAAAATTTTCGACCGAAATATTAGAGCTAAAAAAGGCTTGCTAGCTTGCCTTTATCTGCACCATATACCCCCCTACAACAAAATTAGAAAAGCGATTTTATAAAGGATTTTTTAATCGAAAATTGATTTCAGAGAAAAATATGAATTCATAAAAAAAATAACAATAAAGCCTTGCCAATAAGATATTAATTTATTAAAAATCTATATATAACCCAAAAGGTATAAACCATGAAGAAAACAAACTTTACTGATAACAACACGTCCATTACTCAAGAAACAGACAATACCCCTGCGATTAACCGTGCCATTGAAAACTTGAAGCTAACTGAAAAATTAAAGAGTTCTGTCGCCACTATTTCAAGAGTAAAAAAAGACCTTCTCTACATTGACATAAAGGCTTGCAATTCGAGCCACTACACTGGCCCAGAAAACATACGTTTTAGTATAGTTTTTTTTGAAAAAACATTTTGTAGACCATTCATAGATCATATTGACATTCATTTTAGCGCAAAGATAAATGCAAACAATGACTTCGATGTATCACATATAAGCTGGATTTGTCACGAATACGAAGATGAATATCTAACAAAAAATAACAATGAAAGAAGAGAACTGTTAAATAATTCCATAAAGCTGATAAGAAACTTTATAAAAGACAACTTCAACTCTGAATTAATAATCAACAGTAATACTGATCTTTATTATGGACACCTACCGATCTCCGAGCTGACATATTGAAAAACAAGCATTATCACAAGGCAACCACACAAATAAACCATCTCAAAGCAAGCTCTGGGAAACCCCCAGAGACTTAATTGATTCTTGGTTATAGCATCAAAAAATCGACAAACACCTTTACCCTTCCTCCAACATCCATATGGCAGTCGTGGTTTTATTCCCATTATCATCAGCTATACTGATACTGCGTACATAATTAACCCTTAACTCATTCCTATTAAGACTCACCCACCGACCAAAGTTGATATTAAGCAACCCATCCATAACCTCTGAATTACTAACAAACCTTCCAACTATAAATCTGATTAACTGCTCAGTCGTAAAAACCAGACCCACCTCAGAAGTAAGCGTTTGCATATACTTTTTTACAGTTTTATTTCTATTGAATGACACTTGTGATACCTCAACCCAATCTTATGAACTGGTCTTTTGACCAGAAAAACTAGATATAGTTTCCTCCTGAAAATAATCATGGACACCAAAACCCCCTCCCACCGCCCTACCCCACCTTGGAAGTGGCAGGCTATACGACAAACCATATGAAGAGTAATATAGGTCTGATTTCCAACAGATATTTAGCCCTTCAGGTGCCCATGGATCACTCCGTTCACAACAAAATCGTTAACTTCATCTGGTCAATAGCCGACGACTGCCTTCGGGATGTTTATGTTCGAGGTAAGTACCGTGATGTGATCCTCCCGATGTTCGTCCTTCGTCGGCTTGACTGCCTGCTGGAAGAGACTAAAGAGAAGGTACAGGAAGAAGTAGCCTTTCAGATGGAAGAGTTTGGTGTTCCAGACCAAGATCCGGATGCTCTGCGTGAAGCTTCCGGGTATGTGTTCTACAACACCTCAGAACTTACCTTGAAGGATATGACCGGCAACCCATCCCAGTTGGTCAGTAACTTCAAGCATTATTTGGATAGTTTTTCTGAAAATGTAAAGGAGATCATCCAGAAATTTGACCTGTACAACCAGATCAACAAACTGGCAGGAGCTGACAAGCTTCATGACGTGATTGAAAAGTTTGTCTCCCCAAACATCAATCTCAGCGCCAATCCAGCGAAAGACGCTGATGGTCGCACTTTGCCTGCTCTTACTAACCTTGGCATGGGCTATGTCTTTGAAGAGCTGATTCGTAAGTTCAACGAAGAGAACAACGAAGAGGCTGGTGAGCACTTTACTCCTCGTGAAGTGATCAAGCTGATGACTCACTTCTTGTTTCTGGAAGTAAAAGACCAGCTTCCACCGGTTATCACCATTTATGACCCAGCTTGCGGTTCTGGCGGTATGCTCACAGAATCCCAGAACTTCATCAAAGACCCGGAAGGGCAAATCGCTTCAAAATCGGCAGTGCATCTCTATGGCAAAGAGATCAATGGTGAGACCTATGCCATCTGTAAATCCGATATGATGATCAAGGGCAACAACCCGGAAAATATCCGGTTTGGCTCTACCATTGCCAGTAACGAGTTTGAAGGAACCCGCTTTGACTTTGCTCTTTCCAATCCTCCATATGGTAAAAGCTGGAGTACTGAGCAGAAGTTTGTGGTTGAGGGTAAAGAAATCCTTCAACCTCGCTTTGAAGTAAACCTGCCTGATTTCAAAGGAATCCACAGCTTTCAGAAAGCCACACCCTCTTCATCTGATGGACAACTTTTGTTCCTGATGGAAATGGTGGACAAAATGAAGACCGTTGGTCAAAACAACATGGGGGCTCGTGTTGCTTCCGTTCATAACGGTTCCTCTTTGTTTACTGGTCAAGCAGGCAGTGGTGAGAGCAATATTCGTCGCTACATTGTTGAGAATGACTTTCTGGAAGCCATTATCCAACTACCGAACAATCTGTTCTATAACACTGGAATCACCACCTATATCTGGATTCTGAACAACAATAAGCCTGACCACCGTAAGGGCAAAGTCCAGCTACTTAACGCTCAAAACATGTACCAAAAGCTTCGTAAGAATTATGGTGATAAAAACTGTGAGTTGACCGACGACCATATTGATGAGTTGACCAAGCTCTACCATAAAATGGCCGGGGCTGATGAAAGCGATATTACCAAAGTCTTCGATAACAAAGATTTTGGCTACTACAAGGTTACGGTTGAGCGCCCGCTACGTAAATCTGCCCAGTTTACTGAAGAGCGTGTGAGTGAGCTTCGCTTCTTCCCGGCACTGCGGGATGAAATGAAGTGGATCTACCAAGAGTTTGGTGATGCTGTCTATGGCAACGACACCCTCATGGAACACCGACAAGCCATTATCCAGCACTTTGAAGATCAGGGTGAAAACCTGACCAAGAAAAACAGAGATAAGTTGTTGGCACAAAAGACATGGGATGACCAGAAAAAACTGATCAACGCTGCCCAGCAACTGATGGCAAAGATGGGGTCAGAGCAAACGAACGACTTCAACCAGTTCAAGGATGAGTTCAATAAAGCGTTGAAATCTCTTGGTCTCAAGCTTTCAGCCGGTGACAAAAACCAGATCTTAAACGCTTTCAGTTGGCGTGATGAAAACGCTGTACCAGTCATCAAGAAGGTTCATTCGTTGGCACAGGTAACAAGTATCCTGTCTGAAATCCTTGAGCATCAGGAAGACGATAATGGGAACCTTCAGGATTACGGTTTCTGGCGTTTAGAAGGAACCCAGTTTACCGAGTACGAGCCCGACTCCGAGCTGCGTGATACAGAAAACGTACCTCTGAAGGAAGATATTCACCAGTACTTTGTTGATGAAGTGCGCCCTCATGTAGACGACGCTTGGATAGCTCTGGATAAGACCCTAATTGGCTGTGAAATCAGCTTTAATAAATACTTTTACCAGCATAAGTCTCTACGTTCTTTGGAAGAAGTCACAGGAGACATTCTACGTTTAGAGAGTGAGACAGAAGGCTTGCTGAAGAAGTTGGTTAGCCTTGGGGAGGCGAAGTAATGGAAGCCTCCATTGAGTTCCCTAAATATGACAGCTACAAGGATAGCGAAATTCCTTGGATTGGTGATATTCCAACGAAGTGGGAAAAGGTCAAAGCTAAATGGCTATTCACAAAAATAGATCGCCCTGTTCGAGCTGAAGATGATGTTGTTACAGCCTTTCGTGATGGGCAAGTAACACTCAGAAAAAACCGTAGAACGGAAGGTTTTACTAATGCCCTAAAGGAGCATGGCTATCAGGGCATCCGTAAAGGTGATTTGGTTATTCATGCTATGGATGCCTTTGCAGGGGCGATTGGTGTTTCTGATTCAGATGGGAAATCGACCCCAGTCTATTCTGCATGTATTCCAAGAGGGGAGTTTTACACAAATACAAAATATTACGCTTACCTACTCCGTTATATGGCTCTCAGTGGTTATATAAACTCATTAGCAAAGGGGATCAGAGAGCGTTCGACCGATTTCCGCTTCAGTGATTTTTCTGATCTAATTTTGCCAAATCCATCAGAAGCTGAACAGGATCGTATAGTCAATTTTCTCGACCAAAAAACCGCCGAGATCGATGCCGCCATTGCCAAAAAGCAGGAGCTGATCCAGCTACTGAACGAGCAGAAAACCATTCTGATCAACCGAGCTGTCACCAAGGGACTAAACCCCAATGTCAAAATGAAAGACAGTGGTGTGGCTTGGATTGGAGAAACCCCTGAGCATTGGAGAGTTTGCTCGCTGAGTCATACAGCATCTATCACTACTGGTGCAACGCCTGACCGAACGAATCCGAATTATTGGAATGGCACTATACCGTGGATCAAAACAGGTGAAGTCAAATTTTCAAATATTGAAAGTAGTGAAGAATATATATCAGAATTAGGTCTAAAGCACTCAGCAGCAAGACTAGCACCTGCCGAGACATTACTTATGGCAATGTATGGTCAAGGTGTCACCAGAGGACGTGTTGGTATACTAAAAGTTCCTGCCGCCTTCAATCAGGCTTGTGCAGCAATCATAGTAAAAAAAGAATTGTCTACAAATTATGCATTTTATTTTCTTTATGCTGCATACCCTTTCATCAGAGATGCTGGAAATGAAACAAGTCAGATGAATCTCAGTTCTGGCTACATTGCAAAGATTAAAGTACTTGTACCTCCGGAAGATGAGCAGAATAAAATTGTCTCATACTGCCGTGAGTTGCAAACTGAATATGCCAACATAGAACAACTACAGGTTGATGAAATCAAAGCGTTACAAGAATTCAAACAATCGCTAATCGCACACGCCACAACCGGAAAGATCAAAGTCTAGGGAAGGAGTCAACATGGTTAGCAATACCGGCGAAGATGCACTGGAACAAGCCATTGAAGCTGCGCTGACAGGTGACTGTCGTGAAAACCGTGGTTCAGCAGCACAACCTCCTGCTTCCTACGGTCAGGCAAAGCACCGTGGTCAAGGTTATGTTGCAGGCAACCCTGCGGATTTTGATCGCCGGTTTGCTATCGATAAAACCCTGTTCTGGCATTTCCTGAAAACTACCCAAGCCGAAGAACTGGCAAAGCTGAAAAACCAGCCTAACTGGGAACAACTGGTACTGGAACGGCTGAGTAACAAGATTCGCAAAGATGGTGTGATTACGGTGCTAAAGAAAGGGTTGTCTATTAATGATGCCCATCTTAACTTGCTGCATAAAGGGGTCTACAACAGCCTGAACCCCAACCAGAAGAGCCTGTTTGAACAGAATATCTTCTCCATTACCCGACAGGTGCATTACTCGGAAACGGAACCGGGCAAATCGGTGGACATGGTGCTGTTTATAAATGGCTTGGCGCTGGCGACTTTCGAGTTGAAGAAGCCTCAGACCAAGCAAACCGTTCACAACGCCATGAAACAGTACAGGGAAACCCGTGACCCAAAAACTACACTGTTCCGCTTCGGCCAGTGTCTGGTGCATTTTGCGGTAGACACTGACGAAGTGTTTATGACTACCCATGTGAATGGTCAGAGCACTTTCTTCCTGCCGTTTAATAAGGGCGTGAACCACGGTAAAGGGAATCCCGCTAACCCCGGTGGTTACAAGACTGCCTATCTCTGGAAAGAGGTTTTGGAGCCGCATTCGCTGGTTCAGATTGTTGAACACTTTGCCAAGATGGTTGAAGAGAAAGACCCTAAAGGCAAAATCAAGAAGATCCTGTACTTCCCCCGCTATCACCAGATGGAAGTGGTGCGCCGTATTCTCTCTGATGCCAAGACCAATGGTGCTGGACAGCGTTACCTGATTCAACACTCGGCGGGTTCTGGCAAGTCCAACTCCATCACTTGGCTGGCCTTCCAGCTTATCGAACTGTATGACCCTGCTGGACGGGAGAACGTGTTTGATTCCGTGGTGGTGGTGACAGACCGGAAAATCTTGGATCAACAGCTTCGTAACAATATTCGTCAGTTCTCAGAAGTGAAAAATATTGTCGCTGCGGCTGAGAAGTCTGCCGAGCTAAAATCCCATCTGGAGCAGGGTAAACGGCTGATTATAACCACCATCCAGAAATTCCCGTTTATTGTGGATGGTATTGGCGATCTCTCGGAGAAACGCTTTGCGGTAATTATCGATGAGGCTCACTCCTCCCAGAGTGGTAAGAGTGCTGACAAACTGAATATGTCCCTCGGAATGGAAGACGAGCAGACAGAAGACGTTATGCAGGACAAAATCCTGAAAGCGATGGAGGGGCGCAAGATGAGCAGCAATGCTTCGTTCTTCGCCTTCACTGCTACGCCCAAAAAAGAGACTTTAGAGAAGTTTGGCAGGGAATCACCAAAAGACGGGAGATTCTACCCATTTCATCTCTACTCCATGAAGCAAGCCATTGAAGAGAACTTTATCCTCGATGTGTTGCAGAACTACACCACCTATCAGAGCTTTTATGAGATCCAGAAGCAGGTGGCAGATAATCCCGCCTTCAACAGTAAAAAAGCTCAGGCTACGTTGAAAGCATATGTGGAGAGTCATCCGGATACTATTGAGAAAAAAGCATCAGTGATGGTAAACCACTTCATTGAGAGTGTGGTGAAAGGCAGAAAGCTCAAGGGTAAAGCTAGGGCAATGGTGGTGGCATCCAGCATTCCACGAGCCTACGAATATTATGTGGTGATCTCCCGCCTACTGAAAGAGGCCAACATGCCCTTTGGGGCGATTGTCGCCTTTTCTCAGAAAGAAGGGTTTGAGCACACTGAAGAATCCGTTAATGGCTTTGCCGGTAAAGATATTCCAGATCGATTTAAAACTGATGACTACCGGATTCTGGTGGTGGCGAAGAAATATACCACCGGCTTTGATGAACCATTACTGCACACCATGTATGTGGACAGAAAGCTGCAAACGGTTCAGGCAGTACAGACGTTATCCCGCCTGAATCGCTGTAACCAGAAGATGGAGAAGAACGACACCTTTGTGCTGGACTTTGCTAATACCACCACAGAGATCAAGGCGGCGTTTGATCCCTTCTACACCAGCGCTGTTCTGGAGGGAAAGACAGACGTTAATGCACTGCACGACTGGAAAGATGAGTTGGATAAGGTGGGTGTCTACGAGTGGAAGGAGGTTGACGAGTTTAACCAACTATTCTGGAATAACCGCCCTGATGAAGAGCTTCATATTATCGCTGACCCGGTTGCCGAACGCTTTGACAAACTGGGTGAAGAACTGGGTGATGAGGATGAAGCCGACAAGCTGAAGATTGATTTTAAAATCAAGGCCAAACAGTTTGTGAAAGTATATGCCCAGCTTGCCTGTATCATGTCGTTCAATAATGTTCGGTGGGAAATGTTGCACTGGTTCTTGTTGTTCCTGATCCCAAAGCTGAAGGTTAAAACTCCGGAAAAGGAAGATCTGAAAGCACTTCTGGAAAGTGTAGACATGAACACTTACGCCATGGCGAGGGTGAAGCTGAACGAGCGCATTGAACTGGATAGTAACGAAACGGTTGTAGAGCCTCAGAACCCTAATCAGCGTGGGTATCACGGTGAAGAGGATAAAGATCCGTTGGATGTGATTGTTGAGAACTTCAATGAACGTCACTTCAATGGTTGGGAGGCAACTCCCGAAGAGCGTAAGGTGAAGTTCAAGAGCATCGTAAAACTTGTTCAGGACAGCCCGGATTATGAGGCGCAGGTGCTCAATAATAAGGATGAACAAAATCGACGGATTGCCCTTGAGTCACTGATCCAACGAGCAGTGATGCTACAACGCAGACAGGAGTTGGATCTTTATAAGCTGTATGTGAAAGATGATGATTTCCGCAGGACTTTTGAAGGGACTATTGAGCAGATATTGGCGGTGGAGGCTGTAAACGCTAATAAAAATGACAGTCACAGACCAATTTAATTTTCAATTCGAGACCATAAGCTGCCTGAATTTTTACTAAGGCAGCATTCAACCATTTAGAGAAAGAACGAATGCCAGACCACCATATCAAGATGAAAAATGTTGCCAGCTATCATGCCACAGAAGAGCAAGTGCTGGACATATCAAAGCAAAATACGATTGTTTATGGGATGAACGGTGCAGGGAAGTCTACCATTTCAAACTTCCTTTATAGTCTACAAAACGACCAAGCAACTACTAGTGATGAGTTTCTCTCATGCTCTGCTCAGATTGACGGGGAAGCTAATTACTTCGTTTACAACCAAAAATTTATCGATGATGTCTTTGCTGATAAAGACCATCAGCAAGGGGTGTTCACTCTCAGTAAAGATAATGTAGATATTGAAAGGAAGAAAAAGCATTTTGAGACTAGAAAAGACAAGTTTTCAGTACTTTACAGCAATACCAAGTCGGAGAGCAAAAGACTTAATAAAGAAATGGACGATGCTAAATCCATGATTGAGGAAGAAGTGTTCAAAGTAAAGAGAGCCCTAGAACGGACTGCTCTTTCGGACTTTCTTACCGGGCACAAATATAAAAATTCTTTTTACCAAAAAGTAATATCAGTAGATCCTCTCTCCGACGTAAGCTTGGACGACCTGATAGCAGAAATTAATAAACTGCATAAATATAAAGGCAATAAGATAGGAAAAATCACCTTACCTACCTTTCCTGCTATTTCAGAAAAAAACCTTAAAATATTACAAGAACCATTCGTCACCTCAGGAAATACACAGTTTTCTGAGTTCGTAAATCGTTTGGATAATCTCACTTGGGTGGTAAAAGGTAAATCCGATTACTTGAAAGAAGGCCAAACTACTTGTCCTTTTTGTCAGAGAGAAACTATCGATGATCAACTCCGTAATCATATGGAGAACCTATTTGATGACACATATAAGGATAACCTGAACCAGCTAAATAGCTTATTGCAAAGTTATAGCGAACAAACAAGCATCTATATTGAAAAAATCAAAAGTGAATTTCAAAGCTGCCCTATAGATAAAACGGATATCGGTGAAATAGCGCCCTATCTAGAGGCGTTAAATATGCACTTCAGAAGTAACCTAACTAAAATTAGTGATAAAATAGAAAATCCAAGCCTTGAAATAGAGATTGAAGGTTGTGAACAGTGGCTTGAGGCCATTGAGAAGAAATACTCTCTTAGCAATCATATCATTGATGAAATTAATGATAACATCGACAGAGTTGATGAGGTTAAAGGCAATATTGCCAATAAAATGTGGCGTGTTATCCATGCACAAACCCAACATGCGATAAATTTATATAACTCTCAATATAGCCAGTTAACCAAGTCATTAAGTGATAATGAAGCTAGGCTAAAAAAAATCGAGAGAGTTGGAAAAAATCTGAAAGCCAAGATTGAAGTCTTGCTAGGGATGACTACAAATATTGATGATACAATTAAAAGAATCAACCAAGACTTAGAAAGGCTCGGTATTACAGGCTTCACAATTGAAAAAAACTCAGAAAATGATAGCTCTTTCAGGCTACACAGAGTCAGAACGAGTCAAAATTCAAACATCTTTAAAAGCCTGAGTGAAGGTGAAAAAACGCTGATCACCTTTTTATATTTCGTTGAGATGTGCAGAGGAAGTATCAGTAGAGATAGTGCAATACATGATAAAGAAAAAATCATTGTTATCGATGATCCGATCTCTAGTCTTTCACAAAATTATATTTATGAAATCGCATCGCTCATACAGTCTAAAGTGGTTCTTGGCAAACCTTTTAGAAAGGTCATTATTTTAACACATAGTTTATTCTTCTATCAGGAGATGATTAAACTTGCCTCTGGAGGAGATAAAAAGTTTGAAGAAAATTATAGTCTTTATCGCATCACAAAAAATAATACATCTATCATTCAAAAAATCACAAAGAATGAGATGCAAAATGACTATGAGTCTCTATGGCAGATAGTGAAAGATGTTGCTGTGCACAATTCAAACCCTGTAGTGCTGCCAAATGTAATGAGAAACATTCTTGAATACTATTTTGGCTTTTTAAAGAAAACCTCTAAATTGCATGAAGAAATAAATAAACTGGCAATACAAGAATCAGACCATGGATTCAAGGCTTTTTATAGGTATATCAACAGGCAGTCTCATTCTGACCCAATAAACACTGGTTTTATGATTGATGTTGCTCCTGACAGATACATCGAGAAATTTGAGGAACTTTTCAAGAAGCTCGATCAACATGAGCATTTTGAAGCAATGTACCGGTAAGATTGAGAGGACGTTACCACCGCAGCATTTATGAATTACCGTCTAGGCAGTGACCGGAAGTGCTGACACACTGTTTCGAGCCTGCCGAGACGAAAGCGAACGTACTGACGTACGTAGACAACTTTCTGAATCATGCGCAAATCTCCATGAAACGTCCATGCTTGCCATGGACAACCCTCATTACCCAACGTAATAAGCTACTTTGGTCACTCAGGCTGGAGAGTTACTTTGGTGGTAACACGGGCATAATATAATACTACCCGTACAGTTGTAAACGACGAACTTAACCTATTTACAAGCTTCATTACAGCTGTAAGCATTTAGAATACATTTATAGAGTTATTTCTGATACCTTCTTTATAAAGCTCTTTAATCTGCCATGGCTTTTATCAAAAAACTCTCTACCATGCTTGTATAAAAAATTAAATTTCTCAACCAAAGAGTCATAAGTTCTTTCAAGTTTTGAAAATCGTTTTTTCAAATCATTATGCAATGATATTTCAGAAGCAAGTTCATTCCTTGTTTTCGCAAGTTCTACCCCCTTCATTCTTTCGCTATACCTTAAATCATTGTTGGACTTCTCCAAACAAAGTATTTGTTCTTCTTGAAGCTTAACAACTCGCTTAACCTCTCCAAAAATAAAATGCTTATTTTCAATAACCCCTGAAAGTTCTTTAATCTCTGATAACTTTTCCTCCCTAATCTCATCCTCAAGACTTTTTTCAATTTCACCTTTTATTTCATATCGATACTTAATTAGCTCCTCATTAATCTCTTTAACTTTCATACTTTTAAAATCATCTACTTTTGACTTGATGACTGGAATTCGTTTCTTTTCTTGATTTATTTCAGCATTAATAGACTCTAACTCACTCTTCTTTGATAGTATTTCGGAGCCAAGTTTATTCCTGTCAACGAACCTGTCTAGATCAGCCTTTCTCTGCTTAAAAGCTGCATTTTCCAAAGACTGCTGACCATTCAACCAATCAAAGTATTCCACCCTATTGTTAAATCTTTTTCTACCGGGACCTAGCCTCTGATGACCATGATATGATGATACACTTGCAAAATATCGATCTTGTAGTTTTTCCATGGCAGCCTTATAGGCATTCTGTTTAACCATAATTTTATCTTTACCCTTTAGGAGATTTGCTTGTGCCTCAACCTCTTTTTCTGCTCTTTTACCATCATGAATGCTATCAACACCTCTAATTAAAGGTACAAGCTCACCATCGACGGTAGCTTCGTAAACCTCAGGAAGACAATAAAAATGAATATGCGGATGATTCTCGTCAAGATGTACAATAGCAGTTTGTAAACGATCACCGTATTCTTTTTTAAGAAAATCAAGACAATCAGAAAGCCATAGATCAACCATTTTTTTTGTGGAAGAATCTGAAATATAGTCAACTGATAATCTTGGATTGCTGGCAACACCTGCTAACAATATTTTCTGATCGGTTCGGATTTTCCTAGTCGCTAAGTCTCCACCTTTTTTTACTACCAGTGTTTTTGCTGATGCATAGATTTTTTCAAGCTTCTCTTCGAGCCGAGGCAGCTCCATACCATAAAGGAGAACAGGTGGTTGAGGAGCTATGACATGATCACAATAACCCGGTGATCTCTCTGCTTCATTTATAATCCCCTTAATTGTTCTCTGACTGGACGCCTTATCCGCCAGCCTATTTCTTTTATGGTCATTTAAAGCACGATTAATATTCTTTGAATTTGGTCGCCCACGTTTGCTCTGTCTTTTATTACGATTAATTGCAGCATTTCTATTTTCTTTTTTACCATAGAGTTCAACATGAAAAAACTGCTGACCCGTTGTTATTTTTTTGTTAGTTATTGTCATAATAAATAAAAATTGATCAAAGAGAAATTCCTAGGGGATTCAAGGGGGCACCCCCTTGACCGACGTATTAGCTTGCTAATCCTAGTCGGTTGCTATGTATTAGTTAACAAATACATATAACTACTGAGCATTCTTCGAACAATATCTTTTCTTTATTTACATTTTATCACGAAAGCAAAATTCAAAAAAATATTTCTGGTAATAATTTTTATTGACGATAATTTAAAAAAACTTATGATTTAAAATGACTCAAAAAACAGAGGATAAAAAATGAACAAAATTGAAGACGATGATATAACCCAAGACAGTAATAATTCCGAGTTTCAACTAAAAAAAATTGATCTCACACAACAGAGAAATTACTACAAAGGATCATCTAAGGAAATTATACCGGGTCTGGATACAGGAACATTTTCATTATTCTCTGGAAAAACAGGAACAGGTAAAACAAAAGCAGCAATTCATGTAGCTCTAATTGTGTGTGGAATGAAACAAGATTTTGGCTTTACAATTTCCAGTAGTGATAAGCATACAGCAGTCGTGATCGGTTGTGAGGATACAGCTCGCCAACTACACGAGCAAACATTGACCATAAAAGAAAACAACCAGATTACAGACAATGAGTGGCTGAACATCGCAGAAAGAGTTGATATCTATTCTGCTACCGATAAAGAAATTGATATCACTTCAATTCAATGGGAGAAAGAACTTATTAAAACACTACATGGTAAAACTATTGCTGTTATTGATGGTGTCTCAAACATTTCACTACTTGATGAAAGTAATGAATCATTAAAAATAATTGCTACTAAGATAAGAAAAATAGCTAGTATCACAGGCTGTGCAATCATATTGATTCATCACAATAAAAAACCATCTAAAGAAAGCCAAGAGTTCGACCCTATTCATACTGTCAGAGGTGGAAGCTCATTGGTTGCGGCAGCACGAAGCACCTTCCTTTTCTTAGATTACGATGACAATAAACAAATGTTCAATAATCATGGTGGGAAGGAAGGGCAGATTGCTCATATTATGCCTCAAATTAATAATGGAGAAAAAAGACTTGAACCGATCTTCCTAGACCGACTTCAGGCGAAAAATCATGAAGAAGGATACTCATTTAGGTTAGCAGCGAAAGAACAAACAAAAACTTCAAAGGGATGCAGTCGTGGGAAAAGAAAAAAAATCAAATAATCTATTTTCAGTTTCAGGAGATGTCTTCTTAGATACAGCATTTTCATTGAATGAAATTTTTTACCCAAAAGAAAGGAATAAGAAATACATCAAAAACACTGAAATCAGAAAAATCATTAATGATTCAGAGGTAAGAATAATTTGTCCTTATACGCTATCAAGCCCTGAACTTCGTGTTTATCTTGCTTTGATGGCAATATGTTGTGACTTCAATGTTAGCTATGAAGTAGAAAGTGACATCAAAGACCAGCACTATATCAAACTAAGAGAACATGTTTATATAAAAGGCAATGACAATCAAGCCACCCTCATCGGAGCAGAATGCTATCTTGCTGACATACTTAGAATCGCTGGCCTCCAGACCGGAGGGGCTCAATATGAACTTCTTGAAGAAATCTTATTGCGCCTTTATATGACAACAATTATCATAAAAGACAAATCAAAAACAACTCCAATGCGACTTTTGAACTTCGACATTTTTGACAAAGAAAAAAAAGGGAAATCGAAAATCAGTTTCATACTAAACTCCAGAAGCTCTGACATTATTTTTGGAACAGACTCCATTGGAAACAAGATAAAACGTAGATACATAAGCATGCATGATTTTTTGAAATTAGAAGAGTCGCAATATTTTGTATTTGTATTTCTATCTTGGTGGGTATTTGAAGGAAATACACAAAATATTTATATAGACACTCTTTGTGAAAAAATATATTCAGGATTTGGTAAGCTCGCAGACTCGACGAAACGCAGTCATAGATCAAAGATAGCTAATGATCTTGCTAATATAGACTCTCTAGATGGTTGGAACGTCAACCTATCAGGAAAAGGGCGTAATCTAAAAGCTACTATCACTAGAGAAAAATCTAGTGATAGGAGGAAAAGACTTAAGTTACTGAAAGTTCCAAATAATACTGTATAGCTTTCAGGATGGTTAAACTTATTTCTGAGGCTCTATTTTGATTCCGAACTACTCTACAGTGAAAACTGACTGTAGGCCACGAAAAACAAGGATTGAGCAACATTACCGGACAATATGCTGACAACCTTTGTTGATAAGGGCTTCAGCAATGTTCAACCCAGTAGCAGTCTGAAATCCTACAAGAGCCTTCATAGTTATCATGGCAACCCGGATATGACGTAAGATATGCTCTCTAATGACTACAGCAAAGCACTGTCTACTATTAACGAGATTGTCAACTTAGATCCTGAGTGTTTTATTCTCGGCAAAAAAGAAAGTTGACTCAATGAATCATCTATGAAATAAACCGATTAAATTACGGTAAATGGTGGACGTAATTTCGATTTATGATGGGCACTATATCGTTTTTACATCAACAGATTATTCTTTTAAAACCCCATATAGAGTATAAAAAAATGACTAAAAAATTTATGGAGTAGCTAATTATTAGATAAATTTCTAGAGCTGCCAATTGAAAACAACACAGGGCAACCATAGGTTGCCATCGTTTGTTTTAAAAAAATAATATCACACAAACTCGTTATTAACGATATTTAGCACAAGACTCATACACCAACTATATGTCTTGTGCTAAAAGATCCAAGCCTAGACTAGATGGAAATACGCTTCAACCAATATAATTAAATCCATCTAGAATCACCTAAACTTTCATTAAGTTATTTTGGATATTTGAACTTCTCTTTTTTAATATTTATCATATTATTAGCCAAAGCTCTGGTAAGCATTGCTTCTAGATTATCAATCATATGATAGCTTACCTCATATGCAGAGAAATATTGAGCAACATCTCGAAGAGATACTGATGTATTCGATATTTCTATTGGATTATCTTCTGGATGATACACCATATCATCCTTATCATTCTGATCGCTAAAATATGCTTTATGTTTCAAACGATCAAGATTATATGAGCTATTAATCTCAAGCCATAGATTATTTTTCGTTTTCCCTGTATAGATTACTTTCCCTTCCGAGTTATAAAAAAAATAAACACCAATAGAATTTGAAATCTTATTACGAAGTTCCGAATGTTTTTTTGATACATTTTTATCAAATACATCCCAAAGCTTTTTCTCAACTGACTCGCCCGGATCAATTTTTATAAATTCTGCAACAGGCCGAATAGCATTATTTAAGCAATCCTTCATTATTTTTTTATTACTGTTATAAAGTAGATTAGCAATTTGTGCCTCGGATAACCCTTTGTCACAATTCTTCCAATTACTGAGGATAGACTGCCAAATCCCACTTCGCTTTGCAAGCTCTACATCAGTATTTACCTCAAACTTGTTTTTCAATTCTTCTAGCAATTCACTTTTGTCTATAGCAGGTTCATTCCTTACGTTTTTTTCACCTTGAACAACGCTCTTATAAATTAAATTAGCAATCTGCCCCTCAGTTAGCCCTTTATCATTTTTTTTCCAATTACTAAGAGTGGATTGCCAAATCCCACTACGTTCTGTCAGTTCTACATCTGATTCTACATTGAATTTTTCTTTTAATTTTTCATATAGCACAGATGTATCTATAGAAGGCTCAGCCTTTGCATTTCTACCTCCTTGAATAGCACTCTTGTACACTAAATTAGCGATCTGTTCCTCAGAAAGTTCTTTACCATCCTTCTTCCAATTACTGAGGGTGGACTGCCAAATACCACTAAGTTTTTCTAGTTCTGCATCTGTAGCCACATTGAACTTTTCTTTTAATTTTGTGTATAGCTTACTTGTTTTCATTACAAAGCTCCTTTTTACAATGAACAAATTACAGTTATTTGATAGCGTAAATCACACAAATTAATTTAACGTTAATTTTTATCCTCTATTTACTTCCCTCTCCCCTGCAGAAAAATGCAACAATCGTGCAACAAGAACATTAGTAATCATAAATATATTATTTATATTCAATAAGTTATAACATTAAATCACTCCTATCCATCATCGGTGCCACGGAAAATCGCCGATCCGGTGAAACCACCGTTGTCTCTTTATTAGCTATAGGTTGATTCATTAACCACTAAGGTCCACTGAAATAATCTGAAAAACCCCGAAATCGACTGCCATTTGCTACGTATTTGCTACGCATTTACTACCCGATAAAAGTAGTGAAACACGACCTCAGAACCCTGAAAAAAATAGTGGTCAAGTATGACAATCTCAACAAGAAAAACAAAGTCGGGAAATGTGCGGTATGCCGTTCAGATTCAAAAAAACCATTAGAGGTGACAAGTGCTCCTGGCACACCATTTCAATGAGTTTGAGGTGTACAATCTCCGTTCACCCTGAGTATTTTTCTTAGCAAAAAACAGTGGGAAGGCTATTCTTGCTTAAAACCAAAAGGCTACGGAGGGCAAAGGGTAATTGCCTGTTCTCCTGTGCTGGTGAAAATAACTTCAATATAAATTCCCATACAATTTCCACGGGCCAGCCTTTTTGAACCAGCAAAAAAGTTGAAAATGGCAGCATAAAGACGGTAAAAAGGACAACCACTGGAATTTCGATCCTGAAACAGCCTGAATTCAAATAGCTATGTCCGCACCAGCACTAGAAATACTCAATTCCGTCTTTGGATACGATGCATTTCGTTCACACCAGAGCGCCATTATTGACAACATACTGGCTCGTAACGACACGCTGGCCATCATGCCCACCGGTGGTGGAAAGTCCATCTGTTACCAGATCCCGGCGCTGATCTTTCCGGGCCTGACCCTGGTGATCTCGCCGCTGATCTCCCTGATGGAAGATCAGGTTCATCAACTGACGTCTCTGGGCATCCCTGCCGCCCTGTTAAACAGCACCCTGAGCAGTGCGGATTATCATAACACCCTGGGCCAGGTGCAGAATGGCAGTATCAAGCTGCTGTATATGGCACCGGAAACCCTGATGCTGGAACGCACGCAACAGTTGCTAAGCACCCTCAACATCGACTGTCTGACCATTGATGAAGCCCACTGCATCTCCGAATGGGGCCATGATTTCCGTCCGGAATACCGGCAACTGGCGGAGGTGCGCCGACACTTTCCAAATGCCGTCTGTGTGGCACTGACCGCCACCGCCACACCAAGGGTTCAGCAGGATATAAAAACCAGCCTGCAGATGTCCGACAGCAATGAGTTTATCGCCAGCTTTAACCGGACCAACCTGTTTCTGGAGGTGATGGAGAAAAAGAAGCCGGTTGACCAGACCCTGCAACTGATTGAGAAATACCAGAACCAATCCGGCATTATCTACTGCAATTCCAGAAAACAGGTGGATGAACTGACGCAGATTCTGGCGGATAACGGTTGTTCCGTAGCGCCCTATCATGCCGGGCTTGCCAGTGAAGTACGCAAGGCCAACCAGTCCGCTTTTATCCGTGATGATATTCAGATCATGGTGGCCACCGTGGCGTTTGGTATGGGCATCAATAAATCTAACGTTCGTTTTGTCCTCCACTTCGATATGCCCCAGAATATTGAAAGCTACTATCAGCAGATCGGCCGTGCCGGGCGGGACGGACTGCCTGCCAACTGCCACTTCCTGTTCAGCTATGGCGATATTCAGAAGGTCAAGTTCTTTATCAACCAGAAACCCGATTCGGAACAGCGCATCGCCAACCAGCACCTGAACGCCCTGATCGGCTATGCCGAATCCGAAGAGTGCCGCAGAGCACCGCTGCTGCACTACTTCGGTGAAACCTATAGCCAGAAAAACTGCCAGCTCTGCGACAACTGCTTATCCGAAAAACAACCGTTTACCGATGTGACCGTAGCCGCCCAGAAACTGCTCTCCTGCATCTATCGCACAGGACAGCTCTTTGGTATTTCCTATGTGATTGATGTGCTGCGGGGTTCAAAATCGAAAAGAATCCGGGAGCGCCAACATGACCAGATTCCCACCTACGGCATCGGTACTGAATTGACCAGACCCCAGTGGCAGCAGCTGGCCCGTAAATTGATACAGGAAAACCTGGTACTTCAGGATGCGGAATACGGCAGCTTAAAACTGACCGACAATGCCCGCGCTGTGCTCAAAGGGGCTCAGCAAATCCAGCTCAGGCTCACCCAAAGAGCAGAACCCGCCAGTAAAGCAGCAACAGAAAAACAGGGCAGCCCGGAATATAACCACGAGCTGTTTGATATTCTCAGGGCCTGTCGCAAGGTACTGGCAGATCAGGAGAACGTGCCGCCGTACATTATTTTTTCCGATAAAACCCTGATTGAGATGTCGGCCAGATTTCCACAATCCAGGGACAGCCTGTTACAGGTCAGCGGTGTTGGCCAGGTAAAACTGGATCACTATGGCGATGCGTTTCTCCATGAAATCCGGTCATTCTGCGAAAAACATCAGATAGAAGAGATTGCACAACCTTCTGCCAGTAACAGCCGCCCCCGTTATCGAACAACAAGCCGGGGCAGACATGTTGAGGTTGGGGAGTCGTTCAGTCAGCATAACTGTCTCAACCGTCTTCAGGAGGAGTTTAATCTGAAGCTGTCTACCCTGCTCAGCCATCTCTATAAATACCAGACGGAAGTCGCTCATCTACCGGTCTCGGATGCTTTTCTCCAACAGTCCCGGCTATTGCCTGCACAACAGGATCGTGTTCTGGAAGCCATAAACACCCATGGTACTGATCGTTTACGCCCACTGTTTGATGCGATGCAGGAACAAGTTTCTTATGATGAATTGCATCTGTTAAGGCTGCACTATCTGGTTCAACATCCGCAATCACTCACGGACAAAACCGACGACAATAGATAAAAATCAAAAAGGGATTCGGCTTGTCGCAGGGTATAAACTCACCGAAGAAATATCCGCTCAGATGGCATACAGATAAAATATTGACCAAATTCACACAAACTATAGACACATGTTGACAAAGCTGATTAATATATGTCCTGCGATTGCAGGGATATTAGTACCAATCGCTTCCAAACCGATCACATTTATAAAGTTAGTAAAAGGATTATTAACATGATCAGGCAATTGATTCGCGATTTCCTTAAAGAAGAAGATGGGCTGGCTGCTGTTGAGTATGCGGTTTTGGCTGGGGCAGTTATTGCGGGAGTTTCAGCACTTTTCTCCGCTACAGGAGTAGACTTTGATGCAATTGGAAAGACTCTGAAAGGAAAGATTGACAAAGCATTGTCATGACATCGTTCCCACGGCCCTCCGTGGGAATGCATACGGTACCAAAAGACAACTCCGAGCAGACAAGTAGTACGGTCGCATTTCCACGTGAAGCGGGGGTGTTGCGAAAGATATAAAAGCATTGAACCACAAAGACACAAAGGCACAGAGGAAGCCTTTTTGTTTGTTGAGCGTAGCTCAACCAAACCCGAAAAAAACTTTGTGTCTTTGTGCCTTTGTGGTTCCCTTCTTTTTAAGGCCCTACGCAACACTCTCGAAGCGTAAGATCGAAAAGCATCAAAAAATAACACGGAACACTCATGCAGGTAACGGATTACCCGCAGGCCCTTATTCTAATGCTATGCAGCACTCTGTTACTGGCCTGCTATTTCGATAGTCGATACAACCGAATTCCCAACTGGCTAAATGGCACTGTGATTTTTCTAGCCATTGCCTTTCACACCATCACCGACAGCACGATCGGTCTGATATTTTCCACACTGGGCACCCTCACCGGCTTTGCCTGCTTCTTCCCGGGCTACCTGTTTAACAAAGCCATGGGAGCCGGTGATGTAAAACTGATGACCGCACTGGGTGGCATACTCGGCAGCCAGGCAATCTTTGTTTCCGCCCTGTTTACCCTGATCGCCGGCGGCATACTGGCACTGTTTTATATTGCCCTTAAAGGCCAGCTGTTACCCACAATGCAGCGATACTGGCTCAGCACACGACTAATGACTTATTTATCACCGGCTGATGGCGAGGTGACTACGGGTAAATTCCCCTATGCCCTGGCCATTACCACCGGCGTTATTCTGCAATTTTATTATCAGACACTGGTTTAGCCGTAGTTTCCTGACAACCTACGCCTTTATCAACATTGCAACAGCAAGGAAGCACCCATGAACGGACGCACATTGGGTATGCTGGGTTTCTCCGCAGTGATGGGACTCACTGCCGCCTGGTATGCCAGCACACAACTGACCGGGGCAGAATCCACCCAGCCGGTTCAGGCCCAACAGCAGGGTATCCCCATGGGGCAGGTGCTGGTGGCAAAAGAGACCATTCCCTTCGGCACGCCCCTGACCAGTGACCTGGTTTCCACCATGGATATTGCCCTTGAGCATCTGCCCGACGGTGCCCTGACCAGGCTTACAGAGATAAACGGCAAGATGGCCCTGAATGCACTGTTGCCAGGGGATATTATTATGTCCGCACGGTTAACCGATGCCGGTACCGGTGGTTTGCTGGCCACCCGGGTACAGCCGGGCAAGCGGGCGGTGAGCGTTCGGGTAAACGACGTCAGTGGTGTTGCCGGTTTTGTGCTGCCCGGCGACCGGGTGGATGTGCTGTCCATCCAGACTGCCCGCAGCGGTGGCTCCAATAATACGGACAACTCCGAAATTCTTCTTTCAGATGTGGTAGTGCTGGCAGTAGACCAGCAGGCTATCAACGACAGTGGTCGTCCCCAGGTGGTGCGCTCGGTGACCCTGGAAGTCTCACCACGGGACAGCGAATCCCTGGTGCTGGCCAGCAGCCGTGGCAGCCTGCAACTTTCTTTGCGCAATCCGGAAGAATCTTTGTATCCGGAGGTAGAAGATAACCGGCTGCAGATTATCCGGGGCACCTCCCGGGAGCTGACCCGACTGAAAGGCCAGTCTGTCAGTCCGGGTGCTTCAGGGCAACCGGCCTCTCTGGCTTCCAGCAACTGATCAGGGGTAGTGTTTACGATGTTATGTTCACCGAATCGACTCATTCTCAAGAAGCAGGCCAGAGGTTTTTTCAGAAAGTGCATCAAAGGCTGCGCTCTCGGCAGTCTCTCACTGTGTCTGTTATCAACCCCACTGGTACCCGAGTGCGCTTTTGCGGCCAGCGCCATTGATATTTCACGGGGCAGTCATCAGCAGCATCAGGTGGCTATTAATCAGTCCCGGCTGATCAATCTTGCGGGCAAGCCGGGCCGGATTTCGGTGGGGAATCCCGATATTGCCGACCTGCTGGTACTGGACAGTGGTCAGGTATACGTGGTTGCCAAAACCCTGGGGCAAACCAATATTCATGCCTGGGACAGCAAGGACCAACTGCTGGCCAGTCTCAATATTGAAGTGACCCACGACCTGAATCTGCTGAAGCGTAAACTGTATCGCCTGCTGCCCGGAGAAACCATTGAAGTGCGCAGCAGTGGCCGGGATATTGTGCTTTCCGGTGAAGTATCCGACGCCATCGTTCAGGATTCCGCTATTCGTCTGGCTCAGAGTTTTGCTGCCGGAACTGACGACGATGCCAGTGTCATCAGTTTGATGAGCATTGGCGGTGCCCGCCAGGTGATGCTGGAAGTTAAGGTGGCCGAGGTCCAGCGAAACCATCTCAAACGTTTGGGCATCAAATTTAATGCCCTGACCAATGGTGGACGCTGGAGCGTTGGTGGTTCCAATGGTGGCAGCAGTTTCCCCAACCTCACCACTGCCGACAGTGGTGATACGATTCCCTTGATTCGCGACGGTGGCGTCTGGGGGCCTCCCCTGCAGCAGTTTACTCCGGATGATATCACCCTGCCCGGCTCAGGGCTGTTTGCCAGCCTGCTGACCGGTGACAGCCTGTTCAATCTTTATATTGATGCGGCGAAAAACAACAATATCGCCCGGATTCTGGCAGAGCCAACACTGACCACCATGAGTGGCCGGGAAGCCAAATTTATTGCCGGTGGCGAGTTTCCGATTCCGGTCAATTCCGGTGACGATCAAGTGACCATCGATTACAAGGAATACGGTGTTGGTCTTCAGTTCCTGCCCATGGTACTGGACTCTGGTCGTATTAACCTGCAGCTGGATGTCAATGTCAGCGATATTATCAGCTATAGTGCCTCCTCTTTCGGTTTTGCCAATAACTCCAATGTGCTGGTGATTCCCACCCTGACCAAGCGCAGTGCCCAGTCCACGGTTGAACTGATGGATGGACAGACCATTGCCATTGCCGGACTGGTCAACGAAAACCTGCGGGATGTGGTGGATAAATTCCCCGGTCTTGGCGATGTTCCGGTGCTTGGCTATCTGTTCCGCAGCCAGGAATTCCAGAAAGGCCAGACGGAACTGGTGATTATGGTGACACCCCGTCTGGCAAGACCATTACAGAATCCAGAGCCCTCCCTGCCTACGGATACGTTTGTGGCTCCGGATGACCGCGCCTTTTACCTGCTTGGACAGTTCCAGCCGGAAGTTCAGTCGGCAACCGATAACCCGCAGAAACGGATAGCCCATGCCGGTGCGGAAGGCGAGTACGGTCATGACCTGGGAGGTGATTACTAATGATCAACAATAAACGTTCCATACTTCTTCTCACCCTGGTATCAGTGACATTAACCGGTTGCGTGATGAAAGAACGGCATCACTTTACCGATGAAGCCGCTGACACCCGCCGCCTTGCCGTTAAATCCATTATGGTCAGTCAACGGTTACACCCGAACGCCTCTGAACAGAACTCTGACAAACTGTTAAGCGGTGAAGATGGCGGCCGGGCGGCCCTGAGCCTCGGGGAATATCGGGGGAGTGAAGGTAGTGACTCATCGGAGAACAACAGTATCACTCTTGATTTAGGTAACTGACCACAGGGCAGACTTATTTTGGAAGACAGCCGTTATGCAAGATAAACGACGTTTATCCCACATTTTCATTAAACGGAAACAGCGCGGTGCTGTTGCCGTGGTGGTTGCCATTACCCTGACCGGTGTTATGGCAATGATGGGGCTGGCAGTGGATACCGGCAATATTATTTCCCAGCGGGATAAACTGCAGAATATTGCCAATGCGGCAGCGCTCAGTGCGGCAAAAACCTATTACTTTCCGAATGAAAAGTATTCCAAGGTTAAAAAAACGCAAAAGACACTATTCGGGCAATGGGTGAAAGGCCCAAACAACTTGATATGCAATTTTCCCCGCCTGCTGGAGGACGAAGTGACATTAACGGTCGCTATTCCGTTACAGTCTCCAAAACGGTATCACCGGTTCTTCTCGGCTTAGCCGGAATTGGTGATACCACGATTACGGCAACTGCATCTGCCGGGCTTGCCCCTGAGCCAGCCTATAGCGTTGCTCCTATTATGGCCTGTACGGAAAATCTTGGTGATCCTGGTCCGGCTGATACCAATGATCCACAAATCTATCACTTTCTCGAATCATTTCTGGACGACACTGACCTGGAAAATGTGGTTGGTTTCAGAATGTTTATTGATACCACCGGTTTTGACCAGCAGATATTGAATATGCCTCTACTCTATGAAATCACTTCCGTAATGTTAGGGAGCGGAGAAAATGTGTTGATGTATGAAGATACCCCCACCAGGGTCGTTGATGAGTTTGGCTACGACTCATGGACTCTCAGGCCTGGCACAATGCTGAACACAAGACTGGGTATTACTAATTTCGGCAATGATGTTTTCAGTGCTGATTACAATTCAACATTCTCTTCTCAAGATGAGTTAGCCTGTGCTGACTGCAGAGAGCGTGATGCCTTTTCACGGCAGTTTCGCCCAAGAGCCAATATTGATGGCAAAGTTGAGTTTTTTCAGCAATACCTGGGGTTACTTACTGAGATACTTGGACGCTGGGGTAGAGAAGTAGCTATCGCAGATTATCCCTATATCTATGCAGATTATCTTCAAGACAATGCCAATCAAAACATGCAGTGCAACAGAAGTGAGTGTGAAACCAACCGGCGTATTTTGAAAATGCCCGTTGCACCCAACTGTGGCGTTGAAGATTTGGATAACAAAGAATTTGCCTGCTTCTTTATGCTGGAACCGGCTCGAGTGTTCATTGATGATGTAGATGAAGAGCGGGGTTGGACCAACATTGATCTTGAATATCGTACAGAGTTCATTGCACAGCATATCCCATGCCCTGCCATTACTAATGAAGAGAAGATCAGTGGTGCCTATGATGTGGTTCTCTATGATGGGCCAGGGGCATGAGCAGAGATAACTATAAGAACACCAACAGGCAGCAAGGGATGGCAGCTGTTGAATTTGCCATGGTTGTACCTTTTTTGATAGCACTGTTAATTACCACGGTTGAATTTGGTCGAATGTATTACAGCTATCAGCGCCTGCATATGGCAGCGTTTGATGCTGCACGTTATATATCTGCCCGACTTCCCGGCAGTGGCCTTTTCAATCTGGAGAATTTAAAAGCTAATCTGGAAAATGAACTACGGATTCAGGCTCGCCAAGTAGCCGTTTACGGTATTGCCAATGCTAAGGGAGATCCCGTACTTCCCGGATTATCTGAAAACCAGGTCTATATGAATTTTAACGCCCTTGAGGCTGTTCAAAACAGCGATACAAGCACATCAAGACAATCCCTGTGTCGGGTTCGAGCGTATCTTGAAAGCTACAACATTCTCAGTGAGCTGGTAGACCAGATCAATGGCGAACGCTACTGCAACGAAATAGACGGCAATCTGATGGTACAGATTGATTACACCTATCAACCCATTTTCAACGAAATCCCCCTGCTTGGCCTGGATCTCAGTATTCCCATGCAAGCACAGGCATCCATGAGGGTTTTCTAATGATAGCGGGCACCTGTTTTAATATTTCAAAGCAACAACAGCAGGGTGTAGCCGCCGTGGAATTTGCCCTGATTGCCCCGGTGCTGTTTGCCCTGATTCTGGGCATTATTGATTTTGGTCGCATGATGTTCACCATGAACCTGCTGCAGGAATCCACTCGCCGGTCAGCGGAAGCCGCAACATTCCTGTTTCCTGACGCCCGTGGTATTGAATCCGCCAAACAGGCGGGAATACTGAAAGCTGACGGCAGCAGCAGTGCATTAATTAATGGACTGACCACCAGTCATATTGATCTGGCCTATCTGGATGTGGATGGCAGCGTCATTGCCTCCCCGGCTAACTGTGCTGCCTATGATTCCATCCGTTTTGTCAGGGCTCAACTCGCTCAGGGGAGTGGCGGCTATTCATTTGAATTTGTCACTCCGGTCAATCTGATGGGGTTCCCCAAAACCATGGCCATGCCCCCTTTCCAGGTTATTCTGCCCAGGGAAAGCCTGGGTTGGACAAACAGTGGGACGCCGTGCAGTAGCTGATAAGAACAATACCCATAATAAAGTCAGAAGGCAGATGTCAGTGAGTTTATCTATGAAAAATACCCAACCAGCCAGCCGTGAAACCCTCTATCCAGAACAAAAGCAGGAACAACTGGAAGTACTGTTGACGGGTGATTCAGAGCAGTCCCTGGATTGGTTGAATGCCATTCTGGCACCGGTAGTGGAGATTAATAGCCAACGCCTGTTACTGCAGAGTGAAGACACATTCACACAGCTACTCCAGCAACAACAACCAGTTGACGTGATCATTCACCGACTGGGCCAGCAACCGGAGCAACAACTTAATGCCCTGTCATCACTGCTTCCGGTAATAAACAACACCGCCGGAAAAACGACGCTGATCGTTATCGGCCCTGCCGATCAACCATTGCTGATGAGAGCCGCCATGCGGGCCGGAGCCAGTGATTATCTGCCAGAGCCATTCAGCAACCAGGAACTGCTTTCTCTTCTGGAAACTCTTTTTGAACATCGGCAGGCCAACTCAAGCATCAGGCATGCAAGGGTAACTGCCGCTATTTCTGCCTCCGGTGGTGCCGGTGCCACCTTTCTGGCCTGTAACCTGGCCCATATCAAGGCAACCAATCACCAGAAAAGCCTGTTGCTGGACCTCAATTTCAGAATGGGCTCGGTGCTGCAGTTTATGGATCTGTACAGCGATTATGGCCTTGAAGATGTGCTGACTGAACTGCCTTCCCTGGATCAAACGGCGCTGGCCGGTTATCTGGCCAGACACGAGAGTGGGCTTGAGGTGCTGGCCATGAAGCAGCCAGACCTGATGGCGTATTCTGACCCGGATGCCGACCAGCTGGCCAGGCTGCTGAAACTGCTGAAACAGGGACGGGACGATGTGGTGATTGACCTGCCTATGTTTCCCACCAATATCAGTACCTTTATCCAGGATCAGGCCGACGATATCTGCCTGGTTATTCAACAGGATATGCTTTCCCTTCGCAATGCCCTGCGCTGGCTGGACTTGTCGGAAAGTGAACTTGGGCTTTCCCGGGATCAATTCACTATCGTCGTCAACCGTTATCATCCCCGCCTGCCCATCAGGGTCAATGATATCTGCAACACGCTCAAGGTGAGCGAGGTTGTCACCATTCCCGGTGATTATCATCGGGTAAGCAACAGCCTCAATTCTGGTAAGCCACTGCTTAAGCAAGCCCCGAAGGCCAGTGTTACCAAAGCGATAGTGGCTCTGCACAGCCGTTTTACCGAGCAGACTGAAGCTCCATCGAGACTGTCGGCACTGGTTAAACGAGTGTTCGGTTAAATCAAAAGATTAATAGCTGGAGAAAAAATACAGGGATCGTATTTATGGCATTCACCTACCATCCTGAGCCTACTGTTGAAAGGAAGGCAGAAAAAAAACGTCGTGAGCCCGTTATCAGCGACACTGATGCAGCGCCAGTGATCGAGACCAGCGAAGAAGATAGCCTTCAGGCCCGTCGCCTCAGGGAGTTGCAGAATCACTGGCAACAACGGGTGCATGAAGAGTTACTGGAACGTCTTGATCTGCCCCGCCTGAGTAAGCTCCCCCATGACCAGGCCCGTCGACAGATAGAGGAAACAGGACAACAGTTACTCACCGCCATGAGTGCTCCCTTAAGCATGGAGCAACGAAGTGTCATTCTCAGTGAGATTATTGATGAATTACTGGGGTTGGGTCCCCTTGAGAAATTACTGCGCAGTGAGGATGTGTCGGATATTCTGGTCAATGGCGCAGAGACCATCTACATGGAAAAGCAGGGAAAGCTGACACTGACCGGCTTAAGCTTTCGCAGTAATGAGCACCTGCTGAATGTCATCGAAAAAATTGTCGCCCAGGTCGGCCGTCGTATTGATGAATCGTCGCCGATGGTGGATGCCCGATTGCCCGATGGTTCAAGGGTGAACGCGATTATTCCGCCATTGGCACTGGATGGCCCGTCCCTCTCCATCCGCCGTGCCACCGTTGACCGGATGAGCCTTCTGCACCTGGCGGAACTGGGTGCCATGGCACCACAAATGGCCCGAACCCTGGAGGCCATGGTCAGGATGCGCTTGAATATCCTGGTCTCCGGTGGCACCGGCACCGGGAAAACCACACTGCTTAATGCCCTCTCTGGCTGCATTCCTGAAGATGACCGCATCATCACCATAGAAGACTCTGCCGAACTGCAACTGCAGCAACCCCATGTGGTCCGCCTGGAAACCCGTCCAGCCAATCTGGAAGGCAAAGGGGAAATTAATCAGCGGGAGCTGGTCAAAAACAGTTTACGGATGCGACCGGATCGTATTGTGGTCGGTGAGGTTCGGGGAGCCGAGGCCCTGGATATGCTCACGGCCATGAACACCGGGCACGATGGCTCCCTGACGACGATCCATGCCAATACGCCCAGGGATGCACTGCAACGCCTGGATAATATGGTACAGATGACTGGCCTGGCATTTTCCCAACAATCCCTCCGGCAGCAGATCGCTTCTGCCATTGACCTGGTTGTGCAGCTGGAACGCATGGAAGACGGTAAACGTCGTATTGTGAGTATTCAGGAAGTGAACGGAATGGAGCAGGATATCATTACCATGACCGAGATTTTCCGCTTCCAGCGCCGCGGCCATGACGAGTCTGGTCAGGTTACCGGTGTTTACAAGGCTACCGGTCTGGTGCCTGAACTCTATCACCGTCTGGCACTGTACGGTATTGAGCTGTCCAGAGATGTCTTTGATACCGAATGGCAGTATGGCCCATCAGGTGAGCTGGGAGTTGCTCCATGAATCCACAACTGATACTTGCCCTGCTGGTATTTATTGCTGTGTTTGCCTTGCTCAGTTCACTGACTGTTCCCCTGGTGGGCGAGAAACGTGAAGTCCGCCGTCGTTTAAAGAGCCGGATGCACCGTCTTGAACTGGCAGACCATACACCGACGCTGCAGCGTATTCTGCGGGAAAAATACCTCAGAAACCTGCAACCCTGGGAACGTCAACTGGAAAAGCTGCCCCTGATGGAGCGTCTGAGCCTGTATATCGAGCAATCTGGCCGGGAAATGCTGGCGCACAGACTGGTCGCTACCGGATTGCTGGCGGGGATCTCGGCCGGTTTTAGTCTCTGGTTTTTTACGGGTTCCCCAGCGTTCTCCCTGATGGCCTTTGTGGTGAGCACTGCATTGCCATTTGTCCGGGTCATCATGGATCGGAAAAAACGCCTGGATCGTATTGAGGAACAACTTCCGGATGCCATAGAAACCATGGTCAATGCCCTGCGGGCCGGACACCCTTTTATTGAAACCGTTCGTATTGTGTCGGAAGAACAGGCCAACCCACTGGCAGGCGAGTTCGCCCTGACCTTTGCCGACATCAACTACGGCAATGATATGCGTCGAGCGTTGCTTGCCATGCTGCAACGGGTACCTTCCGTGGCCATGATGATGCTGGTGGTGTCAATACTGGTGCAGCGGGATACCGGCGGCAATATAACTGAAGTGCTGGGCAGGATTAATCAGCAGATGCGGGAACGCTTTCGTTTTCAGCGCCGGGTCAGAACCCTCAGTGCTGAAGGACGGATGGGTGCCTGGGTCCTGAGTCTGATGCCATTTGGCATGTTTGGTTTGCTGTATATCATTAATCCCGGTTACCTGACGCCTCTGCTGGCAACGGAAAGCGGTAATCATCTGTTGATGACCGCCCTGGCCATGATCGTTATAGGCGTTCTCTGGATTCGACAGCTACTGAAAGTCCGTATGTAGCGAAATATGTGGGAGTGGTTATGGAAAACCTGTTAACCGAATTACAGATTGCCCTTGGGGATATGCAGGCAGGCCGACTGGTGTTTTTAACACTGATCTCCCTGTCCGTCGCGACACTGTTGATGGGCGTGTACACCTTTGCCACCGGCATGACCGATCCGGTTCGCCGTCGTTTGAAACAAATCTCCGATATCGAAAGCCGAACGGCACCGGTCGGGGTGGATATGTTTCAGGCTCTGCGTCCGATACAGGCTTACATTCTGCCAAAAGATAACTGGGAGCGCAGTCGGGTACAGGCCCGTCTGGTTCAGGCTGGCTGGCGTGCGGACAGTGCCTTGTGGGTATTCTACGGGTTAAAAGTAATACTGGCCGCCGGTTTGCCCATTGTCGTATTGTCGGTGTGCGCCCTGGTGGTAGAGAAAATGTCTTTCCAGCTCTGGCTGTTTGCCTTTTCGGGCAGTGCCTGGCTGGGCATGATGCTCCCCAACCGGATACTCACTGGCTTGATTCAACGGCGGCAGCAGCGGATACGCCTGGCCATTCCGGATGCGTTGGATCTACTGGTGGTTTCCCTGGAAGCAGGGCTTGGTCTGCGCAGCGCTATACAACGTCTGTCTGATGATCTCTACATCAGCCATCCGGAACTGGCCAACGAACTGGAACTGGTCAATGCGGCCATGCGTGCGGGTGTTCCGTCCGATAAGGCGCTTCAGGATATGGGCATGCGCATCCGGTTGAAAGAGGTGGACGGCCTGATCAGCACACTGAGTGACAGTATCCGCTATGGATCCAGTATTGCCGATACTCTCAGAACATTTTCGGAAGATTTCCGGGATCGACGGATTCAGTCTGCGGAAGAGCAGGCGGCCAAAATTGGCACCAAAATGATCTTTCCCCTGATTCTGTTTCTGCTGCCCGCCTTTTTCCTGGTGGCGGTTGGGCCGGCAATCATGCAGCTGATCGAATCATTCAGCCAGTTTTAACCGACACCCTACCAATAAAAAGAACCTGCAAAGAAGATATGCATCGGGAAGTTACCATGCCGTTATCCATACCCGCTTTACTGCAACGCTGCTTACCAACCGAAAAGTACGGTTACCCATTACTGATATCTACACTGTTATTGGCTGGCTGCCAGGGACTGCCGCACCAGGGACTGCCGCAAAAGACATCGACGGACTCCGTTGCTGCAACAGCTCAGACGCCAGAACTTTATCAGGGTACATTGACAGCAGAGATGCTCGGTATTGAACAGAGCCTGACCATGGAGCAGGCTCTCATGAAGGGGGATATTGCCTGGTCCGGGGGAGAAACAGATCGGGCAGCGGCCTACTATGTCAGAACCATTGAGCTGGCAAACAATGCTTTAAAAGCTGAATTACAGGATGCGTTCAACCCCGAAATGGAGAATGCGGAAATAAAAGAGACAGATAACGCCAGGGATCAGGGTTATCTGGCCAGCCTGAAACTGGCAGGACTTTACCAGCAGACCGGACAGCAAGCACTGGCAGAGCGTATTTACCAACAGGTAGTGAACGATCATCCCTATCCTGTTGCGGCATTGGAAGCTCTGGGGCTTATCAGGCTGCAAGGCAGGCAAAATAAGCAGGCAGCAGCACTGCTCCACAGGGCAGTGTCACTTTGGCGACAGCAGTCTGAAAATATTGGTGAGCATTCTGAACGTAATGCGATGACTGGCTATCAGCCAATACGATCACTCAATGGTCTTGGCGTTCTTGCTGATCTGAGCAAAGATTACCAGCGGGCAGAACGCTTTTATCGGGAGGCACTGACCCTCACCTCTAATGATCCAACCCTGCTTAATAACCTGGGGTATTCACTGTACCTTGCCGGTCAATGGCCACAGGCGGAAAGCCACTTCAGAAAAGCGCTGAATATCAAGCCCGGTTATGGTCGTGCCAGCCGTAATCTTGCCTTGCTATACCTTCGTCAACATCAACAGGAAGAGGCCATCTCATTGCTCAGCACCACCATGAAGTCCTGGGAAGCCTTTAATGATGCCGGTTATCTTTCGCTACTGGCGGGAAATCAGGCATTAGCAGAACAACTGCTTAACCAGGCACTGGATCACTCGCCCAGCCATTATGAGCTTGCCTGGAAAAACCTGGGCAAGGTGCAGCAGGTGAATGAGTCTTTATCGAGTCCAGCAGACTGAACCCTCATCAGTAGGTTGCCTTCTGGAAAGGTCTCAAAAAAAAGAGCTCACAAGAGCTCTTTCAGAAGTAGAGGGTTGATCAACCCGATCAATGGGTTCCAGCACTCTGCATAAGTAACATCGCTTCCTGCTTCTGTTCATCACTGCCCTGCTCCATAACTTCCTGCAGGATTGTCGAGGCCCCTTCGCTGTCTCCCATATCCATATAAGCCCTGGCCAGATCAAGCTTGGTGGCAACCTCATCGCCATCGGAGAGGAAGTCCAGGTCATCATCCAGAGAAGCTTCAAGGCTGGAACCGCCTTCATCGGAGAAAGCGGCCTGACTATCCCGGGCAAGCACATCGTCTGACTCAACACCAAAATCAAGGTCATCCAGATCATCAAGCCCGCTGGTCTCAAACTGTTCAGCGGCTTCAGGCTCTTCATCCAGATCAAAATCATCCAGGTCAAAGTCCAGGTCATCCAGAGAGTCTAATCCCTGCTCATCACCATCCAGCCCAAGGCCATCCAGATCAAGGTCTGGTATTCCATCAATCTCGTCTGGCGCTGAAACACCTGCAAATGCGTCAGGGAATCGGGCCTTGAACTCCTCCGCTGCACGCATGGCAGCCGCATCGCCGGTTGCCTCCAGATCGGCTAAGGCCTGGTTGAACTTTTCAAGATCGCCACTTTCTGAATGAACCTCAACAAGCTTCAGCTTAAGGTCAGACCTTCCCGGTTCATTGAAGATTGCCTGAGTCAATAGTTCCTCAGCCTGATCCAGGCGACCATAGGCAATATAAATATCGGCTTCACTCAGCGGGTCTTCGGTCTGCCCAGTGGTTTCCCCATCAGCGTCTACTTCATTAATGATCGAATCATCGATGGCCAGCGCTTCATCAAACTTAAGCTCATCCTCTGCGCTGGGAGAGGCTGTTGGCTTTGGGGAGGCATCAATCGGTACCTCCTTATTCAAATTGACAGGTTGAATGTCAACATCTTCGTCGTCCAGCGCTTCCTGCTGTTTCCTGCGCCGCTGATAAAAGAGCCAGCCAGCGCCTCCCAATGGTATCAAAGCCAGCAGGAGCATGATCAGAGGGTTACCAAAGAGCGTAGACATCATGCCCGGGGATGCTGTCTCTGCCTGGCGCTGGGAGGGTAACGACCGGGACTGGTTTTGCAAGGCCGCCATCTGATCGTCTTTTAAGGCAACCAGGCGCTTCAGGGTAGCAATCTGATCATCCAGATCTTTCAACCGGCTCTTGAGCTCGGCATTCTCCCGGCTCAGCTTATCAAGCTGTTCACGGGTCATGGCCAGCTCGGTCTGCAACACGGCATTGCCACCGGCGGCATCGCCACCGAGATCCTGCCCACGACCGCTGGCTGCATCACCGGAAACGATGGCCAGCTGACCATCCAGAGACTTGCGGGAATCCGAGGCGACGGATGACGTTCGCCTGGTAGCATCCAGTTGCGCAACCTGGCTGCGCCCACGCCACTCACGATTCTGCCTGGATACATCGGCAACGGCTTCACGGACCGTCAGACTGGTCATCTCATTACGACCCGGAATCCGCAGGACCTGCCCGCTCTTGAGGCGATTAATATTGTTATCAATAAATGCCTGTGGGTTGCCACGCTGAATCGCCAGCATGGTTTGCTGTACCGACACTTCGGAGTCGGGGCGCACTTTCTCAGCGATTTCCCAGAGGCTGTCATTTCTGTTCACCCGGTAAGTCCCGGGTGTGCTGCTCAAATCTGAAGAGGCATCATCGCGACGGGAGGAGACACGCTGGACCGGTTGCCGCTGAACGGAATCACGATATTCAACGGCTTCCTGGGACGGCGCATAGTTGCGGTTTATCCGGTTACCATTGGCCCTGGGCGGCTGGTCCCACACAGGGTTAGACCCATAATGGGGCGGAATGGATGGCTTGACAACAGGGGCTGACGTTTGACCATTGAAGGCCGGAGGATCAAGTAGAAGCGTATACTCCTTCAACAGGCGACCACTTGGCCAGTGCACCTCCACCAGGAAATTCAGATAAGGCTCATGGACCGGGCTGTCACTGGTGACCTTGATCAAACCTTTGCCATCAGGGCCAACTTTGGTGGTAAACCGCAGATTATTCAAAATGAAAGGACGTTCAACACCGGCCCGCTCAAAGTCTGTTTTGCTGGCCAGGTTAGAGAGGATCTCGTTGCGAGTGAGATCATTGACCTGCATTAACTCTATCTCAGCCACCAGGGGCTGATTCAAAGCTGAATACAGCTTCACCTCCCCCAGACCCAGCGCATGGGAATTCATTGCAGCGATTCCCCCTGCCAGCGCTGACATCACTACGACAAGTTTTTGCAGTTTCATCATGAATCCTTGTTTTATGCGTAGACTGTTTGAGCCCCTTCTGCCTTCAGCTGTAAAGAAAGCAGCCCCCCCCTTCTCGATACAGCGAGGAACCCCAAGCAGTTAAACTAAGTTATCACTTAGCAAAGTCTTTGATCAATAACCCAATTAATTCAACAGCATGAACAGCACTTCTCTTGAAGCTATCGGCCACCATCCAGAAACTCAAGTCGGTTGCATAATCTGATTGCTGCCGGAGTTTGCCAATATGCAGCTGATCGCTTCCCGCAGCGTCTTCAAGGGTAGGCATGCCAGGGCCATCAGCCGCTACTATTTCAGGGAGTTCTGATAGTAAAGACTGTATTTCCTGAAAATCAACCGGTTGGACAGTATCCAGATCAACAACATAACTGTCACCGAAAAATACCGGGGCTGTGATGCAGGTCACACGGATGTCCAACTCCTCTCCCAAAGCCACTAGCAGCTCATTGCGCATATCGGCTTCATTGCCGATTTTCTCACCCTCTTCGGCATCAACTTCCGGAATCAGGTTGTAGGCCAGGCGAGCGGAAAAATCACCCTGCTCTGCTGGCTTGCCGTTCAGCAGCTCAATGGTTTGCTTACGCAGGGTATCGACACCCTTTTTACCAAGAGCCGCCACTGGCTGCATAACCACCAGATTGATACGGCTGAGAGTAAACCGCTGGTGCAGCTTTTGCAGCAGAGGAAGTAAGCAGGCAACAGCAGATCCGGGTACGGCAAAGTAACGGTTATCTATTGCCTCTTCGATAAAATGCCTGTTTAAGTCAACCATCACCGGCACGGTATAACCCTGGGATGCAGCCCCCTTTGCCGCATCAATAATAACACAGCCGCTCTCAACGGCCTGGGTCATCAACTGGGCATTTCGCTGACACCCGGCGGGCATCACCAGAAAATCAGTGGCGGAAAAGTCGGCTTCATCAGCGGGAATAAATTCCAGTGTTTCGCCATGAAACTCAACGGAACCTGAAGCCTGTGCAGACTCCACAAGCGGATAAAGGCTCATTACCGGTAGCGGCTTACCATCCAACAGTGATTCTTCCAGTTGCCGAACCAGAGTTTCACCAGCCAGTGTGTCGGCAGCGTAAATAGCAATATTGTATGTTCGGTTCATGGATAAAAGGCCCCGCAAGCCAGAGAAAGTATGGGCATTGTTGACCTTGTGTCAGCCAGCACCACATAAATGATAAAAAACCATCGACTTTATACAGGGCGTTGATATCAGGCAAGCAGTTTCAGGCCGTTCCCCTGGAAAGTTTGAAATGTCCCCGGGCGGTTGTTCGATCTGCTCCTTCATTGCATATGCTCCTGCACTGGCTTCATGGAGTGTTGTCCTATTCGCATAAAGGTGCCTACGGCATGGGCAATGGGTTGATCACGGTGTTCCTGGTAGGCAAAACCGCGGGTAAAGACCATGGAACGGGTTATATGATAAGCCTCGGCAAATGCCCGGACCGGCTTACCGGGCTGAGCGGTGGTCATATGGTCAATACGCAGATCCAGTGTCGGGCAGGCTTCCAGCTGCTCCATACGGGTATACACGGAAATGCCGCAACAGGAGTCCATCAGGGTGGTAATGGCGCCAGAGTGAATGACGCCGGTTTCCGGGTTCCCTATCAGTCGGTTGTCGTAGGGCATTTCCAGTTCAATGCCGTTACGATCCGCTTTGACCAATGACATATTCAGATGCAGGCAGTGGGGAATAACTTTGACAAAATTGCTGGCAAAGTCTGTTAGCTGTTGTTCCGTTAACATAATTCATTTTTTCTGATTATTTGTTATTTATACAGTGGCAGTAAGACACGAAGTAACGGGAATGCTTCATGTCTTTCACCTTTAGTATGAAACCTCTGTTGTCTATAGAACGCTATTTCAATACAGAAGCAGACACTCAGAGCAATATGGTCAACATACGACGCAGTGGCTCTGCCGCTCCCCACAACAGCTGATCACCCACAGTAAATGCCGTCAGATAGTCAGGTCCCATATTCAATTTGCGCAGGCGGCCCACCGGAATATCCAGACGGCCGGTGACCGCTGCGGGTGTCAACTGATGCATGGTCTCTTCCCGGTGGTTTGGAACCACGGATACCCAGTCATTGGCACCGGCAATCATCGCGTCAATATCCGCCATCGGAATATCGTTACGCAGCTTGATGGTCAATGCCTGACTGTGACAGCGCATGGCTCCAATGCGAACACAGATACCATCCACAGGAACCGGTGCAGCCTGGAGCCCGAGAATCTTGTTGGTCTCAGACTGAGCCTTCCACTCTTCGCGGCTCTGGCCATTATCCAGCTCTTTATCAATGTAAGGAATCAGGCTGCCTGCCAGTGGCACACCAAACTCACTTTGCGGAAGATCAGCGCTTCTTAATAAGGAAGAGGTCTTACGATCAATATCCAGAATCGCACTGGCCGGGTCAGCCAGCTCGGCAGCAACGTTGCTCTGGATAGAGCCCATCTGGCTGATCAGCTCACGCATATTTCTGGCACCGGCACCACTGGCGGCCTGATAGGTCATGGCACTGACCCACTCCACGGCATTGTGCTGAAAGAGCCCGCCGATGGCCATCAACATCAGGGAAACGGTGCAGTTACCACCGATAAAATTTTTAACACCATCATTCAGCGCACGGTCAATCACAGCACGGTTGACGGGATCAAGAATAATCACAGCATCGTCGTTCATCCGCAGGGAGGAAGCGGCATCAATCCAGTATCCCTGCCAGCCACTGTCACGCAATGGCTGGAAAACTTTGCCGGTATAATCACCACCCTGGCAGGAAATAATAGCGTCCATTTCTCTGAGAGCGTCTATATCATGGGCATTCTGAAGGTCGCCCACAGGCACACCAACATCAGGTCCGGGCTGACCCAGTTGCGAGGTGGTGAAGAAGACCGGCTCGACACCCTTGCCCTGTAAACGGGCAAAGTCGTTTTCTTTCTGCATACGCTCCATTAATACGGAGCCCACCATGCCTCGCCAGCCAACAAAACCTACTTTTTTCATACTGCGCTCCCCCGAAAAAACGGCCCCTGCTCAAAACAGACAACAGAAGCCGCCAACATTATATATTTGTTATGCATTTAACAAACAGTCAACAACCGCATCACCCATTGCAGCGGTGCCCACCAACTGACAACCTTCAGAGGCGATATCCCCGGTACGATAGCCTTTATCCAGAACATCGCTGACCGCTTTTTCAATGGCATCCGCAGCGACAGCTTCGGCCAACGAATAGCGAAGCAACATCGCCAGGGACAAAATCTGCGCCAGAGGGTTCGCCTTGTTCTCCCCGGCGATATCCGGTGCCGAACCGTGCACCGGCTCATACATTCCCTGGTTCTTTTCGTTCAGGGAGGCTGATGGCAACATACCAATCGAGCCGGTCAACATTGCCGCACAGTCGCTGAGGATGTCACCGAACATATTACCGGTCACCATCACATCAAACTGTTTCGGAGCCCGAACCAGCTGCATGGCGGCATTATCAACGTACATATGGCTCAGCTCAACATCGTTGTAACCGGCAGACTCGGCAATAACCACCTCCCGCCAGAGACCGGTCACTTCAAGCACGTTGGACTTGTCCACCGAACAGAGTCGTCCACCCCGCTTTCGGGCTGCATCAAAAGCCACCCTGGCGATACGACGGATTTCAGACTCCCGATAGACGTAGGTGTTATAACCTTCCCGTTCGCCATTTTCCAGGGTACGGACGCCACGGGGCTCACCAAAATAGATGCCCCCGGTCAGCTCCCGCACAATAAGAATATCCAGACCAGCCACCAGCTCAGGCTTCAAACTGGAAGCTTCGGCCAGTTGCGGGAAAAGAATGGCCGGACGAAGGTTGGCAAAAAGGTCCAGTTCAGCGCGAAGTTGCAACAGCCCTTTTTCAGGACGGTTCGCCATGGGTTGATCATCCCACTTCGGACCACCCACCGAACCGAACAGGATCGCATCGGCATTCCTGGCCAGCGCCAGGGTTTCTTCACTCAGCGGAACACCATATTGATCAATGGCCGCACCGCCCACCAGACCATGACTGACTTCAATATCGAGCCCAAAACGCAGTTTGGCCGCATCCAGTACTTTCAGGGCCTCAGCCATAATCTCAGGGCCGATGCCATCACCTGGAAGACATAACATCTGCTTGCTCATGAAAAGCTCCGCTGTTAATTATTTTTACTGGCGAACAGCCAGGGGTTATCTGCTTTATAACGCTGTTCAAAATGGCGGATCTGATCCGCATCCTGCAAGGTCAGGCCAATATCATCCAGACCATTGACCAGGCAGTGACGACGAAATGCATCAATATTGAATGGCAACTCTGCGCCATCAGGCTTAACCACCACTTCGCGCTGGAGATCCACCGTCAGCTGATACCCTTCATTCGCTTCCACTTCCTTGAACAGCTGCTCTACCACCTCGTCCGACAGGGTGATGGGGAGAATGCCGTTTTTAAAGCAGTTGTTGTAAAAGATATCCGCAAAGCTTGGCGCGATTACACAGCGGAAACCAAAATCATCCAGAGCCCAGGGGGCGTGTTCCCGGCTGGAACCACAGCCAAAATTCTGCCTGGCCAGCAGGATGGACACGCCCCGGTAACGGGGCTGATTCAGGACAAACTCCGGATTCAGTGGACGTTTGGTGCAATCCTGCCCCGGATAACCTTCGTCCTGATAGCGAAGTTCATCAAACAGATTGACACCAAAGCCGGTGCGTTTGATGGACTTGAGAAACTGCTTGGGGATGATCATGTCCGTATCCACATTGGCACGATCCAGGGGAGCCACTAACCCCTGATGGACGGTAAAAGCCTGCATGATTCTCCCCTTACACTACGGATGTCTGATGACGGACATCGACAAAATGGCCCGCAATGGCCGCCGCAGCCGCCATGGCCGGACTGACCAGATGGGTTCGCCCGCCAAAGCCCTGGCGACCTTCAAAATTCCGGTTAGAGGTGGATGCACAGTGCTCGCCCTGCCCGAGCTTGTCGGCATTCATGGCCAGACACATGGAACACCCCGGCTCACGCCACTCAAGGCCAGCGGCCAGAAACACCTTATCCAGCCCTTCTGCCTCCGCCTGGGCCTTGACCAGACCCGAGCCCGGCACCACAAGAGCCTCTTTAACCGTGTCAGACACCTGCTTGCCCTTTACGACAGCTGCCGCCTCACGCAAGTCCTCAATGCGCGAATTGGTGCAGGAGCCGATAAACACCCGATCAACAGGAATGTCGGTAATCTTCTGGCCAGCGGTTAATCCCATATACTCCAGGGCACGGGCGTAGCCCTCTTTACGGGTTTCATCCGGCGCATCCTCCGGGGAAGGTACCCGGGCATCCACCGGCAACACCATCTCCGGGGAAGTTCCCCAGCTGACCTGTGGCTTTATCTCATCGCCATTGAGCACAACGATTTGATCAAACACTGCATCACTGTCTGAATGAAGGGTTTCCCAAACCTTGACCGCCTGCTGCCACTGTTCTCCCACCGGAGCAAACGGCCTGCCCTGCACATAGTCAATGGTGGTCTGGTCAACCGCCACCATGCCTGCCCGGGCTCCGGCTTCAATGGCCATATTACAGAGCGTCATTCGCCCTTCCATGGTCATATTACGAATGACGTCGCCCCCAAACTCGATGGCAAAGCCGGTACCCCCCGCTGTACCGATACGGCCGATAATCGCGAGGATCACATCTTTCGGCGTGACTCCGGTGCCCAGGGAACCATCAACCCGAACCAGCATGTTCTTCATCTTCTTGGCCACAAGACACTGGGTCGCCAGTACATGCTCAACTTCCGAGGTTCCGATACCATGGGCCAGTGCACCAAAAGCGCCGTGGGTTGAGGTGTGCGAGTCACCGCAGACAACGGTCATGCCCGGCAGAGTCGCGCCCTGCTCCGGGCCAACCACATGGACAATGCCCTGGCGCTGATCCTGCATGTCAAACTGGGTGATACCAAAATGATCACAGTTGTCATCCAGCGTCTTGACCTGGATTTTCGACACCGGATCCGCAATCCCTTCAATACCGTGCTGGCGCTCATTCAACGTAGTGGGTACATTGTGATCAGGTGTGGCGAGGTTGGCATCCAGCCGCCATGGCTGGCGACCAGCCAGCTTCAGCCCCTCAAACGCCTGTGGTGATGTCACCTCATGGAGCAACTGCCGGTCGATATAAATCAACGCGGATCCATCGTCACGCTGAAGTACAAGGTGGGCATCCCACAACTTGTCATAAAGCGTTTTACCCCTGCTTTTCACATCGAAAGCCTGGCCAGCCATTGAACCACCCTCATTGCTGCAATAAACAGAAAAAGACTGTTTTTTGTTTGATTTATGTGCAGTTTTATTACGATTTCTTTCGCGCACATGACACTTTAATGTGAACCAGACTGCGCTTCCCGATAAGTTCGCAACGATACGTCAACAAACCCTGGTATTTTTATCAAAAATTTCAGCTTATCCCTAAAAATGCCTATCCTAGTCGCTCATAGAAAATTACTCAAATTCATCTTTTTTCTGGTTTTGATAACTTTCTGGAATCAAAGGGCACCCAGATTGCTGATTCAGAAGCGTCTTATTAAAGAGCTTTACTACTTTTGCGAACAGGTTGACGGTTTTATGCCTAGAATAGGCTGGCTGAGAAATAGTTTGAACATTAATGCCTTAGTGTGCTGGTAACTGAAAAGTCAGGAAACACCACTATGAATACTAATCGGCCCATGCTCCATGTACTGCTCACAGCAAACCGGTCCTGCAGACGCCATCGATGCTTCAGCAACCGGTGATTTCGACGGGCACTCTCTGGTCAGGACTAATTGCTGCGGGCGCACCGTTCACCTGGGGTGCATTGCTGAAATCCTGGAATGCCGGCCGGGCCATGAACATGAAATTGCAGAAAGAAACTGTTGTCAATGTCCACCCTTCTTGAAACCGGCAGTGCCGTTGGAGCGTCTGGCCGGGGCTCTGAAAATTGAAACCTCACCCTATTGCGAACCTCTGGCACTTTGTGCCTGCCGACAAGCTTGCCGTGGGGATATGGACACGTTCAAGACACTATTGGCGCAGGAACCCGGCATTGCCCGACAAGATTTTCGTGAAGCCGTGACCGGTCAGGGTGTCCGGCTGTTACAGGTTGCTGTCAAGGCAGGCCAGGCGGAACTCACGCAACTTCTGCTCAAGTATTCTGCCGATATCAATGCCGCCGATCACCGGGGCAATACGGCCCTGCACCTGGCTACTGCCGGAGGCCATGACCAGTGCCTGAGGGCGTTGCTGAAGCATGGGCCGGAACTCGATTGCAGGGACAATACCGGCTCTACCCCCCTGCATCTGGCCATCGAAAATAATATTGGTGAGTTTCTGGAACTGCTGTTGGATTACGGTGCAGACCCGACGGTTGCCGACGATGAGGGTCTCACCCCTCTGCACCTGGCTGCGAAAAAAAGCTACATCAATAACCTGCGACAGCTTCTGCAGGATAACAGGGTGGCCATCAATGCCGCTGACCAGTCCGGCAAGACGCCTCTGCACCATTCTGCCCTGAGCCCCTCGGAAGGTAGCATAGACTGCTTGCAACTGCTGATTACCCACCAGGCGAACGTGAATGCCGTTAATGAGTCCCTGTGCACGCCTCTGCACCATGCCGTCGTTTACAGCGCTGTCATGGGAAATAGGGAGAAGATGCTCTACCTGATAGACCATGGGGCGGATTTGGAAAGCAAAGATATTTCTGGCCAAACCCCATTGCACCGGGCCGCTGACTGGGGGCGTCTCGAGGTGGCGCAACTGTTAATCGCTCACCATGCGGATATCCACAGTACCGATAAGAATGGGATGACGCCGCTGCATCTGGCCACGATACAAGGCCATATTGATAACGTGAATCTGCTGATAGCCTGCGGGGCGAAACTCTGGGCCACAGACGAATCCGGCAAAACACCGCTGCATCTGGCCGCCTGGTGGGGTCGTACCAAGGTCTTGAAAAAGCTGATGGTATTGGATGGGAAGCTCAATGCAACCGATGAGTCTGGCAGGACAGCGCTGCACCTGGCCGCCTGGCAAGGCCAGACCGGGATCGTGCAACTGCTGATGGACAAGGTAAAAGAAATCAATGTAACCGATAAGACTGGCAAGACCGCGCTGCACCTGGCTGCCTGGCTTGGCCATACGCCAGTCCTGCAACTACTGTTGGACCAGGGGGCGAATCTCAATGCGACCGATAAGTTTGGCAGAACACCACTGCACCTGGCCGCCCAGAGTGGCCATACCAGGAACCTGCAGCTACTGATTGACCAGGGCGCGGATCTCAATATGGCCGATAATTTTGGCGATCCCCCCCCTGCAAGTGGCCATAAATAATGGCAATATCCATTGTCAGCAGCTGCTGACTGATGCATCCCAGCAACGCTGGGGTTGGGGTTGCTCTGTTCAGTGACTGCCCAAAATGTTGATGTTCATCGTATGTCTCCGTCGTTTTCTTGTTGACGGATCATTATTAATCCCATTCCATGGGAACTACCTCATCACGTTTCATCGTTTGCGCCTTTTTATCCTGTTCCCTCTTCCTGATGGTTTCAACGGCCGCCACGGCATGACCCAACGAGTGGCTTAAAAATGACTCACCGGCGCTGAAGCCAATACAAAATAAATTCTGACAGGCATTACTTTCCATCGTCTCAGGACAAAGATCCAGATAGCCATTACTTTGAGTCAGAGAAGGCTTTAAAGTATCAGGAAAGAAGGGATAATCCACTTTTATCCCGGTCAACAGAGCAATATGATCAAATTCTAACTGGAAGCGCTGTGCCTCCCTCCCTGCCAATTCCTGAACGATATGGCACAACCGTTGGTTTTCAATGCCGACCAGGCTGCAATTCAGTCCCTGTTCATAACCGACTTGATATTTTTCAGGGCATGCCATTGCCTCTGCCACCGTGTAATGGCGTTCTGATCTTTTATAATTCAGATGCTGGATCAATGGATTCCTTCCCCCTTTACCCGGCTGGTTTTTCACACTTATGGCTTCTTCTTTAATTTTGGCAGGCAGCAGATGGATAACTTTCATGCCTTTTTGCCAGGCCTCATAGATCGTATCACCGGCTGAAAAACTGTTGCCAACCACTAAAACTTTACTGCCCGGTGCTAATTTATCCATCGCCCGGCAGGCCTCATGGGTCCAATGAGAGACATGGGGATTATCCCGTTCCCCGGGGATATTTAACCAGTTTGGCTTTTTCTTGCCGATCGCCAGCATTAAATAATCACACTGGATCTGGGTCTCCTGCCCGGCCGCTCCCCGAACGATGACGTCCCAGAAAAGACCACTTTGCCAGACAGAACCGGCCTGAGTTGCAGAGACCACTCGCCCCGGAACTGCACGGGATTCCGTCAATATTTTTTTTCCATAGTCCTGGTAATACTTGAGCAGAGATTCACCGTCGGTCACCACCCGCTGGCAAGGGCGTGGTGGAGGTGGCAAGGGAATTTTGCGTACATCACATTGTTCAATGGGATAGTCAGGCAATCCCATCTCACGGTAGTCGCTCAATGTCTGCTGTGATGGTAGATAAGTGTTCCAACTCCCTCCCACGGGTTCGTCCGAGCACATCATCCAGTCCAGTTTTTGCCCACTATCAAAATGCCATTCCAGGCAACGTTCATAGCTGTGCGTTTTTTTATCGTAGAGGGATGCAAACTTCTGCCCCGATACCATTTTTACGTCATTAGGGTTATGGCCCCGGGGAGACATATCATGAACCAGCACTTTTCGATCAAGAAATGAATTTTTATTACTGCCAGTACACAGTCTTTCGTTATGGTAAAACTGCAACCCTTCCAATTGCTGCATGGCAAAAAGGCCGATAGGGCCAGCGCCAACCACCAGTACCTTCACCCGAACCTTCTGACCAGTGACATGGTTATTCTCAGAAGCAACAGCGGAAGACGGGGAACAGGGAAACGAACTTCTTATTAATGCATTCATGGCTGCCCGGGTAAAAAATATAACCTTTCCAATTGAATCAGGATAAAAGCAGCAATAATCAATCCTCGCCACCTGCCAATTGCAGGAGTATAGTTCACGCCCTGACCTTTTTAGAGATTATCGTTTATGTTCAAGGCGCTAGTACTGAACCAGCAGGACAACAACACTGTCGCTTCCATAGAACAGCTGGATGAATCCACCCTGCCCGCCGGGGATGTTATTGTTGCTGTTGACTATTCATCACTGAATTACAAGGATGGCCTGGCCATCACCGGAAAGGGAAAAATCATCCGTGATTTTCCGATGGTTCCGGGTATCGACTACGCGGGTCAGGTCATTTCCTCAAGTGATGACCGGTACCAGCCCGGTGATTCGGTTATCCTCACTGGCTGGGGTGTTGGTGAGAACCACTGGGGTGGTATGGCCGAGAAAGCCAGCGTGCCTGCTAACTACCTGGTTTCCATGCCTGCTGGACTGGACAGCCGCAAGGCCATGATTATCGGTACTGCCGGCCTGACGGCCATGCTGTGTGTCATGGCGCTGCAAGACGCAGGTATTACCCCTGAGAAAGGTGAGATTCTGGTCACCGGTGCCAGCGGTGGTGTCGGCAGTGTTGCCATAACGCTGCTGGATCAGCTGGGTTACCAGGTGGTTGCCGCTTCCGGTCGCCCGGAAAACAGTGACTGGTTAAAGTCCATCGGGGCTGACCGGGTGATTGATCGTGCAGAATTGCTTGAACCTGCACGTCCGCTGGAAAAGCAGCTCTGGGCAGGTGCCATTGACAGCGTCGGCAGCAAGGTTCTGGCCAAGGTACTGGCACAGGTTGATTATCAGGGGGCTGTTGCCGCCTGCGGCCTGGCCGGTGGGTTTGATCTGCCAACCACGGTGATGCCTTTTATTCTCAGAGGCGTTAAGCTTCTGGGTGTTGATTCGGTCATGTGCCCGATTGAAAAACGTATGCAGGCATGGAACCGTATTGCTGAGCTGCTGCCAGAGTCCTTCTACAGCGACGCGGCCAAAGAAGTGTCACTGGATGTTGTGCCTGAACTGGCAGAGGCCATCACTAATGGACAAGTCACCGGCAGAACACTGATTAAGTTGTAATCACGCTCTCACCTTCTAAACTTCTTCAAGTCAGATGCGATCACCCAGAGCATCTGACTTCCCTCCAAACGATGCGTACCAACTTTTTTATTTCTCAGTAACTGCCATTGAAAAGCAATGAAACACCGTCCGGTATTCTATGTGATTGGCCTGTTCCTGACCGCTTTGGCCAAGTTTATGCTGATTCCGGTCATCTATGATCTGCTGACTGGTGAGTCGAATATCTGGGAATTTGTCGCCGCTGCGGCCATTACGCTGATTAGCGGCGCAGCCCTGACCATCAATTTCAAACCAGAACACTTCAATATGAAGCCCAGACAGGTGTTTGTACTGACCACACTCTGCTGGGTGGCAGTATGCACTTTTGCAGCACTGCCCTTCTGGTTCAAACTTCCCGTCAGTTTCACCGATGCCTTTTTTGAAACCATGTCAGGTATTACCACCACCGGATCCACCATATTGACTGGTCTGGATCAGATGCCCCCCAGTGTGCTGATCTGGCGGTCGCTGCTGCAATGGTTTGGCGGCATCGGTTTTATTGTGATGGCGGTTGCCGTTCTGCCCTTTCTCAAAGTGGGTGGTATGAGGTTGTTCCAGAGCGAATCGTCTGACTGGTCCGAGAAAGCCATGCCCCGTTCAGGCAGCATTGCCAAGGGTATCGTTACTGTCTATCTGATCATGACGGCTATCTGTGCGTACCTTTATTTCCTGGGCGGTATGACCGGCTTTGAGGCCATAAACCATGCTATGACCACAGTCTCAACCGGCGGATATTCCACCTCAGATGCGTCCATGGGGTTATTTAAAAACCCGTTTATTATCTGGACCAGCACCATTTTCATGATACTTGCCAGCCTCCCTTTTGTTCTTTTTGTTCGCTGTATGCGCGGTGACGTTAACTGCTTTTACCAGGATACCCAGGTACAGGCCTTTATCGGTTTTCTGCTGATAGTCTGGCTGGTTCTGAGCGTTTGGTTATGCTGCCACTCTGACAACACCTTTCCCCAGTCGCTCACCCTGGTCTCATTTAATACCACCTCAACCATCACCACCACCGGCTTTGCCTACGGTGACTATACCCTGTGGGGTGGTCTTGCCAACCTCACCTTTTTCTTCCTGTTATTGGTGGGCGGTTGTTCAGGGTCAACTGCAGGAGGCATCAAAATTTTCCGGTTTCAAATTGGCGGCAAGCTTCTGAACATTCAGTTAAAGCAACTGGTTCACCCCAGGGCCTGTTTTGTACAAACCTATAACGGCCAGCAAATCAGCAGTGACATACTCCGTTCGTTAATCGGTTTCAGTTTCTTCTTCATCCTGTTGATTGCTTTAATGAGCCTGTTACTGTCCCTTTGCGATCTCGACCCCATCACCAGTCTTTCCGGAGCCACGACAGCGGTTGCCAATGTCGGTCCCGGCCTGGGAGCCGTCATTGGCCCTGCAGGAAACTTCAGTTCTCTACCGGATATCGCCAAGTGGCTATTAAGTGCCGGCATGCTGCTGGGCAGGCTTGAGGTGATTACCGTCCTGGTCCTTTTTACACCTGCTTTCTGGAAGGGCTGAGGGATTTACTCATGACAACCATGGCCAAAAGCCATAAACCTTCTGGTAACCTGGTCAACTTCTGCTGGAATCACATTCACCTTTGCCGCGAAAGATACGCGTTGTTTTTCTTTTTTGCGTACATCCCTGGAAGGGTTCAACCAATTAGCCAAAGAGCGCATCTGATCATCACAATGTTTATTAAGATTTCGATACACATACGCCAGAGAGCTTAAATAAGCAGCCACATTGAGACCTGCGGATGAACCGGGGGTTATCCCGGGATGCGCTTTAAGTCTATCCAGACCCTGTTCGAAATTGCCATAAATATTAACCGGTATAAAACTTTTGACCTCAGGGAAACGGCCCAGAGAGTGACGCAAACCTTTCAATAGCAACTCAGCGGCTTTTATTTCATCGCCAATAAGATGAAATCCCCAACCAGCAGAATGAAGAACCCATATATCATTTGGGAAACATTGACAGGCTTCCCGGGAAAAGCTCTCGACGGTATCCCGGTATCGGTGAGGAAGGTGATAATAATCCACAAACAGCGCATTCAACTCTCGCCAGTAATCCCGCCCATTTTTCGTGCTTCCTGACTCTGAAGGTATAGCATGAGCCGAGCCATGTCTGGATTTTATTGACGGGTAAGGTCGGGCAGCTGGACCGGATTGAACAGATTCTGTTGTTTCAGCAGGTTGGGAAGAACAGGAAGGCGTTGCATGATGTTCGCCCCCCCGTTTAGCTTTGTTTTTTCGATTAACTTTGTGCTTTTTACTGCTGGCGGCTTTAGATTGTGGTTCAACGTCAGGCTGATTGGAGCTGACATCAATATCATCCATGTTTGCCATAACCAGCATATAGTCGGCAGCCTTGTGCTCATAGTACTCCTCCCGCCATTTAATATCTTTGGCTCTATAATAGTCAGCAGCACTTATGCAGCCCTGAACAATAGCACTGTTATCGCCCAACGTTTCCAGACAGGTAATCCATTCTTCGTATAAGGGTACCTGGCTTTCCCCGCTGACCAAAGACTGGTAAATTCGGCTTGCTGCATCAATAGCGCCGGATTTTTCTTCGCACCTGGCCAGCATATATTGTTTCAATACGTCTGCGGAAGGCTGTTGATAGGAAAAGCAATCGTAACAATCAAGCAATTTGCGAGCATCCTCCCCGGATCTTTCCAAGGCACACACTGTTGCAGAAAACAACAACTGCAACAGCCCAAGATACTCGGTATATTTTTTCATATCACTCAAATCCGTTTGCTGATATCTCTGACAACCATTTTTTACACGGGAAATCAGCATTTCCAGGTCAACATCTTTTCCTGCCAGCAAACTGAATTGTAAAGTATGAATATCTGATTCATCATCACCGCGCTTCTTTTTCATTTCCAGAAATTGTTTTTCCTGTTCAGTTACACCAGGCATTTGCTGCAAACATTTCAATGCCAACTTCACAGGTAGCTCAGGGCTAAAGAATGCAGCACAACGCTCACTGCCATCCAAATTCACGCAGCAGGCGATAATATTAAAAACATAATAAAGATCCCACCCTACGTACCAAAACTCTGATACAAGCCCCACATCATCCCTGCTAAGTACAATTTTGTAGATCAGCTCAATAATGCCTCCACACTGATTCTTTACGACTTCGGGTAATAACACATTTGTTTCAGAACCCTGATCAATTAACACTTTATGAATAATGAAAAACATACATTGCATAAAATATTGAGAACTGTAAAAATCAGACAATATCTCAAGAAAACAAGCAATATCCTGCTGCCTTATTTCTTTTCCAGTATTGATTGCATATAAGATTCGCACTGTAAGATACTCCAGCTCGCTCAACTTTTTATCTTCTTCAGCTTTTAATTCCCTCTTCTTTTTTCTCAGTTGGGCAACGGTCATTTTTTTCCTGGAAACAGGACCAAGCTTATCTTCATTAAAGGCTGGTCCTTTCTCCATAACACCGATGGCTTTTACCAGGAGAAGGTATTCCTGAGACCCGGCATCAAAAAAAGCAGAACCGAAACCTGAAGAACCAAGGTAATTATTAGTGAATTTGGGCTCTACAGTGCGCCTGGAAAGGCTATCAGTCACCGTAGCGTGCGCTGGATCCTGTTGGCTTGGTAAAAGCGCGTCATGTGTTTCAGACTTGTTAATCCCTTCACCTGAGGATGCAGGTTCACAGCGGAACAAGTTATATTCTGAGGGAATCATAATAATTCATTAATCCATTAGATAATGGCCCATTATCAGCGGTGCTGAGCACAACTCACTGGCCAATAAACGCATATAAAAACAGATTTTGCAGACCCAGTGATGGTATAATCTGCACTTATCTGACAAGAATGGCGGGTTTTGTTTACATCCAGCAATTATCGTTACTAACCGTTACATTTTCCCGCTCAGAATTTCACCAAAAATGACGTGGATCAATTTTGGTCTTTCAAGCCATCCTGTAACATCTGGCTTCCATTATTTTGTTGTCTACCTTTCATCCAGCTGTTGAGAATACGTTCCGTGCCGATGAACTCCCCCTTGAATATGCACCTGATCAGCCAGATCCGTGATCGTGCCCAGCGCAACCCGGAACATATCGCCATGCGCTTCGTCACTCAAAGCGCTGATCAGGATGCTCATCAGTGGCAGGAAGTCAGCTGGCATCAGCTCAGCAAAAAGATTGACCAGGCTTCCCGCGCACTGTTAAAGCAAAACCTGCAAGTACAGGCAAAAGTGGGCATATGGTCCCAGAATATGCCTCAGTGGACCGTAGCCGACCTGGCCTGCCTTCAGGCACGACTGGTTACCGTACCGCTGTACCCCACCAGCACCACCGAACAGGTCAAATACATTCTGGATGAGACAGAAGCCAGTCTGCTGTTTGTGGGTGAACAGGCACAATACCAAAGTGCACTTGAGTTACTGGCCCGGTCATCCACATTAAAGACCATAGTTATCTTTGACCGCTCGGTTGATATTAGCAGCTGCCCGCAGGCTATCTACTTTGACGACTTTATCCAGCACGGTGTTGAACCGGCCATTCTTGAAGAAAGGCTGAATTCCCGTTGCATGGAAGACCTGTTTACCCTGATCTATACCTCAGGCACCACGGGCGAGCCCAAAGGCGTTATGCTGGACTATGCCAATATGGCAGCCAGCTTCCGTGGCCATGACCAGATCATCCACCTGGACAGCCTGGATACCTCGCTGTGCTTCCTGCCGCTGAGCCATATTTTTGAGCGTGCCTGGAGTTTTTACGCCCTTGCCCGTGGCGTTACCAATGTCTACCTCAAAGAGCCCCAGCAAGTCAGCGAGGCGCTGAAAACCGTTAAGCCGACGGTGCTTTGTGCCGTTCCCAGGTTCTTTGAAAAAGTCTATACGACCATTCACAGTAGAGTTGCCACAGCCCCCTTTATTCGTCGTATGATTTTTAAAACTGCGGTTAGCATTGGCAACGCCCACATGGAATACCGCCGCAAAGGTGTTGAGGCACCTGCTTATCTGCAGAAGCTCAACCGTATCGCCGACAAAATGGTGTTCAGCAAAATTCGTGCGGGCCTGGGCGGTAACATCCGGTTTATGCCCTGTGGCGGCGCTCGTCTTGATGACGACATCAACCGCTTCTTCCATGCCATCGGTATTGATGTGAAATTGGGTTACGGCATGACGGAAACCGTGGCAACCGTGACCTGTTTCCGTGATACTGACTTTGAATTTGGTTCCTGTGGTATTCCCTTACCGGGCATACAGGTGCGCATCGGTGCAGAAGGTGAAATTCAGGTTAAAGGCGACAACGTCATGCGCGGCTACTACAAAAAGCCGGAAGAAACTGCAAAAACCTTTACTGCGGACGGCTGGCTGCACACCGGCGATGCCGGCCTGATTGATGAGAACGGTGCGCTGCGAATGACCGAACGCATCAAGGAGTTGATGAAGACCTCCAACGGTAAATACATCGCACCACAATACATCGAAGGTACGCTGACCAAAGACCGCTTTATCGAACAGATTGCCATTATTGCCGATGCCAGAAACTACGTAACCGCATTGATTGTTCCCGCCTTTGAGGCTCTGGAAGAACATGCCAAAGCGCTGAACCTGAAATACCAGAACCACAGGGAACTGATTCAGCACAGCAGTATTCAGGAACTGATTCAGGAGCGGGTCAATAAAATCCAGCAAGGGCTGGCTAAATTTGAACAGGTGAAGAAATTCACGCTGCTGCCCAAAGAGTTCTCCATCGAACTGGGTGAGATCACGCCAACCCTGAAACTGCGTCGTAAAATTATCATGAAGCGATTTAAGAAAGAGATTGAGGCCATGTATACTCCCAGCAAGGCCTGATGACTGATTGAAAACATCACAGCAAAGGCATCCAAACGGATGCCTTTTTTTAACGCTTTGTTTACCGGCCGACACACGTCCAGCAACGCATCATTCAATGAATGATAAAATTTCACCACACCTTCCGCAGGCTCAACACCGTCACGACGAGCATTGTAATTAACTGGTCAATAACCGGGCATGGCGCTTCCTGTACTGTTCAATCAAGGTTGTTGCTATGACAGCAGCTTGCTAGACTCCGCATCTAAGCAAATATAACAAGAAACGCGCAGAAGGAAGCCGACTGTTGTTCTCAGGAACTTATTTTCATATTGAAGAGCGCTACCGGCCACGCCTGGAGCAGCTGGGTATTACTTCTTTTGGAAAAGCGATGACGTTGCCATTAGGTGATGTGCTGGAAAAAGAGTTATCCAGAGAGAGTCGTCGTATCAAACAGAGTGGGCAAGTTGCTTACTTGAAACGACAGTTTATTGTTTCGAAAAGATTGTGCCTTGAGAGCAATATGCTGCTGCACAAAGCTTACACCCCTGCTGTTAATGAAGCTATTTATATCAAACGGCTCAAATTCCATGATTTTCAGGTCATGGACGTGATGGCAGTGGGGGAGCGCCGGAAAAATGGTTTTCCTTTCGAAGGTTTTATTCTTGTGGATGAGGTTCCCGGTTATCAGCTGGACCGGTATCTGACCGATACTGAGGACGAAAAGATTACTCATGACCTTCTGACAGCCTATGGCACATTGATTGCCAGACTTCACCAGCAGGGTTTCTTTGCGCCATTGCGAGTGAAAGATGTAATTATTCGCGATGTGGAACGATGTGAGCTGGTTATGATCGACCGGGAAATCCGTAACCCATATCCACGTATGCATACAAAAAGCAGGGCCCAGCGCTCGCTTAGAGATGGCTTTCGTCGTACAAGGCGAGAGTTCAGGAAATTTAATGATGATATGGAAGCGATCATCATGAGTGCATACCAGAGACAGTGGAGATAAACCGTTCAACTGGCATGGCAGGAATCCTTCCCGGACTCCACTGTTTTAATAGCAGACAGGAAGGACAGCCATGCCCCATCAGGTGAATTTAACCGTCAAACATCGCATGACATTATTATTAATACCGGCCGACTCACCCGTCCAGCAACGCATCACTCAATGAAGGATAAAATTTCACCACGCCTTCTACAGGCTCAACACCGGCCCGGGCCAGGTTTTTTAATGGCTGGAACTGTAATTCACTGATCAATAGCCGGGTATGGTGCTTCCTGCACTGTTCAATCAATCGCGTGAGGGCCGAGAGACCGCCCGCATCCAGCAGATAGACATTTTCCATCTGTAAAATAATCGTATGTTTATCCTGGCTTAAACGACTGATCTCTCCAAAAACATGATCAGCAGCGGCAAAAAACAGCGGCCCCTCGATGCGCAGGACGGCCGTTGTTGGCGCTACTGGCGTGTCCACATAGCGTTTGTCCCTGGTGATATCCCTGACCTGGATCATCTCAGCGACTTCTTTCATAAACAGCAATGCGGCCAGTACCACACCAATGCTGATGGCAATGACCATATCAAAGACAACCGTCAGGAAAAAGCAGACCAGAAAAACCAGCACATCACTGCGCGGAGCCGTTTTCAACAGGTGCACCGCTTTAGGTGCTTCGCTCATGTTCCAGGCAACCACCAGCAGCAAAGCAGCCATCGCAGACATGGGAATACAGGCAAGAATACCGGTCAGTGCTACCAGCGCCAGCAGCACAACCAGGGCATGGACCATCCCTGCTACCGGGCTCTGTGCCCCGGCCTTGACGTTGGCGGCTGATCGGGCAATGGCGGCAGTGGCTGGAATCCCGCCAAAGAATGGCGCAACCATGTTGCCAATGCCTTGCCCTAACAGCTCACTGTTTGCACTGTGCCGTTTACCCGTCATGCCATCCAGCACGACGGCACACAACAGCGATTCGATAGCCCCGAGCATGGCAATGGCAAAAGCGGAAGGAAGCAGGGCCTGAACCAGTGACCAGCTGATACCGGATGGCTGACCATCGACACCCGCCTGCATCCACGGCCAGGCAAACTCGGGAAGGACCGGAGGAATCCCCATACCCATGGAGCCATCAGGTAGCAGGTATTGGAATCGGCTACCAATCGTTTCAACATCGAAACCATAATGGCCCATTATCAGAGCGAGTAAACTGCCAATAATCACCGCCGGTAAATGAGCGGGAATGGGCAACCTTAACCGGGGCCACAACAACATCACGGCCAGTGTCACGTTGGCAATCAGCAGGCTTGGCCAATGGGTGCTGCCCACTCCATTGACCAGAACTGTTACTTTTTCCCAATAGTGCTCAGGCATGGCACTGATGGTCATACCAAAGAAATCTTTCAGCTGCAGTGTGGCAATTACAACACCAATACCAGCGGTAAATCCCAGTGTGATCGACTCCGGTATATACTGAATCAGACGTCCAAGGCGCATGAGAGCCATCAGCACCAGAATGATGCCTGACATAACCGTTGCCAGCAGCAAGCCAGCAAGACCGAATGTTTCTGCAATAGGAAATAACAGCACCACAAAGGCAGCGGTGGGGCCGGATATGCTGTAACGGGACCCGCCCAGCAAGGCGATAATAAATCCGCTGATGATCGCCGTGTAAAGACCGTACTGTGGCGCAACACCACTGGCAATGGCCAGCGCCATGGATAATGGGATGGCAATAATTCCGACGGTTAGTCCCGCCAGCAGGTCGCTGGCAAAACGTTTGCCGGTGTACTTGTCGGCAATGCAGGCCTGACTAAGGGCATGGCAAAGCTTCAGTGACAACAGATGGGCTCGATGTGGCACGATAATGGCCTGTTCAAGAGAAGAGGAAGAAGAAAGGCGCAGTATAATATGCCTAAATCCAGATAGCGGCTATGTGTATTATGTGCTGCAAAAGATTTTCCTTCTCACTGGACAGCGGCAGGAACCATTGCTGAACACGATGGCCAACCGGGCTACCTGCTGGCCATTAGCGGCGGACTGACTCCCTCACGCATCGTGCGAACCTGAATCAACCGCCCCATTGTGATTGTATCACTGCCCCGGAACAGTGATAGCACTACTAAACAAACTCAATATTCAACACCAGAACCAGCGTTTACACTGTGCAGGAATTGAATGATAGCTTGGTAAGGTTCAATCTTATCGATAGCGGCTAAGTCATTCAGGTGATCCACACGATAAATTGCCCTGTCGAGAAGCACTTTTGCAACTTTAAGAGGGGTATGTACTGCAGTATTGAGGGCATTAACATCAGCATTTGCAGCAATCAGGCGTTCAACAATCTCTGGCTGACAATTTTCAACTGCAATGTGAAGAGGGGTACCCCCGTTTGTTGAATTTGTTTTATATCTGTCAAACGCTTTATCGGGGGGGAACGGGATCTCCCCGTCTGAGACACAGGCATTGACATTAGCGTTTCCGTCAATCAAGAGCTGAACAATGGATGACTCACCTTTTTTAACCGCAAGATGGAGGGCGGTCCACCTATATTCTCCCATAGTGGCATTGACATCAGCATTTGCTGCAATCAGCGTTGCAACGCTTTCAGGCTGGCATTCGCAGACTGCACGGTAAAGTGGAGTCATACCACGATCGTTAAGGCCGTTAACGTCAGCGCCTCTGGTAATCATGGCTTTGATAATATCTGTCTGACCGCATTCAACCGACCGGAAAAAGACGAGCTGACTGGACCCCAGGCATTGAAGTTTATGAAGAGCAACCCCCCCGGTATTGGCCGACAATTTGTCGAATAAAGCCCAGTCATTGATTTCAATCAATGCACTAAGTAGCTCTGCACGTGCCCCTTCGCAGGGGGCCTCAGTATCACAAGTTGCATTGGCTAAAGAACAAATTATGGATTTCGTCAGTTTCCCCTCACTTTTTGCCCAGCTGAGCAGTGTCTTGCCTTCACCAATGAGTACTTCGATGTCGGCACCGGCAACGACCAGATCGTTAACAGCCTGTTCCTGCCCGGCTTCAATGGCACAGTGCAGGGGAGTTTTCCCGTAGCTTGTTATTTGCGCATCGCTTCCATGGTATTCGAGAGTGGATCCCAAAGGGAGGCCCTGCCACTTTTCCACCGAAGCCAATAAAACGTTCCAATCCCGCCTGTCTTGGATTTGACTGGGCGTTTCCATCACATTTGCCTGGTAATTGATATTTGCACCATTTTCAAGCAAGAACCAGATGGTATCGAGATGCCCGAATTGCGCCGCAAAATGGAGTGGAGTCATACCTCTTGTGAGGGCGTTGACGTTAGCACCATGGCGGACAAGTTGCTCTAAAGTCGCTACATCACCTTTGATGGCAGCGCTATGGAGGGGAGTTAGCCCATCTTCGGTGCTGTCATTGACATTTACCCCGAGGGCAAGCAGGCCACTGATCGCATCAGGCCGACCTTTTGCAGCTGCCACCAGGAGCGGCGTCTCATCAGGTGATAAACAATGGGTAACGCTATGATTGCATCCCGGGCAAGTGGTATTCTTTGGGACTTCCAGAAATTCTTCAATGCACATCTTATGGTAGCTATGGGTACAGGGAAACATAACAACAGTACGCTGATTACCCAGATTGCCAAAACAGAAATTGCATTTTTCAATTTCCGGATTATCCGCTTTAAAGACTACTGAATCAGCGGGTGTCATCACGCCCTGCAGAGAGACGTTTAATTCTAAGCCATGCATAACTTTTAACTCATGTTGCATTAGTGAAGTTTGAACGACAGTACGTAAAATACTGGACAATCGACCAAATGGTATTGTGTTTGTCCATTAAATGACGCAAAAGTTCCCGTTCAATATTTCTTTTCTAATTAAGCAGGTAAGCAGCATGCCTGTATTAAACGAATAAAATGAACCGTGCGGCATCTTATTGCTGTGCAGATTCTTACATTCTCTCTTTGACGTGTTGGTTGACCATTTTGTGTTTTCATTACCAAAACCATTGATTGCGTCATTATATTGATCATTTTCGCCCTATCCCGGCATCAAATCACAAAGCGTTGGTTTTATTGACTACAGTTAGTACTTATCAAGTCCAAAGGAATGCTGGAGAAATACTATGGATAGCTCGAGAGTTGCTGGTTCGACACTACAAAATGTTCATACCGCCATCCGATGCTTCTATCAACGGTGCCACTCCCGTTAAAAAATCCTTTCTGGGTAAGTTAGTGACAACCTTTAAAGGTACGAAAGAGCCAGGTCTGAGCAGGGCTAATGACACTGATTATCTATCTAAACCAAAGAAAGTAATTACAAAGTTGTTTAGCCGAAAAATCCAACAAACCAATTGGGGAAGGGTAAATTATTTTCAACAGCAGAGAGTCAGTAAAATACCAGGTCAAGATGGAAAATCAGACTCAGTAAATTCCGCAAAGGCATACAATGAACTGGTTTCTAAAGTAAAAGAAAGTAAGAAAGAAGTTGAGGCACTTGAGAATAAGGTCAAAGAGTTTGAAAGTTCATATTCAGATGCTTTGAAATTATTTAATAAAGGCAATTTTAATGATAAAGACCTAGAGAAAGTAAAAAATCTGAAAATCCCAACCAATAGCGGTTCTGAAAACATAAAAATACACTCAAGCAGTCAGGGCCAGATAAAATCACAAGTCAATAATATTAAAGAGCAATTCCAGAACTCCGAAACACAGGATTGTTTTAACAAGCACTGTGATAATAAGGACAAGTTGACTGAAACAAAAGAGGCTCTCCGCAAGCTGGAAGAACAGATTTCCTCTGCTTACGGTAAGATAAGCAGGGAACTGGGCGCGGCAGCGAGCAAAGAATATCAACAGGAAATGGCAAATGCCAAAAAGGCAATGGAAACTGACATAGCGAAGCAAGAAGCAGATTATAAAAATAGAATTGCAGAACTTAAGCAGAGTTATCACCAGAATATTGAAAAAGGGGGTCAGAAAGCGGTTCATGTTAATTCCAGTCTGGATAAGTACAAGGCGAACAAGAATCTGTTCAAGGATCGAAAAGAGAAAAATATTGACAACGCAAAAAAGGCTTACAAAGTTCGTATGGAAGAAATCAAGAAAGCTCGCGCCACGAACCGACAAGTTGCACAAAACTTAATCAAACCAAAACAAGCCACAGCACCATCTGTCATGCCCGTGGATATGGAAAATGGGGCCAGCAAACTGTTAGAAAAATTCAACACTCCTGGTTATATAGAAGGTGAGCAATGGCAGGATGATATCAAAGCAATCCTTGATCGTGGTGATTTTGATGGTTTGGAAACTGTCGAAAAAACTCTAACACAGTGGCAAGCAAACCAGAGCCAGAGTGCTTTCAAAGAAGTATTGAAATTTATTAAGCTTGAGAGAGCTATCAAATTGGCTCGCCGATGATCTGAAAGTCCTGTCCGTGTAAAGACTCAGCATGAACATTCAGGCCAGTGTCCAGTTCGGTTACTGGCCTTTTTGGTGCTTTACACAACCGGTATCGGACTAACGACATCGGCATTCTGTGCCCGGTGCCGCAGAAAATGATCCATCAGGGTAATCGCCATCATCGCTTCAGCAATGGGTACTGCACGAATACCTACGCAGGGATCATGGCGCCCCTTGGTGACGACCTCCACCGGCTCGCCCTGACTATTAATCGACTTTCCTGAGGTGGTAATACTGGATGTTGGCTTCAGGGCAATATGAGCAACCACGTCCTGCCCGGTACTGATACCGCCCAGGGTGCCACCCGCATGGTTGGAAAGGAAGCCATCCGGGGTAATCTCATCCCGGTGTTCTGTACCTTTCTGGCTGACACTGGCAAACCCGTCACCTATTTCAACGCCTTTGACCGCATTAATGCTCATCAGTGAATGGGCCAGATCCGCATCAAGGCGGTCAAAAACCGGTTCACCAAGCCCTGGCGGAACACCGGTCGCCATCACGGAAACACGAGCGCCCACGGAGTTACCTTCGGCACGAAGGCTGGTAATCAACGCTTCCATTTCCGGGACTTTGTCCGCATCTGGCGAGAAGAACGGGTTGTTTCTCACTTCATCCCAGTCCAGCTTCTCGACCTGAATATCGCCGATCCGGGACAGCCAGCCAAACACTTCAATCCCCCTGGACAGCAGGAACTTGCGTGCAATAGCGCCAGCCGCCACTCGCATGGCCGTTTCCCTGGCGGATGAACGGCCACCACCGCGATAATCCCGGACACCGTATTTATGGGCATAGGTGTAATCCGCATGACCGGGTCTGAACAGATCCTTGATATTGGAGTAATCCCTGGAGCGTTGGTCCTGGTTTTCAATTAACAGGCCGATGGGGGTACCGGTAGTCACCCCTTCAAAAACGCCGGAGAGGATTCTGACCTGATCCGGCTCACGACGCTGGGTGGTGAATTTGGAGGTACCGGGCTTACGACGATCCAGGTCAACCTGAAGATCCGCTTCTGTTAAGGGCAACCCCGGGGGGCAACCGTCAACAATACAGCCCAGTGCCAGACCGTGGGATTCACCAAAGGTAGTTACCTTGAACAATTGTCCTATACTATTTCCTGCCATACTTGAGCGATCTCATTGTTATTTTCAGAAAATTCCCAAAATGGCTAAAAGCCCCTTACAGGGCTTTTAACCGATTTTTGAACAAAGACTGATATTTTCTGCAATCTTCAGCAGACAGCACCAGAACACCATGACCGCCTTTTTCGAAATCAGGCCAGACAAACGGTACTTCCGGATACTCATCCTGTAAAGCCCACTGACTGTTGCCAACTTCCAGCACCAGCAGCCCCTGGTCATCCAGGTAATCAGCTGCCTGCGCCAGAATGGTACGGGCGAAATCAAGCCCGTCGTCTCCGGCGGCCAGACCCAGCTCGGGTTCGTGGGTGAACTCTTCCGGCATATCCGACATATCTTCAGCATCCACATAGGGTGGATTACTCAGAATCAGTTGATACCTGGGACGCTCTGGCAAAGCATCCAGAAAATCAAACAGATCCGACTTAATGGCCTGCACCCTGCCCCAGAGTTCGTGGCGATCAATATTGATGTTGGCCACTTCCAGGGCATCTTCAGAAATATCCAGCAGATCCACCTGGGATTCAGGAAAAGCATGGGCTGCACCAATGCCAATACACCCGGAACCGGAGCACAGATCAAGCACACGGCTGATCTCTACATCCCCCAGCCACGGCTGGAACTGCTGGAGAATCAGCTCGGCAATGGGAGAACGGGGAACCAGCACCCGCTCATCCACATAAAATGGCATATCACAGAACCACGCCTGATTGACCAGGTAGGCCAGGGGTTTACGACTGACCGCCCGTTCTTCAATCAGGTTGGCCAGTTTTTCACGTTCACGATGGGTTAAACGACTGTCAAGATATTGGTCTGGAAGATCCCATGGCAGTTGCAATACCTGGAACACCAGATGCAGGGACTCATCCAGCGCATTATCACTGCCATGACCAAAGAACAGCCCCGCCTCATTAAAGCGGGTTGCTCCCCAGCGTACAAAGTCTCGAATAGACACCAGCCCTTCGCAGGACTCATTGGAACCTGTCACATTTGCTCCTTCGGATTCGAAACGCCCGGAATTTTCACGCTGAGCCGAACCCTTACTGCCTTATATAGGCGGCTTAAAATAGCATATTCCCTGCCCAGGGGTAACGGCTGTTTAACGCAGATGACCTGCCGTGATACTTAATCGGAGAGATAATACTCGATTGTCGCAACCACCCGGACTTTCTTGATATGAGGGTTATTACGGTCACGATCACTGATGGAAAACTGCCCCTGGGAAGCTCTCTTGATTTTGCCCAGCTCGCTTTGTGAATCCGAGGCAAACTTTTCCGCCACTTCCCGGGCCTTACGGGTCGCTTCCTCAATCATTTCCGGCTTAACATCATTCAGGCGGGTAAACAGGTACTCCGGCTGTGAACCGTAATGACCACCGGTAAACACAATGCCCTCCCGGCCAAGGTCCGACAGATTGCCCATCACCGAGCGCACCGCTTCAATATGACTGGAATAGATAGTAATGGTTTGCAGGGCGGTATAACGAAACTCCGGGCGACTGCTGCTGCCATAGTTATTAGCCGATTTATCGGTAATATCAGACGACATAAGACTAATGTCTTCAGCCGCGATACCACTCTTTTCCAGGAACTCCCTGATGCTGTCAATATTGTTCTCAATCGTGCCATAGAGAGCTTTCAAATCATTATCGGCCGCTGAAAACTGAATAGGCCAGATCACGACGTCTGCCTGATACTCCCTCTCTGATAACCCTTTGACTGTGACACTTCTTTCATACTGCTTGTACTCAATGGCAGCATTCGCCAACAAATACCCCAGACAGGAAAGCCCCAGAAAAACAGACATGCCCAGTATCAAGGCACTGACTCTACCGGTACTCATATTGCTTACACCTGATCATTTTGTTGAAAAAATAACGAAACCCATCTTTGGGTTCACCCGGTAAATTATCAGATTTTACGCTAAATCCGAATATTTCTTACTTCGGGCTATCACATGAGACAAACCTCAAGGGATATTCGCTGCTTTTATTGTCACGAAGAACATTGCCCATCTCACAGGACACGCTAGAATTCTGGTGATTAAACGTGAAGAAAGCATATAACATGTCGTTTAACACGCTCTTGTCGGTGGACAGTAACGCATCGGCGCATGGAGATTCTGCGTTTCTACCCGTTAACTACTTATGCGCCGCCTCAAGTACTTATGTCGTTAAATAAGAAAAGGAAAAGAATATGCTCAAGATAGGAAGTATAAGAGATACACCATCATCCCCACGAACTCCTGATGATGAGCCCGCAAAGAAAGCGATTAAAAAAGAAATACCTGACAGTGATGATCAGCATTTACCAACAACAGGCCTTGTTGAGCGCACAATTGCTTCAATATCCGGAATCAGCTCAGTCAGCTCAACAACGTCAGGAATCAGCTCAGAGAGTGACTCATCTTTAACAATAACCGGAATCAGTTCAGACAGTGATTCCTCATCAACTGTCAGCGGAAGCAGTTCAGAGAGTGATTCTTCCTCAACAATCACAGAAAGCAGTTCAGATAGTGCCTCCTCTTCAACCACAACCGTAAGCAGCACAGATAGTGACTCATCTTTAACCACAACCTCAAGCAGCTCCGTGAGTAGCTTCAGCTCACTGTCGTCATCAAGCATGTCTGAAGGAACAACGTTCAGAGTCAGTAATATGCCGATTGACGTGCTTTCTCAAGTGCAATTACTTGACCGGCTTAGCTACATGCTGTCAGATTATCCAGAGCTATCTTCTATTACCAGAGTTGAAGGGATTCCAAGCAGAGGTGAATTCAACACAATTTACGCAAAACTTCTTATCAAGTTACATTATGAAAATACAGGTCATGAGTCCGCACAAATATTTTCGATGATTGAGCCAATATGCAAAGGAATTTTGGAAAAATTAAAATAAATTGCTATCAGACTTTTTTGGCGGATTGCAGCAGTTCCACCCGCTTATTCATCATATCCTGGTATGAGCCTTGTTGGGTGACACTATCCAGAACCCGGGTGAGGTGCTCTTGCAAATGCTGCCTGAGACTCCCGGGTGTTTCATCGGATGTATAGCGATCAACAATCTGTTCAATTGCCGTGGTGATCAGGCTTGCCGAGTTCAGTACTTCAGCTGCCACTGTCGGTTCACCGGCTTTCAGTGCTGCAATGGCCTGCTTCAGTTTGTCCACCACTTCTTTATGCTGGCCTTCTTTGACCAGGTCCTCTTTGATCTGTTCTTCCCGTAATCGCTCTTTCAAGAGCTCGAAAAATTCTGCATTAGACATAGCTTCAATAGCCAGCAGTATGCCCCTCTGGGCGACCAGAATACTCTCCAGGAACTCTTCACGGGTTCTGATTAATGGCTGCAGATCAATGCCCAACCTCTGGGATAATAGACTTAACCGCACATGTTCCGGCATTCCATAGAGATCTGCACTGTTCTGCTGAATACCCTTGCCACTATGGACAGATGACTCCCCACTGTTGCGATTGATCGACACAATATTATCAATCACCCTTTGCAGCACCAGTGAGCCGCTATTTGCATCCGATGGGAACACATCAGCAGCAACAACGCTTAATACCTGAAGAGGGGCTGATGATCCTGCTGCCAAAGCTTGCTGAATGGTCTCTGTCAGCTGTCTGACATTACTTTCGTAGACGCCCAATACTTCATCCGTATCCGTGGCTTCTGGCAGTGCCGACTGCACCTTTGTCACCATATCCTGTAATGGGGTGGATGCAGGCACGTTGACGGTTGAGCGTTGAGTCCCTGCTGCCTGGTTATCAACGGTTGATCGCTCCTGAGGTGGCTGTCCAGATGCCGCTTCTGACAAAGACGCTGACAGGCCACCCGGTAAAGGCTCGGCAGCTGCTCCTGTAGACTTTTGCCCCAGAGAGTCTCTGATCACCAGGGCTGTTGACAGGAGCCCCTTAATTTCTTCAGAGGAAGCCACCATTGCACCAGGAAGAGCCGGTTGCAGGGCAGGAACCGGAATCACAGATGCAACAGGGAAATCTTCAGTCCTGGCTGCCTGACCCTGTGAGACAGAGTTCGACTGATGGTAACCGGAAGCCACCTTATCAACCTTCTCTTTTGCAGGCTGCCCGGCCAGAAACTCTGGCGGCACAGGTTCCAGTCGGCTGGGCTGTATATCCCCGGATACCTCACTCATACCCTCACTCCTTGCAGTGTCATCAAAACTCGTTAATCATTTTTTCTACCCGGCTTACCTCAGGACTGGGGGTGCCGGATTCATGGGCCATTAAAACCGACGCCCGATAAGCAAGCCTCGCTTTTGGATACTGCTCCAGGGCGACATAACAATCGCCCACATAAATCATCGGATGCGGGTCATTGGCATCAAGAGAAATGGCGTACAGATAGGTATCAATGGCCTCACCATAAAGGCTCATCATTTGCTGGCAGGCACCAAGGCCAGTGAAAAAGCGGGGATTCCACTGATCATAGAGACAGAGAAATTGAAACAGGCGGGCAGACTTCTCGTACAAACCATTATTATATTTCAGATACGCCAGTTCATAGATGGCTTCCTGCGCCTCCTCACTGATATTACTGGCTTCAGCAAGACTCCCTCCCCTGGCCATATAGTCCCCCACAATGGCCATTGCCTGGACATCAGGCGCGCTGAACACTGAATCAGTCATTTGCTGCTTCCCTGCTGATTAGAAAGACGAGTTGTTCTATATAGGTATAGTACCTTTACAAACCAGCTCGAAGGTTTTTATCGGACTCTTGAGCCCGGGGGACACAATGCCTCAAAGAATTGCAGATGGAATGGGACAGCATCATTTCCAGCATCAGCCACCCAAACAACCTGAGCCTGTCAAAGGTTGCCTTGGCAGGCACCCTGTAACTCCAGAGACAGGACAACGTTATGTGAACGCAAACACCGCCAGGGCCGTCAATGGGAAAACTCAGAGGCATCTTTTGCAGCGAAACGCTAACTCCAATACAGCCCTTTATCTGCAGCAAGCAGCACCTGTTACCTTTCAGGGGGCCACTATCGATAAAGAGTACAACTACCCGATCGTGCCTAAAAAAGATTTACTTAAGGTCAGGAAGTTAGGCAAAGGGACTTATGGCTCAGTGGTACTTGTGATACACAGATATACCCATCAATACCTTGCCCTGAAAATGGTGGGTAACGATACTGATCGCAGGCAAGAGTGTGCACAGTTGATAAGAATTCAACGGGCAATAGCAAAAATCCATGGTAGCACAGAGAATATTGTCAACCTTATTTCCCTGAGTCGAGGAAGGTCAGATAGAAAATATGTTCTTATGGAGTATGGGGGGCGGGATTTACTGGGCTCATCAAAAAAGTATGGCCGTTTCAGGGGGAACGAGCTTAAAAGAACTTTTTTCCAGGCTGTTAAGGGCGTTAACACCCTGTTTAGAGCCGGTTACCAGCATCATGACATTAAACCTGCAAATATCCTGATTAGTAGAAAAGGTGTTGTGAAGATCTGCGATTTCGGCCTGGCCGAAAAAATGGGCAGGGGAACTCAAATTGGCAGAGGAACACCAGAGTATATGCCTCCGGAAAAACTGTATGATTTGCACGGCGGCCCCATTGACAGAGCTGATTCCTGGTCCCTGGGGTGTACATTTGCTGAACTGCGCTTAGGTTACCCTGTCATGATCGGTACTCGCACTATATGGGAAAGTCACAAGTTCCCTGGTGAGACAATAGCTCATCTGAAAACGATGCGAGAAGAGGCATACCAGCAGCTTCTGCAACGGGAAGGCAGGCAGGCAGCTGAGTTATTCAGGGCATTAACGAAGCTGCATCCTGGTGACCGGCTGTCCACCACCCAGGCGCTGAAGCACCCTTACTTTGCTGCTTGCTATTCTTGATATATTCAGAAAGATACATAGCATCGGATCATAACATGGAACGTTTCAACGTAACCTCGCCCTTAAATATAAACCCTGAACAAATCAATCTGGCTGAACCAAAAGCAGCCAATTATTCGGGGATCGAAGAAAATAAAAGCACCAAGATACTGAATAGCGATGGAAAACTGGTCTCTAAATGGGGACGGCGTATTGAAAATCACTTTAATAAAACGTTTATTGACGAAAAAAAATCCGTCCCGAAAGCCAAGATGTATAAATTTGAAAAAGGCATAACCAACAGACGTATCGAAGTATTAATGGAAGAAGTTCAAGAAGATCAGGAAGGTAAAAACAGATCAAACCACGTTGACAGTATTTTAAAACTTCCCGATGAAATACCAGAAGAGTGTACTTTTTTTGACAAGAATCAGTTCAGGAAGCTGATCGAATCAGATACTGAAGTCTATCTCTCCCATGAAATCCATCGTTGCAAATCGGGTGCAAGCCTTATTGCATTAAAAAAAGAAGTCAACCGGCTTAAGGCAGGCAATAAGCTATCAGCCAACGTGATCGATTCACTCAATCAGAAAATACATGATCAGATGGCAGTTCTGGTGAAGGCCATGCCGAACCATCTTAAAAGCATCCCCTACGATGGAGACCCGGAAAAAGACTTTAATATGGCTATAAAAAAGTGCCATGCCATCAAAAACCTGTTTAATGCCGCTGAGCATATTGAGAAAAACCTGGCTGTCAGGCTTGAAAAAGAAATATGTGAGATGATGGTTAATACATTCTCAAGCGATGTAAGTGAAATCAAAAAGTTATGCCTTGCCCGGAACAATCTGAAAGAGAGTGAACAATTATCAAAAAATATTCAGAATTTAAGAGAAGAAACAGTAGAACCATTTCTTAAGACAATTTCCGTAAATCCAGAAAAACACTGTCAGAAAATTCAAGGCAGTACAGAAAAAGCAATAACGGAATTAGAAAATCAACGCAAGATAACCCCTGACAATACAAGCAACCTGAACAACAAAGTCAGTAAAAGTTCGATAACAGAGAGCACTGAAACGCCTCTTGTGCAAAAAGATGGGCAGTCCAATGTGCTTCTTGATCTTCAACCAGCTGAACCTATCACTTTTCAGGGTGCCCCAATCGATCCTGAGTACAACTGTGCGATCATACCCAAAAAAGAGTTAAAAAAGCTCAAGACATTAGGCAAAGGAGGTTTTGGCTCTGTTGCTCTCGTAAAACACAAACGTACCAATCAACAATTCGCCCTTAAAATTGTTGGTGATGAGACTGCGCGCAGAGATGAGTGTGCAAAAATGGTAAGAATTCAGCGGGCAATAGCAGCAACCGGTGAGAGCACAGAGAATATTGTCAACCTTGTTTCCCTGAGTCGTGGCAAATCCGATCAAAAATACATTCTTATGGAATATGGCGGTCATGATTTACTGGACTCATTAGAACAGGATGGTCTTTTTAGAGGTGAAGAACTGAAAAGCACTTTTTTTCAGGCAACCATGGGTATTAACACGCTATTTAAAGCCGGCTATCAACATCATGATATTAAACCTGAAAATATTCTGATCAATGGAAAAGGTCTGGTGAAGATATGCGACTTCGGGTTTTCAGCAAAAATGGACAGGGCCACTCCAGTTCTCAGCGGAACACCAGATTATATATCACCGGAAAAACTGTATAACTTGACCAAAAAACCTAATGTCAGAGCAGACTCCTGGGCCCTGGGATGTACTTTTGCTGAAATGTGTTTAGGTGGTGATCCTGTAATGCCTGTTACTCAAGATATGTGGGAACATAAGACGTCTTATAAAGAGGCTTTAGCCCAGCTAACAGAAGCAAGAGAGGATGCTTACCAGAAACTTCTGGAAGTGGAAGGCGAACAGGCTGCGGATTTTTTCAGGGCGCTGACAGAGCCAGATCCCAAGAAGCGCCTGTCCCCCACTGAAGCGCTTGAGCACCCTTACTTTGCGTCTTACCATTCCTGACAAGAAGCAACTCTAGTGCTCCATTTATCCAGATCCGAGTCGCCACGACAGGCATCGATAAAGTCTCTCCTGACTTAAGTTGTCTGTTGACCGGAATGCCAAAAGCATATTTGTTGATAATGAGATCGACCCAGACAGAAAGCCCCAGCGTTCCTTAAAATTGAACTTATTGCTGACTTGATAATCAAACGAAGTTGCCGGTTTACCACTTCTTAATAATAATCTGAGTAACATCACCCTTGATCTACAAGGATTATTATCTTCGAGTCGGAAAAAGACTGGTCATCCTGTAAATTAACTGAAAATTTATGAGATTATATTATGCAGCCAGTAAACTCCCTAACCAAACTAGCTGAGCCTTCTAATTATTCAATGGCTGGAGAGAGCTCAGATAATAAGCGCTCAGATAATAACAGCCCAACAAATAAATACATTAATTACAGCTCACCTGAAAGATCAGGTAAAAACACACAAAAAACTCTAGCCGAGCATGAGACAATTACTGTTATTGATCCTAAGGTTACTCACGATCCTGAACCAAACGTTTCAGCTTCTTTGCTACCATCTGCATCATATCCATCTTTAGGTGCTGAATCAGAAACAACCAGTTTTGATGCTAAATCAGAAGCTATCGTCATGGATATTATCAGAGAAATGAAGTCAAAAATTTCGGCTGATATTTCTCTCCCGGATGGCTGGAAAATAATGCCAGAGAAAACACCATGCAGCGACCTTATTGAAGGATTAGTAATTGACAATACTGGAATGCCTCGAATTCAATACAGTGGAAAAACAGCCATTCATGATGCTTACTTAATTGCACGCCAACTAAATTACGAGAACTCTTTACAAAAACGGACTGAAATTCAATCTGCTGAATTAATTAAAGAACAGCAATTGGCAGCTTATAGTCAGCTAAAAGAACTGATGGGCGCAGAAGTTTTTAAGTGTTTTGCCGTCCAGCTTGATAACATATTATATAATGGTATGGCTCATCTGGGTTATGGATCACGTCTTTTTGCACAAGTTGACACAGTCTTAAACTGGTACGATACAGAACAAAACAAATCAAATGTTGAACAATTTTTGCATGGTGAATTTAAAGGAACGAAAGCAGCTATTAAACTTGAGCAATTCATCGAAATGTTCGTTATCCATGAGGATTTAGATTTAATAACAAGTCTTTGTACAGAACAAGATATTGGAATTTCCAACGCAATGTTCAGACCAATTCAAAATCAAGGCGACATTTATCAGCAATGGAAGCAAATAAGAGACAATTCACAATCTCATCAACACGTTACACAAAATGCACCTCTAACAAGATACCACTCAAAGGAGCGTATTTGTACAAGAGAAGATATTAGACTTGCCGAAGCAAGGACTGGATTAAATCCAAATCAAGAAAACATTTATGAGCAACGGAAGCAAAGAAGAAACAATCCACAATCTGATCAACACGATACACAATCTGATCAACACGATACACAAGGTGAATATTATGCAAGATTCCGCGCAAAGGAGTGTATTATATTCTAGGGATGATCTGAACTAACCGAACTTAATACGTACTATCTATCTGATTCGATAGTTTTAGATTTCTTGGCAAAACGCTAGAAAAGATAAATGGCGGTGAGGGAGGGATTCGAACCCTCGATACGGCTACAAACCGTATACTCCCTTAGCAGGGGAGCGCCTTCAGCCTCTCGGCCACCTCACCGTTTTAATATGGCGCGCTCGGGAGGATTCGAACCTCCGACCGCCTGGTTCGTAGCCAGGTACTCTATCCAGCTGAGCTACGAGCGCGTTGTTTGAAGCGACGTGAAAGATATTTGAATCAATTCAATCCGTCAATCACTTTTGTTGACTTGGCGCGCTCGGGAGGATTCGAACCTCCGACCGCCTGGTTCGTAGCCAGGTACTCTATCCAGCTGAGCTACGAGCGCCCTGCGTCAACGGAGGCAAACTATAGAGATTTCATTGGGTTGAGTCAAATACGGTTTTTACGGATCTGTTCATATCTCACTGTTTCCTGAACTTTGTAATGTAATCGTTGTCATAAGAGTCAGGGTATCAAGCTGCCTCCGTACTGCCTTGTTTTTTTTATTCAAAAACATCAGATGAATACGTTGGAATGAAAAAAACGATTTCTCCACCAAATACACAATCTGGTCTTGAGAAACCCAATTATGGACAATTTAGCTTCCACGCCCGGTATATCACTTCCTTCCTCAGTGCCTCTCAAGCACCCTAATTTAAGGGATGTGAGCATTTGTCCATCCTGTCAGGAGTCTTGTTTTCAGGGCAGAAAAGTCAATCTGGTGCAAAGAAGGCCTGAGCATGGAACGATTCCAGAAGATCCCGCACAATGCCCGGTATGCAAGAAAGCCGTTGATTCACGAAATCTTTCTCCTGCTACCCTGGCCAATGAAATTTCCAAACTCCGGGAAAACCAATGCCATGACCTGAGAGTCGCCCTGAGCATAGACGATCACATGGCGGCCACAGTAATTCGGGACCTGATGGATAAAGGTGCCATTTTGCCTCTTGAAGAGCGGTCCCGGGCCTTGAAAGAAGCTCTAGGGATTACTGACTATGAGGCGTCTTGTTACCAATGCATGAAGCATATTGCCCTGCAGATTTTGCCCTATTCACTTACAAAGCCAATGGGTATGTACCCGGTTATGCCCAGACATGCCACCGCCTTATGGCAAATGGGTGTCAGCCTCTCGCCGGAAGAACTGCATCAGGCTCTGATCGTTTTACTGCAATCAATTGAAAGTGATGACGGCGATCCAAGCAACCATCGTCGTCTGATTCAGGAAGACCATATCAAATTACTGGTTCAGATCGCAGAGACCATTCCCAGTGAACAGTTGTCCGGGATCATGCAACCAATATTCAATTCTGAAGATGAAGTCAGTATGGGATATATCACGCTCTTGCAGGGAATAGCTTCCGCCCCATCCTCCCATCGGCTGCTTGATGCCGCTTGCAATGATCTGGACATGGAACAAAAGTCCATTATTATGAGAATCACCCTGACGCTCAACAGTGATGAAGGCAGCAAGCTCTTTCGCTCCCTGAAAAACAGAAATGGCTCCCTGACACCAGAAGAACTGCCCAAAGCCCTGAAGGAAGTCCTGGGGAGAAACAGTTCCTGCTCTGACACCCTTTACGATTGCGTTATTGACTATGCTAACGACCTGTTTGATCTGGGTGCCCGTCTGGACCAGCTTGAGTGGGAAGAGGCGATGCACAAAGCAAACGAGCTAAAATACAATCGGGATAAGATGATGGGTGATCTTCACATCGCCTTCCTGAAACGCGACGAGACAGCGTTCAGATTGTGGGGGATCAACTCAAATGGATGCTCTGCTGGATTAATTCCCCCACCAGTGCGCTATCAGCTTTGACCTTTGAACAAATCTGAATCTTCGATCAGGTGCCTGTTTGCCTCAGTAATTATTTGAAAAGTCTTGTTACTCTCATCAACGTTTCCAGGGTTTTTATCAGGATGAAACCTTAGTGCCAGCTTCCGGTAGGCTTTTTTTACATCATTCAGGCTGGCACCTTCCGACAACCCCAATGCATTAAGTGACTGTCGATTCTTTTGGACCATCTGCTCGGCAGAGAGTTTGCGCGGGGCACCTTTTGGGTGAATTTTCCCGACCGACTGGCGCAGATAATCTACGTTGCCATCGGACTCTCTGATCAGGTTATCCACTACTGCCCGAGCTTCCTCCGGGGAAAAGCCTTTTTTCTCAATTTGTTCAATCATCCAGGGGCGCAGTGTGTTGGCATTTTTATCACTTTGGGCATGAGGAGCATCAGAAACCCACTGCTGAAACCGGTTCAGGTCTGAGCCAGCGATGTTCAGCGCATTAACAATGGCTTCATGGGACCGGTCCGGGCGGTAGCCTTTGGCGGTGAATTGCCCCATTGCCCATTGATAATTTTGCCGCTGCAGTTCTCGAAAGGCAGACTGTGGGGTCAATGGCGTGGTGTTAACCATGATTTCCACCGAGCGATAATCATAGCCGCACTGGTTTAACACCCGTTCTGCCATCACCCTGGCAACAGAGGGGGCATAACCTTTGCCCTGAAATTGGTGGGTAGCCCAGTTAAACCACTGCAGCCGAAGAATCGCTGTACTGGCTGGCGGGTTAATCACGCCACTCTTGTTGACTGGCTGGAAAACCACGCCATTTATCACGTAGCCAGCTATTTTTTTGTTACGGTATTGTTTGGGAAGAAGATCCCTTTTAGGAACCGGATCCGCTTTACTGACTTTTCGTCCGAACTTTTTCCCGGATGCCGTCTCCTGACCCTGGGGTTTACCTTCCAGATGGTAAACACTATGTAGCCCGCCAATGCCATTCATGCCATCCATCAATTGTTTCCTTTTCCCAGTGATATTTAGTCAGGTTATCGGAGCAACGGTTGGCAGTTTTAATTCAGGCAGCCTTTCGGAAGGCTGCCCACAGGCAAGGACCACAGTGGGTTCCGGAAACAAAACACAACGCCAGCATTAAGTACGACAGACTCCTGAGTTGCCCACTTTATTATTCGCTGTTGCCACATCTTTACCCATCATCATTTCAGGTGTTGCCCGGTAAAACAGCGTGACACTGAGGGCAAACGTCAGCAGTTCGGCTACCGGCAGGGCAAGAAAGGCACCTTCAAGCCCCAGAGTTTTCCAGAATAGAATGATCAGCACCAATGGCAATACCAGAGAGCGACTGATAGCAATCAGGGCCGACTGGGTAGCCGCATGCATACCGGTAAAATAGCCGGACAGGGTAATGTTGATACCGTTAAACAGAAATGCCGGCCAGATGACGGCAATGATCGACATGGTCAGCGCCAGCGTGGCCACTTCGTCACTCTGAATAAAGACACTGGCCAGCTCCTCAGGATAAATCAGCAGAGCCATCGCAAAGGTAATACCCACCATAATGGCAAGACCAACAGCCAGTCTCACAAAGCTGACAATACGCTCTGGCTTTCTGGCACCGAAGTTAACGCTGACAAGAGGCCCCAGGGCTTCAGCAGTGCCGTATGCCACCATGATGCTGAGCCACAGGATATAATTGACAATGGTAAAGGCGGCAACGCCGGTAGTGCCTGCTTCAATAATCAGAATCCAGTTAATAACGAACATGAGCAGTCCACCGGACATCTCATTTATAAACTCGGAAAAGCCATTGTAAGCAGCCCGGAACAACTCAGACCAGGAACCATAGGGTTTAATCAACCGAATGCGGGCCTGCCTGCCAAAGAAACGTACCATCAGAAACGCAGTACCCAGCGTATAAGCGATACCACTGGCAAATGCTGCGCCACTGACACCCCAGCCCCACATTTTGATAAACAACGCATCCAGTACAATGTTCGTAAAGGCGGTAAGCACCAGCCCGGCCAGGGCATAATTTGGCGCATCATCAACCCGGGCAAAATACGATAAGGTATAAGCCAGCCCCATGAACAACATAAAAGGCGAGATTATACGGATATATTCCGTGGTCAAAGGCAGTGCTTCCTCGTCGGCTCCCACAAAAGCCGCGATATCCCCAGCGAAAAAGTGTGCCAGGCTGGACACTGTGAGGGCAAAGATAACAATCACCGTCAGGGATTTGGTAAAAATATTGGACGCCCTGCGTGTATCTCCCCCCCCCCCCAGGGCTTTACCGGCAACCACCGCACCACCTACCAGCATCATGACACACAGGCCAAAGAACACCGAATACAGTGGTACCACCAGGTTAACCGCGGCCAGGGCTGTTGCCCCCACGTAATTCCAGACAAAGATACCATCAACAATACCCGCTGAAGACAGCGCTACCAGACCCAGTATGGATGGCACCACAAAACGGAAAAAATCCACCGTGGTGCAACCGGAAGTCATCGTTTCATCAGTAGTGTGAACTGACATAGGCGTTTCCTTATTGCGGCATTAGATTAACCCGCAATGCTTTGGTTCCTTTGGTTGATCAATATGAACACTTGTTCAAATTGGACGCATGTTCAATTCTTTTTTATGCTATGTCAACCAGTAGTTATATCGGACAAATGCAGTCTATGAGTTACCTGCCAAAGGATGAAAAACGCAAAGCTATTCTGGAGGCCACCCTCTCCCTGGTGGTGTCCTGTGGCTTTGCCGGCATAACTGCCCGCAAGGTTGCCGCCGAAATGGGTGCCGCTACGGGAACCATTCACCATCACTTTTCGTCGCTGGATGAGTTGAAAACCGAAGTAATCCGTTATGCCATATCATCATCCGTTGACTCCGACCTGGAGGCCATTAAGGGATTACCACCCTACGAAGCCCTGCAGCAGATGTTACTGCCATCAAACTTCCCGGACCGTGAGTTTGAAAACCGGGTGTGGCTCAGTGCTGCCGATGAAATGTGGCGCAATGAACAGCTGAAAACGGTCTATTGTGAGTCCATGATCAGCCTGACAGACCTGATTGAAGGTGTGATTACCCTCGGCCAACAACAAGGATTGTTTGATCCAGCCCTGGATAGTCGGCAATGCGCCTGGAAGTTAATGGCCACCAGCTTCACACTGTCCAATTATTCCTACCTTGGTGATAGCAGCCTCAATCTTACGGCCATCGATGAGTTGGTGATCAACGATATCCGGCTGACACTGGGCATAAAAGATTCCGGAAAAACCCAGCGAGCCCGCTTATAAATCAACATCCGTCATCGTGTTGTTTTTTAATAGTCACACTGTCGCCCGGCGTGTAAGGGCCGGAACCTTTTTCAGGGTGATTGCTCTAAGGACCCTGAAACATATTCGGACTGATGGTAATTATCATGCAACCACTTAATGCCAGGGGTTATCCTGGCTTGCTACCAACCGGTGCTGCTGAAAACTCACCGGCGTCAAAGGCATTAGTCGACACTGCTTTATCGGCTTGTGCAAAACAGATTCCCCAAGCTTTGGCCCCGGCGATCAGACAACATCCGATGGCAATGGATTACCACCGCCCAATGGTCGCAAACGGTCTGTGGCAGTGCAGTTGGGAGTCAGGACCGAGGGTCTTGCTGTTACCGACGACAACCGTTGTGTGAGTGCATACTCTGCCAACGCTGCCAGCAGACTCCCACTGAATTGTGCCGTTGAGTCCGGGGATATCAGGATGGTGGCGTGGCCACTGCAAAATGGTACAGAGGTTGATGGCAGCGACGAAAAATTGCTCAAGCGACCTGCCTGCCAGTTCCCCACCAGCCAGGAGCTTACTCCATTGAGCCGGGCTGCCATATACGGGTTACCTGACATAGCGAGGTTGCTGTTGGAGTCCGGGGCACCTGTTGACCACTGCGATGCCAAGGGCCTACCCCCACTGGCTATGGCTGCCGGCCGGGGTAACATCAAAGTAATGCAGCTGTTGCTGGATTACCGGGCAAACGTTAACGGCAATACCATCGGCTTACGGACTCCCGTGACCCAGGCTGCCAGGTGGGGACAGGTGAAAGCGATAAGCCTGTTGCTGGAACATGGCGCAGATATTCACAACCGTGCCCGCGGAGAGGCAACGCCTCTGACTCAGGCGGCAAAGTACGGGCGGGTTGGGGCGATAAGCCTGCTACTGAGCAGGGGAGCCGACGCTAATAGCCAAGCTTCCGGATTCAGGACACCTCTGTGGAAGGCTGCGGCCAGGGGACATACTGAGAGTGCCCGGCTACTGCTGAGTCATGGAGCCAACATTAACAGCTGTGAAAATAATAGCTATTACCAGTGGAATCCTCTGAGTGAAGCGGTCAGGAATGGGCATATTGAGCTTGTCAAGCTGTTGTTGGAACATGGCGCGCAGTGGAAAGATTCGAACCGGTTAGGTCTGCTGAACCTGGCCGTTGAAAAAGCCTGCATCGAGATCGTGAGATTACTGTTGCAGCATCATGCAGATGACGTAAGCCGCTTTAAACACTGCATATTTTCACCACTGTCAGTGGCCGTCGACAGGTCGGATTTTGAGGTAGTGAAACTTCTGTTGCAAGCGGGCGCTAATCCTGATGGCTATGCCTTTGATATCTGGAACCTCCCTCCGCTGGCTCTTGCGGCCCGATCCGGGCACATTAAATTAGTTAAACTGCTGTTGCAATCGGGTGCCGATATTCACGGCAATAAAGTTGGGGAGTATACGCCCCTGACCCAGGCGGCCGCAGCAGGACATTACCGGGTGGTGCGGTTTTTGTTGCATCATAAAGCAGATGTTCATAGCCGTGACTGTAAAAAAGGTACCCCCCTGTTTTGGGCCAACAAACACGGGTTTTGTGAAATTGCTTTTGAACTGCTCTACCACGGCGGCTGTCCTCAAAGAAGCCTGGCACCGGATGTTATCCAGAAAGTCACTGAAAAATTTGGCGGCAGCTTTCTGGAAACACCTCTCAGTCTAAAAGTTCTGTGCAGGAGGAGGCTGATTGAGGTGTTTGATAAACAAACAATGTCTTCTTTCGATTTGCCTTATTTGTTGAAAAATGAACTTCTGAATGAAAAAATTTTCCCCTGAAGCCCTGCCAGGAATGGCAGGGCGGTGATTCCTGCACCCTTGCTCAGGCACCCCTGGTAACTGCTCCTGCATCCATGCAGCGTTACAACTACGTTTACCAATAAGCGGCTGTATTAAATCTACTCTTTGCAAATAGGCTTATTTAATCTCCAGCACCTGCTCTTCGATCTTCTTTTTCCAGATCTGCGGACCAGTGTTGTGTACCGATTCGCCACGGCAGTCTACCGCTACGGTCACCGGCATATCTTCCACTTCAAATTCGTAGATCGCTTCCATTCCCAGTTCAGGGAAGGCCAGCACTTCCGCCTTTTTCACCGCCTGGGAGACCAGGTAGGCGGCACCACCGACGGCGATCAGGTAAACAGACTCATTATCCCTGATAGCCTCAATGGCTGCCGGGCCGCGCTCTGCCTTACCGATCATACCGGCAAGCCCGGTGCTCTCCAGCATGGTGCGGGTAAACTTATCCATACGGGTTGAGGTGGTTGGGCCAGCCGGGCCAACGGCTTCATCACGCACAGGGTCAACGGGGCCTACGTAATAGATAAAGCGCCCTTTCAGATCAACCGGCAGCTCTTCCCCTTTGGAGATCATATCTACCATGCGCTTATGGGCGGCATCCCGACCGGTGAGAATCTTGCCAGACAGCAGCACAGTATCGCCTGGCTGCCAGCTTTTGATGTCATCATGGCTCAGGTTGTCGACATTGACCTTGCGCACCCCTTCGCCCATATCCAGGCTGACTTCCGGGTAGTCATCAATATTCGGTGCTTTCTGATATACCGGACCACTGCCGTTCAAGGTAAAGTGGGCATGGCGAGTGGCGGCACAGTTGGGAATCATGGCCACAGGCAGAGAGGCGGCGTGGGTGGGGTAATCCTTGATCTTGATATCCAGCACGGTGGTCAAACCACCCAGCCCCTGGGCACCGATGCCCAGCTTGTTCACTTCATCCATAATCTCCAGACGCAGTTCTTCCACCCGGTTCTGTGGACCACGGGCACGGAGTTCATGAATGTCGATGGGTTCCATCAAGGCTTCTTTGGCCATCAGCATGGCTTTTTCAGCGGTGCCGCCAATACCGATACCCAACATGCCCGGAGGACACCAGCCAGCCCCCATGGTCGGTACCGTCTTTTTCACCCACTCAACAATGCTGTCGGATGGGTTGAGCATGACCATTTTGGATTTGTTTTCAGAGCCACCACCTTTGGCAGCCAGTTCCACCTCAACGGTGTCTCCCGGCACCAGGGTCATATGGATAACCGCTGGCGTGTTGTCTCTGGTATTTTTGCGGGCACCGGCAGGATCGGCCAGGACGGAAGCACGGAGCACGTTGTCCGGATGGGTATAGGCCCGGCGAACGCCTTCGTTGATCAGGTCTTCAATGGAGCGGTCAGTATCAAAACGTACGTTCATACCCACACGGACAAAAACAGTAACGATACCGGTATCCTGGCAGATAGGACGCTTACCCATGGCGCACATTCTGGAGTTCACCAGAATCTGGGCCATGGCATCTTTCGCCGCCCTGGATTCTTCTTTCTGGTAGGCCTGATAAACCGCATCAATAAAATCAATGGGATGATAGTAGGAAATAAACTGCAGTGCGTCCGCCACACTCAGAATTAAGTCATCTTCCCGAATCACAACATTCATTGGTTTTCACCCCTTGTTCTACGATTTTATTCCGCAATCCGACCTTGCCGATTTGAACCTGTGCAATAAACTGAGAGCATTATGCCCATTTGCACAGTTTTAACGGCAGGCAAACCTCATCTTATTTTGACGGGGATTATACCAACGCCAAAAGCTAATAACATTGATTAACCGCAGGAGAGGTAAAGTTTTCTCAAAAAGCGTCGCTACGGACGCTTAAGTCCGACAGGCTCCTTGTACATGGTTTCAATGAGTTTGACGTGTACGATCTCCGTTCACCCTGAGCGGAGTCGAAGGGTGCTTGGCACGATCTATCAGAGTCCGGAGTTTCCGCCTTTAGGCCCTATGGGTCCTTCGATGCTTCGACAAGCTCAGCACTCAGGACGAACGGAGTGCGGAGGCACGACAACCCGTCAAACTCATTGAAACCATGTACTATGAGTACAACTGGTATTATCGATTGCAGGTTGTAAACTTGCACACCAAATTCACTGTGCAACATATCAGGTTTTTTTCCGTGCCGAAGATTCAATTTCAGGGCAACAGTTACCCGATGGATGAGAACGAGAACCTTCTGGATGGATTACTGCGCCAGCATGCCAGGGCACCCTGGTCCTGCCGGGCCGGGGTCTGTCACTCCTGCATGCTTCGGGTGACAGCCGGGCCTGTACCGACAGAAGCCCAGTCGTTACTGACTGCTGAGCAAATCAAAAAAGGCTATATTCTCGCCTGTCAGACCAAAGTAACTGGTGATTTAAGCCTGGCACTGCCTACCCGGGATGAAGTGCCCGGCATTCTTACTGAGCTGACGTCACTCAGCTCAACGGAAGTCATCATCAAGTTATCCACCCGCCTGCCTTTCGAGGTTGCCATTGGCGAACATATTACCCTGGTATCCAATGAAGGCTTTGAAGCCACTTACCCGGTTACCGGCTTCAACGACGAGTCACAAACACTGGAGTGCATTATTGCTCGCTCCGCAGGGGGCAGCCCATTCAGTGCCTGGATTCACTCTGAGGCAAGAGCAGGCGACCGTCTGATGGTGATCAAGAATGGCTAAATTACTCTCTGACCGGTAACGCATCAAGGGTTTTGTCATGCCCCATCCTTTGTGGATCCACATAATTTCTTGAGAATATATCGCGGGACATACAGCCGGTTTCTGCATTAACCAAGCTGAAGGAAGGCTGACGCACCACCTCCTGAAAGGCGACCGATCCATCGGGCATAACCTCGGAGTGGGCAAGATAGGCATCCACCAGCCCATGGGTATAATCAATCCCTTCTGTCTCAAAGCCCTTCAATACCAGAACTTCACCAGTTTTACAGCCCAGCGCGATTTCATCACCGGTTGCCGTACTTTTAATAATGGCCGGATGGCGACTGCCCAGGGGGAACTGAATGCTGCCGTAGTAATAATGCTCACCGTTGTCCCGGTGTTCCACCAGCACATCCCAGAAAGCCATAACATTGATAAACTCCCGGCCTCTATGATCCTTGACGATATTATTGCCGTGTTCACCTTTATCCAGGTATGAGCCTGCCACCTTGAAGCGGCGGGTAATGGCCTGATCAAAGTTGATGATGCCGGGATCCTGTTCTGCTGCAATCTGATACGCCACAGGGCGGCTGGGTAGAATGTTGACAGCGGTCTCTTTGGATGGTTTTGCTTTATCTGATTCCTGTTGCACCAGGGCAGCTTCGTGCTTTTTCTTTTCAGCAAGGAGCTGTTCTTCGCCCTCTCCTTGCGGATGCGTTCCCGCTCTTCGTCCTTACGCTTTTTCTCCTGGGCTAAGGCTTCAACCTTCCCTCTTTTTTTCTTTTCAACCTGCGCTTTTTCGGCTTTGTTTTTTTCTTCAGCCTTGAGTTTTTCTTCTGCCAACTTCAGCTCTTCGGCTTTTGCTTTCTCTTCTCTGACCTTTTCCTCTGCTTTCCGCTTTTCTTCAGCCAGCCTCAACTCTTCGGCTTTTGCTTTCTCTTCTCTAGCCTTTTCCTCAGCTTTCTGCTTTTCTTCAGCCAGCTTCAACTCTTCTGCTTTTGCTTTCTCTTCTCTGGCTTTTTCCTCTGCTTTTCGCTTTTCTTCAGCCACTTTCAACTCATCGGCTTTGGCCTTTTCTTCCGTTTTTCGTTTTTCTTCAGCCAGTCTCAATGGTTCAGCTTTGGCTTTTTCTTCCTCTACCTTGCGTTTTTCTTCAGCCACTCTCAACGCTTCAGCTTTGGCTTTTTCTTCCTCTGCTTTCCGTTTTTCTTCAGCCATTCTCAACGCTTCGGCTTTGACCTTTTCCTCCGCTTTCCGCTTTTCTTCAGCCGCTCTCAACGCTTCGGCTTTGGCCTTTTCCTCTGCTTTTCGCTTTTCTTTAGCCAGTCTCAACTCTTCGGCTTTGGCTTTTCTCTTAGCCCTGCGCTGTTCCTCAGCCAACCTTAACTCTTCCGCTTTGGCTTTCTCTTCCGTTTCCCGTGCCAGCCTCTGCTCTTCAGCTTTCTTTCTGGCCTGCTCCCTTGCCTGACGGGCCTCATTTACCCGGGCCAATCTTGCCTGGTCCTTTTCTTTAACTACTGCTGACTTTGCGTCACTGACCTTGCTATTGTCCTTCTGTACACTCCCTGAACGCGGCCCCTGCTGCTCCCTCCCCTTATCGAGTTTTGTCGGCCTGACAACTTTTGCCTCCCGTGCTTTTGAATCTCTGGTAATGGCGGTGTTGACAGGCATTTGACGTACAACACCTGTCTCATTTTCCACCTCAGGTTTTAAGCCTCTTTGCTGCTCCGCTGTGACTACTGTCTGCTCAACCGGCACCACCACTTCCTGTGCCCTGGTTTCGGACTCATTGTTACCGACCAGTACCACCTCTTCATTCAGGTTCTTTTCTGCCAACCGGATATCCATAAACTTCAGAAAAGTTTCTGCCTGCACCGGGTCGGTAAGGTCAAGGGCGGCAACCTGGTTATAGAATTTAAAATCCCTGGATACACTGAGGTTTTGTGGATTGATATTCGCCCTTCTTTTTTGTTGGAGCTGGCCACCGGACTCCCCATCAGCCAGCACCGTATAGAGAGGTACACCATCGTCGCTGTCCTTATCGGAGGCTTCTGCCTTTTGCGCATGGGCGATGGTTGAGGAGGCGGCAATAATCACTGCAGCAGACAGAACGGTTATGGCTGACTTCACTGTTCTGCCAGCAAAACCTTTATCCGGATTTCCCATAAGACCTGCACCTTGAATATCATGTAAAGGGGACTTCGCCGTATAGCCTGAAAACAACTGAGCGGAGGGCTTCTGCAATAAGGTGGTATGAGCATAGACCATGAAAAAAAATCATCCATAAACCAGTGCAAGGGGTTAGAAATATATGATTTCACAGGGTTAGCTACTTATAATGTGCCAGAAAGAGATTGCCAGGTAAGACAAACTCCTTGTCGTTCGGGCCGGGACTGAAGAGGTGATGTATGGGAATGAAAGAAAATATCATCGATAAGCTGAATGAGTCCTTACAGAATGACTTAATCGATGTAACCAATGAGAGCCATCTGCACAACACGCCACCGGGCTCAGAGTCACACTTTAAGGTAGTGATTGTCAGTGAAGCATTTGAAGGGAAAATGCCGGTCAAACGGCACCAGATGATCTACGGACTGCTGGCTGACGAACTGCGAGAGCAGATTCATGCGCTGGCGCTACACACTTACACACCCGTTGAGTGGCAGACAAGAACCAGACCGCCCCGACATCACCGGATTGCCGGGGCGGCAGTAAAAAGTAAATAAGTGGCCTGTCTCTTTCGGGTGGCGGGTAACGGGAAGCGCTGAGTAATTGTCCTTAAATAATTCCGACTTTCAGAACTCACTCTCCGTCCATCCTGAGCGGAGTCGAAGGGTGCCTGGCACAATCTATCATGCCTCGGAGTTAACGCCCTTCGACAGGCTCAGGACGAACGGAGTTCGTAGGCTCCGAAATGTGTAAATTATTCAAGGACTATTCCTTACCAGAAATGTCGAATGCCAGTTCCTAACCCGCCACAGAAGTATGCAAACCACACTCCCGGTGACCGTATACTTTTGTCGGGTCGTAGTAATCTTCTTCGATGGGCAGATCGTGGGTGACCAGGTACTCCTCAACATCGAGTTCCGTCCAGTTAAGGAGTGGTGCCACCCGGTAATAACCATTGTTGGTCAGACTGACCACATCAAGGTTCTGCCGGAATTCAGTCTGATCCTTACGGATGGCGGTCAGCCAGTAATCCGGTGCGGATGCGTCCATGGCACGGGCAAAAGGCTCCAGTTTTACCTGCCGGGTAAACTCATCATGTTCCGGGGTGTCAACCTCCGGCACACCACCGTAAATGGCATCACGGAAACCACGACTGTATTGTGGGTGAAAGACCCGGATATTGAGCTGCAAACGCCGAATCAGCTGGTCAGCAAAGCGGTAAGTCGCTTCAGTACCGTAGCCCGAATCGATCCAGACCACTGGGATATCCGGCTTGACCCGGGTGGCCATATGGATAATGGCCGCTTCATGGGGCCCGAAGTTGGTGGTCAGCACCGGTTTTTCAGCACGCTGGACGGCCCACTGGATAATAGCCTGCGGGCTCAGAGTCGACAGATCCTGATTAATCATCTCCAGATTCATTATTTTCCCCATCAATCCATAACTTAACAACATGCACTATAAGAGTGAGGCTTTATAACCACAAAGATTAATATGGACTATAAATATTACTGAATTAAATGCCATCTTCAGTACTCAGCGCTGAATACACCAGCAACGATGAATACCCGGTCTTCGCTGGAAATCCCGATCAATGGTAGTAGCCGTGATCTCCTCAACACGGAACTTCTGCACCAGTTCTTTGGCCAGCTGGAAACGTCGGAAGTTGTTGGAGAAATAGAGCACCCCACCCGGTTTCAGCCTGGCCATTGCCCGCTCGATCAACTCAACATGGGCTTCCTGCACATCAAATACCCCGCGCAGCCGCTTGGAGTTTGAGAAGGTAGGGGGATCCATAAAGATCAGATCATAGTTCCGGGTATCCTGTTTCAGCCACTGCAGGCAGTCCGCCTGCTCCAGCCGGTGTTTGCGATCCACCAGGCCATTGAGCGCCAGATTCTTTCTGGCCCAGCCAAGGTAGGTATTCGACAGATCAACACTGGTGGTACTGGCCGCACCGGCCACGGCGGCATGAACCGTTGCCGTTCCGGTGTAGCAGAACAGGTTCAGGAAATCTTTACCGGCGGCCTCCCGGGCGATACGCAGGCGCATTTTCCGGTGATCCAGAAACAGGCCGGTATCCAGATAGTCCCTCAGGTTCACCAGTAAACGACAATCACCTTCTTTCACCTCAAGCATATCACCGGACTGCTCAAGCTTTTCGTACTGTCGCTTGCCAGACTGACGTTCACGACGCTTGAAGACCACATGACTATCCGGAATACCCAACACACCGGGAATCACTTCCAGCGCTTCCAGCAGACGCTGATGGGCCTTAGTCTCATCAATGCTTTTCGGTGCCGCGTATTCCTGCACATGAACCCAATCCCTGTAGAGATCCACGGCAACGGCATACTCCGGCATATCCGCATCATATAGACGATAACAGTCGACATTCTCTTTCCTGGCCCACTTACCCAACTGCTTCAGATTCTTCTTCAAGCGGTTGGCAAACATTTCACCACCGGCAGTGCTGGCCTTGAATAAGGTATTAGCCCCACTGTCCACACGGCTCTGCCCGGAAGCCGGCTGGTCAGCCTGTCGCTCACGAACATCATAGAGAAACAGCTTGCAGGAGAGCGCACCATTAAACAGGGTATAGCTTTTCTTCGGCCCCATGCCCAGACTTCTGACCAGCGCCTGTGAAGAGGTAAAGATCGCCGCCTGCCAACCCGGCGTCTGCTGTTTGATTTTTTCGCCAAGGTGTTTGTAGAGATAAACGAGGCTGGCCTCATCGCCCATGCGCTCACCATAGGGTGGGTTAGCAATCACCAGCCCGGCTGGAATCCCCGGGTCAACCTTCAGACTGGCCAGCTCCTGCTGTTTGACAGTAATCAGCTTACCCAGCCCGGCACGCTGGATATTGGCCCTGGCTCTCCCGACAATTTTTGGCAGACCTTCATAGCCTACGATGGTCGTATTAATCGCAGCCAGGCCAGCCGTGCGGCGGGCACGGGCTTCCTCCAGTACTGCCAACCAGATTTTGGGAATATGCCCCATCCACTTATCAAAGCCAAAACGGGCCCTGAGCAATCCGGGCGCGATATCCGCCGCCATCATGGCTCCTTCAATCAGAAAGGTGCCTGAGCCACACATAGGGTCCAGCAGTGTGCTGCCCTGTTTCGCCAGTTCAGGCCAGCGGGCACGGTACAAAATCGCTGCCGCCAGGTTCTCTTTCAGGGGCGCTTCACCGGCTTCCAGACGGTAACCGCGCTCATGCAGGCTCTGGCCGGACAGGTCAATGGCAACAAATGCCCTGCCGCTTCTGGCGTGCACATTGACCCGCAGATCCGGCTTGCTGTTATCCACAGATGGCCGCCAGCCATAACGATCCCGCAGCTGATCAACAATGGCATCCTTGACCAACTGGGAACCAAAGCGGGTATGGGTGATATCCGGTGTCGAACCATTGAAATCAATCCGAAAGCTGGAGCCCTGATCCAGATGCTCATCCCAGTCAAAGGATTGCACGCCCTGATACAGCGCATGCTTGTCAGAAGCATCCACTTCGCCGATGCGCAACAGAATCCGACTGGCCAGACGAGACCACAGGCAAGCCCTGTAGGCCAACTCAAGGTGACCGGCAAAGCTGACTCCGGCAACGGTCTCTGCCACTTCACTGGCTCCCAGTTCCTTCAGCTCTTCTGCCAGCAGGGATTCTACCCCCTTGGGACAACTGGCAAACAGAGTCAACATCGTTGTACTCATAACGTCATATTCCTGAAAAAAGCTAAAAAACAGCTCTTATTAACTAAAAATTCTCAATGTTTTCTCAACAAAAGCTTCAGATTTGGATAAAACTTAGAATGTTGACTTTCCTTGGGTGAATACCTTCTTCAGTCGACACTCTGCCCACACTGTCTTTTGGGGGACAGTTAGCACTTGCGGCTGTCCGGTCATTCTGAACCAAACCCGAGGTGCCAGGGAGGCCGTCAAAAACCATATCAGCAAGAGGCATTACCATGTTGAAAAGACTCAAAAGGGATAAATCAGATAGAGCCTTTAATAAAGGATACCAAGTGGGCCTGTCTGGCCGTTCCAGGGATATCTGCCCCCACCAGGAGGCAGATTTGCGCCAGTCGTGGTTAAGTGGCTGGCGTGAGGGTCGAGTTGATAACTGGGAAGGAATGACAGGAATCTCGGGGTTACACCGAATGTATAACTTCTCTCACTCCTATTCAGCCAACCAGCTCTGATTGCGCTGTCAACAAGCCCCGTTCGGGGCTTTTTGATATCACCCGCTTGATCAAACGCGCTTTCTCATGCATCAACAGAATAGACCGCTTCCGCAGCCTCTCGGATCAACTCCGGCCCCTTATAAATAAAGCCCGAATATATCTGCACCAGGCTGGCCCCGGCCCGGATCTTATCCGCTGCCGTCTGAGCATCCATAACACCACCAACACCGATAATCGGCAGCTTACCGGAAAGCTCACTGGCAAGCAGTCGAATCACTGCCGTGGACTTATCACTCAACGGCGCACCACTGAGTCCTCCCGCTTCCTCGGCTGTCGCAAAGCCGCTGACCTTATCTCGATCCAGTGTCGTATTGGTGGCAATAACGCCATCCAGCTCATAGGACACCAACTCGGCAGCAACTGAGGCTATTTCATCGTCGGTCATATCCGGGGCAATTTTGATGGCCAGAGGAACCTGGCGACCATAAGCTTTAGCCAGTGACGCCTGTTCTTCCTTCAACACTGACAGCAGGCTTTTCAAGGCATCACCATATTGCAGTTTTCTTAACCCGGGAGTATTCGGGGAAGAGAGGTTAACGGCAACATAACCGGCGTAGGGATATACCTTACGCAGACAGGTGAGATAATCCTGGTTGGCATCTTCAACAGCCGTGGTCAGGTTCTTGCCAATATTAATACCGATAATGCCTTTGTATTGGCTCTTTTGAACATTCGCAACCAGTTGATCCACACCCAGATTATTAAACCCCATACGGTTGATCAACGCTTCTCTCTCAGGGATACGGAACATTCTTGGTTTGGGGTTGCCGGGCTGCCCCACCGGCGTCACGGTTCCCAGCTCAAGAAAGCCAAAGCCCAGACTGCCCAGACCATCAATACACTCACCATTTTTATCCAGCCCCGCTGCCAACCCAACCGGATTGTTAAAGGTCAATCCCATCACTTCCCTTGGTTTGACAGGGACAGCAGGTGCCATCAACCGGGTAAGACCAAGACGCCCCCCCGCACTGATCATTTCCATGGCAACATCATGGGCAGTTTCGGCAGAAAGGCAAAACAGGGCACTTCGTGTCAATTTATACATAGGAGTTATCGATCAGTATGCACCAGACAAAATTCGAAGGATTATACGATCTCTAATCCCTTTTGTCTTCAGGAGACACCTTATAAGCGTTCATCGTGCGACAAAAAACAGGAACCGATAAAACCGGGAGCAAAGGGCTCAACTGCAAACCGGACATAAAACCCAATACCAAGCCACTGGAAACTCTGCACCAAACTCGGCACAACGCCTTTGATTTCTCCTTTCTGAATTAACGACCATTGTCTGGTGCAACGCGGTTAGGCGCGCGCCTGACTTTAGGATTTTAACGACCATCGCCTTTCATTTGTTATAAAGTTTGATTTTTATGGAACTTATTTCTGCTGATTTTGTCTTTACGATTGCTTTTAAAGACGCAGCCATGCATCTGTGCCTTTAATTATTGAAATATATAATTTTATTTGATCATGTACTTATATCCAAAATTTAACATTAACATGAAGTAGGTCAAAATGATGAACAGTATCAGCGACAGTTCGGCAGGCTTACCACTTAAATGTTCTTCCATATGTATAAATGACGGACGTATCGGAGGTCAGTTTGGTGGGCACTCACTGGTGGAAACGTCCTGTAAAGAAGGCCACGTTTTCCACTTGGAATGCATCACCAAACACTTGGATAGTCAGAAGGAGACAAGCCTTGATAAACGCCAATGTAGTGAATGCAAAGAACCGGCACTGCCATTGATTCCTAAGGACGGGAGTGAAGTCGGTGAAAACAAATATTGTGAATCATCCCCGATACTTAATACATGCCGTACCGGTGATTGGGAATTGCTGGAAGATCTGCTGGGCAAAAATGAGGCTTGTGCAAATCAGAAATACTACTCGGCGCTAGACTTTGGTGAAAGGTACCCGTTAGCTGTCGCCATACAGAGCAAAAATCAGAGCAAAAATGCTGAATTAATCCAGACTCTGGTCAACCACGGTGCCGACGTCAATGCTCGCGTTGGTGATGGTGAAACAGTTCTCCACTTAGCCGCTCGTAACGGCAACGCAAATGCTGAATTAATCCGGACTCTGGTCAACCACGGTGCCGACGTCAATGCTCGCAATAATGATGGTGAAACAGTTCTCCACTTAGCCGCTCGTAACGGCAACGCAGAGAGCGTCAGGGCACTGCTGGACATTGATCCCTTTCTGGCCATAGATAAAAATAATGATGGTAAGACCGCTCTCCACTTGGCTCTCAATGCTCACGATCATGATTGCATCGAGCGTAAGGAAATCCTTAAAACGGCGCTAGATAATCCTGCTCTCAGCAAAGCTGACAGGTTTGACGACCCAAAAAACGAATTCATCGAGCAACTGGGCAATGATCGATCCCGGCTTTCTGCCGCTCTCCACATTGCAGTCGACAATGGGAACATAAAGATGGTCAAGAAATTGCTGACCAGTGACCGCTCCTTGGCTAAAGAGAAGGATCACCGTGGCGACACGGTTCTTGTCAATGCTGCCAGAAAAGGCAGAACAGAGTTTGTTAAGGCATTGCTGGCCATTGCCCCCTCCTTAGCCAAAGATGATGACAGTGTCTCCAAAGCTCTCGAAAGTGCTGCCTTCAGTGGCCACAAAGATACCGTCGAGACATTGTGGAACATTAACCCCTCCCTCGTGCCCAAGGTTTTCATATCGGCTATTAAAGATAACCTGGCAGAGGTTGTCGATGTTTTTCTGAATATTGAAGATAAAGATAAAGACTCCTTGGCCAAGCAAGAAATGGCTCTCCACTTCGCTATCGGTAATAACTGCAGGCGTACCGTCGATTTATTGCTGGACTTTGATATCTCCCTGGCCAAACATAGGGATAGCAGAGGTTTATCGGCTTTCGAACTAGCAATACAGGCAAATACGGATATCGCCATAAAAATGCTGGAAAAAGATAGTGGCCTGGCTAAAGAAGTGGATAATAGGAATCAAACACCTCTTCACCTTGCTGCCAAGTATGGCGACTTAGCGTTAGTTAAGAAATTACTGAAGATTGACCCCAACCTCGTCTATAAGGAGGATATAAATCGCCTTAGGCCGCTCGAAAATGCTGCCAACGAAGGCAATGCAGATATTATCAAGAAATTGCTGAAGAATAACCAAACCCTGGCCACTCAAAAGGTTAACAGGCCGGCTATCCACCTTGCTGCCTACCAAGGCCACAGCGATGTCGTCAAAGCATTGCTGGAAATTGAACGCCCCTTGGCCGAAAAAATGGCCAGAATGGTGTCTGGCTTTGGCGATACGCCTCTCCACACTGCTGCTACATATGGCCACGTAGAGGTCGTCAAAGCATTGCTGAACTTTGACCGCTCTCTTGCCGAAGAAAAGAATGATAATGGCTGTACGGCTCTCAAGAGGGCCACCGATGCATTGCAGGCCTTTGACGATTCTCATGCCGAAGAAAAGAATGATAATGGCTGTACGGCTCCCGACAGGTCTAAGCGCACTGGTTTCACAAAGGTAATAGAACTCCTTCAAAAAGCAAATCAAACCCGGGCCTGTCGTCAACCTGAGTCTGAAAGAAAGCCCGGCGGCGTCTCCAACCTTCTTTGAGGAATTTATTCCGGGCTGTCCGAGATGCGATCTGAGTCTGAAAGAATGCTGAAGGACATCCCCAACCGATTTCGAAGGTTTTACGAGATGGCAACACAGCGATCGTCGAGCGGTCGCTGAGGATTGACTACAGGGAGGATACAGATGGCTTTAGGCCTCTCTACCATGCAGCAACAAAAGCCCATACACAGATGTTCTCAACGCATTGTGGGCCTTTAATCCACTCTTGCGGAAGATAAGGGATATAAGTAGTTAACCAAATGAAATCATATATTTCTGACTAAGTTGTCAGTCACTCTGCGGCGTTGCAACTCCGGTCACATAGCTACGGCTATGCTCCCTACGTTGCGCCTTGCATAGCAACTGCCCACTTAGCCAGAAATATACGATTCCATTTGGCCAACTACTTAAATGGCAATCGTCTTGTTAAAAATTCTATTTTTTATGGAATTTTCTCTGCTGATTTTTGTCTGACCGAAGGCATTACGTCATTAAACTAAGGTAAAGCAATGAATAGTGTCAGGGGAAATGCGACGGGTTTATCCTTTAATTGCCCTCTCTGTGATAGTGGCGACCTGCCTATCGGACAACATGATAAGCGACTGGTCAAAGCCTCTTGCCCGGACTCACACGTTTTCCACTGGAAATGCATCACCAAATGGTTTGACAGTGAACAGCAGGCCGCAAATAGTCTTGGGCAACGCAAATGCAGTCAATGCAACCAACAGGCTGAGCCATTTATTCTTATGAGCGGGGACACTGTCCCTGGCAAATATTCATCTTATTGCAAGTCTCTCGACACTCCTGTTTTCAAAGATAATACAGGCAGAGCCAAGAATGATCCCTCACTGGGCAAAATGGATAAGCAAGGCAATACGACTCTCCACGAAGCTGTTCTTCGGGGCAGTAAAGAGAAAGTCGAGGAAATACTGAGGGACACCTCATCTCTCAATCTCGTGAAGATGAAGAATAATAAGGGCGAAACCGCTTTTGACATGGCTGTTCGTCGTAACCAGGCAAAGATCGTCGAAGTCTTTATGAAAAAAGATGAAACCCTGGCCTGGAAAGATGGCACGTCGGCTCTTCACAAAGCTGCCGAATTTAACAGCAGCGAGACCGTCAAGGTATTGCTGACCATGGCCCCGGCCCTTGACAAAATCAGGAATAAAGATAACAAGACGGCTCTCCAAATAGCTACTGATAAAGGCTACACAAAGACCCTCAATGTATTTAAGGAATTTACTGTTTCCCTGGCCGATCATGAAAAAGGCAGCAGTACGCTCACAACCAACATGGAGCTCGATGGTACTGATAAAGCTGATAAAACAGCTCAGGCTGGCTCTGTTGTCACCAGCGACCCTGTCCCGACTGATACTGCGGTTGACTCTCGCAAAAAGCCATTGAATGAAGGCGCATCAGCGGTTGTTAATGGTAAATTCTGTACTTCCTCAACCCTTATTAACCGCAAGACCATCGAACAAGAAAACGACATTGGGTGTCTGCGTGAGCTGACTGATATGGATAACAGAGGAGTGGACTTTAATGCCCGTGAAAACGACGGTATCACACCTTTGATGGAAGTAGATGTCAATGTCAAAACACGTATAGATGGTGCTACGCCCTTGCCTATGGCCGCTCAGAACGGCCACTCAGAGTCCGCCCGGGAGCTGCTGAAAAAATATCAAACCTCAGTCAACGATAGCTGCACGGCTCTCCACTTAGCTGCCCGTAATGGTCACACAGAGGCCGTCAAGGCAATGCTGGCCATTAACCCCTCCTTGGCCAAAGATAATGACAGTATATCCAAAGCTATCGAATATGCTGCCTTCAATGGCCATGAAGACACCGTCAAGACATTCTTGAGCATTAACCCCTCCCTCGAGCCCACAGTTTTCAGATCGGCTATTGCTGGTAACTTAGCAGAGGTTGTTGATGTTTTTCTGCGTATTAATCCCTCCCTGGCCAGGCAACAAATGGCTCTTCACTTGGCTACCGCTAATAACAGCAGGCGTACCGTCGATGTATTGCTGCGCTTTGATATCTCCCTGGCGAAAGTTAGGGATGGCAATGGCCATTCGGCTTTAGACATAGCAATAATACGGAAAAATACGCATATTGCCGAAACAATGCTGAACATAGATAGAGACCTGGCTCAACAAGAGAATAATAAGAATCAAACACCGCTTCACCTTGCTGCCTTGCATGGCGTCACAGCGGTCGTCGAGCGATTGCTGGGGATTGACCGCAACCAGGTCTACAGGGAGGATGAAAATGGCAATAGGCCTCTCTACTATGCGGCAAAAAAAGGCCATACACAGATTATCAGGCAATTGCTGAACATTGACCAAACCCTGGCCTTTCACAAGATTGGCGATAACATGACGGCTCTCCACATTGCCGCCTGTGGTGGCCAGAAAGATGCCGTCAATGCATTACTGGATATTGACCGCCCCTTGGCCGAATTTTTGGCCAAAATCAGGGTTGGCCCTAATGGCGTGATGCCCATCCACCGTGCTGCCCTCGGTGGCCACACAGATGTTCTCAACGCATTGCTGGCCTTTAACCCCACTCTTGCGAAAGAAAGGGATATAAATGGCAATAAGGCTCTCGACTTCGCTATCAGGATGAATCAAACAGGTGCAATAAAACTCCTTCAAAATAGAGCCCAGGCCTGTCTTCTACTGTGAACAATACAATTGAGCGGGGAACTGCAGCGAACAAACGTTACCTGCTTAGTGCAAGGCGTGTAGGGTTCGTGCCTGGCTCAGAGATTTAACGACAATCATCTTGTAAAAATTCTATTTGTTTATGAGATTTTCTCTGCTAATTTTTGCCTTACCCAAGGTATTGAGTCATTAAACTAAGGTAAAGCGATGCATAGTGTCAGGGGAAATGCGACGGGTTTACACTTTTGCCCCCTCTGTGATACTGGCGACCCGCCTATCGGGCAACATGATAAGCGACTGGTCAAAGCCTCTTGTCCGGACTCACACGTTTTCCACTGGAAATGCATCACCAAATGGTTTGACAGTGAACAGCAAGCCGCAAAAAGTCTTGGGCAACGCAAATGCAGTGAATGCAACCAACAGGCTGAGCCATTTATTCTTATGAGCGGGGACACTGTCCCTGGCAAATATTCATCTTATTGCAAGTCTCTCGACACTCCTGTTTTCAAAGATAATACAGGCAGAGCCAAGAATGATCCCTCACTGGGCAAAATGGATAAGCAAGGCAATACGACTCTCCACGAAGCTGTTCTTCGGGGCAGTAAAGAGAAAGTCGAGGAAATACTGAGGGACACCTCATCTCTCAATCTTGTGAAGATGAAGAATAATCGGGGGCGAAACCGCTTTTGACATGGCTGTTCGTCGTAACCAGGCAAAGATCGTCGAAGTCTTTATGAAAAAAGATGAAACCCTGGCCTGGAAAGATGGCACGTCGGCTCTTCACAAAGCTGTCGAATCTATCAGCAGCGAGACCGTCAAGGTATTGCTGACCATTGCCCCGGCCCTTGACAAAATCAGGAATAAAGATAACAAGACGGCTCTCCAAATAGCTACTGATAAAGGCTACACAAAGACCGTCAATGTATTTAAAGAGTTTACTGCTTCCCTGGCCGATCATGAAAAAGGCAACAGTACGCCCACAACCAACATAAAGCTCGACGATACTGATAAAGCTGATAAAACAGCTCAGGCTGGCTCTGTTGTTACTAACGACCCTGTCCCGACTGACAGTGAAACTGCGGTTGACTCTCGTAAAAAGCCATTGAATGAAGGCGCATCACCGGTTGTTAATGGTAAATTCTGTACTTCCTCTACCCTTAGCGAAAACAGAGATGCTCTGGCTGCTAATGCTGCTGAGAAAGACAGCACGGAATGCCTGCTGAAATATCTGATCCCTGGGAATGTAAAGATCAAAGACGTTGATGAGAGTGGGAAAACAGCGCTGCATTATGCTGCTGAGGAGGGCAATGTACCAATTCTGAAATATCTAATCGATATAGGAGCGGGTATCAACCACTCTGACAACAGTGAGAAAACAGCACTGCATTATGCTGCTGAGAAGGGCCATAAACCATGTCTGGAATATCTAATCGATAAAGGAGCGGGTATCAACCACTCCGACAACAGTGGGAAAACAGCACTGCATTATGCAGCTAAACAGGGCCATGAACTATGTCTGAAATATCTAATCGATAAAGGAGCGGGTATCAACCACTCTGACAACAGTGGGAAAACAGCACTGCATTATGCAGCTGAACAGGGCCACTCACAATGTTTGGAACATCTAAGCTCTAAAGGGAATATCAACCAAACTGACAACAGTGAAAAAACAGCGCTACATTATGCAATTTTAAATGCAATTTTAAACAAAGATGAGAAATGCTTGGTTGAATTACTCAAGAAACTTCAGGATATCACGCCTGCAAATCGCAATCATGCACTGCGATTAGCCATCGATAAAAATTATGACAGCACAAGTACACAGGAACTGGTCAAAAACATAAGCTTGGGGGAGCAGGACGAAAAAGACGGTAAAACACTCCTGCACTACGCTGCAGAAAAAGGCAACAAAAAATACTTGGAAAAATTTCTGGAGAAAGCGAAAAAGGAAGGGATCTTGGCAAACTCCATCGATCTTGAAGATCATAAAAATAGGGTACCCCTGCACTATGCAGCCCAGAATGGGCACAGTGATTGTCTTCAGTTACTACTGAAGAAAGACAAAAAATTAACATGCATCAATGCTAAAGATGAAAATGGCGACACGCCACTGCTCCTGGCTTCTCAAACAAATTCTGATGCATGCGTAAGAGAGCTGATAAAGAAAAATGCTGATGTCCATGTGAAAAATCACAAAAGTATAATGCTACTGCATCGTATAGCCATATCAGAGAAGAGAGTTAATTGGCTGAACGATTACAATTATTATGGAGATATTAAGGAACCTGACAAGGACGATAATACTCCACTGCACTATGCAGCTTTTCACGGTAATTTAAGATTTCTGAAAAAGATCCCCAAAAAAAAATTAATTAAAGATGAAAATATCCTTATTAAAAATAAACATGGGGTTTCACCACTGCTTCTCGCCATTCATAATGACAATAATAACGATTGCCTGAAAGAACTGATCAAATTTATAGGACTAAAAAATGAGCTAGAAAATGAGCAAAAAAATGAGCAAAAAAATGAACAGCTTTCGAGTTTATTTCTGTATGCTGCAGCTTATGGCAAAAACGATGTCCTGCAATGGCTTGCTGATGAGGGTTACAACAGCAGAATAAAGATCAATCAAAGAGTTCAGAGTAGTGGTATGGCCTCTTTGCACTATGTCGTTATAGATAAATGTTGGAACCACTATAACTATAAATGTCGGAACGACAATAGTTCTCAGCCTCAGCAGGTTAAAGAATATATAGATTGTCTTAATAGCATACTCACCTTCGATAATGTAAAGGTTAATCTCCCAGATAACGAAGGCAAGACACCATTACATTTGGCTGCCGAGGCAGACAATATTTATTGCCTGTTAAGGTTGCTAGGCCATCCAAACAACAGAGTTAATATCAATGCTGAGGATAAGCAAAACAATAAACCCCTGGATTTGGCTAAACATCCTGTTTGCCAAGAGGCCCTGCAGGAGGACTGGAATAATCTCAACGACTGCGAACGCAAAGATAAAGTCAAGTATTATCTCAACAAATATGAAGGACAAGCCTGTCAGACCAACGACCAAAATGAAAATACTCACAGTCAAAGTAATCCAGTTGACTTATCAGATGGTTCTATTCGCTATCAAGAAAAAGTATTTAAAAATGATCAAGTAGATATAGACCTTGTAGACCTTGGTAAAATTATTAAAGAAAAGCATCCAGAATTGAATTCCATCTTTATCCCTTGCCCTGAAGTTAACTCCTATGTTGTTTTAGCAAAGGATTTTTTTGGTAAAATTATTAAAGGCAGCCATGAAGATGCAATTTTCGGCTATTCCGGAATTAGAGGAAACCCCAATTCCACAAATCCTGAAGACTGGAAACAAATCTACACTCCCATACAATTTAAGCCTGGATTTGAACTTAATAATAATTTACCACTGGATGGCTATCCTTTCCATATTGAAGGCACCAAAGATAAAATTATTGAATTCTTGAATAAATATGAAAGATTGCATTTTACGGCAAAAAGTATTGACAAAAAAGAGCAATCACAAGCCAGAGTCAGTGTGAATATAAAGTTACGTCTGGATGATTGTGATCTGGTAAAAATGGTGCGCAAATTTTTCGTAGCTGCAATTATAGATGCTATCAGTATAGAGACTTTTGGAATACCACTAGACTTTATTGATATTGGGGCAATTATTGAACATGCGGATTTACAAGGCTTGCTTAAGGAAATTTCTGATGCTGTTAACACTACTAAGAAAATACTTCAGGAGGAACTTCAGAAGGAACTTCAGAAGGTACTTCAGAAGGAACTTCAGAAGGAAGTTGTTAACACCGCAGAAAAAATACAGGAAAATATTAGTAGCGCAGCAGAAGAACAACCTGAAAAAATAGCATCCGAAAAATTCGATAGCGTCATCAACAAAATTCGCAATGAATTAAAAAGGCTCAACGAAACTGATGATATTGACACATTGTTGTTAGAAAAGAATTTTAAGGTTTGCAGTGGCCCCATCAATTTACTGCATAACATCAAGAGTGATCAGAAAATTCAAATTGAATTTGACCGGTTTGAGTCATCAGACAGCCCCGACCGTTTACAGATCAACTCAACTGGCAGCCGTGTAGAGTTCAAAGATCTATCTGCAGCATTGAAGATTATTTTTGAAATTTAACTTTAGAGTTTTTATGAAACGGTTAGTCTGTAATAAAATAAAAACCGGTTCTTTGGTCAGGGCGATAGCATGAGATGTACATATGAAGGCAAAAAAGGACACCCAACCATGAAGTGTTCCCTGCGTCCGCAGGGATGAACGGCAGAGACTTGATGCTACCCTGTCTATCCTCTGTGTTCCCTGCGTAAGCACTTATTTAAGGACGTCTTCAAAACCCATCATCTGTCTGCCACGCTTGCCCCTGTTTCAAAAACAGGAGCGAGCCGTGAATCAAAAACAACCTAACCGCCGCACTTCTGAACAGTGGCAAGGCCTCATCGATCAACAGCGGGAAAGCGGCGTCAGCCAGAAAGCTTTTTGCCATTCGCGCAATATCTGCCTGTCCACCTTCACATTGTGGAAGCGCAAACTAAGGCAGGCAACCGAAAGGCCTGATCAACCAGCGCAACCAGACTCTGACTGGTTCGAATTTAAAACAGCCAAAACATTTACAATAAGCAGATGAAACCATCATCTCCCCATCGGGTCTGAACAGTTGGTTAAAGTTTTTCAACGTTCAGGCTAAATAATGCAGTCGGTACTTGCATCGTCGTATTTCCCCCTAAACACTCCCGTTAATACAGACTCACCCCGGCAGCTTCTTAAAACAGCAGATATCAGTGAATGTCCGGACTTCAACAATACCCCTATTCACCACCGTCAAACACGACCGGTTCAGCTCGATCAGATCAGCTATTGCTCCGACTCATCCCGGAACAGCCTGGAGTCTTCAGACAGAGAAACACCGTCGTTAAACAGGAAGAAGTCAGGAAAACCGGCAACAACAGATAGAGACACCCGCTCTGGCGACAGCACCTGCACACTGAATAGCTGCGAGTCTGAGGCTGAAACCATCAGACCCCGGAACAGGCCAGTCAAAGAAAACACGGCGGATGCATCAATTGCACAAGCTGGCCTGGCTGTGGGTGAACAAGACAGCGTCAAGGCACCAATAGAAGCAGAAAACTCTTACTGGCATTCCACGGCGCAGTATATTCTGTCGGGCATAAAAAAACTCGCCAATGCCGTCCTGCTGACACCTTCAGAGGCCCTGGATCATATCAATCTTGATATGCCATGCTTCAGTGAAGAATATGAGGAGGATCAAGACATTGAGTTGCCCATAGATGTCGATGCCATCGACAGTGATCTGAACAGCAGGGGGCAACCCGTTAGCAAAGCGCAAGCCAATAGTGTTCAACCCGAAAAAGAGTGTTCCAGCACACCCTATGAGTCGGAAGAAAGCGACAGTAAAACGGCAGACACTTCCCACAAAAAAGATAGCGTCGTCCATAAGACACATCACAGATCAGCAGAACTGCAGGAAATCTACCAACAGTCACTGCCCGTCGTAAAACTCTCACCACACACCTATGGCAATCCCAGCAACATTGCCATTGATGGGGAAGATGACCAGCCTGAACTGATGATTGCTCTCTATCCACACGGCATCTTACAGGCCCTGCTTATTTTATTCCCTGAAACTGCCCTTGAGATTCTGAAAAGTCGGCTTGCGAAGCTGGGCAGCACCTCAATAGAGACCTTCGAACAACTCCAAAAATCCCGGATGCAAAACCGTACTGGATTCAGGGACACCCTGGCAACCAACCTGGCAATCCTGAGAGAAAATCTCAACGACCTTGAACGTGATCGGCACAATGTCAGGTGCCAGCTCGCGATGTTGAAGAATCTGAGAACATTTGAGCGTCAATACAATGTGTACTGCCTGGAAGCAAAAATGGATGCCGACTTCCTGGTACAAAAAGGAAGGCTGTCGTCAAAGCAGTTAGCCACCGCCATTGACAACGTCGAAGGTAATCAACTTAAAGACCCAAAACCCCTTAAGCCCACTACCTGGCTGAGACCGCTGGGCTACCAGTGCAAAGAGCGTGAAATCATCTTAAGGGGGGCTATGTGGAGTCTGGCAAACTATCATCTGGAAAAATCCGCTCAAACCGTTCTTAACGAGCTTATACAGCTCCCACCAGTCAAAGTACCCGTTTCCGGAACAGACACCTGCAAAAGGAGAACAGTTAATCACTACATCCGGAAACAACCTGAAACCATACTAAAAGTGTTGACTTATCTGGTTTGCCTGAACGTAAAACGGTATCGCGGCATAAGGCATATAAAGGCGGCTAAACTGGCCCTGGCGACTGATCAGCAAGGGTGCACAGCAGAGAGTGTTCAGGCTTTATTCAGTCGCCTGACCAGGCAGGATCTTATGCCAGAAATAGCAATGCAACTGGACAACGAGATCGGCTGGCTCCATGCCAAACGCCTTGAGCATGAGCTTAAATCACCTTCAGCTGAAGCCAGTCTGCCAAGCTTGATGGATCAACGACAACATATCCTTATTCTTCGATTACTGACCCCTGCAAAAAACCAGTCGCCCCCCGAAAAAAAAAAAAACAGCCCGCCTTGCCAATATCGAACAACAGGTTTCTGCCCGGTTAATTCACCATTTTCTGAGCACCCAATCACACCCAAACCAACCGGGCCTGTTTCCACAGTGTTTTTTTCTCAAGCCCCCCGCTGCGGATCGTATACGCTCCGTACTGGCACAAAACAGCAATACCCCCGAGCAGTCTTTTTACCTGGCCACATTACAATTCATTGATGCAATGAACCGCTCTGAACAGGATGACAACTACGACAGTTGCCTGCACTGGATGCAGTGCTACTACGATATGACCTATGCTCAACAGCAGCTTCTGATTCACCTGATCGACCAGGATGAGCCTGACGGCATACTGCCCTGTGAACATTTCGAGCAGAATATTGATGTGCTCTGGCAATTGGCAAAATCCAGAAAAAGCATTGGCCTGCGGCCACTGAACCCGGACTCCTATGCATACTATCTCAGCTACCTGAATTTTATCCGCAAGGAAGAAGAAAGCATTGAAGACAGCATTGCCGAGTTGTATCGCAAGCGGTATTTAAAATTACTGAATTATGACCCTTATCAAGAATTTAAAACGCTCTTTGGCGATGTATTTAACTGGGGGTCACAAGCCAGCAGGACCATCTGCCAGAAAGCCGGCGAACTGATGAAGGGATTAAACGCATCAGGGCTGCCCAATGCACTGGGCTTTCTTTATAAAGAAGGCAAAGGGCTGATATCGTCACTGTTCTCTGCCGACAATCCAATCCACTCCTTAATAACCGACACTCTGGGTACAATGTTGAAAGTAGCCCAACAAAACCCAAAGTTTTTTCGGGTAATGTGGGGTGATTTTGCACTCCTGATGCCTCAGCTGAAAAGCCTGCTTGGGCAGGACACATCGGTAACAGGCCTGCTTGAAAGCATTGAGATCTGCATGCGCGGTCATGCCCTGGCTTCACTGTTTTCCGGCGATAAACCACAGCCACTGGATGTTAACCCGCTGGAAAATCCGCAAATGGCTACGGTGATTAAACGGTTCCAGCTGCTCCGGGACATGATTACCGCGTTTCATACCGGACTGCCAGTGATCGAAATATTTTTAAGCAATAGTCTGGATACCCTGATCAATAAAGCTAAAAAAGTCGCACAGAATGTATTATCCACCTATCTTGCCAGACACTGTCTCAGCCAGATGAAGCCGGCGATTTTCCGCTTGCTGAATAACCTGCGCTGTGCCCGGGATTTAATGCCCAGCCTGACCCTGGGGCTGACCTCTGACTGCCTTGCCGCCATGGCTCCGGAGACAACCGTCAGACTGGCCCATCATATTGGCCGACGCACCAGTGTCGTTGGTAATGTTTTGGGTTTTGTGCTGGATCCGCTGGTTATGCGCTTTGATAAATACCAGGAGAAAATCAACAACGCCAAAGCCAACCCAGCCAGTATTGCAGCTCGCAGTGAGTTAGCAGCAGAGCGGAAAAAGGTGGCAGGCATTCTCGGCGTGTCGTCAGTGGTTACCACTGCCGCCATTTTGTTGGTTAATGTCTTTAACATTGTTCTTCTGTTGAGTAGCCCGTGGCTAACAACAGCCTGTATCGGGATCATTACCTTTTTTGGCAGCAGCTGCTTTGTCGCCCGACGCTATAACGGGTTGGATGAAGTCTGGACATCACTGTCTGAAACCATTTCAGAACAGATGAAACGAACCTTTGCCAAAGACAGCCCAAGGGCCATTGAGGCAAGACAGCAAGCCCACCAGATCAGTAAAGATACCCTGACCAAAATGTCAGAAGTCAGAGAACAGGTACTGAGTGGATGGCAGGACTGGCAACAAAACCAGCTTCTAATAGAATTAAGCAAGTATTGGCACCAGCTGCATTATAAAGAAGAGATGCTGCAACGTATCAAGTCAACGGTTCGGGAAAAGTGTCAGTCCGATGTTGCAAGAGACGCACAACACATCCTCCATTTTGTCCGGGCAAAAGCACTGGTGGAAAATGCGCTCAGGGACCCGGATGATATATCAGCCAATCCGGATCACCTTGCTGATTTCAACCAACAGTTAGCCCGTCTGTATTTCCCACCACTGGATGCAGCACTGTTTCCCTACCAGCTAATAAACCTTGAACAGGAAATCAATGCATTTTTAGAGCATTCCTGCGGGACTGACTGCCCCGGAGAAAATATCAAGGCAATTATGGATACCGTTGAAAACTATCATATTGATCTTCACAAAGGAGAGTACCTGTTTAAACTGTTGCATATGCGACAACTTAAGTCTTTATCACTGGGGGCAGACAAGGCTGACGATCAACCATTTCATCAGAAGCCGCACCACTGCAGCGAAACAACCATGGCGCACTTGCCAGATCAGCTGACAACAACAGTCATAATGGCAAAATCCCGGCAAAAGTGTGAACAGCAACAGTTAAAAAAGGAGGAACAGATCCGGGAAGCAAGAATGAAAATGGTCACCCGGCGGGCGTTACATGACTGCCTTAAAGGCGAAACAAACTATTCAGCCAGCAGCATCCCCGACTTGAGCCAAGACCCATTATTCAAAACTCATCTTGAGCTGCAAATCAGAGAACTGGAAAAAGCCAGCCTGCCCTGGTCAATTGACTATACACTGCCATCGGCTCGAACCAGCGACTCACCGCCTGCAGGATGCACTTATAAAGCCCTGGAAGCAGGCAAAGACCTCCTGACCTCATAAGCTGTCCGATACCCGCTGATTCAAACAGGCCGTTCTTTGTATCGGGCAATCTGGTTGACTATGTTGCGATGATTAAGGAATTGTCCCTGAATAACTTCCTCTTTTTCGCCACGGAGACACGGAGTCATTGAGGAAAAGATTTTTTCTTTTCTTCGTGCCTCAGTGACTCCGTGGCAAGTTTTTTTCTTTACTGGACAACATCGGATGTGGAAGTTATTTCAGGACAGTTCCTAAACGCTCACAGACGGAGGCTCTGCCTGGGCAGCCGCCTTGCGTTCAGCCGCTATGCATGCTGCCGCCGTAAAGACGACATCAGTAGAACTGTTCAACGCCGTTTCCAGAGAATCCTGAATCACGCCAATAATAAAACCGACAGCAACAACCTGCATGGCAATATCATTAGAGATACCAAACAGGCTACAGGCCAGCGGGATCAGCAATAAGGAACCACCGGCCACACCGGAAGCACCACAGGCAGAAACAGCAGCAACAACACTGAGCATCAAAGCGGTTGGCAGGTCAATGGAAATACCCAGTGTATGAACCGCTGCCAGCGTCATTACGGTGATGGTAATGGCGGCACCTGCCATATTGATGGTAGCCCCGAGGGGGATGGACACTGAGTAGGTATCTTCGTGGAGATCCAGGCTTTTACACAGCTGCATATTCACCGGAATATTGGCTGCCGAGCTGCGGGTAAAGAAGGCCGTCACACCGCTTTCCCGGATACAGCGCAGCACCAGGGGGAAAGGGTTCTGACGAATCTTCAGGTAAACGATCAATGGGTTAACGATAAACCCGATCATCAACATGCTGCTGATCAGAACCACCAGTAACTTGCTGTAACCGGCCAGCACCCCAAAACCGGTCTGGGCAATGGTATTGGCAACCAACCCGAAAATACCGATGGGAGCCAGCTGGATGACAAAGCGTACAATGGCAGAAACCGCCATGGACAGGTCATGCACCATAACCCGCGTAGACTCACTGCCATGACGCAATGCCAGGCCCAAACCGATGGCCCAGGCAAGAATACCAATGAAGTTGCCTGTCAGCAGAGCTTCAACAGGGTTCTGCACAACCTGAAACAGCAGTGTATGGAGAACCTCCATAATCCCTTCCGGAGGCAGGGCTCCCCCGCTATTGGTCACTAGCGTCAAGGTCACCGGGAAAAGAAAACTCATGGATACCGCAACAAAAGAAGCTGCCAAGGTACCAAGAATATAAAGAAAAACAATCGGCCGCATGTTCGTGTGCTGCCCCTGTTTCTGGTTGGCAATGGAAGAAGCCACCAGTACAAATACCAGCACAGGGGCTACCGCTTTCAAGGCCCCGACAAACAGGGAGCCCAGAAAAGAGATGGCCACCGCAGTTTCCGGCGAAACAACCGCCAGACCAGCACCCAGGGCAATACCGATAATAATCCTGAGAACCAGGCTGGTGTTAGCCATTCGGTCATATAATGATTGCGCTTGACTCATGATTTACCCGCTGTACTACGTTCAAGTTTTTATCAGTCAACAATTTATAACATCTGCCTCACGAAATTCCCGCGCAGTAAGAGTATTACCGGCCTGCGGGAATTACGTAAAAATAGTATCACAGTACTGAGGATAAACTTCAGATTTAATTTTTTGCATCAATTATATCAATCGCATCTATCCTGTTGCCTACCGAAACAGACACCAGAGCACGGAAATGAGACAGATTCTAGTCCCGAAAACCATCTTTGAGCTGCAACCCGTCAAGGACTGTCACGGAAAAAGCAAACTGGAAGAGAAACCAAAAGTCGTCTGGGACATAAGAAACGTCGTGGTGATACCACCAGCGGAGCTCCTGACTCCGCTATTTCGCGGCAAATATTGATAGTGCGCTGTTCCTGTAATCCCTCGACACTAAAATCCCTCTGAAAAACAACACGTCCTGCCCCATGGCTTAAACCAGCTGACTCAGCTGCTCTTTAACATTCTCTGCCGTCGGGCGCGTTTGCGGGTCTGCCCGGGTGCACTGGCCTATCAGACGAATCAGCGGTGCCAGCATATTCCGATCGTCTTCAGTCAACGAAATACTTATCGGAACGGACGGCATATTCAGTGCCAACAGGCTCTTGTTATTGGCCAGGAAGCCCGTAGTCCGGTCCACAGCCTGCTCCAATTTTGTACAATCGTACAACTCAGTGGTTTTCATATAGTCAAATAGTGATAGCTGCAAACCTTCATCCGCTTTAAACCACTCCCCTTCGCCAACAGTGGCATAAACGATAACCGCCAGCATTACACCAAAAGACCAGATATCGCCCTCCCGGGTAGCGGAGGTATATTGCCAGGGGGCAAACGGTTGCTCAGGGTTGGCAAAAACGCCGGGAAAGCGCAGCTCTGGCGGTTGCCAGGCATTGTTGTAAAAAATAAACCGTTTTCTGCCCAGCGTGTCCGGCCCCGGTGCCACATCCACCCGACTGAAACGCTCCGGCAGGCCCGGACCCAGCCAGCCTGAAAACTCCCGAAGCCCTTCCAGACGGATATCACCGTGGGCCACTCCCCGTTCGTGCAGGTTTGCCAGGGTATCCACTACCTGGCTCAGACCATGGATAACATCACCGAGAACAGCGCCTTTCGACAAACATTGCTCAATGTAGGACTCTGCCAGACTTTCCAGCAGTGGCCACGGCCCGGTTACCGAGGAAGCAATCCCGGCGTCAGCCAGCCTGGGCAACCCCTTTATTCCCCATCCATAAATATGATGTTGCCGGGCGGTGGTGGAGACCATCTCCAGCAATTGATGGATTAACTCATCCAGCCTTTCTGCCTCCGGGGCAGACGGAAAAGAAAGGCTCCGCCGATGGGGCTTGCCAGCGTCATTAAGCAGTTTAACGTTCTGGTCATTGAGCAGCATTAACGTCCCCACTGGCTGGCCTTCGCCATCCGCCCCCTTGACCGATACCTGCCCCGCCCGGGCAAACCAGGAATATCGTTGTGGCTCCATGGTGATGGCCCTGCCAAAACTGCTGATATTCAGGGAGTTCAGCAGCGTAACCTGCCAGCGCTCGTCGGAATCCATATCATTCCTGCTCGCTTTCCTGAAAACCCCGTAGGTTTCCCACTCAGGTCTCTGTTCAAGCAGTTTGATAATCAAATTATCGACACGGTGGACAATACGATATTTGAATGCACTGCCAACTTCACCCTTTTCATCCAACACGACCGCAGGAAATTGCAGCGCAGAAGCATTCTCAACAACTGGCAGGGACATCAATAAACTCCTTTATGGCATTTTTATTGTCAGGCAGTTAAAGATAGCTCAATCTGATATAAACAGTGATGTCATGGTTAAGAAGCTGTGGTGATCAGAATTGCCTCATGGCTTTAGACCGACAAGGAAACCTCATCAATTAAATGAGTTATGAAGTTCATCACTCATACCTGTTTTGGAGGTGTAGACAGGCTTTAATACCATTTTGGCGACCCCTGATTTCATGGGTACAAAAGTATTTAAATTATTTCTCTGGAGGCGAACGGTATCCAGCATGTCGTCTGCATTCATCCTGTCCAGGGCATGATAAAAATCGGCACTTTCGGTTGAAGAGCGGTTACTGAGAATACCAAGTGCATTCTGGATATGGCCTATTTCAGGATGGAAGGCACCGGCGAGTTGCAATCCAATCTTTACAATCCTGCTGAGGATTTTGCCAATAAGTCTAAAGGGTATTTCTGAGTCATTTTCCATCAGAGTCAGTTGAACAGAGTCTGCATCCAACCAGATGATCAGCTCAGTATTGCCCTCATTAACACCTTTTTTTTTCGCCCAGGGAATTTCAATCGTATCTTCACGAATCGGTTGGTCGCTATTGTAGTAAGTGAGGTGCATATAGATTTCAGGCGTGCTGAAAAAATGCTTGACGACTTTTTTCAGGTCCAGTTCCAAGAGAAAGGCACGCTCAGGCAGGCGTTTTCGTAGTATCGGTCTTGGGGTCAACGATGGGTTTTGTATGAATAACTGGAGTACTGAGTCGGGCAGGGCGATGAACCAGCAGGATGATATCTTTGTCCAGATCATCGACGTTCTTCACAGTGAAATCGCAGTGTTTATCCTGGCAGGATGAAGAACTGGCAATTTCCACTTTGCGGGGCTGACCCTGCTCCTTTGGTAACAGGAAGCCAATGTAGGGGCTGTCGGTTTCTTTGACTTTGCGATAACGAAGCTTCATTAGAGAGCCTTTGCTTCGTTTACCAAAGTGAAAACAGTCCGCGACTCTCTCCAGCTCTTCAATTTGCTCGGTAAAGTCATCCAGAACGGTTTCAGGTATTTCTGGATAATGTTCTCGAACGGTTCCAGGCAGGCTCCGCAGGGTAAGATCACCCACTTCATCTAACTGCGAGGGATTAGTGGCCAGTTTGCGAATCTGATCCAGGTGCTCCGACGGCTTCAGGGTTTCGATAAAGCTCTTTTTCAACTCCATGAAGGCTTGTTCCTTTTTTTCAAAACTCATGGCTGCAATACCCGAGCATTCTTCGGCAAATGCAGAGGGAAGAGTGAAACACAAAAGTAAGGTAACGGTCAGGGGAATACACGCTTTCATAATGAACCTGAAGAGCAAATAAGAAACAAACGTGCAGATTACTGAAGGAGAAAATAAGTAATATATTTATGTAGATGAGGCTGCCTAATCTGTCAACGCCCGCTGTGAAATATAGCCCGAATATTTTATAAACATAATGTCGTTCAATACGATCAACAACAACAACCACATACCTATTTTTATTCAGATAATTTTATCTACAGTGCCAATGTCGTAAGATAAAACGTTCAAATCATCCTTCCCTACCAGTAGCGACAAAAGACCATTTGGCCTCAATGGGCTGCAAGCAATCAGGAAGACCGCGACATGGCAGCAAAACCCAGTGCCCAACCTTCAAACTTCCAGTTTCTGGCAGAGCATGACTCCCTTTTTCTGGAGCTGGCAGCGGCAGCCGAGCGCTCTTTCTCAAGCGACCCCAACACCACGTTGATCAAACTGCGCCAGCTGGGCGAAGCACTGGCCCAGCATATTGCTTCGCTTTGTGGCATCAAGTCAGAAGGAGCCCCTGAGCCAGAACGATCTGCTCTATCGCCTCAACCGGGAGCTTAACCTCGACCTGAAAGTACGGGAGATGTTTCATATTCTCCGCAAGGAAGGCAACAAGGCCACGCATCAGTTCCACACCAGCCACCGGGAAGCGATCAGTGGCTTGCGGGTAGCCCGTGAGCTGACAGTCTGGTTTCATCGCTCCCTGACTAAAAACGCCAACTTTAATCCTGGCCCTTTCCTGCCGCCGCCCGATCCCAGTAAGCAACTGCGTGAGCTGCACGAACAGATTGAAAAGCTGAAAGCCGATCTCAGCACGGCAAATATTGAGCTGGAGTCCAGCCAGCAATACCAAGAGCTGGAGCAGAAAGAGAAGGCGGAATACCAGGCACTGGCCTTTGAGATGGACCAGGAAGCCCGGCAACTTCAGGAGCAGATCAAACAACACGACCAGGCTCTGGAAGATCTGCGTAAATCCTACGAAGCAAAACTGGCCGAGGCGGATGCCAGGGTCAAAGCCTTAACAGAAAAGGAACGAACCAGCGAACGGCAGAGTATTGCCTACCAGACAACCACCGCTGGTCAGCAGGTCACTCTTGATGAAGAGATGACCCGAATCCTCATCGACAACATGCTCACCGAAGCGGGTTGGGCGACTGATACCCAGGAACTCACCTGGAAGAAAGGCGCACGACCTGAACGAAACAAATACAAAGCCATCGCTGAATGGCCAACGGTCAAAGAGAGTGGCAAAGAGGCTGGGCTGATTACGTTTTATTCCATGGTTTAACGCCCATTGCCGTGGTTGAAGCGAAACGTGAGAACGTCAATGTCTCCGGTAAAATTCCTCAGGCAGAAGGCTACAGTCGTGGTTTTCAGATCGAGCCGCCCCTGAAAGCAGCCTTTGAACTCGCGGGTCGAAGTGAACCCTGGTCCGATGGTATGGGCGGGCACTACATGGTGCCATTCGTCTACTCCTGCAATGGTCGCCCCTACGTTCCCCAGATAAAAGAACAGTCCGGCATCTGGTTCCGTGATGTTCGTATGCCAGGCAATATCAAGCGTGCACTGCCTCAGTTCCACACGCCAAAAGGGTTGAAGGATCTTCTGGATCGAAGCCGTGAAGATGCAGAAAAAGTGCTGCAAAGTGAAAGCTACCATTACCTGAACCTGCGGGATTACCAGCAAAAGGCCATTGCAGCGGTTGAAAATACCTTGTCCAAAGAGATTCGCACCGCAATGCTGGCCATGGCCACCGGCACGGGTAAAACCCGCACGGTTCTTGGCCTTATGTACCGTTTCCTCAAATCGGAGCGTTTCAAGCGCATTCTCTTTCTGGTAGACAGAACCGCCCTTGGCAAGCAGGCCAACGATACCTTTATGGAAGCCAGGCTGGAGCAGAACCAGTCGCTCACCCAGATCTACAAAGTGCTGGAGATGAAGGACATTCAGGTTGAAGACGAAACCCGCGTCCAGACCGCCACCGTACAGGCCATGGTGCAGCGCATCTTTGCCTCCGATAATCCGCCGCCAATCGACCAGTACGATTGCATCATTATTGATGAAGCACACCGGGGTTATACCCTCGACCAGGAAATGACCGAAGGAGAGATGACCACCAGAGATGCCGCCCAGTATCTTTCCAGTTACCGCCGGGTACTGGACTATTTTGACGCGGTCAAAATCGGTCTGACGGCCACCCCGGCAGCCCATACCAAGGATATTTTCGGTCCGCCCGTGTACACCTACTCCTACCGGGAAGCGGTCGCCGACGACTGGCTGATTGATTACGAGCCGCCCATTCGTTACATCACCAAACTGGCTCAGGAAGGTATCCGCTTTAATGAGGGAGAAACGGTCTCTGTCATCAATACCCAAACGGGTGAAGTTGCACAGGAAGACCTGAAGGATGAGCTGAATTTCGAAATCGAAGCCTTTAACCGGCGAGTCATCAACGAGAGCTTTAACCGGGTAATCTGCGATGAACTGGTAACAGAGCTGGACCCTCTCGGTGAAGAGAAGACCATGATCTTCTGCGCCACCGACAAACACGCCGATATGGTTAAGCGGCTGCTTGACGAGGCCTTTGCAAGAGAACTGGGCACCACCTACAACGAAGCGGCAGTGACCAAAATCACTGGCGAAAGTACCAATCCGTTAGAGCTGATCAAACAGTTCAAAAACGAACGCTACCCCAATATCGCCATCACTGTAGACCTGCTGACCACCGGCATCGATGTACCAGAAATCTGTAACCTGGTATTTATGCGCCGGGTGAAGTCCCGCATTCTGTTTGAACAGATGATTGGCCGCGCTACCCGGCGCTGCGATGAGATCGGTAAAACAGTATTCCGCATTTATGATCCCGTAGATATCTTCGCCGCCTTTGATCGGGAGAATAAAAATGCCAACAGCATGAAGCCGCTGGTCAAAGACCCCAATATCACCCTTGAGCAGCAGCAATTCCCGATGAATCCTGAAGCCCTACTGCCGCATGACGTACAGAGGTGACGATAAAATCTCTCCCGCACAATTTATCGACTAAAATTGGTCTTTACTAAATCATCTTCGTCGGATCAATTATGGGTACTGCCATACAGAAAAAAGTCAGGCAATTCAGTGCTACTTATCTTATAAAAACCGTTTCTGAATGCTTTGAAAAAATACCTGATCACCGTCCCAATAAGTGCATCATTCCATTTGCCAATTTTCCGAAATCTGCTTTTGCCATGATGCATCAAAAGTGTGATTCGCTGTTAGCATTCGATGAGGAAAGACTCGACGAAGTATGCTGCCATAATCTCGAAAAACTTTATCATATTAAAGATGGCATTGTACCTTCTGATACAAGAATGAGAGAAGTTGTTGACCCTTTAGATCCTGCCGAGCATAAGACACCCTTCAAGAAACTGCTCAATATTGTTCAGCGTAATGGCGCCCTGAAAGGTTTCGAATTTAAATGCGGCAAGCTAAAAGACCATTATCTCCTTCCTGTTGATGGCACCGGTCTTTTTTATTCAGGAACCTGTCGTTGTGATGACTGTTGCATCATGAATGAAGGTAAAAAGAATGAAGCTTATTATCACAATATTTTGGGTGGATGTATTGTCCACCCAAAGCAGAAAACTGTGCTTCCTTTAGCACCAGAAGCCATTTGCAAACAAGATGGCACGAAAAAAAATGATTGTGAAAAAGCTGCTATCCGACGTTTTCTGGCCCAGGTAAAACACGACCATCCGCAAATAAAGCTGGTCATTCTACTTGACGGCTTAGAGACTGTTGTAAAAGTTACTGACCATTAACTCAGGATAAAAAACTCAACGTCGTCTATAACTACAGTATCTGATTAGTTTAAGGAGGATAATTATGTATCCATCCGACCTGACCAATGACGAGTGGGCAATCCTCAAGCCTCTATTCCCTGACCCTGGCTATGATACTCCAAAAAATGGGCGACCACGCGACTGGAGTTATCGTCTGATATTGAATGCCATATTCTATCTCACTAAAACAGGCTGTCAGTGGCGAATGCTGCCTTCTGACTTTCCACCATGGAGTACTGTCTACACCTATTTTCGAATCTGGAAACAAGATGGCACATGGAAGAAGGTGCATGATGCTCTTCGTGACCAGGTGCGAATTCAGGCGGGCAAAGAGCCACAACCAACAGCAGCAAGCATTGACTCCCAATCCGTGAAAACCTCGGTAAAAGGGGGGGATCGAGGCTATGATGGCGGGAAGAAAATAAAAGGCAGAAAACGTCATATAGCTGTTGATACTCTTGGCCTGATTCTGGTGGTATGGGTACACGCAGCCGCATTTAGTGATAGTTTTGCAGGTCAATTCATACTGGCTCACCTTAAGAAATACTTTAAAAACATCCGGAAAGTCTGGGCTGATTGTGGCTACCGGGGTTACCTTGAAGAGTGGTTTTATCGCTTCAAACCCAAAAGGGAACTTGAAATCACAAAACGCCCACGGGGAAAGTTTGTCGTTCAAGCCAGGCGCTGGGTTGTGGAGAGAACCTTTGGCTGGTTTGAAGGATCCAGACGTTTATCTAAAGACTATGAACAGCTGCCAAGGAGTTCAGAAGCCTTCGTTTATATATGCATGATTCGCATAATGCTACGAAGGTTTAAGTAGTTTTAAAACAGCCTCTTATACGCTGATAACCCCACCATTGCTCTGATCAAGAAGTATGGCTGGCACTATATTATCGTCGCAAAAGATGGTAACCATGAGTCGCTTATTGAGGTCATGAATGAGCTTTATGATCAGGGCGAAGTTGAGCACCATACCATCGTTGATAAAGAGAAAAATACAACTCATCGATTTCGCTATGCAAACAATGTGACCCTGAATCTTCAGGATGATGCAGAGCAGGTTAATGTCCTGGATTATATTGAAATTGATAAAGCAGGTAATTCGCATGTTTGGTGCTGGGTAACGGATATTGAATTAACCAAAAAGACAGTTGAATCTGTCATGAGAGGAGGTCGTTGTAGATGGCATATTGAGAACCAAACATTTAACACCCTGAAAAACCAAGGCTATCAACTTGAGCACAGCTATGGTCATGGCGAATCTCACCTGGCTACGAATTTCGCCTACCTTTCATTCCTGGCTTTTCTTGTGGATCAAATCCAGGAATTGGCTTGTCCACGATTTCAAAAAGCATTAAATAAACCAGCGAAGCCAACACGAAAACGACTATGGAAAAAAATAACCAGCTTATTTCTTACCTTGATGATTGATAGTTGGGATGCTTTGTTTAAAGCAATTGCCCATGGATCCAAAGCCCAGAAACTAGAATTTGATACTTCATAACATCAGAAGATAGCCAGGGTTTTTCAGGGTTAGAAATAGAGGTTTTTCTCCAGCTAAAGTCGCTGAAGATTATCTTTTTTTGTGAATATTATGAGTCAGTCTATGCACCTGCTATAGATATTGTCGTGTAATCGTCGGGAGTGGCTGCCGCAACGGACCGAGAAAAACACACTGCTTTAGTGGATGCAGTAACTCACGGCTTACGAGCTATGGATTTTTTATCAAGAACAAGACTTGAGCTAAACAAAGAGGGGACATTTCAATATTTGGTAAACGTGGCTTCACAACTTACAACCTTCGGGCCTGAGCATGTACCATCACCAGATAAGGGCGAAATAGCATGCAATGCAGCTAACATAAGAGATGCCAAAAGATATGCGCCAATGAGGAAATTCATTGTTGATCAGTACCATAAAAGCTCGTACCAATCAGTTGCCGAAGCTGCGAAAGTATTAGCAGAACCACTTCGTGATTTTTGCAAAAAAAAGGAAGATATTGGTTATTTATCACCATCCCGCGACAAACGAACAATTGCAGGCTGGCTAAATTCGCATATAAAAAATTGCCCAACATGCCTCGCACAATAAGCTGATATCGCGTCTGCATAAGCAGACGCAGGACGTTTGCATCCAAATTATGCAGACGCCTAGAAGTGACCTTCCTCAGAATAAAAATACCCTTTAACGTCATATCCATTAAGCAAGTTAAACCAAAGACCACCCTGCTTATTGGAGAACAACATGGATGCTGATCTACCTACCACTTACCCTAGTAAAGCTGTAGCCAACCAATCGGAGAATGAAATCAAATCATTCCACCTAGATGATCTGCTACTTCCAACACAAACAGCTCAAATCCTCCACGTAACCACTGGCACCTTGTCAGTCTGGCGATCAACAGGAAGATACCCACTAAAATTCGTAAAAGTAGGCCGCTGGGTACGATACCGCTACGGGGATATTTTGGAATTCATTGATCTTAGAACAAAGACGCACGTCGCTTAAGTAATCGGCCGTGAAAAAATTACTTGCAATGGATTATGAAATGACTCGAAAAGTTACAACCAATGCATTCATGCCATGTGAGATTGCCCAGCAGTCATCTCATGCCATGGAAAGCAATGGCTACCCTCTTAAGGGCATGCCTATTTACGATGGTGAAATACATCGATTCCATGTCAAGGGAGATAAGAAAGGTACCCTCAATGGGTGGTACGTTCTTTTTTAGCCCCCATTCCTGCCGCAGTCTATGGGAGCTGGAAGACTAATGAAAAATTCAATTGGTACGCTGTACAAAAAAATCAACTGACAGAAGCAGAGCAAGGTGAATATCAATATCTGCTGGAATCTGTCAGACAACAGCAAAAGGAAAAGCGCCACCAGGAACAGCAATGTGTAGCAGATGAGTCCACTGCATTTTTTCTGCAATTACCACATGATGTTCAGCACATGCCCTATATGGTCCGGAAAGAGGTCAATGGTTACGGTCTAGGGCGGTCAAATCAGCTTATTGTTGTTCCGATACGTGATATTGATGGCAATATCACGAGTCTACAATTCATTAGCCCAAACGGCTCTAAATGGTTTCAACGGGGAGGACGCGTTTCAGGATGCTTTCATCTCATCGGAGTAATTGCTGACATCTTATATATCTGCGAAGGGTATGCAACTGGAGCAACAATTCATCAGGAAACCGGTCTGCCTGTCGCCGTGGCATTCTTTGCCGACAATCTGAAACCTGTTGCCATTGCTATCAGAAAACAATACCCAAACCTGCATATCATCATTGCTGCTGACAATGATCGATTTACTCCTGGAAACCCTGGTATATCAAAAGGAAGAGAAGCCGCTAATTCGACGGGGGCAAGCCTTGTGTATCCAGTATTTCCCAAAGGCCAAGCAGGTACCGACTTCAATGATCTAGCGCTTCTTGAAAGGACTTAATGAATGGATAACTCGGCACAAACAAAACTACTTAAAGAACAGTTGACGGACACCTCTGCTGGACGCAGCGCAACCATTTCTGAGCAAATAGTCGAACTCGCCACTGCAAGCTGTGAGCTATTTACTGATCTCGATGGAAAGCCTTTTGCCTCTTTTCACGGTAACAGTGGTGAACAGCAAACTTATGCCATCTACAGCAAAACATTCAAGTTAACCCTCGGTTTCTGGTATTACCAGGCAACCAAAAAGACAGCTAAGCAGGAGCACCTGAAAGATGCACTGGAAGCTCTGGCGTCTACCGCCAGATATGCCGGTACAACACAGCCTGTATACACCAGAGTAGCTCATCATGAAGGGGCTATTTATGTCGATTTAAGTAATGATCAATGGCAAGTCATAAAGGTCGATGCTACTGGATGGATAGTGCTGGATATAAGTCCAGTCAAGTTTATTCGTACAGATGCCATGCGTTCACTGCCGGTACCCACGACGGGTGGTGACATCAATAACCTCTGGTCCTTTGTGAACGTCCCAGAAAAAGACCGCTTACTGGTTCTGGCCTGGATGGTCGAAGCACTTCGGCCTGAAACACAAAAGCCAATTCTGGAAATACTTGGCTCGCACGGAACCGGAAAAAGTCATACATCATCCATTATCCGATCTTTAATTGACCCCAATAAAGCCCTGCTCCGGGCACTGCCCAAGTCAATCGATGATTTGTATGTTACTGCTGCGGCTAACTGGGTGCTAACCAGTGAAAACGTTAGCCACTTGCCTGAACGTTATCAAGATGCCATGTGCCAAATCAGTACAGGCACTGGCTACGCCAAACGCGAGCTGTACTCTGATGGCAATGAAGTAACTTTTGAAGTAAAGCGCCCACAAATCGTAAATGGTATTACGCCACTTGCCACCAGGCAGGATATGGCAGATAGAACCGTCAGTATTACGTTACCTCTGATCCCCCGAGACCAGCGTCAAAATGATAAAGGTATAAAAGCTGACTTTAAGAAAGCATACCCAGAACTGTTTGGAGCCTTGCTGGAAATCCTGGCTAAATCACTTGACATATTGTCTGAGATTCAGCTTGAACAGCTTCCACGTTTAGCAGATTTCGGCATTCTGGGTGAAGCTGTCGGGAGGGTAATGGGAACCCCTGGCGTATTTAACGATCTGTTTTTTGAAAACCAAAAAGAGCTGGCACTTAATGCACTGGATAGCTGCCCGGCAGCAATGGCTTTGATTGCACTCTGTAACCAGTCAACTAATACGATAGTGTTCACCGGTACGGTTGGGCAGCTATTCAATACCGTTGAGTCCTATAAGGGCAATGACTTTGAAGGCTGGCCTAAGTCACCGAAGGGGTTTAGTAATGCCATTAAACGACAATCCGCTGCTCTGGCAATGATAGGTATTTCTTTCACTTTTCATAAACGTGGAAATAGTGGAATCCCAGTCACTGTAACAAAACAGATAACGCAACCTGATTCACTAAGTACACATCATACACAACAAATCTCTACCGACAGTGAACATAGTGAACCTCGTGAACTTGAATCAACAGCTGTAAGCGACAATGACGACCTCACGGAGATGGTCATATGAACATTGCACAGTTTAATAACGAATTAAGGCAGTCTGGTTTGAACCTATGTGTTTTGGGGTCTGACCAGCTAAAGCTGGTCGGCCCAAGGTCAAAAATGACAACTCGTATTGTGGAAGCCATCCGCATACATAAAGCAGGGTTGATTTCTTATTTAAGCAATAATCAGCGGGAAGCATTGCATGATGTAACTGACAATAATGCATCAGTTGCCAATCCTCCCAAGATGACCGCTTATAGACCAATGGCACTGACTTAAGGCCTCAGCCCTTGATAATTCAAGGCTTACTCGGAAAGAAGCGACTATAAAAAGTCACAAACCTAAATAGTGCCTGTCAGAAAACCCATGAATAATCCGACTCAACAGGCACTTACAAAATTTTTTTGAAAACAAAACAGGTCGCTCATACCAGTCGCCTCCTTTTTTGATCAAAACTTAATCATTTTCCCGTTTTTCGGGTGTCCGTAATCTTCACCCAACGATGATCGTTTGTTTTCTGGCACGCTTCTCCCGTTCAGGCTGCTTTTTTGACAGCCTGACTGGATTGCTTTTGCAGTATAGAGCCCAAGCGGTGCAGATTGGTTCCTAAAACCGCCAGGCCAACATACCGACGATAACCGTCAATCCCTGAGTCCGGACATCGGTCCAGCCCGTGCTGCTCAAGTGCATTAATGTCGGACTCTACCGCGGAATGCTTCTTCATTGCCCTGACAAAATCAGGGTGTCGTTCACGCTTCCGGTCTTGTTCAGACCATCGCCCCTTTTTGGGTAAGACGGCTCGGTCAAGAAATGTTTCCAGCTTTTCAAGGTTCTCTTTTGACCAGAATCCCCGGTCATAACTGACCTGCGATACTTCAGGAAACCGCTGTTTTGCGCCTTTAGCAATGGCTACAGTCACCTGGTCATCAGTCTGTTTTTCCATGACCAAATGGTGAAGCGTGAAACCAAACTGATCTTGAATCACGCACACCCTGAGGCCGAGTTCTACAGGAACGCCAGCTTTTCCTTTACTGATCCATTCCGTATGGCGTTCGAATAACGAAAAAACCTTCTCACTGTGCGGAATGGTTTCGTGGTTCAGTACACGACGGATAATCAGTTGGCACTGGTAGTCTGCATCTTTTATCCAGTGCTCCAGCTCTTTCAGTCGCAAGTCTCCGGGTATCCGTGTCTTCAAGAGATTCAAGGTTATTTCAGCCTTGCGGATAAGCTTCTGGCTGTAGGCTACATACTCAGCATGGACGATTTCGATATCATGCTGTCGTGCTTCACGAAGCGACTCATTAGACGACGTTGAACGTTTCAGGTTACGGGCTTTGTGAAAACGCTTTTTGTGCTGATCCTGCAAGTAGTTGCTCTGTCGCCACAGGCTTTCCTGCTGCTCTGACGACAGGCAGGCTGCCCACTCGATCATCTTGCGAACGGCATCCCGGAGCAGGTTAATATCCGTTGGAAAGTGGGCATTGGTTTTTACGACAAACGAGTCAGCGCGGGCGCATATCCGCTCTTCTTTTTTTTTACCAGCTGGTGACCGGCATTGACCACAATCTGGTTGATCTCGTCCAGTATTTCCGGGGTGAACAGGGCGATATTATCCTGCAAAGTCTGGATGTGATAAGAGTGGGTACAGTATGGTCCGTGTCCGAGCATTTGCCGCAACGTACCGTGTTCATTGGCCAGCTCCTGAAGGCGGTCGTAGTCGCAGTTGATGGTCAGACGCAGGGTGCCAAAAATCAGTATTTTCCAGAGATCCATACCTGGGCGGCCATTGTCACGGCTGGCGGGTATCATTCGCTCAAGGGCTTGAAAAACCTGCTCTCTCAGCTCTGGGGTGACCCAGATATGCTGAAAAGCCCGCAAGAGGCGGGGTATGTCGTCCCTGGATTTGGGGTTGAAGGTGATGGCAGAGATATCGACCTCGCCTAACTGCATTTGTGGCTTGATGGTTTGGCGCATGAGTGAGAAAACAGCCTGTCAGTGGAAATCTTCAATGATTAAGTTAGGTCACAGACTGCTGTTTTCAAGGGCTGATGGGTTTTCGGACAAGCACTAAATATTTCCCTTCCGAGCAAACCATGAACAAGTGTAGCCAAGAGTTTCTGTCCCTCGCAGATGAATGCCTTCACCAATTTGCACAGACTGAAAGTGATGAATTTTCATCAATCCTTACCTCTGATGACCTTAACTCTTTTCAGAATTGTTACCCCGGCTACAGGGTAAGGGACTTTCCACCCATCAAAACATTAACCTTGTTCATGCGACAGGTGGCCAGTGACACCAAGTCATGTCGCCACGCCCTCATTGATGAAGCGAGAGACCAGGTCGTCAGGGGCAACAAGAAGAAAGTGCCCAACACTGACACCAGCGCATATTGCAAAGCGAGGCAACGGTTGAGTGAAGCATCCGTAAGAGGTTTGCTGCGCATATCTGGCAATAGCCTTGATCACGCCTCACCAGAATCATGGCTATGGCATCAACGTCGTGTACTGCTTACTGATGGTTCAACATTGTTGATGCCTGACACCGAGAAAAATCAGAAAGAATATCCTCAACCTGGCACTCAAAAAAAGGGCTTGGTTTCCCGATTCTCAGAATTCTTGTTTTGATATGTCTTGGCAGTGGCGCATTGCTTGATTTTGCTGTGGCTGCCTACGAAGGGAAAGAAACCGGAGAACAAGCTTTGCTCAGGAAATTGTTCTCCCATCTGCAGGATGGCGGCATCCTGTTAGGTGATGCGAATTTTGAGAACTACTTTCTGTTGGCTTTGCTGTTACAAGCCAAGGCTGACGTGGTTTTCGAGAAAAATGGTGCCCGCCATATTGATTTCCGGAAATGCGATCAAAAGCTGGGTAGCAAGGATGGATTATTCAAATTAACAAGACCAGTCCGACCTGAGTGGATGAGTCAGGAGCTTTATGATCAGATGCCTGCAGAGCTGGTAATCCGTGCTGTCAAGAACAAACGTCGCACCATCATCACCACTTTATTGGATGCTGAGGAGTATCCCCGGACAGAGATCATTGCGCTGTATCTGAAACGCTGGCACGTCGAGATTGATTTTGATGTCATCAAAACGACCATGAAAATGGATATGCTGCGTTGTAAAAGTCCGGAAATGGTGAGAAAAGAAATAAGCATCAACTTTCTGGTATACAACCTGATACGGGCACTGATGGGGAAAACAGCAAAGCACATTGACAAGACTCCACGGGAATTGAGTTTTAAAACGGCTCAGGAAACGCTGGTGTCATTCCTTCAGACGTTGCTGGGAGCATCGGGTGACTGGCTGGAACAGAAAATCATTAATATGTTGGACATCATAGGACAGCATATTGTTGGAAATCGACCCGGTCGGTCGGAGCCAAGGGCCGTTAAGAAACGGCCAAAACCGCATAAAAGGCTCCAGCATTCCAGGTCGCAGGCACGCAGACTCAAGAAATACCAAGGGAAGTGAGCTTAAGTCAGTGCCATTGGCTTATAGACTGGTTCTTGACGGCATCCCAATGACTATGATCACTCCTTCCAAAGAACCTATTGAGCAGGTAATACTGGACGTCAGACGACGGTTTCGACAATACAACGTTGATTCACTGGAGCCTATGACTGCTGATCCGCCAAAGAAATAAACGCTGATGTTTGATCAACTATAAAAATGGTCGGCTCACTTCAGGTCATTACAAACAGTTTGACGGGAAGGCAAGAAAAGGAGGTTCTGCCTTAATTCCCGGTAAACTTACCGTCTATAGTCAGAGCCACCCAGCAAGGGCAACTGACTGTTTAGGGGGCATTTGCTGTAGAACTACTGGCAGTCTACCCCAACCCGCCAAGCTGTACTGCGATACCTTAACGCCTGCTATAGGAGGATGTTAAATGGATTGTTGATGGTAGTGGTTACATCTGGTGCTGTGGCGTTAAGCCCTTCTGTTATTATTTGGTGAGCTGTTTAATGAGATTTTGCGTAGGAATTTAGGTTCTACAGGGAGGTGACCATGGGAGGTTACAACAGTGGCAAAAAGGCCAGCTGCGAAAAAAATGTTGAGGATTTCTATACTCTGGACATTTGCTGGCTTTACCGGAATGGAATACTGGAGCCTGGAAGAAAAACAGTTATCCGGTTTGGCAAGTCGTTCGCCATCAGGATGAAATGCAAAACCCGGTTCTGGGGCTGGGAGCAGTGTCTGCATGTTGAGTACCCTGTCTGGAATGATGCCGGAAAAATTGAGACCAGGGAGCAGGTCATCGGATTTGAATGGGTCAGTACCCTGAAAGGCAAAACCCGCAGACCCTACTTCTATTGCCCTATGTTGGAAATTCGTGCTGGCAAGCTGTTGATGGGGAGGAATGGCTTTGCCCATCGGCGCTGGTATGGGCCGCTTTATCATAGCCAGACGCTTGGGCATTTTGATCGATCACTTAAGTCTTGCCAGGCAATCAAAGACAAGCTTGGCAATGCTGGCAGTGATTTTGCCACTAGTCCACCTCATAAGCCTAAAAGGATGCATAAGAGCACTTACCAAAAGTACCTTAAAAAGCACAGAAGATTAGCCCTGCCTGCTGTTGCTCGAATGGGGATGTGGTGTCTTTAGGCTCAGAGAATCACAACATTGTCCCTCTGGTAGTTCTGAACTGGTAGAGTAAATGTAGATTCAGGTTTAGGGTTCTTCACAAAAGGTTATAGAGTGTTTGTCTGCTAATGCGGAACTCCTGAGCCAGTGCCTTTTTCTGTTCACCGTCAGCCACACGCCGAAACAGCTCTTTTACCTGTTCAGATGTGAGCCTGGGTTTTGCCCCAATCCGTTTGCCCTGCTTCCTGGCCGCAGCAATTCCCTCCCGCTGTCGCTCCAGCAATTCCCGCAAAAAGGGAAAAAATAAAGATTTTCCCTTAATTGTCTCATTACTTTTTTGGACACAAACAAAAAACTCAGCACAAAATCTGATCCATAGGTTAACTTAAATTCACTGAAGAAAATGGGTTATTATTTGGTAACTATGCCGTATCAGGGAATAAACTCCGGATGCTGATCATTTTCCGTTTTGGCTGTTCACTTGGTTTCACTCGCTTGCCTTTCGGTTTTGGTTCAGGTGTACCCTGCAAGATCAGCCCCTTCATGAATAACACCCAGGAACTAACCACAAAAATCTCAAAAAAATTCCTCTGCTTTTCCCAAAAAATCTTTTTCCGCTTGTTAGCCTTCAGCGCTTCATTAAATAATGGGCAGGAAAGCTCAACAATTTGATCAATCAGAAAGGCAAGAAACATCAGACAGGCAAAGTTGCTTGCCAGATTCTCTTCACCATGACCATAGTTATGCTCAAGACTGTAACCCAAATTCTTCAGTGTATTGAACGTTTCATTTTCAATTAACCACCGTGCGCGTCCTCCTCGCATGATTTTCATGCAACACATATGGTTGTGAATGGGCAGGCTGGTTACCCAGCTATTGCAGTACTTTATTTTTCCATCCGAATCCGTTTCCACATAGTCGACATAATTGACCATAAAATCAGGATGTGACTTATTGAGTGGAACATCGTTTACGTAGCGAAACGAATGCCGGTGACCCCGTTTGTCGGTATAAGTGAACCGACGGACTTTGCCTTCCCGGTCCAGATCATCAACGGCTTCCAGCAAAGCCTCATGATCACTGTCCTTGGCAACAGTGATAAAATTGTGACCATAAGACCGGATGAGTTTAAGGGTTGGCCCCTTGGAATAGAGACCATCTAAACCCAGTACCAATTTCAGGTGGTAGTGTTCCCTGGAGAGATCTTCCAGAATGCGTTCAAGGGCACGCACTTCACAGTCATTTTTGGAAGCATCTTTTTGTTGAGTAATAGGTTCTGGCATTAACGGCAGAACTGTTTTCAATCCTGGCTTTACAAGACAGATCGCGGATAACTGATGATAGAAAACAGTTGTTTTTTTAGGATTGTCGGCGTTTTTTGTGCAACAGTTTTTACAATTGATACTCTTTGACGTAAAAGTTTGTGTGCCATCAATGGGAGCCAGGTAGCCCTCTTTAAAATATTGAAAATGTTTCAATTTCCCACGACGCTGACAATAAGCAAAAAGGGCGAGAAACAGTGGTCGAATATGCTTTGTCTTAACGTGATCAATTATTGATCTCAGATAGGTATCACAGGGTATATTTTGAACATGATATAAACTCTTGGCGTTTTCCTTGATAGTGGGCTGTTCACGTTTGTCATCGCAGGCCAGTAACGATGGATTTTTGTTATGAAAAACAGCAAGGGCATACATAAACAAATCGGAAATGGAAAAATTTGATGAGCGCCCTTTTTGTGAGCGAGGATCGGGAATCTCTTGAACTTGTTCAAAGACAAGATCAATGAGGTCAGTAGTAACCGAATGATTATGAGAGGTAGGCATAGGATACTGTGTTGCTATTTTGCCAAAAGCATCATCTATTTTAGACTGCGTAGCTGAAATTGTCCTGTAAGCTTCCAGACCTTGGGAACAGCGGGCTTTCAGTCGTTGTGGGAATTACTGCTGTCGCTCCCGGATCATACTTCGCTCGAACTCGGCAAAAGCGCCCATCATCTGAAACATCAGCTTATGCATCGGGTTGCTGTCGCCGGTAAAAACCAGGTTTTCTTTGTGGAACTGGATGCTGATGCCATGTTCGGTAAGGTCTTCTACCAGCGACTGAAGACCTTTCAGACTGCGAGCAAGACGATCTATAGAGTGGACATGTAATCTGTCACCTTGTCGCAAATGCGGAAGACAGGCTTTTAATTGAGGCCGATTGATGTCTCTACCGCTGCAATGTTCTTCAAAGGTGGTATCCAGCTCAATACCATCAAGCTGGCGGGAGGTGTTCTGGTCAATACTGCTGACCCGGATGTATCCGACATTCTGGCCTTTCACGCTACTGCTTCCTTTAACATCTTGTTTGAGTAAAGGAAAAACCAGACTCTGATTTACACTATGCCCAATTGATCAGAAACAACTTTACTGGACACGTCAGATCAGTGACTTATCGGGCCTGAAAACCGTGTCCATAAATTGTACTCATTTTTACACTCAAAAAGGCCAACAGCAGTAAACCCCCCAAGATTTTTCAGCCTGCACCCAGTAAACTGGTTCAGCCCTTATCCATTAGCCGGAACCTGCAGTGATTGACCGAGATAACATTATCCAACCCAATGACCAGGTAGTTGATATAGCCCACTGGCCTGTCCATGAAGAGTATGAGGTCTATCCCGAAGGTGCCCGGGTCAAAACGCTACGGGTCTGCCCTGATAACACGCCCTACGATTTTTGCATTCCCGGCCACCGTTACCTGTTTAAGGAAGCTATCAAGAGTGCAAAAGACCCAAGTAAGCCCCGGCATCCAGATCAATACTGGTGTGAAGTAATCGCCTTCCAGATTGGCCGATTAATGCAACTTCAGGCTCCACCAGTTTTCGTCTCAGTAAATTCCGCAACTGGTGAACCAGGCAGCCTATGTGAGTGGTTTATCGGTTACTCCCCTGGTATAGAAGAACGATCGACACCGGGTGGTGAGTATATGCAGAAAATGATTACGGGCTACGATCGTGATAAAGGCAGGCAGCATAACCTAACGTCGATCATTACCTTTTCCAGGGCAATGACTATCAGCAAGCAACTGACCCATAGCTGGAAAGAATACTGGGGGCTATGCCTCTGCTTTGATGCGCTGATCGGCAACACCGACCGACACCAGGAAAACTGGAAAGTCATCTGGAATGGCAACGAAGGCACTGCCCGGCTTTCACCCTTCTTTGATAATGGCACCAGTCTTGGCCATGAGCTCTTCCCGAAAAAGTTCAATCAATGCGTGCGTGATAATAATATGCTGCTCGCTTATATCAACCGGGGGCGACATCAAATGAAGTGGCATAAGGATGATGAAGGAAGGTTGCCGCTGATTGAAGGTGTCAGCCGATACTGCCGAAAATACCCTGAGGTAGTGCCACTCTTGATTGACAGGCTGCAATGGGAAGACGATGCTTTGCTTAAGATACTTAGTGAACTGACCACCTTTCATATACAATCCCCGCTGACAGCAGAAAGGGCAGCGTTTATACACAAGCTAACCTGTTACAGAAAGCGGTTGCTGTTAGAAGCACTGGAGATGATTGGAAATGAGGCATATTGAACACTTGGTCGAACCTGATCGAATTCTTCTCTCATGGCAGGCACTGGCAAGCAAAAACCGGTCTCGCTTTGTGGTGGGCGAACTGGTACGCAAGGGTGAAAAGGTGACTCTCCGGTATTTTTCCGACAGTAAAGATTTTCAGCAGGCAGTAGCAAACGGTTTTACCGGCTACCCTGCCTTTCAGGTTCAGGAGGGAGTCAGTCAGTATGATAACCAGGTGCTTGATGCCTTTATCCGTCGACTGCCGCCTCGAACCCGTAGTGATTTCTCCCGTTACCTGGAGCTTAGAGGCTTAAAACCGGAGGTTCAAATCAGTGACTTTGCCTTACTGGGGTATTCAGGAGCCCGGCTACCTGATGATGGCTTCGAGCTGATCCATCCGTTTGACAATACTGACGGGGCATTCGAGTTTATCGTTGAAGTGGCCGGTTTTCGACATGAGTCTGAGGTAGCCGTTGACGATATCCCCCTGGAGGCCAACGTCAGCTTTATACCTGAGCCATCAAACACCTTTGATGACAGGGCTATCCGGATAGAACTGAATGGCCAGAAACTCGGCTATGTAGACCGCGGACGACTCGATCTGTTCCACCGGCATTTGCAGGCAGGCCACCGCCTAACCGGAGAAGTGACCCGTAAAAATGGAACTCCTGCTCGGCCACTGCTTTATATCTATACGCGGGTTGTGCCCGTCACCCATTGAGAAAAATACCTGAGCAGCCAATCATGCTGCTTAGGTCTCTCCCCACTACCAAAAAGGAACAACCGCAGCCTCTTCGTCTGGCACCCTGTAGGGATAATCAGGTATTTTCGGGATAGCTCCTACAAAAATGATTGTTCTCGGTATAACAAGGTTGAGTTGTTGAAACTCATCAAAAGGAAAACTGAAGGAGCATATCACCCCTTCAACATATCAAACACCACCCGCGCAAACCCTCTGGCCAGCTCCGGGTTGGACAGGTACTGCAACATCATCTCCTGGTGAGCTTCGTTGCTGTCCATCACCGCATCATCAATGGCCTTCGGGAAATCCCCCAGCAAGGCCTGTTCAGCGGTGTTATTGGCAATCTGTTTCATCACCGTGTCGTTTTCCGCCAGCTTGTCCCGAACGGTATAGGCATAATTGATCAGGTCCGCATCCGACAGGTTGTCGGTAATAAACAGCTCATTCAATCGGGCCAGAATCTGCGACAGAAACTCCTCTTTCTTATCCTTGGGTTTGGCAGTACCCATATCGCTGCCCGGTTCCAGTTTGTACTCGGGACTGTCTTCCTTAAGCTGAATGTCCTGCTGGCGGATTTTAGATAGACGATAGTGGCTCATCACCACGTTATCCAGATCAATGTCGTCTTCTGCCAGAACCTGTTCACGCAGCAGCGGCCGCAGGTAACGGGCAAACAGGCTGAGCTGTTCCAGTTCAATATCATCATAATCGACAATCTGGGACATAAACTCGTAGTAACGGGTATAGCTGCCCAGGTCTTTCTTGAAAATCTCCAGCCGGTCTTTTTCCTGCTTGCACTCCTTCAGGCTGTTTTCACCGTTGGCGATCAGCACCGCATCGCCGGACTTTTTCATCCGGTCCAGCATATCCCTGGCCTGCTCATAAGCCGCCACCGCAGAGCTGTAACGCTGCTGCCACCGTTCCACCGCAGGCTTGCAGATATTACTGACAGCAGCATTGCTTTTCTTTCGGGTCAGGAAAGCTTCGCAGAACCGCTCCACTTCATTCCAGGTAAAAATGCCACTGGCCCGCAGCTTTTCATGCAGCTCAAAGATTTTGTCCGGGTCAGACACATCCGCCAGCTCTGCTGTCTGGTAGTAAGGCTGGAAGGCGGCCAGAATATCGTCCGGCTCATTAACAAAGTCCAGCACAAAGGTGCCGCTCTCCGCCTTGCCGGGATAGGTACGATTAAGCCGGGAAAGGGTCTGCACACACTCCACACCACCCAACGGTTTATCCACATACATGGCGCAGAGCTTGGGCTGGTCAAAGCCGGTCTGGAACTTATTGGCCACCAGCATAATCTGGTAATCGTCGGTATCGAACGCCTTACGCATATCCCGTCCTTTGAGGCCGGGGTTCATATTTTTTTCCGTAAATTTCTCATCAAGAATGGCGGCACTGTCCGGATCATTCTGGTCGAACTGCACCTCACCGGAAAAAGCTACCATCACGGCAATGGAACTCTTGTGTTCAGACAGGTACTTCTCAAAGGCCAGCTTATAGCGTACCGCTTCCTTGCGGGAGCTGGTCACCACCATCGCCTTGGCCTGACCACCCAGCAGTCCCATCACATGTTCCTGAAAGTGCTGGACGATCACCTTTACCTTCTGGCTGATATTGTGCTCATGGAGGCGTACCCAGCGCCCCACCTTCACCTTGGCACGCTTGCTGTCCACTTCGTCATCGGTAGCGGCAATCTTCTGGGCCAGCTTGTAGGCGACTTTGTAATTGGTGTAGTTCTTCAGCACATCCAGGATAAAGCCTTCTTCAATGGCCTGTCGCATGGAGTACACATGGAATGCCTGGGGCAGGTTCTTCTTTGAAGGTGGTTCATCCGGATTAGCCAGCCGACCAAAGGTTTCCAGCGTCTTTGCCTTTGGCGTAGCTGTAAAAGCAAAATAACTGAGATTGCCGCTCTTCCGTCGTGCGGCAACAGATGCATTCAACTTGTCTTCTGCCGACAGCCCTTTATTAGCTGAAGGCTCCGCTTCCTTTGCTTCACCATCCACCATCAGCACCTCTTTCAGCTTCTTGGCAGTATCGCCCGTCTGGGAAGAGTGTGCCTCATCAGCAATAATGGCATAACGACGTTTCTGCAGATTGGTACCAGCAATTCCCGCAAAAAGGGAAAAAATAAAGATTTTCCCTTAATTGTCTCATTACTTTTTTGGACACAAACAAAAAACTCAGCACAAAATCTGATCCATAGGTTAACTTAAATTCACTGAAGAAAATGGGTTATTATTTGGTAACTATGCCGTATCAGGGAATAAACTCCGGATGCTGATCATTTTCCGTTTTGGCTGTTCACTTGGTTTCACTCGCTTGCCTTTCGGTTTTGGTTCAGGTGTACCCTGCAAGATCAGCCCCTTCATGAATAACACCCAGGAACTAACCACAAAAATCTCAAAAAAATTCCTCTGCTTTTCCCAAAAAATCTTTTTCCGCTTGTTAGCCTTCAGCGCTTCATTAAATAATGGGCAGGAAAGCTCAACAATTTGATCAATCAGAAAGGCAAGAAACATCAGACAGGCAAAGTTGCTTGCCAGATTCTCTTCACCATGACCATAGTTATGCTCAAGACTGTAACCCAAATTCTTCAGTGTATTGAACGTTTCATTTTCAATTAACCACCGTGCGCGTCCTCCTCGCATGATTTTCATGCAACACATATGGTTGTGAATGGGCAGGCTGGTTACCCAGCTATTGCAGTACTTTATTTTTCCATCCGAATCCGTTTCCACATAGTCGACATAATTGACCATAAAATCAGGATGTGACTTATTGAGTGGAACATCGTTTACGTAGCGAAACGAATGCCGGTGACCCCGTTTGTCGGTATAAGTGAACCGACGGACTTTGCCTTCCCGGTCCAGATCATCAACGGCTTCCAGCAAAGCCTCATGATCACTGTCCTTGGCAACAGTGATAAAATTGTGACCATAAGACCGGATGAGTTTAAGGGTTGGCCCCTTGGAATAGAGACCATCTAAACCCAGTACCAATTTCAGGTGGTAGTGTTCCCTGGAGAGATCTTCCAGAATGCGTTCAAGGGCACGCACTTCACAGTCATTTTTGGAAGCATCTTTTTGTTGAGTAATAGGTTCTGGCATTAACGGCAGAACTGTTTTCAATCCTGGCTTTACAAGACAGATCGCGGATAACTGATGATAGAAAACAGTTGTTTTTTTAGGATTGTCGGCGTTTTTTGTGCAACAGTTTTTACAATTGATACTCTTTGACGTAAAAGTTTGTGTGCCATCAATGGGAGCCAGGTAGCCCTCTTTAAAATATTGAAAATGTTTCAATTTCCCACGACGCTGACAATAAGCAAAAAGGGCGAGAAACAGTGGTCGAATATGCTTTGTCTTAACGTGATCAATTATTGATCTCAGATAGGTATCACAGGGTATATTTTGAACATGATATAAACTCTTGGCGTTTTCCTTGATAGTGGGCTGTTCACGTTTGTCATCGCAGGCCAGTAACGATGGATTTTTGTTATGAAAAACAGCAAGGGCATACATAAACAAATCGGAAATGGAAAAATTTGATGAGCGCCCTTTTTGTGAGCGAGGATCGGGAATCTCTTGAACTTGTTCAAAGACAAGATCAATGAGGTCAGTAGTAACCGAATGATTATAAGAGGTAGGCATAGGATACTGTGTTGCTATTTTGCCAAAAGCATCATCTATTTTAGACTGCGTAGCTGAAATTGTCCTGTAAGCTTCCAGACCTTGGGAACAGCGGGCTTTCAGTCGTTGTGGGAATTACTGGATTGGTACTGCTCTCAATAGCTGCCAGTACAAACGGAAAAGTTTGGATGGTCACGATAATAATCGGCTGGGCATTTTCCAGGGCACTGGCCAGCTTCTCTGATTTTGAGCCCTGCCCCTCCTTATTATTAATGCGCTCCACCACACCATCGGCGTGTTCAAACTGGTAAATGGTATCCTGAAGCTGGTCGTCCAGCACCGTCCGGTCGGTAATCACGATCACTGAATGGAACTGTTTATCACCGTCGTCTTTATAAAGGGTGGATAGCTGATGGGCAGTCCAGGCAATTGAATTGGACTTGCCGGAACCGGCACTGTGTTGCACCAGGTAACGATGGCCGGAACCTTCGGTACGGGCAGCGCCAATCAGTTTACGCACCACATCCCATTGGTGATACCGAGGGAAAATCAGCGTCTCCTTTTTGGTTTTGCGGCCTTCCCAGTCTTCGGACTCCTTAATCTCAAGGTGAATGTAACGGGCAAGAATATTCAGCAGGTTGTCCGGCAGCAGCACCTCATTCCACAGGTAATCGGTGGCATAGCGGTTCTCATCGTCGGGAATATCATTACCAGCGCCGCCTTCTTTTGTCCCCTTATTAAACGGCAGGAAGAAGGTATCAGCACCGGCCAACCGGGTTGCCATATAAACCTGATACTGGCTGACAGCAAAATGCACCAGCGCACCCCGCTTGAAGGTGAGCAGCGGTTCCGGCTTACCGGTTTCCGGGTCTTTGGGCTGGCGAGTGGTTTTATACTGCCGAATGGCGTTATCCACCGACTGCTTGAACTCGGATTTCAGCTCCAGCGTCGCTACCGGCAGACCATTGATAAACAGCACCAGATCAATGCGCCACGACCTGGCCTTTTTACCGGTTTCAACAAGGTGCTCATCGGTAGCATAGGGCGAATACACCAGCTCCGGCACAAGGCGACAACGGTTCTCTTTATAACGGGCCAGCGTATCCGGGTTCAGATCATGCTCCGGCATAAACTGGCACAGGCAAAACCGGGCATTGCGAATCTTCAGCCCATGGCGCAACACCCCAAGGGTGCCGTAACTGCGTAGCTCTTTATCAATGGCATTGGGGTCAGCCTTATTAAGCTGGGTCAGCAGGTGGCTGATAAAGTGCTGTTCCGAATCCGAGGGGAATACCTTACAGAACTTCTCCCACTCCTTCGGCTGAGTCTGTTTGACAAAACCAAGCACATCGCTGGTGTACAGCGCCGTTTCCCGGTGGTACTGGTCGCCGGAACCCAATAGCCAGCCATTGGCCTGCATCTGGGCGATTATTTCGTTCTGGAAAACGGCCTCAACGGTGGCGTCCCTGCTCATACACTACTCACTTTTGTTCTCAATACGCTGGCGGGCATTGTGGATGGCCCGCTGGAAGCGTTCTTCCAGCACCGCCTTGGGCGGCAGGTTGGTCAGGTAATCCGCCACATGGATGCCGCTTTTATCCAGCTCCAGCAGTTCGATCTGTTCCTGCTTTTTACCTGCACAGAGAATAATACCAATGGGTGATTCTTCCCCGGGCTGTCGGTCGTACTTATCCAGCCAGCGCAGGTAGAGCTCCATCTGCCCCTTATACTCTGCCTTGAACTTGCCGGTCTTTAGCTCGACAGCCACCAGCCGTTGCAGCTTGCGGTTGTAAAACAGCAGATCAATATAAAAGTCATCCTCATCAATCTGAACCCGGTGCTGACGGGCCACAAAGGTGAAGCCCATCCCCAGTTCCAGCAGGAACTGCTCCATCTCCTGCAGAATGGCATCTTCCAGCCCTTTTTCCAGGTAGGTGTCGTTCAATTCAAGAAAGTTCAGAATATACGGGTCTTTCAATACCAGGTCCTGATTCGCCAGCCCCTGCTCCCGCAGCTTTTTAAGATCACTGGCAATGGTCGCCTCCGGCTTGCGGGAGAGTGCCGTCCGTTCATACAGCATGGAATCCAGGCGTTCGCTGAAGGTGCGGACAGACCACCGTTCCTGGGCCGCCATGGTCAGGTAAAACTCCCGTTTCAGCGGGTCATTAATGTAAATCAACTGCTTGATATGGGACCAGCTCAATTGTCTCCACACTGTAGAGACAATCTCATCCGCCCTGCATACCTCCGCCAGCCGGGTGCAATGGCGCAGTTGCTGGGGGCTCCAGCCTTTGCCCATGGCGGCGGTGAGTTGCTTCGACAGGTTAATCACCACCTGCTTGCCATAGTCTGCCCGCTCACCTTTAAGCACCTCGGCATTGATACGCTCCCCCACCTGCCAGTAAAGCAGGGTCAGTTCGGTATTCACCGCCACCGCAGCCCGCTGACGGGCGGACTGGATCAGGCCTTTGATTTCGCTGAACAGGGTGTCTGGGTGCTCCGGCGCTTCAGGCGGTTTGCTCATGGGGGGCCTCGGGGTGTTTTTGTTGTGGGTGGGCAGTGGGTGTCCAGTTGCGGACATCGATCTTTCCGGTAACTGTGGCGGAGATCAAGGCTGCGCGGCGTTCTTGGAGGTATTTAGAAAAAATATGCTGCTCATCAATAAGAGCATCAATTACTTGAACTTGTTCTTCTAAATATTGAACGATTGCAGACACTTCATTCTTAGGCGGTGCAAAAATAGGTAGGTTACTAATATTTTCTTGTGTCATCGTTGGCATGTAACTACCTGTATTGTAATTGAAGATACAGGCCTGAAGAGCGTCGGTTCCTAAGAAGTACGACAAATATCTTGAATCAATCTTTGCACGCTTTAGAAGTACCATCTGAGGGTTGATAGTCATCGGAGTATCAGCTTTTGGTATCACCGCCACTTTACCGAAAGACCAGCTTGTTTTAGCTAACAGGATATCACCATCTTCTACCATGATTTCGGGTGATTCGTAGTACTTTTCCCAACTTAAGAAAGCTTGTTTTTCTAGAGAAAATCCCCTGCCATTTATGTTAGATGGGCCTAGAACGACAGCCCCTTCTCCTTCATCCACTATATCTTCTGCGTTATAACCTCGAAATCCAATGCGTCCTGCGATTTCGACCGTATTTTTCAAGCGGCATACGCTCCAGTGCTCCGGCACTTCACCCAGCCACTCCACACCGGAGTCTTTCATCGGTGCATCAGGGTTAAGGCCTTTGGTCACGGCATGGCTGATCACCGCCTGACGCTTCTCTTGCAGCAGCCGGATCAGGGTTTTCTGCTCCTCGATCAGGGTGTCGATTCTGGCGGTTTCGTGGTTGAGGAAGTTGGCGATCTGACTCCGTTCAACTTCTTCGGGCGGCACACCAAAAGCGTAATTACCCAAGTGTTCCTGGGTCATACTCGGTAAAGCAGTATTGGTTGAATAACGGTCAAACTGAATTGTAAGCGCCAGATAATGCAGGTATTTAGCAGGTACATCACTGTTGATCTTTGTATAGTACATTGTATCAACAGTCCAAAATGGCTCTTTTATATAGAGAGGCTTATCAATAGTCCCCTTTCTTCCAAGCAACACAGATTCTTTGTCGTAAAGAAACTCAGTAGCAAAAGTAAACTGCCCACCAGAGCCAAGTACAGGGTATCCACTGACTGCTTCAACCGCTTTATAGTCCTGACCATTTTGAATTTGTGCCATATGCTTGAGGCGTTTAATTTCCCAATGAAGCGGAACCAATCCCAACCACTCAACCCCAGAGTCCTTATACTCCGGATAAGCCCTGTACTTACTGGCCACTGCCGACTGCTCACTGCCAACTGTCACAACTCACCTCCCAGTTCCTGCTCAATTTCTTCCACACTGGGCAGTTGCGATTGCAGGTTTTCCGGCAACGATTGCGTCAGTTGATACTCTGATACGCCAATAGGCTTTTGGATGTCGCTAAGGGCGTACTCCGCCACCATCTTGTCTTTGTTTTTGCACAGCAAAATACCAATGGTGGGCGCATCTCCTTCTTTACGCAGTTGCTCGTCCACCGCCTTGATATAGAAATTCAGCTTGCCCGCATGCTCCGGTTCAAAGTCGCCTGCTTTCAACTCAATCACCACATAACAATGCAGACGGGCATGGTAAAACAGCAGATCAATGTAAAAATCCCGTGTACCTACTTGCAGTTTGACCTGCTTTCCCATGTACGCAAAACCGGCACCCAGCTCCAGCAGAAACTGGGTGATATGCTCTATCAGCCCCTGTTCCAGCTCTTTCTCGTTGTAGCTTTTGGTCAGGGTGAGGAAATCAAATACGTAAGGGTCTTTCAGGGTTTGCTGTGCCAGATCGGACTGTACCGCTGGCAGAGTGGCGCTAAAATTACTGAGCGCGTCTCCTTCCCGCTGCCACAGGCCACTGTCAATCTGGTGAATCAGTACATTACGGCTCCAACCATGTTCGATGGTGCTACGAATGTAATACTGCGCCTCATCCACCGATTGGCATTTACTGATGATCTGTAAATTGTGTCCCCAGGGCACTTGAGCTAATTGGGCAACAGCCTGTTGCCCAATTGCCTGACCCTGTGAGTAAAAAAGGAACCACTGCCGAATGTATTTAAGGTTTCGTTCAGAAAAGCCTTTAATGTCGGGAAATTCTTTCATCAGGTCTTTGCTGAGCTGTTTTAAAAAACCATCGCCCCAGTTAGCCGTAGACTGGCGCTGAACAATATCGGCCCCCAGTTCCCAGTAGAAAGTCAGCAGGGTGGTGTTTACCTGAACGGTGGCCTTGATTTGGGTTTGCTGTACCTTTTGTTTGAGATCTTTTAACCACCGCTTGTAGTCACTGTTGTGATTAAGGCCAAGACTGGTGCTGTTGTTCGCCTTGCTCATGAATGCACCTCCGCCAGCAGGCCCATAATCCGGCCACTTACCACATCCAGATCAGCATCAATAGCTTCCAGGGCACGGGGCGGCTGGTACACATAGAAGTGGCGGTTAAAGGGAATCTCATAGCCGACAATACCGATCTCATCGTCCTGCTCATCCCGCTTGCTGGCATTGATCCAGGCATCCGGTACATGGGGCGTCACTTCCCGCTGAAAGTAGGTTTCGATCAGCGTTGAGGTGGTCACCGATGGATCAAGGGGGATATTCTCGTTATCCCGCAGGTCGCCATCGGTTTCAAACTCGACGACGTTGCCACGGTATTCAAAGGCTCCATAGAGGGGCTGCGACTCTTCTTTTAATACCTTTTTGACAACGGGCTCGGCCTCCGGGTTCTTATGGGTAATGGCATCCAGAAGCTGTTTTTTCTCTTTGGCATCTAGCTTGATCGCCCGCTTTTTAATAGCTGCCTTCAATAATTCATCAAAGCGATTGAAATCATCGCTGTTCTCAATACCGACCTCAGACTGAAGCTGTTGCGCCTTTTCCATCAGCTTGCGCTGGAACAACCACAGTTTGGTATCCAGTACTTCTTTGATCTGCTTCTCTTTCAGCTCGGTAAAGTCTTTTTTGATCTTGTTGCGAATGGCTTCTTCCTGCTCTGCCAGTGTCGAGTAGCAGGCATCGCCAAACTGTTCGAATAGCCAGCGCATTACATTGTTAAACGGTTTGGGCGCATAACGCAGGCTGGCAACGGCTTCATCGGTAAATCGGACGGAGAGGCGCAGGGGGCGTTCTACCGTTATGCGACGATAACCGAACTGGTATGTCTCAAATAGTTTACTGATTGCTATGCCATTGGAGTCAGTAGCTTCCGCCTCAAACTTGCCAAAACAGCGAGTCACCATGGCACGGTCTTCCGGGCTCATCATATTGCGCTTGGAACCCAGGGACTTGCGCATCTTGCCAAACAGCTTCGCACCATTGATAAGCTGGACCTTGCCCTTACGCTCCACCGATTTTTTGTTGGACAGCACCCAGATATAGGTCGCAATGCCAGTGTTGTAGAACATATCGGTAGGCAGGGCGACAATGGCTTCCAGCAGATCGGCTTCCAGAATATAGCGTCGAATCTCACTTTCACCACTGTCCGCGCCGCCGGTAAACAACGGCGAACCGTTCAGGATAATGCCGATCCGGCTGGGGTTTTGATTATCGGGCGTGATAGCCCGAAATTTGCTGATCAGGTGCATCAGGAACAACAGGGAACCATCCGATACCCGTGGCAGACCCGGGCCAAAGCGACCATCAAAGCCTTTCACGTCATGTTCCGTTTTGACCGTACTTTCGATCTTCTTCCAGTCCACTCCGAACGGTGGATTGGAAAGCATATAATCAAACTGCTGACTGGCAAGCTGGTCATTGGACAGGGTATTGCCCAGCTTGATACGGCTGACATCCTGCCCCTTGATCAGCATATCGGCTTTACAGATGGCGTAGGACTCCGGGTTCAGCTCCTGACCAAAGGCGCGCATCACCGCATTGGCGTTATGTTCATGCACATATTCCATACCGGAAGAAAGAAAGCCACCAGTACCGGCAGTGGGATCGTAAATGGTGCGGATAATGCCTTCTTTTGTTAAGGCATCGTCGTCTTCCATAAACACCAGGGAGGTGGTGAGCTGGACAATATCCCGTGGGGTAAAGTGCTCCCCGGCGGTTTCGTTGGAGCTTTCGGCAAATTTGCGGATCAGTTCCTCAAACACCAGCCCCATATCGTGATTGGAGATGACATCCGGGCTCAGGTCGATGCTGCCAAACTTCTGCACCACCTTATACAACAGGTTGGCCTCCTGCAGGCCGCCAACAAATTCATCGAACTTGAAATGTTCAAAAATCTCCCTGGCATCCCGTGAGAAGGCAAGCACATAGCTTTCCAGATTGTCTTTAATACCGATCTGTCCAAGTTTGGAGAGATCCATCGGTGATGTATTAAAGAAGGACAACCCGGCCGCCCGCAACAACAGCTTCTCCCGCCCCTCTTCCGGCAGGTTCATCACCTTCACTTTTTCATACTGGGCCAGCACCGCTTCTTTGGTAGGCTCCAACACGCATTCCAGACGGCGGAGCAGGGTAAACGGCAGAATGATGCGCCCGTACTGGGACTGTTTAAAGTCGCCCCGCAGCAGATCAGCAACGGACCAGATAAAGGCGGCAAGGTTGTTGGAGGCTTGGGTGTTAGGCATTGTCACTTCTTGGGAAGAAAAATCGTTGAGACAAGCAATTACATCTGAGTACCAACCACCACTGTCATCAATGGCACCTTGGCTCCGGCAATCTGCTGTCATATTCCGTGCAAAAGTGTACCGCTATTCACCGGCTGGCAGTAGTCGTATTCACGACCGGCACCACTAAATACCAATGCAATGGATATACAGGCTGGCGTATATAAATAAAAGTGGTGATTAATGACTAATACATCATCAGTGATAGAAATTAATTTTTATTAGATCAAAAAAAGTAACTATTCTGTGAACCCAGCCAAACCAGCCCACCAAGCTGGTAAGGAATACCCGCCTTATAATGGCTACGGACTTGGATGAGCTTTTTTCAGCTAGAGCTAGGTGGGTCATGGATTCGCAATTCTTTGAGACGAGTTTCATCCATCTGCCAAGGTAGCCACTGACTTAAATCTTCTGGTGGCTTCCGGTCATTAGCAATGCAAGCCTCAAGATAGCCCTTCAACCACAGCTTCTGATTGATCTTCCAGATCTTCAGGCTTGTCAGCACCGTAAAGAACCAGGCCGCCAGCTCCATACTCCAGTCGCTCCCACTGCCGTAGTAGTTTTTCCGGCCAACCACGGGGCCCCGCAACGTCTGTTCATCAAACGTGCTGGAGGTGGGGCGGTGATAATTGCGGGTGTTTCCGGGCATTGACAAGTCTTGCGATATCGCTTGCGATGGTAACGCCTCTTGTGTGGCCTGACCTCAATTTCTATAACATCACAATGATCACAGCCAGGAAACGGTTCGAAGGGCAAGCGACAGATGGCACAACACTTCTCGTTATTGGGTAGGTCAACGCCCTGATCAACCACCGGCAGGTTCTCATGTTTTCTCCGACCATGGCTCGGGGAACCAGGTTGCTGGCCACGTTTACGAGTCGTCGGTTGTCGTGTGGTATTTTTGCTTTGCTTTTCCTGACTGGGTTTTGAGCGATTTTTCCTTTCAGTAGAACGGCCAAAGACCATGTGTTTCATATGACTCAGCTGAGAATCGCGTTCTTTGATGGTCGCCTTGAGTTGATCGACTTCAGCCTTATTATCTTTTTTCATCAAGGCAATGGTGCCCAGTAATTCCTGCTCACGAACCCGGGTCCGTTTCCACAGATCCCGGTAGTGGTTGACCTGCCATTTGAGGTCAATGAACTCCTGCTTGGTCAAAGTGACTTGAACAAGGCTGAAAGGAGTACAGGATTGTTCTGAAGTGCATTCAGGCGAAGTGATTTCAAACATCTATCAAGGATAGCTGAACAGGGCTATTGATGCTTGAATAATGGATTTAGCGAATGGTTACCAAAAAAAAGACCTACACTACTATAAGTCTTTGATTTATATGGCGCTCCCAGGAGGATTCGAACCTCCGACCTGCCCCTTAGGAGGGGGCTGCGCTATCCAGCTGTGCCATGGGAGCATGCGTAATCGGACAGATACCAAGGCATACACCTTTGTGACCGCGATTGAAGCGTACTTCATTCACAGTGGATGATCAAGCCTTGGCAGAATAAAGGATTTCTAACTGGCGTAAATTGACTCAGGGGCTGTCTTTTTCGGGAAATACGATTTCAAGCTGTTGCTCAAAGGCAAGCATTTTTTCTGCCAGACGCTCACTGTCAACGATCAACGTCCCATCAAGGTATGCCTGGCGCAGGCGGCTGACACGATCTTCAGTAGCATTGATAACAAAACTTAGTTTCTTCTCGGAGCCTTCCAAATTCGTACTTGACTCTCGATGCTCTTTATCCATGTTCACTCCTTGAACGTTGAGAAAATATTTTTCACTGGCAAGTCGGACATACTGTCACCTCCAGTTCAGGCTGTCTACCCATGATGCCTATTATTTTAGTATACAAATTTCATACCAATTGAGGTGTGTAATAACTCCGGGCACCTCGTTAAACACAACAGTGAACTGATAGCGAGGTTATCAATGGGAACGCAGGAATCACCAATGGAATACTATAAGCTTGTTGGCGGATAGACTGCACCGCTATTGTGCAGCAATAGCGAATTGATCAATGAGAGAGCAAAGCAAAAGCCTGACAATAATATACACGACCATTTCCAGCAGAAGATACCTTGCTTGACAACAAGGCTCTTCTGAAACTCAGTTTTAAAGCGTCTCTTGCTGAAACAGCCGATTAACAATCCATCGCTTTCAGCACATCGCAAGAGCCAGACACCATCAACTTTCCTCCTTTTTTCCTTCTTCTTGCGTGTTTTCGATGACTTCTTCAGGTTCCGCACCTTCATCTGCGCCCTGAGTCTCACCTTCAGTCTCTGGAGAATCATTTTTCTCCAGTTCGGGTTGCTCTGCAGCAGCTTCCGGAGTCTCTGAGCCATCATCTATTTGAGCAGACTGGAGCTTGTATGCCATTGATTTAAGCTGTTCCTTTTCATCAGACTCTCTCGGAGTTACTCCTGCATCTGCCGCACTCTCTTCAGAGCCCGCTTCAGAGCCCGTTTCTTCTACATCACCTGCCCCCTTGTCGCTCATTTGAGCGTCGGCTTTGGTTTCCTTAACGGTTTTATCGCTTATTGAATCACCTACAGCCCCTCCTTCTTTTCCTGGTGCTTTGTCTGGCATTTCATTCTTCGTATCCCCTGAGGCCACTGTTACGGTATCCGTTCCAGCGATATTGGAAGAAACGGTTATTGCCGCACCATTTGAACCCGGCGGATTTGCAGAGGTTGTCAATGGCTGGGTGGTGGCTGGTAAAGATGACAAGCTGTCCATAAATAAAAACCTCTTTTTTCTTTAGTAGACACCTACCATAGACTTTGGCTACCTCTAATTGGTTTCAATGTTTTTTAGAGTATTTTTCTCATAATTTGTCAGACATTATTGCTATGATTTTTAACAGGGTATGTAGCTTGCACGCCATCATCAATAGATATAGATCGATTGACGTTTGAATTCTGCGAACTTGATGAAATTTATTGGCAGGTTGTTGTATAAAAGATGAAGGTATACGCCAGTGACAGATAACAGGATTCTCAACCTTTATGGTGGCAGCCCCATCCATGGATGCCGCCTTAAACCATTCAATCTAAGTTCTTCGGGAAAAACCATAGATTCGCCATGCCGGCAGGCAGGCCACCAGAAAACCCAGTAAAAACAACGACAACAACCAGAGCAGTTGTTCAAAAGGCAGTGCGATGCTGCTCACAACAGGAATCCAGCTCCCCAGGAACAGAGTCGATACTTTATAGAGAACAACACCAGAACAAAGAGCAAACAGGATTTGCAGCATCGGTTCTGCCAATGTCAGGGCTGCCAGCTGCCAGGGTCTTACCCCTACCATTCTTAGCAGTTCGACTTCCTGTTTTCGCTCGGCAAAACCGGCAGAAAGATTAAAATACATCATCACCAAAGAGAGCAATCCGATGATAAAACCCATGGCCATAAACACATTATTGAGCATTCGCTGATAGTGCCCAAGCTTTTCCAGCTCCAACGCAGGAATCACTACTTCAAGTGGTGTATTGAAGGTTGACTTCAGTTCTTTCTGCACCTTAAAGAGGGAGTGACGATGACGCAATTTTATCAAAATGAAATTAAGTTGATCAGTTTTTATGCCATGGGCTTTTCGGATTTTTCGCAGCCCTTCGATAGGAATTAAAATATTACTGTCCAGTGAGGTTCCGGTTTCCATTAAAACCCCCTGAATAATAACTGGCGTTTGATACTCATCTTTTGATGAGGGCGCAAAGCCATTGGCTATCTTCAGGGTTTCTCCGGGCTGATAGTTTGCCGCCAGTCTGGCCCCAATAAATGCCGAACGATCATTTCTGAACTCCGTGCCCGATCCATTGCCAATAAAATTAAGGGCTTTCAGTTGCAACGTTTCCATATAACGTGCAGTACTGCCAGTCACTGTATATCCAAGATGGCTTTCGTTGGTAGACACCGGCGCAGCCCACTCCACATCCTTCAGTTCAGCAATGGTTTCATAGAGATCCCAGGATATTACCGGAGGAGGAGGGCCAATGCGAAAAAGGCTGTAAAGGACCAGATGTGCCGGCTGCGAAGGTGCTCCGACAATCAGGTCTGCACCTGAAGACACCTGTCGTGCATAGGATCGTACGGCTTCATGAATATGGCTAATCACCAGAAGAAGCGCAATGCTGAAAGCAAGAGCCAGAATCGAAATGGTTGTGCGTCCGGCTCTCTGACCAAGGCTTCTGCGCATAATCTTCATAATGACCATCGGTTTTCGCGCTCCCTTGCCTGGTTCAAGGTATCCATGTTCACATACCGGTCAAAACCTTCAATACCGTTTTCATCATGGGTGGTACAGATCAGTGTGGCTCCACTTGCACGACATTCATCCAGTAACAGCTGGTAAACGGCTTTCTTCCCCTTGCAATCCATAGCCGATGTCGGTTCATCCGCCAACACCATTTCAGGCTTGCCGATCAGCGCACGGGCAATGGCAAAGCGTTGCTGTTGACCGGCGCTGTATTGCGCAGCATTTTTTGATAGCCGTGACGGGTCTGTTAAGCTGAGCTTGCGAATCAGACGAATGGCATCCTTGGCTGCCGTTTCAGATTTCTTTTCTGCTTCATAGCGTCTTTTCGCTGAGAAATAGCAGGGCAACAGAATGTTATCGAATGCGCTTAGATAGGGCACCAGCCGATAATGCTGAAAAATAAATCCGATAGAGTCGGCACGTAGTCTTTCCAGAGAAGAGGTGCCAATTTTTCTCATATCATTGCCCAAAACCTTCACATCCCCGCTGTTATAGCGAACAAGCCCCATCAGGGCTCTTAACAGGGTGGTTTTGCCAGAGCCATTCCCGCCCTGAAGGCACACCATTTCACCAGCATCAATAACCAGCTCCGGAATTCGCAAAACTTCAGTTTCACCAATACTCTGCTCAAGGTCATGAATGGCAACGGCCTGGACATTTGTCATCTTAATATTTCCGCCCTGATAAAGACCTGCAGCCAGGATAAACAACGATCCTGGTTTTCATGGTCATGATTATCGGTCGTCTGCCAATAAAGATAAGCGCCTGTAATGGGCTTCATAATCTGATCATGGAAAACAACAGGCTCATTTCATATGGAAAGAGACTCTGGCAGTGAATGTTTTGGCCTATACTCGAAGCTGCCAGTCATCCAATAACCTGTGTGCTTTATCTGCACGAGAAATCCCTTCCAGATTAGGCGTCAACACTTCCCTAACTTGACACACCCGGAGTTTGATCCATGCCCTTCATCACTCCCCTTAAAACACTAACACTGTTCATCATCACCCTTGTTCTTACTGGCTGCGCCAGTGATGGCCATCTGAACCGGTGGAGCCAATGCGCACTGATCGGGGCGGGTACCGGCGGTCTTGTTGGCGCTGCAGCCAACAGTACGAGTTCATCCGATAGAGGTAAATCGGCCACTTACGGTGCTATAGGTGGTGCCCTGGTCGGTACCGCTATCTGTGCGCTGACTGGCAGTGACAGTGATCACGATGGTGTTCCTGATAGCAAAGACCGCTGTGCAAACACCCCCAAAGGCGTAACCGTCGATCACAGTGGCTGCCCGGTAGACTCCGATAATGACGGGGTTCCTGACTATCTGGATAAGTGCGCCAATACCCCTTACGCCGTCACAGTGGATGCTCACGGTTGCCCCGATTCCGACGGTGATGGCGTACCAGACAATATGGATCGTTGCCCCAATACCCCCGTCGATGTGGCGGTTAACCAATATGGCTGTCTGATCGACAGTGATGGGGATGGTGTTCCCGATGACATTGATAAGTGCCCGGATACCCCCGAAGGCATTCCCGTCGATGCGGATGGCTGCCCACTACAGAGGGAGCTGGGAATGGTTTACTTTGGCTTTGATAAAGCAGACATTGACCTGCCGGGCCGTCAGGCGCTGGACAAAATCGCTGATGTTGCCAAACAACAGTCTGACATTCATCTGACAACTGTTGGTTACACCGACTCAACCGGCCCGCTGGAACACAACCGAAAACTGGCACTGCGCAGGGCTGAAAGTGTCAAACAATACCTGGAAGAGCGTGGCGTCAGTGGCAATCGCATCAAAGCCGTGGCCGGTGGTGTACTGGAAAGCGGAGATCAAACCAGAGAAGGCCGGAGAAACAACCGTCACGTGACCATCACCATTGAAGGGTAACCTTCATTAACTATTCATGAACTGAATAACTTCGACATTTCAATAAGCGCTACCCGCTGCCCGAAAAAGACAGGCCACTTGTGCTTTTTCGGGAAGCGAGCAAGTCTCTGCCAACGGCGGAACTTATTTCGCGACAATTCCTTAACTGTTTCTTTTGGAGCCTGTGAGATAGTATTGGTCAATACTCAAACCTACTCACCCAACGTCTCCAAGCAGTATCCATGACAGACAATAGCAAAGCCTGTTTCTACGCCCTGGCCACGGCCTTATTGTGGTCGACCATTGCCACCGCCTTTAAAATAGCCCTTAAATATCTTGACCCATGGCGGCTGGTATTCTGGTCCGTGGCAACCTCCACCACCCTGCTTACCATCATTGTCATGATTCAGGGAAAGGCTGGTTTAGTCGTCTCCCAATTCAAACAATCATCGGGATTATTCCTGGCCCTGGGGCTGTTAAACCCTTTTCTCTATCACGTTGCCCTGTTCGGCGCTTACGACCTGCTTCCGGCGCAACAGGCGCAGGCATTAAACTACAGCTGGCCAATGGCGCTGACCCTGCTTGCCGTTCCTTTGCTGTGTAAAAAACTGTCGCTTACCAGCCTGCTCTGCTGCCTGCTGGCCTACGGGGGTGTATTGCTTATCTGTACCCGTGGGGAGTTTGAAAGTCTTAATTTCGCCAGTCCCATCGGTGTTATTCTGGCACTGTCAAGCACCATTATCTGGGCGCTTTACTGGCTATTGAATACCCGGCGCGAAGGGGATCCTGTGGTTGGCCTGCTGATCTGCTTCCTCTGTGGACTGCCCTGGATTATTGCTGCCACCGCCCTCTTCTCCGATTTCTGGCCCATTGCCTCTGAAGGTCTGGCAGCAGCGGCCTATGTTGGTCTGATTGAAATGGGCTTTGCTTATATCCTGTGGCTGAAAGCCCTTAAACTGGCGGACAATACTGCCATGGTCAGCAATATCAGTTACCTCAGTCCGTTTCTATCACTGATTTTCATCGCCAATATTCTTGGTGAGTCTATCTATCCGGCCACCTATGCTGGCTTGATTATGATTATTGTTGCCGTTTTGGCTCAACAGCACTTGAGTAGAAAATAAACGTCATGGCCAGAAACAGCTACTTTGCTTTTAAGCAGTTCAGAATTGACCAGGGTGAATGCGCCATGAAAGTCACCACGGATGCCTGCATCTTTGGTGCGCTTATTGCTGAATCATCCGGCTTACGACATAGCCAGTCCATTCTGGATATTGGTGCAGGCACCGGGTTGCTCAGCCTGATGGCTGCTCAGAACTGCAATGGAAAAATCACGGCCGTGGAGCTGGATGAAGAAGCGTCACAACAAGCGGTCCGTAACTTTGCCGCCAGTCCCTGGGCCGGTCAGCTGCAACTGGTCAATAGCGCTATCCAGATATTCTCTGCCACCAGTCAGCAACGCTTTGACTGTATCATTTCGAACCCGCCTTTTTTTCAACAATCCTTCAAGGGGGACGACCAGCGACGCAACATGGCCCGTCATACCGATAGCCTGAGTTTTACCGATCTTGCCAGGGTGATTTCCCGACATTTGGCAATCACTGGCGAAGCCTGGATTTTACTACCCGTGGAATCCACACAGCATTTTTTGACAGCGGCTGCCACGGAAGGACTGGGTCTGATAAAGCAGATTGGGCTGCGTTCTTCCAGCCGTCATGGGAACCACCGCTATATCCTGGTGTTAAACCGGGATAAACCTCTGGAAACACACGAGGAGACGGTCACTATATATACCCAGCCTCCTCACTACACGGAAGAAACCAGGCAGTTGATGTCACCTTATTATTTGGCTCTCCAGGAGGCTGACCGAGAATAGCGCCCGTAGCGAGGATGGCAGAAAATTGAGGATAAAAATTTCGTTTTGTGAGGTGAATAGCGGGGCTATTTGCCGAACAAAACGGAATTTTTAGACCAGTTTGCTGCCACCGCAGTAGGGCAGTCTATTCTCGGACAGCCTCCTAGTGGTCCGCAATGATATTCGATGTAAATTCGTCAGACTTCAGGCCAATGTTCCGTTCACTTTGCGTGACCTGTTCACTGGCTGATGCATTAAGATGGTCGGAGGAGTAGGGAATGGCCAGTCGGGCTCGTGGCCGGTTATCAAACTCCATTGCCCATAGCAACGTGACCAGAAACACGCCGCAAAATACCCACGCTGGTTTAATTTTATTAAGCATGGTCGCGCCTCACTCTTAAGGTAAGCCCTTGGCCTATCTTAATACGGTCAGGTGATTCATGAATAGCTTATAGTTGAACAATGTCGTAAATATCTTTCAGGCATCTGGAAGCAAGCAATATCAGTATCTGTTCACCGCCCGATAAACCGAGAATCCATCCCGAGTGAGCAATGTCTCACAGTGGCCAAAAGCCTTCTGAATAATGGGCGGATAACGCAGAAAACTATTGGCAACAATACGAAGCTCGCCACCCGGGCGAAGCATCTGACCTGACTGGGCAAGAAACTGCTCTGTCACCTCATAGTGGGTTTTTACGCCTTGGTGAAACGGTGGGTTGGAGATAATCAGATCAAACTGCCCTGTCACTTCTGACAGGCCATCGCTGGGCAGTACCGTAAAAGAGTTTCGCCCTGTGGCGCTCATGGTTTTGGTACTGCTGGCCAATGCCAAGGCATCACAATCCACCAGGGTAATATCATACTCACCGGGCAGAGTATTAATATAAGCGGAGATCACCCCAGCGCCACAACCAAAATCCAGCACCTTGCCTGAAGGTATTTTATCCAGCGTTGCCAACAGAACCTGGGTTCCCTTATCAAGGCGACCATGGCTGAACACTCCAGGTAATGAGGTAATGTCCATATTGACCGGACCAGCAGTGACAGAAAACGTCTCAAACCACGGTTCAAGGGTAAAATTCTCCGGCTTTTGCAACGGCTCTGAAGCTTCCAGCAATACACAGTGACGGGCATTATCGACACTTTTAACATAGTCAAAGCTGTTCTTGAGCCGCTTTTTCCAGGACTTGATCCCTTCATCGTTCTCTCCCACCAGCCAAATGGGGACACCTTCCGGCAAAAAGCTCAATACCATCGCCAGCCAGAAGTCCATTAATGGTTTGCTTTTCTGGAGAAACAGCAAAACACCATCAACAGGCCGGGCAAAGTCCATCGTCAGGATCGGCGCAAAACTCAGGGAGAAGCGGTCTTCCAGCCGGGCCTGCACAGGCAACAGACGCCGATAAGCACTGAAATCACCAGTGAGTGCCGTGATATAGCCAACCCCATCGTTCAACAAATGAGTTGCCAGATCATCCGCTGGCAAGCCAATCATCACCAGATGCTCAAGCTCGAAAAGCGCCTGGTTACGAACAATTAACTGGCCCTGATTGGTTAAATGTGAGGATAGTGGGGATGTCATAGGTATCAACGCCGGTTGCACAGTTCACAAAGCCGGAACTTATACAGGAATAGTCCACGGTTTTCCATGCCAATACTTTCCATCAAACGTTCATGGAAATACGGATTTACAAGGCTGTTCCACCGGCATAGCATTCGCCGCCAGTTACGACCCGTATGGAGTTTTCTGATGAGTGAACCACAGGGTGATCTGGTTCTGCGCACACTGGCAATGCCTGCCGACACCAACCCGAATGGTGATATTTTCGGGGGCTGGATCATGTCCCAGATGGACATTGCCGGTGGCCTGGCATCGAAAAACCGTTGCAACAGCCGGATTTCTACCGTTGCCGTTGAATCCATGAGCTTTATCCATCCGGTGAAGGTTGGTGACGTGGTTTGCTGTTATGCTGATATCATTCGCGTCGGTAACACCTCCATGCGTATTAAGCTTGAAGTGTGGGTAATGTCCCACCCGTATAAATCAGAAGCACGCCACAAGGTGACTGAAGGTTTTTTCACCTATGTCGCCATAGACGACAACGGACACCCTATTCCCGTAGACAGACGCTAACAACCGGACTCCCCCCCCATGAAACAGAAAACCATTCTCGTCGGCATTGCCGGCGCCTCCGCATCCGGCAAAAGCCTGCTGGCAGAAACACTGGTGGAAGAGCTCCAGTCAGAGCACCTGTGTGTTATTTCAGAAGATTCCTACTATAAAGACCAGACACATTTGAGCATGGAGGAGCGGGTTCGTACCAACTATGACCACCCGGAGTCCATGGATCATGACCTGATGCTGGAGCAGATGATCAAGCTGAAAAATGGTCAGGAAATCGAGGTCCCACTCTACGACTACAGTCAGCACAATCGCCGGACAGATACCCGCAAGGTCAACCCTGCCCGCGTGGTTATCTATGAAGGCATCCTCCTGTTCACCAACCCGGAAATCCGGGAAGCCTTTGACCTGCGCTTCTTTATGGATACGCCACTGGATATGTGCCTGATCCGTCGTATGAAGCGGGATATTCTCAGTCGGGGCCGGGATGTGGATTCCGTTATCAAGCAGTACCTGGAAACGGTTCGCCCCATGTATATGCAGTTTATTGAACCTGCACGCCAGCATGCTGACCTGATCATTCCCCATGGCGGAAAAAACAGAATTGCCATCGATCTGATCAAAACCCAGATCCGTAACCTGATTGATTAAAAGCGACGTTGCCCCGGTATCCGCTGCCCGAAGAAGCCGACACGGTTTGTGCTTGTTCGGGTAGCGGGTCACAGTAGGAATGGCGGTCACCCGCCACCCCCTGCGCAGATCCGTACTTGCACTGCTAGCGCATACGGCTCCTACCTCGAGTATTTAACGTCAAACCGTTGCTCCGGCCATGGATGAAGAACTTTTACTTTGGGCAACACAGTGTTGATGAAGGCACCAAACTTCTTCCAGTTCAGTCTGCTTCTCTGGCTGCGCCGCTTCAAGGCTTTGTACCAAATCTTTTGCACTGCTGTCCTGAAGGCATTGATTCTCAGTCCATTGCCAGGCACCGAAAAGTAGTTCATGTGACCTTGCAGTACACGTCTCAACCACTTCAACTGCTCCGGCACGGGGTCATGCCTGTGTTTCAGGAGATAGTCTTTGATCTTGCTCAATGTCGCTCGCATTCGCTCTTTGCTGGTTCGTCTGACAATGTTGAAGTTTCCACTGCTTCGACTAATACCGCAGATATGAGTAAATCCAAGAAACGTAAACGTCTCCGGCTTTCCCTGCTCCCTTTTCTTCAAGTCAACTTTGGCAAAGCGACCAAAGCGTATCAATCGGGTTTTATCCTCATGCAAGGACAAACCAAACTGCCCAAGTCTTTTACCAAGCTCACTCAGGAAGACCTTTGCATCATGCTCACGCTGAAAGCCCAGCACACTGTCATCCGCAAAGCGAACCACAATCATTCGTCCAGAGGCTTCCCGCTTTCGCCATTGGTCAACCCAAAGGTCAAACACGTAGTGCAAATAAATATTTGATAATAGCGGCGATATCACCGATCCCTGTGGCATCCCTCTTACGCTTCGAACACGACGACCATCCCCGTCGTAGTGCCCTACTTGTATCCACTGTCTTATCAAGCGGATAATGCGCTTGTCCCTCACCCGATGCTCTAAAAACATGATCAGCCACTCATGTTCGACCTGTTCGAAGAATTTCCGAATATCCAGATCCAGCACCCAGTTCACCGGATTACGTTTGATTCCCACCGTCAGAGCATCCAATGCATCATGTTGGCTTTTCAAAGGTCGGTAACCGTAAGAAAAACCACGGAAATCATTCTCGTAAATCCCCTCCAATACCTTGACTACTGCCTGCTGGACTATCTTATCTTCCAGACAGAATACACTGATCGGACGCTCACCACCGTCAGCCTTCGGAATCATTATCCTTCTGGCCGCTCGGGGGCGATAGCTTCCTTTATGTAATCGTTCGTGCAAGGATGCCAGCCGGTTATCCAAATCCCGCTGATAGGTTTGCCATGTAACACCATCTACCCCCGCTGCCGACCTCCGTTTCAATTGAAAGAAACAGTCTTTCAACAGATAAGGTGTAATATGGTGAAACAAGGCCGTGAACTGTAAACGACGATCCTTTGCCGCAGCCTGACGTATACCCAACAGATTGGACATAGTGCTATTCCCGCGCTGAGTCGGGTCACGGACATCCTGTTGGATATTCCTCTTGGTCAAACCCCTTTCCTCCACAACCTCCGCCACAGATCTCTCTGCTTTGTTCGGCGCTTCTCAGGTACTATGGGCTTGTCCGACTTCCTGCCGACGACAATAGGCGTATGGCTATTAACCTTCCCTACTGCGTCTCCTATGGCTAAACAGGAGAAACCAGCAGGATCTCCCGAGTTCCGCACAAGATGCGTACCTGCATGCACAAGGTCTCCGACTGCGCGAGGCCCACAGGTCACTTGCGGTGTAGTGCAACCTGCAATATTGCTTTCTGCATCGCTTAACAACATCAGCACCTCGGATTATTGGATTTCGCAGCTCAATACTTAGCCTACAGGCTCCCCTGTCAACGCTTCACCGGATACCTTACGATATACGGCGCATGACTCGAGGCTGGGGCGACCCGCCAGTCTTACCCCACAGGGACTTTCACCCTTAACATCTTGCCGATTTATCTCGGCACACTAAGCATGTCAAAAACACCACCTTGCTTCCATTTCAATAACCGCCTAGGTATACTTCAGCCGTATAAGCGTCAAACACGCCCATTTTTTTCGTCCTTAAAAAAGATGTTGGGTCCGGCGCACTCTTCGCTTATCCGAAGATGGGTCTCCCCTGATTATCCAGGCTGTCCGGCCGCTTGTACATCCAACTTCCCCAAACCAACGTAGTTGCCAGTGCTGCTGCATGATCCCCGGATCAGCATGCCAGGGCACTGCAAGATGGCGATTAAAAGTTACTATGCGTGTAGAAGCTGATATCAAGCTGGGTTTCAAAGACGTTTTGTTCCGCCCAAAGCGTTCCACCCTGAAAAGCCGTTCACAGGTAAGCCTGGAGCGCACCTTCCGATTTGTTCACACTGACCAGGAATGGACCGGCGTACCCGTCATTGCTGCCAACATGGACACCGTCGGCACTTTCGCCATGGCTCTCGCCCTGGCTGAACACAAAATGCTGACGGCGGTTCACAAGCATTACACCGTCGAAGAGTGGCAGACCTTCCTCGACAAAGCCCCTGAAGGCATTGAAAACCATATCATGGTCAGCAGCGGCACCTCCGAAAACGATTTCGACAAAATGTCTGAAATCCTGTCCCTGAACGACAAACTCCGCTTTATCTGTATCGATGTAGCCAACGGTTACTCAGAGCATTTTGTCCAGTTCGTTGCCCGTGTTCGCCAGCGTCACCCCAACAAGGTGATTATTGCCGGTAACGTGGTTACCGGAGAAATGGTGGAAGAAGCTGATCCTGAAAGGTGCCGACATCGTTAAAGTGGGTATCGGACCGGGCTCCGTCTGTACCACCCGCGTTAAAACCGGTGTCGGCTATCCACAGCTGTCCGCTGTTATTGAATGTGCCGATGCGGCCCATGGCGTTGGTGGTCAGGTGATTTCCGACGGTGGCTGCACCTGTGCCGGTGACGTGTCCAAGGCATTTGGTGGCGGCGCTGATTTTGTCATGATCGGCGGTATGTTTGCCGGTCACGATGAGTCCGGCGGCGAAATGGTAGAAGAAGATGGTCGGCAATTCCGCCTGTTCTACGGCATGAGTTCCACCACCGCCATGGATCAGCACGCTGGCGGCGTTGCCAACTACCGCGCCTCGGAAGGCAAAACCGTAAAAGTACCTTACCGTGGTCCGATCCTTGAAACCGTTCAGGACATCCTCGGAGGCGTACGCTCAACCTGCACCTACGTAGGTGCCGCTCAACTGAAAGAACTGTCCAAGCGAACCACGTTTATCCGGGTTCAGGAACAGGAAAACCGTATTTTTAACTAATCCCCGATCAACCACGGAGAGCACAGAAGATTTCCTCATACTTTGTGAACTCCGTGCTCTTTGGGGTCGAATCAATCACATAATCACGCAACCACCGCAATCTCCACAATCTCCGCAATCTCCGCAATCTCCACAATCTCCGCAACAGTCATCAGAAGAATTACCTGGTGATTGCGCTTCTGGCTCTCGATTCATTGTCATTGGTGCAGGAAAACAATTAAACCCGCCCCAATGACAACAATGACAGGTGGAACTATCTTCCAAGGATTTATTATCAACAATGATTTCAGGACTCTGCTCCCGCCGCTCCATATTAAAATTAACAGCCTGGTCACAAACCTCTCCTCCATAGGTATGTGCATGACTGCCACTACAGTTAAGGTCAGGGAAGTTATGCAACCTCCTCGATAAAGGCAAAGCTGGCTTCTTCATAGCCTCGTCACAGGCTGGAGAAAGAATATTAGGCAGAGATTTGTCACTTTGATTCTCAACCTTCCTACCCCAGTTGCTCAAAACCGGGGTCAAAGGAGGCTCATCAGCTAATGACTCAGCATTAAGTGCCCCACCAACAGGATAAGAGACTAACCTGGGAGGGCTGGCATCTAACGGCTGCAACATATCAACACACCTTCATCGGCAAAATACGAAAATCAAAATGCATGATCGTTGGACCAACCAAACCAACAAAAAGTTCATCAATAAGCCGCAGCAATTCCCCGCTGATCAAACTCCGCCTTGATCGCATCCAGCTGTTCAGTGGATGGCGGGCGCACCGTTTCCAGCTCGTAGCTTTCACTGAAGGCATCCCACTTATGCACGCCGAGGCTGTGATAAGGCAGGATTTCCACCTTCTCAACACAATCCATTTTTTCCACCATATCTGCCAGCATGGCGGCATACAGCGGATCAACGGTAAACCCTTCCACCACCACGTAGCGGATCCAGGTTGGCTTTCTCAGCTCCTGTAAATACATGGCAAAATTACGGGTGTATCGGCCGGTGACATAGGTCAGCTTTTGATGCATCTCTTCATCCATGTGCTTGATATCCAGAAGCACCAGGTCGGTGTAGGACAGCAGACGTTCAATATCCGGCGTGATTTGTTTGGCAAACCCATTGGTATCCAGGCAAGTATGAATACCGTGCGCTTTAAGCGCCTTGAACAGGTCGGCAACAAATTCAGCCTGCAGCAGCGGCTCGCCACCAGTGACCGTAACACCACCGGTCAGAAAGCCCTTTACCTTGAGGATTTTGTCCAGAACTTCCTCATGACTGAGCACCTCACCGCCATCGCGCAGATCCCAGGTATCCCGGTTGTGACAGTACCGGCAGCGCATGTGACAGCCCTGCATAAACACAATGAAACGGATACCCGGTCCGTCTACCGTGCCAAATGAGTCCATGGAATGGACACGTCCGAGGGACATGGCGACTCTCCTATTTACCCAACGAGTCTCTGTAAAAAAAAAGACCACTGTCTTTCTTTTACAAAAACCCTGAATACCATAAGCAAAAAAGGCCAGCAGAGCTGGCCTTTTTAAAAGTTAAATTCTAGCGTTTACTGTTACAGCGAGCTAGTAAAGGTACGGGTGATAACGTCACGCTGCTGCTCTGGTGTCAGCGAGTTGAAACGTACCGCATAACCGGAGACACGAATGGTCAGAGAAGGATACTTCTCAGGGTTCTCCATGGCATCTTCCAGCATTTCACGGTTCATGACGTTGACGTTAAGGTGCTGACCGCCCTCGCGATTTTCCTCGTGATGGAAGTAGCCATCCATCAGACCCACCAGATTCCTGCTTTGGCTTGCTTCGTCCTTGCCCAGCGCCTTTGGCACGATAGAGAAGGTGTAAGAAATACCATCCTTCGCATAGGCAAATGGCAGCTTGGCAACAGAGCTCAGGGAAGCAACTGCACCGCTGGTATCACGACCATGCATTGGGTTGGCACCCGGACCAAATGGCTGGCCTGCACGACGTCCGTCTGGCGTAGTACCGGTCTTCTTACCGTATACCACGTTAGAGGTAATGGTCAGAACGGACTGGGTTGGAATCGCATCGCGATACATCGTGTGAGAAGCGACTTTCTTCATGAACGTTTCAACCAGTTCACAGGCAATCGTATCGACACGCTCTTCGTTATTACCAAACTTCGGAAAATCACCTTCAATTTCGAAGTCGATAGCAATGCCGTCTTCATCACGCACCGGCTTGACTTTGGCGTATTTAATGGCCGACAGAGAGTCAGCAGCAACGGACAATCCGGCAATACCACAGGCCATGGTGCGAATAACATCACGGTCATGCAGGGCCATCAGAGAAGCCTCGTAAGAGTACTTGTCGTGCATGTAATGAATACAGTTCAGGGCAGCCACATACTGACTGGCCAGCCAATCCATGAGCGTATCAAAACGTGCATAGACATCGTCGTAATCCAGGTATTCCGACGTGATCTTGTCAGTTTTCGGACCAATCTGAATTTTCAGCTTCTCGTCCACACCGCCATTGATGGCGTACAGCAGCGTTTTACCCAGGTTGGCGCGGGCACCGAAGAACTGCATCTGCTTGCCAACAACCATTGGCGACACACAGCAGGCGATGGCGTAATCATCGCTGTTCATATCAGTACGCATCAGATCATCATTTTCGTACTGGATAGAGCTGGTATCGATGGATACTTTGGCGCAATACTCTTTGAAAGACACCGGCAGCTGCTCAGACCACAACACCGTAATATTTGGCTCTGGTGATGGTCCCATGGTGTACATGGTGTTCAAGAGACGGAAAGAGTTTTTGGTAACCAGTGTACGACCATCAAGGCCCATACCGCCGATAGCCTCAGTGGCCCAGATCGGGTCGCCAGAGAACAGCTGATCGTATTCAGGGGTACGCAGGAAGCGAACCATACGCAACTTCATTACGTAGTGATCGATCAGTTCCTGGGCGTCCGTTTCAGTGATTTTGCCTGCTTCCAGGTCACGCTGGATATAGATATCCAGGAAAGTAGCCGTACGTCCCAGAGACATGGCCGCACCATTCTGGGACTTAACCGCAGCCAGGTAACCAAAGTACGTCCACTGAACCGCTTCACGGGCAGAGGCAGCAGGGTTACCGAGATCGCAACCGTATTTGGCCCCCATCTCCTTGATCTGCATCAGCGCCTTGATCTGCTCCATGATCTCTTCACGCAGCTGGATAGTACGCTCAAGATTTTCACCGGCAGTCAGCGCTGCATCCAGAGACTTGTGCTGGGCCTTCTTATCAACAATCAGTCGGTCAATACCGTACAGAGCGATTCGACGGTAGTCACCGATAATACGTCCACGGCCGTAGGAATCCGGCAGACCGGTGATCACACCTGACTTACGACAGTTGCGAATGTCAGCAGTATAAACATCGAAAACACCGGAATTGTGCGTCTTACGATATTCAGTGAAGATCTTGTTAACCATGTCATCCAGTTTACGGCCATAAACTTCACAGGAAGTTTCAACCATACGGATGCCACCGTTGGCGATGATGCCACGCTTCAGCGGCTTATCAGTCTGCAGACCAACAATGGTTTCCAGATCTTTATTGATGTAGCCAGCGTCGTGAGAAGTAATAGTGGATGGCAGATCGGTATCGAAATCCAGGGGGGCGTGAGTGCGGTTCTCTTCCCTGATGCCTTCCATAACATCAGCCCACAGTTTGTCTGTTGCTTCAGTGGAACCGGCCAGGAAGGAACTGTCACCCTCGTAAGGGGTGTAGTTTTTCTGGATAAAGTCACGAACGTTGATGCTTTCGGACCAGTCGCCGGAAGTGAATCCTTCCCATGCTGCTGGCAGTTCGCTGGTGGTTACAGTCATACTAAGAGGCTCCTGATAGGTTGGAGAATTCTTTGGGAATGCTGTTCCGGGTCAGTCAGACTGCATCGATTGGCGGTGACACCAACTTGATCTGCATCAATGAAAGTAAATCATTGTCGGCGTATCGTTTGCCTGTCTTGCGGGGACGCAGATATTGCGATAACACATCATCACAAAAATCATCACATTTATGTGGTCATACCGCAGGTGTAAAGCCGGCCAACCCGGTGAATAAGAAATAATTTCAGTCAAATTAACGTATATACGACAACTCCGCCATCAGTGTTAATACCTACTGGTTATAAAAATACATAAACAGATTTCCACAGGAATTAACAAAAAAGGATATCCTCTTATATTTTATTAACTATCCCTTGATTAGCAAAAATTAGTTATTACCAATAGTCCAAAATTCAAAAAAATTATGAAATCAAGCAACGATCCATTTTTATGAATGCTAGTCTTTGTTTCTGTTAATTCTATTTCGTTTCGTTTTTCAAAATAATTAACGACACTAACATTATACTGTTAACGTTTGTTGCCGTTTATTCAGAGAGTTTTAAGTAGTGTTACCTATTCATACCGAAAATGGGTTTGTCTAACATCGTCAACCAAATAAAGACATTTTATCCGTTTCTGGGAGAGGATGAACAGGAGGTAGTTATGAGCAAATATATTTACACAACCATTTACGAACAGTTCACCGGCCTGAAGCCACCTGAGCCAAAAGACCACAAGCCACGTCGCCGTAGAGGTTACGGTCACCCATATCGTATGCGCCTGAATATGCAGGAAGGTTCTGTCCAGAACAGTGAACTGCTGTCTGAGCGGGACTCAGAAAGAGACCTGTATGAACAGACGCCTGTTTCCGTTTTTCAGCCATCGGTTACCAAGCAGCCTGTCCGCAGGTTTTCGTCCGGTGGTCAAAGCTATCGCAGTGGTAACAGCGTTGGTAACAACAGCGCCATCAGCGGCACTATGAGCTGCAGACCTGCTGCGCCTGAAGACCGCCATAGCAGCGCCGAGCCCAAGGTAACCTACAAAAAGCGCCGCCAGTACGGGCCTTCAGGCTTCGGTATTGGCTCAATGAGCAGAGACGGCAACGACAACTCTGAGTATTGAATACCCGTTTTATATTGATTGTTTTTGAATACTGACACTACCAGCCAGGCTTATTCAGCGGAGCTTGTCTAGCGGAACCCAGTCATTACTTTCCCGGATTATTTTCGCCAAAGGCCCTTATTTCAAGGCCTTTGTGCTTTTTTTGAACCCATAAAATCAAAGCGTTCTTTGCTGTAGATAGCTGTCATAATCCGGAATATGCCGGTTATGAGATTGTCCAAGCAAGTCTGACGAGAATATGTAATCCGCCGAGCTCTGGTTACAGGCAACCGGGATATTCCACACCGCTGCAATCCGTAACAATGCCTTAACATCCGGATCATGGGGCATTGGCTCAAACGGGTCCCAGAAAAATACCAGCAGGTCCAGTTTGCATTCAGAAATCAATGCGCCAATCTGCTGGTCTCCACCCAGCGGACCACTGATAAATTTTGTGACCGGCATAGACAGTTCTTTTTCCAGCAGACTTCCTGTGGTACCCGTGGCAAAAAGATCATGACCCTGCAGCTTTTCCTTATGGCGCAGACTCCACTGCACCAATTCCCCTTTCTTATTATCATGAGCGACCAGGGCAATGCGCTTCTTGGATGAGACGCTGTATTCTTTATAAATCATAAAGTAATTCTCTATTTTTTCTGCGAAAAAATATAAAAATGGAAAGCGCTATATTCTCACTGAATAAAAAAAAATGCGATGACTTCTCTCGAAATCATCGCATTGTTCTAGTACATGGTTTCAATGAGTTTGACGTGTACAATCTCCGTTCACCCTGAGCGGAGTCGAAGGGTGCTTGGCACGATCTATCAGAGTCCGGAGCTTCCGCCTTTAGGCCCTATGGGTCCTTCGACAGGCTCAGGACGAACGCAGTACGGAGACACGACAACCCGTCAAACTCATTGAAACCATGTAATAATCTTCAGAAAAAATTCATGACAGGTACTTAATCATCACCCCCGCTGCTACTGCTGAGCCAATAACACCGGCTACGTTGGGGCCCATGGCATGCATCAGCAGGAAGTTCTGGGGATTGGCCTCAAGCCCCATTTTGTTGGAGACCCTGGCCGCCATGGGTACCGCTGACACCCCGGCTGAACCAATCAACGGGTTCACCTTGGTAGACGACACCCGATTCATCAGTTTTGCCATCAGGACACCGCTGGCGGTACCGATACAGAATGCCACAATCCCCAACGCCAGAATCCCCAGGGTTTCCATTTGCAGAAACTTGTCAGCACTCAGTTTTGAACCAACCGACAGCCCGAGGAAAATGGTGGTGATATTGATCAGCGCATTTTGCGCTGTATCCGACAGGCGCTCAACCACACCACACTCTTTCATCAGGTTACCAAAACAGAACATCCCCAGCAGTGGAGCCGCATCGGGTAATAACAGGGCCACCAGCACCAGCAGTAAGATCGGGAAAACGATTTTTTCTGTCTTGCTCACTGACCGCAGCTGTGTCATGACAATCCTGCGTTCCTCTGCCGTGGTCAGCGCTTTCATAATCGGCGGCTGAATCAGCGGAACCAGAGCCATATAAGAGTAAGCAGCCACCGCAATGGCACCCAGCAGGTGGGGAGCAAGTACGCTGGATACATAGATCGCAGTAGGACCATCCGCACCACCAATAATCCCGATAGCAGCGGCATCCGCCAGGCTGAAATTCATCAGCCCCATAGAGCTCAATACAATAGCGCCAAACACTGTGGCAAAAATACCAAACTGAGCGGCAGCCCCCAGAAACAGGGTTTTCGGGTTAGCCAGCAACGGGCCAAAATCCGTCATGGCCCCCACCCCCATAAAGATCACCAAAGGAGCAACACCGCTGCCAATAGCCACACTGTAAAACTGATAAAGGACACCGTTCGTGTACCCTGCATCAGCAATAATGTGACTCACTACAGTCCGGGTTGCCGAATTCGCCTCATGGTATAAAGCATAAAGTTGATCCGGGGCAGCCGACGCACTGCCCAGCGCTTCGGCAACCGCCTGCATCAGTGCAGGGTTAGCTATATGAAGCGCCTGTTCAATGGCGGAAAACGCCAGACCGGCCTGGGGAATATTGGCCAGAATGCCACCAAAACCAATAGGTACCAGCAGCAGAGGCTCAAATTGCTTGCGGATGGCCAGATACAGCAACCCAAAGCCCACCAGAATCATAACGAACTCTCCGGCGGTAAGGTTGTATAACCCGGAGCCCTCCCAGAGCGTTAATAGCTTTTCCATGGCATATTTCTCGACCAGACATTTCTTTATAAGAGCTCTTGAAGGAGACCTCAGTAAGAGGCCTCCCCAACGCTTTTTATTAAGCCAGGGCAAGCAGGGTATCACCCACCGCTACACTGTCACCTTCACGCACATCAACCGACGTCACCTGTCCGGAACGCGGGGCACGAACTTCCGTTTCCATTTTCATGGCTTCGAGAATAAGTAACACATCACCTTCCTGAATATGCTGCCCCGGTATGACATTCACCTTCCAGATATTACCGGCCAGTGGTGCGGGCATTGGCTCACCTTCAGAGGCTGATGTGGTTGTCGTTTCAGGTTGGGCAGTCGGCGCTGAAACCGGAGCCAGCATGGAAACATCACCACCCTCTGAAACCTGAACGGTATAGGCATTGCCATTAACGCGAACGGTATAAACAGAATCCTCCGTTGGAGGGGCCACGGAAGTTGCCTGGGCAGCAGGCTTCACTTCCGGTTCGGTCCCGGGAGCAGGTTCGAAAGCATCAGAGTTACCGCGATTCTGCAGGAACTTCAGACCAACCTGCGGGAACAGGGCGTAGGTCAGCACATCATCCACGGTCTGATCCGCCAGTTTGATATCTTTCTCTTTGGCCAGACCATGGAGTTCAGCTGTCAGTTCCTCAAATTCAGCATCAAGCAGATCTGCCGGACGACAGGTAATCGCTATCTTACCCTCCAACACTTCTGTCCTGAAGACTTTGATTAAACGGTGCCGGTGCAGCACCGTACTCACCTTTCAAAATCCCCCGGGTCTCTTTGGAGATGGTTTTATACCGCTCACCGGTCAGTACATTGAGAACCGCCTGGGTGCCAACAATCTGGGAAGTGGGCGTGACCAGTGGAATCATCCCCAGGTCTTCACGAACTCTTGGAATCTCCTGCAGCACTTCATCAAACTTATCACTGGCCCCCTGCTCTTTCAGCTGACTTTCCATATTGGTCAGCATGCCACCGGGTACCTGGGCAATAAGGATTCTGGAGTCAACGCCACGGAGTTGACCTTCAAACTTCGCGTATTTTTTTCGGACCACCCGGAAGTAAGCGGCTACTTCTTCCAACTTGTGCAGATCAAGCCCGGTATCACGCTCAGTCCCCTGCAATGCCGCAACGATTGCCTCAGTTGGCGAATGTCCATAGGTCATCGACATGGAAGAGATGGCCGTATCAACACGATCAACACCGGCTTCAACGGCCTTGAGCAGGGACATGGAAGAAAGGCCGGAGGTGGCATGGCAGTGCAGCTGAATTTCCAGGTCCGTTTCTCGCTTTAATCTGGACACCAGCTCATACACGTCAGTCGGCGTAATAATGCCGGACATGTCCTTAATGCACAGAGAATCCGCACCCAGATCCTCGATCTCTTTGGCCAGAGAGACCCAGCTATCCATGGTATGAACAGGACTGGTGGTGTAAGAGATCGTCCCCTGGGCATGAGCACCCTGCTTCTTCACCGCTTTGATTGCCTGCATCAGGTTACGGGGATCGTTCATGGCATCAAATACCCGGAACACATCCATACCATTGGCAACAGCACGCTCAACAAATTTATCCACGACATCATCAGCATAGTGACGGTATCCCAGCAGATTCTGCCCCCTTAACAGCATCTGCTGAGGGGTCCCGGGCATGGCTTTTTTCAGCTCGCGCAACCGCTCCCAGGGGTCTTCTCCCAGGAAGCGGATACAGGCATCAAAGGTGGCACCACCCCAGGTTTCCAGAGACCAGTAGCCGATCTGATCCAGCTGTTCTGCGATCGGCAACATATCTTCAATGCGAAGACGGGTAGCAAACAGTGACTGATGGGCATCCCTCAACACCACATCGGTAATACCCAGCGGCTTTTTATTGGCTAATGGCTTTTGTACGTCAGACATAACCCTTCTTTATCCCCCGGTTATTGGCGTTTTTCTGCTTGAGCTTTTTTTGTTCTGTGCATTTGAATGGCTGCACTGATAACAGCAATCAGTTCACCCTGATCATCGGATGACGATGACTGGCTATTCACTAAAATGGGATTGGCTACAGCAGATGGCACCGGTTCCTGAAAATACCGGTCGATGATTGTTGACATCAGGCTGGTTACCAGCACCAATAGCGTCAGAAACAGGAACACAAAACCCATTCCAAAGAGCATCAGGCTGGAACCTTCTGAAATAAGGTCCGATGGATTCATCAAGTAAGTCCTTTGTTTTTTTCAGACTTGCAGGTCCGGTCAATCCCCTCGGGCAGTTCTGCCCTGCCGGAACCATTGTTGATTATTATTTCCATGAACAGGTTCATGGCTTATGGCTGTCTTACGCCTTTACCTGGCTGCGTCAGTATACTACTGAACAGTGTGTAATAAGCAATCAGTCATCCGGACTATGTTGTTTATATAAGCAAAAGCTCCGGACCACCTTCGACAGCATCGTGCAAAAGGAAGGTTGCCTCAGTCCGGAAAAAAATTCACCGACGTAAATCAATAAAAGCTGGCCAACCGATAAAATTGGCCGTCGGTTATTATGCCGCTCTTGCCAGGTCAGAGCAGAGGATTTCCACAATAGCATCAGCGTCACGGAGGGAGCGGATGCGCTCAAACAGATTCTGGGCTTGCGGATACGCTTTACGCAGATAATTGAGCCACTGCTTCAGACGGGAAGGATGGTATTGCCATTTGCCATTTTGACGATCTCTGTCGCTTAATTGCAGAATCAGCTGCAACACTGAAGACCAGCTCATGGGCTTGACGGATTCGCGAATCATGGTAGTGATATTCGGCGTTACCAGCGAAGGCCGCCCGACCATCAGGTCAGTGCAGCCGGAAGCGTCCATACAGCGTCTGGCATCTTCATGATTCCAGATCTCGCCATTGGCAATCACCGGAATCCCCAGGTTTTCCCGAATTTTGCCAATGTATTCCCAGTGAGCCGGAGGCCGATAGCCCTCCGCCTTTGTCCGGGCATGCACCGCCAGTTCCGAGGCGCCTGCCTGTTCAATAGCACGGGCGTTTTCCAGAAATAATGACTTGTCTTCATAACCCAGGCGAATTTTGGCCGTCACCGGCAGCTCTGCCGGTACAGCTTCCCGAACGGCCTTGACAATATTGAACAGCTGATCAGGCTCCCGCAGCAAAATTGCCCCACCCCGGTTTTTATTGACCGTTTTTGACGGACAGCCGAAGTTAATGTCCACTCCGGGCGAGCCAAGTTTCACTGCACGCTGGGCATTCAGTGCCATATATTCCGGGTGACTGCCCAGCAGCTGTAAACGAACAGGTGTACCATTCGAAGTTTTTGCCCCCTGCAACAACTCCGGACAAGTACGATAAAAGACCCGGCTCGGTAACAGCGTATCTGTTACCCGGACAAACTCGGTAACACAGAGATCGAAGGTATTGATGCCGGTGAGCAGATCCCGCATATCGTGATCCATAACGCCTTCCATCGGCGCCAGTATCAACCGCATGGCATGCCTCTTGAGTGAAAAAGCGCCAATTCTACCGTCAGCAGGCCTGATAATAAAATAAGGAGCACTCACAGATAACGCTGACTTCACCTGGCAAGATAAGTCGTTGGCCAATGGAATTATCGTTATGGCGTATGCCGGAGTCAGGTACTGTGGGAACCAATATATTTTGCTGTGGTCAAACAAGCCGCAATGATTCGCATTATGCACCGCTGCTTATCGATGCCAGCAGCTTAAAATAAATACAAATCAGAGTTAGTTATGGATACCACTATCAAACACCTATCAGGTCGCCAAAACGTTGAGCCACGCCGACAACAGCCAGAAACCCAGAAACCTCCTGTCGTCACAGGATTCTCAGGGCGTAGTGTCTACGCCGGTGTCGGTTCCTCATCACCGCAGCCCACTCATTCGTTGATCGACCCGGTTGGCCCCGATGACTCACGCCTTCCTCCCGTTTGTACTTCAATTGCCAATAACCCGGGGACAGGCTTGGATTCAGGCGATGACCTCCCTGCAACCTTTGAGCGTTGCTTGATCAGCCTGAACCAGGCCTACGATACCAACTTTTCTGAACTGGCTGATACATTAAGCTATTTCGTACCAATGTCGCCTCCAAAGGCCCCATGCTGGAAAATATTCCACGAAGTTATCGACATGTCGTCACTGGAAAGCAACAGTAATCAAAAACTCCGGGAACTGGGTCAAAAAATACGCCAGCTATACCTTGATGAATACCGTGTTCTTGTTGCTAATAACTCATATCCCAGAATCAGTGAACTGACCGTCGTGCTGTGCCTGCACTTCCTCGAGCAAAAGTTCATTCTCGAACCTCCGGAGTCAATCCAGCAAAGCTATGTCGATATCTCCAGGTCGGATAACGCTTCAACAGACTGTCAACATTTATTGCCTGCATGGGTCAGAAAGACCTTTTTCGAAAAGTTATTATCTGGTATCGAGAAATCCGGCAGGGCAGACGCTGGAAAAAAAATTAAACAATTTATCACCGAAAACCAGTCAGGCTTAAAGAACGATATGGTTCTTCAGCAGCCTGCCACTGGCCATCTGAAGTTTTCCGGACTGCGTTACGACGATATTCCCGGTACTACTATCGCGAAACGTTATCATCGCAGACTTAGTGACTATTCTCGTGATTTCTCTATCGATCTGCGCGGTTTAATAGAGGCATTAGGTCAAACACGAAGCCGAAACAGGCCCGCTTTTATCAGGGACCCTCTGGAGCAGGCCATGAAGATAGTTTTCGGCAAAACAGGCAAATCAGAGCTTGAACCGAAAAATTTCTTTAATAACAAGCTGGAGCCCTTCAGGGATCGGAATGCGCGAACTCTGCTGAAATTAATAGACTGCTTTCGAGACCAGGTTGCCGGGGAGCACGGCAATGGGCAGGGCAGCAAGACCATGAAAGATAGCCTCAGCACATTCCTGAAAGACTGCTGTGGTAATAATACGGCGATAAAACAAAGTCTAAACAAGTTTTTTGAAAAAACGTGACGCCATTATATTTCACATGGTCAGAAAGAACCTTGAGCACCACTGCCAATACTATTATTGAAGCGATGATGCGCAGTACGTTCTTGCACTGCGAGACTGTTCTCGGGCAGTCTCCTTGGAGGCTGACCGAGAATAGACTGCCCTACTGCGGTGGCAGCAAATTGGTCTAAAAATCCGCTTTTGTTCGGCAAATAGCCCCGCTATTCACCTCACAAAACCGAATTTTTATCCTCAATTTTCTGCCATCCTCGCTACGGGCGCTATTCTCGGTCAGCCTCCTTGCTCATGGTTCTTTACCCGATAGTCGGCACTGACTATGCTTGCAGCTTTTCGCCTGATATTGAATATTGAAACAGAAAGCCGTGTCCAATCATCCACCAAACCATCCGAATCACACCATCACTGCTGATATCCAGTGGGAAAATGGCCTGCCAATCTCCACCCGGTTTAATGATGTCTACTTTTCCCGGGCCTCGGGTATTGCCGAAACACGCCATGTGTTCCTGGAACATAATCATCTCCCCGGGCGGTTTCGTCAACTGGTACCCGGTACCACGTTCACCATTGGCGAAACAGGCTTTGGCACTGGTCTGAACTTCCTCTGTGCCTGGCAGCTCTTTCTGGAAAAAGCCCCTGATAACACGTCTCTGGTCTTTATCAGCACGGAGAAATATCCACTCCAGCAGGATGACCTGCAAAAAGCACTCAATGTGTTTGAGGAGCTGACACCTCTGGCCAACAGAATGATCAGCGCCTATCAATTGAGTGAGGAAAATATCGACCTGCAATTTTCCGACCGCGCATCAGGCAAACACATCCGTCTTCATATTTTGATTGGTGATGTGCTGGACACATTGCCTCATATCAACGAGAAGGTTGACGCCTGGTTTCTCGATGGCTTTGCCCCGGCCAAAAATCCGGATATGTGGCAACCCAAACTGTTCCAGACCCTGAAAGCCAAAAGCCATGAGCAATCAACCTACGCCACCTTCACTGCGGCCAGACTGGTTCGGGACGGGCTGACGGAGGCAGGCTTCTCAGTGACCAAACAACCGGGCTTTGGCCGCAAGCGGGATATGATTGCCGGCCGCTTTGTCCCCCCGGGTCTGCCTGTGAGCAAACCCTGGTTTGCGCCCGCTGGCCACAGCAACCCGGAAAAAACAGCCATCGTCGTCGGTGGCGGTCTGGCGGGCTGCAGCGCTGCATGGGCGCTGGCCCGTCGGGGATGGCAGGTCACCATTCTGGAACAACACCAGGCCCTGGCCAGCGAAGCATCGGGTAATCCGCAGGGTGTTCTCTATGCCAAACTTTCTGCCGACAACACGCCGCTCAGCCAGTTCATCCTTAAAGGTTATCAATTCACCCTGGATACGCTAAAAGCACTGGAGGTTGAACAGTGGCAGCAGTGCGGTGTTATCCAGTTAGCCATTGATGCCAAAACGGATCAACGATACCAGGCCCTGGATAAACAACATCCGAATGCTCTGCTGCAATACCTGACGGAAGCGCAACTGAGCGATATCGCCGGATTGAGTATTCACTACCCCGGCCTCTACTTTCCACAGGCAGGCTGGGTGCACCCACCCGCACTCTGTCAGGCTTTGGCCGATCACCCAAACATTCGGGTGGTGACCAGCACGGCGGTGAATACGATCGAACCCGTTGAGCAGGGCTGGCTGGTGAAAACCGATGGCGACAGGTTGCACAGTAAAACCGTGATCATTGCCCGGGGAGCGGCCAGTCATCAGTTGTCACAGTTTAACTACCTGCCTCTTAAAGCCATTCGTGGCCAGATTACTCAGGCCAGGGCAACCACCGAAAGTGACAAGCTGGCCTCCTGTGTCTGCGGAGAAGGCTATATAGCACCCGCTGTTGATGGCTATCACACCCTGGGCGCAACGTTCAGTTTTAACGACAAAGGTACAGAAGTTCGAGAAGCCGACCACCTGGAAAACCTGGCCATGCAGGCCGGGTATTTCCCTGCCATGTATCAGGCACTCGGTGGAACTGATGCACAAGTGACCGGGGGACGCACAGGGTTCCGCTGCACAACACCGGATTACCTGCCCGTGGTGGGTCCCATCGTTGACCTTAAGCACTTTGTTGCCGCTTATGCTCCCCTCAGAAAAAACAGCAAGTTGACCATTGACGTCTGTCCTGAATATCTGAAAGGCCTTTACGTAACCGCCGGACACGGTTCCAGGGGAATAATCTCCTGCCCTGTTGCCGGTGAAATTCTGGCCACTATGATCACCGGTGAGCCCGATAGTACTGTCGGCCTATCAATGCCTGCAAAACTGCTGGAAGCCATTCACCCCTCCCGCTTCCTGATCAGGGATCTGATCAGAAATAAAATATAGGAGGCTTATGCCGGGAGTTACAATAGAAGCAAGACTGCCGTCTTTCCTCGACCAATAATCTAGGTAAAAATCGCAAAAAAACAGGTAGCAATACGCAGAGAGGAATCAACAACGGCTGTCTATCTTATTAGGCATGGATTAGGTAACACATGGTTACCTGTTCATGAAGCTCCTGTTTCAATCCATTCAGCAAACTGCGTCCGGGCAACCTGATCTTTCTCTTGGTTGCCCGTTTTTTTGTCTGGGTGAAAATCTTTAGTGGCTACTTAAGTAGTTAACCAAGACAAACACCCGTACCTTTCAGACCACAGTAACCGCCGGGATTCTTGGCCAGATATTGCTGATGGTATTCTTCTGCGTAGTAAAACGGCGGAGCCTCACGGATTTCTGTGGTAATCTCCGGATAGCCCTGCTGTTGCAAAGACGTTGAGAATTCACTCCTTGAGCTTTCAGCCAATCCGGCCTGTTCATCCGTGGTGGTATAAATGGCTGAACGATACTGAGTTCCCACGTCGTTACCCTGCCTCATTCCCTGGGTTGGGTCATGGGATTCCCAGAAACATGCTAATAAAGCCTGTGTCGTTATCTTTTCAGGATCGTAAACCACCATCACCATTTCTGTATGCCCGGTTGCCCCAGTGCAGACTTCTTCATAAGTAGGATTGGGTGTGTAACCACCTGCATAGCCAACCGCCGTTGTATAAACACCGGGCAGTTGCCAGAACAATCGCTCTGCTCCCCAGAAACAGCCAAGCCCCAGGTAGATGGTCTGCAAGCCATCGGGAAATGGCGGCCTCAATGGCTGTCCATTGACATAATGCCGGGCCGGGACCGGCATCACGTCTTCCCTGCCCGGCAGGGCTTTTTCTTCAGTTGGAAGTTGCTGTTTATCAGGGTCTTTGCCAAAGAATGTCATGATTATGTCCTCCCTGGCAGGGATCATAACATACCGCAGGGTCTGTTGGATTTACTGATCCCCAACGGTCAACAAAGCAGGGTCAAGTCGCTTATCAAACCAGTTATAGCGCCAGTCAAGATGGGCACCGGTAACCCGGCCAGTGGCACCCACTTCACCGATAGTCTGCCCTCGTTTGATCGCCGCCCCACTTTTCACAGAGACTTTGCTGAGATGGAGAAAGCTGGAAAAAATACCGTGGCCATGATCAATAATGATGGTGCCGCCGGAATAGTAGAGGTCCGGGTCCACCAGCCGCACAACCCCATCAGCCGGTGCCACTACCGGTGTGCCTGTGGGTACGGCGATATCCAGGCCGTAGTGTGGCCGCCCCGGTTGACCGTTATACACGCGCTGGCTGCCATAGACGCCACTGATGCGACCTTTTACCGGCCAGTCAAAGCCGTTAAAAAAATCCGCCTGATCGGTATCAGGTACTCTGGCTGCACGCACCTGTTGAGCTTCTCTGCGGATGCGGGATAGCACCCGCTCATCCGGTGATACATATTTTCTGGCAATTCCGGTCAACCGCTGAATATCATATTTCCGTGGCTTAAGGATTAAATTAAACGTCTTCAGTTCGCCACTGGCAAAATGCTCTGTATAGGACTGCTTCAGTTCTGCATCACGACCAAAGCCAAGAATAAAGCGCCCATCTTTCGCTACTCTGACCTCCTGATGGTCATAAACAATCCGACTCCCCGGTGCTGCCTGACCGACCAAAATACCTCCGGGTGTCAACTGGCTCTGCAGACCGTCTGCACTGACCATCAGAGAAAACACCAGAAGAAAAAAACCTGTAGCGAGATGCATTTAAACGTTCTCCTTTTATCATCCTGCCTGATAATCATTATCGACATTATGATGTTTAACAAAATTGGCTCATAACAAAACAGCCTTAAATGGCAATAACTTATTTTTAGAGAAATAAGGCATTAATATCAACAAGTTATATGACATCTACCATTGCAAAAATAAGAATCAGCAGTATTGTCAGTAATACTAAACACAGTGTTATGAACTTTTGGCTCAGCTCGTTGTACATTACTCCCATAACTTGAACCGCCCAATACATCGGATTGTATTGAAGAAGCAACGGATAATGGAGAGCATCTATGTTTAGAACTACTACTGCTACTGCCGCTACTACTGGCAATGAACATAAGATCCCTTTTCTGACTAAATTCCAAACTGACATGATCGACGGAGGGCGCTTCGGGCACAGGAAGACCACAAAGCCATCAACTACTTTAGTTACCCAGAAAAGTATGTCGGGCACTGACTTTTGGGCAAAGCCAAGTTTAAAAGACCGGCTGGTTTATCCATTCAAGGCGGTCAGAAACCGAATCTTAACGGCCATGATGTTCAGTGGCTCCGCAGGCATGTTTGCGGGCATGGGTGCCGGTGCGGCAGTCGGTGCTACGGCAGGATTTACTGTGGCTCTGATTCCTCAGATATTAGACTTGCTGACTTTTTCTTTTAACCCCTATATTGTTGCCGCTGGTGCCTATGTTGGCAAAGAGGCGGGCATCCGTACCGGTGCCGTTCTCGGGCTGGGCATTGGCGCAGTTGCCACTCTGGCATCAGCTGCCATAGCTCTTGCTCTCAGCGTGGTTCATCTGCCCAGGGACATCTATCATGCGGCAACCCTGGATGCACCCCGCCTGGATGCACCACTGCCGGAGAAGCCATGGCTCACACAGCAACTCAGTCAGGAATTGTCCAAATTTAATGAATAAAAGCCTCAGGAACATCATTTTGGATTTAATCATTCCGGGAACTGAAGGTTCTTCAATCACGCTACTTTCATAAGCTTCAGCCGCCATTGGGCGGCTTATTTTCTGAAAGTCCCGGTTTAACTGTTCGGCAAATGCCTTAACCCGCATCCAATCGGTAAACTCGGTATTCCTGGTCACATCAACAGGCCCCCCGGTCAGTTTCATAATCAAGCGGATCATCTGCTGATCAATCCAGCGATATCGGGTATACAGCAAAGCACCGGCGAACACTTCCACCCGGTCCGGAGTCCATGAAATCTGTTTCAGGAATTTCTGCAGGTAACGGTTGTTATGAGGATCCCGTCGTTCAGGCTTGCGGGCGGTCAGATTGACGGAAAAAAAGTAACCCGGAATGGTTGCCAGCTGGTCACTGTATTGCCTGATAAACTGGTAACACGCTTTATGGTGTTTGCCATAACGAATCGAACAACCAAGAATAACACCATCATAAGACTGAAGTGAGAAGCCGTCGTTCAGATCAGTAATAGAGCTGACAAACGTCTCATGACCAGCCTGGGCCAGGCAGTAGCCGATTCTTTCGGTAATTTTTCGGGTCTGGCCTTCACACCCCTGGTGCAACAACGCTATACGGGACATATCTAAATACGTGAGTAATTATAAAACCAATATTTGCGTAGATAATAACCAACTTATAAGTCGGTAGTGTTAACTCAGATCAACAAAGCGGCGAATAGTTGTTCAGATGGTCGCCCTGCAACTCCGTCCAGGACGAACGGAGTTTGGGAGTCATTGATAGAAGGAACCAATAAATTGAAGCCGTGTCTTAACCCTTATACAGTTTTGGATTCAATACATCCCTGAGCCAGTCACCCAGAAGGTTGAGCACCAACACCAGCACCACCAGCACAATCCCGGGAATAACCGTAATCCACCAGCTGCCAGAGAAGATATACTCAAAACCACTGGAGATCAGAGACCCCAGAGAGGGCTGGGATACCGGCATACCAAGCCCCAGGAACGACAACGCAGCCTCACTGATAATCGCGTTGGCAATCTGCACCGTCGAGATCACCAGAATAGGCGACAGTGAGTTTGGCAGGATATGTCGAAACATAATGCGTCCGGCACCAAAACCCATAACCCTGGCCGCCTCTACATACTCCTTCTTCTTTTCTGCCAATACCGATGCCCGAACCGTACGGGCATATTGAGGCCATTCAGCAATACCAATCACCAGTATCAGCATGAACATGGCCAGCTTACTGTAGAGCTCCGAACCAAAAGAGGCCTGGAAAACCGCCAGCACGATAATCGCCACCATCATGGTAGAGAACGACAGCTGAATATCCGCAACCCGCATCAGAAAACTATCGATTCGACCACCAAAGTAACCGGCGGTCAGGCCCAGAACGATCCCCAGAAAAGCCTGCAACAAAACAGCAAACAGACCGATGGCCAATGAGATGCGCATACCATAAAGAATGGTACTGAACAGATCACGACCCTGGTCGTCGGTGCCCAGCAGAAAACGTTCATCCCCCTCTGCTGCCCACACCGGAGGAATTTCCGAATCCATAATATCAATGGTGGAAAGATCGTAGGGATTGGTGGGTGCCAGAATCGGAGCCAACAGCGCAGCCCCGACCAACAGCGCAAAAATCAGGGCACAGACCATGGCCACCTTGTCACGGGTGAAGCTGTACCAGAAGGTAGAGTTCCTGAAACGCTCCCAGCGCCCTGGTGCCAGATTAGCCGCAGCAGATTCCTGATCAACCGGCGTGTTCGATATCAATTCACTCATTGGGCACTCCTCGCCAGTCTGACGGTGGGGTTAATCAGGCCGTACAGCAGATCCACCAGCGTATTCACCACCACAAAAATGGCACCCACAACGATCAGGTAAGCAACAATCAGCGGCGTATCCACCCGGTTGACCGCTTCCAGAAACAGAAAGCCCATGCCCGGCCACTGGAAGACAGTCTCCGTAAGAATGGTATAAGCGACCATGGTTCCTATCTGCACACCACCAACGGTAATCACCGGCAGCATGGTGTTCTTCAGGGCGTGGAGGAAGTAGATACGCGCCTTTTTCAACCCTTTCGCTCTGGCAAACTTGACGTACTCGGTATGCAACACTTCTGACATTTCAGAGCGAATCAGCCGGATAAACAGTGGCAGCATAATGCTGGCCAGCGAGATGGCAGGCAGAATCAGATGCAACAGGCCATCTTGAGTAAACAGGCCACTCTCCCAGCCACCGATAACCGGCACCAGCTCACCACGGCCATAAGATGGCAGCCAGCCCAGCTCAATAGAGAACAGGTAAATACTGAAAATAGCGGTCAGAAAAACAGGAACAGAAATACCGAGAATACTGAACCCGAGAATTAACCGGGTAACCCAGCTGTTGGGTCGGATGGCGCAATACACACCAGCGGGAATAGACACCAGAATAATGATCAAACTCGCGGCAAACACCAGCTCAAGGGTGGCGGGCATTTTGGCCAGGATAACGTCCAGCGCTGGTGCTTTAAAAAAATAAGAATCCCCCAGGTCGCCCTGTAACGCGTTGCCCATAAATCTTGTGTATTGAGTGAGAAACGGGTCGTTTAGCCCCATCTCGTCACGCAACTTTTCACGTTCGGCTTCTGACACCGATTGCCCTACCAGCTCCCGGAGTGGATCCCCAAGATTGTCCTGTATGGAAAAGCTGATAATACTGATGACAAACATCACTATCAGCCCCTGCATAAGCCTACGCATTAAAAATAACAGCATAAATATCGATGCCCATAGCCTGCGATGCCAATAGTCGATGCACCGGATAACTAATAACCGGTGCTGACCGCAGTCACTTCACAGGAAGTAAAATGACTGCTGTCGTCCTTCAGATAAAGGTGATCAAGGTGATTACTCCTTAATCACCAGGTCGCCCAGGTAAGGGAAGTTCATCACGTTAACAACGTCTTTGGCGGCCACATTCTTGCTGGCACCCCAGGCAAGGTTCTGCCAGTGCAGGGGAACAAAGGCTGCTTCCTCATAGAGGGTACGCTCAACGTCCTGCAGAATCTGTGCCCGTACGGTTGGATCGGTTTCAGAACCTGCCTTCTTAACCAGCGCGTCTACTGCCTCATTGCAGTAATTGCCGGAGTTGTACTGTCCCCAGCCGGAAACCGAATCGGCACAGGCTGTGAGGTACTCGGTAAAGTTGGCGGAATCTTCCGTATCGGAGTGCCAGCCAATCATCATCATATCCGCAGAACGCTCATCGAACTCTGGCCAGTACTGCGCTTTTGGCAGGGTTTTCAGATCCACTTTAATGTTGATTTTTGACAGCATGGAAGCCACCGCCTGAGCGATCCGGGCATCGTTCACATAACGGTTATTGGGAGCCATCATGGTGATGGCGAAACCATCTTCATAACCGGCGTCTTTCATCAGCTGCCTGGCCTTTTTCAGGTCATAGCGTGGCTGCAGATCATCAACATACCCGGCGTAGCCTTTTGGCCCCTGCTGACCGGCAGGTGTCGCAAAGCCTTTCATGATTTTCTTAACGATGCCGTCATTGTTGATGGCATAGTTAATGGCCTGACGAACACGCTGGTCTTTGAACGCAGGAACCCGCTCCTGATTCAACTGGAAACTGATGATACGGGTGCCACCAAGGGTCACCAGATCCGTATTGCCCGACCGCTTGATACGCTCATGATCGTTAGGCGGCACCGGGAAGATAAAGTCCACATCACCGGACAGCAGAGCGGCTACACGGGTTGGACCTTCTTTAATGGGAGTAAGCACAATTTCATCCACGTTACCCGGCGATTGCTTATCCCAGTAACCAGCAAACCGTTGGAAATCGACACGCACGCCCTGCTCACGCTCGGTCACAATAAACGGCCCGGTACCAGAAGCATTTTTAGAGGCATAGGTATCGCTGTGCTTTTTCAACAGCGACTTCTCCTGACCTGTGCTATCCAGACCTGCATAGAACTTGCTGTCCATCGGGAAGATATAGGTGGCAGAGTTCAGTACCAGGGGGAACGCCTCTTTGGTCACCAGGTCAAAGGTATGGTCGTCAATGACCTTCACGGCGGCAAAAGGCTTCGAACACCGCTTTGAAGTCCGGACTGCTGGCCAGTCGCTGAAAAGTCCATTGAACGTCGGCAGACGTCAGTGCATTACCGCTGTGGAATTTAACGCCTTTACGAAGGGTAAAGCGCATGGTCCTGTCATCAATACGCTGCCACTTTTCCGCCAGACGAGGCTCAAACTGAAGGTTGTCATCCCAGCGAACCAGTGGATCAAATACCAGATGCGACAACTGCAGCGTGGCACCGGACAGCTGCTCATGCGGGTCCAGAGATACCGGATCGGAATCGTAGGCCATTTTTAAAGTAGCGGCCTGGGCCCCTACCGCCAATGATGCTGCCAGAATTGCTCCGGCCAGTTTCTTTATAGGTCTCTTTATAGAGAGCTTCATGTTTTTTTTCATCGTTCCCCCATTACAGGTGTTTCACTGTTTAAAATTATTGTCACCTTGCAGACAGACAGGCGACGCACACTCCATGTCAATAACAGTCCATGCTCTTAAGAATGCGCAGCAACACTGGCTTCAATATCCAATCCACTGCGAGACAAATTCTCAACCCTTGGCATCATATTGATCAGATGTCGGGTGTATTCATGGTGAGGATCACTGAAAATCCGGTCGGTGTCCCCCACTTCAACCAGTGTTCCCATCTTCATCACACCGATGCGGTCACACATCTGCAGAATAACCGGCAGATCGTGGCTGATAAAGAGCATGGTCAGGCCAAGCTCTTCCTGAAGGTCTTTTAACAGGTTGAGAATCTGAGCCTGTACCGAGACATCCAACGCCGAGGTCGGCTCGTCACAGATCAGGAATCTGGGGCGGGTTGCCAATGCCCGGGCAATGGAGATGCGCTGACGCTGGCCGCCGGAAAATTCATGGGGGTACTTGACCCCGGCCCCACGACCAAGGCCAACGTGATCCAGCAGATCCGCCACAATACTATTGATCTGACGTTCAGATTCGGCCAGTTGATGAAAATGAATGGGCTCGGCAATGATGTCCTGCACCGTCATTCGGGCATTCATGCTGGAATAGGGGTTTTGAAACACCATCTGGATCTGACGACGAAATGGCTTACGCTGCTTTTCAGTCAGCCGGGTAATATCCTGACCGGCAAACTCAATCAATCCCGAGTCTGGTGGATAAAGACCGGCAATAATCCGGGCAATCGTTGACTTACCGGAACCGGACTCCCCCACCAGACCAAAGGTTTCACCGGAGCGCACCTCAAAGAACACCTGGTTGGATGCCTGAACATAACGGCGATTTTTTTTCAGGAACGCAGACTGGGTTTCAAAACGAAGGTTAACGTCTTTCACGGTCAGCAGGGCATGGTCGCTCATCTCTGCATGCAATTCAGAAAGTTGCTCTTTCTGCCCCAGCCAGTGATTCTTCACATCAATATGACGACCCTGCTCTTTTTCGATGTACTCAACCCTGGGAAAGCGGTGCAGTTTAATGTCGGTTCTGGGCACGGCACTGATCAGGCTTTGGGTATAAGGGTGTTCCGGGCGACATAGAATCTGTTCGGTAGAACCGAGTTCCACCAGGTCACCCATATACATAACAGCGACACGGTCCGTCACATTGGCAATAACCCCCATATCGTGGGTGACCAGCAGGCAGCCAACGTCCCGCTCTTTGCAGAGTTTGCGGATCAATTCGAGAATCTGATTCTGAATCGAGACATCGAGCGCCGTGGTGGGTTCATCGGCAATAATCAACTCAGGGTCGCCGGACAGGGCAATGGCAATAACAACACGCTGTCGCATACCGCCGGAAAACTGGTGAGGGTACTGCCTGATACGGACTTCTGGCTCTGCAATGCCCACCGAGGCCAGCAGTTCAATTGACTTTTTATAGGCCGCAGCTTTATCAAGCCCCAGGTTGACCATGATGGTTTCCACCATCTGGGTTTCGATGGTCAGAAGCGGGTTAAGAGACGTCATTGGGTCCTGAAAAATAAACCCGATACGACGACCACGGATCCGACGAATGGCTTCGCCACTGAGACCACTGATGGCCTGGCCATCCAGCTTGATATTACCACCAGCCACCACACCGGGAGGGCTCAGCAAGTCAATGACCGCATTGCCAACGGTGGATTTACCGGCACCGGACTCACCGACCAGGCCCAGTATCTCCCCCTTTTCGAGGGTAAATGAAACCCCTTTAACAGCTACAGCAGTGCCATAACGAGATGGAAACTCAATGCGCAGCCCTTCTACTTCCAGTAAGGACATGCTTCCCCCTTGTAATGCTCAGTCCCGAACGTCAGAAGGTGAACCTCAGCTTCTGAAACTCGCAAGCCATGATGCAAATACGCTGCCGTATATAGGATAACAATGGTCCCCCCACAGAGGGCAGCGCAGTTTGGCTTACGACAGATACAGACGATACGTGATACAGCTTATCCCCCTAACAGCCGTCACAAATTGAATAGAAGTTCAGGCCGGACTCATGGGTGACATGAGTGCATGGAGGTTATGTTATTAATGCCAGAGTGCGTCGACAAATACATAAAACCATGTCGACTCATTTCGGAAAGTAACTATACCGGCAGGACAGGAAAAGAAAAAGCCCTGATTCGAAAATCGCTTACGAATCAGGGCTTTATTCATGCAAAACTGAAGAATTTTTATACGACAGGAATTGTGACAGGCTTGAACCAGTTGCGACAGAGCTGCAAATAGATTCCGTATGGCCGCCCCATAATCAGCATCGCTCCTATCTGCCCTGCACAGGCAACCAGCAACTGCTCCAGATTGACCCCCGTCGACAATAACAGCAAGGCATACAGCGGAATCTGAAACGACAGAAACGCCAGGGCATCCAGCAACGTCATTTGCATAAAGCCATTGCCGATAAACCGGCCACGACGAATCAGCCAGTCACGGTACAGTCCATAAGCTCTTGCCGTTAACAGGTTAACGGGAATACTCATCAGACGGGATTGCAGTGACTGTTCAAAACTCAGCCCTGCCAGCAGTTCAACACTCATGCCAACCACAATACCAAAGGTAATCATGGCAAAAGTATCCGCCAACATATCCCGATTAAAAACCATCTCCCTCGCTCCTGAAACAAAAAGCCCTGATCGGGCAAAAAAAGCGCAAAAAAATCCCTGCACCGATTCTGTAAAGGAAGAACCGGTCAATTCTTTTGAAAGTACATAGAATCCGCCAGTCTGTTCAGGAGAAGGTTCTGAAGCCCCTTCCATAGGTAAAAACTGAGATCTGACGGGATAACTGAAAAGCAGAAAACTGGACTGAAACAGCAGTATTCAGGCGGTGAAAAATATAGCTAGATACGACAAAAAACAATAGCTAATAAATCCATATTTAGATAATTTGCAGAATATAATTTCAAGATAATTATTTTAAACAGGAATTATTGCTAACAACAACCAGCCTGATAACAAATGATCTACTCTTGAAATCATTTGTCAGGAGACAAGACCGTGACACGTGTCAATTCACTGTCCGCCAGACATCATTATTATTGAACATGGATAAAAAGGCCTTTCCTATGCAAGAACAAATGATTCATTCACTCAAAGAAGTGAGAGAAAAGCAGCCGCTGGTTCACAACATCACCAACGATGTGGTCACCAACACCACAGCCAATGCCCTGCTGGCCATTGGTGCATCGCCGATCATGGCCCATGCCATTGAAGAAGTCGCTGATATGGTGAGCATTACCGGCAGCCTGCTGATCAATACTGGAACGCTGACCGGCTCCAGTCTGCAAAGTATGCTTCTGGCCACAGAAACGGCATTACAACTTGAAAAGCCCTGGATTCTCGACCCGGTCGGTGTCGGGGCAACACCCTTCCGGCTGACAGGCAATAAACAGTTGCTGGCCAACAAGCCATCCGTCGTACGGGGCAACGCCTCCGAGATCAAAGCCCTGTTTACCGGTGCCAATGAGGGCAAAGGCGTCGACAGCAGCAGTAGCAGTGAGTCTACCCTGGAATTTATTCAGGAAAAGGCCCGTGAACATCACCTGATTATCGCGGTAACCGGTGCTACCGATTATGTGACCGATGGCTACGACGTCTACAAAATCAATAATGGCCACCCGATGATGGCCAGAGTAACCGGCACCGGTTGTACGGCAACTGCCATCATCGGCGCATTTCTTGCGGTCTGCGATACACCACTGATTGCTGCCGTATCCGGCCTTACCTGTCTTGGCATTGCCGGCGAACTGGCCAGTATGGATTGCCCCGGCCCTGGCTCCCTGCAACTGCGCATACTGGATGAGCTGTACTTGCTGGACCGGGCCACCATTGAGAAATTTGAAAAAGTGAGCAATATGAGAAGGAGCTGTCATTGAGTCTGCTGTCATCTATTAGACCTCCTCTGCCCGGTATTAACCTGCGGGAGAGATTCAAAAAACCAGGTATTGAGTTACTGGGCCTGCCGGTCAGGCTGTTGCCATCAGCCATGGTGAACAAGCCGCTGACCAAAGCCATCAACCACATCTTCCATACGCCAATAGAAGAAGGCGATTTTGATTTTCTGGAAAATCGCTGCCTGAAAATCCATATGACCGATCTCGACATCAGCTTCTTTATCAGTTTCGATGGCAGTCAGCTGACCGCTACCGGCCCACGACACTTTGATGTTGAATTCCGGGGAGACAGCAAATCTTTCCTGAAACTGGCCGGCCGACAGGAAGACCCGGATACCCTGTTCTTTCAACGCAGCCTGATGATTGAGGGTGACACTGAGCTGGGGCTTGGAGTAAAAAACCTGCTGGATAGCCTGGAGCTGGAACAGTTGCCGATTCCTGTGCAGCGATTGGCGCGGGTGGGGCAGCGGTTGCAGAGAAAATAAAGTCTGACGCAGTTGGCAGTTGGCAGCGTCTATTCTTAGGGTGGACATTAAGCTTACCCCTCCATTTTCAATTGCTTTTGAATGGAACCACGAAGGACACAAAGAGCACAAAGGAAAAGAAAATCTCTTCTTTGTGCTCTTTGTGTCCTTCGTGGTTCCATCTTTAACTTCCCGAAGAGGGGAGTAGACGCTTAATGTCTACCCTAAGAGCGTCTATTAAAATCCACTGTCCAAAAAGCACAATAAAAGCTTTGCTTTCCGGCAATGTTAGTGTTTGCCGGGGAGCCTCTGCCTTGTCGAAGTGTCTACGTAGTATATCTTGGTGCGTTTTTATAGTAGATATGGAGGGGCTTAAGTGCTCAATCCATTTATTTGAGCAATCTTGTCCTCAAAGATCGCGAGAAGGAGGCAAAAATGATATTACAGCACTCGGAGCCAGAAACAATTTAAGACGTACTTTGATGCAACGCCTTGTGGAAACCGCTCAGGTTTTGTGAAAGAACACAGACGGTGAAATCTTGAATCGCTCGGACAGAGCCTGAATATGATCTCTGGTCAGGTTTCTTGAGCCGTTTAAGATCATCGATACCAGGCTTTTACTGCCTAATTCGGTTTTAAGATCATCTGCCTTTAAGTGGTACTGATCCATCAAAGTCCGAAGAATAGCGACACCATCATCAAGTGCTTCGATGTGTCGGTTAAACTCAGAAAACTCTGCGGATTCTTTTTCCCATTTTTCAATAGCGATAGAAAGCACCTCAATCAATGGCAGGTATCGGTCATAATCTTCAACCAGTTCATCCATTAATTCCAGAGCTTGCTCATACTCAGACTCATTGTGGATGCGACTGATGAAACGAGCCTCTGCAAAAAAGTTCACTGCCTTTTCTTTTAAATTGGCGTATCTCATGAACCGGCCTCCTTTAGGTACTTTTTGCATAACTTGTCGTACTCTGAATGAGGGACAATATGTTTCACGTACATTCGGTTATCTCTAAATTCGATAAAGCTGCCTTTCACCACCCCGATTGATATTTTCCTGAAACCTGATGTCAAAGGACTGATCAGATCTTCAGGAGCACCGATATGCCGCCAGTTCAATACCAGTCTAAGAACCTTAATCACCTTGGCCTGGTTGCCGCCATGTGCCGGGAGCTAAAGATAGCCGAATATTTCGATGCACGCATAACCAATGACTCTGATGCACGCAATGTCACCATTGGACAGGCTGTGGTCGCAATGATCATCAATGGGCTGGGCTTTACAGGGCAGACCCTCTATCTGGTCCCTGAGTTTTTTGAGGACAAGCCGATTGATCGCCTCATTGGGGAAGGCATCCAGGCAGAACACTTAAACGACAAAATACTTGGCCGGGCTCTCGACAGTCTTTATGAAGTTGGCGTCAGTGACTTATACCTGAATCTTGCCATTAAGGTCGTCAACCATCTAAAGCTGCCCTGCAAGGCATTAAACCTGGACGGCACCAGCCTTCATACAGACGGTGTCTATAACAGTAATGAAAACCCTGATGACTTGAACTGCATCCATATCTGCCGCGGCTATAGCCGTGATCACCGGCCTGACCTGAATCAGGTTGTCTTGCAGTTAATCACCGAAAATGAGGCGGGTATCCCTGTGTTTATGGCACCTGCGAGTGGTAATGTAAACGACAAAACTTGCTTTCAGGAAATTATCAAAAATCATTTGTCGTGTTTTAAGGCAGCTTTGAATAACCGTTATCTGGTCGCAGATGCAGCCATGTACGTTGCTGAAACCCTCCAGTTGCTTGATAAGCAAAAACAGCTGTTTATCTCCCGGGTGCCGCTGAATATCAAGGATGCCAAGGAGCTGGTCGGCAAAGCGCCTGCGATGGCACTGGAGCCTGTTGAAGGCTATGAGGATTATTCTTTTACTGAAGTACCTGCCTGTTATGGTGATGTTCGACAACGATGGTTCTTGTTTCTCAATAAAAAGCGAAGGCTCAGTGAACAGAAAACGCTAACCAGAAAGATGCAGAAACAGTCACTGAAAGAAGCCCGCGATCTGGAAAAGTTGGGTAAAAAGGCTTTTCTGTGCCGGGACGATGCATTGGAGGCTTTTGCCTTGTGGCAGAAACAATCGAAACTCTGTCAAAGTGAAACGGAACCTGAGGTTATCTGTAAACCCTGCTATCCGGGCAAAGGGCGTCCATCGTCAGATAGTAAGCCTGATCACTTCGAATATTTTGTACAGAGCACATGCTTTGTTTCCTGCGAGAAAAGAGAGAATTCGCTGGCCTCACTGGGTTGCTTTATCTTGGGCACCAATGATTTGGACCAAAAGGGTTTGAATACCCACAAGGGCATAAATGCCGCTGAGCTGTTGTCTACCTACAAGTCACAACAGAAGGTTGAAGGTGGCTTTCGATTCCTGAAGAGCCCGGACTTTCTGGTTTCCTCACTCTACCTGAAGAAAGCGGAACGAATTGAGGCCCTGTTAATGGTGATGACACTGTGTCTGATGGTCTATGCTGCTATCCAACACAGAATAAGGTATGAATTGAAGAAGCAGAGCCGTGTATTCTTAAACCAGAAAAAAAAGCCCTGCCAGAATCCAACGGCGAGATGGGTGTTTTTCTGTTTTCAAGGGGTTAGTGTATTAACGGTCAATAATCAGGAACAACGTGTGGTCGGTTTGAAGGAAAGACAATGGACGATCATTCAAGTTTTAGGCATTTTATATGAGTCGGTATATTCCTGATTGGGGTGGTGAAAGGCGGATAAAGGCAATGAGTCGCAGGTTATTACCACCAATATCAATAATCCACCACTTTTCAAGTCACAACACAGGGTTGGCCAGGCGAATAATACCGCCTCTGACATCGTTGCCTTAGTGTCAGATTATAAGTAATCAAGGTCATTGTAACCGCACGCTTTATAGATGATCCGTTTGATAACCCCATGGAAGGCTTCGATTTTGCCACGGAAAACAGAACAAATCTTTTCCTCCGTGGCAAAAGAGGAAGCTATTCAGTAGCTCTGGCTTTTCTTGCCACAGTGGATGATTCCTTCGGGTAACTCGACCGCTGGCGGTGGATGACCTGCATTCCCATTGGGGCATATTATAAATAAATTTTCTTAATAAAGTTTTTTTAAATAATAAACAATATTTAAATTTGGTAATTACTGGACTAACTTAAAGTTCAGTTATTCTGTTCTCTGTTATTAGACGTACACCGTTTTTTTTAAAACTTATCTGACGTTTATTTCTGGTTTGATTCAACACCCTTCAAGGCATCTACAACCATCTTCAGGCGCTTAGCGTCGTTTAAGGTATATTTAATGAGTCGTTCAGTAGTTATATTGAGAAAGAAAGCTCTGGTTCTGGGTATCAGTTCTGTGCTGGGCGGGTGGGCTGCGAGTGATGGCTTATGTGCTGAAGAGGACAGTTCCACACCAGCTAATCAGGACAAGCAAGAAGCTCCTGTTGTATCGCTTGACAATAGTGCAGGTAATGATAATGATGCACCGCCCGATTGGTCAAAGCTTGAAAGCTGGCCGGAGCAAGCAAAAGCAACCATTACAGCAGGAAATGGGCCTGCGGAAGCCATTCCCGGCATTGAAATAAAAACACCAGAAAAAAACATTTTATTAGAAAACGGCAAACTGACAATTCCGACAGATGTTACCATCAAAGTAACCGGGACAGTCGATGGCGCAAGCATCGTCGGTCAGTCTGGTGCTAATACCCTGACTTTGACTGATAAGCAAGCAAGCGTTGAAGTTGCGGCTGGCGCTACCGGTGTGAAGGTTGTTGGTCAATCATTAACCATTAGTGGAGCGGGATCTATCACGGCAGCTAAAGATACAAGCGATGCAACAAAAGATGTGAGCAATACAACTGGAGTATCTGTTACCGGGGGAACACTAACAATAAATGGCAGTGCAATCGCAGGTTCCAAAGCTGCCATTGAAGTACCCGCTGCAGCAACTGGAAATATTATCCTCAATTTTCAAGGTAATTCTGCTATCACCGGCTTAGGTACCTCCCCGGCACCAGCACTGGATGCATCAGCTGCAAATGTACCCGTCACTGTAGACATTCAGGGTGGTACATTTACTGGTGAAATAAAAGGTGGTAATAGCGAAAGTGACACAATAAACATTACTGCCACATCGGAAGTCATGATCAAGGATATCAGTGGCTTTGAAATCATTGATATTGAAGGTACCCGCTGGTCAGCCGATGGTGTCGGTGAAGATGTAAGCGTAGTCAACACCACTGGCACCATTAACAATCTCTATATCAACGGTAATAAGCTCATATCGAGCAATCCTGGTGATTTGTGGGTTAATTCCAAGGAAGATGAAAATCTGACCATCGCCACCAATAAAAGCGGTAAAATCAGTAACCTGCATATATACGGCGATAAAACAAAGCTCACATTAAGCGACGACGAAAAAGATTATAAGCCCGGCTTTGCCTCAGTTGACTCGATTTCTGTTTACAACATCGCTGCCCCTGGCTGGCAAGTTGACGGCTTTGCCAGCGGAGTAAACACACTCACCACTGTCGGTACCGTTAACAACCTTTATGTTTATGGCCAGAACTATGCACCAAGTAATATTGAAAATAGTCAGGAGAAAGGAACGCTGAAGGTAAGGACTAGCGAACTGGAGGTTGTCACCCCTGGCGAAACCGGGAAAATCAACCACCTGCATATACTTGATGCTACTCAGATTAATTTAAGCGACGGTGAAAACCAGCCTGGCCCAGCCACGGTTGACACAATCACTGTTGGCGGCACTACTGGCTGGAGAGTCAAGGGTTTGGCATCCAAAGTGAACAATTTGACGACCTCGTCGGCAATCAACAATCTTTACGTCAACAGCCAATCACCAACTCCGCCAAAGGTTCCCATCGTTCAGCCAGACACCTTGTATGTAGTACCAGATTCTAATTCCCTGGCAGTGACAACTATTACGGCAGAAGGTGCAACGGGTGCTATTAAAAACCTGAATATATCAGATACGCAAACGCTGACAGCAGCAGCCCCCATTACCGTAGAAAATATTGTGGTTAATAGCGCCTCAAGTTTTGCTCTTAATAATTGGGCAACCGGTGTGGAATCAATGACGACATCGTCGGCAATCACCAGTCTTAATGTCAACAACATAGCATCGTTTAAGCCAGCGTCAGGCAACGCTATGGCCAACGCCTTAAATGTAGTCTCCCCGACTCTGGCAGTTACAACTATCAAGGATAACGACAATGGTGCAGCAGGTTCTATCACTAACCTGAATATCACGGGTACGCCAAAACTGACAGCAGCAGCCCCTATTACCGTAGGAAAGATTGAGGTCAATAGTAACTCAAGTTTGGCTCTTAATAATTGGGTAACCGGGGTGACCGCATTGACGACCTCTTCGCCAATCAAAAATGTCTACGTCAACAGCGCAGCAGAATTATCAGATCTACCGAAAGCCGAAGGTAGTGCCTTGAATGTAAACTCACAGACTCTGGTAGTTACAACTAGTCCGGACAAGGGTGTAATCGAAAACCTGAATATATCGGGTAATCCGCAGCTATCGGGATCAGGGATTACAGTAAACAATATTACGGTCAATAGCTCATGCTCAGAAAATGAATGCTGGCAACTGGCTGCACCATTAAACGGTGTTAACAGTGTCAATGCCAAAAACCCAACACCAGCCAGTACAGAGCCTGTGATAAAAGCCATTACCGTGACAGGTTCTGGTGCAGTGGCACCAAGCCCTGATGGCTCGCTAAACATCAACTCGCCATCTGGGAGCAAAAACCCTATTAAAATCACCGCCACAGAGCCCGGTTTGATAGCAACGGTGAATGTAGGTAGTAATGCATTTGTTGACTCTATCACCAACGCGAAAACTATTAACATCACCGGCAGTGGTTGGGAGTTTGAGGAATTAGTTACAAATCCAGAAACCATTGATGTTGCTACAGGTTTAACGGTTGACGCTATTAACAGTGTACCCAGTGGAACTACAGTAGCTACCCCCAAAGAAACTTTGAATGTGGCATTCGATCAACTGGCTGATGTGAACGGTTATCTTAACATTGGCGGCGATGGCACTATCAGTGATATTGATTTCTCCACCGTAGTCAACCGACCAAGTCTGATGTACACACCCTCAACTAGCATCACTCAAGACAATATTGGCAACATAGAAGGTAACCTGGCCAAAGCAGATACCCTTGTGTTGACTGGCAACGTGACTACAACCGGGCTTCCAAAGGGCTTCACAGGTATTGAATATCCGTCGCCTCCTGCCAAAATCGACCGCAATTTAAAACGACTGGGATTGGGTGGGATTGTCAATGACACTATCATCACAACAGAACCTGTTGCTGATCTTGTTGTCTCACCAAGCGAAAATGGTGAAAATGGAAATAACAGTAAACCAACAATATCAATCCCCTTCACCACATCCGGAATGCCCAGCGCTTTCTATCTGAAAACCGCTGGAACAGGATCTTACTCAATTGACTTCAGCCCTGCTAATCGCCCCACAACCACTTTTGAAATTGCCGATGGTAAGGTCACTGAACTTAAGAACGTCGCTGCTTTGAATGACCAGCTGATTATCACGGGTGGTGATTTACCAAACGTTGATATAGACAGCATGAGCACCCTGAGTATCAATGGTTCTGGCTGGAATGCACCAGGCACTTTCAGCAATCTGAACAGCCTTGATATCACATCAAAAGGTGTGGTGGCAGCTCTGAATGTTGCCGGTCAACCATTATCTAAACCTTCGGGCGCAACTCTGAACGTCCTGACCACCAGCGCCCAGCAACTGCCCGTTACCATTGCCAGCGGCGGCAAACTCGATGAGCTTCATGCCAGTGATGGGGCCAACCTTGGAGCGATTGACGTTGGCGGCACACTCGGAACCATCATTGCCAGAAAAGGCACCAGCCTGGGCGCGATTGATGTTGGCGGAGTACTCTCAGAGCTGAATGCCGAGCCAGGATCCAGCTTCGGTGCCATTAAGGTTGCCAGCGGCGGCGAACTCCCAACACTCATTGCCAAAGGGGCCACTCTGGGAGACATTACCATTGCCGACGGCGGCACACTCTCAAGACTTACTGCCACAGAGTCCACACTGGGAGCCATTAAAGTTGTCGAAGGCGGCACTCTGGAAGAACTCAAAGCCGATAAAGGCACCACCCTGGGCGACGTTGTTGGGGCACAAAAAGTGACTATTGCCGACGGTGCCAGCCTGGGAGCAATTACCAATGCCTCAACGGTGAATATTAATGGTGTGGCCACCACCCTGGGGCCGATCACCAACGCTGGAACGGTCACTGCCAGCAGTCTGGCTTTTGAGCAGGTGCAGGTGGGCAGTGGCTTACCGGCTGGCGCAAAAACCGGCTCAACCAGCGGTCAAAACCTGGTTCTGAATACGCCCAAAAAAGCCGTAAACCTGACCACCAATGGTATCGGCACGCTGACATTGGGCAGTGGGGCGAAACTTGGGGCAACCAGCGGTGGCGTGAATAATCTGGTCATTACCGGTAGTGACTGGTCCGCTGGTACGATTCCCATGACGCCGGATGACAAAGATACGGCCACCGTTAATATTGGGGCAGATGTTGTAGTTAAAGGGATTACAGTCTCCAAAGCACAGACCAGCGCAAATGCCACAACAGGTCCTCAACCTTTGGACCTGACCATCACACCCCCAACAGGTGCTGCAACCCAAACTCTGGCTGTTACCACCAGTGGTAGCATCATGGGCGACCTTAATTTCAGTGGCCTTCCAAAAGGAACAACCGTCAATTTAGAAGAGGCTGGCGGCTCCTTGAAGGGTGATATTAAAGGGGTCAACAACGTTGTCTTCAGTGGTGACAGTAAATTTAACGGAACCATTGAAGCTGACTCTGTTAAGGTAACCGGCAAGTTAAATGCCATGCAGTCAGCCAGTGATGAGGCATCATTGACTGTCAGCAGGTCGGCTCCTGCCAGCAGAGCGGCTTTTGGTGAAACCCCTCATCCTGCTCTGGATATTGCCTCTGGGGGTACGCTGATTATTAATAGTCCTATTTCTTTTAAAGCAGGTTATCAGCAAAATGGTGAAATTGATTTAGAGCCAGTCCTTGATGCCAGCGCCAGACAGAGTGTTGTTTTGCCATCTGTCGATGTTAGCTCCATTACCATCGGGCCTGATGCCAAGGTTGTTTTTGACAGTTCAAAAGTCAGTAGGGAACAGGTTGTTTTTGACCCTTCAAAAGACAGTGCGGGTCAGTATGTATTAATGAAAGCTAAGAGTGACATCAACCAACCCGTTAAAGTCGCGGCTACCAACGAGCAATACGATCACTATTATGCCATGCTGACTTCCAGCGATAAGAAATCCAGCAATAAGCGACTGATGGTACTTGCCACCCAGCCTATGCAAGCCTTCGTTTGCGATATGGCGTCTGCCGGTGGTGCCCCTGCTTCTGCGGTCCGGGCGGTGGACGTTGCCGTTAAACCAAAAAAAGAATCAGATGCTGCCGCCGCCCAGTCCCGCGCCACAGTTAAAGATCCGCTCAATGCGTTTGTGGTCCAACGGTCAAACAACCCAACCAGTGCCGCCAAACTGGCCAAACAACTCACACCCAACAATACCGGCAGCAACATTACCGCCAGCCGCGATGCACAACAGATGTCCAGTAAAGCCATTGATACCCGCAATACCAATCGGCGCACCGGCATGAACACTGGCGATATGATGGAGTCCGGTGGTGTCTGGATTCAATACGCCTACAACAACGCCAAACAGGATGAGAAAGACGGCGTGTCTGGCTACAAGGACAAAACCAATGGCTTTACCCTGGGGGCAGACTGGGAGCTGGACCCGATGTTTGATGCCGGGGTGGCCTACACCTACGCCAAGTCGGATATCAGCGGTGAAGGTGTCGGTTCCGGCAGCACCATGGACAGCAAAAACCATATCTTCACCCTGTACGGCTCTTATGACCAGGATGATATGTTTATGGACGGCATGATCAGCTATGCCTCCGGGGATAACAAAGGCCACCGTAACGTCAGCGGCAACCGGGTACAATCCAGCTACGACAGCAAGAGCTGGGGTATCGGCCTGAGTGGCGGCATGACCCTACCCACCAGTGAAGAGTGGAGCTGGCAACCCCTGGTGGCCTTTAATTACTACCGCATCACCACCGACGACTACCGCGAGTCTGCCCCGTTGAGCCATCTCGCCTTTGATCAGGTGAAAAACGACAATTACACCATTATGGAACTGGGTGCCGGTGTGCGACTGATGGGCGATATACAGATGGATGAACTGGCCTTCCGCCCGGCCTTCAAACTGATGGTATTGCACGACTTTAAAGACGACCCGGTCACCATGACCGCTCACTATGCCGCCGGTGGCGACAGCTTTGTGGTGCACGGTGCCAAACGTGACACCACCCGCTACCAGTTTGCTGCCTCTGTGGATATGGATCTGCACGATAATATGACGCTGTCTTTTAACTACAGCCATGACTGGATGGATAACTTCAAGTCCGATGGGTTTATCGCCCGCCTGCGGTATGACTTTTAGCAGGAGGAGTAATATTTCAGGCTAACGGTTATGTGTGCTTAGTGCTTATAGAGTGTGTACAGAGTTGCCTCCCTTTTCGGGAGGCTTTTTTTTGAGAGAAAACCGAGAAAACCGGAGTCAAGCCCTGATTCTTGACACCTGCCGGTCATTTATTCTGTCGGCTATAGTTTCAGGCGGGTGAGAAGGTGATGTTCAGTTTGTGCCCGGTCGCTTCAGCGTATTTTTTCAACATGCCCAGGCTGGGCAAGGTTTTACTGTTGGCACTTTCGAGACGGCAGATGCTGGTTTTCTGGGTGCCTATTATCTGGGCAATTTCTTCCTGGGTCATCCCTGCCTCCTGCCGCATGCGGATCAGTTCGCGACGAAGCGCGAAGAACTCTGCCTTTTCGGCCATGGCGGTTTGGACATCATCACGTTCAAGCATGTTATCCCGAAACGCTTTATAACTTGAGTTTGCCATGCTGTACCTCCCTCATTCGCTGGTAGCCAAGCTCTAACTCTCTTTTTGGAGTCTTAGTCGTTTGTTTCATAAACACAAGTTAGCAATATTGTTAACTTTTATCAATGCGGTGATGTCGGGATGGTTCCGGGAGGCCGCCCGAAAATGCCCTATGCAGCTCAGGCAAGCCCAAAAAACTGTCATCTTGCGGTTATGAGATGTACGTCCTATATTTATTAGCGTACACACCTTCAGGATTTTGTGTTATGTCTACGCAGCAGGAACCAGAACAGACTAGCCAGAGCGTAACCCTGACTCAGCTTCGCAAGAATATCTATCAGCTTGTCGATGAAGTGATCGCCAGTGGTAAGCCATTAACCATTGAACGGGGGGGAACTCTGTTAAAACTGGATGTTGTCACCAGAGCTTCATCAAAACTTGGAAATCTTAAGGTCCGCAACACCTTGCTGCCTGCTGGTCCTGATACGGCAGATAGTCTTGAGGAAGCAATCACCCACCAGTGGGAGCCAGATAATGGTTTTGATTGATACGCATATTGCGGTCTTTCTGCACAGTGGTGATTTGGGCAAGGTTTCCCCGCAGGCTCAGGAGCAGCTTGAACATCATGATATTGTTTTGCCGGAACTGGCCAGGCTGGAGCTTCAGTATTTGCATGAGATTGGCCGGATTGCCTATACCCCTGCCGAGATAGTGGCGGACTTGTATGGTGATGTGGGCATGGTTTGTTCAAAAACGCCCACCGCAGGACTGGTGCAATCGGCTCTCGGAATTCACTGGACTCGGGACGTTTTTGACCGGCTGATTGCCGCTGATGCCATTTTTTGCGATTGCCCGTTGATTACCCGTGATCAGCGTATCATTGACCATTTGCCGCAGGCGTTCAGTGCCCGCTGTTGAGTAGATTTTGATGGGTATTTTGCATGGTCGGCAAGTTTCGAGGGTGCGTTCCCATACCATGCTCTGCCGGTAACAGCACTGGTACAGACTGGCTGTACCATGTGATGTTATGAGGAAAACCGTAAGCCAATTTATCGGGAACAGGCGGATTTTAAGAGAACACTTTAATTTACAGGTTCACATACAAGTACTGCCACAAAAACATGATTCTATAATTGCTCCCTGTTACTCAATGGGTTATGCCAGGCTTCCCTGACCAATAGCCATTACAATGTTGAATGTCAGAAGTAATGACCTTACTCCCCAACGGCATTGCCTGCGCCAGTTCATCAGCCACTTTTAAAATATCCTCTGAATGCCCGGAAAGACGCATGGCCTTCACTCCGGCACTGGCCATCACCTGCCACTGATCCAGAATATTATGACAACTACCAGACAGTGTCTGAATACCGTTGATGGTAAACAGCGCATCACCTTCCTGGGTCGCCAGGGGAATACCTGCTGATGACTTAATACAGCTGAACTCGCAGCTGTCTTTGCTCAGCTCATGGGTTCGGGCGGTAAAACAGCGGGCCGAGTAGGCCAGTGGTAGATAGCCATAGCTGAATACCTCGGTTTCCAGATCATCAATGCCCAGCTCTGGCAAACGCCCCATAATCAACTTAAGGTGCTCATAAGAGAGTTCAACCGGCAAAACCCAGCGTTTTAAACCGGTACCATGCAGAACCTGCAATGCTTCAGCACTGTACAGGTTCACCGAAGGACCGGTAATAAAAGGGATGCCCGCTTTTGATAGATAGTGGACAGCAGCCATATCATTGGCTTCTACAGTAAAGTCTTCGTTCTCACAGACCTTGCTCACCTGAGCCAGCTCAGACTCAGCTTCAATCAGCGTCAGTGTCGATAGAACGACTTCTTTGCCTTTAGACTGCAATAACCTGGCAATGGCTAACCAGTCATCCAGCTTCAGCTCGCGTCTTTTCGAGCAGACGACTTCTCCCAGGTAGACTCGTTCAAAGGCGGACTCGGCGACTTTCTCGTAAAACGCCATAACGTCTTGTTTAGGCCAGAAGAACAGTAGTGGGCCAAGGGTAATTTGCATAGTTTATTCCCTGTCTGCGCCGGGCATTACCCGAAAACGCGATCTGCCAGCCACAAAGAAAGTAAGGCATGTAAACCTTTATGGCTCATGTCTTTGTGGTTTAAATCAAAAGAGAGTGTCAAACAGCCAACATCACTGCCAGGGTCGGTTATAGGCACCCAGTGTAGTCTGGCTACCTTCAGACAAACGGGAAAGGCCAGCCATCCAGCGTTCATTAGTGGTAAAACGATCTGGATTCGCCCGGTAATGGTCCAGCGCTTCCCGCCAGATTCTCACCACTTCGGCAACATAGGCCGGGCTTCGCTGGCGGCCCTCAATTTTCACCGCACTGATACCAGACTGATAAAGCTGAGGGATCAGATCCAATGTATTGAGGCTGGTAGGCTCCTCAATGGCATGACTGACCTGATCATTCACCGTAAAGCGCCCCTTGCAGAGGGTTGGATAACCGGCCTGCTCGTGGTGATCAAAACGGTCGATCAACAAACCTCCCAGTCGGGTTTCCATCCCATTGGCCGTCGTCTGCCAGCGCACAGCGGATGCCGGAGAACAGGCACCGGCGGTATTGGGCGATTCCCCTGTCACATAAGAAGAGAGAATGCAGCGCCCTTCAGCCATAATACAAAGACTGCCAAAGGCAAATACTTCCAGTTCCACCGGGCTTTTCTGAGCCAGTCGCTCAACCTGTTTTAACGACAGCACCCTGGGCAGTACTGCGCGTTTGATACCAAAATGATCATGATAAAAAGACAGGCTGGCCTGGTTAGTGGCAGAGGCCTGAACGGAAAGATGAAGATTAAGATCGGGGTATCGCTTGCTGGCATAGTCCAGCACGCTGATATCGGCAGCAATCAGGGCATCGACACCGAAGTCGGCGCACATATCCACTGCTTTTTTCCAGCGCTGCCAGTTGGTCGCCTGGGCATAGGTGTTTACCGCAACAAAAAGCCGCACCTTTTTTCCACGGGGATTTTTATGAACGTAATCCAGTGCCTTTATGGCCCTCTGATCAGAAAAGTTAAGACCGGCAAAATGGCGGGCATTGGTTTCATCACGAAAGCCGATGTATACGGCATCAGCACCATTATCGACAGCGGCTTTCAGGGAAGGAAGGTTACCGGCAGGACACACCAGTTCCATAGAGAATTATCCAGTAGTTTTTGTGCAGCATAGCACGCTGAACAAAAAACCGACTTGATACTTATCAAGAAATAGCCGGAAAAATAAGTATCAACACCTAGACAACCATCTACTCATCAGTGTTTTCATGCGCTAATAGCAAGAGGCAACAACGGAAAAGCATGGATAGATTTATATCGCGTTCCCATTGCAGTGCTCTCACTTTCCAGTAATACCACCTCACCCACCGTCATCCGGAAACTGGGAAGGTTAAAATACTGACTATGAGTGACATACCTTGGTCGTTTAAACCGCCCCAGGGTTACGTGGGGGCGAAAATTCCGGGTTTCAGCACTGAAACCCGACTGCACAGCTGCCCGCTCACAGATATCGGCAAGCCGTTTTAACTCCTGCCCTGAATGCATCTCCAGGGCCAGCACCCGGGGGTTTCGCCCATTTGGAAAGAAACGAAAACAACCGGTCATACTGTCAAAGGTATGGTAGTCCGCCAGATCATTTTCAAGGTTGTTAATTAACTGCTGTAACTGTTGGGGGGAGCTATTGCCCAGAAATTTAAGGGTAATGTGCTGCTGCTGGGGAGCTACCCAACGCAAGTCGTGAACATGTCCTTCACCGGCTCGATGGATGGCTTTCTTATGCAGCGTTGCAGCAAGTTCAAGAGGAATTTTTACGGCAAGAAAAGCCCTGACCGGGGAATTGTGGGACAGCGCCTCTTCAAAAGAGGTCGGGGCGCTGGAAGCGTTGTAGCTAACGGGGTTATTTTTCATATTATTCTAACTTCAACGTCTGACTGCTAAATTCAAACCAATTGCACCCTGCAATTTGGTTTGGCTAAGTTTGTTGAACCTAGTCTAGTACATTGTTGGCAGAAATCTGCCTGTATCGTCGTATTATTCCAAAAGTGCCTGAAAAAAGCGGCGATTAATCTTGATCCCTGATTCCGCTACCTGCTCAGGAAATAAACGAATATGTACCGGCACTTTGAATTTAGCTATCTTGCCTGCCAGCCTCTCTTTTGTAAATGGTTCATTCAGGGTACCGTCCACCGTCTGAACATAAGCCACAGGGCGCTGACCATATTCAGGATCCGTCATGGCAACGACCACCGCCTGGACAATCTCCGGGAAGGTCAGCAAAGCCTGCTCAATCTCTTCAGGATGAATATTCTCCCCCCCTGAGATCAACATATTATCCATACGACCACAGACCTGTAACTGGTCACCGTGCCAACGTCCTTGGTCACCGGTATTAAACCAGCCACGGGTACCCGCAAATGGCGTCACCTCGCCCTGTTGAAAATACCCTTTGGCCAGTGTGTCGCCACGCACCTGAATCTCGCCTTCCTCTGTTAAACGAACCTCACGCCATGGCAATACCGCTCCGGAAGTAACACCACTACCGGTAAACAGAGGCTCTCCGGTACACACCTGGGAGGCCATCTCGGTCAGACCATAGGTGGTCAGAACAGTGATCCCCTGTGCTTTTACCGCCTCCACCAGCCTCGGGGAAGCAACGCCGCCACCCAGCAGAATATAACGTACGCCCAAATCATAGAGTGATAACCCAGACTGCAGCAGCCTGAACAATTGGGTATTCACCAGGGAAAGATGGGTCAACCGCTGTCTGATCAGCATGTCATCCAACGACAACCGACGCTCAAACAGCACCATTGTGATACCAGCCAGCAGGCAACGCATAACAATGGCCAATCCGCCCACATGAAACAGCGGCAAGGATAACAGCCAGGTATCACCATAGGTTAATGGCAAGGTATGCATGGAGCCCAGGGCACTAAAATAATGATTTTTATAACTGTGCGCTACCGCCTTTGGGATGCCCGTCGTTCCAGAGGTGGCGATCAGGTCGTAAACGGCTTCAGCATCGATCTTAATGGGCTGAAGTCTGCTCTCCGGCCGTGGCCGTGCATGAGCAATCCGTTGATGAAAATCGATACCCGCGCTGTCTGCCAACAGCGCAGCTCCAATACGATCACGATATCCCGACATTTGCGCTTCCGGAAACGCCGGGTTTACCGGGCAGAAAACCCATTGGGAACGAAGGCAGGCCAGGGCAACCACCACAGTGTCCAATGGTTTATGGGTGACAAACAGAAGACGGCGGCCCGCTCTCATGCCCTTATCCCGATATATACGACAACACTCATCCACCCATGCATCCAGCTGGCGAAACGTAACTCTGCCCTCCTCCAGCTGAATCGCTGTACAGGAGGACTGATGAATGGCTCGATAATGCAAGGGACAGTGTTGCAATTCGGGGAAGATCGTTTTCATCAACGGCGTTCTGCTATGCTTCTGTTCAGCTCTGTATTACTGAAAAAAAAGCGGGGTTAATGGCAACCGGCTGACCGGCAATAATCCTTGCTGAGGTCAGGCTGTCGGTAAAAGCCGATAAGGTGTCCAGACCCGGTCGTTCTTCCGGTGTCCACTGAGCGCTGAGCTGCTCCAGTATGTGCAATCCAATAGACGACTCATAAGAAGAGCTGAAAACAGTCCTGACACCAACGCTTCTGCCGGTTGTCACCAGCTGTCGGCAATGGGCCAAACCACCCACCAGCGTCGGTTTGATCACAACGGCCGCCAGACCCTGCATGGGGTGTAGAAGGTATTCCGGGTGCTGGACCGTTTCATCCAGGGCAAAGCGAAGCCCGGTCTGCTGGTAGATTTGTGAGAATTCGGCCACATGAGCAGTCGGCTCTTCAACATAAGCAATTCGCTCGACATCAATAGAGGCAGCGACCCTGAGGGCTTGATCCAATGTCCATTGCTGATTGGCATCCAGCTTGATGCTGACGGACGTTGGCAAAGCCTGCAGAACCTGGTTAATTCTCACACAGTCGTCTTCTATTGAGTCTCTGCCTATCTTCAACTTGAACTCTGTCGGCCAGTTTCCCTGCCACAGTGCAAGTCGGCGAAGGATATCTTCGGTGCTACCCAGCAAAAGTGGTCCGGTTGCTGGCGGGTCAAACCAATGGTCCTGTTGCAACCACCACAGAGCCGATTCAATACCAAACAGCACTGACGGTACTGGCTGCAAATGCAGAACATCAGTGAGAAAAGCACTGTTGAGAGATAACGGCCTGCCACCATTAACGGCCCAACAGAAAGCCTGAAGTTGTTCTTCCGCGTCTGCAAGACTCTCACGGCTAAACCCGGGCAGTGGCGCTATGTCGCCATAACCCCACCGGTCACCGATACGCAAACGCAAAATCAGCCCTTCGCGCTTATTCAGGCAGGCGTGCTTCAGCCATAACGGCTGCTTTAAAGGCAGCCGATACCTCAGGATATCGGCCTTACAGTCTTTCATGGATCTATTAAGAAAGTGGCTTCAAGAATTACGGCCAAAGCGACTGAAATCCGGCTGACGTTTTTCCAGGAAAGCATCCCGTCCTTCCTGTGCCTCTGCGCTCATATAGAACAGCAGGGTCGCATTACCCGCCAGTTCCTGAAGACCGGTTTGACCATCGCAGTCGGCATTCATGGCGGATTTCAGACAGCGAAGCGCCAGAGGAGAGTGCTGCAAAATCTCACGACACCATTCTACGGTTGTCCGCTCCAGCTCTGCCAGAGGTACAACGGTATTGACCAGCCCCATATCTTCCGCCTGTCTGGCATCGTACTGACGACAGAGGAACCAGATTTCCCGGGCTTTTTTCTGACCAACGATACGTGCCAGATAGCTGGCACCAAAACCACCATCAAATGACCCCACTTTCGGGCCGGTCTGACCAAAGCGGGCATTATCCGCCGCAATCGTCAGATCACAAACCAGGTGCAGGACATGACCACCACCGATGGCATAACCGGCCACCATGGCAATCACCGGCTTTGGACAGGTTCTGATCTGACGTTGCAGATCGAGAACATTCAGATGATGAGTTCCTTTATCATCCTTGTAGCCCGAATCGCCACGAACGCTCTGGTCACCACCGGAACAGAAAGCCAGATCACCGGCACCGGTCAGAATCACCACACCCACCGACTCATCAAAACGTGCCGACTCCAGGGCTTTCTGGATTTCTACAATGGTTTGTGGGCGAAAGGCGTTACGCTTTTCCGGGCGGTTAATGGTAATTTTGGCCATCCCCTCTGCCCGGTGATAGAGAATGTCCTCATAATCACCGCTGAGGTTTTCCCAGATCACACCTGAATCCAGCTGCTTGCTCATATCCAACTCCTTATAGCTCTTCAGAAGAGCTCTCTGAGCAACCGGGCCATAACCTCTGGTTGCTCCCGATGAACATTGTGTCCACACCCGGTCACCGGGTGGACACTGTGTATCACATGCTCTGTCAGCAAATGCTGTCCAAGCTGCCCGAACTTGTGATCATTTTCACCATAAAAATAATGAACGGACAGTGGTGAACCGGCGCTGAGCTGACAATCAGCCTTGAGCCGGGAAAGTGCCCGGCGATAGTCTGGCTGCTTCGATAGACTGAATGCCATCAAGGCATTAGCCAGAATCAAACCACTGCCTTTTGATCGCTCAGCAATCAAAGAGCCAATCTGGCTATCATCCAGGTCAGAAAAAACCGGCTGTTTATACCAGTCCAAAAGCACATCAGCCACTGATTCTTCAGTAAAGCGTCTGGCCCATTGCAGATCTGACCAATAACGCTCGCTTCTTTCCTGCTCACTGACCAGCCCGGGATGCGCTCCTTCCAGTAACAGCTGCGCCACTCGCTGGGGGAAAGCAGTGGTATACGCCATGGCCAGACGCCCTCCCAGTGAATAGCCCAGCAGGTTGAACCGTTTCAGGCTGATGCCTTCCACCTGTTCAATGGTTTGAACCGTCTGCTCCAGGCGATAGCAGAAGTAGTCCGCGCCCTGCGTATCTTCCTCCAGCCATTGACTTGAGCCGTGGCCCGGCAGGTCAACAGCAATAAGGCAATAGTCGTCTTTCAGCGCTGCCAGCAAGGAGTCCCAGTCGTTTGCTCTGCCCAGAAACCCATGCAGTAACACCAGGACTGGCGCATGAACATCACCAGCGCAGTAGTAAGACAGGCTCACAGTGTTTTCGCCAAAGCGACGGCCTGTTCAATACTTTTTGCCCCAAGGCCGGATTCGGTAAAGACTTCAATAATGGAGCAGCCAGCCTGACTGCAGGCTCTATGAAACTTCGCGGTAAAGTCATCAATGGAGTGCGGTGCCGAGTAATCAATTCTGAACATCTCAGCCGCATGCTCTGCGGTAAGACCGTGGGGTGTAACAAAATAATCATTAGTCACATGGGCAACCTCATTGCTACACCCTTTGGTGGTCACATAGAAAATACCACCACCGTCGTTATTGATCAGCACAATAACCAGAGGCGTTTTGCTCCGTGCAGCCAATTGCAGGGAGTTAAGGTCATGGAGGAAAGAGATGTCCCCAATCAATAACACCATTGGCCCCTGATGTCCGGCAGCACATCCTGCCGCAGTAGCAATCAGCCCATCAATGCCACTGACGCCACGGCTGGCATAAACCCCGGGCAAATGGTGTGCTGAGAAGATATCCACCATGCGAATGGGCAGGCTGTTCCCCAGAAATAAGTGGCTTCCGGGTGGTAACAGTTCCCCCAGAGAAGCACCGAGCCATTGCTCATTAAGCTCCTCTGGTCGTTGACTTTTCAGCAATTCACCAAGCTTTTCTGCCTGGGCTGTAAATGGTGTGCTCCATTCCCTGTCAGCCTTTATTGCTTCGCTGTTGAGCAACAGTTGACGACAAACTGAATCAATATCACCCACCAGGCGCACACTCTGCCGCTGTCCTGTATCGACTCTTCTGGGAGCGGGGTCAAGCATCCAGAATTCCTGCCAATGGTGCCGGGCAATAAACTGATCCAATCGTTTCGACGTCAGATAACCGCCAATCTGTAGCACACGGTCGACCTTATTGAATAGGCTTTCGCTGGCAGAACTGGCCAGTAACAGGTCAGCGTGCCTGATGGTTTTCCGGTGACCGTGCAGCTGTGATTGAACATCGGCAATTAATGGCCAGCCCAGGCGTTCGGATAACTGCACAATGATATTAACGTCAGTCTCAGGCATCACCCGTCCCACCACAATCAGGCCTTTACCATCGGCAAAATGCTGCCAGCGACCACTATCAGGCAGCCGGGTTAACTCTGGTACAAAGTACTCAGTATAAGGCATTAATGAGGTCATCCATGGCTGGATACTGGCAAGATAGACGTCATTTTCAATAGAAACCGTTGCTTCCACCTGATGGGGGTAGAGCGGCTCACGAAACATGCAGTTGATATGCAGAGGCAGCCCCAGCGCTGATGATCGGGCATACGCCTGATCAATACTGCCCAGCAGCCAACGGAGGGAGATGGACCTGTCCGGCGTTGGCAAGTCCAGCGTCGCGCCGGTGTAGTTACCAAAGATATTCAGCTGATCAATGGCCTGATTGGCACCGCAGTCAATCAACTCGGGAGGACGATCAGCCGTCAGAACCACCAGCGGTATACCCGACTGGTGAGCTTCGATAATCGCCGGGTAGAGATTAGCAACCGCAGTGCCTGAAGTAGTGATCAAAGCCACCGGTTCTCCCGTGGCCCTGGCCAGACCCAGGGCGAAGAAACCAAGCCCCCGTTCATCGAAATGAATATGGCGGGTCATACCATGATGATCTGCTACGGCAAAGGTCAATGGTGCTGAGCGGGATCCCGGGGCAATACAGCAATGCCGGATACCCAGTCGCCACAGTTCTTCGATCAGCACTGCAGACCAGATGCCGTTGATATTTGTGTCGTTGGTTTTAACTGTCATGAACTAACTCACCGCATGAGCAGCCAGTGATGGTGGGAATTTCCAGACCTTTCATCAGAAAAGGCCTGAACTGCCGAAGATGATTCCAGCCCGGTAGTCATGGGCTGTTGATGTGGTTATGAACTTTTCCTCAATTTGAGACTCTAATTCCACAGGGTTATTTGTCAAACCATTACTTTAACAGCTGCTTATATTCTCTACAGGCAGGTTCTGTCAAACATTTTTTGAGGTGTATTATTGTGGACACAACTTTTTCTGCTACCGGTAGACCATTAACTTATCAAGGATCAATGGGCAATTCACTAAAGAAAACTGATGACATCAATAAACTGGCCGAAAATTTTATTAAAAAATCTACAGAAATCAATGAACAACGGCAAACTAATACCGTTAATATCAGTGATATCAGAAAATCATTATTTGCCAGAACCATTAGTCGGTTGAACGAGTTATCGTCAACACGCTTCACGTTAACTCCCGGACTTTATCACCTGGCAAATCCTACTGATCCAAAGTGCTGGGACTGGAATGAATGGCAAAACAATTTAGTTGATAGCCAACAATATGATGCTATTGAAGATATCGTTGAAGATATACCTTTTGATCATAGAACTGAACTTTTGACAGATTTTTTACAAGCCATTGATCCACAATATTTCAATGATCATCTCATTGCAATGGTATTTAAAGATGACACCCCTTCTCAATTAAGAGCAATACTTGAAACCCGTCTTGTGAAAGCAAAGTCCTTTATTGAGGCTGCGATCAAAAGAGGACTTGTGCAGGAAACTCTTATCAATAGAATATACAACGAAGGTATCCCTGAGACTGGGAAATCAGCTTCACGCAGTGCATCCGCCACCAGGCCAACGAGTCGCCATGATCCCTTTAATGCACTCCAGAATCAGGCTGCCTCACAGCTTGCAACAGAGTTCTCCAGATTATCTGTAGCCCACGAAAACCGGGCTGACAACAACAACAAACTTATGAGTCAGTTTATCTCTGTGTTAAACACTGACTATCAGTGTGAGGTAGGGTTGTACGAAACCAACCCTGAACTTTGCGAATCTTCTGAAACTTCCAGCAACAACCCAACAACATTTATTAAAGAAGAGTGGGAATCCTGGCGATCCGCTCTGTACAAGAGAGATGATAGCGTTGAACAAGCTTATTATGCTGCCAGGGAAGATAACAATAGTGAATTTATTATTTCACAAATCGAAGATCTATTAGCAAACAGCTGTCCTCAAAAAAAAGTTAAGAATGCCTTCCGATCAAATGCTGATATCCTCAGCTTATCGTTGAACTTCCCTGAAGTCGTTCTGGATGATGACAATCTGCTGGGACTTAGTTTTGAAGTTTGTCGTACCAAAGGAATACCACTAAACAAAATTATTACAGGATTAATTGCATCAGGTTGTTTAACACAAGAATTAATTGATCGGATCATGAAATTGGGGGTTGATAATCTCTAATATCGTATCCGACTAACCAGAACAAATGAAAGTATTACACTGCTTTCATCGCTTCTGAACTTTTCAGGGTTGTCAGCAGGTACGTGAAGAGAGCACTGCATAATCATGGTTACTGTCTACACGTTGCTCTGCCTGACCCGACAATACAGCGATATCACCGGTCTGTTGATGATCAAGAATATCCAGTACCGTGGCAATTTTATTGCCCAGCTCGGACCACTCTTCATCGGCCACCGAGTCCTTCACAATACCCGCACCGGAGTAGAGCATCAGGGCATTATCAGCCAGACGGGCGCTGCGAATAGCCACACTGAAATCACTCTTTTGCACACCAACAATCCCACACACACCGGTATACAAGCCACGAGCGTAGGGTTCGTTGGCGGCAATAAAGGAGAATGCGTCCTCTCTTGGAGCGCCCCCCACTGCGGGGGTCGGATGAAGTACGTCCAGTAACTGTTGATCACTCACGTCGTGGTTCAGTACGCCACGAATCTGATAACGCAAATGCTGAATATGGCGCAGTTTAACAATCGAGTGGCTGCGATCCGCTTCCAGGGACTGGCAGAGGGGTTGCAGCCTATGGCAGATATCATCCAGAACCAGACGGTTTTCATGGATATTTTTACCATCGCTCATCAGCAGGCTTTCCAGCTGAGCATCTTCAAGCAGGTTCTGACCGCGGACAATAGTACCTGCCAGGGCCTCGGTAGAAATAATATTTTCCAGTCGCTTCACCAGTCGCTCCGGAGAGCAGCCAAAAAACGTTTGCTCCTGCCCCTGAAACAGAAACTGATAGGAATGCGGGTTCGCCTGCTGCCATGCGTAAAGTAATGAGAATGGAGAGAGATGCCCCTCAAGTTTCAGACACGTTTCCCGGGATAGCACCACCTTATCCAGCGCGCCCGATGCAAACGCCTGCCGGGCCTTGTCCACCAGTTGGTTCCAGACATTGGCATCAGGCTGATAACCTGCGAGCTGAAAGGTAAAGTCAGCCTCGGGTAACTGCTGGCAATAGTTGAGTGCTGCGATAATCTCCAGAGCCTTGCGAATACTGCCATGGTATTCCGAAGTATCGTCAGACCTGAGGTTCACACCCAACACCGTTCCCTTGCGAGTCTGAACCAGTTCCAGCAGTGGCAGGATGACCCTGCCATAACCAAAAGCAGGCCAGATTGACGCTTCATCATCGGCAAAAGAGAGGTAGCAGAGGCAGTGACTGCTCCTATGCGTCGGCAAATGACTCAGGATTTTCTGAGCACTGGCAAATGCACAAGCCAGGTCCTGTCGGCAGGATAATGTTTCTGACCAGCTGTAACCGAGCGCCGCGATAGCATGATCGCCTTCCCGGTCTCTCCAGAACGCTTTTTCACAGCCATCCTGTGCCGCCAGAAAGCCCTGCAGGTGAATGGCCGGGAAAGGGAGCTCAATTCTGACCAGCTGCTTTTCAGGCACAGGTTGAGATAACAGCTTTTCCAACTGTTGCACCATCAATGCCAACTGAGTCTGAATTACACTGGTCAAGACATCCTGCCAATAAGATCGTTAAAAAAAGACATCGTAAGATAACGAAATTGTACGTAGATTGGCCACCGGTATCTGGATCGTATTTACCGAGAAAAGCCATAGCATCCCTAAGGGTATAACCGACTGTTGGTAATAGTAGATGAATTTTTCAACGTAACTTTCTATCATTGCATTTTTTTCAACGCTGAAATTCATGACTTTCAGCAGAACTGAACCCTTGATCAGTTTCATCAGCACGGGTAACTATTCACCATGGCCACCAATGGAGAGTCAGCCAGACAATGGCTGGAACAGAACAGGGAGCAGATCTCGGAGGAACGAATTCTCCAGATTCGCAGTAACCTGGTAAAAAAAATAAATCAGTTGGCGGATGCTGAGGACCTGACTGCATCGGATGAACATCAGGGGTTGCTGGAGGCCCTTGATGTGATGGATGCCTGGCTTCAGGAACGCGCAACACCTCCGGAAACAGCAGCGGAAGCTTCAACGCTGGATTACAGCCCGCTTATTCAGGAGCCGTCGGAAACAGTCCCTCAGCTGACTCAGGAAGAGAAGCTGCGCCGCTTCCAGAACCTGCTGAAGGACACAAAAAAATAACGGCAAATGGTGAGGTTGCGCTCAGGCAACCTCGCCAACCGGCTGCCGGGGCATCACACTTTCAACCGCTCACACTCCTCAACGACCCGGTCGTAGGTCCAGTCCCCGCCGCCGGGATGCTTCACCTCGTGTTCAATCAGCTTCTGGCACATCTGCATAGGGTTCAGTCCCTTTTTTGCCAGTCGCTCCAGAGTCTGCTTCAGCTCATTGTCTGCTTCACTGAATTCCTGAGCGCTTCGGGATCCTTTCTTTCTGACTGCAACTTTTATTTGCTTCATCGTCAACTCACCTAAAACAACGTGGGCCTCTGGCAGGCCTGGAATAACACCCCGGCAAGAATAGCAGCGAGGTGATCTCTTCTCAGGCAGCCTCCCGGATAATCTATACTCTATTCTTAGATTCTGCGCGCAGTAAAGCAGGAGTTTACCATGAAACGTCTTTACTACCTGACCGGCTCTCTGGACAGCGTCACCAAAATTACTGAAGACCTGCACCGGGATGGCATCACCAACTGGCATCTCCATGTTTTAAGCCGAAACGAAGCTGGCCTGTATCACAGGCAGGTTCACAGTGCCAATATGCTGCAGGAAAACGATGTCATTCACTCCGGAGAACTGGGAGCCCTCATTGGCGGTGTTGTCGGCCTGCTGGCGGTCACAGTGATTGAGTGGTGGAACCCAATCGGGATAGATATCCCGCTACCCGCCCTTCTGGTGGTCGCTGGCGTCTTTACCATGTTTGGTGCCTGGAGTGGTGGATTGGCAGGTATCACCCGCGAGAATTACAAAACGGCCCGATTCCATGATGATCTGGTAAAAGGCAAACATCTGATTATGGTAGATGTATCCAGACAACAGGAGCAGCGGGTGCGCTACCATCTGAGCAAATATCATCCGGAAGCTTCTCTTGCCGGTGTGGATACCACCCTGACACTGCCTTTCAGCCCTAACTTCTGGCGTTATCCGCGCCATAATTAATCAACAACCGGCTTGTCTATTGTCAGGGGATGGTGATTTCACAAGCGCCTGCACCTCCTGAAAGGTTTCGGACTCCGCATCAGAAGGTGCTTTTCCCAACAGGCTAAACACCACTATTGCCACTGACGCCGCGATAAAACCGGGAATAATCTCGTAAACTTCAAAAATTCCCCCACTGAGCGAACGCCATACCACCACAGTTACGCCTCCCACAACAATACCGGCAAGGGCTCCCAACCCATTCATCCGCTTCCAGTAAAGGGAAAACAGCAGCGCAGGACCAAAGGCGGCACCGAACCCTGCCCAGGCATAAGACACCATCTCCAGCACCGAACTGTCCGGGTTGAGTGCCAGCACCGTGGCCAGCACCGCAATAGCGACAACGGCAATACGGCCAACCAACAGCATCTCAGCCTGAGTAGCATTGGGACGCAGCATATTGCGATAAAAATCCTCTGCTACCGCAGTAGAACAAACCAGCAACTGAGAATCTGCGGTACTCATAATGGCGGCCAGAATCGCGGCCAGAAGAATACCGGCTATGACCGGGTGAAAGAGGGTATTCACCATCAGCATAAAAATAGCTTCGGGGTCGTCTAATACCAATCCCTGCCGCTGGGTATATATGATTCCGGTTAAACCAACCAGCAAAGCACCCAGCATACAGATTCCAGTCCATGAAACCGCAATACGCCGTGCCAAGGTTAGCTGATGACTGGACTGCACCGCTTTAAAACGCGCCATAATGTGTGGCTGGCCAAAGTACCCCAGCCCCCAGCCCAATAATGACAAAACCGTAATCACAGAAAGCGCTTCCCCCGAACATCAGTGAACATGCTGGTCAGATGGGGGTTCAGTTGGTTAATGTCGGTCATCACCTGCCCGGCACCTCCGGTGACTTCCAGCACGGTCACCGGAACGATCAGCAGTGCTGCCGACATCAGCAGGCCTTGCACCAGGTCGGTCCAGCAGACCGCCAGGAAACCACCAAACAGGGTGTAAGAGACCACACTCAACATGCCAAGAATCACTGCCAGCTGGTAGTCGAAGCCAAAAACAGATTCAAAGAGTTTGCCACCGGCTACCAAACCTGAACTGGTGTAAAAAAGAAAAAAAATCAGGATAAAACCCGCACTGACCGGTTGCAGGATATACTTAAGATCGGAGAAACGGTTGGAAAAAAATTCGGGAAGCGTCAAAGAGTCATTCGCAACCGCACTGTATATTCTTAAACGACGGGCCACCAGAAGCCAGTTCAACCAGGTGCCTCCCAGTAGCCCCAGCCCCAGCCAGATCGCCTCAAAACCAGCCGCAAACGCATACCCTGGCAGGCCCAATAATAGCCACCCACTCATATCAGAAGCACCGGCGCTTAATGCCGCCGACCACGGCCCCAGTGAGCGTCCGCCAAGAAAATAGTCAGAGGAGTTTTGGGTTCTCTGCCAGGCAATATAACCAACCCCCAGCATGGCAATAAAATAGATCAGGAAGGTTATGGTTATTTGTATTTGGTTTTCCATGATGGCTAAACTCTTGGTATATATATCTTCAACGTTAGCCCACATTTATTTGTTCAATTCAATTGAAATACCTGCTGATTTAATTAGTTATTTATCAAACAAAGTCTGCCAAAAATATGACTCTTAGCCTTTCGATCATAAATTATTTTGATTTAAAGCTGCCCTTATATTGATCCAGTTAAGGTGCGCTATTATTCACAAATGAACTTGTAATTTGTGGATACAGACATGGACAGTCAACGCATATCACCCCCCTCCTATAACCAGATAAAATTACCTGACCAAAAACCAGCAAGGTACGTTGGAATTGAATCAGGCAAGGACAGTAAAATATTGGATAGTCATGGGAAGCTGGTTTCCAAGTGGGGACGAAAGATTGAGAATTACCTTAAAATAGAGCGAATTAATCCAGAAAAATATGCTCGCAGTCAAAAAATGCATAAATTCCAAGAATCTATGACCAGCAGACGGGTCAAACTTTTAACACAAGAAGTTCAAAATACATCGGATCATATTGATAGTATTTTGATGCTTCCTAACGAAATTCCAAATGACTGCGAATTTATCAGCCAGAAAAAATTCCAGAAGCTTGTTCAATCAGATGTTAAGAGATATCTCTCTTACGAAATCAAATCCTGCAACTCGGGAGAAAAGCTTCTTAAATTATACGAGGAAGTACAGAGACTCGGAGATCACCATCGCCTGCCACCCAAAATAACAGATCCGCTAATTAAAAAAATTAAAGATCAAATGGCAATACTTGTTGAGGAAATGCCAAATCACCTCAGAAGCATTGACCCTGGTATAGAAGATACTCACACCCTTGAATTGACCAAGCAAAAGTGTGAAGTGGTAAAAGGTCTGTACAAGGCTGCCAAAAAGATTGATTACGACTTATGTAAAAAGCATAGAAAAGCACTAAGAGATATGATGGTCGACATATTTACCGAAGATGTTGAAAAAGTAGCGACTTTGTGCAAGGCAAGAAACAACCTGAAAGAGAATAAATATTTATCAGATCAAATTATAGAAGTAAGAAATTCAATAATATATCCATTCTTGGAAGAAGCTGATACAAAATATAACAAGTATGTTAATAAAGTCAAAAAAAGCACAGATATACAAATAAAAGATTTAGAAGAACAACGTGAAATAATACCCAAAATAATTACAAGGCTTAATCAAAAACTAACAACTGCCTCTCAAATCATAAAAAATGAGGCGAAAGCAACGGCAGTTAATGAAAATTTATTAGATGGTAAAAGAAAACCAACAAAATCTACAATCCAAAAAATTGAAGAAAGAGAAGTTAATAAATTTAATGAATTTAAAAGACTACAAAATGAATATAAAAGCCTGTATGAAACATTGAATTCCAGACTGAAACAATTTGATTCCAGTGTCGAAATATATTTTAAAGACCAACAGAATCTGACACCAGAAGCCCTCACACATCCTGAAGCATTCCTGACTGCTTATAGAGGAGTAGAATTAACCAAACCATGGGAAAGCCTACAAAGCCTGGATCCAACAGATACCAATTCGAATTTGGCTTTACAATCCTTTAATCATGCTTGCATTGATAGTCACTTTAAAGAACTTATGTCTGAGGAACAGGGCTGGTTACCTGAAAAGGAAATAAAAAAACTCAAAAATAATGTTCAGGGATCAGTAACAGAAAATTCTGATCAGAAAGAAGCCTATGATCAATTGGTTGTTGTGCACACCGCCTGCGAGCTGGCCAGTAATGCATATCAAAAAGCCACGAAGGATGAGACAAAAAGTGCCAAGAGGTATCGTCGACAAGCCCAAATAGTGCAAGGCACTGTTACTTCGCAACAGCTTGACACAGCAAAACAACTGAGAATGTTGCATGCAAAGCCAGTAACCAATAAAACTGACCACATCAGTGTTGATGCCAAGCCCGACGCTGAAATGGATGAAAGCAATAATCACTCTTTGAGTAGCAGTTCTGCTGACTCAAGTAACAAAGCTCCAGCAGTAAGTGATGCTGAAGTACCTCAAGACAGTATTGACGCAAACATTACCTCAGGCCTGCATCAAGAATCAGCTACTGAAAAGCCACAGACCTTACAAGCCAAAAAAGTATTACCACCGATAAACGGTAAAGGCAGCACTACAGAGAACAGTGACGCTAAAATACAACCCAATGGAAATAAACTACCACCAATACCTCCACGACCCGAAGAACAAACACCACCAGAACGCCCAAAACTACCAACATCAAATCGCCCAACCTGGCCAGCACCAAAACCACCATCTTCTGAAAACAGAACAAGTGGTGGAGCTAAAGGCCAAACCGATGGTAGTAAATCAGTACCGACACCACCGCCACCGCCGCCAGTGGGTAGAAGTAAACCACCACAACCGCCACTACCAAAAGCTTATAACAAAAATAAAGACCAAACCGATGGTGGACAGAAACCAGCAACACCGCCGCCACCACCTCCAGCACCACCGGTGCCGTCAGCAGGAGGCCAAACCAAGAAAGGCAGTAGTGACGTTAAAGCTCAAGAGCGCAGAAATGCACTTTTAAGTGATATTCGTTCTGGAGCAAATTTAAAGAAATTACCAGAGAATCTAAAAAATGATAGATCAGCAGTGAAATTCAATGATGTTGAAGGTCGCAATCAAGATAAAGCATCTGGACTTGAAAAGGGTAATATTTCCGCTGCAAGCTCTACACAACCTGATGAAGAGAGCAAGGGAGTCGACATTACTGGTGCCTTGAAAAAAGTCTTCAAAGATAAAGGCTTCTTGACAGAAGCCTTAGAGAAAAGAAGAGAGCGCTTTAAGCCTGATGATGAGTGATACAACGAACCCTACAAAATTCGTAGAAGTAGCTCTCATGTAAGACTTCATAAAAAAATCCCGGTTGATTAGTCAACCGGGATTTTCTATTTGGTGCCTGGCGATGACCTACTCTCACATGGGGAGACCCCACACTACCATCGGCGATCGGTCATTTCACTGCTGAGTTCGGGATGGGATCAGGTGGTTCTAACCTTCTATGGTCGCCAGGCTTAACTGGTTTGAGTGGGCAGTTGGCAGTCGCCAGTGTCTTCTACTCACTCTGGAATCCGTTTTTAATCAAGCTGTTCTTGCTAAACACTCTTTGCGTATGGCTGTTGGCTGCCGACTGGTTACTGCCGACTGCCCACTGTCTTTTAAATCGCTTTGGCGTTATATGGTCAAGCCGCACGAGTCATTAGTATTGGTTAGCTCAATGCCTCACAGCACTTACACACCCAACCTATCAACGTCATAGTCTTTAACGGCTCTTCAGGACTCTCTGGGAGTCAGGGAAGTCTCATCTTGAAGGGGGCTTCCCGCTTAGATGCTTTCAGCGGTTATCCCGTCCGAACATAGCTACCGGGCAATGCGTCTGGCGACACAACCCGAACACCAGTGGTCCGTCCACTCCGGTCCTCTCGTACTAGGAGCAGCTCTTCTCAAACTTCCAACGTCCACGGCAGATAGGGACCGAACTGTCTCACGACGTTCTAAACCCAGCTCGCGTACCACTTTAAATGGCGAACAGCCATACCCTTGGGACCGGCTTCAGCCCCAGGATGTGATGAGCCGACATCGAGGTGCCAAACACCGCCGTCGATGTGAACTCTTGGGCGGTATCAGCCTGTTATCCCCGGAGTACCTTTTATCCGTTGAGCGATGGCCCTTCCATGCAGAACCACCGGATCACTAAGACCTACTTTCGTACCTGCTCGAGATGTACCTCTCGCAGTCAAGCGTGCTTGTGCCTTTACACTAACCGTACGATGTCCGACCGTACTTAGCACACCTTCGTGCTCCTCCGTTACTCTTTGGGAGGAGACCGCCCCAGTCAAACTACCCACCACACAATGTCCCCGATCCCGTTTCGGGACCCGGGTTAGAACCTCAATATTGCCAGGGTGGTATTTCAAGGATGGCTCCACGATGACTGGCGTCACCGCTTCAAAGCCTCCCACCTATCCTACACAAGCAACATCAAGATCCACTGTGAAGCTGTAGTAAAGGTTCACGGGGTCTTTCCGTCTAGCCGCGGATACGCTGCATCTTAACAGCGATTTCAATTTCACTGAGTCTCGGGTGGAGACAGCGTGGCCATCGTTACGCCATTCGTGCAGGTCGGAACTTACCCGACAAGGAATTTCGCTACCTTAGGACCGTTATAGTTACGGCCGCCGTTTACCGGGGCTTCGATCAAGAGCTTCTCTCACCACCACATTGCTCTTGCTGACTGCGTTAAATGATTCCGCTCGCTCAGTCATTTACTCTTTTGTAAACTCCTTCGCTCGCTCCATCATTTGCCTTGCAGCAAAAGCAATCTGGAGGTGAGATAACCCCATCAATTAACCTTCCGGCACCGGGCAGGCGTCACACCGTATACGTCCACTTTCGTGTTTGCACAGTGCTGTGTTTTTAATAAACAGTCGCAGCCACCTGGTATCTTCGACCAGCCTCAGCTTACGGAGCAAGTCCGATCACCAAAGCCGGCGCACCTTCTCCCGAAGTTACGGTGCCATTTTGCCTAGTTCCTTCACCCGAGTTCTCTCAAGCGCCTTGGTATTCTCTACCTGACCACCTGTGTCGGTTTGGGGTACGGTCCCTTATGACCTGAAGCTTAGAAGTTTTTCCTGGAAGCATGGCATCAATCACTTCGGTTCCGTAGAACCTCGTCATCAATTCTCGGCCTTGAGGATCCGGATTTGCCTGGATCCCCGGCCTACGATCTTAAACGCAGACAACCAACGCTGCGCTGACCTAGCCTTCTCCGTCACTCCATCGCAGTCAAAAGGGGTACAGGAATATTGACCTGTTTCCCATCGATTACGTCTTTCGACCTCACCTTAGGGGCCGACTCACCCTGCGCCGATTAGCGTTGCGCAGGAACCCTTGGTCTTCCGGCGGGGGAGCTTCTCACTCCCCTTGTCGTTACTCATGTCAGCATTCGCACTTCTGATACCTCCAGCACACCTCCCGATGCACCTTCAACGGCTTACAGAACGCTCCTCTACCACCTAGAGACTAGTTTCTAGATACAAGTATCAAGTTAAAAGACAGAAGCTGAGTATTAACTCTGTACTTCTTTTTCTTGTCACTTGTTTCTAGAAACTAGTCTCTAGATCCGTAGCTTCGGTGTCTAGTTTGAGCCCCGTTAAATCTTCCGCGCGAGCCGACTCGACCAGTGAGCTATTACGCTTTCTTTAAAGGGTGGCTGCTTCTAAGCCAACCTCCTGGCTGTCTGGGCCTTCTCACATCGTTTCCCACTTAACTAGAACTTTGGGACCTTAGCTGACGGTCTGGGTTGTTTCCCTTTCCACGACGGACGTTAGCACCCGCCGTGTGTCTCCCGTGATTGCACTCATCGGTATTCGGAGTTTGCATGGGGTTGGTAAGTCGGGATGACCCCCTAGCCCAAACAGTGCTCTACCCCCGATGGTGAGACACGAGGCGCTACCTAAATAGCTTTCGAGGAGAACCAGCTATCTCCGGGCTTGATTAGCCTTTCACTCCTATCCACAGGTCATCCGCTAGCTTTTCAACGATAGTCGGTTCGGTCCTCCAGTTGATGTTACTCAACCTTCAACCTGCCCATGGATAGATCGCCCGGTTTCGGGTCTACTCCCAGCGACTGTTGTTCCTAAGAACACGCCCTATTAAGACTCGGTTTCCCTACGGCTCCCCTAAACGGTTAACCTTGCCACTGAAAGTAAGTCGCTGACCCATTATACAAAAGGTACGCAGTCACACCACGAAGGTGCTCCCACTGCTTGTACGTACACGGATTCAGGTTCTATTTCACTCCCCTCAACGGGGTTCTTTTCGCCTTTCCCTCACGGTACTGGTTCACTATCGGTCAGTCAGGAGTATTTAGCCTTGGAGGATGGTCCCCCCCTCGTCCGAAGACAGTTCAGACAGGATTTCACGTGTCCCGTCCTACTCGATTTCACAATGATTGGCCTTTCGTGTACGGGGCTATCACCCACTATGGCGACACTTTCCAGAGTCTTCCACTAAACCAAAAATTACTTAAGGGCTGGTCCCCGTTCGCTCGCCGCTACTGGGGGAATCTCAATTGATTTCTTTTCCTCCGGGTACTTAGATGTTTCAGTTCCCCGGGTTCGCCTTCCAGACCCTATGTATTCAGGTAAGGAATAACGGCTTATGCCGTTGGGTTTCCCCATTCGGAAATTCCTGGATCACAGCTTGTTTATCAGCTCCCCAAGACTTATCGCAGATTACCACGTCCTTCATCGCCTCTGACTGCCAAGGCATCCACCGTGTACGCTTAGTCACTTGACCATATAACCCAAAACGATTTACCTTCGTAAATCGTTAGAGGTCAGTCAATACAACTACCTTTAACGATCAAATGAATTTCTTTCGAAATTCATCGCCATACACATTAGCTATTACCTTTCGGTAATTAACTTGAGAGTGTCTCAGCAAGAATTTTCTTTAAACGATTTAACCGAAGTTAAATTATTTAAATCAATTCAGCTTAAATTTGGATTCCACATTTTTAAAGAACAATGACTAATAAAACTGCGCATGCAGTTTTATCATCAAACAATTCGTGTGAACGCTTATGGACGTCGGTTTTCGTTTAAGGAGGTGATCCAGCCCCAGGTTCCCCTAGGGCTACCTTGTTACGACTTCACCCCAGTCATGAATCACTCCGTGGTAATCGTCCTCCTTGCGGTTAGACTAACTACTTCTGGAGCAACCCACTCCCATGGTGTGACGGGCGGTGTGTACAAGGCCCGGGAACGTATTCACCGTGACATTCTGATTCACGATTACTAGCGATTCCGACTTCATGGAGTCGAGTTGCAGACTCCAATCCGGACTACGATGCACTTTCTCAGATTAGCTCCACCTCGCGGCTTGGCAACCGTCTGTATGCACCATTGTAGCACGTGTGTAGCCCTGGCCGTAAGGGCCATGATGACTTGACGTCGTCCCCCACCTTCCTCCGGTTTGTCACCGGCAGTCTCCCCAGAGTGCCCACCATCACGTGCTGGTAACTGAGGACAAGGGTTGCGCTCGTTGCGGGACTTAACCCAACATCTCACGACACGAGCTGACGACAGCCATGCAGCACCTGTCTCTGCGTTCCCGAAGGCACCCTTCTATCTCTAGAAAGTTCGCAGGATGTCAAGGCCAGGTAAGGTTCTTCGCGTTGCTTCGAATTAAACCACATGCTCCACCGCTTGTGCGGGCCCCCGTCAATTCATTTGAGTTTTAACCTTGCGGCCGTACTCCCCAGGCGGTCTACTTATCGCGTTAGCTGCGTTACCCGTCGTACAAGACAACCGACAACTAGTAGACATCGTTTACGGCGTGGACTACCAGGGTATCTAATCCTGTTTGCTCCCCACGCTTTCGTACCTCAGCGTCAGTATCAGGCCAGAGTGTCGCCTTCGCCACTGGTGTTCCTTCCTATATCTACGCATTTCACCGCTACACAGGAAATTCCACACTCCTCTCCCGTACTCTAGCCACCCAGTTTTGGATGCAGTTCCCAGGTTGAGCCCGGGGCTTTCACATCCAACTTAGGTGGCCGCCTACGCACGCTTTACGCCCAGTAATTCCGATTAACGCTCGCACCCTCCGTATTACCGCGGCTGCTGGCACGGAGTTAGCCGGTGCTTCTTCTGTGGGTAACGTCACAGCTGAAGGGTATTAACCTTTAACCTTTCCTCCCCACTGAAAGTGCTTTACAACCCTAGGGCCTTCTTCACACACGCGGCATGGCTGCATCAGGCTTTCGCCCATTGTGCAATATTCCCCACTGCTGCCTCCCGTAGGAGTCTGGGCCGTGTCTCAGTCCCAGTGTGGCTGATCATCCTCTCAGACCAGCTACGGATCGTTGCCTTGGTAGGCCTTTACCCCACCAACAAGCTAATCCGACGCAGGCTCATCTGATAGCGAAAGGCTCCGAAGAGTCCCCTCCTTTCCCTCGTAAGGCGTATGCGGTATTAATCCGGATTTCTCCGGGCTATCCCCCACTACCAGGCAGATTCCTACGTGTTACGCACCCGTCCGCCGCTCGTCAGCGAAGTGCAAGCACTTCCTGCTACCGCTCGACTTGCATGTGTTAGGCCTGCCGCCAGCGTTCAATCTGAGCCATGATCAAACTCTTCAGTTTAAATTTTTCATGCGAAAAATTTATATGCTCAATAGAACTTACTGCAAATTAACGAGTATGTTCGCTTAAGCGTCGCATTTAACTATTAACAAAAGGTGATAGCCTTTTGTAACCGATGCAATCGCACAAGCGCCCACACGAATTGTCTGATATCTTGTTAAAGAACTGATTAAATCGTGGTGATTCAATCGCTGATTCAGCAGTCAGTGCCGATCAGCAAGGCCGCACATCTTACCGTGGCGACCTTCGTTGTCAAGCGATCATTTTTCAGAAGAAGAAGAAGCTTTCGAACTCGCCAACGTTGCTCTCAAGCCCTGTCAGCGGAGGCGCATGTTACCGCGCCAGTTTGATTTGTCAACCGGTTGTTTTTCATTCAATCCAAACAACCCATTTTCAAACCACACTTCCCGGTCAGCGATGATGATTCATTCTGCTGATCCGTGGATGATCGTTTGGGCCAGTCCGTGGAAGTGGTGCAAATAATAGAGAAGTTTTGATGTTAATCAATAAGCGATGATGGTTTTACGTACAATCACCTACGCCAACTAACTTATAGATTATGGGCATCACTATGAGTCGGTAAAACAAGTGCTCAATTGGCTACACAATGAAAATACCACTCTCTACAGTGCCGGGTTGCTTTCCACCTGAGAGGGCTTTGCATGACAAAGCATTATTGGTCGGAACTTTCATGCAGTTTCATAATCGAATGGTTATTGAAACCAGTAATGAGTGGATAATCAAATGCACACAGGTCAGTTATCACCTAACACGCCCCACAGCCCGGCAACCTCTACTAACACATCAATAGCAAGTAGTCTGTATACACTCCCATCAAAAAACATAACCAGTTTTTATTACCGTGGCGTTCAGGTTATGGCCGAAATGCCTGAATTATTCACAAAAAAAGTAGTACGTTGCAATAAAATGAATCACCTGCCTGGAGAACTTTACCATTGCAGCTCTGATGAAGTTATTCACTTGCTGTGTCGTCATTGCCTGAAGCACGAGCAACCAAACCCACGCACCAAACAACCAGGCACCCCGGATAATGTAGCGGTATACCGTTGCCCTATCGATAACTCCGAGACCTATCCGGACAAATTTCACTCCCGTGAAATCGAATCCACACATCTATATCAATGCCCTTCAAACACCACCAATGAAAATACTGATTGTCAATGGCACGGGCTTTATAGAGATCTCCTTAAGCACATTGCCGTATGTAATAACTTTACTTTGGAAGACAGGATAACCATGCTCCAACACGCGAGTTCGGAGGCTACCGAAAGCCACTCAGCGCTTGATATACGCGTGGAAAAGCTGATAAAAACAGGTAGAACAGATGAGGCAATTACTGCTCAAAGAGCAAGAATCCCTGATTGATGTAAAAATAGAGTCACTGGATAAAAAAATTGATTCACTGAACCAACAACTGCAAACGCTTACCCGGGCCTTTTACTTCTCTCCTCAAAATCCAAGACTGCACCCCAGTCCCTCGCTGACATCCGAACTCGAGCAACGTATCACTGACCTTGAAAAACGCAACACAGAATATTGCCATACTGTTAAAGATCTTGAAAACCAACTGGCCAATGCATTTCATTTGATAGATCAACTTCTCCAAGCCAAAGCCGTACAAGGAAATCCGGTACCCACAAACGGCACCCTGCTTTGGAAAATTGATCAATTCACTGCCAAACGAAATGATGCTATAAGTGGTAAAACGAATATCCTATTCTCCCCTGTATTCTTTACAAACACTTATGGCTATAAATTGTGTGCAAAGCTCTACCTGAATGGTGACGGCTTGGCAAAAGGAACGCATATCAGCTTATTTTTGGTGGTGATGAAAGGTGACTACGATGAAACCCTGCATTGGCCGTTCCGACACAAAGTCCATTTTAACATTCTTGATCTGACGCACGGCGAAAACAGGCATGATGCTTTTCGCCCCGACCCGAATTCTTCATCTTTTCAAAGGCCTAAAAAGGAGCGAAACATCGCTTCTGGCTGCCCTTGTCTACTGGAATTATCCACACAGAATCTGGATAAATACGTACAGAATGACACTATGTTCATAAGGGTCTCGATAGAGACTAATGAGTCCTAAGCGCCTGAGGCAAGGGTACTTGAATATTTATTAATGACGATAGCAAAGCTCCCATTGTTGTTAATGGGAGCTTTGTAAAGCTGATTTACTAAGTCAGGAACATAATCTCATTTATTAAACGTAAGCATTTATCATCTGGACTCTTCAACTGAACACAACCGGTTGTTTTTCTTTCGATCAATCCACCATTGCTGCAAACATTAAAAGACGGTCGTCTTCAGTTCACATGAAATATTGAAAACGCTGCATTTGATAAGGCACCACTTTCGCCTCAGTCATCGTCATTATCACCGCCATCATCTCACTTTGCTCTTCTAAAGCAGCATCGTCCACAAAGCCATTTTTGCTCAGCGGTGACAGGTATATGAGATCCCCCCCGGAAAGCTCCAGACTTTCAAGGGTAATCAACGTTTGCTTCAGATTTTCTCTTCTTAACTCCCCTGGTGCCGCTCCGGTCAGCAGCGTCAGACCAATATGGATCCCAGCCCGCCTGGCACTGTTAACCATGGCTATACATTTATCAAGGTCTCCTGATTTCCCCAGGCTGGCTCTTAACTCACCCCAACCGGTTTCCAGACCAATCACCAAATGACGCAAACCGCTCTCACGCAACTCATTCCACTGCGCTGTTGTCCGTTTCGCACTGAAATCAGGATCAGCGAATGTACCAACCTCCCTGTTAAAAGTGCCAAGCTTGTCCTTGATTAAGGTCAAACAGCGCATCAGCCGCCTCTGGGACAGAGCCATTGCATTCGCTGAGCCAAGAAAGACACCGGGAGATGAATGCACCTTTGCACCATACAGCTTTTTTACATCAGCAAGATGTTGAGCAAACGCCTGTTCATTAAGAACCTTATAGGGCTTATCTTTATAAAAGGCACAGAACGTACACCGTCTGTTCGGACACCCTGTTGCTGGCATAATAACAATATCGCCATAACGGTCAGGCGGGAGAATGGTGACTTCTTCGGGATAGACTTCACGATAGAGATCAGCAACATCGTTATAATCTTTATCGGTTAGCTGCTGGCTTGCCCGGATGACTTTATTATCAGCAGCAATATTTTTGATCCACCCCTGATACGTCTCAAGCACCCTGTCCATCTCACCAGCTGGCAGTCGCCTCGCCTCTGCACCCAACACTATTGAGCCATCCATGCAACGGCGATAGAACGATGCCCCATCCCTGAAAGAGCACCAATACCCCTGACTGTTGATGCGTGCTGACCGAAAGTGATTACTGTCTTCTATTTTACAACCATCCTTCAGATGACGAATATCAATACCCATACAACACACCAGAGTGGATTTCTGTTACCATTAAATTTGCTTGAGCCCTTGGTCATCAAGGGCTGAAAAGAAAGACATTATAAAGGACAAGCATTTGCGAACATTTACAGTATTGGTATTTTATGTACTGTTTTCCGGGCAACTGCAGGCACACAGCGCGATGTGCAAAGAAGTTGTGTTGACCGGTTATCCTGACCTTCCGCCGGTAAGCTGGGGCGACTACCAGAGCACTCATGGCGCGGCCTCCGATTTGCTCACTGAAATTCTTGAAGAAGAAGGTATCCGTGTCATTAATGATTACTTTGGCGGAGCCAATCGGGTCACCCACAAACTTCGCCAGGGTATCATCCATATTAATCCGGCCATGACCTATCAGCAGAAATACCTGAATGAGGTCTACCACATCTACCCTCCTATTTACACGCAAAGCTATATGGTTGTAACCCGAAGGGATGATCAGCGTGATATCCGGCACTGGTCAGATATGAAGGATCTTAAAGGAGTTGCGCCACGAAATGTCCGGTTCAGCAAGGCATTTGAGCAGTACGCAGACGATCACCTGAGTATTGTGAAAACCTTCCATGCACAGCAGGGCCTGAAAATGCTGAACGTTGGTCGTGTTGATTACGCCATCTACCCGCAGATCCAGGGTGATCTTTTTGTCTCCCTGCTGGATCTGGAAGGCAAGCTGGAAAAAATGCCCGTTGAGCTTTCCCCCTTTGATCTTTACATTGCGGTATCCAAAGCGCTTGGATGCACTCTGCCCGTCAACAAAATTTCAGAGAAACTGGTCAATCGACGGGAATCAGGTTATGCGGATAAAGTATTAAACGACAGTCTTTACAAATGGATGGGGTTTAGCCTCGAAAAACGAAAGAGCAGTATGAGATAGCCCAGTGATATCTCTCGAATTTCACCGCCCTTATCAGAAAATATCTCTAAATATTATCACTGCACTTCCCTTTATTATATTTAATTGATCTGGATCATTCCGTATCTCATCTTTGATTTTTTAAAGTCTTTACATAATCACCATTTCGATAAATAGTAGTAAGAGAAAGAGTCATCCATGAGTGTAGTTGAAGCTTCTCCAATGCCGGAGGTGAAACCGGGCGATTCCAGGTTGATGAATCGCTTCCTGAACGCCGTTGAAAAGGCAGGTAACAAACTGCCGGACCCGACACTGCTATTCCTTTATGGCATGGTCATCGTCTGGGTTCTGTCTGCCTTGATGTCCCAGATGAGCCTGGATATGGTACATCCGGCCACCGGTGAAACTGTGGTGGTAAAAAACCTGCTGACCGGCTCCGCTCTTGCGGCCTTTCTTGCCAGTATGGTTAAGAATTTTGCTGGCTTTGCCCCAATGGGTATCGTCCTGGTTGCCATGCTGGGTATCGGCGTGGCGGAGAAATCCGGCTTCATCAATACCGGTCTCAAGAAAATGCTGGGCGTCACCCCGGTCAAACTGTTAACCCCAATGCTGATCCTGGTTGCCATTGTCAGCCATACTGCAGCTGATGCTGGTTACGTTCTGGTTATTCCTCTGGGCGGTATTATCTTCCATGCGGCGGGCCGTCATCCTTTAGCGGGTATCGCTGCGGCCTTTGCCGGAGTATCCGGTGGTTTCTCTGCCAACTTTATCCCATCCGGTATTGATCCACTGCTGCAGGGCTTTACTCAGTCGGCTGCACAGATTCTGGACCCGACTTTCCAGATGAACCCACTGGCCAACCTGTTCTTCACCGGTGCGTCCAGTATTGTTATCGTCGCTATTGGCTGGTATGTCACTGACAAAATTGTTGAGCCACGTCTGCGAGGAACCACCACTCTGGATGAAGATGCGGAGAAAGCACCTGACCTTAGCTCCTTTACGCCAGAAGAAAGCAAAGCCTTTAATGCCGCTGGCCTGGCTATGCTGGCGGGTATCGCAGTGCTGGTTGCTGCCGTGATTCCTGAGACTTCGCCACTGCGCGCTCCGACCGGTGAAATCACAGCTTTCTCCGCGCCGTTGATGCAGTCTATCGTGCCGCTGATTTTTATCCTGTTTATCATTCCGGGTATTGTCTACGGTAAAGTTTCTGGCACCTTCAAGACGTCTAAAGACACTGTGGTTGCCATGAACAGCACCATGTCCACCATGGGCTCTTACCTGGTGATGTCTTTCTTCTGTGCGCAGTTCCTGTACGCGTTTTCCCAGTCTAACCTGGGTACCGTATTGGCCCTGAGCGGTGCGGAAGTTCTGCAGGCCATGAACCTGCCTGGTGAAACCACCGTTATTGGTATGATCCTGCTGACTGCCACCGTTAACCTGGTGATCGGCTCTTCCTCTGCCAAATGGGCCCTGATTGGTCCAATCCTGGTACCTATGCTGATGGCGGTGGGCATCTCCCCAGAACTGTCTCAGGCGGCTTACCGTGTTGGTGACTCGGTTTCCAACATCATTTCTCCGCTGATGGTTTACTTCCCACTGGTGGTGGTTTACTGCCAGCGTTATGTGAAGAACTCCGGTATCGGCTCCCTGGCTTCCATGATGATGCCGTACTCCATCGCCATGCTGATCGGCTGGACTATCTTCCTGCTGGCTTACTGGGCGCTTGGTCTGCCACTGGGTATTCAGGCTTCTTACACTTACCCGGCCATGTAATATTCATCTCATTCTTTAAGGGGCTCTGGCCCCTTTTTTTATCATCATTTTTACCTTTCTCTGGTGAGGGAACTTATTTCATCAAAAAGAGTCTATCTTTCTAGTAGACAATGCTTGAGAGGACTCCTGATTGTGTTCAATCTGATGAAAATTATCGAGGGAATGACACCCACCAGCTGGATGATTGCAGCTATCTGCCTGCTGTCATGGATTGCTATCATCCACTACTCCGGCAAGGTGACTGAGAAACGCTGGGGTGACAGGGAATCCGGAGCCCTGGTTGGTTTTTTTCTACCCGGTTTTGTTTTTATGGCCATGCTTTATCTTATGTAAACCCAAATCCCCCTCTGCCTCATTGTTATTAGGCGCTCATAAAGCGATCAGTGTTGATGGGCTTTGCCACTCAAGCTGTAGTGAGTACCGGCAGGATACAGACCTGTCGGCATCAATACCCAATCCAGCCTTCATCCAGAAGCTGTTGAAAAAAAGACACAATCACATGATTCTTCGCGATTGAATGACGTTTATTTTTTCCGGGTTACAATAAAATCAACAATATCCCGGAGCGCTTTAGACTGTTTCAGTAATGCAGAATGGTCTTGTCGAATTTCCCTGGCCATTTCACTCATACGGGCTTTTGCCTTATCAATACCAAGGATATCAACACTGGTTTTCAGACCATTTTTTGCGTCTAACTGGGTATCTTTTCCGAGCTGATCAGGGGTGCTGGAATAATCAAGAATATCATCAACCACCTGGTATAAGATTCCCAGCCTGCGAGAGAAATCTTGCAACCCCTGAATGGTTGATTCGTCAGCTTGAGCCAGCATTGCCACAGGGACAATGCTGAGATCAATGGCGGCACCGGTTTTCAACGCGGCAATTTCATCCAGCCGCTGAAGGTATTCAGCATCGCTCACTGTCTGGTTTGGATTATTGGATAATTCAAGATCATGTGCCTGCCCCAGATTTAACCGTCTCGACTTGCTTGCACTGTAATACACAACTTTGTTGACAATATCAGCGTCAAACCCTTGTAAAAGCAACCCATTGGTGCAGGCTTCTATCGCAGACATAATCAGCTCAATGACAGCCAGTTGGGCATTCCACTCCGGGTATTTTTTATGGGCGGTGGGTTTTCCCCGTCGGGTATTGGCGTCATCCTGGGCTGGCAGGTCATCAAGAATCAAGGATGCTGTGTGCAACCGTTCAATCGCTGCCGCCAGTGGCATAGCCCTGGCGGGTTCGATCTTATAGATACTCGCCATAACCATTACAAGGATTGGTCGTAAACGTTTGCCGCCTGCGTTCAAACTGTAATTGGCAGTATCCACAAGCGGATTGTTGTCCAGATTGGATAACAGCACTTCCTCGTTGACCGGGTCTATAACATCCATTTGAAAAGTGGCCAGATCCCGATTACGAGGATGCCATTTCTCACACTCTCTCTGCACGTTGGCAAAAAATGTATAGTGAGAGCGGGAGGCACCACTGGCCATACTTTTCTCGGCAATACGGCAGAGGTACTCAAAATAATCCTGATTCCAGTTCTCCTCCAAATGGTAAAGATCGTAAAGCACATTTAAGGTCTCTGCACGATCAGCTACCGTACGATAGACAGCCTCACCGATAGCTTCCATCTTATAAGGATTATCCTTAGAGCGCTCGGCCAGATGGCTGATCACCAATAAAAAGATCTCCAGCGGATTAATCTCACACCGCCTAGCCAGGGTGAATAAAGTGCCAACGCCTTCATCCTGATCTTTTCTGCAATCAAAGAAGTCATCACTCATTTGCCCGAACAACCCTGACGCCATAAATGCTTGCAGATCTTCGTCACGATAAGGTTGACCTCCCATTAAATAACCGGATAAATAGGTAGTCCCCCCTTTAATGGCCATACTGATCAAAATATCCCTGAGTGTAACATTGGTCATCTGCCCCAGTTTTTCATCTCGAATCTGGCCTTCCAAAAGCACTAGCAGGGCTATCTGGACGGGCCTTCGCTCCTCTGGCGGCATAGCATTAATGTGTTTATATAACTCCAGTGCAATTTTTCCAAAAGCCATTTTACGCAAAGGTATGGCGTCTCTATCTATTGATTTGCCTGACAATAAGTTTCGTATGAAATCAAATACCTCATTTTTTTTCTCCTGGGTATACATCTCACCAGAATTATTTTTAATATCCAAAAGGCCATCAACTAAGGCATAAGCCATACCCAGCAGCAGGCCTTTCTGAGCTGCCTTGAAAAAACGCTCAACGATGACTTCACTGCTGGTATCCCGGGGTATATTCCACAAACTATTGATGGCCACACCAAATGTTGTGCGCACAATCTGATCGGCCGCTCCTTGCCTCATAATGTCTTCAGGAATAGAGCATAGTATTTTTTTCAGGTTAAACCGCAACCATGATTTTTGATCAATTGATAGTGCGAGTAATTTTTCATCCTCACCAGTTTGTAGAATTTTCAGGCTTTCAAAATCATGAGATGCCAGGCCCATTACCATTAAGTACACGCGTTGAATGAATAAATCCGTCGTTTGATCAGTTGGATCAGGATTTTTCCCACCAAGAAACTCAAAGATGAATTGATCAACTACATTTTGACAGACTTGTTTTTGATAAACCTTGAAATCACGAAAATATTTAATGTCAAAGTTACCCTTCTGGAGCTGTTTAATTGCTTTCGTGGTTACCTTATCATCCGGCATTTTAACGGCATCAATCACTGACTTTACCAGTGCAAAATTTATTTTTTCATCAGGGTGATCAGCTATGATTTTATCCACCACCTCTGCGGCTACCTTTTCATAGCTTGTATAAAATTTCTCTGAATTCAGTAGTTCACCATTCTCATACAGACCACTTGGCGGGTCTGCTTTAAATTTATTTTCAACATATTCTTCATACCGGGTTTCAAGTAGTGCTGAATCATCGGTATCATTGAATAGCTCTTTAGCTCTTGCCAATATCTCAGGATTAACATCATCTCTGACCATAAAATCCAGTATTGGCCCTAAAAGAAGACCGTGAAACAATCCATCCCTAGTATCAAAATTTTCCATACCTTTAGGTATGGAGTTAAAAATTTCTTCAATCTGATCTTTCAACCCAGGGCTAGATACCCCAAGCTTTTGGGATATTTTTTCAGACTTTGATAACAAATGAGACTTAATATCCCTGTAGCGTAAACACTTAAATATAGGAGGATATTCCCACTCATTTATTTTATTGGAAATATAATTACAGACTTTGTTCTTTTCTTTATTAGTTAAAGTGGGTGACTGATAAGATGCTTCAGGAATTACACTTTTGCCAACACAAGAGATCATAAGTAAATGTTATCCGTTTTAATCAGTAATTGTAATAATATTCTTCCACCAGAATGACATAACCATTTGATTTATAATTAAGATTTATTCAAATATGGTTAACCTGATTTCAATTCGTTGAGAATCAAAATGTTATCAATGGATGGTAGGGAGCGGATTTTATCAAAGCCATTTACCGCAACAAATAACAATACGGTTAGACATACTAACGTTCCGATTTTCAACATGACTCCAGTCCAGCATTTTTCCGGAAAATTATCTGCACAGGTCGCCGAGCAACACTCTTGAATGAAACCTAACACTTGATCACTCACAAAAAACAACAACTAAGGATTGCATTTTACTCTATATATGCGAATATTCGCATATCCACATGTTTGAGCAATTTTGATGCTACCCCCTGAGTTCTTCAAAATGATGGCGGATGAAATTCGCCTCCGCTGCCTGCTGCTAATAGCCCGGCAAGGTGAGTTGTGTGTCTATGAACTGGTATCTGCCCTGAATGAGCCACAGCCCAAGATATCCCGACATCTGGCACAAATGCGAAATCACGGTTTGTTAAAAACCCGCCGTAAAGATCAATGGATTTTCTATTCCGTAGCAGAAGGTCTGCCCGGCTGGATGAACAAAATCGTTGACGGCCTGCGCCACTCAAACTGTCTGAAAAGTGAGTACCAGCAGGATACCGACCGGCTGGAATCCATGCCTGACCGCCCTGTTAAGGAGTAAGAAAATGACGATCAAAGTTGGTATCAATGGCTTCGGCCGTATTGGCAGACTTGCCCTGAGAGCCGCATGGCACTGGCCGGACATTGAGTTCGTCAAAATCAATGACGTGGCCGGGAACAGTGCGACACTGGCCCACCTGCTGGAATTTGACTCTGTACAAGGTACCTGGCAGGAAACCATTTCATCGGACGACCGGCATATTGTCATCAATGGTCAGAGTATTGAGTGCTTTCAGGAAAAAGAGATCACTGCCGTAAACTGGTCGGATTGTGATGTGGTGATCGATGCCACAGGTGTTCACAAGGCAACAGCCAAACTTAACCAATATCTTGAGCAGGGCGTTAAACGAGTGGTCGTCACCGCCCCCGTCAAGGAAGAAGGTGTTCTGAATGTGGTTATGGGGGTAAATGATAATCTCTATGATGCCAGCCAGCACCGCATTGTCACCGCCGCCTCATGCACCACCAACTGCATAGCGCCTGTTGTTAAAGTTATTCACGAAAACCTTGGCATTACCCGTGGCGCTATCACCACCGTTCATGACCTGACCAATACCCAGACGATTCTGGATGCCCCCCATAAGGACCTGAGAAGAGCCCGCGCCTGTGGCATGTCCCTGATCCCGACAACAACCGGTTCTGCCACTGCCATCACTCAGATTTTTCCTGATCTGAAGGGGCTGTTGAATGGCCATGCTATCCGGGTGCCGCTGGCGAATGCATCGATCACTGATATGGTGTTTGACGTATCCCGGGATACTTCAGCGGAGGAAGTTAATCAGCTGTTGAAATCCGCCGCCGGGGATTCACTGAACGGCATCCTCGGTTATGAAGAGAGGCCCCTGGTTTCCATCGATTACCGTGGCGACCAGCGCTCTTCAATTATTGATGCACTGTCCACCATGGTGGTTGACCAGCGCATGGTAAAAATTTATGCCTGGTACGATAATGAAATGGGCTACGCTTGTCGTACGGCCGAACTGGCGCTCAAGGTTGGCAGAGAGAACGCCTGATGACTGAGACTACCCACGTTGAAAACACCAGGCAGTTCCGGCAACAGCAGATAAGAAATTATGCGCTTATCACCTTCAACTACTGGAACTTCACCCTGACCGATGGTGCCCTGCGCATGCTTGTGGTTCTCCACTTCTATGCACTGGGTTATTCCGGTTTGGAAATTGCCATGCTGTTTCTCTTTTATGAGTTCTTCGGGGTAGTCACTAACCTGCTTGGCGGCTGGCTGGGTGCCCGAATCGGTCTGAACAGAACCATGAATATCGGCCTGTTTATGCAGATCATCGCTTTGCTGATGCTGTCAGTCCCTGCCCAGTTCCTGTCTATACCTCTGGTGATGTTTGCCCAGGCGATTTCAGGCATCGCCAAGGACCTGAACAAGATGAGCGCGAAGACCTCCATAAAAACCCTGGTCAGTAGCCAGCAGGCAGGAAAACTCTATCGCTGGATAGCCATTTTGACGGGGTCCAAAAATGCCCTGAAAGGTGCAGGTTTCTTTCTGGGCGGGGCCCTGCTCAGTCTGATTGGCTTTCAGAGTGCCATGCTGACCATGTCGTCTGTATTGACCCTGGTACTGGCAGGCAGCCTGATATGGCTGCAAAAAGACCTGGGCAAAGCCCGCAGCAAGCCCAAATTCACCCAGATATTCTCCAAGAGCAAGGCCATCAATACGCTCTCTGCGACCCGCCTTTTTCTCTTTGCCTCCCGGGACGTATGGTTTGTCATCGCCCTTCCTGTCTCCCTGAGTGCCGTTTTTGGCTGGAGCCACGTGGAAACGGGGAGTTTCATGGCTATATGGGTGATTGGTTATGGCCTGGTTCAGGGGATTGCGCCCCAAATTACCGGGACTGAGAGTCAGCCTGTCCAGAGTCGCACCGCCCTGGCATTATGGTCAGCAACGCTATTACTGGTGTCGGTCCTGCTGGCACTGGCGATCACATGCCAGTGGTATCCCCAGTTGAGTCTGATTATCGGCCTACTGATTTTTGGTGGGGTTTTCGCCATCAACTCTTCGCTGCACTCTTACCTGATTGTCTCTTTTGCCCGGGAAGAAGGCGCATCCATGGATGTTGGCTTTTATTACATGGCCAACGCCATGGGGCGTTTAACCGGGACCGTGCTTTCGGGATTGGCTTTTCAATGGGGAGGACTGGCAGCCTGCCTGTGGATCTCTTCACTCTTTATCATGCTCACTGCAATCATTTCACTGACGATGCCGGATCATAATCCGTAACACCGATGTTTGCCCAACAGCAGGGAAACCCAAACCACCAGCGTCTTCATCATTCATGAGGCGCTGGCTTTTGAAGAATTTGATATTGACCAGATTGTATTAGAGAGGAACTTTTATAAGAACGAGTGGTCTCACGCTGTAAACCTTTAATTCTATAATTCAATGACTAATCCCTTTTTAACCTCACACTCACTGTATACGGAATTTCAAAAATCGTATGAGTCTGTTATGTCAGGCAGTGGATTGGTTTTTAAAGCCTGTCCACAGCAAAATAGTTTGGTGTTCGGGCTGCGCGTTGGTCAAACTGAACCCAGTAATTATTTCAACAACTTGATTCCATGTAGTGCAAGTCTACATAATCCATTCAGTGATTCCCGCTTTAAAAAAGTGCCAGTCAGGGTTATTTACTCTCAAAGCTCCTCAGCTATTAATATTCATCACAATCCTTGTGAAGTTGCTGATCCATTACCCAATAATCAACATCTTGTTGATCCTCGCTTCGTGCGAGCAATGCCAGTTTCCATAATCACCCCTCGAACAAATAGTGAACAGCTTCAACAAAATATACCTCCCGCAAGAAATGAGTTGCATTTTAACGCTTTTGCTTCCAGCTCTGGTGAATCTCTGACCCTCTCTCATGATAAGCCTGACCGGAAGGCTAACGCGCAGCCCGGGAAAGAGATCCCCTGTACCGGGGCCAGGAAAAGGAAGACAAACGAACAGGCTGAGAAACGGAAGGCTTACTATAAGACCTGGTCACACTCCGAGAGAGGAAAGGCTTTGAAGCGAACCTGGGAAAATTCTGAGAAGGGGAAGATTTGCCGCAGAGCTTACCGGAAGGCTTACGCACATTCCGAGAAAGGAAAGGCTTACCAGAAGGCTTACTCACAGACCCCGAAGCGGAAGGCTTACCAGAAGGCTTACTCACAGTCCGAGAGAGGGAGAGCTTCCAGACGAGCTTACAGGCATTCCGAAAAAGGGAGAGCTACCCAACGAGCCTGGGAACAATCTCTGAAAAGGAAGGCTTACAAGAAGGCTTATTCACAGTCCGAAAGAGCGAAAGCTTCCAAACGAGCTTACACACAATCCGAAAAGGGGAAAGCTACTTATCGAGCCCGGAAACAGTCCCTGAAAATGAAGGCTTTACAGAGTGCTTCCCATGAAGCTTTCAAGCATACCAGTGATCAAGAACAAGAGAAGACCACTGGTAAGCATGCTACCGTTTTATCTGCACAAACATCTGAAGCGACCGATTACAAATGATTCCTCTGATAGCCCTGATTACAGGCAGCGCCAAATCTTTACTGACCGGTGAGTTGAGCCCCATCGACTCGATAAATCAGCTTGACATGTCACCGTCTGACATTGCCGCCGCAAAACAACAGTTGCCCATTTACCCGATACCCTCACCAGCAGCACTTTATTTCTCAACGTCTTGTACTACCCACGACAGCTCCTCAATTAACAGCAAAGAACTTAACGACTATCAAATAGTCGAGCTTGACGAAAATACTACTCCAGGCTGTTTATCCTGTAGCGAAATAGATACTCAAGACACTGGAAGTATTAGCTCAACAGCCACCGATATGTCAGCCGGAGTGACGCCCGGCACCAGCATCAGCATTGAACAGAACTCAGGGCTTCACGACAATTACTCAATGATCAAGAACAGTCCGCCGTCCGATCCCTGGCCACAAGGAATATTGAGTAAGGATGACCATATAAACTATGGTGATTTAAGGGACTGGCTAAATGACTTAAATGGTATCTACGATGAAGAGCCCGTGTTTCGCTCTATTTTTAATCTTCCCTTCCCCTCAGATCAATCTCAACTATTCCCGGATCAAATAAGCACTCACCCAACCTATGGCTGGGTTTTTGATAACTTTCTGACGGACTGGATTAATGACAGGGCAATGCAGGTAATCACACCTGATCCGGGTGAACTGATGGATGACAGCCCTGTCAACGATAATAATCAATCACAACAAACTGAGGCTTCAAAGACATTTGACCAGATATACATTCCCTTTATTGAGAAGTTTGACCGCCAGGATGAAGAGCAGGCAAAAGAGTTCTTCCAGAAAATATATGAACTGCTGGCTCCTCTCAGAGGGCTTCTGGTTATTGCTATCGCGGGAGTTGATAGAGGTAATGGCAATATTACCAAAGGACAGAGACTTTCAAGGTTATTAAACCAGTCGGGAATTCCTGCTTCCAATATCAGAGTATTCGAATCACACGGGCACAGTTATGTATTGGCCAAAAGAGGCGAGCACAGGGATCATTTTGAATCCAGCCCCGAACCCTATTGGAAAAGCACCTGCTAACCACCGGTGTGAACTTCGGCAAATTTTTATACAAACGTACTAATATCGAAAGACAAAAAAGTGGAGAACTCGAAGGGTCAATTCTTCCGCTTTTTCTTTTGCAAACTCTAAAACGACAAAACCCTTACGACAGGTATCGTAAGGGTTAAGGTTTATGGCGGACCGGACGGGACTCGAACCCGCGACCTCCGGCGTGACAGGCCGGCATTCTAACCAACTGAACTACCGGTCCGCTATCTAGTTTCTGGTTTCAAGAAACCAGTTTCTAGCTGGTGGGTGATGACGGGATCGAACCGCCGACCCTCTGCTTGTAAGGCAGATGCTCTCCCAGCTGAGCTAATCACCCTGCGCTTGTGGCCGGTATGATATCGAATCGAGAGAGTGTGTCAATCCCTTTTTGCGGTATTTATCTGAACAATCCTCGAACCACAATTTCAAACAACAAGGGCGTCGGATAACAAGCATCAAACTCAGGGTAAACCTTATACTGCTTTGTTCAGCCACCCAGATGGATATAACTCTTTACCCGCCCTTCTTCTTTCAGCTGATCAATACGCACCTGCTGGATGGCAACACCATGCTTTGTTTGCAGCAGCACAAGCCATTTAAGCAGTTTCTGGTAGGCTGCATCTTCAACCCAAACCGAGAGGCCCTTGCGGTCTGGCTGCACTCTTCCCAGGGTGATACCTGCCTGTTGGGCAACATTGGCAGCTATGGAGGAGAGTTCCTGACGGGGTGAAGCTCTTTGTTGATTTTTCTGCAGGTCACGGGCTTTGGGTAAATTATTGTGTAACCAGGTGTTCATTTCCTGCTGATAGTGATAGTTGCTTTTCTGAGCCTTCGACCATTGGCTTACGGGCTCCCAAATCAGCAGATAGATGAGTGCTGCAAACACCAGAGTAACAAGCAGTTGGAGTATTTTACGATCTCCGGAAGGCCGCATTTCATACCAGGATTTACAGTGCTGCCAGTACGGGTTAGCCATGAGCAGGCGATTCAGTTTTTGCATGGTTCCCCCCCCAATCATCTCCTGATCGTAACTCTGGCAATCACACCGGACTTACCCTGGTTAGCGTTATCCAGCTTACCTTGTAAGCCGGAAGTGTTGAGTTTTTCCAGAAGCTGGTTCACCGTGTCCAACTCACCGGTTGCAAATTCATAGACCAGTTGACCGGTAGCCTCGTTGAAATCCAGATGCCTGGGTTCAAGTTTTACCTTGTCGCCCATGGTGCCAGAAACACGGGAAAGAACCTGAAGCATGGATAGAAAAGGGGTTTCGGTGGTTTGAGTATCCCGAGTACGCAAGCGGTGCTCCATTATTTGCTTTACATTAAAAGACATCTGTTGTCGTGCCTGTGCCTGCTGGGCTTGTCGGTCACTGGGGAATACCGAGAGGTAGTTTTTTATGGAATCCCTCCAGAGGGATTCCGACTTATTCTGATAAATCACACCTTCTGTAACTGACAGTCCAAGCTCAAGAATCAGCCAGCAGCCAGCCGCAGCCAACAGGGGCCACCAGCGCCGGATAAATCGCCCGGTTCTTCTCGGGCACTGATAGGCCCCCTGTCGGAAATCAAGCAGCTGATTGTTGCGCCTTGCAGTAAAATAGTGCCCGGCAAAATACTCAAAGACTGAGCCCTTAAGCGGTACCTTATCGACGAGCCAGCCACGCTCAGCAAGCAAACCGGATGTTTCATCCATTCTGGTTGCGGTAACCGCCAGCGTATTGTCAGAGAACATCAATCTGACTTTTGAGGGCAGCTCATCCACTGTTGCAGCAACCGTATTATCGAGAGAGCTGGCCAGAGTATCAGGGAGTTGATGATCGGGATGATCTGGAAATATGAAAGGGAGCGCTTCGTAATTCAGGGTAACGCCTTCACGACCGGGTGAGGCCATCATCACCGCATCATTGTCCATTATCAGGCAGGTATATCCCGGCTCAGCCTTCAGAAACTGCATGTCGGCCAGGATGCTGGTCAGTGGTAACTGATGTTCCTCAAAGAGGGCCAGCAAGGCCTGTAGAGCTGAGTGGGGAATACCGGCAACAGAAACCTGCAAGTCCCTGTCAGGAAAACCATGAACAATATGCATGGTTTCAATATCCTGGGCCAGATGCTCCTCCACCAGATAAGGGAGTGCGGTTGCCAGGTGCTTTTTCTGGCCAGCATTAATCGTCAGGTGTTTATACAAACAAAGCGATCCTCCCAGGAGCAGAATCACCTCATCTGGCAGACGGTCCACGTCCTCTCGATCTTCAGGCTCATCAGCACACCATGCTGCTCTGAGCTGATCAATCGCTGTCAGATGAAGTTCTCCGGTCATAGAGCCTGTCGATGTAAACTTCCCCCACTGGACAATGGTACTGGCATCAACAGAGCTGACTGGAGCAGGCATTCGAACCAATAGCATTTTTTTCATTAATTAGCCCCTGAGTTCCCTGTTAAATCGGCCTTGTGAGCAGGAACCCAATATTGACTCGGCCCAATTTCTCTGCCGATTACCTGCACATGCCCCTCACTGCTTCGGTAAAAAATCGTTTTTAAGTAAAAGGTGGTCTCTCTATAGGTTGCCTTAATCCGGGCACTGAAATACTGACTGTCAAATACCACCCGTTCATTTTGATTTCTCTCATTAAAAATTCCGGCCTTTCCAGATAGAGCGACAAGCTGATTCAATTCTTCAACATTGGATAACCCGGCTTCACCCCGGCGGTTAATGATCATTAAGGCATCCCCCTCGGAGATATTCTTGTTTAACGAGCGGATAACCTCTGGCAGGGCAGTGTTCATATTCATTTTTGATGATCTGGGTATAACCGTAATATATGGCAACAGTTTTTCAACTTCCTCGTTATTAAAACCATCAATTAATATCAATTCCGAGACCGATGTCATTTCAGTCTGTCCGGTTCGTCTTGGGGGAACAAGGGATAGATAGACCTGATCTTCCGTTCCCCTTGAGACACTTTTCTGCTCTTTGTTCATCCAGCGAGCTATGTTGTAAGCCAGTTGCGGGTCCATGGATTGCGCTGTCAGCAGATTCTCAAACATTTGCACAGCCGGTGAACCACCTCTTTCAGCCCGCGATTCACCTGAGGGCTTACTGTCATCAGCAAGCCAGTTCAAATTAAACCGGCTCTGCTCATCCTGAACCTGTAATTCGATAACGCCCTGTTCTACGTCATAGTTGATGGTTTCAACATTCCACAGCTCATTTTCATGATCCACCATTCGGTTATTTTTTTTATCCTGTTGAAAATCTTGTTCCAGCAGCCATGCGACGTACTGTTCAACGCCCAGTGCATAGTGTTTTGCCTGGGTTCTTTCCAGATATCGGGCGTTCTTTTCAGTGTGCAGCCAGAGATTCATAACAATCTCAGAAGCAACCGTTGTGATCAGCAAAAAAATCAACAGCACATAAATAAGAGCAATCCCTGATTGGTGGCATGATGGAAATTTACCGGGCGAAGCCCTGACTGGCAGACGGTTTTCAGCAGGCTCAATAACCATCGACACTATCTCCGGAGCGGCCTCTGGGCTGTGGCCGTATGTTACCCGGCGCGTTATTCCTGTTCTCCTGAGATGGGTCTCCCTCTTTATTTCCCTGATCAGGTTTGTAGGTGATCAGCGGAACCACGGTGACCATGGATCCCATCACCTCATGAACAATGGTCAGCTCCACGGCCGTTGGCACTTGATCTGCGCGTCCCACATTGGCAGCTGACTGAAGGTTCTGTTTTGGAGGCCAGCTGTTTATCCATTCCTTGTGATCATTGCGGAATCGTACTTTCATGCTGTTCACACCAGACAGCACAACCTGACGAATACGAGTAGATTCCGGTGCCCTGTCCAAAGCAGGCCAGTAATAACGGATTAACTGATGACCCTCCACTGCATAAGCCACACGCTGAAGTGTACTTCGTGCTGCCTTAAGGGGGTTTTGCCATCCTGAACGGGTAAACTCCATTAACGTCCTGCCCGGACCCGGTGCTTTCAAGGCAGGCTGCTGCAGGCCTTGTTCATCCCTGACCGGTCTTCGGGTTATTTGGAACACGTCTTTTTCCAGAATGATGTCGGCCCGTTGTAATTTATCCATGTCATCCAGCACCAACTGCGTTGCTTCCTGCGCACGGGTGACTGACATAAACAACTTATAGGCTGCCGTACTGATCATACTGAACAGTACGATAGCGACCATTAACTCGAGAAGAGTAAACCCACCCGCTACCTGAACAATGCTCAAGTGTCTTCCCATAACCAGGCAAAAACGGTTGTTGAGCATTATTGCCGGGGCCTCCTCAGCCAGGTAGATAACCTTGCCAGGGGAACAGCACCTTTTTCTGGTTCAGACTCACCGATAAATACTTCGACCTGCACCTGTCTGAAATCGGGTGACCCGGTGGATGCGGATGTTTCCCGAACATACCACTGAAAACCGGCATAGCTTTCAATTTGAGGCCTCACTGCCGAACCACTCCAGCGCCCCTCGGCATAAAGTGTATTGAGATAGTGGTCGGCAATCTGCGAAGCCAGTATTTTTTCCTTCTGGTATCGGGTCTGGCGAATGCTGTTGCCATCAGAAAGAATCAGCATAGAAGCGGCCAGGGCAAATACGGCCAGAGCCACCATAACTTCCAGCAAGGTAAAACCCTGACATCGATTCTGGTTTCTGTTGGCTAGAAATCGCCGGTTTAGCCTGTAACTCATAGCAACGCCCGTTACTCCCTGACCCATTCAATATCTGACAATCCGTCTGTGCGCAGATAGAGTGACTGTTTGCTGTTGGCAACCGGAACAATGCCGAGCCTGAAGGGGGTTACCTGGTAGTCTGAATAGAAAACAACGGATGGATACTGTTCATCCACATCAAAAGGCATGAAATTCTCACTGGACTCAAGGCTCAGGCTTAATGTGTCTGGCAGTAACCTGGGCTGAAAAGGCGATTGCGCCAACTCAGCCCATTCCTGAGTATCTGCCAGTAATACCCACCAGCGGTAATACCCCTCGTTATCAATTGAGAAGCCATAGTGACTATTTTCCAGCAGCGCTTTGTCACGAACCTGGGTAAATAATGCCTGCAATCGTGTCGCTTCTTTCTGCACCACCTTGTGAATGCTGCCGGTTATCGGGCTTAGCAGGGTAATACCCAGAAGAACCCCAATGATGACCACCACCACCAGCATTTCGATCAGGGTAAATCCTTGCTGTTGAGGTGATGCCATTTCCTTGTCCTGTTTGCCAATAAAACCTTGGAGCCTGTCGGACTTAAGCGTCCGTAGCGAGGATTGCGAGAAATTGAGGGTAAAAATTTCTGCTTCTGAGGAGAATAGCGGGGCTATTTGACGAAGAAGCAGGAATTTTTAGACCAATTTATCGCAACCGCAGTAGGACAGTCTTAAGTCCGACAGGCTCCTAGTTATCCCAGTTCACAATATCAGCATCGAGACCTTCGCCACCCTCACGGCCATTCGCTCCGAAAGAATAAAGGTCATACTTGCCGTGATTACCGGGTTGTAAATACATGTAGGGATTCCCCCACGGATCCAATGGTACTTTTTTCAGGTACCCTTCGGGATTCCAGTTTCTGGGCTCTGGAGGAGAAGATGGTTTCTGAGTCAGTGCCTCAAGCCCCTGGTCCAGGGTGGGATAAAAACCATTATCAAGCCTGAAAAGCTCCAGCGCCTGAGAAATCGCTTCAATATCCGCTCGGGCAACGGTGACCTTTGCCTGATCAGGCCGGGAAAGAATTTTGGGAACCACCATAGCTGCCAGAATTCCCAAAATGACCACCACCACCATAATTTCAATCAGTGTAAAGCCCTGTGCAGCGTGCACTGAATTAGCCACCTCAGGCCCTCTTCTTCTAAGCCGGTTTTTTATCATGTTGGTTGACCTCGATTTTCTGTGAATAGGCCGTTATGCATTTTTCATCCGGGACGGTTTAGCTCTGCTTCAGCCTCCTAGGCTGTCACCTCAATTCAACAGCTGGTTCATATTGAGTATCGGCAACAGGATAGCCAGGACAATCATCATGACCACTCCCCCCATCAGGACCAGCATCAAAGGCTCAAACAGTCCAAGCATGACGGTTATGCGCCCTTCCAACTCCATCTGCTGATTCTGTGCGGTTCGTTCCAGCATCTGATCCAGCTCTCCGGTTGCCTCACCACTGGCGATCATGTGGAGCATCAGGGGTGGAAAGTAGCCGGTTTCTGCCAGTGCCCGGTTAAGACTGGTTCCTTCACTGACTCGCCGGGCAACATCCTGAACGGCATGTTTGATGGCATCGTTATTAACCACCTGGGCAGCAATCATCAGGGCCTCGACCAGCGAAACCCCGCTGCGGGTTAACATGCTCAATGTGCTGGCAAAACGGGCAGCATTGGCCGTTCGGATAAATCGCCCAACCAACGGCAACGTTAACTGAACCCGGTGCCAGGAAAGTCGTATGGAGGCCTTTTTCAGTAAATGCCGGACAACCACAATAGCCGCAACAATTACACCAAAAATCACCGGCCACCATGCCTGAAACCCCTCACTGGCATTAATCAATAGCTCTGTGATTAATGGCAGCTCCTGACCGGAATCCAGAAAGACCTTGATAACATCCGGCACCACAAACCCCAGCAGGAAACTGACAATCCCAATGGACGCCAGCATCAGTATGATCGGATAGACCAGCGCCTGCTGTATTTTCTGACCAGAACGCATTCTGGCCTCAGTGTAGTCGGCCAGACGATTGAGAACACGGTCGAGATAACCGGCATGCTCCCCTGCCGCAACCGTTGCCCGATACATCTGGGGGAAGACTTCCGGGAAGGCTTCCAGGCTTTTGGCCAGGGTATAGCCTTCAAGCACCCGTGAACGAACAGCCAGCAACATATTTTTTATTCGTCGTTTTTCCTGCTGGGCTGCCACACCATTGAGCGCCTCCTCAATAGGCATTGCCGCCTGGATCAGCGTAGCCAGCTGCCGGGTTACTGTAGCCAGCTCAACGGCTGAAATGCCCCGGCGCAGAAAGAAGCTTCTTCCCTCTTCTCCCTGCTGTTTGCGATCGGCAAGTGTATTAACTGACAGCGGTGTCCACTGTTTATCCCGCAGCATCTGGCGAACCTGACGCCCACTGTCCGCTTCCAGGGTACCTTTATGCTGTTTACCCTGATGGTCCAGGGCTATATATTCAAACGCGGCCATAATCCAGAGCCTTTTCTTCAGCAGCCATAATCAGTCTTTCTGGGTAACCCGAAGTACCTCTTCAAGTGTTGTAACCCCTTCCAGCACTTTTCTGCTGCCATCTTCACGGATACCGGGACTGGACTCACGAACACAGTCCGTAATCTCCTGCTCCCCTTTGAGCCCATGGATCATTCGCCGGACCTGCTCATTAATAACAAAAACTTCATAAATGCCGGTACGCCCACGATAGCCACTGAAATTACAGGCCTTACACCCTTGCGCGTGATACAGCGTTACCTTATCAGACGCATCAATGCCTAACTGCTGGCATTCGGCATCATCAGGGCTGTATGGCAATTTACAGTCACTGCAGAGCACCCTGACCAGGCGTTGGGCAATCACCCCAAGTAGACTGGACGACATCAGAAAAGGTTCAATGCCCATATCCTGAAGGCGGGTCAGGGCCCCGACCGCGGTATTGGTATGAAGCGTGGAAAGTACCAGATGCCCGGTCAAACTGGCCTGTACCGCTATTTCAGCGGTTTCCCGGTCGCGGATCTCTCCGACCATCACCACATCGGGATCCTGTCGCAGAATAGCTCTCAATCCCCGGGCAAAGGTCATATCGACTTTTGTGTTTACCTGGGTCTGGCCAATCCCTTCCAGGTGATACTCAATGGGGTCTTCAACGGTGAGAATATTTCGGGTCTGGTCATTCAGAAGGGTAAGGCTGGCATATAGAGATGTTGTCTTGCCGGATCCTGTTGGCCCTGTCACCAGAATAATGCCATAAGGTTTTTTCAGCAGTCCTTCGATCAGTGCACGGTTCCGCTCGGTCATACCGAGGTGCCTGAGTTCAAGACGGCCTGCTGCTTTGTCCAGAAGCCGGAGAACGACCCGCTCGCCATTACTGGAAGGCAGCGTGGACACCCGGACATCCACCTCCTTGCCGGCCACCCTCAGTGAAATCCGGCCATCCTGGGGCACCCGTTTCTCGGCAATATCCAGCCGGGCCATCACCTTGATGCGGGAAACCAGCAAAGAGGCAATGGTTCTTTTAAGTGACAGTACCTCCCTTAACACACCATCCACCCGCAGCCGAACCACGAGTGCCGACTCAAAGGTTTCAATATGCACATCGGAAGCACCTTCCTTGATCGCCTCAGTGAGCAGCGCATTAATCAGACGGATAACCGGGGCATCGTCACTTTGCTCAAGCAGGTCTTCCGTGATCGGAACAGCATCCGCCAGACTCGTCAGGTCCGGGTGATCACTGATGCCAGCGGCGTCCTGTAATGCTTCTGAACTGTCATTGTGATAGCAGTGAGCCAGCACCTCTGACAGTTTTTCGGCATCGACCTGCTCATAGGCAGGAAAAACACCGGAAAAGCGACTGATTTCAGCAATCAGCTCAGCCGGTGGTGTGTTATGAAAATAGAGTGTGGCTATCCCATTATCATTCTTAATGAGCACAACGCCATGCCTTTTGGCAAAACTAAAAGGTAGTCTTGGCAAAACGCTGGCTTCGCTTTCAGCATCATCTTCGGTGTCATAGTCAGCGGTCAGAGGTGTAGCCAATATCATGAACTCCTTAAATCAAAAAGGAAGCACCCGGGAGGCGGTTAGGCCTTTCCTTTTTGAAAAAACTTATTTCTTTAAAAAACAAAACTCTTATGCTTTTATTTAGAGTAAAGAATAGCCTATTCGTTAACTTCAGAAGATATGACCATGAAACCAGTGGTTTTCACCACATTTCTGCAATGGGGGCATAAAAATAATCGGAACCTTATCATTCTGATTATTTTCATCGTCATGATCCTTAGCCTCAGTTTTCAAGCATTTCACTTTTATCAAATCGTCAGCAGTGAACGCTTGAAAAATAGTGTTAATAATAAAACTATCGTTTTGAAAAACCCCACAACCATCAAACATGAAGACTTTGAGCTGATTTTTGGTTTTAGTGACAATCAGGAAATAACTCAAAACAATAAAGAGATCCCCATAACAAAAATGAACCTGATTCTCAGAGGGGCACTCTCAGGCATTGAAAACAAAAAGTACGCAAGTGCAATTATTCAAACAGCCAACCAAGACAAGTTATATGAAATTGGTGACGCTCTTCCCGGAGGTGCCATTCTGAATCAGGTTTATTCCGATCACATTGTCATTAAACGGGGTAACCAGCTTGAAAAACTATACTTTCCGGAAACAGCCAGAGATTCCAGAGCCTTTCAGGAATTCAGGCCTGTGGCGGAAGACATCCCCGAATCAATGGAGCAGCGTCCGGGCAACCATGATTATCCGGATGATATGTCTCTTGAACAGCGAATGCAGGACCTCAGGGAGAAACTGCAGGACGCCAGTCAGGAACTGTAATGACAACAATGACAAACTGCTGAGTAAATGGTCACATCATGAACACCAGAGCGCTACTCTTGTTACCACGTTTTCCACACTCTCATAACAGAACGTTAATCAGAGCCATTCCTCTGGTGCTGATGATGGCTGTCACCCCACTGTTTGCCAGCAAGGTAAATACCGGCTTACAGCCTGCTACCAATAACACCGTACCGGCACCCGATGATAAGCTCTGGACACTGAATCAGCAGAATGCCGATATCCGTGAATTTATCACTCAGGTGGCCAAAATAACCGGAGAGACATTTGTTATCGATCCCCGGATTAAAGGAGGCAATACCGTTACCGTCATTTCCAGCAAGCCATTGAGCCGGGATGAGGTATACGATGTTTTCCTGGAAGTCCTGTCTGCTAATGGTTATACCGTCATTCCCAAGGCAGATGGCCATATTATTAATGTTGTCCCCACAGCCACGGCAAAAACCAGCAGCCCCGGAGACACTCCGAAGCCCATTGATGGCGTGATGACCACCAGGGTTGTCGATCTGCACAGCGTATCCGCTGTCGAAGTCATCCCGATTATTCGCCCCCTGATTGCCCAATATGGACATGCTGCTGCATCTGCTTCCAGTAATGCGGTCATCATCAGTGACCTTGCCGATAATGTAGAGCGCATCACCAAACTGATACGGGAGCTGGATGATGCTGGCAATAACGACTACGAAGTCATCCAGCTGAAACACGCCTGGGTGGGAGATGTCTCAAAAATAATCTCGGATACTCTGGTCACCGGCAAGGGACAGTTACCCAGCGGGCTCCAGGTGATCGCCGATGAGCGAAGCAATCGCCTGGTGGTTAAGGGCAATGCCAGCAAACGGGCACGGGTCAGAAAACTGGCTGACACCCTTGATAAGGAAGGTATTCGAAAATCAACCACCAAAGTCATGTTCCTGAGTTTTGCCGATGCCAAAAACATTGCGGAAATTCTTTCGGAAGCCTCAGGCATTATTCAGGACAGCCAGGGAAAGAAAACCGCTGCAACACCATCGTCATCGGTTGCATCAAGCTCAGTCTCTCCCGGCTCATCAAACCAGTCCTCTTCCCAGGCCACCACCAAGTCTGGGGCCAAAAGCAAGTCCGCAGCCACGACGGCGTTTGTCAAAGCGGATGAAACCCAGAATGCCCTGGTGATGATTGCCGACCCGGAAACCCTTCAGGAGATGGAGAAAATTGTCCGCCAGCTTGATGTGCCCAGGGCCCAGGTGTTATTGGAGGCCGTTATTGTTGAAGTGTCTGGTGGGATTAATGATGCGCTGGGTGTTCAATGGGGCATTGATGGTACTAACACGATTCGGGGTACATCAACCAGCTCCGATTCAGGTAACAGTATTAAAAGCAGCATAACCGGACATATTCTGGATAACACCGGTATTGCCCTCGGATCCCTGGCGCTGCGTGCTGATAACTTTGGTGTTCTGGTCAGTGCGTTAAGCGCAAAGTCCAATAACAATATCCTCTCTACCCCCAGTATGCTGACCCTGGATAATGAAGAGGCAGAGCTGATTATCGGCAAAAACATTCCCATCAAAACCGGCTCCTACCAGACGTCATCCAGTGGCAATAGTAATAACCCTTTTACCACCACTGAGCGCAAGGATGTGGGACTAAAACTCAAGATCACCCCCCATATCAACGAAGGCAACAGCCTGAGACTGATGCTGGAGCAGGAGGTTTCTTCACTGGATGTGGGCACCACCAAACAGTTGCTTGGCTCCGATAGCAATGACCTGCTGTTCAATACCCGCTCCCTGAAGACCTCGGTACTGGTGGATGATGGACAAACCGTCGTTATTGGTGGACTGATTGAAGACATCAAATCCAAAAGCAGGAAAAAAGTGCCACTGCTTGGGAGCATCCCGATTTTGGGCAACCTCTTCCGTTATAACCAGAGCGGCGATGAAAAAAAGAACCTGATGTTGTTTATCCGCCCCACCATTATGCGTAACTCGGAAACACTGGTAAAAGCGACCCGGGATCGATTCACCAAACTGAAGCTTATCGGTAATGGCAACACCAGACAGGCTATTAACCTCCCAAACCGACCCGAGGAATTATTTGATGCAAAAACCTATGACCTGAGAAACAAGGACTGACACTGATGGCCTGTATTGTGCCAAGACTCAAGCGGGGTTTTAAGATACCCGATAAACGGCATCGGGTTTCTTGTATTTCAGAGCCCCTTACGCCTTCTCTCTTACAAAACAATTGAAAGCATAAAGCCCAGGCCAAAGACGATAAAAAAACGTCCTGTCAGAGGAGGCAAACGAACCATCTCAGCATCACCGGAATGGTTGGCAAGCAATTTGAGTGGCGCAATGGCAAAAGGCAGCGCTATCAGCAGATACAGCGGGTTATCCAACTCGCCCAAATAATACAACAGAAAACTGAGAGGAAACCCTGCCAGCAACAGCGCGGCATAAAGGCATTTCGCTGGAACCAGTCCCATACGAACGGTTAACGTGCGAATATTGTGACTGATATCATCCAGGTAATCCCGGATCTCATTGGACAGCAACAACGCAGAAGCCAGCAAACTCACCGGAATCGACATCCAGACCACTTCATTGTTCCAGTACCCCCCAACGGCATAAAAGGCACCACTGACCATCAGTACACCAGTGAACAGAAATACTGCCGGCACCCCCCAGCCGCGATGTTTATAGACAATGGGTTCTCCGGTATAAAAGTAACCACCGACGACACCAAAGACACCAAGCAACAATAACGGCCAGCCAACATCGATTACCAACAATAGTCCCATCATGCAGGCAATCAGGGCACAAAACCCCGCCAGGATAAAGTTTCGATGAATTTGCTTAACCACCTGCCTTGCCAACTCTCCAGAACGTTTTTTCCACAACACCAGATCAGCATGGTCATTGGCAAGATTGCTGGCAGCCTGAAGCAATACGCCAGCCAACATAACCAGCAGTGCTCTGCGCCAGTCGCCAACACCCTGCTGATAAGCCATTACCACGCCAAGGCCGCAGGTTACCAGGGCAACAGAATATGAGAAAGGACGTAGAGCTCTGGCAAGTCGATATTTATCCGGATTCAGATCAAGGGCATCCACTGGCAGGCTCCTGAAAAAAAGCGCGAGGATAAGGAAATTTCATGACGATGGCTATAAGAACACCAGAAAAAGGCAGCAATGAAATTGAAAGTAACTTCAGACAATGGCTAATAAGTAGTTGGCCAAATGGAATCGTATATTTCTGGCTAAGTGGGCAGTTGCTATGCAAGGCGCAACGTAGGGAGCATAGCCGTAGCTATGTGACCGGAGTTGCAACGCCGCAGAGTGACTGACAACTTAGTCAGAAATATATGATTTCATTTGGTTAACTACTTAATCAACCCTGCCACCGCCTGAAAAAATCAGGCTGCCGCACATGCCTGAGGCGTTAACCCGAAGTAACGTTTGAATTCCCTGCTGAATTGCGTTGGGCTCTCATAGCCAACCTCTGCAGCTGCCTGCTTTACTCTGACCCCGTGATCCTGTAACAACTCTCTGGCCCGACTCAGGCGCAGTTTCTTCAGGTACTGAATAGGCGACGATGATGTCATATACCGGAAATTACGATGAAAGGTTGATGGGCTCATATTAGCCATAGAGGCCAGGTGCCCAACATCAAGGGACTGATCATAATGCTCGTGCATATACTTCATTGCCCGCTCCAGACGGGCAATGTGCGTATTGTGTCTGGCCAGGGCAAATAATGGTGCAGCCTGATCTCCGTTAAGAACATGAAAAAGCAACTCTTGCACCAGCCCTTTTCCCAAGGCTTCACTCTCCAGCGGCGAGTGAAGGCACTGAGCCAGCCTTAACACCGTTGCTGAGAAAGCATCCGTCACCGGGCTGACATATAAACTGCTTTGTGCCTCTAACAGATCTTCCATGGTGTCTGTCGCCTGTTGATGGTGGTCGAACAATCGCACCAGCGGATGCAACAGGCTGATATCGATATCGACCAGCATGGACAACAATGGCTTATCTTCAGCAACAATGGTTTCGCATTCCGCAGGAATAGGCAAAGTCAGTACCAGATAGTTATCCGGATTATATTCATGAGCCTGCTGTTCCAGGTAAATCCGTTTTGCACTCTGGGCTACAATGAAAATACCCTGGCTATAGCACAGTGGCTCACGTTCTCTGGATTCGCTGGCTTTAAAAACGCCAACGCCGGGAATATGGGTTTTGTTATAGCCCTCTTCTTTGGCCAAAGGAGAGAGGGTCTGGGCTAATGGCGTCATGTCTTATCTTCTGATCGGTAATTTAGGCACAGCATAGCTTCACCCAATACATAAAAAAACAACCACTGATCGTTTTAGGCATGACTTTGCCAGTTATGGTTATTCTATTCCTGCACAGAAAGGATAATCTACGCTGGCTAGGATATTTCATGAGGAAGAATCGCAATGATGAATTTTAATTATCAGAATCCAACCCACATTGTGTTTGGCCAGGACCGTCTGCAGGAACTGGATCAACTGGTACCGGCTAATGCCAAAGTACTGGTCCTTTACGGCGGTGGCAGTGTTAAGAAATTCGGTACCCTGGAAAAGGTGCTGGCCGGATTAGGTAACCGTGAAGTTTTTGAGTTCAGCGGTATCGAGCCAAACCCAACCTTTAACACCCTGATGAAAGCTGTTGAGATCGTCCGCGCTGAAAACATTGACTTCCTACTGGCGGTTGGTGGCGGCTCTGTCATGGATGGCACCAAGTTTGTTGCCGCAGCGGCACCTTATGAAGGTGACGAAGTGGATCTGCTCAAGGCTGGTTTTGCCGGTGCGCCGATCACCTCCGCCATTCCACTGGGTACGGTTGCCACCTTACCGGCCACAGGTTCTGAGATGAACATGGGTGCCGTTATTTCTCACGACATTGGCAAACTGCCGGTTATGAGTCCACTGCTCTACCCTCAGTTTTCCATTCTGGACCCATCACTGACCTTCACCCTGCCACCGGTGCAAATCGCCAATGGCGTAGTGGATGCCTTTGTTCATGTACTTGAACAGTATGTTACCTACCCTGTTGACGCCCGGATTCAGGATCGTATGGCGGAAGGTATTCTGCAAACGCTGATTGAAGTGGGCCCGGTAACACTGGCTGAGCCAGACAACTACGATGCCCGTGCCAACCTGATGTGGAGTGCCACTTCGGCCCTGAATGGCTATATTGGTGTCGGCGTTCCCCAGGACTGGGGCACCCATATGATTGGCCACGAGCTGACTGACTTGTTTGGCCTGGACCACGCCCAGAGTCTGGCAGTGGTTCTGCCATCCCTGTGGAAGCTGCGCAAAGATAAGAAGCGGGCAAAACTGGTGCAGTATGCAGAACGCGTTTGGGATATCAGAGAAGGTAGCGACGATGAAAAGGTTGATCTCGCTATTGAGAAAACCCGCGATTTCTTTGAATCCCTGGGTGTAAAAACACGATTGTCACAGTATGGTGTTGAGCACAACCAGATTGAGAACGTGATCAAGGCTCTGGAAGCCCATGGCATGACGGCTCTGTCAGAGACCGGTGACCAGGATCTCAATACTTCCCGTGAAATCCTTGAAGATGCTTACGCCGCCTGACCTCTGACCCAGTATTTTCCATCACAAAAAGGCCGGATATAAATCCGGCCTTTTTCGTGTTGCCTGAACCGGTTGTTTTACCAACCGGTCACTTCTTTCAGAGCTTCACCGATATCCGCCAGGCTGCGAACCGTCTTGACACCTGCAGATTCAAGTGCTGCAAACTTCTCATCGGCAGTCCCCTTACCACCGGCAATAATCGCACCGGCATGGCCCATACGCTTGCCCGGAGGCGCTGTCACACCGGCAATGTAAGAGACAACAGGTTTGGTGACATGCTCCTTGATATAAGCAGCCGCTTCTTCTTCAGCAGAACCACCGATTTCACCAATCATCACGATGGCTTCCGTCTTATCATCATTCTGGAACAGTTCCAGAATATCGATAAAGTTGGAACCGGGAATAGGGTCACCACCAATACCAACACAGGTAGACTGGCCAAAGCCATAATCGGTGGTCTGTTTGACCGCTTCATAGGTCAGCGTACCGGAACGGGAAACAATACCCACCTTGCCCGGCAGATGAATATGGCCCGGCATAATACCGATCTTGCACTCACCCGGCGTGATAACACCCGGACAGTTGGGACCGATAAGACGAACACCCAACTCATCACACTTGACCTTGCATTCCAGCATGTCCAGCGTAGGAATACCTTCAGTGATGCAGACAATCAACTTGATGCCAGCATAAGCAGCTTCAAGAATGGAGTCCTTACAGAAAGGCGCAGGAACATAGATAACCGACGCTTCTGCACCGGTCTGATCAACCGCTTCAGCCACCGTATTGAAGACGGGCAGGTCCAGATGAGTCTGACCACCTTTGCCCGGTGTTACGCCACCCACCATGCAAGTGCCGTAAGCAATGGCCTGTTCGGAGTGAAAAGTCCCCTGGGCACCGGTGAACCCCTGGCAGATAACTTTGGTGTCTTTATTAATTAAAATGCTCATTACTGGTTCCCCGCTGCCTTAACTACCTGTTGGGCAGCCTCGGTCAAACTGTTGGCCGCGATGATATCAAGTCCACTGTTGGCAAGGGTCTGTGCACCCAGATCAGCATTGTTGCCTTCCAGGCGAACCACGACAGGAACTTCAACGCCGACTTCTTTAACCGCACCGATAATACCTTCAGCAATCAGGTCACAGCGGACAATACCACCAAAGATATTGACCAGAACGGCTTTCACACTGTCATCGGAAAGAATGATCTTGAAGGCTTCGGTGACACGCTCTTTGGTTGCACCACCACCAACATCCAGGAAGTTGGCAGGCGCACCGCCATGCAGCTTGACAATATCCATGGTGCCCATGGCAAGGCCTGCACCATTCACCATGCAGCCAATGTTGCCATCCAGTGCGACGTAGTTAAGCTCCCACTCAGCGGCATGGGCTTCACGGGCATCTTCCTGGGAAGGGTCATGCATGGCTTTCAACTGTGGCTGACGGTACAGGGCGTTGCTATCAATGTTGATTTTCGCATCCAGGCAGTGCAAGTCACCTTCTTTGGTGATTACCAGCGGGTTGATCTCCAGCAGGGCAAGGTCACACTCCTGGAAGAGTTTCGCCAGACCAAGGAAAATCTGGGTAAACTGCTTGATCTGCTTTCCTTCCAGACCCAGTTTAAAAGCCAGCTCACGGGCCTGATAAGGTTGGGCACCGGTCAGGGGATCAATGGTCGCCTTGAGGATTTTTTCCGGTGTTTCTTCCGCCACCTTCTCAATTTCAACCCCACCTTCAGTGGAGGCCATAAACACGATGCGACGGGTTGCGCGATCAACAACAGCGCCAAGATAAAGCTCTTGATCAATATCAGTGCAGCTTTCAACCAGTATCTTGCTGACCGGCTGGCCATTTTCATCGGTCTGATAAGTGACCAGGTTTTTACCTAACCACTGCTCGGCGAACGCGCGGATTTCGTCTTTGCTGGAGACCAGTTTCACACCACCCGCCTTACCACGACCACCGGCGTGCACCTGAGCCTTAACCACCCACTGATTACCACCGATTTCATCGGCAGCAGCAGCGGCCTGCTCTGGCGTATCTGCGGCGACGCCCTGAGAGACGGGCAGTCCATATTTGGCAAAGAGTTGTTTGCCCTGATATTCATGAAGATTCATTCTGACGCGGCCCTCTTTCTTATTTGAGCGTTGTTTTTAAGTTTCTCGTCAAACCATATCCCTGGATATTGTCTATGAAGAAAGGAGCAAGTCGACCCTGACCGCTCCCCTTAAGATACGTTTAACGACGTTTGCGATTGGCAATATGGATAGCGTGGCCATCAACCGCCAGAACTGCTTCGTGCAGCGCTTCACTCAGGGTTGGGTGTGAGAAAATGGTCAGCGCAAGATCTTCACTGCTGGCAGCGAACTCCATGGCAATAACCCCCTGTTGCACCAACTCGGCTGCACTTGGGCCCACAACATGAACGCCAAGAATACGGTCCGTTACCTTGTCGGCAATCACCTTGACCATGCCATGGGTATCATTGGCAGCCAGCGCACGACCACTGGCGGCAAACGGGAAGGTACCCACTTTGTACTCGTCACCACTGGCCTTAACTTCTTCTTCGGTTTTACCAACCCATGCCACTTCAGGGTGAGTATAAATCACCGAAGGAATCAGGTCATAGTTCATCTGTGCTTTCTGACCAGCAATGATTTCTGCCACCATAATGCCTTCTTCACTGCCCTTATGAGCGAGCATCGGGCCCCGGACCACGTCTCCAACCGCATAAACGCCGGGAACGTCAGTGGCACAGTTATCATCAACGAAAATAAAACCGCGTTCATCCAGATTGACACCGGAGTCAGTAGCCAGCAGGTTTTCTGTATAGGGGCGACGACCGACAGCAACAATCAGTTTATCAAAGGTCAGCTTCTGTTCATCACCATTGGCATCCTGATAGGTAACTTCAACTTCGCTACCCTTGACTTCAGAACCGGTCACCCGTGCACCCAGGCGAATGTCCAGTCCCTGCTTTTTGAAAATCTTCTGGGTTTCTTTGGCGATTTGCTGGTCAGCCAGGGCCAGGAATTTATCCTGGGCTTCAAGGACAACCACTTCAGCACCGAGCCTTCCCCAGACAGACCCCAGTTCCAGACCAATAACACCGGCACCAATAACCCCGAGACGCTTCGGGACTTCCTGAAACTCAAGAGCACCGGTAGAGTCAACAATAAGGCCTTCAGTCAGCGGTGTGGGGGGAATTTCAATGGGACGGGAGCCGGTGGCAATCACCACGTTGGCAGCATCAACCACTTCGACAGAACCGTCAGCCCTGGTTAATTCAACCTGCTTGCCAGACAGCACTTTACCGGCACCTTCCAGCAAGCTCACACCATTTGCCTTGAACAGACCGGTAACACCGGTAGTCAGCTGGTTCACAATATTGTCCTTACGGGCAAGCATGGCTGGGACATCGATGTCTACACCGCTGTGCTTAATGCCATGCCTGGCAAAATCTTCCTTGGCTTCAATGTATTTGTGGGAGCTATCCAGAAGGGCCTTGGAAGGGATACAGCCAACATTCAGGCAGGTGCCGCCCAGTTTGGCCTTGCCCTTGTCATCGGACCACTTCTCGATACAGGCAGTTTTCAGCCCCAGCTGGGCTGCACGAATAGCACAGACGTAACCGGCAGGGCCTGCGCCAATAACTACCACGTCGAACTGATTTGCCATAAGTTATTTCCAAAACGGTTTATAAAACAAGGTATACGGGTCAAGTCAATAATGGGCAGCACCGCTTAATAGAAAAAATAAGGCTGCCCGGTACAATCCGGAATCAAACGTCCAGAAGCATTCTGGCCGGATCTTCCAGCAGTTCCTTGATGGTCACGAGAAAGGTGACTGCGTCCTTGCCATCCAGCAGTCGGTGGTCGTAGGACAGGGCAAGGTACATCATGGGTAAAATTTCAACCTTGCCGTTAACCGCCATGGGACGTTCCTGAATTTTATGCATTCCCAGGATGGCCGACTGTGGTGGATTCAGGATGGGCGTTGACAACAGTGAACCGAATACACCGCCATTGGAAATGGTGAACGTTCCACCGGTCATTTCATCGATGCCGAGCTTGCCATCCATTGCCTTTTTACCGAACTCACGAATCTTTGCCTCAATATCAGCAAGGCTCATATCTTCGGTGTTACGAAGCACTGGTACTACCAGCCCGCGATCACTGGAAACGGCAACACCAATATCCTGGTAGCCATGGTAGACAATATCATTGCCATCAATAGAGGCGTTGACCACTGGATGACGGCGGAGCGCTTCAACACAGGCCTTGACAAAGAAAGACATAAAACCAAGTCGTACGCCATGACGCTTCTCAAAGGCATCTTTGTACTGGGCACGAAGCTCCATAACCGGTTTCATGTTGATCTCGTTGAAAGTAGTCAACATGGCCGCATTCTGCTGGGCCTGAACCAGACGCTCGGCAACCTTGGCTCGCAGGCGGGTCATGGGTACCCGTTTCTCTACACGCTCACCGGCAAACACCGGTGCGGTTGCCTCGACCTGAGGTGCTGGTGCAGCAGCCGTGGACACTGCCGGAGTGGCAGCAACCGCCGGGGCTGGTGCCCCCTGAGCACCACCTTCAACATGACGAACCACATCTTCCTTGGTTACACGACCACCTTTACCAGTACCGGGAATGACTGCAGGATCAAGGCCTTTCTCATCAGCCATCCTGCGTGCTGCAGGATTAAGAATGGGCTCTTCCTTAATGGCTTCCGGTGCAGATGCCGGAGTGGCTGAAGCTTCAGCCGGGGCGGTGCCAGCAGAAGCCCCCTCCTGGAAAATTCCAACCACTTCACTGCTGAGAACAACTTCACCTTCAGGCTTGATAATTTCACTCAAAACACCATCTGCCGGTGCCACAACTTCAAGAACCACTTTATCGGTTTCGATATCAACCAACAGTTCATCCCGATGGCATTGTTCACCGGGCTGCTTGTGCCAGGTTGCAACGGTGCCATCAGCAACGGATTCAGGAAAGGTAGGTGCTTTAATTTCTGTGGCCATTATTGATCCTTTGCGTCTTTGCCCCTTTGAGCGTTATTCACAGAAACTGTGTTAAACGCTCTGGCCAGATCGATAAATAGTACCTGCTGGCCGTTTAACCAATATTACTGCTCAGCATGAGCAGTAAATTATCATTATTCAAATGCTGAAAGCATCATTTACCAATTGCTGCTGTTCCTGGGCATGTATTGACATATAGCCACATGCCGGAGCGGCTGATGCTTCGCGCCCTGCGTACTTGAGACTCATTGTTTTATTCGGATGAACGACAACTGAGCGACGCATGTGATGCTGACTACAGTACCACGCCCCCTGGTTCATTGGCTCTTCCTGACACCAGACCACATCTTTCAGGTTTGGATAACTGACAATGAGTTCATCCAGATCGTCCTGAGGGAATGGGTAAAGCTGTTCAATGCGGATAATCACCGTATCAGTCAGCCCTTCCGTTCTCTTCTTTTCCAGCAGGTCATAGTAGACCTTTCCTGAGCACATAATCATCCGGGTGATCGCTGATGGCTCATGACCGTCAACCTCAGGGATAATCGTCCGGAAACTGCCCTCTGCCAGCTCTTCCAGTGAGGAGGTGGCCTGTTTGTGACGGAGCAGACTCTTGGGGGTAAATGCCACCAACGGTTTACGCAGCGGACGCAGCATCTGCCGTCTCAACATGTGGAACACCTGGGCTGGCGTTGTCGGAACGCAAACCTGAATATTGTGTTCGGCACACAGCTGCAAGAAACGCTCAAGCCTTGCCGATGAGTGCTCCGGTCCTTGACCTTCATAACCATGGGGCAGCAGCATGGTGAGGCCTGACAGGCGCCCCCACTTGTGCTCGCCACTGGAAATAAACTGGTCAATAACCACCTGGGCACCGTTGGCAAAATCACCAAACTGAGCTTCCCAGATAACCAGTGCATTGGGCGTTGTTGCTGCGTAGCCGTACTCAAAAGCCAGAACTGCTTCTTCGGACAGGAATGAGTCCCAGATCTGGAACCGTGGCTGCTCCGGGGAAAGTTTGGTCAGGTTCACCAGAGTCGAGCCATCTTTCTGGTTATGGAATACCGCATGGCGGTGAGAAAAAGTTCCCCGACCGACATCCTGCCCGGTAATTCGAACCTCACTGCCTTCCATCAGCAGTGACGCATAGGCCAGCAGTTCAGCACACCCCCAGTTAATCGGCAGGGCTCCTGCCGCCATTTTGCGACGATCCTCAACGATCTTGCTGACCTGCCGCTGCAGCACAAAACCTTCGGGAATTTCACACAGCTTCTGGCCTAATGATTGCAGTGTTCCCACAGCGACACGGGTATCATGGCGGGCGGTCCATTCGTGACCAAGATAGGGAGCCCAGTCCACAAAGAGCTCTTTATTAGGCTCTTTCACCAGGGCCTTGACCACATGCTCACCGTTGTCCAGGGCATTACGGAAACTCTCTACCAGCTCTTTATCAGCCGCCTCACTGATCACACCTTCGCCCAGCAGAACCTTGGCATAAAGATCCCTGGTGGTCGTGTGGGATTTAATCTTGCTGTACATCATCGGCTGAGTGGCGGAAGGCTCATCCGCCTCATTGTGCCCGCGACGACGGTAACAGACCAGGTCTACAACAATGTCTTTATGGAACTCCATGCGGTAATCAAGGGCCAGTTTGGTGGCAAACTGAACCGCCTCAGGGTCATCACCGTTAACATGAAGGATCGGTGCCCCGACAATCTTGGCAACATCGGTACAGTATTCTGTCGAACGGGCATCTTCGCGGAAACTGGTGGTAAAGCCGACCTGATTGTTAATGATGATATGGATGGTGCCACCGGTTTTATAGGCACGGGTCTGGGACATCTGCAGGGTTTCCATCACAACCCCCTGCCCCGCAAAAGCGGCATCACCGTGAATGGCAATTGGGACTACTTTGTTGCCCACTGAATCTTTTCGGCGATCCTGACGGGCTCTGACTGAACCCTCAACCACCGGGGTAACAATTTCCAGATGCGATGGGTTAAACATCAGGGCAAGATGTACCTCACCACCCGGCGTCATCACATTGGAAGAAAAGCCCTGATGGTATTTCACATCACCGGAGCCACGTTCAACCAGCTTCTTGCCTTCAAATTCGTCAAACAGATCTCCGGGTTTCTTACCCAGAATATTGACCAGTACGTTCAAGCGGCCACGGTGAGCCATGCCGATCACCAGCTCCTTCGAACCATAGGAGCCGGAGCGCTGAATAATCTCATCCAGCATGGGGATCAGAGACTCACCACCTTCCAGGCCAAACCGTTTGGTTCCGGGAAACTTGGTCCCCAGGTATTTTTCCAGACCTTCCGCTGCAGTCAATCGTTCCAGCAAGTGCAGCTTGGCTTCTACTCCTACCTCCGGGCGGCTGCGAACACTTTCCATACGACTCTGAAACCAGCGGCGTTCTTCTGTCTGGGGAATGTGCATATATTCAACACCAATTGACTGGCAATAGGTGGCTTTTAAGGCATCGTATATCTCCCGCAGAGAAGCGTGTTCCTTGCCAATAAACAGCGTTGAAGTATGAAACTCGGTATCCAGGTCCGCTTCACTGAGACCGTGGTATGCCAGGGATAGATCAGGAAACTCTTCCCGCTTCATCACACCAAGAGGATCGATAACAGCCTGCTGATGACCGCGAATCCGAAAAGCACTGATCAAACGCAAAACCTGAACCTGCTTGCGTTCATGATCACTGGAAACCGATGAAGTCTGAATCGGGCGGGTAGTCTGACGCTGACGCGCCATAAGGATGAAATTTTCCTGGATGGTAGAATGTGGAACATCCGCTCCACCACCACTTACCGGGGGCAACTTTTCAAAATAGTCACGCCACTGTACTTCTACGCTGTTGGGATCGCGCAGATAGCGTTCGTACATATCCTCGACGTATGCAGCATTTCCCCCTGCAATGTGGGAAGAACTCCACATCCGCTGCATTACACCTTCTTGCATGATCATTACCCCGTGAGTCTGGGGCTTATCCCGGGAAATCTGCTTTGACAAGCCTGACTGGCTGAAAACAGAGGTCACTGATGATGTCGATAGGCAGTCAGTGAACGATCCCCCTCAGATAGGGTCGGATGTTTTCCGACCGCCCCTGCTGGTTCAAGCTATTGCGGCCCCATAATTCCGGATGGCAGCAGCACAATTTATTTAGTTTAAAAATATATTCAATTACAGGCTTTGTATTGTCAGAGGTCGCCTGCACTCTCCTGACAGAGCATAGCTGACTTTTCAGCTTTATGGTTCTTGAGTACCCCGGTTTACAGGGGTACCTTTTTACCACCAACCAGCAAAGACAGGCTGGAATGACCAACAACTATACTATGTTGCACTCTTAAACAACATCTGTCTGATATGACCAATAGCCCGTGTCGGGTTCAAGCCTTTGGGGCAGACATTGACGCAGTTCATGATCCCCCGGCAACGGAAAACACTGAATGGGTCATCAAGATCTGCCAGACGCTCCTCTGTCGCTGTATCCCTGCTATCGGCAAGGAAACGATAAGCTTGCAACAGGCCGGAAGGACCAACAAATTTATCAGGGTTCCACCAGAAGGAAGGGCAGGCTGTTGAGCAGCAGGCGCAAAGAATACACTCATAAAGCCCATCCAGCTTCTCCCTGTCTTCCGGGGACTGAAGCCGTTCAATGGCTGGCGCTGGCGTATCGTTAATCAGGTATGGCTTGATCTTTTCGTACTGTTTGTAGAACAGACTCATATCAACCACCAGGTCTCTGATTACTGGCAACCCGGGCAGTGGACGAATGACCAGCTTATTTCCCCTGACAGCTTCTGACAAAGGGGTAATGCAAGCCAGACCATTGGTACCGCCAATACTCAAGCCATCGGAGCCACAAACACCCTCTCGACAGGAACGTCGGTAAACCAGCGTTGGATCCTGCTCTTTAATCAGATTCAGAACGTCCAGAACCATCAGGTCCCGGCCTTCCGGGATATCGACATCAAAGTCCATCATGTAGGGCTTTTTGTCGGCTTCCGGGTTATAGCGATAGATACTTACCTTCATAAGCCTCTCTCCCTCAGTAGCTTCTTGCCTTGGGAGGAAATGCCTCCATGGTTGCCGGAGCAAAGTTAACAGCACGCTTACTTACTGATTGATCAATCGGTGAGTAAAGCGAGTGCGCCAGCCAGTTTTCATCATCCCGCTCCTGGTAATCATTACGGGCATGAGCACCACGGGACTCTGTTCTGACCTCGGCGGAAACAGCTGTTGCATAAGCCACCTGATACAGGTTTTCCAACTCAAGTGCTTCAACCCTGGCGGTGTTGAATGCCTGGCTCTTGTCCTCCAGATGAAGATTGGCCAGGCGCTCACCCAGCTCATCCAGCAGCTTGAGACCTTTCTGCATGCTCTCACCTTCACGGAACACACCAAAATAGAGCTGCATGGTGTTCTGCAAGTCAGCACGCACTTTGGCAACGCTTTCACCACTGCTTGATTTGTTCAGACGATCGAGTCGTGACAAGGCTGCTTCCACATCACTGTTCTGAGGCGTCCACAGAGTCAAAGCCATCTTTCAGGTTTTTCTCAATCTGCAGGCCAGCAGCGCGACCAAAGACCACCAGATCCAGCAGAGAGTTACCACCCAGACGGTTGGCACCATGAACAGAAACACAGGCCGCCTCACCACAGGCATAAAGGCCTTCAATCACTTCATCATTACCGGCCCCATCCTGACGCAGAGCCTGACCGCCAACATTGGTGGGAATTCCACCCATCATATAATGGCAGGTGGGCACCACAGGTACCGGCACTTTTACAGGATCGGCATGTGCAAAGGTTTTAGACAGTTCACAGATACCGGGCAGACGCAGGTTCAGAGTCTCTTCACCGAGATGATCCAGCTTCAGCAGAACGTGATCCTTATTGGGACCACAACCACGCCCTTCAAGAATCTCGATAACCATAGAACGGGCAACGACATCCCGGCCAGCAAGGTCTTTGGCGTTTGGCGCATAACGCTCCATAAAGCGTTCGCCTTCACTGTTAATCAGGTAACCACCTTCGCCCCGACAACCCTCTGTTACCAGGACACCTGCACCATGAATACCTGTAGGATGGAACTGCCACATCTCCATATCCTGCATCGGATATCCGGCACGCAAAGCCATACCGATACCATCACCGGTATTGATCAGGGCATTGGTAGTGGAAGCGTAAATACGACCTGCACCACCGGTGGCCATGACTGTGGCCTTTGCTTTGATATAAACGGTTTCGCCACTTTCAATATCAATGGCGATAACACCGGCAACCTGACCTTTCTGATTCTTCACCAGATCAACGGCATACCACTCATTAAGGAAGGTTGTGCCGCCCTTCAGATTAGCCTGATACAAGGTGTGCAGCAGTGCGTGACCAGTACGGTCTGCCGCTGCACAGGTTCTGGCGGCCTGACCACCCTTACCAAAATCTTTTGACTGACCTCCGAACGGACGCTGGTAAATTCGTCCCTCTTCAGTCCGGGAGAATGGCAAGCCCATATGCTCCAGCTCGAAAACCGCCTGTGGACCCACCGAACACATATACTCAATAGCGTCCTGGTCACCAATATAGTCAGAGCCTTTCACAGTATCGAACATATGCCAGCGCCAGTCATCTTTAGGATCGGCACTGGCAATAGCACAGGTGATACCACCCTGGGCAGATACCGTGTGAGAACGGGTAGGAAATACTTTACTGACGCAGGCCGTTTTAATTCCGGCCTGGGTAAGCTGGAGCGCGGCACGCATGCCTGCTCCCCCACCACCTATAACGATGGCATCATAGGTCAGGGTACGAAGTGCTGACATCGGTTAAAGCCCCCAAAGAATTTGCACGCCCCAGATCACATAACTGAACAGGGCAATAAAGCACACAACCTGCAAAGGAAAACGGATAAGGACGGACTTACTGCCAAAAGCGCGATCATTAAAATAGTCAGTGGTGATCGTCCACATACCGATCCATGCATGAGCCAGAATAGAGATCAACGCCAGCAGAGTAAAAATCCGCATCCAGGTTTCATCAAAGAGCTCACCCCACTGGTCATACTGCAGATCCGGATTGATAACCAGGTAGCCCAGTAGAAACACTGAATAGACACCAAGAACCACTGCCGTCAGCCTTTGCAGCATCCAGTCATAAAGCCCACTGCGGGACAAATTGGTGATATTGGTTACCATATCCAAACCCCCGCAAGGATAATCAGCACTGTTGAAAGAACCAGAGTCACAATAGATCCGAGACTTCCAGACTCCTTGCCATCACCCACATCCATATCCATCAACAGATGTTTCACTCCGGCAATCAAATGATAAATCAGGGCAGACAAAATACCCCAGATTATGAATTTTGCCAGGGGAGCTGACAGCAAGGCCTTGAGGGCGTCAAATGACTCCTCGGAAGCAAGCGACAATTCCAGTCCATACAGAAGAAAACCCAAACCAATAAACAGGATGACACCCGATATGCGGTGCAATATCGAAGTGTATGCAGGCAGGGGTAATTTGATTGTTGTTATATCGAGATTGACAGGTCTTTTGCTATTCACTCTTTTGCCCCAACGCTCGGTGGCGTACACAGCAGAATCAGCAAGAACATCCAGGTTCTCTGGACCCTACGACAAGCAAGTGGAGAAACGCTAAATGCGAAATATACGATTTCCCCTCAATTTAAAGCCGGTGGACCGAAGAACCAACCCTTACGGCTTCGGGATCGGAGTATATACACTCTAACAGGTAATTACAATTGCTCACCCCGTTAGGCAATTACCCCTAAAAGACCAAGCCGTTTTTCATAGATTTGTTACGGATTACATTCATAATCAGTTCGTTTGACAAAAAAATTTATGTCTCTATAGTGGTCAAACCGTAAAAGGGAGCTACTTACAACTAATCTGAATATTTTTTAAACAGACTCCCGGCTTTATTTGTGATTTTTTCCGGCTTCATTTTGTAAAAAGTATCCATCTAAAGTAACTATAACGAGACCAAACGGCATGACAGGAGGCCATAAATGGCTGACAAGAAAGCTCTACTCTCCATTGACGGCACGGACCAGACACTGGAGTTACCCATTTATTCAGGCTCTCTCGGGCCGGATGTTGTTGATGTCAGGGGGCTGACTTCCAACGGTCTGTTCACCTACGATCCGGGCTTTGTTTCCACTGCATCCTGTGAGTCGAAAATTACTTACATCGATGGCGACAAAGGTATCCTCCTGCATCGTGGCTATCCAATAGAACAGCTGGCTGAGCAGTCTGATTATCTGGAAACCTGTTACCTGCTGCTTTATGGAGACCTCCCAAACCGCCAGGAAAAGGAAAAGTTCGAAAACACCATCATGCGTCACACCATGCTCCATGAACAGATGAGCGATCTGTTTTCCGGATTCCGTCGTGATGCTCACCCAATGGCGGTTATGTGTGGTGTTGTCGGAGCCCTGTCGGCGTTCTATCACGACTCACTGGACATCACCAATGAAGTGCATCGCGAAATCTGTGCCTATCGCCTGATCTCCAAAATGCCTACGCTTGCTGCCATGGCCTACAAATACTCCATTGGCCAGCCGTTTGTTTACCCACGCAATGACCTGAGCTACGGTGGCAACTTCCTCCATATGATGTTTGCCACACCCTGTGAAGAGTATGAAGTCAAGCCTGTTCTGGCCAAGGCAATGGATCGCATTTTCCTGCTCCATGCGGACCATGAACAGAATGCCTCCACCTCCACCGTTCGTCTTGCAGGCTCTTCGGGAGCCAACCCATTTGCCTGTATTGCTGCCGGTATCGCTGCCCTCTGGGGGCCTGCTCACGGCGGTGCCAATGAAGCAGTGCTGGTGATGCTGAACGAGATTGGGGATGAAGCCAACATTGATGAGTACATTGCCAAGGCAAAAGACAAAGACGACCCATTCCGCCTGATGGGCTTTGGCCACCGTGTTTACAAGAACTTTGACCCTCGCGCCAAAGTAATGAAACAAACCTGCGATGAAGTGCTGACGGAACTGGGCCTTGAAGATGACCCTCTGTTCCGGATTGCCAAACGTCTGGAGAAAATCGCCCTGGAGGATGAGTACTTTATCAAGAAGAAGCTCTACCCCAATGTGGACTTTTACTCCGGGATTATTCTCAAGGCCCTGGGTATTCCAACGGAGATGTTCACGGTAATTTTTGCTACCGGTCGAACTCCGGGCTGGATTGCCCACTGGCATGAGATGATCAGCGGTGATTATCGTATCGGGCGTCCTCGTCAGCTATACACCGGTGAGACAAAACGTGACTACATAGCTGTAACTGATCGCAGTTAATCCTAGGAGGCTGTCCGAGAATAGCGCCCGAAGCGAGGATGGCAGAAAATTGAGGATAAAAATTTCGTTTTGTGAGGTGAATAGCGGTGCTATTTGCCGAACAAAACGGAATTTTTAGACCAATTTGCTGGCACCGCACGACTGCATGGATGCAGGAGCTAGAGCAACGCAGGAGCAGTTGCCGCGTAGGGCAGTCTATTCTCGGACAGCCTCCTAGCTGCTTTTCTATCCCGGTATCTCTCGCAAAAGTGATACCGGGCTTAATACCCCCTTTCTGCCCATCGTCTAAACTCAGATAAATAATAACTCCTGCAGTTTAAAGCCTGCGCTTGAAACACTGAGTTCTATACATTCTTTCAATCTGGTCACAGCCAATGCTCCTGCTACTAAACGTGAGATCGTCTTCATGAAAGCGCCCACAGAACTGAAACTCATTACCGCAGAACAGTCTGGCATTGATATCGACATGGCGTATGCGACCAGCAAGAATTTTACCGGACATCCGATTTATAAAAGCCACGACTGTTATCTTCACCCACTGGCCGCACAAGGCATCAAACGAGCTGCAGAGCTGTTACGTCTACTGAATTTGAAATTGAAAGTGTGGGATGCTTTCAGGCCAATAACGGCTCAGGCAGAATTATTCCGGTTTTTTCCTGATCCTGATTATGTTTCCGACCCGGAGAGCGGCCTGTGCAGCCATTGCCGAGGGGTAGCAATTGACCTCACTATTATTGACCATTTTGGTCATGAGCTTGAGATGGGAACCCCATTTGATGACTTCCGCCCCCTGGCACACCATGGCAATAAACAGATTTCTGCTGAGGCGCAATGCAACCGTCTGCTTCTGGCAGGCGTCATGAATCTTGCTGGCTTTGATCCTTTAGATACTGAATGGTGGCACTATCAACTGCCGGAGGCTGCAAGCTACCCCATTATTAAACCGGAGCAGATACCATCAACACTGACGTAACCGCTTCCTCACCTAGCCAGAAAATACGATGTCATTTGGTTAACGACTTAAGGTTGCAAACCATGCCCCTGCAGTGTGTGCACAATCGTTTCCGCCCAGGGTCGCAGATTGGCTTTTTTTTTAATCATCCCGTTGACCAATGTCGTCAGCTCGGGAGCTGACCGATGCTGACAATGAGGTTCAGCAAGCGTTACCGGTAACTTCTGTCGGGAAAATTCCTGCCAGGTATGCATGGTTAACAAGTCTGCATCCATCATAATCTCAACAAATGAGATGCCAGCGGAGTAAATATCAGCACTGTAATTCTGTCGCTTGCACTCTTTCACCTCTGGCGCAGAATAGCGGGCAGAACCGGAGGCATCGCAGGGAAAGCGGTCCTCAACCACCCGGTGGGCATTACCAAAATCGGCGATCCGCAGACGGTTCGCAGTCATATCAACCAGCAGATTCTCCGGTTTGATATCCCGGTGCAAAATGCGGTTCTGCTTCAGCACCGTCAGACCACGAGCCAGATCATACAGCCAGGAAACGATGGTCGGGACGCGTTCATCCGGCAGTACCTGAGTGATCGCCCGGGCCATATTGACTCCGCCATCCTGGAGAACCAGCTCCGTGGTGTAGTCCTTCGTGTCAATGATTCCGTTAAAGCCAATAAAACCGATAATAAAATCACTGCTCAGCGACCTGAGCAACAGAGCCTCATGATGATCGGCCTCATAAACCGCCTTAGCCTCTTCATCACTGGCATCAATACTGCGACTTCGGATTATCCATGGCTTCTTTGCCGGGGCACGGGGTGAGTACCTGACCACGAGCGTCTCGCAGGCTGGAGGTTCAGCATTATTATTGCAGCTGATTTCACTGACAGTAGCGTTGGACTTATCTGGATTTTCCCCCAGGGAGAGCGACCTGGGTAACTTTTCTCCGGCGCTGGCAGGCACCGGCCAGGGGGCTTCAGGTTTCTCGCCGGGAGTCGTTGGCGCACTTCCAATCCCGGATGAGTTGTCATCTCTGAAGATGATATCGTTATCGTCGCCGTCATCTGTCCGGGAAAAAGAATCCGGACTACTGTTGATACCGGGAATCTCAACATCAGCAAAACCTTCATCACCGTTGACACTGTCAGCGTTGCCCTCATCCCCGCTGGAGTTGCTCTCATCCTCGCTGGAGTTGCTCTCATCCTCGCTGGAGTGGTCTTCATCTGCGCTAGACCAGCCCACAGAGAGATCCGTCCCGGATACGCTTCGTGCCCGTAAACCCGTTTCATGGTGATGGAGCTCAGACTCAGGTAACGCCTTTTCAGCATTCTCCCCTACGCTCCCAACTTGCTGTCCCGGTAGCTTGTGATCCTGACCGGCAACATCCACAGGCCGATTACTCCCATTCCCGGATACGCCATCCATAAAGCCACCTGCTGATCTTGTATATCTTCATTTTTTTCGACCAGCACAGCTGATAATCGATAAAAGTTTAACAACTAACACCACAGGCCCGGCCAAGCGTCCAAGTTATCCGATGCCCATCACGGGAGTCAGAACGCACGGTTGGTATCATCTGTCTTCAAGGAGACAACGACCAGTTTCTTTCTGAAACTGCCGTTGTCCGAAAACGATTCGCGGGTAACAATTTCAGGAATAAGCCCGGATGCAGCTCTGTCGAATAAGGCATCCGAGTCGTAGGATATGTACAAATCCGGATACTTTTCGCGATGAAGCTTGAGGTAAAGATGGTAACTGGAATCAAAATCGTGCCAGTAGCAAGAACCCCTACCTTTGCGAAATGAATCGCAGATGCCAAGCCAGGAGTCCTTGATAGTACGATCTGGCACATGATCCTTGACAGTCAAATGTTTGTAGAAACGCTCAGGCTTTCTCTGTTCCGCCACCTGACAGGAGCTGTTGTAGATCTCGGACAGGCTGATGTCTTCTATACCACCGGATCGGTTAAAACAGGTCACGCTGAGCGTTTTGTACTCCACTTTACTGACATTCCTCTCGGCTTTAAGTGTTGTCAGAGTGCCTGAACTCCAACCGACAACCACAATCGCGTGCTCAAGCCACTGACTGTGGCAGTCGGACGAGGCCGGGTGACTGTAGGTATCCTGGTCCATCTGGACAAAAACGATGACATGGCGTCCCGCTCGAAAGGCATGGTCGAGCAGCGACACCATCTCAACCGGGTCTTTATATTCACGTAAACTGGTGGCCATTCCCATCCCGCAGGCCACTTTCTGAAACAGCTCGGGCGAGGTAATCTCACCGATGGCCGAACCGCAGGACTTGGCAATTTTACGTGCGCTTAATGCACTCGCATCACCATTTTTGTAGGGCAGCAGCTGGCCGCAGGCACATAAAACATGGTGCACAACGGCCAGGGCATAAACCTTGCACTGTGGACCCAATTGCGAATCAAAGTTCTGCTCGCAACGAGTCAGTGGCGTACACCTGGGAATTGACTGGTGAAGACTTTCCATAAACATGCTGACCTGAATAAAGGGTTTTGCATACAAGACCGATTTGTTTACTGATAGTTCAGATGTTTGGTTTATCCGGTAGTTGCAAAATGATGAAGGGCCGGAGTTCTCGCCTATCCACAGGCTCAGGACGAACAGATCCCCATATCCCGCTAAAAATACAGGAAACCTGTGAAATAGTGACTATGCTTGCTATTTGCCCTGGTATGGAGACTCCAGTGACGACAATAAATAGTAATGGCAATCTGGCTCTACTTAGCGAAAAGCACCACCCCGTTACCCTTGATATTACCTATGCCAGTAGCAACAACTTTACCGGCAAGCCCATTTACCAGAGCAGCCAATGCTTCCTGCATACTGACGCACTGACTTGCCTGCTGAAAGCGGCCGAGCTGCTCAGACCACTGAATCTCCGGCTCAAAATCTGGGATGCCTTTCGTCCACTGTCGGCGCAGCGCATCCTGTTTCATCACATGCCGAACCCTGACTATGTTGGCAACCCGGAATCCGACCCCTGCCCTCATTGCAGAGGCGTTGCGGTAGATCTCACCATCACCGACCGTTTTGGCAGAGAGCTTGACATGGGCAGCCAATTTGATGACTTTCGTCCGCTGGCCCATCATGGTAACGCTCTGGTTTCAGAAGAAGCTCAGCGCAACCGGCTTATGCTGGCAGGCGTGATGAATATTGCCGGTTTTAAGCCCCTGGCAACCGAGTGGTGGCACTACCAGCTACCCAACGTGGAGAGTTATCCCTTAATCCCTGAAGCTGAGACACCTGAAGGGATAATGTAACTCCCTGCTTTTTCAGCACAGAATAAAGCACACTTGGCTCTGTGATTTGCTATAAATCTTACCTGATTTGCCATGATTGCCTTTAAGCGAACCCTGATAATTACCAATTTAAAAATCCGGGAATGAATGCCTTCATTCGAGACTGCGCAATGTCTCATAGCTTAGTCATCGACAAAGATGGTAAAGAGCAAATTCTGACGCTCCTGAAAGATGTATGATGAGCACAATATGTATCACTGGCTACAGCTAAATGAGCTCAACATCCTGCGCTATTCTGTTGTGCTGGAACTTTTTTTTGGAGTGACAGGTATTCTCGTAGCCTTCTACAGCCGCTCAAACGCTGTTTTGCTGGATGGTTGTTATTCCCTGCTTTGTACCTTGACGATGATGGCAAATGTCAGAATATCCCAGATCGTCAAGCTGCCGCCATCCCCTGAAAGCCCTTATGGTTACCCAACCCTTGAGCCATTAATGCTTTTTTTTGAAGGCATTATTTTACTGGGACTTTGCCTTGCCTTACTGTCTTTTTCTGTCTGCAAACTCATCACCGGTGGGTATATACCGGAGTTTGACCTTGCCCTGGCTTACGAGATTTTTTCAACGATCATCGGGGGAGCTACAGCCACGCTTTTTTTTCTGCTTCATCGTTCCAAACCCTCCCCGCTGATCTATTTTGAATGCCAGGAGTGGCTGGTTGACTCTGCCGTCAGTGCAGCGGCCACGGCAGCGTTTGCCATAGCTTACCGGTTAGGAAATAGTCACCCGATTACCCCTTTTATTGACTCCATACTCACCATAGCGCTACTGCTGTTTCTGGTCGGGCTCCCCCTCAAGACACTGCACAAAAACTTTAAACAATTGCTGCTAAAAGATGTGGTAACACCTGAGCTGTTAGAATCGACAAAAAAAGTCATCGCAAAACAATGGGACGCTCAGCAAATCAATATCAGCATGATCTGGCTCGGCAGATGGTTATGGGTCAATGTAGAGATAACCATCCATAACGATACTTTGCCAACTAAAGAGGAGTTTGAGAGTATCAGGGCTAAAGCAGAACACGCTATCAGCTCAATATGTCAATATTATCGTCTTCAGTTCAGCTTCAGTTTTCAGAACAGCACTTAATACCTGTGGGCAATTGGGTCAGTAATCACAACCGTATCACCACGAAGCATAAAGTTACCGCCATGAAGGTCCATTGAGCCCACCGTTGACAGTTGGGTCAATACATCAAAGAGTGTTTGCAGAAAGTCTTCATGGGATTCAATGATACCGTCATCAATCACATCGGAGATATTATTGCCTGCTCGTTGCACCAAATCAGAACTGGATACTTTTATCTTTTCAACAAACACTTCCAGTGTTTTGATTTCCTCAGGAAACTCACTGTTATCCACACCAAAAGACTGCATGACTGCCTTACAGGAACCCCATAAAAGGCCAAAGTCATAGTCATGAAAGTGCCGGGGTTCTGTTGCCCGCGATCCATCATCCATAAAGTCTGACAGACGCTCTACCACGTAAATCCTGACCACCATCCCGCAGGGTAAGGTAATGACATCTTCACGATGAATAACAGGCAGGTGTGGGTTGCTCTGGTTTTCCGGTGTCATGCACCATCGGGCAAAAAGGTAATAGCCATCTTTTTTGTCAGGGCACACCTTGACCACCTTATCCGGTTCATCGGGCAGGTTATAAATCGTGGCATAAACACCCTCTGCCACAGGATCAAGCTCTGAACAGCGGTCCAGATATTGTGCAATATCCTGCTTGTCTCTGATTTCATTCTGTTCGACAAGTACTTTTATATCCTGGATTGTTTCCGAGTAAATTTTCATTTTTATAGTTTTTCCATGCCCATTCAGGCACAGGAATATCCGTATTTTTATTTGTTTTTAGCCCGTACCATTTATTCTATCACTGTCTGACAAGCCATAAACCAACAGATATTTAGAAAATGCAATTGGTGTTAATTATTGCCGGGAAACACCGACAGCTCCTAGAGTTGAGCATGGCCGGGCTTGTAACTTGTCTAGAGAGTTCTGGGTTTTGGTAATTTGGGGCCATCGGAAGGAGGCGCAAACGGTTGCATACCCCCCGGATTCACCCAATGACCCGGCACCTGAATCTCAGAACTGAAGCCAGGGGCGTCAGGGTTACGGGAAGGTCCAATTATTCCTCCAGATTCTGGTGTATAACCGGCATTGGGAGAATTGGTCAGCCAAGAAGGGTTGTTAATTTCACGGATGACGCGATCTGATGGAAAGAACGCCATAGGGCCGGTTGGTAAATGAGTACCAATGTAACTATGTCCCTCATTAACGATTTTCAATTCCCCTTGATGTACCGATGATGGGCGTTGCTCGGCGATGGTAATACCTCTGCCGCGAAAATTTCGGGGAATGCCATCTTGGGCTCTATCGGGGAATCCTGGGACTGCTCCTAATGCCCCGGCTCCTCTTGCCGTGCCATCAGGTCGGCCTGGTCCCGGTGGACGTGGCGATGCACTCCCAATGTTTAGTGATGGTGAGTTATTTAAAGGGTTACTCATAATTATAAACCTCTTGAGTCCTCTCAATAGCGCAATCCTGTTGCGGATTATCCCTATTGCTATGAGACTAACCAAAGTTCTTTTAGTTCCTTGCCCTGTTACTTGCTTTGTTGTTGTACCTATGTCCGGAATTCAAAGGCTAATGTCAACCTCTCTTGATTAACCCTCTGATTTCAGGAATACAGGACCCACAGTTGGTTCCCGCCTGCAAATGACTGCCCACTTGCACCGGATCGGTCAACCCATGTTCAGCAATGGCCCGGCAGATGGTTTTCTCACCAACCCCAAAGCAGGCACAAACCTGCCTGCCGGCATCTCCTCCCCGGGGAGGCTGGCCGGACAGAACCCACCAGGCTTCCTCAATTGAGGCCGTCTGACAAAACCAGGACTGTAACCACTGCCGATCACAGGAAGAGATCGCCTGACTTGATACCCAAATAGCCTGAAGCTGTGCATCACTAAACCAGGCCACCCGACGCTCACCAGCGGTATTGTCGGTAAACTCAACCTTTTGATAGCTCTTGAGCCTTGAGAACAGTGATAACTGATCCAGGTTGCTACCCGCCATTTCATAGCGATAGCCATTTTCAATACGGACCTCAGTCATATAATCCATGTCGCCAAAAGCTACTCTCTCCCGAGTAATAAGTACGCCATACCGCTCAGTGTGGTAAGGTTCAACAGCCACCGGCGTATACTTCAGGTCCGGCTGTTTGGACACAGGATCAAGCACCGGATTCACCAGCACCCCGGAAAAGCCCGTCTCACTGTGCTGGCGTGTCCAGTGCATGGGCATAAACACTTCGCCAGGCCGTTGAGCTTCAGAAACCTGCACTCGCACCGCCGCTTTGCCAAATTCCGATGAAATCTGACATAACGCCTGATCACGCAACTGGTAACTTTCAGCATCTTTCGGATGTATGGCCAGAAACGGCTCATCGGTATGTTGATTCAACCGGGCTGAAAGCCCGGTTCGGGTCATTGTGTGCCAGTGATCACGCACCCGCCCGGTATTCAGCAACAGTGGATAAGACTTTCCGGGAGCATTCAGGGGGCGCAGAACATCAGTGGCAATAAAATTGGCCCGGCCATTCCCGGTGAAGAAGCCGCCATCCTTAAAAAATCGTGCCTTGCTTGCTGTTGTTGATATTACCGGCTGTGTGTCAGGCAGCGCCACGGAACCATCACCCTGAACCGCTGATAATGGCCATTGAAACGGTTCCAAAGCGTCATATTCTGAGTCAGTGATATTGGCCAGGGGAGCAATGGTAAAATCCCGGACTTTTCCTTGCCGGTTATTTTCATAGCCTGACAGTGCCGCATGTTCACGGAAAATATCGGCACTGCCGGAATAGTTAAACGCCTCGGCAAACCCTAGACGGCCTGCCACTTCACTGATCATCCACCAGTCCGGCCTGGCTTCTCCGGCCGTGGGAAATAACGCACGCTGTCTGGAAATTCGCCGCTCAGAGTTGGTCACCGTGCCATCCTTTTCACTCCAGGGCGCTGCTGGCAATAAAATATCGGCAAATGCAGCCGTATCCGTGTGTTCAATACAGTCTGAAACGACCACTGTCGGACACTTTGTCAGAGCCTTTATCACCCGGTTACTGTCCGGCAAACTGACAACCGGGTTAGTCCCCATGATCCAGACAAAACGTATTTCACCCCGATCCATTGACTTGAACAGGTCAACCGCCGTCTTGCCCGGAGACTGCGCCATATTGGCTGCCTGCCAGAAACGCCCGACCCTGGCGATATCATCAGGCGTAAACTCCATGTGCGCAGCCAGCTGATTGGCCAGCCCACCCACTTCCCTGCCACCCATGGCATTGGGCTGCCCGGTGAGTGACAATGGACCACTGCCGGGACGACCGATACGACCGGTAGCCAGATGACAGTTGATCATGGCATTCACTTTATCCGTCCCGGCTGCTGACTGGTTCACCCCTTGCGACCAGGCCGTCACGGTTTTATCGGTGGTACAAAACCAGTGATAAAACTGGATAAGTTCGTTTTGCTCTACACCACAGGCATCCGCCAGCTGTTGTCTATCACCAACACTGGCCCTGGCCGCTTCCAGCGCCTGATCGAAGCCCTGACAATGTTGATCAATATAGTCCTGATCCACAGCACCCTGATCGGCAAGCCAGGCAAGCAGACCATTAAACAGCAATACATCCGCCCCCGGTTTTATCGCCAGATGCAGATCAGCAATGTCACAGGTTTCTGTGCGTCTCGGGTCAATCACCACCACTTTCATGTCCGGCCGCTGTTCTTTCATCGCCCGGATACGTTGAAATAACACCGGGTGACACCAGGCCGTATTGGAGCCCACCAGCACCAGCAGGTTAGCCAGCTCCAGATCCTGATAAGTATTCGGTACGGTATCCGAACCAAATGCACGCTTCTGGCCAGCCACGGTGGAAGCCATGCAGAGCCGTGAGTTGGTATCCATATTGGCACTGCCGATAAACCCTTTCATTAGTTTATTGGCGACATAGTAGTCTTCTGTCAGCAGCTGACCCGACCCATAAATGGCCACAGAGTCCGGCCCATACTGTTCGATGGTTTCCTGTAGCCGTGAGGCCACGTGATCCAGGGCTTCAGACCAGACTACCTGACGACCATGGACTTTTGGGTAAAGAAGACGCCCGTCCAGTGATACCGTTTCCCCCAGGGCGCTGCCTTTGGAACAGAGCCGACCATAATTGGCTGTATGATCTTCCCGCCCGGTAATTTCCACCAGGTGCAGCTCAGGATCAACCACCCTGGCGGAAATACCGCAACCCACACCACAGTAGACACATGTTGTATTGATAGCCTTTGCCAATTGATTTACTGCCATGATGTTTGCCTGAATCAGAACCGTCATGCAGCCAGAAAACGCTGCCCGAAAATAAGTTGTTGCCGGATGGATGAAATGTCAGTGCCTGACTCCATCAACTCCTGGTACCAAAGGCCATCAGTTACATCACCATACAGGAGCACACCTTTGATGCGATTATTCTGAAGTACCAGTTTGCGATAGATTCCAGCGTCTGAAGCATCCAGTGTCATCACTTGATCAGAGTCAGACGGAATGAACTCACCACTGGAAAACAGGTTGATACCATCAACTTTCAAATTGGTGGGAATGGGGACTGGCGTAAACGTTTGACCACGGTCCCCCAGCAGCGATGCAGCAACAATTTCCGCATGCCGATACACCGGAGCAACCAGACCAAACAGCAATGACTGCGCTTCCTGCCCGCCAGTCAGTTGCATCTGCGCACATTCACCCACAGTAAAGATATCCGGATCAGACGTCTGCAGCCGCTCATTGACCAGAACCCCACGGTCGCATGTCAGGCCCGCCTCCTGCATCAGTTGTATATTAGGCCGGACACCGGCAGTCACTACTACCAGCGATGCGGGTAGATATTCCCCGTCAATCTGCACACCACAAACCCGACCATCAACGCCCTGGTAGGATTGCAGCGTAGCACTGCTGCGAAAAGTAATGCCTCTGCCCTCAAGTTCCTTGCGCAATAGCCCACCGGCATGTTGATCCAGCTGCCGGGCCATGGGAATGGGCATATTATCGACGATGGTCACCGACATGCCCCGTTTGGCCAGACCACTGCCACACTCCAGCCCCAGCAAACCACCGCCAATCACCACGGCCTGCCCCTGACCCGCTTCCAGCATCAGGTTGACATCGGCCAGACTGCGAAAGGCCAGAACGCCCTGAAGGTCCGCCCCGGGCACCGGAATCTGATTGGGCAAAGAGCCAGTGGCAAGAACAAGACGGTCATAGTCAAACGTATCACCACCGTGGGTGACCACCCGTTTTAATGAGCGATCAATCCGGATCGCTTTGTAGTTCACGCCCATCAGTAGCTCGATACCCTGCTGCTGATACCAGGCGGCACTTTTCAGCTGAATCCCGTCCAGATCGACACTGCCCGCCAACAATTTGGACAGCTGAATCCGGTTATACCCCGGGCAGCCCTCTTCCGAGAGTACGGTCACATGAAAAGGGCACTGACCACCGTTAAATAGATGTTCAAGAAAGCGGACCGAGCCCATGCCATTGCCAATAACCACCAGTTTTTGCCGACCATCCGGCTGTTGATAATGGTTCATCAGGCAACCTGCTCAGCAACTGGTCTTACCAGCGGTGCAGGCTGCACCTGTATGACACCTTCATGGACTCGCACCGGGAATACATTAAGGCTGACCGTATCATCTTCCAGACATTGTCCGGTGGTTAAATCAAAGTGCTGTTTGTAAATAGGCGACGCCACAACAAGATGCCCCCGCAGATCACCCACAATGCCCCGGGAGATCACATTGACACCACTGAATGGATCAAAGTTATCCAGGGCAAACACCTGATCCTTTACCCGGAATACCGCCACCTGATAAGCACCCACCAGGGCGCAGATGCCCAGGTTTGCAGAAAGCTGTTCATCCTGGCAGATCGTCGTCCACTGGCTCATTAGATAACCTCCTTCAGCTGTATTTTTTCCTGCTTTGTTGCTGGTCGTATCTGATGCCTTTCATCGACAAAAACAACATTGCTGTCCGGCTGGTCACTGTTAATAAAATGGCTGAAACGCTTGAGTTTTTCAGGACTCTCCAGTGTCGTTTTCCACTCACACTGATAGGTGCCCACCAGATGGGTCATTTCATCTTCCAGCGCCTGATTAATTCCAAGAGTGTCGTCTATAATCACCGACTTGAGATAATCCAGACCACCTTCCAGATTATCCAGCCAGACCGCGGTTCTCTGGAGCCGGTCAGCGGTGCGAATATAAAACATCATGAAACGGTCAATGTATTTCACCAGGGTTTCATCATCGAGTTCGGTGGCAAACAGGTCAGCATGCCTGGGTTTCATACCGCCATTACCGCCGACATAAAGATTCCAGCCTTTCTCGGTGGCAATAACGCCGACATCCTTACTCTGGGCTTCAGCGCATTCCCGGGTGCATCCCGAAACGGCCATTTTGACTTTATGGGGTGAACGCACCCCGCGATAACGGTGCTCAATGGCAATGGCCATACTGGTACTGTCCAGAACACCATAGCGACACCAGGTACTGCCGACACAGGATTTGACCGTTCTCAGGGATTTTCCATAGGCATGTCCGGTTTCAAACCCGGCGTCCACCAACCGCTGCCAGATAGCGGGCAACTCATTCACCCGGGCACCAAACAGGTCAATTCTCTGCCCGCCGGTGATTTTGGTGTAAAGGTTAAAGTCTCTGGCCACCTCGCCAATGACAATCAGCTTCTGAGGGGTAATTTCACCACCGGGCACCCTTGGAACAATGGAGTAAGTGCCGTCTTTCTGGATATTCCCCAGGAAATAATCGTTGGTGTCCTGCAGCGGGGCATGGTCACTCTTCAGAATGTAATCGTTCCAGCAGGAAGCCAGAATAGAACCAATGGTTGGTTTGCAAATATCACAACCCATTCCGCGACCATGCTTTTCGATCACCTGAGAGAACGTTGTCAACTCACCCACCCTGACCAGGTGATACAACTCCTGTCGTGAATGGGGAAAGTGTTCACAGATGTCTTTTTTGACTTCGACTCCCAGTTGCGTCAGTTCATGGTCAAGCACCTGTTTTACCAGCTGGGCACAACCACCGCAGCCGGTTCCGGCATTGGTTGACCCTTTGAGTGCAGCAATATCCTGGCAACCTGCGGCCACTGCATCGACCAGATCTCCCTTACTAACATTAAAGCAAGAACAGATCTGGGCAGTCTCCGGCAGTGCTGCAACACCCAGTCCGGCACTGGCACTGCCATCGCTTTGAGGTAAAATCAACTCAGCCGGATTGGCCGGTGGCACAATGCCATTCAACATCATTTGCAATAACGTGCCATAGTCGTCTGCATCACCCACCAGCACCGCGCCCAAGACCCGCTTTTTGGTTTTGGAAACCACCAGTTTTTTATAAACCTGTTTTTCCTCATCAATAAACTGATAGCTGAGGGAGCCTTTCGTATTGCCATGGGCATCACCAATACTGGCAACATCCACCCCCATCAATTTGAGCTTGGTACTCATATCTGCACCGGTAAACTGGCTGCTGCCTTTACCGGTTATATGATCAACCGCCACCTGGGCCATTTGGTAACCGGGAGCGACCAGGCCAAATATCCGGTTATCCCACAATGCACATTCACCGATGGCGTAAATCGATTCATCCGAGGTCAGACAGTCGTTATTGATAACGATCCCCCCTCGTTCCCCCATCACCAGCCCGGCCTGTTTTGCCAGTTCATCCCGAGGGCGAATACCCGCCGAGAACAGCACAATATCGGTATTTAAAACCTCACCATCAGCAAACTGCATTTGGTGGACTGTCCCCTCACCATCGGTAATCAGCCGTGTATTCTTGCCGGTATGGATTTGCACACCCAACGCTTCAATTTTCTGTCGCAGCATGGCACCGCCGCCAGCATCCACCTGGACCGCCATCAACCGGGGCGCAAACTCAACAACATGGGTTTCAAGGCCAAGATCCTTTAACGCTTTGGCGGCTTCCAGCCCCAACAGCCCGCCACCAACCACGGTGCCAACCTTGCTGCTGCCAGCCGCTTTGGCAATGGCCTGCAAGTCCTCAATGGTGCGATAGACAAAACAGTTGTCCCGCTCATGTCCCGGTACCGGCGGCACAAAAGGATAAGAACCAGTAGCCAGCACCAGTTTGTGGTAATGAATACGTCTCTCTTTATTGGTGGTCAATTCCCGGGTATCACGGTTAATGGCAATAACTGCTTCATCCAGAATCAAGTCAATGCCGTGTTTCTGATAAAAACCTTCAGGCACCATGGACAGATCTTCTGCACTGCGACCACTGAAAAATTCGGACAGATGAACACGGTCGTATGCAGGGCGGGGCTCTTCACCAAAAACAACCACCTGGTATTGCTCTAATCCACCAGCAGCCACCAGCTTTTCCATAAAGCTGTGACCGACCATGCCATTACCGACCACTACCAGGGTTTGTTTCCCGCTCATTTCGGCTAATTCCCCTTTTGATGAACCAAATTCTTCCTCCCCACATGCAGGGGATATGCCAAAACATACAAAGCACTGTCACAACAGGATTTGCCAGACCGGCAGCTTGTTGCCGGTGGCAAAATGCCCTCAGGTTTCCGGCCATCGATAATCCATGCACCAAAATAAGACCAAAAATGTAAGTGAACGACATTCAGGGAATAATTCTGGTGCATCACACTGCTTTGAGGCATCACTGCAAAAGAACGCTTCAGTACTCACACCCGCCTGCCAGTTGACCTGGCGCATAGGAGGCTTTTAAAGTTTCAGGGAATTCAGGTCGATGAAACCTGATTATTGATTAATTTTGATTGAACTACTTATTGGCAAACCTGCGCAGCCTTCTAAAATAGCTTTCCCGCTTTTATTGGTTTCTCTGATATCACACCACTATGGACTATCATTTCCAGCGCAACTTTTCCGGTCGTCCCGAAGCTCAGTTCTCCATGGACCATGAAGCAATGGGCATCTGGCTGACCGATGAGTTGGGCAGTAACAGGCAACAACTGGAGCACCTGTTACTGGTGGTTGAAAGTCTGGAGAAAGGACAGCGCTGGGAATATTTTGATGATGGCACAGACTATCGCCTTCATCTGACCCGGGATCACGCCGAAGTTCGGGCCGCCCTGCTGGATACCGAAATGGACTGTGAAGAGATGGAAGACCTGGACTATTACGACCATGAATCCATCAGCCACTGTGGGCTGGATGACTTTAAAACTCTTCTGGTTTGCTGGCAGGACTTTCTGAATATCTAGGAGGCTGACCGAGAATAGACTGCCCTACTGCGGTGGCAGCAAATTGGTCTAAAAAGTCGGAAATTTTTAGCAAATAGAACCACTATTTACTAAAAATTTCCGACTTTTTATCCTCAATTTTCTGCCATCCTCGCTACGGGCGCTATTCTCGGTCAGCCTCCTAGAGCCTGTCGGACTTAAGACTGTCCTACTGCGGTTGCGATAAATTGGTCTAAAAATTCCTGCTTCTTCGTCAAATAGCCCCGCTATTCTCCTCAGAAACAGAAATTTTTATCCTCAATTTCTCGCAATCCTCGCTACGGACGCTTAAGTCCGACAGGCTCCCAGGAGAGCAGAATGAACTCCATTCAGAGTTCATCACCAATCCTGAACTGCAATGCCTGAAAGATATGCACTAATTCTGGTGCACAGTCTTTCAACTCCACTCGCAGTGTACTGAACTCCCGACGTTCCGGGTAATCCTTACGCAGCAAATCAAACGTCAGCTTGCGTTGAGATTCTTCAGCCCTTATCAGCCCCTTGCGCATCGTGGCATCATCACGACGAATGTCGTAAACAGAACGGATCGCCCTGGAACAGGTGGTTGAAAAGGTCATTCCCTCACTGAACTTCATCTGTTTCAGTACCGGCAATGGCGTAATCGCAGGCAGACGCACCCTGGCAGGAAGCCCAAAGTGCTGGCACAGTGCCTTGTAAATCATTTCCGTACCGCGAATCTTTCCGTCCAGGCTGTATCCGGCAATATGGGGGGTAGCAATATCGACCCGAGTCATCAACTCCGGGTCAGCATCGGGTTCATGCTCCCAGACATCCAGCACAACGGTCAGATCGTCTCGCTCGCCCAGACACTGCTTTAAAGCAGCATTATCAATCACAGGCCCCCGCCCTGCATTGATTAACACCGTTCCCGGCTTCATTGCCTTAAGCTGCTGCTCACCGATCAGATAGTGGGTTGGATAAGGGCCATCCATTATCAGTGGGGTATGCAGACAAATGACATCCGAACATGCAATCAGTTGATCAACACTGACATAGCGACCACTGTTGCCTTCTGCCAATGCCAGCCAGGGGTCGCAGGCACACACTTCTACCCCAAGCCGCTCCATCATCTGATATAGACGACCACCCACCTGCCCCTTGCCAATAATGCCGACTGTTCGATCACGCAGTTCAAAACCGTCTCGCTCTGCCAGAATATCCAAAGCCGCCAGAACGTATTCAACCACTGCCGTGGCATTGCAACCCGGCGCATGACTGAAAGCAATTCCCCGGCTGGCCAGATACTCCCGGTCGATATGATCAAAACCTGCTGTGGCAGTACCGACGAACTTCAGTGAACTGTTTTCCACCAGCTGCCGACTCACTTTAGTCACGGACCGAACCAGCAAAGCATCCGCATCCTGCACATCCTTGGGTGAAATGTTCCGGCCAGGCAGAGCAACCACCTCCCCCATCGCCCCAAAGCACTCCATCAGCAAGGGAATATTTTCATCAGCCACTATTTTCATACACGATGTTTCATAAAATTGTTGTCATTAACAGCCAGCGCTGACCCTTAAAAAAAGCTAAAAATAATAAACTGGCTATGTTATACCAACATGAAAGCCGCAAAAACAGCATCCCTGCCTGAGGGTCCAGTGATCAAGATAACGGTAGACCGGTTTCCAACCCTGTTATTTGTCTTTGCCCTGGTGCTATCCGGATGCTCAGACCACTCCTCGCCTGAGTATTTTCTTGAGGAATACCCCCATCGACTCAGCCGGGTTACCGGTATCGATATCCCTGAACCAGAGATCGCTATCCCCACGCTGCCCCCGTTAAGACAACGCGCTTACCCGGCACCCGATCTCCGTATAAAAGCACTGGAAGCACTGGATTTGCTCAAATGCCCTGCTCTCAGTCAGGCTGTGGCCTACAGAAACAGCAGCCTGGGCAAGCAGATGCTCCCCTCGCAACACTATTTCTATGAGAAGACCCTGTTATCATTGATTCCCCAATGCATCGGCTCTTTACAACAAACCAATGACAACCGGGAAGTCATTGCCAAACTGCAAGAGATACTCAGCGAAAAACTGGCAACATTTCCAGCCATTGAGTGGAACCTGGTATTTGCCAATACTGAATTCAGCAAACAGTTGCACAGTCAGGGCAGGTTGCTCGCCATTGACGATCAGGCGAGTTTCCGGGGAACCCGCGCAGCACTTAACTACCTCACCCGATTACTGCCCGATCAATTACTTGAGCCCCCCTATACCGCCACTGATCTGGAACGTCACTTGCAACAGGTTACCGCCAGCCGGTACCTGGGAGAACTCATCTACTCCGCTGCCCTGTTAAGTCAGACCCTAAACCATGCTGCCAATATACTGCAGCTTCGTCTGGCAAAAGGGCCTGTTTGCCTCGCTGCTGACCCTGCGGAAGCAGAAAGGCTACACAATGTCTTTCGACTGTTTTATCGGGAAAAGATTCAGCCTTATCTTGCCAGGGTTGATCAGGAAGGAATCATTATCCGGAATGACTTCAGGCGTCTGCTCTCCCTCTTGCCAGCTGCACCCCGGGATGACATTCAACGCTATCTCAGCCTGATCACGCAAGCGTCAAACATTCACAGCCCCTGGTATCAGCTGGAAGAGAGCATTAAGCACCATACCACCAGCTGGGCTGAATTTCTGGATCAATGTGGCAAAGCACCGGCGCTACAGATTAACCAGAAGGCTTTCTGAAATTGATCCCAACGGCATGGAAAGGAAACTTTTATTAAAACAAATGGTCAGATTATGTCGCAAATGCCAATCAATTAATTATCAGGAGTATTAGCCAGTGTCCTTGCCCTCCGATAGCCTCAGCAGAGGTGCTGCAAACTTTACTGTTTCCGGCAGTGATTCCGTGCAATCGAATATTGATAACACTGCTTCTGCAAACAATTCGACTTTTTCTGGCAAGACCGTAGTTGATTCTGGTCAGAAAGGTGAATTTTTACCACAATTGCCACCGCTCAACACGGAGCCCCCGGGTATTGCACAAGACATTGCAAAAGATTCAACGTCTATTACTGATCGTTCGATTGCGGCAAGTCAGTCTGACGCTCCCCAGCCATTGGCCAATACGGGCATCCCTGATGATGTAAGAAAGTTAGCAACCATTAGAACCATTTCAGAAATACAGCCTATTAAAAATGCTGATAAAATTGAAGTTGCTACGGTCGATGGCTGGAAAGTGGTTGTTGAAAAATCCGAATTTAAACCAGGCCAACCGGTTATTTTTTGCGAAATTGACAGCGTCTTGCCGGTCAGGGATGAGTTCGAGTTTCTCAGGAAATCCTCCCATACAGTCTTGCCTGATGGCAGTGAAGGTTTTCGCCTGAAAACCATCAAACTCCGTGGTCAGCTGTCACAAGGCCTGGTGCTGCCGCTTTCATCATTAGGAAATGATGTAACTGTCAATTTGGGGGATGATGTAACCGCAAAACTCGGCATTAAAAAATATGAGCGACCAGGAAGCTTATCGGACCGTGACTTTATCAAAGGTTACTTTCCCTTTTTTATTCCAAAGACCGATGAAGAAAGAATACAAAACCTGCATTCTATTTTTGATTCCTTAAAAGATAAAAAATTCTATGTCTCAGAGAAACTGAACGGAACAAGTTCAACATTTTATTTGAGAAATAACGATTTCGGTATTTGCTCAAAGAACTTCGAACTGAAAACAGATAGAGATCACCCACTGGGTAAGGTAGCCAGCAAAAGTGACATTGAATCAAAACTCAGGGGCCTGGGAAAAAATATAGCGATCCAGGCTGAAGTCGTCGGTCACAAAATAGAAGCTAATCCATACGAGCTCGAGGAACTCCAGCTTTTTGTGTTTAATATTTATGATATTGACAAACAGTCATATATAAAAAAGGCAGAAATGGAAAAAATATGCCAGGAAATAGGTTTACCCACCTGCCCTGTTGTTTCCAATAACAAGGAGCTGGCTGCAACTATTGATAAGGTATTGGTGGATGCTAACGGAAAATCAAAGTTAAACAATCAGAAAAAACGAGAAGGTCTGGTCTATGTATTCGATGGTAACGATCCGGAGGAAAGAATCTCTTTTAAAGTGGTTTCCGACGATTATCTGTTAAAAGACAACACCGTCAAAGCAGCACCTTAACCCGGATATTTCACTGATTTCCCGTTTCTGCTCTATGGCAGTCTCGGGACATCAGCAGCAAGAACTCTGAAAAATCGCGGAATTACAAAAATAAAAAACAATTATTCTCATTTTTATCTACACGTGTAATCAGAATCTTTTCAACCCGGAATCCCTGCAATGCCCCCTATACTCACTTCCTGCATAACCCTGACGCCAACGTCTGATTCGGCTGGCACTGATAGCAACCACGGTCCGGAGCAAGCTTCTGGCTGGTCACGCTACTGGAATGTCAGTAAGTCGATAGCTAAATCCATCCATCCGGGCTTTAACCCCCATCAAGGGCCTGATCAGCCGGATACCCCATGGATACAACTGAATATTCAACCCAGAGAGCTGGCCCTGCGCCTGGTCCAGAAAACCATACCGGCCAATAGCTATCTGAATACCATTAATCAACTGGCCATGGCCTGTATGGCGCTGGCCAGCCTGCCCGGTTGTGACGGGGCTTCTTCAGAGGGTAGCGCCAGCACTCATGGTTCGGCCACAGCCAACACTACTGGCAGTAACAAACCAACAAGGCGGGCCAGCAGTCCTGACACAAGTTCAACACCCACCCCGCCAACCTCAACCGTCCCGCCAGGCTGCAGGGGCGAGCCGATTCCTGTTGATAGAGCCGCAGTCCTGGCCAAAGTCGGGAAGGAGAAGGAGCCCTGTTATCCAGCCAATGGTACCTACACACAGACCACTAATATTGATGCTGGCAACCCTCGACTATCTCGCACTTCACCGGTGAGTACAACGGTAACGGCAATACCATCAACAACCTGAAGGGTTGCCTGTTTAACAGCCTTCAGGGCAATGGAGCAGTCCGCAATCTCACAATTACTAATGGCCATATTGACCGTGCAGGGCTGCCCGGGACAAACGACACAGGCAGTGCAGCACTGGTTGCCTGTACCATGTCAGGGGGCTCAAGGCAGGAAAACATCGTCGTAGAAAATTCAACGATCGAGGTCACGGCTAAACAACCTTCGGTAAAACAACACAGACAGCTGGGGATGCTGGCGGGCAAGATGAACGACAGCGCCGTACTCAGGGACAACCAGATCAACAACGTCAACATTATTATTCAGGGCAGTGGGATTGACGTCGGCATGCTGGCCGGGCAAGCACTGGATAGAGCCACCATCGACAGCAACCAGGTTGAAAACTGCAAGGTATGCCTCTCAGGATTTGGCAGTAGCAAGAAGAGTATCGGTATTAAGACCATGGCCGAGACCAATATCAACATCGGCCTGATCGCAGGGAAAATGGTTGGTAACGAACATAACAATGTAGTCGTTAAAAACTCAACGTTGATTCATAACCGCATTGAAAGCTCACAGGACGTTTGGGCGGCCAATATCGGTGGTGTTGCCGGCAGGGCCGATTTTGCCCGTATTGAAGATACGCAGGCCCACAGTCAAAACAAAATTCATTATCATTCCATAATAATTGATGGACGCATCGCAGTGGTGGTTGCTGATGCCCGTCATTGCACAATTCTGGATACTACCACCCGCGACAACCACCTGCAGGCAACCGTTAACTCTTTCTTACCGGCACATGTTGGCATCGTTACCGCAGATTGTCACAATAGTACTATCAAGCATACCCTGGACATCGGCTCTGATCTGGACTTGTCCCAAAGCAGCCTTCGAAAAGATTCGGCGGGAGGCCATGTGGCCGTTGCTGCGGCTGTTGCCGAGGGCTGTAGCATTCATAACACAACTGCCAGAGAAACGATAATCGATGCTGAAACGAACAAAAGCTCCGTTGCAATTGCTGTGGCGTTTAACGATGCTAACACCACAGTCCACCGAACAACTGCCGTTGACTGTGGACTATTCGCCTGGGAAAAAAACACGAACCATTATACAGGAAGTGCGGCGGTCGGTGTTGCTGCCGGTCGCCAGGATAACTTTGGCAGGATCAGCGATACCCGGGCCTGCGGCAGTGCCATCAAAGGGTATCGCGCCGGCATAGCAGCTGGTGATCCTCGTCGCAACTTTTCCGGCACAGTTGCCTGCAATACTGAGTTAACCAGTTCTGCTGATGGTATCAGCACCACGTTAAATCTTGCCTGCGATAATGCCAGTTGCCCCGCAACCGACAGAGCCGACATTGCTACTGTAGCCCCCAGTGACCGGATACCAGCCACCATTAAACACTCGTCGTCAACCGAAATACCCTCCCGGCAAAATGGGTCGTCACTATCTGTTGCGGCCGGTAACGGGACCGTCAACAGCACGGCTTCAGCCCTTCATAATAACAGCGAGGAAGTTAACGTTGAATTTCCAACAGTCCTGACCACCGGCATTGTGGCAGGGGGAATGATTGCTGGCGGTGTAACCCTTTATGCCCTGTATCAGTGGTACCATGGCTACCAGCAAGGGTTAAAAGGTAAAGCGTTGGCCATCTATCCGCTTACCCGGATCAAAGAAGCCATAAGTCAGCGTTTTTCCACCGCAACCCCTGATACAGGCCTGGAGTTGTCTGAATTAGTAGGCGCAGGTGATACCAGCCTTAGTAGTTAACCAAATGAAATCAGGCGTCAGGTCTCTCTCCGTAAGAGATATGGTACCTTAGTTTTTATGACTCACGGTCTAAATCACCAATCCAAAATAACCTGAGTATCATCACAGTTTTTCGAAAAAAAACTAACAACCTCCATCGCCACCGCCATCACAGCTGCCACCGCCACCGCCATCACAGCTGCCACCGCCGCCACCGCCATAACAATCACCATCATCAAGGACAAGGACACCGAAACTGTTGGAATGACCATGGTTATTATCTGATGGTCTTTTTTTCAAAAAATAGGCACGTCTCGGCGATGCTCCACGACTCTCTAGCTCATCGAGGAGAAAGCCGTTTTGATAGTAGTTACTGTAGTAATGAGCATAAGTATATGCTGACCACCTCTTAGGATTTCTTGATTGAAAATAGACGGTATCATTAATATTTTGCAAAGCACCCGGGGTCTTAAGAAGGGATTGCACAGTTTGGGTTTTGCCTTTTTTTAATGCCAGCATCAGGAGCGTTTCTCCACGAGCTGTCTTACAGTTGAGATTTAACAATGGCTGCCCTTTACTATTTGTCAAATTAGCCAGATACTTCGTTGTTCTTGGCCGATCATAATAGCCCGTCACTACATCCATGATAATCTTGGATCTTATCGGTTCTTGTTGTAATTCGGTGACCAGACATTCGTTTTGTTCCAGTAAAGCATCGCATAATTCCCAATTCTTTTCCGAGATTGCATATTTAAAGGCATAAAGGGCAAGTAGCATTTCCTCCTTGCCTTGTGCAACCTTAATCCTGGCATTAGGCTGACGCCGAAGCACTTGTAAAGTAAGATCATATTGCTGCTTATCGGTAATCTTTTTCTTATCCCTGGCACAAAAAATTATTTCCAATAAATGATAATCAGATTTGTTGTGTGTATCCACGCAGGTTTCTTTAACGAGCAATAAACTAACCATTTCCCAGTGTTTTGCCCGGGCTGCGGCCATTATTGGTGTGTTACCACTTTTAAGGCTTTGATAATTGATATCAACACCCGCCTTTCTCAAAAGACTTTCAAGGCACACCAGATTATTCGCAACGGCTTTTCTATACAACCTTCGAGCAGATTTCGTCTTGACAAACGTATCCAGAAGCCGTTCGGCTTGTGTCAGTGAAGCGCAAACTGAGCCATCAGGAAAACAATCATGGGTTGAATTGTTGAAGAAATCACTCACTGCTTTTTTTACCAATCCATTCTGCTTGAAGTTCTGCCAGAAACCGAGACTTGTGTTGAGTTGAATTTCTGAGCAGGGATCTCCTGCGAGCAATATCCTTTTCAGCAGCACTTTATTACTGATCGTTTCTTTTCCTGGACTTGTCTGCTGCATCACATTTGTGAGCAGGGAGGTCATATTTCTTTTTTCAGCCGTGGTTCGATCAGCAAGTTTAACACCCCCTGAATAAGCACAAGAGGGACACTTTCCCATAACTGGCAGTTTTTTACCCCAGCTGCCAACGCTGGTTTTTCCACGTCCCGAGAAATAACCCGTGTGACCGGGTTGATTCAGTTTCAATCCATTTTTCAAACCAGAGGCTGAAGGATGCGCAATTTCTACGGTTACATTTACTCTTATGGTTGAAAGCATCAGTTTATCCTTACTTGTTAATTATTTTAGTTATTCATTTATCTTATATTATGAGTCGAAAAGTTATCCAAAAGTTCCCTGATTCAAAATATGAAGCTATATAGATAGTTATTGCATCAGATACCCATTTAAGTATCTAACCAGATGAAAAATAGCCAAGGGAAAACAACCTGTGCCGACAAGGATAAATGGCAACGCTGTGGTGAAAGACTGAAGGAGCAATTTGCCTTCGATGAACCTTACATCAGGGAACTTTGTGCTCTCAAATATGTACCAGAACCCGATGAGAGAGCTCCAGAGGCGGACAGCGGTCAATTTATCTATCTCGAAGCGCGATTAAGCGACTTATTTGACACCATTGATAATCTCTGATGAATCAACTTTCATGGAACTTTCTTATCAGAACGATGTCCAAAAGTTATAACTATCGCATCTCTATCGATGCATTGTATGAAATTTATTGAAATTTCAGCCTTCGACAATGGAAAATAACTTAGGGAAAACAAGCTATGAAAAGTATCTCTGAAATTGCAGCTTCCGCCGGAAATATATTGATTGAGGCGATTAAAGCTCCGTTTAAACTGATCGGCTATTGCTTCGGCAGGGTCGTAAAGTCGATTTCGTCTACCTTTAATTACCTGTCCGGTAGATCAGACAGTTCCGAACAGAGTCAAGCTCCTAACAAAACCCTGGACTCACGCACGGTTTCAACTGGTACGGTTTCAGCTGAAAAGCTAGAAGATGATGTGCTTGATAATTTGCATAACTCATTTACAAACTGCCTGAACCTTTACTTGAATCTTTTAGAAGAGTTAAAACAAAAGGCCTACTATATCTTTATTGCCAAAAATATTATTTCCAGCAATCTTCAGGTTGATCCTGCAAAAATCAAAAGAAAAAACATTGACAAGGCTATTAAGCTTTTAAAGGTAGTTAACAACACTCTGGATTTAGGTTTTAGTGATAAATTCTTTGATATTCCGCCAGATTCTCAACCAAACAATGCTGGGTTTATCAAAATTTTAAAAGAATTTAAGCAACCGCTTGAATCATTGATTCATACTACTCGTCCTGAAAAATATAAGCTTCATGACTCAGTTATAGCTATTAAGCTTATACAACATACAATTAACCAGCTGATTGCTACCAAATCTGCTGACAAGGACAAATGGCAACTCTGCGGTCATCAACTGGAAAGTCGTTTTGAATTTGATGCCCCTTACTTCAGGGACATTTGCAATCTCAAATATGTACCAGAACCCGGTGGAAAAGCGCCAAAGGCGGACATTGGTCACTTTAATGAACTTGATGCACAATTAAGAACCTTATTTAACACCGTTGATAATCTGTAACTAACAGGTATCTGAATATAATCAAATGAACGATTGTGAACGGGAACCATAAACCTGCAAATATGTCAAAGCCGGGTTGCTGACCGAGAATAGACTACCCCACTCGACAGTAAATTGATCGGCCTCCCGGGAGGATTATCATACAAATGATAAACACATGAATTCAGCACATTTAAATGCTTCAGGTGCAAAAATTGAGGCCATAGCCTCATATTTATTGACCAGGGCCAGTTCTGAGCAACCAGTATCGGGCACAACGTCCTCTCACAGAGAGGTAAGAGTTCAAGGCCAGCCTCTTGACCTGGGCATAAAACCAAAGCAGGGGGAGGAAAGGTCTGTGGCTCAAGACCTCAGGGAGAGAATGTGCAAATTAACCACCCCTGAAAACCAGGTTGCTGGCGGACAGGGTCAACAGCCTTCAGGGCCAGATCAGGCAAGTCAACATGTCGAATTTTATCACCCGACTGGGTTTTACGGTCACAATTCACAAACTAATGAACAGCAGTTTATGCAGCCCAATACAGCAGCCCTGCCATCAGAAAAGCGCAAGACTCATCGATGTTTATTCGATGGTTGCGGTAAAACATTTACTCGCAATAATCATCTGAAAAGACACCAACTCACTCATCTGGGTCACAGGCCATTGAAATGTGAGTTTGAGGGTTGTGACAGCAGATTTTATTGTCAGTCTGACCTGAAAAAACATCGACGCATTCATACGGGGGAGAGACCGTTTGAATGTAAGCATTGCGATAAACGCTATATCCAGAAGAGTGATCTGGAAATACACAAACTCACTCATACAGGGGAGAAGCCGCATGCATGTGAGATTTGCAATAAAGGATTTATCAGAAAGGGAAGTTTGACAAGACACAAACGCACTCATACAGGGGAGAGGCCGTATGAATGTGAGATTTGTAATAAAGGATTTATCAGAAAGGGAAGTTTGACAAGACACAAACTCACTCATACAGGGGAGAGGCCGTATGAATGTGAGATTTGTAATAAAAGATTTATCAGAAAGGAAAATCTGGCAAGACACAAACGCATTCATAGGAGTTAGAAGCCATTTGAGTTAGAAGCTATTCAAAATGAAGATGCTCCTATTCAAGGCAAGCTTATTGAGTGCGAATGGCCTGCCACGCCTCTAACGCTGTAGCCCGGGACTTTTTCAAATCAACCACAGGCGCTGGGTAATTTTCCCCCAGGAAAACACCTGACTGGCAAAGGACATTGTCGTCCGCTTCCCAGGGCGCAAACAGAAACTTATTCGGTAACCCGGAAAGCTCAGGCACATATCGCCGTATATACTCGCCATCAGGATCAAACTTCTGCCCCTGGGTAACCGGATTAAAAACCCGGAAATAGGGTGCCGCATCCGCACCTGAACCCGCCACCCATTGCCAGCTTGCCGAGTTGCTGGACAGATCAGCGTCCACCAGGCAGTCCCAGAACCAGGCTTCACCATGCCGCCATGGCTGCAATAAGTTTTTGACCAGAAATGAGCCGACAATCATTCTCACCCGGTTGTGCATAAACCCGGTTTGCCCCAGTTCGCGCATCCCGGCATCGACAATGGGGATGCCGGTCAGTCCCTTCTGCCATCGCCTGAGTTTTTCGGGATCATCCTGCCAGGGAAAGCCGTCAAACTTTGGCTGGAAATTTTGCTCCGGCAGTGTTGGGAAGTGGTACAGCAGATAATAAGAAAACTCACGCCAGCCCAGTTCTGAGTGAAAACAGTCAAGGTCCGTCTCCACATTACTGTCGGTTGCTGCAGCCGCCGACGCGTACCAGACCTGATTGGGGGATACCTCGCCAAAATGAAGATGGGCTGACAGTTGTGAAATGCTGCGCCTGGCAGGGAAATCACGCCCTGTTTTATACCCATTCAGCCCCTCGCCCAGAAAATCCTGAAGTTTGTTTTTTGCCGCTGTCTCACCAACCCCTCTGCCCTGCTCACACCAGTAGACATACAGATTATGGTCCCAGCGCACCTGCTTTGCCTCACCGGCAGAATCAGGATTATGGGCGGGGACAAAACCTCCGGCTGGCAATAGATCAAGGTCATTGATGTCGCTTTTCGAGGTTGTTGCAACGCACCGGATTTTTTTCGGTACCGGCAATGGCTCCCTGGGCGGTTCAGCTACCAGGCACCCTTTGCGATAGTAAGGCGTAAATACCCGGTAGGGCGTTCGATCCTTTTTCAGCACGGTCCATGGTTCCCAGAGCAGGGAACCATTGAAGCTTTTGACTTCCAGCCCGTCATTTCGCAGGGCTTTCTTTATTTGCTGATCCCGCTGGATCCGCCAGGGTTCATAGCAGCGATTCCAATAAACGGCATCCACCTTATATTCCGCTGCCACTTCCGGAAGCACTTTTGCCGCGTCCCCCTGAAGCACCAGCAGTCGGCCTTTCAGAGCGTCGTTTAATGCTGCCAGTGAGTGGTGCAGCCACCAGCGGCTGGCCCTGCCGGGAGCCCATTGACCGGCAGAGTGATCATCCAGAATAAACACCGGAAGCACCTGGCCATTGCCAGACGCCTCAAACAGAGAGGGGTTATCAGACAACCTGAGATCCTGACGAAACCAGTGAATAATAACCATTTTATCTCCTTAGGTTTTGCACCATCAAAAAGGCAGCTTTTCGCCATCCCAGGCAAACATGTGACCACTGTCCCCTGGTGTCAACTGATCAATCACCTGCAAAAGCCGTTCTGCCGAGTAGTCCGCCGAAAAGAGTTTACCCTCAGGCACGCCGGACTGAAACGGCATGGACAAATGACTATCCACTGTGCCCGGATGCAATGCAGCAATAATCGATGCTTTGTTTTTTCTGGCAATTTCGATGGCCAGGCTCTTGATAATCATATTCAGCGCTGCCTTTGATGCCCGGTAGGCATACCAGCCGCCTAATTGATTATCAGAAATACTGCCCACTCTGCCGGATAACACGGCAAACACATTCTTACGGTTTCTGGCCAGCTTGGGAAGAAAATATTTGGCAACCATGGCGGGTCCGGTGGTATTGACGGCGAAGATTCTGGCAAAGTGATCGGGCTGGAAATCCTTGATGGATTTTTCCGGCTTCAGGCCTTCCCCCTCATGGAGGATACCGGTGGTGACCAAGACCAGGTCCAACGGCTCCGAAATTTGCTCCGCACCATTGGCAATACTGTTTTCATCCAGAAGATCCATGGGGTGAAAAACGGTTTTGTTCAGCTGGTCAAACTCAGGCTCACTGCGTGATAAAGCATAAATTCTAGTGACTTTTGGTAGCTGCTCCAGCCAATGGACCATGGCTTTGCCGATAGCACCGGAGGCTCCGATGACGGCCACATGCAAGCCCTCGGCAAATGAGTCCAGTTTCAATTCTGTCATGCAGCACTCCATATATCTGGGTAGAAAAGACAGCCTCAGGCAGACAGGCTGAATGGCGTTGCGTTTAACCGATTATTTCTATAAAAACTTCTCTACGGAGCCTGTAACTCAACAGATCGTCCAACGGACTATGATTATCCCCCTGCATAAGTAGTTAATGTCAATGTCATGGACCGGGCAGGCACTATTTTTGCTGCTTTACCGGGGCCGCCACACTGATTTACGGCACTCTTCAATACTGGGGGAACAGACCATGAAAATTGTTATTGCACCCGATTCCTTTAAGGAGTGTCTTACCGCAGCCAAAGTAGCACAGGCCATTGCAAGCGGTTTGCAGCAGGTTCTGCCGGATGCAGAGTGCATCAAGGTTCCGGTTGCCGACGGTGGCGAAGGTACGCTGCAATCACTGGTAGACGCCACCGGTGGCACACTGGTGGATGTTGCGGTAACCGGCCCAATGGGAGAGACCGTTCAGGCCTGCTTCGGCCTGCTGGGTGATGGTGAAACCGCTGTCATTGAAATGGCCGGGGCTTCAGGGATTGAGTTGGTACCCGGGGATCAACGCAACCCGATGGTCAGTACCACCCGGGGGACCGGAGAGTTGATTCTCAGCGCCCTGGACCAGGGCATTAAACGCATCATCGTCGGTATTGGCGGCAGTGCCACTAACGACGGTGGCGCAGGTATGATGCAGGCACTGGGGGTAAAACTGCTGGATGCTGAAGGCCGGGATCTGCCCCGGGGTGGTGCAGCGCTATCACGTCTGTGTCGCATTGACACCGGCCCGATGGATAAACGACTCCAGACCATCGAGTTTATTGCGGCCTGCGATGTGGACAATCCGCTAACCGGAGCCAATGGTGCTTCAGCAGTGTTTGGTCCCCAGAAAGGGGCAACTCCTGAGATGGTCGAACAACTGGACCAGGCATTGACACACTATGCCAGCGTTCTGCAACGGGACCTTGGCAAAGATGTTGGGCAACAGCCAGGAGCAGGCGCTGCCGGAGGCATGGGTGCTGCCCTGCTGGCGTTTCTGGATGCTGAACTGAAACCGGGTATTAACATTGTCATGGATGCCGTCGGCCTGGCAGAAAAACTGATCGGCGCTGATCTGGTGATTACCGGAGAGGGCCGGATTGATGGACAAACCGCACAGGGAAAAACACCCGTGGGGGTTGCCCGGATTGCCAAACAGTTCAATCTTCCGGTGATTGCTCTGGCTGGCTCTGTGGGTTCCGATGTTGACGCGGTCTACGACTGTGGCATTGATGCGATGTTCCCGATTGTTCAGGGTGCAGTCCCACTGTCCGAGGCCCTGGCCAAAGGTGAGGAGAACCTGATCCGGGCCGCCAGGAACCTGGCCAGTGCCTTGATACTCCTGCGGTAATATTTTGTCTTAACCACAAATACTCATGACGATTGTTCGTTACCCTCTGGTATGAAAGATTTGCCACGGAGGCACGGAGACTCAGAGGTAAAACTTTATCTTGTTCCGAAAGTCCTGAACTGCTGGAATTGCCATCGTTTTCAGCAAAGAGGGTTTTCCGGATAATCGCTTCTGCTTTTTTCCGGATAAATGATTCGGTTTGATTGTTCTCTTTTAACCAATCCGTGAAGTCACGTTCGAACGCTTGCCATTGCACGCCAGACAGTTGTTGCAATGAGACTCTCTTATCTGGGTTGTTCTTGATAGAACCCACGGCGCGATCTTGTAAGTTCTCACTAGCTGTTTTCCAAGGGCCGATCAAAGGACTATATTGCTCATTTCCCGGAATTGCACAAAATTTTTCCATTGCACTCACCATTGCCTCAAATAGATACCATTTTTTATATGGCTCAACGATTGGGATTTTTCCTTTGGCAAGAACATCGGAGATGCTGATATCACCGGAACTCCAATTGATTACAGAACCTTGTTGTAAAAGATCAAAGTCACTATTTACTATTCGATCAGGGGTAATAATGTTTATATTTTTTTCCTGCTGACCACCGGGATTTTGGAAAGTCATGATCACATCTTTTTTATCATCACTGTTGATTTTAAATAAATTAACAGACTTATAGGGAAAAAAGTCCGGCTGCTGTTCAGAGAAATACTCCCTGACGTGGCCAGGATTAAGCTGCCGAGAGCTGACTAACACCACATCTCTGTCGTTGTCTCCTTCCATCAGCACCAGAATTTTCAGCGCCTGAGCAAGAAAATTTTTAGCATGACCATAGACAAAATAAAATACGCTCTGGTCATTCCCATCACTGCTTTTGCTCAGTGGATTAGCGCAATACTTACGCAGTAAATCGTCCTTGAATACAGTGTCAGGGTATGTATTTTCCATCAGGTATAAACGCTGACAGCTAAAGCCCATATCAATCTCTTCTATTCCATGAAGGCCTGTTTCACTATATTCTCCGCTTTTGACTTCATATTCACTAACACCCACAGTTTTGCTGGCAAATTCACCTTCGCTGTTTGCCAGCGGTGCTATCAAACCACTCGGGCCATGCAAGATAAAATTGGCCTCATGCAGCAATTGACAGACTTCCTCTTCCTGATGCACTGCGGCTAACTGCTGTTGTTCAGGTAGCCGGAATCTTTGTTGATGGAGACCATCCAGAATGAAGGTTTTAACGTCATCAAAGGTAGCAATGGATCTTAATCGATTCAGCTCATCAATGTCAGCGGCATGGTGTTCAAAGACAAATGAGCAAGTTGCTTCAGGAAAGAGTTTCCTGACATAACCTAACGCCCTTACCCCGGATGTAATATCACCATACCCCCTCCTTAAAATGGTATTGCCAAAGAACTGCCGGGTAGCAACCACAATTTTGATGGTTCTGTTCTTAAAGCCTGGGCTACCTTTTGAGTCAGGCTCATTTAAAAGTCTTGTCAGGTCTTGACTAAAAAGTCCTGAATTAAGCGCTGTAACATTCATGTTTTTTCCTGGGTCCTCTTCTGTAATATTTGTATCCTCTTGGAGCATAACAAAAAATGTATCCAAACCTTTTCAAAACATCACCCTTTTCAATTTGGATTAATAATAAAAATAAATCCCTAACATAAATGACAGCTACAGTGACAATGCTTCAACCGGATAAGCCAGTCCTTTCGCTCCACCTCCATTACAGAGGCTTCATCACTGCAACCAATAGTGCAGGATGATACGACCATGCCGATATGGGCTATGAACTCCTTCATTTTTACCAGACTCAGCTTTACCCGGGATTGTTCATGGCCAAAGAACCTGAAGATAAAAATCAGCCCGATGATAACAGTGGCAATGTCATCGATATGTTCACCCGCAAGCCTCTGGACGAGGTTAACCTTCATCAGATTGTGCGCATTGCTCCTGAACTGGATGGTATGGAAATGCTCTACAGCAATGATGCCAATCCGGGCAAGCTGTTCAGCATGAAAATTCTCTGCTGGGCAATGATGAAAGACGGCACGGTTGATGCCCTCATCCCCTGGCTGAATAAGGTGGTACCCGCCCGTGAGCTCAATGACCCATTAAATGGCCACTGGGAAGGTTACTTTGACAAGATACACGACCATGCATTTTTCGACGTACCGGATCACAAGGTTGCGGAACTGGAAAACGCGGCCAATTACTACCCACCCATAGAGTCGGATGAAGCTGTCATTATTCAGGAAATCCCCGACACCATCGGCACCCATGCCATTCTGACCGAAGACCAGTTTAAAACGATTGTACTGGTTCATGTCACCAGCTGGCGTTTGTACAATGATGGTCGGGTCATGGCCATGGTGGCCGATGATAAAAAGATCGAAAACACACCGGTACTACCGGGTGATGAGTGCCTGTTTGCGGCCCAGGATCACGAACACTTCCATTACTTTTTCCATTATGTCATTGCGAATAAAATCAAACGTGGAGATCCGGAGGCTTTAGCGGCATTTACCCACCTGGTAGAAGGTTAATCCTTCTGCTACGCCAGGGTATTGCCTGGATTAACCTGCACACGGCGAAACCACTTTCCGACCATTTCTGATTCCTTGTCAACCACAAAGTCGAGAGCTAGATTTTCCGGAGTATTTAAAGAGAATAAAATTATGGATCTGAGTGCTGGCAAAGCATTTGCTATTGATCACACATATTCCAAACCCAAAACTTTCGAGGACTTTGCTACCAAGACTACTTCCAGTGTTGAGGACGTACTGAAAAAGGCCAGAAGCTTTGGCTTTCGGGATGTTGATATCCACTTTGGCTCCAAAAAAATTCCTCCGGGTGAAGAGGATGACCAAACCATTTACATTCTGGATGGCAAGCGTTTCTGTTTTACTGGTTTAACAAAAAATACCGTGGATCAGAGAACCCCCAGGCTGGTCAAAAAATATTTCACGCCACCCATTCTGAGGAAAATATGTCAGTCTGATAATATCAGGGTGGAAGCTGCCTATGAAATGATTGAAAAAGCGTTTAAGTATCACGATTTCATTGAGGAAAGCGTCTGGAAATTCAGGCCAAAGAAAGAAAAACTCCCGGATTTTTTCAAAACGTGCAGTGACGGAGATCACTTCAAGTATCTACAAGATATTTCCCTGGGAATGAAAGACGGACCAAATATTTCAGCGGATCGCAATGCCTATTACCTTTTGGCGCTTTGGGCTGAGTTATCAAATGCAATGTCACCGGACTTCCATAGACAAGATCTGTTTAAATGGAAGGATTTTGCCGTAGTAAAATGTCGACCTGAAAGACATAAACGAAAACCAACGCCTGAAATACTCATACCACGACCGCGCAAAAAATTGAGGGTCGAAGAAAAAATCGACTCCTCAGCCGTAAACATTACGCTTTCAGGTTCCGGTAACAATCATCAGTGTTTGCCAGATCATCAACAGAAAACGGCCGATACGCAGAAACCATCAGATTTGGAGAGAACCTCAGCACCGCACGATGCCGGGATTGAACAGCCAACCAGCCAGAACAATAAAGAACCTTTGCAGGAAGCTTCTTCATGCAGAGAAAATCACAGTACCTTCTTAGAAATAAATGCCAAAGATTATGGGCCATCATGCAGTAATACCGACGACTCAACGGTTTGCGACAGCGACCAATCCACTGTTTATGACAGCGACGAATCAACTGATTACGACAGCAATGAATCAACTGATTACGACAGCGACGAATCAACTGTTGATGATAGGGATGAGGTCACTTGTGACAACACTGGCAGCCAAACTGCACAAAGCCATTCTATAGAAAAAGAAACAAGAGAAGAAGAAAGTGAAATAACGATTCTAAAGGTCAACCATCTCTCTCAACAAGTCATAAAGAACCTTGAGCGTCTTAAGCAAAAGCAAACGCAAACCAACCGGCCAGCAGTATCAGTTTCCCAGAAGAGGCAGATGATGGTCACTTTACACGAAGGGTTAACGCTGATTAACGGCCTCAAGGTCATAAAACATAAATAATGCCGGAAGCAAACCGCTTCCAGCATGTAGAACATTTACTTCCAGCCAGCCACAGAACTCCCTTTAAACAGCTCCGTAGCCTTGGTTTCAACCGCATCCGTCTGATACGACTTAACCAGGGCCAGTACGCGCAGGTCTGTCTGATTATCTTCACGGGTGACAATGATGTTCACATAGGGAGAGTCCTTATCTTCCACCAGCAGGGCATCACGGGTTGGGGTGTAACCCGCCGGTACCGCATAGGTGTTGTTGATAAAGGCCATATCCACATCATCCAGTGAGCGGGGCAGCTGCGCCGCATCCAGTTCAATAAACTGGAAATCACGGGGATTTTCAATGATATCTGCCGGTGTTGCTTCCAGATTATTCACATCGTTCAGCTTAATAAAGCCACGCTGATGCAGAAGAATCAGTGTACGGCCTTCATTGCTTGGGTCATTGGGAATAGCGATTTTGGCTCCATCCTGCAACTCACTGATGTCTTTCAACGTCTTTGAGTAAGCGGCAATGGGATAAACAAAGGTGTTACCAACGGCCACCAGCTTAAAGCCCCGGTCACGCACCATGCTGTCCAGGTAAGGGCGGTGCTGGAATGCATTGGCATCAATACTGCCGTCCGACAGCGCTACGTTTGGCGACACATAATCAGAGAACTCCACCAGCTCCACAGCCACATTATGGTCCTGTCTGGCGATGTCTACCGCCACTTTCATCACATCGGCCTCAGGCCCCGCCATCACCCCCACCTTCAGCGGGCCATTTGGATCATCCGACTGACCACAGCCTGCCAGCAATACTGCTGACGCTAATACCGCCGAACTGGCCAGGATTTTTACTGTTTTTAGAATATTAAAAGTCATTGATTACTCCCGGACTTTAACAACATGCCATCAACATTAGTGACGTTGATGGATTCCCACCTTACAAATAATTATCAGTGACTGCGATCATAATAGTGCTGCAGGCGATCACCCACCATCTGCAGCAATTGCACCAGGGCAATCAACACCACCACCGTAGCCAGCATGATGACCCCATCAAACCGCTGGTAGCCATAACGGATGCCCAGGTCACCAAGACCGCCACCACCAATGGCACCGGCCATGGCCGAGTAGCTCACCAGCGTTACCAGCGTAATGGTCATGCCATTAATCAGCCCGGGCCTGGCCTCCGGCAGCAACACCCGGGTAACAATCTGCAACGGGCTGGCCCCCATGGACTGGGCAGCCTCCACCAATCCGAAAGGCACTTCATTCAAGGCACCTTCGGCAATGCGGGCAACAAACGGGATCGCCGCCACGGTCAATGGCACAATCGCGGCGGTGGTACCAATGGAAGTACCGGTCAACAGTCGCGTCAACGGGATGATAGCCACCATCAGAATAATAAAAGGAATGGAACGTCCGGCATTGACCATACCGCCCAGAACCAGGTTGGCAACCCGGTTTTCCAGAATACGTCCTTCCCGGGTCACGTAGAGCAGCACTCCCAGCGGGATACCGAGCAGAAAGCTGATGCCTCCGGAAAAGGCCACCATATAGAGGGTTTCCCAGAGCGCCTTGAACAACAGTGACCATGCATCAGCTGACATAACCAATCACCTCTACCTGGACCGTATTGTCTGGTGAGTTATGCAAGCCCTGCAGAAACTGCAGCGACTGCTCAATGCCTTCCGGCTCACCCATAATTTCCACCATCAAAAAGCCCATGGCTTTTTCATTGACCGTTTCAATATCCGCCTGCAGGATATTAAAGTCCGTGTTGAACTGTCTTGCCGCCCTGGTAATCAACGGCTGGACAACCCCCTGCCCGACAAAGGTAATGCGTACCACCGGCCTGGCACCCTCACAAGGCTCAGACTGGAACCGGGCTTCAATTTCTGCCACCGGTTTTTCATGAATCGCACTGCGCACAAACTCTTTGGCCAGATCCGTCCGGGGGTTGAGAAAGAACTGCTCTACCTCATTCTCTTCAATGATCTTGCCAAAACTCATAATGGCCACTCGATCACAGATGGTTTTCACCACATCCATCTCATGGGTAATGATCAGAATGGTAATTTTAAGCTGACGGTTGATGTCTTTCAGCAGGGCAAGAATTGACCGGGTTGTCTGCGGGTCCAGTGCGGACGTGGCTTCATCGCACAACAGCACTTTCGGCTTACTGGCCAGGGCCCGGGCAATGGCCACCCGCTGTTTCTGACCGCCGGACAGCTGGGCAGGATAACTGTTTCTTTTCGAGTCCAGCCCGGTCAGTTCCAGCAGGGGCAGAACGGCCTGTTCTATTTCTGATTTGCTGGCACCGGCCAACTCCAGGGGAAGAGCGACATTATCATACACAGTGCGGCTGGACAGCAGATTGAAATGCTGAAAAATCATCCCAATGTTGTGACGGGCCTGACGCAATAATTTCTCTGGTAGCAGAGTCAGGTCCTGACCATCCACCAGCACCTGGCCGGAAGTCGGTTTCTCCAGTAAGTTGACGCAGCGAATCAGCGTGCTTTTCCCTGCGCCACTGGAGCCAATCACACCGTAGATGGCACCTTCAGGCACCGACAGATTTACTCCGTCAATGGCCTTGACCTCGGTGCCGCCAGCGGCAAACACCTTGGTCAGGTTAGTCAATTCAATCATATGCATAAAAAAACCACCCTGATGCTAACAGAGTGGTTTCATAAGGAATTCTTAATTGAAACCCTTCTTTTAGCGGAATTTGTAATGCGCCCGCAAGCCAAGGTCAAATCAGCGCATGGCGTGACAAACTATCCAAAATAGTGATTTCTGTCAACTTTCTCACTCTCCAGGTGTCACCCCCGGATACCTTCAAACGGCAGACAGAATAGCGGTTATGCCTGAAATACTGCACAGCACCAGCATCATCTGGCGGATCCTTTCCTTTTCAACCTTTGCAGCGATTTTGCTGGCCAGCCAGTGGCCGGTTAACACCGCTGGAAACAGGCACACCCCGTAGATTAGCTGCCCGGTTGATAACAGATCATTGAGACCCAGCATAACCAGAGAGATAAAGCTGCCAATCACAAAAAACACCGCCAGGTTGGCCCTGATCCGGTTGCCACTTTCATTTTGTAGCAACAGCGCCATCGGTGGACCACCGATGGAGGCCGCCGTCCCCATCATTCCGGAGCACAGGCCGGCAACGAACAGAGTGAATGGCGTAGTTTTCAGTTTATAAGGCAAAAGACTGCCGACCACCGCCAGCAGTACTGCCCCGCCCAACACCAGGCTCAGGGGCTGGATACTGACCAGCGTCAGAATCAACACCCCAATCATGGATCCGGGTACCCGACCCAGCAGGGCATAACCCAGAATGGAAACATCAATCTCGCTGGCATAACGTCGGGGAGACAGCGCCCCGATCGCCATACCGGAAAAAATCAGCGGCCCCGGTATCAGGGCAGGATCTATGTGATAAAGAAAAGGTGCGGCAACAACCGCCATGCCAAAGCCAATGGTTCCCTGGACAATAGCCCCCAGGCCAACAACCCCCATGGCAGCAACAACCTGCAGAAGTGACAGTTCCATGCAACGACATCCAGCCTTAGAAATTAACTCAGGCTCTGTTATATTGTTTTTTCGAATAAAAAAATAAGAATAAATTATATATAGTTAGCGATAGCCAAAACATAGGTACTGGGCACTTTTTTTCCTGCTGTACACCTAATCACTGGACAATTGACGTTTGTCTTATTTAATTGAAGAAGAAGGAATATTTTTATTCAGTCATGGTTACCCTTTTTCCAGATGTGTGCGGGAACCATGAAATAAAGAACAGATGTCGTCAGGTATTTGCGCAGTTTGACCGCTTTTCCTATGCCATAGGAAGGCTGCCCGGCTTCATCCTATAACACCCATAACCAACTGGGCAGGTACTATTATGGAGCTTTTCTTCAAAGACTTTATCATGCTCTGGTCCACCATTGACCCGGTCGGCACTCTGGCGCTGTTCACTGGACTGACAGCACGACTGTCAGAAACGCAAAAACGCCGAGTCGCCCTGAAAGCGACCATTTACGCCTTTGTTATTCTCCTTTCGGCACTGGTTCTTGGTCAGATTATTTTAAAGGCGATGAACATTCAGCTGATCTCTCTGCAGCTGGCAGGCGGAATCATCCTGTTCCTGTTCGGCTTGCAGATGATTTTTTCTGATCCTGAAGACAGTTCCGGGTCCAGGGAACCCGGTCATCAACTGGCCGTATTCCCTCTGGCGGTCCCTTCCATTGCCAGCCCCGGGGCCATTATGGCGGTGATTGTACTGACCGACAATCACGTCAAAACCTTCAGCCAGCAGGCCATGACCGCCGGTGCCATGACGCTGGTGCTTCTGGTCACCTGTGGCCTGATGCTGTTTGCCGACCGGATCTTTCGGGTGATTGGCCACAATGGCTCGGCCATTATCATCCGGGTAATGGGCATGATACTGGCAGCACTATCGGTAGAACTGGTGATGACCGCCCTTGGGGTTCAGCGCTGGATGAGTTAGGAATGGTCAATAAACGCTGCCCGCTGCCCGCTGTCCGAAAAAGACAGGCGGCTTATGCTTTTGCGGGAAGCGGGAAGCGGGAAGCGGGAAGCGGGAAGCGGGCAGCGAGAAATTCCGGGACAATGCCTTAGCTCCCAAGCCCCATCATCGACTTATAGTGCTTTCGACAAACCGAAAGATAGCGGTCATTGCCCCCTATCTGCACCTGGCTGCCGCTTTTTACCGGCTGACCATCACCGTCAAGACGCAGCTGCATATTGGCCTTTTTCTCACAGCACTTGCAGATGCTTTTCAGCTCGGTAAGTTCATCAGCAATACTGAGCAGCACTTCACTGCCGGCAAACGCTTTACCAAAAGCATCGGTGCGCAGGCCAAAGCAAAGTACCGGAATACCCAGCACATCCACCACATCCGACAGTTGCCACACCTGCTCCGGGGTCAGGAACTGTGCTTCATCGACCATAACACAGGCGATATAGTCTTCACTGTGTTCTCTGGCAATTTGCTGCTTCAGGTCATCACTCTGGGAAATGGCCACCGCTTCACTTTGCAGGCCAATCCTTGAGGTGATTCTGCCGACACCAAAACGGTCATCAATCACCGGAGCCAGCAACAACACCCGTTTACCGGCACTCTCATAATTATGAGCTGACTGCAGAAGGTAGGTACTCTTGCCCGAATCCATGGAAGAAAAATAGAAATAAAGTGAAGCCATTACACGGTGATCCTTGGTGTTGATGGCCTCATTATTCCGTCATTGTCGCTTTATCTCCACCGAAATTTCCGTACCCCGGCTTCGGAAGATGACGCATGCGCTATCTATGGAAGTCGCGCAAATTTTGCTAGCCTTGCACTTTCCAAACGCTATCAACATCACCTGACTGAATGAAACTGACGCCCCACCAGCAAGCAGTTGCCGACCACGATAAAGACCATGCCCTCTGTATTGCCGTGGCTGGCTCGGGCAAAACCTCAACCCTGGCACAACTGGTCAGCAACCTGCTGTGCAAAGGGGCTGACCCGCGTCGATTGATGGTGATGATGTTTAACAAAGCGGCCCAGATCGACTTTTCCAAAAAGCTTCGCACCCTGGCCAGTGGTCCGTTGGCAGACTTGCCGGAAAACCAGCGGCAGCTTCCGGAAATCAGAACCTACCACGCCACAGGTCTGAAACTGCTGAGAACTCTGGAAGGCTGGCAAATCAGACCCCCCTACAACAAACAACCGTTATCGGAGAAAGTCGTTGAGCTACAGGTCAGGACACTGATCCTGAAACTGGCACCGGAAACCATTAAGGACCGGATGCGCTCGGATGCCGCCCGTCTGATCGAAGCGGCCATCAGCTTTATTGAATCGGTCAAAGCCCATTTAACCAGCCCTGAGCTATGGTTTGAGCAATCCGGTTATACCGATGACTATCGCTTTTTCATCAAGCTGTTTCATCAGTTTGAGCAGTGGCGCCATCAACAGCGATCAATCACCTTCACCGATATGCTGTACGACCCGGTGACACTGATCCGGGCACATCCGGAACTGGTGCCCAAAGTGGCTGATAAAATGGACTTTATCATCGTTGATGAATACCAGGATACCTCAACCCTTCAGCATCAGTTTACCCGGCTGATTGCCGGACAGCGCGCCCGAATGATTGCCGTTGGCGATCCCGACCAGACGATCTACGAATTCGCCGGTGCCAATATCGACAACATTCTGAACCATTTTCAGCAGGACTATGGCACTACCGGTGACGTTAAAGAACTCACCATGCCCCACACCTTTCGCTATGGTCACAGTATTGCCCTGGCTGCCAGCCATTTAATCAGCCAGAACCGGTCCCGCAAAAATGTGCTCTGTATTGCCCATCCGGACAACGCGCCCTCCCTGATTCGCATCAGCCAACCGGGTGCAGACGACAGTCGTTTTGTGGTTGAGGCGCTGACCGAATATCTGGCATCCGGAACACCACCGGAAGATATTGCCATTCTGGTGCGGGTCTGGGCCCAGGCCGTGCCCATTGAGCTGAACCTGCTGGAAATGGGCCTTCCCTACAGTAGTGATGGCCCCTCCCTGTTTCAAAGGCCGGAAATTGCCTCAGTGATCGATGCCATGACCCTGGCCAGTGGTGGCTTTGCCGGGCTACTGCCAGAGGTTCGTTCCCATAAGTTGGCCAGACTTCTGACCCTGCCCCATATCGGCCTTAAACAACAGTATATTGACTGGCTTTGCCAGCAGCTGAAGGACCAGAGCCACCAATTGGGTAAAACCCTTGGCAAGCTGGCAGCCAACATCAAAGACATCAGTGACTTTCAGGTGCGAAAACTGACACAAAGGGCAGAGCTGTTCTCATGGCTGGAGCACAATGGCAACAAACACAAGGCCCATACGCTGATCGCCCGGTATATTCAACAATCCGAACTATACGACAGCCTTAAATCCATGAGCCTCAATGAGCAGAGAACGGATGAACAGATTCTGGCGATCAAAGGTTTTCATCGCTTCCTCAAACAGCTGAACGAAGACACCGCCCACTGCTGCCTGCATATTGCTGAATTAATCGAGAAGCAGAAGCAACAGAAAGATCAGAGACAACGATCAACTCACGGCATCAAGCTCAGCTCCTGCCATCGCTCCAAGGGGTTGGAATGGCCGGTTGTGTTAATCCCGGGACTGACCCGCCAATACTGGCCGTTCCTCAGGGAAGATGAAATGGCTAACCTGTCGGCCAGGACCAGTAATGCTATTGAGTCTGAGCGTCGCCTGCTCTATGTCGCCATGACCCGTGCCAGACAGCAATTACACCTGTTTACCGCGCAGGGCGAGCTTACCTGCTTTTCCAAAAAAGACGCCAAAAAAGACGCCAACAAAGACGCCAGAAAAGATTCCGGAAAACGTTTATGGTCAGCTAATGACCAACCCCTGGCCGGAAAAGACCGCCAGGACAGCATCAGCCCCTTTTTACTGGAAATGAACCTGCCCCATGTCTTATCCCTGGGCAACCTGCTCCATGAAAATGCCGATGACGACCTGGCTGAAGCCATCAATAAAATTGGTCTTACGCCAGTATCAAGACGTTACGTCAGCTCAGCCCGGGCGACACTGGCCGAACGACTGAAAGCAGTGCCCGACATTGCGATAAACGACGAATCCACAGGCTCTGCCAACACAGGAGCCAGTATACCCTCCGACGCGCCATGGCAGCTCAAGGCCATTATTGATCATGCCATCTTTGGTCGCGGAGAAGTGATTGAGGTTAATGACCGTAATTTCTCCATCCGTTTTGACAGTCGCCAACACGGCGTCAAACGGTTTGCCAGAATTGAAGAGGTTCGCCACCTGTTCAGCGTGCTCTGAATTACCGCGGCTGCTTTTATACGACTATAAACGTTTATCCAGAAACACCTTGTTGATAATGCTCTTTTATGGAATTTTTCCTGCTGTTTTCAGTCCTAGTCATTATCTGCATCAAAACAGCCCAAAGAAATGAATAGCGTCAGCAGCAACACAAATCCCTCATTTACCTGTTCTATCTGCCTTGGTAGCAACGAAGTCACCACAGGGCAATCTGCCTGGCACAAAACACCGGTCCGAACTCCTGCCAACCAAAACCTCATTTTTTCCACCTGGGATGCATCACCGAATGGCTTAACGGTGACCTGCAAAAGGGAAAAAGCCTCGATCAACGCCAATGCTGTGATTGCAAACAACCGGCACTGCCGCTGGTTCGTGTGAACGGGAGCCGCATCCTGGAAAAAGATTCAATTTATTTTGAATCCCTGGTGCTTCATGTCTGTCGTACCGGGGATCTGACAACACTGAACAAGCTTCTGGCCCTTGATGCCAGTCTGGCAACACAGACGTACCTCTCGGCGGTCACCGATTGGGCTGTATACCCGTTAGCTATCGCCATTGATTCCGGCCATATCGATTGCGCCCAGGCACTGATCGACCACCAGGCCGATGTCAATGCCGCTGATCAGGAGGGTCGGACGCCCCTGCACATTGCGGCTGAGAATGGCAACGTCCAGTGCCTGAAATGGTTGGTTACCCATGGAGCGAGTGTCAATGCCACCAATAAGAAAGGCGAAACGCCCCTGCATATTGCCACCCAAATCGACATAGTCGAGGCCCGTCAACAATGGGCTGCCATGGGCAGAAATATCGATGAAAGCTACGAAGATGGCAGGATATTCAAAGAGTATACCAGCAAAAAAGAAAACGACACTGGGTGCCTGAAAGAGCTGCTTGCCAACAGCGAAGTGGATATCAATGCTATCGATAACGGCGGCGTCACGCCCCTGATGATTGCCGCATTATGGGGCAAATCCGAGCGTCTGAAATGGCTGCTCGACGCAGGCGCAGATATCAATGTCACCGATCACCTGCACTGGAAGGCTCTCTACTTCGCTACCATAAGCAACTGTGCAGAGTCCGTCAAAGTGTTACTGGCCGTTCCCGGCATCCGATCCAGCAGGAGGGATATTTATGGCTGGACGGCTCTCCACTTAGCGGCCAGAAACAACTGCGCAGAGTCCCTCAAGGTGTTGCTGGCCACTCACGGCTCCCGGCTCAATAAGCCGAGTTACAAGGGCTTGTACGCTCTCCACATCGCTGCCAAATACGATAGTGCAGAATCCATCAGGGAATTACTGCTCGCTCCGGGCACCTCGATCAATAAGAAGGGTTACAAAGGCCTGGCTGCTCTCCACATCGCTGCAAAACACGATAATACAGAGTCCGTCGTGACACTACTGGCCAATCCAGACATCCGGGTCAATATGAGAACCAACAAGGGCTGGACCGCTCTCCAGATCGCTGCCGAACACGGCAGTACAGGATCCGTCAAGGCGTTACTGGCCGCTCCCGGTATCCAGGTCAATAAAAAGGTTAATGGCAGGACGGCTCTCCACCTGGCGGCAACATACGGCCACTCCGCGTGTGTCGAAGCGATGCTGTTCGCTCCGGGCATCCAGATCGATGAGCATACTGACGATGGCATGTCGGCTCTTAGCTTAGCGGCCCTCCATGGCCACAGCCGGTGCATGGATCTCCTGCTTGTATACGGGGTCTGGCATCCGGAACACCAGCTAACAAATTAGCAGGACCCGGTTAACACTGGCATTGCATTCATTCAACGTTGGTTGCCACAGAAAAATGCCTTCCGGGTAACCAAAAAAGATAAAGCCGATTCAAGTCAGATAAAGAACATGCAAGTACCAGGCTCGGCCCAAAATAACCAGCCAGCGACTGCTTATCAAACTGAGCTGGACAACTGCCCTGTTTGTCTTTCGCCGTTTGTAGGAAAAAGAGTCGTGGTGACCGATTGTCAGCACATGTTTCACAGAAAATGCCTGAGGCGTTGGCAACTGGAAGAAAATATCTGTCCTCTATGTAGGACCACTCTTAACCAGAGGAGCGCCCAACAAAGGCCTATCGTCGAGCGCTACACCCCTTATCCAGATCGAAACGCCCGTTCGTTATTTGCCGCCCGCCCCGGACGCTGGTTCCCCTCCGGCCTGATGAGTTGGTTGAGGCAACCCGGCGCTCACCCCAGCCTGCAGGACCATGACGTTACGAGAGCCATGGCCAGCATGACTAACGGGCGCAGCTCTCTTCGGATGACGCATGTAAATCAACTCCTCAGTCTCCCTTGCCTGCAGGAAAACGGCGCATTAAACCGACCCCTTTTTATGATCATTGCAAGCATGATGCGAGGGCGAGGGTTACCCCAAATGAGGGCGCTGGAACTATTCATCAACCACCCCCGCCTGCAGGAAAATGGTACAGTGGACCTGTCACTTTTCTGCACCATTAGACAAATGATGTACGAGCGTGGGTTACCTCGAATAAGTGAGCTGGGCCGTTTCCTCAATCACCCCCGCCTGCAGGAAAATGGCGCATTGAACATGCCCCTTGTCACAGCCATTGCAGACATGATGGACAGGCGTGGGTTACCCCCAATGGGGCAGCTGGACCGACTCTTCAATCATCCCCGTCTGCAGGAAAATGGCACAGTGAACATCTCCATTTTCACAGCCATTGCAGGCATGATGGGCGGGCGCGGGTTACCTCGAACGGGGCAGCTGGAGCAACTCCTCAATCATCCCCGCCTGCTGGAAAATGGCGCATTAAACCTGCGCCTTTTCAGAGTCATTTCAGATCTGATGCCACGTCGTGGGCTACCCCAAATGGTGGAACTGGAGGCACTGCTCAATCACCCTCGCCTGCAGGAAAATGGCACATTGAACCTGCCCGTTTTCAGCGCCATTGCGAACATGAGGAACTATCACGGGTTACCCCGAATGAGTCAGCTGGACCGCTTCCTTGATTACCCCTGCCTGCAGGAAAACGGCACATTTAACCTGCCCATCCTCTACGCCATTACTGGCATGATGCAGGGGCACGGGTATCCCGGATTGCGTGAGTTGGAGCGACTGGTCAATCACCCCCGCCTGCAGGAAAATGGCGCATTGAACATGCCCCTTTTCATCGCCATTGCGGGCATGATGCACCAGCAGGGGTTACCCCGCATGGGGGAGCTGGAGCCACTCCTCAACCACCCCCGTCTGCAGGAAAATGGCGCATTAAACATGCCCCTTTTCAGCGCTATTGCAGGCATGATGCACAGTCAGGGGTTACCCCAATTGAGGGAACTGGAGCAACTCCTCAATCACCCTCACCTGCAGGAAAATGGCACAGTGAACATGCCCCTTTTCAACACCATTGCGGGCATCATGCACAAACAGGGTTTACCCCAATCAAGAGGGCTGGACCAACTCCTCAATCACCCTCAACTGCAGGAAAATGGCACATTGAACCTGTTCCTGTTATGCAACATGGCAGTCGCCATGCACGGGCGCGGGATTCCCTCTTCTGCTGAGGATTTGGACACTATGATCCGACAATACTTATAGCGGTTACTGCCACTGACGGACTAATTGTTAGCAATACTAACCAGAAGGTCAGTTTAAAATCTCAAAAAATATAATAACTTGGATAAAAATTAACTAGATAACAAAAAGGAATATTAAAATGCTGAACTATATCAAGATAAAATCTCTTGCCCTGGCCCTTCTAAGTACCTTTGCCCTGATCAGTTTCGCATCAGAGCCAATCTTTCATGGACAAAGCCCTGAAACTGAATCCTTCGCGGCAAAGCTTGGCATTGAACGCCAAGTGTATTATCCATCTGAATCCCAGCTATTTGCTTACTACGCCCATGTTGAAGCTGAATCCATGGCAAAAGTGGACAGCGCCGAAGCCAAACTGATCCATCAGCAAATCAACCAATTGATTTCCGGTTTTACCCCCCGGGAACCGGATGCAATACACATGCACCTCGACCATCAGCACAAGGATAACGGCCGGTTTGATGAGTTATACGATGTATTGCAGGCAAAAGCAGAGGAATTGGGACTTACTGTGTCTTTACGGGAAAATTCCAATGCCAGCCCTTCCCAGTACCCACCCATACAGCGTACCAGTGTTCTGGAAATCATGCTGGGAAAACCTGAAACAATGAAGACATTGATCAATTACGCGGCCGACACCTATCAGCAGTACCTGGCAACAGAAAAACTGAATCCGGCAGATTCATGCCTGTTTGTTCACCCCCAGTACACTCCGGACGAGAATAATCCCGCAGAACAATACCTGTTCCATTACCAAGGGGATATCATGTTGAGCAATCCAGTCAACTGCGCCGTTTCCCACAACTATGCGATCAATCTGCTGAATAGATTACTGAACATGCAAGGTAGATAAAGCGCATATCATTAAGAGTGAAAAATCAGCGCTATTTTAACAGACAGGCCAGTCCGGAAATCGGGCTGGCCTGGTACAATGTTCATTCCCATGCCAGGGAGATATTTAAACGGCCACTCAGTTTATCTGCGACCTTTTTTCTGCCGGGATGATGGACTCTTTGATGTTCTGGAATGGCGATTATCCCACTGACCGCCCCGGGCTTTCTGAAAATCACCCTGCGATTGTATCCGCTGGCCAGATCTTCTCTGCCCCTTGTTTTCCTCTTCCGGAATCAATTGATGCTTACCGGAACCAATCAGGTCGGAACGATTCATATCCCGCAGGGCCTGACGCAGGAATGGCCAGTTTTTCGCATCATGGTAACGGAGAAAGGCCTTTTGCAAACGACGCTGATCCAATGTTCTTGGCGTATACAAACGGGGGCTTTTATAGCTGACCCGCTTCAGCGGATTCTTTTGGGCATGATACATCGCCGTGGCCAGCGACATGGGCGATGGATAAAATGTCTGCACCTGATCCACACGAAACTTGTTTTTCTTCAGCCATAACGAAAGGTTCAGCATATCTTCATCTTCACAGCCGGGGTGAGCGGCAATAAAGTAAGGAATCAGATACTGCTTTTTACCTGCCTTTTGCGAGAAGTGTTCAAACATCTTTTTAAAGGCGTCATAGGTACCCATCCCCGGCTTCATCATCAGATCGAGGGTGCCTTTTTCCGTATGTTCCGGGGCAATCTTTAAATAGCCACCCACATGGTGCGTCACCAGCTCTTCCACATATTCCGGGTCTTCCACCGCCAGGTCATAACGCAGGCCAGAGGCAATGGCAATTTTCCTGATACCCGGCAGGGCTCGGGCTTTCCGATATAGCTCTGTGGTCTTCTTATGGGAGGTTTTCAGGTTTTTACAAATCCCCGGAAAGACACAGGAAAGTCGACGACAACTGGCCTGAATCTTGTCATCCTTGCAATTGAGATAGTACATATTGGCGGTTGGACCACCCAGGTCGGATATCTGTCCGGTAAAGCCCGGTACTTTTTCCCGAATATCTTCCAGTTCGGCAATCACCGATTCATGGGAACGACTCTGGATAATACGGCCTTCATGCTCAGTAATGGAGCAGAAAGAACACCCTCCAAAACAGCCACGCATGATATTAACCGAGGTTTTGATCATTTCGTAGGCCGGAATATTGGCATTGCCATAAGACGGGTGTGGACGACGCTGGTAAAACAGGCCAAACACACCGTCAATCTCAGGGGTTGCCAGGGGGATGGGTGGCGGGTTCACCCAGAGTTCACGGTTGCCATGCTTCTGTACCAGCACCCGGGCATTATGGGGGTTGGATTCCTGGTGCAGTACCCGGGAAGCATGGGCATAAAGCACCGGGTCTTTGCGCACCTTGTCAAAGGATGGCAACCGTATGCAGGTGGATGCCGGGTCCAGCGGCTGATTGCGATGCAGAGGCATGGGGATTATGCGCACCGGCTGCACGTCATTATCACCCGCTGACTCCGACGGGCTGCCGGTTTTGCTATCACAAACCGTCTCTTCAACCTCAGCATAAGGGCTGAGGCCATAAGCTTCTTCCAGGGACTGAATATCCCGGGGCCAGTCAATCCGTGATGAATCAATCTCGGTCCAGCCGGAAGGCACCGCCGGTTTGATCACCACGGTTCCCCGGATATCATCAATCTCCCGAATGGTCATGCCTTTCGCCAATCGATCCGCCACTTCGGCCAGGGCCCGCTCAGCATTACCGTACAGCAGAATATCGGCGGTGGCATCGATCAATACGGAACGACGCACTTCATCACTCCAGTAATCATACTGGGCAATACGACGCAAACTGGCTTCAATACCACCGAGCACCACCGGAACATCACTGTATGCTTCCTTACAGCGCTGGCTATAGACGATCACTGACCGGTCCGGTCGCTTGCCGGGCTGTGCGTTCGGTGTATAGGCATCGTCATTACGCACTTTCAGGTCGGCGGTGTAGCGGTTAATCATGGAGTCCATGTTGCCGCCAGTCACGCCAAAGAACAGGTTCGGCTTGCCCAGCCGTTTGAAGTCTTCCGGGTTGTTCCAGTCCGGCTGAGCAATAATCCCAACCCGAAAACCCTGGGATTCCAGGAAACGGCCAATCACCGCCATACCAAAGCTGGGGTGGTCCACATAGGCGTCGCCGGTCACAATAATAATGTCGCAGGAATCCCAGCCAAGCGCATCCATCTCTTTACGGGACATGGGCAACCAGGGCGACGTGCCATAGCATTCGGCCCAGTACTTGGGATAGGAGAAAAGGTCCGGTGCGGTTTTCGGTGTGGGCATGGATTCTTGGGTGCTGTGATGAAAAACCGGCTATTTTCACAGAAATCGCCCGTCAGTCCTACCCCGGTATTTAAATCAGCAATTACCAAATAGCGAAAGGTTAATAAGACAAACCGGCCCGTTGCCATAAAAAACCGTCAATACAACGAGACTACTGCCCTTTATGCTCTCCCTTAACCTGCTCTCGCAACGCTCTCTTTAATACTTTACCCGTGGCACTCAGCGGGAATTCCTGAAAAATTCGTACATAGCGCGGGTATTTGTAGTCCCCAAGCTGTTGCCGTGCCCAGGTCTTCACCAATTCCGGCGACAGCTCACAACCTTCGTGCAGAATCAGGCACGCCATAATCTCTTCAACGTAATAATCATCCGGTACCCCGATAACCGCCGCCTGCATAATATCGGGATGAGCCAGCAACACCTCCTCAACCTCACGGGGGTAAACATTAAAACCACCACGTATAATCAGATCTTTCTTCCGGTCTACTATGTAGTAGTTACCCGCTTCATCACAGCGGGCAATATCGCCGGTGCGAAACCAGCCATCTTGCAACACCGCTGCCGTCTGTTCCGGCTGGTTAAAGTACCCTTTCATCACGTTGTGGCCGCGAATGACCAGCTCACCATCCTGACCAAAGGGCAGAGCGTTTCCTTCATCGTCAACCACTTTCAGTGCCACACCAGGGATTGGTCGTCCAATGGAGCCAGGAATGCGCGCCTGATCCAGAGTATTGAAACAGACGACCGGCGACGTCTCCGAGAGACCATAACCTTCAAGCAGGGTGACGTTGAAATTGCCCTCAAATGCCTGCAAAACATCCACAGGCATAGGGCCACCACCACTGACACACAACCTCAACGTATCGGTAATGGCCTGTCGTTCACCAGCAGACAACTCTGCCTGCGCACCATTCAGGGCAATATACATGGTGGGTACACCAGCGAAATAGCTGATCTGCTCCTGCGCCAGCAGCTTCAGGGTTGTCAGTGCCTCGAAACGAACCATCAACACCATGGTGGATGCTGATGCCACGGCATGGAGCATATGGGCCGTCTGGGCAAAACTATGGAACAGCGGCAAAACCACCAGATGACTATCATTGACACCGGTCATCAGTAAGGCCGAACAGATAAGTGCATTCATCGACAGGTTATAGTGAGTAAGTTCAGCACCTTTTGGCCGTCCGGTGGTGCCGGACGTGTAGAGAATGGCAGCAGTATCTTCCGGGGCCCTGTCCTGCGGTTCGGCCATTGAGCCGCCGGACAGCAATGCAGATAGCGTGGACTCACCTCGCCACTCATCCTGGTTCAGGTCTGCGGTAATAACAAAAAAGTGCTCACAGCTGCTCACCCGTTGACAGGCTTCAAGTCCAAACTGCCCCAATGGCAGTTCATCCGAACCTTGAAAACACAGATAGGCGACAGCCTGACTGTCGGTAAGATGATAGGCGATCTCTTTTGGCTTCAGCAGAATATTCAACGGCACCACAACCGCACCGGCACTGAGAATACCGTAATAAACCATCATGAATTGGGGAATATTCGGGCAACTGACCGCCACCCGGTCACCGGGCCGGATACCTGTTTGCTGCAACCCCTGACCAATAGTGGCTGCCGTATCTTTTAATACCTGATAACTGATACGCCGTTCACCCGCAACAATGGCGGTTTTATCGGGATAAACAGCAGCGCTCCGGAACAGGAAATCAGCAAGATTGGGCATGAAACCAGCACCCCGGGGAAATAAAATGGACTCCCCAGAACATAGACACCTACCGGTGAAAGCTCAAACTGGCACTTTAAAACAGACTGGTCTGTGACGTGATGATGTTGTCAAAATCCATATTAACAAACGGCAGGATACCATCAGCAATAGGCTTCAACTGTTTATCAATATAGTGATCGTAATCAATCGCACTGTTCCTGTATTCAACAGGCTCAGGGCCATTAATCGTCATAAGGTACTGAACTGTGCCTTTGTTCTGATACTGCAAAGGCTTACCTGCTGCCCGGTTATGATCATCGGCCATACGCGCAGCACGAACCTGAGGCGGAACGTTTTTCACATAGTCATTTAAACGACGACGTAACCTTTTTTTATACACCAGCTGATCATCTTTGTTTCCATTGCGAACGGCTTCAACGGTTGCCAACAGGTACGCAGAAGGGTTGCTGTCGGCAAAAACCAGCCTGAGCAACTCAGCCTGAAACTCACGGGCCATTGGTGTCCAGTCTGAGCGAACGGTCTCAAGCCCCTTGCAGATCAGTTCTTCCTTATCTTTAGTCACTTTCAAGCCTGCATAACGTTTCTTACTGCCCGTTTCAGAGCCTCGAATGGTCGGCATCAAAAAGCGTCGATAGTGGGTTTCATATTCCATCTCAAGACAGGAGGTTAACCCGTAGGATGCCATCAACAGGGTTTGCCAGCGCTTATTAATATCTTTGGCAAGACTCTGGCCTACCGCATCCGCCTCATTCGAGGAAAACGACCCTTCCAACAGCACAAAGATGGAGTCCGTATCACCGTAGATCACCTGATGTCCCTGCCCGGCAACCCACCGGGAGGTCTGCTGCATGATCTCATGGCCACGCATAGTGATGGAGCTGGCCAGTCGGGTGTCGTAAAAGCGACAGCCACCAGAGCCCAGAACACCGTAGAAGGAGTTCATCAGTATTTTGATCGCCTGAGAACGGGCACTGTCGTGTTCTGCCTTGGCCTGATCTCGCTGCTGCCAGAGCTGAGTAATAATCCCGGGTAAAAAATGCCGTTCCCTGGAAAACAGTGCCCCTTTAAAACCGGGAATGGCGTTGTCAGGATCCTGCAACCCTTCCACCAGCCCCAGGGGGTCAATCCTGAACGTTCGGATAATCGAGGGGTACAGGCTTTTAAAATCCAGCACCAGTACATTACTGTATAAGCCCGGCACGGAGTCCATCACGTAGCCACCCGGTGACGCCAGCCCACCACCTTCGGGCAGATTCGGCGCAATATAGCCCGCACGATGCAGTTTCGGCAGATAGAGATTGGTAAAGGCCCGCACGGAGCCACCGATTCGGTCCAGCTCCAGCCCGGTAAGTTCACTGCGCAGCCGGAGAAAGTCCAGCAATCGGGTTTTGGCAAAGATCTCCATTACCAGACGACAGTCTTCCAGATTGTATTGCGCCAGTTTCTGCTTATTGTGATGAAAATCGTGAGTAATTTCGTGTATCCGGTTACTCACATTATTAATGGCCTTGCCCTTGCCTAACAGCTCCCGGGCAACGAATTCAAGACTGAAACTCTCAAAGTGCCAGGTGGCCGATTTTAATGCATCAATACCGTCAATCACCATGCGTCCGGGTATGGAAACATAACCTTCGCCAGCGTCACTGTTGCGCTCCCGCCAACTGGCAGACTGTCGACCCCGGCCCAATTTTAATGACATTCTGTGCAGGGTCGCACGCTTCAATAACAGCCGGAAATCGAAGTTAATCACATTCCAGCCAATAAACAGATCCGGGTCATACTGTGCTATCTGCGCTTCCAGAGATTCCAGCAACGCCCGCTCGTCAGCGACCCATTGAATAGTGAGTTCATCATTAGTCAGGCGTTCTCTATTTGTTGATGGTGATTTATCCGTCGCAGGCGCTTGACCTGCAAGAGGTTCCCCAATCATCAGGACAGTCGATATGTTCTCCCCATAAAGACCGATGGAGTAAAGCTCACCCCTGGCAGAACACTCAACATCCAGAGACACCACCCGAAATGACGGCACATACCGGGTGGAGCGGATACGGGCATGGCGATATTCCAGAAATCCCTGTCGCTGAATCGGTTCCCCCGTATACTCCAGAGGCCCATAGGTGAAGCGCTCCATCAGGTAACGGTCATGCAGGCGGATATCCGCTTCATAGATGGGCAGAGATTCAGCACTGAGTAACCGCCGGGCACGCTGGCTGCTGTCAATAGTCTTGAAATAGAGTGCGGTGACTGGCTGATGATGAAACGTCTTCAGCTCCAGATGCCGGCAGGTAAAGGTTATCTGAGCATGGAGCAGTAACGCTTCAGCCTGCTGAAAAGCAGACGTTGGCAGAAAAAAGACGGCCAGCTCGTTATCTATCACCAGGCATACCGGTTGCCCATCGGTCACTACCCAGAAGACCATTTCCGTCTGATTACGCCGGTCTGAACTCTGCCGACTTAAAAGAAATCCTTTTTGCCCTGATGCCATTGTGAAAATTGTGGAAAATGAAGATAGTGCTATCTTACCTCGATTCAGTGAGAAAGGTCAGATGGCTATCAGCAATCGGGTGCTCCCTTTGCAGTCGCCGGTCATGGATAAGCCGACAGATGGCTTATTGCCAACCTTATTCATTCTCCCGGAGCAGTATTTGAACTCGTTGCAGAGGGTTCAGGTTGAGGAAGCCTGGATTGGCAGTAATTAGCGACTGAACGGGAAAATCGTACCGAGGGATTTCTTTCGATGTCTACCAACATCTCTTGCAACGCTGCAACTGGTGATTTAGCCACAGTACTGGAGATTACATACCTCCCACAAAGTAATTTATATTCCCGATTCTCACCAATCCCATGCCAGGGCAATGCAACACTTTGCTGTTGATTCCCCAAGGTCCGTGCAACCGATCTTGACGACATCATATTTTGAGCGCTGTTTCTTAAACTGTCCGACAAACATCGTCTTTTAATACTCGTTCTTTTATTTTGAAACCATAATCGAACCTCCTCTTCTGTCATATCCAGCTCTGCAGCCAGAAAAGCTCGTTCCTGGAGTGTGACATAAGCACTGCGTTGAAATATCTTATCAAGTTGTTTAACTTTCCATTCAGGCACATATGATCGTCTTTTGGGTGCTGCAAGTGCCGTGCTTGCCTGCTGGGGATGTGATTCACTCGTATCAGCTTTGCTTGTTATCTTCCCTGAAGGAACTGATTGGCAACTTCCTGCCAGATCATCCTCTGTTCTGGAGGAAACAACCGCCTGGTCAAAAGGCTCGGGACCAGAACTCATGTCAGGCCCAGCCAGTCCCTGATGCCTATTGTGATAAGGGGGAAGAACTGGTGACATGGCAGGCTGGTCAAACTGGGGAATATTCCTTGACACATCACCAATACTGGCAACCCCCATGCCAAATCTATCCGGCGGAAAAAAGTCCCTTGCCTGTGACGCCCAGGGTAATAATCCATCCACAGAACACACTGGTTCTTGCCCGGAATAAACTGGCACAGTCTCCGAATGGGCAGCAGCAAACCTGCCGCAGAAAGTCACATTTCCAGGTTTTGGTCCAGAGGCTGAACGATCGTGAGCATTTTCATTTTCAGATGCGCCAATTGCGCCAGGCAACGATGTGTCAGATTGGTCGGGGAAAAGCAATGCAGGGTGCATGAAATCAGCCAGTTAGTTATAGGTAGTAGACAAAAGAATCAAAAAATCCAGTCAACAGGTAGAAGCTATTCTGTAAAGCCTGTTGACGTTTAGTTGCCAGCTCATGTTTCAGTTGAGGTGGAAGAACCTGACTCATCATCAGCATCCGTTAATTCAATCTTTGGCGTAGTTGCAGGAAGTCCGGGCCCGGGACTACCGGATTGACTATAGTCAGCAACCGAAAGGGGATATTGTGCCTCAGGAGTATCTATGAGATTCGCTGTTATTACCTGCAACGCTTCAGCTGTTGATTGAGCCATAGCTGTGCTGATTACTTTATTCTCGCGCATTAATGAATATCTATGCTGAGCAACAACTTCTTGCTGTGATACTAAAGACACTGGCTGCTGCAACAAAAGGGCCCGGGAAGCAGCTGCTTTCGATGCCCTGACAGATCGAGCGTTTTTGCTTTCTACGACCAAAGAGGCCTGCTGCCTTTTGATGGCCGATCTTTTATTCTGAAACCATGTTTGTACCTGTGAATCTTTTACACCCAACCTTAAAGCCAATTTACCCTTTTGAGACGTTGTTAAATACCTGTTGCGTTGAAAAGCATCATTAAGTTTTTGAAGTTGCCATTCCTCAAACGTGATCCGCAATCTAGGTGCATAAAACTCAGGTTCTAATGGCTGGGCATCCATTTCGCTCGTATCAGCTTTGCTCTTTATCGTATCTGCTTTGCTCTCTATGGCATCAGTTTTGCTCTTTATCGTAGCAGCTCTGCTCTTTATCGTATCAACAGAAACTGACGGACCAGGCTCCCTATCCACACCCACTACCTGGGTGGAAGTAGCAGCCCGATAAGGATAAGGTGGCCGGGGCCGATAAACAGAGCTCATATCAAATCCTGCCTGTTCTCCCAGATGATAATGGTCAAGTGCCGGGGGCATGGCATAATGAGTATACAGGGGCAAATTCCTTGGTATATTGTCGACACTTGAAACTCCGCAACCAAACATATATGGAGTGGCAAGCTCCCTTAACTGTGGTGCCATGGGAATTACACTATCCAAGCCATGGACTGGCTGCGCATTAGTGGTTCGTGCTATGGAAAACCTGCCATAAACTGCCGTATTTCTGACTTCTGGTACACTGGCAGTACGAGTGTCAACAGTTCCGGATGAGCTAACTACATTAGACAACATGTCAGATGATTTTCTAGAGAACGTTGCTGGATCCATAACATCAGCCAATTTGTTTTAGGTAGAACCATACTAGACGCGTGCGTCAAAAAATCTAATGAGCTGTAAAAGTTTTTTCTGTAATTCAAGGTGACACTGTGCTGACTCAGATTCATTCTCAAAAAGTTATTGATGCGGCTGCCAAACTATGAAGCGAGTACTGATTACCGGTGCAGCGTCTGGTATGGGATTAAGCGCCTCCCGCCTGTTTGCCGACCGTGGCTGGACCGTCATGATGGCGGACTTGAACGATACCGAAGGTCGTGCCCGTTGTGCTGAGCTTCTGGAGGAAGGTTTACAGAATATTCACTTTCACCCTTGTGATGTTTCAGACAGCGCGTCCGTCAAGGCGCTGCATGAGCAGACCATGGCCACCCTCGGTGGCATCGACAGTATTATCAATAATGCGGCAAAAGGAGCGGTGGTCAATCTGACCAGGGCAATGGCCCTGGATTATGGCAAGTACAATATTCGGGTGAATAATGTCTGTCCTTCTGCCTGTGCAACGCCGATGTTTCTGGCCAACCCGGCCGATGTCGTCAATCAGTTCAACCAGGCTAACCCCCTGGGACGCATCTGCACCCCGCAAGAGGTGGCCGAGGCCATGTACTTCCTCGCCTCCGATGCCTCCCGCTCCTGCAATGGCGTTAACCTGCCGGTGTCAGGTGGTCTGGAACTGCATACCGGCCAACCGGTGCAATAACCCATGACAAATGTTCAAACAGTTTCAGGTGCTTGCTGGGCCGGTTTTTTTGAAGTTATGACTCTGTTATAAATTTTTGTTATTGTTTCGGAGCCACTGGTAGCTAAGCAGCCGACAAGCGCCCCGGTAAGTAGGGGTGCAGGATAGCCAGCGCCCCAATACATTGCACACACCCAGCCAATAAATGCTCCACCGCCGGTATTGGCAAAGCAGTTACCGGCCTTTTTGACACGGCTTTCACTTACTTTTTGCAGAGTGTATTGGCTTGTTGGAACGGGTTGACTTGTTATAACGGGTTGACTTGTTGTATCAGATTGACTTGTTGGAACGGATTGTTTGATTATTACAGTGTTCATATCAATATAACCTTTATATGTAATTGAAATATTTTTTTTATAATCCAATGAAACATAGACCATTACTGATCAATCATGAAAATATTGAGTTGCTATTGCCTCACACCATGCATAGCTGGCTATAGGGTTGTAAAAGAAGAATCCATCAGTAAAAAAATACCTGGTCTCTTTGGCACAAAATCCGACGATATTGGTAAGTTCACCTACCCCTGCTACGTGACCTCACTCTATCTTGATGAACATGTGCGCCCAGAGAGAATCGCCTTTAATATTGCCGAAAATATTGATGACCTGACCAGTGATGTAGAAGTTTCCCTCAGTGAAATCAGGGATACAGTTGCCAGCAAAACCAGGGAGCACCCAGGAGGCTGTCCGAGAATAGACTGCCCTACTGCGGTGGCAGCAAATTGGTCTAAAAAGTCGGAAATTTTTAGTAAATAGAACCACTATTCACTAAAAATTTCCGACTTTTTATCCTCAATTTTCTGCCATCCTCGCTACGGACGCTACTCTCGGACAGCCTCCTAGACTACCTTCAGGAAAACCTGCAAGCAGGCAGAGAACGAGTGGATGCCTTTGTAGCCCATAAGGCTCCTAGTTGAAATGACGTGCTGGATAAACCAAACGACAGCAGACCAAAGGCTCCTAGCCAAAGAACTCACCGCTTCAACAAATCAAACACCACCCTGGCAAACCCTCTCGCCAGCTCCGGATTCGACAGATACTGCAACATCATCTCCTGATGCGCTTCACTGCTCTCCATCACCGCATCATCAATGGCCTGAGGGAAGTCACCCAGCAGCGCCTGTTCCGCCGTATTGTTGGCAATCTGCTTCATCACCGTGGCGTTCTCAGCCAGCTTATCCCGCACGGTGTAGGCATAGTTGATCATATCCTTGTCGGTAAGATTATCCGTCACAAAAAGATCATTCAGCCGCTCCAGAACCTGCGACATAAACTCTTCTTTCTTGTCCTTCGCCCTGGCAGAACCGATATCATTCCCCGGCTCCAGCTTGTCGTCTTCGCTGTCTTCTCTCAGCTGAAGATGCTGCTCCCGAATTTTCGACAACCGGTAATGGCTCATCTCCACATTGGTCAGGTCAATATCGTCCTCATCCACCCGACGTTCCCGCAACAGCGGCCGCAGAAAACGGGCGAACAGGCTGAGCTTTTCCAATTCCAGATCGTCGTAATCCACAATCTGGGACATAAACTCATAAAACCGGGTAAAACTGCCCAGGTCTTTCTTGAAAATCTCCAGCCGGTCTTTCTCCTGCTTGCACCCCTTCATGCTGTTTTCCGCATTGGCTAACAGCACCGCATCATTGGTTGCCGCTTTGGTACGCTCGAAGATTTTTCGGGCTTTCTGATATTCTTCCACGGCAGAGCTGTACCGTTTCTGCCAGCGCTCCACCGCCGGTTTGCAGATATTGCTGATGGCTGCATTGCTCTTGTTTTTACTGAGGAAGGCTTCGCAGAACTTCTCCACCTCATTCCAGGTAAAGATGCCGCTCTCCCGCAGCTTGTTGAACAGCTCAAAGATTTTGTCCGGATCAGACACATCCGACAGCTCTGCCGTCTGATAATACGGCTGGAACGATGCCAGAATCTCCTCCGGCTCATTGACAAAATCCAGCACAAAAGTGCCGCCTTCTTTCTTCCCCGGATAGGTCCGGTTCAAACGGGAAAGGGTCTGCACACACTCCACGCCGCCCAACGGCTTATCCACATACATGGCGCACAGCTTGGGCTGGTCAAAACCGGTCTGGAACTTATTGGCAACCAGCATCACCTGGTAATCGTCGGTATTAAACGCCTTGCGCATCTCCCGGCCTTTCAGGCCCGGGTTCATATTCTTTTCGGTAAACTTCTGATCCAGCAATGCAACACTGTCTGGATCATCCTCAGAGAACTCCACCTCACCGGAGAACGCCACCATCACCTGAATGGAACTCTTCTCCTCTGTCAGATGCTTATCAAACGCCAGCTTGTAACGCACCGCTTCCTTACGGGAACTGGTCACCACCATCGCTTTCGCCTGCCCGTGGAGCAGCCCCATCACATGGGTTCGGTAATGATCGACAATCACCCGCACTTTCTGGGAGATATTGTAATCGTGCAACCGCACCCAGCGGCTCAGCTTCACCTTGGCTTTCTTGCTGTCCACCTCCTCGTCCGCTGCTTCCAGCTTCTGGGCGAGTTTGTAGGCCACCTTGTAGTTGGTGTAGTTCTTCAGCACATCGAGAATAAAGCCTTCCTCAATGGCCTGGCGCATGGAGTAAACATGAAAGGCGACCGGGATATTCTTGATGGAAGGCGGTGCCTCCGGCTTCGGCAAACGACCAAAGGTTTCCAGCGTTTTCGCTTTCGGTGTCGCAGTAAAAGCAAAATAGCTCAGATTACTGTTATGACGACGAGCCACTACCGAAGCATTCAGTTTGTCTTCTGAGGACAGTTCTTTATGGGCTGAAGGCTCCAGGTCTTTGGCTTCCCCATCCACCATCAACACCTGCTTCAACCGCTTGGCAGTATCGCCAGTCTGTGACGAGTGGGCTTCATCGGCAATCACCGCATAACGACGCTGTTGCAGGCTGATGCTATCGGCAATGGCATCCAGCACAAACGGAAAGGTCTGGATGGTGACAATAATAATCGGCTGGGCGGTTTCCAGCGCCTTCGCCAGTTTTTCGGATTTGGAGCTGCCTTCACCCTCCTTGTTATTGATGCGCCCCACCACCCCATCGGCGTGTTCAAACTGGTAGATGGTGTCCTGCAACTGGCTGTCCAGCACGGTGCGATCAGTAATCACGATCACCGAATCAAACTGCTTCTCGCCCCGCTCGTTATAGAGCGTAGAAAGCTGATGGGCAGTCCAGGCGATGGAGTTGGATTTACCGGAACCGGCACTGTGCTGAATCAGGTATTTATGGCCGGTGCCTTCGTCCCTTGCGGCACCGATAAGCTTGCGCACCACATCCCACTGGTGATAACGGGGGAAGATCAGCGTCTCTTTCTTGAATTTACGACCATCGGCGTGTTCTTTCTCTTCGATTTCCAGATGGATAAAGCGGTGCAGAATATTCAGCAGATTATCCGGCAGCAGCACCTCGTTCCACAGGTAATCGGTGGCATACTGGTTTTCATCTTCAGGAATATCATTACCCGCACCGCCTTCTTTGGTACCTTTATTAAACGGCAGGAAGAAAGTATTGGCACCATCCAGCCGGGTCGCCATATACACCTCGTACTGGCTCACAGCAAAATGCACCAGTGCGCCCCGTTTGAAGGTGAGCAGCGGTTCGGGTTTGCCGGTTTCCGGGTCTTTGGGTAAGCGGGTAGTTTTATACTGGTTAATGGCCCGGTCTACCGACTGTTTGAATTCGGATTTCAGCTCCAGCGTCGCCACCGGCAAACCATTGATAAACAGCACCAGGTCAATGCGCCAGGCTTTTGCCTTTTTGCCGGTTTCCGTCAGGTGTTCCGCCGTAGCATAAGGACTGTAAACCAGCTCCGGCACAATACGACAGACGTTCTCTTGGTAACGAGCCAGCGTCTGTGGGTTCAGGTTATGCTCCGGCATAAACTGGCATAGGCTGAAACGGGCATTGCGAATCTTCAGGCCGTGGCGCAACACGCCCAGCGTGCCGTAGCTGCGCAGCTCTTTATCAATGGCATTGGGGTTGGCTTTTTTCAGCTGCTCTTCGAGATGCTTGATAAAGTGCGTTTCGGAATCCTGAGGATAGACCTTGCAGAACTTCTGCCACTCTTTCGGCTGGGTGCCTTTAACAAACGCCAGAACATCGGCGGTATAGAGTGCCGTTGCCCGGTCATAGTGTTCCGGTTTGCCTAGCTGCCAGCCATTGGCCTGCATCTGAGCAATGATATCGTTCTGGAAAACCAGTTCTACCGATGCGTCCTTGCTCATGCTGCTTGTACCGCTTTGGGTGATTGTTCTTTTTGTGGGGCGGGAGGTGTCCAGTCGCTGACGTCGATTTTGCCGGTGACGGCGGCGGAAATAAGGGCTGCGCGGCGTTCTTGCATTAAGGCAATTTGCTGCTTTGCATCTTTCTCTAATTGCTCAAACGATAGGGTTTTTGCATCAAGAAATTCAGCTATAGCACGTTGTTCTGATAATGGAGGCAGCGTAACTGGCATTAGCTTCAGCAAGTCTTGACTTAGTGATGCGCGAGTAACCAAGTTCATTTCTTTAATAAAAAATGCTCTCAGCAACTCATTAGAAAAGTAATATTTTGAGAAATCTGGGTCTAACTCAGCACCAGTCGGCCTAAACCGGATAAGGAATCCTGCAAAACATGCATCCCGAATATCTTTTAAACAAACGGATGCGAAACCAATCTCATCAATAGTTTCTGATGTTCTGGTAAACAAAACATCACCATACTGAAGAGAGTATCTTTGACGGTCTTCCAAAGTCGATTGAACTAAACCACTGGGGACTTCTGGTAGCACACGGTTATTGTATGCATCACCATAGCTAACAAATGGATAACCTGAACCAAATGCTTCTGCCCCTATATTGATGCCGTTTTGGCAAGCTCCTAAATAACGAACTCGTTTAACCTCCCAATGCCCCGGCACCTTCCCAAGCCACTCAACACCAGAATCCTTCAGCTGAACATTCGGGTTCAGCCCCTTGGTAACGGCATGGCTGATCACCGCCTGACGCTTTTCCTGCAACAGACGGATCAGGTTTTTCTGTTCTTCGATCAGGGTATCAATTTTGGCGGTTTCGTGATCGAGGAAGTTGGCTATTTTTTCAGCCTCATCGGACGGCATTTCAGGAATCAAAATATTCTTCATCTCCGAAGAATTTGTGCTCCAGAGGTCTGCCACAATTCCTTTACCATAGCGATAGAACTCTTCCTGAAACGGCTGGCTACGCAAAAGATGGTGTGCATATGCTGGAACTATTCTTTTTGGAGTCATCACAATACTGATAAGTGAGACAGAGCCATCATATTGAGATACACCAGAAGAACCTTTCCTATCAGACCGGCTATTAATGACAAAATCGTTTTTCAAAACCAGTTTTCGATTGTCACCAGCATCCGTTTTTGCAGCAGTTTCTAGCTGTGGAACTACACCTTTCATAGTCACAGACAAAGCGGAATAGTCTTTGTCACTTACCTTTTCACGACGTTCCTCGAAAAATTGCCCAAGTCGTTTAGCAGACCAGTGTTTTGGAATCTGACCCAACCAATCGACTCCAGACGGTTGATACTCAGGATAAGCCTTGTACTTCCTACCCATCACGAATGCACCTCCGCCAGCAACCCCATAATCCGCTTACTGACCGCATCCAAATCCGCATCAATGGCTTCCAGTGCCCGCGGCGGCTGGTACACATAAAAATGCCGGTTAAAGGGAATCTCATAACCTACAACACCGATCTCACCGTCTTTCTCATCGCACTTGTCGGCATTAATCCAGGCATCCGGCACATGGGGTGCCACTTCCCGGTTAAAGTAGGTTTCGATCAGGGTGGTAGTGCTGACGGATGGATCGAGGGGAATATTCTCGTTGTCCCGCAGATCACCATCGGCCTGGAATTCAACGACTTTGTTCTTATATTCAAAAGCGCCGTATAGCGGTTGAGCTTCCTCTTTGAGAATCTTTTTGATGACCGGCTCCGCTTCCGGATTGGTCCAGGTAATGGCATCCAGTAGCTGCTTTTTCTCTTTGGCATCCAGCTTGATACCACTGGAGTTCATCGCCTTTTTCAGTTGAACTTCGAATTCATTGAAGTCATCGTACTGATCACCGCCGATCTGCTGTCGCAAAAGTTCCGCTTTCTCCATCAGGCCTCGTTGGAAACCCCATGGTTTGATATCCAGAAGCTGTTTGATCTGTTTCTCTTTTAACTCGGTAAAGTCCTTCTTGATCTTCTCGCGAATAGAGGCCTGCTGCTCTTCCGTCAGCTCCCTGAAGCAATCATCACCAAACTGTTCATACATCCAGCGCATGACATTGTTAAACGGCTTAGGAGCAAAGCAGAGCCCAGCTACCGCCTCCTCAGTAAACCGAGCCGAGAGTCGCAGTGGGCGTTCTACCGTAATACGACGGTAGCCAAATTCATGGGTATCAAAAATCTTGGCGGCGAATTGATCTTCTGTGGTTGCTTCGAAGGCACCAAAATTGCGGGTGATGGTGCGAATATCGTCATCACTCATCAGGTTGCGCTTGGAGCCAAGGGATTTACGCATTTTGCCAAACAGTCTGGCACCGTTAATCAGCTGCACCTTACCCTTGCGATCTTTGTTTTTCTTATTGCTCAGCACCCACACATAGGTGGCGATGCCGGTGTTGTAGAACATATCCGTGGGCAGGGCGACAATGGCTTCCAGCAGATCGGCTTCGAGAATATAACGGCGAATCTCGCTCTCACCACTGCCCGCACCGCCGGTAAACAGCGGCGAACCGTTGAGGATAATGCCGATACGGCTGGGGTTCTGGTTATCAGAGGTGATCGGGCGGAACTTGCTGATCAGGTGCATCAGAAATAGCAGCGAACCGTCGGACACTCTTGGCAGGCCGGGGCCAAAACGACCATCAAAACCTTTGAATTCGTGCTCATCTTTTACTGTACCCTCGATCTTCTTCCAATCCACACCGAACGGAGGATTGGAGAGCATGTAGTCAAAGGTGTCGTTGCTCAGCTGGTCGTTGGAGAGGGTGTTGCCCAGCTTGATACGGCTGACATCCTGCCCCTTGATCATCATATCTGCTTTACAGATGGCGTAGGATTCCGGGTTCAGCTCCTGACCAAAGGCACGCATCACCGCATCCCGGTTGTGTTCGTACACATACTCCATACCGGACGACAGGAAGCCGCCAGTACCTGCTGTGGGGTCATAAATGGTGCGGATAACCCCTTCCCTGTTCAGGGCATCGTCGTCTTCCGTAAACACCAGGGCGGTGGTCAGCTTGACAATATCCCGTGGGGTAAAGTGTTCACCGGCGGTTTCATTGGAGGATTCGGCAAAACGACGAATCAACTCTTCAAACACCAAACCCATTTCATGGTTAGACACCGCAGCCGGGCTGAGGTCGATGGTACCGAACATCTTCACCACCTTGAACAGCAGGTTGTTGGCGTTCAGGGCATCGATAAATTCTTCAAATCGGAAGTGCTCAAAAATCTCCCGGGCATCTTTGGAGAAGGACTGGATGTAGTTTTCCAGGTTGTCTTTGATATCGTTCTGCCCCAGTTTGGAAAGATCCATCTCCGAGGTGTTAAAGAACGTCAGCCCCTGTGGATTCTCGTTCGTTCGGGTGGCAGGCAGCAGCATTTTCTCCTTGCCATCGTTGGGCAGGTTCATGCTTTTCACCTGCTCATACTTGGCCAGCACCGAGGCTTTCGACGGTGCCAGCACGCATTCCAGACGACGCAACAGGGTAAATGGCAGGATAATCCGACCATACTGGGACTGCTTGAAATCCCCCCGCAACAGGTCAGCAACAGACCAGATAAAGGCAGCGAGGTTGTTATGGGACTGAGACATAGAATGTTCTGGATCTTGCAAGTAGGAGTGCGAGTGTACAGAGATGTTCGGCTGGTACAAACGCCTGGCTTACGACGTCAGTCGCTATTGTGGAGGATATGTAAGGTAGGCTCAAGTCGTGTATTTAAGTAGCTAACCTTCCCTCGCTCTGTGTGGGAACGAGGTAAGGATTGATAGGTGACTTCTGCACTTCACATGAAACCACCCTGAAACACCTCTGAACCACCCGTGCTTTACTTTTTGCATAAAGCAAAGTCAGATACTATCTTTACAATTCAATATAAGTAAAGAGGTTGACGATGCCAATTTTGAGTTCAAAGCGACAGATCACGCTACCCGCCAATCAGTGTGAAGAACTGGGCATTCAGCCCGGCGATGAGGTTGAATGCTTTGTCGCAGACGGGCAGATAACAATCATCAAGAAGATAAAGGGGTCTGCTGAGGGTATTTTGAGTCATATAAAGTCGCAGGCAGACATTTCTGATGACGAATCTTTGCAGAGTGGGTTGCAATGATCGCCATAGATACCAACGTTTTATTAAGGTATTTGCTCAGTGATGATGCGATGCAGAGCAAACAGGCAGCAAGGCTTATCAAGGGGAATTGGCGTGTTCTTGTATCGGATGCCGTCCTGGTCGAAACCATCTGGACGTTAGCAGGCCGAAAGTATCAGCTGAAAAAGAAAGAGATAGTGAAAACAATTTTGCACCTATTCCATGAACCGTCCATTGTTTTTGAAAACGGGCCGGTTGTATGGAAAGCTCTCAATACCCACAAAAAAGCCAAAGCCGTCAAAGGAAAAGAAGCCGGTTTCGCTGATGCCCTGATCGCTTGCAAATCCAGAAATATCATCGAGAAAATGAATGAAGAATTTGCCGGGGTATATTCCTTCGATAAGGCCGCTCAACAATTTGACGATGTGAAAAAGCCGTGAAATACATAAGTAGCTAACCCTGGATTTTTCGAGTTTTCTGCGGTACATGAAAAAGGCCCCGGTTATACAACACGTGTAGTATTGTTACCGAGGTCTGTTTGGTCAAAAACTAAAGTTTTATGTCACCTCATCAAAGTACCAACAAATCAAGCCGCTTTCTGCTGCTGTGGCTCTGGCGTCCGGATCAGGTAATCAAAGGCACCCAACGCCGCATTTGCACCACCGCCCATGGCAATAATGATCTGTTTGTAAGGCGCGGTGGTGACATCACCGGCGGCAAACACACCGGGCAGGGAAGTTTCACCCTGGGCACCGATGATAATCTCACCACGCGGGCTTAACTCCAGGGTGCCCTTGAGGAACTCGGCGTTGGGAACCAGACCGATCTGGACAAAGATACCCGACAACTCAATTGTATTGCTGTTATCCGTTGCCCGGTCGGTGTAACGCAGCCCGGTCACTTTCTCACCATCGCCCAGCACTTCAGTGGTCAGTGCTTCGGTAATGATATCGATATTACCCATGGAGCGAGCCTTGCGTTGCAGCACTTCATCTGCTCTCAGTTTGCTGTCGAATTCCAGAACAGTGACATGTTCAACAATACCTGCCAGATCGATTGCGGCTTCAATACCGGAGTTACCACCACCAATGACGGCGACTTTTTTCCCCTTGAACAACGGGCCATCACAGTGTGGGCAATAGGCGACGCCTTTACCCCGATATTCCTGCTCACCGGGCACGTTCATTTCCCGCCAGCGGGCACCGGTAGCGATAACCAGTGAGCGACTGCGCAATGTTGCCCCACTTTCCAGCTCAACCTGAATCAGATCACCGACCTGCTCCGCCGCCACAATCCGGCTGGCACGCTGTTGAGTCATGATATCCACATCATAGTCGCGGACATGTTCTTCCAGGCTTGCGGCCAGTTTAGGGCCTTCCGTCGCCTTAACGGAGATAAAGTTTTCAATACCAACAGTATCCATCACCTGACCACCGAAACGGTCCGCCACAATACCGGTACGAATGCCTTTTCGGGCACTGTAGATGGCAGCAGAGGCACCGGCAGGGCCGCCGCCAACCACCAGCACATCAAACGGTGCTTTTTCCGAGATCGCTTCGGCCTGACGCCGGGCAGCGCCGGTATCCAGTTTGTTCAGGATTTCCTGCACAGATATACGTCCCTGGGCAAACAGTTCACCGTTCAGGTAAACCGAGGGTACGGCCATGATTTTCCGTTCGTCCACTTCGTTCGGGAACAAGGCACCATCGATCATGACATTGGTGATGTTGGGATTCAGGGCTGACATGATATTCAGCGCCTGCACCACATCCGGGCAGTTCTGACAACTCAGGGAAACGTAAGTTTCAAAGCGGTAGTTACCTTCCAGCGCTTTTACCTGTTCTGCCACGGAATCATCCACCTTAATGGGGTGACCACCACTGTGCAGCAGCGCCAGTACCAGGGAGGTGAATTCATGGCCCATGGGCAGGCCGGCAAAGCGGATTTCGCTGCCCGTTGCCGCTGAACGAACCAGCATGGAGGGTTTGCGCTCATCGCTGTTGTCTGATTGGGTGACAGATACCTTGTCCGACAGGCTGGCAATATCGTTGGCCAGGGAGGCCATTTCCGCTGACTTATCGCTGTCGTCCAGAAATACCATCAGTTCAACGGCTGTTTTCAGATTTTGCAGGTAACTCTGTAACTGGGCTTTCATATTTGTGTCGAGCATGGTCGCACCCCTGTTTATGATAAAAATGGTTTCTTACTTGCTTCGATCAGGCTTGTTCTGACCGGGCTTCTCAGACAAGCCTCTGTAAAGCTGACCAGGAATATTGAACAACGGTTTATTCAGTATTCCTGGTCAGCCTTTAAGCCCTGCCCGAACAGGCTGTCCGGGCAGGTTATCAGCGGTAATCTATTGCTTAGATCTTGCCAACCAGGTCCAGGGACGGTGCCAGAGTCTCTTCACCTGGCTGCCATGCGGCCGGGCAAACTTCGCCGTCATGCTCAGCGACGTACTGGGCAGCCTGTACCTTACGCACCAGGTCTTTGGCAGAGCGGCCAATGCCCAGGTCGTTGGTTTCGATGGCCTTGATTTCACCTTCAGGATTGATTACAAAGGTGCCACGCAGTGCCAGGCCATCTTCTTCAATCATCACACCGAAGTTGCGGGTGATGGTGCCGGTTGGATCGCCGATCATCGGGAACTGGATTTTCTTGATGGTTTCAGAGCTGTCATGCCATGCCTTATGGGTAAAGTGGGTATCCGTTGACACGGAGTACACTTCGACGCCCAGGGATTGCAGCTTCTCGTAATGGTCAGCCAGATCACCCAGTTCGGTCGGGCAGACAAAGGTGAAGTCAGCCGGGTAAAAGAAGACCACTGACCACTTGCCCAGCAGGCTCTGTTCGGTCACATCGATAAACTCGCCTTTGTGGAAAGCAGTGGCTTTGAATGGCTTGATCACAGTGTTAATCAGAGATTGAGTCATTTGATTTTCCTTTTCGCTTCTCTTGGAGAGTGTTTTCTGGTTTAACGTTTGTCTTTCACGTGATAAAGATTACGGCCAAACCATCGAACATCAAAATTAATTAAAAGAATACCTCTAATAGATTTACTTAATTGGCAAACCTCGGTTTCCCGAACAAAAGGGCGACAACAGGAACGGTTTATGGAAGTCACGGTAGTATCATCCGCAATACTGATCACACTGGGCATACTGGCAGGCATCATCAACACACTGGCGGGAGGCGGTTCCAACCTGACCCTGCCAGCCCTGATGGTCATGGGCATGCCCGCTGATATTGCCAATGCCAGCAACCGGGTTGGCATTTTCTTGCAGAGCCTGACCGGTGCCCTGGGCTTCAGGCAACATAACCGCCTGGAGACTGGAGAGATTCTGCCCATGATGATCCCTACCCTGGCGGGAGGTCTGGCGGGGGCAGTGACCGCGTCTTACAGCCCGGAGTGGGCATTAAAACCTATGCTATTGGGAGCCATGGTCACCATGAGCCTGATTATGGTACTGCGGTCAGCCATGATTGTTCCGCCAGAAGGCACTGTGCCATTGAAAGTGGCAGACTCACCGAAATCCTGGATTGGGCTGACCATAGCCGGATTCTATGGCGGCTTTGTGCAGGCAGGTGTCGGCTTTATTTTGCTGGCGGCAGTATGTGGCGTTCTCCGTTACGACCTGGTGCGTGGCAATGCCCTGAAACTGGTCTGCACCCTGGCTTTTACGGTAGTAGCCCTGGTCGTCTTTATTGCCCGTGACCAGGTGGCCTGGATTCCGGCACTGGTTCTGTCCATCGGTTATATCATTGGTGCCCACCTTTCCGTAAAGTTTGCCATTAAGGCCAGACCAGACACACTGAAAAAGCTGCTGCTGGTAATGACCGTTTGCGGGTGTTTTGCGGCGTTATTCTTTTAACGAGAAGGTTTTTTAACGGCAACAGGTAATTAAAAAGCCGGCGTACTGTAGCGGATCAGAAGCAAGTTTTTAACCGTAATACAACCTTCAGTATCCCAGAATACATAGGGGTAGTGGGGATCATCAGCCTCGTATCTGAGCAGAGAAGCAAAATGGTGCCCTAAGGAAGGAATCTTTCCCTGATTAAAAGCTTCCATATCGACGGTCACTACAAGGGGATCCTCCTTATGCCTGACGACGCCTGTTATATTTTTGTCCTCAGCCAACAGAGATAGCAATGGCTCCAGTGCCTGGTGTAAATGTTGCCGAATCAAGCTAATGCGCAGCGCTTGGAAATCGTATTTTCCACGTACATCCGGGACATACTTATTCCGTACCATATCTGGCTGAGGATCTTGAGCACCCTCTTCTCTTATATCCGGAAGCGAAATATTTGCACTTGTAGACGGTCTGGAAGCTGAAGTAGTCAACAGGCGGATTCTCCTGCAAAGCTCGTCAGCAGGGGTAACAGAACGGCAAACTATAGGCTCGTCACTGGGGTTTTCCAACTTTGCTTCAGCAACACCATCTGAGTCCGGCATTAACGACGATGTACCTGAGCACGCCTCTGAGGAATCATTGATTAAATGACCTGAAAAAGACGTACCAGCATTTTTTTCAGCTTTTGAAGATACCTGTTTGCCACTGGCAATATCACTATCGGAAGGGAGTGACTGCGCCGCCAGGGTGAGCTGAAGTGAAGCAGGTGTATACATTAGCACTCATATCCCCCCATGGGATTTCTTTTGTTAATTTGTTCATATCAACAAAGTAGTCAACAAATTCACCACCCGCAGAAAAAATAATGCCCGGCGATGGCCGGGCTTTTCTTTTACAATCACTTTTACAGAGTCAGACAAGACCCTTTGGTTTAGAAGCGTTTGGTTACCGATGCGCTGAACAAGTGGGCGGTGTTGTTGTATTCGCCTTTCAGGTTAAAAGCAGGAGAAGGTCCTGTGCCAGTTTCAGAGGAACCATCATCCCTATAGTTTCCTTCATCGATTTTCACCGTTCCAGCGAACATATAGCCGTAGGCTGCATCAACGGTCCAGTCATTACCCAGCTCATACTTCGCTCCCACAGTTAACCAGTTACGATCACCATCAGGAATACGGGCCGTACGGTAATCATCTTGAACCGGAGTCTGATCAAGGGCGTAGCCTGCTTTCAGAGTCAGCTGATCGCTGTACTTATAACTTGCACCCAGCGCAAATGCCCAAGAGTTTTTCCAATTTTCCTGAACGTAGGTGATAATTCCCGGGGCTGGCGAAGCTCCTGGAATGGGATTAGAGACCGGGCCAGACCCAGACGCTTCATCAGAACTAATGACCAACTTGTCGAACTGGCTCCATCGAGTCCATGTTGCTCCGGCCATTACTGTCCAGCGATCATCTATTTTATGCGTCAGACTGATATCTACATTTTCAGGGAGGGTTATATCCAGCTTGGCTTTTTCAGTCACTGTCCCACCACCAAATAAAGCTCCCGAACCAGTGGCATCTCCTTTCAGCTTCAGCTTAATGCTTGATCTATAGCTAACACCCAGAGATGTTGACTCTTGTGGCTGCCAAATCGCACCAATATTCCAGCCATAAGCCACATCATCGCCTTTAATAACAACATTATCATTCGGTGATTGAGGGTAAACAAAGCGGCTGAGCTCTCCTTCTCCATAGGTAGCGAAAACACCTAAACCCAAGGAGAGCTGGTCAGAAAACTTATAGCCGACTGTTGACTGGAAATTAACGATAGTAACTTGAGTTTCATCGGCAAGATATCGCCCGGCCCAGTTATCATCGTAGTCTGTGGACGAACCAAATGGAGCATATACACCAAAACCGAAAGAAAGCTGATCATCTACCGGCATTGAGAAGTAACCAAATGGGATCACAGAAGTATTCAGGAACTCATCATTACTACTGCTAATATTACCGCCAGTATTTCCATTAGCAGTAATAGTACTTGCTCCTTTAAAATCCCCTTTAGGAACAGCAACAGCCCCACTCACAGTCACCTGCCGCTCTTTCAACAGCGCAATACCCGCAGGGTTTGCCGCCATAATAGAGGCATCTTCTGCATTAGAGCCCCGCCCCGCATAAGCAGTACCTGCCGCAGCCGCTGAAGATTCATTCAGGGCAAAACCAGCAGCACCAGCCTGCATGGCCAGTGTCAGTGTCGACAGGGCAAAGAGGGATTGATTGATTTTTTTCATGAGTACTTCCCTTCAGGCACAACTCAAGGTGCATTTTTATTATTGTGCGAATGTCGTGTGACTCTTCGTGATCGGATACTAATACATTTGTTACACTTTGAAAAGTAATGAACCACCAACAAGTAACTTCCCGACAAAAACACCCTCCATAAAAAACCTACCCACTGCCCACTGCCAACTGCCCACTGCCAACTTTTTTATGTTTCAACCAAAACCCCTCCCCCAACCCGAGGCACCAACAACAACCTGGCCAAAGCAGGCAACAACCAAATAGCCCCAACCATATTCCAGACAAACATAAAGGTCAGCAAAATCCCCATATCCGCCTGAAATTTCAGCGGCGAGAAGATCCAGGTACCCACCCCAATGGCCAGTGTCACCCCGGTAAAGGTGACTGCTTTACCGGTTATTTTCAGCGTTGCGTAATAGGCTTCTTCCAGAGACATACCCTGCCTCATAAAACTCTCTAAACGACTGTAGATATATATTCCATAATCCACGCCAATCCCGACACCCAGGGCAATAACCGGCAGGGTCGCCACTTTCACACCGATCCCCAGGTAAGACATCAGCGCCTGACAGAGCACCGAAGTCAACCCCAGTGGAATAATAATGCAGAGCACCGCTTTCACAGAACGGAAGGTAATCAGGCAGAGAATACTGACCACCGCATACACCCAGAACAGCATTTTATTCTGCGCCTGGGCAATAATCTCATTGATGGCCGCTTCTACTCCGGCATTACCGCTGGCCATCACAAACTGGAACTCTTCGGTGTTATTGATAGCAGCAAACGCCTGAGTCGCCTGAACCACCCGCTCCAGTGTTTCGGCCTTGTGATCATCCAGGAACAGAATAATCGGCGCACTGGAACAGTCGGCATTAAACAGTGCCGCCGCATTCCCCACCGAGTTGTTCAGCACATAAGGGTTACGGGAGAGGTTTTGCCATTTCAGACTTCCTTCATTCAGCCCTTTAATCACCTGCTTGGACACGGTGACCAGCGAGAGCGCAGACTGAACCCCCGGCACATTCTCCATATGCCACATATATCGGTCGATGGCATCCATCACCGGATAACGGCTACAACCTTCGGGCTGAGTTTCCAGATAGGTGACGAACAGATCGGCACTGGTGGCGTAATGGCTATTAATAAACAGGTTATCCAGGTTGTAGCGGGAGTCCGGATGAAACTCCGGGGCACCGGGGTCAAGATCACCAATTTTCAGGTCAGTTGCCTTGTAAGCGCCCGCAGCAAAGCCCAGCAGGGCAATAAGGATAGACACCGGCATTACCTTCGGGCTGGCCAGTTTGGCGACCACTTGCCAGACCCGGGACTCCTGCTGCTGGCTCTTTCTGGCATGGTCAACGGAGCGTTTGCTGACTGTGATAAACGACATCAGCACAGGCAGCAGAACCAGGTTGGTTAAAATGATGGTCGCAACCCCGATACTGGCGGTAATCGCCAGATCCTGAATCACCTGAATATCAATCACCAGCAGGGTAAGGAAACCGATGGCATCAGAAATCAGTGCCACCATGCCGGGAATATACAGGGTTCGGAATGTCCGGCGGGCAGCGGTCAGGGCGTTTGCCCCCCGGGCCGTTTCGGCACTGATACTGTTAATAATCTGGACACCGTGGCTCACGCCAATGGCAAACACCAGAAAAGGCACCAGGACCGAGTAAAGATCAAGACCATAGCCAAGGGTAGCCAACAGACCCATCTGCCAGACCACTGCTATGATGGACGTCAACAGTGGAATAAAGGTGCTTTTCAGACAGCGGGAATAGAGGAATAACAGGAGGCTGGTAACGCCAAGGGCGATAATAAAGAACCAGACAATGGCTTTCACACCCTCGAACAGGTCCCCAAAAATTTTGGCAATTCCGGTAATATGCAGATCAACACCCTGTACCGCATATTTGCTGCGCAGTACTTCCAGTTGCGCAGAAAGGTGCTGGTAATCCAGGCTTTCGCCGGTTTCCGGATGTTTCTCAAACAACGGTGCACTGACGATACTGGACCGGAAATCGTTGGCAATGATCCTTCCGACCTGGCCGGATTTCAGAATATTTTCCCGAAGCTGGTCCAGGCTGGCCCGACTGCCATCATAGGTGTCAGGAATCACCGTCCCACCGGTAAAGCCTTCTTCCGTTACTTCAATCCAGCGAACCGATGGCGTCCAGAGGGACTTCAGATTACTTCGATCAACCCCCGGAAGGTAAAACACTTCATCATTAATCTGCTTGAGCAACTCCATATACTCAGCGGAAAAAATATCGCCATCCCGGGGAGCCACCGCTATGCGAAATGGTATTTCCGGAGTTGCCCCCCTCTTCCATGTGACGAAGCATATTCTGGATAAAAGGGTGTTCCAGCGGCACCATTTTCTGGAAACTGGCGTCCATCCGCAGTCCGGTCACCAACTGCCAGGTGAGAAACAGTGATATCAGCAGGAACAACAGGCAAACCCGCAGACGATTATGGAAAATCATCCGTTCCACTATTGGTTCGCTGCCTTCCCTGGATAGAGAGGATTGGGATGAATGATGAAAAGACGACATAACTGGCTGCCCCGGATTTTTTAGTTATTCTTTTTATAGTTTATTTTGAATACGTTCACAGTCGTGCAATATAAAACCGTATAAAGCTGTTTTTACTCCAACACAGTGCCTTCCAGGGTCATCCGGTAGGCACCACCCTGGCCAACAACTACAATAAACCCATCGCTGCTGGGTGCCAGTGCACTCAGTGTCATCCGGTCCGGCCGGTGTGAAACCGACAAACCACTGTTGGTACCTGAAGCCAGCTCCGCGCCAGACCCGGTCAGTACCGCCCCGGAATTGCCAACCAGCGCAATACTGCCATCGGTCAGTTTGGTGGAACCAAACAGGGTTTGATCGGTACCAGAGCTGAGTGGTTGCCAGGTCTCCCCGAGGTCCACGCTCTGATAAATATTCCCCCGCAAACCATGAACCAGAACACGACCATGCCCGCCACTTACACCAAACCAGGAACCTTCATAGGGGCTCTCCAAAGTTATCCAGGACTGGCCCGCGTCAGAAGAGCGAAAGAGGATGCCGGCCTCACCGGCCAGAAACAGGTTGCCCTGACCATCGTCGTTAATCGCGTTGTAGTGAAACTCATCGTCATTGGCGATACGGTCATCGATAAATGCCCAGCTCTTGCCGCCATCTACCGTTTCAATAATGTAACCGTACGCACCCACGGCAAAGCCGTGAAGGCTGTCGCTAAACCATACATCCAGCAGTGGTACTGTTGCCTCACGATCAACATACATCTGTTGCCAGGTTTCGCCACCATCTTCTGTCTTCAGTACTATGGCATCGTGACCGACGGCATAGCCAATCGTTTCTGAGGGAAAGTGCACCGCCGTCAGCATTTGCATGGTTGGCACACTGGCCTGCTGCCAGCTGACCCCGTGATCATCGGAGTAGACAATGTGACCACGTTCACCGACAGAAACCAGCCTTACACCACCATCAGTACGGGTCACATCCAGTAGAAGACTGTTGGCTGCCTTTATGGACTGGACCGCCGGGCGGTCAACAGGAGGCTTGGAAGATAAAGCATACACCGATTCGGCTGACAAGATTGCAACAGACAGTAATACGAAAGACAGAATGGCAACAGGCATACGACTTCCCTTCTCTTTATATTCTTGTTTTTAGTGAGACGAGTATAAACAAACATTATTGAACAGCGAAGTATATCCGGGTGCAGATATTGAAAATAACAACGATTGTGGATAAAAAAAGCCGTCTGCCCGCTTGAAATGTTGGGTTCATTGCAGGGTATCGCCGCCGGTAGTGACCAGCTCCAGGGAGGCTATTTTTTGTCAGCGGCTGTTGAGCATAATAAACGGCAATTTGTGTTAGTATACGGCTGCTTTAGCCGAGCCAACGGTTTTATATTTGCAAAAAACAATAAAAAAAGGCACCTGTCATGAATAACAAACAGCTCGTACTATCAAGGCACCAAGGTGGCAACAGCCCCCGGCAGGAGAACACAGAATGATTGACACTAACGACTTTGTCGGCGTCTGGGCTCTTGAGGAATGGTCCGTTACCCACAAACCGTCCGGCTATGTTGCCTACCCATTTGACGGTAATTCCGAAGGCCATATTATCTACACTGAAAACGGTTGGGTATCAGCCACCCTGATGGAAACAGATCGTCCACCCGTACCACAGGATCGTCGCCATCTGTTTGCCGCTCGTATGCAACTCGCCCCCCCGGCAGGTATCCAGGCACCAGAATTGACCGCTGAAAAACAACAGAAGTTTGATCGGCTGAAAGAACTCTTCTGCCGCTCCGGCATGGGTTATGTAGCCTATTGTGGCCCATTTACTGTGAATGGAGATATGGTACAACACCATATTAAAAACAGCCTGATACCCCAGTGGACAGGTACTGTTCTGGAAAGAAAGTATGAGTTTGACGGTGATCTGCTCACCCTCAGCGCCACCGATGGTGATTTCGCCGATAAGCTGGTGTGGAAACGCACGGCTTAATCATTGCCATCGATTTACATACCAAAAGATCGGGTCATGTAACCAGCGTTGCTATTGTGCCGCCGGACGAATGGGGCGAATTCTTGCGGAAGCCGGCACCTTATTCAGGAAGCCGGCTTAAATCGAAACATCAGAGGCTCTTGGTGACTACTTCATAAACATCAGAAGAAAGGCCGGGCGTTGCTTTAATTCTCTCCAATGCCTTACGCATACGTTCACGACAGCCAGGCTCAAATTTACGCCAGCGGGTTAAAGGCGTCATCAGCCGTGCAGCAATCTGCGGGTTTTTCTTATCAAGATCCAGCAGCTGATCCGTCAGGAACTCATACCCCAGGCCATCCACACGGTGAAACTGCTTCATATTGCCGGCAAAACCTCCCAGCACAGAACGCAGTTTATTCGGACTGGTGGCATCAAAAATCTCATGCTGCATCAGTGCCAGAACATGTTCCAGGGTTCCCAGTGATGGGCTGGCGGCCTGGACCGACAACCACTGGTCCATGACATTGGTATCGTCCTGATAACGTTCCAGGAAATCCGCCAGCACTTCCTCAACCAGCTCCCGATTCTGACAGCCAGCATTAACGATACTGACCAGTGCCGCAAAACGATCGGTCATATTGGACGCACCGTGATACTGCTGCTCCGCCAGCGCCAACATGCCTTTATCATCCAGGCTGGTCAGATAGGACAGGCTGATATTTTTCAGCGTGCGTTCAGCAATATCTTCTGCTTCAGGTCGGTAAGGCTTATTGATGCTTAAAGAGCGCCACAGAGTTTCCAGCGACTCACGGTGCGCATAGGCAATCGCACTCTTGACGGTCAGGCGTGCCTGATGAATAAACTGTGGGTAAACCTCAATCGCCTGTTCCGCCAGGGACGCTTCCGATGGCAAAGAGAGCATTTCCGCTTTCACCGCCAGATCCAGCGATTCATCGGTGATAATCGTCCCAAACGCCTTGATCAGGCTTTCATCCAGGCTGCACTCCCTGCCCTGTTCCAGGGCCGCCACCATTTCATCAATCACACCACTGGCCAGACGCTGGCTGGCATCCCAGCGGTTAAAGTGATCGCTGTCGTTTTCCATCAGGAACAGCAGGTCATCGCGGGAGTAGTCATACCGGACCCGCACCGGCGCAGACAACCCTCTCAATATAGAAGGCAGTGGGCGCTCTTCTATATTTTCAAAGGTGAAGGTTTCCTTGTCCTGTTTGACATCCAGTACCTGATCAGTGTCTCCGGCGTTATTAAGCGGCAGATCCTCACCTTCTCCGTCCAGCAGGCCGATACGCACCGGAATATGGAACGGCAGCTTTTCCTTCTGCCCAGGTGTTGCAGGACAGGATTGCTCAATGGTCAGCCGGTACTGCCTGTTCTCTTCATCGTATTCATCACTGACCTTAAGTACTGGCGTACCTGCCTGGCTGTACCAGCGACGGAACTGCCCCAGGTCGCGACCAGAAGCATCTTCCATGGCTTTGACAAAATCTTCGCAGGTCACGGCCTGACCATCATGGCGGGCAAAGTAAAGATCTGACCCTTTACGGAAATCCTTTGGCCCGAGAATGCCATGGATCATCCGTACGACTTCCGCCCCTTTTTCATAAACGGTGACGGTGTAGAAATTGGCAATCTCAATAAACGACTCAGGTCTTACCGGATGCGCCATCGGCCCGGCATCTTCGGCAAACTGGGCGGTACGGAGAATATTGACATCCTCAATGCGTTTTACCCCCCGGGAGTTCATATCCGCGGAAAATTCCGAATCCCGGAACACGGTAAAACCTTCTTTCAGGCTCAGCTGAAACCAATCCCGGCAGGTCACCCGGTTACCGGACCAGTTGTGGAAATACTCGTGGGCAACAATCGCTTCAACCCGCTGAAAGCGGGCATCTGTCGCCGTTTCCGGACTGGCCAGCACACAGGCTGAATTAAAGATATTCAGCCCTTTGTTTTCCATGGCCCCCATATTGAAATGATCAACGGCGACGATCATGAAAATATCCAGATCGTATTCACGACCATAGACCTGTTCATCCCACTGCATGGATTTCTTCAGAGAGATCATGGCATGATCGCACTGGTCAATATTGTGCGCTTCGGTAAACAGCCTCAGCGTCACCTCACGGCCACTCATGGTGGTAAAGTGATCTTCCACATACTGCAAATTACCCGCGACCAGAGCAAACAGGTAGCTTGGCTTTTTGAAGGGGTCTTCCCAGGTGACAAAGTGCCTGCCATGGTCCAGTTCGCCACGCTCAATATCATTACCATTGGAGAGCAGCACCGGATACGCTGCCTTGTCGGCGGTGATTCGGGTGATAAACCGGGACATCACATCAGGACGGTCCAGGTAGTAGGTAATCTTGCGAAAACCTTCTGCCTCGCACTGGGTACAAAACATGCCATTGGATTTATAGAGCCCTTCCAGGGAGGTGTTTTCCTGGGGCTTGATGCGGCAGACGGTTTTTAAAGTGAACGCTTCTGTGGGTGCGGCAATCCTGAGAAAACCGTCCTCTTCCCTGAAGTCCGTGAATGGCTGGTCATCCATTTCAAGAGAAAGAAGTTCAAGGTCATCCCCCACCAGTACCAGCTCAGGAAGCTTGTTCTCCTGAACGTTTTCTGCAGCGCTGGCTGACGGGTTATCAGGATTACGACGAATACTCAGCACTGAGGTAACCAGCGCATGGTCTTCAAAGAGATCAAAGGTCAGGTTGGTCTGATCAATCCAGTAGTCAGGTGCCTGATAATCTTTCAGGTAAATCGCTTTTGGTTGCGAGTCTTTCATCTTGTCCATCCTGTTGTCTTTGTCATAAGCGTTTGCACAGGGACTGTGATTAATTTACAGCCACGCTCACCTCATAGGCGGTATGTTTACGAATATTGACCACACCATTATCAAAAATCAGATACTGTCCCTTGATACCCAATAGCGTGCCTTCAATCAGCGGCTCCTTGTCAAAAGATCGGGATGTTACTTTGGCGGGGTATTCAATCACCGGGTAATCAATATTCAGTACGGCAGAAGAGTCAATATCTACTGACTTTACATCTACCAAAGGTTGTATCGCCTGAATGCCAAATTGCTCCTGCAATGCGGTAATCCGACTATGGTTCATGTCCAACAGTTCCCGGGCGGTATCCTGCAGGTCCAGAGGGTCAGCGGGCCCCTTCAGCATAGCCCGCCAGTTGGTCCGGTCATTGATAAATTCCTTGAAAATCACTTCCAGCAGCCCCGATTGCTGACGGGTCGCCACGCGGATAAATGGCATGGCCTGCGTGGCACCCTGATCAATCCAGCGGGTTGGCACCTGGGTTGCCCGGGTAATGCCAACCTTCAGACCGGATGAGTTGGCCAGATAGACGACATGATCTGTCATACAGAATGTCTCTCCCCAGGCGGGATCACGGCAGGTACCCTGATGATAATGGCACTTTTCCGGACTCATAATGCAGCTGTCACACTGGGGCAGCTTTTTAAAACAGGGATAGCAGAAGCCCTGGTTAAAACTCTTTTTAGTTTTCCGGCCACAGTGACAGCAATGAATTTCCCCCTGGTACTGCATGGACAACTTCTGTCCCAGCAGCTCATTCAATGGCAGCAGCTGCTCGCCAACGGGCAGTTGGTAGGTAACCTGGCTCTTGCTGTTGTCAGTCCCGGTCAACAGGTCTGAATGCATTTTGCTGAGCGATCCGGTGATGGTACTTTCGGACACAGTTGTACTCTTGTGTAGGGTAAGAACGGCCCTGTTATTAACCAACAGAGCGACATCAACATAAATAGAGAGTCTTCAGTTCCTGAAACGAAGGATGGTGGCCTCTTCAGCAGAGCTGTCCTCTTTCGAAGATGTACCACCGGATTTGCACTTGCCGGGCATATAGCCGACCCGTTGTGACTCTGGCAGGTGTTCGTGTTCATAAACAATCACCGCCTGCAGGCTGACATCCCGTTCTTCTTCGGTCATGGCCCGTCCATCAGGCCATTTACCCAGTTCCAGGGCCAACTTCAGTGCCTGATGGATAGCAGGCGTCATCTTCTCCAGAAAAGCATCTAACTGCATGGTATCGAATCTCAATCCTTTTCTTTAAACAGTAAACCGGCAATGGCACCCAGCAGACAACCTGCCACAAGGCCGCCGGTATGTGCGGCATTGGCCATATTACCAAAACCAATAGTACCCAGAACGCCGGTATAACCCACCACCAGCCAGGTCAGCATAAAGCCGTAGTAAAACGGCGGGAGTCCAAACTGCCAGTTCCGGTCTACCTTTTCCCGGGTCATGCAATACCCCATCAGGCCATACACCACACCGGAAAAGCCGCCAAAAATAGTATCATCCCCAGCCCAGAAGTACTGGGTAATATTGGAAATCACCGCAGTAAAGACGATGATGGCCAGTAGATGAATGCCCCCCTGACGAGTCTCCAGCCGACTGCCAAAAATATACAGAGCCAGCATATTGAACGCCAGATGGCTCAGGCCAAAATGCAGAAAGATCGGACTGATCAACCGCCAGTATTCCCCCTGCTCAAGCCCCATGCCAAAACTGCCAAAGTAGAGATAACCATTAGCAACCTCGAAGGGAATAAAGGCGAACCAGGCTATTGCCTGCCAGTTGGCACCGGCCCGGGTGATCAGTGCGACCACCATGCAGGCCACCATAAACAGCAAGGTGACCGGTATGCTCTGCCAGGGAATACTCTTGAGCCAAGCACCCGCATTCACACCGGCCCTGGGGGGCGCTGCCAGCACTTGTAAATCACCGGACTGCCACTGCTGATAAAGGCTGGTGACAATACGGGACTTTTCCTCATTCTCAGTCCAGACCACCTGTTTGCCTGACTCTTCTGTGACCTTATGGGGAATCCCCCGGGCATAGAGAAAGTAGGATAGGTCGCTCAGGTCGATGTCTCCGGGGAGTTCCAATGCCCTATGCATAATGTGAAAAAAGTCCTTGAATTAACAACGCTCTTCCTGATAGTTCCAACGCAACTTGGAACGACAGGACTCATAAAAATTATGGTTCAGAGGGTGCAGCAGCTTTAAACGCTGAGACTTCTTATGAATCGTGATTTCATCCCCCGGTGCCGAGGTGATATGAATCTGTCCATCACAGCTGATCTGCGGGGATATGGTGTTTTCATGGCGAATCACCAGTTTCAGCTCGCTATCGCCATCCACCACCAGGGGACGGTTGGTTAACATGTGGGGGTACATGGGCACCAGAACAATGGCATCCAGCCTCGGGTGCATAATGGGACCACCGCCAGACAGCGCGTAGGCGGTTGAACCGGTTGGCGTGGCAATAATCAGTCCATCAGCCCGCTGCTTATAGACGAACTGCCCATCGATATACAGTTCAAACTCAATGATTCGGGTCGACTTACCGGGGTGCAGCACCACATCATTCAGCGCATCCCCCTGGCCAATCACCTTGCCCTGGCGGCGAACCCGGGCCTCAAGAAGAAAACGACTCTCGGCCAGATAACGTCCCTCAAGCACTTCTGCCAGCTGGTCATCCAGCTCATCCGGGGAGATATCGGTCAAAAATCCCAACCGCCCGCGATTGATACCGATCACGGGAATATCGTACAGCGCCAGTGTGCGGGCAGCGCCCAGCATACTGCCATCACCACCCACCACGATCACCAGGTCACACTGCTGCCCCATTTGCTCACGGCTGATCATGGAAAAGGAGTGACCTGGCAACAGACCGTCCAGCTGTTCATCGAGAACTACGGTCACCCCCCGCTGCTGCAGAAAGTCTGCCAGATGTCTTAGAGTATCCTCCACCTGAATACGCCCCTGGCGGCCGGTTACTCCGACAATTTTGAAGTGTTCCATAAACTCAGTGATGTCGCCTTAGAATGTGAGTGAGTATACGTTAGTCATGAACAGATTTTTACATCAAAGCATACATCATACTCTTCAACAGGTTCTACTAAAGACAATAGAGCGAAGATCCACCCTAAGAAGGCTCGGGATAATAGAACCTGATGCAATCAGAATCCGGGACAAGGTCATTCAGTTAGCCTGAGGCGACGATATCTTTGATTGTTTTGAATCGTTACTTAAGACGCTATCAATAGCCTGTGTAACATAGGTCTCGAAGTATTCCCGTTTGCCATTTTCCAGTACCACGTAGAGTCCGGAAATATCATCGCCCCAGATCGCCATCAGCAGTTTTTTTTGACCTCATCGCTGAAAGGACTGGCCATGACCACAATCAGGTAATCCCTGACGCACGCCTCATGGCCATTTTGCAGTGCCTTGAACAACCCCGTAAAACCCTTACCGGATTTCGCCAGCAGCAGATCCAGTTTGATCTCGTCGCTGAAGGTGCTGTCCATCACCCGCCTACAGTAACTCTTGACACACTCACCATGGCCATTTTGCAATGCCTCGAAGAGCCCGGGAACACCATCGCTGGATTTCGCCCTCAGCAGGTTCTGTTTGATCTCGTCACTCAAGGAGCTGGCCAGGACCCGATCCAGGTAACGCCTGACGCACTCAACATAGCCATTTTGCAGTGCCACGTAGAGCCCGGGTAACCCCTTGGAGGATGTCGCCATCAGCAGATTCTGTTGACCTCGTCGCTCAGGGAGCTGGCCAGGACCTGATCCAGGTAACTCTGCACAAACTCCTCCTGGCCGTTTTCCAGTGCCATGAAGAGCCCGGGATAACCACTGTCGGACTTCGCACTCAGCAGATTCTGTTTGGCCTCGTCGCTCAGGGAGCTGGCCAGGATCCGATCCACGTAACTCTTGACGCACTCCCCATGGCCTTTCAGCAGCGCCACGCAGAGTCCGGGAAAACCCCTGGGGGATTTGACCATCAGCAGGTCCTGTTTGACCTCGTCGCTCAAGGAGCTGGCCAGGACCCGATCCACGTAACTTTTCACGCACTCAACATGGCCATTTTGCAGTGCTACGTAGAGCCCGGGAAAACCATCGTTGGATTTCGCCCTGATCAGGTCCTGTTTGATCTCGTCACTCAGGGCGCTGGCCAGAACCCGATCCAGGTAACTCGCGACGCACTCACTATGGCCATATCGCAGTGCTTCAAGGAGTCCGGGAAAACCCTTGGGGGATTTCGCCATCAGCAGGTTATGTTTGAACTCGTCACTGAAGGGGCTGGCCATGACACAATCCAGGTAATTCCTGACGCACTCAACATGGCCATTTCGCAGTGCTGCGAAAAGCCCGGGATAACCCCTGGGGGACGTCACCATCAGCAGATTCTGTTGACCTCGTCGCTCAGGGAGCTGGCCATGACCCAATCCAGGTAACTCTTCACGCACTCCCCTTGGCCGTTTTGCAGTGCTATGTAGAGCCCGGGAAAACCACTGTCGGATTTCGCCAGCAACAGATCCTGTTTGACCTCGTCGCTCAAGGCGCTGGCCAGGACCCAATCCAGGTATTTCCTGACGCACTCCCCATGGCCCTTTTGTAATGCTATATGCAGTCCTGGTACACCATGGTCATTTTTAGCCATCAGGGCAATCTGTTGATGATATGGATCAAGCCGGTTCAGTTGCCCCATGAATTGATCCACCATTTGTGCAGAAAAATGGCCATTTCTGAGCATTAAAAACAGGATGGACGAATTCATATCCGCCAGAATCCTGACCAACGAGTGACCGGCCCGGCTCTCCACCGTTGTCGTGGTTAAACATCCCCCCAAAGAAGGCCCGGGGTAATAGGATTTGATTGAATAAGAATTCGGGACAAGGTGCTCTATGTTAATCGCCGTCAGGGTTTGCAGGTCAGGGACGATGAGCCGTCGGACTCTCAGGGTGTCGTTGGGATCATAAAAGGCCAGTTTTATTTCCGGTCGCTCAGGCGACCAGTTGATCTTTAGAGCCATCACATGGTTCATTGACGAAAACAGATAGGTTTTATTTTGTTCGCTATCGACCAGCTGCTGTTGACAAGCTGCATGAATTGCCTGGCCTAAACCAGCCCGGTCAAAGTAATAACCTTCCTGTGCCGTTTTATAGCCATCAGCCGTGGTGTCTTCCAGAGCCTGGTCCATTTTAATACCGCTGTGACGGGAAATTTTATCAAGCCGATCAATGGACGTGAATTTGCCAACCTCTTTCGTGCCAAACTTGCCTGTAGCAAACGCATAGGCCAAATGCCTGCAAGTAATCGGTTTATGATCAAAGAGATTGTTCGCCCTGCCGTTGAACCTTCTCAGGTCGCCCTTTGACAGGTATTGCAAAATCCCGAAGGGATTAACAGGCAGGGCCGAAGATTCTGTGGGTGTATTGCCACTCTTCGGGGGGTTATTCACCTGCAACAGGTAAGTACGTCCCTGATGGTTCAGTTGTTCGATTTTACGGCGAATCAGAGATACATGTTGGGGAACATTGGCAGACTGACTTTTCTTTTCCCCGGGAATGTTTGTTGGATCAACAGACTTAACAACTCGCGAAAATCCAGTGAGGACTGTCGCTTCATTGACAGATTGAGAATCCTTCTGAGGTATGTCAGCAGATGAACAAGGTGTATTCTGACTGATATTATCCATAGTACATTATTTCGATGATTTTGATGTGTACAATCTCCTTTCTCTCTTAGCGTCCTTCAGCTCCTCAGGACGAACGGAGTTTGGAGGCCATTGATAAAAGAACCCATCAATTACCTTGAAACCATGTAATAGTATATAAACGTCAGTATGAACAGATTTTCACATCAAAGCATACATCACACTCTCCAACAGGCAGTAGAGTGGGTACAAAACAGCCCGCCATTATTTAATCGTACGGCCAGCCCTCTGTGAAAAATCAGAAAGAATATCCTCAGCCCGGCACCCAAAAAAAGGGCTTGGTTTCCCGATTCTCAGAATCCTTGTTTTGATATGTCTTGGCAGTAGCGCATTGCTTGATTTTGCTGTGGCTGCCTACGAAGGGAAAGAAACCGGGGAACAAGCTTTGCTCAGGAAACGCTGGTGTCATTCCTTCAGACGTTGCTGGAAGCATCGGGTGACTGGCTGGAACAGAAAATCGTTAATATGTTGGACATCATAGGACAGCATATTGTTGGAAATCGATCTGGTCGGTGGTAGTTTTTTTGCCATATCAGCCTCCACTTTCCCGGGAGGCTAATCATTTCAGTCTGGAGTTTGATTCTGAAGTACGTGGGTTTGATTGGCGTTTACATCGTGATTGGGGTGCACATAGGTTTCAATTATTCAGAGAGAAAACCCGTTCAGCAATCGGGGAATATTCCTGACTGAAATCAATCGTCAAATTGTTTTGAAACATCACTTAAGCTGCTATTGATAACCTGTATAACATACGTTCTCAAGCATTCCCGTTTGCCATTTTCCAGTGTCACGCAGAGTCCGGAAATACTATCGCCCCGGGCCGCCATCAGCAGGTGGTGTTTGACCTTGTCGCTAAAGGGACTGGCCTTGACCAGACTCAGGTAACCCTTGACGCACTCATCACTACCATTTTCCAGTGCCGCGAAGAGCCCGGGATAACCATCCGCGGATTTCGCCATCAGCAAATTCAGTTTGACCTCGTCGCTCAAGGGGCTGGCCATGACCAGACTCAGGTAACCTTTGACGCACTCAACAAGCCCATTGTCCAGTAGTGCCAAGAAGAGCCCGGGAAAACCATCTGGGGATTTCGCCATCAGCAGGTCCTGTTTGAACTCGTCGCTGAAGGGACTGGCCATGACCAAATCCACGTAACTCTTCACGCACTCCCAATGGCCATTTTGCAGTGCCAAGAAGAGCCCGGGAAAACCATCTGGGGATTTCGCCATCAGCAGGTGCTGTTTGAACTCGTCGCTCAAGGGGCTGGCCATGACCAGACTCAGGTAACCCTTGACGCACTCACCATGGCCATTTGCCAGTGCCGTGAAGAGCCCGGGAAAACCATCTGGGGATTTCGCCATCAGCAGGTGCTGTTTGAACTCGTCGCTCAAGGGGCTGGCCATGACCAGACTCAGGTAGCCTTTGACGCACTCACCATGGCCATTTTCCAGTGCTGCGTAGAGCCCGGGAAAACCCTTGAAGGATTTCGCCATCAGGGCAATCTTTTGATGATATGGATCAAGCCGGTTCAGTTGCCCCAGGAATTGAACGACCATTTTCGAAGAAAAATGTCCATTTGTGAGCATTAAAAACAGGATGGACGGATTCATATCCGCCAGAACCCTGACCAATGAGCTACCAGCCCGGCTCTCAACTGTTGTTGTGGTTAAACATCCACCCAAATAAGGCTTGGGGTAATATAATTTGATGAAATCAGAATCCGGGACAAGGTGCTCTATTTTAATCGCCTTCAGGGTTTGCAGGTCAGGGACGATTAATCGTCGGACTCTCAGGGTGTCGTTGGGATCATAGAAGTCCAGTTTTATCTCCGATCGCTCCGGCGACCAGTTTATCTTTAGAGCCATCAAATGATTCGATGACGAAAACAGATAGGTTTTATTTTGTTCGCCATCGGCCAGCTGCTGTTGACAAGCCACATAAATTGCCTTGCCTACGCCATCCCGGTCAAAGTAATAACCTTCCTGTGCAGTTTTATGTCCATCAACAGTGGTGTCTTGCAGTGCCTGATCCGTTTTAATACCGCTGTGACGGGAAATTTTATCCAGCTGATCAATGGACGTGAATTTACCAACATCTTTCGTGCCAAACTTCCCTGTAGCAAACGCATAGGCCAAATGCCTGCAAGCAATCGGTTTATGATCAAAGAGATTGTTCGCTTTACGGTTGAATCTTCTCAGATCACCTTTTGATACGTATTGCAAAACCCCAGTGGTATTAACCGGCAGGGCATCCGTCAGGGATTCTTTGGGTGTATTGCCACTCAAGGGCTTATCCACCTGCAACAGGTAAGTGCGTCCCTGATGGTTAAGTTGTTCGATTTTCCGGCTAATCAGAGACGTATGTTGGAAAACATTTGCGGGCTTACTTTTCTTTTCCTCAAGAATTTTTTTTGGGACAACAGACTTAATGGCCTGCAAAAATCCAGGGAGGATTGTCTTTTCATTTACAGATTGAAAATCCTTCTTGGGTGTTTCAGCAGATGAGCGAGGTGGATTCTGACTTATATTATACATAGGCTAATGAGTTACGCGAAGGCCGACTTTTGACATCACATAAGGCATGACTACACCTTAATCTGCGCTAGTAAATGATCCACGTTCTTAGAACGTGGTTTTGCTTTGGGCCCCCTAAAAGGGGGCTGAAACCGCCAGCCTTCTGAGAAGGCTGGTGCGAGTTGCCCCAAAATTGAAGGTTATTTCCTAAAGTCTATCTCCTGCTGGAGACGTTCTTTCTTCTCTTGATACTTTACATACTTGCGAATCATTTCTGCATCAACTCCAACAGTGTCAACACAATACCCTTTTGCCCAGAAGTGATTACCCCAATAAGGCTTCTTCTTAAGATAAGGGAATTTTGTGAACAACCTCAGAGCCGTCCGCCCTTTCACCGTTCCGACAAGTTGCGAGATCGAAACTTTTGGGGGCACTTTCACCAGTAAATGCACATGATCATTCTGAATATTCAGTTCTACAACCCTGCATTGAAGCTGGCTGCAAAAGACCTGGATACAGTTATGCACCTCCGCCTTTACTACACCAGTAAGAACTCGAAACCTATACTTCGGCACCCAAACTATATGGTATTGGCAATGCCAGATGACATGCGTTAACTTTTCAAATCTACTCATGCTAATTCCTATCTCTAGTAGTTGTGGGGACAACTCAGAGATAAGGAGTAGCATGGGTAGTTCATGGCAGGCGAAGCCAACCATTCATGACCACGTCCATAGGACGTGGGTTTTCACGGTGCACTAAACAGATTGCTTAATAGCCGGTGACAGTCATGCCTGAAGAAGAGTTTATCATTAATGTCTTTTGTCTGATTGATGATTTATTCCAAAAGCTTTTTCCCACACCTTTACGTACTCGTGGCTATGAGCCCAAGCTCAGCGATAGCGAGGTTATTACCATTGAAATGGTGGGCGAATGGCTTGGATATCACAAGGACAAGGATATCTGGAAATATTCCTGACTGAAATCAATCGTCAAATTGTTTTGAAACTCAGTGATGTCGCATTGGACTATGAGTTAGCATACGTTAGTCATGAACAGATTTTTACATCAAAGCATACATCATACTCTACAACAGGCCGTAGAGTGGGTACAAAACAGCCCGCCATTATTTAATCGTACGGCCAGCCCTCTATTGCTTGACTCCCCCTTACCGCCCGGAACAGCCCCGGTGATGCCTGATCAACAGCAGCTGGCCCTTCTGGAAAGTCTGGTTAACCAAAAAGGCAATCCCCTGCTCGGCATTTTCAACGAAACCTTATGGCAATTCCTGCTGAGCCAGCTGCCTGATAGCCAGACCATCGTCGCTAACCTGCAGGTGAATGGCGAGAAAAATGGTCAGCCTGCCACACTGGGTGAATATGACCTTATCTACCAGCGGAAAAACCGGTTTATCCATCGGGAACTGGCCGTTAAATTTTATCTGGGTATGCTTGGTGAAGCTGACAATGCCGTGGGGTCTTCATGGCAACATTGGGTCGGCCCCGGGCTCAGGGACCGCCTGGATCGCAAGATGGATCGCCTGCTGCATCATCAAGCCCTGTTGAGTGATCGCCATGAAGGACAGGAAACATTATTAACGCTGGGTATTGACCAGCCGGTTGCTAAAGAGATCCTGATACAGGGAAGGCTTTTTTATCCCCTGTACCGCACAGATAAAACAGCCATACCGCAACTGAACGACATCCAACTGATAACTCAGGCAGAACAGCATATAACAGCGCAATGCCCGCCACCCAAGTATTGCAACCAGAATCACCTGAAAGGTTATTGGTTAACCCAAAGCCATTTCCTTCTGGGTACCCGGTCCATCACCAGGGATGTCCGCTTCCAGATACCTCAGAAATTGCAGTGGTTGAATCAGAACCCTGTTGCAGAGTGGCTCGATCATGATGCGCTGATACGCCAACTGCAACCGCAAAAACGACCGGTGTATATCAGGGCAATCCATCAGGTGCTGCAACAGCAGAGGCATTTGTTTATTGTGCCTGATGACTGGCCTGAGAGAGCGATGAAAGTGGCAAAAACCGATGGGTGACAATCAATGGCAAACTGACCCAATGTATTACTCATACCTCAAAGTAAAACTGCAAATTTCTACAGCAGTACTTGATAAGTCCCTGATTGGAGATTTCTGAAATTACAGGCATACTACCCCCCCCCCCCCTCCATTTGGTCAAGTATTCCCTCCTATGACTATCGAACAAACTCTGATGGAGCGCAGCGGCGCTCAATGTGAACTGTGCAGTTCAAAAAATGATCTGAGCGTTTACCCTGTGCCGCCAAAGAGCGATGCATCCCATCCGGACCACTGCCTTCTGGTTTGTGATAACTGCCTTGGGCAGATCAACCAGTCAAATACCATGGATACTCATCACTGGCGCTGTCTGAATGACAGTATGTGGAGTCAGGTGCCCGCCGTTCAGGTCATGGCATTTCGTCTGCTCAACCGTCTGTCATCGGAAGGCTGGGCCCGGGACCTGGTGGATATGATGTACCTGGATGATGAGACCCGTGAGTGGGCAGAGTCCGGATTAAGCAGTGAAGAATCAGCAGCCCCCACACTGGATAGCAACGGCAGTGTATTGAATGCGGGCGATACCGTCACGCTGATCAAGGATCTGCCGGTCAAAGGTGCTGGCTTTACTGCCAAGCGCGGTACTGCTGTGCGCAATATCTCTTTGACCGGTAATCCTGAACAGATCGAAGGCCGTGTCAATGGTGTCCGAATTGTTCTGTTGACCAAGTACCTGAAAAAAGCGTGAACACCATAAGAAGTAGCGCCTGTTAAACCACAGGCGCTGTTTTTTGCCGGGACGCAGCCCGGTCAACATGGTGTTTTTTCAGTTGCAGTGATGGCGTGTATGGCAATACATCCATCACCTGCCCCTGGGTAATCTGCTGCTGAACACTGCGCCAGTAACTGGCGGTAAAAAGATCACCATGAAGACGGGTAAAACGTTTGCGGATGGCCAGATCAGGAAACAGAAACACCGGAAACTCTTCCGGAAAAATATCCCCCGGTGAAACGGAATACCAGGGCTCAGCGGACATTTCCTGCTCTGGATAGAGCGCCTCGGGTATCTCGCGAAAATTGCACTCGGTCAGATAGATAATTTCATCGTAATCGTAGAAAACCACACGACCATGGCGAGTGACCCCGAAATTTTTCAGCAGCATATCGCCTGGGAAGATATTGGCAGCGGCCAATTGCTTGATCGCCCGGCCATACTCATCAAGCACCGCTTCCAGTGCCTGCTCGTTGCCATGGTCAACCAGCTGTTCAACATAGATATTCATAGGCATCATTCGCCGCTCAGTATATAGATGGCGAATCAGCACCTTATCGTCATAGACAAGAACGGTAGAGGGCGCTACCAGCCGCAACTCCTGCAACAACTCGTCACTGAACCGGGAACGGGGCAATATCAGATTGGAGTACTCCTGAGTATCGGCCATCCGCCCGACCCGGTCATGGGTTTTCACCAGATAGTACCGGTCTTTAACCATGGCCTTGCTGATATCTTTGGGCGGAGCGAAATGATCTTTGATGACTTTAAACACCATATCCAGGGAAGGCAGCATAAACACCGACATCACCATGCCCTTGACACCCGGTGCGATGACAAACTGATCAGCAGAGTGGTGCAAATGCTGGAGAAAATCCCGATAGAAGACACTTTTACCATGCTTGAAGAAACCGATGGAGTTATAAAGCTCAGCACGTTTTTTTCAGGCACCAGCGTGTGCAAAAACTCAATACACTCGGAGGGAATCCGGGCATCAACCAGGAAATAAGAGCGGGTAAAGCTGAACAGCACACTGACGCTGTCGTTTTCACAGAGCAGGGCGTCAACGTAGAGCGCACCCTGTTCATTATTCAGAACCGCCAGAACAAACGGTTGCAGGTCGTCACCGGCCACCAGCCTTCCCACCAGGTAAGCGGCTTTATTCCGATAAAAGACCCACTTCAGCACATCCACCCGAACATTACTGCGCCGAACCCATGATGGCTGAGCTTTCTGCAACGCATGGATAATATTGCGAATATCCCTGCGCCGGTACTCCCAGGGCAGTTCAAACTGAAAATCATCCAGTATCTGGCCAACCTGGCTGACCAGCCCCTGCTGCTGGCTTTGGTCATTAAACCAGTAGGATCGGTAAATGCCCCTGGCGCTGTGCACTTTAAAACCATCAAATTCCGACTGAATAAAACAGTGACGGGGGTTCACCGCTTCGCCCCTGAACACCTTGCGGTAGATGGAGTTATAAAAGGTTTCCGCCAGTTCCGGGTCGGTCCGGTAAGAGATCAAATCCAGATATGCACCATGCACATCCTGCCAGCAGCTACTGTCGCTGAGATAGGACGCTTCAACCTGTGATGCCAGTGTTGTCATCACATCGGTGACGGCAACCTGGTAAAGGTTAATCCGGTCAGAGGCAGCATTTTGCGCAGCACTCCAGTCCGCCTTCAGAAAACGGTCCCGGGCACCCAGGGTGATGTCAGTAAAGCGTGTTCGGTAGTCGCTGAACCCTTCAAGAACAATTCTGGCAATCTGTCGGGCTATTGAAGTTTTCATTACTGCACCGCTCTTATATTTTTATACCAATTCCGCGCCGCCCCTGAAGCCCTCCGGTATGAACCATTAACAGCCGTCTACCCCGGCAGGGAAGGCCTTGCTTCAGGTTTTCCGCCAGTGAATGCCGAATGGCAAACATGACTTTGCCGGTGTATACCGGATCCAAAGGGATTGCCGTCTCCTGCTCAAAGGATTTGATAAACGACAGCAACGCCTCGGTAGTGCGAGCGTAACCGCCATGATGATAGTCCGTCAACAGTGTCCAGTTAGCCAATGCCTGCCTGGTGTAGTGATGAATATCACCGCGCAGAAAATCGCCTCCTTTAAGGACGGCGACACCGGTCACCTGCGTCTGTGGCATCTCTTTTGCCGCAGCCAGCGCCACCCCTGACAGCGTGGCCCCCGTGCCACAGGCCAGCCAGATCTCATCATAGCTCCCCGCAGTGATGCCCCCGGCTGCCAGAATTTCGCGGCAACCCTGCACACCGGACAAATTACTCCCGCCTTCCGGCACAACAAGCACACCCTGGGCTGACAAACCTGATTGATGCAAAAGATGGTTAACAAAGACGGCTTCATTCTTTCGACGATAATCACTTCTGGACAGGTAGTGTAATTGCATTCCCCAGTTAACCGCATCGGTCAAGGTCGCTGACAGAGATTCCCCCGGTTCTCCCCTGATAACGCCAATGGTTGGCATGCCAAACCGATGACCCGCCGCAGCCAGTGCATGAATATGGTTGGACCAGGCACCACCAAAGCTGAGAATGGCCGATTTGCCCTCCTGCTGCGCGGCAATAAGATTGTGTTTCAGCTTGTACCACTTGTTACCGCTGATCTCGGGGTCAAGTTGATCCAGGCGCAAAATATCAAGGGATACCCCCATTTCATATAGCCACGCGGCATTCACCGATTGAACAGGAACCGGCTTAGCCAATAGCTCAATAGATTCGAATTCCATAATTCCTGCTCTACCGATGAAAATCCCGCCATCTCCTACCCGCATCACTGCTGGCTCTTGCACTCTTGCAGCACTACCGCGCTTGCTTATTCTTTGCTTGACATCCTCCCACAGCTAAAGCAGTGGGATTCCTCCAGCGAGACGCTCATGCCCGAGCGCAAGAATGTTTCTGGCAGCGTTAACGTCACGCTGATGTTCAGCTCCGCACTCTGAACAGACCCATTCTCTTATTCCAAGACTTGCCCTACCTTTCGGACTGCTGTCGGGAATTACCCCACAACACGAACAAGTCTGGGTGGAGTAGGCTTCGTTGACGATTTCAAAAACCACGCCTGCGTGATCGCACTTATAAGACAGCATGGTTTTCAGTAATCCCCATCCGGCATCCAAAGCCGATTTGGCTTTTTTGGTTTTCAACATAGCCTGACTGGATACGTTGCCAACGAAGATGGCCGCATTCTCATTTACCAGTTTGCTGCTGTATTTGTGTAAGGCGTCTTGCCGCCTGTTTTTGATTTTGGCGTGAATCGCCTTGGCTCTTTGCTTGTTATTGGCTCTTTGGGCGATACCTAATTTTTGCTCCAGCATTCGGTATTCACGGCCTGTAACACCATCACCGTTGGAATCGGTGGCCGACTCTTTGCAGCCAAGGTCTATACCGACGGACTGTGTTCCTTCCGATGTTTCAGGCTCTACATCAACAACAACATTGAAATACCAACGGCCTCTTGAGTCTTCGCTAAAACTGGCAGAACGGAATTTGTAGTCACTAAGACCAAAAGAGTCCCGCACTGAAAAATAGTGGCCGTTGTGGAAGACCTGACCGTTTTTCCATTGGGCAGCATTCGTATTCACCGGAATCCAGCCAAGAGATCGTCGCACACCACGGGATTTTCGCCAGTTAAGCCTTGCTTTTTTGAACTGTTTCCTGCGAGTCACATATTCGGCAGCAATGCACTGCAAAGTATGGCTATGCAATCCGAGTTCTCTCCCTGCGCCTTTGGTGTAAGGGTGTATGTCATAGGCAGACAAAAACATACCCCGTTCTTTGATCGAACGGAAGCTCAGTTCGTTGATATAGTTCCAGACAAAGTTGACCGAACGTGCCATTTTACTGAGTAATTTGGCGTGTTTGTCTTTTACCCGAACTTTTAGTGTTTTCGTTTTTGCCATATTTTTTCGTCCTGAAAAACTACAAAAAGTTCCTGTTTTTACTGTAATTTGGCATTCCGATGGTCCGGCACTCCGGTGATTTTGCCAGTTCTAGCGAACTGGTCGCTACCTAGGCGGCCCCATCCTTCCCAGCACTGAAAGTACTGGGTTTGACGCGATTTATGATCATATAGAATATTTTTTTGGTCGAAGTGATGAGGATTATGTTGGTAAGAATAAGCGCTCTGCTTTAGTTCTCCATACGGATCCTGATAAACTGATTCCGGGGTTAAAAAATGTTCAGGGTTTGATTGATCAGGCGATGGCGGGTGACCTTTCGGTAATCCCCCGCATTCACTGGTGGTATGTGCACTTGGCACCAACGGTCAGAGGACCTGGTGGTACTGTAGAAATGATCATTCATGCACTGTGTGCCGCCAAAGGGTACTATCTACCCGGTTGGGCAACAGGCATAGCGCCTTCCATTGAGGTACTTGTGGAGCCAAATGAAGAGGCCTTTTGTCGAAACTACCCTACATTATTTGAGGCTCATCAGGGGGGGTTGCGAATGCTGTTTACCAAAAGGAGCGCTTGAACCATCGGTTCTGCTGATGGATAGAGGGTTTACGACGACTTTGCTAGGAGGCTGTCCGAGAATAGCGCCCGTAGCGAGGACGACAGAAAATTGAGGATAAAAAGTCGGAAATTTTTAGTGAATAGTGGTTCTATTTGCTAAAAATTTCCGACTTTTTAGACCAATTTGCTGCCACCGCAGTAGGGCAGTCTATTCTCGGACAGCCTCCTAGACTTATCGCTTGTGTAAACACTCTACCTGTCAGACTGGTATGGCTGCCATGAAAAACATTCTACCCGCAGCACTACTGCTGCTTGCTCATTCTTCTTATCTCACTCTGAATGTGCGCCGGAACCTGCCTCATAAATGACTGTCCGTAAGAGTTACTGACAACATAGTTAGTTTGTTGCTTGATAGCCCATGTTAGGGTGATTTTTTAGCCTGAAAATGGTTTGGCATCGAGGAAAATTATTACTCCTCTTTAACAAAGGATTCGAATCAGTGAACCCAGTTAATCAAGCATCCACTACGATACATCCGACAAGTTCATCTTCCAAATATCCTCAGCCATCATCGGTTGAAGATAAATCATCGGTTGAAGATAAAGAAATACCGGTAAAACAGCTATCGAACAAAGATTTAAAGGTAAATATCGCGCATTCCCCGGAACAATGTGCCCAAGCCAGTGATTGCACGTTTCGACAAGTTGCAATAAATGCAACTGCGCAAACCAGGCTGGTAAATTCTACAAGCTTTACTTTACAGCCCGGTCCCCCCCCCCTGAAACAACACCAGTAACTGAGGTTTTGCCAGTCAAAAATCAGCAATTACATGGAATCTTTGAGTTAATCAACCAGCGGCTGACTTTCATGGAAGATGTAGCCTTTTTCAAGGGCACGAATGATCGTGCTGTTGAAGATTTGACCAGAGAAAAACTGGTGCTTGAGAAGGCACAGCGTGATGCTGAGAAGGCTGGTTTAGACCGGGATTCCATCACTCATTTTTTTTCAGGCACAGATGAATGCGGCCAAGGCTATTCAATATGGATATTTTAATCAATGGTCCTCTGCCAAGCCAGCAAATAAAAAATACCGTGACCTGGATTCTGAGGTCAGGCCCAGGCTTATAGAGCTTGGTGAACAGATCGTGGGACAAATCAGCGCATATCTTAAAAATGGAGGAACATTTGATAATAACATGCTGAAAGACTTTGTCAGGTTGGTAAATGCAACGCACCTGTCCGAAGACGACAAAGAGAAAATGTTTGAATGTCTTCAGAGGATTCAAAGTTGTGAACACAATTAATCATCCCCCCACTATTGCAGGTCAGACAAATTCATCTTCATTGCCCCCTCAGCCATCATCGGTTGAACATCAGAAAATACCGGTAAAACAGTTATCGAATCGAAATTTAATGGTCAATATCCAGCATGCCACCGGTAATTCCCCTGAACAATGCACCCAAGCCGATGATGGCACACTTAGGAAAGTAGCAGTAACTGCTGACAAAATGCTGCAAAATCCCCTGGACCATCCTCTGCAGTCCAGCAAGATGCCTGAAAAAACGCCAGAAAATGAGGCTTTGCCAGTAAAAAATGAACAGTTGCTGTCACCTTTGTTGCTGTCACCTTTGATGATTCGGCCGGAAAATTCCAATCATCTGGTTAAAAGAGATAATTGGCTTCCATATGGTGATCCAGATGTTTTTAACTCAGAATTCAGATTATTTGTTGATCGGGTAAAAGACAGTATTATTAAAAGGACAATCACTGCTGAAGAGTTAATTAAGAAAGCAATTAATACTCGTAAACACATTGAGATTACCAGAAATAATGACTGTGCTGAAGAATTTGGCCTTCTTCGTAATAATCTGCAATCAGTGAGTAATCATCCCATTTGTACCCACACCCCACTAGACTCTACTTATTCCTTTGCTAAACAACGTGCGGTTGCACTGACCTATAATAAATTCTTTATCAATCACAAAACCAGGGCAGGAGAAAGGTTTATTAATCACATCTCTGACAAATATAAACTCCCCCCCCTTGAAATGGATCATATACATTATGGCGTGGTTGTGGGTAATGCAGGAGAGAATAAGGTTTATCTAACCCAAATAGTGACCAGCCCCAGAATCAAGAATTTTGGAATTGAATATTTTTTTGGTGACTGTTATTTGCATTATGTTGGCAAGAATAAGCGCTCTGCTTTAATTATCCATACGGATCCTGATCAACTGAATCCGGGGTTACAGCATGTTCAGGGTTTAATTGATCAGGCGATGGCTGGCGACCTTTCGGTAATCCCTCGCATTCACTGGTGGTATGTGCACTTGGCACCAACGTTCAGAGGACCCGGTGGTACTGTAGAAATGATCATTCATGCACTGTGTGCTGCCAATGGGTACTACCTACCCGGTTGGGCAAAAGGTATAGCGCCTTCCTTTGAGGTACTGGTGGAACCGAATGAAGACGCCTTTTGTCAAAACTACCATCAATTATTTGAGGCTCATCAGGAGACATTACAAATGCTGTTTACCAATAGGGGCGATTCAACCATCAGTTCTTCTGCTGGATAGAAGGTTTACGACAATATTTTGCTATGCTTACCGGTTGTGTAAACACTCTACCTGTCAGACCGGTATGGCTGCCATGAAAAACACCCCTCTCTCCCTGGAAAATTATCAACGTCCTGTTCTGAATATGCCTGATGGTGCTGAAAAATCCTGCTGCATTCCTGCTGTGCCCCCTGCGCCGGTGAAGTAATGGAAGCGATTCAGGCATCGGGTATTGAGCAGACCGTATTCTTTTACAACCCGAACATCCACCCGGCTGAAGAGTACCGGCTGCGCAAGGATGAAAACAAACGGTTCTGTGACAAACTCAATATTCCGTTTATTGATGCTGATTACGATACCGACAACTGGTTTGCCCGCACCCGGGGCCTGGAAAATGAGCCGGAACGGGGCAAACGCTGCACCGTCTGTTTTGATATGCGCTTTGAACGAACCGCCCTTTATGCTTATGAACACCACTTTACGGTGATCTCCAGCACACTGGGTATTTCACGCTGGAAGAACATGGAACAGATCAATGACTGCGGCATCCGCTCTGCCGGGCACTACCCCGGTGTTTCCTACTGGACTTACAACTGGCGTAAACAAGGAGGCAGCCAGAGAATGATTGAGCTGTCCAAACGGGAAGCGTTCTATCAACAGGAATACTGCGGCTGCGTATACAGCCTGAGGGACACCAACCACTTCCGAATGGCCCGGGGACGCAGCCGGATAAAAAGACTGGTGAATTTTTACGGCCAAAGTAACAATGCGCAGGACGGAAAAGAGGACTGCGCCATTATCGCTAAATCTTCCTGACGACCATCTCCCAAAAACCTCAACAGTGTCGTTTGATCTCGCTGTGAACATGCAGCTACGGACTGACTGTAGTGCCTTGATTGTAGTACCTTGATGGAACTTTTTACCAGCAAGTTACTCCAAAAGCACCATGATTCAACCATACAGAAGTGGGTAGATAAGAATTCTTAATGGGAGAATGTCATGAATGTTGCCAACGGAACAGGGACTTCCGAGAGCCTGTACCCTCAACCAAAGTTTGACACCCAGTCCGTAACAGCCTCTGGCCAATGGAGTGCCAGCAAATCGAACTGCAAGCAGCGAACCCCTCATCCCAGGGAGCCTGAGCGAGAAGTGCTACAGTGGGCCGCCAGGAGTGGGCGTCTGGCGTTTCGGCGAATTTATTTAAATACAGAAAAACAGTACTTTTCAGGTAAGGGGTCACCAAGACCCTTCTCCCTCGTCCTGCCAGGGGGAATGATGCCCACCAAGCCCATACCAAAGAGGTATCGCCAATGGATGGTAGGCATTGTTGATCCACAATGCCTGTATGTCTATAAATGTGATGCTTTTACTCAACGTCTGCTGCTGGAGCCTGGCTTGACTCCGGCACAACTGCGAGCAAAGCTACTGCCTGATCTGCCAACAATGTTTCATAGACGTCGAGAGCATGGCGAACAAGTCACCTGGAGAGCGTATCCTCATCGTTTCACCTCGGGACATCTGCAAAAGGATGGAACGTTCAGTTTACCAAAATTAAAACCCGGCAATGACACCCCTGAACTGGATTACCCGGAACTGGTGCTCACCAGATATGGCAAAGAAGACATCAAATGCTTCGTTGTATACCTTGATGCACAGATAAATATTGCCGAGACCCTGCGGCACAAGCGTCAGTGTGAGGAGGCATTGGAGCTTGAATCATTGCCGCTGGTTGTTTATTGCCACCGAACAGGTTCTGTTCAGGTCTTTTTTGATGGTGAGCTGGACAGTAAACACCTGGCCACGAATGAGGATTCTCTGGATTATTTTGCGATTTCACAGGGCATACCCCCAGAAAATTTCAGAGCCATGTTAAATCTGCTGCCAATGTCTCTGCGGACACAGGCACTGAGCTCGGAATTAACCGTCTCACCAGATGTTGAGCACAAATTGCAACAGGCCATCCAGCTGGTGAGGGATCCCCGTGTTTACAGTTACGAGAAACTTCTGGGACTAAAACAGAGTGGTTTGCCAATCCACCAGCCTTTTTTTCATAAAGGAAGTTTTGAATCTTTGCTCGAAATGCTCCTGGATTCCGAAATGTGCAGATACTCACATCCCAAGCAGAAGCACATCAAGAAACAGGAGGAAGAAGCTTACCGGATGTTTCAGCTGCTTTTGCACAGTGGGGCAAGTCTGCCGAAAGAGTGGTGCGTGTCATTCATTTACTGGATGGACCGTTTTGACAGTAACACAATGCCTCTGGACATAATGAATTGCATGCTGGCTGCCTTTAGTCCATTTGACTTCCTGACTCTGCTCCATCTCAGACAGATACCTTTGACCTTCTGTCCGGGTGCCGTTGTTGAATTTGACCGCATTTGCCAGGGGCTTAGTCAACAGCAACGGCAGGACGCTCTGGAAAAAACAGTGCAACAATATGTGAGAGATTGCAGCTTCCCGGCTCTCGACACCATCCGGTCTCACTTACTGGCCCTGTTTTACTCAGGAGCTTCCCTGAACAAAAACTTCATGAAATCTTTAACATCCAATATGCAGAGGCAGTATCGTGAAGGCAGGATGCTTGTTGATGATTTTTCTCCAAATGATTTTATCAAATGGCTTGATAATCTATGGGAGCAACGGGAAACATATCCTCTGTACCGGAATTGGCCAACGTATGTCCAGAGGGCTCGGCGTGAAAATGCACGCCTGAAACAATCGCTCCATCAGAACGATTCCGGCGCATCGCCAACATCATTGGCAGCTGAGACACCCACAGCGTTACAGTTTGTGGTGAACGCTTTCAGCGAACCGCCGGTCCTGCCTGATCATGTCGGTGATAATGAAAAAACCATCCTGACGGTGTTGCAGCATTATTACCGCCGCCCGGGACCGGAACGAGTGATCAAGAGCCTTGGCAGACAGACCATGCCAACCGTGTGGAAACCGCTGCACAGCTGCAGTCATGTTCTGCGGGCCAGGAATAATGGGCTCTGGTATATGGAATTGCTGGAAAAATTTCAGCTGCGTCGCCTGGAAAAAATAGAAAAAGAACTTCTGGCACTGGCGATTATCTACCATGATGCCGCTGCCGAAGATGTCGACAAATCAGCAGAAGAAACAAGGTCTGCGGGCTATTTCATACGGGACCTGACCGGGCACTACCCTGAACCGCTGCTGGGGAATATGGCCCAGGCGATGGTCAGCAAGGAAAACGATACCAGGGGTAAAGACGAGCAGAACCTGCCTGCCCCTGTGCGCTGGTATCTGCGTATATTACGCTTTGCAGATCGACTGGACATTATCCGTTGTTTTGGGGTCGGGCTGATTTTCCCGGATTCTCGGTGACTGAGCCCCCGGGCTTTGATGCTGCACGTCTTGATTTACCAGCGAAGCTGACTGAAGAATTTAGCTCCGGGCCTGACAACAAGAGTGAGTTCCAACGTCACCTGGAGGCCGCCATGCACGGTGCGGCTGATCTGGCGCGGATAACCACGCGACTTCAGGATTATCGCAAAAAAGACTACACCAAAGTCTATGGTCTGAATGACCATGGCGGCTCCGGGATCTCTGAAAACTTTGAATGGACAACTGAGCCAATGCAGAGAATGAACCAGATTATTAATGACAATGTTCGGCGCAAAATAGCCCGCGAGGCTGGCATTATTGTCTGTTCAGACCCCAGCCACCGGGCCTGCAAGGCTGATCAGAACAAAGGGGTCACTTATGGTATTCATAACAGCTGGTATGATCTGCGGCAGGTGGCAATTCCGACGGGAATGACGCTGCTGGAAAAGATGCAGTACGAACATGACCCATCACTGCTGAGCCCGGCAACGCAACAGGCACTGGCGCAAGAGGTGCAGCGGCTGAAGAGTGAAGGTATACGGATGAATCCGGGCACCTTGACGCAGGAAACGCTGGCTTCGGAGGAAGCCCGGAAAGTACTGAAGAAACGTGGTATCACCGTGGTCAGCGAGAAGCGCCCCTACTTCACCGACAATGGCCGCCTGAAAGAATGGCCAATGCTGGTGCCAAAGAAGATATTGAAGCCTGGTGCCCATGAGAATGCTCCAGCGGGGTGGGCATGTACAATGCTTTGATCAGTTGCAGAGTTCCTCAAAATAACGGATTCTGAACCATAATATTATCTTGACCCGTTCGTTTCTGAGAACATCTGCAATCCCGTCGAGCCGTTCTATTCCGCTTTCCTGTCAGGCCGATAAAACCCGGAATAGATCGCTCATTTGGTTAACTATTTACTATCACCGTTATCGGGCTACAAACTATGATACGTTTTGTTGCGCCACTGTCAGGCATGTTTATTTTCGCTTTGGCCAGCGGATACCTGACGACTCTGATTCCCCTGAGAATCAATGCGACAGATGGCAATGACTTTCTGGCCGGCCTTATGGGTACCGCCTACTATCTGGGATTACTGGCCGGGTCATTTCGCTCAGAAAGTATTGTTTGCCGGGTAGGTCATATTCGCTCGTTTGCCTGCTTTATGGCGTTGCTCTGTGCCACCGTACTGAGCCTGGCACTGTCGGAGAATACCACCAGCTGGCTGGTATTGCGCTTCCTTAATGGCATGGCGGTGGCGGGCATATTTGTTGTGGTTGAGTCATGGCTGCTCTGTGAAAGCGACAGCGCCAACAGGGGCAGAGTACTGTCTTTCTACATGGTGTCACTCTATGGTGCCAACGCTATCGGACAGCTGTTTGTCGGCTTCCTGGATAGCAGTAGTCTGATGCCGTTTATCCTGATCGGGATTCTGCTGTCATTATCGATCTTCCCACCAGCCATGACCCGAATCCCGACACCGGAAATTGAAGAGGCTTCTACCCTGGGATTCAGAAAGCTGTTTGAACTGACACCCTCCGGAGTACTCGGCTGTTTTGCCGGTGGCCTGGTACTGGGTGGTTTGTATTCAATGCTGCCCATCTACCTGGCCGATCTCAGCGGCAGTGATGATCACACCGTAGCGCTCTTTCTGGCCATCACCATGATTGGCGGCATGGCACTGCAGTTTCCAGTGGGCTACCTGTCCGATATTATCGATCGGCGTAAAATGTTGATTCTGGTTGCCCTGGCTGGCTGTGCTATTTGCTTTGCCCTGATCCTCAGTTCCCACGAGAGCTGGCTGTATTATCCAGCACTGTTTCTGTTTGGCGGCGCTACCTTCACGCTCTATCCACTGGCCATCAGCCACGGCTGTGATCATATGCACCCGGATGATATTGTTGCCGGCACCCAGGGACTTCTGCTGGCCTACAGCCTTGGTGCGTGTATCGGCCCGATCTTCGCTTCACTGTTTATGAGCCATATTCCTGAAGGCCTGATGCTGTATTTCATCACGGTGATGGGCGTTACCGGTCTTTTCTTCCTGATTCGGATGGCTTACCGTCCTGCGATCTACACCAGCGAAGAGCAGCACTTTATTCCAGTACCCCGAACAACACCCATTGTTGCGCAGATTGACCCACGTTCTGATGCCGAGGAGTTCCTGGAAAGCGAAGATACGGCTAAACCGGCAAGCTGAGGAACTGCCTTTAATCACTTTCAATCCTTAAACACAACATAGCCCTTGTAGGAACTCTTCCATCCAGTCATCGTTGTTGACCAGTTCTGACTCGGTCACCAATGAATCCAATGTCGCCAATGAATCCAAATCCCATGCCACTATTTCATCAAGCCCAAGTGGGTCTCTTCTCCTTTTCTCGCTGGCTTCATGCCATTCTTTCCGTGTTTCTGAATCCACTGCGTAGCTCATTTTGCAGATAGCCGTGCTTAATTCAACATAAGTCATTCGGCTTCGGTGGGGTTCCAGCAGTTCAAGTTCTGCATTTCCCAATTCACGAAAACGATCGAGAGCCTCCATTGCCGCGTCAAAGTCAGATAGCGGCCCTTGAATGCGACGGTTGGAAACGTGGTTCCCTTGAATTGATGTGCTTGCCCTTGCTGGAAGTCCTTGCTGAGGGCTTGATGTTACTGCTGGCGTTTTTGCTGCCTCAATCTGTTCCAACTTTGCAACCACCGCTTTCTTAACGAGGTCTGGAACCATGCCGTCTTTATCATCTTTGATAACCGGGCTGAGTGCCGTGCATAAACGGGCGTTTAGCTGGCCGCTGCTGGCATAGTGTTCAAGAGATGACCAGACCGCAGCCTTTAATGGTTTATGGCAATTGATTAGTCTAATAATCAGAGAGGGTGCCACCAGGTGTGGTATTTTTTTAGGCTTGGCTTTCTTGGGCTCTTTGGTTCTCGCTTGCATTTGGGCTAATTTTGCCTCAAGCCTGATCGCATAGGGATCGCGCTTGTCCTGAGGCTTTTTATACCATTGTTCTGTGAACTCGGTTGCCTTGAAAAAGGCGGTTAACTGTTGCAATGTCCAGTTCTTTATAACAAAGCCGGTATCTCTCGGGGTAAACTCTGGATTTTGGAGTACAACCGGATCGCCATCGTCTGGCAAAACGGTTAGTCTTTGATTCTTGAATTGATATTCTGTTTGTTCAAGCTCAATTAACATGGCCGTGATAAAGCGCCACAGGCGTTCCTGGCCCGACATGGCGGGATCACCACCGACCATCACCCCTCTTTTGTCATCTGTTGCCACTCGGTTTGAAAAGCAGAGATCCGGTATTTTCCCTTGTTCAGGTAGAGCGTGGTTGGTGAGCAGCATTCCTGCCAGCAACCGTTGCTGAATCGTGACATCAGGAGCGGTTTCAGGGGTAGCCTGATAGTCAAGACAGGCATCCATGAATTGCTGCATTTTGTGTGGTCCAAGCACCCGATGTAACCTGCGCCACTGTGAGATGGTGGGCAAGGTTTTGAATAGCTCACCCATCTTATCCGCGTATTTTGAGCGGTTATCTTCTGATTGTTGCCAGAGAATCTCCAGCATCGTGCGTTTGGATTGCGTGAAGTCAAATCGCTGGCCAAGCTGTTGGCAAAGTGGTTTTAATGCATACCACTGTTCCTGAGTTGGGGCTGGCTTCAGGTTTCTGCACAGTTCAAGGTATTCCTGCATCTCAGATTCAGGGAGCTGCGTTAGTGCAAATTTTGTTAAAGCCAGTGGTGCAGGAATGGCTAATGCCTTAGTGAGTACTCCTTTGCAGCGTGGATTTTCACGATATTTTTCCATCCAGAACTGGATGCCAGTTCCGCCATGGATCGCCAATATCGGTAGCAATGATTTCAGCGCAGCACGAACAGCCACTCTGTCGTTTCGAGGACTCTTGAGGGCAGCCAGATATTGTTGGAATTCGGTAATTTTCATGCGCCATTTTGCGGGCCCGGAGAAGAACAGAGCCAGTGCTTTCATTTGACTCGATTCTAAAAGATCTTCATCACTATTGTCGTCGCCATGTTCAGTGGTACAACCATGCTGATTAAGACATTGGCGCAGTGTTTTCTCATTTTCAGTCAGTTTTTCTCCTGAGGGCAAACCAAAACTTGTAAATATTCGGCAAGAAAGTTTCAGAATATTCTTATTTTCATCCGAGGGTAGCCATTGAACGAACGCTTCCACCTTCGCTTTGTCGGGCAAGCCTTTGCCATTACACATGGAGGAAAAGGCCCGCAGCAGTTCCAGGCTGAATTCGCCGTTCACCTTCCAGCACTCCCACGCTTTGAGCGCTTCCACCTTCGCTTTGTCGGGCAAACCTTTGCCATTATACATGGAGGAAAAGGCCCGCAGCAGTTCCAGGCTGAATTCGCCGTTCACCTTCCAGCACTCCCACGCTTTGAGCGCTTCCACCGTCGCTTTGTCGGGCATGCCTTTGCCATTACACATGGAGGAAAAGGCCCGCAGCAGTTCCAGGCTGAATTCGCCGTTCACCTTCCAGCACTCCCACGCTTTGAGCGCTTCCACCTTCGCTTTGTCGGGCAAGCCTTTGCCATTACACATGGAGGAAAAGGCCCGCAGCAGTTCCAGGCTGAATTCGCCGTTCACCTTCCAGCACTCCCACGCTTTAAGCGCTTCCACCTTCGCTTTGTCGGGCAAGCCTTTGCCATTACACATGGAGGAAAAGGCTCGCAGCAGTTCCAGGCTGAATTCGCCGTTCACCTTCCAGCACTCCCACGCCACGAACGTTTCCACCTTCGCTTTGTCGGGCAAGCCTTTGCCATGACACATGGAGGAAAAGGCCCGCAGCAGTTCCAGGCTGAATTCGCCGTTCACCTTCCAGCACTCCCACGCTTTGAGCACTTCCACCTTCGCTTTGTCGGGCAAGCCTTTGCCATGACACATGGAGGAAAAGGCCCGCAGCAGTTCCAGGCTGAATTCGCCGTTCACCTTCCAGCAATCCCACGCTTTGAGCGCTTCCACCTTCGCTTTGTCGGGCAAGCCTTTGCAATGACACATGGAGGAAAAGGCCCGCAGCAGTTCCAGGCTGAATTCGCCGTTCACCTTCCAGCACTCCCACGCTTTGAGCGCTTCCACCTTCGCTTTGTCGGGCAAGCCCCTACTGCTCATCATGGAGGAAAAGGCCCGCAGCAGTTCCAGGCTGAATTCGCCGTTCACCTTCCAGCACTCCCACGCTTTGAGCGCTTCCACCTTCGCTTTGTCGGGCAAGCCTTTGCCATGACACATGGAGGAAAAGGCCCGCAGCAGTTCCAGGCTGAATTCGCCGTTCACCTTCCAGCACTCCCACGCTTTGAGCGCTTCCACCTTCGCTTTGTCGGGCAAGCCCCTACTGCTCATCATGGAGGAAAAGGCCCGCAGCAGTTCCAGGCTGAATTCGCCGTTCACCTTCCAGCAATCCCACGCTTTGAGCGCTTCCACCTTCGCTTTGTCGGGCAAGCCTTTGCCATGACACATGGAGGAAAAGGCCCGCAGCAGTTCCAGGCTGAATTCGCCGTTCACCTTCCAGCACTCCCACGCTTTGAGCGCTTCCACCTTCGCTTTGTCGGGCATGCCTTTGCCATTACACATGGAGGAAAAGGCCCGCAGCAGTTCCAGGCTGAATTTGCCGTTCACCTTCCAGCACTCCCACGCTTTGAGCGCTTCCACCTTCGCTTTGTCGGGCAAACCGTTGCCATTACACATGGAGGAAAAGGCCCGCAGCAGTTCCGGGCTGAATTCGCCGTTCACCTTCCAGCACTCCCACGCCATGAACGCTTCCACCTTGGCTTTGTCGGGCAATCCTTTGCCATGACACATGGAGGCAATCTGTTTCAAGCATGGGTTAGCAGCAACCGCCTGAATGTTTTCCTCGCTTTCTTCTGCAAACTTCTTTATCTGAGTTTTCGACATGAGCATGCTGGTAAGGCAGCTGGTATTGGTAATCTGCTGGGGATTGACAGCTAAAAAGAAGGTGTTGGCCCTGGCAAAATAGCCTTTGAAAGTCTGAGAATCTTTAACAATGCTGAAGTTTTTTAACTTGGAAAAGAGCGAGTGTGCGGGCGGCTTACCCCTGTCTCGCGCTAACTGGATTTTCCTGTCTTTGAGGTTTTTCAGAAGAGTCCCAGCATTCGTTAATATTGCTTGAATTTCTTGATTATTTAAATGTGTTCGCAGTTCATTTTGCTGGCTTACAGAAAATTCTGCAATTGATGTTCCACTGTTAATTTCTGTAGTGAGCGGTACATCCTTCATTGGTTCAGGCATGACCTGCACCATCGCTGAGGTATGTTCATTGTCAGTTAATAGCCTGCTGTCGCTGACTGTTGGTAGATTTCTTGATAGGGAACTGATCACTCCCGGAAGCCTGGAAGCTGTGTCAGCAGGCATGGCCGGTTCGGTCTCCATTGGCTCCGGATTAGCAGGTAGCGAAGTTGCAGAACAGACAATACGCCTGCTTTTGTCAGTAACACGCCTGCGCTTTATGGATGGGATGGGCCCGGATTCAGATTGCAGTTGATGCGGTGGAAATGTTCCGGTGCCCGTTGTTGTCTGTTTCACCTGGTAACCTGACATGGATCGCTTTCTTTCTTGTTTTCGGCTGTTTGCTGGCCGGTGCCTTCCGGCTTCAGTGGCTGTTAACGGGGATGCCGTGTCTGCGGTTACTGAGGAGGAAGGTGACTGCATGGTTTCTTCGGAGATTACCTGTTTCCAGTTGGAGAATCGTCTGGGGATGACAACAATCGAACTATTGACCTGGTCAGCCCGGTAAAGTTCCAGGCAGCCGGTATCAGGCAAGGCTGACCTGTTTTGTCAGGCAGTCTGGCAGTGAGATGTGTTTGCACATGAGAAGCTTGCGAGAACCGTTCACCTTTAAAGAACGGGTGTCATCCTCTGGAATACGGGTTATAGAAGGTGTTTTTCACCGGCAACGTGTGAATGCATATCACAGCCCTTGCAGGAACTCTTCCATCCAGTCATCGTTGTTGACCAGTTCTGACTCTGTCGCCAATGAATCCAATGTCGCCAATGAATCAAAACCCCATTCCACTATTTCATCAAGCCCAAGTGGGTCTCTTCTCTTTTTCTCGCTGGCTTCATGCCATTCTTTCCGTGTTTCTGAATCCACTGCGTAGCTCATTTTGCAGATAGCAGTGCTTAATTCAACAGAAGTCATTCGGCTTCGGTGGGGTTCCAGCAGTTCAAGTTCTGCATTTCCCAATTCGCGAAAACGACCCAGAGCTTCCATTGCCACGTCAAAGTCAGATAGCGGCCATTGAATGCGACTGTTGGCAACCTGGTTCCCTTGAGTTGGTATGCTTGCCCTTGCTGGAAGTCCTTGCTGAGGGATTGATGTTACTACTGGCGTTTTTGCTGCCTCAATCTGTTCCAACTTTGCAACCACCGCTTTCTTAACGAGGTCTGGAACCATGCCGTCTTTATCATCTTTGATAACCGGGCTGAGTGCCGTGCATAAACGGGCGTTTAGCTGGCCGCTGCTGGCATAGTGCTCAAGAGATGACCAGACCGCAGGCTTTAATGGTTTATGGCAATTGATTAGTCTAATAATCAGAGAGGGTGCCACCAGGTGTGGTATTTTTTTAGGCTTGGCTTTCTTGGGCTCTTTGGTTCTCGCTTTCATTTGGGCTAATTTTGCCTCAAGCCTGATCGCATAGGGATCGCGCTTGTCCTGAGGCTTTTTATACCATTGTTCTGTGAACTCGGTTGCCTTGAAAAAGGCGGTTAACTGTTGCAATGTCCAGTTCTTTATAACAAAGCCGGTATCTCTCGGGGTAAACTCTGGATTTTGGAGTACCACCGGATCGCCATCGTCTGGCAAAACGGTTAGTCTTTGATTCTTGAATTGATACTCTGTTTGTTCAAGCTCAATTAACATGGCCGTAATAAAACGCCACAGGCGTTCCTGGCCCGACATGGCGGGATCACCACCGACCATCACCCCTCTTTTATCATCTGTTGCCACTCGGTTTGAAAAGCAGAGATCCGGTATTTTCCCTTGTTCAGGTAGAGAGTGGTTGGTGAGCAGCATTCCTTCCAGCAACCGTTGCTGAATCGTGACATCAGGAGCGGTTTCAGGGGTAGCCTGATAGTCAAGACAGGCATCCATGAATTGCTGCATTTTGTGTGGTCCAAGCACCCGATGTAACCCGCGCCATTGTGAGGTGGTGGGCAAGGTTTTGAATAACCCATCCATCTTATCCGCGTATTTTGAGCGGTTATCTTCTGATTGTTGCCAGAGAATCTCCAGCATCGTGCGTTTGGATTGCGTGAAGTCAAATCGCTGGCCAAGCTGTTGGCAAAGTGGTTTTAATGCATACCACTGTTCCTGAGTTGGGGCTGGCTTCAGGTTTCTGCACAGTTCAAGGTATTCCTGCCTCTCAGATTCAGGGAGTTGCGTTAGTGCAAATTTTGTTAAAGCCAGTGGTGCAGGAATGGCTAATGCCTTAGTGAGTACTCCTTTGCAGCGTGGATTTTCACGATATTTTTCCATCCAGAACTGGATGCCAGTTCCGCCATGGATAGCCAATATCGGTAGCAATGATTTCAGCGCAGCACGAACGGCCACTCTGTCATTTCGAGGACTCTTGTGGGCCGCCAGATATTGTTGGAATTCGGCAAATTTCATGCGCCATTTTGCGGGCCCAGAGAAGAACAGAGCCAGTGCTTTCATTTGACTCGATTCTAAAAGATCTTCATCGCTATTGTCGTCTCCATGTTCAGTGGTACAACCATGCTGATTAAGACATTGGCGCAGTGTTTTCTCATTTTCAGTCAGTTTTTCTGCTGAGGGCAAACCAAAACTTGCAAATATTCGGCAAGAAAGTTTCAGAATATTCTTATTTTCATCCGAGGATAGCCATTGCACGAACGCTTCCACCTTCGCTTTGTCGGGCAAGCCTTTGCCATGACACATGGAGGAAAAGGCCCGCAGCAGTTCCAGGCTGAATTTGCCGTTCACCTTCCAGCACTCCCACGCTTTGAGCGCTTCCACCTTCGTTTTGTCGGGCAAGCCTTTGCCATTACACATGGGGGAAAAGGCCCGCAGCAGTTCCAGGCTGAATTCGCCGTTCACCTTCCAGCACTCCCACGCTTTGAGCGCTTCCACCTTCGCTTTGTCGGGCAGGCCCCTGGTGCTCATCATGGAGGAAAAGGCCCGCAGCAGTTCCAGACTGAATTCGCCGTTCACCTTCCAGCACTCCCACGCTTTGAGCGCTTCCACCTTCGCTTTGTCGGGCAAGCCCCTACTGCTCATCATGGAGGAAAAGGCCCGCAGCAGTTCCAGGCTGAATTCGCCGTTCACCTTCCAGCACTCCCACGCTTTGAGCGCTTCCACCTTCGCTTGGTCGGGCAAGCCCCTACTGCTCATCATGGAGGAAAAGGCCCGCAGCAGTTGCAGGCTGAATTCGCCGTTCACCTTCCAGCACTCCCACGCCACGAACGTTTCCACCTTCGCTTTGTCGGGCAAGCCTTTGCCATTACACATGGAGGAAAAGGCCCGCAGCAGTTCCAGGCTGAATTCGCCGTTCACCTTCCAACACTCCCACGCCACGAACGCTTCCACCTTCGCTTTGTCGGGTAAGCCTTTGCTATTACACATGGAAGAAAAGGCCCGCAGCAGTTCCAGGCTGAATTCGCCGTTCACCTTCCAGCACTCCCACGCTTTGAGCGCTTCCACCATCGCTTTGTCGGGCAAGCCCCTACTGCTCATCATGGAGGAAAAGGCCCGCAGCAGTTCCAGGCTGAATTCGCCGTTCACCTTCCAGCACTCCCACGCTTTGAGCGCTTCCACCTTCGCTTTGTCGGGCAAGCCTTTGCCATTACACATGGAGGAAAAGGCCCGCAGCAGTTCCAGGCTGAATTCGCCGTTCACCTTCCAGCACTCCCACGCTTTGAGCGCTTCCACCTCCGCTTTGTCGGGCAAGCCTTTGCCATTACACATGGAGGCAATCTGTTTCAAGCATGGGTTAGCAGCAACCGCCTGAATGTTTTCCTCGCTTTCTTCTGCAAACTTTTTTATCTGAGTCTTCAACTTGAGCATGCTGGTAAGGCAGCTGGTATTGGTAACCTGCTGGGGATTGACCGCTAAAAAGAAGGTGTTGGCCTTGGCAAAATAGCCTTTGAAAGTCTGAGAATCTTTAACAATGCTGAAGTTTTTTAACCTGGAAAAGAGGGAATGTGCAGGCGGCTTTCCCCTGTCTCGCGCTAACTGGATTTTCCTGTCTTTGAGGTTTTTCAGAAGAGTCCCGGCATTCGTTAATATTGCTTGAATTTCTTGATTATTGAAATGTGTTCGCAGTTCATTTTGCTGGCTTACAGAAAATTCTGAAATTGATGTTTCACTGTTATTTTCTGTAGTGAGCGGTACATCCTTCATTGGTTCAGGCATGACCTGCACCATCGCTGAGGTATGTTCATTGCCAGTTAATAGCCTGTTGTCGCTGACTATTGGTAGATTTCTTGATAGGAAACTGATCACTCCCGGAAGCCTGGCAGCTGGGTCAGCAGGCATGGCCGGTTCGGTCTCCATTGGCTCCGGATTAGCAGGTAGCGAAGTTGCAGAACACACAATACGCCTGCTGTTGTCAGTAACACGCCTGCGCTTTATGGATGGGATGGGCCCGGATTCAGATTGCAGTTGATGCGGTGGAAATATTCCAGTGACCGTTGTTGTCTGTTCCACCCGGTAACCTGACATGGATCGCTTTCTATCTTGTTTTCGGCTGTTTGCTGGCCGGTGCCTTCTGGCTTTAGTGGCTGTTAACGGGGATGCCGTGCCTGCGGTTACTGAGGAGGAAGGTGACTGCATGGTTTCTTCGGGGATTACCTGTTTCCAGTTGGAGAATCGTCTTGGGATGACAACAATAGAACTGACCTGGTCAGCCCGGTAAAGTTCCGGGTAGCCGGTATCAGGGAAGGCTGACCTGTTTTGTCAGGCAGTCTGGAGAATCAGGGTGCAGACGAGCTTTGTCGTCATTTGAACGGTCGAATAAATATTGAAGCAGTCGTATGCACCGATGCAAGCCTTGCATATCACAGCCCTTGCAGGAACTCTTCCATCCAGTCATCGTTGTTGACCAGTTCTGACTCTGTCGCCAATGAATCCAATGTCGCCAATGAATCAAAACCCCATTCCACTATTTCATCAAGCCCAAGTGGGTCTCTTCTCTTTTTCTCGCTGGCTTCATGCCATTCTTTCCGTGTTTCTGAGTCCACTGCGTAGCTCATTTTGCAGATAGCAGTGCTTAATTCAACATAAGTCATTCGGCTTCGGTGGGGTTCCAGCAGTTCAAGTTCTGCATTTCCCAGTTCGTGAAAACGATCCAGAGTTTCCATTGCCGCGTCAAAGTCAGATAGCGGCCCTTGAATGCGACTGTTGGCAACCGGGTTCCCTTGAGTCGGTATGCTTGCCCTTGCTGGAAGTCCTTGCTGCGGGATTGATGTTACTACTGGCGTTTTTGCTGCCTCAATCTGTTCCAACTTTGCAACCACCGCTTTCCTAACGAGGTCTGGAACCATGCCGTCTTTATCATCTTTGATAACCGGGCTAAGTGCCGTGCATAAACGGGCGTTTAGCTGGCCGCTGCTGGCATAGTGTTCAAGAGATGACCAGACCGCAGGCTTTAATGGTTTATGGCAATTGATTAGACTGATAATCAGAGAGGGTGCCACCAGGTGTGGTATTTTTTTAGGCTTGGCTTTCTTGGGCTCTTTGGTTCTCGATTTTATTTGGGCTAATTTTGCCTCAAGCCTGATCGCATAGAGATCGCGCTTGTCCTGAGGCTTTTTATACCATTGTTCTGTGAACTCGGTTGCCTTGAAAAAGGCGGTTAACTGTTGCAATGTCCAGTTCTTGATAACAAAGCCGGTATCTCTCAGGGTAAACTTTGGATTTTGGAGTACCACCGGATCGCCATCGTCTGGCAAAACGGTTAGCCTTTGATTCTTGAATTGATATTCTGTTTGTTCAAGCTCAACTAACATGGCCGTGATAAAGTGCCACAGGCGTTCCTGGCCCGACATGGCGGGATCACCACCGACCATCACCCCTCTTTTATCATCTGTTGCCACTCGGTTTGAAAAGCAGAGATCCGGTATTTTCTCTGGTTCAGGTAGAGCGTGGTTGGTGAGCAGCATTCCTGCCAGCAACCGTTGCTGAGTCGTGACATCAGGAGCGGTTTCAGGGGTAGCCTGATAGTCAAGACAGGCATCCATGAATTGCTGCATTTGGTGTTGTCCAAGCACCCGATGTAACCCGCGCCACTGTGAGATGGTGGGCAAGGTTTTGAATAGCTCATCCATCCTATCCGCGTATTTTGAGCGGTTATCTTCTGATTGTTGCCAGAGAATCTCCAGCATCGTGCGTTTGGATTGCATGAAGTCAAATCGCTGGCCAAGCTGTTGGCAAAGTGGTTTTAATGCATACCACTGTTCCTGAGTTGGGGCTGGCTTCAGGTTTCTGCACAGTTCAAGGTATTCCTGCATCTCAGATTCAGGGAGTTGCGTTAGTGCAAATTTTGTTAAAGCCAGTGGTGCAGGAATGGCTAATGCCTGAGTGAGTACTCCTTTGCAGCGTGGATTTTCACGATATTTTTCCATCCAGAACTGGATACCAGTTCCTCCATGGATAGCCAATATCGGTAGCAATGATTTCAGCGCAGCACGAACAGCCACTCTGTCATGTCGAGGACTCTTGTGGGCAGCCAGATATTGTTGGAATTCGGCAATTTTCATGCGCCATGTTGCGGGCCCGGAGAAGAACAGAGCCAGTGCTTTCATATGACTCGATTCTAAAAGATCTTCATCACTATTGTCGTCTCCATGTTCAGTGGTACAGCCATGCTGATTAAGACATTGGCGCAGTGTTTTCTCATTTTCAGTCAGTTTTTCTCTTGAGGGCAAACCAAAACTGGCAAATATTCGACAAGAAAGTTTCAGAATATTCTTATTTTCATCCGAGGGTAGCCATTGAACGAACGCTTCCACCTTCGCTTTGTCGGGCAAGCCTTTGCCATGACACATGGAGGAAAAGGCCCGCAGCAGTTCCAGGCTGAATTCGCCGTTCACCTTCCAGCACTCCCACGCTTTGAGCGCTTCCACTTTCGCTTTGTCGGGCAAGCCCCTACTGCACATCATGGAGGAAAAGGCCCGCAGCAGTTCCAGGCTGAATTCGCCGTTCACCTTCCAGCACTCCCACGCTTTGAGCGCTTCCACCTTCGCTTTGTCGGGCAAGCCTTTGCCATTACACATGGAGGAAAAGGCCCGCAGCAGTTCCAGGCTGAATTCGCCGTTCACCTTCCAGCACTCCCACACCACGAACGCTTCCACCTTTGCTTTGTCGGGCAAGCCCCTACTGCTCATCATGGAGGAAAAGGCCCGCAGCAGTTCCAGGCTGAATTCGCCGTTCACCTTCCAGCACTCCCACGCTTTGAGCGCTTCCACCTTCGCTTTGTCGGGCAAGCCTTTGCCATGACACATGGAGGAAAAGGCCCGCAGCAGTTCCAGGCTGAATTCGCCGTTCACCTTCCAGCACTCCCACGCTTTGAGCGCTTCCACCTTCGCTTTGTCGGGCAAGCCCCTACTGCTCATCATGGAGGAAAAGGCTCGCAGCAGTTCCAGGCTGAATTTGCCGTTCATCTTCCAGCACTCCCACGCTTTGAGCGCTTCCACCTTCGCTTTGTCGGGCAAGCCTTTGCCATGACACATGGAGGAAAAGGCCCGCAGCAGTTCCAGGCTGAATTCGCCGTTCACCTTCCAGCACTCCCACGCCACGAACGCTTCCACCTTCGCTTTGTCGGGCAAGCCTTTGCCATGACACATGGAGGAAAAGGCCCGCAGCAGTTCCAGGCTGAATTCGCCGTTCACCTTCCAGCACTCCCACGCCACGAACGCTTCCACCTTCGCTTTGTCGGGCAAGCCCCTAGTGCTCATCATGGAGGAAAAGGCCCGCAGCAGTTCCAGGCTGAATTCGCCGTTCACCTTCCAGCACTCCCACACCACGAACGCTTCCACCTTCGCTTTGTCGGGCAAGCCTTTGCCATTACACATGGAGGAAAAGGCCCGCAGCAGTTCCAGGCTGAATTCGCCGTTCACCTTCCAGCACTCCCACACCACGAACGCTTCCACCTTCGCTTTGTCAGGCAAGCCTTTGCAATGACACATGGAGGAAAAGGCCCGCAGCAGTTCCAGGCTGAATTCGCCGTTCACCTTCCAGCACTCCCACGCTTTGAGCGCTTCCACCTTCGCTTTGTCGGGCAAGCCTTTTCCATGACACATGGAGGAAAAGGCCCGCAGCAGTTCCAGGCTGAATTCGCCGTTCACCTTCCAGCACTCCCACGCTTTGAGCGCTTCCACCTTCGCTTTGTCGGGCAAGCCTTTGCCATTACACATGGAGGCAATCTGTTTCAAGCATGGGTTAGCAGCAACCGCCTGAATATTTTCCTCGCTTTCTTCTGCAAACTTTTTTATCTGAGTCTTCGACTTGAGCATGCTGGTAAGGCAGCTGGTATTGGTAATCTGCTGGGGATTTACAGCTAAAAAGAACGTGTTGGCCCTGGCAAAATAGCCTTTGAAAGTCTGAGAATCTTTAACAATGCTGAATTTTTTTAACTTGGAAAAGAGGGAATGTGCGGGCGGCTTTCCCCTGTCTCGCGCTAACTGGATTTTCCTGTCTTTGAGGTTTTTCAGAAGAGTCCCGGCATTCTTTAATATTGCTTGAATTTCTTGATTATTTAAATGTGTTCGCAGTTCATTTTGCTGGCTTACAGAAAATTCTGAAATTGATGTTCCACTGTTAATTTCTGTAGTGAGCGGTACATCCTTCATTGATTCAGGCATGACCTGCACCATCGCTGAGGTATGTTCATTGCCAGTTAATAGCCTGTTGTCGCTGACTATTGGTAGATTTCTTGATAGGAAACTGATCACTCCCGGAAGCCTGGCAGCTGGGTCAGCAGGCATGGCCGGTTCGGTCTCCATTGGCTCCGGATTAGCAGGTAGCGAAGTTGCAGAACACACAATACGCCTGCTGTTGTCAGTAACACGCCTGCGCTTTATGGATGGGATGGGCCCGGATTCAGATTGCAGTTGATGCGGTGGAAATATTCCAGTGACCGTTGTTGTCTGTTCCACCCGGTAACCTGACATGGATCGCTTTCTATCTTGTTTTCGGCTGTTTGCTGGCCGGTGCCTTCTGGCTTTAGTGGCTGTTAACGGGGATGCCGTGCCTGCGGTTACTGAGGAGGAAGGTGACTGCATGGTTTCTTCGGGGATTACCTGTTTCCAGTTGGAGAATCGTCTTGGGATGACAACAATAGAACTGACCTGGTCAGCCCGGTAAAGTTCCGGGTAGCCGGTATCAGGGAAGGCTGACCTGTTTTGTCAGGCAGTCTGGAGAATCAGGGTGCAGACGAGCTTTGTCGTCATTTGAACGGTCGAATAAATATTGAAGCAGTCGTATGCACCGATGCAAGCCTTGCATATCACAGCCCTTGCAGGAACTCTTCCATCCAGTCATCGTTGTTGACCAGTTCTGACTCTGTCGCCAATGAATCCAATGTCGCCAATGAATCCAAATCCCATGCCACTATTTCATCAAGCCCAAGTGGGTCTCTTCTCTTTTTCTCGCTGGCTTCATGCCATTCTTTCCGTGTTTCTGAGTCCACTGCGTAGCTCATTTTGCAGATAGCAGTGCTTAATTCAACATAAGTCATTCGGCTTCGGTGGGGTTCCAGCAGTTCAAGTTCTGCATTTCCCAGTTCGTGAAAACGATCCAGAGTTTCCATTGCCGCGTCAAAGTCAGATAGCGGCCCTTGAATGCGACTGTTGGCAACCGGGTTCCCTTGAGTCGGTATGCTTGCCCTTGCTGGAAGTCCTTGCTGCGGGATTGATGTTACTACTGGCGTTTTTGCTGCCTCAATCTGTTCCAACTTTGCAACCACCGCTTTCCTAACGAGGTCTGGAACCATGCCGTCTTTATCATCTTTGATAACCGGGCTAAGTGCCGTGCATAAACGGGCGTTTAGCTGGCCGCTGCTGGCATAGTGTTCAAGAGATGACCAGACCGCAGGCTTTAATGGTTTATGGCAATTGATTAGACTGATAATCAGAGAGGGTGCCACCAGGTGTGGTATTTTTTTAGGCTTGGCTTTCTTGGGCTCTTTGGTTCTCGATTTTATTTGGGCTAATTTTGCCTCAAGCCTGATCGCATAGAGATCGCGCTTGTCCTGAGGCTTTTTATACCATTGTTCTGTGAACTCGGTTGCCTTGAAAAAGGCGGTTAACTGTTGCAATGTCCAGTTCTTGATAACAAAGCCGGTATCTCTCAGGGTAAACTCTGGATTTTGGAGTACCACCGGATCGCCATCGTCTGGCAAAACGGTTAGCCTTTGATTCTTGAATTGATATTCTGTTTGTTCAAGCTCAACTAACATGGCCGTGATAAAGTGCCACAGGCGTTCCTGGCCCGACATGGCGGGATCACCACCGACCATCACCCCTCTTTTATCATCTGTTGCCACTCGGTTTGAAAAGCAGAGATCCGGTATTTTCTCTGGTTCAGGTAGAGCGTGGTTGGTGAGCAGCATTCCTGCCAGCAACCGTTGCTGAGTCGTGACATCAGGAGCGGTTTCAGGGGTAGCCTGATAGTCAAGACAGGCATCCATGAATTGCTGCATTTGGTGTTGTCCAAGCACCCGATGTAACCCGCGCCACTGTGAGATGGTGGGCAAGGTTTTGAATAGCTCATCCATCCTATCCGCGTATTTTGAGCGGTTATCTTCTGATTGTTGCCAGAGAATCTCCAGCATCGTGCGTTTGGATTGCATGAAGTCAAATCGCTGGCCAAGCTGTTGGCAAAGTGGTTTTAATGCATACCACTGTTCCTGAGTTGGGGCTGGCTTCAGGTTTCTGCACAGTTCAAGGTATTCCTGCCTCTCAGATTCAGGGAGTTGCGTTAGTGCAAATTTTGTTAAAGCCAGTGGTGCAGGAATGGCTAATGCCTGAGTGAGTACTCCTTTGCAGCGTGGATTTTCACGATATTTTTCCATCCAGAACTGGATACCAGTTCCTCCATGGATAGCCAATATCGGTAGCAATGATTTCAGCGCAGCACGAACAGCCACTCTGTCATTTCGAGGACTCTTGTGGGCAGCCAGATATTGTTGGAATTCGGCAAATTTCATGCGCCATTTTGCTGGCCCAGAGAAGAACAGAGCCAGTGCTTTCATTTGACTTGATTCTAAAAGATCTTCATCACTATTGTCGTCTCCATGTTCAGTGGTACAACCATGCTGATTAAGACATTGGCGAAGTGTTTTCTCATTTTCAGTCAGTTTTTTTCCTGAGGGCAAACCAAAACTGGCAAATATTCGGCAAGAAAGTTTCAGAATATTCTTATTTTCATCCGAGGGTAGCCATTGAACGAACGCTTCCACCTTCGCTTTGTCGGGCAAGCCCCTACTGCTCATCATGGAGGAAAAGGCCCGCAGCAGTTCCAGGCTGAATTCGCCGTTCACCTTCCAGCACTCCCACGCCACGAACGCTTCCACCTTCGCTTTGTCGGGCAAGCCTTTGCCATGACACATGGAGGAAAAGGCCCGCAGCAGTTCCAGGCTGAACTCGCCGTTCACCTTCCAGCACTGCCACGCTTTGAGCGCTTCCACCTTCGCTTTGTCGGGCAAGCCTTTGCTATGACACATGGAGGAAAAGGCCCGCAGCAGTTCCAGGCTGAATTCGCCGTTCACCTTCCAGCACTCCCACGCCAAGAACGCTTCCACCTTCGCTTTGTCGGGCAAGCCGTTGCCATTAAACATGGAGGAAATGGCCCGCAGCAGTTCCAGGCTGAATTCGCCGTTCACCTTCCAGCACTCCCACGCTTTGAGCGCTTCCACCTTCGCTTTGTCGGGCAAGCCTTTGCCATTACACATGGAGGAAAAGGCCCGCAGCAGTTCCAGGCTGAATTCGCCGTTCACCTTCCAGCACTCCCACGCTTTGAGCGCTTCCACCTTCGCTTTGTCGGGCAAGCCCCTACTGCTCATCATGGAGGAAAAGGCCCGCAGCAGGTCCAGGCTGAATTTGCCGTTCACCTTCCAGCACTCCCACGCCACGAACGCTTCCACCTTCGCTTTGTCGGGCAAGCCCCTACTGCTCATCATGGAGGAAAAGGCCCGCAGCAGTTCCAGGCTGAATTCGCCGTTCACCTTCCAGCACTCCCACGCCACGAACGCTTTCACCTTCGCTTTGTCGGGCAAGCCTTTGCCATGACACATGGAGGAAAAGGCCCGCAGCAGGTCCAGGCTGAATTCGCCGTTCACCTTCCAGCACTCCCACGCCACGAACGCTTTCACCTTCGCTTTGTCGGGCAAGCCCCTAGTGCTCATCATGGAGGAAAAGGCCCGCAGCAGGTCCAGGCTGAATTCGCCGTTCACCTTCCAGCACTCCCACGTTATGAACGCTTCCACCTTCGCTTTGTCGGGCAAGCCTTTGCCATGACACATGGAGGAAAAGGCCCGCAGCAGTTCCAGGCTGAATTCGCCGTTCACCTTCCAGCACTCCCACGCTTTGAGCGCTTCCACCTTCGCTTTGTCGGGTAAGCCCCTTCTGCTCATCATGGAGGAAAAGGCCCGCAGCAGTTCCAGGCTGAATTCGCCGTTCACCTTCCAGCACTCCCATGCTACGAACGCTTCCACCTTCGCTTTGCCGGGCAAGCCTTTGCCATTACACATGGAGGAAAAGGCCCGCAGCAGTTCCAGGCTGAATTCGCCGTTCACCTTCCAGCACTCCCACGCCACGAACGCTTCCACCTTCGCTTTGTCGGGCAAGCCTTTGCCATTACACATGGAGGCAATCTGTTTCAAGCATGGGTTAGCAGCAACCGCCTGAATGTTTTCCTCGCTTTCTTCTGCAAACTTTTTTATCTGAGTCTTCGAGTAGAGCATGCTGGTAAGGCAGCTGGTATTGGTAATCTGCTGGGGATTGACAGCTAAAAAGAACGTGTTGGCCCTGGCAAAATAGCCTTTGAAAGTCTGAGAATCTTTAACAATGCTGAAGTTTTTTAACTTGGAAAAGAGGGAATGTGCGGGCGGTTTTCCCCTGTCTCGCGCTAACTGGATGTTCCTGTCTTTGAGGTTTTTCAGAAGAGTCCCGGCATTCGTTAATACTGCTTGAATTTCTTGATTATTTAAATGTGTTCGCAGTTCATTTTGTTGGCTTACAGAAAATTCTGAAATTGATGTTTCACTGTTATTTTCTGTAGTGAGCGGCACATCCTTTATTGGTTCAGGCATGACCTGCACCATCGCTGAGGTATGTTCATTGCCAGCTAATAGCCTGTTGTCGCTGACTGTTGGTAGATTTCTTAATAGGGAGCTGATCACTCCCGGAAGCCCTGAAGCTGCGTCAGCAGGCATGGCCGGTTCTGTCTCCATTGGCTCCGGATTAGCAGGTAGCGAAGTTGCAGAACAGACTATACGCCTGCTGTTGTCAGTAACACGCCTGCGCTTTATGGGTGGGATGGGCCCGGATTCAGATTGCAGTTGATGCGGTGGCAATGTTCCAGTGCCCGTTGTTGTCTGTTCCACCTGGTAACCTGACATGGATCGCTTTCTTTCTTGTTTTCGGCTGTTTGCTGGCCGGTGCCTTCCGGCTTCAGTGGATGTTAACGGGGATGCCGTGTCTGCGGTTACTGAGGAGGAAGGTGACTGCATGGTTTCTCCGGGGATTACCTGTTTCCAGTTGGAGAATCGTCTGGCAATGACAACAATAGAACTGACCTGGTCAGCCCGGTAAAGTTCCAGGCAGCCGGTATCAAACAAGGCTGACCTGTTTTGTCAGGCACTCTGGCTGTGAGATGTGTTTATACCAACTCCACCTTCTAAATATGAACTGCGCAGCCATTTTGAACCGCTGGATCTTCGTTGGAATTCCTCGCAATAGCCCTGCTATTACTCGTCATTCCGCCTTGCCCAGCGGCCCAAAATGACTTGCTCGTTATCATATTTAGAAGGTGGAATTGGTATTACACATGAGAAGCTTGCGAGAACCTTGGGGTTCACCTTTAAAGAACAGGTGTCATCCTCTGGAATACGGGTTATAGAAGGTGTTTTTCACCGGCAACGTGTGAATGCATATCACAGCCCTTGCAGGAACTCTTCCATCCAGTCATCGTTGTTGACCAGTTCTGACTCTGTCGCCAATGAATCCAATGTCGCCAACGAATCCAAATCCCATGCCACTATTTCATCAAGCCCAAATGGGTCTCTTCTCCTTTTCTCGCTGGCTTCATGCCATTCTTTCCGTGTTTCTGAATCCACTGCGTAGCTCATTTTGCAGATAGCCGTGCTTAATTCAACAGAAGCCATTCGGCTTCGGTGGGGTTCCAGCAGTTCAAGTTCTGCATTTCCCAGTTCGTGAAAACGATCCAGCGCTTCCATTGCCGCGTCAAAGTCAGATAGCGGCCCTTGAATGCGACTGTTGGCAACCTGGTTCCCTTGAGTCGGTATGCTTGCCCTTGCTGGAAGTCCTTGCTGAGGGATTGATGTTACTACTGGCGTTTTTGCTGCCTCAATCTGTTCCAACTTTGCAACCACCGCTTTCTTAACGAGGTCTGGAACAATGCCGTCTTTATCATCTTTGATAACCGGGCTGAGTGCCGTGCATAAACGGGCGTTTAGCTGGCCGCTGCTGGCATAGTGTTCAAGAGATGACCAGACCGCAGGCTTTAATGGTTTATGGCAATTGATTAGACTGATAATCAGAGAGGGTGCCACCAGGTGTGGTATTTTTTTAGGCTTGGCTTTCTTGGGCTCTTTGGTTCTCGATTTTATTTGGGCTAATTTTGCCTCAAGCCTGATTGCATAGAGATCGCGCTTGTCCTGAGGCTTTTTATACCATTGTTCTGTGAACTCGGTTGCCTTGAAAAAGGCGGTTAACTGTTGCAATGTCCAGTTCTTGATAACAAAGCCGGTATCTCTCAGGGTAAACTCTGGATTTTGGAGTACCACCGGATCGCCATCGTCTGGCAAAACGGTTAGTCTTTGATTCTTGAATTGATATTCTGTTTGTTCAAGCTCAATTAACATGGCCGTGATAAAGCGCCACAGGCGTTCCTGGCCCGACATGGCGGGATCACCACCGACCATCACCCCTCTTTTATCATCTGTTGCCACTCGCTTTGAAAAGCAGAGATCCGGTATTTTCTCTGGTTCAGGTAGAGCGTGGTTGGTGAGCAGCATTCCTTCCAGCAACCGTTGCTGAATCGTGACATCAGGAGCAGTTTCAGGTGCAGCCTGATAGTCAAGACAGGCATCCATGAATTGCTGCATTTTGAGTTGTCCAAGCACCCGATGTAACCCGCACCACTGTGAGATGGTGGGCAAGGTTTTGAATAGCTCATCCATCTTATCCGCGTATTTTGCGCGGTTATCTTCTGATTGTTGCCAGAGAATCTCCAGCATCGTGCGTTTGGGTTGCGTGAAGTCAAATTGCTGGCCAAGCTGTTGGCAAAGTGGTTTTAATGCATACCACTGTTCCTGAGTCGGGGCTGGCTTCAGGTTTCTGCACAGTTCAAGGTATTCCTGCCTCTCAGATTCAGGGAGTTGCGTTAGTGCAAATTTTGTTAAAGCCAGTGGTGCAGGAATGGCTAATGCCTTAGTGAGTACTCCTTTGCAGCGTGGATTTTCACGATATTTTTCCATCCAGAACTGGATACCAGTTCCTCCATGGATAGCCAATATCGGTAGCAATGATTGCAGTGCAGCACGAACAGCCACTCTGTCATGTCGAGGACTCTTGTGGGCAGCCAGATATTGTTGGAATTCGGCAATTTTCATGCGCCATTTTGCAGGCCCGGAGAAGAACAGAGCCAGTGCTTTCATTTGACTCGATTCTAAAAGATCTTCATCACTATTGTCATCTCCATGTTCAGTGGTACAAACATACTGATTAAGACATTGGCGAAGTGTTTTCTCATTTTCAGTCAGTTTTTCTCCTGAGGGCAAACCAAAACTGGCAAATATTCGGCAAGAAAGTTTCAGAATATTCTTATTTTCATCCGAGGGTAGCCATTGAACGAACGCTTCCACCGTCGCTTTGTCGGGCAGGCCTTTGCCATTATACATGGAGGAAAAGGCCCGCAGCAGTTCCAGGCTGAATTCGCCGTTCACCTTCCAGCACTCCCACGCTTTGAGCACTTCCACCTTCGCTTTGTCGGGCAAGCCTTTGCCATTACACATGGAGGAAAAGGCCCGCAGCAGTTCCAGGCTGAATTCGCCGTTCACCTTCCAGCACTCCCACGCCAGGAACGCTTTCACCTTCGCTTTGTCGGGCAAGCCTTTGCCATGACACATGGAGGAAAAGGCCCGCAGCAGTTCCAGGCTGAATTCGCCGTTCACCTTCCAGCACTCCGACGCTTTGAGCGCTTCCACCTTCGCTTGGTCGGGCAAGCCTTTGCCATGACACATGGAGGAAAAGGCCCGCAGCAGTTCCAGGCTGAATTCGCCGTTCACCTTCCAGCACTCCCACGCTTTGAGCGCTTCCACCTTCGCTTTGTCGGGCAAGCCTTTGCCATTACACATGGAGGAAAGGGCCCGCAGCAGTTCCAGGCTGAATTCGCCGTTCACCTTCCAGCACTCCCACGCTTTGAGCGCTTCCACCTTCGCTTTGTCGGGCAAGCCTTTGCCATTACACATGGTGGAAAAGGCTCGCAGCAGTTCCAGGCTGAATTCGCCGTTCACCTTCCAGCACTCCGACGCTTTGAGCGCTTCCACCTTCGCTTTGTCGGGCAAGCCCCTACGGCTCATCATGGAGGAAAAGGCCCGCAGCAGTGCCAGGCTGAATTCGCCGTTCACCTTCCAGCACTCCCACGCTTTGAGCGCTTCCACCTTCGCTTTGTCGGGCAAGCCCCTAGTGCTCATCATGGAGGAAAAGGCCCGCAGCAGTGCCAGGCTGAATTCGCCGTTCACCTTCCAGCACTCCCACGCTTTGAGCGCTTCCACCTTCGCTTTTTCGGGCAAGCCTTTGCCATTACACATGGAGGAAAAGGCCCGCAGCAGTTCCAGGCTGAATTCGCCGTTCACCTTCCAGCACTCCCACGCCAGGAACGCTTCCACCTTCGCTTTGTCGGGCAAGCCTTTGCCATTACACATGGAGGAAAAGGCCCGCAGCAGTCCCAGGCTGAATTCGCCGTTCACCTTCCAGCACTCCCACGCTTTCAGCGCTTCCACCTTCGCTTTGTCGGGCAAGCCTTTGGCATGACACATGGAGGAAAAGGCCCGCAGCAGTTCCAGGCTGAATTCGCCGTTCACCTTCCAGCACTCCCACGCTTTGAGCGCTTCCACCTTCGCTTTGTCGGGCAAGCCTTTGCCATGACACATGGAGGAAAAGGCCCGCAGCAGTTCCAGGCTGAATTCGCTGTTCACCTTCCAGCACTCCCACGCAAGGAACGCTTCCACCTTCGCTTTGTCGGGCAAGCCTTTGCCATTACACATGGAGGAAAAGGCGCGCAGCAGTTCCAGGCTGAATTCGCCGTTCACCTTCCAGCACTCCCACGCTTTGAGCGCTTCCACCTTCGCTTTGTCGGGCAAGCCTTTGCCATGACACATGGAGGAAAAGGCCCGCAGCAGTTCCGGGCTGAATTCGCCGTTCACCTTCCAGCACTCCCACGCTTTGAGCGCTTCCACCTTCGCTTTGTCGGGCAAGCCTTTGCCATTACACATGGAGGCAATCTGTTTCAAGCATGGGTTAGCAGCAACCGCCTGAATGTTTTCCTCGCTTTCTTCTGCAAACTTTTTTATCTGAGTCTTCGAATTGAGCATGCTGGTAAGGCAGCTGGTATTGGTAATCTGCTGGGGATTTACAGCTAAAAAGAATGTGTTGGCCCTGGCAAAATAGCCTTTGAAAGTCTGAGAATCTTTAACAATGCTGAAGGTTTTTAACTTGGAAAAGAGGGAATGTGCGGGCGGCTTTCCCCTGTCTCGCGCTAACTGGATTTTCCTGTCTTTGAGGTTTTTCAGAAGAGTCCGGGCATTCGTTAATATTGCTTGAATTTCTTGATTATTTAAATGTGTTCGCAGTTCATTTTGCTGGCTTACAGAAAATTCTGAAATTGATGTTTCACTGTTAATTTCTGTAGTGAGCGGTACATCCTTCATTGGTTCAGGTATGACCTGCACCATCGCTGAGGTATGTTCATTGCCAGTTAATAGCCTGTTGTCGCTCACTGTTGGTAGATTTCTTGATAGGAAACTGATCACTCCCGGAAGCCTGGAAGTTGCGTCAGCAGGCATGGCCGGTTCGGTCTCCATTGGCTCCGGATTAACAGGTAGCGAAGTTGCAGAACACACAATACTCCTGTTGTTGTCAGTAACACGCCTGCGCTTTATGGATGGGATGGGCCCGGATTCAGATTGCAGTTGATGCGGTGGAAATGTTCCAGTGACCGTTGTTGTCTGTTCCACCCGGTAACCTGACATGGATCGCTTTCTTTTTTGTTTTCGGCTGTGTGCTGGCCGGTGCCTTCCGGCTTCAGTGGCTGTTAACGGGGATGCCGCGTCTGCGGTTACTGAGGAGGAAGGTGACTGCATGGTTTCTTCGGGGATTACCTGTTTCCAGTTGGAGAATCGTCTGGGGATGACAACAATAGAAGGTAAACGCTAATTTAACCAGCGTAATAGCCAACCCCGCCGGTTGCCTTGGTGGGCCACCCAGGGTCACCCACATGTACTTATCCGAGTGGATGGCCTTGCTGAGTTCCTTGAGTACCTGGATCCGGGTTTCATCAGCATTCATGATGTGGCCGACCCGCTGATGGTCTGCCATCAGGTTGATCAGGGACTGCAGTTGCAGGGACAACCGGATCAGCCAGTTGGCCATGGTCGTCCGGGTAATGGAGCCGCCATAGCGTGCCAGTATTTTTTCCTGCCGGAACAATGGCAGGGCATCGCAATATTTGGCAATGATGATCCAAGCCAGCATGCTAACGGTCACTGCGGATTTGGGAATGATATCCAGCTCTTCCCGGACTTTGGTGAAGAAGGTCTCAAGGGCACCCTGCTTCTCTTCCGGGGGCAGCTCAATACGTTCCTGAAAAGCTGGGGTCAGAAAAGCTGGGGGCAGGTCTTTCATTGTGCAAATATATTGTTTATCACCATAAACGACACGTGTTATGCAAAATGATGGCCCTGATTTTTGTCTTTCCCCGATCCCTGCCATCGTACCGGCGGACAGACGGCTTGCCCTGACCCTTTCTTCACGCGAGAAAAAAAAGACAAAAACGATTGAACACCTATAATTCCATTCTCGTATCTTATCGAGTTGTCAGTTTATGGATGCTATCAGGAGTCGATTTTCTACCTGCCGGTTAACCGCTCAACATGCCCTATTATCGGGGCCGAGTGCTGCGCCTTCCTTTTCCAGTGCTGACGATGACGACAGATCAAATCCAAACGGTGAGGCTCCGATACTGGCGGCCTGTCGCGGCAATAATCTTCCCTGGGTTCAAGAGTTGCTGGCGAACGATCCAGCTCTGGTGAACAGATCATTCCTGTCGAAAATTACTAATCCTGCCCGTCATGTGTATCCGCTCTTCATCGCTGCCCGGAACGGGCATCTCGACGTCGCGAAATGCCTGATCAAGGCTATCAACGAGGCCATGGAAACCCTGCCAGAGGCAGACAAGTCCATGGCCGCCAGGAGGTTCCTGTCGGCCGCTTGCCAGGACGGAGCGACCGCCCTCTTCATCGCTGCCCAGAACGGGCATCTCAACGTCGCAAAATGCCTGATCAAGGCGCTCAACGAGGCCGTGGGAAACCTGCCAGAGGCGGACAAGTCCACGGCGCTCAGGGTGTTCCTGTCGAGTGCTTGCGAAAACGGAGCGACCGCCTTCTTAATCGCTACCCAGAACGGGCATCTTGACGTCGTAAAATACCTGAGCGAGGCGCTTAACGAGGCCTTGGTAACCCTGCCGGAGGCGGACAAGTCCACGGCCGTCAGGAGGTTCCTGTCGGCCGCTTGCAAAGGTGGAACGACTGCCCTCTACATCGCTGCCCAGAACGGGCATCTCGGCGTGGTGAAATACCTGGTCGAGGCGCTCAACGAGGCCGTGAAAACCCTGCCGGAGGTGGACAAATCCACGGCCGTCAGGGCGTTCCTGTCGAGCGCTTGCAAAGGCGGAATGACCGCCCTCTACATCGCTGCCCAGTGCGGGCATCTCGGCGTCGTGAAATGCCTGGTCAAGTCGTTCAACGAGGCCGTGGAAACCTTGCCGGAGGCGGACAAGTCCAGGGCGGTCAGGGCGTTCCTGTCGAGTGCTTGCCAGGACGGAGCGACTGCCCTCTACACCGCTGCCGGGAACGGGCATCTCGGCGTCGTGAAATACCTGGTCGAGTCGTTCAACGAGGCCGTAAATACCCTGCCGGAGGCGGACAAGTCCAGGGCGGTCAGGGCGTTCCTGTCGGCCGCTTGCCAGGACGGAGCGACCGCACTCTACATCGCTGGCCAGAACGGGCATCTCGGCGTCGTAAAATACCTGTTCGGGGCGCTCAACGAGGCCGTGGCAAGCCTGCCAGAGGCGGACAAGTCCACGGCGGTCAGGGCGTTCCTGTCGGCCGCTTGCAAGGATGGAGCGACCGCCCTCTTCGTCGCTGCCCAGAACGGGTACGGCGCGGTTCTGAATTTTTTGCTTGAACAGGGCGCTGATCCGGAACAGAAATGGGCTCTTTGCTTTCTCGGGAAATACCGGGTCTTTAAATGGTGCTTCGCCAGGTCGCCTTTGAAGGCTGCAGGCAAGAGCGGCCATCTAGTTACGGAACGCCGTCTGGAATGCCTCCTTCAGGAAAAAAGGAGAGCCGTCAAACTGCCAAGAACAATAGCGCTGAATGAGACTGTCGCCTTAATGCCGGGCATTGAGGAAACCAGGCTGTGACTCTCTACCCGCGGTTTTAATCAAGAGAGCTCCTGAAGGATTACTCTCTGATGTGAGCATGGCAACCATCTCAAATTTCATCGTTGGGGATGGTTGCTGTTAACAGTTAATTAAATTTTTTGCTGAACTATTGTGCTTTGAGAACTCTAAAGCCCAGCTATAGTCTTACTGTATTTCATTGTGTGGCTGTTTATGAACTGTCTCAGAAACCTTCTCCCTGTATTTGGCTGTCGCGGGGTTCCTCAAAATACCTCGTCACCGGAAATGGAAATGGAAATGGAAATGGTGATGGAGAGTTCCGCTGACTGTGATGACCGTTCAAACCCCTATAATGAGGCTCCGATGCTGGCGGCATGCCGAACGGGCAATCTTGTCTGGTTGCAGGAGTTGCTGAAAGATGACTCAAATCAGGTGAACCAGTTATTCCTGTCGGGGAAAACGGGTTCACCGGTGTCTCTGCTCTACATCGCTGCCCGGTATGGGTATTTAGACGTCGTGATGTACCTGATCGACGCTTTCAGCAAGGCGGTGGAACCCCGGGCGGAAGAGGAAAAACTCTCCGCCATCAGGGCGTTCCTGTCGGCCCCTGTCGAAGACGGCGCTACTGCGCTCTACATCGCTGCCCAGAATGGGCATTCCGACGTCGTGAAGCGCCTGACCGACGCTTTCAGCAAGGCGGTGGAACCCCTGGTGGAAGAGGAAAAAATCTCCGCCATCAGGGCGTTCCTGTCGGCCCCTCGCAAAGACGGCGTTACTGCACTCTACATCGCTGCCCAGCATGGGCATTCCGACGTCGTGAAGCGCCTGACCGACGCTTTCAGCAAGGCGGTGGAACCCCTGGTGGAAGAGGAAAAACTCTCCGCCATCAGGACGTTCCTGTCGGCCCCTGTAGAAGACGGCGCTACTGCGCTCTACATCGCTGCCCAGAATGGGCATTCCGACGTCGTGAAGCGCCTGACCGACGCTTTCAGCAAGGCGGTGGAACCCCGGGCGGAAGAGGAAAAACTCTCCGCCATCAGGGCGTTCCTGTCGGCCCCTGTCGAAGACGGTGCTACTGCGCTCTACATCGCTGCCCAGAATGGGCATTCCGGCGTCGTGAAGCGCCTGACCGACGCTTTCAGCAAGGCGGTGGAACCCCTGGTGGAAGAGGAAAAACTTTCCGCCATCAGGGCGTTTCTGTCGGCCCCTCGTAAAGACGGCGTTACCGCGTTGCTTATCGCTGCCCAGAATGGGCATTTAGACGTCATGAAGCACCTGAACGGGGCTTACAGCAAGGCGGTGGAACCCCTGGTGGAAGAGGAAAAACTCTCCGCCATCACGACGTTCCTGTCGGCCCCTCGCAAAGACGGTGTTACTGCGTTGCTTATCGCTGCCCAGAATGGGTATATCGGCATCATGGAGTTTCTGGACGAGGCTTACAGCAAGGCGGTGGAACCCCTGGCGAAAGAGGAAAAACTCTTCGCCATCAGGGCGTTCCTGTCGGCCCCTCAAAAAGACGGCATTACTGCGCTCTACATCGCTGCCCGGAATGGGAACTGCGCGATTCTGAAGTTTTTGCTTGAACGAGGTATTGACCCGGAACAGGAATTGGTGAAGTGCTCTCTCGGGAAATACCGGGTCTTTAAATGGTTGTTCGTCGAATCGCCTTTGAAGGTCGCCAGGGAGAGCGGCCATTCATCTGCGCAAGCCATATTGAAACGCGCTATACAAGAAAGGAAAACGACAGAAATGATGAAAGAGGAAGAGAGGCTAACGCCGGAAACCACGGAAACGGCGCTGTGATTCACTTCCCCTGATTGCTCTCACTCCCTGATTTTGCATTCACCAGCAACATCGACTTGTTCTCCTGGCCAACCCGTACTGTGTTAACCAAGAAAGAACCCTACAAGGCATGAGCATTGGCATCAAACTATTAAACATTTGTCGATAGACAAGAAAAGCAAAAGCGGTTAATCAGTGTAAGAAGCCTGCAACGAATTGCGAAGATAAAGTTCAAATGATGGCATAAAAGGTAAGACCTGCACTCCCTTGAACCTGACCGGGGTCAGGGCCCGAAGAGGCCGAAGACCTGATGAGGTGGGAGTGAGCGGATTCCATCAGGGCCAGAGGCATTGAGACCTCATCCCAAAGGCCGGACTCTTTATTATAAGAGTGGAAGCATTACTCTTTAGTCATGATGGAAAACTTTTCCTTACAATGCGGGGCGGACCATATAACACCCTGATTTTATCTCCCGACCGTTGAACTCCATCATCATCCCGCCATTTTCATTAGACCAACCTTTACAGGAAAAAATATAAAGCGGGAACTTTTACTTAACTGGATGAACTAACGGGGTACTTGCTGAGCCAGTTTTCCGTAATTTGTCGTACAGCAGTCCTCCGGGGCTGCCTCTGATTACCCAGGTTTTTACACGCGCGAAAGCTGGGGTCGGGTCTTTCATTGTGCAAATATCTTGTTTATCACCATAAACGACAAGTGTTATGCAAAATGAAAGACCTGATGATTTTTTGAAAGCATACAGCCGAACAGTAGTTCACAAAACGTTGGTACTGCGGTTGGTGATAGCGCTCCGGCAAGAAAGGTTGTATATAAAGCGAGCTCCTGAAGGATTACTCGATGATCTGATGTGAGCATGGCAACCATCTCAAATTTCATCGTTGGGGATGGTTGCTATTAACAATTAATTAAATTTTTTGCTGAACTATTGTGCTTTGGGAACTCTAAAGTCGAGCTATAGTCTTACTGTATTTCATTGTATGGCTGTTTATGAACTGTCTCAGAAACCTTCTCCCTGTGCCTGGCTGTCGCGGGGTTCCTCAAAATACCTCGTCACCGGAAATGGTAATGGAGAGTTCCGCTGACTGTGATGACCGTTCAAACCCATATAATGAGGCTCCGCTGCTGGCGGCATGCCGAACCGGCAATCTTGTCTGGTTGCGGGAGTTGCTGAAAGATGACTCAAATCAGGTGAACCAGTTATTCCTGTCGGGAAAAACGGGTTCACCGGTGTCTCTGCTCTACATCGCTGCCCAGTATGAGCATTTAAACGTCGTGATATACCTGATCGAGGCTTTCAGGGCGGTGGAACCCCTGGCGGAAGAGGAAAAACTCTCCGCCATCACGGCGTTCCTGTCGGCCCCTCGCAAAGACGGCGTTACTGCGTTGCTTATCGCTGCCAAGAATGGGTATATCGGCATCGCGAAATCACTGGTCGAGGCGCTCAACGAGGCCGCGAAAACCCTGCCGGAGGCGGACAAGTCCACCGCCGTCAGCGCGTTCCTGTCAGCCGCTTGCCAGGACGGAGCGACCGCCCTCTTCGTCGCTGCCCAGAACGGGCATCTCGGCGTCGTGAAATGCCTGGTCGAGGCGCTCAACGAAGCCGTGAAAACCCTGCCGGAGGCGGACAAATCCACGGCCGTCAGGGCGTTCCTGTCAGCCGCTTGCCAGGGCGGAGCGACCGCACTCTACATCGCTGCCCAGAACGGGCACGGCGCGGTTCTGAATTTTTTGCTTGAACAAGGCGCTGACCCGGAACAGAAATGGGTTACTTGCTTTCTCGGGAAATACCGGGTCTTTAAATGGTGCTTCGCCAGGTCGCCTTTGAAGGCTGCAGGCAAGAGCGGCCATCTAGTTACGGAACGCCGTCTGGAATGCCTCCTTCAAGAAAAAAGGAGGGCCGTCAAACTGCCAGAAACAATAGCGGTGAATGAGACTGTCGCCTTAATGCCGGGCATTGAGGAAACGAGGCTGTGATTCACTCCGTTGGTATCATCTCATGAGCATGTCTGTTCGGTTATTTCCGGATTTTATCTTGAGAACGTACAGAAATCGCCTTCTTCTTATCCTTATCTTTCAGTCGGTATTCCTTGATTTCTGACCGGAAAGAGCGTCATAAAAAACGGCGCCCAGCTACCACTGGGCATCAGGTTCATCAAACCATCGTTGGTTGTCCGGCGACCACCTTGTATGACTACTGCAAGGTGAGAAAGCTCAAGGCAAGGAAAAAATCAAGCGGATCATCTATAGTCTTGCTGTATTTCATTGTGTGGCTGTTTATGAACTGTCTCAGAAACCTTCTCCCTGTGCTTGGATATCGCAGGCTTCCTCATAATACCTCGTCACCGGAAATGGTGATGGAGAGTTCCGCTGACGGTGATGACCGTTCAAACCCCTATAATGAGGCTCCGATGCTGGCGGCATGCCGAACCGGCAATCTTGCCTGGTTGCAGGAGTTGCTGAAATATGACTCAAATCAGGTGAACCAGCTATTCCTGTCGGGGAAAACGGGTTCACCGGTGTCTCTGCTCTACACCGCTGCCCGGTATGGGCATTTAGACGTCGTGATGTACCTGACCGACGCTTTCAGCAAGGCGGTGGAACCCCTGGCGGAAGAGGAAAAACGCTCCGCCATTACGGCGTTCCTGTCGGCCCCTGTCGAAGACGGCTCTACTGCGTTGCTCATCGCTGCCCAGAATGGGCATTCCGGCGTCGTGAAGTGCCTGACCGACGCTTTCAGCAAGGCGGTGGAACCCCTGGTGGAAGAGGAAAAACTATCCGCCATCACGGCGTTCCTGTCGCCCCCTGTCGAAGACGGCTCTACTGCGTTGCTCATCGCTGCCCAGAATGGGCATTTAGACATCGTGGAGCGCCTGATCGGGGCTTTCAGCAAGGCGGTGGAACCCCTGGCGGAAGAGGCAAAACGCTCCGCCATCACGGCGTTCCTGTCGCCCCCTCGCAAAGTCGGCGCTACTGCGCTCTACATCGCTGCCCAGAATGGGCATTTAGACGTCGTGAAGCGCCTGATCGACGCTTTCAGCAAGGCGGTGGAACCCCTGGCGGAAGAGGAAAAACGCTCTGCCATCACGGCGTTCCTGTCGGCCCCTGCCGAAAGCGGCGCTACTGCGCTCTACATCGCTGCCCAGAATGGGCAGTTAGACGTCGTGAAGCACCTGAACGGGGCTTACAGCAAGGCGGTAGAACCCCTGGCGGAAGAGGAAAAACGCTCCGCCATCACGGCGTTCCTGTCGGCCCCTCGCAAAGACGGCGTTACTGCGTTGCTCATCGCTGCCCAGAAAGGGCATTTAGACGTCGTGAAGCACCTGATCGAGGCTTTCAGCAAGGCGGTGGAATCCCTGCCGGAAAAGGAAAAACTCTCCGCCATCACGGCATTCCTGTCGCCCCCTGTCGAAGACGGCGCTACTGCGCTCTACATCGCTGCCCAGTATGGGCATTTAGACGTCGTGATGTACCTGACCGACGCTTTCAGCAAGGCGGTGGAACCCCTGCCGCAAGAGGAAAAACGCTCTGCCATCACGGCGTTCCTGTCGGCCCCTCGCAAAGACGGCGTTACTGCACTTTTCGTCGCTGCCCAGAACGGGCATCTCGGCGTCGTGAAATACCTGGTCGAGGCGCTCAACGAGGCCGTGAAAACCCTGCCGGAGGCGGACAAGTCCACCGCCGTCAGGGCGTTCCTGTCGGCCGCTTGCCAGGGCGGAGCGACTGCCCTCTACATCGCTGCCCAGAACGGGCACGGCGCGGTTCTGAATTTTTTGCTTGAACAAGGCGCTGACCCGGAACAGCCATGGGTTACTTGCTTTCTCGGGAAATACCGGGTCTTTAAATGGTGCTTTGCCTGGTCGCCTTTGAAGGCCGCAGGCAAGAGCGGCCATTTATTTACGGAACGCCGCCTGAAATGCCGCCTTCAAGAAAGAAAGAAGGTGGTACCCCTGCCCGAAGAGGGAAAACTCTCCGCCATCAGGGCGTTCCTGTCGCCCCCTCTCGAAAGTGCCATTAATGCACTCTACATCGCTGCCCAGAATGGGCATTCAGACGACGTGAAGCGCCTGACCGACGCTTTCAGCAAGACGGTGGAACCCCTACCGGAAGAGGAAAAACTCTCCGCCATCACGGCGTTCCTGTCGGCCCCTGCCGAAAGCGGCGCTACTGCGCTCTACATCGCTGCCCAGAATGGGCATTTAGACGTCGTTAAGTGTCTGATTGACGCTTTCAGCAAGGCGGTGGAACCCCTGGCGGAAGAGGAAAAACTCTCCGCCATCAGGGCGTTCCTGTCGGCCCCTGTCAAAGAGGGCGCTACTGCGTTGCTTATCGCTGCCCAGTATGGGTATTTAGACGTCGTAATGTGCCTGACCTGGGCTTTCAGCAAGGCGGTGGCCCCCCTGGTGGAAGAGGAAAAACGCTCCGCCATCACGGCGTTCCTGTCGGCCCCTGCCGAAAGCGGCGCTACTGCGTTGCTCATCGCTGCCAAGAGTGGCTATATCGGCATCGTGGGGTTCCTGGACGAGGCTTACAGCAAGGCTGTGGAAACCCTGCCGGAGGCGGACAAGTCCACGGCGATCAGGGCGTTCCTGTCAGTCGCCAGCCAGAACGGAGCGACCGCACTCTACATCGCTGCCCAGAACGGGCATCTCGGCGTCGTGAAATACCTGGTCGAGGCGCTCAACGAGGCCGTGAAAACCCTGCCGGAGGCAGACAAGTCCACGGCGATCAGGGCGTTCCTGTCAGCCGCTTGCCAGGACGGAGCGACCGCACTCTACATCGCTGCCCAGGACGGGCATCTCGGCGTCGTGAAATACCTGGTCGAGGCGCTCAACGAGGCCGTGAAAACCCTGCCGGAGGCGGACAAGTCCACCGCCGTCAGGGCGTTCCTGTCAGCCGCTTGCCAGGACGGAGCGACCGCCCTCTTCGTCGCTGCCCAGAACGGGCACGGCGCGGTTCTGAATTTTTTGCTTGAACAAGGCGCTGACCCGGAACAGCCATGGGTTACTTGCTTTCTCGGGAAATACCGGGTCTTTAAATGGTGCTTCGCCAGGTCGCCTTTGAAGGCTGCAGGCAAGAGCGGCCATTTAGTGACGGAACGCCGTCTGGAATGCCTCCTTCAAGAAAACAGGAGAGCCGTCGAACTGCCAGAAACAATGGCGGAGATTAAAAGGACACCCAAAATTTTGACTAATCGGCCACACCGTCTATTTTTATTCTGGAGCCTCTTAAGGGCATTACTTAAGGGCATTAAGGAAATCTACCCAGTAACCAAAAAAAGACATGACGACCGCCCGAAAAAACCTCATAGATCCAGCCAGTACGCCCTACTACCACTGCATGGCACGCTGCGTTCGCAGGGCCTTCCTATGCGGCAAAGACAATTTCTCAGGCAAAAACTATGAGCACCGCAGGCAGTGGGTGGTTGATCGGTTGAAAGCTCTTTCTGGTATTTTTGCTCTGGAAGTCTGTGCTTATGCGGTGATGTCGAATCATTATCATGTGGTGCTACATATCAATAGTCAGCAAGCCAAAAAATGGGACACCAAAGCAGTCTTAAAACGATGGACGCAGCTGTTTTCTGGCCCACACCTGGTTCAGCGTTATCTTGTCGGCGATCAGCTGGGCAGAGCAGAGCTGCTGCGTGTCGAAGGATATGCCCAGGAGTACCGCAGTCGTTTAATGGATATCAGCTGGTTCATGCGCTGTCTCAACGAATATTTAGCACGGCTGGCCAATAAAGAGGATGAGTGCAAAGGACGCTTTTGGGAAGGTCGTTACAAAAGTCAGGCCCTCTTAGATGAGCCAGCATTGCTGACTTGTATGGCCTATGTCGACTTAAACCCCATCCGGGCAAAAATTGCTGCAACGCTGGAAACCTCAGAACATACCTCTATTAAAGAGCGCATTGAGTCATACGACAGCACAAACGGAAAAAAACAAAAGGCACACTTGAAACCGTTAAAAGCTCAGGGTCAAAACCCGGAACAGGCGATTCCATACCCACTCAGTAGCTATTTTGAACTGGTTGACTGGTCTGGCCGAATTATCCGCAAAGGCAAACGTGGTCGTATAACTGACGATGTACCACCTATCCTGGAGCGCCTGGGTATTGACCCAAAAGAATGGTTGGAGACTATGCGCTGGAATAATCGTTTTCACCGCGCAGTCGGCAAGCTGGCTTCACTGAAGGCTTATGCAGAAAGCACCGGAAAATGCTGGGTTCATGGGATGTCTGTGAGTAGTGCTCTCTATCCTGCCTGATCAACGTATTTTCATTGACTTTAATGTGGCCAGAATTTTCTGAATGCTCTTTCTTATATTGGCTTGATAGTGTCTTCTATCTGCCTGTTACTGAGTGCTTTTTATACGCTTCCTGTTTGGTATGAATGAGAAATTCATACAATGATCAATACTATCATTTAAAAAATGAACAAATGTCCTACTCTCTTCACTTTTTTAAAAATGGGTGTCTTTTTTATTTCTTTTTATTTAAAATGGGTGTCCTTTTTATTTTTTATTTCTTGCCGTGACCGACCCGGCAATCAGTACATGGTTCACCCACTTCATGGTGCGCCGTACACCTTCGGGTCCGGGATGACGTGGACTTGCACACTAAAATCTCCTGAAGCCTCATCGGGATCAATATCCCAATCAATCCGCTCAACTGGCCTGGTGTCAAAAAAAACATCCAGGCCACAAATCATTAGTCCCAGGTCTTGCGCCACCCTGACTGTGCTCTTGCCATTCACAGTCGTTTCCAGGAAGGCTTGCACGAAGGTGTCGGAATCAAACTTGTCTTTATGCTCAACCAGGCACTCGACGGTTTGTTTATTTATGATCCCACATCGTTCTATGATGGTCGGCAGTTCCAATAGCCAGCTCTCATGGCGAGCAGTCTGTTCAAACTGGTGAACAATCACGTTGCTCATGTAAAAAACATGTTTGGCGGCCTTGCCTGTTTTAAAATTGCGATAGAATTCCCAGTGCGTCCCGGTTAATTTATTCTCAAAATCGCCATCCCAATCGGTACCATCCTCAAGCACCCCGCTCCCCTTGGTCGTGATCCTGCCAAGGATGTCGTATACCGTCCTGGTCTGTTTGTTTATGACGGCAAATTTATCGGCATAATCAGTCTTCAAAGTGGCGAGCCGGTCCCGGATCTGCCGGTCCCGCCAGATCATCTTCTGGCAATCCCCCAGGGTTTGTGCAGTGCCTATCGTGTTCTTGATCATCCAGTACCTGTCCGTCAGGCTGACCTCCTGAGGCATCAAAGCCCCAAGCTGGTGCTCAAACACCTGGCGCAGTGCCGGCCGCTGGCCCGCCTCCTGCTCTGCCAGGCGCACAATCCGCCCGTCCGCCGTCATGCCAAGAGCGTTCAGCGGTTCATTGTCGGGGTTGTCCGCCAGGTAGCGCTCAATGGCCTGTGTCGCTGCTGCTGAGGGGTTCACTGGGAATATCCTTTTCAGGAGTGGTTTGGGGGCCAGTACCGGCAACGCCGCGACTTGTTTCAGCCAGGCATTGAGCAGTGGCCGTTTATCATCCAAACACTGCCTGCCTAACCGAACCGTGGTAATGCCCGCCTCCGCCTGGATCAGCGTTTTGTGCGCGGCCAGCAGCTGTTCCATAAACGCGACCTGCTCATCCGTACTAAGAAAAAGCTGGGGCAAGATTAACAAATCAGGAGCAAACCAGAAAGATCAGGTTGTTTTGCTCTGAATCGATCTGAGCAAAAAGATTTTCCAGTTACATGGTATTGATGCCAAAGGTCATGTGGCTCTCAAAAAGAAACTTAACCGCAAGGGACTCTTGTCCTTTATGGCTAACCTTTACAGGAAAAAATATAAAGCGGGAACTTTTACGTAACTGGATGAACTAACGGGATACTTGCTGAGTCAGTTTTCCGTAATTTGTCGTACAGTTGTCCTCCGGGGCTGCTCCTGATTACGCGGGTTTGTACGAAAGCTATTACTACATCTGATCAACCACATGGTACTTCGCCGGTCCTTGTGATCAAAACAGACAATTAGCATTAAGAGCAGCAGTATGGATCCACTCAACACCACATTAAGTCCACAGTTTCTTGATTTAACGATTTCATCACACTCAGACAAGCTGAGCCCGGGTACCCCGCACTGCAGCACTCAGACAACCAAAAAACAGATTCCTGTTATTTCCACAGACCATGTATCAGGCTATGTCACAAGAAGGGTTCCCGAAAAAACCATTGCCGACCGGCTACATCTTCACCAACTGACCAAGATTGATTACAAACAGGCATCTGAAAAAAACCGTCTTTTTGCACAACTCATTCCGTCGTTAATGTCAACAACCGGGATGTCGCAAACGTCTGTCCTGACCCATTTGTTACCAGCCCTTGAGTTCACCCCCTATTTAAGAAAAATGAACCGGGAGGAGATGTTCAGAGCCTCAGATCACCCGTCACATCTTCAGACCGGATTGTTACTGGAACTGATAAGCCGGATCAAACAGGGGTATAAACTACAGGAGCTGCATCGCCTGGCAGGTGAGCAACCCGGCTCAGCGCAGATAAAAATCAATGGTCAGCCACAGACCATAAGTATTGGCCTGCATCACTTTACCCGGGAGGATCTCGGTGATGAGACATTCCGCGAGCTGCGTGATCGTCTAACCCCTTGCGGAAAAACCGCAGGTAAAGACCCGGGGGTTATTCTGGATCATGTGCAAAAAAGAAAAGCTGTAGCCATGGCTCACTGGCAGAGGGTAGTGTTGAAGGTTCTGAAAATTCAGGACTCAGCCATCAGCCAGCACATTGCCCGGGCTCTCAACACAGAGCCCGGTTTGTCACCTGCCACCGGAAAAGAGTGTACGGCACTGACCGCCCTGATTCCAACGCTGAAATTAACCGTCCATCCCGGCTTTACCCTGCTGAAACCCCTTTTTTGCTGGCTATCACAACACCATCTGAAAGGCAGCAAACTCAGCAGCCAGCGACTGACCTGGCTGCAAAGTATGGTTACCAGCAAGCTTTACACAAAATTACCAGACCTGAGAAGGACCGGGCTGGATAAACTCTGCATCTATAAAGAGCGTCTGCTCAGTGGCCATGAAACGGACAACCCTCGTGTGCAGTGGCTAAAAAAGGGAATGGATAAAGCCATTAATGATGTCAGCCCACAACAACTGTCTGAAGTCGTTGAGCTCTTTGCCACATTGCTCTGTGACCTCACCCCGTCAGTCAGTGCAGAAAACCGCCTGGGCATTATCTACACATTGCTTAAATTCAGAGACCAGTCCATGCTGAAAAATCTACTGGAAACAGAGAGCATTGGTAAGGATATTCTAATAAAAATGTACAAAACCCAACTGATCCTGACCTATTCCATTGACCAGCGTGTTACTGAACCCGTAAAGAAGTCCAAAGAACAATCGGTTAATTGCCTGATTAAAACCCTCCAGCTGAGAATGGCGCAGTGCATCGTAATGATGGCATCAACGGATGGGTTATCAGTGCCTTTGGAGGCCGTGAATAAGGCCCAAACCCTTATTGACCATCATAATGAGGGGTTGCAGGCCGTACTGCCCACCAATGAACTTGAGCAGCAAGATACAGATGATTACTACGGCTATGTTAGCGATCAGGAAAGGTCACAGGGCGCAACACCCGCCCATAATCCTGACCAGCAAGATTCAGATACCAGCCGCGACGATAATAGCTGCGACGATAATAGCTGCGACGACAATAGCTGCGATGATAATAGCTACGACAATCATAGCTACGACGATAATAGCGACCCGCAAGATAAGAGATACAACGACGATAGCGACCAGGAATGGTCGCAACCCGTAATACCCGCCTATAATCCTTACCTGGAAGATTCAGATGATAGCGACCAGGAAAGGTCGCAGGCCGAATCCGACGATATTCCTTACCTGCCAGATTCAGATGATAGCTACAGCTACGATAGCGACCCGGAAAGGTCGCAAGCCGTAATACCCGGTCATAAGCCTTACCTGCCAGATTCAGATGACATCTACGGCTACGATAGCGACCTTGGAGAGTTGCGAGACGCGCTGCGCGCCCATAAACATGACTCGCAAGATTCAGACGACAGCTACGACGACGATATCGACGTGGAAGGGTTTCAAGCCATACAGCGCACCTGTGGACGTTACCGGCCCTATGCAAAAGACAGCGACGACGGTGAACGCTGGGTAAAACTGCCCGACATAGGGTACCGGGAAAGTATTTACGACATAACACCTTATGGCAATAACAACATTTCAGCAGAGAACTATCTTAGCGTTCCCGACTATCTGCTGACCAGTGACCATGCTGTTACACTTGATCCACAACATCTGCTTCTGCCCAGGGACAAACACTTTCGTATTCCTTCAGTAAAACTTGAAGACGATTCACGTCAGCGGAGGATTGAACGAATGGGGCGCGACGAACAAAAACTACGGGAGGATTTTCTGCTATCGACCCGATCAACCGATCTGACACAACCGGTTGACTGGCTAAAAATGGAGGTACCCATCACCTTCTTGTTTACCGGGAGCGCTCAGGATAAAAGTCAAATTTCCTATGTCTACCAGGTTTTCAACACCGAAGTGCTGCCGGTTATTCAGCAGGCGAGCAGAGAAAACGACAGCGCTGTTTTCCCAGGCAGTGACAATGTACCAACGTCACTGAAAAGGCCGCTCAGTATCAGCTCCTCCACCGAGTCTGTCCCCCGAAAAGCGCGAAAAACAGAAGACTCTTCTGCCAGCATCACCGAACTCCCCCCTGCAGAACGGGAGACTATGGACGTTATCAGGGAACTGTTGGCAGTGGCAGAAACCGCAGAGCCAGGCCTTAACCTCAGGGCCATCATCACCCATTTTCAGGGCCGGGCATCAAGCCAGACATTATGCTCTCTGTTACAGCATATAGAAGCCCTGCTCCCCGGGCTGCCTGACACTAACATGGGCAAACAGCTGCTGGAGCTGACGGCCTTTCAGTTATTTGCCGATTTACACCCAACAGACAACCCATTCAGGGGTTTCATCAAAACGCTGTATATCATTCAATCCAGAAGCCGTTCTCTCCGGTTTGCCAATGACTATTACGGTCGCTACTCAAACTGTGAATCCAATAAACTAAAGCTGCAAATGAGTGAGCTTTTCAGAAACGAGTGGTGCCAACCTGACGGTTTACTGGGGAACAGGATCCGGCAGTCGGTGAAAGCCGCTTTCTGGCAAAGTGATCGCAGTTGCAGCTATCAGCAAATAATGGATTCAGTCTTTGAATCCATCCGTCCATCGAAGCAGCCCTCTGATGACTACCCACACATAATTGACCAGATGATCAATGAAGTAGAAAGAAGAATGGAGCAACGGTGGGAGTTAAACAGCCTGAAGCAGCAGCAACAGATATTAACGGCTCATCACCAGCCTGCCTACCAGGAAGACCTTAGCCTGGCCATCAAAGACCTGATTAAAGTCGCTTCCGGACTTTGTCAGCAGTTTCTTCCTGAAGAGCACGTCAGTAGAACAACACCGAAAGCCTGCGACGCTTCCCGTATTGATACTGACATGGCAATGTCTGACCAGATCCCCCATGAGGATAGAGCCCAGCTGTCCAGACGTTACCTGTATGACCAACTCAAGGCACTTATCCCACTGATTGGCACCTGGCTCAATCAAATCAATGACGACGGTCTGATTACCGAGAAAGAGGCTACTAAAGCCGGAATAGATCGCCTGGAACAGTTTGCCAACAGCACGATCAGGGCCGATCGCCCCATTCAAAATGAGGACGAAACCTTACAGCAGATTATTGCGTTGTGTGATCAGTTCCACCAGGTACAACAGGAGCACAGCCAGTGGCAATCAACCCATGAGATAGCGTCCACCCATAACCAGTGGATTGAAACCAGAAATACGCTGAAACATCTCACGAAAATACCCCAGCTCACTCCCCCACAGGCGCTACAGGAACAGATAAACGCGATCATTTGTGGGCCTGAAAACCCTGAACTCTCCCCGGAGGACCGGAAACTGCTGGACACTGTTTCTGCATTGCGAACCCGATACATTACATCAGGGCCAGTCAGCAGGGCTCTGTTTCATCGAGACATCCGTGAGTTCAGTCAACAGCCTGAGCTACTGGCCCAACGTATTGTCGAGGTGGGCCAGACATGGAGTGACAGTGCTCGGGCTCAGCTTAATAGATATCGATCTTTACAGGACACACTGAACTTTCTGCAACACAAAGACCCCATGTACAGCACACCTGATCTTGAGCAACAAAAAGCTCTGTCCCTGACCCTTGAAAGGCATAACCACAGCATGTCCAGCTTGCGGAGCGAGCAGGAAAGGTGTGAGTTACACCCGTTGCATGGGATTGCTTACCAGCATGACCAAACTCTGCTATCAACATTGGAGTCGATGGCACAGGCTCATACTGCACAATATTCCGGTATTGATACGGAGCCACTGAGCAAACAACAACAACAGCAATTGCAGGAAGTCATTGAGTCAGCTCCTTTGGAGTCGGCATTACCTGCCGGTGCCAGTCTGTTCGACTTGATCGGTATGGGAGCAAACAGCCAGCCGCTGAAAACGGCCGCGAGCAACCGCTCCCGCAAATTTTTTAGCAGACACCAAAACTTCGGCTTTGGCGTGTTTGAGAATATGGATCTACTCAAGGAAAAGAATACCGTAAAGATTAACCATCTAAGAAAACAGATTGAGAGAGAAAACACAATCCTGGTCGCAATGGGAAAGGTCTACAACAAAATGGTCAGGAAGTTACAAGAAGGTAAGGAAGAACTGTTTCATCTGTTAGAAAACCGAATGCATTGCGAGATAATGATTGAAGACCGGGCGTATTCCTACGCTGATGCACTTATTGCCTATGATAACAGAAATGATTGTCACGGCTTGAGCGATGCCAGCAGTGCCCAGTGCCAGGCAACTGCAACGCTGTATTCAAAGGAATTGCAAAACAGAAGAAACCATGAAAGATATCAAGAAGATATGCAATGGCTGGAGTTTGCAGGGGAATGTCAGTCTCGCCATATCGACCCGGAAATCCTTCCGGATGTCCTCGATTTAATGGAGCTGGAAAGTCTGGTATCCATTGATGATATAGAAAACAAAATGGCGGAATTACAACAACAAATTCAGGCAACGCGAAACACCATTGCTAAAAATTCAGCGCGGGTCAGGGCAGCGGTTGCACAACTGGAAGCCAGCCTGAAGCCAGAGCTTGAGGCTCAGAAAAAAACCACAAAAGCCGCCGAGCTGGCACTGTTCAGCAGAGCCTTTGAAAATGGACATCACTTGACAAAAGAGCGCGCTATGCAGCGGGTGTTGTGTCAATATCTCCGTGAAAACAAAGATACTTCCAGCGTTATTGAAGAAATTATTGAGGACTGTAAAGCTCAGGAAAAGCACGTTCCCTGCAAATACACGGATATCATTGAGCCTCCCTGGCCTGGTATCGATGAGCGCCACTGCCAGTGGCGGTCAACGGACAACCTGCCGTTCCAGATTATTAATGTCTCGGGGGCATTCCCCTTACTGGAGTCACTGTATAAAAACGGCAGAATCTTATCATGGAAACTGCTTGGGCAGGATGATGAGGGCAAGCCATCCAGCGCGCTGATTTTCGCAGCAGCAAAAGAGCGCAACAGGGCTTGCGAAACAATGATCAAATGCCTTGAAGAAACCCGGTACCTCGACCTGGGTTCCTTTAATCGGTTGCTGACAGCCAACCCTTCCGGTGATAACAGAAACCTTCTGCACCTGATAGCGCAACTGGCAAAGCCAGCCCTGCTTAAATCCCTGCTGCAACTGCTCAATAATGTCAGTAACAGGCAGGATCTCGATGCAGACTATCCTTCCGATTGCCTGCAAAACCGGATCGCCCTGGATCGGGAACACTTGTTAAAAACACTCTTGACCAAGGCCGATTATGAAGGGCTCTACCCCACCGACCTGTTGCTGTTCAATGTTGCTAAAAGAATCCGGGAATGGCCAGAAGATAATGTTCAGGCACTCGCCAGCTTTAGTAATGATTTTCTGATCAATGAGGCCAAAAGCCTATGGATAACCGTGTCGGAGACTCTCAGTGTTGAGCAGTCCGGCAAGTCCATTGAATGCTTTATGAAAGGTATTGATAACCTCGAAGGACTATCTCCGGAAAAACGACAAGCCACTGAAATCTTCCTGAGAAAACTGATGCGTATATTCAGAGTGCACGGTCCTGCCGGGGTGCATGAACAACTGATGGCTCAGATTACCCGGGCAGACCATGCTATCGAGACATCTGACCAGCATGAACATTCAGTTCAAGGTGCAAATTCATGATACAGAACCCACTCAGTAAACAGTGCTGCTGGTACCACCTCATGATCTTCTGCCCGCAAGTAGTCAACCAGCAGATCGTAGAGCGGATTGCGGCATAAATTGTCCGCCTTACCCCTGGCCAGGTCAGCTACTGTGACCCGCTGGGTGTACTCGGCAAGCAGTTTGGCATGGGAACAATGCAGGGTGTGTTCAAAACCATCGCCGTATTCCCACTGGTCATAGCACCCATCGGGAACTACCGGCTGGATTGCCTGCATCAGATTCGCACCAAAGGAAGTAATATCTTTTGGTAATATAAGACAGTCGCCCAGTGCCAGGGCATGCACCTTTCTCTCGCTGTTGCCCGTCGCCGGACTCACGACCATGGCTGAGTCTTTTTCTCGAAAATACTGATGAAAAAAATAGGTGGCTGACAAGAGTGTGCATCCTGACCAGACATAATCAAGAATCAGCACTTTTCGGTTGCTGGCTAGCGACCCAAGAACCTTATCAAAATGGTGAAAAAGAGCCTTCTGTTGTTCAGGCGTCATCTTTTGTTTAAATCGAACCCTGCCCTTGTTACAGGTTTCCAGAAACTGAAAATCGGAAAGCGGCATATTGCATGCCGCGTCTTTGCCTAACCGCCCCTGAAGCTCTGCAATGACCGTTGCCGGGCTTCGGCCTATCCCGATGTACAGAAACTCCTTTGGAGGAAAGACCCTGATCACCCTGTCTGACAATTGTTTCAGCTCATGGATGAACAGAGACTTTATATTTTTGCTGTCCATGAGCGCTTTCAGAGGCCTGAATCTCTCATCATCAACACTGATCAAGTGCTTTTCGGTAACAGTCTGAACCTTTATTTCCGGCAGAACCGGAGGAGCCGGGCTGGCAAAACAGCCCAATGATCCTGATGTTGTTGGCGTCATCTTAACCTGCATTTATTTTGTAGTTAAATATTGAATGGATCATGTTGAGGAGGAACTTTGATAAGAAAGATAGGTCTTAAGCTGTAATTTAATAATTCAGTAATTCCATGAATTGCTCAAATAAGTCACCGTTACTTGATCCCGTCTTCTCTGATCCTTATTCAGGGCCATCAGACTTATCAGAACAAACGTGTAAATCTGATGGCAGCGAAAAACCACTGACGTATCATTGCATGTCTGTTCAGATAGTGGACACTCCTTTTCCTGCTTACCATAACCAATCAGATATACCCAACCTCTCCCCTGATCCTATTATTTTATTAAGTGAATATGGTATTAAGCCTCTGGCACCTTCCGATACAGAAGAAAGTTTCGGCACAGATACTCCTGACAGGTCAAAACCCGTTTCTGATCAATATACATTGGCGAACTCCGGTGATAAATCCATTAAGTATACGCTACCGTCAACACCAGACATTCCTTTTACTCAGCAGATCTTCTTACCCATGTGTCAGCCTGAGACCAGTGAAGCAACACAAGCGTACCATTTGAATCCGGTTTATCTATTAATCAACCCTCCTGACGACGTCTCTGAACCACAAATGTCACCACCAGCGACTGTAATAACCCCTCTAAACCTGAACCAGACGTCAAGTGATAACATCCAGGCAAAAAAAATGGTTGATGCTCCCCCTTCAATAATGAAGCGCCAAAGCGATCCCACTTCACTGGAGAAAAAAAGGAAACGCCAGAGGGAGCAAAAAAGGGAACGTTACCAGAATGATCCAGAGTTTGCAGAGCGCCAACGACAACGCATGAGGGAGCGTATCAAAAGTCCTGGTTATCTCATGCGCCAACAGGAGCGCTTGAGGGAGCGGCGCAAAAACCCCGCTTACGCCAAGCGCCAAAACAAGCTCAGAAGTGAGCGCCAAAAGGCGCGTTACCAGAATGATCCCGCTTTCGCAGAGCGAGAAAAGAAACGTTCCAGGGAGCAAAGAATACAGCGTCGCAAAAAATCAGGGAATTAGATATCCGGGTTCGTCCGCCTGACTTGCCTGGCTCCGGATTTTAAAGAACTTTTCGGTATTTTTTTTGTCTGATACTTATGTTCGCTCTTAGGGTAGACATTAAGCGTCTACTCCCCTCTTCGGGAAGTTAAAGATGGAACCACGAAGGACACGAAGAGCACAAAGAAGAGATTTTCTTTTCCTTCGTGCTCTTTGTGTCCTTCATGGTTCCATTCAAAAGCCATTGAAAATGGAGGGTAAGCTTAATGTCCACCCTAAGTAAATTCGCTTGAATTCAGATTACGTTATGGTGCCCCCATGCAAAAGGCAGTGCATTGAACCGGGCAAGGGTCTTTCAGGTTTGATCAGCACAACACGCTAAAACATCAATAGACACTCTGAAACAACAACAAAATGTAAATCGTATACGATTTTAAATGCAAGGAGATCATTGATATGTCCATACCTCAGCAGGGAACGGGCGCAGGTTCACCGGTATTTAATGAATCACAATCTGCAGGTGACAATTATCACCCTATTACTGCATTAAACGGTCAGTTTGCCGGAATGATGGTCCGTGTTGTCAATGCATCAAAAGAAGCGGGTTCCGGAAATCAATACAGACCGATAAGTTTATTGCGCCGGGGTTCCCGATATGCCCTAACCACTCGCCATAAGCGCTTTGATGAGTTTCTGATGGGATCAGACCGGATCCTTACTATTCTGAAACCTGCACGCGGCTGCGATATGCGTTGGGCTTTTAAACAAGATGTTGCTTCAGATGCCAATGGAGAACCCCAACATTTGCACTCGAATCGTATCAAGAAAATTACCAGTTGGGATGTGTTAACAACGAAAATGGATGAGTGGGAACACAGGTGGCATTCGTTATTTGACGGATCACCTTTTAGATTATCCTCAGGTCATATTGGCAAGAATGGCTATTTACTCCACAAAGCGCATCCCACATTCAATACGAAAACTGGCAAATATCCCGAGATTATCTGTCAAATTAATTTTGACCGCATGCACTATGGCTATCTTCTTGACTTTGGCAGGGAGCTCTCTTTTCGTCGTATTGAAGAAGTTATGGGCAATATTCTGACGCTTGAGCAAAAGAAAGGTAACCTGTCCGGTGGTGAATTCCGTGAACCGGTTAAACTGTGCCTGTTCAACAGCTTTCAGGGCGTGGTTCACTCCCCGGTGACACTCAGCCGTGCACAGGTGCAACAGCTGCAATACCACACCCATGCTTTTTCCCGATATGGGAGCGTCATTGGTTATGAGCATAACCTTTACCAGTTATTGAGCCAGTCCGGCTGTGAGCGATTCCTGAAGCTGTTGGAAAATATCCCACCGCAGGTCAGCACGGTAGCAGTGGAGTTTGGAGAAGAAAATATTGATATCAACGCCCTCCTGACAGCCATTGAGCACTACGATTCAGCAAAATTCATGACCGCACTTTCAGCCCTGGACGACAAGGTTAAAAGTCCGGTCGGTTTACCAAATCTATTGATGGAGGCGTTGATCAGGCAATGCCCGATAAAAGAACAGTTTCCCGGAATCCTGTACGACGGGGCAGATAATACTTATGAACATCGGCGCGTCAAACTCAGCTGGGATTACCTCCTGCAGCAAACCAAATCCCACTTTGCGGCACAAGCTGTTATTTGTCGGGAGCTATTAAAACACAAATTGTTTGTACCATTATTATCAGGGTCACCAGAGTGTTCAGGAGTCTCCCACAATAATCCGTTGGTGTGCTGTCTTCTGACCGCACACGGTACAAGAGTCCATCTCACTTCATCCTGGAACTTGCCTGACTGTACCTTGTTAATATCTGCCGCACATTTTCGCAGGGCGAATCTGCTGACAGCAGATGAAGCCGATATCATACGACACGAGATGCTGTGGTCACTTCTTTGCCAAAGTGACGACGGCCCCGTTACTGATCCTGACGAGATTATCAGTCGCTTGTCGGCCTTGAAGAAGATATTGCTCAGGTATCATGACAACTACAGTAGGAAGTTCGGTAGTATCCATCTTCATCAGATGGTCGATGAACTGTTTGGCATAGAGTTTTATTATCGCTTTGTTGTGAACCGATCTGATAACGGGGGTGCAGTCAGGGAATTTCTGGAACAGCGATTATCACCCCAGTGCTACAGTGATGAAAAGTTACGTGAGCATTTAGAGAACATAGCGACGCGCAAATCATCTGTTAGCGATAATTTTATTATGTTCCTGGGGAAGGCCTATCGCTTTCCTTTTCCTGCTGTGGTCCGGTCAATAGAGTACGGTCCGAACCCGCTTGCCTGGCTGGAGACATTTCTGGCATCCCCGCCAACCTTTGAGTTCAGGGAAAACCTGCCTGATAGCCGCTATGGGTCAATTACCCAATTGGTCGGTCAGCATTATTACCAGTTTCCCCATCCCTACAGGGCGCAAACCATCCTGGCGGAGGGCATACAACCCTTTTACCGCAAATGGCACGGACTGGATCACGCCCTGCGCACCCAGCTGGCTACAGAATTCCTTATGGATCAAACGGTGTTGCCGTACTTTCATAAGCCATTCCGGGAGTTACTGCTTAAGCATCCCCAGTTTCTGGAGTTGCTGCCCATTGCCGAACTCTACCACGATGCTGTCGCTGAAGATGAGCATAAAGAGGTTGAAGAGCTTCGGGCAGCGGAACTGTTCCAGCGTGACATGAGCGGGCTGCAACAGTACCCCGAGGAACTGGTTACTCTGGTGGCCAGCGCCCTGAGAAACAAAAATTGTAAAATGATGGATGTGGGTAACCCGTCGTTTACTCCTGACCACCAATGCCCGGAGGATGAGTTACTGCTACGCCAGGTGCTGCGCTTTGGGGATATAGTGGATATCCTTCGGGTCAAACCGCCCCGGGAGGACTTTCCGACAATCAGACGGTCAACTGACTCAGCCGCAATGGACACCCTGGAAATGATCCATGATGGCCATTTTCATCCGGAAATGATCGAGCTGTTGGCCGTGGTCAATAACCCGCAATTCACCCTGCTGATCCAGTCAGCATTGTTGAGTTTTCGGGATCTGGCCAGCATTACCGGTGGCTGGCATCACCAGATGACCAATCCGTTCACCCGAAAATACCATCTCCCGGTTGATAACCATAAACGACGATTACTGATTGAACAGGCACCGAATCCCTACCAGTGTTTGCGTGAGTCTCTGGACGATCTGGTCCGGTTCGTTATCGCTGAGAAAGCCGGTATCTCAGCCTGCTTCGCAGAACACCCAGGGCCCGAAGATTCCCGGCTGCCTGACTGCTGGGATCCGGGTATCGGCTCTGGTGGCGCTTATCGAAGTCTGCACAATGAAGAGGAACTTCGACAAATCAAGTTACCCGAAGCCATGACCCTGGCAGATAAGATCATCGTGGCGGCTGATCAACCCGGGTTGGAAGATCGGATTCCCACTGGCATCCGTGATGCTCTGGAAACTGAGGCGTTGCGGCTCCAGCAGGAGGCTATCCTGCCCGCTGTTGGTACCCCGACACAATCTGAACTGGAGCAAATGCTCCGGCAGCCCGGCTCTCCGGGTGCCCGTCTACTCAATGAGCGCGGTTATATCGTGAAGTCACGTGCACATGAAGGGAGAATTTTTTACCAAATGGTGCCCAATTCCGGGCTTGCAAGGAACTCTTTGCTGCTGCCGCCACAGTATGGTGATAAGACAACGGGCACCACTGCCAAGATGTCACTGGCAAATATATGCAGGTTGCTGTAGAAGACACGACCACACAGCTCAGCCGTTAGTTCCAGTTGAAAGCATGAAGAGTGACGTTGGCGCTACTGTCTTGAAAAACTCCGGGCGAGGTGACGTATGAATTTATACATAATGGAACCAACCTGGTTGAGAGAAAGGAAGGTTGATACCTTTTAAGGCAAAACTTCAAAAAGCAGAGGAGGCTAAAGAGGAACCCGTGTGGGCAGCCAATTCAGCGGCTACATGAGTTAATCTTTTTGTACGACGTTTATCATCTAAGTCTGAGTACTTGAAAGTATCGGAAATATAGTTAAATCATATTTCTCTGCCTGCTCATCAATTAACTGCCGTATAGCCTCAACACCAATTTTTTCATCATACCACTTCGCAAAAAACTCTTTCATATCTCCGCCACAAATTATATCAACAGCACTAATACCATACCTCTGGTAAGCATATTCATCAGCATATTTGAGAATTCCCTGATCTCCAGAACCGTATGTACCATCGTTATAAAATTCTGAAAACTCACCCTTTACTACTTCTTTAGAAACTTTATGCCCATCAATTAGTTTGCTCATATTTTGACCTTCTATAACTATCCCTTAACGAAAACCAGTAAGTATCATTAGCAGCTTGTAACAAGATCAATTAAAATCGTAAAATTATAGAAACTTACAACTTTAACCAAATTCAGATTACATCATTTTTACCAAATTAAGTTTCAGGGAAATAACTGTGACAACAATATGGACTGAAGAAGAACTTGAAGCTGCTGTGCTTGCCTATATGGACATGCATAGAAAAGACACACAAAACGAACATTATATTAAAAAAAATTACTACTCCGACCTATCAAAACGGTTCGACAGAACCGAAAAAGCATTCGAGTATCGAATGCAGAATATCTCTTATGTTATGTCTCTTATGGGCAGAAAATGGGTTAAAGGACTAAAACCTGCAAAGAATGTTGGCTCCAACCACATAGAACTTATCGAAAGACTGATATCAAAAGCAGAAAGCAAAAGTTATGTTGGTCAAGCGACGTTTGAAAGCCAGGTTTCTGAGTTAAAAAGAAAAAAACACTTTCAAAACCACTTGGAGAGTTTAAGCCTCAAATTGTTACTACTCAAGTAACCCAGTACCAGCGAGACCCAAAAGTAAAAGCCTGGGTTCTTAAAGAAGCAAATGGCTACTGTGAGTGCTGTGACAGTGAAGCTCCGTTTCTCAATGCTGATGGTGAACCTTTTTTGGAAGTACATCATTTGAGACACTTGGCAGATGGAGGGTCCGATAGGGTAACTAACGCCATAGCCTTATGCCCTAACTGCCATCGAGAATTTCATTACGGTCAGTCTATAACTACCAAACTGGTAGCTTTGTATGCTAAGCACAGCCGACTTATCCGCGAGTAACATTGCAATTTTGCGTAAATGCTGATTTTCAATAGTACCCAGTCAAAATTTTAAGCACCCTAAACGTCTGTGTTTTCTATGGCCTGAATATCGGGATCAACCCAAAGTCGATGGTTGATCATCTCCACCAGTTTGAGAAAGCCATCAGCAGCCAAAGACTCATTCACAGAGGAGAGAAAAGCAAGAAAAACGAAAAAAACGACTGAAGGGAACTTTCTACCGGAAACCTGCTCCAACAGATAAGTTAACACTGGAGCACATTATGAATGGTACTGGTGGTGTAATTAATCTGCCCCCGGAGAATATCAGCCCGGGTCCCATGTATGAATCTGATAAGGCATCAGCGGTGCCTGAGTTCACTGAGTCGGCGAGCAAGTTTCTGAAGTCTGCAGAGGTAGGGGCGTTTCTTGACAACGCCAGGGCCGTTGCCGCCGAGCTGCTTACCCCCGATGATCGTCTGGTGGATAGCTGGAACCTTCCCCATCAGCTTACTCCGCTCCACATTGCCTGCCTGGCAAAGGATAGGGTGCTGTTTAAGGCAGCACTTGCTGACCCTCAATGTTGGAAGATCATCGATCAATGCACCTCCGCAATTGATGTGGACGAACTGGCAATTACCAAGGATGATAAGAAAATGCCTGCCATGAACGGTGACACTCCTTTGCATTTTGCCCTGTTAAACAGCTGGAATGAGGGTGCTTTAAAATTAATTCACGAACTGTCAGCTGCTGGAAAAATCAATAATACGGTAAATAATACCGGCAGTAGTTTACTAAGCCTGGCCGCTGCGTATGGCAGCCTGGATGTGGTGTCCGAGCTTTGTAACTGTCTCAGGCGAGAGTTTAGCCTGGTTTACTTTGACGACTATCTGATGCACAGCACAGACAGCCAGAGCAGTCTGCTGCATCTCGCTACACAGCAACAAAATCCGAAGGTCTTTGAGTATCTGCTGGAAAATCAGCTGAACGCCACTGGTGGGTCAACACTGTTGCAGCTGAATAATGACGGGAAGACGCCAGCTGACCTGATTAAGGAGGTGTTGCTTGATATTCGCAGAGTTGCCCTGGAATCGGATGGTAATGTCAAGAGGTTAATCTATGCAAAGCAGCTAGAAGATGATCAGGCCAAAGCATTGGAAGACTATAAGAGTCAATTGGATAGAAATGATAGTTATACACAAAAATATTTTGAGGACCTCGGCTATCCTGATGGTCCCTGGCAAAAGTTTTATATGGAGAAAAAACACGAGGGCAAGCAGGATCAGTCACCTGAAACTTCCACTTGGACGTTCCCATGTAATCTGGTCTGATTTCTGAGCTGGCATGGCCACGGACTGCTCAGAAATTTAAAGCACACAATGCAAGGATGCTCTAAATGATGTGTTTGGGAGTTGCTGAACCCTTGGTGCCAAGTGTTTGCTGGAGTGCTTCCAGCTCTTTAAAGAGTGTTCTGGAAATAGCTTAAAAAACGGAACGGCTCAAACCACAGCATCATTCATTTAACTCATTGTTTACAGGCTATATAAACGACAAAACCCTCACGACAGGAATCGTAAGGGTCAAAGTGTGTGGCGGTGGGGCGGAAACCGAATGCGGAGTTTTTTGAAAATACACGCACTACACAATTTCCGAATCAGAAGTTCACCGAATCCGTTGTTTGCTAACAGGCCGCACAATTGCCCAGGCAGAAAACCCAGCCAGTACCGCCTTTAAATCAATGCCTGAGCTTTGATGCTCCAGTGTTGTCTCAGACACATCACTTGGATGATTTTCAGGCACTTGAGTCACTCCCATTGGTTTACAGAAGCCTTCAGGGTTATCATCAGTAACTTCACAACTTGGCTCAACAGTTGGCTCACCTTCAACCGGTACCAATTCTTCTTCAGGCACTTGTTGCTCATTGACGGGCACCTCTTCGACCGGAACTTCCTGCTGCTCCGCTTCAAACTCTGTAACGGTTACTTCACTGGAAGCCAGAGTTCTCTGCTGGGAAGCCGGTGTTAATCGTGCGAAGGCTTCTTGAGCATCTTCCGTAAACAGTGGTGTTTCCAGAGCCCTGGCTCGTGCTACCTGCCCCAGTCCCGATTCAGCAAAGAACTGCTGGGCAAAATTACTGAACAGGTTAGTCTGCTGTCCCCTGATCAAATCAAGGCCATTCTGTGCCAGAGAAACAACAAATGTTGCCTGTTGCGCTTCGGTACTGGCATTAAAGGTGAAGCGACCATAATCCCCGATCATGACATCCTCACTGAAGTCGCCATCAAAGAAGTCACCACCAAAATGTCCCTGCATACGATCCAGGCCAGAGCCACCAATCAAAGTATCAACACCACCAGTGAACAGGTCCACCGCTTCAATAACAATGGTTGATGGGCTGCGAGTCACCTGGGTGCCATCCCCCCCCCCATCAGATCATCACCAGCCTGACCATCCAGGAAGTCATCACCAAAGCCACCCATCATGATGTCACGGTTCAGACCTCCTACAATACGATCATTACCACCAATGGTTGTGCTTCCGGTCCGAACTGTGAGGTAACGCCCTGCTGAGTCATTAACAATGCTGCCATCGTCGCCAATTATGACGGTCTCACCCGATGTATTGTTCATCTGGTCATTGCCAACACCGCCAATGGCCTGATCACTGCCATTGCCCAGATTGATAACGTCATTCCCACCTGTACTGTTGCTGATATCGGTGCTGAAGACTTCGTTGCGAATACCATCAACAAAGTTAACTTGTCCGTTATCACCGATAACAGTGTCATTACCGTCCCCTGCCGTCAGTTCATCATTACCAAAGCCACCCAGAATCAGGTCATTGCCTGAACCGGACTCAATCAGATCGTCACCACCAAAGGCAAGGGCTGTGGATTCTGCACGGGTAATAATCCCGCTGTCATCATAGGCAAGAATGGCATTATCGCCAGCAATATGATCATTACCGCTGCCAGTGGTGATCTCATCATCTCCCTGCCCACCAAGGATACGATTATTACCGTTACCAGCTCTGATGGTGTCATCACCACCGGTTTCTGTATCAAGGCTGGTTAACTTAACCAGAATACCGTTGTCATAGGTCAAAGCACCGTTATCGCCAACAACGATATCGCTGCCTGAACCAGTTGTAATATCGTCATCCCCAACACCTGCCAAAATGCGATTGTCACCATCGCCTGCCTGAATAGTGTCACGACCACCCAGAGTTGTATCCGTACTGATAATCGTTATAGCAACGCCTGTCTCTGTATACGTCAATGACCCATTGTCGCCCAGCACATCATCAGAGCCTGAGCCGGCGGTAATCTGATCGTCACCAAGGCCGCCCAAAATCCGGTTATCACCTGCACCAACATCGACAATATCATCGCCAGAGCTGTGGCTGTCACCAGAGGCGGTACTCAGCACCTGCTGACCATTACGAAGATCTATTGCACCAAAGTCGGCCAGAATCCAATCATTCCCCTGATTGCCTTTAACATCATCACCACCTGCACCGGCAATAATAATATCATTGTCTTCATTCCCCTGGATGGTATCGCTATCACCCACGTTGGTGTCTGTACTGTATATACGAACGGCTCGGTTACTAACGAGAGCAATGGCACCAAGATCACCAATGATAATGTCATTATCAGACTCATCGATTATCGCCAGACGATTGACTGAGCCATCACCATAGAGTGAATCACTGCCGGCACCACCAAAGATAATGTCATCACCGGACTGCCCGGAAATGTGATCGTCACCGCCCAGGTCCGCGTCGATAGTCATAACACTGTCCAGTGTCGTCAGGTCAGTATCACCATCGACATAATTTAATTGACCACTGTCACCCAGTAGAATGTCATTGCCTGTGCCGCCACGGATAGTGTCGTCACCAAACCCGGCAATCATCACATCATCACCGTCACTGCCATCAACAATGTCATCTCCGCCCTGATCACGCTGGGAACTGTGAATACTGATTACCAGACCAGTGGTCAGAATCCGATTGGTATCCAGCTGTTGTACGATTTCACCCTTGTCACTCAGAATAATGTCATTGCCCTCACCACCATCAATAGTGTCACTACCCACCGTGAGCTGGTCTGCAGTATCCAGGTTGTCGTTGAGCAAATCGGCATTGTTTACCACGGTCAAAATTTGTGTGGAAAGATCCAGGCGAGTTGAAACATCCAGATTGAAACCGGAATCACCATAGATATGGTCATCGCCATCAAGACCATAGATCTTGTCATTACCAGAGCCTCCGGCAATATGGTCACTGTATTGGCTGCCAGTCAGCGTATCATTGCCCTGTCCACCGTAGATCACAACGGAAGCGCCGGCACCTGAAGCATTAATCACATCGTTGCCGGGGGTAGTAAACTCTCTGGCCTTTTCGGTCTTCTGGTCCGATGTTGCATTGTAAGTAGAACCGTTCTGAACAGAATCACCCAGGAGGATAAGTGCTCCATCACTGGCGCTATCATTAACGGTCAAGGTGTCATTACCACCACCGCCATGTACGACGGTGATCACATTGGAAGCGGTATTTTCAATGGTGAAGCTATCATCACCACTCCCCAGCAGAACTTCGAGCACTTCTATATCGTGATATTCAATACCTTTACCTGACGTCATACCGAGTCCGGTAATCGTATCCTCAGTCAACATACCGGAGTCATTCTGGATGCTGCCATCGTTAAAGACATTCAGTGTATCGGTCTGCTCATCTTCATTCAGTTCAATGTTAACCAGTGGCAATGGCCCGTCAATCTCTGTTGGCAACATGACGGCCTGTGTCAGTTCACGCTTTTTACCGTCTGGCGTGCCACCTTCGATAATCAGTTTGCCGCGAATATCTGAGAGCATATGAGGCTGCAATGGTGGGTTCTGAACCGGCTGAGAATCCGTTTCAGGCTGGAAGCTGGTGTTAGCAGCTAAAGTCAGCTCAATCGGTGTACCCCAGTCATCGATACCGAAGATCACACTATTGGTACTGGCATCAAATCGTGGATCAGTACTACTGAACAGTACCTGCCCATCATTCAGCAGGTTAACCGTTACGGGTGCTGTTGGCTGTTTACTCAGTGCAATCTGGTAAGCATCCTGTTTTGTCGAACTCACCAGTGTCGAGCCATTGGTCTGAGTAATAATGACCGAACCACTGTCGTTATCCACGACGTCAATATCCAGTGACACAATCTCTGCCGCATAGTTATTGGATGCAGAGAGCTTGATACCTGCACGATAGAGATTTTCAACCGTGCCATCGTCTGTTGCGGTCACCGTAAACTGGCCAGACCAGTTGGTGTGATCAAACGTCAGTGTATCGGTACTCAGGGTTAGCTGACTGCTCCAGTCAGAAGGAATAATCTCAGCCAGGGATACAGTAACAACCTGCCCAATTTCAGGGGTTGTTGCCAGGCGTACATCAAAGGTGATTTCACTACCACCTTCAACCACCGACAGGTTGCTGACGGGGCTGACAATAATGCCACCGATATCATTGTCATTAACGACTACTTCAACATTATCGATATCCAGCTGATCGAAGTCCGGGTTATCACTGCGAACACTGTGACCGATCACATAATCCCGTTGACCTTCGGCAGCTTGATCATCCACCGCCTTGATGAAGATTCTGGTGGCGTCCTCCCAGTTGGTTTCTGAGTCGTAGGCAATGACCAGAGACTCATAGAACGCCTGACCATCCAGAGAAATCAGAACACTGTCTGCCAACCCATTGGTTTTATCTTTATCGCTGCCAGAGGCTCTGGCAGCAGAAACGGTGACATAAGCAATGGTCGCATCCGACGGTTTTGGTGCATTCAGCTGCAGCTCATAGAAGTCAGTAACACCGCCTTCGCTGACCACAACCTCACCATCATCACGGTCAACACCAATGGCACCGTTTTCTTTACTGGCTACGTTCAGGGAGATGCCTTCCACAAAAATATCGTTGTAGGACAGGTCATCACTGAACACACTGTGGTTAACAAAGCTACTGCGGCCTTCTACTGAGTAGGAAACAATGGGCTTAGTCACATCACTGGCGATATTGAAGGTATCTGCACCCAAACCACCAATAATGGTGGTTTCAACATCATCACTGGTGCTGAGTACATAGAAGGTATCATCGCCCTCCAGCCCATCCACTTCCGCCTGTTCCACACCATCAAAACTGATATTCAAACCGGCACCGAAGATACCTTTTTCGGTGATCATGAAGTTGTCATCACCTTCGGTACCCAGAACCACAACAGAGTCCGTGCCGTTACCACCGTCAATTTTCAGCGGTGAATTAATACTGTATTGAATATCGTCGGCACCATCACCGCCGAACAACTCCACATCACCACCACCCGCGGTTTGCAGTGTGTTCTTTTTCAGGAAAGCGCGCACCACAAAACTGTCGTCGCCGTCCTCACCATAAAGTTTGGTAATGCCTTTATTGGAGTAAACTTTGATTTCGTCTTTACCATCCCCCCCATAAACAACCATGGGCAGGCTATTACCTTTACTAAGGAAGCCCAGGGTCGTTTCGGTGGTTTCAATTTCATCACCTGCAGCAACGGTGCCTTCCGCGGTATTACGATCCAACCCAAACAGCTGGCCAATCTGGAAACGGTCGTTGCCAGCACCGCCATCCAGCGTCGTAATAGTGCTGTTATCATCACTGAAGAAACTGTCATTACCATCAAGGCCATTCAGCGTCAGGCGGGCATTGATATTCCGGTCGTAGTTGATTCGTTCGACAGTCGATGTGTATTCACCCTGACTATCAGTATGCGTGGCTGCCACAAAGTTTGCTCGCAGCAGGAAGGTGTCAGCTTCAGAAGTACCATTGATGGTCAGAGTGTCTGCTCCATCGGCTTCAGAACCGGAATCACGGACATTAACAACATAGTCCGCGTTGTTACCAGTGCGATAGATCGTGTAAGTATCCGTGCCGCCTTCACCATCCAGCACAAAGGCATCTTCTACCGAACGGCTGACCAATTGGTTAATGGTCAGTAGGTCATTACCGGCACCAGTATTGACATCAACATCGCCATCAATATCCTGCACATCAAACAGGACTGCATCATCACCCAATCCAGTGCTCACCTGAATAGTGGCAGCATTCAGGCTGCCGTAGAGATTGATATCACCAGATTCACTGTCCACACTGCCAAGGTCAGTATTAAGGGTCAGCGTTTGAGCGGCGTTGAGCAGACCATCCAGATTCAGTACAAATTTATCACCAGCATTCAGAATCAGATTGCCCAACTCAGCATCGATTTCAACAGCATTCACCGTCAGATCATCACCTGTAGCCAGTGAATCCATTGCGGTCAACGTGATATCGCCAGCACTGGCGATAACATCTTCATTAATGGTGAGCGGGCTTTGTGCAACCAGTTCGATGGAGCCTTGCACCAGCAGACCTTCCATTTCATTACTGACGCCACCCACCATCAGGGCTCCGGTATTATTAAGAATAAGACTACCGACCAGTACTTCTGCTTCCAGATGGTCAATCAGCGTTCTGAGAGCATCATCAGCCGCGCCAATACCCTGGCCAGCAACAATGCGTAAGCCACTGGCCGTAATCGTGTCACCGAAGGCGGTACCATTCAGAACACGGCCATCAGCGGTAAGGTAGATATTGGCATCACCACGACCACTGCTATCGCTGTCCGCAACCAGACTGGCGATAGACAAATCGCCACGCACTTCTCTCAGGTACGTGCTCTTGCCGCTGAGGCTGGTCAGCTGTCCGCCGGTGGTATCAATTTCCAACTGATTACCCAGCTGGCCAATGGTGCCATTGGTGGCATTAAGGAAAATAGAAGACGCTGTAATATCACTATCACCGGTCAGACTGATCAGCTCATTATTATTGTCCTGATCGCCATCCAGAATGGATTGGGCTGACTTCAACATGACATTAGCATCGGAAGTAATCTGACCAACGCTCAGAGAGCTTTCTATTTCATTCAGATATACGTCGCTGCGTGTATTAGCAGAAACATCTCCGGTAAGTTTCAAATCCAGATAGTTATCAATCTGGTTCTGTCGGCTGCCAATACCGCCACCAGCAACCAGCATCAAATCCTGAGCACGGATATTGATGATCGCACTGTTGGCATCGTCATAAGCATCTAGAATATCGCCTGCTGCCTGCAGAGTCACCTTGCCTGCCGTCGTGCTGATTTTCTCAACAACAATATCTGCCTGCCCGGCACCGAAAGTGGTTGGAGTGAAGGAAGATAGTAATCCAGCAGTAAAGGTAAGATCACCGGTAGCGGCCACATCATCCAGATACAGATCGCCAATCGTCGTATTCTTACCCGCAATACTGACATTGCCTTCAACCTGCCAGATATCAACAGAACCCACGGTATCGACGCTCAGTTTTGCAGACTCCGCTACCTGAACGCGGAACCCTCCATCACCCTGGGAATAAATATTTCCACCAGTGATCAGAACAAGGTCGCCAGCACTGACCAGGGCAGCGCTATTGTGCTCACCGCTGTCAATCAATGCTCCGGCAACGTTCAGTCGCACCCAGCTTCCACCTACAATGTGATCAACGGACAGTGCACCACTATGTTCGATGGCAATGCCCTCTGTGGCTTGTGCCGTCAGGTTAACATCGCCTTGAAGGTTCAAGTCATCCCACAGCTGAATAGTGACTGAGTTCAGCTGCATTACCAGATCGCCAGAGTTCAGGTTAAACACACTGGCAGGCGCAACACTGGTCACACTGACGAGCTGCCATGGAGAACCAGCGTCGTCAAAGTTTTCTTGGGTAAGATCAATCGAGTCACTGGTGCCCGTGTATTGATAAAGAACGGGTACTCCATCCTGGTCTACCTGAACATAGTCACCATAGGTTACTGAGGTGAAACCATTAGCGGATGCATCCAGGCTGCTGATTTCTGTCCAGTTGCCATCTTTGTAATTGATATCTAGCTGGGAGATATCACCTGCCGTACCAGTGTATACATAGAAGACATAATCCGTGGCGACGACATCACTGCCTGTCGCCTGGGCGAGGACCTCTTTCTCACTCTCCTCCAGGGCAACAACACCACCGCTCATATCAATGGTGATACGGTCACCGGTCTGGCCTAAACCTCCATAAGCGTTAAGGATAATTGCACTGCCACTGACCAGTGCCTGGATATTGGCGGCTTCTGCTGAACCGGTATTTCCTGCGCCACCAATAATCGGGGTATCCGGGTAGAGCTTCGCAACAATACCCGGAGAAAGAATACTTTCAAATACAGGACGATTGGTGTTTACCTTCGCCTGAATACGGCTTTCGAATTCGCTGATAGTGCCAGCTGCAGAACTGACATCCGTCGCTATCCAGACCGCCAGCTGATCAAAGGCCATATCGTATTCAGAGGCAACCGTCAGGCTGCTATTCAGTGCCGCAATACGACTCTGAGCATCTGCCAGTTCATCGCCGGAAAGCTGTTCAAACAAATCATTGTATTTGTCGTACGCAGTAACATCGGACAGATAGTCCACCGAGCCATTATCTCGGAGGATATTCCAGTACTGGTGATACAGTTCAGTCACGGCATCCGCTTCATTGGTCACCTGTGATTCCGCATAAAACTGCTGGGCAGCAGAGGTATCGAGGCTGGAGGCACGTACTTCATCATCATTGGCATCCAGAATATCACCTCTGTTGGTGGTCAGCTGTACACCATAAGGTGAACTGCCACCGCCATCGACTTTTGCGGCAATAATCTGGTTCACATTCATATCACCAGCGTGCTCAGTCAATGCAACATTGCCCTGTGCCTCAACGGTGATATAACCCGCATCATTTCGTGTGGCCGAATCAATGATCAGGTGCCCAATATCACCACCAAGCGCCAGAAGCTCAATGACATTGGCAGAAATAGAGACCTCTTTATCGCCATTAGCTTTGAAGATGCCACCACCGGCATTGATTTCAATAGTGTGGCGAGCAGAGATTTCGTCGATGTACAGCTTGTTGGAACTGGTCTTCCCTTCTCCGGGATTATCATCCAGCACAACACCGAGATAGACACTGTCAGTATTAGACACCACGCGGTGACCTTGATCAGCAGTATTGCCCTCCAGAATCACACGGACAGTGCCTTTCGCTTCAATGTCTGCCTGAGAAGTCAGAGCATAAACACCATCACTCATGGTAATAGCACCATGGGTAGACAGAATACTTAAGGTACCCTCGTCAGCCATTTTGATCTTGCCGGCCAGGGTAATATCCCCTTTACTGGTGATATTCACATCGGGCTGGCTATTACCACTGAGGAAATCTATGGCAATGTCGTAGTCTGCTTTCAGGGAGTGGGTGTAATAATCTTTCAGCCCCTCAACCACAGTAATCTTGGTATGAACGGTTTTTTTACGGAGCCATCCACCACCTGTCGTCCATGATTCACGATCAAAGTCATAAATATTCGGATCACCCTCAGTCTGAATATAAGTCACCTTATAATCTGCAGACTCAGCCCCTTCAATTGGTAGCAGCACCGACTCGGATTCAAGCAGTGGTTTCTTATCAGTGAACTCAATGGTTTCCCACTTATAGCTCTTATCCTTAACCAGCCAGTCGCCAAACGAGTTATCACCAAACAGGTTAAAGCTCTTCTTCTCGTACTTGCGAACCGTTGTTTTGGTTTTGCTCTGCCCTTCTGTCCAGACATAGCGGGAACCGGTGGCAACTTTATAAGCAAAAGAATCCGCAGCACCACTGCTGGTGCTCTGTTGCGCGTATTCAATTCTGGCGATGTCATTGCCGGTGGCAGGAATCAATGTGCCAGTGTACTTCGTGTGAGTTGCGCCAGAACCATTGTATTGGTACTCATCCCTGGTCAGCTGCTTACTGTCAATGATGGTGATCTTGCCTTCGCGATATTGACGGTTATCGATATCGTTCATAACCAGCTCATGACCGCTGTTATTGTTGATATTGACAGATGCATAACCACTGGCCGCCACAATACGTCCATTACCAGTGCTGATAATCTGACCGGAAATCACGACTTCGCCACCGGCAGGCACAATGTCTTCAATAATGATTGCCTTTCGTACAGCATCCCAGTAACCATCCACGGGTACTTTGACATTACTGCTGTCATTCGGATTGGCAAAGCTGACACCCGCTATGGCCTGACCTTTCTTATTGGTCAGGTCGACATTTTTAGATCCACCACGGAAATTCTCATCAATCTCCAGATAAACCGTATTCACCCCACTCTGAATCAGCCCATTGATATTCAGGTAACGGGCGGTCAGAGTGATTTTGCCCATGGAGACAATCTGGGAGTTATCGACATTGATATTGGTGGTCAGTACGTTGTAGTTAGCCTTAAACAGTGTGTAGATCAGCGAGGTATTACTTAAACCCGTCTGATAAGAACGCGAGTTGCCTTCTTTGTTGTAAACAAAGTTACGCATCAACTGGTAATTAATATACTGGCGTGGATCTTTATTGGTATGAAACCAGGCATCCGAATTCAGAGAGAAATCACCAGCGGCAAAGATATTGACGGTCTCAGCACGAATCTGGGTAGAGACTTCAATGGAGCCTTCCCGGTTATTGATATAGGCCCCACCGTTTTCATTCACCACATTACCCTGAATGTACATCCCTTGAGGGATTTCAGGCAGTGTGAAACTACCGTAAGTATCTTTAATAAACTGCGGGTCACTGTCCTGATAAATAATAATTTCATTCAGTGAGTCAGAATTGCCGCCCTGGTCATCGGTGGACTGAGTACCACCACGGATGGCAATGGAATTAACATCCTTATAATTAATCTGAACGGCGCCCGGCGTATAGGTTTTGAGGGAGCCTCCCACCATTTCAACCCGCTGGGAGTCCCGAACAATGGCATCATTAACCCGTAAGGCAAACGGTGTACTGTTAACGATCTGAATCGTTGCACCTTCCCGGGCATGGAGGTTGTCCATATTGTCCTGGCCAGCCAGGAATTCAGCACTTTTGCCATCAATCTGCAGATAAACAGAGCCAGGTGCGGCATAAACATCTGGCAAATCGACCATCAGGATATCAAGCGCCTGATTGTAGACTTTACTGGTGGCATTGACCGTATTGGTATAATCCCAGGCACCCGACGTTGAGTTGGTTTTCTGCCATAACGTAGTGTCGGAATAGTCCGCTAGCTCAAGAATGCTTTCCTGTTTGATTTTGCTCTGATAGTAATTGCCATCCGGTGCCTTCACGATCTGGCCGACATTCACAGTATGGACATAATCAGACAGCCCAAGCTCATCAATCTTTTGATTGATCTCTTCCAGTTGAACCTGATAGCGGGCAATGGCTTCAGTGTTCGTACTGTGATCACGAATCCAACTCTCTACCTGAGCCTTTTGCTCAAACAGCACCGTACTTAAATTGGTAAACGTCAGGGTAGGTGAATCCAGCTCTCTGGGTTTAACCACAAAGAACTCACCGGTCATGGCGCTGGCAAGAGCGTCGGTGATAGAGCTTTCGTAAATCGGATAGCCCAGAGATTCAATCTGCGCCAATGTCAGATTCAACCTGGTCCAGCGATTTTTGTTACTGTAATTTTCCTGCTGCAAGTCGATTTCAGCGCTGTTCTGAGGGGTGTACTGGTAATAACTGCCGTTGTGCTCAATCACCGTATCCTGAGTGACCAGGAAGTTGATGGTGCTGAGCGCAAGCTCTTCCATCACATACACCACATCTTCTGGCAGTTCTGGAATAACCACTTCACCTTGCGCATTATCTACACCAAACAATAGTTTTTTATCGTCGTCGGTCAGCGCATCGATATTAATGACACCATCCGCACTCACTTTGCTACTGTCGCTAAGGATACTTTGTATCTCAGCCACCGGACGAATCTGCAGGAAGGTTTTATTATTAACGCCGGCTGTCACCTTGGCAGAATCTGCAACCGAGAACTGATTGTTGGAAGTGACAGAACCCTCACGGTCAATATCCACACCATAAGGCACACCGGATATAGACAGTGTCAGCCCCGACTCTTTCGCTCGTTCACTGCCACCAATGCCTTCACGAGCTTCAATGGTGATATCCGTCATGGACTTGATATCAGCATTGTTACCCAAAGTGATGGTATTGGTTTCGGTGATGTCGGCATCTGGAGTCGGCACTGCTACATTGGCAGAGGTGGAGACTGATGTCAGTTCCACATTGGCACTGCTCTCAAGAATATTCAGCACTCCCTGGCTACTCTTACCAGCGTAGAGATAGACGTCTCCAGCCTTCATAGTGGCGTTGGCAATGCTGACATTATTTCGAGCATTCGTTGTAGCAATCGCAACACCGGTAGCCGCACTGGACAGTCCGGAAACCGCAAGAATATCGGCACTGGCCCGGTTCTCGGAATCCGTTTTCGCGGTCACAAATACTTTGCCCGTGACGTTTTCTATCACCGCACCATCGATATTCACCCTGGCATCAGAATTGGCTTCTACCTTGCTGGTCGCAGCATTGATGCCACCCACTGCACTGACGGTTTCCAGCGTAATACTATCAACAGTAGTGATGTCATTCCGGGCTTCAATACGCAGGGAAGCTTTATCGTCATAGCTGCCTTCTGCAACCAGTTGCACATCATCGGTCAGGTTTATACGCGCATGATTGTTCAGGATGGTCTGGCTCACCATCACATTGACACCCACAATATTACCAGAACCGGTTCTCAGGGATTTACCGTTACTGAACCGTGATTTATCAAAGCGATTCAGGGCATTAATATTGATATCATGAGCGGTAATGGATGAAGGATTACCAGAACTCGGCAGGCCGGTGCTGGCACCAATATTCACATCCGCGTAACTATTAATAATGATATTCAGTCCGGCACCGGCACCAGAGGCTAACGCCACCGTGAAGGCATCGGCACTGGCATCGACGGTTTGATCTAGCGTACTGCTCAGGTCAAACTGATCTGCCTCAATCACAACACCCTTACCAATATTGGCAACGACAGCCTGGTAACTGGTGACATTACTCTCTGCTCCAGCACCAGCAACATAGCCACCGGAGGCCGCAATGGTTTCTGGCAGAAGGTCATCATTACCGGACGCTTTTACCGTAATACTGGCACCACTCAGTTGTGAGCCATCACCAATTTCCACCAGCACATCGTCAGAGCCATCATTACCCTGCTCAATATCTGCGATCATGGCACCGGCAGCAACCGCACCGGCAGCACCACCACTGGCATCGGCACGGGCATAATTGGTGGCATTGGCATTAATAACAATGTCATCAACCGCAGTCAGTTTGGCTGACTCTGTTACGGCTGACACCGTGGTGGTGATATCGACATCGGCACGGTTAGCGCTGGCAGCCGCAAGCGCCGCAGCAAAACCAAAGGCTTGTGTCTTATGAATGTTATTATCCGCCAGGGCATCGATATAAATATTCCGGGCTTCCAGCGAAGTATCTTTGACCTTGCTGGAAATCGAGCTGCGGACATCATTACGAACCAGGGCAATACCAAGCGCGCCACCAATGCTGGCACTAAGTGCCACATTGGTCACATTGATGCTTAAATCGGTCGCTTCACTGGCTTTAAGATTGATATCCCCCATAGAGCCAATCACAGCGCTGCTATTATCACTGCCACTGAGGGTTGCATTCACCTGATTATTGACCAGATTAGTGATATCCACACCACCACCGCTGGCACCGGCCAGACCGGCACTGAAGGTCACCGCTGTCGCATCAACATTTGTCATCAGGGCATTGGCATGGCTGGCAACCTCAATATCATTGCCGGCAAATACCCGGTAATCCTGATTAGCAATACTTTGGCTGTCGTCTACATTCAGCCAGGCACTCACGGCCATAGCCATGGTGTTATCAATATCCGTTGCGGAGATGGAAAAGGAGCCACCCAGTCCAACAGCTGCGGATATGGCAGCAGCAATGGCATCCGCTTTAACCACCTGACCATCAGCATCAGCAGTGATGGCAATATCATTACCAGCCACCATGGCGGAGTTATTGACATAAGCAGAGGTGCTGCCACCGATGGTATTGTCAAGATCAATGCCAACGCCAGCACCAGCGATCGCAAACTTACCGGCGGCAACGGCAACACCCGCACCATAAACGGTGCTGTCAATAGTCGACAGTGACTGGGCATCAACAACAATGTCGTTGAGTGAAGTTATCTGCGAATCTTCAATGTAGGCGGAGGTAATATGATTGGATCCGATAGTATTTTCGGACAGCGTTACACCGATGGCTGCTGCAGCACCACCCTTTCCGGCTCCCACAGAGCCACTGGCAGCTCCAACGACTGAGGTAATAGCAGCATGATTAACCGCGGTAACAGAAACATCCTGATCGCCATAATCTGCATTGGCATAAACCAACTCCCAGTCTGCAGGTGTTGTACGTTTAACTTCGTCAAGATCTAACAGCGCCCAATCCGGTTTGAGTGCTGACACACCCGCAGCATCCAGCCCCGCCTCAGCAGCGGCACTCTCTGCCAGTAACGCGGCATCATCTGCTGCCGATCTGGCTGATGTAGAGATGGCATTCCAGACATCGGCCTCTTCCTGAAGTTGGTCAGCGGTTTCCTGAAGCTTCACTACGTTCTCAAGCTCGGCCTGCCATGCAGCAACGGCTAGCTCTGCCGCTTCGGCTTTTGCTACCGCGTTTGATGTACTGGCATTTAATGATGCCTCTACCGCAGTATCAGCAAGGCCAGCCAGTCGATCTGCATCAGTCTGGGCCTTATCTGCCAATTTCTGGGCAGCATCCGCATTACTCTGAGCTGTGCTGGCAAGACTTTCATATCTACCCGCTTCTGCTGCTAACGCTTCAGCACGCAGCGCAGCGGCTACAGCAATAGCTTTCTCCAGCGAAAGCTCTGTTGCGCCATTATTGCGATAAGTACCATCAATAAAGTAGAACTGCTCACCACTCTCTACCGATGTTTCTGCCACGCCCACACGACTGCCATTTTCATCGTACTTGTAGCCGTCTGACTCGAAATCAGGAGAAAGATCAAGATCACTGCCAATATAGCGATAGACGCCATCGGCAAATTCAACCAGGTCACTTTTCAACAGCTCATCAGTCAGGCTTGAACCCGCATAATCAGAACGGGGAACCAGTGTAATGTTTGAATCACTGATCAATGCCTGACTGCTGTTGTTTATGGTATTGGTACCTTTTACACCAGCACCGGCGAGTGAGACACCAACTTTACCAGCAGCAATGGCAACAGAAGCCGCTTCAGCCTTTAAGTTAACCGTTGTACCTTCATGGGAACCAACGGTCACACCGCCATTTCTGGCTTGAATATCCAGATATTCAACATTTGCGTAAATTTGATTAGCAACGGTGTTAGTGGCTTCTACCGCACCAACGGTCAGCGTACCACCAAATGACTCACCAACCGCTGCCCCTAAAGAAACGCCGACGACCTGGGCATCAATAGTAGACGTATCGGTTGCATTAACAGCCAGGGACTCAGAGAGGAATTTGGGCCTGCCAGTATTTTGACCTGTAGCCTTGGCGCCTGCGATTGAATCAATAGTGTTCTCTGCAACTGAAGCCGCTACAGCAAGCGATACGCTGCCACCACTGGGTGCAAGACCAAAGGCAAGGCTCGCAGAAGCCGCTACAGATGTGATGGACGCACTGTTAATGGCATTAACTGTAATTTTGCCTGCATTGACATCTCTGCTGTTATCAATCCAGGCCAGCGTTTCACCATAAATCTTATTGGTCGCACCAACTCCGGAGCCACTACCAGCCAGACCCGAGCCATTAGTGCTAACCACAACAGCCGCCGAACCCGCTCCCACTTCAGCATCGACGGTCATGTCATTCGTCGCATCAATATTCAGATCACCATCAATGGTCAGAGCGCTATCCTCCAGAAGAGCTTTGACTCTGAGGCGATCATCACTTGTACCAATAGTGTTTTCGGTGATGGCTGCACCAATGGAAATACCGGCACTGCCACTGCCGGAGTCTGCCGCAACAGCCACAGAAACAGCTACTGTCGTTGAATCTATATCCGACTTATTGGTCGCTTTAATGGAAACGTCGCCATTGCTGAACAGGTCACTGCTTTCAACCAGGGCTTCGGTTGAGCCACCAATGGTACTGCCAGCATAGGCTCCACCGCCACTCAAAGAGATTGTGCCAGAAGAGCCAAACGTAGCAGCCAGAGAAGCAGCAACGGAATGTGCCTTGATGGTGTTATCGGATGTAGCAGACAAAGTCACACTACCGTTTAATTGATCTTCCGTACCTCCATTCACATGGTCAAGCCTGGCCACTGTATCAATATCAACCTTGTTTTCAGCCAGAGAAACTCCAACTGTAAGCCCGGCAGAACCTGAACCCGCGGCATAACTGCCAGCAAGCGAAGCACCTACTGCAGTACTGGTGATTTTTGAGGTATTGGTGGCTGTCAGGCTCAGGTCGCCCACCATAATCCGATCACTGCTGACAGTGGCCTGGCCGGTTGGCACATTATCGATAAACGAAGCAACCTGGCCAAAGATGGTATTTTCAGCACTGGCACCAGAACCACTGCCGGCAATGGCAGCCTGACTACTGCCGGTTACCGCTGCAGAACCAGCACCACTGTTGGCATTAATGGTCATATCACCGGTCGCAGAAAGGGTCAGCTTACCCGTGGTATCAACCCGGGTATTTTCCAGATACGCCTTCACTCCCAGTGGGTCATTTTCAGCACCAATCTGGTTACTGGTGACTGCGGCACCAATGGAAACACCCAGACTTCCACTACTGGTATCTGCAGCAGCGGCAACGGAAGCCGCCACAACTGAAGCATCAATGGTTGATGTATTGGCAGCAATAACGGAAAGATCAGAATTGCTCTTGAGGCTGCTGCTACGGACAACAGCGGACGTATTCCCAAGAATCGTATTATTTGAGGAAGCACCGCCACCACTTAATGCTACAGAACCGCCCGATGCAGAGGAGTAGCTGGCTGACAGTGAGGCCGATACTGAAGTGGCGATGATCTCAGCGTTAGATGACGCACTCAATGAAACAGAACCAGTTTTACGACTTGAGGAACCTGCATCAACGTTATCGATAATCGCTTTGGTATTGGTATTCACCTCATTTTTTGCAAGAGAGACACCAATGCTCAATGTGCCAGTACTGGATGTTCCGGAATAGGCACCGGCAATGGTTGCACCAACAACGGTACTGAGAATGTCTGAGTCATCTTTAGCGTCAATAGTGAGTTTATCGGCCAACAGTGTGTGCCCATCTGCGTTGGCCTTAACAGCCGATTCAATATCAACCTTCACCGTGTTTTTGGCATCAGCACCTACGCCACTAAGCCCAGCCCCAATACCAGACTCCGATTTGGCGACAGCCACAGAAGCAGCGGTAATCACCGATGCAATATTCTGAGTACTTTCTGCATTCGTACTGACTTCGCCAGTGACGTCTATATCCGAGTTATTAATGACTGCTCGTAAACTGTTGGCTTTGTCGCCATTGTCCGGATCACCACCAATGGTGTTCTCAGCAAGGCTGACGCCGATACCTCCCACTACACCAGCACCGGTCGTGGCATTGGCATAAGCCAGGTTAGCAGCGACAACCACACCCGTAACCGAACCATCGACATCCGCATCCAGAAACACACCGATCGCTTCGTCTGAAGCGTCCTGATTGGAAGTAGCCTGTTTAATGATTGAACCATCAACCAGCGCCTCGGTGTCTCCATAGACTTGGTTGTTCGCCTCAGCACCGGAGCCGGTTAACGTAACGGTTGTATCTGCACCGGTTTGAGACCCAATAGCGGCACCAACCACAACGGCAGTAATATCGGTTTCATTATCAGCGACAATGTCCAGACGAGCGTCATCAAGGTGCCTGGCAGGCAGTGTAATTACACTGTCGTTCATAACGCGGGCACGTGTGTTCATGCGCACCATGTTATTGCTGATGGCCGCACCAACGGCAATCCCTACTTTGGTGTCAAAGTCCGGTTTGGAGTCTTCTGCAAACGATGCACCCAGTGCGACAGATACCATATCTGCCTCACTTTTTGCCTGATGCTTAATCTTTCCGGTTTCAACGGTTAGGTCGGTACCGCTGATCAGGGCATCTATGTCGCTATTAATGTTATTTTCAGCAATCGTCGCACTGACAGCACCGTTACCGGCATAGGCGACACCCAGGGCAACGGCATAAACCTCTGATTCATCTTTTGCCTCTATACTGACAGCAACATCGCTACCGTTTTTACCGGTGACCGTTAGATCATCGACATCAATAAGATAGGCATCGATATCCGCCGTCACATTGTTGACCGACACGTTTCCTGTCAGGGCTATACTGCTGGAGTTGCTTTCCACTGAAGACTTAGCGATACCGGCGATGGAAGCAGCCACTGAACTGGTAATTACAATACTGTCGTTTTTCGCCAGCACATCCAGCGTTGTCAGATTCACCGATCCAACATTGCTAATACCGGAGCTCACGGTAAATGTCGCATCGTTCATTAAGCCAATGCCAGCAGCAGCCAGGGCAACCTTGTTAGCGCTGGCGCTGGCATAGGTAATTGGGAAGGCAAACACACCGCTGCTTTCCGTGGCTTTCAGGGAAAGATTCTGAGCATTGAAACTGGAGAGATTCAGAATACCGGCAGCAGTAGTGCTATTTATCGTGTTAAAAATAAACGCACCTGCTGCACTGATACCATAAGGTGTGTTTTCTGTCTTAGGCGTTTCTCCACCTGATGGTGTCACCTTACCGGTTGCCCAGGAAGCACTGAGCGCTGTCCCAATAATCAGGCCACCACTGTCCGCTGCAATGCGCGCGTCACCATTAACGATCACTGAGCCCGCTTCAGTCGTATTGTCTTCAGAACCCACCAAAGCCTTAGTTACTTTGGTGATATCACTGACCGCTGCTGACGCCCCCACACCCAGCTTTCCTGCACTGCCCATCGCACCTGCTGCAACAATCAGATCAACCCGGTTATCAGCAACAACCGACAGCCGTTCAACGCTGACATCCCCATCATCTGCGCCAGCAACCAAAGTGACTCCAGACTGAATCAGGGCAATGGTTGTGCTATCAATGGTGTTCTGCATATAGAGGCCTGCGATACCCAGACTGGCTGTACCTGAACCTCCGGCGTACCCGAGATTCACGGCAAAAACATCGCTATCCGCTTTAACGGAGACCTTATCTGCATAAATGTCAGCACCCGTCTCTATCAGAGCCGTGCTGGTATTAGTAATATTATTCAGGAAGACACTGGCACCGACACCGTTACCACTCTCTGAAGCGCCAAGCAGTTTGTAGAGCTTATTGATTTTTTCAATAGACGACGTTGTAGCAGTTTTATTACCCACCCAGTCTACTGATTGATTATTGGTATTTGAGGTAATAGAGAGATTACGTGAAGCAGAAGCATCGGGCGCATCACTGAATGAATCAAAAGCAGTGATAAAGTCAGCTTTCTGATTAATCTTCACTGGCCATTTAACCAGGGCATTCGCTGTTTGTTTTGAATCCAGATATGAGAAATTCAGTGCAAGAGACGTTTTCGCTCCGGCGGCTTCCGATTTGATATCGTTATCCAGCAAATACAGGTCTGAATCACCGTCAAAGAATTGATAGGGAAGACTACTGTATTGATTACCTAATAGTTCCCAGCGGGTTCCATCACTGAAATTCTCTGTAGCCAGAGTGAGAGAGCTGCCATCAAGCCCCTTAAACTTGTAAACAGCACCAAAATAACCAATATCTGGTGGTGTACCTGTAGCTCCCCACTGATAATCCGAATTATCAAATCGAATCAGATCACCATTATCAATGCCATAGTTTCCACCGATTTCAGACTTATCAACCAACTTGGGTTTTACGTATTTTATAGTGGTATCCGGCGCAATCAGGCCGGTTAAGTTTTGAGCCGTTGCATTGACATTAATGGCACCCAGTGCATCAAGCTCAGTATTGCCCCGAACCTGTGCCTGGGCATTGTTATCTAATGACGCAATGGTAACCGAGACAGCAGCACCAAACGGAACCTGCTTAAACTCGCCACTGCTGGTATCAGTTCCTGCCGTACCTTCTACCTGACTTAATTGAGATGGTGTACTGGACGTAGAAGATGTTGCAGTTAACAGACGACTCTCGGCGGTTGCCAGTAAGTCAAGGCTGCCACCTGCATTAATATCACTGTCAGCACTCTCCTGACCAAGATAAGCATGCACCTGGTTACTGTCTTCTGCATACACAAAAGCAATACCGACGGTGGCTTTTGTCGGCTTGAGACGATCGCTGGGCTTAACCTTTTTCTGCAGCCACTTGCCTAAGGGCGCTTTTTTATTAAAGGCAACCTTCTGTTTGGCGGCATCTTCATACTTATCGAGAACACTGGGCACTCGATCAACAATGGCTTCAGAACTGGTCGGATTCAGCTCCGCCTGTCGCTGGGCCGCTTCTACAATCACATCCCCATTAACCAGAACATCACCGGCAAGCACAGCTTCGGTATGACCACTTTCAACCTGGACCGCGACACTTGCTGCGACCTTGCCTGAATTACCCGCCTCACTGGCAGCAGACACCAGGCTGTAATCCACCGTTGCCGCCTTAACTGTCAGGTTTCCACCTGCGGTAATGCTACTGCCGCTGTTCACTATCACCTGGGAGTTTGAATTCAGCACACCCACAGCAACACTGCCGGCAAAGCCCTTCAGGCCAAACAATGGCTCAGCGTCAATATTCAGGTAATTATCTGTCTGACCGGTAATACTGATATTACCTTCCGCGTCCAGTGTTCCCTGAATATCAATCACGGCGTCGGTATCCAGCACCCCGACAGCCACCGCAAGACCGATGGAAATGGGTGAAGCATTGACTCTGGCGATGGAGTTGGCATGGATGGTGATGTTATCACCCTTGAGGGTGGCACCACTGGAGATGGTAATTTTGCTGGTCACATCGGAGCGACTGACGCCAGCAATCAGCTTGAAGTCTTCCACTTCGTTTGCCAGATCATCGATGATGGGAATATTTTTACCAAAAACCCCATCATCGTTATTCATATCCCTGTCAGGGTTCGACTCCGCGCGGGCAAGAATATTGATATCTTTACCCTGAATCGTCACATCACCAATGGTTACCGTGGCTGATTGCAGGTCGACGTTATAGTACACGGGCAGTGCCGCCAAGATCGATGCAGCACCCTGTTCAAGGCTACCGTATATCAGGTTGCGACCATCAATGGCTTCAATGGTGATATCACCGCTGCTTGCCGTGTTTTGGCCAACCGCTGTGACATTGTTGCTTATCTCAACAATGCGGGCAGCAAAGCTAATATTACCGGCGCGATCTGTCAGACTACTGTTATCAGTTTGAATGCTGCCATTAACAGTAATCTTGCCATTCAATGCACGGAATTTAAGATCCCCTCCCGTCCAGATCAGATCGCTATTAATGGTGAGATCACCGCTGCTCTCTTTAACCGCAGCGTAGTTGCCACCGGTAATGGTTGCCCAGCCAAAATCACTGACCGTAAAGTCAGCACTGCTGCCGTAAAAGACAACCTCATTCGTATTGGTATTATCAATAAGTTCAACGGTGACTTTGTCAGTCGCTTCATCAGATCGCCCATCCACACTGAGGCGAATTTCATTATCACCCGAGCTGCCTTTCAAGGTGGCCGTTGAAGTGGCAGCATCCAGAACCAGATCCAGTGTCGCACTGCTGCCATCCAGCAACTCTGCTCCGTCGATAGCAAGCAGTTCAGCAGCTTCCAGATTACCGATGGTAACGGAGGATGAAACATCAATGGTTTGAGCGGAATCGGCTGGGTCAACATCCTGACCTGACCAGGTCAGTTTATCGTCTTCTATCACCAGTGTTGTATATAAGCTGGTTGTTTCAGCAGACAGAATATCCCGGCCGTCCTTCCCATCCACTTCAAGATCTTCGGAATCAATAATAAAGAAATCCGTCCCCTTAGAGCCGGTATATTTATCCTGACCTCCATTCCCTTTCTGACTGGTCAGTTGAATAGATGCCAGCAGGCTTAAACTCACGCCTTTAATAACCGTACCAGAAGTGCCAGAAGTAAAGCCTAAAACCGTAAGGATACTGTTGTCAGTACCAGCCACGCCCAGCGTTGACAGCCCATTAAATGTCAGTTCTGCAGAAGCCTGATCAAAACTGATTAAGGGATTATCACTACCTCTGTCGTCTGCAGCATTGATAAGATCAATTAATTCCTGCAAGGTTGAGGAGGAGCTGACATCGATATCAAGAATTGTGCTGCCATCTTCCAGAGTCAGCCTCAGAGTATGTTCAGAAAGCGCATTCCATCCGGCAATACTGTCAAGGCTGGTACTGGCGGATACTCCATGAAAGCCATCTGCATCCAGCACATCATTTCCAGCACCACCAATCAGGGCCGACGATTCAAAGCCCTGATGCGAAAGAATCGTTGCCCCCAACATTAACTGACTATTGTCAAGATCAAGGGTATAGCCACTGGCCGCATCAGCCACATTACTCACATCAGCGACAATCGTGTCGTAACCTTCGCCACCATCAATGGAGTCGGCGCTGATTGAGGTAACAAAAATAGAGTCATTGCCTTTACCGGCATTGATGATGTTTATGCCCTGGGCACCGGTAATAATATCGTTGCCACCAAACGTGGTGATTTCTGACTTCCCTGCAAAAGCAGATAGATCGACATGGTCTACTAATTCACTGCCTGACAGCTTCAATGTGTCATTACTGTCAAAGCTATTCAGGGTATCAACCGATTTATTACCGTTCGTTGTAATCGAAACGATATTGGCACTTTCACTGTCAGAGATTGATGAGGCTATTCCAGTTCCCGCATACAAACCGGTGAATTCAAGCTGCCACTTGCCATCAACGGTCTTACTGACAGCAATCTGGCCAAACGGTATGTTCAGTGCTTTTTCAATAGATCGAACAATATCCCAACCGTCTGCATCCCAGGCGATGGTGTCAGTGTTAAAAGTACCATCAGGTGTTGAAATCGATAACGTAAAACCAGTACTGGTTTTGCCGGTAGGAATATCAAATACCCAAACCTCGGAAGCCCCCTGAGCCAGATCAAGTTCATAACTCCCGGATGCATCTGATATCGAAGCTCGTCCGGCAAAATCTTCTTCGAGGGTATCCTGACCAGAACCACCGGTAATGGTATCTGCACCACCAAGGCTGCTCAGAGTATCGCCATAGGAGGATGCATAAAGTTCATCATCCAGCTCGGTACCAACCAGGGTAATGTCGTACTCTCGATGTGCGGCTGCATCATAATCTGCATGGGCAGGATCCAGGTCTGCTTCGTGCTTCGCATTCCTTGCATCCAGTCTATAACCTGAAACATCTCCCGCTTTGGCGATCGCTTTTAGGTAAACGGATTCAATACCCTCCAGAGTATCTAAACCGTCATTACCAATCGTCACCGTGTTATTTTCCAGCGTGAAGTCAGCAGCCCGGACTTCAATCAGCTGATCGTAACCATCACCACCTGTAATCTGATCAGCACCTGCTCCACCGATCAACAGGTCATTTTTGCTGCCACCAATCAGCGTATCATCACCACTGCCACCATCGAGATAGACATCAACCGTCGCTGCGGAAAAATCAAAGCGGTTATTGCTGTTATCGCCTCTTGCCGCCAGCAGATCTACATCCTTTGCTTCCAGCTTGCCACTGGATGTAAACGACCAGGCACTACCATCATTCGCCCAGGTTCCTGTTTCGTATTCAAAAACGTTGACTGCATCTCCCGCATCCACCTTTGTGGATGCATTAAGCTTCAGGTCACCATCGACCTGATCAAAGAGCACCGTATCAAAACCACCATTACCCTCGACCTTATCGCCAGCCCCGACAATGAACAGGTTGTCGTTGCCATCGCCTGTCAACGTATCACTGGCTTTGGAGCCAATAACGGTATTAAACCCGGTAATGCGATCAAAACCAGCGGCTGTTTCCAGATCCAGGTTAACGTCCACACCGGTCACTCTCTGACTGTAATCCAGATAATCTGAACCACTGCCACCCAGAATATCAAAACCGGAAAAGGTGATCTTTGTATTCGACGGTGTCTGTGTAATGCTGCCTTCAACACCTTCAAGGGTCGACAGAATCCCTTTACCATCTTCGTCTTTATCAATCAGCCAGTGATAATCATCATTAATGGCGGCCAGTACGTGTCTGGATTCATCGGCCTGATTTGTCTGTAGCGCTTCGACATCCAGAAATTCCACAATGCCATTAGCGCCCATGGAGCCTTCATTTGCGCCGTTAATCTGCCAGGCACTGTCTGTGACATTATCACCTGCAGCGACAGTATCATTACCGCCCCGCCCATCAAACTGAACCACAAAAGACTGCTCACCCAGATCAAGGAACGATTGATCAATCGTGAAACTGTCCGCACCTTCTGACCCTGTCACAGTGATAGTGCTCCCCGCCGCAATATCACTGATTTTCTTTTGACCCAACACTGTTTTATTTTCGTCGACCAAACGAAGATATTGTTGCTGATCAGTTTCATTAATAACGACCTGAAGTGTAACCTTGGCATCCTGCTCTAATTGGAGTGCGTTATCCTGCAGTGCAGCAATAGGGTCGGCTGAAAGCAGCAGTCGGGGCTCCAACTGCTCTAGAGTGAAGAAGTCTTCCAGCCTTTTACGACGCTCCTGCAGCCGTTCCTGCCGGAACATTTTCTCAAACAACCGGTTTAATTTAGGAAATAAGCCCTTACGAGCCGATGCAGCAATATCTGACGGGTATGATTTGCTGTTATGGGTTTGCTTATCCATTAGCCGGTCCGCTTGTTATTGTTCTGAATCCAATGGTTTCCAGTCTCAGGTGGTCAGGTCAAAGACTGGAGACCTTTTTCGATTAAAGACATCAACAACACCCTTACAGCAAAACGCACGACATAAGCCGTGCTATTAATAGAGCCCTATCAACATCAACACTAAAGCCACATTAGCCTTAGTGAATGCCTGCTGCTTCTGCGCTTTCAGCATCAGCTATCTCAGAGGATGAGATAACCTGCTTTGGCAGTCGCTCAATGACTTTGTTCAGGTTATTAAGTGACTGGAGGTGCAGGTAAATCAGCTCCAGACCATCATTGGCCATCAGGGCTGACAGTTCTTCAGCAGGAATACCTTTGAGCTTTTCACGATTAATGGTTTTAAATCCGGTCAGGGTCCGCTCTTCCTGGCCTGGCAGGGTGAATTTCGCCCCCATTTCTTCCAACAGACCCAGCTCGTTCAATTTTTTGCAAAACAACTGGGTACGTTGATACTGAGCCTGATAGTCCTGCAGAAAGCTCAAAACTTTCTCAAGGTACTGGGTTTGCTCACCCTCTGCATCAAACAGGCGTTCTCCTCGCCCGTCCTGATTACAACCGGCATAAGCTTCATCCAAACACAGCGTCAGCGTTTTTCCACCATCAGAGGTCGCAAAAACAAACGGATAGCGACGAATAAACGCAGGCACATAGGGGGCTTTCCATTGCCCCTCTTGGTCAACATAGGCGTTTTCACCTGCACGAACGCCCATCACAACCACTGGAACAACATCGTCGCCTTTGCCTGCAAAGACAATCGCGTAGTCCTGAGACGCTTTTGGAAACTCGACCGCCATCAAAGGTACTGAGTTAACCTCTTTGGCAAAGTCATAATTGTTTTCAGCCTTGATAGACCAGTCAGAATGACGTTTTTTATTGACGGCTTCTACCTGTCCATAAATCAACAGTTGAACACTCATTTATTATTACCTCATTCCCTTACATTAGAATTCAGCCACCAAAGGCCAGCAACGCATTTGTGTCCGTTGGTAAACTAACACCATTCAACAACCGGTTTATAGCCTCAATATCCGCTTCAGAGAGGCTACCCGCCGCACGTTTGAGGCGCAGATGATTCATCAGATAATCATAACGGGCAGCAGAGAAGTCACTTCTGGCAATAAACAACTCCCGTTCACTATCCAGCACGCTGCCACTGGAGATCACGCCAGATTCAAATGCCGTGCGTTTACCCTCTGCCGCCTTCTCATAAGTTTCCACGGATTTTTGTAATGCATTGACCTTACTGATGGAACTGACAATCCCCATATAGGCTGCCTGAGCTTCTCGGGCCACCTGGCGAAGAGCCAGCTCTAATTCATCCTGAGCTTGGTAATGACGATTAATGGACTCACGCACTTTTGATGAAACCGCACCACCAGAATAAATTGGCAAGGTCATTTGCAAGAGGAGATCCCGGGAATCCACTTCACTCCCGCCACCAAACAGTGAACCGCCGGTTTCCTTGGTGCTCTGGGTGACTACAAGATCAAAAGTTGGATAATGACCGCCTTTCTGGCGGCGCACTTCCTGCCAGGCTACGTCGACAGAACTCTGTCTGGACAAAACCGCCGGGTTATTTGCCTGAGCATTATCCACCCAGCTTTTCATCGTAGAAGGGTCAGGGCGTTGCAAAGCCAGATTCTGGCCAAGAGCATTCAAGTTATCTGGCAACTTGCCAGAAATCTCCTTTAAGCCCTGCAGCGCATCATGGAGATTGTTCGCTATTTCAATCTGACGGGCCTGAGCCTGCATGTAACGTGCTTCGGCATCCAGTAAATCGGTGCTATTAGCAAGGCCATTGGCAAATTCCCGATCCACCAGGCGGAAATGTCTCTCAAGCGCCTTTACTTCAGCTTCAATTGCCTGATAACTGTCGCTTTCTCGTAATACCGTAAAATAAGCGGCAGCTACTCTCATCACCAGATCCTGGCGCACATTCTCCAGGTCAGCAGCAACCTTCCTCACTTCGGCCTTTGCCTGTTTGAAGTAGGCCCAATTGCTGTAGCTGTAGATAGATTGGGTCAGTGAAAGGTTTTGCTCATCGGTGGGAAACGAAGTACTGCCTTTTGCGTAAACCGTATTGTCTGAACTGACAATATCCTGTTTTGATTTTGTTTTGCTGTACTCAAACTGGAGGCTTGGTAATAAAACCGCACGAGCCTGTGTGTATATTTCTTTGGAAGCTTCGTGCTCAAACATCCCTGCCCGATACACCGGGTCATGATCAAGCGCCTGTTTATACACATCAAGCAAATCAGCAGCCTGAGAATATAAAGGCACTATAATTAACCATGACACTGTAAGGAAAAACCTTTTCAGAAACGCAGGCTTGATACTGGGTGACATGTTCACGACCCCCTCCTTGAGCGGTGACATTTCGACGAACACCCTTATAGGGTATATACGTACTTGCTTTTTACTGATATTTTACTTTTCCGTTGATTAAAAAATAAATGGCAAGCACTTTCAAGAAGAAATGTGCAACGGTTAACAAAAGAATACCCTTAGTTTAACCATGGGTTTCTAAAAAAAAATCAGCCGTATAGAAGCGAATGCCAATGGATGAACAAGCAGTTTCTGACTCCGAAAAAATACGACAAGACAATAGCCAGCTCAGTCACCAGACATCGGCTGACTATTATAAGAAGTGGCTGCTTGGTCAGAACTATATTATTGACGGACTGCATTGCAGCCTGATCCTGGTTCAAGCTGATAACGTGCTCTTCAACGTGGCCTCCTGCCAAAAGAGCTCAACTTATTTCCCAAGGCTGGAAGCACTGGCCAGCCAACTCTCCCATTGGGATCAACCACAAATCAGTACACTGCACAGTGATGGGAGCAGTAGCGAAACATTTGCTCTCCTCTACCCGGTACAATCCAATGATCTATCTCTTCCTAACCAGCGCCCTGTAGCGTTGGTCGCCATTGCACTGCAAGCCAACTCTCAGGAAGCATTGCAAAAAGCGATGGCATCACTTCAATGGAGTACCGCGGGGCTTGAGATTATTGATTATCAGCACCGCTTTGACGCGCTGAATTTTGAACAGAAATGCACTTCTGACCGGGTCAACATTCTCGCCAGAGTGCTATCGGAACCAAGTTATTCTGCAGCAGCCATAGGGCTGGTCACAGAGCTGGCCACTCTTTTTAATTGTGATCGAGTCAGTCTGGGTGAATACCATAACCATCACACGACGTTGAAGTACCTGTCCCACAACACACAGTTTGGCAAAAAAATGAACCTGGTTCGTGCCATTGAACAGGTCATGAATGAATCTATCGATCAGGATCGCCCTATTCGATTCCCCCAAACAGAAAACAATAAGTCAGCACTGACGCTTGCCCATAAAGCACTGTCCGGGCTACAGGGCGATGCCTGCATATTATCAATACCTGTATATTCCGACCATAAAGTGACTGGTGCCATTGTTCTTGAAACCAGTCCTGCCTGCCCTTTTACCGATGAACAGGTAACGCTTTGCCAGAGTATTATCAGTCTCATCAGCCCTTCTCTGAACGACAAACGTCAGAATGATCTTTCACTGTGGCAAAAAGCGGTTGACTCCTGGAAAACTCAGTTTAAACGACTTACAGGGCCAAATTACCCGGGAAGAAAACTGGCCGCTCTGTTGTTAGTCGTCCTTTCTCTATTCTTTACCTTTGCAACCGGCACCTATCGCTTATCAACCCAGGCCAGAATTGAAAGCTCAGCTCAGCGAGCTATTGTGGCACCTTATGATGGCTATATAGAGAGCACCCATGCCCGCGCTGGTGATACAGTCAATTCGGGAGATACGCTCATCAGCCTTGATGAGCGGGATCTGCGGCTGGAAAAACTGAAATGGCTATCAGAACAGGCAAAGCTTAATCGCCAGTATCAGGAAGCCCTGGCATTCAGGGACCGGGCAAAAATCAATATCATCACGGCACAGCTTCAACAGGCTGAAGCGCAACTGGAGCTGGTCAATAGCCAGTTAATGAGAGCCAACCTGACCGCCCCCTTTGATGGTCTGGTCATCAGCGGCGACCTTGATCAGCGACTTGGCAGCTCAGTCACCAAAGGAGAGGTTTTATTATCGGTATCTGAACTGGATGAATACCGCATAAAAATGTTGGTACCGGAAAATAGAATTGCTGATATTCAGCCTGGACAAGAAGGCACTGCTCATCTTTCAGCCCTGCCGGAAACACCTTTTGATTTTACCCTTAGCAAAGTCACACCGTTAACCGAAGCATTGGATGGTTCTACCTACTTTATCGTTGAGGGTGAGTTCTTATCCGACACCAGTCTGATACAGCCTGGAATGGAAGGCATTGGCAAAATTACTGTTGATGAGCGGAATCTTCTGGGCATCTGGCTAAGGGAATCCCGGGAGTGGCTTCAGCTTAAACTATGGGCCTGGTGGGGTTGAGGTAACGGATGTCAGGATCACTGTTCAGCAGCTCATGGTATAAGGTGGCAGACCTTAAAGTCCGGCTCAGAAAGCATGCCCATATCCACCGCCATGTGTATCGGGACAACGTCTGGTATGTTCTTCAGGATCATGTGACAGGCCAGTTCCATCGCTTCAAGCCTGCAGCCTATCAGATGATTGCCCTGATGGATGGCACTCGTACTCTTCAACAGATTTGGGAAATAGCCTGCGAAGAGCTGGGAGACAATCTACCCACTCAGGATGAGGTTATCCAGCTGGTGGGCCAGCTCAACAAAGCTAACGTCATTCAAACGGACAAACTGCCCGATATTGATCAATTACAAAAACAACGATCAAAAGTTATCCGTAACCAGTGGCTGCAACAGATTAAATCTCCCCTGAGCATACGAATACCACTGGTAGACCCGGAAGCATTTCTTTCTGCAACATCACCTATTGCCACAGCCATCTTCAGCCGTTTAGGTGCCATTTTCTTTTTATTCATTATTTTACTGGGTGGAGTACTGGCCATCACTCACTGGGAACCCCTGACAGAAAATCTCAGCGACCGCTTACTGGCTACAGAAAACCTGTTGCTGATGGCTCTTGTCTACCCCTTTGTAAAACTCATTCATGAGTTAGGGCATGCCTACGCCGTTAAGCGCTGGGGCGGTGAAGTACACGAGATGGGGGTTATGCTACTGGTCATGTTTCCAGTGCCTTATGTTGATGCATCCGCAGCGTGTTCTTTTCATAACAAATATCAACGAATGATCGTGGGTGCCGTTGGTATTCTTGGCGAACTGCTGATGTCAGCTATTGCCATGATAATCTGGGCCAGTGTTGAACCGGGTGTCGTGCGTGCTCTGGCTTTCAATGTGATGTTGATTGGCGGTTTCTCTACCCTGCTCTTCAATGGCAACCCATTGCTGCGCTTCGATGCCTATTATGTTCTGGCTGATTACCTTGAAATACCCAACCTTGCCGCCAGAGGGAATGCTCAGCTGGGTTATCTGGTGAAGCAATACCTGTTGAAGGTTCAGGGCTTAAAATCCGTCACCCAAAGCCGTTCAGAATCCATCTGGCTAGTTGGTTATGCTGTTTTATCCTACATATACCGACTGTTCGTGATGGTGGCTATTTCGCTACTGGTTGCTTCCAAATATCTTTTTATTGGTGTTTTACTGGCCTGCTGGTCTATCTGGAGCAGCTTGTTAGCACCCATTACCAAAATGATTGCCAAACCAGTCTCTGACCCTCAGCTCTGGCATAAAAGAAAAGCCATTTACCTATATTCCTGCATCTGCGCTGGCCTTGTTTTATCACTATTGCTGATGATCCCGATGCCCTATCAAACCTATAGCCAAGGTGTCGTTTATATCCCGCAAGAAGCCATCATCCGGGCTCCGGCTAATGGATTTATTGAAAAGCAGTGGGCAGAAACGGGTTCTGAAGTATCTGCCGGTGATTCCATTTTCACTATGGACGCCCCTGAACTTATGGCCCGGGAGAAAGTGTTAACCGCCCAGGCCAGTGAAGCCAGGTTGAGATACCAGGCCGCGATTGATGACCGGACTCAGTCCGACATCCTCTCCCAGGAAGTGCAATTTATTAATAATGAACTCCTGGAAGCCAGAGAGCGTATCCGCGCACTGACTATTAACGGAGTGACCGATGGTGAGTTAGTGGTTATTGATCGTTCAGGCATTGATGGCAAGTACTTTCAACGTGGTGATGTACTGGGTTACATTGTCAATTACGACCACTTACCTTTAACTACGGTGATTTCTGAGAGTGATATCGATCAGGTCAGAAATCAAACCAAACAGGTTTCCCTGAAGTTTAGCTCTTCTCCAAATCAGGAATACCACGCCGAGATTATCAGGCAACATCCTTCATCAACCCACATTCTTCCAAGTCATACATTATCAACGGAAGGTGGTGGCCTCATCGCTCTTGCTCCAGATCGAGAATATGAACTGCAAAGTTATCAGGGTTACTTCCGGGTCGATATTGAAGCTGAAAATGCCCCCCGCCAGCGCTTTGATGAGCGCCTGCATGTGCTTTTTGAACATGACCCTGAGCCACTATTCTGGCGGTGGTATCGAGATATAAGACGGCTATTCCTGAGGCAATTTGATGTTTAAGCTTCCACAACGACGACCGGCTTCAACACTGGACCGCCCTCAGAAATCCATTCCCGGGCAGCAGATGTCAGCACGAATCTGGCGCTGGATAATGTCAATGGTTCTGCGCCCTGTTCAGGCTCAGGTTTGGATGTACAACCCTCTCCTCTGGAAAATAAAAAGCTATCAGTCTGGTTTATCTGCGCTTTCTGATTCAGAACTGAACAACGAAATCCATATCCTTAAATCAGCATTGCAGAAGAAAGGACTCACTCACACTTCAGTAACCAAAGCATTTGCAGTTATACGAGAAGTTTCTGGTCGTGAGTTGGGTATGTATCATTTTGATTCCCAGTTGCTGGGGGGGCTTGCCATTATCTATGGCAACATTGGCCAGATGCAGACAGGTGAAGGCAAAACACTGACTGCCACATTACCCGTTGCTGCCTCAGCTCTTGCAGGCATTCCATCCTATCTTGTAACGGTTAACGACTACTTAACACAGCGCGATGCTGAACTGATGATGCCGGTGTATCAACGGCTGGGGCTTAGTGTTGGTGTTATTATTCAGGGGCTGCAAACCAGTGAACGACAGTCGCAATATGCCTGCGATATTGTTTATTGCACTAACAATGAACTGGCTTTTGATTATTTGAAAGACAGCATCATTCTGAAAGGCAAAAACAGCTCGCTTAATCTTCATGCGCAGAAACTGCTTAACCCTTCCAGTAAACATAAAACCACTGATATAGACGGACTAATGCTGCGCGGCCTCCACTTTGCCGTCGTGGATGAAGCAGACAGCGTTTTACTGGATGAAGCCCGCACACCACTGATTATCTCAGGAGAAGAAGCTCCCATCGCTGCCCAGCAGGAAGTCTATGCTCAAGCCATGACGATCGTTACTGAACTGTGTGAAGGTAAAGACTACAACATCTGGAAAGATCGACGCCATATCGAACTCACTCCTTCCGGTGAAGAGCAAATAGCCCATCTCACTAAAAACCTCGGGGCGCTCTGGAAAGGACGGGTACGCCGGTTAGAACTTATCAGACAGGCCTTAACGGCCTGGCATCTCTTCGAACGCGATAAACAGTATTTGATTGACGACTCAATGGAACAACGAAAGGTCGTTATTATCGATGAGCACACAGGCAGGATGATGCCGGATCGCACCTGGGAGCAAGGACTGCATCAGCTGATCGAAATAAAAGAAAACTGCCCTTTATCAGCCCCCAGAGAAACCTTGGCGAGCATCAGCTTTCAAAACTTTTTCCGTCACTTTCATCACCTGTCGGGTATGACTGGAACCACCAGTCATGTACGCAGTGAACTATGGCGGGTTTACAATCTGCCAGTAGTCAATATTCCCACCCACAAAACCAGTCGGAGACAATTTCTCCACTATAGAATCTTTCAGAAAGAGCAGCAAAAATGGCAGGCTGTGCTATCCCGGGTTAGAACCTTGAGAGCAAAAAATCGCCCCGTATTGATTGGCACCTTATCTCTGGCCGACTCTGAGCAGCTGAGCCAGTACATGGACGAAGCGGACATTGATCATCAGGTTCTCAATGCCCGACAGGATAAGTTTGAAGCGGATATCGTTGCCAAAGCCGGTGCGCCCGGCACGATCACTATTGCCACCAGCATGGCTGGGCGGGGCACTGATATTAAGATCGACGATGCCACAAACGACAACGGAGGTCTTCATGTCATTATTACCGGCTTGCACGAATCATCACGTATCGACCGGCAGCTGATTGGCCGTTGTGCACGCCGGGGTGACCGGGGAAGTTATGAACTCCTGTTATCCCTTGAAGACTCTCTTTTGAGTTCAAAATGGTCTGGGATACTGCAACAACTGTTCAATCTTCCACTCCCAATATTTCTGAAAAACTGGTGTGCATTAATGACTTTCCGTTATTGCCAGAGCCAGTTTGAACACAAACATGAACGAGCCCGTAAACACTTACTACGCAGTGACGAGCATCAACGGGAACTTCTTTCATTTGCCAATTCTCGGGTATGAATTCCATGACCAGCACTAAACGTCAAATCTCCACCATTATTTCTGCACTGCTTTTATCCTCCTGCGCTCAGGTCATATTCGCACAGAACAGCACAACCGATTTCGGTCAGCTTAGCTGCCTTCTGGAGCCCGGTAAAAGTTCAGATTTGAGCAGCGAAGTGCCCGGTATCATTCGTGACCTGAAGGTGCAACGGGGCGACACCGTCAAAAAAGGTCAGGTGCTTATGGTTTTGAATTCAGATATCGAACAGGCAACCCTGAAAACGGCGAGAGCTCGACTGGATTTTGCTGAGCGTAAACTGCAACGTAATGAAGCTCTTTACAAAGATAAGCTGATCTCTGACCACGAGCAGGATGAACTGTTGACCGAAAAAAGGCTTGCCAGACTGCAGGCCGAGGAAGCACTTGTCCGACTGCGCCAGCGGGAAGTTCGCAGCCCTTTTTCCGGCGTCATTACCGATGTTGTTAAAGAGCCGGGGGAATATATCGACGACTCTCATTTTCTACAGGTGGTAAGTCTCGACCCACTGCATGCCCAGGTCATTTTTCAGGCAGATCTTTACGGACACATCAAAAAAGATACCCCCATAACGTTGTTTACCAAAGGTTCTGAGCAAGGATTCACAGCTCGGATAAAAACTCTTGACCCTATTATTGATGCGGCCAGTGATACCTTTGGTATCACCGTTGAGGTCAACAATGAACAACAGCAACTCGTTGCAGGTTCACGGTGTCGTATAGAAATTTCAGCAATACCGAGTGGCATTCAATGATTCTTTGCTTTGATAGAAAATCAAAATGCATCGGTATCCTAATGTTCAATACTATCATGGCCATGAGAACCAATTATGCTATCTGCTAATTCAACCCCAAAAAAATTCGATGATTTATTCCAGCGACTCGACACAAAGAAATTTTTTCATGGCTGTTGCAGCATCCAGTCTGTATTCCATAAAGAACGATCTATTAAGTTGAAGCCCGGCCAAGTCATAGACCGCAGAATACTGATGGGTTTTGCAAAAGAGCAGAAAACCATTGAGGAGTGGTCTTTATTTTTAAAATTTCTCAATGTCCCGCAGGAGGTCACACGTCAAATCCTCAACAATATTCAAAATGCAGACACACTTTTATTTGGAATAGAGGAGATGGATGATAAAGCAACATTAAAAGTATATTTGGAATACTGGGACTTTCTTGTTTCCCTCATTCAACAAGGTAAACATGATCGGCAACCTTTTGCCCTGAATCGTGGATATAAATGGGAAGCTGACAGTTCAGAACATTGGAAGGAAGATATTTACTGGTGTTACCCGCTTTTAACACTGACTGAAATACATAACCGCATAAAATCGCTCACAGTTATTAATGATGCGATTTTCAAATACTTCCTGAACCCTGTACTTTTTCAAAACCGATCTTTGGCAGGGTCACAGCTCATTTATCTTGAAGTTATCGGGAAAGACAATGCAAGACAATCCTTTGATATCAATTGCTATAAGGGACAGTTATCAGTGGCAGATGCATTACCCTTCCTCCTGGAACTGGCTCAGCAATGGCATATTAGAAATGACTTGTTAAAAGTGCTGCCCAAATACAGTACACGCTCTCTCGGGCATATTTCTGGAGGATTGGGGCGAGATAATCAGCCTTTTCTCTCCATATATGTCGAAGATTGATTACTTTACTCCTCACATATTGATATGTGCCAAAACCTTCCACATCAAATTTGAGTAGATTTTATTCACCGATCGCTAACTTCACTGCCTTTTGCGCATGTATTTCTGTTGTGTCATACAGTGGTATGGCCGTCTGGGTCTGTTGAACCAACAAGGCAATTTCAGTACAACCGAGAATTACTGCCTCAGCCCCTTGGTTATGCAGGCTGCTAATGATCTTCAAATATTGGTTGCGGGAAGCGCTGTTGGTCTGACCAAGACAGAGTTCTGTGTACATAACCTGATGGACTACCTCCCGTTCAGCTTCATCCGGAATAACAACGTCTATACCAAACTTGTCCGACAAACGATTTTTATAAAACGCTTGCTCCATGGTGAAGCGAGTGCCCAATAAACCAACCCGTTTTATACCATCTTTAACGAGAAGCTCGCCGGTTGCATCAGCAATATGCACCAGAGGAATGGCAACGGATTTTTCAACAGCCTCTGCCACTTTATGCATGGTGTTAGTGCAAATTAAAAAGAAATCAGCCCCCACCTGCTTCAACAGAACGAGCCGCAGCGGACAGGATCTCTGCTGTTTTATCCCACTCACCCTGGTGCTGAAGCTTCTCAATTTCAGCAAAATCGACACTGTAAAGGGCGACCTTGGCTGAATGTAACCCCCCAAGAGATGTCTTAACGCCTTTATTAATTCCCTTGTAGTAGCTTAGAGTTGACTCCCAGCTCATTCCACCAATCAATCCTATCGTTTTCATTATTAATATTTACTGATATAACCAGAGAGATTCTGCACAAACTCCGCAAAAAAAAGTATAAAAGTTCGTCCGCAGTCCCGAGAGCCTATCAAATGAGAATTCTGAAACCTCCAACGCGACCTCTGGAAAATTGTAAACTAACATACTGATACTGAAATACAAAAAAAGTGGAGGACTCGAAGGGCCAATTCCTCCACTTTTTCTGAGAGGAAAGAGAAAACGGCAAAAATGGGAGGAAAATAACTTGTTTATGGGGAGTGCGAAAACTCCAGTGGGGTGCCTTTAATCCTTTGTTTACAGAGTCTTTTTGCTGACACCTATCAGCAAGGCAAACTTCGCCTGAATCAAGCCTACCTTCTCACGAATTGCTCTTACTTCAACCTCTGGAAACCCAGTCACTCTTGCAGCTGGCTTTTTACCTTCTCGAATATCATCCAGCTCCTGAACGCTGGCCAGCAGCTCATCAAACATTGACTTATCCAGCAGACCAGAAGTAGTTGAAATTGACCATTCATAAGGCTATATGTAACCACCCTAACATTGGCCCTGTCTCTTAATGAGCGATTATACAAATGTCCAAAAAGCCAACACTGACTGAACTGAAGAAACAGTTAAGGAAAAAGAGCCAGAATGAATTGGTCGAAGAAATTGCCCATCTCTATAAGAAATTTGCCAACGTAAAAGAATTCTACCAAGCCTCATTCTTTAATGACGATTCCGCAGTGTTGGAAAAATACAAAAAGATCGTCAGGGATGAATACATACCATCGGGGCGCAGGCAATTCCCCTCCATGAGAGCATCCGTTGCCAGAAAAGCGATCTCAGATTACAAGAAAATATCCTGTTCTAATGCTGGTCTTGCCGACATCATGCTCACATTTGTGGAATCTGGCGTCTGGTGCACCAAGGAGTATGGTGATATTGATGAACCTTTTTATTGCAGTATGGAAAGCATGTATGAAAGTGCCATCAAATTCATTGTCAAAGAAGATCTCTTTCATGATTTTGATGACCGATTGCGTAGCATCTTAAGAGATACTCATGGCATGGGCTGGGGATTCCATGACATGCTATCAGAAACATACGACACCTATGCCATCAGCGCTGATTGACGAGTCATGGCGTGCTTTCTACTTTAGCCTAATCGAGTTCAAACTTTTCAGGCAATATCACAGAGAATCCGCTGGCTTCGCTATTGTTAATGGCCATCGGATTTCCTTTTCTTTAATCAGGGAAGCGGCATCCACTGCACTTGAATATCTCCAATATCTTTCTATAATTTGTCATACAATGTATAACAATGTAAGACATACTTAACTTATGGAGAGTGAAAAATGAAGCAGGAAATGCTCAGCGCCCGTATCGATCACGATACCAAGGCTGCCTTTACTAATATCTGCGAAGCCGTTGGTTTAAGTACTTCTCAAGCCATTAAGCTCTTTGCCAAAGCGGTCATCAATCACGGTGGCATCCCGTTTGAAGTGCGAGTTCAGCAGCCCAATAAAACCTCGGTGGCAGCAATGAAAGAACTTGATGAAGGCAAAGGCCACAGCGCCGTATCTGTCAGCGCCTTAATGAATGAGCTGACTGATGGCAAGGTAAGTGATGTATAGCCTGGAATATTCCAATCAGTTCAAGAAGGACTTTAAAAAGATCACCAGACTGGCCATTGCAGATATTATTACCGTAGGTCATGTTATTGGTACTTTACAGCAAGCCCAAACGCTGGATGCCCGTTAAGTAGCTGGCCATATGGAATCATATATTTCTGGCTACTTGGGCAGGTGCTATGCGAGGCACAACGGAGGGAGCATAGCCGTAGCTATGTGACCGGAGTTGTAACGAAGCACGACTGCATGGATGCAGGAGCTAGAGCAACGCAGGAGCAGTTGCCGGGAGTGCCTGAACAAGGAGTCAGAAATATATGATTTCATATGGTTAGCTACTTATGTAGATCATGCATTGGTTGGCGACTGGCTCAGCTTACGGGACTGCCATATCAAACCCGATTTGTTACTGATCTACCGCATTCACGACAGAAAATTGCAATTGGCTCGCATTGGTTCTCACAGTGACTTATTTTAGGGGTTAAACAGTCAGTAATCGCAGGGTAAGAAGGTACTGGTCACTCTCAGCCCGCAAAGCCACTAAAAAGCCATTTCTCACCTGATTTCTCGGAAGGCCTCAGACCAAAGTTTTCAGAGAGGAGAGAGAAAAGTAAGAAAAACGGGGGAAAATAGCTTTGAAAACGAAAGACCACAAACCACAGCATCATGTGTTTAACCCTTTGTTTACAGGCCCTATAAACGACAAAACCCTCACGACATATATCGTAAGGGCTAAGTTGTATGGCGGACCGGACGGGACTCGAACCCGCGACCTCCGGCGTGACAGGCCGGCATTCTAACCAACTGAACTACCGGTCCGCTGTCTAGTTTCTAGTATCCAGATACTAGTTTCTAGTTGGTGGGTGATGACGGGATCGAACCGCCGACCCTCTGCTTGTAAGGCAGATGCTCTCCCAGCTGAGCTAATCACCCAAATTGTTTACTCTATTTACCCGCTTCTCAACGCAGGCATAAAATGGCGGACCGGACGGGACTCGAACCCGCGACCTCCGGCGTGACAGGCCGGCATTCTAACCGACTGAACTACCGGTCCGCTATCTAGTTTCTAGTATCCAGATACTAGTTTCTAGGTGGTGGGTGATGACGGGATCGAACCGCCGACCCTCTGCTTGTAAGGCAGATGCTCTCCCAGCTGAGCTAATCACCCAAATTTTTTTGCTCTGTTTACCTGCTTCTCAACACAGGCATAAAATGGCGGACCGGACGGGACTCGAACCCGCGACCTCCGGCGTGACAGGCCGGCATTCTAACCAACTGAACTACCGGTCCGCTGTCTAGTTTCTAGTATCCAGATACTAGTTTCTAGCTGGTGGGTGATGACGGGATCGAACCGCCGACCCTCTGCTTGTAAGGCAGATGCTCTCCCAGCTGAGCTAATCACCCAATTTTTTTGCTCTGTTTACCTGCTTCTCAACGCAGGCATAAAATGGCGGACCGGACGGGACTCGAACCCGCGACCTCCGGCGTGACAGGCCGGCATTCTAACCAACTGAACTACCGGTCCGCTGAAACTTTTCAATCATCCCAGCACTGTCATCAGTACTGAGGGAGGGAGACTTTACCAGAACTCTCCCCGATATCAAGTCCCACTCAGGACTTGTTAACATCAACAACGCAATAGAAATGGCGGACCAGACGGGACTCGAACCCGCGACCTCCGGCGTGACAGGCCGGCATTCTAACCAACTGAACTACCGGTCCGCTGTCTAGTTTCCAGTATCTTGATACTAGTTTCTAGCTGGTGGGTGATGACGGGATCGAACCGCCGACCCTCTGCTTGTAAGGCAGATGCTCTCCCAGCTGAGCTAATCACCCTGAACTCTTATCAAAGAGATTGTTGAGAACTTTACTTTGTTCTCTCAAGCTTCCCGAGAGCGCTTCTCAACAACGCGGCGAATTATAAGCAGCTAACCTGTTGATACGCAACAGTTATTAAAAACTTTTTTTTATACCCTCTGTTTCTTTATCAACATCAATAACTAATTTACGGCCAGGTTTTGTTAACATGTGCTTTCCATCACAGCCTTGAGCCCATACTTGGAAGTGCAGCCCGACCATATGGGAGAACAGGGAGGGACAACAGGGATGGGACGATATGGAAAGCGGCCAAACTTCCGACCAATCAGGATTCTGAAACGATCATGTGGTTTAAAAATCTTATCTTTTACCGGTTTACCCAGCCATTCAAAACGTCCGTTGACGACCTTGAAGAGCAACTCCGCCAGAAACGCTTTCGCAGCTGCGGCAGTCAGGATATGAGCACCTATGGCTGGGTTCCTCCGTTGGGCAAACAGGGTGAACTGCTGACCCATGCCGGCAATGGGTTCGTTATGATCACCGCCCGCAAGGAAGAGAAAATTCTTCCCGCCAGCGTGATCAATGAAGCACTGGAAGAAAAAGTTGAACAGATTGAACAGGAACAGGACCGCCAGGTTTTCAGCAAAGAGAAGAAAGCATTAAAAGACGATGTACTGATGGAACTGCTGCCCAAAGCATTCAGCCGCAGCCAGAACACCTTTGCTTATATTGATCCGGCAAAAGGCTGGCTGGTGGTGGATGCCTCTTCATTCAAGAAAGCTGAAGAGCTGACTTCCTGTCTGCGTGAATGCCTTGGCAGTCTGCCGATTATTAACCCACCACTGAAAAACATGCCATCCCATGCCATGACACGCTGGCTGGCCCAGGAGATCCCCATGCCTGACAAGCTGGTGCTCGGTGATGAGTGTGAACTGCGTGAGCCCGGCGATGAAGGGGGACAGGTAAAAGTCAGTAAACAGGAATTGATTGGTGAAGAGGTTGAGGTTCATCTTCAGGCAGGAAAACAGGTCAGCAAAATGGCGCTAATATGGAATGATGCCCTGAGCTTTGTGCTTGGTGATGATCTGGTCATTCGTAAACTGAAGTTCACCGACTCCGTTCAGGAACAGCTAGATGAAGTCAACGCTGAAACGGCGGCCGAACAGTTTGACGCAGACTTCGCCATCATGACGCTGACGCTGCAACAAATGCTGGATGAACTGGTGGAAAACCTTGGCGGAATAAGCGAAGAAGCACTGGAAAGACAGGAGGTGGCCAACTTCTCAGTGGAAATCCCGGAAAAAGAGACCGTTTAAGCGGTTGACCTGAAAAGCGCACGACGGTTAGAGAGTTTCCCTCTGTGCGCTTGATGATTTTTGCCTGTGAATTGCCTGCTGGTTTTGACGACAGCCAACGCTAACAAGTAGCAAAAGCGACCCCCTCAACCATTCCCTGTTCTTTTCCGGACGCTACCGAGAAGCTGTTTTAGTTTTGGCACATCAAATTCTCTGCTGTCGGAAGGGAAGCCGCTGATAAAAATATTGTCTTCGCTGAAATCTGATCCGATGGCGTGTTGGAAATTACGCTTTATCTGCGCCTTAACCCCGCTAGCAAGATCCTGATAAAAAGAGGGACTCGACTTTCTTGCTTCACTGCGAATACTCGCAATAGCGTTATCCATTTTGGTGTAAACGAAATAGAGTGGGATACCCGCTTCTTTCACCTGACTTATCATAGTAGCAAGAGCATCAGAACGTACGGTGTTGAAACAATGAGGAACAATCACCGCATCATAGGCGAGGAGGCCTGAACGTTTGGCCATTGCCTCCGGGTTATGATCTGCCTTGATCTCTGGTAGTTCACACAAATAAACAGGTGTCTTATTTAGCCGGTAGCGCTGGGTATCCCGTTGTTTGGAACACACAACGGTTTCCCGGGCTGCGTCGGTCGCATTAGCATCCACTTCACGCAGAAGATTAATCAAAGTCGATTTTCCCCCGCAGTCGGCCCCCAGAAACCCTATGTTGATGCACCGGGGGAAATTAACCGGTGACCCGGGATCAGACTTCAGATCAACATCGTGACCGGCAGCAGGTTTTGAGCGGTCAGTATTCTCGACCATTACCGATGGCTCGCCCGTCACAGGAGACTGGCCAGCTATTGGTATTGAAACCGACCGTTGGTACAGGTCAATGGTGGATGGCTGACTTTCCCCGCCGGTGCTGAACAGTTTTTTTTTGACTGCTGATAATCCCGCTACAACCCGGCCGCAAAAATAGCTGATCAGGCGCAACGGTTGTTTCAGGACGTAAGCGACAGCACTGCCGATTGCAGCTGCTCCATCGTACAAACAATTCATTATTTACCTCCTGATTCAGCTGCTATCTCGATACCAATCCGGGCGATAGAATGGCCCCACTTATTTTTTTGACCACAGGATCAATATAAAGTTCAGAAAAGATAGCACGAGCATTCCAGGAGACTGAGTCCGGGAATGCGAGTGGAGGATCAAGATTTGGTGAGACGAAATCAGTGCATTAAACCAAACAGCTTGCCGCGATAACGCTTGGCGATCGGATTACCCTGCCCCAGCTGATCAAACACCTGCAACATCAGCAGCCTGGCACCGTCTTTACGGAATTCACGGTCCCGACGAACAATCGTCAGCAAATTCTCCAGCGCCTCTTCATTCTGGTCAGCAATCACCAACCGGATCGCCAGCTGGTAGCGAGCCTCATGATCATTGTCATTGTCCACCAGCCGGGCTGCCAATTCATTCCGGGCAGGGGCATCCGCAACCATTTCGTAGAAGGCCAGTTTGGCTTTCGGTTGGGCAATGCCTTCTGCATCGGCGGGGAGCACCGCCATCAACTGCCGGGCTTCGTCGATACGCCCCAGTTCCAGCAGCAGGTTTACCTGCAACACTTGCAGGGCATGGTTATCAGGCTCATCCTGCAAAATGTTCTGGAGCAACTCCAGTGCCCGGCCAGCCTCGCCTTCAGCCATCAGCGCTTCAACCTGCTGGCGAATCATTTCTGCCGGACTCATGGTCAAGGGATCCAGCACTTCACGCAGCTGCTCTTCTGACTGGGGCCCACTGAACACCTTAACCGGTCTTCCCTGGTGCAAAACCACCTGTCCGGGTAATGCTCTTACCTGCAATTGACTCACCAGCTGCTGCGCCAGCATCTGCTCGGTTTCTGCGGCCACTTTCGCCAGTATCAGCTTACCCTGGTAAGCAGCAGCCAATGCTTCCAGAACACCCAGTTGCGCCGAACAGGCCGGATCACTCTGCATACCTATATAGAGAAGCACGGGCTGATCGGCGGATTGCTGGAGCACTTCCTGAATATTCGCTTCTGTTACATCCACCACGAAGCTTTGCTCATTCATCACATTTGCCACCTTGAAATTCTGCTGGGATCAGGGCCTTTGCAGCAGCAATGACCACTAAACGATGAGGCAATAATAATGATACTTTCAACTGACGATAAGGCCTTTGTCAGCATTTTTAACCCGCTGTTTTTTTTACACCCGGTTCCGTCTGAAGCAATGTGATTAAACACTTCGCCGCAAGCCAGCGGAGAACAGACCCGGCAGCACAAACTTTTTCTTTAAGAATATCTTGGAATTAACAGTACTTTGTATTACCAGACTTCAAGCCGACATCGCGATCATTACTTTACCCACAGAATCTGTGGATAAGTTTGTGGATGATCACTCACAACCCGTCACAAAGACCGATGTTTACTACCCCCTTATTAAACTGGTTATTTTTTGATCTATTTTTTTCCTATATTTTTCATGCACTTAGGATAAGTACTTACAAAATCAGTCACTTATGGCAGCGAAAAAAAATACACGTCAATCGCTTGACATTTGTGCATAAAAAATTTTGCCAGCCCCCTCGAACAAGAGCCATAAGCCCTCCGCCGAAAACTCCGGGATGATGTCTAAATAACAAACAGTTATTAATGAACCCGATCCGAGCTGGGCAGGTTCCCGATCTGCAGAGTGGTTTTGCTGCTTTTTCCTGTACAGCGAACATGGGTTATTTGCTATGATTTCGACCCTTACCTCCCAGCGTCGGGTAGAGCTGTATCACCATCATGGGTGATAAATCGACATTACCAAACAGAATACAGAACAGGTAGCCGCAATGAGTCTTGCTGATAAGGTCCTGGCCGTTAACAACGATCTCCCGATTCGCACCGACCTTCCTATTCACTCCGGCAAGGTACGCTCCGTTTACTGGCTGACCGAAGCGGACAGCCGACGACTGATCAACGAACAAGGCTATGATGTCGCTGCCGATGCACCACTGGCCATTATGGTTATTTCTGACCGAATCAGTGCCTTTGACTGTATCTGGCATGGTGAGGGGGGGCTGAACGGTGTCCCTGGCAAAGGCGCAGCGCTGAATGCGATCTCGAACCACTGGTTCAATCTCTTCAAACAACATGGCCTGGCGGACAGCCATATCCTGGCGATCCCTCACCCACTGGTCTGGATTGTCCAGAAAGCGCAACCGGTAATGATTGAAGCCATCGGTCGTCAGTATATTACCGGCTCAATGTGGCGGGCCTACAGCAAAGGGGAGCGCGAGTTCTGCGGTATACGACTGCCGGAAGGGCTGGAGAAAGATCAACCATTGCCGGGGCTACTGATTACCCCATCAACCAAGGGGGTGTTAACAGGCATTCCCGGAGTCCCTGAAGCGGATGACGTCAATATTACCCGCAAGGACCTGGAAGATAATTACAGGGCTTTCAATTTTCGCCATCCTGACGATATTGACCGCTACGAAACCCTGCTTCAGGAAGGCTTCACGGTTATCAGCCAGTCCCTGACCGCCCTGGACCAGATGTTTGTTGATACCAAATTTGAGTTTGGTTACGTCACCGATGCCCGTGGACAGGAAAAGCTGATTTATATGGATGAGGTTGGCACGCCGGACTCTTCCAGAATCTGGGACGGTGAAGCCTATCGTCAGGGCGAGGTGATTGAAAATTCAAAAGAGAGCTTCCGGCAGTTTCTGCTTAATCACTTCCCTGAGCCTGATATCCTGCTGAATAAGGAGCGAATGCCGGAGCGGGAAGCCCTTGCCAGAGATCACGCACTGCCGGAAAGCGCATTAATGGACCTTTCCAGAACTTACACAGCGATTGCTGAAAAGATTACCGGAAAGCCTCTGAAACTCTCTGACAACCCCAAGGTCGAGATGATTGAAATTCTGGATAAGGAATATGGTTTGATCGATGCCAGATAAACCATAAAAGGAACAACTGTCGTTCAGGGATAGATGCAATAAAGCAGGCTTACGCCTGCTTTATTTATTGAAGATCATTATTTATTGCAGATTGTCCTGAATCACCTTGAGCAGTCTCTGACTGACATCTGCAGGCGCTGAGGTATTCACATCCTTTTCTACCGAAAGCTGAACCGCCTCAGAGTAATTACTCACCCTGACCGTCAGCGTTTTCTGCTCATCAGACACATCAGTGTCTTGCTCATCACTGAACCAACCTGACCAGAAGCTCTTTTTCTCTTGCTCCTGTTCCAGTTGTGGCACACTGTCAGCAAGATAGAAGAGACCGGCGGAACGGTTACGATCAACAACCTTCAGTCCAGCGTTATCCATAGCGTTGGCAGCAGCGTCCCAAACACGGGCATAGGACAAACCACGTACCGTCAGCACCGGGTTACCATTACCATCCCGGCCCGCTTCCGTGACTGAAGCAATATCAAGCCCCTGAGCCTGGAGAGAAACCGATGACTGAACATCATCCCGTGCCAGGTAAACCAGCATCTCTGAGAGCACATCGTTTGCCTTTCGCTTGCTTGGCTCTCCCAGGTTATCCCAGTTCTCAGGAGCCGCAGCCGGTTGCCCTTTTTTAGCCAATGGCCGACTCTGATGATAGACATAAACCTCCGTGGTTCCGCCTTTCAGGCCATTGCGAACCTCAAAGCGAAAGCGTTCTTCCATCGGCTCAAGATCATCAGCACCAAATAACTTACCGAATGTCCGGTACATCACACCGTGATCTTTATCCTGGGCAAAGTTCTGCCACTGGGTTTCAACAACACCTTTGGCAAACTCTGTGCCCGCAATGCCAACACCCTGCTCTTCTTCCAGCTTCTCAATATAGCCCAGCACACCGGGCCACACTTCACCGGGTTCACGATCAACGGACAACCATTCCTGACTGCCATTGCGTTCAAGGCTGTAATGATCACCTTCTTTTAACATCAACCGCTGGGAAGGCCTTGGAACTTCAAACTCCCGTGGCAGTTTCTGGTCAGTCAGGCCAGCCTCTGGAATCACCAGAATATCCCCCAGTTCCCTGGCCTGAGTTCCCGCAGGCAAGGTGATGGGCTCAGCGGTCTGCGCCTTGATGTAGTCTCCGGCACGATCCCGCAGATACCCCTGCTGGCCAAAAGGGTTGGCACAACCTGTCAGCACCAATGCGCTGATCACAACAGACAGGCCCAACCGGGCATGCCTTGGCAACTCACTGATCCTTTGACCTGGAACCATCAAATCAACCCCGCCTTTTGCAGTGCACTTCTAACATCGGAGTGATAACACTCCGACAGGGGCGTCAATGGTAAACGAATACCGTCCTTGATCATCCCCATCTCCTTTAATGCCCATTTTACTGGAATCGGATTGGCTTCCAGAAAGAGCTGACGGCTCAATGCTTCAATCCGGGCATTGAGCGCTTCTGCTGTACTGCGATCGCCCGCCGTGGCAGCAACACACAATTCATGCATAATCTTTGGTGCAACATTATTGACCACAGAGATAACGCCATTTGCTCCCTGCAGCATCAGCTCCATACCGGTAGCATCATCACCGGAGTAGATGGCAAAGTCTGCACCACACAACGCCCGAATCTGCTGGCCACGCTCAACAATGCCCGTGGCTTCCTTAACGCCGACAATATTGTCCAGCTGACTCAGGCGACCAATGGTTCCCGGCAGCAGATCCACCGCCGTTCGGCCGGGAACATTATAGAGGATCTGGGGAATCGCCACCGATTCAGCCACCGTTTGGTAATGAAGGTAAAGCCCTTCCTGAGTCGGCTTGTTGTAATAGGGGGTCACCAGCAAACAGGCATCCACGCCCAATGCCTTGGCTTCCGCCGTCAGGTGGACGGCCTCTGCGGTTGAGTTGGCCCCGGTACCGGCAATCACGGGAATCCGGCCATTCACCTGGTCCACCATGCGTTTTATGGCTTCACAATGTTCCTGCACCGTCAGAGTGGCTGACTCACCCGTGGTACCCACCACCACGATCCCATCCGTCCCCTGGTCAATATGATGCTCTACAAGGGCATGCATACTCTCCCAGTCCAGCTCACCATTGCCATACATGGGGGTAACAATAGCCACCAGGCTCCCGGTAATCATCAGTTCACTCCTAAAGGCAGAATCTTGCGTAATGTTACTAACGCCCTTTTACATTCACAAGGCCGAAATCCATCCCGGCCCGGCTGTTTATTGAACTTTGTTGAAAAACTGAAGTCGAACAAGATAAAACGCTGAGAAAAAAAGAAGAGAAAAAGCTTAAGATATTTGAATACCTTTTAAGACCTGCCTTTTTTTCAGTGATGGTTTAAACTAACTCCCCTGAAATTAATAATGACTAATGAGAGCGACTAAGGATAAAACATGAGCGTAACTCTGGGCCAACCCGTTCCTGACTTTACCGCCCAAGCGACCAGTGACACGACGGTCAAACTCTCTGAACTCAAAGGCCGTAAAGTCGTCCTGTTTTTCTACCCAAAAGACAATACCCCAGGTTGTACCAGTGAAGGACAGGCCTTCAGAGATCATTACAGCCAATTTCAAGAGTCAGACACGCTGGTCTTTGGCGTATCCAAAGATGGCATCAAGGCTCATGAAAACTTCCGGGCCAAACACGAGTTCCCTTTTGAGCTGATCTCCGATAAAGATGAAACACTCTGCAAACTGTTTGACGTCATCAAGTTAAAGCAGATGTATGGCAAGGAGTATATGGGGATCGAGCGAAGCACCTTCCTGATCGACAGTAATGGTGTACTGCAACACGAGTGGCGCAAGGTTCGCATTAAAGGGCATGTGGAAGATGTTCTGCAGGCCGCACAAATGGTAGACACTCAGGCGCAGACCGATAGCAGTGACAACAGCAACGAAGAAGAGTAATAAAAAGCGGAGTAATAAAAACGCTCTCTTGCAAACTGAAAAGTGGGCCTTGCCCACTTTTCAGTGCTTGTTTTAACTTAACTCCACATCCGCCACTGTCGGCCAGGCATTCATCACCGCCTTTAACAAGGTTGCCAGGGGAATGGCAAAAAAGATCCCCCAGAACCCCCACAAACCGCCAAACACCAGAACGGCAATGATAATGGCAACAGGATGAAGGTTCACCGCTTCAGAGAACAGCAGCGGCACCAGCACATTACCATCCAGCGCCTGAATGATCCCATAGCACACCATCAGAATCACAAACTGATCATCCAATCCCCATTGGAAAAAACCAATAATGGCAACGGGAATCGTTACCACGGTCGCCCCGATATAGGGCACAACCACCGAGAAACCGACCATCACCGCCAAAAGCGCAGAATAGCTTAACCCTAACAGGGCAAACAGCACATAACTGACACCCCCGACAATAACAATTTCTATCGCCTTCCCCCGGATATAGTTGGCAATCTGGTCATTCATCTCATCAGCAACCTGGTCAATCAGCCTGCGACGGCGAGGAAGAATGCTGGCCATCCAGCCCAGCAAAACCTCTTTATCCTTGAGAAAAAAGAAAACCAGGATAGGCACCAGAATCAGGTAGACCAGAAGAGCAACAATACCGGGGAGCTTGGACAGGGAAAAAGACAATGCCCACTGCCCAAAGTCGGCCAGGTGCTTATTAATGGTTGTGACCAGCAGGCTAACCTGGTGCTCAGAAACAAAGCCCGGGTATAGATCTGGCAAACTCACCAGCAACGCCTGCCCCTGGCGAACCATGCCTGGCATGGCATTTAACAGGTGTGTCACCTGTTCCCACACCAGCGGCACCACCACAAAAATCACCAGCAACAACGCGGCAACAAATCCGGTAAAAACCAGGTTAACGGCCAGAAGATGCGGCATTCGCTGTCGCTCAAGCCAGTTCACCAGGCCTTGCATCAGAAACGCAAAAATCAAAGCGGCCAATGCCGGTGCCAGCATTTTCCCCATGGTCAGCACAACAACAAAGCCAACCAGCAACAGGATCAGAAGAACAATCGCTTCCTGATCCGAGAGATAGCTGTGCAACCATCCCTTAATGACATTCAGCATCAAATGCTCCGTTAGTTATTCAACGACTCAAGATTCATTATTCAACGCAAATCCCTTACTACTTATGCTGCAATGTATGGATATAAACGCCGTGCTCTTCTTCACTGGCCAGCAGGATATGCCCGCTGATATTGGCAAAGCTGGCAAAATCCCTGACCGAGCCGGGATCTGTCGCATACACTCTGATAACCTGGCCTGACTGCATGCGACTGATTGCCTGTTTGGCTTTCAGCAGTGGCAGTGGACAGTTCATACCTTTAAGATCAAGCTCCTGATCAACATCCATAATAACGACTCATTCTTTACAGGCTGCAACAGTATAAATGCCCAACGTTAATATCAACGACAGTGTAAACGTCAAAACTGTTTAAGCACTTTAGCGGGCAAATGGTTAAAAGAGGAAATATCCCGTCTATGAACAACCACTATTATGACTACTTAAGTAGCTAACCATAAACAGATTCGTGATAAAGTGTACTGTAGAAAACACGGGTATGGATATTCTATGAAACGAGCGGGCTTTTTGTCAGTACTTATCTTAGCCACAGCACTGACCGCGGTACTGTCGACCTACTCCAGCGCCACCATGAGCAGCAACCTCAACCTGCCGAGTTTGGGTGATAGCACGTCGGGTATTATTTCCCAACAGGAAGAGCATGAGCTCGGACGGTCATGGTTAAAAGCCCTGCGCAATCAGACCCCCATGGTTTCTGACCCGCAACTGAAAGACTACCTGGAAAACCTTATCTTCCGACTGGCCGCTGCCAGCCAACTGCAAGATCACCGGCTGGTCCCGCTGGTGATTGACAGCCCGGTCCTGAATGCTTTTGCCGCCCCGGGCGGCATCGTTGGCGTCAACACCGGCCTGTTTCTCAATGCTGAAACCGAAGCCCAGTTTGCCGCCGTTCTGGCACACGAACTGGCACACTTGAGCCAGCGTCACTACGCCCGCAATGTTGAAGAGGCACGGAACAAAAGCATCCCCAATGCCGCCGCCATTCTTGGGTCCATACTGATCATGGCCACCGCAGGGGGAGACGCCGGTGCCGCAGCACTGACCTCAACCGTGGCAGGAATGCAAAGTGCGCGGCTTCGTTTCAGCCGCCAGTTTGAACGGGAAGCGGATAACATCGGCATCACCACCCTTGCCAGGGCCGGCCTTGACCCACAGGCCATGCCTGAAATCTTTGAACAAATGAACAAAGCCAGCCGCTACGGCAGCCGTCCTCCGGAATTCCTGCTGACACACCCGGTGACAGAAAACCGGATTGCAGACTCCCGGGCCCGGGCTGACCAGATGTCAGACCAGCCGTTAAAAACTACGAAAGGCTCACAAAACTACCAATTCATGCGAGTGCGTGCCGCCGTCCTGAACAGCAACAACCATCATGAAATGGCCAGGCAGCTGAACAAGGAATTAGAGTCCGGATTAACCGCCACATCAGCAGCCAGCCTGGCTCCCACTCGGTATGGATTGGTGCTGGCCAGCATGAAAACCCGAAACTTCACGGTCGCAGAGCAGCAAATGAATCTTCTGCTGCAACAATACCCTGATAACCCTTATCTGATTATGACCCAGTCTCTGCTCCAAGCCGCCTCCGGCAAAGCCAGCCAGGGTCTTAAACGCATCGACCAGGCACTGAGTACCAACCCACAAAGCTACCCGCTGCTGGCCACCCGGGCAGAAATTCTGCTGCAACAACAGGATTATGCCAGCGCCCGGGATGAGCTGCAGAAACTCAGCCGCCTCCGTCCGGATGATCCGGACATCTGGTTTGAGCTGGCGGAAGCTCAGGGGCTGGCAGAAGACATTGTTGGCCTGCATCAGTCAAGGGCTGAGTACTTCTTCCTGAATGGCAATCTGGATGATGCTATCAGACACCTGCAGTATGCATTAAAGATGTCAGGGGATAACTTCTCGCTCAAATCAAAACTTCAGCAAAAGCTGACGGATATGCAAAACTATCGCCAGAAAATGAGAAATTCATAATCAATATCCAGAAGACGCTCCTGCCTGGTCCTGAAAAATTGCTCCAGGGCAGGCCGCTGCACGGTGACTGATAGCACTGGTATTTTTTTCATTATCAAGCAACGATTTTTCTTCTTTCAGAGGGAGAAGGAATCCAGCTGCCCGGCTATTGCCGTGACTGAGCTCACCCCGTCAGTATGCCCTTGTGCGTCGACACGCATGGCCCCCGCCTTGAGATCCCACACCTTTACGTCCATGTCGTCAGAGCAGGAAACCAGCAGCCCATTGGGCAATTGCGTGACTGAGTTCACCCAGCTTTCATGCCCATTCAGCGTCGCCACACATTGCTGCCCATCGGGCATGCTCAGATCCCACACCTTTATGCTCTTGTCACCAGAGCCGTCACCAGATAAGACTTCATGATAGTCACCAGCGCAGGAAGCCAGTCGACCATCGGCCAATACCGTGACAAATCTCACCCAGCTGGTATGCCCATTCAGCGTCGCCACGCATTGCTGCCCATCAGGCTTGCTGAGATCCCACACCTTTACGGTCTTGTCAAGAGAGCAGGAAGCCAGCCGCCCATCGTCAAATGCCGTGACAGATTCCACCCACTGGGTATGCCCATTCAGTGTCGCCACGCATTGCTGCCCGTCGGGCTTACTCAGATCCCACACCTTTACGGTATGGTCACCAGCGCAGGAAGCCAACCGCCCATCAGGCAATTGCGTGACTGAACTCACCCCCTTGGTATGCCCACGCAGCGTCGCCACGCATTGCTGCCCGTCGGGCTTACTCAGATCCCACACCTTTACGGTTCCGTCAGTAGCGCAGGAAGCCAGCCGACCATCGGCCAATGGTATGACTGAGCGCACGTGATAGGAATGCCCACGCAGCGTCGCCACGCATTGCTGCCCGTCGGGCTTACTCAGATCCCACAGGTTTACGGTCTCATCAGCAGAGCAGGAAGCCAGCCGCCCATCAGGCAATTCCGTGACTGAGTGTACAATGCCAGTATGTCCATTCAGCGTCATCACACATTGCGACCCATCGGGCTTGCTCAGATCCCACACCCTTACGGTTTCGTCAGCAGCGCAAGAAGCCAGCCGCCCACCAGCCAGTGGCGTGACTGACATCACCTCGCCAGTATGCCCGGACAGCGTCTTCACACAGGTTTGCGAGGCATCATTTCCCAGAGAAGCCAGGTAGTTATTGCTTAAGTACCTGCCACAGGCAAGTCGTAAAAAAGGGTTCTTGATTTCATTGTGTGGAACAGCAGGTATCCCCCTGTTTTCAATTATTTTTCTATAGGCTTCGGAGGGAGATCCATAATATCGAACGAATAGGATTTTCAGCCTTTCTTCGGTGTTAAAAAGTGTATTTAACCGCCTGCTGGTCAAATCCAGGCTTCGCCAATCAACAAAACTCAGATAGTCAGCAATTTTAACCAGGAGTTCATCGGGTAATGCCAATAAAGGCGACACCTGTTCCGGGGGAACAACCGAAACCCTCTCTGACGTTTTTTCTCCTGCCTGATTGTGACACGGGCTTGTTCTACCGCAGCTGTGAAGGGAACAGTTAGCATTATCACCAATCTCAATCTTATTGTTCATAAAACCTCTGACCGTTAACAACTCTGGAGTTTATTTCCGAGTATGAAATAGTGAATTCAAGTTATAAGACTCTGTCCGATTTTTGCCCCGATAAATAGTTAAGCAAAATTTTGCCTCCAGAAGATGCAGGAATTTAACTGCACACGCTTTTCCCGTTAATTAGACAATATTTTCTTCAGACTATGGAATTTAGATGACAAAGAGTTTGGAACTATCCAATGAAAAAACAGTCTGCACAATGGCTACTAACGTTTATATAAAGTATGAGGTCAAGGTCGAATATGCTTGTTCGATGCGTCCCAAAATCTGATTCAGAAATCGACAGAATGATGAACCACCATGGTGATTTTGATATGTGTCCGGCCAGTGCCAATCTGGAAAAAGACCCCAGACATAAATCAGTACCGCTAACCAAGCCAAATTCCCTTAGCACCGCCCCGAGACATTATCTGGAGGCTAAACTTGATTCAGATGTCGTTGGCTTTTTTCTTCTTACCTGCAATGGTCCGGGTTACACCGTCATCCCACTGAACCCTGACAAGCGTCTTTATCTTGTTGATGAGCACAAGGGCTTTGTGCAAGGTTTGGACCTGGTTATCAAAACACTCCAGGAGCGAGATATCTGGGTCGTGCGAAGCTGGCTTGATGTAACCCGCAAAATAGATGCTATTACTAACCCGAAAGAGCCACGCATTAAAGATGATTCCTGTTGGATGGACCCGGTGATTTGGTATGAAAATCATTGCAACGCCGGACGCTGCTCGCTGCCCAACACTACTGCTGATCGATAATCGGGTAAGGGCTGGTCTTTCTCCAGCCCTCCCCACAGCACCCGGCATGCGGGTCCGCACCGGGCGGTTCAACGATGATGGTGAAACCTGATCCATAAGTCTTTCAATGAAACAAGCCCAATTTTCGCGAGGTAATTGTTATTCAGTGCCTGTTGTACCGCATAAGTTTTACTCAGACGGTAATACCCTTTGCTGCTGGCTGCGATCTTGGCGGCGTTCACTTTATCAACGCCTAACCTGACCAGATTCTTGAAACGGGTTTTTGGCTTGCGCCATTGCTTCAGAAAACAGCAACGGATTCGCCGACGTATCCATTGATCCAGCAGGGGAATTGGTCGGTAATATTCCGATAACCGAAAATACCCCATCCAACCCCGGATATATTGCGCCAGTTTGCGTAACCGATGTTGCATTGAGACACCCCAGCGACGACTGGTCAACTTGAGTATCCGGTATTTGAATCGGTCCAGACACTTCTGGGCCCAGCGAACTTTCTTCCCTGTGAAGGTGAAACTCAGGAATTCGCTTTCTGTTGCTTTCACAACTTTACTTTTCCGGGAGTTAATCTTCAGTTTCAATTTGCGTTCAATGAATTGGGTAATGCTGTGCATCACCCGATCCCCTGCACGCTGACTTTTGACGAGAATCACAAAATCATCACAGTATCTTGCAAAGCAATGACCCCGATATTCAAGCTCCTTGTCGAGTTCGTCGAGGACCACATTAGACAGCAAGGGTGATAAAGGCCCACCCTGTGGCATGCCAACCCTGGTCGGGTAGACATTGCCCTCAATCATGACTCCGGAGCGCAGGTAGCGACCAATCAGTTTCAGAAGGCGTTTGTCGCGGACCTTACGGGAGACCCTCGACATCAAAACGTCGTGATTAACCGTATCAAAGAATTTACTCAGATCAACGTCAACGGCGTAATGTAGCCCCCCGTTGATCAACTGCTTAACCTGACGGACTCCGTCGTGTGCTGACCGTCCCGGTCGGTAGCCAAAGCTGTTTGGGGAAAATCCCGGGTCAAAGACAGGCGTCAGCACCTGCACAATGGCCTGCTGTATGACCCTGTCGATCACGGTTGGGATTCCCAGCAAGCGTTCACCGCCGTCCGGCTTTTCTATTACATGCCGGCGCACGGGTGACGGCTGATAGGTTCCGTCCAATAAGGCTTGACGCACTGAAGGCCAATGCTGTTTGGCAAAGTCTGGATAAGCTTCAATGGTGACTCCATCGATACCCGGAGCACCCTTGTTGCTTCTGACCTGTTTCCATGCGCTTGCCAGATTAGCCGGTTCAAGTACGCAATTTAGTAGATCATGGTTCAAAGCTGGTCAAAGATTCTGTCGCCAGGTACGGTGAGTCGCCGGACGGCTGCATCGCCCTGAGGGAATCAGTCTCCTCTTTGTCATCGATGTTCGGCCCTTCGCTGACGACTTCCCGTCCATTAATGACTTTTGTCGTACAGCTACTATGGCCTCTGCTGACTTCTGTCCAATCACCACGCAGGGTTACCTCTGCTGGCGCTATTGGTTGCCATCGGGTTTGCTCGAACAGGATGATGAGTCACTGTTCGCCGAGCCTGTTGTAACCAGTGGCTGAGAACTGGGAACTTACCAATCGCATGTTGAACAGATCTCCCCGGATAAGAACATGGACTTTCAGTGCACAACCGCCGCATTTACCGTGTCTCACGAACCAGAGGGCTTTGTGATCCTTGGCTCACTCGCCCAGAGACTCAGCCTTGTATGCGATTTCTGTACGTCGGCTCGCACCTTTGCACTCAGACTGCCTCCGCACAGCCCCTCGCGGGACTGCACTTGCCTTAAGCTAGTGGTTGTCATCAGCAGGCGTCTTTACCGCCAGTCAGATGTAGGTTCTCCCACAGGGGACTTTCACCCCATCAGTTCATGCCCATGCCGGGCGTACCAAGACTTTTACCGAGCACAAGGATGAATCTGGACTATGTCGTATGTTATTAAACACCCCCGAGTTGCTCAGCCACTATGTTGATGAAGGCCTGTTCTTTTCCGGAAGCTATGCCTGTGATAAAGCAGCAGACAAATCCCTGCTGCAAACTCAGGCCGCAGCTCCCGGGGTCAAAGGGCTTGATGAGCGATTAACCTGCGCTTTTTGTCTGAAGAATTCACGCTTTGTCGCGCCCGGGATAACCGAGACTTTTCAAAAAAAACAGAAAAACCCTATTGAGGCAGAGAATGTTATCAGAAGTTATCTGAAAACGGGGGGGCTGCGGAGGGATGGACTGCACGACTCTTGTTGTTTAAGAAACATCTATCGCGACAAGCCTCTGGTGCAGATAATTGATGCTGAGGGCAATGTCAGAGCCACCCAAATGTACTTTATTGCGGATCCCGTACAGGAAAGCAGATCAAATGAGCCTGATAAAATGGATCGATCCTGCCCCTACCTCCGGGTGTTTGTGCTCCATCCCCATGACACACAAAAAGCAGGCTCCCTGTTTGCCTCCCACAGGGAGGTAGCTGAAATCATCCATCAGGAGAACAATAGAAAGCTGAGGGAAATGATTAACAGTTCAGCTCTCAGGGTTTCCAGAGCCCTCACTGGATTAGAACAGAAGAGGCTGAAATATGCCGAGTTCTCCAGAGCTGTCAGGAAATTTGAACAACAACTGCATGAAGCAACTGAGGCTTATGAAACGCAATATCCTTCATCAGCCCTTTGCCTGGCGCTTGAAACTTATCAGAAGCTATGGCAAGAACTTCCCGCCCCCCAATCCCCGACAGAGCACGATATTACTGAATTTTTAGCTAACGCCAACAGGGAATTCTGTCAACTCTACGCCTGGTGTCACTTAATGAGGGAGCTGATGATACTTAAAGAGAATACTGAAAGAAATTGGCACTGTTTACTTGAACCCATTATCCAAAAAGTGGCATTACAACGTCAGCACATCCTGGATTTGCTCAACCAAAGCATCAATGTGCACTCATCATCCGCTTCTGCACATTGTCCGTTTTTAGCCCGGCTTGCAACCCCATTCCCATGGGAGAAGCTGCACGGCAGTGATCCCCGCTATCGTCAAATCAGCGAGTGTGGGAACGAAATATTGGCGCAGCTACAGGAACTGTCTTGTGAGGACATTACCCAAGCCAGGTAGCAGGCTTTGGGCGAGAATTGTGCTGCTGTTACTTTCAGAATAAAGCCCTGCCGGACTATAAATAACGCCGTTTGACCTCAAAATAATTATCAGGCTCACGTCATCCTTGGGAACTATCCGCCATCTAAACGGTCAAAGAAGTTAAATATTATCTAAGTCAAAAATTAAGAAGGACTCTAATAATGCCCAAGTTCTCCTTTACTCACTCATCAGCCACCAGAAGATACACACTGGAGTGCAGCTTTACACTTAATCCCAGGACAACTAACCGCAGGACAAATAGCAATTCTGATTCGCCCCCCTCTGGAACACACCCGGAGACCATTCGAGTCAATTTCAACGGTAAGCGGGTTCGCGAAACAACGCGTACAGGAAATCTCCCCACCGTCCAACCCCATGAATCTTTTACCCAGACCCTCTTCCAGAGAATTGCCCGGTTTTCTCCTTTTGCCAGGGAGGCGGCCTACACGCCCTGCCTTGATATCGATTTAGATGACGATGAAACTACATCTGAAAATGCCTCTGAATCAACCTTGCCCTTTCCCCAATTACCATTCAAATTACCTCTGGATGATGGACAGGAAATCAGCGTGGAGGATTTTCAGTCGTTATTCCTGTGGGCATGCTCAAACAATAATGCAAATGTCATCAACCATCTGGCACAATCCGTGCCTTCTTCGACGTTTATGCGCCTGACAACAACGGGTGCAGGCGAAAATCCTGTCTTAAATCCTTTTGCAAGGGCGGCCATATCGGGTAATAAGAAAGTTTTATCTTCTCTGTGTGCAACTTTTCCCGATGCCAAGATAGAAAAACAAGAAGCGCTACACTGGGCAGTGAAAAACAAACAATCGCAATCGGTAGAGATTCTTTGCAAAGAGGGTAACGCTAACCCGGACTCGCCTTGCCCGAAATCGCTTTACCCGGACTCACTTGACCTGGACTTGCTTTACCCGGATGGCCAGACAGCGCTACAGAAAAGCATGGACATCGAAGATACCGATACAATGAGGGTACTATTATCGGCTGGAGCCAATGTCAAAATATTTTATGATGACATCGCCAGTTCCTATTTTTATAAGGCCTTTAAGCGAGGCAATAACGATGTTATTCGTACGCTGATCAGCGCCGTCAAGGATGTCAATAAGCCAATCATTGAAGGCGGCATTCGACTGCTCCACCTGGCAGCCTGGTCTGGCAACCTGAAAATGATCGACCATCTAATAGAACGCAATGCCAGGATAAACCAAAGCACCGGTTGGCGGCATGGCAGAGCTACCCCCATGCATTTTGCCGCCTTAGAGGGCCACCTGCAGGCAATGTTCAAGCTTATTGACAATGGTGGCAATTTGTATGAAGGCAAAGCCAACATTGCCCGCTTTTTCTACTGCGAAGAGGGCACCTTCCCCTCCATTACTCATACTCCTGTGACAAGACAAGATTTGCATGAGAAAATGCCCTTCTGCCTTTATGGCGGTACACCACTGGATCTCTGTTTAGGGCTACCCCTTGAATCGAAAGCTGAGTCACGAGCTGAGTTACAGGCCAGTTTGATCAATCACATGGAAAAACGCAGGAAGAACTTATCAAACAATGCCTGAAGGCCATCCATTCTCGGACGACCTCCCAGGAAATCGGGAAGATAATTAATGTTAACCGGCCGCCGTAAAGTCCAACATGCGTTGTAAGGGCTTCAGTGCCTTATCCCGCAACTCATCACTGACCTCAATGACATTCAGTTCACCCGGAGCTTCCAGACACTCCAGCAGAGCATCAAGGGTATTCATTGCCATCCATGGGCAATGGGCACAACTGCGGCACGTGGCACCGCTGCCTGCGGTGGGAGCCTCTATAAAACGTTTCTCAGGTGAAGCCTGCTGCATTTTATAGAAAATCCCACGGTCCGTAGCCACAATGAATGCGCTGTTGGGCATGTCCTGAGAAGCTTTCAATAACTGACTCGTCGAGCCCACCACATCAGCAATATCAACCACTGAGTCAGGGGACTCCGGATGAACCAGTACGGCGGCATCAGGATAAACACGTTTCAGGTCTTCAATACCTTTCGCCTTGAACTCTTCATGAACAATACAGCTACTGTCCCAGAGCAGCATATCGGCACCGGTATTTTTTTGAATATAGCTGCCAAGGTATTTATCCGGCCCCCAGATAATGGCTTTACCCTGGGCATCAAGATCTTCGATGATATCAAGCGCACAGCTGGAGGTTACTACCCAGTCTGCCCGTGCTTTTACGGCAGCAGACGTATTGGCATAGACGACAACTTCCCGGTCAGGGTGTTGATCACAAAAAGCGGAAAATTCTTCTACAGGGCAGCCCAGATCAAGGGAGCACTCTGCTTCGAGGGTCGGCATCAGCACCCGCTTTTCCGGGCTGAGAATTTTGGCGGTTTCCCCCATGAAACGAACACCAGCCACGATCAGCGTGTTGGCATCGTGCCGGGCACCAAAGCGAGCCATTTCCAATGAGTCGGCAATAAAGCCACCGGTCTCATCAGCCAGTTCCTGAACGACAGGATCTGTATAATAGTGGGCAACCAGAACCGCTGCCCTCTCTTTCAGGAGCTGTTTGATTCTGTTTTTTTTGGCTTCCTTCGCAACCGGATCCACCGCTAATGGAGCCTTCTGCAAATGGCCCTGAACGAGCTCTCTGTCTATCACTGCATTCATAAAGCTTGCATCCGGCAAAGCACTTTACCCTTCCAGGATGAACTGTTTCACGGCAGGTAAGTGTCTGCAACTTCCTCTATCAATCAGCCATGAGCCGAAAATATTACGTTGCCGCTCTCCCCACAATGGCAGGAAGCCCAGCTCCGCACTATTTCTGCACCGCAATTTTCTAAAAAAAATGTGGCAGTATTCTAACACAGCATCACCACTAATAATAATTATGGTGAAGAGGTAAATAAGAGGGTTTGGCAGGAAGTGGTGGGTCGTGTAGGATTCGAACCTACGACCAATTGGTTAAAAGCCAACTGCTCTACCAACTGAGCTAACGACCCAATCAGCGAAATTATACGCGCCAGAATTCGTTTTACAAGTGATTCGAGTTAAACCGCAATGCGATAAGTCGTCGGGTCATCGACCCCTGCTTCAATAAACCCCTTTCGCCGGTAACAGCAACTATCACAAACACCGCAGGCAGCGCCGTATTCATCGGCCTGGTAGCAAGAGACGGTCATCCCATAATCCACCCCCAGCCTGACGCCTTCAGAAATTATTTCAGACTTGGTTAAATTCAGCAGTGGTGCCCTGATCCGAAAAAGATCACCTTCAACGCCAGCCCGGGTGGCAAGATTCGCCATATCTTCAAATGCTTTCAGGTACTCCGGGCGACAGTCAGGATAATTCGAGTAATCAACGATATTGGCACCAATAAAAATATCACAAGCCCCCAACACTTCTGCCCAGCCAAGGGCAAGAGAGAGAAAAACCGTATTCCTTGCAGGAACATAAGTGACCGGAACCTGGCTCTGGGCCTCCTTGAGGGGATCGTCGAAATCCGGGACTGCAATATCATCATCAATCAGCGCTGAACCGCCTATATCAGTCAACCCCAGCTTTAACACCTTGTGTTCACTAACCCCCAGAGCCTCAGCTACCTTGCGGGAAGCCTCAAGTTCACAACGGTGACGCTGCCCATAATCAAAACTGACCGAGTAACATTCGAATCCCTGTTCTAAAGCCATCGCCAGAACGGTGGCCGAATCCAGCCCTCCGGATAATAGGATTACTGCTCTGTTCATCTGCAATACCTTTTTATGTCCTAGACACCCGGCTGATCACCCCAGATCATCCGGTGCAGCTGTAATTGAAATCTCACCGGCAGCCTGTCTTCAAGGATCCAACCCGCCAATACCCGGGCAGACAGGGTGCCGCTGACCGGAGAAAAAAGCACATCGGAAACCCTGGTCGCCAGGTCGTATTGGATCAGCTTGGAGACAGACCATTCATAATCGCCGCGATCGGCAATCACAAATTTCAACTGGTCTTGTCTGGTCAGAAAACCGATATTTTCATACAGGTTACGATGGGACTCGCCTGAGGCTGGAGGTTTCAGATCCATTACCTTGACCACCCTGGCGTCAACTTCAGAGAGGCTGATTGCGCCACTGGTTTCAAGAGAGACCTCATAACCCTGGTCAGCCAGAAGAGTCAGCAACCCGTGGCATGCTTTTTGGGCCAGTGGCTCGCCTCCCGTCACGGTGACGTACCCGGGGTTATATTCTGATACTTTGTCCAGGATTTCTTCAGCGGATAATAACTCCCCCCCCCTTAAAGGCATACTCCGTATCACACCAGCGACAACGGAGGGGACAACCGGTTAAGCGCACAAATACCGTAGGCAACCCAGTGGTTCTGGTCTCTCCCTGCAATGAGTAAAATATCTCGGTAATTCTCAGCATTGAGGATGACTGCCATCAGGTATCAGGAATCGCCCATGGTTCTCAAATAAGTATCGGAAAGCCTGGCTGCCGAGCTATCAGGATATTGCTGAATAACCAGCTCAAGAAGTCTCTTTGCCTCTTTCTGATTGCCGAGCAAGTCGTGCACTCGCCCAAGTTTATAGCTGGCATCCGGGACTTTTGGACTTTTTGGAAACTCATTCAAAATGATCTGGAAGGAGACTTTGGCGGCATCGTAATGCCCTTGAGCCATATCAACTTCACCCAGCCAATAATGGGCATTGTCTGCGTAACGGCCTTCAGGGTAGGTTTTCAGCTGCTCCCGAAGTGCGTTTTTCGCTTTATCAAACTGTTTGGAGCGAATCAGGTTAAATGCTGACTGGTAAGTTGCTTCCTCGGCTTTCAACACCGGTTGATTGTTTTTTTCTGCCGCCTCTGCCACTGGTGCACTCACCATTGGTGGCTTTACGTTGGCAACTGGAGCCGGGGGCACGGACTGATCTTTCAATCGAGAGATTCGATCATCAAGGTCAAGATACCTGTCCCGACCTTCCTGCTGCAGTTGCTCAATGCGAAAGGCCTGCTCTTCCAGCTGCCCGCGCATTTCCATCATTTCCTGTCGAAGCTGATCAATCGTATTCAGCAGATGAGCTGTACCATTGTAATCAGCATCACTATCCGATGAGGATGAAATCGTAACAGGACCATCTGAGATTTGACTGACAACCGTTTGAGATTCAGCTGAAAGCCCCAGAGGTCTCGGTTCTTCAACCGGGGCTGCGGCAATTGCCACGCCATTCAGAGCACCAGCAAGCAACACTGGAAGAGCCAGCACCGCCATCAGCTTTGGGTTAGTGTTTCCTCTACGCATTTATCCCCCGGACGAAAAATGATACCAGTCGTATTCTCCTTTAACACCGGACTGCTTTTCAGCAAGCCCTGGGAGGCTGACCGAGAATATGACTGGTATTATTACTTACTCAGTAACAATTACCGCACGACGGTTCAAAGCCCACGCACTTTCACTGTGCTCAGGATCCAGAGGCTTCTCAAAACCGAAGCTGATCACTTCAATACGGTTAGCTGCTACACCTTTAGCGGCCAGGTAATCCATCACCGCTTTGCCACGACGCTCCCCCAGGGCCAGGTTGTAAGTACGGGTACCACGCTCATCAGTATGCCCCTGAATGACGATATTTTTCATGTAACCCATATCAGAAGTCAGGTAGGCAGCATGCACATCCAGAGCCTTGTATGCGTCATTATCCAGCCTGGCGCTGTCAAATGGGAAGAAATAGGTGTTCTTCTCCAGAAGCGCCTGAATCTCTTCCGGAGACTCATCAATTCGGCCACTGTCAACCACTGCCTGAACTGCAGGATCCAGAACAGGCTGGACTTCAACCAGCACCTCTTCTTCAACAGTAACAACCGGCGGCTGGATTTCTGCTGTGGTTGGCTCTTTCCTGGAAGCACACCCTGCCAGCCAGAGAGCGGCTACAGCCATAGAAGCCGCTTTAACAACATTGGCGATTTGCATTTTTAACTCCAATCATTCTCTACGGGATTTCAAGATTTGTGCGGTACATTATCAGAACTGAAGTCACCCGACTAGCCCGAATAGCAAGGGATTGTGGGGTTTCCTCAGAGAAAGGGCTACCGGAAAAAAGCAGTTTAAACGAGCATAGCAGCAAGTCGGAAAATCGGCAGGGCAAAAATGACTGCCTGCGATTGCTTCACAGAACTTCAGAGCGGTCACCCTGCCTGTACGTTACCTGAGTTCAATAGCCGGGCCCCATGCAGGCTCCCGGACATCACCCTTGGCAGAAGGCAATCGCTGTTTCACCCGCCCATCAGCTGAAACTATACCCAGCTCGCCATTCTTGCCACCCTGTACAGAATAGATCAGTCTGCGCCCACCCGGGGCAATACTGGGCGAATCTTCCAGGCTGGATGACGTCAGCAGCCGCAGTCTATCGGTATCCAGGTCGAGCACCGCGATGTTAAAGTCGGCGGCTCCCTCCCCTTTATGCACCAGAGCCAGCGACTTACCATCCGGAAAGACCTTGGCCCGGGCATTGAATCGCCCTTCGAAGGTTAGACGACGGGGTTTGCCTGTTGTGATAAATTCACCATCACTTTTACGGCTGACCTCCTGCTGATAGACCTGAGGACTCCCACCCCGGTTTGAGGTAAACACGAGACTGTTGCCATCTGGCATCCAGTCCGGTTCAGTGTCTATGGCGTAATGAGTCGAGACATTGCTGATTTTGTTCGTTGCCAGGTCAAGAATATAAATGTCCGGATTACCATCTTTGGAAAGCACCATGGCAATGGATTTACCGTTCGGTGCCCATACCGGCGAGTTATTCAGCCCTTTAAAACCGGTCAGTCTTTTGCGAATGCCCGTTGCCAGTTCCTGCATATAGATGGCAGGGCGACCCTGCTCGAAGGAGACATAGGTAACCCTGGTTCCATCTGGCGACCAGCTGGGCGATAAAATCGGCTCGCTGGAGCTGAACACCTTCCTGTTACGTTTACCATCCGCATCGGCATAATTCAGCTGATAATCGGTTCTTTCAGCGTCGTGCCTCTGGGCAGTTACGTAGAGAATCCGGGTGGAAAAATCGCCCTTCAGGCCCGTGATCTTTTCATAGACAACATCGCTGATGCGATGGGCCATCTCCCGAAGCTGGGCACTGTTTCCGCTAAATCCCCCCCTTGGCAATGCGCTTTCCCCTGACAACATCATAAAGCTGATAGTTCATGGTGTAAGCTCTGTCCCTGAGGGTCACCTGCCCTGTTATCAGGTAAGAAGCCCCAAGCAACCTCCAGTCACGATAATAAACTTCCGGTTCACTGGCCGGGAAGCTGAGCATACTGGTTCTTGGCAGCGCCTTGAACAGACCGCTGAGTTTCAAATCGTTATCAATGATTGCTGCCGGGTCTTCCGGCAACACTTTCCCCCCTGTCCAGCTGAAGGGGGAAACTGCCATGGACACAGCCTGGTCATTCCCCTGGGTGACCTCAATGACAAGCTCTGCCTGAGCACTCATCCCCCAGAGCAGACAGTAAAATAATAAACAGGTTTTGAATAAGTGCCTCATTTAACCAGATCCTCGGGCCTGAATCGGAAGGTAATTCGTCGGAAGTGTTGTTCAAAAATTCGCCGTTCAAGACCCTTCAACTCCGAAAAGGGCGACGCTCGGCGTATAGCCTGAATAACGGAGCGATCAAACTCATCATTACCACTGGACTTCAGCATAGTAATATCCAGCACATCCCCAAAGGGAGAAAGACTGATTCGAATTTCTGCCACCATGTTATTGCGTGCACTGGGCGGCCTGCTCCAATACCGTGAGGTCAGGCTTTTAATCAGCGCGGCATATTGTGCTTGCAGCAGCTGGTCATGCTCAAGCTGCTGAGCAGCTGCCAAAGCCTGTTGCTCCATTGCCATGGCCTGCTCAAGCGCTTGCTGCTCTTTGCGCTTTTGCGCCTTTTCCCGCTGACGCCTCTCCAGCTCCTGACGTTCCCGGGCAGCTTCTTCCTTTTTGCGCAGCTCATCTTTTTTTCTTTCCTCTTCCCGCTTCAAGGCCAGGGCTCTCTGCCGCTCCTGCTCCTGTCGCTGCTGTTCCGCTTTTTTGCGCTTTGTCTCTGCTGTTTTTTTGGCTTCCGCCCGCCTTTTTGCTTCTTCTTTGCGCTTTTGTTCCACCTGACTCTGCGCAGGCTTCCTGACAGTTTGCGGCTTTGCCGCCGGTTCAGGCAACGATACCAATGCGGCGCTGATGGGCACCGGCGGTGCTATTTTTGGATGGGCGTCGGCACTCCAGTTGACTAAAAGCACACCGAACATCATGACATGCAGAATCAGAGACAGGGCTACAGCAAACCCATAACCTTCGGTCACCCTTGCTATAACGGCTGGAAAAGCAATGTTAAACCATCTCTTCATCTACCGCTCTTCCATGCCAACCGCCACCGGATCAGTGACCAGCCCAACATGACTGATACCTGAGTTTTGCAGGCCAGCCATTAATTGAACGACTGATCCATAGGCAACGCTGGTGTCTCCTTGAATCAACACTTGAGTACCGGGTCTGGCACTCACGACCTTACTGACTTTCTCTGTCAGGGACGAAAGATTCACGGCTTTGTCATGGTCAGATCCGACGTCCATATAATAACTGCCATCCGCCTTGATAGAGATAACCAGGACTTCTTTATCTTCTGGCAGAGCAATATTATCGCTACTGGTTTTGGGCAGCTCAACTTTCACGCCCTGGGTCATCATGGGCGCAGTGATCATAAAAGCGACCAGTAGCACCATCATGATATCGATAAACGGCACCATGTTTATTTCAGACATGGGTTTACGACGACTTCTTATCTTTGCCCCACTGATCATCGGTGACATTGCGGTAAGATCCCTTTATGTCCGGCTGTAAACTTTACGGTGAAGGATACTGGAAAACTCATCCGCAAATATCTCGTAATTGGACACCAGGGCTTCAACCCTTGAAGCATAGCGGTTATAGGCGACAACCGCCGGGATAGCGGCAACCAGGCCAACAGCAGTGGTCAGCAAAGCCTCGGCAATGCCTGGTGCAACCGAAGCCAGGGTTGGCTGCTGAACCACTGCCAGCCCCCGGAAAGAGTTCATAATACCGACAACTGTGCCAAAAAGACCAAGATAAGGGCAGGTAGAACCAACGCTGGCAAGAAAGGGAAGGTTTCCTTCGAGGCGCTCCTGCTCCCTGGAAATGGCCACCCTCATGGCCCGCTGAGCACCTTCCATAACCGCATCAGGATCAACAGTCCCCTGGTTTCGCAGGCGGGTAAATTCGGCAAAACCGGCTTTAAAGATATGTTCCACCCCTGAGCCGGACTGTTCATTTTGTTGCACTTCCTTGTACAGCAGAATCAGATCCATTCCCGACCAGAAACGATCCTCAAACTCAATCATGGTCTGCTGCGCATTTCTCAGCAGGATTCCCCGCTGGAAAATTATCATCCATGAAACAACCGATGCAGCTACCAGTAACAATAACACCAGTAGCACAATCCAACTGGCGTTACCCACCAGAGCCCATAGAGACATGCTTTCTGCCACCGACAACCTCTCTACCCATCAATTATGAAGTCGAAAAGGACTGATCATAACACCAAAAACCACAATGGGGATCAGAACCACCCGATCAAGGTCCATCAAGGTAATTGTATCCCGTGAATAACTGTTTGATAGCACGTCAGTGAGGGAGATCAAATCAGATTTACACACACACTACAGTAGGGCAGTCTATTCTCGGACAGGCTCCTAGCCAGAATGTTCCACTAAAGCGTTATAGAGTGTCTCCAGCCCCATAACGTCCAGCAGCTTGCACAGCTCAATAACTTTTTCAGGGACGGAACCATAACCCGGCTGTACAGACCACCCTTCGGCTTTTTCTTCCAGTGTTTTCAGGTCACCGATCTCAAGCAGACGCTGCAAAGCAGTGACCATTTCCTTCTGACAAACGCCGGAAACCGGTAAATCAGGAGACAAGCCGTTATCATTTTCCAAATGGTAATAAATACAATTAAACAGTTCATCAAAGCGCACGGGTTTGGCAATAAAACCACAAAAACCGGAATCTGCAATTTGTACTCTCGCCTGTTCTGACACACTGGCAGATACGGCCATAATCTTAATGGATGGGTATCGGCCGATACGGTGAATCGCTCTGGCAGCATCAAAGCCATCCAGGCCGGGCATTCTGAGATCCATCAAAATAAGGTCGTAGCGAGTGGTTCTGCATTTTTCCACTGCTTCCAACCCTCCCTCTGCTGCCTCAACATGAAAAGATTTAGACTTAAGGGCCTTTACCAACATATCTCTATTATTAATGCTATCGTCAACCACCAGAATTTGATGTTGATTAAAGTGCTCTGGCTGTAAATCAACTCCGCCGTTTCCCGGGGGTAAGTCGGCTAACACTTTTCTGCTTTCACCATGGCTAACCTGATAGGGAATACTGAAATAAAAACGACTCCCTTTGCCAGGTTCACTTTCAGCCTGAAGCTCTCCCCCCATGGCTTCCACCAGACGATAACTGATAGACAACCCCAAACCGGCACCGCCACATTCTTGCCCTTTCTTTAGCTGAGTGAATGGCTGAAACAGCTGCGTCAAATCCGATGAAACAATACCCACGCCACTATCAAGCACTTCAAACTGAAGCTTTTCACCTTTGACAAACACCTTTAGATAGACACTGCCAGAGTCAGTAAACTTGACGGCATTGCCAACCAAATTGATCAACACCTGGCGCAGTTTGACATTATCAGCAACGATCTCAAGCTCTACATTGGGCAGAATATCCAGCAGCAAGTTCAGGCCTTTGACTTTTGCAGCTTCGCGAAAATTGGCAAACACCATATCCAGCGTCACCTGGATATTAAAAGGCACCACCCGGGTTCTCACAATGCCGCTTTCAATCTTGGTGATATCGAGAATGTCATTAATCATGGTCAAAAGATGCAAACCACAGGCCTCAAGGGATGACAGACTTTCCCGGTATTTATCGGGAACATCTCTGTCAGCCAACAGCAGCTGGGCATAGCCAAGGACGCCATTAAGCGGGGTCCTCAGTTCATGGCTGATATGTGACAGGAATAAAGATTTTGCCTGGCTGGCCTTTTCGGCCGTTTCTTTCGCCTTCAGTAGCTCGCCTTCAATCCGCTTTCTCTGGGTAATGTCACGAAAGACGATGGAGATCAGCAAACCATCGGCTGTGGTCAGCACGTTGCTGGATATTTCCACTGGAAATCCATGGCCATACTTATCAACCCCACGGGAGAGCCTTGCCTCCAGGCAATGGCTATCGATGTCATCGGAGTCGAGTTCCTTCAGCAGCATCAGATCTGACCGGTACTCAGGGTCAATTAACAGCGCTAATGGCAGGCCCAGTAAATCACACTCATGATAACGAAAGAGATCTTCGACCCTGGTATTTACCAGGGTGATTACCCCCGCCGTATCGGTGATAACAATGGCATCCGGCGAACCGGCTATCAATGCCTTGAATTTTTCCGTATCACGAACAAGGTGGGTAATATCATTTCCCATACACTCAATGCTATCGAGCTGTTGGCCGGTGTTTTTCTGGGTTAGAGAGCTTTTATTGGCGTGCCCAGCACACCCCACTTCAATACAGCGTATGGAACCGTCTTTATGAAAAAAATCCAGTTCAAATGTTTCCTGCCAAACCCCTTTGGGCAACTGCTTCAGGACGCTTCTGAAGGTATCGTTAACCACCGAATCCGTTATGAAGCCCTGAATTTTTCCAGAAAACTCGTCTTCGTCGAAACCCAGCACTGAAGTAATTGATGGACTGACATAGGTAATATCCCCGGAAGTAGCCAGATGAAAATAGAAATAACGTCCTCTTAACTGCTGGACAAGGCTGGCCATATTTTGTGCCCGGGCTTTTTGCAAAGCCTCTTCCCGGTTTAACAGTCGTTCCTTTAGCCGGATAAAGCTCCGGTTCAGGCTAACCGCTTCATCCTTTGAATCCTGGAAATTATCACTTGAATCACTGGGCAGAAAGCCAAAGGTATTCATTTCACGCTTTAATTCATTCAGGGGACGCGTAATCCTGCCAGACACACCCCATAAGCATATAATGGCTAACACCATGGCCAGGCCAATCAGGCTTGCGCTTAAAAAGGCCTGTTTATACACCGGCTTCATAATGTCAGTTTCCATTATACTGTAACTGAAAAACCAACCGGTGGATTTAACAGGCACAGCTGCCGACCACTTGTAGCTGCCCCTGGTTAGAATACGGACACTGACCAGCCTGCCCTCTTTAACAACATTGTGCAAAACATCTTTCATAAAGCCGCACGGCTCATCAGGCCAGGAAGGTTTAATCGGGCTATACAGCAAATGCCTGAACGAACCGCCATTCTCTGAGGGAAAATAGAGTTCGCCACTGCCCTCACAAGGCCCAAGCCGTGAGAATTTTTCAATGGTTCTGTACTTCAGTAGCGATATGCCATTGGCATACACGATGTGCCCGAAAGGGTCGGCAATAATCAGGCGGACCCGAAAATCCAGATTTATCGGCATATTGACCAGCTTGGCGGCATCGAGATCGAGCCTTAGAAAGCGGCTCCGATGGTTATCATCCGACACCTTGACCAGAAAGCTGGTATAAAATACCGGCCCGGTTAATTCAGTATTAACATACCAGTCATACTCCAGATTATTGTTGATTGATAAATAGATTTGATCAGGAATGGAGTAATCTGAGTCTTGATCCCCAGAAACAAATTTCTTCACCATCCAATCAAAATAAACTGACTCTTTACTTTTAACCAACACCCCGCCTTTCTTTTCAAAATCGACAATGGATAACGATTTCACATAGGGCATATCTCTGAATATTGAAATAACCTTTGCAGAAAGGTCATGATAGGAAATCTCACTGGCAGACAGGGATAAGGCCTTGCCAGCCAGGATCACTTTACTCATTCTTGTATCGACGGATGCTGCATATCGCAACGTCTCATTGAGATGCCTTCTGCCGATTTCTTCAGAGGCCGTCCGAAAGGTAAAATATAGAAAAACAAACGTAATAATACTGTAGAACACTATCGCTGGTAGCAGATTAAACAGCGTAATCTTCTGACGGATAGATGTAGCCATAACACCATATTACATCCGGAAATATTTCATAGGTACTGCAGCCGTGTTGATCAGACAACCATCATCCAATATGCCCCGCATTATCGATCACTGAAGAATCTCCCACGGGGGGCATTCAGGCACTCCATAGAACCCCTGCTGACGGGATCCCCGTTGATAAGGGAAGTATACCGTATACTGACAGATACTGATTTCAAGGATAGATCTTCCACAGAACCCATGTGGTCTATTTCTTTGAAAAAGCCCTCATCATAACCACTGCATACTCTGACGACTGGCGTATCATGCAGTAGAAAATGCCCCGACCGGTACCCATACCCACCCTCGATAAACATAAAGTCCGGTTTGGAGGATGAGGTTTCATTAATACTTGCCTTAATCTTCTCCTGAAGCATATTCATGGTAAGCTCACTGGTAAAGTTCATGAATGATATGTCATTGCCATTTCTATCCTTCGTGACACGTAGCATCCAACGGGCATACTCTCTGGTATCTTCTGAAGGTAGTGGCATCATCAGGTACACTCTTGGAGAGTGCTCCCGACCAAATTCATCTTGTATCATATCGACATAACCACGAAGCCATGGCTTTAATCGAGTCATGATACTGGACGACAAGTTCATTTTGATAAAGACACGTTCAACATCCCGTTCTACCTTCCTGGTTTCCGCACAGCTGCCCGGGAGCCATACGACGAGCTTCTTAAGGAAATCTTCATCAGAGATGTTCTCACTATTGTCATTTCCCAGACTTATTGCTTTTCTGATTTCGTATAATTCTTTCAAACCCCGAAGCACTTTTTCAAAAAATAATTTTTCATAACCATCCTGGCATGGCATATAGGTAACCGGTAATGAGCAATTTAGCTTACTGGCCTGCTCTCCTTTGCCCTTGACGAAGATACTGGACCATGGGTGTTCACTGACATTGCCAATCAGATAGGAATTCTCCGGTTGACGATTAACAAGTATCATTGTATCCAATGTCAAATTCTCCAGAGTATCATGAAATGCCTCAACTCCTGTGCATTCTTCCAGGCGAAGAGATCTATCCTGACACATAGACCGCCACTGATATAAAGCCGTTCGAAATTTCTTATCACGCCCCTGAAAAGGCTCAACCAGGAGCACATCCACTTTTTTACCATAAATCCTTCTGACCAGTCGTTGAAAGCAAGGTATGGTGATCATTAGAGAATCACTGGCTTCGTCAAACTCGGCATCCAGCAATAACTGACGACTTAATCCCAAAACACTATCAACGCTACCACCCTCTATGGGTTTATAGCCATGAACATCTTCCCATTCTTTTAGCCAGGCAAAAGCAGATTCGTTAAACATATCCTCTTTAGGGCAAGTAGTTGGAAAGCAATGAATAACATCACCTTTTATAGCCTTATTCATCATTTTTTCGTATTCAATTTTGGATAAGATATCTTCTTTGTTGTCATCAATACCATTCAACTGTTTCGATGTTTTCTCCGCCAGACTCTTTTTTATATGTTTCATGTACCCAAAAGCCACATCAGACAACTGTCGAAGCAACTCCATTCTTCTTGATAAGGGTAATGACTTTATTTTTTCCGATTCAACCGGATCAGTCTTATCTACATATTGATCAAAATCAACCAGGGGTTTTTGTATATACTGTTCAAATAAACTCGATACAACTTGAGAAAACTGCCCCCCCGAAGACGCGTCTTCATGGTAACTGAGGCTTTCCATAGTCATTTCAGAGTCTGAGAAAAAATGGCAGGCACACCAGGATAAAAATCGATCATCTTCCGCCAGCAAAGAGGACACTTTGCTGACCACATCTCGCAGGGAAGAGGTTTCCTCTTTATGTGAATCATGACTGACCAACTCTCTTACCAGTCTGGATTGTATTTTTTCAAGTTGACGAAGATCATTGGTCAGCATCACCAACACAAACAATTTTGACATCTGTGGATCTTCAGACATTTTGGAAATAAAGTCATGGCGCTCCTTAATCCATTCCATCATAAATTGATTCCCCGGCAAAATCTGTCCATCGATGGTAACCGTTGCCGGGGCAACATCAAGATAAATAAGCTGATGTTTCTTCCGGTCATAGGCAAAATTTGCAAAATTACCATCAATAACACATCTGATTACCCAGCCATTGCCTTTCTCCTCAATCATCTTGTTAAAACGGTCACACCGGTCTATCAAATCCAGAATGCCTTTAATGATTTCAAATTTAACCTCAGGCTTTTCATTAGGATCTTTCAATATACATTCAACCATCTCTTCCTGATCGTATTTCCTCTGTAATCCTAACACTGTCACCTGGTCCTGTTCATAAAACTCCGGTTTCATTGAATCACCATTAACCTCCATTGCTTCCATCCTGTAATGGTGGTCGGACAAGAAAGGTTCATCGCACTCTTCTCTGGGCAGGACGGGCAGGTAATCAAGGTTATTAAAAACATCCGACTCTGATGTACTGTTTCTTATCCTCCTGACCGTCACCGGATGATTAAAAGCAGCGACACCACAGGCAGCATTCTTTTCTGGAAAATCAAATTCATACACCTGATCAGCACCAATCGCACCATCCCGATATGGCACCGCTATGTATTCTATAGGACTCAGTGCAAACTTGATTTCTCCATTTTTGCCCAGCAGGGGGTCTGTCATCACACACGAGCACATTCTCTGTGTACTAAACAGTGTCCTGATGGTTGCTCCAGAAGCAGCCTGGTTCATGGTGTGCATGATTTCCTTTGCTGCCAATTTGTTAAACTCGGCATGGGCAAAGACACGTTGCGCAATTCCTGAACCAAGATATTCACCGACAAAGCCATTTTTCTCAGGCGTAGTTTGCCGGGTATTTCTGACAATGGGTATCGACTTCTGGCGCAGAAGATCCCTGTTGGTTTTATTGTTTATACTGCCATCCAGATTTCTTTGCAGCTTATCCCTGGTTGATTTGCACTCCTTTTCGACATCAAATATTTCATCAAGATCGGGTTCAGGACAGTTAATAAACGGAGCTTGCAACTCAATAAATAATTCTCCTTTTTTCAGAGTTGTTACAGGGACACTGCAGGAGAAATACAGTTGATTCCTGTCCTCACTTCCTGTGACCAGCCGATAGTTGGCAATATCAGAAATAATTTGATCCTCAGGAATATTTTTCCGAAAGCGAATCAGGAAATTCATGCTGGATTTTTCCTCAAATGGATCCAGCAGCCTTACTCGATTAATCAATCCTGCAAACGCCCTGTCATCCTCAGCACCATCCAGTTCAATATAGATACCATCAGGACTATACATTGGGTCAGGACGTATAACCCGATCAAAGTTATGACAACCAAAGGGGTCTTCCTGGTCGGGAATAATATCAGGGGTTAATAGCGTCACCGCATGTGAATGTTTTAATTGTAAATACAGTTTATCTACATCATCCCTTGCATAAAAGCTCACCTCATAATAAGAATTCAACGCGAGATTGTCGCTGTCGAACAACGCAACAAATTTCTCCATGACCGGATGAAGGTCACTGCATAACGGTGCGCTGCCATCCTGAACTGAATGACTGGTGAACCCTAAACTTTTCGCAAACCCCATCAACACGGCCAGGTCTTCAAGTTGGCTGAGAGTACTGTAATCTGATTTCGGTCTCTTGATCCCCCTGTGAGGCCAAATGACATCAGATGCCGATAAACGACTTTGCACAGCTTCAGTCGTTAACCACTGAATTAACTCAGGACGCTCAACCAGGCGACATCCCCTGTCTTTTACCCCTGCCAGTCTCCCCATTCCATTGTGATTAATCAATCCTTCTATCCGATTATCATTGAAGACATGATCGTCTACTGCAAAAGGGATAACACGTCTTTTGATACCGGTAGCAGTTTGCACCTCTCCTGATGGATCCTCTGACTCTGGGTTATCAATTTTTGAGCGTACCTGCATCCCGTAGGAAGTTTCAGGCGTTCCAGCTGGGAGCATATTATACATCCTGTCTGTTTAGATATGGCCGGACTGTGGCCTGTTGAAGTTTAGTTGCATACTGAGGGTATCAGGTACTCCTGTTACGATATTTCCAAATGCCGTAAGAATAAAAAAAGAGGACTGACAGGTCCTCCGAGCATGAACTGAAGTCTAGTTCACAATATGACCTGAACAGCCCCTAGGGGTAATCATAGCCAAAATGTAGATAAGCGCTCTTAGTTAATACCCTGCCTCTGGGTGTTCTCATTATATAACCCTGTTGAATCAGGTAGGGTTCAAGCACATCTTCAATGGTGTCCCGCTCTTCACTGATGGCTGCGGCAAGGTTGTCCACGCCCACTGGACCACCATCAAACTTTTCAATCATGGCCAGCAACAGTCGACGGTCCATATGATCAAAACCGCTGGCGTCCACATCCAGCATATTCAGGGCGGCGTCTGCCAGTTCACGGGTTACCGAACCATCGCCTTTTACTTCCGCGTAATCCCTGACTCTTCGCAGCAGCCGGTTGGCGATACGGGGTGTGCCTCTTGAACGGCGGGCAACTTCATTGGCCGCCTCGCTATTCATCGGCACTGCGAGAATACCAGCAGAACGGAGCACAATGGCACTGAGATCCGCCACATTGTAGAACTCAAGCCGCTGAACAATACCAAACCGATCTCTTAAAGGTGAAGTCAGCAGCCCTGCACGGGTGGTCGCGCCTACCAGAGTAAAGGGTGGCAGATCCAGTTTGATCGAACGTGCTGCAGGCCCCTCACCAATCATAATATCCAACTGATAATCTTCCATGGCCGGATAGAGCACTTCTTCAACGGCCGGGCTGAGACGATGGATCTCATCAATAAACAGGATGTCATTTGGCTCAAGGTTCGTGAGCAGGGCGGCAAGGTCTCCGGCTTTTTCAATCACTGGCCCGGAAGTCGAACGGATATTACTGCCCATTTCATTGGCAACAATATGGGAAAGCGTGGTCTTGCCCAGCCCCGGGGGACCAAATATCAACGTATGATCCAAAGCATCACCACGCTTTCGGGCCGCCTGGATAAATATCTCCATCTGCTCCCTGACTTTTGGCTGTCCGGTGTACTCACGCAACCGGACAGGTCGTATGGCCCGATCCTGGGCCTCTTCGCTCGGGCGCTCACTGGCTGATATTAAGCGATCCGCTTCAATCATAATTTTTCCCGGGAATGATGTTAAATCATACTTCTTAATGCCTGCCTGATCAGTTCTTCACTGGACAGACCTTCTACTTTAATCCGCCCAATCACCTTGCTGGCTTCCTGAGGCTTATAGCCCAGGGCAACCAGGGCACTGACGGCTTCCTGTTCAGTATCAGCGGCCTGTTTTGCCAGGGCCTGCCCCAGGGGCGTTCCAGTCAAACCATCAAATTGCGCAGCAGAGCTATCCCATGTTGACAGTTTGTCTTTTAACTCCACAATCAGGCGTTCCGCAGTTTTCTTGCCAACCCCGGGTAATTTCACCAGGGTAGAACTGTCGCCATCATGGACACAACGGACAAATACAGACGCTTCTATTCCGGAGAGCAGTGTCAGGCCCAGTTTCGGCCCCACTCCATTCACTTTAATCAGGGTACGGAACAGCTCTCTTTCCCGGGCGTCGCTGAAGCCATAGAGCAGCTGCGCATCTTCTCTAACGACAAAGTGCGTATAAAGCGTTGCCTCAACACCCACCTCTGGCAGGCGGTAAAACACCGACATCGGCGCTTCAACTTCATACCCCACTCCACCAGCCTCAATCAGCAGGTATGGGGCTTTTTTTTCCAGCAAAATACCGCGGAGTCTGCCTATCATATTCAGTATCTCTTCTAACGACTTAACTACTTAATAACCGACGATTTCTACTGCCCGTTGCTCCGGCCATTCGCACCAGGCTTGCCCGTGTGTGGGAGTGGCACAATGCCACTGCTAACGCATCGGCGGCATCGGCCTGAGGGGGGTTATCCAGCTTCAGAATTGAAGTAATCATGTGCTGTACTTGGGACTTTTCCGCAGAGCCCTTACCCACCACCGCCTGTTTCACCTGTCGTGCCGAGTACTCTGCAACTTCAAGCCCATGATTTACCGCGGCAACAATCGCCGCGCCACGGGCCTGCCCAAGCTTCAGGGCAGAGTCGGCATTGCGGGCCATAAACACCTGCTCAATACCGACAGATTGCGGACTGTACATTTCAATCACCGTATTGATACCCTGAAAAATTTGGGCAAGTCTTTCTGGCAGTGGCCCATCCTGAATTCGGATACAGCCGGATGCTACGTATTTACATTGGGAGCCGATTTCCTCAATGATTCCATACCCGGTAATCCTGGACCCGGGATCAATCCCCAACAATATGGCCATTCCATTTCTGTTCCAAACCTGTCGTTAAAAAGAATACTGTATATACATACACGTTGCCAGCATTACAATTTTGAAACACGGCATTACCAAAACAGGCTACGAAACTCACCGGTTGCGACTTACTCTTGAACATGAGTTTTGAGGAGACAGCCTGCCAGATGAACCATCAAATGAAAACATTACTGACCATTGCCAGTGTCACCCTGGTGCTGTTTCTAATCACACTGGCCTTTAATCTTTAATGGAAGCCTAAGGCTCTCTGATAATGGTTTTGGCTGTGCTGGCAGAGTTATAAATAAAATCGGCTTTGATAAACTTCCTGTCTGAGTTTTCCAGCAGTTCTTTCGATGATTTTCCTTACGATCAGTGGCCACATAGGCGTCAATACCTGCCTCATCCGGGCATGGGGGTCGGCAAAACTGAGTTGTTTTTTGTCGTCTATTGGCTTGTCCGGATTCAGTGCCTGCTCTCGTTCTTCAAGGTTTTTTTTGGCCTTCTGGATTTTTTCCAACCGCTGCTGTTTGAACTTCAGGTCTCCCGGGATACCCCGTATCCGGTCTCCTGTCGGTATGTCTCATCTTCTTCTTTGTCACTGGTTTCAGCCTTTTTTATCAGGGCTCCCGGGGGGCTGTCCGAGAATAGACTGCCCTACTGCGGCGGCAGCAAATTGGTCTAAAAAACCCAGTGTTGATCAAATAAAGACAAGTTTCGAATTTAATCTATAAAATTCGTCGCAAGCACCAATTAAACCAGAGTTTATAGACATTTCAGCAAGATGAACTATAAACAGAACAGTGTACACTTTTCATATTTTTTATGAATTAATGAAATATAATTATGGATAGAGACACTGCTGGTATAGGTTGGAAATACACGACATCAGGTAATGATTATAAACCACCGGATGGTCATACCAATGCTTCAAGGAGTGGGCGATATCGGCATGACACAGTCAGACAGGTGAATACTCCACCCCCCTATATCTCAAGGTGTAATGAATTTTATCATACTTCTGACGCATGCTCTTCTCACTATCCACCAAGACATTCAGTAAAACCTGTTTATGATTTTAATGCTCTCATTACACACGAAAAAATGAGTTGCCTGGTGAGGATATCTGCTCGTTATGGTGATCGCTATGATGGTAGAAAACACAGTCAATTTGCCAGTTCAATTAAACAATACACATTAGGGTCAAAACGACCTTTAAATCATAGTGAACAAAGCCAACTGATACCATTGTTGCACGATTTTAAAGCGACACCCGGGTGGACCTGGCGAAGCCTGACGACAACGCTTCATTCCTTTACTTCAGCGGGTGTTTTGACCCCTCATAAATACATGGATGAGTTGGGTAAGGAAACTCAAGCTGCTTTACTGTCAACTTTACTTGATGCGGTAATAATACAGTGCAACCAAAAACCTGAAGTCAGGACTATTGATACACAAGGTATCGCCAACCTGCTGTGGTCCGTGACGAAACTGGTGAACAACGGGCTGGAAAAGACAGCGAAGGTCAAAGAGGCCGTAGCCGCGCTGTTGCCCCATGTGAAAACCAAAGCCGAATCAAAAGACGAGAAAGACTACTTCAACACTCAAGGTATCGCCAACCTGCTGTGGTCTGTGGCGAAACTGGTGGACAACGGGCTGGAGCTGGAGAAAACACTGAAGCTCAAAGAGGCCGTGGCCGCTCTTTTGCCCCATGTGCAAACCAAAGCCGAATCAAAAGACGAGAAAGACCACTTCAACGCTCAAGGTATCACCAACCTGCTGTGGTCCGTGGCGAAACTGGTGGACAACGGGCTGGAGATGGAGAAAACACCAAAGCTCAAAGAGGCCGTGGCCGCGCTGTTGCCCCATGTGAAAACCAAAAAAGCCGAAGCAAAAGAAGAGAAAGACCACTTTATTCCTCAGCATATCGCCAACCTGCTGTGGGCCGTGGCGAAACTGGTGGAAAACGGGCTCAAGCTGGAGAAAACACCGAAGCTCAAAGAGGCCCTGGCCGCGCTGTTGCCCCATGTGAAAACCAAAGCCGAATCAAAAAAAGAGAAAGACCGCTTCACTCCTCAGCATATTGCCAACCTGCTGTGGTCTTTGGCGAAACTGGTGGACAACGGACTGGAGCTGGAGAAGACACCGAAGCTCAAAGAGGCCGTGGCCGCGCTGTTGCCCCATGTGAAAACCAAAGCTGAATCAAAAGAAAAGAAAGAACACTTCAAGCCACAGGAGTTCGCCAACCTGTTGTGGGCCGTGACGAAACTGGTGGACAACGGGCTGGAGCTGGAGAAGATACCGAAGCTCATAGAGGCCGTGGCCGCACTCTTGCGCCTTGTGAAAACCAAAGCTGAAACAAAAGAAGATAAAGACCTCTTCAAGCCACAGGATGTCGCCAACATGCTATGGGCCGTGGCGAAACTGGTGGACAACGGGCTGGAGCTGGAGAAGGTACCGAAGCTCATAGAGGCCGTGGCCGCACTTTTGCGCCATGTGAAAACCAAAGCCGAAACAAAAGAAGATAAAGACCTCTTCAAGCCACAGGATGTCACCAACCTGCTATGGGCCGTGGCGAAACTGGTGGACAACGGGCTGGAGCTGGAGAAGACACCGAAGCTGAAAGAGGCCGTGGCTGCGCTGTTGCCCCATGTGGAAACCAAGGCCGAATCAAAAGAAGAGAAAGACCAATTCAAGCCACAGGCTGTCGCCAACTTGCTGTGGGCCTTGGCGAAACTGGCGGACAATGGGCTGGAGCAAACACCGAAACTCAAAGAGGCCGTGGTCGCACTATTGCCACATGTGAAAATCAAAGCCGAATCAAAAGAAGAGAAAGACCACTTCAAGCCACAGGAAGTCGCCAATCTGCTGTGGTCCCTGGCAAAACTGGGTGAGGCTATTGAGCTGAACGCGGTTAAATCAATGTTCGATTCTCTTGTCGAGAGAATCAGTGAAAACCCTCAGCTCTCTGAGCAGAGTATATCGATGTCTCTCTGGGGAGTAATGGTATTCTGTGCCAGATTTTATCTGGACACAGGTAGCAGTGATAAAAACTCGCTTGAAAAGCACATAGGTGAACTATTTTCTCGCCTGGAAAATACATCCTCAGGCAATACAGATGATCAATACATCATTGCCATGGCTGCAAGTTGGCTAGGGAGAACGTGTCCGGTGGTCCCCCATTACCGAACAATCATTTCACAATCTCAATCCACCTTCCGCGATCACCTTCAATCAAGCTTTCCGTCGTTGCAGATTGAAGAAGAAAAGAGTCTGAACTCATTACCTCCGGTTGACCTGCGACTGCCAGATTACAACATGGTTATCGATGTTCAGGGACCTTCTCATTACGTGAGTGGTGATTTCAAAACCAGGAATGGTTCGACTTTGCTTAAAATCGCCCTGCTGCAAAAACTGGGATTTGATGTCATTGAAATCCCGGTGAACAAGCTTGATAACCAGAATTCAATGAAAATCGTTATTGATCAAATAAAGACAAAGTTAGCAGTCCTGCCAGAGCCCCATGGCTCTGTGTCACTTAATAGCGGCGGGGGGGCAGACGATGAGGCATGCGTTACTGCCGATGAAGGAGAGCAATTCTCAGATGACTGTTACTTTACTGCGGAAGAATATTTAGAAGAACAGACAGGTAATCCAAAAAAGAGAAAAAGGAAGAGAAAAAAAGCCAGTAAAAACTCATTATGGGGATAATGACCGGAGAAAGTTTCTGACGTATCTGCCAGTGAAGCATAAACCCAGGGACTTGTTGTTACCAAAAATCCCTCCCACCGGCAGCGATGAGTTACCATTGGTTGATTTCCAAATTCAACGGGATGATCGACCCCCTTTGCTCCAGCGCCATTACAGCATCTTCATCACTACTACGGGATCGTCAGCCCCTGTGCCTTGCATTGGCACTCAGACTCTTGCAGGGTCTCTGCTTGAGTGGCTCCATAACATCAAGGCGACATGTCCCCACGTTCCACACAGAAGCCTGTGTTAAGTTCATGCCTTCTCCACGCCGGATGCCATCTGGACAGCAAACAGGTTTCCTCCAGACTTATCCCGGGCTAACGACTCCCTCCCGGTTTGATGTAAAACAAAACCCGGAGCAATCCGGGCTTTCAGTTAACACAACCCGGACTCAGCCCAGTTGCTCCATGATTTCTGCAGAAATGTCAGCATTGGTATAGACATTCTGAACATCATCCAGATCTTCCAGACGATCAATCAGTTTCATGATTTTCTCGGCACCGGCCAGATCAAGCTCTGTCTGGGTAGAAGCGATCATGGCGACTTCACCACCGGCAGGAGTGAGCCCGGCCGCTTCCAGAGCGTCCTTGACGGCCATAAACTCAGTCCACTCGGTCAGCACTTCTACTGAGCCATCATCATTAGTGACGACGTCTTCAGCACCGGCTTCCAGAGCTGCGTCCATCAGCTGTTCTTCATCAACACCTTCTTCAAAGAAAATCTGGCCTTTGCGCTCGAACAGATAAGCAACGGAACCATCGGTTCCGAGATTGCCACCATGCTTGGAAAAAGCATGACGAACTTCAGCCACCGTCCGGTTGCGGTTATCCGTCAGACACTCAACCAGCACCGCGATGCCACCAGCCCCGTACCCTTCATAGGTGACTTCTTCCATATTGGAATCATCTTCACCACCGGCACCACGGGCAATCGCGCGGTTAATGGTATCCCGGGTCATATTGGCAGCCAGGGCTTTATCAACGATCGCTCGCAGCTTCGGGTTATCCTCAACATTTCCGCCGCCCTGCTTGGCGGCAACGGTCAGTTCCCGGATGATTTTGGTAAAGACCTTGCCCCGCTTGGCGTCCTGCGCAGCCTTACGGTGTTTGATGTTGGCCCATTTACTATGACCTGCCATAAAAACCTCTATTTAAACGCTTGGCTGGCAGCCGCTCCACTGAGAGGCTGCCAGGATAAATCAGTGACTGGTTGCAGTTGCCGGATCGCGACGAATGCGCAGATTCAGATCACGGAGCTGCTGACTTTCCACTTCACCCGGAGCCTGGGTCAGCAAACAGGAAGCTGACTGGGTTTTCGGGAAGGCAATCACTTCACGAATGTTAGTGGTACCACACAGCAGCATCACCAGACGATCCAGGCCGAACGCCAGACCACCGTGAGGAGGCGCACCGTACTTCAGGGCGTCCAGCAGGAAGCCAAACTTCTCACGCTGCTCTTCTTCCTGGATGTCCAGCACACGGAATACCGCCTGCTGCATTTCCTGACGATGAATACGGACGGAACCACCACCCACTTCATAGCCATTCAGAACCATATCATAAGCACGGGACAGTGCCTGAGACGGATTAGCTTCCAGCTCTTGGGGAGAACAGGTTGGTGCTGTGAACGGATGGTGCAGCGCAGTCAGGGAACCATTATCGGTCTCTTCAAACATCGGGAAGTCAATAACCCACAACGGTGCCCAGTCGCAGGTATAAAGATTCAGATCTTCACCCACCTTGCAGCGCAAAGCACCCAGCGCCTCATTCACAATTGTTTCTTTATCTGCACCAAAGAAGACGATGTCGCCATTGGCAGCGCCAATACGGGACATGATGCTCATGGTGACATCATCACCCAGGAACTTGATGATTGGCGACTGAAGGCCTTCAACCCCTTTCTCCAGCTCATTCACCTTGATCCAGGCCAGACCTTTGGCACCGTAGATGCTGACAAACTTCGTGTAGTCGTCAATCTGCTTACGGCTCAACTCGGCACCGCCGGTCACTTTCAGTGCGGCAACACGGCCTTTAGGATCTTCTGCCGGGCCTTTAAATACCTTGAAGTCAACGTCGGCCATCAGGTCTGCCACATCCACCAGCTCCAGGGGAATACGCAGGTCTGGCTTGTCAGAACCATAACGGCTCATGGCTTCGGCATAGGTCATGCGTGGGAATTCGGCATCGAGATCCACGCTCTTCACTTCCATGAACAGTTTTTTGATCAGGGACTCGGTAATGCCCATGATCTGAGCTTCATCCAGGAAGGATGTCTCAATATCGATCTGGGTAAATTCAGGCTGACGGTCAGCACGCAGATCTTCATCACGGAAACACTTGACGATCTGGTAGTAGCGATCAAAGCCAGACACCATCAGCATCTGCTTGAACAACTGAGGAGACTGGGGAAGTGCGTAGAAGTGCCCCGGATGCACACGGCTGGGCACCAGGTAGTCCCGGGCACCCTCGGGAGTTGCACGGGTCAGCATCGGTGTTTCGATATCCAGAAAGCCGTGCTCTTCCATAAAGCGACGCACTACAGCGGTGGCTTTGCTGCGAATAATCAGCTTTTCCTGCATTTCAGGACGACGCAGATCAACGACCCGGTTACGCAGGCGCACATCTTCACCCACGTCGGTATAACCTTCGATCTGGAAAGGCGGAGTCTGGGCCTGGTTAAGGATTTCCACCTGCTTACCCAGCACCTCAATCTCACCGGTAGACATATTGCTGTTCACAGTGCCTTCCGGACGGGGACGAACAATACCGGTGATTTTCAGGACATATTCGCTACGTACCTTGTCAGCCAGTGCAAACGCTTTTTCAGTATCAGGGTCGACCACCACCTGAGCCAGGCCTTCACGGTCACGCAGGTCCAGGAAAATCACGCCACCGTGATCACGACGGCGATGTACCCAACCGCAGAGGGTGACTTCCTGCCCATCATGGGAAAGATTCAGTTCGCCGCAATAATGGCTGCGCATAATATACCTCAAATCAGGAATTCAACTGGATTTCATCTCTTCAGCCGCCGGGCTGAAAGGATTTGGATCAATCACTGGTTGCCGGGCAACGCTTTTATTGACTGGTTGCAGGGCAACTCTTTATTGACTGGTTGCAGAGCAACCGGCACAACTGCTCTTGCTGTCTTTGCCAGGACAGTGGTTATCACTGGAAGACAGGTTTTTCTTACTGCCTCCTTTGAAGTCGGTTTCATACCAACCACCACCTTTCAGCCTGAAGGCAGGCGCGCTTAACAGCTTCTTCAGTGCGGCCTGACCACAGACCGGGCAATCACGCAACGGTGCATCACCGAATTTTTGAATCGCTTCCGTCACTTCGGAGCATTGCTCACACTGATACTCATAGATCGGCATTGACGCTGGCCTACCCTTTCACTTACAACAGTAAGCACCATCGATATCGTATTGAATTGGGCGCCTACGTATACTGATTCGCAGAAAAACGGCCATTATACCCCAAAGACCGGCAGAGTCAGCCGTTGCCAGACAAAAAAAGCCGCACTGGTCACCAGTACGGCTTATCAAACAGAACGAACAACACTGAATCCCTATCGTAGATATTGCCTCTTAAACCGGATGAGATTTAAGCATATCCGCCTCATAGCGCTCCTGATCCCTGATCGCCTCGACGACCATGGCCTCGACCTCTCGCTCTGCTTCAAGAAGCTGGGCAAGTTGATTGGTCCCAACAGAATCAACCATGCCCCCATCCGATCTCTTTTCCAGCGCCTCTTGCATATCAGCCATTCGCTCTTTTAACAGGAGCATTGTAAATGCCTGTGGATTATTAGCCCCTTCAAGACTGAGACTGTCGCCAAGATAGGGCTGATCGACGGGATTCTCTTCACTGGCTGTTAATGGTGGCTCTGCCGGGGGTATCGGAGACTGTGCATGTTTGGTGCCTTCAAGACTATCGTCAGGATTTGACTGATCAGCTGCATTTTTATCATTGGCCGTTACTGGTGGCTCTGCACGCAGCATTGGAGCCTGTGAATTATCGGCATCCTCAATACTGGTACTATCGCCAGGATATGACCGATTGACGGTATTTTTTTCACGGGCTGTCACGGGAGGCTCTGCAAGCAGCACCAGAGCCAGACCTTCAGCAGCATCGGCTAACTGTTGCTCAGATGGAGCGGCCTGATTGCGCACAGAGTCCAGCGCAGAGGTGTCACGGGCCGAAAAGAAACTGAACAGGTTATCAACGACCTCCGGGCTTACCAGCGATTTCAAGGCCTCAGGAGAACCTTTACCTCCCCGGGGCTGACGACTTTCAATGTCACGATCCGATACCCGAAGAACCTCCCTGTCATAGTCAGCAGCAATAAGACTGGTCAGCCTGGAGCGAACCTCGTCACTGTCAAAACGCTTTTCCAATACTTTTAATTCATGTTTAAGTTCATCCAGCTGCTCTTCACCGGATTCCAGAGATTCCGGACTGATAGCCTTCACCAGGGGAACCGACAGGTCCCTGACCGCATTATCATCAGAACTCGAAAGCAGCGCCTCTTTTGCAGTCAGTCGCACCTCCGCGGCCATTTTCCTCCCTTTTAATGCTTCTATTTCAGCATCCAGTGCTGGCTTCTGATGGTCAGGAGCCCTGTCCCGTTCTGACTGTTTGCTGTTGATCGAATGCTGCGTAGACTCAATCGTTTTTCTCATTGCACTAATGTCCGATGAAAGAGAGACTTGTGCCTGTCGGTCCGCAGCCCGTATTTCAATGGTTGTCACACTGTTAAGTACCTTAAGGTCATTAATCGCACCTCTTAAGGACAACAGCAGGTTCTGGGTATCAGAAAGATCAAGCTCCCCCGGAGTCATGGCATTATTCTGGGCAATCGTGGCACGAAACGCATCAAGCCTCGACTGCAAGGTTCTTGCCAGATAGTCAACACCGTTGTTGCCACTATTTGCCGGCGCATTCAGCTGGACACCCGCCTGACTTCCATCCGGACCTGCCCCCCCCAGATTGTGAGACAGAATTTGCTGGACTGTAGCCACTGCTTACCCCATTCCCGGGATTTGCCGAAACATTGCCCGGTGTGCCCGGAGCAGACGTTATTCCTGTTTGTACACCACCCGGTTCTCCAACTGTGTTCGACATAATAACGCCCTCCCTGACTCTGACGCCTGAAAATCACCCTGCCCGGTATTCCTTACCGGGCAACAAACAATCCCTGAAACATCTTCACTGCAATTTGCCACGAACAAAACTGGTCAATTTTTTCGCCTGCTGAAGCTCATCCTTCCAACGGGCGGACTGGCTCGCTCTTGTCACCGCCTCAGATAAAGCTTTCTGAGCCAGAGACCAGCGTTTGATCTCAATAAAGCATTTAGCCATCATCAGTGAAGCTCTTGGGTCCTTCTGATCAAGCTTTTCCCCATGAGCCAGCGTTGCCGCTGCCTCGGCAAACAGGGAAAGCTCATACTGAGACAAGCCCAGGCCAAGAAAATAGGAATAGCTGGTATGATCAAGCAGACAAAGATGTCGAAAGACCTTTAAAGCATCGGTAAAATGGCCGGAATTAAATTGGGCAAAAGCCAACCTGTACATAGCATCAAGCTGACATTGATCCAAATTACGAAGTTCTTTCATGGAGCCACCTTTAGCCAGATAAGCGAGCCAAAGTGACGCTGAGGACGGCTGATCAGCCTTATTATCCATAACCCTCAAAAGCCTCATCCCTGATAAAATTGTGTAAGGTATTATTCCATTATAACCAGTTTATATTTATACCTATTTATCATTAATAGCAGCAAGGCTGAAAACCGACCCAATCGCTTTAAAAATCAGATGTTTATATAAAACTCTGTGCTTTCTTTTTTTCACTCAGCACCTGAATTAAAAAATCAGTCGTATGGAATTTGCGGATACTTACAGGTGGACTGAGGTCTCAGAACATACAACAACTCATTGACAAAGCCATCACCGGAATAAGCAATTCAGATAATGAAAGATTTGTATGCACTGGCATACTCTGATTACAAGGCATCTGGAATATTGATTCACTAATTTTTAAGCAAAAAAAAGAGGGCATACGCCCTCTTTTTTTTAACTTAAGCAGTTAACTGCTTAGAATGCAGCAACAGAGTAAGTCAGGTACAGACGGTTAACGTCTTCATCGTACAAATCGCCCGGAACATTTCCACCTGCATCAGTACCATTTGCTCTGTAATTTACGTACAGCCAAGCAAGAGACAAACCTTCCAAGGATCCATCAAATGCGTAAGAAGCGAAGCTACCATATTCCCGACGCTTAAAGTTGGCGATGTTATCAGCATCGTCCCCCTTGGCATACCATAAATCCCAACTCAGACCTTCCAATCCTTGATCTGCAAAGTTAAAACCACCAGATACAACGTAAGCCTTTTCCCCTTCCTTAGCATACTTCTCCCACTGGTCAAGACTAGAGTTGAAGGTATCATTGTTACCAGCTACATAATTAGGATTAAAGTTACCATCTTTGGTTTTGTTATAGCCTAAACCAACATACGCATTGCCATAATTGTAAGTTGCATTAAGGTTATAGTACTTCGATTGGTAGTCATCACCAGAGACATCACTTTTCACTTTACCGTAGCGTGCATCAAGATCAACAGAGCTCATCTCATCTAACTCAAAGCTATACTCCGCTTTCAGAAAGCTCTGCTTAATTAAATCTTTCGACTTGCCATACTCCGCAGTCAACCCTAAACCTTCGTACGAATAATTAGCCCCAAAAATACGGATGTTTTTGACAGGGACCTTGACGTCATCAGACTCACCATCTGTGCCTTTATCATCTACTACGTAAAGATCATTACTGAAGGATGAGTCATTACGATCACTGAAACCTGTAATTTCAGTAAAGTAAACATTTGCACCTTCAAAACCTACGGAAAGATCGTAACCAGTAGAACTAGCTGCAAGGATTCGAGAACCAGAATCTGAGTATGTTTCAGTACTACGCTTCTTGACACCTACAGTGCCGACCAATTCTACTCCACTAAAAGTATGCCTTGCTTTCAAATAAGCCTGTTGAAAGCCAGAGATAGAATGGGAATCAGTTAAGGTATCAGCAATATCATCACCATTAGCATCAATGTATGAACCAGATACATTCGACGCAGAGTAATTCAGACCTTCTTTCACTTTCAAAGGCCCTGCATAACCAGCAGTAACAACCGCACCGACAAGATCATTAACATAACCACTGTCAAAGTCAGCTACCAAACCATGCGCCCATTCATTACGCTCATAGCCATTGTTATCTTTGGCTTTTTCTTTCCAGTAGTAGTTCTTATAAGTAAACGTCAGACTCGGATCCATAGTCACAGCTTCAGAAGCCTGAACAGAGGTAGCGGCGACAGCTGTAGCAACGGCTACACCCAGTGCGCTTTTAGCGAGGGTTTTCATAATCAGAATTGCTCCCTGAGTACTTTGTGTTGTGTTTATTATTGCGACTACCACCAACTGACATAAGCAGTTCCCCTTGGTGATATACATCCTGTTCGCAACGAGAAATTATTTTTCTACAACCCTGAACAAATTGCAACCATAAAAAAAGGAGCCGGTAAGCTCCTTTGGTTTTGCAGCTCTTATAAGCAGCCTGGTAAATGGTTTCAATGCAATTGATGGGTTCCTTCACTGACCTCCATACTTCGTTCGTCCTGAGCGGAGTCGAAGGGCGTAAGCTACATACCCTGAATAAAGACTGTGCCAACCACCCTTCGACTCCGCTCAGGGTGAACGGAGATTGTACACATCAAACTCATTGAAATGATGCACTACGATGCTGCAAACTCCTTCAGCTTCTTCAACGGCCTTACCTTCACCTGAATAGAAGCGGGCTTGGCTGGCACATCCATTAATTCGCCAGGTTTGAAAGGGTTTGGCACACCTTTTTTGGCTTTTTGCGCCGGTTTTTTCTTGGTCACGATTTTTAACAGACCGGGCAAGGTAAACTCACCACACCCCCGTTTTTTAATATGGCGTTCAACCAGTTCACTCAGTTCATCCATTACCGCACTGACCTGCTTTCTGCTAAGCCCGGTATTCTCGGCAATTTCTGCCAGCATCTGGGTTTTGCTGTATTTTTCCTTGATTGCGGGTGCTTTTTTCCCAGCCATAGTCGTACTCTCCTGATGAAAATTCCTTTTAAGCCTTCCCTTAGGCTTTCCCTTTTAAAGAGGGCATTGAGCGCTTGCCAATGTTTTTGCTGTTATCTGATTAAAGCGATCTGCTTTGACCAGCTAACGACAACTATCAGCGACTGCATTATCTGCCACAGCACCAGGCGGATTCGGTACCTCCCTTTCTCAATAAGACATGACCAGAGTTGCCTTATCACTCCATGAGTACAACGTTATCTATTAACAACCTCTAAACATTTCTACAACTTTACGAACACCATGCTTAATAGAAGACGGCAGCAGTAGATATTCAAGGTACTGAATACCACTATAATATCGGTATTTTTCCACGTCGAGCATTTTTTACCAAAAGATTCACACACAAATAACAGAGTCAATCAACCCTTCCAACAACTCACCAGAAGGCTCACAGCGCTGTTTACAGACTCTTTCACGCCTGCCTGCACCGTCCGTGAAGTGTCTCGACTAATGTTAAATGCCAGGCAGGCCTGTCAATATTTGAGAAATAAACATCATAAAGGTACATTAACACTGATATGGGAAACCATGTGTTCCATCATAATAAGTTGCACAACGTGTTTGTCGGGCTCAATGTTGTCTGGTCATGATTAAAAAATGCACGACAGCTTTACACCAGATTCTGTTTTCACGGATGGCTTGTGGTTCTGAAAAGCCTATGCGTAGAAGGGCTCGATGTTTTCAACTGATACTGATAACAAATTAAGGGAACATGCCTTGAAACATTTAAAAATAGCTCATCTTTTAACCGGCCTGTTGGCATTTTTTTTCGTCATTGCCATCATGACCAACCTCTACCAGCCATCAACAGCCGCTGCCAACCCAACCAACCCGGTGGTTGCACTATTACTGATGGCCGCCTCATTAAATTTAATGACAGGAGCCTACCTGAGCAGACGCACTGGCTTCCAACGGTGGTTGCAGATAGCCGGTTCCGTCCTGCTGTTTTCAGCGCTCTGCGCAGCGGTGGGTTTCGCCTATAACAACACCCTGATGATCTCTGGCGTGACTCTCGACCAGATGACGCTGTTTTCAGTCAGCACCGGCACCCTGTTTCATGTTATCGCCAACCTGCCCGGCAGCTCCGGCTCAGCGGCGGAACCGCTTGATGACTCCGGACGGGAAACCGGCTCGGTCAAATGGTTCAATATCACCAAAGGGTTTGGCTTTATTACCCGTGATATGGGTGAAGATGTCTTTGTCCATTACCGTGCCATACGTGGTGAAGGACACCGAACCCTGAGTGAAGGACAGCGGGTTGAGTTTATTGTGGTTGAAAGGGACAAAGGCCTTCAGGCGGAAGATGTGATTGCCGCACCGAAAGGAAGATAGGCATTCCGGTCTTCTGGCTGGCAAGCGTTATTCCGGCCAGAAGAATCCGGAGCCGTCTAATCATCAATCAATAGTGGGGAGGAGGTAACTCTTCCTGGCTTTCCAGCTGTTCAGCCACCATCTCTTCAAATTGCTTTTTCAGTTGCGCCATGGCTTCTGTTAACCGGTCAATATCTTTCTGCTGCCGGGTAACCACTTCATTCAATTGAGCAATCGTATCCTCCTGAAAACTCAACTGGGTTTGCAGTTCAAGCAGTTCATCTTGCATCGTTTGTTACTCCCACAGGCAGCCAGCCAAACCACTTCCGGTCATTAAACAAGATCGGTTACAGGCAACCGGAAGCAGATTAATCTGCGCAGTCTACTCCTTGAGCTTCTGCCTTCCAAATTTACCTTACCTGTCAAGCCCACTGGAAAGAAGGCATATCGGTAATGCCCGTTTTCAGCTTGTGCATCACCTCTGCGAGCTGTTCATCCGTATAAGGCCGGGCTGGATGCCTGCCCCACACCGGCGCTGGCCAGGCAGCATCCGCCGTGAAACGGACGACATGATGCACATGCAGCTGTCGAACCACGTTACCCAACGCGGCCACATTCATCTTGTCTGCACAGAACAGCACCTGCAGCATTTCTGCCAGATATGAGGATTCAAAAAGCAGCTGTTGCTGGGCCGCCTCATCCAACTGATAAATCTCTTCCACCCCTTGGATACGGGGAACCAGGATAAACCAGGGATACTGGCTATCGTTCATTAGCAAAAGGCGACAAACAGGAAAATCACCAATAACCACACAGTCTCTTGCCAGCTGGGGATCCAGTTCAAAGCTACTCACGGTACAGCCCATCCAGAGAAAATAGAATAGAGAGGGTATTTTTCAGAACAACCAATCAGGGGATTTTGCAACAGCGGTTGGTATAATAACCGATTGGCCTTAAAATGCCGCATTAATTGACGTCAAATTTTGACACGCTTTTTTGAACAGCCTGGTAAATGAGCACATGAGAACCAGTCAGTATCTGATTCCAACCCTTAAGGAGACGCCTGCCGATGCCGTGGTCATCAGCCACCAGCTGATGTTGCGTGCCGGTATGATCCGCAAACTGGCATCCGGCCTCTATACCTGGCTGCCTCTGGGTCTCAGGGTCCTGCAAAAAGTAGAAAACATTGTCCGTGAAGAGATGAACCGCTCTGGCGCACTGGAAACCCTGATGCCTGCAGTACAACCGGCGGAACTGTGGCAGGAAACCGGTCGCTGGGATCAATTTGGCGCTGAACTGCTGCGCTTTCAGGATCGCCACGGTCGTGATTTTGTGATTGGCCCAACCCATGAAGAAGTCATTACCGATATTGCCCGTAACGAGTTGAACAGCTACAAGCAGCTGCCAATCAACCTGTACCAGATCCAAACCAAATTCCGTGACGAGCGTCGCCCACGTTTTGGCCTGATGCGTGGCCGCGAATTCCTGATGAAAGACGCCTATTCATTCCATGCCACTGAAGCGTGTCTGCAAGCTGAGTATCAGAATATGCACGCGACCTACTGCCGTATCTTTGACCGTCTGGGTCTTGAATACCGTGCAGTGCAGGCTGACAGTGGCGCCATTGGCGGCAGTGGTTCCCAGGAGTTCCATGTACTGGCCGAGTCCGGTGAAGATGCCATCGTATTCAGTGACCAGAGCGACTACGCAGCCAACATTGAGAAAGCAGAAGCCATTGCCCCTGCTGGTAACCGCCCTGCCCCCTCTGCAGCGATGACACTGGTGGACACTCCGGATGCCCGGACCATCGATCAACTGGTAGAACAGTTCAACCTGCCTGTTGAAAAAACCATCAAGACCCTGATTGTTGCGGCTGCAGAGGACGCTGACAGCGAGTTCATTGCCCTGCTGATCCGTGGCGATCACGAGCTTAACGAAGTCAAGGCGGAAAACCTTGCGGATGTGGCCGCTCCCCTGCGCTTTGCCACCGAAGAAGAAGTTAAAAACATCATGGGTGCCGGCCCTGGTTCACTTGGTCCGGTTAACTGCCCAATGCCGGTGATTGTTGATCGAACCGTAGCAAAAATGGCCGACTTTGGTGCCGGTGCCAATATCGAAGGCAAACACTACTTCGGCATCAACTGGGAGCGTGACTGCACCTTCAGCCGCGTTGAAGATCTGCGCAATATTCAGGAAGGTGACCCAAGCCCTTGTGGTAAAGGGCAGCTGTTTATCAAGCGTGGTATCGAAGTGGGCCATATTTTCCAGCTGGGTACCAAATACAGCGAATCCATGAACGCCAGGGTTCTCAGTGAAAATGGCAAGAGCATTCCGCTGGCCATGGGCTGCTATGGCATCGGCGTTTCCAGAACCGCCGCTGCCGCCATTGAGCAGAACTACGATGACCGTGGCATTATCTGGCCGGAAGCCATCGCGCCTTTCCAGATCGCCCTGGTACCTCTGAAGATCGAAAAATCCGAAGCAGTCCGTGAAGCGGCCGAAAAACTCTACCAGGAACTGACCACAGCAGGCTTTGAAGTGCTGATGGACGACAGAAAAGCCAGCCCCGGAGTTAAGTTTGCCGATATGGAGCTTATCGGTATTCCGCACCGCGTGGTTCTCAGCGACCGTGGCCTGGCCGATGGCATGGTGGAATACAAGCACCGCACTGCAAACAATAAAGAAGATATTCAGCTCAGTGAAATTATCGAACTGCTTAAAAAACGCACAAATCGCTAACGGTACTTTAACTGCTGACAGCCTTTTACCCGCTATAAGTAGCTTGCTGAAAACTGCCATGCCCAAAGCCCGATTCCGGGCTTTGGGATTGTGGCCGTTCTTGTCATGGCTCTTGTTATGCCAGCAGCCAGTCAGGCGGAATGGCACGACCCGATTTTACAGGAAGTGCTGTCACGCTCACTGGATCAACCCAGCAGCTTTGACGATCAGTTTGACGCCGAGGTCTGGCTGGTTGATATGTCTGCCCGTCTGGCCCGGTTTATTAAAGACCCGGACCTTCGGCTTGAGGTGCTCAGGATGATTCACTTCGAAGCATCCAAGGTAGATTTACAACCGGAGCTGGTGCTGGCACTGATTCAGACAGAATCTGCCTTTGACCAGTATGCGGTGTCTTCGGCTGGTGCCCTGGGTTTAATGCAGATTATGCCGTTCTGGAAAAATGTTATTGGCCGGGATAAGGACAACCTCATCACTATCCAGACCAACCTGCGCTATGGCTGCACCATTCTCAGTTATTACCTTAAGAAAGAAAATGGCAATCTGACCAGGGCTCTGGCCCGATATAATGGCAGCCTGGGCAAAACCTGGTATCCGGAGCGCGTACTGACCAACTGGGAACGTCACTGGGTTGTGAATTAACCCGTGGTAAACGAGTCAAACGCCTGCAGCGACTCTTCGGTAATGGCAATATTAACCACCCTGGCCAGAGGTGGTCCTTTATGAAGCCACTCTTCCAGCCTGGCAACGGCTTCTTCTGAGCCACACATTAACACTTCAACCCGTCCATCCGGCAGATTTCTTGCCCAGCCACCAATGCCCAGGCGACGGGCTCGCTCCTGGGTTGAACCTCGAAACCAGACACCCTGTACCCTGCCTTCAACAAAGGCTCTTTTGCATACATCAGCCATTGGACGAGGTTTCCTGTAATTGGTGTTTACTTAACTTGTGAATCTGCTCTTCAAGGCTTTTCCTGGTCTGTGGTCCAAACAATTTGGTCACCACTTTACCTTCCGGCGAAATAATATATGTGGCGGGCAACACCTGGGGAGGAGGCTCGTTCAACACCGTCAGTGGCGACTCCCGAAGCACCGGAAAACGGATATCCAGGGCTTTTGCCTTCTTGATTAACGCCTCCCCCTGACTGTTGTCAAAATCAACGCCCAGCACCCTGACCTGACCGTCATTGGCCAGCTTATTCAGCTCCGGAATCTCTTCCCGGCAAGGGTCACACCATTCTGCCCAGAAATTCAACGCGAGCCATTGACCATTTTCGCTGGCAATGGCAACAGGGTTGCCGTTTAAATCCGCAAAAGTCACTGGCTTGCTACAGGCCACAAGAGCCCCCAACAGTACAAACACCAGAAAGTATTCCAATGTTTTTGTTATCCTCACGAATACCTCCGAAAAAACATTCATCGGGAAGGACACACTATGTTATGCAACTCCCGTTTAACCCGCTCTAGCTGATGCCCATAGCAAGAGCCAGAACCACACTCAGCCGCCGGGTTCCATAAAGGTCCGGCTTACCGGGCAATCGCAATTCAGTATTAGCCACAGTCAGCACCTGATCAAGTTGACCAAAAGCTGCCAATACCCGCTATTTAGACAGTAGCTGATCCAGCGAACAGTTCCAGCGCTTCCAGTCTGGCACTGTTTACTGTCTGCAACCTCTGAATCAGATCAGATAACCAGTTCGGATCATCAGCGATAAGAATATTCCGGAGCTGCTCATCCTGAGGCATTGGCCAGGGCAACTGCTCACAAAAAGTAAACAGACTGATGTGTCTGAGATCCCTGGCAAGGAGCCATTCGCCGTCATCGCTCTTGCTGATCAACCCCATGGCCATCAGCCGGGCAGTATGACCCTCCCAATCATCAAGAGAAACCGGAAGATCACGTTTGCGCAGATCGCTGTAATGCAACCCCCGACCCTGTTCAAACTTTTCCTGCAACTGCTTAAGGATTAATAAAATCGAGATTAACGGGTGCGGCCGCTCACCACCGGCCTGTTTGCCATAAAGATCCAGGGATCGAACCAGAACCGCACCAAACAGCACCATCAGCCAGCTCAAATACACCCAGAGCAGAAACAGAGGCACAGCGGCAAAAGCACCGTAAATCAGCTGATAGGTAGGCGACAGAGTAATAAATAAGGTAAAGCCTGCCTTGGCCAGTTCAACCAGAATGGCCACAAAAACCGCACCGGCCAGCGCATGACGAACCGGCACTTTTCTGTTGGGCACCGCCGTATACAGCAGAGTAAGAACCAATGTACTGAGAACAACCGGCATAAGGCGCAAAAGCCACTGTTCTGCGCCCAGTATGGCTGTGGTATGAGAAACCAGTTTGAAGGATGCCAGATAAGAAGTCGTAAGAAACCCGGCACTCAATAGCACAGGCCCCAGGCTGAGAATGGCCCAGTACAGCAGAAAACCGGTCATGCCACGGCGCACATGCGCCACCTGCCAGATAGTATTCAATGCCTTATCAATGGTTCTCAGCATCAGAAAGGAAGTGACCAGCAGGAAAGCGATACCAATACTGGTTAATTTTCTTGCCTGTTGGGAAAAATCGTTCAGATAAGATTGAACCATCTCCCCCGTCGAAGGCACAAAACTGGTAAAGATAAAGTTCTGAATGGTGTCTCCAACATCCTGAAGACTGGGCACCGCAGACAGGATACTGTAGGTGACCGTCATCAGTGGCACCACGGCGAACAGCGTCGTATAGGTCAGTGCCGCAGCATTTTCAATGCAGCGGTTATCAAGAAAGCGTTTAATAACCGCCGTGAAAAAACTCTGGAAAGATGACCAGAATTGCAGTACCGGTGCCATGATGAACTCCCTGTCAAACGAGAGATAAGTGTACCGAATTCAGAGGCTGAAAGAGACAGGTTTACTTCCTGACTGTACATCCGACATCTATTACAAATGATTTGCAGAGCATCCATAGAGATTGGTAGGCTTTGCGGAAAATATCTATAGTCCTGTGAAATACACCAGGCAAGGTCATCATGAGCATTACTATCTTTCACAACCCACGCTGTTCAAAATCCCGTCAAACCCTGAGTATTCTGGAAGAACAGGGAATCAGTCCTGAGGTGGTGCTGTACCTGGAAAGCCCGCCGGATGCGGATCAGCTGAGAGCCATTCTGGGCAAACTGGGCATCAATGCCCGGGACCTGCTTCGTAAAGGTGAACAGGAGTTCAAGGATAATAACCTCAAAGATCCATCCCTGACGGAAGAGCAACTGATCAACGTTATGTGCGAGTTTCCCAGATTGATTGAGCGCCCCATTGTGGTCAACGGCGAAAAAGCCAGAATTGGCCGCCCTCCTGAGTCTGTGCTTGAGATTCTCTAAGAGATAGCCAAAAGAATAACAGTTATACTTGGCGACAGGACACCGGCATGTTCATAGCGGTTTATGAATTTGAGATCAAACAAGGTAATGAGACTGAGTTTCGCAAAGCATGGCTGGAAGTGACAAAAGTCATCTACCAGAAATGTGGCAGCTTTGGCTCAAGACTGCACACTTCAGATAACCCAAACATTATGGTCGGTTATGCTCAATGGCCAGATCGCCAACAATGGGAAAAGGATCATGATCTGACCGATGCTCTATACCTTGAGGCTCGCCAGAGAATGAAAGATTGTCTTGTTCAATTAAAGATCGTATACCAGCTGGAAGTAAGCGACGACTATTTGCAGACATCTTCAGCAGCATAAGCTTGATCACTTTCCCATCAGCCCCTTAATCCGAGATGTATATGCAGCAAAAAGCCAACCAAATCTACCAAGTCTGCCTTGCCCTCTATGCTGGCCTGATTCTCTCTCTACTGGCAGAAACCTGGTGGTTGAATCCGCCACCGGGTTCGATCTTTGGTATCTCCGCCCTGCAGATACTGCCACTGCTTTTGCCACTTCCCGGCCTTCTGAAGCGCGGCCTGAGAGCAGCCTCCTGGCTCTGTTTTATCCTTTGCTTTTATTTTATCAGCGGCGTTCTTGAAGCATGGTTCAGGCCGGAACAACCCCAGGGCTGGCTGATCACCGGATTCAGCGTACTGTTATTTATTACTTCCATGATGTTTGTGCGCTGGCAGGCTCAGGCGAACAGGTTATTGGAGAGTTAGTATCGACACCGGCTCCCTCCCTTTTCGGTCCGGGCCTGATGATAACTGCAACTCAATATGCCCGGACGCCGTGCCAGTTTCACTTTTCAGATAGTCGTATCTGGCCTTTTGCAAGCGCTCCAGTTGACCAGGCGTCTTTGGCCAGTTTTTCAACAACCAGCGTTCGGCTTCCTGAACCCTCTGCCCGGGTGATTGTTCACCCACTTCAGGGATTTTCTGGTGACGTCGGGTAGCCAGATACATTTGCTCCACAAGCGATGCCCGCACCCCGGGTGGAATAGCGATCACCTCAGCAGGCTCCACTGAACTGGTTGCGGCGTACAGTTCCAGCAATGCCTTTTCCAGTTCATAAAGTGAGAGCTCTGGCCAATCTCTGGATTCAGAAACACCCACATTAATCAACACATTCAACTCTGGCCTCTCGATAAGCGCTTTCTTAAGGTTTACCAGGTTCTTTTGTGATCGCTGTGTTAATTTCGCTTTACCCGCTTCATGGTAAAGCACAGGTTCAAGTGCATGACCTGTGGTATGGGAAAGGTAGTCGAACGGAGCTTGGACAATGGCCATAACACGTTGCTCAACCGCCCGATAGATACGCTGTGATAATCTCGATTTTCCGGGCTCAAGGGAAAACGGGATAGCCGCTCTACCTGATGAATCCGTTATCAGGGCTTTTAATAAATGGATGGATGAAACCGGCAAGCTGTTTGCGATCTTTTTTGCCTGCAAGTCAGAAATATCAAGCTGCCCCGTATGTATTTGACTGTTATAACTCAAGTCAAATTGGCTACCCTGCATATCATAACCAGCAACAGCCGAATACTTTTTTAAAGGACCTGCAAGACGAGCATCGTTGAGCTGAAACGCAAAATCATTATCAGAGCCGGATAATCGACCACTCAACTGCAAATCCCCAATATTGGCCAGTGCAGCACTGAACTGATAGGTTCGGGAATTTTTTTCTTTCCCCGAAATACCATCGGCAACCAGCCTTCCATTTACGTTTTCAAATAGCCAAGGTGAATGGCCGTTTGCCAGTTCAAGACGACTGTCGTTAATAGCAAGCGGAGTAATGCCAGCAGGTAAGGTTGGCATTAACTGAACGGAAAATTCTCCTGCCAGTGTTTCTGGCACTCTCAGATCAAGACCTGAAATAGCCAGCTCTGCCGTAGATTGTGCAGGATCATTGCCATGAAATTGCAGGTTATTCAGATGCCACTGCTGCCATTGGGCAGATAGTCCCGACCACAAGAGCTGCCCACTGTGCCCTTCTGCATCGCCCTTCAGGATCAGGCCGCCCGGCTTATCCCAGGACAGTGATAATGTGGCACTCACTGACCCGGAAAAACGGTCATTGGCAGACAGCTCATTATTCTGCGTCGCCAATACATTAAAAGGCACTGCGTTAACCAGCGCGGACAAAGGCAGTTCGACCAGCCTCACTTCACCATCCAGCAAGCCTTTACTGACCTCATAAACGCCTGAGAAGCTCCAGCTCTCACCATCACGACTGTCTGAATAAATCCTGATTCTGCCTTCCTCTTCTTTCACCAGCGTCAGCTGGTCAAAAGAGAGTGGCTGATCTATTCCGCTGACGGAAAGGCGGCCACGATTGATGGACAGCCTTTGAAAGAGCGTCGGCAGAGGCAAGGCAATCAACTCCGGATCAATAGCGATGCTGACATCATCCAGTTCAACCCCACTTAACGATTCAACATCCTCACCAAACCACGCCCCCCACCAATGGCGATAGTTCAACACGACACTGACCTTCTGAGCAGTAAACTGAATCCCTTGCTCTTCCACCCGAATATCACTGCCAGTCAATCGACGCTGCCATGGATCAAAAGTAATGTCTTTACCAGACAGGCGTTGCCCTGTCTGTTGATAAAAGCTGTTCAAAACCCGATCAGAAACCTGGGCAAACCACCACCACCCAGAAATAGAAAGCCCCCCCAGAAAAAGCAGCCCCAAAAGCCCCACAAACTGAAAACCACCAACCTGTCTCAACCACATAGGCCAGCTCCAAACCTGATAACCACTCCTTAACCCTAAAAATTCCGCAACAACCAACCCCCAAGGTTTTCACCACACCTGATGCGGAATTTTATGGTCACCAGCTCATGACTTCCTTAACAAAGGGAATGGTGAGCTTGCGCTTGGCGCGCAGAGAGGCACTGTCCAGTTTATGCAACAAGGTAAACAGGTTGCCCATATCCCGGGAACCACGGTGAATAATAAAGCGGGCAACGTCATCACTCAGGTCAAAGCCACGGTAATGGGCCCGAAGTTTGAGCGCTGCGACTTTGTCCCGATCATCCAGTGGGTGCACCTGAAATACCAAGCCCCAGCCAAGGCGGGAGACCAGGTCCTGAAGTTGAATCCCCAGCGCCCTGGGAGGATTGTCCGCCGCCACCAGAAACCGGGTTCTGGAGTCCCGGAGGCGGTTAAACAGATCAAACAGCGCTTCTTCCCACTCATCGATACCGGCAACCTCACCAATATCGTCAAGGCACACCAGCTGCAGCCGCTCGATACCTTCCAGAAGCTTTGGCGAGTAATAAACCAGCTCTTTCATGGGCAGATAAATACTTCGCCCGCTGCGCCGGTCCACCTGATGACAGGCCGCCTGAAGCAGATGGCTGCAGCCAACCCCTTTGGGGCCGTAGAGGAAAATAAACTGCTCGGATTCGATGCCGGGAACCGATCTATCCATATCCAGAAGATTGACCAGCGTCTCATTTCGCCCACTGTAGAAGTTGGCGAACGTGGCATCGTCTCTTAACTGGACACTGAGCGGTAGCTGCACAGGCAAACTCATAATGGACATCAAATCCGTAAAGGTAGTGTGATACTGACAACAGAAACTGCAACATTACAAAAGACAGTAACACAATAAAACCGTTCAATTATCAACCGGTATTGACTGATATCAATAGACCGGTCAATAAATCGTCTTCAGCCCTGCTTTGCAACCGTTATGACACTATATGGGCTGTTTGTTAACAGAGAAAGAGTATGACAAAAACAGGACAACAAAAGTGTATCAGTCTTTCTCTTCGGCTGCTCCGGCATGGCAAAGATTGCTGGCCTTGTCGTTTCTATGCAGGTGGTGCAAGAGTACCATAATTATCTCGGCCTTGGGCAGGGCTATAAGCAAGTAGTAACTTCAAAGGCGATGGTTATATACGCTACCCCCAGAATTCTTCATGAAACCAATCCACCGAATCAACCGGAGGTAGACTGCCCCATGCCAAAGCCCCATCTTCACGATCTTCAGTTTCATATTCAGATCTGTAAAAGGCCCGGAGTTCTTCCTCGTTATCCACAAGAATGGGTAATTGAATCTGAGCGCAATAGTTTTTCAAATTTGCCGACAGGGGAAGCTGATCAAAACCTCTATCTAACATCTGTCGTTGAATGACTCGACAACACTGGCTTTTCAGAGAAAAAAAAGTTTCTGGTAGTTCAGGCGATAAAAGATCCCCATACCTTTCTTTTAATAAGGTTAATACCGTCTTGTAGTGCGAAACATCAACGCCTCGCAATGAACAATACTTATCGATATCCTTAAACGATAAAAAGTTCTTCGGCATTTTTTCGTACAAATACCTGAGTAAGGACTCATTCCCATACACAGCTGCAAACAAAAAAACCAGCCCTTCGTTTTGACAGGTCGCTTTTTCCCAGCCTTCACCCAGCAAAATTTGAAGATACTGCAAGCTCCCATTCTTGATGGCTATTATCAGCGGAAACCAGGCATTCATGTCGCATTGATCAACAGGAGCCCCATGTTCAATCAGCAACGCCAATAGATCGGGTCTCTCAGCACCATAATCATTAACCAGTATATTGAGGGCCGATAATCCGAACAGATTAACCAATGTCACATCTGCCTGATAATCAAGCAACGATCTGACAATATCCTCATTTTTTGTCTTGCAGGCTTTCATCAGACTTGTCCAGCCATTCACATCCTGGATATTAACGTCTGCCCCTGAACGCAATAGCAGATTAACAGCGTCAGCATTGCCCTCTTGTACCGCCACATGCAAAGCATTCGAACCCAAAACCCTATTAATCTCAACCGTCTCAACCTTGAGTATAATCCTGGCAAGCTCCAGGAAATTTCTTTCAATCGCCAGCATTAAAGGAGTGCACCAGCGATGCGAAGTTTTACTGATTACCTCCATATTAAAATCAAGAAGAGGCTCGTGGATTAAGGATTGGACTACTTCACTATCGTTATTTTCGATAGCTGTGAGTAGACGTTTGGCAGCATTACCTCCATCACTCTTTAACTCAGATTCCCTGCCCCACTGCTTTGCCTCCCCCTGCGTCAAAAGCACTGGCATCCTCTTCTTGCTACACCGGGAAGGCTCATTATTTTCACAAGGGCAAGTGGTCAAATCGGGTAAGGAAACCGATCTTCTGACCGGTTCACCAATCTCTGAAAAACGATTGCTCAAGCCAGGGCAGGCCGGGGTATTTTCCAGAGACCAAAGCGACCGGTTAAAACACGATAATGGTTTGGTATTTCTGACTACAGGAGCTGCAACCTGTGCATCCCGGGTACTGCCTTGATACCGCAAATAACTCCAGCCGGTTGTGCAAGAACTATCACTACTAATCACATGGACCACCGCATAGTATAACTCTGACAGCAAACAGCCAGGAGCCTGTCAGTAAGACCAACTGTAGCGCATAGTTGCCGAAGAGTCAGAACCCGGTGCAACCGGCCGGAGGTTTCGACCCAGGGCCAGGGCATCGGCCAACTGGCTTTCAGAGCCATCAATAACCAGCTCCAACTCAATTGTTGAACCTGCCACCCGATGAACAGACACATCACGAATGGCGGTGATCCGCTCAAGGTATTTATTCAAAGCGGCATAATCGTCCAGACTGACAACATTCTCAACCACCAGCAGAGTCTTGCCACTGGCATCGGAGGCATCAATAGCATAGTGCCGGGACAGGGTTGTGCCTACCAGATCAGCGGCCAGCTGTGTCAACGCAACAGCATCCAGGCCATTAACCGCCACAGACTGACTTATTCCCCGGAATATCAGCGTCAACCGTCCATTGTAGCGTTCGTTTTGCGCCAGAGCGTCCGGTGACAGAGCACGGGACAAACGCCCGGTCAGAATCGATTCAGAACCATAACGCCGGGAAGCGTCCTGCAATTTGTGGGTAAAGCCGCCCCATACATCAACGGTGGAAATCGCCCCGGCATCTTCAAAGTCCATCAACGGAAAGAGCACCGGCAAGCCACGCCCCTGAAAGCTCTCGGCAAACACTGCGGGAAGAGTCCCTGAAGCATTGACGATTGAGCGCTGCCCAACGCTCTCCACCGCCAGCCACACCAGTGTCGATGGTCTGCTCTGCCCCCAGATGGCCACACCGGCACTGCGCAGCAGGCGGTTAATTGCCTGGTCATCAAATACCGCCTGCAAATACTGCTGACGGTTGAGGGAGGACGCCTGATCAGCAGAAGAGCTGCGAAAACCAAACTTGCGAATGTAGGCTTCCGGCTTGGCCAGCGCACTTTTTATCACACTGTTGGCCAGCACCTCACGCTGTCCGGCCACTTTCACCAGCACCTCTGCCAGTGCCTGAGACATGGCATCCGCCCGCTCCTGGTAACCTTGTCCGGACACTGGCACTTCCTGACTGTATAGCCCTTTGACCAAGGCCGCATGGGTATTTTCAGGCAATATGGACAATACCAGAAGACCCACTACAAGACCGGCCGCCTTAACGGCTGAACGGGCTTCAGGGGCAGACAGTAAGGTCAGCGGACTGATCAGGTTTCGCAGGAGAGCGTTGCATCGCTTAGCCACAGGCATCAATAAAATCCTGTACATAAAAATCAAATGAACATCATTCTGCCATAAATCCGGCAAAAAATACTGCATTTGCCAACGTCTGGACAACTGCGGGCATTGAAAATGCACTATGGTAATCACTTCTCACCCTGAAATCAGATCCAAATTACCAAAAATTACCACCAGACATCAGCGACAATGCGGTAACAGCATTGCGATAAATACCACAGCCTCCTAGAATAGCCGCCTTCATCCACCCAAACCGTGTTGGACTGAACACCGCCCCCGGTCAGTGAACAGTCCGGATTAAAACACTGTCGGCACCGCCGGTGGTAACAAGCTCTGGCAACAAGCGGATTGATATCAATGAACAAATCGGATTCCAGAACCTCCCTGAGTTACAAGGATGCAGGTGTCGATATCGACGCTGGCAACGCTCTGGTTGAGCGCATTAAACAGGTAGCAAAGGCCACCTCCCGCCCTGAGGTAATGGGTGGCCTGGGCGGTTTTGGAGCGCTGTGCCAACTGCCAGCCGGATACAAAGAACCGGTTCTGGTTTCCGGCACCGATGGCGTGGGTACCAAACTGAAGCTGGCCATGGACCTGGGGATGCATGACCATATCGGCATTGATCTGGTGGCCATGTGCGTCAACGACCTGCTGGTTTGTGGTGCCGAGCCCCTGTTCTTTCTGGACTATTACGCCACCGGCCAATTAAATGTGGATGTGGCTGAACGCGTGGTCACCGGGATTGGCAAAGGCTGTGAACAGTCTGGCTGCGCCCTGATCGGGGGTGAAACGGCGGAGATGCCCGGGATGTACCAGGGTGACGATTACGATCTGGCGGGTTTCTGTGTCGGCGTGGTGGAAAAGTCTGAAATCATTGATGGCAGCAACGTCTCCCCCGGTGACGTGTTAATCGGTTTGAAATCCAGCGGACCACACTCCAACGGTTATTCACTGATCCGCAAGGTTCTGGAAGTCGCCGGTTCAGACCTCAGCGCCCCGCTGGCAGGCAAGCCTCTGGCAGAACACCTGATGGCTCCAACCCGCATTTACGTCAAATCATTGCTGCAGCTGCAAAAGGAACTGCCGATCCACGCCATGGCTCACATTACCGGGGGCGGCTTGCCAGAGAATCTGCCAAGGGTTATTCCCAAGGGCTGTCGTGCGGTGATCAACACACAGAGTTGGGAAATCCCGGCCATCTTCCGTTTCCTGCAGGAAAAAGGCAATATTGAGACCTTTGAACTGTACCGTACCTTCAATTGTGGTATCGGTATGGTGCTCTGCATCCCACAAGGCCATCGGGAGCAGGCAATCCGGCGTCTGGCAGCGCTGGGAGAAGAAAGCGTCATTATCGGCCATATTGAATCCGCAGACAGCGATGGCGATCCTGTGGTGTTTCAATAACCGTCCTGACCAATATCTGGCCCGGGTGCCATGTCACTCTGGCCAACCGGATTCCAATCACAAAACCATTGACAGCATTCAGGAAACAGCAGTGAGCGAGAAAAAGCGAGTTGTCGTTCTGTTATCAGGCAACGGCAGTAACCTTCAGGCACTTCTGGATCAAGAACATCACTACAGTTATCAAATTGTCGGGGTCGTCAGCAACGTACCAGAGGCTTACGGGCTGGAAAGGGCCAGACAGCACAAAGTGGCTGCCCTTGGCCTGGACTACAAAATCTTTTCCTCCCGGGGTGCCTTTGACCAGAGACTGGTGGAAGAGGTTAACCGCTTTGAGCCGGACCTTGTGGTACTGGCCGGATATATGAAAATTCTAGGCCCCGAGTTTGTGGAAAAATTCGCTGGCAGATTGATCAATGTTCACCCCTCCCTGCTCCCGGAATACAAAGGTCTTGGCACCTATCGTCGGGTACTTGCGGATAAGAAAACCCGCCATGGCTGTACTGTTCACTTTGTCACACCAGAACTGGACAGCGGTGCCCATATCATTCAGGCTTCAATGAGTGTCGGGCCCGGCGATAATGAAGAGGGTCTGAAACAACGTGTTCAGGCCATGGAGCACCAGATTTACCCCCTGGCCGTACATCTGATCACCTCCGGCAGGCTGCAACTGAAGGGTGACAACGTGCTACTGGATGATCACCCTATTGACCCACTGGGCTACCAACTGCAGGAAAACGCCCTGGAACTGGCATGATCAATTCGATTCATACGCTTTTTCATCGCCACACAGTGAGCATGAAAGAATCCATAACAACCCATCCCGGCAACTATGGCCCGGGCACTCTGAGAGCGGCACTAGCCCTGACCCTGGTGCTGGCGGGCAATACCGGCTTTGCTGCCTCCCAGACGAAAAAACCGGATAGCGCTTTCACGCTCAAGCCATACTCCGCAACCTATAAAGCATCCATCAAGGGGATGCCCTTTGGTGGATCCGGCGAAAGATCCCTGAGACAAAATGCTGATGGCACCTGGACCCTTGAGTTCAGTGCCGATGCGGCATTTTTCGGGATGAAAGAGACCAGCCATTTTGCCAGTCAAGGTGTGCAACTGATCACCAGCCAATACGTGCAACAAAGAACCGGGCTGGGCAACAAACCAACGGAATATGCCACCTTTGACTGGTCCAGCAATAAGGTCAACTGGCAACAGGGGGACCGGCAGTGGTCGATGGACCTGAAACCGGAAACCCTGGACAACCTGAGTTACCAGCTGAAACTGCGTATGGATCTGGCGGCTGCCCATGGCCAACCGCTAAACTATGTCGTTGCCGATGACGATGAAGTCTATCAACGCCAATTCACCATCGAAGGTGAAGAGATATTAAAAACGGACCTTGGCAACCTGAAAACCGTCAGAGTCAAAATACGCAGAGACAGTGATGAACGGGCCACCTGGATCTGGTTTGCCAAAAACCATGACTACTTTCTGGTAAAGCTGCTGCAGGAAGAAAAAGGCACGGCCTATACCATTGAGATCAAAGAGGCTGCCATTGACGGCAAGCCACTGAAAAAGAAACCAACCACCAGACTGTCAGAACGCCCCAAACATCCCTGATCACTATTTTTCTTATTTCTGCAACCTGAAGGAGCCTGAAATGCGATTTCTTCACACCATGCTGCGTGTTGGCAACCTGGATCGATCCATCGAGTTTTATACGGAAATTCTCGGCATGAAACTGCTGAGAAAGCACGACAACGAACAGTACCAGTACACCCTCGCTTTTGTTGGCTATGCCGATGAGTCGGAGCAGGCAGTGATTGAACTCACCTACAACTGGGGCACTGATCAGTACGACCTGGGCAACGCCTTTGGTCATGTTGCCCTGGGCGCTGATGATATTTATGCCACCTGTAATGCCATCCGTAAGGCTGGCGGCAAAATTACCCGGGAACCGGGTCCGGTGCTTGGGGGGGACCACTGAAATAGCGTTTGTGGAAGATCCGGACGGTTACAAAATCGAGCTGATTCAAGCCAAAGCCGCTTCTGAAGGGCTTAACGGCTAAGAGGCTGTTCGAGAATAGCGCCCGCCCGTAGCGAGGACGGCAGTTTTTGAAACTTTTTAGAAAAAATTAATACTTCTGCTTTAGTGTATTCGATTCGGCAATAACATTTGCAGAGGACCCGGACGGCTACAAAATCCAGAAAAGTAATCACAGAACCGATAAACGACATGGATGCCATAATGCCCCGTCTTTGCACCCTCATCTTATTGACTGCATTATCATCACCTCTGATCACCGCTTGCTCTTCCGGGCAGGCCAATAGCCATGGAGCCAATTACGTCACTAACGCGGCACTGGAGGAGCTTGGCCCTGTCGGCAATGCCATGGACCGGGAAAAGGACGTCATTGCTTTTGAGGCACTGGTTCGCATCTTAATCAAGGAAGCCAGGGTGGCCTGGGGGGATGAGAAAAAGGCCAGCAGTAAAGAGTATGTGAAATACACCAACCACTACCGAACCCGGGTATTTGTTGATTTTGACTCCGGTAAGGTTCATGTGGAAACCCAGGATCGTTCGGACTTAAGAAAAGCGATTGCTGCTATTCTACTGACGCCCTATGCCCCTGATCAGGTGGATCTGTTCAGCGACAGAGATGTGCCGGTTGGTGAACAGCCCATGCTGTATGGACAGGTACTGGATCATGAAAAGCAGCCCATCCGCTGGCAGTGGCGCGCCTTGAGGTATGCCGATTACCTGATTCAAAACCAGCTGACCACCCGGCGATCCCCAAAGGGACGGATTTACGCCGTGGACTTTGAACTGGTGGAAGACCACTTATCACAACGACAATATCAATACGCCAGCCTGGTTCGCAAATACGCCCGCATTTATGATGTTGAAGAGAGCCTGATTTACGCAGTGATTCGCACGGAAAGCAGCTTCAACCCCTATGCCGTGAGCTCGTCAAATGCCTATGGCCTGATGCAGATCATACCCAAAACGGCAGGTCGGGATGTGTTTGAAAGAGTGAAAAAACTGCCCGGGCAGCCCAGCAAAAACTGGCTCTTTCAGCCCCATAACAATATTGATACCGGAACAGCGTACCTGTCGCTGCTGGAAAATCATTACCTGAAGCAGATCCGTGATCCACTGTCACGGAAATATACGATCATCTCCGCCTATAATGGCGGTGCTGGTAATGTCTTCGCCACCTTTGATCGCAACAGCCGTGATCGTGCCATACAGAAAATCAACGGCCTGAAGCCAAACCAGGTATATTGGGCACTGACACAGAAACACCCTCGGGGAGAAAGCAGGCGTTACCTGGAAAAAGTCTCTACCGCTCAGAAGGATTTTTATCAGGGAAATATTTAACGGTTGCGTTTTTCGATATCATAATGTGCACTTGGCTCGTTGACTCTGCCAGAGCTTTTCAGACAATTCAGCAACCGTCTCTCTACGACCAGAGACAACCCAGTCGGCCAATGCATCCGCTACATTGGGATATGGATTAGCCTCTTTACGCCGGGCGGTCTCTATAAAGGGCTTCAGATTTTCATAAGTCAGACAATAGAACACTTCAGCCAGGTGTCGATTTTCAAGTGTATAGGCGTTGGATAATTGTTCTATTTGCCCCTTGAGTGGTTTAGTCAGAATGGGTAATCCAATGTGCATGCATTCGGCGATAAGCGTAAATCCACAATTACAAATCACCCCTCTGGATGACTGTAGACTTGCTTTAAAGCCTTTTACGCCCATTTGAAAAAACTCCGCATTGCCAACAACCTCCGGTGCCCTGGGGCCATAAATTTTAAACCGGTATCCCGAAAATTTATTCAATAAATGAGCAACCGTATCCTGATTTTCAAAGGGCAAATAGACAACAAGATGATTTTTATCCGGGCATGGTTGCATTGTTGTGTCGATGATCGGAGGCAAGATGGGCTGATTGTTAAAATTAACCCAATGTAGCCCGATAGTTTCTGTGGCCGGAGCAAAGAGTTTTACCGCCAACCTTGAAATTGAAAATCTCTGCAATACAGGCACATCGAAGTCAAACGAATACTGATGACCAAAGCCAACAACTGCCTTGTTAGCTAAATACCCAGCCCAGGCCGTGACCGGTTCAAAGTCAGAGATAATAAGGTCATAGTCCTTCACATTTAACGTCCAGATATCACGTATAAATCCAAAGCTGTCATGCATTAAATGCATGAATGTCTGAAAGAAATTCAAACGGCCATTTTCCGATATAACAGTAAATCCATTGCGGTGCAAATAATCACCAAACACCTCCATATCATTAAGTGTATTCTTCTGACGACCTGAAACAAGATATTGAACTTTGGCCCCACGATCGGCCAATGCTTTGGCAAGAAGTCGAGAGCGCGTCAAATGACCATTACCCATTCCCTGGATACCGAATAAAATTTTTACCTCTGCCGATTGTTCTTCACCATCGTACAGCTGTCTTATAGACTCTTCATAATCAGATTCAGGTAAATTGTGCCGGGATAGATAACCGGAGCAACAGGACCAACATTGTTCAATAGCATCATAGTGTGACAAAAAGGTTTTAAGTGTTTCATCTGACACAGGAAAAACAAGACGATTGATCGGCAGCTGATCAGCTGTTAAATGTTGGTTAAAGTATTCAACCAAATTGTCCGTAAGAACCGTTTTAATGTGTTGATACCTGGGCGAATAAGCCCGACATATCCGATTCCATAGTTTAGCGGCTTTACTTTGAATTTCGTTATGATGATAACTATCAAACTCTGGGCGTAGTGCATTAATTGCTAATGTATTCATGGTAAATTCTCAGTAAACTTTGTGATAATTGGACTATAAATATATGTCGATGCATATTCTGTAATCTTGGAATGTTGTAATTATATTGAGGATCAGGCATATGACACCTTCAGGAATTCAATGCTTTTGTAATAACCTTTCCCCATCGAAGAATGAATTAAAACAGCATATAAAAGAAAAGCATCTACTACCCGAATTTAGCTGTAAATCAGTGTCATTTTTTGAAAAAGATAGGGAAATTCCTGACAGCTCCCACTCTTTGGAATATACAAATACACTTGAAATGGCCAAAAGAATGTGTATTGAATTAATGGAATCTGAGCCCAAAGATACTGACCTCTCCCTTGACCATATACGACGATACACCCGTTTGATTCAAAGAGAAATCAGCACCATCAAATTAAAAAATAACCACTCCTCTTATTCAAGTGGAATGAGAGCATTATTACGTAGACAAAACCCTGAAACCTTCAGTTTTTTAGACTTTTATTCGATCAATATCCATGATGTTGTAGTAATTGCTTTTAATGGAAGCAGTATGCACTGTACTACAACTGCTTCTTCCGATATTGATTTATATATAATCACAAAAAACACCAGGCCTGTTAAACGTTTTTGTGACTTTAATTTTGATACAAAAATATTACCAAAAAAATATCAGCCAAAAATTCGTGGTACGTGTCACAGGTTTGAAAAAAACACAGAAAAAAATATCGATGTCATGATATGCTCTTTGCCTGTATTTATTTGGCAGTGCTTGAACTATAACCCTGCCGCTCTGGATTTACTGCATATTAGTGACGAGTTGATTTTATATGAGGGAGGTGATGGTTTTTTTTCAGAATTAAGAGAACATAAAGATACATTTTACACGAATTTTTTACCCTACACTGGATTTGCAAAGGATCAAATTAAAAAACTGAAAGCTATCAATCCTGAAGAATTGACCCCTGATAAAGATCGACTGGATCAGTTATCTGACCTTATTGAAACACTGAAAATGAACATTGCTGACAGACTTGAAGATATTTTGGAAAACATCGACGACATTGATGAATTAATTACCCGCAACACCGATAAAAACCTGATCTATTCAATAGCAGGTTTACAATTTGATGCAGGAATTAAAGTCAAAAGGGTCATCAGACCATTAGAAAACCAGTTAAAAAAGATTAAAGAGGGTGCAACAAATAACAAAAAGTTATCGACAATTGTTCGCCTGATAACTCAGATCAAAGAGCTATACACTAATGGTCATTTTGAATACCCACTACCAAACAGTACTCTTATGATGAACTTAAAATCAGAAGCAAGCAGTGATGAAGATACTAAAAAAGTGGATGAGATGATAAACGAATTCCTGTCCCAACATAAAGAATGGTCAAAGAACAGTCGATTTGCAGATAGAGGGGATAAGGATTTCTGGAAAAAATGGTTAAAGGAAAAAAGTATCGATGAAGAAAAATAAGCAATAGCCAGCACGACGGTGACAACGTTTATGAAACACCTGAGATAATTTGGGCGTTTTAGAAGCATACCCGATTAACCCTGATCACATATATAAACATCACCCGCATTACTTTCACAATTTAACACCTGACGCCCCCAATGAACATATTGATTCTGTACATTTACAACACTACCCCCCAAATTAGTTCTTCCAAATGCATTGACAAGCAAACTATCAACTTTAACATTTATATCTCCCATATTGGTATGAAGCCTTCCTCCGGATTTAATTCTGTAGCTCCGATGGGTAACAATATCTCCCATATTAGTATGTAATTGCATTCCGCCAACAAATGACTCCGGGATTCTCAGCTGAACATTTTCATTACAATGGAGGCTAAGATTATTATTTCTGAGATTTGGTGCTCTGGATGATATAACTGACACCTGATGCTGGTTTACGAGGCATTGTCCTTTGATAAGGATATCTCCCTGATTGGTATGTATATCAATAAAATCAACATTATCTTCTCTAAACTCATATTCGCTGACAGGGGCTCTTTGACGGCCCGGAGTTGTAACCGTTACATTGTGACCAGACACAACCTCACCATTATGAATAACCAGATTTGAACCTCGAATCTGTCTTCCATTAAAATTGATACCATCTCCGGCTACTACATGGAGAAGATTACCGGCTGATCGGATGCTCATACCAATGTCAGGAAAAGAGTTCACAGAGTAAGGGCCTGAAGCTTGAAAGTTGAAGGCTCTATTGCCAAAGGAAGAGGAAATATGACCCGATTCTGAAGATGACAAAGAATTTACATTATCATAGCCTCCAGCATTCTCCACCCTTTCATTTTGCCTGACTGGCTGGCGGGTTCTATCCGGACTTGGCGTGGCACTGGAATTAATCAGTTGTATCGCGTCATTCTGCGCCTTACCTTTACGCTTATCGATACTTGTTACGGTAGATGGAACATCCTTAAAAAGGCCTACACTTTCCTCTATTTGATTATTAATTATACGATCGTGACATTTTAAGTCATCTTGAATTGAGCCCTTAAACTCTAACCCGTGGATTGGACATTTTTTGGGATCAGGAAATGACAGGTAGCAATCTGCGCATAAAACTTTACCACAGCAACGAGTAGATAGTGGTTTTTCATATACATCCTCACATGACAGGCATTCAAGCTTTGCAAGAAACTTTACAGCAGCAGCTTTTTCTGACCCATCCTCTGCTGATGTTAATGATTTTCGATTACCCTTTAACGACAAATAATCGATTGTTGTCGTCTGACTTGCACCGGCAATATTCATAGCTCTGAAACCTCTGATCCTGTTTGCTTCTTCAGACCATCAAAATTTGCTTTTTATCCCGGCGACGCGAGTAAAAGACTCGGATTCAGAGGATGAGTATTCATAAGAAAACGGATAAAACCGGGCTCCACGAAATGTGAGGCCAGATAGAAACAGAGGCATGATCATTGACAAGATAACCAACACTTCCGCAACACCAGGACTTCTATACCCTGTTCACGACAGATGGCCTTCAAACACCCGCAGCATTTGCGGATCAGTGATAGGAAACGACACAGAGACAAACCGCTCTTTAAAGTCATCCTCAGCCAAAAGAGACGCGAACAACCGCGCAATATCAGCTGCATCATGGCCAAAGATCCCACAGCCCCAGGCTCCAAGAATCAAATGTTTCACACCATTATTGGCAGCGACGGCCAGGATCTTTCTTGCACGGGTATACATTGTCTGCTGGAGAGTCTTTTGCTGGATTCCTTTGCAATAAGGCAGGTCCACTGCCGCAGCGGTGATAAACGAGACCAGGTAAGGTTCTTCCGGATTGCCGTTATCATCTTTAAAGACTGGTACATCCGGTGAATACAGGATCGTATCAGAATAAAGCCCTCGATTGGTGTATTGATATTGGTTGTTATAAGCATACATCTGCTTTCCTGTGTCACTGTCCAGAGAAGCAAACAGCGCAGAGGCTCTTGCCAGGCTATCTTCCTGGGTGTTGGTTCCTTCCCGGAACATCCCCCCGGGTTCAACAGCAGAGGCAAAATTCAGGCAAGCCACGTGGTCTTTGCCTTCCTCCCTGACAAGCCGGTGACACGCTGCCAGAGAGGTTTCCCTGATAACCTGGATATTAGTATCGGGAAAGAAGAAATCTGCACGGGGCTGAAGGGTAATGGCGTCGTTGGGAGCATAGAACAGGGTATTGTCAATACACCGGTCAATGATTGTTTTAAGATCTATTGTTTTGCCATGTAACCTGAACGCTTGATCGTTCAATATATCTACTGTATTCGTTGCTATTTCTCTGAACTTTGCCTGCTCTGGATTCATGGCGCATCGTTTGGGTGATGATGCCACTGTCCTGGTGCTAATGGGTTTTCCTGAACGGCCTGAAAGCCCCTTGGCTGAGGAGGCAAATGCCCCGGCAGCGCGGAGTTTCTGCTGTTTACTCCGGCAAGATTGAGGCACTTTTACAGCAGGCTGACTGGTTACCGGTGGCATTTTATATGACCTCATTGTATAACCGATTACCCAGTATGGCCTGCTTTTTCAATTTCACAGATTTAATTATTAAAAATGAGATATCAATGAGCTATCAATGAGGTAGAGGAAATATTTTTTGGCGATCTGGCTTTCATGAACAGGCTCATCACATCCAAAAATACCTGTTTTTCACCCTTGAATGTTATCAGTTCATATTTCAGAAAATTATCCATGTTTATCATTGGATCAAAACAGAATTCAACGCCTTTACCAAGACAATAGCTTAAAGCACTGAAGACTCTCTGATCCTCAATATTTGCCTGAACTTTCGTATTAAAATCACCACTGGCCGGCAAGTCCAATCTGTTTTCTCCCGGTAGCAGAATTTCCATCTTAACGCCTTTATCTTCAGGTAAAAGATACACGGAAAATAGATGTTCACTCCTCAGGGAAATACTCATCCTGGTTGTAGAGTAATCCGCTAATCTGGCACACTCAGCATGTGCAAGTTCTTTTCTGCGAAGCGAACGGATAAGTAAGTCGACTTCCTTTTGCACGGTAGTGCCATGCATAACGCCTGCTTTAAAAGTAACTGCATTTTTTCTACAGGTAACCCCGTCTATTGCCCCCTCTGGAATATGCAAAAATAGATCCGAAGACTCTTTCTTGCCTCCGTAGCCTATCGAGACATTGTACGCTCCCCCCTCCCGCTTAACAACGGTTCTATCCTCAAACCATTCAGGCTCTAATTCATCGACATGTTTTTCTAATTTATTCAAAAATTCAGATCTTTCTTTTGTCCACTGTTGCGCTAATAGCTCTTGTTGCTTTTGTAATCCCTTAATTTCATTAGGTACTTCAAAATCACCATGAGACTGGAAGAGATCGCTTATATGCGCTTTAATGGCTTCAGCCCCTTCTCGATCAGCCACTTTATTCGCTTTAAACAACTTAGTTAATGAAGCCAATACCGCCTCTCTCTTCTCTTTGGGTACAGATTCAATCACATAAACAATTCGTTCAAAATTTGTTTTTTGTGGTTTGCCATCACTGGCAACACTGGCGAGAATTTCCAGCGTACTCACTTTTTTAGGATTCACCTGATTAATTGAGTCTTTAACTGGCTCAAGTTGTTTTGTAACAAGCCTGCCAAAAGCTGACACGACCTCTTGAACACCTGCCTCGCCCGGACTTTCTGCAACAGGATCTCCCTGACAACCAGCACATTCTGTTGTTGCACCTTCAGCAAATCTCTGACTTGATAGATGAGATACAGAAGCATCATACATAATATAAACACCTAAATTAGTTATAAAAAGTTATAGACAATCTCTTCAAACAAAAGTTCAAGATCAAGGTAAAAGGCGTTGTGATCACACAGTAGGGTGTAAACCCAGCTTCCCGACTGGTCGGACAAGCTCAATAGGAAGTAAACAGAAAAAACTTCTCCATCCTTAACCGGCTGGGACAATGAGAAACTTGAGGAATTATTAGTACTTATTTGATGCGTAAACCCTGTCTTTTCAGCAGTTCTTCCACAATTTTGGGAACGCCTTTACCATGATTGATGGTAGAAACAGAACTCAGTCGTTTCCGGTCAAGCTTGCCATTCTTCTGGAGGCTCGGTAGCTTCAGCAGAGCATCCACGTCCCTGGCTTTGGGAAAGCCATAAGCATGACAGATAGAAGAAATGGATGTAACAACTGGAGACAGTGCAATTGCTTTGATATCACAGTCGTCAGTACTCAAAAACTGGTTAATTTTTCGCTTTGTTTTTGGGGTCCCTTCTCCGCACAATAGCATGCTGGTAATCGTACCTGTATTCTTAACAGCATCGTTCAAATGACTAAAATAAATGCCAAGCTTAGAGAACAGTTGCATCTTCGACTCATTCGGGCAGGAATGAATCAGTTTATCTAACGTGGGTTTGATGATGATGTTTCTGTTCCGGCAAAGGGCCTTCAGTTGTTCTAAAGCGTTAATCACCGGATTGTGTTGGTGCTCATTTTCATGCTCTGTTCGTCCTCTTTTTGATTTCTCTTCTACTAATGAACCTGCAAGTTGAGATACTTTTCTCTTTAAGAGTGCTACCTCTGGAGAAGGTCCGGATGTATCAATGGGCGGGAGGGTCAGTTCAACAGGTTCTTGTCTTGATAAGTCCCGACCTGAATAGCAAGACCTCGATGGTGTGGTGCTATCAGTCACAAGAGGTAATTCTACGAAGTTTGTACCTCCCGTTGTCTGCATTAAATTATGATACGTTCGGAACATTATCTGTAAATCTTCTTCATTAACGACGACATTAGAATAAGCATTAAGCCTGGGACAGAAGCATTCCCAAGAATCTGTCCGAGAATAGCTGAGCAAGATGAACACCGATGAGGGTAGTTTAGTTGAAAATAAACTGTTGCCCTGTTTTGATCAGTTCAGCTCAACAGGGCCGAACAGCCTGGTAAAAGGTGGATTAATACCATAATACTGATAACGGCCTGCACCCTGAAATGCAGGCCTGTCATTTTCAGTCTAATTTTCGTCCTTTATTCGCCGCAATCCTTAACCGCAATGCATTCAGCTTAATAAACCCTTCAGCATCCCCCTGGTTGTAGGCTCCGGCATCGTCCTCAAAGGTTGCAATAGTTTCATCAAACAGCGAGTCATCAGAACGTCTGCCAACCACCGTGACATTGCCCTTATACAACTTCAGGCGAACTTCACCGTTCACGGGCTCCTGGCTTTCATCAATCATCTTCTGGAGCATTTCCCGCTCCGGTGACCACCAGTAGCCGTTGTAGATCAGTTTGGCATAGCGCGGCATCAGCTCATCTTTCAGGTGGGCCACTTCCCGGTCCAGGGTAATGGATTCAATGGCCCGGTGCGCTTTGAGCATGATGGTGCCTCCGGGTGTTTCATAACAGCCCCGGGACTTCATGCCCACATAGCGGTTCTCAACAATGTCCAGACGGCCAATGCCATTTTCACCACCAATCCGGTTCAGGCAGGCAAGCACCCGGGCTGGCGTCATTGCTTCCCCATCGATGGCAACAATATCCCCTTTGCGATAGCTCAGATTCAGATAGGTCGGCACATCCGGGGCGGATTCAGGCGCTACCGACCAGCGCCACATCTCTTCTTCCGGCTCCGCCCATGGGTCTTCCAGAATGCCGCCCTCATAGGAGATATGCAGCAGGTTGGCATCCATGGAGTAAGGCGATTTGCCTTTCTTGCGCTCCACCGCAATACCGTGCTCATCGCAGTAAGCCAGCAGTTTTTCCCGTGAGTTCAGGTCCCACTCACGCCAGGGTGCAATCACCTGAACTCCCGGTTTCAGTGCATAAGCACCCAGCTCGAATCGCACCTGGTCATTCCCTTTACCGGTAGCACCATGGGCAATGGCATCGGCACCGGTTTCATTGGCAATCTCAATCAGGCGCTTGGAAATCAGTGGCCTGGCAATGGAGGTTCCCAGCAGGTATTCACCCTCGTAAATGGTATTGGCACGGAACATGGGAAAGACAAAGTCACGGACAAACTCTTCGCGCAGATCATCGATATAGATCTGTTTAATGCCAAGGGCTTCTGCCTTGGCCCGCGCTGGCTCTACCTCTTCACCCTGCCCCAGGTCCGCGGTAAAGGTAACCACTTCACACTGATAGGTGTCTTCCAGCCATTTTGCGATCACTGAGGTGTCCAGGCCGCCGGAATAGGCCAGAACCACTTTATTAATTTTTTTCATTGCTCAACTCCAACGACATACCGCAACAGGAACCTGTCAACAGTAAAGGATAGATATTCTTTTTTTGTGAATAATAATTCATAAATAGCGCTTCACCAAGACGCTTTCATCATTATTTGGCCTAAGCCGGAGTCAGTGTCGATAAAGCCCGGGAATCATAACATCAAAAGGCCAGAAATACGGGTTAAACCACTGCTTTTATGCCTCTTTTCTCAGGCCCCTACTATCAACATGGCCTTTTTTTCGCTAGGATGCCCATCCGGTTCGATCTTATATAACCGGAACAGGTACCTTCCAAAATGAGCCAATTACTGACCATTACCCGCCCTGATGACTGGCACCTCCACCTTCGTGATGGCAATGTTCTGACGGAAACGGTGGCAGCCACCGCCAGAACCTTTGGCCGGGCGATCATTATGCCCAACCTGGTACCACCGGTAACGGATGCCGATCTGGCCAGCCAGTACAAGACGCGTATTCTCGAACAGGTATCTGCTGATTCGGCATTTCAACCATTAATGACGCTGTATCTGACCGATAAAACGTCCCCTGAAACTATCCTGAATGCCCATCAACGGGGTGATGTGGTGGCGCTGAAACTTTATCCTGCCGGCGCAACCACCCATTCTGATGCCGGCGTGACAAACCTCGAGAACATTTACGGCGCTTTGGAAACCATGGCGGAGTGTGGCCTGCCATTGCTGGTGCATGGTGAAGTTACCGATGCCGACATCGATATCTTTGACCGGGAAAAGACCTTTATTGACCGCCACCTGGTTAAACTGGTAGAACGCTTCCCGACCCTGAAGATCATCATGGAACACATCACCACGGCTGATGCTGCCCGGTTCGTCAGTGAAGGGGGAGAAAACCTGGGGGCTACCATTACCGCCCATCATTTGTTGTATAATCGCAACCACATGCTGGTTGGTGGTATCAAACCCCACTATTACTGCCTGCCAATTCTCAAGAGAAACCGGCATCAGCAGGCGCTGCTGGAAGCCGCAGTAAGCGGCAATCGTCGCTTTTTCCTGGGAACCGACTCTGCTCCCCATGCCATTGGTGCCAAAGAGTCCCCCTGTGGATGTGCAGGCTGCTACACAGCACCGGCAGCCATTGAACTCTATGCCGAGGCCTTTGACATGATGGGCGCTCTGGATAAACTGGAAGCCTTTGCCAGTTTCAATGGCCCCGATTTCTATGGCCTGCCCAGAAACCAGGACACCATTACCCTGGTGAAAGAAGACTGGCTCATGCCAGAATCCATTGCCTTCGGTGATAACCTGGTGAAACCTCTGAGAGCCGGAGAAACCGTATCCTGGCGGCTCAAATCATAGCTATTGGCTAAACAGCCGTGCGCAGAGGAAAAATCCCGCTCTTGCTGCCCCCGTGGCAACCTGCGGTATTTTTTTTACAGTTAATGAGTAAGGAGAAGCCTTTGAGGGCCGATGACAGCCACTCCATGGCCAACAGATTCCGCGGCTTTCTGCCCGTGGTAATCGATGTGGAAACCGGCGGCTTCAATGCCGCTACAGATGCACTGCTGGAAATTGCAGCCACCGTGATTGAAATGGATGAGCACGGTTTTATCCACCCGGGCCCATCGGAGTCGTACCATATCAAGCCATTCGAAGGTGCCAATATTGAGCAGGCCGCTATCGACTTTATTGGTATTAACCCCTTTCACCCGTTGCGCATTGCCATGGCGGAGGAGGAGGCCATCAACAAGATTTTCCGTTCCGTCCGTAAAGCAGTAAAAAGCCAGGGATGCAACAGGGCGGTACTGGTTGGACACAATGCGTCGTTTGACCTGGGGTTTGTTATGGCGGCGGCTGAGCGCTGTGATGTGAAACGGAATCCGTTCCATCCGTTCTCCTGCTTTGATACCGCTACGCTGGCCGGTCTGGCCTATGGACAAACGGTGCTGGCCAAGGCCTGTGTCGAAGCGGATATTGATTTTGATAAATCAGAGGCTCACTCAGCCCGTTACGATACGGAAAAAACCGCTGAGCTGTTCTGCACCATTGTGAACCGCTGGAAAGACCTGGGTGGCTGGCTCTGATAGCAACCCTGGCTGGCTTTTTTCATGAAAAGCCAGCCCCCCCTGATTATCTCCCTTCCCTTCTATTACCCTGCTCAAGATCCAGCAGATACCTCTTCATCTCAACCCCATAGGCATAGCCGGTCAGTTTACCGTTTTTTCCGATCACCCTGTGGCAGGGCACAATGATCGCCACCGGGTTGGCACCATTGGCGGCTCCCACGGCCCTGACCGCTTTGGGCCGACGGATGCTGCTGGCAATATCCTGGTAGGAACAGCTCTTGCCATAGCCAATCTGCTGTAACGCACTCCATACCTGCTGCTGAAAGTCGGTACCACGAAGATCCAGCGCCACTGTAAAGCGGGTCAACTCTCCGCGAAAGTAGGATTCCAACTCATCTCTGGCCTGAACAAGATGACCATTAATAGCCTGTTGCACGGCAACCGATGTATGTTCAGCCGTGCTGGCTTCAGCCTGCAAGCCATGATTATTGGTACGCTTAACAGAAACAACGCCATCAGCAGAGGCCATAACGTTGAGACGCCCGACAGGTGACTCCACCCACTGACAACCGACCAGATTCTCTTTATGCATAGCGTACATAGGCGCATCACCAATTTCAGTGTATTTTGGACCAGGGTAAAATCGTGCATCCTTCAAGTAGCCAGAAACATTTGCTGCACCATTTGCTGCACCATTTGCTGCACTATGCCCCGCTACTGTAGATTATGAGATTGATAAATTATCATAAAAAGCAACTGAGTCATCTGGCTTTAAACAATACACGACAACAAAAAATGATGTCGGTACAAAACACACCATTTCGATGAAACAAACAGGGCGATGCAGAAGGAAAAGCAACGCTCAGATCAAACTACTATCAATTTAGCGGTACCGAATAATAAAGCAAGAGGATTAGCCATGGACCCGGTCAATAAACCAACCTCTCCCTCACCACAGAAATTCCAACCCCATAAAGACAGCGTCCGGGCAGCCAGTGCCGGGAAGTTATTTCATGGAAGGAAAACCGCTATTTGGCAAAGCGTCCGGACTCTTTTCAATAAACTTATCTTCTGGCTTGAAAAACCATTAAAAACCAGAACCATCAAAGTTCATGTCGCGAAGAGTAATGCTTTATCAGCGACCGGATTTAATAAACACTGTTCGGAACTTTTGCTGGCGATGATTGATGGAGACAACAGACGGCTGCCGCAGTTACTGGACGAAATCAGATTGGGCATCCCCACGGCCATCCCGGGTAAGCAGCAACAGGAAATTGAGAGTTCAGAGATCATAGATCTGTTTGGAAAATGGTCTGAACAATGTACCAAACCTGCACTTGCACAATCACTGCGCAGGGATCTGCTCAACCCGGAATCCAACATAAGAAAGATATGGACGTCACAACGAGTACTTACGATGGAACCAAAAGACTTTTCACCTAAAACCTTTCAACGCCTCAATGATATCGAAGGACTCATGGGACAATTGGCAATAGCATTATTCCCTAAAGAAATTGAACAACTGATGCAGGATGTTGAATCCTGTGAAAGCAAGATAACATCCTCGCATTTCTTGCAAAGATTTACAGCAATTATCACCACTTGATAGACGAAGGTGGTCAGGGGCGAAAGAATTTAAAAAATCACTATTATCACCTCGGGGGCAGGAGTATAGTCATCGCCATAAGAATAGTTATCCATGTCGGTAGAGACGAATCCCATGAAAAGAATTCTGATTCCTGTTACCAATCACGCAACGCTGGGTAGTACTGATCAAGCTAACGGTACTTACGCACCCGAGTTAACCCATGCTTTACAGGTATTTATGGAGCATGGTTACAACTACGATATCACCTCCATTCATGGTGGTCAGGCACCACTGTATGGAACCGATATTGATGGTGATGAGATCAATAGTCGTGTTCTGGGTAATGAAGAATTCCAGAACCGTATCAACAACACAATCCCGGTCTCAGACATTAACATTGATGATTACGACGCGGTCTTCTATCCGGGAGGCTTTGGCCTTCTGTCTGATTTGGCGTCAAATGAGACGGTGGCCAGGTTGAGTGCCAGTCACTATGAAAAAGGTGGGATCCTGGCTGCGGTTTGTCACGGACCTGCGGCGTTATTACCGATTACACTGAGTTCCGGTGAGAAGTTACTGACCACCAAATCGGTCACTGGCTTTACCCGTGAAGAAGAAATTGATTTCGGCACCATCAATGACATCCCATTCCTTCTTGAGGAATCTCTCGCTCGCAATGCCGCCCGCTACAACAAAGTTCAGCCATGGCAGGAGCTGGTGATCGAAGATGATCGTGTGATCACCGGGCAGAATCCGGCGAGTGCTCATGCAGTGGCTGTTGCGATGATCCGGTGGTTAAGTCGTTAACCAACTACTCAGGTGCATAACTGCAGACATTGATGTTCATGACGGTAATCTTCAGAGTGCTGGCTGGATTACGCTTAATCAAGCAGGCTATTCAGCCAGTGTCTTACGTTTAAAGCACTGATTTTACCGTCCTGGCCATTACCTGTCTCACAGTGCGATTTTTGATCGAGGTCTTCTGGCAAAAGCACTCTTCTTCAGCTTTTGCCTTATTCATCTAATAAATATTTTAATGGAGTAAACCGTGGATACTTTAAACCAATCCCAAAACACCAATCGACAAATTCTGCTGGCGTCCAGACCCTCGGGGGCACCAACGGCTGAAAACTTTAAGTTAGTCAGCAGTAGCAAACCTGAGCCGGCTGAGGGCGAAGTATTATTGCGAACGGTCTATCTGTCTCTCGACCCTTATATGCGTGGACGGATGAATGATGCCAAGTCGTACGCCGATCCGGTGGCTATTAATGAGGTGATGGTTGGGGGCAGTGTTTGTCGCGTCGAGCTTTCCAGGAATGCCAATTTTGCAGTGGGTGACTGGGTGGTTGCTGGTGGTGGCTGGCAGGATTTCAGCGTATCCAATGGTGCTGACCTGGTCAAAATTGACAGTACGCTGGTCAAGCCTTCTTATGGCCTGGGTGTGCTGGGTATGCCGGGGCTGACAGCCTATATGGGCTTACTGGATATTGGCCAGCCTGAAGCGGGTGAAACCGTAGTGGTGGCAGCTGCCACAGGTGCTGTGGGCAGCCTTGTCGGTCAGATTGCCAAAATAAAAGGATGTAAGGTGGTCGGTATTGCTGGTGGCGCTGAAAAGTGTGACTACGCAGTTAAGAAATTGGGCTTTGACGCTTGCCTTGATCATTATTCAGAAGATTTACCAGCACAGCTGGCCAATGCCTGTGCAGACGGTATTGATGTTTATTTTGAAAATGTCGGTGGGCGTGTCTTTGATGCTGTTATGCCGCTGCTTAATTCTTCCGCCCGAGTTCCCTTGTGTGGCCTGATTTCCCAATACAATGCCACAGCCTTACCGGAGGGGCCGGACCGGATGTCCGCACTGATGGGTACGCTGTTAGTCAAGCGCATTAAAATGCAGGGTTTCATTGTATTTGACGACTATGGCCACCGGTATCCCGAGTTTTTCGCTGCTATGCAACAGTGGCTGTCTCAGGGACAAATCCATTACAAAGAGCATCTGGTGGACGGCCTGGAAAACTCGGTTGAAGCCTTTATTGGTCTTCTTGAAGGCAAGAACTTTGGCAAGCTCGTAGTTCGTGTCGGTCCCGATAACCTGGCTTAACAGGGGTTTTCCATGATTACTGTACATCACTTGAATGTATCCCGGTCGACCCGTGTGATCTGGCTTTTGGAAGAACTGCAAATGCCATATCAGTTAGTGCATTATCAACGGGATGAGAATACCCGTTTAGCACCTGCCAGCCTTGGAAAAATTCACCCCCTCAATAAAGCTCCGGTGATTGAGGACGGTGACGTGGTGATGTGTGAGTCCGGTGCCGTAATGGAGTACATTCTCGATCAGGACGCCGAAAAGAGACTGCGCCCGGACGCTGGCACCCCCGGCTATTACCGCTACCTGGAGTGGCTGCATTTTGCCGAAGGTTCTCTGAGCCTGCCTCTGATTGCCAATCTGCTACTGCAGATGGAGCAAAGAGACGGTACCCAACCGCTGGACGGTTACCTTGCTAAAGAACTTGCCCTGGATTTTTCGTATATCGAATCCACCCTGGCGAATTCACCCTATTTCGCGGGCGATACCTTTAGTGCAGCGGATATTATGATGACCTTTATGCTTGAGATTGCCCAATCGCAAGGCGTACTGGAAGGACGTGCTAATACTCTGGCTTTCCTTGAGCGCATGCATCAGCGAAGTGCTTATCAAAAAGCCAGGAGCTTTGGATAACCATTAAGAGTCATTGGGCTGTTCAGTTTGCTGAACCCAAAACCTGAACAGCTCTCTGGCGATGTTTAAATAGCCTTCTCTGTAGTGTAAGTGGAGACGGTCTTCAGCGATGATTGATCTGAGTTCACTCTGCGAACACGCTTTCTTGCCAGCCATTCCTCTTTCCAGGTTTCCATGCCAAGGTAGCCGTTATCTAAATCCTTCTCCACGGCATATAAGTCTTTCAGGTCAGCCACCTGTTCGGCCTGCTCCTGTAGAAACTCATTAAACCGGGCCACAATCCCGGGGTACTTGATGGTGGATAAATGATACGTGCCCCGGGTATGAGGCAAGCCCGGATCAAACACCAGGGTCAGCGGCGACAATCGAATATTTTCCAGGTAATGGCTGGCCACGACGATATTCGATACGAATCCCTGAATACTGTTGAAATTGATCAAACAGATCGCGTGCATAGCCGGTATATTCGCCTGTCTTTGAGGTGGTGTAATGGGGATAAAAGGCGGTATCTTCGACACCAATAATCAGGGTATCAGGGGGCTTATGCTGTTCACTTCTATTGACTTGATCTGCCTGACTACTAAACGCGGTGATGAGCAGACAGACTGTTAAGCTTTTCTTTACTGCATCCAACATCTTAAAGGGGTCCTTATGTCATCTTTATTCTCACTAGAACTTCCGTTGATTTTTATGGTTATAAGGTCATGCTAGTGCTGTCTCGTCCTGACAAAGCAATGCTTATACCAAGTTGTTAACTTGTTATAAATAATGGTTTTTTATATCTCAGCCAGAAGCTTCGCACGTATAAATGGTGCAATAATCTGATCATTTGCACAACTTTCATCCTTCGATGGGTCACAGTAGGAATGGCGGTCACCCGCCACCCCCTGCGCAGATCCGTACTTGCACTGCTAGCGCATACGGCTCCTACCTCGAGTATTTAACGTCAAACCGTTGCTCCGGCCATGGATGAAGAACTTTTACTTTGGGCAACACAGTGTTGATGAAGGCACCAAACTTCTTCCAGTTCAGTCTGCTTCTCTGGCTGCGCCGCTTCAAGGCTTTGTACCAAATCTTTTGCACTGCTGTCCTGAAGGCATTGATTCTCAGTCCATTGCCAGGCACCGAAAAGTAGTTCATGTGACCTTGCAGTACACGTCTCAACCACTTCAACTGCTCCGGCACGGGGTCATGCCTGTGTTTCAGGAGATAGTCTTTGATCTTGCTCAATGTCGCTCGCATTCGCTCTTTGCTGGTTCGTCTGACAATGTTGAAGTTTCCACTGCTTCGACTAATACCGCAGATATGAGTAAATCCAAGAAACGTAAACGTCTCCGGCTTTCCCTGCTCCCTTTTCTTCAAGTCAACTTTGGCAAAGCGACCAAAGCGTATCAATCGGGTTTTATCCTCATGCAAGGACAAACCAAACTGCCCAAGTCTTTTACCAAGCTCACTCAGGAAGACCTTTGCATCATGCTCACGCTGAAAGCCCAGCACACTGTCATCCGCAAAGCGAACCACAATCATTCGTCCAGAGGCTTCCCGCTTTCGCCATTGGTCAACCCAAAGGTCAAACACGTAGTGCAAATAAATATTTGATAATAGCGGCGATATCACCGATCCCTGTGGCATCCCTCTTACGCTTCGAACACGACGACCATCCCCGTCGTAGTGCCCTACTTGTATCCACTGTCTTATCAAGCGGATAATGCGCTTGTCCCTCACCCGATGCTCTAAAAACATGATCAGCCACTCATGTTCGACCTGTTCGAAGAATTTCCGAATATCCAGATCCAGCACCCAGTTCACCGGATTACGTTTGATTCCCACCGTCAGAGCATCCAATGCATCATGTTGGCTTTTCAAAGGTCGGTAACCGTAAGAAAAACCACGGAAATCATTCTCGTAAATCCCCTCCAATACCTTGACTACTGCCTGCTGGACTATCTTATCTTCCAGACAGAATACACTGATCGGACGCTCACCACCGTCAGCCTTCGGAATCATTATCCTTCTGGCCGCTCGGGGGCGATAGCTTCCTTTATGTAATCGTTCGTGAAGGATGCCAGCCGGTTATCCAAATCCCGCTGATAGGTTTGCCATGTAACACCATCTACCCCCGCTGCCGACCTCCGTTTCAATTGAAAGAAACAGTCTTTCAACAGATAAGGTGTAATATGGTGAAACAAGGCCGTGAACTGTAAACGACGATCCTTTGCCGCAGCCTGACGTATACCCAACAGATTGGACATAGTGCTATTCCCGCGCTGAGTCGGGTCACGGACATCCTGTTGGATATTCCTCTTGGTTAAACCCCTTTCCTCCACAACCTCCGCCACAGATCTCTCTGCTTTGTTCGGCGCTTCTCAGGTACTATGGGCTTGTCCGACTTCCTGCCGACGACAATAGGCGTATGGCTATTAACCTTCCCTACTGCGTCTCCTATGGCTAAACAGGAGAAACGAACAAGCCGATCCGGCGGGGTTGGCTATTGCGCTGGTTAAATTAGCGTTTACGTTCTATTGTTGTCATCCCCAGACGATTCTCCAACTGAAAACAGGTAATCCCCGAAGCAACCATGCAGTCACCTTCCTCCTCAATAACCGCAGACACGGCATCCCCGTTAACAGCCACTGAAGCCGGAAGGCACCGGCCAGCAAACAGCCGAAAACAAGAAAGAAAGCGATCCATGTCAGGTTACCAGGTGGAACAGACAACAACGGGCACTGGAACATTTCCACCGCATCAACTGCAATCTGAATCCGTGCCCATCCCACCCATAAAGCGCAGGCGTGTTACTGACAACAGCAGGCGTATTGTGTGTTCTGCAACTTCGCTACCTGCTAATCCGGAGCCAATGGAGACCGAACCGGCCATGCCTGCTGACCCAGCTTCCAGGCTTCCGGGAGTGATCAGTTTCCTATCAAGAAATCTACCAACCCTCAGCGACAACAGGCTATTAACTGGCAATGAACATACCTCAGCGATGGTGCAGGTCATGCCTGAACCAATGAAGGATGTACCACTCACTACAGAAATTAACAGTGAAACATCAATTTCAGAATTTTCTGTAAGCCAGCAAAATGAACTGCGAACACATTTAAATAATCAAGAAATTCAAGCAATATTAACGAATGCCGGGACTCTTCTGAAAAACCTCAAAGACAGGAAAATCCAGTTAGCGCGAGACAGGGGAAAGCCGCCCGCACATTCCCTCTTTTCCAAGTTAAGAAACTTCAGCATTGTTAAAGATTCTCAGACTTTCAAAGGCTATTTTGCCAGGGCCAACACGTTCTTTTTAGCTGTCAATCCCCAGCAGATTACCAATACCAGCTGCCTTACCAGCATGCTCAAGTCGAAGACTCAGATAAAAAAGTTTGCAGAAGAAAGCGAGGACAACATTCAGGCGGTTGCTGCTAACCCATGCTTGAAACAGATTGCCTCCATGTGTCATGGCAAAGGCTTGCCCGACAAAGCGAAGGTGGAAGCGTTCGTGGCGTGGGAGTGCTGGAAGGTGAACGGCGAATTCAGCCCGGAACTGCTGCGGGCCTTTTCCTCCATGTGTAATGGCAAAGGCTTGCCCGACAAAGCGAAGGTGGAAGCGTTCGTGGCGTGGGAGTGCTGGAAGGTGAACGGCGAATTCAGCCTGGAACTGCTGCGGGCTTTTTCCTCCATGTATAATGGCAAAGGCTTGCCCGACAAAGCGAAGGTGGAAGCGTTCGTGGCGTGGGAGTGCTGGAAGGTGAACGGCGAATTCAGCCTGGAACTGCTGCGGGCCTTTTCCTCCATGTGTCATGGCAAAGGCTTGCCCGACAAAGCCAAGGTGGAAGCGCTCAAAGCGTGGGAGTGCTGGAAGGTGAACGGCGAATTCAGCCTGGAACTGCTGCGGGCCTTTTCCTCCATGATGAGCAGTAGGGGCTTGCCCGACAAAGTGAAGGTGGAAGCGCTCAAAGCGTGGGAGTGCTGGAAGGTGAACGGCGAATTCAGCCTGGAACTGCTGCGGGCCTTTTCCTCCATGTGTAATGGCCAAGGCTTGCCCGACAAAGCGAAGGTGGAAGCGCTCAAAGCGTGGGAGTGCTGGAAGGTGAACGGCGAATTCAGCCTGGAACTGCTGCGGGCCTTTTCCTCCATGATGAGCAGTAGGGGCTTGCCCGACAAAGCCAAGGTGGAAGCGTTCGTGGCGTGGGAGTGCTGGAAGGTGAACGGCGAATTCAGCCTGGAACTGCTGCGGGCCTTTTCCTCCATGATGAGCAGTAGGGGCTTGCCCGACAAAGCGAAGGTGGAAGCGCTCAAAGCGTGGGAGTGCTGGAAGGTGAACGGCGAATTCAGCCTGGAACTGCTGCGGGCCTTTTCCTCCATGTGTAATGGCAAAGGCTTGCCCGACAAAGCGAAGGTGGAAGCGCTCAAAGCGTGGGAGTGCTGGAAGGTGAACGGCGAATTCAGCCTGGAACTGCTGCGGGCCTTTTCCTCCATGTGTCATGGCAAAGGCTTGCCCGACAAAGCGAAGGTGGAAGCGCTCAAAGCGTGGGAGTGCTGGAAGGTGAACGGCGAATTCAGCCTGGAACTGCTGCGGGCCTTTTCCTCCATGTGTCATGGCAAAGGCTTGCCCGACAAAGCCAAGGTGGAAGCGCTCAAAGCGTGGGAGTGCTGGAAGGTGAACGGCGAATTCAGCCTGGAACTGCTGCGGGCCTTTTCCTCCATGTGTAATGGCAAAGGCTTGCCCGACAAAGCCAAGGTGGAAGCGCTCAAAGCGTGGGAGTGCTGGAAGGTGAACGGCGAATTCAGCCTGGAACTGCTGCGGGCCTTTTCCTCCATGATGTGCACCAGGGGCTTGCCCGACAAAGCGAAGGTGGAAGCGCTCAAAGCGTGGGAGTGCTGGAAGGTGAACGGTGAATTCAGCCTGGAACTGCTGCGGGCCTTCTCCTCCATGTGTAATGGCAAAGGCATGCCCGACAAAGCGAAGGTGGAAGCGCTCAAAGCGTGGGAGTGCTGGAAGGTGAACGGCGAATTCAGCCTGGAACTGCTGCGGGCCTTTTCCTCCATGTGTAATGGCAAAGGCTTGCCCGACAAAGCGACGGTGGAAGCGTTCATGGCGTGGGAGTGCTGGAAGGTGAACGGCGAATTCAGCCTGGAACTGCTGCGGACCTTTTCCTCCATGTATAATGGCAAAGGCTTGCCCGACAAAGCCAAGGTGGAAGCGTTCGTTCAATGGCTACCCTCGGATGAAAATAAGAATATTCTGAAACTTTCTTGCCGAATATTTGCCAGTTTTGGTTTGCCCTCAGGAGAAAAACTGACTGAAAATGAGAAAACACTGCGCCAATGTCTTAATCAGCATGGTTGTACCACTGAACATGGCGACGACAATAGTGATGAAGATCTTTTAGAATCGAGTCAAATGAAAGCACTGGCTCTGTTCTTCTCTGGGCCCGCAGCATGGCGCATGAAAATTGCCGAATTCCAACAATATCTGGCTGCCCACAAGAGTTCTCGAAATGACAGAGTGGCTGTTCGTGCTGCGCTGAAATCATTGCTACCGATATTGGCTATCCATGGAAGAACTGGTCTCCAGTTCTGGATGGAAAAATATCGTGAAAATCCACGCTGCAAAGGAGTACTCACTAAGGCATTAGCCATTCCTGCACCACTGGCTTTAACAAAATTTGTACTAACGCAACTCCCTGAATCTGAGATGCAGGAATACCTTGAACTGTGCAGAAACCTGAAGCCAGCCCCGACTCAGGAACAGTGGTATGCATTAAAACCACTTTGCCAACAGCTTGGCCAGCGATTTGACTTCACGCAATCTAAACGCACGATGCTGGAGATTCTCTGGCAGCAATCAGAAGATAACCGCTCAAAATACGCGGATAAGATGGATGAGCTATTCAAAACCTTGCCCACCATTTCACAGTGGCGTGGGTTACACCAGGTGCTTGGACAACACAAAATGCAGCAATTCATGGATGCCTGTCTTGACTATCAGGCTGCACCTGAAACCGCTCCTGATGTCACGATTCAGCAACGGTTGCTGGCAGGAATGCTGCTCACCAACCACGCTCTACCTGAACAAGGAAAAATACCGGATCTCTGCTTTTCAAACCGAGTGCCAACAGATGATAAAAGAGGGGTGATGGTCAGTGGTGATCCCGCCATGTCCGGCCAGGAACGCCTGTGGCACTTTATCACGGCCATGTTAATTGAGCTTGAACAAACAGAATATCAATTCAAGAATCAAAGACTAACCGTTTTGCCAGCCGATGGCGATCCGGTTGTACTCCAAAATCCAGAGTTTACCCTCAGAGATACCGGCTTTGTTATAAATAACTGGACATTGCAACAGTTAACCGCCTTTTTCAAGGCAACCGAGTTCACAGAACAATGGTATAAAAAGCCTCAGGACAAGCGCGATCTCTATGCGATCAGGCTTGAGGCAAAATTAGCCCAAATAAAATCGAGAACCAAAGAGCCCAAGAAAGCCAAGCCTAAAAAAATACCACACCTGGTGGCACCCTCTCTGATTATTCGTCTAATCAATTGCCATAAACCATTAAAGCCTGCGGTCTGGTCATCTCTTGAACACTATGCCAGCAGCGGCCAGCTAAACGCCCGTTTATGCACGGCACTCAGCCCGGTTATCAAAGATGATAAAGACGGCATTGCTCCAGACCTCGTTAAGAAAGCGGTGGTTGCAAAGTTGGAACAGATTGAGGCAGCAAAAACGCCAGTAGTAACATCAATCCCTCAGCAAGGACTTCCAGCAAGGGCAAGCATACCGACTCAAGGGAACCAGGTTGCCAACAGTCGCATTCAAGGGCCGCTATCTAACTTTGACGCGGCAATGGAAGCTCTGGATCGTTTTCGCGAATTGGGAAATGCAGAACTTGAACTGCTGGAACCCCATCGAAGCCGAATGACTTATGTTGAATTAAGCACTGCTATCTGCAAAATGAGCTACGCAGTGGATTCAGAAACACGGAAAGAATGGCATGAAGCCAGCGAGAACAGGAGAAGAGACCCATTTGGGCTTGATGAAATAGTGGCATGGGATTTGGATTCGTTGGCGACATTGGATTCATTGGCGACAGAGTCAGAACTGGTCAACAACGATGACTGGATGGAAGAGTTCCTACAAGGGCTGTGATATGCAAGGCTTGCATCGGTGTATACGACTGCTTCAATATTTATTCGACCGTTCAAATGACGACAAAGCTCGTCTGCACCCTGATTCTCCAGAATGCCTGACAAAACAGGTCAGCCTTCCCTGATACCGGCTGCCTGGAACTTTACCGGGCTGACCAGGTCAGTTCTATTGTTGTCATCCCCAGACGATTCTCCAACTGGAAACAGGTAATCCCCAAAGAAACCATGCAGTCACCTTCCTCCTCAGTAACCGCAGACCCGGCATCCCCGTTAACATTCACTGAAGCCGGAAGGCACCAGCCAGCAAACAGCCGAAAACAAGAAAGAAAGCGACCCATGTCAGGTTACCAGGTGGAACAGACAGCAACGAGCACTGGAACATTTCCACCGCATCAACTGCAATCTGAATCCGTGCCCATCCCATCCATAAAGCGCAGGCGTGTTACTGACAACAACAGGCGTATTGTGTGTTCTGCAACTTCGCTACCTGCTAATCCGGAGCCAATGGAGACCGAACCGGCCATGCCTGCTGACCCAGCTTCCAGGCTTCCGGGAGTGATCAGTTTCCTATCAAGAAATCTACCAACCCTCAGCGACAACAGGCTATTAACTGGCAATGAACATACCTCAGCGATGGTGCAGGTCATGCCGGAACCAATGAAGGATGTACCGCTCACTACAAAAATTAACAGTGGAACATCAATTTCAGAATTTTCTGTAAGCCAGCAAAATGAACTGCGAACACATTTAAATAATCAAGAAATTCAAGCAATATTAACGAATGCCGGGACTCTTCTGAAAAACCTCAAAGACAGGAACATCCAGTTAGCGCGAGACAGGGGAAAGCCGCCCGCACATTCCCTCTTTTCCAAGGTAAAAAACTTCAGCATTGTTAAAGATTCTCAGACTTTCAAAGGCTATTTTGCCAGGGCCAACACGTTCTTTTTAGCTGTCAATCCCCAGCAGATTACCAATACCAGCTGCCTTACCAGCATGCTCTACTCGAAGACTCAGATAAAAAAGTTTGCAGAAGAAAGCGAGGAAAACATTCAGGCGGTTGCTGCTAACCCATGCTTGAAACAGATTGCCTCCATGTGTAATGGCAAAGGCTTGCCCGACAAAGCGAAGGTGGAAGCGTTCGTGGCGTGGGAGTGCTGGAAGGTGAACGGCGAATTCAGCCTGGAACTGCTGCGAGCCTTTTCCTCCATGTGTCACGGCAAAGGCTTGCCCAACAAAGCGAAGGTGGAAGCGCTCAAAGCGTGGGAGTGCTGGAAGGTGAACGGCGAATTCAGCCTGGAACTGCTGCGGGCCTTTTCCTCCATGTGTCATGGCAAAGGCTTGCCCGACAGAGCGAAGGTGGAAGCGCTCAAAGCGTGGGAGTGCTGGAAGGTGAACGGCGAATTCAGCCTGGCACTGCTGCGGGCCTTTTCCTCCATGATGAGCAGCAGGGGCTTGCCCGACAAAGCGAAGGTGGAAGCGTTCGTAGCGTGGGAGTGCTGGAAGGTGAACGGCGCATTCAGCCTGGAACTGCTGCGAGCCTTTTCCTCCATGTGTAATGGCAAAGGCTTGCCCGACAAAGCGAAGGTGGAAGCGCTCAAAGCGTGGGAGTGCTGGAAGGTGAACGGCGAATTCAGCCTGGAACTGCTGCGGGCCTTTTCCTCCATGTGTAATGGCAAAGGCTTGCCCGACAAAGCGAAGGTGGAAGCGTTCAAAGCGTGGGAGTGCTGGAAGGTGAACGGCGAATTCAGCCTGAAACTGCTGCGGGCCTTTTCCTCCATGTGTCATGGCAAAGGCTTGCCCGACAAAGCGAAGGTGGAAGCGCTCAAAGCGTGGGAGTGCTGGAAGGTGAACGGCGAATTCAGCCTGGAACTGCTGCGGGCCTTTTCATCCATGATGAGCAGTAGGGGCTTGCCCGACAAAGTGAAGGTGGAAGCGTTCGTGGCGTGGGAGTGCTGGAAGGTGAACGGCGAATTCAGCCTGGAACTGCTGCGGGCCTTTTCCTCCATGTGTCATGGCAAAGGCTTGCCCGACAAAGCGAAGGTGGAAGCGCTCAAAGCGTGGGAGTGCTGGAAGGTGAACGGCGAATTCAGCCTGGAACTGCTGCGGGCCTTTTCCTCCATGATGAGCAGTAGGGGCTTGCCCGATAAAGCGAAGGTGGAAGCGTTCGTGGCGTGGGAGTGCTGGAAGGTCAACGGCGAATTCAGCCCGGAACTGCTGCGGGCCTTTTCCTCCATGCGTCATGGCAAAGGCTTGCCCGACAACGCGAAGGTGGAAGCGTTCGTGGCGTGGGAGTGCTGGAAGGTCAACGGCGAATTCAGCCTGGAACTGCTGCGGGCCTTTTCCTCCATGTGTCATGGCAAAGGCTTGCCCGACAACGCGAAGGTGGAAGCGTTCATGACGTGGGAGTGCTGGAAGGTGAACGGCGAATTCAGCCTGGAACTGCTGCGGGCCTTTTCCTCAATGTGTAATGGCAAAGGCTTGCCCGACAAAACGAAGGTGGAAGCGTTCCTGGCGTGGGAGTGCTGGAAGGTGAACGGCGAATTCAGCCTGGAACTGCTGCGGGCCTTTTCTTCCATGTGTCATGGCAAAGGCTTGCCCGACCAAGCGAAGGTGGAAGCGCTCAAAGCGTGGGAGTGCTGGAAGGTGAACGGCGAATTCAGCCTGGAACTGCTGCGGGCCTTTTCCTCCATGTGTAATGGCAAAGGCTTGCCCGACAAAGCGAAGGTGGAAGCGTTCATGGCGTGGGAGTGCTGGAAGGTGAACCGCGAATTCAGCCTGGAACTGCTGCGGGCCTTTTCCTCCATGTGTAATGGCAAAGGCTTGCCCGACAAAGCGAAGGTGGAAGCGTTCGTTCAATGGCTACCCTCGGATGAAAATAAGAATATTCTGAAACTTTCTTGCCGAATATTTGCCAGTTTTGGTTTGCCCTCAGGAGAAAAACTGACTGAAAATGAGAAAACACTGCGCCAATGTCTTAATCAGCATGGTTGTACCACTGAACATGGCGACGACAATAGTGATGAAGATCTTTTAGAATCGAGTCAAATGAAAGCACTGGCTCTGTTCTTCTCCGGGCCCGCAAAATGGCGCATGAAAATTGCCGAATTCCAACAATATCTGGCTGCCCACAAGAGTCCTCGACATGACAGAGTGGCTGTTCGTGCTGCGCTGAAATCATTGCTACCGATATTGGCTATCCATGGAGGAACTGGTATCCAGTTCTGGATGGAAAAATATCGTGAAAATCCACGCTGCAAAGGAGTACTCACTCAGGCATTATCCATTCCTGCACCACTGGCTTTAACAAAATTTGCACTAACGCAACTCCCTGAATCTGAGATGCTGGAATATCTTGAACTGTGCAGAAACCTGAAGCCAGCCCCAACTCAGGAACAGTGGTATGCATTAAAACCACTTTGCCAACAGCTTGGCCAGCGATTTGACTTCACGCAATCCAAACGCACGATGCTGGAGATTCTCTGGCAACAATCAGAAGATAACCGCTTAAAATACGCGGATAAGATGGATGAGCTATTCAAAACCTTGCCCACCATCTCACAGTGGCGCCGGTTACATCGGGTGCTTGGACCACACAAAATGCAGCAATTCATGGATGCCTGTCTTGACTATCAGGCTACACTTGAAACCGCTCCTGATGTCACGGTTCAGCAACGGTTGCTGGAAGGAATGCTGCTCACCAACCACTCTCTACCTGAACCAGAGAAAATACCGGATCTCTGCTTTTCAAACCGAGTGGCAACAGATGATAAAAGAGGGGTGATGGTCGGTGGTGATCCCGCCATGTCGGGCCAGCAACGCCTGTGGCGCTTTATCACGGCCATGTTAATTGAGCTTGAACAAACAGAATATCAATTCAAGAATCAAAGACTAACCGTTTTGCCAGCCGATGGCGATCCGGTGGTACTCCAAAATCCAGAGTTTACCCCGAGAAATACCGGCTTTGTTATCAAGAACTGGACATTGCAACAGTTAACCGCCTTTTTCAAGGCAACCGAGTTCACAGAACAATGGTATAAAAAGCCTCAGGACAAGCGCGATCCCTATGCGATCAGGCTTGAGGCAAAATTAGCCCAAATGCAAGCGAGAACCAAAGAGCCCAAGAAAGCCGAGCCTAAAAAAATACCACACCTGGTGGCACCCTCTCTGATTATTAGACTAATCAATTGCCATAAACCATTAAAGCCTGCGGTCTGGTCATCTCTTGAACACTATGCCAGCAGCGGCCAGCTAAACGCCCGTTTATGCACGGCACTCGGCCCGGTTATCAAAGATGATAAAGACGGCATTGTTCCAGACCTCGTTAAGAAAGCGGTGGCTGCAAAGTTGGAACAGATTGAGGCAGCAAAAACGCCAGTAGTAACATCAATCCCTCAGCAAGGACTTCCAGCAAGGGCAAGCATAACAACTCAAGGGAACCAGGTTGCCAACCGTCGCATTCAAGGGCCGCTATCTGACTTTGACGTGGCAATGGAAGCGCTGGATCGTTTTCACGAACTGGGACATGCAGAACTTGAACTGCTGGAACCCCACCGAAGCCGAATGACTTCTGTTGAATTAAGCACGGCTATCTGCAAAATGAGCTACGCAGTGGATTCAGAAACACGGAAAGAATGGCATGAAGCCAGCGAGAAAAGGAGAAGAGACCCACTTGGGCTTGATGAAATAGTGGCATGGGATTTGGATTCATTGGCGACATTGGATTCATTGGCGACAGAGTCAGAACTGGTCAACAACGATGACTGGATGGAAGAGTTCCTGCAAGGGCTGTGAATATGCATTCACACGTTGCCGGTGAAAAACACCTTCTATAACCCGTATTCCAGAGGATGACACCCGTTCTTTAAAGGTGAACCTCAAGGTTCTCGCAAGCTTCTCATGTGTAATACCAATTCCACCTTCTAAATATGATAACGAGCAAGTCATTTTGGACCGCTGGGCAAGGCGGAATGACGAGTAATAGCAGGGCTATTGCGAGGAATTCCAACGAAGATCCAGCGGTTCAAAATGGCTGCGCAGTTCATATTTAGAAGGTGGAGTTGGTATAAACACATCTCACAGCCAGAGTGCCTGACAAAACAGGTCAGCCTTGTTTGATACCGGCTACCTGGAACTTTACCGGGCTGACCTGGTCAGTTCTATTGTTGTCATTCCCAGACGATTCTCCAACTGCAAACAGGTAATCCTCGAAGAAGCCATGCAGTCACCTTCCTCCTCAGTAACCGCAGACACGGCATCCCCGTTAACAGCCACTGAAGCCGGAAGGCACCGGCCAGCAAACAGCCGAAAACAAGAAAGAAAGCGATCCATGTCAGGTTACCAGGTGGAACAGACAACAACGGACACCGGAACATTTCCACCGCATCAACTGCAATCTGAATCCGTGCCCATCCCATCCATAAAGCGCAGGCGTGTTACTGACAACAACAGGCGTATTGTGTGTTCTGCAACTTCGCTACCTGCTAATCCGGAGCCAATGGAGACCGAACCGGCCATGCCTGCTGACCCAGCTTCCAGGCTTCCGGGAGTGATCAGTTTCCTATCAAGAAATCTACCAACCCTCAGCGACAACAGGCTATTAACTGGCAATGAACATACCTCAGCGATGGTGCAGGTCATGCCGGAACCAATGAAGGATGTAACGCTCACTACAAAAATTAACAGTGGAACATCAATTTCAGAATTTTCTGTAAGCCAGCAAAATGAACTGCGAACACATTTAAATAATCAAGAAATTCAAGCAATATTAACGAATGCCGGGACTCTTCTGAAAAACCTCAAAGACAGGAACATCCAGTTAGCGCGAGACAGGGGAAAGCCGCCTGCACATTCCCTCTTTTCCAGGTTAAAAAACTTCAGCATTGTTAAAGATTCTCAGACTTTCAAAGGCTATTTTGCCAGGGCCAACACGTTCTTTTTAGCTGTCAATCCCCAGCAGATTACCAATACCAGCTGCCTTACCAGCATGCTCAAGTCGAAGACTCAGATAAAAAAGTTTGCAGAAGAAAGCGAGGAAAACATTCAGGCGGTTGCTGCTAACCCATGCTTGAAACAGATTGCCTCCATGTGTAATGGCAAAGGCTTGCCCGACAAAGCGAAGGTGGAAGCGTTCGTGGCGTGGCAGTGCTGGAAGGTGAACGGCGAATTCAGCCTGGAACTGCTGCGGGCCTTTTCCTCCATGATGAGCAGTAAGGGCTTGCCCGACAAAGCGAAGGTGGAAGCGTTCGTGGCGTGGGAGTGCTGGAAGGTGAACGACGAATTCAGCCTGGAACTGCTGCGGGCCTTTTCCTCCATGTGTCATGGCAAAGGCTTGCCCGACCAAGCGAAGGTGGAAGCGTTCGTGGCGTGGGAGTGCTGGAAGGTGAACGGCGAATTCTGCCTGGAACTGCTGCGGGCCTTTTCCTCCATGTGTCATGGTAAAGGCTTGCCCGACAAAGCGAAGGTGGAAGCGCTCAAAGCGTGGGAGTGCTGGAAGGTGAACGGCGAATTCAGCCTGGAACTGCTGCGGGCCTTTTCCTCCATGATGAGCAGTAGGGGCTTGCCCGGCAAAGCGAAGGTGGAAGCGTTCGTGGCGTGGGAGTGCTGGAAGGTCAACGGCGAATTCAGCCTGGAACTGCTGCGGGCCTTTTCCTCCATGATGAGCAGCAGGGGCTTGCCCGACAAAGCGAAGGTGGAAGCGCTCAAAGCGTGGGAGTGCTGGAAGGTGAACGGCGAATTCAGCCTGGAACTGCTGCGGGCCTTTTCCTCCATGTGTCATGGCAAAGGCTTGCCCGAAAAAGCGAAGGTGGAAGCGCTCAAAGCGTGGAAGTGCTGGAAGGTGAACGGCGAATTCAGCCTGGAACTGCTGCGGGCCTTTTCCTCCATGATGAGCAGTAGGGGCTTGCCCGACAAAGCAAAGGTGGAAGCGTTCGTGGCGTGGGAGTGCTGGAAGGTGAACGGCGAATTCAGCCTGGAACTGCTGCGGGCCTTTTCCTCCATGTGTAATGGCAAAGGCTTGCCCGACCAAGCGAAGGTGGAAGCGTTCCTGGCGTGGGAGTGCTGGAAGGTGAACGGCGAATTCAGCCTGGAACTGCTGCGGGCCTTTTCCTCCATGATGAGCAGTAGGGGCTTGCCCGACAGAGCGGAGGTGGAAGCGTTCGTGGCGTGGGAGTGCTGGAAGGTGAACGGCGAATTCAGCCTGGAACTGCTGCGGGCCTTTTCCTCCATGTGTCATGGCAAAGGCTTGCCCGACAAAGCGAAGGTGGAAGCGTTCGTTCAATGGCTACCCTCGGATGAAAATAAGAATATTCTGAAACTTTCTTGCCGAATATTGGCAAGTTTTGGTTTGCCCTCAGGAGAAAAACTGACTGAAAATGAGAAAACACTTCGCCAATGTCTTAATCAGCATGGTTGTACCACTGGACATGGAGACGACAATAGTGATGAAGATCTTTTAGAATCGAGTCAAATGAAAGCACTGGCTCTGTTCTTCTCCGGGCCCGCAAAATGGCGCATGAAATTTGCCGAATTCCAACAATATCTGGCTGCCCACAAGAGTCCTCGACATGACAGAGTGGCTGTTCGTGCTGCGCTGAAATCATTGCTACCGATATTGGCTATCCATGGAGGAACTGGTCTCCCGTTCTGGATTGCAAAATATCGTGAAAATCCACGCTGCAAAGGAGTACTCACTAAGGCATTACCCATTCCTGCACCACTGGCTTTAACAAAATTTGCACTAACGCAGCTCCCTGAATCTGAGATGCAGGAATATCTTGAACTGTGCAGAAACCTGAAGCCAGCCCCAACTCAGGAACAGTGGTATGCATTAAAACCACTTTGCCAACAGCTTGGCCAGCGATTTGACTTCACGCAATCTAAACGCACGATGCTGGAGATTCTCTGGCAACAATCAGAAGATAACCGCTCAAAATACGCGGATAAGCTGGATGAGCTATTCAAAACCTTGCCCACCATCTCACAGTGGCGCGGGTTACATCGGGTGCTTGGACCACACAAAATGCAGCAATTCATGGATGCCTGTCTTGACTATCAGGCTACACCTGAAACCGCTCCTGATGTCACGGTTCAGCAACGGTTGCTGGAAGGAATGCTGCTCACCAACCACGCTCTACCTGAACCAGAGAAAATACCGGATCTCTGCTTTTCAAACCGAGTGGCAACAGATGATAAAAGAGGGGTGATGGTCGGTGGTGATCCCGCCATGTCGGGCCAGCAACGCCTGTGGCGCTTTATCACGGCCATGTTAATTGAGCTTGAACAAACAGAATATCAATTCAAGAATCAAAGACTAACCGTTTTGCCAGACGATGGCGATCCGGTGGTACTCCAAAATCCAGAGTTTACCCCGAGAGATACCGGCTTTGTTATCAAGAACTGGACATTGCAACAGTTAACCGCCTTTTTCAAGGCAACCGAGTTCACAGAACAATGGTATAAAAAGCCTCAGGACAAGCGCGATCCCTATGCGATCAGGCTTGAGGCAAAATTAGCCCAAATGCAAGCGAGAACCAAAGAGCCCAAGAAAGCCGAGCCTAAAAAAATACCACACCTGGTGGCACCCTCTCTGATTATTAGACTAATCAATTGCCATAAACCATTAAAGCCTGCGGTCTGGTCATCTCTTGAACACTATGCCAGCAGCGGCCAGCTAAACGCCCGTTTATGCACGGCACTCGGCCCGGTTATCAAAGATGATAAAGACGGCATTGTTCCAGACCTCGTTAAGAAAGCGGTGGCTGCAAAGTTGGAACAGATTGAGGCAGCAAAAACGCCAGTAGTAACATCAATCCCTCAGCAAGGACTTCCAGCAAGGGCAAGCATAACAACTCAAGGGAACCAGGTTGCCAACCGTCGCATTCAAGGGCCGCTATCTGACTTTGACGTGGCAATGGAAGCGCTGGATCGTTTTCACGAACTGGGACATGCAGAACTTGAACTGCTGGAACCCCACCGAAGCCGAATGACTTCTGTTGAATTAAGCACGGCTATCTGCAAAATGAGCTACGCAGTGGATTCAGAAACACGGAAAGAATGGCATGAAGCCAGCGAGAAAAGGAGAAGAGACCCACTTGGGCTTGATGAAATAGTGGCATGGGATTTGGATTCATTGGCGACATTGGATTCATTGGCGACAGAGTCAGAACTGGTCAACAACGATGACTGGATGGAAGAGTTCCTGCAAGGGCTGTGATATGCAAGGCTTGCATCGGTGCATACGACTGCTTCAATATTTATTCGACTGTGCAAATGACGACAAAGCTCGTCTGCACCCTGATTCTCCAGAATGCCATCAACCATCTGATTATCCCGGTCTCTGGCTACCATGACCGGTATTTGTCGACACTCTGTCTTCTTCTGATTACATTTGTTACGTACTGGAGGAACTGCCGTATGCGGATACGGTTGAGAAGCTGGAAGCACTCCTGCCCTGGAATGTAAAAGTCAGCGGTGCGCTATCCCGTAACACATCTCACAGCCAAACTGCCTGACAAAACAGGTCAGCCTTGCCTGATACCGGCTGCCTGGAACTTTACCGGGCTGACTAGGTCAATAGTTCGATTGTTGTCATCCCCAGACGATTCTCCAACTGGAAACAGGTAATCCCCGAAGTGCAGTCACCTTCCTCCTCAGTAACCGCAGACACGGCATCCCCGTTAACAGCCACTGAAACAGGAAGGCACCGGCCAGCAAACAGCCGAAAACAAGAAAGAAAGCGATCCATGTCAGGTTACCAGGTGGAACAGACAACAACGGTCACTGGAACATTGCCACCGCATCAACTGCAATCTGAATCCGGGCCCATCCCACCCATAAAGCGCAGGCGTGTTACTGACAACAGCAGGCGTATTGTCTGTTCTGCAACTTCGCTACCTGCTAATCCGGAGCCAATGGAGACCGAACCGGCCATGCCTGCTGACGCAGCTTCCAGGCTTCCGGGAGTGATCAGTTCCCTATCAAGAAATCTACCAACCCTCAGCGACAACAGGCTATTAACTGGCAATGAACATACCTCAGCGATGGTGCAGGTCATGCCTGAACCAATGAAGGATGTACCGCCCACTACAGAAATTAACAGTGAAACATCAATTTCAGAATTTTCTGTAAGCCAGCAAAATGAACTGCGAACACATTTCAATAATCAAGAAATTCAAGCAATATTAACGAATGCTGGGACTCTTCTGAAAAACCTCAAAGACAGGAAAATCCAGTTAGCGCGAGACAGGGGAAAGCCGCCCGCACACTCCCTCTTTTCCAAGTTAAAAAACTTCAGCATTGTTAAAGATTCTCAGACTTTCAAAGGCTATTTTGCCAAGGCCAACAGGTTCTTTTTAGCTGTCAATCCCCAGCAGATTACCAATACCAGCTGCCTTACCAGCATGCTCATATCGAAGACTCAGATAAAAAAGTTTGCAGAAGAAAGCGAGGAAAATATTCAGGCGGTTGCTGCTAACCCATGCTTGAAACAGATTGCCTCCATGTGTAATGGCAAAGGCTTGCCCGACAAAGCGAAGGTGGAAGCGCTCAAAGCGTGGGAGTGCTGGAAGGTGAACGGCGAATTCAGCCTGGAACTGCTGCGGGCCTTTTCCTCCATGTGTAATGGCAAAGGCTTGCCCGACAAAGCGAAGGTGGAAGCGTTCGTGGCGTGGGAGTGCTGGAAGGTGAACGGCGAATTCAGCCTGCAACTGCTGCGGGCCTTTTCCTCCATGATGAGCAGTAGGGGCTTGCCCGACCAAGCGAAGGTGGAAGCGCTCAAAGCGTGGGAGTGCTGGAAGGTGAACGGCGAATTCAGCCTGGAACTGCTGCGGGCCTTTTCCTCCATGTGTCATGGCAAAGACTTGCCCGACAAAGCGAAGGTGGAAGCGCTCAAAGCGTGGGAGTGCTGGAAGGTGAACGGCGAATTCAGCCTGGAACTGCTGCGGGCCTTTTCCTCCATGATGAGCAGTAGGGGCTTGCCCGACAAAGCGAAGGTGGAAACGTTCGTGGCGTGGGAGTGCTGGAAGGTGAACGGTGAATTCAGCCTGGAACTGCTGCGGGCCTTTTCCTCCATGTGTAATGGCAAAGGCTTGCCCGACAAAGCGAAGGTGGAAGCGCTCAAAGCGTGGGAGTGCTGGAAGGTGAACGGCGAATTCAGCCTGGAACTGCTGCGGGCCTTTTCCTCCATGTGTCATGGCAAAGGCTTGCCCGACAAAGCGAAGGTGGAATCGTTCGTGGCGTGGGAGTGCTGGAAGGTGAACGGCGAATTCAGCCTGGAACTGCTGCGGGCCTTTTCCTCCATGATGAGCAGTAGGGGCTTGCCCGACAAAGCGAAGGTGGAAGCGCTCAAAGCGTGGGAGTGCTGGAAGGTGAACGGCGAATTCAGCCTGGAGCTGCTGCGGGCCTTTTCCTCCATGATGAGCAGTAGGGGCTTGCCCGACCAAGCGAAGGTGGAAGCGCTCAAAGCGTGGGAGTGCTGGAAGGTGAACGGTGAATTCAGCCTGGAACTGCTGCGGGCCTTTTCCTCCATGTGTAATGGCAAAGGCTTGCCCGACAAAGCGAAGGTGGAAGCGCTCAAAGCGTGGGAGTGCTGGAAGGTGAACGGCGAATTCAGCCTGGAACTGCTGCGGGCCTTTTCCTCCATGATGAGCAGTAGGGGCTTGCCCGACAAAGCGAAGGTGGAAGCGTTCGTGGCGTGGGAGTGCTGGAAGGTGAACAGCGAATTCAGCCCGGAACTGCTGCGGGCCTTTTCCTCCATGTGTCATGGCAAAGGCTTGCCCGACAAAGCGAAGGTGGAAGCGCTCAAAGCGTGGGAGTGCTGGAAGGTGAACGGCGAATTCAGCCTGGAACTGCTGCGGGCCTTTTCCTCCATGATGAGCAGTAGGGGCTTGCCCGACAAAGCGAAGGTGGAAGCGTTCGTTCAATGGCTACCCTCGGATGAAAATAAGAATATTCTGAAACTTTCTTGCCGAATATTTGCAAGTTTTGGTTTGCCCTCAGCAGAAAAACTGACTGAAAATGAGAAAACACTTCGCCAATGTCTTAATCAGCATGGTTGTACCACTGAACATGGAGACGACAATAGTGATGAAGATCTTTTAGAATCGAGTCAAATGAAAGCACTGGCTCTGTTCTTCTCCGGGCCCGCAAAATGGCGCATGAAAATTGCCGAATTCCAACAATATCTGGCTGCCCACAAGAGTCCTCGACATGACAGAGTGGCTGTTCGTGCTGCGCTGAAATCATTGCTACCGATATTGGCTATCCATGGAGGAACTGGTATCCACTTCTGGATGGAAAAATATCGTGAAAATCCACGCTGCAAAGGAGTACTCACTAAAGCATTATCCATTCCTGCACCACTGGCTTTAACAAAATTTGCACTAACGCAACTCCCTGAATCTGAGAGGCAGGAATTCCTTGAACTGTGCAGAAACCTGAAGCCAGCCCCAACTCAGGAACAGTGGTATGCATTAAAACCACTTTGCCAACAGCTTGGCCAGCGATTTGACTTCACGCAATCTAAACGCACGATGCTGGAGATTCTCTGGCAACAATCAGAAAATAACCGCTTAAAATACGCGGATAAGATGGATGAGCTATTCAAAACCTTGCCCACCATCTCACAGTGGCGCGGGTTACATCGGGTGCTTGGACCACACAAAATGCAGCAATTCATGGATGCCTGTCTTGACTATCAGGCTACACCTGAAACCGCTCCTGATGTCACGATTCAGCAACGGTTGCTGGCAGGAATGCTGCTCACCAACCACGCTCTACCTGAACAAGAGAAAATACCGGATCTCTGCTTTTCAAACCGAGTGTCAACAGATGATAAAAGAGGGGTGATGGTCGGTGGTGATCCCGCCATGTCGGGCCAGCAACGCCTGTGGCGCTTTATCACGGCCATGTTAATTGAGCTTGAACAAACAGAATATCAATTCAAGAATCAAAGACTAACCGTTTTGCCAGCCGATGGCGATCCGGTGGTACTCCAAAATCCAGAGTTTACCCTCAAAGATACCGGCTTTGTTATAAAGAACTGGACATTGCAACAGTTAACCGCCTTTTTCAAGGCAACCGAGTTCACAGAACAATGGTATAAAAAGCCTCAGGACAACCGCGAACTCTATGCGATCAGGCTTGAGGCAAAACTAGCCCAAATGAAAGCGAGAACCAAAGAGCCCACCAAGAAAGCCAAGCCTAAAAAAATACCACACCTGGTGGCACCCTCTCTAATTATCAGACTAATCAATTGCAATAAACCATTAAAGCCTGCAGTCTGGTCATCTCTTGAACACTATGCCAGCAGCGGCCAGCTAAACGCCCGTTTATGCACGGCACTCAGCCCGGTTATCAAAGATGATAAAGACGGCATTGTTTCAGACCTCGTTAAGAAAGCGGTAATTGCAAAGTTGGAACAGATTGAGGCAGCAAAAACGCCAGTAGTAACATCAATCCCTCAGCAAGGACTTCCAGCAAGGGCAAGCATACCAACTCAAGGGAACCAGGTTGCCAACAGTCGCATTCAAGGGCCGCTATCTGACTTTGACGCGGCAATGGAAGCTCTGGATCGTTTTCGCGAATTGGGAAATGCAGAACTTGAACTGCTGGAACCCCACCGAAGCCAAATGACTTATGTTGAATTAAGCACTGCTATCTGCAAAATGAGCTACGCAGTGGATTCAGACACACGGAAAGAATGGAATGAAGCCAGCGAGAAAAGGAGAAGAGACCCACTTGGGCTTGATGAAATAGTGGAATGGGATTTGGATTCATTGGCGACATTGGATTCATTGGCGACAGAGTCAGAACGGGTCAACAACGATGACTGGATGGAAGAGTTCCTACAAGGGCTGTGATATGCAAGGCTTGCATCGGTGCATACGACTGCTTCAATATTTATTCGACTGTGCAAATGACGACAAAGCTCGTCTGCACCCTGATTCTCCAGAATGCCATCAACCGTCTGATTATCGCGGTCTCTGGCTACCATGACCGGTATTTGTCGACACTCTGTCTTCTTCTCATTACATTTGTTACGTACTGGAGGAACTGCCATATGCGGATACGGTTGAGAAGCTGGAAGCACTCCTGCCCTGGAATATAAAAGCCAGCGGTGCGCTATCCTGAAACACATCTCACAGCCAGACTGCCTGACAAAACAGGTCAGCCTTCCCTGATACCGGCTGCCTGGAACTTTACCAGGCTGACCAGGTCAGTTCTATTGTTGTCATCCCCAGACGATTCTCCAACTGGAAACAGGTAATCCCCAAAGAAACCATGCAGTCACCTTCCTCCTCAGTAACCGCAGACACTGCATCCCCGTTAACATCCACTGAAGCCGGAAGGCACCGGCCAGCAAACAGCCGAAAACAAGAAAGAAAGCGATCCATGTCAGGTTACCAGGTGGAACAGACAACAACGGGCACTGGAATATTTCCACCGCATCAACTGCAATCTGAATCCGGGCCCACCCCATCCATAAAGCGCAGGCGTGTTACTGACAACAGCGGGCGTATTGTGTGTTCTGCAACTTCGCTATCTGCTAATCCGGAGCCAATGGAGACCGAACCGGCCACGCCTGCTGACGCAGCTTCCAGGCTTCCGGGAGTGATCAGTTTCCTATCAAGAAATCTACCAACAGTCAGCGACAACAGGCTATTAACTGGCAATGAACATACCTCAGCGATGGTGCAGGTCATGCCGGAACCAATGAAGGATGTACCGCTCACTACAGAAATTAACAGTGAAACATCAATTTCAGAATTTTCTGTAAGCCAGCAAAATGAACTGCGAACACATTTAAATAATCAAGAAATTCAAGCAATATTAACGAATGCCGGGACTCTTCTGAAAAACCTCAAAGACAGGAAAATCCAGTTAGCGCGAGACAGGGGAAAGCCGCCCGCACATTCCCTCTTTTCCAGGTTAAAAAACTTCAGCATTGTTAAAGATTCTCAGACTTTCAAAGGCTATTTTGCCAAGGCCAGCACGTTCTTTTTAGCTGTCAATCCCCAGCAGATTACCAATACCAGCTGCCTTACCAGCATGCTCAAGTCGAAGACTCAGATTAAAAAGTTTGCAGAAGAAAGCGAGGAAAACATTCAGGCGGTTGCTGCTAACCCATGCTTGAAACAGATTGCCTCCATGTGTAGTGGCAAAGGCTTGCCCGACAAAGCGAAGGTGGAAGCGCTCAAAGCGTGGGAGTGCTGGAAGGTGAACGGCGAATTCAGCCTGGAACTGCTGCGGGCCTTTTCCTCCATGTGTAATGGCAAAGGCTTGCCCGAAAAAGCGAAGGTAGAAGCGCTCAAAGCGTGGGAGTGCTGGAAGGTGAACGGCGAATTCAGCCTGGAACTGCTGCGGGCCTTTTCCTCCATGTGTAATGGCAAAGGCTTGCCCGAAAAAGCGAAGGTGGAAGCGCTCAAAGCGTGGGAGTGCTGGAAGGTGAACGGCGAATTCAGCCTGGAACTGCTGCGGGCATTTTCCTCCATGTGTAATGGCAAAGGCTTGCCCGACAAAGCGAAGGTGGAAGCGTTCGTGGCGTGGGAGTGCTGGAAGGTGAACGGCGAATTCAGCCTGGAACTGTTGAGGGCCTTTTCCTCCATGATGAGCAGTAGGGGCTTGCCCGACAAAGCGAAGGTGGAAGCGCTCAAAGCGTGGGAGTGCTGGAAGGTGAACGGCGAATTTTGCCTGGAACTGCTGCGGGCCTTTTCCTCCATGATGAGCAGTAGGGGCTTGCCCGACAAAGCGAAGGTGGAAGCGCTCAAAGCGTGGGAGTGCTGGAAGGTGAACGGCGAATTCAGCCTGGAACTGCTGCGGGCCTTTTCCTCCATGTGTCATGGCAAAGGCTTGCCCGACAAAGCGAAGGTGGAAGCGCTCAAAGCGTGGGAGTGCTGGAAGGTGAACGGCAAATTCAGCCTGGAACTGCTGCGGGCCTTTTCCTCCATGATGAGCAGTAGGGGCTTGCCCGACAAAGCGAAGGTGGAAGCGCTCAAAGCGTGGGAGTGCTGGAAGGTGAACGGCGAATTCAGCCTGGAACTGCTGCGGGCCTTTTCCTCCATGATGAGCAGTAAGGGCTTGCCCGACAAAGCGAAGGTGAAAGCGTTCGTGGCGTGGGAGTGCTGGAAGGTGAACGGCGAATTCAGCCTGGAACTGCTGCGGGCCTTTTCCTCCATGTGTCATGGCAAAGGCTTGCCCGGCAAAGCGAAGGTGGAAGCGCTCAAAGCGTGGGAGTGCTGGAAGGTGAACGGCGAATTCAGCCTGGAACTGCTGCGGGCCTTTTCCTCCATGTGTAATGGCAAAGGCTTGCCCGACAAAGCGAAGGTGGAAGCGTTCGTGGCGTGGGAGTGCTGGAAGGTGAACGGCAAATTCAGCCTGGAACTGCTGCGGGCCTTTTCCTCCATGTGTAATGGCAAAGGCTTGCCCGACAAAGCGAAGGTGGAAGCGTTCGTTCAATGGCTACCCTCGGATGAAAATAAGAATATTCTGAAACTTTCTTTCCGAATATTTGCCAGTTTTGGTTTGCCCTCAGCAGAAAAACTGACTGAAAATGAGAAAACACTTCGCCAATGTCTTAATCAGCATGGTTGTACCACTGAACATGGAGACGACAATAGTGATGAAGATCTTTTAGAATTGAGTCAAATGAAAGCACTGGCTCTGTTCTTCTCCGGGCCCGCAAAATGGCGCATGAAAATTGCCCAATTCCAACAATATCTGGCTGCCCACAAGAGTCCTCGACATGACAGAGTGGCTGTTCGTGCTGCGCTGAAATCATTGCTACCGATATTGGCTATCCATGGAGGAACTGGTATCCAGTTCTGGATGGAAAAATATCGTGAAAATCCACGCTGCAAAGGAGTACTCACTAAAGCATTATCCATTCCTGCACCACTGGCTTTAACAAAATTTGCACTAACGCAACTCCCTGAATCTGAGAGGCAGGAATACCTTGAACTGTGCAGAAACCTGAAGCCAGCCCCAACTCAGGAACAGTGGTATGCATTAAAACCACTCTGCCAACAGCTTGGCCAGCGATTTGACTTCACGCAATCTAAACGCACGATGCTGGAGATTCTCTGGCAACAATCAGAAGATAACCGCTCAAAATACGCGGATAAGCTGGATGAGCTATTCAAAACCTTGCCCACCATCTCACAGTGGCGCGGGTTACATCGGGTGCTTGGACCACACAAAATGCAGCAATTCATGGATGCCTGTCTTGACTATCAGGCTACCCCTGAAACCGCTCCTGATGTCACGATTCAGCAACGGTTGCTGGCAGGAATGCTGCTCACCAACCACTCTCTACCTGAACCAGAGAAAATACCGGATCTCTGCTTTTCAAACCGAGTGTCAACAGATGATAAAAGAGGGGTGATGGTCGGTGGTGATCCCGCCATGTCGGGCCAGCAACGCCTGTGGCGCTTTATCACGGCCATGTTAATTGAGCTTGAACAAACAGAATATCAATTCAAGAATCAAAGACTAACCGTTTTGCCAGCCGATGGCGATCCGGTGGTACTCCAAAATCCAGAGTTTACCCTCAAAGATACCGGCTTTGTTATAAAGAACTGGACATTGCAACAGTTAACCGCCTTTTTCAAGGCAACCGAGTTCACAGAACAATGGTATAAAAAGCCTCAGGACAACCGCGAACTCTATGCGATCAGGCTTGAGGCAAAACTAGCCCAAATGAAAGCGAGAACCAAAGAGCCCACCAAGAAAGCCAAGCCTAAAAAAATACCACACCTGGTGGCACCCTCTCTAATTATCAGACTAATCAATTGCAATAAACCATTAAAGCCTGCAGTCTGGTCATCTCTTGAACACTATGCCAGCAGCGGCCAGCTAAACGCCCGTTTATGCACGGCACTCAGCCCGGTTATCAAAGATGATAAAGACGGCATTGTTTCAGACCTCGTTAAGAAAGCGGTAATTGCAAAGTTGGAACAGATTGAGGCAGCAAAAACGCCAGTAGTAACATCAATCCCTCAGCAAGGACTTCCAGCAAGGGCAAGCATACCAACTCAAGGGAACCAGGTTGCCAACAGTCGCATTCAAGGGCCGCTATCTGACTTTGACGCGGCAATGGAAGCTCTGGATCGTTTTCGCGAATTGGGAAATGCAGAACTTGAACTGCTGGAACCCCACCGAAGCCGAATGACTTATGTTGAATTAAGCATTGCTATCTGCAAAATGAGCTACGCAGTGGATTCAGAAACACGGAAAGAATGGCATGAAGCCAGCGAGAACAGGAGAAGAGACCCATTTGGGCTTGATGAAATAGTGGAATGGGATTTGGATTCATTGGCGACATTGGATTCATTGGCGACAGAGTCAGAACTGGTCAACAACGATGACTGGATGGAAGAGTTCCTACAAGAGCTGTGATATGCAAGGCTTGCATCGGTGCATACGACTGCTTCAATATTTATTCGACTGTGCAAATGACGACAAAGCTCGTCTGCACCCTGATTCTCCAGAATGCCATCAACCGTCTGATTATCGCGGTCTCTGGCTACCATGACCGGTATTTGTCGACACTCTGTCTTCTTCTCATTACATTTGTTACGTACTGGAGGAACTGCCATATGCGGATACGGTTGAGAAGCTGGAAGCACTCCTGCCCTGGAATATAAAAGCCAGCGGTGCGCTATCCTGAAACACATCTCACAGCCAGACTGCCTGACAAAACAGGTCAGCCTTCCCTGATACCGGCTGCCCGGAACTTTACCGGGTTGACCAGGTCAGTTCTATTGTTGTCATCCCCAGACGATTCTCCAACTGGAAACAGGTAATCCCGGAAGAAACCATGCAGTCACCTTCCTCCTCAGTAACCGCAGACACGGCATCCCCGTTAACATCCACTGAAGCCGGAAGGTACCGGCCAGCAAACAGCCGTAAACAAGAAAGAAAGCGATCCATGTCAGGTTACCGGGTGGAACAGACAACAACGGACACCGGAACATTTCCACCGCATCAACTGCAATCTGAATCCGGGCCCATCCCATCCATAAAGCGCAGGCGTGTTACTGACAACAGCAGGCGTATTGTCTGTTCTGCAACTTCGCTACCTGCTAATCCGGAGCCAATGGAGACCGAACCGGCCATGCCTGCTGACCCAGCTTCCAGGCTTCCGGGAGTGATCAGTTTCCTATCAAGAAATCTACCAACAGTCAGCGACAACAGGCTATTAACTGGCAATGAACATCCCTCAGCGATGGTGCAGGTCATGCCTGAACCAATGAAGGATGTACCGCTCACTACAGAAATTAACAGTGAAACATCAATTTCAGAATTTTCTGTAAGCCAGCAAAATGAACTGCGAACACATTTAAATAATCAAGAAATTCAAGCAATATTAACGAATGCCGGGACTCTTCTGAAAAACCTCAAAGACAGGAAAATCCAGTTAGCGCGAGACAGGGGAAAGCCGCCCGCACATTCCCTCTTTTCCAAGTTAAAAACCTTCAGCATTGTTAAAGATTCTCAGACTTTCAAAGGCTATTTTGCCAAGGCCAACACGTTCTTTTTAGCTGTCAATCCCCAGCAGATTACCAATACCAGCTGCCTTACCAGCATGTTCAACTCGAAGACTCAGATAAAAAAGTTTGCAGAAGAAAGCGAGGAAAACATTCAGGCGGTTGCTGCTAACCCATGCTTGAAACAGATTGCCTCCCTGTGTCATGGCAAAGGCTTGCCCGACAAAGCGAAGGTGGAAGCGTTCGTGGCGTGGGAGTGCTGGAAGGTGAACGGCGAATTCAGCCTGGAACTGCTGCGGGCCTTTTCCTCCATGATGAGCAGTAGGGGCTTGCCCGACAAAGCGAAGGTGGAAGCGCTCAAAGCGTGGGAGTGCTGGAAGGTGAGCGGCGAATTCAGCCTGGAACTGCTGCGGGCCTTTTCCTCCATGATGAGCAGTAGGGGCTTGCCCGACCAAGCGAAGGTGGAAGCGTTCATGGCGTGGGAGTGCTGGAAGGTGAACGGAGAATTCAGCCTGGAACTGCTGCGGGCCTTTTCCTCCATGATGAGCAGTAGGGGCTTGCCCGACAAAGCGAAGGTGGAAGCGTTCGTAGCGTGGGAGTGCTGGAAGGTGAACGGCGAATTCAGCCTGGAACTGCTGCGGGCCTTTTCCTCCATGTGTCATGGCAAAGGCTTGCCCGACAAAGCGAAGGTGGAAGCGCTCAAAGCGTGGCAGTGCTGGAAGGTGAACGGCGAATTCAGCCTGGAACTGCTGCGGGCCTTTTCCTCCATGATGAGCAGTAGGGGCTTGCCCGACAAAGCGAAGGTGGAAGCGCTCAAAGCGTGGCAGTGCTGGAAGGTGAACGGCGAACTCAGCCTGGAACTGCTGCGGGCCTTTTCCTCCATGATGAGCAGTAGGGGCTTGCCCGACAAAGCGAAGGTGGAAGCGCTCAAAGCGTGGGAGTGCTGGAAGGTGAGCGGCGAATTCAGCCTGGAACTGCTGCGGGCCTTTTCCTCCATGTGTAATGGCAACGGCTTGCCCGACAAAGCGAAGGTGGAAGCGTTCGTGGCGTGGGAGTGCTGGAAGGTGAACGGCGAATTCAGCCTGGAACTGCTGCGGGCCTTTTCCTCCATGTGTCATGCCAAAGGCTTGCCCGACAAAGCGCAGGTGGAAGCGTTCGTGGCGTGGCAGTGCTGGAAGGTGAACGGCGAATTCAGCCTGGAACTGCTGCGGGCCTTTTCCTCCATGTGTCATGGCAAAGGCTTGCCCGACAAAGCGAAGGTGGAAGCGCTCAAAGCATGGGAGTGCTGGAAGGTGAACGGCGAATTCAGCCTGGAACTGCTGCGGGCCTTTTCCTCCATGTGTCATGGCAAAGGCTTGCCCGACAAAGCGAAGGTGGAAGCGCTCAAAGCGTGGGAGTGCTGGAAGGTGAACGGCGAATTCAGCCTGGAACTGCTGCGGGCCTTTTCCTCCATGATGAGCAGTAGGGGCTTGCCCGACAAAGCGAAGGTGGAAGCGCTCAAAGTATGGGAGTGCTGGAAGGTGAACGGCGAATTCAGCCTGGAACTGCTGCGGGCCTTTTCCTCCATGTGTAATGGCAAAGGCTTGCCCGACAAAGCGAAGGTGGAAGCGTTCGTAGCGTGGGAGTGCTGGAAGGTGAACGGTGAATTCAGCCTGGAACTGCTGCGGGCCTTTTCCTCAATGATGAGCACCAGGGGCTTGCCCGACAAAGCGAAGGTGGAAGCACTCAAAGCGTGGGAGTGCTGGGAGGTGAACGGTAAATTCAGCCTGGAACTGCTGCGGGCCTTTTCCTCCATGTGTCATGGCAAAGGCTTGCCCGGCAAAGCGAAGGCGGAAGCGCTCAAAGCGTGGCAGTGCTGGAAGGTGAACGGTGAATTCAGCCTGGAACTGCTGCGGGCCTTTTCCTCCATGATGAGCAGTAGGGGCTTGCCCGACAAAGCGAAGGTAGAAGCGCTCAAAGCGTGGGAGTGCTGGAAGGTGAACGGTGAATTCAGCCTGGAACTGCTGCGGGCCTTTTCCTCCATGTGTCATGGCAAAGGCTTGCCCGACAAAGCGAAGGTGGAAGCGCTCAAAGCGTGGGAGTGCTGGAAGGTGAACGGCGAATTCAGCCTGGAACTGCTGCGGGCCTTTTCCTCCATGTGTCATGGCAAAGGCTTGCCCGACCAAGCGAAGGTGGAAGCGTTCGTGGCGTGGGAGTGCTGGAAGGTTAACGGCGAATTCAGCCCGGAACTGCTGAGGGCCTTTTCCTCCATGATGAGCAGTAGGGGCTTGCCCGACAGAGCGAAGGTGGAAGCGCTCGTGGCGTGGGAGTGCTGGAAGGTGAACGGCGAATTCAGCCTGGAACGCCTGCGGGCCTTTTCCTCCATGTGTAATGGCAAAGGCTTGCCCGACAAAGCGAAGGTGGAAGCGTTCGTTAAATGGCTACCCTCGGATGAAAATAAGAATATTCTGAAACTTTCTTGCCGAATATTTGCCAGTTTTGGTTTGCCCTCAGGAAAAAAACTGACTGAAAATGAGAAAACATTGCGCCAATGTCTTAATCGGCATGGTTGTGCCACTGAACATGGCGACGACAATAGTGATGAAGATCTTTTAGAATCGAGTCAAATGAAAGCACTGGCTCTGTTCTTCTCCGGGCCCGCAAAATGGCGCATGAAAATTGCCGAATTCCAACAATATCTGGCTGCCCACAAGAGTCCTCGACATGACAGAGTGGCTGTTCGTGCTGCGCTGAAATCATTGCTACCGATATTGGCTATCCATGGAGGAACTGGTCTCCCGTTCTGGATTGCAAAATATCGTGAAAATCCACGCTGCAAAGGAGTACTCACTCAGGCATTAGCCATTCCTGCACCACTGGCTTTAACAAAATTTGCACTAACGCAACTCCCTGAATCTGAGATGCAGGAATACCTTGAACTGTGCAGAAACCTGAAGCCAGCCCCGACTCAGGAACAGTGGTATGCATTAAAACCACTTTGCCAACAGCTTGGCCAGCAATTTGACTTCACGCAATCCAAACGCACAATGCTGGAGATTCTCTGGCAACAATCAGAAGATGACCGCTCAAAATACGCGGATAAGATGGATGAGCTATTCAAAACCTTGCCCACTATCTCACAGTGGCGCGGGTTACATCGGGTGCTTAGACCACACAAAATGCAGCAGTTCATGGATGCCTGTCTTGACTATCAGGCTACCCCTGAAACCGCTCCTGATGTCAGGATTCAGCAACGGTTGCTGGAAGGAATGCTGCTCACCAACCACTCTCTACCTGAACAAGAGAAAATACCGGATCTCTGCTTTTCAAACCGAGTGTCAACAGATGATAAAAGAGGGGTGATGGTCGGTGGTGATCCCGCCATGTCGGGCCAGGAACGCCTGTGGCGCTTTATCACGGCCATGTTAATTGAGCTTGAACAAACAGAATATCAATTCAAGAATCAAACACTAACCGTTTTGCCAGACGATGGCGATCCGGTTGTACTCCAAAATCCAGAGTTTACCCTGAGAGATACCGGCTTTGTTATCAAGAACTGGACATTGCAACAGTTAACCGCCTTTTTCAAGGCAACCGAGTTCACAGAACAATGGTATAAAAAACCTCAGGACAAGCGCGACCCCTATGCGATCAGGCTTGAGGTAAAACTAGCCCAAATGCAAGCGAGAACCAAAGAGCGCAAGAAAGCCGAGCCTGAAAAAATACCACACCTGGTGGCACCCTCTCTGATTATTAGACTAATCAATTACAATAAACCGTTAAAGCCTGCGGTCTGGTCATCTCTTGAACACTATGCCAGCAGCGGCCAGCTAAACACCCGTTTATGCATGGCACTCAGCCCGGTTATCAAAGATGATAAAGACGGCATGGTTCCAGACCTCGTTAAGAAAGCGGTGGTTGCAAAGTTGGAACAGATTGAGGCAGCAAAAACGCCAGTAGTAACATCAATCCCTCTGCAAGGACTTCCAGCAAGGGCAAGCATACCAACTCAAGAGAACCAGGTTGCCAACCGTCGCATTCAAGGGCCGCTATCTGACTTTGACGCGGCAATGGAGGCTCTCGATCGTTTTCGCGAATTGGGCAATGCAGAACTTGAACTGCTAGAACTCCACCGAAGCCGAATGACTTATGTTGAATTAAGCACTGCTATCTGCAAAATGAGCTACGCAGTGGATTCAGCAACACGGAAAGAATGGCATGAAGCCAGCGAGAAAAGGAGAAGAGACCCACTTGGGCTTGATGAAATAGTGGCATGGGATTTGGATTCGTTGGCGACATTGGATTCATTGGCGACAGAGTCAGAACTGGTCAACAACGATGACTGGATGGAAGAGTTCCTGCAAGGGCTGTGATATGCATTAAGAAGGTCTTGAAACTGTTGAGACTGCATAACAGAATCTCCCATTTCAGGGCTTTACGACAGTTTAGACTCATCAACCCTTAAGGGGAAACATAGCCTCCTACAAGGATAAATCAGTTGCCCTGACACAAACATTTTACGGTTAAAATGGCAACATACGCAGGTTAAATTGGCGTTTACCTTCGATTAATGACACTGAGTCAGTTTGAAAGCTCATTATTCTTTGTTTTATCTGATTCTCTTTTTAAGGCAATCGCTTGCTTGGCAGCAATTCTTGCTCGTTCTCTATCACCGGTATTTTTGAAAACTTGATAATAAGCCTTATGGTAAACCTTCTGGTATGCCCTCTTGCAAGCCTTCCGTTTCTCGGAATTCTCATAAGCCCATCGGACAGCCTTCCCTTTTTCGGACTTATTGTAAGTCTTATTGTTAATCTTCTGGGCAGCCCTCCGCTTTTCGGACTGGTCGTAAGCCTTTCGGGTAGCCTTTCCTTTCTCGGAATGTGCATAAGCCTTCTGGGAAGCCCTCCGTTTTTCGGACCGTGTTTGAGTTTTCTGACACACCCTTCCTTTATCGGGCTCACGGTAAGCTTTTCGGGTAGCCTCCCGTTTTTCGGACTGGGCATTAGCCTTCTGGTACCCCTTATCATGAGATATGGTCGGAGATTCACCAGAGCCGGAAGTAGAAGCTTTAACATCTGACTCATTTACGGCAGTGTCTTGCAGTGTTGAAGCAGGTGCGGTGTGATTAGCATTGATAGAATATAAGTAAGCATTCGCTTCACCTCCCATACTCCCAACCCGATCAATTCTTGCTTCAGGTTGAACGGTAAGGATTTTAGTATTTTCGGCTTGCCGGTATGTTCCGAGTCTATGAGATAAGTCTATCGGTTCGCCTTGTTCAGATTCTTGAAAATAAATAGCACTGGCAGGCACTTTTTTAAAATGAACATCCCTGACCGGGTTATTGAAGCTTGCACCACATGGAATCGAAGTATCCAAATACCTGACAGGTGCAGCTTGTTCAACCTGCAGTCCAAACGCTAAACCTCTTTGCTGCGGCCAGCCATACCAAACCAATCCATTGTTCGACATAACAGATTCGTACGCTTTTTGAAACTCCATACACAAAAAGTGTGTGTTAAAAAATGGATCAGTCATTGAATAATTGAATAATTGAATAATTGAATGATTTAATGATTGAATAACTGAATCAAAAGCTAGGACTGTTCTTTCTTATAAAAGTTCCTCCATAACATGAACCGCCCAGGGTTTATGTCAACCCGGCATCAAGAAATGCAATAGATATTAACAATGATGATGTAAAGCTTTTGGCAAGCCAGCGCACGGCTGACGAGGAAGACGGTGGCCCGTTGCTGGCCATGCCAATGCAGCCATGCGCCAGGACCACCAACAGGAAAAGTTAAAGGCTGTACAGCTTCGCCAGGTACTCAGCCACCGCGTGGTCATCACAATGACCAATACGCTCAAACCCCGGCAGACTGTTCACCAGCGATGGGTCAGCATTACCCATCACCACACCTTTGCCGACGCTGGACAGCATCTCAAAATCATTCATACCATCACCGAAAGCGATGGCATCCTGCAGACCATAGCCTTTCAGCTTCAGCACCTCTTCCAGTGCTGTCCCCTTGCAAACGCCCGGTGCCATAATTTCAAAACACTCCGGCAGAGAGTAGGTCATATAAAACTGATCACCGTAAAGTTCACGGGCCCGGTCAGACAGTGGCAATAAGTCAGCGTGGGATTCCGCGACAAAAAGATCTTCTGGATGGCACTGGTTTCAACCGTATCAAAATCAGCCAAATGATAGGTAAAGCCGCTCGCCTTGCTGAACCCATGGAGGTCCTTATGCTCAACCTCAACCCGCCACTGCTCTCCCTGATAAACGCTGGTATGAACCTTGTCTGCAAAGGGTTTTCGCAGGGACAATAATGGCTGCACAAATTCGGGGTTAATATCGTGCTGAACAATCATTTCGCCCTTCGGATTATGAACTCTGGCACCATTACTGGTAATCAGATACATATCCACGCCAAGCTGTGATCTTATTCTTTCAACATCCTGAAAGTGGCGGCCAGTAGCAAAAATAAATTTGATACCTTTCTCACTCAGGTGCCGAATCACGTCACGGGTTCTGGGAGAAAGTTCATGCTGCTTGGTGAGCAGAGTTCCATCAAGATCGGATACAACCACTGGATACATATAAATACCTCTATGCAAATCCTATTGCAGAAAACTGAGGAAGAGTATCCTGAGGAAGCAGGCAGTCCCTTCCATTAAAAAGAATACCTGCTAACGTAAGGCCAGGTGGAAAATCGTTCAATCCGTAGTTTTCTCAATCAGGAAAACGCCAACTCCCCATCCTGCACTGCCACCTTAATGGTATCACCTGGTTTATATCGGCCAGATAGAATAGCTTCAGCCAGCGGGTTTTCTATGCTCCGTTGAATAGCCCGTTTCAATGGCCGGGCACCATACACCGGGTCAAAACCGACTTCTGCCAGCTGATCCATTGCCTCATCAGAAAGCGCCAGCCGTAGATTATTGTCCGCCAGCCTGCGATCCAGGTTAGCCAACTGTATGCTGGCGATGGATTTGATCTGGCTGGCACCCAGCGGATGGAATACCACTACCTCATCAATCCGGTTAACAAACTCTGGCCGGAAGTGCGTGCCTACCACTTCAATCAGGGTACTCTTCAGCTGTTCAAAATCGGTTTCACCGGTCTCTTTGTTCTGGAATGTCTGAATAAGGTCAGACCCCAGGTTTGATGTCATGACAATAACGGTATTTTTAAAGTCTACCGTTCTCCCCTGACCATCGGTCAGACGACCATCTTCCAATACCTGCAGAAGAATATTAAAAACATCCGGATGCGCCTTCTCAACTTCATCCATCAACACCAGGGAGTACGGCTTACGACGTACGGCTTCGGTCAGGTAGCCACCTTCCTCATAACCTACGTACCCCGGAGGCGCACCTAACAGGCGGGAAACCGAGTGTTTCTCCATAAACTCTGACATGTCGATACGGACAATGGCATCTTCCGTATCAAACAGAAATTCAGCCAGCGCCTTACACAGTTCGGTCTTACCAACACCGGTTGGGCCAAGGAACATAAAGGAGCCGTTAGGGCGGTTGGGATCCGCTAACCCGGCCCGGGAGCGCCGCACCGCATTAGCAACCGCAATCACTGCCTCATCCTGGCCAACCACCCGTTTATGGAGCGCATCCTCCATACGCAGCAACTTCTCTTTCTCGCCTTCCAGCATCTTGGCAACCGGAATGCCTGTCCATTTGGACACCACTTCGGCAATCTCTTCTTCCGTTACCCGGTTTCTCAGCAGCTGATGTTCGCCGGTTTCCAGGGCATCCGCCTGGGCCAGCTGTTTATCCAGTTCCGGCAGGGTACCATACTGAATTTCGGACATTTTGGTTAAATCCCCTGCCCGTCTGGCGGCTTCCAGCTCAATCAACAGTTTTTCTTTTGCTTCACGCAGCTTCTGCCCACCCTGCAACTGGGCTTTTTCCGCTTTCCAGACATCTTCCAGGTCGGAATACTCGCGCTCCAGTTCACCAACCTGCTCATTCAGCCTGGCCAGACGTTCCCTGGACGCTTCATCATCTTCTTTTTTCAGGGCTTCCTGTTCTATTTTGAGTTGAATCAGGCGACGTTCCAGTCGATCCATGGCTTCCGGCTTGGAGTCCATTTCCATCCGAATACGGCTGGCGGACTCATCAATCAGATCAATCGCCTTATCCGGCAGTTGCCGATCAGTGATATAACGCTGGGACAGTTTGACCGCGGCAATAATGGCCGGATCAGTAATATCAACCCCGTGATGCGCCTCATAGCGTTCCTTTAGGCCACGGAGAATGGCGATGGCATCCTCTTCCGTGGGCTCATCCACCAGCACCTTCTGGAAACGCCTTTCCAGGGCTGCGTCTTTCTCAATATATTGTCTGTACTCATCAAGGGTCGTGGCACCGACACAATGCAACTCGCCCCTGGCCAGCGCAGGTTTCAGCATATTCCCGGCGTCCATGGCTCCATCCGCTTTACCGGCACCCACCATGGTATGTATTTCATCAATAAACAGGATGATCTGACCTTCCTGTTTGGCCAGGTCATTCAGCACTGACTTCAGCCGCTCTTCAAACTCGCCACGGAACTTGGCACCAGCGATCAATGCGCCCATATCCAGCGATAGCAGCCTTTTTCCTTTCAAACCTTCCGGCACTTCACCATTGACGATACGCTGGGCCAGACCTTCAACAATGGCGGTTTTACCGACGCCCGGCTCTCCAATAATCACCGGATTGTTTTTGGTTCTTCGCTGCAGAACCTGGATCGTCCGTCGGATTTCATCATCCCGGCCAATGACCGGATCCAGCTTACCCTCTTCTGCACGTTCGGTCAGATCAATGGTGTATTTGCTCAGGGAGTTTCGGGAATCTTCCGCATTCGGGTCGTCAATAGACGCGCCTCCGCGAATATTTTTAATGGCGTTTTCCAGCGCTTTCTGGCTGACTCCCTGACTGTTCAGTAATTTGCCCAGTGGACCACTGTCTTCCATCATGACCAGCAGCATGGTTTCACTGGAAATAAACTGGTCACTGGCCTGCTGTGCTTTTTTGTCCGCAAGGTTCAGCATTCGATAGAGGGCCTGGGACATCTGAATATCACCGGTTGGCGATGATACCCTGGCCAACTGTTCCAGCATGTCGGTCAGCTCACCACGAAGGATGTTCACATCAAAGCCGACCTGCATCAGCAGAGGCTTGACCGAGCCTCCCTTCTGGTCGATGAGCGCAAGCAAAAGGTGGACGGGCTCAATCTGACTGTTATCTTTGCCAATAGCCAGAGACTGGGCATCAGACAGAGCTGACTGGAGTTTGCTGGTCAGCCGATCCATTCTCATAATGACCTTCTCCTACTCATGATCTTTACTTCTAAGTAGCCAGAAACAGATGTTTTCATATGGTTAACTATCTATATAGTGCTGGTGTGTGGCATTTCAAGGATGAACTGTCAATCGTAACTGTGAAAACGTCTTTTTATTTAATCAACAGGAACCAATCATCCTTATTGCCAGTCTATTATTTTTGAGCCAGGCATTATGAGGATGAACTGAATGAACTGTTTACCAGGGATCAGCCGGTTAAGTTTCAACCGGCAAAGCCCTCAAAATGTTTCGACTCCAACAGATGCCTACCAAAAAAAACCGCCAAACACCATCAATCCGTTTAAGCACGGACAAATAGAAACAATAAGCTCACCAACCCGGCATTTACAAAGTTTCGATAGCCTGCCCGGAGACTTCGTAAGAAAAACATTCTCTGCGCAAGTACCCTCAGAAAGCCAGTGGATCGAACTGGCTTTGCGCAAAGCAGAACCCGAGACGCCCCGTATGAGCACATTCCAACCGGTATCTGAGCCAGCAGATAACTGTTACCCGCAAATCAAACCCGACACCGATAAACAACAGGCATCAGAACCCCATGGCCACCATTGGACTGCTAGCACCTATACCAAAAGACTCTCCCCCATTCCTGAATGAACCTTCCCCTTCCCTGAAACAGGAAGCATTCATGCAGGGAGGCAAAAGGCTCCTGGGAGGCCTGTGTCAGCCCAGAGATGGCACCCTCCAGATCAGGGAGGCCATCCTTCCCGACGCATTTCCATCGCGACGGTAAGAATAGAAAAGATCAGACTGGTCATAACTACAGAACTCACCACCGTACACCTTGTTAATGCCGAGTCCGTTCAGCCGCCTGCGCGCCAGCAAATAAAGATCGGCAAACCAGCGATCACCACGGCCGGGAATAAATACTTCCGAGCAGCCAGTATCTGCCGCCAGAAACTGCTCCCTGACTTCCGGTCCAACCTCAAAATTATGCTGACCGATGGCAGGCCCCAGCCAAGCCATAACGGTTTGGGGTGGCACTGCCATGGAATGAACCGTCGCTTCAAGAACCCCGGCCACTAACCCTTTCCAGCCAGCATGAGCTGCCGCGACCACCGTTCCTTTCAGGTTACAGAACAGAACCGGTAAACAGTCTGCCGTCAGCACAGCACAGGCTGCGCCCGGTTGGCGGGCAACCGAAGCGTCTGCTTTCGTTTCCTGGTGATCAGCATTGGCATCGGCAACGGCAACACCATGCACCTGTCTTAACCACAGCGGGGATGTGGTCAGATCAAGGTCCTGCTCCAGTCGCTGCCGGTTTGCCCGAACCGTGTCCTGGTCATCACCACAGTAGAGCCCGAGGTTGAAGCTGGAAAAACCAGCGTCACTCAGCCCACCCTTTCGGGTAGTCACCAACGCTTTAACACCCTCCGGCGCAGGCCAGTCGGCCCACAGGTAGCGCTCACTGCTCACCCACATTCTCCTCTGTCTTAATCTGAGAGCGGCTCATTGGCAGCCAGACTGTCCAATAACATCTGGAAATCATCGGTCAGGGGCACCTCCCATTCCATATACTCTCCCGTGGCCGGATGTATCAGACCAAGCTGACGGGCATGAAGGGCCTGTCGTCTGAAGGCTCTCAGAACGGCTTCCAACGCAGCCGGACATGACTTGGGCAACTTCAGCCCCCCACCGTAAAGGTCATCACCCACCAGGGGGAAGTGCTGGTGACTCATATGCACACGGATCTGATGAGTTCTGCCCGTTTGCAGGTTAAGCCGGATATGGGTGTGCGCCTTATAACGTTTCACTACCCGGTAATGGGTAACCGACGGTTTGCCACCGCGCACAACGGCCATCTTCAAGCGGTTTTGCGGGTGTCGGCCGATCGGCGCATCAACCACACCCCCTCCCGTCATTACCCCTCGCACAACCGCCTCATATTCACGATGAACCGTACGATCCTGCAGCTGTGCAACAAGGTCGGTGTGCGCTGCCAGGGAACGGGCAACCACCATCAGGCCGGTGGTATCCTTATCCAGCCGGTGCACAATACCAGCCCGGGGCAACGCTGCATTATCCGGATAGTGGTACAACAGGGCGTTGAGCAGCGTCCCGGTATAGTTTCCCGCAGCGGGATGCACCACCAGACCTGCAGGCTTATTGATCACCATGATATGGTTATCCTGATAAACAACGTCCAACGGGATATTTTCCGCGGCCCATTGCCCTTCAGGCTGAACCTCAACGGACAGAGATAACTGTTCCCCGCCATAGAGCTTCTCTTTTGGTTTTCGGGCATCGCCATCCACCACCAGAAAGCCCTCACGAATCCACTCCTGAAGCCGGGCCCTGGAAAACTCCGGAAAACAGGCCGCCGCTATCTGATCAAATCGACGACCACCCTGATCATCAGGCACCGTGACACTCTCTTTGATGACATGTTTAGTAACTTCGCCCATTCAGCAACACTCAGTTCATAAATCTACTTTCAGTACCGACAACGCAAACCGCACATGCCTGTAACCAGAACGCCGTAAAATCTTGTCTTTCGTTTTCCGGCAGACTATGTTTAAATGCAGGTTTAGTAAGTCTTTTATCGGTTTGAAGAGTTTACCACAAGAAGACTCTCAAGCCTGAGTGGTTGTCGAAAGCGACAGAAATTGATGTGTAAAGAGCACGGGACAAGTACGGAAACCAATCAACACCATGACCATCTTGACTGCAAAATTGCCCAGGCTACTGCCCCCGTTTCTCACCAGATCCATTTTGATGGTGTTTGCCACTGTTCTTCTGGCGGGTTGTGCATCCACCGAAAATAAAGAGCAACTCCCGGAAGCCCTGTCTGAGCCCGAGCTTTACCAACTGTCCAGCAAGGCACTTGAGGACGGTCGCTATTCCGAAGCCATTAAATCTCTGAGAACCCTGGAGTCCCGCTATCCTTTTGGTGCATTTGCTGAACAGGCACAACTGGATATCATTTACGCCTATTTCAAAAATGCCGAGCCGGAGGCCTCCAGAGCTGCCGCTGACCGTTTTATCCGCCTGCACCCGCAGCACCCTGACGCAGACTACGCCTATTACATCAAAGGGCTGGCGTCCAACACTGCGTCCATGGGCCTGCTGGAGCGATACCTGCCAATGGATCTGACCCGCCGTGATCCTGGCCAGGCGCGGGTATCTTTTAACGAGTTTTCTGAATTGCTGAGCCGTTACCCTGAGAGTAAATACGTGCCGGATGCCCGCCAGCGCATGGTTGCCCTCCGTAACCGGCTGGCTGAGTACGAAATTCATGCCGCTAACTATTATCTGAAACGTAAGGCCTATGTCGCTGCGGTCAACCGTGGGCGCTATGTTGTCGAGAATATGCAACAGACACCCGCCGTTCCCGAAGCCCTGGCCATTATGGTCGAAGGCTATCAACATCTGGAACTGCCAGAACCCGCCGGTGAGGCCCTGGAGGTGTTAAGGCTGAACTACCCGAACCACCCGGCGCTGGACAAGAATGGCAATTTTGTAGGTTACAAGGTGTTTGAAGACGTGGATCCATCCATCTGGAGCACGCTAACCTTCGGCCTGATTGGCCGCTCCAAACCCAAAATTCAGGACGCACCTCCGCCACAGCCACCTGTGGTGAATTGAGGCGATATACCTTTTCCAAGTCTATCTGGCTAGCACATGACCAAAACCGTTAAATGCCCACAGTGCGGAAAAGCCGTGAAGTGGGTTCCCGAAAGCAAGTACCGTCCCTTTTGCTCAGAACGCTGCAAGCTGATTGACTTTGGTGCCTGGGCAAAAGAAGAACATACCATTCCGGGTGATCCGGCCTTTGATGACCTGATGTCCCAAGAGCTTGATGAGGTGCCCACCCGGCATTAAGTAGTCATGTTCAGGGCCTGTTGACGCTCAAGAAGACATGCAAGCCAATAAAAAAACCGGGGATATCCCCGGTTTATGGCACTACTTTTCAAGCTTTGCTGCCATAGGCAAACAATGGCTTGAGATCAGGTGAGTCGCGAAGATTTATTCCCCCTCTCCACCATTATTAGCTTTCACAGATTCCGAATCTTGCTTATCAACAGAAACCTCTGCGCCAGGTTGGTTTCCAGTGCCATTCTGACCCGCCGGAGGCAAGAGACTCTCACCAGGTTGTTCCAATTGCAAAGACGGATCATAATTATCAAACGACAAAGGCTGTTCACCATCAACGCTACCATGAACGGATTCAGCTTCATCTGCATTATAATAGCCGAAACCTCTAGAACCCGGGCCATAACCTGGTACTTCAGCATGCGTCTTCAGAGCGTACATGCCATCACGAACACGTGCACCAAAGTCCATCAATTCATTATCAAATTGCTCCATGCGATTCAACAAAGTGTTCAACTGAATTAAATTGATACTGACAACTCTCTTATCAGCCCCTGGCGCTATAACGGTAAGGTTAAAGATTGGCTCCTTCCCATCCTCATTCATTTCAACCTTAACAACAGAGTATTCATCTAAATTGTCCAACTCGTCACAACTTACCAAATTTTCCTCAGCCAGCAAAACTTTCAAACCTTGCTTAACACTGAAATCTTTAAAAAGGTCATTCAGATATTTCTCTTGCCAGGTTTTTTGCCGTTCCTTCACCAACTCTTCTGCCATATAACGGGTTATTGTCTGTTCCCTTTCCAACTCTTTCTCCGTAGAAATAGACCTAGTTGCTTCTCTGAAAGCATTTTGTATATTATCAACTGCGACTTTCTTGAAAGTTTCAGCTTGATTCTTGTAATGAATAGCAACAGCCTTGTAGTTTTTCAGATCTGCCCCCAGTGCTGCCTGGTTCTGTTCCCGAACTTTCAGTTTCCATTCCTGAAATTTCAGTTTTATTGCCTGCTTTTCTAATTCCGCGTCCTTGGTTTTAAGTTCACCATGCTGCCTGCGGATACAACGAACTTTAGATTCGCGCTCTTTATTGAATTTATCCTGTGCCTTCTTTAAGAGCTCTTGCTTTTCTTCATGAGCAATACGAACCAGAGCGTCAGCTTGTCTTTCAGCACGAGTATTAAGATCCTCATTTTCAAGCTTTGCTTGCTTGGCATCCGCTTCTGCAGCAGAAACTCTCTTAAGCAGTGCTTCTTTATCCGTTTTCAGGGCTTCTTTTTCCGCTGTCAGGGCTGCAAATTCCTCCGTGGTCGGAATTTTCTTTTCAACTGCCTGTGTGGTTTCAACACGCCTGTCAGAAAGGTCTTTACCTCTAATACCGTGGATGGCATCACCAACCAGGGAAGGCAAGATTCCAAAAGGCACAAAGACTGCAGCAACTGCACGTCCGAGCCATTTACCGAATGTGCTTCCTTCGTCGAATTTTCTGGAAACACTATCGGCAACTTTGTGGCACCATCTCACGATGGTCCAATCTCTTTTGTGGGGTTCCACAACGATTACTTGAGGTGCAGGTGCACCGATTGAACTAGGCATAATAACTTCCTCTATTGGTTGTTTGTGATTTTTTTTAAGTGATACTGGTGTTTTAGAGAGGAAAATTATGAGTTGGTTCAATAGTCAGTTATAATTTTTAGGAATTAAAAAAATTCTAGTTATTTAAAAGTCATAATAAAAGCAAAACTGACCAATAATTGATAGGCCCTATAGCTCTGAGCAGGCGTTCCGAAGCCAGAGAAAATCAGCCCCAAAAAGCCTGAATGGCAGCAATTCCCCGGGCACCCAGCTGCCGGGCAAGATGCGCATCTTCTGGATTCATCCCCCCAAGCCAGAACACAGGTACTTTTGCTATGCCAGTCAGCATTTTAGCCCGCTCTAACCCCAGAGGGCTGGCCTCAGGATGGGAAGCGGTTGCCTTGACCGGTGACAGGGTAATAAAGTCCACCGCCATTGCCTCAGCCGCTTTGATCTGCGCCTTATCGTGACATGAGGCGACCAAAAGCTGGCCGCTATGGCGCTTTTCAGGTTTAACCGGCAAACCCAGCTGACGGGAGGTCAAATGCAGCCCATGGCACCATGACTCTGACAAAAGGGAGAAATCCCCTTTGATGATCAGCGTCCCACCAGCGGCCTGAGCGCAACTTGACAGTTCCCGTGCCAGCCGGAGATAGTCACCCGCCTCAAGCCAATGAGCCCGAAATTGAATCAGGCGAATACCGTTATCCAGCGCTGCCAAAACGCTGTTGAAGAGTGCTTCTTTTTCCGCAAAATGCCCGGTAATCATATAATGGTCAGGAAGTTGCAGCGCCCGGAGAATCACCTTATTGGCTTCAGGAAACTCATAGTCATTAAGACATTCCTTCTCAACCCACTGAATCAACTGACCTTCATTGCCTTTCGGCTCGCCCTGAATACCACTGACCACCCAGGTATCCAGCAATACGGACTTATCAGGGTAGTCATGGCGAATTTTGATGAGTGGTGAAAAAGTGGCAACGCCGATATCCAGCTCTTCGCGAAGTTCCCGACTCAGGGCGACCCTGATATCTTCCCCGGACTCGACTTTACCGCCGGGAAACTCCCATAATCCGCCCATGTGTTTATCTTCAGGACGCTTGGCCAGTAAAACCCGGCCATCGTCCCCAAGAATCACAGCAACTGCCACATGAACCACGTTTCTATTGTCAATAATCATTGAGGCAATGGATTCAGGTGCGATACTCGGCGTTGATCTTAACATACTCATGGGATAAATCGGTCGTCCAGATCTCTTCGGTGCAATGGCCTGCGCCCAGGGAAATCCTGATCAGAATGTCCTCCTGATCCATTACTTTCTGGCCGGCTTCTTCGGTATAACCCACTGCGGGCTGGCCACAGTCAACAATGGCAGTATCCCCCAGCCAGATGGATACACGGTCAATCTCAAGCGCAGGAATATCGGCCCGGCCAACCGCTGCCAGAATTCGCCCCCAGTTTGGGTCACTGGCAAACAGGGCGGTTTTAACCAGTGGCGAATGGGCGACGGTATAAGCCACTTCCAGGGCGTCCTGATGGGAGGCCGCCTCTGCCACTTTTACAGTGACAAATTTGGTGGCTCCCTCGCCATCCCTGACAATCGCCTGGGCAAGCTCAACGGCCACCTCGCGAAGGCTCGCCGCTAGCTTCCCGGCCAACCCGGAATCTCGGGAAGTGATTGGATCATTACCAGCCGCCCCTGTAGCAACCACCATAAAGCTGTCATTGGTCGATGTATCACCATCGATGGTGATCCGGTTAAAGGATTGGTTGGTAATGTCCAACAGCAGGTTTTGCAAAAACGTTTGTTCAACCGCCGCATCCGTTGCGATATAAGCCAGCATGGTGCCCATATTGGGCTTGATCATTCCGGCACCCTTACTGATTCCGGAGACTGTATAGGTGGTTCCCTCATGTTGAAATTGACGGCTGCTGCCTTTAGGTCGCGTATCGGTGGTCATGATACCTTCAGCGGCATGCAACCAGTTATCTTCTTGCAGATCAGACAGCGCCGCTGGTAGCGCTGCACAGAGCGTATTGACCGGAAGCTGCTCACCAATCACGCCGGTTGAAAACGGCAGGACCTGACACTCATTAACGCCGGACAACGTCGCCAGCTCGGATGATGTCTGCCTGGCTGCCACCATTCCCTGTTCACCGGTGCCTGCATTGGCATTGCCGGTGTTAATCAGAAAGTAACGGGGATCACTGGTTAAGCGCTCACGGCTTAAATGAACCGGGGCCGCACAGAAGCGGTTAAGGGTAAAAACCCCCGGCCACGGAGCTGCCCTTATCCCAGTTCATCACCACAAGATCCCGGCGGCCGGGTTTTCTGATCCCCGCCATTGCCGTTCCCAGGCGAAAGCCCCTGACCGGTTTCACTGCAGTCCATTCCCCAGAACCCGTTGCCATGATTGACTCCATTGGTGATATCGTTGCTTATTCTTGACTGATTTTGTGGTTACGCCTAGGAGCCTGTCCGAGAATAGCGCCCGTAGCGAGGATGGCAGAAAATTGAGGATAAAAATTTCGTTTTGTGAGGTGAATAGCGGGGCTATTTGCCGAACAAAACGGAATTTTTAGACCAATTTGCTGCCACCGCACGACTGCATGGATGCAGGAGCTAGAGCAACGCAGGAGCAGTTGCCGGTAGGGCAGTCTATTCTCGGACAGGCTCCTAGAGCAGATGCCGATGCACAAACAAAAACGGGTCAGCCTGTTAAAGCTGACCCGCAGTTTAAGTTACCGGCCCTGATCAGGCAATTTTACCGTGGCACTGTTTGAACTTTTTACCGGAACCACATGGACACGGATCGTTCCGCCCCACTTTACGCCCTTCCCGGACAAATGGCTGGTGAGCTTCCTCTTCAGGTGCTTCCTGCCCGGTTGCTTCTGCTTCTACACCCTGGGCCCTGGCATGCTCAAACTGCATTCTCCGGGCCATTTCCTCACGACGCTGACGTTCCATCTCAGCGGTTCGATCATCTTCCTGCACCTGCACATGGGAGATAATACGAATCGTGTCGTACTTGATATCCTCAAGCATCTGCTGGAATAACTCAAACGCCTCACGCTTGTATTCCTGCTTGGGGTTCTTCTGGGCATAACCACGCAGATGAATACCCTGTCTCAGGTGGTCCATGGTGGCCAGATGCTCTTTCCACTTGTCATCCAGAATCCGCAGCAGAATATGCTTTTCAAAGTTGCGCAGAACTTCAGCACCGGCCAGTTCTTCCTTCTTGCGGTAAGAATCGATTACCCCCTGAAGAATACGCTCACGAAGCGCCTCTTCATCCAGACGATCATCTTCATCCAGCCACTGCTGAACCGGCATACGCTCATTGAGCTCGCTGGCCAGTTTCTCTTCCAGACCTTTCACATCCCACTGCTCTTCCAGGCTCTGGGGTGGAATGTGCTGACTGATCAGGCCACTGACCACGTCTTCACGGAGTGCTTCAATACTGGAAGAAACATCCTCCGCACTGAGCAGTTCATCCCGTTGATGATAAATGACCTTACGCTGGTCATTGGCAACATCATCATATTCCAGCAGCTGCTTACGAATATCAAAGTTGCGACCTTCCACTTTACGCTGGGCTTTTTCGATGGCATTGGTCACCATGCGGTGTTCAATGGCTTCACCTTTTTCCATGCCCAGGGCTTTCATAAAGTTCTTGACCCGCTCAGAAGCGAAAATCCGCATCAGGCTGTCTTCCAGAGACAGATAAAAACGGGAAGAGCCCGGGTCGCCCTGACGACCGGAACGGCCTCTTAACTGGTTATCAATACGTCGTGACTCGTGACGCTCGGTACCGATAATATGCAGACCACCGGCTTCAAGCACCGCCATGTGGCGTTTCTGCCAATCCGCTTTGATCTGATCAATTTGCTCCTGGGCCGGGTTATCCAGCTCAGCAACTTCTGCCTTCCAGTTACCGCCCAGCATGATATCGGTACCACGGCCCGCCATATTGGTGGCGATGGTGACCGCACCGGGGCGACCAGCCTGGGCGATGATATCCGCTTCTTTCTCATGGAATTTGGCATTCAGTACCTGGTGAGCAATGCCCGCTTTATCAAGAGCTTTAGACAGATGCTCAGAAGAGTCGATAGACGCCGTACCCACCAGAACCGGACGCTCGGCTTTCACCGTTTCCTTGATATCTTCAATAATGGCGTCGTATTTTTCCGCGATCGTCAGATAGACGAGATCATTGCCATCCTGACGAACCATCTCCTTATGGGTAGGAATAACAATCACGTCCAGGCCATAAATCTGACGGAACTCGAACGCTTCGGTATCGGCAGTACCGGTCATGCCGGAGAGCTTGTCATAATTCCGGAAATAATTCTGGAACGTTGTGGAAGCCAGAGTCTGGCTCTCCGCCTGAATACGCAGCCCTTCTTTCGCTTCAATCGCCTGATGCAGACCTTCCGAGAGACGACGGCCCGGCATGGTCCGGCCGGTATGCTCATCCACCAGCAGAACTTCATTATTCTGCACAATGTATTCCACATTGCGGTTAAACAGCACATGGGCTTTCAGGGCTGAGTTCGCATGGTGCAGCAGGTTCAGGTTGTTGGAGGCGTAAAGACTTTCCCCTTCCGGCAACAAACCTTCCTGTTGCAGCAGCTCTTCAATAAACTGATGGCCCAGTTCATTCAACTCAACCTGGCGGGTCTTCTCATCGACTGAGTAATGACCGGTAAGTTCAACGGTATTGGGATCCTGGTCTTCAGGAATGGGCTCCTGCCGTTGCAGCCTGGGAACCAGCTGATTCATCTTTTTATAAAGTTCTGAGGAGTCTTCAGCCGGGCCGGAAATAATCAGCGGTGTTCTGGCCTCATCAATCAGAATCGAGTCAACCTCATCGACAATGGAGAAGAAGAGATCACGCTGGAAGCGATCTTCCTTCCGGAAGGCCATGTTGTCACGAAGGTAGTCAAAACCAAACTCGTTGTTGGTTCCGTAGGTGATATCCGCCTGATAAGCCTGACGCTTCTCTTCCGGATCCTGCTGCGGAACAACAATGCCCACGCTCATCCCCAGAAACTCATAGAGCGGGCGCATCCAGTTCGCATCACGACGAGCCAGATAATCATTCACGGTAACCACATGAACGCCCTGACCGGGAATCGCGTTCAAATAAGCAGGCAGGGTGGCTACCAGTGTCTTACCTTCACCGGTGCGCATCTCGGCAATGCGCCCTTCATGGAGGGTCATACCACCAATAAGCTGGACATCAAAATGACGCATGCCCATCACCCGCTTGCCCGCCTCACGAACCACAGCAAACGCCTCAGGCAACAGGTCATCAAGGGTTTCGCCTTTGTTGAAGCGCTCACGAAACTCTCCGGTTTTAGCCTTCAGCTCATCGTCGCTCAAAGCCGCCAGGCTTTCTTCCAGGGCATTGATTGATTTGACAATCTTGCCCATCCGTTTCAGCTGGCGGTCATTCCGGCTACCAATAACTTTCTTAATTAACGAAGCAAACATAAGTTGTTAACAGTCTCACACTCTGTTTCCGGAGCTGTCCTCCTACCGACAAATCCGGGCCGGAGCAGACAAGCGCACAATAGTCCAACATTCTATGACAATCACGGCAAAGTCTCACCTATATTAGCTGTATTTCTGTGCTGTCCATTAAGCTGAGTCGGTAAAAAATATTCAATGCTTTCAAGCTGGTTTAGATTTTTGCACTGGTATTGAACTGACGGCATACTGGTGCGCCTGAAAATCTGAACAGCCCTTTGGCAACAGAGCTCAGAAAAATATCAACCGGGGCGGCAGCAAGAGACATACCCTTATGATTTACAATTCAATTTTAGAAACGATCGGCCAGACTCCCATCGTTAAAATCAATCGCCTGGCACCGGCACACGTCAACTTCTACGTGAAGGCCGAGTACTTTAACCCTATGTCCTCTGTAAAGGACCGTTTGGCATTTGCCATCATCAACGACGCCCGGCAAAAAGGTGAACTTGAAGAAGGTCAAACCGTCGTAGAAGCGACCTCCGGTAATACAGGTATCGCCATGGCCATGGTGTGTGCGGCATTGAACCATCCTTTTGTGGCGGTTATGACCGAAACATTCTCTGTTGAGCGACGCAAAATCATGCGCGCCTTGGGAGCCAAAGTTGTACTGACGCCGGCTGCCGAGCGTGGTACCGGCATGGTGCGGGTTGCCAAAGAGTTGTCCGAGAAAAATGGCTGGTTCCTGGCTCGACAGTTTGAAAACGAAGCCAATCCTGAATATCACCGGAACACCACCGCCCCTGAAATTTTGCAGGATTTTGCCGGCCAGCGGCTGGATTATTTTGTCAGTGGCTACGGCACCGGCGGTACCATCACCGGTGTCGGTGAAGTACTTAAGGCTGCCCGTCCAGACATCAAAATCATCTGCACCGAACCTGCCAGTGCGGCATTGCTCAGTGGCAAAGAGTGGGCACCGCACAAGATTCAGGGTTGGACACCGGATTTTATCGCCCCGGTCCTTAACCGTGACGTCATTGATGAAGTATTGCCGGTTGATGACGTGGTTGCCCGTGATACCGCGCTTGAACTGGCTCGCAAAGAAGGCATCTTCTGTGGTATCTCTGCCGGTGCAACGGTTGCGACTGCACTTGAAGTGGCTGAAACTGCGCCTGAAGGCTCTACCATTCTGGCCATGTTGCCGGATACCGGCGAACGTTACATGTCTACCTTCCTGTTTGAGGATATAGCCGAAGGTTCAGACGACGAAGTGCTGGAAACCTTAAAGTAATACTGTCTTGAGTTATTCGATACAGAACCTCGAAGACGGCTCCAGACTGTTTACAAGTACGAAGCCGTTCACCCTTGCCAATGGCCGGGTATTGGAACACTGGCAGTTGTGTTACGAAACGTTCGGTCATTTGAATAAGCCAAGGGATAATGTTGTTCTGATTCATCATGCCTTGAGTGTCGGGCCCCATGTCGCTGCCACTGAAGCCAATCCGAAAAAGGGTTGGTGGCAGGCCTTGGTGGGGCCGGGCAAAGCGGTTGATACCGACAGGTATCATGTTATTTGCATCAATAATTTGGGCAGTTGTTTTGGTTCAACCAGTCCGCTGACCATTAATCAGGTGACCGGCAAGCCCTGGGCAGGGGACTTTCCGGAGGTGGTGATGGCAGACATGGTGCACAGTCAGAAGTTATTACTGGATCATCTCGGCATTGAGAGCCTGTATGCCATGATTGGTAACTCAATGGGCGCTATGGTTTCACTGACCTGGGCAATTGATTATCCAGATTCAGTGCAAAGGTTACTGTTGACCAGTTCGTCCTATAAGGCATATCCGGCCAATATTGCTAACCGTCGGATCCAGCAGGAATCGATTCGGCTGGATCCGGCTTTTCAAGATGGCAATTATGCACCGGATGCCCGGCTGAACGGATTTCGATTGGCACGAAAGCTTGGGCTTTATACTTATCGTAACGCCGCTGAATGGAACCGACGCTTCAATAGTTTCAACAACATCGGTATGCGTGATGAGGAAATCAACAGCTATATGGATTATAACGCCGATCTGTTTTGCCGCAGCTTTGATGCCAATTGCTATTTGGTACTGACCGCCGCAATGGACCAATATGATGTGACGCAGCCATACGGATCACTCGAAGCCACTTGCGGCAGAATCACCGCTAAAACCACAGTGATTTCGGTAGAGAGTGATATTCTGTTCACTCCGCAACAACAGCAAGAGCTGTACCAGGGGCTGCTGAAGGGACGGGTGGACTGTCACTATATCAATCACCCCTCTCAATATGGCCATGATGCCTTCCTGGTAGAAACCGAAGCCTTCGATCGCTACCTGCGGGCATTTCTCGACTGAAAGCTGACGTTAAAAAAAACCGCCCTGAGGAAGAAAAAAATCAGCCTTAAATTCTACTTACTTGCTCTGTAGATATATCTCGAAGGGTCCTGAGGCTTACCATTTTTCAAGACCTCAAAGTGAACGTGTGGTCCGGTTGACCGCCCGGAACTGCCCATTCTGGCAACGGCCTGCCCTCTGGTGACAATATCACCGACCTTGACCAGGTTTTCATCATTGTGGGCATAACGTGTCAGATAACCATTGCCATGATTGACCTCCACCAGAAGCCCAAAGCCTGAGCGGGTGCCTGACCAGACAACAACACCTGCCGCCACGGAAATAATGTCTGAGCCGCGCTTACCGGCAAAATCCACACCATTATGCCAGGCACCCTTACCGGTAAACGGGTCGGTACGGCGACCATAGCGGGAAGAGAGCCAGCCTTTTCTGACGGGCAACCCCGCCAGAAATGCATCGTCGTGCAGGGTTCTGTTGGCAATAAGATTATCCAGAAGGTCCAGTTGTTCTTCACGGTTATCGATCTGATCCGCCAATTGATCAATAGCCTCAATCAGACTCACCTTGCTGTAGGCTGCTTCTGCTTCAGTAAACTCCTGAGGTCCACCCAGTGCAGGCGCTTCATTGAAGTCAAACTCACCGTCATCCAGTTTTGCCTTGCTGGTAAGGCGTTCGCCAAGGGCATCAAGTCGGGTCATACGCCCCTGAAGTTCAGACAGCCTGAGCATCAGGGCATCCAGCTGGTTTTGTGCCTGCTGACGAACCAGGCCAAGATCCTGTTGCTGTGTATCCAGAACCTGTTTCCAGTTTTTAACGCCCTCACTGGTTAACATGTGCTCCTGGTTATTGGTCAACCAGGCATACATTGCGCCACCACCAACGGCCATGGAGAGCAAAAAAGCACAGCAAAACAGAACCCCTACCCGTTTTCCACTTCCGGAATAAGTTCGGGTTTGAGAATGATCCTGGTTAACAACAATAATTTTCATCAGCAACCCTTAATGCCCAACCCGCAGCATATCTCCACTATTGTATTTCAGGAGCATGCAAAATACAGAACCAGAGGACGGATTTCCTCACTTCCACAGCTACGCTCGTCTACATCCCACCCTGCACGGGAGCCACCTGATACTGATGTTATCGTTGTAAAACGGTATTTTTTAATGCGCTCAACGACAGTTCAAGGTCAAAAAAACAGTACTCTTGAACAACATGCCCTTATCAGAAACCAGTTCGGGATAAAGACTTTTTACTGACAGCCTCCTAGAAAAAAGGCCACTATCATTGTGGCCTGATTCAAGACTAAATTTGTCCAGCCTCGCAAAAAATCACGTAATGATCAGCATTAACTCAAAAAGCAGTCATCAGGCCGTTACAGCAACGGGCTTCTGATAGGAGATCGGAGAAACCTCAGCCTCTTCGAAAGTCACTATCTCCCATAATTTTTCATTGGCAAGCAACGTTCTAACCAGTTTATTGTTAAGTTCATGGCCAGATTTATGACCGATGAACTGGCCAATCAAACTATGCCCCAGCAAATAAAGGTCGCCGATCGCGTCCAGCATCTTGTGCTTGACAAACTCATCGTGATAGCGGAGGCCATCTTCATTGAGAATTCGGTACTCATCGACAACAACCACATTATCCACGCTGCCGCCAAGGGCCAGATTCTGGGAACGCAGGTACTCGACATCACGCATAAAGCCGAAAGTACGGGCCCTGCTCACTTCCTTCACAAAAGAGGTACTGGAGAAGTCAATCGACGCTGTCTGGGAGCGGCTTTTGAAAACAGGATGATCAAAGTCAATGGTGAAGCTTACTTTGAAACCGTCGTATGGTTTGAAGGTTGCCGTTTTATCCCCATCCGTCACCGTCACATCTTCTTTGATGCGAATGAACTTCTTGGGCGCATTCTGCTCCTGGATACCTGCGGACTGTAGCAGGAATACGAATGGACCAGCGCTGCCGTCCATTATGGGAACCTCGTGGGCACTGACCTCAACGTAGGCGTTATCAATACCCAGCCCAGCCAGGGCGGAGAGAAGGTGTTCAACAGTGTCAATTCGGGTGCCGTCTTTATGCAAAGACGTGCACAGTGTCGTCTGCCCGACATTCAGGGCATGTGCCGGAATTTCAATGACCGGGTCAAGGTCTGTACGACAGAAAATGATGCCGGTATCTACGGGAGCAGGCTTAAGAGTAAGGTAAACCTTTTCACCGGAGTGAAGGCCCACGCCCGTAGCACGAATAATATTTTTCAGTGTACGCTGTCTGATCATGATAACGCTGTTCCGCGACCTGAAAGGTCCCTGTTATTTGGATGCAACGTCACATTGTAACAAAAGTAACAATTGAGACAAGTTCGCATTTATACGCCCTGATTAATCCGCCTGACGCCTCAGAAATGCCGGTATATCGAGGTAATCGACACTATCTCCGGTCGCCACCGCTGCCCGTTTACCTTCTTCCCTCGGAGCCACTTCCCCTTCCTCCTTCTTTTTGTCACGCAACAGAGGAGAAATGTCCAGCCTGCCGTAGTCAGGTGTGCCATCTTTGTTTTTTGGCGGTGCTTTTTCAACCACCTTCAACTGCTCCCTGGCAACGCCGCCCGCACCGATACCGGTTGCCACGACAGTTACCCGCAGCTCGTCCGTTAATTCCGAGTCAATAACAGTACCGATAACAACGGTTGCATCGTTAGACGCAAACTGACTTACAACGTCGCCTACCTGGTTGTACTCACCAACGGTAAAGTCAAGGCCGGCAGTAATGTTAACCAGAACACCTTTGGCTCCCTGCAGATCAACATCTTCCAGCAGCGGACTGCGGATGGCTTTCTCAGCTGCTTCTGCTGCACGGCCGCTACCCGTGGCAACTCCGGTACCCATCATCGCCATACCCATTTCTGACATCACTGTGCGAACATCGGCAAAGTCAACGTTGATGAGACCATCACGGGTAATCAGTTCAGAAATACCCTGCACCGCACCCAGCAGAACATCATTGGCAGCACCAAAGGCATTGAGCAGACTGACATCACTGCCAAGCACTGGCAGTAACTTTTCATTGGGAATGGTAATCAGCGAATCCACATGTTCCTGAAGCTCTTTCAGACCTTCTTCGGCAACCGCCATTCTGCGCTTGCCTTCAAAACCGAATGGCTTCGTGACCACGGCCACGGTCAGTGCGCCAAGCTCCCGGGCTATCTCGGCAACCACCGGAGCTGCACCGGTCCCGGTACCACCGCCCATGCCAGCGGCAATAAAGACCATATCCGCACCTTTGAGGAGCTCGGCGATACGCTCCCGGTCTTCCATCGCCGCCTCGCGACCGACATTCGGGTTCGCGCCTGCACCAAGCCCTCGCGTGATCGAGGCTCCCAGCTGCAGGTGAGTATGGGCCTGCAAATGCTGCTTTTTCAGCGCCTGGGCGTCAGTGTTTGCACAGGCAAACTCAACACCTTCGAGCTGACTATTCAGCATGTGGCAGACTGCATTACCACCACCACCACCGACACCGATAACTTTTATGACCGCTTCCTGCGGTACGTTATCCACCAATTCAAACATGGTCATCTCCTTTTTATCACCCTTAATCTAACAAATACTTACCAATACCGTTACTGAAAACCTGCGCGGCTAAACACTTAAAAGTTTTGAAACCAGCGCTTCATCTTGTCCATCAGCCCAGCATCCTGAGGTTTGCTGGCGATCGACTTTTTCAAACCGTCTTTCTGCATTTTCTGGCCGTAGTGCAACAGCCCGACACCCGTTGAATAAATGGGATTACTGACCACATCACTCAGCCCTTTCACTAACTGCGGCACACCCAGCCTGACCGGCATGTGGAAAATCTCTTCTGCCAATTCAATAGCTCCCTCGATCTTGGAAGTACCACCGGTCAGAACGATGCCTGCGGGGATCAGGTCTTCGAAACCACTGCGCCTGATCTCTGCATTAATTAACGTAAACAGCTCGTCATAACGAGGTTCTACCACCTCTGCCAGCGCCTGCCGGGAAAGCTCCCTGGAAGGTCGCTCACCGACACTGGGAACTTTAATGGTTTCATCGGCTCCAGCCAGCTGCGCCAGGGCACAGGCATATTTAATCTTTATGTCCTCGGCATTTTGCGTCGGTGTCCGCAAGGCCATGGCAATGTCATTGGTCACCTGATCACCGGCAATGGGAATCACTGCCGTATGCCGAATCGCACCATCGGTAAAGATGGCAATATCTGTCGTGCCACCGCCGATATCCACCATACAGACGCCCAGCTCTTTCTCATCTTCTGAAAGCACCGAATAACTTGAAGCCAGCTGTTCAAGAATAATATCGTCCACTTCCAGACCACAGCGACGGATGCAGTTCTCAATATTCTGGGCCGCATTAACAGCACAGGTCACCAGGTGAACCTTGGCTTCCAGCCGGACACCGGACATCCCGTGAGGCTCCTTGATTCCCTCCTGGTTATCAATGGCATACTCCTGTGGAAGAATATGCAGAATACGCTGATCCGCCGGGATCGCCACCGCCTGGGCGGCATCAATCACCCGGTCAATATCGGCACCATTCACTTCACGCTCACGTATCGCAACGATACCATGGGAGTTAAGACTCTTGATGTGATTGCCGGCAATACCGGCATAGACCGAGTGTATCTGACACCCGGCCATCAGCTCAGCTTCTTCAACGGCTCTCTTAATGGCATGGACCGTAGAGTCAATATTAACCACAACGCCACGCTTAAGCCCGCGGGAAATATGCGAGCCGATGCCGATGACTTCAATGTCACCCTCAGCGTTGAGCTCTCCGACAATAGCCACGACTTTCGAGGTGCCTATATCCAACCCAACGATCAATCTTCCATTATCTGCCGCTGTCATGGCATCAATCTTCCCAAACTTCTCTAACGATCATAAATCTGAGCCTGGCTGACTTATTTTGACCCCGTGTTAACCAGCGTCTCACTCCAGGCAACCGAAGCACCGTTCAAATAGCGCAAATCTACCCGCTTTACCTGATCCCAGCGAGACTCCAGCCTGGCATGATAAAGACGGACAAAACGCTGCAGTCTTTCCATCCTTCGGTCACGACCAATATTGACCTCAACATGTCCTATGGTAAATCGCCATGAGCCACTATTGCTACGTTTCAGCATGGTCAGCCTGAGCCCCATAGGCCGGAGCAACTGACTGATGGCCAGATATTGCTGCATCACCTCCACCGCCAGCTCTTCCGGGCCACCCAGAACCGGCATGGCGGAAAAACCGGCAATATCCTCTGGTGCAAACACCTCACCTTCATTGCTGATCAGGGCGCTGCTGCCCCACCTCGCCACCGGCTGCTGTTCGGTCAGGCTCACCTGGACACTGTCAGGCCACTGTCGTCGAACCGAGGCGGTCTTAATCCAGGGCATTGCCATCAGAACCTGCTGCATCTCGCGCAAATCCAGGGCAAAAAAACGGTCCTGTAAGTGAGGCTGCAAAACACCCTCGACTTGCTCTCTGGATAAATACTCAAAGCCTGCATGCACTTCCACCCGTGCTATCGGCTGATTCAACCAGTTCACCAACCACGGCATTGAGCCCAGCAAGCCTGCCAGCAGAACAAGAGACACCAGAACCTGAAGCACTCTTTTCCACGGCAGTGTTTTTTCCCTCTGCCAACAACCTGTTGACCGTCCCTTCGGGATGCGCCCCGTACTTCCCCCGACCAACCGGCTGAAACAGACCAACCTGCTCGATCAGACATCCGCTGTTTTCAATATTTCAATCACCAGTTCATCGAAAGATAAACCGGCATCCGCTGCGGCCATCGGCAGCAGACTATGATCTGTCATCCCCGGAATAGTATTGACCTCAAGCAACCAGAATCGTCCCTGCTGATCCTGCATAAAGTCAACACGCCCCCAGCCTGAACACCCAAGGGCTTCAAATGCCGTCAGGGCGACCGCCTGCAGTTCCTGCTCCTTAACAGAAGTCAGGCCACAGGGAATGGAGTAGCGGGTATTATCCGACAGATACTTGGCCTGGTAATCATAAAATTCACCCTCTGCCTCAATCCTGATAACAGGCAGTGGCTGACCATTAAGAATACCCACCGTAAACTCAGGCCCATCGATAAACGACTCCACCAGAACCGCTCCTTTGTGCTCCGCTGCGCGCTCGCAGGCAGCCTCAAGGTCTTCCCTACGGTCAACCCGTGCCACACCAACACTGGAGCCCTCCATGCTGGGTTTGACAAAGGCGGGCAACAGCGACTCGGCATGGCCAAGATTGTCAACCCCCATAACCAGGGCAAACTCCGGTGTTGGCAGCCCAATGGATTGCCAGAGCAGCTTGCAGCGGTATTTATCCATCGCCAGGGCCGATGCCATAACACCACTGCCGGGATAGGGAATACCCATGGTTTCCAGCATTCCCTGTATCGTTCCATCTTCTCCCCCACCGCCATGCAAGGCAATGAAGGCGTAGTCAGGTGCATATTGCTGAAGCTGCTCAACAACATTCTCACAGGTATCAATCAGCTGGCATGTCACACCCTGGCGATGCAACGCGGCATAAATACGCTCACCACTGGTCAGGCTCACTGCCCTTTCTGCGGAGTTTCCACCGAAAAGTACAGCAACCTTGCCAAAAGCTTTTGGATCGAAGTGATCACAACTCCGGTCGTACTTCATGCACTGTTTTCCTTTACTATTCAATTCGTAGCTTTACTGTTCTGTCTTCGGCAGAGCCAACTCAGCACTGGCCAGCCTTAGAGCCAGTGCGCCAATATCCCCGGCTCCCTGAGCCAACAGCAAGTCACCATCCTGAAGTACATCCGCCAATACTGACTCAACGTCTTCAGGCCGGGCAATAAATATCGGATCAACCAGTCCACGCTGGCGAATACTCCGGCATAGTGAGCGACTGTCCGCCCCTGCAATCGGTTCTTCTCCGGCAGGGTACACTTCCATTAACAGAAGAACATCAACCCTGGACAGCACATCGACAAAATCCTCATACAGGTCACGGGTACGAGAGAAGCGATGCGGCTGGTAAATCATCACCAGTCGTTTGTCCTCCCAGCCATCACGAACCGCTTTAATGGTCGCATCCACTTCCGTCGGGTGGTGGCCATAATCATCCACCAGCATCACGTCGCCAACCCGGGTAGAAAACTCTCCCAGCACCTGGAAACGTCGGCCAACACCATCAAAACGACTCAGCCCTTCAGCAATCACCTGATCCGGAATGCCTTCATCAGCCGCCGTGGCAAACGCGGCCAGAGCATTCAGCACGTTATGGCGTCCGGGAATACCCAGTTCAATGGTCACAGGGGCTTCTTCGACATCAGTGCGGCGAACCAGGTCAAACGAGGTTCTCATGCCTTGCTGACGAACATTCACTGCCCGGTAATCCGCGTCTTCACTGAAACCATAGGTAATCACCTGTCGTTTGATTTCCGGCAACAGTTCCCGAACAACCGGACAGTCGATACAGACAATCGCCACACCGTAAAAAGGCAGATTGTGCAAGAAATCAATAAATGCCTTTTTCAGCTTGCCAAAGTCACCGTCGTAGGTAGACATATGGTCAGCATCAATATTGGTGATAATGGACACCATCGGCTGCAAATGCAGGAAAGAGGCATCAGACTCATCCGCCTCGGCCACCAGGTAACGGCTGCCACCCAGTTTGGCATTGGTACCGGCCGAGTTGAGCCTGCCCCCAATCACAAACGTCGGGTCCATACCACTGAACCCGAGAACCGAAGCCAGCAGACTGGTGGTAGTGGTCTTGCCATGGGTACCCGCTACCGCAATGCCGTGGCGATAGCGCATTAATTCCGCCAGCATCTGGGCCCGGGGAACAATGGGCAGCCGACGTCTTTCCCCCTCAACCACTTCCGGGTTATCTCCAGCAACCGCGGTTGAGGTGACAATCACATCTGCGTTGATCACATTGTCGGCACGGTGGCCAATAAACACCTCAATCCCGAGCCCTTCAAGACGCTCAGTCACTGAGGATGCACGAATATCCGAGCCAGAGATTTCATACCCCTGATTCAGCAGGACCTCGGCAATGCCACACATGCCGGAACCACCAATACCGACAAAATGGATTTTACGGATACGCCTCATCTCTGGCACCGCCACAACGGGAATCCGACTTTTTACATCAGGCATAAGAGACCTCCTTACCAGCCGCTTCAAGACAGAGCCTGACCACGTCATCAGTCGCCTGTGGCAAACTGGCCGTTCTTGCTGATGAGGCCATTCGTTCAAGCTGTTCAGGATTATCTGCCAGCTTCAAAATCATGTTTGTCAAACTGTCCACATTCAAATCTTTTTGCTGAACCATCAAGGCTGCACCTCGATCGACCAGGTAACGCCCATTCACTGTCTGATGATCATCCACTGCAAACGGGAAAGGCACCAGAATTCCGGGTTTTCCTGCCGCTGCCAGTTCTGCGATGGTTAATGCGCCGGAGCGGCAGATGACCAGATCCGCCCACTCATAAGCCTGAGCCATATCATCAATAAACGGCTCTACCCGACCGGAAACGCCGAGCTGCTGATAATCTGCAAGACACTGCTCAAAGGTTCCCTTACCAGTCTGGTGCCAGACGTCAATCTGAGCACCACAGTTTTGTAAAACCCGGGGAATCATCTGGTTGATTGCCAGGGCTCCCCGGCTCCCCCCAACGACCAGCAGTCTTAAGGGAATACGTGGTAAATGGGCAGGAACGGTGACAATCTCCGGACGCACCGGATTCCCGGTCAGTACAACTTTCCGGGCAATGCGTGAAGAGAGCCCCGCAAAGGTTCCCGGAAACGCTTCAAGCACCCGGGTAGCAATCCTGGCCAGCAGTTTATTGGTCAGACCTGCCACGGCATTTTGTTCATGAACCACCAGGGGAATTCCCAACAACCGCGCAGCCACACCACCCGGCCCTGTGACATAGCCCCCCATACCAACAACACAAACCGGCCGGTGTTCTCTCAGAACCCGAACGGCTTTAAATAATGAAACAGCCAGACGCCAGGGAGCTTGCAACAGAAAGCTCAACCCTTTGCCCCGCAGGCCGGTGACCGGAATAAAGCTGATATCAATCCCATGCCCGGGCACAAGCTCGGCTTCCATGCTTCCGGGAGTGCCCAGCCAATGAACCCGGTACCCCTGCTTAATGAGTTCCCTGGCTGTAGCCAGCCCCGGGAAAATATGTCCTCCGGTGCCCCCTGCCATGATAATCACTTTGGGTGCCTCCGAAGGCGTTTGAGAAACTGCCTGCTCAGCCATTTGTATTACCTCCAGCGGCTTCACTCGTCTTTTGCTCCTGAGCTTTACGCCCAGCAACCGGCTTAACCTCTGTGGCTTTAGTCAGACGACGTTCAAAATCAATGCGCAACAAAATACCAAATGCCAGACAGTTGACAATTAAACTGCTGCCTCCATAGCTGATCATGGGTAAGGCCAGCCCTTTAGTGGGCAGCAGTCCGGTATTCACAGAAATGTTAATCAACGCCTGACAGGCAAAAAGCAGGGCAATACCATAAGCGACGAAGCCATGGAATAACATCCCCCTGGCTTCCGCTCTTGAGCCCAGCTGCAATGACCGCCAGGCAACAAACAGAAACAGCCCAAGCAGCAGCAACGAACCAATCAGGCCAAACTCTTCTGCCAATACGGCAAAAACAAAATCCGTGTGCGCCTCCGGCAGGTAAAACAGTTTCTGAATGCTATTGCCCAGCCCTTCACCCAGCCAGGCTCCCCGACCAAACGCGATCAGAGCCTGGGTTAACTGATAGCCACTGCCAAAAGCGTGGGCCCAGGGATCCATGTAGGAGGTGATACGAGCCATACGATAAGGCTCCATCCAGATCAACAGGACAATCAGGATAATTACGCCGGCAATCATGACCAGAAACTGGTGGAACCGTGCACCCGCCATAAAGATCATCCCCATCACCGCCACGGTCAGCACCACCAGCGCACCAAGATCCGGCTCCGCAAGCAGCAGCAATGCCAACCCGGACAGCACCAGCATGGGTTTGATAAAGCCACTCCAGCGAGTACGCACTTCATCAAGATGTCGCACCAGATAGCCTGCCAGATAAATCACCACACACAGTTTGGCAACCTCTGAGGCTTGCAGGTTAAAAAAACCAAGGGGAATCCAGCGGACACTGCCATTAATTTCCCGACCCACAATCAGCACCAGCACCAGCAGGAAGAACGCAACCAGCAAGCCAACCCAGCTCAACTGCTGAATCCGGCTGACAGGCACCAGCATCATGACGCCCATGGCACCCAGCCCCACCACCATAAACAGAAACTGCTTAAAGACGACTCTGAATGGATCACCAAAGGTCGCACTGGAAACATCCATGGAGGCAGAACCCACCATCACCAGACCAATGGCCAGCAAGGCAAGCACAGCCCCGAACAGGGTCATGTCAACATTCGTGGACCTTGACCCTTTCTGTTCTATGGACTCTTTCTCCGTGAGAAAGCTGTGTCGAACCCGCTTCAGCATACAATCAAACCATTGACCAGCTCGGCAAATCGGTCACCCCGATGCTCAAAGCTGTTGAACATGTCAAAACTGGCGCATGCCGGTGCCAACAGCACGGCATCACCGGGTTCGGCCAACTGTGCAGCAAGACTGACGGCATCATCCAGACTGGCAACCTCATGAATCTCGGCACTACCCTTCACGGCCTGCTCAATGGCGGGCCCGTCACGCCCAATCAGGATCAGATGACTGACATAACGCGCGACCGCTGGCTGCAAACCAGAGAAATCCGCACCTTTACCGTCACCACCGGCAATCAGAATAATCTTGCCTGCCAGCCCATCGCCCAGGCCTTCAATAGCCGCAACGGAGGCTCCGACATTGGTGGCTTTGGAGTCGTTAAACCAGGCAACGCCATCCTGCTCACCCAACCATTGGCAACGGTGCTTCAACCCGGGAAAGGCCATCAGCGCTTCGAACATGGCATTGGCATCGAGACCTATCGCCTCGCCCAGAGCCAAAGCAGCAAGGGCATTCAAATAATTGTGACGGCCTTTGAGTTTCATCTGCCGGGTATTGATCTGCTTTTCCAGCCCCTTGCTCAGCCAGACGCCATCATCGTCAGCAAGAAGCCCCATCTGGCCAAGATCCGGAGACCCGCTGGTAAAGGTCACAGCTCCCGCAGTCACTGGAAGCAATGGGGAAGTAAGAGGATCATCCCGGTTAAATACGGCGGTTCCGCACCCTTTGTAAATGCGCTGCTTGGCCTGGTGGTATTCAACCAACGTCGGGTAACGATCCATATGGTCCGGGCTGATGTTCAGAACCGTCGCTGCCGTTGCACGGAGGCTATGGGTGGTTTCCAGCTGGAAACTGGAAAGCTCCAGAACGTAAACATCAATACTGTCATCATCCAGCAAATCAAGCACCGGGGTTCCGATATTGCCCCCTACGCCGGGCTTAAGCCCTGAACAGCTGACCATTTCACCAACCAGCGTGGTCACCGTGCTTTTGCCATTGGAGCCGGTAATGGCGACGAGCGGCTTCTTTTTTGATGAAACAGCCGAAGCAGCATTGACCGCTCGACAAAACAGCTCAATATCACCAATGGCAATCGCGCCATTGTCCATCGCCCGGGCAATCGCCGGTTCCGACAGAGCGACACCCGGACTAACCACCAACTCATCAGCAGCCATTAACCACTGCTCGTTGAAACCACCGGTATGCAAAGGTACATCAGGAAATAGCTGACGACATTCCGCTTCACCCGGTGGCGTTTCCCGGGTATCAATAATTTTGAACGGCAAACCCTGGCTATGAAGATAACGGGCACAGGACAACCCGGTCTTGCCAAGACCGATAATCACACGATGACAGCTCGAGCCAATCAGCCCTGATGGCTCGTTATCTGCTGCAGCTGTTTTCTTAACAAGAGTGCTTCTTGTCACAATCCCGTTACCCTTAAACCCGTTAGCGAATTTTCAACGATGCCAGTCCAATCAGAACCAGCACAATGGTAATAATCCAAAAGCGCACGATGACCCGCGGTTCAGGCCACCCTTTCAACTCAAAGTGGTGGTGCAGCGGTGCCATGCGAAATATACGACGACCGGTTAACTTGTAGGAGCCCACCTGCAAAATGACAGAGACCGTCTCCATAACAAAAACACCGCCCATAATAATCAGCACGATTTCCTGGCGGACGATAACCGCAACAACCCCGAGGGCAGCACCCAGCGCAAGCGCACCCACATCGCCCATAAAGACCTGGGCCGGGTAGGTGTTAAACCAGAGAAAACCAAGGCCTGCCCCGGCGATGGCAGCAGAAAATACCATCAGCTCTCCGGCTCCCGGCACCGCAGGAATCAGCAGGTACTGGGCAAAGCTTGCATGTCCACTCAGATAGGCAAATACCGCCAGGGCTGAAGCCACCATCACAGTGGGCAAAATAGCCAGACCATCCAGGCCATCCGTCAGGTTGACGGCATTACTGGAACCGACAATGGTCAGATAGGCCAGCACCACAAAAAATGGCCCCAGCTGCAACGTGGCATTTTTGAAAAAGGGAATAATCAGGGTTGTTTCTGTCGCGGATGGCGCGGTAAAAAACAGGAACAAAGCGGCACCCAGGCCAGCAACCGATTGCCAGAACATCTTCCACCGTGCGGGCAGACCACGGGAGTTCTTTTCAACCACTTTACGGTAATCGTCCACCCAGCCAACCGCACCGAAAATACCGGTAACGAACAGCACAACCCAGACGTAGCGGTTACTCAGATCGGCCCATAGCAAGGTGCTGATGGCAATACAGATAAGAATCAGGGCACCCCCCATGGTCGGGGTGCCAGCCTTGCTTAAATGGCTTTGCGGACCGTCATCACGGACCGCCTGGCCAATCTGGTAAAAACTCAGTTTGCGAATAAAGTGAGGCCCAAGCCATAAGCTCATGGCCAGAGCCGTGAGGACCCCGAAAATACCCCGCAACGTGAGGTACTTGAACACCAGAAATCCATGGTAATACTGGGCTAAATAATCTGCCAGCCAGACCAGCATCAGGCATCTCCCTTGTAATCAGACCCAATCAGAGCCTGGATAATGTCCAACATCTTCATCCCTTTTGATCCTTTCACCATGACAGCCATACTGTCGCTGTTAGTAATGCTCTGAAGCTGTGCTTTCAGAAAGGCAATCAACTCGATTTTATCGTCGAAGTGCTGTCCGCTGCCAAAGGCTTCACTGGCCAGGCGTGCTGAAGGCCCGAAACTCAAAAACTGCTGAATACCCAGTTCTTGCGCATAGCGGCCAATGTCCCGATGGCGTTCATCGGATATCTCACCCAGGTCCAGCATGTCGCCCAGAACCATAATGGTCCGGCCACCACAGTCCGCCAGCTGCTCCAGTGCCGCCAGCGTCGCTTTCGGGTTGGCATTGTAAGTTTCATCAATCAGGACTGCACCGGACGAGTGAACAAAGCGTTGTCCACGCCGCTGATAAGGTCGGGCATTTTCCAGTCCACGGGCAATAATGTCCAGCGACAACCCACAGGCAAGTGCAACCGCCGCCGCGCAACAGGCATTGGTCACCTGGTAACGACCCCAGAAGGAAAGCTGCAGCGATTGTTGCTCTGGCTGCTGCCCCTCTCTGCGAATATGCAACGTGAATCGGGTGCCTTCCTGATTGGGCGTGATATCACTGGCAAAACAGTTCGCCTCAGGACTCTGAGCGCTGAAACTGATCATGTGTCGACCCGGCTTTTGCAGAACTCGGTCACACCACTGACCATAGAACCGGTCATCCATATTCAGAACTGCTGTACCATCATCCGGCAGAGCATCCAGAATAAAACCTTTTTCCCAGGCAACCCCTTCAACACTCTTCAAATCCGCCAGATGGGTTTCAGCGGCATTGACGATCACGGATACGTCAGGGCTGCCCATATTGGCAATGTATTCAATTTCACCGGGAGCACTGGTGCCCATCTCAACCACGGCAAACTGATGGGATTCGTTGATTCTTAACAACGTTAAGGGTGTGCCCAGCGCATTATTGAGGTTGCCCTGCGTTGCCAGCGTTGGGCCAGCTTCGGAGAAAATGGCCAGCAACATCTCTTTAACCGATGTTTTGCCGCAGGAACCGGTAACACCCACCAGACACCCGGCAAAGCGATTGCGATTGGCAGCACCCAACAGCCCAAGTGCCTGTTCGGAATTTGCCACCACAATCTGCGGCAAAGCAGCACCAGTGACATAGTGTTCGGTCAGGGCAGCAACAGCGCCTGCCGCCTGTGCCTGCCCCAGATAATCGTGACCATCAAAGCGAGGACCTTTAATAGCAATAAAAAGATCACCCGGTTGCAATGTTCGGGTATCAATACTGACACCGGTGACTGACAGCTCATCATTTGGCAGATCATGCAACTGACCGTTAACAATCCCGGCAACTTCGGCAAGGCGCATCGATTCAATCATGCCTGCACATCCTCTTGAACATTTTGCGACCGGGCGCTTGCACATTGCGATTGCAATGCCCGCTGCACCTGCTCTGCATCATCGAAGTGATGTCGAACACCATCAATTTCCTGATAGTTTTCATGCCCCTTGCCCGCGATCACGATAATGTCACCGGCACTGGCGGAAGTAATTGTGGAACGGATGGCTTCAGAGCGATCAGCAATCACCTGAATGCACTGACGGTCATGCTCTGTAATACCGTCCAGCGCATCAGTGATGATCTGGCGGGGATCTTCAGTTCTGGGATTATCACTGGTCAGCACTGCTTTATCCGCACCGTTCAAAGCGGCGAACGTCATCAAAGGTCGTTTACCTCTGTCCCGGTCACCACCACACCCATATATACAGACAATTTTCCCGGCGTCTTGTTCGCAATCTTTTGCACAAGGCGTCATTCTCTTTATTTGCGCACGGTGCTCACGCAACGAAGAAAGCACACTGTCAATGGCATCCGGCGTATGGGCATAATCAACCAGCACCAGCGGCTGGCTGCCACCACCAAACTGCTGCATCCTGCCGGGAGGGGCAGAAATCGCTGGAATGGCTGCCAGAAGGCGATCAAGTGCATATCCCTGAACACCCAACGCAGCGATAACCGCCAACAGATTTTCCAGGTTAAAACGCCCCAGCAATGAAGTCGCCAATGTACCCACCCCCCAGGGCGTATGAAGGGTTGCCCTGAAACCTTGCGGTAACGTCTCAATGTTACTGAGATACACATCTGCCGAAGCATCTTCCAGGGACCAGGTGGTGATATTGGCATTCTGTGGGCAGGAGGAAAGCATCAGCGGTGAAAACTCATCGTCCTTGCCAATAACCGCATACCGGTATGTACACTCGGAAAATAGTCGGGCCTTGGCCGCTGCGTAGTTCTCCAGAGAACCATGATAATCCAGATGATCACGGCTGATATGGGTAAACAGCGCCACCTCAAAAGAGACCCCGGACACCCGCCCCTGATCAAGCCCGTGGGATGAAACCTCCATAGCCAGCGCCTCTACGCCATCCGCTACCAGTTGCCCCAAGTACTGCTGCAGGGAAATCACATCACTGGTGGTATTTAAGGAAGCCTCCATCTGCCCCGGCAAGCCGCGCCCCACTGTGCCCATTAATGCACAGGGCTTGCCCAGCTGCCCGAGGATTTCAGAGAGAAACCAGCAACAGGAGGTTTTGCCATTGGTGCCGGTAACGCCAAAAACGCTCAACTGCTCAGAAGGGTGCCGATAAAAACGATCCGCCAGGGACCCAACCCTGCCACTGAGGTCCGGAACAAAAAAACGGACTCATTGCCTGCCGCTGCAGACAGATCAAACCCTTCGCTATCATCCACCAGCACCGCTGCGGCACCTTTCTCCAGGGCATCAGCAATGTAGTTGCGGCCATCGGACTGAATACCGGGAATCGCAATAAACAACTCACCCCCGGTAATCTTGCGACTATCGAGGGTCATTTGATTCAGCTTCTTGTCTACCGCTACCAGCGGTAGCTGCAGTTCGGCAAGCACGCCATTGAGAGTATTCTCTTGCTCAGCTGTCATTGCTTTTCGCTTTAACCTTCTTCCAATGGTGTAGAAATTTGCTCATCCCGATCATGGGGATTAAATGCCATACGCCGATCTGCCCCCGGATTACCCAACTCACCGGGCTCAACCCCCAGCATTCGCAGCGCCCCGGCTGCCACCTTGGAGAATACCGGCGCGGCAATCAGGCCACCGTAATAGTTCTTGCCAGAGGGATCATCAATAATGACCACCATGGCAAACCGTGGATTATCAATAGGTGCCAAACCGGCAAACATACCTATGTAGCGATCCTTGATATAACCGTTTGGCCCCACCTTTCTGGCCGTTCCGGTTTTCCCGCCAACCTCAAAGGCATCGATCATCGCCCGGCCACCGGTTCCGCCATGAACCACCTCACGGAGCATTTTCCTCAGATCATCCGCCACCTGCTGATCCATTACCCGAACACCGTCGGGCACCACATCTCTCTTGATCAGCGAGACAGGGCGCATCATGCCACCGGCACCAAGTACGGTATAGGCCTGAGCCAGTTGCAACGGTGTCACGGTCAAACCGTAGCCAAAGGATAAGGTAGCAATCTCGATATCACTCCAGCGATCCCTATAGGGCAAATAGCCCGGATTTTCACCGGGAAAACCGGTGCCGGTGCTTTGACCAAGGCCAACCCTCTGGAGCAAATCCAGCATCTTATCCGGACCAATGGCCAGCACCATTTTTGACACCCCGACGTTACTGGACTGTCTCAGCACAGTGGTCACATCAATAGCACCGTGATTCCGGTTATCCTTTACCTGATCCCTGCCCAGTCGCAGGTAACCGGGTGCAGTATTAATCACTGAGTCTTTGTGAAACTGACCAGACTCCAGGGCAGCCGCTACCGCAAAAGGTTTCATTGTTGACCCCGGCTCGACCATATCGGTCACCACCCGGTTGCGCATCTTATGGGCCTGCATATCCGCCCGGTTATTCGGGTTGTAGGCAGGCTGATTGACCATTGCCAGCACTTCCCCGGTCTTGACATCCAGCATGATCAAAGAACCGGCCTTGGCCTTGTGCTGCTCAACCGCCTTTTTCAACTCCCGGTAGGCCATATACTGAAGCCTCAGATCAATACTGAGCATCAGTTCCTTGCCGGGGCTGGCACTTTTCATCAGCTCAGCCTGTCGGGCAAGCTGGCCTTTACGGTCTTTCAGCACCCTTCGCTGACCTGGCTCACCGGACAGCCAATCATTGTAGGCTAACTCCAGACCTTCCTGACCAGACTCATCGATATTGGTAAAACCCACCAGATGGGCGGTCACCTCGGCAGCCGGGTAGTAGCGCCGGTGTTCATCGATCGCCCGGACACCCGGCACTCTCAAGGCCATGACCGCTGCCCCCTGCTCCGGAGTCAACTGCCGTTTGAGGTAGATAAAATCCCGGGTTTTGGCCGCCTGCACACGATCCGACAGCCACTTATGGGAAACGCCCAACGCCTTTGCCAGGTCTTGCCAGCGGTCACTGGCCTGATACAGCACTTCAGGGTCAGCCCAGATCGTGACAACCGGCGTGCTGACCGCCAGCGGGTCACCATTGCGGTCAAAAATTACGCCTCTGTGCGCAGCCACTGACTCATAGCGAACAGAACGTTTATCACCTTCATTTTGCAGGAAGTGCCGATCCAGCAATTGCAAATCAACAATTCGGTAACCAATGGCCAGCCCTGCCACCAACAGGACCGATTGCAGCATTTTCAGCCGCCACTTACGGGTCAGGCTATTCACCACACGACCAATCCAGACAGTTCCCTTGCCAGCTTTGCTCTCGGCCGCTGACCGGTTTCGCGGTGATACTTTCTGCCCCTGAGCTCGCCCCTGAGTCATGGCAGAACCATCTCTATCTGGCTGGTCTTTGGCACATCCATGTCCAGTTTCTCCCTGGCAACCTGTTCAATTTTTCCCGGCGATGTCAGTGTGCTGTGTTCCAGCAACAACTTACCCCACTCAACCTGTGCACTGTTCCGATTCTCAAGCTCCTGCTGAATCCGGTTATTCAGAAGACGGTTCTCGTAGGAAACATAACCCACAGACAATCCCGACAATATCACCAGTAACAACAGCAAAAGCGCAGCACCATAAGATCGAAGAAGATGCAGACACGCCAGAAGACCACTATCCATCATCAGGCCCATCATCAAACCAGCTTTTCTGCCACACGCATAACCGCACTTCGTGCCCTGGGATTTTCCTGCACTTCCTGCCGGGAAGGTTTGATCGCCTTGCCCAGACTTTTCATCCGCCGATTCAACTGATCTTCTGTCACCGGCAGCCAGCTTGGCAGCTCATCACCCTTTTGATGCTTGCGGATAAAGCGTTTGACAATCCTGTCTTCCAATGAGTGAAAGCTGATAACCACCAGTCGGCCACCGGGCTTCAATTTTTCCAGGGCCCGATCCAGACAAAGCACCAGATCCTCCAGCTCCCGGTTGATATGGATTCTGATGGCCTGAAACGCACGGGTCGCCGGGTGCTTACCCTTCTCCCTGGTGGGGCAGGCCGCAGCAATGATATCGGCAAGCCGTCGTGTGGTCAGAATCGGTTCAATATCCCTTTCCCTGACAATGGCCCTGGCCATCCTGCGGGAAAAACGGTCTTCGCCATATTCCCAGATGACCCGGCTGATCTCCTGTTCTTCTGCCCGCGCCAGCCAGCCAGCGGCAGTCTCGCCATCCTGGTGATTCATCCGCATATCCAGAGGTCCCTCCTGCATAAAGCTGAAACCTCTTTCCGGATCATCCAGCTGGGGCGAAGAAACCCCAAGATCCAGCAAAATCCCATCCACCAACTGGTCACTGTGCACGGAATCCACATCAGTAAAAGAACCGTGATGAATGGCAAAGCGTGGGTCCTCACTGGCCAGCTGGACACCGGTGGCAATGGCCAATGGATCTTTATCAATACCCACCAGCCGCCCCTGCTCTGACAGGGTGTTCAAAATCAAACGACTGTGCCCGCCCCGGCCAAAAGTACCGTCGACATAGATTCCGGCAGGATCCGTCAGCAACGCATCGACAGCCTCATTCAGCAGCACTGTTTTATGCACATGGTCAGCCACCTCATTTTGGGCGGCTACCATTTCCTTGCTACCTTTGCTGACATCTGCCTGACTACCAACACGATTTAACGATTTCATAAACTTTTCACAAAGCTTTCTTAACTCAACAACAGCAAAAAAGTGATTTACAAAGAGAGCGACTGCAATTCCATCGGAATCTCTTCTGATTCACTGGCTTCTTTCAGGTATTGGTCGCGGCGTTCATTCCAGCAATGTTCATCCCAAAGCTCGAATTTCTTGCCCTGACCCAGCAAAATACTGCGCTTTTCAAGACCTGCGTAGTCACGCAACAGTGGAGGGATAAGAATACGCCCATTGCCGTCCAGCTCTACATCGGTGGCGTGCCCAATCAAGAGCCTCTGAATCCGGCGGGTCATTGGATGAAAACTGGGAAGTGCTTCAATTTTCTGCTGAATAAGCTCCCACTCATCCAATGGATAAATCAGCAAGCAAGGTTCGTCGGTGTCAATCGTTGCCACCAGGGCACCACCGCAGCGATCCCGCAACACCTGCCGATAACGGGCTGGTATGGCAAGACGCCCTTTGGCATCCAGATTAATGGCATTTACACCGCGAAACACATTACCTTCTCCCTGGTCCCCGAACCCCTGAAAACCTTAAAGTGACCATCACTTATAAAAAGCACTAATGAGAGCCAACTCCATTCGGCCACCCATTTCGCTCCACCTGTTTCGTTCCACCAATTGGCCCCGCCAATTTGCCCCACAATAATCCACTTTACACCACTAAAGCACACTATAGGAATCTGAAAAACCCACGTCAAGCAGGGGTTCTACCTCTTCCCCGTCATTATTGGACAACCCAATAAAAGAACAGTTTGAAAAATGAATAGCGAAAGCCTTTAAACAAAGGGCAAAACAGAATCTATGGAGGAATTAAAGAACTATGGTTCTATTTTTTTAAAGGCAGCAACAGCGGGTACAAAACACTTTTATTGCGATAAAGACTTTGGATTTAAAGACAGTGAGACAAAGACAGAATCGCGTCGGGGGCAACAGACACCCTGGAAACGATCAGGAAAAGCAAACTTGAAGCGAAAAAAAGAGTCGCGAGCCGGCCTGTAAGCCGGGTTCTGTCCAGCCTGCCAAAGCAGGCCTGGGCAATCATTCATCTGGGATGTCTGTCACCAGACACCTCAAGCAACCTACCCGAATCCAGTGCGGGTCACACCTATAGGATTCCTATTTGGTCTTGCTCCAGGCGGGGTTTACCGTGCCATGGACTGTTACCAGCCATGCGGTGCGCTCTTACCGCACCCTTTCACCCTTACCGGCCAACTTCTTTACAACAAGCGTTGAAAAGAACACTGGCTTAGGCGGTCTACTCTCTGCTGCACTTTCCGTAGGCTTTCGCCCCCCAGGCATTACCTGGCGCCCTACCCTCTGGAGCCCGGACTTTCCTCCCTTCACTCTGATCAAACAACCAGAATAAACAGCGACTGCCCGGCCAGCTCGCGGCGGCGAATATTACTTGTGAAATCTGCAATAATCAACAGTAATAACAAACCACCCGTTTTCGGGGTTGGCAAAACCGTCATTCATATCCCCACTTGCAGCAAAAACCCACTTATGATTTGCCCGGAATACCTGCATCACTTTACCTGGTCTGGTAAAAAGCCGCTGCTCGCAAAAGCACATTTCGGGTAGCGGGCGGCGGAAAGCGGGAAGCGTCTATTTCAGGACAACTCCCGGGAACAGCAGCTACTCCCCCTTCTTCATGTCCAAACCCAATTCATAGAGGTCTTTCTTTCTCAACCCGGTCAGATCAGCGACCACTGCAGCTGCTTTTTTAATGGGCAAATCCTGTAACAGACGTTGCAGCATTTTTGTAATATCGGGGCTGATTTCAGAATCCTCTTCCTCCTTAAAGCCCTCGATCAGCACCACAAACTCGCCACGCTGCTGATTGGCATCGGATTGCAAAACGGCCTGAATCTCCGACACCGTCCCGGTCATCACGGTTTCAAAGGTTTTGGTGATTTCCCGGGCAAGAGCAATGTACCGGTCACCACCGAGCACCGTTGCCAGATCTTCCAGAAGTTCCATAATACGGTGTGGCGACTCATAAACCCCCCAGGTACTGGCAAAAGCCGCCAACGATTCTATTCGCTTGCGACGCCCCGCCCCTTTCGCGGGCAGAAAACCTGCAAAATAAAAACGATCCGTGGGCAAACCACTGACTGACAGCGCGGCGATAAATGCGCAGGCCCCGGGAATGGGAACCACCCGAAACCCGGCCTCTCTCACCGACCGGACCAGATAAAAGCCCGGGTCAGAAATTAACGGCGTACCGGCATCACTGATCAGGGCAATGGTCTCCCCCGCCTGCATACGTCGCACAATCATCCCGGCCTGATGTCGTTCATTGTGGTCATGGCAGGGAATCAGCGGAGTATCAATACCAAAGTGATTCATCAAACGCTTACTGTGCCGGGTATCCTCTGCGGCAATAACGTCAACCTGACGAAGCACCTCTATGGCCCTGGGCGTCATATCACCCAGATTACCCATTGGCGTAGAAACTATATAAAGAAGCGGGTCAGACATGACAAAAAAAAACCGATATGAATTTTCAGGCAATAAGTAGTTAACCAAATGAAATCATATTTTCTGACTAAGTGGACAGTCACTCTGCGGCGTTACAACTCCGGTCACATAGCTACGGCTATGCTCCCTGCGTTGTGCCTTGCATAGTAACTGTCCACTTAGCCAGAAATATACGATTCCATTTGGCCAACTACTTATCTTACCATTTTGACCACTTCACATCCGAAAAAAATCCAGACAGGATCAAAACCCTGACTGCCATTGTGGCAGAAGACTTTAGCCCCAGCGACGAACATGAACACCCGCAATAAGTCACCAGACGCCATTGTGAACTCACGACCCCAGGTTAGTGTACTGAACTTTTTTTTAATCAATAGGTCAATGAGTGGTGAATGCTTTTTTCCACACAATGTGTTTTTACTGCAATTACAGAGATAATCTATGATCATGGGCATTTCTACTTCCACCTGTTTAAATACTGATGCTCCCCCCACTTACCAGGAAGCCATCGATGACAGTCTTTATTCCATTGAACAGCTGGCAAGAAAATTTATTGTCAACGCCGAAGCAATCCGTAAATCCAACCAGGGGGACATTAACCAATGCAAAAAATCACTGTTTGCCAGAATGATCAAGCAATTAAATGAGCGCATCCCCAGACCTTTTATACTCCCGACTGAACTGAGCGCACTAACCAACCCAAAGAATTTTAGCCATTGCGATTGGAAAAAGTGGCAAGACAACGTCGACCAGAAGGATTTTGATAAGGGATATGGTGCCATCAAGGAAATAGGAGACAAGATCGGATCGGAGGACACAGAAAAACTGCTGTTTGCATTTTTACCACCATTGGACCCGAAGTGTTATGACTTTTTTTCCATAACTTCTATTTTAAACAAAGAGAAGCCTTTTCAGCAGGTGGCCTGGCTGATGCGAGGCCGATGTATACCCGCAAAAGACTTTATTACGAAAGCCATCTCAATGGGACTCGTGGACGAAGAACTGGTTAACAAGATATACGCCCAGGGTTCTGGGGATCAAGCCAGTTCAGTAAACGACGAAACACCCGATAGCCAGCTGCCGGATTACAATACTTCATGCAACCAACTTGAGATCGTCTCAGCCTGTGATCTGGCTGGAGAATTCATAACAACCGCTATTACCAGTGGGAAAGATACTGATGCCGATAAAATTGAACTAATGCATCAGTTTACTTCCATTCTGAATGAAACTCACAGGTGTGGTGTCAGTGTCATAGGCGTTAATCCGGGGCAGTTCGGCAAGAATCCGACCAAAGTGATTAAGTCAGATTGGTCAAGCTGGCAAAAGGCCGTTTATAAAGAAATCAAAAAAAGCAATACCTGGGTACCACGGAACGAAAAAACTATTGAAAAGATTGAAGGTATATTATTAAAAAGTAACCTCAACCCTGACATGCTGTACACTGTTTTCAGGTCAAACCCGGATATCCTTGATTTAAACTTCAACCCTGGAAAAAAAGTACCCCACAGTGAAGATTTGCTTAAGTCAGCGTTCATGTTTTGTAAAGGCATCTGTCAACCAATAACTAACATCATCACTGGTTTGATTAAGTCAGGCTGTTTAACTCAAAAAACCATTAATAAAATTTATTCACTGGGCATCAAGTCTTAAAAATTCAGATGACCAAGGCTGAACAAGATGAGCACTTCAGTTAATTAAAAAACTACTGACGTACATCACTCTCAGTTGCCCAATATCGCTGAGCAGCCTGGTTTTACTATACGACAGGAAATATTCCGCCTCTGGATTTTATCCTCTCAATGATTGCAGCCTTGGCTGGAGTTGGAAACTTTGATAGCCGGGTTATTTGTTCGTTTTTTGAGCTGCCGGGCCAAACTAAGCAGCACACTGTTTTGGGTTGCTTCTGCCACAACTATATGAAACAGTACATCCCCCTTGCCCGTATTACTCCCCTTGGCTCAGCTCTTTCTTATCCAGCTCAAGGGCAACGTGCGCTTTTATATTATCTTTCCAGTCTTTTACCGGTCAGCAATGCAGACTGAATATAGACGATTTTCACATAACCAACATTTTTTTCACGCTACCTGGCATACGATCACCAACCGGATCAAAACGGAAAAAAGAGACACTGCTTTAACGAGATTTAAAATTTGGAGTCTGATCACTATCATGAAAAAAATTGTATTACTTACATGTCTTTTATTTTCGTCATTGCTACGCGCAAATGAATTCGATCCCGGTCAGTACAGCGTTGCACCACTGTTGCCCGAAAAGTTGGTTGTGGTGCGTAGCCAGGTGTCCGGTGTTGTCGATGCCTACAACTTTGAAAATGGGGATCCGGTCAAAAAGGGCAACCCTCTGTTAGCCATCTCCGCCAGGGATTACACGCTCAATCTCAATCTGGCCAGATATGAGCTGGATGTGAGCAAAACAACCCAGCAGAAACAGTTGGCACGCTTTCAGTCCCTGTACAAGACCAAAGGTATCTCCGCCAGTGATCTGGATAACCAGACCCGGTTGACCAATATCAGCCAGGCACAGCGTAATGCCAGCAATGTCCGATACGACATTGCCCGGGAAACCCTGAACAAGTCTGCTCCCAAGGCACCGTTTTCCGGTGTGATTGTTAAGCGTACTGTCGAGCTTGGGCAGTTTATCTCTGTCGGCGATCCTCTCTATACCATCGTTGATACCCAGCAGCTCAAAGCACGTTTTCATCTTCTGGAAGCGGACTTTACTCGCCTGAAAAAAGGCGACCAGCTGAAGGTGGTTGTGCCATCCATCGGGCAGTCATTGACCGGTCATGTGACTGTACTCTCTCCTGCTATTCAGGCAGATGCCCCCGGATTTCTGGTGGAGGTCACCGTCAATAACCGTGCCGGCAAACTGAGTGCCGGTATGGAGTCTCGTGTTTATCTGGACGTCACTGGTCGCACAATCGCCGGGGAAGCACGATGAACACATTGCTGGAACTGTTATCACTGCGCAAGTTTGCTGCCAAGGCGCTGACCTTTCTGATCATCGCTATCGGGGTGTTTATCGCCATCGGCCTGCCGATGGCAGAAAAGCCCCGTTACGACATGATGAGCGGCAATATCACCACAAGTTATCCCGGTGCCACGGCACTGGATATCGAGAGCAATATCACCAGCAAGATCGAGAAAGAGTTACTGTCGATATCCAGCATCAAGGAGTTTACCTCCACGTCTGAGAACGGTAGCTCCAGTATCCGGGTGACTCTGGAGAGCGATGTCTCCGACCCAAATGCGACCTATCAGGATATTCGTGATGCACTGACCAAGGTCTCTGGGCTGCCTGCCGGTGTCACCGATGGGCCGACCTTTTCTGCGACAAAGTCCTATAGTCTGGACTTTATGGTGGTCGGTATCGCCGGTTCCGATGCGGTGTCGTACAGTGAGTTGCGAAAGCAGGCCAGGGATCTGGAGCTAAAAATACGGCAAATTGAAGGTATCGGTGATATTCATACCACAGACCTTCGTGATCCCGAGTTTCTGATCGCCCTGGAACCCATATCCCTGAAGCGCTACGGTCTGACCATCGATGAAGTGGCCGCACTGGTTGCCCAGCGTAATGCACTGATCAGCGGTGGTCGTCTGGATCAGCTGAAAAACAGCCCTGAGCTGATTACCGCTGCCGAGCTGAAAAGTGTCGAACAGTTGCGGGAGATGATGATCGGTTTTGCCCCTCGTCTGAAGCTCAAGGATGTGGCCGGAGATATTCGGGAGAGTTTTGCAAAGGGCGAGGTCTACGGTTCGATCAATGGCAACAAGAGTATTGTTTTCGACCTGCGACCAATGAGAGTGGCGATGTACTGAGTACGGCTGAAAGCGTCCGCAATCTGCTGGCGAAAGAGCAGGAGCTGCTGGGCAAGAACTATACGCTGGGTGTCGGCTTTGATCTCTCTAACGAGATTCAGGAGAAAGCCTCGATTGTACAAAATAATGGTCTGGTTGGCCTCGGTCTGGTGCTGGTAACGCTGGCACTGTTCCTGAGAAAGCGGATCGCCCTGTGGGTGGCAATATCTATCCCGGTCTGTATTTTCGGTACCCTGGCAGTGTTGCCGGCCTTTGGTCAGATTCTCGATGTCTTTACCCTGTCTGCACTGATCCTGATTATCGGCATTATTGTCGATGACGCGGTCGTGGTCAGTGATCGTATAGTGGCACTGGTGGAAGAGGGCTACGAGCTGGAACGTGCCGTCACCGAAGGTATAAAAAGCGTGTTTCCAGCGGTGCTGGCCAGCGTGCTTTCCACCATGATTGCCTTTGTGCCGCTGCTGTTCCTGCCCGGTAACAGTGGCAAGATGATGTATGTGATTCCGCTCACCGTCATTATCGCCCTCTGTTTCTCGTTTATTGATGCACTGTTGTTTATCCCGGCACACCTGAAAGGCGTGTTCAAGCAGGGAGAGGTGGTTGCCAAAAAAGGTTCCAGCCAGCTTAAGTGGCTGAATACCATCGTTGCCAGCCTGATTCGCAAGCGTGCTGTTTTCCTGCCGGTTATGGTGGCCACCATTATTGGTCTGGGGGTGGTTTCGTACCAGAGTCTGACCTATCTGTTCTTTCCGGTCGATGGTGCTTACCTTATCGAGATGGAAGCGGAGGCGGATACTGAACTTTCCCTGGATGAAGTCTGGAAAGAGACCCAGGCACTGGAAAAGATCATCAAGAATACCCCGGAAGTGGCGACCTGGTACGGTCAGGTCGGAACACCGGTCAGCACCTGGGGTGTCTCCCTGATACCGGCCAACCAGCGCGATCGCAATGCCGAGCAGATCGTCGCCGACTGGGAGAAGCAGGCCGAGAGTATTACCGGTCTTGCCCAGATCGAGTTTGATGTCGATGGCGGTGGTCCACCGGCTGGTCGTCCGGTAGACCTGCGGGTTGTCGGCGGCAGTGACGAAGGCCGGGAGAAGCTGGCCAATGACCTGGTGGCATTTTTGCAGGAGATACCCGGCAGTCATCGGGTACGGCGAGATCTCAATGCACCATCACCATAGGCGCAGGCAGTGTTGCAGTACGACTGGCTCAACTATTACGGTATCAGCGCTACGCAGGTCGGAGATATTATCAAGTACGCTATTGATGGCCAGCGCGTGACGCGGGTCTTCAACGGTGAGGAAGAGGTTCACTTTCGTGTAGCACTTGACGACAATGATCGTCTACTAACTGAGTTGGATGAATTGCTGGTGCGCGGCAAGAATAACCAGCTGATACCGTTACGCAAGCTGGTACGCTGGGAATTTACCAATGCTCTGGCTGGTATCGACCATTACAACGGCAAGCGGGTAATTCGGGTTTCGGCGGGTCTGGATACCACCATAACCGATCCGGTGGCAGTCTTTGATCAGGTGCAGACCCGGTTCGCTACCGCTAACATGAGCACCGATTATCAGGGTGCGAGTATTATCGTTACCGGCCAGATTCTGGAAACCCTGGAGGCGGAGCGAGGATTTTCTGTTGCTATCGGCTTTGCCCTGTTTGGCATCCTGCTACTGCTGTTGCTGCTGTTTGACCGTGTCTTCGAAACATTGATCGTACTGTCTGTTATTCCTTTGGGTATCTGCGGTGCACTGTTTATCCTGTTCATCCATGGTCAGGTACTGAGCTTCTTCGCCATTATCGGTATGATCGCCCTGATCGGTATTATGGTAAACAACAGCCTGGTGCTGGTATGGCACCTGATGGAGACCGAGCAGGCGTGCACCAGGGAGAATATGGTGGAGTTTGTCATCAAGGGTACCCAGAGCCGTGTACGTCCTATTTTGCTGACAACGGTGACCACTGTTGCCGGTCTGACCCCCCTGGCCTATGGCCTCGGCGGCTACGATAACTACATGTCGCCCATGGCGCTGGTCGTTGGCTGGGGCTGCGTGATCTCGATGATGGTAACATTGACTGTGATTCCTTCCCTCTACCTGCTGGTTAAACAGCGGCAGTTTGGTAAGGCCTGATCGTTGATCTTTATGCGGGGACTCAATAGTTGAGTCCCTTTTTTTATGTAGTGGTCAAAATGGACACCTGATTAAGCCGCTTTCCTGAATTCCTGTTGCTCAAAGTCCACAGGGCTCACGTAATCAAGATAGGAATGAAGTCTGCGGTTGTTGTAGAACAAAATGTAATCAACAACCGCTGCTTCAACATCTGCTCTTGTTTCGAAAATATAATGAGACCTTATTCGCCTTCGTGACTGCAAACTCCCTGTTCAGAAGATTTTCTGCAACTGGAAACTTGTGCCTGCTATTCGTCGTCACCTTGAATTTTTTCGCATACTTCACGACCAGCTCCAACCGTTTCATCAGTGTTGTTGCCTGATGGCGACCTATGCTGTAACCCTTGCTTCGCAGTGCTTTTGCCATTCTTCGACAGCCAAATGCCCAGTGGCTCAGGTAATTTCTGTTTCCTCACCGAGCAAGCCAGTCCGGGGGGGGGGTCTGTACTCTGTTTTTTTGAAGAAGGTTCATTTGAAGAAGGGTGCTCTCTATCAACGGCAGCAGAAGCCTCAGGCTGACTGGCAGATACTGCGTCTGCATTACCCGGTGTGACCTGCTGGTCACCCGACGGCTAGTCAGTCAGGCGATATTCCACTGTGAGGTGCTCCAGCTCCTCCAGTGAGGCTTTGGCTGCCTGATAATCCTGAATCATTTTATCTGGTATCATCTGCTGGTCACCCGGCGGCTGACTGGTCAGGAGTTCTTCAAATCTGAGGCACTTTTGCTCCAGCGTGGCTCTGAGTGTCTGATAATCCCGTATCACTTCATCCCGTGTCACCTGTTGGTCATTCAACGTCATCCCCTTCAGGTAACATTCATAGCGCACTAACAACAATAGGAGTGGGTCTTGCTTGCAACGATGGTTACTGGCTGCCAGCCAATCCTGCCTCATCTCATCGGGTGTCACCTGCATGCCAGCCGGCATGAGCACCCTCCTAACATTACATTCCAAATTGGATATCGCTAATTTTTCTCTGAAATCCCTTATCGCTGATTTGCACAAATTATCTTGATCTGGCAACCGGTTGAATTCTTGAATAACGTCATAGGGAATTACTTTTCGATTGTCGTGTAGAATGTTATGTAAGCAAAGTTTTTCCAGGAAGAGGCCACTCCTGAGAGACGTGTTATCTTTTCCATAAGCACCAAGCACATCAGCCGAGGTGATGTGACGCCCATGTAATGTTTTTTTTCCCCAAAAGGCATCCTCAATACCCTGGTCTTCGATCAGGCTGGAGGCTGTGTCTTCAAGATACCGATGGCTTGAGATTTTTTTACCACTGAATATACCTGTGGCGTGGTCAGTCGTCCCGCTTGAGTCGGTTGGCAGGTCACTGGCAGGCTCCGGGTGGGAGTAGATAGATGGTGTTACTGTTGCTTGCATAATAAAGTCCTGGCTTTGAATATCAGCGACTGTTTGACCTCAAACTGACTATTTGGTTCACACTCAGATGTGTCAATTTATTCCATGGTGTGGAATATAGATACCCAGAAAACAAGACAAACGCCTCACCACTATCAACAACTTTTTGGATATAGAGGGATGCTTACACCTCCCCCCACAACACCATAAATGGAACCAAATAATCATATTAAGGTCGAAAGGCGGTGTTTATAACCAAGTGTGCAGGGTTTATCTTGAAAGCGACAGCATTAACCTACTCTCACCCGAAACCTGTTTTCCGGGTCGGTCAACAAACCGGTTCCAACGGGATTCCTGCCCCCTCCGGCAGCACATTTATCGGTAAAAGAATTTCAAATCATCAGTCTCACAGAAGGAGAACCACTGCCCCGGATGCAGGCAAATGGATTGAGGATGCCTTTTGGAAAAGAAAACCATTAAACGGGCGTCAAGTGACCTCGGCGGTGGTGCTGCAAGCTTATTATAAATATGACAAGAGCTCTCTGAGGCCTGGCCTCTTCCTGCAAAAACTTTGCTTGCAGAACATTCTACATGGCAATAAAAAGATTACCGCGGATCAGGTCATGCAAGAACTCAACCGGGAACCCGTGCAAAGCAACAAGCAGGCATTGGCGATAGCACGCTTCAAAGCGGAATGTTGCCTGAAGGGTCTGTTGTTGAATAACCGGGAGGTCACACCGGAAGCAGTGGTTGAAGGTTATCAGGCGGCCAATGCCACACTGGAGCTAGCCCGTTTCAAGCAGGAATGTTGCCTGAACCACCTGCCGTTAAATGGCAGGGAAGTCACACCGGATGAGGTGGTTAGAGTTTCCCGGATAGTCCGGAAGGCAGACTGGGGATAGCGCGTTTCAATGAAAAATATTACCTGAGTGGGCTGGCGCTGGATAACCAGCAAGTCACGCCGGATACAGTGGCCAGAGGTTATCTGGCCATCAATGCAATACTGGAGCTGGCGCGCTTCAAAGAGACATGTTACCTGAAAGGCCTGCCGTTGAATGGCCAGCAGGTCACACCGGACGAGGTGATTAAGGATTATGAGACAGCCGGTGCCGTACTGGAGCTGGCACGTTTCAAAGCGGAATGTTACCTGAAGGGCTTGTCTTTAAATGGCCAGCAGGTTGCATCGGGGACAATAGCCAGGGATCTTCAGGCAGCCAATACGACACTGGACCTGGCACGCTTCAAAGAGGATTGTTGTTTCAGGGGGCTGACGCTGAATGGCCAGCAGGTCACACCGGATGCGGTGGTTAAGGATTTTCGGGCTGCCAGGGCAACTCTGGAGCTGGTGCGCTTCAAAGCGGAATGTTGTCTGAAAGGTCTGCCGTTGCATGGCCATCATGTCACCCCGGATGAGGTGGACAAGGAGTTCCCGGACAGCCCGGCAGGCAAACTGGGCAAAGCACGCTTCAAAGAGGCATGTTGCCTGAGGGGCCTCCTGTTGCATGGCCAGCAGGTCACACCGGATGAGGTGGCCAGGGACTTTCAGGAAATCAGGGCACCACTGGAATTAGTGCGCTTCCAAGCCGAATGTTGCCTGAAAAACCTGCCATTGAATGGCCAGCCAGTCACACCGGATGCGGTGGTTAAGGACTTTCAGGCCGCCAAATTAATACTGGAACTGGCCAACTTTAAGGGGCAATGTTGCCTTTTGGGCCTGGCATTGAATGGTCAGCCGGTCAAACCGGATTCAGTGGTTAAGGATTATCAGTCCGCCAGGGCCCCACTGGAACTGGCACGCTTCAAAGCAGAGTGTTGCCTGAGGGGCCAGCTGTTGAATGGCCATAAAGTTGCACCGGATGAGGTGATGAAGGATTTCCCGGAATGTCCGGAAGGCAAACTGGGGGCATTGCACTTTAAAGAGCAATGCTGCCTGAATGGCCTGGCGTTGAATGGCCAGCAGGTCATGCCGGATGAGGTGGTTAAGGATTTTCAGACAGCCAGGTCGACACTGGAGCTGGCACGTTTCAAAGCGGAATGTTGCCTGAGGGGGCTGTTGTTGAATGGCCAGGAGGTCACACCGGATGAGGTGGTCAAGGGTTTCCCGGTGAGTCCGGATGGCAAACTGAGAATGGCGTATTTCAAAGCGGAATGCTGCCTGAGGGGCTTACCGTTGGGTGGCCAGCAGGTTGCACCGGATACAGTGATTAAGCACTATCAGGCACTTCAGGCCAAACTGGAGTTATCGTACTTCAGAGCGGCATGTTACCTGAAAGGCCTGCCGTTGAGTGGCCAGCAGTTCACACCGGATGAGCTGGACAAGCAATTCCCGAATAGTCTGGAAGGTAAACTGGGGATAGTTCGCTTCAAAAACGCCTGTTTCCTGCGGCATCTCCCGTTGAATGGCCAGCTGGTGACACCGGATGAGCTGGTTAAGGGTTACCGGGCCGTCAGGGCAACCCGGGAGCTGGCACACTTCAAGGCGGAATTTTGCCTGAGGGGCCTGCCGTTGAATGGCCAGCTGGTCACACCAAATGAGGTGGTTAAGGAATACGAACGGGGAGGCTGGTTAGATGACCGGGATTTTTTTTATTATCATCTGCCATTGCCTGCAAAATCTGAGTTATTTTTAAGTATTTCATGATTTCATGAACATAACGCCAGTTAAGATACTTATAGAAATAGACTGCCGTTCATTAACCACGTTTTGCTGCAACAAAGAGTGGCATGTTTGATAGCCTCCCCCAACATAAATGGAACCTGACAGTTATATTGAGGTCAAATGTCGTTATTTGTATCAGGGGTTTATTTTGCAAGCAACAGCCTCAGCTTACTATCACCCGGGGCCTGCCAGCCGGGTTGATCAACAAGCCGGTGCAAGCCGGTTTCCTGACCGCTTCGAAAGTACCTTTAACGGTAAAAGAGTCACCAGCCATCTGTATTATGTAGGTACCGCCATTCCCCTGGATGGCAAAGATGTTGAGGATGCCTTTTGGGAAAAAAAACCATTACAAAAACGTAAAGTAACCCCGGCTGATGTGCTTACGGTATACGGAATGGACAGCAGTTCTCTGAGAAGCGGCTTCTTCCTGCAAAAGCTCTGCTTACGGAACATGCGATTTAACAGAAGAAAGATTACTCCGGATCAGGTCATTCAGGAATTCACCCGGATGCCAGACCGAAATCATAAATACAAATTAGCGATAGCGCGCTTTCTGGATCAATGTTGCCTCAGAAGACTGCCGTTGCATGGTCAACAGGTCACACCGGATGCGGTGGTTAGGGGTTATCAGGCAACCGGGGCAGCAGTGTCGCTGGCGCGCTTCATAGCGGAATGTTGCCTGCGGAGGCGGCCACTGAATGGCCAGCCGATCACTCCGGATATGGTGGTTCAGTGTTTTCTGGCCACTTGGGAACCCCTGGGGCTGGCACGCTTCAAAGCAGAATGTTGCCTGAGGAGGCTCCCACTGAATGGTTGGCCGGTCACTCCGGATGCGGTGGTTAGAGATTTCCGGGCCATCGGGGCCAGATTGGAGGAGGCACGCTTCAAGGCAGAATGTTGCCTGAGAGATCTGCCCTTGAATGGCCAGACGATCACTCCGGATGAGGTGGTTAAGAATTATCAGTCACTCGAGGCAACACTGGAACTGGCACGCTTCAAAGAGGCATGTTGCCTGAGAAATCTGCCGTTGAATGGCCAGCCGGTCACTCCGGATGCGGTGTTCAGGGAATATGAACGGGGTGGCTGGTGGCGCGAAAGAAATATTTTTTGTACTCACCTTGGATTGAGTGCAGGAGAGTCGAAAATTCCTGCCCGGATAACAAGGAGGTAATCAGAAGCGTTTAGTTTTAACCACCAGCAAAAGCACTCCTGCCTGTTCCAACATTACCTGTCCTGCTTTTAAGGGAAGGCAGTGTTGCATAGGAATCTTTATCGCTGACCAGCATATAAACACCACTGGGCCTTATTCCCGTTCGCCTGGCGTAGGCTTTCACGGAAGGGTAGTTGATTCCTGTGTCCGGATTATAACAACTGCCATCTGGCCGCTGCATAATATAGTGATCCCGCCGGACTTTGAGACCATGATCATCCAGACCAAGCATGGAGTAATTGCAAACATGTACCAGCAGCCGCTCATTCTGGCACAACCTCGGCGGTGAAGTGCGATGCACCGGACAATATTGTTTAATTTCTCTCCAGTTGACAGGATCTCTCTGCCCGAAATACCACTCGGTAAGCCATGATGAGCAATATAAGCGACTATCCAGCCCAAGCAGTCTGGCAGCATTCCTGATACCCACCGGGCCAGAAGCAGGGCCGTTATTCAGGTCTCCCAGCAGATCAGGCTGCAACTCCCCATCACCACTGACCAGTCTGCCGGTAATTGCATAAATCGCTGCCTCAGCACTGCTGTCCAGAATGGACTGGCCATTAAATTGATAGAGTCTATTGCTGGGTATTTGATGTATACCAAGCTCATAAGCTGCCTGCTGCAGGCACCTTGCCGCACAGCTATTGTTGTACTGTTGCTTTGGTAAGGTATCGAAGTGATTTGCACCAACCAATGTTACGCGCCTGCTGCCCAGGTAAGACTTGATAAATCTGGCATCACGCAAATCCCAGATTTGCCTGACCACATCGGATTCCGGCACCGTCACTTTCCAGCGAAACAGCCAATAGGCAAACCCTTTAAGCCTGCCCAATCCCTTCCCGGTATTGTAGATACAGGATGCAGCATCACGACCGGAAAACTGCACATAACCTTCACTGATAGCAACACCCATATTTTCTTCCCTGAATAGCTGTTACAACCCAACAATGGTTGAGAATTGGAATATCTTACTTTGTCATTACCAAAACTGGAGTGACGAAGCAGCAAGCAAAACTGACAATTCATACCATTTAACCTGATCGATCTCCCTCCGGGACATGATTAACCATCGGCTCCGCTGGGTATGCATTACGATCACAGATAAATAAATTCGAACCAACAATAACCATCACCTATAGTGTCGATTCCATGGCCTGTGTACAATCGAAGCTATTAACAAAGCCCCCTGGCCCACGACTGCAAATGATGACTTATACAACCGCTCTGAGTAACAGCCTGCCCCGAAAGCTGGCAGCCATTGCTATCGCTGCGCTGATTCCTGCACTGATGACTGCCTGCTCATCACAGCCCAAAAGCCCACTTGTGCCAATCGCAAAATCGATCAAAAGCCTCGACCAGCGGCTGGCCGAGGCAGTGCGACTCAGTTACCCGGAGCGAGCCACCCGGACGCTTGCCATCACCAGAGAGCTGATGAGTAAGGAACCGACCCGCACACAGCAGATTCTGGATCAAATGCCGTACCAGCAACTGCCAAAGCCAATCCAGGCGGAACTGGCGGTTCAGCAGGCTCAGATTGCCCAGATCAACAGTCAGGACTGGGCGGTGTTTGAGTGGCTTGATCGCGAGGCGGTTATTGTCAGTAACAGCACCGCCATTAATGCCCGGGCGCACACTCTGAAAGCACTGGCCTATGCCAGATTTGGTGAATATCAGGCTTCCCTGGATGAGTGGCTGCTGGCTGGCCCCTACCTGACAGAAGCAGAACGTGAACCCCATTACGACAGTTTCTGGCAGACACTCCTGCATGTCCCGGCAGAGCGCCTCAACAGCCTGCTTCAACAGGAAAAGTCACAAAAACTGAAAGGTTGGTTGGCCCTGGCCATAATCTATCAAACTGGTCGCAGCCTGGATCAGCAACTGGCCGGACTTGAACAGTGGAAGCGGGACTGGTCATCCCATCCGGCGCACAAGTATCTGCCCGGGGACTTTGAAACCCTGAAGAGCAGCTCAACCAGGCGTCCTGACAAAATCGCTCTTCTACTGCCCCTGTCCGGAAGGCTGAGCAAGGTCGGTGAAGCCCTTAGAGACGGCCTGCTGGCCTCTCACTATGAAGCCGTGGGGTCCGGAGAACCTCTCCCGGAACTTCAGTTTTATAATACCCAGGACACCGATATCAACGATCTGGCCACCCGGGCCATTGAGGAGGGAGCACAGCTGATTATTGGCCCTCTGAGTAAAAGCCGGGTAAAAGCGATCAACAGTGATATTACCAACCGTATCCCGGTTCTGGCGCTGAACTATATTGAGGACGCCGCCGACCCGCTGTCCGTTGATGGCGCATCGGCAACACCGGCCGGGTATCGTGCAGGTCTCTACCAATTCGGGCTCTCGGCAGAAGATGAAGCCATTATGGCCGCTGAACGAGGCAAACTGGATGGACACAGGACGGCCATTATCATTACGCCGAACACCGAGTGGGGCAAGAAAATCAACGCCACTTTTGCCGCCCGATGGGCAGAGCTCGGCGGTGAAGTTGTCGGCTCCGGCGAATTTGACCCGCGAACCCAGTTCAGTGCCCTGGCCGGCAGCCTGTTGCACACCGATCAAAGCGAAGCGAGAGCCAGACAGCTGAAACGTGTCCTGGGCGAAAAACTGGGATTTCAGGCTCGTCGACGCCAGGACGTGGACATGGTCTTTATTGGTGCCAGCCCCCAGGAAGCAAGACAGATCAAACCTGCCCTGGCCTATCAATACGCTCGCAATATTCCGGTCTATGCAACATCCAGCGCATTTTCAGGCATCACCAATACCAGTCAGGATCAGGATATGGACGGTATTCGGGTTCCTGTTATGCCGTGGTTAATTCCCGGAACACCAGACCCGCTGGAACAACAGATCAATACCCTGTGGCAACAATCCAAAGGCCAACTGGGCACACTTTACGCGCTGGGTGCCGATGCCTACAGGCTCTACCCAAGACTCCAGCAACTGGCAAACCTGCAAGGCAGCCAACTGCAGGGAATGACCGGATCATTGAGTATTGCTCCGAGTGGCAAAGTCCGTCGTGAACTCTCGTGGCAAATATTCAGGAATGGCCGACTCACGCCACTCCCTATCGTGAAGCCCAAAACCCCGGAACGTGTCACCTCTGTGAAAAACAGAGTGACCAAACCAGCAACCACCACTACTTCCCCACTCTATGCCCTGGAAGCTCAACCTTAGTAGCAGAAAGGGTGCCGAGGCAGAAAAAAGCGCCCTGTTGTTTTTGCAGCAGCAGGGACTGACGCTTTTGCATAGAAACTTTGCCTGCAAAGCCGGTGAAGTGGATTTGATTATGCTGGACCATGCCACCCTGGTTTTTGTCGAAGTTCGCTCCCGAAGCCATGTCCAATTCGGTAATGCCGCCAGCTCAATTGACCGAACCAAGCAACAGAAAATTCGCAAGACCGCCGCCGTTTATTTGCAAAAATACCGCCAGCACAGCCACAGGATCTGTCGATTTGATGCAATATCCATTGACAATCATGACGGCACAGGGCAAAACAGCTTAAAATGGATTAAAAGTGCTTTTTAAGAAGAAAGAAAACCGGATGGTTTTCATTTCAAGGTTTCAGGCATGCATGAACGTATAACGCAACACTTTTCCGATAGCATCGACGCCAAAATCCGCTCGGCCGATACGCTCCCTCCGCTCATTGCCGACGCCGCAGAGATGATGGTTCAATCTCTGCTGAACGAGGGAAAAATCATGGCCTGTGGCAATGGCGGCGCAGCCGGCGATGCCCAGCACTTTGTTTCTGAGCTGCTTAACCGGTTTGATCGTGAACGCCCTGCCCTGCCAGCCCTGTCACTTTGCGCAGACAGCCTGACCATGAGCTCCATCGCTAACGATTCCAGTTACAACGAAGTGTTCTCTAAACAGATACGGGCACTGGGTCACGAAGGTGACATACTGCTGGCCATATCAGCCCACGGCAACTGTCCCAACATGGTTCAGGCCATACAGGCCGCCCATGACAGGAACATTCAGGTAATCGCCCTGACCGGCAAGGACGGTGGCGACATGGCGCGCCTGCTCCACCCGGAAGAGGTGGAAATCAGGGTGCCCGACATAAGCCCCCAGCGCATACAGGAAGTGCATACCCTGGTTATTCATTGCCTGTGCGATCTGATTGATGAGTTCCTGTTTTCCGCTGAATAACCTGGGAGGCTGACTGAGAATAGCGCCCGTAGCGAGGATGGCAGAAAATTGAGGATAAAAAGTCGGAAATTTTTAGTGAATAGTGGTTCTATTTGCTAAAAATTTCCGACTTTTTAGACCAATTTGCTGCCACCGCACGACTGCATGGATGCAGGAGCTAGAGCAACGCAGGAGCAGTTGCCGGTAGGGCAGTCTATTCTCGGTCAGCCTCCTAGCAAACCTTAATTTTTCACTCTGCATGAGGGTCATCATGAAACCTATCGGCATTGCGCTCTCCACCTGTCTGCTCACCGGATTACTGACCTTGTTAAGTGGTTGCGCCGCGCTGGTTGACTCCGTTAACGAAGAGCCTGTCAACATTGATAACAGCAAACGGACCTGGGGGTCCTGGGTAGATGACCAGACCATTGAAACCGTCACTGCCGTGAACATTAACAAGGCAGATCCGGCCCTGAGAGGGTCAAGAGTCAAGGTGATCAGCTTTAACGGTACTGTCTTGCTTATTGGCCAGGTTCCCAACGCCAACCTGAAAAGGCTGGCTGGTCAGACAGCACAGAGGGTGGAAAAGGTCCGTCAAGTCTACAATGAGCTGGAAATTGGCCCAAACGCCGATATCCTGGTGCAAAGTAACGACAGCTGGTTAACCACCAAAATCAAAACCTCAATGGTGACCAATGAAGCCGTTGTCGCTGACAGAATCAAAATCAATACAGAACAGGGAACCGTGTATCTGATGGGACTCATTACTCCCAAAATGGCACAGGAGGCCGTATCGATTGCCGCCAATACCTACGGAGTGTCTCGCGTTGTAAAGGTGTTTGAGTACGTTCAATAATCAAGAGAAATACCAATCGAACTTTCGATTGGTATGTTTTTTGAGGAGCTGGAAGCCGGTCAACACAACTGATACCCGCTTATCGAATTGCACCGTAAGAAGCATTTTGACCAGCACGCAGCGATGAACATTCACTGGATGAATGGATTTTTCTTTCTCTTATGGCTTTTTCTATCATTTCCACAGTTTCTTTGTCTCCGCGATTGACTATGGCGGCACTAAGAGGTGCCTTGGTGAAAGAATAACGCCCCAAGTTCAATATTTTCAATTTTTTCTCTGGGTCTGCTCCATTAGCTAATAAGAGTCTGACAATCTCATTGCTAATCAGTAGCCGGGCCACCTCATCATTATCCTCCTGAACTGCAAAATAGAGCGGCGTAGTCCCCTTATAAGTAGCCACGTTAACATCAGCCCCTTTGTCGATCAGCAGCCGGATCAGCTCAACATGCCCTTTTTCCGCAGCACTAGAGAGTGGTGTGAACCCCTTTTTAGTTTTCAGGCTAACATCAGCCCCTTTGTAGATCAGCAGACGGGACAGCTCAACATACCCTTTTGTCGCAGCATCATAGAGCGGCGTGAACCCTTTGTTACCAGTCTGGTTAACACAAGCCCCGTTGCCGATCAGCAGCTGGGCCAGCTCAACATGACCTGCTTGCACAGCATACCTGAGCGGCGTGAACCCATCTTTAGTGACATAGTCAACATAAGCCCCTTGATTAATCAGTAGTCGAGCCAGCTCAACATGACTTCCAGCAACTGCAATAACCAGCAAGGAAACGATATCCCCGGTTTTTTTGGATCGGTAATCCTGGTAAACAATAGATCTGTGCTTTTGCAGTTCTTTATCCAGACGGCCGATATCTCCGACCCTGCAGGCCGCCAGTGGTTCGGGCTCATTGTAGGGATTGGCACAGCTTGCTCTGGAATTGGCAGAACCGGGTTGATCAAATCGCTGATAGGAGGACAATCCAAAAAACCTGCTAATTGATTCCATAGATCACCGCATTGTTTGGGCTGGTGCAGAAAAATGAGACATTGGGCAAGGGAGCCAGAGAAGCATTGCCAACAGTCATTTGAGCACCTCTTCAACTGATGAATTGATATGTGGCATGGACCAGGAGGCTGATCATCGGCTTTAGATGCTTTTGTAGAAAAATGAAAACAGCAACCACCGATCAACCCCAGACCAGATGGTGGACTACACGTTGGCTTAAATAGTTCTATAACAAAAGGAAATTCAAACAGGCGGGAGATAGCCATTGAATTCTATGATAAGGCAATGCGGGAACCGGGAGGCTGTCGAAAACAGTCTCCCGAGTATCACAGCTACATGCCATTGCGGAATGTCTTGTGATCAACAACCCCACTGTCTCTGACGTGCTGTAACCCTGTTGAATACGCCTTCAGCAATTTAAGGCAGTAGTCCACCCGGTCCTGCAAATGCTTATCCCCTTCAGGATCCTCTCCAGTGAACACCTGGCCAACATGACGGACAATCACATGATCAGGCAGATAACAGATACGGCAATTCTTGTAACTACTGGTACGAAGTTCCACCACAGGATAGGCCCCACCCTGCCCGGCAGAAATCGCCGTAATCAATGCGGGTTTATGGCCCAGCTCAGCGGTACCAAAGAGAAGAAAGAAGTTCTTCAACCCCGCCGGTACCATGCCGCTCCACTCCGGTGCCACGACAATCAGCGCATCCGCCTCTTTCAATTTTTGTTTCCAGGGTGCCAGTCTGGCCTGCCACTGCTCATCACCACGCCAGATGGACTCATCCCAATGGGGAAGCGGGTTGCCCGCCAGCGATAGAATCTCAACCGAGTCAAATAAGGAAAGCTCAAGCACACGTTTCGCCAAAACCTGACTGATCCGCTCACTCTGGGATTCCAATCGATGACTGCCACTGATAATTGCAAGCTTCATTTTTCTTCCTGTTCTGCTCTGGACAATTGCACTGAGAACTTTAACAGAGAGTTTCAACATCCGGGTTTATTTTTTACCAATCTTGCCAGGTCGTCACTACCGCTTCCTGCACTGCTATGATTAGGCCTTCAGGTATTTTAAATAAGTAAAGTTGGCAAGGTCTCACAATGCAGGTATCAAATGGGTCAAATAATGCAGCGTCATCAGCAACGTTATTAACCGGGGTCAACACCAGCGGTACTGCTCGCACCGATAATACCGATAATGTTGAGACACAATTAAATCGTCAGACTCCACCGTTAAACACTTCGCTGGAAAAACCGCTAACCCGCTATAAAATCGAAAAAATGAACTCTGCATCAGCAGTTAAAGCAACTTCTGAGCATGAAGCAGCATCGGGCCCTCCCCCGGAAATCGCGCAAAAAGACCTGCCGTTAGCCAGTGCGGCAAAAATAACACAACCCTCTCTGGCAGCAACCAAGCGGACTATCTTCTTTGAAGTGCTGACGGAAATCATGTACTTTCACTGTGATCATCCGGGGCAACTGGTTATTTTTGGTTCCTGTGGTATTGACCTGCTACACACTCGTATCAATGAAAATGTGAATGATATTGATATACTGTTGAATGATGAAAAAACCACCAACAATCTGCTTATTCAACTCAATCGAAGACTGCAACAAATTGTGTTTAGCGAAGATTTCCCCTGGAAAGACTGTAGCCCAAACCTCCGTCTTGTTGGTAACCAACCGCATAATGCTGAGCTATCACCTTTATCAGGGCAGTTAACCCTGTTTCATACCGGAAAACCCTGGATCAAAATTGAATGCTCGGTTAAAACCACATGGATGAAAGAACTGGACCTCACCCGGGATGATTATGTCATCAGAATCCCCACCCATATAAGTACAGAGTACAAAGGTACTATTCCTGTTTTGTCGACAATGGGTTATCTGGCTCTCGACCTTTTTTCGTTGAAAAAACTTCATGACAACTTAATCACAACGACAGAAGACAATCAAAAACTGAGAGTCATACTCAATAGCGCAATGACTCTTTCAAAAATAGAGAAGCACGTTTTCACCCTTTACTATCACCCAAAAAATCCGGGTTTACATAAGTCAGAACCCTTTAAGGCACTGAATAGTGGGTTTGTTGAAGCAATTACTTTAATCAGGAACATCTACTCTGCTGATCAGCTATATCACAGCTTTTTTGATTCACCCTATCAGCTAAAACATTCCAGATCCCAGGAAAAAAGGGCGTTGATCAATATTCTTTCGTCCGATAAATGCAGGCATGAAACGGCCTACTCATTCAATGAACTGATGATTTTACTGAGAAATGATTTTGATCTGGAAAATACGGCAAAAGATGGCAATTGTTTTTACGCGTCCCTGGCCAGTGGACTGAATAAAAACAGAGCAGCAGCAACCAACTTCCTGAAAACCTATAATGTTCTGCTGGGCACCTCGCTCCACAATACTGCGCATGAGCAGGTTGTTATCCGTCCTGACATGGTAAGGCATATAATCCACTGCTGGATAGGCTGTGCACTCAACGCCGGATTAAGCGCCTCTGAGTACGAGGAACTGAATACTCTGATCCTTCCGGAGCCGGGCAAATCCATCCATGACCTGCTGAAGAGCCGACTCATTGCCGATCCGGCAGCTAATCCCAATGATACCGGCCACTACGGATGGAGCTCTCTATTGCACATAATGGCTATTGTCACCGGGACAACCATTATCTTGCTGAAAGTCAATCCCAAAAAACAAAACATTGAGAAACATAAGCACAGTATTCATGAAGCCAATCAATTAACGCCAAATCTGATTAAAACATTAAGGGCTAAACAGCCAGCACTGTTTAATAGCGATGCGAAATGATGCACGAATAACCAGTTTATTATTTATTGCTCACTCCGGAGGAGACCATTATTATTCAGCCTCACCATCGCCAGGGCTGATTAACGTTTTCAGACCCTATATGCTGGCTGAACATTATCTTATTATGCCTTTCCGGGCTAAAGAAACTGAGTGTAAACAGCCACAACATCACGCCAGTCAACCACCGGCTCATCAGCAAGCTATCACTGAAGAGACATTGGGCTTCATACACCCAAGCTTAGATGTTGTCGAACAGAAAAACGAAAGCCTACCCCCGGAAAGACCAGTAAGCAGTGTTGCAGAAAGTGTTGCAGAAAGTGTTGCAGAAATAGAAACGCCATCAAAAGAAGCAACAGCCGGACCAGCGAATCCGGCAGAGACCACAGCGTCAGACCGGGAGGAACGCATCAAGAAAAAAATTCAGATCGTGTTAACCATCATATCCAACCCGAAAACCAGTAATAGCCTGAGTAAGAAAAAACTGGATAACCTGGGCGACAGTTTATTTGATGAGGTGTTAAAGGTTATTCAGGAACCCGACCAGACGAATCCGATAACGGTTGACATGAGAGCCTTTTCGGATACGACACTGTTAGCACTGGAAACAGGAAAGCGGTTAAATCACATAGAATCCATACTGTTTCTGGCACTGCATAAGATTATTCATCACTGTGACGCGAACAACCCGATATTCATGACTGAAATACTCAGGGACCTGCATACCGTCAACCGTGCATGGCACATACAAGCCCCCGTTGTACTGGCGATTCTGGCGGCCCGGACCGGATCTCCTGAAGCATTCAATCTTGCCATGCAGCCGCTCTACCCGACTTTCTGCAACCAGACATATCATAAGCTGCGCTTCACTCTTCCTGCCGAGTTCGACGAAATCTACCCTGATTACAGGACCATTATTCCCCAACATATTCACATTGCTGGGCATTATATAGAAAAAAAGAATTTTTCTGCCGCTGACTGGCAAGAGATTGATCTGCATTTTCCGGTAAATGAAGAGATCAACCGCTTATTAACCCCGACACAGTTAATCAGTGATTCCCCTGAATATGCTAAAACCGACATCACCACAATACGCTCGGCAATGCTGAACTGCGCATACAAGGGCCATATATCCCTGCACCGAGGTGACACTCCACGCTCCCTGACGTTCTTTTTAAAATCGGCCATTGCCTACATAATGGCCACTGATAACGGGGCTGATATCAGTCATTATGAAGAGGCGGCGGGCCTATCGGCTATTTATATGACCATTCGCCTGATTTCCCGTATTGATCCGCAGTGCAACCTGCAAACAGAAGCGCCTTTTCTCCATAGCTGGATGCCTCATATTGATCTTATCCGACACCGCCTTGAGACTGCCAGCCTGAAAACATTGCTCTATGCCATCAAGGCTCAACGAGCTACCGAATCACTATGGACTCACAGCTGGTTTACCTACGCCTACAGCAAAACAGCCACACTGATGGGGCAGACACTGCCTGAGTCTTTTGAGACGTTTAAGTCGTTAATGGATCACCAGACAAAATTCCTGTTTGATCATGGCAGCCCCATTCAGGAACTCCCGACCCACAATGCCAGGCAAAAACCCGATAAGACAGACACAACCTCTCTCGTCGCCAGAAACAGTAAGGAATACAGACTGGCCAGCTCTGCCAGTGGCAATAAAACCCAATGTGCAGACCCGGTATTGCAGGCAAAGTACAAAATCAGCGAGAAGCTGGAAGCAAAAAAACAAACCAGAAAAGCGGTAGAGATTGTTCGAACCCTGAAACAACGTGTTGACGCTTTGTCAGCTGACTTTATTCAGTTATATCAGAATGCCAATCCCAAAAAAGCCAGAAACACTGCCAATATTTATGTCCGGGCCATTCTGTTACTTGACCAGAGCATTGAACTGGCCACCCGGGATATCCCCATCATTACCCGCGAACTCGAAAACGCTTCCAAAAACAGGGCAAAAAACAATTTTCTGGAAAAAACCAAAATGCAAGAAGCCATGTTAACCTACAACACCCTGTACGGTTTTGCTGCACTGGCACATATTAAAGAAGAGCTACTGTTTGAACAGGAGGTGACGCAGAAATTAGTAGAATTTCACAATACCCTGCTTACCAAAGAGTCAGCAGAATACATTACCGTCAAAGAACATCACAAGTTGGAAAAACTGGTAGCCAACTTCATCGAATTGCTGAACCCATTACAGTACGCCGATATATCTGAACAATTCTTAAAAAACATGGTATTGATATTGGTTTCCTGTAAGGGCCTTTTTGCCAACTTTATAAGCGATAGAAATGTCCCCTCTATACAAGCTCTGATCAAACAGTGGATAGCCTATTGCCACGATGAAAGCAATCTGCTGGAGACACTGGAGCTGATCATTACGCTGGACTTGAGTGACCATGAATTCATCACACAGTTTAACCCTCTTATTGATACAATATTACTGAAAATTCAGTACTTAACTGCCAAGCAAGACGATAGTTATGATCAAGAAGACCAACTGATTCTCTACCAGAATGTTGAAAAAATACTGGGAAAATTTGCTTCAACCGAGCAGGTCAATTTTTACCAGTCCATCTGGTCACCCCAATTAGAAAGACTCAAAAAAATGACCAGCCAGGAGCTGGAGATTAAAAATGCCAAAGCAGAAAAGTATTGGAATATCTTAATCAAAGAAGAGCAGGAAAATAATGCCAGGGAGCAGAAAAAATTAGAATCCATTATCAATCGCAAACTGTCTACAATAGCCTCAGAACAAAAGAATCAAAACACTGTGGAACCCGATGAGTCTGACAGCGAAGAATCCACCTCAGGGGAAAATCATCAACCACCCTGCAGTGCCAGTAGTGATCACGTTAATGACCATACAGACATCGCTTCTCTGGACATCGAAATTGGCTCACTGGATTCACTGAAAATGGCATGGCAACATTTTGGGAGTGGCCAGCTATCACAGGCCAATACCCTTGTATTGGAGATGCTTCATAACCCGCCGGACGACTCACTATTGATTGTTCAGATAAAGTCGTTACGATCCGAGATACTGATTAAACAATTTTTTGATGTCGTACTTCAGGGTATGCAGAGAAGCCGGGGTATTTTAGTGTGCTCCACTGACTATCTGAAAAAAATGGAAGCCGATCTGGCCAGACAAAAAGAGCTGTCAAAAATCGATAAAAATACAAAAATTACTGTACAAAAACAGCCGATACGGAATCTCAGTGATAAAGTTTTTGAACTGGCAACCTTATTCTCAACACATCAACAAATACTGCAAGATGCGTTTACGCTGCAAAAGAGATCATCAATATACTGCAACTATTCACCCTCGACAGTGATCAGGAAACACAGGATTTATCACCGATCAAATTTGACCTTGAACTGATTATCGAAGCACAGGATCGTATTACCCGCTTTGTATCCAATATAAAAACAGCCAGTGAAAATCTGATAGAGCTCCTTAACTGCCGAAGGCAACTGCTGGCGCTTATAAAGGAAGTAATGGCCAGGAAATCAATTTCAGGCCAGCCCGGTTTGCCAGCCACCGGCAGTGACGCCTCGAAAAACAGGCCATCTGGTGCGAAAAGTCTTAATGCAGCCCCGGAAGAAACCCTGCCCGAAAATTCCATCACTGAAATCCGCAACAAAATGGAAACGCTTGCCCAGGCGATGGAAAATTTCAAAGGTCGCCTGCTTAGGCCGCAACAGAGAAATTTTGTACAGAGGCTAATCGGAGCATCATGACAAAGAGCCGCATAGCGGCTCTTTGGATCAGAAACGGGCTACTTAACCACTTTTAAGTGAGGACGCCCCGGCTTTTTCGGTGGTTGAGGAGGCTCTTCATCCGGCACTTCTGCCTGAATCTCTTCCGCCTCTTCCTGCTCATCAAGCGGCTCCGCTTCAAAGACCATTCCCTGACCATTCTCCTGGGCATAAATAGCCATCAATGCCGGAACAGGTACGGTAATCGTCAGGGCGCGACCACCGAAACGACCGTCAAACATGATGTAATCATTACCAATATCCAGAGCCCGTACCGCCGTTGGCGAGATGTTCAGAACAATCTGGCCATCATTGACGAACTCCTGTGGAACCTCAACGCCACGTCGATAGGCATCCACCAGAATAAAGGGTGTGCAATCATTATCAAGAATCCATTCATACAATGCTCTGGCAATATACGAACGGCTACTGGTCATTGTCATAACAGCCTCCGGACAAAAACTTCACGCCGCCAGCCAGGTTACTCACGCATTTCCTTTTCGATTTCAGAAAGGCTTTCCTGGAACGACTCACGCTCAAATAAACGCTCAGCATAGTCCAGAATAGACTTACCCTGTTTCGGCAGCTCAACACCCAGCAACGGCAGACGCCAGAGAATCGGTGCCACACAGCAGTCCACCAGGGTAAACTCTTCGCTCATGAAGAACGGCATTTCAGCAAAAACAGGCTCAACCGCCAACAGACTCTCCCGCAACTCTTTACGAGCACGGGCCGCAGGTGTCTCCTTGGTTTTGGGATCCAGAATAGTATCCACCAGGGCACACCAGTCTTTCTGAATGCGGTGCATGATCAGTCGGCTCTGGGCGCGGCTGACTGGATAAACCGGCAGCAGCGGTGGATGTGGGAAACGTTCGTCCAGATATTCCATCATGACGTTGGGTTCATATAGAACCAGTTCCCGGTCAACCAGCGTAGGAACGTTGTTGTAGGGGTTCAGATCGGAAAGCTCCCGAGGAAGGTTTTCCGGATTTACATTCTGAACGTCAACCGCAACGCCCTTTTCTGCCAGTACAATACGAACCCGGTGACAGTAATGGTCAGCTGGATCCGAGAAAAAAATCATGGATGACTTTTTGGCAACTACAGCCATGAAGTACCCCCGCCTTCATGCAAAGGATGAGAGAGTTCGGCAACAATCCCGGCCATGACAATAGCCGGAGGATGACCACAGGCTAGCGCACAACGGGTAAAACAGCCGCCCGCGAAATAACGCACTATCATAGCAAACTTTGTACCTGCCATAATAGTCCCAGCAACGCAAATACTTACTACAACATTAATCTGCCGACAGAGTACATGAGACTGAACACAGTGGCAGTAGCTGTCAGACCGGGTTATCAGAAATCCCATGGCATTGGCCAACATAGTGCCGCCGATGGTAAAAATGCTGAAATCCAGCATAATGCCGGGTGCCAGCTCAGAACCGGAATTATCCTGTTTCGGAATATCGATTAGTTCATCGCAAGTCGCCTGGACTAATACAGTAATAAATTGTCCTTCCAGTGACGATTTGACAGGTATATTTTCAAGAGTAAGAAGGAAATTATCTTTTATTGTGGTAATTCATAAGAAACTTTTTGGGAATAATTAAGTCGAATATTTTGTCTGTCCGCAGCCAAAATTATTGTTAATAAAAATTATGGATCGGAAGTAACAAATAATCTGAGGATAATAAGGTATATGAATCACTCTACTGGAACGCCTTTAACGGTGACAGCACAATCAACGTCCCACCGGTTATGTGACTACACCCTTAATTGTGAACGAATTAAACAAGATCGCTTTGCGTGTGGCATCATTACACCGTTGGCTGCCACTGGAGGTGCTGCTCTTGGTGGTGTTGTAGCCTGTAAAACTGCAGGGAAAGTTAGTACTGCAGTAACATTTGGCAAAACTGTTGTTGGTGCCGTGGGCGGCCTGTCTGGTGGCATTGGCTTTTCTTGCGCCGTGCTTCTTTTTGTAAATTGCTTCGCAGATAACTGCGATTACATTACGCTTCGTAATCGAGAGATCACTACCTCCACCGAACCGGGTCCCTCTGCAGTTAGGCAGCAACATAGACAGGAGCCACTATCGCCTGAACCTCCGCCTTACCCGGGAACTGGTTGCGACCCTACAGCGTCTGTTCGGTTCCTGTCAGAACCACCTCCGCCTTACTCGGAAACTGGTTCCATTTGCACAGCACCAGTTCAGTCCCAGCCAGGACCGTACTCTTCTTCACCATTTTCAAGCATCGGCAATTTTAGCTCCATTCCCCCTACTACTCATGCTATCTCCAAATCGTCAGTGGTAGATCAACCTCGGAAGTAGCGTCCGGTACCTATCGGCTGACTTCTGGCGGCTTAACCTCTCTGAGTTTACCGGGCTTAGGCTTTTGGTAATTAATAATGGGGGGGGCGCTGGTTGGCTGATGAAAAGAGAGGGGTTGCAACAGAAATAGGCTCTATGATTACTTCTGCCATATGAAGGTCAATATCAATACAAGACGTAATTGATCTTTCGTAATCTATCTCTTTCTCAGTGATTAGTTAATGACAAAAGTAGATATTAAAACGGCTTTAGCACTCGAATAACTGAAATTGTTGACCCGACAATTAAGTCTGGTCACAGCCATTTAAAACAAGCTTCGTGAATAATAAGGAGGATAAAAGCAGCCAATTACGATAGGTCGATACCAAGAGCTGCTTTGAATAAGGCTTCTATTTTCGCTCTAGCCTGATTATCCCCGCAACGAAAAGAAGGAATATCTAAACCATCCATTAATAGTTTTTTTGCATTCTTTGGATTATCCGTTGCTCGATAATCATCAACATTCAGACATGCGTTAGAAGCGTACGGATCAAGATCCTTAAAACGGTCACATTTGTTGTTTACGTTAATTAACTCCTGCTGAACATATATTTCAACAAGATTATCCAAAAAAATCAGGTTTTTTCGTATAACTTCTTTCAACACGTCCCTACCATGGGATATACAACTTGAAAATTCAGCAATTTTGCTGTCCATATCTGGATATTTCTGTTGTATTTTCTGTCGCGTCTTCTCTGCAACTGATACACCGCCGGAAGAAGTCTCTTGATTCACTGATCCGCGAGATAAGCAGTAGTTTTGACCGTGCCGGGTATTATGTGCCTTGATCAAATAATCGAGCAAATTTTTGCTCTGTAATTCCGTGGCATATCCACCTATTGATTCAATAAATCGGGTAACCTCTGGACCTAATGTCTCTGCCATAACAGCTTCATAGGCAGGCGGTAAGCCTGAAGCACTACCTAAATTGGATACATTCATAATTTATCGCTTTAAATTAAATAGGTGATTTCTCGGACAAGGTATGCAAGGAATAGTTCCTCATCAAAAGCTGCTCATCAAAAGCTGGGGGCCGGTCTTTCATTATGCATAACAATTGTCGTTTATAGAGATAAGAAGAGGCTTTTGCACAATGAAAGACCTGACAAAGACCTGACACCAGCTTTCTGCTGACCTTTCTTTACTCAGGTTTTTTTCATCAAACGATGTTGACTGGCCAGTCTGATTTGCTGAGCCTGCCAATTGAGCACATGAATAAGAAAATTCCAGCAAGTTGCTTCCGATCATTCGCCACAGGAAATTATCTTTTATTTTGGTAATTCATAAGGAACTTTTTGGAAATAATTAAGTCGGATAATTTGTCTGTCCGCTGCCAAAATTATTGCTAATAAAAATTATGGATCGGAAGTAACAAATAATCTGAGGATAATAAGGTATATGAATGTCTCTCAAGCTAGGTCTTTGACGGTGACAACACAACCAGCAGAGGCCCACCGGTTATGTAACTACACCCTTGATTGTGAGCGAATTAAACAAGATCGCTTTGCGTGTGGCATCACTACACCGCTGGTTGCCGTTGGAGGTGCTGCTATTGGTGGTGCTGTAGGCTATAATCCTGCAAGCCCAATTGTCAGCACTGTCACTGGTGTCTTCAGCGGCCTGTCTGTTGGCATATGCTTTTCTTTCGGCGTGTGTCTTTGTGTAAATTGCTGCTCCGATGACTGCAATTACATTAAGCTTCGTGATCGAGAAATCACCACCTCCACCGAACTGGCCCCTCTTGCAGTTGGGCAGCAACATAAACAGGAGCCAATATCGGCTGAACCTCCGCCTTACCCGGGAATTGGTTGCAACCCTATAGAGTCTGTTCGGTTCCTGTCAGAACCACCTCCGCCTTACTCGGGAAATGGTTCCATCAGCACAGCACCAGTTCAGTCCCAGCCAGTACTGTACTCTTCTCCTCCATTGCCAAGCATCGGCAATGCTTGTTCCCTTCACCCTACTACTTATGCTATCTCTGAAATCGTTAATGGTAGATCAACCTCGGAAGTAGCGTCCGGTGCCTACAGGCTGACTTCTGGCGGCTCAACCTCTCTGGGTTTACCCGGCTTCGGCTTTTGGTAATTAATAATGGGGGCTTTCGCTGGTTGAAAGCTGTGGTCATCAGGTCTTGAATCTTGAATTCCCAACTGACATCAACCCCATCAACCACCCAAAAAACGAAGCAATCCTTACTGTCTCCACCGCCTCATCCGCAGGCGGTTCCTTCATCATCTCCACCAGTGAACGTTGGAAAATTTCCGGGCACGTTGTTACGCAGCCTCGGAAAGTTGTTATGCATGACTATAGAGCACCTTTTCTGACTGGATTAACTGCTGCGAGAGTGGTCAAAAAATAGTCGATATCAGTCAAGCTGTCTGACCTGATGCTCTCCCTGATCACCTAACGGCTTATCCACAACATTGTCCACATAAAATCTGGATGATTGCTGTTTGATCACCTATTGCATTTGCTCCGTACACTATCGTTTAACAGCAATAAGTCGTGGATATGCTGTTTCTCTATGATGAAACACACCATACTGTTTAGTGCTGGTTCTGCTGACGGCTAACTGATTGCTCAACGCCCCACACATCAACATTCAGGAGAGGAAACGTGGCTGAGAATACTGCGAGTCAAATAGACCACAGTGTCACCCCGGACGATTATCCCCAAAAAATAACACGAACCATAGTTCTAAACGACGGCAGCCCTGAGAACAAACGACAGGAGTTATTAAATTATTTCCACCAGACGTTTGATCAATATGAGCTGCTGTTTGAAACCCTGGCTTGCCAGAAAGCCTGGTACGAAAAGGCAATACCCCTACGTCACCCGCTGATTTTTTATTACGGGCACACTGCCGCTTTTTTTGTGAACAAACTGATCACCGCAAAACTGATCTCGGAACGAGTTGACCCTTATATTGAGTCCACCGTTGCCATTGGTGTGGATGAAATGTCCTGGGATGACCTGGACGACAACAATTACCAATGGCCAACCGTGCAACAGGTCCGCGACTACCGCAGTAAAGTCAGGGCACTGGTTTCCGGTTTCATCCGGAACATGCCACTGGAGATACCCATCAACTGGGAGAGTCAGGCCTGGATCATTCTGATGGGCATTGAACATGAACGCATTCACCTGGAAACCTCATCAGTACTGATTCGTCAGCTGCCAATCGCCTGCGTCAAGCCACACACTTACTGGCAACACTGTCCAAACACAGGACCAGCACCGGACAACCGCCTGATTGAGATGCCCGGAGGATCACTGCGCCTGGGCAAAGATTACGATGCTTCGCTCTACGGCTGGGACAATGAATATGGCCGCTGCGAGGTTGAGGTGGCCCCCTTCAAAGCCAGCGAATACCTGGTGAGCAATCAGGAGTTTAAAGCCTTTATTGATGCCGGTGGTTATGACAATGAACGCTGGTGGACGGATGAAGGCTGGGCCTGGAACACGTTCAGCAACACCGATGGCAAAGTGCGCCACCCCGAATTCTGGATCCCCGATGGGGACAGTTATCGCTACCGCACCATGCTGGCAGAGATCGATATGCCCTGGAACTGGCCAGTAGACGTCAACTGTCATGAAGCCCAGGCCTTTTGTCGCTGGAAGTCAGCAGTGACCGGCAAACAGATTCAGCTGCCCAGTGAAGCCGAATGGCATCATCTGAGGGAGACCATCAGTACTGACCAGCCCTGGTGGGATAAAGCCCCCGGAAATATCAATCTCGAATACTGGTCTTCATCCTGCCCGGTTGACCACTTCAGAACCGGGGAGCTGTGTGACATTATCGGGAATGTCTGGCAATGGACCACCACCCCCATTGACGGTTATGAAGGATTCCGTGTTCACCCCTGCTACGATGATTTCTCAACCCCGACCTTTGATGGACGACACAACCTGATTAAAGGGGGTTGCTGGATATCAACCGGCAACTACGCTATTAAAGAATCCCGCTACGCCTTTCGCCGCCACTTCTTCCAACATGCCGGTTTCCGTTACGTAGAGTCCAGTGCCATGACCAATACCTCCAGCAACCCTTATGAGAGTGATGCCCTGGTTGCCCAATATCTGGCGTTCCATTTTGGGGAGTCTTACTTTGATGTACCCAACTACCCCAAAGCCTGTGCCCGCCTCTGTTATGAAGTCAGTGGCGAGACACCTCGAACACGGGCACTGGACCTGGGCTGTTCAGTGGGACGCACCAGCTTTGAACTGGCCCGCTGGTTTCAACATGTGGATGGCATCGACTTCTCTGCCCGATTCATTTCTGCGGCGGCCGAGTTGCAGGAGCGGGGAAAAATACGCTACCACCTGACCACAGAAGGCGAACTGGGTGATTACTTTATTGCCTATACCACGGAGATGGGGCTGGATGATATCGATACCAGCCGTATCCGCTTTACCCAGGGGGATGCCTGCAACCTGAAACCCATGTTTAACGACTATGATCTTGTTTTTGCCGGTAACCTGATTGATCGCCTGAATAACCCCGCGCAATTTCTGGACATGATTCATGAGCGCATACGCCCCGGCGGCATCCTCGTGATCACTTCGCCCTATACCTGGCTGGAAGAGTATACGCCCCGGCAGAACTGGCTCGGAGGCATCCGTGAAAATGGTGAAGCCCTGGACACCTATACCGGACTGCAAAGAGCCTTGAGCAAACATTTTGAAGAGGTACGCCCCCCCGTCGATCTCCCGTTTGTGATCAGGGAAACAGCCCGGAAATATCAGCATTCGGTTGCCCAGTGCACAGTGTGGCGGCATAAAACGCTGTAATCCGGCCCCGCGCCTCACTTGAAGGCCGGTTGTGTAAGTTTGCTCACTACCGCTACTACAAACTTGCTCAAACCGCCTTCAACGTCAGGCCATACAGGTAACATTTCTCTTTGAAGCGCGCTATCATAAACTTGCGTTCCGGACAATCCGGGAAAGCCTCGACCACCGCATCCGGTGTGACCGGCTCGCCATACAACGGCAGGTTCCTCAGGCAACATCCCTCTATGAAGCCCGCTCTACTCACCTTGCCTTTCGGAGTATTCGGGAAAGCCTCAACCACTTCTTCCGGGGTGACCGGCTGGCCATAAAGCGACTCCTCTCTCAGGCAGCATTTTACTTTGTAGTGCAACAGCTCCAGCTGGCCTTCCGGAGTATTCGGGAAAGCCTCAACCACCATTTCCCGGGTGACCGGCTGGCCATACAGCGACAGTTCCATTTTGCAACAGTCCACTTTGAAGAGAGCCAGCGCCAGTTGGCCTTCCGGAGTGTCCGGAAAAGCCTCAACCACTGCTTCCGGGGTGACCGGCTGACCATTCAACAGCGCGCGTCCCAGGCAACATTTTGCCTTGAACTGCACTATCCCCATCTTGCTTTGTGGACAATCCGGAAAAGCCTCGATCACGGCATCCGGTGTGAGCCACTGGTCATTCCACCGCTGGCAGCCCAGGTAACATTTCGCTTTGTTGTTCGCCCTTTCCACAAGCAGCAATGTCATGGATGTATCGCGGTCAAAAATTTCTTTAATCAGGGAATCTGACCGGAGGCACGACACATGGCGTGTATGAGTCGCACTGAAATTGACGAAATCAGAAAAACTCAACTGCCGGGCAATGAGTTGCAGTGCTTCGTCAGGAAGTGCCGCCAAATGACAGGTATCCGGTTGGTTACGTACTTCCTGTACGTGCACCTTCCTGAAACCGAAAAAAGCGTATGGAATATCTGAATCCTCTATTTTAGGATTAAGAATAAATGATTTCAACTGGAGTGAAACATCAGCGGCTTGATGCATAAGTCAACCTTCGTCTTTTATTCCGGGTTGTTTTGAGCCCGGGCCCAGAAAAAAGTTCCACTTCCGAAAATTTCTGGTTACGCAAGATGATTGCCATGCAATCAGGAACGGTTCTTGTCTGATGTTTCCGGCTTGCCCTGATACACCGTAAACGGAACCTAACCGCTATTTTGAAGTCCAATGACGGTATTTATTGTCTTGGTGTGAAGGGTTTATTTTGCCAGCCACAGCATCAACCAGATCCCACCCAAAACCTGCTGGCCGGTATAACCGACCTGTTGGCTCAAGCCGGTTTACTGACCGCCCCGGAAGGGCCTTTAACGGTAAAAAAGTTGACAACCATCCATCTTATAGAGGCACAGCTCCCCCCCCCGGATCATGGCAAATGTACTGAAGATGCCTTCTGGGAAAAAAAAACATTACAAGGACGCCAAATCACCCCGGCTGATGTGCTCACAGCCTATGGCAGAGACACCACATCGCTTAGAGGTGGTTTCTTCCTGCTAAAACTCTGCTTAAAGAACATTCTTTATGATGATAAAAAAGTCACCCCGGACCAGGTCATACGGGAATTCAACCGCAAGCCAGGTCGAAATCATAAGTACAAACTAGCGATAGCACGCTTCAAATCGGAATGTTGCCTGAACGGCCTGCTGTTGAATGGTCAGCGGGTCACACCGGAAACGGTGGTTCAGAATTTTCGGGCAATCAGGGCAGCATTGGAGCTGGCACGCTTCAGGCAACATTGTTGTCTGCAGGACCTGGCGTTGTTCGGCCAGAAGGTCACGCCGGATTCGGTGGTCAAGGCTTTTCCGGACAGTCCGGAAGGCAGGCTCGGGATAGCGCGCTTCAAGGCAGAATGTTGCCTGAGGGGCCTGACGTTGTGCGGCCAGCAGGTCACACCGGATGCGGTGGCCAGGGATTATCAGGCAATCAGGGCAAAACTGGAGCTGGCGCGCTTCAAAGCGGAATGTTGCCTGAGGGGCCTTCCGTTAAATGGCCAGCGGGTCACACCAGATGAGGTGGTTAAGGATTATCAGGCGATCAGGGCAATACTGGAACTAGCGCACTTTAAGCAACACTGCTGTCTTAAAGGTCTGGCATTGAATGGCCAGCAGATCACACCGGATGCAGTGGTTAAGGATTTTCTGGCAGCCGGTACACCACTGGAGCTGGCCCGCTTCAAAGCGGAATGCTGCCTGCAAAAACTGCCGCTAAATGGCCAGCTGGTGACACCGGATGAGGTGGTTATGGATTATCAGGCGGCGGGGGCACCACTGGAGCTGGCGCGCTTCAAGGCGGAATGTTGCCTGAAAGGCCTTCCGTTAAACCACCAGCAGGTCGCACCAGATACAGTGGTCAGGGAATATCTGGCGGTCGGGGCAACACTGGAGCTGGCGCGCTTCAAAGCAGACTGTTGTCTGAAAAGCCTGGCGTTGAATGGCCAGCAGATCTCACCGGATGCGGTGGTCAAGGGTTTCCCGGATAGTCCGGAAGGCAGGCTGGGGATAGTGCGCTTCAAAGAGGAATGTTGCCTGGAGGGGCTGCCATTGAATGGCCAGCAGGTGACACCGGATACAGTAGCCAGGGATTATCGTGCAACCCGAGCAATATTGGAGCCCGCACGCTTCAAAGCGGAATGTTGCCTCAGGGGCCTTTCGTTAAATGGCCAGCCGATCACGCCGGATGAGGTAGTCAATGATTATCAGGCAGTTAAAGCAATACTGGAGCTCGCGCTCTTCAAAAAACAATGTTGTCTGAGGGGCCTGTTGCTCAATGGCCTGCCGGTCACGCCGGATGAAGTGGCCGGGGCTTACCCTGATAGCCCGAAAGGCAAACTGGGAATGGCTCGCTTCAAAGCGGAATGTTGCCTGAAAAACCTTTCGTTGAATGGCCAGCCGGTCACGCCGGAAACGGTAGTCAAGGATTATCAGGCAGCCAGAGCAACTCTGGAGCTCGCGCGCTTTAAGGAACAATGTTGTCTGGCAGGCCTGCAGTTGAATGGTCGACAGGTCACACCGGACCTGGTGATTATGGGTTTCCCGGATACTCAGGAAGGCAAATTGGCAAGAGCACGCTTCAAAACCACATGCTGCCTGAAGAACCTGCTGTTGAATGGCCGACAGGTCACGCCGGATGAGGCAGCCAGGGATTTCCCCGATAGCCCGGAAAGCACACTGGGGCTGCTATTCTTCAAAGCGGAATGTTGCCTGAGGGGCCTGATGCTCAATGGCCTGCCAGTCACACCGGAGGCGGTAGTTCAGGATTATCAGACCGCCAGAGCAACAATGGCGCTGGCGCGCTTTAAAGAGCAATGTTGCCTGAAGGGGCTGACGTTAAATGGTCGGCTGGTCTCCCCGGAGGCAGTGGTTAAGGCTTTCCCGGATAGCCCGGAAGGCAAACTTGAGATAGCACGCTTTACCGCAGAATGTTGCCTGAAGGGCTTGGCGTTAAGTGGTTGGCGCGTTACACCGGAGGCGGTGATCAAGAAGTTCCCGGCTAGCCCGGAAGGCAAACTGGGGCTAACGCACTTTAAAGCAGAATGCTGTCTGAGAGGCGTGCCGTTAAATGGCAGGCAGGTCACACCGGATGAGGTGGTTCAGGGTTTCCCGGATAGCCCGGAAGGTAAACTGGGCATAGCGCGCTTCAAAGCAGATTGCTGTCTCAGGAGCCTGCCGTTAAATGGCGAGCAACTCACACCGGATCTGGTCGTTACGGCTTTCCCGGATAATCCGGCAGGCAAACTGGGGTTAGTGCGCTTCAAAGCGGAATGTTGCCTGAAAGGCCTTCCATTAGCTGGCCAGCCGGTTACACCGGATGCGGTGGTCAAGGACTTTCAACGCGGTGGCTGGTTGTTCGAAAACGCTATTTTTTATGCTCTGCTGGCATTGAATGGAAGAGCATTGAATGACAGCTATCTGGATAACCAGAAAGTATTATCAGCGTTTAATAAAGCCCTCGGGAATTATTCGTTAAAGCAAGCCGAATACCTGATACAAAGGCTGGTTCAATCTCAACGGTACAATGCCATCAAAGAGGCCAGGGAGATCATTCACCAGGCCTGGCAAATCTTAAACGGCGTACCGGTCAAAGAAGAGCAACGTCGTTTGCAATGTATTCTGCAATTCATAGCTATGCAGCTTGAACTGCCAATTGACCATCAAAAAGTGTCGGCAGCACAGGTATGGCAATCCATCCAAACCCTCAGGTGCTCATTTCAGAAATCTCAAATCCATTTTTTCTTTCTGGCACACTGCTGTATCACCGGCCAGCCTGTTAATGAACGACAGATCGATAAAGATCAGGTACTGGAATACCTTAAGAATTTTCCTGAAGGCAGCAATCTGCGTAAGGCTTTAGGCTCATGGTTTGAACAATGCCGCTCCGAAGACAGTGTACTGGATTGTTTACTGTTTAAACGAGAAAATGCCTTTATCAGTGATTCTCCTGACGGATGCGCAGTCTAAGTCAATATTAAAGCTTCAGCTCACCCTGACACACCATGAGTGGAACCTGATAATCATTTTTGGGGCAACAAGCCATTACAGGGGCGAAAAGTCACCCCTTCTGCGGTGCTTGCAGCCTAAGGCAATGGTACATCATCTCTGAGAAGTAGTTTCTTCCGGCAAAAACTTTGCCGGAACTAATTTTTGCCGGAACTAATTTTTGCCGGAACTAATTAATGTCTGACTGGTCATAACTGCAGCGTCGCTCTGCAAGCAATCAGTCAAAACGGCATTCATGCTTGCAACAATTAATGAATGCCATAAATTCAAGGGGTATCCTCGATGATTTCATCTTCCACTCAACTCCCTCCATTAACAGGGGCAACATCACCTGTCGGCAGCACAGAAAATACCCAGACTGAGAAAGCCGCCGTAAACCCGGAACTTCAAACACTTCAGGATGTTTTTTCAGACCGATTGAAACAGGCAGAGAGCCTGTTAAGTAATGACCTTTACGTGAGAGATGCAATCTTTGATCTTTTTAGAGGTTTTGCCCCTTCTCATAACGCTAACGACAGTGACCGCTGCATAGAGCGGGATAATGATAATTTCGCGGCTCTTGCTCTGGCCCAGTGTAATCTTGCCAGTAGTGAGGGCATATCAATACTTCAGCAAGTTAATTACATTCAAGATGATATTATAAAAAAATTCATTTGGCTTGAGGATCCATCAGGCGCAACAAGTGAAGAACCCACACTGGAAGCACTGGAAAGAGATCTGGGAGCCATTTCAAGGGCAGATAATCAGATCAAGTCCGAGTCAGGTGCTTATTGCATGGGCATTGAACGGCAGGGCTTTGTAGAACAGCAAATCGAAGCGTGGTTTCAGGAAGATAAGCAGCAACGCGTTAAAGATACACTGATGCTGTTAAAGAATCAGATAACATCAGGTGGCGATATAGGCCGTATCGAGGCACAAATTATGAAACTGAAGCTTGAAACAGCTGGAGACCTGGCCACTTTTTCTGCTAATTTCAAATACCCTAATCGTGGGATTTTCAACCAGGCAAGAGAAGAACTTCTGAATAAATCCAGTGATTTAGAACAGCATTTCACCAATAAGGAAAACCTGACCCGCGCTTTACAGGGCACAGTTCCAGAAGACCAAATGGAGCAATTAATTCAGGCGTTATCCCACCCTGTATCCGAGATGACCACAAAAGCAATGGTGCTGGCTTCAATCATCACGCACCACTCGGAGAAACACCTGAAGTCTTACTTGAAAGCTGCCCAGATTTTGTCACTGAAAACACAGGCGCAGGCAGACAATCCAGCACTCTCAGACAGCACTGCCCTGGCAATGGGCCTGGAGCGCAGTGATGCCATGGTTAGAGAGCATTATCAAGGCGGCGCAAAATCCGCCGCCAGCAGTGCTGCTGACGCGTTGATCAATAGTCTGACGCCGTTGCCTGAAGACCTGACGGCAATGGCTTAACCCGGATATTTTCGAGGGTACTTATACCCGTTCCACCTTTTTCTTTCTGATCCAGTAAGAAAAAACAGCATCCGTCTCTTGATGCTGAAGAAGCTGGTGCTCCAGAAAATTACAGAACTTAGGGATATCACGTTTCGTGGAAGGGTCAGTCGCCAATACCCGAACCACCTCACCAGAAGCCATATCCCTGATTTTATTATGCAGCAGCATCACCGGCTCCGGACAGAACAGGCCACAGGTATCCAGCTCATGCTGCACTTCAATAGTGCCAGCGTTCTCTTCAAGCAACATGTCTGACATCAAACGTTAAACCAGTCTTTCAAACCAGCTCCTCATAAAAGGTCATGTCGGGCTGCAAACCAGACATCGTTGTTACTAAAATGGCGATACACCCAGATCAGCCCCAGGCCCCGGGCGGCCATAAAAACCGTGTAAGCGAGCCACAGGCCCTGATTTCCCATATCACGAAACAGGAACCAGACCGGGAGAAACACCAGAACCGTGGCGATCAGCATCGTGTTCTGCATCATATCGGTTCTGACCGCGCCAATAAAGACGCCATCCAACCAGAAACACCAAACAGCAATCAGCGGCATGGCTACCAGCCAGGGCAGGTAAACAGACGCTTGTTCTACAACCTCCGGGATATTGGTCAACCCACCCAGCAAAGCCTGCCCCCCAAGGCCAAGCAACAGACAGAACAGCCCGCCACAGATCAGGGAACACCAGCCGGTTACCCGGACTACCTGATGAAACTGTCGGCGATCACCTTTGCCAATGGACTCACCGGTCAGGGCTTCTGCTGCGTGTGCGAATCCATCCAGGCCATTGGAAATCAGCACCATCAGATTCATCAGCAGCGCATTGGCAGCAAGCACTTCATCCCCCAGGCGAGCGCCCCGGGCGGTAAAAAATGCCTGTACTGATAACAGACACAATGTCCGGACAAACAGGTGGCGATTGAGCATGATCAGCCGACGAAACGCAGCCATATCAAACACCATGTCAGTACTGAACTGGCCATCATCACCGGCCAGAGTTCGCCTCACCAGCAACAACCCAAGAGCCAGCGCCAGATAGTCAGCAATCACCGTTGCCAACGCGGCACCCTGGGTTGCCCAGCCCAGACCAAGGACCAGCAACAGGTCCAGCACAATATTGACGGCATTACCCACAACCAGGATAAACAACGGCCCCTTCGGCATCTGCATTCCTATCAGCCAACCAATCAACGCATAGTTAACCAATACGGCTGGTGCCGACAATATCCGGATCTGAAAGTAGATTTCAGCCTGCCTCGCCACCACATCACTGGCGGCAAATAAAGGCAACGCCAATTGTAAAATCAACGGGGAGCAGAGAATCAGCAGCAAGCCTGTGAGAGCGGCAAAAACCACCGACTGTAACAGCCACTTTCTCAGGGCGTAACGGTCATTGCGGCCCTTTGCCTGGGCAACCAGCCCGGTGGTCCCCATTCTCAGAAAACCAAAAGCCCAGAAAATCATGCTGAACAGGGTTGCCGCAACGGCAACACCTCCCAGATATTCCGGTGCAGAGAGATGACCAAGGACAGCCGCATCCACCAGCCCCAGCAGCGGTACCGAAATATTGGAAATAATGGCAGGCCAGGCAAAATGCCACACCCGCTGATAAGTTGCCGAAGCCGATAGCAAGGGGTCAACTCCTTCTGCGCCTTAATCACAAGGGAGTATTTTATAGAGCGTCTTTATGAACAGAAATAAGTAATCATTCACGTTAACCACTTACACCATTTTCTCCCCTGCAAAAAAACCAAAGTGGTCAGGATAAGAACTTTTTCATTCTAAAGCTGTCTGACTGCTTAATATTTTCAACTGTTAAGAATGAATTCATGAATCTGAAACGTCTTTTTTCACATTGTCTGCCGTGTCGGCCAGAGCATTCGCAAGATAACCCTGCTCAAACCAGTCCACCGGCCTCAGCGGGACATAACCACCGACAGGCAACGTCTTCTCCCTGCCGACAACAGGCAACAAGCGGAAACACCCGGCAAGGAAGGAGTGTCAGGCTGCCATTAGCCGAGTGCACCCATGGATCCTTGCGCCGGGAAGGCGTGGAAGTAGATTAAGTATACCGGTGTCTATATCCGCACCGGGTGGGATCCGGACAAAAGCAGTCCCAATATTCGCATCAACAACGATGAGGTGCCATCAACATTACATCGTCAACCTGCTCGCCTGAGTACAGACCTTGCCATGTCAGATATCGGCTTTGCAAAAGGCATGCATATTCTGGATGTTGAATGGCCGACAGAGATGCGAGGAACTCATGCGGTGATTGGGGTTGCACTGGCAGGAACGCCGATAAATGCAACCTTTTATACCAATCTTCTTGGGAGCACAGAGTCCTCCTGGGGCTGGGACATAAAAACAAAAAACTGATTCATAACGGCCAAACCATGGGCAATTACCCCAAAGACAAAGCGGATGGGGTATTTAATGTACCCAAAAAGATAAGCTGCATAATAGATATGATTACAGGAACCATCGGCTTCAAAACCAACGAGAAATATTTGGGAGACGCATTTTCGGGGCTGAAGCATAAAACCGTTTTCCTTGCTGTGTCCGCTGTTTGGGGAAACGCAGAAATCTCAGTCACCTATAACAAAGGCTGTAATGCCACTCCACTCTCACTGCAAGACCTGTCAAAACTGACATTAAGAGACCGGGTGAAATTTGCAGAGCAGATCGACCAGCTTCCTACCTCTCCGGGACTGAAAAGGCTCATTGCTGACAAATCAATAACTGAGCCAGAAGCCTGTGAATAATCTTCACTGAGTGCTTTCATCACCAAAATGATTTAACCCTGACGTCTATACAACATTGATCCCTGACAGTAACAAATGCTCCGTGGTGGTAATATAATGATCAGTCCACCACAACCAGACACCGATTTTATTCGATATATTGTCACCACCCTTGCCGCGAGAAGGTGAGAGATTTATAACAGCAGTCATACGCTGGAACCCGGCTTAACCAAAGGCCAGATCACCGTTCACGAATGTGACAGACATTTCAATTCATAGACTTTCAAGGTTCAAGACCATGCCAACGCCTCAGTCCGGCATCACTCCGGATGCCAATACCAACGCTCAATTTCTGATACTGACGATCAAAAAAAACGACAGCGACAGCCTATCGCAAATCCGCCAGACGCTCTCCGGCATTCCAGAGCTTACTGAAACTCTGGCAAGGCAATACCCCGATGCCAGGCTCAGATCAACCATCAGTATTGGCAGTGCTGCCTGGGACCGGCTTTATTCCGGTAGCAAACCCGGGGCTCTGCGCCCTTTTATGGCCATCAAGGACGCTGGTCGTGAAGCGCCTGCAACTCCTGGCGACCTGCTTTTGCACATTCGCTCAGACCGAAAGGATATCAATTACCTGCTGATGAGCCGGGTGCTTCGCCTGCTGGGCAGTAACGTGCAAGTTCAGGAAGACATCAGCGGTTTCCGGTATCTGGACAGCCGTGACCTGACCGGATTTGTCGATGGCACTGAAAACCCCGAAGGTGAGCACCGTGCAGAAGTCGCACTTGTGGGGGAAGAGGATAGCCCGTTTGCAGGGGGCAGCTATATCCACACCCAGCGCTATGTTCACCATTTAAAAGAGTGGGAACAGTGTCCGCTGAAAGTTCAGGAAACGATCATGGGCCGCACCAAGGAGGACAATATTGAGTTCAGCGCTGAACAGAAGGCTCCCATAGCCCATATCAAACGGGTCAACCTGAAAGACGAACACGGCAACAGTATGGAGATTCTCCGCCATAGTATGCCTTATGGTGACGCCAGGGAGTCAGGCCTGTTCTTTATTGCCTATGGCAAGACACCAAAACATTTTAATCTGATGCTGAAAGCGATGATTAAAGCCGATGCCCATGGTCACTATGATCATTTGATGAATTTTTCCACGGCAGTCACTGGCTGTGCTTTCTTTGCGCCCTCTCGTGAATTTCTGGCATTGAATATTTGAGCAACAATCAGTAACCACTGTCAGCACCTCTTCTGAGGTGCTTTGTTAATGCTGCTAATCACCTAAGCAAATCCCACGGCTTATGAAACTAATTCGGTAGTCAATGGTCTACGATAGTGTCCGGATTGCTGCAACGCAGGCAGATGGACACAAAGACCAACCGGTTTATGCCCAAAACATTACCCGTTTTGACAATAAGCCATAACAACAAAACTCCTACGAAACAGGTGGTTACATGCACGTTGAATCTGCAAAAGTTCCTTTACCCTTATCAACTCAGCTATCAACCGAACAACCGGCCTCAGCTGCACAATCAGTCCCTCAGTTTACGGCTGACAGCTTCGACAATCAGCCGGGAGCTGAAATACTGGCAACCCGATTGAACACCTTCAACGAGAATATATCGGCCATCCTGAATGCTAAAAAGTCTGAAACTGAAAAGACAGGTACTGAAAAGCCAAATACTGAAGGGCTTGACGCTAGCGATATTGCACTAATGTGCAAAAATTTCACCAGTGCTTTTAATCTGGATGATATCCTGGTTGAAGAGTCCAGCCAGCTCAAAGCCATTCAAATCCTCCTGACCCTCACCAACTGCCATGACATTAATTCCCTCAAAGCGTTTGCTAACAGCAAACTGGATGAGAATCCTGACAATCAGGATGACTGTCAGAAGTTAAAGGATAGCGCCGACAAGGACAACAATAATCCGATTACCCTGCCTCCGGGCTATGGCATGACATCACAAAATTTCAGTTTTTTTCGGGATAAGTTAATGAATAGTTTTATTGACTCCCAATTCTCGGAAGCAAACTTTGAAACGAAAGAAATGGATCAACTGAAAGATGCACTAAGGATGGCCAAAATGCAGATCGCTGGCAATACCGGAATCGGTAACTTCAAAGAGTCAATAACTTTTGACCAATTCGACCGGGAACAAGTCAGCAAGCTAACTGGAAGCCTGATCTACCCACGGCAGAAGCTGTGTGCAGATAATTTGGCAAAAGAGATCCTGGCGTTACAACAACAGCTGTTCGACTCCGACTCAGGGCTGATCGGCATGCTGGGCAATAATGAAGACATCACTAACTTGCTGCAGGGTAATCAACCGTATCACCTGAAACAATTACTGGCCAGACAGGGTGCAGACAACCGCGCTACCCTGACCAATGATGCAGCCTTGCTGGTTTCATTTGTCGCAAGAAATTCAAAATTTGCGGACGAATTTGCCAAACTTGATATCAATCCGGAGAATCTTACGCATCTGGCCAAAGCACACAGCATACTGAACCATGGCCAGGCTGACGAGCATAAAGAACTCAGCAACGAGATTGCCGCTAAGGGCCTGAAAGGTAGTGATGATTTCACCAGAACGTTCTTCAAAAGTGAGACTGCCAATAAGTACAAGGCTGAGCCACCGTTTGCCAGAATTGCCTTATGGCTGGCGGAGTCCAATCAATCCGGTTGAACCAGGCGTTTAGGGGTCAGATAGACAAACTGACGTTTGGGCCAATCTGATCCACTAACTAAAAAGCTATCCGGAAAATTGCAGAACCCGGGGATATCTCACTGGGTGGAGGGTTTCGTTGCCAGCCCCCTGCCCCGTGGCATATCCCTGACTGGCTGTCCGTCATCATCGGTTCCGGGCAATCCAGTCTGGTACCCAGCTCTTAAAAAAGCTAACAGAACACATCAGTAAAGACCGAAAAAGCATTAGCAGCCACTCTTATATTTCTGTATGATTGCCGCGGGATCGGCGGAGTATATGCTCCCGATAACCAGATGAGGACATAAGAAAGTCAGAACTGTCGGTGCAGCAAAGCCTGTTTAGAAGGTTGGCAAGGGGAAAGCAGGGGTGCTTTTGATTTTCCAATGGAGTTGTGCACTCAAGTGCTCTGGCAACGGGGTCAGAGTCGTTAACTAAACAAGCACTATCATAAGGAAAAAACGCTAAAAAACAGCACACACATTCCGCTTTTTCCTGGAAAAAGTCTGCAACTCCCGGGGCGTAACCCCCTATCTCTGAACAGAAGCAACTGGCTCATTTTTTGACCGGATATTGATCCGTATCAATACAATCCCATTTCGGTTTACCCACAATAACCATCAAATCTTATAAGCATAACCCGAAGGTAGCATGGAGCATGAGCACTGCAACGTTACAGCCGACCTATAACTACAAAGTAGTTCGGCAGTTTGCCATCATGGCCGTGGTCTGGGGAGTTGTTGGTATGGCGGTAGGCCTGCTGATTGCCTCTCAGATGGTCTTTCCCGAACTCAACCTGGGCTTACCCTGGACCAGCTTTGGACGCTTGCGGCCACTGCACACCAATGCGGTGATTTTTGCGTTTGGCGGCTGTGTCCTGTTTGCAACGTCCTATTACATCGTCCAGCGAACCTGTCAGGCGACACTGGCCATGCCGCGGCTGGCCGCTTTCACCTTTTGGGGATGGCAACTGGTGATTGTTGCGGCGGCCATTACTCTGCCCCTGGGCATTACCTCTTCCAAAGAGTACGCCGAACTGGAATGGCCCATTGACATTCTGATTGCCGTTGTCTGGGTCAGTTACGCGCTGGTCTTCTTTGGCACCATTATGAAGCGCAAGAGTAAGCACATCTATGTGGCTAACTGGTTCTTTGGTGCCTTCATTATTACGGTTGCCGTGCTCCATATCGTTAACAGCGCTTCGTTACCTGTTAGCCTGACCAAGTCCTACTCTGCCTACGCGGGTGCCATGGATGCCATGATCCAGTGGTGGTATGGCCACAATGCGGTAGGCTTTTTCCTGACCGCTGGCTTCCTGGGCATGATGTATTACTTCGTGCCAAAACAGGCGGAGCGTCCGGTTTACTCTTATCGTCTGTCCATCGTGCATTTCTGGGCGCTGGTTGCCATCTACATCTGGGCCGGCCCGCACCATCTGCACTACACCGCACTGCCGGACTGGGCCCAGAGCCTGGGCATGGTTATGTCACTGGTGCTGCTGGCACCGTCCTGGGGTGGCATGATCAATGGGGTCATGACCCTCTCCGGTGCCTGGCATAAGTTGCGGACCGATCCGATTCTGCGTTTTCTGGTGGTTTCCCTCTCTTTCTATGGCATGTCCACCTTTGAAGGCCCGATGATGGCCATCAAGACCGTTAACGCCCTGTCCCACTACACCGACTGGACCATTGGTCATGTGCATTCAGGTGCCCTGGGCTGGGTAGCCATGGTGTCATTCGGTTCGCTCTATCACCTGATTCCAAGGCTGTACGGCAAGGAACAGATGTACAGCGTTGGCCTGATCAATATGCACTTCTGGCTGGCCACCATCGGCACCGTTCTTTACATCGTTGCCATGTGGGTAAACGGTATCACCCAAGGCCTGATGTGGCGTGCAGTGAACGAAGACGGCACGTTAACCTATAGCTTTATTGAGTCCGTAGAAGCCAGCGGCGTCGGCTACATTGTCCGTGCTATTGGTGGTGCCTTCTTTGTTCTTGGCATGCTGACAATGGCTTATAACGTCTACCGCACCGCCAGAGAGTCGGAGGAGCCCTCTTCCGATAAAGAATCCCTCGAACTCAACCCGACCACTGCGCCGGTTGAAGGGAGATAATAATAATGGCGAGCAAACACGATATTGTTGAAAAGAACCTGGGCCTGATGGTGATACTGGTGGTCGTTGCCATCAGTTTTGGCTCCCTGGTGGAGATCGTTCCGCTGTTTTTCCAGAAAGAGACCACTCAGCCCGTGGCGGGCCTGAAACCTTACACCGCCATGCAGCTGGAAGGCCGTGATATTTATATCCGTGAGGGCTGCGCAGGCTGCCACTCCCAGATGATTCGTCCGCTGCGTGCCGAGGTGGAGCGTTATGGTCACTACTCGGTGGCTGGCGAGTCCGTTTATGACTACCCATTCCTCTGGGGTTCCAAGCGTACCGGTCCGGACCTGGCCCGTGTCGGCGGCCGTTACTCCGATGACTGGCACCGTGCCCACCTGATTAACCCACGTGACCTGGTGCCTCAGTCCATCATGCCCGCCTACCCATTCCTGGCAGAGAACACGCTGGATGGCAAGCTGACCGCAAGAAAGATGGAAACCCTACGCACACTGGGTGTTCCCTACACCGATGAAGATATTGCCGGTGCCCGGGATGCTGTCAAAGGACAAACCGAGCTGGACGCCCTGGTGGCTTATCTCCAGGGACTAGGCACTGTTATTTCGGGTAAGCGCTGATGGATATCAATACGATTCGAGGACTGGCGACACTGGTCGCCCTGGTCGCATTTCTATCGGTGGTCTTCTGGGCCTACAGCAGCCGACGTAAAGGCGACTTTGATGAGGCCGCTGCCCTGCCATTTGCTGATGACCAGCAGGAGGGTACTGAGAATACCGATGCCCCGGGCAGCCACCGGGAAACCCATAAGAACTCCCAGAAAGAGGAGCAGTATAACGATGAGTAATTTCTGGCACTGGTGGATTGTTCTGCTGACCACCGCCTGCCTGGTACTGGTCACCTGGGTTCTGTTTGCAACTCGCAAGGGCCAGCGCAGGGATATGACCGATGAGACCACCGGTCACGCCTATGATGGCATTGAGGAGTATGATAACCCGCTGCCGCAGTGGTGGTTTATCATGTTCATCGCCACCCTGGTATTCACTGTCGGCTATCTGATTCTCTACCCGGGTATGGGTAAGTGGGCAGGCGTCCTTGGCTGGACTCAGGTGAATGAGCTGGAACAGGATCAACTCAAGCATGACCGCAAATATGCCCCTGAATTTGCCCGTTACGCCGCCACTCCGGTTGAACAGCTGATTAACAACCCCAGGGCTCTGAAAATGGGTGAGCGGGTCTATATCAACAACTGTGCCCTCTGTCACGGTATGGATGCCGGTGGCAACTTCGGTTTCCCGAACCTCACTGACAACGACTGGCTTTACGGTGGCACTCCGGACGCCATCAAGGCCACCATTGCCCATGGTCGTCAGGGGCAAATGCCCGCCTGGGGTGCCGTGATCGGTGATATCGGTGTGAAGCAGGTTGCCAGCTATACCCGTGAACTGTCTGGTATTGATAGCGGTGCCAGCGAAGCGGACCTGGCCGCTGGCGAAAAGATCTTCAGTACGACGTGCGCCGTTTGTCATAACGCCGATGGTACCGGTAACCATGCCCTGGGCGCTCCGAACCTGACCAACAATATCTGGCTGTACGGCTCAAGTCAGGCGCAAGTGGAATACACCATCCGCAAGGGACGAAACGGCGTTATGCCACCCTGGAACGATATTCTTGGTGAAGAGAAGGTTCATCTGGTGACGGCTTACGTTTACAGCCTGACCCACAAGGCTGAGTGATCTGCTCAGGCGCAGGGACAAAAGCTATGAATCACAAAGGCACAAAGACACAAAGGAAGCTTTTTTGCTAAGCCCGGCTCAGGCAAGCCTGAAAAAACTTTGTGCCTTTGTGGTTCCAATAAAACCTTAACGGTAAATTTGGGCTCTATGAACACAGACAATGCCAACCAGGAACCGGAACTGATCGACCTGTATCAGAAGCCTGAAAAGATTTACACCAGAAGCTTTTCGGGCCACTTCCGAACGCTTCGCCTGGCTGGCGGAACATTTCTCTTCTTGCTTTTTTTTGGCACCTGCTGGATCAATCTGAATGGCCGTCAGGCCGTGTTCTTTGACCTGCCCGCCAGGCAGTTTCATATCTTTGGCACCACCTACTGGCCCCAGGATTTTATCCTGCTGTCCTGGCTACTGATTATCTGCGCCTTTGGTCTGTTTGCACTGACGGTGTTCGCCGGACGAATCTGGTGCGGCTACACCTGCCCCCAGAGCGTCTTCACCTGGGTATTTATGTGGGCAGAACGCATCACCGAAGGTGAACGCAACCGCAGGATGAAGATGGACAAAGAGCCCATGTCCCTCGGGAAGTTTCTGCGCAAAAGTGCCAAACACACCCTCTGGCTGAGTATCGCTTTTGCTACGGCGCTCACCTTTGTCGGTTATTTCATTCCCATCCGGCAACTGGTGTTGGACATCGCTGCCTTGGATGTTGCCCCCTGGGGTATTTTCTGGCTCGGCTTCTTCACCCTGGCAACCTATGGCAATGCGGGTTACCTGCGGGAGCAGGTTTGTATTCACATGTGCCCGTACGCCCGTTTCCAGAGCGTTATGTTCGATAACGATACCCTGGTGGTGGCTTACGACAAACATCGCGGTGAGCAGCGTGGCCCACGCAAGAAAAGCGCTGATCACAAAACCATGGGGCTGGGGGACTGTGTGGACTGCAGTGTCTGCGTGCAGGTCTGTCCTACCGGTATCGATATCCGTGATGGGCTGCAATATCAGTGCATCGGCTGTGCCGCCTGTATCGATGCCTGCGACACTATTATGGACAAAATGGGCTACGACAAAGGCCTGATCCGTTATACCACCGATAACGAACTTGCCGGCCAGAAAACCCGTTGGCTTCGTCCCCGACTGATCGGGTATGGTTCAGCACTGTTTATCATGATCTGCCTGTTTATCTTCAGCGTTAGCCATCGAATGCCGCTGGAGCTGGAAGTACTCAGGGATAGAAATGTCCTGTTCCGGGTCATCAATGATGACCAGGTAGAAAATATCTACACACTGAAAGTCGCTAACAAAGACCAGCAACCCCATCTCATCAGAATACGGGTGGCTGGTATCGAGAATCTGAAAATAGCGGGCAGAACCGCCATTGTGGCAGAGCCGGGCAGTGTGCAACAGGAAATCATCAGGGTTATCGCACCGTTGATTGATGGTGCCCCCAGCACCCGGCCGGTTCGCTTCAGCATCAGTTCCAGCCAGCCCGGACTGGAAGCCATTACCGCTGAAAGCCGATTTATGATGCCCGGACCAGAGAGGAAACCCTGAACCATGACGCAATCAACCACCAGCAGAGCTAACCCGGCAGGCGGCCAGCCTGCCACCAACAGGGAACCTTTTACCCCCTGGTACCGGGAACCCTGGGCCTGGTACATCGTGGGTATTTTGCTGGTCACCTTTGCCTGGGGCGGCTTTCAGGTCTACACCGCCTTTACCCATCAGGACAGCGTGGTGATTGATGACTATTACAAAAACGGCAAAACCATCAACCAGGACATGACCCGGATTGACAATGCCCGAAGCCTGGCTGTTGCCGGTACACTGGCCATTGATGAACTGATCGGCGAAGTCCGGGTGACGATGCGGGGAAATCCGGAAGTGTGGCCCGGGCAGCTTAAACTCAGCTTTCTTTCTCCGGTATTTAAAGACAAAGACAAAACCATTGTGCTGAACCGCTCCTTTGGCATCAGCGCCAAATCAGCCGCAGATTCCAGCCCGGCACAACCCGGGCAAAACCCAATGTATGTCGGCCAGCTGGACGCCCTGGTTACCGGCCGTTACTACCTGCAACTGGAAACCCTGGATGAGCTGATTCCGGAAGTGGGCTATGAGACCGGCTGGAAGATTACCCTGGAGGCCGTCGTCTCACCTGGAACACCAATTACCCTGAAAAACCCGGATGCCTGATGACCGATACCCGTTGCTTTCATTGCACACTGCCGGTCAGCCAGCCGGTGGTATTTTTTGCAGACGTTGAAGGAACAGCGCAGCCCATGTGTTGCCCGGGCTGCAAGGCCGTGACCGAGGCCATCGTGGCCGGCGGTCTGGAGAATTATTACCGGCACCGTACCGAAAGCGCCAACCAGGTCACTGACCTGAATCAGCGACTTCAGGAAGAACTGCAGATCTATGACCGTGCAGAGGTACAAAAGGACTTTGTCAGACCCGCAGACTCAGCTTCCCAAAGCCAGGATAACCACCTCACTGCCAGTCTGTTGATAGACGGCATCACCTGCGCCGCCTGTATCTGGTTATTGGAAAACCATCTGGAAGCATTGGCGGGTGTTGCCCGGGCCAGTGTTAACCTCAGCACCCATGAGGCACAGATCACCTGGGATAACAGCGAGATCCCCTTAAGTACCATTCTGCTGGAAATTCACAAAATCGGTTACCAGGCGTTCCCCTGGCGTGCCGACCAGCAGGAAGCCCTGCTGAAAAACGAAAACCGCACCTTTATACGACGGCTTGCCGTTGCCGGTATTGGTGCCATGCAGGTGATGATGTACGCCATCGCCCTCTATTCCGGTGCCATCAGTGACGATATGCCGGACATTTACCGGGACCTGATCCGGATCTTCAGCGCCGTGATTGCCACGCCTGTGGTGTTGTACTCTGCTGCGCCCTTCTTCAAGGCAGCCTGGCGGGATATCAAAATACGGCATCTCGGCATGGATGTTCCGGTATCCATTGCCATTGGTGGCGCTTATCTGGCCAGCCTGTGGGCTACCTTCTCCGTTTATTTCTTTACTGATGGCTCTATTTATTCCATCGCTGAGGGCTCTCTTTATTCCACCGCTGAGGGCTCTGGCGAAGTCTACTATGACTCAGTCTCCATGTTTACCTTCTTCCTGCTGACCGGCCGCTACCTTGAGCTTCGTGCCCGCCATGCAACCGCCAGGGCTGCACGGGCGCTGACCAACCTGCTGCCGCCCAGCTGCCTGAAAGAAGTCAATGGTCACTATCAGCGCGTCCCGGTGGCCGATCTGCAACCAGACGACAAAGTTAGAGTTCTTCCCGGTGATGCCATTCCCGCAGATGGCATTCTGATCAGTGGCTCCACCAGCGTGAATGAAGCCATGTTGACCGGTGAGTACCTGCCCATCGAAAAGCAGCCCGGTGACACACTGCTGTGCAGCAGTATCAATGTGGACCATCCCATTGAGCTTAAGGTGAGCAAAGTGGGCGAAGAGACCCGGGTAGCCGGCATTATCCAGCTGCTGCAACGGGCACAGCAGGATAAGCCCGCCATCGCGAAAATTGCCGATAAAGTGGCCGGCTGGTTTGTTGCCTGTGTTTTGCTGGTGGCCATTTGTGTGTACTGGGGCTGGTCCGGCATTGCGCCACAAGACGCGTTCTGGATTACCCTGTCGGTTCTGGTGGTGACCTGCCCCTGCGCCCTGTCCCTGGCCACCCCCGCTGCCCTGACTGCGGCTACCGGCTATCTGCACCGCCTTGGCCTGCTGGTGACCCGTGGTCATGTTCTGGAAGGCCTGAAAACCATCGACCATGTGATCTTTGATAAAACCGGCACCTTAACCAAAGGGGAGCTGTCGTTAAGCCAGGTGGTTCCTCTTGCTAACGGCAACAGCTCAAAAGAAGCATTGCTGCAGCGGGCAGCAGCCCTGGAAGCACACTCTGAACACCCTATCGCCAGAGCCTTTTTCTACACCGTTGAGTCACTGCATGAGCAGGCTCACGAGGTGAAAAACCATCTTGCCCAGGGGATAGAAGGCACCATTGGCAATTGCCGTTATCGTATCGGGAGGCCTGACTTTGCCTGCCCAGCCAGCAATGTGGCAACGCCAGAACAGGATGGACAGTGGTTGCTGATGTCAGAAAGTACTGACCAGAAACTCTGGCAACCGCTCTGCTGGTTCAGGATTACCGACAGCCTGCGCCCTGAGGCCGCCCACACCATCCAACGGCTGCAACAGATGGGCAAAACCGTAACCCTGCTCAGTGGTGATGCCGAGCCGGTGGTGGCGGCAACCGCTGAATCCCTGGGTATACGGCAATGGAAGTCTGAAAGCAGCCCGGATGACAAGCTGCACTATATCCAGACGCTGCAGAGTCAGGGCCACAAAGTCTTGATGGTCGGTGATGGCATCAATGATGTTCCTGTTTTAGCGGGGGCGGATATCTCCATGGCCATGGGCAACGCCTCAGACCTGGCGCGCACCAGTGCCGATGCAGTATTGATTTCCGGCAACCTTGAGCGATTGGCCGATGCCTTTAACCTGACCATAAGAACGCGAAAAATTATCCGGCAAAACCTGGCATGGTCCCTTGGCTATAACCTTGCTGCCCTGCCCCTGGCCGCAGCAGGCATGATTGCCCCATGGATGGCTGCTACCGGCATGGCGCTCAGCTCACTGATTGTGGTGGCCAACGCCCTGCGACTGAACCGCCCGGGAAAACTGCCCAAAACACCGACCGAGTCAGAAGACGTTTACGCCCACCTTGAACCCAGAGGAGCTGCCTGACCATGGAAAGCCTGATTATTCTGATCCCTCTGGCCCTGATCCTGATCGCTGTAGCGATCAAACTCTTCTTCTGGGCAGTAGACGACGGTCAGTTTGACGACCTTGAAGGGCCAGCCCACAGCATTCTTTTTGATGAGCCTCAACAGATAGCAAAAGCTAATGCACATGACCATAAATGAAGTCCCCACCTTACTTTCCGCATTAACCCTGGGCGTATTGGGCAGCGCCCACTGTATCGGCATGTGTGGCGGCATTACCTCCGCCCTCAGCCTCTCCCTGGCAGGCAAGTCCCGTGCACAGATCTTCTGGCTGATGCTGACCTATCATCTCGGACGGATTACCAGCTACGCCATCGCTGGTCTCCTTCTGGCCAGCATTGGCTGGTATCTGGGCGGTATCAGCCCGGCAGTAAAGATGGGACTGCGCTATTTTGCGGCCATTATGCTGATCGCCATGGGGCTTTATCTGAGCGGTTGGTGGCGTGGTCTGACACACCTGGAAAAGATTGGGCATAAGCTCTGGCAACATATCCAGCCCAAGGCCAAAGCACTGCTGCCCATCAAAAATTTTCCCAATGCCCTTACCATTGGCATGCTCTGGGGGTGGTTACCCTGCGGCCTGGTCTACAGCACCCTGGCCTGGAGCGCCAGCCAGGGACAACCGGTACAGGGTGCGCTGTTAATGGCCTCATTCGGTATTGGCACCATACCCTCAGTGTTCCTGCTGGGTGCGTTCTCAAGACAGCTCAGCGGCATTATTCAAGCCAGTATCACCCGCAACCTGGCGGGGTTGCTGATTATCCTTTTTGGCTTGTGGTCTATGCCCGGCGCACACCAGAGGTGGTTGATGTCCATGCTGCACCACCACCATATGTGATAAAAGGAAAAAAAGTTCTGCCTCCTAGTGCGGCCAAGCGTTATTACCCGTACACCACGTTCACCCTGAGCGGAGTCGAAGGGTGCTTGGCACGATCTATCAGAGTCCGGAGTTCCGCCCTTCGACAAGCTCAGGACGAACGGTATGGGTAACAGCGCTTAGCTGCACTAGGAGGCTCTTAAAGTTATGAATCAGAAATCAAACCAAAAGACGAGACGCTCCGCTTTTTGCTTCTGCAACTCAGCCAACTCCAAAAAATATTTTTCCCCCAACGATTCCCTGATCGTAAGCTGGGCAAACTCTTCTGGAACATCAACGCTCCTTTCTCTTAAAGGCTTGTTGTAGTCGTAAGAAACCAATTCATCAACAGACAGCCAGGAGTGGCCAGATCCACCCGTTCCCCATTCATCAGACTTAGCCTTGATGGAAAGACTGACATCCCCGGGCAGCCCACGAGCCTCCTCAATAATGGGATACGGAGTAACATGCCAGGAGCCCCAGTCATAATCGCTTCTGACAAAACCCTCGGAAAAGAATGAAAAGACATGACGATTGCGATCTGAAAAAGGTTCGTAACCCGGGATTTCTTCCCATTGCCCGGCACTATTTCTGAATTCAGCATACATATGTATGTCTGCACCCATAATGACTCCTCCTGTCTGATCAGTGACCAGGACATATTTGTGACTTTTTATGATCCAAGAGCAAAAATAGCACATTCAATGAACTCACCGATCACTATCCATCAGACCCTTTTCAGCACAACCCTGCCAGCCAGGGCATTATTTGCTCGATTAATAACCAGATGGCAGATACAATAGCCTACCTCAACAGCTTCACGCCACGTTGGACACAATCCTCATCACTTGCCCTAAAGACGAACCACCAAGGCATGCCGGTTCGGTTCATACCTATTGACACCGATCAAAGAACAACCTTGAAAATCTTTCTAAACTAGCCAAAAACATCATGACGTAATACCGACTGTTTTTGCCTTACCCTTTCCGGCACAAAAGACCGACCAGAAGGCGAACACACTGACTAATAAGACATGAAGATTACCGAGAGCAATAATGAATACCGCACCAGTTTGGGATAAAGACCTGATTCACCGATACAACCACTCAGGCCCGCGTTATACCTCCTATCCCACGGCGGTGCAGTTTGATGGCAGCTTTGATATTGAGAAATATCAGCACAATGCCCACTCCAGTGCCAGGGCCATCAAGCCCCTGTCACTCTACTTTCATATTCCGTTCTGCTCCCATGTCTGTTATTACTGCGCCTGTAATAAAATAGTCACCAAACACCGTGGGCGCGCCAATAGTTATCTGGAATACCTGTTTCGTGAAATAGAGATGCAGGCAGCACTCTACAGTCAGGAACAGCGGGTCGAGCAACTCCACTTTGGCGGCGGCACACCGACCTTTCTGAGCAGAGATCAGATGACGGATCTGATGGGGCATATCCGCCAGCACTTCCAACTGACCCAAAGCGATACCGCAGACTACTCCATTGAACTGGACCCCAGGGAAGTAGACTGGCCCATGATGGGCACCCTGAGGGACCTCGGCTTCAACCGGATCAGCATGGGCGTTCAGGACCTGAACCCCAAAGTTCAGCAAGCCGTTAACCGGGTTCAACCTGAAAGCATGATTCAATCCATCCTTGATGCTGCCAGAGTCATGGCATTCCGCTCGGTACACATGGACCTGATTTACGGCCTGCCTTTCCAGACCACCAACAGTTTTATGGCAACCATCGATCGTGTGGTTGATATGGCCCCGGACAGGCTATCCCTGTTTAACTACGCCCACCTGCCCCACCGCTTCAAGCCGCAGCGCCGGATCAATGAGCAGGATCTGCCAGCGCCGGAAATGAAGCTGGACATTCTGCATCAGGCCACGGAAAAGCTGCTGGATCAGGGCTACATCTACATCGGCATGGATCACTTTGCCCTGCCAGACGATGAACTGGCCATGGCCCGGGAGGATGGCACGCTGCACCGGAATTTTCAGGGTTATACCACCCATGGCCATTGCGACCTGATCGGCATGGGCGTGTCTGCCATCAGCCAGGTAGGCGACACTTATATTCAGAACAGCACCGATGAAGCCCGGTACTGTGCAATGCTCAATGAACAGCAATTGCCAATGGTTCGCGGTCTGAAGATGACCGCTGATGACAAAGTCCGCCAGGCAGTGATTACCCAGCTGATCTGCCACTTCAAACTGCATTTCAGCGATATTGAACAGCGGTTTGATATTCAATTCAGGGATTACTTCCGGGATGAGCTGGCAAGACTGGAGCCGATGAGGGCGGACGGCCTGATCAGTCTCAATAGCGATGGCTTGCTGGAAGTACTGCCGAAGGGAACGCTGCTGATCCGTAACATCTGTATGCAGTTCGACCACTATCTCCATCAACCGGAAATGAAAGAAAAGACGCTCTACTCAAAGGTTATCTGAGCAGCACTCCGGAGCAATCACCAGGCTCCGGAGCCCCTCTCCCGCCAGTACCGACAATGACTGATCATCCCGCACAGAACCGAAACCTCTCTGCAGCTCACCGGCTTATCAGCAAAAAACTGAAACTGACGACGACTTGCCACCACTATCACATTGATTTACTTGAAACATAAGTGCAAAATCTGTCATGTCCGTTAAATACCACGAACGAAAATTTAATCCTGTGACATAAGACAATGTCAGATTGATTTTCCAGGGATAAAGACATACAACCACCAGGAGCCATGACCATACTATTATCAGGGTCAGCCCTGGGCTGGATAGACGACACGGCAGATGAAAGCTCACCGGAACCACCGCAGTTTATGACGCATTGCTAAAGCAGCACCAAACCCCTACCCTGGGTCTGCCCGGTTGCGTACATACCTGATTTACACTCCGGTAATACTTTTCATACACTTGGTTTTCCATAAACAGTGTCGAATTTCGCCAAATACGACTTTGAGGCCTCTCAATGACGTCAAAGCCCAACGTCCGACAGCCGAGCCATGTGGCTTGCAGAGACTGCAGCCTCAGCTCACTGTGCCTGCCACTGGCACTGAGCATTAAGGATATCGATCAGCTGGATCACATTATCAAGCGTGGGCGTCCTTTGAAAAAAGGCGAACACCTGTTTCTGGAAGGTGACCCCTTTACCAGCGTCTTTGCTGTTCGCTCAGGGGCTCTCAAAACCTACACAGCGACCAATGAAGGTGAGGAACAAATCACCGGGTTTTACCTGCCCAGCGAAATTCTTGGCCTGAGCGGTATGGATACGGATACCTATCCGGTGTCGGCCCAGGCGATGGAAACCACCATGATCTGCGAGATTCCTTTTGAGCAACTGGAAACCCTTTCCGATCAATTCCCGGAACTGCGCCGACATCTGATGCGCCTGATGAGCAAGCGTATCCGTGAAGACCAGCAAATGATGATGCTGCTGTCCAAGAAAAACGCCGATGAACGTATTGCCACCTTCCTGATTAACCTGGCCAGCCGTTTTCGTCGCCGGGGCTTTTCTTCGCAGTCGTTCCGTCTGTCCATGTCGAGAAATGAGATGGGGAACTACCTGGGCCTGGCGGTAGAAACGGTTAGTCGTGTATTTACCCGATTCCAGAAAAACGGCCTGATCTCCGCCGTGGGCAAGGAAATCGAAATTCGCAACTCGGTTGAACTCTGTGCCCTGGCCGGGGGAAAAACCCTGGAACCCAACCCTATTGCTACCAACGCCTGACTTTATCCTCTAAAGAAGCTACCCTTTGAGGTGGCTTCTTCCTTTTTATCCATTGACTGACAGCGGCATGCTCCCTCCCATGCATACAAACGAATGTTCATCCGTTCAGGAATATCTGCGAACGCAAATCAGAACCATCGCCAACTGGCCCCATGAAGGCATCCTGTTTCGGGATATCACCACACTGTTTGAAAACCCGGAAGCCTGGCGTAAGGCCGTGGATGTCATGGTTCAGCGTTATGAGAACCAGACTTTTGATCGCATTGGCGCGCTTGATGCCCGCGGTTTCCTGCTTGGCTCGACACTGTCCTATATCATGAACAAGCCGCTGGCACTGTTTCGCAAGAAAGGCAAACTGCCCGGCAAAACCCTCAGTGTCGAGTATGACCTTGAATATGGTAAAGCCGTACTGGAAATGCATGAAGACACCATTAAGCCCGGTGAAAACATTCTGTTGGTGGATGACCTTATCGCCACCGGAGGCACACTGCTGGCTGCCGATCAGTTGATCCGACAAGCAGGAGCCAGCACACTGGAAGCTGCAGCTATCATCAACCTGCCAGACCTCAAGGGTGCTGACAGACTCAATGCGGCGGGCATTCCAACCTATGCCCTGTGCAATTTTGCCGGTGAGTAAAACCACCCTCAGTTCAGAATTTCAGGGATGATACGATATGTCTCTTAGATCCAGGGTCAATGTCTGGATCTGAGAGCCACTCCCGCAATTACAGGACGCACAGACCGGGATCTACCCGGAAAAAGGACTTTGCAAATGGGAATATGCGCCAAGGAACTAAGGCACTATGTTGTTCGCCCCGCACTCAAGCATCTGGGTATGTGGAGCCCTACTGCTGAGAACCTGCTGCTTGGTACCGCGGCCAGAGAGTCCGGGCTTGGTTTTCATCTGAAACAGGCCAATCACCAGGCGCTCGGTATCTATCAGATTTCCCCACGCATGCACCGCAATATCTGGGACCTGTTTCTGGCCCCGAACGCTGACTTATCCAGCAAAGTCCGGGGACTGGCCAGCCAGCGGGAGTTTCTTTCCCACCCCCATCATGAACTGGCGACCAACCTGGTTTACGCCACCGCCATTGCCTGGCTTATCTATCACCGCTGCGGTATTCAGATCGAAGATATTGATAAAGAAGACATCACTGCCATGGCCAGATTATGGCAAAAGCACTTCCACAGCAGAAACCCCGGAACACTCCAGAGCTTCTGCGAAAGCTATCAAAAGATGATTATTGAATCAGGCTGCTCCACAGAGGAGTCAACGTACTTTAACCAGGCTGCAGCCAAACCGGCATAACAGGATTCAGCCTGCCTGCTCCCTTATCGCCTTGATGATGGATGCTCCCCTACAACCCCTTGGCCTCAGCACATTGAACACAGAGGTCAGCATAAGGCATAACCTCAAGGCGCTGAACCGGAATTTCCTTACCGCAGGACAGGCAGAAACCGTAATCGCCCTCATTTATACGATCAAGGGCGCGGTTAATTTTACCCAGTTCAATCACCGCCTCGTTACCCAGTGCATCAATAACCTCATCATTCTCCCGTTCCTGCGCCTGCTCAGACCAGTCGGCACTGTTTTTTCGGGAAGCATCCTGTTTAATTTTACCCAGACGCGTATTCAGCTCATCCCTGCGAGCCATCAACCATTTCTGCCACTTATCATGATTTGTCATTTTGCTACCCCTGCACAAAAATACTGTAGAATCCTGCTGTTTATTCTATAAACAATGGTTGTGTCAAAAGGTCACTCTTTACCATAAAACAACGCCGACGAACCTTATCCCCACTCACAAAAACGGATAAAGTAATTACCAACCTGCGGCGTACTGATTCTTTCCAAAATCATGAATTCAAATAGTAGATCATTGATACCGTAAACGTAATATTCAGTTTCAATCCGGAAAAACATTTTCCCACCTGGTACATCAATTCAATGAGTTTGACGTGTACGATCTCCGTTCACCCTGAGCGGAGTCGAAGGGTGCTTGGCACGATCTATCAGAGTCCGGAGTTTCCGTCCTTCGACAGGCTCAGGGCGAACGGAGTGCGGAAGCACGACAACCCGTCAAACTCAGTGAAACCATGTACTAGGAGCTTGTCCGAGAATAGCGCCCGTCTAGGAGCCTGCCCGAGAATAAGCTGCCCTACTGCGGTGGCCGCAAATAAGGCAGCCGTTTCAGCCAGGCGATGCAGGATGTGTGATTAAGCTGTCTGGCAAGTACCAAAGGAGTCCTGCCATGTCTGTTTCTCACCCGATGATCTGCGCCGGCATTCAACAGCATCCTGACAACTTTCAGGTTGCCATTGAATGCCGCCAGATGCAGAACGGTATTGCCGTCTTGATCGGGAATATTCAGATCCGCCTTCGCTCGAATCAGCAGGCTCAGGGAAGCATTAAAGGAGAAATGAATAAAGGACATATCAACGGCATAGTGCATGGCCGTACGGCCGGAATTATCTTTAATATCAAGCTGAGCACCTGCCTGGACCAGGGCTTTCAGGCTATTGCAACGGTGTTTAAGCACCGCCAGATGCAGTGCGGTCTGACCCTCTGCGTTGGTCATGTCAGGATCAGCACCGGAGCGAATAAACAGGCGCAGGCACACATACCTGCCGTTGATGACGGCGTCGTGTAACACCGTGTTGCCAGCCGAGTCCCTTGCCGAAAAATCCACGTTAGCCTCAACGATGACCCTGGCGCACCCAAGATGGTTGCATCGGGTGGCTATGTGCAGCGCTGTCATAACGCTATTGCCGTTGGTAAAGGCCTGGATATTGGCCCCCCTGCGGATCAGGGTTTGCACGCTTTCAAGGTGTCCATGATAAGCAGCAAGGTGCAGGGCATTCCAGCCACAATTGACCAACGCCTCAACGTTGGCGTTGTTATCAATCAGGATCTCCAGACATTCACTATGGTTTCGCATGGCAGCGTAATGCATCGCCGTTCTGCCAACGGGGGTCACTGCGTCAAGGTTCGCACCTTTATCGGCAAGTAATCGCAGGCAGTGGCCATGACCACCGGTGGCCGCATGGTGAACTGCCACCCGGCCATGACGGCTGGCTATGGTCATGTTACACCCATTGCTGATGAGAATATCCATAACCGCCCTGTGGCCGGCCTTGGTCGCCAGAATCAGGGGTGTCCTGCCACGGCTGTCCACGGTATCAATAATGCCCGGGTTCCGGGCCAGTATCCTGGCACACTCACAACGGCCTTCCAGGGCAGCAATATGCAGTGCCGTTCGGTCATCACTGTCCCTGGTGGCAGGGTTTGCCCCTCCCAGAACCAATGCTTCGGCAAACTTACCATCTTCCAGCCTGGCTGCCAGATGAAGGGCTGCATCACCATCCCGGTTAGTCATGTTGAGACCCGCACCGGACTGAATCAGAAAATTAACCACATCAAGGTGGCCATTGACCAGGGCAATGTGCAGTGGGGTCATGCCGTTATTGATGGCCGGGACATCCAGCGAAGCCCCCGCTGCCACCAAAGCCCTGACGCAACCTATTTGCCCATTGCTGGCGGCCATATACAGCAGACGGACATGGTGACCTGTGTCACCGGTACGAAACAGGGCAAAGACAATACTCGGGTCCAGGCTCAGCAATTGCTGAAGCTGTGCCAGGTTTCCGGAGCGACAGCAACTCAGGGGCATTGATTCGCTGTACACTGAGTACTCATAGAGCTTCGCCCCACCCTCTCGCATCAGTGGCACTGCTGCATTAAGACAGACCGGGCAAGTTCGTCTGGACAACTGCCGGCTGTTAAGCCAGGGGGTCACACATCGCTCGTGAAAGCGATGGCGACAAGGGGTAATCACTACCCTGTTGTGTCCAAACAAGCCAACCAGACAAATCGGACAGACATCGTTTAATGGTTGCCTTGTCGGGTTGGAAACTGGAGAAGTTGAATTTTCCATCAGTATTCAGGTCACCGTGTACCCGGTTGAATTCATGGACAACCGGTGATTTCATAAACACTATTGACAGAAAAATTGTGGGCTGGTTCCTGAAAGGCAGCACAGAAGCTGTCCTGCCAGCTATTGGCGCACCGTTGCAGTCTGATCTGAATTGAACGTCAACAGGCCCTAAATAGTAATGATTTTTACCATGTCATTATCGGTATCGATTGGATCAGGAATATTCCCGGAAAAGATCGTTTGATTGTCCTCATGCTCATAGGACTTGCGCTCGCCAGAACGATCCATTGCAAGATCCTTGAAATTGAACAGCCCAGTATCAGCCATCTGGGATGGCGCTATATTCTGCATAGCCGTAAAAATTGACTCGATCCTGCTCGGGTTCTTTTTTTCCCACTCAGCCAGCATGGCTTTGATATTCTGACGCTGCAGGTTCTTTTGTGAGCCACACAGGTTGCATGGAATAATCGGGAACGCCATTTGTTCAGCAAACCGTTTGATATCCTTCTCGCGGCAATAAGCCAAAGGGCGAATCACCACGTTCCGGCCATCGTCTGATAGTAACTTGGGTGGCATGGCGGCCAGCCGGGAGCCGTAAAACATATTAAGGAACATGGTCTCGACGATGTCGTCCTTATGGTGGCCAAGGGCAATTTTGGTTGCGCCGATATCTTCGGCAAAGGCGTACAAAGTGCCACGGCGCAAGCGCGAGCATAAACCACAGGTGGTTTTACCCTCCGGTATCTTCGACTTAACCACCGAATAGGTATCCCTGTTAATAATATGATAAGGAACATTCAGGCCATCCAGGTATTCCGGCAGGATATGCTCAGGAAAGCCCGGTTGTTTCTGATCCAGATTCACCGCCACTAAATCAAAGGTTATCGGTGCACTTTTCTGGAGACTCTGCAAAATATGAAGCATCGTGTAGCTATCAGCGCCACCCGATAAACAGACCATCACTTTGTCGCCATCCTCGATCATATTGAACTCTTCAATAGCCTGACCTGCGTGGCGGCGCAACCTTTTTTGCAGCTTGTTAAATTCTGTCTTTGCCGTTCCGGAAAGAGAAGTCGTCATATTATCCTGAGGGAGTCTAAAGAAAAATTTGATTATAACTATCTGTCAATCTTTCACCAATCAGACCGATTGCTATCCCGCTACGGACTTTCACTACAGGGGATTCTGAAACCAGCTCAAATGGAATAAGTTATGGGATATCCCCACCCCGGGAAGGTATCCACCGAGCCATTCAAGACCCACAACTTGAAACGACTTAACGTCAGCAGTCACTGAAAATAGATAAAACCCGGTATTGATTAACAAAAGCAAAATCAATATATTTAAAACCAAATTCCGCACAGCAGAATAATAAGGAAGTAACAGCATGTCCGATGCCTATATCTACGACGGTGGTCGTAGCCCTTTCGGCCGACACGGTGGGGCGCTCTCATCGATCCGTCCGGATGACCTGTTGGGTGACATCATCAGGACTCTCATTCAGCGCAATGCTTTCGACCTGAATCAATACGAAGACGTTATCGCAGGCAGCACCAACCAGGCCGGTGAAGACAGCCGAAATGTTGCCCGCTTTGCCGGTTTGCTGGCTGGCCTGCCCATGGCCACCGGTGGCATTACCGTTAACCGATTGTGTGGTTCAAGCCTGGCCTCAACACTGGATGCCGCCAGGGCTGTTCGCTGCAACGAGGGTGAGTTATTTATTGCCTGCGGCGTTGAATCCATGAGCCGGGCCCCGATGGTGCTCTCCAAGGCAGCATCAGCGTTTGACCGTGGTCAGGTATTGGCTGATACCACCATGGGAGCCCGATTCACCAATCCGAAAATTGTCGATCAGTTTGGTGGCCACAGCATGCCGGAAACCGCTGATAACATTGCATCCGACCTTGGCATCAGCCGCGAAGAGAGTGATATTTTTGCAGCTGCCTCACAGGCTAAATATGAAGCCGCCCGTTCAGCCGGTTATTTTGTCGATGAAATTATTCCGGTAGAAGCACCGCAAGGACGCAAGAAACCGCCAGTTGTCGTTAGTCTTGATGAACATCCACGCCCAGGTACAGAGATACAGGCACTGCAAAATTTGCGCCCCCTGTTTCAAGGCGGTGTGGTCAGTGCAGGTAATGCTTCCGGCATAAACGACGGTGCATCAGCACTGATCATTGGCAGTCAACAGGCCGGGGAGAAGGCAGGTATCAGGCCCCGCGCACGGATTCTTGCCGGTGCGATTGCCGGTGTTGAGCCACGGGTCATGGGGCTTGGTCCGGTGCCAGCGTCACGCAAAGCCCTGGCACGGGCCGGACTGACACTGGCAGATATGGATGTTCTGGAATTTAACGAAGCCTTCGCAACCCAGGCGTTAGGCTGCATGAAGCTGCTGGAGATTGATTTCAATGATGCCCGGGTCAACCCCAATGGTGGTGCCATCGCTATTGGCCACCCGCTGGGTGCCAGTGGCGCAAGAATCGTGCTCAGTGCGCTGCGTCAATTGGAACGCACGGGCGGGCGGTACGCTTTGGCGACCATGTGTATCGGTATCGGCCAGGGCATTGCGGTAGTCATCGAAAGAGTTTGATGCACTGACTTTTTTTTTACCACAATAAGAATGAATTTATGACTGTCACCTATGATTTGCAGAACAAAATTGGTGTTATCACCATCAATAACCCACCGGTCAACGCCCTTTCCCAGCCGGTACGTGAAGGCCTGAAAGGCACCATTGAGAAGGCTCAGTACGATGACTCCGAACTGTTAATTATCATCTGCACAGGGCGCACCTTTTTTGCCGGTGCCGATATTTCCGAGTTTGGCAAAATGCCCATGGAGCCATCGCTGCCGGATGTGGTCAATTTGATTGAGGCATCGGCCAAACCAGTGATTGCCGCTATCCATGGCACGGCGCTTGGTGGCGGATTTGAAGTCGCCCTGGCCTGTCATTACCGCATTGCAGTTCCTTCTGCCAAAGTAGGTTTGCCAGAAGTCAAACTGGGTTTGCTGCCCGGCGCAGGTGGCACACAGCGGGCTCCCCGTCTGGCCGGGGTAAAAAACGCACTGGATCTGATGACGTCTGGTCAACCCATGAAAGCGGCCAGGGCGCAAAGTATCGGGCTGCTCGATTCATTGGTTGAGGGCGACTTGCTGACCGGTGCCATCGAGTTTGCCAACACCCTGCTGGCTGACAAACCGGAAGTCCGGCGCGTGGGTGATATAACCATTGACCCTGCCCAAATAGAGCCGGGCTTGTTCGATGCCTACCGGGCCAGGCTGGCCAAACGTGCCCGGGGACAGATTGCGCCCCGAAAAAATCGTCGCCTGTGTTGAAGCGGCCGTTCACCAACCCATCAACAAGGGGCTGGAGCTTGAGCGGAAACTGTTTGTTGAGTGTCTTCTGTCACCTGAGTCACAGGGATTACGACACCTGTTTTTTGCCGAGCGCAAAGCTGCAAAAATTAATGGCCTGCCGAAAGAAACCCGGGCTAAAGCGATTCAATCGGTGGGTATTATCGGTGGTGGCACCATGGGCGGCGGGATCGCCATGAACTTTGCCAATGCCGGTATTCCCGTCACTCTGCTGGAGATTGATGAACAAGCCCTGCAACGTGGTAAGGATATTATTGCCAGCAACTACGGTATCACCGTTAATAAAGGCAAGCTCTCCGGGGCCGAAGCAGAAAAACGGCTCGGGATGATCCGTGGCACAACCTCTTATGACCACCTGGCGGAAGTGGACCTGGTGATCGAGGCGGTATTTGAAGACCTGGCCATCAAACAAACCGTTTTCAAACAACTTGATGCCGTGTGCAAGCCCGGCGCTATTCTTGCCTCCAACACCTCTTATCAGGATATCGATGCCATCGCCGCCGTGACCCGTCGTCCACAAGACGTGATTGGACTGCACTTCTTCAGCCCGGCAAATGTCATGAAATTGCTGGAGGTGGTGCGGGGCGACAAGACCTCGGACGAGGTGCTGGCAACCGCCATGGACATTGCCAAACAGATCAACAAGGTACCGGTCCTCTCCCGTGTCTGTTACGGCTTTATTGGCAACCGAATGCTGCGGCCATACGCAAGAGAAGCGCAATTATGCCTGATCGAAGGGGCAACCCCGGAACAGATCGACCGGGTCATGGAGAACTGGGGCATGGCCATGGGGCCACTGGCTGTGGGTGATCTGGCCGGTATCGACATCGGTTATAAGGCCCGCCAGGGATTGTCCGACGAGGAAAAAGGCGATCCCAGATCCTACTGCATTGCTGACCGACTGGTAGCCATGGGCAGGCTGGGGCAAAAAACCGGGGCCGGTTACTATCAGTATGATCCCGCGTCACGGGCCCGGAGTTCTGATGAAACCATCCTTCGGGTAATAAAGAAGAAGCCACAAAACAGGGTGTTGTGCGAAGAGAGATCAGCGACGAGGAAATTCTTGACCGACTGACCTTAGCGCTGATCAATGAAGGCTTTAACATTCTGGAAGAAGGGATTGCCCAGCGCTCCAGCGATATCGACGTGGTTTATATCTTTGGCTACGGCTTTCCAGCCTATCGCGGCGGCCCAATGGCGCTTGCAGAGAACCGGGGCCTGAAAAAGTCTATGCCAGAATTTGCCAGTTTGGCGAACAGTTCGGCCAGCAGAACTGGACACCCTCTGCACTGCTGAAAACGCTGGTCACCGACAACAAAAGCCTGACTCAATGGGAAAAAGAGCAGGCATGACTTGGCAGTTATAACCTTCATAGATGCCTGGGATTATTCCCAGGCTGTTATGGTATTTTCAGAAAAACCCAATATTATACGACATCAATTTTTTGCCCCAAGACAGACAATTATCGCCGTATAAAACCGACCAGCCAAAAGATTACCAGTCAACCCATGGAAAAATTGGCAGGCACAAGGCAGTTAACTATCCAATATGAATGACCAATATGCCACTCTGAAAGGGATAATCTTTGCCCTGCTCTCAGCACTGGCATCCACTACCGCGGGTGTTGCCACCAAGGTAGTAGCCGATGCAGTTCCCATCTCTATGGTTGTTTTGTTTCAGTACGGCATCTGCCTTCTTATTCTTATCCCTTTGCTGTTGAAACACCCTCTTCACAACTGGTATACAAAACACCCGGTTATTCATGCTGTCCGGGGGATTTCCGGCTGGCTGTGTTTTTTTACCTACTATCTGGCGATTCAACATATCCCCCTGGTGGACGCCTCTCTGCTGCGTAACACAGCACCGTTATTTGTCCCATTATTTGTCTGGGCCTGGCTAAAAATAACCATTCCGGGGGGGGCAGTGGCTGCCTATTATTGTTGGCTTCCTGGGTATTCTGCTGATCTTGCGACCGGACGCTGAAGGCATTGAATACTGGCATATCATCGGGTTGCTGTCCGGCGTGTTCCTGGCGCTTTCCATGGTCAGCACCCGGGTCCTTTCAGGCACGGAATCGACCCATGTGATTTTGTCTTACTATTTTTTGATATCGTTTCTGTGCAGCATCCCGCTAGCCATCCTTGACTGGCAGCCTATTCCTTACTGGACGCTGCCCTATTTACTCTATATTGGAGGTTCTATCTCGTTGACCATGTGGTGTTATACCCGGGCATTGACACTTGCCAGTGCCGTCATCGTGGCACCCATAAACTACTCCGGTGTTGTATTTTCAGGAATTATGGGCTGGCTGATCTGGAACCATATTCCCGACGGGTTTGCACTGACAGGAATTCTGCTGGTCATTGCCGCCGGGCTGCTTACGGCGTTCTGGAACAGCAGCAGTGCCAGGCAACAATAGATGGATGTTAACCGGCAAACCCCGGAGATTTACCCGATACTTCTGATTTACCTATGTTATAAATGTTTAATCCTTTAACCCGTATTGATAATGGCCTTTAATTTGCAGGGAGCGGAACTCCACCCCTTGCAGAGCGTACACAATAGTAGAAGACACACCGCATATGAATGAAATTATTGACCTGCCAAGAGAGAAAGGGGGAGAAAGACAGGAAATTCGTTGAGGCGCTGGCACGTGGCCTGGATTTGCTGCGGGCTTTCAGTCAACAGGGCGGCGTTCTCGGCAATCAGGACCTTGCCAGAATTACCGGGCTGCCCAAACCAACCATCTCCCGTTTGACTTATACACTGACCCAGCTAGGCTATCTCACCTACTCGAAGCATCTGGAAAAATATCAACTGGACGTCGGTGTGCTGGCACTGGGTTACGCCTACACCTCCAATCTCAACGTACGCAAAATTGCCAAGCCTTATATGGAAAAAATGGCCACTCAAGCCAATGTCTCTGTAGGGCTGACCATCCGCGAGCGTCTGTCGATGATTTACGTTGAGAATTGTCGCAATGAAAAAACACAGGCTCTGCGCATGGATGTTGGCTCAAGATTGCCACTGGCAACATCATCCTCCGGACGTGCCTTTCTGGCCGGTCTGTCAGACCACGAAAGACAGCAGATTCTGTCACTGATGGAGCAGTACTCTGGTGATCACTGGCCAGCCTGGCAAAAAAGCATCAGCAAGGCTATTGATGAATATCAGGAAAAAGGCTTCTGTACATCCCTTGGCGACTGGAGCAAAGATGTTAATGCCGTTGCTGTCCCGCTCAAACTTCTGGACGGCCGGGTTATGGCAATCAACTGCGGTGGTCCGAAATACCTTATCTCCGATGAGATGATCATGCAGTCATTGGGGCCACAGCTGGTTCATGTGGTGCGGGATATTGAAGCTACCGGGGTATAACCATAAATAACACGGTTTGAATACTGTCCTATCCTCGTTTCCATGCTCCGCGTGGGAACGAGTACGTAGCACTTGATTGAGATAAAATAAAAAAATCGAACTCGCATTTCGCTGTGCAGTACTGTATATTGATTCCAACCATATTCTCAGGCTAAGATCACAAAGCTCTGAAATCTTCGATACATGAATTTAATAATAAAAAACGGTATCAATAATGAATCCTGCTACTTCTCAATACTCCGTATGGATAGACGTCAACTCTTTTCACAGGCAAGGAAACGAGTGGGATAACCGGGTCCAAACACCCTGATATGAACCCCTGAACCTTTAACTGAACTGATGCAGTCGTCTCCATGGAAGTGCATTTCAACAGGTTAAAGGGTCGTAAAAAAAACCAAAACAACAAAAACCTGAAACCGACTACTGAGGGCAGTAGTGGCAAGAAGGAGCAGGAGACCTTAGCAACATGCAAAAAAATCACCGTGCTTCCGGGCAGATGGAACGGCCTGTTGGAATCAGAAAATCAACTTATCTACTCACGCTGGCTATTCTGGGCACCATGCCCGGTGTCAGTCAGGCCGTCAGCTGGACCACAGAAAATGATGTCAATATCTCGCTGGATACCCAGGTAAAATACAGTGCCATGTGGCGAGTAGAAGACAGGGATGATGACAACCTCAATATCAATACCAATGACGGTAATTATAATTTTGATACCGGGTTAGTCTCGAACATCTTCAGCATTACCTTAGACCTGGAAGTGAGCAAAGATGATTACGGCCTGTTTTTGCGGGCCAACGCCTGGTATGACAGCCAACTGAAAGATAAAGACCCGACCGGAGATGGCAATATTTATTCCAACTCCGGCAGTGAAACCCGCTTTTCTGAAGATCTCAAAGACTCAGCTTCTGGTGCAAGACTTCTTGATGCCTATGCCTATTGGGATGGTTATGTTGCTGACCAACCGCTGTCCTTCCGACTGGGTCGTCAGGTGATTAACTGGGGGGAAGCGCTCTTTTTTACCAGCGGTATAAACTCTGCCAACCCTTACGATATTGCCGGGCTGCGCCTTCCGGGGGCAGAACTGCGTAACCATACATTGCCGGTGAATATGGCGTATGTGCAGGCGGGAATTACCGACAATCTCAGTATGGAAGCGTTTTATAAGTTTGAGTGGGAGTCTCATGAGTTGATACCCAATGGGGCTTATATGAGTACGGAGGATATCTTTGGTGATGGTACCTTGGGGGTTATTTCAGATATTAGTGGCCTTCTTCCGCCAATAGTACCGCCCGCTTTAATCCCTGGCCTGAATGATACTAACGGTATTGTACCTATTGCCCGACAAGGGCAGAAAATCGATGCTTCAGATGACGGTCAGTTTGGTCTCGCGCTGCGTTATGAATTTTCTGAAGTCGAAGCTTCGTTGTTCTTTATGAACTATCACAGTCGTGCTCCTTATGCTGCTCTAGAAACAGGGGCGCAGAGTGGGTGTTTCTCTCAGTTACCCGGCCCCGCCGCAGGTAGATATGCTGCGTTGTGTCAAGCTGGTTTAACAGCATATTCAGCATTAACACCAACTTCCACACAAGTAGAAATTGACCAAGCAACAGCATTATTGGGTCTTTCAGATGGATTGTATTACCTCAACAACACCTACTATGACCTTGCATACCCTGAAGATATCCGTCTCTACGGCTTAAGCCTGTCCGGTAATATCGGTGAAACCAGTATCGGTATGGAAGTCACTTATCGCCCTAATATGCCGTTCTCTACCAATCGGGCAGAATTTGCAACCCTGGCCAGCAGTGCTCTGACAGGTGGAGGATCAATGGGCACTATAGACTTGGGTGCAGTAGGAACCGTTGGCTCAGGCACAAAAACCAATCTTTACCGGCGTGACAAGCTATACACCTGGACAGTCAACGCAACCCACAATTTCGGACCAAACCTTGGTGCTGATGATATCAACCTTATCTCAGAGGTTTCCGGTAAAATCATACCCGGCAGCATTACCGATGTGGCCAACTTTTCCAACTTAAGCAAAAACTCTTATGAGTACACACTGGTTCTGAGCGGCTCATACGACAACGTACTGCCCGGGTTGGACTTATCCCCATCATTGACGCTCAATGATAAACTCCACGGAGACGATCAGGGGGCCATAAGCTACAGTGCCAAGGTTGCTGCAGACTACGGCAGCAATATCTCTGCCGAACTGAGCTATAACGCCTGGAACAGCCAAAGCGACCAGAGAGACCGGGACAATGTCGCCTTTAGCGTGGCGTACTCCTTTTAATCACCGGAAAAATAAAAGGCTTCGTTATGGCAATCCGAACGAAGCCATTTAAAAAATAACAAAAATAATGAGGTGAACGGATGAAAACAAGACCCTTATTTTCAACGCTGGCTATAGCGGTCGGCATTACCTTTTCAAGTTTGTCGCTCGCAGCCGTTGATAACATGGAAGCCAAGCGATTAACCAGCGAACTCACACCGTTTGGTGCCGAAAGGGCGGGCAATAAAGAGGGCACTATTCCAGCCTGGACCGGCAAACTGGTTTCTGTGGACAATGGTTACGACCCGGAAAGAGTGACACGCGCCGACCCATTCGCGGATGAAAAACCCCTGTTCGAAATCACGGCAGAAAACTATAAGGAGCATCAGGATAAGCTAAGCACTGGTATTATCGCCATGCTCGAAGCCTATCCAGATACATTCCGTATTCCGGTGTATAAAACACACCGGACGTTTACCGCACCGGAGCGCGTCGTCAACAATACGCTGAATAACGCCACCAGCGCCCAGCTGGCCAACGACGGTAATGGTTTCAGCGGCGCTATTGCCGGAATACCTTTCCCTATCCCGCAAAATGCCAATGAAATTATCTGGAATCATATTACCCGGTGGCAGGGCATTAACGTGGAAGGCGTCAATGAAGCGGCACTGGTTCAGCCTTCCGGACAAGTGAAGCGTGAGGTCTCCAAGTATGACGCCTACTTCAAGTATTATGATCCAAACGTAACAGCCGAGGAGCTGGACAACACGCTGTTTTTCTATCTCAGAGAGCAGATTACACCGGTACGTGATGCTGGTGAGCTGACACTGGTTAAAGAGACCGTTGATCAGGTGGCAGAGCCCAGGAAAGCCTGGATTTATCTGCCAGGACAGCGCCGGGTGAAGAAAGCGCCCACCACCGCTTATGACACACCTACCGGTTTTATACTCACCGATGAAGTCGATCTTTATAACGGTTCCCCGGACCGCTTTGACTGGCAGATCGTGGGCAAGCAGGAAATGTATATTCCCTATAATAGCTATGCGCTTGCCAGTAAAGACCTTTCGAGTGAGACGCTGCTGACTCCTCACCACCTGAATCCTGACTATACCCGTTGGGAACTTCACCGTGTCTGGGTGATAGAGGGCAACCTGAAAGAAGGTAACCGACATATATACAGCAAGCGCCGTATGTATCTGGATGAAGACAGCTGGGCGGGAGCCATTATGGAAGCCTATGATAGCCGGGGAGGATTATGGAAAGTAAATACAGCTCACCTGAAAATGGCTTATGAGATCCCCTCTATGATGTCATCGCCTACTGTCTATCATGACCTTGCTAATGCCACTTATTCCGTATCCAATATGGAAAATGGCGATGTCGGCATGCGTAATATACTGGCAGAGCAGAAGCCACTTTCCTTCTGGAAATCAGCCAACCTGCGTCGACTGGGCAAACGTTAAGCTTACTGGTAACCAGGCTGATACGGGAACAAATGGCAAAATACCATTTGTTCCCGGTAACCTCACCATTTCGATGAGTTTGATGTATACGATCTCCGTTCACCCTGATACCCAGAACCCGCAACGGAAAGTCAACATACTCCTCACGTATCATTGCAGATAAGTTAACCCGCTGCAGTAAACCGATTATGGGGTGTTCATGGGTCTTGCAATCGAACGTTATTTAGAAAAAATACATTAATTAACTACGAAGACCATTATCCAGTCCTCTGGATGCAGGTAGTTAACCAATAATAAAAAGAGGCGTGTATGGATGCCGTTTTTTGGGATGGAAAAAGAGCTCCCGGAGTTTCAGACCGAATTGATCTTAATGAATACAACAATCTTGTTGAATTGATTGAACGTGCGATCCAACAACATGGTAACCGACCAGCGTTTACCGGCTTTGGTAAGACGCTTACATTCAATACGGTTGACCGCTTAAGTACGACGTTTGCATGCTATCTGCAAAATCATACAAAACTTCAGCCAGGTGACCGTATCGCAATACAGATGCCAAACCTGTTGCAGTATCCTGTTGTCGTTTACGGTGCATTTAAAGCTGGCCTGGTTGTGGTGAATATCAACCCACTGTATACGGCCAGGGAAATGAAGACACAACTGGTCGATTCCGGAGCCAGGGCGCTAATCTGTCTTAATATGGTTGGGCATATGGTGGCTGATATTATTCAGGATACCGACATCGAACACCTGGTGATCACGGAAATGGCCGACCTGCTTTCCTGGCCTAAACGGACCCTGATCAATCTGGCGGTAAAGCATATTCGTAAAATGGTGCCGGACTACAGTCTTCCCCAGGCCGTGAGTTTTAATCAGGCCATGAAACTGGGGAGCAATCATCAATATCAGAAACCTGCTCCGGCAAAACCCGATGATCTGGCGGTTCTGCAATACACAGGTGGAACTACCGGGGTATCGAAAGGTGCCATGCTGACTCATGGTAATCTGGTCAGTAATGTCCTGCAAACGGCTAACAATCAGTCCCAGACTGACGACAACGGTAAACCTTTGGCCAACCCCAACGGTTTTACCGCTACGGCTCCCCTGCCGCTCTATCATATCTATGCATTTACTGTGCATCTCATGGCCTTTTTCAAATTGGGAGGCCATAGTGTTCTGATCCCTAATCCCCGGGATATTGATGCTTTTATGAAAATACTGAAGCCGCATAAATTTGATATTTTTATCGGGCTTAATACGTTGTTTTCCGGCTTGATGAACCATCCGGACTTCAAGCGTCTTGACTTCTCGCACCTGCGGTTAACGGTTTCCGGTGGTACCGCGCTTCAGTCTGCCATTGCTGAGCAGTGGCAAGAGATCACCGGTTGCAGGATATCCGAAGGCTACGGCCTTTCTGAAACGTCTCCCGTGGTGTGTTCCAATCCTGCAGATGTCTATACGCAACTGGGAACGGTTGGCATACCAGCGGTGGGAACCGCGTTAAAAGTCATCAATGAACAGGGGGAAGAGCTGCCACTGGGTGAGCGCGGTGAACTGTGTATCAAAGGGCCGCAAGTGATGAAAGGGTATTGGAATCGTCCCAACGAGACAGCTAATGTGTTATCCGACGATGGCTGGTTTAAAACAGGCGATGTGGGAATAATCAGGGAAGATGGTTATGTGAGCATTGTTGACCGTATTAAAGATATGGTGCTGGTCTCAGGGTTCAATGTCTATCCCAATGAGATTGAAGATGTGGTATCCGGACATGAGAAAGTCCAGAACTGCGCTGCTATCGGTATCCCTGACGAAAAAACCGGCGAAGCCATTAAACTCTTTGTGATTCCTGAGGATAAGACCCTGTCAGCTAAAGAAGTGCAGGAATATTGTCGGCTCAACCTCACAGGCTACAAAATTCCGAAACAGGTCGAGTTCCGGGATGAACTGCCAATGACGCCCGTTGGCAAAGTACTGCGCAAGGAACTTCGTTCAGAAGAGATCAAAGCACAAGGTACCCGTTAAATCCGCCAGGCCTATAACGCAAAAAATAATATCACCCAAATAAACCGCCCCACCAAAAGGTGGGGATAAATCCCTGACAAATACACCAAAAATCAAACCACCTTTATGCATTAACAAGGAGATGTCACTAATGCACCGTTCCGGCCATGCAAAACCAACTCTTCCAGAACTGTTTGGCACCAGACATCCTATCGTTGCCGGCGGGCTAATGTGGCTGTCTGATGCAAACTATGTGGCAGCTGCCGCCCGTGCCGGCGTATTGGGATTTATCACGGCGGCCTCCTTTCCTGATGACGACGAGTTACGCCGCCAGATTCGAACATGCCGTGAACAGGCAGACGGAAATCCTTTTGGCGTTAACGTCTCCATGCTGCCCAAGTTGGTTCCCGGAGAAAAAACGGAATCGGTATTCAAAGTAATTATTGAGGAAGGGGTTAAGATTGTTGAAACCTCAGGAAGAAACCCTGAAGCATTTATCCCATTGCTCCATGAAGCGGGGGTTAAGGTGCTACATAAAGTGCCATCATTGCGCTATGCACTGAAAGCGCAGGCTATCGGTGTGGATGCGGTGTCCATCGTCGGAGCAGAGTGTGGCGGCCACCCCGGGATGGAGATGATTGGCAGTTTTGTTAACTCGGCAATGGCATTGGAAAAACTGGATATTCCCTTTCTGATTGGCGGCGGCATTGGTCATGGAGCACAGATTGCAGCGGCCTTGGCCATGGGCGCTGCCGGGGTGGTTATAGGCACCCGCTTCCTGGTGGCTGAAGAGATATGGGCGCACGACGGTTATAAACAGCGACTGATTGAAGCGTCAGAGTCAGATACCACATTAATTATGTCCAGCATTCGTAACACGGTCAGAGCTTTGAAAAATGAAACGACAGATATCGTACAGGCCACTGAATCAGAAGTTAAGGATGTCACTATTCAGGATTTGATGCCTTATATCAGCGGTAAAATTGGCCGCGATGCTTATGTTTCAGGGGATACCCGCAGAGGGGTACTTGCTGCAGGCCAGTCCCTCGCCTTCGTCAACAAGAGTGAGCCACTGGGTGATATTGTGGAATCCCTTAACGCTGAATATATCGCTGCCTGTGAGCGTATAGAGCACCTGCCAGGCTTGTCATCACAATAACGAAGCACCGGACTGGCGCACACGGGGGAAAGGCGATGTATAACATGATTATCTACCTCAGTAAGGCAAGCTTGTCTTCAGGCACGCGAATGGTTGCAGACTGTCGGCAGACGGCCACCAGTTTGCCGGTACTGTCCCACATCTCCCCCTGCTCTTCCAGAACGCCATTCGCTAACATACGACTGCTGAACTTTGTGACAATATAGCCGGGCGCAGGCTTTGCCAGACACTGGACAGTCAAATCCAGGGTCGGTAACCAGCCCATAACGCCCGTTCGCATGCCCACGGCCCGTGGCAAGGCATCAGCAAAGGTCAACAGCGCCAACAGATCAGCGGGTCGATGATCCGCAAAGCGAAGCCAGCCGTAATGTTCCATTCGCCCTTTACCCCCGCCATGAAAAAACTGGAAATCATCAGGCACCAGCCGTGTTTCCACTTGTTCACGAAAAGAGATGATATCAGCAGGCAACAGTTCACAGTCCTCTGGCGGGGGCATGGCGGGGGCGCTGAATTCGTTGCAGGTTGCACCGTCCATGGATCCGATATTCCCGTAAGTGGCCATGAGTTGCACACAGGGCTTACCGTTTTGCGTTAAAGTCGCTATCCCCTGAGAAAAGCGCCTCCCTTGTCGGTGAGTAATTACTTCAATCTCAGCACCGCCTGCATCCGCCGGATTGATAAAAGTCGCCGTGGCGGAAATGGGATCACAATGATTGTACTCGCCCCGGGAAAAAGCCTTGCCCATGGCCCGTGCCACAATGGACATCATATAGCCACCGTTGGGCGCAACGCGAAAGAACCAGTCCTTCGATATCTGTGCCTGCCAGCGATTTGTCCCCACAGATTCAACACCTGTAGCCAAATCAAATTGATACGACATGACTCACCAATAGAGAAATAGAAAAGATTCAACCAGGGAGCTTTAACCTGACATCCGTCGCCCCCCGGTAAGTGGAGCATTGCCCGTTATTTATTCTGCCGCGGCAAAACGCTGGGTATGGAAGTCAGTGCTGCCAAACAAATACTGGATAGTGGTCAGTCGTTTGAACAGATGACCAACATCCAGCTCGTCGGTTACACCAATGCCGCCGTGTAATTGCACGGCTTCCTGACCAATTAAGCGGGCAGCTTTGCCCACCCGGCTTTTCGCGGCAGAAACGGCTTTTGGCGCAATACCCTGATTGGCATCCAGCTGCATGGCGGCCATAATCAGAATGGAGCGTGCCTGCTCATACTCGATAAACATATCGGCCATACGGTGTTGCAGGGCCTGGAAACGGGCAATGGGAACACCGAACTGTTTTCTGGTCCGGGTATATTCGACTGTTTTCTTATAAGCAACTTCCATTGCCCCCACCGCTTCGGCACACAAGGCCAGTGACGCGCGGTCAATCATCTGTTCGATAACAGGGAGTGCTTTACCTTCAGCGCCCAGCAGGTTACTGGCCGGTACCTTGACATCAGTAAAGCTGACTTCAGCCGCCCGGTGACCATCCACTGTTGTATAATCACGAATATCAATCCCTGCCGTCTGGCTATCAACCAGTAACAGGCTGATACCATCAACATCCAGCTGCGCTCCGGTGGTACGTACCGCCACAATCAAATAGTCAGCAGCCGGGGCATTCAATACCACGGACTTCTGGCCATTGAGGGTATAGCTGTCATCTCCAGAGGCGCCGGTCATGGCAACATCCGCAAGATTGTAACGGCTTTGCGGTTCAGCAAAGGCAAAAGCCAACTGCAGCCGACCTTCCATCAGCACACCCAGCAGCTCCTCCTTCTGGGCCTCGTTGCCGGTCGCCGCTATTAATCCACCGCCCAGGATGGCACTGGCCAGAAAGGGTTCCACCACCATGCCTTTACCAAACGCTTCCATGACGATCATCAGATCAACGGCGGAACCACCAAGGCCACCATCGGCCTCAGTAAAAGGAACCATCAGCCAACCCAGCTCGGCAAACAGTTGCCAGTGATCGTTACTGAACCCCGTTGCGCTATCCACCAGTTGACGGCGGTGGTCAAAGTCGTAATCCTGTTGAACAAATTTAGCAACGCTGTCCTGCAGCATCTTCTGTTCATCGCTATAAGAAAAATTCATACGTCAATCCTCAAATGCCTGCGTTGCTCAAAGTCCCAGTACCGCTTTGCAAATAATATTTTTCTGTATTTCGTTGCTGCCCCCATAAATCGACGCTTTGCGATTATTAAAATATTTGGGAGCACTATTGGCGGCAGTACCTGGCCCAACCGCGACACCATCAAACCCATCGACAAACTGCTCTTTGACAAAAGGCATGCTGTAATAACCGGCGACCTCTACATAGAGTTCATCGATCATCTGGGTCACTTCGGAGCCTTTGATTTTGAGAATCGACGATTCCGGACCGGGTGCAGACCCTGTACTGACAGCGGCCAGGGTACGCAGATTGGTGTATTCAAGGGCCAGCAATTCGATTTCCACTTCGGCCAGTTTTTGGGAAAAGGCCGGGTTGGTCAGCAAAGTTCCGCCAGTCTGGGTACTGCTGCTATCCGGGGTTGATGCGGCAAGCTTCTTCAGGGATTCCATACGCTGGCTGGAAATAGCCACCCTGGCGATGCCGGTGCGCTCATGGGTCAGCAGCACCTTGGCATAGGTCGAACCCTTGCCCTCTTCACCAACACGGTTGGCCACCGGCACTCTGACGTTATCAAAGTGCACTTCGTTCACTTCCCTGTGACCATCCAGCGTGATAATGGGGGACACGGTGATGCCCGGGTGATCCATATCAATCAATAGAAAGCTGATGGCTTCCTGATCCTTTATCCCAGGGCTGCCGGTGCGCACCAGGCAGAATATCCAGTCGGCATAATGGCCAAGGGTGGTCCAGGTTTTGGTGCCATTAACAACGTAGTCATCACCGTCACGTACGGCAGTGGTTTTCATAGAGGCAAGGTCAGAACCGGCATTAGGCTCGGAATACCCCTGACACCACCAGACATTGGTCGCCAGAATATCCGGCAGGAACCGTTGCTTTTGCTCTTCAGTTCCAAAGGTGTAGATAATTGGTGCCACCATATTTAAGCCAAAAGGCATGACCTCAGGCGCGCCCGCCTTGGCACACTCTTCCGCCCAGATATGCTTTTGGGTTGGAGACCAGCCAGTGCCACCGTGCTCAACGGGCCAGTTGACGCCTGCCCATCCCTGAGCGTGCAGGATTTTTTGCCAGGACACATAGTCTTCTTTGGTCAGATGTGTACCTTTCAGCGTTTTTTCACTGATATCCGCAGGCAATTTATCAGCGAGAAACGCCTGAACCTCTTTTTGAAAGGCGAGCTCTTCTGGAGAAAAATCAATATTCATAACAACGTCCCGGTTACTTATTATTATTTAAGGTTCGCAGATCTCAGCTCGCAGCTTTAACCATATTTCGAGCAATAATCATGCGTTGGATTTCCGAGGTGCCTTCGTACAGACGGAACAAACGCACATCCCGGTAGAAACGTTCAACAGCGTACTCGGAGATATACCCCGAGCCACCATGAATCTGTACTGCCCGGTCAGCGACCCGGCCCACCATTTCGGTAGCAAACAATTTGCAGCAGGAAGCTTCTGTACTGATTAACTTGCCTTCATCACGCTGTCGGGCAGCATCCATCACCATGCATCTGGCCGCATAGGTTTCGGTCTTGCAGTCTGCCAGCATGGCTTGAATCATCTGGTGTTCGGCGATGGGTTTGCCGAATTGCTGGCGGTCCATGGCATACTGCAGGGCGTCGTCTATCAGGCGTTCGGCAATACCAATGCTCAGGGCTGCAATGTGCAAACGACCACGGTCAAGTACTTTCATGGAAGCAATAAACCCTTCGCCTTCCTTGCCGCCAATAAGGTTCTCTACGGGAACGCGGACATCATCAAAAATGACATCGGACGTATGGGAACCGGCCTGTCCCATCTTTTTATCTTTAACACCCAGGGAAATGCCTGCGCTACCGGCTTCAACAATAAAGGCTGATATGCCCCGGGCACCTTTAATGGCAGGATTGGTACGGGCCATAACCGTGAAAGTGCCTGCCCGGGGCGCATTGGTGATAAATCGTTTGGTACCATTGAGTACATAATGATCACCTTCGAGCCTGGCGGTGGTTTTGATCGCAGACGCATCTGAACCCACATCCGGTTCGGTCAGGCAAAAAGAGCCAATCAACTCCCCGGTGGCATATTTTGGCAGGTATCTCTTTTTTTGATCATCAGTACCATCAAAGACGATGGCTGCGGAACCAATGCCATTGTTGGTACCAATCAGTGAGCGAAAAGCCGGTGAGGTGCGACCCAATGCCATGGCCACCTGGGCTTCTTCCTCCATGGTTAAACCCAGTCCACCGAACTCCTCCGGTATGGTTAACCCGAATAAACCCAGCTCTTTCATCTCCCTGATAATCACTTCGGGAATTTCATCCTGTTCTGCAACCTGAGCCTCAGCAGGCACCAGTCGACCCCGGACAAAGCGGGCAATGCTATCCAGCAACTGGTCAAGAGTTTCCTGATCTCTAATCATTGGTTTACCCCATTGTCCGGAACGATTCCTGTGGCCAGACAACATCTGTTCTTATTATTTAATCATTTTGCAATCCACTAGTTTCGCTTTGCGAAATCAAATGCCAAAATAAACAAAACCTGTCGATTAATCAATAGAAAAAATTAAATATGGGGGGAGTGCTTAATAGAGGCGGGGTGATAACACAAAACAAACATCAGTCGTTTATTTGCAGGTATTTCTTGCCGGTCACGAGCCGACTCCCATGGGAGTCGACCTGCATCGAGACAGTTTATCCGGGGGGAGGAATCAGCATTGTGGGTAATCGATATCGACCCAGTTGCGATGATTCCGTGACTGCTCGGCAGCGGCACCAATGGCACAGAGCTGCGCCATCCGCACCGGGTTATTTTGGGTCTGGCCGCCGCTGAGCAAGGCATCAAAGAAGTCTTTAACCGACTCATGCATGCCGGGCCAGCCAGCAATTGGCAATGTTGGATCGATCTGTTCACTGCGCCAGTCCTGGTCACCCTTAACGCGCAGCCGGAACTCGCCGGTGAAATAACTGGCGGTCAGCTCACCTTCGGTGCCATAGACCTCCAGCACAGTTTCATCGGATACTGCGGCAGAGGCGATATTGGCCCGGAAAGTAGCACTCACCCTGCCAAAATCCAGCACTGCCTGACTCTGACTCTGGGTGCGAGCCTGAATATATTCCTGATCCTCAAACACCATGACCCGCAGTGGCAGCTGGTTGACAACACGACAGATAACATCAATGTACCAGGGGGCAATATTGTTCATCAGTGACAGGCCGTTATCTGTCAGCGGCCCCCAGCTGGAATTCAGGCGCAGGTTGATATGGCGTATGTCACCCAGCAGACCACTTTGGGCACACTCAAATGCTTTGGCAAACACCGGCGCATAAACCAGCTCGGTATCACCATGGAGCAGCTGCGGCGCACTCAGAAGCTTGTCCACCATGATGGGGATACGTGCCGCCTCGTGAGAGATCGGTGGCTCGTAAAAAGTCGGCACCCCGGATTGAATCACCTGAAGCAGGTACTGTTCATGGAGTTTGTCAGGCACGGCCAGAAAAACCGCATCCAGTGTTTCTTCGGCCAGCATGGTTGTCAGACAGGTATACAGCCGGAGAGAATCGCCAAGGCTACTACGGGCTTTGTCCAGGGTGGCTTCACTGCGGGCACAAACGGCAACAATTTCTGCTCGGCCATCTTGTTGAATAGCCGGAGTGTAGGCTTCAGCGCCCCACCAGCCATAGCCAATCAGTGCAACTTTCAGAGGTGTTGCTTTGTCTGCTGAGGCAACAGACAGTACTTCCTGATTCATTAACATTTGCTCTTGATAACGGGTAATGCCCGGCAAAATTAACAGAACCCCGGGAATGAACCAATACAATCAGGGTAAGGGGATGGAATAAACGCAAGATGTCTGACGCAAAGCAATAATATCACTAGCAAGGCAGGAAAGATGAAATGGCAAAAACGACAACACTATTTTATTACGGCCTGTATTCATTAAGCTTCCAGTTGTAACGGTAACTGATCCGTCCTCTGTAGTTTTCCAATTGATGCTTTAAATCACCGCTGGCAAATGACTTTATCTCGTTCAATACCCCATCTTTATCAATAAAGTCATCTTCATACCAGTCAAAAATACTGGACAGCACCAGGCGACCATTGACCAGGGTTGCGCCTTTTTTCTGATTAATAAAGCGTCGGGCGGCTGCCGCCAACTGTTGATCAATCCTTTTTCCCCGGAACGCATCAGGCAATAAATCAGGGCAGCCAATACTGGCACAGTTCAGTGCATAGTGAATCCGGGGATTGTTCCAGATGGGGCGGAGAATTCGATGCTCAATATCGTGCAGAGAGATAGTCTGACCAGCAACCATGATAAGTTCATCCCGCCAGGGCCCCATACGGAACCATCCCTTGCCCAACTTGGTAATGGACTTGACCGGGTAGTAATCAAGGATCAGGTCAACGGTTAATGCGTTATACAGGTTGATCCAATAAGCCAGCTGCTCGGTACGATTCAGCTTTCTGGGGTCCAGCCCGGCAAGGCTGTTCAGATAAGCATCCAGGCTGCCTTTTTCAGTTTTGGTAACACGCCCATACTCCACCATATACATTCCGGTTGATTCAGAGAGTATTACGTAGCGATCCAGAAAGTTCTGCCATTGTGAGTGATCAACCACCTGCTCACTACTCTGGTCAGCCTTATCCCAGTATGACCAGCGATCCGGGGATGGAACCGCCTGGACCGCAATACTGCACAATAAGAGCAAAGCTGAAACGACGTATCTGGCCATACATGGCACCTTTTTTTAGCGTTATTTCAGAGCCATCCTTTGGTGAAGCGCCTGATTAATACCAATTCCGCCTTCTAAATATGAGATCGAGCAAGTCATTTTGGACAGCTGGGCAAGGCGGAATGACGAGTAATAGCAGGGCTATTGCGAGGAATTCCAACGAAGATCCAGCTGTTCAAAATGGCTGCGCAGTTCATATTTAGAAGGTGGAATTGGTATAAGATCGGCAAAGAAACGGGCTACTTCAGCTCATTCAATCGCCAGTCATACTGGTACTGAATCGTACCGGTATATTTTTTCAGCCGCTGGGCATTTGCCTGAGAAGCAAACTGGCGCAGGTGCAAAACAACCCCCGCCTGATCCACAAAATCCTGTTCATACCATTCATAGATGCGCGACAGTGTCAGCTTGCCTTCCACCCAGCTCATGCCTTTTTCCTGCCGGATAAAGCGCCTGGCAAGTTCATCCAGCATTGGCTCAGTATTGTCTGCGGTAAACACCGTCGGGGACAAATCCGGGCAACCGATGCTGGCACAGTTCACCGCATAATGAATACGGCTATCGTCCCATAGTGGTCTGAGAATCCGGTGTTCAATATCATTCAACGTCAGGTTTTGCCCCGCTACCTGGGTGATATCCATATCCCATGGGCCAAACTGGTACCACGGGCCAATCTTGGTAATGGATTTAACCGGATAGTGTTCCAGCACCAGATCAACCGTTAACGCGTTATAAACGTTGATCCAGTAGGCTTTTTGCTCCGCCAAAGAGTATGTCCTTGGGTCCAGGGTGGCCATATCCGTCAGGTATTTATCAAGCTTGTCCCGATCTTCCTGACTGACCAGCCCATATCGAAAACGATTGCCACCCGGGCGAAGTGCCAGATAGGTATCCAGTATCTCCTGCCAGAGATGGTGATTGATCACCGCAGAAGACTCTGGATTGCTTTTGTCCCAAAATGCCCAGTAGGTGCTGGCAGGTGCTGCCATCACCAGCCCCGGAAGGATGAGTAGCAAGGCAGCAAGGGACAATGTTTTTACTGTTCGCCATAGATTGGCAAAGCAAAAACGGAGCGAGGCAGAATTGCTGAATGATATGGTCACGGGAATTCCTTCTTTTAATTATTTAGCCTTGGTTATTTAAATCATACCGCAGCAGTTGATTGCTGTTGATCATGGAAAGCAGTTCTTCAATATATTCTTCACCCCGGATGGAATATGCCCGCAAACCATGGGCCAGGTCAACGCCTGTGACTGGCTCCTGACTGACTCTTTTCTGCTCCCGCAGCTGCCTCAAAGCCCTGTATTGATGATTGGTGTTCAGGTTGTGCATATAAGCCCGGACCGAAGCTGCAACATCCTTAAACTTCTGAACTTCGTAGGTCTCTCCTTCCGGGCGAGCCCCGGGTACAATTCCGCATCCCGGTCTGAAACACCACTGACCAAAGAAGTTGTTACCCTGTCGGGCAAATCGTGAAGTACCCCACGCTGATTCATTAGCCGACTGGGCCAGGGCAAGAGAAGCAGGGATCATATCGACACACGTCAGCAACCCGGCAAAAAACTGTTTATCAAAAGCTGACAGATCACGTATACGGTACTTTCTACCCATATCAGCCAGCCATAACCGATCATTCTCCGTCAGCTCTGACTGGGAAGATAACACCATAATCCGCTGACGATTTTGTAAAATAGTATCATTTTCTTCTTGCACCATTGGCAATAAGAAGCCAAAGAAAGCACTTTTCTTGGCCTTGACATCAACCATGCTACTGAAATCCGGTATGGTCACAATCGGCAACGCTTCTGTCTTTTCAACCGCCACTGGTTCCGGCATTTCAGGCCGTGACACAAACTTTCCCTGCCAGTGAATCCCCAAAGACAGCACAATTAACGCCAGAAAAACACCCAACATTATTTTATCAATCTTATTGAGCATGAGTACCTCAGTAAAACATCTTGATCAGCCAAAGGATAAAGGCTTATGGCCAAAAAAGGCAGAAAATCCACTAAAAAACGTTCAGCTTCTTTACAAACCGGGCGAAACATGACAACACTTGAGGAGCGGCTTAACGCGGTTCTGCGATGGAAAACCTCTGCAGAGAGCCAATAATAATAACAAAGGTTAAGCGCCGGTCAGTATCAGTATCCACCACTTCAGTGGAAGAAGCGGCCTGATATCCTGCCGAACACACGGAGGCACTGTTATGATCCTAAGCCATTTCTGGGGCTTGCTTACTGAGCCCGACAACGAATGGGTCAGCATTCGCAAGAACCCGCTCGGACTGATCCAGCTCTACCTTGGCCAAATCATCTGGCTGGCTGCCCTGCCCGCCATCTGCACTTACATTGGTACTACGATGGCTGGCTGGAGCCTTCCCGGCAGCACCAATGTGGTAAGACTCACACCGGAGAGTGCCCTGTGGATGTCCATTCTTGCCTGGCTGGCGATGGTCTGTGGCGTTGCGGTTATGAGTTGGTTTATCCACTGGATGAGCGGTAACTTCAACAGCGACCCGTCATTGGCAGACTGTACAGCCTTTACCTGCTATACCGCCTATCCTCTGTTTCTCATTGGTATCTGCGGTCTCTATCCATCACTGTGGCTGGCTATTATTGCCGGCACTGTGGCGGTGTCTGCCACGGCCTACCTGCTGTACAGCGGTCTCCATATTTTTATGAAGATTCCTCAGGAACAGGGCTTTATCTATGCCAGCTCGGTTCTCTGTATTGGCCTGGTGGTTCTGGTTGCCATCATGATCACTACCGTGATTTTCTGGGGGATGGGCATTGGGCCTGAGTATGTGCAGAGTTATTAGTCCCAATCTTAACGATTAAGGCCGTTTTACGCGGCTTTTTTTGTACCTTACGGATTTCACAATCCTGAGCAATCCACTATGATTTGCGGGCGATCTCAGGGAGCAGACAAACCATTGCCGAACGACCTTCACCAAATTGAACAGCGGATTATTGAGCTTTATCAGGAAGCGGAAAGCTTTTTTCAACAACCGTTTAAGAAACCTTATATTCGACTGGATCTCACCGGGGAGACAGCGGGTCAGGCGTGGATTGCAAAACATCAACTGCGCTTTAATAAAGTGCTGCTTCAGGAAAACCGTGAGCACTTTATCCAACAGACCGTCGCCCACGAGGTGGCCCACCTGCTGGCCTATGAACTGTTTGGCCGAAACATCCGGGCCCATGGCCGAGAGTGGCAGGGGATCATGATCAGGGTATTCAGACTTCCCGCTGATCGTTGTCACCGGTACGACACCGGAAGAAGCAGCCGGAAGCAGTGGCTGTATCGATGCCTCTGTCAGGGCAAGACGATTCACCTGAGCACCATACGACACAACCGCTCGCAACGGGGAACGGTCTATCTGTGCACCGCCTGTAAAGAGCCATTAACATTCCTCGGTAACGCCCTGGCTGCTCCCCAAAACTGCTAATAAGTCATCGCCGTATTTCTCCAGCTTGAATTGCCCTATTCCGGTGATTCTCGACAATTCAAGATGGGATTGAGGACGAACCTTTATCAGCTCCATCAGGGTCTTGTCGTTCAGGATGACATAAGCGGGGACATTCTGTTCCTCAGCATGGCAACGGCGCCATTGGCGCAAAGCCTCCCACAATTGCTGATCATGGGCTTCCACCACCACACGACCAACTTCCCGGTATTCCTGCTCATACTTCCGGGAAGGCTCATAACGATCACGGCGTAACTGAATACGCTCATCACCTTTTAACAGTGAACGGCAACGCTCATTCAGTTTAAGGGCACCATGACTGTCGTGATCCACATTCACGTACCCTCTGGCCACCAACTGACGATAGACCGACCGCCAGCTGCTCTGATCCAGCTCGGTGCCAATAGCAAAGGTGCTCAGACGATCATGACCAAAACGGCGGGTTTTATCGGTGCTTTTCCCCAGCAGAATATCCACAAGATGAGCCACCCCGAAGCTCTGCCCGCTGCGGTAAATACAGGACAACGCCTTGCGGGTAACTTCGGTCCCATCCCATATTTCCGGTGGCTCAAGGCACAAGTCACAATAGCCACAGGGTTTATCCAGAGGCTCATCAAAGTAATTCAACAACACCTGTCGTCGACATCCGGTCACCTCACAAAGCGCCAGCATGGCATCCAGCTTTTGCTGCTCTATCTGTTGAATATGCACGCTGGCACTGGAGCGGGCCTGCAGCTGTTTGAGCAGCACCACATCCTGTAAGCCATAAACCATCCAGGCGGTAGCGGGCAGACCATCCCGCCCCGCGCGTCCGGTCTCCTGATAATAGGCTTCAATACTTCTTGGCAGGTCGAGGTGGGCAACAAACCGCACATCCGGTTTATCAATCCCCATACCAAAGGCAATGGTCGCGACAATAATGATCCCTTCTTCGACGATAAACCGGTGCTGGTTGGCCCGACGTTCTTCCGGTGAAAGTCCTGCATGGTAGGGCAGCGCCTTTCGCCCTGACAACACCAACCACTCGGCAGTCTGCTCCACTTTCTTACGGGAAAGGCAATAAACAATTCCGGAATCTTCGGGATGCTCTTTATTAAGAAAGTTCAGTAGCTGTTGCTTACCCTGCTTCTTCTGGCTGATCCGGTAGAAAATATTGGGTCGGTTAAAGCTGTCGATAAATACCCGGGCTGCTCCAAGCCCCAGTCGTTCACGGATTTCCTGGCGGGTTCTCTGATCGGCCGTCGCTGTCAGGGCAATTCTGGGAACCCCGGGAAAGCGTGTTTGCAAACAGGAGAGTTGCAGGTATTCTGGCCGGAAATCGTGCCCCCCACTGAGAGACACAGTGAGCCTCATCAATAGCAAACAAAGCCACCTGAATCTGATCCAGCAGCCGCTGCATCGACTCAGTCAGCAGTCTTTCCGGTGCTACATACAATAAATCCAGATCACCGATCAGCAGTTCCCGTTCAACTTGCAGCCGGTCTTCCGGCAGCATGGCGGAGTGCAGACAGTCGGCACGAATACCCAGCTCCCGAAGACTGTTAATCTGGTCATCCATCAAGGCAATCAAAGGAGAAACGACAACTGCCGTACCACCTCTTAATAATGCGGGGATCTGGTAACAGAGCGACTTCCCTCCCCCTGTCGGCATCAATACCAGGGCATCACGGCCAGCAACGATTTCATTAATTACCTCTTGCTGGAATCCTCGAAAGGACTGGTAACCAAAGGTATTTTTTAAAATATCCAGAGCAGGATCAGACATCTACAGGCAAAGTTTCAGGTAAAATCACAGTATAAGGAGTCCTATTATCAATTTCACCATGAGCCCCGGACTTTAGCGGAATTTTCATAACACTGCTTTTCACGGCAATTGGCCTACACTTCACCGGCAACCCATTGGCAGCTTTAATAGCTTGCCAAGCCAGAGTAAAATCCCTTTTCACATTTTCAGGATACCCTCTATGTCCAATACCCGTGCTTCTGTGGAGGCGCTACTACAGCCTTTTACGCAACAAAATGAAGGAACTCTTGACTACCATGGTCTTCACGGCTTCCTGACAGCCCTGACCATCTGCCCCATAGACCTGACCGAACAGGTACGGAACGAGAGTATTTTTGATGGTGAAGTTGAGCTTCCAGCAGCCAGTGCCAATGAGTTGAATGAACTTATTGCCAGAATGCAAACGACCATCGACCGGGGATTTAACGACGAAGATGAGGGTTTTTCCCTCTCTTGCGAATCCGACGAGCTGGAAGACCACGACGATGAAGCCCTGGCCAACTGGTGCATCGGTTTTATGGTGGCCCACTTCCTCGATGAAGACGTCTGGTTCGGGACCAATGAACAGGAGGTCTGTGAACTCCTGCTGCCGATCATGCTGGCCTCAGGCCTGTTTGATGATGAACAGGAGTTTCAGGATATTCGCAGGGACAGTAAGCTCACAGAAGATATGTGCAGCCAGATTCCCGAAGTGCTGATGGAGCTTTACCTGATCTTCAACGCACCGGAAGAGAAAAAGCCCCACCCATCGGGAAAACGACGTTCGTAGTTTAGTTTATCTGGCAACCAACGATGCTTCTGGTTGCCCCTGGCTTCTTCAACTATCACACATTTTACTTTTAAGAAAAGCAGCCTGGTCTTCAGAAAGGCCTGAGTGTCCGGGAAGTTTGCTATGGTACCACGATAAATGGCTTTCTTTTGCCGCAGCATTGGCAAACATTTCGTACATCCGGGATCCCTTGCGAATCGTGTGATCGTTCTCCCGTGAGAGAATGATTGTGTTCACCTTGTGGTCTTCCACCAACTGTTTCATGGGGGTAGCTGCATCAATGTGAGCACCCAACAACCAACCCAGGGTATCGGCAAATTCGGGTAATTGTGGAATGACGACTCTTGAAGTGGTGCTGTAGGAGTCATGGTTAACCAGTGTCAGGCGTTTTTTGGTCCGTATTGCCTCATCTTCACCCAGATTACTGAGATAGCGTTCCAGAGCAACTGTGGCAACGCCGCCACCCAATGAACTTCCCATCAGTGTGATGTTGTCAATACCGGGTTGGTTCAGCGCCGTGTGCAAGACGGCCATGGCATCCTTGATTACGGTTTCGCCGGTGGCCGCAGGAGCATAGCGTAAAAGTCCTGCCCTTTTGTTGATTCCGGTGCCCGTGTAATCGTAAAGAAGAACCGGGCAGCCCAGAATCCGCTGAATATTGCCCGGTGTTTCTGTGGGTTTGCCATCTGGCAGTCCATGGGAGGTGCTGGCAAGCCTGTCTTTGTCAAAGAAGTTTGAGATGGTAGTACCATTCATATTGTTAAAAATGATCAGGTCTGACAACGGTGTGGACTGTTGCTCTGCGGGGTAGCAAATGACTCCGCAAAGGGTTGTGGCGTCATGGGAGAGGGTGATTTTTTCTGTCCTGAAACCGTCCTGATGGGTGGCGTTACAGGCAGAATCTATAATCGCCTGACTCTTTGCGGGGAAGTGGGCTTTAGCGGAAAACAGGTAGCCGTATTGTGCTGAAACAAGGCGGCAGCCCACCAGTTTGGATAGGCCAAGCCGGTTTTCAATCATCCACCTGGCAACTGATGTGCATTGGGATATCCCATAGCTGGACAATGATGGGGAGGTCGGTTCAGCAGGTGTCAGGTGTCCACTTAAGAGGGAGGTACTCACTAAATGTGATGCCACAGGGCGGTTGCCAAAGTGTGCATTCGTGATGGGTTGTTCTCTGGCATCTGCCAGCTTGAGGGAGATGAGGGGCTCATTGTTGTACTGATGGATTGTGCGACGGTATTCATCCGGTGCCTGATATATTGTAAGTAGGTACTCGCCTGCCTTCGTATACTTCGACCATACAATCAGTAATTAGTTCCATCCCTTGCTAGCCAAGGCTTAAGACTGATGACATCCGAAACGTTTGAGAAACTGGAGCAGCTTCTATCCTGGGCAGTGAAGGCACCTCAAGAATAAGCCGATCCGGCAGGGTTGGCTATTACGCTGGTTAAATTCGCGTTTACGTTCTATTGTTGTCATCCCCAGACGATTCTTCAACTGGAAACAGGTAATCCCCGAAGAAACCATGCAGTCACCTTCCTCCTCAGTAACCGCAGACACGGCATCCCCGTTAACAGCCACTGAAGCCGGAAGGCACTGGCCGGCAAACAGCCGAAAACAAAAAAGAAAGCGATCCATGTCAGGTTACCAGGTGAAACAGACAACAACGGGCACTGGAACATTTCCACCGCATCAACTGCAATCTGAATCCGGGCCCATCCCATCCATAAAGCGCAGGCGTGTTACTGACAACAGCAGGCGTATTGTCTGTTCTGCAACTTCGCTACCTACAGAAATTAACAGTGGAACATCAATTTCAGAATTTTCTGTAAGCCAGCAAAATGAACTGCGAACACATTTAAATAATCAAGAAATTCAAGCAATATTAACGAATGCCGGGACTCTTCTGAAAAACCTCAAAGACAGGAACATCCAGTTAGCGCGAGACAGGGGAAAGCCGCCTGCACATTCCCTCTTTTCCAGGTTAAAAAACTTCAGCATTGTTAAAGATTCTCAGACTTTCAAAGGCTATTTTGCCAGGGCCAACACGTTCTTTTTAGCTGTCAATCCCCAGCAGATTACCAATACCAGCTGCCTTACCAGCATGCTCAAGTCGAAGACTCAGATAAAAAAGTTTGCAGAAGAAAGCGAGGAAAACATTCAGGCGGTTGCTGCTAACCCATGCTTGAAACAGATTGCCTCTATGTGTAATGGCAAAGGCTTGCCCGACAAAGCGAAGGTGGAAGCGTTCGTGGCGTGGCAGTGCTGGAAGGTGAACGGCGAATTCAGCCTGGAACTGCTGCGGGCCTTTTCCTCCATGATGAGCAGAAAGGGCTTGCCCGACAAAGCGAAGGTGGAAGCGTTCGTGGCGTGGGAGTGCTGGAAGGTGAACGACGAATTCAGCCTGGAACTGCTGCGGGCCTTTTCCTCCATGATGAGCAGTAGGGGCTTGCCCGACAAAGCGAAGGTGGAAGCGCTCAAAGCGTGGGAGTGCTGGAAGGTGAACGGCGAATTCAGCCTGGAACTGCTGCGGGCCTTTTCCTCCATGTGTCATGGCAAAGGCTTGCCCGACAAAGCGAAGGTGGAAGCGCTCAAAGCGTGGGAGTGCTGGAAGGTGAACGGCGAATTCAGCCTGGAACTGCTGCGGGCCTTTTCCTCCATGTGTCATGGCAAAGGCTTGCCCGACAAAGCGAAGGTGACAGCGTTCGTGGCGTGGGAGTGCTGGAAGGTGAACGGCAAATTCAGCCTGGAACTGCTGCGGGCCTTTTCCTCCATGTGTCATGGCAAAGGCTTGCCCGACAAAGCGAAGGTGGAAGCGTTCGTTCAATGGCTACCCTCGGATGAAAATAAGAATATTCTGAAACTTTCTTTCCGAATATTTGCCAGTTTTGGTTTGCCCTCAGCAGAAAAACTGACTGAAAATGAGAAAACACTTCGCCAATGCCTTAATCAGCATGGTTGTACCACTGAACATGGCGACGACAATAGTGATGAAGATCTTTTAGAATCGAGTCAAATAAAAGCACTGGCTCTGTTCTTCTCTGGACCCGCAAAATGGCGCATGAAAATTGCCGAATTCCAACAATATCTGGCTGCCCACAAGAGTCCTCGACATGACAGAGTGGCTGTTCGTGCTGCGCTGCAATCATTGCTGCCGATATTGGCTATCCATGGAGGAACTGGTATCCCGTTCTGGATGGAAAAATATCGTGAAAATCCACGCTGCAAAGGAGTACTCACTAAAGCATTATCCATTCCTGCACCACTGGCTTTAACAAAATTTGCACTAACGCAACTCCCTGAATCTGAGAGGCAGGAATACCTTGAACTGTGCAGAAACCTGAAGCCAGCCCCAACTCAGGAACAGTGGTATGCATTAAAACCACTTTACCAACAGCTTGGCCAGCGATTTGACTTCACGCAATCCAAACGCACGATGCTGGAGATTCTCTGGCAACAATCAGAAGATAACCGCTCAAAATACGCGGATAAGATGGATGAGCTATTCAAAACCTTGCCCACCATCTCACAGTGGCGCGGGTTACATCGGGTGCTTGGACCACACAAAATGCAGCAATTCATGGATGCCTGTCTTGACTATCAGGCTACCCCTGAAACCGCTCCTGATGTAACGATTCAGCAACGGTTGCTGGCAGGAATGCTGCTCACAAACCACTCTCTACCTGAACCAGAGAAAATACCGGATCTCTGCTTTTCAAATCGAGTGGCAACAGATGATAAAAGAGGGGTGATGGTCGGTGGTGATCCCGCCATGTCGGGCCAGGAACGCCTGTGGCGCTTTATCACGGCCATGTTAATTGAGCTTGAACAAACAGAATATCAATTCAAGAATCAAAGACTAACCGTTTTGCCAGACGATGGCGATCCGGTTGTACTCCAAAATCCAGAGTTTACCCCGAGAGATACCGGCTTTGTTATCAAGAACTGGACATTGCAACAGTTAACCGCCTTTTTCAAGGCAACCGAGTTCACAGAACAATGGTATAAAAAGCCTCAGGACAAGCGCGATCTCTATGCGATCAGGCTTGAGGCAAAATTAGCCCAAATGAAAGCGAGAACCAAAGAGCCCAAGAAAGCCAAGCCGAAAAAAATACCACACCTGGTGACACCCTCTATGATTATTCGTCTAATCAATTGCCATAAACCATTAAAGCCTGCGGTCTGGTCATCTCTTGAACACTATGCCAGCAGCGGCCAGCTAAATGCCCGTTTATGCACGGCACTCGGCCCGGTTATCAAAGATGATAAAGACGGCATTGTTCCAGACCTCGTTAAGAAAGCGGTGGTTGCAAAGTTGGAACAGGAGGCGGCAAAAACGCCAGTAGTAACATCAATCCCTCAGCAAGGACTTCCAGCAAGGGCAAGCATACCAACTCAAAGGAACCAGGTTGCCAACAGTCGCATTCAAGGGCCGCTATCTAACTTTTGACGCGGCAATGGAAGCTCTGGATCGTTTTCGCGAATTGGGAAATGCAGAACTTGAACTGCTGGAACCCCATCGAAGCCGAATGACTTATGTTGAATTAAGCACTGCTATCTGCAAAAGCTACGCAGTGGATTCAGAAACACGGAAAGAATGGCATGAAGCCAGCGAGAAAAGGAGAAGAGACCCACTTGGGCTTGATGAAATAGTGGAATGGGATTTGGATTCATTGGCGACAGAGTCAGAACTGGTCAACAACAATGACTGGATGGAAGAGTTCCTACAAGGGCTGTGATATGCATTCACACGTTGCCGGTGAAAAACACCTTCTATAACCCGTATTCCAGAGGATGACACCCGTTCTTTAAAGGTGAACCCCAAGGTTCTCGCAAGCTTCTCATGTGCAAACACATCTCACAGCCAGACTGCCTGACAAAACAGGTCAGCCTTGTTTGATACCGGCTGCCTGGAACTTTACCGGGCTGACCAGGTCAGTTCTATTGTTGTCATCCCCAGACGATTCTCCAACTGGAAACAGGTAATCCCCGAAGAAACCATGCAGTCACCTTCCTCCTCAGTAACCGCAGACACGGTATCCCCGTTAACAGTCACTAAAGCCGGAAGGCACCAGCCAGCAAACAGCCGAAAACAAGGAAGAAAGCGATCCATGTCAGGTTACCAGGTGGAACAGACAACAACGGGCACTGGAACATTTCCACCGCATCAACTGCAATCTGAATCCGGGTCCATCCCACCCATAAAGCGCAGGCGTGTTACTGACAACAGCAGGAGTATTGTGTGTTCTGCAACTTCGCTACCTGCTAATCCGGAGCCAATGGAGACCGAACCGGTCATGCCTGAACCAATGAAGGATGTACCGCTCACTACAGAAATTAACAGCGAAACATCAATTTCAGAATTTTCTGTAAGCCAGCAAAATGAACTGCGAACACATTTAAATAATCAAGAAATTCAAGCAATATTAACGAATGCCGGGACTCTTCTGAAAAACCTCAAAGACAGGAAAATCCAGTTAGCGCGAGACAGGGGAAAGCCGCCCGCACACACCCTCTTTTCCAGGTTAAAAAACTTCAGCATTGTTAAAGATTCTCAGTCTTTCAAAGGCTATTTTGCCAGGGCCAACACGTTCTTTTTAGCTGTAAATCCCCAGCAGATTAGCAATACCAGCTGCCTTACCAGCATGCTCAACTCGAAGACTCAGATAAAAAAGTTTGCAGAAGAAAGCGAGGAAAACATTCAGGCGGTTGCTGCTAACCCATGCTTGAAACAGATTGCCTCCATGTGTCATGGCAAAGGCTTGCCCGACAGAGCGAAGGTGGAAGCGTTCCTGGCGTGGGAGTGCTGGAAGGTGAACGGCGAATTCAGCCTGGAACTGCTGCGGGCCTTTTCCTCCATGTGTCATGGCAAAGGCTTGCCCGACAAAGAGAAGGTGGAAGCGCTCAAAGCGTGGGAGTGCTGGAAGGTGAACGGCGAATTCAGCCTGGAACTGCTGCGGGCCTTTTCCTCCATGATGAGCAGTAGGGGCTTGCCCGACAAAGCGAAGGTGGAAGCGCTCAAAGCGTGGGAGTGCTGGAAGGTGAACGGCGAATTCAGCCTGGAACTGCTGCGGGCCTTTTCCTCCATGATGAGCAGTAGGGGCTTGCCCGACAAAGCGAAGGTGGAAGCGCTCAAAGCGTGGGAGTGCTGGAAGGTGAACGGCGAATTCAGCCTGGAACTGCTGCGGGCCTTTTCCTCCATGTGTCATGGCAAAGGCTTGCCCGACAAAGCGAAGGTGGAAGCGTTCATGGCGTGGGAGTGCTGGAAGGTGAACGGCGAATTCAGCCTGGAACTGCTGCGGGCCTTTTCCTCCATGTGTCATGGCAAAGGCTTGCCCGACAAAGCGAAGGTGGAAGCGCTCAAAGCGTGGGAGTGCTGGAAGGTGAACGGCGAATTCAGACTGGAACTGCTGCGGGCCTTTTCCTCCATGATGAGCAGTAGGGGCTTGCCCGACAAAGCGAAGGTGGAAGCGTTCGTGGCGTGGGAGTGCTGGAAGGTGAACGGCGAATTCAGCCTGGAACTGCTGCGGGCCTTTTCCTCCATGTGTCATGGCAAAGGCTTGCCCGACAAAGCGAAGGTGGAAGCGCTCAAAGCGTGGGAGTGCTGGAAGGTGAACGGCGAATTCAGCCTGGAACTGCTGCGGGCCTTTTCCTCCATGTGTCATGGCAAAGGCTTGCCCGACAAAGCGAAGGTGGAAGCGCTCAAAGCGTGGGAGTGCTGGAAGGTGAACGGCGAATTCAGCCTGAAACTGCTGCGGGCCTTTTCCTCCATGTGTCATGGCAAAGGCTTGCCCGACAAAGCGAAGGTGGAAGCGTTCGTGGCGTGGGAGTTCTGGAAGGTAAACGGCGAATTCAGCCTGGAACTGCTGCGGGCCTTTTCCTCCATGTGTAATGGCAAGGGCGTGCCCGACAAAGCGAAGGTGGAAGCGTTCATGGCGTGGGAGTGCTGGAAGGTAAACGGCGAATTCAGCCTGGAACTGCTGCGGGCCTTTTCCTCCATGTGTAATGGCAAAGGATTGCCCGACAGAGCGAAGGTGGAAGCGTTCGTTCAATGGCTACCCTCGGATGAAAATAAGAATATTCTGAAACTTTCTTGCCGAATATTTGCAAGTTTTGGTTTGCCCTCAGGAAAAAAACTGACTGAAAATGAGAAAACACTTCGGCAATGTCTTAATCAGCATGGTTGTACCACTGAACATGGAGACGACAATAGTGATGAAGATCTTTTAGAATCGAGTCAAATGAAAGCACTGGCTCTGTTCTTCTCTGGGCCCGCAAAATGGCGCATGAAAATTGCCGAATTCCAACAATATCTGGCTGCCCACAAGAGTCCTCGAAATGACAGAGTGGCTGTTCGTGCTGCGCTGCAATCATTGCTGCCGATATTGGCTATCCATGGAGGAACTGGTATCCCGTTCTGGATGGAAAAATATCGTGAAAATCCACGCTGCAAAGGAGTACTCACTAAAGCATTATCCATTCCTGCACCACTGGCTTTAACAAAATTTGCACTAACGCAACTCCCTGAATCTGAGAGGCAGGAATACCTTGAACTGTGCAGAAACCTGAAGCCAGCCCCAACTCAGGAACAGTGGTATGCATTAAAACCACTCTGCCAACAGCTTGGCCAGCGATTTGACTTCACGCAATCTAAACGCACGATGCTGGAGATTCTCTGGCGACAATCAGAAGATAACCGCTCAAAATACGCGGATAAGATGGATGAGCTATTCAAAACCTTGCCCACCGTCTCACAGTGGCGCGGGTTACATCGGGTGCTTGGACCACACAAAATGCAGCAATTCATGGATGCCTGTCTTGACTATCAGGCCACCCCTGAAACCGCTCCAGATGTCACGATTCAGCAACGGTTGCTGGCAGGAATGCTGCTCACAAACCACGCTCTACCTGAACAAGAGAAAATACCGGATCTCTGCTTTTCAAACCGAGTGTCAACAGATGATAAAAGAGGGGTGATGGTCGGTGGTGATCCCACCATGTCGGGCCAGGAACGCCTGTGGCGCTTTATCACGGCCATGTTAATTGAGCTTGAACAAACAGAATATCAATTCAAGAATCAAAGACTAACCGTTTTGCCAGCCGATGGCGATCCGGTTGTACTCCAAAATCCAGAGTTTACCCTCAGAGATACCAGCTTTGTTATCAAGAATTGGACATTGCAACAGTTAACCGCCTTTTTCAAGGCAACCGAGTTCACAGAACAATGGTATAAAAAGCCTCAGGACAAGCGCGATCCCTATGCGATCAGGCTTGAGGCAAAATTAGCCCAAATGAAAGCGAGAACCAAAGAGCCCAAGAAAGCCAAGCCGAAAAAAATACCACACCTGGTGGCACCCTCTCTGATTATTAGACTAATCAATTGCCATAAACCATTAAAGCCTGCGGTCTGGTCATCTCTTGAACACTATGCCAGCAGCGGCCAGCTAAACGTCCGTTTATGCACGGCACTCAGCCCGGTTATCAAAGATGATAAAGACGGCATTGTTCCAGACCTCGTTAAGAAAGCGGTGGTTGCAAAGTTGGAACAGATTGAGGCAGCAAAAACGCCAGTAGTAACATCAATCCCTCAGCAAGGACTTCCAGCAAGGGCAAGCACATCAACTCAAGGGAACCAGGTTTCCAACAGTCGCATTCAAGGGCCGCTATCTGACTTTGACGCGGCAATGGAAGCTCTGGATCGTTTTCGCGAATTGGGAAATGCAGAACTTGAACTGCTGGAACCCCACCGAAGCCGAATGACTTCTGTTGAATTAAGCACTGCTATCTGCAAAATGAGCTACGCAGTGGATTCAGAAACACGGAAAGAATGGCATGAAGCCAGCGAGAACAGGAGAAGAGACCCACTTGGGCTTGATGAAATAGTGGCATGGGATTTTGATTCATTGGCGACATTGGATTCATTGGCGACCAAGTCAGAACTGGTCAACACCGATGACTGGATGGAAGAGTTCCTGCAAGGGCTGTGATATGCATTCACACGTTGCAGGTGAATGGGTAATGAAAAGTATTTCTTCGGTTTTGGTCAGGAACTTTGTATCGATCAGGTGTTCAAACAACGCAGGCTCATGTCCGAGGTCACTTTGTTATGAACGCCACTGATTCTCAAATTATACGGCGAGTTCCAGCTTCACCAGTTCAGGAGACGCAACACGAAGGAGTGGAAGCCATACCAGCAAAAAAACCATCCTGCAGTGAGATGGCTAACGTCTTCCCGAAGTTGACAGACACAGAGACGCTGGTCGAAAAAGCCAAGGCGGTTGCCAGGCAATTAAAAGATCCTGACGGTAAATTAAACGACTGGGAGTTCCCCTGTAATTTAACCCCGTTGCACATTGCCTGTCTTGCTGGTGATATGGAACTGTTAAACATCGCTATTCTGGATGATTTTTGCCGGGAGCACATTGATCAGCAAACATCTGCTGATGTTGATGCTAGTGCAAATGGAACTACTGAAAATAATGAAGCTACTGCCAATGCAGCAACTGCATCACCAGTGGGCAATAACGAAGCTGGTGATCAACGGCCAATTGCCACGAACCACGACACGGCTTTGCATTTTGCCCTGCTGACCGGCTGGAATGAAGGCGCATTAGCGCTTATGGAAGAGCTTGATGTTCAGGCTAAACTGAAAAACACCATTAACGACAGAGGCGAAAGCCTGCTCAGTCTGGCGGCCAGTCACAGCAGTCTTGCAGTCGTTCGTGGGCTTTGCGATTCTTTCAAGACGAGTGAAAATTATCGAGAGTATCTGTTTCACAAATCAGAACACCAGAGAACCCTGCTTCATTGTGCAGTAGACCAGAATGGTCCGGAAGTTTTCAACTATCTGCAAGATCAGCAAATATCCGCAACCAGAGAAATGATCGCAGATTCGGCGGATGATCAGGACAACCAGCTCCGGATGCTCCCGAGAACAACGCGTGCTGATAAAGATAGAAATGGTAATACACCCGAGAAACTTGCCGCAATGAAAGCTGGTCTGCGTTATATCCAGCAATTTCATGACAATCCCAAACTTGTAGAGGAAGTACGTTTTAGTGACAGTAATAACCCCTGGCTAGGTTACTACTTGCGAGACATTACTGGTTTAATGCAGCCTGTATCCTGGACTTCACCGTTTAGATCATGCAACCTCGTATAAAATGACCAGTCACTGCCTGTTCCGAAGTAATTTATGACCAGGCAGAATGGATTGCCATGGCTTTCCGGTTTATCACAGAACATAAGTGATGGGAAATTTTTCGTTGTAGTCAGGAACTTTGTGCCGGTCGTGTATTCAAATTAGGCAGATACACGTTCGAGGTCACTTTGTTATGGATGTCAATACTTCCCAAACTAATCCGTCTTTTCAGTCTTCAGCAGCCAAGGAGACGCAACCCGAAGGAGTGAAGGCCACACCAACAAACGGGCCTTCCTGCGGTGAGGTTGCCAAGGCCTTTACGGAGTTGGCAGACATTAAAATGTTGGTCGAAACAGCTCAGGCGGTTGCTGGACTATTAAAAAGTGCTGAAGGTGGATTAAACGACTGGGATCTCCCTTGTGATTTAACCCCATTGCACATTGCCTGTCTCGCAGGTGATATGAAACTCTTACAGCTCGCTCTCAAGAATGATGACTGCCGGAGTCGCATTGATCAACACACGGCGTCTTGTTCTACTACCACTACGTCTTCTACTCCCGATTCCATTACTATCACTACTACTATCTCTGTCACTGCGGCTATCGCTGCTAATGCTGCACGACTGGAGGACCCTGGCGAGATTAGAAATATCCTGCCAATTGCCATGAACCACGACACGGCTTTGCACTTTGCCCTTTTGACCGGCTGGAATGAAGGGGCACTCACCCTTATGGAAGCACTCAGAAAATTGGGTAAACTGGAAAATACCACGAACGACAAACGCAATAGCCTGTTTAGTCTGGCGGCAAGTCACAGCAGTCTTGAAGTAGTACGTGAGCTTTGCAGTCATTTCATGGGGAGTGAAAATTATCGAGCGCATTTATTTCACAAATCAGAAGACCAGAAAACTTTGCTTCATTGTGCTGTGGAGCAGGATGATCATGAAGTTTTCAGATATCTGCAACGGGAGCAAATGGAAACAACCGACAATATAAACAGGGATTTGGCAAGAAAACACGGCTACCGTTACCGGGATTTCCCGGAGAGTTTGAGTTTACCGACAACAACACGTGCTGATAAAGATAGAAATGGCAACACACCCGAAGAACTTATTGCGCTGAAACTTGGCTTGGATAACATCCAGAAATTGAAAGACAATACCAGGCTCTTAGAGCAAAAACGTTATCATGGCTGTGATAGTCTCTGGGAAGAATATTACTTGCAAGACATCACCTTTCTAATTGATCCAATATCCTGGATTCCGCTGTGGAAAAAAAAACCACTTAGCTACTTCTTCGGATGAAGTGATTGCCTGTTCCGAATCATTTAGCTCAGGACAAAATATCAACAACTGCTTCTAATTCCGATATTGCCTGCGCTATTTCAGTACGATAATCAAACGTTTGTTGCTTAACCGCATGACGCTTCAGCTGAGTGCGGGCTCCATCGATGGTAAAGCGCTGATCGTATAAAAGACTGCGGATCTGTCGAACCAGCTGTACGTCTTCATGGCGGTAATAGCGCCGATTACCTCGACGAACCGGTGACAGTTGGGGAAATTCCTGCTCCCAATAGCGCAGCACATGAGACTTAACCAAACAGAGCTCACTGACTTCGCCAATGGTAAAGTAGCGTTTGCCAGGGATAGCTGGCAGATCACTCGTCCTGAGTTCCATGTCCTGCATAGGTTTCCACTCTCGCCTTGAGTTTCTGACCGGGTTTGAAGGTCACCACACGTCGTGGGGTGATCGGGATTTCCTCTCCCGTTTTCGGGTTCCGGCCTGGTCTTTGACTTTTATCGCGCAAATCAAAGTTACCAAAGCCGGACAGTTTCACCGATTGGTTTTTTTCGAGAGACTGGCGAATTTCCTCAAAAAACAGCTCGACCATCTCTTTGGCTTCGCGTTTGTTAAGACCAAGCTCTTCATTCAGTCGCTCGGCCATATCGGCTTTCGTCAGGGCTCCCATGAACCAATCCCCTTTTTTGTTTTTCCCATGGTAATAGCTGTATCGGGTTTTCTGAAAGAAAGATAACAGGCTATTACCATGATCTTATTATTCACTCTGAGGCCATTGACTGGCGTTTACTGACGCAGGCTGGCATCGAAGTCCTGTTTCAAGCGGGCAACAACACGGTCAACCAGCTCATTAACCTCGTCATCCTTTAGAGTGCGGGAAGGATGCTGTAAGGTCAAGCCCATGGCCAGGCTCTTGCACCCTGCTTCAATACCCTGACCGGCATAAACATCAAAAGTATTGACCCGGCGCAACAATTCACCGGCTGCACTGGCCATTACCCGTTCAATGTCGCCAGCAGCAGTGGCGGCGTTAACCACCAGCGCCAGGTCACGGCGAACTTCAGGATACTTCGACAGGGCTGCAAAACGGGTAACTTTGCCTTCCGTCACCGCTTTCAGGCTGAGTTCAATCAGGTAGACCGCAGCGGGCATATCCATCGTCTTTGCCAGCGATGGGTGCAAGGCCCCCATATGACCAATCACTTTGCCATCACGAACAATTTCGGCACACTGGCCAGGATGCATGGCTGCATGCTCGCCCTTGCGGAACACAAACTCATTACCGGCCTGACCCAGGGCAAAGACCGCTTCGAAATCGCCTTTCAGGTCAAAGAAGTCAACGGCTTCAGCCTTGCCCTGCCAGCTTTGTGGATGACGGCTGCCAGTCATCAGGGCAGCCAGCATTGGCTCCTGTTTAAGTTCATCGCCGTCTTTACCCTTTTCCCTGATAAAGGTCAGACCTGTTTCAAACAGACGAACCCGGCTTTGCTGACGATTCAGGTTGTAGCCCGCGGTTTTAACCAGTCCTGGCAGCAACGTTGTGCGCATCACGGACAGATCGCTGGCAATCGGGTTGGACAGGGCAACAGGCTCACGCTGAGGATCAAACAGCCGGTGCAGTTCCGGAGCGATAAAGCTGAAGCACACTGCCTCCTGATAACCACGGGCCGTCAGTACACGACGAATGTCTGATTCCTGAACCCGGGACTCGTCCACCTGTTTCATCTTTAACAGCGCCGTCGGCGTGCTCTCAGGCAGATTGTTGTAGCCGTAAATTCGGCCAAGCTCTTCCACCAGATCTTCTTCGATGGCAATATCAAAGCGCCAGCTGGGGACAGACACCGTCCAGCACGCCTGGCCATCGGTCTCTTCAACAAGCGACAGGCCCAGACCCAGGCGCGACAGCAGAGCTTCAATATGGCGATTGTCAATGGCCATACCCAGCAGTGACGTCACTTTTTCAGAACGCAGTGTTACTTCACGCAAAACAGGCAGGTGGGCTTCGCTGGCCACTTCCGTTACCGGACCCGGTTCACCGCCACAAATCTCGACGATCAGGGCCGTGGCACGTTCAACCGCCTTGTTCTGCAGCTGGAAATCCACACCCCGTTCAAAGCGGTGGGAAGAGTCCGTGTGCAAGCCGTAGGAACGGGCCTTACCGGCAATGGTAATCGGATCAAAGAATGCGCTTTCCAGGAAAACATGACGGGTCTGGTCACTGACGCCGGAACCTTCTCCCCCATCACCCCGGCAATCGCCAGAGCCTTCTGCTCATCAGCAATGACCAGTGTGTTGTCGTTCAGTGTGACTTCCTGACCATCCAGCAGGGTCAGCTTCTCGCCAGCCTCTGCCATGCGCACATGAATGCTGCCAGAGAGCGTATCCAGGTCAAAGCCGTGCATAGGCTGACCCAGCTCCAGCATGACGTAGTTGGTGACATCCACCACCGGGTCAATGGAACGAACACCGGAGCGACGCAGATGCTCGGTCAGCCACAATGGCGCAGAGCGGGAAACGTCCACGTTACGAATAACCCGGCCAACATAGCGCGGGCAGCCCTGGGGAGCATCGATATGAACCGGGAAGGTATCATCAATGGCGGGTGCCACTTCCGCTATCTGCTCTTCCGTTACATCCGCCAGAAAGTTTGCGCTGACTTCACGGGCCAGACCGGCGATGCTCAAACAGTCACCACGATTAGGCGTCAGATCCACATCGATGATCTTGTCGTCCAGAGACAGGTATTCACGAATATTCTGGCCAACCGGGGCATCCGCAGGCAGCTCCAGCAAACCATCGGAAGACTCTGCCATGCCAAGCTCTTCTTCGGCACAGAGCATGCCGAAGGATTCAACACCGCGCAATTTGGCTTTTTTGATTTTGAAGTTGCCAGGCAATACGGCACCCACAGTGGCAAAGGGAACCTTGATACCCACCCGGGCATTAGGGGCACCACACACCACCTGGAAAGACTCACTGCCGGTACTGACCTGAGTCACCCGCAGCTTATCGGCATCCGGGTGCTGCTCACAGGCAACAATTTCACCAATAACGACACCGGTAAACTCACCGGCAACCGCTGCAACCTCGTCAACCTCCAGACCGGCCATGGTGATTTTGTCCACCAGCGCCTGGGTATCGACCTCAATATTGACCCACTGCCGCAACCACTTTTCACTGAATTTCATGCTATTTACTCAATCCTGCTAAAACCGTCTGTTCTTAAACGTTTGAAAATGACGCTGTCCCAGCCGCTCTTAACGGAACTGATCCAGGAAGCGCAAGTCGTTCTCAAAGAACTGGCGCAGGTCATTGACGCCATAACGCAGCATGGCAAAACGCTCAACCCCCATACCAAAGGCAAAACCGGTGTACTTTTCAGGATCGATCCCGGAGTAGCGGAACACGTCCAGGTGCACCATGCCGCAGCCCAGCACTTCCAGCCATTTGATCGAGCCATCGTCGTTACGGCCCCACTCAATATCCACCTCGGCAGAAGGCTCGGTGAACGGGAAGTAGGATGGACGGAAACGAACCTGCAGGTCATCCCGCTCAAAAAAGACTCTCAGGAAGTCAATCAGAACACTTTTCAGGTCCGCAAAGCTGACTTTCTCGGCAACGTACAGACCTTCCACCTGGTGGAACATCGGGCTGTGGGTCTGGTCAGAATCACAGCGATACACCTTACCCGGGCAGACAATGGCAATGGGCGGGTTCTCGTTATTTTTGACGAAGCGCTCCATGGTACGAACCTGAACCGGTGAGGTGTGGGTTCTCAGTACGGTAGTGTCGTCAAAATAGAACGTATCGTGCATGGCACGGGCCGGATGGTGACCGGGAATATTCAGGGCTTCGAAGTTGTGGTAATCATCTTCGATTTCCGGCCCTTGCTCCACGGTAAAGCCGATGCGACCGAAATAGTCGGTAATCCGTTCCATGGTACGGGTAATCGGGTGAACAGTACCCAACACCTGACCACGCCCAGCCAGGGATACATCAATGGCCTCACTGGCCAGTCGGGTATCCAGGGCCTGCTGATCCAGCAACGCTTTCTTCTGGTTGATCGCGTCCTGAACCTGCTGCTTGCCCTTGTTAATCAGCCCACCCGCTTTTGGTCGCTCCTCAGGGGAGAGCTGGCCAAGGGCCTTAAGCAAAGAGGTCAGCTCGCCTTTCTTACCGAGGAACTGAACGCGGATCTCGTCCAGACCTGAGGCGTCAGCAACGGCTTCAACGGCACTGAGTGCGCTGGCCACCAGCGTATCAAGCGTGTTATCCAGATTCTCCATGGGGTTTCCAAAACAGATGAGCTACAGAAAATAAACGGTCAATTCTAACGGCTGAACCCTGCCTTGGGTAGAGTTGTCACCGCCAATAATGAAGAGTATTTGTCTTTGTGCCTCAACCCGGCTGTGCAGATCATTTGTCAAACACCCCCCGGATTCTTTAGAATCTTGCCAACTAAAAAGGACTGGCACCCAATTGACCATGCAGATCACGGTAAACCATCAGCCGATGGCAGTGGAGCCCCCTATCAGCGTTGAGGCCCTGTTGCAGCAACTGAACCACCTGGAAAAAGGCGTAGCCCTTGCGGTCAATAGTAAAATCATCAGCCGCTCCCGGTGGGCATCTTATCTGCTGAGTGACGGGGATAACATTACCCTGATAAAAGCAACGGCGGGTGGCTAGACATAAACCGAAGCTCATTAAATAACGTAAGGCTGGCATGCTGGAAATTGCGGATAAAACCTTTTCTTCACGACTGTTTACCGGAACCGGAAAGTTCAGTAACAGCCAATTGATGACCGATGCCATCATTGCCTCCGGCAGTGAACTGGTCACTATGGCGTTGAAGCGGGTTGACCTGAATGAGCAGCAGGACAATATCCTCGGGCCTCTTCTCGACCGACAGCCTGAGCACAACCTGAACCTGCTGCCAAACACCTCAGGTGCCCGTACTGCGGATGAAGCCATTTACGCAGCCCAGCTGGCCAGAGAAGCCCTCGGCACCCATTTCGTCAAAGTCGAAATTCATCCAGACCCCAAATACCTTCTGCCAGACCCCATTGAAACCCTGAAAGCCTGCGAAACCTTAAGTGCCATGGGTTTTGCCGTCATGCCTTATATCCATGCCGATCCGGTTCTCTGCAAACGCCTGGAGGAAGTGGGTGTTGCCGCCGTTATGCCCCTGGGCTCGCCCATCGGCAGTAACCTGGGTCTGAAGACCAAAGAGTTTATCCAGATCATTATTGAACAAAGCTCGGTACCGGTGGTGATTGATGCGGGCATAGGCAGCCCTTCCGATGCGGCCCTGGCCATGGAGATGGGGGCTGATGCCGTGCTGGTCAATTCCGCCATCGCCGTGGCCCGTGATCCGGTACAAATGGCCATTGCCTTTAAAGAGGCCGTTATCGCCGGGCGCAGGGCATACCAGGCCGGTCTTGGTGGGCGCTCATTACAGGCCCAGGCCAGCAGCCCGTTAACGGCTTTTCTGGATGACCTTTAGGAGAGGACCTGATGACCTTTCTTGACCACTTTAATCAGCTTCAGTGGGATGAACTGAAAATGACCATCCACAGCCAGACCGCTGCGGATGTAGAGAACGCCCTGCACAGCACCAGACTGAACCATCAGCAGTTTCTGGCACTGATATCCCCCGCAGCAGAGCCCTATCTCGAAGCCATGGCGCAAAAAAGCAGGCAGCTGACCCGACAACGGTTCGGCAATACGTTGCAGCTTTTTATTCCCCTCTATCTCTCCAACAAGTGCACCAATATCTGCACTTACTGCGGTTTCAGTCTCGGTAACAAAATTCGCCGGAAAACCCTGAAGATGGACGAGCTGGACCGGGAAGTGGCCGCGATCAAGAAGATGGGTTTCGATCATATCCTGCTGGTGACTGGCGAAGCCCCGGGGACAGTGGGTGTCAGCTATATCAAATCGGTGATTGAGCGGCTGCGGCCACACTTTGCCCATATCAGTATTGAGGTCCAGCCTCTGGATCAGGAAGATTACCAATCCCTGATGGCAGCTGGCCTTGATGCGGTGTTGGTTTACCAGGAAACCTATCACCGGTCTGCCTATGAGCAATACCATCTCCGGGGCAGCAAAATGAATTTCAACTACCGCCTGGAAACCGCTGACCGACTGGGACGGGCAGGTATTGATAAAATCGGCGTTGGTGCCTTGATTGGCCTGGAAGACTGGCGGACCGACTCAGCCATGGTGGCGGCTCACCTGGATTACCTGGAAAAGACCTACTGGCGCACCCGCTACGCCATTTCCTTCCCCCGATTGCGCCCCTGTGAAGGTGATTTTCAACCGGTCTCGGTGATCTCTGACCGGCAGCTGGTTCAACTGATCTGTGCTTACCGCCTGTTCAAACCGGAAGCCGAGCTCTCCTTATCCACCCGTGAATCGGCAACGTTCCGGGATAATGTCCTGCCCCTGGGCATCACCACCATGAGTGCCTATTCCAGCACCCACCCGGGTGGCTATGCGGATGACAATATCCTGGGCAATGAAGATCTGGAACAGTTCACCATTGACGACAACCGACGTCCAGAAGCAGTGGCGGATGCCATTCGGGCCAAAGGGCTCGAACCGGTCTGGAAAGACTGGGGCCACTGTTTCAGGCATTAACAGTTTCACTTGGTCAGTTATCCGGCTATGAGCAACTCAACAAATAACTCATCTGACAATTCATCAGAAAACGATGAAATCTCTGCTTTCCTGAAAGAGATGAAAGGCGTAAACCCGTTAAAACAGAAAGCAACCGCAGATACCCGGAGAGTTCAGCGGGTCACACCGGGCCAGGAGATTCGCAAGGCCGCTGCGGAAGACACCTTTACCGACCCGAATTTTCTCTCCCTGCTCAACCCGAAGATGGTCAAACCCCATGACTTTCTGGTCTGGAAGCGGGATGGCGTACAGGAAGGCGTATTCAAAAAACTCCGCCTGGGCAAATATGATATTGAGGCACGCCTTGACCTGCACCACAAAACCGCCCGGGAAGCACGGGAGCAGGTTTTCCAGTTTATCAATGATTGCCGGGAGCACGAGCTGCGTACCGTCTTGATAGCCCATGGGCGTGGCGAGAAAAGCACCCCGCCTGCCCTGCTGAAAAGTTACCTGTACAACTGGCTACCCCAGATGGAAGCGGTGCTGGCCTTGCACAGCGCACTGAAAGTCCATGGCGGCTCCGGAGCACTGTATGTGATGATCAGAAAAAGTGAGCGGGAAAAGCAGGAAAACCGCGAGCGCCACGCAAAACGGACAAAATAAACTACCTGAAGTCGGCAAATGTTAGAACTACAAGACCAAATCCGAGTCTAATCTGAATTCAGCATAGCTCGGAAAGGTGACAGAGATGGATACCAATCAGTCGGCTTCAGCAACTCAAGGTTCTTCAATCGGCTCACAAATTGAGACTCCCACCACTCAACCAGGACCTCGTTCACGGCATAAGCATCGTGAGATTCATCGACCCAAAAAAACTTCCGGGAGCACTTCTGCCCGCAACCCCTCAGAAAGACAAAAAGTTGCAAAAGCCCTATATGACCGGGGAGCTTCCTCTATGCAACATATTCCAGACCGGGTACTTAAAAATGAGTGGCAAACGGAAGTTGCTCACCTTCCCAGAGAATATCAACGGCTGCATATTGCCGGGAGGCAAGGATTGAAGCAAATACAAAGACTGGTTCAAGAGGGACGAGAAGATGAACTGAATAAAATTATTGGGACCACAGTATCTTATAAAGACATTACAGATACCATTCAAACAATTATAAATAAAAGTGAACAGCATCCAGAAAAACCCGGCATAAACCAGCAACTTCAACAAATAAAAGAACAAACACCTGTTACTCAATTAAAAGTGCTTAAATCAATAGCGTTTGATTTATCAGATACATTACAAAGAAAAAGCAAGGAGTTCCTGACCAAAACAGACAAGGAAAACTTTCATCACTGGTTTCAGGCAACCATGCGCTGCATGCTGAAAACAGACACTATTGAGCAGCCATCTTACAGCAAACTGCCTGTAATTGCTGAAGCAACCCTGCAATTGTTTCAGATAATAATCGACAGACAATTAGCCGATCCCGATCTTGTGCCTTATGTTCTTCTGGCAAAAACATTGGGTAAACTTTACACGCTGTCCATTAATCAATCCGTTTCGGGAGAAACAAGAGCCAAACTAACGACGGTTATCGCATCACTTTGTGATAGCTTTGAGAACTCTGACATTGCCCGAACCCCGGCATTTATTGGCTTGAGAGAGCAATCGCTGGTCATTCATCTGAAATCACTAAATCCTGCCGGAGTTAATATTCCTTCCAGTAAAAGCATAGAGATTCTTACTGATCTTATTGAAATAACTCCAACCCCGGAAAACATATTTTTATTGATAAAAATCCTTGTAAACTTTTATGGCCTGGTTGATTTTGGAGATGAAGAGCAAGTAAGGCAACAGATAAAAAAAATCACTGCATCAGATGTTTCCGATGCTCTGATGGCTTACCTCGACGGCAACATAGCAGAAATTGTCGCGTTAGACAGTCAAAACTCCATGGTTATTTGGCTGAAGGCTATGATTGCCCTTAATCATCAGTTTGACCCTGAAAAATCTGAACGGTTATTAATTGATGCTGCAAGTAACGATGACAGGATGCATTTTGAACTGGCCCGGTTCTATCTTGAACACTGCCATTCACCTGATTTTGAAAAACTGGCAACCATCAAATCCTTATTAGAGAAATCAGAATCCAGACTCCATGGAGCAGAACGGCCTTTATGGTTGCAATGCAAGGCAAAGGTTAATCAACTTATATTCCTGAAAGAAGAAAGCCAAATAACACCCTCAAGTAATAATGCATTGCAGGATGCCCCTCCTGATAAAAACGACAGGATTGAGTTAATCAAAGCCAAACCTTTAGCAACACCTGCCGTAGAGACGAATCAAGTGCCATTAACCGATCTATCTTCAGTGATGTCACTGGCAAAAGCTCTCATCAAGAAATATCAATATCACCACGATGCCAATTCTGCTGACAGCGATGCAATTAAAGAATTTTCAGTTATTGGCTGGAAGGGAAAAAAACTCAACCCTTTTGCAGCCATGAAGCCTGAAAACCGGAATCCTGTCATCAATAAGCTGCTTCGCCATATTCATACCTGTAGAATTTTCAACAATCTCGAAGAGGAAGTCAGATGTTATGACATTCTGAAAAACCAGAAATTCATGTTCATGTTACAGTTTGAACGCCTGCTCGAAGAAGCAACATGGACGCTTCTTCATTGTACTGAAGATCCGCATAGCGGTGGTCTGAGATCAACTCAACAGGAGCGGCTGGATGCCCTGAATTTAGCCAGACAGATGATGATCCTATGCCTGCAACACACGGTTAAACAAACTGAGATAGTAGACGGTGAACAGCGGGTTAACGACAGTATTGCATCGCTAACTGACTGGCTTGATAACATCAATAACTTTGGTGGCGATAAAGAATTGCAACAGTCTATGAGACACAATATCCGTTGTCGCGCAGGAAGTGGTCTTGGTCATATCTTCCAATTTATTCAGGAGGAAACGGGAAGAAGCGAAATGGCAAACATGGCTTCCCTGTGCTTCCAGGCCAAAACGACATTTGACCCCTGTTATAAACCTGAATGCAAAGGCCTTAAGGAAAATAGAGCGCAATACTATCGTCGGGTGACTCTTTACCGATAATCTTAACGTTAAACAACACTCGGCGTTGGAGGCTCTGAGTGTGGCATACCCGCCCTCATTGCCAGTCACAAGCATAGATACAAAAAACTGATCAAAATTGATACAGGTCATTCAACTTCTATTTTTTTGATAACTTTTATTCAGTTAGGTAGTACCACTTATTGCTGATAATTATGGAGAGGCACAGACTAAACCCAGCCAGCCTGCTTTTACCAAGCAAAACAGGCTTATCCGATGCAGGCTAATGATTTTCCTCCAGTGCGCAAGTATGGCGCTATCCCAGGCCAAGAAAATGACAGACCTTACCCAATACCGAATTGAACACGATCTGCTCGGTGAAGCTCCGGTTCCGGAAAATGTTTACTATGGCATCCAGACCCAGCGTGCCATTGAAAACTTCCAGATCAGCGGTGTTCAGCTGAACCACTATGCCAACCTGCCACGGGCCCTGGCCATGGTCAAGAAAGCCTGTGCACTGGCGAACCGTGATCTGGGCATGCTGGACCAGCAGAAAGCAGAAGCCATTGCAGATGCCTGTGATGAGATCATCGAAGGCCGTCTGCACGATCAGTTTGTTGTTGACATGATTCAGGGCGGTGCGGGCACTTCCACCAACATGAACGCCAACGAAGTCATCTGTAACCGTGCCCTGGAGCTGATGGGACATCGTCGTGGTGAATACCAGTACCTGCACCCGAACACCCACGTCAATATGGCACAGTCTACCAACGACGTATACCCAACAGCGATGCGGCTGGCCATGGTACTCAAGCACAAGTCACTGCTGGTTGCCATCAAGACCCTGAAAAATGCCCTGGACGTGAAAGCCAACGAGTTCAACGACATTCTGAAGATGGGTCGTACCCAGTTGCAGGACGCAGTTCCTATGACCCTGGGTCAGGAATTCCGTGCCTTCAGCACCACCATCGGTGAAGACATTCAGCGTATCGGTGAAATGGCCGCGCTGCTGCGTGAAGTGAACCTGGGTGGTACGGCGATCGGTACCGGCATCACGGCTGACAGCCGTTATGCGCCACTGGCCATCAAATACCTGAGTGAAATCTCTGGCCAGGAAATGATTCTGGCTGGCGACCTGGTGGAAGCCACGTCCGATATGGGCGCATTCGTTATTTTCTCGAGCGCCCTGAAACGTCTGGCGGTTAAGCTGTCCAAAATCAGCAATGACCTGCGTCTGCTCTCCAGTGGCCCGCTGTGTGGCTTTAACGAGATCAACCTGCCAGAAATGCAGCCTGGTTCGTCGATCATGCCTGGCAAAGTGAACCCGGTTATCCCGGAAGCCATGAACCAGATCGCTTTCCACGTTATTGGTAACGACATGGTCGTAACCCTGGCTTCTGAGGCCGCACAGCTGCAGCTGAACTACGCTGAGCCAGTATTGGTTTACAAGATTCTTGAGTCTATCCAGCAGCTGTCTGCCGGCATGAATATGCTGACTGAGAAGTGCATCAAAGGCATTACCGCCAACCGTGACGTGTGCCAGAGCTACGTAGACAACAGTGTTGGTCTGGTTACCGCACTGAACCCATACCTGGGCTACGAAAACTCCAGCCGCATCGCCAAGACTGCCCTGAAGAGCGGCCGTCGTGTAGTTGACCTGGTGCTGGAAGAAGGCCTGCTGACCGAAGATCAGCTAAAAGAGATCCTGAAACCGGAAAACATGATTGCGCCGCTGAATCTGAGCCGGTCAGCTCACTGATGATTTAACACTGACTTCAGATGGAAGGCCTGTAGAAGTACAGGCCTTTTGCCTTTTCAATACATCCACAAACACCCCATCTACGCACAAGGCCACAGCTCAAGCAGTATTATCCCTGATAACAATACAGAAAATATCATCTAATATAATGCGCCTTACTCAGATTGATGTTTGTTTGCGTTACATAACCTGTAAATTTACGCAGTCAACGGAAATACTGGTACGAAACCAGAAGAAATTGATGCCTGCGGGAAGTATTACTCTGCATAAACTGCGAAAATAACGACTGATCTTCAAAATGAGTTCCAGTGTAAGTCGGCGTTGTTTTTTATTTGCCCGGATAAAGCAACAGCATCACACTCTGCTAAACTCTTTGCCGAGAGACGCTAAAACACAGAGCGAATTCCACGACCTTTAAGCAATCTTTTTCAACCTGTGTGACTTCCGGCCAACCTTCCGGTTAACGCAGTTGATGTTCAAAGAGCGTTAATTATGGCTTTCCCGCATCACTTCTTTCCAGCCTGACGGCAAAAACACCGAATTATACGGCAAATTTCTCACAGTGGAGTCATTATGCAGCAACAGGACATGAAGCAAGAACCAACCGTATTTATCATCGATGATGACGAGGCTGTGCGCGACTCGCTGAAAATGTTGATGAGGTCAGTAGGTCAGACTGTCGAAGCCTTCTCCTCACCTGCTGAGTTCCTTGTAGTTTACGATGAAAACCGGCCTGGCTGTATTGTGCTGGACATCCGCATGCCCGGCATGAGCGGACTTGAGCTGCAGAGCAAGCTCAACGAGATGCACTGCATTCTGCCCATCATCTTCATCACGGGCCATGGTGATGTGCCTATGGCGGTTCAGGCCATCAAAGATGGCGCAATGAACTTTATCCAGAAACCTTTCCGCGACCAGGAACTGCTGGACCTGATCAACGATGCCCTGAAACTGGATACGCAGCAGAGAAGAGAACTGCTGGAACACAAGGAAATTCTCCGCAGGCTGTCAACCCTGACTGATCGTGAGCGTGAAGTACTGCACCATGTGGTTGAGGGTAAAGCCAACAAGGTCATCGCTGCGGATATCAACCTGAGTCAGCGCACGGTGGAAATCCATCGCTCCCGCGTTATGGAAAAGATGGGCACCAAATCCCTTGCTCACCTGGTACGTCAGGTCATGCAGGTAAAAGAACATCTGGACGGCGAATTTAACTTCAAAATCTGAGCTGCACCGGCCTGCTCCGTATACCTCACTCTATGAGGTTGCGGAGCCAATTCTGCTTAAGCTACATCCACTTTCCCGGATTGGTTAAACAGCCAGCTTGAAACACCTGTATAAAGTTTCGATACCATGGCTAATGGAATGAAAAGCAAGTCGTTTACTTCTAAAATGGAATTACCCCGAAGCCATTACGGGATTGACCAAATAACGACCCATTATAATTTCCGTTTAATTCTAAAAAAAATGATCTAAACGAATAATATAATAATTGAACGAACGAACAGTCATACACTTAGGTACTCGCCGAATCACGTCAAGTACATCCCTCCATTCAGGATTAAGCCAGCTAAACCTAAACTGAAGTCGTACCATTAGACAATGGCAAGAAGAGACGGTGAAATACTTTCTAAACAAGTTCGGTTAAATTTGAATCAGAGGGTATTTCATATTTTAAAGGTTGCTTCTTGAGCTGCTGTTAATGGCGGAACAGCCTGCCCAGGAGGCTGACCGCACGTTATCGATAAGCAGCAGCTTTTTTGCTTACAGCTGTTTCATTGCAACACGCATTGCAAACGACAGGTTACTTATTACCGCCAGGCTGCCTTTATGAACCTCGCAACCCACTGCTCAGTCTACTTATTGGAACAGGATTCCGGCACTGCCGAGACTATTCGCAGCCTGTGCCATGAAAAATCCATGGAGCTTATCTGCTTCAGTTCACATTTTGAACTGTTAAATGCACTTAAGGCTGATCAGCCATCCTGTATCATCGCAGCGAATGACCAGCCTGATGGGCAGGCCCTGAACCTGATGCAGGACCTGGCCAGTAGCGACCACCAGGTTCCGGTTATCATCCTTGGCCATCATAATGATGTATCCAGCGCTGTTGCAGCCATTAAAGCGGGCGCTGTCGATTATATTGAAAAACCCACCATCTACGGCCGACTGGCAGAACAGCTGAACCTGGTCGTCAAACAGTCATTCCAATAAGCTTAAGCACATAAAACCCTATGTGCTTGCAGGCTGCTTTATTGGGATGGGCACGCTTTCAGTCAACAGACTTAAAACGGTTACACACTTGATAGCGGATTAATAAAAGTCCTGATTGGCCAGAGTGTTCTCACGCCCCTGCACATAATCAGACAATTGTGCCAGTATATGCTGTTTTTCCAAATCTTCCCCTGCCACCGCCTGAGCCTCTCTCAATTCGTTCCAGAAATGATCAAGCGTTAATAGTTGTTTATTGTCCGGATGTAGCTGCCCAGACAATCGGTCCCGACAATATTGCTGCCAAAGCCCCCGGTCTTCTTTATCCATGGTTTCAAAATAGTGTCGGCCACGATAACGAAACAGCATCTCCTCCAGTCGTTTATCGGAAAACGAAAGACCAAGTTCAGGTAACTGCGCAGGGTTGGATGAAACAATCCGGCTCATTTCGTTTTTGTCTGCCGGTGAGAAGAAGCCACCCGAATAAATCATCTGATCAGGATCCGTGTGCTTTGTCGCTGGGGACTCTGAAAACACCGCCCTGAGTTTTGCGGCCAGCCCGTTGTCCGCCAGCAACTGGCTCCGGTGCGCTTCACACCTGGCAAGGTCCAATTCAAGACGATCCTGGTCTTCGGCCCTGAGAACATTCAGGGGAGCAACCGCCGGGCATTTATTAATATGAATGGTCTTTAACGGAATTCGAGCTTCCCCATCGCCTAATTGATCAACGGGTGTAAACAGCCTTCGTCGTATTTCATCCACCGACAAATTCAACAAAGGTGCCGGATCCACCGACAGATCATAAACGACAATACCATTACGGTTTACCGGATGATCAATCAACGGCAGCACTACAGCCAGGTTATTGCGCCGTGCTCCAAACATACCGGAGACATGTACCACCATCTGCTGGCTGACCAGATTTAATAACCCAGCCACTTCACGTTTACCACGATGGGACAGATAAAACTGGAACACCCTGGGCTGCCGTTGGCGAATCAACCTTGCCAGCGCAATAGTAGCACGGACATCCGATAAGGCATCATGAGCTGCACCGTGATCCAAACCATTCGCCGCAGTTATCTCCTCCAGCCTGAAGCTTTTGCAACCATCCTCACGCAACGGCCATTCAATGCCTTCTGGCCGCAAAGCCGCAGTCAATCGGACCAGATCGATCAAATCCCAGCGACTGTTGCCATTCTGCCACTCCCGCGCATAGGGGTCATAAAAATTCCGGTAGAGAATGTTCCGGGTTACCTCATCATCAAAGCGAATAGTGTTATAGCCCAGAGCACAAGTGCCTGGCACCATAAACTCCGTATGAATACGACGAATAAATTCCGGCTCCACTGTCCCCTGCTCGTTCACCTTTTGTGGTGTCAAGCCGGTTACCAGACAGGCCATAGGGTTCGGCAGATGGTCTTCCGGCAACTTACAGAAAATATTCAGCGGCTCTCCCACCTCATTCAACTCTGCGTCCGTCCGGATACCCGCAAACTGGGCGGGCCAGTCAAGGGCAGGATCGATACCGAAAGTTTCGTAGTCATGGAAATAAAATGACTGCATGTTAGCCCCTTTCATCATTATTCATCAGACACAGCCGATCCCAACAGAGTTCAGGCTCTCTTTAAACTTCTTCTCTTTGCTTTTGGGAATCACGATCTGCTGCTTACCCAACCGCTGACACCACTTGGACAGCACTTTATCGTTGATAATAAACTCGACTATGTCCTGAGTTTTGCAGTTCACGATCAGCGCTTCTTCTTTTATCTCCACGCCCCCGACATTGGCCGCCGCCTGCTTGAGGATACTCTCACAATCTTCCGGTAAAAAGGGCTGATCATCCCGAGCCTGAAGGAAGGCCTTTAATTCATCGACACTACCGCCAATTTGCAGCGTTTCCATCATCCTTTTACGGGACAGCTTCCAGATATGATCCTTATGATGATCAGCGTACAGTGACAGGAAGCGCTGTTCCCAGGGCGTCGGCTCACGGTCAAAAGCAATGCGCCCTTGTCGTTGAATGGTCAGCGGTGTTTCAGTTGACTCCTTATGGTCTGCCTTATAATGGTCAGTCAGACCCAGTACGTACTGACCCAAAGGCGTCAGGCGGAAATATCGCAGACCGTCGTAGCGGCTGAGGCACTCCATATCGCCGTATGGATCATCAAAGCTCTCATCGTCATCAGGGGGAGCCATTACCACATCCACCAGCCCCAGGGTTGCCGCATACTCCAGCAGGAAGCAGCGCAAATAACGGACTTCAAGATAGTCCCAACTCCTGCCATCGAGACATCCATCATCCGGATTGTAGATATAGAGATGGTGCAGTGCTGTTGTCACTTCCAGGTCAGCACCGGTGATGAACATAAAATTGGCAAAGTCGGCAAAGGCAATCCAGGCATTGACTTCACAGCCCTTCAGGTAAGCAGTAATGACCTCTCTTCTTTTCAGGACATCGGTGAAATAGCGCTTCCCTTTGCCGGTTTGTCCCTTGATGCGATCAATACGACGAAATTCGTCTTCTTTCTTATTATTCAACCATTGAGCCCACATTTCCCTAATGGTGTCAGCCGGGTAGCGATCTGTCTTTTTGGCCGGAATCAGTGTGGTGCCTGACTGTTTGGTAAATTTGCTGTTGCCCAGTAGTCTCAGCCAGCCGTAAGCCAGCATCGACTCGCAACCTTTTGCATCATCACATGGGGCGTCGCCATAGTATTCATGTACGGCGGAAGACACTTTTTTCAGCGTCGCCCCTGAGGCAACCCCTGTTTTCTCACTGACCTTGATTTGCTTATCCTGCAATAACAACTGTATTGAATGCAGCTCACTCAGGGCCAGCCGTTCCCGTTCAAACAGAATATGATGGTTGGGCAGAGGCTCTGGCAAGACGACGGTTGTCAGCGTGTCCGGTTCAGGTTTGGCAACCAGCTGCTTTAGGGAAGCCATGACCGGCTCCGGCATTTTTCGCATGTTGTACCAGTCAGAACCCACAGTGAAGAAAAAGACCATGACAGCGTCTGATGGTTCCTGTCGGTAGTACCAGCTGCTGCTTTGTGGTTTATTCGGGAAGTCACCGTATTTCAGTTTGAAGCGGCCCCGATCAATCAATCCACCATAATTAAACAGCGACTCCTGCAATAAGGCCATCTCAAGTTCTGACAGTTTCCCCAGGTATGTTTTCAGGATCGTCTGGTCTGTCAGACCGTCTGCGATTGAGTTAACCAACTCGGTTTTGAGGTTTTTTTTCGATTTAACGCCAAAATAGGTCAGATACTTGCTTTTCAGGCTGTCGACCGTGTCGTTGCTGATTGCTCGTTTAAGTTCAGACATAAAATTCGATACACGTTTAAGAAAGGTTGGGTAACCGTAAGGCGGAATATTACAGCAGATACTCAGTGTAGCAAGATCAGGTAAAGTGTACTGGTGTTTACCAATACAAAAACACTCTCGCTCAACAATAACGTGGCCGATATCAAGTTTGAGAAGGGAAGAGGAGAGAAGACAATGAAACAGAAAGATTCAGACATCATCCTGCCACTGAATAATAATCTGGCCCCGGCTGACATCGTACAAATGTCGGGCAAGATGCTCTTTTCCCGTTTCTGGCATTGAGATCATCATCTTGACTGACTGACCATAGTCACACTGTTCAAGACTCGCGTGAAACTGGCCAAGGTGGTGACGAACCATCTGCTCATGGGCATAGTCACAGAGAAGTACACCCGCCCTTAGTGCAACCCGCTGCTCAAGCGGCAGTTGTTCACAGGCCTGCTGAACAGACGCACTGTAAGCCCTGACCAGCCCACCAGCCCCCAGTTTCACGCCACCAAAGTAACGCACCACCACAGCCACTACATCTCCAATACGCTTATGTTGAAGTACATTCAACATCGGGCGGCCTGCAGTACCAGAAGGCTCGCCATCGTCGTCAAACCCAACCACGGCACCGCCATCCGGTGCTCCTGCAACGAAGGCTGAACAGTGATGCGTGGCATCCGGGTATTCGATACGCTTTTCTTCGACAAAAGCCTGGGCTTCCTGGCGAGAGTGGGCCGGAGAAATGCAGGTAATAAATCGGCTTTTTTTGACTTCGGTTTCAACCGTTATAACTTGGGCAGGGACAACGTAATCAGCAGACATGACGACCTGAGACAGCAATCGATCGGTAACGTAAGATTCTACCTGTAAACGTCAGTCTGTGACTTCGTCAAAGGTAAAATAACTTTTCAATGTTTCAACCAGATCGATAATATCATGACCCGCATTGACAATACTGTAGCCAGAGTCAAAATATTCCGGCCCAACATCAGGCTTGCACCAGTGGCACCGTGAATCAAAATCCAGATACCGCTCCCCCATCTCATCATCGGGAAGAATAATACGCATATTATAAACAGCGCCAATCAACACAGGGACAGAGCTGATCAGCATTAAGCCATTACAACTGATGTTCCCGATACTCCCCATAACTCGCATGGTGTTGCGGTTATAAATTTTCAGATAATCCTGCAACTGATGACGCTTAATCGAGCGGCGTTCCTTGCCACTGGGTGTTAACGACATATATCACGCCTTGTTTGTTTAAATATGAAATCATCATTACAACTTGATTGTTTTTCTTCTATCGATTGCATCCTGGGTACGCGCAGCATCTTTAACCAGTGTTTTTCTATATCTTTTATTAGCAGCCAACAGCTCGCCCTGAATCCGTCCCAGACAATTCGTCAATTGAGCACCACCTTTTGTGCTTAACTCTGCCCTGGCCATTTGTTTGGCATTATCTTCTTTTCTCATATCGTCAAGAGCAACAAGCTGGTTCTTTAATTGATCATCTAATTTTTCAACAGTGACATGCCAGTTCCATTTTTTGGTTGGTAATCCGGACTTTTGAGTCAACATGATTGCGGTAGGCTGTGAACCTTGTTTCGCTGGATAGAGATTCGCTTTTCTAGCGCCTACGCTTCTGAATTGATCCATAAGCCCCGGCATCCCTTCTCCGAGGATTCCACACAACTTTCCAAAATTATTATTATTATTCTTATCCGAGGCAAATCTAACGGCAGATAATGCTTTGGCCAGTTCATGATAAAATACCTCTACGGCACTGCCCTGCTCCCGGCAAAACTCTGTGAGTGTGACTAAATCTCCACGTTCTTGCACTGCCCGGAGCTTATCATCCAGCTCTTGTTTGGCTGCGGCGACTCTATCCCATCCTGAAGTGACCACAAGTCCGTTATCTTTATTCCGCTTATTTTTAATGGGATTACCTTTATTGCAAAGACTATCAATTTCTGAATATAAATGATCAGCCTTTGCCCACAATTGGCCGCAATGTTCTTTGAGTTCCTGTGGAATGTTATGTATTACTGTCTGAGAATCTGGCCTGATTCCCCTTGCCTGTAATTTAGCAATACATTCTTTAATTTCATCATCCATGTGCTCGCTTTTGGCAACGGCCTCAAGGGATTCGTCTTTATTAAAGCGATCAAAGCTCTCCCTTTCTATTTTCTGTAACTCTTTATGAACTTCGCGTCTCAACTGACCTTCAAATTCCTTAACATACACTTGATGGTTATATTCACCCGCACTTCCCACCGGAGTGATGACCTGGCCAAGCTCAACCTTATCAAGCACCTTTTTGGCCCTTTCACCGCGCCAGGTATGAGCATTGGATAAAATCTCATCAACATCTGCGCGCTTACTCCCTCGCTCAAAACTTGTCTCACAGGCTTTTACAAACGATGAATCTTCACGAAGTGCCATCATGGTAGCTATGGTTTCCTGAGACTGATTCTCCCCATACCACTGGGCTCTTTTGAAATCCGCCAGAGCGGTTTTCACTGAATGGGGAAAGACATTACACTCCCAGGATTTGAGAAAGGTTCCCAGATCACGTTCAAGGTTAGTGTCATATTGGCCGTCCTCATCCGGAGGCGAAACATGCAGTTTGGCATGGATCACTCGTAACTGCTCAGGACTCACCTTATTGTCTAACTCGCCGAGCAGTTTCGCCATCGCTTCCTGAGCGCGCTCATCGGCTCGCTCACAGGCATTGGTCAGTTCTTTCTGCTTCTCACGGTACTCGTGGCTCACGCTGCCATTGGGTGGCAAGAATTTCGTATTAAGCACCATAAAGAATTCCTGCCCCCCTTTTATATTTAAAGGGCTCGACGCGCGCGAGAATCGACCAAACTCCTGAGTCATTACATTGCCGCGCCTGTTGTCATCTTCAAGCATACCAAGGTGGATACCGACACTGTTCGCACCTTGAGGACAATCCGTTCCGGTACCCTGCGTCTTATCAAGGCGAACGTCGTAATCCTCAGGGTTCTTTCGAATCAACGCCTCCAATTCCGGTGAAACCACGGCGTCTGATTGCTGGTATTGTTCCTGTTTCGGATGGTACAAACAGAGCTGTTTCTGATCGTTGTAGTACAAAAGCCCCCGAACCTTGCCACCTCGTGCTTCTTTCAGATAGTCATAATCCTTCTTAACGTGCATGAACCGGTCTTCACCATTATGGTTACCATCAAACAGAATGATCTGTTTATCCTTACCGGAACGATCCATCACCTGCTTGAGGACGTTAATTCTATTCTCCGGGTCGGATGTATCACCGGACAAGACAGGCGTGGTTTTCGATAGCCAGTTGAAGAGTCTGGCCTGGGTTGTCATGGCGTTCGATTCACATTTTTTCGCTGCCTCTTGAACGGTGGCCGATTTCGTCAACCCAGCCATGGTAAAACCGGTTCCCATGGTGGCTGACAGACAGATTTTATTCTTACTGCCGCTCAAAAAGGCTGCCAGCAATTCGGCCACTTCGCGTTCATTTATCGGTTCAGTCCCGAGCACACTTTGCGCGCGGCTCGTATCTGCAGCCTGCTCCTTAAACTCATCACTACTGCTTGGTGTGGATAACCGGTCATACTCATCAACAACCTTCAGCCCGTCGTATTGCAATGCATCCAAAATGTCGTCTAATAAGCGAATCTCTTTTGCAACGTAGCCGGGGTTTCTTTACAGTGAGCCTGGTAGTCTGCCGCATCAATGGTTTTCAGTCGGTCCCTGAGCGTCATTAATAGCAGGACATCCTTTGTGGAGATACCCAGCGGCGCTTTCGCACTCACCTGCGCTTTAATATCCTCCAACACCGCCGGTGACCACCATTTCTCGGGAGTTCCGGAGTTGGGCACAAAATCTTTAAACAGATCCAGTCTGCGGTAGGTTACGCCGGAATCAGCAAAATAACCTGTCAGGGAGTGGTCCAGTTCAGCCTGGTTATTGGCTGGCGCAATGATCCGAACAGGATGATCTTTCCTGCAGGCCTGATCAGCAACCAGAGGAATAATTGTTTTACTTTTACCGTAACCGGTACCCAGCTGGAACACCAATGTATTACCTTTTGACGCCCTGCCTTTCTCCATTTTCTGCACAAATTTAAATGCTTTTTCAGCCATCTTTGGCTGATCGCCACGCAGGACCAGCCCGCCTTGCTCAAATGCAATCATGGCCCGGCTTTGTTCATCCAGACCACGACGGTAGTGAGACTCGATTCGTTCACTGGCTTCTTTCTGCGCACCAGCCAGTAGCGCCATATCCAGATTCAATGCCTGACAGGCACCTTTAAACTCATCATCGGGCATCTGCTGACTGCCAAAGCGCTCACTCCTGACCACCGCCAGTTTGTCTTTCAGAGCGTCCATACGCCGCCCCATGCTGCGACAGAAATCGCGCTCATTCTTCACCAGCATCAGTTGTACCAGGTCATCACAGAATGTGCCACGATTTACCCCGACCGACTCAGGCAGATGCCCGTTCTTAAACTGATTAATCGCAAAATCGACCAGTTCATCATCCCGGTAAAAATCCAGCTCTTTATCGTTATTTTTATCTCTAATAGCAGTACCCAGCTTTCTGGTCAGATAGTCCACGCCCTCGCTCAACCGCAGCTGCCGGTCCCGATTCACTTTGACCACCTTGTCAAAATTCGATGCAACCTGCTGGATTGAGCCCTTTGACCATTCCGGTGCATCCGGTTTAATTTCACAACCGGCAAATACCGACATGTTATGAAAAGCACCCGCTTTGAACACCTTGAGGTTTTTCTCACCAAGTTCAATCAGCTCATTATTGCCAAATTTCTTCCGGCACTGCTCATAATAGCCTTTGCCAACCTGATCAAAACTGGTATCTGGCGAGAGGTTTTGATAGCGCTGATCCGCTGATTTCAAGCTGGCATTTTCCAGATGAGTCCCTACCTTCTTTTTATTTTCTTTTTCATTCTGAAGATCAGTGTATTGACTCTTCCTTACCTTCCGACCCGCCAGAAGCTCGCTTTGATCCTGGGTACCAATCAATTTCTGTAGAGCTCCATCACTGGATCGTTTTTTCACGTCAATGCGGGTTTGGTGATATAACGAAGCCAGCTTTTTCTGCGCATTCTTTGTTTTATTCCACTTGTCGCGGACCGACTGTACGCCACCTCTGAGCGCACTGGCTTTGGCCTTGTCAACCTCATCTGGCTTGTTATTGAAGAAGGCCTGACCAGGGCCTTTTGCTGCCCGCAGCAAAAACTCGGCATCGACCAATTCATCGTCACTGGTAGCATCTATAGATTTGGGCTTTAACTCTCCTTTGCCATCCGGCTCATACAGGAAATACCGGGGCTCCTGTGCCGTAGTCTGCAAAACCAGAATGGCTGGCTTGCCATCATCTGCTCTCACTGGCAACCAGTTGTCGGCAAAGGGAATATTGCTTTTCGGGTACTCGTAGAGAAAGCGGGGGTGTAATGTATAATGTTTGGTGCCCAGCATGCCATGCCAGTCGCCAGCCCGGTTTTTTTCAAAGATAATGCCTTCCGGTTTGCCGCCATCGATCGCTATACTTTCTGCCCCTTCATCCGCTTTTCGATAGTTGGCATTGGGTACGCCAGCAAAAAACTCACTCAGAGGGCCTTTACCTCTGCCAAGCCTGGTGACCGTAAAAGATCCTTCCGTGGTCGCTGCACCATCTTTTAAGGCTTCATAATCGAAGATGCTTTTCTGGTGAAATGCCTCCATAAACGCCAGTTTCTGGCCGGTTGTTTCCGGAAAATCCCGGGCATTGTCCAGCTTTTTCAGTAAACCATCACAACGTTCTTCCAGTTTTTTATATCTGGGCTGACCATCTTTTGCAGTTAATTTACCGTTGTGCTGATTAACTGACTCAGCAGCCAGTTTGGAATTGGGCTTTTTCAGATCACTCTGGCAGGCTTGCAGAACAGCGAACTTACCCGGCATAGGATGCAGGTTGAATTGATCGCGAATATCCAGCAACCCTTTTGTCAATGCGGCATCCAGGTCCTCTGCCTTTTCCACAGCGGTATTGGTAATGCCTTCCTGCACTGGCTTCAGGCTGTTCAACAGCGCCAGCAACCTCGGCCTGATGCGGGCATCCTCGATCAGCCTGGCGGCCTGTTTTTCACCGGCTGACGTACTTGTATCTGAAACCTCAGCGTCGGTTTGCGGGTCACCAAATACCTTACCCAGTTCTGCCTCCTGTTGCCGGATAGCTTCTGAGGCAAATTGCTCACCTCTGATACTCAATTTTCCCTGATGAACACGGGCGGGAATTCTCTGTGGGTCGAGCTGCTGTAACCTCTGGGCATACTGCATATAAAGCTTCTGCAGCTGCAAATGACGCTCTTCACCACCGGGAACTTTAGCGACCTCTGCGTTACATCTTCTGACTAACTCCCTGGATACCCGATCAATGGTTTGACCCGCCAGGTAGCTGCACGCTTCTCCATTATTAGATGCAAATACACTGGCCAGGTCTGGTAACACCTTCTCCATATAGTCATTAGTATTGGGATAGTTAGTGCTGGTCTTATCCAGATCTGCAAGCCACTTTTGGACTGCTGGTCCCGTTATTGCCCGGTTTGATTGATCAATACTGTCTTTTTGCTGCTGCAGACTTTTTTTGATACTGCTCGCTCTATCTTCAAGTGCTTTACACTCTTTAGGGCGATTGCCATATTTATGATTAAAATCCTTAACGGTCTGATCTATATCTTTCCCCAAGGTTTGAATTTGCCCGGCAATCGCATTTCGCAAACGGGTATGACTTGGCTCAAGCTTTCTATCCTCTCCCTCCAGCCAGGTAATCTCTTTCTTTGCTATCTCTGCATCCTTCCAGTTATTAAACTGCTCCACTTTAGCGGCCATACTGTTTACCGCTTGTTGCAGGGCAACCGTGTTCTGATGAACCCCGGAAAGTTGAACCGCTTCCTGGTTAACGGGAACAGTGTTTAAATACTGCTCCAATTCCCCGGGCTCCAGATCCGGTGCAGTTGGCGAAGTCGCCTCTGGACGTTCTGCTGGTGCACGACTGTTGCTTTCTTCAGCCACCTCAGAAGTGTTACTGGTTGGATCTACAGTAACTGCTTGATCATTTCTGTCAGTATGCTCTGATGATACGGGTGCTGGTGTGTTGTCACCGTTCACTCCTGAGGCCGCTGCCATTAGACTACTTTTGTCGTCAATAGTCTCAGACATCGGACTGGTTTCACGACTGGCGGTCTCGGTTTTCGCATTGGTTGAGGCATCAGCAAACTGTAGGGGTGGACTGTTTTCGTCGTCTTCCCCTTCCGCTACGGGTATTGGGTCGGTTCCAGTTTCTTTGTCCACTGATGAGGGAGGAGGGGTAACAGGGCGCGACCCACCCACTGATTCCTCAGCTTCACCCCCGACCGGACTTTGTCTGACGCCCATCTCTTCAGGCATCTTACTGATTGAGTCATCAGTAGCCGGTGAGGTCTGACTACCGATAGCGGTCACCTCTGAAGCTGCAAGCTTCGGACTCGTTTCAACCCCTTTGTCAACTGCAGATGGAGGAGCAGTAACACCTGATTTCTCAGCTTCATTCTTGACTGTATCTTTGTTGTCTTCAGCACCCTCAGGAGTCTGTCTGGTTGAGACATCAATTCCCCTGGAAATCGGACTGGTTCCGCGACTGGTGGTTTCGGGTTTCGCATTGGTTGAGGCATCAACAAACTGACTCGGTGGACTGTTTTTGCCGTCTTCCCCATTCGCTACGGGTATTGGGCCGGTTCCGGTTTCTGTGTCCACTGGCGAGGAAGGAGGGGTAACAGGGCGCGACCCACCCACTGATTCCTCAGCTTCACCCCCAACCGGACTTTGCCTGACGCCCACCTCTTCAGGCATCTTACTGATTGAGTCATCAGTAGTCGGTGAGGTCTGACTACCGGTAGCGGTCATCTCTGAAGCTGCAAGCTCCGGACTGGTTTCACGACTGTTGGTCTCGGGTATCCCATTGATAGGGGCATCAGCAAGCTGTTGAGGTGTACTGTCTTCGTCGTCTTCTACTTTCGCTGCGGGTGTTGTGCCGCTTCCACGACTGGTGGTATCGGGTATCGCATTGGTTGAGGCATCAGCAAACTGTTGGGTAGGACTGTTTTCGTCGTCTTCTCCTTTTGCCTCGGTCGTTGGACCCGTCACAGTTCCTGTGTCAACTAGAGAGGAAAGAGGCGTAACAGAGCGCAAACCATCACCTGACTCGCCAGCTTCACCCTGTCCGGCTTCAATCTCTTCAGGCATGGGCCTGATTGACTCAGAAACCGATGAGGTCTGACTGCCTGTACTGGACGCCCCGAGTGTTTCTGGACTGGTTTCAGTTCCTTGATCAACTGAAGATGCTGGAGGAGTAGTGTCAGAACCATCATCTGGTCCTTTAGCTTCATCCTCAACTGTACGGTTTCCAGTCCCTTCAGGCATCGGCCCGGACGAGCCATCAGGAACCGGGAAGGTCTGAGTGCCTGTAGTGGACGCACGCCGCGCTAAGGATGTTGGACTGGTTTTAGTCGTCTGGTCCACTGAAGATGAAAGAGAAGCAACGTCAGAACTCTCACCTGATTTCTTGGCTTCATCCTCAACCGGACTTGTTCCAGTCCCTTCAGGCATTGGCTTGAGCGAATCAGGAACCGATGAGGTCTGACTGCCTGTAATGAACGCCCCCGGTGCTTCGGACGCTGGACTGGTTTTAATTCCCTGGTCAACTGGAGATAAAAGAGAGGCAACGTCAGAACCCTCGTCTGATTTTCCAGCTTTATCCCCAACCAGACTTTTTCCAGTCTCTTCAGGCATCGACCTGGGTGAATCAGTAACCGATGAGGTCTGACTGCCTGTACTGGACGCCCCGAGTGTTTCTGGACTGGTTTCAGTTCCTTGATTAAGTAAAGATGCTGGAGAAGCAGCATCAGTATCATCACCTTGTCCTTTAGCTTCATCCACAACCGGACTGTTTTCAGTCCCTTCACGTATTGCCCCTGGTAAACCATCAGGAACCGGGAAGGTCTGAGTGCCTGAAGTGGACGCACGCCGCGCTAAGGATATTGGATTGGTTCCAGTCCCCTGGTCAACTGGAGATAAAAAAGAGGCAACGTCAGAACCATCACCTGATTTCCTGGCATCATCCCCAACCAGACTTGTTTCAGTCCCTTCAGGCATTGGCTTGAGCGAATCAGGAACCGATGTGGTCTCACTGCCTGGAATGAAGGCCCCCGGTGCTTCGGACGCTGGACTGGTTTTAATTCCCTGGTCAACTGGAGATAAAAGAGAGGCAACGTCAGAACCATCGTCTGATTTTCCAGCTTTATCCCCAACCAGACTTTTTACAGTCTCTTCAGGCATCGACCTGGGTGAATCAGTAACCGATGAGGTCTGACTGCCTGTACTGGATGCCACGAGTGTTTCTGGACTGGTTTCAGTTCCTTGATCAACTAAAGATGCTGGAGAAGTACCGTCAGTATCATCACCTGGTCCTTTAGCTTCATCCACAACCGGACTGTTTTCAGTCCCTTCAGGCATTGGCTTGAGCGAATCAGGAACCGATGTGGTCTGACTGCCTGTAATGAAACCCCCCGGTGCTTCGGACGCAGGACTGGTTTTAATTTCCTGGTCAATTGGGGGTAAAAGAGAGGTAACGTCAGAACCATCGCCTGATTTTACAGCTTCATCCCCAACCGGACTGGTTCCAGTCCCTTTAGGCATTGAACCGGGTGAGCGATCAGGAACCGGTAAAGTCTGAGTGCCTGTAGTGGACGTACGCCGCGCTTCGGAGATTGGACTGGTTGCAGTTCCCTGGTCAACGGGAGATAAGAGAGGAGCAACGTCAGGACCATCACCTGATTTCCCGGTTGCATTCACAGCCGGACTTTTTCCAGTACCTTCAGGCATCGGCCCGGATGAATCTGAAACCGGTGAGGTTTGAGTGCCTGAAGTGGACGCTTGCCGCGCTGAGGACGTTGGACTGGTTTCAGTTCTTTGATCAATTGGAGATACAGAAGAAGTTACGTCAGACCTATAACCTGATTTCCCACCTTCTTCTTTGGCCTTATTGGTCACCGTCGGCACTTCATGCCCATTTGTCGCGATCAAGGCATCGTCACTGATTACGGCCGGTGTTTTCTTACCATCGGGCCTGGCCACGGTGCCGCTGCGCACGGCTGATGTTGTCTGGCCATTCGCTGAAGCTGGAGTCACAGGGTGCGACTCATCACCTGATACCTCACCCCTGGCTGGAGCTATAATTTCTTGCTTTGTTACACCCGGCTCTCCAACACTGTAATTGCTGAGTATATCTCTAAGCTTTCCTTCCGAATCAATCAGTTGTTTACCTGTGATTAACGTTTTGTCGTAGCCTGCGTTAAAATGCCAATCCCGGATATCATCCATTGATGAAACAATGATTTGTGCAAGCTCTTTTGGGCTGCTTAGATCAACTCTTTTAAGATCGTTCAGGTGGTTTTTCAGCTTTACTGAGAAATCAGCATCCAGATCTACTTCTTTTTTTGCTGATTTGGTTTGAATATCTATTAATATGTTCTTAACTTCATCCCGGTCTGACTGTAGATTTCGACCTTCAGCCTTTATATCACCACCACTGTTCAGTGCTGTTTCCACATCCCGAAAATGATCAGACTTTAACAATCCCCTGATTTTTATATCAAGAACAGGAACCGTGCGAATACTTCTGGCACGAAATGGTGTGCTTGGATGATCTTGAGGTCTCCAGGCAGGCTCGATATATCTAGCGGGTTTAGGGGGTTTAGGGCTTATATCATCTTTTTTCTTAGCAGTTTCCTGATGATCACCCCGGAGGAGTTCTGGCGGTGTTGAAAAGCTGGTTCCTCTTGGCCCATTGACATTACTCATAACCTGTCCTGACTGTTTGTTGTCCTTAACTATCAGCAGGCAATCAGTTGAAAAAACATCATCAGATCCGGTTGCCGGAGTCTGATTAATCCATGATTACACTTATTTAATTTCAGGCTAGCAGAATAGAAGGGCTTATTTAGTCTTTAAATGAAAACTCAGAACAGTTATCAATAAAACCGAACAGATTGAACAGTTTTTTTTAAATTCTCAAACAACCACCTTTTAAAAATTCATTCAGTACATTTTTTTGACTAGTCTGAAAATAGACTGCCCAGGTACCTGCCTCCATGCAGTCCTGTGGTGGTCGGCAGCCTGACGAATAAACCAAAATAGTTCATGCTCACCGCCCGTTTCCTTTCCAGAGCATTAAAAGTAGCTAACCGCTACTGAACTGTCAGCCCCTTCTCTTTCGGATTCCCAAGATCCCGCAGGGTGTTTTCCAGCTGTTGCAGCCGCAGAGAGACCTGGCTCTGGAAAGCACCCAGCTTTTTACTGAGTTCATCCTGGGTTTGCGCAGAGGCTTTTATTTGCTGCTCGACACTCTGCTGTGCAGATAAAGCACTCTTTAAACCATCAATTTCAGCTTTCAGTGCTTCAACACGGCTAACCATATCCGAATTGGCTACCAGCTGTTCAGTGGTCACTGCCTTAATGACCTGGTCCAGCTCATTCAGCTTTGAGACCGCCTGCTCAGAGGACTTTTTAGCCGCATCAAACTGTTTGACCGCAAGGTCTACTTTCTTCGCCCCCTGGTCAATTTTATCTTTATTCTCATTAATCCACTGACGGTTTCTTTTGTTAGCAACATCCCAAAGCTTACGAATTTCAGAGTTCACTTCTTTAAGCTCTGAGCGGAAGATGGAGTCACTCTGGTTAATGGACTCACCGGTTTGAGAAACCTGCCCGGTCACCAGGCCCAGTTGATCCCGGGTTGCCTGCAGCTCCTGCCGGGTCTCCTTCAGGGCCTTGTGCAGCTCAGTCACCTGCCAGTAACCGCCAGCAGTAACACCGGCCAGAAGCACAAACAGAACACCCGAGACCAGATAGCCCGAACCGCTGCTTTTACCGTTGGCTGCGGATTTACTGAAACTTTTTGGCCCGGAGCCAGTGGAACGGTGCCTGGAAGGACGCTGGTCAGCGGTTATGGATAAGTCCTGGTTTGACTGATAAATCTTGTTATCCTCTTGCATACTCACTGCTTTCCATCAAAAACACCGATCAATTTGTGTATTTTTTTAGACTCGGACGAAACGGTGTTCCCGGCTCCTGGCTGTTCTGAAAAAATGAGGGACTATTGTAGAAGAAAGAAATCCTGCCCCCAACCTTTTTATTCAACGTAAAGGAGTGCGTTGGACTTGAAATTTCTGCGGCAAACCTCAAGATACATTCCACATGGATTCGTAGTAGCCACGATGCTACTATCGCTTTGCGAAAAATCAGGTCTCTGAACGAAACCAATACTATTCCAACCACAGCGGGAGAACACAAATGGCTTTTCAACTGCCTGAGCTGCCCTACGAGCGCAATGCCCTTGAACCACATATCTCCAAGGAAACTCTGGATTACCATTACGGCAAACATCACAACACTTACGTTGTCAAACTGAACGGTCTGGTTGAAGGCACCGAGCTGGAAAACAAGAGCCTGGAAGAGATCATCAAAACGTCTGAAGGTGGCATCTTCAACAACGCTGCCCAGGTATGGAACCACACCTTCTACTGGAACTGCCTGAGCCCCAATGGCGGCGACAAGCCTTCCGGTGAACTGGCAGCAGCTATCGACAATGCTTTTGGCTCTTATGATGAGTTTGTTGCCAAATTCTCTGACATGGCCGTTAACAACTTTGGTTCCTCCTGGACCTGGCTGGTAAAAAACACCGACGGTTCCCTGGAAATCGTCAACACCAGCAACGCCGGCACACCAATCACTGGCGACCAGAAGCCTCTGCTGACCTGCGACCTGTGGGAGCACGCTTACTACATCGACTACCGTAACGTGCGCCCAGACTACCTGAAAGGCTTCTGGGCCCTGGTGAACTGGGAATTTGTTGCGGCTAACTTTGGGGCTTGATCAGTCAACTGTCCGATAGCCAATTAAGTTGGGAAACAAACCTGACCAATTGGCAAATAAACCTGTTGAGTTAGGAAATATTTCCAAGGCAGGAGTCTATACCGCCTGATTAAGAACGCTTATCAGGCGGTATCTAAAATACTAAAAAGAGATAATAGCAACTTCCCTTAATTCCAGATCGGAAAGAAAATATTCCACTCGGGAAAAGCAAGGTCGTGGCACTGGCTCAGACTATATCCCCGGACTTTTCATCACTGAAGCGCCTTCATTACACGGTAACCAGAAACACTCTGTTCCCGGCAATCTTCCTCCTGGCCCTTGACGACGAATCACCTTAATTGTGAAACCCTGATTTTCAATGCTGCCGTAACGGGAATCTGGCCAACCTGAGAATGCTGCCAGGAGCCTGTATTTCCATCCATAGCCTACGCATTAAGAGCAGAGCGACCTTGGCTTTGCAGGTTTGGATAAAAATAGATAAGTAGTTAACCAAATGAAATCATATATTTCTGACTAAGTTCTCAGTCACTCTGCGGCGTTGCAACTCCGGTCACATAGCTACGGCTATGCTCCCTACGTTGCGCCTTGCATAGCAACTGCCCACTTAGCCAGAAATATACGATTCCATTTGGCCAACTACTTAGCAAGCTGGCGCAGAGCAAACTCTGTACTAACCTCAATGAATCTGAAGACCTGCAAAACGGATTTAGTGAATATTTCATCTATTTTTACGGTTCGCAAGAGTATTGGGATAAGTAATATGCAGACGACAAATTTTACACAAACAGAATGCAGTAAACCCTGGTCGATAAGAAATACTGATTACAGCGACACGGGATGTTTACTGGGCTGTGCTGCGGGTTGTTTCCTGGGGCATTCTGTAGTCGCTTTTAGCGGTGCTGGATGTCTTCTTGGCGCAGCCATTAATACGCTCTGCCAAAATGATTATAACGATAAACATTGTAAAGATCTTAAAATTATACTCTCTGGATCAGAAGAGCCTGTCAGCAAAAAATCCAACAGTATTCCTGTTACTGACCAACCGAAGCATTGAACAAAACCGGGGCGCAATTCCACTCACTTTGGGATAGGAGCAATTACCGCATAGGGCAGTCTATTCTCGGAAGCCTTCATGGATAATGGCTTTTAATAGCTGCCAGATGTTTGTGGTTGCCATCCATTGAATTCTGGTGAACAACCTTCTTTGCCCGGTGCAAAACGGTCAGGCTTGTGCCTGACTTAGGGATTTGAACAACAATCGTCTTATTCCAGGTTTTGTTTTATGGAATTTTCTCTGCTGATTTTTGTCCTACCCACAATTGAGTCACAAAGCAGGCAAAGCAATGAACGCGGCAGGTTTCGCATTTAATTGTCCTATTTGTTTCTACGACGGCCATATCGGAGGCCAAACTGGTGGGAATTCACTGGTCAAAACCTCTTGCCCGGCATCCCACGTTTTCCACCTGAAGTGCATCACCGAATGGCTTGAAAGTAATCAGCAGAAGATAAAAAGACTTGATCAACGCCAATGCAGTCAATGCATGCAACCGGCACTGCCATTGCTTCTTTTGGACAGGAGCAACGTCATTGACAACGAATCAGCTTATTGTGAGTCAGTGATGTTTAATGTCTGCCGTACCGGAGACCTGGTAACACTGAAGATGTTGCTGCGCGAAGACGAGACCCTGGCAAACCGGACTTACCGTTCGGTGCTCACCGGTCATTCTGAACACCTGTTAGTTGTCGCCATCAATTACGGCCATTATCATTGTGCCCGGGCTCTGATCGACTGCGGTGCCGATGTCAATGCCGCTGGTCACGATGCTGAGACGCCCCTGCGTATCGCCATCCGAAAGAGCGGCTCCGAGGTTGTCGACATGTTGATCAGGGCCGGTGCCGATGTCAATGCCGCTGGTCACAATGGTGAGACGCCCCTGCGTATCGCCATCCGGAAGGGCCGCTCCGAGGTCGTCGACATGCTGATCAGGGCCGGTGCGAATATCAATAACGTACTTCGCACCGCTGTCCGGGAGGGCAATGTTCCACTCCTTCGATACCTGATCAGCACCAAACCCAGCCAACCCGCCCTTAATACCGCCCTGCGCGATGCTGCCGAACGGGGGCAGGCGCTGTGCCTTTTCATCCTGATCTTTGCGGGAGCGAACGACCTTAACGGTGCCCTTTACGCTGCCGCTGAGCGGGGGCATACACAGTGCATTGATATTCTGATCACAGAGGGAGCAAACGACCTTAACGGTGCACTGTACATTGCTGTTCTGACGGAAAACATCGCGGGCCAGGTTGTTCTGACCCAACAAGGAGCAAATATTGCTACCGTACTGCACACTGCTGCCAGACAAGGTTCCTGGGAATTTTTCAATCTCCTGAGCGACCCGACACACATCAATGACACCGATGCAAAAGGTCAAACGCCGTTGCATATCACCGTTGCCAACGGGCATTGCAAATGCGTGGAAAAGCTGCTTGAAACCGGGGGAGTGAATATCAATAGCACTGATAGCCTCGGCTATACGGCTCTTCACCTGGCTGCCCGCAATGGCAACACAGAGATCGTTAACATCTTGCTGGCCGCTTACGGCATCAATACCAATGCCAGGAATAAAGATGGCTGGACGGCTCTCCATTTAGCGGCCCGCCGAGGCCACACCGAGACTGTCAAGGCGTTACTGGCGGCTCGCGATATCAAGGTTAATCGGAAAGATCACAATGGCTGGACGGCTCTCCACATGGCAGCCTGGAATGGCCACACAGAGACCGTCATGGCGTTACTGGCCGCTGACGGCATCGAGGTTAATGAGAAAGATCACGATGGCTGGACGGCTCTCCACCTCGCTGCCAGATACAATCATCCAGAGTCCGTCAAAGTGTTACAGCTGGCTCCGGGTATCCACGTCAATGCAACAAATACCAATGGCGGGACGGCTCTCCACCTCGCTGCCAGATACGGCTGCCCAGAGTCCGTCGAAGCGTTACTGCCCGCTTTCGGCATCCGGGTCAATGAGATGGATAAAAATGGCGATACGGCCCTGAGCCTGGCTACAAGGTTTGGTCACACCGCCACCAAGGAACTTCTTGTTGAAAATGGGGCCATTAATCCACCGTTCTGTCATCTACTATGAGCCATAAAATTCGGGATCATTCATTAAACGGCTAAAACAGCTTAATCAAAAACGTCTCGTTCAACATACTGTTTTAAGGAATTTTCTCTACCGATGTTTGTCCTAACCACAACCCTTATCACACAGTAAGCTTCAGCCATGCACAGCGTCAGCGGCAACACCACAGATTTTTCCTTTAATTGCTCGAACTGTATAGGCGACGACAGGCATATCAGAGGACAATATGGCGGATATTTACTGGTCAAAGCCTCTTGCCCGGAGTCTCACGTTTTCCACCTGGAATGCATCACCCAATGGCTGGACAGTGATCTGCAGAAAGTAAAAAGGCTTGATGAACGCCAATGCAGTCAATGCATGCAACCGGCGCTGCCATTGGTTCCTCTGGACGGTAGCCAAGTCCCTGGCGACGAATCGCCCTATTGTGAATCCCCGATGCTTAATGCCTGTCGTACCGGGAATCTGGAAACGCTGAAAATACTGCTGGCCGAAGATGAGACTTTGGCAAACCGGACTTACCGTTCGGCACTCACCGGTCATCCTGAACACCCGATAGCTGTCGCCATCAATTACGGCCATACAGATTGCGTCCGGGTCCTGGTCGACTGCCATGCTGATGTCAATGCCGTTGGTCTCGATGGTGAGACACCTCTGCAAAATACCACTACCCGGCAGCGCCAGACCATTGACTTGCAAATGCTGCTGACCGGGGCCGGCGTGAATATCGATAACGTACTGCACACCGCTGTCCGGGAGGGCAATGCCGAACTCCTTGAATACCTGAACAGCACCCAACCCAGCCAGCGCGCCCTTGATAACGCCTTGAATGAAGCCGCCGGGCAGGGGCAAACGCAGTGCCTTGAGCCCCTGATCAACATGGGAGCAAACGACCTTAACGGTGCCCTGAGCGAAGCCGCCGAGCAAGGAAAAACCCAGTGCCTTACCACCTTGATCAACATGGGAGCAAACGACCTTGACGGCGCATTGCGCGAAGCCTCCAGATGGGGGAAAACGCAATGCCTTGAACTATTGATTAGCAAGGGCGCGAAAGATCTTTACGCAGCCTTGTATATTGCTGTCCTGACGAAAAATGTAGAGATACAGTGCATTCTGATGAGAAAGGAGCGGGTCTTAATACCTTATGGAGCACTGGTAACAAAGAGAATCCTATGACAAGTTTCATTCGCAGGATCATCATCAGTTACCTCAATACCACCGATGAAGCAGACATAAAACCACTGCATTGCGCCGCTGCCAGGGGCTATACCAAAGGCCTTAAAAAGCTGATTGAAACCAGGGGAGTGGATGTTAATGCCACTGATTACCATGACCATACGGCTCTTCGCATCGCTGCCTGCTGCGGCCACACAGAGACCGTCAAGGCATTACTGGGCATTTCCGGGATCCAGGTCAATGTTGAGAATACCTCCGGCGAAACGGCTCTCCACTTTGCTGCCTGGAGTGGCCACACAAAAACCGTCAAGGCATTACTGGCCGCTGACGGCATCAAAGTCAATCTGCAGAATTGCATTGGCTGGACGGCTCTACATTTTGCCGCCAAATTCGCCAGTCCAGAAACCATCAAGGCGTTACTGGAAGCTGACGGCATCAATGTCAATGAGAAGGATGACGGAAACTGGACGGCTCTCCACGTAGCTGCCGCATACGGCAATGCAGAGAACGTCAAGATGTTACTGGCTGCTGGCGGCATCAAGATCAATGAGAAAGACGACGAAGGCTGGACGGCTCTCCATTTAGCGGTCTACGACGATGAAACAGAAGTCGTCAGGAGGTTACTGGAAGCTGACGGCATCAAGGTCAATGAGAAGACTAACGATGGCTGGACGCCTCTGCACCAGGCTATCAGATACGCCAGTGCAGAAACCGTCAAGGTGTTACTGGCTGCTAACGACAGCGGGATCAATGAGAAGAATAACAAAGGCTGGACGGCTCTCCACCTGGCTGTTGGATTCGCCAGTGTAGACATCATCAAAATGGTACTGGCAGCTGACGGCATCAAGGTCAATGAGCAGAAAAACGATGGCTGGACGGCTCTCCACTTAGCTGTCTATCGAGGTGACACAGAGATTGTCAGGTTGTTACTGGATGCTGACGGCATCGAGGTCAATGCGAAGACCAACAAAGGCTGGACTGCTCTGCATCAGGCTACCAACAGTGGCAATACAGAGATCGTCAAGATGTTACTGGCTGCTCCAGGTATACAGATCAATGAGCAAAATAACACAGGCTCGACGGCTCTCACCCTGGCTACCAATTACGGCTACACCGCTTGTGCAAAACTCCTTGCTGAAAGTGGGGCAGTAGATAATCCATCGCCCTGCCCGCAACAGTGAGCGAAATGGTGGAACTCCGTTATTGAACATTTAGCGCCCTTTTTCAGTTCTATAGGCTTCACGGTAAGGAAGCAGTCATGAATATCCCGCAAAGCAATCATATTACCAATTACCTGTTTAGCACTGATCATAATGTTGTTTTTCAGGAAAGCACCGGAAACGCACTGCCGCCTAATTTAAAACATGAAATGCTGAAAATTTACCAGCAAAGCCCTAACCGCTTCAGTGAAGATAATCACAGCATTCCCATTAATCAGAGGAATATTGAACTGATCCATGTATTGCCAATTCTGGCTCAAACCGATTACTTTATTGAGAAACTAAATAGCCATGCCCTGGAATTCTGTAAAAACATTAACAAAATTTATTCAATAGATATACAAATGGCCCTATGGGATACAGGCCCCTTCAAAACATTATCAGATATCGGGAAGTTCATGGAATCCATTATTGCCAAGAACAACGATAGACGTGATATAACTCATAATGAAAAAATAGCATTCAGATTTCTGTTAACCGGTTTATTAAAAATGGATCATGATTTGGATGTTTACAATGCAACCCACATATTGAATATATTATCGAAATATTTTCACCCCGATAAAAGTATCAGACACTGTGAACTCTACTCATGTATCTTAAGCAAAGGACCACGACTTGCCATGGTGATATTTGATGTGTGGAGCTTAAATAATACGCCGAAACTCTCACTTCTGAAAAATGAGGTTTTTGGTATGTCCGTTTACCGGTTAATTACATTAATTTCCAGGCTAAATGAAAGCACACATGAAATCCCAAGAGTTGCAGAGCGATGCCAGCTTCGCAAACAGATACAATTAAGGTTAGAAACACTCCAAAGCATTAGCCTGCAAGAAAACCTGTTAAAGACACTTATCAAATACAATGAACAAGCACTGCTGGAAGCATTGACGAATCGTGCAGACTTCAATATCAATGAACTGCGTATTAGTGGAGAAACGCCACTGATTTATGCCATTAAACAAAGAAGTCAATGGATTATCGACTTTTTAATAAAAAAGCAAGATGTTAATGCGCTTGGTCTGGAAAATAAAACACCCCTTCAGATAGCCATTGATTGCTACAGTAAATATCTTGATGAGAATGAATCCGGTGATGATTGCAACCCCTACAAACCAGTCATTGAATCTTTATTAAATTGTCCTCAACTCGACGTTAATGCTCAGGACTCACTGGGCATGACCGCTTTATGCCATATTGCCATGCTACCAAAAGCCGATTCAACCTACTTTTCGTTTGTCGAGAAACTGATTTCCAGGGGTGCCAATATAGAAAAAGCTGTTTATGGCTATGAAACAGTGATTAGTTTATTAGGGCAAAATAGAACCTGACCGATGGTTAAAGATTACCAGGAGGCTGACCGAGAATAGCGCCCGTAGCGAGGATGGTAGAAAATTGAGGGTAAAAAGTCGGAAATTTTTAGTGAATAGTGGTTCTATTTACTAAAAATTTCCGACTTTTTAGACCAATTTGCTGCCACCGCAGTAGGGCAGTCTATTCTCGGTCAGCCTCCTAGCGATATCGCCAACCTGTCAGTATGGCAAACCAGAACAAAGCATCCAGATGAACCAGAGGGAGGGGCGCACTGTTCGCACCGAGGTTTGGCGATTTCGCGCCTGATGAACGCCATATACCCTTACGGGTAAGATTGTTGGGAGTCGGCATCAGGTTCATCTTGATAAAGTCTTTATGCGTACAATCGGGGTAGACTGACCTGGGGAAGCGCTTTTTCCTGATATCCTGCACATAGCGGACGTCAGGGTCACACCAGTAACCACACTCAAGTGCTGCCCTTCTCAGTGTTTCTGCCGGTAGTTTCTGGTGAATTATCTCCTTCATTGCTTCCGGTTGCATGCCAAAAGCGGTGCCGAATAAGTCTGCGGCAATTGCAACCAACTCCCCGGCCAACTGATTCATCTGCTCTGAATTGGTGTAATCCAGCTGGCCAGTGTCGTGGCGAACTCTCAGCCAGTTGATCGCCAGCCCGTAAAAAGTTTTCCCGAGTTCAGAGATTCTGAGCAGTTGCTGACTCTCGGCACTGGTTACATCAACGTGACAGGTAACGAAAAGGTCGATGGTGTGTTCATTAAAGGAACGTATATCAGCCCAGTCTCTCATTCCTACGGGGGCTGGTGCGATATTTGGATAATCCTGATGCCACTCGCCCATGTTGCCGGGACAGCGCTGCTTGCTAAAAAAAGGGGTCGGTGACCAGGCTCTGCCTTCAACCGTGTCATGAAACATGGATAATGCATCCGGTGCCTGCAAGTTTTGCCGCCACAGGCGGCCGACATCTCTGGCAAACAGTCCGAGCCCAGCGAGTGATGCCTCAACACCGAGGCCAGCAACACCTTCTGTCTCGTAGGGATAATGGTGATAGAGCGCGCTGTTTTCTTCGTCATCAAATACCTGGAGAAAAGCGGAGTTGTCGGGTTCAAACGCAATCATTGCCAGGGTTGACTCAGGAACACCGGCCCGCTGCAACTTACTCAGGGCATCGGTCAGGCGAAAGATTCCCATGGGTTTAAGCAGTGCACTTTCCAGTCCCAGTTCCGCTTTATGCCGGCGAAAAAATTCAAGGTGTGGTTGCTCTCGAATAAAATCTCCCCAGGGCTCTCTGCCACCGGGCAACTGTTTCAGGAACTTATAACGCCGATAACCGTTTGGCGTTGCTGCACAGGGAAAAGCCAGGCTGCGCCCGTAAACCGTTATGTGGCTATTGGCAAAGAACGGTTTTTCCCAGGGTTCAGGAAGCCTGGGAATGTTTTTTTCCGTATGCCTGGCAGCAAAATTTTCAACTACACGCAAAAAGCCGGCGCTGCAAGTCGCCCTGGGCGCTGGGATACTGTCAGCCCCGAGTGCAAGACCAATGAGATGCCAGGGATAGTAAGACTCCTCAGGTGTATCGGCACTGCCCCGTTTAATAAACATTGACTTCCTGTCGGCCCGTGTTCTGGTCAGATACTCAAGGAGACAGTACTGCATGTCCGGTATCATAACTCTGATCACTTGCGCAAGATATTCAATCGGTAGCTCTGAGTCCTGTACAAGCATTGTTAATTCCAGCTCAGCTTGCAAATTCCAAAAAATATCGGTGTTACTTGCCAAAAAGCTGATAACACGCTGAAAAAAATCGTTCGTTGATTCCAGAGTGTGGTGGAAATTTGCCTTCTCGCATCTCTCGGGCAAAGGCGAACCACTGGGAAAGGCTGTCGGAGTGAATGTCAAGGATGGTCGTTGGTAGTAGAGGTGCTTAAAAAGGTACAGATACTCACTGAACCAGGCGACACTCATTGGGTGACCAAATGCTATCAGGCTTTGTATGCAGTCAATAAGGCTCTCCCCGGAGGTTAGCTTTAGCAGGCTACTGCGCCGACTTCTGACAAGGTTCTGGTCCGGTGAGATCAGTGGTAAGTCAGATACCTGATACGGGTGGTGATGATACAATCGCATCAAGGGAGTAGCACCACTGTCGTCCTTCATATTCGCCAGATCTCTGGCGGGCAGCAACTGGAACAGGTCATCATAGGCGACCACATAACGGTTGAGAAAGGTAAAGTGTACTCCTTCACAATAGTCAGGCAGTGCTGTAGCCAGAACGTGCAGTATGTTTGCTCCCTGATTAAATCTCTGATTGAGAATGGCCTGCCAGGAGTCTGCCAACGTCTCCTTCAGCAGACCGAACATCTGCTTCTGACCCAGAATAAAGGTGCACAAAAATAATCGTTCTCGCTGTGCGGCGTCCATGTGGTGCAATTCTTCTTTGATCAGCGGTTGATATCGTGAAGCGTTAACCTCGAGCTGATAAAGATTTGCTATAAAACGTTCTGAGTTGAGATCCGTTATGATGGATTGACTGATATCCTGTTCAGTCCGGGAGTCGCTCAATGTGTTGCCCAACACCGCAAAAAGTCCGGTTATCAGATAGTGTGCAGCACACTGGGAAAATAGCAGATTGGGATTGTTGCTTAATGGAAAATAGCTATTATAGAATTCTTGGCTGTTGTTAAAACTGTGAACGGCCTCCTTGATCTCAGCGTGAGTTAAATATTTTTCCACCGTTTGCGTACTGGTAGAATCAGCCATGTACATCATTCTTACGGCATTTATGTCCAGAAACGCCATCACAGCCTCATCGTCACTGTTGTCCAGCACCTGCCTCAGTAACAATGGAGGAACCCTTGGGTCGAATTTATAGAACCCGAGCTCTTTCACCACACCCACACCCTCATCAGCCAGTACTTGCAACACCGATAGATTGCCAGGATAGATACAATCATGAATCAGGCTTCTGACAACTTCTTGCAAGACCGGCCGCGAGGATTCAGAATTTTCAACGCGTGACAGCTCCTTCTGAAGCCGATCCATCTTTCTCTTAAAATTGGACCTTAAAGGCGTATCCAGCCTGGCCACGGCATTTTGAATGATCGTCAGGCGGTTTTGCTGGTCAGGATCAGCTGTGTGGATACGACGTTTTTTCAAAGGGGGCTCAAGCTGGTGATCAAGACCAGCTTGCGCGATTTTCTTTTTTTGCAATGGTTGTTGAGAGCGCAGCTTCCCATCAGATACTTCTCTAACCTGCCTTGTCTGGATTTGGTCCTGCCTGGCCGGACCCGGATTTACCTGAAGATCTACTCTCTCTGGCTTGACGTTACGGCTGGAAACAGGCTTTTTGGATAATTTATTCCATGCTAATGAGCCCACATAAAACGTTGTCTTGACTGGGGTAGCAATGGCATAGAGAGTGTTCCAGAATGCCCAGGAAAAAAAACCACCATTTTTGACGTTTTCCAGATTAAACCCGGGAGGAGGATAGAAAGGGGGCAATGGAGATTCAATTCCATTCATAGGGCGGATCCGTACTTTATCGTTTAAATAAAGTATTGACAAAAAAGTTATGTTTTAGTTTCGTTTCTTAACCCGGATATTAATTAATCCCCCCAAAACAGAGGTACTTGGTTTCCAGGTACTCTTCCAGACCTTCCTGTCCACCTTCCCGACCAAACCCAGACTGTTTAACTCCACCAAAAGGTGCCAGCTCTGTGGAAATAATGCCTTCATTAATACCCACCATGCCACATTCCAGAGCCTCGGCCATCGATTCAACCAGAGGTTTGCCTGCTCAAGGGTCATCAACCGAGCAAAGCCTGCCTGATTTTCCATCAGTTCTTGATCCCTTCAGTAGTAAACCAAACGTGCCTCTGAAGCAGTGGCAAATACCGTGTTTTAATTGTTTACCAGCAATGAAGTTTGAATGTCTTCTAAAAAGCGCCTCAGCATATCGACAACATTTTGCTGCAACGGAAATTTCTCCATCTTGCGTATGCGTTCAACCATCCTTTCAATGGTACCGGGCAAATCGGGATTATCGGTTTTGACAAAGCGTAAGGAGGTGATCAAATCATCAAGAAAGCAAGGATCAGTGTGTTTACATCTTTTTAAATCACCAACCTGATCCAAAATATGATGGTTAAACATCCTTGTGTCCAAATAAGCGTTGAATTTGCTGTTCAGCTCACTGGCCCAGGGAGTATCTTTGTTCTCAATCGCTTTTTTTATGAGTGTATCGATAGCCTTTTGGCTCGTACAACCGCTGCTTGCCAGCCGTTGTTTACAGGCATTTTTGGCCATACGATAAATGTAGTAAAAACGCGGATCAAGCTTGCTTGCCAGCTTTTCCAGAAGCCTGCCATTCGCCGTGTCAGTGTCATCACTGGCAAACAAGGGGAAGATCAGCTCAAGCAGAAAAAACTGGCGTTCATCTACTGCTCTATCCATCGCCACTTCGAGCTTCCCGGAATCTATCGCTGCCTGGTATTTGGCCTTCAACTGGCCCGCCCACTCTAAACCGTGAGATCCAAGGGTACTGACGGCTTTCGTCATTGCGGCATCGACGGCAGTTTGCTCCCTGACACCGTGACTCAGCAGCGTGTTGATAAATCTCATATAATTGTCAAAAAAATTGCCATAGCTCCGATCAAAAAGCTTCGGAGAGTAATCCTGCGGTTGCATCGCAACCGTTTTTAAAACTTCACGCAGGATCTCTTGGCAAGACTGGTTATCTTTATCGTATAAACTCAAGATACGTTGCAACTGATAGTGTTTTTTGACCTCATAAGTTTTAAACAGTTGTTCCTTTAATTGCACACTATCAAGAGAGATGCCATATTGCTCTTTCATGGCTTGTGCATAATCGAACCTGCCTATTGAAACAAAAAAGTCAAACGCCTCTTTCTGCACGTTTTCACTGAGTATTTTTGATTCAGCCAGTCGGTTGACCACATCCCCAGGACAGCCTTTTTTCTTCAATACTTCCTGCAAAAAATCAGAAACCAGCCTTTCAGAGGCATCATCATGGGTCATTAAATCCAGCGCCATCCGAATTTTATTTTCAGCAGAGGGTATTACAAACGCATGGAAAGTTTGTGGCAGTGCCTGCCATAAAACGTCCTTAAATTGAGCGGCACTGAGTGTGATTCCATATCGGCTTTTCAGTTGCCACATTGCGGGAAAGTTATTTCTTCTTACCGCCTCGTCCATCAGCACCCTCACGGCATCCAGGGTGAGGGGGGCAGTATTCACAGGTGTTTCCAGGAACGAGGGTTTTGGGTCCTCGGTTTCGGCTTTGTTACTATCCAGAGGAAAATTACGATCCAGCCTGTTTTTCGCCTGATCACCCTCAGATATTACCGCTTTACAGGCAGGACAAGTGGGAACGGACGGCAGGCTCGGGTCTCGATCAGACAGATCCCGGCAATGACTATCCCAGTTGTCAGCACATTCCCCGTGCATCAGGTGCTTACATCCCGATAATATAAATACATATTTATTTCGCCAGGAGTGGCTGGGTACTTCATCGGGATACAGGTAATCAGTAATGGAGTTCAGACAAACTGAACACTCGTGTTTTCTAGCATGACATATCGAGAGATATGAAACTGACATAATCTACATCCTCAGTTTTTGAAGCCAGTTTTCTATGCTGTTGACAAGAATGCATTCACAAGTCTAAAAGGTATTTTCCTCAAAATACATATTAGTTTTCTATTACATGGGACTTAAGTATGGCAGGAACAGCTCATGATTCCTGCCATTTTTAAACCATTACATATCAAAATTTAACCCGGGAGGTTGTCCGAGAATTTTATCAGCTCATTGACGACACGTTGCTGCAAGGGAAAACTCTCCATTGTACATATTTGGTCAACAGCCGCTTGAATGGCATTGGGCAAACCGGGATTATCACGCTCGATTAATTGTAAGGGGGCGATCAAATCGGCAAGATAATCAGGTTGGGTGTATCCTCTTCTTTTTACATATTCGGCCTCTTTCAGAATATGATTTTTAAGTGTCTCAGGGTCCAGATAGGCATTATATTTTCTGTTCAGCTCATCAGCCCAGTAAAAATCATTGTTCTCAACAGCTCTTTTAATGAGTGTGTTGACAGCTTTCAGACTCCAACAATCGAACTTTTCCAGTTGTTTTTTCAAGGTTTTTTTTGCATCACGATAATCACCAAAATACTGATCGGGTTTGCTTGCCAGCCTTTCCAGAGACCCGATAATCGCCGCCTCGGCGTCTTTACCATTGGCAAACAAAGGGGTTATCAGTTCAAGCAGGAAAAGTTTGTCCAGATCTACTGCCTTATCCATCGCCACTCTGAGCTTCGCAGGATCCATCTTTGCCTGGTAGCTGGTCTTCAATTCGTGAGCCCATTTTAAGCCTTTGTGAGAAAGAGTACTGACAGCTTTTGTCATCACGACATCAACAGCCATTTGTTCCCTGACACCATGGCTCAGCAGCGTGTTGATAAAGCCCATATAATTGTCAAAAAAATTGCTATGATTCTGACCAAGAAGTTCCGGGGAGTAATCCTGCGGCTGCATCGCAACGGTTTTTAAAATGTCACGCAGGGTCACTATGCAAGGCATGTTATCTTTGTCGTACAGGCTCAAGATGTGTTTCAGATCCCAGGAACTTTTTCCTGATTCATAAGCTTTAACCAGTTCTTCCTTCAATTTCGCACTATTAATAGAGACATCATATTGCTCTTTAATTTTTTTTGCATCATCAAACCTGCCTTTTGAAATAAAGTAATTAAAAGTCTCTTTCAGTGCGTTTTCACTAAGCATTTTTGAGTCTACCAGCAGCTCGACCACCGTCTCCGACTGGTCTCTTTTCAGTACTTCCTTCAGAAAATCACAGACAACCCATTTAGAGGCATCATCATGGGTCATTAAATCCAGCGCGATTCGAATTTTATTATGGGCAGGGGCTGCTACATACAAATGGAAAGATGGTGGTAGTGATTGCCACAAAAGCTCTTTTAATTGAGCTGCACTGAGTGTGATCCCGTATCGGCTTTTCAGTTGCCACATTGCGGAAAAGTTGTTTGCACTTAACGCCTTGTCCATAGAAGGCCTCACGGCATCCAAACTCTGGGGGGGGGGATTTGCACAGATGTTTCCAGAAACGAAGGTTTTGGGTCCTGAGTTTCGGCTTTAACACAGCGATCCACACAAAGAATACTGTGGACCATCCTGTTCTCCGGCTCCTTCCTAACTTCCGTTTTACAGGTAGGACAACAAGTTACTAACGGAAGGCTCGGGTCTCGTTTTGACAGATCCTTGCAGTGTTCTTGCCAATTCTGAAAACAATCCATATGCATCAGGTGTTTGCATTTAGCTATGATAAAAACATCTTTGTCTTCCCAAGAGTGAATGTTTTTTGGTTCAACACTCAAATTGTAAGGTATAACAGTGCTCAGACAAACTGTACAATATTGTTTATCGGTTTGACATATCGAATGATATGAAACTGACATAATCTACATCCTCAATACAAGCAGTTAGATTTTAATGTTGTTGACAAGCTATTCCGGATTGATACTGTCGTCTACATTAAGAACAGTGAAGTAAGCAATAAAGTTCCATTTATATCCAGTCCATTCATCACCCGGAACTCAGCCTGATTAAAATACTTAATCATTGTTCTTAATGACGCTCAAGAATAGTTGAAAATTAGATTATGTGTTTTTTTTTGACCTGTCAGAAAGCTTGTACGACTTTGTCCCCCCAGTTTTAAAAACCTTTCGCTCTTTATGTTTATCCAGTTCTGCGACATCGTTATATGAATGTAAGTACCAGTTGTTCAGCTGGTATAAACGTCCATGACCGATTAGCGGGTATCAACAGGGACTTTGTTGTTATCCCGGTTCTTCAATAGAAAGTAGTTGGCCAAATGGAATCGTATATTTCTGGCTAAGTGGGCAGTTGCTATGCAAGGCAAAATGAAGGGAGCATAGCCTTAGCTATGTGACAGGAGTTGTAACGCCGAACGACTGTATGGATGCAGGGGCTGGAACAGTGCAGGAGCAGTTGCCGGGAGTGGCTGCCCACTTAGTCAGAATATACGATTTCATTTGGTTAACGACTTAGCCACAGCAGATTTTTTCAGCGGTAAACATACAGAGAATACCGAGCTGATATAAGTCTTCCTGATTTTGCGGTGCGATGAATACCCTTTGATCATCCATAACAACTTGATCAATCACCGGTTGTTCATCATTCTCTGGTAATCGGTCCCTGCCATTGATCAGACACCGGTAGTGACGTGTTCTTACATCTCTGTCCTCAACATAAAACACTTTGGCCACAATCCTGTACCTTTGGATAACGTCTTCTGGCGGAAGAGAGGCGTCAGGGCTGGCTTTTCTGCAGGTTAACTGAAAATCCTGAGTGACATCATGGGCTAATTTTTCCGCAAATTTTGCCCGGTCACATGGATCGGAGAGCATCTTTAGCTGAACAGTAATCACCTCCGGAACATCTTCCACCAATAGTACCTGCCGCTCCTGAAGAACATCCCACAGGAGGTCTCCTGTGCCCGTCTCTTTTGCCCTGGAAAGAGGATCCGGGAGGTTATTGATTGCATGTCTGAAATTATTACAATTTATGGTTATTTTCTGGTGCTCATTGTCAGGTATACCTTTCAGGGAAAGCGCATCATCCAGAAGCATTTGAATGGATAAATCATCTCTTTCAGCCTGCTCAGGAGAAACCGAGACGGAATAAATCAACGTGTCAGGTTGAACTATATCTTCTATCTGAGAGACTCCGGAGGTGTTCACGGGAGTTGTCCGTGGGTCATCAGTGATCATTAATATATCGGAGTCCCTCATAATCCGCCGTTCGGTTAAAACCCTGAATGCACACTTTTTCAATTGCTCTGCGGGGATAACCAATTTTAATAGTGGTGCTAAAAACTCGGCTGAATCCTGGGGTGGTAATTTGTTCAGGGGTAAAACCGGTAGTTCATTATCCTGATCAAGTTCTTGAGAGAACAGACTCTCTGTGTTTTTTCTGTTTTCTGCCTGCTGCAGGAGTCGGGTAGTTATAAAACCTACATAATTTTCATGGAAATTTTCAAAGCCCATGAAAATATTATCAGAAGCACAAGCGGAGCATAACGTTAACAACAGCTCATAGGTTTTTTGCATTTTCGAGTACTGTTTTTTTAAATGCTGGTTTTCCATAGTGATCAGACATTTTCTGAGCGCATCCGTTAAAAGCAGTTTTTTTGCTTTTATGTCTGACGCGTTTTTGATCAATGTCAGGCATACTTCAGGCGTGAGTTTTTTCAGTGGAATTGCTTTTTTTCCCGGACCCGGGAATATATACCTTTCATTTTGATCCAGCGCAGTATCGGTATCACCCTCAATTGCCTGTGGATGTAAGGATGCTCCAAGTAAATAGATATAGCGTGAAACCAGAATTTGCCAGGTCGAAACGGCGGCAAAGCAGGTGTTACCAAAGTTTGTAAATCCTTCCATAGAGTTGACTGACGAGAGGAGTGCGCCCAGCGGACGATGAGTGAACAACTTAAGAAGCCGTTGTTGTTCTTTTCTTGCGGCCATTTCCTGTATGGCTTGTGCGTCAAAACCAAGGATTTTTTCTATCGTCTTTACTTCGTTTTTCAGTGCCCATAAAACAGGAAGGTATGCTAGCGTTGCTGAGCTTGGAGCGAGTAGCCTGGTCAGGGTTTTGGGAATAATATCATAGTGATACCAAGGTATGGCGCTGTATTGCGACGGATAAGTCATGGTTCTTTTCATGCATGTGTCAGGATCTAAAATCTGACAGAACAATTCTTCACCAAACTTTTGGTAATATTTCTTTAACATCTGCTGTATCCCATTATTAAGAGTTTTCAGATGCTCAGGATTTACGTATGGCATTGATCCTTTATAGCGATGAAATGTCTTTACCGTTGTGTAGATTATCTCCTGGATAGTGGAGCGCAATGCTCTTGGGCAATAGTTCCAGTATTTTTTGGGGTTTTCATCAATCGCCCGAATTTTCACACTCATATAATCAAGCCACTCTTTATCTTCTTCCCCTTGATCCAGGTCAGCACAGCATCTGATCAATGAATGTGTAATTTTTTCCCATATGCCTTCTCCTTTTATGATTGCCTCAAGGCTATCTATTATTTTCAGGCTGCCGATTTCCAGTTCCTTTTCAGGCTGTGATTTTTTGTCTTTGGTTATTCGGGATTTTCCTATTGTTCCGGCCTGATCATTAAGCGTTACTGGTTCAATAGATATATCTACAGGCAGGGGGGATATATCTTTCTGCTGAGGTCGTGGTGACGGTATTCGTACCCCACATACCATTTGGTTACTGGTTGAGCGCTGGCAAAGTCTTGCATGAAGAGTATCTTTTATCTCTTTTAGATTGAGCAGGCTGCTTGTTTTTCTTACGCAACATTCCTCATTACTCCGCTTCAATGCCCGCTTCGAATAGAATGCAGTGGTCGTTTGATCGTCAGACTGTTGTTCAGGTAGCAGGGGTTCATGTGAACCGGAGGCAGCGTAAGTGCATTCAGGTGAAATTTGGTGATCCATATGACGGTTCTTTGTTCGAGTTAGACCCTCTTAGTGTAGTTCTGTAATTAAGCTCTATAGATATAACAGCTTGTTGTAAGAGGCTGACCGAGAATAGCGCCCGTAGCGAGGATGGGAAATGCGGCAATGTGATTAATGCCCACCCTCTGGTTTTTGAAATAGCCGTCTGGATAACCACTATTTTAACCATTAAGAACAGGCACTTTCAGACTCAATCGGATTTTTAACCGGACAAAATGACTATCAGATAATTATTTCTCAACGAAAGCCCTCTCAATCACATAATCAGCCACATCTCCGGTATGCGCCGATGCAGTAAAGCCGAGGTTATCGAGAATATCACAGGTATCATTGAGCATGGCCTGACTGCCACAGATCATGGCTTTATCGGTTTGTGGGTTCAGTGGTGGCAGGTCCAGGTCATTGCACAACCGACCACTGGTAATCAGATCTGTCAGTCGACCGGTATTTCTGAACAGCTCACGGGTAACGGTAGGGTAGTAGACCAGCTTCTGACGAATCTCTTCTCCCAGATATTCATGGTGAGGCAATTCATCCAGCAGGTAGTCATGATAAGCCAGTTCACTGACGTAACGAACACCATGAACAAGTATGACCTTTTCAAACCGCTCATAGGTTTCAGGGTCTTTGATAATGCTCATAAACGGCGCAAGACCTGTACCGGTGGCAAACAGGAACAGATTCTGGGCCGGCTTCAAATCACCCACCACCAGGGTACCCACCGGCTTGCGACTGACCAGCACGGAATCCCCCGGCTGTAAATGCTGAAGCCTGGAAGTCAGAGGCCCATCAGGCACCTTGATACTGAGGAACTCCAGGTGCTCCTCATAGTTGGCACTGGCGATACTGTATGCCCGCATCAGCGGCTTCCCGTCTACTTCAAGGCCCAGCATGACAAAATGACCATTATGAAATTTGAGCGATGTGTCACGGGTGGTGGTGAAGCTGAACAAAGTATCATTCCAATGCTTCACGGTTAACACGGTTTCTTGATTAAATGCTGACATACTTTGCTTCTTTTTCGTTGTTTGCGTCCTTACCAAAGATGGCTTCGGAATCCATATCCGACGGTGGAGCAAGGTCCTTTTTATCAGCGACCTTAAAAACCAGGGGTAACTTTAGCAAAATTCGGGAAAAAATGCTGGCCTCATTCTCTGCCAACAGGAAATGAGTCTGAATGAATCACAAACAAAAAAAGGAGACCCGCAAAAGCAGGTCTCCCTCATACAAACCGGTATAAAAACTTAAGCCAGAGCAGCTTTCGCCTTTTCCACCAGCTGGCCAAAAATCGCCTTGTCGTGAACGGCCAGATCAGCCAGAACCTTACGGTCGATTTCGATAGCCGCTTTCTTCATACCTGCGATGAAACGGCTGTAAGACAGGCCATTCATGCGAGCACCGGCATTGATACGGGCAATCCACAGAGCGCGGAACTGACGCTTACGCTGACGACGGTCGCGGTAAGCATACTGACCAGCTTTGGTAACTGCCTGCCTGGCTACGCGGAATACACGTGAACGTGCACCGTAATAACCTTTAGCCTGCTTCAGAACTTTCTTGTGACGACGGCGCGCAATGACGCCACGCTTAACACGTGCCATGAATTATCTCTCCTGTAAAATGATCAAAAAAGCGATTAGTCGCGCAGCATACGCTTAACGAGACCCTGATCGGCCGGAGATACCAGTGAGGTACCACGCAGCTGACGCTTACGCTTGGTGGTCATCTTGGTCAGGATGTGACTCTTGAAGGCACCTTTACGCTTGTAACCGGAAGCGGTTTTCTTGAAACGCTTCGCGGCTCCACTGTTGGTTTTCATCTTTGGCATGAAAAACACTCCGCATTCGCGACCACTGATCTGCGAAACCAGCGTCGGGACAATTAAAAATACTGCCGCCAAAAGCCGAAGCCCTCAACCGGCACGAAGCACTAAAAAAAACGGCCAGACCCGATACCCTCAACGGACACCAAACCCAAACGCCGTTTTTTTAATTACTTCTTCTTTTTAGGGGCAATCACCATGATCAGTTGACGGCCTTCCATTTTCGGATGCTGTTCAACGGTTCCGATTTCTTCCAGGTCTTTTTCAACCCGTTTCATCAGTTCCATGCCCAGCTCCTGGTGAGCCATCTCACGACCACGAAAACGAAGGGAGACCTTCGCCTTGTTGCCCTCGGTAAGGAAACGTATCAGGTTGCGCAGTTTTACCTGATAATCCCCTTCTTCGGTACCCGGGCGAAACTTGATTTCTTTCACCTGGATCAAAGTCTGCTTTTCTTGGCCGCAGCCTTCTGTTTTTTCGATTCGTACTGGTGCTTACCATAATCCAGGATCTTACAGACCGGCGGCTCACTGGTCGCATTGATCTCAACCAGATCCAGCCCCGCTTCCTCGGCCATGCCTAACGCATCACGTATATCAACTACACCGACCTGTTCTCCGTCGGCCCCAATGAGGCGGACCTCTTTTGCACGGATATTTTCATTAATCGGAGCCTTTACTGGGCGACGATCACGGAAGCTGTTGCGTCTGATGGTTGTATCTCCTGTGTAAGCAACATAGTAAGCTCCTGGGCTGCCAGACCATCAGGCAACCCGGAACAGTTTTCTCGAAGTGCATCGGAAGGCGGCACAGCTAATCAAGCAGTGCGACCACGCTTGAGGACATCTGCCTGCAGGCGTTCCCGGAACGCTTCGATGGACATTACGCCCAGATCTTCACCGGTGCGGGTACGTACCGCCACGGTATTGTCTTCCATTTCCTTATCACCGATCACCAGCAGATAAGGAACCTTCATTAAGGTATGCTCGCGGATTTTAAAGCCGATTTTCTCGTTTCTCAAGTCCGCTTTTGCCCTGATACCCTGTTCAGAGAGGTTTTTTTCCAATTTTCTTGCGTAATCGGCCTGACGATCAGTGATATTGAGGATAGCAGCCTGCATGGGAGCCAACCAAACCGGCATGGCACCTTCATAATGCTCGATCAGAATACCGATAAAGCGCTCGAAGGATCCCAGGGTTGCGCGGTGCAGCATAACCGGCGTTTTGCGCTCTCCGTGTTCGTCCACATATTCCGCACCCAGTCGACCCGGCATGGAGAAATCCACCTGAATAGTGCCACATTGCCACACCCGGCCAATACAGTCTTTCAGGGAAAATTCGATCTTCGGTCCGTAGAAAGCACCTTCACCGGGCAGTTCATCCCATGGCAGCTGCTGGGCATCCAGGGCTTCTGCCAGGGCTTTTTCGGCTTTATCCCAGATTTCGTCGGAACCTACGCGCTTTTCAGGGCGGGTAGACAGCTTGTAAATCAGGTTTTCACGGGCAAAACCGAAGTCGTCGTAAACACTGTGCAGGAAGTCGATGAACTCACAGACTTCTGACTGAATCTGGTCTTCCGTGGCAAAAATATGGGCATCGTCCTGGACAAAGCCACGCACTCGCATCAGGCCGTGCAGGGAACCGGAAGGTTCGTTACGGTGGCAGGAACCAAATTCTGCCAGTCGCAACGGCAGGTCACGGTAGCTCTTCAGGCCCTGGTTAAAGACCTGCACGTGACAGGGACAGTTCATGGGCTTAATAGCCATGTCCTTGTTTTCAGAGCTGGTGGTAAACATGCCATCGGCGTATTTATCCCAGTGACCGGACTTCTCCCACAGGCTGCGGTCCACCAGCTGAGGGGTCTTGATCTCTTCATAACCGGCCAGGCGCTGTTTGTTGCGCATGTACTGTTCCAGTTCCTGATAGATCACCCAGCCGTTAGGGTGCCAGAACACCATTCCCGGCGCTTCTTCCTGCATGTGGAACAGGTCGAGCTTCTTGGCCAGTTTGCGGTGATCGCGTTTTTCCGCTTCTTCCAGACGGTGCAGGTAGGCCTTCAGGGCTTTCTTGTCTTCCCAGGCAGTACCGTAGACGCGGGTCAGCATTTCATTATTGGCATCACCGCGCCAGTAGGCACCCGCCACCCGCATCAGTTTGAACGCTTTCAACTTACCGGTGGAAGGCACGTGTGGGCCACGGCAGAGGTCCATCCACTCACCCTGGCGGTAGACAGAGATCTCTTCGCTGGCGGGCAGGTCGTTGATAATCTCAACCTTGTACTCTTCGCCCATGGCTTTAAAGGCGCTGATGGCTTCTTCACGGCTCATCACCACACGCTCGATAGCGAGATCCTGTTTGGCCAGCTCTTCCATGCGTTTTTCAATTTTGGACAAATCGTCCATATTGAAAGCGCGCTCGTAGGAGAAGTCGTAGTAGAAGCCGTTTTCAATCACTGGCCCAATGGTCACCTGGGCACCAGGAAACAGGTCCTGCACGGCCATCGCCAGCAGGTGCGCGGTAGAGTGACGAATAACATCCACACCCTCTTGATCACGGGTGGTAATGATGGATAAATCAGAATCTTCGGCAATTTTGGCGCTGGCATCCACCAGTTCACCATTGACGCGGCCGGCGAGGGTCGCCTTGGCCAGCCCCGGACCGATGTCCTGGGCGACTTCCATTACGGATACTGCATCAGCAAACTCACGTTTGCTGCCATCGGGAAGCGTAATAACAGGCATGAAGGAGTCCTTACATTGTAATCACTATACAGTGGCAACCGGTACCGGAGGCTGCTTGTTCTATTGCTCGTGCCAACCCATACGCAGGGCTGAGAGCCAAAAACCAGTGGCAATCCATACCAGGGATTGCATGAATTTTCTCAACGTTCATCAGGAACTGTTGGTTGATAAAACCGGGGGAGAAAATTGCAGGTCCAGGAGCCTGTCCGAGAATAGACTGCCCTACTGCGGTGGCAGCAAATTGGTCTAAAAAGTCGGAAATTTTTAGTAAATAGAACCACTATTCACTAAAAATTTCCGACTTTTTATCCTCAATTTTCTGCCATCCTCGCTACGGGCGCTATTCTCGGACAGCCTCCTAGCGTTATATCATCGTAGTGAATACACGAATATGTCAATAAAAGATCTTCAAAACGCATTTACACTTCAGAAGACTTTATTCTCAACTGACCGATACGTTCCATTAAGTTGCCCCATTTCGTCAAATCCGTTTCATTAACATCAAATTGTGCTGCTTCCCTGCTTAAGCGCTCACGCAGCTGAGTATAAACGCTCTTCTGGTAAGTGATGGCTGCTTCTGTGCTGGCACTGGACCCGGAGCGAGGACCATAAAAGCCGAGTTTCTTCATAAGTTCAGAGCGGGCAGTCATGACCCTGGCAACCACCTTTCTGATGGAGAGCAAGTCATCCTGCTGATCAAAAAGGCTATTCAGATCACTCTCCATAATATGCAAGATAAAATCCCCCGTATCCCGCAACTGCAAGACAGAGCAATCATTCATCAGCTCTACCGCCTTTTCATACATCTCCACAATCGACCTGAGTGCCTTAAGTAATGAATTCATCTCATCTTGTGATGGCAAGCTCATGGCTAATGATAAAAGTGACGCTTCTGTTGGTATTTTATATTTTTTTGCTGACAGCCAGTTTTTTGCATCGCCAGATTTTTTCACCACGTCATCGGGAATATGCTGTGCAATAAGATCCAGTAGACATTTAACCGGAGTGACTTTTGCTGTGACCGTTACCACCCGGGCAAGCAACTCGTGATACGGTTCCAGCAAGGCATTGCCACAGTCCGCCCATACACAGGCCCGGTCAATCTTATCTTTACAGGCTTTCAGTGCAGACGCCCTGCTGGCTTCAGCCTCAGCAAGCTGGCCATCTTTATACAGCGATACGGCAACGGCCAATGCCTGTTCCCATGGACTGAGTTCCAACGTGATAGCATCGGCCGCCGTCTCCGTGATGGACGCGGTCACCAGACAATAACGCTGTTTCTCATTTTGCTCCTCATTTTGTTCCTCTGGTTGCTCAATGTCCCGGCCAGGCTTTTCTAGCGGATGGCTCTCTTTTTGCTGCATTCTCATCCGCGCTTCAAGTTGCTTTCTGCGTATATCTTCCTGCGCCTTACGTTTAGCAAGGACTAACTCACGACATGCCTTCTTGAAGGCCAACTCATCGTCGCCCAATATTTTCTCAGCAGAACGAACAGCCATGGCGATGCGGTCTTGCTTCCCGGGTGCCGGTGAGAACCACGATAGGCTCCGGCTATCTTCACCTTTTTTCTGGAGTGCATGTAATCCATCCCTCAAATCCATCACTGCCCGGGCAACTGTGAGACGGTTTACCCGCAAATCCATCAATTGCTGCAAATAACCAAAGGTTTCCTGTATCTGTATTGCCAGGTTATTAACTTCCTGCCAATTCAAGCCTGCCAGGGGCAAATCAAGCGGTAACCGGTGAAGCGAGCTAATCATTGATGCAGAAATATCGTAGCAGCCATGATGATTAGAGGCAGACATAATGGTGGCAAGAGTACTGACTAAGCGCTGCTGAAGGGTTACCGGAAGGGCTATTTTTTCCAATTCAACTGAGGTCAATACCACCAGAAAAGTCTGCGGCAACAACTTCAGGATCGGTGAACCGTTACCCGCCTCATAGTGCGCAATAATTCTGCTGTCATGCTCAATCATGTCTGTTAATTTGCACAGAAGCGCACTCATTTGATTTTTTTCTCTGGGCATATAGACCAGATATTTAAGCATTAATGCCGCAATAATCGCCCTGACTTCATTCTGGCTCGCCACAGAACACTCACTCTGTTTCAGGGAGTCACATAATTCATGAACTATCTTTTCAATAATGCCAGCCAGCCCTGCATAGCTGTAGTTAAAGCCCTCTTCAGGTTGTTTGACGTAATAGCATTGGGCTCTGCCAAGGAAAGGACTGCACCTGAAAGGGCGGCGCACTAATTCAGCACTTTTCTCAGTACTGATAAGGTTGTTTAACCCGCTAATCACCTCATCAGGTACAGACAACTTCTCCAACCGTGCCCTCTGTTCGTCAGCGACAACGTTAGTGACTTTGGTTAAAGCCTGAATCGCTGCGGCAAATCCATAACGATCACTTCCTCTGGCACGCAGCCCCTTTGCACTGCCTTTTTTCCGGGTATTTTTTGTTCGTTCAGGCGCATTAACTCCGCGTCGTTGCCTTCTTCCCCTGCTTTTGCTGTCACCGCTGCTTTCGTTATTTGCTTCAGACTGTCCCACTTTCGAGCCCTGGTGTGCAATTCCGGCTCCCGCCGGTTCAAGGGATGGCAGTATGTCTGCAATCAGGGAAAAGCCAAGGTCCTGAATGGTATCGGTATCTTTTATTAGACTGCTACCATTGTCCAACACCAAATGTGCAGGACCTGATCGAAGTGCGACAGGTGTTACGGTTTCACCTGTAGAAGACGGTGTCAGATTACCAGTCTGATCTTCAACTACTCCCTGTTCACCGGGCTGCATTACCGATGTTATAGCCGCCGCCTCAAGATCACCTGGTACGTTTGTACCAAATGATTGCGCAAAAGACACTGCTGGAACATGGGGAGTAACAGGACAGTTTTCGAGTGGCCAAGCAGTTGCTATTGGCGAATAAACCGGTTGGGCCATATTGGCTATGCAATAGTCATAAAAACCGCTGGATGCAGATAAACCGGCTGTTGTGAGTAGATCCATTGCTGAATTGCAGGACAAAGGCACCAGGCTTCCTCATCGGTTATTGCCTGGGTTTGGAATTCGGTCTCAATAATATTGTACGCACAGGGATTATTAACCAAACCAGCAAACTGTTGATTCAGCCATGCGCCCCAGGCTTCAGTGGATATTCTGAGTGTTACAGGCTTTCCCTCAGAGGGTTGATAGTTGTAATCTTCAACATTCAGGTTTACGGGGGCGTCAAGCGTTAATAACCTGATTGAAAAGAACTCTTCGCCATTGAACAAATAATGAAACCCCTCTTCCTGAAGTATCCCTGCGCCAGAGTAAGAAGAAACACGAGCGTCTTCTTTTTTCTCTTTATGCAAAAAGCGCCCCATTAATCTGGTTAAATCCTTGCACTGCCCGGGGCTTACCACGACATCCATCTGCCAACTACTGAGAAAGTCTTCATCCCTGAGAGCTGGCACCTGAGCTACTGAAAGCTGAATTTCTGAAGCCATAGGCTGGCGAAACGCCCTGACAAATGCGCCCGTTACCACCGGCAAACCGGATATATCTTTACTGACAATGGATAAAAAACCGATCGCCTGATTAATCAGCGCTGCGCGTAAGTTGCCAATGTCATGATCAGGGGGAGTAATAACACTCTGAATTTTATCAGCAGGCGGTAAAGCCTTAACCTGTCTGTCATGCAGAGTTCCGGAATCATCCATTGCACCCGAATTACTGGCACCACCCACGATATTGACGCCCAATGTCTCATGAGTATCTTCCGGCAGGGTTTGTGGGCCAGCAGAGTAGCTGTCAACGGGGTGATTATTAGAGGGTTCCATCCGATTACATCTCCTGAATCATGAACTGATTACATTTTGAGTACCATAAAACGGGTTTAGTTCCTTTTTGTATCTGAAGATAAAAAAGTCAGTAAAACTAACGTTCTTGTTAGTGACTGAACTGATCTCTGTTCTACACTCCAAAACTTCTCAGCAAAGGCCTTATAAAATACTCAAGCACACTTGTGTTCCCCGTCACAATATCGGTTACCCCTGTCATGCCGGGAATCAACAGCAAGGAGCTATTATTACCTGACAGCACTATTCGAACCCGGTAATACGGCAGCCCTTTTTCATCATCCAGCGTATCAGCACTGATCGTATCCACAGTGCCTTTCAAACTTCCGAAGGTGGCAAACTCATAAGCCGTTAACTTAATCAGAGCCATTTGCCCTGACTGCAGGAAGGCAATATCCGCCGGTTGAATGCGGGTTTCAAAAATAAGAGGGTCTTCTGCCGGTACAATCTCAACGACAGTGCTTCCTGGTTGAATAACACTGCCTTCTGTATGTACCTTTACCGTTTTGACCAACCCATCCACTGGTGCATACAACGCCGCCTTGCGAACCCGATCTTCCAGGCCTGCCTGCCCCTCCAGTAGTTTGCCGGAACGATCCCGTGTATCCTGCAGCTCTTTTTGTAAGTCTGCCCGGTAACGAATCACCAGATCATTCCGACGCCCGATGGCCTCCTCCAATGCAGACTCAAGACGAGCAACCATCAACCGGGCATTGGTCAGATCCCCCTGAAGTTCATTTGCCCTTCGCTCAAGGTTAATAATCTCTACGCGGGTAATAACGCCATCATCCCTGAGCGGTTTCTTCAGTAATAACTCCTCATTGGCAAGCTGCAAGCTTCTGGTCAGCGTTTTTACTTTTTCCTTTAGTTCATTCAGTTCATGCTGCTTCTGAATCACTTGCTGGTCGAGAATAGTAACCTGACTGTTCAGTGCCGCCATTCGTTCATTCATCAGTGCTTTTTGTTGCAGTGCCTGTTCAGGAAAATGTTTTTGAAAGTGTTCCGGGAAGTTGATGTCACGTTGTTCATCAGACCATAAACCACTTAGCATCCCTGCCAGTGCCGATAATTCTGATTCCAGCCTGGCCACAGAGCCCTGCAGGCTTTCCAGCTCAGACTCATTCACCCGAAAGGAAGATTGATAGCGCGTTTCATCAATCTGCAAGAGCAAATCCCCGGCATGGACAAACTCACCTTCCCTGACATGGACAGATTTCAGGGTGCCACCATCCAGACTCTGAACCTCCTGAACTCGACTGGAAGGAATAACTCGCCCATAGCCTGTGACGGTCTCATCCATCATAGCCAGACAACTCCAGGCAATTAATGAAGCAACAAAAAAAACCATCACCCAGATAAACCAGCGTGAAGTGACGGTAATGTCCATCAGCTGAGCCTGCTGCCGGTTACTGGCGGTTAACCGCAACCATTCCGACCATGATTGTGCTTTCATGCCTGAGGTTCTCTGATTTGAACAGGCTGATCAGATACCAGTTTGCCGCCGTCCAGCATAATGACACGATCAACAACGGACAACAGGCTGCTTCTATGGGTGATGATAATCAGAGTTACATTGTTCGTTAAGCCCTTGAGTGTCTTCTGAACCTGGGCATCCATCAGGCTATCCATATGTGCAGAGGGCTCATCAAGAATCAGGATATCCGGTTTGGATAGCATGGCACGGGCTAATGCAACGGCTCGCCGTTGACCACCAGAGAGTTGTCGCCCACCTTCGCCCACGGGGTATTCCAGGGCAGCCAAAGAGTCGCCGGTGAAGAGTGTCACACCGCAGTCTCTCGCAGTGGTCAGCAGATCTTCCCCGGAGAAACTGGAAGCCCCCATTGTGATGTTATCCATCACTGAACCATGAAATAGCCAGGGATCCTGGGCCAGAAAGCCTATTTTCGCTCTCAGGGTTGCCGGATGAATATCCCCCAGGGCAATGCTGTCCAGAAATACCTGTCCATGGTCGGGTTGGTAGAGTGCCGCCAGAATACGGGCAAGCGTTGATTTGCCCGAGCCAGAGCGCCCTACTACAGCCACTTTCTCACCACTGTTGATGGACACGGATACATCAGAAAGCGCAGGAATAACACTGTCAGGGTAAGAAAACGACAACTGTTTTAACTTGAGATTCCCATAAAATTTTTTAACCCGACGATAGGCCATTTGCTTACTCTGCTCGTCAGGTGCCCCCATCAACTGGTTTATCACCATAAAAGCACTGCGAGCCTGGTAATATCGTGTACCCAACAGGGCCAGTTGCATAAAAGGCGCTATCGCCCTGCCAGAAAGCATCATAACGGCTATCAATGCGCCCATATTCATTGCGCCAGAGCTGATGAAGATCACGCCGAAATAAACAATGGCAACGGTTGCCAATTGCTGCAGCCAGGTAGCCAGCGCAGTAACATTACCGGTCATTGCCCGGGTTTTAAGCCCCCAGGTTGCCATATGCCCGGTTGCCTGCTCCCAGCGTTGCTGAAAACGACTCTGGGCACCGGCAAGCCGCAAGCTTTCAAGGCCGGTAATACTTTCCACAAGATCCCCATGCTTTCGTGCCGAAAGTCGTTCGCTCTCTTCGATACTCTGACGGAGCCGGGGTTGAACTGCTGCACTGACAAACGACATAACAACAATAACCAGCAGGGGAATCCACACCAGCTGACCACCCATAAGCCCGATAACCAACAGAAACAGGATGGCAAATGGTAAGTCGACTATGGCTGTTAGCGTAGTGGAGGTGATAAACTCCCGAATAGCCTCAAAGTCCTGAATTTGCCGTGCAAATGAGCCTGTGGCCGCAGGAATAAACGACATTCGGATTCCCATAATTTTGGCAAACAGCTGACTGGACATCAGCAGGTCGGATTTTTTCGCAGCTATATCAATAAACCGGGTGCGCAGCTGTCGGCAGATCAATTCGAAAGAGATGACAACCACCACACCGATGGTCAGTGTATTCAGCGTAGTCAGTGCCATACCGGGAATCACCCGGTCATAGATCAGACGTACAAACAGAGGCACCGCCAGGGCAAATACATTGATCAGCAGAGAGGCTAACAACACTTCCCGATAAATACGACGACATTCCAGTAACGACCCCCAGAACCAGTGATCTCGCCAGTCCGGTGGATAGTCCGGATCACGATCATCCTCAAACCTGGCGCGACTGAAAAAAACAATGCGGCTGTCAATACTCTGGAGAAAGTCGTCGGGATGCAGACGCTCAGCGGTCATCCCAAGTTTCGGTTGACGGAACTCAACATACTCTTTGGTAATCTGCACCACAACGATGGGAGACTGTGCCAACCAGACAATACAGGGAAGGCACGAAGGTGGACAGTTTTCTTCCAGTGATCCATGGGAAACCAGCGACCTGGTAAACAACGTAAGCCCTGCATTCACGGCAGCCCGCTCCAGATATTCTTCTGGAAACTTATCTGGTTGAACGGGCAACCCCGTCAGTACACTTTCGGCAATGACCCTGACTCCATGAAACCTGGCAATCCAGATCAAGCTGGTCAGTAAAGGGCTTTGCGCCATTGCAACTCCATCCAGAGACAGGTTCTGTATTAAGCAAAACAGAGCCTAGAGTAGAAATGCCTCCCCCGCCATTCTCAGTCAGACACAAAAAAAATCATCTATTCTTACTCAGAGTTTTTATCCTTGGCTCTTGTCAGTTGTTAATTGTCAGGTAGTTCACCTTGTTTGCCTGAACCTCACTGCCCCCGATACGGGAAAGATCATCCCCGGAACATTTTCAACACGGTTATGAGTATGAAGCGTCCTGCCGGTATTCATCATCTGCGCTTCTGGCTGCCTGTGCTGATGGTTGCTGCTAACATCCCGTCAGCAAGTGGGCAAAGTTTGGCAGAAGCCGTCTCTACTGCACTGATGACGAGTCCGGAGTTGCACCTGGCCATGCAAAAAGTGCAGACCCGCGTTCATGAGCAAAGCATTGCCAAATCAGGATTCCTGCCAACATTGCATGTACAGGGAGGCTCTGGCTATGAATGGACCTCCAACCCGGCAACCCGTGCCGGTGGGCCTGACAGTGATGACCGACTTCATCGGTATGAGTCTTCTATCGCGCTTCGCCAGGTGCTTTTTGCCGGTTTTTCCACAATACACGACAGTAATAGATCTGAAGCCAGCACACGCTCTGCACAGTACCGACTGATAACCACCGCTTCCGAGATGGCACTCAAAGTCACCCAGACCTATCTGACTGTGATCATGATGGAAAGGGCATTGGCCATGTCCGAGCAAAACCTGAAGGTTCACCAGGATATCTATTACAACATTTTCAAACGTTCTGAGTCCGGTGTGCAGAGCACTGCCGACCTCAGTCTTGTCAGTGGCCGACTGGCGAGGGCTCAGTCCAATACCATTGCTGCTGACAACAATTTGCAGGATGCCCGTTGCCAGTTTGTCCGGCTGGTGGGAGTCCCAACCAGCACTCTTCAAGAACCTGTGCCTGATTTTGACCGACTGCCAGATACTATGGAGCAGGCAGTACTGCTGGCTGGCAAAAACTATCCATTACTCAAATCAGCGCTGCAGGACAATAACGCTGCAGAGAGTGAGTACATGGCCAGCAAGGGACGCTTCTACCCGGAAATCTCCTTTGAGGCAACCCGGTCATGGCACTACAACACGAATGGCGTGATCGGGCGTGATGATGATTACAGCCTGATGTTCCATGCCCGCTACAACCTGTTTAATGGTGGTGCTGATTCCGGGCGTATCAAGGCATCCCTCAGCCGCTGGAATGAAGCGAAAGATATATACCACCAGGCATTGCTGGATACCCAGCAAGAAGCCCGTCTCGCATGGGAAGCCCATACTCAGCTGAACAGACAAATTCCGCAATTACAGAAACACGTCGCCTACAGCCTGGATATGGTATCTGCCTACCGGAGACAATTTGCTTTTGGAGAACGGTCGTTACTGGATGTATTGAACGCAGAGAACGAAAGCCTTGAAGCAGAACTGGCATGGAACCGGGCATGGGCTGCACAGCTCGATGCCTTCTACCGGCTGCTTCATATTACCGGCCGACTGCTTGAGTCGCTGAAACTGACGCTGCCGCCGGACTGGGCTCCTGGTAATGGTGCCACACCATGAATAAACTCGTGTTGCTGCGTAATGATGGCAGGATCATTAGCGTTGTCGGCCATGCCTGGAAGCTGTTGTCAGGCCAACGTCGTCAGTTGCTGGCAGAAGGAGAACGGCTGACTGCTGGCGAGCTGATTGAGCTTGAAGGCAACGCAGATATCCTGATTCATCCGATAGCAGCCGGTGCTTTATCCGTCAGTGAGCTAATCAACGCCAATGATTATCTGTTGTCAGACACGCCATCAATCACGTTGGCTGGCGATAACATAAGGGACGCAAACGAAAAGACCGCCGATGAAGGACTGATGACTCCCACCATCATTCCCCTGTATACGCCGACAATCACACCCGATGCAGGCATTGGCACGAGGCCGGATCATCTACCGGAGATCACGGAAACGTTGCATGAGGGCGACAGTGACCAGACCACTATGGATAGCCTGGCACTGATTACCATCAATACACCAATCACCCCGGATAATATCGTCAACGACCATGAGTCCCGGGCGCTGACCATCGCTGGCCGGGTGGTGAATGTCGAGCCCCTGTGCCCGGTTACCTTGACCCTGACGGATAAGGTCGGCCATCAATTGCAGCTGAAAACAACGGTGAACAGCCATGGCAGCAGCTGGCAAATTGAAGCACCGGATCTTACCGGGAGCGGGTTATTCAATGGCCCCATTACCATAACAGCAGAAACCAGCGATCTGGCTGGTAATATTGCCAGAGACAGCACGATGTTTCTGCTGGATACCGTCACCGAAATCACCCTTGAGCTAGCTCCCCAGAGTGACTCCTGTTACGGCAAGGCAGCCGATACGGACGACAATCCTACCAGCGATAACACACCGGTGATGACCGGTACCGGTGAAGCCAACGGTACGATAGCACTGTTTGCTGATGGCCAACCACTGAAGAGTGGCATTCCGGTTGCCAACAACGGAACCTGGTCTGCACAAATTACCCATCCCTTGTCTGATGGTTCCCATACTGTGACAGCGCAAATTACCGATATGGCCGGTAATACCGCCACTGCTGAGTTGCTACTGTCCATTGATACCGAAGCAGGTATCTGGATCAACGATATCGACACTTACGGCATCCATTTCTTTAATATGTCCATAACCGGTGAGACCACAGGTATTGACAATGGACAGCAGGTTACTGTTTTTTTTGGCCCCGGCTTATTTCAAAACAGGATAACGACCGAAGTCCCAAGCAAGGTCCCGGTAGAGGATAACCACTGGAGCCATCCCCCTTTTATGGCACCTATAACCGAAGGAGGCAATTACCAGGTTCTGGCATCCGTTGCAGACTGTACCTGCACCATCGCCACCGATCATCTGATGCCCCTCGGTAACCCTTCGGACATCAACATTCAGGAAAGCGTTGATTTGGGAGCTACCAAGGACATAGATCCCATTTCAGCCAGCGGCACAGTACTCTCTATCGAGCCCGGTTACCTTACCGATCTACCCGACAATATCAGCATTATTGACAACGGCTCCAGCTTTCCGGTCAGCTGGCAGATCACCAGCCACAAAACGTTGACTGCCGTCTACCATGATGGGACATCAACCCAGACAGCCCTCACGTTTAACCTGCCGGACTCAGGCACAGGCTTGGCCACTTTACAGGTTGACCGTCCCTTTTTTCATCCGGGAGGCAATGACGAACTCAGCTTTATCCTGCCCTATCAGAAAAGCCTTTACTCGCCAACCTATCAAAGAACCCATTACTCCAAGTCAGGGTTAAGAGTCACCATCACGGATGATGTGCCAACCCTGGTGGATCATACGCCAGTTCTTGTGCAGGAAGGCACTACAGCAATGTGGAGTGCGCATAACGGCAAATTATTTACCACTGTACAAGCCGGAAGCGATGGTGGTCTGCTCACGGCCATCAATGGCACTCCGTTAACCAGTGGCCATAATCTCAGCGGTGACATGGCGGATTTTTACCCATTCCCCGGTCAATACGGTACCCTGTATGTCACTCCCGATGGTGCCTGGAACTATACTGCCAAACCTGACCTTATTCATACCACCGACAGTACACTGACAGAGACGTTTACCTTTACCGTTACTGATACGGATGGGGACAGCGACAGTGCTACCATCAGTTTTACGGTACAGGATGGTACAGCACTGAGTTTTTCCACCGATACCGTCAGCACCATGCCCATCGACCAGGAGTGTGACCAGCCCGGCCCCATTTCGGACAGCGGCCAGATTACCGTCCTGAAAGGTTCCGACCCCCTGCCACCGGATCAGTTGCAGTTTGATATTAATACCACTTCAAGGCAGCTGAACAACGCCCTGGCCAGTCGGCTGCCCACGAGTGATGGAGACAGTCTCGATCTTGATAACCTGCATCCCGGTCCGGGAAACCAGAGCCTGGTGCTATCGACCCTGACCAGCAAACCGGTGCTCAGCATTCAACTGAACAATATCAGCACCGACACCTCAGGCAATCTGTCTGCCAACCTGGTGGTAAAACAGCTGGCCAACCTGAATGTCACAGAACCTGAGCCGGCGATAATGCCCGTGGTACTCACCGCCAGCGATCATGACCTCAATACCATCAGCCATACCGTAACGCTGTCGGTGATTGATGGTGGCGTAACCCTGAGGGATGATTATATTGAGGTCACAGAAGGTGAAACGGTGACCGGTAACCTGCTGGACAATGATGTGCAATGTCTTGAGACTCTCACCGTCACTAAAGTCTCCCTTGACCGGTTTTATCTGGATAAAAACACCACAATAAAAACCGGGCAGGTGTTCAATTTCCAAACCGACACCAGCATTGAAACCCTGTACGGCACGCTCACCGTTAAACCGGATGGCAATTACACCTACACGGCCCTGGACTCTCTGTATCATCCTGGCCAGCAACCCCTGCCTCAGGAGTTTACCTACACTGTCACCGACAGCAGTGGCGATACCGCTCATGCGGCTGTTTCTGTCAGAATTAAAGATGGCCCGGCCGCCACGGGAAATGAGCAGATCAACCTGACCTTTACCGAAAACAACCTGACCACGTCTCCCCGTTATCCCGAGTATTACGCTGGCCCTATTGCCACCCTGCATGGCGATGGCTCTGATGCCATCGCCCCCCAAAGCCTGAAATTCACTGCAGATCCTGACAACCTGAACGGTATCCTGACCTCACTGGGCACCCCGGTTAGCTTCACAGTAGCCGGTAACCAGCTTCGGGGGCAATGTTATCGAGAATGGCCAAAACATGGACATCCTCACTCTGACACTGTCGGCTATTAACAAAAATAACAAAAATCTAATGGTCAGGGTTAATGGTGAGCTGGCTCGTCCACTGGATCACCTGGCCGGTACCGTCGGCAATAATTCAGTCATGGTGAATGACGAGCGAATTATCCTTTCCCTGCCCTTTACCTTTGACGATATTGACGGCACACCGGCAGTTACAGAGAGTAAGGTTAAGGCGACCGTTATTGACGGTGTATCCCCGGTATTAAGCAATCCCTCGAGGGTCAACATCAATGAAGTAAACCTGCCGGTCACCGCCACCGGGACAATTACAGCCACCCCGAAGTCCGACCAGATCGTGCCAGACAGCTGGCGATTTTCAGCCAGCCAGCCCGGACTGGATGGATTGTTCGCCAACCAACAGCCACTGACCTGGAAAGCCCAGGGGCCAACCCTTTCCCTGCACTGGCCTGCCCAGCCGGAATCCCCGGTACTCACCGTGACGCTGGATGATCACCCACTCCCCGCACTGTCGACCTCACTGCACTACACAGTAGAACTCTACCATCCCATGGATCAGGATAAGGGCAGCTGGCCCTTATCCATCGCGGTGGCCATCACGGATTCAGACGGTGATACCACGGAAAAACAGATTCCGGTTCAGATCAATGATGTCAGTAGCAATCTGGAACTGAAGCTGGCGATAAATGACCTGGAAATGACCGAGCCCCTGTATCAAAGGACACCGGCCAGCGAGCGGATCAACGTCGACATCCGTGCCGATACCGATGCCGTGATCAAAGTCTGGTTTCTGCCCCCTGTCGTCGACAACAGCGGCTTTGCCCTTGATGACCTGGGCAACCGGTTGACAGCAGATGGCCTGCCCATTCGGTACTTCGGACCCTCGGCAGGAGTCCGCTACCCTGAAACCTGGGAAGCCTGGTCCATTCAGGATGGCAAACAAAAGGATCAAATTTTCAGTCTGACCACGATACAGCCTGATGGAAAGGTGATTTATGTGCCCTCAGGCACCTCAGTAACCGCCACCATTGGCATCACCTGGTATCATTACCTTGATCACCTGACGGCGACCGGACTGAACACCCCGATGCTGCCCGTCAGCTATACCCTGGAGGCCATAGATGCCGATGGCACTACAACCAGTGACGTCCTGACCCTGTCACTGCTGGACGGTGAATACCCAACCCCCGGCAAGATCACCCAGCCACCGGCGACCACGGACATTAACAAAGGCAACGACACTTCCGTGACCGGTACCCTCCACTATATCCCGGGTTCTGACCGCCCCGTCCCCGTGTTTGATCGATTCATCATTGCCCAGGAGGTGGCCGGGTTCAGTTCCGATGGTAAGCCACTGACCGGTATTACTGTGTCTGGTCCTGACCAGTCAGTGCTGACCATCAGCCGGGCCAATGATAACCTGCCGGTTTTCCGTTTTTCAGTGAATGATCCACAACCGACTGCGGCCACTATTCAATTTGAACAGCTGGACAACCTCGATCACCCGCCGTCGCTTGCCAGCCAGAGCAACTCGATTACCCTGACCATACCTGTATTGATGAGCGACAGTGACAATAGCCTCAACAGCACACCCGCAAATTTTCTCTACACCGTCGTGGATACCGTACCGGTGGCCAACGGCAACTATTATCGGAAAAATAACCAGCCCATTGGGGAAGAAGGCAAGACTTTCAGTGGTAATCTGCTAAGAAACGATTCCCTGAATGCCGATGCCGATAATGCCAGGCTCACCGCCATCACCTACCAGAATATGGTCTATCCAGTCAGCCCAACCGGTAAAACCACCATTACCACGGATGCAGGCATACTGACCGTTCAGAGCAATGGCAGATGGTGGTTCCCTTCCTATCCTCATATTAATCACAGTGCGGGACAGAACTTCACCCTGAAGATGTTCCACACCATTGTGGATGGCGATGGTGATAACAGTTCGGCACCTTTCCAGATCACTATTGCTGACCGGGCTGCAACGTTCACCAGCGTCATCAATACCGAAGGCCCTGAAGACACGCAAACGCCTATTGCTCTCTCCTTTTCCATTGATCTTGGGGACCCGGACCGGCAGGAAACCCTGACCAGCCTATCGGTCAGCACCCGCGATCTTCAGGGAGGCACGCTGATCTGGAATGGCAAACTTCTCAGCGCCACGGGTGATACCGTACATATCCCCCTTGCCGCCATGAGCCGGAGCATGGTTTCCGGCAGCATCATCCTGAGCGTTGTCAATCTTGGCTATCTGCCCGCAGCCGATGCGTCGGACTTTACCCTCCACAACCACCAGGTCACGCTCAACCTGAATGCCACCATCAGCAACAACCCGGGGCCGGTTCAAAGCCTCAGCACTCCGGTGGTTATTCATGTTAAAGGTGTAGCGGATCCCCCCACCTGGCCCGAACAGATACCTGTGGTCACCGGTGAGGAGGATCAAAGCATTCCCCTTGGCAACAGCATAAAAGCCGATCTTAAGGATAAGGATGGATCGGAAGTCCTTTCATACCAGATAATGCAATTACCAGACAGCATGAAACTGTTGTGTCATGGACAGGAAATTAATGCCGGGGCCACACTTACGCCAGAGCAGTTTGGGCAGCTGGTTGTCCAGTCTGATGAACATTGGAGCGGCAGACTGGAAATAAAGGTGGATGCCATCGCTACCGAACAAGGTTATTTTGCTGTTGCTATTGCACGATCACCGGCAACGATTATTGTCAATGTTCAACCTGTGGCAGACCCTCCCACACTGCTGGTTATGCCTGCGGGTGCTGCCCCTGACACCGTTAAGATAACGGGAAATGAAGATCAGCACATTGCCATTGGCAGCCACATCAAGGCAGCCCTGGTGGACACGGACGGGTCTGAAAGCCTGTTCCTGAAAGTCACACCATTGGTTAAGCCCAGTGAAGCTATAGGCCGCCTGTGGATTCAGCAGGGAAGCGCCTGGGCAGAAATAGCGCCCGGCTCAACGAACAGCTTTGAAGCCACTGGTCCGGATATTGACCGTCTCTATTATCAACCGGGAAAAGATCGAAGTTCGGCAAACTTTGACGATGTTCGTTTGCAGATAAACGCCATCAGTCGTGAGTCTTCTCAGGATGGGCTCACACCGGTGGCTGGCAAAGAAGAAGCCATATCACCGGACCGGTTTATGCAAATAAGCATCAAAGGGGTTCCAGATTCGCCGGAAGTGACGCCGAATGATACCTGGACCGTGAATCCGGATAAAGCCAATGAGTTGACAGGCCACGGCAAAGAAGACCAAAGACTGCCCCTGTTGTTTGATCTGCACTCAACAGATATGGATGGCTCCGAAAGCCTGAACTCAGTCGTTACCCTGAAAGACAGCCGGTTTCGTCTGGAAGATAATCACGGACGGCAGCCGCCCATCGCTTATCTCGTTAATGACAAACCGTTTTTCCAAATAACGGCAGCTGATCTTATCTCCGGCAAATATCGGTTAACACCACCCCCGGACTATGCCGGTGAGACACTGGTGCCCATGAAGGTTCTGGTGACAGAACTGGACGGAGCCCATGCTGTTTTTGACTACCAGCTGCGAGCTATCTTTGCCCCGGTGGTGGATACCCGGGATCAAGCCATCGCCCCCATCCGGGGTAATGAAGTTGAACTGGACATAGCCGGCAAATTTCTCTCGGGCGGAGCGCCACTGGCCCTTACCGGGTTCACCCTGGGCGACAGTGATGGCAGCGAAGCCATGACCGATATTACCGGATTCAATTTGCCCGATGGTTTCCAACTGATGGTAAATGGCGCATTGCTGGCCAACCAGTGCGGGTCCCTGGTTGATCACACGGGCGGTCTGGATGCACTGAAAAGGGCGCTTGCTGCAGGTGATATCCGCATAGTACCGATCCATTCAGATGGAACGATTGATCATGATTACCCGACACCCACCCGTCAGAGCACCGACTTCAGTTTTACTGTAGACATCACGGATCAGCAGAATGATGTAACGGCGATAAAAGAGGTAACCGTCAGTGGGCATATTGACTGGCGAGGTGAAGTTGATGGAGAACAGCCTCCAGCCACACCGTTCAATCCTGATGAAAACACCCGGGTCATTATTGATAACCCCGGGCCTTTTACAGGCAATGATGTGTCACTGGCGGCATTACAACTGGTTGCCACCGATAAAGATGGCAGTGAGCAGATAAAAAACGACAAGCGACCTCAATATGAAATCGAGGTTTATGACCCTGCCGGAAACAAGGTGACAGGAGGCTGGCATCTGCACACCTCTGGAGGACAGGAGCTGATCTTTGATAACGATAAATGGCTGATTCAAAGTGGCGAACTTGATGGCGTCTCGCTTCATTTTACCGAGAAGGGCAGGTACTTTGTCCATACGAAAGTCATTGTTGAAGACGCTGGGGATGAGGAAGCACGCTATGCACGGATGGAGGTCATTGTCCAAGAGAATACCGGTTGCCCGGATCAACCGATACCACCAGAGAACCTGTTTGTCTGCCGAGAACCGGTAGAGGGTAAAGAGGATTACTACTTCACTATTCCAGACCGTTGCATCAACCTCGACCAGACCCACACCTCTTCAGAGGAAGAAACCACATTCCGTATGACGGTGACTGATCTTCACGGGTGGAGCCTTAAAGGTTTCACGACGGTGTACTGGAATAACGATGGTGAGGTCACCGAGTACATCACCAGGCCGGAAGACGTCGGAAACCTTCAATTTCGCCCCCCCCAGGGACTTTTCCGGAGAGGACAGTATTACCTATCACATATTGAAGAGAAATACCGATTCCGACCAGACCAGCAAAACAGACTTCAAGATCCCGTTCAAGGTACTGCCGGTGGTGGAAAACTCACCGGATGAACCACCGGAAGATTCGGTATATGACTTGAGAGCCTGGACAAAACCGGCAGCGGTGGCCGATGAGTGGAAGGATGCGGATCACCCCGAACCCATGCACCTGCAGTTAAGAACCTCCGATATTGATGGTTCGGAAACCATCGAAAAAGTTGTCTTTAAACCACCGGACAATATCGTTATCCGTGGTGATGGGCTGCAACCGGACAACTCAGTAGCTCGGCAAATATCCGAAACAGAAGCGCAGTTTGAGCAACGGATAGCACGCTTCACCTTCACTCCCGGAGCGGGACTTCCGGCTGGAACCTATACCATGCCGCTGACTGTAGAAGTACTGGATACCGCTCCGGGAACCGGAAATACCGACAGCAAGGTATTTAACAAAGCGATTGACCTGATAGTCAAACCAGTCAATCACTGTGCCACCCTTACTGCACCCAATCAGGAAGGCCTTGAAGACTCAGATATCCCTATTAAAGGGCTGATTGCTGCCCTGAACGATAGTGATGGCTCTGAAGTCATCTCTGTTGTGCTCTCTGGCCTGCCTGATGGCAAGGTGGTCAAGGACAGTTCTGGCAAGCCCCTGCCATTTAACGGGAGCGGGAAGTGGCAGATTCCAGCACACTTAATGGATAACAACGGCCATGTACAGCCACTGTTCCTGAGGCCGGTGAAAGACTTCAGCGGTGTCGTGCAACTGACCCTGAAAAGTCACAGCCACGAACAGAGCCTGAGTACGGTTTGCAGTGACGAGCAGGCATTTCAGATTACGGTACAACCTGTGGGTGACCCCATCACACTGGATCACATTCCCGGGGCAATGACGGGTGATGAAAACACTCCCATCGCCTTTCGTCTGAATGCCAAAACCACAGACAGCCATTCAGACAAACATGACCATCCGGAAGAACTTCAGGCCACATTGACGATTTTACCGGGCAGCACCCCCACGTTGATGCCTTCTGAGCCAGAGGCCATCAAACCCAGCCTCACTATTCCTGACCAAACGACAACCATATTCTCAGCCAATGACTCAGGCGGTTACACCGCAACCATAGCAACAGCGGATACCACATTACCCGAGCTGGAATTTAATCCGGGCGATGGTCATGGAACACTGCTGATGTCGTTGGCCGTCCGGTCTGTGGATAAAACCGATGGACTGACAACAGCCTATGGCCCTGAAGTTGTGATGGATAGCACCATTACCATTGCGCCAGAGTCTGATAAGCCCTCACTGCAGATTGATCGCAAAAGCATCATTACCACCGTAGAGACACCAGCGCCTGTTTTGATCCGGGCTTCAGTGATCAATCCGGCTGAGACGGTCAGCAACCTGGTCGGCACGGAGCTCTACACCCTTGTTCAGGGACTGCCAGGCAGTGCATCGCTGGTTAACCATGCCGGAACACCAACCGGCACGCCTTCCTCCAGCCCAGCAGGTATTGCACTGGTCAGCAGTGCACTGCCAAACCTGTACCTTAAAGATCATCAAACCGGAAGTTATACCCTGAATGTTGAGGCCATCTCCGATGTTGGCGATGGGAATAACCAGAGCAGTGATGTCATTGCCCTGAACATTGTGGTGGTTGAAAAAAGTAAAGACATCAGCGGCACCCCAAACAGCGATATTATCATTTCCGATGGTACAACGCCGAAGATCTCCGCTGGTAATGGAGATGATCTCATTGCCGGGGGTAACGGTGAAAACCAGATACTTCCCGGGTCAGGAAACAATACAGTTTGGGGGGGGAGCGTACTCAGGCTCAGGCGATGGTCGCCGTGATACGTTCCTCTTTGAGGCTGGCGATACAGGTTCAACCGCTATCCGGGACTTCGAGCCCGGCGTGGACGTTATTGATTTGAGCCAGCTGCTGAACCTTGACGAGGTGTGGTCCGGTAGTGATCTGGCGAACCAGGTCACCATTGATGAAATGGATGGGAAAGCGCGGATCACTGCAATGTCCGAGGTGATTACCCTGGATACCATACCGCTGGAAACGCTGTTGCCCGGGGGAAACACCATGGATACTGCAGAACGTTTAAGCTCGCTGGTTGAACAGGGTCACCTGATTGTCTCCCATCAGTTTGGTCACCAGGGAAAAGATACTCTGTATGCACCACCAGCCCCTGAATTAAAGGGCGATGGCATTGTAAATGCCGGTGCCGGAGATGATCACCTGTATGCCAACAATGAGGGCAGCAAACTGAGAGGCGGGTCTGGCAACGATATTCTGGAGCTGAGCCCAACCAGCCATGCAATAGACAGGCTCTACTGGCGGAAAGAAGACGCAGGCAGTGAAGCTGCACCCGCTTATGACCGGGTATTCAATTTTCACAGCGCAGAAGATGTTATCGATATCTCAGGCTTCCTGCCTGCAGAAGCCAGCGCCCAGCCTTATGATTACATGGCGCTGAACACCAACGGCAGCAGCACCAACCTGAACCTTGCCAGTACCAGCGCCCATCACTGGACCAATACCATTGAGCTTGCAAATGTCGACTGGTTACAGGGCAGCAGTTCGGAAGATGCGCTGAAATACCAGCTGGAACAAGGTTACCTGATCACCGGGTTTCCTATCTAGCTTTCGCTCAAGCGCTGTGGTGACGTTCCAGTAGGGGTAGTTACGGTTACTCCTGCACCTGTTCACACTTGCCAAATCACTGCTACGGATACGAAACTATGCAGTTTTGATCAGCCACAGCAGCCCTCAATGACGACATCCGCAAATCAAGAAAGAGCCAACACTGAAGACTTCCTGTCTATTTTTCTGCAGGACATTCCGTTGATGGATGTTCGTGCCCCGGTGGAGTTCGCCAAGGGCAGCTTCCCTTTGGCGATCAATATCCCCATTCTGGATAACCACCAACGGGAACTGATTGGTACCTGTTATAAAGAAGAAGGACCTGAGGCGGCTGTTACTCTGGGCTACAGGCTGGCTACTGATGATATCCGGGCTCAGCGACTCGAAGCCTGGCAATCACTGATCAGGCAACAGCCAGCAGGGTACCTGTTCTGCTTTCGTGGAGGACAACGCTCCCATATTACCCAGCAGTGGCTGAAGGAATCTGGCTACCCTTACCCATTAATCAAAGGTGGCTATAAAGCCCTGAGACGTTTTCTGATCGATGAACTGGAACGCTCCATTGATGAAATTCCATTCATTATCCTCAGTGGCAAAACCGGTACCGGCAAAACCTGGCTGATTCAACAACTGCCTTACAGCATTGACCTGGAAGGCCTTGCCAACCACAGAGGCTCCAGCTTTGGCCGCCGATACGGTGGACAGCCGGGCCAGATCGATTTTGAAAATCGCCTGTCCATCGCGCTGCTGAAGCACCGTCACAGGCACCCCGGAATGCCGGTACTGCTGGAAGATGAAAGCAAGCTGATTGGCCGCTGCAGCCTGCCCCAGACGATGCGGGACAAAATGCAGCAATCCCCGTTAATTTTGCTTGAAGAGACCATGGAAGAGCGGGTCAGGATTGGTCTTAAGGAGTATGTGACCAACAATCTTGCCCAGTTTATTGCCGCTTATGGTGAACCACAGGGTTTTGAGCAATTTGTCGAAGGCCTCTCTGGTAGCCTTTACCGTATTCGCCGCCGACTGGGTGGAGAACGCTATCAGCAGTTAACCAATATTCTGGAAAACGCCATCGCGCAACATAGATCGGGCGGGGGAATAGCAGGCTACAGCCCTCTGATCAGTGATCTGCTCAGCAATTATTACGACCCCATGTATGACTATCAGCTGGAGCATAAGGAGGGTAAAGTGATCTTTCGAGGGGATCGTGAGGCTATTGAGCATTACTACAACAAATCATTGATAAACTGATTAAGGCCATCATTGGCGGTAGCAAGGCTCTAATAAATACAGGGCCCTGCCTGAAATTGCCATATCCAGTTAAGGAGCATCAAAAAAAGCACTGTTACGAGATGCTTCTTTAAGACGCTGATAACTATCGATGGCCTGTTGTAATGACTCCAAAATGAGCCGGGTTCGAAATAGCTTCGTGCCATGATGAATAAAACTGTCTCCATCCTCATAGCCCTGTTCCCGTTCTTCATCAACGCCCTGAATTTGCAGGCTCTGATCGTACCAGGGCTGTTGCTTGACAAATGCATCCCTTTGGTAGGTATTGAGATTGAGTCCCTTGGTCCTGACCCTGTTTGGAACTATCCTGATCAAGTTAAGGTCTTTGTTGATTGGGGCAAATAAGAAACCATGCTTAACGAGGTATTTCAATACACCCTGCTCGTGCAACGTATGATTTTGCGGTTGATAGCCATGCACCCGGTCATTACTGAATAACGACCACATATGCAAAAATGACCGTGCTTTCTCGGTCTTTTTCACCAATAGTATCCCGGTATTAAGCAAGGCCCAGCGGTTGTCTCCGGCAACAAGCAGATCAGCGTTCCCAAACTCTTTGATATACTTGTCGAGCATTCCGGAAATACCGGGAAAGTCATTGATAACAATATCATCATCAAGCCACACCACCCATTGACCGGCAGGCACCTCTTCACACTCCAGGACGTTTTTAAGAGCGAAGACTTTCAGCCAGTACAGCTGCTTTGCCCCCAGTTCTTCGCGAAATTCAAATGGATATACAAATCGGTAATTGATACCCCGAAGCCTGGCGTAAGCGGCGTGATTTTCTCTGGTCAGCTGGGCGGTCGCCCGGGTGCCACCGGATAGAATAAGGGCAACGTTTGAGCCCTCCCGGTTGTTAAGATCAAAGCTCATTGACCGGTAGGCTTGAATGATCTTCTCCTGACGGTCTTCGTTGATAGTTGGTAAGAGCTGATCAAGAAACGATTTATTGATCCGTTCAAATTCATGGAACATTGGATGTCGATTGGTAATGGCCTGACAGACTGAATGGGTAGATTTAACCGAAAATGATGTGTCAGGATACCCCCTCACAGGACAATCGTCAGCATGCGAACAGATCAAATCTTCCGGTTTCTCTCTTTCAAATCTGGCTTCCTGACAGAAGGCTATTTCCAGGGCGTCGTCACTCAACCTGCAGTTATTGCCCCTCCTGTGAACAGGGAACACCACAGCGCCCGTACCGGAAAGAATATACACAAGCCCAACTAACATCGAGGTAAGGCCGTTCAGCCTGAAAGGCTTCACGCTTCTTTCAGCGATTGTGGCGTGTTGGCAAGCACTCCTGCCGGTCATCGAATCCACCAGAGAGGCGAACTCTCTCTCTTCCAACCGCTCCTGATCCGACATCGGAGTCCCATCAGCATGCTGGCCAGGTGGGTGGATATAGGCATGGATAAACTCAGTCATATTGACGCATCGCCGGGACTCAATCCGAGAATGATCTGACCAGAATGCAATCCGATCCTGCGATAATGCTGATGAACGCTGCTGAGCAAAATTGTTTGGTTCAGCCATTCCACTGGTGGCTTGTTTTTCACACAATGGCATCGCTGGCAGAATATGGCTGGAAATAAAGCTTGATATCATCCTGACTCTACTATGTTATTTTTTTATATGACTAAGCTGTAGACAAAAGTTTTAGGCGTTTGTTCCAAATTTTATTCCAAAAGCCAATTAAAAAACTGAATATTGATTAGATACCCAGAAAATAAACACTGGAAAACAAACACTGGATAGCGCAATGAACATCGATTTCGACAAAGTGGTGGATCGAACCAACACCTCCAGCCTTAAATGGGAGCGCTTCAGCCCTGACGTTCTCCCCATGTGGGTAGCGGATATGGATTTCCAGTCAGCACCTGAAATCATCGAAGCACTGCACCAGCGCATCGACCATGGGGTTTTTGGTTACACCGAGCCAGACAGCGAACTGGAACAACTTGTCGTTGAGCGCTGTCGCCATCTCTACCACTGGGATATTGAGCCAGAATGGATTGTCTGGATGCCGGGCCTGGTTTCTGCCCTTAATGTCTGTGTTCGTGCCTATGCCAACAAAAGTGAAGGCGTCATTTCCCCCGTTCCTGTCTATTATCCCTTTCTTATGGCACCCAAACTGGCGGGACGTGAGCTAATCGGTGTGGAATGGACTAAACAAAACGGCCAATGGGTGCTCGATCTCGACAGCCTGGAGCAGAAAATCACCCCCAGCTGCAAACTACTGATGCTGTGCAACCCGCAAAACCCGAACGGTCGGGTATTTACCCGGACAGAACTGGAGAAGCTTGAGCAACTCTGTAACAAACATGGCCTTGTGGTCTGCTCCGATGAAGTGCATTGCGACCTGATTCTTGATCGCCGTGCGGAACATATTCCCTATGCGGCCATCAGCGAATTTGCCCGGGACAATTCAGTCACCCTGATGTCACCGTCGAAAACCTTCAATCTGGCCGGCTTCGGCTGTGCCTTCGCGATTATTCCCGATCATCAGTTACGCCATCATTTCAACCGGGTTCGCACCGGTATTGTGCCGTCAGTGGACAGCGCCCTGATTGGCTACACTGCTGCGAAAGCGGCCTATCGTCATGGTGAACCCTGGCGTCAGTCATTGCTGGATTACCTCCGTGGTAACCACGACTACCTGCTGGAAGCCATCAATAACATTCCCGGCCTTGCCATGGAACCACTGCAGGCCACCTATCTGGCCTGGATTGATGTCAGCGGACTGGGGCTGGAAGATCCTCACCAGTTCTTTGCCCAGGCCGGTGTTGGCCTGTCCCCCGGAAAGCAATTTGGCGATGAAAATTACCTGAGGCTGAACTTTGGTTGCAGCCGATCAGTTCTGGAAGAAGGCGTGGCACGAATAGCCAGGGCCGTTGCACAAATGCAGTCAATGGATTAAAAACTTTCACCACAAAGGCACAGAGACACAAAGAAATATTTTATTCTTGAACTCTGTGGCTCTGTGGTCACAAAGCCTAATTGCTTATAACAGCACCTGCGGTCATTATATCCAGCCCAACAACTTGTCAGACTCACCGTGAAAGAGATCACCAACCACTCATTTCAGTTTGCACAGATAGGTGTTATCCACTCCTGCTACCGCCAGAAATTTGGAATCCCCCGTCAGCCCGGCATTGTCACCGCCGCTGAAGCCACACTGGAGCTTTTTCCCCCTTACAACCAGGAAAACCTGGTACGTGGTCTGGATGGGTTTTCACATATCTGGGTACATTTTATCTTCCACAAAACCATGGATGAGGGCTGGCGTCCAACCATTCGCCCACCAAGACTGGGAGGCCGACAGCGCATGGGGGTATTTGCTACCCGCTCCACACACCGGCCAAACCCTATGGGTATGTCCGTGGTTGAACTGCGCGGCATTGAGTCCGGCAATGGCAAGCTGACATTAAAGCTGGGGGCGGTGGACCTTCTTGATGGTACTCCCGTTATCGATATCAAACCTTACCTGCCCTATGCCGACGCACTGCCTGATGCCAAGGGTGGCTTTGCCCCCCTGCCAATGGCTATGGCGGAAGTGAAGTTCACCGATCAGGCCATGAACCAATGCCTGCGTTATCAACAACGAACCGGCAGGCAGCTGATTCTGCTGATCGAGCAGGTACTTGGCCAGGACCCGAGACCCGCCTACCTGAGGGAATCCTCCGGACGACGCCATGGCACCGCACTATGGGACCTGAATGTGGTCTGGGAGTACACCAACCAGCATTTCCTGGTTACAGAGCTGGAACCTCTGAAGCTTGACGTGAAAACAGTGGCAGGTAATAGGTAATGATTATTCCCTATGACATGATTGAGCCCGAGACGCTTAAAAGTCTGATCGAAGAGTTTGTCAGCCGTGAAGGGACGGATAATGGCTATGACGACGCCCTTGCAAAGCGAGTGGCGCAGGTATTATCCCGCTTGAAATCCGGCGACATGGTGATCGTATTTGACCAGGAAAGCCAGACACCGAATATTCTGCACAAGGACGTTGCCAGGCAAATCCTGAGTGAGCAGGACGTGTGATCATCCTGTTTCCAGAAAGCTGCCCGGAAAAACAGAACCATTATTCTGGGCAGGGTCGCCCACACTAGGAGGCTGTCCGAGAATAGCGCCCGTAGCGAGGATGGCAGAAAATTGAGGATAAAAAGTCGGAAATTTTTAGTGAATAGTGGTTCTATTTACTAAAAATTTCCGACTTTTTAGACCAATTTGCTGCCACCGCAGTAGGGCAGTCTATTCTCGGACAGCCTCCTAGGAGCCTGTCCGCTTGGGCAGGCAATAGGTAAAGCGTGAAACGTTGTCGTTTACTTGCTACAGGGTGATCTATCAATTGTCAGCAATGTTTATCTGTCTGCAAAATCTCATGACTGGCTATGCCGGTCGTGATAATTTGTTTGAAAACTTCGAGTAGCAAAGTCAAATGTAACTGAGACAGGGCCTTTTTCAGTTTTGGCGGCATTAACTGGATCAGCATTAAAAAGTTCCTGTGCCGACTTATCAGCACCAGGACCAAATAAATAGGTCGTTCCAGGATATTTCTGCACTTCTTTCTTCCAATTTTTAGCATTTGTTTCAGCATCACGAATTCGTTCTGGAAAAAACGATAGAGTCATATACATTTCATGCGGACTGGGGGCAACTAAAAAGGTAAAATCCCTAGGCTTCATATACCATGCTGCATAATGCTCACCTTTATCAGGAGCATGAACAAGGAATAAACAATCCAGCTCTTCAACTTGAACATTCCTGCTCACAGGAATCCATTTAAAATCCCCCACTCCCAATTTTTCCATGCTATTATCATGGCCTTTAGACTCTGTACCAGAAGGCTGAATGGAATAGGATCCTAAGGGTTTGGCTGAAGCTCCTGAAGTCTCTGGATTATCAAGACCAACAGTTTTAGCGGTGTCATTATTTTTAGGGGTAACAACATTATTGGCCTCTTGGGAACGTTCCGATGTCGAAGGGGGTGGCAAGTAAGCAGCGGAAATCATAAGCATTACCATTGTTTGAAAATCTGTTCTTTTGATCAGACAAGTTAAAGCTGGAAAGGTTCCGAAGCTTCAGTGCAATATTTCCGCCCCCGGTGAGCGTGTAATCCGACGATTCATTGCCCCTGACCAATGATCAGTTAACGTCAGCTCTCTATACCCATTACAGGTTACAGCGGTACAACTGCTCGCCATAGTCACTGGCTCTGGCTTTACTGTGCTGGAAGTGCTCAGCAACCATTTCTTTTTCTTATGGGTGCCCTTGCGATAACCGTTCCAGCCATCATTGTTATTCAGGTACTGGTGATCAGCGGCCTACAGTGAAGTGCTATTCAGCTTGCGTGACTTGTGGGTATACCAGCCAATAAAGTCATGAGCCGGAAACACTTAAAAGTCTGATTGAAGAGTTTGTCAACCGTGAAGGGACGGATAATGGCTATGACGACGCCCTTGCAAAGCGAGTGGCGCAGGTATTATCCCGCTTGAAATCCGGCGACATGGTGATCGTATTTGATCAGGAAAGCCAGACACCGAATATTCTGCAAAAAGACGTTGCCAGGCAAATGCTGAGCGAGCAGGACGTCTGATCATCCTTTTTCCAAAAGGCTGTCCAGGAAAATAGAACCACTCTTCTGGACAGGAACCCCCGGACAAAGTCACCCGGGCAGGCAATATGAAAAAACGTTGCCGTTTACCTGATACAGAGTGTGTTCTACCCGCTGTCAACGACGTTTATCTGTCTGCAAAACCTCACGGCTGGCTATGTCGGCCGTGCTAATTTGTATGAAAACTTCGAGTGCCAATGTCAAATGTAACTGAGACAGGGCCTTCTTCAGTTCTGAGGACATTAGCAGGATCAACATTAAAAAAATTCTGTGCCAACCCATCAGCAACAGGACCACATAAATAGGTGGTTCCGGGCGTTCTCTGCACTTCTTTCTGCCAATAGCCAGCATGATTTTCAGCAGCAAGGATTTCTTCTGGAAAAAACATCGCAGCCATGGCTCGCCGAGTGGGGTTCAGTAAAAAGGTCACATCGGGAGGTTCCATATGCCAGGCTACATAACCCCTTCCATCATCAGGAACATGAACAAGGCATAAACTACCATCCATGTCTACAGCTTGAATATTCCTGTTGATGGTAACCCGTTCATAATCACCAGTTTCCAGCTTTAGAATGCCATTACCACCACCTTCAGACTCATCATCAGAAGACTCAATGGAATATGCTGCTAACGGTTTAGCTGCAGCACCATGGTTCTCTGGGTTATCAAGGCCAACGGTTTTAGCTGTGCCAACATTTTCAGGGGTAACAGCATTGGTCTCCTGGGAAATTTCCGGTAGATCCGGTGTCGAAGGGGTTGGTAAGGAAGAAGAAGGAATCATAAGTATTGCCTTTATTGAATACCTGTTCTCTTGAACAGACAAAATAAAGCTTGAAAGGTTCCAAAAATATAATTCAATAAATCAACCCACGGTGAACGGACAATCCAACGATTCAATACCCCTGACCAATGATCAGTTAACGTCAGCCCGGATATTTCATAAACTGCCCCGAATCTCACGCACGACCACCTGGTTGTGGGAGATAGGACGGTTCAGGATGCCAAAGCCTGGCACACCATTTCAATGAGTTTGAGGTGTATAATCCCCGTTCACCCTGAGCGGAGTCGAAGGGTGTTTGGCACAGTCTTTATTCAGGGTATGGTGTTTACGCCCTTCAACTCCGCTCAGGACGAACGGAATTCGGGCGTCATTGATAGAAGGAACCCATCAAACTCATCGAAATGATGCCCACTATATCCACTACAGGCTACAGCGGCGCAGCTGCTCACCATAGTTACTGGCCCTGCGCTTTACTGTGCTGGCGGTACTTAACAACCATTTCTTTTTCGTATGGGTTCCCTTGCGGTAACCGTACCAGCCTTCATGGTAATTCAGGTACTGCTGATCAGCGGACCAGAGTGAAGTACCATTCAGCTTGCGTGACTTGTGGGTATACCAGCCGATAAAGTCAATCGCGTCACCAAAGTCTTCGCGACTGGGGAAGAAACCTCCGGCTTCGCTGACATATTGCTCCCAGGTGCCATCCTGTGCCTGCGGGTAGCCATAAGCGGAAGAGTTACGGGGTAATGGAATGAAAAGGAACCATGGCCGTGGCGGCTGGGCATCGTGCCGGTAAGATGATTCCTGATACATAATGGCCATCATGATCTGGATAGGGGTGCCCCAGCGCCGATTGGCTTTTTTTGCATCTTTATACCAGCCGCGTTTTTCCTTGAAGACACTGCAAAGGTTGTGGGGTTTCTCGGGTGGTGCCTTACTGGCACAACCTGCCAGCACGGCAGACAGGATCAAAATAAACAGCTTTCGACTCAGGTTTGACATTCAGCCGCCATCCTCCAATGCTCAACCACAGAGACCACCAGGAGCACTGAGAAAAGAGAACCTTTAGCTTGCTTCATCAGCTCAGTTTTCCAGGAGTGTTTACAACCTCTGTGGTTCAGCTCGAATCAATTTGCCTCAGGCACTACTCACCCCAGGCCTGCCTCATCTGCATAAAGTCATCCTCAGTGACGACACGCACTCCCAGCTTCTCTGCCTTGGCCAGTTTTGAACCGGCCTTGTCACCGGCCAGCAAGGCTGATGTTTTTGCTGAAACTGAGCCAGTCACCTTGGCACCCAGTTTTTGCAGGATGGCCTTACCTTCGTCGCGGGTCATTGTGTTTAATGTCCCGGTTAACACCCAGGTTTCACCTGCAAGGGGTTGATCGCCCCCTTCTACAACTGGCGATTCCGTTTCCCATGCAACACCTTTCGCCAGGAGTGCATCAATCACTTCGCGGTTGTGTTCCTGACGGAAAAACTTCTCAATATGACCAGCAACCACAGGGCCAACATCATCCACGGTTTGTAAGTCTTCCACCGAAGCGGCCATCAATTTATGCAAATCACGGTAGTGACCTGCCAGCCCCTGTGCGGTTGCCTCACCCACTTCGCGAATGCCCAGTGAGTAGATAAAACGGGGAAGCGTGGTTTTTCTGGACTGATCAAGCGCATTAATCAAGTTCTCGGCCGACTTTTTCCCCATACGTTCAAGGCCGGAAACCTCCGGGGCATTGAGACTGAACAGGTCTGCCACCGTTGCAATCAATTGACGATCAACCAGCTGCTCAACCAGTTTATCCCCAAGACCATCAATATCCATCGCCTTGCGAGAAGCAAAGTGCTTGATAGCCTCTTTGCGCTGGGCTGAACAGAACAGTCCGCCAGAACAGCGCAGGATGGCTTCTTCACGTTCCAGCTCAGAGTCGCATACCGGGCAGCGATCGGGAAAGGTGATATCCCGAACATCATCAGGACGCATGGAGTGGATAACCCGGTTCACCTTGGGAATAACATCACCCGCCCGGAGGATAACGACACTGTCGCCTATTTTGATATCCAGCCGGGCAATTTCATCCATATTGTGCAAGGTCGCATTACTGACCGTCACCCCGCCCACAAACACCGGCTGCAAACGGGCAACCGGAGTGATAGCACCGGTTCTGCCAACCTGAAACTCCACATCCTTAAGAGTCGTGATCGCTTCCTGTGCCGGGAACTTACGGGCGATGGCCCAGCGCGGTGCCCGGGCCACAAACCCCAGAGCCTGCTGCCGGGCAATGGCATTCACTTTATAAACAATACCGTCAATCTCGTAAGGCAGCCCCTGACGTTTCTCAGCCATGGCTTGATAGTAGTCTTCACAGGCCTGGACACCTTTGACCACCTGCAGTTCGGGGCTAACTCGTAGGCCCCATTGTTTCAGACAGGCAAGTATCTCACTGTGGGTCTCTGGCAGAACCCCGCCATCGACAACGCCAACACTGTAGCAATAGATCGTCAATGGTCGTTTAGCCGTTATCCGCGAATCCAGCTGGCGCAAACTGCCAGCCGCTGCATTTCTCGGGTTAACAAAGGTCTTCTCACCTTTGGCACTGGCCCGCCGGTTCAACTGTTCAAAGCCAGCCTTTGGCATATACACTTCGCCCCGAACTTCAAGGCGTCGAGGCCAGCCATCGCCCATCAACTTGAGTGGGATTGATTCAATCGTACGAATGTTCTGGGTAATATCTTCCCCGGTAGTGCCATCGCCACGGGTAGCTGCCCTGACCAGAAGACCATCTTCGTATAACAGGCTGACAGCGATACCATCCAGCTTGGGTTCGCAGGCGTATTCAATGTCTTCAGTGGTGCCCAGCCGCTCTTTAACCCGACGATTAAAGTCCGCCTGATCTTCCGCATCAAAAGCGTTATCCAGGGAGAGCATGGCCAGTTCATGGCGAACCTGACCAAACGCTTTCAGAGGCGTGCCACCGACCCGCCGGGTGGGAGAATCTTCAGTTATCAGCTGTGGGTATGCAGCTTCAAGGGATTTCAGGCGGATAAACAGCTTATCGTATTCACTGTCGGGAATTTCCGGCTCATCCAGGACATAGTAACGATGGTTGTGCTCGCTGATTTGCTGACGCAGCTGAAGTATCTCTTGCTCTGCAAGCTCAAGGGAAGGAACCGATGGGATATCTGAAGAAGTCATGCTCATGGAATTATCAAAGGCCAGCGGGTTCTCTGCCTGAGAACCCGCTGAAGAAAAAATTAGATGGCAATGGCCGGGCCAGCAGGAATATCAATGCACCGGCTGTTTCGCCAGCTGCTTGCGCTCATATTCACGAATACGCTGACGACAGTGTTCAAGGGTCTGCTGAGTCATCACGCTGAACTGCTCATCTTTCAGCTCACCGCCCAGATCAAGGGCAAGACGACGGGCCGTCTCTTCCATCAGGGCAAAGGCCTGCATGGGTTTTTCCGGCCCAGGCAGACTCATAAACAGACTCAGGGCCGGTGTCTCGGTGGCTTCCAGATTATCAATGGTAAAGGTACCCGGCTTTACGCCGTTGGCCATGCTGAACAGAATTTTTCCGGTATCATCGGCATTGGTATATCGATGGAAGATCGACATATCACCAAAGCGCATGCCGGATGCCAGCATGGACTGCATCAGCTGGTCACCGGCAAAAACACCGCCGCCTTTGGCCAGCACATTGATCACAATCACTTCACTGGCGGGCGGGCGCTCTTGTAGCTTCTCTGCCTTCTCACGCCCCCCCAGGTTGAGTTCTTTCTGTGGGTTGGAGCTCTCTCTGGCCGAAACGTCACGTTCCTGAATCGGTGCCTTGCCCTGACTGGTTGCCGCTCTTGGCTGACCAACAAACTCTTCCGGCTCAGCATCCAATCGGGACGTTTCACGGGAGCGAACAGAACGGTCAGCGCCTGCTGTCCGTGAGAGACCTCCGTGTAAATGATCCTCAGCAGACGACGGGCGTTTACTTCTTGAGGGTTGCTGTGACTCGTCCAGATTCATCAGCACCGGAACAGGCTCATCCAGATCAAGCGCTCTTTGAACTCTCGCTTTTTCCCCGGCGTCGCTTTGCTCTGTATACCGTTCCGCTTCTTCAGGGTGACGATGGCGCTGTCTCAAGGATTCAGGGTACACGGGCGGTTCTTCAATACCCTCTTCCGGGTAACCATCGAAATAGTCGCCCCCGGAAAACCCGGGCTCAACACGGGGTCTGGCAGGCTCTTTTTTGGCAAACCCTTCTTTCAGAAAGCTCTCTTTCAGAGTGCTTTCTTTATGCGCACTGGGCCGGGCACCGCCATTGGGCAGTTCACTGGAAAAATCATCGTCATAGCCTTTGACTTCCTCCAGACCAAAGCTGATTTCCGATGACCTTTTTCTGGCCAATCGCATCCTGCGATAACCGTCGGCCAGTACGCCGACGATTACCAGTATTCCTATGAGTATCAGCCAATCTCGCAAACTCATGTCCTTGCTGCCCTGTAGACCTTGAAACAACGCCCGAATTGCAGTCTGCTTCCCTGTGATAACACTTGACGACAATAGACCACCGTCATTTATCACATCTGCATTAATTACTGCTGCAATCGACCAACGTTGCAATATTACAATAAAAAAATAACAAATTAAGCCATGAACGTTTACTTTACGTGCTTTATAAACTGCGTATTGTCAATGTCATAGCTTATTTATCCAACTCTTAAGCATACCGGATAGTTACAACTCAGCCATCGCCGCCGCCTGCTCAATATCCACCGATACCGGTCTGGATACACCCGGCTCATGCATGGTGACACCCACCAGCTGACTGGCCGCCTGCATGGCAATTTTGTTGTGAGTGATGTACACAAACTGCACTTTATCACTCATTTCAGAAACCATTTTGGCATACCGCCCAACGTTGGCATCGTCCAGAGGGGCGTCCACCTCATCCAGCATACAGAAAGGCGACGGATTCAACTGGAAGATGGCAAATACCAGGGCAATCGCCGTCAGCGCCTTTTCACCACCGGAAAGCAGATGGATCGTACTGTTTTTCTTGCCGGGGGGCTGAGCCATTATAGCCACTCCGGTATCCAGCAGGTCTTCTCCGGTTAAGGCCAGATAGGCCTGACCACCGCCGAATACCCGGGGGAACAACTCCTGAAGACCGGCATTGACCTTATCGAACGTCATTTTGAACCGTTGACGGGTCTCCTTGTCGATCTTGCGAATGGCATTCTCCAGCGTATTCAGTGCTGACTCCAGGTCATCGTTCTGGGCATCCAGATACTGTTTGCGCTCTGACTGGGTTTCGTACTCCTCAATAGCCGCCAGGTTAATCGCGCCCAAACGTTCAATGCGTGCGGCGATCCGTTCCAGCTCCTGCTCCCATTGCTGTTCAGATGCGTCATCCGGAAGGTTCTCAAGTACCGTTGCCAGATCAAACTGATCCTCTTTCAGCTGTTCAGCCAGCGTCGTGCGACGAACCTGCATGCCCTGCCAGTCCATCCTCAGCTTTTCCAACTGTTCGCGAATTTTCTGCGCCTGCTGCTCAGCACTGTGGCGAACCTTCTCGCCAGCACGAATCCGCTGCTCCACTTCTTCAAGCGCCATCCGGGCCTGCTGCATCGTCTCTTCCTGCTCAAGGCGTCTGGCCAGCATCTCCTCCAGCTGTTCCCGCAGATCCCCCTCTGGTGAGTTGGATTCAGACATGGACTCCCGGAGAAACTCCCGCCGCTCCCGGAGCTTGGTAGACTGCTGGCTCAAACGCTCAATGGCTGCTTTCAGAGAGGCTATCTGGGTATTGATGGATTGCTGGCGAAGGGCAAGTTGATGGGCTCGCTCCTGATCAAAACGGGCCTGATGACGTACTTCTTCGAGACGGGCCTGAAGCTTTTCACGTTGCTCCTGCATCGCTTCCCGACGACCAATGTCTTCTTCCATGTGGTCCAGAGCTTCCTGCAGACGCATGCGGGACTCGCCAATCACCTCCTGCTCCAGCCCATACTGCTCCCTGACTTCCTGCAGTTCCTGCTCAAGGCGTCGACGGCGCTCGGAAAACTGTTCTAACCGGACCTTTCGGGCACCAAGATCTGCCCGCACCTCACCCTGGTTCCGGTTGAGCTCGGACAGCTGCTTTTGCAGCTGCTCCCGCTGAGTCTCATGCTGTTCGAGTTTTGCCCTTGCGCCTTCCAGCTGCTCTTTCAATAGCAGGCTGCTTTCTTCCAGAGTTGTCAGCTTGTCACCCAGCGCGTCCATCTCTTTCTGACGTTCCAGCACACCGGCGTTATTATCGACACCCCGGTTGACCCGCAGCCAGCCGGAAGAGAGCCAAATGCCATCCGGTGTAATGATCGATTCGCCAGCCTGGAGTTTTGCGCGCAGGGAAAGCGCCGTTTCCAGTGAATCTGCGGCATAGATTCCAGCCAATAAGGACAGAGCTTCCTGACCGCTGATCACTTTATCTTCCAGCAGGGGCAACTCACTTAACGAAGGGGTAGATTGCTGGCCTGCACCAGCCTCCAGCAGTACCAGCGATCCCTGCTCTAACGCACCCAGCGCGTCAGCGACAGGATCAAGGCTATCCAGGCACACGGCCTGCAGGCTAGCGCCCAAAACGGTTTCAACCGAACGTTCCCAGCCAGCATCGACCTGAAGCTTATCCATCAGACGGGTGTGGTTATTGAGCTGGTGCTGCTCAAGCCACTCAATGGTGCCCGTATCCTGATGCAGTGATGCCTGGTACAAAGCCTCCAGAGAAGCATGACGCCCTCGCACCATGCTGAGTTCATCCCGGTTGCTTTCCAGCTCCGCCGTCAGGTTCTGTACCTGATCACGCTGTTGCTCAACTGCATCAACACACTCTTCGATGCGCAGTTCAACGGTTTCTGCGGTCAACTCCAGTTCGGTCAGTTTTTCCGACAGGAGCGTCATCTCCTCCTGGTCTTCAGTTCCCCCAAGCGCGGCGGACTCTTCTTTCAGGCGACCTTCTCGCTCCTGTAAACGCCCCATCACCTGCTCGGCATGATGGATGCGGGACTGCTCAACTTCAGCGGTCCGTTTTGGTTCATGGGATCGCTGATTGAAATGATCCCACTCCTGCTGCCAGCGCTGCATGGCCTCTTCTGCCCGGGTCAGGACATCACCAGAGTCCGCCTCCTGATCCTGCAGCATGGCCAGCTCCGGCTCCAGCTCGATCAGTTCTTCCTGGAAAGACTCCAGTTGTTGCTGATCATCCGCCAGCTGTTCACGGGCCTCTTCCCAGCTGTGCTCCACCTGTTCAAGGTCGCGACTCAACTCTTTGGAACGTTCTTCCCGGTGCTGCAGGGTCTGTTCAATTCGGGGTGACTTCATTGCCCGTGCCGTAATAGCTGGATTGCGCTTCATGAAAACGGTCACTCAGCTCCATCTGCTGAACGCGATCATCTTCCATGGCGGCATCCGCTGAACGCTGTTGACTGATTGCCGCTTCCAGCTGAACCTCGAACTCACGGATGGCCTGTTCCTGGGACTGGGCTCCGGTATTGATGGTCTGCCATTTCAAGGCTTGCAGCTGGGCCTTTTTAGCCGTTCCTCGGCTTTGTACTCTTTGTACTTTTCCGCCGCCTGAGCCTGCCGTTGCAGGTGGCCAAGCTGACGCCCCAGCTCTTCCCGCAGGTCAGTTAGTCGTTCAAGGTTTTCATTGGTTCGGCGGATGCGGTTTTCCGTCTCACGACGGCGCTCCTTGTAGCGGGAGATACCGGCCGCTTCTTCGATAAATACCCGAAGCTCTTCCGGTTTGGATTCAATCAGATTGGAGATAATGCCCTGACTGATAATGGCGTAACTCCTGGGTCCAAGACCGGTGCCCAGGAAGATGTCCATAATATCTTTACGGCGGCACTTGCTGCCATTGAGAAAATAGGTGTTCTTGGCATCGGAGTTAACCGTTCGCTTGACCGAGATTTCCCGGTACGCAGCAAACTCTCCGGTGACCCGCCCTTCGTTATTATCAAAGATCAGCTCCACAGACGCCTGATTGGCAGGCTTACGACTGTTGGACCCTTTAAAGATAACGTCAGTCATGGACTCGCCACGCAAATGCTTGGCGGACGATTCCCCCATGACCCAGCGAACCGCATCAATAATATTCGACTTGCCACAACCGTTGGGGCCTACCACCCCACACATATTGGAGGGAAAGTGAACCGTTGTGGGGTCCACAAACGATTTGAATCCGGCCAGTTTGATGGATTTTAAACGCATCGTTTCCTTTAGCTCTTCACTGTCGGGGCCCGGCTCGGTATACGTATGAGCCTGAATACTGACCAATAGTTCACGCTATGGGGCTTTATGCTCCGGCAAAACCACCATTCATAGCATGTTGCTTTGGGCTCCGGTTCCTTGTCATAGCGAATCGTTTGTTTGAAAGAGTTGATACTTCTTTCAATCCAGATCTTACACATTAACACAGTCAATAGAAAAGTCGCCCTTTCCGAAATGAAAAAGGCGACTTCCGGCATTTCTGATAGTTTCAGACTGTTTTGTGCTTCTTTAGTTCAAATGCTTAACCCGCCGGCGTAAATGTCAGCCTGACAGGCTCAGTTGCCGTGGTTTTCACTCCTTTTGCCTGCACTTGATAATCAGGGGACATTACATTGCCAGTGAGGCTGATCCGTGCGGTGATATCAAGACTCTCGATGGATGACAGCAGCTGTCCGCCCATCATCATGGCGCTGTTATCATCAAGCAAGACTTCCCTGGGAAGATCTCCAACACTCAGTGGCACAGCCACCAGCGGAGGCTGTTTGGCATCACCGGCTGGCCGGGCAAAGACCACCACCCGCGCATCATCTGGCAACTCACCCAGCTCAGGGGCCAGATCGATCATGACCCGAAGGGCAACCACGGTATCACCGAGCATTGCACGCGCCTGATTAATACCCGCACTCAATGACTGCCGGGCTGCAGGATCCACTTCATGGGTCAACGCCAGCTGCCAGGCGGCAATGGCGTCCTGATAGTTGCCTCTGGTAAAGGCATCAATCCCCTTCAATCCCAATGCGGTGGTATTCTGGCTATCTTTCAGCAGTGTCTGCAGATAGAGTTCGCGAATTTCAGGCGTTACCACATTATTACTGCTTAAAAACAGCACCTGCGCCAGTTCCGCAGTGACCTGGGGATGGCCATTACTGATACTGGCAAGGTGCCGGTAGGTGTTAACTGCTTCCTCCAGCTTGCCTGTTCTCAGGTAATGGCTGCCCAGCATGAACAGCGCCTGATTATTCTCCGGCCGCTTGGCCACCCACTCTTTAAGTACCGTTTCCACCTGCTCACCATTGAGGTTGCCATTGTTCATGGCGTTGACCACAGCAATCTCAGTGGTGGCACCCAGCTTAAAATAGAGGAGTACGGTGGACACAGGTATTATCAGAGCAATTAGCAGTGCAAACCCCGGTTTCTTCAACAGAGAGTACGGGCTTGCTGGCTGCCCATCACCCAACTCATCCGCCAGTTTCTGCCGTAACTCCAGTTTCAACCTTTCCGCTTCTCCTGCTGACACCAGCCCCTGTTGCAGCTGCCAGTCCAGATCTGCCATCTGGTCACGGAAACTGGCAACGTTTGCAGACTCTTCAGACTCATCCTCACCGGGTGCTGAAACGACTGGCTTTATCAATGGCCAGACCGAAACCAGTACGGCAATGGCAATCAGCAATGCGGCTACCAACCAGAACTCCATCATTACTCTTTACCGTCCGTTTTATTATCTTCTGATGAGTGTGTGGTCAAATAGTCTGTCAGGAATCTGTTCAGCTTTTTGTCCAGTAACTCTTTGTCTGCGTTATGTTCATCGGGAGCCGCTGGTGCCGATTCCGAAGCCGTTGCCTTATGCTTGTGAACCACCACAATAAGTACTGTCAAACCCACCAACAGCAGAAGCAAAGGCCCAAGCCAGAGCACCAGATTGATACCGGCAAGACGGGGTTTGTAAAGCACGAAGTCTCCGTAGCGGGCCAGCATAAAATCGATAACTGTCTGGTTATCTGCGCCTTCATTTAACAGCCGGTGCACTTCCCGCCGAAGATCCTGGGCAATGGGCGCATTAGAATCGCCTATGGACTGGTTTTGACACTTTGGACAACGCAGCTCATTGGTCAGCTCGAAAAAACGCTGTTCCTGTTCCGGTGTCGAAAACTCATAGGAGTCGATCACACCATAGGCTGTTCCCATAAACAGTACGGTCAATAGCAGAACGATCAATCGGGAGGTTATGCGCTGTATCATTTGGCCTCCCCTTCACGGTTATTTGCCTGTGCCTGGCGCACTTGTTTTTGCAAGTGCCGGAATCTGGGCTCAAGGTCATTCTTCCAGACATTGGCATCAACAATGCCGACATGCTTATAACGGATGACGCCCTGATGATCGATCAAATAGGTTTCCGGTGCCCCGTAAACACCCAGATCAATGCCCAGTGAACCACTCTTATCATTGATACTGAAACGATAAGGGTCGTGCAGCGTCTTCAACCACTTTCTGGCTTCAGGCTGATCATCCTTGTAGTTCACACCGTAAATGGGTACGCCTTTATTGGCTAGATCCACCAGATAGGGGTGCTCGACACGACAGGCAGGACACCAGGTAGCCCAGACATTGATCAGGGCGACTTCACCCAGCAGGCTCTCTCTGGTCACTTTTTTGTCTGGATTTTTCACCGTTGGCAGCTCGAATGTTGGCAAAGTCTGATCCAGCAGGGCAGAGGGCAGCTCGCCCGGGTTCTCCCGGAACAGCGCCACATAAAACATCAGGCAAAGCCCGAGAAAGATCGCCAGTGGTAAAAACAGTTGCAATCGTCGCTTCATGCGCTGGCTACTCCCTCATTACCCAGTGGTCTCAATGCATTCACTTTCTGACGAACTTTCATTCTGTAGCGCCGGTCTGAGATCGCCAGCACACCACCCAGTCCCATAAACAGGGAACCCAGCCAGATCCAGCGGACAAAAGGCTTGATATGAAGTCGCAACGCCCAGCTGCCGTCATCACCCAATGGTTCACCCAGGGCAACGTAAATATCGCGGGTTAATCCGGGGTCAATAGAAGCCTCGCTCATAGGCATTTGCTGTGCGGTATAGACTCGCTTCTCAGGATGCAACACCGCTATTTGACGACCATTTTTGTAGACAGTGACAGACCCATAGTTGGAGGTGTAATTAGGGCCGGGCTGTAAACTGACACCATCAAAACGGAACTGATACTCACCAAGCGTTACCCGGTCACCGGGAGCCATGCGCAAATCACGCTGGCTGCTGTAGCCACTGGTGATGGCCACACCAACAATGGTGACTGCCAGCCCCAGATGCGCCAGATGCATTCCGTAATACGCTGGTTTCAACCGTTTTAACGCATCAACCAGCCCGGCTTTTGCCCGGGTGTTTCGGGTTTTATTCAGAATATCCCGGCCCATGGTCAGCACGATCCACAGCACCAGGGCCATAGCCAGCACTTCACTGACCAGGAAGCCCTTTGCCAAAGCGTTACCATAGAACAGGCTGAACCCTAAACCACCCAGAATGGATACCAGAAAAATCCATTGGGTCTGGCTGACCAGCCATTTCACGGAACCGTTCTTCCAGTTGAGCAGAACCCCAAACCCCAGGGCAAACGCCAGCAACATGGCCATTGGCACAAAGACAAAATTGAAGTAAGGAGGCCCTACCGAAATCATGCCCATATCGAGGGATTCCAGCAGCAGCGGGAATAATGTTCCAAGCAGCACGGTGGCGGCACTGGCGGTCAGCAAAATATTATTGACCAGCAGCAGCGTTTCCCGGGATGCCATGGAAAAGCTGATACGACTGCGTACCTCAGGTGCCCTGAGGGCAAACAGCGTCAGTGATGCACCGACAACAATCATCAGATAAAAGAGGATAAAGACCCCTCGTTCCGGATCATTGGCAAAGGCGTGGACCGAGGTGAGCACACCGGAGCGAACCAGGAACGTGCCCAGCAAACTTAATGAGAAGGTGAAAATGGCCAGCAGTAACGTCCAACTCTTAAACAGACCGCGTTTTTCTGTCACTGCCAGGGAGTGCATCAGCGCTGTTCCCACCAGCCAGGGCATCAGAGAAGCATTTTCCACCGGATCCCAGAACCACCAGCCACCCCAGCCAAGCTCGTAATAGGCCCACCAGCTTCCCAGGGAAATCCCAAGGGTCAGGAACACCCATGCCACTGTCGTCCATGGCCTTGCCCATCGGGCCCAGGCGGTATCCAGCTGGCCACCCAGCAGAGCGGCAATGGCAAAGGCAAAAGCAACGGCAAACCCCACGTAACCCATGTACAGCATAGGGGGGTGAACGATAAGGCCAAAGTCCTGCAAAAGAGGGTTAAGATCGGCCCCATCCTCCGGTGGGAAAGGCAGAATCCGGTTAAACGGGTTGGACGTCAGCAGAGTAAACAGCAAAAAGCCAACGGTAATCATCCCCATAACCGAGAGCACCCGGGCGGACAACTCAGGGGGCAGGCGGTCACTCTTGACAGCCACCAGCGCCATCCAGCCAACCAGAATCAGCACCCACATCAGCAGCGACCCTTCGTGTCCGCCCCAGGTGGCACTGACTTTATACTGTACGGGCAACAGGCTGTTTGAATGCCTGGCGACGTAATCCACCGAAAAGTCGTCGGTAACAAATGCCCAGACCAGACACAAGAACGAAAAGCCAACAAAGGCAAACAGTCCCCAGGACAGGGAGCGGGCCTGATTCATCAACCGGAGATTATTGGTGTAACTGCCCACCAGCGGAAAAATGCTGAGTAACAGACTCAGGCACAAGGCAATAATCAGAGCCAGCAGGCCAGCTTCAGCTACCATCTTGCAGACTCCTCAGCTCACTTTGAGCAGTGGTTTGTACCGTCGGCCTGGTGTAACCGGGATGTGCCTCATCAATGGCTTTCTGCACTTCCGGCGGCATATAGTTTTCATCATGCTTGGCCAGGACTTCCGTCGCGGCAAAAACACCGTCATCGCCAAGCGTTCCCAGGGCAACAACTCCAGAGCCTTCAACAAACAGGTCGGGCAAAATACCTTCATAGTGCACCGTTATCTCTCCGGCTCCATCCGTGATGCGAAAACTGACCTTCAGGCTTTCGGTATCACGCTCAACAGAACCCGGAACAACCAGGCCACCACCGCGCATCCGCTGACCTACCGGAGCTTCACCGGCAGCCATCTGAGCAGGTGAAAAGTAGTGATTAATGTTCTCGCGCAATGCAAACAACATCAGAGCCACTGCCACCCCAACGCCTGCCAGCAGCAGTAATACGAGTATTAATCTCTGTTTGCGAACTGCATTCATTGAGCACTCCTCTCTACAGACTCAGAGCCTTCTTCCTGTCGCCCGGGGCGATGTTTTAGTTGTGTGTTTTCAGGGTTGGCAGAGCGATTCTCATTGTTATCACCTCTGCCGGTAGTGACCTCATTCACGATCACTTTTCTTTGCACCAATCGCTCTTGCCTTCTCACTTGTGCAGCTAACTGTGCGAGTATCCGCCGCCTGGCCATAAACGGTGCAATCAGATTGTAAGCAATCACGGCCAAAGCCATCGCATAGGCACTCCAGACGTAGAGGCCGTGCCCCTCCATGACCAGAAAACCGCTCCAACTGTCAAAATACATAGACATCAGCTCACCAGCTCTTTAACCCAACGGGTCTTTCTTTCACGACTGATAATTTCTATACGTAGACGAAGCACCGTGACCATCGTAAAAAACAGATAAAATCCGAGAATGGCCAATAACAGGGGCCACAGCATTTCCGGGGCCATGGAAGGTTTTTCAGTCAGTTTCAATGTGGCACCCTGATGAAGGGTATTCCACCAATCCACCGAAAACTTGATGATCGGGATGTTGACCACCCCCACCAGGCTGAGAATGGCGCAGGCTTTTGCGGCGGCCTCTGTGGTGTGGATAGCACCGCGCAGGGCGATAATACCGATATAGAGAAAGAGCAGAATCAGCATGGAGGTCAGGCGGGCATCCCATACCCACCAGGTGCCCCAGGTCGGTTGTCCCCAGATGGCTCCGGTAACCAGAGAGAGTATGCAGAAGGAAGCCCCGACAGGTGCCATGACTTTCAGCGCCATATCTGCCAGTTTGATTCGCCAGATCAGGGTCACAGCAGCGGCGGTTGCCATCATCATATAGATCGACTGGGCAAGGAACGAAGCAGGCACATGGATAAAGATGATGCGGTAACTGTTGCCCTGCAGGTAATCCGGAGGGGTAAACGCCAGCCCCCAGACCAGCGCCACCAATATCAGCACCAGGGAGGACACCTGAAGCCAGGGCAACCACTTACCGCTGATATCATAAAACCACTTGGGAGAACCCAACTTATGAAAAAACGTCCAGTTCATACTCTTGTTCTACTTACTGAGGCCGCCACCAATGCGGCCTGATTTTGCAGGGATTCTCTGCAGGCAGAGAGTGCTGGAAATCTCTTCACTTTTCAAGAAATTGCCTGAATAAAGACACGTCTCTTTACCGTAGAACCATATTCATTACTCATTAATTACCCTTAATGCCCCGGCAATCGCCAGTGGTGCCAGACAGATCCCAAGTATCAGGAACACAGACAACCAGAGAATATGACCTGTATACGGCATGTTTTGCATTGCAGCACTAACGGCCCCTGTGGCAAAAATCAGCACCGGTATGTAAAGCGGTAACGAAAGCAGGGTCAACAACACGCCGCCACGTTGGACTTTTACCGTTAAGGCAGCACCGATGGCTCCTGCCAGACTGAGTACTGGTGTACCCAATAACAGCGTCATCATAAGAGGAGAAAAAGCTTCTGATGGCAGATGTAACATAATGGCCAGCAATGGTGCCATTAGTGTTAAACAAAAACCGCTGGTTAACCAGTGACTGAACACCTTGGCCAATACCAGTAAGGGCAGCGGGTGTGGCGACATCAGTAATTGGTCCAACGCCCCGTCGTCCTGATCGCTTTTAAACAATGAGTCCAGCGACAGCAAAACAGCCAATAGAGCACCAATCCAGATAATGCCTGCTGCCAGTTCTGACAACACCTCCCGATCCGGCGCAATACCAAGGGGAAACAAAGTAGCCACCATCAGAAAGAACGCCATGGGATTAATGGCCTGACCGGGTGACCGGAACGTGAGCGTCAGGTCCCGGCGAATCAGGGCCAGGCAGGCTGAGAAACCGCGCATGGATGGCTGGTCAACCCTGAACATCTTGCCCCCTCTCACCATCAGCACTCCTTTCTTCGCCAAAGTGCTCCACATTCAACTTACGCAGCTTTCCCTGACGATCATTCAAGGGTTGATGGCTGGTAACCAGCACCATACCTCCCTGATGGGTGTGCTCATCAAAAAGTCTCTCCAGCCAGGAGACACCGTCAATATCAATCGCCGTGAATGGTTCATCGAGAATCCAGAGCCGTGCCGGGCTGGCAATCAACCCGGCAAACGCCACCCGCCTTAACTGCCCGGCGGATAGATGGCTACAGGGAATATCTTCATAACCGGCAAGCTGGACCCGATCAAGGGCAGCGAGCAATACTTCCCGATTGATGATGGTATTGGCCAGCCTGGCTCGCCAGACAAGGTTTTCAAGAGGTGTCAGATCCAGTTTCAGCCCTGGTTTATGGCCAAGAAAAAAACAGTCAAGACGAAAGTCAGCATACACTGCCGATAAAGGCTGGTCGTTCCAGAAAATATCGCCACTCAAACTGGATGAAAAGCCAGCAATGATGCGAAGCAGCGATGTTTTACCAGCACCGTTGCGCCCCTCAATCTGGAGTATTTCTCCACTACCAAGCTGAAAGGACAGGTTACTGAACAGCAGCCTGTCGTCCCGCTCACAGCTCAACTGAACCACATTAAGCAAAGCGAACTCCTGAATCCAAAAGCGTGTATCGCCGAGACCCTGATTCGCAAAGCAGCACAGCCATGAGCAATGAAAAGCCCTGCTTTCCAAGATGTCCCTATATAGCGTTGGTTGGCGATTATATCAGGAAATTTTACTGACTGCGGAGGTAAATAGTGTTCATTAACAGTATTGAAGAAGCCTTGGAAGGGCTCAGGCATACCGATCTTCACTCCCATTAGAGAAAGTGAAGATAGAAGGCATTTGAAAACGGATACAGAAGGAAAGTATTTGAAAGAAGCAAGGCGTTGTTACTGCGCCATAACCCCTGTGGTGTAGGACTCACCCACGACATCAGACTTCAATGTCACCGGATAATCCAGGGCTAACCAGGAGTAATAACCGTCCCTGAGAAAAAACACCCGTTCATAACCCCATAATGCGGCCAGATAACTGCCAATAGCCCCTCTCATATGGTATGTGCTGTTTCCGTAGATCACGATGGGAGTCTCTTTTCCAGAACCCCCGGCACCAGCAGCTGACGAAACCCCCCCCCTTAGATCAAGGCTGTGAGATCCGTCTACGTGTCCATATTGCCACTGTTGATAGGGACGCACATCGATAAACAGCGCACCAATATCATGAAGGCGTTTTGCCTGGTGGGTATTGATGGTAATCACACCATTAATTTCTTCTGGTGCTTCTTCCTGAGCCGGAAGAATAAAGGAGAGTGCCGACAACAGAATGGCGGCCGAGATAGAAATCCATTTCATATTATGCAGGTCCGTTATTAAACAACTTAATAAAAGAAGTATATGGAGCTAAGACCCACGCACTTGGAACAATAAGAAACTAAAAATAAAATGTTCAAAGCTATGCAGCATATAACCAGCATATATTTCTGAAAATAGATCAACTCAACTGAACGCTGTCAAAATCAAAAAAGAAAACGCCCCGATTCCCGACGCTTGACCATATTTTGTCACTGCCCTGTAAAAACGGTGTGGCTGAGACGTTAACTCAGCCAGTTTTGCAACCGTGACCTTAAACGCAGTGCAGCCTGAGAATGAATTTGGCTGACTCTTGATTCACTGACCCCTAACACTTTACCGATCTCTTTCAGATTCATCTCTTCATCGTAATAAAGCATCAATACCAGCTTTTCTCTTTCAGGCAGTTTATCAATAGCTTCAATCAGTGCTGTTTTAAATTTTTCTTCCTGAATATCTGCTGAGGGGCCCCTGTCACCTGAGCGAGCCTGCATTCTTGATTCTTCACTGTCAAATAACTCTTCATAACTAAAAAGACGACACCCTCTTAAATCACTCAGAATGGTGTAATACTCATCAATTTTCACATCAAGTTCTTTGGCGACTTCAGAATCCCGGGCATCTCTTCCCAATTTTGCTTCAACAACCTGAACCGCTTCAGTAATACGACGACTGTTGCGATATACTGATCTTGGTCCCCAGTCCCCTTTTCGAATTTCATCCAGCATTGCGCCACGAATTCGAATACCGGCAAACGTTTCAAAACTGGCACCTTTGGATGCATCATATTTTGAAGCTGCTTCAAGCAACCCAATCATTCCTGACTGGACCAGATCATCAATCTGAACACTGGCGGGCATTCTGGCGGCGAGATGATTGGCAATTCTTTTTACCAATGAGCGATGTTTTACCACCATCTCTTCCATGTTCAGTGTCGTTTTTTCTGCCGACTTGGTTTGCACATCCTGTGCTGTCTCTGTCATGATTAGATCCTCTCCTTGATCCTACCAGGCAAAAAGAATTCTATACGACCTTTTGGCTCAGGCACCGGTAATTTTGCTAGCTGATGTCCAATTCTGTGAAACGCTCTTGCAGCCCGACAATCGTTACTGACAGTCAACAGTGCCGACTGCTGTAATACCGCTTCACTTACAGCCTTATCATGTGGAATTGCACCCAGGTAGCTTAAAACTATCTGTTTGTCGTCTTTCAGATACTCCTGTAATTTCTCAAACTGTTTAGCACCGCCTCTTCTGCTGCTCACCAGATTAACAACAATATAAAACTGGTGAACATTGAAAACCCGGTACAGAAGCCTTATCTGTCGAACAGCATCAATAACAGACACGTCTTCCTGACTGACGACAACAACCACCTCTGTTGCCGCCTGAATGAGAGTTACATTATCCGGGGCCAGGCCCGGAGCCGTATCAATAATCAAAGTATCCAGATCTGACGCAAGATCATCCATGTCCTGAATCAACTCTACTGCCTGAATAATTTGAATACTGTCTTTCCAGTCTCCCTGAGCAGCCGGTGTAAATACCCTTACACCCGATGGACCATCCAACAGTCCTTTCTGCTGATGGCCCGAGCTCTCAGTAACGAACTCACCTTCAGCAGGCGATGAAAAAATAAAATCAGACGACAATTGTTCTTTTAAACCTTCTTCATTCATCCCGAGGGTGAACTCAACATCTGGTACAGAAAGATTACCATCCATCAAAACGACACGCTGACCCAGCTTTGCCATCGCCAGGGCAAGGTTTACTGCAACTACGGTTTTACCAACACCTCCTTTACATCCTGAAACCGCAATCACTCTTTTCTTTGCTTGCGCCATCGTTCTCACTTTAATTTTTCAATTGCTCAGAAAATGCATATAGAAAAACGACAAAATATACATATCAATGAACATGCCAACTTTGATTTGAAAAATAAAAACAGCCACCAAACCCCAAAAAAATACATAAAGAAAAATAAAAAAACACAACCGCCTGTTTTTTAACAACTTTCTAAAACAACACCGATTTCATTTCGCTATTTTTTTGACATAGATTAATTTTCGGTTGCTTTGAAAATATCTTGAACACTTTTTTGAACTTTCTAAAAAGATAGTTATTTGACAGTGTCACTTTATAGTGACGCAAAAATGGCAGCATTTGACCGACAAAACAGGGAAGAAAAAAATCAGACCGTGACATAATGTTGATTAGCGCATTCATTAAATATGCAAATAAAGGATTACCTGCAAACCAATCAGCAGTAATTATCGAACAGTGGAGCAACAAGAAGCAGAAGGGAGTCGAAGTACAACAGAACAGTACAGGAACAAAAACCGGAAAGCACCAACTCAGTAAATCGGAGAATAAATCTGTTAGCAAAAAAAATGGCTACAAAATATGTAGCCATTTTTTTTGCATCACTGAATATCAGGTTTTCACAGAATCCTCATATCTCTGCAGACCATACTTGCGCATCTTTTCCACCAGGGTCGTTCGCCGAATCTGCAACTTGTCTGCTGCCCTGGCAACAACACTATTACAGTCACTCAGCGCCTGCTGAATCAAACTCTTTTCCAGTCGGGTCAAATATTCCTTCAGGTTCAACCCTCCTACCGGCAGTACTGCAAGGTCTTCCGAAGTAGCAGCACCGGCAGGCTGGATACTGTCCGGAAATAAATCAGCCACACCATCATCTTCCTGGCTGATCAAATCGAGATGACAGAAACTTTCTGGCAGATCCTGAACCCCGATAACCCCATAGGGATACATAATCGCCAGACGCTCCAGAAGATTGGCCATTTCCCGAACATTTCCCGGCCAGTCATGCCGACAAAGCGATAATATTGCCGCGGAACTGAGTCGAATTGATCCCCTGGCCTGCTTCTCCATATTATGGGTCAGCTCATTAATCATCAGCGGAATATCTTCAGGCCGCTCTTTCAGCGAGGGCATCTCAATGGGAAATACATTCAAACGGTAATAAAGATCTTCTCTGAAGCTTCCCTCAGTGATCATACTTTCAAGATTCTTATGGGTTGCAGCAATAATTCGAACATCCACCTCAATGGGCTCTGTTCCACCAACCCGTTCGAAGGTTCTCTCCTGCAGAACCCTGAGCAACTTGACCTGCATGTGCAGAGGCATATCGCCTATCTCGTCAAGAAACAGTGTGCCACCCTGGGCCAGCTCGAACCGTCCCTTGCGACTGGTCACAGCACCGGTGAAAGCCCCCTTTTCATGACCAAAGAGCTCACTTTCTAACAGATCTGTGGGGATAGCACCGCAATTGACCGGAACAAATGGCGCACTTCTGCGATAGGAGTGCTCATGAAGATTGCGGGCAACCACTTCTTTGCCCGTGCCGGACTCACCGGTGATCAAAACATTGACGTCCCGATCCGCCACCTGGGCCATGGCGGCCCGAACTTTCCGGATACGCTCACTCTTGCCAACCAGTCCACGGAACAATTGTACCTGCTGATTGTAGCCAGTCTGGTGTGCCTGACGCCACTGCTCGCGGTAGACCTGACCATAATGCAAACTGGATAAAAGTTGCGGCTTGCTGCATGGCCAGTCAACCCGTGCAATGATTTGCCTGGCCAGTGCTAACGACAGATTGTCTGGCAGTGACTCCGCAATCCGGATAACCGGAACGCCACCACACCAGCCCTGGACTCGGGAAAGCATTCCCTGCAGGGAGCTTTCTGCCTGTAAAAAATCACCTAGAAATAAGGCACTGAAGGTTTCCGGGGGATAAGCACTAACGGCATCTTCCCAGTAGGCTGCACCGATAGCCACTGTGTGATAGCCCATAAACTGCAAAATAGTGCTGAAGTCATGCCGACGCTGCTCCGCGTCTTCAATGATGAGTACCTGCTCAGCTGTTTCCATAAGACGACGATCCTTGTCATCCGATTAATTTTTACAGCGTAGATACAAATTTTCGAAATTAAATTACAGCTTATTATTTCAGTAAATAACCAAAAAGTGAGTTCGTCAAATTTTTGTTTGTTTTTATTTCAAAAAAACATAAAAGAAAATTATTTAAACCATATCCTATATGCATGGGAGCCTCTCCTATAGATAGTTAGAAGCTAGATAGTTAGCCCCCCCAAACCAGCTTAAATCCCACTGGCTTTCAGATACGCCTCCACATTCTGTCGCATATGAGCAGGATTGATGGTGCCAACAATAGCTGAAGAAACCGCCGGGTGTGAAAACACCAGTTTCATACTTTCCAGAACGGGGTCCTGTCCTGACAGGCAGGCATGACCACTGGCCAGGGCCTTCTTGATAAAGATGCCTTTGCTATGTGCCAGTGCATAGTCCAAAACCGGCTTTTCGCCCTGTTCGTTCAGGTTATAGGTCACCATGGCAACGTCGGAATGTTCCAGCGCCAGGATGCCACCGGCAACCGTTTTGGTGGACATACCCGAAGCGAGGATTTTCCCCTCTTTCTTTAGATCAGCCAGCACTTCCAGGCAACCTGTCTGCTCAATGATATTGACATCATCACCATTGGAATGCACCAGCAGCAATTCAATCACATCGGTATTCAGACGCTGCAGGCTTCGCTCGACACTGAAGCGGATATGCTGCTCCGAAAAATCAAAATAAGACTCTCCCCGACCATTTTCAACAGTGACAAACTCTTCACCAACCTTACTGCAGATGACCCACTGTTCACGCAGCCCTTTATGTTTGGCAAACAACTGACCAAGGCGTTCCTCGCTGGTGCCATAGGCCGGAGCCGTATCCAGCAGGTTCATGCCCAGGGTATGGGCCAGGGTAAGCAGATCCAGCATTTCACGGTCATCAGGAATCGTAAAATGTTCCGGGTACTTTACGCCCTGATCCCGGCCAAACTTGACGGTGCCGAAACCCAGTGGCGACACTTCAAGATCAGTACCGGCTATCTGCTTGTTAACAAGACACTGACTCATAATGTCTTCCCTTGCACAAAATGCCCCTGCCAGAAGTTTGGACAGATCTCCGGCCGGGAAAACCCTTCCGGCATAACGAAACTGTTATCAGTCGCTGGACGAATATTATCCTCCTGCAGCAAACGAACCACTTCATCAGAGAGATTAGGAGCCAGTGCCAATTTCGTCGGCCAGGTGACAATACCGTTGGCCACCGGCTGACAGAAAGCCGCATCCGGACGAAGCAGGCGGCTCTGTTTTGGCTCAGCACGATTGACCCGCAGGGTGTCCCACTCAGCCTGACTCAGGTCTACCCAGGGCAACAGCGCTTTCAGCTCTTTTTTCGCCGTGACAATCAATTCCTCAGCAGACTGTTTGACACCATCTTCCGCAATGCCTCCACCGAGATACCAGACCCACTTACCATCGATATCCGGATGGCTGGTAATGGTCATTCTCGGCAGTGGTGTTGTGCCAAGACAATGGGCGTAAACAGGTTCAGGATAGGAATGACGAACCATGACCATCTGCAAGGGACGTACCTGCATTTTTGGTTGACTGACACCCCAGGTATTCAATAGCGCCTCCGCACCTTCACCCGCGGCCAGCACAAACCGTTTGGCTTGCAACAGGGTGGTCTGGCCATTGCTATCCGCCAAGGCAACAGCATCAATCTCACCATTGGCATTGGTTAACAACCGGGCATTACCCTGCTCGCTCCAGTCCACTTTCAGCGTTTTATCTTCCAGACCACTGACCAGCGCCCGGGTAACAGTGGCAATATCCAGAACAATTTCATTGAGCTGATATACCTTTCCGCGGAAACCATCGTGTTTGAAAATGGCCGGAAACTGCTCACTGGTCAGTGCATCAACCCGTCCACGAAGCGCTTTGCTGGCAAAAAAAGAGGTCAGTCGTGAGCCAATATCACCTGGCGACCAGAGATAGTGGTATTCAGACAATATGCGGGCCGAACGGAGATCCGGATCCACCTCCCCACCCTTGCCAACCAGGGCATTACGCCAGCGCTCCGGCATACCGGCAATGGCCTGGGAAGCATTGGTTAACTGACCTGTTAACGTGTATTTTGTACCGCCATGAACAATGCCCTGGGATTTTATGGTCTGACCACCGCCCAGAGCATTCTGCTCCAGCAACAGGGTTCGATAGCCCAAGGTATTCAAGGTGCGAAATAACCAGAGACCGGCGATACCACCGCCAATCACCACCACATCGGCTTCTACAGTTTGAGACATAAGAGAGTTCAACTATTTGGTATGACCTGAAATGGGCGGCATTATAACACTGCAGGACTCATCCCTGCATGGCAGTCTTTGATCGAATGAGGTTGACACCCTGCCTGTGTTAAAGGACAGGGAGGGTGTCTAATGGACCTGACAAATATAACTTTGAAATAGCCTCCTAGTTTACCCGATCAATATCATGAGCAGCTTTTTCAGCCATCAGGTAAATAGCAAGTATCGGGAAAGTCCCCACATGTCTTGGAAACACTGATGCATCCACAACCCGTAAGTTTTCAATGCCCCGTACACGAAAGTCACTATCCAGCACCGAAAAAGTATCATCAGCTCTACCGATGGCCGCAGTACTGAACGCATGATGAGCCCAGGCACCATCTCTGATTGCCTGCTTCAGTTCCTCATCTGATTGCAACGATCTTCCCGGCCAAACCTCCTGGTATTGCGTTCCATAAGTGTTTTCTGCATTCTGAACAATATCACGCACCAACTTTACGCCCTTGAGAACACCTTCCAGATCAGTCTCACCAGAATTCGGATTTCCACCCAGCTTCAGTGTGTTCTCATTACCATCTTCGAAGTAATGGTAATTAATTGAAGGCCGGTCAAAAGGGCTATCCGTTTTCAGCGTCAAAATTCCACCACGATTTTCATTATGACCTTTCAATACCACCCAGGTGAATCGTTGTGGTTGAAGTCCCACCGCACTGTAGCCATCAAAATAACCAGTAAACTGATTCACCAGGCCAAAGATATGCAGGTCTTCCTCAGGCTTATCTGGTGAAGACTTTGTCAGTATTGACGCAAAGCTCAGATTGGTTGACAACACCGATTTCTCACTCTGTGCATTCAGCGTCGCTGCACCCTTCAAATACGCTATACAGCCTTCACCAAGAATATTATTAAAAAATGACACACAACGCTCAAACCACCCCAGCTTGGTGGGTGCCTCATATACCATGCCTACTTCATACCGATCCTGAAGATTTCTTCCTACACCCGGTAATGCATGACGCAGGGGAATATTGATATCAGCACGATTAAATACTTCAGGATCACCAATACCGGACAACATCAGCAGTTGCGGTGTATTGTACGCACCGGCTGCCAGAATCACCTCTTTGACCGCATAGGCTTGATTACGAGTCTGGCCTGAAGCATCCTGATGAGTCTGGTCTGCGGTGTACGCGCCTTCAGCCACTACATACTCAACCCCCGTCGCCTGTTTACTGTCCTGACTATCAAACAGCACCTCTGTCACCAGAGAGTTGTACTGAATCACCAGCAACGGACTATCATTGCCATAGTCCCAGAGGCCATCATTTTTACACCTGTTTTCGCGCTGACTATCCGACAACCCGTCCGGGTTTAAGGGATCCGCCAAACAGGCGCTTGCCAGGATTCGCTCACGAACACTCGCCCTGAAGCCATCTTTATGAGCCACCGGCAACACCCACATGCCCTCTTCCTCGTTAGCCAGCGATGCATCTAAAAGGTTATTGTCATTCAGGTTTTCAACAATGGATTTATTACTGTCAAAATTGGGAGGGTTCACAACTGATACTGCAGACTCAACCATCTCTTGAACATATTGACCATGTATATCGTTAACCAGCCAGTCCGCTTCATATTTTTCAATAGAGGCCCAATCATTAAGAATAGGCAGATAGGTACTGTTTATGTAGCTGGCCGACCAGGAGTAATCACCCGTCAATTCAGCTAACGAATCCCAGTCTGAATTTTTTGGCAGCACATTTATCATGGCGTTGTTAGCTGAGGAGCCACCTATCCCGGTGCCTCGAGGATAGAAAATGCCTTCTCGAGAAGTTCCGTCGGGACAATCACAGTTGCCATTGTCCTGGACAATACAGCTGACGCGCCTATCAGGATTATCATTGATACGACACATCGCATTAGTGTTGCGTGCAGCCTTCGCAGGGTCACTGTAGTGCTCTACATAATAGGACCAACTTTTGCCTGGCTTTTCACTGGCAAAAGGATGCGCAGCAGGAATAGGATAGGTTGGATTATTGTCAGCCGGATCGTCCCCCGCATCGATGAGTAATACTGAATGCCCCAGGTGCGCAAGTCGTGATGCCACAGTGCCTCCACCTGAACCCGCCCCTACAACAACAAAGTCATACTCTGGCTCTGGCGCTTGTTCTGGTAATGGTTCTGGCTCTGGTACCGGTTCTGATCCACAAGAAAAAAACATGCAGTACCATTTGGAAAAAGAAATTGCTTCAGCAGCGCCGGACCAGCCTGAAGTTATAATGGCTAGCAAAAATATACTCAATCTTGTCAGCTTCATCTAAACAGCCCTTTTATTATTTATATTTTTTCAATTGTAAGAGCCTGAGCTACTTTTTGACCGAAGAAGGCTGAGCTCAATACTCTGGCTTTGCTCTTCATTCCAATAAGAACAACTCAATCCAATGACCGGGTATGTTTGAAGAGCAAGTTAAGGATGATACAAAATAATCGCAGATAAATCTTCGTCCCGATATGAAAAGATTCTCATCGAGACAAGTGTTTCTCCTTGCAGAAAAAATCGACATTCGCGTGAACTTTCTATCAACTCCCGGGTCAATATATTCAGTTACTGCGTTTATCAGGTTGTATCCATGCCCCCTATTCTTCCACGGCCCCTTACCACTACAATTCCTCAAATTACATCCGCAGCAGGGGAGCAACCATCCGTACCATCCTCCCAAACTGATCAACCATTGGCAGTAGCCATGGATATAACACAGCCTCCCTGTGAGACAACCCTTGATATTGACTATGGTCATATTATTCAGCAAATTATCAGCACATCAAACCTGTCAGGAACCTGGTCAGATCAAAGCATTGAACATCTCACTCAATGTTTTGATTTAAAGATCCAGGCCAAAGTCATTTTCCTTCTTGAAGATGCATCAGCATTCAGGCAGCTTCCACCATTGCGACAGCAAATTGCCGGGCATCTGGAATACCTTCGGAATTTTTTCCATGAACATGGCGGGGATGCCAATAGTATTGAAACAGCCATTGCCAACCATGCTGATCAACTGGCGCAGAAAAAAGCTGCCATTGAGAAACGAAAGCTGATCAGTCACTGGCTTCATTGGGAACAACACGAAGTCGATCAGTTAGCTGCAAGCACTCTGGCAGACACCTATCGGGAGTGCAAAAGTGATAAGCACCTGGGGGACAGCGTCAGGGCCAGGTTCTCTCATCTAATTGAACTCGCTGAAGTACAACCGGAGTTCAGCGAGATGTATACGGTAGACATTGGCTACCAACAGACTCCCTATGAAACCGAGGGGCGTTTCCTGATCAAAATCCCCGATGGCAATCATGCCCTTGGCTATAGCTTTTTCGACCTGCTATTCAGCCAGAACCTACTGCATGATATGGAAGCAAATTATGATGGAGAAACCGGATTTTCATTAACTAAAGATCAAATGATCAAACTCAGAGAGCATCTGGAAGAATTAAACAAATGGTATGACGACTTTTTATGTATAGTGGGTGATCTGCTGGGGGTGGATGACAGGATTTCAGAGGATAGCGCTGATCATTTTGTCAGCATCGGAAAAAAATCAACGGCCGAAATTCTCAGAAATCCAATACGTATGACGACAGCGTGTCAACGTTTGATTAGCCCTTTACCACAGACACAACCCTGTCTACTGTTCAATACCCTTTCCATCAATCTTGAGAATCATGATGACAGGGACTTCCTGAAGGACAAGTTTGAATCAATTTACGCAGAACTTGCGATGTATGGTGCTAACGGAGAACCCAAGCAGTTTCTGCGCGGAACCTACAGCACCAATCTGAATGTTGCACAGTTACGTCTCATTTGTCCGCACCTTAATAAATTATTAAAGCTTCAACAATTGCTGAAAGAGGTGACAAGCACCAGAAGCCTGCGCACTGCCATTGACGTTTTGAAGGAACTGGGCATAAGCGAACTGGACTCCATAAAAAGTTATAAATCCGCTTTACTCTATGAGATTTACCAACAAATAAAGGGTACCAACTGCCATCGCGCATTATTTTTCATTCAAAACGATTTAACGAACATCCAACACATTTCAGGGATTGAGGAGAAATCGCTGAAACTTTGCCATGACCTTTTACGGAACCATTCAGTATGCTATTTCAGGAAACCGGCGGATCAACCAGTTATTGACGAGGAGCAACTCTACGCGGTCTATGGTGATAGCGAGAGGGATGTCATGTACACGGGGAGGCAGCTGCACAGGAATATCAAGGCTCTGTGCCAGACACTCCGGGATTGCCATGCGTATCAGCAATACAAAGCCAGCAACCCGGGGGTTGATGGAGCGCTAGCCGCACTGGAAAGAAACTTTATCCAGCGGCTTAATCGCTATTCAACCATGAGGGATCATGGCTACAGCGGTCGCGGGATGGTTGACGAATCTGTTGGGTATTTTGAAATGTTTGTCAGCCAGCTATTTTATGCAGAAGTTTACAACCTGACAGACAACTCAATCAGCCATGCGCTAAATAACCTTGTCGCTATAGTTGGCAATGATTTAGAAGGCTGCAACGAAGGTTTCTCAGGCCGAATACAATCGCTGTTACTTCCGTTGATTTCTGGCAGTAACAGCCACATAAAGGATTGTATTCAGCAATTTTTGCAAGACAGCGTTACAGCATCTCTTGCCAGCGCCATTGGATACAGTAGTGAATCCTCCATGGCGGCTCGCTGTCAGGAGCAGGTTAATCACTTTACAGGGCTGTCCATCGTCTCCGGCCGGGCTCAAGCTGATGCCTATGAGAACCTCACGCCTGAAAGTCAGCAAACCATTAGCCATCTTTTGCACTCCCACTATACCCCCGTTTCGCTTTATCAACATGTTTATCGTTTTGTATCCGATGAGTTCTGGCGTCTTAATCACGAAAGAAGTGATGATGACATTTATCAACTGATGCACCTGCTCGGTTTTGGGGCTGATCAATCATCAGGTGCTGATAATGAGACATACCGAGATCAGATTGATCGACAATACCGGGTAAGGGGTAATGCACTCAATCGCTGGCAATACGCACTCTTTCAGCAGGATCTGCCCAGGCACCTTGTTGGCTATCTGGTTAAAGAGCAATTCATCGACGCTAAAGGTCCGAATGAGAACGACGGCTTATATATCCACCGGGAAGCTTCACAAGGCAGTGATAAAATCATGCAGCCACGCCGCCCGCCTGCAACTGTCGGCACGCAGGAGAGCAGTCAATTGGAAGCTGACCGTCGATTTGGTTTTCAGCCAGAAAGCAGGATGGCTCAGGCTGGATACAGAGTGGAAACATCATAGGGTAAAAAGATGATAGCGGCCGCGCCAGGTATCCCTCATGTTTGCACTGCGCTGACAGAAGCGGAAAATCGTTCACTCCCCGGCAATAATCAGTTATCCGAACGAAACTGCTTATCTCTTGTTGATCAGTTTTTTCAGACTGAAATCCAATCCTGCAGGGAAAAAATGGATAGAAGTCCACTCTGGGATAATTTCAAAGCACTTCCAGACACCTTCCTGGCGTATATATACGCCGAAAAAACCCGGTTGGCGATGGCAGAAGAGAGCCGGTACGTTGTTAATGAAAATCATCAGATCGTTGCCGGGTTTCATCATGGGTATGAAGCCAGCGATGATCAATATCATCCTGGCACTTTCCAGCCGTTTATGATGAAAGGCTACTGGATTCCCTGCTCTGAAGGAAAACTGTTTCAGCTCCGCATAGGCCATTGTTCAATCACGCGCACGGTCGAAGGTCAGGACCAAATCCTGTATCTGGTACATCCAAAATCCGCAACACTGTTTGCCCCCCTGATCTCAAAATATCAGCATGCACAGGTTGATGTTCCCGCTTTAACATTGAGCTCATTCAGAACCTTGTTGATTGCCTTGCCCGCTGGCAGCACAACAGAATTTGCCATGGTCAAAGTGAGCCTGAATGAGGAAATAGGGGGTGTTCGCAGGTTGCTTTATCAAAAAGAGTGTGCAGCCAGCGTAGCGAATTCGTCGGTATTAAAAAATAAACAAACAGAGATGTTTACGTGTCTGGAAGAAAATTTGTCTTTCGTTCCTGATGCTCACCTGATTGACCCGAAAGAAGAAGCCGTACAGCTATCCGGTGCCGGTATGATCCATAGACCTGTTCCGGAATTATTCACGACTCAAGGCCACTATATTATTCCACTGTATGCACTGTTTGGCATAAACAACTGGCCTTTGCTCAATGCCCTGATTGAACAAAGTCAAACAACACCTACCCAGTTTATTACCGACGCATTACTCAGTCCCATTGCGGAAGAAATGGTAGATCACATTTACAGGCAGCGCTTTTATCTTGAGTTCCATGGCCAGAACGTATTGTTGAAGCTGACCATGGACCGCAACGATTTACCCGTTATTGATTTTATCTACCGTGACATGGGCGGGGTGAACTGCCGCCTGAGTGACGTACAGCTACACCAGCTCCCGGAGCATGTCCGTGGTCATGCCCAGTACTGGGAACCAAACTTTATTCCTGATGCCGCCGTCATAATGGAGGGAATCGCCAAAAAAGTACTGTTTAACCTTACGAAAGTCTTTTTTAAATCAGAACCCACCACCAGGGACCCGGAATTTTGTTGTTGGCGTGCAAAAATGACTGTCTATGGCTACCAGGATAACTGGACACTGCCAGGAGCCGACGGGCGCACAGATAACCATCGAACGCGCCATACCCCAAAGACTTTTTACCGCTATGGGTATTTTGAAAAAATATTTGCCCGGGAATTGCTTGAAGTGATGACCCGCCACGGTATTTTCCTGAACATCAAAAGAAGCTGCCCTGACTATGACTACTCATTTTTTATGGATAAAATAGGCAACGTCGATTCCTGTAACACACCCTGCGTAGAGTTTGAATGGTTTTCTGAACTGGTGAAAATGACACTTCCTCACTATTTCCAGCACCAGGATGCATACTCCCGAAGAAAGAATATCAGAGTGGTAAGACCGTAAGAGGCTCCTGATACTATGCCTGTAACCTCTAAAAGCAATTTCTGCACCTCCTGGAGTGGCGGTAAAGATGCCTGTTTTGCGCTCTGGCAATCCACCCAAAAAGGGCTGACCCCAACCTGCCTGCTGACCATGCTCAACGGTGATAAATACCAGACCAGTTAACAATATCTGTCGCCTGATGTGAAGTCAGCGCAGTAAAGCCTGGTACAACTTTTTCGCGGTGACAATCCGGGTCTGTTCTACCGTCTCCCCCAAAAGCAGGATAATGGATGCCCTGGCCTCCTGAAGCGCTGTCATTGCCTCATGCAATGAGGTTTCCGGTGCCAGATTAATGGTTTTTCTCATAAGCTCCCCCACTGAGATATCCGCCTCTTCATTAACCAGACAACGGGCGATATGCCGATAGAGAACAATGCCCGTCGGCTTGCCATCGGTCAGAACCACATAACGCTTACAGGGATATGAGCGAATCGTCGTTTCAACAGAAGCGACGGTTGCCTCGGATAACAGACAAACAGCGGGTATTGAGCGCTCAACCAGCTCAGTCAGCTGACGCTGATGGGAAGTCAGTACAGCATTGGCCTGTTTTCGCTGACGTTTACCTATCACTCCACACTTATTATAATGCTTGATAATACTCCGCAGTTCATCACTGCTTCTGTCTTCTTCAACGGGCTTGGGTAAAAGACGGGTCCAGACCAAGGCTAACAACAAGACAGGTCTGGTCACTGAATACATAAGATGGATAAAGGGTGAATACCGGGCGACGACCCTATCAGCAATCTGCACTGCCAGCAGCTTGGGCAGAACCTTGGCAAATACCAGCATAAAATAAGCGAGCAGTGCCGTAAAAATAACCATCCAGAGATCGTTAAATTCCCTGGCAGCCAGCGCCCCAAGGAAAGTACTGCCAGAAATACTGATCAGCGTGCTTAACAAAACGATCGCCGACAGGTGCTCCCGCTTTTTCTGAAAGACTTGCTGGATCGCCTGTTTATTGTCGGGCCTTTTGTACAGGATCGTGACCAGCCTTAACTCATCCACCGCCACCAACGATGATTCAAGAAGGGATAGAAAAGCAGTAACAGCAACAATCAGGCATGCAAAAAGAACGACCAGGAGCATCCATACCTCCGGAAAAACAGCAATTAGACAGCAGGCAGTTTAAGTGGGGGACCAATAGCCGGGCAAGCCCGCCCGCCTGTAAAAAGTCTGTAATGTATTGTTTTCGACCATGTTTCTTCTTTATGAACGTCAGCTCTATGCTTACTCAGTGCAACTGAAGCACCGGGCAAAAAGCGCCTGATTTGCCAGGAGTGTGGATAACGGTGTACTTATTTTATTCAAAACAAAATTCGAATATAATTCGACTTGTATTCAAATAACCCTGCTTTTTAACTCCTGCTCTCCACCACGGTGTATTTGCCATGCCAACAACCGACAAACGGACACAGAGAGAGATAACTATTATTCAGACCACCCTGACCATTCTTAAGGAAAAGGGCTTTATGGACCTGAAAATGTCTGAAGTTGCCAAACAAGCCCAATTTTCAATGGGAACCGTATATTCGCACTTCTCCAGCAAGGAAGATCTGTTGCTGGGTTGCGCTATCACTATCTCCAGCACGATGGCGACGGCATTCCATAAAGTGCTCAACAGCCCGTTACCCGCGATGGAACGTCTGCTGACGCTTAATATTGCCATCTGGTTGTCTTATGCCAGACAGCCCCATCACTACTTTCTGCGACAACTGGCAATGACCCCGGATATCTGGCAACGGGCATCAACAGCACGGGCACAGGCACTGGACAACATCTACCATAAGATGAGCCAGATGGTTAAAGCACTGATTATTGAGTTAATGGCGGACAACCCGGCAATCACTGACCAGAATCGTGAGGCCGCACTGGCTGATATTTTGATGGGCATCTGGAGTCTCGGCGAAGGTCTGTTCCAGATCAGCATGTCCGGGTTTGGCCTGAAACAACCCTCCGTGCAGAAGGACAATGGCTTCAGCCTGCTCACTTCCAACCTGGCCAAATACCTGCAGGGCTGGGGATGGAGAGCACCGTTTTCACCACCTATGATTGACAACTGCAAGCTTCAGGCTGAGCAGGTTGTTGCTAACTGTATAAGTAGTTAACCAGCCAGAATTTACCGATGCCAGGAACGCGGTACACATCAAGCATGTCTACCAGATACTTCTACCCAACTGTTTTGGAGCTACCTCAGAATGCATCTCACCCCTTCATCCCGATCATCCATCGCCGTGATGGTGTTAATGACGTTCACCCTGCTGACCGGTTGCGATCAGGAGCAAACCGGTCATAAAGAAGTCATCCGGCCGGTAAAGCTCTTTAAGGTAAAAGATCCCCAGCAGCAGCAGTTACGTTATTTTCCAGGCAAGGTAACGGCGACCGAAGAAGCCGAAATATCCTTCCGTATACCCGGACAGATCGACAAGGTCGAGGTCAAACAGGGCGATGATGTGACTGAAGGACAGGTGCTGGCTTATCTGGATGACCGGGATATCCGCAATGAGCTTCAGGATCGTCAGGCGAATTATGAACTTGCCAAGGCCGAGTTTGAACGCGCCAGCTCCCTGTTAGAAAAGAGAGTGATTTCACAATCAAGCTACGATACGGCCAGTGCCAGACTGAAATCTGCGGAAGCGGCGCTGAAATTAAGCCGGGACAAACTGGCGTATACGACACTGACAGCACCTTTCAGTGGCCGGGTTGCCCAGACTCTGGCCGAAGCGCACCAGCAGGTTCAGGCCCAGCAGCCGGTCCTTATTCTGCAAAGCAGTGATCGGCTCGATATCAGCATCCAGGTACCTGAAAGTATCGTTTCCCATGTCAACGCCAATGCGGTCAACAATGGCTATCAGCCCATCGCTACCTTCCCGGGGGCTCCTGGTAAGGAGTTTCCGGTCAACTATAAAGAACATGCGACACGGGTAACTCCGGGCACCCAGAGTTATGAAGTCATTTTCACCCGGATGGCACCCACCAATATGAACATTCTTCCCGGTATGACCGCCACGGTCATTATTGACCTGGCCCGGGTCATTGATACCCGGGGGCAACCAGGATACGTTCTGGTTCCCATTTCAGCCGTGTCCAAAACTGACACTGACAATAAGACAGTGGTCTGGCTTTTTGATCAGGCTACCAGTCAGGTTGCCCCTGTCGAAGTGACCACAGGACGTATTACCGAAGCGGGAATTCAGGTTCTGTCAGGTCTCAATACCGGTGACCAGATCGTTACCGCAGGTCTCAGTCAGCTATACGATGGCATGACCGTCAAACCGCTGCACAAGGAACGGGGACTATAAGCCATGAATATTGCCGAATATTCCATATCCCACCGGGTGATCAGCTGGATGTTTGTGGTTATCCTGCTGGTGGGTGGTGCAATGTCGTTTTTTGGACTGGGCCAGCTGGAGTTCCCTGAGTTCACCATCAAACAGGCCATGGTCATTACCCACTATCCTGGAGCTTCCCCGGAACAGGTGGAAGAAGAAGTGACACTGCCATTGGAAGAAGCCATTCAGCAGATGGAGTATGTCAAACACATCGACTCCATCAGCAGCAATGGCCGTTCTCAGATTATGGTGGAGATGAAAGAACAATACGACAAAGATCAACTGCCACAGATCTGGGATGAAATGCGCCGTAAGGTCAATGACACCCAGAGTAGTCTGCCGCCCGGCGTCTACGCCTCGGTTGTGGTGGACGACTATAGCGATGTCTATGGCATGCTGTTCAACATTACCGGGGAAGGCTATACCTCCAGGGACCTGGAAAACTACGCCGATTACCTGAAACGTGAACTGGTGCTGGTTGAAGGGGTCAAGAAAGTCTCCATCGCCGGTGCCCGTCAGGAACAGGTGGTGGTTGAGATGTCCCAGGCCAAACTGGCTAACCTGGGTATCGATCCAGCCTGGATATTCGCCCTGATCCAGAATCAGAATGTGGTTTCCAATGCCGGTAATATGCTGGTTGAAGGTCGCTCCATACGCATTCATCCCACCGGTGAGTTCAATGACATTCATGAACTGGAACAGCTGATCATCAGCCCACCGGGGAGCACACAGCTGGTTCGACTCGGCGATATCGCCACCGTTCGTCGAGACTTCGATGAAACACCGGACACACTCTATTCCTCCAATGGCCGCCAGGCTCTGTCACTGGGCATTTCCTTCGCTTCCGGTGTTAACGTGGTGGATATCGGCGACGCTATTCGTCAGCGCATTGATGAGCTTGAGTCTGTGCAACCGGTTGGCATTGAGCTCACCAAAGTATACGACCAACCGGCAACGGTTTCGGAATCCGTCAATGGTTTCCTGATCAACCTGCTGGAATCCATTGCCATTGTTATTGTCGTACTGCTGCTGGCCATGGGCGTACGTGCAGGCCTGTTGATGGGCGCTGTTCTGCTGTTGACCATTCTCGGTACGTTCATTGTTATGAAGGTGATCGGCATTGAACTCCAGCTGATTTCCCTGGGTGCCCTGATCATTGCCCTGGGGATGCTGGTGGATAACGCCATTGTCGTCACAGAAGGGATTCAGGTCGGTATTCAACGGGGACTCACCCGGTTGCAGGCCGCCAAACAGGTTGTCAGCCAGAACCAGTGGCCCTTGCTGGGTGCCACCGTCATTGCCATTATGGCATTCGCACCTATTGGCCTTTCTGATGATGCCACCGGTGAATTCTGTCTGTCGTTGTTCCAGGTGCTGTTGATCTCCCTGTTCCTGAGCTGGATCACAGCCATCACCCTGACCCCTTTCTTCTGCAACATTCTGTTCAAGAAGGACGAGCTGGCTGCCCGACAGGCGGCGGGTGAATCCATAGATCCTTACCAGGGAGCGCTGTTCACCCTGTATAAACAGTTGCTCGGGTTCTCTCTGGTCCACCGCCCCATCACCATCAGCTTGACGGTTCTGGCACTGGTGCTGGCGATGATGGGGTTTGGTTCGGTGAAAAATGTCTTTTTCCCGCCATCCAACACGCCGATGTTCTTTGTGGATTTCTGGATGCCGGAGGGCAGTGATGTCCGTGCTACCGAAACAAGGGTGGCAGAGTTTGAGCAACTACTGCTGACCCTCCCCGGCGTAAAAATGTCACAACGGTGATTGGCCAGGGCGCACAGCGTTTTATTCTTCCTTATATGCCGGAAAAGCAATACAGCAGTTTCGGCCAGCTGATTATCGAGACGGATAACCTGGAAGCCATCACACCGCTGATCCCGACATTGGAAATCCGCCTGACCGAAGACTTCGGTGATGTGGAATATCGGATCAAATACTTACAGAATGGCCCTTCACCCGCCGCAGAAATTGAAGCCCGTTTCTATGGCGAAGACCCGGAAGTATTACGTTCTCTGGCAGTACAGGCCATCAATGTACTGCGTAACGAACCGATGGCCACACATATACGACATGGATGGCGCAATCAGGTCAGCCTGATTCGCCCTCACCTGGATGAAGCCAGTGCCCGCCGCAGCGGTATCTCCAAACAGGCGTTGGACGACGCTCTGCTGGTGAATTTCAGCGGCCGTCAGGTTGGCGTCTATCGTGAAGGCAGCCAGTTAATGCCGTTGATTGTCCGCTCTCCGGAATCCGAACGTCTGAATGCCGATAGCATTACCGATCTGCAGGTTTGGAGTGCTGACTATAACAGTTATGTGCCCATCACCCAGGCCATTTCCAGTTTTGATACCGAATGGGAAAACCCGCTGATCATCCGCCGGGACCGTAAACGCATGATGTCCGTAATGGCTGATCCGGAGTTGCTGGGTGATGAAACCGCCGACAGCGTGTTGCGCAAGGTGCGTGCAAACATCGAAGCCATTCCACTGCCCGATGGTTACCAGCTGGAATGGGGTGGCGCTCATGAACTGTCTTCTAATGCACAGAGTGCGGTGTTTGCCTCAATACCGCTGGGCTATCTGGGGATGTTTCTGATTACCGTATTCCTGTTTAACACCATACGACAGCCTATAGCTATCTGGTGTACGGTTCCCCTGGCACTGATTGGTGTTGTGGCAGGGCTGCTGGCGCTGAATGCACCGTTCAGTTTTATGGCGCTGCTGGGCCTGCTGAGTCTGTCGGGCATGATCATCAAGAACGGTATCGTTCTGGTGGAACAGATCAAACTGGAGCTGGAGGAAGGCCGGGAAGAACATGAGGCCATATTCCACGCCTCGGTCAGCCGCCTGCGGCCCGTCTGTATGGCCGCCCTGACCACCATGCTGGGGATGATTCCACTGTTGTTTGATGCCTTTTTCAAATCCATGGCCGTGACCATTATCTTCGGCCTGGGCTTTGCTACGGTACTGACACTGATCGTACTGCCGGTGATCTACTCCCTGCTGTACAAGGTCAGCTTTAAAGGGTTCAATTACCGGAATATTGCCTACTGATCCATAGCGATGTCGGCTTCTGACGGAAGCCGACCAATGCCACTTTTTATTGTTGTTCTTTTCTGGATGGCGGCTTCAGGTTATAGCTCAAACTCTGGTATTCAGGTTCTACAATGCCGAGTCGGCGATTGATCACCACCGTTAAACGGAAGAACAGATTACAGAGCATATTGCCAAACCGATGTAACTCATCCGGCACCTCAATGCCATGGGCGTCTACCTTGACCAGCGCCCTGACCGCCTTTTTGGAGAGTGAACGACAGCTGTGCAGTAATTGCACGGGACGACCGCCCCTGGGAAGGACAAAACCGTGCAGCTGGCCTTCTATCTCTTGCTGGTAGTGATCAAAGTAACCTGCCAGCCACTGTATCTGCTGTTCAAAAATCGCCTGCCTGCCACGGACTGAACCATTCATGTGGAAAATTCTGGGTTGCAGTTGATCCAGGAAATCATAGATATCGACAAACCGCTGATCGCCTTCCAGCTCGCTGATAACACCACCGAGCGTTGCACACAGTTCGTCGGTGATAATTTCATAATCACACAGGGGGAGTCTTCGTAGATAAATGGGTAGCAGAGTTCGCGGATATCGCCGGAGTATTTTAGGGTCATGGCAAAACCTGTTCTTTTTCATAGTCTCAGTAACAAAAAGGCCGGTTTCGTTATAGAAACCGGCCTGTTCGATTAGCACTTACCATCAAGTGGCACAATGTAAGTGCTGATAATTACAACTCAGGTGACCAGACAAGAGTTGCAAATACGCCTCTTGGCTCACCCCGATATCCGTCAACCGGCTGATAGTTCTTATCCAGCAGGTTGACCACCTTAAACTGTGTTTCCAGCTGAGGCATTAGCTCAACCGAAGCTCGGAGATCAACAGTTCCAAAACCAGGCAGCTGTTCAGTATTGGTTGTATTCACCCAGGATTTGCCCTGGGCTCGGAAGGTTCCTCCAAGCGACCAGCGACCAAAGTCTTTATCCATATTCAGAGCAGCCATTTGCTGAGCTCTATAGTGGAGTTTTTTACCACTGTTTGCACCGGAACGGTTTTCAGGGTCAACATAAGTCAAATTAGTATTGATTTCCCAGCCGAGATAATGAGTACCAACCTCAAACTCAATGCCTCGGATACGGGCTTTGTCAACGTTAAACGTTTGGAACTTACCATCTCGAAGAGCATAGTTGAGCATATCTTTCATATCATTCTGGTATATATTCACAGACCAGCGACTTTGCTCACCAAATACGCCTCTCAACTCTATCTCGGTATTTTTTGCTGTCTCCGGCTTCAGGTCAGGATTGGGTGCTGACTCAGGGTACATATCAGCAAAGGTTGGAGCTCTGAAAGCCGTGCCATAAGAAACCAAGCCCCTCATTTGTTTAGGCAGATTCACCCCCCAGGATACATTCCCGGTAAACTCGCTACCAAAGGCCTCATTATCATCATAACGTCCACCCAGTTGTAGATCACTGTTTACAAAAGAGGTCAGGTTCTGGGCAAAAATACCGGTATTGTAACGTTCATTAACAACGTAGTTACTCGAACCTGCATAGGTATCATTCGAGTAGTCAACCCCGGTTGTTAATAGCTGATTATCCGCCCATCCTAAATCATTGATCCAGCTAAATGAGTATCGCTTGTTCGTAGAATGGCTCGAGCTTGGACCTTCATCATTACGATGATCCCTCTGAAAACCCGATTCCAGTCTGCTATCCCAGATATCACTTAATGCAAACGACAGATAGGTATTAAGATTGGATACTTCAAAGTAATTTATCGGATACCCTTGAGGACTGTCAGCGTAATTAACGTCATACTCAGACTTACCCTCAGAGTGTGCAAAGTTAACACCTGCTTCAATGCCACTATCAAATGCTCTGGACACATTTCCAGAGAATGACTTGTTACGATAGGCATCATCGTCACCATCATGACCAAATGTTGTGATGGTCCGGTCATACCCTTGAGTTTCATAAAGGCGAGCCCCCAAGTTATAACGGGTTCCATCCGTTTCCCCACCAAAATTCAGGCCATATTCACCAGTACCATGACTTCCACCACCGGCTTTAATTGTCAGTTTCGGATCGCCAGAACCTTTTCTTGTAATGATATTGATAACACCACCTACAGCATCTGCGCCGTACAGTGTGGAACGAGGGCCACGAACAATCTCAATCCGTTCAATCTGGTCAGGGTCAATGTATTCCAGAGGTGCTGAACCAGAGCTTGCCGTATTGATCTTCTGTCCATTCATTAGAATCAATGTCTGGGCAGTTTTTGTACCCCGCACATACACGCCAGATACGCTTCCCGGGCCACCACTAGAGGAAATCTGAACCCCAGGAGCCGACTGATTGAGCAACTCAACAACAGTTGTTGCCTGAGCACGCTCAATCTGCTCCCGATTAATCACCGTCACTGGAGCCAAACTCTCATCAACAGTTTGAGCAGTCCTTGCCGCTGTAACAACAACCTCTCCAAGCTTATAAACCTCTTCTGCTGCCGCAGCAGAACTCATCACAGACATTGCCACAGCAACCGAAAGTCCGGTGCGTGCAAAAACAGAACGATGATTAAACGACATTTTGTTTACATCCTTAAGTAAGCGAATTGTCTTAAAAATGGGCAGAACCCCGCCTTTTCAGAGCGGGTTTTCTTGATGAAGTGGTATCTGGGCAGCCATACGCTCTGCGTGGCTTGCCTTTGAGCGCACCGCTTGTAACTGGCGGCAGATCATCTCTGCCCCGTCCAGAATTCTGGGCGTTGGTCTGGCAATCAGGTCACTGGGCACCGAAAACAGTTGTTGGCGCTGTACCGCCTGCAGGTTTTGCCACTGACTCCAGTAGCCCAGCAACGCTTTGCGGGTTTGCGGGGTATCGCCTTGCGGATCGGAACCAATAATGACCTGTGGATCACGGGTAATCAGGGATTCGATACCGATTTTGGGAATACGTTCGGAGACATCACCATAGATATTCCGGCCACCGCACAACGAAATAACATCATCAATCACCAGGCCATTACCCACCGTCATCAGTGGGGATCGCCAGATTTCAAAGAACACCGATACCAGTTCACGCCGGGCATACTGACTCTGCAGTGTGTGCAAACGCGCGGTAAAGTCACCAACAACCTGTTCGGCTGTTTTTACGGTTCCGGCCACCTGCCCGAGACTGCGGAGGGCCTGCTTAATGCCGGTAAAATCCACCACATCGATATGAAAGGTGCTGATGCCCAGGGACTCCAGCTGCTCAATCAACTTTTGGGAATTACCGGCAGTCCAGACCACCACCAGATCGGGCTTCATGGCCACAATGGCTTCAACACTCACATTAGGGTAGCCACCCACATTGGGCAGCTGTTTGACCGCTTCAGGGAAGTCGCTGTGCTGATCAACCGCAATAACACGATCACCGGCACCGGCAGCAAATAACAATTCAGTAGAACCCGGAGACAGACTGATGATTCTGGGCGAACGGGTATCCAGACAGACAGCACGGTCGTTCATATCGGTCACACAATACTGACTGTCAGACTCACTGGCCCGGGCAATACTGCAAGCCAACGCAACGGCATTGGCCAAGACCATCGCCAGCATTAACCGAGGCAGCCTGTTCTTCAGTGTCTTGTAGGGTGCTAAAGGTGTTTTCATGATCTCCCTGAGTCACAATCAATACTCAGGGCGGCACAAGCGGTCACCGGGCTTATCAAAAAAGCCCAGTGTATAAGGAGATGTGTTCCCAGCCGCCAGGTTACCCGCCCGGTTTGCGCCTGCATGTGCAGACTTCTTGGGCTTTGCAAAGGCAGGTCTCCTGACTCTGGCGTCATCGTTCCCTGCGGCCTTCCCGGTTGAACCAGTGGCATAAATCGCGGAGAACTCTTCCATTACAGTTGCGGGTACAGTCGGGGTTTTTCACCCCGTTCCCTCTTATGACCGGTTCAGCAACAGCCGACATGTGCGGTCAAAAGCGTCGTGATTCATACCAATCACTGACGAAACCCTTACAAAGTTGCGCAATACTAACCAAACCTTTGATTTAAATCACTAGGGGTTTGTCGATATTTTGCCGTTATTCTTGCTATCAGGAGCCTGTTTTGCTTTTCTCGGATGCCTGCCAGAGGACCTCTCCCTCATCCTGGCGGGCACAATGACGGCCAAGGACGTACATAAGATCGGACAAACGATTCACAAATTTCAGTAATGGTTCGTTGATTTTGTCACCACTTTCCTGAAGCGCTTCGTTTAACTCGATAATATGCCGCTCCGCCCGGCGGGATACGGTTCGGGCCATGTGGCAATGGCAGGCAGACAGACCACCACCGGGCAGGGTGAAGTTTGTCAGCGGCGGCAATGGTTCATTGAGTTCATCAATCAGAGCCTCAATCGCTTTGGTATGGGCTTCCTGAATCAGCTGATAGCCCGGCATGGCCAGCTCACCTCCCACATCAAACATCCGGTGCTGGATATCCTGAATCTGTTGCAACTGGTTTTCAGTGACTTCATTGCCCTGCTTCAGGGAGTGGATCAACAGGCCAAGCCAGCTGTTGGCTTCATCCACGGAACCAATGGCGTGGAGACGGGGGTGTGACTTTGGCAGCTGCTGGCCATCGCCAATGCGGGTCATGCCCTGGTCACCAGTTCGAGTGTAGATACGGGTTAGCCGGTAGCCTTTTTTTTCAGTCATATCTCAGGTTCTTCCAGTCAATTTTTGCACCACAAAGCGTTGTCAGCGTTTTTCTGCACTCAGTGACTTTGTGGTTCAACCTCACACAGTGCAAAGATTTTACTCATATCAAGATGCTCTTCGATAGCATCCGCCATTCGGTTAATGCCCTCTTCCCTTAACAGGCGATAATCAATCCTTGCAGCTTCCTGCAAACCGGCCCAGGTCAAAATGGCCGTGCAGGCATCAGGCTGTTCAAACACGCCATGGAGATAGGTGGCAAATATCTGACCATCGTCTGACATCACCCCATCCACCTGCTGATCCAGCTGGATTAACGGTTTTTCCAGGGCCGCGCCGGTGGTCACCCCGGCATGAATTTCATAGCCGGTGACGGGCACAGGTTCCTGGCCCGGCAACTGCATAGTGCCACTGACCCGGGTGAGTGTCTTTTGCCGAACCATGGTGGTTTCCAGATCCAGAAGACCCAACGCTTGTGAGCTGCCGGCGGCACCTTCAATGCCCTCCGGATCATGCACCGCCTTACCGAGCATCTGGTAACCGCCACAGATTCCCATCAATTTGCCACCGTAGCGCAGGTGCCTGAGGATATCCTGATCCCAGCCATTGTGTTTGAGAAACGCAAGATCGGTTCGGGTATTTTTGGTCCCCGGAATAATCACCAGATCACACGCCGGAATGGGCTGCCCTTTTCCAACAAAGTGAATGTCCACTTCCGGGTGCAGGCGCAGAGGGTCGAAATCGGTGTGATTGCTGGTGCGGGTCAGAATTGGCACAGCTACCTCCAACAGGGTTTTCCGGTCTGTAAGATGTTGCTGGGCAATCACCGCATCTTCTGCTTCCAGATGTAACCCATGAAGGTAAGGTAAAACGCCCAGTACTGGTTTGCCGGTCTTCTCTTCCAGCCAACGGAGTCCGGACTCAAGCAGTTTTACGTCACCCCGAAAACGGTTGATCACAAACCCTTTTACCCGCGCCTGTTCGGACTCCGAGAGCAGCGCCAGGGTACCGTACAGATGGGCGAAAACCCCGCCCTTATCGATATCCGCAATGATAATCACCGGACAGTCCGCTTGTTCCGCAAAGCCCATATTGGCGACATCGCCTTCGCGCAGATTAATCTCTACCGGGCTACCGGCTCCCTCCACCAGCACAGTTTGATATTGGCTGTGCAAACGCTGCCAGGAACGCAAAATGGCGGCCATGACTTCCGGTTTATAGGCATGATACTCAGCCGCATTCATTTCCCCCACGGCTTTGCCATTGACGATCACCTGGGCACCGATATCACTGTTTGGTTTCAGCAATACCGGGTTCATGTCCGTATGAGGTTCAAGCCCTGCCGCAGCCGCTTGAAGCGCCTGGGCCCGGCCAATCTCACCACCATCCCCGGTGACGGCGCTGTTCAGTGCCATATTCTGGGGCTTGAAAGGCGCTACCGAAATACCATGACGCCGGAATGCCCGGCAAAGTCCTGCGACCAGGGCACTTTTCCCAGCGTCACTGGTTGTACCCTGTACCATCAAAGTGTGTGTTGGTTTGCTGCCCATAGCGGGAATTCCAGCCTGTCAGAAAGGCATGGATTATAAGTAGTTAACCAGATGAAATCATATTTTCTGGCCGACTGATTCAAGAGCAGAAAAACTCAAAGGTAAAAAATATTCAATGGAAGAACTTTTAATAGAATAAAGAGTCTAACCGAGCGTACATGACAAAACCCCGGGTTAGCGATTTTATGGAGACCAGTGCAACGGCCAAATTATTAGCTCCACAACAATGTACAGGTTCCGCCATAGATTCTGAACCAGCCAGAACTGAAAAAGATCAGGTTCAGCTGCGCAGGTCGGCCACATCAAGATCTGGCAGCTTCCGGGGGAGAGTGTCCCGCACTCTATCCATGTTACTGCCTAATACAGACAGGCCTGAAGCAGATCCCAGACGACAAAGCGGTTGTTTTTCGTCGGTGTTTAACAGGGCGGTGACCCGAAACAGTCCCGTCCAAACCCGGATGAGTCCCGATAGCCCGCAGGGAAATAATTCTGGCAACGAAACAACCGCAACAATTGACACTGACTCCAACTTGACTCAGATATGGTCTCCGGTGAAAAAAACCATGATAACTATTCCATCTTATGATTCTGATCAGAAAGCCTATTCCCTGGCAATGAAAGCGTACATTCTGGATAACAAACAGCTGTATTATCTTTCCAAAGGTAAACCTGTCGAAGGAATTGATACCTCCAGAATTGATCTCAGTGATCTTAAAGGTAAAAAGTCATCGGATCTTCAAAATACTCACATGTTAAGAGAAGCATGGATATTTGAATTAAAAGAGCATATATCCTCCAAGCGTGTGTCATAACTTAAATGCTGTCTTTACCCGGTTTCCCGTCCGTTTCTTCTCTCAACCCTCAGGAAGACAGGCAGGAATTTTGTTAACATTCAGCTCCAAAAACTTTCAACCTGTGGTATCTCATGAGTCGTATTTTTTATTCTCTGCTGTTATATCTGATATCCCCCCTGGCCATGGTTCGCCTTTACTTTCGTTCCAAAAAGGCACCAGAGTACTGGCAGAGGAAGAGGGAACGATTTGGCTTCTTCAGCCTTCCCGCCTCAGATAAACCCATTATTTGGGTACACTCGGTATCCATGGGAGAAACCATTGCCAGCGGTCCGCTGGTAAAGCAACTACAGAAGAATCACCCAACGCATCGAGTATTAATTACCACCATGACCCCCACTGGCTCGGCCCAGGTTGGCAAAATTCATGGCGACAGCGTGGACCATGTCTATGCCAGCTATGATCTTCCCTGTGCTGTCAGGCGATTTCTGGACACGGTAAAGCCAGTCATGGCCATCGTCATTGATACCGAGCTATGGCCCAACACCATTGCCGCCTGCCACAAACGCTCGATTCCCATACTGGTGACCAATGCCCGACTCTCCGAACGCTCGGCAAGAGGGTATGGACGCTTCGGCTTTCTCACCCGCCCCATGCTCAAACAGATCAATATGATTGCCGCCCAGAACCAGGAGACGGGTCGGCGATTCCTGGAGCTTGGCCTGCCCGAACAACAGCTCAACGTGACCGGCAGTATCAAGTTTGATCTGGATGTTGCCCCAAAAATCATAACCTCAGGTCAGGCACTTCGGCAGAAGTGGCAGCAGGGCATGGGCAGCGACATTCGTATTCTGGTGGCCGCCAGCACCCATGAAGGTGAGGACCAGCAGGTACTGGATGCGTTTAAAATCATTCTGGCTGCGTCACCGGAAGTACGGTTACTGCTGGTGCCCAGGCACCCTGAGCGGTTTGACCGTGTCCACCAGCTGATCCTGGACAACCAGCTCCCTGTGGTCCGCCATAGCCAGGGAACCCAGCCTTCTGATAAGACCAGGGTGATTCTCGGCGACACCATGGGCGAAATGATGAAGCTGTTCTCCGCCTCTGATATAGCCTTTGTGGGTGGCAGTCTGGTACCAACGGGCGGACATAATCTGCTGGAACCGGCGGCATTAAACCTGCCGGTGTTGTCCGGGCCTCATGTGTTTAATTTTGAAGAGATCAGCGAATCTCTGATTCAGGCGGGAGGTTTGAACATTATTAACGATAGCGAAGCGCTCGCCCGGAGCGCCATCAGCCTGGTGCAGGATAAAGAGGAGTATAAAAGCATGAGCCTTCATGCCGGAGAGTTTGTCCGTAACAACCGGGGGGCACTGCAAAAGACATTGATGCTGGTTGATCAGCTTATGCCATCCGGCAAATAGACATTGTTACAGTCCGGGACGTAAGTTGGTGTTGGAAGACTTGGTGGCCAGCATTGAATCCACCGCAGGATCAATATTCAAACGACTGCCGTCTACAAAATAGTAATCGTTACCGAATTGCAGCCCCTGGATGGACAATTTGCCAAGAATCCGATTCATAACCCTTTGCTGTTCTTCCAGGTCTTCATAGGCAAAGGTCTTAAGAAAGGCCTCTGCCAGAGAACACCCTTCATCCACATAAGATTTCATACGGGTTTCGCAGTTCCTGATATGCTCATCCATGACATTATCGTCCATAGCCGGGTATCTACTCATTATAGAAGAGTGGATTCCGTATCTGCGGCTATTTGTCTCCAAATAAAAATGGCTCCACTACGAGCCATTTTTACGGAAAGGCCATGATGATCAGTAATTAACCACCGCACTGATCCGGAACAGACAGCTCGTCACTGGCATCCGTCATCCACTGGTTCAGCTCTTCGAGATCTGTCGGGCTGAGAGTTCCCACAGCCTGTTTGAGCTTCAGTGTATTGACGATAAAGTCATAACGGGTGTTCAGATAGTTACTGATGGAAGAGTAAAGTTGCTGCTGAGCGTCCAGAACATCAGTGATGTTGCGGGTACCCACTTCATAACCACTCTGAGTCGCTTTCAAGGCACTTTCTGACGAGATAATCACCTGACAGCTGGCATGAACCCGGTCCACATCGGAGGTAGCGGTTCTCAGCAGGTTACGGGTATTGGCATTGGTGCCCCTGAGCTGCTGATCGTAATTTTTCTGGGCTTCTTCCAGTTGATAGCCTGCCTGACGGGAAGCAGAGCTGATAGCGCCACCAGCGTAGATCGGTAGATCGAACTGAACGCCAACAACGGTGTCAGTACGATCGCCAGAGAGAGTACCTTGTCCTGAGGCCTGACTGGAATTGTTGGAGCTGTAGTTATAGCTGGCAAACGCATTAACTGTTGGAGCATGACCAGACTTACTGGCCTTTACTTTGGACTCAGAAGCCGTCAGCCCTTCCCGGGCCGCTTTCAATCCCAGGTTATTGGCCAGTGCCATGCTCACCCACTCTTCAGGATTGTTTGGCATTGGCGCAACCACTGGCATTGCCTTTTCCAGCTGGGCAATATCGGTGACGTCCTGGTTGACAATGGTTCGCAGCCCTTCGTAGCTGACAGAGACCAGGTTCTCAGCCTGAATGCGGGCTACGCGGGCATTGTCATAAGCTGCACGGGCCACCAGCACGTCTGTTTCTGCAATCAGACCCACATTGTATCGTTCACGAGCCTGATCCAGTTGCTGCTTTAATGCTCTTTCCTGGGCTTGCGCGGTCATCAGGCTGTCTTCGGACCGGAGTACATTGAAATAGGACTCTGCCACACGCAGGATCAATTGTTGCCGGGCATTGGCAAATACGGCAGTGGCCTGATCCCCGACAGACTTGGCCTGCTCATAATTGAACCAGCTGTTCATATTGAACAGTGGTTGAGTTAATGTCGCGCCCCACCCATGGGAGTTAAAGTTTTCATCAGTATCTGAACCATTCGTCAACTCAGGAGATGTCTTGTTATATTGCGTTTTAGCCGACAGCCCCAGGGTGGGCAGCAATGCAGAACGGCCCTGGTTAACCGTCTCCTGAACCGCTTTCATGGATGCCTCGGCCGCCGCCAGCTGGGCATCATTCTTCAGCGCCATATTGTATACATCAAGCAGATTGTACTGAGTTGGTGCAGCCTGCACGTTTAGTACGGCACCCGCCAGGGCGGCAAGCAGAAACCCTCTACGACTATTTCGTGACATAATCTTGTGATCCTTGGAAAGTTCGCCAGTCACTCTTCACCGGTTAACGGTAGCCTGACTGGTTCCTGGTTGGGGATAAAATCGCTGTAACAAACTCAGATCAAGGAAATCTACACTAATTTGCACAAAAAATGCAGTAGTATGACGAATTCCTCTATGGATATTGCTTCTTCAGGGTGAAGGCAGGAGGACGCTATAATAGGTGCTATGAAAAGACATTCGCTGAAACCCAACTACCGTGTCAACCTCATCCGTCTGCAACAGGTTTGTGAAAGTAACTACCTGCGTCTTATGCGTCTGCTGCCTGAATTATCAGATCAGGAGCACTTTCGCCTGCCGGTTAAGCACAGAAACAGTTTGGCAAGTGGTGTGGAATGGCTGGTCATTGACGTTTTGGAACGGTCGCCATTTACCACTTTGTTAATGTTGCAGATGGAAGCTGACTGGGGACAGTTATTCAATATGCCAAAAGCCGAAGTGCGCCTTTATCACGACGTTCAGATGGCCGAAATTGTCTCCCGAAAAACCAGCCAGATAATACAGCCACGGTACGATTATCCCAATAGTAAAATGCATCAGCCTGATGAAAAAGAGCAGCATAATCAGTTTCTGTCTCAATGGCTTGATTACGCTTTACCTGCCTGTCGAACTTATACAGAAAAGACAGGATAACGAAGACACTGATACAAACAGCCAATGAATACCACCAGAATTCGAGTCCTGCAGATTACCGACCCTCACCTCTTTGCTGATTCCGGCTCGACACTGATGGGAGTGAATACCTCGGCGACCCTGGATGAGGTGCTGGCAAAAATACAGAAAGACTACCGGGAACCTGATTGCCTTCTGGTCACCGGAGACCTGAGCCAGGATGACAGTGCCGCCTCCTATCATCACCTGAAAGAAAAACTGTTAAAAATCAATGCGCCCAGCTACTGGTTGCCTGGCAATCATGATCAGCCCCATCTTATGGCGGCGATAAACCCATCGGCGCTGCAAAAGCAGATTATTCTGGGTAACTGGCAAATAGTCCTGCTGAACACTCAGGTCGAAGGCAAAACACACGGCTATCTCAGGGAAACTGAGCTGGAACAGCTGGCTACCTGTTTGCAGCAGGAGCCGGACAAACATACGCTTATGGCTCTTCATCATCACCCGGCTCCCATCAATAGCCGATGGATGGATCAGATCATGCTGCAAAACCCGGAGGAGCTGGCCAGGGTCATCACTGGTCACAACACGGTCCGGGGCATTATTCACGGCCACGTGCACCAGGCCAGAACCTATCAATTCTGCGATCTTCCCGTTATGGCAACCCCTTTCGACCTGTGTTCAGTTTGCGCCAGAATCGGATGATTTTCAGGCGGATACCAGGCAGCCGGGCTTTCGTGTGGTTGATCTGTTGCCAGACGGTCAGATAGAAAGCAGCGTTGTCAGAGTGGGTGATAAACCAATGAAAGTTGATCTAAGATCAAACGGTTACTGACAGGCCATCAAAATCGATTGCCAATTTTCTGCCATCCTCGCTACGGGCGCTATTCTCGGACAGGCTCCTAGCTCGGATATTTCAGAATTAATCGATTAGAATCATATAACCATTTTTTATTAAATAGGTCCGCATCCTTTTCTAAATTTATTGTTAGGAGCAGTAAACATAAGGATGTAGTTATGACCAGGATAAAGTCCATGCATCAGGATGAGTGGGATGATGCTTTGTGGAACAGCAATCACGAATACAAAAAGGCTAAAGCACGCAAAGCAAGGCACAAGGGGCTTAAATCATCAACCATAAGAAAGGGCATTGAAGACTACTTTGAGAAAAGCAAACTAAAAAACAATATTTCAGAAAGTTTTCAAGAGTTTGATGATTTTGATGACGTCAACCAGCCCAGCTACAAACCCCGCCTCTGAATCATATCACCAGCCCAAAAATGCCACTTATTGAATGTGGCATTTTTTATTTATGGCATCGCCGATAGAAATGGTTCATAAATAAGGCATAACTACAATAGCATCAGTAGTAACGCTTTTCTGAACCAGTTGCCATAAATATGGGGCAATGACAAATGACAACACCTTCCGAACTCCAATACCTCCATGGCTTTGGTAACGAACATGAAACTGAAGCCCTGAAAGGAGCCCTCCCCATCGGGCAATTCAATCCACAACGTGCGCCCATGGGGCTCTACGCAGAGCAGTTCTCCACAACCGCATTCACCGCACCAAGACATCAAAACAGAAGGACCTGGATGTACCGGATTCGCCCGTCAGCAGCCCAGGGCAAGTTCCAGCCAATAGTATCAAACCTGCTTCGCTCTGGCCCGGTTACTGAGGTGCCAGCGCCCCCGGACCCGATGCGCTGGGACGCTCTTGACTTCCCGACAGAAGAAACCGATTTTGTTGATGGCCTGGTCACCATGGCGGCCAATGGCGACCTCCACACTCAGACCGGCTCTGCTGTGCACATGTATCTGGCCAACCGGGATATGACCGACCGCTTCTTTTATAACGCCGATGGTGAGCTGCTGATCGTCCCTCAACAGGGAGCCATTCTGGCACGCACCGAGCTGGGCATCCTGCATGTGCCTCCCGGTGAAATTCTGGTTATCCCCCGGGGCATCAAGTTTCAGATTCAACTACCGGATGGCACAGCCAGAGGCTACCTCTGCGAAAACTACGGTGCGCCACTGACTCTTCCCGAACGTGGACCGGTAGGGGCCAATGGTTATGCCAATGATCGGGACTTCCATTATCCGGTGGCCTGCTTTGAAGATATCGACGGTGAGTTTGAACTGGTGGCCAAGTTTGCCGGAAACCTGTTCAGCTGCCGTCTGGATCACTCTCCCCTGGATGTGGTCGCCTGGGTGGGTACTTCTGCCCCCTATAAATACGACCTGTCCCGCTTCAATGTGATCAACACCGTCAGCTTCGACCACCCTGACCCCTCCATCTTCACCGTATTAACCTCTCAGAGTAACACCCCCGGGGTCGCCAATGTGGACTTTGTTATCTTCCCGCCCCGCTGGATGGTGGCTGAAAACACCTTCCGTCCGCCCTGGTATCACCGCAATGTCATGAGTGAATTTATGGGGCTGATTCACGGCACTTATGACGCCAAGGAACAAGGATTTGTGCCCGGTGGAGCCAGCCTCCATAACTGCATGAGCCCACACGGGCCCGAGGCTGAAGTGTTTGACAAAGCCAGTGCCGCAGAGCTGAAGCCCGTGCGCTACAAAGACACCATGGCCTTTATGTTTGAGTCCCGCTTTATCTATGCGCCAACCCGGTTTGCGCTGGAAAGTAATGCCCGCCAAACCGACTATATTGATTGCTGGAAAGGGCTCAAGAAGCACTTTAACCGATAAGAATAAAAAACTTGCCGTTTTTCTCACATACGCCGGAGACTGAAAACCCATCATGCTCACACTCAATGAAACACACGATGTCAACCTGACCAGCTGGGTTACATCAGCCAATAACAAAAACAGTGATTTCCCCATTCAAAACCTGCCCTTTGCCATCTTCCGACGCAAAGGCAATGGTGAATCTTTTCGGGCAGGTGTCGCCATTGGCAACCAGGTTCTGGATCTTGCCGCCGTTTCCCAAACCTCAGCATTTTCACAGAAAGGTGCTTCAGGACTGTCCAGTGAGGCCCTGGCAACGTGCGGTGATGAAACCCTCAACCGATTTATGGGGCTTGGTCTTGCGCACTGGTCATCCCTGAGGTCGGCGTTGTCCAAAGCCCTGCGCTCCGGAGCCCCGGAAGAAGCGGAACTGTCGGCCTGCCTGGTTGCCATGGACGATGTGGAATATCGCCTGCCCTGTCAGATTGGTGATTACACCGACTTTTATACCTCCATCCACCATGCCACCAGCGTAGGTTCACTGTTCAGACCCGATAACCCTTTGCTGCCCAACTATAAATGGGTGCCCATTGGCTACCATGGCCGTGCATCCTCTATTGATGTATCAGGCCAGAATTTTCATCGCCCCTGCGGCCAGACCAAAGCGCCGGATGCTGACACTCCCTCATTTGGTCCCTGTAAACGGCTGGATTATGAACTGGAAATGGGGATCTTCATTGGCCCCGGCAATGCCCCGGGAGAACCGATCACGCTGGATCAGGCTGATCAACACGTATTTGGTCTCTGTCTGTTTAATGACTGGTCCGCCCGGGATATTCAGGCCTGGGAATACCAGCCACTGGGGCCATTTTTATCCAAGAGTTTTGCTTCCACCGTGTCCCCCTGGATTGTCACCCTGGAAGCGCTGGTGCCTTACCTGACCAGCTTTGAACGCCCCGCCAGTGATCCCCAGCCACTGCCTTACCTTGACTCCCGGAAAAACCGCCAGCAGGGCTCCATTGATATTCAGCTCTCTGCGCATTTGCTGAGTCAACAGATGAAACAGGCAGGAGATTCACCTGCGATACTGTCCCAATCCAGCTTCCGTCATTCCTACTGGACCATCAACCAGATGGTGGCACACCATACCGTAAATGGCTGCAACCTCCGGCCCGGTGATCTGTTTGGCAGTGGCACTCAGTCAGGCCCCAACCCGGAAGAAGCGGGCTCCCTGCTGGAGCTGTCCCATGGTGGTAAACAACCTCTGCCTCTGCCCAACGGTGAAACCAGAACATTCCTCGAAGATGGCGATACCGTTATTTTCAACGGCTGGTGTGAAAAAGCCGGACATGCCCGTATCGGCTTCGGCGAAGTGCAGGCAACGATTTTACCGGCTCAAACGGTTCTGCCTGCCGGGACGGGTACTGGAGAATAAACACCATGAAACTCTACAGCTACTTCCGCTCCTCGGCTGCCTATCGGGTAAGAATTGCCCTGAACCTGAAAGCGCTTGATTATCAACAATCGGCCATCAATCTGCTGCAAGGGGAACAGAACTCGGAGGCGTATCAACATATCAACCCCCAGGGACTGGTACCCACACTCACCACCGATAAAGGAATGCTCACCCAGTCACTGGCCATTATTGAGTGGTTGGAAGAGTCATTCCCGGAACGCTCCATTATCCCCGGAGATCCCTGGCAAAAAGCCCGGCTTCGTAGCCTGGCTTACCAGATCAGCTGCGACATCCACCCGATCAATAACCTCAGAATACTGAAATACCTGCAGCAGAAACTGGCGGTAAGTGACGATGCCAAAACACAGTGGTACAAGCACTGGATTCACACAGGTTTTACCGCACTAGAAGCACAGCTGGATGACCAGCCCTTCTGTTGCTCGGCACAGCCCTCCATAGCCGACATCTGCCTTGTACCACAAGTGTTTAATGCCCTGCGCTTTAAGATGAATATGTCAGACTTCCCAAAAATCCATAAAATCTACCAGCACTGCAATACGCAGCCTGCCTTTATTGATGCGGCACCGGAAAACCAGCCGGACGCTGTGTGAGGGATTATTGTCGCCGCCCGCTGCCCGCAAAAGCTCAGGTGGTTCCGCTTTTCGGGTAGCGGGAGGCGGGCAGCGTCTGTAAAAATAGTCATCCGAAAAAGCGCAACAGTGTCCGCGTCACCAAATCTGGTTTCTGGGCATGAACCCAGTGACCCGCTCCCGGTATCACCCGCATGGATGCTGATGGAAAGAGTGCCAGCACCTGCTCACGGTGCTCCGGCAAAATATAGTCAGACTCGCCGCCCTTGATAAACAGGGTGTTATTGGCAAACCCCGTATCAGACTGCTGTCCGGCAAGAATTTCCATATAATGCGCCATAATCACAGGCAGATTTACCCGCCAGCGATAGCGCCCCTGCCCATCACGGTAGAGGTTTTTCAACAGAAACTGACGCACACCTTGTTCTGGTTCATAAGCTTCCAGAAAACGGTCCGCTTCGGTACGGCTTTTCAGCCTATGCAAAGGCATGGACGACAACCCTTCAAGAATACTGTCGTGCCGCCTTTCCTGATAAGTGACCGGCGCAATATCGATCACAGCCAGCCTGGTGACGCGCTCCGGTGCCATCAGGGCAATGGTCATCGCCACCTTACCACCCATGGAATGGCCAACCAAATGCACTTTCTCAAGCTGGTTATCATCCATATAGGTCAGAACATCTTCCGCCATGACCGGATAATTCATAGCCTCATCATGGGGTGAGCGCCCATGATTACGCAGATCCAGCCCATGAACCCGAAATGATTCAGCAAGACTACGGTTGATCATCCCCAGGTTTTCTTGAGAGCCAAACAGACCATGCAAACTGATCACATCAGCCCCCTGCCCCTGCTGCCTTGCATACAATTTCATGTTTTCACTGCTTCTCTTATAGCCCGCTGACAAACGGTAAATACTGATCAGGAATTCTACCTAAACGTCAGTACAATAGCCTCTGCATTTGGTACAAAGATCATAAATTCAGCTTTGCCAGAAAGGCCAGCGGCTTATTTATGATGATCATCACCGCTGTCCCGGTAAGCAACCTAACCTCCACGCAGGAATTATAAAGCCATCATGAGTGATCAACACTTCAACCTGGATCAATATCTGGAAGAACTGAAGCCACTGATTAACGTCGATTGTGGTACCTGGACCCCCGAGGGTGTCAGCAAGGTCGCTGATATCATGACCGAAAAATACCAGGGCATCGGCTGGCAGGTTACCCGTCATACCTTTGATGAAAAAGTAGGCCCCGGCCTGCTGGCGACCAATAAGCCGGACGCCGAAGAGTACGACATCATGCTGATCGGACACCTGGATACCGTTTTCCCGGAAGGCACGGTGGCCGAATGGTCCCTGACCCATGATGGCGAAAAAGCCTACGGTCCGGGTGTGGCTGATATGAAATCCGGCCAGCTCAATATGTTCAAGGCCATCAGCCAGCTGCCAGAAGACGTCGCTGATCGTCTGAGCATCTGCGTCTGTATGAATCCGGATGAAGAAATCGGCTCCATCTACTCCGGCGACTGGCTCAAGGGCATTGCCAGCAAGAGCCGTTATGTACTGGTGGCTGAAGCTGCCCGTGCGGAATGGTTCACTGGTTAAAGCCCGCAAAGGCATGGCCTCTTACCAGATAGAGTTCAAGGGCAAAGCGGCGCACGCAGGTAATGAGCCCGAGAAAGGTATTTCTGCCATTACTGAGCTGGCGCACTGGATCACCACCCTGAACCAGGAAACCAACTTTGCCACTGGCACCACCCTGAACTTCGGTGTTGTTAAGGGCGGTTCTGCCGGTAACGTGGTACCAGACTACGCGTCCACGGTCCTGGACATCCGCTTCTGGGATAACGATGATTACGCTCGTCTGGAAAGTAAGATCCAGCACATGCAGGAAAACCCGTCACTGCCGGGGATTGACATCAAACTGACCCGTGAAGCCCACAAGCCCGCCTTTACCCCGAATGAAGGCAGTGAAAAGCTGATGGCCCTGATTGAAAAAACCGGTCAGGATATGGGACTGAACATTACCTGGCAGGCAGTGGGTGGCGGTTCCGATGCCAACCTGACCGGCTCACTGGGCGTGCCCACAATTGATGGTCTGGGCCCGATTGGCGGTGCCATGCACAGCCGCAACGAGTTTCTGGTGCTGGACTCCATTGAGCCCCGCCTGACACTGCTGCGCAATGTGCTGATCAACCTGACGGAAACCATTGGTCGATAACATCAGAAGCTAACAAATCAGGGCTCATCAATCACCGGTGAGCCCGCAAAAGTAAAAACAAAAGGAACTAACAGCTATATTTTCGGTCTGCTAGAGGGTCAATCTCATTAAATTATGTTTATTGTAATGGACCCTAAAAAGACCGGTATTCAAAACAGATACCCCACTGCCCATGACTATTTTCTCTCTCTGGGTCAGCAGCCACAATTAACTCAAAAACTTAATGCCACTCGTGGACAGATGGTATATAACCAGTGGCTGGTAGATCACCCTCAATTACCGTTATACCACCCGGTGTATCAGGCTGCGCCATCCAACACATATACCCCGGTTTTACAAAGACAGATGTCGTATAGAAGCCAGACAGAAAGCCATTTACCCCGCAATAAACCATCCTGTCTGCATGCTTTTTTAGAGAGCAGAGCAAATGAGCCCCCTGTCACCTGGCTTAATAAAGAACAAGGTATTCTGAAAATAAATGACTGGTACCTGACAGAAACTCAATGGAAGCAAGACCAACGTCTTAAAGGCGTTGTGAATCCCAGTGAATTGCGTAGTGCTTTATGCCACTCAGAAGATATAGCCCCCCTGTCTGGTCAGCAGTATAAACTCTCGTCGTATAAGACCGACCTGGTTACCAAAATGGCAACTACCAAAGCATCGCGTCATCAGCATGCGCCCTACAATATACCTGAGCGACGTAAAGGGCCAGAACGATGCTTATCTTCACACTCTTCGGACACAGGGCTGAACATAACCACACAGACTCCACATGAAACAGCAAGGTCACCACAGTTGTATGCCTGTACTTTTTTGGCAAGACAGGCGGACATTGGCCTGTCTGTTCAATGGATTAATAAAGACCGGGGAACATTTAAAGTAATAAATACTGAGCAAGTGAAGAAAGAATGGAGTACACTTCAGCAGCAATTTAACGTAGTTGATGGCGAAACATTACAAGATGCCTTAATAACAGAGATCGGAAAAAATGATATTGAGTGTGTAGTGCTTACCGATTCACATGAAATTATTTTCCAACTTAAGTACAAACACTACTCAGCTGATACCATTTCGTCAGTAGAGAATCACCAATCCATTGCATTATCCACCTCAACGCAAGCTACTCCTTATACAACTCCACCTCCAAACCCGATATCAACACTGGCAAATGCAGGGGGCTCAACGCCTGGTGAGGCCCAGGTCAGGAGCACACAACCTGAGGCTCGAACAAACGCCGGGAAAACACCATTGAGTGCTCAGTCCGCCAAACCGGCTGATCCGATAAAGCCAGCTTGCAAAGCACCAACAACAAGAAGCTGCGAGGGCTGCCTGTCTTTTATTGTTTTAAATGCTGATGGACAGCAAAGCTTTGCAACATGGCATGATAGAGCAGCGGGCGAGCTTATAATCGACATGGAAAAATTGACCACCAAATGGCTATCAACCAATCCATCCGGGTATCGTGAACGAACTGACTTTGATTTTGTTGCCCGTTTTTTTGCCATACAGAACTACTGGACCTACGATGAAAGCCGGAATATTTTTTCTTTGAATTTACAACATCCTATGGTCCTGAATGCGTTAAAAGTAACGACTCAGGAACCACTCTGCCAATCATCATCCATCCAGGCATCTGACCCATCGGATCTGGCCAGTCACAACAAACCGTTATCTGCATCTGAAGCAGGAGCCAGTCATCACCCCCTGAGTACGGGAAAAACCAATCTTTTGGCGGCTCAGAAAAACCCGATGCTTGAGTTGATTAAGCAAGATGTTAATACATGCCGTAAATTCAGTGCATGGTATGATCCATCGAGAAATCAGCTCATACTTAATCCGATTGAGCTGCAAGCATACTGGACCAACAAACTGAAACTTTTCAGCCTGGAAAATATTCCACCCAATGCAGCCCATCAAGGTATCTCTCAGTTGGTAGAAGAAGGCTTATGCCATTACGACCATGGCACCAGACTTCTCACCGTATATTAAATCCTTCACCCCCGTTATTCATCGACAATATGGTGATTAAAACATCCGTCTTGTTAGCTGAGTTACTGGCTGTCAGGCTTATTTAATTTATTGTAAATCTCAACAGCCAGAAGATGCATTTCCGGCATGATTTGAAACATTAGCTGTAACTGTTGCAGCAATAAACGGGTTTCAGGCTGCTCATCGGTTAATTCCGCTTTAGCAAAACGTCCACGACTTTGCACAGAGATCCCCATCAACTGTTTCTCCAACAATCGCAGATGGTTATCCATGAACTGATATTGTGCCAGCAGCCCTTCGTGAAAAGAGTCTCCAGCCAACAGCATCCGGTGTGCCCCCAGAGTGGAGATATAACTCAGCATGGCATGGGAAAGAGTCAGGAAGCGAAAGCTCTCATCCTTTGCCCGCTGATAGCGGGCCGGTTCAGTCAGCATATTCATAATGGCGGCATTGAGCCGGGCATCCATATTGTGCGCATGACGACGCGCAAGACGATAGGCCAATGTATCCCGTTTACCCGTCTGGTACTGCGCCATAACCTGAGCCAGATACTCTCTATGCCTGGCGATGGTCAATGCCATAATTCGATTCAGCCGCCGGGATTCCCAGTCAGGCAGAATAAACACAACCGCAGTGACGGCCAGCAGGCAGCCCAGCAGGGTATCCCCCAAGCGAGGCATAATCACAGCAAAGCCCAATCCCTGCTGATTAAAACAAAACAACACCAGCAAGGTAATAAACGCTGTTGCCAGATCATAGCGTACGGTACGAAATGCAAAAAACAGAATTCCGCTGATCACCATCAGAACCAGCTGACCTTCCTGCCCCGGAAAAAGGTACAAAAGTGGTAGGCCGGTCAGGAGCCCGGCAAGCGTACCAACGACCCTCTGGGCAAGTTTCTGCCGCGTAGCGCTGTAGCTGGGCTGACAGACAAACAGGATAGTCAGCAGAACCCAGTAACCGGGTTGCAGGTGCAACCCCTGAATCAGCCCGTAACCCACTGTCAGCGACGCTGCCAGACGAAGGCCATGTCGGAACAGAGGGCTGTCCAGGCGACACTCATGCCAGATACACAGCAGATGAGCCTTGATTCCCCTCGGGTTGGAATCAGCCAATATGCGCTCGTCGGCGGATATTTCTGAGTCCGGGTGTCCTACAGATGATATTTGTAATTCCACTGTCGTCAGGTTTTTCAGCAGATATTCCAGCTGAACCAGCAGAGATCGCCACTGAGGGTTTTCCTGTTGTTGCAGATATTTCAGTGACTGCTGCAGCTCATCAAGCACCGCTGCATTCTCGTTATCATGCAAATACTCTTGCCCCATAGCCAGAGACCGGGCGATGGCCCGGCATGCCTTAGCCTGAACTCGCAACATTTTCTGAAAGCGAAAAAGAATATCGCTGCGGGAAAAGTACTCTGCCAGATCCTGATAACGATAATGGGAAGAGCTCACCCGTTCATGGATATCCTGAGCAAGAAAGTAGATGTGCAGGAAAGACTGCTCTCTCACGCTGTCCTGTCGGCGGACTCTCTGCAGCAAAGAAGCCTTGGCCTGGTTCAGGGCATTAACAACACTGACATTTTTTCTGGCCAGCTCCAGACGCAGGGGCTGAGGGTTCATATTGGCGACGGGATCAAACAGCTGACTTTTACTGTCAAAATAACCCGCCAGCTCTTTGAATATATTGGCCAGGGATTGCTGCACTGGTCGATTAGGCCAGAGAATTTGCCAGACCAGAGACAGCACACCATACCAGAGCGCGCCACTGAGCAGCAGCTGCGGCTGCTCCCACAGGCTCTGGCTTGCCGCCGCACCCAGCATGGTGTAAACCGCCAGCAACAGCGAGGCAAAGGCCATACTGCTGTACCTTGGCCCCATGGCACCGAGCATGGTAAACCCAAACGTCGAACTGCACAGCCCCAGCGCAAACAGCAATGGATAATCAAACAGCAGCTCAATGGACAGTGATGCCAGCAGAAAACAGGCCAGCATCATGATCAGCGCTTTAATCCTTCCCCAGAGGTTGTCATCCACTTCAGCCAGGGCAGCGGCAATCACCCCCAGTACCATGGGCGTGATGTCATCAGGTGATCCCCGATACCAGGCAGGCAAGGTAACGCCAGTCAGGGCAAAAAGGACTTTGACACTGTAATTAATCCGGTCGTTTGCCCAGTAATTGCGGAATAAGTGGAAGATATCAGGGAAGAACATGGTGGTGAGCTGGTTGCCGGATGATTGATCTAAAGTTTGTGAGGATACCCGAAAAACGCGTTGAGACTAAGTGGCGATGGTCCTGATCCCAGAGCAGCCACTTTTTAGTAAGGTTTTATGGCGCTTCACTCAGCAACATCCAGCAAAAAACCGGGAAAAATCACTCCCTCCCTCACTAAAGAAACATAAAACACTAAAAATATGCCAACATAAAAGCAAAATTATAGAAAAAATGCCTTATTTTCAGACTAAAAAACAACTAAATCACAAAAAACAGGAATTCATCCTGTTTTACTCTGGCCCTGTTTTTTTTTATTGACTGAACCCCGGTTTTACCAGAAATTAGCGCAGCAACGCCAGTTCCTCTCTCTTGTAGACCAGCCTTTGTGAACGATGGTTAGCAGATGAGGAACGGCTGTTTGCTATTTGTCTTGACCGGCATTCAGAGCAGGCAGAGATGGAAGAGTATCCAGACTTCGAAGAAGAGTTTGAAAAAGCGGCCAAAGCTAAAAAGCGTTATCGCACCCGCCAGGCCGACTATGAGAAAAAACGGTCGAAAGCGGAGCTTCACCTTGAACGCAAACGGTTGCGGGAGTTACTCGGAGATGAGCACCTGGTCTTTGACCACTGGTAAACTGCCCCCCGCTACTGATCAGGATCCCTCCTCTACCCAAGGGCTGCAGTTGATCAGCCCGCTTTGATTTATATTGCTGTTCAAGCGATTACCCGGACCTCTTTTGTGACGATGGAATAAGCGACCATGGCATGGTGACAAAGCATGTTCATAGCAAAAGACGAGTACTACTTTTATAACACCGTTTTACGTATCTGCTGGTCTGCGTATATTCAGTAAAAAGCGCTCTGGTAAGCCATACTTTTTCTCAGCCTTTTAATTTGAATCAGTCATGAACCAGGTTTTCAGCCTGAGCGCAGAATGACCTTTTATCAGGAATTACCCAATGCGAATTGCGCTACTTTCCCGTAACGAGCGGTTATACTCATCCCGCCGCATCATTGAGGCTGCAGAAGCCAGAGGTCATACGATTGATGTTATTGATATTTTGAGTTGCTACATGAATATCAATGACAAACACCCCAGTATTCATATGAAAGGGGTGGAGCTGCCTCATTATGATGCGGTGATTCCACGTATTGGTGCCTCCAACACCTTTTACGGGACTGCGGTTATTCGCCAGTTTGAAATGATGAATTGTTACTCACTGAATGAGTCCCTGGCCATTGCCCGCTCCCGTGACAAGTTACGGTCAATGCAACTGCTGTCGCGTAAAGGCGTGGGCTTGCCGGTTACCGGCTTTGCCAGTGGCCCGGGCGATATCCCCGACCTGATCGATATGGTTGGCGGTGCCCCCCTGGTGATCAAATTACTGGAGGGCACCCAGGGTATTGGCGTGGTCCTGGCCGAGACCCGGAAAGCGGCAGAAAGTGTCCTGGAAGCATTTATGGGCCTGAAAGCCAATATTATGGTTCAGGAATACATCAAAGAGGCCGGCGGTGCAGATATTCGCTGTTTTGTCATTGGCGACAAAGTCATCGCCGCGATGAAACGTCAGGCACCTGAAGGCGAGTTCCGCTCCAACATTCACCGGGGCGGCAGTGCCAGCCTGGTGAAGCTGACCAAAGACGAGCGGGCCACCGCAGTAAAGGCGGCAAAAGCCATGGGGCTGAGACTGGCAGGTGTCGATATTCTTCGCTCCAACCGTGGCCCCCTGGTGATGGAGGTCAACTCCTCTCCGGGGCTGGAAGGTATTGAGCGGGCAACGGCCAACGATGTAGCCAACTGCATTATCGAATATCTTGAAAATAACTATCGCCGCACGAGCAATACACGAATTACCGGATAAATCCACTTCACCAACCCACCATCACTCTGATTAAAAAAACACCTGAGTGATGCTTTTCAATCCCGGTCTCTGCCTTTCAGGCCTGATGACCGGGGCTGGAGTCTTCCATGGAAAGAGCACAACCCCTAGAGCTATTTGGCCATACCATTTTGCCAGGTACACGACAGCACCTTAATATCCCGGTCGTGAGACTCTACACCGATACGCCCATTGATCTTCGGATTGAGGTTATTCACGGTCGCAAAAAAGGCCCATGCCTGTTAGTGACGGCGGCCATTCATGGCGATGAACTCAATGGCGTGGAAATCTGCCGGCAAATCCTCGGCTATAAAAATCTGGCGAAAATCCATGGCACCCTGATTGTCATTCCCGTGGTTAATCAGCTTGGATTCATCCAGCAAATTCGTTACCTGCCTGATCGCCGAGACCTGAACCGCTGCTTCCCGGGATCCAGCAAAGGGTCTCTGGGCGGAAGGCTCGCCAACCTGATTACTACGGGCATTTTTCCACACGTTGACTATGCTCTGGACCTCCACACCGGAGCCATTCACAGAACCAACCTGCCACAGCTGAGAACCGACCTGACCAACGAGCAATGTCTTGGTCTGGCCAGAGCCTTTGGTGCGCCGGTAATCCTCCACTCATCCCTGAGAGATGGCTCTTTCCGCCATGCAGCCAATGAGTACAACATTCCGGCACTGGTTTATGAAGCCGGTGAAGCATTACGACTGGAACAGGCTTCCATCAAGCTGGGTTTCAAAGGCGTTATGCGTGTTATGCGTCATCTGAATATGCTGCCCGGGAAACCCGCCAAAACACCGGCTATTCAGCCATGGGAGTGCAACCAGAGCCAGTGGCTGAGAAGCTCAAGGGATGGATTGGTGTTACTTCATATCAAACAGGGTCACCTGGTCAAGGAAGGGGACACCATGATGACCATTGTGAATCCGTTTGACGCCAGTGACAGTGAAAGCATCACCGCACCGTTTGATGGCGTTGTTATTGGTCTTAGCCAGCTGCCACTGGCTAATGAGGGCGATGCACTGGTTCATCTTGCCAAAGTCAGCAGTACCCTGGCAGATACCGAGTATGACCAGGAAGTGGTTGAAGAAGTGCTTGACCTGGGTGTTGCCCAGCTGCCGGTACCTGAAAATCACGATTAAACCGTAATTTACCGCCTCAAAACCAGGTGCTTCAACACAGCCCCGGCATATCTCAGAGTGGCAGAATAGGAATCAGCACCAGTTCTGGCCACGTGCAGAGCCCTTGCCTGAATAAAGGGATATGCTGGCGGTTTTATTGGCTGCCTCACTGGTGGCAAAGGCGATGTTGCTGGCAACTGACAATAAGGATTAGCAGTGGATGAACCATAACCAACGGCCGGACCTGTCGGCCAGGTTCGGGCGGCAATACCGAAACCTGCCGGACTGCACCTGGGCAGAATATCAAAATTGGCAGGCATGACCAGTTGGAGTTCAGGCTGGAAGGAATCTTCTGTTTGTACCACTGAACGCCAGGCCGGAACCGGCGTTAGCCAGTCATGTTTCTGCAAGCTACTGTAGTTCAGATTAAGCACAGGTTGCCTGCGGGCGACATCAAGCTCCTCAAGGTATTGCCCTTTATCTACCTTCATGTTGCGACAGGACGCTGCGTATATGTCCTCCATCGTCAGGTTAGAATGATCTTTATTCATCATTTCTATCGCAAAGTTGATAAACAATTTACTTTGCCAGATTGAATCCATATCAACACACCATTTGCCACCATGAGCCTGAACCCCAGTAAATACATAACCATAACTTGCCATCTGGTCTGCCGAAGGCCATTTTGGAAATTTATCCAGTATGCAAATGCCATCTTCGTTGTAATAAGAGCGCACTCTAAGATGGTGCTCAAAGGCTTGCGCATCCCGGAGTTCAGAGAAACCGTGGAGCACGATAATATCCCGGTCGGAAAGTTCCCTGATTTTCTCTGGCTTCAGGAATGATTCATGGGGTAGTTGATGTTTGAAAAGCAGTCGGGTGCCAGAGTTCAGCGCAGCAATTTTTCGTTTTCCTGAATCAAAAGAGACCAGGCAACAGCCAACATGGTCAACGGTTGCCTGTTCTAAGAGACGGTTACTGGCACCATCACTGGTAAAGGTCTTATGCCCGGAACCATGACGCCAGAATAAATCAGAAGATTGGTGATCCCGAAAAACATTTTTGTCATCGTCACCGCCCCAGAATTCATGAAACATTGAGAAATGTGAAGAAATTGGTCCCATTAAAAAACCTCCTCAACTATCTTTCTCCGGCTACTCACCTTTAGAAAGAGTCATATAGTTTACTGACCATACGATAATGAAAAAGTTTCACCGTTGACTTCCGGAGTACCTGACTTTCAGTACCTTAGAATGATACCAACAACCTCTACAATTACAGAAACAACCGGAGTTTATCGCCATAATCCAGTTGCGCAGCCCGGGAATAACACAGGAATAATCGCCCGAGTGCCCTGGCGAAAAGTCCGTACCTGTACAATTGCGCTTGTCGGCGCGGGTTTTATCGCTGCTGCGATCGCGTCCGATGCTTTTATACCTTCCGCGGTTTTTGCCACTGCCGGGCTTATTTGCCTGGCAACTGCACTTTGTCAAATCCTTCCCTCATCGTCATTAACTCAACGTAGCATTGTGCAACTTTCGCCAACAGCAGGCACACCGGCTCAGGCTGAATCACTTCTGCCCGGTTCGCAGGCAGCCAGTAATGACCGCCAGTGCGCTACCCAGCTCATCCGGACAGTCATCACCGGGAACAGCACAGAACTGCCTGCCATTGCCGAAACTCTGCAGGGCATCCTGAAGGCCCTTGGATCGGTTACGCATACGTTTCCCAGTTTCTCCCGGTTCTGCTCCGCAGATGTCTCCAAACGTTTCCTGGAGCTGCGCAAAAGATCCCGAGATGTTCCCTTTGAGCAAAATCTCAATGGTGGGGCCTGTGGCAGGGCCAGTGCCGCTAACTTTAAAAATTATGCCCTCTCCAAGCACAGCAATATAAGCTGTCACGAGGCATACTGCGCCATGCCTGGCCAGGCATACCATGCCAACTACATCGACATGCATTACGGTCGTTTCATTGCGGCACAGGGGGCCGTCAACAGAACCCATGACCGTTTCCTGCAGCTGCTGGCAGTGAACGATACGGCCATCTCCGTTGCCCTGGTCACTGAGAATGAACTCAAGAGCCGTGATAACACCCGCATTGGACCAACCGACATTGATCAGCCGAAAACCATTCCGGCACTGGAAATCACCACCACAACAGGAACGGAGACATTGCCTTCCGTATCAGCAAGCCTGGTCGGTTCAATGGATCTGCCAGATATGAAGCTGAGGATTGACCAACTGGAAATTAATGGCAAACCGCACTTTCGCATCAATGAAATGGGGTGGGTTGATGGAACAGCCAACAATCCGGTGAGGCTGGCAGCCATCACGATGATTGCCGAAACCTTGAGAAAACACCCGGCAGTGCTGGAACGGGCAAATAATCCGATGGTGGTTAACTGTAACGCGGGGGTAGGCCGGACCGGTACATTTATTGTCGCCAGCGATATCATTCGCCACTATTGGCAAAATCCACAAGGGGGTCCACTGGATATAGACAGTAAGATTCTTGCCGCCAGACAGCGCAGATCATTGAAGTTTGTGCAAAACTCCCTCCAGTACCAGAACCTGGTCACATTGCAAGAGAACCGAAACGCCATACTGCGGGCTATGTTTGAGGCAGGGGTATGCAATCCTGGCCGCTGAAAGGTTCACGCCTGACGAGTTAACCCGCAGGTTGCCCCACGGATAAACCACCAAGACGCGGTTAAACGGACACAGCCGCTTTGATATGGGGATGGGCCTGATAATTCACCAGCTCAAAGTCATCAATGGTAAACTCAAACAGATCACGAATGGCCGGGTTTAGCTTCATCCGGGGACGCTGGTAAGGTGTGCGGCTTAACTGCTCTTCTGCCTGTTCAAGATGATTCGCGTACAGGTGAGCATCACCAAAGGTGTGAACAAAATCACCGGGTTCCAGGTCACAGACCTGGGCAATCATCATCGTCAACAGCGCATAGGAAGCAATGTTAAAAGGCACTCCCAGAAAGATGTCGGCGCTGCGTTGATACAACTGGCAGGACAACTTGCCATCCAAAACATAAAACTGAAAGAGGCAGTGGCACGGTGGTAACGCCTGACGCCCCATAGCGGCATTGTCTTTTGGCGAGTAGGCGACATCCGGAAGTACCGATGGATTCCAGGCGCTGATCACCATCCGTCTTGAATCCGGGTTGGTTTTGATCTCATTCAATAGCCATTGAATCTGGTCGACCACTTCACCATTGGCCCCTTCCCAGCTGCGCCACTGTTGGCCATAAACCGGGCCGAGATCACCCTCGTCGGTTGCCCACTCATTCCAGATCCGGACACCGTTTTCCTGCAGGTAGCCGATATTGGTATCCCCTTTGAGGAACCACAATAATTCATGAATGATTGAATTCAGGTGACATTTTTTGGTGGTCACCAGTGGCAAGCCCCGGGAAAGATCAAACCGCATCTGATAGCCAAACACACTGTAGGTACCCGTGCCGGTCCGATCCGCTTTGAAGGTGCCATGGTCTTTTACATGGCGCAGGAGGTCCAGATATTCTTTCATCGTTTTTTCGATCCACTATTTCGTTGCTTTAGCTCTGGGCAGTTTCGTTTCTTAGGCTCCGGGCTGTTATTCGCCCTGGTCTTTGCCAGCCAGGCGGCGTCATCACTATTCATGCCATTCACCAGTGAATGGTGACGATACCCCCAAACCATAAACACTGTACCCATAACGACCATCGGCAAAGACAACAGTTGCCCCATGGTCAGCCAGTCGAAGGCGATAAAACCAAGCTGGGCATCCGGCTCCCGGACAAACTCAACGGCAAACCTTGCCAGCCCATAGATCAGCAGGAACAGTCCGGAAATGGCCATTCGTGGCCTGGGCTTTGCTGAAAACCACCACAGTATGCCAAACAGCACGAGCCCTTCCAGGAAGAACTGATAAATCTGGGAAGGGTGTCTTGCCATTTGCCCGGGATCGGTGGGAAACACCATGGCCCAGGGCACATCGGAGGCCCTGCCCCAAAGCTCGCCACCAATAAAGTTTCCTATTCGACCAAGGCCCAGCCCCAAAGGTACCAGTGGGGCAATAAAGTCCGTCACCTGAAAAAAGCCTTTACCCTGAGAACGGCCATAGAGCCACATGGCCACCAGCACCCCAAGCAGGCCGCCGTGAAAGGACATGCCGCCATCCCACACTTTGAACAGCCAGAGCGGGTCTCTGACAAAGTAGTCAAAGTGATAGAAGATGACATACCCGAATCTTCCGCCCAGGATAACCCCGACAGCCCCATAGAAAACCAGGTCACTGACCTGTTCCGGACGCCACAGGCCGCCGGATCTCCGGGCACGAATACCACCCAGCCAGAGTGCCAGGGCGAAGCCTGCAAGGTACATCAGGCCATACCAGTGCACACTCAGGGGGCCAAGGCTGAACGCCACGGGATCTATCTCAGGATACGCAATCACAAATCATTTCCGATCAGTAAAATACCGTTCAAGTGTACCAAGGTAACTGGCTTCTGAGCCAGTCGGAAACAGTTGAAATAAAAGGAAAGTCGTTGATGTCTTCGGCCATAAACCTGTCTTAACGGGTTAGCTTTGAAAATATACTGTCGTCCAGCTGTTTGGCCTGGGTGCCATCCAGTTTATAGCCGGGCAGGCCGGTATTTTTCATCTGAATCATTATATGGCCACCGTAGACCATAAACTGTTCCGTAAGACCGGGAGTACCGCAGGTTGACATCGACTGTTGAACTGCCTCAGAGAGCCCGGTTCGATCTTTATTGCTTTTGCAACCAGTGAAAAGGTCCATTCCCATAATGGCGGATAGCTCTCTTAATTTTCCGGAGAAATAAAAGGGGCCTGATTGCTCGGCAACCTGCTGCAGGCCGCCAGGTGTGTTGTACAGTGCCCATAACTCATCAGCCAACCCCTTTGCCCTGTGCTGTTTGCTGCCGGATAGTGCTGGCAGCTTTTCTCCCAGTAAGCCGCCGTACTGATGGTTTGCACCGACTAATTGTTGCAGTGCAGCGCCATTGACCTCCATCACCGTTTTCCAGGTATTGGCATTAGCCATCAGGATTTTGCCAGACAATGATTTTTGCCGGTCTGCCAAGGCCAGTTTATTACAGGGTGCAACCAGCATAACGGGCCGTGGTCTGATTTTCACGTCAGCGGACCTGCCATCAGCGTAATGAATGGTTAGCGTGCGCTCTTTATTGGACATTTCCATTAACTTTTCGTGCAGCTTTTCAGTCCATTCTTTCTCATTTTCCAGGCCTGCGGCTCTGGCAATACGGCTATCACGGATCTGATCCGGACTCAGCAAATTCAGGTACAGGCAATCCAGCTCAATCGGTTGGTGATCGGGGTTTTTCATGGCATTTTGTAACGCCGGTTTATGGTTATGAAGCAGAAGAGCAGTAAAGATTTCATCGAGGCGCTGGTCGGTTATGCGATCAACATTCTCTCCTTTTTCCTTGTAGGCATAAGGGCAGCCGACCCGGATATGCCTGGCCGTCTCCTGACCATCAACTTGCATGGTGTAGGCCAGCATATTTATTGCATGAGGCGAGTTCCGCTCCATTGAAAGAGCCAATTTGTCATGATAGCCATTTGCAAAAGGGTCTCTGTTTCCACGTTCAGCATCAGCAGTGTCAGCACGGCCATCATGGAGACGCATGGACGCTGCCGGAGTGTATTCAAGTTTGACCTGGTGCCATCGATCACGCTGATAAATATGAAGTCGACTGCTGAACGACTCGCTATCCTCTGCCAGAACCTTCATAAGTTCCTGTTCAAATAGATTGGCATTGAATCGTTTCTTTAGCTGCTTGTGCAGTCCGGTGAGTGCCTGAATGGCGTCAGGAACGCACTGAGCCGTCTTGCCGGTATTGGTCTGTGCGATTGCCCTTTTACTATCGATAATTGCAGCGATTTCTCCGTCAGCCTTTTTCTTTGCAGACTGAGTGTTGGATAACCGCCTGACCACTTCGGCATAGATATCCACCTGTTTAAGATATTGCTCGCCACCTCTGAAATCGTATTTGGCGGCATCCCGTATATATCTTTTCAAGCCCGCTAAATCATCTTCAATAGCGCCAGTTATTGCTATCAGTCTTGCGCTGAGATGTTCGCTGCCACTGCCAATCAGCTGCCTTGCCTGCTGCAGTGGGCCGCCCTCAATGTCGGACCAGTGTGGTGCTATCCTCCTCATATCCGGACCATTTTCCAACAATGAGCGTTGCGTCCAGTGGATGAACGATTGCACTTTTTTCCGGTGTGCCGTTAACTGATCAGCCAGCTTTTCTATTTGTTCCGGGGTATTTATGGTTGTGATGGCAAGTTCTGCCTCCGGTGAGGGTCGGCTTTGCACATCAACAGGAGATGCTTTGCAGCTATCGGTCGTGATGCATATTGGTGGTTTTTTTATTTCATTAAATCTCGATATAAACGGTTCAGGGTTATTGACCCTGGGGAGTAGCTGATTGATATTTTCCAGAATTTCTTTTTTTCTGGAGGGTGGGGGTAGTGCTCTCTGCTGGCTGATTCTTGAATATTTTATGTCTTCAGTAAGCTGGATCGCTGTGCTAATCAGTGGTTGCAGGTTATCTATAATCTTTAGTCGGCTGTTGACAGGAATTAAACAGAATATGTCACCTGATGGCATTGTCAGGGTGATTGTCAGATCTTTTGGCAAATTCAGTTGTGTGACTAAATTTTTATAGCTATTAAAAGCTTTTTTGTCGGAGAGATCATTGGTCAGATCACCATTATTTATGGACTCCATTAACGATTTCAGCGCTCTATCAGACTCACTGATATAGTAATTTTCAGAATTTTCCCGATGAATTTTCGCAAGCTCTCCATCCGTTGAGAGCAGCTCTTCCAATTCATGCTCTGGCACAGGGCTGTTTTTTCATCCACAAGTGGAGTTGCATTAACTGGCTTTATTGTTTCAAAGCTGGTAATCGCTTTTGCCCCCTGCTGCCCATCATCTGCCTGTATGCCGGGCTCTTGCAGCCTGACAGGTGCTACATCTTTATGGAATTTTTTTTTGACTGGTTTACTTTCTGGTGTAGGAAAATCGTGGGTAAAGCTATTGGAGCCAGGCTTGTTGGGTTCAATGGGAGGAGCCATGGGTAAATCCTTTTTAGCTAAAAACCGCAAAGTTCAAAAATTCAATCTCAATACTGAATGTCTGATATATCGCCATTTTTAACACCCGCTAAACCTGTTTCCTATCAGCTTTGCGGGCCTGATTCGCTGATTTCAAAAAACAGCAATTAAGTTTTCACGTGTTTGGAGTTTTCGCTCACTCACAAATTGAAAATTAGCAGAAGCACAATCCAAAAAGCTCACTATAATTGCACGACATCTTCTAAAAAAAGCTGAGCCATTGCTATGAATCTTTCCGCCGCTGGCAGCAAACCTGCAATTGATATTGTTGTGGGCTCTGAGTCAAAAATGAAAATTAGTGCCGTAGAGAAAGCTTTTGATCGCTACAAGGTTAATCTGATTGCAACCAAAGCACGTTCCGGAATAAATAGCCAGCCCGTTGAAAACGAAACCCTTACGGGAGCTGGCAACAGAATAAAAGACGCGAAAGCAAAGTACCAGGCAGCTGATCATGACGCTGATTTTTTGGTGGTGGCCATTGAAAATGGTATTTTCCATGAGCAGGTCAACGGTCAAAAAGTATGGTTAGATAAAGCCGTCGTTATTATCGAGACATCCGGGGGCATGCAGTACATCAAGGAAACACCACCGGTACTATTGCCTGCTGAGTGTGTGACTATCGCCAGACAAAGGGGATTTGAACATACAACGGTAGGCCAGGTTATGGCCGAAATAGACAGTACGGTTCAGCATGATGACCCCCACTCAAGCTTGCCACCTTTTAAACCCCGTCAGCAATATCTGGAAGAAACACTGGTTAAGATGGTAAATATCTTAGAGCAGGAAAAACGGATAAATTAAGTGTGAAATGCTACGCCAGATTCAGCATTACAACTGGATAGTGAACGGATCAGCCGGTGTTAAGCCAAAAACTGTATTCCAACAATAAACAGAAACAGGGCAAACAGCTTCTGCAACTTATCTGCTGCAAGCCCATGAGCAATACGGGCACCAATTCGCGCAAATAGAACACTGGTCAAGACAATTCCCAGGAAAGCAGGCCAATAAACATACCCGGTAGCCAGAGCAGGCAGGCCTGAACTCTTCTCACCCAGAGCCATGTTGGATAAGGCTCCCATCACGGCAATAGGGAAGCCGCAGGCCGCCGAAGTACCCACTGCCTGCTGCATTGTCAGGCTGATTCTGCGCAAAAACGGCACAGACAGAGTCCCACCACCAATACCAAACATACTGGAGACAGCCCCAATGACAACACCGGCACTCACCAGCATTGATTTCCCCGGCACTCTGACACCTTCATAAACCTTAAACCCGAACCACATTTTTGCTGACACCAGGATCGCAAATACACCAAGAAGCTTCTGCAGCAGATGCCCACTCAGATTCACGGCGGTATACACCCCGAGAAAAGCACCGGCAAGAATACCGACACTTAACGTGGCAAATATCCGCCATCGAACAGCTCCGGCATCCTGGTGCGCTTTAATAGAACTTATCGATGTCACCACCATGGTAGCCAGGGATGTGCCTACCGCCAAATGGGTCAAAACCTCAGGGGACATACCCTGGACGGTGAAGCTGAAGGTCAGTACAGGAACAATAATCAGCCCGCCACCAATACCAAATAAACCGGCCATCACTCCGGCACAAGCCCCCAGGACAAGGTAGAGTAGAAATAGCATTGTTATCCCTTACAAAAAAACAGATTAACAATTATACGACGATAATCTATTATCAGGTGAGTCTATTTTCAGGGACCGCCTGCTAACCCGGATATTTCAATAATGATAAGCAAATTCAATAAAATATTTTTTTTAGATTTTTATGAAAATCAACCAACTCTTATGACCAATACTTATACGACAGAGTATATTCAAATAATCGAAAAACTAATCTAGACTGGCTGGATGCCTATTAAACAGTTGGCTATTTTATGCCCACCCCACTCTTTTCATGCACAAATAATTCCTGAAAAATCAAAACGTAAAAGGTATAGACATTCTTATCCATTAGTTCTATAACGTAGATGTACGTACACTTTTTTCATTATTGATAATGTGTCGTTCAAAAGGATAGCAAGACTTCTGAAAATCATAATTAAGCAGTACGCCTTACAAGACTCACAACGATCAGGCGAGGGGGAAAACAGATGTCCATATTTGCTCAATACCAGCAGAGATATGAGTCCGTCCAGCAGGAAGAGATGAGTCTCACAGAGTACCTGGAACTCTGCAAAAAAGATCCCCAGGCTTATGCCAACGCCGCTGAACGTATGCTGAAAGCGATTGGTGAGCCTGAGGTGATTGACACTTCCCGGGATCCACGTTCAAGCAGGATCTTTTCCAATAAACTGATTAAGCAGTACCCGGCGTTCAAAGAGTTCTATGGCATGGAAGAAGCCATTGAACAGATCGTCTCTTATTTCAAGCATGCCGCACAGGGCCTGGAAGAGAAGAAACAGATTCTCTACTTACTGGGGCCAGTGGGGGGCGGTAAATCATCCCTTGCGGAAAAATTAAAACACCTGATGGAGAAAGTACCGTTCTATGCCATCAAAGGCTCGCCGGTTTTTGAATCTCCCCTGGGCTTATTCAATCCGGATGAAGATGCCGACATTCTCAAGGAAGAGTACGGGATACCAAGCCGGTATCTTAAGTACATCATGTCACCCTGGGCCGTTAAACGGCTGAATGAGTATGGTGGTGACATCTCCAAATTCAGGGTGGTTAAACTCTACCCAAGTCGTTTGAATCAGGTTGGTATCGCCAAAACCGAGCCAGGGGATGAAAACAATCAGGATATTTCCAGCCTGGTGGGTAAAGTCGATATTCGTCAGCTGGAAGAGTACTCCCAGGACGATCCCGATGCCTACAGCTTCTCCGGCGCGCTGTGCCGTGCCAACCAGGGTATCATGGAATTCGTTGAGATGTTCAAGGCACCGATCAAGGTGTTGCACCCATTGCTGACCGCAACCCAGGAAGGTAACTACAACAGCACCGAAGGCCTTGGTGCCATCCCTTATGAAGGTATTCTGCTGGCGCACTCCAACGAGTCTGAGTGGCAGTCTTTCCGGAACAACAAAACCAATGAAGCCTTTATTGACCGGGTTAATATCGTCAAGGTGCCCTACTGCGTAAGAGTCAGTGAAGAGATCCATATCTATGAGAAGCTGCTTGAACACAGTTCCCTCAAGGATGCCCCATGTGCACCGGATACGCTGAAGATGCTGGCACAGTTCACCACACTGTCCCGTATCAAAGATCCGGAGAACTCATCAATCTACTCGAAAATGAAGGTGTACGACGGTGAGAACCTGAAAGATACCGATCCTAATGCCAAGCCTTTGCAGGAATACAAGGACATGGCCGGGGTTGATGAAGGTATGAACGGTCTTTCCACCCGGTTTGCTTTCAAGATTCTGTCCAAGGTTTTCAACTTTGATCCTTCAGAGGTCGCTGCTAACCCGGTACACCTTCTTTATGTTCTGGAACAGCAGATTGAGCAGCACCAGTTCCCGGAAGAGATACACGATCGCTATCTGTCGTTTATCAAAGAGTACCTGACGCCCAAGTATATCGAGTTCCTGGGCAAGGAAATTCAGACCGCCTACCTGGAGTCTTACTCTGAGTACGGTCAGAATATCTTTGATCGCTACATCACCTACGCTGATTTCTGGATTCAGGATCAGGAGTACCGTGATCCGGATACTGGCCATATTCTTGACCGTGCGGCACTCAGCGAAGAGCTGGAGAAAATCGAGAAACCTGCGGGTATTGCCAATCCCAAGGACTTCCGGAATGAAGTGGTGAACTTTGTGCTCAGGGCCCGGGCCAATAATGATGGCAGGAACCCCAGCTGGCTGAGCTATGAGAAGATGCGCACCGTGATTGAGAAGAAGATGTTCTCCAATACGGAAGACCTGCTGCCGGTGATCTCATTTAATGCCAAGGGATCCCAGGAAGATCAGCGCAAGCATGCCGATTTTGTTTCACGAATGGTTGCCCATGGCTATACCGAGAAACAGGTTCGCCTGTTATCCGAATGGTATATCCGGGTTCGCAAGTCTCAATAAAAACGACCACCGTCTGCCATCACCGGCAGGCGGGCATAACTCTTAAGTAGCTGGCCATATGGAATCATATATTTCTGGCTACTTGGGCAGGTGCTATGCGAGGCACAACGGAGGGAGCATAGCCGTAGCTATGTGACCGGAGTTGTAACGAAGCACGACTGCATGGATGCAGGAGCTAGAGCAACGCAGGAGCGGTTGCCGGGAGTACCTGAACAAGGAGTCAGAAATGTATGATTTCATATGGTTAGCTACTTATGCCCTGTATTAGCCAGGGCAACTTCTATTCAGCGAACATTACCAACTATCGGGGGAGCGTCTTTATGAGCATCATAATCGACCGGCGCCTCAACGGGAAAAAGAAAAGCACTGTCAACCGACAGCGTTTCCTGAGGCGTTACCGCAGCCTGGTCAAAGAGGCTGTACAGGGTGCTGTTGATCAACGCTCAATCACCGACGTTGACAGCGGCAGCAATATTACCATCCCAAAAAAAGACCTGAGCGAACCCTTTTTCCATCATGGTCAGGGTGGGCATCATGGCCATGTGCATCCGGGTAATAAAGAGTTTAACCAGGGCGATCGTATTCAGCGACCACCGGGCGGGGGTGGCCAGGGCTCAGGAGATGGCAAGGCCAGTGACAGTGGTGAAGGCGCTGATGACTTTGCCTTCCAGATCAATCGTGATGAATTTCTGGAGTATCTGTTTGATGATCTGGAACTGCCAAACCTGGTCAGGAAAGAGCTGAAAGACAGCACAGACTATAAATTAAAGCGGGCAGGTTTTACCACGGCCGGTTCCCCTGACCGCCTGAACGTAGTCCGATCACTGCGTGCTGCCCATGCACGACGAATAGCACTCTCCGGCAAAGACCGGAAAGTAATCAGAACACTGAAACGAGAGCTGCGGGAAATGGAAGTCAGCCCGGATGAAGTTGACCAACTTCAGGCCCGCCGACTCCGTGAAGAGATCAATGTACTTAACAAGAAATTGAAGCGCCTGCCATTTATTGATGATTTTGACCTGCGTTTCAATAACATGGCCAAAGTACCCCAGCCTTCCAGCAAGGCCGTGATGTTCTGCCTGATGGATGTTTCCGGCTCCATGACCCGGGAAATAAAGGACATGGCCAAGCGCTTCTTTCTGCTGCTCTACCTGTTCCTGGAGAGAAACTATGAAGCGGTAGAAGTCGTCTTTATCCGGCACCACAGCGAAGCCCGTGAGTGTGATGAGCATGATTTTTTCTACGCCAGGGAAACCGGGGGAACGGTGGTATCCACAGCCTTGCGCCTGGCTGATGAAATCATTACTGACCGTTACTCTCCCAACGAATGGAATATCTATATCGCCCAGGCCTCTGATGGCGATAACTGGGAAGCCGACTCCAGTAAATGTCACGATATTATTCTGGAAAAGTTGCTGCCGGTTTGTCAGTACTACTCCTATGTAGAGATCACCGATCGCCATCACCAGAACCTCTGGTATGAGTACAAGACAATAGAGCAGGCACACCCGGGACATTTTGCCATGCAACAGATCCGCAGCTATGCGGACATTTACCCAACCTTCCGCCGCTTATTTGAGAAAAAGGAGGGAAGTCATGTTGGCAGTTGAAGCACCGGTAAGAACACCGAAAAAAAGAAAAGAACCGCTTTCCACCGGTTCCGACTGGACATTCGAGTTACTTGAAACCTATGACCGGGAGTTTGCCCGGCTGGCCGACAAGTTCCGGCTGGATACCTATCCCAACCAGATAGAGGTGATCAGCTCTGAACAGATGCTCGACGCCTATTCCTCTGTTGGTATGCCATTGATGTATAACCACTGGAGTTATGGCAAGACATTCCTCAGCAACCAGCAGAACTACCAGCAGGGAAGAATGGGGCTGGCCTATGAGATAGTGATCAACTCCAACCCCTGCATAGCGTATCTCATGGAAGAAAACACCATGCCGATGCAGGCGCTGGTGATTGCCCATGCCTGCTATGGTCATAACTCTTTCTTCAAGGGTAACTATCTGTTCCAGCAGTGGACCGATGCCAGTGCCATTATTGATTACCTGCTGTTTGCCAAAAGCTACCTGGCCAAATGTGAAGAAAAGTACGGCATCAGCGCTGTCGAGGATATTCTGGATGCCTGCCACGCCCTGATGAATCAGGGCGTTAATCGCTACGTTCGGGCAACACCCATGTCTGCGGAGCAGGAAAAGGCACGCTCACAGGAGCGGGAGGAGTATATTCAGCGCAACCTGAATGATCTCTGGCGAACCATCCCGGTCCGCGAGACTGAACAGCAGAAAAAAACCGTCCGCTTCCCCAAGGATCCGGAAGAGAACCTGCTGTACTTCATTGAAAAGAATGCGCCGCTATTGGAAACCTGGCAGCGGGAAATTATCCGCATTGTGCGCAAGATTGCCCAATACTTCTACCCGCAAAGACAGACCCAGGTCATGAACGAGGGTTGGGCAACGTTCTGGCACTATCACCTGATGCATGAGATGTACGACGAAGGCCTGATTACCGAAGGCTTTATCATGGAGTTTCTGCACTCTCACTCCAGTGTCGTATTCCAGCCAGATTTTGATGACCCAAGATACAGCGGCATTAACCCCTACACCCTGGGCTTCAATATCTTCCGGGATATACGCCGGATCTGTGAGAATCCGACGGATGAAGACCGGCAGTGGTTCCCGGACCTGGCCGACACTGACTGGCTGGATGCGGTGCACTTCGCCATGCAGAACTTCAAGGATGAAGGCTTCATTCTTCAGTACCTGTCGCCTAAGGTCATGCGCGATATGCGGCTGTTCAGCATCGATGACAATGAAATTAACCCTTACCTTGAGGTGGATGCCATCCATGATGACACGGGCTATCGTCAGCTGAGGGAAAACCTGGCCGCACAATACAACCTGGGGAACCGGGAGCCCAATATCCAGGTCTACAACGTGGATGTCCGTGGTGACCGTTCACTGACCCTTCGTCATTACATGCACAAAGGAAGGCCCCTTGATAAGAACAGCACCAGTGAAATCATTAAACACCTTCACCGCCTGTGGGGCTTTGATGTAAAACTGGAGTGTGTGGACGAAAAAAATATTGTTCAATATGAACATACACTGCCTAAAGAGAAGCAATCCTCAGAAGCTGTTTGAGAATAACGCCCGCCGGGGCAACACTGTATCAAGGATGGTAGAAAATTAAGGATAAAACTTCCGTTTTGTTCGGTGAATAGTGGGTTTATTCACCGAACAAAACGGAATCCTCAATTCCAATGGCTTTATGCTGGCCAGTTCTGCGTTGATCCACCGCATCAAATTTCGACACTCTGTATCTGATCATCCGCCTGCTGATCTCCCTTCAATCGCTCAATGTAAGCATTCAAATGCATTAAATGACTGGAAGCACCTCCAAAAAATTTCACCAACCAATGGAACCAAACCGGTGAATGAAAGTCAGAGTTAATGAATTTGAGAGATATCTCTACCTGTTTTACAAATCTTTCAGACAGACGTGTAAATCTTCCAGACAGACGTGTAAAGATGGATAATTTATTAGCAAATATGCCGTCAAGGGCGATAGCTGGTTCACGTAAGCCATCACCCAGCCAGGGAGATGATAACTCGTTTCCAAAGCCAGTCGCTGCAAAGAGTACAGTAGCCATACAGGAAAGTGGTGCCATGGCTGCTGCAGCGATGCCGAAACAGACGTCTGATTTTAAAATAACGAAAGTAGACGATATAACAAAGTCTGATTGCACCAGTTTTAAAAACAGGTGCTTCAGGAATCTGCTTCCAGTACTCGATCAGAAAACACTGTTAGAGATCATCAGTGAGTTTAGTGATGATGACATTAAATTTATTCTGACGCTTGGGCGTTATCAAGACAACAACGAACACTATTTTAACCAGCTCAAACGGTTTGACTTACCCGATGAATATCATACCAGGGGCCATGAAGAGGGACTCAAAAAATTTAATGCGATGCATCACGCAGAGAGCCCTAAGTTATATGCCTTGTTCAGAGATACATTGTTGGCAGAGGCCAGAGGTAGCAGCCGATTGGAAGATGAATTTGGATTGTACTTTACCCCGTCGTCTGTCTGGTTGAATCCTGTGGCAGAGAAATTGCGATCATTGAACTGCAAGAGAGGTATCGAAGTGATGGGGGGTAAGGGGTATCTCTCTTACTTTCTGAAAACGTATGGTTTCAGGATGGTGGTAAGTGACAATCACAGTAATTATCAACACCCGGCTGCGGCTTCACCACCGATAGTTGTCCGGAATGAAAACTCACTCGATACAGTGATGAAATATCAGCATAGATCCGATTTTCTGGTAATCAGCTGGCCACCCCTACCAACATATTGCCAACGCTTGAAGAATATTTCTCACAAGAACATGTCGATGATTATCAAATACTCAGAGCATGGGGCACAACCAAGCCTGTACTATTTATCGGCGAAAGGCCAACGCACACCAACAATGCTACAGGGAGTGAAATTTTTCACCGACACCTGCAAATGTATTTTAATGCCTGCAAAATTCCAGAGTACCAGGGACGATATATCGGCGCTCTTGACGAGGCAATTATCTTCGTACCCAATGGGAAGAAAATGACCACCGTAGAAGATCTTCAACCAATGATAGAAGAGGCCTGTAAGCAGCAATAAGATGTTTAATCCATTCCACTTCGATTTCTTGAGCATTCAGACGGGTCATTTGAACTATTTCCTGTTTTATTAGTCCAAATTCAGAAAGTAACTAAATCTCAAATTTATATGTTTCAAAGCTTGCAAAGAATCTTGAGTATACCGGCCATGGAATTCTCGATCACATTGTTCAGTTCGCTTTTTGAATATATAACCTCATGCTTTTCTGACTACTGCCAGACCGGTTTGACGACAGAAGTGCATAAGTTTTCCAGCCTTCACAGGAAACAGAAATGAATGACATATCTCCAACCAGTACTCTACTTCCAGCCGCCGATGTTCCGCCGTCAAAAGAGTCTGAGCCACTCGCCCGGACTTTTGCGGGTCTCAGGGAGGTTAAACCCAGTGATATTGACAATGAACATTCGGAATGCCCGCCAGAAATCGCAGGTTATTCTCTTCAGAAAAGAACCGTTGCCATGTTTTTTGGGGATCGTTTCACACGGCTCAAGGCGATTGCTGACTCTCCTATCATGGAATTCGCCTTTTTAGCTGATACTTATTTCAGCTTACTCGAGCTGATTGAGTCAGGTTGTTTGCACTCAGTGCACGACAGTACATTTAAAACCAGAAATGAGATACAAATACCCGACACTAGTTCACTTTCAATATCAGGCGAAAATAATTCCGAGGCTAGCAGTTCTGCAAAAATGATTAATCATTACTATAATACACTTGCAACTACCACCCTGCGGGATGAGGTCCTGGAAAGCGCTACTGAAGTACTTTCCTATCCCCCTGACCAAAACTGGTCAAAGCGTGATGCACACCTAATGACTGGCATAGCACTCACTTCACTGGGACATCTCCATCATCTTCACCCAAATTTCCCCAGCGACAGAGAAACAATCGAACAAAAAATCTCCGAGCTGAACCAATACGTTTCCAGGCTGAAAGCAGCGTATGAATTGGATGACCTCGAAAATACGAACGTTATCTTTGATTGGCCATGAAATCTTCGATCACATCGGTCAGTCCGCTGTTAAAGATATAACCTGACGCTGTTCTGACTGCCGCCAGCCCCCATGGAATCTGAGAGAACAGGAGTGCATAAAGCTTCACCTCGACAGCATCCCAAGTCTTAACTCAGTCAAAGAGGAAAGCAGGAATGATTAACCTACCGCAAACCAGTACTACCGCTCCAGCAGAATATGTTCCACAAGCAAGGGACGAACAAGTCGGCCAGGCTGGTGACAAGGAGGTTAAACCCAGTTCTACTGGTAATGAATGCTCTAAATGCCCGTCAGAAAGCACAGGCCCTTCCCTTCAGGAAAGAGCCGTCGCTTTGCCTGTTGGAAATCAGGACACGCAACCTGGCAAGAAGAATGCTGCCTCTCCGTTGGTGGCTCCTTGGCTTGCAAGTGATACTGATCAGCTCTTGAACAATCTGGAGGAGGTGATGCAAGCAGCTAATAACCTGCTTTCCACCCCCATCGACCAGAACTTGTCAGAATTCAATGCATTATCGATGAGAGGCAGAGCATACTTGATAATGGGAGATCTCCAGATGATAAACAACACATTCTCTACTCTCTCCGGATCCGCCAGCCATAACAAAAGCGAAACAATTGATCAAAAAATCTCCGAGCTGCAACAGTTCGATAAAAAGTTGGAAGTCAGTACACAAAGGTAGCGCCGCATACCCTTTCGACTGAAGCTTTTTCTTGACAAATGACGCCTACAGAGATGGTTTTTTTACTACGATAAAATAAGACATCGGACGCATGGAACCGAACTGGATTTTCAGCCCGGATTTTACTCTACCCACACAGTTAACCCTTTAGCAATTTTTGTACCACAAGCTGATGCTCACACCGGAACCTCATCAAAAGCTGAATTCAGGATTGCATACAACCAGATCGTTTTTCCCGGTGCTATTCTGCTCATGTTGATAGATCTGTTTGTTCAGAACTTCGATCTGCGTAAGCATATGTCCAATATGCCTGTTAAGCATCAGATGCTCCTTTTCATAGGCTGGTATACCAACGAATTTTATGATCAGTACTTTTGCTGCTTCTGATGACTGAAGACAGAAATCCCTAAGATCCATCATTTTGCCCAAGCGTTGCTCTCTAAGGAGGTCTAAGTGGGAGCACTGCTGAAACTGTTCCTCCAGATATTTAGACTTGCGAAAATATTCTTTCCAGTAATCACCAAACTCTTTTTCAAGAGGATCTATCGTATTCTTAACTTCACTGTCTGTAGCTGTTTGTTGACTATCACTGATATGACCCTTGCAGGGTTGTAGTTTTTTTTTCAATTCATTGAATTGAGAACGAAGCTCTGCCAGCTCTAATTTAACTTGCTCAAACCGAGCCCCCATTGCTTCCAATACTCGTTTTTCCATATTTTCGCGTTCAATCGTGTGTATATCCTTGCTGTTCCCTATGTTGATGACCTCTTCCAGCTTATCCAATCGGTGATGAAAATCCTTTACCTGAAGCTCCTCAAATTGCTTCCTGACCTCTCTGAGTTTTCCAGAAAAATGTTTAAGCCCCAACGTTTCTATACTGTTCAACTCTCCCTTGATCCACTGCATCTGATTTCTACACTCTGTTATCTGACCATCCCCCCACTGCCCCCCCATCAATCGTTCCATGTGAGCACTCAAATACGCTAACTTTGTTTCAGCCTCATGCGAAAGGGCATCATAAGAGGTCGTTGGAGCTACCGGCGTTGCCACTGGATCAGCCGTCGCAAAAGACAATGAAGGCAGTGTAGCAGACTGATAAGCCGGATCGGGTTGGCCGACAGGAAGCCCACTGAAGCCCACCGAGCCATCGTCTTCTGCCACAATATTGCCATCACCTGCATGGAAAGCCTCTTTAGTCCCGGTGGTCGGCTCTTCGGCAAAATGGCCGTTGACTTCATCAAGCAACTGGTGCACTCCTGACTGGAGCCTGAGGATCAAGCCAGTAACGTTCTTGACCTTTTGCTCCTGGCTGCCCCCTGGCTGTCATCCACCGGTAGAGCGCAGGCACCAGAATCTTTTTCCGGGTTACTCAAATTGAAGGATTTCGTACCTTGCTGATGCTCCGCCCTTGTGCACATATGCTCTGCGATACTCTCAACCGCCTCATGGTCCTTGCCCCGCAGGAAACTGTCAATCTCGCTTAAACTGATCATCCAGCGATCAAATTTTACCGGGGCTGCGCTGGCGCTTTCTCTCTCTTGATCGCCATGACATTGAGGTTGGGCCACAGTTGTGCTTTGGGCAGAAATCGATGGCATATTCATAGCCAGTTATCCCCTCGACTCTAAGGTTCAACAATAGAGTTCAGAGTTTTGCCACAAGATAAAGTTCAAACATTTGATTAGACGATTTACTTATTTCCAGGCGATGGTGACAGCCGCTCTTTAAACGACATTTATTATGTAATAAATAACTTCCGTATTTTCTCCAATAGTAAATTCACAGCCTTATCATGCCGGTTTATGGCTGCGATTCTGAGTGGGGTTATCGCCATCAGGGTTCCATCTTCTTCTTTAACCGTGCAGGCAGAGTACAGCACTTCCCTGGCTTCTTTGCGCTTTCCATCGGCCAGGAGAATAGTTACAGCACTCAACAACGGTTTCATTATCTCGATATTTCCCTGACTGGCTGCAATATACAACGGTGTTGCTCCGTCTTCTGGCCGGACCTGCTTCAGCACCGCCATAATGGCAGCCCCCCTTTCCTCCCTCGGTAGCGCTGTTAACACTTGCATTAACTGCTTCACGCTTTGGTTATGCCCGCCCAGAACAGCACCCAAGAGCGGGAAGGCTTGAATCAGCTGATCCACGATTTCCCCTTGGCCATTATCGACAGCTGCGGACAGTGGCGTTCTATTGAGTGTGTCGACCGCACATACCATTGTTGCGAAGGCAGGAATTTTTTCTGCTTCCGGGAAGTTATTCGCAGTATTAAGGAAATTCAGGAATTGCTTCACAACGCTGCACTGGCCTCTGAAAACTGCCCAATGAAGCGCAGTAACCCCTATTTGGTCAGCGGCATTCACCGAAGTAGTGAAAGCTTTAACTCGACTCTCAAGTTTCTAATGCACAAGTGTTTGATATTCCGGTAAACGATACTTGAGTGAAGCAGTTGGCATCATTCTCCCCAGCTCCCTGCCCGCCATATGCTTGCTGGATATTCTCACTGGCCGGTAGTCTTCCAGAGACTCCGTCAGCTTCTTGAACTGCTCCTGAGGATTTTCTGAATCCACAACTGTCCGGATGATATCCAGCAACGCATCGATTCTGAGCTTCTCGACCAGACAGCCAACGGTAAGCGCAGGCTGCTTGTGTTCCAAGCGGGCAGATTGTTCAGGATGAAGGAGCAACATATGGTCACACAGCACGCTCAGGATCACGCCACGCTCAGACCCTTCAATGCCTTGCTGCAAGGCTCTGTTGCACCAGCCTTCATGAAGTTTCCAGTCCTCAAAGAACACCTCGATCAACCACCTCAGCGTGTGAAGCCGGGCAATATCATCATGACGCCAGGAAACATCCGTGGCGGCCAGATAGCGATAGTCGTCCTCTCCCTCGTATTTCAAAGCAATAATAAATCGCTTCTGCCCATGGGCTTTGACCTTGAGACGGGCAGACAATACCGTCACCTTTTGCTCCTTTCCTCCTCGTATGACCAGAGTTTTTTTAACGCCAGGCCCGAGATAACTGTCAAAATAGGTCTTCAGATTAACTTCTTTGTTTTTGTAGATCACCGTCTGGTTCCAACGGAGCTGGCTAACAACCTGTGTTCCCGAGAAGACTGAGGAAGCTCCATCCATAAAATGGGCATCACCATAGAGAGCGTCCGCCAGGATGCCGGTGACGTTTATATCAGGAAAGTGGCGTTGGAAGGCCTGAATCAAATCCAGCGCCAGTAGCTGTTTTGTTGGGTACTCACTGTTGGGCTTTGGCTTGGGAGGTCGATCCTTTGGAGGAACTCCCTGTTTTTTCAACAAGTCTCTTTTCTTCCGCCATTCGGTCATCTTCGGGTCAGGCATATAGAACCGGAAGTCAATGGGAATGGTCACCAGCGGGGTTTGTAAAACCAGAAAGACCAGCTCCTGACCGTTGACATAACCACTGGTCTTCTTCTCCCTAATCTTGTGGGTCTTGCCTATCTTTTTGGTTCGTTTGCATCGTGAGCGCCCGGTGTCGTCAATAAGAAGATTTCCCTCTGATAAACCATAGCGGCCAATAATGACGAGAACACTGATGCGTAGCAGTAGATGCCAGACAATTTCGGATCGGTAAAACATCCACCATAAGGCGGCTGATGTGTATTGGCCAAGGCTTCGACGTTCCATGGTTGCCCAACAGAGCTTCTGCGTCAGAATCATTGCCGAAATGACAAATGCCAGAAAATAGCGTTGCTTGGTAGTCAGTCGCTGAGCTTGCGGAGCACGGCGTAAGGCTTGATCGAGATGATCAATAAATTGAGTAGCGCAGGGAAGAATACGTATAACCATGGTCACATGAATGTTGCCAATACATTACTTTGCAACCAAGCTTGGTACAGCAGGCCTCCTGTTGCCACGATGAAGACTCTGCGCAGCTAAAGTCCGAGTAGCGGCAGTGAGACCTGCTCAAATTTGACCCAATAGTCAGACTAAAACTTTAGAGTCGAGTTTAAGCTTGTCTGTTGCTGGCAGACTGCCCACAACATTCAGTAATTGCGCCACAGCCATATGATCCCCATTGAAAGCAGTCCAATACAACGGTGTTGCTCCATGTGCGTCTACGGCATGCATCACCTTCTGGATTGCAACAGTCCTTTCAGGTTCCGCCATTCTGACCAGGGTATTCAGCAATTGCGCCACAACCTCCCGTTGATCGTTCTGGGCAGCCACGTGGAGCGCTGTTTCCCTTTTTTTGTTGGAGATAGTCAGTACTGTAGTGACTGCCTGACATCTTTAGATTCAGGCCAGGTCTCCAAAATTTTCCGCATCCGGACGACAATGGCTGTTTGCCCGTTCCGGGCGACACTCAAAATGGGAAAAGCATTCAGAAGTTCTGCCACCCGTTCCTGCCCTTCGCTGGCCAAACGAGTATAGGAAAACCCGGTTTCACCGCCCTCACAGAGGCAGTGCATTACGTTGAGGATTGCATCATTCCTTGATACATCTTCTGGTGCTTCTGGCAGCCTTCTCATGATCGCCAGTATCTCAACCACCAGCGTGTCGTACCTTTCCAGATCAGCCACATCCAGCTCAAATAGTAAGTCTTCTCTGGCATGATAAAGCACTGCCATAACAGCATTCAGCCTAGGAGCCTGTCCGAGAATAGCGCCCGAAGCGAGGATGGCAGAAAATTGAGGATAAAAATTTCGTTTTGTGAGGTGAATAGCGGGGCTATTTGCCGAACAAAGCGGAATTTTTAGACCAATTTGCTGCCACCGCAGTAGGGCAGTCTATTCTCGGACAGGCTCCTAGCTGCTTCTGGCAATGCAGTCAGATGTATAAGGGCTTCGTTGAAAGGCATGCCGACAGTGCATTCATCTCTTGCTTCTTCCTCTATGTAGCCTGCATTTGGGGAAGCTTTGGTCAACTGCTTTTCGATCTGAAAATGCCCCCTTGAGTGAGCTTGCGAGACAGGTGTTTTCCCAAACAGATCGGCAGCGTTTACCAGGGCAGTCATTGCCCCGGGCCTTTCTGTTTTTGCCAGTCTATGCAAAGCGGCCAGCAACTCAGTAACGACCTTATCGTGGCCAAAAGCAGCAGCCATATAACTGCCTTTCACCACCCCGATTGATATTTTCCTGAAATCTGTTGTCAAAGGATTGATCAGATATTCAGGAACGTCGACATGTTGCCAGTTCAATACCAGTTTAAGAACCTGAACCACCTTGGCTTGGTTGCCGCTATGTGTCGGGAGCTAAAGATAGCCGAATACATCGATGCGCGTATAACTAATGACTCCGATGCGCGTAATGTCACTATAGGACAAGCGGTGGTCGCAATGATCATCAATGGGTTGGGGTTTACAGGGCAAACTCTGTATATGTTCCCTGATTTTTTTGAGGACAAGCCGATTGATCGCCTCATCGGGGAAGGCATACAACCCGAACACTTGAACGACAAGGTACTTGGTCGGGCCCTTGATAGCCTGTACGACGCTGGCGTCAGTGACTTGTACCTGAACCTTGCCGTTAAGGTTGTCAATCATCTGAAGCTGCCCTGCAAGGCATTAAATCTGGATGGCACCAGCTTTCATGTGGATGGAATCTATAACAGTCATGAAAATCCTGATGACTTGAATTGTATCCATATCTGCCGCGGTTACAGCCGTGACCACCGACCTGACCTGAATCAGGTGGTCTTGCAGTTAATGACCGAAAATGAGGCAGGTATTCCAGTGTTTATGGCACCTGCGAGCGGCAATGTAAACGACAAAACTTGTTTTCAGGAAATTATCAAAAATCATCTGTCGTGTTTCAAGGAGACTTTGAATAGCCGCTATCTGGTCGCTGATGCCGCCATGTACGTTGCTGAAACCCTTCAGTTGCTTGACGAGCAAAAGCAGCTGTTTATCTCCCGTGTGCCCCTGAATATCAAGGGTGCAAAGGAGCTGGTCGGCAAAGCGCCAGCCATGTCATTGGAGCCGGTTGAAGGCTATGAAGATTATTACTCTGCTGAAGTGCCTTCCTGCTATGGAGATGTTAAACAACGATGGTTCTTGTTTCTCAACAAAAAGCGCAGGCTGGTTGAACAGAAAACACTGACCCGAAAGATGCAGAAGCAGTCACTGAAAGAAGCCCGTGATCTGGAAAAGCTGGGAAAAAAGGCCTTTTTGTGTCGGGACGATGCATTGAAGGCTTTTGCCTTATGGCAGAAACAATCGAAACTCTGCCAGAGTGCAACGGAGCCTGAGGTTACCGGTAAACCCTGTTATTCGGGCAGGGGACGGCCATCGCCGGATAGCAAGCCCGATCACTTCGAGTACTTTGTGCAGGCTGAATGCTTTGTTCCCTGTCAGAAAAGGGAGAATGCACAGGCCTCACTGGGTTGCTTTATCCTGGGCACCAATGAATTGGATCAGAATTGCATGAATGCCACGGAGCTGTTGTCTACCTACAAGTCACAACAACAGGTTGAGGGCGGCTTTCGATTCCTGAAAAGCCCGGACTTTCTGGTCTCTTCACTCTATCTGAAGAAAGCTGAGCGCATTGAAGCTCTGTTAATGGTGATGACACTGTGCCTGATGGTCTATGCTGCTATCCAGCACAAAATAAGGCACGAGCTGAAAAAACAGAGCCGAGTATTTCCAAACCAGAAAAAGAAGCCCTGCCAGAATCCAACGGCGAGATGGGTGTTTTTCTGTTTCCAGGGAATAAATGTCTTAACGGTCAATAATCAGGAGGAACATGTGGTCGGTTTGAAGGAAAGACAATGGACGATCATGCAGATTTTGGGCAATTTTTACGAGTCGGTGTATTCCTGATAGGGGTGGTGAAAGGCAGATATAAAGCGGTGTTCTGCCGAACCTGTCTGCCGCACTCAGCACCGTCATGGTAGCTTCAGACTTTTTCTCCTTCGCTAGACCATTCAAGGCATTCAGGAGCAAGGCTACCACTTTCTTGTGCCTGAATTGTGCAGCCCGGCAGAGCAGTGTTTTACCGTCCTGGTCTGCCACATTCAGAACCAGCATGAGGGCCTCAGACTTTGCCGTTTCTTTCAGGTTATTCAGGGCGTCCAGTAACTCCACCAGGACCTTGATTTGGCCGTTCCATACTTCGCTCAGGAGCGTGATTTTTACTTCATTGATAGCAAGAAACAGCGACAGGCACTTCGTGTTGCCGTAATGGGCAGCCACGCAAAGGGGCGTCAAACCATAATTAATATTCTCATTGACCAGAATGTGTTTAGCTCCCAGTAACCCCTCAACGCACTCGGGGTGGCCGTTACAGGCAGCCGCCCAAAGGGGCGTCCAGCCCAAGTCACTCTCTTTATTGACCAGAATGCCGTCAACTTCCAGTAATGCCTTGACGCACCCGGAGTAGCCTTTTGACGCAGCTCGGCACAGGGGCGTCAACCCATTCTCCTTCTCATTGACCAGGCTGACGGGAGTGGTCTGTAACAAACGTCTCAAGCTCTTAATGTTGTCGTTTTTTACGGCCTGGTGAAGTTTCTTCACGTCTTCTTCACAAGAGAGCGAGGGTGCAGCATAAGTTGCTGCGGGTTCCGCCGTATCAACGAGTAATGGCGGTTGTACAGAAACCTCAGCAGCCTCATTCGTCGTAACTGGTTGAGCCGCCGGGAGCTCGCTTGAGTCCGGTTGATCAAAGGCATTTGGAATGATGGGTTCAAGCCTTGCTGTTTGTGGCAGTTTCTGCAGAGCATCCTGTAGCAAATCCGCAACTTTGCGGTGTTTTTGTTGGCTGGCAATCTGGAGCGGGGTCTGCCCGCCATCGTCAGTAGCATTCAGTAGCCCATGAACAGCTGCGGCCCTTTCGGTTTCTGGCAGACTATCCACAGCTTTCAGCAACTGCTCCACCACCTTGAATTGACCTCGGCAGGCAGCCAGGTGGAGTGGGATTCTCCCCGACCAGTCGGCCATATTGATAACGGCCATGAAGAAACGAACGGGCCTTATTCCCTCAGGCAATCTATCCAAGTTTTCTGTCAGTAATTCCTGTAACCAGGCAATCTGGTCTTTGCGACAGGCGGCCTGTATGGAGGGTTCATTCAGAGGGTTTGACCGGTCTACATTTTCGGTGTTGCCACGTTGAGATAATACCAGGTCGGCAGTCTCTTCCTCCATGGCCGATCGTGCATTTCTTGCAGCGATCGATTGGCCAGCACCCGAATCCAACCTTTCATTGGAACCACTTCCGCCAGCAGTGGTTGATGACCTTACAGAGCTGCAGTCGCCAGATGGTAAGGTTTGGCCCCTGGCCAAGGCCCTGTAAGGTTCGGTGTTTGTCAACATAGTTGACGCCTGAACTCACGCAGCTTGACTTAGGCCAGACAGCAGACCTGTCAGGATTCAGCCAGCACCTGTTCAGGTTTCTAAATTCAGGAGAGGCACAAACGGCTTAAAGCAAAGGAACGATACTTGGTGAAAAACAAAGTACAGTATCCGGAAAAGCTCTTTTAGAACAGATTCCGTGATGGATATTGACCTCTAATCGCCTGATTGTAGTAACGTCCTACTGATTCCGCATTGACCAGATTACTGTATATTGACTCGGGCACCTCATAGTATCGGTAAACACTGCCGTCGCTGGCAAACTCCACTTCCAGAATATTGGCTGTACGATCATAAGCTACAGCAGCCAGGGCGGAAGAGTTAAGCGGTTCTCTTTCTAGTGGCAGGCTTTCAAGGTTATAAGCCACTGACTGAATATGGTTGATCAGGATCTGTTCGCTGGGGGTGCCAGTGGCATAGGCGTCGATAAAACTGTGGTTTTTCCAGTCATCACTGTCGCTGTTGTTGTTAAAATTTCCGGGCATGGGGCCAAGAATTGCGCTGCGGATGGTGTTGATCACAAGGTCATTATTGAGAGTCATATAGCGGGTTATTTGTTGTTGATCACCGTCGTAGGCCAGAGGTTCACCGATATGGCTGGCGGGTGTGGCGACTGAAACCATGCCCATCACTTTCAATTGGTTCAGTGGCAATTTGCCAATGATGCTACGATAAACCCAGCGCCAAGCTTCATTACCATAGAAATTTCCTTGGGAATGAGCGACCAGAAGCACTTTCTGGCATGCTTCAATGTCTTCCTTATACTGTTTAACATGTTGCTGCAGATCCCTGTCGATAACATAGCTGAATGCTTGGTATTGTATGGCTACTTCTGACAATGCATCCTGAAACCAGTCAGGAGCTATTTCAATTCCGGCCAGCCAAAGTAGAATTACACCATAGTCTTGTAAGAGTTTCTGACGTGCCACTTCCAGAAGTTGATCAAACGGATTTTCATTATTATTGATGGAAAGGTTGTAATTGATCTCATAACCATTGAGCTGATTATAGGTAAGGATTTGTAAGAGCTCACCAGATTCCTCAGCGTCACGATAATCATTAAACATACCGTTGCCATAATATACCGATAGCACTGGTGTAGAGCTTGGACAGTCATCAGCCTGAGAAAGTACAGACAGACAAAGACAGAAAATCAGTATTAATCGATTCATGTTTCATCCTTGAATGGTCAGAATTTAATAGTGTTATTCGTTTTGAAAATTGCACTGCGCCTCATAATCATCAGGTCTTGAAATGGTCATCCCCCCGAAATAGCTGTTAATCTGGTTCTTCGCCTTTAGTCTGTCATAGGTGTTATAGAGTTTGGCTTCTATCTCTTTACGGAGCTTTCGATATTTCCTCCGGTCATCTTTGGTGCGATGAAGATAGCAGCGAAAAGAAGCTATCGCTTGCGGGAAAAGTGCTAATACGGTTGTTTCATCGTAAGCATTGGCAAGTTCTTGCTGACCGATGATTGCCACTTTATTGATAGCCTCCTTCACCTCAGCAGGTTCATCCTGCGCAATAACTCCAATAAATCTCTGCACATCATCACGTATACCATCCTGGTCAAGATCAATACCCACAAGACCGCTCAATCCTTCTTCACCAGGTTCGGGGGGCAGGGCATAGAGCCAGCGGCTGAGCTTCTTCAGTTCAGGGTCATTCTGGCACTGTTCCAGGGGAGCATGCTCAAATCGGAAGTTATTTTTTGGTATAAGACAACTGACCTGTTTTTTTTGATCTTGAAAAACCAGACGTCCCTGCTCCAGTTTCACCGGATAAGATTTGAACCGTGATCGACCATTGTTAACAATTGGAATAAAACGGTTTCTGAATTTCATCACTGCCAGAGTGCCCTGTGTGCCAAACACCTGCTCATCATTGTTAATCCAGTCTTGTTGGGGATGCTGGTCACAGTCAGACAGAACCACCAGATAGCCCCGCTTTTTTGGTGGCCATTGTTTAAGCCATTGCTGTAACTTCTCGGATTTATCAAGTTTCTGTACGATTCCTGCTTGTAGGCATTGGCCCTGCATGCCAACAGGTTCAAGAGGGCCTTCAGCAAAAGCAGCTGATATCTCGAATGTACCGAAAGTTAACAGTAAAATTATTAAACGTCGCATATCCATTGCGTATGTACCTTTGATTTTGGCTCTTCAGGGATAACTGTGGGTAGAAATCAACAAATTTGAAGAAAAAAGCACCAGCGGCTGATTTCAGGTATGTTTTTATTTGCAGACAAAAACAAGAAGAAACGCCGCTGATGCTGATAAAAACTATCCTCAATAAAGTTCATAAACTCAAGTCATTTATTTATCAGGATGTAAAACTCGGTCTCTATCAAGGCTCTGAAGTATCCAATGTAATCGTGGTCCCAAGCAAGAACGGCCATGCTATTTGCTCAGGATGTCAGCAAACAGCTCCGGGCTATGACCGTCTTGCTGAACGTCGTTTCGAGTTTGTCCCTCTCTGGGGAATCAGGGTTTTCCTGCTCTACAAAATGCGTAGGGTTATGCAAGATGTGTCGCGTAAAGGTTGAACAGGTTCCATGGGCTGAAGGCAAGAAGGAACTCACCAAAGTTTACATGCAGTTTCTGGCAAACTGGGCTAGAAAGCTCTCCTGGAAGGAGGTCGCCCGTACATTCAATACTTCGTGGGAGAAGGTCTTCCATGCTCTTGAGTATGTGGTTGAGTGGGGCAAGAAGCATCTTTCACTTGATAATATCAAGGCCATTGGTGTTGATGAGGTGGCGTATCAGATCGGCCATAAATGCTTTCAATTACCACTGATCGTACGTCATGAGTTAGCTGCTATAATAAACGTCGATAGTCATTTGTTTTGGAGGTAAAACTGATGTGTAAAAATACCATTCAGTTCCAAAAAGGCATTGGCATTATGCAATTTCTGGCTAATTACGGCAGTGAAGATCAGTGTGAGAACGCCCTGTTTGCCTGGCGCTGGCCAGATGGCTTCCAATGCCCGAAATGTGGCTCCCGAAGTTTCTGCAAGCTTCATCGGAAAGCCGAATTCCAGTGCAATTGCTGTCGTTGCCAAACTTCGCTTACCAGCAACACCATCTTTGACTCGACGAAACTGCCTCTGACTACCTGGTTCTGGGTATCTAGTGCTTGTCCGAAAACCCATCAGCCCTTGAAAACAGCAGTCTGTGACCTAACTTAATCATTGAAGATTTCCACTGACAGGCTGTTTTCTCACTCATGCGCCAAACCATCAAGCCACAAATGCAGTTAGGCGAGGTCGATATCTCTGCCATCACCTTCAACCCCAAATCCAGGGACGACATACCCCGCCTCTTGCGGGCTTTTCAGCATATCTGGGTCACCCCAGAGCTGAGAGAGCAGGTTTTTCAAGCCCTTGAGCGAATGATACCCGCCAGCCGTGACAATGGCCGCCCAGGTATGGATCTCTGGAAAATACTGATTTTTGGCACCCTGCGTCTGACCATCAACTGCGACTACGACCGCCTTCAGGAGCTGGCCAATGAACACGGTACGTTGCGGCAAATGCTCGGACACGGACCATACTGTACCCACTCTTATCACATCCAGACTTTGCAGGATAATATCGCCCTGTTCACCCCGGAAATACTGGACGAGATCAACCAGATTGTGGTCAATGCCGGTCACCAGCTGGTAAAAAAAAAGAAGAGCGGATATGCGCCCGCGCTGACTCGTTTGTCGTAAAAACCAATGCCCACTTTCCAACGGATATTAACCTGCTCCGGGATGCCGTTCGCAAGATGATCGAGTGGGCAGCCTGCCTGTCGTCAGAGCAGCAGGAAAGCCTGTGGCGACAGAGCAACTACTTGCAGGATCAGCACAAAAAGCGTTTTCACAAAGCCCGTAACCTGAAACGTTCAACGTCGTCTAATGAGTCGCTTCGTGAAGCACGACAGCATGATATCGAAATCGTCCATGCTGAGTATGTAGCCTACAGCCAGAAGCTTATCCGCAAGGCTGAAATAACCTTGAATCTCTTGAAGACACGGATACCCGGAGACTTGCGACTGAAAGAGCTGGAGCACTGGATAAAAGATGCAGACTACCAGTGCCAACTGATTATCCGTCGTGTACTGAACCACGAAACCATTCCGCACAGTGAGAAGGTTTTTTCGTTATTCGAACGCCATACGGAATGGATCAGTAAAGGAAAAGCTGGCGTTCCTGTAGAACTCGGCCTCAGGGTGTGCGTGATTCAAGATCAGTTTGGTTTCACGCTTCACCATTTGGTCATGGAAAAACAGACTGATGACCAGGTGACTGTAGCCATTGCTAAAGGCGCAAAACAGCGGTTTCCTGAAGTATCGCAGGTCAGTTATGACCGGGGATTCTGGTCAAAAGAGAACCTTGAAAAGCTGGAAACATTTCTTGACCGAGCCGTCTTACCCAAAAAGGGGCGATGGTCTGAACAAGACCGGAAGCGTGAACGACACCCTGATTTTGTCAGGGCAATGAAGAAGCATTCCGCGGTAGAGTCCGACATTAATGCACTTGAGCAGCACGGGCTGGACCGATGTCCGGACTCAGGGATTGACGGTTATCGTCGGTATGTTGGCCTGGCGGTTTTAGGAACCAATCTGCACCGCTTGGGCTCTATACTGCAAAAGCAATCCAGTCAGGCTGTCAAAAAAGCAGCCTGAACGGGAGAAGCGTGCCAGAAAACAAACGATCATCGTTGGGTGAAGATTACGGACACCCGAAAAACGGGAAAATGATTAAGTTTTGATCAAAAAAGGAGGCGACTGGTATGAGCGACCTGTTTTGTTTTCAAAAAAATTTTGTAAGTGCCTGTTGAGTCGGATTATTCATGGGTTTTCTGACAGGCACTATCTATATGAAGTTCAATGCCGTTGATAACTTCCAGCGAAAAACCATTCGGGAGTGGGCAGAACACGCTCTGAAAAAGGGTGTCCGGGCCGTCAGCGATGGTTTGTCCTGTTTCCGGGGTATCGAAGATGCAGGATGCCATCACACAGCCATCGTTACCGGTGGTGGCCATGCTTCCATGGAGAATGAGTTGTTTACCTGGGTGAATACCATGCTGGGAAACGTGAAAACAGCGATTACCGGTACTTATCATAAGCTCGATCCCAAGCATCTTGGCCGTTATCTATCAGAGTTCAATTATCGGTTTAACCGGCGTTTTGATATGCCTTCAATGATCGCAAGGCTTGGACAGGCGGCGGTCAATACAGCACCGATGCCGGATCGACTGCTCAAGCTACCAGACGTCCAGTGGCAACCGGGCTAGCCATTAACGGATAACTGAAAGACAGTTGCAGTGTGAGCTTCACCATTTCGGATGATGATGTAGCCCTTTGCCTGTTCGGAGCGGTCAGAAGCCGAGTTTAATTGATAATTTGGAGAACAAGCACTCATGATGTCTGCTGCACCGGGAATACTGGAAAGGTTCTATTATTTCTTTGCTGGATTATAGACATAAAGAATGAAAAGTTATGTGTATATTCTTAAATAAACTTTCTCTATGTCATAACGTACGATCAGTGGTAATCAGAAAATCTTTTTTCAGGTTACTCAAATTGAAGGATTTCGTACCTTGCTGATGCTCTGCCCTTCTGCACATACGCTCTGCGATATTCTCAACCTCCTCACGCCCCTTGCCCCGCAGGAAACTGTCAATCGCACTTAAACTGATGGTCCAGCGATCAAACTTTACCGGGGCTGCGCTGGCAGTTTCGCCCTGATAACCGCCATACAATTGAGGTTGGGAAACAGCTGTGCTTTGAGTAGAAATTGATGGCATATTCATAGCAGGTTACCCCTCGACTCCAAGATTCAATATCGGAGTTCAGAGTGCTGCCACATGAAAAAGTTCAAGCCCTGGATTAGACGATTTAATTATTTCGTGACAATTTCTCACCAAAGGCCGTGGTTTTGATGTTATATACGACGGCTGATTTTTGTTTCCAGAGTCGTATGATTAATACAGAACTGGTGCCGTAATGCCACCCGGATTTTTCGTTTAATCGTTTCAGGCTCCGCGCCATTCAAAAGGATACGGCCTTCAAAGAAGATCTTTTATCATCCAGCTGCCAGACGTGCATGCACCCTACTCTTTTTACCCCCTCAATGCTTTCCAGGGCCGCCCTGATCTGTTCAATATCGATGCCGCCCGGAACCCCCTGCATAAGAATAATCATGCAGCGTCTCAACAGAATAGCGCCATTAAAGATCACGTAGACTGATATCCCGATGGTGGCTATCACATCAAAAATATAGAGCTGGTAGTTGATGATCAGCACACCCGCTACGATGACTACCAGAGAAGCAACCGCATCGGAAGCACTGTGAATAAATACCGCATTGATATTGATATCGCTTCTGGCTCCAGCCTTGAAAGTCAGCAGCGATGTGGTGATGTTAACCAGAAGGGCAACACCGGCAACCAACAGCACAATCCAGCCATCAACTTCCCTGGGGTAAAAAAACTTACCTGCGGCCTCACAGATCAGATACCCCCCCACCACCAGTAAAAATACACTGTTTATTAAAGCCCCGAGAATATCGGCCCTTTTGTATCCGTAGGTCATGCGTTGATCTGCTGACCTGCAACCTATTCGCCTGGCAATGACAGCAACCAGAATTGCACCGGCATCACCCAGGTTATGCAGCGAGTCTGCGATCAGGGAAAGGCTTCCGGCAACGCTTCCCCCAATGACCTGAACACCACTCAGGAAAAGCTTGATAAGCAGGGCCAGAATCAGCTTTCCATCACCAACGGAATCATAATCATCATGCTGGTCCATGGAGGTTTACTCACCAAATTCAGAGGTTTTAATTGTAGTCTTTTGTGCTGATACAGCTGAAAATAACCACAGCCTCCTCTCTATAAAAAGTCACCTGTCGCACCTTATTGACCAGCGTGTGCGAGCACAGACGTTGCTCCATGCACAACACACCACCAATAAAAAACTGAAAAAGCCCGATACATCAGCAGATAAAGCCTGAACAGGGCTATTAAAAGCACAATTTATGATGTTATATTGTGAGTTCCCTTTTCCGGAAATCTGTGGCTCAGTTCCATTTATCGAGATGGATTTCAACATAGGTAAAGGGAACAAAGTGGCAAGGACGACACTTTTTATGAATAAGCATAAAAAAATGCCAAAAAATAAAACAACAAGGGTTGCAGTTTCCCAGCAGTTCCTTCAATGTAATATTTAAGGATTCAAGCTGTATGGAAGCGACCAAGAAGGAAATGGAAGCTATGCTGGTAGGTACAGTCAAGTGGTTTAATAACCCCAAAGGGTATGGATTTATCCAGGCGCAGGAAGCGACAGAGAATCAGGATGTTCTCATCCATTACTCTGTCATTGATATGGACGGCTTTAAAACACTGAAAGCAGGCCAGGTTGTCAGCTTTGAGATTGGCCATGGCCCCAAAGGTCTCATCGCCACGAAAGTCGTACCTGATAACGGCAATGGCACTGAAAGCACTCAGAGTGCTACTCAGGAAGAGTCATTCCCGGTTTAAACTGGCACTAAGCCACCCGAATACTCTTTTGCCAGATAGTCTTTTGTCACTCTCCACAGTGCTACACATTGTGGAGAAACACCTATTATGACAAAAGAATATTTTTTGCTATTATTTCCAGTCACTCTTTTATAAAAAGAATGTCTGGATGATCAGGACTGCTCTTTTCCGGCTAGCCATGCTGGTTAAAAACTACAAGTGCATTTTCTGCATCGCCGATGATTAGTCATACAGGTCTTCTCGTTCTCCAATACGTTTTCACGGGGAGGCCATTGTTGACGCTTTTGAAAGAGCCACGTTTTTATCAATCATTGACCCATAAATCCAAGACAAGGTAGTGCAGTGCTGCTGGACAGTTTTTCCCTCGTTGTTTCAGGCTCTTTGATAGTACTTATTGCAGCGATTGCCTGGTTTCTATGGCTGACTTTCAGCCCTTTCAAAGCCAAACCCAACACCCTTCTTTTCGACCAGGATAAGCGTGCTTTTTTCGGTCAGCTGGATATTGCCGTTCGCAGTCACTTAATGGTTTTGCCATCTTTGCCCGTTGGTGACGTTCTTGCAGCGGGCAGGTTCAGCCGGACCGCCATGGCACTGAATATCAAAAAAAACCGTCGATTTGACTTTGTGCTCTATCACCGCAAAAAGATGGAAATCTGTTGTGTGATCAACCTGATCCCCTACAACACAAAGTCCAACTCAAAAGAGTTCAAGCTATTACGCCAGCTCTGTGAAGCGGCAGAACTGCCATTGCTGGAATATGATATGAAGCCCTGGCGGGATGTTACCGAATTGCGACGTACCGTTCTCGCCACCTGCGGATTTACCGAGGAAGGCACTCCTGATTACGAGCTCCCGACCCCAAGGGAAGCTATTGCCGAAGTCGAGACCATCGTTGATCCACAATGCCCCAAATGCCACAGCCCCATGCGACTGCGAACGCTTAAAAAAAGCCCTCAGGCAGGCCTGGAGTGCTGGGTATGCAGCACCTATCCAAGCTGCAAAGGTGCCAGAATGGTTCATTCGTAATCAGTAGAACTGGCTACTAGACCTAGGAGCCTGTCGGACTTAAGACTGTCCTACTGTGGTTGCGATAAATTGGTCTAAAAATTCCTGCTTCTTCGTCAAATAGCCCCGCTATTCTCCTCAGAAGCAGAAATTTTTATCCTCAATTTCTCGCAATTCTCGCTACGGGGTCGCCTAGACGGACGCTTAAGTCCGACAGGCTCCTGGCCAGTTTTCAGAATCCAGATCAGGAGCGCTTAAGAATCACGGTGGCCAAAGGCGGCAATGTCAGGGCAAGACTGTAGGGCAAATGATGCATCGGGATTTCCTCAGCTTCAAGCAGCTCACCCGCTGAAACACCACTACCGCCAAAGCAGGTATGATCGGTGTTCAAAATTTCACAATAGCGACCAGCCTCAGGAACACCCACGCGATAACCATCACGAACAACCGGCGTCAGGTTACAGATAACCTGTACTGAGTTCCCTTCATTATCATAACGACGGAACACCAGCACACTCTGGCTACTGTCATCCCCGGTGGTCCAGGCAAAACCTTCTGCCCTGAGATCCTGTTCAAACATCGCAGGCTCTGAGCCATGCAGCTGGTTAAGGGTTTTAACCAGCTTCTGAACCCCCACACTGAAACCCTCTGGATTGTCCAGCAAGCCCCAGTCCAACTCAGCATTCTGATTCCACTCGTTATGGGTACCCAGCTCAGCGCCCATAAAGAGCAACTTTTTACCGGGGTGCGCATACATAAATGCCAGATAGGCCCGCAGGTTGGCAAAACGCTGCCAATCGTCACCGGGCATACGGGTCAGAATAGTGCCCTTACCATGAACGACTTCATCGTGGGACAGGGGCAGAACAAAATTTTCACTCCATGCATAAACCGTACTGAACGTCATCTGCCCATGATGGTGCTGGCGATAGACAGGATCGAGTTTCATATACTCAAGCGTGTCGTTCATCCATCCCATGTTCCATTTAAAGTCAAACCCAAGCCCGCCGTCTGCCACCGCTGTGGACACACCAGGCCAGCTGGTTGACTCCTCCGCAATGGTCATCACATCCGGGAAAGCAGCGTGCACCTTCTCATTGAACTTCTTCAGGAAAGCGACGGCCTCAAGATTCTCATTACCACCATGAATATTGGCTTCCCACTCGCCATGACCTCGTGAGTAGTCAAGATAGAGCATGGAGGCAACCGCGTCGACACGAAGGCCATCAATATGGAATTCATCCAGCCAGTAAAGGGCATTACTGATCAGAAAGTCCTGAACCCAGGGCTTGCCAAAATCATAAATACAGGTTTGCCAGTCAGGGTGCCAACCACGACGAGGATCCGGATGCTCATAAAGTGAAGAGCCATCAAACCTGGCCAGGCCATGCTCATCATTGGGAAAGTGCGCAGGCACCCAATCCAGAATAACACCGAGACCTTTCTGGTGACACTGATCGACAAAATAGCGGAAATCATCCGGCGAACCATAACGGCTACTGGGCGCATAAAGACCAACCGGCTGATAACCCCAGGAATCAAACAGTGGATGCTCCGACACAGGCAGCAACTCAACATGCGTAAAGCCCATATCCATCACATAGGGAATCAGCTCATCGGCCAGTTCACGAAAGTTCAGGAAGTCACCGTTCTCTTTTCTTTTCCATGAGCCCGCATGAACCTCATAGATAGAAAAGGGCTGCTCTTTATCAGCCTTGCCTTTTCTTTGACTCATCCACAGCTGGTCTTGCCAGACATAGCTATCGACGCCCTGCACGACAGAAGCCAGTCCGGGCCACTGCTCAATATGGCGGGCGAACGGATCGGTTTTCTGTGGCAGTGAATTGCCGTGATAATCACGGATAGCGTATTTATACTGATCGCCAGCCTGAACGCCGGGCACAAACAGCCGCCAGATACCATCATCCGCACTGGCCATTGGATGGAGCCGCTCATCCCAGCCATTAAAGCTTCCCACAATACTCACTGACCGGGCATAAGGCGCGTAAACCTTAAACAACACACCCTGTATATTCAGTTTACTGTTGATCTTATGGGAGACCACCTGTGCCCCGAGGTGTCGATAAAGGCCTTCCGACTCAATATCTGACTGGGCAAGAATGTATTCCCCAAAACAGTACGGGTCATAAACCACAAAGCGGTGGCCATTCGCCCAATGGATCGCCAACTGATAAAGAAACGGCTTTTTTCTTCTGGGCAGATGCAGCTCAAAGACACCAGCCTCATTGCGGCTCATTTCGCCAAGCAGCTTGCCGGTGTGGTGATCAAACACCTCGACCATGGTTGCATCCGGACGCCATACGCGAATGACCAGACCTTTTCCTTCCGGATGAGGATGCAACCCCAGCTGATCAAAAGGCGTTGCACACTGACTGTTAGCCAGATCCGACACCACAGGCTTTATGGCAGCCTTTGGCATTGATGATGTTTTGGAAGATACAGCGATATTCATAGTGTTGCTTTATTTCAGTGCAAAAATTGCCTGTCGACAAAATCAGAAGGACTCCCGGGAAGACAGGGAAAACTTGTATCTGGAAGACTGAGCACCTCAGTCTTCCGCCTTTCCTTCAAGATAAGCCACTCCGGGGCTTATCGCAGCCAACTGCCGCCCGATAAACCTCAAGGTAATCCAGGGCTGACTGCTCCCAGGTAAATGACTCATTCATGGCATTAACCACCAATCGGCTCATCAGTTGCCCATCCTGATAAACGACATGGGTCTGATTGAGACAGTGCAACAGGGCATCACTGTCAGCCGAATCAAACATAAACCCGGTTGCGTCCCCGCCAGCCGAATCATAGCCTTTAACGGTGTCCACCAGCCCACCAACCGCCCGAACAATGGGCAGGGTACCGTACTTCATGCTGTACATCTGGTTAAGGCCACAGGGCTCAAACAATGAAGGCATCAGGAAGAAATCAGCACCGGCTTCTATCAGATGCGCCAGACGGTTGTCATAAGCCTCAACAAAGCGACACTTGTCCGGAAAAGCACTGACCAGTCGGCTCAGTTCAGCGGCAATCATCCAGTCACCGGAGCCCTGGAGTACTACCTGAACATCATCCTGCAAAAACTGCCACAGGGCTGGTATCAGATAAGCAAAACCTTTCTGCCCGGCAAGGCGACTGACCAGCCCGTACAGAGGTTTATCGGCGCTCACCGGTAACTGCAGTCGCTCCTGCAAAGCCTGCTTACAGACCGCTTTGCCAGACAGATCGTGCAGAGAGTAATTGGCTGGCAGCAAAGCGTCCGTTTCAGGGTTCCACGCCTGATAATCACAGCCATTAAGAATACCGGAGAAATCCTGTTTTCTTCGCCCGATGATATGGGCAAGGCCATGCGACCCAAGATCTGTCTGCAGCTCTTCAGCATACCTTGGACTCACCGTAGTGATTTTATCAGCCAAGGCAATACCGCCCTTGAGCAGATTAATATGCCCATGGTCTTCAAAGAAATCCGGAGTATACCAGTGCTGATCGATCCCCAACACACCCAATAAGGCACGGTCAGTATGTTGTTGATAGGCACCATTGTGAATGGTCAGGACCGTCCGTGTGTCAGCAAAGAAAGCATTATCAGACTCATGGGTTTTGAGGTAGAAAGGCAACAGTGCTGACTGCCAGTCATGGCCATGAATAATGTCCGGCTTAAAGCTTAACAGCTGACAGGCCTGAAGTGCTGCTTTGCAAAAAAAAGCAAACCGCTCAGTGTTATCACCAAAACCTTCACCCCCATGGGTGTAGAGACCACTGCGGTCAAAGTAATGGTTATGCTCAATCAGGTAAACAGGGACACCGTCAAACGTTCCCTGTCTTATGGCAAAACCCATTTTGCCCCGGGTGTCGAGACAAACCTCTCCAGTTCCGACAACATCTGTTGCCAACGCTTCCAGAGCCTGACGGTAGGCGGGCATAATCACCCGGACATCATTTCCGAGCTTGCGCATCCACGGTCCGAGAGCGCCGGCCACATCGGCCAGCCCTCCGGTTTTGACAATACCTGCCAGCTCTGATACCGCAAAAAGAATGTTTAAATCAGAACCCAACTTTTGCTCCTCTGGGAATAACCACCAGTCCTGAATCAGTGACCTTGAAGCGTTTAAGATCCTCTTCACGATCTACACCAATGCGGGTTCCCGGTGCAATTTCTACCCGCTTATCCACAATAACCCGGTTCAATACGACATCTTCACCGATGGTGACATTGGGAAGAATAACCGATTCAGATATCTGAGTATTGTCGCCAATTTTGACGTTGTAACCCACCACACTGCGATGCATATAAATGTCATAGAATACGCAACCCACACCCACCATGGAGTTGTTGATCTGACCTTTACGCTCTTCACGATCAAAAGCGATCAGGGCCGGTGGATAGGGGGGGAATATAGGTACGAATCGGCCAGTCCTGATTATGCAGGTCGATGGGCGGTTCACTGGTCAGCAGATCCATATTCGCTTCCCAGAATGAATCAATGGTACCTACATCGCGCCAGTAGCCGTTGTTTTTACCCCCGGGAACCCTATTTTGGGAGAAGTCATACACCATGACTTTTGCCCGTGGGTAAAGGGATGGAATAATGTTTTTGCCAAAGTCGTGGTCAGACCCTTCATTGGCGTGGTCATCCAGCAGCTCTTGCACCAGACAATCAGTGGTGAACACGTAATTACCCATTGAAGCCAGCACAAAGCCCGGATTTCCGGGAATGGTCTTGACACCATCGACAGGCTTTTCGGCAAAACCGATCATACGACCATCCTCGTCAACCTCGATAATGCCGAAGTGATGGGCCTGATCCACCGGTACGGGAATCGCTGCAACAGTCAAGTCAGCGCTGTGTTGCTGGTGATACTGAACCATATCCCGCACATCCATGGTGTAGATATGGTCCCCCCCCAAACACACACACCAGATCAGGGTTGTGGGACTCGATGTGATTCAGATTTTGATACACCGCATCCGCTGTGCCCTGATACCAGTCACTGCCGGTATTCATCTGGGCTGGCAGCGTATCAATAAACTTGTCCGCCAGACCGGCAATACGCCAGCAACGTTGCAGGTGTTTGCTCAGCGAGTGCGATTTGAACTGAGTAATCAGATAAATCTTGTGAAGATCGGAATTCACAAAATTACTCAGCACAAAGTCGATGATTCGATATTGCCCACCAAAAGGAACTGCTGGCTTTGCTCTGACACTCGTGAGTGGAGCAAGCCTCGATCCTACCCCCCCGGCCAGGATCATGGAAAGGACTGACGCCATGGTCGATTTTCCTGTTTTCTGCATTATGATCTGAAAGTAATCAGGTCAATCCCTGACCCATTCCGGCTAATGAATACACCCCGGAAGAATCCCCCACCTGCCTGCAGCCGACACCCCTATTGCCAGCTTCAGGCAAAGTATTCAGGTGTTTCGCTGATTCAGCTGAACACCTGTAGCGAGTACCAAGTCACACTCCATTTGCCTTAAAGACTTCGGCGACAATCTCCTGAGCTTCACTTTGCAGATGGGAAAGGTGCTCTTGCCCTTCAAAGCTCTCAGCATAAATCTTATAAACGGCTTCAGTTCCGGAAGGTCTGGCGGCAAACCAGCCCCGCTCGGTAACAACTTTCAGACCACCAATTGCGGCACCATTGCCCGGCGCGTGGGTTAAACGGGCAATGATGGGATCACCTGCCAGTTTTTCCGCTTTCACCTGCTCCGGACTCAATGCAGCAAGCACTTTCTTCTGGGCATCATTGGCAACCGCATCGAGCCGTTGATAAACCGGAGCACCGTATTTTCGGGTCAGCTCCTCATAGTGCTCACCCGGGTCACGCCCGGTAACGGCGGTAATTTCTGCCGCCAGCAGCGCCATGGTGAAACCATCCTTATCGGTACACCAGGTATTACCATCCCGGCGCAGGAAGCAGGCTCCGGCACTCTCTTCGCCGCCAAATGCCGTAGAGCCTGCTGAGAGACCGTCAACAAACCACTTAAACCCGACAGGAACTTCAGTCACAGTACGGCCCAGACCATTGGCGACACGATCAATCATGGCACTGGAAACCAGCGTCTTGCCGATCGTCGCCTCTGGCGACCATTGCGGACGGTGGGTATAAAGATACTGGATGGCAACGGACAGATAGTGATTTGGATTCAGCAACCCATGACCACGGGTCACAATACCGTGGCGATCAAAGTCAGGGTCATTCCCGAAAGCAATGGCAAAGTCATCTTTGAGGTTGATCAGCCCGGCCATGGCGGAAGAGGATGAACAATCCATACGGATACGGCCATCCTTATCAAGGTGCATAAACGAAAAAGTCGGATCAATTTTTTTACTGACCAGCGTCAGGTCTAGACCATAACGATCCGCAACAGGTGCCCAATAGTGCAAACCGGAACCACCGAGGGGATCAACACCAATGCTCAGTTTAGCGTTGGCAATGGCCGCCATATCCAGCACATTTTCCAGGTCATTCACATACGGCGTAACGAAGTCATACTTGTGAACCTTGCCAGATCTGAGCGCCTGTTCAAAAGAGATTCTTTTAACACCAGACAGGTTTTCGGCGATCAGCTCATTGGCCCGTTTTTCCACCCAGCCAGTAATATCACTACCTGCCGGGCCACCATGGGGCGGGTTATATTTAAAACCGCCATCTTCCGGTGGATTGTGGGAAGGGGTGATGACCACTCCGTCCGCCAGCTTGCTGTGACAGCGATTATAGGAAACGATGGCATGGGAAATAACCGGCGTTGGCGTATAGCCACGCTCCTGATCGATCATGACATCCAGGCCATTGGCAACAAACACTTCCACAGCACTGATTAACGCCGGCTCAGACAGCGCATGGGTATCCATGCCAACAAAAACCGGGCCTTCTATCCCCTGCGCACGACGATATTCACAGATTGCCTGACTGATCGCCAGAATATGGGCTTCATTGAACGAACCATTGGCAGACGTGCCACGATGACCCGATGTGCCAAAAGCAACTCGCTGGCTGCTTTCTGCCTGATCGGGCCGTATCGTGTAATAGTCACTGACCAGCCGGGGAATATTAACCAGAAGATCATCGGTTGCGGGTTGGCCTGCGAGGGGATGCATGGCGGTTCCTCAATAGTAAAAATGGCAGAAAATGCCCTGGGAGCCTGTCGGACTTAAGCGTCCGTCTAGGCGAACCCGTAGCGAGAATTGCGAGAAATTGAGGATAAAAATTTCTGCTTCTGAGGATAATAGCGGGGCTATTTGACGAAGAAGCAGGAATTTTTAGACCAATTTATCGCAACCGCAGTAGGACAGTCTTAAGTCCGACAGGCTCCTCGCTGGCCGACAGCAAATACAACCAATATTTGCTAACCATGAAAATACAAGGCAACTGCCTGATTTGCTTTCAGAAGCTAACAGAGAAAACCGCCCGCCAACACAAAAATAAAGTAGAGCATCAGTCTGTGAGTAAGTGATTATGCTCACGATACCGATTATTCTACAGGGATGCATTGCCGTTAATCACTAACTTACTCCAACCCCATTACTATGAAATAATAAAAGGTTTTCAGACCAATTCTTTCACCACCACAACACTGCGCCCCGGCACCTCGTACCACCCCTGATGCAAAATCACCTCTTCCCGGAAAGCTTCTTCATTATCCAGATCCGTGGATAAAACTCTTTGCCAGCGAACGGCATTGCCAGTATCAGGCAAGTTAAAGCGCCGGGTTTCAGCCTCATTATTGACCAATAGCACCAGACTGGGCTGACTATCCACAGGGCAGCGATAGCGCATCTCCAGTGCATGCCCCCGCTCATCAGGCAGCATTGCTGCGGTCAGAGGTACGCCTTCAGTATTAAACCATTCGAGTTCAGCGCTGTGCCACTGCCTGTCATCTGTCTGATAACGAATGCCCAGCAATGGCTCTGACTTGCGTAAATGAATCAGCATTGAGGTGAATTGTTGCAGCTCGGCACCATCAGGATTTTCATCACTATTGCCGTTTCCAGCCAACCACGACCAGTCAACCCAGCCAATGGGATTATCCTGACAGTAAACATTATTATTGCCATGCTGACTGTTACCAAACTCATCACCCGCCATCAGCATGGGGATACTGCGGGAAAACATCAGCGTCGCCAGCAGGTTTTTCGTACACGCAGCCGCAGCTGTTGAATAGCAGGATCACCGGACGCCCCTTCAACGCCATAATTCCAGGAGAGATTATGCTGGTCACCGTCCCGGTTACCTTCACCATTAGCGAGGTTGTGCCGGTGCTCAAACGACACCAGGTCACGCAGGGTAAAACCATCATGACTGCAGATATAGTTAACACTTCCAGTCGGTCTGCCTGGCCCGAAAATATCTCTGGAGCCGGTCAGACGCCAGGCGATATCCACCACCTGGTCTTTGTCACCACGCCAGAATGATCGTATACCACCGCGATAACGGTCATTCCACTCATGCCAGTCCCTTGGGAAACCTCGCAGGCGATAACCTTCAGGCCCCAGATCCCAGGGTTCTGCAATCATCTGCCGGGTCGAAAGAATCGGGTCCTGAAATACGGCCTGAAAGAATGCGCTGTGAGCATCAAACTTCCGATGTCGTCTGGCCATGGTCGGTGCCAGATCAAAACGGAAACCATCGATCTGATAGTGCTCAGCCCAATACCTGAGGCTATCCATCACCAGTTTGATGGTTTGTGGGCTGTCAAAATTCAGCGCATTACCACAACCACTGTAGTTGGTAGACACCAGATGACCACCATGGTGATCCAGCAAATAGTAATCTTTTTCAGCCAACCCTCGCAGGCTCAGGCATGGACCATCCGATCCCGCTTCACAGGTATGGTTGTAAACAACATCCATCACTACCCGGATACCGGCACGGTGCAATTCACGAACCATTGTCTTTAGTTCATCCACCGGATCATCCATAGCATAGGACGGCTCAGGTGCCATAAAACAGAGCGGATTGTAGCCCCAGTAGTTTTTCAGCCCCAGCTTCCGTAATCTTGGCTCACTGAGAAAACTGGTCACCGGCAACAGCTCAACCGTATTGATACCCAGCCCCTTCAGATAATCAATAACGACAGGATGACACATCCCCAGATACGTCCCCCGCAGGGCTTCCGGAATATTGGGGTGCTGACGGGTAAAGCCCCTGACATGGCTCTCGTAAATAATACTGTCTTCATGGGGGAGTTCAGCCTGGTCACAGACTGCCAGTCAAACTGATCGGTCCGGACCACCGATTTGGGCAGCAAATGGCCGTTGTCCTGATCATTGAACGACCACTGACTTCTTTCCTTGCCGGAGTAATCGTAGACGGCAGGCTGCCAGTTAATAACCCCTTTAACTTCACGGGCATAAGGATCCAGCAGCAGTTGATGAATATTGAAGCGCAACCCCTCATCAGGTGCCCAGCGGCCATCGGCGCGATAGCCATAGACCTGACCTTCCTGCACCCCTTTAACCAATACATGCCAGATACCCTTTTCAGGGCCATACATGGGAATGCGCTGCTCCACCCCGGTGTTGTCAAACAGACACAGCATCATGGCTGACGCTTCCGGTGCATACACCGCAAAGTTCACCCCCACCGCTGAGTCAGGAAACTCCGGGTGCAGCTGTTGATTCAGAAAATTAGCCCCCAGATGGTGGCTACTTCCCGGGCCAAGTGATTCTAAAGTTATTTTTGGCTGATTCATGTATCCGAGACATCAACGTATTGGAATGGGCTGAATTTTAATTTGATTCACTAACAATGACTACTGCTGTTGAAAATACCCCGACAGCTAAGAAATTGTCTTTTAATAAGTTCCCGATGTCCGTTCACCCTGAGCTTGTCGAAGGGTCGTGCCACCGAACTTCGACAAGCTCAGTCCGAACGGAGTCAGGCAATGAAAATAGGGAAGTTATTTCCAGACAACTCCTAAATTGCTTCCAGTGCTTCCGATAATTTTTTCACGGCAATCACTGTCAAACCGGGAATCGGTTTTCTGGGCTGATTGGCGGCAGGAACAATGGCCCGGCTAAAGCCATGCTTGGCAGCCTCAACCAGACGCTCCTGACCATTGGCCACCGGACGGATTTCCCCGGCCAGCCCCACCTCACCAAAGGCCACCAGGTCCTGTGGCAGAGGTGTATCCCGCAGGCTGGAAACCACGGTCAGCAGGCTGGCCAGGTCAGCGCTGGTTTCCGTGATCTTTACGCCCCCCACTACGTTAAGAAACACATCCTGGTCACTGGTGAAAATACCACCGTGCCGGGTAAGAATGGCCAGCAGCATGGCCAGACGGTTCTGCTCCACGCCGACAGTTACACGACGAGGGTTTCCCAGTTGGGATTCCACCACCAGCCCCTGTATCTCAACCAGCAGAGGTCGGGTACCTTCCCACAATACAGAAATAATGCTGCCCGAAGTTGCCTCCTGGGTGCGGGACAGAAAAATGGCCGATGGGTTTTTCACTTCCTTCATGCCAGTTTCGGTCATGGCAAAAATACCCAGCTCATTCACCTGACCAAACCGGTTTTTGGTGGCCCGCATCATACGGAAGCGGGAATCATCGGTATTGCCCAGCATGATCTGGGTATCAATGATATGGGACAGGGTCATGGGACCGGCCAGAGAGTTGTCTTTGGTGACGTGGCCGACAATCAGCATTACCGTACCACTCTGTTTGGCATATCGGGTCAGGAAAGCGGCAGACTCTTTGACCTGGCCAACACCACCGGGCACGGAGTCCACTCCGTTCATATACATCACCTGAATGGAGTCGATAACGATAATGCCGGGCTTTTCCTGCTCGGCCACCGCGACAATATTTTCTGCGGAGGTTTCCGCCAGCATTTTCAGGTTATTGGTGGGCAGTCCTAATCGCTGGGCCCGGGCGGCAATCTGCTGCAGTGACTCTTCGCCAGAAACATAAAGGGCATTCATGGACTGGGCAACGTGACAAAGCACCTGCAGCAGAATGGTACTTTTACCGGCCCCCGGGTGACCACCAATTAGCACCGCACTGCCTTTGACAAAACCGCCACCGAGCACCCGGTCAAACTCCGTCATGCCACTGGAGAAGCGAGGCGCTTCTGCCACATCCACTTCGCTGAGGGTTTTCAGCTCAGAGAGAGCACCGGCAAAACCGGCCTTGTTACTGGCAGCAATGGAGGGAGAGGCGGCCGGTCCGAGATTGACTTCTTTATAGGTGTTCCAGGCTTTACAGTCCGGACACTGCCCCTGCCATTTGGCGGCTTCGCTGCCACATTCGGTACACACGTATGCTTTTCGGGATTTTGCTTTTGCCATGAACAGTCTTTGCGTAAAGTCTTTGCGTAAATAGAGTCAGTCTAACTGCTCAGTGTGATCCGTAACAAACATTCCGTATAGAACCACAAAGACACGAAGGCACAAAGGAAGCCTTTTTTGTTGGTTTATCGCAGCTCAGACAAGCTCGGATAAACCTTTGTGTCTTTGTATCTTTGTGGCTTCCTTCTTTTTTCAGTTACTACCAAATACAACAAAGTCAGACTAAATTAACGCAGACAGAACTTTGCACTAAAGGTGAATCATACAGCAGAATCATGCAGGGTTTATGATGTATAAGCCACTACCTTCACTCCTCACTTTCTTGAGGTATGCACATATTTCAGCTTATTGTTGCCAGGGCATACTTCAAAGACGCAGGCACTCACCATGAATACGAATAAAATTGGCATTATCGGCACTGGCTTTGTTGGTATGGCGGCCGCCTACTCCCTGTTCCAACAAAAGCTGGCCAATCAAATTGTTCTTGTGGATAAGAACCAGAACAGAGCCCATGGCGAAGCACTGGACCTGATGCATGGCCAGCCACTGGTGGGGCGCTGCGAGGTCAGCGCCGGTGACTTTGCCAGCCTGGAGGGGGCAGGCATCATCGTTATCTGCGCCGGTGTCAGTCAATCCAGCCCCGATGAGAGTCGCCTGCATCTGTTGCAGCGAAACATCAAAGTGTTTGAAACCATCGCCAGAGAGCTTGACCAGCATGCACCCCAAGCCTTGTTACTGATTGCCAGCAACCCGGTGGATATTCTTACCCATGCCATGCAGAGCCTGAGTCATCGTCCCAATAACCTGGTGATTGGCACCGGCACCCTGCTGGATACCTCCCGCTTTCGAACCCTGCTGGCCAACTACTATGATGTCTCACCCCAATCCATTCACGCTTATATTCTCGGGGAACATGGGGACTCTGAAGTACCGGTCTGGAGTTCCGCTACCATTGCCGGGCTTGGCATCAAAGGCAATACGATTAATGGTCGTGAATACGATCCCGAAGCCCTGGCAGGTATTGTCACCAGGGTCAGAAAAGCCGCTTACGAGATCATTGCCAACAAAGGCTACACCAACTGGGCGATTGGTCTGGTTATTGCCTTTATCATTCGCATGGTACTCAATAATCAGCGCAGTGTTCTTCCGGTCACGGTCCGGCTGAATGGAGAATACGGCATTAGCGATATCTGCCTGAGCCTGCCAACCGTTATTGGCAGTGACGGCGTGGAGAGCATTATTGCCCCTAAACTGGATGAGGAAGAACTGGCGGGCATTCGACACTCGGTAAACACCCTTAAAGCCTCTATGGATCAGCTGGTATAAGCCCCTTTTTGACGATTGGTAAAACGCAAAGATCACGCTGGGCACATCAGAAGGTTTCCTCTGTGCCCGGCGTGACCTTTGGCTTCCCAAAAGCCTGACGCGGATATTCGTTCATATCGAGAACGAAGACCCACAGCCACAGGTCGACTTGGCATTCGGGTTTTTAACCAGAAAGCGAGAGCCTTCCAGCCCCTCTTCATAGTCAATCTCCGCGCCCACCAGGTACTGGTAACTGAGGAAATCTACCACAATGGCTGCGCCATCTCTGGTAATCAGGGTGTCATCATCAGCAAGATTACTGTCAAACGTGAAGCCGTACTGAAAACCGGAACAGCCGCCACCGGTGACATATACCCGGAGCCTTTGATTTTCTTCGGTCTCATCTGCCAGCAATTCACTTACCCTGCGGGCAGCAGCTTCCGTAACACTGATTGGCTCCGGTATCACTGTTTCTACTACGCTCATTGACCCTCCCGTGCCGCCGCCCTGGCTCATGGCCATCACCTACTGATAACCCGTTAAGGCAGCGGCCCGTCATTTACTCATTAGCGACTATTATCGAAGTAACCAACTGTTACAGTCAACTATCCACCGCTTCAATCACTTCCGCTGCAGGCATCTCCTGGTCAGCACGCTCCAGCAGAGGCTGAGGTCCACCAGGCACACCGTTCGAGTGATGCTCAAGACTGCCATTAACCTGAGACCCTTTGGTCATCTCTATCACGTTGTAAAACACATTACCGGTAATCACGGCCCTGGAAGCAAGCTCCAGATGTTCTTCGGCAAAAACATTGCCACGAACATGGCCATCGACCACCACACGCTGGACACGAACATCACCTTCCACACTGCCATTATGGGCAATGGTCAACATGCCCTGATCTGCTGACACATTACCTTTAACACGCCCTTCGATATGTACGGAACCGGAAAAGTGAATATCGCCGGTAATAATTGTTTCTGACGATATGAGTGTCGTACTGCCATGTTTCGCGACGTTACCCGCTGTTTTGCTCTTGCCGAACATCCGCTAACAGCTCCTTATCCCATTGATAAATTTGTTCAAAACTCTGTTTGACTCCGCTGGTGATGCGCACCATAACCTTGACCTCTGCCGGCTGAAAACCTTCCGGTACAGTGAAGTCAAAGTACTCTCTGTCACTGGGCAGAGCCTGAAAATAGCGAAACCCCAAACCTGCGATAGCCTGATCCGACGCGATCAGCTTCTGCAGCGGTATGGTCTGTGCTTTGCCATCTTTCTCGCCAATCAGGGATACCGAGAGTGTTCCTTTCAGAAACGGGTTGCTTCTCGCCACCTGGGAAATCACCAGCCGAAGACGGTACTGACCGGATTCATTCCCCCGAAGTAAACTGAAGCCCGCCACCCGCACACCGGTAGACATGTCTTCCGGAGCCAGGATGCTTTTGAAAAAAGTCAGTTCTTTATGCAGCAGCTCTTTCTCTTCCTCAAGCTTCTTTACTAACAGGCGAACATTATTGACCGCTTCACGATCCATTTTACTGGCACTTTCCAGAATACCCACTCGCTGCCGGAGCTCTCTGTTCTCTTCCTGCAATACTCTGGCCCTGTTCTCCAGAGTGGTATGCTGTTGCCGAAGCTGATCCAGATTCTGGCCTGCATGATTTCCACCATACCAATAGGCAAAACCACCCAGCAAAGCAATAAATACCAATAGAAAAATTCGAATTAACTGATCTCGTTTCGGGTCATGGCGTATAACCCTGAGTTTGCTACTGTCGGGATGCAAAGCTATCCACCTTTTCCTGACCATGACTCGGGCCCATTAAGTAGTTAAGAGCCAATGAGCCTGCAACCTTCCTTCAACAGCACCTAGTAAAAGGATGCGCCTTTATTCTAAAGAACTTAACAGCGGGACTATACACAAGCCGAAAAAACATAACAAACAAACCGGCAAACTTTCGCCACACCCAAAATTCAGTCCTGGCCAAACATCTGAAGAAGGGGTTTGGCACAGAAAAAAGCCAGCGGTATGATGCGCTTTTACCGCTCATCAACACAGCCTTCTTAAAATTACATGATCGATAAATGGACAACCTCACTTATCCAGCCACCGTTGCGATTGGCTGCGTTGCAGTTAAAGCATCGTGGCATCACACCGGACCAGGTCACCGTTGCCGGTTTTCTGATGGGCATGCTGGCAGTCCCATTGCTGGCCTTTGAGTTCTACTCACTGGCTTTAGTGATGATTTTGAGTAACAGGATACTGGATGGTCTTGATGGAGCACTGGCCAGGCTGGGCAACCCATCAGATGCTGGCGGGTTTCTGGATATTACCCTGGATTTTATTTTTTATTCGGCCATTGTCATGGGCTTTGCCCTGGCGTCACCGGCACACAATGCGGTGGCAGCGTGCGTCCTGATTTTCTCCTTTATGGGCACCGGAGCCAGCTTTCTTGCCTATGCCATCATGGCTGAGAAACATCAGCTGTCAGACCCGCGCTTCAAACACAAATCCCTGTATTACCTGGGAGGTCTGGCCGAGGGTACAGAAACCATTGCGCTGTTTGTGCTTTTTTGTCTGCTGCCCGGTTATTTTCCACAACTTGCCCTGGGTTTTGCCGTTATATGCATTTTAACTGCGGCTCTCAGGGTCTGGTCTGGTTACCAAAGTATTGAGCAGGCAGAGAAAGAAAAGCACCAAAAGCCAGTCACCTAGGGATTGAGCCATTTTTTAGAGTGTTTTTAACAAATTCAGGGAACTGCATTTGCAGCAACCCCTGATTTGGCCTTGGATACTCAAGCTAAATTTTCTTCACCAAGCGTTGCTATAAGGTTTCTTACATAATCTTCAGTGAGCTCAGCAAAGCAGGTAAGCAACCTTCTTTCTACCGGACGTTTGGTAAGCTCATCTACATCTAATACATCTAATACGTGCATATCTTCAACTTTATGGAGTCCATTAAAGATGATGCTATCGCCAGGTTTTTCGTATTTAAATGTTTTTATGGTTTCTTCTACAGGAACGCACTTAGCATCTGATTCTTCTGCAAAACTTAATGCTCCACCAGAAAAACCATTGTTTTTTTGAATATAGGGGGATAAAAGAGTTGTCATGCTTAAAGAAGAGGCATCTTTATGCCAGGGCATATTACATATCTGTTGTTGTGCCGGGGTAAATATATACCTGAGCACTCCGCAATGAACCTTCACAGTAAAATTCTTCCAATTGAGTTTGCGCCCCATGGATTGTAAGGCCTCTTTACACATTTCATTTATTGACTCTGTATTTGGCGCAAAATCTTGGTCAAAGTCCTCTGTACCTGAAAGTTTACCATTTTCATCAAATGTTACTGTTGAAAATACACGGCTCACATTTTCAGCTCTAATGTTGACTCGCTGCATTTGATTTCCATTGTTAAGGAACTTCCAGGTAGGCAAATTATCAATTTCCTGATGTGCTTTTTCCATGGCTAATTTTGAAACAGCATCAGGCACTTTAACAATTATTTTTCCAGCATAATTCTTTCTTTCAGATTCTGTTACCTTTTGAGACATTAATATCTCTTCAAAATAATCAGGATTAGCCATCTTAGCTGTAGTTAAATTTTTTTGTAATGGTGCAGCTGCATACATATAAAGATTCCTTACCATCTTAAAATATCATATATAGATTTTAAGGTGGAATGATCTGACAGTGTGTTTAACAATTTTCACTGTAAAGGATTAAGATAACTGACACCATTGAACAAAGAGAAATTATCCAAATGGCTGTAATCTTTCAGGTCAGGAGATTAAATAAGCTGGCTAATCGTCCCACTATAAAATCAGGCAATTGTAATATAGTCTAAATTTTAAAAACTCCCAGCACGCCCTAAAATTAATTTGCAAGCAATTAAGTTCAACTGGTTGGTACCTGACACAACTATGATTCGGGCGGCAGCCAGCCGTTTAATTTAAACTGTATTCTACACTTGCACATACCGGCCTTACAAAAATCCAGAAGGCTGAACTTGCAACACCCCTTGGTTTTGGCGTTAAACTAAAGCTAAATTTTCTTCACCCAGCGCTACTGAGAGATGTCTTACATCATTTTCAGATGGATTAGTAAAGCAAACAAGCAACAATCTTTGTACGGATTGTTCTTTAAGCTTCTTTTCATTCAATACATACATTTTTTTAACTTTATGAAGTGAGTTAATATTATCAAAGATGAAGCCGTCTCCTTGCTCTTTGTATTCAAATGTTTTTATGGTAGATTTTTCAGGAATACCAGAAGAACTTCTAGGAAGAGTACCAGAAACATTTGAATCTTTTGCAAAACTCAATGCTCCACCACAAAAACCATTATCGTGTTGGTTATATGGTGATAACAGTGTTGTCATGGATAAAGTACATTTATCTCTATGCCATGGCATATTACATATCAATGTTTGCTCACTGGTGAATGGGTACCTGATCAAAGAGCACCAAGCCTCCACAGTACAATTCCTCCAGTGGAGTTTGCGCCCCATTGTTTGCAAAGCCTCTTTACACATTTTGTTTATTGAATCTGTATTCGGCTTAAAATTTTTATCAAAGACCTCTGTATCTGAAAGTTTGCCAGATGCGTCAAATGTTATTGTTGATGGAAATAGATATTTATTATGTTTTTCTGGGTCAATGATTCTGATATCCTGCAATTTATTACCGTTGTTGTCAAAATCGATTGTAGTCAATCTATCAATTTCCTGAAACGCTTTTGCCAAGGTTGTTTTTAAAACAGTATTTGTTACCTTAACAATCACTCTTCCAGAATTTTTCCCCGCCTTTATTGATTCCTTCTTACCCGATAAGGATGAACCTTCAAAAGAATCAGTGAAAGCCACTGTAGACTCAGCACTTAATGATGCGGTTAAATACATATTAAAAATGCCTACCTGTTTTATAACTCATATCTGAATTTTGGACTAGGTGCTCAGACTAAATTTTCTTTACCAAGTGCTTCTGAAAGAGTGATTACATCACCTATAGATGGCCAGGCAAAACAAAGAAGCAGCAGTCTTTCTACGATTTCTTCTCCATCCTTAATTTCATGCAATAGATGCATGTTTTCAACTTTATGCAATGATTTCAAACCATCAAAGATGAAGCCATCTCCCGGCTTTTTGTACTCAAGTGTTTTTATGGTACCCGCTACAGGAACTCCTGGAGAAAATAATGAATTTTGTGCAAAACTCAATTCTCCACCAGTAAAACCATTACCGTGTTGATAATATGGCGATAAAAGTGTTGTCATGGATAAATTACATCCATCTTTATGCCATTCCATATTGCATACCTGTGTTTGTTCAGGGGTAAATTGATACCTGAGCACATTACAACGAACCCCAATAGAGAAATCCTTCCAGTTAAGTTTTTGTCCCATTGTTTGCAAGGCCTCTTTACACATTGCCTTTATTGAATCTGTATGGGGCGCAAATTTTCTTTCAAATGCTTCTGTATCTGAAAGTTTACCAGCTGCATCAAAAGTTACCTGTGTTGGATGCTGAGAAACCTTGGAGTATTCTGAAGCAACAAGTTCAACCTGTCGTATTCTATTACCACTATTGAAAAAATCAGAAGTAGGTAAATTTTTAATTTCCTGAATAGCTTTTGCCAAGGTTAATTGTGGCACAGCATCTGGTGCTTTAACAATTATTCTCCCAAACTTGCTTGCTTTTTCGAATGATACGTTTTCATCAGGCAAGGATGGATCTTCGATAGAACCAGATGAAGCCACAGTTGAATGAGTACTGGATGCTGTAGTCGAATACATCTTAAAAATTCCTTCCTTTTTTTATAAATCATATTTAGAAATCTCATGATAGTCTAAATTTTAAAATCTCACTTATCACTCCAGTCAACCAATTGATCCACTTTGAAAGGCAATAAATATATCCGGAACAACAAATACTGCGTGAGATTCGGGACAGTTTATGAAATATCCGGGTTAAGCAGCAAGAATAACAACTTTCACATGTAAAACCTGCATCTTGAAACTGTCTGGTTATATAGCCTAAAGTCAATGCTATTGAATTACAGAGAATAAAACATGGATACCATTATCCGGCACGCCGAAACTCCTGACTTGCACGCTATTGGAGAGTTTTTCCGCGACCCGGGAGTAACCCGCCAGACCAGCCAGATCCCTTACCGCCCCCAGGCGTATTGGCACAATCTGTTCAATATGGACGACAAGAACCATATACAGCTGGTAGCCGAGTCCTCAGGACAAATCCTTGGCCTTCTCGGGTTACAAATACAGGACAACCCACGACGCAAACACTGCGCAAGTTTTGCTATTACCGTGCATCCGGATGCCCAGGGACAAGGCATCGGTAAACAGCTCATGTCGGCCATGGTAGAACTCGCCGACAACTGGTTGAACCTGGTGCGGATCGAATTAGACGTTTATACCGACAACTCCCGGGCTATCAGCCTCTACCAGGGCTTCGGCTTTGCGATAGAAGGTGAAAGCAAATGTGATGCCTTTCGCGATGGACAACTGGTCAACAGCTACCGGATGTCCAGAATCCGATTACCCGTAGCAACCCCGAAACCAGAGCTCACGCGACGACATAAAGCCCATCCCGGAATGACTGTTCGCGTCTTCAAACCTGAAGATACAGAAGCGGTTATCAGGCTATGGCAACAGTGTGGCCTGACCACTCCACAGAATAATCCACAACGTGATATCGATCGAAAAGTGGCCATCAATGACGGCCTTTTCCTGGTAGGGCTGATCGAAAAGGAAATCGTTGCATCGGTTATGGGGGGTTACGAGGGTCATAGAGGCTGGGTGAACTATCTGGCCGTCGCTCCCCAATGGCAACAATACGGACTGGGCAGAACCCTGATGGAAAAGCTGGAAACTCGTCTGGCAAAGCTGGGATGCCCAAAGATCAACCTGCAGGTACGCAGCGCCAACCAACAGGTTTTGGCCTTCTATCAATCCCTGGGTTACCAGACAGACCAGGTCATCAGCATGGGAAAACGTCTGGTGCAGGAAAGCGCTAATACACCTGCACCCCGCTCATCCTGAAGCGATGTCGAAGGGTGATTGGCACGGTCTTTATTCAGAGTATGGTAAGTAGTTGGCCAAATGGAATCGTATATTTCTGGCTAAATGGGCAGTTGCTATGCAAGGCGCAACGTAGGGAGCATAGCCGTAGCTATGTGACCGGAGTTGCAACGCCGCACGACTGCATGGATGCAGGAGATAGAGCAACGCAGGAGCAGTTGCCGGGAGTGACTGACAACTTAGTCAGAAATATATGATTTCATTTGGTTAACTACTTATTTACGCCCTTCGACTCCGCTGAGGACGAACGGAGTTTGGGCATCATTGATAGAGGGAACCCATCAAATACATTGAAACCATGTACCAGGAGGCTGACCGAGAATAGATTCCAAAAACTCTTTGCAACTCTCAGAGCAGAAAACAGTCTGATATTATGATTCCACATAATATGTAGTGCATCATGACTATTATCAGACGGCTTATCTCAATACTGGTTCTGCTCTCGTTTGCCACGGTGGGCAACACCGCCTCACAACGCCCTGTAGCCAACGATTTATCGTCGGCAGACTCCCGGCCCAAGCCAAAAGAAGTGGCATTCTCCCCCCGGAAACTCCGGCTGATTGACTATAATCCTGTGTCCGGAAACTACCTGTTCCGGGGCAACATGCCCGTTATCAAAGGCCAGTTTGCCTATCAAAAGCTTATTGACACCATGAACCAGAGAAGTATGGAACAGCTCCATACCCCCCTTCCCGAAGACATCTATATTTATGATTTTTCGTTGATCAGCAAACTCGGTGAACGTCATTTACTGAAACAGGAACAGATGTTTGCCCAAATCAACCCGGATCTGATGCAGCTGATCCACCATCCGGTTTATGGTGCTGCTTCCAATCCTGACTATTACCCGACGTCAGTTCTCCACATCATGCTCAAACTTCCCTTTATTGGTGATGTATACAAACTGGTAGACAAGCTCAACAAATTACTTAATCAGGAGTACAGTAGGCCTGCCGCCATTTTTGTGCACTGTCAGGCTGGCAGTGACCGGACAGGCATGGTCATTGGCACTTATCAGATGCAGTTTCTGGGCAAAAGCTACCTTGAGGTGATTGCGGAAGCAGAGGAAGTTGCAGGAAGACCGCTCAGGTCTCTGCAAAAAGAGCACTGAAATGGATTGCCTATTATTTGCGGGATAGTAAAGGCATTCAGAGTGTTGGTGCCATTTACTAACTCGGCTGATGATCAAAACAGTTCCAGGTACGGCTGACACAACGTTCTATTTGACCTCCCTTTTGTCCTGCAAGCGCTCTTGCCATTATTTGGCGCACAGCCACCATAACAGGTCAGCCGCTACCTTTTAATCTTTGCAAATTGGTGGTTTGTGGCGTGCCCGATACATAGTAAAATAATCCGTTTTCATTCAGGCAAGATAGATCCAACAATGGCAATAAACTGGTATCCCGGCCATATGCACAAGGCCAAAAAAGAGATCCGTGAAGTGATACCAAAGATGGATCTTATTATCGAGGTGCTGGACGCGCGGCTTCCCTTCAGCAGTGAGAACCCGATGGTTGCCTCCCTGCGTAAAGACACCCCCTGCATCAAGATTCTCAACAAGAGTGATCTGGCTGATCCGGTGGTCACCCAACAATGGGTAGACCATATCAACCGCACTTCCGGCATGAAGGCCATTGCCGTCAATCTGAAGCAGCCGGACAAAATTCGCAGCATTCTGGCTATGGCACCCGCCATGGTTCCTGAGCGAAATCTGGAGGTCAGCCAGCTGAAGGCCATCATCCTCGGCATCCCCAATGTGGGCAAATCCACCACCATCAATATTCTGGCCAGTCGCACAGTTGCCAAAACCGGCAATGAGCCGGCGGTCACCAAGCAGCAGCAGAGAATCAAACTGCCCAATAATATTGTCTTGCTGGACACCCCCGGCTTTCTCTGGCCCAAGCTTGAGCCGGAAGATTGCGGCTACCGTCTGGCCATCAGCGGAGCCATCAAAAACACGGTTATTGAGTTTGAAGACGTTGCCATGTACCTGGCCGAGTTTATGATGCAGCATTATCCGGATGCGCTGTTGCAGCGTTACCAGCTTAAGGATATTCCGCAAACCGGCATTGAGCTGTTTGACAGGATCGGTCAACGGCGTGGCTGTATGCGCAGGGGCGGTATTGCCGATACCCATAAGGTTGCCGAAATTCTGATCAATGAGTTCCGGGATGGCCAGCTCGGTCGTATTACCCTGGAAACACCGGAAATGATTACAGCCCAGCTGCAGGCCATGGAAGCAGCAAAATTGGCAAGGGAAGCAGACAAGGCTGAAAAATAACCAGCATATTTATCAGACACTGAGGTTTGGACAATGATAACCTCTCGATATTCACACCATTCAACAGGACTACAGGAAAATAATACCGATGAGAAAGTTGTTATTGGTACTTATGTTTGCATTTCCGATGATGGCTTTTGCCAAAGCGACGGACAGCGTTGAAAATACCAGCCAGTTTCAGGAAGGTCCCCATTACAAAGTCGTTAAAGGGCTTGCTCCTTCTACCAGGCCAACCGTGACTGAGCTGTTTTCTATTTACTGTGGAGGCTGCTATCAGTGGGAGAAAGGACCACTGATTACCCTGAAGAGCTGGCTGAGCCAGCAGGGCATTGAGTTCAAACAGGCGCATATGAACTTTATGGGTGCCTATGCCAAACAGGCCACCCTGGCCTTGGCCATGACCCAGGGTACACCGCGCCACAACGCCGTCAAACAGGCTCTTTTCAGCCGCCTTCATGTAGAGCGTAAGGGCGACTGGCGAAACGATGCGGAATTCTTCCAGACCCTGGAAAAGGCAGGACTGAAACAGTCTGACTTCGAGGCGAACCAGAATAACCTGTTAGTGATGAGAACAGTACTGGACTGGAACCAGTATGGCGAACACGTTCATGCCGTTCCCGGCTTTATGGTGAATAACCGTTACCTGATCAATATGGGCAGCTTGAAGTCCCATGACGAGCTGAACGCGCTGATCACCTACCTGACCAAACTTCCAGCGGAAGAGACACAATAACACTGCGCTGATGGCTTTTCGCTGACCCAACCGGAAAGCCATAAGTAACTTCGAGAGGGATCACCATTGGCTGCTGAACAAAACCCCAATAGCCTCTTTCAACGTTTGAAAGACAGCCCACTGCAAACAATCCAAGGCTGGCAGCGTTTACGAGTCACCTGGCTTATTATGTTTGCCACTGCGCTCTTTCTGGAGCTTTGCGCTCTGGGCTTTCAGTATATTCTGCATATGGATCCCTGTGAGCGCTGCGTCTATCAGCGGCTCGCCGTTCTGGTGTTGATGTTGGCACCATTGGTTATCATCATTTCCCCCACCCAGCTGTTTTTCAGGATCACAGGTTACACGCTCTGGATTGCTGGTGCACTGTATGGACTGAAGGAAGCCATTGCCCAAATGGCAGACTACGCCGAGTTTAATCCGTTTTCTTCCAGCTGCAGCTTCCGCCCGACCTTCCCTTTCGACCTGCCTCTCTATGAATGGTGGCCCTCCCTGTTTATGCCCACCGGACTCTGCGGTGCCGATGACTGGACCCTGCTTACCCTGAACATGGCAGAATGGATGGTCGTGATTTTCTCAATTTATCTGTTGGCTGCTGTGACCTGCATTATCAGCTCCCTATACGCTGCGCTCTTCAAAAAGCCGTGAATGGCTGTGCATCAATTTCATCAATCAACCCATTGCCACCCTGCCAGGTAGAATTCACGATCTTTTACCTGGCTGTAAATTTCTGTGATACATCGCTAGGAGGCTGACCGAGAATAGACTGCCCTACGCGGCAACTGCTCCTGCGTTGCTCTAGCTCCTGCATCCATGCAGTCGTGCGGTGGCAGAAAATTGAGGATAAAAATCCGCTTTTGTTCGGCAAATAGCCCCGCTATTCACCTCACAAAACCGAATTTTTATCCTCAATTTTCTGCCATCCTCGCTACGGGCGCTATTCTCGGTCAGCCTCCTAGCCAAAGCAATCATGGCACGTTAACGGACACCGCCTAACCGCCCGGGGTCTTTTGTCATCGAAAATACCGCGTGCATAAACTGCACGCAGTTGGTGTGCCCTTCATTGGTAGAAAGACCCAGCGGGCTCAAACCATTTTTCGTTAACAGCCTGATGTTTGCTCCGCGCTCCAGCAAGTGTTTCAGAATCTCAATATTGCCTTCTGAGGCGGCAATGTGAACTGGTGCCCAACCGTCATGATCGGTGATATTGATACTGGCTCCTTTTTCGCTCAGCAGTCGTGCTGCTTCAATGTTGTTATTCCACACAGCCATGTGCAGGGACGTATCACCGTGGTCATTGGCTGCATCAATCTTTGCCCCATGGTTGATAAGGATATGCATGCATTTGATATGTCCTTCTTCGGTCGCAAGGTGGAGCGGCGTATGACCAAATATCCCGGCTTTGTTGATATCTGCCTTAAAGTGGATCAATTGTTCCAGAAAATCCGGATAGCCAGAACAGGCTGCATTACATGCGGCCGTGTAGCCCATGGCGTCGCCGTTATCAACATCGGCTCCACGGGAGAGCAGGTACAGCAGGCACGCCATCTGTTTCATTAACACGGCTTTGTGCAAGGGTGCATAACCGCGATTGTTGACGGCATTGATATTGGCTCCACCATTAATTAATGGCGGCAAAGACTCAATGCGCCCGGCATCGACCCCTTTATGCAGGGGAGTATCGCCGTGCTGGTCGGTTACCGTTGGATTTGCCCCTGCTGCCAGCAGAAGATCCATACACCTGGTGTGGCCACCGTCGGCAGCCAAATGCAGAGGCGTGGCACCATGATACCCCTCAACTCCATTGATATCGGCCCGGTTACGGATCAGCAGATTGAGTATACGGTCATCACCTTGCCCGGCGGCGATGTGCAATAGCCCGATGTTGCAGCACGTGTGAGCAGAATAATAGTGTTGCCGGGCCATGTCCGGTTCTTGCTCCACTATGGCCTGTATGGCCTGCCAATCTCCGTTGCAACAGGCAACCAGTGCCGGTGACTCACAATAACGGGTGGTTGGCGCTAACCTGTCCCAGGCCACCTGCACCAGCGGTAAAGCACCCTGTGGACAGACAGCACAGGTTCGAAATTCAGGAAATCCCGACTGCCCGTCCAGGTGCCGACGTATACATTCCAGATGGAAAGTATGGTGGCAAGCTGTTTTGACTATTGAGCGTCGGGCAGATGTGCCAACTGTGTCATTACTGCTGGCAGAGTCGGTTTGTTTGGCACAGAGTAAACAGGTGGTTTCAGATGTAGCAACACCATTCATCATAAACAACACACTCCTGAGTTAGACAAGATTCAGTAAACTATGGCAGCTGTAAATCGGAGGTCGTTTGATAGTTTTTACAGTAGCGAAAAAAAACTTAATTCAGTAATAGCCCATCTGACCAGTATCTGCATACCTCACCACTTTATTCACCCAATTTAAATCTTTAACGACAAAGGCAAATAGATAAAATATGACAAATTCAAAGTAATGGATTCATTAGTGTCGGGATTAGCAACATGTTCAAACAACTCAATAACGCAACAGCTCAGCCTGTTGTGTGGTCATCTTACACAGCAGAAGTGTTGTGGGCAGATCCTCATATTGCCAGACAAATGATGGCCTACCATCTAAACCCGGATATCAACGCTGCCTCCAGATCGCTTGATTTTATTGATGAATCGGTCAGCTGGCTTATTTCAAGCTTTGGCCTTAATCAATCTTCAACGGTCATAGACTTTGGCTGCGGCCCGGGGCTGTATACCCAGCGCCTGAAAAAACAGGGAACAGGCACTGTGGTGGGTCTTGATTTCTCTCAAAACTCTCTTGAGTACGCAAGCCAGCAGGCAGACCGGTCGAACCTGGACATCGAATACCACCTGGGCAATTACCTGGACTACCACGATTCACGACAGTTTGATTTGATCACATTAGTGATGTGTGACTTCTGTGCCCTGAACCCGTCGCAACGTTCCGGGTTGCTGGATAAGTTTAAGTCAATGCTTAAGCCAAATGGGGTGATTGCCCTGGATGTCTATACCTCTACACGGTTTGAGAAACAAACCGAGGACGTGGTACTTGCCAGAAACGCCATGAACGGTTTCTGGAGTGCACAGGACTACTGGTGTATCCAGTCTTCCTTCTTGTACAGACCTGAACTGGTCACCCTGGACAAGTATGTTATCTGTGAAGCAGAACGGGAGTGGACGGTCTATAACTGGCTGCAGCACTTTACCCTTGACATGCTGCGCAGGGAGCTTGAACAACACGGCTTGGAAATTCAGGCCCCTTACAGTGATTTGCGCGGCAGACCCTGGGCTGATGGTGATGAAATGGCGGTAATCATTGGTCTTAAATAACCACCGTGTATGTAACAGGGGCGATGACATCGCCTCTGTTAAAAGTTCCATTGATGGGTTAATTGCTAAATTCAGCAATGGTTCTCAAGGTTTCCAGTACGCCTCGGGCAGCCTCCCGGGCATGGTCATTTACCGGCTGATACCTGGGCTGATAGAGGCAATTTAATGGCCGGTCATAAACCGGCCTCATCTCATCATGAATAATGTTATGGTCCTGATAGGTCAGATAACGGGTTTCCAAAATGATGCCACTGGCAGGACCACCCAGTTTGCACATCGCCCAGCCTGGCTCAAGCTGCTGAATACCCTGGGAAAAGGTATCATAGCTGAATGAACGCCTCAGTTTATTCAAGCGCCAGTAAGTCGAGTCATTCACGGCATCTATTTCAACCCCGTCAACCGTCAGTTTGAACTGGCCTTCCTCATTCGACATCACATTAGGATCAATCCCGGTGCCGTAGAAATTAACCTCTGTAACCACCTCATCGTCAAGATAGTGCTTCATACTTAACAACAACTTATGGTGATCATCCACGGCATTGGCCAGTGCCGACAGCAAAAGCAGAGATAGACAAATAGTTCTTGAAACCACGCTGGTTACTCCTTAGGCAGAATATAACGACTGGCAGTTTAGACACCTGTAAAGCACTTAAGTTCTGTATTTGGGAAAATGAATATCAGGTGCGACCAGGATCAAAGAATCGAAAAAAAGCCGCGTTCCAACGGAAAGCGGCTCTGGATTGTTTATCGGTTCAGTGGCTTCATACCCGAACGGTCTCACCCTCCTCTACGGGCTCTGATGCTTTCCCGCCACGGCGGGGAATACGAATATCATCCACCATATCCTGCACCGCTTTGGGTGGTGCCTCCGTAGCATGGCAAACCACCAGGGAGACCGCAAAGTTGATCAACATACCCAGGGTACCAATGCCTTCTGGTGACACGCCGAACCACCACTGTTCCGCAGTGCCCCCCAGAAATTTGAAGTAGATAATATAAGAAGCCGTAAACAGCAGGCCTGTGACCATACCGGCAATCGCCCCTTCACGGTTCATCCGCTTGTAGAAAATACCCAGAAGAATCGCGGGGAAGAATGAAGACGCCGCCAGGCCAAAGGCAAAAGCCACCACCGAGGCCACAAATCCTGGCGGGTAGATGCCTGCCAGACCGGCCACACCAATAGCGGCAGCGGCAGCAATACGGGCCGCCAGCAATTCTTGCTTATCGGTAATGCCGGGCATCAGATTCCGCTTCAGCAGGTCATGGGAAATGGAGGTGGAAATAACCAGCAGCAAGCCAGCTGCGGTAGAAAGGGCCGCCGCCAGACCTCCGGCCGCTACCAGTGCAATGACCCAACCGGGGAGGTTGGCGATTTCAGGGTTGGCCAGCACCATAATGTCGCGATCAACATACAGTTCATTGGCGTTGCCAGTCTGGTTATTGCTGACCAGTCGCTCACCACTGTCACCCCGTGCGTCAATAAACGACGGCTTACCTTCGATCGGAGCACCCGGGTGATACTGAATTTTGCCATCGTCGTTTTTGTCGACCCAGGCCATCAAACCAGAGTTTTCCCAGTTGGCAAACCACTCAGGCAGCTGCTCATATTCAGCTTCAGAAACCGTTTGCAGCAGATTGATACGGGCAAAGCTGGCCACCGCTGGCGCTGTGGTATAGAGCACAGCAATAAACAGCAGCGCATAACCGGCCGATTTACGGGCGTCACGCACCGTTGGGGTGGTGAAGAAACGCACGATAACGTGGGGCAAACCGGCAGTACCGACCATCAGCGCCATGGTGATAAAGAACACGTCAATGGTGGACTTGGAGCCATCGGTATACTGGGCAAAGCCTAGTTCCTGAGACAGGCCGTTCAGTTTCTCCAGCACCGAGAGCCCGGTGCCTGCAACGTCACTGCCAAAGCCCAACTGGGGAATCGGGTTGCCGGTAATCATCATGGAAATAAAGATCGCGGGCACCAGATAGGCGAAAATCATCACACAGTATTGCGCTACCTGAGTGTAGGTAATGCCTTTCATGCCCCCCAGCACAGCGTAGACAAAGACGATACCCATCCCGATCATGACCCCGATATTGATATCCACCTCCAGGTAACGGGAGAAGACAATACCGACGCCGCGCATCTGTCCGGCAACATAGGTAAAGGAAATAAAGATAACGCATATAACAGCAACCACCCGGGCGGTCTGGCTGTAATAACGTTCAGCGACAAAGTCCGGCACAGTGAACTGGCCAAATTTGCGCAGATAAGGCGCAAGGCACATGGCCAGCAATACATAGCCCCCGGTCCAGCCCATCAGATACATGGCCCCGTCACGCCCCATAAAGGAGATAATACCGGCCATGGAAATAAAAGAGGCCGCCGACATCCAGTCCGCTGCGGTTGCCATGCCGTTGGCGACGGGATGAACGCCGCCACCGGCCACATAATAGTCTTTGGTTGAGCCAGCCCTGGACCAGATAGCAATACCGATATAGAGCGCAAACGATAACCCGACAAAAAGGAAGATCAGTGTTTGAGTCGTCATCTCACTCTTCCTCCTGAACGTTGTATTTCCGGTCCAGACGGTTCATCAACCCGATATAGACAAAAATCAGAACCAGAAAGGTATAGATGGAACCCTGCTGGGCAAACCAGAAGCCCAATGGAAAGCCGAAAAAGCTGAATTGATCCAGCTGGTCCACAAACAGTATGCCGCAACCAAATGAAACGGCGAACCAGATCACCAGTAAGGAAAGTAGTATGCGTATGTTCTCCCGCCAATAGGCGGCAGCTGCACTTTGATGATTACCACGGGAAGGATCAGCAGACATGAAAAAACGCTCCTGAAAGTATTATTGTTTTTCTTTTCTTCAGTCACTGAGGACTGCCTGAGTCTCTGACAGTAACAAATGTGGGGAGATGAGCATCTTAGACTTTAGGCTAATACCGGTTTAACACTTTGTCTCAACCCTGTTAGGCTTACAGTCTCTTAAATTGAGACAGGTTATTGAAAGTACTATTTTTAGCCTGCTCCTTAAGATAGCTCTCAGCCGTTAGCAGAACAGAAGCATAGGATTTATCAGGGCTGTGTCCCGGCAATATAGATGATAAATATTCATGGAGTGCCGCAAGATTAAGCCACTTCCTTTGAGCCGGGCCTATACTTTTCTCTAAACTCAGTTGGTACTGAAAATCATAGCTCCCAACTGCTCTACCCAAAAAAGAGCAGACTTTTTCAATCAACAACTCAAGCAAGTTTACTCTCCCACGTGCTTCCCCTTTGAAAAGAGCAGTATTTATTCTTTCACTAATCATTAAATATCCAATTGTTTGAAGCTCCTTTCTGATTCTAAGCACCTTTTCCATGACACTTTCATTTTCAGAGGGTTCAGAAACACTTGCTGTTGCAAACAAGGCAGGAAACTCACCTGCTAATACATCGTATCTATTTTCTCCCACAACGCCACCACCGTTTTTACCGGTATTCCTTGCAATAAAAAACCTTGCCCTGGTAACAATAGACACCGGTTCATTAACAACTTCCTCGCCAGCTGCGGATAATATTTGCAAAAGATAATCAAGTGCAAAAGCGATAACCAGGACTCTTTTATGAGTATCATGCAAGCTGGGGATACCAAAAATAGTATTGCGCTGCAGGTAGCTATCAAGCTCATTTGGACGGTTGGAAATCCAACAGATATTTTCTATGGCCTCTTTGAGAACCTTTAACCTGTTGCTGGCTTTCGTTTTGCTTGATACATCCATTGTCCATATACCCTGCAGCACCATAGAAAGCATCTCGATTGCAACCTTGAATTTATCCTTGTCAATTTCATTTCTGATTACGTTAGCCTGCTCTGCCAAACCCGTTGCAGCAGTATCCAAAACAGGCATGGAAACACCCATCAATCGTTGTTTCTTTATGGGAGGGCCAGAAAAACCCGTTTCCAGTGCTGCTTGCTTTCTTTTCAGAACAGATGAAGTATGAACTTTACTACTTTGAGCAGCCTCTTTTGCCACTATTGAATAATAATTTTGACCGAGTGTTGATGCATGAGATGGGCTATCGTCTTGAGAAAACAGGAGTTCATCAGTGAGCTTTTCATCACATTGTAATTCAAGGTCCATTGATTTGCAGGAATCCGATATAGCCACAGGTGAATCACAGGGTGTTTTCTCACCTGAATCCAGCACTGAGAAAGCTTTTGTTACATCAGCGATAGCAGCAGAGACTTCTTCACAGGACTCCCCTGAAGCCGATGATAATAACGACTCATCCTTGCAATGCGATGTATTTGAGCCAGAATCATGGCATGCTCTTTCATTGTCAGCAGAAGCCAAAAGTAATGGCTTCGGAAAGGTCATGACAATCCTGTTAAAACGTCCCGGCTCCATCAAAGACTCCATGACTTCAGTCTTGACGTTGCAACTATCAATGGGCTCACCCTCAAACGCAGGCTCTGCTGGCAGAGACTCTGGTTCTCTGTAGAACCTCTCACCAAAGTGAAAGGGAAAATCAGATCTCACGGTCTTTTCCAATAATTTCAACCGGGCATCAAGCCGTTCAATAACATAGCCAACATCCCTGCCAACCCACAAGCTCCCAACATCGGAACAGGCATCAAGATGATTATTTAAAAACTGGCACCAGCGCCACAGTAGTTTATTCCTATTCATAGTCGTAGTAACGGGCCTTATCTGCTTTAACCAAGCTGTCAACTCCCTGATTTGATTTCGCCACTTTAAAACAGCCTCTTCAGACCATGTATTTAAATCGGCCTCCATGGTGATGAATTTTTTGTATCGCTTTAATATTTTCAAATCATTGGCATTAATTTCTATATCTGAATACATTGAATCCTTTAACCATCGATTTATCACATTTTTTCTCATCCGATCAAAATCAGCCCTGAAAATACTGACAAACAAAGGTATGAAATTTCTGATCATATCTTTCCATAAGGCAAAAGACTTATTGGTTTTACAAAAGGCGGCCACATTAAACACCTTATCAGTTTCCGTTTCATAAAACCTGTACCTCAGGTAATAGTCTTCCAATGTTAACTTTCTGGCATGACTAACAATGGTTTTTTTTTGCTGATTAGAAAGAAGAGCCTGACTACCCTGATAAAACTTCAGAAGAACTGCAGGTAATAATGTTAACGGCAGACTACCCACTTTGATATTTACCGGAAGCACCTTTGCTTCCTTACTGAATTCACCTGCATCTTCATTGAATGCCTGATAATCAACCAGAGAAATTTCCGAATCAGAATTTTCCACCAAACGGATAAAAAACGGGTCAAGTCCATTGTGTTCTTTTTCAAAGGACAGCAACACCTTAAATGCTGTTATTGAGCAGCTGTTATAGTCTTTCTGGAGATATCCTGACGCTGGCGTGGTCAAAAAGTACAGGCTATTGTCTCGAATATTTTGTACAGAATCTGATATCGCGGCAATGATAAAATTTCTTATCTCCCTGGCTACACAGCTTTTCGGCTGTATTGTTTCATGCAAATAAACAACCATTTTATTACCTGTCTGGATAAATCTGACGGCAATCATGTGTGCAGCAGAATCATTCACAACAAGCATACTGAAAACAGCCTGCCCTCTACCATTTTCAAGCTGTTCAGAAGTGTATTTTTTTAACGCATTTAAAGCACTTTTATCACTGCTACGACCACAATTAAAGACCTCAGGGCAGATTCCATGTTTTCTTTTAAGCACAGAGAGTTCTTCAATCGCTCTGACCGGAAGATGGTATTGCCCATTACTTATCGCTATATCTTTAAAATCAAGTTTCTCTTGGAGCAGAGGGTTCATCTGAACCGTTAGGTCTTTATTTTGATAGGTAGCCACTATTTCCCAGTAGGGTAAACCCTCATCAGAGGATTTATACTCCAATATCACACCTTCACCGGATGATAATGCGATGAATTGCCCCTCCCTGTAATGAACTTTCGTCTTGTTATGAGTTGCTAAATCTGGATGATAAACCCCAAGATAGCTGCCCTTCTTCAGTTTCTGGCTGGTTGAGCATCGTACCTCGTTGACATTGGCATGAGCAGAGTGGGCACCAAGCACAGTGACAACTGAAGAAGCATCCAGACACTCTGACTCTCCACTCCCTTTCGTTGTTGGTAAATCAACGTTATCAGCCATCACTGGTTCAAGATAACATTTAAATGCAGCATTATCATTTTGATCCAGAAGCAAGGTCATTACTCGATCAATAGACCAAAATTGCTGTTCAGGATCATTTGTATATGTTATTCGCCCTACACTGTGCCGTTGCTCTAACTTTAATAAAGGCAAAGGGGGCAACAGTGGATCTCGAATTTTATCGGGGAGTTGCAAAACAACATGCGACAAACCATCAATCACATAGCGTGATTTGGATCTTTTAATATCACGGATTAATAAGGTGTCATTCGCCAGAACCGACTGTTCCAACACCGTCATTGGCTTAATAGATGAATCAACAGGCAAAACACTAAGGCTCCTGAAATTTTAGCGGTAAGAACATATTTTAGATAAACTATTTTTCCATTAGTTCACTTTGAAATTATTGATACCGCATTCCTGATAGCTATTTTGGACATTTGATCAAGATAGAATGAGGAGCCATACCATTTGGGAATTAGAAATTTCGCTTGTTATAATAGCAGGACTATTTTGAGTCATCGGGTATTACGAAGCATTCCAATGAAAATCCTGCTGCTCAAAATGGCTGCACAGTTTACCTGGGAGGTGGAATGGTGATGACTGGCAGCTCCCGCACTGCTGGCTACTAGGAGGCTGTCCGAGAATAGCGCCCGTAGCGAGGATGGCAGAAAATTGAGGATAAAAAGTCGGAAATTTTTAGTGAATAGTGGTTCTATTTACTAAAAATTTCCGACTTTTTAGACCAATTTGCTGCCACCGCAGTAGGGCAGTCTATTCTCGGACAGCCTCCTAGTGGCGATACCATGGCAACCAGAATCCCTGTCAGCTAAGGAGCCTGTCGGACTTAAGACTTACCGGAAAAAAAGGCCGCCATTACCTGTCGGGCTTCTTCGGACACCATTCGCTCAGCAAAGACGATCGCTTCATCATCAATGCGCTGTTGAACATCGCTGCGACGGTTCCGGGTAATCAGCTGTTTGGTCAGCAACAGTGCTTCACGGGGCTTTGCTGCCAGCGCTTTTGCTTTTGCCAGGGCAAATTCAAAGACTTCTTCATTGGCTATTACCGCATTGGCAATGCCATATTCATGGGCGCGCCGGGCATCAAAGAAATCACCCAGCATCAGCAATTCTGAAGCCCGCTGTCGTCCCATAATATCCGGCAACAGCAAACTGGAGGCAGCTTCCGGCACCACGGCGAGATTCACAAAAGGCAAACGCAACCGGGTGTTTTCCCCCACATAAACCAAATCACAATGGAGCAATAACGTCACGCCGATACCCACGGCAATACCGCTGGCTGCTGCCACAATCGGCTTTTTCTGTACCGCGAGCTGGCGTAGCATCTTTATGGCTGCCGGTTCTTCAGAGGTGTCCCGGGTCAGAAAGTCCTTGAGGTCATTGCCAGCAGTAAACATATCAGGCTGGGCAGCAAAGAGAATCACTTTAATACTGTCATCCTGATCAGCACCGATCAGTGCGTCAAGAATGGCTGCGTACATCGCTGTGGTCAGCGCATTCTTTTTCTCAGTGCGGTTGAAGCGTATCGTCAGGATACCCTCCTGCTGTTCGATCAGTATATGCTTCTGCGGATCTGACATGGCGCAAACTCCCTAACACTTTATTGTCATTATTCTGTCGTTCATATTCTATTACAGCTGTTTGCCAATTGGCAGTAGAGAACCTAGGAGGCTGTCCGAGAATAGACTGCCCTACTGCGGTGGCAGCAAATTGGTCTAAAAATTCCGTTTTGTTCGGCAAATAGCCCCGCTATTCACCTCACAAAACGGAATTTTTATCCTCAATTTTCTGCCATCCTCGCTACGGGCGCTATTCTCGGACAGCCTCCTAGCCATCTGTTGTGTGGTTAGCGGGGAATGATTATGAACGTGGTGGCTGGTTGCTCGAATGGGCTATTTTGTTGAACTTATCAGTATCTGTCCGGTCATATTAGAGCATTACCATGAATGCGGATATACCTACACACCAATTTACACAATGAATTCAAGGAGCACCTGCAATGATTCCACAATCCACCCAAATCCCCGCAAGCCCAATTCTACCTGAGCTCAGCACCGCAAGCGACGCTCAAACTTCACAACCCCCCGTCCCCCCGGAACTAAAACAGCTTCAAGACTCTTTTGCCGATCGGTTAAGCGCGGCAAAAAGTGAGTTATCCAAGAACCCTGAGGCGCAACAGGCACTCACCGAAGCACTGGTGGACCGTTTTGGCATTTTTCGCGACAGTGAAAGCGACAGGGAGAATAAAGAGAATTTCCTGTCCATTGCCCTGGCCCAGTGCAATCTTGCCGACCAGGGAAGCATTGAAAAACTCCAACAAGTCGTAAGTCTGCAAAACCAAATTTCCGCCTTCGTAAAAAAAGGGGGTGACTCAGAATACATACAAAACGAAGAACACCTTCTGGAAAATCTGGTAAAAGATCTGGGGGCAATCTCAAGGAAAGACAACAACGAGCGTTCCGGTTTCTTTAGTATGGGCGTTGAACGGCAGGGTTTTGTAGAACAGCATGTCGAAGAATGGTTTCCGAAAGACCTGAGACAGTCCGTTAAAGATGCACTGATCCTCCTGAAGAACCAGATGACATCGGGTACCGATATAGGCCCACTCCCGAAAATCATCACGGATCGAAAGTTTGGAAAGGCGCAGGACCTGGCCCATTTTGCCATTTATTTAAAATCCCCTAACCATTTCGTTTTTACCAAGGCAGGGGGTGAATTTCTGCTTGAATCCGGCAAACTGGAACGGCATTTTGTCAAGAATGATCAACTGCCCACTGTATTAGCAGGCAAAATCCCGGAAGATAAGATGGAAAAGGTAATACAGGCATTATCCCGCCGGGTATCAGAAATGAGCACAGAGGCACTGGTGCTGGCTGCAATCATCACGGACTCCTCACAGGAAAACCTGAAGTTATACCTGAAAGCTGCCCAGATTTTGTCGCTGAAAACACAGGCACAGAAAGACGATCCCGCACTTTCAGATGACACTGCCGTGGCATTGGGACTAGAGCGCAGTGATGCCATGGTTCGAGGGCACTATAAAAGTGGCGCAGCCGCCCGGAGTGCTGCTGATACGCTGCTTAAAAGCTTGACGCCACTGCCTGAAGATATGGCTAAAATGGCCTGAACTTGCCGGTGCTCCCCTTGCTATCTTAAAGGGGCGGCGCTTCCCTGAGAGACTTGCTGAGAATAGCGACCTGCTGAATTTCCATGCTACCGGTAAAGCCTCACCCCTTGTTTTTCACTCGCTATTTCCAGATGCAACTATGATTTCTGGAACTTTTTGCTAACTTTGAGATCCTAGTTTATTTAAATACCAGATAAACAGAAAGCGTATTATTACAAGGCTGTCAGCAAATGAATATTTCAGGGTGTCCATCTCCCCCTAATGATCAAAACCCGAAAGAAACTCGGGAACATCAACCCCAGCTGATGGATCGATTCGGGGATTCTTCAGGTCAACTCTGGCGCAAACACCTTGTTAAAGAGGCTTCAGGGGCTTGTGTACAGGACGGCTTATCTGTCGGAAATACGCCTTATCCTTCTGCCACTACAGTCCCCCCTATGGCATGGTCTCGTGTGCAAGCCTGCCCCGGTGCCACCCATGACCTGCCACAAGGCAATCTTGGTGATGAATTAAAAGCATTGCTGCAAAGCGTTGCCGAATGCACGGACAAACAGCAGCCATTGCCGGTCAGTGACTATAAAACATTTATCAAATACTTCGGGGAGTTTCCGCCCGGGGCCAGGCCGGATCAGCTTGATAGTGAAGATTACTTTTTAAAAATCAAAAAGGACCCTGGTTATTTTAGTGAAGTACCCCTGGAAAAGTTAACACCAGAAATGTGTATACAGGCATTTGTAAAAGCGCCTTATTCGAATATACAGTACATACCCAACAGTATGAAAACCAACGAGTTGTGTCGAGCTTTGGTCATTGATAAGTTTGATACCATTGGTAAGGTACCTGGTGAGATAATCAAACAATGGCTGAACGATGGTTTTTTTGACTTCCTCCTTGAAAAATATAAAGGAGCCATTAAACACATTCCTGAAGCAGCAAGAACTGATGCACACTTTGAAATTGCCTGCAGAAAATCCCACGGTGCGCTGAATTATTACCCGGAGAACAAGCCCGTTAGTGACCGATTATTAACCATTGCCATCGAACACACCGGTGCCCTGAAATTTTACCCGGACCATAAAAAAACAGCAGAACTTTGTGAGGTAGCCTGTCGACGTAATGGATTAGCATTAGAGTATGTTCCTGAACATCTGAAGACCACCGAATTATGCCAACTGGCTGTTGATAATAATGCCAGAGCCCTCGAATTCATTCCGGAAGCCGTCAAAACATTCGATATGTATCTGGCAGCGGCTAAAGGTGGAAAATTATCCAAGACGCTTCCCAAATTTCTAACGGAAACACAACGAACGGAAATATACCGTACTGCCTGTATCGGTGGATACTTAGTATTGGATGCTATTCCAGAACAATATATTACTGATCATTTCCTCAAATCAGTCATTACCAGCAAAGAGCGCAGGGCCAACCCTCTTAAGTTCGCTGCAACTGAAAACCTTTCAAAGTGGGTAGGTAATGATAAGGCGTCTGAGCTGTATGCCCTGGCCGTTAGCCTGTCTCCCGAAGCGCTGAGATATGTACCCAGCGACATTAAAAAAGGAGCAATCCTTGATGCGGCGTTAAAAAATAATCTGTCGGCATTCCAACATGTTTCCCGGGAACACCTGAGTTTCAATGAGCTTTGTCTCATGGCAGCCGTTACCAAAGAGATCGTTAAACCGTCAGATTCGAAGGAGGAAAGCCTGTTATTCAGATTGATCAAGCTTAATCAATTGCCCTATGTACCAACGAATGTTCAGTTGAAGTTTTTAACCTGTCCCGATATTTCACTGGAAGACAAAATAAGCTTCATTGAATCATTAGATGCCCCGACTTATACCTTTCCAGACAAGGTCCTGGCGGCACCACTGATCAGCCAGCAGTCTCCTTTAGCGATCTCATGCACCAATCTATTTCTGATACCCCTGATTTCAACCGCTCACCAGGTTACCGGATTTGCACTGCCCAATGCCGCTGATGGGGAGCACATCAACCGGTATATTGCCGAAAATATGCCGTCATCGTTCGGGCTGAAGGATGTCCCCGAAGAACTTGGCCTGGCAAACAACCCAGCAATCCGGATAGTCGGAGGGCGGACGATGCAATGTCTGCAAGCCGGTGGCCAGGCCATCTATTTTAAATTCCAGAGAGCCGGGGAACCCCTTGAGACGCTGGCCAGGGAAGGCCTGCTTTATCAAGTCATCGCCAATACTCCCGAGCTGGCAGGTAAGTTTAATAGCGTGCTACCAGAGTACCGCGACTTTATGCTGCTCCCCCTGGGCAAAGACCTGGAGTACCTGATTAACCAGTTCGATGACCCGGTGGAAATCACCGAAAGCCATGGCCAGCGATGCATCAATGTCTTTTGCTACACAGCACCCGTTGCCTATGCCCGGTATGCCCATTCGCCAGACACAACAGAGGACTGCCCCTGGAAGCGCCCGGAGCAGGGCATCCTCAGGGCCTGTCACGATGCGGGTTACATGACCAGCATGGGATTGGTGCCGACCAGTATGCTGCAGTGCCTGCACAACACTGAGGACGGCCGGGGCTGGGTCGCCTTGCATTCGGCCATGAATCTGATCACTGACAATGTACACGCGGGCAAATTGACAGCATGGAACACTCTGGCCACCGAAAAGATTGATTTTGGTCACTGTGGCATGCGCGACCTGGGTGATTATGAAACCTTTGGCCATATCCACAGCTGCTTACAGCAGAAAGACACGCTTGAAACCTGTTATATGCCCAAGGTCTCACAACGCATTGCCCTGGCCAACAGTATCTGCGAAATCATTGTGTCGGCGGTACTGGTAAGGTCACGCTTACGTCAGGGCTTTGTCGGCTATCACTACAAAAACCCTCAGGCACTTAACGAAACAGCCGCATTTGTTGAATTGGCCTGCAACCAGTTTTTGTTGGGGCTTATGCCCTCAGCAGACACGCCGATCAACCTACGGTTTCTCCTTGGACGGGACGATGACGAGTATCAGGCCTGGCTTGTCCGGGTCGCGCAGGAAATACTTTACTGGACCGCATTGCAGCCGGATGCTCCCGGCTTTGCCCAGCTCCCTCTGGATGAGTATGACCCGACTGACTGCTATATGAACCACATAAACAATCAGCACCTAAGCGAAGCGCTCTACCCTGATGACGCTTATACTTGCACACATTACGCGAATTTTTATGATATTTATGGCCGGTTAATCTTTGGAGCCGATTACTCGACATTTCCACTGATATCGTTAATGAATGGGCTGACCAAAATGTGTACTGATATATTGAAACAGCTGAATCATTCAGGCAGGCGATAAAATGTTAAACATTCATAACTTCCTCACTTTTGCAGGTATTACCACCTGCAGCACTGCATTTTTTGTCCGGAAGTTTTTAGAGCGATCATGCTGAATACCGTTAAGCCACATGACCTCCCCATTAACGGTATCTGCCAGGTGAGTATTCAGGACAATTTTCTCCAGCCCCCTGTAGCCGGTGTTGAGTTCCAGAAAATCCTCCTCTGTCGATTCGATCAGGTTGACCAGCTGCCTGAGGTTTCTGACTTTTTCCGAGCCAACACTGTCAACCCTTCTCAGAAAGATATTGTGATAACCCCGGTTGGCCTCATGGGGCAGGACTTTCAGGATGACAACCACTTCATCTTCATTGGCAAACCGGAAATTATTGAGTAATACCGGCGTCAGGCCTGCGTAGGAAATCAGGTCATGGCCAGCCCCCATCAGCAGCTCCCGGGTCACTTTGGTAAACACCAGTCCCTGGTAGATAAAGTATGAAGGAGCAGACTGACCATCAAAGCCGAGCAACAAATCATTATTGACCGGCTGAGAGAGGGTAACCGTCAGATCCAGCACCTGTTGGTCACGAATGACCCGAACGCCAAGTTCCTCTCCAACCTGCCGTGAGTGCACCACATAATCCATGGAAACCCGCTCACTGCCCCGGAACACAATGGTTTTATCATGGCCAACGGCATACCCGTCCAGCTCCAGGATAACATCATCCGGCTGCAGTACACCGTCAGCCGCAGAACCCGGTATGACATGGCGAACCAGAACGCCCTTGTTTTCCTTTACCCCATAGACAGTTTTAAAAAAGCCATTTTCAAGCTCTTCCGTTTCGATCCCAAGGCTGGGAATCCCACTGTAATGCCCATCAGCAATATCCTGTAAAAAGTGTCTTATGATATTCACCGGCACAATATGGGCGATATTACTGGCTTCGAAAGGACTGTAACCCTGCATTAACACGCCAATGATCTCGCCATTAACCACGGCAGGGCCACCACTGTTGCCCGGGTTACTGGCGGCATCAATTTGTCCGGCCAGAAATGAGAAGCCGGAATTACTGTAAGGTTGGTATTCCAGACGGGACAGAACCCCCTTGGTTGCACTGATTGTATCGCCACCAATGGGATAGCCAAGCAGCATCAAATCCGTTTGCAGAGGAGGAAGCTTACCCAGGGGGATAGGGTTGGTACCGCTGAAAAACAGCGCATTCTCATGGTCATGGAAAGGCACCAGCAAGGCCAGGTCCAACTCGAGGGAAACCCACAGGGGCCTGAGTTTGTAACGGTCCGTCTGACCATTTTTCCTGCCTTCAATATAGGTATGGGCACTGACTACATGGCTGTTGGTCAGCACAACCCTCTGGCCACTGTCTGGCAGCTGGATAATGGCACCGGAACCATATTTCTGCCTTGGGCCAACGTTGCTCCATGGATTCTGGTGGTCATATTGGTTGAATGAGGTATAGATTTTGATGATCGAATCCCTGACGCCCTGATCTTCTGAATATACCGGCAAAGACTGCGTCATTAGCGGACCGGCCGCATTGCCAGATATCGAGACGGCAAGCAACAGAAAACAAAGGGCTTTAACAATGCAATTCAGCCTCACAACCAAACACCTCAAGGGCTTAAGAAAGAACATTTCAAATTAGCACAAAAAAAATATCCTGCTTGTCCGGGGCTAACGTATGAAATGCTTTATAGATATTTACCTGTCGGGCATCTGATATAATCAGATGCATTGAGTGACGTTCATTTTCAGCATCAGGCAACGCTCCATGATTGTTCTTTCTCCCGACTCTTTGAACGAGATATACGCCCGTCATCCTGACTGGTATCCAGCCATTGCCAACCCGCAGTCTGCCCCGGTGTTTATTGATGGACTGGCAGAGATCATGGCGCAATTTGATCTGATCCTGCTGGACTCCTACGGCGTCCTCTGCCGGGGCAGCTCGCCTATTGCTGGTGCCGCTGAGGCCATTCAGCAGCTAAGGGCAAACAATATCCCATTCTGCGTTGTCTCCAACGACACCCTGACCAACCGATCCGTTGCTGCAGAAAAGTATCAATCCCGGGGGTTTGATTTCACTGCAGATGAAGTACTGACCAGTCTTGATATCACTGAACAGTACCTGCAAGGGCTCACGAACCGTAACCGTGTTGGCGTCATTGCACCGTTGGAGCACCCTGCCAACCACCTGCTGGAAGGCATGGTCCGGCTGAATGGCTGTAATGGCGAGATTCCGGAAAATATTGCTACCCTGCTGTTCCTGACCGGTGCAGGCTGGACGGCAAAAATGCAGGAAAACATGGTCACTACGGCCAATGGGCGTCAGTTTGAACTGCTGGTCGGCAACCCGGACATCGGTGCCCCCCATGGTGACCATGTCACCGCAACACCGGGCTACTTTATCGCTGACCTGGTAGAGCAAACCATTCAAAAGGCAAAACCTGTGCTGTTCGGCAAGCCCGATCCTGTCATTTTTTCAATGGCTATCAAGCAACATCAGATTACCGATCCATCCAGAGTCCTGATGGTCGGGGATACCCTTTATACCGATATTCTGGGAGGCAATGCCATGGGATTCAAAACATTGCTGCTGCAGTGCGGGGTTTACCAGAATGAGGATATTATGGAAGTGATTGCCAGCACGGGAATAAGTCCTCACTATGTAGCGCCGGGCCTGTAACGCACTGAACATCAGGGAATGGGTTAACCGTGACCAGCGAACCATCCCTGATAACGATCAGCAAGCGACATAACATCCCGGATGATGGCTTCTTTCATACCAGGAGGTTAGTGAGAAATTATTCGTCACCATTGTCGTCCGATTGTTTGTCATTATTCAAACCCATTTGAAGGGTATCTAATCTTTTTATTGCTTGACTAAGTTCTGCATGCTTGCTTTTCAAATCAGCAGACTCGGTTTCAAGTTCAGCAGACTGACGTTCAAGATTATCCATCTCATTATGAATACCCTCCAGATCACCGCCTTTGCTTGTGGCTTTATCAAGCTTTCCCTGGTACTTTTTCATGGATTTTTGAACAGAGGCATACTGCTTATCCTTAGCGGTATATTGCACCTTCATGTCGGCACACTGCCTTTTGGGATCTGAATATTGGTTAACCAGCTTAATATCCATATCGAATTGAATTTTATAATAACTGTTTAACGCTTTATTAAAATCCATATACTCCTGTTTTAGTGCATCAGATTGCCTGGCAATGTCAGCAGACTCTCTTTTCAGGTCATTCATTTTATTCTGAACATCATCGAGAGGTTTGCTTTTACTTTTGCCTTTATTTTTACTTTCAGCTTTATCAAGCTTTTTCTGGCATTCCTGAATCGATTTCAGAACAGAGGCATGTTGTTTATCCAGGTCATTACACTGCTTCAGCAGATAGGCACATTGCATCTCCGGGTCGTCATAGCTGGTGACCAGCTTGATCTGATCATGTACCGGCTTCATCAATTCTTTGAGCGCTTTGGCCCTGGCTAACACTTTTCTGTGCTTGAGTATATCAACACCATCGCTACCATTTTCCTCGTAAGCTTTCATCACTTTATCTAAATGCTTTCTGTTTTCCTTTAAATCCTTACACCGCTGTTCATAATGCTCTGCCGCATCTTTAAGCTTGTTACCAACATTCTGCTCCCGGGCATTGAGCGTATCCAGCAAGCCCCTCATATTTGTTTTGAAGTCCAGATGCCATTTTGTTGCATCTGAATAACGTCGAAATGTTTGTGAGAGATGTTTTGCCAGCCATTCAACCCTTAATTCTTTACGGAAACCGTACACATATTGTGGATCTTTCAGGTATTTCAGCGTTTGCAGATAATCCCTGTCACTGAGATGCTCCATATCATCCAGCTTGTCCAGATGCTCCAGGTATTCTGAAGAATCCCGATCTTCCTGATAATCTGCTTTTTCCAGATGTTTTTGCAGTGCCGGGTGTTTTTCCAGATGCTCCCGTGCTGCAGAAGGCCCCATACCTATTGTTTCAACGGCTGCTTCAAGGGCAGACACATAGGCACTGTCGTTAATATATGGATCAACCATTGGCTCACTGCCGTTATGTCCCAGAATACTCAGTTCCTCAAACAAAGTGGCCTTTAATGTCTGGATCTGCTTCTGTAAAGAGTGGGTTTCCTCCATAGCCTCCTTTGCCCACTGAGCCCTATCCAGTTGTTCCACAAATAATTTTTTTGCCGCAGCATATTGGCTGGCGGTGGATAACGACAATTCAGACTCAAGGCTTTTCACCAGGTCAACAGTACCGTTGAAATCTCCTTCAACCTTTGCCATGACAGGATCCATTACAATATCTTTTACAGGTTCCGTTTCCGGTGTTTTTTGCTTTCGTCGTACCGGGTGAAGCGGTCTTTTCCGGTGAATAGCCCGGTCTACCATTTCCTGAATAATCTTACCCGCTCCCAGCTTTACCGACTCCACGCCTTCTTTTCGGGATTTTTGTTTCAGTTCCTGTTGCAGTCTCTTTTTTCCCCTTGAAATCCCCATGGCAGCCTTGCCACTCAACAGATAATGTTCAATTCCACGGTCATCATTATGGGTATTTTCGGCATACACCGCCTCAAGCCTGCCAAGCTCTTCTAAATGCTCACTTTCCCTTTTGCCTTTATTTTCATCAAGTTTTTCTACTGATTTCGCCTGGCGCTGACAGCCAGCAAGCAACGCATCATGATTTGGCAGCCTGGAGGTTTGCACACCAGGGTCAGAGTTCGCCCGTTGATTGGCACCGCCTTTATCAATGCCCGTTTTTTGCCTTGGCCGCTTCTTTTTTTTAGATACCTTTTTCAGGGGGCTGGTACTTTCAGTTCGTGCCAGTAGTGGGCGCTCTTGTTGCAGATCTGGAGCATGCGCCCCGGTTTCGGCTATGGGACCAGGCTCTATCGCTTGAATGGCCCGACCACTCAACGAGCTTGCGTCATCCTCAATACCGCTATCGTACTCGCGCTCCCGATTGCTGGCTTTGGGAGGGAGAGGCAGGCTATCAGTACTTTCATCCTCACTGATACCCGAATCCTCAGCAACCTCGGGGAGTTCTTCGCTTATCTTCCTGTCTTGATGTTGGCTATCCGCAGCAGAGAGGTATTTTTTCATACCCTCTTCTGCCTCACGTAGCTTCGCCCGTCTGCGCATTCTGGCAGCACTATAAGGACCTGACGCGCCAGTGCTGCTGTCTTCTTTTTTGATGTCTCTATTTTCAATCAGTGTGTCATTTTTTTCACTCAATTCATCTTGAGATACCTGACTCTTTTTAGCGACTTTACTAATCTTGGAAACCCGTGTCCCCCGGTATGTGGCGTTACTGTTTTCTTCCGTCGGCTTTACTGCACCACCTTCACTGCTTGAGGTATTACCCCCAACCGGTCTTTGGCCTTCAATCCCTGGTGGCATGTTTATATCCTGTGTTTTTTGATTCCTGTATTTCATCATCGGCTGAAATCAACTGGAGTTCATGTCACTGGTTTAAAGTTGCAAAAACGTCAGAGAAATGTATTGCCTTCCATACCCTGCGGTTTACTGCCTTTCCCAAGCCTGCCCACATTGGTATGGCATGGTTTTCCCACTGGTCAAACCAAAGTCTCGCCAATGGCCTCTGTATAGGTTGGGAGCCCCCGGGTTGCCTGGTGGTAGGCAGGTGGCTCAGATGCCTGCTGGAAGGTAGATAACTCAATTGACTGCTGGTAGGTAGGTAGCTCAGCTGCCTGCATGAAGGCAGATAACTCAGTTGCCTGTTGGTAGGTAGGTAGCTCAGCTGCCTGCTGAAAGGTAGATAACTCAGTTGCCTGCTGGTAAGTAGGTAGCTCCGTTGCCTGCTGGTAGGTAGGCAATTCAGCTGCCTGCTGGTTGAAGGTGGGCAAATGCATTGCCTGCAGGTGGACGGCCCGCTGAGCCTCCGGCCGTTGTTCAGGGCGCTCTGGGGCTGATGGCGTAATATCATCCTGGCATGTATCAATCGGAACAGGCTGGTGGGGATATCTGAAATAATACGGCTGTCTTATGGCCATTTGTATAAGCTGACGGGTTGAGGCTTCAGGGTTGGTAGACCGCATAGCCTTAACGCTTCGATAAACGGAAATACAGTAATAAGTAGCTGCGGATGCGCAGCATAAACCAAGCACCACGAATAAGGGAGACGCGTGCAAGTATCTATCGTACGGTGGTAACGATGTGTCCCCAGTGCTGCTTTCAGGTGTCAGCTTGGTGGGTGGACATAAAGGCGGGAATTCATCTGACCTATCCCCACAATTGTTATAACCGTTGCACTGCCGACTTAAGGGGACACATATTTTACTGTTATTGCAAAGAAAGGCACCCTTCACTTCACATTTGGTTCTTAGTGGACAATAGAAAGCGATTTCGTCTGATTTATCATCACAGTCGGGGTAGCCATTGCACACATCAGTTTTTGGAATGCATTCGTGATGATGATTGTAGCACTGCACTTTTCCATATCCACATTCCTTCAGAAGAGAGCCCGAGACCAGCGTCGGCAATGCCAACAGCGCCACCAGGCTCTGTTTTAACCCCGGGCAGACGAGACCAATCTCCGGTGAATCCATTATTTGCTGAAAGGCAAAACCTGCCAGATTGCGTATCAGGCTATTGCCGAGCTGAATGGCACCTTGAGTGAACTGGCAGATCCGGTAATCAGACAGAGTACATGCCCGGGTCTTGTTACCCGGGTATACCACTGGACTGGCCGGTACCGTCGAGACGGTTCTGTTCTGGTAACAGCTACAACTGCAACCAACAGTATCTTGGGCAACGGTCTGTGGGTTGGTCGGGGATGATGGAAGCTGGGATATCGGCTGCATGAGTGTGATAGCCTGAATAGGGTGGATTTTTGAGTGATCTTTTGATCATCCGATAACAGCCAGGTTCACATGATTTTATGGCTCCGGGGCCATGGCACAGGCTGTCTGGGTGGCACTGTGCAGCTCCTGTCAGCCGCTCAGACCCACAGCGAGTTTTGCCTTTCCACTGTGGTGGCTGTTAACTCCTGAGGTTGGCCGCCCCGCAGTTCGGTCGACACTTGCTCCTGAAACCGTCGGGCTCTTCGTCCGGTCATATCTGGCAGTTCAATTTGGGCCGCCCTGTGGTCAACGGCCTGCTGGTATTGTCGAAAATACCCTGGTTTTTTCAGTGCCATGGTCAGTAGCTGACAGGTTGTTGCCTCACTGTTGCCATGTCTCAGCGCCTTGAAACTTTTATAGACACAGGTACCGTAAACAATGGTGAACCCAATGGCCACGGTTGCAGTAGTGATTGCTGCAATTATTTCCGGCGACAGGCCACAGGCGTCCTCATCGGATTGATCATGGCACTGGATGGAGCCATCGCATACCCAGTGGGCTGGAATGCATCTACTGTTGTCACATAGAAAGGGACGCCTTAATTGTTCGCACCGGGTCTGATTGCAGGATTTTGCATCCGTCCCATCAAGGCAAAAGCGTGCAACGTTGCATTCCAGAACCTCAGGAAAACAGGCAGGCGTTGTGTAGTTCAGGTCACAGGGCGAAGAGCCCATCGAGCAATTGAGGCTCCTGGTAGCCATGGTGGTGGGTAACGCTGAAAAAAGTACCAGACTCTCTTTTAGGCCAGGCCATAGCCTGACAACGTCGGGGGCACCGAGTATCTGGCGCAAGGCAAAGCCTGCGGCATTACGCATCAGGCCAGTACCGGCCTGCAGCGCTTCCCCAGCGAATGAGCACACCCGGTAGTCAACCAGTGATTTGATCACGGAACGGTAATCCGCACCTATATGCAGGCCAGGCTGTGTCGCACAAACCTCTCTATCCTTAAAGCTTGTTGTGCGGCAACAGCCGGTGCCATTGGCAACAATCTGTGTACAGGATGAAAGTAATGGTGACGCAGAGCCAGAGGTCAGCATAGATAGTAATTTCGGTTGTTCATGACCTCCCTTTTGACAACCTGTGTGTGGTTAAGTTCCCGGTTTTTACCTTCGATATGACCGGAGCCTCAAGGTGTTCGATAGAGGCGCTTCAGTGAGAACCAGCCCCGGTTGAGGGAGGCAATATTTTCACTTCCGGGATACAACAGCCTGAACGTACTGAAAACATGCCCGAGGCTTCTGGCCTGACAGACAATACCGAATAGCCATTCGGTGATTTCAATGGGGGTCAGGCTCGGGGTGACCCGTTCAGCAATGCTCAATACATCCACCTCAAAGTTTTCCGGATCCGGTAGCTGCTGGTAGTGAATACCTGTTTTTCGAATAATGCTCTGCAACAGTAGATCACGAGCCTGGTTCAGATGCACAGCGCAGGAGTTACAAGCCTTTTTTTGGCCATGCCCAATATCCTCAAACAATGGCTGCTCTGCTGCATAAATATGTTCCCATGCCAGGTGTTCCATCAAAACTTCGCTGCCGTGCTTTTTGCGGATTTTGTCCAGCTTTGGGCTGAGCCAGGCGATCTGCTCTTCATGGGTGTGAATCAATTGTTTTTTCCGGTTGAAAAACTGCTTTAACAGGCTGTGTACCGAACGATCCCATTGACTCGTCAGTCGATTCCTGACAAGACGGGGCAGGTCTGCCCTGCACTGTTTATTGGCAACAGGGTCAGCGTCTTTCAGGAACGGTGGTTGGGCCCTGTCCTGTTGAACCGGTGGCTGCCTCGCTGGAGCACCGGGGCTGCCCGGGGTTTGATCGGCTGCAGGTGCAGCGATGTTGCAGTCGGCATTGCCGGTATCATTATCCACGCCCTTATCCTGAAACAGCGCACTGCCATCCGTTGGCTGAAGGTGCCTTGCCGGGCACTGTGGTTGATTGCTGGCAGGTTCACGCCCCTGGTGCTCGGTCGGGGAATTTGTCCGTTGACATGTTCCGTGACGGTTATCTTTCTCTCCGTTGATGTATTGCTGAATATCCTCTGGTGTCAGGCGACGCAGGTAGCGTGTATCTTTTGCCTTGATTCGGACATATTCAATTTTTGACTGCAAATAATCCTGAAATGACCGGCTGAGATAACCGCCGTCCTCCGCTGCCGGGTTCTCGTCGGGGGCATCCACCAGCGTTTGCAGTTGCTGATCCATCTGCTCATAACATCGACAGGCATTGCAGTAGTCGCCAATTTCTGCAAACAGATCACCGGCCCGAAGATTTAATGGAATGAATTTTCCCCGGCTGGCGGCTTGTTCATACCATGTCGCCGCCTTCTCCGGTGATGGATGGTTAATTAATTGCTGCTCATGGAGCCAGCCCATTAGAAAACAGGCGTAACCATGGAGACTATCCGGTAAGGGCGGTTCGCTGCCCACGGCCTGTTTCAGCAGCTGAAAAGCCTCCATCACTTTCTGGCGATGCCGGGGCATGTTGTAAATGCGGGTTTTGTCATTAGGTTTGGGGTAGGTCATGACGTTGAAAATATAAGCGAATGCCGTCACCAGGTCCTCAGGTTCCGGAAACGGTTTTGGAAACGGTGTCTCGCCCTTAACCCAGGTAGCAGAGGAAGCAGCCTGGCCCTCTTTTTCGTTTCTGACAAACACTGCCTGAGCGGTTTGAGTGGTCATTTCCACATCCTTAAACCATGCCACATCGGCTCTCTGGGTAACGATACTGGCGGCTTTACTGGCTGGGGTAGAGCTTGGCTGGTCGGCAAATGCATCGTCTGACACACCCAGGTTTATTGCTGTTAACTGATGAGTCGTGCGGGCGTAGTCATAAGCAATAGCAATATGTAATGCCCTGTACAGCACTGCGTGTTCATCGTCTGGCTCAGGAAGATAACCGGGTTTTTCACGCAGGTGCCACAGCAGAAATTCATATCTGGAAAACAGCAAAACCGGTGAATCACAGGCTGAGTAAGGGTAAAGATTATTGATTACTGTGGATTGACGGGCTATATCAGCCAGCCGTTGCGCTATGGCAAAGGGAGATGCCAAAGGTTCGGTGTTGGGATACAGGCCACTGTCGATGAGTAGTTTGAACCATTGATCCGACAGCCGTTCCTGCTGACCAGAGCGAAACTGTTTTATTTTCTCTACATCACTGGCCTGGCTGATTGCGCCGTTGTTTAAAGCGTACTGTATCAACCAGGATCTTAACTGATTCCGGGTTTGCCCGGCATCCAGTATGTTGGCAGCCGCCCAATGCCTATAAGCCTTCTTGCGTTTGCTGCTGGCCTTTTCCAGCAGTGATGATGAGGTATCAGCCGGTGCCTTTTCCAGGTGCTGCTCATGCATTTTCAGCAACCTTTCTGACTCAATCAGGTGGCATGCGCCCAGTGCCAGCAGCGCTACGGGATTGAGGCTGACAGGCGTATCCGTCGGGCCGACTTTAACAACCCTGCGCTCGTTTTCAATCAGGGTACCGCCCACCTTCTGCCTTGGATAGAGTTGATGCACTTTCCTGCAGGTACAGAGGTAGGGTGGTTTTATATCCTCTAACGGACAACAATCACCCCAGAACCACAGGTTAAACCTTCTTATTCCGGTTTTATCATCAAGCGCTGGAGAGAAGTTGCTGTTAACAGCAATGTCCAGCAGTGTTTTGGCCTGATCATTAAACGACCAGTGTTGGTTTGCCAGGCACATTGACCGAACGACATCATGATCAACACTGACTTTCCTGCCCGCAAAAAAGTGCGCTTCGCCACTCGCATATACTGTATCGCCCCGGTCAATAAGCGTCTTGTCCACGAGTTTGTTATAACTCAGTCTCTGCACAGTTCAGTCCCGTTCAAAACAGCTTGGAGTACAAAAAGCTGCTGAAAATAAGAAAGCTAACTGGATTAACCCGGATATTTCATAAACATGCTCCCGATCTCGCTGATGAAATATCCGGATTAACAATCATGTAGACATGTAGACAGGATGAAGAAGAGATCGTTCTATGAATAAAGAAAAACGCCTCCGCAAGGGAGGCGTGTTGCTATGTTATGGGGTCATTGGCAAGCTTATGGCAACGGTGGTACTGGAATCCCCTGGGTCAATGTATAGACTTCAGCGAACCGGGCTGTATCGGTGATACGCTCAACCTTGAGCTTATGGCCCGGTATGACCAGACCGTCCTCTACAGGTTCGCCGTTGATACCAATAACCGTGAGTTCAAACCGACCACTTGGTGTGTCCAATGACTCTTTTAAATCACTAACGTTAGTGCTAATTCTGCGAAGAGTGATTTGTTTTCTGCCATAGTCAATGTCCACCTGATTACTGTTACTGGCAATCATTCCACCATGGACTGTTATTTCATCGAAAAATGCCAGTTCGACGGTGTGCCCCATGCTGGGATGGGTAATCTTCTTACTGGATTCGGAAATAGTAATCCGGACATATTTTGCCTCCACAGGCTTTTTGTCCTTGTGTACCTTGAATGATTGGCTAAGTTTGTTCCATTCCTTTTCCTTTACATGATCTTGATGGTCAACGGCCAGAATGTTGGTACCAATCTCAAAATTTATTTTTCCAGGATACCCAATACCCATTAAGCCTTGGCTCAACTCTACCTGATCAACATAAAAGCTATGTTGCAAATCAATTTCGGCAAAGGTGTTGCCATCCATGGTAAAACCTGCCCAGGGAGTCCGCTTCTTGCCATCCACTAGATTAAGGGTGTCTTCCCATGCCGATATAACGTCAGGATAAAACCCTTTCACAGCATTGTCGCTCACAGGTCGGCCATAAGACAGACTTTCTGCCTGTTCCTGCTTATAGACACGGGAATCGCCGGATTCTGCGGTAACGTTGATTTCATCGGATGGTTCAATAACCAGATTGGCATCGCCGCCCTTGCCAACAATCTCCATGGTCGCGCCGGGTGGTAACAGAACCAGCTTTTTCAAACCACCGAGCGTCAGATCCACAGGCATCTGAGTCAGTACACCGGCGTCCTCACCGCTGGACATGACACTGATAAACGAGGATGTCAGCTCATTTGATTCATTCTCTACACGAGTAAGGTCAAATGTGTCAGAAACCACAGTACCATTATCACCTCCTTCCACCCTGATTTTGTGTGTACCAACAGTCAGCTCAGCCAGATTTTTCCATTCAAAAACCACACGCCGGGCATTATCTGCCGTATTAAGGGTGCTGATCTCCTGATCGTTGATGAACAGGGTCAAGGCATCCAGGTTGGAGTAAGCCTTAATGTTGGACAGGCTGGTTTCCTTCTGTTTTTTAGAGGCAATGTATACCATCGGGGTTTCTGACCAGGCCGCCTGATAGAGATAGAAGGCATCCTTTTTGGTTTTCCGGTCGATGGTTACCAGACCTTTGTCGTTACGACCCTTGGTATCACCTTCGTCACGGCGGTGCGCGGTAAAGTCATACATGTTCCAGATATGGCTCCCCCAGAGGAAATCACGATCCTCAATCTGTTGCAGGTAGGACTCGTGATAGAGCTGGCTGAACTGCTCAGTGTGGTCATTGGCTTTGGGCGTATCGGTATGCCAATCCGGGCTGACACCGGCACCGTACTCACTGACGCCAACGATATGGCCGGGATTATCTTTCCTGAACTGATCGATGAACTTGCCAAAATCCTCGGTTGTACCAACATACCAGCCGTCATAGCGGTTATAGGCGTTGACCTCTACCGCCTCGTGCAGCGGTGAAATGGTAGGGTCAATGAATACCGCTGCCTGAGTGGTTTTCCGATAGGCATCGCCATCAAGGCTCTTGGTATGATCAGACAGCCTTTTGATTAATGCGGCAGTATCTTCTGGAGTTTCCGGGTTTCTCATGCTGATCTCGTTGGTCATCCCCCAGAGACCGACGGAAGGGTTGTTATAGGCCTGTTTAACCATTTCTGTGATTTGCTGTTTGGCACTCTCTTCATAGCTCGGGTCCATAGAGGCAGCGTTGATCATCGGGATTTCCACCCAGTTAACGAAGCCCAGCTGGTCGGAGTAGTCCTGCATATCCAGGTTATGAGGGTAGTGGGAGAAACGCACGGTGTTGGCCCCCATCTCCTTGATCAGGTCCATACTCTCCTTGCGCTGCTCATAGGTGGTGGCCCAGCCCACATCGATATAATCCTGGTGCAGCGCCACACCTCGCAATGGGTAAGGCTCGCCATTGAGGATAAAGCCCTGTTCAGGGTCAAATTCAAAGCTGCGCAGACCCAGTGGCTGTTTTACTTCATCCACTACAACTCCACTCTCAATCAGCTGCGTGTAGGTTTGGTAGACGTAGGGATTTTTGGTGCCGTGCCACAGTGTCGGCGAGTCCATAACCATATCCTCGGTAATGGTTCTCTTTTCTCCTGCGGCGAGTTCAGCATCCATGCGCACTGTTTTTACAGTGTTACCCATGGGGTCCTGAATAGTGACCAGGACTTCACCGGCAAAGTCTTCTGTGGATTTGTTGGACAGGTGAACGGCAATGGTCAGGTCAGCAGAGGCAGTGGAAACATTCTTCTGGCTGATATAGACTCCGGGGCCACCAAAATCCTCAGCGTCGATGGAGACGTTATTGAGTTTCAGCAGATGCACATCACGGTAAATGCCGCCCCACCAGGTAAAGTCAGCCCCGGCATCCAGTGGCAAAAAGGTGTCCCGGCCAAAATTGTTATCTTCCGCTGCATTCATGGAACTCAGGCGATTATCAACCTGTATGGCCAGTTGGTTATTACCGGTCTGCAAATAGTCAGTGACGTCAAAACGGAAGGTGGAGAAGCCACCGTTATGTTCACCCACTTCCTGACCATTAACGTAGACTGTGGAGATCAGGGCAGCCCCTTCAAACTCGAGGTAGTAACGCTGGTCCGGAACCAGTTGGTCTATGACAAGATTTTTGCGATAGGAGGATTGCCCATAAAAATAACTCCCCCCGTCCTGGCCATTATCAATATCCCAGACATGAGGAATGTTGATCTGCTCCCAGCTGCTGTCATCATAACCACTGATGACAGACTCCGGGGAAATGTAGTCCATCCGGAATTGCCAGTCATTATTGATCAGGTCACTCTCCCTCGGTTGGGAGGTAAACCCGGGCTCGGGATTGACTACTGGAGGGGAAGTATCCTCGTTATCGTCGTTGTTACACCCGGCTATCAGGGCCAGCGATAGAGCCGGGATCAACAAATGATGCTTCTTCACTCAATTATTCCTTTATTGTTAGCGGAATGAGATATTGAAGGCGCATCATGGGCCATTGGCCTGACATCATACTGACTTATGTCAAGCATGATGTCGGACCAATTAAAAAAGATAACACACAAGTTGAAAAAATGATCAGCAATTTACCGCATCGACCAATAATTGATCTTGAATGGCAGGTGCTGCTCAAACCAATTGAAGCCCGGATGACGGTGTGTGACTTTTTATCTCACGGTTTTTTATAATTTAGCCTGAACGTTTGGTATTTTTTGTCCGTGTCAGAGTGGATTAACTTTGCAACAATGGTGCTGCCTGTCGTGAACAGGTTGCACTTTCTCCACCAATAATAATGTCATGGAGCAACATGAATGAAGCATTTGATTACCTGTGGTATCTCGCTTTTGTTAGCCTGGATTTCTCTGGCTCTGGCCGAAGAGAAAAGCGAGCACTTCGAATGGCAGCTGGTAAAAGACGACAGTGATTCAGGCATTAAAGTTTTTACCCGAAACGTTGCCGGTTCAGAGCTGCGGGAGTTTCGTGGTGAAATGACCATTTCATCCACGCTGACAGCGCCGGTAGCCTTGATTGAAGATGTTGCCGTCGCAACAGAGTGGATGCATAACTGCGGTGGCATTGATGCTCTCGAATACCACCAGGATCGCGGTGAAGCCATTACTTATATGATCACCAAAGCCCCCTGGCCAGTATCGGATCGTGATACCGTAGTACACTCCCGTACCCGTCAGGATGCAACCAGCAAAGTTGTTCGTGTTGACCTGACGGCCAAAAATGATCAGGTACCTGCAAATAACGATTATGTACGTATTACCAGAATGAATGGCTTCTGGTTGTTTACGCCAGCAGCAGACGGCCAGATTGATGTTGTTTATCAGGTGCATGCCGAGCCGGGCGGCGCTCTCCCGGCCTGGTTATCCAACAGTATTGTGGTTGATACACCGTATCACACACTGAAAAATATGCAGATGATTATTCAGGCCGGGCGTTACCAGAAAGCGCAACGTAACTATATTCAAAACGATGTATAAAGCCCTTTGCCGCTGTGACAGCAACAGCGCATAAGTCATTGCCATGTCACAGCCGGTTTATCTGGCTGGCAAACAAGGAGTTCACCCGTCGTGATTAGTGGCTTTCAGTAGTGAGTGAAATGGAATTGTATATTTCATTTGGTCAGGAAGGGAACTATTGGCGGATTAAACAGACTATACGTTGACAGCATAAGTTTTCTGTCTGTGCAGAGTGATTAAGTTATTCAGCCCCTATGAACAGCAATATCTACGTCTCAACATAAAGGTCCTTTTATGCTTGATCCAATAGGAAATAATAAAACTGTTTATACCATGCAATTGTCCGACCCTCCCACTGGCAATGCTGCCATGGCAGGAATGGCACAGGAAAGTGCGACATTTAATAAGTCATTAACAACCGTTAAACAGAATGTAGTTACTCTTGTTTTACAAGCCGCTGAGCAGAATAAATGTCAGGCAGACCAGATTGTCAGCCCACTGATTGATCATCTTATAGAACGTTTTCAACTGCCTGGACCGAACCGTCTGCAGGCCAGTACCGCTGAAAGAAACCCCAATAAACCCGATGATTGGAGATGGGACCTATGGCAAGAGAAACATTATAGACCCTCCTGGTCGGGGAAAGACTGCTACTGCCCACTATCACAGGAGAAGGTCAATAAAGTTATACTGGCACTTCACGATCAAATACGCTTCGATAAATCATTTACAAACTGTCAAAATATACCTTATGTATTGGATCAATTCAGTCTTGGCTCAGTTCGGGAGTGCACGAATTTTCTGGAACTTTCACAGCTATTTAGCCAATCTTTAAAACCACTGACACCATTTATTCGCCAATGCATTGCGGCAGGTTTGTTCACAGAAAACTTTATTAATGAATTATATGCGATGTGAACGTCCCGGTTTCAGGTCTCGAACCTTGAATAAACTGACGAATTACTTTATCGATCAACATGACGATAAAAAACCTGAGAAAAACATTCAGGCAGGGAGCAAACAGCTCTTTTGACCCTTGCTAAAAACATGGCCGTTGCCATACCCGCATATTCACTAAGATGAAACCGATTTGCTAATGCTATTGCTGACATATAAAGGACTTTTCCACCTCCTTCAAAATTCCCCAGAATCGATCCGTCGAATTTAGGCTCATGACCATCATTTAACGACGTGACAAATGTCGGCTGAGATAGAATTCTTGCAATAGCTTCATCCTGACTGATATTGTACCGGTTCATTGCTGTACTTATCAGCCAACCAAAAAGGCTGCTGGTATCTCCTTTATCCATCTGCATAACCCCTCTAGCCCCAAGGGTGTATGAGCTTGCAGCAACGATCCCTACGCCAAACAACCATTGGCTTACTTGCATTCCCATACGCTGTATCTGATATTTTTCCGGATACTTGTCAATCAGCTCAGGATTGACAAAAAAACTATCCTCATCTGGCAGGTTCTGCCACCCCTCATCTATTCGTTGCAGCATGAGTGCAAAGAAATAAGAATCTAACTCATCAATATCGGAGGATATCGTTTCGAGGCCTTCAACGACCCACTCTTCATAGGTGCCTCGAATATCAGCAATAACAGCATCAACAGCAGCCTTCATCGCCTCTTTGTATTTTTTACCATTATCTTCGCTTGGCATCATCGTAATTCGGAAGGGCCGGAGTTACTCCCCACAAGATCGGCCAGATTATCATCAAAAACATGAAGATCTTTTTTAAATTCATCCAGTTTGTCTCGAAAAGCGGGTTTTATTTTTTGTCCATTTAGTCTGTCAAAAGTTCGATAGATGATTTTCTTTGAAAAAAGCTCTGTTTCTATATCGCTTTGCACCTCGATCTCTTTCTCTTTAGCAATATGTGCTTCTGCATCTGTCTTTAATCTTATTGTCCGTCCGAAAGCCCCTCCAGTGTCTTTCCACTCACCATTCAAGCATGGTGAGCAATGCCTAGACAACAACTTCCAGCTTCCACACCGGTGTTAATCATTGTTAGAAGTCCTGTTTTGGTTTTCAGGAACCCATGATCAGAAACGCCAGGCTGATCAATAAGCTTCTGAGCAACCAAGATAGCACTTCCTGTAAAAGTGAAAGCTCTTCTGCAAAAAGCCAACGTGCAGATATCACCACCAATTTATTCATTTACATTTATAATTCACGATACTATTTCAAGTTCCAGTTCCAGAAAATTGCAAGGCTGTGTTATTACAATGGAGAAAAAAATTCCTGCCAATTTGATCACCGGCTTCCTGGGCTCCGGTAAAACCACTGCCATTGTGCATTTACTCAGGCAGAAACCGGAAAACGAAACCTGGGCTGTGCTGGTCAATGAGTTTGGCGAAGTCGGTATTGATGGTGCCCTGTTACAGGGCTCCTCGGCACGTAATGATGTATTCGTGCGAGAAGTGCCCGGTGGCTGTATGTGCTGCGTGGCCGGGCTCCCCATGCAGATTGGCCTTAATATGCTGATCGCCCGCAGCAAACCGGACCGGCTGCTGATTGAGCCCACCGGGCTGGGCCATCCCCAGGAAATTATTAACACACTGCAAGGAGAGTATTACCGTGAGATTCTGAGCCTGGAAGCCAGTATCTGCCTGGTGGATCCGCGCAACCTTGAAGATACCCGATACCTTGAGAATGACAATTTTCGGGATCAGATTCATCTGGCCGATGTTCTGGTAGCCAACAAAACTGACTTATCCAGCGAAACTGACCGTAGGCGTTTTGAGCAGTTTGCAGACCAGCTACCGTTGCCAAAACCTGAAACGGCCTGGGTAAAGCAGGGGGCACTTTCCGTAGAGTGGCTGGACCTTCCTCGCCGTGATCGTGTGGCGGTTAACCCCAATGCCCACCATGCACACCACAAGGGCTCTGATCAGCTCCAGACCACGGAAGCCATGGGCCTCAAGCTAGCTGAAGGCCAGCTTTTCCTCCGCAAGGAAAACACCGGCCAGCATCATTTCAGCTGTGGCTGGCTGTTTTCTGACAGCACTTCGTTTTCATTTGACCGGCTGTTTTCACTGATTCATGCGCAAACTGCCCAGCGTTTAAAAGCGGTGGCAAAAACAGACCGGGGGGTGAAAGGTTTTAATATGCAGGATGGCATTGTCAGTGTGATAGAGATTAAAGAAACGTCAGATAGCCGCCTGGAAATCATCAGCAGCTCACCTATGGACTGGGATGACTTTGAAACCAGACTACAGGAAACCATTATTTTCCAACCGGCAGCATAAGCCGGTTTTTTCAGTAAACTCACATTATTTCAGTTAGGATTTGTTAGCAAAAAAAAATTGAGTCAACAACATATTTTCATATTGAGAATAAATTCTGAGGGTAGTTGTGATGAATTTCGACAAAATAAACCTCCGCCCTGATTCTGGCAATGATTTCAGCGCAAATTCTCAAGATACTGAAAGCGGGCAAGTCGATTTCGGCCCCTTTCGTGTAGATATATCCCCAAACCCGGCTGACACTCATTTGTCTCAAGCAGGTGGCGCTTCAACTGAAGCTGATCTGCGTGATAAATTAAAAATAGTTTTAGATCCCGACTTATTGGACAAGTTTTGTCAGCAGGTGATCAATAAATAACCTCCCTGCGCAAACGGGCTCTTGCGTATCATATTGGCAGACCGGATATCAATGAGAGCGGCCGGTCATATTCGAACAGTGAATCATTCCTGTTTCTTTGCCGGGGCATTTTATTACAGCGCAGATTTTCCTGCCCCGTGCATCGCTTCAATCACAACCAGTGGCATTCTGCTACCTTGTATACACGACTTCAGAGAGTAAGGCTGATCATGAACTACACTCAGCTATTTATCTTCCTACTGGCAGCCGGTATGGTTAATAATTGCAAAGCATCCAATTCAGTGTCCGACCATGGTAACGGGATATCAATAGCAATGGACGAGATTAACTGGCAGTCTCATTGGCAGAACAATAACATTGGCTTCCATCTTGATCAGGCCAACCCTATGCTGGTTAAACACTGGCCCAAAATACGTGCAGTTCCAAAGGATATGGTGTTCGTTCCGCTGTGTGGCAAGAGCCTGGATATGGTTGAGCTCCATAAGCAGGGACACTTTGTTATTGGCTCCGAGTTGAGTGAGGTAGCTGTGGAAGCCTTTTTTTCCGAGCAAAACCGCGATTACACAAGGCAGACCGCCGGTGAACATGAGTACTGGTCCAGCGAACGGTTAGCCCTGGTTCGGGGGGATTTTTTTACCCTGGCAGAAGAGAGTATTCCGGCCAGATTTGTTTATGACCGGGCAGCCCTGGTTGCACTCCCTCCCGGCAAGCAGGAAGCTTACATAGAACAACTTCTGCGCATTGCACCGGATGTTGAGCAAATCCTGCTGATCACGGTCGAATATGATGATACTGCCGCAGCAGCGCCACCATTCAGTATCCCACCCAATCGGGTAAAAGCACTCTACGGTGACCACTTCGAGATCGATCTGATTGAGACACGGGACACCAAACCCTCACCACGAAAACAGGCTCAGGGTTTGCAGGTAATTACGGAGCATGTTTTCAAACTTGACCGGAAGTAGTTTCTAACGGGCCAGCAATGCCAATCCCTTCTCCTGCCTGATATCACCAGGCGGGTTCTTGTCGTCTAACCTCTACTTTTTTATCTACCATCCACACGTTTTTTGTGATTGATTGGGCTGTAAGCAGGAACTTTTTGAAGAAGGGACAGTCTCAAGCGGAAATTCAATATTTCTTTAATTCAATGAACACTTCCAACGCTGGCCCAAATTTCGGTTTTGTTTATCCGTGCTTTCAGGATTGGTCAGGAACGCCTTTAGCAGACCCTTATGCTATCAGCACACATCGAGGTATGGCTGGCAATTATGTACAGATAGTCAATTCACCCCATGTCAGATATATAAATAAGTACATAACCAACCAGGGCATGCCAACTCCTACTACACGTTTCCTTAATGATTTTTCTATTTCTTATTCACCACCCACTGAAAACAAACCACCGTTTCCTGGATTCTATGTACAGGCAGATCTTGATGCCATTGTCCCTTATGATGTAACCAGGACAGCCGCTGATGATTTTACAAAAACGGATTTAACCCCAAGAAGCTCTCAACGAATAGCTCAGCAATTACCCTCACAAAATGCATCAGTCAGTTTTGCTCAGTCATCATCGCGTCCAGTGGCTGTCATTGGTCCATTGAATACAGCTACACAACAGCAAGCGTGTAAAGAAGCTGGCTGGTTGAAATTAACTGAACCATCCGGTTCTGGTGAACCTCTGCTTGTTTCACCCAAAGATGACTGCACTTTAGCAAGTAGTATGCCAAAGCAGGAAATAAGTAAAGCCAAATATCCCACATCCAATGAACGCAGGGCTAGCATGGCCAGAAGCGCAGCCAAACACGCCAAAACCGATAAAGGCAAGGCTAGCAGGGCCAGATACGCCAAAACCGATAAAGGCAAGGCTAGCAGGGCCAGATACGCCAAATCCCAAAAAGGCAGAGCCAGTAATTCCAGATGCATAGCCAGATACGCCCAAACTGCTAAAGGGATGAAAATAAAAGCTATATGTAATGCAAGATCAAACGCCTATAAAGCAGCCATTAAAAAAGGCTTTAGTGAAAAACTAGCGAGGGAAAAAGGAGAGCTGGCAGCGAATGCAAAAAAAGCAGAATTATCATCACTTCCCTCTCTTCCCCCGCCTTCAGCCCCCCTGACTGAAGAAATATTAACATTTCTGATGAAGCTCTCCTCACCCAGAGTGGTAAGCAATCGAAGCTAAAAAACAGCTACCAAACCGGAAAAGCCAGTGGGTTCGGTAGATAGATTTACGTTTACGTAAGGGGAAGCTACACTCAAGTTGTGATTAGAAAGAAGCGTCTTCAACACGCTGCCAATAACGAGCACAGAACCATGTCCGAGAGCACGTTCACTATTTCAGAACTCGCCAGGGAGTTTGACCTCACTCCCAGGGCGATACGCTTTTATGAAGATCAGGGGCTACTCAGCCCAAAGCGTAATGGTCTGCAGCGCGTTTATAGCAAGAAGGACCGCGTTCATCTTAAGCTTATTGTCCGGGGCAAGCGTCTTGGCTTAAGCCTGGCTGAATCCAGGGATTTGATTGCGCTGTATGACCCGACCTCCCGAAATAAAAAGCAGCTCCGGGCAATGCTGGATGCCATTGATACGTCCAGTATGCGCCTTGAGCAACAGCTGCAGGACATTCACATAATGCAGGATGAACTTACCGAAGCCAGAAAGCGCTGTGTTAAAGCCCTGAAGGAAAGCGATCAGTAAACCGTTAGATAAAACGCCCACAGCAATAACAATAAAAAGTGAGGAAGCCCCAATGAGCCAATACTCAGAGCTGAATTTCAACCTTGGAGAAACCAACGACATGCTCAGGGAGCAGGTCAGGCAATTTGCAGCAAAAGAGATTGCGCCAAGGGCCATGGAGATCGACCAGACCAACCAGTTCCCCATGGACCTCTGGCAGAAAATGGGGGATATGGGCTTGCTGGGTATCACCGTATCTGAACCTTATGGCGGCTCAGCCATGGGGTACCTCGCCCATGTTATCGCCATGGAAGAGATCAGCAGGGCTTCTGCTGCCGTTGGGCTCAGCTATGGTGCCCACTCCAACCTCTGCGTCAACCAGATTTTCCGCATGGGTAGCGATGCGCAAAAAGAACAATATCTGCCTGACCTGATCAGTGGCCGGGCCGTTGGCGCACTGGCCATGAGTGAACCGGAAGCCGGTTCCGATGTCGTCAGTATGAAGCTCAGGGCCGAAAAGAAAGGCGACCGCTTTATCCTGAACGGTAACAAAATGTGGATCACTAATGGCCCTGATGCCTCCACCTACGTGATCTATGCCAAAACGGAACCGGAAAAAAGATCCCGTGGCATCACCGCCTTTATTGTCGAAAGGGACTTCCCCGGATTCTCCAGGGCCCAGAAACTGGACAAACTGGGCATGCGGGGTTCAAACACCTGCGAACTGGTGTTTGAGAACTGTGAAGTGCCTGCCCGAAACGTGCTGGGTAACCTCAATGGCGGTGTTGAAGTGCTGATGAGCGGACTGGACTACGAGCGGGTGGTGCTTTCAGGAGGCCCCACCGGCATCATGCAGGCCTGCCTGGATGTGGTTCTGCCTTACATTCATGACCGAAAACAGTTTGGCCAGTCCATCGGTGAATTTCAGCTGATTCAGGGCAAGCTTGCCGATATGTACGCCCGGATGAATGCCTGCAAAGCTTACCTCTACGCTGTCGCTGCCGCCTGTGACCGTGGCGAAACAACCCGCAAGGATGCGGCAGGCGTTATTCTCTACTGCGCCGAAACAGCAACGGCACTGGCACTGGATGCCATCCAGATACTCGGTGGCAATGGCTATATCAATGACTACCCCACCGGACGCCTGTTAAGGGATGCCAAACTGTACGAGATCGGTGCCGGCACATCGGAAATCCGTCGTATGCTGATCGGCCGGGAGCTGTTTCAGGAAACCGGACATTAAACGGAGGGGGGATTGTCATGGTGGCACTGACCACAACAATAGCCATAGACAGCGCAGAATTTAATGACAACCGTCGTCAAATGCAGGCACTGGTTGATGAACTGCTGCAGAAGTCTGATCACCTGAAACTGGGGGGATCTGCAAAAGCCCGGGAAAAACACATCAGCAAAGGCAAACTGCTGCCCAGAGATAGAATTGCCCTGTTGCTGGACCCCGGCTCCCCATTTATGGAAGTCGGGCTTTTTGCGGCCGACAAGGTCTACAACGAAGCAGTACCCTGTGCTGGCGTGGTGGCCGGTATTGGCCAGGTTTCAGGCCGTGAGTGCATGATTGTCGCTAACGATGCCACCGTCAAAGGCGGCAGCTACTTTCCACTCACCGTTAAAAAGCATTTAAGAGCCCAGGCCATCGCCGAGCAGAATCACCTGCCCTGTATCTACCTGGTGGATTCCGGTGGTGCCAACCTGCCCAGACAGGATGAAGTGTTTCCTGACCGGGAACACTTTGGCCGGATTTTCTTTAATCAGGCCAATATGTCGGCCAGGGGGATTCCACAAATTGCTGCGGTGATGGGTTCCTGCACGGCCGGCGGTGCTTATGTTCCTGCCATGGCGGATGAAAGCATTATTGTCCGCGGTCAGGGCACCATTTTCCTTGCTGGCCCGCCCCTGGTGAAAGCTGCCACCGGTGAAGAGATTAGCGCAGAGGCTCTGGGCGGCGCAGACGTTCATTGTCGTCAATCCGGCGTGGCCGACCATTACGCCAATGATGATGCCCATGCCATCCGCCTGATACGACAATCGGTATCCCGCCTGAATCGGGTAAAGAAAAGTTATTACGATCTTCGCCCGAGTACTGAACCACTGTATGACATCAAAGAGCTCTACGGGGTTGTCCCTTCGAACCTGAGACAACCCTATGACGTCAGGGAAGTCATCGCCCGTATTGTTGATGGCTCCGATTTTGATGAGTTCAAGGCGCTGTTTGGGGAAACGCTGGTGTGTGGCTTTGCCCGAATCCATGGGCATCCGGTGGGGATTGTTGCCAACAACGGCATACTCTTTTCCGAATCCGCCCAGAAAGGTGCACACTTTATCGAACTGTGCTGTCAGCGCAAAATGCCACTGGTATTTCTCCAGAATACCACCGGTTATATGGTGGGATCCCAGGCGGAGTCCGGAGGTATTGCCCGCCATGGCGCGAAAATGGTCCACGCCGTTGCCTGTGCCAGAGTCCCCAAATTCACGGTGATAATCGGCGGCAGCTTTGGTGCAGGCAATTATGGCATGTGTGGCAGAGCCTACGATCCCCGGTTTCTCTGGAGCTGGCCCAATGCCCGTATTTCGGTGATGGGCGCAGAACAGGCCGCCAATGTCCTGGTCCAGGTCAAACGTGATGCCAAACAGGGGCAGGCATTAAGTGAAGAGGAAGCCCGGGCCATCCGTCAGCCCATTCTTGAGAACTACAATCACCAGGGCAACCCTTACTACGCCAGTGCACGACTCTGGGATGATGGTGTGATTGATCCGGCGGATACCCGTACCGTCCTTGGACTGGGTCTTTCTGCGGCAATGAATGCTCCCATTGAAGAGACCCGCTTTGGCATATTCAGGATGTAAGGTGCACATCACAATGAACTATAAAAACCTGACCCTTGATATCAGTGACCAAGCCCGTCAGATCGCTACGCTCTGTCTCAACCGGCCTGAAACCGGCAACGCCCTGAATAAAGAGCTGATTGCCGAAATGCACCAGGCGTTTGATCAGATTGAGCAGACGCCCACCCGCCTGCTGATACTCAAAGCCAATGGTAAACATTTCTGTACCGGTGCTGACCTCAACTGGATGAAACAGTCGAAAGCACTGAGCAAAGAAGAAAATCATCAGGATGCACGACAACTGGCCAGCCTGATTCAACGGCTGGACCAGTTCCCTGCCCCTACTATAGCGGCGGTGCAGGGTGCAGCATTTGGTGGTGCCCTGGGGCTGATCACCGCCTGCGATATCGCCATCGCCAGTCGATCAGCAAAGTTCTGCCTGAGCGAAGTCAAGCTCGGGCTTATTCCTGCGGTCATCAGTCCCTACGTTGTTCGAGCCATGGGAGCACGCCAGGCACGACGCTATTTTCTCAGTGCAGAAACCATCGCAGCCAAACAGGCGCTGCGCCTGAACCTGATTCATGAACGGTGTAAAGAGCAGGATTTATCGTCGACAGTCGAAGTACTTTGTGACCAAATCATTCAGAACGCCCCCGTTGCCATGGCTGAAGCAAAACGATTAATTGATGACGTCAATCATCAGCTGATTGATGAAGACCTCATTAATCTGACCTGCGAACGGATTGCCAGTATTCGTATTTCACCGGAAGGTCAGGAGGGATTGAGCGCTTTTCTGGAAAAGCGTGCTCCGGACTGGGGAGAGCCTTCAGCTAATAAAAAGCCATTAGCAAATAAAAAGCCATTAGCAAATAAAAAGCCATCAGCCAATAAAAAGCCATCAGCAAAGGAGCAACACCATGATTAAACGCCTGCTGATTGCCAACCGTGGGGAAATCGCCTGCCGAATTATAAAAACCGCCCATGCCATGGGTATGGAAACCATTGCCCTCTATTCCGATGCCGACCATCGGGCCCTCCATACGACCATGGCCACTAAAGCAGTCTATGCTGGCCCAAGCCCTGCTCTTGAGAGTTACCTGGATATTGAGAACATATTGTCCATAGCAGAACAGGAAAAGGCGGATGCCCTTCACCCCGGTTATGGCTTCCTGTCGGAAAATGCCGAGTTTGCCTTAGCCTGCCAGCAAAAAGGCATTATCTTCGTAGGCCCTCCAGCTTCGGCCATTGATGCCATGGGCTCAAAAAGTGAAGCCAAGAAAATCATGGCAGAGGCGGGAGTCCCTCTGGTTCCCGGTTACCACGGCGAGCACCAGAGTAACCAGCAGCTGATGGCTGAAGCCGCACACATTGGTTACCCCCTGCTGATCAAGGCTGCTTTTGGCGGTGGCGGTAAAGGGATGCGTGTTGTTGAACATTCAGAGCAGCTGGAGCAGCAGCTGGAGTCGGCAAGGCGTGAAGCAGAAAAAGCCTTTGGCAATGACCAACTGCTGCTTGAACGTTTTGTCACAACAGCGCGGCATGTAGAAGTTCAGATTTTCTTTGACCAACAGGGAAATGGTGTTTTTCTGTTTGACCGGGACTGCTCTTTGCAGCGCCGACATCAAAAAGTGATTGAAGAAGCCCCCGCCCCCGGCCTGACTCCCGAACTGCGCGAAGCCATGGGCAATGCCGCCGTCGCCGCCGGCAAAGCCATCGGCTATCAAGGGGCGGGTACCGTGGAGTTTCTGCTTGATGGTGATCAATTCTACTTTATGGAGATGAATACCCGCCTCCAGGTGGAGCATCCGGTAACGGAAATGGTCACTGATCTGGACCTGGTTGAGTGGCAGTTAACCGTGGCATCCGGCCAACCTCTGCCCTTGGATCAGGCATCATTACACTGCCATGGCCATGCCATTGAAGCCCGGTTGTATGCAGAAAACCCAAGGCTGGATTTTCTGCCCACCTCCGGACGCATTCTGGCCCTGGAATGGCCAGAGACCCATGGCAACCTGCGTATTGATACCGGCATTCAGGCCGGTGACAGCATCACCGCCTGGTACGACCCCATGATGGCAAAAATCATTGCCAGAGGCCCCAGCCGACAAGCTGCAATAGCCCAGCTTCAGACGGCGCTGGCTCAGTACTATCAGGCAGGGATCTGCGATAACCGGGACTTCCTGGCGCATCTGCTGGCAACGCCGGCATTTATTGATGCCAAACTCAGTACTGACTTTATTGATCATCACCCTTTTCCCGCTTTATCTTCGGAGCATAGAGAGCAGCTGTTAGCGGTTGCAGCTATTTATCAGTTTGAATGTGGCAACCTCGCCAGACCGGACAAGTTACTGCCAACCTCGTGTGGCTCCACTTTCAGCACAGAATCCCTGGTTCAGCTTTATCTGGATGAACAGCGCTGGCTGGTCAGGGTCGATAAACAGTCCAACCGTTATCTACTGCGTATCGGAGATAAATCACTGACTGTAACCGCCAACGTTAACCACGAAACCTGCGGCGCATCAATGAGCCTCGGTTTTGACACCACAGACGCAGAGAAATTACAGCCAAACAATTGCCGTATCATTCCCCAACCCGGGGAATTATTGAAAGTCATTCTTCAAAAAATCAGCCATGAAGTTGCACTCCCCGGCCACCCCATGGCACAGGAAGACCATCAGGATAATGTACCTCTTGCTCCGATGAGTGGCACCATCACCTGCGTGATGGTCAATGAGGGCCAGTCTGTAGCGCAGGGAACCCCGCTGCTGATGATGGAAGCCATGAAGATGGAACACTGCATCACTGCCAAAGAGCCCGGAACCGTTGAGCGGATACTTTATCAGGCCGGAGACCAGGTTGGGGCAGGTTCACCATTACTGACGTTCATCGAACAACCATAAAAACAACGACACGGAGTAAAGGGATGTCCAGTGATACCGCCAATTCACAGCAACTGCCTGACCGGGTAACGCTGGTTGAGATGGGTGCCAGAGACGGGCTGCAGAATCAGCCGGAGATACTCTCTGCCGGGATTCGCTCTGAGCTGATCAACCGTCTTGCCAGAACAGGGCTGAAGCGCATTGAAGCGGGCAGCTTTGTGTCACCAAAAGCCGTTCCGCAAATGGCAGACTCCCACAAAGTTTTTGATCTTCTTCATCGACAACCGGGGATCACCTATGGTGCCCTGACCCCAAACCTCAAAGGTTTTGAGGCAGCCCTGGCCGCTGGTGCTGATGAAGTGGCGGTATTTGCTTCAGCCTCAGAAGGTTTCAGTCAGAAAAATATCAACTGTTCCATTGCCGAAAGCCTGCACCGTTTTGAACCGGTTATGGCAGCGGCAAAAAAACACGGTTTAAACGTCAGAGGCTATGTTTCCTGTGTGATGGGATGCCCCTATGAGGGCGATATCCGCCCTTCTGCCGTTGCCGGGGTGGCCGAACAACTCTGGCAGATGGGCTGCTATGAAATATCCCTGGGCGACACCATTGGCGTTGGCACGCCACTCAACGCCAAAAAAGTGCTGGAGCACACTTCCCGACATATTCCCGTCTCAGCCCTGGCGGCACACTTTCACAATACCTATGGACAGGCGCTCGCCAATGTTTTAGCACTGCTCGAAGAGGGGCTTTCGGTAATTGACAGCTCGGTTGCCGGACTGGGAGGTTGTCCTTATGCCCCCGGAGCATCAGGCAATCTGGCAACGGAAGATGTAGTCTATATGCTGCACGGCATGGGCATAAAAACCGGGATAAATATGAAGGAACTGCTCAAAGCGGCTACATTCATTTGTGACCAGCTGGGCATACCCTCAAGATCAAATGCCGGGTTGGCATTGAGCCGGTCGAGTCATTCTTCCGGTTGAATTTAAACTCGCGAATCCAGAGAAGAACCCAGAAAAGAAGCCAAAAGAGAAAGCCAATGACAGCACTGTGGATACCGGATCAAAACACAATAACATCATCCAATCTTCAGGCGTTTATCAACCGCATAAAAGAAGTCACAGGTTTGCCACTGGAGGATTATTCTGATCTATACCAATGGAGCATTGAAGAGCGCCCGGTCTTCTGGCAACGGCTGGCAGAATTCTACCGCGTACAATTTCATGCCCAACCCTCCGCGCCCTTAATAAACGACAATATGCCAGGTGCTCAATGGTTTCCTGACTCAACACTGAACTATGCAGAACACCTGCTGCAACGAAGAGATAATAAAACAGCCCTGGTATTCAAAGGTGAGAATGGCCGTCGCCGAACCCTGAGCTACCGGGAACTCTATCAATCAGTAGCCGCAGCTCAACAGGGGTTGATTGCAGCCGGTGTCAAAAAAGGGGATCGTATTGCGGCCTTTATGCCCAACTGCCCGGAAACCATTATTCTGATGCTGGCCGCCACAGCGCTCGGGGCAATCTGGTCATCCTGTTCGCCAGATTTTGGTATTCAGGGCGTTCTGGATCGTTTCGGACAGATTGAGCCCCGGCTCCTGCTCACGGTTGACGGTTACTTTTATGGCGGTAAAACCATCGACTGTATGGCAAAAACAACACAGATTCAGCAAAACATCCCATCGCTGGAAACCACTGTCGTTGTGCCTTTTGCCAATCCGGAGCCGGATATCGAGCAACTCAACACTCTCAATAAAAACAGCAATGCGATACTCTGGGCTGATTTCTGCCAGCCATCCAATGAATCGGTGAGTATCATCCCTGTCGAGTTTAATCATCCACTGTTCATTATGTACTCTTCAGGTACCACTGGCGTTCCCAAGTGTATTGTTCATGGTCATGGTGGAACGCTGCTACAACATTTGAAAGAGCTGGGCCTTCATACCGATCTGAAAGCCCAGGATACGATTTTCTACTTTACCACCTGTGGCTGGATGATGTGGAACTGGCTGGTTTCATCACTGGCCCTTGGGGCCACTGTCGTTTTGTACGATGGCTCACCGTTTTATCCCGAACCTGCAACCCTGATGGATATGGCAGAGGCGGAGAAGGTTTCCATTTTTGGTACCAGCGCCAAATACATTGCCGCCCTGCAAAAAGCCGGCGTCAAACCTGCCAGCAGTCATAACCTTCAACATCTCAAAGCCATTCTATCGACAGGCTCTCCCTTGCTGCACGAAAGCTATGACTATGTTTTTCAGGAGGTAAAAGCGGATGTCCGGCTTTCTTCCATATCCGGTGGCACGGACATCATCTCCTGCTTTGCCCTGGGCTGCCCGATACTGCCGGTCTATCGCGGTGAACTGCAATGCCGGGGGCTGGGTATGGAGGTTCACTTTGTGGATGCCACAGGGTCTCCGCTGACTGAAGCCAAGGGAGAGCTGGTCTGTCAGTCCAGTTTCCCGTCCATGCCCGTTGGCTTCTGGAATGACCCTGATGGCAACAAGTACCACAGCGCCTACTTCAACGAGTTTGCCGGGGTCTGGGCTCATGGCGATTACGGCGAGCTGACCCGGCATGGCGGTGTTATTATCCATGGCCGGGCCGATGCCGTATTAAATCCGGGAGGCGTCCGCATTGGTACTGCCGAGATTTATCGCCAGGTTGAAAAGGTAGAAGAAGTACTTGAGAGCATTGCGGTAGGACAGGAATGGGAAGACGACACACGCATTGTGTTGTTTGTGCAGCTTCGTGATGGCGTGACACTTGATGATCAATTGATCCGAAAAATCATCCATACCATTCGCAGCAACACTACGCCTCGTCACGTTCCCGCCAAGGTTCTGCAGGTCACCGACATTCCAAGAACCATCAGCGGTAAAATCGTCGAGCTGGCGGTGCGTGAAGTTATTCATAACCGGCCGGTAAAAAATACCGATGCCCTGGCCAACCCGGATGCCCTGGATCAGTTCAGACACCGTCAGGAGCTTTTTTCCTGAGCTTTTCAAAGTACCGAAGGGCTCACGCATTTCAGGCTGGCCCGTGTCATGCGCTTCTCGGGAATTTTCACAGCAAAGTAACGCACCCAGGACTATTCTACCCTGCGGGTTGTTTGCTCTTTGCGTGAGAATCCCCGAGTCAGGCACGAACAGGCCTTCACTACCCGTGTGGCATTTTCATTATGCTGGATGACCGAACAATCCAATTACCAAGTCCCATGACTGCCTGTGGCGGTCACGGGAATTTGAGCGGTAGGAAACCAGCACAATAATTAACGCCATCATGAGGTAGTGATTTTGATACAGCCATCAACCATGCCAGGCAGCGCTACTGCCAACGACCCACGATCTGCCACAACCCCCTCTGCCGAGTCACAGGGACGGTGGGGGCAAATGGCTGTGTGCACGAAATCTCGCGTCGGACCGTTATTACCGGACAATACCCGGCAGAAAAACGACCGCTGTAAAATAAAAAACAGACAGCCAGACGTATCGCCGCAGCATCGTAAACCGGCCAGCACAACGCCCCGGGTTCATCAGCTGCCGAGCGCCGCCGTTAGGGCTCCTTCCGGCCTTACTGCCGCCGGTGCGACAACCCTCGGTAACAGTGACCGGTGGATAGCGGTGCCGGATGCTGCCACCCTTGGCAAAATCGGCCACGACCCTGGCTATCCACTCAATGGTCATTACCGACAGACCGGGGATATTGATGGCAGCCAATTGGACCAGCCCATTGGTAATGATACTCATCCGTTTACCGGCAGCCTCCGTCGCGAAAACGGTACCATTGGTAATCTCAGCAATTGTCTGGTGCAAACGCTCGGTGGTCCGGGGCAAATCAATGGCCTGAGGTTTAGCGATGCCAACATAAGAGAAAAAGGCCCGGTCGCAGTCGCAGCCTGTAACATTGAAGACGCTGCCTGGGTCAGTAGTGTCAGCGTTAACAATGCCAATGTAGTAGCCCTGGGTGGCAGTGCGGGGATTGCCGGGGGAAATGTCCGGGGAACTGTGCTCAACACCACCGCAGTGAACTGCACAGTAGCAGCCTCCGCTGGTGTGGAAGAGGCTGGAGCAGCAGGTATTGGTGCCGGGTTTCTTCGTGATAATGGCAGGGTTGTCGGAACCACTGCGGTGAACTGCACATCGGCCAGCTCTGAATATTCAGGGGCAGCAGGCATTGGTGCAGGGAGGTTTATGGCAGGTTCCAAAGCCTGGGGGCGTCGTGATGGTCATGGCATGGTTGCCAACACCACGGCGGTGAACTGCAAAGTTGAAAATTCCGCTCGGTATGGAGGTGCTGGCATTGGTGTGGGTACGGCTTTTGATGATGGCACGATTGCTCACACCACGGCGGTGGACTGTATAGTGGAAAACTCCGGTGAGGATGGCGACGCAGGCATTGGCCTGGGCAAAGCTGTTTTTTTTGACATGGTTGCCAACACCACAGCGGTGAACTGTACCGTGGCCGCTTCCGGTTTGCTTGGCAATGCAGGCATCGGCGCAGGGGGAGGCAGTTTTGCTTTGGCAAATGTTGCCAACACCACAGCAGTAAACTGCACTGTGACAACCTCCGGCCCCGGCGGGAACGCCGGTATCGGGGTGGGCATGGTTGGTGGCGGATTTGAATCTGAAAAAGTTGTAGGTACCACCGCGCTGAACTGTACAGTGACAACCTCCGGCAAGAGCGCAGGTGCCGGCATCGGAGTGGGAAGATTTTCATCTCATGGCAATCGTGCCTGCACCACAGCGATCAATTGCGAAGTCGACAGTGAATATGGAGATGCTGGCGTCATGGGTGGTCCTGAAGCGGGTATCTGTAATGTCCGTATCAATGGACACTGGCAAAACAATACCGCCCCTGGTTGTCAGCCCTGGCTGGAAAATTTATGTGCAGGTATTGACCCTGGTCTGCTGCCGCCGAATTATCAACCCGATGTTTATAATTTTACGGCACTGGCCAACAATCAAATTCAACGGTGTGGGTTCTTCCCGACCACAATCCCGACCACAATCCCAACAACAACCCCAACCACTTCGGGTAAAAGCAGCTCAAGGGATGTGGACCTGAATCAAGCCGCTTTAGCCGCTATAGCCCTGGGCGGTGTACTCTTGGTGCTGGTGGTTGGCTTGTGCATCTACCGCTACTATCGCAACCGGGCATCGCCTGCGGCTGGCTATAGCCCCCTATTGGCCGGGAGCACAGAGGACAATCCCGTGAACAGATCTCCCGAACGCTTCGTGAACTCACTGCCCGATATTGCCGAAGAAAGCGATGATGATGAATGATGATGAATTGGTGCCATTACTCAGGTTGGTATAGCCACCGAAGGTGGTGAAAGTCATTTGCTTACTGAAAGGGCGTTTATCATGAATAGCGTCACAAATTCGATCAACAATTTGAGTAATTTTTCCACCTGTGCTCTCTGTAACGACCCAACAACCAGTTCATTTGGCGGGCGATCGGTAGTCACCGCGTCGTGCAGCAAGTCCCACCAATTCCATCTTGACTGCATTCTTCAACCATTGCTTGATCAAGCCAGGGCTGGGGCCAGGCGGAGTAAATTGCATTGTACTGTCTGCTCGGAGCAACCTGTCCTGCCGTTGCTTCGCGACTCTCAGCCTGTCGCTGAACATGCCTGTCGTTATGGGGATCTGGAAGCACTGGAAAAGGTGTTGGATCTTGATATCAACAATATAGGCTGGGAACAACCCACAGCAGCCATTTATGGCGATAATCTGGAGAGCAGAGTTAGCGACCTGGGACGGATGGCCGCTAAATACGGTCAGGTTGAGTGCTTGCAATTATTGTGGGAAAAATCAAAAGGGCAAGGGTCACTCCCCAAGCCTAACCATGCCTTTTATGCAGCGGCTGCCAATGGCCGGATTGAGTGTATGGAGTGGGTATTAAGCACCTGGGTCAACAGGATAAGCCGAGATTACATTACCGAAAAACTTAATAAGGCAATGCGTGAAGCTGCCAGAGAAGGTCAGGTAGAGTCTATGCGGTATTTGCTGAAAGAGGGGGCAAACGCAGCTGTTAGCGCTCTGCATTGTGCCTCGCTAAAAGGCCAAACTGATGCAATCCGATTTCTGCTGAAATCATGTGACAGTTTTAAGGGCCTCGACAGTAAACGACATACTGAGATTTTAAATAAGTCTCTGACATACGCCATCGACAAAAATCAACCCGGGAGTGTGCAAGTTTTGCTCGAGGAGGGACTAAGACTCGTTGGTCGTCTTGATCTCAATGATGCTTTGTTCAACGCCATTAGGCATGGCAGCACCCAGTGCATGCAACCTCTGATTGATGAAGGTGCTGACATTAATGGCAGACTTAAAGGACTCGACGTTGCTTATCACACGCCTCTTACCCGGTCGGTTAGTTGTCAAGACAAAAAGCTCATGAATGCAGTTATGCTCGCCGGGGCAAATGTCGATATTAAAAACCAGTTTGGCGACTGCGCACTTCATATCGCCGCTGGACTTGATGATATTACCTACCTGCGAAAACTCCTTGAGTCTGGGGCGGATTGCAATGCCAGAGATCAACAGGGCCGTACAGCCCTCCACCTGGGCAGCCGGACTGACAATGTAGAATGTGCCGAAACTCTGATCAGGGCTGGGGCCAATATTAATGCCAGAGACTGCTCCGGTGAAACGCCACTCTTTGCGGCTGCCAGAAAAAACAATATTAGATACATTTTGCCCCTTATTGATGCCAATGCAGATCTTAACGTCAAAAACTACAGGGACAAGACGGCGCTGGATTTTGCCAGTGATGCACAATGCAAGCGAGCACTTATCGGAGCCGGAGCCAAGTACAGCTGGGAGTTAAATCCATTAGATGCTGCAGACGCTTTGGACGATAGAAGACAATGCTCTTTAACCTGATCCAGATTGGCTGCTTTGGTTTGGACAAGAGAAAAAACCGTTCTTTTCTTGCTATTCCATGGCCGGGCCGATGCCGTATTAAATCCGGGAGGTGTCCGCATTGGTACTGCCGGGATTTATCGCCAGGTTGAAAAGGTTTTTCATTATGCTGGATGACCGGACAATCAAATTGCAAAAACCCATGACTGCCTGTGGCGGTCCCGGGAATATGAGCGATAGGAAACCAGCACAATAATTAACGCCATCATGAGGTAGTGATTTTGATACAGCCACCAGCCATGCCCGGTAGCGTTACTGCCAGCGCCTCGCGACCTGCAACAACCCAGTCTGCCGAGCCACAGGGACGGTGGGGACGACTGGGTGTGTGTTCAGAATCTGACGTAATACCGTTGTTACCGGACAATACCCGGGAGGCAAACCCGGTAAACGACCACAGTGCAATAAAAAACAGACAGCAAGACCTACATCGTAAATCGGCCAGCACAACACCCCAGACTCGCCAGCTGCCGAACCCGGCCGTGGTGCCAGGTGCTCCTTCCTGCCTCACTGCTGCCAATGGGACAGCCACAGCCGACGATAACAGCGACCGGTGGATAGCGGTGCCGGATGCTGCAACCCTGGGCAAGATCGGCCACGACCCTGACTATCCACTCAATGGTACTTACCGGCAGACCGGGGATATTGATGGCAGCCAGTTGAGCCAGCCCATTGGTAATGATACTCATCCGTTTACCGGCAGCCTCCGTGGCGAAAACGGCACCATTTGTAATCTCAGCCATTGTCTGGTGCAAACCCTGGGAGCTACAGGCCAGATCGATGGCCTGAGCTTTAACGGTGCCAATATAAAAGACAAAGGCCCGGTCGCGGTAGCGGCCTGTACCATTGAAGACGAGGCCATGGTCAGAAATATCCGCGTTAACAATGCCAATGTAGTAGCCCTGGGTGACAGTGCGGGAATTGCCGGCGGGGATGTCCGGGGAACGGTGTTCAACACCACCGCAGTCAACTGCTCCGTGGCAACTTCCGCTAGTGGCGAAGAGAGCGGGAACGGGAACGCAGGTATTGGTGCCGGGCTACTTCGTGGTAATGGTAATGTTGTCGATACCACTGCGGTGAACTGTCACGTGACAGCTTCCCTCAGGGATGGAAGTGCAGGCATCGGCGCGGGTGTGGCTTCTGGGACTGGCACGCTTGCTGACACCACGGCGGTGAACTGCACAGTCGAAAACTCCGGAGATTATGGCTACGCAGGTGTTGGCGCAGGCAGAGCTGCTTTTTTTGGTATGGTTGCCGACACGACAGCCGTGAACTGTAACGTGACAGCTTCCGGCCTGGATGGAAGTGCAGGCATCGGCGTGGGGGGAGGCGTTTTTAGTTTGGCAACTGTTGCCAACACCACAGCGGTAAACTGCAATGTGACAACCTCCGGCACTCGCGGGGGTGCCGGCATCGGGGCGGGCACGCTTTTAACTGGACTTGATTCTACCAAGATTGCTGACACCACCGCACTGAACTGTACCGTGGCATCCTCCGGAAAGGACGCATGTGCTGGCATCGGAGCGGGAATATTAGATTCTAAAGCCATCGTTGCCAGCACCACAGCGATAAATTGCGAAATCGACAGTGAATATGCAGTGTCTCCTGTCACGGGTGGTTCTGACCCTGATATCTGTAATGTCCGTATCAATGGACACTGGGAAAACAATACCGTCCCTGGTTGTCAGCCCTGGCTGGATAATTTATGTGCAGGTATTGACCCTGGTCTGCTGACGCCAGATTGTCGGCCTGGTGAGGCACTGGCAAACAATCCTGTTCGTCAGTGTGGGTTCTTCCCTGTCGTCCCGGCAACAACCCCAACCACTTCCAGCAATAGCAGCTCAAGAGCTTTGGACCTGAGTCAAGCCGCTATAGCCGGTATTGCCCTGGGCGGTGTGCTTTTTGTGCTGGTGGGGGTTTTGTGCATCTACCGCTACTGTCGCAACCGGGCATCATCGGCGGCTGGTTATAGCCCCATATTGGCCGGGAGTGCAGGGGACAATCCCGTGAACAGATCCCCCGAAGGCTCCGTGAACTCACTGCCCGATATTGCCGAAGAAAGCGATGATGATGAATTGGTGCCGTTACTCCGGTCGGTATAGCCACCAGCGGCGGCAATTCTGCGAGCAATATACTTCAGAACGCAGCTCGCGCCCAAAAAGGGATAAAGTGCGTGGAATAATTTAGTCTGGATTGTACCAGTCACCCTTCGACTCCGCTTCAGGATGAACGGAGATCAAGCTTTAAACCTGGAAGTTCCGAAAAAGTGCTTTTCAGGGTACCAGTGGTTGCACCGCCTCAGACTTTGATCTTGTTCATCAGGAAAATACGGGTATTCAGTCCCCCATAACATGACCTTCCCGCCGTGGATCGGCAGCCCCTTCCAGACCTGACTTCTTTATAACAATGGCATGCAGACCGCTGTTCAGATCACGGACAGAGACCTTATACCCCATTGCTTTTAGCGGTTTTACCAGCTTTTCCGCATCCGTTCCGGACTCAAGTTCATAAGAGCCCTCCATATTGATTCGATGAGATAGACTAACGGCTTCATCCACGGGTAACTGCCAATCCAGATGAGCAATGACCGTTTTGGCAACATGAAGAATGATACGACTGCCACCGGCTGAGCCAAGAATCATATAGGGCTTGCCTTCACGTAACACGATAGAGGGAGACATAGATGACATTGGTCGTTTTCCTGGTGCTATGCGATTGGCCACCGGTTTGCCATCAATGAATGGACGGAAGGAAAAATCCGTCATGGAGTTATTCAATAGAAAACCACGGACCATCAGGCGTGAACCAAAAGCATTCTCTACGCTGGAGGTCATTGCCACCGCATTGCCATCACCATCAACAATGCTGATATGCGTCGTTGCCGGGAGTTCCAGTGATTCAACGGAAGCCTGACGTATTTCGTCTATGCCCGGTGGCAAGCCCGGAGCAACCCCTTGCAACGGCTTTCCGGTTTGCAGCAGCCGACTTCGCTCAAGAAGATAGGACTTATCCAGCAAACCCTTCGGCACATGAACAAAGTCCTGATCCGCCATATACATGCCACGGTCGGCAAAAGCCAGACGCGTTGCATCGCCAATCAGTTGCCAGCTAATGGGGTTGTCCTTGCCCAGTTCAGGCAGGTTGTAGTGATCCAGCATCCCGAGAATCTGCCCCATGGTCAGCCCACCCGAACTCGGTGGTCCCATACTGCACACCCGATACCTCCGATAGTCCATACAGACAGGGTCACGTTCCTGAACCTGATAACGGTTCAGGTCACTCATCGTCAGTAAGCCAGGATTATCGGTTACTGAGTTCACCGTTGTGACGATATCGCGACCAATCTCTCCCTGATAGAACGGATCAATCCCACGATTGGCAATAAGAGACAAAGTATTGGCAAATGGCAGGTTTTTCAGCAGATCACCTTCCTGCACAGGACGTCCATCAGGATAAAAGTAGTTTCTCGTGTCTTCATAACGCCCCAGACGAGTCTGATCCATGGCAACAAGCATGGCCAGTCTTGGCGACACAATAAACCCTTCCCGGGCCAGTTTTATCGCTGGCTTGAACAAGGTTTTCCAAGCCAGTTTTCCATGCTTTTGATGCACTTCATACATCAATTTGAGCAGACCGGGGGTTGCTACGGATCGCCCTCCTACAACCGCATCATAAAACGCCAGGGGTTCTCCTGTTTCATCAAGAAAGTGATCCGGCTTTACCTGCCCCGGCGCAGTCTCACGCCCTTCCCAGGAGGATAACTGCCCGGCCTTATTATCAAAATAAACGACTAATCCCGACCCCCCAATACCTGAAGATTGCGGTTCCACCAGGTTCAGCACCAGCTGTGTAGCGATGACAGCATCAATAGCAGAACCGCCCTGTTTGAGAATTTCATAACCCGCTCTCGCCGCATAGGGGTTTGCAGTAGCCACCATATAGTCAGAGGCCCTGACCAGTTCCTGTTCCTTATTACCTGTCCCCGGCTCGGGCGCAATCTCTCCGGGAGGAATGGCATCAGCAAGAGCGAAATGAGCCTGTATCCAGAAAATGCCTGCAACAATCCATGTTATTGGTTTACCCACGCTCCATCCTCTCTTTCATGACTCAGATGTCAACACTGTACGCTGATAGATAGCGAAATAAAAAACTGCACTATACAATTATCACTTTATGAATATCAGTGCTATTACTTTGCAGGCTGGATGAAGAAGATAAAGGCGAAGAGGCAAGCAGAAAACTGAGTTACGGTCTGGACAGGACTCCCAGCAAATTCTTAACACTCAATTTGCTGGAGAGTAAAGGTTATGGGTAGAGCTGAATATCAAACAACTGGCTCAACCCCGTTTTCCCGCTCAGTAATATACTGGTACAGATTTTGGTATACCTCCCATAAATGAGAACCAAAAAGTGGATCAGACATCTGTTTAAGATCATTATCAACCAGTACCAGATCATCAACACTCAATAAGGACTGCATCGCCGGAATCATATACTGGTTTTCCAGTTCCATATGCTCCCGCTGCAATTCACTGTAGAGCGTGTATTCAGCCAGTAGCAGATTGATCGGGATAACCTGGTCAGAAACAACGGTATTGAAAGCCTCCACGAGCTTCTGGGTCATTGCCGTAATCTGCCGGTGTTGATCCTCAATCATATCAAACTGAATCCGTTCTTCTTTACTGGCCAACCGTGGACGAAGCCGGGCCATCAGCCTGGACTCAAGAGGATGGTGAAATGCATCTGGATAGTTATGCATATAATCCAGCGCTTCAATAATAATGTTCAGCTGAGGATTGTGCTCACTGCCTTCCCGGTAACCAGAGACCTCGTAATCGAGGTAGTCCAGCAAGCGTGCCATATGCTGATGGTCTTTGATGATTCGGTCAATCACTGTCGTCATATGGCATCGCCCTTGGATATTTATTCTAATAATCTTTTTTATAGGCCCAGCCTTTTTCAAGCATTGATATAAGTCAAACTTATCTATGTTAGCGAGCGCGATGCAATATTTTTCATGAAATTGACAGACAACAAGTAACCCACGACATTTGCATTGGTAAGACTCAACTTTAAACCTCAATCTAGTATTGCGCAGTACTTCACTTACTGCTCTCTTTATCAGCAGACATAATCAATTTAAAATGCCCCGATGGATGCTTTACTCTGGCTGTCCGGGTCAAAGCAGTTCAGACCAGAGCACAATCATCACTCCAACCGTATTTATCTGCACACCAGCTATTCCGAGGAATCCAATGCCTTACGCTCGAGAACTGAAAAAAGGCCAGATTGTAGACATTGAAGGCCAGTATTATCAGGTTCGTCAGGTTGAGGCGAAAAGCCCATCTGCCCGCGGTGCCCAGACCCTGTATAAGGTTCGTTTCAATTCTGTTCCCGGCGGCCAGAAACTTGAGCAGACACTGACCGGCGATATTCTTCTCACTGATGTGGACTTGCAGAGAAGAGCCGTCACGCTTCTCTATCGTGAAGGCAATGAGTGTACGTTTATGGATTCTGAGGATTATTCCCAGTATCTCGTCAATGCCAGCACGATTGAGGACCAGCTTCTCTATATCGCTGACAATATGGCAGGCCTGACCGCCCTGCTGGTTGAAGGCCAGCTACTGGCGATTGACCTGCCAGCATCCGTTGCCCTGGAAATCGTTGATACAGCCCCTGGCATAAAAGGAGCCTCGGCCGCGGCAAGAACAAAACCGGCCAGGGTCAGCACTGGCCTGGAAGTCCAGGTTCCAGAGTATCTCAGTAACGGGGAAATCATTAAAATCAATACAGAAACCGGGAAGTTCATGTCCCGCGCCTGATGGCCATTGGTTTCCGGGGATGTTCCTTGGAAGCCATATTCGAAATATAAAAAGATATTTTTATTCTCAAAAACAATTAAAACACTCAAAACCATAGATCAAATAGAAATATGATACCTTTGTTCAAGTTATTTTCATTCCTAAGGTGTCTAATGTGATGATATGTATTTAAAACAATATGTTTTAAGCATTTGGTTTTTGATTATCTAAATAGAATTAAAAACATTCTCTTCCTATCGAAAACCAAAAAATCTCTTTCGGAGAAAAAGAACAAACAGACATAAATCAACTCAAGGATTAAAGCTATGAAAATAACTAATATTGCCCAAAACATTTTTCGAACGATTTACTTATCTATGGCAATGGGCTTTATATCCTATTCATCAGCTGATCATTCCCTGCTGATGGAATCAAATGATAGGACTCCGTTTTTAAACGATGTTTCATCCATGAATGACTTTCTGGCACCGACCTATCAAACAGACCACAAACAAGCAGAATTTATTTTCAAACAGACAATAGAGATCAATGAAGAGCGCATTGGCTCATTCATTTACAAAACCATTGACGACCCGGATAAGGTCCGGGACCGGGTTGCAGGCTCAGCCATTCTTTACGGACTGGAGAGCATCGGTCTTGGAGAAAGCGTTAAAGAAAGTATTTACTTTATCAGGCAGAACACCCGTTATTCTTTCAGTGACTGCGGGGAAGTCCAGCTCAGGACCAATAGAATTACTGCGGGCAGCTGCTTACCGGATGGTGGTGCTGTTGAGTTAAATTCCAATTATAAATTCAACTCTGTACGACTGCAGTTTACCTGGCCCCTGTAAATTTAAAGTAGTGATGTCGCTGTTAATAAGAAATGCTAGAATGCCAGCGGCATCAACCCTTATGGTAATCATCATTGAACACCCGCACACTATACGCTCAATATTCCCGCCAAATTGAATTACTCGCTCCCTGGCAACTGGCCACACTGGCTACGGCTGTCACTGAGAGAGCCTGGCCCAACTTTGCACTGTTTTCAGAGCTGGCAGAATTTGGCCATGCTGCCGATGTGAGGCACTGTCTGAACATGCTCTGGGACTATACTGCCGGACTTCAATCGGCAAAAAACTTCGAACGTCTGCTTGAACGACTGGATGAAAATACGCCAGCCCCTGAAGATTTTGATATGTTTGGTGTTGAACCGGCACTGGACTTTTCGGCAGGTCTTAACTGTGCCATCAACTGTGCCATGAAAGCATCCATTGATGAAACGGCCAGTGCATTAACCGTGTCACTCAGCACCATTGGTAAATTCATAAAATACACTGAAGCTCAAGAGCTCAGAGGAACCGAGCTGGCGCAGTACACTGAAGAGCATGAATTGTTTGAGGTTCAACGTCGGTTTATCAGTGAGTTGATCAGCATGGTCTGTCAGCAAAAGCAACCATCAAAAGAGTTTACCAAAGAGCTTCGGCTACTTTCTGCCAACGATGGTGTCAGTCAACTGGGGATCAGTCTTGATTAAGTCAGGTTGACCGGCATTCGCTGCTGCACAGCCTTACCGGTTGCCCCGGATTACTTCACATTAGAAATGATATCCCTGAGCAGGGAGTAGATCTTCTGCTGGGCGTTGGACATGGCCTCAAAGTTTTGATTATACGTCTGCATCGCCCTTTGCAGCTGAACGGTCTGAATCTGACTGTTGCCATTGAGGTTATCCCGGGCATTAATCAGGCTCTTCTTTAACGTGACCCACTCTTCCGGGGTCAGCTTGCCACTGCCGCTGGCATCGGGATAGGTAATCCTCAATATATCACTCAGGAGTTCTTTCTCCTTCTCGGTCATAAACGGCGTGGTCCCGCTAAAATCATCACTGCTTGCCTGGCTGAATGCCAGCTTCCTGGCAAAAAAACCGGATACCTGACTGCTGGAATCATTGGGATTCGTTTTGCTGATCGCCTGGGTACCCCGGCCATCATACTCCCACTGGTGCATGCCTCCGGCTTCAAACAGGATGTGACCATCATGACTGTTGGTATCCAGGCTGTGCTGGTTTTTCGGGCGAGTGGGATTCTGAACCTGCTGAGGTACCGCATACTTATCATAAGAGAATCCGGGCAGAGTACTTATGACAGCCATTGATTTTATTTCAATTTCTCCCTCATCCCTATGGTAGTTTATATGTGATTTAAATCGGGTTGCGGACTGTTCCATCACCCGGTCAAAGAATTCATCCGTACTCTCTCCGGAAATCATTTTGTAGTTATAAGACCGATTATAAGTGTTATTTTCTCCATCAAGATCCTCCAGGTGCAAGGTAACGGTATAGCCATTGGTCTGCAACTCTCTTTCAAACCCCTTCATCTTTTCGTCGCTAAAATCCATTTTCGCCAAGTCACTTTTTAACCGTAACAGATAATCATCAGTTAATATCTTAATACTTCCATAATCCTCAGAGCCATAAAAATTCCGGTCTTCTCTGATATAATGGGATGAAACAGTGCCCGTTGTTTTACTGGTTGCCGGTATCACTTCCTGATAACTATAAGCAGGAAGCTTAATGGCGGTTTCGATATCATGTATTTCTATCTCGCCTTCCTGATCATTGACATAGTTTCGGAAATCCAGTTTGGAGCGATTCACGGCACGTTCAATAAATTTGTAGAGCGTTTCACCGGCGTAGGGCTGATAAGTAAACTCTTTCTCATAATTACTCTTATCCCCATCCGCATCACCGAGCCCCCAGAAAATAGACATCCCGCCGTTCGACTGTATCTGGGCCATTATGGCGGCCTGCTCCGCTGGCGATTTATCATTAATAACCCCTTCCCACATGGAGAGTACTTTGCCAGCATGGGTGACACTAATGGTGTCGTAATTTTCGTTTCCATTGTAGTCCCCAAATGTCTTCAGACTGTCAGCAGCAACGTTTACCGTATGCGTGGTTGTCTTTGGCTGGGTTGCTACCGGGTCAGTTACACCCTCAATGGTAGGGGATCCGATGGTCATTGATCCGGCAACATTGACATCACTGATTTTCATTCCCTGATTATCCCGGGTAATGATAATCGAGGTGATATCCGCCATCCCTCCGGAAAAGTCTGAAGAGTTGAATGCCTTATCCGGGGTTCCGGTCTGAAAGGTAATCTCAGTACCATCATCCAGGATATAAGTCATGTCATTCATTACGGGAATGCCAACTTCCAGTGCATCCACCGTGGTGCCGGCAGGAACAGGTATCAGAGCCCGGTTCTGGTAGATTAACTGATTACCATCACCGTCAAGCAGAGTGAAGGTATTTCCACCCTTACCATCTGGCTGGAAACTCAACCCGTAACCATTATCAAGCACAACATTTTTGCCTTTAACCTGCCATGTGGTGGAGGAATAATGTGTTGATCCATACTCGGCAACATTTGCCTTGCCAATCAACTTATTAATGGTATCTACATACTGATTACTTTTATCAATTTCACCAATAATTCGTCGAACTTCTGAGTCCAGCATTTCTCCACGTTCAAGATAAACAGCAGCAATGAAGTCCTGCTGACTCATATCTGCCGGATTTAGAGTTTTTATGTCATTCGTCGTGGAAACGCCGTTAACGTTATTCATGCTGAACTCATCCCTGAAAAGCAGTTATTTTTTATATGGATCTGTTTACGCCCTATACATATCCGGAGCGCTTTTTAACGGTACTTGCTTTCTTCACTTTACGTTGCGTGAGCAGACGGCTGGCACTATTCAGCTCTTTGCGCTTAGCCGTTGCTTCATTGGCCATATTACTTTTGAACTCATTATGAAAATTGAGCAGTTCTTCCCTGGCTTTCTGCTTTTGGCGAGATGTCCAAAAGTCACTATTGATAAAAGCACGTAACTTTTGCCGGTCCATTCCGCCATTTTTCATAAACTCTTCCTGCTTATCCAGCAGTACCTTTGCCTCCCGGACGGCCGCCTTTGATGCCTCCGACGTCAGATAGTTGGTTTTTTGTAATTTGGTGACATCTACCAGCCTGAGTTTGAGCGCCATTCCTACCCCCGGATAGCCTTTGACCAGATCATTTTGAAACTCTCTGGATACCTATATCGGTCTGGTAACAAATCTGTGTAGGGTCTGTTGACGGTTGAGGATTGCAGCGCCTTGGCAATACCGCATCAACTGATGGGAGTTGTACTGTGTTTATAGGCGATATTGGCGACTCAGCAGAAAATGCCTAAAATACCGGCATAAGAAAGTTGGCGAAAAAAAGCAGGCAAAAAAAGTTGCCAAAAAAAGTCGGCAAAACTTCTGGAGGTTCTATGGATATTGCTGAGTTCGAATCCATCATGTTACAGGTCTTAATCAGCGGGCTGGTTTTATTTATGGCTTTTATCGTTTATGACCTGGCCAAAAAATCCAATGCGGGAAAATGGGGTACATTTGTACTCTTTGGAGCTCTCGGCCTGGGTGTCCTGGGTTTTCTGATCAAAACATTTCTTGTTGAGGTGATTGTTTAGGCCATACGCACCGTGGCAGATGGCCGGATTAGTTACAAATTATTGGCTATAAATAGCCTAACCAAGACAACCAGACACTACCCAGCCCCAGCCATACCAGCAAATAGAGCGAGCTCATGATCAACCCGACTTTCCACCAGTTGAAAAGAGAGACATAACCAGCACCATAAAGGATTGGTGCCGGTCCATTCCCATAGTGGGTAATAACAGCACAAATATTACTCATATAGGCAAGCATCAGGGCACCTCCCAGAGGGGGAACGCCAGCTCCGAGCATGATCAGTAGAAAACCGGCATACATGGCACTGATCTGTGCTGTGGATGCGGCAAAGAAGTAATGGAAAAAGTAGTAAAGTCCACAGACGGTAATCATTGCCAGCCAGGCGGGCAAACCGTCGAACAGAACGCCAACCTGATCACTGACATAGTTCACTACGCCATAGGCACTGAGGTAATGAGCCATGGTAATAAATGCCCCGAACCAGATCATGGTGTCCCAGGCTCCCTTATTACCACGGAGATCATCCCAGTTCAGAACACCGCTTGACAGCAGAATGCACACACCCACCATAGCCACCAGCGTCGCTGAAAAGCCCAGCTGCTGACCAAATATCCACAGCACCAGAAGCGCCAGGAATGTACCGGCCATAATCCATTCATCCCTGGTCAGGGAGCCCAGGCGATGAAGTTCATCCTGTGCCACCTTGACGGCCATGGGGGTTTCTTTCAATTCCGGCGGGGTAATGCGATACAGACAAATTGGCATCAAGATAAGACAGACCATACCGGGTAACAATGCCCCCAAAGCCCACGTCGCCCAGCTCAACTCAATACCCTGATTGCCAGCAAGCTTGACCACCAGCGGATTACCCGCCATGGCAGTCAGAAACATGGTGCTTGTGATGGCATTGGCGTGGAAGACGATCATCAACAGAAAGGCCCCTATCCTGTTGGCAGTGGCTCCCGGCTTACTGTCATAAACAGTGGCGATGGATTGCATAATGGGGTATACCACGGCACCTGCGCGAGCCGTGGTACTGGGCATTGCCGGGGCAAGCAGCATATCCGTCAGGGTCAGTCCATAACCCAGGGTCAGGGTTTTCTTCCCCATGATACGCATGAAGCAGTAGGCAATTCTGAGCCCAAGTCCGGTTTTTATAAACCCGTGAGAGATGAAAAACGCCAGCACCACCAGCCAGGTTACAGGATCACCATAACCCGCCAGTGCCTGCTTGAGGGTCAGGGTTTTGGTCAGCCCCAGGGCTGTCACCCCCATCAAGGTGATTGCCGACATGGGCATGGGAGTGACCATCACCCCCAACAGGGTGCTGATAAAAATAATCAGCATGTGCCACCCCTGAAGATCCAGACCTTCCGGTGCAGGGAGCACCCACAGACTCCCCCCCAATAGCAATGGAGCTAAATAACTGATAACTGATTTCACATCAGTTGCCCGTTGCTGAGGGTGATCACAGCTTGCTGGTGGTGTACTCACACAAACCCCTTTTAAATGATTAAGGCCATAGTCTAGTCCACAGGTTCTCCTGCATTTATAATTCTGACTTTTCTCATCAGTGATTACCCATGCAGGCCTCTGTTATACGCCCTTCCAAAAAAAGCCGATTATTGCTTTTTAATAAACCTTACGGTGTCCTGACCCAGTTTACGGACCAGGAAGGACGGCAAACCCTGAAGGATTTCATTAACATTCCCGGCATCTATCCAGCGGGCAGGCTGGATAGAGACAGCGAAGGGTTGTTACTGCTGACGGATAATGGCCAGTTGCAAAACCTGATTGCCTCACCTGAGCACAAAATGCCGAAAACATACTGGGTTCAGGTGGAAGGAATCCCGGACGCTCAATCCTTAGACCATCTTCGCACCGGAATAGTTCTGAACGATGGCCCTACTCTCCCGGCCCGGGCAGAAATCATTGACGCTCCTGATGTCTGGGACAGAGTGCCACCCATACGGGAAAGAAAGTCGATTCCGGATTGCTGGATTCAATTGACTATAAAGGAGGGAAGAAACCGTCAGGTAAGAAGAATGACCGCGGCTATCGGCCATCCAACACTCAGGCTGATTCGCTGCCAGATAGGATCATGGAAAATTGACGACCTGCAGCCGGGTCATTGGCGTGAGCTGGAAATGCCTGCTTCACTGAAAGACAAACTCAATACAAACAGATCCAAACGTGTAAAGTGGAAAACCTCAGGAAAGCCCCGTCACTGGAAGACGTAATTCTTCAGCACTATTTACCGGTCAGCAGAGCGGCACTAGCCATTACCCTGACCGCCATCACTATTTTGTCTCTATTGCCTATAGATAACTTCAAAAGTGTTGACCTGACATTCTGGAGGCTGCCGGTGGCTGCTGACAAAATAGCCCACTGCCTTGCTTTTCTGGTTATTTCCGGCCTGCTTGATGGCTTTTGTTACCAGGACCGTTTCAACCTGAAAAAAGTGGCTATCGCAGCTATATACGGTATCTGGATTGAAGGCCTGCAATCCCTTACTGACTATCGCTACCCATCATTCTGGGATATCGTCGCCAACTGCTTGGGCATCTTTATGTACTGGTTATTGATTCCTGCGTTTAAAAGAACGCCTGTTTTAAGGGTTCGCTGGGCGTTTAAGGAAACATGCCCAGGAGATAACAACGGATAATTACCGACCAAAGATTTCGTCAAATTACCTGACTTAAAAAAACCCGCAAACGTTCATTTTCCGGTGCCTGAAAAAAAGCCTCCGGCTCACTATCCACCAGTAACTCACCGCCGTCCATAAACAGGACCCGGTCAGCCACCTCCCGGGCAAACCCCATTTCATGGGTAACCACCACCATGGTCATCCCCTCTCCTGCCAGCTGTTTCATGACATCCAGCACTTCGCCAACCATTTCCGGGTCAAGGGCACTGGTGGGTTCATCAAACAGCATAATCCGTGGCTGCATGGCCAGTGCCCTGGCGATGGCAACCCGCTGTTGCTGTCCACCCGACAGTTGCGGAGGAAAACTGGCGGCCTTATCCGACAGCCCTACTTTCCGCAGAAGGGCTTTTGCCCGTTCCTCTGCTTCAGTGCGGCTGATGCCACGAACCTTCATGGGTGCCAGACAGATATTGTCCAATACCGACAGGTGGGGGAACAGATTAAACGACTGGAAAACCATTCCCACTTCTTCCCGGAGCTTATTCACATCCCCGGGCGTGGTCAGGGATATGCCATCAATAACAATGTCACCCGCATTAATGGTTTCCAGCTGATTCAGGGTTCGCAGAAATGTCGACTTACCGGAGCCGCTTGGGCCAATGACCACAACGACCTCACCCTCTTGAATATTCTGATGAATATTCTTCAGGGCATGTACCCCGTTGGGATAGATCTTCTCAACCCCGGTAGCCCGGATAATGACCGCTGAGGACAAAGAACCTTCAGTCTCTGACGGCATATCTCACCTCCAAACGACGGACCAGCCAGGAAAGCGTGGCGGTCAGAACCAGGTACATCAAGGCAACACTGAACCACACTTCAAACGGACTGAATGTCACACTGACCACTTCCCGTCCAGCCTTGGTAAGGTCTGTCAGCGAGATAACGGAAACCAGCGAAGAGTCCTTGATCAAGTTGATAAACTGGCCAGCCAGTGGTGGCAACACCCTCTTGAACGCCTGCGGTAGAATGATATAGCGCATGGTCATGCCACGGCTCATCCCCAGACTTCGTCCGGCCTCCATCTGTCCCCGGCTGATAGATTCGATACCGGCCCGGATGATTTCTGCCACATAGGCTCCGGTGAATACTGACAGCGCCACCACACCCGCGGTGAATCGCTCCAGATCCATAACAGTGCCAATAAAGAAGTAGACAATGAAGATTTGCACCAGCAGGGGCGTTCCCCGCACCAGCTCCACATAAACAGTCGCAAGGTGACGCAGTGCCGGATTGGGTGATATGCGTGCCAGACCAGCCAGAGCCCCAAGAACAATGGCAAAAACAATAGACACCAGGGAGAGCTTGATGGTCATCCAGAGTCCATTGGCCATCGGCCCAGGCTGCCAGTGATAGTTGACCGCCAACAGGTCACCGGCAAAGATCAGATCTCCGTCACTGACAGCCATTTCCTGATAACCGACAACAGTCATACGCTCACTGTCGTCAACATCATTGATGAGGATTAGCTCTCCTGTTTCATTGCTTTCTATGGTGCCATCAAACTCCGCACGAAGTTCATCGCGGGCCTGATAAACAATGTACTGGGGGACTCGATCCCAGCGCCAGATATAGTCAATCGCCTGACTGGACTTGTAGATACCCAGACCCAACAGCAGCAATATTGCCGCAAAAACCAGATTCCACAGAACCTGGTTTGGCGGCTTTTCCATTTGCAGAGGCTGGCCTTTCACGGGTTTACCCTGCAGCATCAGCCGTTACTTCAGGGTCTTTTGCCATGCGGAACTTTCGAACCACTTGGCATAAATTTTATCGTAAGTACCGTCGCCCTGAATCTGGGTCAGGAAGTTATTCAACCAATTAACAAAGTCCGGGTCCCCCTTGCGAACGCCCCAGGCCAGCGGCTCATAGGTGAAAGGCGTGTCCAGGTGAACCAGTTTGCCCGGATTCTGGCTGGAGTAGACTGCATTAAACGGCAGGTCATAAATAAACGCGTCTGCCTTGCCATTCACCACTTCAATGGCACCTTCAGATTCGGTTTCGAACAATCTCAGCCTGGCCTTGCTCAGGTAGCGCCTGGCGGCCAGATCGCCGGTGGTGCCCAGCTTGGAAACCACCGTATATTTGGGATTATTCAGATCTTTGTAAGACTTGATTTCATCTTTCAGGCCATTACGCAGCAAGACACTCTGGCCAATGACAATATAGGGGTTGGCAAAGTTAATCTGCAGGTTACGCTGGGAGGTCAGGGTCATACCGGACATGATAATGTCAAACTTGTCCGTCACCAGCGCCGGAATAATGCCATCCCATGCAGTATTGACAATTTCCAGCTCTACACCCATGGACTTGGCCATCTGGCGGGCAACGTCCACATCAAAACCAACGATCTTACCCTGCTTGTTGGTCATTTCAAATGGCATATAGCCTGCATCCAGACCAACACGAAGCACCTTGCGCTCCACGATCTTGTTCAGCGTGGACTCTTCCCATATCTGGTTATAAGAGGCAAAAAGTGATGAACTGAATGCCAGCAGAAATGCCAGCATGGTGGTAATTTTTTTCATTATAACTCCTGTCCGCAACCAGATATCCTGTACCACTGGTGCCAGAACTTTTTTATCATTATGTACGGCGAATCCCTGACCGCTTTAACCTCGTAGTTATCTGGTTATACGAGGAGAACATTCTGCATTGTACATATACTGTCGTTTTTTACCAATAATACCGACCCAACCTGTCGACATCCGCAGCCTCCTATCGCCAGTCCTGCTGCAAATACCCATGCAGCCTCCTTTTTGCCTGATCATGAAAGCAGAGAGAGGGTGGATTAGATAAGGCTGGCTGCTGATTGCGCTGTATACCGATAAAAAGATCCTGCCCTTCCTTTATCATTTCGGAGAACTCGGCAGATGACTTCGCAGCAATGGCGTCAACATCCAGAATAATAGACGGAGGCTGACCATTTCTGAGCAGCTCGCGATTGATCAGGTAAATAATGGTTCTGCCATTTCCGTCAAGAAAATAGTGCAAAAACATTAATCGCTTTGCCAGCCTGGCAGTGGATAAGCGAACGTCTTCCGGAGTCGGGGTTCTATGCAGCGCCTTTCTATGGTCAACCAAGACGTTTATCAATACATTTTTCTTGCGAATATTACCTTTGTCAGGCTCATCACAATAGGCTCTGACCGTAACTTTGCCCGGTTTCTCATGATTTGGCGCATGGTAGCCACAAATATGAAAAATTGCGTGATTGTCAGGAGAGCGTTTATCCATACCCCGGTATTTTTGATCGCAGCTCTGCACGAACAACATCATTTCCTGGTAACCCGACGGCGTGAATTTTTCTTTCGGAATATCAAATACATGTGATACAGCAAAGTCATAAGTTGGAGATATGGGTTCACCGTACCAGGACTTGACATCTTTCGTCAGGCTTTGATGAATCTGATTCAATATCAACAGATTCACCGGTTCAAGATCGCCACGACGGGACTGCTCCAACAAACCGGTAAAGGCCTGGCAAAGATTATGAACCGTATTGGCATCATAATTTTGGGCATCTACCCCCAGATAATAGTCTTCTTTCGAGCCAAACAGCATTGGAAAATAGCAGGCGGGAAATCCACGGGTAAGCCAATTCTGTCCATTGCAACCTGTAATTCCGGAAGGGATTTTCTATGGCTGATGATTCCATCTACTATTGCGTCATAACATCCATCCGGATATTTTTTATAAGCCTTAAGAAGATGATCCGCTGTCGTTTTCCTGGAACTGTCCAGCCGGGAAAAAGTGGCTCTTATCAGCTGGAAAAAAACAGTCTTCACCTCACTGTCTTTCAAGGCATCACCTGCCAGCTCATAATCGCGGTCTGTGGCAGATTCTCCTTTTGCCACAAGAGCATCGATCAAAATCCCTGACACAACAGGAAAAAATCTCATAAATCGAGGGGTAAAACTTTTGTCACAGTCAGGATTTGCTGGCCGCACAAATTGCCTGCAAAACTCAATGTCATGTTTCAGGAATGCCTGCAAAGCACACTGAACACTGGTTTTCACTTCTATCTTTTGAGCAGAGACTGGTTGAGTAACAGTAGCGCTAGCCGCAAACCTCTCAGCCAAGCGTCGCATCCTGCCATCTTCCTGCAAATTTGAGCCAGAACCAGCGCCTGACAGGTCATCATGTTCACAGGGGGCAACATGGTAAGAACCCATCCTGCCGCCCGCACGTTCCTGTTGATAAGAGTGGTAAGTTTGAACAACAGGCAAGCCTGAAATTTTATCGTTATCCATACAACACCAGCAGCTCTTTCCAGTGTTGATAGTTAAAAACCCGAAAAGTTCAAACTAAACCAAAGATATTCTGGGGATAATGGACGAAAGCGTATCGGAGAAATTAACTTAAAAAAGCACTGCCGGCATCGCCGGCAGACTTGGACAGGACGTGTTACACAACAGCCATCAGGCAGCTAAAGCCCCCATGGCGTGCTGGCTGCGAAGCTCCTGAATACGGTGCATATAGTTGTTGTATTCAGGTGATCCGTGATGTGCATAGTGCATGTTCTTGAACAGGCCGGTCAGCTTGATAAAGTAATCACGCACCTCTTCTTTATCACTGAAGTTGTACTGCTGACGAATCAGGCTCACCACCAGATCAAAGTTTTCCTGCTGACGATGGATTGGACAGGAAGCGTCCACATCGTCAAAAGCGTCCTGCTGCAGATAGACCATGTCCAGCATGTAAGACTTCTGGAAAGTCACGTAGTCTTCCAGGGTAATACCCTCTTCACCGGTGACCTGCATCATCTGGTTGATGCTGTCACCGCGTACCAGCAGTTCCTGCATCTCCCGCACGTTGCTGACCCACTCTGGCGACAGGTTTTTTGAGTACCAGTCTTCCAGCTGATCCAGATAACGGGACCAGGAGATCAGAGGATCGATCGCCGGGTAGAAACGCTTGTAAGCACGATCATAGGACAGACCAAGAAACGCCTTTACGGTACTCAGGGTGGCCTGGGTAACAGGCTCTTCAAAGTTACCACCGGCAGGTGATACAGAGCCAATCATGGTCAGGGAACCTTCGTCGCCGTCTTCGTTGCGAACCACACCACAACGCTCGTACACCCCCTTGATGGCAGAGTCCATATAGGCCGGGAAGCCTTCTTCACCGGGAATTTCTTCCAGACGGTTAGAGGTTTCACGCATCGCCTGGGCCCAGCGGGAAGTAGAGTCTGCCAGGGCCAGTACGTTGTAACCCATCTGGCGATAGTACTCACCCAGTGTCAGACCGGTATAGATTGAGGCTTCACGGGCAGCCACCGGCATGGACGACGTATTACAGATAATGACCGTGCGGTCGATCAGGGCACCACCGGTCTTTGGATCCTGCAAGTGCGGGAACTCTTCGATGGTTTCAACCACCTCACCGGCACGCTCACCGCAGGCAGTAACAATAACGATATCCGCATCGCAGTAACGGGAGAAACCGTGCTGCAATACTGTCTTGCCGGAACCGAAAGGTCCGGGGATACAACCGGTACCACCACGGGCAATCGGGAAGAAGGTATCAACGATGCGAGTGGTGGTGATCAGCGGCTGGTCAGGGTAAAGACGCTCGGTCTTGCCTTTTGCAGTCAGCGTTTCAGCGATTGACTTACGCACTGGCCAGCGCTGGTACATGGTCAGAGGAATTTCTTCCCCCTTGTGGTTTTTCACCCGAGCCACGACGGTGTCAACAGAGAAGTTACCTTCCTGAATCCAGACCACTTCCACTTCACCCACGGTATCAAACGGAATCATGATCTTGTGGGTAAAGCGACCTTCCGGCACGGTACCAAAGGTTTCACCGGCACGGAGTTTATCGCCGATTTTAGCTACGGCAGTGAATGCCCAGTTATGGGTACGATCCAGGGACTCAACCTGAACACCCCGCTGCAGAAAGCGACCATGCAGATTCGCCAGTCGCTCCAGCGGGTTCTGCAGACCATCGTAGATCATGCTGAGAATACCAGGCCCCAGATCCACTGACAGCATGTGCCCGGTCTGAATAATCAGGTCACCGACAGCAACACCACGGGTTTCCTCAAACACCTGAATATCCGCCGTGTTGCCACGAACACGGAGAATCTCGGCCATCAGCTGCTCTTCCACCGCTTCATTGGCGCGACGGCTTGGCAGTACGTAGACCACCTCGTTCTTAACCAGCGGCTTTTTCGCACCATCTTTGCCACTGATGCTTTCGATGGTGATGATATCACCCATCACCGCTACCACCCGGGCAGAGGTCTGTTGCATCAGCTCTGTTTTTGTCTGTTCAGTCATGTGTATAACCGTTGTCGTTTAATCCGGGGAACCCGGCAATTGGTGGGCAAATTCCCCTAATGCCTGCTGGGTCAGCTCATTAAACCGAACCACTGCCTGTTCACCATTGTAGGAGGTCCAGCGTGCCACCAGGTTCCAGCGCAGCAGATAGATCACCACGGCTTCAAAGTCGAAACGGTGTCTGGCACCAAGCTCGTTCAGCTTGTTCCACACCGCCTCCATCACTGTTTTTTCCAGCGTCAGGTAGTCTTTTTTACTCAGGCATTCAACCGCCACCGGAATCCAGGGGAATGCATGCTGCAAACCGAGGGTCGGATGATTCCAGTTGTGGCGGATGTAGGCGTAGCGGCTACCGTAACTCCATTTCGCCAACGTCGGTGCCTGGATACCATTGGCCTTTCGTCGCAAGGCAGCAGCGATGGTTCGCATATCCAGACGCCAGTTCACCAGCGCTTTCAGATCAGGACTGTCCAGCTCCTGCAACAGGCGCTCTGCCAGATTGATCAAATACGCTTCCTTGATCTCTTCGCCCAGATGGCTCCAGTGCACCAGCTGTTCCACCTTAACCAGGGTTTCACGATCTGCCGTGGACAGCATGGCCAGACGACGGTCCAGCTGAATGCGGGAGATAGGCGTAATCTTGCTGTTAAACAGTGAGTCAATATGCGGCAGCGATGTCAGCAGGGTATAGTAGGCATTTTCAGCCATTGTATTCTCCTCGGAAGTAGCCCAGAAACAGGGTGAAGGAGCCTCTGCCCGTTCACCCTGAGCGCGGTCGAAGGGTGCCTGGCACGATCTATCTCATGGGCCTGGTGTTTATGCCCTTCAACAGACTCAGGAAGATCAGGGTTCGAGGACTCACAATCACGAAACTTATTCAGGAACTGCTCCTTAACATGAGCGTGAGGCAGACATTGCTCTGCCATCACGAACTGACACCGGCAATTATTTAATAATGCCTTCAAGCAGGGCACGGAAACGTGGCTGCAGGTGCTTCAGCAGAACCGCAGCAACGGCTTCATCGGTCAGCTCTACCTGGATATCCTTGTCCTTCAGACGAAAGGCAATGCCACTCTGACCAGCACCACCAACGGTGAACGTGACGCCATCCTGAAGCATCTCACTGGCCCGCTTCATGGCGAACTCCAGCAAACCACCGGCCTTGAGCAGCTCAGGTTTGTCTCGCAATTCATCCACACCAATGACTTTTCTGGGCAGGATCACTTCGATGTTGTTTTCGCCGCGCAGATTGTTCTGGCCAGCCACTTCCAGAATCATCCCTTCCAGCAGCTTGTCGCCTTCCATGGAGTGGCTGACCACCGCACGGATCTGATCAGAGAATTTTTCCAGCAGATAGTCTTTCAGCTCAAGGATGGCATTTCGCTCAGCCAGCTGCAGCGCTTCTTTGCCTGCCCTGGTAATAAAATCCGCTTCCTCACGGGCCTTGCCAACAATGGCACTGGCACGTTTTTCGGCATCCGCGATCAGCTCGGCGGCTTTGGCTTCAGCGTCAGAAATAATCTTGCCCGCTTCCTGGCGACCACTGTCGACGCCCTGGTTACGCAGCTTTTCGATCAGTTCCTGAACACCGACGGAAACGGTTTTCCCGGTTTGTTTTTCAGGAGTTGCAGTACTCATTATCTAATCCTGTATTTGCTTATGGGCCAGTATTTTTTTGAACCACAAAGACACAAAGGCACAGAGAAATACTTTTTGTCTTTGTGTCTTAGTGACTTTGTGGTTCCAACATTCACCCCATCATCAGGCGGCGATGCCCTGACCCATAACCAGTGCGAATACGAAAGCAAATACCGCAAAGCCTTCTACGATCGCCGCAGGTGCAATCGAAAGACCAAACACTTCCGGCTTGTTCTTGGAAGCATTGATGGCCGCTGCAACCGCCTGTCCCTGGTAGACGGCAGAGTACATCAGGGCAACACCGGTCAGCAGACCAATACCAAACAGACCAGGGGCGCTGGCCAGAGTGACGCCGATGCCACTCAGGGTAAACATGATGACAATGCCGTAGATAACCTGGGAAGATGGCATGGCTGAAAGACCGACGAACTTACCGTAGCCGCTCTCTACATCCAGCATCGCACCACAGGCAGACTGTCCGGCGACAGAACAGCCAATTGCAGAACCCACTGCACCCAGAGCAACCGGTGCGAAAACACCTACCCAACCCAGTGCGATAATCAGTGCATCCATTGTTAATCCTCTTTACTAAAAGTTGTTTGCTGGTTAAAGGTCGTTCTTTGGTTAAAGACTTTAAATGGGTAGCCTTCGTCAGACAGTCCCCAGTTGACAAATTCAATGACGTTAAGACGCATGCCGTGAACCACACCGCTCATAATGCACAGGGCAAAATTCAGCAGATGACCCAGCAGCAGAATGATTCCCGCAAACAGCACACCGGTGACGGGGCTGGAATTAAGAACGTCCATGGCCAGAGAGTTAAACGTCATGGCCAGGGATGCACCGGACAGGCCGAGGGCAAACAGGCGCATGTAACTGAGTACATCACCAAAAGCACTGGTAATGTTGTAGACGGCTTTCAGGCCATCCAGCATTCTCAGAATAAGGTCCTTGAAGGATGTCACTGCACGGCTGCTGGAGAACAGGAATACCAGCAGGGCACCGGCAATCATCAGCCCCGGGCCAATGGTGGATTGAAACGCCGCTGGCAGCGTACCGGTCATCCCCAGCCACAGTGTCAGACCACCGCCCATCAACCCCGCCCAGCCCAGTGGTGCCAGGGCATAACTTGAGCCACGATTGACAATCGCCGTCATGACATTGGCAACGATCAGGTGTGCAACACCGATCACCACCGACAATTTCATCATGGCGTTGTAATCGTTCAGGTCGATAAAGGCCAGGCGGCCAAATAAACTGCCACCGTCGGGTGCTGCACCGAAGTAACTGCCGATAAAGACACCCCAGACAATACCCACACCGGACATAAAATACGCCAGATTCATCAGACGACGACCGGTTTCACTCTGCCGGAGCTTGCCCCTGAGCAGGAAAATGATCAGTCCGAAAATCAGACAGTACATGGCATCGCTCATGATCATCGCAAAGAACAGCGAGAATGAGTAAAACACCACATTACCCGGATCCCAGGCGCGGTAGTTGGGGGTCTGGAAGAAGCCAAGGGCATCCGCACCACCACCGGTTCCTGCCGGTTTGTCCAGTAACGTCGGAGGATTGTCGTCTGCCGTCGGGTCCTCGAATATTGCCGCAACACCGTGGGCAGCCGTGAAGGCTTCAACATTGGCCTGCTCAGCCACCGGTACCCAGCCCTGCACCAGGAAGAAGCTGTCTTCATCCATAGTGCCACTGGTGGCCTGCTGCAGATCCGCGCTGTCCAGACGGGCGGCAAGCACCTGATCCAGAAGGTAGTGCCAGCGGGTCAGCGCTTCCCGCTCAGCCAGCAGATCCTCGATGGCATCCTCTGCTTCATCCAGCATCTCTTCCAGGCGGGAAAGTGGAATCTTACCCACATGAGAACGATGCACAGGCAGCAGAAAGTCTTCGGGCTCGTTGTCAGAAACCACGATAACGTAACTGTCTTTCTGGCTCTGATGAATCAGTTCCCAGGGCAGCTCGCACTGCTTAAGGGAATCCCTCAGCGCTGGCAGTTCACCATTGGGCAGAACATAGAACCAGAGCCGTTGACCATTCAGGTCAGACAGGGCAGGAAAAGCAAACTCACCCCAGGGGCGCACTTCCCGAATCCGTTCCTGCAGCTTGTCGCGAATATCGGACTGCTCACGGAATTTGGACTTGTTGTCCAGAATCTTATGAACAATGTCGTCTACCCGGGCAGCATCCTTGTGTTCACGAACATTGCGAACCTGCCGTCTCTGCTTCGGGCTGCGCTCCAGCCACGCTTTCGCTTCACTGGCTTCCGCCGGCTGCACCTGAACCTCAACCGGTTTATCGGTTAATGGAATCAGATGCAGACAGCCCAGGGATTGCAGCTCTTTCAGGATGCCGCTCTTCTCCTGGCTGGGCCCGTAAAGGGTGATCTTTTTCAGTCGTTTAATAGCCATAATCAATGCTTTCGCAGGTTATACCACCCGGATATCAGCCCACCTGCGAATGACCTCCTTTGGCTTCCTGGGCCAGAACCTTGCCCTTGGAGAGCTTGGCGTTCATGACGCTGGCCCGGTCCTGGTCAGACATATAGATCTGGATTTTCTGGATGTTCTTTCTGGTCTGGGGAATCAGCACCTTGGAGAACAGGTTAACCCGCTGGGAGGTGGTACGTGTCGCCTTGTCCAGCTCCTTGTAGCGCAGCTGACGAACCTGAAGTTCTATTCTCAGGCGAATCATCTGCTGCAGAAGCTCAACCAGGTAATCAACCCAGTGGGGTTTGGCCAGATCACTGTAGGGTGTCAGCGCAATTTCAATGTGCTCGACCAGAGGAACCGATGTGCCGACGATATTTTCCTGGGTCAGGCGCACATCCGTTACCTTCACCAGGTTATCCACCGGAACATCCTGTCTGGCCAGCATCGGCAGCTGCTGTCTGACCAGCTGCTCCACCTCCGCCAGATGTTCCCGTGTCTGTGCCAGCGCCTCTTCGGCCTTTTTACGTTCCATCATCAGCTGCTGACGCTTGAGTTCAAGCGCCGGCAGATAACGGTTGTACGTCTTTAAACTGCGCTTCTCTTTGTTTAATGAGCTTTTGTTGAGAGCTACCTTGGCCATGATAATTACGCCTCAGCTACAGCTTCAGAAGCTTCCTCAGCTCTGTGTGAATCACTCTCTGAAGACAGCTGCTCCGGGTTGGGCCAGTATTTTTCCAGCAGACTCTGTTTCATCAGGGTCTCTTCCGGTCCAAAGCATTCAGCCATGGTCTCCCAGCACTTATCCAGCGCCTCTTCCAGTGACATGGCAGCGTCCAGAGACATAAAGCGTCTTTTGAACAGCTTGCCGAACTTGATGGTTTTCAAGTCATAGCTGGACAGTTCAAAGGCCATGGCCTGTTTCTGGGCGGCATTCACCGAGTCCGAGTAGAAGCGGATCATGGTGTTCATGATGGCGGGATGGTCTTCGCGGGTTTCTTTACCCTGAACCATCTGCTTCAAACGGGACAGGGAACCAAATGGATCCAGGTGCCCTTCGTGCAGGTAGAACTGACCTTCGGTGATATAACCGGTGTTATCCGGAACCGGGTGGGTCACGTCATTGCCCGGCATGGTGGTCACCGCCAGAATGGTGACAGAACCGGCCCCTTTGTAGTCACAGGCTTTTTCGTAACGACGCGCCAGCTGAGAGTACAGATCCCCCATATAACCACGGTTGGCAGGGATCTTGTCCATGGCCACACCGATCTCTTTCATGGCGTCGGCGTAAGAGGTCATGTCGGTGAGCAGAACCAGCACCTTTTTGGACTCTTCGACGGCGAAGTGTTCCGCCACCGCCAGCGCCATATCCGGCGTCAGCAGACGTTCAACCGTCGGGTCAGACGCCAGGTTGGTGAACATAACGGTACGGGCAGAGACACCGGCTTCTTCAAAGGTAGTACGGAAGAAGTGGTAATCATCGAAGATCAGACCCATGCCGCCAAACACCACAACATCCGCCTCTGCCTGAATGGCGATACGGGCCAGGAAGCGGTTGTAGGGTTCACCGGCGACAGAGAAGATAGGAATTTTCTGGGACTCAACCAGAGTGTTGAAGACATCGATCATTGGCACATTGGTCCGCACCATGCGCGAAGCCAGTACACGACGAACCGGGTTTACCGAAGGTCCGTCGATCTCCACCCTGGGATCCTGTTCCAGGGCAGGGCCGCCATCAATGGGCTCACCGGCACCGTTGAAGATTCGCCCAAGAATATTGGGGGAGTAGGTGGTCTTCATGGGCTGGCCCAGGAAACAGACCGACGCACCGGTGGAGAGGCCCTTGGTGCCGGTAAAAACCTGGAGAGAAACCTCTTCATGGTCAATCTTGATGATCTGCGCCATGGAGTAAGTCTGTCCATCCTGCTCAATCAACGCCAGGTCACCATAGTTGGCCTGGGCATTACCCTCAGCCAGGTTAGGAACGTGGACGCGAATGAGGTCACCAACGATGCTGAGAATATTGGTGTATCGCAATAGGCTCTGGGGCATTACTGCTCCTCTATACTGCTGGGAAAAAAGAGAATGGACACGGGCCAGGAGATCATCAGTTATGCAGGTAACGCTGAGTAAGTGCGATACGCCTCATTGCACACAACATAAGCAAATTGTCGTATGTTTAGGCTAATAAGCCCAAACACTGATCTGTACTGCTGGCTCTATCCAAGCCTCCTGTAAAACAACTTTTATGTCTCATTAACACAGCCACCTCAGTACTTTCATCGGGCATCGGGCATCGGGAAAGCACTGAGGAACCATTTCGGGCAGCGAATGGAAAACGCCAGATTAAACATCTAATAGAGTAGACAATTCCACGGGTTTCGCAGAGTTCTACCTGAGCAGCAGGTCAGACTTATTGCTTTGTGCGATTTTCTCCGGGAGGCTAACGACTGTTACCCAATGTTTCCACCATCACAGCCTTGATGGTATGCATCCGGTTTTCTGCCTGATCAAAGACAATGGAGGCGTCAGACTCGAACACGTCCTCAGTCACTTCCAGGCCATTCATACCAAATTTGTCAGCGACTTCTTTGCCAACCACCGTGTCATCGTTGTGAAAGGCTGGCAGGCAGTGCAGGAAACGGACATTGGCATTGCCTGTTTTTTTCAGCACTGTCTGATTCACCTGATAGGGTTTCATCAGCTTGACCCTTTCATCCCAGGCTTCCATCGGTTCACCCATGGAAACCCAGACGTCGGTGTACAGAAAATCACAACCCGCCACCGCTTCATCCACCGACTCACTGATGGTGATCTTAGCCCCGGTTTCCCGGGCAATTTCCCGACATTGCTCGATAAGCTCAGGGGCAGGGAAGAATTCTGCCGGGGCCGCAATTCTGAAATCTACCCCCATTTTCGCAGAACCCACCATCAGCGAATTGGCCACGTTGTTGCGCCCATCACCGAGATAGCAGAGTTTCAGCTCACCCAGTGAACGACCATTGCCGTGTTCCTGCATGGTCAGAAATCCGCCAGCACCTGGGTTGGATGCCAGTCATCGGTCAGGCCGTTCCATACCGGCACCCCTGAATAAGCCGCCAGATCTTCCACGTGCTGCTGCAGGTGTCCACGAAATTCAATGCCGTCGTACATACGCCCCAGTACCCGGGCAGTATCTTTCACCGTCTCTTTGGCCCCCATCTGCGAGCCACCACCGATATAGGTGACATTGGCTCCCTGATCAAAGCAGGCCACTTCAAAGGCACATCGGGTTCGGGTCGAGGCCTTTGCAAAAATCAGGGCAATATTTCGCCCGGTTAAATGCTGCTCCTCAGTACCGGATCGCTTTGCCGCTTTCAGCTGTGCTGCACGCTCCAGCAAGTGGCTGATCTCCATTGGGGAGAAGTCCAGTAGCTTGAGAAAATGACGGTCCTGCAAATTCTTCTCGATATCAACAGTCATATACAGTTTCCCGTGTCAGGTCATTTCTTATTCTTTCTTACACTTTTCGTGTCAGGCCAGCGGTCCTTACGTAGACAGTAACGATTCCATTACTGCTTGCGGTCAGGATTCAGGGATTCACATCATCCATAGACCGGTTATTGCTGTCCAGCTCCAAATCGAACTTCATTTGGGCATAGACTAGCGCCGGACGATACGGAAGGCATTACGTAAAAATACGTTTCCAGACTTTATCCCAATTATTCGGCTTTTTATTTACTGCAACTTTACCTATAAAAACAGCTACCCTGACAAATGCCTGCCTCCCGGAGGCTATTCAGAGGGATTTTCCCGGGTTTGAGTTGGCACAAAAGAGGTAATATGGGCCTTATAGATTTGGTAGCCGCTCATAAACACCTTACAAAAGTCACAAATATCAGCAATGCTGGGCGAGCACTGGGTGGAAACCGACCTGTCTTTCATATTCACCAGGTAGAGTCTGTCGGTATCACAGACCAGCATCAGAATCTTTTGCGGATCAACCGATAAACCTGACTCGAAATCCATCAGAATATAGTCCGTTTGGTTAGTAGCCCGTACTGCATACATCTCCGTCAGGGCATTAACTACCTGACGTTGCAAGCTGATCATTTGTACCCTTAACTCATCCTCGCTGATGGGCAGGCCGGGCATCTGACCGACTCTGGCCCTCAAAAAGAGAATTTTCTCTTGCTTCTGGCAATAACCAAGCTCGGACATTCGGGCAATCAGATGTTTGACGGTCAGTTGAGAATTCCGCAGACCGCCCTCAATCATGTTACTCAGCAGGACAACCTTTTCAGCATCCTCTTTACGGATACGCTGCAAACCAAGACTCCTGGCGGCAGCAAGAAGAATCCCCCGGTCATTTTTTGACGGTATCCCTTCGCCGAAATCCCTCGGAGGGTAGTGCTGAACAAACGCCTTGACATCGATGCTATCCAGACCTTCGGCATCAGACTCCCCTTTCAGAGTCGGACGAACAAAGATAGCCTGGGTTGCACCATTGATCAGCATCAGGAACTGGAGGTATTTCACCAACTGGGTACCACTGGCAAAACTCCCGAAACCCAGGCGCCCAAGGACACGGCTCGATAACTGCTCTTCGAAACTAAATAGAAATATCAGGCCAGGTTTTGACGATTCAGTCGGTTCAGGCTGATGACGAAAGATTCGCACCACTGGCGAAACCAGTTCCGGGTAACCCGTTACCGGATTCTGGCGCAGGCAGGCGAAGGCAACAAAAAACGGGTGATCCGGCTCCAGCTGATCGAGTTGTTGCTGCATAGCGGTAAAGAACACATGGGCACCTTCGGGCTTGTCAATATCCATCTGCCTGCCGCAAAGATAGCCTTCTTTCTGGCATATTTTCTGCCATTTCGGTACCACCCCGTGAGCCATTATCTCCCTCAGAAACTTATAATCACTGCCAGTTTCGCTTGCCAGAGTGAGCACCTCTTCTGGAGTAAATATTTGAGCCAGTAGCCGCTCAAATCCCATGGTCATACGAACCACGTCGATCTCCTGTGAGGGACGAACGATGCTTTGCCGGGCAGCTGTCGGCAGGAGAGGATAAGGAGCCTCTGATGAAGGAGGGCCCAACGGGGAACGGTCTATTTGAGAATGTGCACTTTCACCGCCACCCTCCGCCCCAACAACAGGCTGATTGTCGGTCACTGATAGCCCGGACAAGCCTGAAACGGCGGCAATTGATCCAGCCTGTTCACTGACAGGTCCACTATCGGAGGCCCGATTCGGTTCACGGCCACCCCGGGCCAGTACTGGTTCAAAAAAACCCCAATCGTACTTCTTTACTTCTTCGCCAAAATCAACATCCCTGAAAAATTCAATGGGCATTATTATATTGCAGGTTGAACACGGAGTGATCTCTCTGGTCATCACAACAGTACAGCCATAGTGGTAGTTGTGTCCGCAACAACGGGAAGCCATAAAGGGAGGACGCTCGATGTACTCTGTACAAAACCGACAAAACCGGCGATCAATAATCTCCTCCGTTAACGGTTGTAACTCTCTGGCCTGACTGCCGACACCAGAGCCCTGGGCCGGAGTATTTGGTAACAGGGCACGGCCTGGATCCACAAAGACTCTCCTCAAAAAATGTTATTAGGTCAGATCCACCCCAATGGCGTAATTCGGTCCTCGATCACTTCACCGTCAACGGCATTTACCACCATCTTATGTCTTATATGATTGTCATCCAGAAAAATGATTTCCCTGACATTCATATTGTTTTTGACACTGCTTCGGGTTCTCAGCACAACCATCCCACGGTATTTTTTCCGTGCATTTTTGATAATCTGCTCAAGGGATATCTGCTTGCCATCCGGTTTCAGGTCATACGTTACGTCTGTGATCACCCTGCCGGTATAAGCATCCATCGTTAACTGGCGACGCTTCACCTTAAACTGTTTGTCAGCCAACTCTATAACATAGACCATATTGCCACCCTGCCTCTCCAGCCAGGTTCGAATTCTATTGGCTCCGGGGTACTTACTTTCCACCTTTGACAAGATCTCTTCCATTGGCATGGGTACCTGCATAGGGGCATGATCTATCTGCTTGCCACTGAAAGCACCATAAACAACGCGCTCCAACTGGTTATTGGCATCAATAAAGTCGATAACAAACACCTTCTGATGCTCTTCTTCCTGCAACCGGGCTGAGTATACAACCACGTCAGAAGCCTTATTCCCGAAGGTATGCCGGGTTCTGGCTATCAGCTGGTCAAGGGGCAACATGGATCTCAGCTTGCCAGGCTGCTCAAGGTACGCAGGTGTCGCAGGCACAGTACTGCCCGCAGCAAAAACCGCAGATACCGACAAAGCTGCGCCCGCCAATACGCCTGAAATCATCTGCACAGGGAAACTGAACACATTCATCGAGTCTCACCTCTTTTCAGACAACTTTAGAATTGTTTTGCCATAACGCAAGCAGCAATACCTGATGGGAAAACGGTAGGTTACAGATTAAAGAAGGAGTAGAAGCTTTTTAATTTTTGTCCTGCTGCCTGAAAAGATATCGGCTGAAAACGTATCGGGGTTCCGGGCATTGCCTGTGCCAGCCTGTTCAAATCCAACTGGGCAACACAGCCGAACTTGGGGTAGCCCCCCAGTGTCTGGTGGTCGCGCATCAGAATAATTGGCTGACCATTTTCAGGTATCTGAACAGCCCCCAGGGCAATGCCTTCAGAAATCACCCCGCTGAAAGGGGGCGTGATTTTACCCCCTGCCAATCGATACCCCATACGGTCGCTATTGGGAGAAAGCGTGAATTGGGTCTGATAGAGACTTTTCCGGCTCTGTGCAGAAAAAGCCCGGGCCTGATACGACTCCATCAGATTAAGGCTCAGCGGCCCGACATATTCCGGGATATACCGGGCTGGCACAATGCGGTTTATGCCGGGTTTAACTACCTCTTTGGAAACGGTCTTGAGATAATCCCCCTGCCTTATCAGACAACCACTGGCTTCTTTTGCGGCCCCTAACCCACCAATACCATCCCTGACCACGGTCGCCACACTACCAAAGACGGCGGGTGCAGCAAAGCCGCCGGGAATGGCCAGATAGGCTCTCAGCCCTTTTTTGGGAAACTGAAATGATAACGTATCGCCTTTATTCAGATGCAGGGTTCGCCACCCTTCCACAGGCTGACCATTGACTCTGGCTCCCAGATCAGCCCCGGTTAACGCCAGCGTGATGGCTTGATGCGCTATAAACCTTGCCTGCCCACCGGTTATCTCCAACTGGGAACAGATCATAGGGTTTCCCAGAAGATGATTTGCCCAGCAATAAGCATGCAAATCCATGGGGCCACCCTGGGCCAGGCCCTGGTACCCCACTCCCGTTCGACCAGTATCCTGAAGCTGCGTCATCATTCCCGGGTCCAGGACTTCCAGTGCGACCACAAAGTACCTCCAAGCGCAAAAAACTCATCCCGTGATATAGGCTGGAACTGCACAGACAAACCCACAGAGAAAGGTGACATGGGTGTTTTGTCAAAATCAATCAGAGAAACCGGACAATTCCCAATTATCTGCCAACCACCGGGGGAGTCGGATGGGTAGACGGCGGTTTGCTGGTCAGCAATCCCGACACTGCCTGCTGGCAGCATTTTTCGGGGCTCGGACTTTCTTGGCGTGGCAATAGCGGAGTCAACCGACCCCAGGAAAGCAAAACCTGGGCTGAAGCCGATAGCACAAACGACATAAGTCGACTGACTGTGAATCTGGATAACATCTGCCACTGTGCGGTTATGAAACTGTGCAACCTCCGGTAAATCCGGCCCCGTCTCCAGGCTGTAATACACGGGCAAGGTGATTATCTTGTTGGCCTTCCAGGCTCGGTCATCTTTATCATCAGACAGAAAAAAAGTATCAACCAGCCCCTGCAGCCGACTTTTTAACGCGAAAAAATCCGTTTTCAGCGGGTGGTACTGAATATAGATGGTCGTATAAGAAGGGATAACTTCAATAAGCTCAAACGAACAGCTATTTCTGATCTGGTCAGCCAGAGTGCCTGTTTTTACCGCCAGCTGAGTATCAATATGATCACCCAGCCGGATGATCAACGCTGTTTCTGACACAGGCTGGATATCCATCATGGCGCAGCATCTGCCGACTTTACAATCTGATGAATCTGCTGGATCAGGGCTATGGCGTCAGGATTATCACCATGAACACACAGACTATCGGCGTTCATCTTCAGCCGCTTTCCGCTGATGGTGCTCACTTCCCCCGAGAGCAGGCCTCTCACCTGCTGAAGAATCGTGGCTGAATCCCGGTGAACAGCCCCTGGCAAGGTTCTTGACACCAGCAGGCCATGATCGTCATAAGCTCTGTCGGCATAGGCTTCATAAATCAGTGGTATTGAATACCTGTCAGCTGTCTTTTCTTGCAACGCATTATTGCTCAGTGCCTGAATCATAAGCGCTGGTTTGATCTCCATGTTTGCCGCGGCAATCACAATGGCTGCAAACACATCCGGGTTATTCATCATCCCATGGTAAAGGGCACCATGGGGTTTAATGTACTTTACCCGGGTGCCATGCTGCTGACAGATAGCATCCAGTGCGCCAACCTGGTAAGCCACAAGGGCGGTGATACTTTCAGGACTGTGAGGAATGGGGCGACGTCCAAACCCGGCCTTGTCATGATATCCGGGGTGAGCACCAACCGTGACACCGCACTCTACCGCCTGTTGCACGGTGTCACTCATGGTATCGGGGTCAGAAGCGTGAAAGCCACAGGCAATATTGGCCATATCAATCCATGGCATCACTGCCTGGTCATTGCCCATTTGCCAGGGGCCAAAACTCTCCCCCATATCACAATTCAGCTGCACGGATTTACCTGTAAAGTTTGTGTACTTCTTCCGCCAGAATAGTCAGCCCCTGCTCAACGTCCTGATGATCACGGGTATACGTCAGCCTGAGGCATTCATGCTTATGAGGCCAGTCGTCGTCTATACCCGGAAAGAAGTAATGCCCGGAAACCACCAGCACATTTCTTGCCTTCAGTCGTTCATACAGTTCCAGGCTGGAGACAGGCAAGCCTTCAAACCATAACCAGAGGAACATTGCCCCTTCCGGTTTATGAACATGCCAGGGAATATCACCCAGTTTCTCTTTGAGGCAGTTCACGGCAAACTGAGCCTTCTCCTGATAGTAAGGTCGAATCACATTCTCACAAAGAGCGTTAATGCTGTCATCCCGGATCATATCCAGTGCCAACAGGCTACCCGTACTGTTTGGTGCCAGATTCATAATGGCATTAATACCCGACAGCGCTCTAATAACCTGCTCATTGGCCACCACAATACCGGTTCTGACCGCCGGGAGCCCCAGTTTGGACAGGCTCAGGCAAAGAATGGAGTGTTCGTTCCAGCGAGGAGTCGCTTCGGTAAAGATCAACTTTGGAAACGGCGTGCCGTAGGCACCATCAATGATCATGGGAATATCATGTTGCAGGGCCAGACTGTCGAGCCGCTCAATTTCACTATCTGTCAGTACATTGCCGGTTGGATTGGTAGGGCGTGACACACAAATGGCACCAATACTGTCATCAATCACCAGCTCCTGAAAATCCACCCGGTATTTGAAGGTATGCTGATCCAGATGCTCAATTTCAGGCTTATTGGCCGCAAAAAAATCATCACTCAACCCGGCATCGGCATAACCGATGTATTCCGGTGCCAGCGGTAACTGAATGCGCTTGTGCCCGCCATCCCCATAACGTCCGGCAAACATATTGAACAGCATAAAAAAAGCGGCCTGGCTGCCATTAGACAAGGCAATATTGTTTGCCGTCAGCTGCCAGCCAAACTGACGGTTAAGAAAAGCCGCCATCTCACGGACGAAGTCTTTTTCTCCCTGGGGAGGATCATAGGTACCCACCAACCGGGTAAACTCCGCCTGACTCTCGGTAATTTGCCGCAGTCGCTGCCTGAATACGGCTTCCACTTCGGGGATATGGGCCGGATTACCGCCGCCCATCATAATCATATCTTTACCATCAGCAAGGGCATTACCCAGATCATCCATCAATGAAAGGATGCCGGAATGGCTGGTGAATTTTTCGCCAAAGGCAGAAAGCTTCATGCTTACCCCTTATTTATTCTGGTCATAGGATAGTAAAGGTGCTGTTATATAATGATGAACAGAAGCTGTCCACCATCCAGGATGGCTGACCGGATATAGAGCCAGACTTATTACCTGAAAAGGATTATTTTGCCCGTATATCGTGAATCGCCGGTAAGCCACCCGCTGATGTTGCTGCGTAAACGGCACGATATATCGCCTGTTGCACAGCCTCCGCCCCCACAACACCCAAAACATTGACATCAGCAGCCACTTCGCCGGTTGCTGCACTGAAAATGGTATCACCATCGTACATGGAATGTGCAGGGCGAATGGCACGCGACAAACCATCGTGCCCCATTTGTGCCATCTTTAAAGCCTGGGCTTTGGTTAATTTCCCGTTAGTCACCACCACGCCGATGGTGGTATTGGCCCCGGGCAGTGCTTGAACGGCCTGGTCATTCATTAAGAGATCCATACCAGAAACAAACTGCTGTCCATCTTCGCTCCTGGTGCCGGCAATAAGCTTCTCACCGGCAACAGCATCTCCCCAGGCATTGACAGCCACCACGGCACCGACAACCAACCCTCCTCTTAGCCTGATGGCGTAACAACCGATGCCACTTTTTGTCGCCCGGTCAAACCCGGCAACTTTACCGATTGACGCTCCGGTACCGGCACCAACATTACCTTCTTCAATGTCGCAGAGACTGGCCAACCTGGTGGCTTCATACCCCATTTGCTCACTGGGCCGGGCAGAGGCATCGCCGACCGACTGGTCAAATAGCACCGCACCGGTGACAACCGGAATCCTGATGAAGCCTGTGGGTAAACCAATGCCCTGCTCCTCCAGGTAACGACTGACCCCGTTCATACTTTCCAGACCCAGCGCACTGCCACCGCAAAGCACAATGGCATGGACAGAATCCACCAGGTTTTCAGGCCTTAACAACTCCGTCTCCCTGGTTCCGGGAGCGGCACCGCGCACATCCACACCCGCTGTCACGCCCCGGTCAAAGCGCAGCACCGTCACGCCAGTCAACCTTTCGAGATCTGATGCATGGCCAATGGCCAGACCGCTAATTGAAAAAAGCTCATGCCGCTGAGTAGTCATCTGCAGAACCTGCAACACGGATAATAAGTGGCTGGCCATCTGGAGTTGTTCACTCTTCTCCGCTTGACCGTTTTTTCATTCGGCAACCGGAAAGATAGTCAAACAGACCACAGCTTGCCCTGGTTTTGAAGTGCATTCCTCATCATTGGAATTGATGATCAGACCATGGATGATATCGTTGAAGACGATGAGCTAATAGATTACTTTGCGAAGGATGAGACAGATAAAAGAGGAGTTTCAGGCAGGAAATTGGCGTCCCCTAGGGGACTCGAACCCCTGTTACCGCCGTGAAAGGGCGGTGTCCTAGGCCACTAGACGAAGGGGACGCAAACCTTCGTGCATTGCTGCAGCGGATGCGTATACTAATCACCACCTGCCAAAGAGTCAACCCCTGTTTATTTTTTCTTCAATGGTTCTTGAAAAACAGCCATTTTAACGATTAGATGGGCCACTTATCGCCCGGGAAAGGCAGAGAAATATGAGGCTCAGGGACAGACTCTCTTATAAGCAAGTCAAATACACAGTCAGCGTTGCATTTATTCTGGGATTGATTTTCAGTGTCTTCCAGGTAACTCACGATTATAAGACTCAGGACAAGAGCATCGATAGTGCCATTCAGGCTTATCTGGACATCAGCAAGGCACCTGCATCACGTATCGCCTACAACCTGGATGAAGAGCTGGCCATAGAGCTGGTGAATGGACTCATTGAGTCACCGTTAATTCTCAGCGCAGCAATTATTGACACCGACAACCTGGTTCTGGCCAAAGCCGGAACCGCAAAAAATCCCGACGAACAGAGACAATTTACCGACCTCTTCTTTGGCACCGCAAGAACTTATCAGCAACAATTGTCAGTGCCTTACGACCTTGAAGAAGAGCTTGGCACTCTGACCATCACCGCTGACACGCGCCCTTCCGGTCAGGAGTTTCTGGATCGCTCTGTACTCACCCTGGTGTTTGGGCTGGTCCGGACCTTGCTGCTGGCGCTGGCTCTGCAGGGCATGTTTTATCTGATGCTGACCCAACCACTCTTGAAACTGGCCCGTCACGTAAAACAGGTTCGAACAGGCAGCAAACATAAAACACTGGCAATCTCCGGAGGCCATCAAAAGGATGAAATAGGGCTACTGACCAGTGCATTTAATGAGTTTCAGGATGATATTGAAAAGCAGCTATATCATCGCAATATTGCCGAAAATAAGCTTAGACAACATAGCCATGATCTTGAACTTCGCATTGCTGACAGGACACAGGAACTGCAGGAAAACAATAACGCGCTGTTCAAGGCCAATGCGGAACTTGAGAAAGCACGGCAGGCCGCACTTCGTTCAGCCAGAATTCGTGGAGAACAGCTTTCCTACCTGAGCCATGAGATTCGCACGCCACTGAATGGCATTTTAGGCATGCTGGAACTGACCATTAATGAAGAACTGACCGACAAACAATATGAGCGCCTTGATCTGGCTCGTCAGTCAGGTGTTCGACTGGTCCGACTGCTCAATAGCATGCTGGACCTGGCCAGGCTGGAGTCCGGTAAAGTTGCCATTGAACATACTCATTTCAATTTGCGTGAAATCATTGAAGAGTCGGTCGTGTTGTTGAGTCAGAAGACCTATGAAAAAAATATTCCACTGACCTGTGATATTGACCCAACGCTGCCAGCCACTCTGCTTGGCGATCCTACCCGCATCAGTCAGGTCATTAATAACCTTCTGGGTAATGCCATTAAATTCACCCATCAGGGTGAGATCAAACTATCACTGGATTCAAAACCGCTTGGCCAAAACCGTCTTGATGTGATCATTAACATTACCGATACCGGGATTGGCATCCCCAAAAAGGCCCTCGAAGCAATTTTCACCCCTTTTACCCAGGCCAGCAATGCAATCTATGACAGCTACGGGGGCTCCGGTATGGGGCTGGCATTGACCAAAGAGCTGGTGAAAGCAATGAATGGATCCATCAGTGTCATATCCCGGGAACAACAGGGCAGTACTTTTTCGATAAAACTGCCCCTTAACAAAACCTGAACAGATAACCAGTGCAGCCACCATTTCCCTGGAAAACCACCCGATATTACTGGCCTGTGAAGAATCCACACAGCAAATCTGTCACCGGTTACTCAGCTACTGGAATGTACCCTGTCGTATTGTTGAGCCTGACGACAGCGGTCTGGACATTGATTGCGACTCAACTGAATCGCTCATTATCACTGATCAACCATCCCTCGCCCTGAATATGGCTCAACACCATCCTCAATGTAAAACGATCTTTATCAGCTATGAACAGCCCAGTGAAATGCCTGATAATCTGTTATGGCTCTCACTGCCGGTGACTCAGCAAAAGCTCTATCAGAAGTGCGCAGAAGTCATTGGTATTAATAGCCCCGGCAACCGGTCACCAGAAAGCATCAATCACCCACCCCATGCAACGGACCATCAACAGCCAGCCTTCAGGAAGAAAAGGATCCTGGTAGTAGAAGACAATGCGATCAACCAGCTGGTGACTGAGGGTATGCTTGAACAGCTGGGGTACAATATAAACCTTGCCAACAACGGTCAGGATTGCATCACAGCTTGCACCACTGAAAAGTTTGACCTGATCCTGATGGACTGCAATATGCCCGTGATGGATGGCTACGCTGCAACAAAACAGCTGCGAAAAATGACGAATACCAGACAGACGCCCATCATCGCACTAACAGCAAACACACTGGAAGAGCACAAAGAACGATGCCGGGACGCAGGGATGAATGGTCACATTGCCAAACCTTTCAATAAAAAAGCGTTAGATACATTACTGAACCGATGGCTTGAGTAATTACTTTACCAGGGTCTGGACAATTGTTTTTCTCCCCGGCTTTGCCGGGCTCGACAGATCATCTTTCAGTAACTTCTGTGTTGCCTCATCTAACGTCTGAATGATCTTTTTACGCTCGAACTCATCAATACTGTTGGTATCCAGACTGAAGGAAAAGCCTTTGATATCGGAAAAGAAGACCGTCAGCTTTTTTCGCTGGCTCTCCAGTTTGGTATTGCGCTTGCCGGAAAAAATGGATTCCCATACCTGGGGAGAAAGGTATTTGGCCAGACTGCTGGCAAGCCTGCTGTAACGTTGCCGCTGTTGCTGGGCACTGCGCTGAATAGCCTGAAAATGCTGCTCTCTGAGCCTGAGGACATAGGCACAGTAGGATATGAAAATAAGCATGCCAAGCAGACTGATAAACACTGCATCCTGCCCGGCTGAAATGGTGAAATCAGGTTCAATAAAGTGATGAATAGATATGGCCGCTGCTGCCGGGGGAATGATGATCATCAGCCCCCTCAGCCCTTGAAGGTAAATCGCCCAGCCTGTCAGCAGCGCCACCAGCAGCATGCCACTGACCATTGGGAAACCGGCAAGGGTGATTAAGGCTCCAACATTCAAAGAATCCAGTAAAAGGGTAACCAGAGGCTTTTTGTTGTCCACTGTCTTTTGATTGCTGGCGCGAAATACCCCGTTGATCGCCAGGTTGGAAAGCCAGGGAAAAACCGCTAAATAAGCGACAGCGCCCAGGAAAACAGAAGGAAGGTACTGGTTGGCCAGCCCGTAAACCATCACCGAGGCGGCGAGCCAATAGGCCAGGACTCTTGGAGAGAGCCGGGAGGCACGACTCTGGGGCGGAGATACAGTATTCTTATTGGATTGCATTAAAATTGGTTCATAGCCAGACCTGATAATACCGTCAGCAATTTGCTGTGGGCAGGTCATTCTAACATGCAGGAACGCTCAAATCTGTAATTGGTGGGAGTGAGTTATTGATGAATGGTATAGAGCTTTTGCTGGAAAGGGTATCGACCCCCATCCTGGAGGAACCAGCACCCAGCGATCAGCAACTGGATGTCATGTTCCGGGCGGCCCTGCGAGCCCCTGACCATGGCCGTATTCGTCCCTGGCGATTTTTAAAAGTCAGTGGCCAGGCGCGGGAAGGACTGGGTGAGCTGATGGCGCAAGCAGTCCTTGAGGATCAGCCGGATCTTTCAGAGGATGCCTTGGCACGCTTCAGAGGGATGCCGCTCCGGGCCCCTATGCTGGTGCTGGCGATTTGCCCGGTTAAGCAGCATCCAAAGGTGCCGGAGATTGAACAGAAGATGTCTCTGGCGGCGGCAGTTCATTCTCTGCTGCTGGCGGCCCATGCCCAGGGGGTCGGGGCAATGTGGCGAACCGGGGAACTTTGTTACCACCCACGACTGGCAAAAGGGCTGGGTCTTGCCGACAACGAGCAGCTGATGGGTTTTATCTACCTTGGCAAGCCTGCTGGCGCTAAAAAGAAAGTGCCTGTATTGGATGTTAATGACTTTGTTTCTGAGTGGGTAACCAGTGCCTGATTGGGCAATAAAAAGTCCAGTTTTCAATGAAGTCTGACGTTGCTCAGGCACCTGCTGGACTGAGAAGCTGGCAGGCGGTGTTTTTTTTATAATTTTCATAAGCGGATATTATTCCGCACATCCCTCCTGCTGAGGTCAGAACCAGCAACAGTATCGGGCATGCGTACCCAGTGATAAAGGAAGCCGCTGAGGTTGTCATGGCGAACTTTGATAAGTGCGACAGGAAGTCCGCCAGCAGGGTTGCACTGGCACCGGAAAGAGACCCATAGATATAGGCTTTTCTGACACATTGGCAAAACGTTTCAGGTAACAGGTTCATGACTGGCCTGATGCATTTGTACGTACCATAACCCAGTATTCGCAGTACATTGTCAGGCTGTTGCCGATGCTCATGCAGATGCTTGCCACAGGAATAAAGACCATCAACGATGCCAATAGCCACCATGGCAGAGATAATACCGGCAGCGCCTTTTGCCTGACTTATATAGTCCAGTGCATCGGCAGAAATAGTGCCTGCCGCCCCGTTACATAATACTTTGGCGGCAAACTTTTTCAGTGTGTCATCATGCTGGACGACATATCGGGAATATACTTTTTGGGGATTGAGTGTTTGCAGGACTTCAGAAAAAATATCACTGGCAAAACCGTGCTCATTTAACTGACTGATGAGCGCAGAGTCACCTTCAATTGCACTAATGGTTTCGTTGGCTGTATTGCCTGCGTTCTCTTCTGCAAGCAGGAGCGGTGATTTATTGGTGCTGCCTTCGATGTCAATAATACAACAATCGTTTTTTTTACCGGGCTTTTGCAGTGCTGAAGGCTTCCCATACACGGGGGGCTCTCTATAAGCTGAGGGCTCTCTATAAGCTGAGGGCTCTCTATGCCCCAGAGTATCACCTTCCTGGCCTAACGTGGATTCGCTGTTATCTTTACGACAACATGATGCTGACAAGGTGTCATCTGCCACCTCAATAGCAAGCATAAGCGGTGGCTGTGCAGACTTGCCTTCTACCTGTCTGGCTGCAAGCCCACAGTTTTTCAGTGAATGTTCTGTGCCAGGGCTGGCGTTTTCAAAACTCTGCCTTTTCGGCTCATCAACCATGCTGATACAACGGCCTGACACGGTGGCAACAGTGCCACACCGGGCACGTACTGAGCTAAATGCCGGTGAGGTCATTATTGCTGTTGTTTGAGCATGGCTAACTGAGCAAAACATAAATAACATCCTGTCATTTGATCAAAATTTCAGGGAGGTTACCGGACTGAGTCATTGTATGGATGCTGGATGAAGGTCGTATTAAATGCTGTTGATTCTTCAGCCAATCATGTTGTGGGGAATGATATAGTCCTCAAGATCATCTTCTGCAATATCATTTTCTGAGTGTACCCATCCTTTTACCGAGATTCCGGCCTGATGGATAGATTCACAGGAGCCGGATACCAGTGGATGCCAGTCAAACAGCGGTTTCTTTTCGCTGATCAGCCGATAAGCGCAGGTTTCAGGCAGCCAGTGGAACAGCTCAACATCTTTCAGCGTCAGTACCGTACATTCCGGCACGATGTCTTTACGGTTCGGGTAGTTTTGGCATTGGCAGCTGCCGGTGTCCAGCAGTTTGCAGGCTACTGACGTGTAATAAACCGTATCCGTATCTTCATCTTCCAGTTTGTGCAGGCAGCAGCGACCACAGCGATCACAGAGGCTTTCCCACTCATCGGCGGTCATTTCTGCCAGGGTTTTGGTTTCCCAGAAAGGTTTTGCGGTCATGTCGGGTCGTTAAATGAAAGAAACTCATCGGGCAGTTTGATCAGGTAATCATCCTGCTCTTTGGGGGGCATTTGCAAATAGAAGCCATGATCCCAAATCCCCTTAAGGACACTGGCAGTCTCTACTCGCGCCAGCTTTTTCTCCGGCGTCAGCAACAGGTCAAAAACATGCACAGGTTTGCCAAAGGCTTGCAATAATGCCTCTGGCAGGGTCTTTTCCAATATGGCTCCCTTGTTCAGGTACAGGTACATCCCTTCCCTTTTCGGGCTTTTATAGATGGTCACCAGAGACTTCATTCAATGGCCTTTTTCCTGTTGACTTAATTGATTGAGCTGCTGAATCAGCGGGGTGCCGATGATATCACGACGCCAGCCCGTGAGGGTATCCGGGAGCATAAAACGGCCATGATCCAGCCAGCTGCGCAGCAGTGGCGTGGTTAGTTTGCCCGGCATCAGCAGCTCCATAGGCAACTGCAATTCAACAGCCAGTTGCGACATCAGTGTTTTGATCTGCTTACCCCAATCCCTGACATTTTTTGGCAGTGGCAGAGGCAGCTTTTCAGGCCTTTGTGCTTCCGGAACCTGACTGGCCGATCTGATAATATCCACTATCTGCTCGCCATGGTTGCGGATAATACTGGCACGCATTTCCGGTATTTCCCGCAGGGCATTCATGGCTTTAGGCTGAAACCTCGCCAGTGGCCAGAGGCTGCCTTTGGGGATAACCCGGTTGCGAGGAACATCCAGACTGCGGGAGGCAACTTCCCGAAAGTGGCAGAGTGCCTTTAGTACAGCCAATTGCTGGGGGCGCAGCTGCCAGCCCCGTTTTACCTCTTTCCAGGCATTTTCCGGGTCAAAAGGCAGCACATTCAACGTCATGGCCAGGCACTCATCCTCCAGCCAGGCCTTTTTCGGCGTTGGCACCAACAGCTGCTCCAGGTGCTGATAAATCTCCAGTAAATGGGCAACATCCAGGCTGGCATAGCGAATCTGGGCATCCGTCAATGGTCGCTGGCACCAGTCAGACCTTGTCTCATCCTTGGGCAGATCAATGTTCAATACTTGCCTGAGCAGGGCCTGATAACCAAGGGAAAATCCCAGGTTAGCAAACGCTGCAGCCAGCTGGGTATCAAACAGTGGTCTGGGAACGGTATCGGTTAACAGCTTGAACACTTCCAAGTCTTCACTGCAGGCGTGAAGGACTTTAACCACCGAGTTGTCGTCAAACAATCTGGCCAGTGGTTGCCACTGATCAATGGCCAGCGGATCGATCAGAAAAACATCCGCGCCTGTGCCCACCTGAATCAGCCCTGGCTGTGGGTAGAAAGTGTCGGTACGAATAAACTCAGTATCCAGAGCGATGGCATCAAGCCCGGACCATCGCTGGCAATAGTCTTCAAGTGACTGATTGTTATTGATCCAGACTGGCTCTGGCGACAAAAGTTGCATATCGAAAGGTTCTAACGAAAAACCCCATTATAAACAGTCAATAGCAGCTGTTGATAGACCGGAGCGGTTTTTCTCAGTCCTGTCTTTTCATCTGTCCGGCGCTGGTTGACATTTAAAGATCACAAACGGTTCGACGGAAAACCTTTTTTTGTTGTGCACTGAGTGGTTAAAAAAAGGCCGGGGATTACCGGCCTTAAGGGGGAACTTAATGGTGAGCGCGTAGCGCTTCAATGCGCTGGTCTAACGGCGGGTGACTGGTAAACAGGGCCGCCAGTCCACTGCGATCACCGCTGCGGATACCAAAGGCAGTCATGGTCGTAGGCATGGCACTCGGCGCTTCATACTCGGCACGCAGGCGTTCCAGTGCGGCAATCATATCTCTGCGGCTGGCCAGTTCGGCACCAGCTTCGTCTGCCCTGAATTCCCGCAGACGGGAGAACCACATAACGATGGCACTGGCCAGAAAACCAAGAATAATCTCGGCGATAAAGCTGGTTATGTAGAAGCCCATACCGACGCCACCTTCGTCTTCATCATCACGACGCAGGAAGGAATCAACGGCATAACCGATAATCCGGGCAAAGAACATGACAAAGGTGTTCACAACCCCCTGGATCAAGCTCAGGGTAACCATATCGCCGTTGGCAACGTGACCAATTTCGTGACCAATAACTGCACGGGCTTCATTCGGGCTGAAGCGGTCCAGCAGCCCTTCACTAACCGCAACCAGCGCGGCATTTTTGTTCCATCCGGTGGCAAAGGCATTGGCTTCCGGGGAAGGGAAGATACCCACTTCCGGCATGCCGATGCCGGCCTTTTCAGAAGAGTTCCCTGACCGTCTCAACCAGCCACTGCTCCCGGGCTGTTTGCGGTTGTTCAATAATCTGCGTCCCTGTGCTCATTTTGGCCATGGTTTTGGAGAGTAGCAGGGAGACAAAAGAGCCGGCAAAACCGAATACGGCACAGAATACCAGCAGGGAACCCATATTCAGCCCCTGGTGGCTCAGATAACTGCCGACGCCGAGAATATTCAGTGTGATACTGGCCAGCAACAGGACTGCCATGTTTGTGGCCAGAAACAACAGGATTCTCTTCATGAGTTAAGGTGACCTCATCGTCATCATTGTCATTAAACAGCAAAGTAGCTGGCCATATGGAATCATATATTTCTGGCTACTTGGGCAGGTGCTATGCGAGGCACAACGGAGGGAGCATAGCCGTAGCTATGTGACCGGAGTTGTAACGAAGCACGACTGCATGGATGCAGGAGCTAGAGCAACGCAGGAGCAGTTGCCGAGAGTGCCTGAACAAGGAGTCAGAAATATATGATTTCATATGGTTAGCTACTTATATAAAGGCGACTATTTATCCTTTCAAGAGCGTCTATAAAATGCGCTTTATTTTTACATGGTACTGACAGAAAAAGGGCCCCCATTCTGCTCACTGTTCAGTAAAAAATTGCAGCGCAGCCCTGGCAATCGCTTCACTGCCTTTATTGTTAAGGGCCTGTCGGCAATGCCAAGCCATTGTCGCCTGTTTCCGGGCAACAGACGGCGGCAGGTCGTTCTTTTTATTATCCGGATTATCCGGGGCAGTGGTGGGCAGACTTAAGCGTAAAAAGCTTTTTTCCGTGAGTACCACCTGATCCAGCGCGTCTTGCCGGATCGTATCCTGATAACGAATATAGCCTTCTGAAGCCAGCCAGAGCATAGCATCAAAACAGGCTTTGTGGCGCCGGTTAGGTATGCCGTACTCGTCGGTGCCGGCGTTGGTAATCAGATCGTCAACGTAAAGTGTTGTCAGGCGGGGGAAGCTATTATAAAGCTGAACCAGCGTTTTTACGCAGTCCTGGTAAAATTCGTCAATGTGTATGTCGTTCATAGATCATCCATAAAAACGCTGACACTTTCAGAGGTTAATGTCCAAGTCAACAGCAGCTTTTCCATTAACATAATTCGCAATTACATAATCAGATACAGTCGTCTTCCCGGTAATGTCTTCGAAGGTCTGAGCCATCCTTCCCAAAGCTGCTCCGACCACTACTACTGCGGGTATGACAACAGGGGCTCTCGTCGACATGGATCGGATGAATGGTTGGCCGGTTGCTTTCGCCATCTGTTTCGCGATGTAAACGGTATTTCTTTCTAAAACAAAAGTCCCTACGCCAACCTTCAATCCTAAGTATGCCCCAACTTTGGTTAATGTGTCCGTCTCAAATTTAGTGCCACGGCAGGTGATACACGCAAGCTGTGCAAGCTTCTTACTGGTTTCAGTTGTGCCTTTCACGAGCAATGAGTCCTGTGAATTTTATATTTACTGCGTCATAATCCGGGGAAATTATAGAGTAAATCTCTGCCTGTTGTTTGTGCGAGATTCAAGGCTCTTGACAATTGCCGGTTACACCTTTTTTTGCTGGCAACAGCGTTATTAACGTCCTTGGCTCCAGCGCTGCTGCTGATTTTTTCGCATCAGGTCATGGCGGCTATCCTGGCCTGCTTCAGAAACCGGTTTTTGATAGTCCGGCTGAAGCCGGGTCTTCGCTTCAAAGAAAAATCGGGCGCTGTCTGAGTGTTGCTTCTGCCTCGGAAATATTTCGGCCAGAAAGCCATGGATATGCCCGGCCGTACTGCCCAGGGCGCAGCGCATAAAAAATTCCATCTCTTTTTTTGCCTCGGGATCTTTCAGAAGCTGCAACCATTGGACGACGGTTTCGACCAGTTCCTGGTCCGATACCTGCTCAGGCAATGGGCTGTTCCTGCGCATGGCAAGGCAGACGGATTGCTTCAGAGATTGCCAGGATATATCCAGCAACTCGCCTTTTTCTCTGTCCGTCAGGCCAACTGCCCCGTACTCACCGTTAACATAGCGCATAATGGTCCAGGACAACTCCAGTGTCAGGCGATAAATGCCAATGGTACCCTTTCGGGTCGGATCGGCAAGGACTCTCTGGTAGCAGGACAGCTCGCTGATGATATCACCATGGGCCCGGTGGGCATTGACCTCCGTGAGCAATTGCCGAATGCCACAGTTCCAGTGATCTTTGCGCATGGTTTCCGTTGCTGACAGCGTTTTTCCATAAGGCCCCATCACCTGGTATGAGTCATCCGGTAGCAGCGGTTCTGGTCGGTTACGGCCCTGCCAGATTCTGATCCCGGCCTTCAGTTTTTTGCACAGTTCCTTTACCAGGGTTTTCCGGCTCTGGGGCAGTGCTGGCATGACAACATCTGCCTCTGTGTTGAGAGTATCCGGCTCTTCGGGAGGGTCTTCGACGATTCCGGTGCTTGCCGGTGTCACCGACTCAGTCACAGTTGGCGCATACTGCGACAACAGTGCTGCCAACTCCCCCCGTAGTTGCTGAAGCAAGGTATGCTCGTGCTGCGTCCAGAAGGCCTGGGGATGACTAATCAGATTGTCGGCCTGTGCTTTCATGGTCTTCAGCTGTTCAAAGCTTAACCCGGCATGTTCTGTATCCAGCGGCTGACTGCGCAGCTTTATGCGCAGTATTTCCAGTTGCAGGCGGACATCAGGCTGCTTCTGCCCGGGCATCCGCCGACAACCGCTCTCCGCCTGGATAATGGCTTCATAGGCACGATGGTGTTCACCCTGTTTGTTCAGGATAAATGCCTTGAGCCACAGCACCGGGTAGTAGTCAGGGTCTGTGACTTCGGGTATCTGCCCATGGTTGCCTGTGAGCAGGGCATCCAGCATCATTTGGGCCTGGGGATGATATTGCGCCAGCCGTTGTGAAAGTCTTTCACGCCGTTGATCCGATAACGCTTCGGACGGACAATGGGCCAGGGCGTACAACAGCGCAAACCAGTTATGGTCAACCTGATCAACGACCAGTGTGAGGATAAACTCAATATACAGGTCGCCCTCAGGAAAATAAGGTCGGAGCGCATTCAACTGGTTCACAAACTTGTCTTTTATGCGCAATTCCATTTGGTGCGGTTCGCCATCCTTTGCCTTTGAATCAATGAGTTTGTTCAGATGGTCCAACTGCGCGATACATGCTTTAATGACATGACCAGCAAATATCTCTTTACCAGTAAACGACGTTTTTGGATCAAGGAGACCTTTCTTGTTAAGCTGATTAAGGACTGCCAGTAAATGCATTGAATTATCCTGGCCAGCAGTGGCTTTACCAAACACTGCCATGATTGTCTTTACTGTGAACAACACATCTGAATCAAGTTCCTGGTCCTGGTCGAGAATCTTTGATAGCGACCTGGCAAATAACTCACACCATTTTGAGAATAGATTCTTTTCGGATTGTTCTTTTTTTTTCAGTGACTTCGCTGCCGGATCAACAAAAGACAAAAAACATTGATGAGTTCTTTCCATAATAAGGGCAGTTTCGGTCTTATCTCCCTGATCGACCAGCTCCAGTAAATTTTTGACATTATCATCAGTCGAATTATTGCTGACTGTTTCGTCATCATCATCGCTATCCTTCGACACACTGTACAATTCTTTAGCAATCTGACGGGATATATCATTAGTAATTTCATTTACTTTTTTATAAAATCTTCCCTGGAATTTCTTATAAAAATCTGATGCTTTCATCAGGCGTTCAGCAGTTGCCGGATTTGTACAAGTCGTCATTGCCTTGACGCACTCCTGGTGCAAATCGTTACACTTGTTAATACGTTTTGACAGTTGTTCCGTGTCAATATGGTACGGTAACTCACCCTGCTCCGGTGAAGCGTCTGGATTATATGTGCGAAAATTTTGTTTCAGGAAGTTACTCAGTGCAACCACTTCAGCAATCATGCTTTTCAAAATAAGCTGCTGCTTTTGGTCAGGTGCTGTCTGGTCAGATGCTGTCTGCTCAGGTGTTGTCGACTGAACTTGCCGTCTGCCTAATTTCCCGGTTTTACTTGATGATGCCCCGTTTTTTTTGCATTTATTATGGGGTGGATTCACAGAGGATACTGTATTCAATCTGTTTGAAGGCAATTTATCCATAATGAAAATCCCATTTTAATTACTTTTTTCTCTTCCCTGACATGCTCCGATGTTAAGTAGAACACTGGTGTTATATTTCATAGACAAGAATAAAGAATAAAAGTTCAATCCCATCACAAACCCATCATTCTTTTCCCTGTCTCGAATGCCCGGATAACTTCTTCATCCAAACCAACGGTTGATACTGAAAATTTTGCAGAAATACCAGGGCGGTAGAATCTATGGGAGCCACCCCGGCATAGCCGGGGGTTAACGGTGTTAATTACTGCCGGTACCGACTGAGGAACCGTTCAAGTTTGGTCATTACGGTTTCCAGGTCTTCTGTCCTGGGGAGCGAAATGATGCGCAGATGGTCAGGCTCAGGCCAGTTGAAGGCTGTGCCCTGGACCAGCAGTACTTTTTCCTGAAGGAGAAAATCCAGTACCAGTTGTTCATCATCATGGATCTTGTGATGTTCAGGGTCGAGCCTGGGGAACAGGTAGAGGGCACCTTTGGGCTTGGTACAGCTGACACCCGGGATCTGGTCCAGCATTTCCCAGGCCCGGTTACGCTGCTCAAGCAGTCTGCCGCCGGGCAATATCAGGTCATTAATACTCTGGTAACCACCCAATGCGGTCTGAATGGCGTGTTGTGCAGGTACGTTGGCACAGAGGCGCATTGAGGCCAGCATTTCCAAGCCTTCAAGGTAGCTTCTGGCATTTTGCTTCGGGCCGGACACCACCAGCCAGCCCGCCCGAAAGCCGGCAACCCGGTAAGATTTGGACAGGCCGTTAAAACTGATACAAAGCACGTCGTCTGCCAGCGAGGCCAGGGCCGTGTGCTCAACCCCGTCATAGAGGATTTTATCGTATATTTCGTCAGCGAAGATGATCAGATCGTGCTCTCTGGCCAGCTGTACGATCTCTTTCAGAAGGTCGTCCGGATAAACCGCACCAGTCGGGTTGTTTGGATTGATAACCACAATCCCCCGGGTTTTGGCGGTAATTTTACTGCGAATATCATCAATATCCGGACACCAGTCTGACTGTTCATCCTTACGATAATGAACGGCACGACCACCGGACAGATGCACAGCGGCAGTCCACAAGGGGTAGTCCGGAGCCGGGATCAGCATCTCATCGCCATTGTTCAGCAATGCCTGCATGGTCATCACCACCAGCTCACTGACACCGTTACCGATAATAATGTCTTCAACAGAAATGGGCGGGAAGTTCTTCTGTTGACAGTACTGCATAATGGCCTTGCGGGCTGAAAACAGGCCTTTGGAATCACAGTAGCCCTGCGACAACGGCAAATTACGGATCACATCCTGGGTGATTTCATCGGGGGCATCAAAGCCAAACGCCGCGGGATTGCCCGTGTTCAATTTAATGACACGATGTCCCTCTTCTTCCAGCCGCCTGGCTTCACGAAGAACGGGGCCGCGAAATGTCGTAACAGACATTGTCGAGTTTGGTGGATTTTTCAATATCCTTCATGGATGTCTTACCGATGGTTTCAGGTTCTTTGGGCTTGCCGTGTGGCATTATGAATTGATCTTGCAAGAGTTGCACTAGTGTAGATAGTTTTTAACCGGGCGGTTATCCTTATCGGCGCTATTCTCGGACAGTCTCCCAGGAGGCTCAGGAAAGTCTCTGTTGGCTGATGAAAGTGGAATAAGAGGGCAGTATTTGATGACCGAAAAAAAATCAGATGAACAGTGGCGGGCAACGCTTACCGATGAACAGTACTATGTGTGCCGTGAAAAGGGGACTGAGCAGCCTTTTACCGGCGAATATAACTTCTTTGAGAAAGATGGTGTTTTTCACTGTGTCTGCTGCCAGCAAGAGCTGTTTGACTCATCGGTGAAATTTGATGCCGGGTGTGGTTGGCCCAGTTTCTACCAAACCATCGACAGCGATGCGATCACCATGCAGGAAGACAACAGCCTTGGCATGGAGCGCACTGAAGTCCTTTGTTCTAATTGCGGTGCTCACCTGGGCCACGTATTTCCGGACGGGCCGGAACCTACCGGTCTGCGATATTGTATCAACTCGGTGGCGATGAAGTTTAAAGACCGGTAGTCCTGCTGGCTACTCATGAAATATATCTGGAAATAATTTCGGCACTCTTTCGTATGGAACTTTTTCACGGAACTTCTGGTTGATAGACAAGTCTGACAGGTTATGAACAGTGTCAGCCAATCTTGTGCAATCTGCTGGGATGAAATCAAGGAAAGTCCTGGTACAAGGTACTCTCGAACTGCAGCGGCCCTGGCCCGGAAGATCCGAATCAAAGACACGACTACGGTCGTAAGGCTACAGCCGTGCACTCACGAATACCACCACGCATGTATAAGCGACTGGGTGAAAATAAACCCACGGTGTCCAATTGACCGCCGCTTGATAACTGGCAGTACTCCCTCAATGACCTGGCCCGTAAATCTGCGGAAGGAGCTGTTCAAGGCAATTGAGGGTAACCGGATCAGGGATGTAGAGGATATTCTGGCAACCGGATTCAACCCCGGTCAGCGCTCGTTCCTGGATAGGAAAAACCCGCTAACCCTGTCGTTAAAGCAACAACGTTGGGAAATACCGGCACTGCTGATCAGAGCGGGATTGACCACCAACAATAAAGTAGCGCAAAACAACCTGGGCTTGATGTACCTGTACGGTCTGGGGGTGGAGCAGAACCACGCCGAGGCCCTGACCTGGTTCTACAAGGCCGCCGACCGCGGGAATGCCAAATCACAAAACAACCTGGGCTTGATGTATCTGGATGGTCTTTGGGTTGAGCAGAACTACGCCGAGGCCGTGAACTGGTTCCACAAGGCCGCCAAGCGTGGGGACCCCGACGCACAAAACAACCTGGGCTCTATGTACTTAAAAGGCCTGGGAGTGGAGCAGAACCACGCCAGGGCTTTCACCTGGTTCCAGAAGGCCGCCTGCCAGGGATACAGTTCCGCGCAAAACAACCTGGGCTGGATGTATGCAAAGGGCCTGGGGGTAAGAAAGAACTATGCCGAAGCCCTGACCTGGTTTTGTAAGAGTCTCAAACAGGGGAGTGCCGTCGCACACAACAATCTGAGCTGGATCATCGGGGAGTTACCTCGGGAGACGGAGCAAAACTGCATCGAGGCCTTTATCTGGTTCCGCAAGGCCGCCAAGAAGGGAGACGCCATCACGCAAAACATCCTGGGCTGGATGTACTTTAAGGGGCTGGGGGTGGAGCAAAACTACGGTGAGGCTCTGATCTGGTTCCGCAAGGCCGCTGACCAGGGACTCGCTGCCGCACAAGGCAACCTGGCCAGACTGTATTGTCTGGGTCTGGGGACGGAGCAGAACCACACCGAAGCCCTGACCTGGTACGACAAGGCTGCCAACCAGGGAGACACCGCATCGCAATATCAGCTCGCCTGGATGCACTTTAATGGGCTGGGGACGGAGCAGAACTGCGCCAAAGCCCTGACCTGGCTCGGCAAGGCTGCCGATCAGGGACACGCCGATGCACAATATCTGCTGGGCTGTATGCTCCAGAACGGTCTGGGGACGGAACAGAACGACGTCGAGGCCTTGATCTGGTTCCGCAAGTCTGCCGACCAGGGAAACGCCGCTGCACAGTATCAGCTGGGCCGGATGTTTCTGAAGGGGCTGGGAACAGAGCAGAATTATGCCGAAGCCCTGATCTGGTCCCGCAAGGCCGCCGACCAGGGCGACGCCGGTGCACAACACAATCTGGGTTGGATGCACCAATACGGTCTGGGGGTGGAGCAGAGCTATGCCGAGGCCATGGCCTGGTACCGCAAGTCTGCTGATCAGGAACATGCCGCTGCACAAAACAACCTGGGCTATTTGTACCTGATGGGTCTGGGGGTGGAGCAGAACTACGCCGAAGCGCTGTTCTGGTTTTGCAAGTCTGCCGACCAGGGCGTTGCCGCTGCACAATATCAGCTGGCCTATATGCACCTGAAAGGTCTGGGGACGGAGCAGAACTACACCGTGGCCCTGACCTGGCTGGAGAAGGCCGCCAGGCAGGGGCACATCCCTGCACAAAAAAATCTGGACCGGCTGCATCGCAACAATCCGGGGGTGGAGCAATCAAGCTGCTGACAGCGAACTTTACCCATAACCTTATGTCCAACTCCCATTTTCCACTATTTACATGGCGTAGTTTCATCCATGGGTTTCGCCAGCCTTTATCAATTGCCAAAGAACAACAGTCATTAAGCCAGCTTTTCAACAGAGCGTAATTATGCAACCAATGTCACCCGCTCCGGCAGCCCCGGGGTGCAATGCCAGTTTTGACCAGCCTTTGCCATCGCCGAAAACTGCCTCTGGCAAAACACCTGGCTTGTTACAACAAGGTCATCAAGCCCTCGGACAAACATCAATACAGACGCGCAATGTTGTCTACTCCGATAACCCGACTGCCAGTTTAAATGCAGATTTTCCGGCATGGAATCGTATATTTCTGGCTAAGTGGGCAGTTGCTATGCAAGGCGCAACGTAGGGAGCATAGCCGTAGCTATGTGACCGGAGTTGCAACGCCGCAGAGTGACTGACAACTTAGTCAGAAATATATGATTTCATTTGGTTAACTACTTATGACCATCGGGTTGTCTCGCCAGCAACAAACACCATGGCTGAGGGGATTAGCAACCTTTGTTGGCAGTCAGGATTTTGAAGGAGCTGTTTATCCATTTTGCCATCGCCTGCCCTCTTTATCGAAAGCAATTCATCAGTGTCCTGCGTAGCCAGTTTAATCTTGATCAAGAGCCTGAACTGGTGCTTTTCATGGTCGAAAAAAATCCGGAACTCATGGATTTCCTTTAAAGCCCCCTGAATAACACTCCAGTTATGGGAAACAAAAGATTAACCTGAGACTTTTGTTTGACTGCTTGCAACTAATTGCTTTTTTTATTGTCTGATGGAGTACTGACAACAATAACCTTAGTGAGGTATTTAATCAGTTATGCAACCTGCAAAGCTCCAATCATCACCTCTACCGCTCAGCTCAAACGGTGAGGAACCATCTGCACAGTCAATAGAAAAACCAGAAAAGGCTGAAAGCAGCTTTTTTGGCGCTGTCGTTACCACAATACTCCACGCTATTGGCTTCCTGGAAACCGGCACCGGCACAGATACGGCCCTTGCCGACAGAAAAATTTCTTCCTCTGATCAAGGCAGCCCTGCTGGTAAAGGCGCACAATCCGAAACCGGCATAACAACCGATCTGCAGCCCGCAATTCTGATGGATCCGGAAGAGGCTCTGTCAGCTCTTAAAGAAGCTGTAGAAGCAAAAGATGCCGCAAGGGTTCAATCATTATTGGCATCGCTGAAACTGTCATCCCCGGATCAGGCTGCGCAAAAAGCCGGGGATATCCTGAAAACCGTCTTGCAGGATAACTTACCATCTATCCGTAGTTTGCCCCCGGAAGAGTACAATAAGCTTAAAGCGCTTATCGACTGTTTGCTGGCAGGTTGTGACCATGATGGTAGTACACTGGCGAATTCAGCTCTTGAGTTGTTCTTCGACCGGAAAGATTTCGACCATGCCTGTCATATTAAAGATACCTGCAAAGCAACTGCAAATCTTGAAGCAGACCGTCTCAGGATAGCTCTCGATGAACTGGTCCGGGAATACGCACCCTACACTGAACCTGCCAAAACTATCGAAATACTGCTCCAGCAATGCAAATCAGACGCTGAACGTAGCAAAGTTCTCGATGAACTGATCGAGAAGTACGCATCAGACGCTGAACGTAGCAAAGTTCTCGATAAACTGATCGAGAAATATGGACCAGACGCTGAACCTGGCGAACACTCCCTTTATGACCATGGCAAAGCAATACTGAAACTGGCAAATCTGCAAGATGCCCAATCCCTGGAGTTTGCCAAAAATACTCTGGCTAACGGGCTGGAAAAATGTTTGCAAGACGCTAAATGGTTACTAAAACTGGACGAAGAAAAGTACGAAGACATAGTGAATTTTTTTGAGGAATTTTTCAATCGCGGCATCAAGGATACCAAGCTGGCTTACTCCCTCATGAATCTCTGCTTTACCAGGCGTAATTACGATAGAGCAATAGATATTTCAGAAAATCTCAGTGTTCACCTTACCGACAAGGACCTTGTCAAAGCCCTAATGAATAAATCTCGCCAACGCTCTTTCGATGTAGATAAAATACTGAAACTGGCAGCTCCCGAGGCAGCTGGCAAACAAATAATTAAAGACACCATTAAGGATATTTTGACAAAAAAAAATCATCGTGAAATCAGGTTCATGGAACACTACGAGATTTCAAATTTCAAGGATTTTATCGCATCTTACGCTTGGCACCTTCCCGGAGAGATCAGTGACAAATTGTTCCTGCTCAATCCGCTCATTGAGTTTTGTGTCCGCGGAAATGAAATTGACATGGCAAAAAGACTGAAAATCCGTTTTGAGGGGTGTTACCTTGAGCAGCAGGCTTACCAGGAAGCTGAACAAAACGTTACCCTGTCTTCAATCGATGAGACAAAGAAATCAAAGACATTAGACGATTTACGGGATCTGACCGAGCATACCAAGAGCAAGACCGATTAAACACCGGCCTTCCCGCTTATTGTGCCTGATGAGAAATCATTGAGACTTATTGTCTAATCAACCGCAGAGCCCCTGGTTTGCTGTCTGATGTACTGCGCCAGGGGTTAATATCCAGCCCACCCCGCCGCAGATATTGGGCATAGACCGTCAGCTCTGCAAACCTGTAGTGTTTTTGCAGATCAACAAACGCTCGCTCAACACACTGTTCATGGAACTCCTGATGATCCCTGAATGAACAGACATATTTCAGTAGCGATGCATGATCAATCTGCTCACCACGATAACTGACCACCAGCGTTCCCCAGTCAGGCTGGCCGGTAACCGGACAGTTGGATTTCAGCAGATGGGTATTCAACGTCTCACTGACCAATCCATTATCAGCCGCTGATTGATCGCCCGTTGAGCTTCTGGCCAGTAGCGTTGGATCATACTGGTAACAATCCACAACAACATCGGCTTCATCAATATTGATCCCCGGTGCAGGCTCAAAAGCACGGGCCTCAAATTCATTGATGGTATATAACCGCACTGCCACCGGTGCTTTGGCTGCTGCCGAAAGGTCCCGGGCAATACAGTCTGCAACCTGTTCAGCACTGGCAAACCGGGATTGATTAAATGAGTTGAGATACAGTTTGAACGACTTGGATTCAATCAGGCAGGGGGAGCTGCAGGGCAGCTCAAACCGGGCAACGCGCACAACGGGCTTTCCGGAAAGGTTTAACCAGGAAAGCTCATAGCCATACCAGAGATCACGACCGTAAAACGGCAAATTATCCGGATCAATACCCAGCTCTATACGCTTGTCTTGCCGCTCAATGGGAAACAGCAGCGAAGGATCGTATGCCGATTTGTAGTCGCTGTTTTTACCCAGCGGTGAAGCATGCAGAACATCACTCATTGCCAACAACCATCAACTTCTCAGACCTCGACCCGTTTTCAGCAGGTGCAAGCTGTAGGCACCCAGTGACAATATCGCCAGCAACATTACCGCAAAAGCAAAGCGGGTATCAACACCACCTGCCTCCCCCAGAAGTCCATAGCGAAAGGTATTCACCTGATAGAGAATCGGATTTAGCATAGAGACTTTCTGCCAGAATTCGGGCAGGATTTCGATGGAGTAAAAGACACCACCAAGGTAGGTCATGGGCGTCAATACAAAGGTCGGAATAATGGATACATCGTCAAACTTTCTGGCAAAAATGCCATTGATAAACCCTCCCAGGGCAAACAGGGTGGCGGTCATGACCACGGCCAGTAAAGTTGCAAACACATCATGGATATCCAGCTCAACAAAAAACAGGCCCAACCCCATGACGATAGCCCCGGTAATCACACCCCGGGCCACCCCTCCCAGCACATAGCCCGCCAGAATGATCCAGTTGGGCACGGGAGATATCAGCACCTCTTCAATGCTTCGCTGAAATTTATTGCTGAAAAAACTGGAGGCCACGTTACTGAAGCTGTTGGTAATCACCGACATCATGATCAACCCGGGCAAAACGTAAGTCATATAACTGAAGCCGCTCATGGTACCAATACGGGAGCCAATCACCGCCCCAAAAACAACAAAATAGAGCACCATGGAAATCGCCGGCGGTAACAGAGTTTGCGGCCAGATTCGCATAAAGCGCCGCACTTCCTTGGCAAAGATGGTGACAAAGGCAACCCAGTGATAACGAAACTCACTGTGCTGTGGCCTTTCTGGCAATCCCCGACTTCCCCCATGTTCCAGGCCTGGCATCACGCTTCGCCTCCCGTTGCGCTTTCACCTTTCAGGGCACCTTTGGTCATATTGACAAAAAGCTCTTCCAGTCGGTTGTTTTTATTTCGCATGCTGGCGACTTCTATTTTAAGTTCACTCAGCTGCCGGAACAGATCGTTCACGCCCGTATTCTTATCCACTTCAACTTCCAGCGAGTTGTTGTCAATTTTGTTGACCTTATAGCCTGAAAACACCGGTATCTGTTCAATAGGCTGGCGCAAATCCAGGACAAAACTTTCCTTCTGCAACAGGCTGAGCAGCCGTTTCATGCTGGTGTTTTCCACGATTTCCCCCTGATCGATGATGGCAATATTACGACAGAGTTGCTCCGCCTCTTCCAGATAGTGGGTAGTCAGAATAATCGTAGTGCCATGGTCGTTGATCTCTTTGATAAACTCCCACAGACTTCTACGCAGCTCTATATCCACGCCAGCAGTGGGTTCATCAAGAATCAGCAATTCAGGTTCATGGATCAACGCCCTGGCAATCATCAAACGTCGCTTCATACCGCCCGACAGCATTCGGGACTGGGTAAAGCGTTTATCCCACAAGCCGAGTTTTTTCAGGTAGTGCTCAATACGGGGTCTGGCCTGCCTGGCAGAAAGGCCATAATAGCCAGCCTGACTGACCAGAATGTCTGCAACTTTTTCAAACTGATTAAAATTAAATTCCTGGGGCACGACCCCCAGGGAACGCTTGGCCCGAACCAGATCACGCTCAATGTCATGGCCGAAGACAGAGACACTCCCGGCAGACTTTCGGACCATTGATGAAATCACGCCGATGGTGGTTGATTTGCCGGCACCATTGGGACCCAGCAAGGCAAAAAAGTCGCCTTTCGCGACCTCCAGATCAACCCCTTTCAGAGCAACAAAACCGTCGTCGTATACTTTTTTTAAATTCTTGATGGCCAATGCCTGAGTCATGGTTCTCAGCCTTGAGATATCTATAATCAGTTATGAAATCTTATAATAAAAAAATCTTTGAGACCGTTAATTTATTTAAACGATCTGCAATGATCAGGCTATGGAACGCCCCCGGCCAGTGAGGAGCGTTTATCGCAGGTAAGCAAGCAGTGATGCCAAAGCCTTTCTGGCATTGGGGTAAGCGAAGGTAAAGCCTGCTTCCTGAAGTCGCCTGGGCGTCACCGCCTGCCCTTCCGTTAGCAACTGTGCAGACTCTCCAAGCATCAACGCAAGAACACTTTCTGGCGTGGTCAGGATCGCCGGTCGACGAACCGCACGCCCAAGCTCTTTGGCAAATGCCTTGTTGGTCAGAATCTCCGGGGAAACGGCATTAAAAACCCCTTTTATTTCCGGATGGTTTACCAGATAGAGCAATGCATTAAGCATATCGTCCATATGGATCCAGGACATGATCTGTCGGCCACTGCCAATTGGCCCCCCCAGCCCCAGACGGAAAACTGGTAGCATCTTCTGCAACGCTCCGCCACTGGGGTGCAACACCACACCGATTCTGACGATACAGGTGCGAACCCCCAATGCCTCAACGCGCCTGGCCACCTGTTCCCAGCGATCACAAAGGGTTGCCGCAAAGTCACTGCCCACTTCTGCGGACTCATCCAGCTCCTCGCCGGGACGGGAGAAGCCATAATACCCGATCGCAGAAGCACTGATGAAACAGCCCGGTCTATTTTCCATCCGCTCAATCAGGTCCACCAGCTCTGACGTTACCCCAATACGGCTATCCAGCAGGGTCTTTTTGCGAGCCCGGCTCCATCTTTTATCAAGGATACCCTCCCCGGCGAGATTGATCACCGCATCAAAATACGAGGCTGGATTAACAGCGGATAGCGAGGAAACAGGTTTTACCCGGGTAGAGAGTTGCAGACGAACTTCTTTAGCCGGTTGACGACTCAACACGACCACCTGATGCCCTTCATTAAGCAGACGATGAACCAGTCGGCGTCCAATAAACCCGGTACCACCGGTAATCAGATATTGCATGAATCCATCAGCTCCATTGCTCAGCCCCAACCCTGGCTTATTGCCAGCAGGGGCAGGGAAACTACATATAAATAATAATACTCACATCCGTTAATAATCGTAACATTTTCTGAAAAGATAAAAAAAAGCCCAGGTCCCCTCAAACCTGAGCTTTATTGACTGCCACCCTGATGCTCCCGCTTCTATTCTAATTTCCATGCTGTGGTTTTTACTGCCCAGACCCGGAGCAGGGCATTTCTTGTTGTTTGACCTGCTCTCGTTGATCCAGTGCACGCTTCGAATTATACGTAAAAGCCGCACGCGACCACTTGATCCAGATCAAATTATTTCGAGATATACCTATCAAACTATTGATAGCTTCATCTACGAATCAACAGAATCTGGCAAGCTCCGCAGTTACGCATCCAGTTGGTCTATTCTTATGGACTGTTGTTTTTCTCCTCCAACACACTAACCGAGACTGACTCAATCTGATCGCAGCAGAGTATCTGTACTCCGTCGCCATTTATAACGGGCAGGAGTTACAGTTGACCGGTTGCTATCCAAGAGGCGGTCTGATCGGTTAATCCCTTTCCGGAGCCACCCTCATGATCAAAAGTACTTTCGGTACGCTGCAAAAAATTGGTAAAGCATTAATGCTGCCAGTTGCCGTACTGCCTGTAGCCGGGATTCTTCTGGGCGTCGGCAGTGCAGGGTTTTCGTTCATACCGGATCTGATTTCCAGCATTATGGCCCATGCCGGCGGTGCCGTATTCAGTAATCTGCCGCTGATTTTTGCCATTGGTACCGCCATAGGCCTGGCGGAAAACGACGGTGTTTCTTCAGTGGCGGCTGTCGTCGGCTTTGTCATTATGCTCGGCACCATGGGTATCATGGCCAATCAACTGGGCTTTGAACCCTCATCGGTGATGGGCATTAGTACCATTGATACCGGCGTCTTTGGTGGCATCATTGTCGGGATACTGGCTTCAGTGATGTTTAACCGATACTACAAAATTCAGTTACCGGAGTATCTTGGTTTCTTTGCCGGTAAACGGTTTGTCCCCATTGCTACCGGCATTGGTGCCATTTTCCTCGGTATTCTGCTGAGCTTTATCTGGCCCCCAGTCCAATCCGTTATCAATAACTTTTCCCATTGGTCAGTGAATGAAAACCCGGAGGCGGCAGGGTTTGTTTACGGTTTTGTCGAAAGGCTACTCATCCCTTTTGGCCTGCACCATATCTGGAACGTGCCTTTCCATATGGAAATGGGTGAATTTATTGATGAGTCCGGTACGGTATTTAATGGCGATATTGCCCGCTTCTTTGCCGGAGACCCAACCGCCGGTTTTCTGGCCGGCGGCTACCTGTTCAAAATGTTTGGTTTGCCTGCTGCGGCCATTGCCATGTGGCATTGTGCAAAACCGGACAACAGGGCAAAAGCTGGCGGTATCATGATCTCTGCAGCACTGACCTCGTTACTGACAGGCATCACCGAGCCCATTGAATTTTCTTTCCTGTTTGTTGCCCCGTTGCTCTATGGTATGCACGCGTTGCTGGCTGGCATGGCTTACGCCATCACCAACTATCTGGACATCAAGATGGCCATGTCCTTCTCTAATGGCCTGATCGACTATGTACTCTATTTCGGCATTGCCACCAAACCTGTCTGGATCATTATGCTCGGGGCTCTCTATGCCGTACTTTACTATGTTACTTTCCGGGTATTGATTCTGGCACTTAACTTGAAAACGCCCGGGCGCGAAGATGAAAGTGAGAGCGAAGTCAATGCCGGATCATCCAGCGAGCTGGCCGTTAACCTGATTAATGCGTTTGGCGGTAAAGGCAATATTAAACACCTGGACGCCTGCATTACCCGCCTTAGAGTCACCGTTAACAATACCGGGAATGCCGATGTTGACCGTATCAAACAGCTGGGTGCAACCGCCGTGGTGGTGGTTGGCCATAATATGCAGGCGATCTTCGGACCCAAGTCTGACCATATCCGTACTGAAATGCAGGAGGCCATGAAAACCATGTGATAAGGGAACCACGCCAGAAGCATCCTGGTCTCAGGGCTTCTGGTGGTGCTTATGAATGACAGGAATCCGCCGATAGAAAAATTTTCATAATTATTGCGGAGATAAGCGCATGCACAGAGTAGGAGGCACTCAGCAGACCGCCAATCTGGCACCAGCAAACGCCAGCAATGTCCAGACTGACAAAGGCTTTTTTGGCCAGCTCAAAGTCACCGTCGTTAAAGGCGTAAGAAATATTCTCTCTGCAAATTATTCATCAATCCCCGACAACGCCAAGCTTGCTTCACGAAATATCACCGTGCTCGCCTCCGCCCTGCACCCCTTGTTTAATAAGAGGGATAACGATGGAGCCAAAGACAGCGGCCAGGATTTTGAGCAGGCTTTGAAAAAGGCAAGTAATAACCCAAAGTCCATGAAACTCTTTTCTCAAATCAACCGGGAATTGGAGAAAATACAACAGTTGCAAGAAGAACTGTCAAAGCTTTATAGCATTAACGACAATATTCTGAGGATTCCCGGGGCAGTCAAGGGCCCGCGATACACGGAAGTCAAAGCACAGATCACTGAATGTCAAAGTGTCATGGATGGTGCCAAACAAAAGGGCACCCTTGCCCAGCAAAAATTCAATAAAACGGTGGGCCCTCAACTAAAAATTGATTTTGACGCGTTACAGGTACCAGAGGAAAAACGCTCGCCTGAATCAGCTGAAGACGTAGCCAAGTATGAAAAAATGAAAACTAATCTACTTCAGCGCTAGCGAACAGCAGATTCGAAACATCCTTTATGGGAACATTCATTCCCGTCAAAGATACCTTCTGGCTTGCACTCATTCATTAGCCATACAGGCCGACAAATAGTCTATATTTCACTATATTCTTAATTGTGCTGGGGAGACACTGCGATGCATGGAGTCGGCGGCGGCCATCAACCTGTCAACCTGACACCGACAATCAACGACGTTAAAACTCCGGAAACCAATAAATCAGAGGGAGACTTTCGCGGGTTTAAGGTCACAACAACAAAAACATTCAAGTCATTCCTGTCATCCCTGTTATCCCGTTTTTCGTCAACACCCGGAAAAACCAGCATCCGGGACAGACACGCCCAAAAGTACAAGCCAACACAGCAACACGGCCCAACCATCAGTGACCAACAAACAACAGAAAAGAGTGTTGAGCAGCCAGCAAAACAGGCCAATCCAGCCACCATCAAAAGGAGATTTGACAGGCTTTGCACCAATCTGGAACGGATGCAAACTTTTAAAAATGATTTACAAAACCTGGAGCGTGGTACTGACGAGTTCAGAATGTGCAGTCTTGGACTTCAGCGGGCTAAAGCAAAGTTTAATGCGGCAGTTGACAGCTTCAATCAATCCGTCGGTGCTGATCAACAAATTGACGCTTCAGACCTTGAAATGACAATGGCGAATAAACAGTCACCAGAATTTGCTGAAGACGCCGCAAAATATAAACAAATGAACATCCCTGCCTTTGTAGAGAATACAGAGAGTGTTGAGCAACCAATAGATCTGGCCCTTAAAAATCCAGACACTGAGAAAAAATTCACCAACCTTTGCGATACCCTGAAACAGATGCAAAAGTGTAAAAATGAGTTACAGGACCTGAGTCATAGAAGTAATGCTCACATAGCGTCTGAATCAGACATTCATGTGGCTAAAGCAAACTTTAAACAGGCAGTAGAAAGCTTCAACAGTGTCGTTGGTGATGATCTGAAAGTGGACGCTTTCGACCTTGAGATGGCAATGGCTAATAAGGACGCACCAGAATTTGCTGAAAACATAGCCAGGTTTCAACAAATGAAAATCCCTTCATTTATGCCCAAAAACTGATTTTGTCGTGTTTCTGCACGACACTTTTCCTGCCGGAACGGTTTTTGTATAAGTGGACTTTGGTCAATGGCCAAACCAGCCTGGCTGGCCATCATTGCAAGCGTCTCACTTCATATATACAGTCAACAGCGTATCAGCCCCGGCCTGCACATGCCCGCTGAATTTCTCCAGATGACTGACATCGTCCATATTGGAGATCACAATGGGCGTTACCACACTTCTCGCCTTTTCCTTCAGCAAACCAAGATCCACTTCAACCACAGGATCACCCGCTTTAATCCGCTGCCCTTCTGTCGCTATCCGTTTAAAGCCCTCCCCTTTCAGCTCCACGGTGTCAATGCCAAAATGGACAAACAGCTCAACGCCCGAGGGGGTTTCCATACTGAAAGCATGATTGGTTTCAAAAATCTTGCCAATCACACCATCACAGGGCGCGACCATAATATGCCCGGTTGGATCAATGGCCAGACCATCTCCCACCACCTTGTCGGCAAACACCGGATCCGGAACGTCCTCTATGGGAACAATCTTACCCGTCAAAGGTGCCTTCAGGACTGTTCCCTCATTCGAGCCAAAGCCCAGACTTTTTTTGAGAGAGTCAAAGATAGCCATAACTGTTACCTGCGGCTGTTACAACAATCTTCTGTGAAGCTTGCCCATGGCATGAGATCGCTTCACAGATGCGGGACCGGCGAATACCGGTTGGGAGGAAAGCAAAAAGCCTCTTGTTCAGAGGCTTTTCCGACTTAAAGAACTTTAGTCATCTGCTGATCAGCATTCAACCATTGGACACCAGAGAATCAAACTGAAACGATTTCAGCCACTTTCATCAGGTGATTGTCAATCTGGTTGTGCTTACTGATGGCTCTTTCCAGCGGGGTTTTCACCACCTGCTGGTCACGAACGCCGACCATAATACCACTGTCACCATTGCGCAGCGCTTCTACAGAGGCAACACCAAGACGACTGGCCAGAACACGGTCAAAGCAGGTAGGCTTGCCACCACGCTGGATATGCCCCAGCACGGTAACCTTCACTTCATATTCAGGAAAGTTTTCTTCCACAGCGCGGGACAGTTCAAAAACACCGCCACTGCGATCACCTTCAGCAACCACAATAATGCTGGAGGTTTTGCCCGCACGGCCGCTCTTCTGCAAAGATTCCATGAACACTTCAACCGTCTTTTCCTGCTCAGGAATCAGGATATCCTCTGCACCGGAAGCAATACCCGTGTTCAGAGCAATAAAGCCGGCATCTCGGCCCATCACTTCAACGAAGAACAGGCGGTTGTGAGAAGTTGCAGTATCACGAATCTTATCGATGGCTTCAACAACAGTATTCAGGGCGGTGTCATAACCGATGGTGAAGTCAGTCCCGTAAATGTCATTATCGATGGTACCGGGAACGCCAATACAGGGCAGACCATGCTCTTCTTCCAACAGCATGGCACCGGTGAATGAACCATCACCACCGATCACCACCAGACCATCCAGCTCAGCAGCCCGGGCATTTTCGTAAGCCTTTACACGGCCTTCTTTGGTGCGGAACTCCTGACAGCGGGCTGATTTCAGGAAGGTCCCCCCTTGATTAATGATATTGGCAACCGTCCGGGCATCCGCCACTTCCATACGGTTTTCAATCAACCCTTTGTAGCCTTCCTGAATCACTACGGGAACAATACCGTAGTAAATGCAGGCACGAACAGCGGCACGGATGGCCGCATTCATACCGGGAGCGTCACCCCCGGAAGTCAAAACTCCGACTCTCTTTAATTCGGTCATGCCAGGCTCTTCTCCTTCCAAGTGCCTAACTGCTGGTAAAGCAATTAGAAATAAATAGGTTCTGTTGACTCAGCTTACGCTGATAATCTGCATGGTGTCGGTACCACCTTCGATTTCCTGACTTTCGCCTTTGGTCAGAATAATCTTGTCGCCTGCCTCCAGGAGGCCACGCTCTTTAAGGACATTAATTGCACGTCCATTGACTTCCGGGCCGTACTCAGTACCACTGTCAAACGCCACCGCTTCCACGCCACGATACAGGGCAACCCGGCGCTCGGTAGTCTGGTAACGCGTCAGGGCAAAAATAGGAAGACGGGTATTGATTCTGGACATCCACAGCGGTGTGGCACCACTTTTCGTCAGACAGACGATGGCCTTGATGTCACTCTGATGGTTAGCTGCAAACAGGGTTGCCTGAGCGATGGCCTCATCAATATTGGTAAACTGACCAATGCGGCGCTCCGTCATGTACTCAACAGACTGTTTTTCAGCACCGAGACAAATGCGACTCATGGCCTTGACCACTTCATCCGGGCGCTTACCAGTGGCGGTTTCACCGGATAACATCACGGCATCAGTGCCATCCAGGACCGCATTGGCGACGTCAAACACTTCTGCCCGGGTTGGTTGCGTGTTGTGAATCATGGACTCCATCATCTGAGTGGCGGTAATGACCGGTTTATTCAAACGACGGGCTTCACTGATCATGTGCTTTTGGGCACCAATCAGCTCAGGATCACCAATTTCGACCCCCAGGTCACCACGGGCAACCATCACGGCATCGGATGCGGAAATAATTTCAGCCAGCAGGTCGTGGTCGTTCACCACCTCGGCCCGCTCAATCTTGGACAGAATAGCGGCGGTTCCACCAGCTTCGTGGAGTAGACGACGGGCTTCTTCAACATCGCTGGCATGACGGACAAAAGATACTGCCAGATAGTCCACTTCCAGCTCAGCCGCCAGAAGAATGTCCTGCTTATCTTTTTCCGTTAATGCCGCCGCAGAAAGACCGCCACCCTGAAGGTTAATGCCCTTGTTATTGGACAGCTCGCCGCCATTGATCGCTTTGGTCTTTATGCTCGGACCATCAATCGCCATGACTTCCAGGCTGATCCGCCCGTCATCCAGCAGCAGTATGTCACCAACCTTGCAGTCGTTTGGCAGATCTTTATAACCGAGCCCCACCTGGGTTTCATCGCCATCATCAATGGGAAGGCTGGCATCCAGGTGAAAGGTTGCGCCATCCGGAAGGTGAATCTTGCCATTCTGGAAACGGCCAATGCGAATCTTTGGCCCTTGCAGATCACCCAGGATAGCAACCGGACGGTTCAGTCTTTCAGCAATTTCACGAATGGTTTTGGCACGGGCTTTGTGATCTTCCGGATCACCGTGGGAGAAGTTGAGGCGAACAACGTTGACGCCAGCTTCAATCAGCTTTTGCAGCTGTTCTTCAGATTCTGTTGCAGGCCCCAGGGTTGCCACAATTTTTGTGCGTCTGAGCATAATAATCCTCTCGCTTGTGAACCCGCCGCTGTCGTGGGAGCCTTCAGCCTCCACCGGAGTCATTACAGCAAGCGACAGGCCTTAATGGATTAATGATGTGCACGGCAGCCGTTCACAACCTGTACACCTCTGCTCTGCAGGACAAATGTATTGAACGGAGTGCAAACAAAAGAAGAAAGTGCCGTTAGAGTATAGGAGCCATCTTGCCCCGTAGCACTGTCTTCTCTTTGTTTACCAACAGCCTGAAACAACCTATCTCATTTATCGTAACCAGCACAGGCCCGTTAAACGAGCCTGTGTTGAGTTCACTGGGTGAATGCCTTACGCGTTCATCAGGGCCTTGGCCGTATCCAGCATACGGTTGGAGAAGCCCCACTCGTTGTCGTACCAGGACATAACCTTAACCAGGTTGCCCAGAACACGAGTCTGAGTAGCATCGAAGTTGGAAGAGAACGGACTGTGGTTGAAGTCCATGGAAACCAGCTCTTCGTTGTTCACAGACAGAACAGTTGCCATAGCCGGGTTGGACTTGGCAGCAATAGCAATGATTTCGTTCACTTCTTCAACGGTGGTTTCACGTGCAGCAACGAAGCTCAGGTCCACCAGAGAAACGTTGATGGTCGGTACGCGAACCGCCATGCCGTCGAACTTGCCTTTCAGCTCAGGAACAACTTCACCAACAGCAGCAGCAGCACCGGTAGCGGTTGGAATCATGTTCATGGCAGCAGCACGGGCACGGTACAGGTCAGAGTGGTATACATCGCTCAGACGCTGGTCGTTGGTGTAAGCGTGGATAGTGGTCATCAGACCCTTATCAATGCCCAGGGCGTCGTTCAGAGGCTTGGCGATAGGAGCCAGACAGTTGGTGGTGCAGGATGCGTTAGAAATAACGGTCATATCTGCAGTCAGAGTGTCGTGGTTCACACCGTAAACGATGGTAGCGTCAACGTTTGAGCCAGGCGCAGAAATGATAACTTTCTTGGCACCAGCATCCAGGTGTGGCTTGCAGGAATCTTTGGAACGGAAAACACCAGTACATTCAAAGACAACGTCAACACCCAGCTCGCCCCATGGCAGCTTGGAAGGGTCACGCTCAGAGAAGGTCTTGATTTCGTCACCGTTTACGAACAGAGCGCCTTCGCCTTCTTCAACCTGTGCGTTGAAACGGCCATGAACGGTGTCGTACTTAGTCAGGTGAGTATTGATTTTGGTGTCACCCAGATCATTAATGGCAACAATCTGGTATTCATCGCGACGGCCAGCTTCGTAGAGTGCGCGCAGTACGTTGCGACCGATACGGCCGTAGCCATTAATAGCAATCTTGATCATGATGTCTCCAATACCGTTAATCAAAGCGGAAATACCGCCCTGCCTCTAGTAAAAAGGATTTCGTCAGCGAATGCAGCACAGTAAATACACCTATCGCAAACCCCAAACAGTTAACTACAGGGTTTAACGGCAGATCACAGATTTTACCCAGTCACAGCACCACTAAAAACAAACGACAACATTGATTAGCTGTCGTATTTCGAAACCCACTCCACAGGACTTGTATCCCTGAAGCACATAAACTTACGGACAAGGGTTGACTTCTTGGTGGTACGGAGTTACAAATATGCAAAATTAAACAATACATAACACATAATTTCACACCGCTTCTCATCCGGGATCAACCGATTGTCGAAGCCACTGGTCAGCTTCATAGGTCACCAGTGTGATATAGAGTTTGATCGAAAAACCGGAATTCAGCAAAGCCATTACAGTTTTGATTGATTCCGAATTCTTATATGTACTCCCAACGAACCACGCCAGTACGCTGCCTTAGCCAGTCAACAAGATCCGTTGCCATCATACATTCAGATCAGCACCTTTACCTATAGGGATAATGCGGACTGTAATCCCGCTAGTCAAGCCCGTTACAAGCCCACTCACCGCTACACCAATGCAAGATCTTATTTATCGACATTATCAAATATGAACATGAATATGTAACCACAGAGTTCTAATCACAAGACTCTGACGAACTATTCAACAATAGAAAAACGACAGAAACCACCTACGTATCTGAAGAGATAAGCGTAAAACATCTCAAAGCTGCCGTAACTCAGGGTTGAAAGCAAAAAAACAAAAAAATACAAACTTAAGCAATATAATTCATTAACAAGCACGCCAACAGAGACAACTGTTCCATCCCATCAAAAAACAACAACCCAAAAAACATAGTTACAAGACAGAAAGCAAGACATCGGTAAATGTATGATCCTTTCACCGCCAGAAAAATGTAATTTTTTTGTAATCAGTTATTTTTAAACGCCAGGCAATCTGACTTGTTATGATTAGATTCATCAAATATTTTATTTTTTATAAATAAAAAATATAACCACAGAAACAGACCCCAAAAAATTAAACAGTAAATAACACCAGAGAACACAAAAAATCAATTTTTCTGCCGATATCCAGACCCTCAACATCAAGTAAACTGGTAATATCATTCTTCTTACCGCTTATTAATATTGGTCTTTTATGAAACAGCTATTTATTGCCGGGATGCTGATTTTTTCTTCCACGATCACCGCCGAAGTGCTGAATTGCGAGCAAAAGCAATCGGTTTGTGCAGCCAAGTGCAAGGCATCGAGTCTTATCAATGAGCAGGACAGCAGCACTTGCAAAGCTCAATGCCTGGGAGAACGAACAGCCTGTGAACTGGAACAAGGCAAGGAGTCAGCGGGAAAATTTGCCACACAGGCAAAAGATGCAAGCCAGTCTCTGATGGACAAAATGAAAGCCTTCTGGGACGGACTAACCCACAGCCAATAAAAACATAAAAAAATGCCTCTAACCAAACCCTGATTAGAGGCATACGACCTATTTCAGTCGAAGGTTATTTGCCGTAATAAGCCTTGATGAGCAGCTCTTCCAGCTCAGAAATCAATGGCAAACGAGGATTCGCCGTTGTGGTCTGATCCTCAAAGGCGTGGTTAGCCAGCATGCTGATTTTACTCTTGAACAGAGACTCATCCACACCAATCTCCTGAAGAGAAGCAGGCATATCCAGACGCTTCATCAAATCACGAACAGCATTGGCCAGGGATTTAACCCCCTCTTCCGGCGTCTTGGCAGGCAGGCCCAGCATTCTGGCAATCTCAGCATACTTCTCGTGGGCAATGTAATACTGATATTTCGGGAATGATGCCACCTTGGTTGGATTAGGGCAGCCGTTATACTCAATCACATGAGGCAATAACACCGCATTGGCCTGACCGTGAGAAATATGCAATTCATTACCCAGCTTATGGGCAATCGCATGGTTGACGCCCAGGAAAGCGTTGGCAAATGCCATGCCGGCAATACAGGACGCATTGTGCATTTTCTCCCGGGCTTTTCGGTCAGCGGTTTCATAAGACTGCGGCAGATAATCGAAGACCAGCTGAATCGCTTTCATCGCCAGAGCATCGGTGTAGTCTGAAGCCATGATGGACACATAAGCTTCCATGGCGTGAGTGAGCACATCCAGGCCGGTATCTGCTGTCACTTTCTTCGGAACAGACAGTACCAGGTTAGGGTCAATAATGGCCACATCCGGAGTCAGCTCATAGTCAGCCAGTGGGTACTTGGCACCTTTTTCCTTATCGGTAATAACGGCGAAGGACGTTACCTCAGAACCGGTACCGGAAGTGGTCGGAATCGCAACCAGCTTCGCCTTCTTACCCAGATGCGGGAATTTATAGACACGCTTGCGGATATCCAGGAATTTCTGGGCCATACCGGCAAAGTCAGCATCCGGCTGTTCATAGAAAAGCCACATTCCCTTGGCCGCATCAATGGGTGAACCACCGCCCAGGGCTATGATCACATCCGGGTTAAACCGTGCCATTTCCCGGGCACCATTGCGAACGGTCTCCAGACTTGGATCAGGCTCAACCTGATTGAAAATTTCAACCTGAACCGGCACGGTACGCTTTCTCAGGTGGTAGAGGATTTTGTCCACATAACCCAGGGACTGAATAACCTCATCAGTTACGATAAAGACACGAGAAATATCCTGCATCTTTTCAAGGTACTGAAGAGAGTTGGCCTCGAAGTAAATCTTTTCGGGAAGTTTAAACCATTGCATATTGACCCGGCGCTTGGCGACACGCTTGACATTGATCAGGTTTACCGCAGATACGTTGGAGGTGGTACTGTTACCACCGTAGGTGCCGCAACCCAGGGTCAGGGAAGGCATATTGGTGTTGTAAATATCACCAATGGCACCGTGGGTGCTTGGTGAGTTGATAATGATACGACCGGCTTTCATGGCCAGCGAGAACTCTTCAACCACCTGGTTATCCTGGGCATGCAACACGGCAGAGTGTCCAAGACCGCCGAAATTGAGCATTTGATCCGCCAGCTCAACAGCATGATGGGCATCTTTCGCCTTGAGCACCCCGAGAACCGGAGAGAGCTTTTCCCGGGACAGCGGGAACTCAGGGCCGACACCCTCAATTTCTGCGGCCAGAATACGGGTATTCTCAGGCACCTTGATACCGGCGAGTCCGGCAATATAAGAAGGCTTCATGCCAACAATCTTACTGTTTACATGACCGTCATGAATGACCACTTCAGCCAGTCGCCCGTTCTCCTCCGGCGTAGTGAAGTACACATTCTGAGACTTCAGCTCTTTGACCACCTCTTTATAAACCGACTGATGAACAATCGCGGCCTGCTCAGAAGCGCAGATCATGCCATTGTCGAAGCTCTTGGACATCACCAGATCATTACAGGCCTGTTTGATATCCGCAGACTGATCAATAATGCAAGGCACGTTACCAGAACCTACGCCCAGGGCAGGCTTACCGGAAGAGTAGGCTGCGCGCACCATGCCGGAGCCACCGGTCGCCAGAATAACGGCAACTTCAGGGTGCGTCATCAGCTTCTGAGTCGCTTCAATGGAAGGGTACTCGACCCACAGTACACAGTCTTCAGGGGCACCGGCCGCAACCGCCGCATCACGAACAATCAGGGCAGCTTCACTGGAACATTTCTGAGCGGAGGGGTGGAAAGCAAAAATAATCGGGTTACGGGTTTTGGTAGAAATAATGGACTTGAACATGGTGGTGGAGGTCGGGTTAGTCACCGGAGTAACCCCACACACAATGCCTACCGGCTCAGCAACCAGCATGAAATCTTCTTCAGCGTTGTCTTCAATAACGCCTACGGTCTTATCGTACTTGATGGAGTGGTAAACGTACTCGGTGGCAAAGATGTTTTTGGTCACCTTATCTTCCAGGATACCACGACCGGTCTCCTCAACAGCCATTCGCGCCAGCTCCATATGAGCTGCCTGACCCGCCAGAGCCATAGCCCTGGTGACCCTGTCGACATCTTCCTGAGTCAGCTTGAGAAACTTCTCCCTTGCCACCATCGCCCGCTCAATTAACGCATTAATCTGAGCATCAACATCCTGAACAACTGCATCTTTATTTACAGTTTTTCCAGCCTGTTTTTTTCCGGCCATGATTATCGCCCTCTAGTAGTTAACCAAGATAACCTTTAAAAAAACTATCTATTATTCCGAGGCTGTTTTTTTATATCTTTGCCCAGAATAGAAATGCTGTTTAATACGCTGGCAATCATCAGGTCTCCGTCTTCTATTTCAACCTCCTCAAGATAGTGCATCCTGAGTATTAATGCCTGACCATTGCCATTTATTGGTAAACTCTCAACTCAATAAAATTGCCTGCGTTAGCCTTTACAAGTTCATTGGGTATCATAAAATTTTTATTCAAAACAATTATTTAAAAATATTTTTTATTTAACTTCAGGTATATGCCGCTCTCTGTCTTCCGCATTACAACACAAGAAAACCTCAAAAAAACTGATTCAAATCAAGAAACCACTATTGATTTTCTTTGCCAAAAGAGCATCAAAATAGATCAACAGCATTCATACATTGACATGCTTTTTCCCAGACTAAATTTTCGGAAAAACTGTTAAAAAAACGGCCTTCTCAATAAAAACCAATAAACTGAAACAACACTTTCAAAATCCGCCCACTGGAAAAAACACAACCACATTGAAAAAAACAGAAACAGACAACAATAAACAACAGTTATAAAATCCCCCCGCCATAGTTTTTTATTAATCAGGAAAAAAGGCTTTACCTGTTGTAACCTTTCCGTATCATTAGCAAGAATTTGAAGTGTCTAATCCGGAATTTCTCAGCCCTGATGACAAAATGCCGAACGATTCGGTTATGTCGCTAAGTAGTTGGCCAAATGGAATCGTATATTTCTGGCTAAGTGGGCAGTTGCTATGCAAGGCGCAACGTAGGGAGCATAGCCGTAGCTATGTGACCGGAGTTGCAACGCCGCAGAGTGACTGACAACTCAGTCAGAAATATATGATTTCATGTGGTTAACTACTTATGCTCAGGCAGCTGCAAGAATAGAAGTCCTGACCAGACACGGCACTCAAACTGAAACACACTGTTAACCCCTGATCGAGGAAGAATCAGCCACATGTCCCAAAAAATCCTGGACCTGGTAAAGCCAGGCGTAGTTACCGGTGATGACGTTCAGAAAATCTTTGCAGCTGCCAAGGCCGGTGAGTTTGCGCTGCCAGCAGTGAACGTTGTTGGTACCGATTCAATCAACGCAGTTCTTGAAGCTGCGGCAAAAGTGAAGTCTCCTGTTATCATTCAGTTCTCCAACGGTGGTGCGTCCTTCTTCTCAGGTAAAGGCCTGAAGACTGACCCTGCCGGTGCCCTGGGTGCCATTACCGGTGCAAAATACGTCCACGCAGTTGCTGAAGCTTACGGCATCCCTGTAATCCTTCACACTGACCACGCCGCACGCAAACTGCTGCCATGGATCGATGCTCTGCTGACTGCGGGTGAAGAGTTTTACGAGCAGCACGGCAAGCCACTGTTCTCTTCGCACATGATCGACCTGTCCGAAGAGTCTCTGGAAGAAAACATTGCCACCTGCGCTGAATACCTGACGCGCATGGCCAAAATGGACATGACACTGGAGTTCGAACTGGGCTGCACTGGCGGTGAAGAAGACGGCGTTGATAACTCTCACATGGACAGCTCCATGCTGTACACCCAGCCAGAAGACGTAGCCTACGCTTACGAAATTCTGAGCCAGATCAGCCACCGCTTCACCATCGCCGCTTCTTTCGGCAACGTTCACGGCGTATACAAGCCAGGTAATGTTCAGCTGACACCGAAGATTCTCGACAACTCCCAGAAGTACTGCTCTGAGAAGTTCGGCCTTCCAGCCAAGTCACTGAACTTCGTATTCCACGGCGGCTCTGGCTCAACCCTGGAAGAGATCCGTGAATCCGTCTCTTACGGCGTAGTAAAGATGAACATCGACACAGACACCCAATGGGCGTGCTGGGAGGGCGTTCTGAACTACTACAAGAAGAACGAAGCTTACCTGCAGGGCCAGCTGGGCAACCCTGAAGGTGCCGACAAGCCAAACAAGAAGTTCTACGACCCACGGGTTTGGCTGCGAGCTGGCCAGGAGTCCATGATCTCCCGTCTTGAGCAAGCCCATAATGACCTGAACAGCATCGACGTGCTGTAATAAGAGCCAGGAGGCTGACCGAGAATAGCGCCCGTCTAGGCGACCCCGTAGCGAGGATGGCAGAAAATTGAGGATAAAAAGTCGGAAATTTTTAGCGAATAGTGGTTCTATTTGCTAAAAATTTCCGACTTTTTAGACCAATTTGCTGCCACCACACGACTGCATGGATGCAGGAGCTAGAGCAACGCAGGAGCAGTTGCCGGTAGGGCAGTCTATTCTCGGTCAGCCTCCTAGACACCGGCACTTGCCGGTGTCTATCCCCCTTCCCCAGAACCTCTCAAGCCAGAATCCCCCCTCTCAAAACATCAAAAGCAGCGAAATCTCCCGTTTCTTCTAAACTCTTTAGTACTTTTGACGATAAATCCACACAACTCTAAACAAAAAAGAATGGGGAAAGACCATGCCCAGACAGAAAGCACAACCCAAAAGCACCACCACAAAAACTAAGCAGCAAGCCAAATCATCCAATGATGAATGGGTCGGGCTCAGCTTCCGAGTATCCCCTGAGTTTTCCAGGGAATTTAAGGTGTATGCAGCCAAGAATGACTTTAAGCTGGTTGATTTACTGAAAGAAGGCTTTAAAGCTCTGAAAAAGCAGAGACGCCAGTCCCAAGCTCGTTAAGACTCACTTTAGCCAGAGACCGATCCGAAATCAGAGTAAGACAGAGGATTGGTGGGTAAAGGGGAACAAGAAAATTTACACACAAAAAAATCAGCCATCAGGCTGATTTTTTTTGATTGGATGTTTAGACGAGGCTGACTCTTGTGACAAGCAAATTCTACCTCAACGCTGGCAAGCGTTGTATTCTGAAAACTGAGCTATTCAGGCTGCGAAGGTGATTTTAAGAATTTTTCAGCCCCGACTCTCTGAAAGAGAATAAGTGGCGTCCCCTAGGGGACTCGAACCCCTGTTACCGCCGTGAAAGGGCGGTGTCCTAGGCCACTAGACGAAGGGGACGCAAAACCTTCTGACTTAAATGAGCAATCATCACTTAAGCTCTAGATTTGGAACAAAGCAAGCAATAACTCTTGTCACAAGAAAGTGTTAAAACACTCTGCAACAGCGTGGTCTAACAACCAAGTAATTACTCGCAAAAGAAATGGTGGAGCTAAGCGGGATCGAACCGCTGACCTCAACACTGCCAGTGTTGCGCTCTCCCAGCTGAGCTATAGCCCCATATCAACCTGTCGCATTATGCCATTCTGGATAACAAATACAACATTTTGATAATAAGTGGCGTCCCCTAGGGGACTCGAACCCCTGTTACCGCCGTGAAAGGGCGGTGTCCTAGGCCACTAGACGAAGGGGACGCAATCCTTCTGACTTAAATGACACAATCATCACTTAAGCTCTAGATTTGGAGCGGGAAACGAGGTTCGAACTCGCGACCTCAACCTTGGCAAGGTTGCGCTCTACCAACTGAGCTATTCCCGCAGTGAAACTTTTTAAAGACAGCTTCCGGTCTGAATCTGGAGCGGGAAACGAGGCTCGAACTCGCGACCTCAACCTTGGCAAGGTTGCGCTCTACCAACTGAGCTATTCCCGCAATGAAGATATATTAAGGATTCTTCAAATCCTGCTCTCTGGTCAGAGAATAAGTGGCGTCCCCTAGGGGACTCGAACCCCTGTTACCGCCGTGAAAGGGCGGTGTCCTAGGCCACTAGACGAAGGGGACGCAATCCTTCTGACTTAAATGACACAATTATCACTTAAGCTCTAGATTTGGAGCGGGAAACGAGGTTCGCTCTTGTCACAAGAAAGTGCGACCTCAACCTTGGCAAGGTTGCGCTCTACCAACTGAGCTATTCCCGCAGTGAAACATTTTTAAGACAGTTTCAGGTCTGAATCTGGAGCGGGAAACGAGGTTCGAACTCGCGACCTCAACCTTGGCAAGGTTGCGCTCTACCAACTGAGCTATTCCCGCAGTGAAGACATGTTAAGGATTCTTCAAATCCTGCTCTCTGGTCAAGAGAATTAAGTGGCGTCCCCTAGGGGACTCGAACCCCTGTTACCGCCGTGAAAGGGCGGTGTCCTAGGCCACTAGACGAAGGGGACGCAAACATCGAACGATGTTTGGTGGAGCTAAGCGGGATCGAACCGCTGACCTCAACACTGCCAGTGTTGCGCTCTCCCAGCTGAGCTATAGCCCCAAAACCTTCGCAGCAACAATACTTAGCGTATTCAACAACTGCTTTTGCTTTAGCACCTCTCGCAGGAAGCTTTGTTTTGCCACCCCCGAAACGCAGGGCGAATGATATGGATGCCCCCCTATCCTGTCAAGCGTCGCTTATAAAAATTATGATCAAATAATAGTGCAGTTATATATGCATCTATAGAAAAGGCCGGTAGACAACCGGCCTTAGCCCAAAGAAGCCGCCGGGTTAAAGCGCTGCAAACTCTTTTTCCAGACGTTTCGCTTCTTTTTTGGACACGCCACCCAACACCTCAACAGCATGACGCAGGCGTGCACGCGTCATATCCGGGCCCAGGATCTCCATGGACTCCATAACAGACCAGGAGTTTGGCGTACCGGCAATAGCAACAAAGACAGGATGATTAAAATCACCCAGCTTAATGTCCATCGCTTTGGAAAGCCCTTTAATTTCCGCGAAAATCTGATCACGCTGCCACTGGCGCAACTGTTCAAGCTTCCAGAGCGTGAACTGCAACACCTTCTTAACATCACCCGCTTCCAGCTTTTTATGGGCAAAGTCTTCAGGCGACAGATTCAACATACCGGAGAACATAAAGGCAGCAATAGGAGCAAAATCGCTGAGACGCTCAACCCGCTCTTTCGCCATTGGCAGAAACTTCATCAGGTAGTCACGGTTCAGCAACCAGTGATGCAGGCGATCAGCAAATTGCTCTGTGGTCAGGTTTTCGCGAATCCAGCTGGCATTCAACCAGGACAGTTTTTCCTGGTCAAAAATCGGGCCACCCAGAGAGACCCTTTTGAGATCAAAATCCGCCAGCATCTCTTCCAGGCTGAACTTCTCCCGCTCATCCGGCATGGACCAGCCCATACGACCCAGGTAGTTCAACAGTGCTTCCGGCAGATACCCCATATCACGATAGTAAGTAATACAGGTTGGGTTCTTGCGCTTGGACAACTTGCTCTTATCAGGGTTTCGCAACAACGGCATATGGCAGAGCACAGGCATCTGCCAGCCAAAGTATTGGTACAACAACTGATGCTTGGGCGCAGAGTTGATCCACTCCTCACCACGAATAACGTGCGTGATTTCCATCAGATGGTCATCAACAACATTGGCCAGGTGATAGGTTGGCATGCCATCGGCTTTCACCAGAACCTGCATATCCACCTGGGACCAGTCAATCTCGATGGTACCACGGAGCATATCATCCACTGTGCAGATGCCACTCTCAGGCACTTTCATCCGGACAACGTGAGGCTCGCCCGCATTCAGCCTGGCCTGAACGTCGTCTTCAGAAAGATGTAGGCAGTGACCATCGTACCCGGGTGTCTGCTTGTTCGCCGTTTGCTCTGCACGCAGGGCATCAAGACGCTCTGATGAGCAGAAGCAACGGAACGCATGCCCTTTATCCAACAGGATTTGAGCATGATCAGCGTAGATTTCCCGGCGCTCACTCTGCCGATAAGGGCCGTGTGGGCCGCCAACATCAGGACCCTCATCCCAATTCAAACCAAGCCAGCGCAGCGAGTCGAGAATCTGTTGCTCGGATTCAGGGGTACTTCTGGTTTGATCCGTATCTTCTATACGAAGCAGGAACTGGCCGCCCTGACTCTTGGCAAACGCCAGATTAAACAGGGCGATATAGGCAGTACCGACATGAGGATCGCCGGTAGGGGAAGGTGCAATACGGGTGCGTACAGTCATGGAATTGCTTTCTCAATAACGCCCGAGCCCCAATGGGCGCAGGCTGACAGAATGCCAAAACAGGTATTATAAGGCTGAGAGCCAACAGCACCCAAATATTGATTGAATTCAGTGGCTTCAGGCTTCCCTTTTTATCCCTAAACGGGACATCAACCAGCCAATGGTAGTACCCTGAATCAACAGTGAGAAAAGAATAACGGCCAGCGTCATTTCTATGATCATGCGCTTTTCAGGCATGGAGTCCGGAATCGATAGCATCAGGGCAACAGGCACAACCCCTCTCAATCCGCCCCAGAACATCACCTTCATTGAATTGCTGTCCACTTTATTACTCAATGGCATCAGGTTACTGACGGGCAGCAACAGATATACCACCAGAAAGCGCGCCATAAGAACGGCGACAATAGCAATGATTAACGTGGGGTAGATCATACCGAGCCGCTCAATATTCCGCAGCAGGAAGTCCTCACTTAACCCTAACAGCAGGAAAATAAAGCTATTGGCCACAAATGCCATAAACTCCCAGTAAGGGTCCAGGTGACGCAAAGTCATAAAGTCAGCCATCGCCCGACGGCCATAGCTGCGAGTGACAATCCCGGCAGCGATAACCGACATGACACCGGACGTTTCAAAGACATGGTCAGCAATAATAAAGCTGGTAAAAGCCAGGATAGTTGTCAGAGCAATATGCACATAAGGCATCCCCCGGGACAACCTGAGCAGCACCAGCATGGCTGCCCCCATGGCCGCACCCACAAAAATCCCGCCAAAGAAAACCCTGAAGAACTCGACAAAGGCAGCAAAAGCCGTGCTACCAGACACCCCTGTTCCCGATTGGATAATCGAGAGCACAATGCCAAACATAACGATCGCGGTTGCATCGTTAAACAAACTCTCTGCATCCATCAGCAGAGACATCCGTTCAGGCGCTTTCACCTCTTTAAACAGCGCAATCACGGCCACTGGATCCGTTGCCGAAATCAGCGCACCAAACAACAGCGCGCCCGCCAGCGTCAGAGGCGTCAACTCACCCAGAATCACACCGAGAACCAGTGTCGACAAAATGACTCCCACAATGGCCAGCATCAATACAGGCACCAGCTCTTTCATCAGGGCGGAAAACTTTATATTGATGGCTGCCTCAAACACCAGTACGGGGAGCAAAACGTACATAATCAGGTCATGAGTCAGGGAAAGACGGAGTACAGGTGCCAGTATTTCAGAATATTCAGCCGCCATCCCCAGGGCCATACCGATCACAACCAGCCCAATGGTATAGGGAAAACGCAGCTTTTTAAGCAGGATTGCCGAAATGGCCGCCAGTAAAAACAGACCGCAAAAGATCAGCATAGGGATGGCGAGACCAGCGCCAGAGTGTGTTACCGACATTTCCTGTTCCGTTAATAAATAAATGCCGAAATGAAGAGGGATCATAAGCTCGGCATTTCAGGCCATGGGTACAATTTACCCGTGGCCATATTGACCGGTCAGTCCATATCTCGACATACATCAGGGATGGCGAGGTGAGAAGTAATACCAGAGATAGCGGAGGGCAACATAAAGTACGATTACCGTCGCCACCAAAAGTTCAAAACCGGCCAGATTGTTAATAACATCACAAACTTTTTGATAGCCCTGTTGATGAAGTATATCTGCCAGCTTAAACAACGCTGTAGCCCCAATTACCATCGGAAATGTGAAAGCAGCATATCCTGGCGAAAACGGCAGGCGCAGTAAGCGTACAAACGCAACATAGACCAGACTCGTCATAAAAATAGCCAATGGCAGCAGGACCGCAACCAGTAAGTAATTCGGCTGGTCAGTTATGGACAGGTAGCCCGCCAGAGAAAGGCTCGCCGGTGCCGCCATAATGGCAAATGTGGGCAGTGCAGCATCAGGAATCTTCTCTCTGAAAATCAAACGATACAACATCACTGGCAGCTTTATGAAGTAGCAGCATAGTCCAAAAACAAACAACGTAAAGACAAGTTCCTCATGCCCCATACCCTTGCTGGTCACTGCCGCGACAATAATGCCAACGGGTGGCACAAACCAGCTTGGAACCATTTGGTGCAAATGGAAATCAATGAACCTGTGAGCCGTAAAACTGATGAACAAAAGCAGATGAGCAACCAAAGCCAGCAGCCAGAGCCCTCTGGCAAAAGCAGGCGTTGCCATCAACAAAGATTGCGCAATGACCATACTGGCCATGGCACAGGTTGGCATCACGCTGCTTACCACAGGATGAGCCAGATCCTCCCGAAACAAACCGGGATTGCTGACAAATTTCAGAATAATGGCCAAAACCAGCAGGCTGGCCACCAGCGCCGAGGACAACTTGAACCACCCGGCGAAGTCCGGCAACACCAGAGCCCAGACAGCTCCCAGACTGGCAATACCCAAAGCCAGACCTCCCAGCGGAGTCGGCACATTCCTGAAACGGACACTCAAAGCCATTTTACGCATTGGCAAGCCATCCTTCTGACTAACAACGACCACTTGCACTTAAGCAGTTAACCAAATGGAAATAGTTGGAATAAAGATATAACTCAACAGCAAATAAGAAAAATCAAACTTTTGGATAGTAAGATTAAGTTTTATTGATAGCGAAACCGAATCCATCCAGGATTACCGAAAATCCCCGACGACCCGGCGCTATGAGAAAAGCCTGCCTATAGCGCTTCTATAGGCCCGCCGTATTCAATCACCAGTGTAAACTCATCGCGCAACCACTGCGGTACATTATTCTGCAGGTAGAATTCCACGTCGGTGAGCAACTGCTGCCTCACCTCCTGGCTGCAATCGTGATTAACCATAAGTTTCAACTGAAGTTGGCCCCTGGTGTTACCCTTCGCTGCAACACCGCACACGTGTTCATTCCTATAAGTCAGAACTCCAACAGATTTCGTTATTACATTCTTCATCTTCATTATCAAGGCCCTTTCTGAATCTACGGATGAAGTACCCGCTGCGTCAGTGTTGGCAACGCCTCGAAAAGCTCCGTTGATTTCATTACGGATAGGGCCCTGTACTAATTCCACATTTCTGTCTGTTATCGATTCAATGCCATTTGTAGAAATCGTTTGTTCTGGCGGATCCAGGCCAGGTGTCGGACGCACAGCGCCAAGTGCAGCAAGGGCGGGAGATAACGAATGATCACCCGCACCCGAAGGGGTAGCATAACCTGTGGATTGCGTTAGAGTTACAGCAGTGACATTTTGCATAATCATTTTATCTACGTGAACGTGATGTCAGGAATCGAGGAAATTCGATATCGGAACACAAACCATTCAAAATCCTGGAATCAAACATTAGCTGCTTAACGCTTGAGGGCCAGTTGTAAAACTGGATAAATGACGCAGGCCCCATCAGAGTGTAATCCGTTAATTGAACCTCAAAGAACGCCCCATTCTTCTTCCTTAACTTTTCAATCCCATCCCTGAGAACCTTGGGATTATCTTCATATCCTTCATGCACATCACAAAACAAACCACTCTCAACAGTGGTGCAGAGCATCTCCCCTCCCCGTCGGATAAATTCCGTGAGCACAGGGCCTAAATACCCTTGGGGATATCCTGAAACCAATAAACAACTACTGCAATCATCAGGCAGGCACTTGTTAATATCTTTTGGGAACTCAGCTTGTTCAACAGGTAAAAATCTGGTTAGCGGTTCACGGTCATAGCATTTCACGCTGACTCCTCTCATCGAATCAAAACATTTTTCTAGAAATGCTTGCCCCGAGCCAATGCTGAGAACGTTTTTTGGAAAAGCGTCTTGATAAGCGCTTTCACATAAAGAGAGCATGACCCCCAGAAATCTTACAGGATCTAAGCGGCCGCAACCGGGAACCGCTATAAAAGGAAATATTATATTTGAACGTTCGATATTATTCATAACAAGTTCACATAAAGCCTTTTTTGACTTACTTTTTGGTTCTTGCGAATCATCATCAGACTGAGGTTCACAATGCAGGTAATACAAAGCTAACATTGTCACCGCAGCCTTATGAAACTCTGGGTTACGAAGGCAATATGCTATTGTTGGATTGTTTGCAATAAAAGTGGAAACCAGTGTGTCTGCTGATTCCCCGGAGGGAAGCTCAGGGGCTGAGTTATCAGGCTTTCCCGGGGATTTGTGTGTACTTCCACTACAGACTGAAACGGCACTGGCTTTATGCGTGTCAACATTCGCCTTTTGGGAAGTTTCCGGCAGAACCGGAACTGTAGCTTGATACCTTAAACTTACTGTTGCATCAGCGGAAGCAGATTGAACATCGTGATTCCCCAATACAGCATTTTGTGTCATTGATTCTTCATAAGACGGTGATTGATCAGCTCCAGTAACAGGAGAAGAGGAGGGAGAAATCATAAGCATAACCTTACATTTCTTAAACTCGGACCAGTGCAGACCACAAAAATCCAGATAGGTTCCTGCTTAATTTCAGATTTTAAATAAAGCTGTGGTTTTTCAAGTTTTCAGCATGTCCGGGCGTAAGTAGTTAACCAAAGATTGAAATATCCAAATCCTGTTCTACCTTTACAACTCCAGTCCAACAAAAATCAGCCTGCACAACAAAACATGAAACTTTCTAATGCTCTAAAAGCATTGATCCTCAATACACTTGTCTTTGTTTTGACCGGCTGCACTCACGGCGAGAGGTTTAAAAAAGTGATTCCCCACCTTCAAGTCAGGCTGCAATCCGGCTTTGAACTCCAACATGGAGCTTATAAGCCAGTCTCCGGTTCAGATGACGATACAATCAAGTCAGAGATATTAAAGCGCTTTCAAGAGCTTTCAAAAGTCAAAGTAATTGAACTTTCAGATTTTGACAAAATATTACGCCCCATTGGCGTAGGCATGCAAACCATTATCGAACAGACACTCTTAAAGCTAATTGAAGAAAGAACCGTCACCAGGGTGATGGTGTTATTTCATACGAAAGCCCCTGCAACCCCGCTGGTTTCTCCCGAGAATACAGCACCCCCTGAAGCCATGTCCATACATATGCAAGGTGACAGTGCACGGGCGAAAACCATTAGCGACAGAACTGTCACCGTCAGAAACCTGGCCAAATCAGACCCTGAAAAAGTGACCCTCTACATAGCCTACCCTGAGAGCGGTATGCAGATCAGAGACACCAAACAGCAGGCAATTTATCAGAAAGAAATGGCCAACGAACAGAACAAATGCCTGAAAGATCTCCCATTGTCACATCAAAGTATGCCCGATAATTTAGTAGGAGCTTCTTACATCATGACCGGCACTGATGCAGACGAGGACAGCCAACCGCTCTATTTTGGTCTCAGAGCAGTCCAGGCTATAGATGGTGGTAAAAAGAATATGACCTGGACATTCTGGCTGGGAGAACTCAACGACGCGGAGATTCAGCCGCACTATCAAGAGGTGAAAACCTATTTGCAAAGTGGTGTTCCAACGGATCTGGATCTGAAACTGCCATAGCCCAAAGGTATATAGCCCAAAGGTATATAAAAAAGACCCCGGCGAGACAATACAAAGTGTATTGATGCCGGGGCCATTCTTTGTCAACGTTTTTGTCAACGTTGATGTTTGATGTCAGCTTTTACATTTCTCAAGACTTGCTGGTGAACTCCGGATACGCTTCCATACCACACTCAGTAAGGTCAGCACCCTCGTACTCTTCTTCTTCGGAGATACGCAGACCCATGATTACCTTGATCACACCCCAGACAACCAGAGAAGCACCGAACACCCAGGCGAAGATGCTGCCAATACCCAACAGCTGAGCACCCAGGGAAGCGTCGCTGTTGGTCAGAGGTACCGCCAGCAGACCCCAGATACCCACAACACCGTGAACAGAGATAGCACCCACCGGATCATCAATACGCAGTTTGTCCAGCGCCAAAATAGAGAAGACCACCAGGGCACCACCAACAGCACCGATCAGCGTTGCGCCCAGGGCGGTTGGCGTCAGCGGCTCTGCGGTAATGGCAACCAGGCCAGCCAGGGCACCGTTCAGAGCCATAGTCAGGTCAGCCTTACCAAACAACAGTCTGGCAACGATCAGGGCAGCAATAACACCACCGGCGGCACCGGCATTGGTGTTGACAAAAATCTGGGCAACAGCGTTGGCATTTTCCACATCGGCAATCTTCAGCTGAGAGCCGCCGTTGAAACCGAACCAGCCCAGCCAGAGGATAAAGGTACCCAGAGTAGCCAGTGGCAGGTTAGCGCCAGGCATGGCATTAACGGAACCGTTCGATGCGTACTTGCCTTTACGGGCACCCAGCAGCAGCACACCCGCCAGGGCAGCAGAAGCACCCGCCATGTGCACCACGCCGGAACCGGCAAAATCCTGGAAGCCAGCTTCGTTCAGGAAGCCACCGCCCCATTTCCAGAAACCCTGTACCGGATAGATGAAGCCCGTCATAAAGACCGCAAACAGCAGGAAGGCCCACAGTTTCATGCGCTCAGCAACGGCACCGGAAACGATGGACATGGCAGTAGCTACGAAGACCACCTGAAAGAAGAAGTCAGAACGCAGAGAGTAGTAAGGTGCATCTTCACCACCACCAAGTACCGACTCGACGCTGTTCTCAGTGCCCAGCAGCGTGCCGAACAGAGGCATGATGCCGCCTTCGTTAGCCCCCGGATACATGATCTGATAACCACAGAGCAGGTACATGGTGCAGGCAATGGCAAACAGGGCAATGTTCTTGGTCAGAATTTCAACGGTGTTCTTGGAGCGCACCAGACCGGCTTCCAGCATGGCAAAGCCAGCGGCCATCCACATGACCAGTGCACCACACATCAGGAAATAAAAAGTGTCGAGCGCATACGACAGCTGAGTTATATCTTCCACGGGACCCCTCCCAGTAAAATTCACATCTTTTTTATCTTTCTTTTCAGCTAAGGGCTGTATTTAGCTCAAAGCTGTGTATCACTGATACTGCTCGGCGATGTCATCAGTGGCTGCTGATGAGTCATGCCTTTGGCTGGCACTTAAATAGCGTCAATGCCAGTCTCTCCGGTACGGATCCGAATAGCCTGCTCCAGAGAGGTCACGAATATTTTTCCGTCACCGATTTTGCCGGTATTGGCGGCATTGGAAACTGCTTCGATCACCTGATCCAGCAGATCATCCGAGATAGCCACTTCAATCTTTACCTTTGGCAGAAAGTCCACAACATACTCTGCACCGCGATACAGTTCGGTATGGCCTTTCTGGCGACCAAAGCCCTTGACCTCCGTCACAGTAATACCCTGAACGCCGATATCAGAAAGCGCTTCCCGCACGTCATCAAGCTTGAATGGCTTGATAATGGCTGATACTAACTTCATGCATTATTCTCCTGGCTCTACTTAATATTCATCCGGGAGGGGTGACCTGGATGCGATAGCTTCCAAAGTCTACGCTTTTCCCTTTGTGTTACAACCGTCTGTTTTATTTCCCGGCCTGTAAAAAGGAAAAACCAACCCTGCCAGTCTTGATTTCAGGCATCCCGCCCGGCACTGGTTAAATGGTTACTCCTGTCTAAGCAGGCTCTGTGCCAGTTTTTATCTATCCCCATAAATGGGCATGGTTGAAGGTTTCATGGACTCAAATGAGCGGCGAAATCGGATACGCACCCATTTGATGCACTAAAACCTAATCCCCCACCCCAAAAAGCGCACCAAAGCAGTGCATTCATCAAAAAATCCTGCAACTACCCAGACTTGATGCCTCATCACAGAGCAGCTGAGTCGATGATGTAATATCAGTACAGAAAAGCGCGAATACCTACAGTGCCATACTGGTCATGGCCGCCCTCAGTAGGTCCTCAGTAGCTGTAGTTGCGAGGCCTGGCCATATTATCACTAAAGAAACTCTCCAACCAATACCTTACTATTGTCGTTTAATATATCGACAACAGCTGATCGCCCCTGAGAAAAACCACTGCCGCCGCCGGTGATCGTCACATTTTTCATGGCATTTCCTCCCCCGCTTTTTTGGTTATTTTTATGGGGTGAGCCGATCTCTCCCAAAACGTCTGTTCAGCGCGGGGCGACAATAGAGCGCCTTTACCTCACCGGCGGCATGTGATAAATCCTACTGGCAAATAATAAGGCAGGGAAAAATACCGATGGCAAATGATATACGCAATGTATTGCACACCTTTAACGATGCGTTTTCCAATCAGCGCCTGGATGAGGTCATGGACTATTTTGCCGATGAGTGTGAATTTCGGGAGATGAATGGCCACACTGCCCGTGGCAAACAGCAAGTCCGCAAAGCCATTAACTTTGCCTTCAGCGGCGTGTACGGCAAACTGACCTTTATTGAAAAAAGCATGCTGATTGATGAGCAAAAGAAAACCGCCAGTTTTGCCTGGTATTGCCAGCACGATATGCTACCAGTAGAAGGCATGTCGTTTACCAAAAAATTAATTGCCGCATTGATCAAACTTCGTTTTGGCCAATCGTTTCACTGGGAAGGCATGGACTATTTTGTATTTGACGACGATTTAAACATTGTCAGCAAACAGAGTTATGGCCGTGCGGCGATACCTAAATTTGTCCGAGGTGTTGCTCCGCGCTAAATTGATTAACAAAATAAGATAGGGTAGCTGCGGTGAATCGCTCAAAAAAACATCATCTGCCGAATGGCGGATTTCGCAATAACGATGCTATGCAAATGCATCATCGCTCGTTATGGAACATCTTGAAATGGAAAATCATCGAGGCACTGCCGAAGAAAGTTTCTATTCCGGTGGTAGACGATGATTATTCGGTCTTTGAGCATTCCGATAAATCCCTGACCAGCTGGATTGGTCATGCGACCTTTTTAATTCGCCACCAGGGGATGAATATCATTACCGACCCACACTTTTCTGAACGGGCATCTCCTGTACAGTGGGCTGGCCCCAGGCGCTACTCTCCACCAGCGATCGATATTGCTGCCTTACCCCACGTGGATGTGGTGGTAATTTCTCACGACCATTACGACCATCTTGATCGAAACTCAGTATTAGCCATCCAGAAAAAACAAAAAGACAATCCACCCCTGTTTATGCTGCCCCTGGGCTTAGGCCAATGGTTCAGCAAACATGGTATAGCTAACTGGGTCGAGCTGGATTGGTGGGAATCCCATACCCATCGCGGCTGGACATACACGGCAGTACCTTGTCAGCACTTCAGTGGCCGTTCAATATTTCCGGATCGAACGCTCTGGTGTGGCTGGGTATTTGAAGCGGCGACTGAAGCAGCTGAACCGGGTAAACGCTTTTATTTTGCCGGGGATACTGGCTACAGTTCAGATTTTAAAGCCATTGGTGAGCACTTCGGCTACATGGATATGGCCATGGTGCCGATTGGTGCCTACGAGCCACGCTGGTTTATGAAAGAGATCCATGTCAATCCGGAAGAAGCCGTGCATATCCACAACGATGTTGGCTCACGCCTGTCGCTGGCAATGCACTGGGGCAGCTTTATGCTAACCAATGAGCCGATGTTGCAACCACCGGAAGATCTGCAGCTCGCCAAACAGCAGCATGGCGTTGCCGATAACGACTTTATTGTGATCAAACCCGGAAAGATTACGGCTTTATTTGAGCAATAATAAGTTCCGGATCGTTACCTTGCTGTTATTGCGGTATCCTTCTCTTTTCTGACCATCAGCCAAGCGATAACCATGATCGATAAAGCCGCCCTGATTAATACCATCGCCGCCAAAGCCGGTGAACTCTTTAACGGTGACAAAAGCCAGACCCGGGAAGATATCGAAAAAAATATCAAGGCACTGGTGGGCAGTGCCCTGTCAAAACTGGAGCTGGTCACCCGTGATGAGTTTGATACCCAGGTTGCTGTTCTGAAGCACACCCGTGAGCGCCTTGAAGCGCTGGAAAAGAGATGGAAGCATTTAAAGCAGATCAAGAAGTGCCGGAAGACAGTTGCAATAAAAAGCAACGATAACCAGCAAAGCCGGTAGCAATCCATTGCTCTCAAACTACAAAGCCGAGGCCGGGTGGCTTTGTCGATATTTAATCCCGGGTTGTTGCGATTGTTGCTATGTTTCCTGAACAGGCTGAGTAACCTTGGGGGGGGTTAACATTATGCAACCTGCAGCAGGGTTAAAGACCAGTCCCGATGTCGATACAGCAGGCAATGAAATCCAGCCTGAAGCCGTCCGTGATATGGCTCGCTTTGATCACCGCTGGGTTCGCCTCCCCCAGGAAGTGTTCGCCAAAATCGCCAGCTATTTATCAATCAGCGATATCCATAATTTTGGGCAAGCATGGCCGACAACGGGCAATCGTCTGCGGTCATGCGGCCTGACAGAGGTCCATTACTTCCTCTCCCTGACCAGGCAAAGGCAATCTTCGTGCCGGGCAATCATTCAGTCCAGTCAGCAACTCCTTGAACACCTCAGGACGTTGTCCATATTTTCTGTTCGACACTTCCCTGTGCAACTGGGCCCGGCTTTTTACTCATTTTATGCCAACCATTTGCGCCAGCAGATTCTTGATGGGACTGCACTGACTCTTATACCCAGTGGCAGCACAAATTTTAATCCCTATTCGCATAAACTATTGGGTAATCATATTCCCATCCTCATCAACAGGAAGGCGGATAATTACAGTGAAATTCTGGCTCTGGATGATGGTCACTTGGTCAGGAAAGCTGAAATCAAACACGATAATTTTGCCTGGTTTGGTCATCAGCATGCCGACCATATTTTATTTGTCCCGCAATCGGTAACCGGTACGTGGTCGGAACTTTATCGCTACTACTACTGGAGCGGCGAAGAGCATTTACTGTCTGTTTATGAATGCAGGAATGGTGAGTGGGTTGAGCAACAGAAACTGACGACGGGTGACGTTTTTCCTAAACATAATGACAAGCATATGAGTAAGATATACCTGTCACCGGATTCTAGGTCACTGGTCTGTTTTAACTTGGGGTACACGGGTGCTATTCTCGGTTGTGGAGCTGATGGCCAGTGGGTCAATAGAGGCAGCATTGATACACCTCATAATCGTAATTTGCTGTTCAGTCCCGACAGCAAACATCTTGTGGGCTATGTTGTGCTTAAAGGTTGAAGATAATATGGTACCAATTAGCTGTTGGTTCTGGTCATTAAAAACAACACTATTAGGCTGTTAAGAGTCTAAAATGCTCATTTTCATGCCCTTCTTGCACTCCAGTAAGCTATTTAATTCATACGATTATCCCAATAAATCGCTTTCAACCCTTAAGCACAACATAGCCCATCTTGTGCTTTATGATGAAGCATACTTTACGATAATGAGCCAGGCAGACGATGAATCCTGGTCACAAACGGGTAATATTACGGTTGAAGATCATGCTGAAGACCTGAAACTCATATCCAGCGCGGAGGAAATGATCCTGTGTGAGTTTCCTCTGAAAGTGTTATTCAGCCCGGACAACCGCCATTTTGTCATATATTTTGACGATCATTATGATGACGATGCTATTGAACGAGATTATTTCTTTGCCGTCATTGTGGCCCTTGATCCACAAGGGCAGTGGCGTGAAAAAAAGAGAATTATTAAAACCTGCAAGCAACCATTTGATGGGTACTATCTTAAACCCAATTTCAGCCCCGATGGTCGGCTTCTGATCTTCAACTCTGAATATAGTTTGGATATCTGGGAATTAAATACTGACGACCAATGGCTGCCCGCTGTTCAGGAGAAGGACCAATACGGCGGTGGTACGATTCATTTTTCTGCGGACCCCTGTGAATTCATCAGACAATGTGAGTGGGCGAGGGTAACAATCTGGCGCAAGGCGGCGTCCGGAATATGGGGCCAGGCAGAGACATTCCCGGCTGAGTCCGTGACAAAAATCAGTCCCAACGGTGAAACCATTGTGTTTAACGATCATGCGGGCCATACGGATATCTATCAGCGTAAACCTGTTGGTGAACTTTGCGCTGAACCCGCCGGTGAGTGGGTCAGGCAACGCATCGAATTTTCCGTCGAACAAGTAGGTTTCAATCAAGAAGGCTACCTGCTGGCTTTGGTTCCTGAAACGGATTCGCAAAGCCTGATTCTGTTCGGGTTGACGGCAGACGGGAGTTGGCTGGAAAGGAGCCGTTTGCAAACAGAAGACAGGATTCGGAAATTTTGCTTCAGCCCGTGCAGCCGCACCATTCAGGTCACCAGTTTTCTGGTCACCGGTTTGGTTGTTTCCTCCTGGCAGATCATGCCCGATACAGACTCACGGTAGGCTGACCAGGAATTAAGTAGCTGGCCATATGGAATCACATATTTCTGGCTACTTAACTGACCTACTGCGGTTGATTTGAAGTTCCCCTGGATCTCTTTCTCACTTAATCCTTAATGATGTTATCACCTACAAAATCGATCGTTTTTCTGCTCTCTTCCATTATTTTATTTTGTGCATCTTGCAGCATTTTTTTAAGTTCCTGAGGTTTTGTGTTTTCTGATTCAATCTGCTGCTTTGTTTCACTGATTGTTTTTTCAAGTGGTGCTATTTTGTTATCGATATGATCGAAAATATTATCTACTTTTTCACGCAACGAGCTACTATCAAACTGATCGCTTTTATTCGTCAGTTCATCAGCCAGATTATCAAGAAGGTTTTCGTATTTCATATCTTCCTGATTAATAGGTCTGCCTGCCTCTGCAAACAGTTCTTCTACCATATTATTTCTTTCAGTCACTCTTTCGCCAAGCATTGTTTCCAATTCATCAAGAGACTGATTTAACGTATGAATCAGTTCGTAGTTTTTTCCAGCGTCAGGATCGAGTTCAAACTTATTCAGTGCATCCTGAATGGTTTGCATCTCGATCTTATTGCCTTTAAGGAGACTACTCACCTGATCCATAGAAAGAGCGGTAATACTCTCAAAACCCCGTATTGACTTATTATCAGCCCCCTCTCCTGTTGCCTCCGGAAGCTGATTGAGAACATCGGCCTTCGTGACCGGGATCCCTTTAAAGCTCCCCTTAACATCAGCAACAGGAGCCTCAGTCGTTAAATTATTAACAGCTGCTGCATTAGAATTATTAACATTCATCGACATCTGCTCTCTCCGTGAACGATTAATGAATAACTCTTCAGAGTTTAGATCATTGAATAACCACAACATTAGCGAGACTTGCAGTCCTGACAAAATGAGCTTATGCAATCAGTTAGTAATGTGCTACCACGATAAACCACCGACTAATGACAGAGTTTTGACAAGAATATGTTCTTAATGCTCAGCTCAACAAGGGCATAAACCGCTTCAATGGCAACCACCGAGCTCAGCAGCCAGCACCGCAGCGACCTGATAAAGACCCCGAATCAGCAGTGTCAACCCAAACTGACCATGATTATTTCCCAGGTTATCCTGGCCATTACTGGTGAAATCCTCTGGGTATTGGTATCGGTGATAACTAATTTTCTGATCTGGGTAGACTTCCGCTGGATAACACCTGTTTTCATTAATACTGCGGGCAAAACAATCAGAATTCAGATTCTGCCGGGCAGTCCATAATGTGGTTTCTGCCGTGGTTTTTTCCAGCCATTGCTGAAAGATTTCCGGTGATTCAAAATACTCTGCGGTTTTCACCGACCTGCCGATCAGGCCGGATAAAAAGGCCCCGATGGTCTGATCAATAAAAGCACCGAGTTTTGCCCGGCCTTTGGCATCCTTATAGTGATAATCGGAGTCATCCCGATGCATTCTGGCGTAATGGAGCACCGCTGCCACCATATTTTCACAAAAAGCGTTCATGAATGCCGCACGCTGATCAAAGCCTGGTGGCATAAAAGCAGTAGTATCAGCGGCATCAAAATAGCTGGTGATTCCGGGGTAAAATTCCATATCGCCAATGTCCCTTAAACCGGAATAACCCCAATCCGATTCATCAGTGGCCTTGCTGTCCCAGGCCGTTAATGCTCCTGGAAATGCCCGGGCATGGTTAAACATATAACAGAGAAACAGCTCTCGGCGGTTATCTTGAAACGAATGGTACGCCCGGATCGTGGAAGTGTGCACAGCGCCCAGGCTGCTCCACACCCCCAAGTCATAACTGGCGTTAATCAAGCCCTGCTCTGCGCGGGTGCTGTTACCGTCAGGGTCTTTCTGATGAGCCAGTGTGCTGTAATCCTGATTGCGTGTAGTGAATTGATACATCAGATAAAAACACCGGCTGTCCACCACCACCGTTTCCAGCCTTGACCGAAAGCTGGCAAAAATGTCTTCAGGCATCAGTTCAACCGGTACCAGCTTCAACCCGACAGGCCTCGGTACTTCACTTTTCAGCGATCCCCCAAGCCGACGGTGGTTCCAGACAAAACGGTGGACGGCCTCTTCCCGGAAAAAATCTTTCAATGGCTCCCCGCAGCGCAGAAATTTCATGCGGGATATCTTCGTACGGGTGTTCATCATTAATGCCCGCCCCCCATAAACAGTACAATTCCCGGATAACGGCTCCGCCCATACTGGCAACTGCGCCTGGTGCAGTCTCTGTTTCTGCTGACAACAGTGCTGCTCAATGGTTTTCTGCAGCGCATGCCCCATGGCAAGGTTGCGCAGGGTAAACGGAGCACTGCTTAATAAGGCTTTCTGCAAAAATATACTGCTGGAAAACTTGAGTTCATCAAAAGGTCGCGGTTCCAGTGGTTCCAGCAAAATGTATCGATGCATTATCGGCTTGCCCCGCTGTTGGCAGAACAATGGCATAGAGGTATCGCCTCTGGCTACCATTGCCTGGCGAATGTCCTTTGGGAGATATTGAGGGGCAACGGCCAGCAATAAATCATAAGGTAGCTGGTGGCGAAGGGGTTCAGGCACATGCTTTATGGTTTTTAAATTTGGCGCGGCAGCCTCAAGGGCCAAACAACAGACATCCATGGTTCTTAACGGAGCTGGAATTTTTTTCAGGGAGTATAAGCCACTGCAGGCCGCCAGGAACAGAAGATCGGGATGATCCTGAAATTTTTTTCCTGGCACAGAGCAGTTCAAGGGGGAGATTCTCAGTATGCGCCGGTACAAGTCCACAGTTTGAAACGACTCAGGAAAAGCCCGATCTGAATCACCTGCCCTTATTGCCCGCTCGACCCATTCAGGATGGGCACGCATCAGGGATGGGGGGCACCCGGAAATAGAGCCAGGCCATTTATCCAGGTATCGCCGACAAAAATCTTCTGTTTTTGCCGAATCAGGCAATTGCTCCAGGAACGAAGAACTCCATTGCCGGTGAAAAACCTCATTGGCCAGCTCCGGGTGCTCCAGGAATATCTGGCGAGGGATAAAATCAAACTGATTCGACAGATCAGTTTGCCTGATAGCCTTGACGCAGCGCTGATACGTACGTAATGACTGCGGAATAGCCTCCAAATCAGTAATTCCCAATTGATCAATCAGCTGATCTGCTACCGATTCTGAAATAGAGTTGCAGAGAAAGTTTAATTTCTGTACCACCATGGAACATAATTCGGGGTAAAACGTCGCACAAGGATTCACAAACTCAATTAACTTGGGATTTTTTTTGATCGCCTCCAGGCACAGGGGATAATTTTGATGCTCGGAGGGCACATACTTCAGGGTATCCGGACAAGTCGCCACCAGATCATGAAACTGAACTGACCGGACATAATCAGCGGCGATATTGACTGGCAGAGCACCGATCCGAAGGCAAAATTTATTAAACGAACGGGTTTTCAACCGGGCCGGGAGATTTTGATAAAACCACTCCAGCCCGACATTTTTTTTCAGACACTCCCGGGCAAGGGCTTCAGTGATTGCAGCCGGAGGCAAATCCTGGAGATACAATTCATAGTCTTTGACCAGGTCAGCCGTCAGCACACTCTTAAGAACCTCTACCCGGGTATGTTGAAGCACCCAGGCTCTACTCAGCCAACTGGAAAATTTTATCCTTTGGTTAAACTCTTCTTTACTGGTTATTTCCTCTGGCAGCTGTAAATAACAGGCAAGCAACTGACGTTGATGGTCAGATACAGGACGGGCAGGACCATCAATAAAAGGGTCAGCAGAAGGTTGAATAGCAACAGAGCGAGGTAGCCCGGGTTGTTTTGCCTCTGTTGAATTCAGTAACCCCGCAGTGGATGAAAATGCCTTCTGTATTACTCCCGCTCCAACTTCGGCTGAAGCGACATTGGTGAAGGCAGAAGACGTGATGAACCAGTGACTGTCACTATCATCAGATGAACTAGACACCGCTGTTTGCGTATCTTTTTTTTGTTTCTTAGCTGGTGAAGCATTACTGCAGCGGTCAACGGTATTCATAATTCGACGCTTTCAAAAGAATTATTTTTTATCTACCTGGATGCTGTAAATGTAAACTTTAATTCGATCTGACTATTACGATGCAAAGAAGTTCCTGATTATCATTGTTGAACGTTCGAATGACGCAAATTACACAGTAGCTCTCTCATAAGCTGCTATCTTTGACCTTTAACGTTGTTTAATCGGTCAATAATAACAATGCCTTCAACACTGGCGCAGGTTTACACTCGGGCAAATCAGGGCATCCGTGCACCTGCGGTTTCGGTAGAAGTCCATCTTTCTCAGGGCCTGCCCGGTTTGAATATTGTCGGCCTGCCGGAAGCGGCGGTTCGCGAGAGTAAGGACCGGGTGCGCAGTGCACTTATTAATAGTGGCTATGAATTTCCCGATGGTCGCATCACGGTGAATTTAGCCCCGGCCGACCTCCCGAAAGAAGGCGGCCGCTTTGATCTGCCCATTGCCCTGGGCATTCTGGTGGCTTCGGGACAACTGCCGGGTGAGGCTCTTGAAGATAGGGAGTTCCTTGGTGAGCTGGCGCTTTCTGGCCACCTTCGCCCTGTCCGGGCGGTGCTTCCTGCTTCATTAGCCTGCAAAGACATCAACAGGGCATTGATTCTTCCAGAGCAGAATGCCTCTGTTGCCGCCATGGTCAGCAGCGTCACGATTATTGGCACCCGCAGTCTCCCGGAGGTTTGCGCTTTCCTGCTGGAAAAGACGCGGATTGAACCGGCAAAACCCGACCACAACAGTTTTACAACAAACTATCCAGACCTGGCGGATGTCCGGGGGCAGGAGCAAGCCAAAAGAGCGTTACTGATTGCCGCTACCGGCTCGCACCACCTGCTCCTCTTTGGTCCACCCGGTACCGGGAAAACCATGCTGGCCAGTCGTCTGCCCGGATTGCTGCCACCGCTGACAGAGAGCGAAGCCCTTGATGTGGCCGCAATTCATTCACTCACATCCAGCTCCATGGACACCCTCTGGCAGCGCCCTTTTCGCACACCGCACCACTCCTCTTCATCGGTTTCGCTGGTGGGCGGTGGCAGCATACCGCAACCGGGGGAGATCTCTTTTGCCCATCACGGTGTTCTGTTTCTGGATGAAATGCCGGAGTTTGCCCGCGCGGCCCTGGAAATACTCAGAGAGCCCCTGGAAAATGGTGAGGTAGTCATCACCAGGGCCAAAGGTCAGGAGCGTTTTCCAGCCCGATTCCAGCTGGTTGGTGCCATGAACCCCTGCCCCTGTGGTTACCTGGGTGATAGTCAGCGAACCTGCCGGTGTTCACCGGACCAGATCAGACGCTACCGGAACAAATTATCCGGGCCATTACTGGATCGTATTGACCTTCAGATTGAGGTGCCATCCCAGACTATCCAAACCATGATGGAACCTGCTGTTCAGGACAACGATGAAACCGGTTCAGAACAGCTGAGAGAGCTGGTGATCAATGCCCGGAAGAGACAGCACGCCAGACAGGGAAAAATCAACTGCCAACTGTCGTCCAGGGAATTGTTTGAAGTGTGTGCGCTGGGTGAAAAGGAGAAAGAGCTGATCACCAGGGCATCCGCACAACTGCAAATTTCAACCCGAGGGCTGCATCGGATTTTACGAGTGGCCAGAACCATTGCTGACCTTGCTGGCAGTGCCTCGGTGCTAAGCCCACACCTGGGCGAAGCCCTGCAATATCGACAGTTGGATCGTCAGTCACTGGAATAGTTTTTCACCAATCATTCTCTGATGAAATTACTGAATCTTATAAACGGTAAACCTCTTCCCAATTTAAGGTATTGCCCACAGGATCATGGCCAATACTGTTAATGTAATGCTGTGCCAAGATTCGATGACTGTATGTTTGCTTATTACAGAAAACAAGATCACCTAACTCTTCAAAAGTAATACAGCACTCTTTAGATATCCCTTCCCGGGATATCTCAGCCGGTAGTTTGGGTAGCTCATTGAACGGAACAACATTTGATTCAAGAATCCTTACATACTCCGGCTTACTCTCCTCCGCAGAAGCCTGTTGGCCGACATCGGCCCTTTCCAGGAACATATTCGCCACCACGCCCTCAATAACGGCATCGGTCATCTGCTGGCGGTCGTCAGTATCAGGGTTACCGGACATGCACCCTGAGACAAGTTGAGCTATGTGCCGGTTTTGTAGCTGAGGCTCATTGCGAGGATTGATACGAAGCGGTTCCCGGCCAGGAACCACCAGGTCAATTCTTTCTGGCTGACGCACACAGCACGAACAGAAAATCCTTTTTATACGCCGCATAAAACCCGAGCCTCTTTCCTCCGAACGCCCTTGAATCAGGTCCTCACGAGACCTGCCCTGTGCAGGCCAAAGGTCATAACTTGCGGCTCTTGCCTCCATGAAAATTGCTCCTCTTAATGTATAAGTAATAAATTTTATTCTTAACCGAACCATTAGACTCCAAAAACCGATAATTTATCCTTCCTGCCAATAAAAAAAACCGTGCCCACGATAAACGTGGGCACGGCTGCAAAGACAATCAGTTACTGCTCTTTTATCGAGCTTAACTATCAGGCCAGGGCCAGTTCGCCGGTTTCCGGAGCCTGACCACTTTTCATCAGCTCGTTCATCTCGGTCTTGATCTGATCAGAACGTGGACCAAAAATGGCCTGCATATTCTGGCCTACCACCAGCACAGCGGTGGCCCCCAGAGCCTTGATGGCTTCAACATCCACATTCTCAGGCCTATCCACAGTGATACGCAGACGGGTGATACAGGCGTCAATGCTCTTGATATTGCGCTGGCCACCAAAAGCGATGAACAGTTTTCTGGCCAGCTCACTGCCAACTTCAGCCGTATTTGCCGCTTCTGCTTCCTGTTCACGACCCGGTGTACGCAGGTTGAACATCTTGATGGCAAGCGTGAACACGGTGTAATACAGCGCCGCGTAAGCCAGGCCCCACACCAGAATCATGGCTGGTTTGGTACCAATGCTGAATGACAGGGCATAGTCAATCAGACCGTGGGAGAACGAGCCGCCCATTCTGATTTCGAAGAAGTTGGTGATCACAAACGCGATACCTGCCAGCAGTGCGTGAATTCCGTACAGGATTGGCGCAACAAACAGGAAGGAGAACTCGATAGGCTCAGTAATACCGGTCAGGAAAGAGGTCAGGGCCGCAGACATCATAATACCGCCCACCACTTTCTGGTTTTCGGTTTTTGCACTGCGCCACATGGCAATCGCCGCCGCTGGCAGACCAAACATTTTGAACAGGAAGCCACCCGCCAGGAAGCCTGCAGTCGGGTCACCGGCAAAGAAACGTGGAATGTCGCCATTCACCACAACGCCAGAAGCAGTGACAAACTCACCCATCTGAGACTGGAAAGGTACGTTCCAGATATGGTGCAGGCCAAATGGAATCAGCAGACGCTCGATAAAGCCATAGACAAAGCCCATGGTCACAGGATTACCTTCAACGGCGTAATTACCAAAAGCATCAATGGCATTACCGATGGGGGGCCAGATAAAGCTCAGCGCCACACCCATTACGATGGCAGCAAAAGCGGTGATAATCGGCACAAAGCGCTTGCCCGCAAAAAAGCCCAGATACTCAGGCAGCTGGATTTTATAGAAGCGGTTGAACATTATCGATGCCAGAATACCCACCAGGATGCCGCCAAACACACCGGTATCAATAGAAGCGATGCCCATGATGGATTTGGTTTCGATACCCAGCGTGTTGGCCATAACCCCCATGGTAGCGAGCAGAACCACATAGCCTACAATCGCTGCCAGAGAAGAAACACCATCGTTATCCGTCAGGCTGAGTACCACGCCGATAGCAAACAGCAGAGGCAGATTACCAAAAACAGCCCCCCCCCCCCCGCCTGAGCCATGATATGGTTCAAGATTTCAGGAAAGATTGAAAAGTTTGCACTACCAACCCCCAGCAGAATACCGGCAGCAGGCAGAATTGCCACGGGCAGCATCAGCGAGCGCCCGATTTTTTGTAGAAGGGAGAATGCTTTTTGCACCTGTTTACCTTTAGTTGCCGTTTTTTTAAAAAATATAAAACGTTGCCAAGACAGCTCTGATCATCTGAATTTGGGCGCAGAATTTTGCTGCATTTGCGCACCCCATGAACTGACTTAGATCAAAAAACGACAGATTTCTTTTATTTAAAGACACTTTTTTATTGTTCTTTTATAACAAGTTGAGCTTATTCGAGCACCATACCCAAGTTGTTACCCAATTGGCTCCCAGGACATGGTTTCAATGAGTTTGACTTGTACGATCTCCGTTCACCCTGAGCGGAGTCGAAGGGTGCTTGGCACGATCTATCAGAGTCCGGAGTTTCCGCCTTTAGGCCCCATGGGTCCTTCTACGCTTCGACAAGCTCAGCACTCAGGACGAACGGAGTGCGGAGGCACGACAACCCGTCAAACTCATTGAAACCATGTACTAGCCACAAAGGACACCGCTCACGAAGTCATCTTTTCAAAGACTTCGTGCTCTTCGCGTCCTTTGTGTTGCCAAACAAGCGCTCTGCCTTACACGACAAAACCCTGTGTAATCTCCCGGGCAGAACTCCGACTCTTTATTTTTAGCGCGGCTGGAAGGGCAGAAGGTTGATTTCTACACGACGGTTTTTGGCACGACCTTCAGCGGTTTTATTGCTGCCAATAGGGTCAGCAGAGCCACGGCCATAGGCAACAATGCGGTCACCGCTGACACCCTGAAAAGCAATATAGTTAGCAACACTGTCAGCCCGGTCCTGGGAGAGAGGTACGTTTATCTTATCCCCTCCGGTACTGTCGGTATAACCAACCACTTCGATCATGTTACGGTCGTACTCCCTGAACACTTTCGACACAGAACCCAGCACCGGATAGAAAGCCGATCTGATATCGGATTTGCTGGAGTCGAAAGTGATATTGGATGGCATAATCAGTTTCAGCTCATCACCCTGGCGGTATACCTGTACGCCGGTTCCCTCCAGTTCTGCTCTCAGTACTCTTTCCTGCCGGTCCAGATAATGGCCATAACCGGCACCTGCCGCACCACCGATGATGGCACCTTTCAGTGCACCATCACCACCATCGGCGATAGCACCAATCGCAGCACCCGCCAGAACACCACCAAGGCCATACTTGGTTGACTTGCTGGCCTGCTGTTCACCGGTGTAGGGATTGGTTGTCTGACAGCCTGCCAGCAAAGACCCCATCAACAGGGTGGCAACGGCAAATAATCTTTTCAATGACATAATGGTTTTCCTAAGCAAATCAGCCGCGAATAATACTATTTTCACGAATTTCTTCACCTATTGTGGTATCAGGACCGTGTCCGGTGACCACAATGGCTTCTTCGTCCAGCGTATAGAGCCTTTGTTTGATCGATCGTTCAATGGCTTTGTAGTCTCCGCCCCACAAGTCTGTTCGCCCAATTGACCGGCGGAACAGCGTATCCCCGGCGATCAGAAGCTTTGGCTGTTCAAACCAGAAACACATGGAGCCAGGCGTATGCCCGGGCGTGTGCATGGCCACACCTTCACAGCACGGCAGTTCTTCATCATCTTTTAACCAGTAATCAGGATCTGGAACCGGGCTATAAGGAACACCGAACATACGGCATTGCATTTCAAGGTTGTCCCAGAGGAACTTATCCCCCTCATGGAGGTAGATGGGCGCACCGGTCTGTTTTTTGATGTCGCCACTGGCCAGGAAATGATCCAGATGAGCATGGGTGTGGATAAGCGCGACAACCTGTAAATCCAGTTCCCGGAGCTTGGTCATAATAATGTCAGGATCGCCACCGGGATCTACGACAAATGCCTTACGGGTGACCGGATCACCAATAATTGTACAGTTACATTGCAGAGGCCCAACAGGGAAAGTCTGCCGGATAAAGGCTGGTTGGTTTGTCATTTGACCTTCACAGTAGTTTGCTATGTTCGGCCAGAATTCTAATATTATTTTTCTGTCGGGTCTTTCCTTATATGCAGTGGGCTACCATAGCCAGCAAAAATCACGAACGGCTTATTTAGATCACGGCACCTCTCAGCCTTAAAAGGGTTGCCTCCCGGACTTAAGTCTCATTTTCTGCATCAGAGCCACACTGGCATTGACCAGGCCAGCAGGATCGACCCGCAGAAATGCTTTCTGCCCGGGATGGGGAAAGTTCCATTCCTGAATGTACTCATCCGCATCATCTGAATCCTCTTTGGAAAAGCCCTCCGGGATCAGGGAATATTTATGATAGATCCATTCTTTTCGGGTCAGCCCGGGCCTTGGCTCAGCGATGGATAGTGAAAAGCGGATTTGTTTCAACACGTTACTACTCCTCAGTAATTCAGCAGGCGTCACTTTATGGAATCATTAGTGTTCAGCTGCACGGGCCTTTGAGGTAGGTAGTGTAGTCAAAAAAAAACTGGTCATAAGTACCAAAAGAATATTCCACCGCAAAAATAATTGAACGAAAAATTATTCATTAAATTAATAAATGAAGTCAGTCAAACTGCCCCCATAAAGCCGACCAAATAACAGTCAATTTGACCAGGAATGAAGCTATCTCTACCAATAGTGACTATGTAAATACCAAAACAAAATAATAACCCGTAAAAATCGTGTCTATTCTCAGAGTTCAATCCAGTAGACAGACCCCAAAAGCTATGCAGCCAGGTAACAAAAACACGGAAAAACAACCCATTATAAATGGCACTATGATTCTACTCATAGCCGGACTGTTCGGAGTTATCACCGGATGGCTTGACCTGAATGCACTCAATCAGGCCGGTGATGTGGTATCCGACCTGTTTATACGAATGCTGAAACTGATCAGCCTCCCCATTATCTTTTTTGCCCTGGTTTCCACTCTGTCCGGAATGGGCGAAGCGTCAGAGGTAAAACGCCTGGGTGGTCAGGTTCTGAAATACACGGTGATCACTACCCTGATTGCCGCTACTGTTGCCCTGGTCCTTTACTTATTCATTGCTCCGGCGGGAAAGGCTGGTGCATTAGCCGGAGCCACCGAGCCTTCAGGCCCCTCTGGCAGTTATTGGTCTTATCTGCTCGGCGTGATTCCTGCCAGTTTTATCGAGCCCTTTTACACTCATAATGTGATGGGTGTGCTGTTTCTGGCCCTTCTGCTCAGTGCTGCCATTATGGCTCTGGAAAAGCGGCAAAAGGCTGTTTTGCATGCCTTTTTTGACAGTATGTTTGCTGCCATCATGAAGATGACCGGCCTGATCCTGAAACTTATGCCTCTGGCGGTCTGGGCATTTGTTAACCAGTTCATCCACGACCTGCACAGTCAGAAGGTTCTCCAGGACCTTGTTCTTTATCTGCTGTGCGTGGTGCTGGCCAATATCGTACAGGCTGGCCTTATGTTGCCGCTGTTGCTGAAATTCAAAGGCATTTCTCCCTGGCAAACCATGAGAGCCATGTGGCCAGCGCTAACCGTGGCTTTTTTCGCCAAATCGTCGGCGGCGGCTCTGCCCTATGCGGTTGATTGCGCTGAAAAAAACATGGGGGTTCAGAGCAAAGTGGCCCGTTTCAGCCTCCCTTTGTGCATTACTGTCAATATGAACGCTTGTGCTGCTTTCATATTGATAACGGTGCTGTTTGTTTCACAAAGTAATGGCGTCATGTTCTCACCCCTGGAGTTACTCTCATGGATCGTCATTGCCAGTATTGCCGCCATTGGTAATGCCGGTGTGCCCATGGGGTGTTATATGTTATCCAGCGCATTTCTTGCCGCGATGGGAGTGCCACTGCAACTGCTGGTTATTATTCTGCCGTTTTATGCGTTGATTGATATGCTTGAGAGTGCCATTAACGTGTGGTCAGACTCCTGTGTAACCGCTATGGTGAACGCAGACCTGTTACCCGCTGTGGAGTTGGCAGAGGGGGAGAGCCAGGTGGACCACAATGGCAGTGATCCGACCTGAGCTCAATAAGTTTTATCAACCTTTAACCTGGTTTATCCAGTGCAACAGTTCTGAAGTCGCGTAGACTGCCTCTACGCCCTTGTTCATGTGATCATCACCGGCTCTTTTTTGCGCGTCCTCAACGCTATCTACTCCGATCACTTCATTGATCACAGGTTTTCCGAAGCGTTCTGTGACATCCATGAATCCTTCAAAGACACCATGGAGTACCATTTCATCGTGACTGGTGATCCCTTTCAGCACCACACCAAACGCCAGGATAGCATCCAGTTCAGGGTCTTTTTCAAACAGAAGTCGTGCCGCAAGCGGCAGTTCCAGTGAGCCCGGGACTTTGTGAATTGAGATATTCTCCGGCTTGACCTCCAGTGCCAGCAGCTCTTTTTGAGCCCGGTTAATCATGGCATCGACACAGTCGCTGTGCCAACTGCTGCCGATAATCGCCAGTCGTGCATGGGGAATTTTGTGAAACTGTTCCGGGGTTTTAGGAAGGCCAGCGCCCATCAGGGATACTCCTTTAAGTTAGGGTTAAATAATAGTGTGAAAATGAAAGTTAGCTGGCTACTGCTCTTGCGGCAAACCTGTTCAGCAGCTAACCCGATGAAGCACCCGACAAATAGCACTACACAGTGCTTTCAGCTCATCGCTGGCAATAACGTAGGGTGGCATCACATACACCAGCTTGCCAAAAGGCCGGACCCAAACGCCCTCTGCAACAAACAACGGCTGGATTTCAGACATCACCACCGGTTCTTGCAACTCCACGACCCCAATCCCCCCCAGCACCCGGACATCAGCAACAGCAGGCAGGTCAACACAAGGCACCAAGCCCTCCCTGAGCGTTTGTTCAATCGCCGTCAACTGACCACGCCATTCGCCTCTGGATAAAATCTCCAGGCTGGCATTACCGGCAGCACAGGCCAGTGGGTTGGCCATAAAGGTGGGGCCGTGCATAAACGGACCGTGTTCAGAAATAGTGCGGCTGACCTGCTCTGAACAGAGGGTTGCCGCCATCGTCATGTAACCACCCGTCAGAGCCTTTCCAACACACATGATATCCGGAACAACGCCAGCATGTTCACAGGCAAACAGCTTGCCGGTACGACCAAACCCTGTGGCAATTTCGTCATGAATCAGCAGAACTTCATAGTCGTCACACAGCTGGCGCAGACGCACCAGATATTCCGGGGAATAAAAATACATGCCTCCGGCTCCCTGGACAATGGGCTCAATAATCACCCCCGCCAGCTGGCTTCCCCGTTGGTCCAGCATCTGTCGCAACTCATTAATATGACTCTCTGCCAAAGCTTCACCAAAACGGCACTCAGGGCGGGAGACAAAATAGTGCTGAGGCAGAATTCCGGTAAACCAGTGATGCATGCCGCCATCCGGGTCACAAATAGACATGCCACCGGTTGTATCGCCGTAATACCCGCCCCTGACGGTCAGCATCTTGTTTTTTTCAGGTCGCTCCCGGGCAATCCAGTATTGCATGGCCATTTTGATGGCGACTTCAACAGCCACAGAGCCGGAATCGGCAAAAAACACCGTTTGCATCGGTTCCGGGGTCATGGCCACCAGTTTTTTCGCCAGGTCAATCGCCGGTTTATGGGTCAGGCCACCAAACATCACATGGGAGAAATCATCAATCTGATGCTTCAGTGCCGCATTCATTTCAGGATGGTTATAGCCATGCACCATGCACCACCAGGAAGACATGCCATCAATAACCCGACGACCATCATTCAGGTGCAAATAGACACCTTCGGCCCCAACCACCGGGAACATATCCACCCGATTAATGGTCTTACTGTAGGGGTGCCAGATATGTTCGGCATCAAACACCAGTTCTTCCGGGGTTATAACAGGGCTCAAGCCTGACTCCTTTTGATACGTATTGACCTTTCCGGTAGGAGAAGATAATCGCGGGGCTGTTCTGTAGCAAGCGCAAACAGTACTTTATACCCATCAAATTCATCATGCCCACATGAGTCCGCTTATGGCTGTTTTCGGGATCCTGGCCTACTCTGCCCCTGTGGATAATTTGAATAGTTCGTTCCAAAATCAGATGATTTTCAAATCCATTCACCATTATTGATTGTGGAAGTAATATGCAGGCTCTGTTCGTAAACCAGCTGACTACCCTGGACTTCAGTTACCTCTGTCCAACGCGAGGACTGGTGGGTGAAACCTGGCTTGTGGATTTGGTGCTGGGTGGTGAGCTTGATCAACAGGGCATGGTGTTTGATTTTGGCCATGTAAAGAAACAGGTTAAAGCCTTACTGGACAGCCTGTCGGATCACCGCCTTCTGGTTCCTCTGAAGGCAGAAGCAACTTCCATTACCCATAACAAAGATCAGTTAGTTGTCAGCTTCAAATCACGACGTGGGGTGATTACCTGTTCAGCACCGGCACAGGCTGTGTTGCTGGTGGATGCCGAAGCGATCACTCCGGAGTTACTCACCCCCTTTCTGGAGGATGCCATACAACAAGAGCTGCCAGACAATGTTACCAGGGTTGAACTCAGGTTATACCCTGAGGAGATTGGCGGGGCTTACTATCACTACAGCCATGGGTTGAAGAAACACGATGGGGATTGCCAGCGGATTGCCCATGGCCATCGCTCACAGATTCGGGTTTTTGTCGATGAACAACGGGATCAGGCGCTGGAGGCATGGTGGGCAGCAAAGTGGCGTGATATCTATGTGGCCACAAAAGAGGATCTAAAGGACTCCTTCACTGACAATAATCTGGATTATTACCGATTCAGCTACACGGCCAAACAGGGTTACTTCGAACTCAGCCTGCCAAGTGCTCACTGTTATATCATCGAAACCGATTCCACGGTTGAACTGCTTGCCAACCATATTGCCCGCTCCCTGGCTGAGCGAAAGCCAGGCAAAACCATCCGGGTCGTCGCTTTTGAAGGTCTGAATAAGGGAGCTATTGCTATGCATTCAGAGCCTTCAGCGGGTTGAAAGCCGTGCCGACAGGCTTTGGGCTGGCCTTTTCAGATCGATTCCAGAGCTTTTCGTGAAAATAATAAGCCACTGTATTCACGGCAGGCTCAACCATCGCCAGGGCACCACCGATCATTACATCACCGGTCATCAGGTAGCCTACTGAAAACGCAACACAAAAGTGGACTGCTGCAAAAGAAACTGTTTTAGCCATGGTGTTCTCCGGCCTTGATAATTATTTCGTCGTTGTTGGCTTTATTCTATGAGAATGATTATCAATTATAAAAATAAAACAATACAAACAATCTAATAGGAAAAAACTATCAACTAATCTTTAGGTAATGGCCAAAAAGGAGAACGTGCTATGTCGTCGTCACTGACGGATCAGATCAATAACCGCCCATTCCAACCCGACCCTGTTAAAGACCCGCAGATAGGCCCTTCAGTCCAGGCGGCTGCCGAGGATAAAGTTGAAACCAGCTATAACAACCAGCTGACGGAGCTCCCCAAAATGCTGGAGATGGATTTCGATAAAGTAGAAAACCTGCTGGCCAACCTGTCGGCTGCCAACCCATTTCGCCCGGATATGGCGCTTGGCAAACAGCCCGAAGTGGCCGTTATCGATGCCAGCAATAGTGTTCAGGAAGCCCCTGTCGCTCCGGTTGGCGCTGCGATGGATGCAAGCCAGGTTAGCCAGCTGAAGCAAGTGAATGCCGCTCTGGCAGAGTATGATGTGCGACTTCAGCAGGTATTTGATGCAATGGCACTTTCCCGTTCAGGGGGAAAACCGGACCTGCAAAACATGGGCACAGAGTATGAGCGCCTGATGACCTTTGTCCGTCAAACGGAATACCATTTAACTCAAGCGATCAAACTGATCCCGGAGACACTCCCGGAGAATACCGGCGAGTCAATGGCTCAGTTAATGCCCGAGTTCAGCCAAAGCCTGGTTCGCTATGACAGTGAGTTTCAGCAGATCTACGGTGCTATTCAGCATGAATTAAAACAAGCAGAAATTGCCAGCAAGCGCTTTCGCTGAGCCTGTAAAGCCACTCTCTGCTGAGAGTGGTTCCAACTCCTTTCCTCTCAATACCATAACCCCCTCGTGAATGAAGTTCTTCCGGGAAATGTATGCATCGATAACAAGTCCAAAAAAACCAGAGATCCGGTCATCCTGCGGCTGGTGTAACCGTTTGCCAGCTCTGCTGCCCTTGACGCTGTCTGACTCGGTCATGTGATCACCCATAGGCTAGACAATTATTGGCGGCCTGCGGGTATCCACACGGCTGACTCTGGTAGTAGTACCAGTACTTTATTACCGGTTCAGCAAAATGCAGGGGATAACCGTATAAGAACGAAAATATACCCGTACAAACTCTTGAGGCTTGTGTAGAATTACTCGTATAAATTATAAAAGCGGGCTTTAGCCATTTGAGCAGCTATTCAAACAGGAATGAGTTGTTCGAACTACAGAGAATCACCGAAGCGGTGGAATTTCCCGGGCCCACTATAACCAGGAGGTAATAGCATGTTAGAGCACGCCGTCGATCGTTCAACCTTTAATCAGGTTATGGTTCCCAATTATGCGCCCCAGGCCATGGTGCCTGTGCGTGGGAAAGGGTCACGAATCTGGGATCAGGAAGGAAAAGAGTATCTGGACTTTGCCGGCGGCATCGCCGTCAATGCCTTGGGACATTGCCACCCGGCCCTGATTGATGCCCTGAAAAAGCAAGGTGAAGAACTGTGGCATCTGAGCAATGTTTATACCAATGAACCGGCTCTTGAATTGGCCCAGCAGTTAATCAACAGCACCTTTGCGGATAAAGTCTTCTTCTGTAATTCCGGTGCAGAAGCCAATGAAGCCGCGTTTAAGTTGGCCAGAAAGTATGCGTACGATAACTTTGGCCCGGAAAAGCATGAGATCGTCTCCTTCTACCAATCGTTCCATGGCAGAACACTCTTTACAGTGACCGTAGGCGGACAAAAGAAATACTGTGAGGGCTTTGAGCCGGTTCCCGGCGGTGTTCTGCACACCACCTACAACGACCTTGAGGCACTCAAAGCCCTGATGTCTGACCGTACCTGCGCCGTGGTCGCTGAGCCTATCCAGGGTGAAGGCGGGGTTATTCCAGCTGACCCTGAATTTATCAAAGGGGTCAGAGAGCTCTGTGACCAGCATAATGCCCTGCTGGTTTTGGATGAAGTCCAGTCCGGTATGGGCAGAACCGGCCAACTCTTTGCCTATATGGGCCTTGGTGTAACACCGGACATTCTGACCAGCGCCAAATCCCTTGGCGGAGGCTTCCCGATCGGTGCCATGCTCACCACCAACAAAGTGGCGGAAAGTTTTGGTTTTGGTACCCACGGCAGCACCTACGGCGGTAACCCACTGGCCTGTGCCGTAGCCCTGGAAGTGATCAAAACCATTAATGACCCACAACTGCTGGCTAACGTCAGTAACAAGCATGACCGCTTCCGTCAGCACCTGGAATCGATGAACAGCAAATATGGCATCTTTGCTGACGTGCGGGGTAAAGGCCTGCTGATTGGTGCTGAGCTGGTTGAGAAGTATCACGGCAAGGGTAAAGACATTCTTGCCGCCGCAGCAGACGAAGGGCTGATGCTGCTGGTTGCCGGGCCGAATGTCCTGCGCTTTGCACCATCACTTATTATTCCTGATGAAGACATTGATGAGGGTATGGCGCGGCTGGAAAAAGCAATTGCTACAGTGGTTTCCGCCTGAAAGCCCTGAACGCCTCGCCATGTCGGCAGAGGCACTTCCCGTTCCCACGCTGCGCGTGGGAATGCATGCCCTGCCTGATCTGACACTCCATGCCCGAAGTAAAAACAGAATGAGAATGTCGTATGGTTAAGCCAGCAAAAACGCTCCCCCCTGAAATTCTCCCCTGGCTGGATTTACTCAATAATCAGCATGATGAAATGCTGGCCAGAACCATTGAACTGGCAGAAATAAATTCCGGCAGCCTTAACCGTGACGGTGTCAACCAGGTACTGGCACAGCTACTGACCCTGACCTCTGACTTATCAAAAGACCATGAACGTATACCTGTAAACCCATGGGAAGTGGTAAACGACAGCGGAGAAATCATTCAGCACCCACTAGGTGATGCATTAAGAATTCGCAAACGCCCCGAAGCACCTCTTCAGGTCTTTCTGTGCGGTCATATGGATACGGTTTTTCCAAAAGACAGCCCTTTTCAAAAGGTCCGCTGGCTGGATGATGACACCATCAATGGCCCCGGAGTTACTGATTTAAAAGGCGGTATTCTGGTAATGCTCAAGGCGCTGGAAGTGCTTGAGCAAAGCCCATGGGCTGAACAGATCGGCTGGGAAATACTGTTTAACCCGGATGAAGAGATTGGTTCTCCCGGCTCAGCTCCCCTGATTCAAGAGGCTGCACAGCGCGCCCATCTGGGCATGATCTTCGAGCCTTGCTTTCCCGATGGCAACCTGGCCGGGCAACGCAAAGGCAGCGGTAATTTTACCGTGGTCAGCCATGGCAAAGCGGCTCATGCAGGCCGTGAACATCACCTGGGGCGCAATGCCATTCGAGCCCTCTGTGATTTTGTTGCCGCCATGGACGACCTGAATGGTCAACGGCCGGGAATCACCTTTAACCCCGGCTACATTCATGGAGGTGGCCCGACCAACATCGTGCCTGATCGCTGTATTCACAAGTTTAACATCCGCCCGGAACAACCGGATGATGAACTGTGGTGCCTGGAAAAACTGAACGAGATCATCGAAAGCATCAATCAGCGCGATGGCATTCAACTGGAACTGCACGGTGGATTTACGCGCAAGCCCAAAGTACTCAGCCCTGCCAATAAACAGCTGCTAACACTGGCAAAAAACATCGGGCATGAGTTGGGTATTTCCCTGGACATTAAACCGACGGGCGGTTGTTGCGATGGTAACAACCTTGCCTCAGCCGGGATTCCCAATATCGATACGCTTGGGGTTCAGGGAGGAGCGATCCACAGTGATCAGGAATATTTAAACGTCAAAAGCCTTGTGCCAAGGGCCAGGCTCAGTGCGGCATTATTATTGAGTCTGGCCCATGCCAGCGCCTCGGGAGAAAATATGAACTGGTTAAAGAGCGATTAATGACTCATTCTGTTATGGATAACCTGAAAAGCCGGTCATTTCTGAAGACGACCTGAAGTCATGGCAAAATTCCGGGTAAAAATGACTGATTCAACACGGGAGCATCAACATGCAACTCACTATCCAGCAACTATTGGACGCCATGTGGCAGGACTACCTTGCCCTGACCCCCGATGCTAAACCGATTCACCAGCTCTTTGCCGATCTGAATCACGGTCAGGTAATCAACGACCATATCGCCCTGCGCACCTACAATCTTGAAAAAGTGGCACTGAATAATCTCGCTCTTCCTTTTGTTGAAACAGGCTATCAACCCGTTGACGACTATCAGTTTCCCACCAAGAAACTTTATGCCCGATATTTTCAACACCCGGATAAAACCCTGCCCAAAGTCTTTATCAGTGAGCTGAAAGTAGAAGAGTTGCCAGACAACTGTCAGGAAATAATTTATGACCTGGTAACGCAGGTACCGGAAGCCACTGTCGCCCATCAGAATTTCTGCTACTCCGGTCGCTCCTGGAGCCTGACCTCTGACCAATACGAAACCCTGGCAGTAGAGAGCGAATACGCCTCCTGGGTAGCTGCCCATGGCTTTCGCCCCAATCACTTTACGGTATCCATTAACCATTTGAGTTCACACCCGGATATTCAAAGCGTCAATCAACTGCTGCTGGATAAGGGGTATGACCTGAATACCAGTGGCGGCCTGATCAAAGGCTCCCCGGAACGTCTTGCTGGAACAATCCTCAACCCTTGCCAAAGCGGTGGACGTGACCTTTGATGACACCACCATGAAAGTCCCTGGCTGCTACTACGAGTTCGCCCGGCGCTACCCAATGGCCAGCGGTCAACTTTACCAGGGGTTTGTGGCGGCGTCTGCGGATAAGATATTTGAGAGTACGGATGTGGCTTCAGGCAGCAGATAGCCGCTCAGCCGAGGAACCAACTGCTATAACATTGGTCTTGACCAGAATAGCAGGGAGATGGCAGTGAAAAAGGCTCATTCGATCGAATAAGCCAGAAGGTGGGTTATCTTGAATAAATTCTCTATTTGAGATTACAGCCTTATTATTAATTAACTCCTTTGCATTCAATACAGCCGCCTTTCACCACCCCAATCAGGAATATACCGACTCATATAAAATGCCTAAAACTTGAATGATCGTCCATTGTCTTTCCTTCAAACCGACCACACGTTGTTCCTGATTATTGACCGTTAATACACTAACCCCTTGAAAACAGAAAAACACCCATCTCGCCGTTGGATTCTGGCAGGGCTTTTTTTTCTGGTTTAAGAATACACGGCTCTGCTTCTTCAATTCATACCTTATTCTGTGTTGGATAGCAGCATAGACCATCAGACACAGTGTCATCACCATTAACAGGGCCTCAATTCGTTCCGCTTTCTTCAGGTAGAGTGAGGAAACCAGAAAGTCCGGGCTCTTCAGGAATCGAAAGCCACCTTCAACCTTCTGTTGTGACTTGTAGGTAGACAACAGCTCAGCGGCATTTATGCCCTTGTGGGTATTCAAACCCTTTTGGTCCAAATCATTGGTGCCCAAGATAAAGCAACCCAGTGAGGCCAGCGAATTCTCTCTTTCTCGCAGGAAACAAAGCATGTGCTCTGTACAAAATATTCGAAGTGATCAGGCTTACTATCTGACGATGGACGCCCTTTGCCCGGATAGCAGGGTTTACAGATAACCTCAGGTTCCGTTTCACTTTGACAGAGTTTCGATTGTTTCTGCCACAAGGCAAAAGCCTCCAATGCATCGTCCCGGCACAGAAAAGCCTTTTTACCCAACTTTTCCAGATCGCGGGCTTCTTTCAGTGACTGTTTCTGCATCTTTCTGGTTAGCGTTTTCTGTTCACTGAGCCTTCGCTTTTTATTGAGAAACAAGAACCATCGTTGTCGAACATCACCATAACAGGCAGGTACTTCAGTAAAAGAATAATCCTCATAGCCTTCAACAGGCTCCAGTGCCATCGCAGGCGCTTTGCCGACCAGCTCCTTGGCATCCTTGATATTCAGCGGCACCCGGGAGATAAACAGCTGTTTTTGCTTATCAAGCAACTGGAGGGTTTCAGCAACGTACATGGCTGCATCTGCGACCAGATAACGGTTATTCAAAGCTGCCTTAAAACACGACAAATGATTTTTGATAATTTCCTGAAAGCAAGTTTTGTCGTTTACATTACCACTCGCAGGTGCCATAAACACAGGGATACCCGCCTCATTTTCGGTGATTAACTGCAAGACAACCTGATTCAGGTCAGGCCGGTGATCACGGCTATAGCCGCGGCAGATATGGATGCAGTTCAAGTCATCAGGGTTTTCATTACTGTTATAGACACCGTCTGTATGAAGGCTGGTGCCGTCCAGGTTTAATGCCTTGCAGGGCAGCTTTAGATGGTTGACGACCTTAATGGCAAGATTCAGGTATAAGTCACTGACGCCAACTTCATAAAGACTGTCGAGAGCCCGGCCAAGTATTTTGTCGTTTAAGTGTTCTGCCTGGATGCCTTCCCCAATGAGGCGATCAATCGGCTTGTCCTCAAAAAACTCAGGGACCAGATAGAGGGTCTGCCCTGTAAAGCCCAGCCCATTGATGATCATTGCGACCACAGCCTGTCCAATGGTGACATTGCGTGCATCAGAGTCATTGGTTATGCGTGCATCGAAATATTCGGCTATCTTTAGCTCCCGGCACATGGCGGCAACCAGGCCAAGGTGATTAAGGTTCTTAGACTGGTATTGAACTGGCGGCATATCGGTGCTCCTGAAGATCTGATCAGTCCTTTGACATCAGGTTTCAGGAAAATATCAATCGGGGTGGTGAAAGGCAGATACAGGGAATGTATGGAATCATCCCCTTCGTACACAGGAACAGTCGCCTGTTGGCCATCCCTGTGAAAAAACCGAATTTTCAACTGGCAGACAAAGGATTACCAAACTGCTCCAGAAAATGCCGACCAATGATTTTTGAACCTGCATAGTTCAAATGGTTATCATCCCGATAGAGAGGGGTACCATCCAGAACCGTATCACAACGCTCTTCATTGCACATGGCAGAACGGGGGTTAATCCAGTCAACCTGGGGATATCGGGCCTGAATAATCTCTTTAAAGCGGTAAAAGTTCACCTGCTCACTCTCCACATCCGCCCTTGGCACAGTGCAACCCCGTTGATTCTTCAGCAGACAGTAGGCAAAACTGTTGGATGGGAGTCGAAATGCATCTTCAATAACCACTACCCTGTGCCCACGCTCAAGCAGCCAGCGGACAATATTCTCAAAGTAGCCCTGATATTGATCGCTGGCCAGATAAGCAGTCCACCAGGCGGATAGAAAAATAGTCATTGGCTCGCCATGATCAAGGTAATCCTGCAGAGCCTGGTTGCGTTTTACTTTTCTCTCATCTCCAGTAGCAACCGTGTCTTCTGCCAGGATAAACGGCGATGAGGCCTTGGTGACCAGCAAGGTAGTTATCCCCTGCCGCTTACTGAGTTCCTCGACAAAACCAGCCATGGCTGTTGCATGGGAATCCCCCAGCAACATGGCATCAGGTTTTTTGCCAAGTTCCTTTGCTCCAAGCAGGCAATGCTCACCCTGATCAAAGCTAACAGCATCCCCATCAAAACAGGGATCAAAAATGTCTCCGGCATCCTGCTGATTGATCACCCGATACAGTTCACGGTTCTTTTGTGGTATGCGAAAACTGATATCATCAGCGACACGAATCGTGACCTGTACAGCCCAGATAACGATAGCTGGCAACAGCAGCAATAACAGAAAAGACTTTTTCAAAGACCAGTCTTTATAACGAAGCTTCGATTCCACAAAGGTATAGCTGAACCAACTTAGTACCAGGCTTGCAACAATCAACAACAACTGGTTAGTCAGGTCCAGTGGAATCAACTGATTATTCAGTATCGCTACCAGAGGCCAGTGCCAGAGATAAAGCGAATACGACAAAGCCCCAAGGTAAACCAGCGGTGCAGAACCAAGCAGTCGTCCAGCCAGAGCATTACTGTTATTAAGGCCTGAATAAATAACCAGACCGGTTCCGAGCACTGGCCACAGGGCATTATAACCGGGAAACAACGAATCTTTGGTCAATACCAATGCACTGCCAATAATCAGAGCCAGGCCAGCCAAAGAAAGAGCATTGGAAGTCAGGTCATTCAGCCGGGGCAGACGGTTGCCAAACAGAGCCAGCCCGGCTCCCAGCAACAACTCAAACAAACGGGTCGTCAGCAGAAAATAGGCAGAATCAGGTGCAGCGTCAGTACGGTAAATGGAGTAGCCAAAAGTTGCCAGCCAAAACACCAGAAAAACCCAGGGTGCTGCTGAGCGATTCAAATAACGATAAACCAGAAACAGAACGGGAGGCCAAAGAAAATAAAACTGAAATTCAACAGCCAGGGTCCAGGTATGCAAAAGTGGCTGAGTAGCTGCGTCTGCTGAAAAATATTTGGCAAACTCATCAATAAAGTAAAAATTACTATAACCGACCAGGGAGTAAAGCCAGCTCTTTGAGAAGATATAATACTCTTCATCCATGTAGATAGGCGAGATGAGCAGAAAAACAACAAACGACATCAGCAGTAAAGCTGGTATCAGCCGCTTTATACGTTTGCTGTAAAAATCACTGAACAAGAAAGTACCTGCTGAAAGCTGTTTCATTAGCAGGTTACTCATAACAAAGCCGGTTATTACAAAAAATACATCAACACCAACGTAGCCACCGCTGATAATACTGAACTGAAAATGATAAAGCAGTACGAGAGCTGCGGCGATAAAACGGAGGCCGTCGATGTCTGGGCGGTATTTATACATCTTAAATAGATATCACACAGGTGTTAAATCATAGTTACTACTGCGAGAATTGCCGAGTAATCTTTTTGAATAGAAATAACTGCTTTAGCGGCAAAAAAGTCCTGCTACAATTGAGCGCACGGGCCAGTTTCTATTAAATCTTTCTCGATCTTTATTCAACAATTTCTCTGATTTTTCATCAGAACTTAAAATAACCGTCTGATCCAGATCAATGACCAGAAGCCGGTGATCAGTGAGCATAAAATTAGTTGCCTTCATATCCCCATGAAACACCAATCCTTCTTTAAGGGTTGACAGTATTTCAATCAGATCCTGAGCCCTTTTTTCTGCTTCCGGGGTAATTTCTGTCAGGCTATTGAAGTAATGCAGGGCATCCTCTGCCTCAACATATTCCGTGACCAAATAGCTGCATGTTACAAAGGGCCCAAATCTATGCTCCAGTAAAGCTAACGGCTTTGGAGTATCAATCCCCAGCAGGCGCAGCAAGTAATGGGCTGCATACCAGGCATTGCGGGCACGGGATTTTCTGAAACCACGGAAAAACTGGTGCAGCCAGCCTTTAGTGCTTTTGTAACGTTTAACAAACACTTTTTTACCATCATCCAGGGTAACGATGGATACCGTGTTAGTGCTGCCCCTTTTCAGAACATGACCAGCATTGATAAACCTGTCTGGTGATGCCAGAAATGTGGTTAATGCTTCACTGATTTCTACTCTGTCCATCACCTGAAACTTGCGAAAGCCGGACTCTGCGACAAAATCGGTACAGGTTCTGAATACTTTTTCCAGATAACGCTCCCGCCACTTTCTTCTCTTCCGAATAGCTTTGGCAAGACACTGTTCGTCTATCCCTTCGAGAGGATGAATAGATTGATAAGCAGGCTGACACTGAAGAGAAAGATGATCAAACCGTGGGAACAGGACAGAAAGAAAAAAGGCCAGATTGTCCAGCGCCACTGATTGGGAAATCTGTACACTCTCCCTGTGAACACCACCACCATCAATCAAAAACAACGTTTGCCCCACCATCAGGAAATTATCCAGATGTGGGTCATTATGAAGGATATTGTGCTGATGCAACTGGCCGACTGTTGCTACGACCTGCTTAAGCAACGCCAGGCGTTGATCATCACTGAGATTCCTCTGCCATACTTGCTCAAGAGATTGGCTGTCCTCAAGAAATTCGGTGGTTAACAGGCCAAAATCCTGAAGCTGCCGGGTTTCAATCAGAGCAGGAGTATTAATTCCTGCATCGGCAAAGCTTTTAAGGCCCGCGAGTTCACGCTGTAAATGTCGTGTCGCTGAACTTCCTGTAAAGAACTTTGCCAGAACAGTTGCACCGTCCACAATCGCTCTGGCTACTAACCGTTTGCCCGGCAGAAAACGCAATACAGCATCAATCAGAATCTGCTGCCCGTGAATATCCAGAATAGAACCATTCCGGGGCGCTTCTTTCAGGTTCGTCAGCTCTTCCAGTGTGTATGAAAGTTTCCCTGTGGTCATTCCCTTCTCTCAAATAACGTCGAATACAACCGGTTACTGTCGTGCTTTTCTGGCCATGCGCTGATAAAGCTTGTGGGCTTTTCTGGTAATCTTCAGCCACATGGGTAAATGCCGCTTTAATGCTTCTCTTAATGGCAGACCGGTATAGGTTTTGATAAAACGAAAGATATCCCTTTGGGTGATACCAATGTCCATGGCTGAATAGTAGAGTCCGGAAAGGTCCTTGATCACCCAACGTAAAGGTGTCGCATCTCGCAACTGGGCTCGATGGAGGTCAATCAGATAAAATGTCAAATTGTCCGGATCCGGTATCTGCCGGTCAGGCATCATAAAGTGACAAAGATAATAATCCCGATGATTAATACCATTGCCGTGCATTTTTTTACTGATCTCTGCCAACTTATCAATCATGGCCAGTTTTAATCTGAATGCCGGTGGCTCCACTGACCAGGGCTTACAAAAATCTTCCAGCGTGATCATATCCCTGAGTTCTTCAGTGACCAGAAACGAACGCTGGGTTGCTGGATTACTGCCAGTTTCGCCAAAAGCTACCGGTGTCATGGTAGTGATCCCAATGTCGTGCAACCGGTTCAACGCTTCCCACTCATCGCGGGCACCCAGCACCGGTTTGCGCAGACGAATAAGGTTTTCGATGATTTCAAACCAGCCAACACCACCATGTACTTTGGCAAAATACCCCTGGCCATTCAGCTCAAAACGAAAGGTTCTCCGTGCTTCCAATGCCCGATAGACTTCACCATCCATATTTTCCAGCAGCTGCTGAGGGTCCTTGCCCTGCCAGGCTTTGTTAAAGTCATCTCTCAGATAAAGCACTTAGCAAGCCCCCTCTGCCCACTTCTTTTCAGCCCGGGCAATAATCAGCTCTGCCGCACACTGGGGCAGGCTATACAAATCTGTAGTTTTACTGAAGTTAACGGCGTTCTCAGACCATTGTTTGCGCTGTTCAGATGACAGCATCTCACTGACTGCCTGATTTAGCGCATCCTGGGAAAAGGGTGAACGAATTACCCGCCCGGCATCAGCCTCAAGAATATAATGGGCATAACCACACACATCCGTCGTTAATACCGGAAGCCCTGCTACCAGAGCTTCCAGTAAAACGGTTCCGGTGTTTTCGTTGTAGGCCGGGTGAATCAACAAGTCGGCTCCCAGAAGAAATCTTGGGATATCATCCCGGCCTTGAAAAAACTGAATCTTGTCAGTAATGCCCAAGTGTTTTGCCATCGTCAGAAAAGGTTTCTGTTTATCCTGACCAATGATAAAGAAACGAGTGAACTCGTTAAGTGGTTCAGGCTGCGCAGCAATAGCTTTCAGAGCCCGATCCAGACCTTTGGTTCTGAACCCCGAGCCCACCATCAATACCAACCGGTCTTCATTGCCAAGGCCGAACTCCTGGCGGAACGCCTCTCGAATACTGTCCGCGTCCACTGGCCGACAGCGATCTTTTGCTATACCCGGCGGTAGCAGTTGCAGGCGTTCATCGGGTGTCTGGTAATAGTGTTGAAACTCGGGTTTTTGCAGGGCAGAAATCAGCAACGAAACGGTTTGGCTGTCTTTACCAAAAACCGCTGCTTCCAAAGCACAGTACTGTCTGTAGCGGGCGCTCAGTTTATAAAGCCAGGATCTGTTGTCTGATTTGGCTTTATAACAGGTGTCAGCGGCATAATAGATATCAAGACCTGGCATTTTATTAAAACCGGTGAGGAGCACCTTCGGCTCGCTTCTCAATGACTGCTGTACCTGCTGACAGAAGTCAGCCATCTTTTTGTGATTAGTCAGCCCTTTAACCGGCAGTAGACGTATATCAAAACCTTCCGGTTTATCACCTTGCCAGCTTGTGGTGTAGACACGGATACCATATCCACGATGTTTGCACTCACTGGCTATTCGCAGAAAGTCCCGCTGCAATCCGCCATAGGGAAAATATTTATACAGTGCGAAAGCAAGTATCATGATGTGATGCTGCCCTGAAACAATCAGCCGAAGAGCCTGTCAGACTTAAATCCGAGAGTATCCGTTGAAAGATCGACACCAAAAAGCACCTTTCCCCCACGCTACCGCCCGTCGAATTTAAGGCGCTATACCGAAACAGCCTGATTCAGATATTTGAAGTCCCCAGCACACCGGATTGTTAAACGACCATCAGGGTTAACCTGCGGCTTAAATCGCTCAGACAGGCGCTACCTATAAAACCTGATATGTATTATGTGTAACAACTGCATAAGCAGCTATATCACAGTGAAATGGGCTGGTATTTAATGACGTATGGTCAATCAAATGAAGCAAGGGATTCTACCGCTATCGCAGATCATTGCAATAAGTGGAGAGACTGGCACAATTAATCTGATAACAACCTCTCCCTCTTGCAAATAGAGGTCTGAAAGCTGTATTTACCGGTGTTTTTAATATCACATCACGCCGCAGATACAAGGTCAGCATTGCCATTGGCTCTTCTCAAACGTGCCGCAGCCCGATCAATCTCATTGATATCCTGATCCCTGTAGCGCTCATAATCATTCAGCGCCTGTCGGTAGCCTGCTTCGATCTGCTCAGGCGTCAATTCTCCCTCCGCCGGTAAACCCAGCAAATTCCGGTCTATTTTGTCTTGCTCCCGGGCCTGATGAACCAGCCTGGCCTGCAACTCCCGCCTTTTTGCCTCCTGCAAATCCCGTTGTGTGACAAATCGATATAATTGTTCCTGAGCGTGTTTGACCAGACTCACCTCCCGGTCAAAGAGCTCTTTTGGTAGTCCTGACTGCGCTTTCTCATTGCAACGGGCTTCTGCCGCCTGATAAATATCGTCTTTGGTAACTGCCTCTATATCCTGATGAATTCTCAGCAGCTGTATTGCTGCACCGATATTCTCAGGAGGTGGCATGGGAAAGTAATTCGACGACTCTGTATTCCCAACCAACCTGTCTCTGATAGGGCGATTAATAAAGCTGTCTTTATGGTAAAGACGCCCCTCATTCATTTCATGATTGGAGAGAAATACAAAATCCAGGGCTACCTTGGCGCATCCCAGAAACCTCAGGCCAAAAGCGGTGCCTGCAGCTACTGCTCCCGTAGCCAGAATACTGTAGGGAGACAGAGTGATTAACGACGTGAAAAAACCAAGTAAACTGCCATAGACCCCACCAACCACCATGCGACTGCCAAAATACGTCAGTTTATTTTCATCACAGCGTTCCCCCTGAAACGGCAAGTGTCTCAGCCAGCGAAAGCTCAGAAAATCCCCAAGAACAGGCAGATCCTCTATCGGGAGTCTGTCTAATAGTACGGGCAGGCGATCCGTTGGGAACTGATCACTTGAATAATATCGCAGTACGGCCTCCCCTATCGCTTCACAAGCCATAATAATGATGCCGGTCAGGGCCGATTTAAGAATGATCGGCAAGGCCATCATACCAACCATAAACGTAGCGCCAGCCATGGCCCAGACAGCGAGATAGCCGGCCCAGTTGAAAGCGTCCATAATATGCCACATGCTCGTTTCTACGGCACAGACAACCCTGCTGAACAGCGACTTACAGCGCTCAGTAAAAGAGAAGGGTTCTTTTGGTATAGAGGTTCCATCAGGCTCGCCGGGTGCAATACTGCTACTGGCAATTGCAGGCTGCACAGAAGAGGATTCACTCGGCTCACGAGGCCGCGGAACCACAGGCAAAAGAACGGGTGACTGAATCATAGGTGTTTTTGGTGAACTGTTTTTACCACTAACAAAGTGAGCGAAACGGTATCATTTCCTGAATTATTGAAGCTAAACTATAGGTGCATTTTTTCTCTTTGCAGGGTCTTTCCATCAATAAAAGTTGAAGTAACCCAGGTCTCTTTATGATGTCGCGATAACTAACTGACTATTAAAACAAAGGCAAAGTCTGACTATGATTGTTATTCGTCCCATTCATGAGCAGGATCGTGAGGCCCTCTGGCAAATTGCCAACCAGACGGGTGCCGGATTCACCTCCCTGCAACCTCACCGCCCCATGGTTGATAATAAACTGGCATGGGCACTCACCTCCTTTAAGCAGGCTTCGCTGGCAGCATCGCAGGAAACAGGTACTTCTGCATCAGAACCGAAAAATAATCTCTATCTGTTTGTGATGGAAGATACCGAAACCGGTCAGGTTATGGGCACTGCGGGTATCGAGTCCGCCGTCGGGCTTGAGGCTCCCTGGTATAACTACAAGGTAAGCAAACAGGTTCATGCCTCACAACAACTGGATGTCTACACCATGGTGGACACCCTGATGCTCTGCAGTGACCATACCGGCTTTTCCGAACTTTGTACGCTCTTTTTGCTGCCGGATTATCGTCATTCCAAAAACGGTACGTTTCTTTCTAAGAGTCGCATGTTGTTTATGGCGGCCTTTCCGGAACTGTTTGCTGAAGGCCTCTTTGCAGAGATGCGTGGCTACTGTGATGATCAGGAAGTGTCTCCTTTCTGGGAAGCCCTGGGCCGTCACTTCTTTGCCGTGGACTTTGCCGAAGCTGATCGCCAGTCCACCGTCGATAAAGCGTTTATTGCCGAGCTGATGCCTCGCCACCCAATCTACACCAATTTGCTGCCGAATGAAGCCAGGGAGGTCATTGGTGTTACCCATGAAAGCACAACGCCTGCCCGACATCTGCTGGAATCTGAAGGCTTCTACTACACTGGCTATGTGGATATTTTTGATGGAGGTCCGCTACTGGAAGCCAGAGTCAAGGACGTACGCTCAGTAAGAGATTCACGACAGTACAAAGTTAAAATTGTTGAGAACAACACAACGGATCAGCGCCGCTGGCTGATAGCCAATAGTGAGTTGAAAGACTTTCGCTGCATCATGGGCCATCTTTCCTACGAAGGACTGGAGTTTGTCATGATCACTAAAGAGCAGGCATCAGCGCTGAACATTGAAGAAGGCCAATTGCTGCGGGTAGTGCCTTTATCCAGCTAGTCAACGAATTGAGAGGATTACGACCATGGCAGACACAAATGAACAACAATGCCTGTTTATCAATGGACAGTGGCTTAAGGCAAAGGGCAAACCCTTTTCATCCGAAAATCCGGGAACAGGCAATGTGCTCTGGCAAGGAGCCAGTGCCACCACGGAGCAAGTAGACCAGGCAATAAGTGCCGCCCGGGAAGCCAGTCATCATTGGGCCTTTCGCCCATTTCAAGAACGAGAGGCGTTCATTAAGGCGTTTGCCAATGAGCTGGAGCAGAATAAAGAGGCCCTGGCAGAAATCATTGCCAAAGAAACTGGTAAGCCGCTCTGGGAAGCCAAAACGGAAGCGGCTGCTATGGCCGGGAAAATCGCCATTTCAATAAAAGCCTACCATGAGCGAACGGGGACCGTTGAAAATGCCATGCCCGTAGGAAAAGCCGTGATTCGTCACAAGCCACATGGGGTTGTTGCGGTATTTGGCCCCTACAACTTTCCGGGCCACCTTCCCAATGGGCATATTGTTCCCGCACTGCTGGCTGGCAACACCGTGGTTTTCAAGCCCAGTGAGTTAACACCGGCCGTTGCGGAATACACGATAAAACTCTGGCAGCAGGTGGGAATACCCGACGGAGTTATCAATCTGGTTCAGGGAGAAAAAGAAACTGGCATCGCCCTGGCCGGGCACCCCGGTCTTGATGGTCTGTTTTTCACCGGCAGCTCAAACACCGGCAAGATGATCCACCAGCAGTACGGCGGCCAGCCGGGTAAAATTCTGGCGTTGGAAATGGGCGGCAACAATCCGCTGATTGTCACCGAGATGTCAGATATCAAAGCCGCAGTACACGACACTATTCATTCAGCCTTTATTACCGCCGGTCAGCGCTGTACCTGTGCCCGCCGACTTTTTGTTCCCACAACGCCCTGGGGGGATCAGTTTGTTGATGCGCTGACCGTAGCGGCAGCCAATATCAAAGTAGGTCAATGGGATGATCAGGAAGTGCCGTTTATGGGAGCGCTTATCTCTGAAGCAGCGGCCAAACAGATATTGTCAGCCCAAGAAACGCTGCAAAAGCTGGGCGGCAACAGCCTGCTGTTATCAACACATCTTCAAGCGGAAACCGGCTTAGTCTCTCCGGGTATTATTGATGTGACCAATATCAAAGACCTTCCCGATGAAGAGTACTTTGGCCCACTGTTGCAAATTATTCGTTACGATCGTTTTGAAGATGCCGTTGCAGACGCCAATAACACCCGTTTTGGTCTTTCTGCCGGATTGTTCAGTGAAGCACCAGAGCAGTACCAGTTCTTTTTGCAGAGAATACGTGCAGGTATCGTTAACTGGAACCGGCCAATTACCGGTGCCAGCAGTGCTGCACCTTTTGGTGGCCCCGGTGACAGTGGCAACCACCGCCCCAGTGCCTATTTCGCTGCCGATTACTGCGCCTACCCGGTAGCCAGTGTTGAGTCGGAGTCACTGAGTATGCCCAAAGAACTCGCACCCGGGCTCGATTTGTAAACAGGCCCCACAGACCCAATGGTGAAGTAGTCAATAATGAAAACAATAGAAGCCAACTTTGACGGACTGGTGGGCCCTACCCACAACTATGCAGGGTTATCCCGGGGTAACAAGGCCTCAATCCATTATGCGGGCAAAGTAGCAAACCCAAGGGAAGCGGCTCTCCAGGGTCTGGAGAAAATGAAGGCGCTCAGTGAACTGGGCTTTATCCAGGGTGTGTTAGCCCCCCAGGAGCGGCCGGATATTGCCACACTGCGAAGGCTCGGTTTCACCGGCAGTGATTCACGAGTTCTGTCTGACGCGGCACAACAGATGCCAGCAGTTCTGGCAGCCTGCTGCTCTGCTTCCAGCATGTGGGCCGCTAATGCAGCGACGGTCTCCCCCAGTGCGGACTGCGCTGATGGTAAAGTGCATTTCACGCCCGCTAACTTAATCAATAAATTCCACCGTTCCATTGAGCATGACGTGACCGGAAAAATACTAAAAGCGACGTTTAATAACCCGGACCACTTTGTTCACCACCAGGCTCTACCATCCACCGAATACTTTGGTGATGAAGGGGCCGCGAACCACACCCGCTTTTGCCATGAACATGGCGAACAGGGCGTTGAATTTTTCGTTTATGGCCGGGAAGCATTTAACCCGCAAAGTACCTCACCACAGAAATACCCTGCCCGCCAGAGTCTTGAAGCCAGTCAGGCTGTCGCCCGCCTGCACCAGCTTGATCCGGACAAAGTGGTATTTGCCCAGCAAAACCCCGCGGTTATTGATCAGGGCGTTTTTCATAATGATGTTATCGCTGTGGGCAACCACAACCTGCTGTTCTGCCATGAACAGGCATTTGTGGAGCAGGCTGGTGTCTATGAGTCATTAAGAAAGGCCTATGGGTCGCAGGACTTCCACATTGTTGAAGTGACGGAGCAACAGGTTTCAGTAGCCCAGGCAGTTGGAACTTACCTGTTCAATAGCCAACTGCTGTCGCTGGACCATGGCGGGACAATGATCGTTGTCCCCTCTGAGTGTGAAAATGAACCCGCTGTCTGGAACTACCTGCAAACCATACTCAACGACGCAAGTTGCCCAATTACGGATCTGAAGGTTTTTGATCTGCGCCAAAGTATGAATAACGGCGGAGGTCCGGCCTGCCTGCGACTGAGAGTCGTATTAAACAACCAGGAACTGGCAGCGACCAATCAACACTGTCTGATCAACAACCAGCACTTTGCCACCCTCAGCCGCTGGGTCAAAAAGTACTATCGTGACCAGTTGTCTGAAAAAGACCTGGCCGACCCGCTTTTACTGACAGAATCCCGAACGGCCCTGGATGAACTGACACACATTCTTAACCTGGGTTCAGTCTATCCATTCCAGAATTAATAACCATCAAGCGTATGTAAGGAACAGTTCTGAAATAACTTCCACGTTTCTACAGACACTGCCCGAAAAGCCAGAACCGCTTGTGCTTTTACGGGCAACGGGTGGCGGGAAGCGGGCACCGATCTTTTTTACTTAACGCCAAACACTTTTTTATCTTCTGCAATCCGGTGCGCCACGGCCGGATGCTGGAAAATACGATCAATATAAGCCGCCAGCCCCGGATACTCAGCAGAGTCAATCTGGACTCCAGCATGGATGAGATTAATAAAGTGGCTGGCCAGGGCAATATCAGCCAACTGAACCTCCCCTCCAAACAGAAAGTCAGTTTCCGGAACCTGGGATTCCAGATAACCACAAATCTCTGGCAGTTTGGTTTGTAAAACTTCCTGCACTTTGTCTTCATCAGCAGGCTGGTTAATCAGCTTCTTGGCAACACGCTCAAAAAAGACCGTTCCCAGTACCTGGAGCATCGCCGTATCGGCATACTCTTCAAACCAGCGGGCCCTGGCTTTTTCCTCCGGCGTCTTTGGGTAGAGAGCCTGTTCCGGATAACGGTCCTCAAGGTACTCACAGATCACCGAGGAGTCAGCAATCGTCACCTTGTCATCTTCCCAGGCAGGAATTTTTTTCAGGGGACTGATTTTTTCAAAGCCTTTCGGTTTCATAAACGGGGTAACCGGCACCAACTCATAGTCAAGTTGTTTTATTTCGAGAGCCAGCAGTACTTTTCGAACCATGGGTGACAGTGGCACCCCATAAAGCTTACTCATGGTCACATCCTCTATAATTATTGTTTTCAACCAACCGCTATCCTACCTTTTACTCCAGCCTTTGCAATATCCAGAAAACCGGAACATGACCTTCCCGCCCTTATAAGGCGATTTTCTGCGCAATGAGCAAAACATTAAAAAATGCTCATTACGGGCAACTTTCATAGTGAACACAGTCAATAGGAGAGGTATTACGGCCCCAGATACGCGGTTACTGCCAAGGCTCCCATGCTAATACCCGATGCGGCCATCAGCCCTCCGGCCATGCCATTGATGCCTGAATCAATACCAGAGGCAAGAAGACTGGAACTATCAGGGCGTACCAAGGCACCAACAAAGAAGCCGGCAAGGCCAGCAGCGCAAATGCCAAGGGCTCCGCCTTTGCTCATGGAAACGGCCAAACTGCGACGACCGTTTGTGGACAGGGTTGTGTAACCACAGGCCAATGCAGCACCAGCTAACATATGAGAAACGCCGATGCCGCCAATGGAATAACCCGCGACCATATAGGCAGCGTCCGGCTGATAAGGAAGAAATCGAGCAAAGGTGTTGATCAATCCCCCTCCAGTGGTAAAGACCATGCTGCCAAGTGCGAAGGGACTGTCCAGAAAGTTAGTCCTGAGGTACGAGGCAGTAGCTGGTACTGTTCTTATTAAACGCCTGGTTATGGTGATACTCCTGCCATGTATCTGATCAAGGTCGAGCGGTGCCCGGCAGGCAGGGCAGGTCGGGTTGTTGCTTCCCCAGCGAATAATACACGATCGGCCAAAAACGTGATGACAATTCAGGCTGACTGCATCATGGCCAGGCTGGCTGGTAAAATCTTCCATGCAAATCAAACAGTGACTCACACTATGATTGGCAGGAACAGAGCTTATTTCCATGTATATTTTCCTGTTTTGATTGGCCGCACGTCGTTGTTCATTCACTGGATAAATTGGCCATTGGTATCCAGACGCTTTTTCATCTGGACATTTTTTCCCGGAAATAGTTCAACGGTGATTCATTATTGCGGTTATTCCGTTTGAGGATATGGAAATCCATGAACAAGACATCTGCAAGGCGGATATAGTCAGATCAAGGGTGGCTGTTGATCAAGATCCAGCGAGGATTTGGTATTTGCCAATGGTGAACCCTGTCACTGCACCAATAAAGAACTGCTCATCAGTGCAGAAAGGCCCGACCGCTGAGGGGATTCCGGCGTCCGGCAAAGGCGGCTGGTACTGATCAGTGATCGCCAGGAGGCAACTTAACAGGCGCAAAACTCTTTCGCTAAAGACTGTCTAAGTAGCTGGCCATATGGAATCACATATTTCTGGCTACTTGGGCAGGTGCTATGCGAGGCACAACGGAGGGAGCATAGCCGTAGCTATGTGACCGGAGTTGTAACGAAGCAGAGTGCCTGAACAAGGAGTCAGAAATATGTGATTTCATATGGTTAGCTACTTATCTACTATCAGTAGATTTTTTATCTTCAAACGATTCAGCAAGACTCCCGGGCGGAGGTGGTGGAGGTGGTTGACTAACTGCACTCGAAGCGTCATCCCCTGACGTTTCAGGTATCATGCTACCCTCTGACGGGGCCATAACCTTCGTATCTTCCCGCGCTGGAGATAAACCGGAAGCTTTATCAGCTTCTTTGACACTATTTCTCTTATCGTCATCCTTCTGTTTTTCAGCGTCTAACACTACACCAAAGCCTCTATTCAGCCTATGAAATCCTCGTTCATTACCATTGGATTCAGGCACGCCCAGCGTCGTGCAGAGTTCACTCATAATAAGCTGTGAAAAAACTATCATTTCAAAAGCATAGGGGTCATCAGGATCATTGGTCATTAAATCGGTAACACCCAGCACCTCTGGAAGACGACGGAAAGAGTGTTCAGAGAACGTGCCATCCAGAATCACCTGAGCAAAAATTTTCTGGACTAAAAGCCCCTGGTCGTCCAACGCTTTGATCTTCTGAGCCACGGCACGCTGAGACAGGTTTTGAACGTCCATCACGTCATTGTTGTAAGGATCGAGCTCAAGGTACTTATGGGTAGCAACGTCAATGGCCAGTTTTATCGGTTGAGCCATAGCCTCGTCTCTTATCTTTTTACGTACCTGATCTTTCGACGCATTCTGCCAATCACTGTTTTCGGTATAACAGGCAAACAACGCACGGAATAAGCCGACACCATCATCATCCTTCACCTGTAACATGCGGGCGGATGATCGCGGTTCTCCCGTTTTATCACCAGAACGTCTGCGAGGATTTGAGCGTTGCGGGCTGGTCCGGGAAGATACCGAGACACCAGAATCATCATCACTCTCAGGCTTGCCTTGTAAACGTTGTTCCAACTCCGCCATTAACATCGCTTTGTCATCAAGAATTTCTTCACTGGTGTTTTTTTCTTGCCGATACCAGGCATAACCGAGGTCGCTGTATGCTTTTCTGGCTCTTTCAACCCGTTTCAAGTGATCAGCGTCAAGAAGACTTTCATCCCCAAAAGCTGAATCCCCCTCGTCAGGAACTGTCAATGCCCTCTCAGGATCATTGGTAATTTTAATAGAAGGACTTGGCTTCACAGCCTCGGGAGTACTACGGTGCTCTGGTCTATCGGAAGAATGCTGGCTGCTGCCATCAAAAGAAAGGCTGATAATCGGGTATTGTATGGCATGATAGCGAGCCTGGAAGCCCAGAAGCTCTTGCTCGGATGAGCCGGTCTGCGCCAGCTGGGAAAGAAGAGTATTCAATTCCCGGGCACCATCAGTAATTGCCTGCTCGATAAGACCCGCATCATAAGCAGACTGCTTTTCTGATTTCAACTCATTTACTAACCCCAGAGATCCGTGCAACCATGACTGCAAGTCCGATAAATCCAGATTATCCAGTTCAGGTGGAATTAAACGAACCCGTTGCCCACCGGGTAAATTAAAGGTTACTTTGACATCATTCGAATTATTTTCTTTCAGTTTTTTAATGGCCTTCTTGTGCGCTTTTTTAAATGCAGCCTTTAAATCGTCATTTGAAAGATCCCATTTGCCATTCATTTCTTCCTTGATTTTTTCCAGTGCAGTGATTGATGCATCTATGTATTTCATCTCCTCCTTTTTTCGGAAGCCTTGTTCCAGTGGCTTATCATCGGCCAAAAGCCTATTCAGATCACGTTTGATTCCTTCTGCCCCACCCGGTCTATTTTGGGAAACCATACCTCCGGGAGCATTCGCTGGCTGAATATTGTCAGATAACCCACGACTCCTGACAGGGTTATCATTTGTGGGAATGCGCTTTTCGACTGGATGATGAGGAGAGACGGTTTGCCTGGTGGACGTTTGACCTGTCTGGGCTGTTTCTCCAGCACCGGAATGAGGTGGAAGCACTGAAGGACCAACGGGTGTTCCAGATGGCGGCGAGCCTGGAGGGTTCATAGAAAATCCTTTTCAATCAACGTTGATTCAGTTAAGAGTCCATTATTAAGTTAGTTTAAAACATGCCAGCCCTTTACGATGAATATAACAATATTATAAAAAACAAAATATTAGAAATATTTGTTTTTTTGACAAGCAACCTACAGAAACCAGGAAAAATTCAAAATGTGACACTTGCTCAGCACCTCACACAGCCAATTAAAAATAAAGCACCCACTACTTGATAAACAAAAAGATCAAGAACATATTTTTATAAAGAAGTGAATCATCATCAGATGACCACCTTATGCAGCAATACCATTTTCAGGTAAGCCTATGATTAATCTCTTGATCAAATTATTCATAATACCTTTTTTTCTTGTTGCTCCTGCCGCATGGTTTGGATTTAAACTTTATGCTGAAACCCAGTTGATATCAGCAATAGACAAATACAAACCTGTAATATCTGATTACGCAGAAGTTGAGTTTGATACCGTTAATGTTCATATATCCGGCAAAGTATCAATAACAAAAATCACATTAACGCCTAAAAAAACGCTCAAAACCCCAATCACTATAAAAAGGTTAACCGTCGTTTTCCCAAGCACTTTGACAATGATGAAGACAGTGTATGATGTCAGCACTGGAGAACTCTCAGAGCTGCCTGATTCCCTGCGCGTCCAGTATGATGGAATTCAACTGCCACTGGAGGGTAATGAAGAGTTTTATACCTTATTCAATGATCAACGCCAGTTACGACTCAAACAAGAGCTGGGCAGCATAGTAGAACCTACCTGTGGTATTGAATATATTGTCGGCCTGAATGAATTTCAACAGATGGGCATTGATACACTCATTGACAGACATTTCTGGGAATATAAATATACCCCCGAAAATCAGAAACTGTTTGTACGATTGGGTATCAGCGCCACAAATCTATACAAGGCATCACTTCAGGCAAACTTTTACAAAAAAGGATCCCTTGTTATCAACGACTTTGTGCAAATACCCTCCCTGACCAATGCTGAACTGACCTATCAGGACGAGGGCCTGATCAGAATGAGCAGCCAGCATTGTGCCAATAGCTCAGGTATTTCCAAAGACGCATACATTAGCCGTATAACCAATCTGCCAGACAGCTTTTACTTCTATAAAGCAGGCATTGTTCCTAATGAAGCGATGAAAAATGCCTACATCAACTTTCTGAAGAATCCTGACACAGTGACCATCAAGGCGCATTTCCCCCCCCAACTTCCATCCTAAGGCCTTATCTGTCTATGACACTGAGCTCTGGGTTTCATCATTTGGTCTCACTCTGCTGGTGAACAACAGCCCCGTCTCTCCCTTTGAAATCATCACCCCGGGGCAATTTGGCCCGGCAAAGGATTCAGGTGATATGGACATGACGGAATCCTCTTCCAGGAATACCAATACAAATGTCAAGAAGGAGTGGCCGTCTCAGCCAGCCCATGGAGAAGCATCCAAAACCTACTTTTTTGTTGATGAACTGCCTGCAACCAATCAGGAACCGGAATTACTGAACCCGCAGTCCAGTGACATTCCAATCTATGAGTTACCAAATCATATTGGTGCCTGGTTAGAGGTTTATGTCAAACCGTCGAAACGTTTCAGCGGAGAACTGCTTGGCGTCGAACGTGAAAGACTGTTACTGAAGGTACGATCTGCCGGGGGCAGCATAACAATGCCCATTAAACTGCATCGCATTAAATCGATTACGGCCAGATAAAAAAGCCTACGTTTACTTGATACTGATACCCGATACGAGCTATTACCCTGCATCACAACATTTCTTAATACGGCACCTCAGTTTTTGAGGTGCCCATAAGCAAGATCGATGATCGTAAAGTTTCCCACGTTATGAGAGAAGCCATCCGCATTGAAGATATCACTGATAGCTATAACAAAAATTATAATTGTCTGAAATAATTATTGGATAGAGTGTTTATGAGAGAAACTAATACAAAAAGAAAATGTCTTAAACTGGAATTCAATAATTTGATAATTCAATGGATCACTTTACTCAATTACTGCCATTCGAGGTTGCTTTTGGCGAGCCCTATATGAGCTCACAAGAACCAAAGTGCCAAGATGAACAACAGCCGACGTATCAAGGGATACCTGTTCAGGTGCTGAGCACTCCCTTTCATGTTTACCATAGTCAATCAGACAGACACAACAATAACCCTGATCCATTTGGTTCATTGAATAAATATAATATTGCATTTCTAACTCATGCCGATCAGGAAGCCCCACATAGAACTGATATTTCTGAGGTTCCACAGTCAGGACTAAATGAATATTCTTTTTGCCATTCTGACACTAACCCCTTAGAGGATGCGCTACTTTCAACGCCAGACACCCCCCTTACTCAGCTGCTATGCATATTGGGGAGCGAGCTTGAGGTTAACGAGCCAATGCCACCGAGCCATTCTGCCCCGGATTATCAGTTAACTAATCTTCCTGACATGCTCTCTAACCCACAAAATTCAGGGCCAGTTACTGTAGTTAACCTGCAAAACCAGAACCAGACGACAATTGATAATCAAACGCCCCAGGCAGTAGAAGATGTTAGTAATAACACTTCAGCAGTTGAGCACCAAAAGAGCTATCAGAATCATCCTGATCACTCAAAGCGCATCAGGGCATACCAAAGAAGGAGTCATTATCGGAATAATTCAGCTTACGCAAAACGCCAGAGGGATAAACAGAGGGAGCGTTATCGCAATGATCCCGATTACGCAGAACGCGTAAGGGAGCGCCAAAGGGAGCGCCTCAAAGATCCCGTTTATGTTGAACGCAATAACAGGCGGCAGAGGGAGCGTTACCATAATGATCCCGATTTCGCAGAACGCATGAGGAAGCGCATGAAAGAGAACATGCGGAAGCGTTGCCAGAATGATCCCGGTTACTCAGAACGCATGAAAAAGCGCATGAAGGAGCGTTTGAAAGATCCTGATCCTGCCAAGCTGGAGAGCGATAAGATGCGCAAAAGGGAGCGCCAAATAGAGCTTTGCAAAGATCTTGCTGACATTGAGCGTAAAAACAGGCTGGCGAGGGAGCGCCGGAAGGAGCGTCGCAAAGATCCCGCCTACGTTGAACGCCAGAGAGAGTACCCAGGGAATACCGAAGGAAGCGCCGTAGTGAGCTTCGCAAAGACCCCACTTGCGTAGCTATCGCATATACCAATCCTTTTAATCATGAATTATGCAAGGTTACAAATAAATATTGAATGGGTAATATCAAGGAGGAACTTTTAAACCTGTTCCTACCTATATTCCTGATAATGAACATTTTTCTATCCGGTCAAATTTAGGTCTAAGTCCATTAGCCCTGCAAAGCTCATCAGCTGTTGATAACAAACTTCATCCGACATAAATAATGTATAACCTGGAATCTGCCGATGCTTTTTTTGAGCCAGCAACACCCGTTGTAATTATTAACCCCCAACCAGAAAACGTACAGTATCAACAACCCACTCCCCCTGCCGGGATTGACTGTGCGACGGAACACTCTTTTCATGCTAACGAATACCACAAAGAGCTTCACAAACATCCCACATACGCACAACACTACAAGGAGCGCCAAAGAAAACGCCAAAGAGAGCTTCGCAAAAATCCTGCTTACGCACAACGCGAAAATGAGCGCAGAAGAGAACGCTACAAGAATGATCCTGCTTACGCAAAGAAGATAAGGGATCGCGAAAGGGGGTTCCAAAGAAAACGTCGAAGAGAACTCTGAGGACAGGTTTTTTTATAAGAGAGAGGCCGGTATCCGGTCATGATTCAGACCGAATACCGGTTGGATTGACATGCTATTTTCTACTGGAGGTGGAACGACCAAACACCTGATAAGTGAGTGGTCGTTTGCGGTGTAACCCAGTCAGGCTAGCTACCTGCACGACTCTCGTCGCACTACATCATGCCGCCCATGCCACCCATACCGCCCATGCCGCCCATATCAGGCATAGCTGGCGCGTCGTCCTGTGGCTCATCAGCAACCATGGCAGCAGTAGTGATCATCAGGCCTGCAACAGAAGCTGCTGCCTGCAGGGCAGAACGGGTAACCTTGGCTGGATCCAGGATACCCATTTCGATCATGTCGCCGTATTCACCGGTAGCAGCGTTGTAACCGAAGTTACCAGAACCCGCCTTAACCTTGTCAACAACCACAGAAGCTTCGTCACCAGAGTTGGTAGCGATCTGACGGATCGGGCCTTCCAGGGCACGCAGGATCAGCTCAACACCGGCACGCTGCTCAGCGTTAATGGTTTCAACGTTGATGGCAGACAGGGCGCGAACCAGGGCTACACCGCCACCGGCAACCACACCTTCTTCAACCGCAGCACGGGTAGCGTGCAGGGCATCTTCAACGCGGGCTTTCTTCTCTTTCATCTCAACTTCGGTAGCAGCGCCTACCTTAACAACGGCAACACCGCCAGCCAGCTTGGCTACGCGCTCCTGCAGCTTCTCTTTGTCGTAGTCAGAAGAAGAGTTTTCGATCTCGGCACGGATCTGCTCAACACGGGCAACGATGTCAGCCTGAACGCCAGCGCCGTCAACGATGGTGGTGTCTTCTTTGGTAATCTGTACACGCTTGGCAGTACCCAGGTCATCCAGAGTTGCCGTTTCCAGAGACAGGCCTACCTCTTCAGAGATAACCGTAGCGCCAGTCAGGATAGCGATGTCCTGCAGCATGGCCTTGCGACGGTCACCAAAGCCCGGTGCTTTGACAGCAGTGACTTTCACGATACCGCGCATGTTGTTCACCACCAGAGTCGCCAGGGCTTCGCCTTCAACGTCTTCAGCAATGATCATCAGTGGCTTGCCAGCTTTGGCAACGGATTCCAGAACCGGCAGCAGTTCGCGGATGTTGGAGATTTTCTTGTCAACCAGCAGGATGAATGGGCTTTCCAGTTCAGCGGACATTCTTTCCTGGTTGTTGATGAAGTATGGAGACAGGTAGCCACGGTCGAACTGCATGCCTTCAACCACTTCCAGTTCGTTTTCCAGGCCGCTGCCTTCTTCAACAGTGATAACGCCTTCTTTGCCAACTTTTTCCATGGCTTCGGCGATGATCTGGCCAACCAGTTCATCGGAGTTGGCAGAGATAGTACCAACCTGTGCGATGGATTTGCTGTCGGCACAAGGAGTAGACATAGCCTTCAGCTGCTCAACGACAGCAATGACCGCCTTGTCGATACCGCGCTTGAGATCCATTGGATTCATGCCGGCCGCAACGTACTTAAGGCCTTCGTTCAGGATAGACTGAGCCAGAACGGTCGCCGTAGTGGTACCGTCACCGGCCTGATCGTTAGCCTGGGAAGCCACTTCCTTAACCAGCTGGGCGCCCATGTTCTGGAACTTGTCTTTCAGCTCGATTTCCTTGGCCACAGACACACCATCTTTAGTGATGGTAGGCGCGCCAAAAGACTTCTCCAGCAGAACGTTACGGCCCTTGGGACCCAGAGTAGCTTTTACAGCGTCAGCCAGGATGTTGACGCCCTTGAGCATTTCTTTGCGAGCTTCGTCGCCAAATTTAACTTGTTTAGCTGCCATGGTTGGTGACCCTGTGCACTATTTTGTGAAATCGGAAAAATACCGTGTGATTGCCTGACAATCAGCCTTCCAGAACGGCGGAAATGTCACTTTCAGACAGAATGATCAGCTCTTCACCATCAATCTTCACGGTGTTTGAGTCTGCATACTTGCCGAAGATAACCTTGTCACCAACGTTAACGCCAACAGGACGCTTTTCACCATTGTCCAGAAACACGCCATCGCCGACTGCAACCACAATGCCCTGGTTAGGCTTTTCAGCGGCAGAACCTGGCAGTACGATGCCACCAGCAGAGGTAGTTTCTTCTTCGACACGACGAACGACCACGCGATCACGCAACGGACGGATTTTCATCGATTCTTTCTCCAACAGTTTGCTTATGCCGTGCAACCTTTTACAGGCTGCTCGCTATCAACGTAATGGCAGTAAAACGATGTACTATCGCTTCACTATGGCCCGGTTTACCCGAACCTCCCTGGTATGCACCCGGGATGAAGTTTACTTTGGCACAGGCCTTTACTAACAGCTCAAGGCCTTGCCGAAGTCTTATCAGGTGTTCCCCTTAGTATGGGTAGCTGGCGCAGTTTTCAAGAGGCAGATGGAAAAAAAACTGACTTTTCCACAAAACTGAGGTTCTAAACTCAAGAAAGAGTGAAAAATTCGTTATATGCTCGCAAATCAAGGCTTATCAATTAATGGTGCTTTTGGCTTCCGGAACGACCATCATCATTTTCCCGGGTATAGTCCCCATCAATGGTGTGGTTGAGATGGGTTTGATCATGACGCCATGATGGCTCACGACGATACTCAGCCTCATAAATATTGGTGTGCTGCACATTGACCCCGCTCACTTTCAGCCAGCGCCGGATCAGCAGCTGACGAACCGGTGGAATCAACAGGAATACCCCCAGAAAATCAGTGATAAAACCGGGGATCAACAGCAGCAGGCCACCCAGGGCAATAGCCAGGTTTTCCAGCATTTCCATAGCGGGCAGTTCGCCTGCCGCCATCTTCTGCCGGGCTCTTAATGTGGTTCTGAAGCCCTGGCGGCGAATCACTTCGATGCCAATAAATACCGACAGAATAACCAGGGCAACCGCATTCCAGGCTCCGATGATACTGCCTACTTTAATCAGCACCACCATTTCCAGAATGGGTAAAAGGATAAATAGCACAAAGAGGAAGCGCATAAGAGGCCCCGTTAATCATTGGAGCCTCCTATATAAAGGCAGTGTCGTTTTTTTTCAAGGGTTGTCAGGAAGCAGGAAGGTTGTACTCGCCCCTTAATGAAAAAAACTTCTTACCCGGGTACACCAGCCTCGCAAATAAATCAAAAACAACCGGCAAGTCGGTCTCTGTACAGCCCGCCTGCTCTCCAAAGAAAGGATTCTTTTATTATAAATTATTGTCTTTTATTCACATCCGTTTCAGGATAATCAGTGTACCTTCTACCAATAAAACATAAGAACAATGAACATCAAAAATAAAAATATCCTGATCACCGGTGCCGCCAGAGGACTTGGTCTGGCAATGGCCAACTGGTTCGCAGAACGTGGTGCCAATATGGGTCTTATGGACCTTGATACTCCCGAACTTTATCAGGCAGAGGAACTCTGTCGTTCAAAAGGGGTTAAAGCGATAGCACTGCCAGCCAATGTTGCTGAAGAAGCTCAGGTGGAAGCGGCTGTTCAGAAAGCCTCTGCAGAACTCGGCCCATTGAATGGCCTGGTCAACAACGCCGGTATTCTCAGAGATGGCCTGCTGATCAAAGCCAAAGATGGCAAAGTGACCGACAAACTCTCCTTCGACAAATGGCAGTCCGTAATCAATGTTAACCTGACCGGTGTCTTCCTCTGCGGCCGTGAAGTGGCCGCCAGCATGATCGACAGTGGCTCAGAGGGCGTCATCGTCAATATCGCCAGCATTGCCCGTGAAGGGAACTTTGGACAAAGCAACTACTCCGCAGCCAAGGCCGGTGTCTCCGCCATGACCGTGACCTGGTCCAAAGAGCTGGCCAAATACGGCATCCGTTGTGCAGCTGTCGCTCCGGGCGTTATTGAAACCGCAATGACCGGCGGCATGAAGCCAGAAGCCAAAGCCCGGTTAACCGCGGGCATTCCTGTTGGACGCATGGGTACCCGGAAGAGATTGCCCGGACCGTTGGTTTTATTTTTGAAAATGACTATTACAACGGGCGGGTTTTAGAGCTGGATGGTGGGTTAAAACTCTGAAAAATACGTTGTGGGATACTGCCACCGAAAAGCGATCATAAGAAGGTCAATCAAAAGACGATTGGGAGTCGGCCTAAATATATCCCTCTATGCATTGGCCTGAAGACCAGACATATCGCCCACTCCCCTAACCTTGTTATACTGAGACGCTTAATTCCCATGACTTGCCTGAAACAGAACGCGTGCAAAGACTCAATGATCGACAGGCTGAGGCCGTAAAATACATCGATACTCCCCTGCTGGTACTGGCCGGTGCCGGTAGTGGTAAAACCAGTGTTATTACCACCAAAATTGCCTACCTGATTCAACAGTGCGGTATCAGCGCCAAAAACATTGTGGCCGTGACCTTTACCAACAAAGCCGCCCGGGAAATGAAAGAGCGGGTTGGCAAGCTGGTGAAAGGCAAGGCCTCTTCCGGACTGACGGTGTCTACGTTCCATAATCTCGGCCTGAATATTATCCGTCGTGAGTACCAGATTCTTGGCTATAAACCAGGGTTTTCGATTTTTGATCAGCAGGATGCCCGATCACTGATTACCGACCTGATGCAGCGGGACACGTCTGCAGATGATAATGGTGTGGATCAGATCCAGCACTGTATCTCCAACTGGAAGAATGATCTGATCTCCCCGGCCCAGGCGTTACAGATGGCCAGACAGCCCTGGGAGCAGACGGCAGCGATTGTTTATGAACACTACAATCGCATGCTGAAAGCCTATAACTCAGTGGACTTTGATGACCTGATCATGAAGCCGGTGGAGTTATTCAGACATTATCCGGAGGTCCAGCAACGCTGGCAGGACAAAGTTCACTATATGCTGGTGGATGAGTACCAGGACACCAATGGTGCCCAGTATGAGCTGGTCAGGCGACTGGTGGGCGACCGTCGTAAGTTGACCGTCGTGGGTGATGATGACCAGTCCATTTATGCCTGGCGCGGAGCCAAACCAGAAAATCTGGCGCAACTGAAAGAAGACTATCCCAGCTTAAAGGTGATCAAGCTGGAACAGAATTACCGTTCCACCAGCCGTATCCTGAAAGCAGCAAATACCCTGATTGCCAATAACCCACATGTGTTTGAAAAAACATTATGGAGTGAAATGGGGGTCGGGGATGAAATTCGCGTGATTAAATGCCGAAACGACGAAATGGAGTGTGAGCGGATTGCCACAGAGATCATCGCCCACAAACTTCGCCACGATAACAGCTATAAAGATTATGCCGTTCTCTATCGGGGAAATTTTCAGTCGCGGCTGCTGGAGCTGAAACTTCAGCACCATGGTATTCCTTACCACATTAATGGCGGCACCTCGTTCTTTGCCCGGGCAGAAGTGAAAGATATCATGGCCTACCTCCGCCTGCTGATTAATCAGGATGATGACAACGCCTTTCTACGGGTGGTGAATACCCCCAAGCGGGAGATTGGGCCATCGACACTGGAGAAACTGGGCAACTACGCCAACAAACACCACATCAGTATGTACAAAGCCTGTGAAGAAGCGGCCCTTGCCGAGGACCTGGCCCCTCAGTATGTCGACAGGCTGCGACGCTTTACCGGGTGGATGGACGACGTTTCACGACGGCTGCAAATCAGCGAAGACCCTATGCAGGTGGTTCGTGAAATGATTGCTGATAGCGATTATGAAAATTGGCTGATGCAGCACTCCTCAACGCCAGCCCAGGCTGAAAAGCGCATGGCCAATGTCTGGTTTCTGGTGGATGCCCTGCAGCAAACCCTGGAACGGGGTGATGAAGACAGAACGGTTGCCGATGCCATTGCCCGGCTGATTCTGCGGGATATGCTGGAGCGCAATGAGGAAGAGGAAGATGCCGACCGTGTTCAGTTACTGACTCTCCATGCCTCCAAAGGTCTTGAGTACCCCCACGTCTTTATGATGGGAATGGAGGAAGAGCTGCTGCCGCACCGAACCAGTATTGAAGAAGATAATATTGAGGAAGAGCGTCGTCTTACTTATGTCGGCATTACCCGGGCCCGGAAATCACTGACCATGACACTGGCCGGGCAAAGAAAGCAGTTTGGCGAGATCATTGATACGCTGCCCAGCCGCTTCCTGGATGAGTTGCCACAGGAAGACCTGGTGTATACCGGCTTTGATGAATCATCCCGCCGGGAAACCAAAAAAATGGCGGGTAAAATGGGGCTGGATGCGCTTTACAAGTCTATCGGAGTATAAGTAGCCAGAAATATTCAATTCCATATGGCCAGCTACTTAGCCGCCATAAGCAGAAGTGAAGGGCAAGGTTCCCTGCTTCTGTTGCTTTGTAGCTGTAGAAACGACTTGAGGCTTTTACTCTATGACTCTATCTTTCGACAAACTTGGCTATCAAAGGAAAAAATGCGTCAGATTGAGGACAATTAATCCACTCAGGGACTGGATCGATCTCTGTTTTATCTCTTCTGACAATGCGAATCGCGTTGAATAGTTCACTATATCTACTGATACTTTCCTCCAGCTTATGAATCGCTATATTTGACAGATAACCAAATGCAGATATATACAACGAGTTCCCGAGATAAAATTGAGAGTGTATTGGTTTAACAACGTCATCATCAGAGGTTTCACAAAACTGGACAATATCGCCCTTTAGGAGGCTTGCCGGGTCGAAGGGGAGTATTTTTGCCTCTGGCAAAGACATATACCAGTCCTCCCATTGTGCATGGGAGCGATCGATATCGTCGTAAAAATTTATCCCGAATGCCAAATAATTAGCTAGCATATGACAACTCGCTCCAAGGGTTACCTCCTCACCAGATCCCCACCTATTATTACGTCTTTCTTCCGTTTGCCTGTATGAGATACAACCTGCAACACCTTTTTGCAATATTTGCACAATTCTGGACTCAAAACATTGTTGATACAGAGACTTATTCTTTTTAGGAATGTCACCAATGATCGCTGATTCAGTTAAAAGGGGAAAAGCTTTTTCTTGCTCTAAGCTTTCATACTGAACACCATCTATGTCAAAACAATATCCAGATATGGCATTCTCTTTGATAAATGGATAAGGGCAGGAGGCTAACGGATAATATGAAGCGAGTGAGTGTACCCTCTCTAGAGCATCTTCCTCTTTGCGGCTGCCTTCAGCCATCATTTTTAATGGCTGTTCAACTTTATTTTCACAATTTACGCTAACAATTGTGCGAGACTTCAGAAAAGGCAACTCTGCATTTTGTTGCATCCCCGGAATAGATATACCCCCGCCTGCATTTGAGCCCTTATCACTTTGGGGAGAGTTTACAGGCGGATGATCGCCCGGTGACATAGTATTCAAACCTGTCCGAAGAATATCCATGTTATCTCTCATAAAGTTGCCAGGTAATACACCTGCAAAGTCTTTTCGATGAGCCTGATGGTAACGATATTTCTCAACCAGCAGCAGGCCCGCAATAAAACTTACCAGTGACACAATCATCAGATCGATGTTTCTTTTTGCACTCGCAGGTAATGGTGTCCATTTCTGGTGGCTGCACAGATCCAACGCCCTGGAGGATCTCGCCAAGTGCTAATTGATTCGGATAGTTGATCAACCGTTTTTCAGACTTTTCATCAAACAACTGTTGTTTAAACCAGTCCAGCTGATGTTTAAGAGATGCGTTTTTCTGTTTCAGGAATTCAGCGACAGGACTCTGTTCCTGCAACAACCCCTGCAACCGCTGGAGCAGTTGCAGGTGAGAAAGCTGAGTGGCAGGCACAGGTGCTTTTTCCAAAAGAGTCATAGCGTTTGACTGTAGACACTATTCAGGATGTTTGCTGGCTGATATATCAAGATTTACATAACGCTTGTGGTAATGGGCTGAGCGGGTATCAATGCCATCAACAATCATTACGTAAAGATCGGAAGCTTTCTCAAGAGCAACTTGCGGAAGATTCTAACGGGTTATCTAAAACTCCCTTTTTCCGGTGATAGTATCCCCGGTTCGTTAATGGAAAATGTGATTGGTGATGTCAGAGGTGGTGATGTTTTAAACACTTATGACTTTGTGGATGTCATAAACAAAAAACAAAGAGTCAGTTGGCAGATCCACTGTCTTATAAAGCGGATAATGCTGCGCTTGACCTTCACCCAATGCTCTAAAAACCTCGCTACGGACGCTTAAGTCCGACAGGCTCCTAGGCCCATACATAACCCGGATCAATTCTTTTGTATCCATACCATGTCTGCGCCCTTTGCCGGTGTTGGTTAGCCTTGGATAAATCAGTCATAGCCCAGAGACTGAAAGTATGCCCCATGGAACTGAACAGACAACGCAGTCTGAATCTGATTTCAGCGTCGACCTGAGGGTCGTCGGCAATTTCCGGTTGTTTCAGCATTGCCTGTACCGCATGCCAGATGACTTCAGGGTTGATGTCAGGGTCAATCTGATCCAATTCCAGACAATGCATCAGTGACGGCAAAATAAATTTATTTCTGGCATCCAGCACCCATTGCCTGGCCTTCTGTCTCATCGGTGCATCGGGAATGATAGCCGAGCGGAAAAAATCATCAAACTGATGCAATTCCGTCCAGGCACACTCCTCCCAGATTCGCTCAATACCAATACAGGTTTTTAAAAGAGGCTGATTCAACAACTTCTGGTATATCTGCCGCTCGCCGATTATATCCGAACGGGCCCTGGCCGCCCGGATACACCGGAGTGTTTGCAGAATAACCGGATTCCAGTGTCGGGAGAGCAGTTTTTCAAATGGCTTTATGGCCCCCCTGGCCGACTGTACCTGGAACCCCTGAGAATCAGCCGATGGACAGGCAGCATGATGTCTGCCGGATCGAACCACCCTGATCACTGGCGCAACCTCCTGGTGATCTGGCTTGTTCACCTCAGGCTCGCGCCCCTCAGCGCCACTCACCTTCGGGGATTCACTGACATCATGCTCTGACTTGTTAACAGACTCATTTTTTTGACCATTGCGCTTCCTGCCTTTATTTCGGGCCAGACCCACCGGCAGATTGGCAAACTTTGGTACCTCTTCAGAAAACTGTCGTAGAACTGCGTCAAAATCGTAGTCTTTATCTGAAGCCGCTGCCCGCCCTGTTGGTGATTCCGAAAAGGCAGACAACTCCATGGTCCGCTCACTGGTATCCCTCCAATACTCAGCCAGCAGAGGGCTTTTCTTCTGATAATACCTGGCATATTCAGTTGCTGCATCGGCAGCCAACTCCCACTTACGGGCTTTAAGGAAAAAAATATAGGCACTTGACCAGTGATTAGGGGACATTTGTGCGGCTTTGCGATATAAGTTGGCTACTTTCCAGCTATACATTGGTGAAGCAGAATGTGCACGCTGATGGATGCTTGCCAGAAGACAGGTGACTAAAGCATGAATGTCGCCCTCCCCTTGAATGTAGTCTTTTCGGGCACGAGCGACGGCTAATTGAAACCGCCTGTCAACCTCTAATATTTTACGCCTGCATGGCTTTTTTTTTCCGTTCATACCTCCGGTATACAACAGACATTCTGCAATCAGGTCCCTGACGATCAGAAAGAGTTCAGAGTTTAACTCTGAGTCAGAGAACCAGCGTGAGCATTTATAGCGTTTGGCTACCATAAAGTGAGCGTTCACCTGCTGTAAATAAGACATCACCATAATCTGCATTGCAGCACCCAGCTTGGTTTCTGGTGGCACATTAGGCTGACCGACAAACAATGACGTGAAGCTCACCGGGGCAAAACGCACATAATCGTAGGGAGAGAAGCTGACCGGGGACAAATAAAAGAACATTTCTTTGATGATTGTCGGGCAATAGGCGAGCAAGGTAATGCCCTTGTGGTAGTTAACACCATCCTCAAAGAACGGCAACCCGCCCATAAAATAGAGCAGACTTAATGAATAAAAATCCATCATCATGCTGGCTTGACTGGTCAACTCAGCAAAATCATTCAACACACTTTGATTCAGGGCCTGTATCAGATGCTGACGGTCAGTTTCAGACACCGGCTTACCCCGAAGCATGTCGCTGTAGCACTTCAGCAGCACCCAGTTTCGGAAATAGGTGGCCATATCCTCATGCATCAGTTTTTGCAAGCCCAGCAGTTTTCCTGTTGTCTGTGTCCGATCTTGCTTCTTCTCCAGCCAGGCAGCCACATGCCTGTTCAGCACCCGCTTCAAACCAGCAGACCGCAATTCCTCAGCGGTCAACCTGCTACCATCTACCGGCAGGTTAATGTTGGCAAACATGTCCAAAACGTCGTCACCGGGTACCGCAAACCGATCCAGGGGAATATCCAGAAAGCGGTCAAGCCAGTATTCAAGCCCAGCATTGCCATCACTACCCTGATTTGTTGCCGCCTGCACGACATCGGTCTGTGGTTCTTGTGGCGTGGCTGTTGCAGTTGCTGCATTTTCAGTACCGGATGGCTCAGAATAATTCACCACTCTTGCAACAATCCTGATACCACGGGTGCGAATCTGATCAGCAGCAGCCCCATCCAGACAAATCGACGCCGAGGCAACCTCATGACGGGTGTTAGCGACTCTGTCGACCAGCCACACGTTTAAACGACAACGGTTTTCAGTACGCTCCTGTCGCTGGGTGCTGCGCTCACCAGAATCAGGATCGGCGCGATTTCTCTGACCATCACTGCCACGGTCGACTGCCGGAGTATTGGTAATTGGACTAGTGTCACTGCCTGTGCCATGACTGAAACGGCTTTGCATCGGATTGCTTCTGCATGCTGCATGAAATCTTTTTTATTCCCTATGACACTCATTCCTCAAAAAGGTTCAAATGTATAATTGATAACTTAACCCGGGTTAAATTGATCTGGCTGAACAAGCCCCGCGAGCAATGAACTTATAATCTCAGCTTGTTGCTGCAAAACCCGCATAAATTGACAGTCTGACGTTATGCTTTGAACAGGCGGTATCGAAACAGCTACTCTGTCGCTTTAACCCATATTTTATATACCTCTGCTTCGACCAGGCGCTCACTGGAATCCCAAAAATCCGAATAGAGAATATTCACCTCCTGATTCGCAGCAGCAGCATCTTCTGCATAGCGGCAAAGGCTTTCCTGATAAGTGGTAAACTTTCCAACATCAGGGACAAACGGATGGTCGTTACCTGCCCCACGTTTTTTTACAGGCCGACTTACTGTTTTCTCACCCGATTCATGGTGGAAGCTCTGTTCGGGTATCCATTCATCCCGGTAACTGACAACACGTCGATTGCCGCCTAAATGAATATCAATAATACAAAGATCACTGAACAAACGTCTATTTATCCGCTGAACTCTGGTGACCAGTCCACTGTCGACTTTCTCACGATAAAACCAGTTGCTGTGATAATCCCAATCAACTTCAGCCCCTTCCGGAAATGCTTTAAAAGAGTGAGAAACGGAAAAATCCTCTGCCAGAGAGGAAATATCCGTAAGAATGAAGTCACTTTCGGAACTGAAAGGGCTGCTCCAGAAAGCTTTACTTCTAAAGAAAAAAATGAGCGCATCTGCATCTGGTGTAGCAACCAGATCCTTCCATAGCTCCCGGCCCGATGCTTCTACAGAAAGTGAATATTTAAATGAAGGGTACTGCGAAAGCTGCGACGCTTTACTTGCATGCACCGCCAACTCCCCGGAACTCCACAAAACCCCATTAACCCATTCTCTGGAGCCAGGGATGCCAACCAATATCCCGGTTAGCCAGCTATTTTGACTATTGACGATAACCGCATCGTTTGCTCTACCACTCAAGGCCTCTCGTGGTGAAACCTGGGTAAACTTGGCCGGGTAATTCGCTCCTGACCTTCCTGTGGGAACAAGAAACAACACCATAAAAACAATGATGGTCATCCATTTCATCATTAGCTTCCCTGTATGAGTTTTAACATCCACTGTCGCACGCATCGACCGGCCATGCGAACAGAGGGCAATCCCAAAACCAACGGTTCTTCAAATGCAACAACTCCTGAATTGCCCCAAAGAACAAACGATCACCCTGACAATATCTTTAAGATAACGAAGGTTAGCGATTAAGAACAGGGGTAGATCTTATGTTGGTGCCATCATAAGTAGTTAACCAAATGAAATCATATATTTCTGACTAAGTTGTCAGTCACTCTGCGGCGTTGCAACTCCGGTCACATAGCTACGGCTATGCTCCCTACGTTGCGCCTTGCATAGCAACTGCCCACTTAGCCAGAAATATACGATTCCATTTGGCCAACTACTTAGACTTCATCTGACCAACCTTCACAGAGCTGACGTTTCCTTAGCATCGGCACCTGCCATGGCTGCATCTTTAATCTGGTGTTCCGTCAGGACAATTTCATCCATGAAATAAAGGAAGCCACCAGCCACAGGGCGAATCAATGCCAACAGACCGAGACGATCCATGAACGCATGCCTTGCCACATCAACAGAAATCAACAGAAAGCACGCCTGCTTTTGCATAATGGTTAAATCGTATAAATTAAAAATCACTCAAAGATTATTTGCAAAATTATATAACGATTCACAGAAAAACCATTTTATTAACCACAAGATAAAAACCATAGTACTAATTAAAACAACCTGACAAGAAATATAACAACTACTGCTTTATATATATTGATTATGAAAATCCCCTTATATGAAAAAAAAACATTTATCTATTTTTTTATATAGCCATACCATTTTGCGGAAATAAAATATTACTCTAGAATCCCTCTTAGTATCTCTCCACGCAGTAAGCGAGTTCCATTACCGAGCTTAAATTAATAAACAGTCATGAAATATTTCAAAAAAATATATTTAAAGCTAGGAATAATAAGGCTCGCTTGCTGTCCAACCGTTCGGTTCTGATCTTTATTTAGAGAGAACCGTTTTTCTTAATTAAAAACAGCCATCCGGATAAGGGGTTAGCATGTTTAGAGGAAAGTGTTTATTCATCGTTTTATTGTTATCAATCACATCGGCAACATGGGGAGCCCCTTCCGATACCAGAGTCGGGGTTGAGGATGGGTATTCAGGCGGGAGTTCTTTGTCAGCCATTCTCAGTAGCGGTACTTTCTCTTTCCTTGAACTGGCTGCTCATGCGACCATTCTTATAGGTGGCGGAAACTATGCTCCGGAAAGCCCCTTTACAAAAGTATTGTCATACATCCCACAAAAGGTTTATGACTTCGGTGCTACCAACGTTCTTTCCAACCGTGTTGCCCACAACGTCTTCCTGAGCCAGCTATTAAGATTACTGCCCGTTGCCAACGACTATGTCTGTGGCATGATGACACTGACGACCGAGGATGGCTATTATATTGACAGCGTTCTGGTAAATCAGGGATCAATACAGAACGACTCACAGTTTGAGCATATTGGCGACAATCTTTTTGTGCCAAAAAACAGAGGTATCACCAACCTGTTATTAGTTAAGCAGATGACCGGGTGGTCAACGGCAGGAAGCGCATACATCACTGAAAACCCAATTGACTTATTCGTCACTGTTTCTGATGGTCGACAAACGTCTACTATCAATGTCCAGAAAAGCTCATGCACATTGTACAGTTATGGAAAAGCTCAAGCCTCTATCATAAAGGGTGATGATGTATCTTTCTGTCTGACAAATTCTGGAACCGACTCAAAAGTATCAACGATTACTGCGCTAACATCTGCCTACGGTAAGCCAGCTCTTATGCGTATTCCCGGGGAAGCTTGCGAAAGCTATTAGTCCGGTATTCTGAATGATTAATGTTAATCTCTGACATTATCCAAACAGCACCACCCTCTGAGTAAAACAGGGTGGTTTTTACCTGAACAAATTATACCGGATAATAGCGACTGTCCGTTGCAATACCAGACATATCTATATCCCAATGTTCTACAGGGATCGATTCAACTTTCTGACACTCATGGGCCAGACCAATAAGTATTGGCTTTTTCGCAGTCCGGGTAAAAGCAAATGTTCTGTCATAGAAGCCTCCTCCCATACCTAGCCTTCTGCCAGCTTCATCAAAACCGGTTAAAGGTACAAGGACAACATCCAGCTTTTCCGGTGAAATCGGTTCTACCTCCTGCAAGGAAGGCTCAGGGATTCCAAAACGATTCAAAACCAGATGAGTGTTGGGCAGGTATTCAATAAACAGAAGGTTGTTATTCCTCCCAATCACTGGCAGATAACATTGTTTGCCAGAACTCCAGAGAAAATCACGGAGAACGTCCGGATTTATTTCGCCATCACTGGCTATATAAATTGCAATGTGCTGGCTATCTGCAAGCTCAGGCCGGGCACTGAGAATATCACACAACATTACACCAGCGCTGACCTGCTGGTCAGCGCTTAATGCCCGGCGGCGTTCGCGGAGAGAGGTTCTTAACTCAAAACGGGATATCATCATCAAAATCGTCAAAACCACCAGCAGGCTGTGGCTGGGGAGCCGATTGCGGTTGCTGCGACTGCGCTGGTTGATGCTGTTGCTGTTGTTGTGATGGTGATCCGTATTGCTGAGGCTGCTGCGGAGCATAAGACTGCTGCTGTTGCGGTGCCTGCTGCTGGTAGCCACCTCCCATCGGAGCACCCATAGCGCCTTCCTGGCGGCCATCCAGCATCTGCAGCTGGCCGCTGAATCCATCAACCACAATCTCGGTAGTATACCGATCCTGACCGTCCTGACCCTGCCACTTGCGTGTCTGCAGCTTACCTTCGATATAGACTTTTGATCCTTTACGAAGGTACTGTTGAGCGATCTCAGCCAGCTTGCCGAAAATAACCACCCGGTGCCACTCCGTTTTCTCCTGTTGCTGACCGGTATTACGATCTTTCCAGGACTCACTGGTTGCCAGACTCAGGTTGGCAACGGCACTGCCATTGGGAGTAAAACGTACATCCGGATCGTTACCCAGATTACCAATCAGTATTACTTTATTAACGCCTCGAGCCATTTAGCTTCTCCGCCATATTCACTCAAACTCAAATAGCCTCCAAGAACAGAGTCCATTCATTGAAGACACCATGGAGTGACCTTACAGGACCACTCCATATTAAAAATGCTCTATTAAAACAAAGGCCCTGTATCTGGTTACCCGTTTTTATTCTGTATCAACCCGCAGGTTTAATAGCTGAACCACATATATTGCAACTAGGAGGCTGTCCGAGAATAGACTGCCCTACTGCGGTGGCAGCAAATTGGTCTAAAAATTCCGTTTTGTTCGGCAAATAGCCCCGCTATTCACCTCACAAAACGAAATTTTTATCCTCAATTTTCTGCCATCCACGCTACGGGCGCTATTCTCGGTCAGCCTCCTAGCACTGCCCAAACTGCCTTAACTCGGACCAGTTCAGTGCCTGCTTATCAACTTTCAGATAAGCTGTTTTCTCAGCGGCAAGCACAGTCACTTCCTGAACACCGTCAATACCAGCTAGCCGTTCTCCCACCGAACTGACATCACCAAGCTCAGGATTCAGGGCCATTACCATAGTACTCACATAAGGTGGTTGCTTCATAGTAACAGACAACCAGCACCACAGGGCAGTGGGAATTGTACAAAGCATTATGACAGCGGGAACACCGCCATACTCCATGGCAACGCCCCCAAGGCTGCCGCCCAGGGCAGCCCCCATAAACTGACTGGTTGAGTAGCCTCCCATGACAGTACCACGGGTTCCCACTGGCGCGAGTTTGCTGACCAGGGATGGCAGCGTGGCTTCCAGAAAATTAAAACCAAAAAAGAAAATCAATAAGCCCGCCAACAACATCGTGGCACTGTGCATGCCTTGGTAAAACAGCGCAAAAGCCACGAACAGAATGACAATGCTGAAGCTGTAACACTGCTTCAGCAGTCGCTGACGCTCACTGAAAATGATAAGGGGGATCATCATAAAAAATGACAGGCCCAGGACGGCCAGATAAATACCGCCATGAGCAGAGCGGTCAAAATCTTTGCTCAACAGCTCGGGAATAAAAATAAATAAAGCCATCAACACAAAATGGAGGGTAAAAATGCCAATAATGTGCCTCAGCAACTCCGGGTTAGTGAAGACCTGATGCAACACCTGACGATCAACAGAACTGTTTAAGTCCCGCCGTTTAATGACCGGCGTTGGCACCAGCAGGATAATCACCAGCATCGCTGCCACCGCCATCAGGGCATTAGCGATAAAGAGTCCGGACAGCCCCCAGATATCACTGACCACGGGCCCCAGCACCATGGCAATGGCGAAGGCAAGGCCAATGCCCATGCCAATCATGGCCATGGCCTTGGTTCGATGCTGATCCCGGGTAAGGTCAGCCATCAACGCTGTCACCGCACCGGCAATGGCACCACACCCCTGTAAAATACGCCCGGCAATCACTCCCTCGATGGTGGTAGCCTGTGCCGCCAGCAGGCTTCCCAGTAGAAAAATCAACAGTCCCAGCAGAATAACGGGCTTCCTGCCCCAGCGATCAGAAAGCCAGCCAAACGGAATCTGTAATATGGCCTGGCTGAACCCATAGGCACCAATGGCCACCCCGATCAAACTGGGCGAAGCTCCCTGAAGATCGTCAGCAAAAAGAGCCAGAACAGGCAGTACCATAAACAGTCCAAGCATCCGAAAGACAAAGACCAGGGTAAGGGATACAGCCGCTTTTAATTCAACAAATGACATGGGATAACAGCAAAGTCCTGAATTTTTTTGGTGGTTATAACTGATAAAATTACTGATAAACAGTGTCGCCGCTAGGAGGCTGTCCGAGAATAGCGCCCGTAGCGAGGATGGCAGAAAATTGAGGATAAAAAGTCGGAAATTTTTAGTGAATAGTGGTTCTATTTACTAAAAATTTCCGACTTTTTAGACCAATTTGCTGCCACCGCAGTAGGGCAGTCTATTCTCGGACAGCCACCTAGTCTATCAGGATTCGGATCCCGGATGCCATGCAGAAAGCATGCTCACGGATTATAGCCCAGGGGGAATCATCATCAGTGATGATGAGACCCGTTGATGTTTTACCCGGCACTCAGGCAATCGTCGCCAGGTCATGTGGTCAGGCAAAAACACCCTCTTGCGCCTGCGACAAAATGTCACTGTTGCGACCATAACATGCTGACTATATATACAAGACGAAGCCTCTTGAAAATTCGTTGTGAGCCTATCAAAAACATCAAAATCACCAAAAACAACAGCCGAGCACACGTATCAGGATCTGGTTTAACGCTGGCGGCAGCAGCCTGACATCGAAGCTTATCAGGAATTAGTACGCTATCCTCACGTGAGTAGATTAATTCATGAGTGATATTTTAAAAAAAAACATCTTTCTTATATTGGTCATTTGTTTTCCCTTACTGGCTGCATCTACGGCATTTCCTGCTGATACATCAGTATCCGCCCCCCCTATTTCGGCACACTACAAAAAGCAAAATAGTGATGGCACAGAAATCAGCTGCATAGTGACCGGGAATGAAACTCAAGAAGAACGGGAAAGGCTGCACAAAGCTGGCTGTACTCTGGAAACACTGCGAAATAACCCTGATATTGATGTTGAGGTTACATTAAAAACAAACACTGGTCCCAGATCGATCCTGATGACCTCCAAATACTATTTAATGTGGTTAAACAGCGGCCTCCATGCCGTCAATATCTCTCGCACCTTACCTTTTGCTGTCCTCAATCTGGTGGTTTTTCATCCTGGTGAAGCACTGAAATACCTGGTTTTTTCAGCACTATATAATGTCGGCTTGTCCCGTAATGCCAACCAGACACTCTACCCATTCCTTGGTAAACACCTCTCATCTTACTTTTATCCTGATGGCCGGGATAACAGAAATAACGATGAACCTGAAAGCCTTGGCCTTGGAGGCCACATCCTGGTCATCAGCGCAGATCTTATTATGTGGTGGCTGGAGGCCCCTGACTTTGGCTTTAACATAAACAGTCTGATGCTCGGTTTGGATTTATTACACTTTGTCCTTGATATGGCAATATAAACCGGACAAGGCATTTCCAATAAAGTGCCTGACTGACGTAGGAGCCTGCAAAATCGAATAAATTAATCTTTTGGTTGGTACCCTTTTAGAGAGCCATTCAAAACCAGCACGTTGGTTGGAGAGTAAACCAGAGGGATAAACGTTATCCATGTCAAAAAGCACCTACACCTTTGCCAAGAATAATAAAACTATCAAAATAACACGGCATTTGTTTAATTTTTGGTTTCAATGCATCCCGGCCATACTGCTTACCATTTCTCTCCCATGCCTGTCCGACACTATCAAAGAAGAAACCACAGGCTTCTCGATGTCAGCCAACTACACGACAATTAACGAACACGGAAAAGAAACCCTTTGCACAATCTCAAGTAACGACCACATTGAAAAATTGCAAGCGTTGAAAAGCACAGACTGTAAGCTCCCCATGTCAACTGCCCCTAATGATCAGTCAGTCATTCTGATCTCCCATAGCCCCTACCATGAAACCAGGCAGATATTACTTACTACTCGCAACCTGCTGATGTGGTCCTATATGGCAGTGCACGTCTACAAACTCCTGGACTCGGGTAATATCCTCTGGACTCAACAGGAAGCCTGCCCCTGCAGCGGGAAATTAATGGATATCAGCAATAAACCGGACCGGTTAATGACCAAAGGTTTCTTTTTTAGCTACTACCTCCTGAGCCTCGGATATCATGGCTGGCGTTATATTCAGTCCTACATAAATCCCGGTGCCGCAGCCCCTGGCAACCAAGCATCTGAATTCAAGAATGATGCAACTGCATGGTCCGACACACTGAACAACGTCATATCCAGAGTTTCAGAGTATCCTTATGCCGGTCAAATTCTGACCTTGGCTCTGGATTCAGCCGCACTGAAATGGGACTGTCGATGCCCCGGCTATTTTACCAACAGCAAAGGTGGCCTTTACTTCAACGGCCACCTCTGGATGCTTTTGCTGAATGTCGCAATTTTTACTACAGACTTGGCGATCGACTACTTATAATACTCCGTTTGCTCTCAGAGCCTGTTGGTGACCTTTTTCAGCTTGCAGAAAGGCCACCAACAGGCTCTCTCACTGGCACGGAGAAAAGGCTGTGGAAAAGATTACCGTACAGGGCGCGCGTACACACAATCTGAAAAACATCAACCTGGAGATGCCCCGTGACAGCCTGATAGTAATCACCGGCCTATCGGGTTCCGGTAAATCTTCCCTGGCCTTTGACACGCTGTATGCAGAAGGTCAGCGTCGTTATGTTGAGTCCCTGTCAGCCTATGCCCGCCAGTTTCTATCCATGATGGAAAAGCCCGATGTAGACCATATCGAAGGACTCTCACCGGCCATCTCCATTGAGCAGAAATCCACCAGCCATAACCCGCGCTCCACCGTCGGTACGATCACAGAAATCTATGACTATCTCCGGTTGCTGTTTGCCCGCGTCGGCATTCCACACTGCCCGACACACCACCTGCATCTGGAAGCTCAAACCGTCAGTCAGATGGTAGACCAGGTTCTGGCACTGCCTGAAGGCACCAAACTGATGCTGCTGGCCCCGGTAGTCAGGGGGCGCAAAGGTGAACACCTCCATGTATTCAACGAACTGAGAAGCAACGGTTTTATCCGTGCCAGAATCAACGGGATTGTTACGGATCTTGATACACCACCAAAGCTGGATAAAAAGAAGAAGCACACCATCGAAGTGGTCATAGACCGCTTCAAGGTGCGTGATGATTTACAACTGCGCCTCTCCGAGTCGTTTGAAACGGCCCTTGAGTTGACCGATGGTCTTGCCACTGTCAGCTACATGGATGATGACGCTAAAGACGACATTGTCTTTTCTTCCCGGTTCGCCTGCCCGGAATGTGGTTACAGCCTCAATGAGCTGGAACCACGGCTTTTTTCCTTTAACAATCCGGCCGGAGCATGCGCCACTTGTGATGGGCTGGGCGTTAAACAGTTCTTCGACCAGGATCGTATAGTACAGCACCCTGAATTGACCTTGGCAGAAGGCGCAATCCGTGGCTGGGACCGGCGCAGCGTTTACTACTTTCACCTGCTGAAATCACTGGCCGCTCACTACGGTTTCAGCATTGACACCCCGTTTGATGACTTAAGCCCGGAACAGCAGAATATTATTCTTCATGGGTCCGGTGATGAAGAGGTCAATTTCAGTTACGTCAATGACCGGGGAGATGTCTATAAAAAACGGCATATTTTTGAAGGCATTATTCCCAACTTTGAGCGACGTTTCAGGGACACCGACTCCCAGTCCGTCCGGGAAGAGCTGGCCAAGTACCTCAGCACCCAGCCATGCCCATCCTGTAAAGGTACCCGTTTACGCAAAGAAGCCCGGAATGTATTTATCCAGGATGAAACCCTGCCGGACCTGGTTAAATTGCCCGTTGAAAAAGCACTGGTCTATTTTCAGGATCTTGACCTGCCCGGCCGCCGTGGCGAGATTGCCAGAAAAGTACTTAAGGAAATCTGTGATCGCCTGAGCTTTCTGGTCAATGTCGGCCTGAACTATCTTACCCTGGAGCGCAGTGCGGATACCCTTTCCGGTGGTGAGGCCCAGAGAATACGACTGGCCAGCCAGATTGGTGCAGGTCTTGTGGGGGTTATGTATATTCTTGATGAACCCAGTATCGGGCTGCATCAACGGGACAATGAACGTCTTCTGAATACGCTGACCCGTTTGCGAGACCTGGGTAATACGGTGATCGTCGTGGAACATGATGAAGATGCCATTCGCAGCGCTGATCATGTTATCGATATTGGCCCCGGAGCCGGTGTTCATGGTGGTGCCATCGTCGCCCAGGGAACCCCCGGACAGATCATGGACTCGCCGGATTCTTTAACAGGTCAATACCTCTCAGGTATTCGCAAGATCCATGTGCCATCCAACAGAACACCCGCAGACCCCAAGAAAACTCTGAAACTCAGTGGTTGCAGCGGCAATAACCTGAAACATGTCACTCTGGAAATTCCAGTGGGTCTAATGACCTGTGTCACCGGCGTGTCGGGCTCCGGCAAGTCCACCTTAATCAATGGCACACTGTATCCGCTGGCCGCCACAGCGCTCAATAAAGCAACAACATTAACCGCTGCTCCCTATAAAAAGCTGACCGGCATTCAGCATTTTGATAAATGCATTGATATTGACCAGAGTCCCATTGGCCGGACACCACGCTCTAACCCGGCCACCTACACCGGTATTTTTACCGCCATTCGTGAACTCTTCGCCGGCACCCAGGAGGCTCGTTCCCGGGGCTATAAACCCGGCCGATTCAGCTTCAATGTCAAGGGTGGCCGATGCGAGGCCTGCCAGGGAGACGGTGTTATCAAGGTAGAGATGCACTTTCTGCCAGATATCTACGTTGCCTGCGATGTCTGTAAGGGTAAACGTTATAACCGCGAAACCCTGGAAGTAAAATACAAAGGCAAGAACATCCACGAAGTACTTGAAATGACCGTGGAAGAAGCCCTGCAATACTTCGATCCAATACCCGCGATCAAGCGCAAACTGCAAACCCTGATGGATGTAGGGCTTTCCTATATTCATCTCGGGCAGAACGCCACCACCTTGTCGGGTGGTGAAGCCCAGCGGGTGAAACTGGCGAAAGAGCTGTCCAAACGGGATACCGGTAAAACACTCTATATACTGGACGAGCCCACCACCGGGCTCCATTTTCACGACATTGAACAGCTACTCACTGTCCTTCATCGTTTGCGAGATCATGGCAACAGCGTGGTCGTCATTGAGCACAACCTGGACGTGATTAAAACGGCAGACTGGATTATTGACCTGGGCCCGGAGGGTGGTGATGGCGGTGGGCAGATTATTGCCGCTGGCACCCCGGAAGCCGTATCGGATGTTCCAGAGTCTCATACCGGCCGCTTTCTGAAACCGATGCTTGCTTGACACGCGACTATCTTAAGGTGCAGAAAAGAAGCCAAATCTGCACCTATTGAGAAGAGCATCCCTATCTACTTCATTCTGGTCGATCTGGAACGTCATCCCCGGCTGCTTGTCGCTCATAGGCATCCAACAAAGTACAGACTCGCTCGAAAATAGAGCCTCCAGGGCGCATACATACATGTTCGGCAATTTTCGTAACGATCACAATCACAGGATATATACAAATTGCCTCTAGAACAGCTACCACCTTCATCGCAGTGTCTGATTCACGTGCTATTAACCGACGTCCTAGATCGGTACTGGTAAACAGGTAATGATGTCCGATACAACCTACACAAAAAGGTACTGCCGCAGTAATAATGGCAACGCATCGGCCAAAATCTGTTGCTTTTTTCCTTATATGGCGTGAAACACCAGCCGATGGCAGATTGTCAACTGCATCGTGGGCACCTTGTTGAACCTGGTTTACACCTGAAGCCTGCATAGTAACAACCTCTTGGAATGAGCAATTAAACGAATTGCATGATAGAAGGAACCCATCAATTACATTGAAACCGTGCCACGAAGGAACTTTTATAAGAAAGAGTGATCTCAAGCTGTAAGTCAGTAATGCTACAATTCAATGAATCACCTTAACAACATACCTTCATTCGATTCTTATTTTACCGACCTTCATTGCGGCGTGTCAGATTTACCGGGGCAAACGTATAAATCTGGTGTCAGTGGGCAACAGCCTGAATACCTGGGCCTGTCTGTTCAGACACTGAACGCTCCTTTTCCGGTTTACCATAATCAGTCAGATACACATGAAAATTTTGCTGACTCTTTTAATTCATTGAATAAATATACTATTAATTCTCCAGACCCTGCCGCTTCAGCAAACAATTTCATCAATGATATTCCCGAGATACCTCAATCAGCCCTGGATCAATATGTACCCTGGAATTCTGATGATCAACGATTTCATTATACGTTGCCATCAACATCAGATATTCCCTTTATTCAGCAGGTATGCTTATCAGGAAGCGAACCTGAGATCATGGGGCCAACATCAGTAAGCTATTTGAATCCAGAAAACAGGTTAACTCATTTTCCTGTCGACAACCCAGAGGATTTACGACCAACTGCTGTAGTTAACCCACTGAGCCTGAACCAAACAAGCAAAATACAGGGAATAGTTGATTACTCGCCAATCGTTATGCACAACAAGGAGCTTCACAATAATCCTGCTTTCCCGGGGAACCAAAGGGGGCTCCAAAGGAAGTCCCATAAGAATGATTCTTCATATGCAGAGCGCCGCAGCCTGTACAAAGTGCGCCAATCTATGTGCAAAAAAATGCGTTACAAAAATGATCCCGCTTTCGCAGAGCGCCGTAAGAAATATCAAAGGGAGTATCAAAGGAGGCGTCGCCAAGATCCCGTTTACCTGAAGAATCACAGGCTGCGCCAGAGGGAGCTCCGTAAAGACCCCGCATACTCTGAGCGCGAAAAGGCGCTTGACAGACAACGCCACAGAAATTCTGCTTACTTAAAGCGCAAAAAGAGTGCAGCACATCTGGCCAAAATAAAGCCCTGTGCTGCTTCAGACAACACAGGGCTTCAATAAGTATGGAAAAAAATACCCGCTCAGTGATGCATTAATCAAATATGCTGCACTTCATCAATCTCATATTCAACACCGCCAGAAGGTGTGTTAACCACAACCACATCCCCTTCTTCCTTGCCAATCAGGGCTCGGGCAATGGGTGAGTTGACAGAGATCTTGTTCACTTTGATATCTGCTTCATCATCACCGACAATCTTGTAGGTGACTTCCCGGTCATCATCCAGGTTGATCAGTACAATCGTGGTACCGAACAGCACCTTGCCGGTCTTGGTGATGGTGGTAATATCAATGACCTGGGCATTGGAGAGCTTGGCTTCAATCTCGTTGATGCGACCTTCGGCAAAGCTCTGCTGCTCACGGGCGGCATGGTATTCAGCATTCTCCTTAAGGTCTCCGAGCTCACGTGCTTCAGCAATAGCCGCAGAAATACGAGGACGTTCCACCCCCTTCAAATGAGCCAGTTCCTCACGGAGGGCTTTTTCCCCCCTCCACCGTCATGGGAATTCTTTTCATCCAACGTTACCTTCGTGTAGATCCTGAAGCCGTCTGACCAATCTTTCAGATCCAAAGGCGATCGAACGCGCAATCGCTTCTGCTCCCGCCATGGTGGTTGTATATAGCACCTTATTGGTCAATGCAGAGCGACGGATCAGGTAAGAATCAGCAATGGCCTGACGACCTTCAGTCGTATTGATGACGAAGGCTATATCACCATTGACGATCATGTCCACCAAATGCGGTCTTCCCTGATGCACTTTGTTGATGGTGGTGACCGGCAAACCGGCTTCTTCAATCACTTTTGCCGTGCCGGAGGTGGCCAGCAGCTCGAAGCCGATATCCATCAGCAGACGAGCCACCATCGGCAACTCCGGTTTGTCAAAATCCCGGACGGAGAGAATGACCTTACCCCCCTGTGGCAGCTGCATATTCTCAGCCAGCTGCGCCTTGTGGAAGGCTTCCGGGAAGGTAGCCCCAACGCCCATCACTTCGCCGGTGGATTTCATCTCCGGGCCAAGAATCGGATCCACGCCGGGGAACTTATTAAATGGGAAAACCGCTTCTTTGACACTGTAGTATGGTGGCACAATCTCAGCAGTAAAGTTCAGCTCTTCCAGGGTTTTGCCCATCATCACCCGTGCCGCAATCTTGGCCAGGGAGTGGCCAATGCACTTGGAGACAAATGGCACGGTACGGGAAGCCCTGGGGTTCACCTCAATCACGTAGATCTGGTCATCCTGAATGGCCAGCTGCACATTCATCAGGCCCACAACGCCCAATTCCAACGCCATGGCACGAACCTGCTCACGGATTTCATCCTGATGACGACGGTTCAGGCTGTAAGGCGGCAGCGAGCAGCTGGAGTCGCCGGAGTGAATACCCGCCTGCTCGATGTGCTGCATGATCGCGCCAATCACCACACGTTCGCCATCACACACCGCATCGACGTCCACTTCTACTGCACGGTTCAGGAAGTAGTCCAATAGCACCGGGCTGTCGTTCGATACCTGAACAGCGTCTTTCATATAACGCACCAGCTCATCTTCGCCGGCGACAATTTCCATGGCACGGCCACCCAGAACATAGGAGGGACGAACCACCAGTGGATAGCCAATCTCCGCCGCTTTGGCCACCGCTTCCTGCTCACTGCGAACCGTGGCGTTAGCGGGCTGCAACAGACCCAGTTTCTGGATCATCTGCTGGAAGCGCTCACGGTCTTCGGCACGGTCAATGGCTTCAGGGCTGGTACCGATAATCGGCACACCTTCGGCTTCCAGGGCACGGGCCAGTTTCAGCGGCGTCTGGCCACCGTACTGAACAATAACCCCGGTGGGTTGCTCAACATCGATGATGGCCAGTACATCTTCCAGGGTTACCGGTTCAAAGTAGAGTCGGTCAGAGGTGTCGTAATCGGTAGAAACGGTCTCCGGATTACAGTTAACCATAATGGTTTCGTAGCCATCTTCCCGCGCCGCCAGTGCCGCATGGACACAGCAGTAGTCAAACTCAATCCCCTGACCGATACGGTTTGGCCCACCGCCAATCACCATGATTTTTTCACGGCCAGAAGGCTCGGCTTCGCACTCTTCGTCATAGGAAGAGTACATGTACGCTGTCGTAGACTGGAATTCAGCTGCACAGGTATCCACGCGTTTGTAGACGGGCTTGACCTGTTGTTTACGACGATAGTTGCGTACTTCGGCTTCTTGAATACCCAGCAGCTCCGCCATACGGGCATCGCTGAAGCCTTTCTGCTTCAGGCGGAACAGGCGCTCTTTTGATAGAGAGGTCAGACCTTTGCCATTAACCGCGTCGTTAGCCAGTAACGCTTCTTCATTCACCAGGTCCTGAATCTGCACCAGGAACCATGGATCAATCATGCACTCAGCAAAGATCGCTTCCAGGGTCATACCGGCACGGAAGGCATCCGCAACGTAGTAGATACGATCGGCTTTCGGTGTCACCAGTTCACGACGGATTCTGGCCAGTGCATCTTCACGTTCTGCATCAGAGCAGGCATCCAGTTTGATATCAAACATGGAGTTAAAGCCCGTGGCACCAGTTTCCAGGCCACGCAGTGCTTTCTGCACAGACTCCTGGAATGAACGACCAATGGCCATTACCTCACCCACCGATTTCATCTGAGTGGTCAGACGGTCATCTGCCTGAGGGAACTTCTCAAAGGCAAAGCGGGGGATTTTGGTCACCACGTAATCAATGGATGGTTCAAAAGAGGCAGGAACCACACCACCGGTGATCTCATTGCTCAGTTCATCCAGGGTGTAACCCACCGCCAGCTTGGCGGCAACACGGGCAATGGGGAAACCGGTAGCCTTGGAAGCCAGGGCAGAAGAACGGGATACCCGGGGGTTCATCTCAATGACCACCATGCGGCCGGTGTCCGGGCAGATACCAAACTGTACGTTGGAACCACCGGTTTCCACACCAATCTCACGCAGTACCGCAATGGAGGCGTTACGCATGATCTGGTACTCCTTATCGGTCAGCGTCTGGGCTGGCGCGACGGTAATGGAGTCTCCGGTGTGAACCCCCATGGGGTCAAAGTTTTCGATGGCACAGACAATGATGCAGTTATCATTGCGGTCACGAACCACTTCCATCTCGTACTCTTTCCAGCCAATCAGCGACTCATCAATCAACAGCTCATTGGTGGGCGATAGGTCGAGGCCACGGAAGCAGATCTCCTCAAACTCTTCTTTGTTATAGGCAATCCCACCCCCGGTGCCGCCCATGGTAAACGACGGACGAATAATACAGGGGAAGCCAACCTGATCGAGAACGGCGCGGGCTTCTTCCATGGTATGGGCAATACCGGAGCGCGGCGTTGCCAAACCGATATTTTTCATGGCCTGGTCAAACAGCTGGCGATCTTCGGCTTTGTCGATGGCCTGCTGGTTGGCACCAATCATGGCCACGCCGTACTTTTCCAGCACACCTTTATGGAACAGATCCAGGGCACAGTTAAGCGCGGTCTGACCGCCCATGGTGGGAAGAATCGCATCCGGGCGCTCTTTTTCGATAATCTTCTCGACGGTCTCCCAGCGGATTGGCTCAATATAGGTTGAGTCCGCCATGGCCGGGTCGGTCATAATGGTCGCCGGATTGGAGTTTACCAGGATGACCCGAAACCCCTCTTCCTTCAGCGCCTTACAGGCTGCGCTCCAGAATAGTCAAACTCACAGGCCTGGCCGATAATAATTGGACCAGCCCCGAGTATCAGAATACTTTCAATATCAGTACGTTTTGGCATCTTGTTCTCACATCAAAACGGGGTTGGTTACTTTGCTGCCTTCAGCATCTCAACAAAACGGTCAAACAGCCCGGCCACATCGTGTGGGCCCGGGCTTGCTTCAGGGTGCCCCTGGAAGCTGAAAGCAGGACGATCAGTCCGCTCAATACCCTGAAGGCTGCCATCAAACAGTGACTTATGGGTTGCCTGCAGGTGCTCTGGTAACGAGTCTTCCGCTACGGCAAAACCGTGGTTCTGGCTGGTAATCATGACCTGACCGGTCTTGAGATCCTGAACCGGGTGATTGCCACCGTGGTGACCAAACTTCATCTTCTCGGTCCTGGCACCACTGGCCAGAGCCAGCAGCTGATGCCCCAGACAGATACCAAACACCGGCAGAGAAGTATCCAGAATGTCCTTAATGGCGGCGATGGCGTAATCACAGGGCTCTGGATCACCGGGGCCGTTAGAGAGGAAAATACCATCCGGATTCAGGGCCAGAACCTCTTCGGCGGGTGTTTTGGCTGGTACAACGGTAAGCCGACAGCCTCGCTGAGCCAGCATGCGCAGAATGTTTCTTTTTACACCAAAATCGTAAGCCACGACGTGAAACGGCAGGTCCGTCACGTCGGCATGGCTGTCGGTCTCCAGATTCCAGACACCTTCTGTCCAGGTGTAAGGCTGGTCAGTGGTGACTTCTTTTGCCAGGTCCATCCCTTTCAGGCCCGGAAACTCACGGGCCCTGGCCAGTGCTTTGGCTTCAGCCGCTTTTCCGGCCAGGGCGTCTCCCGCCAGGATACAGCCGTTCTGCGCACCTTTTTCCCGGAGAATTCGAGTCAGGCGGCGGGTATCGATACCAGCGATGGCGACAATATTGCGGGATTTCAGATAGTCATCCAGAGACATTTTACTGCGCCAGTTGCTGGCCAGCAGTGGCAGGTCCTTGATGATCAGACCGGCGGCCTGGATTTGTGGGGATTCTTCGTCTTCCGGAGTAATACCGGTATTACCAATATGGGGATAGGTGAGCGTAACGATTTGGCGGGAATAGGAAGGGTCGGTGAGAATTTCCTGATAACCGGTCATTGCCGTGTTGAAAACCACCTCACCACTGGTCTCACCATCAATACCGATGGCAATTCCCCGGAAAATACTGCCATCTTCCAGAGCTAAAACAGCCGTCTTAGTCAAAGGATCCTCCCGAACTTGAACCTGAGCGCCTTATGCCCGAACGCTATGATGCTTTAAGTCCTCCAGTTTGAAGACCCAAAAAAAGCGAGATGTTTTAAAAAACCATCTCGCTTTTGATCTTGCACCCTGTCGCGCACATCATAAATTCAAGGCAAATTTAATGCATTACACTATAAATCAACTAACTTTTCCACTACTTTTTTTGGTCGCCAGGTGATTTTTGATTCAGGGCATCAAGAGGCAGCAACTCAACCCAGCCTTGTTTATTCATATATTCTTCAACCGCTCTTCTCGCTCCTCCGACCAACTCTGGACAATTGGACATCGCCCGAATCGCCTGACTATACACACGCGCCCTAAACTTCTTCTGCAACTCCTTCTGCTTAAGCTCAAATGTCAGTTGTTGAATCTCTATTTCCAATTCAATCAGTTTTCTTGAAGATTCATCGTGTAAAAGTACCTTGAATGCATATTCCATAGGATGCATTAAATGACCCAGACTGCGTCTGCTGAAACCTAGATTTTCCAAAACTCTCTTCGCCTTGTTTTCTTTGCTTTTCAGCTCACTCTTTTTTTTCTGTGTTTCGATCAAGAGCTGTAATCTGTTTTTTTTGATGATTCCCTCCATCCGATGCTCAAAGCGCATCCTGAATAAATCAGAGTTACGGCTCTCCCTGTGGTTATTTGCTGACCCGGGCGGGTTGTTTTTACTAAAAGTGGATAGCTCATTTCTTGCTAATTTCTGAGGCACCACTTCAAGGTCCGTGCTTGCAGGCAACGGCCTTTTCATCGATTTACCCATGCTTCCCGGAACAGAGCCATTATAAGCCGCAATATGACGGGAACAAAGGCTGCGGGCAGTTCTGTCGCAAGCTGTATTACTGCCCGGAAGCATTTTTTCCTGTCCTTCAGCGGTCCTCGGGAAACCTTCAATGCCATCAAGAATGGTATCAAGACTCTGATTTGCTAACCAATCCCGCCACCCCTGAGGGGGAACAACGCCGGATACTATCATCACTATCAACCTCCTTTTTCACCCATTTTCCGCATTATCAGCACACCGGGCAGTGATTTAAGTTCTCTTCAGTAATCAACCATGCAGCCAGACCGTTGATTCCAGATAAATCACTAACTGTTTAATCAGTTACTACAACGCCATCAGTGCAAAAACGAAGGGTATTGTTATCCAGTGAATTCAGGTTTTCAGACCCAAAACATCCTGCATATCGAACAGGCCGGACTTTTTATCAGAAATAAATCGAACTGCCCGCAATGAGCCCCGGGCATAGATCACCCGGCTGCTGGCTTTATGGGTTACCTCCACACGCTCACCTTCACAGGCAAACAGCACCGTATGGTCACCAATCACATCACCGGCTCGAACAGTGGCAAAGCCAATGGTTTCCCGGTCTCTTGGCCCGGTATACCCTTCGCGACCGTAAACAGCGCACTTTTGCAGATCACGCCCCAGGATATCTGCCACCACTTCACCCATTTTCAGTGCCGTTCCGGAGGGTGAGTCCACCTTATGACGATGGTGCGCTTCAATAACTTCAATATCTGCGTCATCACCCAGTACCCTGGCAGCCATCTCCAGCAGCTTGAACACCAGATTGACCCCGATACTCATATTAGGCGCAAAAACGATGGCGGTATCCTCTGCCGCTTTGGCGAACTCTGCCTTCTGATCATTGCTTAAGCCAGTGGTGCCAATCACAATGCCTTTCCCATACTGCTGGCACAGGGCAACATTCTGCATGGTCAATTCCGGGGTGGTAAAATCAATCAAAACATCAAAGTCATTAACAGCTGCCACCAGGCTATCTGTTAATGGCACACCCAGTGAGCCAACCCCTGCCAGGTCTCCCGCATCGACCCCCAACAGAGTGTCGCCAGGCTTGATAATTGCTGCTCCCAGCTGGCACTGCTGATCAGCGGCAACGGCTTCCACCAGCATTCGCCCCATTCTTCCGCCGGCACCTACAATAGCAACTCTGGTCACGTCATACTCCCTCTGGCATTTTAATCGGTTGCAAAAATCCTTCGTAGTCTATCGGACTACCCACAAACAGCAAGCAGGGCAGGAAAAACAGCAATCCGGCTTTTATTTTTTAAGGAAAAAACGATAACCTGTCCCCCCCCCCACTTCGTGAAAGTTACAGGTGCAATGATGATCAGACAGTTTGTGCAAGACGTTCGGGAGATGCATTGGGCTCCAAGGCTGTTTATGGCCATGGTCATTGTGAAAACCCTCTCTGTGATGATTCGGGAGGCACAGATACTTTAAAACTGAACTTTTTAACCTTACGGATATTCTAAGTTCTGATTCCTGAAAATGGATTGACTCCAAATCCATTAAATTTAATTCATAAAACCTTGGAAATAATGATTATGAATACGGGTCAGATTACAAGTTTTCAACAGCCCGCCTACCCCAACTTGCCTGAGCATAAAAAATTTAGCGGCTGCGTTAACCAAGGCTATACAAAATATGCTTATGAACCGATAGATCCAGAGGATCCGACAAAAGGCATCAGGGTTAAAGTTAATGTATACAGCAAGTTCGTAAAACCGGGCTATTTAAACGGCCACACTCATATAAAAAAACCTGCATCACAGCTGCTATTATGGCTTCATGGCTATAAAACACTTCCCTCCAGAGCCTGTTGTGCAAGGACAGAAGCAGATATTCAAATAAAAATGCCAAAATACGTTATGGAAAGCTGTCTTCAAGCTTCCCGGCGGATTTACACAAATATTCTAAACCCAGACTCAAAATTACCGCATTCTAATACCTTCCTCTCCTATGATGACCTTATAGACCAATGCTTTTTCCTCTATGATAAGATTTTTCTTGAAAAGTATTTGCCCGAACTGGTCAAATCACCAGAATTCGTTGTAGCAACCAATCAGAATAAAGAGAAAGTAGCCTACTGGGACACATCGGTTAGTCACGTCCCAACGGAAAAACCTGTTTGAATCGATAACCCGGCATCAATGATGCCATCATCCTACTCCTTTGGGCGCGCCATCTATACGAAGAGACAATAAAGCTCGCAATAGGTTATATTACTCCGCTAATGATGCTGATTCTCACCCAAGGTAGTCATGAGCAAGAAAGTAGCAGTTATAGAAGGTGAAGAACTTGCGGCCATCGCTGAACGCTGCGAGAAGCTGGTGAACAGCCATCAAACGTTAACGCTTTCCACGCTTTCTCCACAAGGTAGACCGGAAATCAGCTATACTCCTTACCTGCGGGGGGAAGACGGTACTTTTTATATATTCGTCAGCGAACTGGCTCACCACACTCCCAATCTGCTGGCTAACCCTGTGTGCTCAATCCTGTTTGCCGCCCCTGAGTCAGAAACCAAAAACCTGTTTGCCCGTGAGCGCGCCTTTTTCCACTGTCAGGCCGATGAGCTGGCAAGAGGCACCGAACGCTGTGACCACTGGCTGGATCTGATTCAGGAAAAATTTGGCAATACGGTGGAAGTCTTGCGCAATCTCCCGGACTTTCACCTCTTTGCCCTGACGCCTGAAAACGGCCAGTATACCGTTGGTTTTGGCAAAGCTTTCAAAATCAATGCGGATGGCTCGTTCAGCCATATTGTTATCGATAAGAAAAAGTAATAACCGAGGTTCCAATGACCCAAGAAGCGATAGACAGTGGCTTTATGGCTAAGGCTATCGAGCTGGCTCGCTCAGGTTGGTATACAACCATGCCCAACCCGAGAGTTGGCTGTTTAATTGTAGACGTCAACGGTCATATTGTTGGCGAAGGCTGGCACGAAAAGGCAGGAGAGCCTCACGCCGAAGTGCATGCACTACGCATGGCTGGCACAAAGGCCAAAGGTGCCACAGCCTATGTAACCCTGGAGCCTTGCAGCCATTTTGGCAGAACACCGCCCTGTGCAGAAGCCCTCAAGGCTGCCGGTGTCGCACGGGTGGTTGCGGCAATAAAGGATGACAACCCGGCCGTATCCGGTAAAGGCATGGCCCTGCTTCAGCAAGCAGGGATAGAAATCCAATCCGGCGTTCTTGCCGATGAAGCCCGGGCCCTGAATGAAGGTTTTTTCAAGCGTATGTCGACGGGCATGCCACTGGTCAGAGCAAAACTGGCCATGAGCCTGGATGGCAGAACCGCCATGGCCAGCGGTGAATCCCAATGGATTACCGGCCCCAAGGCACGCAGTGAAGTGCAAAAACTCAGGGCACAGAGTTGTGCCATTATCACCGGGGTAGGTTCGATTCTTCACGACAACTCGTCACTGACGGTTCGCCCCGATGAACTGGGTTTGGCCAATGCCGAAGCAATCTGCAAACGTCAGCCTCTGCGGGTGGTTCTGGACTCCACACTGCAAACGCCCATTGATGCCAAAGTGATTTCAGGCCCCGGGCATTGCCTGATCGTTACCACCTCACCATGCTGCCCCGAGAAAAAAGCACAGCTGGAGCAGGCGGGCGCTGAAGTTCTGGTTTTAGATCATGCCGAAGAACAAACGGCTGGCAGAGTTAACCTCCCGGCACTATTAGCAGAACTGGGACGCAGGGAGTGTAACGAGGTGCTACTGGAAACCGGCGCTCAACTGGCTGGCAGTATGATGGCTGAAAACCTGATTGATGAGCTGGTGGTATTCATGGCTCCGATTCTGATGGGCTCAGCAGCAAGGCCCCTATTGAACTTACCACTGCAAAGCATGTCTGAAAAAAAGAGCTGGTTATCAAAGATATCCGGGCAATAGGTAATGACTGGAAAATCACAGCGCGACCATTGTCTTGATAAGTTGCTCCCAACAAAAGATGGGGATTTTCTGCTTAAAAATGCTCCATTTTATTGGAAGAAACAAGGTGTTGTTATTACTAATATAACGGTTAGCGATTTATGTGAAAGCAAAGGAAGAACTACTTACAACCACTAACGATAACTTAATCGAAAATTGAGGTTAGTAAATGCAATCTGTTAATCCATCTGAATCAACTCATCCACATCCACCACAAGCACATTTTGACGAAAACAATGAAACTGTAGCGCTCATGTCTGGAAGATATATAAAAAAACATCAGATTGGCGAAGGTTGTTTCTCGAAAGTGTTTCTTGCTGAAAAAATAACAGGAAATACAGAAAACAAATATGTCGCACTGAAAAAAACCAGCCATTACGGTGAAATTGAAATCAATGCTTTCAAAGCATTAAACCCACATGCAAATATTGTAACCATGTTGGACCACTCTCTGGATAGTTCTACCATTGCCATGGAGCTGGCAGACTGCAACGTATATCAACTCATTGGTTTATGGGGGCAAGACAAAACAAAGTTGAATAGCAAACAGCTGAACTTTTTTATAGCCGAATTATTAAGAGGGTATCTTCACATACTGCAAAAAGGCAGGATTATCAGTGCAGATATTGGCAAGAAAAATGTCCTGTATGTTGCCCGGGAGAACAGGCTGAAAATTTCTGATTTCGGCCGACCGAATAATTCTAATGATCCCCTCATTTGGAATCGCAGACAACAGAAAAAAATAGGTGAGCTTTTGCTATCCCTGCTCGACATGATGGGTCACGACTGTGTGGGAGTCCCGCCCGGACACAAACATTGCTCTGATTGCCTTCAGCATGAAATAAGAATTTGTAGAGAAGGCCCTAACAAAAGCTTGAAAAGATTGAAACAAGAACTTAGTAATGAGCAGGAGAAAATCATCTCAGACCTTTTAAACGCACGTCTTGATTCAGGCCAGATAGAAAATATCCTGGAAAGCTTAACCACTCAATTAGAAATACTGCCCAAGCCTGAAAAATTTTCCGATCCGTTGCGGGCCTGAGAATAGCACGCTCCAACGAGTGAGGATCTCGCTAGTAGACAATTGTTAGCGCGCTTTCGATTTTTTCTATCCTGGTGCGTTAAGTACTACTTTTTCTTGCCTGTCATGTAGTGTCTACCCTCTTTATCGAATACAAATAATTCTGCCTCAGGGTATTGCCCCATGATTTCAGACAATGTTTTTTTTGGATACTCTTCAAGCTCACCTTCAGGGCCTGCAACGTTGACTACCTTTTCATCAAGATCGCAAACAATGATCCAGCAATTTTCAGTGTATGCCATCAGACGAAGATCAATCTGTTGGGCATAATTATAAGACTCCATTAACTTGTCAATTTGTTTTTCAAATAAAGAAGTGAGTGCCGGGTGAAACTTCAGCTTACCATTACCATCCAGGCACCTTTTTCCCTCATCGTAGGATTTTTGTCTTAATTCCGTGATGCTGGCATCACGTCTAATTTTGGACATACCATCATAAAAACAATTGCCATCGCGAACCGTCTTAACAAACTTCCGGTGGTATTTCTCGAGTATGGCTGCCGCCTTTCGCTCTTTCCGGATAGCTTTTGCTCGTCGAACGGCGTCCGACTCTTTACTTGAAGCGAGACCCTGCGTCATAGCGGGATCACTTTCAGTAATCTTTGAAGTGCCTGAGTCCAGGCTACGCTGAGTGGCCTTTGCCACATCTGCCCGTTCTCTGGCACTGCGCAGTTGCTCATCCAGTTGCTGCGTTTCTCTACTGAGCGCTAACGCCCGGGCCAAAGCGGGATCATTCTCATCATTTGCGGTAGCCAGGCTGTGACTTAAAGCTTCTGCCAGCTCAACTGCCTCCCGGTCAGCACGTCTCAACTGATCCGTGACCTCGGTCACCCTGCTGTCCGCTAATGCTTGCTGGAGTTCATCATTAAACGTGTCAGCATGGTTATGGCTCACAGGGCTCTCAGAATAACCTTCATCCTGCGCTTCATCAGGAAACCTATATACACGTTCCATGTCATCTACATCCCATGGGTCAGGAATGTCACTCAGTTTACTGGCCGTTTCATAACCTGAATCATCGTCTGACTCTGTCGATCCGGTTGTCTGACGATTTGCATTCTGGCCACCCTCGATTGCTGGCAATGATTCCTGATATGGTATGTGACTCACAAAGGGCACAACCCCCTTGTTAACCCCTGCAACATACCGCTCCTTTATGCTTTTCTCTATGGTCGGTGCCTGGAGCGCTTCCTCCATGGTTTTCCTGTAATGGGATGCGAGGAGGAAACATTTGACATGATTGACCAGATAAGAAAAAAACCTTCCTTGACCTCCAGCTTATAAACCAGCCGTCCATCTGACGTATTCACCTTTTGCATATCCAGGGAGCGCCAGCGGCTGTGGTTGCCTGCACTGTTCCAATTTTCAAGAACGTCAGCAGAAGACTTTAATACATCCGATGCATTTCCAAACATTATAATTAGTCCCTTTATCATTCCATTGAATAGTGACCAGCCCGATAAACAGCAACAATATGCTTAGCCTAAAACATTACAGGCAAATCACAACAAAGCACAGATTCCCCATAAACCGCTTTTAACCCCTGACGAAAAGAGTAAAATAGCCGCCACACATTTTTTCGCTTATAGCTGATAAGAAATCGTACCGGAAACCACCGGTTATCAGAGGGACATTATGCAGCTGAACTCCATCGAAGAACTTCTAGAGGACATTCGCCTCGGTAAGCCGGTCATACTGATGGATGATGAAGACCGTGAGAACGAAGGTGATCTGATCATCGCTGCGGAGAAAATCACCCCGGAAATTGTTAACTTTATGACCCGTGAGGCCAGGGGGCTGCTGTGCCTGACACTGACCGGCGATCGTTGTGATTTCCTTGGCCTTCCGCCAATGGTGGGGGCTTCGGACAACCAGTCTGGCTATGGCACACCATTCACCGTATCCATTGAAGCGGCAGAAGGGGTGACCACGGGTATTTCCGCTCAGGACCGGGCCAGAACCATTTTAACGGCGGTTGACCCACTTTCACGCCCGGCCGACATTGTCCAGCCAGGTCATATTTTCCCACTTCGTGCCAGACCCGGCGGGGTATTGAGCCGCGCTGGCCACACCGAAGCCGGTTGTGATCTTGCCCGTCTGGCAGGGCTGACACCGGCAGCCGCCATTATCGAGATCATGAATGAAGATGGCTCAATGGCCCGTCGCCCTGACCTGGAAGCGTTTGCAGAAAAGCACGACCTGAAAATTGGTACTATTGCCGACCTGATCCACTACCGGATTGTCCATGAAAAAACCGTAGAAAAGGTTGAGCAACGGGTCATTAATACCGACTTTGGCCAGTTTGATCTTTCGGTTTACCAGGACAGCATCAGCGACTGCAAACACCTGGCACTCAGCAAAGGCTATATCACGCCGGACTCACCAACCGTGGTTCGTGTTCACGCCATGGAACCGTTCCGTGACCTGCTGGCAGCCCACAGTGACGCTACCCGCACCAGCTGGTCTCTGCATAAAGCCATGGCCAGGGTCGCCGAAGAAGGCTGCGGGGTTGTGGTACTGCTGGATTCCGGCAGCCACCAGGACCTGGGAATGGCCCTGGAGCGCTTTGTTGATGCCAATGAGCGTTCGTCTTCCGATGGGATGTCCAGAGCCTACCAGGCCATTGGCACCGGCTCACAGATTTTGCGGGACCTGGGCGTTGGCAAGATGCGCCTGTTAAGCTCGCCCATCCGCTTTGCGGCTCTTTCCGGGTTTGACCTGGAAGTTGTGGAGTATCTGCCATTTGGTGAGTAACTCATCCGATGGAAATAGCCCCTCAATAGCGTAAAAAAATCACAATGAACGTTACCCGATCATGTAAACTGATCGGATATCGTTCATCTGTATTTAATACAGAAGTTGCCTTTGCTATTACTATTTGGTTGGTTCACCTTCTGGTGGTACACCGCACTTTGATTGCGTTGCTAACGAATGTGTTTAAAAGCCGTCTCAGGTTAATCTGGAAGATGAAGTGCTTCCCCTTGATGCTCTGACGGTAACACACCTGGTCCGACAAAATCTGGCAGCAAGGGTGGAAAGGCCTGTGCCTTTCAAATGATATCCCTTTTATAGAATCTGGAGGCTTGAGGTGAGCACCTCGCCAATGAATAACCCACAAGGCAACCCCGTTCAAAAGAAGAGCGCAGACCGGCTCAACCCGTCGGCTCGCAGAAGAGCACGACAGCTGGCCCTTCAGGCACTGTATCAGTGGCAAATTGCCAAATCACCACTGAACCAGATTGAAGCGCAATTCCGCATGGACAATGATTTCAGCAAAGTGGATGCCGGCTATTTCAGTGCCATCATTCATGGTGTGCCCAATCAAACCAACCAGCTTGATGAAGCGATGACCGCCGTACTGGATCGTCCATTGAGCCAGCTTGACCCGGTGGAGCTGTCAGCCCTGCGCATTGGCTGCTTTGAACTGATCAACCGAAAGGATGTTCCTTACCGGGTAGTGATCAATGAAGCCATTGAACTGGTCAAGCGCTTTGGTGCCCAAGACTCCCATCGCTATATTAACGGCATCCTCGACAAGCTGGCACCACGCCTGCGTTCTGAGGAAGTGCAAGCCTACCGGAAAAAATAGGCTGATTATAAGCTGCTTACGCCATGACGGATGTCAGGCACAGAAGACGACTTGACCATTTAACGGGGATTTATGGCCACTGGTGTAATGGGTGAATTCGAGCTGATCAAACGCTATTTTGCTCGCCCTGAGATCGCACAGATTCAAGGGCAATATACCAGCAGCATTCTTGGCATTGGTGATGACTGTGCGCTCTTTGACATCCCGGCGGATATGCAGCTTGCCCAGTCACTGGACACCCTGGTGGAAGGGGTTCACTTTCCCGGTGAGTGCGATCCTTTCGCCCTTGGTTACCGCGCCCTGGCCGTCAGCCTCAGTGATCTTGCTGCCATGGGGGCAGAACCGCACAGTTTTAACCTCGGCCTGACCCTGCCCAGGGTTTCCGAGCTCTGGCTGAAAGAGTTCTCTGAAGGTCTTGCCCAGCTTGCCCAGCGATTTAAAATCCCGCTGATTGGTGGAGATACCACAAAAGGACCACTGACCCTCTCGTTACAGGTCCAGGGGCTGGTCCCAAAAGGAGAGGCCCTGTTACGCAGTGGTGCCCGGCCTGGTGATCTTATCTGTATTACCGGCACCCTGGGTGATGCCGCCGGGGCGCTGCCTTCTGTGTTGGGCGGCGAGACACCGGAAACCTGCGGTGATGAAAGCCTGAAATACCTGTTACATCGCTATTGGTACCCCTCTCCCCGTCTGTTCGCCGGGCAATGGCTGCGCCAGGCAGGTGCTACCTCGGCCCTGGATATTTCCGATGGGCTGCTGGGTGATCTTGGCCATATCCTCGAAGCCAGCAACGTGGGCGCAGAAATCGAGCCCGATCTGGTTCCCAGGTCTGCTGCCCTTGGCCGTTGCCATGATCAGGATACCGCCCTCACCCTGGCCATGACCGGTGGTGACGATTACGAACTCTGTTTCACGATTCCCCGCCACCTGGCTCAGACGCTGCCAGCGAAACTCTCAGATGGCTGCCGCATTACCTGTATTGGCCAGATTAATGATGAGTCTGGAATAATCAGAGACCCACAGGGCAACCTGCTCAGCAAAAAAGCCTACACTCATTTTTGATTTCTGAAAGAATATAAAGCCCATGACGCTCTCTACCAGACAAGGCATAGCACCAAGAGAAACCTGCTGGAAAAATCCTGTCCACTTTCTCGCCTTTGGCTGCGGCAGTGGGCTGGCTCCTAAAGCGCCCGGTACCTTCGGCACCATTGCCGCCGCGTTCTTTTACCTGCTCCTGCAGGGATTAAGTCTCTGGACATACCTTGGGGTTATAGTTGTCGCTTCCGTGGTGGGTTTCTGGCTCTGCGGGCGGACCGCAAAAGATCTGGGGGTGCATGACCACCCAGCGATCGTCTGGGATGAATTCTGCGGCTTCTGGATAACCATGATTGCTGCCCCGGCAGGATGGCCCTGGATTCTTCTGGGCTTTGTCCTGTTCAGGCTGTTTGATATCTGGAAGCCCTGGCCGATCAGCTGGCTGGATAAAAAAGTTCACGGCGGTATTGGCATTATGGTTGATGACCTGGTGGCAGGCGTCTTTGCATTTTTATGCCTGCAGGCCATTCACTATGTCTATCTGAAGGATAGTTCTCACATAGAGATTGTTAATCTGGCTTAAGCCTCTGATATCATCAAAAGCAATAAGTATAAGAAAAAAGAATACATCATGAGAGCGTCAACCTTTCTTCTGGCCCTGGCCATAAGCACCCACAGCTATGCCAGCAATATCAACGTTGTTGGTCTTTTTTCCAATAAAGCACTGGTTATCATTGACGGTCAGCGGCATTTACTGGCTACAGATGGAAAATCGGTGGCAGGCGTAAAACTGCTGAAAGCGACCAGCACCAGTGCCACCCTGGAAGTCAATGGCAAAGCTGCAACCTACCTGATTAGCCGGGATATGAACGGTGGCATTCAACAGCCTGAGCAAGCCATCATCAAAATATCCCGAAATAACCGGGGACAATACATCACCCGGGGACGGATTAATGACCGCGCTATTGATGTTCTGGTGGACACTGGTGCTAATGTTCTGGCCATTAACTCACTGGACGCCAAACGTCTGGGCATCGATTATCAGGCAGGAAACCCAATTAAAGTAGCAACTGCCAGCGATCTTGTTGATGGTTATCAGGTAAATTTATCAAGCGTGATTCTGGGCAACATTCGGGTAAATCACGTAGAAGCAACCGTTATCGAAGGCTCCTACCCTGACATCGTATTATTAGGCATGAGCTTTCTGAAACACGTCAAACTGTCAGAGCATCGTGGAGTCATGCAGATTGAGGCAAATTACTAACCCATTGTTCCGGGTCAGCCGGTAGTTCTCTCTATTTTTCTGCCTTATTACCATACTCGCCTGACGCCTCACAGACTGATACAATCCGGTCACGAACTACATAAGGAGCAGTGAGTGTCTGTTAGTTTTGTTGCAGAGTCTCGCTTACCCACGCCCTATGGCGAATTCATCATGTATGGCTTCGAAGACAGTGGTACGGGCAAGGAGCATCTGGCATTAACCATGGGGTATGTCAGTCAGGGGGGACCGGTACTTGCCAGGGTTCATTCCGAATGTCTGACGGGTGATGCACTGTTCAGCATGCGCTGCGATTGCGGCCCGCAGCTTCAGGCAGCTCTGGAGCGCATTGCTGAAGAAGGCCGGGGAGTATTGCTTTATCTCCGCCAGGAAGGCCGAGGCATTGGCCTGCTGAACAAGGTTCGCGCCTATCACCTTCAGGACAGCGGCATGGATACGGTTCAGGCAAATGAAGAACTGGGTTTTGAGCCGGATATGCGCAAGTATGATATGTGCAAAACCATGTTGGATCATCTTGGCGTTTCCAGCCTGAAACTGATGACCAACAATCCACGCAAAGTTGAATCCCTTACCAACCTGGGCATTCAGGTTGCCGAAAGAATCCCGCACCAGACTGGTCAAAACCCTCACAACGAGCGTTATCTGGCCACCAAAGTGTGGAAGCTGGGGCACATGTACAACATGGCCTGAACAAATCCAATAACATCAAAAAGGGAGCCAGTTAGCTCCCTTTTTTTCATCTCAACGTTGTCGTGTGAAAGACAGTTGTCCAGGGCAAACTCCTTAAGCGGGAGTAGCAGCTTTGCCAAGATGAAATGACTTCCGCTCTATCCGCTCCATCCGGTCACGAACCGAACGAATAATACCCTCCTGATCCAGCCCGCACTGAGCCAACTGCTCCTGATGGCTCGCCGCTTCAATGTAAGTATCGGGAATACCAAGGTTCAGCACCGGCACAGTAATTTCCTGCTTCTGCAGATATTCCATCACGCCTGAGCCTGCACCACCGGCAATACACCCTTCTTCCAGAGTCACCAACAACTCATGGTTAGCAACAAGCTCTTTGACCAGCGCTTCATCCAGAGGTTTAACAAACCTCATATTGGCAACTGTTGCATCCAGCGACTCAGCAGCTGCCAGGGCATTCCCCAGTAAGGTGCCAAACACCAGCAGCGCTACCCGGCTTCCTTTACGACGAATTTCCCCCTTACCAACAGGCAAAGGGGCAAGATCAAGGCAAATCTCAGCACCTGGTCCTGTTCCCCGGGGATAACGAACCGATGCCGGGCCTTTATAAAGAAAACCTGTAGACAACAGCTGTCTGGTTTCATTTTCATCACCCGGCGTCATCACCAGCATATCGGGGATACAACGCAGATAGGCGATGTCGTAGCAGCCACCGTGGGTTGGGCCATCTTCCCCCACCATACCGGCACGATCGATGGCAAACAGCACATCCAGATTCTGCACTGCGACATCATGAATCAGCTGATCATAAGCACGCTGCAGGAATGTCGAGTAGATCGCAACAACGGGCTTGAGGCCTTCACAGGCCATGCCTGCCGCCAGGGTGACACAGTGCTGTTCAGCAATCGCCGCATCGAAGTAACGCTCCGGAAAGTGATCCGCAAAACGAATCAGGTCAGAGCCTTCTTTCATTGCCGGCGTAATACCCATCAACCGCTCATCCGCTGCGGCCATATCATACAACCACTGTCCAAAAACATTGGCGTATTTGGGCTTTCTGGGGGCAACCGTCTTCGGATTCTCTGTTGCCTGTGGCTCCAGCTTGGTAATAGCATGGTAACCAATCGGATCCTGCTCGGCCGGATTAAACCCTTTCCCCTTCTGAGTCACCACATGCAAAAACTGAGGGCCTTCCAGGTCTCTCATATTTCTCAGGGTATGAACCAGCATGGGCAGGTCATGACCATCAATAGGGCCGATATAGTTGAACCCCATCTCTTCAAACAACGTTCCCGGAACCACCATTCCCTTGACGTGTTCTTCGGTTCGTCTTGCCAGCTCCCAGGCACGGGGAATAACATTCAGAACCTTTTTACTGCCTTCACGAATATGGTGGTAAGTCCGGCTGGCAAGTATTTTGGCCAGATAGTTGGAGAGCCCGCCAACACTTCTGGAAATGGACATATCGTTATCATTAAGAATCACCAGCATATTGGCCTTTACATCCGCTGCGTGATTCATGGCTTCATAGGCCATACCCGCCGTCATGGAGCCATCGCCAATCACTGCAACAGCACGCCTCTTTTCACCTTTAGCCCGGGCTGCAATGGCCATGCCAAGCGCCGCACTGATAGACGTACTGGAATGCCCGACACCAAACGTATCGAACTCACTTTCATCTCTTTTCGGGAAAGCGGCGAGGCCATCCTTTTGTCTCAGGGATGACATTCTGTCCCTGCGCCCCGTCAGAATTTTATGCGGATATGCCTGGTGACCCACATCCCAGACCAAACGGTCTTCCGGAGTGTTAAACATATAGTGCAGCGCAATGGTCAGCTCCACTACACCAAGCCCGGCACCAAAATGCCCCCCTGTCCGCCCAACGGAATACAATAAAAACTCCCGCAGCTCCCGGGCCAGTTGTGGCAGACGGGATTCTTCAAGTGCGCGGAGTTGTTCCGGATTATTTACCTGGTCCAGCAAAGGAGTATCAGGCAGTGTCTTGGGTATCTCGTGAAACATGTGCTCGTAATAACGTCTGGGATGATCCGCTGGCTGGCATTGTACACCCAACCTGACTGGAATAGCATCGCACAATCTTATTGTGCAGCCTAGCCTGTAGAATTGACAAATCAGATAGGTTGGATTCCTGAAGCCACCTACAACACTAATAGCTTCTTCGAATGATGTAATCGGCGATCTGGCGAAGAAAATCAGCACGATGGTCGAATCCGGAAAGGGCGCTGATGGCAGTATGGTGAAGCTCTCTGGCATAAGCTTTCGCTGCCTCCAGCCCCATCAGGGAAACATAAGTTGGTTTGTCCAGAGCCATATCTGCTCCCTGAAGCTTGCCCAGCGTCTCCGTATCTGCAATAACGTCCAGAATATCGTCCCGAACCTGGAAGGCAAGACCGATGGCTCTTGCATAATGATCCAGTGACTGCAACTCCTCGCCCTGCAACGGCCTGGCACACAATGCTCCCATACGGACACTGGCCCGAATCAGAGCACCGGTTTTATGGGTATGCATCAACTCAAGCTGCTGCTGGTTCAGCTCCGTCCCGGCGGCACACTGGTCCATCGCCTGACCACCCGCCATGCCAGCCAGTCCTGACGCCTGGCTGAGGATCGTCACCAGCTGCAATCGAACACTGTCAGTCAGGGTTGAATCAGGACATAAACGGGCATTGCCCAACACCTCAAAGGCCTGACTCTGCAGCGTATCGCCCACCAGAATCGCAGTTGCCTCATCGTATGCCTTGTGACAGGTTGGCTTGCCCCTGCGCAGATCATCATCATCCATTGCCGGCAAATCATCATGAACCAGTGAGTAGGCATGGATTAATTCCACAGCGCAGGCAGCAGGGTTGGCCTGCTTAACATCCCCACCCAAAGCCTGACAGGCAGCATAGACCAGCGTTGGACGCACTCTTTTGCCACCATTAAAAACACTGTATCGCATCGCTTCCAGCAGCAGGGGGCTGACCTTACTGTCATCAGGCAGGACTTCAGTGAGTGCTTGATCCACCTGTAAACGACACTGCTCGATAAATTTGGAAAGCGGCACAGGGCTTGCCATCTTCACAGCCCTCTATCTGCTGAAGGCTCTGCACCGTCAGCAGCAAATGGCTCTGTGGTCAGTTCACCATTTTGCACAAGCAGCTGTTGAACTTTTTGCTCAGCATCGGTCAATGCTTTCTGGCAGCCACGGGTCAGTTTAATGCCCTGTTCAAAGGCTTTCAGAGATTCCTCCAGGCTCAAGTCGCCGGACTCCATTTTCTGGACCAATGTCTCCAGCTCCGCCAAAGACTGCTCAAAGGCAAAGCTCTCAGTATCCACCGTATTTTTTGACATGAATGAGCCTGTTGAAGAAAACATTCATGGCACGTTATCAACGTTCCATGACGAGAATAGTTGGCGAAAACGATTTTCGCACTGGTTTGACCAACCGCTTTCGACCATCCGCAATGATCAAACCATTATCCCGTTGGCCGATATTGAAAGCAATGCCCCGACAAGATCATGGACTTTAATGATGGAAGAACAAAAACGGCAGGCAGTTTATCACAACTCAAGGCTGGGCCAGATCCTGATAAAAAAAGGATATATCTCTCCAGAGCAGCTTGATACCGCCATTCATCAGTCAGCAAGCCATGAGCAGCTGCTTGGAGAGTACCTGATAGAACAGCGCATGCTGTCACGATGGCAACTGCGCAGGGCACTTTCCAGCCAGAGCCAGCTGCGTTTATCCGCCTCCCTGTCAATGGCTCTGCTCACTCCGGTTTATCCACTGCTTGCGAAAGAACATGCTGAGCCGGTTGATAGCAGGCTGGAAACACTGCTCAAGCCTCTCCTGATAGCAGGCTCCGCTGACACTCTTGAATTCAACCCTGATTTGTCAACGATTGAATTCAGGCACAATGGCCTGATTCGATTGCGTATCCCAAGCACGCTTGGTGAGCTGAACTTTGACGGCCTGCGATTGATAACCGATGGCAGCAAAAACCACCTGGCGTTGTCCCTTGCAGATCTTGAGCTTACTGATGCCAGGTTATTTATCCGAACCATCCACAACCGGCTTGATCCAGCCCTGCCTTGAAATGTTTCAGGGCTGCGCAACTTTTAAAGAGCCCTGATATGTCATCGACCAGCATAATAATTTTTACTCAAAGCAAGCCGGTCATGAGTGGAACTTTTTTCAGACTCCGGGCTCATAGAAAAAAAGGTGAACAAGGATCTATATTATGTTTCCAGCCCCTGCTGTGTCACCACGAGTACGGTCGTATATTCTTGATCCCCAAACCCCTGACTCGTCAATTCCATTTGCGTTTTTTGGTATCAGAACCGTAAAAGAAGTACATTGCCAGTCTAATAGCTGTTATCTGGACAAACTTCCTGATGAACTGCTGGTTCTCATTGCCAGTAAATTGTCTTTTTTTGATTTTGTTCATTTCAGTGCGACTCATACTCGTCATGTGTCGTGTCTTAGATCAGACCATGTCATTAAAAAAATGTTGGTCAGCGATAAAAACATGTCATTGTTGCTTTTTGAAAGAACGGACAACAAAGTGGAATGTTACCTGAGGGGCCTGCTGTGGAATGACCTTCAGCTCACACCGGATGAAGTGGTTAATGCTTTCCCGGACAGTCCAAAAAGCAAACTGGGGATAGCGCGCTTCAAAGCGAATTGTTGCATCAGGGGCACGCCGTTGAATGGCCAGAAGGTCTCAACGGAAGCTGTGGTCGAGGCGTTCCCGGATAGCACGGAAGGCAAAGAGAGGTTAGCGCTCTTCAAAGCGCATTGTTGCCTGAAAAAAATGCCGCTGCATGGCCAGGAGGTCTCAACGGAAGCTGTGGTCGAAGCTTTCCCGAATACTCCGAAAGGCAAACTTGAGATGGCGCTCTTCAAAGCTCAATGTTGCCTGAAAGAACTGCTGCTGCATGGCCGGCAGGTTTCACCGGAAGCGGTGATCGAGGCTTTCCCGGATAGTCCGGAAGGCAAACTTGAGAAGGCCATCTTCAAGGCACAGTGTTACCTGAGGGAACCGCCGCCTCATGGTTGGCGGCCTTCACTGAAAGCGGTGCTTGAGACTTTCCCGGATACTCCGGAAGGCAAACTGGAGTTAGCGTTCTTTAAGCAGGGATGCTGCTTAAGAGGCCTGCCATTGGGTAATCGGGTCTTACCACACATGGTGACCTGGGCTTTCCGGAATAGTCCGGCAAGCCAACTGGAGATAGCGCGCTTCATAGGGCAATGTTGCCTGAGGCGTATCCCGTTCAGAGGCCAACAGCTCAGAACGGGTGATGTGCTTAGCGCTTTTCCGAATAGCGCGAAAGGCAAACTTGCGATGGCGCACTTCAAAGCAGCATGCTGCCTGAGGCAACCGCCGTTGACTGGCCAAGAGATCACACCGGATGATGTGGTCAGGGATTATACGGCAGCGAAAGCAATACTGGCGCTGGTGCGTTTCAAAGCGGAATGCTGCCTGAACGGCCTGCCATTAAATCGCCAGGCGATCTCAGCCGATGAGGTTGGCAGGGACTATGAACGTGGCGGCTGGTTGGCTGAAAGGGACGATTTTTATATTCGACTGAAGTGGAAGAAAAGTCAGTTGAACAACAATCATCTTGCATAATTTTATTAAACGACAGTTTCCAACTTCTGCCGTGTCTTCTTCACGATCAGCATCGTTCAGTCTTGTTCCTGAAATTTTGAACCTGATAATCATTTGGGGGTCAAACGGCGGTATTTATATTCCATGTGTGCAGGGTTTTATTCTGAAAGCAATAACATCCGCCTACTCCCACCCAAAGCCTGCTGGCCAGGTTGACCAACAACCTGCTTCAAGCGTGAGTTCTCCGCACTGTGGCAGTACATTCAGCGGTAAAAGAGTTTCAAACCGTCCGTCGTTTAAAGGTACCGCTCGCCCCATGAATAATGGTAAATGTGTTGAGGATGCCTTTTGGGAAAAAAAACCATTACATGGACGTCAAGTCACATCAGCTGATGTACTGAGAGCCTATGGGATGGACACATCGTCTCTGCGCAGCGGCTTCTTCCTGCAAAAGCTCTGCTTACAAAACATTCTTCATAACCATAGAAAAGTGCCCCCGGATCAGGTCATTCAAGAATTCAATCGGAAGCCATATCGAAATAAAAAATACCATTTAGCAATCCTACGCTTTAAGGAAGAATGCTGCCTGAAGAGTATGCCGCTGCATGGCCAGCAGGTCGCACCGGAGGAAGTGGTTAAGGGCTTTCAGGCCACCGGGGCAACACTGGAGCTGGCGCGTTTCAAAGCAGAATGTTGCCTTAAGGGCCTGCTGTTGAATGGCAGGCAGGTCACGCCGGACGAAGTAGTCAGGCATTTTGCCTCGAGCCCGAAAGACAAACTGGGGGTAGCGCGCTTTAAGGAACAATGTTGCCTGAGAGGTCTGCGGTTAAAAGGCCAGCTGGTCACACCGGGTGCGGTGGTTAATGATTTCCCGAACAGTCCGGAAGGACAACTGGGGATAGCGCGCTTCAAAGCAGAATGTTGTCTCAGGGGCCTGACGTTGAATGGCCGACTGATCACACCAGATGAAGTAATTAAGGCTTACCCGGATAATCAAGAGGGCATACTGGGAATAGCCCGCTTTAACGAACAATGTTGCCTGCGGGGCCTCTCGTTGAATGACCAGCAGGTTACACCGGATGCGGTGGTTAAGGGGTATCAGGTAGCCAGAGCAACACTTGAGCCAATGCGTTTCAAAGCGGAATGTTGCCTGAGAGATTTGCCGTTGAACGGCCAGCTGGTCACACCGGATGTGGTGGTCAGGGGTTTTCAGACCGCCAACGCAACAATCGAGTTGGCGCGCTTTAAGGAACAATGTTGGCTGAAAGGCCTGACGTTGAATGGCAAGCGGGTCACACCGGAAGCGGTGCTAAAGGCTTTTCCGGACAGTCCGGAAGCCAGACTGGCGATAGCACGCTTCAAAGCGGAATGTTGCCTGAAAGGCTTCACGTTGCAAGGTCGGCGGGTCACACCGGAGGCGGTGCTAAAGGCTTTTCCGGACAGTCCGGAAGGCCGACTGGGGATAGTGCGATTCAAAGCAGAATACTGCCTGAGGGGCCTACCGTTAAACTGTCAGCAGATCACACCGGATAAGGTGGTGGCGGATTATCAGGCAGCTAAAGCAACACTGGAGCTGGGACACTTTAAAGCGCAATGTTGCCTGAGGGGGCTGCCGTTGAATGGCCAGCTGGTCACATCGGGCGCGGTGGTTAAGGATTTCCCGGAAAGCCCAGAGGGCAGAGTGGCGGCAGCACGCTTCAAAGCGGAATGCTGCCTGAAGGGCTTGGCGTTGAATGGCCAGCAAATCATACCGGATATGGTGGTCAGGGATTTCCCGGATAATTCAGAAGGCAGACTGGGCAGAGCACACTTCAAATCGGAATGCTGCCTGAAAGGCCTGCTGTTAAATGGCCTGCAAATCACACCGGATGAGGTAGTTAAGGAGTTCCCGGATAGCCAGCATGGCAAACTGGGTATAGCACGTTTTCAGGAGCAATGCTGCCTGAAAGGCCTGCCATTGAATGGTCAACAGGTCACACCGGAGGCGGTGGTCAAGGATTTCCCGGAGAGCCCGAAAGGAAAACTGGGGATAGCACGCTTCAAAGCGGAATGCTGTCTGAGGGGCCTGGTGCTGAATGGCCAGCAGGTCAAACCGGATGCAGTCATTAAGGGTTATGAACAAGGTGGCTGGCTGCTCGAAAAAGCGATTTTTTACTCCAAGCTGGCATTGAATGCAACAGAATTGAATGGCAACTATCTGGATAACAAGGACGTATTAGCCGCGTTTAATGAAGCATCCGGGGATCACTCTTCAAGGAAAGCCAGGTATCTGATGCAAAGGCTGAAACGGTCTCAGTGTTACGATGAAACCAACGACGCGCAGGACTTACTGCAAGAAGCCTGGCAAATCTTAAACCATGTGCCGACCAAAGATGATGAGCAACATCAGTTGCAATGTATGTTGCAGTGCATGGCGATGCAGCATGGGCTGCCAATAAATCATCAGAGAGTATCAGCAGAACAGGTATTGCAGTCCATCAAAAGACTGAGGCGCTCATTTAAGAACTCACGACTGCATTTCTTCTTCCTGGCACAATGCCATATTGCCCGCCAATCTGTTCATGGACGACAAATCCACAGGTATCAGGTTCTGGAGAGTCTTCAGAGTTTTCCGGAAGGAAGCAAGCTGCGCCGCGCCCTGGGCTGCTGGTTTGAACATCACAGCTGCGAAGCCAACATAATGGATGAGTTACTGTTTCAACCGGAAAGTACCGTTCCCGGTGATGGCAACAGACATTCAGCCAATCGTGCAAATACCGATGGGCATGACCATAAAGAACAACTCCCCCCCGGTGTAGAGAGTTCTCGCCGAAGAATAACATCGGCTACGGCATCCGTCGTCAGTTCGGGCAGTGAATCCCGGGATAAAACAGACAATACGTCCACCACTCAGACAGCTACCGCCTATGTAGTGCAAACGGTGAAGCAATGGTCAAGCAGGCCGGGTTTGAACAGTCCAGTCACGCGGTTAAGTGCATTAACGTTGGAAGCACTGGAGGTTATTCAGGAAATCAATGGTCTTTATAGCAATCCTCAAATTCTGATTACCGGCTCATACGCCCGTTTTTTACAGAACCTCTGCTCATCATTCAATGATATTGACATTATCTGCACGGACAAAGAGTCGGCCAGAAGACTCGTTAAAAAGCTGCAGACTCTTAACAGCGACATGGACTCAGACATCCCCAAAAGCGTCACCATCGGGCTTATCCCGGGCTGTCAGGCGATTAAACTGCCAGGCGCTTACAATATTCAGCTTAAAGAGGGTGATTTGGGGATGAAAGCAATGGGACTTCAGGTCAATATTGATGCCAGGGCAGCCCGTAGAAATACCGCAGAATTGGCCATCCACGTGCCTGGCGTTGAAAGGCCGGTAATGTGTTTGTCGTTTGCTGAAGAAATCCGGTTACTGAACGATACCCTGGAATACCTCACTGAAAACCTTGACTCTTTGACCGGGCAATTGCAAAAAGAAACGGTATTTCGTATACCACGAACCATTCTTTTTAATTCACCTCAAAACGCCGATGAACGTATTTACGGTTTGCTGATGCGCGCCTTGCTCACCTTGCACAAAGCCAGCCAGTTTATCGCTTTGCAGGTTGACGGCAACCCCGTAAAACCTGACTGTCAGACCGAACAATTTCGCGAACAACAACGCCTCCATGCTCTTACCGAGAATCTTAAAATCAAATTGACCAACCATATTTGCCGCAATGATTTTGAACTCAGAGTGAACAACTGGCTATCGACCACTGCGCATGTTAATGATTTCGAGATCAAGAGAAAGGAATTTATCAAAGCACTGCTTGCGCTGCTGCATCCTGAGTAAGGAACGCCATCTCTTTGTCGGCTCACGGTTTTGAGCCGCACTGCGTAATTATCGTCAACAACTGTCGATAAAAAAAGGCCACTGAAAAAGTGGCCTTCACTGATTTCATCCAAGTCAGAATTAAACGTCTGGTGCTGCAGTGCGTTTAACTTTTGCCTTATGAGAGTTTTCAACCGGACCTGAGCTGTGCTCGGTCCATACGTCTGCGTCCATGGTTTTATCAAGGAATGGGAACTTGCGACGATTGAATACCGGTGTTACACCGGATGCCACCTGATCATCAAAGTCCTTCAGAACCTGAACAACAATACCAGAAAGCATCAGAATAGCCGTCAGGTTAATCAGTGCCATGATCCCCATGGAGGCATCTGCAAAAGCCCACACGGTTGGCAAGCTGCTGCTTGCCCCCCAGATCACCATACCCAGTACGGCAATACGATAAACGTTTACCAGCCAATTCTTGTCCATGATAAAGCGCAGGTTTGATTCACCATAGTAGTAATTGGCAATGATCGAACTGAAAGCAAACAACAGAATAGCCCCAGCTACCATGTGCTTACCGACCGGTCCCACCTGGCTTTCCAGAGCCAGCTGCGTCAACTCGATACCTGTTACGCCAGAACCGTCCATTACGCCGGACATCAGGATAATAGAAGCGGTCGCAGTACAGACAATGATCGTATCCATAAATACACCCAGCATCCCCATCATGCCCTGGTTGGCAGGATGATTCGAGTGTGCGGTTGCTGCTGCGTTAGGAGCACTACCCATGCCCGCTTCATTGGAGAACAAACCACGCTTGATGCCCTGCTGCATCGCCTGGGACACCGCGTAACCCGCGCCACCACCGACAGCACTGTCAAGACCAAAAGCGCTCTTGATAATCAGGCTGAAGACCGCCGGCAGCTCTGTGATATTCATAAATACCACCACCAGGGCCACACCCAGATAGCCAAAGGCCATGATCGGGACGACCATCTCTGCCACTTTGGCAATGGAACGAATACCACCGAAGATGATCAGGGCGCTCACCATTGCCAGCCCCATACCAATAGCTTCCGTTGGAATTTCGTAGCCACTGAATGCTGCGGCAATGGAGTTAGACTGCACACTGTTAAAGGCAAAGCCAAACGCAATAATCAGGGAGATGGAGAAGATAATACCCAGCCAGCGCTGCCCAAGGGCTTTCTCAATGTAATAAGCCGGGCCGCCTCGATAAGTACCATCACCGTTATTGGTCTTATAAAGCTGAGCAAGAATATTCTCGGCAAGACTGGTGGACATACCCAGAACCGCGATCAGCCACATCCAGAAAACAGCACCAGGCCCACCCATAGTAATGGCAACCGCGACACCCGCGATGTTGCCAGTACCTATCCGTGCAGCAAGACTGGTACAAAACGCCTGAAACGGAGAGACATGAGTAGAACAATCAGTCGCACGGCTGCCCAGCATGGTTTTCATTGCCAGAGTAAACCGGCGAATCTGAACAAAGCGGGTTTTTACCGTGAAAAGCAGACCTGCCCCCATAAGCAGGTACATAAGAATGCTGCCCCATAGCAGACCATTGATGGAGTCTATTAAGTTATTCATAAAATTCCCGGCGCATTGTGTATTCTCGATTTTTATTTCAAATTAAGATTTATAACATTAGGGAATAAACCTTGAGTGATAAGTATAAACACCCATCAAACAAACAATAGAAATCCTTTAAAAACTTCCTGGAACCCTTTAAAAACAACACATCCTATACCCAATTCAGGCCAAATAACAAACCACAGAAATACGCATAAAACGCTCACCAGCACGTACAAATAACAACTGATGCAATTGAAAGCCTGAACAAAAATTTAGAATACCCTTACGGTAAAATAAAACATTTCTTAAACAATCAGGAAGCCCTACCATTTCAAAATAGCAAACTACAAAACAGGCTTTTTCATCAGGAATCTAATAATGAACACACCAATTATCAATTAAATGACACTATTGACAATACTCTTTCATTGTTTAATTTCAGATAACACGAGGTAATGCAAAAGACTACCTTGTCAACAACATTCCTCAAATAAGCAATTCCTGATAAAGATCAACCAACATCAACGTTTCAACTTTTGCTAACAGGACTTCGTCTCCTGAAAATTGGCATTACCAATGCGTTCAAGAGAGTCCTCAGACTCAGGTTTATAAACCCAGACATCCCTATCAATTGTTCGATCCAGAAAAGGAAAACGACCGCGGTTAAACTCAGGGGATCGGCCAGATCCTGACTGTAAATCGTAATCCCTCAATACCTGCATAACCGGGCCGCTGAGCAACAGGATGATCACAAGATTAATCAGTGCCATCAGCCCCATGGCCAGGTCGGCAACCATCCATACCATCTCGAGGGATGCGATTGAACCAAGAAAGACCAGAAATACGACAACAGATCGATAAACCTGCAATAACCGGGGACTGTTTCGAATAAACAGAAGGTTTGACTCACCGTAGTAATAATTGGCAATCACCGATGTAAAACCAAAAAAAATGACAGCAATGGAAATAAACCACTGCCCCCAGCCACCGACAATACCAGCGAGCGCAGCCTGAGTCAGCTGGATACCATTGACGGTACTGCCTGACTCCAGCTGGCCGGACAGCAACACAATGGCTGCAGTCGCTGTACAGATCACAATGGTATCGACAAACACGCTGATCATCGACACAATGCCCTGAGCCGCCGGATGGTTTGGTTTGGGTGTCGCTGTCGCAGCAGCATTGGGACCACTGCCCATACCAGCTTCATTGGAAAACAGGCCTCGCTTGATTCCCTGCATCATGGCCTGTGCCACGGAATAACCAATAGCACCACCTGTGGCTGAATGCAGACCAAATGCACTGTCAAAAATCAACGTGATAACGGCAGGCATTTCCTTCAAATGAAAAGCGACAACACCAAAAGCAATCAGCAGATAGGCCAAGGCCATTACCGGAACCACTAACTCTGCAAAATGAACAATCGAGTGGATCCCTCTGAAAATAATCACAGCGGTCACGCCGGCAATCACCAGGCCGACCAATACCGGACTGATCGCCATATGACCGGAAACCGCCTGGGATACCGAGTTAGCATGGACCGCATTGAAGACAAACCCGAAGGTCGTTAGCAATAGAACTGAAAACAGAATACCCAGCCAGCGCAGGCCAAGTGCCTTCTCTATATAGTAAGCAGGGCCACCACGAAAGGTTCCATCTTTATTGTTGGTTTTATAGAGCTGCGCCAGCGTGTTCTCTACAAAACTGGAGGCCATCCCCAGCAGGGCAACGATCCACATCCAGAACACCGCACCGGGGCCACCGATAAAGATAGCTATGGCAACCCCGGCCAGGTTACCAGTACCTACGTGTGCAGCCAGGCTGGTACAAAGGGCCTGAAAAGAAGATATTTCATTAGCCGATGTCTTTCGAGACCCCAGCATCAGCTTCCATGCGTGAAAAAAATAACGAAACTGGACAAAGCGGCTTCTGACAGTGAAGTAAACACCAGCACTCAGCAGCAGATAGATCAGTAAATATTCCCAAATGAAGGTGGTAATTTCTAAAAAGATCGTACTCATTTGAGCCCCAATGATTTTTCACACCAAACAAGAATAGCAGAGGATTTTTGACACAAAGGGGGATTTTGCAGGGTAAAAACTGCCCGAAAAGACAAAAAATAAACAATGCCTTTGTTTATCAATGGCCAGGGGGGCTGCCCGGGCAATAGCGGTCGAAGCAGAGCCTGAAGGTGAGCCAGCCACTCAAAACGGTTAATAATTAACGGTTTGAGACGAATGTAGTAATAGCGTCCTAAAATATTAGAAACCGTTATGTTCAGGGAATGAACACAAATGTCTCAGTTAATCCGGGAATTCAAAAGTGAACACGTGCAAATCAGTGACCTGCTTTTACAGGCACGTGAAGTGGGTGTTGACAACCAGCAAGGTCGAAATTTGATACTTTCCGCAAAAAAAATGCTGCTGGCCCACTTAAACAAAGAGGATAAGTACCTGTATCCGGTATTGCGGGAAGCCGCTCAGAGCGATGACAGCCTGAAGTCTACCCTGACTGACTATGCGCTGGATATGGATAAGATTTCTGCCGACGTGATGGTTTTTTTCGCCCTGTATGAAAATGGTGATAATACCAACGAAAACTTTCAACAGGACTGCAACAACATCATCAAGGCATTGAGCAAGCGAATCACCAAGGAAGAAGCGATTCTCTACAAGACTTACGATAGAATCAAAGGTGTCTGAAACCGGCAGTTAAATGATCGGCTGATTCTCAGCCGATCATTATTCCCTTCTAGAAGAATACAAACCCAAGCAGCACCACACCCAGAACCATCCGATAGATGACAAATGGCATAAGCCCGATACGGTTGATAAATGCCAGGAAGAAATGCACACAGAGCCAGGCACTGACAGCCGACACCAGGGTTCCAAGGGACAGTGTCTGCCAGTCCACCGGCACCGTGCTTTCTGCCAGATCCAGCATCAACAGGCTACCCGCCCCCAGAATCACGGGAATTGACAGCAGGAACGAGAACCGGGCAGCCGCATCACGGGTAAAGCCCATCATTAACGCGGTCGTCATGGTAATACCAGAACGGGATGTGCCCGGGATCAGCGCCAGTGCCTGGGCAAGGCCAATCAGCATCGCCTGTCTGAAAGACATCTGTTCCAGGGGTTGAATACGTTTGCCTTGCAGATCTGCCCAGCCCAGCAGGGCACCAAAAATCAGGGTGGTACCGGCAATAACCGCAACGGTCCGCATCGCCTCATCCAGACCCATTTTTTTCAGGGCCAGACCAAATACCACGGCGGGTAATGTGGCAAAAATCAGATACCAGCCAAGACGGCTGTTAACGGTAGCGCCCTTCCCCACCAGAGAACCCAGCCAGTCACGGGCAATGGCAAAGAGGTCTTTCCAGAAATAGGCAATGACGGCAGCCAGCGTACCAATGTGCACAGCGACATCAAATGCCAGCCCCTGGTCTGTCCAGCCAAGCAGCTGGGCGGGCAAAATCAGGTGGCCCGAGCTGGAGATAGGAAGAAATTCGGTAATGCCCTGGATCAGCGCCAGGATAATGGTCTGTAGAGTGTCCATAACGGTCCGTCCTTGTCTTAACGTTCTGATTTTTTCAGAGCTACCTTATCCCGAAGATAAACCGGCATGGCCTGCTCTGCAGGCAGCCCTTTACCCCGTTTAAAGTCGGCAGCAGCCAGCAAGGCTATATCATGGGCCCTGGGCCAGGCTTCAATCTGACAATCAACCACGGTGGCCGACAATCGATGCCTGAATGCCCAGCCAGTGCCCATCCCGAACCAGTACCCATCCATAACCGGTACTACAACATTTTCTGGCAGGGTCACTATTTCCGCAGCAACCGGTACCATTAAGCCATCCGACTCGGAAAACGCCCCCCAGTAGACCTCATCCATTCTGGCATCAATGGCACTCAACACTTTTGTTGCCTTGTGCTCCCTGAGCCCCTGCTGAGCCAGAGCCGCCAGCGTCGAAACCGGAACCACCGGCAGATCAACCGCAAACGCCAACCCCTGAACCATGGCGGTTGCCACCCTGAGGCCGGTAAATGCCCCTGGCCCCCGGCCAAAGGCCAGGGCATCCAGCTGCTTAAGGCTTAAGCCGGCCTGAGCCAGAACGTCTTCAACCATTGGCAGCAAATCACGGCTGTGTCGGCGGGGAGTCAGCTCAAAGCGTTCAATCACTTCGCCATCAAGGTTAAGGGCAACAGAACAGGCTTCCGTTGCGGTATCAAGAGCAAGCAGTTTCATGGGGAGTCTTTACTGTTTTGGTGAGCGTCAGCAACATGGCCAGGGGGCTATTTTGATAAGACCGGCAGTTCATTACAACCGTATTTTCAGCCATTACAAAAAAGCCGGTGGCGCTTTCTCACACCCCCGACTTTTGTTTTGATCAACAGTCATTGCCCGCGTAACAACATCAGGCAACTATCTCACTCAGGCGAGAACAGGCTTCAGCGCGTCCAGCACCTGCTGTTTGATTTCATCAACAGAGCCGACACCTTCAATGCGGCTGTAACGGGTATCGCCACCCACTTGCTGATAGAACTCAACCAATGGCGCGGTCTGATCATGGTAGACCCCCAGACGCTTGCGAACCGTCTCTTCTTCGTCGTCTGCGCGCTGCACCAAGGCTTCACCGGTCACATCATCCTTACCCTCTTCTCTGGGGGGATTAAAGACTACATGGTAAGTACGGCCACTTTCCGGGTGCACGCGACGGCCACTCATGCGCTTGACGATTTCTTCATCATCAACCGCGATTTCCACAACGTGGTCAATGGCAACACCGGCATCACGCAGGGCTTCTGCCTGGGGAATGGTCCGCGGGAAGCCATCAAACAGGAAACCGTTGGCGCAATCACTCTCAGCAATACGCTCTTTGACCAGGGCAATGATGATGTCGTCAGAAACCAGCGCCCCGGAATCCATGACGGCCTTGACCCTGTTGCCCAATTCAGTACCGTTTTTGATCGCAGCCCGCAGCATATCCCCGGTAGAGATCTGGGGAATACCATACTCTTCCATGATAAATTGAGCCTGAGTCCCTTTACCGGCGCCCGGTGCACCCAGCAGAATAACGCGCATGAAAAGCTCCTGTTGCCAGCCATCCGTTCTCTGCGGCAAGAGATCGTATTATAGAGACATCGTCTGGCTTGGAATGTGACAAATTTATTGACGTATTCAATAAAAAGCGGACAAGCATATACAGCCGGAAGCCCGGTGACAAGTTTGGACTTATCACCGGAGTCTGGTACATGGTTTCAATATGAAAATTACTGCTTTTCAACCACCACACTACCAATGGAGTAGCCTGCCCCGAAAGAGCAAATAACACCTTTATCCCCCGATGTCAGATCCAGCGAGTGTTTATGAAAGGCAATGATCGAACCGGCTGAACTGGTATTAGCGTACTCATTAAGAATCACCGGCGCTTCCCGGGGCTTCGGCTCACGGCCCAGCAGCTTGCGCACCACCAGTTGGTTCATATTCAAGTTTGCCTGATGCAGCCATAAACGGCTCAAATCACCGGGGGTCAGTGCAAGAGACTCAAGGTGGTCAGAAATATGCTTCACCACCTGGGGGCAAACTTCTTTAAAGACTTTCCGGCCATTCTGGACAAACAGTTTGTCGGGCTTGCCGACACCGGTTTCATCCGCACGATTCAGAAAGCCAAAGTTGTTACGGATATTATTGGAGAACTGAGTCCACAGGTGACAACCGAGTACCCGGTAGCCATCTTTCCGCCTGGCAATGTCTTCACTCTCCAGCAATACGGCAGTACAGGCATCACCAAAAATAAAGTGACTGTCCCGGTCACGGAAGTTCAGATGACCTGAACAAATTTCCGGGTTCACCATCAATACCCGTTTTGCCGACCCGCTGCGAATAGCGTCGACGCCAGCCTGGATACCAAAGGTAGCCGAAGAACAGGCGACATTCATGTCATAACCATAACCACCGCCACCGAGAAACTGCTGGATCTCAACGGCAATGGCCGGGTAAGGGCGCTGCATATTGGAACAGGCGACAATAATCATATCCACGCCGGATGGCTCTACCCGGGCCTGGGCAAGCGCCCCTCTGGCAGCATGGAGTGCCATTTCGCACTGGACAGAGATGTCCTCATTGCCACGCTCGGGAATTCGTGGAACCATTCTCTGCGGATCAAGAACGCCTTCCCGGTTAACCACGTAGCGGCTAACAATTCCGGAGGCTTTTTCAATAAACTCACTACTGCTTCGGGCCAGCGGTTCCAATTCACCGGCGGCTATGGCCTCTTTGTTGTTTTCATTCTGCTGGTCGACCCAGGCATTGAATGCATTGACCAGCTCATCATTACTGATGGCCCCCGGTGGGGTATATAACCCGGTACCACTGATCACGACTTCCGGCACAATCACTCCATCACATGCTTATTGTCTTTTATTTTTCGCATCTTATAGCAGGGTAATTACCAAGGGAACCAATAAGTAACCAACCTTATGAAATTATCGTTTCTGGCGTCAGGGCTTGCCGGTTCCCCGCTTTTGTCTTGATGCCTCCAGCTCCGGGCTATTACCCCCAAGACTCCAGTTTCCGGGCTCCTCCTCTTCAATGACCACCCAGACCGCCTGCTGAAAACGATCTTCACCACCTGCTGCAACCTCCACCAGCAGCTTAGAGATTCCATCCATCACTTCCTGCTTCTGGATTTCATTAAACAGCCCCTTGACCGTTTTCACAGAGACAAACGGCATAAGCACTCACCTCACAATAAATACCGACCCTCACAGATTAGCTCATTTTCACCACAGGCACTGAAAGCACCAAAGGTAATAAATGCGTGGTCATCCTCCATTCCCAGCTGACGCACCTGGTACAGTAATAACAGAGCCTGAAGGCCGTAACCAAAGCGCCCCCATAACTTGATAAAAAAGATCAGGTAAAAAGGTTTGGGTAGATTAAGGATATTAAATTGCGACATAACAGCTCCGGACCAGGTTCAGGAAGCACACTTCGCCAAATGTACCGATGGGACAGGCTGAAAAAGGAATAGAGGAACTATTTGATAGTTATTCAATCCAACAATAGTCAATAAACATAAATTAATAATCACCTTATGACTCTATCTTCAATTGATCAGACTCCTGCGCCCGGTTCTCGCCGGGCAGATGATATTGTCAGCTTATTCAAGGATGGCAGATTAATGGTTCGGGCTGTTGATGCACGCAAGGGCAAATGGCTCGGCTGGGAAACAAAGCCGGTTACCCGGTTAAGTCCCCAATGCAACAACCCCTTAACTGAACATGGTGAAGAGCAGGTATTCAGTGGGAAATCATGGGTAGTGACCATGTTGGGACCAATAATAGAGAGGAATGAGGTTGAGCTGGCATGGGCCTATAAACATGATGCCTTTACCGATGCCCAAGGAGATTTTCAGCCGGACAAAACACATTCCAAACCGATAAAAAAAATCACGGATTACGTAACGCTGAACATCAAGATGGAAGAAAAATATTGGCAGAGCAAAACCATCTTCCCTGAAACCATAACCTCCGGGCGTATTGACAGCACAGGTTACCTGCTGCATCAGTTATCCAGCAGGCAAAACATCGAAAAAACCTACCCGGAAATTATTTGCCGCATTAATTTGGGTCTGATGCACTGCGGATATCTTCTCGACTTTAACCGGGAAGCTACGTTTGACCGGGTCGCAGATATGATGCAAAACATTTTACGGCTGGAACTGGGCGATGACGCCAGTGCCGCTGGGGAATTTCGCCAACCTTTACGGCTGTCGGTATACGATAGCGAGCGGGGGTGTGCTATTCCCACCGGTAAAACTGCAGCGCCATGAAATAGAGGCGATTTCGACAAACGCCAGAACATTCTCGAAATATGCTCAAACCATGGGCCAGGCTATCACGCTGTTTAACGTACTGGTGCAGTGCGGTGTTGATCGTTTTTTGCAGCTGCTGATCAATATTCCGGAAAGTATCAAACCCCTGGCAGAGGCAGAAAAAAATCCGAACCTGATAAAAGTACTATCTACCGAGGACATATTAAGTAGCTTACCCGAATTACTGGAAGCGATAGAAAATGCCCGGTTGCTTAATATCAATCTACCTGTGCAGGTATTGGAAAGATTAATTAATACGTCCCTTTTTCCTGCAAGTGATTTAAGAGACTTCAAAAGTCAGGGAAACTGCATTTTCCTGGATAGGGATTTATACAGGGATCGTTGGCAGGAGACAAAACTGACGCTTGGCAAGCAAGCGCAGATTTGCAGGAAGGCACTGATTAACAGGTTATTTGTCCCAATATTGTTGCAAGGTCATTGTGATTATTACTCTACGCACAACCCATTAGTCGTCTGTCTTCTGATTGCCCATGGGACCAGGATTGACTTTCAAAAGCGCAATGTTGACGTAGCCGATAGCCTGTGGCTGTTACTGGCAGCCAGGTATTTCTGTCTGGAGAATTTGTTGACCCTTGATGAATTCAGGATTATCCGCCACGAGATTCTTTGGCAGATTAGCTGCAACAAGATGGTTTATACGAATGGCTTCATCACAGAGATTCAGCCGGGGAACATGGCACCCCCTGAGGGAATCCCGAATACTCTGGCTACGTTTATAGACAATCTGAAAAAAGTTTTGGCCCGTCAATCGGTATCCACCGGAGCCGACTGGGTTGAAAATCTGTGCCGGAAACTGATCGGCAAAAAAATATACCAACACTTTTATCTGAATAAAAATGCTGATGGGCAAAAATTGCTGGATTACCTGCAAAATGGCTTATCGCCGCAGCGGTTTAATGATGAGCAGTTAATCGAGCATTTTCGCTACATGACCACTATCCCGAAGTCAGATAATATATTATTCAGCTGCTTAAAGATTTTTCACCAAGAACCCAAGGTAAATAATTTCTGCGTTATCCGGTTGCCTGATAAGAAAACCGGCCAGAGCGAATGGCTCAACAAATTTCTGACCGCCCCACCGAACTTTGTGCAAAGTGAGCTTGACCGTATTGACCACTATCCTGCCATCACCCGGGTAGCGGGTTGGCATTACTACCAGAATCTCCATCCCACCGTAGCAAAAATCATACTGGAAGGGGGCAAACCCGGTTCCCGCAAAGTTCACGGCCTGGATCACGCCCTGCGAACCCAGTTGGCGACCGAGTTTCTTGTGGAGGTATTGCCTGACATTCATGCACCATTTAAGGAACTGCTGAAAAACCAGCCCCTGCTGCAGGAATTACTGCCCATTGCCGAGCTATACCACGACGCAGTTGCTGAAGATGAGCATAAAGATGTGGAAGAGCGTCGTGCCGCTGAACTGTTCCAGCGTGATATGCAGAGTTTGCATCACTACCCGGATGAACTGATCAGGTTAGTATCCAGTGCCCTGAAAAATAAAAACAGCAATAAGATGCAGCCGGTCAGGGCTCCTTTCACCAGTGACCAGCAATGCTCCGCAGACGAATTACTGCTTCGTCAGGTGCTGCGCTTTGGTGATATCGTCGATATCGTCCGGGTCATCCCCTGCCGGGAGGATTTTCCCGCGATCCGACTGACGCCGGGTTCTGCAGAGCCCGGAGAGAACCGCTACTTTAACCCGGAAGCCATTGAGCTACTGCGCGTGGTCAATAAACCAGAGTTTACCCGGCTGATCCGGGCAGCACTGGTGAGCTTCAGGCATCTGGCCTGCATTACCGGGGGCTGGCACCACAAAAACGCCAACCCGTTCACCACGAAATACCGGTTGCCGGTGGATAACACCAAACGGCGATTGATGATTGAACAGGCATCTGATCCTCAGCAGTGCATGCGCGACAGCCTGGATGATCTGGTCCGGCTGGTGATGGCAGCGAAAGCGGGCATCAAACCCTGCCTGACCGATCACCCCAAACGCTCGGACCACCTGCCCCTCCCCGATTGCTGGGACCCGAAAACCGGCTCAGCCGGTGCCTACCGAAAGCTGCACAGTGAGCAGGAACTAAGACAGATTGAATTACCTGAAAACATGACCCTGACAGAAAAAATTATCGTGGCAGCGGATGAATTGAACCACACAATGTCCTTGCTATCGCCTGCCACCCGCCACGGTATGCAGTCAGAGATTGAGCGGTTGCAGCAGAAGGGTATCCTGCCCGCCATTGGTACGCCGCCGCAGTCTGAGCTTGAAAAAATATTCCAACAGCCGGACTGCGCCGGTGCCCAAATACTGAATGAACGAGGGCTAGCGGTGGTCTCTGATGAATATGACGGAAGGTTCGTCTATCGGATGAAGCCAAACGACCAGCGGCAACAAAAAGAGGCGGCACGGTGAGTTAACCATGACGCCTGCTACCGTTAAGGAACATTCCTGAAATAACTTCGAGACTCAGTAAGCGCTGCCCGCTTCCCGCCACCCGCTGCCCGAAAAAGACAGGCCGCTTGTGCTTTTGTACTAGCCAGTATTCCGCATACCTGCCGCAATACCGGCAATGGTGATCATCAATGCCTGTTCCAGCTCCTCACCCACTTCCGCATCTTCTCCCGCCATCTTTTCATGGGAGCGAACCCGCTGCAGCAACTCCGCCTGAAGGAAGTTCAGAGGATCCGTGTAAGGGTTACGCAGACCAATGGCTTCTTTGTTCTGCGGGTGTGATGACATCAGCTCATCTCCCTCTTTAAGATCCAGCAGCACTTCAATGGCAGACGACAGCATGCGTCTGAGTTTTTCACCCAGGTAGCGCAGATGATCGGGCACCAGCTGATCTTCATAATACCGGGCCAGCTGGGCATCGGTCTTGGTGAAGACCATCTCCAGCATTTCCAGACGTGCCTTAAAGAACGGCCAGTCGGTCATCATTGCTTCCAACACATCCCGGTTGCCATTGTTGACCGCATTCTCCAGCGCTTCGCCACAGCCCAGCCAGGTTGGCAGCATCAGGCGAATCTGTGTCCAGGCAAAAATCCAGGGAATAGCCCGCAGACTTTCCACGCCACCGTTGGGTTTCCTCTTGGCGGGACGGGAGCCAAGCGGCAATTTACCCAGCTCCATTTCCGGCGTTACCGCCCGGAAGTAAGGTACGAAGTCAGGCTCTTCACGAACAATGCCCCGGTACACCTTCACGGAATCCGCTGACAACTGATCCATTACCTCACGCCACTCCTGCTTTGGCACTGGCGGCGGCAACAGGGTTGCTTCCAGTGTGGCGCTGGCATAGAGCATCAGACTCTGGACGGCTACTTGTGGGAAGCCAAACTTAAAGCGGATCATTTCCCCCTGCTCAGTCACCCGCAGGCGGTTATTGACCGACCCCGGAGGCTGGGAAAGAATCGCCGCATGGGCCGGGCCACCACCACGGCCAATGGTACCACCACGGCCATGGAACAAGGTCAACCGGACATCGGCCTCAGCGCATACCGCCGTCACCTCTTCCATGGCGCGGTACTGAGCCCAGCCAGCCGCCATCCAGCCCGCATCCTTGGCAGAATCAGAATAACCAATCATCACCATCTGGCCACCGTGGCAATAACCGCGATACCAGGGTAATGACAACAGGTGACGAATACACTCCGCCGCGTTGTCAAGGTCGTCCAGTGTTTCAAACAGTGGTGCGATGGGCATGTCGAAATCCACACCACACTCTTTCAGCAGCAAAGCCACCGCCAGTACATCCGATGGCTGTTTAGCCATGGAAATCACATAGCAGTTCAGTGCCCTGGAGCCCTCGGCAGCTATGACACGGCAGGTGTTTAAAACCTCCTGCACGTCCGGTGATGGCGACCACTTCAGTGGCCCTTTGGTATTCGGCAAGAGAGGTCTTGGGTTTTGCAGCTCTTTCAGCAGGAAGCTCTGCCTTTCCAGTTCTTCCCAGTGCTCATAATCCCCCAGACCCAGGGCCTTGGTCAGCTCGCTAAGCACCTGGGTATGACGGCCAGACTCCTGACGAATATCCAGTTTAATCAGCGTCAGACCAAAGCAGTATGCCCTTCTCAGAGTGTCCAGCAGAGGACCATCGGCAATAACCCCCAGGCCACAAGCATGGAGAGAGTCGTAACACAATCTTAATGGCTTGATCAGATCTTCATTATCAAGCATGACACCCGCCGTCGGTGTTACCGGTGCATCCCCGGGTCTGGCCAGACCTCGCTCACACCACTGACGGGTATGTCTCAGTTTTTCCCGCAACTCTTTTAACACAGACCAGTAAGGTTCCCGGGAGTCCCCCACAAGCGCCCGCAGTTCATCACTGCAATCGTTCATGGAAAGCTCACTGATCAATGGTTTCAGATCCCTTAAAAACAGGTCTGCCGCCATCCAGCGACTGAGCAGCAATACTTCACGGGTCACTTCAGATGTGACAAACGGATTACCATCCCGGTCGCCCCCCATCCAGGAGGAAAAATGCACGGGTGCCGCCTCAATTGCCAACCGGTGACCGGTGAACGCTTGCAGGCGGTCATCCATCTGACGGACAAACTGTGGCACCGCATGCCACAGGGAGTGCTCAATGGTAGCAAAGCCACCTTTGGCCTCGTCAACCGGTGTTGGTCGTTTACTGCGAAACTCATAGGTATGCCAGGCCTGAGTAATCAGCTGGCGAATGCGCTGTTCAATGCGCTGCTGTTCGTTATCACTGAGCGACTGGTTTTCCAGGTCACTCAGGCACTGGAATATCTGCTCATATTTCTGGATTAATGTACGACGGGTTACTTCGGTCGGGTGTGCAGTCAGTACCACCTCAACATCCAGCTCCGATGCTTTCTCGGCAATCTGCTGATCGCTGAGACCTTTCTGCTTCAGCGCCTTGAGCAATTCACTGAAGTGATCAGGAACACAGTGGCTGGTTTCACAGTCCCTGGATACCAGGTGGAACTGCTCGGCAATATTGGTGAGATTCAGGAAATGGCTGAAAGACCTTACCACAGGTACCAGCTCATCATCAGGCAGGCTGTGCAGCAGGTCTAACAGCGCCTGCTGTTCACTCAGACCGTCATCACTCTCGGCATCACTGCGGGCCGCTTTGGACAGTTGACGAATAGACTCGATTTTATTGAAGAAGTCCTCTCCCTTGTGGTCCCGGATGACGTCACCCAGCAAGGTACCCAGCATATTGACATTTTGACGCAGCGACGATGGGTTCTCTGTTGGCTTTTCTGACATAGCTCTTTGCCTTTCGATGTTATTCCGGCCCACTTTGCCTCTGTAAGTCTTGGTAAGCCTGACTCGTATTAACCCACGACAATTTACTTGTTAAATGAGTACAACAAAGCGCAGCCTATACCAGATACACGTAAGAAAAAAGGGAAATCACCTACTCACAAAAAAACCCACACCCTCACAGTAAAGCACCCTGCTCCTTTTCAATTTCTCCAATGTTCAACACAGTAAAACACCGTCGTTTTTATCAGCAAAGCGCAAGTCGACTGATATGGAAATACGGTGTCGTAAGAACCGAAACCGAAGTACGAAATACTGCGTCTAACCCTGATTCTATCTTGCACAGCAGACTTATAAGCTCTCAGGCAATGTAAGTTTTAACTCTGATTTCTACAACGCTTGTGAATATCCCAGGGGGAAACAATGAAAACTGATGACCAGGAGAAGGTCTCCATTGGAGCCTATATAACACTGGCATTTGCTGTCGTGTTCTTTTCCGGACTCCTGAAGTCTAATGAGTGGTACGGTGTCTTTGACTTCACCACCCTTAACGGCAGCTTTGGCAGGCTGATGAAAGACGCCACGGGTGGCATGGCCGCTTTCCGTGGTGTGGGTGGTAGCGGTGCAGCCGATGGTTTTTTGTTTGCCCTGGGTCTGGTACCAACGGCCATGTTCGCCCTGGGTATGATTGCCGTGCTTGAGCACTATGGCGCGCTGAAAGCTGCCCGTAAAATGCTGACACCTCTGCTTCGTCCTCTGATGGGCATTCCCGGTTCAACGGGTCTGGCCATTATCGGCAGTCTGCAGTCCACCGACGTGGGTGCGGGCCTGACCAAATCCCTGGCGGATGAAGGCGAACTGACTGACACAGAAAAAGATGTCTTTACCGCATTCCAGTTCTCCGGAGGTGCACTGATTGTCAACTTCTTCGGTTCCGGTGCGATACTGTTCACCCTGTCTGACACCACGGGCGCTGCCGTTCCCGGTTCTATTGGTCTGGCCCTGGCGGTGATGTTTATCTTTAAAATCGTCGGTGCCAACATTATGCGTTTCTACCTCAAGGCCATTGACAAGAAATCCGGCGAAAAAGCCATCACTGCGGAGGCTAACTGATCATGAGTGCTGCACCTGAAAGTAAAAAGATGATCACTGACGTCTTTGTTGAAGGCGCCCGTAAGGGTTGGGGCATTGGTATCGGGAGCATTATCCCAAATATCATGATGGCCTTCGTGATCATCAAGATTCTGTCTCTGACCGGTTTTCTGAATGTTCTGGCCACCGTGTTTGGCCCGATCATGGCGCTGTTTGGAGTACCCGGTGAAGGGGCTGCCGTACTGATGGCAGCGGTTATGTCCATGGGTGGTGCCGTTGGTGTTGCCGTTGGCCTGTTGAATGAAGGCGCTCTGCACGCCCGCGACATTGCCATTCTGGCACCTGCTATCTACCTGATGGGTTCCACCATTCAATACGCTGGCCGTATTCTTGGTGTTATCGGGACGGAGGGTCGCCGTTACCCTATCCTGTTTGGCATCTGTATCCTGAACTCCCTGATGGCCATGTTTGTCATGAATCTGCTGGTGTGAATCTTTATTCAACGCTATGATCCGGGTTCAACAATAAAAAAGCTGGGGACTTCCCCGGCTTTTTTTGTCTGGATGACTTTATATTTGTGAAGGTAGTTACCATGAATGAGAAAGATCCATTTGAAAGCCTTGCCTGTAACTGCGTAGAAGTTGGCACCATTATTAAAGAAGACGATACCGTGTTGACCATCGATCTTTCTGGCGTCAATGCTGAATCACGATTTGATGCCCTGAAAGAAGAGGCAGTAAAAATCGGTTCCGGTAACTGCAAAATCTCTGCTGAAACCATTGATGAACACGGTCAGACCGTGATTCGTGCCATGTTTGAGTTTGACTGCACCGCTGAAAAACTGATTTTTCAGATGAAAAACGCCTGATTCTCCAGCCAAAAAGACAGTCACCGGGCGAATGGTATAAACTGTTCGCTGGCTATCCACCTCGCAGTCCTTGCCAGCCCTCCCAAAAAAATAAGCCAGACATTAACTCATGCCCAGACCCCTATGCCCTCGATGCCAACGCCCGGAAACGCAGTGTTACTGTTCAGCGCTGAAAGAAGAAACCGCCTGCATGGATATAATTATTCTGCAGCATCCCCGGGAGTCCAGGCACCCATTGAATACGGCTCGCATTCTGGAACTGGGCATCGGTAATTGCCAGGTATGGGTGGGGGAAGATTTTTCCGATCATACACACCTCCAAACAACGCTGGCAGAAAAGGACTGTTATCTGCTATTTCCCGGGGCTAATGCCCACGCCAGCCAGGATATCCTGCGAACAGCGATGCCGGAAGCACTGATCATCCTGGATGGAACCTGGCGAAAGGCCAAAAAGATCTATTACCGCAACCCACAACTGCAACAACTCCCCAGTATTGAACTCACCGATCTTGCCATATCCGACTATCGCATTCGCAAAGCACCGGGAGAAGGTGCTTTATCAACGGTAGAAGCAGCGGTTACCCTGCTGCGTCAGGCCAGCCGGGATAGCCAGGCACATCAGCAGCTTCTGGACACATTCAGCCTGATGATTGACCAGCAAATCAACGCCATGGGGCAGGAGATTTTCAAGAAAAATTATCCACAGAGAAATGGTTGACCCACTATTTACGCCACTTGATGTTGCAACCGACACTGGGCTTTTGATCTTCACTGACTGGCAAGCCCTTTAGCAAAGCAGTCATGGCAGTGCGAAGATCATCTCCTGTCACCGGTTTACCATTCCCCGGCCTTGAGCCATCAAACTGCCCGCGATAAACGCACTTCAAATCTCCATCAAAAAGAAAAAAGTCTGGCGTACATTCCGCTTGATAGGCTTTAGCCACCTGTTGAGTTTCATCATAAAGATACGGAAAGCCATAGGACTTTTGGGCCATTAACTCTGGGCGATCCTGGGGGTAATCGGTCACGTCATTGGCGCTGATCGCGACAATGCCCAGATCCGTGCCATGAAACTCTTTACCCAATGCCACCAGCGCCTCGTCAATATGCACAACATAAGGACAATGGTTACAGATAAACATCACCAGAAGCCCTTTACTTCCGGCCACCTCAGCCACAGTTTTTTCGGTCCCGGAAAAAACATCCGGCAAACTGAAATCCGGAGCCTGAAAACCAAGTTCAACCATAGAAGAGGGTGTGAGCGCCATGATGTATCACCTTTGTTATTTAACCTGTTTAACCATAGTGGATATGGTGGTCCCGGATATTTCTGCAATTCAACGGAATCATGGCATAAGCCATGCCCTGGCACCACAGGGCTGTTTACAGTGGTCAAAACTCTGCTAACTTAGGGTGACAATAATCAATAGTAAGCCTATGGGAAGATCATCCTCGTTCAATCGACAACAGGTGTTAAGCGATGCCCTTGAGCTTTTCTGGTCCAGGGGGTTTTATGCCTGCTCATTGAAGCAACTGGAAGAGGTTACCGATATGCATCCGGGTAGCCTTTATTATCATTTCCAGAATAAAGAGCAATTATTTCTCTGTGCTCTTGATCACTACCTTGAATGGCAGCTGCAACCAAGAATCGATAAGTACCTGGCCTACAGCCCCACGCTATTGGATCTCCGACGCTTTTTTACCTCCGGTTATCGTCATGGTCAGGAGGCCAGCTACCGCAACTGTTGTTTCCTGGTGACCACCAGCAATGAGCTCCATCTACTGCCGTCCGATGCATCAGAACGGGTGCAGAAAGGCATCCAGATGCTGCGGACAGGCTTTATTGATTTTATTGAGAAATATACAGAACCGAAAAAAAACAGCAGCGTTACTATTGACCACGAAGTCATCGCCAGCGAGCTTCTGAACCTGTATCTGAGCATTCAGCTGATGGCCAAAGTAAACCCGAATCAGCATGCCCTGGACAAACAGGTCAGACAGAGCCTGAATAACCTCTTTACTTCCATCCCGCACCAGTAAGTAGCTGGCCATATGGAATCGAATATTTCTGGCTACTTGGGCTGGTACTATGCGAGGCACAACGGAGGGAGCATAGCCGTAGCTATGTGACCGGAGTTGTAACGAAGCACGACTGCATGGATGCAGGAGCTAGAGCAACGCAGGAGCAGTTGCCGGGAGTGCCAGCACAAGGAGTCAGAAATATATGATTTCATATGGTTAGCTACTTAACGCCTGCCATAATGAATTCAATCCATTACCCATATTCAGGCCATGCCGGGAGTCTGTCGAGCAAAACACGCAGAATCCCTGTACCATATCGAGCTATCAATTCGGACTTTCCAGCATCAAGTCATGACCATCAAACAGATTATTGTGCACAAACTGGACCTTGCCCATGGTTCAGAGCAGTTACAACCCACTCCAGCTTCCCAGAGCCTGGTCTCCTCCCCCTCTCTGGAGCTGGTACTGGATGACTTGCTGCAAACCTATAATAAAAAACCCGACAAGTGTTATGGCCAGTTCTCCGATCTGGCAGAGGACAGTTTTCCCGAACGCCTGAAGCAATATATGAATCAAAGCTCCGATGAACAGGCCGCCGGTTTTACCCAGTTCACCACAGAAACACTGACCCGCCTTGGGCAAAACCTCAGTGAGGCCGGAGCCATCAATGGTGGCTACGTGATGTTCGCAGACTATCAACAGGGCCTGACTCGTTATCTGCTGCTTTGCATGCTCAGCAGCCAGAACAGTGTCACCATTACTGATGAGCTGACCATTCAGGACACGTCCTATCTGGACACTGCTCGTATGTCCCTGGCCTGTCGCATCAACATTACCGACTGGCAGAAAAACCCGGAAGCGGGGCGCTATCTTTCCTTTCTTCGGCCAAAAGGGGGCAAGCGTCTCAGTACCGTATTCCAGGAGGTGATTGGCTGCAGTGAAACCAGCAGCAGCAAGCAAGAAGCGGACACCCTTCTCAAGGCTGTGGAGGCCTATTGCCAGGAAGAACCGGTAGAAGAAAACCGCACGATTGTGAAACGACAGGTTTATGATTACTGCCAGAACAAACTGGATGAAGGAGAAAGTCTGTCAATGCAGGAGCTGACAGGCCACCTCAGCGAAGCTGGCCCGGATGACTTTGCCCGCTTTGTCAACACCCGGGATTATGACATGAGCACCCCCATGTCCCCTGAACGCCGCAAGTTGACCCAGCTGGTACGCTATACCGGGCGAAGCAAGGGACTCAGCCTCTCTTTTGATGCCGAGCTGCTGGGCGGGCAGATTCGCTACGATGAAACCAACGATCAACTGATCATCACCGGGGTTCCTGACAAACTGAAAGCACAGCTGAAGCAGAATTAAGCAGTATCCATACCAGAACAAATTTGCTACAAATAAACACAAGGGATTGATCTGACGCCCAGGGATGGGTGCCTGCATCACACTGCACACGCTTTTATTCGCAGAGGGTATTCAGGTCTGCTTCCTACAGCGAGCATCCCGCTTGCCGATAAACACCTGATGAAAAACAACCCGGAAGCCACTATGTTTTTTCGTGCAGCTTTTCGTGCAGCTTTTCGTGCAACTTTTCGTGCAACGACGGTCATCACCTTGTCCACAATCCTGCTGGCATTCGGTGTAAAAGCGAGCGAAAAAGAACCTCCTGCCCTATCTCCTGCCACCATTATCCAGCAGCAAATAATGCTCAACGACATACTGATCAGCATTCACCGCCTGCAGCTGGATTTTCTCGATCAGGATGCCAGAAACGCGCTGCAGCTGGCACAGCAATCAGTCAACATCACCATCAATACCCTGCCAGAAAGCCTTGATGATCCTGAAGCCAATAAACTGCTGGTCACCGTCGTATCCCTTTGGCCGGTGGTCAACAAACACATTACCTGGCTGAGCACCATTCCAGCCAGTTCTGCCCCCCCCCTCTGGAACCTCATTACTGCGGGTACTGGCCAAAATGGATCGCCAGCTGTTGCTGCTGAGGCAAAAAGTCACCAATATCCTGGCTGGAGACAAGGCCAATCTGCGCTTTCTGGAGCAAGCGCTATTGATGCAATACATGACCAGAGACTACCTGAACCTGCTGGTTTCAGAACAAAATACCGAGATCACCAATACCAGCCAAATGCAACTGAAAGCACAGGCCAACCGGTTCCATCAGCGAATGACGGCTTTTAATAATGAGTTAGGTGATCATCCCCACGCCATGGTACCCGTCAAACAGGCAAACGCCGCTTGGTCGTTTATTCACAGCAGTTTTGAGCGGTTTCCGGAACGGAAGATACCCGATCTGATTGTGCGTTATGGCAAACGGATTGTTCGCAGGCTTTCTTCCGTCCAGCGCATGCTCTAAAAAAGCGCTTTTCAGCCACGGCTTATCACGTACAAAAGCATCATTCTTCATTCTCTACCATCCCGCTCTTGGGAACGATACAAGAATAGCTTTCTGACTCATGACTCCCCGGTGCCATAATCGACAGCACTTCAGTTGCCGACATCCTTTCCTGCAGAAACACCTCCGCCTCTCCCCACTCAAAAGGCACCGTGAACTGATCAGTCACCTTAAACGCCTGCTGGTGCAAAAATGGCTGCAGCGCATAGCTGACGGTGATAATCCTGATGCCAGCAGGCAACTCAGACAGGCGCTCTGCCAGCCCGGTAATGACATGATCATCAAGATTTGAGCCATACAGGTAGATAATTGATGCGCTATCCAGTGGCGACGTCAGATAGTCTTCACAGCGAACATCAATGCCATGCAACCGCATACGCTGACTGGTACGCTGCAAACGCCAGCAGAACAGTGGAATCTGCTCAATAGCGGTAACCTGACACCCCTTAACCCCCTGCAACCAGATACTGGTAAAACCACTCCCGGCACCAAGCTCAAACACATGATCGTCCGAGCTCACGCCTGATCTTTCCGCAATTAACTCCAGGCTGGTCAAGGGTGTTTCACCGTAGACATAAATGTTCTCTGCCTTGATACGGCGCTGGTAACGACGACTGACCGCGTACGGACTGTCCAGCAGATAACTGAGCTTCAACCATAACCATGGAAAAACAAACCGTGGGTTTCTGCCATAGCGCTTCAGCTCCCTGAAACTCTGTCGCCACTGATAACGCCATTGCCGGAAAGCCAGTATTAACAATTCCCTGTTAAATGCCATGCCTTTGCCTCTGACCAAAAGTGATTTCGAAAGTGCCCTGTCCTTATATTAATACCAGCCATTGCCCGGAAGGCAAAATACCCGATGCCGCCGGGCAAATTGATAAATCGGTCAAAAACCATCCCATCACCTTTCCGCCGATCTCAGAATGTACTATGTTTGGGCTGAAGAAAGGGAGTTATGACCATGAGCCAAGATACTTCAGCGCCTGTTGCCGATAAAAAGCCCATTGCCAGTTCCGCCCAACAACCCAAACGGCTGTACCCTGAAGACCAGCAGCGGGTTGATCAGTATTTAAAAGAAGGGGTTAATGAAGTCGAGCGCTCGCCATTCAAGCCTCTGCGCCTGATGGCCTGGCTAACCGTTGTTATTGTTGTGCTTGGTGTTTTAAGCCGGATTATCGGCTACCTGGTTTTACCTGACTGAGAGGATGACCTGCAACCAGAACGCAGGCAAAAAAATAGCCATGAACAGTAAATTCGGCTCTCCGGTAAAACAATAACAGCCCCTACAACAGCCATACATAATTAATAGAAAAAACTGGAATCAATGTGAAGAACAAACTCCATAGAATCGTGATCGTTGGTGGTGGAGCCGGGGGACTTGAACTGGCCACCGGCCTGGGCAGGAACTCGGCAAAAAACAGCGCGCTGAAATCATCCTGATTGATGCCAACAATACCCATTTCTGGAAACCGCTCCTGCACGAAGTGGCCGCTGGCTCCCTTAATGCCTTTGAGGATGAATTAAGCTATCTGGCACAGGCCAAATGGAACCACTTCAAATTTATTCCCGGCAAGATGGCAAGCCTGAACCGCGCTGAAAAGTCCATCGGACTCAGCCCTGTTAAGGATGCCAATGGTCACGAGGTGGTGCCTGCCCGCACCCTGGCCTACGACCAGCTGGTTATTGCCGTAGGCAGCACCGCCAACGACTTCAATACACCCGGTGCCAGAGATCACTGCCTGTTCCTGGATAACCGTCAACAGGCAGAGAAAATCCACACCACCCTGATTAACCACTATCTTCACGCCCAGGCAAGCAATAACGAAAGCACCAGGCTTCGCATTGCCATTATTGGCGCCGGTGCCACTGGCGTGGAGCTGGCCGCAGAACTCCATTTTGCCGCCATTGAACTGGCCCACTATGGACTGGATGCCATCAAGCCGGAAGACCTGGAAGTGACCATCATTGAGGGCGGAGAAAGAATCCTGCCAGCACTGCCGGTTCGAATCAGCAACAGTGTTCAAAAGCAGTTAAGCAAAATGGGGATTCGGGTGATGACCCGGCAGATGGTGAGCGAAATCAAGGCTGACGGGGTAACCACCCGTGATGGTGAGTTTATTGAATCCGACCTGAGAATCTGGGCAGCGGGGATCAAAGCACCTGAGTTTCTGTCCAATATAGACGGCTTGGAAACCAACCGGATCAATCAGCTGGTTGTTCGTTCCACCTTACAAACGACGCTGGACGATCAAATCTACGCCATGGGCGACTGCGCAAGCTGCACCCTGGCCGATAGTAAAAATGAACATATTACCATTCCTCCCCGTGCTCAAGCGGCCCATCAACAGGCATCCCTGCTAGCCAAAAGCCTGATAGCCCAAGTCAATGGTTCCACAGCGCTGGAATTCAATTACCAGGATTACGGCTCCCTGATCTCCCTGAGCCGTTTCAGTGCCGTGGGCAATCTGATGGGTGCCATTACTGGCGATATGATGATTGAGGGAACACTGGCCAAATGGTTTTACATCAGCCTGTACCGAATGCACCAGATGACACTCTTTGGCAAGCTGAGAACCGGAACATTGATTCTGAAGGACCTGATCAGCAGGACAACCCGACCACAGCTTAAACTTCACTAACAAAAAAGCCGCTGGCAAAAAGTTCACCAACGGCTATAAAAACTGGAAAATGGTGGGTCGTGTAGGATTCGAACCTACGACCAATTGGTTAAAAGCCAACTGCTCTACCGACTGAGCTAACGACCCATGTCTGCACCAGCCACAGGCTGATAGACAGAATAAAAACTCCTTGTTCACAACTGACTGCGAACCAGAGAGGCGACGATATTACCCATCCCCATAGAGCTTGTAAAGCCCAGAGGACGAAAGTATCACTCAGTAATTCCCGCAATCCGCCCCATAATAAAGTGATCTGCCATAATTGTGGAGCAGTCCACTGCACGGTAGAAATCCTGAAATCATCCAGCGTTCTTTAACTCGCCATCAACCAGCGTCACCACATCATCAGCCTTTAAACCAACGGCACCTCGTACGACCACCCGATCACCGGGATACACATCCCCACGTATCTTTACATACAGCTCACTGCCAGACAGCACTTCAATAGCCACAGGCTGCGCTTGATAAACCTCGCTTTCCCGGATGACCTTAACAACCTTATGCCCATCACCGTCCATGACCACCGCATCCCTGGGAACCCTCAATGCTTTCAGCGGTTTTTTCAGTGGTATGGCAACCTTCACCGGAGCGCCGGGAGCCCAGTTAACGTCAATCGGGCTCAGCCGCACCTCCATTAACCTGGATTTTGAATCTGCCGCCCCGCCCGGTTAATCAACTGTGACTGGTAAGTTTTTTCACCGTCGCGGATATCCAGTAAGTTTTGCTCATCCAGATAGCCTGACAGCTCAATGGGCACCTGAACCTTCACCTCAATCTGTCCGGTATTAATCAGTTGAACAAGGGGGTCACCAATAGAGACAAATTCACCAGAGGCCGACATTCGATCATTAATCACTCCGGCGAACGGCGCTCGTATCTTGGTTCTTTGCAACTGATCAAGCGCCTTCTTATGATTCACAGCAGCCAGCTGCCAATCCAGTTTGGCAATACGATAATCATGTTCCGCTGTATCCAACACACTTTTTGAAATACTTTTCTTCTTATGCAATGCCTGAAGACGCTCAAGCTCTTTATTCAAATACTCAAACTTCTCACGGGCCCTGAGCATTTCCAGCTCTTGACTGTCCACTTCCAGTGTTAGCGCTGCATCATCCACTCTGGCCAGCAGATCACCTGCTTGCAATGGTTGTCCAAAATCTGCCAGCCAGACAATACGACCACTCACTTCTGCACTGATCCTGGCACTCTCCCGGCTGATCACAGAGCCGTTCAACCAATGAACAGGGGCTGAATAATGAGTTTCCACCACAGCCGTGGTCACGGCGGTAGAACTGAAGCTAACGGGAGCAACCAGCATCAGCAGGATCAACATACCGTTCAGACGTAATAGTTTCATGCGCTTGGCTCCATTTCGGTATCAGCCACCTCTTTTTCCCCGACCCGTAACAGGCTCGGAAGCAGCACTAATGTAAAGACCGTACTGATAGTCATGCCGCCAATAATCACGGCTGCCAACCCACGATATATTTCACTGCCCGTTGCAGGACTTAATAACAGCGGCAACATGCCAAAGATACTGGTCAATGTGGTCATAAATATCGGGCGCATCCGGGTAACCAGTGCCTGCTGGACCGCCTGTTTTCTGTTCATTCCTGAACGTTCACCACTTCGAGCCTGATGAACCAATAGAATGGCATTATTCACCACCAGCCCCAGCAGAATAATAAAGCCGACCATGGTCAAAAGATCCATAGGTTGAGCAGTAATACCATTCAATAAAACCATCGCCAGCAAACCACCCACCGTGGCCAGTGGCAGCGTCAGGATGACCAGCAGCGTGTCTCTGAAGGACCTGAATAACCCCCAAAGCAGGATCATTAAAATCAACAGTGCAAAGATAAAAATATTCAGTAAGTTGTTAATCGCTTGCTTGAGGCTATCAGCATTACCGGAAATTTTTATCTGGCCTCCGTCTTTAATCCCGTCTTTAATCAATTGAGAAGCTTTCGGGACAATGGTCTGCTCGACAAAATCCAGTGTGTCTTCCAAGGTCATATCATCGGTTGGTGAAATTGACAGGGTCAGCGTCCGTCGCTGATCGACCCGGCGAATACTTTCCGGCCCCAGTCTGGACTCGACCGACAACAGCTCACCAAGAGGAACAACAAACCCGGCAGGGGTCATCAACGGCGTCATTTCCAACACCTGGGGGGAGCGGATTTCATTGCCGCGCATAATAATGTCCAAGCTCTCCTGGCCATCAAAATATTCTCCCAAATGAATGCCTTCTCCCAGACTCTGTATGATCACTGGCAGACTGCCCCGGTACCAACCCACTTCAGAAAGGCGACGATCATCCGGCAAAAGTCTTAGTTCCGGTGCAGTAAAATCCAGCCCGGGAAAAGGCCGTACATCAGCACCGGGCAACTCCTCCTGTATTAGCCCAATCACCCGCTTTGCTACGGTATAAAGCCCGGGAAGGTTATCTGACTGAAGGTCCAGGTTAACGCCATTACCATTGCCATAATTGCCAAACAAGTTGCCCTGGCGGGCAAAAGCCGTTGCATCGGGAATATCATTGACAATGTCCTGTCTGACCAACCTTTCCAGCACTTTCACCTGGCTCTGGTCTTTCGCTCGAATCCCCATGGTTGCGCCACCGGGCCACAGAATAAAATAGTAATTTTTCAATGCTGGCTCAGCAGTACCTTCCATATACGGTTTAAGCCGTTCAATCAGGAGTGGAACTACCTCCTCCTTAACCGATGAGACACTGGTTCCCGGAGAAAAATTAAACCAGACGTCGACAGCATCCCGTTTAACTTCCGGCAGATAATCCATTCGGGGCATAGCAACACGGGTTAATACGATTGGCAGCCCCATCAGCACAACAATAATCAGCCAGCGGCGACGGCTGGTTGAGGTCAGGCGAACAATCCAGTCACTTATTCCCTGCCAGATATGGCGGTAGTGGTCTTTAAATTCCTGTTGTGTAACCACCGTGCGGCAGCGGTGGGCAGCACCGTCATGGCAATCAACAGTGAAACAGCCACAGAAACCGCAATAGTCAGGGCAAGGTCAGCAAACAGCTGCCCCTCCACATCATTCAGAAGCATAACGGGAAGAAAGATGGCGATCGTCGTCAGCGTTGATGCCAGCAGTGCGCCCCATACCCTGGACGACGCCACTTCCACCGCTTTAACTGGTTCAATATTACTGTTCTCTCTCTGTCGCACGATGCTTTCCAGCATCACAATGGCCGCATCCAGTACCATACCAACAGAAAATGCCAACCCGGCCAGGGAGATAACATTTAAGGTACGGCCAGTGAAAAACAGAATACCCAGAGTAATCATCAGGCAAACAGGGATCGACATGGCAATGATCAAGGTTGCCCGCCAGCGCCGCAAAAAACACCAGAGAACGGCGATGGCCAGCAAAATCCCAAAGAGCAGGTTGGTACTGACCATATCCAGGGCGCGCTGAATAAATACCGAAGCATCAAAGGACTGAACCATCTTCACCCCTTCAGGCTCCAACACATCGTCATTCAGTTTTTTAACTGCTGACTTGATGCCCAGTAATGCATCCAGGGCATTGGCACCAGACTCTTTGAAAATCTGCATACCAATGGCCGGATTGCCATTCTGAATGCGGAGCGTTCGCTCCTTACCCCGGCTTATGGAAATATCTGCCAGATCACGAAGGTACACTGGCAAACCGTCACGCCAGGACACCACCATGTCACCCAGCTGGTCAATCTCATATTTACCCGCCAGCCGCAGTTTATATTCGCGACGCCCGATATTCAGGGTACCGCCGGAGACATCAAAACCGGTGGCTACACGAGCTGCCAGTTCAGGAATAGTGACCCCAAGCTCTGCAGCACGCCATGGGTCAAAAACAATATCCAGCTGCTGCTCACCTTCGCCACGGACAGCGACCCCTGCAACTCCGGGAATACTTTCCAGCACCGGTTTCACCCGGGAATCAATCAGCCCCTGATAGCTTTTAATGGAACGATCATTGCCCGGTAACTGCTGAAGAAAAAACCAGGTCAGGCTGTCATTGGAGCCACTATTATTGACAAACGGTCCACGGATATTGTCTGGCAGGCCAGAAACCCGATTCAGGCGATTGATCACCTCAAGCAAGGTTTCCTGCATGTCCGTGCCCAGGGCAAATTCCATATCAATGTCAACACGTCCACTGCCGGAATCACTTTCCATCATCTTCAACCCTGGCAGACCTTTAAGCGCCTGTTCCAGTGGGTCGGTGATTTCGGACTCTATCTCCTCCGGCGCCGCTGCCCTCCAGAACACCTCTACCGATAAGTGAGGACGGTCAATATCAGGAAACAACTGAATGGGCAGCTGACGTATACTCAACAGGCCAAACAGGAAAGTGAGCGCAACCGCAATAGCAATCACGGCCGGGTTGTGAATGGAGAAGCGGGTCAGGTTCATATTACTTTAGTTCTTGTTTTTATCTCAAAAAATCTACATATAAAGGTGATAGTCTTTCTGTTGTCTCCCCATACTGAGATCAACCAGCTACACGTTCAGTTCCTTCATTCGATTAACAATTCTCTAACCAGGCGAGTCATCTGCTCTTTGATTTCTGGCAAAAGTCATACAAGCTCAATTACCGTTTGTTAATCCTGCCCATATGGTAAACACCAACATACTCACCGTTTCGAAAAGCATAATCCGGTGACTCGCCTTCTATCTGAAAACCAAATTTTTTATAGAGCTTAATTGCAGGTTCATTATCCACAAACACCGTCAACTCCATTCTTCGCAAGTTCAGCCAGTTATCTGCCAGATCCACCATGGCTGCCATCAAGGCACTGCCAACACCCTGCCCTTGACTGTCATCACGAACGGCCATTCCGAGATAACCTACGTGGCGTCGTCGCGGGTTGGGAGGGTTATCCAGAAACAGATGACCAACCACTTTTGAATCTATTTCTGCCACGTATTGGTGGACACTTTCCCGATTGCTCTTCTCCAGGCGGTTTTCCCAGAGCTGCTGAGATGGTCGTGGGAGCTGCAGTGTACCGGAATAAGCCCGCTCTCCCTCGTAGAGTTTTCTGAGATGATCCGCATCGTTCATTTCTACGGATCTGATAATAATTTCAGCCATTGAGCAAACTCCTTTTTAAATGGCCTCCTGTACCTGACAGGAGGCGAAAGCACGACTGATATTACCAGATCTTTACCCGGTCTTCTGGTTTGCGGTACATACCATCACCTTCTTCCACCTCAAAGGCTTTATAGAATTCATCAAGGTTGGATAACACTCTCGCCCGATATTCACCCGGGGAATGGGGACCCACCACTAACTGCTGGCGCAAAGCCTCCTCACGGGATTTAATTCGCCAGATCTGCGACCAGCCCAAAAAGAAACGCTGCTCTCCGGTAAAACCATCAATCACTGGTGACTCTTCGCCATTAAGCGACAACTGATAGGCTTTCAAGGCAACACTCAAACCACCAAGATCGCCAATGTTCTCACCCAGGGTCAACTGGCCATTAATGCTGATATCATCGAACGGTTTAAAGGCGTTGTATTGATCCACCAGCCTGGCACCACGGGCCTTAAACTGCTCAAGGTCTTCCTCACCCCACCAGTTTCTCAGGTTGCCATCACCATCATACTTTGCGCCCTGGTCATCAAACCCATGACCCAGCTCGTGACCAATAACCGCACCAATGGATCCGTAATTCACCGCATCATCGGCGGCCAGATTAAAAAACGGTGGTTGCAGTATGGCGGCTGGAAAAACAATTTCGTTGTTCACCGGATTGTAATAGGCGTTCACGGTCTGTGGTGTCATAAACCACTCACTGCGATCCACCGGTTTACCCGCCTTCCCGGCCATCGTTGCGTACTGCCACTGACTGGAGCGCACAAGGTTGCCAACCAGGTCATCCGGCTTAATGTCCAGCGTTGAGTAATCACGCCATTGATCGGGATAACCAATCTTTGGCGTAAATTTACTCAGTTTGATCCTGGCGGCAAATTTGGTTGGCGTACTCATCCAGGGAAGATCGTCAATGGAAGCTTCAAATCCCTCAATAACGTTATCAACCAACACTGACATTCTGGCTTTTGCTTCCGGTGGAAAGTACGTTTTCACGTACTCCTTACCCAACAGTTCGCCAAGTACATCATCCGCTGCGTCAACACCCCGCTTCCAGCGTGGTGCAGGCTCCTCAATGCCTCTTAACGTTCTGCCGTAAAAATCAAAACGTACCTGGGCAAAGGGTTCACTTAAGGACGACGCATAACTGTTTAACGTATGGAATGTCAGGTAGTTTTTCCATGTCGCGATATCAGTACCACTGATAATGGACGACAGTTTTTCAAAGTAGCCCGGCTGACGCACAATGACCTGGTCAACATCAACACCGGCCTGCCGGAGATACCGGGAAAAATCAAAATCCCCCATTAATTGATTGGCATCAGCTACTGTCATTTTGTTGTAGGCTTTGATCGGATCACGTCGCTCCACGCGAGACCACTGAACTTCAGCCAGCCTTGTTTCCAGCGCCATAATCCCCGTTGCCACTTGTTCCGGCTCTGGTTGACCCGCCAAGACCAAAAGCTCGGTCATGTAATCCTGGTATTGTTGCCGGATAGCCTTATATCGCTCCCCCTCTTCCAGGTAGTAGTCCCGATCAGGAAGCCCCAACCCGGATTGACTCACATAGAGTGCATTCACTTCAGATTGTCGTGCATCATTATTGACGTACCAGCCTAATGGGGTGGTGATGCCCCTGGTCCCCAGGTCAGCCAGTAGCCCGGGCAAATCCTGATGTGTCTTTATACCAGCGATTCGGGAGAACTCAGCTGCTAAAGGCGTTACCCCAAGCTTATTGATACGCTCCTCATCCATATAGCTGGCATAAAAATCCCCCAGCTTCCGTGCATCCTCATCAGCCGCCGATTGTCTGTTTTCTGCCGCTGCTTCCAATACTTTCCGAAGGGCTTCCTGAGACTCGTCATAAAGTTTGCTGAAGGCACCATAGCGTGATTTGTCTTCCGGTATCTCTGTTTTATCAAGCCATTGACCATTCACATAACGATAGAAATCATCCTGCGGACGCACGGACGAATCCATATTGTCATACTCAATACCAGAAATCTCAGGGGCCTGAGCTACTTTCTCGTGCTTCTCAAGAGAATGATGGGAGCTAACTGCACAGCCTGTTATTAACGCGGTACCGACAACAGCAACTGTCAGGAGTTTCAACTTCATAGGCTTAACTCTTCGTTTCCTGATCCATATGGTTTAAACAATCAGTGTATAATTTCGGTTCATTTTAAACGACGATATCTGTCTGTTTGCAAAAATACGGTTGCAAAAGGCCTGATAGACTTTAACTAACCAGCGACAACCTGTCAGACTCCTGCACTACAACATCCTGCTGTGCCTTAAACATATCCCGATACAACCCCGGCTCTTTCAGCAGTGACTGATGAGTTCCACGCTGAACTATTTTGCCTCGCTCCATCACCAGAATCAGATCTGCGTCTTCAATAGTGTTCAATCTGTGGGCAATCGCTAACGTCGTTCTGCCCTGCCTCAGGGTAAACAACGACTGTTTGATAGCCAGCTCGGTTTCACTATCGATATTGGCAGTGGCTTCATCCATGATCAGAATCGCTGGGTCCTGAGCCAGCGTTCTGGCAAACGACAACAACTGTTTCTCACCACTTGACAGTGACTGCCCACGCTCCCCCATTTTCTCTTCATAGCCATCATGAAGCTGCTCTATAAAACCAGATGCCTGAACCCGGTTAGCAGCTTCTTTTACTCCCTGATCAGAGATGTCAGCCTTTCCCAAGTGGATGTTCTCAGCAATACTGCCCTGAAAAACAAAAGGCTCCTGAAACACCAGGCCAAGGCTGTCTCTCAAGGCCTGTTCGGAGAATAAGGCCAGGGGCTGGTCATCTATCAGCACTGAACCTTTCTGGTATTCATAAAACCGCATTAACAGGTTAACAATGGAACTTTTACCACTGCCAGTATGGCCAACCAGTGCGACAAATTGCCCGGGCTCAACGGTAAAACTGATACCATCCAACGCCTTGTTAACCCCATCATAAGACAGCTCAACATCACGAAACTCTATACGACCACGCTGAATAACCACACCATTCTTACGCTCCGGTCTATCCTCAACCGGTTCATCCATCAACTGGAAAACCCGCTCAGCAGAAACCACTGACTGCTGCCAAACCTGCATCTGCATGGTGATATGGGTCAATGGCTCAAACATACGATCGAGATAGTTGATAAACGCATAAAGCAACCCGATCTCTACCGGCCCGCTCAATGCCTGACCAGTAAAGCCACCGACCATTAATGCAAGCGCCAACATGGCAGCAAAATGGACCATTGGCCTCAGGAGCACGCCATTAATGATCACCAGACGATTCTGAATCCGCTGATACTCTTCACACGTATCTTCAAACTGCTGACTGACCCGCTTCTGCTGACGCAATACCTGAATAACCGACATCCCCTGTATGGATTCATTAATCCGGGTATTGATATCACTGAGCACAGTGCGGGATGCATGAAACACCGGATGGCTGTATTTCTGATAAAGATAAATACAGCCAACAATAATGGGCAGAATACCCAGACAGAACAGTGCCAGCCGAACATCCAGCAAAAACATGGCGATGATGACGCCAATAATGGTGACAACACCTTTGATGGTATCGGGCAGTGCCTGAACGAACAGATCCCGAACAGTTTCTGTATCGTTAGTCACCCTTGACACCAGCTTGCCCACCGGCTCCCGGTCAAAAAAAGCCATCGGTAGCCGGAACAGGTGATTAAACACTTGACGACGAATATCGTGTACTACCGACAGCGCCACCTTTTGAAACAGCATGGCTTCAAACCAGCTCATCACGGCGGCCATCAGGTACATTCCCATAAAACCAACCGCTAACAGGATCAGGGCATTCTGATCCCAGTCACGGGGAACCACATGGTCATCAATAAACGTTTTCATTAAAACCGGCGCATAGAGCGTGGCACCGGTACCCAGCAACATAAGCAAAAGACTGAGCACCAGCTGCCGCCGGTAGGGTCTTCCATAATTCAACAGCCGTATAAACTGCTGCTTATTGTTCTTATTCCTTTCCAACACGTTCCCACCCAGTTCCCAAGGTCCGGCAAAAGTCACCCTGATGTTTTTATTTCCAGAGACTGACGTTTAAATATTCTGGCGTACCAGCCATTCCCGGCGATCAACTCCCTGTGTGCCCCTGATTCGCTGATCCTGCCTTGATCAAGCACCACAATCTGGTCCGCCTTGTTCAAGTTAGTCAGTCGTTGGGTAATCAGAACAATGGTTTTCTGTTGACCTGATGTTATTAAGTTGTCGAGAATTCTCGCCTCAGTCTGCATATCCAGAGAGCAAAAAGCATCATCAAACAGCAGAACATCCGCATCCAGCAGTAATGCCCGGGCAATGGTCAGCCTTTGCTTCTGGCCACCGGACAGGTTGACTCCTTTCTCACCTAGCATGGTTTCATAACCATCTTGAAACTGCACGATGTCGTCATGGACACAGGCCAGCCTGGCAACCTGTTCAATCTCTGCACGGCTGGCCAACGGTTTTCCAAACGCAATGTTTTGTGCAATGGTCGCAGAAAACAAAAACGGCTCCTGAGCCACCAGGGCGAAGCGGCTTCTGAGCTGATCCAGCGAGAACTGTTGATGATCAACACCATTTAACTGAATACTTACGGCAGCATCGTCGTACTGTCGTAACAGCAGCCTCAGCAAGGTGGACTTCCCACTGCCAGTTCTGCCACAAATACCCACAAACTGCCCTTTCGTCAGAGTCAGTGCCAACTGCCCCAAAGCCGCTTTATCGGCACCCGGGTAAGTAAAGCTTTTAATGTCAAAGTCCATCCAGGCTTTTAACAGTCTCGAATTCACTATCAACCACACCGGGCTTTTCACCCATCAATGACTGAAGGCGGTTGAGCGAGGCATTCCCCCTTTCCACAATATTGAACAGCCAGCCAAAGGCAAACATTGGCCAGACCAGTAAACCCAGATATATGGTAAATGTCGTCAGTTCGCCGAGCGTCATCAGGCCACTGTCAATGCGCCATGCACCGAAACCCAGACTTCCCAGGATAGAAACACCCACACAAATGGAAATCGTCGGATCAAACATCGCATCAATCCGGGCCACTTGCATATTGGCAGCGACGGTAGTTTCTGATTGAGCTGCGAACTTCTGCATCTGTGAACGGTTCAAATCATGGGCCCTGATCGCCCGCACTCCGGAAACCGCTTCCTGAACCCGGTTATTGAGATCGGAAAACGCCTCCTGGGCCAGCTTGAATCGGGCATGCAGTAAGCCCGCATACCTGAACATCAGCCAGGCCATGACCGGGAAAGGCAGCAGCGCAGCCACGGTCATCTCCCAGCCGCACACCAGAACCATGGCAATAATCACCGCAGAACCGGCAATCATGGAGTCCACCAGAGTAAGCACGCCCTCTGCCGCTGTCATTTCAATGGCTCTTACGTCATTGGTCCCGTGAGCCATCAAGTCACCGGTATTGTGTCGTTGATAGAACTCCGGCGACATCCGGGTAAGGTGATGAAATAAACGCAGACGCATGACTCTGCCTAGCTCAATCGCTCCACCAAACAGCATAATCCGCCAGCCATTTCGCAGGGCGTATATGGCAAGACCAATAAAGGCAATAAGCAGCGATGACTGCAAAACACTGGCAAAAGTAATACTGCCCTGCTGCACCTCATCGACGAGATCACCAATAATCCAGGGCGGCAATAACTCTGCCAGAGACACCAGAATCAGAAAAAGTACACAACAGCTGTAACGCAGCCAGTGTTGCTTAAAGAACCATCCCAGGTTCCAGAAAATAGACATGTATCCCCTCTTGTTTTTAACTGCCAAATACAGCTTTATAATTTCCTTCACATAAAAAAAATCCCTCCCTCCCCGTGGATTTAACCACGATGGCAGTTAGGGAGGGAGGAATTTATTTGCCGATTACTGGTTATTCAGGTCCTGTTGCAAAAAGCCAATCCAGGAGTTGGCCTGCCCTCTACTGCTCTGAATAGACGCCGCTTTCTCCATATAACCCAGTGATTTTCGACTATCTCCCAGCTGATAGTGGGCCATTCCTGTTAGAAAAAGCACCTCTCCCTGCTGCTTCTCGCTAATCCCGTCAAAAGGATTGGCAACCAGCGTCAGTAACTCCTGATAACGCTCGGAACGAGCCAACATTCTGGCCAATTTAACCTGCAGATCAGGATCTTGCTCAAGTTCCAGCGCTCGATTAAAAGCATCAATAGCCTTGCTATTCTCCCGGGCATGGGACCAGAAATTGGCAAGCTTCTTCAGGTTTTCAAAATTACTGTCGACCAGCCCAGCTTCCATTCCCTGTGAATAAACAACGCCAGCCTGATAAGGCACTTGTTGATAAGTCAGGAAGTTTGCCAGCTGTGTGTAGTCACTTTCCTTATCAAACAGGCCATTGCGATAGGCTGCTCGCAGTGCTGCCAGTGCCGCTGCATCCCGCTTGATGGACATATTCATGCCTGAAAGCTGCAGCCAGTACTGTTTTTTCTGCGGTGCCAGAGTGACCAGTATTTCCAGAACATCAATGGCTTTGGGAATCTCTTTCAACTCATAATGGGCGGCCAGCAACAGGGTATACCAGGATTCCGGAGGTGCTTCCGACGCCGCAATTGCCTTCTTCGCCGGATCTACCACATTTTTCCATTCCTGCATTCTGGAATAGCCGTTGGCCAGCATAATCCAGGCACTGGCCGGTATCGCAACTTTCTCATCCAGATTAGCCATCCAGACTTTCAGCTGGTCGATCCCTTCCCGGTACTGACCTTTCATCATCAACAGCTGTGCAAGGTTATAGCGAACCTGCTGAGCTGCGGGTAAATGCAGTGCATCATCAGCCAGGGCTGATCGAAAATAACCGATGGCTTTGTCGTATTGCTCCTGGTTGGCAAATACGACGCCCAGCATCTGGTTAACCGCTGCCTTATCGAATTTGCTGTTTTTTACTTTGCCAAGCACATGCTCAAGGCTTTGACGAGCCGAGGCATAATCATCTTCAGCCATTTGTTCCTGGGCTTTGAGAATGTACTTATAGGTAATCTGCCGCAGCTCTGGCGCTTTTTTGGGAGCGGCCATGGCCAGCGGAGCACTTATGCCCGCCAGCAGCACAGAAACCATAGCCGTCTTTTTTAGACTTAACCTTATACTGTCCATGGTTTACTCCACTCGTTATTCCAAGACGAACTCATATTCCTGCTGCTGTGTACGTGCCACCGCAACACCGTCTTCCATTGCCGGTTTAAACTTCCATTTCAGAGCAGCCTTTTTAATCGCCTTGCCGAATCCTTTACCACGGGGCTTTTCTTTGACAATTTTTACGTCCGATACCCGGCCATCGGCATTAACCGTGTACTGAAAGACCACTGAACCGCCCACACCACTTTGCAGTGCTTTACGGGGATACATGGGGCTGAACTTATTCAGAGGAACCGGACCACCACCAGCAGAAACACCACCTGAGGCATACAGGCCAGCACCGTCGCCTACGGCCAGGTCCAGATCCACATCCACCTGGGGCACGTCCATCTTCACCTGCTCGATCACCGGCTTATCCACCTGCTGGGAGATTTTCATCTCTGGCGGTGGCGGTGGCCGTTTAGGCTGGGGCTTTGGGATTTCCCGCTTTTTCTCTTTGATGGTTTCCGGACGCTGCAAGCGAATAAACTCGCTGATCCGGTTATCATCGGCCTCGACCAGTTCATGGCGGTTGTTGTTGACCAGGGCATTCATCACCGCAAACAACCCCAGTACCACCACAAAACCCAGACCGAGTGCTGCTAAATAACGCATACGCACCTCTCACTACACCGATCCAACAGCTTTATGGTTCCCGTGCAGACACGGAGATGCTGTAAACACCCGCCAGTCTCACCTGGTCCATGACTTCTACGACAATGCCAGATTCGGATTTCTTATCCGCCTGGATTACCACCGCACCTTCCGGGTTTTCTGCCTTCAGGCGTTCAACGTTGGCACGAACCGCACCCACTTCTACCCGGCGTTTGTCAATCCACACCGCACCGGTGTCGCTCACGGCGATCATGATATTGCCTTTTTTCACCACCTGGGCGGAATTGGCCGTAGGCCGGTTAACATCAATACCGGCTTCTTTAATAAACGACGTTGTTACAATGAAAAAGATGAGCATGATAAACACGATGTCCAGCATCGGTGTCATATCAATCCCCGCATCTTCCTGTGCGCCGTTGCTATAGCGTCTTCTCATTATTCTTTCCTCTCACCCGTTGCACTGCCGGGGGCAGTGCAATGGCAATTCAATCAATGCTGCATGGAATCGGCGACTTTATGGCTCACCCGGACGGCACGCTTCTCAAGCAATGCGCTGAAATAAAGACCGGACAGTGCGGCCACCATTCCTGCCATGGTAGGAATCGTGGCCTTGGAAATACCCGAGGCCATGGCCCTTGGGCTGCCGGTACCGGTGACGGCCAGTACATCAAATACCTGAACCATGCCCACTACTGTTCCCAGCAGTCCTAATAATGGACAAAGGGCGATCAGGGTTTTGATCATGGGCAGCCCCTGCTTTGCACTCAGGGAGACCTTGGAGATCATGGCGGTACGAATATGCCGGGCCTGCCAGGACAACTTGTCTGACCGGTTCTGCCACTTCTCAATGGTTCCCTTAACCAGCTTCGGGCTTTCGAGAAAAAAGAACAGATAACGCTCAATTACCAGCACCCAGAGCATCAGGGTCAGCACAAAGAGCATCATCAGTACATCGCCGCCCATGCCTAAAAAGCGGCGAATGGAGTCAATTTCTTCCAGTAACCAGAGCATGGATTACTCCTTACGCCGGTTCAGCAGCGTTGACGGACACCGTAGTACGAGCATTACGTGCGCCAGTATTCAGGTCCTGCTCCTGATGACGGGCAATAAAACCGGCGCTCTGCTCTTCAAGTACCTGAATCAGACGACGACTCTTGCTATTCACCAGGCTGTGGGTAAACAGGGTCGGAATGGCGACAACCAGGCCCAGCATAGTGGTAACCAGTGCTTCGGAAATACCGTTAGCCATCAGCTTCGGATCACCCGTACCAAACAGGGTAATGGCCTGGAAGGTAGCGATCATACCAACCACTGTTCCCAGCAGGCCCAACAGTGGTGCTACTGAAGCGATCAGTTTAATACCACCCACACCGCGTTCAATGGAAGGCGCTGCACGCATGATGATTTCATCAAGTTTCAACTCGAGGGTTTCAAGGTCGGCATCACGGTTATCCTGATAAGCCTGCATGATGTCACCCAGAGGATTACCTTTGATGACCTGATCGGTTTTCTGCTGTTTGCGAACACCCTGACCAATTCGTGTCAGGTTAATAAAGCAGGCAGCCGCCAGCAGCAGACCAAAGGCACCCAGACCAAGGATGACATAGCCGACAACTCCCCCCTGATCAATTCGCTCCCCAATACTTGGGCTTTGCACCAGCAGTGAGAGAATCTGGCCACGAGATGGATCTAGATAGAACGGCGTATAACCGGTGGCAGAGGCTTCCAGTTCAGAAACGGCAGAGAGAATGCCAGACTGTGGCTGGCGGGACAGCTCCTGGAACTTGCCAACGGCTGGAGAGTAAGTCAGGTATTTACCATCGGCGATGGCATTAAAGCTACCGACACGAATGATGTCTTTCTGAGCCTCATCGCCTTCTCCGTAAACAACCGTGGCCGGCATGTTAACCACACGACCGGATTCCACCATTTCACGGAGTACTTCGTGCCAGAACTGCTCCAGTTTGGCGGTTGTTGGCAGTTTTTTACTTTCGGCCATTTCCGCCATAAAAGCGGTTCTTTCAGGATATTGTGCGGTGATCATGGAGGCTTCAAAGATACCTTTGTTATCACCGGCAAACTGACGCACAACACCGAACAGTTCTTTCAGCTCTCCAGAGCGAATATCCAGCGTATTCTGAGTTTCCTTAAGAACTTTTTCATTGTCGTCCGACTGTTTGAGCAACTGATCACTCAGGGTTTCCTGGGCCTTAAGCTCCGCTTTAGCTTCTGCCAGCAAACGCTGTTGTGAGTTTTTATCACTTAAGAAGCGTGCTTCACGGGCTTTGTTGTCACGGCTTTCGGTAACGCTGTCTGCCTTGATTTTATTCAAAAGATCCTGCAGCGCAGCAGCACCTTCGCTGGCACCGGCCGAGAATGTCAGGCCAAGCCCCAGGGATACCACCAGTGGTTTTACCACGGCTTTTGTAATAGCGGTAATGTACTTCATTATGCATCCTCCGCAGCGCGTACCGGCAGTTTGATCAGGTTATGGGGTGCCTGTTTGCGGGCAATCTTCAGGCCCTGGTTAACACCGGCACGGTAGTTATCCGGAAGTACTTCCCAACTGCGGGTGTCGCTGTTCCACTGACCGGTTTCTTCGCCGTCCAGAGATTGGTAAAGCAGCGCCAGGCGACCTATACGGAGAAAGTTGTAGGTGCGGGTATCGTCACCTTCACCGAGGCTGGCTTCATAGGCCTCGATGGTACGACCGAAGTCGTTTTCAATCTGATAGGCTTCAAGAATTTTGCGGTATTTTTCCGAGGTAGTGACGTTCGGGCTATCCATGGTTTCACGGAGTCGGGCGACACGGTCAGTCCGTTCTTCCAGCTGGAAGGGCACATCCAGGGCAATAAAGTCTTCCAGACCATCCACCATTTTCAACATCAGTGGTGTGATTTCGATATTGGTCTGATCCAGTGTTTCGATCTGGGCCAGCATGGATTCAATTTCTGCTTGCTGGGCATTGACGACTTTTTGCAGCTGGCGGTTATAAACGGTTAACGCCTCAACCTGACGAATGGTGCTTTTGTAATCAGCCAGCAGTTCCTGGGTCTGGTCAGAAAGGGTATTCACCTTCGCCTGGGAGCGCTGGGATGCTTTATCGGTTTTCTGCTGTGTTGTGAGTGCACTGCTCAAAGGGTCCTGGGCAAATGCGGTTGGAATGACTATTGAAGCGGACAACGCAGTGCTGAGTACCAGCGTGCTGCACAGGCTCTTCACCTTATGGGTTGTTTTGTTTTTGTACATGGACTGCCATTTCCCATGATGTTTTTGTTGTTTATCTTTCAGAGGAAAGCTGAACAATTTCCTCTGAAAGGTATGAGCGATAGTGTTGGCGTCCTTTCCATGTCGGAGCATCCAATTCGGGTTTAGATATGCATTCCCACGCGGAGCGTGGGAATGCAATCAGTTACAATTCAGAACTTGTAACTGGCCTCAAGGTAGTATGCCCTACCTACTGGATTATCATAAGTTTCCGCGTAATATGGCGAGGTACCATCCAGAGGGTCAGCTGGCGGTGTCTTATCAAACAGGTTGGCAATATGTTTCTTGGCCTGACCACAGAAGCAGCCGATGGCACTATCATTCCCGGAGCTGCCAAAAGCTGGACAGTGTCCAACGATGGTCTTGTATATACATTCACACTCAGAGACCACACCTGGTCTGATGGCAAGCCAGTGACCGCACAGGATTTCAAAATGGCACTGGAACGTATCCTGAAGCCTGAAACTGCTGCTGGTTATGCCTCCCTTCTTTATACCATCAAAGGTGCTGAAGATTACAACACCGGCAAGGCAGGTCCTGAAGCGCTTGCAGTAAAAGCCATTGATGATAGTACACTCGAAATTACACTTTCCGGCCCGGCCCCTTACTTTATTGCACAGCTGGCCCATTACACCGCCTACCCTGTTCCGAGTCACAAAATCGAAGAGCTGGGTAAAAACTGGGCAAAAGATAGCAACATGGTCAGTAATGGCGCATTCACTCTGAGTGAGTGGACACCTAACGCTCAGATTCGCCTGGAAAAAAACCCGCAGTTCTACGACGCTGCGAAATGTATCGCTGGATGAACTGGTTTACTACCCACAGGAAGACCGTTCAGCTGTGCTGAAGCGAGTTCGGGCTGGCGAGGTTGATATTCAAACAGACTTTGCTTCTTCAGACCTGAAATGGCTGGAGAAAAACATGCCGGACTACGTGCGTATCGCACCGTACCTCGGCGTTTATTACTACCCTCTTAACCTTGATGATGATGTGCTGAAAGACCTGCGTGTCCGGAGAGCGCTGGCGATGACCATTGATCGCAAAATTCTCACTGAAAAAGTGTTGAGAACGGGTGAAGTGGCGGCATATAGCTTTGTACCACCCGGTACTGGCGACTACGGCTCATCTCCTGAAGTCAGCTGGAAAGGAATGAATCAGGCCGAGCGTGTCGCCGAAGCGCAAAAGCTGATGAAACAAGCGGGTTATGATAAGTCGAATGCACCTACCATCCGGCTGAGTTACAACACGTCAGAGAACCATAAGAAGGTTGCGATTGCTGTTGCTGCCATGTGGAAAAAAGCACTGGGTGTGAAAACCGAACTGTTCAACACTGAAGTCAAGGTTCACTACGACAACCTGAAAACCCGGGATTTTCAGGCTGCCCGCGCTGGCTGGATCGCTGACTACAACGATCCCCAGAACTTCCTGAATCTGATGGAAAGCCGTAACACTTCTCAGAACTACGCTAACTTTAATGACAGCACCTACAACGATCTGATGAGAAAAGCGGAGCTGGAAGCTGACCCTGTCAAGCGTAATGACTATATGCGACAGGCTGAAGTTATTGCGCTGAACGAACTGCCAAATATACCTATTTACCACTATGTATCCAAAAACCTGGTAAGTCCGAAGGTTGATGGCTGGATTGATAATGCCTCCGATATCCATCGGGCCCGATACCTTTCTATTAAGTAACTGGACAGCCTCCTGCTGTTGTACAGCAGGAGTGCGCTCAAAAGTTGTCGTGCGCCACGGATGGCCATGAATAACAAAACGAAGAGGGAACTCCAGAGGAAAGAGCGAATTGTTCCATGTTCTCCTATATTCTCAAGCGGTTGCTGACGGCGATTCCGACGCTGCTCATCATCATTACCATCGCATTTTTTATGATGCGTATTGCCCCCGGCGGGCCGTTCGATCAAGAACGACAGTTACCCCCGGAAATTGAAGCCAACATTCTCAAAGCCTACGATCTGGACAAACCAGTCCATGAACAGTATTTCATTTACCTTGGCAAGCTGCTTCAGTTTGATTTTGGTCCTTCTTATAAATTCAGAGACTTTTCCGTTACTGAGCTGATTTTGTCCGGCTTACCAGCCAGCTTCCAGATTGGCGGACTTGCTATATTGCTGGCGACGTTTATTGGCATTGGTTTAGGAACACTTGCAGCACTTTATCAGAACCAGAAAACCGATTACGCCATTATGGGCGTGGCGATGACCGGCATAGCGGTTCCTAACTTTGTTGCGGCCCCAATTCTTTCCCTGGTATTTGGTGTCTACCTGGCCTGGTTACCGGTTGCAGGCTGGGGCGGTGGCGCTGCCAGAAACCTGGTTTTACCAGTAATCTCTCTGGCTCTGCCACAGATCGCTTATATTGCCCGACTGACCCGGGGTTCAATGATTGAGGTTCTGCACTCTAACTACATCAGAACGGCAAGAGCTAAAGGAATTCGTGAACGCCTGGTGGTCATTCGCCATGCCATCAAAGGTGCTTTGTTGCCTGTGGTTTCCTATTTGGGGCCAGCGGTTGCCGCTGTGACTACCGGCTCGGTAGTGATTGAGTCTATTTATGATATTCCCGGCGTTGGCCGTTACTTTGTCAATGCCGCACTGAACCGTGACTATCCATTGGTAATGGGTGTGGTGATTTTCTACGCAACCCTGATTCTCATCATGAACCTGATTGTGGATGTGGTGTACAGCTTTCTGGATCCAAAACTGAGGGTTAGCGGATGAGCAACATCATGAATGTGAACGATAAACTGGCCACGTTTAACGACAACTTTTCAGATTCAGACGATTTAACTGAAGTTGCTGGCCGCTCTCTCTGGCAGGATGCCCGTATTCGCCTGATGCGAAACAAGGCTGCTGTGGTTTCAATGATCATTCTATCCATCATTACATTGATGGCTATTTTTTGCTCCCTGGCTGTCATCTCACCCTTTTGATGAGGTCTATTGGGACTTTATTCAAGTGCCTCCCAACGCTGCTGAAGGCTTCTGGTTTGGTACCGATGAGAATGGTCGAGATCTGTTTGTCCGCACGCTCTATGGAGCAAGAGTTTCGCTCATGGTTGGGCTGGTAGCCACAACCGTGTCATTGGTCATCGGTGTCGTTTATGGCGCTGTAGCTGGCTATATGGGTGGACGTATCGATAACATCATGATGCGTTTTGTGGACATTCTTTACTCCCTGCCTTTCATGTTCTTTGTGATTATTCTGATGGTGATCTTTGGTCGCAACATTTATCTGATTTTTGTCGCATTAGGTGCTGTTGAATGGCTTACCATGGCCCGTATTGTGCGAGGCCAGACCCTGGCGGTTAAAAAGAAAGAGTTTGTTGAAGCAGCCCATGCCAGTGGCGTGTCAACGACAAAAATTATCTTCCGCCATATCATTCCCAATATTCTTGGGCCGGTGATCGTCTATATGACACTGACAATTCCCCAGGTCATTCTGACGGAAAGTTTTCTCTCATTCCTGGGCCTCGGGGTTCAGGAGCCTTTGACCAGCTGGGGCGTTTTGATTTCCGAGGGGGCAAAAGTCATGGAATCCGCGCCCTGGATGCTGGCATTCCCGGCCACTTTCCTGGCCATCACACTTTTCTGTTTCAACTTCATTGGTGATGGTCTGCGCGACGCACTGGACCCAAAGGATCGATAACTATGAACGAGAACAGCATCATTCTTGAGGTCAAAAACCTCAATACCCGCTTCGATACGCCGGATGGTGAAGTAGCCGCCGCCAATGAGATCAGTTTCACCCTGAAGAAAGGTGAAAGCCTGGGTGTCGTGGGCGAATCCGGTTCCGGAAAAACCCAGATATTTATGGCCTTGATGGGTTTATTGGCAAAGAATGGCAAAACCACGGGTGAAGCTATCTTTAAAGGCCAAAACATTCTTGGACTGCCCGTTAAAGAACTGAATAAGGTGCGCGGCGTTTCTCTGTCCATGATTTTTCAGGACCCAATGACATCCCTGAACCCCTATCTGAAAGTCTCACGACAGATGACTGAAGTTCTGATTGAACATCAGGGTATGAGCCAAAAGAAAGCCCTGGAGCGATCCATTGAAATGCTGGAACTGGTAGGCATACCAGAGGCCCGCAAGCGGGTTCATATGTACCCCCATGAGTTCTCTGGTGGCATGCGTCAGCGAGTTATGATCGCTATTGCACTGCTCTGTGAGCCGGACCTGTTAATTGCTGATGAGCCAACCACTGCGCTCGATGTTACCATTCAGGCTCAGATTCTGGACCTCCTCCATGACCTGAAAGACAAGCTGGGTATGTCCATTGTGATGATTACCCATGACCTGGGTGTCATTGCCAGTATGTGCGATCATGTGATGGTGATGTATGGTGGTCGTGTGGTTGAAACCGGATCCGTACAAGCGCTCTTCAGTGATGCAAAACACCCATACACCCGGGGTCTTTTGCAATCCATGCCTAGAATTGATGGTGATCATAATGAAGATCTCTACGCAATTCCCGGACAGCCTCCCAATCTTCAGGCACTGCCACAAGGTTGTGCATTTCAGCCCCGATGCCAATATGCGACCAATCTCTGTCAACAGGAGCGCCCTCAAACCACTGAGTTTGATGCTGGTCGAACGGCCTCTTGTCATCAACTGAGTTCAGCTTTTCACGCCAGCAGCCCTGTTAAAAATAATCCTGTTAATGTCGTGGAAGGTGTTTTATGACTGTTACTGAGCAAGCGCCAATCCTTACAGTAGAAAACCTTAAGGTGCACTTCCCCGTCGATACAGGCACATTCTTCACGAAAAAAAAGACTTTGAAAGCCGTCGATGGTGTCAGTTTCCAACTTCATGAAGGTGAAACCCTTTCTGTCGTTGGTGAGTCTGGCTGCGGGAAATCCACGCTCGGCAGAGCAGTTCTGCAATTACTGCACAATACTGATGGACAGGTTGTCTGGATGGGGCAGAGCATCACCGGGCATTCCGTAAAAGAGATGCGCCCTTTGCGCAAACAGATGCAGATCATTTTTCAGGATCCGCTGGCCAGCCTTGATCCACGCATGACCATCGGCGAGATTATTGCTGAACCACTGATCACCCATCATCCAGAGCTTGCCGGTGAGGCGGTCAGGGACCGTGTTCGTGAGATGATGGATATTGTTGGCCTGTTGCCACACATGATCAACCGTTACCCCCATGAGTTCTCAGGTGGACAGTGTCAGCGAATCGGTATTGCCCGGGCAATGATTCTTCAACCCAGGGTGATCGTCTGTGATGAGCCTGTGTCCGCACTGGATGTCTCTATTCAGGCGCAGATCATTAATCTGCTGGGAGAGTTGCAACAGAAGTTTGGTCTGTCACTGCTGTTTATCAGTCATGATCTTTCCATTGTCCGTCACATCAGTCATCGGGTAATGGTTTTGTATTTGGGTAATGTTATGGAGATTGCCGATAAAGATGATCTCTATAACTCGCCAAAACATCCTTATACACAGGCTTTGATTTCCGCAGTTCCGGCTCCGGACCCTGCTGTGAGAAAGAAGCGGGTAGTATTGAAAGGCGATTTACCTTCACCGATTGATCCACCATCAGGCTGCGTCTTCAGGACTCGCTGCCTCTACGCGGACGAACAGTGCTCACAGAAAAAACCAGACCTTGTTGATTGCTCCACGTCCGGATTGAATCAGCGTCACCAGGTTGCCTGTTATAAAACTGATATAATCGACGGTTGACCACTATGCGGGGTGATTTACTCCGCTCTTTAATGCGCTGATTAAAACCGAAAGCTGCGTAATAAAGTATGGCCTGCTCTATGCCTGCCTTGAGGTCCCGATGGTACGGCCGGAGAATAAATACCATGTCTATGGGGGAACATTCAGAAGAGGAAGGGGCTTGAAAACAAACCGGGAACTGTCTCAAGAAAAGATGACAGGATTTGAAAACACCAACAACAGCGCTTCATAGCTAAGAAAAGTGGCTCCCCGAGCTGGACTCGAACCAGCGACCCAATGATTAACAGTCATTTGCTCTACCAACTGAGCTATCAGGGAACTAATCGACAGTTTTACTGTACTGACAACAGTTTCTTCAACAAGAGACTTTTTACAAATCTCAATGCTGTATGGTGGGTCGTGTAGGATTCGAACCTACGACCAATTGGTTAAAAGCCAACTGCTCTACCGACTGAGCTAACGACCCATTCTTACACCAGCCACAGGCTGACAGACAGAATAAGTGGCTCCCCGAGCTGGACTCGAACCAGCGACCCAATGATTAACAGTCATTTGCTCTACCAACTGAGCTATCAGGGAACTAATCGACAGTTTTACTGTACTGACAACAGTTTCTTCAACAAGGGACTTTTTACAAATCTCAATGCTGTATGGTGGGTCGTGTAGGATTCGAACCTACGACCAATTGGTTAAAAGCCAACTGCTCTACCGACTGAGCTAACGACCCATTCTTACACCAGCCACAGGCTAATATACAGAATTAAGTGGCTCCCCGAGCTGGACTCGAACCAGCGACCCAATGATTAACAGTCATTTGCTCTACCAACTGAGCTATCAGGGAACTATTTTTGGCAGCGACATCTCGTCACCAACCAACGGCAGCGAATGATAAGGTTATTTTGCCGTGAGTCAAGTATTCCACTGCAAAAAACTTTTTAAAAAGACTGTATATATGGCATTTTCCAACCGTTATAAGGGGCTAGGAGGCTGTCGGACTTAAGCGTCCGTAGCGAGGATTGCGAGAAATTGAGGATAAAAATTTCTGCTTCTGAGGAGAATAGCGGGGCTATTTGACGAAGAAGCAGGAATTTTTAGACCAATTTATCGTAACCGCAGTAGGACAGTCTTAAGTCCGACAGGCTCCTAGAGACCATCCGCACTCTCTGAGAGGTATTGGGCCACGCCGTCTGGGGACGCTGTCATGCCCTTGTCGCCCTTGTTCCAGCCAGCCGGGCAAACTTCACCGTGCTGTTCGTGGAACTGCAAGGCGTCAACCAGACGAATCAGTTCATCCATATTACGGCCCAGCGGCAGGTCATTGACGATCTGGGAGCGAACCAGACCTTCCTTGTCGATCAGGAAAGCACCACGGAATGCCACACCACCTTCTGATTCAACGTCATAAGACTTACAGATGTCGTGTGTCATATCAGCAGCCAGAGTATATTTCACCTGACCAATACCACCCTGGTCCACAGGCGTGTTACGCCACGCATTGTGCGTAAAGTGAGAATCAATAGATACACCGATCACTTCAACACCTCGCTCCTGGAAAGCACTCATACGGTGATCCAGGGCAATCAGTTCAGAAGGGCATACGAAAGTGAAGTCCAGAGGGTAGAAAAACAGCAGACCGTACTTGCCACGAATGGCTTCGGACAGGGTAAAAGCATCAACAATAGAGCCGTCACCCAGTACAGCAGGGACTGTGAAGTCAGGAGCCTTTTTGCCTACTAAAACGCCCATAAGTATTTCTCCTACGCTTTATGAAACTGTCATTTAAAAAGCTGTCATATAAAAAGCTATCATTTACAAAGTTGTGCGTATTAATACGAGAGTGCAAGTAATATGTCATCTCACATTGAATCACGCATCACAAAAACTGCGCATACAATGATACACATGACCACGGTTTTCGCCTACCGCAGTAGAAACAAATGACTACTTTTTTATCACAAGCCGCATATTGATAAAGGAGCAAGAAGAAAAATACAACCCGGAGCCTGTGCCCCCCTTTACTAAAGACTGGTTCACCCGGAACCCACTCTGTTCCTTCCCAACACTCCCAAAGCTCAGTTTATTGAGGTAGCTAACCCCGAACGAAGACAGGGATCAGACAGCTTTCATTTTTCGCATAAAGAAAATGAACTAATTGGGAATTAAAATATCGAAGTATGTGTAGAAACAACTTCTTCTGGCGTGTGTCTATGCAAAATACTGGCGTTCCTGCAAGTACGGTGCTTTTCTGGGATGTAGCACCCGATGATGGTGTCAAAAAACCAAATCCCACAAGAAAACCAGATATCGGACATACCAGCGGAGGGCTGAAGGTTACCCCACATCCGCCATCAAACTACGTCCTGTCTGGAGAAGACTCTGCATTTGCTCCCCTTGCCAGGAAATCTGAACAGACAACAAAAACGCCGCAAAGTGAATCAGAAAGCGATTCAGAGTGTGATCAGGAAATACTGGAAGCATTTGCTGGCATATCAATCCCAGATCACACTAATATCGATAAAGATCAACGCCCCGGGCACAAACCTGAACCTTTAAATGAAAGGGTCATGTTAAAAGCCAAATCAAAGCTATCGTTCAAGAAAAAAAATGCCCCTCCAAAACCAGTAAGGCTCCACTCTTATCCCGGTACTTCAGGGCAGCAGATAATATCCGCAGCAACTTTACCCATAGCCTTTGTAACAACAGATGCAACAAAGTTCAGCCCAGGCGATACAAATGCTGAACCTTCGCCTAAAAAGCTATGCAACTCAGCACCACCGGTAAATGCTGCCACAAACTGGCAAGAGCCTCAGGATACTCCGATGGCTGAACAGTCAGGCTTACCTGGTTTTCACTCCTTACCTTATGACTTTGCCCCGAAAGAGGAGCCTTTGGAGTAATTACAGCAGAAAGGAGAAACTGACAGGAACTCAATGAGTCAGGTAGTGAACTGACCCGGAAGAAGATAACCTTCCGGTTTTATCACACCGGAAGGGAAGGATAAAAACGATTGAAAATCAGTCTTCTGCACCTTCAGCAGAACCAGTCGCTTCAGCAATCAACTGCTGCAAGTCACCACTGTTAAACATATCAATAATGATGTCACTGCCACCAATCAGCTCACCCTTAATCCACAGTTGTGGGAAGGTCGGCCAGTTAGCATACTTGGGAAGATTGGCACGAATCTCCGGGTTAGCCAGAACATCCACAAAAGCGAACTGTTCGCCACAGGCCATTAACGCCTGAACCGCCTTGGCAGAGAAACCACACTGGGGCAACTTGGGAGAGCCCTTCATGTACAGCAGAATAGTATGGGATTCAACCTGTTCTTTTATTTGCTCCATTACGTCCATGAGACGACCTCTTCTTCATTGGAATCATAAAGCAGGATATTTTAAAGAAAATACCTGACTGTCACCATATGTTATTACATATAGTCGAATAGAAAAAACCAACAACAGGATTGTAGACATCCAACTTTCCTGCCACCATCGGCTGACCTACTATGGAACTGCAAGTTAGGAATCAGCCATGTATGTACCGGATAAACCCCTTCGCTCTTATCCTTGGTGGCTAATGCCTTTTTTCTGGAGCCAGAAGCGTCGCTATGGAAAAGTCCTTAAGCCGGGCTTGTTATGGGCAAGAGTTCCCCCGGTTATTTGCCGCTGTAGCCACACTCTACGGCGTGCTGGATCGAAAAAAGTCACCCCTGTCACCGGAGCTGCGCTCGCTGGTTACCGTCAGAGTATCTCAGGTCAACTGGTGTGCCTTCTGTGTTGACATCAATGCCATGACCCTGGCAAAGTGTGCAGGCAGCATGGATAAAGTCGAAGCACTGGATAACTGGCAAGACTCTGACCTTTTCAATGCTCAGGAGCGTATTGCCCTGGAATATACCGAGGCTGTTACCTACAGCGACCGACAGGTAACCCCTGAGCTGATGAAGCAGCTAAAAGAGCATTTCAATAATGACGCTGTTATTGAACTGACTGGCCTGATCGCGTTTCAGAACATGTCCAGCAAATTCAACGCTGCCCTGGATGTGCCGGCAGAAGGTTTCTGCAAAATTCCGAAGAAATGAATATTTCCTGCAAGTGCTAGGAGCCTGTCCGAGAATAGCGCCCGTAGCGAGGATGGCAGAAAATTGAGGATAAAAAGTCGGAAATTTTTAGTGAATAGTGGTTCTATTTACTAAAAATTTCCGACTTTTTAGACCAATTTGCTGCCACCGCAGTAGGGCAGTCTATTCTCGGACAGCCTCCTAGCACCAATAAACCCGACAGGATCATCAATCCCTAATGAAGCTTCTTGCCATCACGGGTGATTTGGCCAACTTCTTCCTGCGTTTGGGCATTTCACCGTGACTACGGATGGTACTCAACTCTGCGCTGGTGCCTGGTCTCGATGCCATGCTTTCGGCGTTGTCCGTACTTTCCAGAAGTCCAAAATATCCCGGCTTGCTGATATCCGGTACGACTTTGTTCGTCAGGAAATCCTCAAATGTTTTATTTGATGACAACGCCTGATGGTCCAGGCAGAAATTGAAATAGGCCGATAGAGTCGCACCTGTCACCTCAAGAGCGGGTGTGGTTGTCAGGTCAGGGGCCAGGATTGGTGACATTAATTGCAGGGTGACAGGATCAAAGTATGTCGCGTTATGTATTTGGCTGCTGTCGCTGCAGTTAGGGGCCCTGTATTGCATCAGATAACCGTGTATGTCGTTAAGGTAATGCATGGCGGAGGCTGTGTCAGGGATGATCTCTGTCTCTACTGTTTTAGCGATTTGTTCGTGGCTCTTTGCATCCTCCCGCCACTGGGCACAGAGTGGAGACAGTTGCTGGTCCCGGCCTTTGAACGCCCTGCAGACCATCAGTTGCAGAACATCACTTTGATGATTGCGCCAGATGTGGGGCTTGGTTACCAGCATAAATGCAAACGCGTCAATATCATCAATGCAGTGAATACCTTGTTCCAGCATTTGCTGAACCACTTGCTCAAATCGCTCGTGACGGTCGTGCTTGGGAGAGCTACCGTGCAAATAATAGAGATTGAAAGACATTTCCCAGGCAAACGTAACCAGCAGGTGACTGACTCTGTCGATGGCACAGATATTTCCACAACCCAGGGCATCAAACCAGATATCCTTGACAAGTCGTAAAAATGACAGGCAATCCAGTGGCTCTAACTGAAAGTTAAGTACATTGGAACAGATACTTATGCTGGAGCTGAAATCCACTTGTACAGCGTTGTCAACCATAAGCTCTGGCCAGCTTTGGCAAATAACAGCGCCCTGTCGTTGCAATGTGCTGGGCCATTTATTGACCATAGTTACGATGCTCTGGCGATCTGGCCAGAAGGAAGAGTATTGATGATTGAGATTCTCAGCGGCGGTTTTTACACATGATTTGGTGTAGCTTTGCAGTTCGATCAACAATCGCAGTTTGCCCTGAACCCCTGCTGTTGAACTCAACCCGTTTTCAATGCACTGTTTAATGGTGCCCAGTGTATCACCGTTGTCTGACTGAAGATGACCAATGATCTCACTGTGGCTTGGGGTGATATTGCGCTGGACCAGGGCTTTTTCCGACCTGGCGATTTCCTCGGTGGAATAGCCATGAATCTTCAGGTGCTGCTCTTCATGAGAAGCCAACGTCGTATTTCGCCGACAAAACGCCGTAGCTTTATGGGTATCCGGCAAGTGGGTGGCGGCGGAACTTGCCGACGGATCATCAGAGGGAGGGAAATTCCAGCCAGAGTTCACTGCACCAGAGATTGCCGGTTGCGAAGATGGGTTTGACATACCTTTCCTCTTATCTTCACAGAACGAGTGAAAGTTGGGCAAAATCCTGAATATGACCGACATTCTGACAACTGCTGAAGAATAAAGTTCACCGCCGATCACTCGGCCCCGGTTTGACACAGGGCTCATGCACGAGTACCCTCTCTCGCGCTTTGAGGACCGATTAACTCCTTGGAATCAATGTTTGAAGTAAACGTCGGAGTTTAAATATAAAAACCGAATACTTTATGTTCAAACTGCAAAAAACCCACAGCTGCTGATTTCACAGTGGCCAACGACCCAATTTCAACGCTCACATCTTTTGGCAGTTGGGAAACTTCAACCAGGCATGGAAGGGTTCCTGAAAGAACTGCATTTACACCTGATTAATGACTATTCAATCTATTACCAAACCACTGATCGTTCTGCTGATAACTGCTGCTATTCTGGCTACCCCGCCAGCCCGTGAGTGGCTATTTGAGATGATCCGGATTCTTTCATCGCTGGATATCGACATGGTACGCACCTACATTCTCAGTTTCGGACTATGGGCCCCTCTGGTTTCAGGACTACTGATGGTTATCCAGGCAGTAGCAGCGCCGCTGCCTGCTTTTATTCTTACCTTTGCCAACGCCGCCATTTTTGGCTGGTGGCAGGGGGCACTGCTATCCTGGAGCAGCGCCATGATCGCGGCTACACTCTGTTTCTTTATCTCCCGCTGGTTTGGGCGTGAGGGGGTGGCCAGGCTGACCAGTCACTTTGCCCTTGATCAGGTCGATGACTTTTTCCTGAAGTCTGTCTATTCCCGTGAATCGAGGCCTGTTGGCAATGAATAAGAAACCAGTATTATCCCAATACCTCAAAAGATGTATTTTCTTCTTCCTGCTACTGATTCTGCCCTTCAGGTTCGCCTATGCAGTACCGGAGGATTATTTTATCAGTGCAGAAACGGTTGCCAGCAATCCCGACCATTACCTGCTGATCGATGCCCGGGCATACTCTGAGTATCTCAAGGGACATATCCCGGGAGCCCGCTCAGTTCAGTGGCAATCTCTTTCTGATATGAATGGGGCAGCCGGTAGCGAGAACTGGGCAACAGTTCTTGACAATAAGGAGCTGGAATACCAGATACAGAAGCTGGGCCTGACCCCAACAGATAATATTGTCGTTTATGCCGATGCTCAACGGGGGTGGGGTGAAGATGGCCGAATTGCCTGGAGTTTGCACGTGGCAGGGTTAAAGAATGTCCGCATTCTTAATGGCGGGTACTCTCACTGGAAAGAAAAAGGGCTGAAAACCACCATCATCCCAACTTTCTTCAATACCAAAAGTGATTACACGATAACCCAACGGGATTCTTCAGCCACCATTCATACCAAAGCCCTTTACCGGGACTACTCTCAGTTTCGCGTTATTGACTCGCGATCACCGGAAGAGTTCCACGGCAAAATGGACTTGGGTGAACAGCGCAAAGGGCATCTTCCCGGAGCAGTGAGCTTACCATTTCAACAGCTGTTCACAGCCAGTGGCACCTTGAAGTCCTTTGACGACATTAGCAGAATGTTATCGGATCAGGATATTCAAAAAAATAGCCCGATTGTCGTCTACTGTACTGCCGGTATCCGGTCCGCACACATGGTGATGGTGCTGAAGGCGGCAGGCTACACCAATGTCAGAAATTATACGCCCTCGTTTTACCATTGGGCTGCGTTATCCTACACCCCGATTGAATGACAACATTGAAGGTCCTCAGATAGCTACCGAAGGTACGGAGGTTAGTGATGACTGAGCCTTTAGAAGGCTGATGATGTCTGAGTAGGATTTAACTGCTTCTGCGGCGTTAAAGCCTGGTTCCTGTTGTCCCCCAAGGAATGAGGCGGGGCCTAACACTTTAATCTTTTTAGCTTTCATCAGCTCAGATTCTGCAAGTTTCAGTGGTGTCATTCCGTTCTGGGTTATTTCGTTGATGGAAGCACCTCTGACCAGCAGGTGCTGAACTGCTTTTACATGACCTCCCTGGACTGCATAATGAAGGGGGGTCATGATGCCGGTGTTGTCTATTCTAACCATCGCATCCGATCTGACCGGTTGGCCATTTAATAGTAAGCCTCTCAGGCAAACCTCCTGTTTAAAACACTTCAGCCTCAGTGCTGCCCCGGTTGACTGATACCCCTTATACTCCTCCGCCCGCCCTGTAACACAGCCCCTTCTGCCAGTGGTAGCATTGACAGAAGCACCACGGTCAATCAGTTGATCAATAACCTCTGACTTACCTGATTTAGCCGCAAGATGCAGAGGCGTTTGTCCCTCGTTGTTTGTGGCATTAACGTCAGAACCAATCAGTAGCTCAGTGGCGTCTTGCGGATGGCGACTGTAGACTGCACAGTGCAGGGGCGTCCATCCACGGTGGTCACGGGCATTAACATCGGCACGCCGGGTTATCATGGCCTGGATTTTGTCTTTTTGCCCCTCTTTAACCACCTCGTAAAAGGCTGATTGACCGGAACCCGGGTAATGAAGTTTGTTAATGTCAGCATTCGGGGTATTGGCGAACAATTGGTCGAATAACTTCCAGTCATTGATTTTAATTAATGCGCCAAGTAATCCTGCACGCATATCGTCACAGGGTGCCTCAGAGTTACATATGGCAAAGGTTAACGACCTGATTATGGGTACAGTCAGTTTGTTTACATTGTTTATCCAGCTCCATAGCGTCTCACCACTGCCAATAAGTACATCGGTGGCTGCACCAGCGCTCAGCAGGAGATCAACGATCTCTGCCTGGCCGGTGTCAATAGCAATGTGAAGCGGTGTTTTTCCGTACAGTTTCTGGCGGCCTTCCCTTTCACCGTTACTTGCCGTCGATTTGTCGGTTCTCTCCCTCATTTCCACTTTCATAAGCAGGTGTCTTACCATTTCAAACCCAAACTGTTTTGACAACCGTGAGGATTGGGCATTGATATTGGCACCCCTGCCAAGCAACAGCCGGATGGCATCATGTTTTCCATGTTCCACCGCAAAATGCAGAGGGGTCCTGCTGCCGATGTTGATATCAGCACCTTTGTTAAGCAGAACATCAATGATATTGAGGAAACCATTTGCAGCTGCAAAGTGAAGTGGGCGTCTTATATCCGGGGCGTGGCCATTAATGTCAGCACCGTAGTCAATAAGAGCTGTTATGGCCGCTTCATGACCATTAAATACCGCAAGCTGAAGCGGAGTCTCAGGGTAATCCGCTGTTGTGAGCGCATTGACGTCGGCACCCTGTTTGACAAGATGCCTGATAGTCGCCTCATCACCTTTGCCAGCGGCGCAGTGGAGGGCAGTTATCCCGTCCTTGGTGCTGGCATTGGCATTGGCACCGTGTTCAAGCAAGCCATTGACAATATCAGAGCGACCTCCGGCGGCTGCCACGTGGAGTGGCGTCTTCTCAGGGTACAAACAATGAGTAATTTTACGTTTACACATTGGGCAACCAATATCGGCATGACCTGGACCGCTTAGCCACTTAGCAATGCACGACTTGTGGTGGATATGGGTGCAGGGAAACATTGCTGCAATGGGACTTTTATCCAGACCATCAAGGCAGATAACGCATTTTTCAGTTTCTTTACCCTCTCGTTCAGAGACTAACGGGGCTGCTGGTGGTATCCGATTACAATCGTTGAATGAGAAGGTATTCACACTTAAATATCCCCGTTCTAACTTATAATTTGAACTATGGATTAATTGCTTTTGCTAATCGCCTGCCTGTAGAGATGATCCACTTTCCTGATATTGGCATTCAGCCCGTTTATACGGGCATCGTGGGACGGATGTGTGCTCATAAATTCCGGCACACTGCCACCACTTTGCGCTGACATCTTTTTCCACAGGCTGACAGCAGCCTCCGGGTTATATCCAGCCCTGGCCATCAGCTCTAAACCGATAAGGTCAGCCTCGGCCTCATTGGTACGACTATTAGGCAAGGTAAGCGCATAATTTACCACGGTACTGCCAACACTCATTAACTCAGGGCTGACCCCCAGCAGAATCCCCAGGGTATCCTGCCCCAACTGCACGGCATAGGCCTGAGACATAGACTCCCGCCCATGTTCCCTGAGTGCATGAGCCATTTCGTGTCCCATAATGGCGGCAATTTCATCATCCGTCAGCTTCAGAGTGTCAATAATGCCGGTGTAAAACATAATCTTGCCCCCGGGCATGCAGTAGGCATTCAGCTGTTTATCCGTCATCAGATTAACTTCCCACTGCCAGCTTCGGGCATCCTGCCTGAACACACCAACATGGGACACCAGCCGGTCAGCAATCCTGCGCAGGCGTTTAACATCTGCTGGCATGCGGTTCAGCACTTCTTTTTCCCGAGCTTGATTCAGAGCTTCCTGATAAGCCCTGGCAGACATGGCATTCACCTGGCTTTCAGAGAGCAAAGAGAACATTTTCTGCTCACGCTGAACACCAATAGTCCCTGAGTTGGTTGTTGACACCGTCTGACACCCTGCCAGAAAAATACTCAGGCTCACGACCAGAACTTTTAACCACTTCATCCCCAATACCTGTTTCTTCACAACGTTATGACTGCCATTAAACCAAAATCACTACCGGTAAGCACGGCTATCTCGGTATTTAATAGCAAGTTATTGCACAATTCACCCGTGCCATTGATAACGGACATAATAAAAATAATTAAGATTTACACTTTTATACAATTCCAGACTACTTTAATTCCTGATTGTTTCAAAAAAACATGACTAACCATTTATAGGTAAAGAGATCATCAAGACAGACATGCTAAATACTGGCTGACTCGCCACCGGATATTCTTATTTCATCAAACAATTAAAACCATTAAGGGTAGTAAAATGGACGGCATTCTCTCTAAAAACTATCAACAGACCTCCCCCTTGATTAAACTGTTAACAAAACCCCTTCAGGAAGCGGGACCATCAAAGCCTTCAGTCATTAGTATTGACCCAACCAGATATTTACCGGGCGCACAGGCTGAAATCTCATTTTTCAGGTCATTCGATCATCAATCTGTTGGTATGCCACACCAGGAAATCTCATACTCAACAACTGACAATGATAGCGCAGCTGACTCTCCAATACTGGCATCTATTAAAACTTCAGATAATACAGCCAGCATAAATCGCAAAAGAGCAAACTCTGATTATTCAGAAAACAAAAGAAATGAACAATGTAACAAGGAACCATTAAATACCTCAAACGAAACCTCAGTCAAAAGATTGAAGGCACATGAACAAAAAATAGTAAAACCGGACAATAAATATTCATCGCTTAAATGCCATAACAGGGACAAAGAGGATAAAGAGTGCATCCAAAATGATCAAATGAATAACAATAAGACAGGTAGAATAGCTAATGCCATTGCTGAATGCAAAAGAAGAAAAAGACTGACCAAGTTATATGCTGACATCAATCACGCTCTTAGAGATATAACAACTATAAGCAGTAAACCAACAAAAAAAAATTTACTACTAACCTGCATCGGGATTGTAAAAAAGGAAAGTAATCCCAACTATACCCATCCTAATCGTCAAAACAGAACTATAATATCTTATCCAGCCAACACTAAACCAAAAATAAAGAAATTTATAAAAAATTTTAATGAAGCCGCTCGTCGAAAAGAAATTCGAGAGCTAATTGATGAACTTTACCAATCCATTCCAGGGACTCACCATAAAAAAAACAGTGAACGTGGCACGCTCAAGAAATTTCTGTCATTTATTACCAACAACCCAGAATTAAAAACATCAAAAACCCAAGTAAATCAAAACTTATGTTCAATGATAAACAAGGAATTAAGACCAAGATTAAAACCGAGACCAAAACCAAGATTAAGACCAGAATTAAGATCAAAACCAGAATCCAGCTTAAGATCAGAAGACAATATAGATAAAATAATATACTTTAATACAAAAATGAAAAAAACTGCCAAAACAGACACAAACAAAGAAGCAGCCACAAGAAAAGAAAAAACCACAGAGCCCAAAATGATTCCAAAAATAGAAAATAATTCAGAAATAGAAATTAATTCAGAAACAGAAACTGATCCAGAAACAGAAATAGAAACTGATTCAGAAACAGAAACATATTCAGAAACAGAAACAGATTCAGAAATAGATTTAGACACAGATACAAAAGCAAGCCTAACAAACAGTAAAAAAACAGATAAATCAATAAATCTTAAAACAGCAGAAGTTTCAGCAACAAACCCCTTAGAAGGGCCCGATAGTATAACAGAACCTGATTCACCTTATATAAAGACAGCTACTTTTGACTCATTACATGCCATTAAAGAGCCTGCAAACAGTAATAGCCAGGTTAACTCCATATTGATACAGAAAACGTTGCAAAAACCAGGGGAAACAGGAAAAACACTCGAGCATTCTGAGCAACCCTGGTTTTCAGTCCCTGATTTACAGTTTCTTGAGCAGGATTTGGTATGCCATGAAAAAGAGCCGTACAAAACCGTTGATGAATGTTCATGGCGCAGTCCGAAGGCGACTAAAGATACCCACTCTCTTGTTACTCCACCCTGCTCCGCTATTCCAAGTCCAAAGGAGCAAAACGAACAGGAGCAATCCCATACCTGGATTCTATCACCACCATCTCATCCTGATATCAGCATATACAAACCACAAACCGGCACCAGTGAAGAACCGCATCCAACAGGTGACGTATCTATAATGCAAGCCGTTGCTCCTCAGGAAATTTTCCCATGGACACCCTCTCAACAAATGCAGGATGACCACTCTTCTTCAGGATCATCCTGCACTTTACAATCACATACTGGGGAAGAACCGTTTTCAGAAGATGAAGCTACCAACTTTTTTGTCTTCCAGCAATACAGTCCGGGAGGGAGAGGGGCTGTACCGGATGCGGCCTGGAGTGTTCCAGCTTCAGAACAAGAGAGAACACTCTTTGGCTTTCAACAACACAGCTCTGAAGGGAGCAGAGATATTCCGAGTGATCCCCAGGGTGTTGTTCCAGCTTCAGCAACCCCCTTTGGCTTTCAACACCCACAACCTGAAGGGATAGAGGCTGCACTGTATGATATGACTGAAACTTTACCATTAGCATCAACATCAGAGCTATTTCAGGTAGCTCCCCAAAATACCTCACTGATAACGTCTTTAAAAAATCACATTGTCAATCTGAAGATGAGCCAGGCAGACCTGGAATATCAAGACATGCAAACTAAAAACTTCTCAAATGAAGTCATAAACGAAAACCTGCAACTATCGAGCAAAGTATTTAATTTTGAAAAGGAACTTGAGATTCTACGAACAGAGAACTCACAACTTCAACACAAAGAACAACTGTTAGAAAGCCTGATAAAAATTTCTCGTCAAGAGGAACAACAAAAGTTTGCCAACCTGCAGAGGAACCATACACGCCTGAAGCAACAACAAATACAAACTCAAAATCTTCTAGATGAAGCACTAGACAAAAACCTGCAATTATCAAGTAAATCATTAAAACTTGAGCAGGATCTGGAAATACTTAAAAAAGAATTTGCACTACTCCAGAAAAAAGATCAACTATCTGAAAGCCTGGTGAAATTTGCTTTCCATGATGAACAAAAAAAGGTGGCTGACCTTGAACAAAAACTCAACTCTTTACAGGCCGAACGACAGCTGATGATTGATAAAATAAAAAAATCAGATAAAGAAAAATCCCAGTTAAAAAAATCCCTGAAAAATAATCAGCCCAGAACAAAAAAGACAGAGCAAAAAATTTATAAAAGCCTGAGACTATAAAATAAAAAAATACGGTACTTTCCCTATATTACTTAAGCCAGTGTAAAAAGCTGGGCACTTTTTCAGATTTACTACTCATAACCCAACTTTTTTTTCTTCAGCCAGCTTTTTTTCAGGTAGTGGCAACCTCACTTAACCGGATCTTAATATTTTCGCAGCTGCAACCATATTTCTTAAAGCGTCTTCTACCTCCGGCCAGTCTCTGGTCTTTAAGCCACAGTCCGGATTTACCCATAAACGCTGTTTGGGTATTTTTTGTGCCGCTTTAGTCATCAGCTGTTGAATCCACTGAATACTGGGCACATTTGGCGAATGAATATCATAAACTCCGGGTCCAATCTCATTCGGGTATTCAAACGCTTCAAAAGCATCCAGCAGTTCCATATCGGAGCGGGAAGTTTCTATAGTGATAACATCCGCATCCATGGCGGCAATATATTCAATAATGTCATTAAACTCGCTGTAACACATATGGGTATGGATTTGGGTTTCATCCTTGACGCCACTGGCAGCAATGCGAAAGCTCTTCACCGCCCACTCCAGGTAAGCAGGCCAGTCTGCTTTTCTCAACGGCAAACCTTCCCGAATGGCTGGCTCATCAATCTGAATAATGCCAATACCCGCATTCTCCAGATCAACAACTTCATCTCTTAAGGCCAACGCCAACTGCAGACAGGACGCTTCCCTGCTTACATCATCTCTCGGAAATGACCAGCAAAGAATAGTTACCGGCCCGGTTAACATGCCTTTAACCGGCTGGCTGGTCTGCTCCTGGGCATAGCGGCTCCATGCAATGGTCATCGGCTCAGGGCGGCTGATGTCACCAATAATAATGGGGGGTTTTACACAGCGACTGCCATAACTCTGTACCCAGCCATTGGCAGTGAAGGCAAACCCTTCCAGCTGCTGGCCAAAGTACTCAACCATATCATTACGTTCTGCTTCGCCATGGACCAGAACATCCAAACCAAGCGACTCTTGCCTCTTAATGGTCTTGCGTATTTCCGCTTGCATCGCTTCGATATAAGACTGCTCATCCAGCTCCCCTTTGCGAAACTGTAAGCGCTTCTGTCGTATCTCCCGTGTCTGGGGAAAAGAGCCAATGGTGGTTGTAGGAAATTCAGGCTGGTTCAGTTTTTTGTGCTGTAGCGTTGCCCTTACCGCATAAGGTGAGCGACGATGATCAATCTCCCTGTCATCATTTAATGACGTCAACCGTTGTTCTACCGCTGTATTATGAACCCGTTGGGAGTGTTGCCTGGCAGATACCGCTTTTTCGGCCTCGGAAATTAATTTCAACACCACCGGGTCCTGTGCCTGATGCCCTCCGGATAAAACCCGACCAATCACGGATACCTCTTCACACTTCTGCCTGGCGAAGGCAAACCAGGATTTCAACTCGTCATCAAGCTCTGTTTCCTGCTCCAGATCAACCGGAACATGCAGTAATGAGCAGCTTGGCGCTACCCACAGCCGATCACCCAGCCGCTCTTCTGCCTCCTTCAATTGCCGCACTATCTGCTGCAAGTCTGAGCGCCATATATTCCGACCATTAACAACACCCGCTGATAAAACCTTGTAGGCAGGCAGGCGATCAAGCAGTGCCGGTAACTGATCCGGATCCCTTACCAGATCAATATGCAGACCATCCACCGGCAGATTAACGACCGTGGTCGTAGTACCATTGAGACCGCCAAAGTAGCTGGCCAACAGAATTTTTACATGGCAACTCTGCAACCGGTTATATACCGATTCAAACGCCTGATGCCATTTAAGGGGAAGATCCAGAGCCAGAATGGGTTCATCAATCTGTACCCACTCCACATTCATTTCAGCCAGTCTGGCCAGAACTTTGCCATACACCTCGACAACACTGTCAAGCAGCTCCAATCGGTCAAAAGACTCACCCTTGACTTTACCAAGCCACAGCCAGGACAGCGGGCCAATCAATACCGGTTTTGCCCTGAGGCCCTGTTCAATAACCTCAGCGGTTTCATCCAGAATAGCGGTGTTAGACAGTTGGAACTTCTGGCCTTTGTGCAACTCCGGCACTATGTAATGGTAGTTAGTATCAAACCATTTCGTCATTTCACAGGCTGCTGCAGGTTCTCCGGTAGGTGCTCGACCTCGGGCCATACGAAAAAGGGTATCAATATCACCAGGGTCCGCTTCCGAAAATCGCTCCGGTACCGCACCCAGCATCAAAGAGTGGCTCAGCACCTGGTCATACCAGGCAAAATCACCCGTCGGAATCAGATGAAGACCTGATTCTTTCTGCAACTGCCAGTGTCGTTTACGCAGGCGACGGCCTTCTTCCAAAAGCTCTGCCCTGGACAGGTCACCGCGCCAGTAACTTTCCTGAGCCTTCTTCAGCTCACGGTTAGCACCTATTCGGGGAAATCCAAGGTTATGGGTAGTGATCATGAAATAACTCCGGGCTGATCGTCAGACTTATTGTTTTCAGGATTGATCAAAGAGTAGTCACGATTCTGTTGGAGAGTTAGAATTGAATCAAACTCATTTTTCTAATAATAAAAATGAAAAAAACTAATAATGATACTCTTGTGAACTGACGACAGAAGAAAGGCAAATAATGACAATGCAAAACCTGGGTCTTGAGTTACGTTACCTTAAAACACTGAAAGCCATTCACCAAAGCGGCAGCCTGGTAGAAGCCGCCAGCCGTTTACATCTCACCCAATCCGCTTTGTCCCATCAGTTGAAAGAGCTGGAGCATCGTATTGGGATGGAAGTATTTATCCGTAAATCCCGGCCACCCCGATTTACCACTGCCGGGTTAAATCTTCTGGAGCTGGCTGAAGAAGTACTGCCAAGATTCAAGGCTACAGAACAACGCCTGATGAGATTGGCGGGCGGCAAAGCCGGACGGTTGCATATTGCCATTGAGTGTCACAGTTGTTACCAGTGGCTAATGCCAACCATCACAGAGTACCGGCAACACTGGGCAGAAGTAGAAATGGATTTCTCCACCGCCTTTAATTTTGCCCCCTTACCGGCTCTTTCCCGGGGTGAACTTGATCTTGTGGTCACGTCTGACCCAGTGCCCATTGATGGCATCGAGTACATCTCCCTTTTTCGTTATGAGATGCTACTGGCCATTGCCAGGACACACCCATTAACAGAACAAGAATTTGTCACACCTCTTGACCTGCAACAGGAAGTACTGATCACCTACCCTGTTGAACAAGGTCGTCTGGCGGTCTTCTACGATTTTCTCGACCCGGCAGATATTGAGCCTGCTGATATCCGTACTGCTGAGTTGACATTGATGATGCTGCAGCTGGTTGCCAGCCAGAGAGGTGTTTCTGCACTGCCATGCTGGGCACTGGCGGAATATCTTGATAAAGGGCACGTTGCAGCAGTTCGACTTGGTAAAGAGGGGTTGTGGTCAACACTGTATGCAGCGATCAGAGCGGAACAAAAGGAGCAACCCTATATTGCCAGCTTTATTGCCTCAGCCAGAGAAACCTGTTTTGCAACCCTGAATGCTATAAAGCCAGCATAATCAGGTATAAGTTTTAACCAGATGATCGGTCACTTTCGGCAACGGCAACTGAGTTACTCCCGGGAGACTGAGCAAACAGCCATTAAAGTTCATATTCGAGCCCCAGCCCAAGCACCTCTGGCGTGTTCAAGTAATAGGCCTGTAAAACATCGCCATGGTGTTTCAAGGCATTCATTCGGGTCTTGCTGGTCGGGTGTGCTGAAAGGAATATATTGACCACTTCTCGCAGACTTCCACTATAAGCGATAGCCCTGCCCCAGACTCTGGAGCATTCTGAAGGGTCATATCCAGCCAAGGCTGTCAGGTAGATGCCTATTTCGTCAGCCTGAGTTTCACGATTCTGCAAAATTGAGTTGGCAAAGGGAATACTGGCCAGGGCCAGCTGATTCAGAAAAAAGACATCACTTAAACCCTGCCCCATGTGCCTTGCCAATATATGGCCCATTTCATGTCCCAGAAAACAGGCCATGCCAGCCTGATTTTTCACCAGAGGAAAAGACGAATGATAAACCGCAATATTATAGCCACTGGTTGCAAAAGCATTGGGGACACCACTATTCATGGTTGAGATTGTCCAGTAATCGGCAGGGATATCAAAAACCTGCTCAGCAACGGCCTTTAAACGTTTGGCTACCGGATCGAGAAATTCGGAGTATTTCTGTTCCAGCTCGCGGGATGTCTCTTCACGCAGAACCCAGTCCTGCAATTGTGCTAATTTGTAAAACCCCCAGCCAAGTGGCAGGTGAAGGTAATCGAAAGGGGTCTTTAAATACGTTCGGGATACCACGGAAAGTGTCCCAAGCGCAGCCCCGGTCAGGAATGCCCTGACCGTAAAATCAATAAAAAACGGGTTGGCACTGTTTTTTGTGATTGCCGATGCAAGGCCAGCCCAACTGACGCCGATCATTGTACCAACAATGCCACTGGCAACCGATGCAAGGCCATTGTTTTCAAACTCTTCCAGCAGGCTTCTGTCAACAACTCGATGGAGATTATTGATAACATCGTTTCTGCTTAATGTATGAACCTCTTGATTCCCATGAGCGCTGGAAACACAGGAAAGCAAGTAAATACATACAGTTAATGAGGTTATGGCTAAGCACTTGACCCTGGAAAACACCTTCAATCCTCTAAAATGATTCGACCAATAGAGTTCAGACAAGAAAAATATAGTTTGGTTCCATCATTCTATTCAATCAGGGTTCGCCATTATCAATAATTTTATGGAGCAGTTGCCCAGTATGGCGTAGCTGCCGAGAGTGACTGCCCATTAAGTCAGAAGTATATGATTCCTTTTAGCTAACCACTTACACCATCTTGCTCTAAAAAACTCTCTTAAATACCTACAAACAAAATTAAATTTCACCAGTTATGGAACTTTTCATCAAAAAAAATAACTAATTTATATCATTATTAAAATAAACTTTGCTAAAGGCAGTTATTATGGATATTTCCACCACACCAATTACCCCCGATGCCAACACCCAACGACCTCTTGCAAAAATGTTCCACGGACAAGCTGCAAAAAAGCTCCACGGACAAGCCATGACAAATGGCCGGATAAAACCAGCAAAACCCTGTACATTCATGCTTAAAGAAGGTTCAGAGCCACAACAAGATGTAGAGCAGTCAAAGCCCAGATATATATCACCTCAAGAGAGAACCGTAATTGAGTTTTCAAAATTTTGCTCAAGCGATTTTCATTCAACTGACGACAGTAGAAGTAGCAAATTTCTGGATAAACCATACCATGAGGATGCTGAAAATGTAGTAACAAGCTTTTGCAGTGTAATGCGATTGTTCAGCCACACTCACGAAAGGCTTTTTCGTGAAATCACCGATACGATTGGCGTCACCTATGATAATAAAGAAAATACCCAAGAAACTCTGAAAGAATTAATTTATTTAGAAAAATACGATGATATCAGTGGTATTAACGCAGCACGAAATGCTATCCCTGATAAAGTAAAAGCAGCTCCCCGTGCAGCAAACTCTGAAACAGGCCTCCTGAAATGCCAAAGTTCAGTTCAAACAGTAACTCGCAGATTCCGGAAAGATCCCTTAGCGGCAACAACATTTCCAGTCAGAAGCCAGGGTAAATCACACTCAGAAGAAGAAGTGAACTCCCGGCCAATTAAGAAAAGAAAGGTAACCTGCCAAAAAAAATCTTCTAAAAATCACCCTAAAAGCACTAAAGCAAGATTAGATGCGGTTAAAGACACTATTAATGCCTGCCTGCAAGAGCCAACCTCAAAAAAAGATATTGAATTTACCATCAATAGTATATTTAGTCGAGGCAATCACTGGAAGAATCTGACATCTCTGAGAACCAGCCTGAGACGCTGGTTTTACGATCTTAATCCCTCTATGACCCAGGGCTTTAAAAAAGAAGAAATTAAACAGGCAGAAGAGGTTTTTGCCAGGCTTATGGGGGTCTATCCATCATCAGGAACAAAAACAAAAACCTAGGTCATCGTTAACCTTCGTTATTTGTCAAAAAGTGATGATGATTCCTCAGGAGGGTTATCATATGGTGATTTCTCAATAGAAGATATTTCATCGGAAAATGAACCGCCTTAGAACACCAGGCAGCAAGTTCGGCCAAATTCGGCAAAGTGGTGGTGGTCAGATTTAGTGGAATTTTTGGTTAAACAATTTTTAGATTTTTCCTGTGTTCAGTGCCAGAAGTGCAAGATCAGTGTCATCATAATCGCGATTCCAACTAATAAAATTGTTGACTTGATTATATGGTCATTATTTTTTGTACTCTTCATGATTATTATCAGTATCAGTGGGTGAGTTTGTGTTTTTCAACAGGTAGGGAACAAGGTTTGCCATAACCAGAAAGCAAGTCAAGAGCAGGTGGGCTTCAGATTTTTTATGCAGGGGTTAATGTGCAACTAAAGAGCTGATCTTTGTTAGTTTGTTTCCGGGAAGATAATTATCCGTAAAAAGATGGAACGAAATTAGTTGGCTGCTATCTAACGAAAAAAATGATCAAGAGAAAAATCAATAATGAATTTACCAATCTTAATTGACTAAGTTAATAATTCCCGAAAAACCAAATCTGCTGAAGCCGGTAAGGATTGCCCTATATATGGCAAAGTATCTTTCAGGCATGTAACTGCCGATACCAGCTGTGCGAATCACATTGACACAACGAATCCCGATGACACAAATTGTAAAAAGCCGACGCTTTTAAATACTCATCAAATAGAAAAAAGAAAATCCTACCCATTTTTCAATGGTGGCCTGTCAGATTTAATGAAATCATGGGTTATCGTAGCAGCGGCAGAGGGAACAACAAACCAGGAAATACAGACTAATACCCTGCCTTCCCGGGAACTGCAAAAACAACAGACCGTTCAGGGCTCCGGGGCAATGACGACGGAAGAGCACCGGAACAAGCTGAGTAATGATCTGAAAATGGCAATAGAGCACGGGCATTACGATACCGCAGAGCAGTTACTAACCACCATTGAAGACACCGGGGTAACGCTGACGGAAGAAGCCCGGTGCGCGCTGAGTGAAGGTCTGAAACGGGCAATAGAGCACCAGAAGTACGATACCGCAGAACGGTTAAAATGCATCATTGAGCGCACCGGAACAACGCTTACGGACGAAGCCCGGAGCGCATTGGGTAAAGATCTGAAACGGGCAATAGAGCACAGGGATTACAAAACTGCAGAGCGGTTACAGCGCATCATTGTGGCTACCGAAACAACGCCGACGGACGAAGCCCGGAGCGCATTGAGCAAAGAACTTAAATGGGCAATAGAGTATAGGAATTACAAGGCTGCAAAGCGATTAATGGGCATCTTTGCGGGCACCGGGACAACGCCGACGGATGAAACCAGGGACGCACTGAGTAGATATCTGAAACGGGCAATAGAACACGGGGATTACAATACCGCAGAGCAGTTACAGCGGCTCATTAAGGGCACCAGGACAACGCTGACGGACGAAACCCGGGACACACTGAGCAGTTATCTGATACTGGCAATAAAAAACAGAGATTACAAAACTGCAGAGCGGTTACAACGCATCATTGCGGGCGCTGAATCAACGTTGACGGACGGAGCCCGGGAGACACTGAATGAACATCTGATACAGGCAATAGAAATCAGAGATTACAAAACTGCAGAGCGGTTACAACGCATCATTGCGGGTGCCAGGTCAACGCTTACGGATAAAGCCCGGAGCACTCTGGTTAATGAGCTGAGATGGGCAAAAGATCACGGCCATGAAGATAAAGTCGTGCCGTTAAAGCGCATGATCCAGGGCGTGGTGACAAGTGAAGCTGAGGGGTACCAATGGTTTGGGAAGGTACTCTATGATGCCATTACAAGTAATTTTTGGTAAAGGTTGAGAAACAGGTAAGCACCGCAGTAGGGCAGTCTATTCTCGGATAGCCTCCTGGATATGGGTCAACAGTAACTATCTGGCTTTTATTCAGGGGCAGTTGATGGCAAGTCGCTATTGCCTGGCTGCTGCGCTACTTCCATCTGCTGTTTGAATTGGTCAAGCCGTTAAGCGACAGAGAATACATATTCCTGCAGACAGCCAGTAACGCTATGAAATTAAACAGTAATCAGAACTGTCATTATTTTCATTATGCCTGTCTCGTAATCGGTAAGCTTCATTTTCGGCCTGCCGGTATTGTTGTCGATAAGGCTCATTTCCAGCCTGCAAGTTCTGCTGTCGATAAGGTGCATTTCCAGCCTGCCAGTTTTGCTGTCGATAAGGTGCATTTCCAGCCTGCCTGTTTTGCTGTCGATAAGGCTCATTTCCAGCCTGCCAGTTTTGCTGTCGATAAGGTGCATTTCCAGCCTGTCTGTTTTGCTGTCGATAAGACTCATTCCCAGCCTGCCAGTTTTGCTGTCGATAAGGTACATTTCCAGCCTGCCTGTTTTGCTGTCGATAAGGCTCATTTTGCAGTCGGTAAGCTTCATTTCGATATAAGTTATACTCCGCTGGCGATACGCTATAGCCACAGATCTCCTGATAATCCGCATGATCAAAGATGTGATTTTCATCCGCTTTATCAAACAGTGGGTCAATAGGACCAAGCAAAGTGGACATAAGGTAGAAGCCTTCTGTAAAGGGAAAAGCTGCTCCCTGGTGCTCCTGCACTTCTCTCATTTCTGATTGGAAATCGTCAACAACATGAACGTTTGGCTGCTCATCTGCCTCGTTCATCCACTTGACTGATGACTCTAGATCAGTACAGGCAACCAGGCACACCGGACTCCTCTCAGCCTTTCGGTGTTTCAGTAATTCAAAAATATGCTCTTTAGAGCCTCCGTTATTGGGCTCACCATCATTAAATACATAGATAATACGGGGGGGGAGATTTCGGCGAACGTTCAGACTCTTCTATGCTTTTTAACATAGCTGGATAGAGCGGGGTTGAAGGGAGTCTCTCAGCCATGAAAATAGTGTCCAGACAACTCTTCATCTGCATCGCAACCTGGGCTGGCGTGCCACCGGTATCAATTGGTGGGAATTCCTGAGTGAAACTTTGAATTTTTATTCCCATCACCGGAATATGGGCTAATAAATCGGCAACATGACTCAACCGATAGACCGCCTCTTCAAACCTGGACATTTTTACTCCGACCTCAGGATGTACCATGCCATCCTGGGTATCCATTGACATGCTGTTATCAATTATAAAATGCAGTTCATAATTTTTCAGGGCGGCCAGTCGATAGGCCAGCCAGGTTGATCCGTTGATTGAACCACCCAGCACCTGCTGGATCGCATATTGCTGCTCAGGTGTAAATGCTCGTTGAAACTTTTCTATGGGCGAGGGAAACGAGGTGGTTATTGATGGTTGAGAGCCAACCCCGGACTGTTGGTCATCGGTTCCCGGATATGGAGGCGGAGGATCCGAGTATGGAGGAAGATCCGGGTATGGAGGAAGATCCGGGTATAGTTGCGGGTGAACAGTGGCTGTTGATACAACGCCTTGCGCCAGATAATCAACGTTTCTCACCTGACCCGGGTTGGTATTGGGACGGTCATTGGGAGCATGTGCCAAATGTTGTCTATTGGGATCTTGTGAATTTAAGGAGTATCCAAAGTAATTCACTGTTTCTCGATGACCAGAACCAGCGGGTAATCGACATGCGTCGGATGAGGAAAGAGGCGCTTGTGATTGTGGATAGGTTACCTGCTGGTTATTAACAGGATTTGCTTGATGACCTTTCGTGTCCATAGCTAAAACCTCTGTATATTATTTTTTCTTTAGGCCATCAAAAATAGACAAAAAAATAAGAGAATAAAATTTCTGTTAAAGAAAATAAAAAATTTACCATTAACTTGAAATCAGACAAAACCCAACGCCCCCCTCTGATTACTAAACCAGAGAGGGGCAGCGCTTTTTTATGACTACAATGATACCGTCTCTTATCAAGGCATAGCAGCAGGGAAGTCCAGGCCGGTTATTTCATCCAGTCCAAACATTATGTTCATATTCTGAACGGCCTGGCCTGCTGCCCCTTTGACCAGGTTATCAATAGCAGACAATATCACCACCGTGTCACCGCCCTGTGGACGATGGATGGCTATACGACACTGGTTACATCCACGAACTGACCGGGTTTCCGGGTGGCTGCCCACAGGCATAACATCAACAAAGGGCTCATCGGCAAAGGTACTCTCATACAACCCTTGAAGGTCAATACTATGATCTTTGACGGTGCAATACAGCGTGGAGTGGATACCGCGGATCATTGGGGTCAAATGGGGAACAAATACCAGGTCGCCGGTAAATGGTGATACCCCCGTTTCTGGCATGCGCTCAAGACCCTGGCGAATTTCCGGCAAATGACGATGACCGGCAACACCATAGGCCTTGAAAGACTCGGAGGCTTCGCAGAGCAGAGTGCCCACATTGGCACCACGGCCAGCGCCGCTGACTCCCGATTTGGCATCGACAATGATATTGCCACTGACCAGCCCTGCTCTCACCAGGGGTAATAACCCCAGCTGCGTTGCCGTTGGGTAGCAGCCGGGATTGGCCACCAGCCGGGCGCTGGCAATATCGGCACGGTTCATCTCTGGCAGGCCATAGACCGCTTCTGCCAACACCTCCGGACAGGCATGCTCAAGACCATACCACTGCTGCCACAGCGCTGTATCGCGCAAACGAAAGTCAGCCGCCAGATCAATCACCCGAACACCGCCAGACAGTAATTCCGGCACAGACTCCATAGCAATACCATTGGGTGTGGCAAAGAACACCAGGTCACATGAGGTCAGCTGCTGGTTATCCGGAAGCGAAAAGTTCAGATCAAGCTTTCCCCGTAGCCCGGAAAAAAGTTCACTGACCGGCTTTCCCGCTTCAGAACGGGAGGTGATCATACGCAACTCAACATTTGGATGAACCGATAGCAACCGCAACAGCTCCGCTCCGGTATAGCCCGTTCCACCGACAATCCCCACTTTAATCATCTGCTGCTTCCGTTACGTCTGGATTATTGTTTGTAAGTAGTTGGCCAAATGGAATCGTATATTTCTGGCTAAGTGGGCAGTTACTATGCAAGGCGCAACGTAGGGAGCATAGCCGTAGCTATGTGACCGGAGTTGCAACGCCGCAGAGTGACTGACCACTTAGTCAGAAAATATGATTTCATTTGGTTAACTACTTACCGGCGATCTTACCAGAACTCTCCGGGATATCGTCGCTCCATTTCTGAAGGAGACGACTTAGTGTTTCAATGGCGTAATCAGATCATTCAACCCATTGACCTGAATCTCCAGAGTCAATGCCAGCAGTTTACCCAGCTCACCCTCCGGAAACCCTTTGCCAGCAAACCAGAGAAGATAGGGCTCTGGCAGGTCGATCAGCCTTCTTCCCTGATACTTCCCGAAAGGCATGGTCTGGTTGGCGATTTTGATCAGGTCTTCTTTATCGAACATCGGGTTTTCTCAGGCTAATTACAATAATAGGCGGATCAGCCATGGCACAAGAAGCGGCATGTAGACAGCACACAGACACATTCCCAGGCTGGAATAGACTCCCATGGTCAGATCCAGTTCAAAAGCCCGGGCCGTGCCACCTGCATGAGCGTTTACGCCCATGGCAAAGCCAATGGCCCTTGGATCAGTCACGCCAAACTTGCGACACAGTGCTGGCCCCACCAGCGATCCATAAACGCCGGAAATAATGACTACCGCCGCCACCAGGGGAATAATAGCGCCATACTGTTCGCCCATCACCAAGGCAACCGCTGTGGTTACGGCTTTGGTAGAAATGGATAACACCACGTCTCTTGAGCCGCCGGCTGCCAGAGCCATCCCCATCCCCATAAGCGCCGCCAGCAATCCACCGATCAGTAATGTACACAGAAGAGGACCCGCTAACTGGCGAAGAGTGTGCAGCTGTCGTGACAGAGGAACCGCCAGTGCTACCGTAAAGGGTGCCAGCAACATCTTCAGCAACTCGCTGTGCCTGGTATACACATCGGGCTCAAGTGGAGAACAGCGAATCACCAGAAAAACCAGCAGACTGGTGGTAAACAGCGGGTGAAACCACCCTTTGCGCCCCATACGATTAAACAACTTTTCCGCCAGCAGGTAAGCGCCCAGATTGATCAACAAAATGGCAGCCGGGTTGTTCATTTGCCGCTGTAATAGTCCATAAGCGAAACTGATCACCTCATCCATGATGATTCTCTCCGCTGCCACTGGCAAAGCGTTTCAGCAGCCATTGCAGAAGAACAGCCGTTAACACCAGGGAAACAGGAGTCGCCACCAACATTGCCAGAGCGATCGGCAGCCATTGCTGCAAGAGCAGGTCACTCAGGAAGAAAATACCAACACAACCCGGGATAAACAGCACGGCCAGGTAACGGATACAGAACTGGCTCACCTTATCCAGTGACTCACTGACACCGCCAGACAACTGAAGATAAATAACCAGAAGTATCAACCCCATCACAGAGCCCGGAACCGCAAGACTGAATGCGTCGCTTAATACATCACCCAGCAAGGTAAAAAACAGCAAAATGACAATGCCTGACAGCGTTCCTGATGACATCGTTCGATCTCTCCTGAAGCAGCTATGCTGCGCACTAGTACATGGTTTCAATGTAATTGACAATGACTCCTGGTTCGTCCTGAGCCCCCCGACTCGGCTCAGGATGCACGGAAGAAGTGCGTAAACACCATACCCTGAATAAAGACTGTGCCAATCACCCTTCGACTCCGCTCAGGGTGAACGGAGATTGTACACATCAAATCATCGAAATAATGTGCAAAAACCGTTCAATCATACCTGAAAAGTAAAAACACTGTTTTAACAGGTAGAGAGGCGCAATGACAATCCGATAAACTGCAAACTACATACGTCAACCGACGTTGTTTAATTCCGGCATAAGCGATTACTGAAGCCCATAACTCTGAAAAGTCATATCTTCACCCCCCATGCCAGGAAACGAAACCACCCGATAACCGCTCAGCAACGGAACAACTTTACCCAGGCGGCGTCTATGCTCAACAACCCCTCGATACAGAATTTAAGGCTGCGTCTGGCGCAATCAGAAGCGCTGCCACAACTGACCCTGATGGCACTGATGACCGGATTGCTGGCCGGAGGCTTTCTTATCGCCTTTGAGGATTTGCTGTTTTACTTTGGCGTTGTTTCTCAGCGTGCCCTGATACCTGAACAGGTATTTGCAACGCTGGCATCGGTGGAAAGTGGTTATGAAGCTATCCCTCCCCTGGTTCGTTTCCTGTCACCTGTCGGGGGAGCCATTGCCCTGATTCTGTTAATCAAGCGCTGTCCCCCCGGGCAAAGAAGCTTTGGCATTGCCCATGTGATCGAGCGCTTGACCCTGAACAGGGGCTGGTTACCCATTACCGGCACCATCACCCAGTTTTTGGCGGCACTGATTGCCCTGGTCAGTGGCTTCTCGGTGGGGCGTGAAGGGCCTGCGGTACATTTGGGCGCAGGGGCAGGCAGCTTTCTGGGCCAGATGCTGAAACTGCCTGCCAACACTCTGGGAGTACTGGCGGGTTGTGGTACTGCCGCAGCCATTGCCGCACTGTTTAATACGCCCATGGCCGGGGTGATCTTCGCCATGGAGGTGGTTATGAAAGAGTATTCACTGGAAAGCTTTATTCCGGTCATGGCATCCGCTGTGGTGGCTTCCGTTCTGACCCAGACGGTTTACGGCCCTAACCCGGCTTTTCAGATCCCGATCATTCCTTCTGCCGTACCCGAAGACCTGGTGGTGACGGCGATCACTGCGGTCATTATTGGTCTTCTTGCCGCAGCGTTTATTCAAATTAATATCTTTGCCATGCAAAAGCGCCAGAATAAGGTCGTATTGCCACTGTTAATCGCTGGGCTTCTAATGGGCATAGTTGCCGTTCTGGTCCCTGCAACCATGGGCATTGGCTATGACTCCATTGAAGCCCTGCTGAACGGCGACGAGGTAAATCTGCAGTTTCTCTTTATCCTGCTGGCGGCCAAGCTGGTGATTACACCGCTGGTCATCGGTCTGGGCGTTCCCGGCGGAATGATCGGACCATCGTTGATGATTGGAGCCGCAGCCGGTGCCTGCTGTGCTATGTTGGCTGATCAGTTACCGGGGGTTTCTACCAATATCACCTTTCATGTCATCACCGGGATGATCGCCATGATGGCGGCGATCTTTCAGGCTCCGTTGACGGCCCTGATTACCGTGCTGGAGCTGACCCATAGTTCCCAGATTATTCTGCCAGCCATGCTGGCTATCGTGATCGCCTGTCTGACCTCCAGCCAGATCTGTGGCCAACAGAGTATTTTTGCCATGCAGTTCCTGGCACGTGGACAGAGTATTCAGCTTTCCCCGATGGCTCAGTTGTTGAATCGAACAGGGGTTGCGGGTTTGATGGATAGACAGTTGGTGACATTATCGTCAGAGTCTGAACCAAATGAACTCAGGAAGATAAGCAGCACAAACAGTCATTGGGTCGTCCTGGGCGATCGACAACCCGGGCAAATTATCAGAACTAAAGACTTGCTTGAATGTCAAAAGCAAGGGATCAGTCAGATAAGAGACAACGCTGTTATACAGACACTGCCCATTGATTTGCAGTCTACCTTATATGAAGCTCGTGAAACCATGCTGGATAAAGGTCTCGATGTATTGCTGGTCATGGAAAATAACGGGCGGAAAAATTTAGAAATATGCAACGCTGTTGGTGTTATCACCCTGCAATCAATTGAGCGTTTTCTCAGTAACGCACAGTAGTTGAATTAATGATGAGGCTTGAGACATTCAGCCAGCAAGAATATTTGATAGATTCACGTCTATCGGGGGCAAGTGAGCCCCTGTAGCTATTTTATAAACGATTAGAAAACGAGAAGATCAATAAAAAGGTGTAACCGATGGAAGTCAACCAGTTGGGAGCAACCTCAAACATTAGCGCTCTGCCAGAAACGCCAAGTCAGGATAATACCGCTGAGCCTTCTGCCAGGCCGGGTTTCATGGGGCGTGCAGTCAAGGGCATCCGCCACTCTTTCAGGCGAACCCTAAAAGCGCCCGATATTTCCATAGCGACATCAACGTTCGCCTCAGGCAGAAAAAGAAGTCCACCGGACCTTTATTCAGCACTCTCTATTGATGTACAGGGCATTTCAGCTGAAGCACAGATCAGGGCTAAAGTTAAAGCGTTGGCTACTGGCCAGATAACCGTTACTGATTTCATGTCATGGTATGAGCCTGAGCAGAGAACCGCCGTTTCCCCGGCAGCTTTACACTAATTTCGACAAAATAAAAAAACAGCTGGCAAAATTAATGCAGTTACCTGATGCAACCAGCCTCTCACAAGACAAGCTTGCGCTTTTACACGGACAAGCAGAAGAAAAAAGCGTTCAGGACTTTGAAGAACTGCTCAACATACCTAAGAAAATGCCAGACATCGACGAAAAACAAAAGGTCATTTTAGAATCAATCCATCAAATCTTTCATGAAATAAAAACCATCCATGACTCTTTACCAGAAGAAGCAGATTCGCCAATTCAACGTGATTCAGGTTGGTGGCCATCATTTGATGAGCAACGTGAAGAAGACAGTCCGGAAGTACCCGATTCCCCATGCTTTAAACTGTTGAGCAGCCCGGAGCTTACCCTTCAGTTACTTGAGCATCCAAATACCTATCAAACAATCACCTCTGAGCTGACACAGTTAATGAACGAGTGCGAAACCAGGATTTTAACGGGGGGCAGAGTGCGCCCAAAAGGGTTTTCCAGGGAAGAGTGCAGGCGCTTTTTTTTCGCCTGTTGTGTCTGGGAATCTGACGACATTCAATTGATCAACCCGTTACAAAAAGTTAAACCTCAGAAACAGGCGATAACACAGCTGGCAGCACTGATATGCGACCACTTTATGGAAGAAAGCCTGAACAACAGGACCTCTCACTCCTGGCTTACCACCCGTCAGGATAAATACAGAGAAGAAGCCAAACTGGCCCGAGGCCGCTGTGTCCTGGAAGAACAAAAAACCGAACGCGCATTACTGCAAAACATCATCGGCAGACCTCAGGGGCTCCGGGAAGATCTCAGGCTTCTCTGCGACAAAATCTCCGAGTTGCTGATCAGCAGACCAGAATTAATGAGCAGCAGGAAAGATATCAGAAAAAAACTGGTCAAACTCAAAACAGAATCAGAAACATTTCTGGGCGATAGAATTCGGAATAAAGACTTACTGGCAACAAATGACTTCGTCATCTCATGTTATCACGGTTTGCGGGCAGCTCTTCGAGATATCCCAAACCCTCCATGGTGGTCAAAAAACTGGCCATACCTGTACGCTGATTATATGAAAGCAAGCAGTGAGGAAAAAGCAGTAACGGCTATAAGTCCAAAGTCCCCAAAGCGTTGAATCAAGAAATTTAAAGCATGCAACTTGATTTACTTTTCTAACCTGTAAGAATGCTTACAAATTCAATAACAATCGGGTTTAACCATGCTTTGGGTAACAGCTTTCCACATTATCGCCATGACCTGCTGGTTTGCAGCTCTCTTTTACCTGCCGAGGCTGTTCGTCTATCACACCATGAGTGAAGACCAGGTCAGTAGAGATCGCTTTGTCATCATGGAAAGAAAGCTGATGCGCGGCATCGCCACCCCCTCCATGATTGTCACCCTGACGCTTGGCTTGTGGCTGTTACACTACATCCCCAGCTACCTGAGCGCCCCCTGGATGCATGCAAAACTGACCCTGGTAGCTCTGACCGTGGGCTATCACCACATGTGCGCCCGCTATATGAAACAACTGGCCAACGGCACCAGTACCCACAGCCACACATTTTTCAGAGTTTTCAATGAAATTCCTGTGGTCTTCCTTGTGGGTATTGTCATTCTGGTGGTGGTTAAGCCCTTTTAGCTCATCCTCGCTCCCTCGCTTTGAGGCTATCAGGACAGGTCAAAAAGCGGTTTTCTGGTCAAAACTGTGGAATGTCTTGTACGGATTCTGTTATCAGCTTTTTCCGTACAAAACCTAGCCACTGTCCATAAGGTGCACCCAGAATAACCAGGGCGACCGTCTGGCTGATAGAGGCGGTAATGATCTCTCCTAATCCCATGCCAAGAATAATAAGAACACCAATATACTCGACTTTAGAGTTCCCAAAGCACAATAGTTCAGCAAAAAGTGAATAAACTGCTAATAGCAACCATCCCCAACGATGAAATCCGAGATGGTTGCCATGCTCACATCAGATCACCGAGTAATCCTTCAGGAGCTCGCTTTATATACAACCTTTCTTGCCAGAGCGCTATCACCAGTTGCGGTACCAACGTTCTGCGAGCTACTTTTCGGCTGTATGCTTTCAACCGATGGTTTCGTTACACAGGCACTTTTATCCATTGATTTTCATTGTGTATGGAGCAGTTACCACCACTGGATCTCACAGGGTAAATGGCGATGGAAGCACCTGGCGTGTCGCTTGATCCGACTGGTCTGTTCAAAGGCACCGCCAGATGAACCGATTACTCTTGCTCTTGATGACTGGGTGATAGAACGGTTTTCTGACAATGCCCCTGCTTGTCGTACCCACCATCAACACAGCAAGAAGACTAATCGACCTCAGTACATTTGGGGGCAATGCTGGGTGTCACTGGCCGTTATATTCGAACGGGTAGCAGACGAGGTTTTCACCGGCATCCCTATTATTTCATTTCCGGCCCCTGCTTCAGGTAACGCCAGCAAACTCAAAATCGCTGTTGCCATGCTCAAGGTTGTACGCAAGGAAGTACGGGACCGCGCATTACGGCTGGTGGCGGACTGCTGGCACATGAATCGGACGCTGATGCAGCCAACACTGGAAATGGGTATTGAAGTCATTGGTCAAATACCATCAAACCGGGCCCTTTATGCATTACCGACATTACCCGCAGTCAAAAAACCGGGACGTCCCAGAAAATACGGCACCAGGATGACAGCTGAGAAGGTAGAAAAACTCCCTGAGCACAAAGCCATAGTATGGATGTATAGCAAGTTTCGCACCGTGCGATATCGTACTCTGATTTGTCGGGCAAAATTCCTCAAAGGGCGAGAAATTCGGGTTGTCTGGAGCTGTTTTGAGAATGATAAGGGGCTGACTGAAAAAAGAATTTTCATCTCAACCAATACAGAACACGAAGGGCTTGATGTACTTCGTGGTTATGCAAAGCGGTGGCCAGTTGAGCCTATGTTTCACCAGCTCAAACATGCATTTGGCTGCTGTCATCTGTGGCAGCAAAAATTGAGAACACTTCTGCGCTGGATGCATTTGAAAATGGCAGGTTATGCATTATTACAGTTGTTGACCGTCTGCAAAAATCAGTCATGCCTGAAGATTTCCCGGATACCCTGGAGATCTCCGGATACAACAACCGCAGGCATGATGAGAATTGCCCTGTCACGAATTATTCCAAGGTTCCCCATTCGTAAGGGCTGGGATAGATATCATCAAAAATATGAGTGCAATTTCGATGAACTGTCCGGCCAGTTGAAGATAGATAAAGCAGAGGCTGCATAAATACAGCCATTTAGAGAAAAACCGGCAATAAAAGCGAACCTGAAAAAATTGTTCGCTGATGTCGGCTTGTTATTTTATTGAAACCTGGCCAGTCTTTCGTGTTATGCAAAGTCTAAAGTCGAGCAATATAAAGAGGCAATTGAAATGAAAGGTAGGCCAGAATATCACCCGCTATTTCCCTAAGGCTACTTCTTTGAATGCCACAAACCCGGGTAATGACAAAATCACGATAAATACCATAAGTACGTCCAAGGGTAATATTCAGGTGCTGACACATCAGACGAGACAATAAAGATTGCTTTAAGGTCATGCCGACAATGGCTATTTCAATAAACACACGAATTTGGCAAATGCCGGGCGGGTCAGGTTTTCATTCCCATGCTCAGTAATCAGGATATTGTCTTCTATACGAATGCCACCGTAGGGTCGCAGTTGATCGATCAATTCCCAGTTAAAGTCCCCGTTGCCTTCCTGTTCTTCCAGCAGGGTTTCAATAAAATAGAGCCCCGGTTCTACGGTAAACGTCATACCTGGCTCCAGCACCCGCTGCAGGCGTAAAAATGGGTGCTCAGGGTGCTTGCCTGCATCAGTACCCTTTATATCCAGCTGCCAGTCGGCAACATCATGGCAATTGATACCAATGAAATGACCCAGTCCATGAGGGAAGAAGGTATGGGTATACTTTTTCTCAAAAATTTCTTCAGGAGAGCCTTTAACGATACCAAAGTCGCTTAACATGCCGGCAATACGACGATGCATATCGATATGAAGATCGGTGTAGTGAACACCGGGCTTAAGCGTGGAAATAATATCCAGCAGTTCCTTATCCATCCGAGCAACGAGATCAGCAAAGATACCGGGTTTGGCAGCGTAGGTACGGGTGATATCCGCCACATAATGGCGATGTGTAGTGCCTGCATCAATCAGAAAGGAGCGAGGCTCTTTATCGGCTACCCTCTGATAACCACTGCAATGAAGAGTTGCAGCTCGCTCGTTTAACACAACAGTTGCCGTAAAGGGCAGTTCACATTCACGATGATCGGCAGCCTGCAGGTATTTCAATAAAATCTGCAGCTCTGTATCGCCATTACGAAACACCTTTTCCGCGGCAATATGAGCTTTTGCCGCAACTTCATTAGCTTCGCGGATTAATTGCTGTTCATAAGTTGTCTTGTAAGCGCGGTGCCAGTTGATGGCATGCATCAGTTTATCCGGGTTAACTGTCGAAATGCCCCAGCTGTTCATCAGGGTTTCGTCTTCCGCCAGCGCCGCTACCTTAAGACTCTTTTCCGGCACCAGATTTTGCAGTTGATCCGGGGTACGAATGATTTCAATATCAAAAAAATCCACCCAATATTCATCAGGAATCTGCGCAGGTGCATGCCAGTAGTCCCGGGGCTGATACCAACCCAAAACCGGCTTATTACCCGGCCTGATAACCAGAAGGCAATGAGCATTTTGATGACCGGAAACCCACTGACGGAAGTGCGTATGTGCCCAAAATGGGTAGACCTTATTGTCAAGATAACGGTTTTTTTCTACACCGGAGTGAATAATAACAGCATCCATTCCAAGAGCTGCCAATGCACAGGCATAGCGGGTATTCAACTGCTCAATGTGGTCAGCAAACAGTGTTTTCCAGTTAATGGTCATTGTCGGTGTTTTGCAAACTGGCAATTAACGTAAGACCAGAAACACCAGGAATACCCATCAAACGACGAAGAATGGGTGTCAGCAGCTTGCGGGCCGCTTCCAGGGCACCAAAGTGTTCAAAAATACCTACCATGCCCAAGGCAAACATACAGGTCGGTACAAGTGTAAGGGCAAAGATAAAACCATCTGCTGCACCGCTGCCACCAGCTCCCCGGAAAGTATTCCCCATTATTTTCCCAAATGAACCATTCAGGGTGGTGAAATCGAGAACTCCTCACCACTCAGTGGTTTTCATAAAACCTGAGAAAAAGACAATGGCAATAAATAACGAAATATAAGCGCCAATGCCAACTTTCCCCTTTTCAGAAGAATTAGCCATATCAATTCCAATGGAATACACAGTAAACATAAAGGTTCACTTTATACGCCTGGTCTTGACGCCTTATTTTGATAGAGATCAAGTGATGCTTTTATGATAAAAAATTATTTATCTTAAAAAGTGAAGCTCACTTCATCATTTACGATTTTTATGCTCTCCGGGGTAAACCACAAAAAAGCCTCAGTCTCCACTATGCCCGCCGATAACCTGTCTCAGGACATATTTCAGGACAGGTCGCCATGGATGACTCATTCTATAAACTGGTTTTCGAAGGAGAAATACTGCCGGGTTTTAAGGAAAGAAAGGTTCGAAAAAACCTGAAAGAGATCCTGAATGCCGACAAGACAGAACTGAAACATCTGTTCTCCGGAAAGCCGGTTATTATTCGCAAGAATCTGACCGCCAGTGACATCCGTCCTTATGAAAGAGCCATGATGAAGGCTGGGGCCCATTGCCGGATTCTCTCTATGACCAGTAATGAAGAACTGCCCCAAACGCCGCCGGAAACCATCCAGCAGCAGGAGCAGAAACAACCGGCCGAACCATCCGGGAAGTTTCAACTGCTCCCCAGAATGGGAAGAGTACGATTTATCGCCTCCCTCTGGGTAATTGCCCTGCTGGTCGTCTGCGCCTGCTGGGTTCCGGGACTTTTAACCCCTCACCTGACACCCTTCTACCCACCTCTGGAGTCACTGCACCTGACACTGGGCCTGATCACTATTGCCTGCCTCCTTATGCTGGCCATGGCAGCCAGAAGGCTTCATGATTTTGACCGCAGTGGCTGGAAGAGCCTGCTGTTAGTGATCCCGGGCATCAACCTTCTGTTTCTGTTATGGCTGATCTTTTCTTCGGGTACTGCAAAGACCAACCGGTTTGGGCCAACCCCCTATTCCGCCGGAAAAATTGCCCAAGTTTTTGGCCTGTGGATTCCATTACTGGCCCTGATTGTTGCAGGATCCTACGGCTGGCTTTACCAGAATGAGCTGTTGCAGCTGGCTGCCAATGTTCCGGAAATGATCGACCAGCTGGTTCTTCCGGCACTGGAACAAAACCTCTGACACATTGGAGAATAATTAACCACAGCCTTGTTACGATATACGCATCAATACGCAGTCCACCGACACAGGTCAATGGTTATAATATTTTCATACCGCTTCTCCACTTTATACAAGCCATGATCATCCGGGAGGTTGCCCTGGAATAGACCGTCCTGCTGCTGTGACAGCACTTGGGTTCAAACATTCGTTTTTTCGGTAAATAGCACCACTATTCACCGCACGAAAACGATGTTTCCTCCTCAATGTTCTGCCATCTCCGTTATGGACATTATTTCCGGACAGCCTCCTTGTGATTGGTTCCGGCCGCGGTGTTTGATGATATTCGTGACAATTCGCTTACATTAAAAGCATTAAACGGGCATTTTCGGAAACTGTGCGGTCATTTTCACTGGTAATAGATTCTATGAGCAAAGACAGCGTTCTGGTTATCAACTGTGGCAGTTCTTCCCTGAAGTTCGCAGTCATCAACCCGAAAACCGAAGAGGAAAGCATCAGCGGCATTGCTGAATGCCTCGTGGGCAACGAAGCCTCCATCACCTGGAAACTGAACGGCGAGAAGCAAACCCTGGATCTTGGCGCTGCTGGCCACGAAGGTGCTATCGAAGCACTGGTGGGCGTTCTCCGTGAGAACAACCTGATGGAACACATCGAAGCCATCGGTCACCGTATTGTTCACGGTGGAGAGAAGTTCACCCAATCCACCCTGATCACTGATGAAGTAATTCAGGGCATCGAAGACTGCAGCCACCTGGCACCTCTGCACAACTCTGCTCACCTGCTGGGTATCCGTGCCTGCATCAAATACTTCCCGGAGCTGCCACAGTCCGTAGTATTTGACACAGCATTCCACCAGACCATGCCGGCAGAAAGCTACCTGTACGCGGTTCCTTACAACCTGTACGAAGAGCACGGTCTGCGTCGTTATGGCATGCACGGCACCAGCTACCGTTATGTCAGCAAAACCGCTGCCGACATGCTGGGTCTGGATCTGGACAACAGTGCTATCCTGGTTGCGCACCTGGGTAATGGTGCCAGTGCCTGTGCGATCAAAAACGGCGAATCCGTTGATACCACCATGGGCCTGACGCCGCTGGAAGGGCTGGTAATGGGTACTCGTTCCGGTGATATTGACCCGAACGTCTTCAGCTTCCTGAACAAGCAGTGCGGCTACTCCCTGGACGAGATCATCGACCTCCTGAACAAAAAATCCGGCATGCTGGGTCTGTCCGGATTGGACAACGATTGCCGTGTTCTTGAAAATGCCGCAGCAGAAGGTCATGAACGTGCCCAGCTCACTCTGGACATCTTCTGCCACGTTCTGGCCAAAAAACTGGCCGGTTTTGCTGCTGAACTGGGCCGCATTGATGCACTGGTCTTCACTGGTGGTATCGGTGAGAACTCCAGCACGATCCGTAAGAATGTCATGGAGCGTCTGTCCATCTTCGGCTTTGACGTTGATGAGCAAGCCAACGAAGAGACCTTCCGTGGCAAGAGCGGTGTTATCACCAAGCCCGGCTCAACCGTAGCCATGGTTGTCGCGACCAACGAAGAACTGATGATTGCCCGTGATACCGAAGCGCTGATTGCTGGCTAAACTGGTTATCTAAATGATGTAAGCAACAGGAGGTTTCACCTCCTGTTTTTATATCAGTATTTCATGAGAAGGATTCGTCCGGATATGCGTACATTTTTCCTGGCACCAACACGTTATGGTGTTGGCCTGACCTCCGTTACCCTGGGCCTGGTTCGAGCACTCGATAATCTCGGTCTCAGAGTCAAGTTCTTCAAGCCGATTGCCCAGTTGCATGTAGGCGACACTGGACCAGAGCGTTCCACCAAACTGGTTCAGCGCATCATGGACCATGAGCCGCCTACCCCCATTACTTCACATCGTGCTGAAGACCTGCTGGGTGACAACAAGGGCGATGTCCTGATGGAAGAGATCGTAGCCCTGTTTGAACAGGCTTCTCGGGACTGTGACGTAATGGTGGTAGAAGGTCTGGTTCCGACCCGGGAAATGCCCTACGCCAATCGCCTGAACAGCAACATTGCCAAAACCATTAATGCTGACATCATTCTGGTGTCTGAGCCCGGTAATGACTCTCTGGCTGACCTGGCCGACAAACTGGAAATCGCCGCCGACAGCTTTGGTGGCATCAAGAACCCGAATGTTGTCGGCTACGCCCTGAATAAACTGACGCCGGACGTGGTTGCCAGCCTGAATAAAGACGGTCATTTCCAGAGCCTGCCAGAATTTGCCCGCAAGCCATTCCAGCCGCTGGGCTATATTCCGTTTGACAATAACCTGGCTTCCCCAAGAACCATGGATATTGCCGAGCACCTGAAAGCAGACATCATCAATGCCGGTGAGATGGATACCCGTCGGGTGACTTCTTACACCCTGAGCGCCAGAACGCCCACCAATATGATTCATCACCTGAAGCCAGGTAATCTGGTGATTACTCCGGGCGACCGTGATGACATCATCTGGCCACCTGTATGGCGGCCCTGAACGGTGTTCCCCTGGCGGGTCTTCTGCTGACCAGTGGTATCACACCATCCAAACCCATCATGGAGCTGTGCAGCAAGGCCATCGGTACTGGTCTTCCTGTCATGCTCACCGGGGAAGACTCTTACACCACGGCAACCCTGTTGGATCGTCGCCATAATGAATTGCCGGTTGACGACGCTGCTCGTGTTGAACTGGTTATGGATACCATCGCTGCCAAACTGAACACCGAGTGGCTGAAGCAACAATGCTCTGCCCTGGCAGAGCGCAGACTCTCCCCTCCGGCCTTCCGTTACCAGCTGGTTCAGAGAGCCCAGGGTGCCAATAAGCGTATTGTTCTGCCAGAAGGCGATGAGCCACGCACCATTCAGGCTGCCGTTATCTGTCAGGAGCGAGGTATCGCCCAGTGTATCCTTCTCGGGCAGCGCAGCGTTATTAAACAGGTCGCTAAAGACAACGGCATCACACTGCCGGATGGCCTGATCATCATGGAACCTGAGAGCATCCGCGCCCGTTATGTTGACCCGATGGTTGAGCTGCGCAAGAACAAAGGCCTTACCGCCCCGATGGCGGAAGCTCAGCTGGAAGATACCGTAGTACTCGGTACCATGATGCTGGCGCTTAACGAGGTAGATGGTCTGGTTTCCGGTGCAGTACACACCACCGCCAACACCATCCGTCCGGCGTTCCAGCTGGTCAAGACGAAAAAAGATGCTGGCGGCCTGGTTTCCTCCGTCTTCTTCATGCTGCTGCCTGACCAGGTTCTGGTATACGGCGACTGTGCCGTTAATCCAAACCCGGATGCAGAACAGCTGGCCAATATCGCCATTCAGAGCGCCGACTCAGCCACGGCGTTCGGTATTGAGCCACGTATTGCGATGATCAGCTACAGCACCGGAACCTCTGGCATCGGTGCCGATGTCGAGAAGGTGCGCGAGGCCACTGAAATCGTTAAAGCCAAACGTCCAGACCTGATTATCGATGGCCCTCTGCAATACGATGCCGCCTCCGTTGAGTCGGTAGCCCAGAGCAAGGCTCCCGGCAGTAACGTCGCGGGTCGTGCGACCGTGTTTATCTTCCCGGATCTCAACACAGGTAACACTACCTACAAAGCGGTACAACGCAGTGCGGACGTTATCAGTGTCGGTCCAATGCTTCAGGGTCTTAACAAGCCAGTTAATGACCTTTCCCGTGGTGCACTGGTTGACGATATCGTTTACACCATTGCCCTGACGGCGATTCAGGCTGAAAACGACTAAGTTCGTTTAATTGATCCCATAAAAACCGGACAGAAATGTCCGGTTTTTTTAAGGCTGTCAGTAAACGGTCATATTCCCCTTTTATACTTGCATCATAACTGGCCTGATTCATGCTGCTCTTTTTATAAAAAGTCAGATAGGGTAGTTTGAAAAGACGTGCGTTTGTTACGAATTTGTGCGTCAAAAAACGACAGTGCCTTGATTTAAGTATTCATTGTCAATAAACCAACACGGAGGCCGATAACTCTATCCTATGCCCAAAGAGAAAAATGCAACGAACGGCACAGGAAGTGCCAGGAGAAAGAGTATGTCCAGTAAAAACTATACCTTAAGCGCAAAAACTCTTGTATCTACGTCCATCATCACCTGCCCGGACTGTCTGCACCATGCGGTTGAAACCATGCCTCAGGATGCCTGTGTTTACCTTTACGAATGCAGAAACTGCCAGAAACTGATTACCCCACAGGAAGGTGATTGCTGTGTTTTCTGTTCACACGGAAATCAACCCTGCCCGACATCACAACGGGATAGAAAAGCCTACGCTGAAATGACGCCTCCCAGTGAAGAAGTGGTTGAAAGCGTCTCAGTCTCTGGTTTATGACCCCATTAGCCCGTACTATACCCGGTTGACGATCCTGTCTTTTACCAGCCCGAGGTTCTGGAGTGTCTGCTTACTGTATGGGGCAGCACCTCTTTACTTCCGGGAGCCCGCTTGTAACCTGTACATTGCCAAAGGCGAGAGGGTAAAAAAACCGTAATCTGTCATCAATCAAAACGCCCTGCTGCCGCTATTAACAGAAGTAATTCTGAAAAAGTACCCGGTAGCAATGAAAGTCAGAAAAACCCTGATTTTTCCCCTTGAACATCAACACTCTGACAATTTAACCAGACACTCGCTGCTCTATCGTGCAGCCAACTGGCTGGAAACCACTATGCGGGCTTTACAGGAACAGCGTGAAGAGAGGCAACTTGCTGAGCAGCCAGAGCAACAGAAACCGGCTTTCCCACCCTCAAGGCAGTACCCGTTCCGGCGCTGCCTGATAAGAACCCGGTTTTTTATGCCCACAAGAAGACGACTGCCAGTTTGCACCCATCTGCAGCGCCCCGGACCTCACCATTGGTAACCAATCCCCATTTTGATTCGGCTGTCGACATTCCGGGCCTTATCAACCGGGTCACTGTCGTAATCAACAATATGCGTCAGATTCCAGGTAATGCGATCAGTAAGCCCAATGTTTAACCCCTGATTGACATTAACCAGTGTCGTAGACTGTTTTAGCCGGAAGAATGTTCTGCTGTTGGCAAAATATTCCCAGTTATTCATGAGTCGTGTTCGGTAGTTAAAGATCCAGGTCAAGGCATAATCCCGCTGCGATTCATTGGCAATATAATCCTCCCAGAGCTGACTGATACCCCCACTGGTTTTCAGCGCCCTTTCAGCGGTTTCCCAGAAACGATAGCCCAAGGCACCACCCACGGATGTACGGGTTCTCAGATCCTCTTCCGAATCATATTCCTGTTCTGCGGCTCCCTGCACAAACCAGTGTTCATCCAGGTAACGGCTGTATGAGTAGCCAACCTGCCACTCAGAGCTTTTAATGCCGTCATCATCCTCCACTTCAATATCCCAGTAAAAAGCATTTTTATTCCACTGGTCATCAATATTGAGCTTGCCTTCAACACCAGTCAAAAACTCATCATCGTTGCCAGATTTGCTGTCCAGCGTGGCAACAAGCTTACCTCCCAGCGCCCAGGTATCGGCAATCACCGGCTTTTCAATATGGATAGCGGCAACCGGCCATACTGCTGAAAAAGAACGTTTTCGACCACTCTCATCAATAACCGTAACGCCTGTCTGCTGGCCTTCAAACCGCCGCAATCTGGCCTTCTCTTCACCAATCAGGCTGACCCAGAATGTTTTATCCGAGTCCAGGGCCCTGACATAGCGCCAATCCAGTTCAATAGTACCTGCATACTTTGTTTGTAAACTCAGCTTGCCAGAATCCAGCTTGACAATGTCGCCAGACAACACATCGCCATTGTTCATCCAGACGGTATCAGCCCATGTCATACTGATAGAAAACAGACAGAATATTCCCAGCAGCTTTGATAAACAGCGAAGGCTCCTTTGGAGCAACATAAAAGGAATTCTCCCGAACAGGTTATCCACCTGTAAAATTCATAAATACGACAGGCTCCACAATTTCCTTTCCCATTCCAAACTTTTCAAATATCCTGACATCTATTATTTTTGGTCGAACTTATGATGAAGAGTATCATGGCGATCATCATAGAAAGTATCGTGGAGAACCAACATTGACCGCCCCCTTTACCCCTTCGGAAATATGGTATCTGATCAGCAGGATTCCGAAAGGCTGTGTGGTAACCTATGGCCAACTGGCAGATATGGCAGGAGCCCCCGGTTATGCGCGCGTTGTGGGCAATATCCTGAAACAGCTGCCCGCCGGGACCGACCTTCCCTGGCACCGGGTGATTAACGGCAAAGGTCAGATTTCATTCCCTGATGGGTCGAGTCGATACAGCCTGCAAAAACAACGTTTGGAGCAGGAGGGAGTGACAATTTCATCCGGAAAAATCAACCTGAAAGCGCATCAATGGCATGGAGAGTAAATACATGGATGGAGCGTCGGAAGATATTGCCCTGGCCGTCGAAATTATTCGCCAGCTGGAAAACCTGAATTACCCGGAAGAAAATATTCTCAAGGCGATGATTCATATCTGTCAGGATACACTGAACAAACTGCCCAACGACGGAACCCGGGAATTTTGGCGGCAGAGACTGATTGCCGAACTTCTGGACTCATCAAACGACACACCGGCTGAACCCCATTAACAGGATGTTGCAAAAGGCTGAATAGCCTTTTGCAAAACACTCTCAATTCTGTCACAGGAATAACTATTCTCTTCAGGATACGACCCTCAGCAGCTTTAGTTACCCGCCTCATGACGTTCCATCAATCGCCCTACATACGACACTAACCATAAAACCGGCAGCCCCAGCAGCGCTGAGCCAATAAAGAAGACCGGATAATCCAGGGAATCCACAAAGGTGCCTGAATAACCGGCCAACAGCTTGGGCAGCAACGTCATCAGCGAACTGAAAATAGCGTACTGCATGGCCGTAAAGGCGCGGTTGGTCAGGCTGGATAAAAAGGCAATAAACGCGGCGGACGACATGCCACCACTGAGATTATCTGCCGCAATCACCAGACTTAAATAGAGGCTGGATGGCTCAAGATTGGCCAGAAACGCAAACAGCACATTCGACAATGCCGCCAGCAATGCACCTACCCAGAGAATTCGCAACACTCCGAAGCGAATGGCTAACACTCCGCCCAAAAAGCCACCGGCAATGGTCATGACCAGGCCAAAGGTTTTGGTAATGGTGGCGATTTGCTCTTTGGTGTAGCCCATATCGTTGTAGAACACATTGGATATGGTGCCCATAACAATATCAGCAATACGGTAGGTGCCTACCAATAACAATATATAGATAGCTACTTTGCCATAACGCTCAAAGAAATCGGCAAAGGGAGCGACATAAGTTTCCTTCACCATTGCTCTGGGTGCCAGATGAACTTTTACCAGCAACCAGGCAGTAACTCCAGCAGCAGCCACACTGCCTGCAAATCGACCGGCACCGGCCAGAAAACCGGCGATGGGCGTAGACAGCCCGGTCTCCACCAAAAAGGTTTTCAGAGCACCAAAGGCATCAGCCAGCTGAGTAAAAGAGATGACAAATACGGTCGCCGCCAGGGCAAAAAGCAACAGAAAGCGAAGATAATCAACGGTACTGTGTACCGACTCGGAAGTACGATCAACATCCGGCTCAGCAACCATCAGCGTGGTAACCACCCCAATCAGCATAAACACGGCCATACAGCGATAGGCCCAGGCCCAGGCCAGATAGTCGTAATTGCCTTCGTCTGTCATGGTAAACCAGCTGGCCAGTGCCAGGGTACCAGCCCCGGCCACCAGCATACCCACTCGATACCCGGCAATGTAAGCAGAGGACATCATAGCCTGCAGGTCATCATCCGCCGCTTCTATTCGATAGGCATCAATAACGATATCCTGTGTGGCCGAGGAAAAGCCAAGCATTACCGCACCACAGGCTATCCAGAACAGACCATCAGCAGGGTTATGGGCTGCCATAAACAACAGCGCGGCAATAACTGCGGCCTGGGATAACAATAACCATGACCGACGACGCCCAAGCAAATCGTGCAGAACCGGCAGCGGAATGCGGTCAACCAGCGGTGCCCAGACAAACTTGAAGGAATAGCCTAACGCGGCCCAGCTGAAAAAAGTGACGGCACTGCGTTCTACCCCAGCCTCACGAAGCCAGAGGGAAAGACTACTGAAAATCAACAGAATGGGCAGGCCTGCTGAAAAACCAAGAAAAAGAAGTGCAATCACCCGACGATTAAAAAAGCTTTTCCAGGCGTCACCCCAATTCTTCGAAGAATCTGCTGCCAGCCCCATGCAATATGCTCCATCGCAAATGTGAAATTTTACAGCGCCATGCTTCTTGTAATAAAAGTTTTATTTTAAAAAAGAAGATATCAGCTTAGCTGAGACATAAAAAACCGTTTCCACCATCCAATGAAAACGGTTTTCTGTGTCACAAACAGTCAATTAATCTCTGAAATTATTGTACTGCAACGGCATATCCAGATCGGCTTCCCGCAAAAAGGCAATCACAGTCTGCAAATCGTCCCTTTTCTTGCCGGTCACCCGAACCTGATCACCCTGGATGGCGGCCTGAACCTTCAGCTTGGCATCCTTGATCATTTTCACGATCTTTTTGGCAATATCCTTTTCCAGCCCCTGCCGAACCACCACTTCCTGCTTGACCTGTTTGCCAGAACCGTAGTGGTCTTTTACTTCAAGGCATTTAACATCAATACCCCGTTTGACCATCTTGGTTTTCAACATTTCTACCATTTGAACCAGCTGAAAGTCGGCATCGGTGGTCATAACGATCTGTTTTTCGCCACTTTTCTCAAAGCTGGCAGCAACGCCCCGAAAGTCAAAGCGGGTAGTCAGTTCACGGTTTGCCTGGTCAACAGCGTTGGCCAGCTCATGCATATCCACTTCAGAGACAATGTCAAATGAAGGCATAGCGAATGATCTCCTTGAGAAATCGAAAGAAACAATTAACAACTATTGTATCCATGATTGTATTGGAAAGACCATGGAGAAAAATCAATACACCAGTGACAAGGTTCAGGTGAATATGCAGGATCAGGGCCTTTTAACGGCGACTACTGATCTTTATCCTTAAGCCTGAAGCCTATCTTTACCGTCACCTGCCAATGGGCAATTTTGCCATCCTCGATATGGCCTCGTTGCTCCACCACTTCAAACCAGCCCATATGCTCCAGGGTCATGCCAGCGGCGGCGATGGCATTTTGAATAGCATCATCACTACTGACCGTTGAGCTGCCTACCAGTTCAGTCATTTTATAGGTATGACTCATTGTCTATCTCCCACTCTTGTTTAGAAAAGCTGTAAAACACCAGCTGTTTGAGTATAGGCAGCAAATGGTAGACTCGGCGTATCTTCATTCGCTGATGGACTTTAGAGATTAATGGACAATGATCCCTGGTATATTCTGGGCGCAGGCAGCATCGGTTGCCTTTGGGCCGCCAGCCTTTGCCATAAGCGGGAAAGCCCCCGACTGATCCTGAGAGAAAGCAGTTATCAGCAATTCAACAAGAGACGCATTTCACTTAAGTTATCAACGCCAGACCAGACCTCTCGATTTGCTGTCGATATCGTTTCGCCCGAAACCATCGACAGCACCATCAACCGGCTGATTGTCTGCACCAAGGCACAGGATTCACTGTCCGCACTGAACAGCGTAAAGCCTCATCTGGCGGATAACTGCCAAATACTGTTGCTGCAAAATGGCATGGGGAGCCAGCGGACCATCAGGGACGCTCTACCAACACAAGCGATTTGGGCAGGCTCCAGTACCGATGGTGCTTATCTGTCAGCCCCCTTTGAGGTACATCACGCTGGCCAGGGTCAGACCTGGATTGGCCCCCTCAGCAATCAGCAACGATCCGAACAGGGCTTTCATGACCTTTGCGACAATTTCAGATTAAAGGTCAACCACTGCGATTTCATTGAGCAGAAGTTATGGGAAAAGCTGGCCATTAACAGTTGTATCAACGGCCTCACGGCATTGTTCGACTGCCGTAATGGCGAGCTGCTGGATAATGGTGAAAAGCAGGTCTGGCTGGACCAATTAATTACCGAGACCAGTGCCGTTCTGGCTGCGCTGGGGATCCCGGCCACCGCACTCAAAGACAGCGTGTACGGTGTCTGCCAGATCACTGCCAGCAATCTGTCATCAACCTGCCAGGACGCACGTAAGGGAAGAGCCACGGAACTTGCCTTTATCAACGGTTTTCTGATCCAACAGGCCAATTCCCTGGGAGTCAACGTCAATAGCCATCACCAACTGATAGACCAGTTAAATGCTACAGGCGTCAAAACAGGCCAGCCTGCAACGGCTTCTCCTTTATGTATATAATCCTCGCCAAAGAACACCAGTAACCCCCGGAATGACCATGAAAGTATCCTATACACTGCCTGAAAACCTGAGCCCGGTTCTGCGAGACCAGCTTCACGGTGCCGTAGAAGCCAATGTTCGTCAGGCATTGGCTGAAGATATAGGCTCCGGAGACATTACCGCTGCCCTGATTCCAAAAACCCAACAATCTGTCGCCAGAATTATCTGTCGAGACCCTGCCATCATCTGTGGACGCCCCTGGTTTGACGAGGTCTTCCGTCAGATCGATCCCAATGTCCAGCTGGAATGGCATATTGAAGAAGGTGAACGGGTTGAGCCGAACCAGGTGCTGGTAGTTCTGAAAGGTCCTGCCCAAAGCCTTCTGACCGGCGAAAGGGCCGCGATGAATTTCCTGCAAACCCTCTCCGGCACCGCAACCCGCTGCCAGCGCTATGCTAGCCTGGTCAGTAATACCAGCGTCAAATTGCTGGATACCCGCAAGACCCTGCCGGGCCTGCGGGTTGCCCAGAAATATGCCGTCGCTGCCGGAGGCTGCCACAACCACCGAATCGGACTTTTTGATGCCTTTTTAATTAAGGAAAATCATATTGCCGCCTGTGGTGGCATTACCCAAGCGATCAGCAAAGCTCACGAAATCGCCCCCGGCAAACCGGTAGAGATCGAAGTGGAAAGCATGGAAGAATTCAATATTGCCCGAGAGGCTGGAGCCGATATCATCATGCTCGATAACTTCCCGCTGGCCCAGTTAGTCGAAACCGTCCGGTTGAACCGGGAACTTCCCGGAAAAGCCCCAAAACTGGAAGCGTCCGGCGGTATTAATGATCAGATGCTGATGCCCATTGCCGAAACCGGAGTCGACTTTATCTCTATTGGCACACTAACCAAAGACTGCCAGTCTGTGGATCTGTCCATGCGGATCGTCGAGCAGCTTTAAAACACACGGAGGCAGCCTTGAGCAACAACACTATGAACAAAAAAATTCTGGTAACCGGGGGCGCTGGCTATATTGGCAGCCATACTTGCGTCGAACTGCTCAACGATGGTTATGATATCATTGTGCTGGATAACCTCAGTAACAGCAGTGAGGAATCTCTGAAGCGGGTTCAGGAGATCACTGGTAAGACACTGGAGTTTGTCAAAGGGGATATTCGCGACCATGAGCTGTTGCACTCACTGTTCAGCAACCATGAGATATCCTCTGTTATTCATTTTGCCGGTCTGAAAGCCGTTGGCGAATCCGTCTCCATGCCCCTTGCTTACTTCGATAACAATGTGCATGGGACACTGGTGTTACTGGAAGCCATGAAACAGGCCAAGGTAAAAACCCTGGTGTTCAGCTCTTCTGCCACGGTGTATGGCGACCCTGCCAGCCTCCCCATCAGCGAGAACTTCCCGACCTCGGCCACCAACCCTTATGGTCGTTCGAAGTTGATGATAGAAGAAATCCTTCAGGACCTTCAGGTATCAGACAATAGCTGGCGAATTGCCCTGCTGCGTTACTTTAACCCGGTTGGTGCTCACCCTTCCGGTAGAATCGGTGAAGACCCGAATGATATTCCCAACAACCTGATGCCTTATATCTCTCAGGTTGCCATTGGCAAGCTGGACAAGCTCAGTGTCTACGGTAACGACTACCCCACCCACGACGGAACCGGAGTCAGGGACTATATCCATGTGGTTGACCTCGCTATTGGCCATGTGCGTGCTATTGAGAAACTGCAGAAAACTGAGGGAATCCATGCCTGGAACCTGGGGGTTGGTACAGGTTACAGCGTGCTGGAAATGGTCGCCGCTTTTGAACAGGCATCACAACAGCCAGTCCCTTACCAGATCGCCCCAAGACGCTACGGTGATATTGCCGCCTGTTATGCCAACCCAGACAAAGCCCTGAGCGAACTGGGCTGGAAAGCGGAAAAAGGGTTGGAAGATATGGTGTCTGATAGCTGGCGCTGGCAGTCGGCGAATCCAAACGGTTATCACAGTTAACCAGCGTTGGGGCTGCTGAAAAGCTAAAAGAGGGGTGCCACCGGCCTTTTCATGTTTTAATCGAAGCATGAAAAAAACAATATCGCTCCTGTGGATAATCTTTCTTCTACCAGCCTGGGCAGATGACTGCCCTCAGTGGGATCAAGGAGAAGCCACTGAGCAGATCAGCAGGCTATCGGATGAAGTGGCTTACCATGATGAACTGTACTTCAACCAGAACGCCCCGATTATCAGCGATGGTGAATACGACGACTTGCTTGCCAGGCTGAAATACTGGCAAGCGTGCTTCCCTTCCATCGCAACAGAGAAATCCCTTACCCGAACGCCTCACAATAAATACACAATTCACCATCAGGCTCCCATGGGCAGCTTAAAGAAAGCGCAGTCTGCCGACGAAGTAAAACGCTTTTTACAGCGAATAGCTGACAGTGGTGTTTTGGTACAGCCGAAGATTGATGGCGTGGCGGTGGAGCTGGTCTATAAAAACAGACGGTTAATCCAGGCTTCCACCCGGGGAAATGGCGAAGCTGGAGTCGATATCCTCCATCATATCCGGCAGATGCCATTGATCCCAAAAACACTGGGTAATGATGAAAAAAACCAACTTATTCTTCATGGAGAGCTATTTGCACGGCTTGATATAATTGCTCCATCAATTCTTAAGCAATATGCCAGTGCCCGGCACCTGGTTGCTGGTCAGCTCAATCGGTCTGATCCAGAAACGGAAGCCGTAAAAGCTTTTGATTTTTTCCCATGGCAATGGGTTAACAGCCCTTTTAATAGCGGTTTACAGTCAATAACCGCTTTAGCGAACATGGGCTTTCCTCTGACCCTGGAGCATACCCACAAAACAACATCCTACCCTGAAATCAAACAGCGCCTTGAGCACTACGCAACCATCAACAAACCCGTATTTTTAATGGATGGAATTGTGATTAAGGCCAACAGCAAAACTTTCAAAAAGCAGCTGGGCTGGACAGGTGATACACCAGCCTGGGCCATGGCATGGAAGTTTCCACCTGCAACCACCACATCAAAAGTGGATGCGATTGAATTTACCATTGGGCGAACCGGCAATATCACACCCGTGGTTCATATTAAGCCCGTACTGTTCAAAAACAGAACCCTCTCAACCCTTTCACTGGGCACTGTTCAGAATCTGGAAAAGAAAGCGATTGCCGTAGGGGATCAAATCAGTGTCAAGCTCAAGGGGAGTGCCATACCGGTCTTTGGTAAGGTGTTGTTTCGTCCGGCAAACAGGATAAGCCCGAAACTCCCGGATACAAGCCGTTATACGCCCTTTACCTGCCTCTCTATGGCACCGGGTTGTGAACAACAGTTTGTTGCTCGCCTGATATGGTTAACCGGTAAGCAGGGGCTTGATCTTGCCGCGATCAGCAAGCCAGCCATTCATCAATGGGGTCAAACGGGAACCATCCAGACACTGGTGGATATTCTGCAGCTGACACCCCATTCACTGCAATCGGCAGGGATGCATCCAAAGGAAGTCCAACAATACTTTGAATCCATTCGACGACCAAAAAGCCTGGAGCAACAGATCCGTGCGCTGAGTATTCCAGGCATCGGGAAAAGCAATGCCCGCGAGTTGGCTGGGTGTATAACGGATTTACGAGGATTGTTATCCCGGCAGATTTCAGATCAGTGCCCAACGGTTGGCAGTAAACGGATGGAAGATTTACAGGACTATGTGAACAGGAAGCAAGTTAGAGAGTTGATTGAGTTTCTGGTTGAGCCTGGTAGTCAGAAAACCGGGTAAAAGCACAGTCTACCCCCAAGAGTCTCGTCCCCATGCTTTGCGTGGGAATGCATACCAGAGCTGGCCGAATGTTCAGCCGTTGTTTTTATAGAGTTTGTGGTGAATTGCAGTCAAGCCTTGAGGCTTGCTTGATAGCGGAAACTGCTGGTGTTTTCGGTTGGCATTCCCACGCAGAGCGCGGGAATGAAGCAACGAGGCAAGCGTTAACCTCCAAAAGTGCCATCAGATTTACCGCTCCATTGCTTGGATTTCGTGACGGCATCTGTACCACAAAGATTATTTGCTGTTGTATCTCCACCATTCTGGCAAGACATCTTCCAGTTACCACCGGTGGCATCCGATTGGAAGATCAGAGTTTGAGCACCAAATGAACTCGCTGGCGTCACTATCAGCTCTGCATAAGTATTGTCTATATATGCACCAACGGACACTCTGGTACCGTCCACTGAGGGTACACCGCTACCAGGAGCACCGGGTTTACAGGATTGAATGGTCGCTGTCTGAGCGCAAATCGCTACAGCTGTCTGAAATGCTTTCACTTCGCTCAGTGCTGCCTGAGCCGTTGAGTTCCTGGTGTACGCTTGATACTGTGGAATCGCTACCGATGCCAAAATACCAATGATCGCCACAACGATCATCAATTCAATCAGGGTAAAACCCGACATCTTACGGATTTCCGACATCCTTGTTTTCATAATTTTTTCCTCGACCAATGAGTTTTTTTGACAGCGCGCTGAAGTCCATTGCTCAATCTGTCGGCACCGTCCTGCAGCCCTTTAAACAGGATAGTTAAGTTCAGTAATGGTGCAGGGCTGACCACTCACAAACCCGGTGGCAGCAAAACCCTGCTGGTCGTTTTGCCAACAGGGCAAATTCACCATAAATACGACATATCCCGTTGATTAGAATAATAAAACCACTAAACCCGGCTTTTTATAGAGTGAAACCTTCCATACCGCTTATCGTGCAGAAATCCCAGCCACGCTTCTTTTGACAGATCAGCTACTTTTTTTTGCCACTCGTCCGATAGCCAAAGTAATGACGCTACTTATTCAAGAACGGTTCAAAAAGGCAGGCATGGCTATGCAAAATAAAACCCTGGTAAATAACCAATTAGGCTCATGGCTGGCACGGATTGGTATTGCATTCATCATTGCTCTGTCAGCCTTTATCACTGGCTTTATCAGTCTGCAGTTCTTTTATCAGCAGAAAGTTGACAGCTATTTCTCAAACCTGGATATCAACAGTCTCTCAACCGATAAGTCAGCTTTGATTATCCGAACCAAAGATCACTGGATTACCACCACCGGCCAGCACCGGGAAACCTACAAGCCGCTATTAGCGAAAGAGCTGGGCAATTATAAAAATCATCAATACGTTGGCTGGTTTTCCAGTTTTAGCGACTGGCTGGGCAGCAATGACGGGCTACCATTTACGCTGCTTTATGAAGTTGAGTATGAGCATGGCGTAAGTGAAGAAACTTTTCTCTTCAAGGGGCTGTTATCAACAAAGCTTGTTGCGAGACAGGTAAGGATTAATTAACTATTCATGTGTTTTGACAAGTTCCAGAACAAAAACTCTAAAATAGATATGGATAGCGCACATTGGTTTCGTGCACAGGTCGATCCCCGAAGGGAGCCGGCTCGAGAATGAGCTAACCAGATGTTGAGCATTTAGCCGCCTGCACAAACTAAGAGTGGCTTGGCAACAGCTCTGCTGGCATATAAACGCTCAACTCACCACCGGCCACCAGCTCCGATGCCTTCTGGATATCAGGAAAGAAATACCGGTCCTGATCATAGAACGGTATATCCTTTCTCACTGTTTTCATCACCCGTTGCAGCGTTTCCGAGGTTTTGTAGGGTTTCCTCATATCCACTCCCTGTGCCGCCGCCAGCAATTCGATACCCACAATAGACGCAGTATTACTGTTCATCTCCCGTAAACGGCGGGCACCATAAGTTGCCATGGAGACATGGTCTTCCTGATTGGCAGAAGTGGGCAGACTATCGGCAACCGAAGGATGACAGAGGCAACGATTTTCACTGGCCAGGGCAGCCGCCGTGTTATGGGCAATCATAAACCCGGAATTGACGCCACTGTTCTTCACCAGAAATGGCGGCAATCCGCTCAGGTGTTGATCCACCAGCAACGCAATGCGGCGTTCACTGATGGCACCGATTTCTGCAATGGCCAGAGCCAGTGCTTCGGCAGCCATGCCGGTTGGCTCGGCGTGAAAGTTGCCACCGGAAAGTATTTCATTCTGCTCAGCAAAGACCAGGGGATTATCGGTAACACCATTGGCTTCCACTGCCAGCAGACCCGCGGCATAACGCATCTGTTCCAGGCAGGCTCCCATCACCTGGGGCTGGCATCTCAGTGAGTAGGGATCCTGAACCTTGTCACAATCTATGTGTGCCTGCTCAATGTCACTGTGATCCAGCATGGTACGGTAGGCATGAGCAATATCAATTTGCCCTTGCAACCCCCGCGCCTCGTGAATGCGAGAATCAAAAGGACGACGGCTGGCCATGGCGGCTTCAATGGAGAGGCTCCCGGCGATGATGGCTGATGCCATTAAATCTTCCGCACCAAACAGTCCCTGCAAGGCAAAGGCCGTACTGGCCTGAGTACCATTCAGCAGTGCCAGCCCTTCCTTCGGTGCCAGCTTCATGGGCTCCATACCGGCATGGGTCAGGGCTTCCATGGCCGTCAACTGCTGACCATCCACCAGGGCATGCCCCTCACCCAGCAATAAACAGCTCATATGAGCCAGCGGCGCAAGATCACCACTGGCCCCTACGGACCCCTTCTCGGGAACACGGGGTAAACCTCCAGGTTAATCAGTTGAATCAGTGCTTCAATCAATTCCAGCCTCACTCCCGACAATCCCCGGGCAAGGCTGTTGATTTTTAATACCATCATCAGGCGGACAGTGCTTTCATCCATAAATTGTCCAACACCTGTCGAATGAGAAAGCACAATGCTCCTTTGCAAATCCTCCAGCTCCTGATCCGGAATCCGGGTATTGGCCAGCAGACCAAAACCGGTATTGATACCATACACAACCCGATTTTCTGCCAGCGCATGATTCACGCAGGCCACACTTTGATGGATAGCTTCATAACAGTCCGGGGCCAGCTTGATCTGAACCTCGTGACGACTAACCCTGTGCAGGTCACTCAGCGATAATTTTCCGGGGGAAATCACTAACTCATTCATACCTTTGCCCTCCCGACTGCATGGGCAGGTCCAGACTATTGTCCCGTGCACACTCACGGGCAATGTCATACCCTGCATCGGCATGGCGCATGACCCCGGTTCCCGGGTCATTCCACAGCACTCTGCCCAGTTTTTCCCGGGCTTCATCGGTACCATCCGCGACAATCACCACACCGGAGTGCTGGCTGTAACCAATCCCCACACCACCACCATGATGGAGACTCACCCAGGTTGCCCCCGAGGCAGTGTTCAGCAGCGCATTCAGCAGCGGCCAGTCAGAGACGGCGTCACTGCCATCCTGCATCCCTTCGGTTTCCCGGTTAGGGCTGGCAACCGAGCCGGAATCCAGATGATCACGACCAATCACTACTGGCGCACTCAGCTCACCACTGGCCACCATATCGTTAAAGGCCTGCCCAAGGCGGGCCCGGTCTTGCAAACCAACCCAGCAGATGCGGGCTGGCAGCCCCTGGAACGCAATCCGCTCTCTGGCCATATCCAGCCAGTTATGCAGGTGTGCATCGTCGGGAATCAGCTCTTTGACTTTCTGGTCAGTCTTGTAGATATCTTCAGGGTCACCGGACAGGGCTGCCCAGCGGAAAGGACCAATACCCTGGCAAAAGAGTGGACGAATATAAGCAGGCACAAAACCGGGGAAGTCAAACGCGTTTTCAACCCCGACCTCTTTCGCCATCTGTCTTATGTTGTTACCGTAATCGACAGTTGCCGCCCCCCGCTTCTGCAACTCCAGCATGGCCTGCACCTGCACAGCCATAGATTCTCGTGCAGCACGGGTAACCGCCGCTTCATCCGCCTGACGACGTTCGCAGGCCTGAGACAATGTCCACCCTTTGGGCAAATAACCGTTCAATGGGTCATGGGCTGATGTCTGATCCGTCACCACATCCGGCGTAATATTGCGTTCAACCAGCTCGGGGAATATATCCGCCGCATTTGCCAGCAAGCCCACTGAAATTGCCTTGCCTGCCGATTTGGCCTGTTCAATCATCGCCAGCGCTTCATCCAGCGTCGCTGCTTTTTTATCCAGGTAACGGGTTTTCAGGCGAAAGTCGATTCGGGACTCATCCACTTCACAGGCCAGCATGGAAAAACCGGCCATGGTCGCCGCCAGAGGCTGCGCGCCCCCCATGCCGCCAAGACCACCGGTGAGAATCCACTTGCCCGAAGCATCGCCCTGGAAGTGGGTTTTGGCCATGGCCACAAAGGTTTCGTAGGTACCCTGCACAATGCCCTGGGAACCAATGTAGATCCAGGAGCCTGCGGTCATCTGGCCATACATCATCAGACCTTGTTTATCCAACTCATGGAAGTACTCCCAGTTTGCCCAGTAAGGCACAATGTTAGAGTTGGCAATCAACACCCGGGGAGCACCGGGGTGGGTCTTGAATACCCCGACCGGCTTTCCGGACTGGACCAGCAATGTTTCATCGATTTGCAAACGTTTCAGAGTGGCCACTATCTGGTCGTAGCAAGCCCAATCCCGGGCGGCTCGGCCAATACCACCGTAAACCACCAGCTGTTCAGGATGCTCTGCCACCTCCGGATCCAGATTATTCATCAACATACGCAGGGGGGCTTCTACCTGCCAGCTGCAGGTATTCAGCTCAGAGCCTCTGGGAGCCCGAATGATTCGGTCCGGATCAAATCGCTGATGGCCTTTACTGCCGGTTTTACCAACGGGTTCTTTACCACCGGCTATAAGCATCTTCTCCTGTTCACTTGCCATATTCACCGTCCTCTACGTTACGCTGCTTTATTGTGGAACTGTCACCTGCACAATCGTTGTTATTGCCCCGGAAGGCTGTCGGTGTTACTCCTGTGATCCGACTTGTCGGCAGGTCATCAGGAAAACTGTAAGTGATCTCCCAGGCGGTATCGGTCACCGGGGTGCATCAGCCTGGCCAGACTGACGACACCGTGCCGACACCAGCTTCTTCTGGTGATTCTCAAACAGGGAGCACCGGCTTCCATAGCCAGAGCTTCGGCCACTTCTTTCGAAGGCAAAACCGCTTCTACGACATGTGTCGCTTCTGTAAGCGCTGCAACCCCGGTCAGATAAACATTGGGCGTTTCCCTTGAAAAATCCTGTTTCAGGTAATCCGGAGCAAACCGCGGATTAATATGCCGTTCTTCCCACTGCAGTGGCAGGCCATTTTCGTAGTGAATAATAATGGAATGAAAAACGGTCGCTGACTCCGGTAACTCAAGGGAAACCGCAATAGCCTCGGTCGCCTTTTCTTCAGACAGAAGCAATACCCGGTTGCTGTAACCATGCCCTCGCCCCCTGATCTCGTCGGCAATATTTTTTACTGTCAGTATTGACGATTGTGGCTCGATAGGAGCCACAAACGTACCCAACCCTTGCTGGCGCATCAGTACGCCCGATGCCGTCAGCTCCTGCAGCGCCTTCCTGGCGGTCATCCGGCTCACCGAAAATTGCTGGCAGAGCTCGTTCTCAGAAGGCACCTTGCGGGATTCTGTCCACTCCCCGCACTCAATCTTGTCAAGAATATAGTGCTTAATCTGCTGATAACGGGGTAACAGGCTCTGATTCATAATTTATTTGTGCCACTTGGAGCTTTTCAGACATTCCGGGGATCCCGGGCAACCGCAGCTTGCTCATATAGTTTTATTGTATATAGTTGTATATACAATCCAATAATAATCCAATTTGTGCGATTCTGCTAAAAATACCGATTATTCTTGAAGCAATCGTTCATCACTCAGTCAACCAATAGCGGCCGGACACCATGAACAATAGTCACGCTGACGCATCATTGACCTCCTGTGACCTCCTCATCCGGAATATTCACCTGGCCACCATGGATCCGGCTCACACGTCAACCTGCCCCTATAACAGCATCCGTCAGGGAGCCGTTCTGGTGCAGGGCGGAAAGACTGTATGGGCAGGGGCCGAATCCGACTTACCACCAGGCAGCAAGGCCAAAGAGACCATCGATGGACAAGGACAATGGTTAACACCCGGCCTGATCGACTGCCACACCCACCTGGTCTATGCCGGGGACCGCTCCAGAGAGTTTGAACAGCGGCTTGAAGGCGTCAGCTATGAAACCATCGCCAAACAGGGAGGCGGCATTCTCTCCACCGTCAAAGCCACCCGGGCAGCCACGGTTGAAGAACTGGTTGACGAATCCCGCCCTCGACTTGAGGCATTACTGGCTGAAGGGGTGACTACACTGGAAATCAAATCCGGCTACGGCCTGGATACGGAAACCGAAAGAAAAATGCTTCGGGCCGCAAGTCTGCTGGCCAGCGAGTACCCTGTCACTGTCGTTCGTACTTTTCTGGGTGCCCACGCTTTGCCGCCGGAATACAAAAACCAGGCTGACGATTACATTGAGCACGTATGCACCGAGATGATGCCTGCAATGGCCAGAGAACAGTTGGCCGATGCCGTGGATGTGTTCTGTGAAAACATTGCCTTCTCACCGGCACAGACCGAACGGGTATTTAAGGCAGCCAAAGCCCATGGGATGAACATCAAACTCCATGGCGAGCAACTCTCTGACAGCGGCGGCACCCAACTGGCGGTAAAATATCAGGCGCTTTCCGTGGATCACTTGGAATACCTCAGCCAGTCCGGTATTGAAGCGTTAAAAAACAGCAACACGGTAGCCACTCTGTTGCCGGGAGCCTTCTACTTTCTTCGGGAAACCAAGCTGCCACCTATTGAAGCATTGAGAGAGGCTGGCGTTCCTATCGCCATTGCTACCGACCTGAACCCCGGCACCTCCCCCTTCGCCTCCATACGACTGATGATGAATATGGCCTGCACCCTGTTTCGTATGACGCCTTCCGAGGCACTGGCCGGTTGTACCCGCCATGCGGCACAGGCACTGGGTCTGCAGGACAAAACTGGTCGAATCAGAGCAGGACTGGATGCCGACTTGTTACTCTGGCCTGTCAGCCATCCTGCCTCTCTGGCGGCCGGACTCACGGGCATCTCCCCTTCCCTGATCATAAAAAGTGGCCAAATTGTGCAATCAACCATCTCCAGAAACCCATCATTCTCCTGGTCTGGCCGTATTGATCAGGAAACTGATCCTCAGGCTGCACAGCGCTGGCACCAGAAAGTTCGCCCTTATGCACCGGGGGGCGAACCAGGAGCTGCTTTACTGGGGTTTGAGTCTGATGAAGGCGTCCGGAGAAATCAGGGCCGACCCGGGGCCGCCAAAGGGCCCGACCATATCCGACAGGCACTGACCAACCTTCCCTGGAATCGCACTGCCCCGGTTTGGGATGCAGGCAACATTCGCTGCCATGGTACCCACCTTGAACAGGCACAACAGGACTATGCCGGGCAGATGTGCCAACTATTAGACAATGGTCAATTAGTGATTGGCTTGGGAGGAGGCCATGAAATTGGCTGGGCTTCTTACCAGGGACTGATGATGCATCTGGAAAAACAGGAGAAGGGTAAAGACCGGATCAATGTCGGCATTATCAATTTTGATGCCCACTTTGACCTCCGTTTACCCGAAGTGGGTCCCAGCTCAGGAACGCCATTCTGGCAGGCTTCTGAATACGCCGGGAGCACAGCATCCCGTTTAACTATTTTTGTTTTGGCATCAGTGCAAGCAGCAATACTCAGGCGCTTTTCAATCGAGCTGATCAACTGGGTGTCACTTATCGACTCGATAAAGAAATGACACTGCTGAACCTGCCATCGTTACAGCAAGATCTCCAACAATTTATCGACCGGGTGGATCATATTTACCTGACCATCGACATTGATGCCTTCCCCGCCGCCCTGGCCCCTGGCGTCAGCGCCCCCGCTGCCAGAGGCATTCCACCGGAAGTTGTTGAACCTTTGCTGGATATCATCAAACATTGCAGCAAGCTGAAACTCTTTGATATCGCTGAAACCTGCCCGAAACATGATATTAATGCTCACACGGCCCGGCTGGCAGCGCGGTTAATTCATCAGCTGGCTGGACAAACCCGGTAGATTATTCTGAATGCATTTGCAAACCATATTTTCATTTTATTTGAGCTCAAGCAATGAACCCTGGACAGTATCACCGCTTTGATCTGCCCTCTCACCGTCAATCAACAGCTCCCCTTCCTGATCACCCTGCCCATCCAGAACACGGTAGAGCAGAGAATAAGCGACCCGCCATTGTCTTTCAGCCACCTGCAGGGTGACTGATTTAGTATTCAGACGAAGGACATGACCAAAATGTTCTTCCCCATGTTTATCTTTAAAACCCAGCAGATCTCCCACAGCAATGGCATGGCGACTCAGGCCTTGTTGAGCTTCATGATTAACGCGGGCATCGGCACCTTCAAGATTGAGCATATAGTAGGGCACCGTCCAGCGTTTGCCATCGGTAAAATCCAGTACCAGTGCCCGCTTTTGCCTAAGCTGCAACACCTCGCAGTCACGCAGTGAGTTGCTGTTTCGGTCAAAGTAGCTCAGCTTCTGTCCAACGGTCAGCGCCGCCTTGATCCGGCCAATACGCTCTGACGACTCTAGCTCACGATCAATCATGGCATTCAGCCGGAACAGATCAAAGGTGCTGGCCTGATTCAGGGCTTCCAGCAATTGGGCATAATCCATGGTTGGTTTGGCGGGGGAGTTACTGTTATTCATCAGTAGTCAGTACCATGATTTAGTTATGGGTGTTTGATCCCGAAGGCAGAACAAATTGATGGCCGGTTGCCGGTGCCTCAAACACTGCCCGTGGTTGGGTTTCTTTGCATAGCATTGTTTCATTTATGCCGACGTCTGGTCATAGGCTTTTCGCCTGTCCAGCAATATAGTCATAAGTCGAAGACCAGCGAGTTTTACAGAGAGTTCCCCTTCCTTTCAACCCCTATCAGGAATACATCGACTAAATAAGCCCTTATTTTTTCTGCATGTAATTTTTGAATTTCCAAACGAGGGGCATTTGAGGGGCTAATTGGATTTACCGTGTTCCATGCTGATATAGCCAAATCACCTAACTCGTTTTTTGTGAGCCTCTCTATACCGTGCTAACATTTGTACTCACAGCAATAAGGAAACCATGATGGAAACAAGAATACAATTTCGAGTCGATGAGGAAACAAAACGCCTGGCTCAAAAAATGGCTGAAAGTCAGGGGCGCACTATCAGTGATGCATGCCGGGAGTTTACTGAGCAACTGGCTGAACAACAGCGTAAGTTATCCTCCCACGATCAATGGCTAACCCAACAAGTCAACCAGGCATTTGAGAAACTGGACTCTGGAGCAACGAATTTTGCTGAACACGATAAAGCCAAAGACGAGATGGCTAAGCGCAAAGCGAAAATTCGCAACAGAGGCAGCCAGTGATGATTTTATGGGAAGAAGAGTCTCTGAATGATCGGGAAAAGATCTTTGAGTTTCTTTATGATTTTAATCCTGAAGCCGCAGAAAAGACTGATCTGATCATAGAAACGAAAGTCGAAAACTTATTAGAACAACCGCTTATGGGGGGGGCAGCGTGAAGGCATCCGTGGCAGATTGCTGATGATTCCGGAAGTATCCATGATTGTTTCATACTGGGTGGATGGTAAAGCTATTCGTGTAATGCGAGTTCTTCACCAAAAACAAAAATTCCCAAACAGAAAAAGGGCGTAAACTTTTGAATTTACGCCCTTTAGTCTGCCTGACTCTGCCTGTGTCGGCCTGAGTCAGTTTTGGTGTTTGGTGGAGGCGGCGGGACTTGAACCCGCGTCCGCCAGCTCTACGCCTTCGGCTCTACATGCTTAGTTTCCGTTATTAAGTTAACGCAGAACGACCCAACGGTCAGGGTGACACTGCGCGATCCTGTGGATTTAACCCACCGGCTCCAGGAAGACCGATGTGGCGATTCTATTTTCGGTAACGATCAATTTCCACCCAACAGACAAGACAGAGTGATCGGGAGAAAGCTGTTATTAGGCAGCCATTGCTCCGTTGAAGCTATTATCGTTAGCAACTATACGTTTGTAGCGTTTTGATTTACGAGAGCCGCTACGCCCTCGACATGCACCTTGGGTTTCGTAACCGTCGTCGAATCCTGATCGCCCCCAGTAACAAAACTCTGTCGTATTTATGCCAAAAGTGGATAGCAAATGCAACTGTGTTTAGTACATAAGTATTTTTATACTGCAAAAAATACCATTGTCGTTAAATTTTTCTAAGAAAGACTATAAGCGCCTTCTGTATGAAGTACTGAGCCGGGAAACCGATCGCCAGCTGTTTTTATTCACTGCACAGGCACTGCTCAAGAACAAGTCCCGAATTCAATAGCCAGGTGAATTGCATTAAGGAAAAGGAGTAAGCGGCACACAGTGAAACCGTGTGCCGGTGGTGATCAGCCGCGGTGCATAACCCGCTGCTTTTCAATATTCCACTCACGCTCTTTGGTGGCTGCACGCTTGTCAAACTCTTTTTTACCCCGGGCAAGGGCAATCTGGCATTTGATCAGATGGCCTTTCCAGTAGAGTTTGGTGGCGATGCAGGCGTGGCCTTTTTGCTGGGTTACCGAGAACAGGTTAGCCAGTTCTCTGCGGTGCAGCAGCAGTTTACGGTCACGCAGAGGGTCTGCCACAACATGGGTGGATGCGGTGATCAGCGGTGTGATCTGGGCACCAATCAACCAGGCTTCGCCATCTTTGAGCAGGACGTAACTGTCCACCAGCTGGACTTTGCCCTGCCGGAGGCTTTTCACTTCCCAACCGGCGAGGGAAATGCCTGCTTCGAAAGTCTCGTCGATATGAAAATCGTGACGGGCTTTCTTGTTGACGACGATGGATGAGTCGCCCTGTTTGCCTTTCTTTGAACTTTTTGCCATGGCGCGGATTATAGGAGCAGCTAAATGTAAAGTCACTAATTCTGCGGGATCCGGACGGGTTTCGACAATAGCACCGGATCAACGAAGGTTTAGCATAGTGAATATTTCTGCATTTAATAACCTTAATATTTAAAAAACTCTATTTTAACCAATTAGACGGAAAAAACGGTTGAGATGAAGTGTCTGACCGGTACAATAGCGACCGACCTGTGTGATCTTCTCCGCTCTTCCATCAGCATGCTGTTTCATCTGAGGTAGTCTTTATCGCTGATTGTTCGGTTTGGAGGTTTACCGGGATTGTGTTGTTCCCGTGAAAATCTCGCGTGGCAATTGTTCAAGAAGCAAGAAGCCGTCTGAAATGCAGCGTTGCTGTTCTGGTTTTCGACAACTGGCCTTATCGATAAAGATGGTCGCAGCTGTATCTTATCCATAAGAATTATTCTGTGTTGTTAGACCTTACCTGCCTTTCAAACAGCCTCTGAGTAAAATAATTCGACTCATTGAGGAACTCATGTCCGGACAAAATCCAACGACATCGAAAAAAACCTGGGCTAATCGCTGGACCTTCCTGCTGGCCGCCGCTGGCTCTGCCATCGGCCTGGGTAATATCTGGAAATTTCCATACATCGCCGGGCAATATGGCGGCGGTGCCTTCGTTATGCTTTATCTGCTGTGCATTGCCGTTATGGGTGTGCCTCTATTGATGGCAGAAACGGCCATTGGCCGTCATACCCGCCTGAGCCCCCTGAATGCCATTCGCAAGCTGACCAGTGACTTGGGGGCCAGCAAACTGTGGGGCATTATCGGCTGGATGGGTATGCTGGCGGGCTTCCTGATTCTCTCTTTCTACAGTGTTATTGCTGGCTGGTCCCTTTCTTATGCCTGGGACATTGTGACCGGTGCCTTCAGCGGCATGAACACCGATCAGGTGGGTGATGCTTTTGGTGGGCTGGTGTCATCGGCACCACGTCAGATCTTCTGGCACACCGTCTTTATGGTGATCACCCTGGTGATTACCGCCCGAGGTATCCATAAAGGTCTTGAGAAAGGCCTGCAGGTGATGATGCCAGCCCTGTTCGCCTTGCTGCTGATCATGCTGGGCTACAGCATGCTGGAAACCGGACAGTTTATGCGCGGCTTTGACTTTATGTTCTCCGTGGATTTCTCCAAGGTGACCGGTGAAGCGTTTGTTGCTGCTTTGGGTCAGGCGTTCTTTACCCTGAGTCTGGGTATGTGCTGCCTGATGGCTTACGGCGCTTATATGCCTGCCAATAACTCCATTCCAAGAACCGCCATTAACGTTGCCGCTCTGGATACCCTGATGGCAATTATCTCCGGCCTGATTGTCTTCCCGATCGTATTTGCCTACGGTCTGGAGCCCTCTGCCGGCCCTGGCCTGCTGTTTGTCTCCCTGACGGCCGCCTTTGTGCACATGCCGATGGGTGAGCTGTTTGGCTTCCTGTTCTTTGTTCTGGTGGGTATTGCTGCGCTGAGTTCGGCTATCTCTCTGGTTGAACCGGCACTGGCCTGGCTGATCGAGCGCACACCGCTGAGCCGTACCGTCGCCACGGTGATTCTCTGTGCTGCCATCTGGTTTGTTGGCCTGGGCACCGTGTTCTCCATGAGTGGTGACCTGACCTTCACGCTGTTTGGGAAGAACTTCTTCGACCTGTTGGATTACTTCACCAGTAATATCCTGCTGCCTGTGGGCGGTCTGCTGATCTCCATCTTCGCTGGCTGGATAATGAAGCGTTCAACCTTGATGCATGAGCTGGGCCTGAGCGTGGGAGTATTTAACCTGTGGCGTGCCATGATCCGTGTGATCGTGCCGCTGTGTGTATTGACGGTGTTGATTACCGCGCTGTTCTAGATCTCAACAGCCCCTGACACTGTCTATTAATCCGAGGGCCGGAATAGGTTATTCTATCCGGCCTTTTTTTATGAAAGGCGCTTTGTATGCCAAGGATTTCCCGTTCCGCACTGGTCATGTATTCCGCTGAACAGATGTATGATCTGGTCAGCGATATTGAGTCGTATGCAGAATTTCTGCCGGGGTGTGCCGGTGGTCGTATTGACCGTCAGGAAGGCGCACAGTTGGAAGCCACCCTGGAAGTTGGCAAGGCCGGATTGCATCATAGCTTTTCCACAAGGAACCAAATGATTCCCGGGAGGTCTATTGAGATGCAACTGCTGGAAGGGCCATTTAAACACTTATCCGGTATCTGGACATTTCAGCCCCTGGCTGAGGATGGCTGCAAGGTTTCCCTTGAGCTGGAGTTTGAGATGAGCAATAAGCTGACTCAGGCAACACTGGGTGGTCTGATTGGCCACATGATGAATGCCATGGTCGATGCCTTTGGCAAAAGAGCGAAGCAGATTTATGGCTAAGATGTTAATGGATGAACCCACTATCCACGTAGAAGTGGCCTATGCAAGAGCCCATGAGCAGAAGATTATCGCACTGAAGGTCAAAGAGGGAACTACAGTTCTGGAAGCGGCCAGGGAATCAGGCATTGTTGATTACTTTCCGGAGATTAATCTGGCCGAGGCGAAACTGGGCATCTTTGGCAAGGCCGTGTTAAAGCCCGCAGAACAGCTACTAAAAGAAGGCGAACGGGTTGAGATTTACCGCCCCTTGATTGCCGACCCGAAAGAGGTTCGCAAACGCAGGGCTGAACAGGCGAAACAGAAGAATTCTTTACAGTAATAACTGAGGATGATGTTCTTCAGGAGTGGTATCAGCAGTGATTACTGCTGATTACTACCGGGTACCAGGTCACCTTGAATGGAATGGAGTTGATCGTTTACGAAAAACAGCGTAACCGTCTTCTGCTCACGGCTCTTACCACCGGGCTGCAAGCTGTAGATGTAATCCCAGCGATTGCTGTTAAACGTATCCTCGATCAATGGCGTACCCATGACATACTGAACCTGGGCTCGGGTCATGCCAGGACGGAGCTGGTCAACCATCTCCCGGGTAATGACATTTCCCTGCTGAATATCAATTTTATAGGCACCGGGGAAACTGATAAGCTTCGAACCACTGTCCGTGGAGCTGGCGCACCCTGTCAGAAGGGTGGCTGAGAAAAGTGCGGCGGCCAGGGCGATCGTGGTTTTTGGCATCGGTTTCAGACTTCCACTATCTTGCTCAAAAATGACTAGCAGCCTGCTCGCAGAGCAAAATGAAAAAGCTGCACGAAAATGTGATAATAGCAGGATTATCTTGCAAAGGGTTAGGGAAACGTGTTGGAAAATCAAGAGTTACGCAAAGCAGGACTAAAAGTCACCCTGCCTCGTGTGAAGATTCTGCAGATCCTTGAAGGTGCCGAAGAGAAGCATATGTCGGCGGAAGATGTCTACAAGGCTCTGCTTGAAGCTGAAGAGGATGTGGGTTTGGCCACCGTCTACCGGGTACTGACCCAGTTTGAGAGTGCCGGTTTAGTGGTTCGCCATAACTTTGATGGCGGTCATTCCGTGTTTGAGCTGGCCCGCGGGGGGCACCATGATCATATGGTTTGCATGGAGAGCGGAGACGTTATCGAGTTTATTGACGAAGAAATCGAGAAACGTCAGTACGCCATTGCTGAAAAGCACGGCTTTGAAATTGTGGATCACAATCTGGTGATCTATGTACGTCCAAAGAAGAAAAAATAAGCAGCATTAAAAAGAAAAAAACAAGAGTTAACCTCTAACCTGTGAGATCACTTGCCCCCTCTGCTTCTGTCGAGGGGGATCATTATTTTTTATTTTCTTCAATTGGTTAGTGAAATTAATCAGAACGGATAGATCAACATCCGTTTCGTAATCGATCCCTTAATTTTTGTGCCAAACCTGATAGTTAAACGTAACTATCCAATCAAAAACTCCGTCAAGAGCAAAACGATGGAACTAACATAATAAAAAAATGTCTATAAAGAGACTTTCAAACAAAAGGAATCAAACAAATGGAAATAAGAGCCAAAATCGGTCAACTTGTCCGCTTACGAGCCGGTGGTCCCGTACTGTGTGTTACGTGCGAATACCCTATGGCTGATGGATCTTATAGCTATACCTGCCAGTGGTTTGAAGATGACAGACTGAGAGATTACACCTTTCCAATCGTAGCCCTTGAACCGGTGGAAGGTGAGTTTGAAGCCAGTATTAAGGGTCAGCCCGGCACCGCAGTGGAAGAAGTAGAAGTAGAAGTAGAAGTAGAAACAGAAGCGGAAATAGAAACAGAAGATGGCGATAAGGGTAAAAACTATCACTAATACTCATTCAAGAATAAACGATGGAACTAATATGATTAAACAATGTCTATTAAAAAAACTATCAAACTTGCATAAGGATTCAAAGATATGGAAATAAGAGCAAAAATCGGTCAACTCGTCCGCCTGAGAGCCGGTGGCCCGGTACTATGCGTTACCTATGAATACCCGATGGAGGATGGTACTTATAGTTACTGCTGCGAGTGGTTCGAATATGAAAAACTCAGACACTCAACCTTTCCAATCGTAGCCCTTGAGCCCGTGGAAGGTGATTTTGAAATTGATATTGAGGTTCAGCTCGACCCTGAAGCAAAGACAAAGGCTGATGCAGAGACAGAACCAGAACCAGAACCAGAATCAGAATCAGATAATGAAGCAGACAAAAAAGGTGACAAACCAGGTAAAAATTTTCATTAACTCCGCCACGTCCAGACCGGTGAGGTTGCTTTAATTCATTTAAAGCAACTTTATCGGAAGCATTTATACGGCTTGCACCTGAGCCTGAAACAGCATCTCCTGGGCATGACTCAATGTGGGTGCAGTCAGCTCAACGCCCCCCAGCATTCGGGCAATTTCGTGTACGCGATGTTCACCATCCAGCTCAAGAATACGGGTGCTGGAAGCCTTACGACTGACTTTCTTACTGACGTGCAGATGCTGATGGGCCTGGGATGCCACCTGAGGCTGATGGGTAACACACAGCACCTGCCCTTTTTTGCCCACTTCTCTTAACATACTGCCCACAATTTCTGCTGTGCCGCCGCCAATACCGACATCCACCTCATCAAACACCAGCGTTGGCGTTGACGCGGTTTGCGCAATAATTACCTGAATGGCCAGACTGATACGGGAAAGCTCTCCACCGGAAGCCACTTTGGCCAGGGCGCGCGGAGGTTGCCCCGGGTTGGTGGTCACCAGAAACTCGATGAATTCAAAACCCTGAGAGGCAACCGTGCGATCAGGAATGTCTGTCAGTTCGACACAGAACTTACCCTTGGGCATACCCAGCAAGGCAATGCGCTCAGACACCTGTTTTTCCAGTTTTCGTGCAGCGGCCCTGCGTCTGGCAGACAGTTTTTCGGCTAACTGATTGTGTTTTTTCTGCAGCTGTTCCAGAGACAGTTCCAGGTCGGCGACCTGTTCATCATGACACTGAACTTTTTCCAGCTCTTCGCTGATCTGCTGTTGTTTTTCCAGCAACGCTTCTGGCTGGATACGGTGTTTGCGGGCCAGATCAAAAATAGCACTGAGCCGGTCTTCGATTTCCCGGGCCCTTTGCGGATCGGCATCAAAGTGATCAATAAAATGATTCAGCTCGCCAACCGCTTCTTCCACCTGAATCTGCGCGGATGACAGCATCTCCAGAGAGTTATTGATGGCGGCATGCTCAACCTGCAGTTCACTGAGGCGGTGCAGGCAGAAAGAGAGCTGCTGCAGCAAATTATCACCATCATCACTGGTACAAACCCGGGTGATCTGATGGCAGGCTGATAAGGTTGCACCGGCCTGGGATTGCTGGCGATGCTCCTGCTCTAACTGCTCAACCTCCCCGGGCTGAAGGTTTAACTGCTCCAACTCATGCAACTGATAACTCAGCAATTGCACCCGCTCTTCCCGGTCCTGCTGATCGGACAATAAAGTGTGCAATTGTGCACTGGTCTGGCGGTAATCTGCGGCCATATCCGCTACTTCCCGGGACAGAGCCAGCGAGCCGGAAAACTCATCCAGCAGCTCAGCGTGATTGCTCTTTTTCAACAATGATTGGTGGGCATGCTGACTGTGAATATCGATTAACAGCTCCCCCAGCCCCTTCAACTCGGCAAGTGTGACCGGGATACCATTGATATAGCCCCGAGAGCGACCTTCACGGGTCACCACCCGGCGCAGAATACATTCGCTCGCCGAGGACTCGGAACCGCCAGCATGCTCACTGTCATAATCTCGCTCCTGCAACCACTCTATTGCGGCAGGTATGCGCTGAAGATCAAAGCAGGCGCGGATATCGGCCCGATCAGCACCGTCGCGCACACAGTCGCTGCCCGCCCGGCCTCCCAGGGCCAGCCCGAGGGCATCCAGCATAATGGATTTACCAGCACCGGTTTCCCCGGTGATGGCGGTCATCCCGGGATTGATGTCCAGGTTAAGGTGGTCAACGATGGCATAGTTGCTGATGGAAATTTGGTTCAGCATGGCAGCTCTCACGATCCCAATTGCATATCGGGTTACTGTTTATTTATACAGTAAACTTAAAACCCGAATTGGTAAAGCAAATTTCCCCTTGAATAAGCTGCCATGAACCCCATATTAGGCTATCACTTAATATTTACTTTTGCCGGGGCCCTACGGAAGCACTACGGCCCATAACACGAAGACACGTTCCAGCCAGCACTTCAGGCTGGATTGACATCCGGAGAAACGTTGGAATGACTGTAGAAAACACCAAAGCAGAAGATCAGGCCGAGCAACCTGAAGCCAACGAAACTGAAATTTCTGCTGACGCTGAAGCAGCCGTTGACCCGATTCTGGAAGAAGCAGCTGATTCAGAAGATCAGGCCGAAGAGCAGGCCAACGACGATAGCGCCAAACGCATTGAAGAGCTCGAAGAGCAGCTTGCCCAGGCTAAAGACCAGGCGCTGCGCGCTCATGCCGAAGCCATGAACACCAAGCGCCGCGCCGAGCAGGACGTCGAAAAAGCGCACAAATTTGCCCTGGAGAAGTTCGTCAACGAACTGATCCCTGTGGTCGAGAGTCTGGAAAAAGGGATTGAAAGCGCAGAACAGGGTGAAGGTCAGCACGAGACCATGCTCGAAGGCATGCGCCTAACCCACAAACAGCTGCTGGATGCCCTGGCAAAATTCAGTGTTGAGCAGGTCAACCCTGAAGGCCAGCCGTTCGACCCGAACTTCCATCAGGCCATCTCCATGGTGCCCAACCCGGATATGGAACCCAACACCGTGATGAATGTCTTCCAAAAAGGCTACACATTGCACGGTCGAGTTATCCGCCCGGCCATGGTGGTGGTTTCCAAAGCGGCTTAACCAAAGAGGGGCTCCGGGAGGCTGATCGAGAATCTTGCAAGAGCCCCTTGAAAAAGCAAAGACCGCTCCCATATAGCAAACCAAGATCGTGGTAATCACCACCTAAACGCTGTTTCACCAGACTCAACATCGGTTGAAAGCATTGGGCAGCGAACAAAGATTTCAAAGTTTTCCGCCCTGATTACGGGCAATGGAGAGACTCAAAATGAGTAAAGGCAGAATTATTGGTATTGACCTGGGTACCACCAACTCCTGTGTGGCTATCCTGGACGGCGATAAATCCAAAGTCATCGAAAACGCCGAAGGCGCACGTACTACGCCTTCCATCATCGCCTACACCGACGACGGCGAGATTCTGGTAGGCCAGCCAGCCAAGCGCCAGGCGGTTACCAACCCAGACAATACCCTGTTTGCCATCAAGCGTCTGATCGGCCGTCGCTTCAAAGACGACGTTGTTCAGAAAGACATCAAGATGGTGCCGTACAAAATTGTCGAAGCAGAAAACGGCGATGCATGGGTTGAAGTTAAGGGCGACAAGAAAGCACCACCACAGATTTCTGCCGAAATCCTGAAGAAGATGAAGAAAACCGCTGAAGACTATCTGGGCGAACCAGTGACTGAAGCGGTTATTACCGTTCCTGCCTACTTCAACGATTCCCAGCGTCAGGCTACCAAAGACGCAGGCCGTATCGCGGGTCTGGAGGTCAAGCGGATCATCAACGAGCCAACCGCTGCGGCGCTGGCTTACGGCATGGACAAGAAAAAGGCGACCAGACCATCGCCGTTTATGACCTGGGTGGCGGTACTTTCGACGTATCCATCATCGAGATCGCTGACGTAGACGGCGAGCACCAGTTTGAAGTACTGGCCACCAACGGTGACACCTTCCTGGGTGGTGAAGACTTCGACCTGCGCCTGATCGAATACCTTGCCGACGAATTCAAGAAAGACCAGGGCATCGACCTGAAAGGCGACCCACTGGCCATGCAGCGTCTGAAAGAAGCCGCTGAGAAAGCCAAGATTGAACTGTCTTCTACTCAGCAGACAGACGTCAACCTGCCGTACATCACTGCCGACGCCACCGGTCCCAAGCACCTGAACGTTAAAGTCAGCCGTGCCAAGCTGGAATCCCTGGTAGAAGACCTGGTTGCCCGTTCTCTGGAGCCATGCCGCATCGCGGTCAAGGACTCTGACCTGGATCTGTCTGACATCGACGAAGTTATCCTGGTGGGTGGTCAGACCCGTATGCCACTGGTTCAGCAGAAAGTGGCCGAGTTCTTTGGTAAAGAGCCGCGCAAGGACGTTAACCCTGACGAAGCGGTAGCCATGGGTGCTTCCATCCAGGCTGCGGTTCTGGCCGGTGACGTTAAAGACGTTCTGCTGCTGGACGTTACTCCGCTGACCCTGGGTATCGAAACCATGGGCGGCGTAATGACGCCACTGATCGAAAAGAACACCACCATCCCAACCAAAAAGTCCCAGGTGTTCTCTACGGCCGACGACAACCAGGGCGCAGTCACCATTCACGTGCTGCAAGGTGAGCGCAAGCAGGCGACTCACAACAAATCCCTGGGCCGTTTCGACCTGGCAGACATTCCGCCCGCACCTCGTGGCATGCCACAAATCGAAGTCAGTTTCGACCTGGATGCCAACGGTATTCTGAATGTTTCTGCAAAAGACAAGGCAACTGGCAAAGAACAGTCTATTGTGATCAAGGCATCTTCCGGTCTGTCGGACGAAGAGATCGATCAAATGGTCAAGGATGCTGAAGCCAACGCAGCAGACGACAAGAAGTTCGAAGAGCTGGCGGCGGCCCGTAACCAGGCTGACAGTCTGGCGCACGCAACCCGCAAGACGCTGGAAGAAGCCGGTGACAAGGCCACTGAAGAAGAGAAGGTGGCCATCACCAAGGCGATCGAAGACGTTGAAGCCGCGGTCAAAGGTGACGATAAGGAAGAGATCGAAGCCAAGACCAAGGCGCTGTCTGAAGCCTCTGCCGGTCTGGCCCAGAAGATGTACGCTGAAGCTCAGCAGCAGGGCGAAGCCCAGGCTGATGCCGGTGCTGGCCAAAAGGCGGATGCAGCTGACGACGCCGTTGACGCTGAGTTTGAAGAAGTAAAGGATGACAAGAAGTAAGACCAACTCGATCATCAATGACTGATGATAAGGTCACAACGCGGGATTCATTCCCGCGTTGTCGTATATATCAAAATGATGGCTTTGTCAGACTTGACCATGAATCCAGTTAGCTCTGTGTTTTCATGCTCGACTGGTGAATGCAGGTAGCTCAGGGTTTTTCTGATGTCAAAACGCGACTACTACGAAGTGCTGGGTGTAGAAAGGAGCGCTTCAGACAAGGACATAAAAAAGGCCTATCGTCGTATGGCCATGAAATATCACCCCGACCGTAACCCGGGTGATAAAGCAGCGGAAGATAGCTTCAAGGAAATCAACGAAGCCTTTGAAATTCTTTCCGACAGCCAGAAAAAAGCGGCCTACGATCAGTACGGCCATGCCGGTGTCGACCCGAACATGGGTGGCATGGGCGGTGCCGGCGGTTTTGCCGGTGGTAATTTCGGCGATATTTTTGGCGATGTCTTTGGTGACATTTTCGGTGCTGGCGGTGGTCGCAGCCGCAGTTCCGTCCAGCGTGGTGCTGATCTCCGCTATCAACTGGAGCTCAGCCTTGAAGAAGCCGTTCGCGGCGTCACTAAGAAAATCCGTATTCCAACACTGGTGAGCTGTACCGGGTGTGATGGCTCCGGCGCAAAAAAAGGCACTCAGCCTGTCAGCTGTACCACCTGTGGTGGTATTGGTCAGGTGCGTATGCAGCAGGGCTTTTTCTCTGTGCAGCAAACCTGCCCTGACTGTCGCGGCACGGGCAAGATGATCAAGGATCCCTGTAACGTCTGCCACGGTGAAGGCCGCGTTCAGGAATACAAGACCCTCTCCGTCAAGATTCCTCCCGGTGTTGATACCGGCGACCGTATCCGTCTGGCCGGTGAAGGCGAAGCGGGTGTCAATGGTGGACCAGCCGGAGACCTGTACGTTCAGGTCAGTGTTGCTGATCATCCGATCTTCCAGCGTGACGGCAAACACCTCTACTGCGAAGTACCCATCACATTTGTCGATGCAGCACTGGGCGGTGAACTGGAAGTCCCCACCCTGGAAGGCCGGGTGAAGCTGAAGATTCCAGCGGAAACCCAGACGGGTAAACTGTTCCGTCTGCGTGGCAAGGGTGTTGTCCCGGTCCGTGGTGGCAGTGCCGGAGATCTGATGTGCCGGGTTGTGGTTGAGACTCCGGTGAAACTGACGGAGCGTCAGAAAGAGTTGCTCAAGGAGCTGGATGACACCTTCAAAAAAGAAGGTGCAGGTCACCAGTCGCCTAAAAAGCAGTCCTTCTTTGATGGCGTAAAGAAGTTCTTTGACGATATGACTTCCTGATCCCCCCCCTCAAAATGCCTCTGTTATCAGGGGCTTCCATTAAGTAGTTAACCAAATGAAATCATATATTTCTGACTAAGTTGTCAGTCACTCTGCGGCGTTGCAACTCCGGTCACATAGCTACGGCTATGCTCCCTACGTTGCGCCTTGCATAGCAACTGCCCACTTAGCCAGAAATATACGATTCCATTTGGCCAACTACTTAAATGGTTGCGTTACTGCTGTTTTTGCGGTGATTTTTAGCATTGTCTTACTGTTTTTTTTCGGACATGAGCACCGGTGGTTCTCTTCTTGAGCTTTGCAGCGTAGGCAATCAGGGCATCAACGGCTGCCTGCTGACCTTGCTGGGTTGCATATTTGAGGGGCGTAAACCCGTCTTTGGTTCGAGCTCTGACGTCTGCTCCTTCGGCAATCAGGGCATAAATGGCATCCAACTGGCCTTTCCCGGCTGCATAGTGGAGGGGCGTAGCCCCTTTTTTGGTTCGAGCGTCAACGTACGCACCTTTGGCAATCAGAGCATAAATGGCTTTTTGCTGGCCTTTCTCGGCTGCATAGTGGAGGGGCGTATAATTATTTATATTCCCGGCATTAATATCAGTACCTTTGGCCACCAATTGGTCGACGAGCTCCCAATCAAAAGCCGCAGCGGCACACGCAAGCACTGTTGAACCTAAATTATTACATGGTGCATTAACATCAAATCCAGCATTAACAAAACTCTTGATCATTGGGACATTTATCTTTTTATTGTCGCAGGCCCTTTTTAGGGGCGTAACCCCGTCTTTGGTTCGAGCACTGACGTCTGCACCTTTGTCAATCAGAGCATCAATGGCCTCCTGATGGCCTTGAGCGGCTGCACAGTGGAGGGGCGTAAACCCGTTTTTGGTTCGAGCATCGACGTCCGCTTTTCTGGCAATCAGTTCATAAATGGCATCCGGCTGGCCTTTCTCGGCTGCAAAGTGGAGGGGCGTATATTGAGTATTTATATTCTTGGGGCCATTAATATCAGCACCTTTGTCCAACAATTTGTCAACGAACACCCAATCACAAGCCGCAGCGGCACACGCCAGCATTGTTGAACCTGAACTATTACATGGTGCATTAACATCAAATCCAGCATGAGCAAAACTCTTGATCATTGGGATATTTATCTTTTCATTGTCGCTGGCACTTTTCAGGGCCGTATCTCCTTTCTCGCTTCGAGCGTTGACGTTGGCACCGTTGGCAATCAGAGCATCAATGGCTTCCTGCTGGCCTTGAGCGGCTGCAAAGTGGAGGGGCGTAAACCCGTTTTTGGTTCGAGCGTTGACCTTGGCACCTGCGGCAATAAGGGCATCAATGGCTTTTGGCTGGCCTTGAGCGGCTGCATAGTGGAGGGCCGTAATCCCACTTTTGGTTTGAGCGTTAACATCCGCACCTTTGGCAATCAGAGTATCAATGGCTTCCAGCAGGCCTTTCTCGGCTGCATAGTGGAGGGGCGTATAGTTAGTCTTTATATGCTTGGGGCCATTAATATCAGCGCCTTTGGCCATCAATTCGTCGACAAACCCCCAATCACAAGCCTCAGCGGCATACGCCAGCATGGTTGAACCTAAATAATTGCATGGTGCATTAACATCAAACCCAGCATTAGCAAAACTCTTGATCATTGGGATATTTATCTTGTTATTGTCGCTGGCCATTTGCAGGGCCGTATCTCCATTCACGGTTCGAGCGTTAACGTCCGCACCTCTGGCAATCAGAGCATCAATGGCTTCCTGCTGGCCTTGAGCGGCTGCATGGTGGAGGGGCGTATATTGAGTATTTATATTCCTGGGGGCATTAATATCAGCACCTTTGCCGATCAATTCGTCGACAAACTCCCAATCACACGCCTCAGCGGCATAAGCAAGCATGGTTGAACCTGAATGATTACATGGTGCATCAACATCAAATCCAGCATCAGCAAAACTCTTGATCATTGGGATATTTATCTCTTTACAGTCGCTCGCACTTTTCAGGGCCGTATCTCCTTTCACGGTTCGAGCGTTGACGTTGGCACCTGCGGCAATAAGGGCATCAATGGCTTCCTGCTGGCCTTTCTCGGCTGCACAGTGGAGGGGTGTTCTCCCGTCTTTGGTTCGAGCGTTGACGTCCGCACCTGCGGCAATCAGGGCATCAATGGCTTCCAGCTGGCCTGTCTCGGCTGCACAGTGGAGGGGCGTCCTCCCGTCTTTGGTTCGAGAGTCGACGTTCGCACCTCTGGCAATCAGAACCCCAATGGCTACCTGCTGGCCTTTCTCAACTGCACAGTGAAGGGGCGTCCTGCCGTCTTTGGTTCGAGAGTTGACATTTGCACCTCTGTCAATCAGAACCCCAATGGCTACCTGCTGGCCTTGATCGACTGCATAGTGGAGGGGTGTCCTCCCGTCTTTGGTTCGAGAGTTGACGTACGCACCTCTGTCAATCAGAGCACCAATGGCTTTCTGCTGGCCTTGAGCAGCTGCATAGTGGAGAGGTAACCCCGTATCGGCAATAATACAAATATTACGACGACAGAATGGGCAAGTTGGTTCTTTACTGGTCTTCAGCCATTTCTTAATACACGATGTATGATAATAATGATTGCAAATATTGACAGAAACTCTCCGGGAGCCGGTTATATCGTCCAGGCAAACATAACACTCCTTCACAACGTCGGCGTGTAAGGATACAGGAGAAATGCGTTGAATAAGGTTAAAACGTATGCCTGATAAGATACTCATTCTTTTTAGACCTTCTTGGACACAAAAAGTTCTATAAATTCCAAACTATTGCTTATTTCACTCATAAAAAAGGAAGAATAAAAGGTGTTTCTTGCCGCTGATAGTTGGCTCAGGTTTTATCTTCAACAGAGCAAGTGGCAGGGTTTGATGGTCAGGAAGATTCCTTAAAGAGAGAACCACTGTGGTGAGCGTTACAGAAAAGACGCAGCTTGACTGCGTCAGGTGTGAGATCAGGAGATGTGCACAAATAAGCTGATACGTCTCGAAATGTGGTTCGATGGTACCAAACTGGAAATTTGTGCTGCTCCATGATGAGTGCAGGGGATAACCAGTTATTGCCTGAGCGGTGTCCGGGACGCAGAAGTCAACTCTTCTTCAGGCCGATCTGCACTGTCCAGCATCTTGCGAATAACCAAAGAAAACACCTGGGCAACAAGCACCATCACCACCGCGGCGGCTGTCAGCATGGCAAAGTAGTCACCGTAAACACCCTGAACAAACTGCTGGGTGATTTCCTGTCCTTTTTCCATGGCAATACTGCCGGAGATCACCGCACCGATGATGCCAGACAGAGCCATGGCAATGTAGAACAGGGACACGGAGAAACCCTCAATCTTCCTGGGTGTTACCGAAAGAATAAAGGCAACCACCAGAGAACCTACAATCACTTCACCAAAGGCCAGGAAACCGTGGATCACCAGGAATACATCCGGGCTGATGATAACATCGGTATCAATGCCTTTAACCGCCATGGTCAGAATACCAAACGCAATAGTCACCAGTACAAAAGAGATGGATACTTTGCTGGCAGTAGACAGGTTAATACCACGCTTCTCAAGAGCCGTGAAACTCGCGGTAATGACGGGACCTGCAACAATACACCACAGAGGGTTCATCGCCATGGATGCCTCTGGAGCCAGAGGGATAAAGCCAAGCAGCTCACCACGCATGGTATTGATAGTCACCATGGTCATGGAAGTCATCATCTGGCCGTAGTAGACAAAGAATGCAGTCGCCAGAAATGCCATGATCAGGATGGTACCCATTTTCAGAGCATCCGACCGACTGGCTTTGAACATCAGGGAGATGAAATACAACAGTGCGGTACCACCAATGGCGTAGACAACGTACTTCCCGGTTTCCATGTCGGAGAACATGAAGAACACCATACCCAACATGGCAACAGACAGCGCCAGGAAGATAACCGTGTTCATAGTGCTCAATGGCTGCTTGTCGATATCTTCACCAATCTCCACCAGTGGCTTGTGGAAAATAACCAGCATGGCAACCGCCAGAGCCGCCATGATAGAAGAGAGCGCAAAACCACCTTTAAAGCCAATAACCAGCACCAGCATTGGGTACAGATATTGACCCAGCAGGGCACCTACATTGTTAACCGAATAGTTAATCGGGTAGCAGTTTTCAAAGTCTTCCTGAGATTGGAAAGTACGCTTATAAAGGCTTGGGTAAGAAGGAGACATCAAACCTCGGGCATAACTGGCCAGAGCAATCCCCAGCAGAGCCATTGGAGCATTGGTGATGGAAGCACCAAATGCCAGCAGTGCGTAACCTGCTGCGAATGCCATGTAAGCCAGCGTCAGTGAGCGTTTGGCCCCCAGAAATTTGTCAGCAATGAAACCACCGGCAATGGCAAAAAGAGGACCAATGGAAGAGAAGGCACCAACAATCATCATGGTGTCTGCTTCGCTGTATTGCAGGTCTTCAAGGAAGAATCGGGTCAAAGTGACCATCACACCATAGAAGGATAAGCCAAACATCATTTGGCAGAACATCATCGACTTGTTCAGTTTATTCCACATAGAAACTCTCTTTATAATGTGTGCATTCAGACGAGGGAAGCGCCCTTCCCATTCTCAATTACTCCAACAACGTTGAACTGAATTACCCACACACAAAATAATTATCTATGCACTTTCGTAGTATTAGAGTTTCTATCAATCAAAAGCAAAAGAAGTACAAGAAAAGCCCATTTAAAGTATGAAAAACCACACTTATAGGCCAAAAAACGAAATCGATTTCACAAAGTAAAGGTAAATACCAGCAATTGAAGGGACGCAGGACTAAAGCTGGTCTTTGGCTGGCAAGCATTGCACAAAGGATTTGTCGCGGAATAATTTCCTCTTTTTGCCACAGAGACACGGAGTCACGGAGAAAAGAAAAAAATCTTTTCCTCCGTTTCTCTGTGGCAAGGTTTTTCTTGACAGGGTCACATCGGACATGTGGAAGTTATTTCGGGACAGTTCCTTAAATGGATAGATGCTTATTGTCTACTGTAAGAATCTGAACAGCCCCCACCCACTTCAGCTTTGTACCCCCAGGCTTTCGATATATTCATCATAAATCTTCTGCACATCTTCTGATCTGATAACCACCAGATCCTCGCTATCCATCATTTTTTTGATTCTGGTGTTTTCCAACATTTCAGCATTGTCTTTCTGTTTGGCGACAAACTTAGAGATGTATTGATCACGGTAGTACTTACCTGGGACAAAGAACTTATCATAGTTGAGTAGCAGATTTTTAACGTCAACCGTGCTGGTTGGTTTAACCACATGGAACGGTCTGAAACTGAGATTCTCTCTTCCGGCCAGACCAATGCTCATGGGTGCCTTCAAAGATTGGGCACGCTTGTAAAGATAGTGGGCAAAACGGGTTTGAGTCTCTTCCCGCTGGTTGCGGGTATCGATAAAGCCATTGGTCATCAGGAAGAGAGGCTTACCCACCTGGGACTGGCTTGAGGTCACTTTTCTGTAGGCAGGGATCCCATGGAGAAGACGACTGATATCAGGTATTCCATCTTCTGGCTGATCAGTCCACTGCTCCATTTTGGCAGAAGCGCCCAACAACGTTTCAAAGGTTTCCGAGCACCCGGTGGGCAGGGTGTCTTCATCTATCTCCGTCAGCATCTCATTGAGCTCTTGGGTATAACTCCTCGAGAAAGAGAAAGGGAGTTCATTGTTCTTCCAGAGATCATACCAGTTTTCAATATTCTGGTTGGCAAGCACTCCCAACGATGGAACATTTGCTTCGATCCAGCGCCACTGTTTGAGATTTAGAAAGAGATTAAATGAATAGTCTACTCTGGGTTTAAACCACTTTTTTTGGACTATAAAAGCCGCCAAAACCGAACACCATCCGATACTGGTCTCTTTTTTTGCAATGCAGTGCTTCAAGTGCTTAGTCAGTACCGATTCGAGGAACCCCCACATTTTCTGCGTAGGATTGTAGCGAGACGGTGCATCAAGTTGATGTTGAGCATATTCAATCTGTTCCAAAACCTGCCTGCAATCATCTGCACCCGACTCAGCCATTTGATTCAAACCAGCCAATAATGACTCTTCAACCTGCCTTTGTTCTTCAACGAAGGAGCTGTCATATTGTTTGCAGGTTGACAGGCGCTCACATCCCTGACTAAAGCCTTCCAGATTGGCTTTTTTGAAATGCTCTACTACCCCGGGGGCTAAAGCAGTAAGGGAGTACTGGTCAGTCTCCCGCTCTGCGAAATCATGCACATCAATTTTTGGAAAATAAGGGTTGTGGCCATGAATATCCTCTTCCGAATAAGCACCGCCCAAATCATAGGTTTCCCAATCAAGGCCATTCCAGACTTCTGCCCAGACATGGATCTCACTTTTAACAACACGGCAGGTGATACCAAAATATTGCAGAATAAATTTGAAAACAGGTGCACGGTGCCTGCAAGCGCCAACAGCCTCAGAAAGCAGAACCTGTGCCAAATCATCTTTGATCTTAAGGTGACTTTGATTGTCAAACTGACGACAATATTTCGCTGCTGCGGCAATGCGCCCCTGATCATCCGTTGCGTTGATAATATCCAGTACCAACTTCTGCTTATCAGTCAGCATTATGGGGGCTTGTGCAGCGGCCCGCACCCTATTGAACAGGACATCAACGCGATGCCTGACCGGTTCCGGACAATGGTTGCCCTGCGGAGAGATCAGATCACGCTGATTACGATCATGGGATTTGAACAGTTCTGCCGGAAGGCAACAGCATTTGTTTTTTTTCTGAGTCTCTACTGGTTGAGTATCATGCACTTTTCTGACATTGGCTTTTTCAAGCAGGCCTGCGCCAACGCATTTTTTGCTCAGTTTATAGTGGACATGAATAGTGCAGTTGATGATTAAACCTGAAAAACGAATCCAGTGCTGGCCAGTATAGTTATCCAGGAATACCTGGTGAGCCCGCACCGGCTCCGTTCGAAGCTCAGTTATCTCCTCCCTGGGTTGCCTGCCGGGCAGAGGAAACAATTTATGGCCTGGTCCGACCTTGATCGTGTGACACCCATAAGATTCCCACGGATACAGTTGAGCAGTCGTATTTGCAGCCATTGCCTCAGGAAAGACCCTGATTAAATCGCTCTTTCCGGGTGTCCAATCCTTCGTGTAAATATCGCCTTCACCGGTCACTTGATAACGAATGACATCTAGCCGATATTTCCTGATGTCCTCACCGTAGAATGTTCTTTCCCTCCTGACAGGCTCGGATTGAGATCCACAACATCCAATGACCGTTCTGGTTTCTATGGATTGGTAGCCATTCCCACTGTTTCTCCAACCCACACTTTGCTGGGGCTGCTCTCCAAAAAGAGACGTCACATTACCGTCAAGCTTCTTGCCAGCTGTTCGCCGCAAGTAAGGCAAACACCGTGCAATGGCAAGAGCGGGAAGACAGCAAACCACCGCAACCGGCAGACAGGCAGGCTTCAGATAAGCCTCCCAGACTGAAACGGGCCTGTCGATGTCCACTTGCAGATCACCGCCCAATAAGCGTTCCCAGATCTCTCTTTCTGAAAAGATGTGTCGGAACCCACCCAGGTACATCAGAGCATCCATGTGCCCGGCTGAAACCTGCAACTCGGCAGGACCCGCCTTCCAGCCGCTGAGCTTAAATACCTCCGAAGGGAGAACGTCGCTGTCTTTTATGCGTGCACGAAACCACTGTCGCTGCTGCATAACATAGAGCGCCTTGCTTTGCTTATCACCGCCGACTCCCAGATCATCTGGCAGGTCGGTCTCTTGCCGCCATAACCACTGGGCAGTCCGCTTGATAATTTCTGCCCTGGCATCGCTATCCGACAGCTTCTCATCAATAACGAGTTCCCGTGTCTGCGTGACACCAAAACCACCGGATGTTGAGCGCTGGATAAATAATGGTCTGTCCAGGTCGGGAATGGTTTGAAAAAGCCAGCGGCATAACCCGTGATCGTAACGATGACCATCTACCGTTGCTGGTTGCTCTGGCATTGAATCCCGAAGGAAACCAGCAACCTCCTCTTTGGCGATTTTTCCGGCTGCCATATAGAGGAAGTAATGCTGACAAAATAATGCCGTTAAATCCGATTGTGGCGTGACTGCTGCCGCGAGCTTTTGCAGATCACGGCAAACCGGGAACAGCGCCTGCCCGGATTTTTTTAACCGTTGGTAAACGTAACAATGCAGGGCGGCAATACGCTCAGCAGTTTGATCCGGGTTTTCCGGGGGTAGTAATTGCCGGGCAATCCTGCACAGCTCCTGCTCATTGTAATCATCGATTCTGATAATCCGGAAACGATCGTTAAGTGCCGGTGAAAATGCGCTGCGCCCGCTGTATTCCGGTGGGTTGGTGGTGGCAAAAAGGTGGAAGCCGGGCGCGCAAGGCTCGGTCAGTACATCATTGAGTTCCCCTTCAAGGTCGGCACTGCTGATCATGTTCAACTCTGAAACCACCAGAACCGTCCCATCCTGCTGAGCTTCCCTGATGGCTTGTTTCAGCTCAGCCCAGTCACAGTCTCCGGCATTGAAGTAACGGACTTCGGTGGGCCTGCCCGTTTCATCACTGGCATCCCACATATCCAGCAGCAACTTCAAGGTTGCGTCCTTGCCTCTGCCGGCCGGGCCTTCAACCAGTGTCGCCCTGCGCCCTGAATGGCGAACGCCACTTTCATGCTCAAGACGGAGACGATCAAGATCCTGGGCCAGCGTCTGCATTAATGATTTAACGGACTGTGATGATGTATCAAATTCAGGTTTTGCCTGGTTAACGTAGCAACAGAATGTGTCGTAAAGCTGATCAAGACGCAGGTTATATCCTGTCACGGTGGCTGGCAGTTTGTGGGCCTCATAGCGGTGCTCAAACCACAGCTTTAAAATCTGGTAAGACGCCTGAGTCTGATTATTCAGTGAGTGAGCGATGACACTGTCAAACCCGTTCCAGACCATATCATCGAGCTGGGTTTGCGTGACACGCTTGCCGCTGTAATGGAGCTGACAGGCCATCCAGCCACAGACATCGGTGAGATCCCGGGGGCTGAAGACCCGGTCCGGCAGCAGCAGTTTCAGTTGCTTTTGCAGCTCCATCACCGTGTCGGCAGTCTGTCGGGCCGCAGTGTCATCAAGCCCTTTGAAAGAGGCCCCATAAAATAGCCTGTTCAGTGCCGACAAGACCACCTGCTCTTTCAGGAACTCCGGGCTTAAAGCGGGATAGTAAACCCTAATACCCCGATCCTGCAGGACCGTTTGCTGACTGCGGCCGGAGTAGGCACCGGGATTACAGGTGAACACAACCCGGTGTTGAGGTGAAATGCCAACTCTTTCGGAACCACAGAAGATATGGGGATTGGCCGACCAGATACCGGCCAGCACGTTATCCAGAAGATTGGCGGCAAGATTCGCTTCATCCACCACCAGGGTCACCATCTCACCGGGTTCGGGCTCTGTTCTGGCCCATTTCAGGATAATTCCCGCCTGCTCTGTCATCTCACGGTCATCACCCTGAGGTTGCCAGACCCACCGTTTGAGGAGATGGCTCTCTTCTGCGCTGGGGCCAATGGTCAGGGTAAACGTAGGGCCTGACAATTTTGCCGCCTGATGGGCGAGATAGCTTTTGCCCGTACCGGTGGTGCCCTCAAGGGTGATCAATTTATTGCCCCGGATTCGTCGTTTGAGTCGGGCCAGTCTCCTGAGACCCCTGTTGTGCTGGGATATGCGTTTTGAGAGTATTTGCTCCAGCACCGACGGATCATCATCACTGATATTAATAAATTGCCGTTCCAGCAGGCTGCGGATCAAATGCCGCTGCTGGTTTGCGGAGGCATTTTGCTGAATTCTCAGAATCCGGGTGGAGAGGTTGTCCAGTCGCGTCTGAACCGGAATACTCTGTTGCTTCCGAAAATCCCAGCCGGCGTACAGGGCATTGTTCAGAATCCGGGTAATGACGGATGAGCGGCAAGTCGCCTCAGGCAGTGTATTCAAGAGTTCATCATCACACCCAAGTCTTTTTTTCAGCGTTCGCTGATACACTCTGGGGGCGTGGCGACATAGCAGCGCGATCAGTGTTTTCCTGTGGCCAGGCTGGTTATAATCAAGCGCCATTGGCTCGGGGTGTGAAAAAAATCCCTCGCCGAACAGATCAACCAGCTCCCATCCGTTGCTGGTAATATAGGCACTGTTGATCAGGTGACCATCCCCAAGAACAGCGGTCAGTTTATCAATATCCACCCAATAGCCATTCGGGTCGGGCCATATTTGTCGGGTAATTGACTTTGCGAACGCTCTGACTTGTTTTTCTTTTCTGGCGACATGTGTCACCAATGTTGCAACGGCTTTGCGGTAGTGGACAGGAAGGACTTCGGTGCCGCCTTCCTCCGTGACGATGGCATTGGCTTCATTGAGTACCGATTGCACCAGGGCATCCGACAACGCTGGCCAATTAATCGTGGCAAACCTTTCCGGCAGCGTCCTTAAAGCACTGTGCAGTTTTTCCAGCCCCTCTTTCAGCTCGTTCCAGGTTTGGGAGTGTTCAGGAACCGGCGGCGTCACGGCCACTTCCCGGGCAATTGCACTGTGCCATACCGGCGATTCCGTTCTGACACCTTCAGGCCATACCAGGTAAATTCTGGAATCCACCGGTATCGGCTCTTTACTGCCGTTGACAAAGAAGTGGCCCGGTTTCAAAAGCAGGGTTTCCAGTTCAAGCTGCAACCTGGGGTTTTGCTCCAGGCCACACAAGATAACCGGTTTATTTGACTGCAAAGCCTTCATCAAGCCGGACCAGCGGAATCCGTATCGGTATCTGGCTTCAGAGGCTATGTGTGGGTTATTAACCAGCTGTGTCAGGGTCGTTTCAGGATTGACACGGACAATCTCAGCCTCCGGGTGTCTGTTGAACAGATCATTCACCAGTGCTTCGTGATCCTCACTGCGCTGGATCCGGATCATTGGCTCAAATGCGTCACCCGCCAATGGTGGCGAACTGTCAGGCCTGGCAGGAAAAAAAGACTCTGGTTGTCTGGTTTCGAGCAATGTCAGCGGAACTTTCGTTTCTTTTGCTTCCATCAGCGTTGTGAGCCGATGGAGTAATTGTGTCCACTGCGCCTCCTGCAATGACGAGGTCACCACTATTGACCCTCCTGCCTGAATGGCTTCTTCCAGAGGATGGTGCTCGCAACTCTCTCCTTTGTCGTTAATCCCCACTGTGCTCAGCCAGCTTTTAACATTAGCGGAATTGATGGTGATGAGCGGACCGTCAGGGATATTGGCTACCAGCCTGATACTGCCAAGGAGCCGGGACCTGTCTTCCCCCCCGGATTGTCTGACCCGAAAGAACATCTCTTCAGGCAGTGACAGTTTTTCTCCCTGTGCTTCGATTTCCCGGGTGATTTTTATATTCCGCAGCGCCTGGGTAAATGCCGGATCCCCTTCGGGGGCATCGGTTATCCACAGTTTTTTTGGTGCCTCTCTCTCAATGGCTCCCGCCTCCCAGCCGAATCCATGATCGGCCTTAACACCGTAGCTCCCGAGCAGTGTTTGCCGCCAGGGAACCGTGCCGTGACACAAATTAATGGAGAACTTTTCATGTTCATGGGCCGGGTTATTGTCATCCGGGGCGCAGGGAGAGATATCAAGAATAGAACGGTGTGCTTCAGGAACGCTGGTGAGGGATGCCAGCTTTTTCTGATAATCCCAGGTATTGTCTACCCGGTTTATGCGCCGACAGGTATCGGCGCCCAATGAAAAGGTATTACCGGTATGAAGCTGTTTTTTTTGCACCAGGACCAGTATCTCCACATGACTGCCTAATCGGATTTTATTTAACGCAGGGCTCTCCGGGTCAAGCAGGTCATTGAGTGCCACGGTATCGCTGGGGTGCATCCTCTGTAAATCAACCACCAGCCGGATCGGGCGACTGTTGTCAAATAACTTGCCGGGGGAACGCTGGCATTTGCCACCACCTTCCAGATGAATACGCTGGCGCAGGTTGTCCCTGGATAAATCTTCAAAACTTTGTATCAGGTGAATCTCAGCACCGGCCTCGCCATTTTGTGCACGTTGATACTCGAAGGTAGACAGCCTGTCCAACAGTGCATCTACGTCATCATCAGGCGGCATGATGACACAGTCAAACTTCACCGGGTTGGTGGTATCCGCTCGCTTTTTTTCCGTTGCGGCAATAGCAAAGCTATGAATTGGTCGTCTTTCACGGCCCGGGCCACTGGAAGAAGTATCATCTTCCGGTGACATCTGAAGAAATGGCGTGTATTCATCAAATAACTCGTCACTTGATGATGGATTGCCAACAGCCGGAGGACTGGAGGGAAAGATGCCACCCAGGAATAAACCGGAAATTCTTTCGAAAACATTCATATCCGCAAGTCTTCCCCAGTCGGAAGTTGGCCAAATGATCCACACAATTCATACTGACCAAAATTTCGCAAGAATGTTCCGTATCTTTACACGTTGTAATATTCGGAAATTTCTATCGCCAAAGATTAAATTCTCAGGCTAGAATAGCATTCCCTTGATTACCTTTGGAGCCATGCGTGGTTACGCTTGTTGCGTATGTTGTCATCGCTATTGCGGTGTCCTTCGTTTGTTCGGTTTTTGAAGCCGTCCTACTCAGTATCTCCCCGGCCTATGTGGTTAGCCTTGAGCAGAAAAACAGCAAATGGGCAAAGATTGTCCGTGAGCTGCACGATCATATTGACCGCCCTCTGGCCGCTATCCTTACCCTGAATACCATTGCTCATACCATTGGTGCGGCAAGTGCGGGTGCCCAGGCGGCGAAAGTCTTTGGTGATGCCGCTGTTGGTGTTTTTTCCGCCGTGCTGACCTTACTGATTCTGGTGTTGTCTGAAATTATTCCAAAAACCATTGGTGCGTCCTGGTGGCAATCCCTGGTTCCGGTTATGGCCGTTGGTGTGCGCTTTATGGTTAAGCTGCTACTGCCCATTATCTGGATCACCGAGTTACTGACCAGCAAGCTGAGCCCAAAGGACAAAACCAACCCTTATCTGCGTGATGAAATTCAGGCGATGGCCGACCTTGGCTTTCAGGTGGGTGCACTGCAGGGTGTCGAGTCTGAGCTGATGAAAAACATGCTGAAGTTTCGTGATCTCCAGATTGTGGAAATCATGACGCCTCGCTCAGTGCTGTTTTCATTACCGGAATCTACGACCACTGACGCTTATATGAAGGAGTTCACCGGTTCCAGCTTCTCGCGTATTCCTGTGTACGGTGAAGACCCGGATGATATCAACGGCTTTGTCATGAGAAATGACATTCTGCTTTCCCATCTTCGGGAAGGCGGCAGTACCAGACTGGAAAGCCTGAAACGTCCGATTATTGCCGTGCTGGAAAAGGAGCCACTGCCAAAACTGATGGCAACGTTCCTGGAAACGCAGCCATATCGCCATGGTGGTCACCGAATATGGCGATATCCGTGGTATCGTGACACTGGAAGATATGATTGAAACACTGCTTGGCCGCGAAATCGTCGATGAAAGTGACGAAGTGGTGGATATGCAGCTGGCAGCAAAAACCAAGTGGGCGCATCGCCTGACGGCAACTGCTTCCTGACAGCCTTCTTCCATAAATCGGGCTGTTCATAATTTATGAAATACCTGAAACTGATCATGCTGTCGGTGGGCTTGGGACGAACGGAGTCTGGGCGTCATTGATCGAGAGAACCCATCAAATACATTGAAACCGTGTAACCGTGCATTATTTCAATGTGTTTGATGGGTACAATCTCCGTTCACCCTGAGCGGAGTTAGGGGGATTGGAGCAAGTGTCGGCTCGCAAGGAGAGAGATCCACAAAAGCCGCGTTTAGCAAATCTCTGGTTTTAATGTTGTGACACATATCAAACCATGTTACTTTTTTCGTGTTCTGCGGAGTTATAAAGATGATAACCATAAGCTTTTAGCGGAATACACAATGATAAAGGACCATGTACCCAGGGTAGGGTGGTTAAAAGACGCATGTCTTGTAAGAAGATGCATGCTAAAAAAACTATAAATGATGTTCCCGGGGGACAGAAAAATGAAAAAACAACAGGGTTTTACGCTGATTGAATTGATGATCGTTGTGGCGATCATTGGTATTTTGGCGGCTGTGGCTATTCCGCAGTATCAGAATTACACAAGAGGTGCGACTGCCACTTCTGCTATTGCAGAAGCTGCTGCCTATCGAACAGCTATTGCAATTTGTTCTCAGACAAATAGCGGTCGACTGGATAACTGTGATGCAGGAAACGCAGGGATCCCTGTTGTTGCTGGCCAGGTAACTGGTGTAGCAGATGGTGTTATCACTGTAAATGCTGGTGATTTCACTGGTGATGGAAATAATGACAACGTTACTTTAACACCGAACACAGTCGGTGGTGTTATGCAGTGGGCAATTGAGGGCGTTAATGGTTCAAATTGTGGTAACTTTATTGATGGCTGCCAAGATGCGGCTGCTCAACAGCAGGGTGGTCAACAGCAGGGTAGTTAAGGCAAAAATGGTCAATTCATGATCTCTTTCCCACGCTCCGGTGTGGGAATGCATACCCGCTAAATGCCCTTACCAAGAAGCTCCCACCGATGAAAAACTCCTCAACAAAATCAGAATCAACTACGAAACAACACACTTAAGTGTCTGTTTCAATCGTTCCCATGCTCTGCATGGAAATGCATACGAAAGCTAGCAGATATTCTTGTAGAAGACAGTTGGCAGGGAGCTTGGACAGGCATTCCCACGGAGCCCCGTGGGAACAAGGTCAGAACCTAAACGCAGACCTGAAATACCAAGAAATCATTTTCACTCAGCACCTCAAGCCTTTGCAGTTCAACCAAAAAATCAAGCATTCGGATCAACAATCACATGAGCGCCCTTTTCCGCCGCCATCTTACGGCAGGCTTTATAGTCACGGTCACTGGTGATATAAAAAGTCGGAGCAATATTGACAGTAAGGTCCGGCGCCATGCCACGTCCACCGGATTGTCTTTCGGCATTGACCTGGCCCATTGAGTAACAGACCATACCCTGTTTCTGAAGATCTTCCGCTTTATCAGCAGCCTGAACAGCACCGGCCAATAACATTCCCGCTACAGCAACAGCAATTAGTTTCATTGTTTCAGTCCTTTACGTGTGTTTTTAAGGAACTGTTGTTATCGGCCCCGGCTGCGATCATTTAGCCGCTTAATGGGTTTTTCTGGCAAATGCCTGAGCCAATACAACACCTGAAATGAAGTATATTTGGCTTCTCCAATCTCATTGGCTGATACCGATAATCTGTTCTTCCGGGTACTCCAGCGGTCTTGACGCTACGCTCTCAAGTGGTCTCTATAAGCTATCCCTATAAAAACCATACGCAGGTTGTACCCGATGTACTTTGACCTGGATCAAGTTTTTCCGGAGTCCCAGCTTTTTTAATCAGCAGAGGCAGCGATTAATAAATAAGCAGAATAAAAATAGCAATATTTACAAGATTATTGCCTTAACCAATGGCGACTGCATTCCATTACCGCCCGTCAAACCGGTATGATGGTGAAAAACACTCCTGAACATTACATTGGACGTTAATCATGAAAAAGCTGCTGGCCATTGCCGCTACCGCACTTATCCTGCCAATCAGCAGTCAGGCCGCACCGCTGGACCGGGAACAGCAACAACAGGTCAAAGAGCTGGTGCGTGAAGCCCTGATGGAAAACCCTGAAATTTTTCTCGATGTTGTCAATGAGTTGAAAAAGCGGGAACAGTTAGCCAAATCACAGGCGCAAAACTCGGTGCTTACCGGCAATATGGCCGAGCTGTTTCACAGTGATGATCCCTTTGCCGGTTCCTCAACCCCCAAACTGACCATTGCCTACTTTGGTGATGTGAACTGTGGATTTTGCAAACGACAGGACCCGGTTCTGGAAGTGCTGGTCAACAATTACCCTGACCTGAAAATTATCTACAAAGACATGCCCATCCTCGGGCCAAGTTCAAGAGAGGCGGCGGCGCTCTTATTAGCCGCCAGGGCTGAAGGTAATGATGCCTATCTGGCGCTGCATAAAGCATTGATGTCTCACCGTGCCCGGCATGACTCGGCTTCCATTGCCAGCATTATCAGAAAACAGGGGCTGGATGTGGAGGCACTGAAAACCGCCGTGGTAGATGATAAAGACATTAACAAACAACTGGACCGTAATATCATGCTGGCCCAGAGGCTGGGCATTACCGGTACTCCGGCCCTGGTGTTTCCCGATGAGGTGGTGGGTGGTTTTACCCAGGAAAATGTTCTGAAGGAGATGATTGATAAAAGGCTCAGTCAAATCAAATAGGCAGGAGTGAAACCAACCTGCCCCTCTTCAGGGCCTGACGAGGAGTGCTGGCGGTTGGTTGATTGGTATTGCTGGTCTTGCATTGGAACCACAAAGGCACAAAGACACGAAGAAAAGCTTTTCTTTTCCTTTGTGCCTCTGTGCCTTTGTGGTTCAAACACAGAGCCGCTTAAATAGAAGATGCTTTTTGTCTAAGGTAAGAAGCTCTTTTTTAAGCAAGGGTTTCAACCATCAGATTTCAGAAACGATACAGGCCTTGCGATCTTTACCGGTTCGCTCAAGATAGTCTGAGAAATCCGCAGGAATACGCCCGGTTGTTGCCCCTTCCCAATCCACTGATGAACCATCAATGGCTTCGTAGCGAAACAAATAACGCTGGCGTGTTTTTCCTTTACGGCCACCGCTGCTTTTCTCTTCTGACAGGTCTTTGATATCACCCAGGGAGAGACCAAGCTCTTTAATCTTTTTAACCACCGCATCCAGCGCTTCTTTTTTGCGGGCCTGCTCCTCTTCCACCTCCATTTGAGCCATCACTTTTTCTTCGTAAATGGCTTCAATGCGACCGATGACGCGCTGAAGGTCTTCAGCGTGCATATCGTGAAAGAGCTTGCGCACCTGAACTTTAGACTTCAGAACACCGAGAGCTTCATCAAAAATATTCATGGTTTGAACCAATCTGGTAAATCAAAGGATCCATTAAACGCAGGGTTTAAAATTGGTAAAAAACTTAACATTGACAATTCTGCCTGTAAATAGACAAAAGCCCGTGCATTGTTGGTAAAAAAATGAGCATATTTTCCCATTACCTCGCAAAAATGTGTTTTCCGACATCGTTATGCGTAACGGCCAATTACATTACGACGGAGCCATAAGTCTTAAGGGATAATACGAAGAATCAGGTTCCTCATCACATGGTTTGGGGAGTCATAACAGTTAAGGTAGAAATCAGCAGCATGAAACAGGAAAGATTAATTAAAGCCAGAATACTGATCAATCATTTACTCACATTTCAGGAAAAAATAAAAAGTGGCCGCTTGCTTATTTCATGAAAGCCTAGTTACTGAGTTTAATTCATATTCAAAAATACGCCAAAAAACCGGAACCCTGGCTGAAACTGAACCAATGGATTGAAGCAATAAGTTTCAAGCATATTAAAAGTCAGTTTAATTACAAAGCCCCGGAACACTTACCGGGGCTTTGCTGATGCCTAAAATCAGGCAACCGTTTCGTACTTCTTCATTTCTTCGGCGCGAAGATCTTTCCGCAGAATTTTACCCACTGGCGTCATTGGCAGAACATCCCTGAATTCAACCTGCTTTGGTACTTTATACGCGGTCAGGTTCAGTCGGCAGTACTCCTTGACCTCTTCCGCCGTTAAGCTTTTGTCCTGTGGAATAATAAAGAGTTTGACGGCCTCGCCGGTTTTCTTATCGGGCACACCAATAACGGCACAGTTCTGCACTTTCTCATGCTTGGAAACCACATCTTCCACTTCGTTGGGGTATACGTTAAAGCCTGAGACCAGCACCATATCCTTAACCCGGTCGACGATTTGCACATAACCCTGTTCATCGATAATGGCCACGTCTCCGGTTTTAAACCAGCCTTCGCTGTCAATCACTTCGGCCGTGGCTTCCGGGCGCTGCCAATAGCCTTTCATCACCTGCGGGCCTTTGACACAGAGTTCCCCACGCTCTCCCAATGGCAGCTCATTGCCCTGATCGTCAATGGTCTTCAGTGCCGTACCGGACATTGGCAAGCCGACAGTGCCCAGTTTGGAGTAACTGCCTGCGGGGTTCAGGGATACCACGGGCGAGGTTTCAGAGAGGCCATACCCCTCGGAAATCGAACATCCCGTGATAGTTTGCCAGCGGTTGGCAACCGCCGCCTGCAAGGCAGTACCACCGGACATGGTTGACTGCAGTTCGGAAAAGTCCAGGTTTTTAAATTCCGGGTGATTCATCAAGCCAACAAACAGTGTGTTCAGGCCGATGAAGATATTCACCTTGTGGGGCTTCAGGGACTTGACGAACGTATCCATATCCCGTGGGTTGGCGATCAAAATGCTGTGTCCACCCTGATGGAAGAACGCCATCAGATGCACGGTGAACGCGTAGATATGATAAAGAGGCAGGGGGGCCACTGCGGTATTGCCTTCGGGCTTGGACAGGGGCACACCATGATCATCGGTCTGAGACAACGTACCGGCAGTCTGCAGTACATTACTGACCAGGCTACGCTGAGTCAGCATAGCGCCTTTGGCCACGCCGGTGGTGCCACCGGTATACTGCAACACCGCCACATCATCAGGGTTGGCCGCTAGCGGTTTACTGTACCGGGATTTTTCCCCAAGTTTCATGGCCTGATGGAAACTCAGCGCCTGTGGCAGCTTGAATGAGGGAACCATCTTCTTGACATGCTTTACCGCCAGATTAATCAGTGACCGCTTCGGCCAGGGCAGCAGGTCGGCCAGCTCAGTGACAATCAGGTGCTTGATGGGCGTATCCTGAATGATTTCCTCCACCAGGTGGCCAACCACATTGAGGCAGACCAGCGCCTTGGCTCCTGAGTCGGTAAACTGATGTTTCATCTCCCGGGCGGTGTAGAGCGGGTTGGTATTGACAATAACCAGACCGGCCTTGATTGCGCCATAAGCGACGATGGGGTACTGAATAAGGTTTGGCAGCTGAATCGCGATACTGTCACCGGGCTTCAGTGTCGTATGGTTCTGGAGATAGGCAGCAAACCGGGTGCTTAGCTGATCGATTTCGTTGTAGGTCACCGTTTTGCCCATGCTGGTATAGGCTGGCCGGTCGCCGTATCGATGGACTGCATGTTCAATGACTTCGCCCAGGTTTTTGAACTTTTCAAGATCAATTTGGTCTGCAATACCTGGGGCGCGTTTGCCATCCCAAAAACTGGCTTCCATGAACACCTCATACTTATTTTTTGTTGTTATCGGAAGGCGATGAAACAGTTATTTCCCTGGCCTGCTTTTTATGAGGCAGGTGTCTTACAAAAATCCTTTTTGCTTCATCTATTTCTGAGGATCATACTATCTAAACGTTCAACCTTGAACCAGAAATGATAATTTATGCTTCTTTTTGTGTTACAAAGCTTTCGGGCCAGCACACCATTTCGATGCGTTTGAGGTGTACAGTCTCCGCTCACCCTGAGCGCCCTTTGGCTCAGCTCAGGATGTATGGACGAAGGGTGATTGGCACAGTCTTTATTCAGGGCATGGTGTCTACGCCCTTCGACTCCGCTCAGGACGAACGGAGTTTGGGCGTCATTGATAGAGGGAACCCTGCAAACTCATCGAAATGATGTATCAGGGGTCAGCGATGGGTATTAAGCAATTTCCCGGCCCAGAGTTCACAGCAATTTTCCGGTGAGGCGAGCAAACTCAGCTTTTGTGGGCGAGTCAGCTTTTTGATGGCCGCTTCCCGTCGGCTGGCCGAAGAACGGTCATGATTACCTTCCAGGTAGACCAGCTGCTGTGGCTTCCGCCCCCTGAAATACCTGGCTCCCCCGACCGTACCGCAATGTTGACGCCAGCGCCGTTCAATATCCGTGGTGATGCCGGTATAAAGGCTGCTATCACTGGCAAGAATTATGTAAACCGACCAACATCCATCCGACATTCTTTGCTCTTCCTGAACGATTCCGAGTTGTTTTTTGATCCATTTGACCACGGCAGGAGGGATGTCCGGGGCCACTGAAATAGTGGCAGTCTATTCTCAGAAAGCCTTTTAGCCAATAGAAGGCAACACACCACTGATCACCCCAAACTGGGCAACAATCACCAAAAGTCCAACAATGATGGCAATGGCCAGCGCCGGAATACCGCCAGCCACTTGATAAGGTTCTTCCATATGGAGCTTGCGAACCTTCCAGACCAGGGCCACGGGAATAAATACCGCCAGAATCACCAGAGCCACAGCGGCGTAACCCAGGGCAGTGACAAAACTCCCCGGCATAAAAATAGCCGCCAGCAACGGAATCAATAGCGTGAGCGTAATGGTTTCGATACGCCCCAAAATACCATGGGAGCGACCAAACACTTCGGCCAGATAGTCAAATAACCCAAGAGCCACCCCCAGGAAGGACGTACCCAGGGCAAAGGCAGCAAAGGCACTGATCATATAATCAAAACCGGACGCACCGGAATGGCGGCCGATGGCATCCATCAGCGAGGTGACACCGTCCGGACGGTGTGCCATGGTCACCACCACCGCAGAGGAAACCACACCAATCACCACCGCCATCCAGATCACATAAATGCTGAACGGAAGGGCGCTGCCACCGATCAGGGCATAGCGAAACCGCCGGGGTTTTCCCTGCACATACTGAACCACGGTGGGTACCGCACAGTGATAGCCAAATGAGGTGTATAACACCGGCAGCGCCGCGAATAAAATGCCAGGGGTGCTGTTCTCCAGCCCAAGATTACGCAAACTGACCTCGGGCAACAGGGACACCACGATATACAGCAGCAGGGCCAGCATCAGTGCGAACATCACCCGATTGACCACATCAACCACCCGGGTACCGGTCACCACCAGAATGGCAACCAGCAACACCACCACCGTTGCCGTGATGCGAAAAGGCAGATGAATGCCCTCTTTGGCCAGCAGGCTGCCCAGCACGTTGGCACCACCAGAAATGTAAGCTGCGCACAGGGAATAATAGAGAAACAGCATGGCGACCACGGCAATACCCTGGCCAACCGGCCCCATCAAACGCCCCATAACGCCATGCAGATTCTCTGCTTCCGGGCAGGCCCGGCAGGCCTCGGCAATCAACAGACCGCCGTAGGTTGATAACCCCCACATCAAAAACATCAGGAATACGCCCCAGCCCAGACCGGTCAGTGCGGACACCAGCGGTAATGCCAGCATGCCTGCACCAATGGAAGTACCGGCGACCAGAAGGCTGCTACCCAACGTCTGACTTTTCATATTCGGTCCACCTGTTTGATAAAACAAAAGCCACTAAAAGTGGCTTTTGAAAGTGGGAAACTTATATAAAATAGATCGACAACATGGCTCTACAAATAACCTGTCAGTACTAATAATGGACTGAATTAGAATTTTTTCTACTTATCAGATGTTTTTGCCAGCAATCTGGAGGGAGTTTGACCCGGGGCCTATAGAGTTTTTTTGCCTGCTCGCAGTAAACTCTTAATAGACCCTGGCTATCAAGCGCAGCATTTTTTATATTTTTTCCCGCTACCACAAGGGCAAGGATCATTTCGCCCCGGCACTTTTTCCAGTACTGTAGTTTTGGGCGTATCCTTCAACAGTTGCAGGGCAGAGGTATCCTCTGCGGCTTCTTCATCCACGTGAATCTGGCAAAACCAGCCATTCTCCAGGAACTCTTGTTCCAGCTCAGCCCGGCGCTCTTCGGTCTGCACAGTAAGAACTGCAGGGTTCTTTTCTGTTCCGAGACGGGCTTGTTTTTTACCGTCGAAAACCCGGTAGGCCTGTTTATCGTCAATTTGAAGATTGGTCTGGGTATAAAATTTGCCCATTTGATCACCTGTTAAGCTGGAAAATGTTGACCTCTCGGAACGAGAGCAAAAGGGAAATGCAAAACCGGAGCAGTTTACTGGAAGTGCCCGTCATTAGCCACCGACCAATTTTTTCCGGTACAGCTTATAAAAGACGAATGCCATCTTCATCAATGCTAATCAGGCGTTCTTTGTATAGCCCACCAATCGCCATTTTGAACACCCGTTTGCTGACCGAAAATTCTCGTTTGATAATCGCAGGGTCAGTACGGTCATTAAACGGCAAAAAGCCCTTCTCAGCCTTTAGCCTGGCAACAATCACCGTACCCAGGTCGCTCATTTCCTGCTGATCAAAGCCGGGCTTTTTCAGGCATAGATCCAGTTTCTGATCGGGCCGGACCCGTTTGATAAACCCGTCAAACTTCATACCCATCCGGATTGGCTGGTCGATATCCTGGTCAAAAATAACCCCCAGGTATTTATTGTCGACAATTGCCGTATAGCCAATATCCGTACGGTCACAAACCATCAGAGAAACCGTTTGGCCATTACTGTACCGATGGGGGGTTTTGGACGAGATGGTCGTCAGAAATTTGCTTATTTTTGACGACGCAACAATCCGATAGCTCTGCTGTTCCTGATAGATATACACGACATAGAACTGGTCTTTGACCATGCGCTCTTTCTGCTCACTAAAAGGCACCAGCAGCTCTTTTGGCATATTCCAGTCAAGGAAAGCACCAATACGGTTGGTATCGGTGACTTTCAGGCAGGCGAATTGCCCTACCTGAGCCTTGGGGCGGAGCGTCGTCGCAATGGGGACATCATCAGAGTCCAGATAGATAAAGACATCCAGTTCATCCCCTACCTGGCACCCTTGTGGCACAAAGCGTTTGGGGAGCAGGATGTCGTCCAGCATCCCCCCCCTCAAGAAATGCACCAAAATCCAGAAGATTGACCACCTTCAGGTGGTTCATGCGACCTATTCTAACCATGAGCCTGTCCGGCAATAAAAGCGGGCGGGCATTATATCATTGCCGTGAAGGCTCTGCTGTTATCAGCAGCAAAAATAGTGTCCGTTATGGCGTGAGAATTGCCTTATTAATGTCATATAAATGATTCACAATAAATCTGTTGTCATAATAACCAGGCAAGGAGCATCAGAATGAAGTATTTTTCACGCCGCGCGGTAAAACCCGGCGACCTCAACCCCGCATACCGACTGTTTGGTGGCACACTGCTGGCCTGGATTGATGAGGAAGCCGCTATCTATGCTGCCTGCAAAATGGGCCCGGGCAAATTGCTGGTGACCAAATATATGTCAGAAATCGACTTTGTCAGCTCCGCCGCCTGCGGTGATATTCTGGAGTTCGGTATTGAAGTGGTCAGTACCGGTAAGACCTCACTGACCATCTGTTGTGTGGTACGCAATAAGGTCACCCGGCAGGTGATTATCGTCGTTGATCGTATTGTGTTTGTCTGTGTTGACGAAATGGGTAATCCGACTCCGCACCATATCAAGGCAGAGAAGGAGTCAGAAGTTCCGGAAATGGCTTGATGCCGTGAAGTGCGCACCTTAACAGGGCGCACTTTACCCACGAACAATTCAGTGATTTGCCGGAGCAGTCTTAAGCTGAACAGAGGGCTTCACCGCAGTGGCAAACATCACCTGACCATTCTGGATCACCTCCGCCAACAGCTCATAGTTGCTGCCCGGATTCACCAGTTCAGGTGCATAGTGGACCACATAATCGACTACATCCACCGCCCTGCCGACCCGGATTCGCTCAATGCCAATGATGCCAGCCGGGTCATCGGGCATGGCGCTATCTTGCAGAACCACAATAATTTCAGAGCCCGGGGCAAAAGTGCCTTCACTGGCAGTAATCTGACCGCTGACATTGGCTGATTCGGTCACGTAGGTCAGTTCCTGGTCACCGCTTGCGCTGTTCAATACCAGTCCATGTTCTTTTATGGTGATATTGTCCAGTTTTGGGAACATTGCCAGATACTCAGCTTCACTGGTCATTAATGGTGGCGGGCAGGCCATTCGGTTGCTCCCCATTGAGGTAAAGTGAATTTTATGGCTGGCAACCTGGTAGTTGCCAAAGTAGCGGTTACAGGGTGCCTGGCCACCAATGCGTCCATCCAGGGCCGTGGCAGGGCGAAGCTCCATGGTGACTCTCGGGCCCGATGCCGGCTGACCGTTCATTGTCGTCAATACCCAGGTTTTGTTCTCAACCAACCGGGGCTCAACACTGGTCAGCTTGTGGGAGCTGCACCCGAACAGGGCAGCACCTGCAACCAAAACAATACAAGAGTGGATCAACCTTTTCATGTCATACTCCAGCAACGGGAATAAAGATAAACTTGCAGGCTGTCGGACTTAAGCATGGGTGGTAAGTCTGAGTTCAGGAGACTCCTGCGGGACAGCCATCAGCGATAGCCTGTATAGGGTGACTGCCGGGGGCAGATGACCTTGGCAAAAATACCCTTTAATCAGCCAGCAAAGCAGAAACTGATAGTGTTAAAGTAGTCGATCATCAGGCATTGCCGCCATTCTAATTTTCCACCCGAACCTGGCTGGACTACATTCAGGATGACCTGATAATTCCCATGCATCAGGGCATAAGATTCAGTATGATCAGCAGCACTGGCTCCCATTAAAAACCGCTTTATGGCTCCGAAATCTACCGCAGGAAACCAATTGATCAACCGTGGCTACAGCCTGGCTGAAGAGATTGCCAACAGTATTACTCACGGTCTGGGGGCTCTGCTCAGTGTCGCCGGTCTGACGCTACTGGTCACCTATGCCGCCCATCAGGCTGATGTCTGGCGGGTGGTCAGTTTCAGCATCTACGGCAGCACCCTGATTCTGCTGTTTCTGGCCTCTACGCTTTACCACAGTTTTCAACATCCAAAAACCAAGCGCGTCTTCAAGATACTGGATCACTGCTCCATCTATCTGCTGATTGCCGGAACCTACACGCCTTTTCTTCTGGTTAGCATGAGAAGTGTGACTGGCTGGATTCTTTTTGCTGTCATCTGGACCCTGGCCGCATTGGGCATTATCTTCAAGGCGGTGTTTGGGGCCAGGTACAAAAAACTGTCGTTAACCACGTACATTCTGATGGGCTGGCTGGTTCTGGCGGCCTCCAATGAGCTGGCAGAGAACTTATCAACCAATGGCTTATACTGGCTGGTTGCCGGTGGCTTGCTTTATACCGTTGGCGTGATCTTTTATTTATGGAAAAAGCTGCCTTTCAATCACGCAATCTGGCATCTCTTTGTATTAGGTGGGTCGGCCTGTCACTTCTTTTCGGTTTTATTCCATGTATTACCGCCAGCCTGAAGAAAAATAATTTTTTTCAGCTTTCCTGGAAACTATTTGGCGATTACTCAATCAAAATCATCACATCATATCGATGAGTTTGATGTGTACAATCTCTGTTTACCCTGAGCGTCTTTCGACTCCACTCAGCGTGAGTGGAGCCTTGAGGCCTATGAAGGAACCTGTCAATTGCATCGAAACCGTGTACTGGTAATAAAGCACTTTTTGAAGATACTGGTTTATGATCCCGTTGAATGAGCCCTCATCCAGCAATACTGCTCCGAAAACAGACACCGCTCTGAAAGACGAAGTCATTTCTCCATGTAAGCAAACAGCCGATTCCAGTGGCCATCTGGTCAAACAGGTTCCACCAATATCTTCTCCCCTGAAACAAGGTCCGTCATTGTCCTCCAATGGCCGAAAACCATTTCATGAAAAAACAAGGCTACACAGAGCCAGGCTTCCCATTATTCAAATTAAGGCCAGTGGGCTGTCAGGCAAGCCTGCCTCACAAATGCCAGAACTGACATCACCCGGTCGGCGTACGCCGCTTAATTCTCCTTCTGGCAAGAGTAGTAACCCCTTTTATAAACCAACGCCGGAACTTATGGCCACACTGTTAAAATTGGCTGGTATCCCCTCTTCCGTTTATCAGAGACAATACCCACCAGTAGCCACTGTTGACACCGTTTGTTTGGGCGACGATACAACCCATGAACAAACCCAAAAGACGGTTGAAGATATTATTGCCTCCTATAAGTTACTTGAGGATAGAGGTTTTAAAAAATATCTGGCAGCGAAACGCCTGAGAGAGGAGATGTTTGATAAAAATCATTTCATGTGGAATAGACCGGCCTCTCTTTTGGAAATTGTTGTCCAGTATGCTTTCCGGTATGACCCTGTTCTCAAAAATATATCGTTTTCTGGAGCGCATGGTTATGTGCTCACATACCTTGACCATGAAATCTTGACAGTGCATCAACCGATAAGAAAAGAACATATACAGGAGTCTGGGAAGTTTAAACCGATTGAAGTCAAATACACCTGTAATGGCAGACCCATCATTCAACAACAGGCAACCAGAGGCTGTAGTTACGCTGTTGCAGCAATGCTGATACATCAGCATCACGGCACTGTTTCGGTTAGTGACTTAGAGTCAACCAACCTTGGCGGTGACAAGCTGATATTTCAAGCATTATCTACGGCAGGCCTGTCCCCCTTTAAAACCCGGCATGCAAATCTTGAAGATCTGGCCAGTGCAGTTAATCGGGATGGGTCTGCAATAGTCACAGTAAGTAGTTTGGCAGGGGGAATGCATGACATTATTGTTGATGCGGTTACAGACGCATCTGTTCTTATTCGAGACCCATACCACGGTTGGGAAGTTGAGATCAGCCGGGATGCTTTTAAGACATCCTGGGATAAAGACGCCATTCAGGTGAAACAGCGGATAGAAAACTGATAAATTCCCGGTTTCAGAAAGTCCGGGCTCTTAGGGTAGACATTAAGCGCCTACTCCCCGCTTGGGTAAGTCAAAGATCGAACCACGAAGATCACGAAGAGCACAAAGAAGAGATTTTCTTTTCCTTCGTGCTCTTTGTATCCTTCGTGGTTCCATTCAAAAGCCATTGAAAATGGAGGGGTAAGCTTAATGTCCACCCTAGCCCGGATATTTCATAAACTGCTCCGAATCTCGCGCACGACCACATGGATGTGGGAGATAGGGTGACGCAGGATGCCAAAGCCGAGGACTTTGTCGCTCTAAGGGATTTTGTGAGGGAGCGCCGTACCGGGGAGTACGGTCGACTGAACAAAACTCCCTTAGAGCGGCAAAGGACAAGCGAGAGCGGGAGCACGTTTATGAAATATCCGGGCTAGGAGTCCGGGCTATCAGGAGCCCGGAATGCTATTAACGATTGCCGTTATTATCACGACGTGGGCGGCGATCGCCGCCACGGCCACCTTCACGACGGGCACCGCCTTCACGAAGACCACCTTCATGGCGACCACGACCACCATCACGTCGGCCACGGCGCTCTGTTTGAGGCTCGTCACCGGTCCACAGTTTCAACTCCATTGGCCGGTTGCGAATCCTGGCACCTTTCAGGGCTTCAATAACGCTCTTGTCCATTCCTTCTGGCAGATAGACTGACGAGCAGTTATCAAACAGTCGGATATGGCCAATACTCTGTCCGGAAATTTTGCCTTCATTGGCAATGGCGCCCACCAGGTCACCGGGGTTGATGCCCTGGTCACGACCCAGTTCGACACGGTAACGGACCATGCCATCATTGTTGCGTTCACGGCCACGCTCACCACGTCTTTCGCCATCACGACGTCTTTCGCCACGATCACCACGATCACGGCCTTCACGACGGGGCTGCTCTGGTTCTTTGGCATCCGGGAACGGGCGTTCTTTCTGGGCCATAAAGCAGAGCGCTGCTGCCATATCTTCATAGCTCAGGGCATTTTCCTGCTCAAGCTCGGCAACAATCTCACGGAATACATCCAGCTCTTCGCCCATGTCCATTGCTTTGACGACATCTTCCTTGAACTGACGGATACGAATATCACGCACGTCACTCATGGAAGGTAAACGCATGGTATCAATACGCTGTCGTGTAGCACTTTCGATGGCACGAAGCATCCTGCGCTCACGATGGGTAGCAAACAGGATCGCAGTGCCCTGACGGCCAGCACGTCCGGTACGGCCAATACGGTGAACGTAGGCTTCTGTATCGTACGGGATATCGTAGTTCACTACGTGGCTCATACGCTCAACATCCAGGCCCCTGGCCGCTACGTCGGTAGCAATCAGAATATCCAGGGATTTTTTCTTGAAGCGATCCACCACTTTCTCACGCAGTGCCTGACTCATATCGCCATTCAGCGCCGCCGCAGCAAAACCACGGGCTTCCAGTTTTTCCGCCAGCTCAACCGTGGCGGTTTTGGTGCGCACGAAAATGATCATGGCATCAAAGGATTCCACTTCCAGAATACGAGTCAGGGCATCCAGCTTGTGGAAACCGCTGACCATGCAGACCTTCTGGGTAATGGTGTCAACCGTCGCCGTTTTGGCTTTGATCTCCACCGTAGCAGGCTCTTTTAAGTGAGTATCTGCAATTTTGCGAATCTGGTAAGGCATGGTGGCAGAAAACAGGGCCACCTGACGGTCAGCGGGTGTTTGCTCCATGATCCATTCAATGTCATCCACGAAGCCCATGCGCAGCATTTCATCCGCTTCATCCAGAACCACGGTTTTCAGGCTATCCAGCTTCAGGCTTTCACGGCGCAGGTGGTCCATGACCCGGCCCGGCGTGCCCACAATCACATGGGCTCCACGCTGTAGGCTGCGCAACTGGCCGCGCATATCCTGACCACCGTAAACAGGCAACACATGGAATCCTTTCATGTGACGGGCGTAGCGTTGAAAAGCTTCTGCCACCTGTATAGCCAGCTCACGGGTCGGCGTTAAGACCAGAACCTGCGGATCGCGCTGCTTCAAATCAATGGCTGACAGCAATGGCAATGCAAATGCGGCGGTTTTACCGGTACCGGTCTGCGCCAGACCCAGAAGGTCACGACCTTCCAGCAGGTGAGGAATACTTTGTGCCTGGATGGGTGACGGGCTCTCATAGCCGACATCCTGAACAGCCTTGATTACCGCTTCCGACAGGGGCAGGTCCGCAAAAGTCATTGCGTTGTTGGTATCAGTCATTTGATACTCCGTAAATTCATTCTTTGCCATAAAAATGCCGCCATTTTGCTGTCAAAAGCTGTCAGGATCAGACGACATTTGATCGTCCGGTAAACCGGCTCATGCTTGGTGCTGGCGACGTTTGAAGCAAACAGAAATAGGATGGCAGTGCACTTTTCCGATGCTGTTCCAGTAGCATTCGGAAAATTTGCAGCCATGGACTTCCTGGTGCCGCTATCCGGAACGCCCCTCTGATCGCATACAGAAAGACGTTACCGAATCGCCTGTGAGGTCCACGACTGCGTTTGGAGAGGCTTGATGAACAAGCTTGGCCTGCATTGGCAGAGGATAATAAGATCTATTGATCTTCCAGTGGCTGAGCTCTTGATTGTCATAGACTTTCAAAAGAGCGGACAGTTAGCCGGATTAAATGCAGGAAACGAAGTGCCAGGACTTCCCAACAAACCCCTGTGTCCATAAGAAGGACTGCACATGGGGATAGAAAAAGGTATGTTAGTCTAGCGTGTTTTTTAGACAGTGAATACTGTTTTTATCCCTGAATGAACTAGGGGATTATCACATCCAGGGATATTTCTCCAATCGTCAGGCTACGGCAGCGCCCGGCCCCGGGCACTCACATACAACTGATACCACTGCTCACGACTTAACTGAATAGTCTCAGCCTCGCTACAAGCCCTGATACGCTCGGCATTTGTTGTGCCAATCACCGGCTGGATACCTGCGGGGTGGCGCATCAGCCAGGCCAGCACAATAGCCTCTCTGGAAACACCCAGCTGCTCTGCAAACGTTTTGACCAGCCCAGCCGTTTGCTGAATAGCCTCAGGCTCACCATGAGTATCTTTCCCGGTGAACACACCGTTGCTCAGGCAGCCCCAGGCCTGCAGCTGAATATTGTGGCTGCGACAATATTCAACCGTGCCCGGGGTAAAGCTGACCGCCTGCCCTTCCGGGTGATTGACCAGCACACCTTCATCCAGCCAGTCCAGATGGGTCAGGCTCATCTGCAACTGGTTGACCACAATAGGTTGATCAAGGAATGACTGAAGGTATTTGATCTGGTGGCCACTCATATTGGACACACCAAAATGCTTGACCTTGCCATCTTGCTGCAGCTGATGAAACGCCCCGGCAACCTCCTCTGGCTGCATCAGCGGATCCGGTCTGTGCAGCAGCAGAAGGTCCAGATAGTCGGTGTTTAAACGGGCAAGACTCTGTTCCACACTGTGCAGAATCCAGTCCCGGGAGAAATCGTAGCGATTGGGAGTGTTCCCTTCGGCGAAGCGAATGCCGCACTTGCCTTGCAGGAATATCTTCTCCCTCAGCTCCGGCCGATCACCCAGTACGCCACCAAATACCTGCTCAGCCTTACCAAAGGTATAGATATCGGCGTGGTCAAAGCAGTTGATGCCGCTCTCCAGGGCACTATCGAGAAACTGGTGCGCCTGCATCATATGATCTTTTGAAACCGGGTTATTATCCCAGCCTCCACCCAACCCCATACAGCCTGCTGCGATTCTGCTGGCTTCAGGCAAGAAAATAGTCAGGGGAATTCGATTCATAAGACTCCAACCCAATCGGGTTACTTATTATATGGTGCAGACATAGTAACATTGATTCACTCAAAGGTACTTTACCATTTCATAAGTCAGTACTGCGTGGCTATTGCCGGAAAATTCCTTGGCAAATACCTGCCCGGGATCCAGCTCACCATGATGAAGCGACTTAATAAATTCTGACATACGAGCCCCTTTCGGGATAACCGGATCATCACGATGGTTCAGTGATACGATGTAAACCTTACGGTCAATCAGTTTACGCATAGAGGCTTCAGCATCCAGATTCCCACCTACCAGCCAGCCCAGAAAATTGGCGAGTCGGGGCCGGTCCGGCATGACAACTCTTGGCGCTGTGGTGAACGAGTCATGGGACAGTAACTCGACCCTTGAATCATCCTGCCCTCCGCTGGCTTCAAGGTGTCTGGCAAGCGAGACGGTTGCCACACCTCCGCCCAGAGAAGTGCCTGCGACGTAGACATACTCAAAATTTTCCAACGCATAGCCCAGGGCAGCAGCACCATCCTGAACAACGGTTTCATAGGTTGAGAAAGGCAGATAACCCGACAACCCATCGCTCTGGTTTAACCCCGTCCCCCTATAGTCATAAAGAATGACCGGGCATTTTTTTTCTGACTGTATTCTTCCGGGTGCTGACCCCGGATGAAGACAACCTCTACCCAGCAGCTGTGAAAGAACCATACCATTTGGATTGTGATAAAGAATGCATTGACTATTATTCGGGTCCCAGTCGGGAGGATAACAAATCACCCCCTGCAATATGCCCGAATCATGTTTAATCGGGAGCGGCTCAAACCAAAAGCCATGGGTATTGTTTGCCTCACAGGCTTCCTTAACAATCTCACGACTTTCCTGTAAGCCCGGAAATTTCGCCAGACACGGAAACTTGTCAGGAAAAGTCTTACCAAGCCATGGAAACACTTGTGATCGCACCAGGGCAATACCAACAACCTTGGCAACCCCCAGCCGGTTTTCAATCATCCAATGAAAAGGCGTCAGGATAACCGCAGATCTTGATAAAATTGAATAGCAGGTTCCGGGGACAGAACAAATAAGATCCTTAGCCCGGGATAAATAACTATCAGGCTCGACGGATTCAGCAGAACGAGCCCCCATGCACGACTTTTGGTCATTATCAGGGCATGCTTCCTTCGCCCGGCTCCTTAACCAGGGTGATTCATAAGCGTATCGATCAGCAATAGTTCCGTAAGTCATTACAGCCTCTTTATTCTAATTCTGAGTATCGATTCAGAAAAATCATTGTTGCAGTTAGAAGACAGAAAAGCGGCCATACCCTGTCAGGCCAACTGAAGAATATCCCGTCACTCCCGGAAGATGAAAAGAAGATAATTCAAGGTCGAAAAACCACTACCTTGATAGCACATCATTAGCAACATCAACTGAACTTTTCTTTTCCAGACGAAACTGTTTCAGTTCTTCTAACGTGTAGCCGAAATCACTACAGCCAACGGGCAGTCTTTCCGTTTGTTGACCATGATCAATAAAGGTAGCAATGTGTCTAAAAGAAGAGCGTTCAAGTATTTTCGGATCACCTTCAGCAACGTATTTCCTGAGCACTATCAACTGTGGTGGGGGCATTGCTTCCTTGGTTCTCATTCCTTTTGCAAGAAATTTCTGAAATGATTTCGATGGGGGAACCAGAACTCTTGCGGAAAAGGCATCAATTCGGGCTGATATAGCATCAGCCGAACCCAACCCAATACTTTTTTTACTTAACTTTCTATCTGCAGTTAACTGAACTATCGTGCAGTCAGCACCCTCGGAATCCACCTTGCCCACTACTTTTACAATATCGTTCTTTATCAGAAAATCCAGGCATCCTTTGTTTCCTTCAAGGTCCTTGATCAGCACCAATTTTTTTATATGTTGATCTTCATTAAAATCAGGATCGGTATAGCTGCGTACCAGCTGAGAATAACTGGAAAATCGTATTGAGCACTGCATAAACCTTTCGCCATTTTCCAGCTTTAATCTAAGGCCGCAAGAACCATCACGATGGGTAAATTGCTTAGGTAGCACCTTGTAAGTTTTACCATCAGTAGCGCACACATAGTCGTAGGTTGTCGGCCTGGCAGGAATACTGGCCGATCTGTCAGCGATGTTAACCGGGTTTGGTGTGCTGCCTGCACCTGGCGGATCATCAGGAATACTCATGCGGCTGAGAGATGCTTGCAGATCCGCTACTCTGCTGTCATCACCTGACCCGGAATTGAGAGAACTTGTTTGTGGATGTACCGGAAGCTGATCGGAAGAACTCGTTATTGGATTCATGTTAAAGCACCCATCACTAAGTTGTTGCGTGGCACAAGTTAGTCGGGTTTCATTAAAATAAGTTCCCTCTACACGTTATGTTCGACCTTATTCAATAAATTGATTTGGTAGTGTACTGGTCATCGTTTCGATGAGTTTGACGTGTACAATCTCCGCTCAGGATGAACGGAGTGCAGAGGCTTATGATAACGACACACCGTCAAACTCATTGAAACCGTGTACTACCCCCCCATCTGGGAAAGGTTATCGGTACCACCCGTCCAGCCCTGCTCAAGGAAATGACTGTCGTCTTTAAGCAGCAGGGAATCACGAATTCGAGCCACCAGCACTTCCTGCTGATCATCGCTGTGCAGAAGGTCTCTCAGATCAATGCCGGACTCAGCAAACAGACAAAGCTGGAGCTGCCCCAGACTGGTCACCCTCAGTCGATTACAGTCGTTACAGAAGTCCTTGCTGTAAGGCATAATCAAGCCAACTGTCCCTTCATAATCACTGTGGCAATACTCCTGGGCAGGCCCGGCATCGGCCAGACGCATTTTTCTCACCCAGCCGCGCGCCAGGAGCAGTTCCTGAATCTGTTTTCCGGGGAAGTGATGCTTCTGGAAAAAATCCTGATTGTTCCCGGTTTGCATCAGCTCGATAAAACGAATAGAGACGGGATAATCCCGGATCCAGTCAAGAAAGGCATCAAGTTCATCATCATTAATGCCTTTCATCGCCACCGCATTCACCTTGATGGATGGCAGACCATGGTCAAATGCCTGTTGAATACCGGCCAGAATTTCCCGCAGCCGGTTGTGACCGGTAATCAGCTCAAAGGCCCGGGGGTCAAGACTGTCGACACTGACATTGATGGCATCAATACCCGCATCCAGCCAGTCCATAACCCGCTGATCCATTTTGTAGCCGTTGGTGGTCATGGCCAGCTTCTTTATGCCGGGGATCTGCTTGATGGTTCTGACAATGTCTGAAAAGTCCTGACGTAAGGTAGGCTCCCCCCCGGTCAGGCGAATTTTTTCCACACCGACCGCAGCAAAAGCCGTTACCAGACGACGTATTTCGTCAATGGTCAGTGCTTCACTGTGATGATGGTCAAGGCAGCCGTCTGGCAAACAGTAATTGCAACGAAAGTTGCACAGGTCTGTGACTGACAGTCGCAAGTAAGGGAATTTCCGTCCCTGACGGTCCTGCAGCTCTGGTAAATTAGAATGCATAGAACACCTTTCCAATCGCGGGAGGCTGCAAAGTTTCTTCTACAGCCCTGGCAGCCAGTGATACACACTCTGGCTGCGGCTTCCAGTCCATAGGATCATACCCATTAGGTACCGAAGCTCGGCGCTCGCTTGTTAATTCAGTTTAATCACCACGTTAAACAACCCCATTCGACTGTTAATAAAATTTCCCGGGAGATCGTTTTATCAACAGCCCAGTGAATCCTACCTGCTTATTTCTCGAAAAACCATGCTATCAGGTACTATTGTTTTATTGGATTATCAGGCAACCCTGCTGCCCATGGCCCCCTTTTGATTGATGAAATATCCGGGCTGCCCCTTATGCGAGCAGGTTACAAAAAACGAAAGATGTCTTCTATGATGATACCCCCAAAGATCAGTGCCACCATCCCGGTTATTGGTATCGCCGCCTTTAGTGGTACCGGTAAAACCACGCTTATCGAGAAACTACTGCCACTGTTAGCTGGCCAGGGACTTCGAACCGGTGTGGTCAAAGCCTCGCATCACAGGATAGAACCTGATCCACCGGGAAAAGACAGTTATCGTTTACGCCATGCCGGTGCCAGTCAACTGGTGTTGAGCATGCCTGGTCGCTCCCTTTGCTATACCGAGTACCCGAATGGATATGAACGACAGCTGCAGGAGCAACTGCAACTTCTCAATCAGGATCAGCTGGATTTAATCCTGGTGGAAGGTTTTCGTGAGGCTCCCATCGCTAAAATCGAGCTTCATCGCAGTGATTATGACAAGCCCTTCCTGTTTACTGAGGACCCCCATATCATCGCCATCGCCTGGGATGGCAATCCCGGCATCAACCTTCCTGGTCATCTGGCAGAACTGGATATCAACAGCCCCAAACATATTGCCAGCTTTATTGAAAACTATTGTCATGAAAAATAGCTTGCATCACCACCTGGCATCACAGAGAGTTAATTTTTTCCACCCGCTATGGTCAATGAACGAGGGCAATCATGAGCGACTGCTGTGCCACTGATGGATTAATAAGTCTGGAAACAGCACTGGCAACACTGATCAGCAGTGTAACGCCAGTATCCGGAACCGAGACCATTGCTCTGGAAGACAGCCTTGGCAGGGTACTCGCAGAGCCTATTGTATCGCCTATCAATGTGCCTTCCCATGACAACTCGGCCATGGATGGTTATGCCCTGGTGCTGAAGGATTTGCACAACCGTGATACTTTACCCCTGGCAGGCCAGTCCCTGGCCGGCCACCCTTTTTCCGGGGAGATTCCCGCCGGACATTGTATCCGCATTATGACCGGGGCAAGCCTTCCATCAGGTGCCGATGTGGTGGTCATGCAGGAGCAGACTGAAACCACAGCACAAGGCATTCGATTTCTTTGGAAACCGGACCAGCCCGGTAACAATATCCGAACAGCGGGGGAAGATATTCCGGAAGGCACCCGGGTGTTCACACCGGGTCGGAGAGTTCGCCCTCAGGATATCGGGCTGCTGGCCTCGCTGGGTATTGCCAATGTCACGGTCTACCGGAAAGTCAAAGTTGCAGTGTTTTCCACAGGTGATGAATTAAAGCTGCCCGGTGAGCCACTGAGACAGGGTGATATTTACGACAGTAATCGTTTTGTTATCAAAGCCATGCTGAAAAAAATGACCGTCGACATCATCGACCTTGGCAGAATTCCTGATGACAAAGCGGCGTTAAGAGAAGCCTTTCTGCAAGCTGATCGGGAAGCTGATGCAGTGATCAGCTCCGGAGGCGTCTCTGTGGGCGATGCAGATTACACCAAAGATATTCTTGATGAGCTGGGGGAAACCGGCTTCTGGAAACTGGCCATCAAACCGGGCAAGCCGTTTGCCTTTGGGCAGCTCCCGAACAGTGTCTTCTTTGGCCTGCCCGGTAACCCGGTATCGGCTACCGTCACCTTCCAGCAGCTGGCCGCGCCAGCATTACGCCATATGATGCACCAGCAACCGGAACCAAAAGTGGAGCTGACACTGGCGACGGCAAGCCCGCTCAGGAAGCGCCAGGGACGCAGGGATTTCCAGAGGGCAAAACTGGTTTACCGGGAATCCGGTGAACTGCAGGTTATGTCAACCGGTCATCAGGGGTCTGGAGTTCTCAGTACCATGAGTCATTCTGACTGCTATATCGTACTGGCGGAAGAAGACGGTGATAAACCAGCGGGTGAGCTGGTGAACGTGCAGCTGTTTGATGACCTGCTGAAATAAAACCAAATAGAATAGCCTTCGCATTTATCCGCAAGGCTATTCCCATTTCCCTTGTAATTTAAACTAACGTTTGTCCTTCACTCGATGACCACCAATGTGGAACTTATTCTCAAATATCGGGTCAACTTTATATGCTTCCGTAAAAGAACTGGTGGAAACGTGGATAACGCCCATTTCAAGGTTCCCTTCTCCAGAGAATACTACAGACAGGCCGCCAAGGGCTGTATTCGCCCACATCACAGCAGTGGTCATCCTCAGCGGCAGACCGAAGAGGTCAACACAAGTTCCAGCAGGGGGGCTGGCAATATCGGGAGCCATGTACCAGCCAACCGGATGTCCGGGTACCTTGGGTTTAGCTTACAGCCAAGCCATGCTTCTGCCTGTTACGTCAGGCAAACACCGCCAGGCCAGAGATTACCTGCCCCCGTCGTGAATAGTCCACGCACGTTGACCCACCATCCCGCTCAGCCCCGACTGCCTCCTCCGTCAGCCCGCAAAACGGATTTGCCAGCACCGGCACAAACCGCAACTCTCCATAATCCACCAGAGGCCGGGGTTCGACAGAGTGAATTTATCGTTAGACCCATTTATGGACGGGTCATACCTTACAATGATCGGTATATACCTGACCCGCTCCTCAGAGCAGAGGTTCACAGGGATTTTCTGGCCCTTGAGGACTGGATCCTCAACCCGTGGGTGGACGATCAGTTATTGTTTGAAATCAGCCGGACCGGTGAGCAATGGAAGCATGATGAAACTCTGGTTAACTGGGCAATGAAAGAAACACTCTGGACTGAACTTGATGATGGTCCGGTGGATCCCGCCTTCACTGTTACAATAAACCTCAAAGTCAGGGAAGTCTGCAGGCTCAGGGAAACCAGTGATCTGCCGGATGCAGCGTTCGCACAGCTGAAAAAGTGTCGTGAATTGCAGCAACTCCAACAGCAGAAAGCCGAGCATTCAGAGCGGTTCGGGAAGTATCTGAAGCTGACACCACTGGTGGGGAAAGAACTCAGGAAACTGACAGAATCCGAAAGACTGGATAAGCTGTTGCCCCACGCTATGTTGCAGGGGTACACGAGAACTGCACAATGGTGCCTGGAAAACGGGGCAAACATCAAAACAGCGATGACAACGTTGCGCCAGCTGAAATCCCGGTCAGATAATCAGCCCGGCAACATAACAGAACACCGGACCACCACAGCAACCGCCCCATCAACCAACAGGCGATCCCCGGGCATCGGCTCGTTCAGCAACGATATCAATACAACATTGCTGGAGGTGATTGCTGACACTCATATCGATATGGCCATTCAGGCAGACTGGCTGCTGGCCAATGGGGCAAGCCTGACACCCGAAGCCTCCGCTGCGCTCAACCAGGCTCTGAATACCTCCCTTTACCGCGGGTATCTTGCCAACGCCCGATGGCTGATTGATAAGGGAGCCACTCTGCAAGCCCAGCATCAATTTGAGCAGGCCATGAGCCATTATAATACCCGGGTAGCCCAATGGCTGATGGATAATCACCAGGCCAAGCAGAACTCCGGTAAAGCCACCTCAGCATTGCTCAGTTATTTTGATGGCTATCTTTCCCGGGAAGAAGTGGTGGAGCCCATCTACACCCACCAGCCAATTGACTGGTTATTAGAGGTGGGAGGCGCATCCCTTGAGGAATTGCGACCATTTGCGCCACGTATCCTGGAGAGAGCACTGGAATTCAGTGATCCCTATATCGCAGGATGGCTGTTAAAACACCAGCTCACCACCTTCAATTCCCAACCGGAAAAACCGCAAGAACTGTTGGATAAAGAGATCGCCAGAGCCAGGGAAAAACCGAAAGAAGATAGAAAGTATATGATCGACTTTTTGCAGAAACAGGTCGATCAAGAGAGCGCTTCAAACTGTTACGAGCCCCCGAAAAAGAAAATCTGCTGATTGTTTGTGAAGAAGTTGTCATAAAACTGTAATAAAGACTCGATACTTTTAGCATCAACTTTATAAGCACCGGGGTGCACTCTCTATGTCTGAAATGACATCTGCTTCTTCACAGGGCGCTGATTTCGAAACCATGACCACGCGACATTACGGTCGTATCTGGCTGCGCGTTGTTCTATGGATTTACGCTCTGCTGGTAGCTGTTAGTGTCATCGGCTCCGGCTTTAAAATGGCGGTGGGTGGCAGTGAAGCGGCAGCACAGCTGTTCAGCTTTGCCAACAATGCCGTTATGGGTCTGCTGGCAGGCACACTGGCGACAGCGCTCGTACAATCTTCCAGCACAGTTACCTCTGTTATTGTCGGCCTGGTCGCTGGCGGCCTGCCGGTTCACATGGCCATCCCGATGATTATGGGTGCCAACATCGGCACAACCATTACCAATACCATCGTAAGTCTTGGTCATATTCGCTGCCATAAAGAGTTCAAGCAGGCGTTTGCCGCCTCTACCGTTCATGACTTCTTTAACTGGCTGGCGGTTCTCATTCTTTTGCCTCTGGAGCTGTTCACAGGCTTTTTGAGCAAGCTTTCTGCATCGGTAGCCAGCATGCTGGTTGGCGGTCAGAATATGTCAATGAAAGGCCTGAACTTTATTGACCCGTTAACCTCTCCGGCTGAAGACATTGTCAAAGGTTTTGTATCGGTACTGCCGGACAACACACTGGCAGGTATCGCCATGATTGGTATCGGTATTGTCCTGATCTTTTTCTCGGTGGTTCGTCTGGGCAAGCTGCTCAAAAAAGTCATGGTGGGTAAAGCCAAAGATGCCCTGCACAAGTCCATTGGCCGGGGTCCGATCAGTGGCATTCTGTCCGGTATGACCATGACCGTGATGGTTCAGTCTTCCTCAACCACCACCAGCCTGATGGTTCCCATGGTGGCCAATGGTCTGTTTACTGTACGACAGATGTACCCTTTCACCCTGGGTGCCAATATCGGTACAACCATTACCGCCCTGCTGGCTGCCACGGCAATTACCGGTCCCGCGGCCCTGCCGGCACTGACCATCGCCATGGTGCATTTCTTCTTTAACCTCTGTGCGGTTGTGGTTATTTACGGCATCAAGTGGCTGAGAGAGATCCCGCTGTATATGGCTGACAAACTGTCTGATCTGGCAGCCAGAAACAGAATGTATGCGTTTGCCTATCTGTTCATTGCCTTCTTCATTCTGCCAGGTGTCCTTATTTTCCTGACAGCGTGATCGGCAAGATTCCTCCTGCAAAAAAACCTGCTGTGCCTTGGCTGCACAGCAGGTTTTTTTTTGCAGGCTTAACCCCATGAAACAGAACGCGGTGTACGAGTATTAGCGAAATCGGGAGCACGTTTATGAAATATCCGGGCTAGACTACGAGTCGCGTTTTTAACAAGAACTATTTGACGATAGCCGTCCAGGAAGACGGAAAACAGGACAGCCTCCCGGGAAAACTCCTGTCAAGTTTCAACAAAATAGTAACAGATGGGGATGGAAATGAATATCAACCTGTTTGCCAATGGCACCACTTTTGGCGTGCCCTACAGCGTCCCTCCTGACAGGTTTACGGAGGGTCAAGGGTGTAGGGCGAAACTGCATGACCGAAGTCGTCTTATTAAATCGATTCCGGTGCCAGACAAAACAGCCTACTTTGCCAATCCGTTTATGCCCATGCCTTGTGGCGAGGCAAGGAATTCAATTGGAGATTTTGATTTTGAGCGTATGCTCAAAATGGTCGACACAGAAATGATCCACCTCAATCCGGATCTCCGATTTATGCCCGCTGAGATTTTTAGCCGCTGTGAAACAATCCCCCTGAAAATACTGGCGGACAGAAAGGTTGCTGTCGTGGTTAGTGACAATAAATACCAAACGCTCGGAGAGGTTGGTGAGCAGAACAGGCGTCAATCGTTTTATTATCATGCCAATACGCCCAGGCATCCTGAATTATGTGATGAACGTATAGCTGAATTGGCAAAACCTGGATTTTTCCTTATGCCCTGGGAGGGGGAAAGAATGAGTACATTTAAATTTTTGAGGAAAGAAAGCCAGCCTGTTTTCAATATCAATTTTAGCGGCACTTTCGGTGAATCACTTCATTGCTTCGACCTGTTAATCTCAGACGAGCAGCTCCCTGAATACAAACATTTAGTCGGCCATGATTTATTGCAGTATCCCATCATCGAAACTGGCCAGATTTCCCAGGCAGCGTATGTCTCTTCCGTTTATTCACCGACGAACAAAAATCACCTGTTTCTCATCAGGCCTGCTGATACCAAACTACCCATGCTGCAAGGGACTGAGCTTATCGAAACGAAGTATCAGGCAATGATTGATCGGGCCGTTAACGCTGGCCAACCAACAAGTATTAAAAATGAGGAGGTGTTGAACAAATCGTTACGGGAAGCGAAGTTTTTTGTGGCTCCTTACCAGGAGTCTATAAGGTTTTGTCAATCGGTCATCGAGACGTTGAATGCCTACCCGCAAGAGTACCCCGATCTCTCTGTTGCCATCAATAAAGCAATCAGTCGATTGGCATTCTCCGAACAATACATGACTGATTGTGCGGGCCTGGTCAGGCAAGCCATTGTGTATGATGAACTGATGCAGCTTGAAAATACCAGTACGATGGAAGAACTGAAAATTAAATAGAAAGAAATCAGTCAGCAGTTTATCCATAAGGAGGTGGAATGGCATAAGACAGCGGTGCAAGAAGAAATCCTTTCGGGAAAAGACTCGTATTTCCCAATGATCAACATGCATTCGCTCATCGTGACGTCACTCGGTGACCTGTTAATGGAAATAGGTTATCGCAACTCACCGGGAGAAGACGCATTGCGAGACAAAATCGTTGCTCACAAAGCAGAGGCAGAAACTTTTTGTACCCAGACAGATGAGCTGCTTTCTGATCGGAAGACCCTTCATTCATTAAAGCTAAAGAGTATTTGGGTTTCCATTGAGAGCACAGATGCAGAGGATGACGTTGAAAATCCCTGACCCTACAGATTCTGGATAAAGGAGCGGATTGCGTTTTTGGACAAGAACTATTTAACGATAGCCAGTGTCCAAGACGACGGAAAACAGAACAGCCTCCCGGGAAAACTCCTGTCAAGTCTCCACATGAATAGCAACAGATGGGGAAGAAAATGAATATCAACCTGTTTGCCAATGGCACCACTTTTGGCGTGCCCTATACCTGTAGCAGACCTCATCACAATTTTACGGAGGGTGAAGGGCATAGGGAGATACGGCATGACCGAAGTCGTCTTATTAAATCGATTCCGGTGCCAGTCAAAACAGCCTACTTTGCCAATCGGTTTGTGTATGAGCCTTATGATGAAAGGGATTTATCTGGATATTATAATTTTGTGTGTACGCTCAATGTGGTACACACAGAAATGATCCGCCTCAATCCGGATCTCCGATTTATGCCCGCTGAGATTTTTAGCCGCTGTGAAGCAATCCCCCTGAAAATACTGGCGAACAGGAGGGTTGCTGTTTTGGTTAGTGACAATAAATACCAAACGCTCGGAGAGGTTGGTGAGCAGAACAGGCGTCAATCGTTTTATCATTCCAATACGCCCAGGCATCCTGAATTATCTGATGAACGTATAGCCGAATTAGCAAAACTTGGATTTTTCCTTGTGCCCGGGGATGATGTAAATGGAGCATATAGTGGAGAAAGCAATCCCGTTTTCAATATCAATCGTATTGACGGTTACAGAGTAAGATCTTATTGCTTCGACCATTTAATCTCAAACGAGCAGCTCCCTGAATACAAACATCCTGAATGCAAACATTTAGTCGGCCATGATTTATTGCAGTACCCCATCATCGAAACTGGCCAGGTTTCCCAGGCAGCTTATGTCTCTTCCGTTTATTCACCGACGAACGATAATCACCTGCTTCTCATCAGGCCTGCTGATACCAAACTACCCATGCTGCAAGGGACTGAGCTTATCGAAACGAAGTATCAGGCAATGATTGATCGGGCCGTTAACGCTGGCCAACCAACAAGTATTAAAAATGAGGGGGTGGTCAAATCGTTACGGGAAGCGGAGTTTTTTATGGCTCCTTACCAAGAGTCTATAAGGTTTTGTCAATCGGCCATCGAGACGTTGAATGCCTACCCGCTAGAGCACCCCAATCTCTCTGTTGCCATTAATAAAGCAATCAGTCGATTGGCATTCTCCGAACAATACATGACTGATTGTGCGGGCCTGGTCAGGCAAGCCATTGTGTATGATGAACTGATGCAGCTTGAAAATACCAGTACTATGGAAGAACTGAAAATTAAACAGGAAGAAATCAGTCAGCAGTTTATCCATAAGGAGATGGAATGGCATAAGAAAGCGGTGCAGGAAGAAATCCTTTCGGGAAAAGACTCGTATTTCCCAATGATCAACATGCATTCGCTCATCATGACGTCACTCGGTGACCTGTTAATGGAAATGGGTTATCGCAACTCTCAGGGCGAAAATGCATTGCGAGACAAAATCGTTGCTCGGAAAGCAGAGGCAGAAACTCTTTGTACCCAGACAGATGAGCTGCTTTCTGATCGGAAGACCATTCATTCATTAAAGCTAAAGAGTATTTCGGTTTCCATTGAGAGCGCAGATGCAGAGGATGACGTGGAAAAGGGATAAAAAAACCAATTTTCGAGTCTAAGGGTATTCAATATGATTTCATTTGGTTAGCTACTTAATGACGACGAACACAATACCCAACCTCTCGATTGGTGCAGAGAACCTCAAGCGCCTGTGCTGGCTCCGTGGAACCCTGATTGCAGTTGAGGTTATGGCCTTTTTCCTGGCCAGCCGCCATTTTGACATCCAGATCACCGGCCTTGTTCTGGCCTGTTTCATCGCCTTGTTGATGATTATTGGTACTATCATTCGGTTACATGCGATCAAAAGCCATGTCAGCGATCAGGAGTTCTTTGTTCAACTGCTGCTGGACCTTCTCTCCCAGAGTACGCTGTTATTCTTTAGTGGTGGTTATACCAACCCACTGGTATCGACCTATTTGATCACTGTCTGTATCGGCGCTGCACTGCTGCCGGGCAAATACAGCTGGGGCGTGACATTCACTGCAACCCTGCTCTATACCCTGCTGATGAAATGGTATGTTCCATCCGGCCCCGATTCGATGCTTCACTTGCCAGAACAGCAGCTGATGATCGACATTCATTTGCTTGGCATGTGGCTAACGTTTGTGCTGAGTGCCTTTCTGATCAATTACTTTGTCGAACTGATGGCCTCAGCCCTGAGAAAACAACAAAGGGATATTGCCATCAGCAGAGAACGTCAACTGAGAGATGAAAGCATTCTTGCCATTGCCCTTCAGGCAGCGGGTGCAGCCCATGAACTGGGAACGCCACTCACCACAATGGCCATTGTTCTCAGGGATCTGCAGGAGGAATACCAGGGCAGCGCACTGGCTGAGCGCTTGATATTTCTCCGGGATCAGATCGATGAATGCAAGAAAAGGCTGCAACAGTTGGTATCGGAAAGCCAATATAAAGGTATTGAGAGTATCGATAGCCAGGATTTTCTGACTAAGGTCATCCAAAAATGGCAGCTGATCAGACCTGAATCCGAGCTTCATTACAACGCCACTCAATGGCCTGCTTCAGTCTCTATTCCCTGTGATCTGACACTGTATCAGGCAATCACGTCATTACTTGATAATGCAGAAGATGCCAGCCCGGGCCAGGTGTCACTGCACGTGATGCAGAACCGCCAAAACCTGATCCTGCAGATTCTGGATAAAGGCGCGGGCTTCCCGGAAGGCAGACCCGGAAAAAACTCAGCCCCTATAGAAGGGAACCTAACCACCCTGTCAAGAACACCTTATAGCTTAAAAGAAGATGGCCTCGGGATTGGTTTGCTACTCAGCCAGGCCAGTATTGAACGGCTGGGAGGTCTGATACAGATGCGCCCCCTGACCTGCGGGGGAAGTTTGATTGAAGTCCAACTCCCCATCCTCAGCCAACCAGAACAGGAACCGTAAAGCGACGATGAACCCCGGAAAAGCTCTGGAGTTATCGACTATCTTGATTGCCGATGATGACCAGATCCTGTTACACACCCTTGCCACCTCTCTCAGAAAAAGGGGGTTCAACCCCATTACGGCAGACACCATTAGTAAGGCGACCACCCTGCAACAACAACACCGCCCGGCCAGTGCGGTTGTTGATCTGAAAATCGGCAGTGAGAGTGGCCTCCGGCTTATTTCACTGTTACGCAACGTCAATCCAGATATTGAGATTATCGTACTAACCGGGTATGCCAGCATTGCCACCGCAGTCAGCGCCATCAAGCTTGGGGCTAAAGACTATCTCTGCAAGCCGGTCGATACCTTACAGATACTCTCGGCACTCAATATCAGCCAGCGGCCTCATGAACCCGGCCCTGTCATCCCGGAAACAAGAATGCCGGTTTACCAGCTGGAATGGGAGTATCTGCAAAAAGTCCTTCTGGAGCACAATGGCAATATCTCTGCCGCCGCCCGAAGCCTGGGCATGCACCGCAGGACACTGCAGCGAAAACTCAACAAACGATCAGGCTCTCGCTGAAATTATCCACGCATTATTGCCTCTTCTCTGTCGTAGCCATTATGCTTGTGGGTTTTACAGGCAGCGGCCAGTCTTTTCCAGTGAATTGCTTATTGTTTCGTAGCGCTTTCTTGCGAGGCTCTTTTTTCAGAAAGAATCGTCAGATACTCTCACTGATGGGCCTGCTCAGTATTACCTCCCTCTTTGGCAGCACCCTGGTCACCACACAGGCGATCACCTGGCAGGACATGCTTGACACGCTATCCATCAGCCAGTGGGCCTGGCTCTTTACAGCCAGCGCCCTGACCATGGCGCTGGCCCTGACACCGTCTACGCTGATTGCCCTGATCAGTGGCTATTTTCTGGGGTGGACAGCGCTTTTCTATATCCTGATTTCCTACCCGACAGCGTCTGTCCTCGGTTATCTGGTCGGGAAATCACTGGATCATGGGAAGCTGATGCGAACACTCCCGCCAAACTCCCGAATACATCTGATGCTTGAGGAGCTGAAACATCATCAGTGGCCGCTGGTCATTCTGACCCGGATTTCCCCGGTGCTGCCCTTTTCATTAATGAACCTGGTGTTACCCGCGATTGGTATCCGCCTTCCTGCATTCCTGATCGCTGGCTTTATTGGCATGTTACCCAGAACGCTGTTTGCCCTTTGGGCAGGCATGCAGGCAAGAGACCTGATCTCTTTACTGAACAACCCGACGCAAGGTAATCTGTCCGTTATCGTCGTGGTGATAGCATCGATTCTTTCCATTGGCGGGCTGCTTTATCTTGCCCAGAAAGCATCAGCCACCATCATCATAAGACAGGCGGCAAACAAACGCGGGGAGACCAAAACCTATGACTGAAAAGCGTGTTGCGCTGTTTGTTGATGTGCAGAACATCTATTACACCACCCGACAGTGCTATAACAGTCACTTTGATTACAACGCATTCTGGGCACTTGTCAGCAAAGACAGAAAGATCACCAAGGCCATCGCCTACGCGATTGATCGCGGAGATCCAAAACAGCGGCAATTCCAGGATATTCTTCGAGCCATTGGCTTTGAAGTAAAGCTGAAACCCTATATTCAAAGAAGCGATGGCACCTCAAAGGGGGACTGGGATGTCGGGATAACGCTGGATGTTATGAGCTGGGCACCCGAGGTCGATACCATTGCCCTCGCTTCCGGTGATGGTGACTTTGACCTGCTATTGCAAAAGGTGCAGCAGGATTTTGGTCGGCAAACTGAGGTCTACAGTGTTGAGGCGCTGACAGCATCTTCCCTGATTCAATCGTCCAGTCACTTTATTCCAATTACCCATGAACTGTTACTGCCAATCAAGAGTGCGAAAAACAGTCAACAAAAAGTAACAAACACTATATAAATCAAAGCATTAATTTCTTACCCAAGCGGGTCTTCCACCCCCGATTTGTGGTTAAAATTCCTCCGAAAATTTGTTTTTCACAAACTTGATAAAATCTTTGACATCCCTTCGGACAGCTATTAGAGTTCCTATTGGCCATTATTGAGAAGAACGAAAAATCGTTTTACTTTTTGAGTACTTCCTGATCGTCACACCACTTCTTAGTTTAAGTTATGCTGCTTTGATTGCTTTACTCTTAAATAGATATATGAAGATGTGACTACACATTGGCTTAACGCGTGTATAACGCATTTTTATAGAAATATTCAGGAGACATTGCATGTCTAAATCGACCGGAACGGTAAAGTGGTTCAGTGAAGAGAAAGGCTTTGGCTTTATCGCTCAAGATAACGGCGGTCCAGACGTTTTCGTTCACTTCCGTGCCATCATTGGTGACGGTTTCAAAACTCTCGCTGAAGGTCAGGCTGTGACCTTTGACGTTGAGCAGGGCCAGAAAGGTCTTCAGGCTGCCAACGTAGAGAAAGTATAAGCTTTTCCTTTTTCTGGAAAACAGAAAAAGAGCACCATCAGGTGCTCTTTTTTTTGGGTTAATCCAGCCCTCTTGAAGAAATCAAACCAGTAGCACTGCACAGCCCATTGGTAGAAAAAAGTTCCAAAACGATACAATGACGCACAGAAGTTCCCATCCAATGAGGATCGGACTAATGGAATCAAAATCCGGTTTCATTTGATCCAATACTAACGACAGAAGAAAAACAAAATGGGAGCGTTTTACTTTTTCTACTTGAAACCTTTGTCAAAAGTTAGCACACACTTCCATTCAAAACCTCTCCTTCGTTGAGTATTAGACAACATCCAGACAGGACCCTTTAAAATGGGCAAAAACACGTTGCCCCACTGACAAATTCAATAACCCCAGCGCTCTTCTGGTGACCAGTGCCAGCAATGTCTGCCCTTCCGCCGCCATAAACAGCATGACATTTTTGGAATCCAGTTCCTGAATAGCCTGAATCGTTGTTGCCACTCGATTCTGAACACTTGTGCAGTGGATATCGTCCACCACAATACTGACTTCCTGAGCCGGCAATATCACTCTCAGGCCGGTTCCCGGCAGCGCTGAAACCTGATTGACCAGCAATTTCTGGTCACCCAATAACAGCTCAGTGAAACCATATTGGTGATCGTGGCTACCCACCTGCACTTCCAGAATCGACAGTGCACAGTCATCGCGGGTTAATAAAGAACCTGGCCGACTGAGTAATTGACGACACTCGCCCCGGGATACCACCTGCCCCTGGTCAATAAGCAGCAGTTTATCAGCCAGCCGTGCCACCTCTTCACGGGCATGACTCACCATAACAACCGGTATGCCAAAGTGCTGATGGATATTTCTTAAACAGGGCAGAATGCTTGTTTTTGATGACCAGTCCAGTGACGCCAGCGGCTCATCCATTAATAGAAGACGGGGTGCACTTAATAAGGTGCGGGCAATGGCCACACGCTGTTTCTCACCGCCAGACAGTTTATCAACCCTACGCCCCAGTAGATGCACAATATCGAGCTGCTCAACCACCTCAGACAATGACGGCATGGCAACATTGGCTCTGGCCCGCTGCAAGGCAAACCGGAGGTTTTCCATAACGTCCAGATGGGGAAACAGCCGGGCTTCCTGAAATATATAGCCAATACCCCGTTGCTCCGGCGGAACCCATATTCCCTGCTCCGAGTCCTGCCAGATTTCATCATTAAACTGAAGCCGCCCCCTGGCATGACTTTCCAAACCCGCGATGGTTCTCAACAATGAGGTTTTACCACACCCGGAACGCCCCATCATGGCCCAGGTGTTATCGGTATCCAGTGACTCATCAACACTAAGAACAAAGCGGTCCCGGGGCAGCTGAATATCAATTCTTAGCATTAATAACGACCAGGGTGTGATTTGAGGGGTAATTGAGCCACGGGCTGACGATCAAGGCTGTATAGGGTAATCAGCAGAATCATGGCAAACACCATCAGTCCCGCGGCAATCTGGTGCGCTTCGGTAAACTGCTGAGATTCCACGGCATCGAACAGGGCAATGGACAACACCTGCGTCTCTCCGGGAATATTGCCGCCAATCATCAGCACCACACCAAACTCCCCAACGGTATGGGCAAACCCCATGCAGGCCGCCAGAATCATCGCCCGGCGGGTACAGGGCAGTACCACATTAAAGAAACGGTCCATGCGCCCGGCCCCCATCATGGCTGCCGCCTCAAGCAGGCCTTTATCCAGCTGTTCAAACGCCCGTTGCAAAGGTTGCACGACAAAGGGCATGGAGCAGATAACAGAAGCGATCACCAGCCCGGTAAAACTGAACGCCAGGGTGGTGCCGGTCAGGGACAGCCAGAGCTGCCCGGGAGCGTAGTTTGGCGAGCAAAGCAACAGTATATAAAAGCCAAGGACGGTGGGCGGTAACACCATTGGCAGCCCCACCAGGGCTTCCAACAGAGGTCTTAGCCGACTCTGCATATTAGCCAGCCCCCAGGCCATGGGAATCGCCAGCAGCATCAGAATCACGGTGGTAATGGTGGCCAGCTTCAGCGTTACCCAGACAGCGGTGAGCAGCATTCAGAGCGCTTCCCTTCGATTTTCGGACGTTGTTTTATCGGCCATTGTCGTCGATACAGGAAAGTAACCCTGTCTGGCAATGGTGCGCTGGGCAGACGGTGACAAAATAAACGCTACAAATGCCCTGGCCGCCTCAGGTTGCCTGGTGCGCTTTAAGATAACCAGATCCTGCTGAATCGGATCATACAACGTTGCAGGAATCGAAAAAATGTGACCATCGTTGTCTACCAGCTGCGCTTTCGCCACCAGCCCTGCGGGAATATTACCGCTGGCCACAAACTGCCAGGCCTGCTGGACACTGGCACCCTGAACCAGACGGGAGCGGAACGATGACCAGAAACCCAGCTTTTCCAGCACCTGCTGTGCCGCCAGACCATAAGGGGCCGTTGCCGGATTGGCGATGGCCAGGCGTCCCTGATAAACCGCCAGATCCTCCAGGGTCATGGTTTTCCCTTCTTTAGCGGAAAATCCGGGGCTCCATAGCACCAGTTCGCCCAGGGCATAGGGGGATCGGCTGCCCTTCAGCGTCAGTCCTTTTTTTTCCAGCAGCTCAGGTCTGAGGCTATCTGCTGACAGAAAGATATCGAAAGGCGCACCGTGGGTAATCTGGTTATACAGCACACCGGTCGAGGCCGAGGAGATCAACAACCGGTGCCCGGTGTTTGCCTCAAATGCCTTTGCCAAAACGTCCAGCGATGGTTTGAAGTTTGCTGCAACGGCGACTTTCAGTTCTTCTGCGTAGACCGATGCCCCCGGGCAAGAGAGCAAGAATGCTAAAAATACTGTTCTTAACATGAAGCAGATGTTCTTTATGAGTTCGAAGGTTAAAGCCAGCGATCCGCTGCTGCCTGATCAGACTCACGCTCGTCCACCCAGCGATCCCCTTCCGGTGTCGTCTCTTTCTTCCAGAACGGCGCACGGGTTTTCAGGTAATCCATAATAAACTCACAGGCTGCAAACGCTTCTTTGCGATGGGCGCTGGCGACCCCCACAAAAACAATTCGGTCCCCGGGGTACATCTGACCCATGCGATGGATAACCCGGACAGTTTGAAGCTCCCAACGTGCCATGGCCTCATCGATAATTTCCTGCAGGGCTTTTTCCGTCATCCCCGGATAATGTTCCAGAAACAGGCCTCCCACCTTATCCCCAAGGTTCATATCGCGAACCGTACCGGTAAAAGTGACAATCGCTCCTGACGACTTATTCCCTTCCAGACGTTTATATTCCAGGCCGGGGTTAAAGTCTTCTGTTTGAATGGCAATCAAGGTTCTGATCCTGTTTGTCTTTTTGCACCACTTTTCACCACAAAGGCACAAAGACACAAAGTTTCTAGGGGCTTTCGCGACAGTCTCAGACTGTGGGAACGAGAACAAAATAACCCCTTTGTGTCTTCGTGTCTTTGTGGTTCAAATAAAAATCACCCGCCGGTCACCGGAGGAAAAAAGGCGACCTCATCACCAGACTGCAATGTGACATCCTGACGAGTCATGGTCTGATTGATGGCAACCAGAGTACGCTCACTCATCATGACTTCACGCCAGTCTTCACCTTGGTCCGCCAACTGACTTTTTAATGCGGACAGCAAGGGAGCATACTCACCTTCTTCCAGCGTCAACTGTTCGCAGTTCAGCTTTTCCCGAAAACTGGCAAAGAAACGTACTGTAATCATGCTGCACCACCTGTCGCTGAACCATGAATATAGTGACCACTGCGACCACCACTCTTTTCCAGCACACGAATGCCTTCAATATGCATCTCTTTGTCCACTGCCTTGCACATATCATAGATCGTCAGGGCAGCGACCGATGCCGCTGTCAGCGCTTCAATCTCAACGCCGGTTTTGCCATTCAAACGACAACAGGTTTCAATTCGAATGCAGGCTTCGCCATTCTCTGAAGCCGCGTCTTCAAGCTGAAACTCAACACCGATAAAGTTCAGCATCAACGGGTGGCAAAGCGGCACCAGCTGGCTGCACTGTTTAGCCGCCTGAATGCCGGCAATTCTGGCCACGGCAAGTACGTCCCCTTTTTTAAGGCCATTGTCTTTTACCAGTGCCAGTGTCTCAGGTGCCATGTAGATATAACCTTCGGCCCTGGCTTCACGACGTGTGATGTCTTTTTCACCAACATCAACCATGCTGGCCTTACCATCACTATCAATATGGCTGAGGGCACTATTGGCAGACGACATGATTACCCTGCCTTTTTTAATTGTTCAACAAAGTTACATGGGCGATGCTGGCTGTTCAGCTGATCCCTGATAATGCCTTCCCAGGCTGTCTTACAGGCATTATTGGAGCCGGGCATAACAAAAATAACAGTGCCGTTGGCCATGCCCGCCACGGTACGGGACTGGATGGTAGAGGTTTTGATCTGATCATAGGAAAGCTGGCGAAACAGCTCACCATAACCATCAATCTGCTTGTCAAAAACAGGCAACAGTGCTTCTGGTGTGCTGTCTCTGCCAGAGAAACCGGTACCGCCTGTAACCAGCACGGCCTGCACGCAATCTGGAGACCCTGCATCACTGGCAATCCAGCGGGATACGACTTCGCGAATCTTGTAGATGTCGTCTTTTACAATGGCCTTGTCAACAAGTTTGTGACCCGCGGCGGTCAGGCTATCAACCAGTAAGTGACCGGATGTGTCGTTTTCTTCGGTACGGGTGTCGGACACCGTCAACACGGCAATATTTACAGGAATAAACTCATCAAACTGATTATGAGCCATGGCTATTCTCGCTCCAGTCTATTTTCAATCGTATTCAGGGGTGCTCATGACCAGGTCTGCAATGTGGACGACAGATTACGTCTGAACAACCGCCTTATTAACCAGATTATGCCAGTCTTCTGGCGTATTGACGTTGACAAAAAGGTCTGCCATGGATGACGGCAGCGCCAGGGTCTGTCCACCTGAAAGCTGATGCAGGCGCCACAGGGCATAGTCCTTCGGATTGTCACTGGTTATGGCACGCTCAACGGCTTGCCGCAATGTTGCAGTGACCGGCAATATCATCGGCAGATTAAAACCCGCAAAACAGCACACCTGCTGTTGATCGCCAAGTGTCCGGATCGCATCGGCAGGAACCAGTGGCATATCCACAGGAATCACCAGCAGCCGGTCGCCATCCTGCAGTCGCTGTAAAGCCGCATGAATGCCGCTGAGCGGGCCTCTTCCGGGAACCACATCGGCAATAACAGAATCATCCGGGGCAAAACCGGACCCACTGATCAGAACCTGATCAATCCCGGCCCCGGCCAGCAGAGCAGCTATATGTTGGTAAAGCGGTTTGCCACACCAGTTCAGCCGTGACTTGTCCTGCCCCATCCGGGAGGAACGACCACCAGCCAGAACCAGGCCGTAAAGCGTGCCATGGGCTGTCATTCGATCACAGACTCTTTGTGCCAATATTCAATTTAACCCGGAGATGGTCCGGAAATAGCGCCCGTCAGGACGACCCTGTCTCCGGACAGACAAACGGCTAGTGTAAGGTTTTCCACTCCGCTGACAAGCCTTGGGATCAATTATCATACAGAAAAGCCGCCGCTTAACCCGTTCGTCCGTTGGCTATACTGTCTTGACCACAGCAAATAGATAACAATGACTAACAATGAGAACGAATCAGGTACTGAGCCTTTTCCAGCAGAACCAGACAGCCATCAACTGCTGGCTTATCCATCCAAGCCCAATGACGGCCGAGCTGATTGCCCACCAGGGTTTTGACTCAATGACCATCGATATGCAGCACGGCATGATTGGCTTTGAATCGGCCCTGGCCATGCTGCAGGCCATATCCACCACCCCGGTGACTCCGCTGGTCAGGGTTCCCTGGCTTGATCCGGGCATCATTATGAAGATGCTGGATGCCGGTGCTTATGGCATTATCTGCCCAATGATTGAAACCGCAGAGCAGACCCGGGAATTTGTCGCCACCTGCCGTTACCCCGCCAAAGGCAACCGCAGCTTTGGCCCCAGCAGGGCGATGATCTATGCCGGCAGTGATTACCCGGAAAAAGCAGAAGAGACCATTTTGCCCATGGTCATGATAGAGACCCGTCAGGCTCTGGATAACCTGGATGATATCCTCAGCACCGAAGGACTGGGAGCTATCTATATTGGTCCCTTTGACCTGTCCTACGCCCTGGGCTGTCAGCCCCAACCAGACCACTATGAGGCTCCCGTTATGGAGGCCATCGAACATATCCTTGCCCGCAGCAAAAAGCATAATGTGCCAGCAGCCATCCATTGCATGGGGCCACAGTTCGCTGATCGTATGCGAAAAAAAGGGTTCAGCCTGGTCACCGCTGGCTGTGACGCTGACTTCGTCCGCGCGGGTGCCACACACACCATCCAATCACTGAGGCCGTAATCTGAAAGTTGTTCAGAAACCGCCTCACTTCACCCGGATAATATAATCAAACCAGTCCGAAGGGTCCGGAACATCTTCTTCTGAAGCGATGTCCCTGCCCTTGATGGAGAAGCCGGATTCATGGACAGAGTCCGAGCTTCCGGTTTTCAGAGGATGCCATTGCGGCAGGTCATAACCATGGTAGAGCAGATGATAAGCGCAGCTGTCCGGCAGCCACGGCAAATGCTCATGCAGGGTTTTCGGGGTAAACTTGATGCAGTCATCCACATACTTGCGACGGTGTTTATAATGCCTGCAGCGGCAGGTCTCCAGATCCAGCAGCCGACAGGCTACCGCCGTTGTGTGAATCTCATCCGTATCCGCATCAATAATCTTATTGAGGCAGCAGCGACCACAGCCATCACAGAGCGACTCCCACTCTTCGGGCGTCATCTCGGTTAACGATTTTACCTGCCAGAATGCAGGTTCCTGCTCACTCATCAAACACCTGAACACGATATAACATTGGACTTGCCTGAGCATACTACCACTTCAAAAGATGGCAATACGCGAGTTCACGGTTCAGCAGGCTTTAAAATCAATAGCGATAAGCTGCTTTGTTGATGACCTTCGCAGAAGCAGAGCCACACTGATGGTAATCATCACACACTTATTACTGATGATGAGTTGGCCATGTTCAGTGAAGAGACTCAGGCGGCTGTAGTCATCAGGCTGTAAAAGCAACGGCTTTTATGCCTCCGCCAGCAACGCCCGCCACTCAACCAATTTCTCTTCCAAATCAGCAATATGCGCCTCCAGCCCAGCCAGTTCCTCTTCACAAATGTGCAACCGGTCCCGAACATCATGGTGCCGCTTCACCCGCCGTTGCAGAACCGACAGTTCCTCTTCAGCCACCATCACCCGCACTGCCATGGACGGGATAGACGAGTAACTGATCTTGCCCTGGTTGTTTCGTGGCACCTGTGCCAGATGGATACGATCCATAGCAACGTCTCCTTTGATATCACTTGTGCTGAGCGCAGCAGACGATTAGAAGACAATGGTACTAATTTCAGAAACGGTATCCCATCCCTAATATGGAAAAATGGTTCAGTACGGCATCTATTGGTACAGCATTCAAAGATGGCGCTGCTACAGCTCACGTTGGAGCAAATATTTGGTATTTTATAAAGAGGCCAGAATACCAGGCTTGATCATGAAGGAAGGGATTACTGGCTGAAAAATAACCGACACCCGACGATTGATCTCCTCCTGAGATGGCAGCGAGCTTCCTTTTGCTCCATGCCCTAAAGCTTGCAACTGCTCTGTTGTCGGGTAACGCAAGTTTCTCAGGTCCGTGGCGTTGACCTGGGTGTGCCCGTTAAACTGCCGAAAATATTGATCAACAATAGTGCTATTCAAAAACAGCCATAAGCCTCTGGCAAGATCCTGCGGCAACGGTTTGCCCAAGGCATGAAAATAGTTGGTTTTATTCTCAAATCCTACAACGTCTACGTCAGCAACAGACGGTTCATAGAGAGAGGCAACAATCCGGCGTTTTTCTTCTTTTGCTGTCAGTCGTTTGGTCAATATATAAGTGCCGTTGGGAACCATCAGTTTGGCGGTTTCACTGTTGTTAAGCAGGGCATTCGGTTTTTTTACATTGCTTATTGGCCATACGATAGAACCATTTTTTAAATGCATGGGATAAATCAGTGGCACAGTCTGCGCTTCGGGCTCCATTCTGAGGTTATCCCTGGTCCTGAAATCAACCACTTTTCCGGTGCTGACATCAAGACCCAAATCAGACAATGAGCACGGCAAACCGCCCACCTTAACGGCGATATCGGCTTCCTGCTCTGAGGTCACAATATGGATAAAACGGTCTGGATTATCTGAATTAACCACTTCATGGAAAGGGGTGATTCGAATAATCGGTTCTGGGTCTTCAGCACAACTGCTGGATGAAATTTCCACATCCCCCTGTGGATCTCCCTTTACCAGGTGGAAAATCACATTTTCCTGCAGGACTTTGTCGCCTTTAAACGCTTTCGTACGGCTGTTGAATACCCGGATTTTCTTCAGTGCAGTATCCTCTAACAGGATATCCCTGAATCCTTTAAAGTACGGGCCATTGCAGAAACTGCGCGGGGTGATGGCCACCAGTTCACCACCAGGCTCAAGAAGTTTGATGGCAAGTGCAACAAAGGCGGAATAGAGGTTGCCGGTCTCAATGCCTACCTGCTGGAGTAACTTTCGATGACGGCTTTTACTGCCGATCTTGAAATAAGGTGGATTAAGAATTGCCCTGTTGTAACGAATTATAGGGGTTGCATCAACATAAATCGCCTGCAATTGATTGACAGCACTCTCAATAAAATCGGCCGGGATAATATTACTGTGCCACTGAATCTTTTGCTCCCCTGCAACCTCGGCAAACAGAGCCATGCTATTGTGCAAGTTATTAATCAAAACCTTGTCGGATGTGTAACAAGTCCCTGAAGTCTCCATGCTTTGCTGGTTGTAATGAATCTGACAGGCTAATCGGTGCATCTGCGCTTACCAGAAAACCCAGACTGTATAAAAAAACAGTTAAAACATAATGGCAAAGCTGGCCGGAAGCAACCGGGATTTTCATTATTTAAATCATTTATTGCTTCGATAGAGGGTTGAATCTAGCGGTTTATTATATAGGTAGTTTTGAGAATTGCCCCCTGCGGAGAGCTAATAGGTACTATTATCCCAAATAAACCGTCATTTAAACGCATTCAAAGGAGTATAAAATAACTTTTTTATTCAGTAATTTATAAATTAATGATGAATTCCCTGAGCTGAAATTGAATTTTTTGGACTTACAAAACTCCAACTTTAATTAACTCAAGTTATTTAAGTCAGGGATTATCAAGTGGATACTAATAACCAGCTCTTTCTATACAAACTGGACACACATTCTTCTGCTGCCCGCCGTGGCAGTGACTCTGCCCATACAGAGCAACAGACTTGCCACCGGGGAGATAAAGATCCAGGTCAAACATCTAATCCCACCTGGAAAAGCCTCGACAATTACGACCTCGGGGTTGTCAGCCAAGTACACACTTTTCTCACTGGCAAGGCTTCCTGCCTGGAACATGAAAAACTGTTCGGCATGATGATGCCAGAGATGGAAAAACCAGCCCCCAAAAAGAAGAGGAAAGAGCCGGAAGAGCCTAAAGAGCCGGAAGGGCCTAAAGAGCCGGAAAGGCCTAAAGGACTGGAAAGGCCTAAAGGACTGGAAAGGCCTAAAGAACCGGCAAGGCCTAAAGAACCGGAAAGGCCTAAAGAACTGGAAAGGCCTAAAGCGCCACCTTCCCGGAAGCAAGCCGATGAGATTGAAATTTCAGACTCAGAGCTGGATGAACTGTTCGATGAAGATATAGCACTCCCTTTTATTCCTGAATTACCTGATCAGGATTATCAGACCTTTGAAATTAAACTTTCCCAGAATTTGAGAAAAATCAGAGAGGGGAAGGGACAAAAAGCCATTCTGGAAATAAAAGAACTATTTACTTTCAGGGCTCACGACTTTGTCTCTCCCGATAAGGAAAAAGCAGCACATCATTTTACTGAGTTCGTACGACGCGTGTATCAGCTCGACAGACAAATGCCAGCAGGAATGAAAGCAAAGGGCGAAATCATCAAGCATGCGATCGAACAAATGACCGAGAAATTGGGCATGCTGATGGACGATGTCAGAACTGCCTGCATATCGGAAGCCTTCAGTAACCCCACGTTTAAAGATGCTCTGGAGAAAGTTGAATCGGATACTGATAAATCCCTTCTTCGCAGGTTACAGACACTTTCCGCTTTTAACTTCATGAGCAATGAAGTAAACGCACTGGTAAGAGACTCTGGAGTTTCTATCCCTTCTGCTCCAGAGAGCAGAGACCCGGGCCCTGATTCTGGTGTCAATGAGCCAGACTCAAACAATGATGGCCAAAAAGAGTCAGAAGTGGAAAGAAAGCGCCGCGAAGCCATAGATAAAGAAATGGAGGAGGTAGACAGAACACTTGAAGAGGGGCGGAAATTCCTTGAACAGTCCAAAAAGAACAAAGAAGAGACAAAGCCAGCACCAGTGAGGTCGAAACCATCTACGCCACAGCCTGCAGCAAAACCTGTCACCAGCAAACCAGCTGTTGCCAGGGAAACAGCAAAGCCTGTCGCTGTCACCAAAACCTACCCATCAATCGCCGACATCCGCAAGCTTAAGGGGGATATGGCTATTGCAGATGCGGTGCTGAAGTTTGTAGAAAACTGTCAAAGCGAGCCTGAAAGAAAAGAGCTGGATCAATTTCTGGAAGAGCGCTGTGCAGAAAAATCAAAAGCCATTGTCAGTGATCTTAACCGGGTCAAACAGCAGGCCATGAAACCCAGCGAATGTGTCCACAAGTTTTCACAAACCGTAGGCTACCGCCAGATTGCCGAAAAGATTGCTCCACCCTCGGCAAGAAAACTCTCTGAAATAGCAGACAATAAAAAAGTGCCTGGCAACGGCGGCAATATTGATGGAACAATGCTGCACCTGCTGAAACAATCAGTGGTCTTTCCAAAAAGCTGGGATGTCAAGGGGGATCCGGCAAAATGGACTCGCGGGGAATTTTTGGCTGAGTTTGACAAAGGAGCCTCCAGACACTCAGAGAGCCAGCGCCAATGTGTCCGGAAATACGCTGATGATATATTACGACTCTTTAAGCTGAAGCAATATCCATTCGGCTGGGGGTATGACCAGGAGCGCAAAGCATCTCCTGCTGATCAGGAGTTCGAGCTTATGGCAAAGGCGATGTACGACGATTTCATTGGCAGGCCCTTATTTGATTACAGAGACTGCAAGCGGCTGGAACTATTCACGGCTCAGCAAAGACACACATTTCTGGAGACTCTTTTTGGCTCAGAGGTTATATCCACACTGAAACAGATCGTTGAAGGAGCCGGGACAAACACAAAACGACCACCCACCAGCTTTGAAAGAGCCAGGGCCGAGCACATCAAAAGCATGGTCATTGCCTTGTTCCATGACCAGCCGACAGGTGGCTATTATCTTGTAGTTGGCAGAAGTGATCAGAGGCAGGCCTTCCCTGTAAAGGTGAGAAATCCACTGGCTCTTGACTGCTTTAATCAGGAAAAAGGGAGTAACTGCATATATAAGGCAATGGGGTTACCTGCGATTTCGGACAACTGGAATGCGGTCAGATAAGTGAGTCAAATCAGCTGGCTGAAATAAAACAGTTTGTGAAGGAATGGTTAAGAGGGAACAGGGAATTGGACTATTAACTGTGTAGCAGCCAGGAAATTTTCGTAAATGAAACTTTTTTGTAAACTTAGGATCCAAGATATTAGGTAAGTAAAATTATTTAAGGAAGATCTTATGCTAACCAATATTTCAAATAATCAAACAAAATTATTGCCCAAAGCTCCACCGCAATCAGCAAACTCAACAGAAAACCAGCAGCGACAACCTGGCAGTTTCAACTATGTGCCAGTTGAGGCGATTCAACCTAAAGCAAATGAACTCGCTCAGCCTGACAAACTCCAACTGAAGCAGACATGCCATAATACCAACAAATCTATTGATCAAAGGGCTATCGAAGATTTACAGCGTCCAATTCAATTCAAGAATATGGAAGCAATAGCAAATCCTGATAAATATAAGAATTTTATATCAATTTACAACTCAGGCATATTTGAACATTCTTATACACGTTATGAATATGACCACCGCTCAGAGCTTAATTATGAGCCAAAGCAAGTAAATATAAAAAATCTCTATGCAGTTATGAATCTGAGTAACACAACCCTTAAATACAGTGATAAAGTATACCCTTTGTTCACAGGGTTATTTGAAAATGGGCATGTATTTCTTATGGCACCTCGTAAAGCCTGTAATATTGTAGAAGATCCAAATAATCCCAACAATGTTTTATTTAAAGGAGATCCATCTGGTTTAAGAGTTGATGCCATTTATTCGGGGAGGACTTTTCAGGAAGTCGAGAACCTAATAAAGACAGTTCATAATAACACTCCACTATCAAACCACATCTCTCATATTCTTGAGCATGAATAGTAAGTAAGGCGCTTTAAAGTGCCTGCACCACTTTCATAAACTGGGACAGCCCACTGCCAGTGATGCCGCTGTCTCTCAATACCTCAAATTCCAAAAACCGGTATCATATATGGTTCACCCCGCTTTACAAGGAAAAGTTTTCCATCATGACTAAAGAGGAATGCTTCCACTCTCTTAATAAAGAGACCGGCCTTTGGGGTGAGGTCTCAAAGCCTCTGGCCCTGATGGACTGCTTAACCTGACGGACTCCGGGACTTTCACCCCATCAGTTCATGACCATGCCGGGCGTATCAAGTGGTTCCAGGTCACGCCTGCGCCGCACTTGAACCGAACGTTATGCCTCCTGTTGACAGATAGTGCCTCTTTCGCAATCAAATATGACTATTGGAAGTTTCAAGCCTAATATCTGCTCCGATTTTTTTTTAAATTCTAACCCATCGTGAAGTATTTGACTTTTTTCATCATAAAGTTTGTCATGTCGATTAAAGGTAATTAATATAGCCATTACTGACTCAGTAGTGTATTCGCAAACAACTTCATTATGATTAAACCTGTTTTCAATTAAATGAGCATTTTCTACCATATAATCTTTTAGTTGCCTGGTGGTTTGAAATAGTTTTTTATTTTCAATATTACAACTCAAAGCAAAGCTACCAACACAGCCAAGATTAATAATTTTACCTCTCCGAATAGATATGTTTTTGTAGGCTTTTTTTGTACAATCCCATTCCAGAAAATGACCCTGACTATCAACAGGTATTGAACCAACATCACTGTCAGCAATGACATGAAGTTTCGCTTTGTCTGCATCAATGAGAAAACCAATGTTTCGATATAGTTTTTGTTTTGGGCAAGGAGCCAAAAGTGAAGTTGCAGCGCACTTCACGATCTTATCTTCCGAGGTAAGCTGAACAAACTCCTGCTCTAATCTGACAGAATCCATATGGGTCGAAGAATTAACAAGCATTTTTGCCAGTAATTTTCCATCACGTAACTTTTCATTAAGTAAAGTATTTAAATCTGAAAAAGAAGAAGTAGGGGTTACTGTTTCTTTTTTAATTCTTGATAAAAAAGTTGTTGGATCGATCCTTTGTTTTTGCATTATTTGGTTTAAACTTGGGTTCATATAGTTTTAGTCCTAGATTCGATTAGAGGTTCATAAATGCTAACGCTCTCTTCTCCCAACAATTCCGTGGCAACTATACCATCACGGAATCCGGAGCCTCTCTCAATATTTTCACAGTTGGGGAAGATTGGATTAAAAGCCAATCTCTTAGTTCAAGCTGGATTTGTTACCTCCTTTGCCTGTGATGAAATTCGCTGGAAGTATGAATTGCCTGCCAGAAATTTTTGCTTTCGATAACCTGCCTCATGGTCAACGTCTTAAATACATTAAACTCAACGATTTTGGCATTACTGTCCAGGATGTGTTAATCCCGATAGTCATATTTTCTGCCAGCGGAGGCCTGACTGATTTGTATAACCTTGGTACGTCCCTAGCTAAATCCATATACAACAGGACATGCAGCTACTTTGCCTGATCACTCATATAACAAAATCAATAATTTGGCATTTCAATCGAGGTTATACCATGGGACCTGTCAACAACTCTGCAATTTCAGCCAATCTGCAAATGCCTCCTGCATTATCACCAATATCATCAGCTGAATTGATTAAAAAAGGCATCTTCTCAGTGTGTACTGGAGTGGCAACCGTCGCTATTTGTAATCAGATCAATGCTATTTACAGTACACCGGCCGAGAATTATTTTGCCAAGCGTACGACTCCCGAAGCATACCTTAAGTATCTGGAACTCAAGCAAGATGATTCAATAATTGATGAACAATCACTTGTATTATCCTTAGTTGTTTTTGGTGCCAGTGTTGGCCCGTACAAAATGTACGAAATTGGCAAATATTTACACGACAGGGCATGCAGATTTTATGATGCTGCAATTCGACAATTGTCTCAGTAATGGTCTCAATATCCCCAATGCCATAGGGGTTGTCGCTGTGGTCGGCTCTGGCACCGAATACCCAGCACTTTCTGTCTGGCAGCTTCATGCCATTGAAATAGTCAATCCAGCCCGATGACTCCACCATCATCATTTGTTGGTTCTCATGAATCACCTGTGTGTATAAATTATTTCTATTTGTGTGTGTTGAGCCAATCCAACTCACTCCAAAAAAATCCGGTTGGACACTTTCTGGACGATTAGACAAAAACACCTTCTACCCAGTCATAAAAAAACCTCGCAGATCGATAACCTACGAGGTTTATATGTGGTGGAGGCGGCGGGATTTGAACCCGCGTCCGCCAGCTCTCAGCCTTTGGCTCTACATGCTTAGATCCACCTTTAGTTTTTACACCGTAGCGACCCAGTGGTCGGGGTTCTTCAGTGCGATTCTCACAGGTTTTAACCCGTCAGCCAGAGACCTGCTGATCGTGGCGAGCCCGCTTACGATGACAGTCTGAATACCAGCCAGCAGACGAACCGGTTAGACTGGAAGCTTCGTAGTGTTAAGTACGATTAAGCAGCGGCTGCTGCAGCTTCAAAGTTGCTATCATTGGCAACTAATAGGTTTGTAGTGTTTTGATTAACGAGAACCACTACGCCCTCGGCATGCACCTCAGGGTTCAATACCGTCGTCGAATCCGAATCGCCCCCAGAGTTAATAGTTATAGAGCATAGAGGCCGATGTCGCAATGGCTGGAGATCATCAGTGGCTACATTACGCTGTTCACGCCATGACGTACCAATGCGATCCGGTGGTGCAACAGGCCGGGCCATAATCGCAGCTCCCCTGCCTGTAGTCATTGCCCAGCAGCCCTGGCATACGGTCAGCGGTTACAAAATGTGCTAAAAATACTCACGGGCATGACGTCCATCAGTGAATTGATATACAAGCCTTGGATACTATAGCTAGTTCTCGTCCAAAAACGCATCAGCCAATCATAATCGGACTATACGTACGTTTTAATATTTCCTGAAATTCCAGCGATCCAGAAAAAAACCTCCTTTTTTTTCTCTAATCTGGGACGGATATTGGAGAAAAACGCAAAAAGCAGGCAGAAAACATCCTCCCACCATGCTGGAAAGGTACTTTGATGTAGCGTGGAGGTGGCTATCAGGATGGTGCCGGGTGCCTGGCCAGAATCACCAGGTTGTAACAGACCACCGATAACCAACAATGAGAGTCAAAACGCTCAGAACCCTTGCAGTGGCAACGTGATAGCCCAAAACATCTCTTTAGCCACGAAATTCCCGCTTCAATACCTGCCCGGAAGCGAAAGAGCGTTTTATACACATACTGACTTTTAGTCATCTCTTCGACTTCAAGTCCGCGCTTCTTATTAAAAGCCACATCGCTGATTCCCATAGCCTTGGCTTTTTCCAAATTTACTCGACACGCGTATCCACCGTCACCGCTTGTCTGGCGAGGTACACGACCATAAATTTCTTTTTGTCTTTCCATCATCGGAATGAATCGGTCCGAATCCGCTGGGTTACCTTCCTCAATAACCAGGTCCAGGATCAATCGACTTTTTCCCTGAACCAGGTTCAGTTTATGGCCGTACTGCACTTGTCGCCTGTCTTTTACGATGATATCCGTATGGGGTTCATACAGGCTAACCACTTTCTCCTGGGCTGGCACCTTTTCACCCTTAAAGACCCTGCGCTCTGTCTGGGAGACTATTACATCCACCAGGGGTAACAGGTGATCCACATCGGCCTGCCACTTGTCGGCATCATCAGCCAGGAGACACTGCCCCTGCTGACGGGCGTCTGCAAGCTTGACAGTGGCTTCGATAAGCACCTTCCGGGATTTTCGGGTCAACTGCAGCAGTTTTTTATAATGCTGTTGCCGCTCTTCTTTACCAGAGTAGATGCATTTTCTGGCCGCATCTTTTACGGCTCGGTTGTGATGGGTATATTCATAAAGCGGTGTCGCTGTCAGTGTTTGTCCCCGTTCCAGCAGACGACAAATTTCTTTAACGGAACTGGCTAAAAGATCACTGTCGCAGGGAGGTTTGATATCCGATTCGGTGACTGTGCTGTCAATAGCCACAGTACGCCCTTTTTCAATACCCTGATCTTTAGCGGTCATTAGCTGACAGTTATTAATCCGCTCCCATGTAGATGCAGTAAGAAGGCTGATGAGCCCATGCAAACTGGAGCGACTGGGGCGCTGGTTTGGTTCGAGGCGACAAAAGTCTCGAAAGAGCATGGAGTCCATCAAAACAAACGACAAGTAGTCATAATCACAATTCAAATACTGTTTCAGAAGTGCCGCACGAAGAACGGATTCTGCTGATAGTCCGTTCCGCCCAGTGTTCTGTTTATCACCAGAACTTAAGTCCTCATAAATCCAGTCATTGAACTGTGGATGGGCATCAAGCCATTGCGAGATACCGGAAAGCTGGGAGCAGATTTCATGAGGTACGTAATGGAGTTCCATACTACACTGCAAATTGCGTTTTTTGCGCATTTGGAGCCCTCTGTTTTTGGCAATCCCTTATGTTTCTTGGTCTTGGGAAGTTTAGTCGCCAGATAGCAGTAGGGCTCCACTTAATTTTTCAGAATAAAATCTACAGTTTTCAATTGGTTGTGTTTTTGGACGAGAACTAGCTATCTTTGGTGATAACGCTGACTGCGTGAATTTTTCTTTACCTACCAGGGATGTTCACAATTTTCCATGTGAACACTCCTCAGACCTCAATCCACTTTCTCTGCAAGCTGGACTATGAAAGTTGGCGATTTGTTTTCCAGGGCAATGGCATATTTATGAAGATTTTTCAGGAAGTGTTTGGAGCCACTCGCTCCGGTAAACCGGTGTATGCCTTCCGGCTCTGTAACCAGCAGGGCATGGAAGTCACCGTCCTGACCATGGGCGGTATTATCCAGAGCATTCGTGTGCCGGATAAAGCAGGCAATATGGGCGAAGTCACCCTGGGCTGTGATTCGGTGGCGGATTACGAGCGGTCCAGTGCTTATTTTGGTGCCATTGTTGGCCGTTATGCCAACCGTATCGCCAGGGGAGAATTTGAACTTGAGGGTGAACCGTTTCAGCTGGCCTGTAACAATGCACCGAATCACCTGCATGGTGGCAAGGTTGGGTTTGATCATTCCCTGTGGCGGGCAGAGTCCCATACCAGTGACGACATATGCACACTGTCCCTTGACTATGAATCAGAAGATGGTGAAGAGGGTTATCCCGGTAACCTGAGTGTCAACGTGATCTACACCCTGAATAACCACAATGAGCTGGGTATTGAGTATCGGGCAACAACAGACGCCCCCACCGTGGTTAACCTGACCAACCACACTTATTTCAACCTTAATGGCAGTGACGACTGTCTCAGCCACCGGCTGCAGCTGCACTGCCGCCAGTTCACCCCAACTGATGAAACATCCATTCCCTACGGTGAGATTGAGTCAGTCATTAACACCCCCATGGATTTCACCACCATGAAGCCTATTGGTCAGGATATTGCCCAGGACTTTGTTCAGCTGAAGCAGGCCAGGGGATACGACCATAACTGGGTTATCTGGACGGAGAGGGGGAGTGATCGCTCTCTGACACCTGTCGCCCGGGTAGAAGAACCAGACAGTGGTCGTACCCTGGAAGTGCTTACCAGTCAACCGGGAGTGCAGTTCTATACCGGCAACTATCTGGCAGGTGAGCCTGCACGGGGCGGCAGCCAATATGGTATGCGGGCAGGTTTCTGTCTGGAGACCCAGCATTTTCCGGACTCCCCCAACAGGCCGGAGTTTCCTTCAACCCGGCTGAATCCCGGTGAAACCTATCAGGAAAAAACCATTTTCCGCTTTGGCCTTCTATAAGAATCATCGTTTCAGGCCGGAACCACCGGCCTGAAATTATTTTTCCATTTTTTTTCAACGAATCTGTAACATCCCGCCGACTTTCCCGTTGTATTGATAAGTCCGCACTTTGCGGTCGGTTAAAAAACGACAGGAGAGTCACCATGACAACAAAAACCAACAAACTGACCAATCTGGTTGCTGCCACCCTGGTTTCCGCTGCATCCGTCACTGTCAGTGCCGATATGACCGGCTCGATCAGCTCTTTGAGCCAGGGCTACGAGGGCATTGTGCTGGCGGAAAAACGGGTGGATGAGGGCAAATGCGGTGAAGGTAAATGTGGTGCATCTTCGGCATCGGCCAAAGCGGACGAAGGGAAGTGTGGTGAGGGCAAATGCGGTGGCGACAGTGCCATGAAAGCGGGCGAAGGCAAATGCGGTGAAGGCAAGTGCGGCGAATCAGCCAGCAAGGATGAAGAAGGCAAATGCGGCGAAGGCAAGTGCGGAGCCGCCTGATGAAGCCTGTTCCTTCACTCAGCGGTGCAGGCCTTGGCCTGCGCCGGGAGCATCTTCAGAGCCTGGCCAAAAAGGTGCCCTCCTCTGTTCAGTTTCTGGAGGTTGCTCCGGAAAACTGGATTAAAGCGCCGCAACAGAGACGTCAGCTGCTGGAGCAGATTCTCGATCAGATACCGCTGGTTTGCCACGGTCTCTCCCTGTCACTGGGTGGTCCGACACCGTTGGATATGAATCTGCTGCACGATATCAGGGCATTTCTTCAGGCGCATCAGGTAGTTCGTTACACCGAACACCTGAGTTACTGCTCTGACCAGGGGCATCTCTATGACCTGATGCCTATTCCCTTTACCAAAGCGGCTGCACATTACGTGGCGGACCGGATAAAACAGACCCAGGACTTTCTGGGTGAGCCCGTTGCGGTGGAGAACGTCTCTTACTACTGCGCTCCCGGGCAGCAGATGCCGGAAATTGAGTTTATTCATCGGGTTCTGGAACTGGCGGATTGTGAGCTGCTGCTGGATATCAATAATATTTTTGTCAACAGCGTCAATCATGGTTATGACGCAGATACGTTTCTGAGGCAGTTGCCCACTGAACGTATCAGCTACGGCCATATTGCCGGCCATTATGTTGAGCAGCCGGACCTTATTATCGACAGTCATGGCGCACCGGTTCGCGATGATGTCTGGCAGCTGCTTGGCAAAGCTTACCAATACCACGGCGTTTTCCCAACGCTACTGGAGCGGGACTTTAATATTCCGCCATTGGACAAGCTGGTTGAAGAGCTCGATTCCATACACCGGATTCAGCACTCTGTGATGCATCAGCAGAAGGAGTACGCCTGTGGATGATTTCCAGATAGTTCAACAGCAGTTTACCGAGGCTATACGTCATCAGACTGATAATCCATTTGAGCAGATAAAGCCGGAACGCTTTGCCGTTTACTCCCGGCTGATCCGAAACAATATTTCTAACTTTGTCAGTCAGGGCTTCCCGGTGCTGAAAAAGTTATTGCCGGAGGAGGCGTTCAATCATCTGGTGGATCGCTTTATTGCCGATCACCCTGCCAGCTCCCCCTACTTTATTGATATCTCCGGGGAGTTTCTGGCCTGGCTTAATACTAATCCAGTGACTGATAAGTCGCACACACTGCCACCGTTCCTCCGGGAACTGGCCCACTATGAGTGGCTGGAAACCCTGTTGCTGGGCAATGAACAGGACGAACCACCCGCCACAGCAATCGCAGTTTTTTCAGACTGTGAAGATGCACTGATATGGTCGGTTAATGCTGTGGCCGCCGCCTACCAATACCCTGTCCATAAAATCAGCCGTGACTTTCAACCACAGACTGCGCCCGAACAACCAACCCTGCTGATTGTTTACCGTCAGGAAAATGAAACGCGCTTTCTGACGGTGGATGCACTGGCCTGGCAGCTTTTTCAAACTGCCTCCACCCTTGACCAGCCGGTGAACCATAAGCAGCTTATCAAGCAGACATTGCAACACCTGACGACGGCCGAGCGAACCCGGGTTAAGCCTTATGCTGAGCAGGCTTTGATGAGTTTTTATCAACTGGGTTTGATTCTGGGCAGTTTATGAAATATCCGAGTTAAAGCGGCTCTATCCGGACTTCTGGTGTTGTTAATCAGGAACGTCTGAACCAGCAGGGTAATGCTGAAAGTATCGGTCAGTTGCAGGTTGGCAATGTTAAGTAGTTAACCAAATGAAATCATATATTTCTGACTAAGTTGTCAGTCACTCTGCGGCGTTGCAACTCCGGTCACATAGCTACGGCTATGCTCCCTACGTTGCGCCTTGCATAGCAACTGCCCACTTAGCCAGAAATATACGATTCCATTTGGCCAACTACTTACCAATGACCGACAATTAAACCTTTTTGCTCCGGTTTAAACCATTTCACTGCCGCCGGAGCCGTTGCGGAATAGCCCAGACCGATGCCTGCACCATTGAGAACACCAAAACCCAGAATAACGCCGGTTTCGGTCGGCATGGCAACGTGTACAGGCTGCCGAACATTAAGTTGATAGCCAGGCCAGCGGTCTGGATTATTTGCACTTTTCAATGGGTAGCTGGGCGCGTAACTCCATCGTCAACCCTGAACTCTCATCGCTAAATATCACCAGCTCAAAGACGAAAGCCTGGCAAAAGTACCTGTTATTGGTGTGGGTGGTATTGCCCAGCGGGCAGATGAAGCGCTTGAGCAGGGTTATGATCTCGTCAGTGTTGGTAAAGGCTATTTGGTAGAACCCACCTGGGCCACCAAAGCACTGAACAACGAGACCTGTACAGAGTTTGCTGACGTCAACCAGCAAAAAGAGCTGACTATTCCTTCCCCACTCTGGGACATCATGGACTACATGATTGTGGACAGTGCTGCTGAGGCGGTCAAACACCAGTGCATCAAAGAACTGCAAAATGTCAAAATCGAGTTTGAACCCGGTGAATACACGGCATATGGCGTTGGTCATAATGGCAAACTGCCGGTGACGGTTACCTTCTCCGAAGATAAAATCCTTGATATTGTCGTTGATTCTTCAAACGAATCCGATGGCATTGCCAATCCCGCTTTTGAGCGAATTCCGCAACAAATTCTTGATAATCAATCGCTGAACATCGATGTTATTTCTGGTGCTAGCGCCAGTAGTCAGGCGGTTATTGACGGTGTATCAAACGCTGTAGACCTGACTGGCAAAATAAATTCTCCGCCCTGCCCGGTGAAGCTGACTACCTGAAGAGCATTGCCACCACACCAGAATCTGAAATTGCCGAAGAATACCTGTTCGACTTCAAAACACTGAAAGAACAACTGACGACTTATTTTGACGATCTGAAACACGGCCAACACTATCTATTTGACTCGGTTGAACTGCACCTGATTCAGACCTATCTCGGTGCTAAGCGTACCGACCTCAACGGTAACGCCATTTATGGTCAGTACGACCTGGTGAAAACGCTGACCAGCCGCTCTATGGAGTCCATCGACTGGCTAACTGAAAAAGTCTGGCGCACTTCTGACAGGACTGATTGTACCGCCTGAAAACTATGTCTTTGTTAGCCAAAGCGGCAAGCGGTTCGTTGACGAATGCGAAAGCCGCGACGTGCTCTCTGAATCTTTCTTTAGCAACGGTGGTCTGATTTACATGAATTGAGCGTTATAACGGCTTTGTTGAGCAGGGTCATGATTCTGACTTCCATAAGAGCGCCCTTGGCTTGAAAGTTGAGCAGGCTCCGTTTTATGCCACTCCACACAAGCCCTCCGTTCACCACACAATGGGCGGTTTGAAGATCGATACGCAGGCGCGTGTTATCAATAAAGAAGGTGACGTCATCCCCGGTTTATACGCAGCAGGTGAAGTGACCGGCGGAATCCACGCAGGCAACCGCCTGGGTGGTAATGCACTTATTGATATCTTTACCTACGGTCGTATTGCCGGCGAGAGCGTTGCCAGCCATGCTTAAGCAACATTGAATAAATGTTGAATTACATCATTCATAGGGGAGCAGTGCTCTCCCTTTGTCTTATAGAGCGTCTTGCAGAGCGTGAAAAGGCAGACCTCAATGAAACGATTTAAAACCCGATTTCACATGATGGGAACCTTCATTGACCTGGAGATTCATCACCCCAATGGTGTGCAGCTTATTCAGGACTCCTACCTTCAACTCCACCAATACGAACAGCGCTTCACAGTGAATCAACCTGATTCTGAGTTAATGCGTGTCAATCAAAATGCAGGAGTAAAACCGGTTACCGTTCCGCCGGACATGTATCACCTGATCAAAAAGGCAAAAGCGGTCAGTGATGACCTGAGGAATCCATTCAATATTGCCATAGGCCCACTGGTTAAGACCTGGCGCATCGGCTTTAAGGATGCCAGAGTGCCAACAAAGGATGAAATTGCTGAAAAAATATCGTTAGTTGATCCGCAAAAAATTACTCTGAATGATCACAATCACTCTGTGTACTTGTCCCAGCCCGGTATGGAGATTGACCTGGGAGCCATTGCCAAAGGCTACTTTGCCGATCAAATCAAACGGTATCTGCTGGACGCAGGCGTTAAACAGGGAATCATTAATTTGGGCGGCAATGTTTTGACCATTGGCCACTCGCCGGCAAACGCAACCAAGGCATGGCATGTTGGCATTCAAAATCCACAGTCAAGTCGTGGTGAGACCTGCCGTATCGTTCTGCTCCGATGTGCTTCCATGGTGACCTCAGGAATCAACGAGCGTTTTTTTCAGGCAAACGGACAGCATTACCACCATCTCCTCAACTCACAAACAGGCTGGCCAATTTCAACCGATATCGCCAGTGTGACCATTATCTCCAAACATTCTGTCGATGGCGAAATCTGGAGCACTGCGGGATTTCTTTCTTCCGTTGAAGCGTCGGTTTCATATCTGAACCAACAGTCAAATATTGAAGCTGTCGTTATTTCAAGGCAGGGTGATCTTCATTGCACGCAAGGCCTGGAGGATAGCGGGCGGCTTATACTGCTGCTCTGACTGACAACTGATGGATGTGGGATTAAACCACCTCGATTCACATGGGGAGTAAATTACCAGCAGAGCATTAGCCTGATCGGTTGCTGTCTGAAGTCGCTACCATCGTCTTGCCGCTAAAACCATTCAAAGAGTCAGCGGATTTTTAACGTCCCTTGAGAGCAAGTCTTTTGCTTTCAGGACTATACGAATAGCTGATTCTTTGATAATTCAAAAACAGGATTAATACCTAACCACCAAAGCAAATAAAATTGGTTTTATTGACCTGAAGGGGTTGTTTTTCCAGTCAAACCCGAACAATGAACAAAAACGGTTGTTTTATAACCTATGTGAAATTACGGTACGTTCTGTATCGTTATTGTTAGATTATAAACACTGGAGTAGCCTCTATGGATCACACAAGCGAAACAGAATACAAGCCAGGCCCGTTGGACGGCGTCACGGTATTAGACTTCTCCCGCGTACTTTCCGGACCTTATTGCACAATGATTCTGGCGGATCTTGGGGCAAGGGTAATCAAGATTGAGCGTTTTGGAACAGGCGACGACACACGTGCGTTTGGTCCTTTCATTGAAAACGATTCAGCCTATTTCATGTGCTTCAACCGAGGCAAAGAGAGCATCTCTCTCGATATTAAATCACCACGCGACCGGGAACTGCTGGAACGACTTCTGGACACCAGCGATGTTGTTGTTGAAAATTTCCGCCCCGGTGTTATGGAACGACTTGGCTACGGCCCTGAGCGCCTGGCCAAAACCCATCCACATATTGTTTATGCCTCTATCTCAGGCTTTGGACACAGCGGCCCGTTCAGTGAACTGCCAGGCTACGACATGGTGGTACAGGCAATGGGCGGAGTAATGGGTTTGACCGGCTGGCCCGGTGCAGAGCCTGCCCGTGTTGGCACCAGCTTTGGTGACCTGGGTGCAGGCCTGTTCGGTGTTATAGGTATTTTGGCTTCACTTTACAGCCGCAACCGTGACGCCCAGGGCGCACGCGTCGACATCGGCATGCTCGACTGTCAGGCCGCATTGCTGGAGACCGCTCTGGCGCGTTACGACGTTGAAGGCGTTGTACCCACCCGAACCGGTGACAACCATCCATCGCTGGCACCTTTTGAGACCTTTATGGCCGAGGACGGTAAGTTTGTCATCTGTGCAGGTAATGACACACTCTTCCTGCTGATGGCCGACGCTCTGGGGTCACCCCATCTGGCACTGAAACCAGAGTTTCTGACCAATGACCTGCGGGTTCAAAACCGTGTTCAATTGGTCCAGGACATAGAAGCGATCACCAAAACCAAACCAATGCAGCATTGGATCGACGCCCTCAACGAAGAGGGAGTTCCCTGTGCACCGATCAATACCATTGACAAGTTGTTCGACCATCCTCAGCTACTGGCCCGTGACATGATCATCAAAGTTCAAGGAGAACACGATCGGCCGGTTCGTACTGCAGGCAACCCAATTAAATTGAGCAACATGACCGAATTTGATCCTGAAAAGCCAATCAAGGCACCCATGCTGAATCAGCATCGTGAAGCGATTCTTGATGAGCTAATGGCCAGCCACGGAGCCTATGACGTTGTTAAAGGTCAAAATAATGACCACCACGCTGATCTGCATGAGTTTTACGAAGCTGCCGCTCCAGCCACTAACTAAGGAACTGTCCTGAAATAACTTCCACATTTCCGAAGTTATCCAGTAAAGAAAAAACCTTGCCACGGAGGCACGGAGAAAAGAAAAATCTTTTCCTCTGTGACTCCGTGCCTCCAACATACTCAAACTGCCTAAACAGCTTCCGCTTTCACAACATTAGCCATTTTTTTCGGTGGTTTGACCATAAGACCAATGGCAGCCGCTGCAAAACTTACTCCGGCGCAAATCATAAAGGTACTCTTATAACCGCCAGTGGTGTCCACCAGATAACCTGCCAGTTTCGGGCCCGCCATGCCAGCAACCCCCCACGCAGTGAACAGGATAGCGTAGTTAAAACCCATGTTCCTGGTACCGAAGAAGTCTCCCGCAGCAGACGGAAATACCGCCAGCGCTGCACCATAGGTGAAGGTGATAACCGTTGACCCCATCAGGATCATGCCAAAGGTATCAAAACGACCGAACACCAACAGCACAGCACCTTGCAACATGTATAGAATGCTCATAGTGCGTGCGCGACCGATCTTGTCAGACATTAAGCCTGCACCCGGGCGGCCCAGAGCATTGGCGACAGAAAACGCCTGAACCAGCAGGGTAATGTTAAACGTACCGGTCAGTTGCAGGTTGGCAATGTTACCAATATGACCAATGATCATCAGACCGGTCATGGAACCCGCCAGGAACATCAGCCACAACATAGCAAACTGTGGCGTCTTGATCATCTGCTTCCAGTTGTACTCACCGGTTTCCGAGCCACCAGCAACCACCGGGATCTCTTTCGCCTTTTTATCAGCAATGTTCGGTGCTGTTTCCGGAACACTCATGAACTGAGCACCGGCAACGATCATACCGCCGAAGAACACAGCCAGTATATTAAAGCTGGCAAACAGACCGTATTCTGCGATCAGGTATTTGGCCAACGGAGCCGCATACAACGGTGCCAAACCAAAGCCGGTGACAACCAGACCGACAATTAAACCTTTTTGCTCCGGCTTAAACCATTTCACCGCTGCCGGAGACGTTGCGGAATAGCCCAGACCGATGCCTGCACCGTTCAGAACACCAAAACCCAGAATAACGCCCATTTTGGTCGGCATGGCACTACACAGGAACAGACCTGCCGCAGTACACAGAGCTGCGATGGTGATCACAATGCGCGGCCCCAGGCGATCCTGCAGCTTACCACCTACCAGCATGATTAGCGCAAACGCGGCAATTGCCGTTGCGTAGGGCGTGGATGCCTGAGAAGCGGTCCAGCCCTGAGTTTGAATAAAATTCTCCGAGAAGATACTCCACGTGTAAAGACTGCCAAACATTAAGTTGATAGTCAGGCCAGCCGTCACTACGATCCAGCCACGATTCATATCAGTTATCATAGGTACCTCACTTAAAGCTACTTCTGTCGCCTGTCGCCTGTCGACTGACGTCTTTCACCTTTACTGAAATGCTATGCAATCCAACTCACCAGGGAAGGTTTCCCAGTCTTCTTTTGAAGAAAAAAGCCTTATTACCACAGGCAGACAAGGTAAGCAGTTAACCAAATGAAATCATATTTCCTGTCATTTTGATCTACTTCATGTCGTCGATTCATGTCGTCGATGGCGACTTCATTCAGGATATAGCACGAATTCTGTCTTTGCAGGCAGCTGAGGAAGTTAATCCTGTTTTGCTCTCACTACTCAGAAAATAACTAAATAATTTTATTAAAGCTTTTTAAATAACAGTTTCGACTCAGACGACGGTTTACTACCACAAAAAATCAAGACGTTGACCGAGACCAAAAAGCATTTAAATTAGCGTGATACCATCTTGAAAATTTTTCATCCCTATTTATTTAAGATTTTAAAGTTATATGCATCATTTTTTATATTTATACATCTGTTATTTAAATAGATGGTTTGATATATCAAATACTTTTATTAGAAAAACTCTATTCTAATAAAACCAAAGTGCATTTGATATGATAATTAACTTACTGATTAACCAATCTGTAAGAGGAAGAGTGCATGGTTAAGCTAGCCGATGAGCTAATACTTCGATCAGGGGCTACGCTGAAAAATCGCATAATGATGGCACCAATGACAATTCAGTCTGCCTTTTTTGACGGCGGCGTTACTCAACTGATGATTGATTACTACGCATCCCGTGCGGGCGATGCTGCTGCAATCATTGTGGAAAGTGCTTTTGTAGAGAACTATGGTCGTGCATTCCCCGGGGCATTAGGTATTGACACAGACAACAAAATCAAAGGCCTCAAAAAGCTAACCCGGGCTATCAAAGAAAAAGGTTCAAAAGCCATACTGCAAGTTTACCATGCTGGTCGTATGGCGAACGGAGAATACAACGGTGGTCATACACCTATATCAGCCAGCCCGGTTGCCGCCCTGCGTGATAATGCAGAAACACCGCTGGAGATGACAGCAGCACAAGTCGATGACATGATTGAGCGCTTCGGCAATGCTGTTAATCGCGCTATTCTGGCGGGCTTTGATGGCGTGGAAATCCACGGTGCAAACACTTACCTTATCCAGCAATTTTTCTCTCCCCATTCGAACCGTCGCAGTGACAAATGGGGCGGCGATATCGAGAAACGAACCACCTTCCCCCTGGCTATTCTGGAAAAAGCCAAAGCCGTTGTGGCAGCCAGTGACAAGCCTGATTTTATTATTGGCTATCGTTTTTCTCCGGAGGAAATTGAGGAACCAGGCATCCGTTTTGAAGATACCCTGTATCTTCTGGATAAACTGGCTACCAGCGGTCTGGATTATTTGCACGTCTCAATGGGTAACTGGGCGCGTAATTCCATTGTCAACCCTGACGATAAAGAACCGCTCGTCGCTAAATATCTACGACAAAAGAGCGAAAGCCTGGTGGGGGTACCTATTATTGGTGTTGGCGGTATTGCACAGCGGGCAGATGCAGATAAAGCCCTTGAGCAAGGTTATGATCTCATCAGTGTTGGCAAGGGTTGTCTGCTGGAACCTGCCTGGGCCACCAAGGCACTCAACAACGAGGTCTGCGCAGAGTTTGCTGATATTAACCAGCAAGATGAGCTGCATATTCCTTCCCCACTCTGGGACATCATGGACTACATGATTGTCGATAGAGCGGCTGAGGAGGCTAAGAATGAGCGTATCAAAGAACTGCAAAACGTAAAAATTGAATTTGAGCCCGGTCAGTACACGGCTTATGGTATTGGGCATAGTGGCAAGCTGCCGGTGACGGTTACCTTCTCGGAAGATAAAATCCTTGATATCGTTGTCGACTCTTCAAACGAATCCAAAGGTATTGCCAACCCGGCGTTTGAGCGAATTCCGCAACAAATTCTTGATGAGCAATCGCTCAATGTCGATGTCATTTCTGGCGCTACAGCCAGTAGCCAGGCGGTTATTGACGGTGTATCCAATGCGGTTGACCTGGCTGGCGGTCACTCCGAAGCGCTTCGCTGCAAGGCCAAAAAGGCGATTGAATGGTCAACGGAAACCATTGAAGAAACCGTTGATGTGGTCGTTGTTGGCGGTGGCGGTGCGGGCCTGAGTGCGGCGCTAACGGCACTGGATAAAGGCAAATCGGTTATCCTGCTGGAAAAATTCCCGGCCATTGGTGGTAATACGGTCCGTACCGGTGGCTGGGTGAACGCTGCTGAGCCGGGTTGGCAAAGCGATTTCTCTGCCTTGCCCGGTGAAGCCGACTACCTGAAGGGCATTGCAGCAACACCAGAATCTGAAATTGCCGAAGAATACCTGTTCGACTTTAAAACACTTAAAGAGCAACTGACTGCTTACTTTGACGATCTGGAAAACGGCAAAAAATATCTGTTTGACTCGGTTGAACTGCACCTGATTCAGACCTATCTGGGTGGTAAACGTACCGACCTCAAAGGTAACGCCATTTATGGTCAGTACGATCTGGTTAAAACGCTCACCAGTCGCTCTATGGAGTCCATCGACTGGTTGACCGAAAAAGGAATCGACTTTAACCGCAGTGCGGTTGATATTGCTGTTGGTGCTTTGTGGCGTCGTGCACACAAACCAAAACGCCAAAAAGGCCTGGAGTTTGTTGATAAGCTGCAAAAATGCATTAAGGCGCAAGGCGGTCGCATCATGACCGACACCCGTGCCACCGACCTTATTATCAACGATGGCAAAGTGGAAGGCATTAATGCGACACAGACCAATGGCACCAAACTGATACTGCATGTCAACCATGGTGTTGTGCTGGCTTCCGGTGGATTTGGTGCCAATACCCAAATGCTCAAGAAGTACAACACATACTGGAATAAAATTGCTGATGACATCAAAACCACTAACTCACCGGCCCTGATTGGTGATGGTATTGAGATGGGTGAAAAAGCCGGTGCTGAATTAACGGGTATGGGATTTGCCCAGCTAATGCCGATCGGCGATCCAAAGTCTGGCGCACTTCTGACAGGGCTCATTGTACCGCCTGAAAACTTTGTCTTTGTTAACAAAAGTGGCAAGCGGTTCGTTGATGAATGTGAAAGCCGCGATGTGCTTTCTGAGTCCTTCTTCAACAACGGTGGTCTGGTTTACATGATTGCCGACAGCGAGATTCGTAAAACCGCGGCGAATACATCTGATGAAACCATCGAACGGGAAATTGAAGAAGGTGTCATCATCAAGGCAGACACTCTTGAGGAGCTGGCAGAGAAAATCGGTGTACCCGTGGCAGAGTTTGTTGAAACCATTGAGCGTTACAACGGCTTTGTAGAGCAAGGTCATGATCCGGATTTCCATAAGAGCGCCCTGGGCTTGAAAGTTGAGCGGGGGCCATTCTATGCAACTCCACGTCAGCCCTCCGTTCATCACACCATGGGCGGCCTGAAGATCGATACGCAGGCTCGTGTCATTAATAAAGCAGGCGATGTTATCCCGGGATTATACGCAGCAGGTGAAGTGACCGGCGGAATCCACGCAGGTAACCGTCTGGGTGGTAATGCACTCATTGATATCTTTACCTTCGGCCGTATTGCCGGTGAGAGCGTCTCCGAGCTTGCTTAATTTAATTAAGGTTGTTTTTTAACCTGCGTGTAATACGATACATTCCGTATCGATTTTGGCAAGGTATAAAACCTGGAGTAGCCACTATGGATCCTACTAGCGACACAGAGTACAAACCTGGCCCGCTGCACGGTGTCACGATATTAGACTTCTCCCGCGTACTTTCCGGACCCTATTGCACAATGATTCTGGCGGATCTTGGGGCAAGGGTCATCAAGATTGAGCGTTTTGGTACTGGCGACGACACTCGTGCGTTCGGGCCTTTTATTGAAAACGATTCAGCCTATTTCATGTGCTTCAACCGAGGCAAGGAGAGCATCTCTCTCGATATTAAATCGCCCCGTGACCGGGAACTGCTGGAACGACTCCTGGACACCAGCGATGTTGTCGTTGAGAATTTTCGTCCCGGTGTTATGGAACGACTTGGCTACGGCCCGGAGCGCCTGGCCAAAACCCACCCACATATTGTTTATACCTCCATCTCAGGCTATGGACACAGCGGTCCGTACAGTGAACTGCCAGGTTACGACATGGTGGTACAGGCAATGGGCGGGATTATGGGTTTGACCGGCTGGCCTAATGCCGAGCCTGCCCGCGTTGGTACCAGCATAGGTGATCTGGGTGCTGCTCTGTTTGCTGTCATAGGTATTTTGGCTTCGCTTTACAGCCGCAGCCATGATGCTCAGGGAGCACGGGTCGACATCGGCATGCTCGATTGTCAGGCCTCATTGCTGGAGACCGCTCTGGCGCGTTTTGACGTTGAAGGTATTGTACCCACCAGAACCGGTGACAACCATCCATCGCTGGCGCCTTTTGAGACCTTTATGGCTGAGGACGGCAAGTTTGTGATCTGCACCGGCAACGACACGCTTTTCATGTTGATGGCCGACGCTCTGGGATCACATCAGCTGGCACTGAAACCAGAGTTTCTGACCAATGACCTGCGGGTTCAAAACCGTGTGCAATTGGTTAAGGAAGTAGAGGCGATCACCGAAACCAGGCCAATGCAGCATTGGATCGACGCCCTTAATAAAGAGGGTGTTCCCTGTGCACCCATCAATACCATTGACAAGTTGTTCGACCATCCTCAGCTACTGGCCCGTGGCATGATCATCAAAGTTCAAGGAGAGCACGACCGGCCGGTACGTACGGCAGGCAACCCAGTTAAATTGAGCAACCTGACCGAATTTGATCCTGAAGTGCCAATCAAGGCACCTATGCTGAATGAGCATCGTGAAGCGATTCTTGATGAACTGATGGCGAGCCACGGAGCTTATGACGCCGTTGTTAAAGGTCAAAATGATGACCACCATGCTGATCAGCCTGAGCTGCAAGAAGCTGTTGCTCCAGCCGTTCACTAACAGACCCGAGAACTATAGGTACCTGTGATGCAAAAGCAAAAAACCAACCTGACCGTTAAGTCTGTCAATTCCGAACAGAAGACTGAAGCAGAAAAGTCCCCTCTGGCAGTGGTAGCTGCATCCACAGCGCAAACCCCGGAAGTCATTCTGGTTGAACGTCGTGAACGGGTGGGGATCATTACTCTGCATCGTCCCAAAAGTTTGAATGCACTGAATCGCCAGCTGGCTCGTGAAGTGGTGGATGCGCTCAAAGAGTTTGATAAAGACAATAATATCGGTGCCGTTGTGATTACCGGCAGTGCCCGGGCTTTTGCCGCTGGCGCTGACATCGAAGAGATGGCGAACCTGAATTTCTCCGAGTTCTATTGCGACGATATCTTTGCTCCATGGGATGAAATGAAGGCCATTCAAAAACCGGTTATCGCTGCGGTAGGCGGCTACGCACTGGGTGGTGGCTGTGAGCTGGCGATGTTGTGCGACTTCATTATCGCTGCCGATGATGCTCAGTTTGGTCAGCCAGAAATCAAGCTCGGCATCCTGCCGGGTATCGGTGGTACCCAGCGTCTCAGCAAAGCGGTTGGTAAGTCCCTGGCTATGGATATGGTGCTGACTGGTCGAACTATCAACGCTGAGGAAGCTAAAGCGTCAGGCCTGGTAGCACGTGTAGTACCAGCCAAAGATCTGTTACAGGTTGCACTGGAAGCTGCCCATACCATCGCTGCTTACAACGACCCGGCAGTGCGTATGGCGAAAGAATCCGTCAATGTTGCCTTCGAAACCCCTCTTAATGAAGGAATGCGCCACGAACGCCGCCTGTTCCAGGCATCCTTTGCTACCGAAGGCCAGAAAGAAGGAATGCACGCCTTTATTGCCAAAAGGGCTCCTGTTTTCCGACACCGCTAGAACGCAGAAACACCTGCCAGGAGGCTGATCGGCACCGCTACCGAACGGCAGCGGGCCTCACTCAATCAAGGGGATTTCTGTGGGCACTTTAAGCCTGGGAGGCTGTCCGGGAATAGCGCCCGTAGCGAGGACGGCAGAAAATTGAGGATAAAAATTCGGTTTTGTGAGGTGAATAGCGGGGCTATTTGCCGAACAAAAGCGGATTTTTAGACCAATTTGCTGTCGCCGCAGTAGGGCAGACTATTCTCGGACAGCCTCCTAGAGGCACCGCTGTCCGTGATCACCCCAAATTTCGGAGTCAACATGTCTACTCAAGTGATTCTTCCACGCATCATGCAGGTAGGTGAAGGTGCCAGCCTGGAAGTTTCCAACGTGCTGGCAAGCCTGGGCTGCAAACGCCCACTGATCATCACCGACAAAGTGATGGTGGAGCTGGGTTATGCAGGCAGTATCCAGGACGCTCTATCTAACAGTTCCATGACAGCTGACGTCTTTGATGACACTGTGCCAGAGCCCACCGTTGCCTCTATTCAGGCCGGTGTCAACAAGGTGCGCGAGGGCGACTATGACAGCATTATCGCCCTGGGGGGCGGTAGCCCCATCGATAGCGCCAAGGCGATCGCCATTCTCGGCAAACACGGCGGCATCATGCAGGAATATAAGTTCCCCCGTGTGGTGAATGAATCCGGGCTGCCGATTATCGCCATTCCTACCACCGCCGGCACCGGTTCCGAGGTGACCAAATTTACCATCATCACGGATGAAACCAGTGATGAGAAGATGCTCTGTGTCGGTGTTGGCTTTATGCCTGTAGCTGCGCTGGTGGATTACAGCCTGACCCTGAGCCTGCCAGCCCGGGTCACCGCCGATACCGGTATCGACGCCCTGACTCACGCCATTGAAGCTTATGTCAGCAAGAAGGCCAATCCGTACAGTGACAGCCAGGCTCTGTCGGCAATCAAACTGCTGGGGCCAAACATACGCCAGGCGTACCACAACGGATCCGACAAGCAGGCTCGCGAAGCGATGATGCTGGGCTCCACCCTCGCCGGTGTCGCTTTTTGTAATGCCTCCGTGGCGTTGGTGCACGGCATGAGTCGTCCTATTGGTGCCGCATTCCATGTTCCCCACGGACTGTCCAACGCTATGCTATTGCCAGCTGTTACCGCGTTCTCCATCCCTGAAGCGCCAGAACGCTACGCCGATTGTGCCCGCGCTATGGGAGTCGCCGGCGCTTCTGACAGCGACGATGCCGCCAACAAGAAACTGCTGGACGAATTGCACGCCCTGAACGACGAGCTCAAAGTGCCGTCTCCGGAGCAGTTCGGTATCGATCGCGACACCTTCCTTAACATGGCACCAACCATGGCTGAGCAGGCCCTGGCTTCAGGTTCCCCCAACAACAATCCGCGAGTACCCAGCAGCGAGCAGATCGTCGAGATTTATCGCCAGCTTCTGTAATGCATTAGCGAATTAATCACCGGCGGCTCCCTCGGGGTCGCTCACATCCATCCCAGAGGAAATACGATGAGTACTATCGGACATCTAATCAATGGCAAGGTTGTTACCGAAGGCGCTCGTAAGCAAGCGGTCTACAACCCCGCCACTGGTGTTCCTGAAAAAGAAGTCCTGCTTGCTTCCAGGGAAACGGTGGAAGATGCCATTGCCGCTGCTGAAGCTGCCTACCCTGCATGGCGCAACACTCCGCCAATGAAGCGTGCTCGCATCATGTTCAAGTACAAAGAACTGCTGGAAGCCAACGCTGATGAGATCTGCAGTCTCATCGGTGAAGAGCACGGCAAGATCTCTCACGACGCCATGGGTGAGCTGCAGCGCGGCATCGAAAATGTTGAGTATGCCTGCGGCATTCCTGAGCTGCTCAAGGGCGAGCACAGCCGCAATGCCGGTCCTGGCATTGACTCCTGGAGCGAATTCCAGCCACTGGGCGTGGTAGCCGGTATTACCCCATTCAACTTCCCGGTAATGGTACCCATGTGGATGTTCCCAATGGCCATCGCCTGTGGTAACCCCTTCATACTCAAGCCTTCGGAGCGCGACCCAAGCTCCACTCTACTCATCGCTCAGCTGCTGCAGGAAGCTGGCCTGCCTGATGGCGTGCTCAACGTGGTCAACGGTGATAAGGAAGCAGTAGATACACTGCTAAGCGACGAGCGAATCAAGGCCGTAAGCTTCGTTGGCTCTACTCCTGTTGCCGAATACATCTACACCACGGCCAACGCCAATGGTAAGCGCTGCCAGGCTCTGGGGGGTGCCAAAAACCATGCCATCATAATGCCTGATGCTGACCTGGACAACGCGGTCAACCAGCTGGTTGGCGCTGCTTTCGGCTCCTCCGGTGAGCGCTGTATGGCTCTGTCCGTAGCCGTTGCGGTAGGTGACACTACTGCCGACGCTCTGATTTCTAAAATGAAAGCTGCCATGGCCAGCCTGAAGGTCGGTGTCCACAGTGAGAGCAGCAACGACTTCGGTCCACTTATCACCGGTGCTCACCGCGATAAGGTAGTGGGTTTTATTGACAGTGCAGAGGCTGATGGTGCCAAAATCGTTGTGGACGGCCGCAACCCTGAAGTACCGGATTACAAAAACGGTTTCTTCGTCGGTGGTACGCTGATCGACCAGGTGACTCCAGAAATGGAAAGCTACCGCCAGGAGATCTTCGGTCCGGTACTGCAGGTAATTCGCGTCGACACCATGGAAGAGGCAATGAAACTGATCAATGACCATGAGTACGGCAACGGCACCTGTATCTTCACCCGTGACGGCGAAGCAGCACGCTACTTCTCCGACCACGTCCAGGTAGGCATGGTGGGAATTAATGTACCTCTGCCAGTGCCAGTGGCTTATCACAGCTTCGGCGGCTGGAAGCGCTCCCTGTTCGGTGACCTGCACGCCTACGGCCCGGATGGCGTACGCTTCTACACCAAGCGCAAGACCATCACCAAACGCTGGCCTTCTGCCAGTGTGCGCGAAGGCGTAAGCTTCTCCATGCCGACCTGACTGATCGGTTGGCACTGCAACACCCAAACCTGAGCGTTGTTTTGATCGGGCCAGCTCCATTTAACCGGTGGGCTGGCTTTTTGGTGTTTTGGATTATGTAAGTAGTTAACCAAATGAAATCGTATTTTCTGACTAAGTGGACAGTCACTCTGCGGCGTTACAACTCCGGTCACATAGCTAAGGCTATGCTCCCTTCGTTGTGCCTTGCATAGTAACTGCCCACTTAGCCAGAAATATACGATTCCATTTGGCCAACTACTTAGCCTGCCTATCACGGGCAAAAATTTGACATGCAGGATTGGCAATGACTGCTGATGGATTCTGGTAAACGACAAATGTTGCTAAGAGGAGGTTTTGACCCAAAGGCAAGATTTGACAGTTATACCTTTGACTAAAAAACCCAGGGGCACTCTACCCCTTGGGCGAACCGTTAATTTTATCCATGACCGACTTCACTTCATCATCAGACGCTGGTTCACTGACAGAGTGCTCTGCCAGTTTTTTAATGGCGGCAAACTGTTTGAGAAAACGTCGGCAATGGTGGCACATGATCAAATGCATTCGCATACTCAGACGCTGTCGCCAGTTCAGCTCGTCATCCTGAAGCTGACCCGCCATTTGCTCGATATCCCGACATTTCAACATCGGCCTGTCTCCTGAAACTGTTCAATACCGGAATACAGCGTTGCCCGCGCCCGGTACAGCAGAACCCTGACATTGGCTGCGGACTCACCGATAAAACCGGAAATATCGTCCAGTGACATCTGGCTGAGATCTTTCAAGCCAAACACCAGACGTTGTTTCTCAGGCAACATGGTGATCCTGTGGTTCAGGCAGTCCATCAGTTCCCGTTTCTCCAAAAGTGCCCCCGGCCCATCGATGTGCCAGTTGGAAGGCGGCTGCTGCCAATGGCCATCTTCTTTAAAACGATGGGCCAGCGGCGCTTCTTCCGGGGCATCGGACAGCAGCTCACGTTTTTGCCGACGATAGCGGGAACGGGCTTCATTGGCGGTAATGGTCAGCAACCATCCCTTGAAACTGCCCCTGGGCTGCCATTGAGGCAGTTTCTGATGCACCGTCAACCAGGCTTCCTGGACAATCTCATCGGCATCACTTTCGCCCACAATCGGCAGGGCAACGAAGCGCATCAAGCGATAGTAATGCTTCACCAGCACTGTAAACGCCTGCTGATCACCATTTTGTGCCTGTTTTATTATTAACGCTTCATCGTCCATATCGTTACAAACCCGGAATGAAAAAATAACCTGCACACTGTAACAATCCCACGGCTGAAACGTTGAGTGAATAACTCAATAAGAACATCCAGGGAATCAGCCATGAATAAGATCCTGTCACTCTACCAAAAAACAGCAGGTTACCTCCATCACGCTGATGGACTTCCGTTGCTGGCCCTGCGCCTGTACCTTGCCCCCGTCTTCTGGATTGCCGGCACCAACAAACTGGCGCACTTTGACGATATTGTGATGTGGTTTGAGCATGGACTGGTCCTCCCCTTCCCCTGGCTGATGGCGGCTCTGGCGACCTGGACAGAGATTATCGGTGCTGTGCTACTGGTGGCCGGCCTGGGCATTCGGTTGATTTCAGTCCCATTGATCATCACCATGCTGGTGGCTATTTTCGCGGTGCACTGGCCCCATGGCTGGCAGGCCATTGCGGATCCCGGCAGCTTTGCTGCCAATGAACACGCCGCTGAAGCTACCCAGAGACTGAATGGGTTTCTGGGCTGGCTGAAGTCAAACCATCCCGGCCGCTACCACTATATTACCGAGTTTGGCAAGCCGGTGATTCTGAATAATGGCATTGAGTTTGCCGCCACCTACCTGGTGATGTTGCTGGTGCTGGTTTTCCAGGGAGCCGGGCGTTATGTCAGTCTGGATTATTTTGCCGGAAGGAAACTGCTGAACAGATAACGATCAGAAACGTCAGACAAGTGCTGACGTTTTTATCCTTTGTCATACCAGTGGAAATACCCGGTCAATGTCTTCTGATAGAAAAGGCCGCCCTTTAGCGTTCACTGATGTACCAATAACCAGCGCATCGATGGCCAGCCTGTTATCCCGTTTCCGGAAGACTTTCTGTTTAAAACCAAATTTCAGTTTGGAACCGCCTTTCACCACCCCAATCAGGAATATACCGACTCATATAAAATGCCTAAAACTTGAATGATCGTCCATTGTCTTTCCTTCAAACCGACCACACGTTGTTCCTGATTATTGACCGTTAATACACTAACCCCTTGAAAACAGAAAAACACCCATCTCGCCGTTGGATTCTGGCAGGGCTTTTTTTTCTGGTTTAAGAATACACGGCTCTGCTTCTTCAATTCATACCTTATTCTGTGTTGGATAGCAGCATAGACCATCAGACACAGTGTCATCACCATTAACAGGGCCTCAATTCGTTCCGCTTTCTTCAGGTAGAGTGAGGAAACCAGAAAGTCCGGGCTCTTCAGGAATCGAAAGCCACCTTCAACCTTCTGTTGTGACTTGTAGGTAGACAACAGCTCAGCGGCATTTATGCCCTTGTGGGTATTCAAACCCTTTTGGTCCAAATCATTGGTGCCCAAGATAAAGCAACCCAGTGAGGCCAGCGAATTCTCTCTTTCTCGCAGGAAACAAAGCATGTGCTCTGTACAAAATATTCGAAGTGATCAGGCTTACTATCTGACGATGGACGCCCTTTGCCCGGATAGCAGGGTTTACAGATAACCTCAGGTTCCGTTTCACTTTGACAGAGTTTCGATTGTTTCTGCCACAAGGCAAAAGCCTCCAATGCATCGTCCCGGCACAGAAAAGCCTTTTTACCCAACTTTTCCAGATCGCGGGCTTCTTTCAGTGACTGTTTCTGCATCTTTCTGGTTAGCGTTTTCTGTTCACTGAGCCTTCGCTTTTTATTGAGAAACAAGAACCATCGTTGTCGAACATCACCATAACAGGCAGGTACTTCAGTAAAAGAATAATCCTCATAGCCTTCAACAGGCTCCAGTGCCATCGCAGGCGCTTTGCCGACCAGCTCCTTGGCATCCTTGATATTCAGCGGCACCCGGGAGATAAACAGCTGTTTTTGCTTATCAAGCAACTGGAGGGTTTCAGCAACGTACATGGCTGCATCTGCGACCAGATAACGGTTATTCAAAGCTGCCTTAAAACACGACAAATGATTTTTGATAATTTCCTGAAAGCAAGTTTTGTCGTTTACATTACCACTCGCAGGTGCCATAAACACAGGGATACCCGCCTCATTTTCGGTGATTAACTGCAAGACAACCTGATTCAGGTCAGGCCGGTGATCACGGCTATAGCCGCGGCAGATATGGATGCAGTTCAAGTCATCAGGGTTTTCATTACTGTTATAGACACCGTCTGTATGAAGGCTGGTGCCGTCCAGGTTTAATGCCTTGCAGGGCAGCTTTAGATGGTTGACGACCTTAATGGCAAGATTCAGGTATAAGTCACTGACGCCAACTTCATAAAGACTGTCGAGAGCCCGGCCAAGTATTTTGTCGTTTAAGTGTTCTGCCTGGATGCCTTCCCCAATGAGGCGATCAATCGGCTTGTCCTCAAAAAACTCAGGGACCAGATAGAGGGTCTGCCCTGTAAAGCCCAGCCCATTGATGATCATTGCGACCACAGCCTGTCCAATGGTGACATTGCGTGCATCAGAGTCATTGGTTATGCGTGCATCGAAATATTCGGCTATCTTTAGCTCCCGGCACATGGCGGCAACCAGGCCAAGGTGATTAAGGTTCTTAGACTGGTATTGAACTGGCGGCATATCGGTGCTCCTGAAGATCTGATCAGTCCTTTGACATCAGGTTTCAGGAAAATATCAATCGGGGTGGTGAAAGGCAGTTGGAAAGTCGCACGGGTTCTACTTCTACATAAAACTCGTCCCCGGGTACCAGCGACATTTTGTAGTCCATCTCACTTCTCAGCACCACCAGATGAATTTTCTCTGCGGCCAGCCTGGCAAAGTCGATCGCGTTAGCGTGCAGAAACTCATGCCGTGCATGCTCCAGATAATTGAAATAGACACTGTTGTTGACGATGCCCTGCAGGTCGCACTCATAGTCGCGAACCTTCATCTCCAGACGAAATGGCATGCTTTACTCTCTCGATCAATCGCTTGAAATGGATCACACCATCAGTGTATGGCGAGACTATGGCTTCTCATCTATTTTTACACAAGCTTACGGGGATATTGGTTGCTCAATTGACAATAAATCCGCTCATTGGCCTAAAAAAACCGGGATTTGAACCCTGATTACCCAAAGGCCTCTGATGTGCAACATGAAATGTTAAACAATAAAAACTGTCCATCGAAAACACCCAATGAAATCAAGAGCCACTGATTATTTAATATTCCTGTTAATCACAACCATTAGCGCAAGTCTTAATGCTGACGGAGGCATGGAGATCACCAACACTTATCAGCTGATACATGATCACCTGGCAAAAATCCACTCCGCAGATAAATACAAAAACGCCATAAACTCGCGTAACCAGAAACAGGAGTTACCTGAAATTCTTCTGTCCCCGGGAGAAAGACGCAGCATTCTTTTGCAAAATTTTTCCCGGACTCATAAAACGGGCAACGAGATAATGACCCATCATGCCGTTAAAGACCTGCATATTCTCAGTGGCACCGGACAAAACCCCGGACATAGCCTGCTCAGCAATTTAGGCTCTCCGATGACGGTCGCTGGTGAAATCATGTTGGCCAACCTGCTGATATCCCCTATTACGGATATAGAGATTCTTGAAAAACGCCAAAACGCACTTCAATACTTGCTGGATCACCCTAAAGTCATCTTTCAGATTGAGGAGCAACTGATCCGCTACGCCGCGGATGAAGATGGACTCATTGCCCTGCTCGACCCTTCTGATGCCGTGAACAGCCCCCATTTTGATGAGATTGATTACCAGACATACATTCCGGGGCTCACCTCCGATGCCTTCTATGAAGAGATTGCCCGCCGATTAAACGACATCATTAGTGTTATGAGTGCATTGAATGTGCCTATTGGCCTGATCGGGTCGACGCTGCTTGGCAAGTTTGACTCGCAATACGGGATTATTCATGGGCTTCTCAATTCCGCCATCAACCTGCCAGCCAATATGAACCTGGTCATCTCTGAAATGCACGATCACTTTCAGGGGCTTCCACCACCGGTCAAAATTTTCACCTTCGGCAGCTTTGCGGTACTGCAAATGATCGCCATTTATCAATCATACTGGCTCTTTCAGGATAATCGGGCCGCTTACACGTTTGTCATGGAGCGCAGCCGCAGACCCGGAAGAGCACTGGCCAGTGCCAGAGAATTAAAGCAACTGGCCCGGCATCACCCGGCCCTTGAGGACATTCTGGACCATGACAGCGGCTTCCTGAAATTTCGCAATTCCACCCAGATTCAGGAAATAGCCACACTGTTAAACGATGCACCGGAGAAAACACCGACACACTCGCCTATCTGGCAACCAACATGGGACGCTACAAAAGAAGCCTGATGCTGCTGCGCCGAAACCACATCCCACTGATCAGGATTATGCAGGCCACCGGTGAGATTGATGCCTGGCTGACCGTTGCCAAGCTGCTGCGGTCGTCTTCTTACCGGGCAACGAATCCATTGTGTTTTGCACAATATCAAGTATCAGCACAACCGGGTATCGAGCTTCAGGGCTTCTGGAACCCTCTGCTCTCCCCTGCCATTGCGGTTTCCAGCGATCTCGCCGCCAGCGACACCACAGCACCGGCCAATATCATTATTACCGGACCGAATGCTGCAGGAAAATCCAATGCCATGATTGCTGCCGCACTTAACGTCATTATGGCGCAGACACTGGGTATATCTCCGGCTGCATCCTTTAAACTGACACCGTTTTCCTTTATTCATACCCATAGGGTCATTGAGCCGGAAATGATTACTGGCGTTTCCAGTTTCAGCGCAGAATCAAAACGCGCTATCAAGCTGCTGGAGGCATTACGCGCATTGGAGACTGGTCAGTTCAGCATTACTTTTCTGGATGAAATTTTCAGCAATACCAGCCCTGAAGAAGGGGAGATCGGTGCACTCGCCTATATAAAATCGATTGGCGATTTACCCGGGACGATCAGCATTTCTTCTACCCACTATGCCCGGCTGACCTCACTGGCAGGTCAGTTCCCGGACAGGTTTCAAAATCTTCATGTCAGCGCTGAGATCAACAGTGAAGGCCTGCAGTATGATTATGTCCTGAAACCAGGCTTCTCAACCCAGAACGTTGCCTTCCATATTCTCAAAGAGGAAGGCATCCAGGAGGACTTTCTTGAAATTCTTCAAGATCTTCTTGATGTTCCCGGGGAGACGTTCCCGGGAACATCAGAAACTTTAATGCCTCTGCTTCCTGGGCCAGACCAGACTGAACCGGGCTCCCCCCAGGGGACTGTGACTGACCAGGGCGCGGCCCCCATGCCAGTACATAATGCGCCGGACGATTGAGAGCCCCAGACCGTAGCCTCCTGACTTGCGTGTTCTGCTGTCGTCCAGTCGGGAAAAAGCAGAAAACACCCGCTCCCACTGCTCTTCCGGAATCCCGGCCCCGTCATCATCCACATCAATACGACAAGTGTCCTGGGTGGATGAAAAACGCACCTGAACTTTACTGTCCGCGTAGCGACAGGCATTGCCTACCAGGTTCTGTATCGCCCGATGAATATAGCGCCGGTCAATTTCGACAAAACGCCTCGGGTTTAACACATTGCAGGGAATATGCTCGATCTCAACCCGGTTCTGTAATCTGAGATGCTCGCCAACCACCTGGGCCACTACTTTATCAACGTCATGACGTTTCAAACGGAGGGTTGGGGTTCCCTGTTCCAGGTTGGCATAGGTCAGAAACTCATCCACCAGATGATCCAGTTCCTGGATGTCCTGGTCCATGCCCTCCAGCTGGGCCTCCCGCGCTTCCTGTGTTCTGGCATCGGCAATCAGATCCAGGCCAAAACGCAACCTTGCTACGGGGGTTCTTAATTCATGGGACACGCCACGAATCATCTCTTTTGCAGACTCAGCAGACGCTGAATATGGTCGGCCATGGCATTAAACGCCATGGCCAGGCGACCAATGGAATCCGCCCCGCCAACATTAACCCGTACCTCAAAGTCTCCCCGGCTAAAGCGTGTCGCCGCTCTTTCCAGTTTTCGCAGTCGCTTCTCCATTCCCCTGACCAGGATATAGATGGCAAGGCTCAAAGAGATCAAGACGAACAGCCCCAGGGTCAAGATCAGTTTAAAAGGATAAGGGTTCAGTAATTTCAATGGGCCAAGATGGAGTATCTGATCACTGTCCTTCATCTGGGCATAGAGCTGGAGCGATTCATCCCTGATGTTCAACACAGTCACAATACTGCCCTGCTGCAACTGGGTGCTTTGCAGAGGCGTTAACGACGTAGCGGAGTGGACAATGGACACAGGAAAGCTCAACGATTCTCCGGATCGCTGGGCCAATACCGTCACTCGTTCATCCGCAAAGTAATGGCTGAGCAGGTGTCTGAGAAAAACAATGGTACCACTTGCCATTTGTTCTGATATCTCCGCCACCCGTCCCTGCAACAACCAGCGGTCATCAATCAAGGCGGTAATAACGGCGGCCTTTTCCGTCAGCATCTGAACATCAATCCCCCCTAAAGAGAGCTGCTCAATCTCTTTAGGTGTGAAGTCGGATCGCTCCAAAGGCAACATTGAAAACGGAATCGACAGTTTATGTCCCCACTCTCCCAGCCACTTATGCCGCTGCTCTTCTGGCATGGCGGCCAGTACTTCAGAGATGAGACGGAAGGTCCCTCGGGCCATATCTTCCCGGTACTCGGCCAATCGAACACCATTGACAATAGTGACCACTATGCCAGACAGCACGGAGACCAGCACCAGGGAAAACAGCAGGCCGCCATAGATACGAAGAAAAATACTGCTCATGACGCTATGCCAGCAACTTACTCATTTGTCACATGCTCTTCACAAAAAGATACCCTTTACTGCGCACCGTCTTGATCAGACGAGGGTGCATCGGGTCGTCGCCAATTTTGGGGCGAATACGTGAAACCCTGACATCGATGGAACGGTCCTGACCGTCGTATTCAATCCCGCGCAACTGGGCAAAGATCTCTTCCCGGCTCAACACCCGGCCAGCATTTGAACAGAGCAGCCAGAGCAGATCAAATTCAGCACTGGTGAGGTCGACGCTCTGGTCATCCAGCCAGGCCTCACGCATGGAGTTATCAACCACCAGCGCGCCAAAGCGAAGGCTGTTCTGCACTGTCGGCTCGTCTTCTACCGGTGCCGTGCCCCTTCTCAGCAGGGCTCTTATACGGGCAAGCAATACTCTTGGACGGACCGGTTTGGCAACATAATCATCCGCGCCCATTTCCAGCCCCAGCACTTCATCAAGGTCATCGGTGCGGGCGGTCAGCATCAGTATCTGACCATGGTACTGGCCTCGCACCCGGCGACAGATGGACACCCCATCTTCCCCCGGCAGCATCAGATCCAGTACCACCAGATCGGGGCGCTCACTCAAAATACGTTCAACGGCCTTACCACCATCACCTTCCACCGACACCTGAAGGCCATTATTTTCAAGATACTCACGGGTCAGGGTTGCCAGACGCTCATCATCCTCAACAATCAGGATGCGACCCGTTTCTGCATTATCCAAAGCCATTGTTTTACACCCCGGGGGTTTAAGAGACGAAATATTGAAAGCGGCAAAAAACCGGCACTTCACTGGCAATCTAATGGTTTATGGGGCGTAGATGTTACACTACCGACAATCGAACGTCCTCCCCGGAACCGGAGCAGGCCCAAACATTTCTGAATCAGGCTCCTACTCCTAGAGTATTCATGATTTTTTTCTCCGAAGCGGACTCAGAATATTTTTTTATTTTGACAAAATCCCATCTTGAGCTTGCAAATTTCTCGTTCTGTCTGAAAAAGTTACCCGGGAGTTAGTGGGCACCAACACCGGAAGAAATCCACATCTTATCCACAGCACGCCCCCGGTTTTATCGGCTTGAATTTCTCCCGACTGCGCATTATCTTGTGTAGATAAACGGCCGCTACACTATATATGGTACCCCTCGCTGCTGAGTAACACATTGCCACCTGAGCAACCCGGCATACCGGAAATGCCTCAGGCAACAGTCCAGCCAAACAGCGGATTTACTGTTGGCAGCAGCACATGACGGAAGAGCGGACGGTAATCAGGGAAGAATGCTTATACAGATTGTCAGCTGCGCGGCCTCGCGGTTCCGCCGCTACAGCCTGTCTCGCAGAGGCGGGGATCTGACTCATCAGGTATATCCCGGACAGACTCATAGTCTCACAGCCACCGCAGTGTACAGTGGCTGGCGATAAGACAGTGATGAACAGCACGCGCAGCAATACTGTCTGCAGGCCTGGCCGGGCCATGAAGCGTGCTGCAAGGTCATTGATAGCCGCGCTTGATCAAGCGTGTTCATTGAATACACAGGTAAGGGCTGAATGAATAAAAATATCCTGGTCACCAAGCGTGACGGAGATAAGGAACAACTGGATCTTGAGAAGATCCATAAAGTGATTACCTGGGCAGCCGAGGGCCTGGACAACGTCTCCGTTTCTGAAGTTGAACTTAAGTCTCACATACAGTTCTACGATGGCATCAAGACCACGGATATCCATGAAACACTGATCAAATCCGCTGCCGACCTGATTTCGGCCCAGGCTCCGGACTATCAGTATCTGGCTGCCCGCCTGGCCATCTTCCACCTGCGGAAAAAGGCCTACGGCCAGTTTGAACCGCCCGGGCTGTATCGCCATGTGGTCAAACTGGTGGAGATGAAGAAGTATGACCAGCACCTCCTGACGGACTACAGTGAGGCTGAATTTGATCAGATGGAACGCTTTATTGATCACAGCCGGGATATGAACTTCAGCTATGCGGCGGTCAAACAACTTGAGGGCAAATACCTGGTGCAGAACCGGGTAACCGGCGAATACTACGAGAGCCCCCAGATTCTGTACATGCTCATTGGTGCCTGCCTGTTTGCACAATACCCGAAAGAGACTCGCCTGGATTTCATTGAGCGTTTCTACCATGCGGTGTCCACCTTCAGACTCTCTCTGCCCACCCCGATCATGTCCGGGGTACGTACACCTACCCGTCAGTTCAGCTCTTGCGTGCTGATTGAATGCGGGGACTCACTGGACTCCATCAATGCCACGTCCAGCGCTATTGTTAAATACGTCAGCCAGCGGGCGGGGATTGGTATCAACGCCGGTAATATTCGCGCCCTGGGCAGCCCGATCCGCGGGGGAGAAGCCTTCCATACCGGCTGTATCCCTTTTTACAAGCACTTCCAGACGGCCGTAAAATCGTGCTCTCAAGGTGGCGTTCGCGGTGGCGCAGCGACCCTCTTCTACCCGATCTGGCACCTGGAAGTTGAAAACCTGCTGGTTCTGAAAAACAACCGGGGGGTCGATGATAACCGCGTTCGCCACCTGGACTATGGCGTGCAGTTTAACAAGCTGATGTACCAGCGCCTGATCGAAGGCGGTAATATCACCCTCTTTTCACCCAGCGATGTGCCGGGACTGTATGATGCGTTCTTTGCTGACCAGGAAGCGTTTGACAGGCTCTACAAGCAATATGAGCAGGACAGCAGCATCCGCAAGACCACGCTGAAGGCGATTGAACTCTTTTCACTGTTTGCCTCCGAGCGGGCCAGTACCGGGCGGATCTACCTGCAAAATGTCGATCACTGCAATACCCACAGCCCATTTGATCCGGCAGTGGCCCCGGTTCGCCAGAGTAACCTGTGCCTGGAAATTGCCCTGCCCACCAAACCCCTGGATCATATCCATGACGAAGAGGGCGAGATTGCCCTGTGCACCCTGGCCGCGTTCAACCTGGGCACCCTGAAGGATCTGGCAGAACTGGAAGAGTTGTCGGAACTGATTGTGCGTGCCCTCGACAGCCTGCTGGACTACCAGGACTACCCGGTTGCTGCTGCTTACAACTCAACCATGGGACGGCGTCCCCTGGGTGTCGGGGTGATTAACTTCGCCAACTACCTGGCCAAAAACCATGTCCGGTATTCAGATGGCTCCGCCAATGGCCTGACCCACCGCACCTTTGAGGCCATTCAATACTACCTGTTGAAAGCATCAAACAAGCTGGCCAGAGAGAAAGGCACCTGCTCCAAATTCCATGAGACCACGTATGCCAAAGGTATCTTACCTATCGATACCTACAAACGTGACCTTGATACGGTTTGTGAAGAGTCCCTGCACCTTGACTGGGAAAGCTTGCGTGAGGAGATCAAGTCGTTCGGCCTGCGCAACTCAACACTGACCGCCCTGATGCCATCCGAGACATCATCCCAGATCAGTAACGCCACCAACGGTGTTGAGCCACCCCGGGGCTTTGTCAGCGTCAAGGCCAGCAAAGATGGCATTCTCAAGCAGGTTGTTCCTGATTTCGTCGAGCTTAAGGATCGTTATGAACTGCTCTGGAACATCCCGAACAACGATGGCTACCTTCAGCTGGTTGCCATCATGCAGAAGTTTATCGACCAGACGATCTCAGCCAACACCAACTATGATCCCGGTCTCTTTGAAGGCGGCAAAGTTCCAATGAAGCTGCTGCTGAAAGACCTGCTGACCGCTTACAAACTGGGTGTAAAAACACTGTATTACCACAATACCCGTGATGGTGCCGCTGACGCTCAGAGTGACATGGATGATGACTGCGCAGGGGGAGCCTGCAAAATCTGATGAACATCCCTTGTCAGAACTATTGATCAATAGCGAACACCAATCCTGTCTATAGCGCAAATGCTTATAGATAAACAACGCGGTTCGCTTAGGCCAGCAAACCATACGCGGAAACCACTGAATTGGGGCAAATCGAACAATGACATACACCACATTTAACCGGGAACACTTCAATGCTACTCAGGAGCCCATGTTCTTTGGCCGTAATGTCAATGTATCCCGTTATGATGTCCAGAAGTACCCGATCTTTGAGAAGCTGATTGAGAAGCAGCTCTCCTTTTTCTGGCGCCCTGAGGAGGTGGACCTCTCAACCGATCGCCGTGACTTTGCTGCGCTTCCCGATCATGAAAGGCACATCTTTCTCAGCAACCTGAAATACCAGACCCTTCTGGACTCGGTGCAGGGACGCTCACCAAACGTTGCCCTGCTGCCCATTGTTTCCCTGCCGGAACTGGAAACCTGGATCGAAACCTGGGCCTTCAGTGAAACCATCCACTCCCGTTCCTATACCCATATTATCCGCAATATCGTCACCGAACCGGCCCGTATCTTTGACGATATCGTGACCAATGAAGCGATTACCAAACGCGCCAGGGACATCACCCGCTACTATGACGCCCTGATCGAAGGTGTCAGCCTTTACCATCAGCTGGGTGAAGGTAAACACACCGTTAACGGCGAAGAAATCAACATCAGCATTACCGACCTGAAGCACAGGCTCTACCTGACCGTGGTGTCTGTGAACGTATTGGAAGCGATCCGTTTTTACGTCAGTTTTGCCTGTAGCTTTGCCTTTGCCGAGCGCTCCACAATGGAAGGCAACGCCAAAATCATCAAATTGATCGCCCGCGATGAAGCCCTTCACCTGACCGGCACCCAGCACATCCTGCAACTGCTGGCCGATGGCAAAGATGACCCGGAAATGGCGGTGATTGCCCGTGAGCTGAAAGACCAGGCCAGACAGATTTTTATCGACGCGGCAGAACAGGAAAAAGACTGGGCAGACTACCTGTTCCGTGATGGCTCCATGATTGGCCTGAACCGGGACATTCTTGGCCAGTACGTTGAATACATCACCAACCAGCGGATGGTTGCCGTCGGCTTTGAACCGGCGTTTGCCATCAAACAGAACCCTCTGCCCTGGATGAACAGCTGGCTGAACAGTGACAACGTTCAGGTTGCGCCTCAGGAGGTGGAGGTCAGCTCCTACCTGGTTGGTCAAATAGACAGCGAAGTGCAGTCCGAAGATTTCAGTAACTTTTCGTTATAAGTCCTGCATTAAAAACAGTGTAAGCAGTTCCGATACCCAACGTCCCATAGCCAGGCCTGTTTCAGGCCTGGCTGATACAGGCGAAACACCATGGCTCATATTGTTAAGATTCTTGAAGGATTCAGCTTTATTCCCCGCAAAGAGCTGACGCTTCTGGAAGCCCTTGAGCAGGAAAACGTCGACATGGAGTATCAATGCCGTGAGGGGTTTTGTGGCAGCTGCCAGGTCACCCTTGTTGATGGTGAAGTCACCTATACCACCGACCCCATCGCCTTTATTCCGGAAGGAAAAATACTGACCTGCTGCTGCCAGCTGAACAGTGACGTCACCATTGAAATCCCGGGCGGGTGCAAAATGAAGAAACACGACTTGTAAGCCTGTTATTCCACCCTCATCAGCGGATCAGGCGCTTTGATTAATCCTCCACACCTTTAAATTTGAACGTTAGCCTCTTTTTCTGGTCATAGTTATTAACCTCTGGTTTTATATTGGTCAGGAAAGCCCCATGCACCCTAACTCTATACGCCTAATCATTGCAGTCCCCTTACTGCTGAGCATTCTCAGTTGGTTCGCTATTGCTGACGCCACGCCACAGGCGTCTGGCATCACCGCTGAATGGACTGCGCCGCCACCCACCAATTCCGGCATGGAGCCTGAACAAACGCCCGAATCCAACGAAAATGATCAACAGCAAACCGTTCAAAAAAGAACCGTAGATTACCGGGCCAGCACTGAACTGCTATTAGAGCGTTACCCCTATGCCTTGATGAGCTATTTTTCCGAAATGGACGCAATCCTGACCTCCGATGATCCGGAAAAACAGATATTTGCTATTTTCAGGCTCTCTTACCTGGGCTCCAGACATTTTCTATTCCTGGCGGACCCGGAAGCCATCCCTGAGCAATGGCAACCCCATTTTACCAGCACCGCCGAGGAGAAACGAAAATCTGGCCAGACCCGCCACCAGATAGTCGGCCAGGTCACTATCCCGGACTCGAACATCAAGGTCAGGGTATTTAAACTGACTGAAGATCCTTCATCCAACGCCCAGACCAAGAGCAAGATCGTTCTGGCCCTGGCCGGTGAAAAGTCCGATGAGGCTGTCCAATGCCTGGTTACCCAATCAAAACCCGCTCACCCCGGCAGCTCTCCCTGCTCTCTTGCGGTAAAACAGCTGCAGGATATCAGCGATCTCGCTGATTCCCTGAAAGACATGTATCCGAACCATTCGGTGGAGATAACCGGTTACTCCTTCAGCGGCGCTATTGCCCAGGCCGCCATGTCAATATCCGAGACCATTGAGCAAGCCTACATTTTCAACAGCTACGGTATTCACCCAAGCTGGTTGGCAGGTATGCCCGACAGCCGATTGGCCAGAATTCATCACTCCTATGTTGAAGGCAGCTTTCTTCATGGACAAGACTATAACCCGCTCAGCCGATACTCCCGATGGAAACTGTCGCCGAACAAGGTAGCGGTTGCCGGGATGAAGATTCCTTCCAGCGGGCTTGAACCCAACATACGACATATCTACCAGCTGAACCATCATGACAGCTGGCTGGACACCTTTTATAACTTTGTCACCAGCATCTGGATCTTACACTCCAAAGAGTCGGTTCTAAGGGCATTTGAGGCAAATTTAAAGCTTGATCTCCCCTGGTAATTCTTCAGACAAGAGCATGAGCAGGGCTGGCCAGTTTCTGGTCAGGCCGCCGCCCCTGACCAGAACGCTGAAATCCCTTGACCAACGACAGTTGAAGTGTAAAATGCCAGACAATTTGTCAACCGGACTGCTTTTACCCAACAAAGAAGCTGACTGATTGACCAAAAATAGTTAACCTGAACGACACTCACCCGGGATAAGGTTTCGATGACACTGCACATGAACCGTCAGTCAATCAAAAGAACAAGCAGAATCCTTATTACTGGTGCTAACCACTTTATCTGTATTGCAAAATAAAGCCCCTTGATCCAGGGGCTTTTTTTTGACTTGAAAATGACCAAAGGCGACAGGTATTACCCCCATGGGAAACAGGTTCTTTAACAGGAACATTATCTCCATAGCCGACCTTACCCGGGAAGATATGGAACAGATTCTTGCAGTGGCAGCTGAACTCAAACACACGCAACGTCCCGGTCTATTGCAGGGCAAAGTGATTGCCAGCTGTTTTTTTGAGGCATCCACCCGCACACGCCTCTCGTTTGAAACAGCCGTTCAGAGGTTAGGCGGCACCCTGATTGGTTTTGCCGACGGTGGCAACACCTCTGCCAAAAAAGGGGAAACCCTCGCGGACTCCATCAAAATCATCAGCTCCTATACCGATGCGGTGGTAATGCGCCACCCTCAGGAAGGTGCTGCCCGGCTGGCCTCGGAATTCTCCAGTGTCCCCATTATCAATGGCGGCGACGGTTCCAACCAGCACCCAACCCAAACCCTGCTGGATCTGTTTAGTATTCGCGAGTGCCAGGGTCGACTGGATAACCTGACAGTCACCTTTGTCGGTGACCTGAAATATGGCCGGACGGTGCACTCCCTGGCTCAGGCCCTGACCCACTTTAACGCAGAATTTAATTTTATTGCCCCGGATGCACTGGCAATGCCGGGCTACCTCCTGCAGGAACTGGATGAAAAAGGCATCCGTTGGCGTCGGGCGGAAAGCATCGAAGAAGTGGTTGCCGATACAGATATCATCTACATGACCCGGGTTCAGAAAGAGCGATTTGATGAAACCGAGTATAAGCACATCGCCTCAAACTATGTACTGACCAATGAAACCCTGAAACAGGCACCTGCACACCTGAAAGTACTGCACCCGCTGCCAAGGGTTGATGAGATAGCCGTTGAAGTCGATCAAACCCCCCACGCCTATTACTTTGAACAGGCCCGAAACGGGGTATTTGCCCGTCAGGCCCTGCTGGCCCTGATTCTCAATGAATCCTTTGATGACAAGATGTGAGGAGTGATCGATGAGTAACAAACTTCAGGTTGAAGCCATCTGCCAGGGCACTGTCATCGACCATATTCCGGCAGGACAGGGGGTAAAAATCCTCGACCGTCTGCATCTGCTGAACAGTGAAGCACGCATTACCGTGGGCTTTAATTTGCCCAGTAAAGCCCTGGGCTTCAAAGATATTATAAAAGTCGAGGGACGGATGTTTACCGAACAGGAGGCCAACGAACTGGCACTGTTCGCACCCAGCGCAACCATCAACGTGATTGATGATTACCGGGTGGTGGATAAGTTCACCATGGCCATTCCGAAAACACTGAGAGCCGCGTTCGCCTGCCCCAACTCTAACTGCATTACGCATAATGAACCAGTGGCGAGCTATTTCTACCTGCGTCAGAAAAGTCATGATATCCAGTTGAAGTGCCACTATTGCGAAAAATCCTTCAGCAAGGAAATTGTGGCAGAGCTGAGATAACGGCAAGAGGGCGTTCAGCACCCAGTAAAGAGCGCCCTCTATTTCTAGCCTGATCAAACAACTGATTGAAATAAAAAATAAAATCCTTCCTTTCCCACCAATGTCTAACTTCCAGACACGGCATCTCTGCCTATTATTTAATTTTCAGCCAGATGGTGGGTAACAACGATGAGTTCTTGTCCAATATCTAATTTTATCGGTAATCGCTGCATGCCAGACCCTGTAAGAGCGGAGTCTGTTGGAGAAAAAAACCAGAAATTTGCTGAAGAAGCCAGCTTTTTCACCGCCTTGTTCAAAAATCTCACGGTACGACCAGTGCCTGATCCTGGCTTGATGATGGTTCTTAACAAGCAGTGGCTGGAAAGGAAAAAAAGGAAAGTGTCCAAGAAAGGCAAGTCTGAACAATTGTGGCTGGGCAAGCGTGCGGATGATGAGCCATCTGGCGAGTGGGGAAAATTCGAGGACGATTGACCAGACCGTGTTAACCACAATGCATCCCATTTAGCCGTCGCCGGATTTGCCTGGTGGAAAGACACTATATCCATGATTCGCGCGAATCCGTACAGTTCGTTTGATTTGTCCATTAAATCGGCGCGATAATACGCCATGTCATTTACCGTGAAGATCCTCTCAAGGTTGCTCTCACGCTATACCGTACCCACTCCCACCGTGGGCATGGTATTAACCAGCTAACTTCTTCCTCGCCCATCTCTGCGACGATCAGGATAAAGATTGTATCCTTATAGCTGGCTCACCCGGCTGCCAATTGGTAAAGCCATTGTTCAGGACTGAAAGGAACGAGATTAAGGCATTGAGTGGTTTTCTAGGATTTTTTAAGAAAAGCAGCGCGAGTAAAGACGCTTCCCCTGAAAAAGGGAAGAAAGCGCTTTCCGGCAGCAAAAAACAGGCTGCGCATTCCAGAAACAACGTCAAATCATCAAAGCGTCCGAAGCGGACAAGCAGCAGAAAGTCAGACCGTCCTGCCCGGGCTCAGGAAAGCTGGAGTATTGATCAGTTCCAGGTAGCGCCTGACCCTGAAAAGACCCGCTTTCATGATTTTGCCCTGCCCGACGAACTGATGCATGCGATTGCTGACCAGGGCTTCAAGTACTGCACACCAATTCAGGCAGAGGTGCTGGGCAGCACTCTGGCGGGTCGGGATGCGATCGGCAAGGCGCAGACAGGAACCGGTAAAACGGCAGCATTTCTGATCAGCACGATCAAGCAGCTGATTGACACCCCGGCACCGGATACCCGCTACCTGGGCGAGCCACGCGCGGTCATTATCGCCCCCACACGGGAGCTGGCATTGCAGATCGGTAAGGACGCTGAAGCCCTGACCCAATACCTGCCGCTGCACGTTGTCACCGTGGTGGGTGGTATGGATTATGAGAAACAGCGTAAACGTATCGGCGAAAATTATGTGGATATTCTCGTTGCCACGCCCGGGCGTCTGCTGGACTACTGTGAGCGTAAAGACCTGTTTCTGGACCTGGTTGAAGTCATGGTGATCGACGAAGCGGACCGCATGCTGGACATGGGCTTTATCCCGCAGGTACGGCGTATTATCCGCATGACGCCAAGACCTGGAGACCGTCAGACGCTGCTGTTCTCGGCGACATTCACAGATGATGTATTAAGGCTTGGAGAACAGTGGACCTGGAACCCGGTAAAGGTTGAGATTGAGCCTGACAGTGTGGCCACCGACACGGTGGAACAAAAGGTTTACATTCTCTCATCGGAGCAGAAGTTTCCCCTGCTGGTAAACCTGATTAACCATCACCAGCTGGAAAAAGTCATTGTTTTCACCAACCGCAGGGACCAGACCCGCAAGCTGACCGAACAGCTACAAAAGGTTGGGATCAGGGCAGACCAAATCTCCGGCGAAATTCCCCAGAACAAGCGCCTCAGAACTCTGGAAGATTTCCGCTCCGGAAAAATTTCAGTACTGGTGGCTACCGATGTTGCTGGCCGCGGCATCCACATTGACGGAATCAGCCATGTGATCAACTACAACCTGCCTGAAGACCCTGATGACTACGTCCACAGGATTGGCAGAACCGGGAGAGCGGGGGCGAGCGGAACCAGCATTAGCTTTGCCTGTGAAGATGATTCGTTTCTGATTCCGGATCTTGAAGCACTGCTGGGGGATAAACTGAAGAAGGACTACCCACCGGAACAGCTTCTTGTTGATCCCCGAAACACTAAGCACCGATAAGCTAACAGAGCAGGCGAATACTAACGATTCGCCTGCTGACATGGGAGAGAACAGTAAGAATTAAAAGAAATATCAATCAAAAAAACAGTAAAATTTTTATAAAAAAATACGATATATCTTTTCAAGCATAAGAGTAAAACACATCAATTTAAACCCTTTAGGAGGAGAAAAATTTTTTTTTTATTCTTCATCGAAATTTAGCCTTGCCGGATTAAATTTTTTCGATAAGAATCAAATATGAGTAACCCAAAAACAGACAAGGGAGCTGCCTATGGGACATGCCCTGGAAACCAGGCCAGAAAACTCACCCATCACAACCACCTACATACTGGACAGTAACGTCCTGATTCACGATCCTAACTCTATCCTCAACTTTGAAGAACATCAGGTAATCATTCCCATCACCGTTCTGGAAGAACTGGACAAACTCAAGAACGGCAAACAAACCATAGCCGCCGACTGTCGTCAGGCCATACGACTGATTGATAATATTCTGGGTACTGCAACCCCTGCGGAGATAGAGCAGGGAGTCCCTATCCAGAGAAGCCACAGCAAGGAAACATCCGGCACACTCTCCATTATGATGAGTCATGCCGACGATAAAATCACCACACTCCCCAGCAGTAACAACGACAACCAGATAATTAACGACATCTGTCAGTATCAGAAAGCCCATCCGGACCGGCAGTTCATACTGGTCACCAAAGACATAAATATGCGCCTCAAAGCCAGGGGCTGCGGTATTCTTACCGAAGACTATCACAGTGACCAGCTGGTCAGTGATATTGGCTTACTGACCAAAGGTTATATCCACTATGAAGGCAACTTCTGGGACCGGGTCAATGAAGTAAAAACAGTACAGCTTGATGGTAAAACCATTCACACCCTGGATAAAAGTGAGTTTGCCGAAGAGTTGTATCTCAACAAGTTCCTTTTAGACGACCAGGGGTTTGTAGCAAAAGTCATTGACCTATCGGACGATCAGGTAAGTCTTCAACACTACAGCAGAGAAAGCCTGATGCATCAGGAAGCCTGGGGGTTGAGACCCTTGAACATCAACCAGGCCATGGCCCTGAATCTGCTGCTTGACCCAGATGTGCATCTGGTGAATCTCAATGGTGCCGCCGGTTCTGGCAAGACCATTCTGGCCCTGGCAGCTGCCATTGAAATGACCATTGCCACAAAACAATACCGGAGAATTATTGCCACCCGTTCCACCCGGGGACTAGATGAAGACATTGGCTTCCTGCCAGGTACCGAGGCTGAAAAAATGGAACCCTGGCTGGGCGCTATAACCGACAACCTGGAAGCACTGCACAATGATGACGAATCCACCAACAGCAGTGTGGAGTACATACTCGACCGGGTACCGCTGCATTTCAAATCCCTGAACTACATCCGTGGCAGGAGTTTCCAGCAGAGTCTGATCATCATTGATGAATGTCAGAATCTGACTCCCCACCAGATCAAAACCATCATCACCCGCGCCGGTGTCGGCAGTAAAGTGATCTGCCTTGGCAACCTGGCCCAGATCGACACCCCTTATCTGGCCGCCACCAGCTCCGGCTTAACCTATATGACTGAGCGCCTGAAGCATTTCCCCCATGGAGGTTCAATGCAGCTTCAGGGCGTACCAAGGTCACCACTGGCAGCGTATGCTGAAACCCATCTTTGATTCATTCATTGCCATCACTACAAAGCCCTGGAACTTAACAGCCGGGGCTTTCTATATTTTTGAGTAAGGACGAAGTAAAGGAACTTTAGAACCTCCATAGCAATCAAATAGTTCACAAACTGTGCAAACCAATAGATTGGTAAGATACTTTACAAAATTTGATAAGAAGTCCATCATTTAACGGTTATTCGAATCATACATAATCTCAGGCTTTGTAATACAGTGACAGTATTTCATTTTCTTTGTTAATTGCCGCGCCGCCTATTACAAATCAACTTTAGAGGGAAGTTATTGTGAATCCTACATCAGATCCTTTCACATACCCGAGTTCAATCAATCAATTGCATCCAACAACCAGTAATTCAAAAAACATTACTGCTAGTACTGATGCAACTCAAAACATGAAGAGATTTTTTATAAATGAATCTCCATATAATATTCAAAACACTGATAAACTGAACCTGAGTTCACGTAGTGCCAGCGGTGTCACCTCGCCAAAATCTCATGTTACTGCGGCTAATCATCCTTGTCTTCAAAAACCGGATCAGGGCAAATTGAATCCTGAATTGAAAGCTGCGATAACAAGGTATGTTGAGAGAAAGGAAAACACCCCTATTCCTTTCACTGACTATAAAATATTACTTAATTACTTCCGTTGCCCCCTTCCCGAAATGGACCTTCATAAATTTGACAATGATGATCTTGAGATCGCTCTGAAGGCTCCAGGCTTTTGGCTAAGTGAAATACCTGCCGATAGACTTACTAAAAATCTTTGCTTAATTGCCTGTTTATCTGATTGCAGAAACCTGAAATATGTTCCTTTGGACTTTAAAGATGCTGATCTATGTCAATTAGTTTGTGAAAATGCTGTTTCTGGCCTCGTGATGAAATACGTACCCGAACATGTACTATCAGAATGGTCAAATAATGGTTTTTTTGAGCCACTGTGTTCATTAAAGGGAGGAGAATTTCTCCAATATATTCCCAAAGGTTACATCACAGACGATATGCTAACTCGTGCCTGTAAAACAACCTCAGGTATATGCGACCTTATTCCACAAGACCATCCAAATAGAAAAGAATTGTTATTGTCGGCCTTTGAATTTGACCGTGGTGCGATTAAATTCATTCCGGATGATATGATAACACCTGAGATGAGCCAGGCTGCCTGTGAAGAAGATGGTTTTTATTTCCGGTACATCCCAAACCGGCATAAAACGCTTGATTTATATCGTATAGCGTGTCAAACAGATTACAGGGTACTGGAAGCACTTCCCTCATCGCTGACCGATAAAGATCGTGGCGAGCTGTATGGCATGGCCACTGCATTTAACGCTTCGGCATTGGCTTATATCCCTGACAGATTTAAAACTTATGATTTGTGTAAACAAGCGTGCCTGCACCTTGATAAGGGTTACAAAATAGAATATCTACCTAAGCACCTCAGCAAAGAAGAGTTGAAAGAGCTTCATAAAATCGCCTGTATTTCTTCTGAAGGTGATGCCTTCGAATATATCCCTGATGACATGAAAACAGATGAGCTTTACACGCTCACATTGAATATGTGGATCTCAGCCATCAAAAAAAATTGCAAGGCCTACTTTAAAATCCCAAGCCGATACAGAACTACAACTCTTTTAGATATTGCCTTAAAAGAACCATCACCAGAATTTATCAAAGAACTTATTGAGATTGCTAAAAAAAGCACTGATGACAAATTACATTTGATTAATTTAATTGAGCGCATCAATTATCAACCTCATACCTCATTAAGTAGTTAACCAAATGAATTGTATTTTCTGGCTAAGTGATCAGTCACTCTGCTGCGTTACAACTCCGGTCACATAGCTACGGCTATGCTCCCTGCGTTGTGCCTTGCATAGTAACTGCCCACTTAGCCAGCAAATACGATTCCATTTGGCCAACCACTAATATTCATAACCATCCAGATATTCAACGGTACTTTAAAAGTGAATTACCCACACTCCGAGGATTTATGAAAATCCCTTTGGATCCGTATTTGGAGACGACCATCAAAAACTTTCCTGACGCATTGGACATTTATGAGTACAGTGGAGAACGGTTTATTAATGCATTTTCTTACGCAGCACCTCCGGATTATTCAAAATACGGTTACCTCCCCGATTCAGGCACTGACCAATATTTATTGCAAAAAGCCTGAACAAGGCATACTTGATGCCTGCCACGATGCTGGCTTTCTGGCCAGCATGGGTCTGATTCTCACCAGCATGTTACCTGCCTTCCATAATACCGTCAGCACCCGGCGCTGGATTGCTCTGCACAATGCTTTCAACGAACGAAACGGGGTGCACCCTGGTACTTTCGGTGCCTGGAATACCGATGCCACAGGGAAACCTGACTTAGGGTACTGTGGAATTCGGGATATTGGAGATTATGAGTTTTTTGGCCAGATCAAAAGCTTGTTTCAGCATAAAGACACTAATGACTGCACACACACATTCCACTACACAAAATCTGGCACTGGCTAATGCCATTTGTGAAAATATTCTGGCGGCATTATTAATCCGTTCACGATTGCGCCAGCAATTTGAAGATTATCATTACCAAAACCCCGAAGCTGTTACAGAGACAGCACGTTTAATTGAGTCAGTAAACCCACCGGAAAACTATCTAAAGAAGAAGCTGCAAATCACCGATGCGGGTTATCACCAATGGCTACAACGTGCTGCACAAGAGCTGGTTTACTGGACAGGACTACAGCCCGGAGAAGAAGGATATGAAAGCTTCAGGCAGAGTTTGTTTAATCATAATGAGTGCTACCTTAATCATATTGAGCAAGGAAAATTAAGCTCGAAATTGTATCCTGAGGCCAATAAAACGGAAATAACTAAAGACCGTTTTTACAACATCAATGGCCGCCTCAATCTCGGTGCAAATAATTCAACATTTCCTTTAATCTCGCTGATGAATGCCTTAACCCGAGTGGTAACAGCTATCCTGATGAGGAGTGGTTCTGTTTCAACCAATGTTTGTTGAAATCCTTATACTCGACCCTATTAAAGGAACGCTCGCTGCTCTACTATTGTCATCATTGCCAACAGTTTGAAAAATCAGGGAGTGTTGAATGCTGCTCGTTATTTCTCCAGCAAAAACCCTGGACTACGAAACGCCGTCCACAACAAAAAAATTCACTCAGCCAGACTTTCTTGACCAGTCCGCCCTGCTGATTGAAGAGCTCCGTGAATTAAGCCCGGCAGCGATTGGCGGCCTGATGAGCATCAGTGATAAGCTGTCCCAGCTCAATGCCGCCCGTTTCCAGGCATGGTCAACACCGTTCAGTCCGGATAATGCCAAGCAGGCGGTACTGGCCTTCAAGGGGGATGTATACACCGGTCTCGATGCAGAAACACTGAATGATCAGCAGCTGTCATTTGCCCAGGAACACCTGCGAATTCTCTCTGGCCTTTATGGCCTGCTTCGCCCGCTGGATTTAATGCAGGCTTACCGTCTGGAAATGGGCACGCGATTTGCCAATCAGCGGGGGAAAGACCTTTACCAGTTCTGGGGAAGCAGGATTACAGAGCAGCTGAACAACGAACTGGCCAGTCAGAAGAGCCAGGTACTGGTCAACCTCGCGTCCAATGAATACTTCAAGTCTGTTCAGCCAAAGCAGATTAATGGCCAGATTATTACGCCGGTATTTAAAGACTGGAAGAACGGTCAATACAAAATCATCAGTTTCTACGCCAAAAAAGCCCGGGGCCTGATGTGTCGCTACATTATCGACCACAATATTGGCCAGCCAGAAAAAATGAAAAGTTTTGACTACGAAGGTTATGCTTTTAATGAGGCCATGTCCTCGGATAAAGAATGGGTTTTCACCCGGGAAGGAGATAGAACAGAAAATACATAAAAAAGCCGGTCAGCTAAATAAAGCTGACCGGTAACAATTTTCTCCTGCTGCCGATATCACTAACAATATTACCGGCCAGCCTACTTAATTATGTTCAAACTACCCAGAAACCCACTTTGTCACCAAACGCCAGGAGTCGGGGGTTCAGGCCCTGTCCACACCAATTATGAGCCAACGCCAAAAGAGGCGGAGGCACCGGTTGGTAGCCATAGAGGCAGGAAAATTGAAAATGCCGATACCACAAGCTACTTGGCGGAACAGAAAAGCGTGGTAACCGGTGCAGACAGTCCATCGCCGCTAAAAACAGAAGCGACCCAGGTACCCGCTCATCACACGACGGGTTTAAAAGAGAATAAACCGGATAGCCAGGCTGCAAAACTTTTGCAGGAACGGACTGATTTACTGCAACGGGCAGACAGTGTTCTTGGTGCCATTAACGCCAGGAAAGTCGTCGGTATTTCGCTGGAAGCGCTGGATAAAGCTCAAGCTGATAGCCCTGAGCAGGTGCTGGCAATGCTTAAGAGTATGGAGTTCCCAGCTGGCCTTAGCGTTAAAATCACCCTTAAGTCTCAGTCCGAAAAACCACTGAGCCTGATCCCCCCGGGCGATGAATTGGAGAACCAGAAGAATCTTGACCAGTTAATGAAAAAAACCATTGATGCCCTTAAGCGTCAAGATCAGCAGTACGCCAATACAGAAGCCAGTGCCAGTGAAGCCGAAGAAATAAGGCAGTCCCTTGTGCGCAACGACAACGAGATTACGGGCAGAGAAACCCTGGGCCAGGGGGAAGGCGCACAGGCGTTTGACAAGCTCAGTAACAGAAAGTGTGCAATCACCGTTCATCATCGAAACCCCGTTGAGAAAAGCTATGTCGAGACCAGGCACCATGATACAAGCGCCCGGCCAGCAACAGGGGAAAGTTCGGCTATCACTGCCAGAGAAGATTCTCCGGGTATTGAGAAGGGTAATGCTCACCCTGAAGAGCAAGACTTAACCACAACAACTGCTTCCGGTGCGCAGAAGCAAACTGCCCCCATAGTCACCGATCCACCTGAAGACACTCAGCAAGCAACTCCGGTTTATCCAGTGCCACTCCCTTCAGTGGATAGTTCGCAAACCGCCGCTTCACCTCAGCCTGAGGAGGCCAAACCGGCTTTACCACAGCAGCGGGCTACTGGCTTCGTCGTACAAAGCACTCCACTTATTCAGGAGACAGAACAAGAAAGCACTCCCGCAGCTGAACATACCGAGAGTGTTCCAACAGAAGAAGACCGCGCTGTCACCGAGCCCGTTTCAGCTCAGAAAGAGCAAACTGACGCCGTACCAGACAGTACAGAGAGTCCGCAGGAAACAGTGCCCGTTGATAGTCACTCCCCCTTGCCGGAAACGATACCAGCACCACCCCTCGCCCGGGAAGAAATCCGGGAAACAGCCTCTATCCCGGCAGAGCAATCTGACGTTGAGCAGGCAATGGCACTGCAACAGGCAGAGTCGTCAACGGACCCGATAACGGAACAGACGGCCAAATCACAAGTCCGACAGCCAGAAAAACAAGAAAACTTGCATGCAGCACTGCTCAGAGAGCTAAAAAATAGACAAAGGGAACTAAAATCAACTAAGCCAAACCAGCCAATCGAAGGCAATAGCACACAAACCAGTGATACACTTTCACCCAATGACGATACGGCAAACACACCAAAAGCCTCTCGGCCCGGAAGTCACCCCGAACTGATGGCGGAATTGACCAAAAAACTGGCCGACAGAAGACCAAAAACACCGGAAGAAGTTGACACTCTGGATAGCAATGTTGCCAGGAAATGGGCTAAGACGGCGGAGAGATTGGAAAATAGCCACCTTCCCTTTATCGATGAACTGATGGAAAAAGTAGCGGCAAGAAACAGAGCAATGGAAGAAACGGCTCAGCCCTCCCAGTCGGCACTATCATCCAACGGTTACAAGCCTGCTGAAACAACGGTTTCCTTTCCACCGTTCCCTGCGGCGGATGCGTTACCGGCCGGGCAGAGAAGCTCTTCCCAGACGAATAGCAAGGCAACCAATAACATTGCCGTACCAAAGAGCGAAACGAAAAACACATCATCCGGTAACAAGACGTTTAACGATGCCCAGTTTAAAGCAGAGTTGGAAGCCGCCGTGGCAAAGATGCTGAGAAGAAGTTCAGATACCATGGATGCTGACGACATCACAGACTCGTCGGTATCTGATGACCAGCTCCCGGAGGATGTAACCGCTGACCTGAACAACATAAATGCTGCCCTCTCTCCAGAAGAACCGGGAGAAACCGCTCAGCCAATTTTGAACAATGAAGCCACAACGCCATTGGCTCCCGCTGCACCACCAGTACCTCCACCAATATCCCAGGAAATTTTGTCCGCCAGGACCAGGAAGGCTCCGGCATCAACCAGCTCTGCTCCGGCCAATAGCCCAGACAATGCAAACAAAACGGAATCAGGTAACGTAGCTAAAAGCAAGCCATCCGACCAGGGCTTCTTTGGCAGTGAGATATTCAAAACAGCCCTGAAAAGCGCTGCTACCGCCATGGAAAACAAACGTCAGAGCAGCGACAAGGATATTGAGCAACAAATCCAAGAGGCAAAAAAAGAGGCAAAGGAAAAAAAAGAGCAGACACCCAACCCCAATGATCTGTTTGGTTCTCTGAGAAAGAAATTGTTTCCAATCAGACAAGCCAATGATGATGATAAAGACAAAGAAGACGAACAAGACGGGCTTAACTGAGCACCACACATTCCGGTGAGTCCTATGTAACCTGGCTGAACGGTAATGTCGCCTTTAGGCGATAACGTTCCCGTATCTGTCATGCCTGCGGGGTTCTTTGAGCTTTATGATTATGAAAATGCAATTATAACCGTCTCTCAGGTCTTTGTGCCGGTTTTCCGCTTACAAACGCGTACCCCTATCTCGGCTTCTACTTTACTAAGATGATAAAGTATTAAAAAAGTTAAAATTTACAACATGTTAGAAACAAAACATAACAGAAACTTTTTTTAAATCTGAATAATATTCCTGTCAGTTTTATGCGGCACATTTTCTGCGTGCTTCTTTCTTAGCGGTATCATCCACTGACGGTCGATTTCAAGAAGCGACTGGTCAGAGTACTGCTCAATAGACTTTTGTGGAGTTTCATGTCTATGGTTTCGCGCCAAGGCCGTTTATTTGTTCTTTCCTCTCTGGCTTTTGCCGTATTCACCGGTAATGCCGTTGCAGGTGGCTTTGAAAAAGCGACCATGTGGGACGCGAAATACGCTGCCCTGGCGGGTGCCGCTGTTTCTTCCGTTAATACTTCCAGTGCCGTTTTCTACAACCCGGCTGGTTTGGCCCGTCTTGAGGGCAATGAAATTGCCTTGAATGTGTCCCCTACCTTTGTTCAGACCAATGGTCCTGCCGCTGGCAGTGACACCTATATGAAAGGTGAGAGAAACTTTGTGCCCAATGCCGGTTTGACGGGTGCTTATCGCCTGAATGACCAGTTGGTTATGGGTTATGGGTTCTACGGTGCCGGTGGTTCTAATACCAGTTATGAAGGGGTTACTGTTGGTAGTCTCGCACCAATGACTGGCGAGTATTCAACCGATATCAAGATAATGGAAGCCGGACTGGCCCTGGCATACCAGATCAATAACAACTGGTCCATCGGTGGCACCTACCGTATTACCTATGCCCTGGCTGATATTAATCTGGCTTCTGCTGTTGGTGGTGGTACTGTTGGTGCGCTCGTGGGTTATAACGACCTCTCTGGCTTTAACACATTTGGTTTACGTCTCGGCGCGATGTATCGCTCCGATGATAACCGCTGGGGCTGGGGTCTGAATTACCGTTCAGATGTCAGTATAGAAGCAGACGGTAAAGCCAGTTTTGAATCGGGGGCACCGGGTTTTGGTGGGATGATTCCTTTGGACTATGCAGGCGTAAACGCTACCGCTGAAACAGCATTACCAACCCAGATTTCCACAGGTGTGGACTACACCCTGAATGATGACTGGAAGCTGTTTGGTGAAGTTACCTGGTCGCAGTACAGCTCTATTGAAGCGATCAAGTTTGTCAGCAGTGAAGGAAATCTGTCTGTTGACAGCATTAATACTAACTGGGATGACCAGTGGAACTTCCGCTTTGCTACTGAGTACACTGGCATGGACAACTGGGCGTTGCGAGCGGGTTATATCTACACAACAGCCGTGACGCCAGAAAAATTCGCGGCTCCAACCTTCTCTACTCCTGCTGGTGCTCATACCTTTACCATGGGTGCAGGTACTACCTTGATGGGCGGCAAATTGGCACTTGATATGGGCGCAGAATACAACTTTGCTGAAAACGATTCGGTAAAAGGTGGTGGTCAACAAACTAGTTCATCAAAATCTCCCTCTGGCAAGTACGACACCAATGCCTGGGCACTGCACGCCACTCTGCGCTACAAGTTCTAAGTTCGATTGCCAAGTGGCATAAAATACCGGCGTGAACCATTCGTGCCGGTATTTTTTGATTAAAGGGTCTATCTTGATTGATGAAGTAGAGCCATTGCCTGGTCAGGGTTGTTGCGAAACATAATCAGTAGCGATCTGGCTGGCCCGAGCGGTTTTCTCACCTTTTGTTCCCAACTCTGCACTGTCTTGATGCTCACCCCAATAAGCGCCGCAAACTTCTCCTGCGAAAGGTGTGTTGCTTTCCTGATAGCAAAGACATCAATCTCTTCATATTTGAACGACCGTGAAGGTTTCTTAATGCCTTTATTAATGTCAATCGCTTCCCTGACGCTCTCCACCAATTCATCAAAGTTAAATTCATGGTCGCTCATTGCAAAACTCCCTCGCCAGTTCTGAAAGTACTTTTTTCTCAACACTTGTTAAGTCTTTTTGCCGGTTTTTGGTATAGGCATACAGCATGTAGAAGGTCTCTTCATGTACCTGCCAGTAATAGATGGTTCGCACACCTCCTCGCTTGCCCGAGTCACCCAACTTCCAGCGGAACTTCCGTAGCCCCCCAGTACCCCTGATAACACTGCCTATATCAGGCTGTGCGATCATGGCTTCCTGCATGGCTCGATAATCATCATCAGACATGAGCTGGGTGATGATTTTGGTAAATATGCTGGCTTCTACAAATTCCATATTTAATCCTGCATTTTAACAAAAAACGTACCACAAAGTAGGATTTATGCAAATTATGAAGCACCTAGCATCAGATAAATAAGCAACTCATACTCCAGCCTGGACACCGATAATCACCAAGCGGTTAATGTGCTTTCTCCAGTAATGATCTTTCAAGTGGAGAAAAACGAAGGACTAGTGATTCAACACCTGCCCAAGAAACCTGCGGGTTCGCTCTGAACGTGGGTTGCTGAAAAACGCTTCCGGCGGAGCCTGTTCAATAATCTGACCTTCATCCATAAAGATCACCCGGTCAGCCACCGTCCGGGCAAAGCCCATTTCATGGGTAACACAGAGCATGGTCATCCCTTCCTGCGCCAGCTCGACCATAACCTCCAGCACTTCTTTAATCATCTCCGGATCAAGGGCAGATGTGGGCTCATCAAACAACATGACTTCCGGATTCATACACAGGCTTCGGGCAATCGCCACCCGCTGCTGCTGGCCACCAGACAGTTGTCCGGGATATTTATTGGCCTGATCCGGAATCCTCACCCGCTCCAGGTATTCCATGGCCACCTTTTCCGCAGCCTTTTTTGACTGCTTACGGACCCAGATAGGTGCCAGTGTACAGTTCTCCAGAATGGTCAGATGTGGAAACAGATTAAACTGCTGGAATACCATCCCCACTTCACGACGGATGGTTTCTATATTTTTCAGGTCATTGGTCAGTCGGGTGCCATCCACCACAATGCTGCCTTCCTGATGCTCCTCAAGGCAATTAATGCAACGGATCAATGTGGACTTACCGGAGCCGGAAGGCCCACAGATAACGATCTTCTCTCCCTTCTTAACGTTCAGGTTAATATCACGCAGCACATGAAATTGACCATACCATTTATTCAGGCCACTGATCTCAATCAGGCTGGCCTGCTCAACAGCGGCTTCACGCTGAATCGTCACCTCTGGCTGGCCACTTTTCGGTAATGGCTTTTGCAGACGAGGCTCATCAAGATAATCACTCATACCATTGGCATCCCTGATTTCATTATCGCTGTAATTGTTGTTCCAGTCGCTGGCTGTACTTTGATATGCCAAAACAGAAGACCCAGAAAACCAGCCCGGCAAACAGATAGCCCTCTATGGAGTTACCCAGCCAGGCGGGGTCATTCAGCCCGGCCTGAATAATGGCCAGCAGATCAAACAAGCCGATAACCAGTACCAGACTGGTGTCTTTAAACAGGGCAATAAAGGTATTTACCACCCCGGGAATCACCAGTCTCATGGCCTGGGGCAGGATAATCATAATCATCCCCTGCCAGTAACTCAGGCCAAGGCTGTTAAACGCTTCAAACTGTCCTTTGGGGATAGCCTGCAACCCACCTCGCACCACTTCCGCCATATAGGCCGCCTGAAACAGAATAATGCCAATCAGCGCCCGCAGCAGTTTATCGAACACCACCTCTTCCGGCACAAACAGTGGCAGCATGACCGAGGCCATAAAGAGCACAGTGATCAGGGGAACACCCCGCCAGAGTTCAATATACCCGGTGCATAAAGACCGTATGACCGGCATATTGGAACGACGGCCAAGGGCCAGCAGCACACCGAATGGTAAAGAGGCGATCATCCCGCACAGTGCCAGCAACAGTGTCAGCATCACCCCGCCCCACTGATGGGTCTCCACTTTCTCAAGCCCCAACAGGTCGCCATAAAGCAAAAACCAGGAAACCACCGGCATCAGTACCAGGCTGTAGCCCAACACCCACTTTTTACCGGGTGTCACTTTAAACGACAGCCAGGCAATCAACAGGGCCAGTTGAGCAAAAAAGAGATCTGCCCGCCACTGCTGTTCTTCTGGATAGAACCCGTAAATAAACTGATCAAGCCTTGCGGTGATAAAAGCCCAGCAGGCCCCGTCACTGCTGCAGGCAGTGCTGTCGGTGCCAAACCAGGTAGCCTCGATAAATGCCCACTGCACCAGCGGTGGTACCAATAAATACAGACCGTAAGCAATCAGCAGCGTGGTCAGCGCACTCAGCGGGTTGGCAAACAGATTAATTTTTACCCATGCCAGTACACCGACGGCTGTTGCCGGTGGCTCACGGGCAGGGATCATGTTGCTATCGTGACTGATCATTTCTCTCAACCTTACCGCTCGATAAGCGCCACACGTCTGTTATAGATATTCATCAGCAGAGATACACTCAAACTGATGGTGAGATAAACGGCCATGGTCATGGCAATCACTTCCACCGCCTGCCCGGTCTGGTTCAGAGTAGTGCCGGCAAAGACACTGACCAGGTCCGGATAACCAATCGCTGTCGCCAGTGAAGAGTTTTTGGCCAGATTCAGATATTGATTGGTCAATGGTGGAATAATCACCTTCATCGCCTGGGGAATCACCACCAGGGTCAACACTTTCCCTGGCTTTAGCCCCAGTGATGCGGCAGCTTCTTTCTGCCCTTTCTGGACAGACTCAATACCGGCTCTCACTACCTCGGCAATAAAGGCAGCGGTATAAATGGTCAGGGCCAGTAACAATGCGCCCAGCTCAGGAATGATGGCAATACCACCACGGAAGTTAAAACCTTTCAGCGCTGGCGTATCCAGAACCAACGATGCACCAGAAAAGTGCCAGACAAGCGCAGGAACGCCCATTAATAGTGCAGCCATATACCAGGGCGCACCGGAAATGCCCTTACCGGTTGCCACTCTTCTCTGCCGGTTTCTGGCCCTTAACAATAACGCCAGACCAATGGCCACCAGGCAACTGACCAGAACCGGCAGCAGCCCCTGCTCAATAATGGGTTTGGGCAGAAAAAGACCACGCAGATTTAAAAAAATGGTATCCCCGAGGGCATAACTTTGCCGGGGATGGGGTAACGCCGCCAGAACGGCGAAATACCAGAAAAAGATTTGCAGCAGTAATGGAATATTGCGAAAGGTTTCAATAAACACCGATGCCATTCTGGCCAGCAGCCAGTTAGACGACAGTCTGGCAACACCCACCAGAAAACCCAGCAGGGTGGCGAAGAAGATGCCTAATCCGGACACCAGCAGGGTATTGAGTATGCCTACAACAAAGGTGCGGCCGTAGCTGTGGGATTCGTCATAGGCCACCAGCGATTGAATAATGCCAAAGCCCGCTTCCTGGGAAAGAAAATCGAATCCGGTGCTGATGCCCCGATGCTCCAGGTTGTTCATGGTGTTATTGATCACCCAGACACCGAGCATCACCACCAACAGCACCACAATCCCCTGCATCAACAGCGGTCTGAAGGAGGCATCACGCCATAGCCTCAATATCTCATTCAATAAGGAAGGTCTTTTATACTTTTTATGGGATACGTGCTCAGGATCACTCACGACCTAACTCCCTTTTTCTTATCTTGTTCCCGCGCTTCATAAGTTCTGCAAAAAATGCAGGACTATCCATACTCCCGTTCGCACGCGTTGCGTGCAAGCGGGGTATATGTCATAAAGATTGAATTAACGGAAGGGAGGAGCGTAGAGGATACCACCTTCGTTCCAGAGGGCGTTCAGGCCACGATCGATCTGAAGCGGTGATTCCGCACCCACGTTACGCTCAAAGATCTCCTCATAGTTACCCACCTGCTCGATAATCCGCAGAGACCAGTCATCATCCAGGGCAAGGCCTTTACCTTTAGGGCCGTCAATACCCAGCAAACGACGTACATTGGGATCAGAAGAGGCTTTTTGCGCGTTGATATTGCCCGAGTTCAGGCCCAGCTCTTCACCATTAATCATGGCGGCCAGGCTCCACTTGACAATGTTGAACCACTGGTCGTCACCCTGACGTACTACGGGGCCGAGCGGCTCTTTTGAAATCACTTCGGGCAGAACCACTGCGGAATCAGGTTTGGACAGACGAACTCTCAAGGCATAAAGCTGAGATTGGTCAGACGTCAGGACATCACAACGCCCTGCATCAAAGCCTTTTGCCGTACCGTCAGAGGTATCAAAGACCACGGGCTGATACTCCATATTATTAGCCCGGAAATAATCGGCAAGATTCAGCTCACTGGTGGTACCGGACTGGATACAGATAGAAGCACCATCCAACTCTTTGGCACTTTTCACACCCAGGTCTTTCTTCACCATAAAGCCCTGGCCGTCGTAGTAAGAGACGCCGGTGAAGTTCAGGCCCAGGGAGGCATCACGGGTCAGGGTCCAGGTGGTATTTCTGGAGAGCACATCAATCTCTCCTGATTGCAGAGCGGTAAAACGCTCTTTAGCGGTAAGCGGGACAAACTTGACCTTGTCAGCATCTTTTAAAGTCGCTGCAGCAACGGCACGACAGACATCAACATCCAGCCCACTCCACTGCCCTTTATCATCCGGGTTACTGAAGCCCGGAAGGCCGGTGCTGACACCACAGGCCACATAACCTTTTTCCTTTACCGACTCCAGCGTTGCCGAAGCGCTGGCAACCGGTGCCAAACCCGCTGCCGCCAATGCACCCAGCGCAGCGACTGTTTTCAGACTTTTCAGCATGAGATCTTTCCTTTGGTGTTGTTATTATTTTCAGCACGGGATGTCCGGCACAGGTTAATCCTGCTCAACCACCTGACCATTGCAACCGCGCTTTGGCTCATGGTTTTTCAACCATACCTGCAAGCAAAAACACTAGCAACTGTTATGCCGCTCATGTTTGTCCTGGCCATCCCTTCTTCTTGTTCAAATTGCTCAGCCTGTGCCAAACCTTGCAAAGAAAGTCGTTCAGCTGCTTTCCGGGTTATGTATTAATTGTGTTAAACTGCCGTCCACTTCGATAACCATGCAGTGATAATTCTTCCAATGTCTCAAAGAATCAGCGAACACTACAAGGCCATTATTGAGTCCGTCGGTGAAGATATTCATCGGGAAGGCCTTAGAGATACGCCGCTTCGCGCTGCCAAAGCAATGCAATACCTGACCAGAGGCTACAGCCAGACACTGGAAGAGATCGTTAATGGTGCGGTGTTTGAATCCGACATCAGCGAAATGGTCGTGATCAAAGACATTGAACTGTACTCAATGTGTGAGCATCACCTGCTGCCCTTTATTGGCAAGTGTCATATTGGCTATGTACCCAATGGTAAGGTGCTCGGCCTATCCAAATTTGCCCGTATTGTGGATATGTTCGCCCGCCGCCTGCAGATTCAGGAAAACATGACCAAACAGATTGCCGATGCCATTATGGAAGTCACCGACGCCAAAGGAGTTGCCGTGGTCATTGAAGCGCAACATATGTGCATGATGATGCGCGGTGTAGAAAAACAAAACTCATCCATGACCTCTTCGGTCATGCGTGGCCTGATGAAAGATAATCAGCCAACCCGGGAAGAGTTTCTGCGTTTTATTCGGTGACAAACCTGATCATTGACCACAAAAAGCCAGCGAATGCTGGCTTTTTGTGGTCTGGATTCAACACCAGTCCAGAATCACTTTTCCAGATTGTCCGGACCCCATGATTGCAAAACCTTGGTCAAAATCATCAACCGGGAAGCGGTGCGTAATGATTGGAGAAATATCCAGACCAGACTGCAACATGCTGGTCATCTTGTACCAGGTCTCAAACATCTCGCGACCATAAATACCTTTGATCACCAGACCTTTGAAGATCACCTGGTTCCAGTCAATCACCGTGTCACTGGCTGGAATGCCCAACAGTGCAATCTTGCCACCGTAGTTCATATTTTCCAGCATCTGCTTAAATGCACGACCATTGCCCGACATTTCAAGGCCCACATCAAAGCCTTCAACCATGCCCAGCTCAGCCATCACTTCCGGCAGACCGGTATTGGCAACATTCACGGCGCGGGTCGCACCCATTTTACGAGCCAGATCCAGACGGTATTCGTTGACATCGGTAATCACCACATTGCGGGCACCAACATGCCGACAAATGGCTGCCGCCATAATGCCGATGGGGCCGGCACCGGTGATCAGTACATCTTCTCCCACCAGGTCAAAAGAGAGTGCGGTGTGCACCGCATTACCAAACGGGTCAAAAATTGCGGCCAGGTCATCACTGATATCATCAGGAATCGGGAAGGCATTGACCGCCGGAATCACCAGGTATTCGGCAAACGCACCGTCACGATTGACGCCAACACCCACAGTAAAGTTGCAGAGATGACGGCGGCCAGCACGGCAATTACGACAGTGGCCACAGGTAATATGGCCTTCACCGGAAACCCGCTGACCGACCTCAAAGCCACGCACACCGTCACCCATGTCAACAATTTCGCCGACAAATTCATGGCCAACGTGCATACCCACCGGAATGGTGTTCTGCGACCACTCATCCCAGTGATAGATATGCATGTCAGTACCACAAATGGCGGTTTTGCGGATTTTGATCAGTACATCGTTGTAACCCACTTCTGGCATGGGGCGGTCTTCCATCCAGATTCCGGGTTCTGCTTTGCTTTTGGCTAATGTCTTCACAGTGTCAGTTTTCTCAATGGGCCTGCTATTCAGAATAGCAAGCCGGCTGTTTTGTAAATCAATGGCTTAAATCAGTGGATAACGCCCAACTCTCGACCAACCCTGGCGAAAGCAGCAATGGCTTTGTCCAGGTGCTCTCTGCTGTGGGCAGCGGACATCTGGGTACGAATTCTCGCCTGCCCTTTTGGCACCACCGGGAAGGAGAAACCAACCACGTAAATCCCCTCTTCCAGCATACGGTCGGCAAACTGGCCAGCCAGTGACGCATCGCCCAGCATCACCGGTACAATCGGATGATCGGCACCGGCCAGGGTAAAGCCCAGCTTGGTCATTTCAGCGCGGAAATAGTCGGCATTATCACGTACTTTCCGGCGCAGTTCTGCGCCTTCAGCCAGCATCTCAAACACTTTGACCGAAGCGGCAGCAATGCTGGGTGACAGCGTGTTGGAGAAGAGGTATGGACGGGAACGGTTACGCAACCAGTCAATCACTTCCTTTTTACCGGAGGTGTAACCACCGGAAGCACCACCCAGTGCTTTACCCAGGGTACCGGTGAGAATATCCACACGTCCCATAACATCACAGAACTCCGGAGTACCAACCCCTTTCTCACCAATAAAACCGGTGGCATGACAGTCATCCACCATCACCAGCGCACCGTATTGATCGGCCAGATCGCAGATGCCTTTCAGGTTGGCGATAACCCCATCCATGGAGAATACGCCATCGGTAGCAATCAGTTTGGTTTTGGCACCGGCAGCTTCTGCCGCCTGCAGTTGCGCTTCCAGATCGGCCATATCGTTATTGGCGTAGCGGAAACGTTTGGCTTTGGACAGGCGCACACCATCAATAATACTGGCATGGTTGAGCGCATCACTGATAATGGCGTCATCCGGCCCCAGGATGGTTTCAAACAGACCACCATTGGCATCAAAACAGGAAGGATAGAGGATGGTATCTTCCATGCCCAGGAACCGGGAGATATGAGCTTCCAGATCTTTATGGACAGTTTGGGTACCGCAGATAAAGCGTACGGAAGCCATGCCAAAGCCATATTGATCAAGCCCCTGTTTACCCGCTTCAATCAGCTCCGGTGCATTGGCCAGGCCCAGGTAGTTATTGGCACAGAAGTTAAGCACTTCATCACCGCTCTCACCATTGGCGAGCACTTTGATTTCAGCCTGTTGCTGGGAGCTGATCACCCGTTCACTTTTATAAAGCCCTTCCTGTTTGAGCTCATCCAGCTGCCGGCGCAGCCCTTGATAAAAATCAGCCTTCATTTCGACTCCTGTTCTCGGTAATTTCCAGCATCCCGCCTTTGAGCATCTGCCAGGGGCACAGATGTCCCTGGAGGCTGTCAGGCCATTGGGGATGTCTTTCTGTCATCAACCAGATCATTGTAGATGATTGGCCTAATAGTGGATCAGCGAGGAGTCCCATTGAACCGGCATTTGTACCTATTATCAGGGCTTTTGCGCCAATTCACCTGATGAATCCGGTGAGTCACTGCTGACCTCTGGTTCAGTGGTTGAAGCAGCGCAGAATTCCGGGGAGAAATCAAAGGCTGCCTGAGAATACCGTACGCACCATCAAGGCCGGCAAGGCAGCAGTCAATAGTTGGCTGACCTGTCAAAAAAGGCATCCTTAAACAGCATTTCATTGAACCTTTTGGGAAAACAAGGGGTCTAATGAAAATTCAAAAACAATTGGCAACTGATGAATTTCATCACCCGGAGTTTCTTGCCACATGGATAATGTACATTCGGCCAGCAGTTGTTTTCTGTGCCTTGACACTCATGCTCCTGATAGCAGCACCCCACCCGCTGACGATGATATGGTCAAATGCGCCGGGGGGCACGCATTCCACCGTAGCTGCCTGATTCAGCGGGATTGCTTCCGGTGTTGCCCCCAGACTGACTGCAACGCCCACATTCCCTGCTTTGTCAAACCACTGGCTGACCGCCTGGCTCGATCATTACTGCCTTATATTGGCCTGGACGAGCTACTTGATAGAGTGGTCATGACCGACGCCCTGCAAGCTGGCGTTTCCCTGGAAAATGCCCGGCAATTCGTTTCAGAGTCGGAGTTTTTATCGGAGTACCTCCGGCGAATGCTGCCCGGATCAATCAGCTCTGTAACCTTTAGCCTGGTGGCTATAATCGCGACCTCATTAATTACCAATTACCTGTTGCCACCGCTACCAGACTTTTTCGGTTCCCGGGATGATTCTGCCAGCCCTCCCATGGAGGAGGTGTTAGTGCCGAGGGATTAGCGCAGAAAAGCGTTAATACCCGTACACCCCGTTCATCCTGAGGCGGAGTCGAAGGGTGCTTGGCACGATCTATCAGAGTTCGGAGTTTCCGCCCTTCTCGCGACAGGCTAAGCCTGAGAATGTGGGAGGTTCTATGAACTGAAATCATTCGTTGAAATCCAGTGGGTTCGACTCCCACCCGGTAGAGACTAACCATCAGCCGGAAGTGAGTTTTGCATAGTCAGGGGTAATCCTGGTTGTGAAGCGTAAACAGCGGGTACTAAAGCCGCGGGATTGAGCTCCGAAATGGACACCTTGTTGGAGGCTTCATTCTGAAGGGTATGGGGTCAGCACTGAAATGTCGAATTGGTGAGACATAATCAGTCCGACCGGAGTCCGAGACCGGGGCAAAGGTACAGGATGGATTTCTCAGGAACCTGCGAGATCCAGTGCTGACCTGAGTTAACTGGCCATTGGTTCTATGGCTGAACAGAACCCAGTGTCGTCAGGCTTCGCTTCAGGCCTGATGAGACAAAACATGAAGCAACACTCAGGAGTCTGGAAGCGAATCCATAAGTGACCGGATAGTAGGTGCTGGAAGTCTTAGTGTCCCATAGTACTGATGACAACGGGGAACTCTGCTCAGGAGGACCCGGACGAGGAAAGGGGACATCATAGTTATTGAACCGTTTGTGGGAAACACAAGAGGTACATTGAAACCTTATGTTTGTGTCAACGAAACAGAGACGGATAGCCAAACTGGCCAGAGACAACCAAGCCATGGCTTTCACCTCGCTAAATCAATACATGGACTACAACTGGCTTTTACAGGCCTATCAACTGACCCGCAAGGATGGTGCGACAGGCGTAGATAATCAAACGGCCGAGATGTATGAGCGACAGCTGGAGAGTAATCTCCTTAATCTGCTGGATCGACTGAAATCCGGTCAATATCGGGCCCCTGCGTTACGACGCGTTTATATTCCAAAAGGGAAAGGTCAGAAACGATCTTTGGGCATACCGACCTTCGAGGACAAGGTTGCCCAGAGAGCGGTGGCGATGTTATTGGAGCCTATTTACGAGCAAGATTTCTATAACTGCTCGTTTGGGTTCCGCAAAGGCAAGTCAGCGCATCATGCCTTACAAAGTCTACGTAGCCACATAATGCGAGATGGAGGTCAGTGGGTACTGGATGTGGACATCCAAAAGTATTTCGATACGATTGACCACAACCAATTAAGGCAGTTTCTTGCCAGAAGAGTAATTGATGGTGTGGTACGAAAACTGATCGATAAATGGCTGAAGGTCGGTATACTTGAGTCAGGGCAGCTCTGCTACCCGACAATGGGAACCCCTCAGGGTGGTGTTATTTCACCACTGCTAGCCAATATCTACCTGCACTATGTACTGGATGACTGGTTTATTCAAACTGTACAGCCAAGAATTCAGGGAAGGTGTAGTCTGACCCGCTATGCCGATGATTTTGTCATGGTGTTTCAAAACCCTGACGATTGTCGTCGAATAGAGAGGGTACTGCCTGAGCGTTTTAGCGTATATGGCTTGACACTGCACCCGGAAAAGACGCAAAGAATTGACTTTCGGGTTCAGCACCGGAGAGAAAATAAGCGTTGTGGACTTCCGATCAGCTTTGACTTCCTTGGGTTCACACATTACTGGGGTAAAACCCGGAAAGGTGGGTTTGCAATATTCCGGAAAACAGCCAAAGGGCTAGTAGCCAAAGCGCTGAAGTCATTCAATGAATATTGTCGTAAGCATAAACATGACTCATTGAAAGAACAGTACGACAAATTGAACCGGAAATTACGGGGACACTTTGCGTACTTCGGCATAACGGGAAACTACAAAGCCCTGAAAGCAGTACACCGTCGTGTACAAAGAATCTGGCATAAGTGGCTGGGCCGCCGATCACGGACAAGTTATATTCCGTGGGAACAATTCTCCCAGTTCCTGAAACGCTTCCCCCTGACACCGCCAAGAATCCTGCATCAGTACTACCATGGGCATCAATTAGTGAACCAGTAACTATGAGGAACCGGATGCCTTAATTGGGCTCGTCCGGATCTGTGAGAGTTGAGGTCGGTAACGACCTCTTCTACTCGGAGACAGGCTCAGGACGAACGGAGAACGGAGAACGGAGGCACGAAAATCCGTCAAAATCATTGAAACCATGTACTAATGCATGGTTTCAATAGGTTTGTTACCGTTCTCACACAGTCGATTTTGATAGGCCCCTCTGTCAGATGAAGAGAGGCCTGAGGAAAGGTTTATGGAAGAGTCAGAGAGGCCACAATGGTATCCACCACCGAGTCTACAGAAGCATTATCCGCCACCTCATCTTCCGAGGTAATCAAGACGGCCACTTCAGCCTTGAGTAACGCATCCGCCTTGGCAGACCACTGTTCATCATCACTGCCAATCACCAATGGATAAAACCCACGATCAAACAGCTGTCGTTCAATAATTTTGGCGTGCTGCCCGGCAACTTTAAACACACCGCCTTTCTGACCCAGACGCTGTTGCCGATGCACTCTGGCGAGCGAATCCTGCTGAGTACGCTCACTCACTCCCCGTACCATTCCGGCAGCCACCGTGGCGTTACTGAGCCGGTCAATAACAATAAAGGCACCGGTCTGGCGGTTACGCTGGTAGCTGTCCACAGGCACCGCCCTGGTCAGCCTGAGCTGGCACAGGCCAATTTCATTCAGAGCCAACTGCCCTGCCGGGTGATGGGCAAGGGAGTTCACATCAACCCGGTGATCAACCCCGGCAAAACTGCCCGGAACCTTGCCGGCAGAAAACTTGATCTGATACTGCCTGCCCGGGCTCATGGGCTGTTCCGCCATCCACACCAGATCCACATCCAGGTCAGCAGACACCTGAACACTGCTGTCCCGGCGCACCAGCATATCACCACGGCTGATATCAATTTCATCGGTCAGGGTCAGGGTAACCGCCTGACCCGCATGGGCTTCTGGCAGATCACCATCCCAGGTCACAATGCGGGCAATGGTGCTCACCTGCCCCGAGGGTAGTACCTTGATCTGATCGCCGGGCTTGATCTTGCCTGAAGCCAGCGTTCCTGAAAAACCACGAAAATCCAGGTTAGGGCGATTGACATATTGAACCGGGAAGCGGAAGTCATCCAGGTTACGGTCCCGGGCGATCTCGACATTTTCCAACACGTCCATCAGCGTACTGTCACGATACCAGGACATCCGTTCGCTGCGGTGTACCACATTGTCGCCTTCCAGCGCCGACATAGGCACAAACTGGATATCACCCAATTGCAATGGTTCTGCAAAATCAAGGTACTGGTTACGAATCTCTTCAAACCGAGCCTTGCTGAAATCCACCAGATCCATCTTATTGATGGCTACGACAATATGCTTTATGCCCAGCAAGCTGGCTATGTAGGTATGCCGCCGGGTCTGGGTCAGCACACCCTGACGGGCATCAATCAAAATAATCGCCAGATCACAGGTGGAAGCACCGGTGGCCATATTTCGGGTGTACTGCTCATGCCCGGGCGTATCGGCAATAATGTACTTACGTTTTTCGGTGGAAAAATAGCGGTAGGCCACATCAATGGTAATGCCCTGCTCACGTTCTGCCTGCAGACCATCAACCAGCAGCGCCAGATCCAGTTTTTCCCCCTGGGTACCTACTCGTTTACTGTCGTTTTCTACAGCAGCCAGCTGATCTTCATAAATCATGCTGGTGTCGTGTAAAAGACGGCCAATCAGGGTGCTTTTACCATCATCAACACTGCCACAGGTGAGAAAACGCAGCATCTCTTTCTGTTCATGACGGTTCAGGTACTCTTCGATATCGGTGGCAATAAGTTCAGATTGGTGTGACATCAGAAATACCCTTCCTGCTTTTTCTTTTCCATGGAGCCGGCACTGTCATGGTCGATCACCCGGCCCTGTCGCTCAGAGGTTCTGGTCAGGAGCATCTCCTGAATCACTTCGGTCAGTGTATCGGCTTCAGATTCTACGGCACCGGTCAGCGGGTAGCATCCCAGGGTTCTGAAGCGTACTTTTCGTAACTGGGGTTGTTCACCCGGTTGCAGCGGCATCCGCTCATCGTCCACCATAATCAGGTTGCCATCACGTTCCACCACCGGGCGTTCTTTGGCAAGATACAGTGGCACAATAGGGATCTTTTCCAGATGGATATACTGCCAGATATCGAGTTCCGTCCAGTTTGACAGAGGGAACACGCGAATACTCTCGCCCTTCTCAACCTGGCTATTGTAGATATTCCAAAGTTCCGGTCTCTGGTTTTCCGGATCCCAGCGATGGTTTTTGTCGCGAAAAGAGTAAACCCGCTCTTTCGCCCTGGATTTTTCTTCATCCCGACGGGCACCACCAAAAGCAGCATCAAAGCCGTATTTATCCAATGCCTGCTTGAGTGCCTGGGTTTTCATCACATCGGTATGTTTTGCGCTGCCATGGGTAAATGGCCCGACGCCCTGGGCCAGACCTTCCGGATTGGTATGGACCAGCAGCTCAAGGCCCAGTCTTTGTGCCAGCTGATCCCGGAACTCAATCATTTCCCGGAATTTCCAGGTGGTATCTACGTGTAATAAAGGAAAGGGCGGTTTACCCGGGTAAAACGCTTTCATGGCCAGATGCAGCATCACGGCAGAATCTTTCCCAATAGAGTAAAGCATGACAGGGTTTTCAAACTCAGCAGCCACTTCCCGGATGATATGGATGCTTTCCGCTTCCAGCTGTTTTAGATGATTGAAGTCTTGATCCGACATGCATTTCGACCTAAAGCGAAGTTATTGTTGTGCTCTAAGTGAAATACTATCAGTTAAAATAGAATAATAAATTCAAAATTTATATTGTTTTTATATATAAATATATCGCTTGCTGATTCTCCCTGAATTCAGTGGCGAACCCGTCAGCTAAACGCTAAACCCAAAATCAATACTCAAAGAGGCTTCGGCGTATCAGGGTACCCGGATACGCCGGGCCTGCAACAAAACGTCAGCAGGCCATTAAACTCCGCTCTATCTATGTGCCATTGTCTTTACAGCACAATGCTGCTGAACACAAAACCGGCGATCACAGAGAACACAATCGACATCAGACCTGGCAGCATAAAACTGTGGTTAAACACATACTTGCCAATGCGGGTCGTGCCAGTGCTGTCAAAGTCGATAGAGGCAATGATCGGACCGTAGTTAGGTACAAAGAAGTAACCGTTCACCGCCGGGAACATGGCGACCAGGGATGCCACGGGCAAACCAAGCGCCACACCCAGAGGCATCAGTGTCGAGGTGGTGGCACCCTGACTGTTCACCATCACCGACAGAATAAACAAGGCGATGGCAAATGCCCATGGAGCACTTTGTACCAGATCAGAGATACTGCCTTTCAGCAGCGCATCGTGGGCACCAAAGAAGCTGTCGCCCAGCCAGGCAATACCGAAGATAGCAATAATTGCCCGCATACCCGCCAGGAATACATCACCACGGCTGGCTTCAGCAACATCCGCTTTACCCAGCCATACAATCAGTGCCGATACCGCCAGCATAATGATTTCAATGGTGTGCGCCATGGACATGGCAGAACCATTGAACTGAGGACGTAACCCGGGAATTGCCCCCATCAGAACCACCAGAACGGCACCAAACAGGAACAGCAGAACGGAGATTTTCGCACCAGGCTTCAGTTCAACTGCAGAAACCGTGGTGGTTTCTTCCATCTTGCGGCGAAACTCCGGGTCTTGCATACGACGCTGATATTCAGGGTCATCCTTCAGCTCTTTACCCAGCTTATTGGTCACCAGGGCGGCCAGGAACAGGCCAACCATGGTTGCCGGAATGGTTGTGCCCAGAATTTGTCCCAGGGTAATGTCATACTTTGTTGACATAATGGTCAGCATGGCAACGGTGGCTGCGGCAATCGGGCTGGCAACAATACCCACCTGAGAGGCAATGACCGCCATGGACATAGGACGCTCCGGGCGCACACCGGTACGGCGGGCCACTTCGGCAATCACGGGCAGCACAGAGTAAGCAACGTGACCAGTACCGGCAAACATGGTGAAGAAGTAAGTGACTGCCGGCGCAATAAAGGTAATACGCTTTGGATTTTTTCTGAGAATACGTTCCGCCAGCTTTACCAGGTAATCCATACCACCGGCTGCCTGCATACAGGCAGCGGCAGAAACCACCGCCAGAATCATCAACATAACGTCGATAGGTGGAGACGTCGGCTGAATACCGAAAACGAAAGAGAGAATGGCAAGACCCACACCACCCATCAAACCAAGACCAATCCCCCCGATACGTGCACCCACCAGGATGCACAGAATCACAATGGCCAACTGTAGCCAGATCATAATTACCCCCCAACAACACGACAGTGCTGTCCAAAACGACAAGACAAAACTGCCTCGTGCTGTGGCCACTCAGGCTTAACAGCGAGGCAGAAAAAAGCGAGGACAAGTGTACGAGAGTTATTTTTTATACAGATTGACTTACAGCAACAATTTCAACGGCGTTTTAATAATTAATGAATGTGCTATTCAACTGTAATCAAAGAAGAACAAGCCACCTGTTTTTTCTAACAACACGGCACAACATTAATGCAAGAAAATTTATACCGGAGAATCGATATCAACAAACTCATGCTCAATGCCCGTTTCCTCATGCAGCCAGCGAGCCAGTGCCTGAACCCCATAACGCTCGGTAGCATGATGGCCGGCGCTGATATAGTGAATGCCATTTTCCCTGGCAAAATGCACCGTTGACTCCGAAATCTCACCGCTGACAAAAGCATCCACCCCCAGGTTCAGGGCCTTATCAATCATGCTTTGAGCGGCCCCGGTACACCAGGCAATGGTTTTTATGGGGTGGCTTCCTCCGGCAATCACCAGTGGATCACGTCCCAGCTTGCCGGAAATTTCCTGGCTCAACTCGTCCAGCGACAGTTTTCGCCCTGTTGTGCCCCAGTTACCCACCGACAATTTGGCTCCCGGCTCCATGCCACCCACAACATCCCACCCCATCAAGCGGGCAAGCTCTGCGTTATTGCCCAACACCGGATGGGCATCCAGTGGCAAATGATAGGCCACCAGGCTGATATGGTTGGCCAGCAGCGTTTCGATGCGCCGACGTTTGCTGCCGGTAATCACCGCGTCTTCACCACGCCAGAAATAGCCATGATGAACCAGAATGGCATCGGCCTTTAGTTCAATGGCGCGGTCAATCAGTGCCTGACAGGCGGTGACCCCCGTGACTATTTTCTTTATTGGCGAGTCCGCTGCCGGGCTGGCATCGACCTGAATACCATTTGGGCAGTAATCTTTAAACAGACCAGGCTGTAACTCCTGATCCAGTAATGCCACCATTTCTTTTAAGGTCATATCTTGTGATGTCGGCACCATCGGTTCTCTCCATCCTTACATCGCTGTATATTAAGAATCGTATTTTGTTGGTCTCATTATAATCACATAACGGCAATTCCCATGGGCTGCGAATGAAAAAACTGCTTAAGTCGGTGGGCTTACCCATCCTGATCGGGCTATTCACCGCGATCACAATACTGCTGATCAAGCCTGAGTTCGGTGGTATTTCCGAAAAAACCCGCAACCGTTTTATTGAACAATCCTCCAGAGTATTCAATGTCACCGGGCAGGTTTCCTACAGTGATGCCGTGAAAAAGGCCGCACCGGCTGTGGTCAGTATCTCTACCAACAGCCTGTCACAGCGTGGTGACAGCAACCTGCCCCTGCCCCAGAGAACCCATGCCCGCAGCACCCCGGAAGGTTCTGGCGTTATTGTTGATCCTGAAGGTTATATCCTGACCAACCACCATGTGATTCAAAATGCAGCCAGGCTGATGATTACCCTGCGCGATGGCCGGGAGGTCAAAGCCCGCATTATTGGCACCGACCCGGAAAGCGATCTTGCCGTGTTGAAAGTCAACCTGAAGGATTTGCCTTACCTGGACCTGGTGGACTCTGGCAGCGCAGAAATTGGCGATGTGGTGCTGGCCATTGGCAACCCATTCGGACTGGGACAGACGGTGACCATGGGCATTATCAGCGCCACCGGCCGGAATGACCTGCAACTGAATACCTACGAAGACTTTATCCAGACCGATGCCGCCATCAATATCGGCAACTCCGGTGGTGCCCTGGTCAATGCCTATGGTGATCTGATTGGCATCAGTACGCTATTGTTTTCCCGTGGTGGGGGCAGTGAAGGGGTTGGCTTTGTCATTCCCTCCAATATGGCCCGCTTTGTTATGGATTCCATCATTAAATATGGCCGGGTGATTCGGGGCTGGCTGGGTATTGAGTCACAGCCACTGAACTCGGCACTGGCAGAAGCCTACGGTGTCAGCACAAAAGTTGGGATTTTGATTACCGGGGTTTATGAAGATGGTCCTGCCGACCGTGCGGGTTTGCGACGTGGCGATATTCTTACCGGCATCAATGGCCAGAGCACCCGGGATGGCCGCAAGGTAATGAATATGGTGGCCCGTATTCCACCGGGCCAACAGATGACCATGCAGGTGTTGAGGGATGGCGAAGCGATTGAGTTAACCGCACAGGCAACGACAAGGCCAACTATTGTTAACTGAATGCTAATTATTATGAAAATTCGAGCCACCCATGAAATTAGCCATATCGCCAGAGGGGCGAACATCCTGACCAACGGGGCCATCGTTTGAAAAAGGGTCAACGTTTTGCATTCCCCAGCATCCCTGAGCCCCGGATTGGGGCTTGGTCTGGTCTTTTTTGGAATAGATAGCCTTATAATACGATGTCAGGTTAATCCCATGGGAATACACAGGATTCTTACTATCCAGTGTTTTGTAATTCACATCACTCGAACCCAATCTTCTGGTACGGATCTCAAGCGTTGAATTGCTAATCACTTCAAGGGGGCGATCCCAGTGTTCGGAGCAAAAAACATATTCCAGGCGTTGCTGCTTAAAACCCGGTTTTAATGGCACAGAAGGGTCTTTTGATTTATATCCCTCACCTTGAGTGACTGGGTAAAAGGTTGTGATAACGGCATAATGACCTTTTGATGCTTTGGATGCTTCTGCCTGGAAGGCTGCTCCTGCTTTTGAGCCAAGCTTACTTGCTACTGATTCCGCTTCCTTTCTGGGATTATGAACAGAAAAGAGGTGGACGTAGCAGTCACAACCTGTAATCTTGACCAATTTTCCATCACGCGAAAAACTTTTAATCTGGGATATGTTTGGGGTTTTATCTGCGTGTGTTAAATAGAGGTCTTTTTGCATGAAGACAGTCAGGGTGCGAGTTTTACCGACGCCTTTCAAAACAAATGACCTGATATCTTTTGGATTTAATGAAGAATTACCGATGAGCTTGAGAAATTCATCATGTGTTGTACCAAGGGAAATGGTTGGCATGCTGCCACTGCTTGCGTTCATAATAATATCTCCCTGATTGGGAACCGTTAAAAGGATTCGTTCTACGCCAACAATCCAGTTAGCTGTTTAAGTATCAGACTTCCAATTCAGGCAAAAGTTCAAACATCATCCTTGAAAAACACCGGTTAAATTTGCAGCGGGTGGTAGACAAACGCTTTTAAGGAATCCTTCAGTGGCAGACAGTCAGAGTCTGTTGACAGCACTTCTGCCAACAATATCCGATTTTGCACCAGGCGTTGACGAATACAGGTTCGGGCACAGGCTTGCAGCGATCCGGGCTGATAAACGGGTATATGATTACGCAGGGAATCGATGATTTCGGGGTCAGCTCTTCCAGCTTCAGCACTTTTCAGAGCTGTCCAGCCCAGCTGGTTACGCACACCGGGATCGGCACCATTATCCACCAGAATCCTGACCAATTCCGGGCTTTGATTTGCTATCCCCAGATGCAGCGGGGTATCGCCATCTTCACCACGGGCATTGGGGTCAGCGCCGTTAGCCAGTAACAGCTTGAGCAGCTGGACAGCGCAGCCATCATCTCTGTTGACCACAAAATTCAGCGTGGTCTGGCCAGAATTGCTGCAAGTATTGGGGTTCGCACCGTTAGCCAGCATCAGCCTGACTTCAGCAACAGGACGCAGATTTTCTACCAGACAGTTCAACGTGGTTCGGCCAGAGCTGTTGCACAGGTCGGGATCGGGGTTGGCACCGTGATTCAACAGGGTATGGACAATATCGGTGTGTTGTTTGGATACTGCCTTGTAAAGTGGGTTCAAGGTCCAGACGCCAAACGTGTCGGGGTTGGCACTGTGAGCCAGCAACTGGTCAACTATTTTGCACGCCCCTTGTTCCGCCGCTTTATTAAGTGGGGTAAAACCGAACTGGTCTGGAATATCGGGGTCAGCACCGTGCTCCAACAGAGTACTTACGGCCGAAAGATTGCCACAGATAACGGCACATTGCAGCGGGGTACGGTTCAGTGCAGTCACGGCATTAAGGTCGGCACCGTGATTCAGCAGGCAATTCAGGAGCAGCGCACTCTGATCGTTGCTGTTCCTTGTAGCAAAATGCAACGCAGTAAAGTGGCCGCTGTCACAGGTTTTCGGGTCTGCTCCCCGGTGCAGCAGGGCTTTGACGGCAACATAATTGCCATGCCAGGCAGCATCCAGCAGCTGGTTGTTGATGGCTGGCGGGTCACCATGTCTGACCACTGATGCCAGTCTGTCGTCCGCCGAAAGCGTTAATCTTCGGTCACTTGGCGAAGCTGCGGCAAATCCTGGATTGTTGTCTGCTGAGGTGTCCGGCTGCTGCAGAGACAGCAAAGGCTTTGCAGGTAAATTCCCGGCTGTTTCCTCCGGACGATCATTTACTATCCAGGGATACAGACATTGTCTGATGCTTGAGAACATTTCGTTAAAGAGTCAATGGGTTGGACACAAATTTTGTCAAAGAATCTGGCAACGGCAGGCGTTGAGATGCTATTGACAGCGGTTTTGCCCGAGTTTTTTTCGGGGTCATCTGTGGCCGCATCAGAGTTGCACGAATACAGTTTCGGGCACAAACCTTCAGCGACCTGGGTTTAAAGGGCTCACGCAGGGTATCAATGATGCGAGAAGGTGAACCTGTAACTATGGCAACCTCCAGGGTGGTCTGGCCTGACTGGTTGCGAATATTGGGATTGGCACCATGGGCCAGCAGCGTGTCAACACAGGTTGCGTTGCTTTTCTCTATCGCCAGATGCAGCGGGGTATCGCCCTTTTTGCTCGCCTTGTTGGGATTGGCACCGTAAGCAAGGAGCATATCCACAATGTCTGTATCTTGCTTACTTAATGCCATGCAAAGTGAGTTACTCCACCCGCAGCTGGAGGTGTCACCGGGCGTATCAGGATTGGCACCGTGAGCCAGCAAATCGTCAACCATGTTGGTGCGCTCGTTAAAGACTGCATGGTCCAGCGCGGTACTACCGTCATTATCAGGAATATTGGGATCGGCACCTTCGCCCAGTAGGGTGTTAACGGTCGAAAGTGAAAGTGAAAATTCGTCACGAACGACAGCATTGCACAGCGGGGTGCGCCCCATACCATTACGGGCATTAATATCGGCACCGTGATCCAGCAGGCACTTCAGGAGCATGACGGTCTGACGGTCTGGTTTCGCTGTGGCCCAGTGCAGCGCCGTCCAATTAGCGAGGTCATGGACTTGCGGATCAGCCCCGTGATCCAGCAAGGCCTTGCTGACCTCATAACTGCCTTTTTTGGCAGCCAGAAGCAGAGGTATGAACTCTTCATTAGTCAATGGATCGATAGTGGAGACATTGGGGTCAATCCCTCTGTCCAGCAGTGTCTTGAGACATTTGTGCACTCTGTATGAGTCCCTGAACCAGAAAAGCGGGTAGCGGCCTTGCTGGTCGCAGAGATTGGGATCGATTCCCTGCTCCTCCAGCAGGTTCAGCAGGTCGTTGAGAACTGACAGATCATCTTTCCTGATTGCTGCAGCCAGTTGATCGCCCAAATCACCCAAATCGAGATCAGACGTCGATGGATGTATGTTCCCGTTACCCGGGGAAGCCACCGCACGTGCTGAAATATTTCCTGCGCTGGCAACGGGCTGCTGGAGAGAAGGTACTGGCTGTGCGTGCCAACCCTCGGCCGTTGCCTCCGGATTGGCCGTGTCATCCCGGGGAGATAAACATTGTCTGATGTTTGAGTACGTTTTGTTAAGAGTCAGCGGGTTGGACACAAATTTTGTCAAAGGATCTGACAACGACAGGCGTTGAGATTTTATTGACAGCGGTTTTGCCCGAGTTTTTTTCGGGGTCATCTGTGGCCGCATCAGGGTTGCACGAATACAGTTTCGGGTACAAATCTGCAGCGACACGGGTTTAAAGGGCTCACGCAGGGCATCAATGATGCGAGGAGGTGACCCTGCAAATGCGGCAAACTCCAGGGCGGTCTGGCCTGACTGGTTGAGAATATTGGGATTGGCTCCATGGGCCAGCAGCATGTCAACACAGATTGAGTTGCTTTTCTCTATCGCCAGATGCAGCGGGGTATCGCCCTTTTTGCTCGCCTTGTTGGGATTGGCACCGTAAGCAAGGAGCATATCCACAATGTCGTCTGTGTATTGCTTACTTAATGCTATGCACAGTGCGTTGCTCCACCCGAAGCTGTGGATGTCGCCGGGCGTATCAGGATTGGCACCGTGAGCCAGCAAGTCGTCGACCATGTTGGTGTACCCTTTAAAGACTGCATAGTCTAGCGCGGTACTACCATCATTATCAGGAATATTGGGATCGGCACCTTCGCTCAGCAGGGTGTTAACGATCGGAAGTTCGCCGCGAACGATGGCAGTGCTCAGCGGGGTGCGTCCCATACGACTACGGGCATTAATATCAGCACCGTAATCCAGCAGGCACTTCAGGAGCATGACACTTTGTATCTTGTATTCCCATGTGGCCCAGTGCAGCGCCGTCCAATTAGAACCGTCACGGGCTTGCGGATCAGCTCCGTATTCCAGCAAGACCTTGCTGACCTCATAACTGCCGCAATCGGCGGCACAAAGTAGAGGTATGTTCTCTTTTCTATTCCACCGATCAATGTTGCAGAGATTGGGGTTCGCCCCCCTGTCCAGCAGGGTCTTGAGAATTCTGTTAGCTTTGCCCACGCCACTGGCCCAATAGAGTGGGTAGAGGCCTTGCCGGTCGCAGAGATTGGGGTCAATCCCCAGATCCTGCACCAGGTTCAGCAGGTTGTTGACGGTTGGCAGGTCTTGTTTCAGGATTGCCGCGGCCAGTTGATTGCCCAAGCCCCGCAAATCGACATCAGACGTCAGTGGATGTAAGCTCCCGTTGCCTGGGGATGTCACCGCTCGTGCTGAAATATTTTCTGCACTGGCAACGGGTTGCTGGAGAGAAGGTACTGGCTGAGCGTGGAAACCCTCGGCCGTTTCCTCCGGATTGCCAGTGTCATCCCGGGAAGATGAACATTGTCTGATGCTTGAGAACATTTCGTTAAAACGTCAGTGGGTTGGACACAAATTTTTTCAACGTAATTGGCAACGGCAAACGTTGAGTTACCAGTGACAGCGGTTTTGCCCGGTTTTTTTTCAGAGTCATTTGTGGCTGCACCTGGGTTGCACGCATACAGTTTCGGGCACAAACTTTCGTCACCCCGGGTTTAAAAGGCTCACGCAGGGCATCAATGATGTGCACAGGTGCCCCTGTAGCGAGGGCAGCCTCCAGGGCGGTCTGGCCTGACGGGTTGCGAATATCAGGATTGGCACCATGGGCCAGCAGCATGTCAACACAGGTTGAGTTGCTTTTCTTTATCGCCAGATGCAGCGGGGTTTCGCCCTTTTGGCTCGCCTTGTCGGGATTGGCACCATGAGCCAGCAAATCGTCAACCATGTTGGTGCGCCCGTTAAAGACTGCATGATCCAGCGCGGTACTACCGCCGTTATCAGGAATATTGGGATCGGCACCTTCGCCCAGTAGGATGTTAACGGTCAAAAGTGAACATACGCCACCAATGACAGCATTGCACAGCGGGGTGTGTCCCATACTATTACGGGCATTAATATCGGCACCGTGATCCAGCAGGCACTTCAGGAGCATGACGGTCTGATTGTCTGGTTCCGATCCGGCCCAGTGCAGCGCCGTCCAATGAGCGAGGTCATGGACTTGCGGATCAGCCTCGTGATCCAGCAAGGCCTTGCAGACATCATAACTGCCTTTTTTGGCAGCCATAAGCAGAGGTATGAACTCTTCATTCGTCAACGGATCGATAGTGGCGACATTGGGGTCAATCCCTCTGTCCAGCAGTGTCTTGAGACATTCGTGCACTCTGTAGGAGTCCCTGAACCAGAAAAGCGGGTAGCGGCCTTGCTGGTCACAGAGATTGGGATTGATTCCCTGCTCCTCCAGCAGGTTCAGCAGATCGTAGAGGGCTGACAGATCACCTTTCTTTCCTTTCCTGATTGCTACTGCCAGTTGATCACCCAAATCGAGGTCAGACGTCGATGGATGTATGTTCCCGTTACCCGGGGAAGCCACCGCACGTGCTGAAATATTTCCTTCGCTGGCAACGGGTTGCTGGAGAGAAGGTGCTGGCTGTGCGTGCCAACCCTCGGCCGTTGCCGCCGAATCGGCCGTGTCATCCCGGGATAAACAGGGTCTGATGTTTGCGTACGTTTCGTTAAGAGCCAGCGGGTTGGACACAAATTTTGTCAAAGGATCTGACAACGACAGGCGTTGAGATTTTATTGACCGCGGTTTTGCCCAGGTTTTTTTCAGGATCATCCGGGGCCGCAGCAGGGTTGCACGAATACAGTTTCGGGTACAAATCTGCAGCGACAAGGGTTTAAAGGGCTCACGCAGGGTATCAATGATGCGAGGAGGTGAACCTTTTACCAAGGCAAACTCCAGGGCGGTCTGGCCAGACGAATTGCGAATATTGGGATTGGCACCATGGGCCAGCAGCATGTCAACACAGGTTGAGTTGCTTTTCTTTATCGCCAGATGCAGCGGGGTATAGCCCTTTTTGCTCGCCTTGTCAGGGTTGGCGCCGTATTCAAGGAGCATATCCACAATGTCGTCTGTGTATTGCCTGCTTAATGCCACGCAAAGTGAGTTGCTCACCCCGTAGCTGTGAATACTGCCGGGCGTATCAGGATTGGCACCATGAGCCAGCAAGTCGTCGACAATGTTAGCGCACCTGTTAAAGACTGCATGGTCCAGCGCGGTTTTACCATCTATATCAGGAATATTGGGATCGGCTCCTTCGCCCAGCAGGATGTTAACGGTCAGAAGTTCCCTGCGAAGGACAGCAATGCACAGCGGGGTGTACCCAACATTATTACGGGCATTAATATCGATACCGTGATCCAGCAGACACTTCACGAGCATGACGCTCTGTTCGCTTACATGCCGTGCGGCAAAGTGCAGCGCCGTCCAATTAGCGCCGTCACGGACTTGCGGATCCGCTCCGTGGTCCAGCAAGGCCTTGCTGATCTCATAACTGCCCTGTTCGGCAGCCAGAAGCAGAGGTATGCAATTTTTATTAGACAACCGGTCGATAGTGGAGAAATTGGGGTCAATCCCCCTGGTCAACAGGGTCTTGAGGACATTTGACACTCCGCTGTATTGGTAACTGATCCAATAGAGCGGGTGGTGGCCTTGCTGGTCGCAGAGATTAGGGTCAATCCCCCGCTCCTCCAGCAGATTCAGCAGGTTGTCTACGGCTTTGCGGTCACCCTCCCTGGTTGCTGCTACCAGTTGATTGCCCAAATCAACCAAATCGAGACCAGACGTCGATGGATGCATGCTCCCATTGCCCGGGGAAGCACCCCCACGTGCTGCACTATTTTCTGCACTGGCAACGGGTTGCTGGAGAGAAGGTACTGGCGGTGCGTGGGAACCCTCGGCCGTTTCCTCCCAATTGGCATTGTCTTCCCGGGAAGATGAATATTGTCTGATGCTTGAGAACATTTCGTTAAAACGTCAGTGGGTTAGAAACAAATTTTTTCAACGTATTGGGCAACGGCAAACGTTGAGTTACCAGTGACAGCGGTTTTGCCCGAGTTTTTTTCAGAGTCAGCTGTGGCTGCACCCGGGTTGCAGGCATACAGTTTCGGGCACAAACTTTCGTCGCCCCGGGTGTAAAGGGCCCACGCAGGGCGTCAATGATGTGCACAGGTGCTCCTGTAGCGAGGGCAGCCTCCAGGGCGGTCTGGCCTGACGGGTTGCGAATATCAGGATTGGCACCATGGGCCAGCAAGTCGTCGACCATGTTGCCGCACCTGTTAAAGACTGCATAGTCCAGTGCGGTTTTACCGTCTTTATCAGGAATATTAGGATCGGCACCTTCGCCCAGCAGGATGTTAACGTTCAGCAGTTCCTTACCAAGGGCCGCAATGCACAGCGGTGTGTGCCCATCATGATTACGGGCATTAATATCGGCACCGTTATCCAGCAGGCACTTCAGGAGCATGACTTTCTGTTCGCTAAACCGCCGTGCGGCAAAGTGCAGCACCGTCCACCCACAGTCATGGGCTTGCAGGTCAGCTCCGTGATCCAGCAAAGCCTTGCTGATCAAATAACTGCCATTTTCAGCGGCCAGAAGCAGAGGTATGTACGCTCTATTAGTCAATGGGTCGAAAGTGGCGAAATTGGGGTCAACCCCCCTGGTAAGCAGGGTCTTGATGACATTTGCCACTCTGTTGAATCGGTCACTGATACCATAGAGCGGGTGGTGGCCTTGCCGGTCACAGAGATTGGGGTCAATCCCCCGCTCCTCCAGCAGGTCCAGCAGGTTGTCCACGGTTTTCCGGTCACCATTACTGGTTGCTGCTACCAGTTGATCAACCAAATCAAGATCAGACGTCGATAGATGCATACTCCCGTTGCCTGGGGAAGCCACCCCATGTGCTGAAATATTTTTTGCGCTGGCAAAATGGCGATCCACAGCCGTTTGCTCCGGATTGGCAGCGTCAGGTGAACATTGTCTGATGCTTGAGTCCATTTCTGCCAAAGTCAGTGGGTTAGACACTGATTTGGTCAAAGGATCTGCTAACAGCAGGTGTTGAGATTCTTTTGACAGCGGTTTTATCCGTCTTTTTTTCGGGGTCATCCGGGTCCGCATCAGGGTTGCACGAATACAGCGTCGGGCACAAAACTGCAGCGACACCGGTTTAAAGGGCTCACGCAGGGCATCAATGATGCGCGGAGGTGACTCTGTAACGAGGGCCGCCTCCAGGGCGGTCTGGCCTGACTGGTTGCGAATATTGGGATTGGCACCGTGGGCCAGCAGCTTGTCAACACCGGTTGCGTTGCTTTTCTCTATCGCCACATGCAGCGGGGTATCGCCCTCTTTGCTCGCCCTGTTGGGATTGGCACCGTAAGCAAAGAGCATATCCACAATGTCGTCTCTGTATTGCTTACGTAATGCCATGCACAGTGCGTTGCTCCTCCCATCGCTGTCGCTGCCGCCGGGCGTATCAGGATTGGCACCATGAGCCAGCAAGTCGTCAACCATATTGGTGCTCATGCCTAAGACTGCACTGTCTAGCGCGGTACGATCGTAATTATCAGGAATATTGGGATCGGCACCTTCGCTCAGCAGGATGTTAACGGCCGGAAGAGCGTCACGAATGACGGCATTGAACAGCGGGGTGCGTCCCATACGATTACGGGCATTAATATCAGCACCGTGATCCAGCAGGCACTTCATGAGCATGATGCTCTGTTTGCCGAATTTCCATGTGGCCCGGTGCAGCGCCGTCCAATCAGAGCCGTCACGGGCTTGCGGATCAGCTCCGTATTCCAGCAAGACCTTGCTGACCTCATAACTGCCGCTTTCGGCTGCACAAAGCAGAGGTATGTTCTTTTTTCCACTCCACGGATCAATGTTGCAAAGATTGGGGTTCGCCCCCCTGTCCAGCAGGGTCTTGAGAATTCTGTCAGCGCTGCCCCAGCGACTGGCCCAATAAAGCGGGTAGTAGCCTTGCCGGTCGCAGAGATTGGGGTCAATCCCCAGATCCTGCACCAGGTTCAGCAGGTCGTTGACGGCGGCCAGATCTTGCTTCCTGATTGCCGCTGCCAGTTGATCGCCCAAGCCCCGCAAATCGACATCAGAAGTTAGTAGACGTAAGCTCCCGTTGCCTGGGGAAGCCACCCCACGATCTGAACTATTTTCTGCGCTGGCAACAGGTTGCTGGATAGCAGGCGATGGCTGTGCATTGGAACTCCCGGTCCCTTCCTCCGGATTATCAGTATCATCCCAAGGTAATAAACACTGTCTGATATCTGGGCTCATGTCTGTCCGTCGCTGGAAAATCCCAAAGGGGGAGGTTGATACCTGCCTTTTCGATCCTGAATCTGGCGTTTCATCATTTTAAGAGACAAATGACGAATAGAGGCTAGTTCAAAAGGCCCGTTGTGCAAGCCTGTTGCCTGTGTTTTGTTCTGGTGACAATACCGGGCAAGCGTTCATGCTCAACTCGGCAAGTACTCTTTCCCCCAGCCAGTACCGATAACTTTGTCGTTTAGCATGGTGGCAATTTGTTCATCGGTATAGCCAAGACCCGCAACAATCTCAGTAGTCGAACGGCCTAATCGCTCGGTTGGTGTTTGCGCAATAATCTGTGCCCGTGAAGGCCTGATTGAGTAGTGATCAATAATAGTCACTGCGTGTCCACTGGGGTGATCGCGGTAGCTGGAAAACGCATAACTGCCAAGGTCAATTCCCACTTTGCCATCGGCAGGGCGGGTGTAACGCTCCCGTAGCTCGGCGATCCCCACTGAGCGCACCGCGGCAATATCCTGTTCCCGCAGCGCCTGCGCCCAATGATCGGCACTTTCCCGGGAGAGAACTTCGGTCAAAAAGGCCTTCTTATTTTTTGCTTCACTAATGCCAGCAAGGCCCGGAACACGTTCAAGCTTGATCAACTCCTGCTCGCTGGCATCAATAAATAAATTGCCGTCTTTCGTTGTGTAAAAATGCGATAAATCGTGATTGCCCAGGGCTTCTCGCCCGGATGCTTCATCAAACGGAGCACGCCCCTGATAATCGTAGGCAAATTTAATTTGTGCCAGATTGGTTGCCGCAGATAACGAAGTACACGCCCGGCTGTGCCGCCCGGTGTGCATTTTGTGATAAAGGCTTAAGGCCATCCCCAAACCGCCCACAAAACCACAATTAACATCCAAAGTGCCCAGGTGCGCGTGTTCTTCTGGCGTTTGTGGTCCACCAAAACGGCTCATAATGCCGCTATTTGCCTGAATAATGTCGTCGTAGCCTATGTAGTCTGTTTTGGGTCCACGGGTTGGTCCTCCCAGGCAGTCTAAACGACAGAATAACACGCCCGGATTAACGGCCTGTAAGCTGGCTTCGTCCAGGCCCAGAGGCACTATCTGACGCTCGGGGGCATTAATTAACACCAGGTCAACGGATCTAACTAGCTGGTGAAAAATATCCCGTCCCTGCTCAGTATTGATATCAACCAACGCACTCTTTTTGCCAATATTGGCCTGAAAACTGTACACGGTGCCAATCAGTGGATCATACAACGGTGTCACCGGATCCAATTTGATCACTTCGGCACCAAAGCGACTTAAAAAGGCGGCAGAATGGGGGCCGGCAATGACATTGGTTAAGTCGAGTATTTTCACCCCTGCCAGCCAGGCCTGGCGGTTGTCCGTTGCCGCTCCAGTGGGCCGGGACGTTGCTTTAACCTCTGAAAGCTCAGCCAGTGCTGCCTCAAAATCAACCGTGACTCTGGCCCTTGGCTGTAACATTTGTTCAGCCGATTCTTCCAGCCAGACCATAGGCCCCGGTTGTTTCATCATTCCGTATTCAGGATCATCCACTTCAACGATCAATCCCGCCTGTGCACAGTGGTCACTGTTCACCCATTCCTGAGTGGTGCGATGCGGTGCCCCCGGAATTTGCCCTTCACCAAAGATAACTCCCCACTCTTCTGACGTTTTGGTTAAAAACACCTGCTTCATTTTGGCTGAAATAATATCAGCCCACTTCTTGGGCAGTGGATAAACGCCAATGGAGGTTTCGTCATCCCACTCATCAACCGGTAAATGCAGATTGTGCACCTCAGGTAAGCCTTCGGCCAACAACTCATCATATAAGCCCGTCACCTGTAAACAGCGTTTGGCATGATTGCGATGGGATGGACAAACGACGTAGAAAAAGCGACCGTCTTTGCATTGGTAAGTGCGATAAAAGGGATCCAGGTACTCTTGTAAATCGTCGTAGCTAACATCCATCGGCAGATTGTTTTCCTTGCGATGGCTGATTTCATGCTCGCGCATGGTCAGGTAGCGTTTGGGCAAATCTTCAATAACGATGGAGTTGTACGACAACCCTTCCATTAAGGCTGCGACAATCGGCACTTCAATATGATCACCAACACCGAGTTTTTCCCGGGCGAACAGTGCCATCACCACCGAGCTGGCCGCCAGCGTTGTCGCATAGGCTGAGCACAATGACAAAGGAGAAAAACTGGGATCCACGCCCATCAACACCCGGTTAAAGCCCATATCGGTGAAAGCACCAGAGTTAGCGGCAACAATAGCCTCTGTTGCTTTCCACTGACGGCGCAATTGATCATTACTGGCGTAGCCCGGCATGGAAATTGTGATCAGCTCAGGACGTGCTTGCCGCAACTGCGCAAAATCAATTCCCAGACGCTTTAAGACACCGGGACGAAAACTTTCCAAAACAATATCAGCGTGATCAATTAAGGTTAACGCCTGTACCAGACCCTGATCGGATTTCAGATCAATAGTTACCGTGGTTTTGTTCCGATTCAAAACAGCATTGGCAGGACTCTGCCATTGTGGTCCGGTTGGCGGATCAATATGAATCACCGTTGCCCCCAGGTCAGCCAGAATCATGGCGACTGCAGGCCCGGCTATTTGCTGGCCAAAATCGATAACCCGAATACCGATTAATGGTAGATTTGCTTTCATACTCAATGTGTTTTCTCACTCTATTTAATTAGTAGTTCTGACTTTCAATCTCCAGCGTAAAAACGTGAAAAGTAATAATTTTGTTTATCATAAAAGTCGTTATTAATTAATTAGCCCATTGGAAAACTGAGTAGTTACCCTTCAAATTTATTAAACACCGACATAGTAAACGCTTGACAAAAAGTGACCAGCAATAAAAACATTGTCTTTGATCTTAATTTTTTTATAGCGGCTAGCCTGGTTGAACTTCACTGAGCAACCAGGTACGAAATGCCTCGATATCCTGATGTTTAACATGAGAATTGGGGTAAACGAGATAAAAAGCTTCATCGGTTGCAATTTTAGTTTTAAACGGGGTAACCAACTTACCTGAATCAATAAGATCCTTTACCAGGCTGGTGCGACCAAGCGCAATACCCTCCCCCAATACCGCCAACTCCAATGCCGATACCAGCGTGTCCATATAAAAGCCCTGGCTGGTCTTCATATCTTTATAATTGGCCTGACTGAGCCAGTGTCCCCAACCTTCTTCATAGCCCATCACGTGCAGCAACATATGCTCAGAGAGATCAAAGGTGTCTTCGTCAATCGGGTATTTTGCCAGATAGTCGGGACTGCACACAGGAAAGAGCTCATCCCAGGTTAACCGGTCGCTGGTCATCCCCTGCCAATGGCCCTTGCCGTAACGAATTTCCAGATCGCTGTCCAGGCTGTTTTCCCGCTCAACTTCATTCACCCAGATATTGCTGGTCAAACGCAGGTTAGTACCCGGGTATTGCCTTCTAAAATTTTTCAGCCTCGGCGCTAACCACTTAATAAAAAACACCATATTCACTTTAATGGTCAGCAGGCTCGTTCGACCATGGCCAAAGATCTCTTCCGTGGCAACGGTCAGGCGTTCAACAGAATCGTGGACAGCGGGCAGGTAGGCGGCCCCGGCATCGGTCAGCTCCAGTCCCCTTGGTAACCGGCGAAACAATAAACAACCCAACTGGCTCTCCAGCCCCTTGACCTGCTGGCTCACGGCAGCCTGAGTCAGGTTTAGCTCGTTAGCCGCATGAGTAAAACTCAAGTGCCGGGCAGAGGCCTCAAACGCCCTGATCCAGTTTAAGGGCGGCAGTCGTTTTTTCATAAGAACACCGTATAAGTGCCTGAGCATTTGAAATCATCTTGCAAACTGGCCAGATCAAAGGGAAGTTAACGACTTAAACAAATGTTTAATTATTATTTCAAGATTTTTAGCTTTGTTTTTAAGTAGCTGGCCATATGGAATCACATATTTCTGGCTACTTGGGCAGGTGCTATGCGAGGCACAACGGAGGGAGCATAGCCGTAGCTATGTGACCGGAGTTGTAACGAAGCAGAGTGCCTGAACAAGGAGTCAGAAATATATGATTTCATATGGTTAGCTACTTAATATTACATAACTTAATAAGCAGCACGTACAAATTATTTTATACCTTTGCCATAAGTTTTATTGATTGTCTTCAAACCGAAAGCTGCTGAAAATCATACCATGTCGTAAAAGTCGCTAGTACGCAAAAACAGGTACATGAGGAAATATTACTTCCTGTCGTCTAACCTGACCTCTATGTTTATATCACTTCCCGAAGACTTACCATCCAGCCTGCCTGAGTATATTGCTCAATGGCAGGACCAGAATGTTCAGCTGCATGAGCGGTTGCCCGGCAACAGGCCCGGATTGAACAACTCGATAACGCTCCCAACCACCATGCCCTCCTGTTTGTGCTGAAGAGGTGATTGCGCATGAAGACATTCCCGAGGGATCCACCCGTTACGGTCGGGAGCCCAGCTCCGATCAGGCGATGGAAATTAAGGTTAAGACCATTCAAAGGCAGTCAGGAAAGAACGGCTCAGTGTTCCGGATGACCCGACCTTACCCCTGCACAATAACCCTTGCGCCAGTCAGTGCAGGCGTTTTTGAGTACTTACCCGTGCGTCCAGGTTTACCGAGCGGAGCGATACTATGAACAGCCCGAAGTCAGGAACCGGTATTTTCGCCAATACCCATCCCGTGATGAGCAGAGGCTCGGCGATCGTCATTGTCGCCTTTGTCCTTTTTACGATCATTGCCCCGGCATACGCTAATAGTCTCTATGAAGCCGCCAAGCGCTTTATCGCCACCAGTATGGCCTGGTATTACACTCTCCTGATGAGCTTCTTTTTACTCCTGGCCATATACACAGCGTTCAGTCGCTTTGGCCGCATTAAGTTAGGCCATGACCACGACAAACCCGAATACGGCTTCTTTTCCTGGTTCTCGATGCTGTTCAGTGCGGGTATTGGTATCGGCATCCTGTTCTGGAGTATTGCCGAGCCGATTTACCACTTGCAAAGCAACCCTTTTATTGCCGAAGGCCAGGCAAAAACCGTGGCCGCCGCACAGGTAGCGATGCGCTTCAGTATCTTTCACTGGGGCTTACACGGTTGGGCACTATTTGCGATTACGGGTATGGCATTAGCTTATTTCACCTACCGCAAAGGTCTGCCATTATCGATCCGTTCTGGCTTGTACCCGACCTTTGGCAACAAAATATACGGCCCGATTGGTCACATGGCAGACTTGCTGGCGGTTTTCGGTACTGTATTTGGTATCGCCACCTCGTTAGGACTTGGCGCACAGCAGATGAACGCAGGTATTAGCTATCTGTCTGGTATCAATATCAGCCCGGCCAACCAGGTGATCATCATTACGCTCATTACCGGATTGGCAACGCTCTCAACGTTAAGAGGCCTGGACAAAGGCCTGAAAAAAGTCAGCGAATTAAACATGCGCCTTACCGCATTAATGCTCACTTTCTTTATTGTTCTGGGGCCAACTGCTTATTTACTGGGTGCCTTTGTCACTAACCTGGGTGATTACATGACACATGCCGTCGGGCTCGGTTTTTGGGTTGACCCGGATCCCAAAAGCCAATGGCAGAGTTGTTGGACCCTGTTTTATTGGGGCTGGTGGATCGCCTGGGCACCCTTCGTCGGCATTTTTATTGCCCGTATCTCTAAAGGCCGAACCGTCAAAGAGTTTATTCTGGGTGTCTTGATCGCCCCAACGTTACTGGCAACCTTTTGGATCACTGCGTTTGGTAATACGGCTATTTTTATTGAACTCTTTGGTTCAGGCGGGGTCACAGAGGCCATTAATAAAGACATTACCACGGCTTTATTTGTCACCATGGAGTTAATGGACCTGGGTACGGTTGTTGTCGGAATCGGTGCCATTATCTGCATAGTCATGCTAGTGACTTACTTTATCACTTCTGCTGACTCGGCAACCCTGGTTATCTGTACGTTAGTATCTATGGGAGAACAAAAACCTCCACCCAAGTTGCGGATGTTCTGGGGCTTACTCATTGGTGCGGTTGCCGGTGTATTATTAATTGCCGGAGGCTTAAAAGCGTTACAAACCGCCTCTATTGTTGCAGCACTGCCCTATTCAATTGTGCTGGCGCTGACTACCTGGGGCTTGTATAAGGCTTTTCGCGAGGAACCCAATATTGACATGCCATACTCAGTCACCCCTGGTGATACTCCACTGCCACCGGAATACGGTCAAAGCTATGCGCTCAAGCGCAGTAAGCAGGAAACAGCGGAGTGTCTGGCGACTAATCAAAATGTTTAGTGCAGACGAATAAGGAAAACCACATGTCTTCACAGATCATTCTGCCGCGTATTCTGCAAGTTGGTGAACATGCGAGTTTGGCAGTCGCTGATATTTTAGCCAGCATGGGCTGCTCCCGCGCCCTGATTGTCACTGATCACATGATGGTTAAATTAGGCTATGTCGCTAACATCACAAAAGTACTGGAACAGCAACATATAACGTTTGATGTTTTCTCAGACACCGTGCCCGAGCCCACCGTTGCCTCCATTCAAGCCGGGGTGGACATGGCCAGGGCAGGTGATTATGACGGCATGATTGCTTTAGGTGGTGGCAGTTCTATCGATAGCGCCAAAGCCATTGCCATGCTCGCTCAATACGGCGGTGACATGAAAGATTACCGTTTCCCGCGTATTGTCAACGAACCCGGCGTACCTCTTATCGCGATTCCAACCACCGCCGGTACCGGCTCAGAAGCAACCCGTGTCACCATTATTACCGACGAGACCAACGACGAAAAAATGCTCTGTATTGGCACCGGCTTTATGCCTGCTGCCGCACTGGTGGACTATACACTGACCATCAGCGTACCAGCCCGAACCACCGCAGATACCGGTATTGATGCCCTGACCCACGCCATTGAAGCTTACGTCAGTAAAAAAGCCAATGCTTACAGCGATACGCAGGCCATTGCCGCGATGAAGCTCATTGCGCCAAACCTGCGCAAGGTTTACCACAACGGTGAAGATCAACAGGCCCGGGAACTCATGATGCTGGGCTCGACCCTGGCAGGTGTCGCCTTCTCTAACGCATCGGTTGCCCTGGTACACGGCATGAGCCGCCCTATTGGCGCTTTTTTCCACGTGCCGCACGGTTTATCGAATGCCATGTTATTACCGGATGTCACGGAATATTCCATTCCTGCTGCCCCGGGGCGCTACGCGGATTGTGCCCGGGCTATGGGCATCGCTGCGCCACAGGACAGTGACCAGCAAGCCAATAAAAAATTATTAACGGAACTCAAAGCCCTCAATGAAGAGTTATCCGTACCAACGCCTGCGCAATTCGGTATCGATAAAAAGGAATTTTTCTCCGTTTGCCCGACAATGGCAGAACAAGCCCTGGCCTCAGGCTCACCGGGCAATAACCCAAGAGTACCAAGCGCAGAAGAACTCGTGAGCATGTACCAGGCACTATGGGATTAGCACAATGCTCAAGCACTCATGAATCAACTGTGCCTGAGTGCTAAAAATATCAGCCCCGGGAGGACATCAATGAATACCATTGGTCATTTTATCAACGGTGAAATGGTCTACGATAATGAACGCACCCAGGCAGTGTATAACCCCGCAACAGGCCAGGCAGAAAAACAAGTCGCACTGGCTTCTGTCGCTACCGTTGAAGAAGCGATCACCAGGGCTGAAGCCGCTTATCCAGCATGGCGCAATACCCCGGCAATAAAACGCGCCCGTGTCATGTTCAAGTTCAAAGAATTACTTGAGCAAAACGCCGACAAAATTTGCCAGCTTATTGGTCAGGAGCACGGCAAAATTTCACACGACGCTGCGGGTGAATTACAACGGGGTATTGAAAACGTCGAATACGCCTGTGGTATCCCTGAATTATTAAAGGGCGAACACAGCAAAAACGTTGGCCCGAATATCGACTCGTGGAGTGAATTCCAGCCACTGGGCGTGGTCGCGGGTATCACCCCGTTTAACTTCCCGGTTATGGTGCCACTGTGGATGTTCCCAATGGCCATTGCCTGTGGCAACTGCTTTGTTCTAAAACCGTCTGAGCGTGATCCCGGTGCCACCATGCTGATCGCTGAACTATTACAGCAGGCGGGATTACCTGACGCCGTTCTGAATGTGGTGAACGGTGATAAAGTTGCGGTGGACACTTTACTAAACGACGAACGTATTAAAGCGGTCAGTTTTGTTGGCTCAACCCCCATTGCCGAATACATCTACCAAACCGCCAATAACAATGGCAAGCGATGCCAGGCGCTTGGCGCTGCCAAAAACCACGCCATTGTGATGCCAGATGCCGATATGGATAACGCCGTAAACCAGTTACTCGGTGCCGCCTTTGGCTCCTCTGGTCAGCGCTGTATGGCGCTATCCGTGGCAGTAGCGGTTGGTGATCAGGCCGCCGATGCATTAGTGGCAAAAATGGCTGAGGCCATGAAAGGCCTGAAAGTTGGTGCCTGCACCGATAGCAGCAACGACTTTGGCCCGGTTATTACCGGTGCTCATCGCGACAAGGTGATCAGCTACATCAGTCATGCCGAAAACCAGGGGGCAAGCATCGTCGTTGATGGCCGCACCCCGAAAGTCGATGGTTACCCCGATGGCTTCTTTGTTGGTGGCACCCTGATTGACCGGGTAACACCGGCAATGACCAGCTACCAGGAAGAAATCTTTGGGCCGGTACTGCAAGTTGTCCGCGTTAATACGATGCAAGAAGCGATGGACTTGATCGATGCCCACGAATACGGCAACGGTACCTGTATTTTTACCCGCGACGGCGAAGCAGCCCGTTACTTCTCTGATCACATCCAGGTGGGCATGGTCGGCATTAACATACCGCTACCAGTACCCGTTGCTTACCACAGCTTTGGTGGCTGGAAGCGCTCGCTGTTTGGTGACTTGCATGCTTACGGCCCTGACTCCGTGCGTTTTTACACCAGGCGCAAGACCATTACTCAACGCTGGCCTTCTGCCGGTATCCGCGAAGGTGCTCAGTTCTCGATGCCGATAATGAAATAATAGGTATAGGTGTTACCCTATTCGATCACCGTTGCCCGCAGGAACAAATATGGCATCCGCACTCTTAACGAACAGAGCCCTAAACACAACTGACCACAAACAGCCGCTCTTTCTGGGGGTAGACGGCGGTGGCACTTCATGCCGGGCACGTATCGCCGATCTTGACGGCAATATCCTGGGGGAAGGATTCTCAGGCAGCGCAAATCCGCGGACCGGGCTTGATTCAGCCTGCAACGCCATCATGCAGGCCACCCGTGCAGCGATGGCTCAAGCGGGCCTGGAAGAGAACGACTTCGGACGTATGTATGCCGGTCTTGGCCTGGCCGGTGTCAATCAGCAGAAAGAACGAGACCTTGTCCTCGGGTGGGGCTTTCCGTTTGCCGGTATTTTCCTGGAAACCGACGCATTCGCCGCCTGCATGGGTGCCTTTAATGGCAGGGATGGCGCGATCCTGATCCTGGGCACTGGCTCCTGTGGTGCCAGCCTGATTGATGGTGAGATGAAAACCCTGGGCGGCTGGGGCTTTCCAATCTCGGATCATGGCAGTGGTGCCAGCCTGGGCCTCGCGGCGATTCGTTACTCCCTGCTGGCCCACGAAGGCATGAAAGAACAGACACCGTTAAGCCGGGCCATCATGGCAACGTTTGACCACCGTCCTGAACAGGCCGTTGCCTGGCAGGACAGCGCACTCCCCAGAGACTACGGATCGTACGGACCGCTGGTGATTGAACATTTGAGCAAGGGCGATCAGCTGGCGGAACAGTTGATTCGGGAAAGCGCTGAAGATGCCGCCATGATGATCCGGGCACTTCATCAGCGCGGCGCTAGCCAGTGTGCACTGGTTGGAGGGCTGAGTGAGTTCGTTATGCCCTGGCTGCCAGAAGATGTTGCTGCCATTGCCACCTTGCCACAGGGTGATGCCATGCACGGTGCTCTGTTGATGGCTATGAAGCTCTTCTGAAAAACGTTCGGCTCCATCGGGAAGCCGAATACTCTAGTACGCCATTTCTGGGAACTAAATTTTAGAAAAAAGGTCAGAATTAAAACAAAAGGTCAAGAACCATTAAACGAAATGGGTCTTGTGTTTTTTTCAAAAATCGTGGTTTCAGACTATGCACAGTGTAAATAATGGTGATGCTTCAAAAATCACTTACAATCCCCACCAGGAAAGCAAAAATCAAAAAATTGATAATACTGATAATCAAGTTTCGCAAAAGGAGAGTGAAACCAACAATCCCATTACTCACAGAACATGTAATACAGCAGGGGACATAGCTGCATCAAGTTCTGTACAGGCTGCCAGGGCCCTACCAGATTTGCCATCAATCTACATGACAAAAAAATTTTACCGGCCCATAGATAAACAAACTCTTTTTATTGGCTATGAACAACTTATTACACACCGAGACTTCAGGGAATTACTTTCCAAACATATGAATGTTTATGCAGTACTGACATCAGATTGTCATGGTCAAGGAGCTGCCAACATTATGGCTTTCGGGAAACCAAAATTCAAAGTAAACGAACTGAAGAAAAACTTCTTTACTACTGCTTTTCAATCTATCCCAACATTAAAAGAAACACCTTGCAGTTCTGATATGATTGGTTTTTTACTCTGTACTCCCCCTTGGATTGTCGATCATTTCTACGGGAATCTGGAAAAAAAGTCCGCTAATTCCGGGAAAATGAATTCAATTGAACAGTCAATCTTTCGAAAATTAAAACCAAAATATGAGGCGGCAGGAATGGACACTCATTGTACTGTTCATCACAAAGATTACCTGAAGGATATCTCTCCACAGGAAGCAAGATTTATTTTTGAGCAAATCTTTGATGAATCTTTCGAAGAGTTAAAAACAATGAAAGAAGATTCAGATCCCGTTGTTAATAATCTGAACCCAAAAGCAACAATTGACGATCTTCCAGAAATCATACGCATTTATGAAGATAAAAACTCTCTGAAAAGGTATAACCCTTGGTGTTTAAATTATCTTGATAAAGCATTACTCAATAATGTTAAATGGATACCTGAATCCTGTAAAATTCTTTGAGGCTCTTTTCGAATTCCAGACTGTGTAACCAGCAAGTTGACTAAGGGCTGAAGCAGGCTTTTGCCTCTTCGGCCAATATTATGCAAAAACTCAAAAAAGCCAAGGTAAAGGGGTTTGATAAATACCGTCTTTGTCATCATCACGAGCATATTCACCTATGAAATATCCGGGCTTGGCGACCCCGTAGCGAGGGCGGCAGAAAACCGAGTATAAAAATTCGGTTTTGTGAGGTGAATAGCGGAGCTATTTGCCGAACAAAAGCGGATTTTTAGACCAATTTGCTGCCACCGCAGTAGGGTAGTCTATTCTCGGTCAGCCTCCTAGAGCAGTTGCCGTGTAGGGCAGTCTATTCTCGGACAGCCTCCTGGTTAATACGATACTCCGCAGAACGAGCATGTGCCGTCAGCGATTCCCCCCTGGCCAGAACAGAAGCCACTTTCCCCATTTCCGACGCGCCTTCAGCAGAACACTGAATAACTGAAGAGCGTTTCTGAAAGTCATACACCCCCAAAGGTGAAGAGAAGCGTGCGGTTCCTGATGTGGGCAATACATGGTTCGGGCCTGCACAGTAATCACCCAGGGCTTCTGCCGTATATCGGCCCATAAAAATAGCACCGGCATGGCGTATCTCTGGCAGCCAGTTTTCGGGCTCTTCAATGGATAGCTCAAGGTGTTCCGGTGCGATGCGATTTATCAGTTCACAGGCCGCCGCCAAGTCAGGTACGGCAATCAGGGCACCGCGCTTATTAAGCGACGCTGCGATAATATCCTGCCGTTCCATGGTTGGCAGCAGTCGGTTCATGCTCTCCTGCACCTGCGCCAGAAAAGCCCGGTCCGGTGAGATCAGAATTGCCTGGGCATCTTCATCGTGTTCCGCCTGGGAGAACAGGTCCATGGCGATCCAGTCGGGGTTACTGTGGCCATCACAAACCACCAGTATTTCTGACGGGCCGGCAATCATATCGATACCCACCTGACCAAACACTTCCCGCTTGGCGGTAGCGACATAAATATTGCCGGGACCGACAATCTTGTCCACCTTCGGGATCGTTTCCGTGCCATAGGCCAGTGCCGCCACCGCCTGGGCACCACCGATGGTAAATACACGACTGACCCCGGCAACAGCAGCCGCCGCCAGTACCAGCTCATTCAGCTCACCGTCTGGCGCGGGAACCACCATCACCACCTCAGGCACCCCGGCAACCGAGGCTGGTATGGCATTCATTAGTACCGATGAAGGATAGGATGCACGGCCACCGGGCACGTAGAGTCCCACCCGATCCATCGGGGTCACCTGCTGGCCAAGCAATGTGCCGTCGCTCTCACGGTAATTCCAGGAGCTTTGCTGTTGATGCTGATGGTAGTCACGAATCCGCTTTGCGGCGGTTTCCAGCGCTGCCCGCTGCTCAGGCTGAATGCTGTTGAGCGCCTGGTGCAAACGCTCAGCATCGAGAGTCAGCTCATCCATACTGGAGACCTGACGTCGATCAAAACGACAGGTACAGGCCATCACAGCCTGATCTTTCTGGCTGCGCACCTGAGTAATAATTTCTTTCACCTGTTGCTGGACACTGTCGTTTGAAACAGACTCCCAGGCTAACAGGGCATCAAGCTGGGCTGAAAACGCCGGACTGTTGAAATCCAGCTGAACCGGGGTTACCACTGCCGACGTCATGCTGGCTCCTCCACTGCATTGGTTTTTGCAATGGTTCTGGACAGTTGATCCAGTAGCTGACCAATCATCTTGTACTTCACTTTCATGGATGCCCTGTTGACCACCATTCTGGAACTGATTTCAGCAATCAGCTCCTGAGGCTCCAGGCCATTGGCCCGCAGGGTGTTTCCGGTATCCACCACATCAATAATGATATCCGCCAGGCCAACCAGCGGAGCCAGTTCCATGGAACCATAGAGTTTAATGATATCCGCCTGAATCCCCTGAGAGGCGTAGTACTGCTTGGCAATATTGACAAATTTCGTCGCCACCTTAAGTCGTCCAGAAGATGGTGCTGCGCCAACCTTCCCCGCAGTCATCAATTTGCACCGGGCAATGTTCAAGTCCAGCGGTTCATATAACTCAGAGGAGCCGTGTTCCATCAGCACATCCTTGCCAGCAACGCCCATATCGGCGGCACCGTATTCAACATAGGTTGGCACATCGCTGGCACGGACAATCAGCAGGTTTACATGGGGATGCGTGGTACCAATCACCAGTTTGCGACTTTTATCCGGATCCTCCGCAGGCTCAATACCCGCAGTTTTCAATAGAGGGAGAGTCTCTTTCAGGATGCGCCCCTTGGACAGCGCGATAGTGATCTGGCTCGACATACTTCTCTCAGGCTTCCTTACTTATCATGCGTTGTTAAAATGGTGAAGGTAGAAGAACTGCACAGTTAAGAATTAATGAATTGTTATTTACAGGTACCCTTTTTCCAGAGAGTATCATTGGTCTGGATAATAACATAGATATAGGGAAAGGTACGTAGAAAGGCACTATTACAAAGCTGGCATGTGTTGTTTACATGGGCCAGCTCTGCCTGGAAGCATACTCGCTATTTATCTACTCGGTCAGCCTCCCAGGGCCGGAAAGCCCTCCCAATGCTTCGGGTCTGCCGGGGCATTAAGCCGACGTTTTGACCTGTCCATCTCTTTTATACGACCAACAGGCAATACACCCAGGGAAGAGTGCGGCAACGGATTTGCCCGGGAATTGACCGGCAAATCCTGCTTTACAGGAGCCCCTGTTCCGAACATTTTATTGGCAAAATCAAAGTCCCGGGCCATCATCAACCGGATGTCATCAGGCACATCCATGTCACCGACCAGCTGACGTACCGTCCCTACCACCTCTTCAGTAAACTTTTGTTCGGGCTGTTTTTCAGTACCGGGACTGTAGATACTGCCATCAGGGTTACTCTGACTGTTCTGCCAGAATTCCTGCAAGCGCTGGAATTGATAACTCTGGTAAATCGGCTCCAGCACTTTGCCATCCTCCGGGTTAGCCAGCCAGGAGCTGGTGGGTGTGGTAGAGATCAGATGCAACAGGTAGGGCTGTCCGGCTGATTCAGGGGTAACTCCGGATCTGTTCACCAGTTGCACCGCTCTTTCCGGAAGCGCTTCCACCAGGTTGGCAACCAGGAATAACAAACGGGACAGATCCTGCGGTCCAGTTGCCTTTCCCTTCACACGATTAACCAGCAAAACCAGACTTTCCAATGGAATCTTCCTGGCCAGAATGGAGTGTGACGGAGCATTACCCAGCCGGAATTCCTTGACCACCTGATCAATAACCTTACCAAGCAGGATAAGATGATATTTTGGATTTTCATTGATCGATACCGTCCGCAACGCACTCAGCAGCTCTTCATGGGTATCACTGTGAATGGACAAAGGACAGGGGTTAAATAAGCCATTAATAAATCGCAGGGCATTAAATGACCCAATTCCCCTTTCACCTTCCAAGGCAGGTGTATAGGGCGCGCCTTTGAACGACATCGGTATTTCAACAGGTACGGTGAAAAATTGCAGAATGCGATTGGCCGTTTTGGCTAACCAGCGGGTAATCGGGTTTGACCTTTCTTCAGAGAATAGCATTAATTTTAACTTGATAACCGCCTTGCCATCATCTGCCAAAGTGAGTCCGGGATTGTAGGCCTTAAGCGTATTTTTAAACATGGCTTTACATACCTTACCGAAACGACCGGCATGAACACGGATTGATTCAATATCATCCAGAGTTCCTGTGGTATTGTTGATAGCCACTTTGGCATCGACTTTAATAGGCCCGCCAATCAGCCACCCGGCAAAACGACTCAACCGGTCGGGCTTCAGCAGTGTTGTTACATCAGCGTAGCCATTGCGATGTCGGTCAAGGTGAATATCTGCCTCGACATGATCAACCAGGCCATGGCCTGCCAAATTCACTTTTACTGACTCAATGGCTGGATGTCCATCCTGCGGCCCAACACTGATATCGATGTAAGGTCTTGGAGCATATTTATGTATGTTAAGAGAGAGTTTCAGGTTGCTTAGGCCAAAACTGAGAATATCTTCTCCGGGGCCGTCCAGAATATTGTCGTGAAACTCACCCGTAATTTGATCAACATTGAAATCAATATGATCTGGTGTAAATGTCTCCAGCAGACTCCTGGCTAAATCGGCAGGGCTCATCGCAGGGGCAGCTGCTAATAGAGCGGCTTTGTACAACTTGCTTTTTTCCGGTAATTGATAGGAAATGGAGACTCCGGTCACTTCGATATCAACATCAACCTGATTTTCATTCTCAAATATCAGATCCATTTTGCGAATCTGAATAGAGCCATCCTTCATTTTCGTCAGGTAAGCCTGAATATTCTTAAACACCCGACCATCAATGATGACCCGGTCAATCTTCACCGGTTCATTGAGATTTCCGCCCAAACTCTCATAGGTTTCCGTCGTCTGCATCAGGAAACATAAAATTTTCGGGAGCTCCCTGGCCACACAGCTTTTTGGTTGAACCTGCAGAACGCCAGACGTAATCTTACCCGGATCAAAGCGGTGGGCAAAAGCTGCCGCCAGTTCTGCAGCCAGCCTATTGAAGTCAATATCCTGTGCTTTATTTCGTGCCAGCAGTAATGCTTTATCCTGAACCGCCTGACGTACGGAAGGCATAACCTCCTCCACGGTTTTATCAATCAGGGGATTCACCAGAGATGAGATGTCGGCACCGTGATCCCGGACCCAACCAGAACACCAGTTACCCGTGTAAGTCATAGCCCGGGTCAACACCTGATCAATAATAGGGGTCAGATAAGGCGTCATATCATCAACTGCACGTTTACATTCTGTCTCTCCCTCTTTTCCAGCAACCTGCTTGGCCACAGCATCGACAACAACCCGGGTAACCGTTGTGCGAATCTGGTCGGTAAATACTCCAACGAAATGGTGTAAATTAGCGTCGTTACTCAACCAGAGAGCAATATTTTGAATAATATCCGCCTGAGCCTGCCTGAGTGTTTCGGCCATCGCCTTCTTTATTGGCTCGATAACCTCTAACTCAACCCCTTGTTGATGACGGATAATCCATTCCCCCCCATTAGCCATCATATGCGTTAACATTTTATCAATGGCTTTATGCAGCTCCGGTGTCGCTGCCAGGGCATTGACTTTGATCCATTTTTCCATACTTTCACGGATAAAACCCTGGCCATGATCCAGGGCCTTATCAATAGCACCATCAATATGCGGCATTAATAATGCCTCCAGGTCCATTGGTGCTGTAGCTCCGACATTCACATTCTTCAAAAGCGCCTCAATTGCGCTCTGGATGCCGTCTGCATTGTTATAAACGGCATTAGCCATACCCTCAATCGCATCGGCAACCGCCTGGCCTAAATAATTAGCCGTAAGACTTTGCACATGGAGGTTGACGGCTTCGGTAATGCCAGCCGCATTGCCATCGGATGGTTCTGCAAGCGTCCCGATACCGTATTCAGTCCCGGCACTCACCGCTTCCTTAACCATTCGCTGAACATGGGGAAGAACGATTGGGAAAATAGACATTTTGGAACGATCTGCACCGTTCCCGGATTTCAACCGCAGATTGTCTGCCCATGCCTTACGACGGAAGATATCAGCGCCTTGAGTAATCACTTCCGTAATGCCCTTGCTCAGGTCAGGTATCAGGTCATCCATCACTTTAGACTGACGAGAGTGGCCGTCTTTCTCAGTGGCTGTGTTCACCCCTTGAGCAGGTGCTATTGTTTCAGCAGCCCTGCGCAGGGTAGCGACTACATTCCCCTTATCCTGCTGACTATCGTTGACCGCAGAGCGCAGAGTCGCCAGCCGATCATGCAGGATGGATTCCAGCTCCGGGGCCGCCTGTTGCATCATTGCCCGAACATGGACTTCCACATCATGCCGGAGCACCGTTCTATGCTGACGTACCCAGCCTGACAGTTGATCCACACCGTAACCGGCCAGTTGTTCCAGTACCTGCCCCCTGTTAAGTTGATTCTGCAGGAAAGGAAGCACTGCATCCCTGAGAGCCAGGGACTGTGATGTCTGCTCCAGGCTCTCTGCAACCAGGCTGGAGGTACCCGTCACTGCCGGTACCACCAGACCATTCAATCTGTGCACAAGAATTTCCAGCAGTTTCTGCCGGTTCGGCTGCTGTTCTGTCGTGGTATCTTCTTTAGCCAGCCAGCCAAGCACACCGTCAATGGCCGCCTGCTGGGTCACCACCGCCTGCTCGGTAATGGCATCAATCACCCTGGGGACGATCACCTCATTATCAGCAAACAGACCGGCTGTCAGTATGTCCAGCCATCTGGTGCCATCAGCGATCCCCTGCAATGCCAGGTCACTGGCCATTGCTTTCACACTGTCGTAAGGCAGACCTTCCAGAATCGCTTCCAACTGGTCTGCACCGCTGTGCAGCATCTCGGCCAGGCCTGTTTTCAGCATGTCATCAACTTCGGTGCCAATAGTCGTACGTTGACCCGAAGCTACCTGCCCGACAGTTTGCGGCTTCTGTGTCGAAGCGGGCAAATGCACTTTATCCGGGCTAGCCGGTACCAGTGCTTGTTCAGCTGCCTTCTTTACGTCACTCACAGTTTGTTGTTGCCAGGCAGCAGACAACAGCTTTTCGGTGATACTTTCGACAACGTTTGTCGTAAGGAATGGTGATACGAGGCCGGTCAGTTTAGCGATGCTATCCCCGGACAGCACTACACCGTTGCTCTGGTGGTTGCCAGACAGCATGCCATGGTGTTTGGCAACAAACCCGGCACCTTCTTGAACGGCGACCTTGATAACCTTGCCAAAGCTGTCAGACAGAATAGACCTGGCCACTTCCAGTTGTTTTGTTTCATCGATGGTCAGCTTGATTAAATCACCGACCATTTCGCTGGCCTGCTCTGCTGCGGCCTGACGGGCATCATGCCAGTGGTCCTGCTGATTTTGATGGTCCACAGTCGTTTTCTTCACAATGGCGACAGTAGCACCTTGGGGTTTTTCCTCTGGTTTCTGTGCTTTCGCTGCCAGGCGCAAGTCAGTCACTACATCGCGCTTATTCTCTGGCACCTTTTTCATTGCGTCGGCCAGTGCTTGCAGCCTTGTGTGCAGGAGCCCTTCAAGTTCCGGTACGGCTTTTTTGATGCTTGCCCGGGTCAGTGCTTTTACATCCCCTGCAAGGTCGTCTTTATGCTGGCTGACACTGTTTACCAGCGCATCCACTCCGTAAGTGGCAAGCCGTTCCAAGACGTGACCTTTCTGAACCTGGTCCTGTACGAATGGCATTACGGCGTTTCTGAGCGCGGTGGATTCTGATACCTGATTTCCAAGTGCGGCTGCTTCGCCCGTCACGCCGGTCAGCAGCGGTTCTACCAGGGTATTTCCACGGCGAACCAGGATCTCCTTTACGACTTCCAGATTCTGTTGCCCCGTTGCCTGATCCACGGTTGACAACCAGCCAAGCCCGTGAGTTGCCAAGGTCTGCACCAGAGACTCTGCCTGTTCGGTTAACTTATCAACTACCCTGGACACGACCCGGGCATCACCGTCGAACAGGCCGTTCACCAGCTCACCTACCCATGCAGCACCGTCGTGTATCCCTTGCCGGGTCAATTCCCCAAGCACAGCTTCGGCAGTAATGTATGGGTGTTTTTGCAGAAGTGATTCCACCTGATCGGCCACTGCGTTGACCATCTCAGCAAGCCCTTCGCCCAGCATTCGGTCAACTTCGCGGGCTATCATCTTGCCTGAGTCGGCAGTTTCCTCCCCGGCGGTGATCTCGGTAACAGTTGCTGTTTTCCAGTCTCCGGATTGCAAACGGTCACTCAGCAGTTCAACCATTAATTCAACCGTGGCTGTGGTCAGAAACGCCGGTAATTGTTCGATCAGTGCTGTGCCGCCCTCTAAGGCATTCACGTCGTCACATTGTTCACCGTTATGCCTCGCGGCAAACAGTGCCCCTTCTTTGACGACAAGATCCATAACCTCACGGATACTGCCCGCCAGAATCGGCTTGACCGCCTCCAACTGACCACTTTGTTTAATGACCAGGTCGACGGCTTCATCAGCCAGATTACCCAACTGATCAGCAACGGCCTGACGGGCATCATGCCAGTGATCCTGTTGATTTTGATGGTCTGCTGTCGTTTGCTTATTATCGCTGCCGGGCTTTTCCTCTGGCTTCTGAGCTTTCGCCGCCAGGCGCAGGTCAGCCACAACACCGTGCGTATCGTCTGCCCTCTTTTCCATCGCAGTACTCAGGGCTTGCAACCGTCTATGGAGAAGCTGTTCCAGTTCCGGCAGGGCTTTGTCCATGCTTGCCCGGGTCAGTGCTTTTACATCCTCTGCAAGGTTGTCCTTATGCTTGCTGACACTGTTTACCAGCGCATCGACTCCGTAAGCGGCCAGCCGTTCCAGTACGTGACCTTTCTGAACCTGGTCCTGTACGAACGGCATTACGGCGTTTCTGAGCGCGGTGGATTCTGATGCCTGGTTTCCGAGCGCCGCTGCCTCGCCCGTCACGCCGGTCAGCAGTGGTTCTACCAGAGTATTTCCACGGCGAACCAGGATCTCCTTTACGACTTCCAGGTTCTGTTGCCCCGTTGCCTGATCCACGGTTGATAACCAGCCAAGCCCGTGAGTCGCCAGGGTCTGCACCAGCGACTCCGCCTGTTCGGTTAACTTATCAACTACCCTGGACACAACCCGGACATCACCGGCAAACAGGCCGTTCACCAGCTCACCTACCCAGATGGCACCGTCGTGTATCCCTTGCCGGGTCAATTCCCCAAGCACGGCTTCGGCAGTAATGTATGGGTGTTTTTGCAGAAGTGATTCCACCTGATCGGCCACTGCGTTGACCATGTCGGCAAGCCCTTCGCCCAGCATTCGGTCTATTTCGCGGGCTATCATCTTGGCTGAGTCTGCTGTTTCCTCCCCGGCAGTGATCTCGGTAACGGCTGCTGTTTTCCAGTCTCCGGATTGCAATCGGTCACTCAGCATTTCAACCATTAATTCAACCGTGGCTGTGGTCAGAAACGCCGGTAATTGTTCGGTCAGCGCCGTGCCGCCCTCTAAGGCATTTACGTCGTCGCATTGTTCACCGTTCTGCCTCGCGGTAAACAGCGCCCCTTCTTTGACGACAAGGTTCATAACCTCACGAATACTATCCTCAAGGATCGGCTTGACCGCTTCCAACTGACCACCCTGTGTAATGGCCAGGTCGACGGCTTCATCAGCCAGATTTCCCAGCTGCTCTGCAACGGCCTGACGGGCATCATGCCAGTGATCCCGTTCATTTTGATGGTCAGTTGTCGTTTGCTTATTACCGCTACCGGGCTTTTCCTCTGGCTTCTGAGCTTTCGCCGCCTGCCGCAGGTCAGCCACAACGCCGTGCGTATCGTCTGCCCTCTTTTCCATCGCAGTACTCAGGGCTTGCAATCGTCTATGGAGAAGCTGTTCCAGTTCCGGTAGGGCTTTATCCATGCTTGCCCGGGTCAGTGCTTTTACATCCTCTGCAAGGTTGTCCTTATGCTTGCTGACACTGTTTACCAGCGCATCGACTCCGTAAGCAGCCAGCCGTTCCAGTACCTGACCTTTCTGAACCTGGTCCTGTACGAACGGCATCACGGCGTTTCTGAGCGCGGTGGATTCTGATGCCTGATTTCCGAGTGCCGCTGCCTCGCCCGTCACGCCGGTCAGCAGTGGTTCAACCAGAGCATTCCCACGGCGAACCAGAATCTCCTTTACGACTTCCAGGTTCTGCTGTCCCGTTGCCTGATCCACGGTTGATAACCAGCCAAGCCCGTGAGTCGCCAGGGTCTGCACCAGCGACTCTGCCTGTTCGGTTAACTTATCAACTACCCGGGACACGAACCGGGCATCACCGGCAAACAGGCCATTCACCAGCTCACCTACCCATGCAGCACCGTCGTGTATCCCTTGCCGGGTCAATTCCCCAAGCACCGCTTCGGCAGTAATGTATGGGTGTTTTTGCAGAAGTGATTCCACCTGATCGGCCACCGCGTTGACCATCTCGGCAAGCCCTTCGCCCAGCATTCGGTCTATTTTGCGGGCTATCATCCTGGCTGAGTCTGCTGTTTCCTCCCCGGCAGTGATCTCGGTAACCGTTGCTGTTTTCCAGTCTCCGGATTGCAAACGATCACTCAGCAGTTCAACCATTAATTCAACCGTGGCTGTGGTCAGAAACGCCGGTAATTGTGCAGTCAGTGCTGTGCCGCCCTCTAAGGCATTCACGTCGTCACATTGTTCACCGTTATGCCTCGCGGCAAACAGTGCCCCTTCTTTGACGACAAGATCCATAACCTCACGGATACTACCCGCCAGAATCGGCTTGACCGCCTCCAACTGACCACTTTGTTTAATGACCAGGTCGACGGCTTCATCAGCCAGATTACCCAACTGATCAGCAACGGCCTGACGGGCATCATGCCAGTGATCCTGTTGATTTTGATGGTCCGCTGTCGTTTGCTTATTATCGCTGCCGGGCTTTTCCTCTGGCTTCTGAGCTTTCGCCGCCTGGCGCAGGTCAGCCACAACGCCGTGCGTATCTTCTGTCCCCTTTTCCATCGCAGTACTCAGGGCTTGCAACCGTCTATGGAGAAGCTGTTCCAGTTCCGGCAGGGCTTTGTCCATGCTTGCACGGGTCAGTGCTTTTACATCCCCTGCCAGGTCGTCCTTATGCTTGCTGACACTGTTTACCAGCGCATCTATGCCATAAGCGGCCAACCGTTCCAGTACCTGACCTTTCTGGACCTGGTCCTGTACGAAAGGCATTACGGCGTTTCTGAGCGCGGTGGATTCTGATGCCTGATTTCCGAGTGCCGCTGCTTCGCCCGTCACGCCGGTCAGCAGTGGTTCTACCAGAGTATTCCCACGGCGAACCAGAATCTCCTTTACGACTTCCAGGTTCTGCTGCCCCGTTGCCTGATCCACGGTTGATAACCAGCCAAGCCCGTGAGTCGCCAGGGTCTGCACCAGCGACTCTGCCTGTTCGGTTAACTTATCAACTACCCTGGACACGACCAGGGCATCACCGGCAAACAGACCGTGCACCAGCTCACCTACCCATGCAGCACCGTCGTGCATCCCTTGCTGGGTCAATTCCCCAAGCACCGCTTCGGCAGTAATGTATGGGTGTTTTTGCAGAAGTGATTCCACCTGATCGGCCACCACGTTGACCATATCGGCAAGCCCTTCACCCAGCATTCGGTCTATTTCGCGGGCTATCATCTTGCCTGAGTCTGCCGTTTCCTCCCCGGCGGTGATCTCGGTAACCGTTGCTGTTTTCCAGTCTCCGGATTGCAGCCGGTCACTCAGCAGTTCAACCATTAATTCAACCGCGGCTGTGGTCAAAAACGCCGGTAATTGTTCGGTCAGCGCCGTGCCGCCCTCTAAGGCATTTACGTCGTCGCATTGTTCACCGTTCTGCCTCGCGACAAACAGTGCCCCTTCTTTGACGACAAGATCCATAACCTCACGGATACTGCCCGCCAAAATCGGCTTGACCGCCTCCAACTGACCACTTTGTTTAATGACCAGGTCGATGGTTTCATCAGCCAGGTTACCCAGCTGTTCTGCAACGGCCTGACGCGCATCATGCCAATGATCCTGTTGATTTTGATGGTCCGCTGTCGTTTTTTTATTCTTATTATCGCTGCCGGGCTTTTCCTCTGGATTCTGCGTTTTTGCCGCCTGGCGCAGGTCAGCCACAACACCGTGCGTATCGTCTGGCCTCTTTTCCATCGCAGTACTCAGGGCTTGCAACCGTCTATGGAGAAGCTGTTCCAGTTCCGGCAGGGCTTTGTCCATGCTTGCACGGGTCAGTGCTTTTACATCCCCTGCAAGGTCGTCCTTATGCTTGTTGATGCTGTTTACCAGCGCATCGACTCCGTAAGCGGCCAGCCGTTCCAGTACGTGACCTTTCTGAACCTGGTCCTGTATGAACGGCATAACGGCATTTCTGAGCGCGGTGGATTCTGATGCCTGGTTTCCGAACGCCGCTGCCTCGCCCGTCACGCCGGTCAGCAGTGGTTCTACCAGAGTATTCCCACGGCGAACCAGAATCTCCTTTACGACTTCCAGGTTTTGCGGCCCCGTTGCCTGATCCACAGTTGATAACCAGCCAAGCACGTGAGTTGCCAGGGTCTGCACCAGCGACTCTGCCTGTTCGGTTAACTTATCAACTACCCTGGACACGACCCGGGCATCACCGTCAAACAGGCCGCTCACCAGCTCACCCACCCAGACGGCACCATCGTGTATCCCTTGCCGGGTCAATTCCCCAAGCACGGCTTCGGCAGTAATGTATGGGTGTTTTTGCAGAAGTGATTCCACCTGATCGGCCACCGCGTTGACCATCTCGGCAAGCCCTTCACCCAGCATTCGGTCTATTTCGCGGGCTATCATCTTGCCTGAGTCTGCGGTTTCCTCCCCGGCAGTGATCTCGGTAACGGCTGCTGTTTTCCAGTCTCCGGATTGCAACCGGTCACTCAGCAGTTCAACCATTAATTCAACCGTGGCTGTGGTCAGAAACGCCGGTAATTGTTCGGTCAGCGCCGTGCCGCCCTTTAAGGCATGCACGTCGTCACATTGTTCACCGTTGTGCCTCGCGGTAAACAGCGCCCCTTCTTTGACGACAAGGTTCATAACCTCACGAATACTGCCCGCCAGAATCGGCTTGACCGCCTCCAACTGACCACTCTGTTTAATGACCAGGTCGATGGTTTCATCAGCCAGGTTACCCAACTGATCAGCAACGGCCTGACGCGCATCCTGCCAGTGATCCTGCTGATTTTGATGGCCCGCTGTTGTTTTCTTCACACCCTTGCCGGTCAAATGGCCGGACTTTTCCCCTGGCTCCAACTCCTCCGCTATCCGCTGAAAAGTAGCCGCCGCATCAATCCTGCTACTTGCCAACGCAGAATGCAGGCTCTCTAATCGTTCATGGATAGCATCTTCCAACTCCGGGGTTGCCTGAACCAGCAATGTTTTTACATACTCTCGAGCATCCAGGTCTATCTGTTCTTTGTTTTCCGCTATCCATGTTGCCAACCAGTCCATACATTGATTGACCTGGTATTTCGCCCCCCACTCCTTTGCTCGTTGCCTTATCCAGTGCATAGCAGCACTTATCAGCTGGTGCTGCAGCTTGACCGTTTCCTCTGAAATTGTATCTATAACTGCCAGAACAATGGATTCGTCCCCCATTTTCCGGTTAAACAGATCTCTTACCAGATCATCAAGCCAGACGGTTCCATCCCCGGCGCTTTGCAGGATAACGTCGAAAGCCAGTTTCTGAAGACTGTCCAGGGGCAGGGTATCGATCACAGACTTTAACGGGTCCGTTAATTGCTGTAGAGCAACAGCCTCCGCTGTTTTCAATGCCGCATCGATGGTGTTTGCGGAGTCTTCCTGAGAATCTGACGGGCGATTCGTCTGACCGATCGCTTCACGCCCTTTGTCACGAAGTGCTTTTTCCCACGCCTCAGACTCGAGCTTATGGCTCAATATATCAACAGCCAATGTCGTTAAAACCGGTGTCATGGCTGCCCGGAATCCGGGGAGAGTCTCTGCCAGCCCACGATCTGCCGGGAGTTCTGTGCCATTTCGCTCAGCAATAAAAGCAGCGCCTTGATTGACGGCCTGTTCCATCACTTTCTCAATGCCCGGCTCTACACTCGCTATAACCGTATCCAGATTTTTCCGGAGTTCGCCGGTCAGCAGGGCTATTGCCTCATCTACCACCCTGCTACCTTGTTGAGCAATCAACTGATCAATAACACGGCTTTGCCCGACACGAGGTTCTGTCGTTCCTTCAGCAGAATATGAGGTAGCAGCCCTGCCTGATTGATCGCTCGCTGCTGAATCGCCAGATGTGTGCGGGTCTTGTACAGCGGCAGCATCCTCTCCCTGTTCAGTTTGCTGGCTATCGTCTGCAAATGCAGCGGTGATTCTGGTCACCAGGTCTTGCACATCCCCCGCTATTCTTTTTACAGTCTTGCGTTTCTCTCTTTAGTTTTCTGATAGTACGTTTAATATCTGGCGCAATTTTTTTCAGATTCTCTTCTATTAACGGCTTCAGCTTATCTTTAAACTTCTGTTCATTTTGAAATACCCGAACAGCTTCTTCTATTTTCTTATTGATCAGCTGTTTGATTTTCTTTTCGGTGTATTTAACCGGCTCTGGTTCAGGCTGATTGGATTTGGACTTCCATAGACCCGCTATTTTACCAGCCATTTTAGAAATACCATCCGCAGCAGAGCTGAATTTCTGCACAACAATATGGCTGTGTTTTTGTACAACGGTTGTTAATGTTTTTGCTGCGCTACTGGCAATTCTATTTTGAATCCTGTCAATTTCATCCGGTTTACGTTGCTGCCAGTCATTGAATATGCGCACAGTATCAGCGCGAATATTCATCAGGGTATCAATAATGATGGCCGTCATTCTGGATAGCAGCTCATCAACATTCTTATCGGTGAACTCAACGCCTTCAGCCATCATGCTGACCAGTGCCTGGTTGATAATCCCCTTTAAAGAGTCAGCCTTGATGGCTGTCATTTTTTCATTAAACAGTTGATTACCCGACTGCGATACAGTAACAATGCCGTTACTTAACATGGAATCAATGCCAATTGCATTGTTGTGTGCCGACGGATGCCCGGTTAAACCCAGTATGCTCACGATTAACCGGGTCAGAGTGTCCGATATTTCCTTTTTCCCAGCGTCGCTATCCGCCAGGGTTACTTTATCCAGAAAGGCCTCATGAGTCAGGTGTACCAGAATGGTGGCAATTGATCGGGTAACATCACTGACCCAGCCTTCATCACCCCCGGGATCAACCGCATTTCCAGCCACTCCACCGGCAACGTTTTCTGGCCAGGGGCTGGCCTTTTTCAGCTCGCCCTGAATCACTTCCGTCAGATTTTCCACCAGAGCATTCAGAGCCTCAGGCTTTTCCAGCATTTTTTCCGGCGTTAAACCTGCCGCCTTGACCAGCCTGTCACTCATCTTCTTGCGGGGCTTTGCGGGAGGACGGACAATCTCGATATTCACATAACCGTTATCATGACTGCCACCCACAGAGCAACCGGTGCGACCAGCAGCAACGATTGGCTGGGCATCCGGATTAATGCCAACCTTTCTCAAACCTAACTCAATGCCCAGGCCACAGGCTTTACGGAGGTTTTGATAAAAACAAAAAACGATATCATGGTAAATATGGCGAACTTGAGGTGCGTCCTCATCCGGGCTACCGGAGGCTGGAACACCGGTTGCTGTTGTCTGCCCCATAGAGGAATAGGCAGTAGTCTGTTGGCTTGCCGTTAAATTCTGACTCTGGGGTACTGCCAGTAGATAAGTACTTTCATCTGCATCATCAGCAGTGCCCTCGCTTTGATTGGCGCTGGAAGCCAGTAAAGAACGCCCTGACACTTGACTGATTGAGCTTCTGTCAACCATTGCTGTCTGTGCAGGAACACCCGGTGCAGCGCCCTCCATATTCACATGATTTGCTGCACCAAAATCAGGCCGAACAGAAACCCTATCTCCGCTCGTTCTGATCGATGGAGACCGGGGTCCTACCTCCGGGATGACCGGGCTATTAGCAGTAAACTCCGTTAATTCCATTTAATTAAACTCCATTCTACTGCCAGGCATATTCTTGTATTTGAGAGAGCCTTCATTACGTGATATTTAATGAGTCAGCAAAACCAATGAATTGACAAAGCTTTATTCTCTGATGGATGCAAAAGTCTTTGACGGTCGTCAAGTCATCAATAACAAAATTGAGACTATCGTTTTATTTGAGTGGTAAAAGGGAGAAAAGTTCCCTGACTTTTGACCAAAAAGCCGAAAGTCAGGGTAAGAAAGGAGAAAAGAAGTGTAAATCAGGCAGGAACGCGACGAATTTTGGCACCAAGTTGCTGAAGTTTCTCTTCAATGCACTCGTAACCACGGTCAATATGGTAAATACGTTCTACCACGGTATCACCTTCAGCGACCAGGCCAGCAATAACCAGACTGGCTGAAGCCCGCAGGTCGGTCGCCATAACCGGCGCTGCCTTGAGCTGCTCAACACCTTTGACGATAACGGTGTTACCTTCCACATCGACATCTGCGCCCATGCGTTTCATTTCCTGAACATGCATGAAGCGATTTTCAAACACGGTTTCGGTAATCCGGCCAGTGCCTTCAGCGATGGTATTCAATGCGGTGAACTGAGCCTGAATATCGGTGGGCATCGCTGGATAAGGTGCCGTTTTCAGGTCAACGGCCTTGGGACGCTTGCCCTTCATATCCAGTTCAATCCAGTCATCGCCCCATTCTACTGCAGCACCGGCTTCCCGAAGCTTGAACAGAATCGCATCGAGAATATCAGGCTGGGTGTCTTTCAGGCGGACCCGGCCACCGGTTGCTGCGGCAGCAATCAGGTAAGTGCCGGTTTCAATACGGTCTGGCAGGACCGAGTAGGTGCAGCCATTCAGGCGCTCTACGCCCTGAACCCGGATCATACCCGTACCATGGCCTTCAATCTTCGCACCCATGGTAATCAGGCACTCGGCCAGATCCACCACTTCAGGCTCACGGGCCGCATTTTCAATAATGGTTTCGCCATCGGCCAGTACCGCAGCCATCAGGATGTTTTCCGTACCGGTGACCGTTACGGTGTCCATCAGTATGTGTGCACCTTTCAGGCGATCCTTGACGCTGGCTTTGATATAGCCGTCTTCCACAACAATATCTGCGCCCATGGCCTGCATGCCGCTGATATGCAGATCAACCGGACGGCTACCAATAGCGCAGCCACCGGGCAGGGAGACTTCGGCATAACCAAATCTGGCCAGCAGAGGACCCAGTACGAGGATAGAAGCCCGCATGGTCTTCACCAGCTCATAAGGTGCCACGAGCTGCTTGATGGTGCTGGCATGAACTTCCACGTTCATCTTTTCATCCACCAGCAGCTCAACCCCCATACAGCCAAACAGCTCACACATGGTGGTAATGTCATGCAAATGGGGCAGATTACATACGGTAACCGGGGAGTCAGCCAGCAGGGTCGCAGCCAGAATCGGCAGGGCAGAGTTCTTGGCACCAGAGACCCGAATCTCTCCATCCAGGCGCACACCACCGGTGATAATCAGTTTATCCATGGTTTCTCACTTAGTCCTGGTTACCCAGCTGTCTGGCACGCTCTGCGGTAGTCAAAGCCACCATCGATACAGCGTGAATCGCACCACTGGTGATGAATGGATTCAGGTGAGAATAGATCATCTGCTGACGCTGAACCGGTCTCTTCGCCTCAAACTGGTCACTGATTACGGTCAGACGAAAGTCACACCCCTCGCCCTCAACAATCACTTGTGAGCCCGCAATCTCCTTCTCCAGAAGCGCCTTGACCTCTTCGGCTTGCATGATCCAACCTCTCAGGGAATAACAATCAGGTATTTAAAGGGAACAGTAAAACCGGCCAATGATATCCGAGAGGGGGTTCCATGAATAGCCCCAAAACAGGATCAACCACAAGCTGCGTCAGTTTTCCGGGCCGTTCACATTATTCAACAATGGCTGAATACCACAGACTTCAGCCAGTGCCTCCAGTTCATGAGGCATGCCAACAAATTCGATGGACGTTTGCTGTTTTTTTGCCAGCCGGATCCAGGAGAGAAAGACCGATAAAGCAGAACTATCGGCCTGGGAGATACCGCTCAGGTCAATTTCCCAGTCGTCACCGCCAGAGGTCAGTAGCAAACGGGCACCCTGCTCTTCAACAACGGCGGAGGTGGTGAAATTAACCACACCATTCAGGGTAAACCGGCCAGGTGCTGCCACTGCCAGGGTCATGACTGCTTGCCCGCAGCGTTGTTCTCCGTTGCTTCACCCTGCATGATTTCCGGCCAGTGATCCACCACATACTGGAGATCATTGTACTTGCTCATGGCTTCGGCAAACTGATTACGGAACTGAATGCCAATATTGATACCATCCACAATGATATTCCTGAGTTTCCAGCGCTCATCCTGATAAACCATGGAATAAGAGATGGCCACAGTACCGGAGGACGTTTTCACCGTCATATCCACGGGAACCAGCCGTGCCTTGCCTGACCGGTAGGCATTTAAGACGTTATCCGGTACCGCATCAACTTTCTCAATGGTCAACCGGGTATCATCTAGCCTCAGCAGGGCCTTGCCATAGAAGCTGATCAGACTGTCTTTAAACGTCCTGGAAAACTGTTCAATTTGTCCGCTTTTAGCCCGGCGGGAGTATTTGCCCATCACCCCCCGGGCAATGGCGTCGAAGGCCACGGAAGGTGATAGCTGGCGATCAACCTCGGCAATAAAGGCAGCATCATCCTTTTTATAGTGATGAATATTGTTTGCAAAGGTTGCCAGCAGCTCCCTGGTAATTTTTTCCACTTCCTTCTGAGGTGACTCAATGACCTGCTCTGCAGCGATGACCACTGAAGACCACTGAAACAACAGCGCCACCAGGAAAGCCACCACGTGTCGATTACCTTTCATCATCCATTCCATCCGCTAGCCAGAGAACGCTTCTCCGGGCTTGTTGACCTTTCGTTACTCGCTTTTATTGACCGTACCCAGAAGAAACTTACCGATCAGCTCCTCGATAATCAGCGCTGACTGAGTGTCTTCAAAACGCTCACCATCTTGCAAAAACGCCTCGTCACCACCAATGCTGATACTAATGTACTGCTCACCCAATAGCCCTGCGGTGACAATCGATGCCGTGCTATCGATAGGTATATTATCGATTTGCTGATCAATATCCATAACCACCCTGGCCATGTACGTCACTTTATCCAGCTCAACGCTTTGCACTTTGCCAATGGTGACACCAGCCATGGATATCTTGGAACGGGGTTTCAGGGCTCCGATGTTATCGAAGTAAGCATTCAGCTCATAGGTTTCACCGCCGGTTTTCAGGGACAGGCCACTGACCTTTACCGCCAGCAGCACCAATGCCAACATGCCCGCCAGCATAAAGGCACCGACACTGATTTCTAACGTTCGTATCCGCATTTTATGCTCTCTCCTTAAAGCTCACCAAACATCACTGCGGTCAAAATGAAATCCAATCCGAGAACAGCCAGTGAAGAATAAACCACCGTTCTCGTAGTTGCACGACTGATGCCTTCTGAAGTGGGAACGGCATCGTACCCCTGGAAGACAGCGATCCAGGTCACCACAATCCCGAACACCAGGCTTTTCACCAGGCCATTGCCCACATCATCGACAAAATCAACCGACTGTTGCATGCCACTCCAGAATGAACCTTCATAAATCCCCAGCCAGTCAACGCCCACAATGACGCCACCAAGAATCCCCACCAGGCTGAAGATCGCCGCCAGCAGCGGCATAGAGATCACCCCCGCCCAGAAACGTGGGGCAATGACCCGTTTTAACGGATCAACACCGATCATTTCCATACTGGACAGCTGCTCGGTCGCTTTCATCAGCCCGATTTCAGCGGTCAGGGCAGAACCGGCACGCCCGGCAAACAGCAGTGCCGTCACCACCGGCCCCAACTCACGCACCAGGCTCAGGGCCACCAGCTGACCAACAGACCCCTCTGAGCCATAGCGAATCAGAATACTGTAGCCCTGCAAACCAAGAACCATGCCAATAAAGAGACCGGAAACCGATACAATGATTAACGACAGAAAACCAACGTTATAGAGCTGCCTGATCAGCAGCGCGCCACGTCCAGAGAACCCCGCCCGGGAAAAAATCGCCAGAAACAGAAAAATACCGGACCGCCCCAGGGACTCCACATGACCAAGACCTGACTGACCAAGCTGAGCCAGCCGGTCCAGAACATCAAGTTTCATTTATACCCCCGGAGACAGTAAGTCGCTTTGATAATCATCTGCAGGAAAGTGAAAAGGAACAGGCCCGTCGGGCAGCCCCTGCATAAACTGGCAGACCCTGGCATCCGTTGAGCTCAACATCTCCTCAGGGCTGCCGGAACCAATCACTTCACCATCGGCGATCAGGTAGAGTACATCCGCGATGCTGGCCGTTTCATGAAGATCATGGGAAACAATAATACTGGTGATGCCCAGCGCCTGGTTCAGCTTACGAACCAGCTCCACCAGCACGCCCATGGCAATCGGATCCTGTCCGACAAAGGGTTCATCGTACATCACCATTTCAGGGTCCAGGGCAATGGCCCTGGCCAGGGCAACGCGCCGACTCATACCGCCGGATAACTCACTGGGCATTAATGACCATGCACCGCGCAGCCCCACCGCATGGAGCTTCATCAGTACGATATCACGGATCATGGTTTCCGATAGCTGGCTGTGAATGCGCAGGGGGAAGGCGACATTCTCAAAAACAGACAAATCGGTAAACAGAGCCCCGCTCTGGAACAGCATGCCCATTTTACGACGCTGAACAAATAACTGATCTCTCGTCAGATCAGCCAGATCCTGACCATCCACCACAATCGAGCCCCGGTCGGGTAGCAGCTGACGGCCAATCAACCGCAGCAGGGTGGTCTTGCCGGTGCCTGAAGGCCCCATAATACCCACCACTTTGCCACGGGGTATATCCATGTCGATATTTTTGAAGATCGCCCGGGAACCTCGATAAAAGGTCAAACCCCGAATCTCGACAAAATTATCGGTGCGGTTTTCGTTGCTGTGTTGTTCACCTGAAGAGATGGAATTCATCATTGGGTTCGCAGATCCCTGCAACAGACAGAATGTAAAAGTCTTCCAGTTCCAATATTATGACCTGTTTCACACTTTAATTGCACCTTCCAGTACATCAATTACCTTGAAACCGTATGCCAGACAACTACAGACAAATTATATCGGAGGAATTTTCTGCTGACAGGATCAATTCAGAGGGTAATACAGTTGCATTGTCTGCCTGATTTTCCCTACACTTCTCTCCTTTATATGAATTCTTGAGAACTCCCCCGGAATGAGTCCTGCCATTTATGCCATAGCCGCCATTGTTGTTGGCTTCATACTACTTACCTGGAGTGCAGACCGCTTTGTTGGCGGAGCTGCCGCTACGGCAAAAAACTGGGGTATATCCCCCATGCTGATCGGCTTGACCGTTGTTTCCATCGGCACATCTGCGCCAGAAATTCTGGTATCGCTGATGTCTTCTCTCCAGGGGCACAACGATATCGCGGTTGGCAACGCCATTGGTTCCAATATTGCCAATATGGGGCTGGTGCTTGGACTAACCGCGCTTATCGCACCACTGCCGGTCAAAACAGCACTGGCCAAACGGGAAATACCCTGGCTGTTACTGGTCACGGTGATTGCCGGTGCCTGCCTTGCCAACAACTACCTTGGGCTGATAGAAAGCCTGGTGCTGCTCAGTGGCCTGTTCGTTACCCTTTATCTGATGGTGACCTGGCAAAAATCCCACCCGGAAGAACCTCTGGCAGAGATTGAAGAGATCGAAGAGCTGCCTTCAGCCAAAGCGTACCTGGAACTGGTGGGCGGACTGGTACTGCTGCTGGTCAGCGCCCAGATTCTGGTTTGGGGGGCAACGGAAATCGCCACTTGGCTGGGTGTCAGTGAGCTGATCGTTGGTTTGACGGTGGTCGCCATTGGCACCAGCCTGCCGGAGCTGGCTGCATCGGTAGCCAGCGCCCTGCGTGGCCACCATGATATTGCCCTGGGCAATGTGGTGGGCTCAAACATCTTCAACCTGCTGGCCGTTCTGTCAATGCCCGGACTGGTCCGTCCCGGAGCCATCAGTGAATCCGTTTTCTCCCGAGATTATACCGTGATGCTGGCATTTACCGTTCTGCTGGCGGCCATGGCCATCGTCGGTAAAAAACCCAAAACGCTGGGACGTTTTGCAGGTATTATCTTTCTGGCAGGGTATGCCTGCTATGGCACATGGCTGTACGTACAAACGGTTTAAACCGGAGCTGAACGCTCCTCCCCCTGAACTATTTTATCCCGGAGTCTGAAAGGTTATGCTTTGCCACAACATCCTGACAGCTCCTGCAAAGGCTTTACTGAAATGACCTCTGACCAGAATTTTATTGAAATTGGTCGTCGTACCATCCAGATCGAAAAGGATGCGATTGAAGCGTTGCTGCCTCGTGTTGGTGAAGACTTCAGCAATGCCTGCCGGTTAATGCTGGAATGCCGGGGCCGAATTGTCGTGGTGGGGATGGGAAAGTCAGGACATATCGCCCGTAAAATCAGTGCCACCCTGGCCAGTACCGGTACACCGGCGTTTTATGTCCATCCCGGCGAAGCCAGCCATGGTGACATGGGCATGATCACCGCAGACGATGTGGTGCTGGCTATTTCCAACTCCGGTGAAACCGGCGAAGTCATCACCTTGCTGCCGCTGTTCAAACGAATGGGGGCTGCGCTGATCAGCATGACCGGCAAACCCGCGTCAACACTGGCGCAAGCCGCTGAAGTAAACCTGAACACAGGGGTTGATAAAGAGGCCTGCCCACTGGACCTGGCACCCACATCCAGCACCACCACTCAACTGGTTATGGGTGACGCGCTCGCCATTGCGCTGCTGGAAGCCCGAGGCTTTACCGCAGAAGACTTTGCATTTTCCCACCCCGGCGGCGCCCTGGGTCGCAGGCTGCTACTGAAAGTGCAGGATATCATGCATGACGGCAATCGAATCCCGACGGTGAAAAAAGGTACACGCCTGGGTGAAGCGCTGCTGGAAATGACCCGAAAAGGTCTCGGCATGACCTCCATTATTGATGACCACAACGTGGTCGTTGGTGTCTTTACCGACGGTGATCTTCGTCGTGCACTGGATCACGGAGTTGACCCGCACAACACGACCATCGACGAGGTAATGACCATCAAGTGCACCACCATTACCCCTGATATTCTTGCCGCTGAAGCACTGAGAATTATGGATGATCGCAAAATCAATGCGCTTATCTGTGTTGACCATGAGCGACATGCTGTTGGTGCCATTAATATGCATGACTTGCTGAAAGCGGGCGTGGTTTAAACGCTTTTTATCAGGCTCAAGGTATTTATCAGGCTCAAGGCTATTTATCAGCCCAAGGCTATCAGTTTCGGAACCCGGATGACCTCTCGCAATCATCTTATTATCGCTGCAATCCTGCTACTGCTGGCCGCTGGCTATTGGACCTACGACGGTGCAATAGTAACGGTCAGTGCCAGCCCCTCGGAAATCATCCGCCAGGATGCCGACTACTTTCTGGTGGACGCCCTGGTTAAGGAGTACGACGCTACCGGAGCGCTGCAATACCAGTTGCAGTCGGACAGCATTACCCATTACCCCCACAATGACAACACACTCCTGCAACAACCTACTCTGACGAACCTCAGTGACAGTGGACAACTCACTGTGTCAACGTCAGATAACGGAAAATTACTGCCCGGTGGCAAAGATATTGAACTGTGGGATAATGTCGTGGTTATCCAGAGCAGCCCGTCCGTCAGGCAACAGGGCTATGAGCAAAAACTCAGAATGGACACCGATTTCCTGACCATTGCGACGGATAAGGAAATTGCCGATACCGATCGTCCTGTGCTGATCACCAGCGACATCGGAGAGACCCGAGCCATTGGGATGACCGCCTGGTACCAGCAGGGAAAGATTCAATTAAAGTCCAGAGTACGGGGAGTCTATGAGACTGAGTAAGCTGATCATTCACACAATCATTGATATCTCCCTGTCAGGGAAACGATAACCCATGACACGACGACCAAAAGCAAAAGCACTCCTGAACAAACAATGGCTTGTCGGGCTGTTATTTGTCCCATTTATGGCCATGGCCTTACCCGCTGATCGCCAGCAGCCCATCCAGATCGATTCAGACACGGCTGACATTGATAATAAAAAAGGGGTGTCTGTGTATCGTGGTGATGTGGTCATGACCCAGGGCACCACACGCATCACCGGTGATGTTATTACCATCTACACCCGGGATCGGGAGTTGACCAGGGTCATTGCCCGGGGCAATAAGGCCAGGGCTTACTATGAAGAGCTGCAACCCGGTGAACAGGGAATGGTTCAGGCCTGGGGCAACACCATTCGCTACGATGTGGAGAGTGACCAGATTGAACTGATCAAAAATGCCCAGCTCTCGCAAAAGGGAGACACCTTTACCGGCGAACAGATTGACTACAACCTGACCCTGCAGACCGTCAATGCCAAAGGCACGCCCAGTCAGGGAGACAATGGCCGGGTACAGATGGTCATTCAACCCCGTCAGGAAAAAGCGGCCAGCACGAAATAATCGAACGCTGCCCGCTACCCGCCGCCCGTAAAAGCATTAGTCTTATCTTTTTCGGGCAGCGGGCAGCGCTCTAAACAACACACTTTGTTTTCACACTCAGGTTAACAGACAACCGGATGGCAACCCTCAAGGCAGAACATCTTAGCAAAAGCTACAAAGGCAGAGAGGTGGTGAAAGATGTCTCTCTACAGGTTAACAGTGGTCAAATCGTTGGCCTGCTGGGCCCTAATGGTGCAGGAAAGACCACCTGTTTTTATATGATTGTCGGGCTGGTAAAAGCCAATGGCGGCAAAGTCAGCATTGATCAGCAGGACCTGACCTTTCAGGCCATGCACCACAGAGCCCGTGCCGGTATCGGTTACCTCCCCCAGGAAGCCTCTATATTTCGTCGTCTGTCCGTGCGGGACAATATCCTGGCCATTCTGGAAACCAGGAAAGACCTCAATAAACAGCAGCGCGCCGAAAAAATGGAGTCGCTGCTGGATGAGTTCAATATTGGCCATATTCGTGACAGTGCCGGCATGGCACTATCCGGCGGTGAAAGAAGACGGGCAGAGATTGCCAGGGCACTGGCCACTGACCCGACCTTTATTCTGCTGGACGAACCTTTTGCCGGCGTTGACCCGATCTCCGTTGGCGATATCAAGTCCATCATCCGTCATTTGCAAAACCGGGGTATCGGGGTACTGATCACCGACCATAACGTCCGGGAAACACTGGATATCTGTGAGAAGGCCTATATCGTCAGCGAAGGGCATATCATCGCAGAAGGCGACAGCCATACGGTACTGTCCAACCAGACGGTTCGTGACGTTTATCTTGGGCACCAGTTCAGCTTGTAACTCTGTGTTCCCAGCCGCAGCCAGTACATCATTTCGGTGAGTTTGATGCGTACCATCTCCGTTCGTCCTGAGCCTGTCGATGGGCGTAAACTCCGGCCCATGATAGATCGTGCCAGACACCCTTCGACTCCGCTCAGGATAAACGGAGATGGTACAAGTCAATCTCATTGAAATAACAAAGTCTCCCGGAACTGACACCAGCAGCACCTGGCCTGACAGAGCCCTTTTGAGAAAGGTAACTGTCAGGCCACGGGTGGTGGGCTGCAACTTCTGAATGACGGGATACTAAAAACGATAACCCATTGAAATAGAGGCTACCGGGTATACTTTATAACCACTTAACTCATCTTCCAGCTTTTGTTCTTCTTCTTTTAAATCTTCATTGAAGCCCGGTAAACCAGTTGCTGCTCCGGATGCTTTCAGGGAGACATCCCCTGAGCCTTGATAAAGCACGCCAAGATCAGCGCTGAAGATAAAACCGGCTGTCCCCGCAGAGCCTGATGTCCAGCCCATGCCGAGATAGGGTGCAAAGCTGTTGAATTCAACATCTGCATCCAGCCGATCAAGCGCATAAGGAGTGCCACCAATCTCAAAGTTATTCCCGTTCTTTGGCTTGCCCTCACCTTCAAGGGCATTACCATTGTAATAAGCGCCTGCGGTAAGCCTGAAACCACTGTTGTCAAACATATACCAGTCAGCCATTACCCCAAAAGATGAAAGCTCCAGGTCAGCATCGTACTCGATTTCATCTTCCTCGAAATCGGTGCCAAAAGTGAAATAATTATACTGCCCCCTCAGCACCATAGAGTCCATTAGCCGATAGGAGCCGGTAATACCGGCCCCCAGGGTAGACATCCCCACTTCTACAGCGGTATCTGCAGCATTAGCCTGAAGCGCAAGTGAAACAAAAGCAGCCATCATTGTTTTTTTAAACATAACTCATTTCCACTGGTATGTTATATAACCCGGATATTTCATAAACGTGCTCCCAATCTCGCTTGTCCTTTGCCGCTCTAAGGGAGTTTTGCTCAGTCGACCGTACTCCCCGGTACGGCGCTCCCTCACAAAATCCCTTAGAGCGACAAAGTCCTGCGCGAGATTCGGGACAGTTTATGAAATATCCGGGTAAAGCTGGTTATATGGAACTTGATAGTAAAAAAGGCTGATCCTGCCAAATGCCTTTAGAAAAAACACATTATTTTTTTGCTCAGGTTCCAGCTGATCAGCAAAGCATTCATGCAGCACGACACACCCACAGCGCCAGAAAATTGCGCTCTGTGATTCGATAATGGGAGATGAGTCAGGCAAAGTTAACTGGCAAAAATGCCAGATATGTCCGGTTATTGATCCTGGTCAATTTTATCTTCTATGTCATTAATGCCAGGAGCCTGTCCGAGAATAGCATCAGATAATACGCATATCTTTGGCCAGAGCCACCAGATGCACCCGGTTTTCAGCACCCAGCCACTCGCGCAAATAGTTCAGGTGATAGTTCACCCCTTTCTCACTGAGGTTGATTTTGCTGGCAACCTCTTTGCTGCCCAGGCCGTTAGCCGTCAGCGTCAGCACATCCAGCGCCCGGTCACTGACCCTATCGTTCAGCCAGGGATTAAACAGGTAACTGTAGTCACGCATTAACAGGGTATGAAAATAGAAGCAGGCGTTGTACAACGATACCTGGTAATCCTTCAGCCAGCTGGCCAGCTCCTGGTCAGACAGCGGGCTGTTCAACATATACTGAGCGTGCCAGCCTCTGCCGGCCAGGCCATAAACCGGCACAAACAGTTGCGAGTGAATATCCAGGGCAGTAAAAAAATCCAGTATTTTTCGTTGTTGCTGAATACGGTGGTCTAAAGGCTCACGCTGAAACAACCGTTGGGCAGAAAAAATCTGTTGTCGGATGCGCTCATCACCACCGGTTTGCTGATGGTAGTTAGCCAGGGTCTCTATGCGCATCGTACCGATATAACGGTGTTCATGCTGCTGCATGGGCTGGTTGGAAAAAAACCGCCAGTCCGGAGACGGTATTTCATCCAGAATGCCGTAATACAGGAAGCCATTAAACCCCATCCGCTCAAAGGTCTGCCACATCTGCCGGGTTAATTCGGCGAGGGGAATGGGCTCCAGAGGGTTAGTTTCTGCCGGGATAATCGAGGGGAATAGACTTTCAGTAACCTGTGCATCCATAGCACCACCAAAACATTATTCATCAAATATTGCGATGCAAAATCAAAACCCGCAGATTATTCGGCTAAAATATCAGATAACCGACAATGGACAAATATTATTTCCTTTGCGGATGACGCAGATCAACATACGACATGCCACTTTTCCGGCAAGTCTGACATTTGAACTCATTCGAGACCTAGCCCCGGTTTTTGCCATTTCCGGGTTAGTGAAGGGGCGACGGGTATTACAAGACCTGCCCCAGCGTTTCTTTCTGGTTAGACGGGAATCATTCAGGATAAACAGTGATTTCCATAGTATCACTGTAAACACCAGCAGGAGCAGCATCTATGTCATCATAAATGGAAATAGTCAACTCCATATTTTTACCAGCACTGCAATCAAGCACGTTCGACGGCTTCCATCCGGTGTGTACAGGAGGGAGAGAACCATTATACGAGCCCCAGAAAAAAGAATAATTTTTGGTTCCGTCATCAATATTCATTGAATATCTAAGATAATTTTCAGCCTCATTAGATAAGCGAAAATCGGACCATAGCCCTCCCTGGTCCGGTTCACCATTCTTGCTAGCAGGCATTAAAGAAAAAGTTTGAGCAACAGTAGTATATACACAGAACCGTTGAGTTCCCGTTCCATCGCTGCTGTTCAGCGTCATATCTCCAAGGCCACTGATCTGAATAAAATCCGGTATATCAAGCTCTATATAAAGATTAACAGGCCAATCAACATTGGCATCACCTGCAGTAATGCCTGCTGTGCTGGGCGCTTGATCTATGATAAAAGTCAATGTGCCAGAATGCTTGCCTGACTGCGTCAGCTTACCTTCTTTGATCAGGTCATTCAGGTTAGCTCCTATAGTGAGTTTAAAGTCAAGGCACTCTTCACAACGCAATAATTGCGGATTCGCAGCCCCCTCCCCAGTCCCAGCACCCCGAAAGTCACAATTATCAGAATTACATGCGTTATCTACCGGGAAATCCACACTCTTTTCGAATTCTGTCTGCTCGATAGAAACGGTGAGAGGTATTTCTGAGGTAGCATTGTTGAGTGTGACTCCAGCACTGCGCACGTTAAAATAGGCTGGTCGTGCACAACCAAAACGACCGCAAGAACGTATTTGGAATTCTTTTGTTACAGTAAACGAACCATTACTCGGATATGATACAGTCATTGCTGAAAGGGGCTGATCAAGTAGCGGCCCTCCTCCTCCCTCACAAACGGACACTCCCGTTGAAGGTTGCGGGTTATTGTTGTCTGGGTTGGCTGGCACACACTGCAAAGCACTGACCTCCAACGGACCCAACAAACCCAAAAACAAAACACAGCTTACCCAACAAACCCAATTTTTGATTACTGCTGTCATAACTACCTTAACTCACCAGCTCCTCGCTTACTCACCGCCAACTGCCCCTCCAACACCGTCGTACACTCGGCATCGGCCAGATCAATGGTCCCCATTTGTAACACATAGCCCTCGTCCATTGTCTGCACCGGCAGTGGGCAGAGCCAGCCGTTGTCCATCTCCACCTGCAAGGTGCCCACATCAGAGCGTGCTTCCAGTTGGAACATACCAATATCGTCGGTGCTACCGGGCAGCAAACCGCCATTGATACGAGCGTCTGTCAGCGGCCGACCATTAAACAATAGTCGTCCAAACAGCAGTTGCAATGGTATCGCCTGATAATCCAGCGTCACCACATTGCCGGGGTAGAGGGTGGCCACCTTTTCCCGTTCATCAAAACTGTAGAGGGTTTCACCGGCCGGGCTGAGGGTGACCCGGTACTGATCATAGGGCGAGAGACCAATAATCGACGGTGAACCGGCCACCGCATAACCACGACGCTGGCCGTTTACCCGCACATCGAAGACATCACCGGCGCGACCTTCAAGATTAACCACCAGGGCGCTTTCGGAGCGGTCTTCGCCGCCCAGGGCGAACACCTCACCGTCGGTCAGGAAGCTGGTGCTCATGCTGCCACCCCAGTTGGTGGTGCCGCTACCTTCAATACGGCTGTGGCTGGCACTGAAGCTGGCCCGGCCATAGTGGTTGGCGTACTGCACGCTGCCGTCGATACGCTCGTTACCGGTGCCGCCTTCCACCCCGGCATCAAACCGCAGGTCACTGGCCAGCAGCTCGCGGTCCTCCCAGGAGGTGGACAGGCGCAGACGCTGGCTGGAATCACTCTCCCCATCCCGGCGGGTCACTTCTGCCCGTGGCGTGGCGTTAAAGTTCCAGTGGTCGGTGCGGTAGCGGAAGCTGATGTTGACCAGCCCAATCTGATCATCACCGGATTTGCTCAGGCTGAAGCTGATATCCGCATCATAATCAAAGGTGCGGAACAGGGTACGGCGATAGCCCAGACTGTGGGTGCGGGTCGGGTCCTGGGCGCTGTTATCGTCGTCATAGCCCTGGTTCATGCTGTAGCGATAGTTCAGGCTGCCATCGAACAGGGGCATGCCGGTGGAAAAAGCGTGCTGCTCAAAGGCGTTGCCGAGCAGGCTGACACCGTCGTCAGGTTCAACCCTGGGTTGGTCGCGCCATACCCGGCGGAAGTTGCCGGAGAGGGAGAGATCCCCCAGGGTCAAACGACCGTTGACACTCAGACCTGCAGTGCCGTTATCCCCGAGCATCAGCGACGGCTCAATGTCATAAAGGGGGCCGAAGTGGAACAGCCCGAATTCCGACAGGGCATCGTCGCTGCTCACCGCTATGGCGGCCGTGGCCGCTACGGTATCGTGCAGGCGGCGACTGACGCCGACCCGGTTCAGCCACTGGTCGGTGACCTCGGGCAGTGCCCGGTCGCTGGTGCGATCAAGCACCCGACCCGACTCCATAAAGAACAGCCATTCGCCTACTGGTGGAATCTGGCTCTGTTTGGCAAAGAAACGGGTTTCGCTGGAGAGCAGGTTGCCGCTCTCATCGAGAATACGAATCTCAATATCGTAAGCACCACTGGGAAAGCTGCTGGTGTCCAGCTGCTGGGAGCCAGCCTCGAAAAAGGCGCTGTCGATCAGTCGGTCATCCCGGCGCACCTCCACCCGGCCCCGGGTGGGCAAAAATACCGTCACCGGCATGCCGCCGGAGAAGTCCAGGTCTTCCCGGGTATTGTTGGAGCTATTGATGCGCAGCCCAAGCACCGGCTGGTCGCCGGTGAAGTTCAGGCCAAAGCCACTGGTGGAGAGCAGGCCGACGTTGTACTCCACCCCCTCAAAGTCCCGTTGGCCATAGATCTGGTTGACTGAGAACCGGTTGCTGTCGGAGTAGTCCCAGCTCCAGTACAGGCTGTTCTCCCGCCAGGCGGCGGTGGTCAGGCCGTTGATGGTGTAGCTGTTGTCGCTGCCGGTGGAGCCGCTGACGGCTGCCGAGAGGTTTTGCATCATGGAAAACCCGGCATCCGAAGGTGGCAGATATTTACGCACCTCGGCGGCGCGGGTCTGCATAAAACGACGGTTGACGAATATATCAACACGGAAGCGGGATTCGTCGAAAACTACTCCGGCTACAGAGGTTTCCAGCAGGCCGCAGTTTTGTGTGCTGTTGGGTGGGCAGACCAGCTCGCCGTGGCTGTCCAGCTCACCGCTCAGGGCGCTGGTGATCAGGGTGGTTTCACTCAGGTCGCCAATTTGGCGCACCAGGGATGCTGGGTCGGGCAGTTCAATGATACCGGGGCTGAACGCCGCCAGTTGCGAGCCGATGTAGCGGTTGCCGAAATAGATATCCACCAGTGAGCTTTGGGTGGCGCTGAGTTCTTCAAAGCCGGGGGGTGGGTTGGTGGCAGCAAGGAATACCGGGGTGTCGGCCAACGCAAGGGGAGTGACTAAGGTGATGGAGACCGTTAGAAACTCGGTAAAGTAATACTGCCAACGACGCATAATGGTGAATCTGCCACAGGTTATTGAGTTGTACCGGGTGGGTACTTCGTTACTACCTCATTACCTGAGGGTTAAAAAACGGCAACCTGGGGGGTTGCCGGTGTTGGGGGTTGTGGTTGTTGGGGGTGGGGGTGGTTGTTTATCTGTCAAGAAGAAAGACTTGACCCCGGTTTTTCCCAGATTTTTTCAGTTTTACTGTGGTGCAACTGTCATGGTTATCAGATCAGTGAAATAGCCTGTTGCTACATTAGGCGCTGAACCAAACCATACAGAAATTTTCGCATTACGTGCACTTGCCGAACATTCTAACCCTGGATTTGGCTGAGACGAGATGGCTCCAGCATTCAAATTATCAGTGTACGTATCTGTGGTACCGTTATTATCAGTTGAATCTAATGAGCCAACACCAATACCAATACCGTCAACCTTGATATTATAAGCTATGTTAGATTCGGGAGTCTCACTTTGGTCTTTAAGCACAAATGAATTAGCACTTTCCAAAGTCAATTCATAGGCATTGGATGTATTGTTCTTGTTAGAATATATGCATATTTCCTGAGTCTTTTCCGCTCCCGTGAGATGAGTATCATCCATCGCCAAGTCTTCAAGTCCCCAAATTCTGGCATTTTCACCTTTGACATAATTGATGTAAAAGTCACCCTTGGACGTTGTATCAAGATCTCCCTGATTAGCCGCCATCACCCCAGCAGACCCCAACAACCCCGCAGAAACTGCTGCTGCCAAAGCCAATATCTTAAATTTATTCATGTGACGCCCCCTTGCAATGGTTAGCTGCAAGTTACCTATTGTTATCATCAAACGTATATCGTCGTTTAATTAGTGGCAATTTGTGAACAGAAAAGGGCGAAACCCTACCGCCAATCACTCACTGCCTGCAAGCCACCGGCTGGCTTTACTACGAGGACAGACTGTTTGCTTTAACAGCCACCTCCAACAACCAGCCCTGCGCCCTTTGACTGCATTTTTCAACATATACGTAAATCGCGCAAGCGTTTTTTCGCTCATTATCAACCCACCCCGAAAAGGCATAAAAACCCATTAAAAACAAAGACAAGAGTCCGCAAAAAGTCGGGGTCAAAAACGACAAAAGATCAAAAATATCGGGGTCATATTTGATCCAGATCAAAATCGGGGGCAAAAATTGAAAATCAGGAAAAATCAGGGTCAGGTCCTGATTCTTGATGTTAGCTTCAATAGTCAAATCAAGATTCAACGGTTTTTGGATGAAGTATCCTGAAAGCCGTTGACCGTGTTCCGCTGTCCGTAAAAGAATCGGGTAAGGGCTGGTCTTTCTCCAGCCCTCCCCACAGCACCCGGCATGCGGGTCCGCACCGGGCGGTTCAACGATGATGGTGAAACCTGATCCATAAGTCTTTCAATGAAACAAGCCCAATTTTCGCGAGGTAATTGTTATTCAGTGCCTGTTGTACCGCATAAGTTTTACTCAGACGGTAATACCCTTTGCTGCTGGCTGCGATCTTGGCGGCGTTCACTTTATCAACGCCTAACCTGACCAGATGCTTAAAACGGGTTTTCGGCTTGCGCCATTGCTTCAGAAAACAGCAACGGATTCGCCGACGTATCCATTGATCCAGCAGGGGAATTGGTCGGTAATATTCCGATAACCGAAAATACCCCATCCAACCCCGGATATATTGCGCCAGTTTGCGTAACCGATGTTGCATTGAGACACCCCAGCGACGACTGGTCAACTTGAGTATCCGGTATTTGAATCGGTCCAGACACTTCTGGGCCCAGCGAACTTTCTTCCCTGTGAAGGTGAAACTCAGGAATTCGCTTTCTGTTGCTTTCACAACTTTACTTTTCCGGGAGTTAATCTTCAGTTTCAATTTGCGTTCAATGAATTGGGTAATGCTGTGCATCACCCGATCCCCTGCACGCTGACTTTTGACGAGAATCACAAAATCATCACAGTATCTTGCAAAGCAATGACCCCGATATTCAAGCTCCTTGTCGAGTTCGTCGAGGACCACATTAGACAGCAAGGGTGATAAAGGCCCACCCTGTGGCATGCCAACCCTGGTCGGGTAGACATTGCCCTCAATCATGACTCCGGAGCGCAGGTAGCGACCAATCAGTTTCAGAAGGCGTTTGTCGCGGACCTTACGGGAGACCCTCGACATCAAAACGTCGTGATTAACCGTATCAAAGAATTTACTCAGATCAACGTCAACGGCGTAATGTAGCCCCCCGTTGATCAACTGCTTAACCTGACGAACTCCGTCGTGTGCTGACCGTCCCGGTCGGTAGCCAAAGCTGTTTGGGGAAAATCCCGGGTCAAAGACAGGCGTCAGCACCTGCACAATGGCCTGCTGTATGACCCTGTCGATCACGGTTGGGATTCCCAGCAAGCGTTCACCGCCGTCCGGCTTTTCTATTACATGCCGGCGCACGGGTGACGGCTGATAGGTTCCGTCCAATAAGGCTTGACGCACTGAAGGCCAATGCTGTTTGGCAAAGTCTGGATAAGCTTCAATGGTGACTCCATCGATACCCGGAGCACCCTTGTTGCTTCTGACCTGTTTCCATGCGCTTGCCAGATTAGCCGGTTCAAGTACGCAATTTAGTAGATCATGGTTCAAAGCTGGTCAAAGATTCTGTCGCCAGGTACGGTGAGTCGCCGGACGGCTGCATCGCCCTGAGGGAATCAGTCTCCTCTTTGTCATCGATGTTCGGCCCTTCGCTGACGACTTCCCGTCCATTAATGACTTTTGTCGTACAGCTACTATGGCCTCTGCTGACTTCTGTCCAATCACCACGCGGAGTTGCCTCTGCTGGCGCTATTGGTTGCCATCGGGTTTGCTCGAACAGGATGATGAGTCACTGTTCGCCGAGCCTGTTGTAACCAGTGGCTGAGAACTGGGAACTTACCAATCGCATGTTGAACAGATCTCCCCGGATAAGAACATGGACTTTCAGTGCACAACCGCCGCATTTACCGTGTCTCACGAACCAGAGGGCTTTGTGATCCTTGGCTCACTCGCCCAGAGACTCAGCCTTGTATGCGATTTCTGTACGTCGGCTCGCACCTTTGCACTCAGACTGCCTCCGCACAGCCCCTCGCGGGACTGCACTTGCCTTAAGCTAGTGGTTGTCATCAGCAGGCGTCTTTACCGCCAGTCAGATGTAGGTTCTCCCACAGGGGACTTTCACCCCATCAGTTCATGCCCATGCCGGGCGTACCAAGATAAAAGCTTTTACGGATCTCGGTCAGCGGGCCTTTAATAATGTTGCCTCAAGCTCCAGTAATTCATGAATGACTGAGTCTGAATATCGAATGTCATTCTGCCGGAGGCCATCAATAAATCAGGGTCATATATGGTCCGCCCCGCATTGCAAGGAAAAGTTTTCCATCATGACGTTAAAGAGTAATGCTTCCATATATCCGGCCTTTGGGGTGAGGTCTCAATGCCTCTGGCCCTGATGGAATCCGCTCACTCCCACCTCATCAAGTCTTCGGCCTTTATGGGCCCTGACCCCGGTCAGGTTCAAGGGAGTGCAGGTCTTACCTTTTATGCCATCATTTGAACTTTATCCACGCAACTCGTTGCAGGCTTCTTACACTGATTAACCGCTTTTGCTTTTCTTGTCTAACGACAAATGTTTAATAGTTTAATGCCTATATTCATGCTGCTGCCTTGTACGGCTCTTTCTTGGTCAACACAGCCCAGGCAATGCGAGCGTTTTTATTGGCAACAGCCACTGCTGATATATTCTTGCCACGACGCTTATCAAGCTCTTGAATCCAATTATTACGTCGATCGTCGTGTTTGTCGGCTACCCTGACAACAGTTCTGCCACCGTGTATCATCAGGGTTCTCAGGTAGGTGTCTCCCCGCTTACTGATACCCAGCAAGGTAGGCACTCCACCGGTAGACTGCTGCTTTGGTACGAGGCCCAGCCAGGCCGCCATTTCCCGGCCATTTTTAAATGCCGATATATCTCCAATCGCCGCGAACAGAGCAGTAGCACTGAGTAACCCAATGCCGGGTATGGTTAGTAAAAGCTGACAGGCTTCATTATTGGCCGCAATAGTTTCGAGCTTTTTCTCAAGCTTTGCTATCCGCTTATCCAGATGCTCCATGTCATCATATAGCTCACTGAGGAGTTCACGGAACAGCACTGTTAAACCGTTTTCTGCATCTTCCAGAATCAGAGGAATCTGTTTACGAACAAAGGATATTCCCTTAGAGACTGTTGTAAAAGTTACTGACCATTAACTCAGGATAAAAAACTCAACGTCGTCTATAACTACAGTATCTGATTAGTTTAAGGAGGATAATTATGTATCCATCCGACCTGACCAATGACGAGTGGGCAATCCTCAAGCCTCTATTCCCTGACCCTGGCTATGATACTCCAAAAAATGGGCGACCACGCGACTGGAGTTATCGTCTGATATTGAATGCCATATTCTATCTCACTAAAACAGGCTGTCAGTGGCGAATGCTGCCTTCTGACTTTCCACCATGGAGTACTGTCTACACCTATTTTCGAATCTGGAAACAAGATGGCACATGGAAGAAGGTGCATGATGCTCTTCGTGACCAGGTGCGAATTCAGGCGGGCAAAGAGCCACAACCAACAGCAGCAAGCATTGACTCCCAATCCGTGAAAACCTCGGTAAAAGGGGGGGATCGAGGCTATGATGGCGGGAAGAAAATAAAAGGCAGAAAACGTCATATAGCTGTTGATACTCTTGGCCTGATTCTGGTGGTATGGGTACACGCAGCCGCATTTAGTGATAGTTTTGCAGGTCAATTCATACTGGCTCACCTTAAGAAATACTTTAAAAACATCCGGAAAGTCTGGGCTGATTGTGGCTACCGGGGTTACCTTGAAGAGTGGTTTTATCGCTTCAAACCCAAAAGGGAACTTGAAATCACAAAACGCCCACGGGGAAAGTTTGTCGTTCAAGCCAGGCGCTGGGTTGTGGAGAGAACCTTTGGCTGGTTTGAAGGATCCAGACGTTTATCTAAAGACTATGAACAGCTGCCAAGGAGTTCAGAAGCCTTCGTTTATATATGCATGATTCGCATAATGCTACGAAGGTTTAAGTAGTTTTAAAACAGCCTCTTAGGAATAATGACTCCGTACTCCATTAATAAACCCCTGATCTGGTTACCCAGCGCTGTTCTTCTGGCCACTGCCTGACTGCGTATTCTATGCAGGCTCTGAATGTCCTGCTGTTCAATAGTTTTAGTGGGTACAAAGCGCATATTGGGACGCTGCATTGCTTCACATATGGCTTCTGCATCAGCAGCGTCATTCTTGTTTGACTTTACATATGGCTTCACAAACTGGGGGGCCATAATGTTAACGTCATGCCCCAGTTCGGTAAACTTACGACACCAGTAGTGCGAACCGCCGCAGGCTTCAATGCCGATAACACATTCAGGCAAGTTAGCAATAAAAGGTAAAAGCGCCTTACGGTTGAGTTTCTTTTTGATGGTCACTTTACCTTTGGCATCAACACCGTGCAGCTGGAAACTTTTTTTGCTCAGATCAATTCCGAGAAAAGCAACCTGACCTTTTTGGCTAACTCCTGGTTTGTTATGCTTGCCCATGGTTCGCTCCGTTTCTTATTTTGAATGATGTTCGCACAACTCATTCTATCATGGCTCATTTGAAGCCGGTTTGGGAGCGGGGCGGACCATTCCATTAAGTCTTGATCCATGAACGAATGAGCATTGACATTATTCAAGAACCAAGACTTGCCCCCGGTTTTATAAAAACGTAAAGAAGTTATTATCCTGATGTGACAGGCTTGGTCTTTGGTTTCATTTGTTCAAAGTAAGTGCTAACCTCTGAGTGTATGTACAAATGTAAATACCGAAATCACCATGCAATGTGAATGGAATGAAGACAAGAATAAGGCAAATATTCACAAACACGGCATTGCCTTTGAGGACGCTGTCGATATATTCAATCACCCCATGCTCAGCAGGGTCGATGATCGGGCCGATTATGGCGAAGAACGCTGGGTAGCCATTGGCCGTATTCACCACCTCACCGGCGTAGTGGTCTACACCGAACGAGTGGATGATGTATTACGGATCATCTCAGCCCGAAAAGCCACCAGGAAAGAGGTTCAACACTATGAAGAAAACATCCGGTACTGACTGGGAGCGCCTCAATGCCATGAGTGACGAGGACATCGACACTTCTGATATACCTGAACTGGACGATAATTTTTTCCAACAGGCCGAGCTGCACCTACCGGTGAAAAAACCAGTGACTATTCGACTGGATGCCGACGTTCTGGAATGGTTCAAGGGGCAGGGGCAGGGATATCAGACCCGAATAAACAATTTGCTGAGAAAATATATGGAAACTCACCAGAACCGTTGAATCGCGGGTGTTAAACGGAAAAAAATAGGACACCCATAAATTTACCTCCGGAGAAAAAATCGGTGTCAAAATCGGTGTCAGGTCTTGAATCTTGAAACGACTTCATGACCCCCTCCACACGCACACGTAAATTATGCCCCCAGGGAATTTGTCCAACAGCCTGTTGGACACAGATCAGGAATGCCGGGTAGCTACATACTCCTTTAATGCATCGTCCATACGGGTCTGCCATCCCTTGCCTGTGGCACGGAAATACGCAATCACTTCAGGCGACAATCGTATGGTAATGCGTTCCTTGGTCTCCTCCGCCTTGGGTCGACCTGAGGCTCGCTTTTGCTCAAACATCTCATCAGTGATCTCAAAGGTGTCCGGGTCGGCCGCGATCCCGGCATTGATGGCGGCGTCTTCTTCATCGGTGGGCCATATAGTGCCCGGCTTAAGCTTTGGCATAGCGCTTCATCTCCCGTTTGTTGGCTTTTCTCAGGCTAATGATCCGGCGAACATCCCCGCGATCGGTGTAGACGACACAACACAAACGCAACCCAAGGTACGCCAGGCCTGCCATCCTTTGCTCTTCATAGTTATAGCGACGGTCTTGCCATGCCCAGAGCGTGTCCCATTCCAGGTGCTCAGCCTCAGACAGCGACAGGCCATGCTTGGCTTGGTTGGTGGCGTCTTTGTCAGCATCATACTCGTACTTCATGGATTTATTGTATGTACAAAAAATAAAACCCGCCAGTTAATAGCCATCCCACAGGGTCCGGCACTCAGCATAGTTGGTTGTTCATGACCGAAGAAAAGAAAAAAAACAGAAAAGGACACCCACTTTTTATCTACCAAGCCGTGGCAACGAAAATCGGAAAATCGGGGTCAGGTCCTGATTCTTGATGTTAGCTTCAATAGCCCAATAAAGATTCAACGGTTTTTGGGTGAACTATCCTGAAAGCCGTTGACCGTGTTCCGCTGTCCGCTGTCCGTTGTCCGTGAAAGACAAGATAAAAGCTTTTACGGATCACGGTCAGCGGGCCTTTAATAATGTTGCCTCAAGCTCCAGTAATTCATGAATGACTGAGTCTGAATATCGAATGCCATTCTGCCGGAGGCCATCAGTGATAGGTTTGAGTGACCCTATGAGATTTTGTCTTCTGGCTTGAAGCAATAATGTCAAACTGCCGATGACTTTGAGGCCTCTTTTGCAGGACTCTCTGCGCCCTTTTTTCTCGTCAATCATGATGCAGGCGTTGAGCTGCATGGCGGCAATAATGGCTTGCGCTTCACCGTTATCCAGTAGGGCTTGTAATTGTTGCAGCAAAGGGTGATTGTCTGGCTGGTGCGATGGGCTTTATGGTGCCGCAATGGACAGTACTTTCAATGGCGTGGCAGGCTGGTTTTCCGGGTACTTTGCACTCATTGAGTACAGTGGCGGGAGCCATTAATATCAGATTCAGTTGTTTCAGATGATTAAGAACTGGCGTCTGGCCCAGGGCGATCAGTGGGCTGGCATCAGCAACGATGATTTTAGTCAAAGTGCTTTAACTCCTTTTCCAGATCGCCGGGCTGGTAATCAGCAATGGGAATGTCAAGGCTTGATACCAGCTTCATAAAGTCTTCCAGGCATAGGTCGGCGAGTTGGGCTGATTTTGCCAGTGTTAATACGCCCGCTTCATACAAACTGATTGCAAGACTGGTGTGGACCCCTTTTTCCAGCAGGGTATTGGTGACCGGCACGCCGATCATAAGAGGTGCCCCGTAACGGGTAAATACGGCTAATTTGCCCGACTGGGCAACATCACTAAGTTCCTTGGATCTTTCTCTGAGCTCCCTTATGCCGAAAACTGCTGGTGTTGTATCAATGCCCATGGTTTGTTCCTTGTGGATAATAATTTTGTGTCCGAAAGTGTGTACCTATTACTCGACTCTAAAGTTTTAGTCTGACTATTGGGTCAAATTTGAGCAGGTCTCACTGCCGCTACTCGGACTTTAGCTGCGCAGAGTCTTCATCGTGGCAACAGGAGGCCTGCTGTACCAAGCTTGGTTGCAAAGTAATGTATTGGCAACATTCATGTGACCATGGTTATACGTATTCTTCCCTGCGCTACTCAATTTATTGATCATCTCGATCAAGCCTTACGCCGTGCTCCGCAAGCTCAGCGACTGACTACCAAGCAACGCTATTTTCTGGCATTTGTCATTTCGGCAATGATTCTGACGCAGAAGCTCTGTTGGGCAACCATGGAACGTCGAAGCCTTGGCCAATACACATCAGCCGCCTTATGGTGGATGTTTTACCGATCCGAAATTGTCTGGCATCTACTGCTACGCATCAGTGTTCTCGTCATTATTGGCCGCTATGGTTTATCAGAGGGAAATCTTCTTATTGACGACACCGGGCGCTCACGATGCAAACGAACCAAAAAGATAGGCAAGACCCACAAGATTAGGGAGAAGAAGACCAGTGGTTATGTCAACGGTCAGGAGCTGGTCTTTCTGGTTTTACAAACCCCGCTGGTGACCATTCCCATTGACTTCCGGTTCTATATGCCTGACCCGAAGATGACCGAATGGCGGAAGAAAAGAGACTTGTTGAAAAAACAGGGAGTTCCTCCAAAGGATCGACCTCCCAAGCCAAAGCCCAACAGTGAGTACCCAACAAAACAGCTACTGGCGCTGGATTTGATTCAGGCCTTCCAACGCCACTTTCCTGATATAAACGTCACCGGCATCCTGGCGGACGCTCTCTATGGTGATGCCCATTTTATGGATGGAGCTTCCTCAGTCTTCTCGGGAACACAGGTTGTTAGCCAGCTCCGTTGGAACCAGACGGTGATCTACAAAAACAAAGAAGTTAATCTGAAGACCTATTTTGACAGTTATCTCGGGCCTGGCGTTAAAAAAACTCTGGTCATACGAGGAGGAAAGGAGCAAAAGGTGACGGTATTGTCTGCCCGTCTCAAGGTCAAAGCCCATGGGCAGAAGCGATTTATTATTGCTTTGAAATACGAGGGAGAGGACGACTATCGCTATCTGGCCGCCACGGATGTTTCCTGGCGTCATGATGATATTGCCCGGCTTCACACGCTGAGGTGGTTGATCGAGGTGTTCTTTGAGGACTGGAAACTTCATGAAGGCTGGTGCAACAGAGCCTTGCAGCAAGGCATTGAAGGGTCTGAGCGTGGCGTGATCCTGAGCGTGCTGTGTGACCATATGTTGCTCCTTCATCCTGAACAATCTGCCCGCTTGGAACACAAGCAGCCTGCGCTTACCGTTGGCTGTCTGGTCGAGAAGCTCAGAATCGATGCGTTGCTGGATATCATCCGGACAGTTGTGGATTCAGAAAATCCTCAGGAGCAGTTCAAGAAGCTGACGGAGTCTCTGGAAGACTACCGGCCAGTGAGAATATCCAGCAAGCATATGGCGGGCAGGGAGCTGGGGAGAATGATGCCAACTGCTTCACTCAAGTATCGTTTACCGGAATATCAAACACTTGTGCATTAGAAACTTGAGAGTCGAGTATTATAGATGAATATTTGGGGAATAAATCAGGCAAATATTCACAAACACGGCATTGCCTTTGAGGACGCTGTCGATATATTCAATCACCCCATGCTCAGCAGGGTCGATGATCGGGGTCAAAAATCGGGTTCTTGATTCTTGACGTTGCATAATCTTGCTCTGTGTTTATTGCCTGGGCGACACTGAGGACAAGATTGATGATGTACTGGATACGGGGCTACTGGATAATATTTGATGACAAAGTGCACACATTCATTATACTGGCTCTGTGAAAAGCTTTAACTGGAATGCCGAGAAGAACCAACAGCTAATTGATCAGTGCGGTAAATCATTTGAAGAAGTTATCTTTCATATTCAAAACGGCGACCTTCTGGATGATATTGCCCATCCTAACGTTGTTGACTACCCGCACCAGCGGGTGTTTGTTGTTAACGTGATGGGCTATGCCTGGCTGGTACCCTACGTCGAGAACGAAAAGGAGGTCTTCCTGAAGACCCTGATACCGAGCCGACAGTTTACCCGAGATTATCTGGAGGGTGATTCATGACAAAAAAAATACGTTGGATCGAGAAGAACAGTCACTACTTGATGCCCTGGAAGCAGGTGACTATCAGTCCACGCTGACTCCGGAACGCAAAGCAGAGCTGGAGAGTGTTGCTGCTGGGACTTTTAAAAAGGATAAGCGCATCAACATCCGTATCTCCCACCGTGATTTGCTGGCCATCCAGTCCCGGGCTCTGCGTGAAGGCATCCCTTATCAGACATTGGTTTCCAGTATTATCCATAAGTATCTTTCTGGTTCGTTGGTGGAGGTGAGGCCAGGCTCTTGACATCCTCCAAAGAAATCGGGTCAAGTCTTTCTTTGAAGGAGAAAAGGGCACCCATAAATTCGTCATTGATGATTGAATTTGTGGGTGTCCTATTCTTCCCTGTTTTCATTTTATCAACGCTATTTTTTTAAAATGGCTATTATCCCGTCAATTATTTTTTGGTGTTTCTCTTTGGTTAATTTTCCTACCGGGGGTTCGAGCAGGGTATCATTTGCTGTGAATAATTTACCTGGTCTGGCGTAGCTGGTTAGCGATAATCCACCTTGGGCGAAATCTTCTTTTTGGATAACCACTGCGTTTTGATCACCGTAGGCTTTACTGGTGATTTGGCACAATACCCAGTCACCCTTGCCAGCATAAGCCAGAACCAATGCCGGTCTTCGCTTTGTTCGAGTCAGATCTGAAAAGGGAAATTTAACCGGAACAATTACTCCCTGCCCAAGGTTGACCATGCCTCATCCTCTTCTGGTTTATCCCAGTCTTCTGATAGTACTTGCTCACTCAGCAACGCTTCATCATTGGCCTGTTGCGACTTGGGCGGTTCATCAAGAACCGTAACAAGGATACGACAGTCTTGCGGTAGTTTTATATTGGATGGCAGGCACAGGTTGCCCCGCTCATCTGTTTTTGTCTCATAGGTGGTAGGCATTGGCTTTTCCTTAAATTGATCCTGTTTTGATAGGTTAGGGCGGTTAGAAAATCGGGGTCAAGTCTTGAATCTTGATACTTCTTTTTGGGAACAATCAACCCTCTCAACCTTCTATGCGGTCAATTGCACTCATAAAACAAGCAGCCCTTTGCTTGAGCCTTGCAGAAGTGCATAGATTTCCTGTTTGTTCTCTATCAACGTGTTTTCAACAACTGTCAGCCTGACATTGCCCAGTGACAAATGTATCACTTTTGGTGGGTGGCCGCGCTTTTCCAGCATCGACAAAAAATCCTTGTCCTTGCTGACAATGGCGAAACCATTGTCTTTCGCATAACACCACAGTTCATTATCTGGTGAATTGTCCAGCCCGGCATGAATAACATGCAGGCTACCCGGAAAAGTGAGATCTATTCGTGCAATCAGTCGTGGGGAGAGGTTTTCATCAAGTAGCAGCATCATGCTGCACCCTTGACCGTACTGGCTGCATACAACAAAGCTGCCTTAATGTGCTCTGCGCCCAGGTTGGGATGATTTTCAAGAATTTCATTCTGGCTCATACCCTCGGCCATCATCTCCAGAATGTCGGTAACTGTTATTCTTGTCCCCTTTATGCAGGGCTTACCAAACCGTTTTTCTGGGTTGATTTCTATGTATTGCAAATGATCTTGACGCTCCATGCTAATACCCTCTTCAACTTCCACATATGTGTCGGTGAAGTCTAGCAAGCCTGATGAGGCATGTCATTGCCAAGGGAAATCGGGGTCAGAATGAAGGAGAAAAGTGAAGGAGAAAAGTGAAGGAGAAAAGTGAAGGAGAAAAAGACATCCATAAATTTGTCATTAGTGATTGAATTTGTGGGTGTCCTATTTTTTTTCCTATTTTTCGCGTAAAAGCGTTGATACCCATGCTGCACTGAGCGGGATGTTCGGGTACCAGGACCCTGTCCGAGAACAACGCAGGATCATATTAAAAAAACGCCCCCGCCAGGCGGGGGAGAAAAGGATCAGACAAACAAAATCAGATGCAACGCCATACCAACCACAAACGCACCAATCATCGGTACCGAGGTTCTTTTCACCACTTCAAACGGTGAGATTTTGGCAATACCGGCACAGGCAATAATGACCGCCGAGATGGGGGACATGGAACGGCCCATGGAAGCGGCAAAGTTCATGGGCAGCAGCATGGCCACCGCAGGCACACCAAAGCTTTTGGCAACCTCTGGTGCCAGGGTGGCAAATGACAGGAAGGCCGCATTGCCAGAGCCCATCATAATGGCCGCAACAGCAATCAGCGTGGCCATAAACAGCGTCATACCGGCAGCACCGATACCCAGCCCCTGGGCAGAACCGAGCAGGGAGTCAATGGCACCAATATGCTTTAACCCTGTGGCAAAAATTTCAGCACCGATTATCAGACCTACCACCGGACCAAAAACAGCGCCCATACCATTGAGGAATTGATCAAAGCCATCAAGGGACTGTTTCATTTTCCGGGTACGGATCACTTCACAGAGCATGCCGACAAATACGCTGATCAGCATGGCCATGACCAGGTTCATTTTGATAGACGACACCATCATTTTGGAAAAGATCAACAACAGGAAGAAAGGAATCATGGGCAGCAGCGCATAGAATGCCGGGGCCGGGTCTTTCTGGTCACCGTCTGTAGGTTCGATGCCCTCACCCACATGCTCGGCAACCCTGTAGCCATCTTTCAGATCGCACCGACGCTGCCAGACAAAGTGCAGGGCCGCCGCCACCAGCGCCATGGGGAAGGTGATCCAGGCCTGATAATCCAGGAAGTATTCGGTAATTTCCAGTCCGGACTGGCTGGCGGCAAAATTGGCATTCACCTGGGTGACACCGATTTCAAATGCCGCCGGAGAAGCAATCACGGCAACCGCTGAAGCCGGGCTTAAACCGATATTTCTCAGCACCGGATACAGCGTCACCATCAACAGCAGACCGAGGCCCGTTGCCGAGGTGACGAACATTTGCAGCACAACACTGAGCAGATAACACAGCGCCAGTACCATATAAGGTGAGCGAAAACGGCTGATGGGCTTGACGGCCAGTCGAACCAGCGCTTCTGAGGCACCGATATGGGACATATAGCTGGCAAAACCACCACAGGCCATGATGGTCAGACCCAGGCTGGCCATGCGGAAGCTGAATACCGTGTTCATCAGTTGAAACAGGTCAAAGGGGATAAAACCGGTGGCCTTGGCCGCTGGCAGAATATCTTTTATCCCCATCACCGCGGCGGCACTTAGCAGGACAATACCGGCAATAGCCAGCGAAGCCGATGCACTGTAGTTCTTCACGATGGCGTAGATAACCAGTGCAACTACGGGTATGACAATGAGTATATCCACAGGGGAATCCTGAAAATGGCTAAATTGCGCGCAGGTTATTTCTTGAGCTATTGGTTGTAAATGACCAATGTCAAATAATGATCGGGTAGTTCTTTTTAACCATTCTGACAGTCGTTATGACCGAACTTTAAAGACGGAAAGCGCTTACAACCCACACAAAAACACACGTAATTTCATCGTATTCAATCTTTGCACATTTTTTGCTAAAGCTATGGTTTCAGAAACGTCTATGGGTTTATAATCAGCCGCACATGGAGAGTAAGCCTCTGCAGCCTCCACGGAAAACGAAGTAAAGGTATACGGTTGCCTATGAAGCCTTCCTTACAGCTCAAGATGGGCCAGCAGCTGACCATGACGCCGCAGCTGCAACAGGCCATCCGGCTGCTACAGCTATCGACCCTGGATCTTCAGCAGGAGATTCAGGAGGCCCTGGAGTCCAACCCCATGCTGGAGTCCGAGGATAGCCAGACAGAGGACACCGCCAGCAGTGAAGGACAGGAAGAACTCGTTGATCTGAGCGAAAAAGCCTCAGAACCTGAGCCTCAGGAGATGGCGGAATGGTCAGACAGCATTCCCAATGAACTGCCCGTGGACTCCGCCTGGGACGACGTGTATTCCAGCCTGCCGGCCAGCAGCGGTGACGATGATTATGACCCCCTGGCAAAATCCTCCGCTGTGGAGTCACTTCAGGATCACCTGGAATGGCAACTGGATATGCTGCCCATGAGCGACCGGGACCGGCTGATTGGTCTGGCGATCATCGAAGCAGTTAATCCGGATGGCTATTTAACCTGCACGCTGGATGACCTGTTTGTCTCTCTTCAATCCCAACTGGACGATCTGGAGATTGAAGAGATCCATGTGCTGCAACACCGGGTACAACAATTCGATCCGGTGGGTTGTGGCAGTATTGACCTTAGAGAGTGTCTGTTGGTTCAACTTCGTCAGCTGCCGCCCTCAACACCCCATTTCAACAATGCGGAAAAGCTGCTCACCCGTTACCTTGAGTCCCTTGGCACCCGTGATTATGCCAGCATCATGCGTCATGCCAAACTGAAAGAAGACCAGCTGCGAGAAGCCCTCAGCCTGATTCAGAGCTTCCACCCAAAACCCGGCAGCACCATTGATCAGACAGAAGCCGAATATGTGGTACCGGATATATCCGTCCGGAAAATCAGGGAACGCTGGACGGTGGAACTGAATTCCGACGCCCTGCCCAAACTGCGCATTAATAATAATTATGCGTCCATGGTTCAGAGAGCCAATAACAGCCGCGACAATGTGTTCATGAAGAACCATCTGCAAGAAGCCCGCTGGTTTTTGAAAAACCTGCAAAGCCGCAATGAAACATTGATGAAAGTGGCAAGCCAGATTATTGCCTATCAGCAGGAGTTCCTGGAAAAAGGGGATGAAGCCATGAAACCCCTGGTGCTGGCGGATATTGCCGAGGCGGTGGGGATGCATGAGTCGACGATATCCCGGGTAACGACTCAGAAGTACATGCATACCCCCCGGGGTGTTTACGAGCTGAAGTACTTTTTTTCCAGCCATGTCAGCACCACGGAAGGGGGGGAGTGTTCCTCCACGGCCATTCGGGCCCATATCCGCAAACTTATTGCTGAAGAGACACCGCGCAAACCCCTCAGTGACAATAAAATTGCGGCGATTCTGGGGGATCAGGGCATCAAGGTAGCAAGGCGCACCATTGCCAAATACCGTGAGTCCATGAATATTCCGCCATCCAATGAACGTAAGCAGTTAGTGCCCTAGTTGATACACCGCTCAAAAAGCAGTTTTTTTTGTCTCAGGGCATTCCAAGCTGCACCGACAGTGATAGAATCGAACTCAGCCAGTACGAAAAATCCCGCGGACTGGTGATTATCTGGATAATGGGATTCAGGAGAGCGTTACATGCAAGTCAACATCAGTGGGCATCATGTCGAGGTAACAGAAGCTCTGCACGACTATGTGATCAAAAGACTGGAGCGTCTTGGTTCACATTTTGACCATATCACCAATGTACAGGTGACCCTGAGTGTCGAAAAGCTGGTGCAGAAAGCAGAAGCCGTTTTGCATACCCGCGGGGCCGAGATTAATGCCACCGCCGAGCACGAAGACATGTACGCAGCCATTGACCTGCTCTCGGACAAGTTGGATCGGCAGCTGGTTAAGCGAAAAGAGAAAGCCCTGGACAGGCAACAGGGTGCCAGTGGCCATGCCCTTTGATTTATCAGGTTGCCATTCTTATTCAGCATGATTATTCATCGCATCCTAACCCCCGAGCGCACCCTTGACGGGGTGCACGGGGCCAGCAAAAAGAAAATCCTGGAATTTATCGCTGAACGCATCAGCAGCGAAGCCCCCGAAAATCAATGCCAAAGAACTGTTTGAAGCGCTGGTTGCCCGAGAGCGTCTTGGCACTACCGGGCTGGGTGATGGCGTGGCTATTCCCCACTGTCGCTGTAAAGCCTGCCCGGAGCCGATCGGTCTTTTTATACGACTGGCGGAACCGGTTGATTTTGATGCGGTGGACCGTGAGCCCGTTGACCTGGTATTCGCGCTGATCGTGCCAGAAGGCGAAAACCAGGAACATCTTGAAATTTTAAGGGCGCTGGCCGGGCGATTTCACTCTGCCCTGACCCTTCAGAAAATACGCTCGGCAACAAATACGACAATGCTCTATCGTACCATGAGTGAACAGTGAATAACGTGACAAAAAAAGGCCATCATAGGTAATGATGGCCTGAAAGGTTCAACTTATAACAATGCTTTTATCTTTTGTTGTTAACAGACTTCTATGAGTCCCCGACAAAATGCATTGCTTCTTACAAGGTTTTAGCCAATTACCGTTGAACCTTACGTTTTTTATCATACTCACGAATTGCTGCATACCTGTCGGCCTTTGGGTCTTTTGTAGTGACTTTGGGCAAAACAGTTGATGGAACAATCGGGGTTTCGGACGCTGGGCTTTGAGAGTCGTGTCGCTTTTGACCCTCGGCCATTTTGATGTCCTTAGCCTCTTTGGCCTTCTGCACTTCAGCAGAATCTTGCTTTCGTGTATAGTAGTAGGCAAGCCCATCTTTGCCATACTTTAACTCAGGCCTTTCTGCTTTATTTCTATATGTAACCTTTTTTTCCCTGTCAAAATGTTCTTTTGCTTTTCTGGTTTCAACGTCAGCTCGTTTCTTTTCAATTTCAGCAATGTTCTCCAAGGCTTTTTTATCTCTTTCTTCAGCAAAGACAGTACTTGCACTGTGAAGACCGGTCAGATCGTATCCCTTCTGCCCGTAGAAAGGCGAGCTCTCTGCGGTACGTGGGTTAATCGGCGCAACAACACCTCGATAGAGTTGTTTAGCTTTAAGGTTCACAAGCATTCTAGCCCTGTCAGGCTTGCTGGCCAGCTCTTTGGCTTTATACATATCTATTTTGGCTTCAAGCACTGTTTTGACACAATCAGCAACAGGTTTAGGATCACGCTTGCTTTTGACAACATCCGCCACCACTTCAGCTTCATCCTGGCTTATGACGGTGTCAGCAACAGATTCAGATTTATCCTTACCTTTGCTTGCCTCAACAATAAATTTCAGACCGGTATATTTGTAAACAACTTTGACAACTTTAATTGCCCAGTGCTTCAGCTTTTTGAAGAAGCCACAGGAGCTGTCTTCAGAGCTTTCCGAATTTGTCTGAGGAACAGGTTCCAAAGCCGGCTCGTCCTGCATGACCTCCACCCTGGGATTGGTGTCGCTTTCTATGGGGCTTTCCTGTTCTGTCTGGACAACAGAATCGATAACCGGTTTGATATTCTGCATAGCATCAGCCTTACGCTGAAGGTAGGCCAAATGGCTTTTGGCCAGTTTATCTTCGGCTTTATTCCGACCGCCAATAACAAATATTGGTTTTGGCTGAGCATCTTCAAACTTTCTTTCCAGTGGCCTTACCATGCGGTTATAGAACCTGCCAAAATCCTCAGGTACCTGATCTTTCTCATGCGGACCCGGAACTGGAACTGGTTTAGAAGTTTTTTCAGCTAATGGATGTCCAGTAGTTTCAACTAATCCTGGTTGAGAAGTTTTTTTAACTAATGGTTGATAAGTAATTGCGAGAAATTGTGGTTTAGTAAGTGGTGCGTCCATGATGTTACTCCTTTAACAAAACAGGGTTGTTTCATATAATTAAGAGAGTTTATTTAATTAACCTCTCTCACGGATTATCTTTATGATTTGAATTCTAGGATGATGCTCCCATTAAATGAATGACAGCATTGTCAGAAGCACTAACAGAGTTTTATGCATTTATTAGAATCAGAAAAAACAAACAGCCTGGCCAATATCCTGCCCCCTGATAGAATCCCGCAACCAGATGCTGTCAGCCATTAAACCCATTTTGATTAACAGGATTGCCAGCAACTCCGGATACCCTGGCCATCGATTTGCTTTTTCCACCTCAGGTCAACGGTATCCGGTAGGCTTCTTGATCAAAAGTTGCTTTAATAGAAGAAGGGTCAGCTTTCAATACCTAAGTAGCTGGCCATATGGAATCGAATATTTCTGGCTACTTGGGCTGGTACTATGCGAGGCACAACGGAGGGAGCATAGCCGTAGCTATGTGACCGGAGTTGTAACGAAGCAGAGTGCCAGCACAAGGAGTCAGAAATATATGATTTCATATGGTTAGCTACTTACACGCTCAGAAGCATAAAGGAACAGCTATGAAACTTATCATCATCAGCGGGCGCTCCGGTTCTGGAAAAAGTTCAGCTCTGCACACCCTTGAGGATGAGGGTTTTTATTGTGTCGACAATCTTCCGGCCAGTATGCTGAACCAATTGCCGGATACCCTGAAAGGCCATCATTCAACTCCACCCAGGATGGCCGTCAGCATTGATATCAGAAACCTGCCCGGAACTCTGGATAACTTTCCTGATCTGCTGAAGTCCCTTCGGAACAAAGGCATCCATTGTCAGGTACTGTACCTGGACACCGACAGCGAAAAGCTGGTCAGCCGTTACAGTGCCACACGCAGAAAGCACCCGCTCAGTAATGACCAGACATCGCTCAGAGAAGCCATCGCGTTAGAAAAAAAGCTGCTTACGCCGGTGCTGATTGAGGCAGACCTGAAAATCGACACCACATCGCTCTCTGTTCATCAGATGAGGGACATGATCAAACAGGAGTTCTGCGCTGATCACAAAAGCGGTGTGACGGTTCTTTTTCAATCCTTCGGCTTTAAAAACGGCATTCCTTCAGACGCCGACTTTATCTTTGATGTTCGCTGCCTGCCCAACCCTTTCTGGGACGAATCCCTGAGAACATACACAGGTCTGGACCAACCGGTTATCGATTTTCTGAAGGATGATCCCCTGGTGGTCGAAATGGTGGAGGATATCAGTGCCTTTATCGAAAAATGGCTCCCGCGCTTTGAGTCAGCCCAGCGCAGTTATATGACGATTGCCATCGGTTGCACTGGAGGGCAGCACCGCTCAGTCTATATTGGTAAAACACTGGGCACCCTGTTTACCAGTAAGCTGGATCGGGTTCAGGTTAGACACAGAGAGCTTCACGAATAATGATTACCTATCGAAAAAAAATCATTAACAAACTGGGCTTGCACGCCCGGGCGGCATCCAAGTTTGTTTCTACGTCATCGGCGTTTGCCAGTGAGATTGAAATCGGATTCAATGGGCGCAAGGTGGATGGCAAGAGTATCATGGCGGTTATGATGCTGGCGGCAGGACAGGGTTCGGAGCTTGAGCTCCTTTGTGACGGCCATGATGAAGAGGCCGCCTGCCTTGCCCTGTGCGAGCTGATTGATGACCGCTTTGGTGAAGAAGAATAACAGACTCCCCCTTTGCGGGGAGTAGCCACTGCAATTACCATAGAGACCATCTTTCATTTTCCCTGACCATCCGGCCTTTTACCGGATGCGCAGAAACTGTTCATGCAGATCATTCAGGCAAATCATTCAGGCAGATCATTTCAGGCAGACAACAATGGCGCAGCAACTGCAATTGAGCATCGGTGAAGCCGAGCTGAAAAAACTTAATGATGCTCTTGAGCACGGTGTCTCTGCAGAATTGCGCACTATGTTGAACACCTTGCCCCCGGCTGATACCGCACACTTGCTGGAGTCCTCCCCACCAAAGTTACGCAGCCTGTTGTGGCGGTTGATTGACCGTGAACAGGAAGGCGACGTGCTGCAGGAACTGAGCGAAGACGTTCGCCAGTTCTTCCTTGACCAGATGAACATTGCCGAACTGAAAGCTATTACTCAAGGTCAGGATGTTGACGACATTGCCGACCTGCTGCAACAACTGCCAGATACCATCACCCGACAGGTGCTGGACTCCATGAACAGTCAGGACCGCCAGCGGGTTGAGGCGGTTCTGGCCTATCCGGAGGATTCCGCCGGTGGCTTGATGAACACCGACACCATTACGGTGCGCCCCAATAACACCGTTGATGTTGTTCTTCGTTACCTGCGCCGTCATGAAGGCATTCCGGATGGCACAGACAGCCTGTTGGTGGTCAATCGCCGGGATGAATACATCGGCCGCCTGCCCCTGACCTTGCTCCTGACGACCGAACCGGGCGCTACCGTCAGACAAGTGATGTTAACCGACCTGGATCCAATTCCTGCGGATATGCAGGATACCCAGGTAGCCCAGCTGTTCGAACGGCAGGATCTGCTCTCCGCCCCGGTGGTGAACGACAATGGCAAACTGCTTGGCCGGATCACCATCGATGATGTAGTGGACGTGATCCGGGAAGAGGCCGAACACTCCATGATGAGTATGGCCGGTCTGGATGACGATGAAGACACCTTCGCCCCGGCCCTGCGAACTGCACGACGCCGGGCGGTCTGGCTGGGCTTCAACCTGATTACCGCCTTTATTGCCGCCTCGGTCATTGGTCTGTTTCAGGAAACCATCGATAAAGTGGTGGCCCTGGCGGTGCTGATGCCGATTGTTGCAGGGATGGGAGGTAATGCCGGCAGTCAGGCCCTGACCCTGGTGATCCGGGGTATGGCGCTAGGGCAAATCAGTAAGACCAACCTCCGCTGGCTGCTAAGCCGGGAGCTGGTTGCCGGATTTCTCAACGGGTTGTTGTGGGCAACCCTGGTGGCCGCCATCGCCTGGTTCTGGTTTGATGACCCGATTATTTCCCTGGTGATCGCCTGCGCCATGGTGATCAACCTGAGTGTTGCCGTGGTCACCGGTGCAATGCTGCCGGTTTTACTGAAATCATTAAATATTGATCCGGCCCTTGCTGGCAGTATTATCCTGACCACGATTTCCGATGTGGTGGGGTTCCTCTCATTCCTTGGGCTGGCCACTGTTTTCTATGGGTAGCGTTTTGGACCACAAAGGCACAAAGAAGAGCAAAAGAGTAGTAAGAGCAAAGCTCTTACTACTCTTGCCTTGGAAGGCTGTCCGAGAATAGCTTTTAAACATTGAACCACAAAAGCCCAAAACACCTTTGTGTCTTTGTGCCTTTGTGGTTCCCTTCTTTTTAACAATCACTCACCCGCCAGCTTCATACTGCTGATCAGAATTGAACCGGTCTGGATATTCCCACGCCTGTCGACATCATTACCCACGGCAACAATGTTCCGGTAGATATCTTTCAGGTTGCCGGCAATCGTCACTTCTGACACCGGGAACTGAATTTCGCCATTGTCGACCCAGAAGCCACCGGCACCACGAGAATAATCACCGGTAACGGTATTAACCCCCTGCCCCATCAGTTCGGTAACCAGCAGCCCGGTTCCCATCTGTTTCAGCAGCGCATCAAGATCGCCTGCATTGCTTTGTACAAACAGGTTATTAACACCACCGGCATTGGCGGTACTGTCCATCCCCAGTTTGCGGGCAGAGTAGGTGCTTAAAATATAATGCTGCAGCACACCGTCCGTAATAAAGTCCTTGGCATAGGTCGCCAGCCCATCATTATCGAAGCTGGCGGATCCCAGCATGTTTTTCAGCAATGGTTGCTCGTGGATACGCATCCATTCTGGAAACACCGGCTTACCCAGATGATCCAACAGGAAAGAGGCCTGTCGATAAAGGCTGCCACCACTGATCGCCCCGAGAAAATGGGCAATAAGACCTGAAGCCACCTCCGGTGCAAACAGTACCGGCACCTCGGCAGTGCCAACTTTTCGCGCTCCCAGTCGGCGCACCGTGCGTTCCGCCGCGGTCTTGCCAACCGCGACCGCTGTTTCCAGCTCGTTGGCATTACGGCTTACGGTATACCAGTAATCCCGCTGCATCTCGTCACCCTGCATGCCAATCAACACCGCACTCAGGCTGTGGCGACTGGACACATAGCTGCCAATAAACCCATTGCTGTTGCCATAGACACGGCAACCCTGATGACTGGAGACACTGGCACCGTCGGAATTGACAATTTTATTACTGAACGCACGTCCAGCATCTTCACATTGCATGGCCAGATCAATCGCCTGCCCGGCATCGATTCCCCAGGGGTGATACAGGTCAAGATCCGGCAACGCATCACCATCAGCCATTAACACGGGGTCAGCCAAACCCGCATAAGGGTCTTCGGACGCGTAACGGGCAATATCGCAGGCGGCTTTTACCGTTTCACGGATGGCCTTTGGGCTGCTGTCAGAAGTACTGGCAGAGCCTTTTCGTTTACCCAGATAGACGGTAATGCCCAGCCCCTGGTCACGGTTAAACTCAACCGTTTCAACATCGCCCATACGGACGCTGGCCGACAGGCCGGCATCCATGCTGATGCCCACCTCACAGGCATCCGCTCCCTGTCTGGCGGCCTCTGCCAGAATATCACCGGCCAGTGTTTTCAGCCTGGTCTCTTCACTTCGTGGATCCAGCACTGCATTGGAAGGTTCGCCCATGATTGCACCTGATCTGTTGTGTTTATGCCTACGGAGGTTTTCAACTATTGTGCCGCTGTGAAGTTAATAATGCATCAGATAGATGCTCAATTGCAGATTCAGAGTCTAATCAGCCATCTTTATCAAGGCTTGCACACTGAGCCTTGTGCACTATTTTCTTTAAGCGATTTGCTGTTTTTTATATCTTGAGCGGGAATAGGACAATGTTCTCAAGCGTCAGGACGGAGCATGACCATTCGCAGGAAATGGTAGCCGATGCCAGCGTGGAATCCACCTCTGATGTCGATCTCCCGCTGCCTGATAACACGACAGAGGTCAATCATTCAGAATCTGCTGTGGCTGCTTCAGCCAGCAGGCAGTTATCGGCAACAACGGCCGATTTTGCAGAGCTGATGATATCAGCGGTCCTGCGTAATGACCTGGCCACCGTCAACTGGTTGCTGGACCAGGGCACTGACCCCAATATTTGCTCTGTGGGTGGATCTACCCCTCTGTATATTGCCATTCACAGACTGGACGGTGAAGGTATTGTCAAGACGCTGCTGGATCGCGGTGCAGATCCGAACCTTCCTGTCCCCGCTTTGTTGGGAGATCAAAGTACGCTTTTGCTGCAAGCGGCAGGACTGGGCAACTATAAGGCCCTCAATTTGTTGCTGGACAGGGGAGCTGACCTGAACGCCAGTAACATTTGTGGTCACACAGCACTGCATATGGCCCTTCTTAATATAAACGAGACAGCGATCACCAAGTTCCTGAATTACCTGCTTGACAGAGGTGCCTATATCAACGCCCTTGACTTCTCGGGCCAGACTCCGCTGCTCTATGCGATACTTCACTGCAAAATTGCGGGCGTTAACACGTTACTGCAAGCAGGTGCCAATCCAGATATTCCTGACAAGTGGGGTCAGACTCCACTTAACTGGGCTCTCCATTATAGAATGAACAGTATGGCCAATAGCTTGCTGGCCAATGGAGCCAATCCCAATAAACCCGGCAGCTCAGGCAATACCCCACTGCATCTGGCGCTTCAGAAAAACCGGCCGGAGATCGTTGGCAGTCTGCTGGCCAATGGTGCCCATGCCAATATTCCCAATGAATCTGGTAACACCGCACTGGACATTGCTGCAGCCAGAGGCGTTGTTGATGCCCTGCACAATTACATTCCTGCTTATCAACCGATGACGCTAATGGCCTGCGCCCGAACCTGCATTCGTTCAAGGCTGGTAGAGAACCGGGTGCCCTTGGCAAAAGTCCTGTCATCAGGCTCTGACTGCCTGCAGCTGCCGTATTCCCTGAAGAACTATTTATACCAGCCGCTGACTTATTCGGGATTTGCCCTAAAAGCAGGTTCATAAGATTCAGACTTGCGCAGAGAGCCTTGTGCACTAATTTATCTAAACTAACTGGTGATTCATGCAATGACCAGGCAATGGCAGCTGATGCCAAACCGGTAAAAAAATGCTTGTCCAGCTTCACCAGGCACGCTGCGTAGCGGATATGAACAGTTAGCGATTATGTCGTCTATTATGTTGCAGACACCGTAGAACAGCATCAGTAATGGCAGGAGGGTGACCATGGCTGTTATTTCACCTGATTTTACCTTTTCACATCAGCGGCTGACCGATCTTGACCTGAACGCTTTTGCGCCTTTTTTTGCCAATCTTGCCGCTGACCGTTATGTCAGCGGTCACTACCGTTTTCGCCGCTACTCCCGCTTTACCGGGCCAGCAGATCGCCTGGAAAGATTACCCCACGATGACTTTGTCCAGTCCCGTTCGGTCAATTATCTCAGTGGCGACATTCTGCGGGAATTTGCTGAAATTGAACCGGCCCTGACGGAGCTGCCGGAATTTCAATCCCTGTTCAGACAGGTAAACGGTTTTTTCGGTCTTGACCCGGTACGTACCGTTTATGGTGTGCATCAAATCCGGATCACCTGCTCCGGTGATGATCACGGCTTGCCAGTGCCGGAAGGCATTCACCAGGATGGCTTCGACCTGATCGCCATCATCTGCACTGACCGCAAAAACGTCGAGGGGGCAGAGACTGGAATTTTTTATCATCCGGAACAAAAACCTGCCTATAGTGCTACGCTGTTGCCCGGGGATATTGTTTACTGTAATGACCGGCGGGTCTATCACTACACCTCTGCGCTTCAGGTCAGCAGTGGCGAAGTCTCCGGGCATCGGGATGTTTTCGTTATTACGGTAACCCTGGAGGATGAACAGTGGAAAAACAGCATACCTCAACCAGCCTCCAGCGTATCCGAGAGCAATTTCCAGCCCTTGAGCGGCTAGAGGGAAACCAGCGGGCCGTCTATTCTGATGCGCCGGGAGGTACTCAGGTTCCGGTATCGGTGATCAGTGCCATGTCCGATTACCAGCAATCGGGTTCCGCTAACCTGGGTGGTTTTTTTGCCACCAGCGAAGAAACCATGACACTGCTGGAACGGGCAAGGGAGGCTGTGGGGCAGTTATTAAATGCCCCTGCTGACAGCATTGCCTTCGGTGCCAATATGACCTCCCTGACCCTGGCGCTGAGCAGAGCCATCGCCAGAACCTGGCACAAGGGTGATGAGATTGTTGTTTCATCGCTGGACCATGACGCCAATATCACCCCCTGGGTGCTGGCGGCAGAGGAACGGGGATGCACAGTCCGGACGATGGATTTTACCACCAGTCAAAACCTCTGCGTCACGGAGCTTGAGCACCTGCTGTCCAACAGAACACGACTGGTGGCGTTTACCCTGGCCTCTAACGTGACCGGCAGCATCACCCCGGCAGCAGAACTGATCAGGGCTGCACACTCCGTGAATGCCCTGGTCCATGTTGATGCCGTTCACTACACCGCCCACCGGTTACCGGATGTGCAGGCCCTGAATGCCGATTTCCTGACCTGTTCAGCCTACAAGTTCTGCGGCCCTTACCTGGGGGTGACGTATGGTCGGCCAGAACTGCTGGGCAGCCTGAAGCCCTATAAAGTCCGGGCGGCAAATGACCAGCCACCCTGGTGCTGGGAGACAGGGACACAGAACTTTACCGCGATTGCCGGATTGCTGGCCTGCATTCAATACCATGGCTGGCTCACCGGTTCTGACCATGACCGCAAGGGATTGCAGACGTCGGCCCGCTGGATTGAGGAACACGAGCAACAGTTGTCGCAACGGTTTCTGGATGGTCTCAAACACATGACCGGGTTCACCTTGTACGGCTCGGCCACCACGGCTGACCGAACCCCCACCTTTGCCCTGGCCCACCACCAACAATCCTCAGCCAGGCTGGCACAATTGCTGGCCCGGCACGGTATCTATACCTGGTCCGGCCATTTCTATGCACTGGATCTGCTTGACCGGCTCAAACTTCAGGAGCGGGATGGGTTACTGCGGATAGGCTTTGTCCACTACCATACGCCGGAAGAGATCGACAGGGTGCTTAACGTTCTGGCAGATATTTCTGCGTGATTTGCCAGATGATGCATCAGTCCCGCAGCAAAACAACAACAGGAGCTGCGGAAAAACATCCCAATTGAAAAGCATTCTGAAGTAAAATACCGGGAATCCATTTTCCATCCATGGAACTGCTTTCTGATAAATAACATCAGGCAGATTCCCGCCAATGGCCATTCTCTATGAGTAAAAAGAGCCGTCGTATCCAGGAAGCCTGGGACGATGAAGAAACCGAAGAAATCATCTATGTCAGCAAATCTGAGCTGAAGCGAGACATGGATGAGCTTAAGAACATTGGTGCCCGACTGATGGAACTGAAACCGGCACTGCTGGATAAGTTGCCACTGAATGATCGCCTGCGTGCAGCGTTGGATGAGAGCAAGCGCATCAAAAGCAACAATGCCAGAAAGCGCCATCTGGGCTTTATTGGCAAACTGATGGCAGACCAGGACATTGAGCCGATCATGGAGCTGCTTAACCAGCTGGATTCCTCCAGTGAAGAGTACAACCGCCGGTTTCATCAATTGGAGCGGTGGCGTGACCAGCTGATTCGTGATGATGACAGTCACACGGCATTAACTGAATACCTGGAGCACTACCCGGAAGCTGACCACCAGCATATCCGCCAGCTGGTTCGTAATGCCCAGAAAGAAGCGTCTCAGGATAACCCCCCGGCAGCGGCGCGAAAGCTGTTCAAATATCTGAGAGAAGTGGACGAGCTTTAAGGTTGACCATGAGCAGGCTGACCCAGCCTGCTCTTTTTACGTCGTGATTTTTTCGGTCACCGCCGGGACTTCACCCCCATGCTTTTAGTGATCTGCCAAAGGGTAATCAGAAAAAACACCATCAACGCCATCATCCATCAGCTGTCTGGCAACCGCCGGAGAGTTAACGGTGTAGCAATACAGTTCATAGCCTTTGGACTTCACCCGCGAAATATGTCGTTTTGCCGTTCGCTTACTGTTGAGGTGGATGGATACCGCGTTGACCCGTAATGCTTGCTTGTGCCAGTTCATTGGCAATCGCTCAAACAAACAGCCAACCGGAATATCAGAACAATCTGAAAAACGGACAAGTGCCGCATAATTAAAGCTGGAAACCAATAGCCGATCGTTTGGCAACTCAACCTCGGCCAGGGCCTTTACTACCGCTTCTACCAACCTCGACTCTGAACAGCCATTGGTTTTCAGCTCAAGGTTCAGCCCAAGCCCAAGTTCTTTTATGAGCTTAAGCGCCGCCCCAAGCTGAGGAATCGGCTCACCCGAAAACTGCCCGGAGAACCAGCTTCCGGCATCGATTGTTGCCAGATCAGAGCAGGTTAACGTCTTCAAGCGACCTTTTTTATTGGTGGTACGGTTCAGTCGCCGGTCATGAAAAAGCACAAGAGTACCATCACCTGACAGAGTAACATCCACCTCGACCCACTTCAGCCCGCGCTCAGCAGCCTGCCTGATGCCTGCCAGGGTATTTTCCGGAGCCTCTCCTGCCAGCCCCCGATGCCCGATTATCCTGCTCATGCGCATGAATTTACCCACCTTAAAACACCCCTGTCCAAATGCAGGAACGGAGCTATTCTTACCCGAGTCACTGTTTCAAGGACATTATCACAGATGCGACCTGTTTTGCTCAGTATCGATGTTGGCACCCACAGTTTGCGCAGCGCTTTTGTTTCTCTGGAAGGGCATGTCCTGGCCCATAACGAAGAGCCACTGCTGATCTGGAAAACAGCAAGTACCATGGAGTTCTGTTCCGAGAATATCTGGGAGGCCCTGGTCACCGGCGTTAACCGATTAATCGCTGAACACCCGCTGAATCAGGAAGATATTATCGGGATCGGTATTGATACCACCTACTCCCTGGTTCTGCTGGACCAGCAGATGCAACCTGTTCACCTGCCCGGGAGCAATCGTGCTGACACTTTTGGCTGGATGGACAGCCGCGCCAGTCAACAGGCTGCCTATATTGCCAGAGAACACCCGGGACTATTTGGCCATGCGGACCCTGGCATCAACGCCAGGAGTAACTGCTGTAAACTACTCTGGCTCTTCCAGTGTGCGCCGACAACCTGGCAAGCCGCCACCTGCATCCTCGACCTCTATGATTATGTCACCTGGAAGCTAACGGCCTGCCTGACCAGAACCCCTGATTCGACCAGTCATATCTTTACCCAAAAGGCTGCTGCCCAGCTGAATATTGATATTGAGGGACGATTCAAGGGTGAATCCCTTGAGATTGGTGCAGCCATCGGGGATGGCCTGTGCCAAAGTGCCGCTGACCAACTGAACCTCAAACAGGGAACCCCGGTTGCCACAGGTATCGTTGATGCCTATGGCGGCACCCTCGCCACGATACTGGCCAGCAATCACCCGGACCGTCAGCAACCACTGGACTGTATTACCAGAAGAGTCAGTTTTATCGGTGGAACTTCATCCAACTACGTCGCGTTCAGCAGGGATAGGTTGACCTGCGATGGAGCAGATGGCCCCTACCCTTCGGTGCTGGAAGGTTACTCGTTGATATACGCCCGGCAAACGGCGGCAGGTGCCTTTATTGATCACATCATTACCTCACACCCGGCTTACAGCTCAATCTATGATATCGCTGTGAGTCTGGGGGTCGGGGTTCATGAATACCTTAATCAGATTCTCTATGAGCTGGCGGATAATGATCGATCGGAATACGCTGACAGTGTCAGCAAACTGACCGCGCACCTGCATATGCTCCCTTACTTTGATGCGCCTGAAGTGGATCAACCACAGCGGGGAATGATCACCGGCCTTACCCTGGATAAAAGTCACCAGTCGCTTGCTGTGCTGTACCTTGCCAGTATTCAGGCCCTGGCCCTGGATGCACGCTATCAGTTAGAGAAGTTAACAAAAGCCGGGTATCACATTGAACTGTTGATCCCCACCGGGGGATTGGCAAAGAACCAACGACTGCTCACTGAACATATCAACATACTCAATATTCCTGCTGCCATTTCGGAAGAGAGAGAGAATATGCTGCTGTCCGGAGCCATCACCGGGTCGGTGGCCGCGGGTATCTACGACAGTATTGAGGAGGCCATGAGAGCCATGAGTCGCTATCACGAACGGATAGAACCGGACCTGCAGCTGGCTGATTTTTACCAGGCAAAATACGACATATTTATAAAGATGCTGAGGGATCAACAATCGTGGGAGTGAGAATTGGAAGGTTTGCAAGGGTGGGAAGATGGGGTGGGCGAAGGGGCTCGAACCCTCGACCGCCGGAATCACAATCCGGAGCTCTGCCAACTGAGCTACGCCCACCATCAACATCTGAATCAGGAAAGAACTTCATCCCTCACCAGACGCCGCTGATTATAAGGAAAGCTGTTCAGCTTGCAAGCATGACCCGTTGTTTTTTTTCTGCGATTTACCACTATATTTCAATAAGCATCTATCTTCGTTCAGCCTCCGGGGTACCTTTACCCGACAGTCATCACTTCCCAAGCTTTCAAGCATGAGGCATACCATGCTCACTTTCTGTATAGCCCGAATTCAGCAGTCTGTTTTCAGCACGATCACGCAGCTTATCTGCCTGTCATTAATACTGCTATCGCCACTCAACGCCTACTGTTCTTTCAATTCAGATTTGCCTGATGATCAGACCGTTTGTTATGACAACCAGTGTCCACTGGACACTGACTTTTATTTTGAGTTTGAAAATATGCATCTGATCAAGGGACTGTTTACCGGGCAAAACTACGATCAGATTCCGGAAGTACCAACATTAGGTGGTTGCCGTAATGATGCCTGGAACTTTTTTAACTGGGCCTCCACCAGCAAGGGCATCCCGACAACCTCCCTGAAGGTACAAACTGATCGATCTGGCCCACTCAAAAAATCCATCGTCCTCGCGGAAATTGAACGCCTGGCAGAGCAAACCCACAGTGAAGCCGGGCCACATCGCATAATCATCAGTTTCAGCGGACACGGTACCCGCAGACCGGATACCAGCGGTGATGAGTTAGACCATATGGATGAGCTGCTGGTCTGTGGTCGCGATGTTATTTCCGATGATGAACTGCACCATGCCTTCAAACGCTTTCACAACAGCACAAGGCTGCTGATCTTCGTTGACACCTGCCACTCCGGCACCATGTTTGACCTGCCCTATCGGTATGTCTATAACTCGCTGCATCCGGATATTATCGAGGAAATTGATACAGGCAGAGACAGGGACATTCCTGCCTATATGATGGTGGTATCCGCCAGTCGCGACAGAGAGACCGCAGCCGATGCTTTTTTACCAAGCCCCGGTATTATCGCCTGGAGCAGCCAGGGGGACTTTAGCCACCGAATGATCAAGACATTGAAAGAGGTGTATTACCATAACCTCTATGTGAGAAATATTCCGGCCCTGCTCCGTGACCAGAAACTGCATGCCGAGGTCAGGTACAACCCGAATCAACATGCTGTTCTCTCAACCAACTTTCGTCCGGCCAGAAACCTGAAGTTGTTTGGCTGGTAGCTGTCCATTAACCGATAACATGTTGCGCATTGGCTTTGATTATTTCAGCGTTGATGCACATCAATGGAATGTAAATTTCTATTAACCGGGAATGCCGTATTTTAGCCCTTATCTCGGCATTCACCTACCCGGTTGTTTGATTGTTTTAACTCACTATCTTTTTACTGGTTTATTTTACCCTCTTATACATCAAGGCCTATGCCCTTATCCTTGCTTAACTAACATCATATATTGTTCGATTTTCACCCCACCGGCAGTAAAAAAAATCATAAGCAAATTCGATTATGTAATGTGCCATCAGCACAAAAACTCTTGAATAATTGCGTCCAAATTAAGTCGCCCGCATCGGTTCGGGGCTTTTCCCTGGCTATGCATAAGAAGAAAGGCGATAGAAAAAAGCACATACATCACACACAATTTCAGGAGTAAGCTCCATGCAGAAGAGAATTCTTGCAGCTGTTGTTGCTTCCATGATGGCTGGCCAGGCGATGGCTGTTACTGTTTTTGACAATGGTACTGACAAAGTGACCATCGGTGGTCACGTTGGTATGCGTTATGTTGACCAGGACAATGGTGACACAGCAGGCGATAGCAGCCGTATTAACTTTGGCTTCGAGCACAAACTGACTCAAGACACTACCGCATTTGCCAGAGCTGAGTGGGGCTTTGACGTCACTAAAACCAATGGTGAAGTATTCAACAACCGTTTGGGTTATGTTGGTGTTAAAAACGACCAGTTTGGTTCTGTGACTTTTGGTAAGGCCTGGTCTTCTTACGGTAAGGTTGCTGGCTGGACTGATAGTTTTGCTACCACTGGTGGTGAAGCTTCCGGTTACTACGGTGCAGATGGCCATGTTCTGGGTACTGCTCGTGCAGATGACGTACTTCAGTACAATCACAGCATCATGGGTCTGAATATCTCTGCGCAAGTTCAGTTGGGTGAGGGAGACTTTGCTGGAAACAATCGCGACAGCTCTTACGGTATTGCTGCCAGCTACGAGCTGCCAATGGGCTTAAGTATCGGTGCTGCATACAACCAAGCCGATGTTGAAGCAGCAACAGATTACAAAGCCAAGTCTGCAGTAGTTGGTGTTAAGTTTGAAACCGACAAGATCTACGCTGCTTTGACTTTTGCAGATTTGGAAAACCGTACTCTGTTCTCCGAAACTGCTGCGGGCGTTACTCGAAATGTCCGTGCTCACGACGCTACCGGTATCGAACTGTACGCCAGTTACCAGCTGAACGATATGTTCAAAGTTGAAGGTGGTTACAACCAGCTGGAAGGCGAGCGTAACGGTGTAGATTTGGAACAAGAAGTTAAGTACTTCCCAGTAGCTGTTGTTTACACCCAGGGCCCAGTTCAGCTGTCCGGTACTTACCAGTTTGAAAAGAGCACCAAAGTTGTTGACGGCGAAACAGTTGATGTTGATGACAAGATCATCCTGCAAGCTCGCTACTACTTCTAATACCGAAGTATAACCTTGCTTTTTTAAACTTTGAGCCTTGTAATTAATCCCTTAAAAATCAATTGATTATATGGGGTTGTTACAAGGCTTAAATTTTTGATAAAAAAATATTTATGGTTTAGGTGGCAGTAGTGGTGGCTGTCTTTGCCTTCCAAGTGGCTATCTTTATATCTCAGCCTCATAAACCGCCAGCCCTGGCACTTCTACTTTGACCACCCTATCTTCTACTAGTGCCTTATTACCTGGTACGACCGTTTCTCCCTGAACCCTAATACTCGTTCCATCCCTCAAGGTTGCGCTGCTGGTTCCGTCGCCGTTATTGCTGGTGATGGTGACAACGGTTCGCCCCCCCTTCGGGAATGAGTGATTTAAACTGCTGCCAGATATTGGTGGTAGCCATGACTCTTTATCCTTGTGATTCGGCTGCTAATACTTGCTATAAAAAGCAATGGTGGGCATTACATCAAAGCCAGGTCGACCAGCAACTTTTCTGCACTCTGTTTTTGTCTCATAAATGCAATGACGTAACCCTTACCGGATTGATCATCGAATCGGTATAACACTTTATAGTGTTTCATTAGATTTAACTGACGGTAGTCGTGAATTCCGACCAGAGCCAGCTCCGGGCAAACAGGCCTTATGGCAACATCCTGAATCAGCGCTGTCGATGTCTCAATCAGCTCAGTCAACAACTGGTTCAAGTCATCCCCACTATAAAATGCGCTCATATACCCTTTGAGCAAGCTCAAGGTCAGAAAGCCGGTTTCAGTGATTTCGACGGTGACAGGCTTACTCATTCCGCAACCTCTTGAGAGCCTCTTCCGGCGACATGGTGTTCCCGTTTCGAATATCTCTCTCAGCACGATTGGCAAGCTTGAGCAGAGCAATGGCCTCATCTCGCATTGAGGCTTCCTTTTCAGAATATATTCGATATACCGGTAAACCATGCTGGGTAATGCGTAATGGGCCGTCCTCCACATCCAGTTTGGCAGCATTCTGTTTCAGGTAGCTTAATGTTTGTGTTTCCATGGATTCTCTCTTTTTTCGGTCTATTAATGGTCTGATTATAGACCACTGCGCCCAAAAGTTCAGGTTATTCCGGGCGAAACGTTAACGTTAAAAATGCCTCTCCAATTCAAGGGACTGGAGGACCGCGCCAGCAGCTGTTGTGCTGATCTTTGCTCTTAAGCACTGAACCAACCGTCACGCACAGTACCTCGGTCCTCTGTAGGAACGCTACCCAACCTATCCGAAGACGCTATTCTGGTAAATCATTTCAATGAATTTGATGTGTAGAATCTCCGTTCACCCTGAGCGGAGTCGAAGGGTGCCTGGCACGATCTATCAGAGTCCGGAGTTTCCGCCCTTCTCGCGACAGGCTAAGCCTGAGAATGTGGGAGGTTCTATGAACTGAAATCATTCGTTGAAATCCAGTGGGTTCGACTCCCACCCGGTAGAGACTAACCATCAGCCGGAAGTGAGTTTTGCATAGTCAGGGGTAATCCTGGTTGTGAAGCGTAAACAGCGGGTACTAAAGCCGCGGGATTGAGCTCCGAAATGGACACCTTGTTGGAGGCTTCATTCTGAAGGGTATGGGGTCAGCACTGAAATGTCGAATTGGTGAGACATAATCAGTCCGACCGGAGTCCGAGACCGGGGCAAAGGTACAGGATGGATTTCTCAGGAACCTGCGAGATCCAGTGCTGACCTGAGTTAACTGGCCATTGGTTCTATGGCTGAACAGAACCCAGTGTCGTCAGGCTTCGCTTCAGGCCTGATGAGACAAAACATGAAGCAACACTCAGGAGTCTGGAAGCGAATCCATAAGTGACCGGATAGTAGGTGCTGGAAGTCTTAGTGTCCCATAGTACTGATGACAACGGGGAACTCTGCTCAGGAGGACCCGGACGAGGAAAGGGGACATCATAGTTATTGAACCGTTTGTGGGAAACACAAGAGGTACATTGAAACCTTATGTTTGTGTCAACGAAACAGAGACGGATAGCCAAACTGGCCAGAGACAACCAAGCCATGGCTTTCACCTCGCTAAATCAATACATGGACTACAACTGGCTTTTACAGGCCTATCATCTGACCCGCAAGGATGGTGCGACAGGCGTAGATAATCAAACGGCCGAGATGTATGAGCGACAGCTGGAGAGTAATCTCCTTAATCTGCTGGATCGACTGAAATCCGGTCAATATCGGGCCCCTGCGTTACGACGCGTTTATATTCCAAAAGGGAAAGGTCAGAAACGATCTTTGGGCATACCGACCTTCGAGGACAAGGTTGCCCAGAGAGCGGTGGCGATGTTATTGGAGCCTATTTACGAGCAAGATTTCTATAACTGCTCGTTTGGGTTCCGCAAAGGCAAGTCAGCGCATCATGCCTTACAAAGTCTACGTAGCCACATAATGCGAGATGGAGGTCAGTGGGTACTGGATGTGGACATCCAAAAGTATTTCGATACGATTGACCACAATCAGTTAAGGCAGTTTCTTGCCAGAAGAGTAATTGATGGTGTGGTACGAAAACTGATCGATAAATGGCTGAAGGTCGGTATACTTGAGTCAGGGCAGCTCTGCTACCCGACAATGGGAACCCCTCAGGGTGGTGTTATTTCACCACTGCTAGCCAATATCTACCTGCACTATGTACTGGATGACTGGTTTATTCAAACTGTACAGCCAAGAATTCAGGGAAGGTGTAGTCTGACCCGCTATGCCGATGATTTTGTCATGGTGTTTCAAAACCCTGACGATTGTCGTCGAATAGAGAGGGTACTGCCTGAGCGTTTTAGCGTATATGGCTTGACACTGCACCCGGAAAAGACGCAAAGAATTGACTTTCGGGTTCAGCACCGGAGAGAAAATAAGCGTTGTGGACTTCCGATCAGCTTTGACTTCCTTGGGTTCACACATTACTGGGGTAAAACCCGGAAAGGTGGGTTTGCAATATTCCGGAAAACAGCCAAAGGGCGAGTAGCCAAAGCGCTGAAGTCATTCAATGAATATTGTCGTAAGCATAAACATGACTCATTGAAAGAACAGTACGACAAATTGAACCGGAAATTACGGGGACACTTTGCGTACTTCGGCATAACGGGAAACTACAAAGCCCTGAAAGCAGTACACCGTCGTGTACAAAGAATCTGGCATAAGTGGCTGGGCCGCCGATCACGGACAAGTTATATTCCGTGGGAACAATTCTCCCAGTTCCTGAAACGCTTCCCCCTGACACCGCCAAGAATCCTGCATCAGTACTACCATGGGCATCAATTAGTGAAGCAGTAACTATGAGGAACCGGATGCCTTAATTGGGCTCGTCCGGATCTGTGAGGGTTGAGGTCGGTAACGACCTCTTCTACTCGGAGACAGGCTCAGGACGAACGAAGTGCGGAGGCACGACAAACCGTCAAACTCATTGAAACCATGTACTGGCTTGTTAATTGAGATTTATGGGTTATATTTATCCTTTTTATACAATAATATGGTATTAAAAATGGGTAATACCCAGTTTGAATACGATGAAGAAAAAAGTCTTGCCAACAAGGATAAGCATGGCATCGACTTTGTGCAGGCAGCCACCTTATGGGAGGATGATAGACTGATCTGCCTGCAATCGAAGGTAAAGACCGATGAGGACCGATTACTCTTTATCGGTCAAATAACAACTAAACACTGGACCGCCATAGCGACACAACGGAGAGACTGTCTCAGAATTATCTCAGTACGCCGATCCAGAAAAAATGAGGTGAACCTTTATGAAAGCCAGTGATATTGATAAAAAATTCGACGATGGCGAAGACGTACTGGAATTCTTCGACACCGACCATCCTCAACGGCCCAACCTTGCAGCCAAAAGGGTCAACATTGACTTCCCTGCATGGGTTGTCAATGAGCTGGATAAAGAAGCCAGCGCAATCGGCATCAGCCGTCAGGCGCTGATTAAAACGTGGATTGTTGACCGGCTCAGGCAGCACTGACCCGGTTCTGCCCGGCAACTCTGGAACGAGACTGGCGGGCTAACCCTGGTGTTCATCATAAAATTCTGGACAACCTGGTTACTTGTCACAATGTAGCCTGTGAGCTACTTTGTAGAAATGAAATATAACGTCGTGTCCACAGAAATATTCGATGACTGGTATCGCCAGCTCAAAGACCGTACCGCAGCCAAAGCTATTGCCCTGCGTATTACCAGAGCCAGGGCTGGGAATTTGGGCGACACCAGGATGATTGGTGGTGGTATCAGTGAGATGCGGGTGTTTATTGGCAAAGGTTATCGTTTATATTTCACGATCCGTAACCGCCAGCTGGTTATTCTTCTTTGTGGTGGCGATAAATCCAGCCAAAGTAGAGACATTAAAAAAGCGAAATCACTATTGGATCAATTGGAGGATTGAGTGATGAGTCTGAAACTGAAACCTTTCAATCCTGTTGCGATGTTGCAAGATGATGAGATTGCGGACTATCTCACCGAAGCCTATCTTGATGAAGATCCACAAGTCTTTATTATTGCCCTTGGCGATGTGGTCAAGCATAAAGGAGTTGCAGAAATGGCCAGGCAAACCGGATTAAATCGGGAAAGCCTGTATAAGACATTTAATGGCAAAGTGCAGCCAAAGTGGGATACTGTCCACCGTCTTTTAAAAGCACTGGGCGTTAAGTTGACAGTGGCAGCATAATTACTGGATCGCATAGCCACACAATGGGGTGAATCCTGGTGTTCACCATGCTTTCAAAACCTACTCCGGCCCCGGCGGAAACCCATCGGTCATAATCTGCTCCATGGTCCACGGATTGGTATCCGGAAACTCATCCTCCGGTATTTCCAACTCCCGGGAAGCATCCCGGCAAGCAATGGGATAACATTCCAGCAGGCTTTCATCCAACAGTTCATACAAGCTGGGGTTTTTCATCAACAGTCGTTTAACTATTGCCCGTTCTTTTGCCAGGCTGTAATCAATCACCATAAACCAGCTGCGGTACCAGCGACTCAAGGCATGCAGGTCTTCTTTGAAGGTGCGAATATGCCATTTAAGCAGAAGCACCAGGATCCGGGTCAGATGATTTTCCAGCGTGTTGACCTTTTCCTGGCCAAGGTCGTCTACCTCCTCAATCAGGTTCTCCAGGTCCAGAGCCCGAAACTTGTTTTTTTTCAGTAAATCAATTTGCTGACGGGTCCACTGATAAAAGTCCGTTTTGTACAGGTTACTCATAGTGATGATCTCCCGATGCTACTGATGTTTTTTTAAGAGCTTCAGTGTTGTCTCCAGCAATCTCCTGCAACCCTCTATCGCAGCTTCTGAGTCATCACCCAGTGAAGCAGAAGGCTTTTATTATTGTATTGATCCGTCCCAGAGCCTATCAGGATGATATTGACCGGGAGTAGGTGACAGCCTGGGGTATTGAGTTTAGTAAGACAGATGAGCAGATGATGATGGTTCCGGTTCTCTAATCTTGTCCTGATGGTAAAGAACCAATACCAGAGGAGACTGTCACAAACCGGCTGGAGTATAGGCCATGAATGTCGTGCCATGGGAATTTTGACAATAAATATGAAGTTTCAGCGCTGCCCGCTGCCCGAAAAAGACGGGCGACTTGTAGTTTTGCGGGAAGCGGGCAGCGGGCAGCGGCATTAACTAATGCTTCAGATAAACACGGAACTTATTCCGGAGCAAATCCCGGAAAGCAGAACGCTAAATAGATAACTGAACAACGTCGCCTGTTTGTTCGGTAAGGCAACGATTAAGCACCGCGAGAAAGGTGTCCCCCCGGCCATCGAGCAGCCAGTCCCCCTGCTCTTCATCGTAGTCAAAATGGAATCCACCACTGCGGGCGGCCATCCATAGCTGTAGCAGCGGGGTCTGGCGGCTGAGAATAATTTTGCTGTTGTCTTCACAGGTTAACGTGAGAATGCCTGCTGATGTTTCATAGTCAATGTCCAGTTCGGCATCGTCTATGGCGTCTTCAATGGCCAGCATCAGGCCATCCAGAAGTTCATTATATTGACGCTCTTTCATTCCTGTCTCGGTGCAATTTAATCTGAATGGGGGAATTTTAGCCTGCTTCCGGCGTTGCTGATAGAGCCTTCCATGAAAAGAGAGCGCTGCCACCGCATGCCGAGTTGCCTCAATTATGGAATATTCGGGCTAGAGCCATCGCTAATTAGACAGTTATACTGTGGCCTATTCAGAATTAAGGATCAGATTATGAGATTGTTCACTGCTGACCATCGGCTGAAAACTTCCGCTCTGGCCGCTGCTGCGTTTTTCGTGCTGCTGCTCACAGGCTGTGGTCAAAAGGGTGACCTTTATCAACCAGCATCATCTCTGGCTGATGCATCGGCAGCTCTGGAAGAAACAGTCGTTGAATAAAGAGCAGTTCTGGCTAATTACATCAATAAATAAGTGAAATGGGGAACAGTCACCTTATGGAGTGGTTTACGTTTCAGCCCGCTGAACCAGCGGCCGGTAGCCAGTTGTTTGCCGAAGAGATTCCGGTGCAACAGCTGGCCCGCCAGTATGGTACGCCTTTATATGTCTACTCCAGACGAGCCCTGGAAGCCAGCTATCAGGCCTATTATCAGGCCATGGCTGACACCCCCCACTTGATTTGTTATGCGGTAAAAGCGAACAGCAACCTGGCGGTGCTGAATGTTCTGGCCCGGTTGGGGGCTGGCTTTGATATTGTCTCGGTCGGGGAGCTGGAACGGGTGCTCGCGGCAGGCGGTGATCCCGCCAGGGTGGTGTTTTCCGGAGTGGCCAAGCAGCGTCATGAAATTCGCCGGGCGCTGGAAGTGGGTGTCCACTGCTTCAATATTGAATCAGAACAGGAGCTGGAGCATATTCAGGAAGAAGCACTGGCGATGAATCAAGTGGCCCGCATCTCCCTGCGGGTCAACCCGGATGTGGATGCCCGGACTCACCCCTATATCTCCACTGGCCTGAAAGATAATAAGTTCGGCATTGATATTAACCGGGCTCCTGCGGTTTATGCCCGGGCTGCTGAATTGAGCCATATTGAGGTGGTGGGTGTTGATTGCCATATCGGTTCCCAGCTGACCACCACCGAGCCTTTCCTGGATGCGCTGGATCGTCTGCTGCTATTAATGGATCAGTTGCAGGCGCAGGGGATTCATTTGCAGCATCTGGATATTGGCGGTGGCCTGGGGGTTCAGTATCAGGATGAGACGATTCCCTCACCTGCGGATTATCTGGTGTCGGTCAAACAGCGCCTTGTTGAGCGGGGCTATGGCGATGTGATGCTGGTGGTGGAGCCGGGTCGGTCTATTGCTGCCCAGGCGGGTATCCTGCTGACCCGCGTTGAGTTGATCAAGGCAACTGAGCAGAAGCATTTTGCCATTGTGGATGGTGCAATGAATGACTTGTTGAGACCGTCCATCTACAGTGCCTGGCATACTATTGCCAATACGGCGCAGCACGCGGATGTGGATACTCAGGTGTATGATATTGTCGGGCCTGTTTGTGAAAGTGGCGACTTTCTGGGCAAAGCACGGAATCTGGCCATCCGGGAAGGTGATCTGCTGGCGGTGTATTCGGCGGGTGCCTACGGTTTTGTTATGAGTTCCAACTACAATACCCGCAATCGAGCCGCCGAAATCATGGTTGATGGTACTCAATCTTATGTGATCCGTCGTCGGGAAACCGTTGCCGAGCAGTTTGCCTCAGAAAGCCTGCTGCCGTCGTAAAGTATCAGGAAAGAATGAACTATATGTTGCTACATTTCACCAAAATGCATGGGCTGGGTAACGACTTTATGGTGGTCGATATGGTGTCCCAGAACCTGCGCCTGCCGCCGGAAAAAATCCGCCGCCTGGCGGACCGGCGGTTTGGGATCGGCTTTGACCAGTTGCTGCTGGTTGAGCCCCCGACCAATCCTGATATGGACTTTCGCTACCGCATCTTTAATGCCGATGGCAGTGAAGTGGAGCAGTGTGGCAATGGGGCCCGTTGTTTCGCCCGTTTTGTTCGGGACAAAAAGCTGATCGGCAGAGACCGGATCCGGGTACAAACCGCCGGGGGCAACATTGAGCTGACGATTCAGAGCAATGGCGAGGTTTGCGTGGATATGGGGATGCCGAGGCTGGACCCTGAACAGGTGCCGTTTAATGCGCAGCAGCGTTCAGTGACCTATCCCCTGACGGTTGATGGCCAGGTTATCGAAGGTTTCTGCCGTATCCATGGGCAATCCCCACTGCGTTTATCGGGTGGATGATGTGCACAGGGCTCCCGTGGACACCTGGGGGCCGATGATTGAAGCCCATCCGGATTTCCCCCGGAAATGTAACGCCGGATTTATGCAGGTCCTCAGTACCGATGAAATTAACCTGCGGGTATTTGAGCGCGGCGTTGGTGAAACCCTCGCCTGTGGCACCGGTGCCTGTGCCGCTGTGGTGGCAGGACGCCTGCAAGGTTTGCTGGGCGATACCGTTAAAGTGAACTTGCCCGGTGGTAGCCTGTCTATTTATTGGCCGGGAGAGGGCAGTCCGGTTATGATGACAGGCGCAGCAACCCGGGTTTATGAAGGATACACCCGGCTATAAATCCGCTAAGGGCCAGAGACCATGACCGAACAGATTGTCGAATCAGACAGGGAACAGCAAGCGCCGGATCAGCCGAAAGCTCTGAAACCCAGGCAGGTTGCCAACTTTCTGAAAGAGCATCCCGATTTTTTTGTGGGCCGTGACGATCTGCTGCTGGATCTGACCCTGCCCCATCAGCGTGGGGATGCGATCTCGCTGGTTGAGCGTCAGGTCGCATTGTTGCGGGAACGGGCCCTGGATTACCGACACCAGCTGGTCCGCCTGGCGGACAATGCCAAAACCAATGAAAAGCTGTTTGAGCGTATGCGGCTGTTGGTATTGGCCCTGCTGGAGAGCAGGGATCTGGAACAACTGGTGGAAGTGATCGGTGACAGCCTTAACCATGAGTTTGGTATTGAATTCCATTCGCTGATTCTGTTCAGTGACCAGCCGATGAACCTGCCCGTCAGGATTGAACATACCGACGTGGTGATGGAAGCCCTGGGTTCCATCATGACCAGTGGCAAAGCCATTTGTGGCCAGGTGACTCAGGCCGAGCTGGACTTCCTGTTTCAGGAGCAGGCCGAGCATGTTGGCTCGGTGGCCATTGCCCCCCTGAACTATGCCCTCAGTGAACCACAGCAGCTTGGGGTTCTGGCGTTGGGCAGTCAGGATAAACAGCATTTCAAGGCCAGCATGGGCACCCTGTTTATCAGTTACCTGGGCGATATCCTGAGTCGAATTCTGGCTCGACAGCTGCATTCATGAATCACTCTTCTTCCGATTCTCCGGTTAATAACAGCCTGCAGCCATCAATAGCGGCTTTTCTGGATTACCTCCGCTATGAAAAGCAGCACTCACCCCATACGCTGTCGGCCTATCAACGTGATCTTGCCCGTGTGATGCAGCAGGCTACCGCCAGTGATATTCAGGGGTGGGCAACGATTACCGAGAAGCAGTTAAAGCAATGGCTGGGACTCTGGCACGAAGAGGGGTTATCCAGTCGCAGCCTGCAGCGGTTGATCTCATCACTTCGTCGTTTTTATCACTACCTGTTAACCCGGGGTGAGGTAACCAGTAACCCGGCGCAACGGCTTCGGGCACCGAAAACCGGCCGACCGCTGCCGGTGACGCTGGATGCCGACCAGGTCAATCACCTGTTGGATGACCCGTGTGGTCAGGCGGAGGGTGATCCGCTGAAGTGTCGTGATCTGGCCATCCTGGAGCTCTTCTACTCGTCAGGTTTGCGTCTGGCCGAGCTGGCGGCACTGAACCTGGACAGCTTTTCCAATGGGTTTTCCCAGGTGAAAGTGCTTGGGAAACGCAGCAAAGAGCGGATGATCCCGGTGGGCAGCAAAGCCCGGCAGGCAATTCAACACTGGCTCACTTTTCGGGAACAGTTGGTTCGGGGTGAGAGTGGTAGCGCCCTGTTTCTGTCAAAGCTGGGCAGGCGCATCAGTACCCGACAGATTCAGAATCGTATCAGGGAGTTTGCCCGGGAAGCGGGCATGCCGGTGGGGGTTCATCCCCACATGCTGAGGCATTCGTTTGCCAGCCACCTGCTGGAATCCAGCGGTGACCTGCGCTCAATTCAGGAACTGCTGGGGCACAGCGATATCTCCACCACCCAAATCTATACCCATCTGGATTTTCAGCATCTGGCCACGGTGTATGATAAGGCTCACCCAAGGGCGAAGAAGAAAGACGACTGAATGCAAGAATTCATTTGATTCAGGTTGATCCGGAACAGGCAGTTTTTAATGTTTCCAATCGGGCCATGGCATGGGAATTACCCGCTTTTTTGGCGTAATCCAGCGCAGTATTGCCAGAATTTCCGGATGAATCAAGATCAAAATCCAGCTCGCCTGCATGATCATACAAGTAATCGAATACGCTGTTGGCTTTATAATAAGCGCATTGACGAAAAGCGAGGCCAAATTCTGACTTGCCGATACTGACGGTTATCTTTTGTTTAAGTCGTAAAGCAATCTCTGAGGCGTCGATTAAACCGATTAACTTAATATTATGTACTACCGTTTTAATATCCTGCATAGCTTTTACCGCTTTCTTATCACCCTTGATTTTCCGCTCAAAAAATTCAAGCTCATCATCGGAAATCGGGGGGTAATCATTACTCCCTGTAAAAGAAACAGAGTAGTCTCCGCGTAACCCAAATGTGAGAAAAATTTCTACAGGGGTAGTATTTAACCCATTACTTGGAATGATCCGATCATTAAAAGGATCGACAAAAATCAAACTTGGTAGTTTTTCCTGTAACAAGAAAAAAAAATCCGCAACATCCATGGCAATTTCAGGTCGATTTTTATGTTCAACACCGTATTTAGCGGTAACGGTATTCATTTGATCAAACAACCGCTCCATAGACTGGTTATCGGCAATTAGCAGCATACAATGCCCATCATGTGGAGTATCACTGTTGCGTCTGTTAGCAAAATGGAGCGCCCAGATAATATCAGCGGGAACACCTGCTTTTAACAAGTTTTTCCGGCACTGATAAACTTGGGGACCACAATCACCAAAACCGTTTTTTGAAGAGAACTTGAAATATATATCGCTAGTTCTGATGTTGGATAGATCATGGTTTTGTCGAAATATTCCCTGTAAACACTGGTAGCCCAAATGCATTTTTTTCACTTGCCCGGTAACAAAAGGACCGCGATGCAGTGTCATCCTTACCAGATCGACTGGCCTCAGACTGGGATAATGTATGCTAAAGTCCGTGACGAGATGACTGCTTCCTGCCACTTCATTGCGAGTTGTCGCTACGACCTGGTTGAGAAACCGGGCATTTTCTGCGATATCCTCAACCCTGGTCGAAAAGCCACGCCAGCACGGAGCGTCAATACTTTTGGGGCGATTTGACTGGGCTGCTTCCGATGTGGGCAATGGTAAACCATGAGCTGCTTTCGAGTCACTGCTTTGGGAGGCTGATGCTTGCATTGCTGTCGTTCCTTGCAAAAAAGTAACTGACTTCAAGCATTGGACAACTCGGATTGAAAGCCGTTCACTTGGAGGCTGTCCGGAATTTACTGTTACCGCAGCAGCGGCTGTCTATTCCCAGACAGCCTAATTGGATTTTGTCGGAATTAAACGGCGGGTCTGTGCTAAATCCGACAGTCGATTCAGGCCAGGCTGGCACCAATCAGAAAATAACCCACCAGTGTCACCAGCAAAATACCCATAATATTCAGGGCAAAGCCAGCTTTCATCATATCGGTTATTGCCAGTTTTCCTGAGCCAAACACCACGGCGTTTGGCGGAGTTGCTACGGGCATCATAAAGGCAAAGCTGCAGGCAAGGGCCGCCGGTGCTGCCAGCATCACCGGATCAATGCCCAGGGTCACACCCAGGGCACCCATCAATGGCAGGAAGCCGGCAGCCGTTGCGGTGTTGCTGGTCAGTTCGGTCAGGAAGGTGATAACGGTCACCACGAAGGCAACGACCAGCAGCACCGGCAGACCATTGGCAATCGTCATGGCTTCGGCCACCCAGCCGGCCAGACCGGTATTTTTGATCTGCGCTGCCAAAGTCAGACCACCACCAAACAGCAGCAGAACACCCCAGGGGATTTCCCGAGCCTTTTCCCAGGACATGACATAAACACGCTTATCGTGCTTCACCGGAATGATGAACAGGCTGATGGTCGCGGCAATGGCAATAATGGTGTCAGAAAGACCGGGAATAAACGCCTTCAGGTAAGGTCTCGTAATCCAGGAAATGGCGGTGATGGCAAAGATAATGGCAACCGTTATTTCGCCACGACTCATTGGGCCCAGTACTTTCAGCTGCTCACGGAATACCGTTCTGGCTTCAGGGTTCTCTTCGGTGGACAGTTTGAAACCAAAGCGGGTCAGCCAGACCCAGGCAATCAACAACATCAACAGGCTCATGGGCAGGCCCACCATCATCCACTGGGCAAAGCCAATTTCCATGTTGTAGTTTTCAGACAGGAAGGCGGCCAGCAGGGCATTGGGAGGGGTACCGATCAAGGTTGCCAGTCCACCAATACTGGCACTGTAGGCGATGGCCAGCAGTAACGCTTTGGCAAATGCACTGTTTTCACCTTCATTGTTGCCGCTTACCATGGAGGCAACGGACAGACCAATCGGCAGCATCATCACACTGGTGGCGGTATTGGACACCCACATACTCAAAAAGGCCGTGGCAATCATAAAGCCGGCAATCTGGCGGTCAGGCCGTACTCCAGTTTTCAGCATGATATGCAGGGCAATCCGTTTATGGAGATTCCAGCGCTCCATAGCCATGCCCAGCATAAAACCGCCAAAGAACAGATAGATGGTTGGGTGCGCATAGGGTGCCGTCACTTCCTTGATGCTGGCGATGCCCAGCAGTGGCACCAATATCATTGGCAGCAATGAGGTCACAGGGATGGGCACTACCTCCGATACCCACCAGATCGCCATCATGGTTGCCACACCCACCATATACCAGGCCGGTTGCTCCATACCGGCAGGTGGTGGTATGACCAGCGTGAGCAGTAAGACCATTGGCCCCGCAAACAGGGAGAGCCAATAGAGCGCACCGGGTGAAGATCGTTTAAAGGCTGTATTGTTTTTAGTCACAGTATCAGATCCATTGCGGTTTGTACGAATAGTGTCTTTTATTTTCGGGTATGCAGATATTGATCTGTGTCAATGAAGGGACTGTTCACCTGTTACTTCCCGTTGATGGTTGCGCAGTTTTGGGGTTTACCAATCTGGCACCCACTTTATCCCAGAACAACTGGAAAGAACTTTCAGGCCATGTCCCGGTTGCTGCTGGGTGATTTGGGAAATTTTCCTGCTATCGGGTTGACCAACCCGATTTAACAAAAAAAACAAAGAATATATGCAGATTATCCGGCAGACGTTATGCTTTAAAGTCGAAAATCCACTTGAATGCTGACAGTCAGAGTGAAGCAGATCATTATGGATACGGTTGTCAATTACACTGAATTACCCGGCCTTTCTGGTCAAACACCCGTTCACAAATCAACTCAAACGGAGCCTGAAGCAGAAGCGTCCGGATCCTTGGGGCCTTATGACGTCAGTCGTATAGATATTGATGAAGTGGTAATGTTTACCGGCTGTCTGCCTGATAAGGAAATTACGGTAGAAAGGGCAGAGTCGTCGTGAAGATTTATCCGACGTTGAATGTTACCGCCCAGAACGAAGAGGCCAATGGCACATCTTTCAGCATCAGATTTCGCAGCTTACCCGTGAATCAGACATCCGCAAACCTGACAGAAGCAGAAGCGGATGGCAGAGAAGACTTTGACTGGGATTACTATGTTGAATCTGCCAATGTGGACAACAGTGAGTCAACACCAGTGAATACTGCTTCCGGATCTCACAGTTCTGGAGATTCCGGTATTGATAGCCCTTCAGCAGCTCATGTTCAGAGGGTTATCAGGCAACCGGTCCTGCCAGCCATGAGAGAAGATTCGATATCTTCGGATACGAGCGTCTCTGAAGGGTTTGTTCCCGGTTCAGCCTTGACAGTAACATCGTCTTCTCTTGATAAAAACGCTTCTCCTAGAGAGTCTTGCTATTCTATGGACTCTAACAGCAGTTCTTTGAATTCTGCCAGTAACGTTCTATTCAGACATGGCCATAAGATTTGCGAGATCGCTGACATGATAAGTGTCCCGGGTCCGCGTAAAGCCTCTGTATCCAGGATGATATTTAGCAGGCTGATCACTTATGATCCGAGCAGCGTACCTCCCTGGTACAAAAGTAAATACGTTCATATAAGGTCTTTGATCACTAATGTTGAAAGTTTCATTTTGAAAAGTGCTGCCAATGGCATGGGCTGGTGTGATGCGAATGGTAAAGGCATGAATCTTTTTACAGGCCCGGCTGACCTTTCGAGTTATCCGTTGAGTTCAAAATTTGTATTCCGGTTTGAAAATAACACCAGTATCTTCGAGTGTCTTTGTGAAGCTGCGAATCTGCTTACCAGTGTCGAAAGCCAGGTTGACCGATGCTTTCGTGGGTCAACCAGAACCAATCCCATAGATCGTGTTACGCTTTATGAAACGCTGTCTTTTAAACAAAGTAATAAAGAATCCATCAAAAACAAAAGTCGAAGTGGAGATGCACAACTGTTATCTGATTGCTCTTCTGCCATTTTTTTCTATTTCAGCAACTTGATCTCGAAATTAGAGTCTGCAATACAATCGAAAAAATACAATAGAGACGAGGCAGCGATTGCCAGGAAAATAGCCGACCATACGATTCTGGAAAAAAGAGAGGGAATTTTGATTTATTAAATGCCTGCGTAAACTTTAATTTAGCGGTTCGACTGATCAAGAGAGAATATGAACTGACTGCTTTGGCTCAATACGATTCAGAAAGGAGGGCAGATGAACCGTTGGACGTCGAGTTCGAACCCGAAGACCTGAATGTGATAAAGCAATTACGTGTCCTGATTGAGGCCCTGGAAGAAGAAGGCAGAGCCATTCTCAGTGACTACGAAACCTGTATTGACACCCTGCCAAGAGCGGTAAAAGGTAAGAGCTTTGCGGCAAGGGTGTTAAATATGTCTGATAATGGTAATGCCAGTAAGCCATTACAGGACATAAAGTCAACATTGACTACCGTATTGAAAAATCATTCAGTCAGCCTGACAGATTAACCGGGTTGGTTCCTGCTGCTCAAGGAGAAGCAAATCATTTATGGATGCGGTCATCAATCAAACTGAATTGGTGGATCTCTCAGGACAAACTCCTGTTCATAAATCAACTCAAACGAATGCTGACGCAGCAAGTTCCGGATCTCTGGGCCCCTATGAGGTTAGCCGTATAGAGGAAGTGGTAACATTCACTGGTAGTCTGCCTGAGAATAAAATTTCCCTAAAAAAGGGCAGGATAGTCGTAAAGATTCAACCTGCCTTGAATTTCACCTCTCTGGACGACGAGGATAACAGGAAATCTTTCAGCATCCGATTTCAGAGTTTACCCACGAACCAGTCATCAGTGAATGGGGCAGAAGACATTGGCGGTGGAAATTTTACTTCGGATACAAGCATCAGCGACAGATCCTTCTGCGGTTCAGGCTCCATAGGAACAACGTCTTCTCTTGATAGAAGGTCCTCTGCTGACAGAAAGTCTCACTACTCTTTGACCTCTGATAGCATGTCTCGGGATTCCACCACGAACAGTCTCTTAAAATCTGACCAGAAGACCTATCGATTTACCAATGGTCAGGTGATCCGTGAGATAGCGAAAAAGATCCGTCGTCCATGTAGTAGCTCCGTATCCGAGGTAATAATTAACAAGTTTATTACTTATGATCCGGACAAAGCACCTGACTGGTATAAAAATAAGTATGAGTTTAACCCATCGTTGAGGACGTATATTGAAATTTTTATGTTGAAGAACTTTGCCTTTTGGATGGCCTGGGTCGATGCTGATGGTCATCGCAAGAATCTTTTTTCCGGTTCAGGCATTCAATTGAGTCCAAAATTTGTTCTCTGGATCGAAAATAATATGAGTGCCTTCGAGCGTATTTGTGAATCCGGGGATATGCTGATCAATATCGAGAGGCATATTGACCAATGCCTTCGCGGGACAGTTAAAAAATCCATAAGTCGTGTTGAAATCTATGAATCACTCTCTTTTAAAAAGATTGATAAAGCATCTATCAACAGCATCAATCAGAAAGGCAACTCACCACTGCCTCAAGATTGCCATCACGGGATTATTTTTTATTTCCGCAATTTGGTATCGAGACTGATGAATATGATAAAAACAGAAAAATACACGTCAGGAAAGCGGGAGATTCACAGAAAAATAGCTGACTATACGATTATGCAAAAGGATAAAGGAAATTTTGATTTATTAAAGGCCTGCACAAATTATAACGTGGCGGTTCGGTTGCTCGCGAAAGAGTTTGAGTCTTCTGGTCTGGCTGAATACGATTCAAAAAAGAGGATCGATGGCGAGTTATGTCCCGAGGTTAACTACTCCCTTGTCGACCCCGGGCATTTGGACGTTATAGAGCAGCTCATCTTCCTGATTGAAACTATAGAGAAAGAAGGACGGGGCATTATCAGTGAATACAAAAAATCCATCGATGCCCTGCCAAGAGCAATAGAAGGTAATACCTTTGAAGAGAGGACGTTACACATGTTTGATAGTGGCAATGGTTATGTCAGCAGGCCACTGAATAGCATAAAGTCAACATTGAATAAGATATTGGCAAATCATCCGGATAACCCGGCGGAGTTACCGGATTGATTCCCGGAAAAAAATCCACCGCATTCACTGATTCAGTTCAAGGGAAGCCGTGCGGTTGAAGGTGTCCATATCCACCTCGCCCATGGCTCGACCACTGACAAAGCCGGTGGTAATGGCACCACTGACATTGACGACAGTCCGGCCCATATCAATCACCGGCTCAATGGAAATTAACAGACCCGCCAGTTCAACAGGAAGGCCAAGAGCCGAGAGCACAATCAGTGCCGCAAAGGTTGCGCCACCACCCACACCGGCCACGCCAAACGAGCCGATAGCGATGGTCACGATCAGAGTGTCAATAAAGCTGAGGCTGGTTGGGTCAATACCCACGGTGGGGGCTATCATCACCGCCAGCATGGCCGGATAAATGCCCGCACAACCATTCTGCCCAATCGTGGTACCGAAAGATGCGGCAAAGTTGGCCACGCCTGCGGAAACCCCGAGGCCCTTCGTCAAAGTCTGAATGGTCAGCGGCATGGTGCCCGCACTGCTCCGGGAGGTAAAGGCAAAGATCAGTACCGGCAGGGTTTTCCTGATGAACCGGATGGGGTTGGCACCCACCATGGTTATCATAATCAGGTGAACCACCAGCACGGCAAGCAGCGCTGCATAAGAGGCAATCACAAACTGAAGCAGTTGCAGTATGTCGGTGACGTTACTGCCTGCCACCACTTTGGTCATTAAGGCCAGAATACCGAAGGGGGTCAGATTCAATACCATCGTCATGATACGCATAACAATGGCGTGGACAGCGTTAACGGTTCGCTCAAAGTGGCGGGGCTCTTCGGGCTGCTCAGAATGGAGACTCAGCACCGCGACACCGATAAAAGCAGAGAAAATCACCACGCCGATAATGGAAGTGCTGCGGGCTCCGGTCATATCCATAAACGGGTTAGCAGGGATCAGGCTGATCAGCATGGAGGGAATGGACAGGTTTTCTATGCTGGTCACCGTGTTTAGCAGCTGCTCCCCGCGAGCCGCTTCACGCACACCGGAGGTAATGGACTCGGCACTCAAACCAAAACCCAGGGCGGAAATAATACCAATGGCGGCCGCAATAGACACGGTGACCATCAGCAATGTCAGAATCCAGCCACTGATCCTGCCAAGGGTGCCAGCACCTTTCAGCTTCAGGATAGCCGAGATCACAGAGACCATGACCAGGGGTACAATAATCATCTTCAACAGACTGACATAGCCGTTGCCAACAATATTGAACCAGTTGATGGACTCGGTCAGGGTCTCAGAAGGGTAACCATAAAAAAGCTGTAAACAGGCTCCGTAACCCACGCCCATACCCAGGGCGATAAATACTTGCCAGCTGAACGGCAGGCAGTGTTTCTGGAAACGGTAGAGCAGATAGAGCAACGCTACCATGATGAAAATATTGGTCAGTACTGCTAAAGACATGGTTCCTGGTCCTTTCCTGTTTCAGGTGCTATCAATGAAGCCCGGTCATTTACCAATCCTGACAGCGAACTTGTCAAACAGCAGAGTCGGCTAGAATAGGCACTGTTGATAAGGATTTACATGGGAGCAAGGAATTTAAGACAACAACCCTGGCAATTGAAACTTAAATATCATGGATACTCATTATCACTCGTCTGTCGGGCACCGGGTTCCTGGTGCAAAACGGATGTCAGAACCTCCATTAGTTGACTCTTCCCGGAACAGTTCTCAACCAGAAGTCGGTCTTGCAGAGAGCCGGATGAGTGCTTCTGCACCGGAAAGGACGATTGGTTCCTATGAAGTACATCAGGTTTTTCCATCAAGCAGAGTGTCAGCGGTTGCATTGCCAAGTCATATGAGTTCGCTGGTTGGTCAGATCGCTCAGCTGCAAAGAATTACGGGAACCGATTTTCATCAAATAGAACGTTATTACAAACATCATGTTCGTATTCCTGTACTGAAAAATATCTTTTCCGAGGCCCGACGTGGCAAGCTTCCTTCGCTTTCTCAGCTTATTGACAACAGAAAGCAGCATATCGAAGGTTTAGGTGCAAAGTTCGGTGGAGTCGTTGGAGAGCCGGTTTATGTTTATCTCCATCTTTTATTATTTTTGCACAATCGGGGAATAACAGGGATTGAGCGTCTGGCACCTTACCATGAGGTCAAGCAATCCCTCATTGAATACTGGAACTTTCTCGTCTGTCCTGAACCTCTTGGGAAAAAAGTTCAAGACCTTGGCAAACAGATTTTAGGCAACTCCTTGCCATCTGAAAATTTGCAGGGTCCCGTTGAGATTAATCCCATGCAGGAAGCAGACTTACTCATCGCTTTTTCTGTCTGTATCGAAACGGTTGAAGAGAGATATTGGCTGGAACATAAGTCAATCAGTCCATCCAGGCTTGCATCCTGCAAAAGAATCAGTTCATCACTGACCAACAGCAATATGCTCAATCTGCTCCATGATTTTCTTTCTCTCAGCCATGGTGGCAGGTCAGATCGCGTGGTGAGGTCATTGCCAGCCAGCGTCGTGCAGTTTTTAGATGTTGAGTTTGGCAACAAAGCATTTATGGCGCTTTTACAGGTTGGCTGATGAACCTAATAATCATTTTGTGGTCAAAGGCGTTATTTAAAGTCTGATTGTTCAGGGTTTTATTCTGAAAACAACGGTACCAACCTATGCCCAGCGCGTCTCTGCCGGTAACAGCGAAGCCGGTTCAGGCAGGCCTCCTGATCGCAGCAGAAGTACATTTAACGGTAGAAGTACATTTAATGGTAGAAGTGTCGCTGGTAAAAGTGTCGCAGGTAAAAGTGTTCGCAAACCGTCAGTCTTATAAAGGTAAAGGCAAAGCCTCCACCCCGGATTATGCCAGGCAACTGGAAGAAGCCTTTTGGCAAAATAAACAGTTACCAAGACGTGTAATTACTGTGGCTGAAGTGCTTACCGCCTTTGGCAATGATACAACGTCGATCAGAAGTGGCTTTTTTCTGCAAAGACTCTGCCTGGAGAATGTGTTGGCTGGCAATAAAAAAGTGACGCCGGATCGGGTCATCCAAGAATTCAACCGAAAACCGGGTCGAAACAATAAGGGCAAATTAGCGATAGCACGCTTTAAGGCAGAGTGTTGCCTGAAGGGCCTGTTGTTACTTGGCCAGAAGGTGACACCGGAGGCGGTGGTTAAGGATCTCCAGGCAATCCAGGCAATGCTTGAGCTGGCGCGCTTCAAAGCGGAATGTTGCCTGCTGGGCCTGGCATTGCATGGTCGGCAAGTAACACCGGATGCGGTGATCAAGGATTATCAGGGAGCCAACGCAACACTGGAGCTGGCACGTTTTAAGGAACTGTGTTGGCAGAAGGGTCTGATGTTGAATGGCAAACCAGTGTTACAGGATGATGTAGTCAAGGAATATCAGGCAGCCAGAGCAATGCGGGAGATAGGGCGCCTGAAGGAGCGATGTTTCCTGAACGGTCTGTCGTTGAATCGCCAGCCGGTCACAGTAGAAGCTGTGGTTCAGGATTATCACGCAGCCGGGGCGACACTGGAGCTGGCCCGCTTTAAGGAACAATGTTGCCAGAAGGGCCTGATGTTAAACGGGCGGCCGGTCACAACGGATGCGGTAGCCAGGGATTACCAGGCAGCCAGCGCAACGCTGGAGCTGGCGCGTTTTAAAGAGCGATGCTGCCTGAAAGGCCTGCTATTGAATGGCCAGCCAGTCACACCGGATCTGGTGGTCAGGGCTTTTCCTGATAGCCATGAAGGCAAATTGGGGATAGCTCGCTTCAAAGAGGAATGCTGCCTGAGGAAGCTGCCATTGCATGGCCAGCCGGTCACAGCAGATGCAGTGATTAGTGACTTTCAGACCATCAAGGCAATGCTGGAGATAGCGCGCTTCAAGGCAGAATGCTGCCTGAGAGACCTGATGGTGAATGGCCAGCCGGTCACAACGGACGCGGTGATTCAGGATTTTCATGCCTCCGGGGCAATACTGGAGCTGGCGCGCTTTAAGTCGCAATGCTACCTGAACCGCCTGCCGGTGAATGGCCAGCCGATCACCGCAGATGTAGTCGTTAAGGATTTTCAAATGGCCGGGGCAAAATTGGAACTGGCTTACTTTATGGAGCAATGTTTTCTGAAGAACCTGCCATTAAATGGCCAGCCAGTCACACCCGATGCGATAATCCAGAGTTTTCAGATGGCCAGGGCAGCACTGGAGCAGGCACGCTTCAAAGCGATGTGCTGCCTGAATGGCTGGCTGTTGAATGACCGACAGGTCACACCGGATGCGGTGATCAAGGATTTCCCGAATAATCCGGAAGGCAAAATGGGGGCAGCGTACTTCAGGGCGCAATGCTGCCTGAAGGCACTACCGGTGAATGGCCAACAGGTCTCAACGGATGCGGTGGTTAAGGATTTCCCGGGCAGTCCGGAAGGCAAACTGGCGATAGCGCGCTTCAAGCAGGAATGTTTTCTGAGGAAAATGCCGTTGTATGGCCAACCTGTTACAGCCGATGCGGTGGTTAAGGATTTCCCGGATAGCCGGGAAGGCAAACTGTCGTTAGCGCGCTTTAAGGAGTCATGTTGCCTGAGCAACCTGCCGTTGAACGGGCAGCCGGTCACTGCGGATGCAGTGGTTAAGGATCTTCGGGCAGTCAGGGCAACGCTGGAGATCGCCCGCTTTAAGGAACGATGTTGCCTGATGGGCCTGACCTTGAATGGCCAGAAGGTCACACCGGAGGCAGTCGTCAAGGATTTCCCGGATAATCCGGAAGGTAGACTGGGAATAGCATGCTTTAAGGAACAATGTTGCCTGAAGGGCCTGAAGTTGAACGGCCAGCGGGTTACACCAGACGCAGTGATTAAAGATTTTCAGGCCACTAAAGCAATGCTGGAGATAGCGCACTTTCAAGAACATTGTTGTCTGAAGGGGCTATTGTTGAATGGCCAACCGGTGACAACCGATGCAGTGATTAAGGGTTATGAGTCCTCTGAAGCAAGGCTGGCTCTGGCACGCTTCAAGGCGGAATGCTGTCTGAGGGGAATGTCGGTTAATGGCCAGCAGCTTACGGTGGATGACGTGATTAAGTATTTTCCGGATAGTCAGGAGGGCAAACTGGGCGTAGCACACTTTAAGGAAAAATGTTGCCTGAGTGGCCTGCTGTTGAATGGCCAGCAGATCACACCGGATAGTGTCGTTCAGGCTTTCCCGGATAATCCTGAGAGTAAAATATCCGTAGCGCACTTCAAGCTGCAATGTTGTCTGACGGGGCTGAGGTTGAAAGGTCAGCGGGTCACACCGGATGAGGTGGTCAAGGGTTTCCCAAATAGTCCGGAAGGCAAACTGGGGATAGCGCACTTCAGGGAGGAGTGTTGCCTGAGGGGAATCGAATTGAATGGCCAACCGGTCACTCCAGATGCGGTAATCAGGGATTTTCCGAATACTTCAGAAGGCCAACTGGGGATGGCGCGCTTTAAGGAAAAATGTTGCCTGAGAGGCCTGCTGTTGAATGGCCAGCCGGTCACGCCGGATGCAGTGGCCAGGGCCTTCCCGAAGAGTCCGGAAGGAAATCTGGGGTTAGTACGCTTCAAGGAACAATGTTGCCTGAGAGGCCTGCTGCTGAATGGCCGGAAGGTCAGCCAGGATGCGGTGATCAAGGCCTATGAACGGGGCAACTGGTTGCTCGAAAGAGCAATTTTTTATGCTCAGCTGGCATTGCATGCCAGTGAAGTGAATGGCAACACCGTGGATAACCAGACGGTATTGGCAGCATTTGATAAAGCCTCCGGGAATCATTCTTCAAGGCAAGCTGAATACCTGATGCAGAGGTTGAAACAACCTCAGTGGTACGATGAAGTCAACGAAGATCAGGAGATCATGCAAACGGCCTGGCAAATCTTAAACAGCGCACCGGCTAAAGATCTCCCGAAGCGGCTGAAATGTGTATTGAAGTTCATGGCGATGCAGTATGAACTGACCATTGATCATCGGAGCGTGTCAGCAGAACAGGTATTGCAATCCATCACAACACTGAGGTGCTCATTTCAGAACTCACGCCTGCATTTTTTCTTCCTGGCACACTGCTATATCACCGGACGGCCGGTTAATGGACGACAAGTCCATAAGAATGAGGTTTTGGAGTCCCTTCAGAGTTTTCCCCGGGGAAGCAACCTGCGCCATGCCCTGGGCTGCTGGTTTGTACAATACAGTTCCGCAGCCAACCTGATGGATGAGTTACTGATCAGACAGGAACATGCCATTGCCCCGGGGCGGACCAATTATAACCGGCGCGGGTATGCAAACCCTGCCTCACCAGCGCCATCCGCCGTCAATCCCGACGGGGCAGCCCCACACCCTGTTCAGCTTCAGGAATACCTCAAAAAAGCAGAAAATACGTCTGCCGCAGTTACCGTCAATGCGGCTCAAACTCTACAGCACGGTTCAACAGAGCGGCCAGCAACAGGTAGACCGGAGTGTTCTGACAATCAGGTTCCGCAGTTAAATGGGCTCACGCTGAAAGCTCTGGCGATTATCCAGGAAATCAACCACTCTCATACCAATCCACCCATCCTGATTACTGGCTCATACGCACGTTTTTTACAGAACCGCTGCTTATCATTTAATGATATTGACATTATCTGCACGACAAAAGTGTCTGCCGAAACGCTCGTTGAAAAACTGCGGGCACTGAATACCGACAAGGATTCAGACATTCCCCAGGGTGTCGTCATCTGGCGAGTCCCGGGGTGTCGGGCGATTAAACTGCCATATGCCTACAATATTGATTTGAAAGACGGTGATCTGGGCATGAAAGCAATGGGGCTCCAGGTTAATATTGATGACAGAGTAACCTATGCCAAGGCAGCGGCCATCCAGGTTGCCGGCGTTGATCGGCCGGTATGGTGTTTGCCGTTTAATGAAGAGATCAAATTACTGAACAATACGCTGGAATACCTCGCTGATAACCTTGATCCACTGACCGAACAATTGCAGCAAGGCCCGGTATTTCACATACCACGCACCATTCTTTTTAATCATCCTGAAAGCACCAATGAGCGTATTTATGGCTTGTTTATGCGCTCCCTGCTGACCCTGAATAAAGCCAGACAGTTCATCGCCCTGCCCTCTGCGGCCCCCCCCCAAAGAACCGGACGACCTGACGAACCTGCTTTATGAACAACAACGCCTTCATGCACTGACGGAGAATCTGCAAATGAAATTGCGTAATCATGTTCGCTGTCATGATTTTGCGCACAGGGTTAACGACTTGCTATTGACCAGTCCGCCTGTGAAAAATTACCAGATCAAGGGGAAGGATTTTATCAAAACACTGATCGCGATGATTGAGCCTGCCAATTCCATCGCCTGAAAATGGGTTTAACCCAAAAATATGCACACATTAGCCATTAACCAAATCTGCTCATATTGTAGGCATTTATGTATTGCTGGCCATCAGATATCAATGGATAGCCTGCTAATCGTGATATACTCCCACGCTTAATTCCTGAAGAAGTTGATAATTAATGTCTGATATTTACCAAACCATGGAAGAGCGGGTCAGCTACGGTATTGGTCGCCAGATGGGTGATCAGCTGGCCTCCAACCCCATCGCGGGCTTATCGATTGATGCGGTTCTGGCTGGCCTTGCAGATGCCCTGAACGGTGTCGAAAGCGCTGTTGCCCACGAAGACCTGCATGCAGCCTTTACTGAAATGCAGACACGCCTGCAGGCAGAAGAAGCGGAAAAGGCTCGGGTGCTTGCTGCCGAAGGTGAGCAGTTCCTGGCGGAAAATGCCAAACGTGAAGGTGTTCAGGTCACGGAATCCGGCCTGCAGTTTGAAATAATGGCCGAAGGCGATGGCGAAAAACCAACCCGTGCCAGCACGGTAAGAACCCATTACCATGGCACACTGATTGACGGAACCGTATTCGACAGCTCCGTGCAACGGGGAGAACCTGCAGAATTTCCGGTATCCGGTGTGATTGCCGGCTGGACAGAAGCGCTGCAAATGATGAGCACAGGTTCCAAGTGGAAGCTGTTTGTTCCTTATCACCTGGCTTATGGTGAGCGTGGAGCCGGTGGTGCCATCGGTCCATACACGACGCTGGTTTTTGAAGTGGAACTGTTGGATATTGTTTCCTGATCGATCAGGGTCTTTCAGATTCCTGTCTTTACCGACAGGGATCTGAACAACTCATCGGTTCTTCGATAACCACTGCAAATGAAATAAATGTTTCTTTTCGAATTTAAAATCAAACTAAAAATAAATATTCATCTATTATGGTACTTTGTAAAAATCGTGAGACCGAAATAACCTGATAAAAGATTTAAAGGTACACTATCGATGAATAATTTTAATTCCTATTTTGGTCAGTCAGGCAGCTATCCAGCGCCCGACCAACTTTCGCAGAAATCAATGCCAGACAGGCCTCAACAACCACCATTTTCACCTGCCTCAAAGACCACCAAGACCGCAAACGGTCTGCCGTGCGCATCAGCCCAACCTACTTCTTTCATGCATCAGGCCACTGCACAGCCAAAGGATGACAGCCCTTCATGTCCGCCCCAGCCGACAAGATCAGTTTGTTATAGAGAAGTGACTCAATATAAACAGACAACCTTTGAGGCTACTACGGAAGAATTACTTAAATTCTGTCCGAATGCTTTACTGGCGCAGGGTTTTACCGAGATTCCCTTTGTTGATGATCTGTTACTGGCATCTCTCCCTGATCAACCAGCTTTGCAAGTGCTGCACACCTCATCCACTGTAAAACTCAATCGAAACTGGCATACACAGCCAGTATCGGCACAAAGGCATTCTTCGGTGGGAGAACCTGACTCTGGTCGCCCCTATCACCAATATCATCAAAGCCATCGCCATCCTCACAGAAACCGGCGTGAAGGCATTTAACCTGTGGTATCCGACAACATCTGAAGATAAGCCTGTCACTTATCTTCAGACTCCAATCGAAAAAACAGAGCAGCTTAATTAATCAGCAGGGACTTTCCTGACATCTCGGCAGGCTGCTCCAAACCCATCAGCGCCAACAGGCTGGGTGCCAGGTCAGACAAAATACCATCCTTCAGCTGAATGCTTTGCGGCCCAGCATACACCAGTGGCACCAGCTCACAGGTGTGGGCAGTGTGAGCCTGACCGGTGGTCGGGTCTTCCATCTGTTCGGCATTACCATGGTCTGCGGTAATCAGGCACTGACCACCGACTTCTTCCAGGGCTTCCAGCACACGGCCAATGCTCGCGTCTACTGCTTCGACCGCTTTGACCGCTGCATTGAAATCACCGGTATGGCCAACCATGTCGCAGTTTGCGTAGTTACAGATGATCAGGTCGTGTTCGCGACTGCGGATTTCCTGAATCAGACGATCGGTGACTTCCGGGGCACTCATCTCTGGCTGCAGGTCGTAGGTAGCGACTTTTGGTGAGGCCACCAGCACTCGCTTCTCGCCATCAAACGGCTCTTCACGACCGCCGCTGAAGAAAAAGGTCACGTGCGCGTACTTCTCGGTTTCCGCAATACGGAGCTGTGTTTTGCCCAGTTTCTCCATGTATTCACCCAGCGTGTTCACCAGTTCGCTGGGCGGGAAGGCACAGGGAGCATTGATGTCCGCAGAGTACTGCGTCAGCATCACAAAACCGGCCAGATCGGCCACACGGCTGCGCTGGAAGCCATCAAAGTCCTGATCAACAAAGGCACGGGTGATTTCACGGGCACGGTCAGCACGGAAATTCATAAATACCAGTGCGTCACCATCGTTCAGCCGGGCTGCTTCAGCACCAAGCACGGTGGCTTTAACAAACTCGTCGTTCTCGTCACGCTCATAAGCGGCTTGCAAGCCTTCAACTGCGGTTGCGGCAGTGAACCCGGCCTTGCCATCGGTGATCAGATCATAAGCCTGCTGGACACGATCCCAGCGGTTGTCACGGTCCATGGCGTAGTAACGGCCAATCAGGCTGGCAACACGGCCAATGCCTTTTTCCTGCAACATGGCATCCAGCCTTGCCAGGGACGATTCAGCGCTGCGCGGCGGTGTGTCACGGCCATCCAGGAAGGCATGAACATAGACTTCTTTAGCGCCACGACGGTCAGCCAGTTCAACCATGGCATGGATATGGTCTTCGTGACTGTGAACACCACCCGGAGATACCAGCCCCATAATATGAACGGCTTTACCGGCATGAATGGCTTTATCGACAACGCTGGTAATCACCTCATTTTCATAGAAGTCACCGTCCCGGATGGCTTTGGTAATGCGGGTCAGTTCCTGGTAAACCACGCGGCCTGCACCCAGGTTCATATGGCCAACTTCACTGTTACCCATCTGGCCATCGGGCAGGCCAACGTCCATTCCGGAACCGGAAACGAAGCTGTGCGGGTTCTCTTGCCACAGACGATCCATTACCGGCGTTTTGGCGGCCAGAATGGCGTTGCTGTCTTTTTCTTCACGGTAGCCGTAACCATCAAGGATGATCAGGGCGGTAGGTGTGCGCTTATCAGTCATGGGTCTTAACCTTGGCGAACGGGAAGGCTGGTGCAGAGGCTGAATGTCTGACTTATCAGCGCGATCTCTTGAACCAACCTTATGGTGAGTGGAATGGTTGGCATTCTACCTGCTTTGCCGCCGGTTTCCAGTGCAATGCCTGCTCTTGAGTGAACAGCGCAAACTCTCACACCAGGGGACGTCAACCGGCGATATCCTCTGGAAGCCTCTGCAATTTTCTGAAACTTTCCGCACAAATATCACCGACAGCGTTTATGGAGTCATTTTAGTTGGCGATAGCTTTTTGTACTAACGCACCGTACATACCAAAAGGCGCACAAAAAGTCGGCCAGCACTTTTTTCCGTCGTCATTCCCTTACTTTCCTGAGACGGGATCAGTATACTTGCCACTTTTCAATTTATAGATTGACAGCTTGTCGGCATGGAACAATTCATCGAGTTTATCATTAACCATCCCCTGCACGTTGGTGCACTGGTGGCGCTGGCCAGCGCTTTGGCCTTTACTGAAATGCGCAAGGGTGGGCAGAGCGTTTCCACCGCCCAGCTGACCCAGATGGTCAACCAGGACCAGGGCGTGGTGATCGACGTTCGGGAAAAGGCAGATTTTGCCAAAGGTCATATCGTCAACGCCATCAACGTTCCTTATACAAAAATCAGGGAGCGTGCCGGTGAACTGGAGAAATACCGCGAAAAGACCATTATTGTGGTGGATGCCATGGGGCAGCACAGCGGCAGTGTTGGCAAAACCCTGAAAACCGAGGGCTTTGCCAATGTGGTCAGACTACAGGGTGGTATGTCCACCTGGGCCTCTGACAACCTGCCAGTGGTCCGAAAATAGGCTCTGGTTGGACAATCTGCACGATCATTACCAAAATGCGATATTCGCTTGGCTCATCATTAGCTCATCAAAAGTAAGGAAATGACAATGGCTGAAAATCATCAGCAGGCTTCTCAACAACAGCAGGCTCCGCAGTTTGCGTTGCAGCGAATCTACACGAAAGACATCTCCTTTGAATCACCAAAGGCCCCTGAGATCTTTCAGAAGCAGTGGCAGCCAGAAGTCAAACTGGACCTGAGCACCAGCAACCGCCCTCTTGAAGAAGGTCTGTACGAAGTGGTTCTGTCCCTGACGGTAACCGTGGAAAACGGTTCCGGCAACAACCCTTCAGATAAGAAGGAAACCGCTTTCGTGACTGAAGTACATCAGGCAGGCGTCTTCCTGGCCAAAGGTCTGGATGAAGAAGAACTGCACCGTACCCTGGGTGCCTTCTGCCCGAACATCCTGTTCCCCTATGCCCGCGAAGCCATCGACAACCTGGTACTGCGCGGCAGCTTCCCTCCGCTTATGCTGGCACCAGTAAACTTCGACGCGCTGTATATGCAGGCCCGCGAACAGCAGTCTGCCAAGCAGCAGCCGGAAGCGGTTAATTAAGAAATAGCTTTTTTTTAAAAGCTTTTAACCACAAAGGCACAAAGACACGAAGTCTTTTGTGCCTTTTTATTGCGTACAATATGGCAGTAAGGCTACAAAGTAACAGTGACAAGCTTTTCCTTTGTGCCTTGGTGTCTTTGTGGTTTAACAACGCTTACCGCCCACCAACAAACCCCATCTGCCGCCAGGCTTCATAAACCATCACCGCCACGGTATTGGACAGGTTCAGGCTACGGCTGTCCGGGAGCATGGGTAATCTCAGTACCTGCTCTTTCGGCAAAGAGTCTAGAATCTCTGCAGGCAGGCCACGGGTTTCCGGGCCAAACAGCAGGGCATCCCCTTCTCGAAAGGTGCAGCAGCTGTAATTACTGGTTCCCTTGGTGCTCAGAGCCAGCACCCGGCCCGGTTTGACGGTTTCCAGAAAACTTGAGTAGTCCGGATGAATCTTCAGCTCGGCAAACTCATGGTAATCCAGACCCGCCCGTTTCAATCGCTGATCATCCAGCTCAAAGCCCAGGGGTTCTATCAAATGCAGACGAAAGCCGGTATTGGCACAGAGACGGATGATATTACCGGTATTGGGGGGGATTTCCGGCTGGTAGAGGACAACATCAAGCATGGGGAGATCCGAATGGTGACAGAGTGGCAATGATAGAGCATCTGGGGGTTAGAGGGCATTAGTTGGATTGGGTTCGCTGACCGCCTCCCAAAAGCTATCCCCCTCATCAGAACATAATAATTAGCACACACCGCACCCATGAAAACCGAAGTGCAACACGTTTTACTGTGATACAGACCACAAAATACTTGAGTATTTCCCTGTAATATTTAAAAATCAGATTTAAAAATAGTGACTGACCAAATAACTACAATGTGAATGGATGCCCTACAATAAAAGGCTTTAGTCAGATAATAAATATTAGTAAATGTAGATTCGAGAAGTTTTGTGACTGGATTTGTGGAAATTGTGAATTGTAATGGTTGAGAGTAATAAGTTGGGTTTGCCCTGACAACTATCCACCATTAACACTTCCTGTTTTCCATTCACTAACCGGATAATGCCATATAAGAACTTAAACACAGGCAAATGGCAGTTGATGACTGCAAGGGAGAAAAATAATGAAAACATTAAAGACATTGGCTCTGGCAACAGCAGTTTCTGCGGGGTTGTTGGGGTCTGTTGGCGTTATGGCTGCTAATCAAGGTTCTTTAGGGGCCAATTCAAATGGTGACTTTGATATAACTCTTGTTCACGCCAGTGGGGTTCGAATTTGGGGTCTGGAAGATTTCACTTTTGATACTAACGGTGATGATTCAACTCTCCAGTCTAGTAACAAAGACCTTTGTATCTTTACAAATGATGCAACATCTTCCACTGATGGACAATACGACATAATCGCCACTGGCAGTAGCTTGACGCTATCTAATGGCGTTCCTGCTGACGCTCTGGTCTATAAAGTTGAATTCAAAGACTCTAATTCGAGCACAGGTTCCTACAACACTCTGATTGATAATGGTGCTATAAGCGCACAAGTTGGATCTCTTAATGCGGGAAACCTGTTTGATCAGCCAAATCCTGCTATTGACACCTGCTCTGCACCAAATGCAAATGTCAAAGTTACTATCGACCCTGACGGTGCTCCATCCGGTACTTACACTGCCCAAGTATTTTTGACTGTGAGTCCAAACTGAGTAACGGAAATCAGGGTCACAGAGACCGGACTTATTAGATCTTGATTCTTAAAACAACGGTAGGCCGGTTCGCTGGCCACGTTCCCACCCAGAGAGTGGGGGCGAGAATATAAACCCTGATGTCTCTGTGCGCCTGCCAGATATGTAGGGCTGAAAAAATTGGAGCCATTTTCAGCATATTTATGGTTAAACAATCAGGATAAAATCGCCCATTATGCGTCGTTGGAAGTGCATCGTTAACTTGCTTTACGCATTCTCCATGTGCGCTGTCAGTCACATGGCATTTGCCAACGCCCCTGTTTTTCTTGCTGCCACCAACCCACCCGCCGGGTTTGAAGATCTCAGCAGCACCCAGCAATCCCTGGTGGATATCTATTTCGGCAACCGCTATATCGGTTCCCAGCTGGCCTCGTTCAGCCCCGGCATTATTGAACTGCCCAACCCCACCGAGCTGGTGCGCCAGATCGGTAATCTGAATGACCCTACCCTGATTGTCAGCACCCTGACCGGCGAACTGAACAGCCATAGTGATCGGGTGTGCCTGAATGATTCATCACAAAACTGCGGTATTCTGGAAACGCCGGTGGCCGGGGTCATCTTTGATGAGTCCCGCTTCCGTGTGGATATATTCATCAATCGTCGTTTTATGCTGACCCGCGCCGCCGATGTGCGCAAATACCTGCCCCCTTCCGATGCGGGCTTTGCCCTGATGCAGAACTTTTCTGCGGCGGTTTCCGGCTCCACAGCCGAGGGCAGCGATAACAGCTATACCCTCAATGGCCTGACCATGGCCGCCTGGGAGGAGAACAGCCTCTACTGGAGCTGGGACTATGCCGATACCAGCCACTTCTCTGTCAATCAGCTGTACGGCCAGCGGGACTTTGAAGGGATTGAATACAACGCTGGTCTGTTATCCACCAGCGGTTTTGGTTTCAACCTGACCTCTGACCAGCCGATGGTCGGCCTGCGTATTAACAGTTCCAACAATACCCGGGAAGACCTGGACTTCTCCGGTGGTATGCCGGTGACCGTGTTCCTGCCCACCCGTGGTCGGGTGGAAGTGCGCAAGGATGACCGACTGATCGACAGCGAGTTCTTCGAAGCAGGTTCCCAGCAGCTGGATACCAGCAGCTTTCCCAGTGGCGCTTACGATATTGACATTCGTATTCTCGATGAAAGCGGCAATCTGATCACCACGGAAACCCGCTTCTTTGCCAAACAAAGTCAGATTCCACCCAGCGGCGAATGGCTGTTCTTTATGGAAACCGGCCGGGTGGTGAACCGTCAAGTGGATAAAGCCCTGCCAGAGCTGACGGAACAATGGCTGACCCGCGCTGGAGCCAGCCGTCGGGTGCTTGATACTCTGGCCGCCACAGGTGCGGTGGCCATCAATAATGATGATGCCCTGATGGAGTTCGGGCTTTACCACTTTGGCTACCGTTATGAGATCTCACCATCGCTGATGCTGGCGGATAATGGCAGCAAGGGTTTTACCGTCAACAGTCGTCTGAATCTGGGAGACTTATCCCTTTCAGGCAACTATCGTCGTTTATGGCACAATAAGTCACTGACTGATGATGTTGATGATGGCAATAACATCCCCGGCCTGTTTGGTAACGCCTTTGAGCAGCACTCGCTTTCCGCTTCCATGCCCCTGTTCGATGGCAGCCTGGGCTACCGTTACAGCCTGAACCAGGGCTTTGACGACAGTAATGACCCGCTGGACCCGACCCGTACTCACAGCCTGGACTATCGCCGTACCCTGTTCCGCACCTTTGATTACGATGGCGATATGACCCTGAGCCTGGGAAAATCCAGCGATACCAGAATTGGCCTGGTCAGTTTCAGTTTCCGTTATCGCGATGACCACTGGGACTTCCGGGCCACACCACGGGCTGAGATCAGCAAGCGCGATGGGGTAACTGACCGTTCTGAACGACTGCGGATTTCTACCTCCTGGGATGATGGCGATCTGCTGGATGGTGATCTGCGGTTTAATGCCGGCCTTGAAGGCGGCACCGGTGATGAACGTTTGGATAGCAGCGTGCAGTACGCCAACCATTATGGCCGGGCCAGCTTCAGTGCCAGCCATACCAGGAGCAGTGACAGCAGTATCACCTCCTGGGGTGGCAGTATGAGCACCAGCTTCCTGACCGATGGTAAAGTGTTTGCCCTGGGTGGTGAAGAGCGTGCCGAGAGCGCCCTGGTGGTGAATCTGGATGGCCGCTCCGGTGATGTATTTGACGTCAAGGTAAACGGCCAGCGTCGTGGTTATGCCATTGCCGGTTCCCCATCCATTATTGCCCTGTCACCCTACGAGCAATACCGGGTCAGCCTGAGCCCGGCCGGGGAGACTCTGTACAGCTTTGATGAGCGGGAAAAAACCGTGACACTCTACCCTGGCAATGTGGTGACTCTGGATTACGAGGCCATTCCCCTGCAACTGCTGTTTGGACGACTGCTGTTTAACGGTCAGCCATTGGAAGGAGCCCGCATTAACGGTGGCCTGTTCCCCGGCAGTACCGATGATATCGGTATGTTCCAGCTGGAAACCCGTTCCGATGTGGGCAACCTGCAGGTAGAGCTGCACAATGGCTGGCTCTGTCAGCTACCGGTTAAACCACTGGATGCCGGTTATGTTTTGCAGATGGGCACCATCGATCTTGCTGACGCCCAGTGCGCACCACTGCTGGAGGGGCAGCTGGCGATCACCAAACGGGAAGAGGTCAGCCAATAAGCAGTAGGCAGAATGGATTTTTGAGGAATAATGCAGCACACTACTGATGTGATACAACTGGTTTACCATAGAATCAGTCATATCCGTCAGACGTTAAAGTAATAAAATAAGGCTTGGCTATCTTTTCCTTCCATGCGAGTGAAGTGGTGGCACTGGTAGTATCGGTTATGTTGTATGATGTTTTCTCGATCGCTGTGAAGCGCCTCCCCCCTGTTGTTCTCTCTCTATGGGTACCTCACTCCGTTGCAGGGTTGGAATGCGCCCTGTTTGGCGGAACCGGTGTACGCTGCACTGACGTAATTGGACTGGAAAACCAGGAAATCACAATTCAGAGCGAAGAGGTTATCAATAACACTACCGTGATTTACGGTGAACAGCAGTACTGTATTCTTTCCTATACAAGGCCCTTTGGTAATGATGATATCAACGACCGGAGTCGCTTACCATTTGATGTTCAGGTGGATGGCGATGCGGCCGATGACGATTTTGTCTTAACAAATGGTGATAATACCTTGCCGGTTGCTTTTCAATGGCGTGGTGGTGCCCCGGTAAGTGGTGCTTCCGTTTGGGAAGAGCCCGGTCCGACAAATCTGACTTCGGATCAGCAAGGTGCCACCTCCTGTGATGATCAGCCATTTTCTCAAGCATGGGTTCGCTTTGAGCTGCAATCTTCCGCACTGCAAAGCGTGCAGCCCGGCAGTTACAGCGGCCGCTTTTCGGTTGATATTGGCCAGGGCCCAACGGGCTACCATTCAGATGTTAATTTCACGGTAAACCTGCCGACCCTGGTTAAAATCAGCGGGTTGGATGATATGGTGCTGACCGGCCGGGGCAATAATCGCTACCGGCAGGAAGAGCCCTTTTGCGTGTTTGTTTCAGGGGGCGGTGATTATCGTATAAAAGCCAGCGGTGGTGCAGAAGCAAATGCCCCCTTTCTTCTTTCTAATGGCAGTAACACCATTCCCTATCGGGTTCGTTTATCCCGCAATGGGTCCAACCTGAATACCGTCAATCCCGGAGTATGGCTGGATGCAACGGGCAGCAGCAGTTCTTTGAACTGCAATGGTGGTAACAATACTAAAGTGAGGATAGTGGTGCAGGATAACTCGGTCAATGGTAAGCCAGCCGGAGTATATAAAGGCACGCTTTATCTCACCGTTGAGGCTTCCTGAGAAGGCTGATATGAATATCAGGCTCATCCCTCTGCTCTCGAGATTCTCCCCCGGACACAGCCAGCAAAAATTCGAACACATCCTGAAAAAATTCTTATTGGTCAGGCATTCTTGAGATAAAATCGAAAGGCACGTTTGTTGCGTGAAGCACTTTAACAGAGCAAATCACCGGTTCTTTTCTTCGGATCTTTCCGCGTAAATTTTACAGATACTTTCTGGCGCAGCATTCAGTGGCAGCTGTTATGCAACTGAGGCTGTCGCAAAGACAGATCATGCAGCGGCTTTTGGCGAAGAAGATAAGTCGGTATTTGTGGACATCATCAATGCCTGGCAGTATTTCGGGATTGTATGCGTATTTTTTTATGCCTGTTTTTAGCCCTTATACCTTTACAGGGGATGGCTCTCTTTCTTTTTGAACAAAATGCCTACTCAGCCAATCTGGGAACTTGGAATGGGGGTGATTTGGAGGGCCAGATTGCCTTTAGGCTCCAGTCCTGCTTTGCCGGGCCATTTTGTTTAACTTTTGTTCCATATTCCCTGAGTGCATCCGGTTTTGGTTTTAGATGGAACGGCAACGATGTTGATGATGAAAATGTGAAGCTCGAAAGTGTTGTATTTACTCAGGGAGGCAACTCTGCAAATCTTGTGGATGGCGGTAATAAAGGGCCCTTTAACCCGGGCACTGGTCGTCTGGTGGATGCTCAGTTGCGTGTTACCGTGATGGCTGCTGCGCTGGAAAGTGCGCTACCAGGAACCTATCGGGCTGCCATGAATTTGAGAGGCTGGGAGATGACTATTATACCGAATGAAGCGACTACCCGCTTCGATCTTGAACTTGTAATCCCGCCACTGTTCAAAATTTCCGGCCTTGAGGACATTCCCCTTACCAGTGATGGAGATAACGATGCTGACAGTGGCTACCGTCAATTTTGTGTATTCAGCCAGGGAGGCGGAAGTTTCACACTAAGGGCCAAGGGTGATGGCGATGATAAGTTTGAGCTTAACGGTCCAAACGCAGAAACCATCGACTATGAAATTCATATGCGTGCAACTGCTTCACCAGAAAATGGGCAAATAATAGCCCCCAATACCTCCTATAGTCGATGGAATGGCTCTCCCAACCTCAACGACCATCTCAACCAATGCACAGGCTAGGAGCCTGTCCGAGAATAAGAATTTTAACGCAGGCTCATCCGTCCTTTTTTGGATCTGATCAAAAAATAATCGAAAATCAGGCGTTTTTTGATCAGATTTTACGTTTTTTGCCCTTCCTCTTACCTTGCCCGGATCCTTGTTCGTACCACTACACCGGCTCCGGAACGGGCAGTCCCTGCAGGTGTCTTTACTGACACGATAGCTCTTCGTTTTGGCTGTGCTGGCCGAGTTATAAATAAGCTGTTTACCAGCAGGACAGGTAAAACTGTCGTCTGCTTCGCTATAAATAAAATCGGCTTTGACGAACTTCCTGTCTGAGTTTTCCAGCAGCTCTTTCGATGGTTTTTCCCTACGATCAGTAGCCACATAGGCATCAATGCCCGCTTCGTCATCTGCCTGCAGGTTTGGGCCGGAATAATAGCCGTTGTCCTTACTCATCTTGTCGATCACCGCATTGTCAGTAGCTTCTGCAATGTCGGCCAACGCTGGCTTTACTTCCTGTTTATCATTGGCATGTTGACTGACGTGCTGGCCAACGATGATCTGGTTATCGCTGTCAACGCTGATCTGGGAGTTATAACAATACTGATAACCAGTGCTGTTCTTACCCATTATCCGGGCATCGGGATCGGCAAAACTGATTTGTTTTTTGTCGTCTATTGGTTTATCAGGATTCAGTGCCAACTCTCGTTCTTCAAGGGCTTTTTTGGCCTTCTGGATTTTTTCCAGCCGTTCCTGTTTGAACTTCAGATCTTCCGGGATGCCGTATCCGGTCTCCTGCCGGTATGCCTGATCTTCTTCTTTGTCACTGGTTTCAGCCTTTTTTATCAGGGCTTCAACCTCGGCCATTAGCTCTGCTTCTTTGGCTTTCAGTCGCCCATAACTCATGGCCTTGTGCTTTGATGTATTGGCTTTGAATTTGGAGCCATCCAGAGCAATGTGACCCAGGGAAGCCATCTTCAGCTCCCGGGCGAGCAGCACGCTCTGCTTGAAACTGCTATGAAAGAAAGCAGATTGGTCTTTACGGAAATCGCTCAGTACCCGGAAGTTTGGGCAGAGCTGTTTGGCGATATACATGAAAGCCAGATCCTGGTTACAGCGTCGTTCAATCTCTCTGGAGCTGAAAACACCATGGCTGTATGCGTAGATCAGGATCGATATGATCAGTCGTGGATGATAGGCATTCTGGCCAAGGTGGTGATACTGCTTCTCTACTTCTGAAGTGTCGATGTGTCTGAAGATATCCTCAAACACAAAGCAGTCGTGATCAGGTGGTAACAGGTCGAAAATGTTCGTGGGGAACATGAGGTGCTGATTAAATTCAGCAGGGCTGTCTTTGAATTTTGGGGATGACATCCGTTTCAGTGGTGCTTTGAGTAGTCTGAGCGTGCCTGATTTTACCTAATCAGGCTATTCTCGGACAGGCTCCTAGGAGGCTGTCCGAGAATAGACTGCCCTACTGCGGTGGCAGCAAATTGGTCTAAAAAGTCGGAAATTTTTAGTAAATAGAACCACTATTCACTAAAAATTTCCGACTTTTTATCCTCAATTTTCTGCCATCCTCGCTACGGGCGCTATTCTCGGACAGCCTCCTAGCAAGGACCAGTTTGCAGGAACTCAAGGGCAAAACAACCGGTCAGTGGCAACAGACAGTGACAAGTCAAATGATCAGGGAGTTTGCCGACTTTCGTAACGACCCGGCTGAAGCCAGCTGAAAAATCAGTCATTCAAGCAATTTCAGGGTTAACCACTATGAATCATCCAGCCCCATCAACGACATCTGCCTATCAACCTGCGGTGACTTTTACCCCTGTTGACAGTGCCTCCGGTCAATCAGCAAAGGGCAAATTCAAGTCCCGTCAGATAGCGTCCAACTCAGAGGTGCAGCAACTGATCAGGAGTGAAGAAAAGTTGTTCCAGTTGCGCAAGCAGCTCAGTCTGCTGGAGAACAAATTTGCTGTCTGTCTAAACCAGCAGGCACCTGCATCCGTCGGGCCAAGCAGTCAGCGGCCGGAAACCTACACGACCATAACCCCTGTCAAGCCGTCGTCTACCTTGCAGGTACCACAGACCTCAACCATCAGCTCCGGTACCGCCATCACGCCATCAGCTACTGAACTGTCAGGCAGCTCAATGGCAGTGACCACGACCACTGGCAACGTCACGTTAGTACAGCCCGCTGTGGATAAACAGCTGGCAAACATCACCCGGTCTCTCACCGACAGCGCCAAAGCCATCACCCGGCTGTTCAACGAGGAGATTGAGGCAACCCGCAACCAGACACTGACACACATCCAGCAATTACCCACTGCTAATCAACAGCAACACAGCATTCAGAAACGGATCGCGCTGGGTGACGGACTCAACAGCTTCAAGGGACAGTTCAGCGACCACTTTCTTGATATTTTTCAATTAGCCCATAATGCCAGCCAGTCAATACGCTTAATAGCAACGGATGATGACCGGTCAACCCTGTCAGCCAGTGTCGGAGTTACCAGTACCCTGATCTCCAGCTTTCAGAATATGTACACGGCCATGGATAATCTTCGCCTGCAGCTGTTTGTTGACGCCAACTATATCGACAGCAAATGGACTGAGACCAAACGGCTTACCGGAGGAGACAGCAGTCAACCGGAGGCAACTGACAACCATGACAGGAACGCTTTGGCTGGAGACAATCTGGCCAAAGCCATCAAACAACAACCACCGTCACAATCCCCGGACAGCTTCGACCGATTTATCGGGGATATGGGCCTGTTACTGGAAAGTCAGGACAAAATCCGGCAGTTGCACCAGACAGAGACTGAATCGGCAACCTCCAGCCCAGTGGTCCGCCAGCAGGAACAGCTGTGGGCAGCAGCCACGAAGTTTACCCGGGCCGAGATCAGCCGGACGCTGATTGCCGACCCGCACAGAGCCCACAATCAACGGGTGCTAACCGATATTCTGCAGCGGGAAAAAGGGCTGTTTATTGATGGCCTCCAGCAAATCCACCTGGACCACAGGGGCCGACTCCCCGGTGAGGTCACCCGGGCAGAGGCGGGCCGGGATGTACTCTTTCTGCCATCTACCTTCCTTGATGTTATTCGCGACCCAGATAGCTACCGCTCAGGCCGCCTCAAAAAGCCCGCAACAGGCCAGGCATCTTCAGCCGGGCAAAACCAGCGACCGATAGTGTACAGCCGGGCAACACCACGGTGAGCCTTGGGCAGCCAGATACAGGCCATATCAGCAACACCCGGAATTATCGATTGACAACAGCCACCATCAAACAGTTCGCGGACAAGGCCCGGCTCAACCAGTCACGATTCAACCAGGGCATCGCCGGGGCCTACCAACAGGCACTGACACAGGTAAGCCAGTTGGCGGCTGCGGACACAAACCCCGGAAGTATCAAGAAACGTATTATCCTGGGTGATACCCTGAACCGCCTCAACAACCTGTTCAGTGAAAGTTTTCGTCGTATATTCCAATCTGGCGACCAGTCCATGAACACCCTGTCGTCACTCACCGGTGATGATACCCAGCCAATCATTAACGGCAAAGCGCTTATCCGTAGCCAGTTGACCGATACATTTACCAGCATGTACGCCACACTTCACGATGTTCGTCTACAGCTGTTTTATGCTACAGGCTATAGCGATAAGCAGACACTGAGTCCGGATAACATACGACAACTGGCGAACGGCACCGATGATCGCACGGGCAGAAAACCACCGGTTCCAACCCACCTGCTTAAGGTACTCTTGCAACAGCCGGTTGCATCAGAACCTGAAGACTTTGACCTGTTCATTACCGACCTCACGCTGTCGCTGGAGGGTCGGGATCAGCACAGCCAACTGCAACAGGCTGAAACAGAGTCAGGTACTGACAGTCCGGTGTTACAGGCACGAGAGAGCCTCTGGTCAGCAGCCATGAATACCACGTCCAGCCAACAGGGCGATGGTGATCTGTCGGCCAAACCGGACAATCATCCGTTACTGGACACGGTCTTGCGCCAGGAGAAAGAGCTATTCATTGATGACCAGCAAAAAGCCTATCTGCGCAACCATGGTCATGGTGCCGATGAAGGAGCTCCCGGTGAAGACGGTCAGAATGTACTTTATCTGCCTTCTACCTTTATGGATGTAATCAAAGATCCGGATGGCTATCGTGCTGCGCTGCCAAACCCGGTAAATCCACAACCCGCAAGCAGCAAGAACCAGAGTCACCCCAGAAAGCGCCGGGACCTCTCCGGGCAGCCCGCCATCTCAGGGGCAAGCCAGCATAAGGGCATGCTGGCAGGCGCTGTGCAAACTCTGGGTCAGCTGGCTGGCTATCTGAATCCGTTGTCACAGCAGGGCAGTGCACCACCGGAGATTACCGGCAATCTCCAACAAAGCAGCAACGCCATCCTGAACTACCCGGTTGCCAGCACCCTGATACTGACCAATCTGCTGGCCGCCAAAGTCAGTGGCCGCCCGGCATTGCCTCCACGGCTCACGGCTGCGGCAGATACCAGGCAGATTGGACAACGACTGAACGCCACAAACCCGATGGACCATCTGCCAGCAAAGACCATTCCCCTGACCAGAGAGCTGGCCAGCGGCAACTATGATAAAGCCCATTCCGGCTTTATGAAGCGGCCACTGTCTGAACAACTGGAGCTGCTGGTATTGCTGGACAAACAGCCGGATCACCTGGGTCAGGACTCTTGTTCCGAACCGCTGCGGCAATTACAGGCCGATGCCCGCAGCCTGGCTGCCGCCAACTCTGGCGAAATTGGCACCCGGACACCTGACTGGCAGAGCTTCAGGCTAAGCCAGAGAGCCTGGCAACTGTTTACCCACCTGCACGACACCAGGGTGGAAGCCTTTGGTGAAGCGCTCAACCAGCAGAAAATTACCGAACGAATCATCCGCGAAGGGATTGAGCAAAACCAGGACAATGCCGACTATCTTGGTCAACTGGTGGTGCAGTTGCTGCCGCACCGGACCAGCGCCAGCGAACAGGCCAACCTGATGGCAACCGGCACCGAGTCCATACCGACCGTGGCCGGGCTGCACCGGTTTACCACTAAGGGTATTAACGACATACTCAGCAGCTATCGCACCATCAAGTCGCTGGTCAGCGAAAAATTCCCACAGCTGTTTGGCAACACGGTCAAAGATCCCCAACTGCAAAATGAATTAATCGCCCAGATAGCACGCACCAGTCTGCTGGAATTACGGGGCAAAACCACAGCGGATGGCTGGCAACAGGTGGTCAGGGACAATATGCTGGCAGAGTTCGAGGAGTGGCTTTGAGCCAGAGACCCATGACCGGCATAGTGATCGTGAGACCTGGTGTTAACTGGACAACACAATAACTTTCTGTTGTTCCCTTTCTTGCCAAGGCATTGATCAGGACCTGCTGGCAGTAGGCATTGCCCTTCTCGGCTGCGATGTGCAGCGGGGTGGCATCATCTGCTGCCCGGGAGGTTTTAGATCTGCCCCCTGGCTGATCAGAAGCTCGACTATCTCCTTGTGTCCGTTCTTACATGCCAACATCAAAGCAATGTAACCATCATTATTTTTGTGTCTTGTCTGCTGGCTAAAACTCACGTTTTATCAGCTCTGCCTCTACCAGCTCCTTAATTTCACCATGACACGCTTCAGGGGCTAACGCTATTGAAGACTGTTCAATATCAGCACCGTGTTCAAGAAGACGTTTAACAACATCAATATGCCCGGCTTTGATCGCCATCTGTATCGGGGTTTCGCCCTCGTTCGTTTTATGATTGATTTGGACATCAGCCCGAGCGAGTAATTTTTCCACTATGTCAGCGTGACCATAATAACAGGCATTGTGTAATGGTATTGCACCATCTTGTCTGGGTAGATTGGTGCGAATGCCCGGTTGATCTAACAGCTTATCCACGACATTTTTATAATTCTTGATGATAGCCAGGGCCAGGGCTGTCTGACCAAAGGGATCTTGCTGATCGAAAACCTCTGGTTCCCTGTCGGCGGTCTCCATGGCTTTAGCCAAGGCTGTTTCAGCCGCTTTGTCGGATTGAAATGTAAGCGCCAGTAGCAACGGATTGTATTTATGATCACGATGATTTACGGACAAAAGATTAGACTCCGGAATTTCCGCTAACAGGGTTTCAAGACTCCTGTGAACTGAATGGCTCTTGACTGGTGAAGCGTTTGTAAATTCCTTAATGGCAAACAGGGTATCCATTGACTCGTCGGGATCGGCTAAGTCAAAGAACAAGCGTTGTCTGGTGTTTAAAGTATCGACCAGGACTCTAGCGGCGATAAAGTCCCGTTCCTTCGTAACAAACTTCTTAAAGTTAAGCGTGTTTTGATCCCTGATTTCAAATCCTTCAGGAGTCACCTTCAGAGATAGGAGATGCCTGCCGGTATTGAGATGAAAAAGGCGGCTGCCCTGTGCCGGAGTCGTTTTTGCAATCTTGTTTAATAATAGGCACAAACCGGGTTCGGTAAGCCCAATCGGGTATGCGGGAGTTGAGTGTAATATCGGAGTATTGCTATCAACAGCGGAGGCAATCCATTGCGCCGTCTGCTCTGTATTTTGATCAGGCACTACTGTGTGCAACGTGGTGTTTTGCGGCGCATGAAAAGCCAGCAGTGATTCACAAAAAGGCCGCAGTTTTAATAACAAAAGTGTCTGATGGTCTTGCGTCGCAGGATCGTCTTTAAACATCTGCTGAGCATCTACAATTGCATCAGCCAGATGGGCGTAGTGTTTACTCCAGAATACCCAGCCCAGTGCCGGGTCCTGGCTTACAGTGCCCAGAAGTTCATCATACTCCTCCGGAAACCCCATCTGCTCATATAGCGCGTAGCTTGATGCAAGACCGAAGCAACAGCCTTTACTGAAATCATAAAGTCTTGCCCTATCCGCACCATCAAACCGGGTTGATAGTAACCTCAGGTTATTAAGTAAAAACGGAAATCTTCTCTGCGGCTCTGATTTTGATTGCTCAATTTTCTGCTTTCTGGTTGACAGAAACTCTCCATAAGTAATCAGGTGGGTCAACGGCCTGAATATAATTCGCTCTGCCAGACTGCGTAAAAAAGATGTTGCTTGAGCAATTGCTGCAGACTGCCTGTGTAGAACGGTTTGACCACCGGTATTATTGACCTGCCAGTGTTTAAATTGCCCTGAATGCAAGCCCTGCTGCGGGGATATCTGATCACACTGGACCCGATCAGTCGGCGGGAGTGGCTCTGTTTTCATCGGCCTTCCTGACAAAACGTGACTGATCGCAAAATGTCGCTTCAATCATCCAAGTGGTCACTGGTTGCTGGCCACGATGGTTCCATCAGGATGCGATCACGCACTGACTTGTCCAGGCCTTGCAGCGCAGCGATAGAGGATGCCCAGAGTTTATTGGCAACCCCGCCCAGCACCCAGGCATAAAGCACCTGGGCCGCCAATACCGAAGGCGTCTGTTTGACCATGATTTTCTGGAAAATATCTTTATGGGACAAGCCCAGTGCCCGGGCGTTTGCGTGGGTTTTCAGAAAATTATTCAGCACCCCGACCACTCCGCCAAGACTTGTCTGGATCACCGTCATTTGTGCCAGGGATATCTCTCCGGCCTGATGACGGGCAATCAGGTGGCGATCATTGCGGTCCAGACTAAACATCAGGAAAGTACTGAGAAAATTGCTGGCACTGCCACGTACAGGGTGTGCCAGCAACCCTTGCAGGAAATGCTGAGGCCCCACCGCTGATCCATTCTGCCGGACCTGTCGGTAGACCTGCATGGAGGTCATGGGCTGACTGGCGCAGGTCATCATGGCCGACGAGGCTGCATCCACCAGCAGGTTTAACTTTTCCTGTGGCTGTTTTGTTGAAGGAGTATCAGTCTCACTGATGTTCGCCAGCCTGCTGATGGCCTGCTCACTGGCCAAACGGGCGGTGTCAGCGATGAGATAACGAATGCCGGTGCGGCCCAGGGCAGGCAGCCACCCCCGTGACGACAACATAAGGTGCAGCTCAGGCCGTTTTCCATCGTATTGTGACTGCATCAATGGCCTGGCCAGGGAGGTGGTGATTGGCGTATTCATCAAGGCAGGTAATAACATGCTGTTGCCTGCCCAGGCCGTCAGTGTGGTCAGCCGGTATCCCCAGGACAAGACCGGAACCGGCTTTTCTGCTGGTTGAACGTCCGCTTTTTCTGGGTGCTCCGCAAAGGCTGACGATGAAGAGGTCGCAGACGGTGAAACAGGCATATTTTGACCTCCGGACAGGATATTTACCTTATAGTTGGGTTTCCGGCTGATGTCATGAAATTAACCTACTATTCTGATTACTCATTTATTGTTTCACCGGAACAACGACGAAATAAAAAACCATGCTTGCATCTGCACAATACTTTCAACCCCCGGGCACACTGCCTTCCACATTGCCTGCACCGGATAATCAAGCTGACAATTCAACAATTAAACCGATAACAGCCGAAAAACACACTCAATATGACTGGGCAAAAACACTCTCAAAGTCTATTTTCCAAAGATTTATCAAACATGCACAGGCAGCACGATTTATTTCCATGGACTTATTACAATGGGAGTCATTAAAAGAAATCAGTACAATTTTAACCATCTGGGATACTCTGAAAAAACACATTCCCCACAGCCCTGATGATAAATTGATCGCTTTAGATGTGGGTGCGGGTCCAAAACCAAAACTGGGGGCATGGATAGCTTTAAATACTGACTGGCCAGTACTGTCCATTGACCCGGTATTACAAACACCCAAATCAGTACTGCCTGACAACCTGACGCTGATCGCCAAGCCTGTAGAAGAGGTCAATCTATCGGAAGCATATGATCTGTCAGAATATCATGTGGTTGTTTTAATGATGCATGCTCATGTTTCAACGGATCAGGCATGCCTGCCAGTCAAGACTTGCAAACGGCTCTCATTGATTACCATTCCATGCTGCGGGTTTACTTCCAGACAGAACAACATTCATAACGTCCCCTTTGATTTTGAATTTGACGCCGGAGATATGTCATCCACCCGTGGCACTGTGCGGGTATGGTGTTCCAAATCCTTTCCTCTCATTCCGACTCGACCATTGCAGAAAGATCAATGTATTGGCATTGAAGAGGTGAATGAAGTCCATCCGCTATACGCAGAAAAAAATGTTCAGCATATTAAAGTGGATACTGCCAATATATATTCAGAGTATGACGACACTATTGAACATATTGATCATTTTATCAATCACTGGCAAATATCACTACGTTCTTCCCGACACCCAATGCCTGAAGATGTATTTAGCAGCCCCTGGTTATTCAGGAAAAACAATATGATTAGCTGGTTATCCCGAGCCATTCATATTGAGGGAATTGCAAAAGAAATATTGCCTGATAAATACGCTGATAGAAAGACTCAGGAGAGTGTATCAGTCGTTATTGTCGAAGCAGGAAGAACCCCCCGTTTTGGCGCATGGCTGTCCGGCAAACTGAAGAAAACAATGATTTCTATATGCAAACCCTCTGATAGCAAGCAACTTTCACCTCACTGGAAGGTGGGTGTTAATCTTGACATATGCAGCCTTGAAGATCTGGATATTCAGAAAAAAAACTATGTAGTTATCGTTGTCAGTGATGAGTTTACACCGGATGGGGTTGTGCCTCTGTTTCATCAGGCAAATCGACTGTCAATGATTTTTAATACCAGCTACCCATGCAATCGACGTGGACAGATCAAACCAGATGAAAGCCGACTGATCTGGGATGTCATATCGCCACTCAGAAGGTTTCATATCTGGCACTCAGTGCCTTTACCTGGTGGAACCTGAAGCGCTCCCGGTATTGGAACTATTCCCTTTTCGAGGGGTCATATATTGCACAATAATTCAAACTGTTGCTGAGTATCGATATGATCCATTCAAAATTGGCCCCATTTCCTCCCCTTGTTCATTTTAAAGATGTACTGAAAGCGAACAGTGAAACAGAAAAACAGGTTAGCGGCGGTCTGTCTGTCAACCATCCCGATATTGAGTACCAGCCTGCAAATCAACCAAAAAAAATCAGAGAATACAAGAACATTAAAAGCATTGCCGTCCCCTTGCCAACCAACAATTCTGACCAGTTATTTGCTTGCATTGTGGAAAAAGCGAATGAATTGATTAACAAGGATGCTACTGAACTGATTCATTATCTGAACAATGCCGACACGGTCGAAAAAATCAAATCACTGAATACCGAAGAAACATCAAAGCTCACCTGGATACTGTTTAATGACCTTAACCGCCCTGACCTCCAATCCGCTATAGCCAGTCAAACCGGCCAATATCTGGTTTCCCGGCCAACGTCAGACCAGTTTATGGTGGGCTTCACAGGTAGCCTTATTGAAGAAAGCGGGCTTTTGAAGCAAGCAGAGCGTGCAGGTGACAACGTCTGGCTGGATGTCTTTCGCGCGCAGAATGCATCACATCTGCCAGAAAGCTCTACCAGACAATTATCGTTTCCTGTGGCCAGTGAAAATGAGGAGTACTTTGGGCTTGTTGATGGCAAAGCAACAAAAAATATTGCCGAATCCTGCCCAATCTGCCGAATTCCACAGACGGATCCCGGTGAGCACAATAAAATTTTCCACCCGAATAATCTGATGGCATTTGGGTCCGATCACCAACTCACCACACTGATTTATGCGCAGGACTTTTTAGCGTTCATGGCTGGCGACCAGTTAACTGCCGGGGAAAAAGAACGCCTGTTTCCACCGGCCCTGTGTCGCCTGTTTAATGAAAATGGCATCAATTACTCTGCCTTCAGTGAGAGCGCCCTGATTTTACCGGAAGCATTTCTCAGTCCTGCGCTATGCCAGGATATCGATAATGTACGAAACTTTGTCGTCCAATATATTGCTGAACACATATTCAATGATGTTGACACTCCTGAGAAACTGATAGCGCTTACCAGGTGTTGCCGTTCGATGATAGAGTTCAGTACTCAAATACCGGTACTTGCCAGGGTCGGTGCTGAGATAGAAGCATTACTTCAAGCGCAAAATATCTCAAAACCCATTGGCACCGTAGCGGATCGTTACTATGTCCAGAAATTTCCTGCTGCTATTCGCTGGGAATCTATCCTGAGCGATGAACTCGACACTCCCAAACGCCTGCTCGCCCTGAATATGTCGCAACATCTCAATACCTACTCTTTCCTTGCTGGCAATAATGGCACGAACCATGAACAGCGCTTTTTCCAACGGGAACAAATGCAGGGCATCGTTCGCAAGGCCATGAACAAAGTCTGTGCCGACAGCGGTAGTGATTTACGCCCGGGCTCAGCGCCCATTTTTATTGGTTTTATTCCGCCGGTCATTGCCAACGCTATTGCCAGACAGCACGGTTTTCTTGACAGCAACTGGGCCGGTAATTTTTTACACGGCAAATATTCTCACCCATTGGCCCTCACCTGCCTGGCCAATCTCGCTAACCTGGATCAGACCCTGTTGAAAACCATCGTAGATAAGCATTTCTGGTCCATCATTCTCGATCAAAACCCATACAATCTCATTGATATAGAGCCTGCATTTGCGGACTTACCATTTTTACGTGTTAACCAAAGGGCAGCTGTCGCTAACTTTGCGACTTCACCCTTTAAGCATCAGCAATTACTCACCACCGGGCAGCTCTCGGTCAACCTGGAAGACATAGCCAAAGTGATTTCAATTCACCCTGTCGAAGCACAGGGTGATTTACTGCAAACACTTACCCGGCGTATGGGGATGGAGGACACGTTAACATTGGCTAAGCTGCAACAGATAACCGAAAATATCCGGGTTCTTGAAATGGTATTGTCAACCAAACACCTGAATTCAATGGAGGCGATGTACAAGGTAGATACAGATTCCAAAAATTTACCAGGGCACTGGAGGATTGAAAGTCCTGAAGGATACCAAATTGGCAATATAACGCCCTCTGGTACTCAATTTGCAAGAATAAAAGCAAACAAATATTTCCATAAAGATGGCTATCAGATTAAAGGAATCATCATAACTGATAAGAACAACATGTGTGATGAGAACCTGACATTGTTGGATATAACCAATGAGGAGAAGATTGAACAATGTCACGCCTTTATCGTCTTTCCACCGGACTGTAAATACCAACAAAGTGAATTGGATTAAATGTAACTACATAAGTAGCTAACCATATGAAATCATATATTTCTGACTCCTTGTGCTGGCACTCCCGGCAACTGCTCCTGCGTTGCTCTAGCTCCTGCATCCATGCAGTCGTGCTTCGTTACAACTCCGGTCACATAGCTACGGCTATGCTCCCTCCGTTGTGCCTCGCATAGTACCAGCCCAAGTAGCCAGAAATATTCGATTCCATATGGCCAGCTACTTATACGGTGGTTTAAAGGGCCAACACACCAACGCCAATAAATAGCACCACCAGCCAGAAAACAGAAATCTTCAATGCACGCAGCAGGAAACAGCCAATCAGAACCAGAGCCATCGCCATTGCCGAATGCACCGCAGAGGTAAATACCGGCGAGTAAAGTGCCGACAGCAGCAGCCCGGCAACAGCAGCGTTAATACCGGCAATCGCCCCGGCAATCCGGGCCCGTGCGGCCAGAGCCTGCCAGGCAGGAAGGACACCAATCACCAGCAGAAAACCGGGCAGGAAAATAGCCAGCGTCGCGGCAATCGCTCCCAGAACCGGAGTCGACCCGGAAGCAAAATATCCGAGGTACGTAGCCAGGGTAAACATCGGGCCAGGTACCGCCTGGGCTGCGGCATAGCCAGTCAGGAAGGTATCGGTGCTGATCATGCCTGCCGTTGTGCTCTGCAGCAATGGCAGAACCACATGGCCACCGCCAAACACCATACTGCCCGCCTGATAGAAGTCACTGACCACGGCTGCCAGAGGGGAATAATCAGCCAGCAAAGGCAGGCCAAACAGCAAAACGGTAAACAGAATAAGTGGCCAGAACACAAAGCGGCACCTGACCTGGCTTTCGTCCTTGCCCTGCAACCAGCGATAACCAATCAGAGCGGCTGCAATCAGAATAGCCATCTGAATCAGAATGCCAGGAAACACCAGCAACAGGGCGGCACTGAAAATACACAGACTAATAGTCAACTGACTTTTACAGAAAGACCGGAACATCTGCACAGTGGCATCCGCCACCACAACAACGGCCAGCAGTTTCAAACCGGCAATCATCCCCTGGTACCAGTCAGCAGTCAGAAACAGCTGACTGCTCATGGCTACCGCCAGCAGAATCGCAAAAGACGGTAAGGTAAAACCGGCAAACGCTGCAATGCCGCCGGGCAATCCTGCCTTCCGGTAGCCCAGGGCAAAGCCGATCTGGCTGGAACCGGGGCCCGGCAGGAACTGACTGAGAGCAATCAGTTGAGCATATTCAACATCGGTCAACCACTGGCGTTTTTCAACGAAGGTATTACGAAAATATCCGATATGGGCAGCCGGGCCGCCAAAGCTGGTCCAGCCCAGCAGGAAAAACCGCCAGAAAATAGTGAATAACTTAGCCACAGGCAACTTACCAAAATATTAATAATGTTATTAGCCAATGATAAACAGCTGTTGTTTATTATGCATATTGATTCTTTTTCCTGATCAAAAGCAATAACATCAACATTCAGGTCAGACTGGTAGTAAGCCTGCCTATTTCACTTTATATTGGTGACCCCAATAATAAAAATAATGAGTGACAGTGATGAACAATATGGCCAAAGAAGCCTCGGAAGACACCGGGTTCAAACGCTTTTCAGAGTTCTATCCCTTCTATCTGAAAGAGCACAGTCACCCCACCTGTCGTGCACTGCACTATATTGGCAGTTCAGGTGCGCTGGTGATCCTGGCCTGTGCACTGATTACCGGAAATTACCCATTAATCATTCTGGCCCTGATTTTCGGTTATGCCTGTGCCTGGGTCGGGCATTTCTTTTTTGAGCACAACAAACCCGCCACCTTTAAATACCCTGTTTACAGTCTTCTGGGTGACTGGGTCATGCTTAAAGACTTTCTGCTCGGACGCTTTCGCAAAGGTTAACCCGGATATTGAATTTTCGGGCGAATATTGTGTCTGACCCAACACTCTTGTCAGCATCAAGCGACCAATTATGCAGCCCAATACCTTATCGTCTCAAGGGATGGCCAGTTTTGTGGAAGGGCAGTCATCCAATACTGGTAAACCAGAGGATAGCCCGCACCAGGGTGTGGCCTACGCCCGTAACGTCATTGCTGCTCACGGTCATTTACCCCGTCTCGCCCACCCGGGACGTGGCAGCGAACATGCCGTTACCGGAGAGCGGCCCGCAGATGATGCGGAAACACCGCCAGACACCAGCTTAATCGCCCGGGTAATAACAGAAACCGAGGCGTTATCTGTCCGGAATGAGTTGCTCCCTGATTACGGCATTAAGGTTGTCACCGCTGGCAGTTATCCATCCGCTATGGCCAGTAAACCCATTGGCAAGCCGGTGATCTGTGACGATTCTGACCTCCCTTGTGGGCATACCTACCAGCCATATTTCTGGATATCCCGTTGGGCCCATCGTCTGCTGGCTCCCACTATTGGGCAGCATGCAGGTATTCAGCGTTGGGTCATTGACCAGCTGCGGATGTCAGAGGCCGAGGCCCGGCAAGACTTTCTGGCACGGTTTGAACACCGGCTGGTTGATTATGGTTTTACCTGTCCTGACAGCTCTGGTGGGCCAGAAAAAAATTACGGTGTATTTGCCAGCACGCCGGTAGAAGAAGGGGAGTTGCTTGGGATCTATTCCGGTTCTGGCAATTTCACGGTCCCCGTCTGTATTGCCACCAGGGGAGTTGCTGCCGGGCAGGAGCTATTGTTGGATTACTGTGTTGATCCTGATGCCGAACAACAAGTGATACTGACGTTGAGCGCCGCTGAGGAAAGGGCGATTCATAACAGTAATCTGCAGAACCAGTTTGGCATGGCCTGTCTGGTCAATAGCGCGGTGCCGGGCGAAACGCCTATATCACCGTTTGTTGCCGCACCTGTTTATTATGTGTCAGAAGAAATTCGGAAAAACGGTCGGCGGGCAAGTCGCAAAAAACATCAGTGCCGGGGCATGGAATTTTCGGGCAAATAATGTGTCTGATCCAACACTCTTGTCAGCTTCAAGTGACCAATTATGCAGCCCAATGCCTTATCATCTCAAGGGATGGCCAGTTTTGTGGAAGGACAGTCATCCAACACCGCTAAACCAGAGGATAGCCAGCCCCAGGGTGTGGCCTACGCCCGTAACGTCGTTGCTGCTCACAGTCGTTTACCCGGACTCGCCCACCCGGGGCATGGTAGCGAACATAGCGTTACCGGGGAGCGACCAGCAGATGATGCGGACACACCACCAGACACCGGCTTAATCGCCCGGGTAATAACAGAAACAGAAGTTTTGTCAGCCCGGAATGAGCCGTTACCCCATTGCGGTATTAAGGTTATCACCGCTGGCAGTTATCGACCCGACCCGCTCAGTAAACCGACTGGCAAGACTGTGGTCTGTGACGATTCTGACCTCCCTTGCGGGCACACCTACCAGCCATACGTCTGGCTATCCCCTTTTGCCCATCGTCTGCTGACTCCCACTATTGGGCAGTATGCAGGTATTCAGGATTGGGTCATTGATCAGCTGCGCATGTCAGAGGCTGAGGCCCGGCAAGACTTTCTGGCGCGGTTTGAACACCGTCTGGTTGATTATGGTTTTACCGGCCCTGACGGGCCAGAAAAAAATTACGGCGTATTTACCAGAGCAAAAATACCAGAAGGAGAGTTGCTCGGGATCTATTCGGGTATCGGGTATGTACTCAACCAACCATCGTGGGCTAAAAAAAATCACAATTGGAAACTTGAATATTTGCATCAGAAGTTTACTGACGATATGCCAGATTTCATGAGTTACCTCCGAACCATGATGGCCGGTCTCAGAGGTAAAGAGCAAACGCAACGCACGCTGTCGAAATACACTCAGGAAGGGGCGACTAACGACCCCTTTAGTCTGGTCGCCATTTTGCCGGACAACGAGCGTTATACGCCTTTTCACTTTGTTAATTCCGCCAACAGGACCGAAGATGTCAATACTTCTGTGGAGTTTATCGCTATCACAACCGATTTTGGCACTTTTACGATCCCCGTCTCTATTGCCGTCAAGGGTATTGCGGCCGGACAGGAGTTATTGATGGACTACTACGTCGATCCTGATGCCCACAAACAATCGTGCCTGGCGGGGACCGCAGCTGAAGAAAAAGCACGTTATAACAAGATTTTACAAAGTCGTCTTGCCATAGTCAGAAAACTCAGTGATGATGTGCCCGGCAAAACGCCGATATCACCGTTTGTTGCCGCACCGGCGTATTATGTGTCGGAAGAAATCCGGAAACACAATCAGCGGTCAAGTCGCAAAAGAACATTACTCCCGCGACATTGACGTATTTCGCGGTTGAGGTCGTGTAGGTGTGCTGACCTTGTTTTTTCGATAGTCCCCGGACGAGACTTTTCCGGCAGGTGCATTACCCGCAACCACCTGCCGCTTACTTACGTCAAGCTTTGTATTTCAGGCGGTAACTTTCAGCAACTATTCTCCTATTACTTCCCCTGGCCACCTCACTGCCGCGTACTCCGAACACCGAATTCGGTAATCACCTCGTTGACGATAAGAATCATTTTCAGTTCAATGGTCGGTTATAAATTAGCACAATAGAACTAAATTAAATTCATCGCGCTTTCTTTCCCGGCATGCCAATATCTTCCTGAACAAGCAGTCGCAGCAGGCAACGCAGAAAGCGATATGAAAAGTGTTAAACGCCCAGCACCCAAAAAGGCCGTTCATTGAAACTACTCTGGAAACTCCGGTTTATTCTGAAGGACTACTGGCAGCAATACCTGCTGGCCTTTATCTGTCTGCAGATTGTCTCTGTCCTGAACCTGTTGCCACCCTGGCTGATTGGCCATGTGATTGACAGTATCAAAGACAACAGCCTTACCAACCGCGAACTGGCCGGTTATGTTGCCGGGATACTGATTACGGGTATCGTCGTCTATGGCTTCCGATATATCTGGCGAGCCAAACTGTACGGCGCTTCCATTGAGCTGATCCGTCAGCAGCGCAGCCGGTTGTTTGCCCATTTCACCCGGCTCTCTCCGGAGTTTTATCAGCACCATACCACCGGTGACCTGATGGCCCATGCCACCAATGACCTCAATGCGGTTGAGGAGAGCGTTGGGGTCGGGATCATGACCCTGGTGGACTCCCTGATCGCCGGCTTTACGGTCCTGTTCGCCATGATATTCCTCGTCAGTGGTCAACTGACCCTGCTGGCGATGCTGCCTTTCCCGGTACTGGTCTGGGCGACCAAGCGCTACGGTGTGGCCTTGTACTCACGCTTTGGTCGCTCTCAGGCTGCTTTTTCCAGTCTGAACGAAGAGACCCGTGAATCCATCACCGGTATACGTGCGGTCAAAGCACACCAGTTGACTGAACGGCAAACCCGGCGTTTTGAACAGCTGTCCATGGAGGCGGTGGCAGCGAACAGCAGCGTTGCCAGGGTCGATGCCCTGTTTGGCCCGAGTATCAGCCTGTTTTTTGGTCTCTCTTTTGTACTGGCCCTGGTGGGTGGTGCCTGGCTGATCAGCCATGGACAGATGACGGTGGGCCTGTTAACCAGTTTCACCCTTTACCTTAGCCAGATGCTCGGCCCCATGCTGCAATTTGGCTGGCAGTTCAATGTCTTCCAGCGCGGCAGTGCCTCCTGGGGGCGTCTGGAAAAACTGCTGTCCCGCCAGCCCAAAGTGAGTAATGCACCGGATGCACGACAGGCTCCGGACGACACAAGTCTTTCGATAAATATCCGGTCATTTGGTTATGACTCCGTTGCCGACCAGAAGCCGGTACTGCAGGGTATCTCTGCCGAGATACCCGCAGGCGCATTTATCGGGATTACCGGTCGTACCGGCAGCGGTAAAAGTACCCTGCTCCGGCTGATCCTGCGTGAATTTGATCTGCCCGAGGGCTCCGCCATCCAAATGGGCAATATTCCGCTGCCACAGCTGAGTGTGGAATCCCTGCGGAAAAAACTGGCCTGGGTCCCCCAGGAGCCCATGCTGTTCTCTGGCACCATCACCGACAACATTCGCTTCTCCACACCGGATGCCAGCCAGCAGGCCGTCGAACAGGCCGCCAGACTGGCGGCTATCGATGACGAAATCATGGGCTTTAAGGATGGCTACAACACCCTGCTGGGTGAGAACGGCATCAACCTGTCCGGAGGCCAGAAACAACGTCTGGCTCTGGCCAGGGCCCTGCTGGCTGACAGTGAAATACTGCTGCTGGACGATGCCTTCAGTGCCCTGGATATGAAAACCGAAGCCCGTATTCTGAAAAACCTGATGGCCATGAAAGGTAAGAAAACCATCATTCTGGTCACTCAGCGGCTACCCGAGCTGATTAAGGCAGACCATATTCTGGTACTGGATCGTGGTCGTATTATCGAGCAGGGCAACCATGAACAACTGCTCTCTAAAGCTAAAGAAGCCACCGGCCAGCCTGAACAGAATACGACCGAACACTGGTATGCAAAAATCTTCCGACAGCAGGCAAGAGCCCTGCTGCACCCCCTGGAAGTGAAGCCCGATGCCGTGAACAAACGGTCCGATGTTGCCTGAGGAATAATGCAGTGATCGCCAACGACGAGAAAAAAACATCAGGCTACCGGGGACTGGCCAGGCTGGTTCGCTATGCCAAACCCTATCAATGGCCGTTTCTGGGTGCCTTTCTGATCCTGCTGCTGGCCACCAGCCTGGAAATGCTGGCACCGTGGCTGATGAAGATCATTCTGGATGAACATATCGCCCCCGGAGTGAATGATGCCCTTCATGAATATATGGGCCTTGCCATCATGGGTGCAGCCCTGTTTGGTACTTATCTGGGTTCGGCCATTCTACAATACATACAAAATGTGATGTTTCAGGAAAATGCCCTGAAGGTGGTGCACGACATTCGACGGATGCTATTCGCCCATGTGCTGAAGCTGCCCATGCACTATTTTGACAGCGAACCAACCGGCCGTCTGGTGTCCCGTATTACCAATGACTCGGAAGTGCTGCGCCAGATGTTTGTGGGCGTGATTCCGGCGATTCTGCAGGCCTTTTTCCGGGTGGTGGGTATCTTTATTGCCATGGCTCTGCTGGATATCCGACTGATGTTGATGACGGCGCTGCTGATTCCGGTCATGCTGCTGGCGATTCACCTCTACCAGAAAATCAGCCACCCCGTCATTCACGGAGTTCGCAGCCAGCTGGCCAACATCAATACCCGTGTCAACGAATCCCTCAATGGCATGCGTATTATCCAGGCCATGGGACAGGAAGCGCATCTGCAACAGCAGTTTGACCGGGACAATGAACAGTGGAGCCAGCTCAAGCAAAAGAACATCAATATCGACAGCCTGCTGCTGATGCCTTTCACGCACCTGCTCAATGGTATTGCCCTGGCGGTTGTGGTGGGCTGGTTTGGCTACCGGTCCGGGTTTTCTCTGGTCGAAGTGGGTACGCTCTACGCCTTTATCAATTACCTTGGGCGATTCTTTGAACCTTTCCGGCAGATCACCATGCAGATGAGCAGCCTGCAGCAATCTCTGGTAGCCTCGGAAAGACTGTTCCAGGTATTGAACGAAAAGACAGAAGACACTCACTATGGTCAGGGCAATGGTCAGAGCCCGGAGATTCATAGCGGAAAACTGGCGTTCAATAACGTAACACTGTCTTATGACTCGAAAAATCTGGCGCTGGATAATGTCAGCTTCACCGTCGAGCCGGGGCAGTTTGTTGCCATTGTGGGTCACAGTGGCAGTGGTAAAAGCTCGGTGATCAACCTGTTGATGCGCTTCTATCAACACCAGGAAGGCCAGATTCTGATCGATAACCAGCCTTTGTCCACCCTGCCGGAAGACACATTGCGCCAGGGGTTGGGTCTGGTATTCCAGGAGCCTTATATTTTCAGTGGCACAATGGCCGAAAATATCAGCCTGAACCATCGCCAGATCACCGATGAACACATTCAGGCAGCGGCCAGAAAAGTGCATGCAGACCCGTTTATCCGGGGGCTGGAAGAAGGCTATGAACATAAGCCCGGACCCGGAGGCAAAGCACTGTCCACCGGTGAAAGACAGCTATTGTCGTTTGCCAGGACCATTGCCCAGAATCCGAAAATTCTGCTGCTGGATGAAGCCACCGCCAATATCGATGGTGAGACAGAGCACCATATTAAAGAGGCGCTGATTACTCTGCGGGAAAACCGGACCACCATTGCCGTGGCTCACCGCCTGTCCACCATTCAGGATGCCGACCAGATTCTGGTGATGGATAAAGGCAAGATTGTTCAGCGCGGCACCCATGAACAGCTGCTGCAACAGGAAGGACACTATCGCGATCTTTACCTGGCTCAGCAAACTGAAGAGCAGCTGGGCAGCACTGCGCAGTCAGGCCTGATGATGAACGCAGCCAGCGCCTGATAACCCGGCCATAAACAGGCAGTCATCACTCCCACAGCTTCCCGGAAACAGAAAGTCCCTTAATGGCTGCTTGAGGGCATTCTCAACCAGGAGGCTGACCGAGAATAGTGCCCGTCCAGGCGACCCCGTAGCGAGGATAGCAGTTTTTCTATTTCTACACGAAAGTTTGAACTTTTCCGGTTTTTTGTAACCTAATTACAAACGCACTATAGGAATAGACTGACCTATGAATTCTTCAGCAGCCCAATCCGAACTTTGCCAGTATTTAGGAGATATGCTCTTGGAGGAAAGAGCATATGAAGATGAATGTCCCATCTGCGCCGAACCCTACTATGGGCGTCAAGTATCTCCCGTCATCGTGACTGAGTGTAAGCATCGCTATCATTTGGACTGTTTCGCTAAAGCTATGCGTGCAATACCTATAACCTCTCGCTCGTCGTGTCCGAATTGTCGGCAATTTCCGTTACCGGTGGTACGAGAATCGGGTGCCTTGCTTCATGAAGACTCTCCCTATTGCGCAGATCTGCCATTTCAAGCCTGCAGAACTGGAGACGTGGAGACGTTACAAGAATTGTTGACGCAGGATAAAACCATTGCTCAAAAGAAGTACAGTTCTGAAATTTTAGGAATGACTTATTATTTACTGCACATCGCTGCCAAAAAGGGGCATCTCACCTGCGTGCAAACCTTGATTAATGCTGGTGCAGATGTCAACGCCGCCCTGCCTAATGGCGCTACCCCTTTGTACCTTGCTGCCCAGGAGAACAAGAACGACATCCTGCAAGCCCTGCTCAATGAAGGGGCGGATCCCAACTTCTCTCCGATTTCGGATGGTTCCACCCCTTTGCACGCCGCTGTCTGGAAGAACAACATAGCCTGCTTGCAAACCCTGCTCAATAGCGGAGCTAATATCAACGCTGCGAGGACTTCAGGAGCCACCGCTTTGCACATGGCTGCCTACAATAACAGCGTAGACAGCTTGGAAACCCTGCTCAATGGCGGGGCTAATATCAAGGCTACCATGACTCCAGGATTGACCCCATTGAAACTCGCTGCCCAGCTGAACAACGAGCCCTGCCAGCAAGCCCTGATCACTGCCAAGGAGAAACTAAAGGCCGCTCAAAAAAAAGATGGGGAATATTTTAACATTACTAAAAAACTACGATAATCAGAATTATCCGGGTTTAACTACATCGTCAACGTCACTGCTTCCAAGAGTAAGTCTTGCGCAACTCTTCTGCGGGGATTAACCCCTTTGTCACAAACCTGTTTTTTGTCAGTGGCAGAGCCAGCCTTCTGGTAACCCCTTGCGTAACAACACGACAGAAGTTTAACAGCTACTTTTTTGCGGACAAAAAAAAGCCCATCATCAAGATGGGCTTTTCTGATATGGCGCGCTCGGGAGGATTCGAACCTCCGACCGCCTGGTTCGTAGCCAGGTACTCTATCCAGCTGAGCTACGAGCGCGCTGCGTCAACGAGGGCGAATCATACTGAAATTCCTGCCGGAGTCAACAATAATCGTTCAACTCACTGGCAGAAAGGCTGACCTCGGCAAACCAATTTAGGGAAAACTCAGCAGCCCTGAGCAGACTGTCAAGGCTGTTTGTCACCATAGAGGAAATCATGCAACTCTCTAAACTGATGGCGAAGATCGCTCAACATAGTTTTGGAAAGATCTTCAGCACATGAATGCCCATTTCGTTTTATTTCATCGTAGGCAAATCCAGTGGTTGCCAGGCCTAAAAATCCAAAATTAATACCCTCAGCAATCAACATGGTTGGGTTTACCAGCACCGGTAAAGAGGCTACGACCCCAGCCGCACCAACGATTTGACCAGGAAGCCAGCCAAGATTAGTACCCCGGTGGAAATCTTTGATGACGTATTCCTTCAGGGGCTTTGTTGACTTCTCGCACAGGCCCAGCTTTGCTCCTGCCGCTCTGGCCAGCTTGACAGAGCCACCTCTTACGGCACCGACAGCAGCACCACCGACACCACATATGATCTCAGTACTTATGCTTAAGGACTCAAATAAAACGTAGGGAACAGCTATAAACAACTTGCATACAACTCGACCAAAGCATTTTGCAGATCTTACCAATGCCTCTCCAGTTGAAGGGATGGGTGTTGTTGTTGCATTAGGAACGACAGGAACGGTTACAGAATCCATTTTATACTACCTCCATTAATTTTATTATTGTCCCTGCTGCAGGAATTAACTGCATTAGCGCAGGGAATCAACTGCGTTCATTAAACGACTATTTTTTAGTGAATTATATCGTTAGGGTTGAAAGTACCCTCATCCAGTTCACCATAAAGGAAATCATGAAAATTTCTGACCTGTTGACGGGTACCTTTCAATAGATTTTTGGAAAATTCTTCCGTATCCGAGTGTCCAGTGGCTTTGATTTCCCTGTAGGCAAGGACTCCTTCTGCAATGGCGTATGTGCCAAAAACAGCGCCACAAACACCAAGTGTGATGGGGTGCGCAAGCAGCAGTAAATTGGACGCCACCACAGCTGCTCCAATGATTTGACCGGGAAGCCAGCCAATATTAGCACCCCGATGGAAGTCTTTGATGATGTATTCCTTCAGAGGCTTTGTTGACCTCTCGCACAGGCCAAGCTTTGCTCCTGCCGCTCTGGCCAGCTTGACAGTGCCACCTCTTACGGCACCGACAACAGCGCCACCGGCACCAAATATGTGTTCAGTGCCTATGCTAAAGGCGTGATACAAAACATAAGGAACGACGATGGCCATCTTGCATAGAGTTCGACCAAAGCATTTTACAGCTCTGACCGTTGCCTCACGAGTGGAAGGGATAGGGTTTATTGTTTGATCAAGACTGACAGGAACAATTACAGCGTCCATAATACGCTACCTCCATGAGCTTTATTAGGAATTGGATTACCAGTTAACAATTTGCCTTGCCATAAATCACTAACAGGTTAGTCAGATACGATAACAGTCAACAATGACGGCTCAGCGAGCAAAACCGCGTCATCATTGGCAATCCTTTATACACCAATGTTGTTTTCCTGCTCCGAATAGCATCCATCAAGGTCAACTGCTGCGATACACTCCAATTGTTTAACAACGGATGTCACGGCTTTTGGCTTCGCAAGGCTTGTGGTGGCAGTCCAAAGGTGCGTAAGAAAGCTCTTCGCATATGATTACGATCACTAAAGCCGGTTTGTCTTGCCACCTCTTCTATGGAATGCTGGCTTTGTTCGAGTATTGAGCGTGCGGTTTCAACACGGATGCTTTGTACAGCCTTAGCCGGTGTTTGGCCGGTTTCCTGATAAAAACTGCGACTGAACTGCCGTGGGCTCAGGTGAGCAACAGCGGCTAACATTTCTACATTCAGATCTTTGGGCAAATTTTCACGGATATAGGAGATCACTTTCTGCATGCGATCCGATTCGGGGGACATTTCCAGCAAGTTAGAATATTGCGATTGGCCGCCTGTACGACGATGGTAAACCACGAGTTTACGAGCGACATTTTTTGCCAGTTCAACGCCATGATCATCTTCCAGCAGTTGTAACGACAAATCGATACCTGCCGTCATTCCGGCCGACGTCCAAAACGCCCCGTCTTTAACGAATATTTTGTCTGCATCAACCTTGATCTGAGGATATTGTCGGCCCAGCTCAGCGGCACTGTGCCAGTGCGTGGTAACCTGACGACCATTAAGTAGCCCGGCTTCTGCCAATAAAAAAGTCCCCGTACAAATCGCTACGATACGGCGATAGCGTTCAGGTGCATCCCGGATAAATTCTATTAATTGGCTGGGTGTGGGATGCGGATGCTCACCGCCTCCCACGATGAGAGTATCGCCCCCGTGTTGGTGCAGGCTGCCACTATGCACGCTCATACCAGATGATGTGTTTACCGGGCCGCCATTGAGAGAAATAAACTCGACGTCGTATAGCATCGCTCTTTTGACCTGGTTGGCAGTCTCAAAAACCGACGTGGCGGCCAGGGCCATGACAGAGTAGCCCGGATAAAGTAAAAAACTGATACGTCGCATATCACTCCCAATACGTCTTTAATTGACGCATATATGACTTTTAAGACACTTCAGATCAAGATATACTTACATTGTCTAACAAATCAAATAAACACAGGTGATAAGTCATGAGTACATTGGGAACAGCGTTAGTAACCGGTGCATCAACAGGTATTGGCGCTATTTATGCCGACCGCCTCGCCAAACGCGGTTATGACTTGATTCTTGTGGCACGCAATGAGCAGCGGTTGCAGGGGGTAGCAGAAACTATCCGTGGAGAAACTGGCAGAAAGGTTACCGTATTGCCTGCAGACCTGAACAATGCCAGTGACCTTGCCAGGGTAGAAGCGGTACTTCGTGACGATAGCAGCATCACCATGTTGATCAACAATGCTGGCGTGGGCTCAGTCGCTTCTTCCCTGAATGCCGATATCGACAAGATGGAGGCGATGATCGGACTGAACATTACTGCTTTAACACGCCTGAGTTACACGGTGGCTCCAGCTTTTGCTGAGCGCGGCGCTGGTACCATTATCAATATTGCCTCCGTTGTTGGTATCGCAGCAGAGATCCTGAACGGCGTTTATAGCGCTTCCAAAGCCTACGTGATTGCCTTTGGTCATTCGCTGCAAAATGATCTGGCGGCTCAAGGCGTACGAATCCAGTCAGTACTTCCCGGTGCAACCGCCACTGAGTTCTGGGATGTGGCAGGCTATTCGGCACAAAAAGAGTCAGCCATTACCATGTCAGCAGAAGATGCAGTAGATGCTGCCCTGGCTGGCCTGGACAGCGGCGAGTTAGTCACCATCCCCGGTTTGCACGAAGGCGAAGCCTGGGACCGCTGGGAAGCCGACCGCCGAAATCTGTCGCTTAAGTTGGCCAATGCCAAACCGGCTCCACGTTACAATATTGCCTGAAAGCAGCCTAAACGACAGACTCTGAACAGAAGGCACATCCATGACCAACCAGATTTCCAAGGGTAGCGCACTGATCCTGGGCGTTGGTGCTTACAAAGGGCTGGGAGCAGCCATCGCCCGTCGTTTTGCCAAAGAAGGCCACCCGGTTCTCATTGCAGGTAGAACAGAAGCAAAGCTGAAAACAACCATAGAGCAGCTCAGTCAGGAAGGTTTGCAGGTTGCCTGCGCCGTTGGCGACGCTACCAAACCGGAAGATGTGGCACGTTTTATTACCGAGGCCGAAAAGCTGGCTCCACTGCAAATCGCCGTGCAAAACGCGGGAGAGAACACACCCTCTCCATTCCTTGAGACACCGGCTGAGCGTTTTATCGAGCATTGGCAAGTGCATACGCTCTCTGCCTTTTATCTGGCACAGGCCGCCTTGCCCAGGATGCTGGAACATGGTGGAGGAAGCCTATTTTTTACCGGAGCCAGCGGCTCACTGAGAGGAAAGGCAAACTTTGCCCCTTTCGCGTCGGCGAAAGCGGGCCTGCGAATGCTGGCACAAAGCCTTGCCCGTGAATTTGGTCCCAGGGGCATTCATGTCGCATCAGTCATCGTGGATGGCATTATTGATGGCGATCGAACAGTCGAATTACTACCGATGCTCAAAGGTAACAGAGGCACTGACCGTATGTTGCAGGTTGATGAAATTGCCCGGGCCTATTGGCATCTTCACAAGCAACACCGTAGTGCCTGGACACTGGAAATGGATCTTCGCCCCTATACTGAACATTTCTGAGGTGACCATTAATCCAGTGACGTTAAGCCGTGACATACCTGAGAAGTAACCTGGCCATATAAAACCCGACGATTCCTGGCAGGAAGATGTCCTGCCTGGTTTCCCCAAAGATCAATATGTTGATCTTGAAGACAAGGATTGCAACACAATCCGGAAAACGTCAGTTGACTACCACCCCGACTTCCGAAGGTACAGTTCCAGGGAAGTACCAATAAAAGGAGATTCCTCCTTAATCGCTACAGGCGCTCTTTTCGGTTTAATTCTCAGCAGACTCTACTATCCTGAACGCTCCTGTTGTCGCCGGAAGGTCTGTCTATGTATTGCATCGCCAAACACGTCAAAACCAGCGATGTCCATCAGGAAGTACAAAGTCCCATGGAGTTTTCGGCCAGTGGCTTTGGCCGGTTTATTGGCGCATTGTCGGGTGATTCACTGGCTAGCCTGTTAAGTTATCTATCGATTCAAGATCTGGCTAACCTGGAGTTGTTGTCCCGCAGGGTACGTACCGTTTTGCATGATAAATGTGGCATGTCGGTCAGCCAGCTCCACAAGTACTACCAGTACTTTTTATCCTTGCCAAAGGCAGAGCAGCACTTTTATCAGGCGATGGCCACCGGTAATCAGCAACTGCTGCACCACCTCAGGACGGTGCCCACCGTTTTCAGTCCCTGTTACCCTGTCCAGTGCAGACCAGAAGCGCTTTGTGCCTATTACACCAACCATTTCTGTCAACAGGTGATTCATGCGCCATCAGTCACTCTGAAAGCTTCCGGGCGTATGGAGTTCCTGCCGATTGTGTCGGCTTTTTTCCTGAACACTAACCACAACTGCCTGATCAATGAAGACAGCCGGGCCAGAGCCATGCATATCTGGGCTCCGGACAACAGTGGCAGCTGGCATCGGGAGTATTCGATGGATTACACGACGGGAATAAACATGCACAACCAGCCCGGGGGCAATATTCTGTTTCTCCCCTCTCGCCGGTCGTCCGGTCTGCCTTCCGTGCCCGACCGCGGTGGTAGTGCTCACGAATACTTGCTGTCTGTTGTCAGGCGCAGTGATTCCGGTAACTGGTCCGAGGTTCAGCAAATGACTGGAGCCGATATTTATCACAGCTGGGCTCGCCGTCGTATAAATGAAATGATCGTATCCGACGATGGCAAATCGCTGGTGTGCATTGACCGCAGATCGGGAGGGGCCATCCTGTGTTGCGGGACCGATGGCAACTGGCGGCATAATAATGCTTTAAGCTGGGGTGATAACCATGAAATTCGTTTTAGTCCTGATAGCCAGTATCTTGCCCTGTTCGACGGAGCTGAGGTCTCTTTCATAACCCGGGGTGACGATGGCTTATGGTCATGTAGCAACAAAATTGACTTTGGGCTGAGCTGCGATGCTGCTGCCGCCAGTCGGGCGGCGTTGGACAATGACCGACTGTTTGACAATATGGAGTTTGATATGGCATTCAGCCCGGATAGTCGCCATTTTGCCGCATGGTCTGATGACCTCGGGATATACGATGAGGCGATTCCGGGTGAAGAAAAAGAGTTTTATGTCAAAGTTGCCGGGCTTGACCATAACCAACGCTGGTCTCACAAGGTGACCATTACCAAAACACACAGTGACCCACACCGCTGTTTTTTGCTCAGCGTTGATTTTAGCCCTGATGGCAAACTGCTGGTTGTTGCCACTATCAATGGCTTCGACATCTGGAGCCTGGACGACGACGGCTGTTCGCCGGTTATGGAGGATCAGGCTTATATTGAGGGAGCAGGGCAAGTGCTGCGGGACCTGCCAGACATGAAGTTTTCCATGAACTCACGGCTGCTGTGTTTTATGATGACAGCATCGTCGCTGAGCATAGACGACAATGAACTAAGAGCCAGTATCTGGTACCGTGGTGAGTCAGGACAGTGGGAGTGGGCACACGCACTGAATTCCAGCACCCTCCTGAAGGCCAGCCCCCGGGGCAATGCGCTGGTGTGCAGAAGCGAGTCAGAGAGTACGGATATATATCAGTACAAAGATAGCGGCCAATGGTGCAAGCAACCTATTAAACTGTCTATCCTGGAGGCGCGCTTTAACCGGCAAGGCTGCCTGATTGCCGCACGAACCGACGACGGCAGCCTGTTGCTTCTTGGGTTGAGCAGCGACGGAACCTGGCAGGAAAAAAACCGATGGCGGCCAGAAGGACAGATCAGAGATTTTGAGTTCAGCTCCTGCAGCCGCTCTTTACAAACCAGGGTATATCACAACGGGAAAGAGGTCCTCACTTTCTGGCAGATCACGCCTGATTTGGGGGCGAACTGCTGAATGCCCAGTGCTATCATTTTTACTCATGACTCCGGAGATGCTCGTTTGTGTTATTTTTTTGTTTGCACAGGCTTCCCAACGTATTGTTTACCGGATATCACCGTGAATATCCCACCAAGTATAATAATTGAGGATAGAACCAATCGCATGGATACAGCCTCATCAATAAATAATGTGCCGCCTGCTGCGGCCATTACAGGCACCAGAAGTTGCACAACAGCAGCTTGTACTGCTGAAAGTCTGCCTAATGCCATGTACCACAGGGTATAACCAATGCCTGAAGTCAGAGCGCCGACCAAAACTGCAAGAATAATTCCTTTCAGGGAAAGGTGTGAGGATTCAATAGTAAGAACTGTCAGGGCGATAAGGAAAGGCAACGTTCTAATAAAGTTACACATTGTATCACTCAACGGATTGGTGGATTCTTTACCCGCTAACGTATACATCCCCCATGCAATGCCAGAGACTGCCATCAGAATAAAACCATTCAGGGAAGGTGTGGATAAGGTTGGTGCCACCAAATAGATGAAGCCAGAAAAAGCGGTAGTGATACCGATCCATTCAATGAAGCGAACTTTTACTCCTGAAATAAAATTGGCCAGAATCATAGTGATTTGCACCGAGGTAAACAGGATTAGTGCGCCAATTCCGGTATCTAAAATAACGTATGCATAGGAGAAGGTAACGGCATAAATAAACAACATGATGGAAGCATACCAGCTGCCTTTTGCAATTTTTTTGTCACCGGGGTTGAGTAATTTATAGAGTACAACCAGAGAAATGATACCGGACAAGAGACGAATAGAAGTAAAGCTTGCAGCATCTATTTCTTGTTCACCCAAAGCCATTCTGCAAAGAATGGAGTTTCCGGCAAAAGCCAGGAGGGATATTGTAGTGAGTATGACGGCTTTCATTATTGAATTAAATATTTAATGAGTTGGGTAAAAACATAACACCTGGGTTACGGGACGCCGAAGGCATCCCGGACACAACGTCAGATACACAACAGATGTTATGCAATTTTCCCCATGGCTTGCAGACCAGGAGACTGTCGGACTTAAGGCTATTGAAACAGTTTTTCGGATTTTTACTGCCCGACTTCTGAACCAAACCTTAAGTCTTTGTAATAAAACTCTTTATCTTTTTGACCGATTTCTCGTAATACCCGGCAAGGATTTCCCACCGCAACAACATTTGCAGGAATATCTTTGGTTACAACGCTTCCGGCCCCGATGACTGAGTTTTCACCAATGGTAACCCCCGGCAAGACTACAGAGTTTGCACCGATCCAAACATTATTTTTGATGGTTACTGGTATATTAAATTGACCTGCTTTTTTCCGCAGTCCCGGCTCAATCGGATGCCCGGCAGTGGCAATGGTAACATTAGGAGCAATCATGACATGATCACCAATATAAATATACGTATCATCAACAAGCGTTAAATTGAAGTTTGCATAAACGTGCTTTCCAAAATGAGTATGCTTACCCCAGTTTGCTCTTAATGGTGGCTCGATGTAGCAGTTCTCTCCCATTTCAGCAAAAAAACTCAAAAGAATTTGCTCTCTCTTTTTGCTTTCAGAAGGCCGGGTATGATTATAATCATAAAGAGTTTCCAGACATTGCGCTTGCTCGTCAACAAGGGCTTGATCATCTGCAAAATATATTTTACCGCTGTGCATTTTGCTCTTAATTTCATCGAGAGACATGTGAATACTTCTCCAACTCACTGTTTATAGAAAACCTGTTTTTCCCCATCGAGAGCTTTCATCTGATTTAACAATCAAAAGTCAAGCATCTAGTAATTAACACTTACGATCAATATTTCAAGGCATCACTTGACGCTACTGTATCAGACGTTGGCATGGTTGAATAGACTCTGTTGGTACAACTATACGCGGTAAACAAGGTGAGAAATGATTGAGATAATCCGATAAAAAATGCAATAGAAAAATAAAATTTTCATGACTACCTCACCAGTCATGTTAAACAGACTTATGAATATATTGTGAAGTATGGTAGAGGACAGGATTTGAAACTCTCTCTCTATCCTCAATAAAATCCCCTTCATCATTAAGGAACATATCTGATTCATATAAATCATGCCATATATTCTTCCCACGCGGACATCCATCATACAATGATTGAAAATGAGCAGCTTCATCCATTGTAAGACCCTGAGCTGTTGCCACCATGACGGGAAGCAGACGATTGAATCTTGCTAAATGAGCCAGTTCAAGAGCATTACTGTTTGCCCATGTTATGCGCTGGCGCAGTAACTCATTGGTATAAAAAGGTAATAAATCCAAAGCCAGCTCTTCATTGTTTGTTTTAATTGCTAATACCAGGGGGGTATTTTTTCCAAACTGTCCTGACATTATTTTTTGATTTGGTGTAATCAATAATTCATGGCTTTTTTCTTTGAGATAATTTAATAAAGCTCTTGATAAAGTTTTATCTCTGGCTGCAATTGCTGCAGTAAATGGCGTATTTACAAAAGGTGTCGCATCAAATTCCAGCAATGTAGATTCAACTCCTTCTCTTTTCAGAAGCACTGCAATGAACTCTTCCCGCTCTTTTGAATTTAAATTTTTTTTTGCTTCAATTTTTGGCGTATTGGTAATATCAACAATAAGCTTAAATAACACATTGGGCCTGAAAGCACTTCCTCTATAGACAAAAGGATCACCTCCTCTTTGCAATAGTTTTAACGCTTTACCCCAGTCAACCTGACTGGCCGAAAGTACTTTAATAAGCGCCTTGGTTGTTGAACTTTTGCCACTTTCCAGACTTAAGGAGAGAGGTCTTCGCACTTTATCAGAAACAGGTATGTAGGTAAGTTTCAATGGATAAGGAGATACTCTTTTCATCACTCGAAAAGAGCGTTTACTTAATTTTCCAATATCTCCCTTGTGTATAGGGTTACTTTTATCAAAATACCAACTCCTATCATTATACGTCGGCTGCATAGTACCAATCTCGCACTCTATGGGATTTTACCGGCAGTACGATTAGACCACTCCAATTCGGAAAGATTCAAAATTTCTTAATGGCAAAAATCATTTTCACTCAATTTGTATGAAGTAACCAAACTGTTTACAGGCATCGATTCATACGAAGATGCAGTTCTAAATCATAGAGATAATGAAAGTCCGTTGAAACGTATAGAAGCTCAGCATATTGCATATTTGCGAGAGATTTTTGTAAACAGTTAATGCAACTTCAGTGGTGCCACAGGTGTCTGCTGGAGTTTATTGCTAGCCAATGACATGATAGTCGTTGAAAAAGCCGTCAGTCCCTCTCAGTGCTGTGTTTTCTTTAAACGGCTTTGTGGGTCTAAGCTTCTCTAGCACTACAATGCGTCTGGCTAACGAAGTTTAGTAATTTATTTTCAACCTTTAAGCAATATAGCTACTGTCAAAAACTCTGTAATTTAGACATTACGTCAGATGGCTTACAATTTCCAAAACACCCGCTATCAACATTTGAACACCAATGACTGTCAAAATTAATCCCATTAATCGCGTAACAATATCAAGCCCACCTTTTCCAATCAGTGCCATTATCCTGGAGCTGAATATAAAGCAAAAGAAAGTGATCAGGCACAAAAGAGCAAAAATGGAAATGGTCATCAAAACTCTGGTTAACTCACCAGATGCAGAATAATTCATAGCTGTTGCAATGGTTCCCGGCCCTGCAAGCAAAGGTACTGCTAAAGGTGAAACTGCAATATTTTCGAGATTACTTTTATGACTGGACTGTAAACTTGAAGCGTTACCATTCAGCATGTGGTAACCAACAAGAAAAACAAGAATGCCTCCCGAAATTCTTAATGCTGGAAGTGTAATTCCGAAAACATGAAAAATACCTTTACCTAAAACGGAAAAAAGTAAAACTATACCGAAAGTTATTATGAGAGATTTTGCTGCAATTTTAAATCTCTCACTACTGTCACTGTTTCCTACCAAACCATTAAAAGCTGCTGTATTTGCTATTGGATTCATAATTGCAAAAAACCCCAAGAAAACAGACACGGCATGTGTATAAAAATCTTTGTCCATCATTTGCTCCAGCAATATTTCGGAGAAAAAGAACTATGCTATTCAATCAGAAACACCATCAGGAATAATATAGACAAATATTGTTATGTGACTGTTGAAATTGTCGGTTATGCAGTGAGTTGACGCTAAATTCATCGGTGCAGTAGACGTCTGCTGAAATTTTTGGTTTAGAGACTGCCACCCTCTGGTCGCAGTTCAGGACTCTCAGAAACTCGTTCTCATGTCATTGGTCAGGTTCGCTATGGTCTTGCACTGTTCCTGTCTCCCTGTGCCAACATAGTCAGCAATTCCCGACAATCATATGTCTTAAGTCGTATAACATTGTATTATTCAAGCATAAGATTTACGGATGAAATACCCCACTCCGTATGAAGACAGAGTTCCTGATTACTTTGTAGACACACAGAACACTGAAAACACAAGAATATTGAGAGGCTCAGTTGTATCCACCATAAGCGTTTTCAGGCTGATACTCTTACCCACAGTTATTGCTGTTAACAGTTCCGTCCATGAGTCGATAATAAACCAGTCAAACAGCCCCCTTATCCCATGCCAGAGCGATTTTTTTGATTTCGATACCGACAACGCTTTTTGGAAAAGAGGGCAGGCAAGCTGCTCTATCTGATCAATGAGAAAAGCGGTAAATGTCAAGCTGGCAAAGTTTGTCGCCAGATGCATCTCTCCGTGCCCGTAATTGTGTTCCAGGTTGTACCCTTGTGTTTTCAGTGTGTTAAACGTTTCGTTCTCAATTTTCCACTTGGCGCGTGCTCCTCGCATGACTTTGGTCACGTTTTCAAGGGTAATGTAAATATCAGTAACCCAGGTGTTGGTGTATTTCTTTCCTTTGGGACTGATTTCTACGTACTCAAGGTAGTTGACCAATATCTCTTTATGAGACTTATTGATGGGAACTCCATTGACAAACCGGAACCAGTGTCGATAGCCATCTTCGTCGGTATACCCATGGCGAACAACTTTGTTCGCTATGTCCAGCTCATCCACTGCTTCATAAAGTGATAGGTGACTGGTGTCCTTCGCAACCATGATGAAGCTGTAGTTATAGGATTTAACCAGCTTTATCGTGGGTCCATCGGAGTATAAATCGTCAAAGTTGAGCACCAGTTTCAGGTGCGGGTGCTCTCTGGCAATGTTCGCCAGAAGTCTTTTGAGAGCTGTTTGCTCACAGTCGTTTTTTGAGGCATCTACAAAATGGTAAAAAACTTCCGAAAATAGCGGGTCTCAATGGGGTCAAGCAGTTCACGAAGGCGCGAATCACTGGGAACTTGCTCAACACCATAAAGGGATTTCAGGTTATGGAGCTTATCAGCATCATTCAGGCAGTCCTGGTCAAACTTAAGCAACGATGGATATTTCAGATGCATGACAGCAAGACCGCACATGACGGCATCATGCAGAGAGATTTTCGCATGGTTGTTTTTTGGTCGAAAATCCGGAATCTTTGCAGCTTCTTTCGAGACCAGCGAGATCAATTTTTCAGCAAGCGCTTTATTCTTTGATAGAGGCACAATAACACGACAGATCACATTCCTGTCTCCTGTGATCCTGGCTGGAACCTCATCCGTTACCTTCTGGCAGCCGGAGAATCCCCATCACCACAAAGGATGAAAGAACTTGTTGAGTGGTCCGGGCAATTGAGGTTGGCAAAAGACCTTCTGAGCGAGTCGGGAGATAACGAGTCATCAGCCTATCATTGCCCCATTGGCGGAAATTTAATTTCATGGCCGGCAGCAATCGACAAAAAGCAGAACCAGGGTGGGCCACAGACCGTCTATTTTGAGCATGACCTGCTGTTTAAATGGGTTAATAGACACCCCATCCATCCGTTAACATCAGCAGCACTGGACGTGAAAGAGATAAGGACTCACTGTCCAGAATTTTTTGAGCAACTTATTGCAACGCTCGACGGTTAATCTCAGGTCAAGCTCTTCTCTTGGTAGAAAGGAAAAACAACCGATGAATTGCCATAAACCGGGTTAAAAAAAACCGGAGACCCGTTAGAGTTCCGGTTTTTAATCTATCTGTTAACCAAACTGATTATTCAGCTTCGATGAACACCTTGATCGTTGCCGCAACATCAGAATGCAGCTGGATGCCAACGTCGTACTCACCAACAGCACGGATTGGGCCTTCTGGCAGACGGATTTCGCTCTTGGCAACAGCAACACCGGCAGAAGTGATGGCTTCCGCCAGGTCACGAGGACCGATAGAACCGAACAGTTTGCCTTCGTCGCCTGCTTTGGCGGTCAGGGTCAGTTCGATTTCAGCCATTTCTGCAGCGCGCTTCTGAGCACTGCTCAGTTGTTCGTTAGCTGCGCTCTCAAGCTCGGCACGACGAGCTTCGAAAGTCGCCAGATTCGCTTCAGTGGCAGGCAGAGCCTTACCAAAAGGAATCAGAAAGTTACGGCCATAACCGTTCTTAACGGTGACCTTGTCGCCCAGCTTACCAAGCTTGGCAATTTTTTCGAGCAGGATTACTTCCATTTCGCTAGCCTCTATCTAGTACCTGTCATCCCTGATGCAGTCGGTTATTCGCGCGGGCGCGAAAATCAAAAAGACTGTCCAGACATGCAGTTAAAACAATGACTGGGTACGCCAGTTGCGTGACAAAAATCAACAGGATGTAAAACCCTACCAACCAGAAGCTGCCCAGTTGTCGCATCCCCACCAGGCCGTGGATCATGGCAAGCCCCGCCACCAGCAATGGCAGCGTTGCTGCAGGAACCAGCACCAGCAGGTAAGGAACAAAGGTTGCTCCCACCAGGGTAAATGCCAGAAGCCCCATGGCCACCGGGAACGGCAGGCGGATCTGGTGAAACTCTTCACGGAATCCACCCGGGTTAAAAAGCTGTGCCTGCCAGGATCTGGCCAGCACCAACCCGAGGATGCAGATCACCAGGTTAAACCAGGTAATCACACCGATAACCCCGTATTCTACCAACGGCCCAATGCTCGCTACTAAGTCGTCCGTACTCTGCCCTGCCTGCTGAACGTAGTCACGCACCAGTGTCATGACCAGTTCGCTGATCAGGGCGATTTGCTGTGGAGCCAGCTGCGCCATGACCAGAGCGATGAAAGCTCCGGCTGGCAGCAGCGCCAGTAGTGTTTTTTGCCAGGAAACCGTTTGGCGTAATACCAGGGCCAAAGCCACGGTAGTTGTCAAACCGATGATCGTGGAGAACTGTCCCATGGCTGCCCAGGCAATACCCGGCAGCACCGCCCAGGTGAGTATTTTCAGCCCTTCACTGGTACCACGACGTAGCACTACCAGTGAAATGATGGCTGCGCTCACCCAGAACAGCATGGGAATACAGGCAAACACAGTGGCCAGGATCATTGCCTGTTTCGGGCCACGCATTACCAGTTCCGCCAGTCCACGCATCAGCTATACCCTATGAATAAATCAGTGACGATCGGTGTATGGCAGCAGGGCCACGTAACGAGCGCGTTTGATCGCTGTTGCCAGCTGACGCTGGTAACGAGCCTTGGTACCGGTGATACGGCTAGGAACGATCTTGCCGGTTTCAGAAACATAAGCTTTCAGGGTGTTCAGATCTTTGTAATCGATCTCTTTCACGCCTTCAGCGGTAAAACGGCAGAACTTTCTGCGACGGAAAAAACGTGCCATGGCAACGCCTCCTTGAATTTATGCTGGTATGGTAAAGAGCAGGTTAAAGCAGGAACCTTAGCAGTCGTGAACGACTGAGCGTCAGGTCTTACTCTTCAGACTCTTCTACTTCGTCTTCAACGGCTTCTTCAGAGGCACGTTCTTCACGGCGGTCTTCACGACGATCGTCACGACGATCACGCTTTTCTTCAGACTGCAGCATGATAGAAGCTTCAGTGATGGCTTCATCACGACGAATGACCATGTTACGGATAACCGCGTCGTTGTAGCGGAAGTTTTCCGTCAGCTCATCCAGAGTTTCGTTACCACACTCAATGTTCATCAGAACGTAGTGAGCCTTGTGGATCTTGTTGATTGGGTAAGCCAGCTGACGACGGCCCCAGTCTTCAAGACGGTGTACCTTGCCACCATTTTCGGTGATCGCGCGAGTGTAGCGCTCAACCATGGCAGGTACTTGCTCGCTCTGGTCAGGGTGGACCAGGAAAACGATTTCGTAATGACGCATTATTTGCTCCTTACGGGTTAAATAGCCTCCTGCAATTTTTACCTCCGACAACCGTCGAAAAGATTCTATAAAGCAGTAAGGCAAGGAGAGTGTGAGCGCAGGCGCTCACCGGTTATTACATTCACAATGGAGAACCCTCTTGATCGACTCTTGACCAGAAAAGCCCCACTGAGAATGAAATATACGCCGGACAGATTGGCCGGAGCATACAAAGAGCGGGAATTCTAGAGATTTGTTGCGTTGGTTGCAAGAGAGCCGGGCTGGTAATATCCGGTATCGACGTGGTGATTTACCACTTCAGGTCTGTCATTAAACCATCAATCCGCCAGGTATTCGGGCAGATTTGGTGTAAATAAACAGGAAGTCCACGGTAATCAGCAAAAGCTGGTAACATACCCATCCCATTTGGCTAACACTGATTTAACGCATTAAAAGGGCAATATGAAACAATAAGTTATGCAAAGGATGGCTGCTCAAATGACTGTGCGGCAAAGCCATTCAACGATGAGCGTCATGTTCTAAAGGTCGATATAGATTCCAGAGACCGCTCCAATTTACCGTTTTTATTGCCGGGAATGCGTACCCACTATCATTGAATTATGGCCGATCACGAAAGCACAGCACTTATTTATACACCGAAACGGCGAATCGGCCTGTGGCTGCTGCTCATGCTGTGTTTTTCTGCATCGGCCTGGGCGACAAAACCTCTGACCTATAAAATCGATGGGCTCGACCAGGCATTACTGCAAAATGCGATGCTCTACCTTGATAACCTGCCTGCCATCAAACCCGAACAACTGGATGAATACCGGCATGAAATCCGGGAGGCCCTGCAAAAATCCCTGATGGCCCTGGGCTATTACCAGCCCACCATTGACTTTCACAGCAAAAAAGCTGCCAGTCAGCTCACCATTACTATCAATCCGGGTCAGCCAGTGATTGTCCAGTCCCTGCAAATCAATCTGGAGGGTGATGCCCGGCAAGACCGGGCATTTACCCGGTTAATCAGTCAGAGCCGGTTAAAAACGGGCGATGTCCTGAATGATGGTGAATATGAGTCGCTGAAAACAGGGCTCAATAAACTGGCCCTGACCCGCGGTTATTTTGATGCAGACCTGAGTGAACACCAGATCAAAGTCTACCCGGCCAAACATTGGGCTGACATTACCCTGACCATGGAATCTGGCAGACGATACCGGTTCGGACCGGTTATTTATCACGACCTGGTGAGCGAAGCTACCCGTGAGTTGCTGAACACCATGATCAATTTTGAGCCGGGGCAACCGTATCGCTCTGAACAGCTCAGCCAGTTGAACATGGACTTTTCTGCCACCGGATACTTCAAATCCATTGAGGTCCGCCCTCTCAAGGACCAGGCGGTTGATGGTGAAGTTCCGATTTTTGTCAGCGTGATACCCAAATCAGCCTGGGAGCTGGAGACTGGTATCGGTTTCTCTACAGACGAAGGTCCGAGGGTATCCCTGAGTGTCGATAACCCATGGCTGGATGAAAAAGGACACAGTTTCACCAGCGATATCAGAGTATCCAAAACAGGGCAGGAGCTGAGTGGGCGCTATAAAATCCCCTACGGCAACCCTCTGCTGGAATACTACAGCCTGGACAGCGGTTACCAGAGAACGTCGGTTCAGGATACCGACAGTCAGCTTATTTCCGCTTCTGTTAATAAGTGGAAAAAGCGACCGGGTAACTGGGACCAGGACTTTTTTATCCGGGTAGATTATGAGAACTACACCCAGGGGCAGCAGAACAGCAGTAACCTGTTGCTAATACCCGGCATGTCATTTGACCGCCGGAAAGTGGTTGGCAACCCAACGGATCCCCGCTCCGGACACCTCTACAATCTGAAAATCGAAACCTCTGCCCAAGCCTGGCAATCTGATGCGGACTTTATCAAAGTGTGGGGCCGGGCCAAATGGCTGACCACGTTCTTCAAGCATCACCGATTGATCAGCCGAATTGAGCAGGGTGCCATCTGGGTGGACGACATTCAGAATATCCCACCATCCATTCGCTTCTTTACCGGTGGTGACCAGACGGTCCGTGGCTACAGCTATGACAGTCTGTCCCCAAGGGACAGCAACGGCCAGCTGGTTGGCGGCCAGTACCTTTCGGTAGCCAGTATTGAATATGACTATGAAATTGCTGAAAACTGGCGGGTCGCCTTGTTTGTTGACAGCGGAACCGCAACCAACTCCTACAAAAAAGGTCAGGTTGAATGGCAAACCGGGGCTGGGCCGGGCATCCGCTGGGTGACGCCTTTGGGTCCGTTAAAACTGGATTTTGCCTTTGCGATCAGTGAGCCCGGCTCTCCCTGGCGCATCCACTTTTCCATGGGGCCGGATTTATGAGCAGCGCCCCAAACCATAACTCTGAACAGACCGGGTCTGCCCCGGCAGCGCAAGATCAACGCCCAGTGAAAAAAGTATCTCTGATCAAGCGGTGTCTATCAGTCACAGCCGTCTTCCTGCTTACCCTGATCTCACTGCTGCTGTTTACCCACACCGGCAACACCCTGCTCTGGTACCAACTGAACAATGCGTTTCCGGCGCTTGATGGGGAGCTGACAGAAGGCCAGTTGATGACGGGCTGGCATATTCAGAATCTCCGCTGGCAAGATAGCCGGATCCAGTTTCAGGCTGATGATATAACGCTGAAGTGGCAGCTTGGAAAAGTGTTAACCAGGCAGCTGCCGGTACAACTGTTGGAAGTTAAAGGCGGCAACCTTGAGATTCAGCCCGTAGCCGAAGAAACCGTATCTTCAGCACCGCCCTCTACCAATGCAACCGTCGATATTCCCCTGGATATTCTGATCAGTCAGATCCATATCCAGGATTTTGAAGTCACCTTTTCAGGAACCACGGTGTCCCTGGAAACCTTTACCGCAAATGCCCGTCTACAGAATAGTCAGCTGTTTATCCCTGAGGTTCGGGCAGATAACCTTCAGATTGTGTTAAAAGACCAGGACAGCACAACGTCCACTCCAAAGGCTTTAACCCCCAACAAACCAACGTCGGCAGGTATCGATCTCTCAACCATCACACTGCCGGAAGTATCACTCCCAATCCCGGTCAGCCTGAAAAATTTCACACTAACCAATGCCCGCTACCAGCAGGGTGATATTGATGAAACCCTTAAAGCGCTGGCGCTGAGTTTCAACTGGCAAGCGACCCATATCACCAATCTGACACTTAAGGCAGAACAAACCAGGGCCAATATTCATTTAAATGGCGAGATACAGCTAGCTGAAAACTATCCGTTAAACCTGAACCTGAAAACCACTATTCTGGATAATTTCAATATTCCTGAGCTGGCAGCCATGAAAGGGGATAAGCTAGCACTGGAAGCCTCGGGCAATCTTGGTCAACTACAACTGCGGCTTGCCACACAGGGCTCCATCAATTCATTGCTGGAAGGAAATATTGGCCCTCTTGCCCCCAACTTCCCGCTGAGCGTTGCCCTGAAATGGCACGAATTCCAATGGCCGCTGCAAGAAAGTGCATCCGGGGTTTCATCCGACAATGGCTTAGCCAGGATCACAGGCAATCTGAATCAGTACCAGCTCTCACTGAACACATCCATTAAAGTTGCTGAGCAACCAGCAACTCAGCTGCGTTTGGATGCCTCTGGCAGTTTGCAGCAGCTGGATATTGAAACACTGTCACTTAGCCCTGTTGATGAAAACAATCTTTCCGAAAACCCCTTGGAACTGACCGGAACAGTTAACTGGCAAGATGGCATTCATTGGCAAGGTCACATTCTGCTGTCAAAACTACAGCCAGAAGTATGGCTAAGGGAACTTCCCGGCACGCTGAGCGGCAAAGTAACCACTCAATTTACGATGACCGATAGTTTATGGCAGCTCAGCATTCCGGAACTGACGATCAATGGCTCATTACTGAATACCCCTCTTGAGTTGACCGGAAAACTGGCATCCGACAACCAGGTCAGGCCCATGGCCGCTTTACCCTTCAACGTGAATATTCACAGCTTTTATGCAGCGTTTGGCGAGAACCGCCTGAACATCAGTGGACAAATCGCAGAACAGCTATCCCTAAGCGCCAAACTCGATGCCAACTCTCTGGACAGGATCACCCCGGAGCTGAAAGGCTCGTTACAAGGCAGCGTTCAGCTATCAGGGAGCGATAAACATCCAAAGCTTTTATTCAGCTTTGATAGCCCATCCCTAGAGGTTGAACAGACCAGTATCAACCGGTTACAAGTGAACGGCGAATTGACCAGAGCCACCTTACTGGAAGGTAAAACCACCGTTAAGGCGGACTCTCTCAACAGTGGCAATATTCAGCTGAAAAACGTGCTGCTAAATGCCAGTGGCAATGAACGGAATCATCAAATATCCCTGAAAACTCAGGGCGAGCCGGTATCCGGAGAGTTACAGATTAACGGAGCTTGGCACCATGATAACAGCCGTGGCAAATGGCAGGGGCAGTTAGCCAGTGCCAGGGTAATCACACCTGTGGACGCCTGGTCTCTGGAGCAGCCTGTTACCATCGGGCTGAATGCCACCAATAAAGAAGTAAAACTGACGGATCAATGCTGGTTTGCCAAACAGGCACGGCTCTGTATTGATGCATCACACTTTTCAGCCAACCGTGGAACAACACGGTTTCGGCTATCAGACTTTAACCTGTCAACCCTGAAACCACTTCTGCCAGGCAACCTTAACTGGCAGGCCGTACTTTCGGGCAGTGGCGATATCCAGTGGGAAAGCGGTCAGCCCATAGCTCATATCCAAATCCAGACGACGCCGGGTGAAATCACCAGCAACTCCGATCATCCTTTATCAGTGAACTATCAAACACTCTCCACCGTGATTAATCTGAATGAGGATGATCTGCAGGCAGAGTTTGACTTTGACTCAAAACAGCTGGGGGACGCCCACATCCATCTGGCCATCAACAACATGCACAGTGACCAGCCCCTGAGTGGACAAGCCAGACTGCAGGATATGCGCCTGTACTTTCTGCAACCACTGATTCCGGATATCAGTCATATTGATGGTATTTTATCCGCTGACACACGCATGGGTGGAACCCTGAAAGATCCCTTGCTGTTTGGCAATCTGAAACTCCGTGCAGGACAGCTGGCCGCGAAACAGGAAATGGTCAAAGTAAGCCACCTGATCACTGAGCTGAATGTGGATGGCAATAAAGGTGAAGTCAGTGGCAGCATGAAAATAGACGACGGTGAAATGAAGCTGTCAGGTCATCTTGACTGGCAACAGATGCCCCCTTCCGGTGTTATCGATATAACAGGGCAAAACCTGGGAGCCAGAATGCCGGGTATCCTCCAGCTGAAAGCCTCCCCCGATTTAAGGCTGACCATTGGAGCCGCGCAAACCCTGACCGGGAACATCACCATTCCCTGGGCAAGAGCGAACATCAAACAACTGCCCAGACAGGCCGTCACCCCCTCTGACGATGTGGTGATTATCACTCCGGGAACCAGAAAAGCACTGTTGCATGCAAGTCCGCCCTTCTCCATGGATGTGAATGTGATTTTAGGCAAAGACATCAAGATAGACGCCTATGGGCTGAAATCAGACCTTGGCGGCCAACTGCTGCTGGATCTGCAGCCCGAAAAACCAATGACTGCCAATGGCTCTATTCAACTGACCAACGGCCGCTATCATCAATTCGGTCAGGATCTGCTGATTAAAGAGGGGCATATTATTTTCTCCGGCCCGCTATCCAGCCCATACCTGTCGGTGAACGCTATTCGCAACCCCGACAGCATAGAAGACGATGTATCAGTAGGCATGCAGGTGAGCGGCGCCCCTCCCGGCCGGAGTTTTCTATTTATTCGGATCCATCCATGCCACAGCAGGAACAGTGGTCTTACCTGCTCAGAGGGCGGGGACTCGAAGATGGTGACAGTTCGGCAGTGCAATCCATGCTGATCGGTTTCGGTGTCAGTCAGTTTGGCGGCGTAGTGACTTCCATTGGTGAAAAAATTGGCCTATCGGATGTCACGCTCGACACCCAGGGCAGCGGTGATGACACCCGGGTCACCATTGGCGGGACGATTGCGCCCGGCCTGCGGGTGCAATATGGCGCAGGTGTTTTTGACTCTATCGCTGAAGTTAAGGTGCGCTACGAACTAATGCCGCGACTTTACCTTCAGGCCGTTAGCGGCATTGCCCAGGCTATCGACCTTTTCTACCAGTTTACAATTGCGACAGAAAAAAAATAGAGCAACGCAGGAGCAGTTGCCGCGTAGGGCTGTCTATTCTTGGTCAGCCTCTCAGGAGCCTGTCGGACTTAAGTCTGTCCTACTGCGGTTGCGATAAATTGGTCTAAAAATTCCTGCTTCTTCGTCAAATAGCCCCGCTATTCTCCTCAGAAGCAGCAATTTTTATCCTCAATTTCTCGCAATCCTCGCTACGGACGCTTAAGTCCGACAGGCTCCTGGAACGACAATTTGATAAGCCACTGCCCCAAAGCCAGTCTTTTTGAACTGGCCTGGTGAATAGGTAATTTATCCACAAGAGAGTTTCACTGAAACTCCGGGGAGGCAGTGTGGTGACAATCATCGTCGCTGTCGAACCGCCTCAAATAAACACACCCCGGTAGCAACCGACACATTGAGGCTACTGACAGAACCGGCCATTGGAATAAAAATCAGCGAATCACACAGGTCTCTGGTCAGGCGACGCATTCCTTTACCTTCTGCGCCCATGACCAGAGCCAGAGGACCGGTTAAATCCGACTGATAAATATTGCCAGAACTCTCGCCTGCGGTACCAATCATCCAGATACCTCGCTCCTTGAGCCATTCCATACTCCGTGCCAGGTTGGTCACCTGAATCAGAGGTACATTGTCTGCTGCACCACAGGCCACTTTGGTTGCTGTGGCATTGAGACTGGCAGACTTATCCCTGGGCACAATCACCGCATGTACACCTGCCGCATCGGCAGTACGCAGGCAGGCCCCCAGATTGTGAGGGTCCGTAACGCCATCCAGAATCAGGAGAAATGGTGGTTCATTCAGCCCATCAAGAATATCCTCCAGGTCTTCTTCCCGGTAAACCCGGGCGGCAGAGACTCTGGCCATAATACCCTGATGCACACCCTCCGCTTTGGCATCAAGACGGCTGCGTTCAACAAATCGCACGGAAACGCCCTGTTCTCTGGCCTGGTCAACCAGGGCATTGATTCGCTTATCCGTACGACCTTTCTGAATCTGAAGCTCCAGTATTCTTTCGGGCGACCGTTCAAACAGGCTCTGCACTGCATGCAGGCCAAATACTACGTCATTGCTCATTGATTTCTCATATGAAAGCCTTTACAGGCCATAAAATGGGGGATTTTAGCAAAACTGGAAGGACAGGAGTTATTGCTGATGTTTTAACACTGATATGTTAACGAGAACGGCCAGAATAAGCATGACCTATGCGCTACCGGACTCATTTCCAGTTAGCTATATACTGCATCAACCTCGACCGAGCAGGCTGGCCGAGTATGCGTAAAAATAGCTCGGCCAAACATTTTAATCGTCTTTTTTAAAGAAATAATTACCAACAGCCTCGACAGTAGACCCGATAGCAGACGAGGTAACAAGACTAGCAGCCCCGACAGACCCCATACAGACACTGGTAGCAACACCTGTCGCAACACCTTTGGCAACACCAGTACCAACATCGCTGGTAGCCCTTTCACCCTGAACAGAACCCCAGAAGGCCCCAATAGCAAATCCAGCTAAGGCAATCAAGGCAGGCCCGGCAGCAAGCTCAGCACAAGCAGCAAACCCGGCACCATCAACCCCGACAGCAGCAGACCCGGTAGCCCCGAAAGCAAACCCGGCTAAGGCCGAGGGAGCAACCGGGAGAGTAAGCGTCAAAGTAGCCTGACAAAGAAATTTAATAGTTTTTTTCGAAACAGCTACTAAACGATCCTGCAATGGAATACTTTTTATCTCATTATCAGAAAATTGTTTTTCGCAGGAGATATAATTTTTTTGGTTAGAACTTTCCACGCACTCCCGAATGCCTGAACGACCAGAAGAATGTTTACATTCTGAACTGGTGTATTTGTCTTTTATTGAACCAAGGTCCATTGTTGGATTAAAAGTGCCAATATGGTCCATATCAAAACCCTCCGTTTAAATTTAATTTATGTTTGTTACGGCTAATAGATATTTATATTTGGTTTTAGTTCCCTATGAACACTAAGATATTTAACCAATTCTGCCGCTAAGGTGTTTTCCTTGCCCGAAAAGTGATCGTTAAATAAAAAACTCTTATCAACGCGAAAACAAAAAGGCCGCTGTGAAGCGGCCTGATTTTAAAAGTCATATCGATAAAGCAAACAGGCTCCCGGAGTACCCCAAGGAGCCAGGCAGCAATGCTTGATAATCCCCGTGGTGCGAAGCCTTATTGACTGATCTTCCGTTTACGAGGCTGTTTACCCGTTGGCTTTGAGGCTTTGGCTGAATCAGACTTTCGGGCGCTACTGGCTTTTTTCTTACCGGTAGTCTTCTTTTTGCCGGAAGCGGTTGGCTTGCCCTTTTTACCGGTTGTTTTGGCGGATTTCCTGCCTTTCGTCTTACGGCCAGATGGCTTACCGTCTTCGGCAGAGCCCTTATTGGATGATGTGCCCTTAGCTGACGAAGTACCTTTCCCTTTTTTAGCCGCCTCTTCAGCAGCCCTGGCTTCTCTGAGCAGTTTTTCCTTGGCCGCTGCCGACTTGAATCGACTGCCAAGTGCCGCGCTTGCGGATGAACGGGATTTTTTCGCCGAACCAGACTTACCGGATGATTTTCTTCTTCCCGGCCTGCTAAGTGCTGACAGCAGTTCAAAGTCGATCTTCTTATCGTCCAGATTCACCTTACTGACCATCACCTCCAACTCATCGCCCAGACCAAACCGGCGACCGGTGCGTTCACCGCGCATGCAATGATGAACATTGTCGTAAATATAATAGTCATCCGGCAGGCTGGTCACATGAACCAATCCCTCGACATAGACATCTTTCAGCTCAACAAACAACCCGAATCCGGTCACTGAAGAGACAATACCGCTGAAGGTCTGACCAATATGCTGCTGCATATAGTCGCACTTCAGCCAGCCCATGGCATCGCGGGTTGCCAGATCAGCCCGCCGCTCTGTGGTGGAACAGTGCTCTCCCAGTGCCTGAATATCGCCGACGTTATAGGGGTAGATGCGCTTTTCAGGTATGGGGCTGGCCCCCACACGAAGCACATGCCGGGAGGGGCTCTCTGAGCGGATAATATGACGAATCGCCCTGTGTACCAGCAGGTCAGGGTAACGGCGGATGGGCGAGGTAAAGTGTGCATAAGCCTTGAAGGCCAGGCCAAAATGCCCCTGATTATCACCACTGTAGACTGCCTGACTCATTGAGCGAAGAACCACGGTCTGAATCACATGGTAATCAGGACGATCTTTCACCCTAAGCAACAATGCCTGAATATCACGGGGGGTGATTTTGCCTGAGGGAAGTGCCAGCCCCAGACTGCCAATAAAGCTGTTCAGGTTAAGCTTCTTCTCCAGCGTCGGCCCTTCGTGCACACGGTAAAGCCCCGGGAGTTTGTGCTTTTCCAGGAACTTTGCCGCACACACATTGGCGCACAGCATACACTCTTCAATCAACTTGTGGGCGTCATTACGCTCCCTGGGGACAATCTGCTCAATCTTGCGGTGGCGACCAAAAATAATCTGGGTCTCCACCGTATCAAAGTCAATCGTGCCACGTTCTGCCCGTACCGATACCAAGGTCTTGTAGAGCGAGTACAGATGCTCAAGGTGTGGCACTAATGGCTGGTACTGCTTCCGTAGCTCCCGGCCCTCATCACCGAGGGACAACATATCCCAGACTTTGGTATACGTCAGCCGCGCATGGGAGCGGATAACGCTCTCATAGAATTTGTAGCCGGAAATCTTGCCTTTGCCACTGATGGTCATTTCACAGACCATTGCCAGGCGATCTACTTCGGGGTTCAGGGAGCACAAACCATTGGACAGCACCTCCGGCAACATGGGAATCACATGCCCCGGGAAGTAAACCGAAGTCCCCCGGTTAACCGCTTCCTTATCCAGGGCCGAGCCCGGTTTTACATAGTGGGAAACATCGGCAATCGCAACAAACAGACGCCAGCCGCCGCCTTTTTTTGACTCACAATAAACCGCATCATCAAAATCACGGGCATCTTCCCCATCAATAGTGACAAACGGCGTTGCCCGTAAATCGACCCGGCAATTTTTGTCCGACTCTGCGACCTCAGTGGTAAAACCCTGGCACTGTTTTTCCACCGCTTCCGGCCAGTCATGGGGAATATTATGGGTGCGAACAGCAACCTCGACCTCCATACCGGCATCGGCTCGGCCACCGAGAATTTCCTTAACTATGCCCATAGGCATGTTGCGACGGCCGGGCTGCCGGGTAATTTCCAGCAGAATATATTGTCCCTCCGTGGGCATCAGCGGGCCCGGCTGAACAATAATCTCCCGGCTGATACGGGGGTTTTCAGGCACCATAAAGGCCGCACCAGACTCGGTATAGTAGCGACCGACAACCTGTGTCGTATTTCTCTCAATCACCTCAACCAGCTGGCCTTCCCTGCGGCCACGATGATCGACACCTGATTCACGCACAACCGCACGGTCACCATCAAACAGCTGACGCATCTCACGGGGGGAAAGGTAGAGATCTTCACCACCACCATCCGGCATTAAAAAGCCAAATCCTTCTTTATTGCCCTGAACAACCCCTTTAATAAGATTCAGCTTACTGATCAGGGCAAAGGCATTCTTGCGATTTTGCAGCAGCTGACCATCGCGGATCATCGCCTTAAGGCGGAACATCAGCGCTTCCTGCTGTTCTTCGTCGTTTATACCCAGTGCACGACATAACGCCCGATGGCTGACCGGAGCCCCGCGTTGCTCAAGGTATTCCATGATGTACAGACGACTGGGGATCGGGTTTTCATAGCGCTCTGCTTCGAGAGATGCCTGACTATCCTGGCTTTTCCACCCTTTTGACATGGGCTTATTGCACCTCTTTTAGGGCGTATGGCAGCCTGGGGCTGCCTGGTGAAAATGAAAATCTACAATCATGATATCTTTCTTCAAAGGCCATGGAGGGGGGAGAAGTCAACATTGAATCCATTCTGTATTAGTACATGCATCAGACTATTAATGCAAAGGGAGAAAGTGAAAAGAGAGCATAACAAAAGAATAGCTGATCTCAGTGTTATGCCGAAACAACCGGCGGAGACAGCTATGTTGCGTTTAAGGGTTGAAGTGAAGAAATTCTAAAATTTTATTGGCCAGTCGATCAGATGTTAGAGCATTGATGCCAGTTAAAGCCCTTCTCCATCCCAGATAGTGTGATAGATATTTTGTCGCAACTCCGTGAAAAATCCCTGTAATCCACTGCTTCAGGTGGCTGTGGTATGCATTCACATGCTGTAAGTGAAAAACACCTTCTATCACCCGTATTCCAGAGGATGACACCAGCTCCTTAAAAGTAAATCCTAACGCTCTCGCAAGCTTTTCATGTGCAAGACTGGCATCGGCACATACGACAGTTTCAATATTTATCCGACCATTTAAATGGCGACAGAGTTCATCAGCGCTCTCATTTTTCAATACACCATCAACCGTCTGACTTCCTCGGTCTCTAGCTAGTTCTCGTCCAAAAACGCATCAGCCAATCATAATCGGACTATACGTACGTTTTAATATTTCCTGAAATTCCAGCGATCCAGAAAAAAACCTCCTTTTTTTTCTCTAATCTGGGACGGATATTGGAGAAAAACGCAAAAAGCAGGCAGAAAACATCCTCCCACCATGCTGGAAAGGTACTTTGATGTAGCGTGGAGGTGGCTATCAGGATGGTGCCGGGTGCCTGGCCAGAATCACCAGGTTGTAACAGACCACCGATAACCAACAATGAGAGTCAAAACGCTCAGAACCCTTGCAGTGGCAACGTGATAGCCCAAAACATCTCTTTAGCCACGAAATTCCCGCTTCAATACCTGCCCGGAAGCGAAAGAGCGTTTTATACACATACTGACTTTTAGTCATCTCTTCGACTTCAAGTCCGCGCTTCTTATTAAAAGCCACATCGCTGATTCCCATAGCCTTGGCTTTTTCCAAATTTACTCGACACGCGTATCCACCGTCACCGCTGGCTATGTTGTGCTTAAGGGTTGAAAGCGATTTATTGGGATAATCGTATGAATTAAATAGCTTACTGGAGTGCAAGAAGGGCATGAAAATGAGCATTTTAGACTCTTAACAGCCTAATAGTGTTGTTTTTAATGACCAGAACCAACAGCTAATTGGTACCATATTATCTTCAACCTTTAAGCACAACATAGCCGTCACCGCTTGTCTGGCGAGGTACACGACCATAAATTTCTTTTTGTCTTTCCATCATCGGAATGAATCGGTCCGAATCCGCTGGGTTACCTTCCTCAATAACCAGGTCCAGGATCAATCGACTTTTTCCCTGAACCAGGTTCAGTTTATGGCCGTACTGCACTTGTCGCCTGTCTTTTACGATGATATCCGTGTGGGGTTCATACAGGCTAACCACTTTCTCCTGGGCTGGCACCTTTTCACCCTTAAAGACCCTGCGCTCTGTCTGGGAGACTATTACATCCACCAGGGGTAACAGGTGATCCACATCGGCCTGCCACTTGTCGGCATCATCAGCCAGGAGACACTGCCCCTGCTGACGGGCGTCTGCAAGCTTGACAGTGGCTTCGATAAGCACCTTCCGGGATTTTCGGGTCAACTGCAGCAGTTTTTTATAATGCTGTTGCCGCTCTTCTTTACCAGAGTAGATGCATTTTCTGGCCGCATCTTTTACGGCTCGGTTGTGATGGGTATATTCATAAAGCGGTGTCGCTGTCAGTGTTTGTCCCCGTTCCAGCAGACGACAAATTTCTTTAACGGAACTGGCTAAAAGATCACTGTCGCAGGGAGGTTTGATATCCGATTCGGTGACTGTGCTGTCAATAGCCACAGTACGCCCTTTTTCAATACCCTGATCTTTAGCGGTCATTAGCTGACAGTTATTAATCCGCTCCCATGTAGATGCAGTAAGAAGGCTGATGAGCCCATGCAAACTGGAGCGACTGGGGCGCTGGTTTGGTTCGAGGCGACAAAAGTCTCGAAAGAGCATGGAGTCCATCAAAACAAACGACAAGTAGTCATAATCACAATTCAAATACTGTTTCAGAAGTGCCGCACGAAGAACGGATTCTGCTGATAGTCCGTTCCGCCCAGTGTTCTGTTTATCACCAGAACTTAAGTCCTCATAAATCCAGTCATTGAACTGTGGATGGGCATCAAGCCATTGCGAGATACCGGAAAGCTGGGAGCAGATTTCATGAGGTACGTAATGGAGTTCCATACTACACTGCAAATTGCGTTTTTTGCGCATTTGGAGCCCTCTGTTTTTGGCAATCCCTTATGTTTCTTGGTCTTGGGAAGTTTAGTCGCCAGATAGCAGTAGGGCTCCACTTAATTTTTCAGAATAAAATCTACAGTTTTCAATTGGTTGTGTTTTTGGACGAGAACTAGCTACCATGACTGGTATTTTTCGACAGTCTGTCTTTTTATCACTACCTCGTTTCCTCACGGGTCTTGGCAGGCCTTTTTTTTGACCTTTAAAAGATTCACGAAAAAAAGTTTCATCGAGTTCGGCAATACCACTGAGTTCTGGTGCCTGATCATGCTCAATGACCTGTAAAAAACGATGCCGCCAACGGAATGATGTATTTAACGAAACTCCGCATTGCTTGGCAGCCGGGCGAAGCGTTAAAGAGTGGGTCATTCCCTCAAGATATTTCGGCCATGCTTCAGGGCGTCTTAAACGGGCCAAAGGTGTTTTGGAAAAAGCGTTCAGTGTTTTTCGGCAAACCTTGCACCGAAATCGTTGGCGTTTGTTCCTTTTCCCCCAGCGCTGAAGGGCTTCAGATCCACAATGAGGACATTTTGGAGCCCGTACAAAACTATCCTCAATAGACTTTGCAATATCGGAAGGAGAATTTTGCTCTGATAGAGCATTGATAAGAGTATTTCGCTGCTGGCTGCTTAATAACGGCACAGCATTAAGAAGGTCTTGAAACTGTTGGGGCTTCATAACGTAGCCTCCCATTGCAGGGGATCACGACAGTTTAGACCTATCAACCTTTAAAACAAACATAGCCGGCGGAGACAGTGTAATGCCAGCCGGATCCCTGAAGGCAAATGATATTTCCCCCGGACAGATCAACAGAAAAACTGCTTGAGGCCGGGAACTTATTGACTGGCAGGTAAGTCCAATTCATTGATTGCTGGAACTCAGGGTTTGCAAGTGCCAATCCCGAAACATCATAAATTCAACGAAGTCAGAAGAGTCAGAAGCATGATACACAGTAGCAGCCCTGCCCCCATCCAGACTGGCAATCAATCGCCGAATGCCACTGATGCACCACCGTATCGGGCAACCCGGCGGACTTCTCGTCAGAAGCTCACCCTCCGTTGCCATCAAGCCATCAATTTGATTTCTCTGAAATTCAAGAGTCGTGAATCGACATTGTTACGGGCTGCAACAACCGGTGATGTGCCACTGATCAGGCGCCTGGTTCGCCAGCACACTTTAGCCAACGGCAACTCTGTTGGGATAGGGCTGGAAGATGCGGCTGCCAAAGCGGCGGCAAACGGCAAGGCAGAAGCATTGGAGTTATTGCTTGAGTTTGGGGCCTACCCGAATTATGCGTTGGCGGGTGAGAATTTCTGATCCCCCCAAGAAGAATGTTTGATGCGCGGGGACGCCGTCGCCAGTATCATGTTACAGAAAAACTGACACCGGAAATAGTGAGTATATTGCTTAATAATATTTTTATTCGCCCTGAAGTCACCATCAGGCTTGGAGATACCGGGGGCCATTATCTGCGTTTTACGCCAAAGGAATTAATCAACAGCAACCCTGGCAATATCAACAGGGAAGTCATCTGTAAAATGCTTGCCAGTCACAACCGAGTCGATGTGAACACGGAGATCTCTTTTACCAAACGGGTGCGTTCGCTCTATCCAGCAAAGTAGATAATCAGAGTTTTTATCCACATCCACAAAGTCCTTACATCCACGTAAATTTTATTGGCCAGACCCTGATGTTTGATAACTTCGGCCTGACTGAGCATCTGCTTACAGACCAGACTCTGAATCTGGACCCCGGCTTACCCATCGGCACAGGAGCCGCTGAAAACCTGCTGATTATTTTTATGGACAAGTACTACAAAGGATGTTTTCGCAAATTAAACCAGCGTTTTGATATTTTACTCAACGCTCTGAGGGACAAAATTGCCAACTCTGGCACCTTTCGCAACCAACTTTTGGCCAGCGAAAATGAGTTGTTCAAACAGCAATTTCTCACACTGTTTGCTATCGGGCATCAGGACAGGCATGACCCATCCCCTGCTGATTTTCAACATCTTAACTGCGATCAACTAAACAATAAAATTATGGACATATTTATGACCACATCTTATGAAGCCCCGCCCGATTATCATTGTCTTTACCCAAGTCCACCACCGAGTTATGACTCAGTTATTGCAGGTGACTTTGGTCACAGTAGGAATGGCGGTCACCCGCCACCCCCTGCGCAGATCCGTACTTGCACTGCTAGCGCATACGGCTCCTACCTCGAGTATTTAACGTCAAACCGTTGCTCCGGCCATGGATGAAGAACTTTTACTTTGGGCAACACAGTGTTGATGAAGGCACCAAACTTCTTCCAGTTCAGTCTGCTTCTCTGGCTGCGCCGCTTCAAGGCTTTGTACCAAATCTTTTGCACTGCTGTCCTGAAGGCATTGATTCTCAGTCCATTGCCAGGCACCGAAAAGTAGTTCATGTGACCTTGCAGTACACGTCTCAACCACTTCAACTGCTCCGGCACGGGGTCATGCCTGTGTTTCAGGAGATAGTCTTTGATCTTGCTCAATGTCGCTCGCATTCGCTCTTTGCTGGTTCGTCTGACAATGTTGAAGTTTCCACTGCTTCGACTAATACCGCAGATATGAGTAAATCCAAGAAACGTAAACGTCTCCGGCTTTCCCTGCTCCCTTTTCTTCAAGTCAACTTTGGCAAAGCGACCAAAGCGTATCAATCGGGTTTTATCCTCATGCAAGGACAAACCAAACTGCCCAAGTCTTTTACCAAGCTCACTCAGGAAGACCTTTGCATCATGCTCACGCTGAAAGCCCAGCACACTGTCATCCGCAAAGCGAACCACAATCATTCGTCCAGAGGCTTCCCGCTTTCGCCATTGGTCAACCCAAAGGTCAAACACGTAGTGCAAATAAATATTTGATAATAGCGGCGATATCACCGATCCCTGTGGCATCCCTCTTACGCTTCGAACACGACGACCATCCCCGTCGTAGTGCCCTACTTGTATCCACTGTCTTATCAAGCGGATAATGCGCTTGTCCCTCACCCGATGCTCTAAAAACATGATCAGCCACTCATGTTCGACCTGTTCGAAGAATTTCCGAATATCCAGATCCAGCACCCAGTTCACCGGATTACGTTTGATTCCCACCGTCAGAGCATCCAATGCATCATGTTGGCTTTTCAAAGGTCGGTAACCGTAAGAAAAACCACGGAAATCATTCTCGTAAATCCCCTCCAATACCTTGACTACTGCCTGCTGGACTATCTTATCTTCCAGACAGAATACACTGATCGGACGCTCACCACCGTCAGCCTTCGGAATCATTATCCTTCTGGCCGCTCGGGGGCGATAGCTTCCTTTATGTAATCGTTCGTGAAGGATGCCAGCCGGTTATCCAAATCCCGCTGATAGGTTTGCCATGTAACACCATCTACCCCCGCTGCCGACCTCCGTTTCAATTGAAAGAAACAGTCTTTCAACAGATAAGGTGTAATATGGTGAAACAAGGCCGTGAACTGTAAACGACGATCCTTTGCCGCAGCCTGACGTATACCCAACAGATTGGACATAGTGCTATTCCCGCGCTGAGTCGGGTCACGGACATCCTGTTGGATATTCCTCTTGGTCAAACCCCTTTCCTCCACAACCTCCGCCACAGATCTCTCTGCTTTGTTCGGCGCTTCTCAGGTACTATGGGCTTGTCCGACTTCCTGCCGACGACAATAGGCGTATGGCTATTAACCTTCCCTACTGCGTCTCCTATGGCTAAACAGGAGAAACCAGCAGGATCTCCCGAGTTCCGCACAAGATGCGTACCTGCATGCACAAGGTCTCCGACTGCGCGAGGCCCACAGGTCACTTGCGGTGTAGTGCAACCTGCAATATTGCTTTCTGCATCGCTTAACAACATCAGCACCTCGGATTATTGGATTTCGCAGCTCAATACTTAGCCTACAGGCTCCCCTGTCAACGCTTCACCGGATACCTTACGATATACGGCGCATGACTCGAGGCTGGGGCGACCCGCCAGTCTTACCCCACAGGGACTTTCACCCTTAACATCTTGCCGATTTATCTCGGCACACCAAGCGCTTAAAAAATTGATGTCAAAACCATAACTACTGACAATATCACCCGCCGGTTTATCCGATGATAAACCGGCGATTTTGTCACAGAGGCCAATCCTGATGATCAGGCAAACGGCTGACGCAGAACGATAGTTTCTACACGGTCCGGTCCGGTGGAAATAATATCAATCGGTGCACCGGTGACTTCTTCAAGACGCTTGATATAAGCCAGCGCGTTGGCAGGCAGCTCATCAAGGCTCTTCGCACCAAATGTCGACTCACTCCAGCCCGGCATCTCTTCATAGACAGGCTGAACCGACTCGTACTCTTCAACATCAACAGGCGTGGTAATGAACTCACCATCAGCATTCTTGTAATCCACGCAAATGCGGATTGTTTCCAGGCCGTCAAGCACATCCAGTTTGGTCAGACAGAGGCCACTGACCGAGTTGATCTGAATAGCCTGTCTCAGGGCTACGGCATCAAACCAGCCACAACGGCGTGGACGACCGGTCGTAGCACCAAACTCATTACCGACTTTGGCCAGATGGCGGCCATTTTCGTCATCCAGCTCTGTCGGGAAGGGGCCCGAACCCACACGGGTGGTGTAAGCCTTGGTAATACCCAGGACATAATCCAGGTACAGCGGACCAAAACCAGTCCCCGTAGAGGTACCACCTGCAGTGGTGTTGGATGAGGTGACAAACGGGTAAGTGCCGTGGTCGATATCCAGCAGAGAACCCTGGGCACCTTCAAACAGAATGTGGTCACCACGCCCATGATGCTCATGCAGACGGTCTGAAACCCGATCAATCATCGGAATCAGTTCCCTGGCCATGGCCAGCGTGTCATCCAGAACGGTCTGGTAATCTACGGCTTCTGTCTTGTAGTAGTGCTGCAGGGCAAAGTTGTGATAGTCCATCACTTCTTTCAGCTTTCTGGCAAAACGTTCAGGGTGCAGCAGATCAGCAACACGTAAACCCCGGCGAGCTACCTTGTCTTCGTAGGCAGGACCGATACCACGACCCGTCGTACCGATTTTGGCTTCGCCACGGGCCAGCTCACGGGCCTGATCCAGCGCCACATGGTAAGGCAGAATCAGAGGACAGGCAGGGCTGAGTTTCAGGCGCTCGCGCACAGGAACACCGGTTTCTTCCAACTGCTTCATCTCTTTCAGTAACGCTTCAGGAGACAGCACAACACCGTTACCGATGTAACAAACCACATCTTCGCGCAGGATTCCGGAAGGAATCAGGTGCAGAACGGTTTTCTCACCATTAATAACAAGGGTGTGTCCGGCATTATGGCCGCCCTGGAAGCGAACAACAGCTTCCGCCTGCTCGGTCAGCAGGTCGACAATCTTGCCTTTACCTTCATCACCCCACTGGGTGCCAAGTACGACAACAGTCTTACCCATGGAATCGGTCTCTTAGTTTCAATGCAATTTATAACGGTTCAACCAACCATTCGCCGTCACGGCAGATCAGCTGATGGTTGCAACCCATGCCCGCTGCTTCTGTCGCTTGCCCGGGCAGCTGGCGAACTACCCGTTCCCCCTGCCGACGCAGGCACTGCACCAGGGCAGCATCCGCATCAACAGGCGCAAAAATAGTCTTGCCTTCGGTACAGTCATCTGTACTTTCTGTTTTCAGCTCCAGCAACGCCTTAAGCTCCATAAGCGTCTTGAGGTCAGTGCTGAAACCGGTCGCAGGGCGTGATCGGCCGAAGGCTTCACCGATCCCATCATAGCGCCCACCTTTGGCGATTGCCTGCCCCTGACCGGGCAGATAAGCCGCAAAAACGACACCTGTATGATAGTTGTAGCCCCTGAGTTCGCCCAGGTCGAAATAGAAGTCAGCACCCGGATAAAGACTGGTAATCTCTCTGGCAATCAACCCGAGTTCATCCAGAGCAGTGGCAACGCCCTCAGGACCATCAGCCAGCTCACCCCTGGCCCGTTCCAGTATTTCCGGACCACCGGCCAGATTGGGCAGGCTTGTCAGCATTCGGGCAGACCCTGCGCTGATATCCCACTGATTGACCAGCTGTTCAACTTCAGAGATCGCCTTGCGCTGCAAGGCATCAAAAAGCGCCAGCTCTTGATCACCCGACAGTCCGGCCTGAGATGCCAGCAAACGGTAAATCTGCACATGCCCGAGATCCAGACTGACTGAATCGGCTTCCACCTGAGCCAGGGTTTCCAGCATCAGGGAAATCACTTCCAGGTCACTTGCCACGCCAGAGTGACCATACAGCTCTGCACCGATCTGGATGGGTGACCTTGAAGCCCCGAGGGAAGCGGGGCGGGTATGAAAGACACTGCCTGAATAACAAAGTCTTACCGGCCCATCCACTTTCAGGGTATGGGCATCAATTCTGGCCACCGCCGGTGTGGTATCTGCCCTTAATCCCATGGTTCTACCGGTCAGCTGATCGGTTACCTTGAAGGTTTGCAGATCCAGGTCATGACCGACACCTGCCGTCAGTGACTCGATAAATTCCAGATGGGGAGGAATCACCAGTTGGTAACCCCAGCGGTCAAACAGGTCGAGTATGTCGCGCCTTAACTTTTCAGCACAACGGGCTCTGCCGGGAAGAATTTCCTCAATCCCATCAGGCAGCAGCCAGCGATCAGCGACGGTCATAACAGCCTCTCTTATTGTTACTGTGGAAGTTTTTTCTTCGCTACCTGCCCACACACGAAAAAACCGGGCGAGGCCCGGTTTTGATAATATTACCACGGTTTTTTAGCGCTGGCAGCAAGAGTTCATTATTTGCCTTGCTTATCGTGATTAAAGTAGCGGAAGAAATCACCTTTTGGTTCTATCAGCATGACGTTACCGGACTCTCCGAAGCTCTCTTTGTAAGCCTGAAGGCTACGATAGAAGGCATAGAATTCCCGATCCTGCTGATACGCTTTGGCATAAATCTCAGCTGACCTGGCATCCCCGTCACCGCGAATCATTTCAGATTGACGGTAGGCATCGGCCAGAACCACCTGCTTTTCACGGTCGGCATTCGCCATGATACCTTCTGCCATCTCCTGACCACGGGAACGATAGTCCTGGGCCTCTTTCTCACGCTCGGATGACATCCGCTCAAATACCGAGTCACTGACCTGGGGAGGCAGGTCAATCCGCTTGATACGTACATCCATAACACTGACCCCCAGCTCATCCTGGGCAACTTCATTCAGCGTTGTGGTCAGTTCTTCCATCATCTCGTCACGCTGGCCGGACACCACTTCGTTCAGAGTGAGGCTACCAAACTGGTTCCGCATGCTGGACTCAGCACGCTGGGCAAGCAGGTTACTGGCACGGAATACATCGCCTGCCGTTGCGCGGTAGAAGTCGTAGACGTTGTGAATGCGCCACTTGATGTAGGAATCCACAATCACGGCCTTCTGCTCAAGGGTCAGGAAACGCTCGGATGGCACATCCAGAGTCTGCAGACGGCCATCAAACACCTTAACCTTGTCAACCAGCGGGATTTTCACATGCAGGCCCGGAGGAATACTGTCACGTACTACCTGACCAAAACGAAGTTGCACCGCCCTCTCCCGTTCGGAGATAACGAATAAACTTCCCCACGCCAGTATTACAACAACCAGAGAAATAATCAGTCCAGTGAAGGCTTTCTGACTCATCGACTTACCCTCCCCCCACTGACTCGCGAGCTATTGACGCGTTTATTCAATTCTTCTGTCACCCGGGTGGTAATCTCGTTTAATTCCTGGGCAGATAACTGTCTGGATGGCACTTTGCTGCTACCATGGGACTGTGTCAGTTTATCCAGCGGCAGATACATCATGTTATTGCCACCTTCAACATCCACCAGTACCTTGCTGGATTTACTGAACACGTCTTCAATCGCCTCAATATACAGACGCTCGCGGGTTACTTCAGGTGCCTGTTGGTACTCACCCAACAGTTTCACGAAACGATCCGCTTCACCCTCTGCCTTGGCTACTACCTCATCACGGTAACCGTTGGCACTCTCAATAATACGCTGAGCCTGACCACGGGCTTCCGGAATGATCTTGTTGGCATACACCTGAGCCTTGTTCTTGGCCCTTTCTTCATCCTCACGGGCGCGGATAACGTCATCAAACGCTGCCTGCACTTCTTTGGGAGGATGGGCGCTCTCGATGTTTACCTTGGCCACATTAAGGCCGGTACCGTAGCTGTCCAGGTAAGCCTGAAGGCGATCACGCACTTCGATACCCATCACCTCACGACCTTCGGTCAACACCTGATACATTTCGGAGCCACCGACAACATGACGCAACGCACTCTGTGTCGCCTCTTCCAGACTCACCAGCGGCTTGGCAACGTTGAGAACATAGTGCTTGATATCATCAATGTTGTACTGAACCGACATGGCCACCTCGACGATGTTCTCGTCTTCGGTCAACATTTGCTGCAAGAGGTTATAGGTCCGAAGTTCAGTCACCCGTTCCTGAAACTTGGTTTCAATGGGAGGGAAGTACATATGCAGGCCTGGGCCAACCGTCTCTGCATACTCACCAAAGCGCAGGATGACGGCCTGCTCTTTTTCATCAACGGTATAGACCGCATTCCAGATGTAGGCTGCAACAGCGAGTATCAGGATGCCAATAAAAATGCCGGAAGAGGAGCCTGCCTGAGCACCACCACCGGAGCCACCACCGCCTTTGCGGCCACCCCCAAACATGGAATTCAGTTTTTCCTGAAATTTGCGAAAAGCATCGTCCAGGTCCGGTGGTCCTTGCTTATCGCCTTTGTTACCACCGCCCCATGGATCCTGGTTGTTTCCACCCGGCTCGTTCCAGGCCATATATGTCTCCGTAGAGTCAGCATCAGATTGAATTTTGGTTTGAGCATCCCTGTTACTGGGGACAACAGGCGATTAAATCCATTGCCGGTCCATCAGAGGATGTGCATACCATAGTTACCTACAGACCTTGAGAGTCCCAGGTATGACATGACGTCGCAGGATAAATTTCCAGAGCAGTCATCAACTTCCACTTCGCCCTTCACTGCAACACAGGAGCGTAAAAAATGCAATGTATCCGTACCGTCCGGAATCCTGACCAGCCTTTACAGGCACTCAATAAGACGTACCCGGTAAAGATAGTTCCTGAGCCAGATTGTAGAGTTTGGATAGCGAATAGCGCAAGCCGAATTGGTAAAGACCGCAACGGATTTTCTTTACAAACACCAAATCAGAGCTGTTTCGCCCAAATTTCATCCATCTGTCCTGATGAAATATTCTGTCCAGCCAGGAACGCTTTTTATCATCTGCGACCACACTTTTTGACTGCATAAACAGTACATACTGTTACTGGCACAAAGCCAGCAGAGACAGCGAGAAGGTAATATTGAAGATAAAAGACATCGTACGTATTGACCTGAGCCAATACGCACAAACCGCAAGAGCTTACAGCATGGAATTAAAGCAACTCTCACTCAGACCTTCCTGCTTGGAAAGGCGCTCAAAGTCAGACTTTGGCAGGCGAATATCCAGAACCACATCACCACTATCGGAGTAGGCTTCGGATTGAATAGCACCAAGCTGATAAAGACGGGCACGGATACGTCCCTGGGCAGGTTTCAGGGTTAACTGTCCCTGCAGCATATCATCAGAAAGCAACTCTTTGATGGCGTCCTGCAGCAGATCAGCACCCTCTCCGGTCACTGCGGAAACCCAGACCCGCACAGGACGCCCTTCATCATTGCGCTGGATTTTCGGCTCTACCCCCTGTAACAGGTCAATTTTGTTATAGACCTCCAACTGTGGCACTTCATCCGCATTGATCTCTTTCAGTACCGAATGAACCTGATCCATGTTTTCCAGACGCTCCGGATCATGGCTGTCAATAACATGCAGCAGAAGATCAGCCTGACGGGTTTCCTCAAGGGTTGCCCGAAATGCCTCCACCAGCTTATGAGGCAGGTGACGTATGAAACCCACCGTATCCGCAAGAACGACAGGCCCGATATCTGGCAAATCAATTCGCCGCAGTGTTGGGTCAAGGGTGGCAAACAATTGGTCAGCCGCATAAACCACCGACTCGGTCACGCGGTTAAACAGTGTCGACTTGCCAGCGTTCGTATAACCGACCAGTGATACCTGGGGAACCTCTGCCCGCTGTCTGGAACGTCGCCCCTGCTCCCGCTGCCTGCGCACCTTTTCCAAACGACGGCTAATGCTTTTGATGCGCGCCCTGAGAAGACGACGGTCAGTTTCCAGCTGGGTTTCACCCGGTCCTCTCAGGCCGATACCGCCCTTTTGCCGTTCAAGGTGAGTCCAGCCGCGAACCAGTCGTGTGCTCATGTGTTGCAACTGAGCCAGCTCAACCTGAAGTTTACCTTCAAAGGTTCTGGCACGCTGGGCAAAAATATCCAGAATCAGTCCGGTACGATCAATAACCCGGCATTTCAGCTCTTTTTCCAGATTACGTTCCTGGCTCGGAGAGAGGGCATGATTAAACAGCACAACATCGACATCGTGCAGGACAACCAGCTGACGGATTTCTTCAACTTTGCCGGGACCGACAAAGAAACGGGGATTGGGATGTTTGCAGCCTGCGGTAATAAATGCGGCAGACTCAACGCCAGCGGAGCGTACCAGCTCCATAAATTCCTGGGGGTCTTCCCGCTCACGCTCATCGTTCAATTCCAGATGAACAAGAACTGCGGTTTCACCACCCTCATGGCGGTCAAAAAACAAATAGATCTCCTAAACAGCCACGAACCGCACGAGCTGAGAACCAGCTAACAGACAACCTGAAAACAAGACTGCGCCACATGGCTCATTTTTAAAATAAATATAAACACCTGAAGGCACCTCAGGTGCCTTCAAGATGCATCAACAGAATTACTCATTCTCAGGCTGATCAGTACCCTGCATCGGCAAACGAACCGGACGGCTGGGAACGACAGTTGATACGGCGTGCTTGTAAACCATCTGGCTCACCGTATTCTTGAGAAGAATAACGAACTGATCGAAAGACTCAATCTGCCCCTGAAGCTTAATACCATTAACCAGGTAGATAGAAACCGGCACGCGTTCTTTACGCAGCACATTCAGGTAAGGGTCTTGTAGAGAATGCCCTTTTGACATTTCTGTACTCCTTTTAATTCTCGGGTTTTTGAATAGCCTTGTTTCACTTTGGGGAGGACTATCCGCTGGACCGGCTGTGCCAGTACTCATTGTTCAATATATGTACAGCCTATGAAATGCCGACTCACATTAAGCTAACCCAACACCGCACTCAATAAGTAATACTAGCTACTCCAACCAGTCCTGCCGGAACAATTAGAGGTTCTAAGGTACTACTTTATTAAGCAATAAGTCTAAACAGCCAATGGTTTATGGAAGAAAGTTACATTTACACCCTTGGCATTCCTCAGGGCTATGCACTTTACCTCATGACTATGAATTATACCGATGCTATTTAAGGGCACCCTCCAAAACTTTCAAGGCATCACCCGGCAGGTTGTTGGAAAACGTATCAAGCCAGTGAATATCAGGCCAGCTTCTGAGCCAGGTTAACTGCCTTTTAGCCAGTTGTCGGGTCGCAATAATACCTCTTTCGACCATCTCATCGTAGCTTAGTTCCCCAACAAGGTAAGACCAGGCCTGACGATAACCAACGGAACGGACAGAAGGCATGGTAACATTCAGGTCCCCACGCTGATAAAGCCGGGTTGCTTCCTCCAGAAAACCGTTCTCGAGCATCATTCTGAAACGCAGTGCAATGCGTTCATGGAGCACAGAACGGTCTTTTGGAGCCATCGCCAGGCTGACAATGCCATAGGGTAAACATTGTTCCTTCTGCTCCCTGTGCCATTGAGACAGCGGTTTACCAGTCAGCTCATAAACCTCCAGGGCGCGCTGCAAGCGCTGGGTATCCGAGGGTTTTATTCTCAGTGCTGCTTCCGGATCAACGCCTGAGAGCTGCTGGTGCAAAGATGCCCAACCCCGATCCCTTGCGCTATCCAGCAGCCGTTGACGAACCCCGGCATCGGCAGCGGGCATGGTCGCCATACCGTCCCTGAGCACCTTAAAGTACATCATCGTACCACCAACCAGCAGAGGTATTCTCCCACGGGCGGTGATATCGGCCATCAACGCCAGGGCATCCCGTCGAAAATCGGCGGCTGAATAAGATTCCGCCGGATCAAGAATGTCGATCAGGTGATGAGGCGCTGCCACCAGAACCTCAGGTTCCGGCTTGGCAGTGCCAATATCCATCCCTTTATAAATAAGTGCCGAGTCAACACTGATGATCTCAAAAGGCAGCTCTTTGCTGAGTGCTACCGCAAGGTCAGTTTTGCCTGAAGCGGTAGGACCCATCAAAAATACAGCGGGAGGGAGCCGCTTTTCCTCATGCGCGGACATAGGAGAATGTGTACCTGAAAATAATAAAAATGTGATTCTATAGGGAAGGTCTTTTTTTACAATGCAGGGAGACCCGATATTTCATTTTTTCAAAAGCCAGACCATTCTACCTTAGTTGCAAACAGTCTGGGATAATTTTATCGGAAAACAATTGCGCTAATACTTCATTCAGGTCTTTAGAATCAGAAATATCATTCAAGGCTTGTTTTAATTCTACTGAGCCCTGGTTCAAATTATCGATAAAACTGCTAATGTCATAAGCAGTAACATGATCAAACAAATTTCTCCAGCCAGGTGCCAATATCAGCTCCCCGCCACCTATACAACCAAATCCGGTATAATCACACCCCCCCTCAAACTTATAAACACTACCATCCTTTAGTTCGCCAAACATGATCCAGTTTTCTCCTTCATTTTCACCCTCCTGGTATGAGAAGACTTTGTCAATCTCCCTGCACTCAGTTGTGTATTCGACCATACCGGGCTGCGGCGTCCCCCGTGTTTCCCAGGAACCATCATCAACTAAAAAAGAATACCATGCATAATTACCCTCCCAGAGCGAACCATCAATTTCCACCGGAGTAAACACAATATTTCTCACCTCCTCTCTAGCGCTGAAAAATAAAGGCTTACACTCTGAACTGCTTATTATTGAAGCACCTAATCGACGAAGGTCATCCAGTCCAAGGTACTGAATTAATCGATCACTGATACCTTGAATATTTAATACCTGAGAATAAATATCTTCTTCTTTCAGCGGTAATTTATTTTTAACTGCCCTGGCATCCATTATTTTTGGATTACCGTTGTCTGATGGTTCCTCTGTACCCACTTTACTTTGGTCTGTGGTACTCGTAATAGATAACGAGTTTAATCTACTAGCCAATAATGCAGGATCCATACCCCACCCTCTTCACAATTTTTTTCACCTGAAATTGCATAGAAAAAGTGTCCAAGTTAATCCAGCGATTGACGGTTGGCTGAAACACCAACGCAATACCCGATCCGTATCTGAACCAGGGAGAAAACGGTACAGGACAATCGCATATTTTAATTCATGACTCAAAGGCAGATAATCAACACTCCATGATGGTAAAAAATTGAAAATCTGCCAGAAATCTTTCTGAAAATGCTGCCGCTTTATTCATTTATTGACATTTATCAGCTCCACGGTAAGAGCCCCTTATTTGCTCATTGTAGCGCACTGTCGTACATTACAAACTCTGAACTCGAGCTCTTAAGGCAAGCCGAAAAAATCTATAGAACAAAAACAATTAAAAAAAGGCGACACAATGAAGACCATTACCAAACTCAATCGAGTTGGCTATGCCATGGGGGACCTGGGCAACACACTGACCTTCGGTATGATGTCCACTTTCTTGCTGGCTTATTATACGGATGTATTGGGTATTACTGCCGCTGCAGCGGGGACGCTGTTTCTCGTTGCCAGAATCTGGGATGCGGTGAATGATCCGATCATGGGTGCTCTCTGTGACAAACTCTTCACCCGCAAGCATACCGGGGACAAGTTTCGCGGCTTTTTGATAAAAGGCAGCTGGCCTGTTGCGGTGGCAGCCATTTTTGTGTTTTGGGCACCACAGGGCCTGAGTGACCCACAAAAACTGATTTGGGCTTACGCCACCTACATTGTCTGGGGCATGGCATATACCTTTATCAATATTCCCTATGGTTCACTGGCGACGGTGATGACCAATGATAAAGGTGAGCGGGCCTCTCTTTCCGCTGCCAGAGGCGTCGGTAGTATGGCTGGCAATGTCGTAGGAAACATTGCCGTACCACTTTTCCTGTCGATTTTTGCCGATGACTTTGCCAAAGGTTATTTGTACTCTGCTGTCTTCGTCAGCACTTTTGCCATGATCGCCTATCTTATGTCCTACCGGTATACAGCTGAATATATACGACATGAGCCTTCAACCGAAAACATTAACATTTTTCAGGGTGTCGCCTCTCTGCGGAAAAACTCATTATTTCTCTGTGTGAGTATATCTTCCGCATTTATGCTGGCAGCATTTATGGCCCAGAGTGCCATTACCTACTATTTCCTGACTGAGAACCTGGATGGCCAACTATGGTTCATATCCTTAAGCTCAGCGGTCAGTGTTCTTGCTATCCTTCTCATTTCATCGTTTATCGGAAAGCTCGCCTTAAAGTTCGGTACCCGAAAAATTATGATTACCGGATTTCTGTCAGCCGGTATTACCGCTACCGTTTGCTTTTTACTGCCTGACTCAATTTATGTCATGTTCCTGTGGCTCTTTGTGGGCATTCCACTGATGCTACTTCCTAATTTGCTGATCTGGGCAAATGTATCTGACAGTATTGACTACAACTCTTACTTATCTGGTCAGCGTCAGGAAGGCGTCATCTATTCCAGCTATTCATTTGCCCGTAAGATGGGGCAGGCACTGGCAGGTTTCATCGCGGGTACGGGGTTATCTTTTATTGGCTATCAGGCAGAACAGGAAACACAGCCAGCCTCAGTATTGCTCGGCATCGATGCACTAATGTTCCTCTTGCCTGCTGCGGCACTGTTTATATGCGCGCTTATCTACTTTGTAATGTGGGATGAATCCAAGATCAAATCAGCCAGTGAAAGTGACGCAGACTTAAGCGGACAGCCCGCCTGATGTCTGGAACAGTTCAACTTCAAAATCCTTTGAAGTTGAACTGACAAGGATTCGACTTTAGTGTTTGAACTTTTTCAAGTTAATAAGCCAAAGACATCTTATTCAATTTGAAATCAGCTTTTTGTCGCCCTGACACTGGACTAATGGCTGCAGACAATGACCATGTGTAAATCCTTTTTATTCTTTCACCCCTAACTGCTCGTTAGTGACGTTTACATCGGGTTGGGACAAATTAACCACCAAAGTATCGTAATCTACCTTGAGTTTGGGCGATTCATCCACCAAAGGCTCGTACTTTTCCTCGGGTTTGGGCGAATCAGCCACCAAAGACTCGTTATCTTCCTCGGGTTTGGGGGATTCAGCCACCAAAGACTCGTTATTTTCCTCGGGTTTGGGCGATTCAGCCACCAAAGACTGGTAATTTTTACCGGGTTCGGGCGAATCACCCGGCAAAGGCTCGTGATTTTCCTCGGGTTCGGTCGAACCACACAACAAAGACTCGTGATTTTCCCAGGGTTCGGACGCACCACCCCCAAAAGACTCGAAAGGGACAGTCCCTTGGGCCTCAGCTTCATACCTCCCCACAAAATATAGGTCCGAATCTGGACCCGATTCTGACATATCGTTCCGATCTGGTTGTTTAGCCACAACACCTTGATCGGCTTTAGGCAGTAACGGCGTTGTCAAGTCTGCCGGGTCATCTTCCGATGGTTTTGGGCAGAAAACCGCCACTACACACGTTTTGACCAATCTATAACCAAAATTTAAACAGTTCTGACACTGATCAGGTTGGGCATCATTATCACTTGCTTCTTTCCAGACATTCGAGAAGAAACCTACTATTTTGGAACCATCATCAAAGCGCATATAAACCTCCTGAATCCCGTCAAACAGGAATTGATATTATTATTCGTACTTATATAAGACCTCTTATTTATGAAAAGATTCCATAAAATGTATTCATTTATCTTTTTCGGGTTAAAAGGGGTGAAAAATAGCACCTCGTTAACGGTACTAAAGTACAATTAATCTATTTGTCACACATGACTAATCCAGTACATCATTTCGATGAGTTTGATGTGTACAATCTCCGCTCAGGACGAACGGAGCTTGGGAGGCATTGATAGAAAGAACCCATCAATTGCATTGAAACCATGCACTAAGTAGCTGGCCATATGGAATCATATATTTCTGGCTACTTGGGCAGGTGCTATGCGAGGCACAACGGAGGGAGCATAGCCGTAGCTATGTGACCGGAGTTGTAACGAAGCAGAGTACCTGAACAAGGAGTCAGAAATGTATGATTTCATATGGTTAGCTACTTATGTCGCCGCTGTTTTCTTTCTCGGAATACCCAGGCGCTGGCGCCGCTCCCAGAGTGTTTTTCTACTGATACCCAGTTTCTGCGCAAGATCGGTTTCGGTCATCTGATCCTGGTGCTCAAGAACAAAACGCTGGAAGTAGTCTTCCAGAGTCAGACCATCCTGAAGTTCTTCGGCATCCTGACGAAACAGGGTCTGCTTCACACGAACGTCAATATCCAGGTTTTCCGGAGTGATGATATTGTCTTCAGAAAGAATGACACCCCGTTCGATGGCATGTTCCATTTCGCGAACATTCCCGGGCCACTGATACTGGGAAATGGCCGCCATGGTTTCGGGAGCCATTGAGAAGACGTCCAGCCCCATTTTGCCACAGGTTTTGGCCAGCAGTTTTTCCGCCAGCATCAGGATATCACTGCCTCTCTCCCTGAGTGGCGGAATGCGCAGTTCCACCACTTTCAGTCGATAGTAGAGGTCTTCACGAAACTCATTCTGTGCAGAGAGCTGACGGAGATTCCGGTGAGTAGCGGCAATCAGTCGCACATCAACCGACTGGGACTGTACTGAACCGACACGACGAATTTCACCTTCCTGAAGCACTCGAAGTAGCCTGGCCTGGGCTTCCAGTGGCAGCTCACCAATTTCATCAAGAAACAGTGTGCCACCATTGGCTGCTTCGATCAGACCGGTTCTGGCGGCGGTAGCCCCGGTAAATGCCCCTTTTTCATGGCCAAACAGTTCTGATTCAATCAGTGTTTCCGGAATAGCGGCACAGTTGACAGAAATCATCGGGCCATTGGCGCGTTTACTGTTTTCATGGATGGCCCTGGCAACCAGCTCTTTACCGGTGCCTGATTCACCCTGAATCAATACTGTGGCATCGGTTGGGGCCACCTTCTGTATTTGCCGGAACAATAGCTGCATGGCATCACACTGTCCCAGAATGTCATTAAAGCCATCGCCGGAGCATATCGCTTCATTGTTGCCCTGTTCCGCATCGCTGTCGGTACTCTGAACAGCCTGCTTTTCAATAGCTTCAGCCACGCGCTGAATCATCTCTGCATGATCAAAGGGCTTGGCAATATAATCCACGGCCCCCTGCTTCATGGTTGAGACTGCCGAGTTCAGGCTGGCATAGCTGGTCATAATCAGTACCGGGATGCCATTGGCCAGGTTGATCATTTCAGTACCGGGCTTACCGGGAAGCCTCAAATCGCTGATGATCAGCGAAAAAGACTGTTGTGTCAGGCAGTCTTGCGCTTCGTGAACAGAGCCTGCCTCGGTAATACAATATCCCTGTCGTTCAAGCAGACGACGCAGCGACGACCTGATAATTTCTTCGTCCTCGACAATCAGTATCTGCTCCTGACTCATGCCATGTCCCCCTGAAATTCCAACGGCTGCTCCCCTGTGTCTACCGTCTTCACTGAGTCAGACTCGTAGCGTGGAAGCGAAATGATGAAGCAGGTCCCCCGCCCTGTGAGTGGATCCAAAGGGCTCACCACCTGAATACTGCCAAAATGTTCCTCGATAATATTCCAGGTCAGAGCCAGACCCAGGCCCGTTCCCTTACCCGCTTCTTTGGTGGTGAAAAATGGCTCAAACAGCCTTTCCTGAATGGCTTTGGGAATGCCATGCCCCTGATCTTCAAAACGAAGGGTGACCGTGTGCTGGTTGGCTGTGGTGCTGACGGAAACAACACTCTCCACCGTGCCAGTGCCTTCCTCTGAGGCATCGGCGGCATTTTTCAGCAGATTGATAAACACCTGTTGTAATTTTTGGCTGTTACCGCTGACGCAGAGACCATCGATGCACAGATTACGGAATACGATATTGCTGTTCTTATGGCTCAATTGCAACAGACTGATGGCTTCCTGGATGGTTCTGAATACCTCTACGGGTTCGGCTACCGATGGAGAATCACCGTTGTGCCCGTTTTGCTCTCCCCCTTTCTGACCAGAGTGAGCATAAGACACCAGTGTTTGCACAATGCGGCTGACCCTTTGGGTTTGTTCCAGTATTTGCCGGGAACTCTGTTGTATATCCGGTCCGATGATAGTGCGCTCATCTCCTGGGCAAGGCAGTCTATACCGGTAATCGGGTTGCCAATTTCATGGGCAACACCGGCGGCCAGCTGCCCGATAGACGCCAGTCGTTCACTGTGAAAGAGCTGTTCTTCCAGCATTTGGGTTTCTGTCTGGTCCTCCAGCAACATGACCTGATTACCACCGGTACCGGAAACCGGTGCCTGAACTGCGGCTTTGTGCAGGCTGAAATAGCGGGTGCTGCCCTCCATTTCAACACAGTGCTTGTTCAGGTGATTGTCGGGGAGTTGCATAAAATCATTGAGGACCTGGTTCCAGGGAGCAGGAATGGTCTTCAGGGGCATCCCCAGAACAGCACCGGCAGGAATGCCGGTCAATTCTGCCATGGCCTGATTCCAGAGCATCACTTCGCCGGTGTTGTTCGATGATTCAGGATGATCAACCGACGTGCTCTCCATGGCAGCGTCAATGGAGCAGACGGCCATGGGCAGGCTGTTCAATGTGTCCCGGTGATAACGTCTCAGGCTATCAAGCTCACCAGCCAAACCGGTCAGTTTTGAGTGATACGCTTCCAGCCGGGATTCCATAAAATGGATATCTTTGGGGACGTAATCATTATCAACATCCAGTGGCAAAAAGGAGTCGACGATGTCATGGGCAATGGTGGGTCCCATAAGCCCGGACAGATTATTCTCAATACGCTCCCTGAGTCGTCTCAGGGAGTGCGGACGGTTGTCGTCCGGTCTCATATTGAGATCGGTCAGGGCTTTATTGATTTCCGTCTGCGCCGCTACCGGCCCCAGAGGGGCACTGAGCACCTCCTGAAATTCGTAGGAAGAGCGGGCCTTGGGGATTTTGTAGGGCTGCTGACGTACTTCACGAACCAGGCAGGCGGCCGCTGCACTGCGCTCTTCATCAGGCATCCTGGTAAAGCTGGAGACCAGGTAAAACACCAGCACATTCACCACCAGTGATGAGACGGCAGCAATATACCAGCCATCGTTAGTGATGGTGCCAAAGTTGACGCTGCGGATTGGGAAAATCTCAAGTCCCATGGTTAAAGGCAGCATCAGGGTAAAGAACCAGACTGTGGTTCCAGAGAGAATACCGAGAATCAGCCCCTTATGGTTTGCCCGGCCCCAATAGAGCGTAGACAGAGTACCAGGCAACAGTTGCAGGGCTCCCACATAGGCGACGATGCTCAGGCTGTACATGTCCACCTCGTTATGCAGCAGCCGGTAAAAGCCATAACAGGCGAGGATCAGGGTGGCGATAATCAGACGTTTTACATTGGTCAGCCAGCGGTAGATATTCATCTGGACCTGGGCCGACTCTCCGGACTGATAAAGGGTCTGATAAAGCGGCAGGATGACGTGATTCAACAGCATGGAAGACAGTGACAGTGAGGTCACCATAAACAGGCCACTGGCCGCCGAAAGCCCACCGATATAGGCGATGATGGTCAACCATTCACTATCCACGGCATGGCCAATAGCCAGTGGAAAGTACTCAGGCGGATAAGGGCTGCCGATTTTGAGACCCGCCCAGAGAATCAGAGGGGTGGAAATACTCAACAGTAATAAAAAGAATGGCAGGCCCCAGCTGGCAGTGAATAGCATTTTTATGTCGCGGTTTTCGGCAAAGGTCATGTGAAACATGTGGGGCATAACCACGGCAGAGGCAAAAAACATCAACAGCGTTGTTCGCCAGGGGCCATCTTCCAGATGAGAGTTCATCCCGATGATGACCTCAGAGTTGGCTTCAAGCCAGTGGTTTAATCCGGAAAAACCACCAAACACTTCGACGATGACGACGCCGCCCAGCAGCGCCATAATCAGCAGTTTCAGCAGCGACTCAAAGGCAATTGCCACCACCAGACCATCATGCTGGTGGCGGCTGGCCAGGTGTCGGGTACCAAACATCATGGTCAGTAACGTGACCATAATACAAAAACCGAAGGCCAGCATTTCCGGAGAGGTGTCATCGCTCAGCAGATAAACGCCGTCTGCCACGGCCTGTATCTGCAGAGCCAGCAGGGGAAAGGTGATAAACAGCAGCAGCAGTGTACTTAGCGTACCCGCCACGGGGCTTCGGAAACGGAAGGCCAGCACATCGGCCAGAGAACTGAGTTGATAGGTGGAGGTTATTCTTAATATTGGCACCAGCAGGACAGGTGCTAATAAAAATGCACCGCTCAGGCCAAAGTAAAAACCGAGAAAAACATAACCATCGTCGTAGGCAACCCCGATACTGCCATAGTAGGCCCAGCTACTGGCATAGATGCCCAGGGACAGAACATAGGTTGCCGGGTGATGAACCACTCTGCGCGGGATGATGCCTCGATCCGTCGCCCAGGCACAGAGAAAAAGAACCGCCAGATAGGCAACACTGGCCAGAACGATATACTTCAGTTCAAAGCTCATCGCTGTTACCCCTGATCTGAAGGGTAAAGCCCGCGACAATCAGGATGAACCAGAGTATCCAGGGCTGATACCACTGTTCACCAAACGTAATCCACCAGCCCATGATGGCTGGAGAAAAAGGTAAATACCGATCACCAGAAGCAGAACCAGGCGGTAGATATACATATTACGTCTGTGCAGTTTTGCCGTTGGACGGACATGGTAATGGTTATATGGGTAAACCGCAAAAGATTACTGGCAGTCTATTCTCGGTCAGGCTCCTAGTACATGGTTTCAATGAGTTTGACGTGTACGATCTCCGTTCACCCTGAGCGGAGTCGAAGGGTGCTTGGCACGATCTATCAGAGTCCGGAGTTTCCGCCTTTAGGCCCTATGGGTCCTTCGACAAGCTCAGGACGAACGGAGTGCGGAGGCACGACAACCCGTCAAACTCATTGAAACCATGTATTAGACACGCTCATGCTCGAAGAGGGCTGAAAATTCCTGTGACTGTTGATGGAAGGGGATTTTTTCCATATTTTCGACAGGTGAGTCCAGCGTGTCAGGTTCATCTATCGACCTATACCCCATTGCCCGGATATCGGCAAACGTTTTATCCATGGTGGCCTGATGCGTTGCTTGTAAATGAGCCTGCAGCTCACGCCTCTGGCCAAAATTTGTACGACAGGCAAGACAGAATGTCTTATGAAGGTAAAAACCCTTCACTTTTTTATTATCCAGAGGAATAAAATTATTCTTCTTTTTGGTTGCCAGGGCATTGAGGTGTTTATTAAATGATTCAATATCGTGGTAGATCACCTGGCAGGGAATAGCCGCCAGTGTCTTGGGCGTTGCAAACTTCAGAGTGCCTGGTGTAAACAGAGACTTGACCAACTGTGGCTTGCCCTGCAAATAGTTAATGGCAGCCTCTGCCTGTTTCGGGTTTTTAGCAAACCACTCAAGGATTTCAGTCGTGCTCATCTTGTATAGCGGTTTGTCAGTATCATGTTTATGATGTTTATAAAGTTGACTCAACACTTTATCGTATTTTCGTTGCCCGGCAGGTTTTGGTGAAAGTCGCTGACGTTTTTTGACTGTTTCAGGGACTTTAAATTTTTTATTTAATACTTCGTTAACCAGCTCGCGATGGAGCCTGTCAATCATACAAGCCGGACGGTGTTCTTTCTTACACTGGCTTTCATCGTTGAGCGTGTGCTCATAGCGAGACACTTTAGCGAAAGAACCGGAAGGGGAGACTTTCTTACAATCACCAGAGAGTTGTGTGCGCTTTCTCTTATTTCGGTTTGGTGTCTGTGTTGCAGGCAGTGCTGTCTGCTTATCTTTCTCAGGCACGAGGGTGCCTTCTGTAGAGTAGTTTTTTGAATAACAGGCCTCAATGTTTTTAATAATATTTTGTTTCAGCATAAATTCTCTGTTTTTGTTCTCTCTTTTGGTAACTCTCTGCTTCAAACCATTCCGACATTCGCAGAGATAACGGGTCGCTTCGCAAATGGTACACTCTGAGCAGCGGCAAGTAATAAATTTGCTTTGTTGTTCCAGCAGCTTTTCGTGCTCATGGGCCAACATGTCTTCAGGTCCTGAATCTTCAGTCAGTGTTAAATCACCCAATAGGTCTGGAATGGCTGTACTTTGTGCGTAGGCAGGGCTCATTTGCCAATACCGTTGCTCGGCAGTGGGTAATTTTTTAAAGGCAGCAAGTACCAGGTCCAGTTGTGCAGCAGTTGCTTTAAAGGGAACAGGAACGCCAATTTGTTGTTCAACGGCCAGTTTTTGCACCTTAAGGTAATTAATGTATTCTTTACGTTTTTTATAATAGGCCTCTCCGTAGCTGATGTTGCCCAGACTATCCTTTCTGGCGGCAAATCCCTGCTCTTTGAATTGCTTCTTAATCAACTCTGCCTTCTTTTTTTTAATCTGCCTGGTGGTATTTGTAATGGCATCAGTGAACCGTTGCCTGGCTTTCAGTTGCCTTTGTTCTTGCTGGTATGCCTTGAATTCTTCTGTTCCTAAAAAAAGTTTTTGATGACAGGGGTTGGCATAAAATTGAGACAGCGTTTCTTTTATTCCAGGAATAGGCGGTAATGTCTTCCAGTCAGGCATTTTAATGGGGTTTGCTAACTGATTAGTGGTGCTATCGAAGTATCTTCCGTTGGCTATTTCTTCTAGTGTTCCTCTAGTCAGAAAACCCTTTAATTTATATTTCATCAGGTAGTCATAAATGCTGTCCAGATAAAGCGAAGCAATGGTGATCTTGGGGATTACCTTGGACTCGACAGTTTTGCAAGCCTGATCCTGCTTGTCCGGATCCTGCCACTGAGAATACAGGGGAGCCAGTTGTTCTTCCTTATTGTTAAAAGCTCTACTGATCAGCAATTTTAATGTTTCATTCTTATGGCCCTGCCATAATGGTGGATTGGTTACCAGCAGAAAAGCAAAAGCGCCAATATCGTAAGTCGATGAGATGCCTTTTTCCAGCTCCCGTTGAATGACATTGTCAAATTGTTCTTTTCGACTACCACCTTTACGTTCTATGGTATTGTCGGATATCGCCTTGGTAAAGGAAATAAGCAGATGGCTAACTCTATTCACGGTGCATAGATTTTTACTCATTAAGGCGTCGAACCAGATGTCTTTGATCAGGCGGAAAAAGGCCAGATACCCTAACGGTGATGGGGTCTTACTGTAGCCTCCATAGTCGTTGAAACAAACTTCTGATGTCGAACCGAAGTTAAACACCATATCGCCTTTTACTACCAGTTCTGGCCAGTGAGTTTTGATATATTCAGCTTGCTTTACGAGCGGAGGAGGCCATCCCCCAACGATGGTTTTAATTTTATCTCTATCGGGCCACAGGGAGGCGTAGTGTTGGTCACGATTGTTTTTGGCCTGATTTTTTAACATATCCGAATATTTTCTCAACTCATCCGCCAGACGGATTTTACCCTGTACGCCTGATGTCTGGTTAATGGCTTCACGGAATTGGTGATAGAGAGGGGAAGCATCAGTGCCAGACTCTGAAGACAGAAAGTGGGATATGGCGTTATAGCTGGGGGTGGTGTTTCTTTCTCGCAATGTTTTCTCTGCAGCCTCAATTTCCTGTTGTGAAAATCCCCGAACCTTCAATTCCTGCAGTTCCAATGGTCTTATCAAGGTCTCTCGTGAGTGAAAAGTACCAGTTGCTGGCACAGGGTGCTCCGGTGAGCCCGTGACAGGCATTAGCCAGAAACTTGGATCCTGAGGGTTTTCGGTTATATAAGTCTGGGACGTATTAGCCATTGTGGTAAACCTTTTTGCAAACTGAATGTGTAACTAACCAGCTGAAATAATTAATTAAATTCCTTTTATTAAATATTTTTACTGTTGTTCTTTGATTATTGCAGTGGAAATAAGTTCACTTTCAACCTTGGAGTAAGATTGAGGCTAATGTCTTGCTTTTGCGGTGATTATCTTGCTATCCGTTTTTTGCCCGTTGTTCGTCGGGGAGACGTGTAATCACACGACGAAAGGTCAAGTTGATCCTCGGCTCTACTGGTCTTGCTGTTTTTGTCAGGCAGTGCTGCCAGTATTTTTGGGTAGTTCCGGCCATTAACAACAGGGAGCCTGAGGTCAGGTCAAAAGTGTAAGGCTGGATGTCTTTTCGGTATTTGTGGCGCAGCCGGAATCGTCGTGTCGCGCCCAGATTGAATGAGGCAATCACCGGGTTTTCGCCTAATTCCGGCTCATCGTCACTGTGCCAGCCATTGCTGTCCTGTCCACTGCGATAAAGGTTGATTAATACCGAGTTAAAGCGATGGCAACAGATTGTTTCGACCCATTGTTTAATAGCGATAACGGGCTGACTCCATGGCTGTGGAGAAAGCGCCAGACCTGAATATTGATAGTGTGCATCAGGATCCCCCATCCAAACCTGGAGTCTGGGCACCGGCAGGGTTTTACCGTAAATGGTTATCTGTTCCTGCTGCCAGGGCAGTGTCGAGTGCAGCTCTGAGTACAACTGACATCCTGTGGGTTCGGGGATGATCTGCGGCCATAAAAGCAGGCGGGCATCGGCAGGGGTGTATATTTCCGGAGGTGTTGTAACGGCGCTGAAGGTATTCAATGTTCGGGCTCCTGACAACTTACTTGAGCACCAGTGCACGTCTCAGGTCTGCCGGTGTATGAAGGTTTGCGCCAACAGAGTCTGAGACTATTGCAGGTTTACAGTCCAGGCGCATCGTAAGTGACCCAGTAAATCATTTCACCGGGACAATCGCTACCCAGAACATCGACCATAATATTATCAATTTTTAATTTGCCTATCTGTTCCAGCCACTGGTCATCATCCAGCTTTTGTTCCAGTAACCAGCTGGGTACGGATTGGCTGTCCGAGTTGTACCATGCCACCGGGAAACGCATGCCTTTGGGGAGGCGGCTGCGTTTTACACTTAACGAGGCATCACAACGAACCACCAGGCTGTCCGCCACCTGCTGACGTTTACGGAGATATTTACTGGACTCTTTGGCAAATTTTTCTACGTAGGGACTCAACAGCTCTTCCTGTCGGGTTTCCAGACAGTAGTCGTAGGCGCGGCTGACTTTACTGTTCTCAAAGCCCATGATGCCGCAGGCTTCGGTTACGCGGCTTTTTACATCCTGGCTGAGTTCTGTATACCAGGGGGCATTGGGTCCGAGCACCCTTTGAGCTTCCAGTGTGGCAACAAAGATCAGGTTTTCGTCCGGTGTAAAGCAGGATGATACACCTTGTGTGTGAATGGGGGACTTCATCGTTATAGACGGTTCTTGACGTATAAGCTGTTCCCGGGTTCGTCTCGCGGCATCACAGAAGTCAGGGTTCTCTGCCGCAGGCCTGCTGGAAGTACCACTCAAAGAGGAAAAAGTCAGGGTATTTGCCGTCAGGTTTACGGCGAAAAATGACAGAGCAGCAGCCAGAGCTGTTTTAAAGACTATCGACATATTCGCTCCTTGAACACATCTTTTTGTTGTGGCCCATTTCCAGGTGCCTGAAGGCCTCTGGACAGGATTTATTCAACCATATATAACATGTTCGACAGGATAACGGTAGGCTTGCCCGGGGTCTGTTGACGTTTCATTGCCCGTCCTTCGGGTTTATGGCGACTGTCTGAGCTCAGACTCCCCGTTTCGCTGGAATTGCCGCAAAACGTCAACGGTCGTCCAGAGAGTTCTGCAAAATCTCTTTTTTTCCCGCCATGTTGCTCATGGTCCAGTTTTTTATTCCCCAGGACAGGATCTCTTCAACAGAGTTCATCAACAGGTCTGGCTCTGGTTTCAGGCCAAATGCCGACAATGCCTTGATCATCAGTGGACGGGGGTTGTCCAGTGGTATGGCGGGCGCATGGTTTTGCTTGCTGAGTTTATGGCCGGGGTTCCGGGTAATCACCGGAACATGGGCATAGACCGGGTGCGGATACTGTAGCTGGCTTTGCAGATAGAGCTGTCTCGGGGTTGAATCCAGAATGTCTACCCCCCTGACAATATGGGTAACCCCCTGAAAGTGATCATCAACGCAAACGGCCAGTTGGTAGGCGTATAGCCCATCTTTGCGCTTGAGAATAAAATCACCAAGGGCGCTTAAATCAAACCGCTGATCGCCCTGAATACGATCCTGAAATTGCATGATATCGTCATGGCACAACAGCCTGAGGCTATGGGGCTGGTTTGGGATGCCACGATGATGGCGACAGTAACCGGGGTACACACCGTTCAAACCGGCCAGTTTCTTGCGGGTGCAGGTACAGGGGTAAAGTCTCTCGGTACGGAGCAGAGTGTCCAGGGCCTGGTCATAGGCTTCGCTGCGATCACTCTGAAACAGCACGCTGTCATCCCAATGCAGGCCATAAACGTCCAGCGCCTTGAGAATCAGGTCGGCCGCTTTGGGCTGTTCTCTTGGCGGGTCAATGTCTTCCATGCGCACGAGCCATTTTCCCTGATGGGCCTGAGCATCCAGATAACTGGCCAGTGCCGCAACCAGAGAGCCAAAGTGCAGAGGGCCGGAAGGAGACGGCGCAAAACGTCCAACGTAGGAGGGGGTGCTCAGTGTGTCGCCCATAGGAAGTGATGATCAATCAGGCAAGTGGTCTTGAGTGAGTGCCGTCAGGATTTGTCCCGGAATAACTTCATCATTTTACTCAGTCGGGGAAAAGGTCGCTGGCCGCCACCGGCAAAAGCACAAACGGTTCCGGCTTTTCGGGTAGCGTCTGTAGAAATGTCGAAGTGATTTCAGGACAGTTCCTTAACTATAAAGAACCGGTCGACAATGAATCAGACTATGGTACTAACGTACCATAGTCTGATTCATCATCCGGGTACATCAGTTACCCAGCTGTCTTTCCTTGATCTCGGCCAGTGTCTTACAGTCGATACACAACGTAGCAGTGGGGCGGGCTTCCAGGCGACGAATGCCGATTTCTACGCCACAGCTGTCGCAGAAACCGTAATCGTCTTCTTCGATCCGGGACAGCGTATCGTTGATTTTCTTGATCAGTTTACGCTCACGGTCACGGGTTCTCAGTTCAAGGCTGAACTCTTCTTCCTGACTGGCGCGGTCCGCCGGATCAGGGAAGTTCGCGGCCTCATCCTGCATATGGTTCACTGTACGATCCACTTCTTCCATCAGCTCCTGCTTCCAGTTTTGCAGGATCCTGGTGAAGTGAGCGATCTGTTGCTCGTTCATGTATTCTTCCCCATCCTTTTCCTGGTAGGGGGTATACGATTTGAGCAGATTGCCTGTATCCGCGTTTTTCTGTGCTGACATGATTACAGCCTCACCACCTTCTATTCATGAGCCAGGGGATCTCTCAAATGAGCAAGAATCCTGGATCTCTCCATTTAGAGGCGCTCGCGTTCTGCCTGTTGAAAGCAGCCTCTGCGATCCCTCTGTTACTGCCGGTAAACCGGCTCCCTGAAAGCCAAGGTCAACACCACGGGTGCCTGGCGAGAACAAAAGCTCCTGGCACTTGCCTCTTGCCTTCCTTAAAGAAGCGGAGAAACTACCAAAACCCATGGCAAGACGCCATAAAAAAATGTCATCCGCTTTCTGACATTGACCAAAACCTGTACTCAGGTCAACTGATAATATTCTCCGAATCTGCTACCCAATGGATTCAGAGAGCCTGTCAGTCCTGTAGGGTCAGGTATGATGAATCGGCATCTTAGGATGCTATTTTAGAATTTCAATACGTAAATTAATGAAATTAAGTAATGAGCACCCCTGATGAAATACGATAATAGGCTATCTGAGGCCCGCCTGATAAAAAGATACAAACGTTTCATGGCCGATGTTGAGCTGGCTGATGGCTCACAGATTACCCTGCATTGCCCGAATACCGGCTCCATGAAAAACTGCCTCTACCCGGGGTATCGGGTATGGTATTCCGACTCAGGAAATCCCCGGCGTAAATACCCCTGTACCTGGGAACAGGCGGAAATTCCGGTGGCGTTTAACGGCGAAGAACGCCTCACCCTGGCAGGGCTGAATACCGGACGAGCCAATGCCCTGGTTGAGGAGCTTGTGCGGTCTGGCCAGGTGTCAGAGCTGTCCGGCTACCAGAGCGTCCGCCGTGAAGTTCGTTATGGTGAAGAAAAGAGCAGAATTGATCTGCTGCTGCAACAGGAGGGCCTGCCTAACTGTTATGTGGAAGTTAAAAGTGTCACGCTGGCAATGGGGAATGGGCTTGGCCTGTTCCCGGATGCCGTCACCAGCCGGGGCACCAAACATCTGCGAGAACTCACCCAGATGGTTGCTGATGGCCATCGATCCGTGTTGTTTTTCTGCGTTCAGCATACCGGTATTGACCATGTGGCGGCGGCACAGGCGATTGATCCGGTTTATGCAGAAGAACTGCAAAAGGCGGTTGCTGCTGGCGTGGAGGTGATGGCCTGGGGGGCAGACATGTCGCCGGACAACATTACCTTGGTCCGGCAGTTGCCGGTTGGATAACAACCCAATGCCCTGGTTCTGTTCGGTGCCCGTGAGAACGAAGATGTGAGTTGTAGCACTGAGCAATATGAATCGTGGCACTGGAATTTTTGTCGCTGCCTTTTAGCTGTGCAGGCGTTCAGGTAAACCGCAGGAATCGGAGATATGGCACACCTATGGCCTGCCAGGGTAGCTCCGGCTCGCTCTACCGTGACAGCGGCAGGTAGATGTACTGCGTTACCGAATACGGCAGCGGCAGCGACTTGACCGCCTGCTTCATTGGCAGCTTGTTGCGATCCAGGTGTTTGATCAATCGGCCCCGGATGCTGCTCCGGCAGCGCGATTTGAGAGACGGCAAACGAGGGACAGAAATAAAATTCTGGATGATGTTTTTTGTTGCAGGCGTTCCATGTTGCCAGGCGGCCCGACCATGCTTATCCCTGAGGTTCGGATCAGCCCCGTTTACCAGAAGTGTCTCGACAATCGCATTGCGATCTTTGCAAGCAACGAGGCAGGCATTGACTGCCTGGTGCAGCGGGGTATGACCGCCCTTTCCGGGCATATTCGGGTCAGCTCCGCTGGCCAGCAGGGTCTCGACAATAGCAAGGTGACCCGCATCAGCTGCCCGGTGCAGCGGGGTGTAGTTGACAACTCCGGGCCTGTTCGGGTCAGCCCCCTTGACCAGCGCCACTTCAACTTGATCCGCCCATCCATGAATGGAAAATTTCTGCAACAGGCTGTTCCAGTCCAGCTGATGGGCTTTAGGTAACAGGGTTTTGTACACCTCGAGATGACCGCAGTCAACAGCAGATTGCAAGGCTGTCAACCCATTCATGCACTTGAGGTTCGGGTCAGCCCCGGAGGCCAGCAGGGTCTCGACAATAGCAGAGTGACCAGCGATGGCTGCCCTGTGCAGCGCGGTGTAATTGCCATTTCCGAGAATGTTCGGGGCAGCTCCGTTAGCCAGCAGGACCACGACAATAGCAAGGTGACCAGCGGCAGCTGCCCCGTGCAGCGGGGCGTGGCCATCTACAAGAGTGTTCGGGTCAGCTCCTTTGGCCAATGCCACTTCAACTTGATCCTCCCATCCATGAAAGGAAAAGCCCTGTAACAGTCTGTTCCAGTCCAGCTGATGGGTAACAGGTAGCAGGGTTTTGTATACATCAAGATGACCATATTCAACGGCAAAGTGTAAGGCTGACATCAAACCCCGGGTGAGGTTCGGGTCAGCCCGGTAGGCCAGCAGGATCTTGACAATAGCATGGTGACCCTCCTTAGCGGCATGCTGCAGCGGGGTGTAACAGGCATATAGGTAATTGTTCGGATCAGCCCCGTTGGCCAGAAGGGTTTCGACCCTGGCAAGGGCACCATCTTCAGCTGCTTCAGCCAGAATGTTGATAATGTGACGTACTCCCTCAATAGAAATTCAGGTTTGATCCGTCGATAGGTTACCTTCCTGACCCTTGCTATTCGGGTGCTGTGTCCAGTTTAGATAGGATTTGCTGAACAAAAGCAAATTTTTAGACCAATTGATTGCAACCGCACGACTGCATGGATGCAGGAGCCAGAGCTACGCAGGAGCAGTTGCCGTGTAGGGCAGTCTATTTCCGGCCAGCCTCCCGGAGCAGCTCCGACTCGCCCTACAGTGACAGCAGGCGATCGACATACTGCATTGCTGGAGGATTAAGCGGCAGAAACCTGACCGCCTCCTTCATTGGTAGTCCGTTGTCGGGCAGACACTTGACCAGCCGACCCCGGATGCTGGCCCGGCAGTAGAATTGGAGAGAGTGAGGTACAGACATGAAATGCTGGATGGCTTCTTTTATGGCTTCTGTCATTGCACATTGACAGGCTGTCCGTCCATTCCAGTCTTTGAATTTCGGGTCAGCCCCGTTGACCAGCAGAGTCTTGACAATATCAAAGTGACCATCCTCGGCTGCCCTGTGCAGCAGGGTTTTGTGGTAAAAATCGGGAATATTCGGGTCAGCCCCGTTGGCCAGTGCCGCTTCAACTTGATCTTTCCATCCTTCATAGACAAGTTTCGGTAACAGGCTGTTCCAGTCCGGCTGATGGGTTACAGGTAACAGGGTTCTGTATACATCCGGGTAATCACTGTTAAGTCCAGATGTCAAGGCTTTCCGTCCAGTCCCATCCTTTAGGTTCGGGTCAGCCCCAATGGCCAGCAGGGGCTCGACCATAGCATGGTGACCTTCGAGAGCGGCAAAATGCAAGGCTGTCCTTCCACTAATGTCCTTGAGGTTTGGGTCAGCCCCGTAGGTCAGCAGGGTCTTGGCAATAACATGGTGACCAGCGTTAACTGCCCGGTGCAGCGGGGTTTCATTGTTATTTCCGGGAATATCCGGGTCCGCCCCCTTGTCCAGCAGGGTTTTGACCATGACATGGTCACCACAGACAACTGCATACTCCAGTGAATTCATGACATACTCCGGCACTGAAAAATCAGGTTTGCTCCGTCGATAGGTTACCTTCCTGACTCTGGTTATTCGGATGCTCCGTCCAGTTCAGGTAAGGTTTGCCGGTTTGCTGTCTGACCATGGTAATACAGTTATCCACCGGACAGGTGATCTGGCAGAGGTTGCACCCCACGCAGGCTTCCTCAATCACCTCATATCGGTGCCGGGTTGACTGTTTGACCGGGGTCATGGCGATGGCCTGGTGGGCAGCATCTTCACAGGCGGCATAGCATCGGCCGCATTGGATACAGCTGTCCTGATCAATGTGGGCAATGGTCTTGTAATTCAGGTCCAGGTATTGCCAGTCGGTCAGATTGGGGGACGGCAGCGCCTTGAAAGCTGTCCAGGGTCGGATAGTGTTTGCGGTCCATCCACCGGGACAGGCCATCAATCATGTCCTGTACAATTTTGAAACCGTTCAGCATGGCGGCGGTACAAACCTGAACGGTGCCCGCCCCTAACGCCATAAATTCGGCTGCGTCCCGCCAGGTACTGATACCGCCAATGGCTGAGATGGGCAGTCCGGCGGTGTCCGGGCTGCGGGCAATCTGCCCGACCATATTCAGGGCGATGGGTTTCACCGCTTCGCCACAATAACCACCACTGGTGAACTGATCGTTGACGGCGTGATATCCCACCATCCGGTCCAGATCAATACCGGTAATGGAGTTGATGGTATTGATCAGCGAGACGGCATCGGCACCACCGGCCTGAGCCGCTTCAGCAGCCACCACGATATTGGTGATATTGGGGGTGAGTTTAACGACAACGGGCAGGTTGCTGTGTTGCTTGCACCAGCGGGTAACCATTTCAATATAGTCCGGCACCTGACCGACCGCTGAGCCCATCCCCCGTTCCGACATGCCGTGGGGACAGCCAAAATTCAATTCAACACCATCACAGCCGGTCTCCTCTACCTGGCGAAGGATGGCCTGCCAGCTTTCTTCTTTGCAGGGTACCATCAGCGAGACCAGCAGTGCCCGGTCTGGCCAGTCTTTTTTGGTTTGGCGTATCTCGTCCAGATTCACCTGCAGCGGGCGGTCGGTGATCAGTTCGATATTGTTAAACCCGATCACGTCACCACGGGTATTCCTGTGGCAGGAATAACGGGAACAGACATTGACCGGTGCCGGGTCTTCACCCAGGGTTTTCCAGACTGCACCGCCCCAGCCAGCCTCAAATGCCCGATAGACATTGTAGGCTTTGTCCGTCGGTGGCGCAGAAGCCAGCCAGAACGGGTTGGGGGAGCGAATACCGAGGAAATTACTGGTTAAATCAGCCATTATCTTTTCCTCCCTTGCAGGTATTGATCAATGGCCCGGGCCGCCCGTTTTCCATGCTCAACCGCATGGACGGTCAGGTCTTCACCTTTATCAATGCAGTCACCACCGGCCCAGACGTTAATCAGTGACGTACGAAAGTGGTCGTCCGTTACTATGCGGTTGCCTTTTATCACCGGGCTGTCACTGGTATTGGCAAATGCATCCACCAGCAAATGCTGGCCAATGGCTTTGTAGAGTGTGTCTACCGGCAAGGTAGTCAGCTCACCGGTGCCCTGTAATTGGCCGCTGGTATCGAGCACGGTTTTTTCCAGCTGGATGGCGGTGATGCAGCCATCTTCCGTCTGCAGGGCTGAAGGCTGTACCCAGGTGAGGATGCGAACACCATTATCCCGGGCAAACGCCTGTTCATGACCGGTGGCTGACATCTGTTCAGGGCCACGACGGTAGGCAATGGTGACATCCTCTGCGCCCAGCCGTTTGCATTGGCAGGCAATATCAATGGCGGTGTTGCCCCCGCCAATAACCACTATACGTCGGCCAACAGGCAATTGGCTCAGATCATGGCACTGACGAAGGGAGGATATGGCCGGGAGAGCATCCTCAACGCCTTCTGCTGCTTCACCCGGAAGGCCTAAGAAGTGGCAACCGCCCAACCCGAGCCCGAGAAACACTGCATCAAACTCTGCTCGCAATTGATCCAGGCTGAGATTCTGACCAAGCCGACAGCCATACTCCGGACAAATACCACCAATTTCCAAAATGAAGTCCACTTCCTGGCGGGCATAGCTATCCACCAGTTTGTAGTAGGCAATGCCGAACTCATTCAGGCCTCCGGGCTTCTCCCGGGCATCAAACAGGGTAATGGTGTGACCTTGTCTGGCCAAGGCATGTGCACAGGACAGTCCTGCCGGGCCGGCACCCACAACGGCGATGGTTTTTCCTGTTTCCGGCAGGCGGGTAAATGGATGGTCAGCTGACTGGCGGTTATCGATGGCATAACGCTGCAGCAGGCCGATTTTCACCGGCAGGCACTCTGGCTCATGATTTCTGACGCAGGCCTGCTCGCAGAGAACCTCGGTTGGGCAGACCCGGGCACAGCTTCCTCCCAGAATATTGGCATCCAGAATGGCCTGTGCGGCACCGTCGATATTGTCAGTGGCGATACGATGGATAAAAGAGGGAATATTGATACCGGTAGGACAGGCCGGGATACAGGGTGCCGCTTCGCAGTAAAGGCATCGGCTGGCTTCAATATGAGCCTGGTAATCACTGAGGGGAGGCTTGATGTCGGCAAAGTTGCGGCGGTACTCTTCTGCTGGCAGCCTGCCACGGTAAATATCGGGTTTATTCATGGCGGTTTCCTCATCAAGAGTAAGAAGACTAGCAGCCAGACGGTATTCGGAAAGAATGCCGGTATATGACTATATCTGGCCGTGGAAGACGAATTTATAATCTATAATCCAATGACCTTTTCTCCGTAGGTTCGTTAATGCTGCTCTATATTCTCGACCTTTTTGGTACTGTGGTTTTTGCGATCAGTGGTGTCTGGCTGGCCTGCCGTAAAGACATGGACCTGTTTGGTGCAATGGTACTCGCCTTCGTTACTGCCGTTGGGGGCGGAACTATTCGAGACGTTTTGCTCTCCTCTACGCCCGTATTCTGGATACAGGATACGCTCTACCTGCTGGTTATTCTGGCTACGACGCTGTTTGCCATTCTGGTTCGCCAGTGGCATGAGCGCAGCAAGTGGATTCTTCAGGTCTCTGATGCCCTGGGGCTGGCGGTCTTTGTGGTCATCGGCGTGACCAAGTCGTTGTCATTTGGTGTGGAGCCAATGGTCGCGGTGATGATGGGGGTATTGACTGGCTGTGGTGGTGGTGCCATCCGGGATATGCTGGCCGGCGAGATTCCCATGGTATTGAGACAGGAGATCTATGCATCCGCAGCCATGGCGGGAGGCGCAGTGTTCATATTGCTGGAGCCATTGCTTCAAAACATAAACCACACGTCAATTATTGCGGCTGCTGTTGTCCTTATTCTAAGGCTGATGGCGGTGTATAAGGGATTGTCTCTGCCGAGATTTGGTTTGCCTGTGTAGGAATGGTCCTGAAATAACTTCCTACAGACGCTACCCGCTACCCGCAGCCCGATTCCCGCAAAAGCGTAAGCAGTTACGGCTTTTTCGGGAAGCGGGCGGCGGGTAACGTGCGGCGACCCTCAGCTATCAAAACCCCCAATATTTCCTGACGATTTCAAGATAATTGGGCCAGTCATTTTCCAGATACCCCTTCAGAAAATCCACCCTTTGCTCTGCTTTGTTCAGCAATTTTTTCGGGTGTCTTATGTAGGTGGGCTGGTCTTCATCCTGAAAAGCGTCATACTCTTCAAGGCCCAGCGTTTGGTGACAGTCCATGATGAACTGGCCATTGAGATTGTTGGTCTGGTCCACTTCAACACAGCCGGAACGGACAATATTCAGGTAGGACATGGCGATTTTCTTTTCCGTATCTTCCGGGCCAACGTAAAACTCGGGTTTGGGAAGGTAGGCATAAATCTCCGCGTCATTATCGGTTCCGAAAACCTTATTCCGGTGATCCTCCCGATAAAATGATACTTTGTCTTTGGCTATTTTTACCCGATTGTAAGACCCTTCCCGCAGGTCAAACGCTGGCAGGTCTTTGATTTTCACACCAAAGAGTAAGCCATTAACGGAATCGCCTGGGGACACTTCGATGTTCAGTGCTCTCTGTGACGCTTTTGCTATCCAGAGATTCCACTTTCTGGCCATGTCATGAACCTTCACCGGCAGGTACTCGGCACCTTCGGCGTCTGCTGCGGTAGCGGTGCGGGCCAGCGTAGACATCAGGCTGCCGTAGCCAAATATCCAGACTGTGTCATTGTCAGCTGCCAGGGTCAGATTACTGGTCATCAGGGATAACAGTAGCGTAAAAAAAACAGGTTTAGTCGATTTCATGGATATCATCTGCCTTGTTAGTTGTTGTTCTAAGGGACTTTTTCCTGATTCAAATCACAAAAAAGTCGCTATGATTACTGTCCCAAGGTTAGTGGATTGGCGGGACAGATCACTAACAACCCCGTTAGATTCAGTAACGGACAATGGCAGTCTTGCTTCACCTGTGGACAACCTGCATCAGCACTGCACATCGTGTTGCTTGAGAGCCCAGGTGACATGCTCCTGAACCAGCTCTGATGGATAATCCAGACGACTTTTCAGAGCGGCAATAATGGCGTCACTGCCCGGAGCATTGCCCAGTGCCACAGCGATATTACGCAACCAGCTTTCATAACCTGCCCTGCGGATAGGCGAGCCAGCGGTTCGTTCCAGAAACTGTTCTTCACTCCAGTGGAAAAGATCCACCAGATCACTGTCATCCAGATGGTGACGAGGTTGAAAGTCCGGCTCCCGGGTTGGCCTGGCAAAACGGTTCCAGGGGCAGGCCAGCTGGCAGTCATCACAGCCATAGATACGATTGCCCATCAGAGGGCGCAGATCTTCAGGAATGGGACCCTTGTTTTCGATGGTCAGGTAAGAGATACAGCGGCGGGCATCCACCTTGTAGGGAGCCACAATGGCCCGGGTTGGGCACTTGTCCATACAGGAGGTACAGCGTCCGCAGTGATTATTTTCGTAAGGCTTATCCACAGGCAGCGGGAGGTTGGTGAACAACTCACCAAGAAAGAAAAAGGAGCCAGCCTGACGGTTCAGTATCAGTGAATGCTTGCCCACCCAGCCCAGTCCGGCCTGTTGTGCCAATGGGCGCTCCATCACTGGCGCACTGTCCACAAAGGCGCGATAGCCATGATCGCCAACGGCAGCTTCAATCTGCCTGCCCAGCTGGGTGAGCCGTTTACGGATCAACTTATGGTAGTCCCGGCCCAGGGCATAGCGGGAGACATAGGCTTTTTCCGGTTCGTTGAGCAGTTTCACGGTTTCGGTATCCGCTGGCAGGTAATCCATACGGGCAGAAATCACCCTTAATGCGCCAGGATGCAGTTGCTCCGGATGTGCCCTCAGCTCGCCGTGCTGGGCCATATAAGCCATATCGCCGTGATACCCTTTCGCCAGCCAGGCTGCCAGATGCTTAAGATCATCTTCCGGTATTTTGGCTTCGGTAATACCGATTTCCTGAAAGCCAAGCTCTCTGGCCCAAGTGCGAATTTTTCCAACGAGTTTTTCCATGGCCGGTGCTGGCGATGAGTCCGTCAATGTGGTTAAAGTGGGTGGTGAAGATAACGGTTCAGGCACTGAATTGGGTTAACTCTTTTGGCATAGATTGTTTGGAATAAATTGTTTGGCACAGTTTGAATGCAAAATACAATCTCTATTGTATCATCGCGGGCACGCTTATGAATAAGAGCTTACCAGAGTCTCTCTACACTGCCGATCAGGTTCGACAACTGGATCATGTGGCCATCCACCAGCACGGCATCCCGGGTTTTGAGCTGATGACCAGGGCGGCCAGCACCGTGCTGTCCACGATTGTCCACTACTGGCCAGAAGCCGGCACCCTGCTGGTGTTGTGTGGGGCAGGCAACAACGGTGGCGATGGCTATATGGTCGCCAAACTGGCCAAAGAGCAGGGGCTGAGGGTTTCGGTACTGGCGGTGAAAAATCCAGCGGAGCTTAACGGCGACGCCCTCACCGCCTGGCAGGCCTGCACTGATGCTGGCGTGGTGATTCGACCTTACGACAGCACCCAGTCCCTGTGCGCGGATGTAGTTGTGGATGCCATGCTCGGTACCGGGCTTCGTGGTGAGGTGCGGGGCGACTATCAGGATGCCATCAAACGCCTGAATCATCTTGAACGTCCGGTGTGTGCTGTGGATATCCCGTCCGGCCTTTGCGCTGATACCGGAGTTCCGCTGGGAGTGGCGGTCAAGGCCAGGGTTACCGTCTCTTTTATTGGCCTGAAGCAGGGGCTGATGACAGGGCTGGGACCAGAATACTGTGGCGAGCTGGTCTTTAATGACCTGGGCGTGCCTGAACCGGTCTATCAAACCGTTCCTGCTGACTGTCGACGAATTACTCCGGAGCAGTTTCGTGGTTGGCTGTCACCGAGAAGCCGTGCCGCCCATAAAGGTGATTTTGGGCATGTGCTGCTTATCGGTGGTAACCACGGAATGCCGGGGGCGATCATGATGGCCGCTGAGTCTACCCTCTATTGCGGTGCTGGCCGTGTGACGGTGGCTACCCGCAAGCGACACCTTGCGGCGCTGGCTGTTCGCTGCCCTGAGGTGATGGGGGTATCGGTAAAGCACGGGTCCGGCCTGGGTGCTCTGGCAGAAGGAAAGAGTGTCATGGTTATTGGCCCGGGTTTGGGCCGGGATGACTGGGGGCTGCAGCTGCTCAAGGATGCCCTGGCGGCAGAGTGCCCGGTGGTACTGGATGCTGATGCCCTGAACCTGTTATCGGATCATCCACAATTGCTAAATGGACGAAAGTCCCCGATTATTTTCACCCCTCATCCTGGTGAGCTGGCGCGTTTATCGGGTTTGGATATTCCAACGATTCAGAACAATCGATTTGCAGCGCTGGTAGACAGTCATCGACAATTAACGGCTCTTACTGGCGAGGGTGCAGCGCACCGGCAGCCAGAGATTGCCCTGCTACTGAAAGGGGCGGGAACGCTGCTGTTTGATGGCCAGAACACCGCGCTGTGCTCTGAGGGCAACCCGGGCATGGCGGTGGCCGGTATGGGGGATGTGCTCAGTGGCGTTATTGGCGCACTGCTGGCCCAGGGGCTGACACCTTTCAGGGCGGCCCAAATGGCGGCTTGGCTGCATGCTTCTGCTGCCGATGAGGTGGTTGCCGGTCAGGGTGAAACCGGCTTAAGGGCAACGGAGTTGATTCCGGTTATTCGACAACGATTGAATTTTATTATTGATAAGCCAGACATTGGTAACTGGCCGTGTGGAAAAGCTTATGCAAGGCAGATATGAACTGCTGATAGAAAATGAAGACGCTATGGTGGCGCTGGGGGGGCATCTGGCAGAAGCCCTGGGTGACCGGGGCATTGTTTTTCTGCATGGTGATCTTGGTGCGGGTAAAACCACGTTCTGCCGGGGTGTCCTTCGGCATCTTGGCCATCAGGGCGCAGTAAAAAGCCCGACCTATACACTGGTGGAGCCTTACGAGGTCAATAACCATAAGGTTTACCACTTTGATCTTTATCGCCTTGCCGACCCTGAGGAGTTGGAATTTATTGGTGGTCGGGATTATTTCAGCGAAGCGGCGCTGTGTCTGGTTGAGTGGCCAACCCGTGGACAGGGGGAGCTGCCAGAGGCTGATCTGGACATTACCTTTGCCTATCATTCGTTTGACCAGAGTGAGTTGCCCGGCAGGAAAGCAAGGATTGTCGCAGTGACTGATAAAGGGAAGCGTGCGCTGAAAACCATAAGAGCACTTCAGGGGGGCGGATGAGTCAGAGAACAGGGATTGTTCGCCGGGTTCTGGCCAGGCTTTTGATAAAACAACGCGCAGCAACACCTACCCGAAAAAGAGCCACCTCTGGCACGGAGGTTGAACCGGTATTTTCCGGTGGCAGGCGTCGTTTTGTCAGGCAGCTGGGTATTCTGGCCGTGGGGCTTGCAGCCCTGAAGGTTCAGGTAGCTGAAGCGGTCTATAAGCTGATTAAAAATGTCAGACTCTGGCGGTCGCCGGATAAAACACGACTGGTGTTCGATGTTTCCGATGCGGTTGAGCACAATAAATTCCACCTGAGCAACCCCAGCCGACTGGTTATTGATGTTGACGGTGCCCGGCTCAGTGGCTCATTCAGTGGCCTGCAGCTGAAAGATACGCCGATTCTAAAGATCCGCCATGGTGCCCGTAATAAAAATGACCTGCGTATCGTTCTGGATCTCAGTGAAAAGGTGTCCAGCGAAAGTTTTCTGCTGAAACCCAATGCGACCTATGGCCACCGCCTGGTGGTTGATCTGTTTGATGATAAGAGCAGAAAACCACAGCCAGTGGTCAGGCAGAAGCCCGCGGGTCATCGGGATATTATCGTGGCAATAGATGCTGGCCACGGCGGTGAAGACCCCGGGGCCATTGCCTACGGCGGTGGTTATGAGAAACAGGTAACCCTGGCGATAGCCAAAGAGCTGGCCACCCTGCTGAGTAAAGAGAAGGGGTTTCGCCCGGTGCTGGTGCGCACGGGTGATTATTATATAGACCTCCGCCGTCGTACCCAGATTGCCCGGGACAACAAAGCCGATCTGTTCATCTCCATCCATGCGGATGGCTTTAAGGATCGTCGCGCCAAAGGGGCGTCGGTTTATGCCCTTTCACGCCGTGGTGCCACATCGGAAACGGCTCGCTGGCTGGCCCAGAAAGAGAACGCATCAGACCAGATTGGCGGAGAAGGCGGTATATCCCTGGGGGATAAGGATGATGTTCTGGCCGGCGTTCTGCTGGACCTGTCCATGACCTCAACGCTGTCGTCCAGCCTGGAAGTGGGCAATAAAGTTCTGGCCAATATGGGTGGGATTAACCGCTTGCATAAAAAACAGGTGGAACAGGCCGGCTTTGTGGTGCTGAAGTCTCCGGATATTCCATCCATCCTGATAGAGACCGGGTTTATCACCAACCCTGAAGAGGCCAGAAAACTAAAGAGCCGCAGTCACCAGAAGGCGATGGCGAAAGCTATTTTCAATGGTACGAAAAGCTGGTTCTACAAAAAGCCACCACCGGACACACTGGTTGCCAAATGGAAACAGGAGGGCACCCTTAACACCCGGCCATCACGGTATGTGATTAAACCCGGGGATACGCTGTCAGAGATTGCCAATCGGTTTGAAATCAGCATGAATGACCTGAGGCGTGCTAACCGGCTATCCAGTGCCAATACTATTCGTGTGGGGCAGGTGCTGCAGATTCCTGATTAAGCCGTGGTGTAATACCGATGATGTTTTTCAGGCATAAAAAAACAGAGAGCTGCGTGCAAAAAAGCCAGCGCAGCCCTTTGGCACTGACTGCTTATACTTGTTTCTCCGGTTTGATCTGCCAGATGCTGGCGCTTTTGTCACCACAGGTCAACAGCATTCGTCCCGAGGGGCTGAAACTGCCTGAAGAGAATGTGGTACCGTGGTTTCTTTTTGCCTTTTGGCTCCAATTGCCATCACAGTCGTAGCCGAAGATTTTAAAGTCTCCGTCCTGTTCCTCGTCGCCAGCCAATATCTGGAGCATTGTGTGACTGTGGACAGGTTCATCGGTCAATGGGTCACAGACAGCGTTGTCCACAACGCCTCTCTCGGTCCATGAGCCGTTATTATCACACCCCCAAAAGATAATGGTATTCAGAGAAAAAAAACCACCACCGCCGTAAAGCCGGAGCAACTGCTCCGAAGCGCTGAATATGGCTTTATTGACTTTGAAACCGTTGTTGACCGATGCAGGACGGTTAATCCTGGTTTTGGCAAACGAATTACCCTCGCTGTCAAAACTCCAGAGCCTGGCTATGAGCCCATCACGGCCACCATGAGTGGTCAGAACATAGCGTCCTGATGGGCTGATGCTTGCCTCATCAATTTTCTCTTCTGAATGGATTTTTTTAAATTGGCAACGGCCTTCGTTGCTAACATGCACGACATGAACATCATTACCCTCCCTGATCATAATACAGTTGGATGCCGGGTCATCGCTGAAACAGGCTTGCCGCGAAAAATAATAAGTATTTTTGTGTGAAATTGCCCATTGGCCCGAACGCTTGTAGTTCAGGATTTGGACAACGCCATTATCAGAATTGTGAGTCAGGAAGATGTCTTCTGATGCACTGAATTGCGTAGCCGTAAGTGACGGCTGATCAGTAATTTCTTTCTTTTGAACACAGCGGCCCTGGTCATTCACACTCCATAGTCTGATTTTATGGTCTATGGTGTGGATCATCAGATGCCGTGCTGAGTTACTGAATTTGACATCATAAATTGTCATGTTGAGGGATTCCAACTCTTGCCACTTGTCGTCTACAGGGCCAATGATTGTCAGTGTGTTTTCATCTGAACCCACCGTTTTGGTGAGGATAACAGCACAATTTCCAGTCGGACTGAAGGTAGTATTCACGTCCATGTCGCTGGTCGGATATGAATATTGGCATCTGACCTGGCCGTTGTAGTCAATGCTCAGAATATCAGCACCACGTTTGGAAGTGATCAGTAGATCATTACCGGAAGGACTGAATTGAAAAGACAAATTCTCAAACCCATTGTTCATGTATCCCGGTATCCAGCCTCTATCGCCATGGCGAACGCAGATCATCAATGCATCAAGGCCGTTATGGTCACTGCTGGTGATGGCCAGTGCCCGCTCTATGGGGGAAAATTGAACATTCTTAATCCTGCCGATATTGTGGGTCTCAAACTGTTCCAGCCAGTTGGTCCCACCGTCAAAGCTCCAGACTTTGCACAACCCTTCTGCTGCTGCCATCGCATAGTGCCCGGAAGTGCTGAAGATGGCGGTGTTATCTGGTTTGACCCCCAGTACAACGTCCTCCCGCCAGTCACCATTGTCATCACAACTCCAGCCGCGGACTACATGGAAGTCCTGGAACAGGACATGGCGTTCCGAGGGGCTGAACATCGCTTTTATGTTCTGACCATCAAAAAAATGAGCAACCCCTTTTCGCTCAAGTTTAAACTCACGGCATTCAATCATCTGACGTATCTCCTCAGAGAATACCGCTTGGTGAGTGATGAGTGGATCGTGCCTGGTTTCAGCTTTATCAGGTCTGGTATAGAGATATTTAAAAGGCCAGTTTTCCTTAATGTCACGGGAGGTGACTGCCGACAGATGGATCTGCCCACACTCTTTTTGCAACTCCTGAATTTCACCACAGCTCAGATGAGTAGAGATATCACCGAGTTTGTTCAAAGGTATCCCGGAAAAATGCAATAAATGAGCGGAGGTTTCAGAGTTAGCCTTATCGGTACTTGGACTCATTACACTGTCATGAGTCAACGTTGGTCTTTTAGTAGATTGCTCGTTAGTAAAACAAGGATTCATTTTAAATCTCGTTAAATTTCCGGAGAGAAGGAAGTTTATTTAAACAGTTATTCCTGCTCAGATTGTGAACTGAAAAAAGGAAACGATAATGGTGCTATTTCTTAATTCCTTTTCTCAGGGTAAACATTTCGGAGTGTGGTCGAGCAGGTGACCCTGACTGTGCATTCACTACTTTATACATGCCCTTTTCCCTTATTCTTTAGTTTATCGTCATCAATTCTTAATCACGCTGACAGTACTTCAAGGCGAAAGTGTAGAAAGCGTAGAAGGCTGAATTGCCATTAATATCTGCTTAAAATGGTTGCATCATGTTCATTGATCAAGCGTTTTATGGTTCCCAGCGAATCCTTACAATCCAGGGCAATACCCGGAGTAAAAATCCCACTGCCGATCAGGTTGAAATTTTGCCCTGCCGCACTTTCAAAGATGGTTACCCGGTCGCGGAAATTGCCAACGATCAAGACCCGGAATCTTTTCAGGTCTTCACATATTACCGGGGTATATATGTCAGCAGAGCGTTTATCGCCGATCAGACGAATTAACTGCCGGTTATTTTCTTCATCATCGGTGTGATCATTCAGGGAAGTCATGATCTGGGGCTTAGGGAGTTCCTCAATAAAGGCTGCGCCGGTCAGTTTATTGGTGCTTTGCCGGAGAGTGTCCCACGCCCTGTCGATCAAATACTGGGCGGCCACTATCAGGGTATTGGTTTCCTGGTAATAGGTTGATTTTTCCTGGAAACAGGGCTGACCACGGATCAGTCGGGCAATATCCGGTTTACCCCGTGAGGCATGACTCCAATAAACTTCGGTAGCCGCCACCTTTGGCAATTGTTCCAGGGAGCACAGCAGGGGAAAATTGCCGATGTCCGGACTGTCGCGGACATTTTTCAGAAAGACTTTATCGATGGACTCAACCTGGAACAGGCGCTGGCTTATTCGTTGAGCCATGCCATTATGATCAAAATTGAACCGGATAATGGTCTGCAGGCTTTGAACAGGCAGGACGGGAAAGTCATTCGGGCTTTGCAAATACAGTTGCCAGGCAAACTCCGACCACTCACAGAAAGGATGATTCAGGGGAGACTTATAGTGGTTTGACCAGATGAGCATATAGTGGCTCCAGTCGATAATGGCTTTTTTTTCCGGGGGGGCCAGGGTGGAAAAATGGTCAATGGCATGTCGGGCCGCCAACAAATACTGTTCCGGTACCCAATAGCGGGCAATCTCAAATGCATAGATAATGTCATCCAATTCGTCATCTGACGATACTTGCTTAGATCGTCTTGATGATAAATCCCTGCAGAGGGGGATAGGGCGAAAATTTTTCCGGAACGTTTCCAGAAAGATGTTCTGGAAATGTTTTATAGCCTCTTGGGGTAATTCAGAATGAGTACACTTGTGTTGCTCGAGCAGAGAAACGGCCAGTGACAATATTCCGCTCCAGCCATCAGCGGCTCCGTCCTGAGCGTAAGTCGAATTGACGGGTTCCACTGGCGCTGATTTGAAAATATTGTGCCATTCCGGCTCTGATGAATAACTGTAAGTGGAGCTGCCAGCGCCCCCTAAATCACAAAGTCGCCACCCATTGCAGGATCTGACCTCAACGAAAGCATGTGAGTCCGATTGTACTATTCGGGCCTCAATACCCCAGTAAAGACAGAGTAATTGAAACAGAAACCCACGATGGCGGCAGGTTCCCTGTTGTTCCTGCAACAATTGCTTGACCAGGCTGATGCCGGTTTCGTCAAAAGGACGACCGTAAGAAAATGCCCTGAACCAATTGACAAGGGCCAGTAGCCGTTCGGACAGATTCTCTATCTGCCCTATTTCCCGCAACTTCCGGTACCCCGGAGCCGGGTATTCGCTGAACACCTCCTGATCCAGATGTACTTTGATCAGGGGCGGGCAACGCTGGGGCTGTGTGTTGATGGGATCATCAGCCGTTAACGGCTGAAAATAAGTCAGGTCGGGCTTAATAATAAAATCTACGGTCACTGGTTCCGTGAGTCCGGAACGAAGAAAGTACTGGTCGGTGTGCGTATCCCGTGCCAGCTGCGTCTGTGTCGGAATGGATCTCAAACCGGTCAACCGGTCGTTGGGGGTCAGTGATGGCAATGGTTGCCAATTGCAGCCCGGTTCCAGTGTCATGCGCCCGGGGGTTTCGCCGGTTTTCAGATCGGTTCGCCCGGTTAACACGGACAAAAGATTGCGCTGCTCCACAGGGTTTATAGGCAACAGGATTTTAACTAACTGCTTATCAGTGGTCACATCGGCTGTGCACAGCTCCAGTCGATACAGATCGGGATTCCATTTACCGGGAAAACACCGGGTTACCTGAAAGTTTTTGGATACACCAGGGGGCGGCCAACCCAGGCTGAAACTCTCCGGTGAATGAGTGTTCGGACCTCTGGAAGATCCCTTTCCAAGAGTATAAGGCCACTGAAAGCGGTATTTACAGTCCTTCATATAGGGCCACCACTCCAGTAATAGATGTTTAGTCCACTGGTCTATGGCGATTTTGCCCAATCGATCAGCCGCCCGGAGCAGCTGCGGCAGCGTCAGTTCAAGGGGCATGCGTCGCTGTCGGAAATGATTATTGAGGGCACTGGCGCAATCGGTCAGCCACCGACTCAGATCCTCAGATACCCCCATGGCTTGCAGCCTGAGCCGGTAGTCATCCCGGGTATCATGGTGGATATGAACGCCGGTAAATCGACTGGTCAATGATGGCGGGAATGCCGTCCGTCCGGGATAGGTGGGCGGATTAACGGTACCAATCAATTTGAACCCATCCTTGTGAGGCAGCGGCAGGCGGTCATTGAGAAACTCTTCCAGTAGCCCGGAAGGAATGATATTGAGCTCACTGACCACTAATACCTCACCCAGACGCCAGGCGCGGTTAAAGGCCTGCACAAACTGGTTAAACTGGTCCGGTGTCCCATTGAGATGCTGAAAGCCTTTACCGGTTTGCTGTTGCCAGGTGGTCAGGGTCAGCAGTAACAGGGCATCCTTACCCCACCCGGCAGTCCCTTCCACCACCATGGCAACTCTTCCCGGTTCCCTGAGTTGCAGAAATTGCCAGCAGGTTTTTATGTACTCTCTGGTGGCCGGAGTATCGATGACCAGTGGCGTCGATTGCTTTTTGTTCACCTGTGCCAACTGTCCGAAAAACTGTGTGAAGGCCCGCTGGTGCTGGTCCAGTAATGAACGGTCTACCTTACCGGAACTGTGCCGGTAATCCCTGAGCGCTTGCCATTCGGGGCGTTGGTCCCGATCGATCCGCCCCCCCAGACTTTGCCCGCACGCTTCGTCAGCCAGAGCCAACACCTGGGCCTGGCTGGTGGGACAGGGTGCATCCGCCGTGATCAGCCGGAACCGGGCCATGATGTCTTTCAGGTCCCTTGGCGTCAGCTCATAGTCTGTGGATACCTGTTTTCTGTACTCTGCCAACAGGGAGAGGATGGTATCCGAAGTGGTGGACCTCAGCTCCATGGGCCAGGTATCCGGCAGAAGTGGCTCAATGATGGCTTGTTGCAGAATGGACTCCGGCAGCGGCCGGTAATACAGGCGCAGAATCCGGCGTTGCAATTCAGGGTCAAGATTCCGCCCCGGATAATTTTCCGGATTACCGGTCAACAAAACCCGGTGGTTATCTGTTAACTCGAAGGTCTGGCCATTGACGCATAGCCGGGGAGGCGATTGCAGCAAACCGGTCAGTGGTGACAATAGTCCGGGCTGCACCAGGTTGGCTTCATTAATAACCAGCAGGCCCGGGCGTTTTCTCCTGGCCCAATCCGTTATCTGCCCGGGTACCAAATGAGAGACCGTATTGCCCTGCCGGTCTCGTTTCAGGGAGACCGAACCGTACAGGTCTTCCCAGGTGGTGTTCGGTCCCAGGGTCAGGGTTTTCACTCTGTGCTGGTCAGGCTGTGGGCCAGCGGCAAGCCGGTTCATTGATGCCTGCCGCCGTTCCTGTAACGCTTGCCCGGTGGCGACGGCCAGGCAGGATTTACCGGTACCCGCCGGGCCATTGAGTTCAATGATCCTGTGCTGTCTGAGCATGGTCGTGAGCTGTTCAAGCCGCTTGCCCTGTTGCTGCTGATGATGACAGCTGGCCTGCAGCCAATCTGAGGCCAGTGTCTGCAAGGAGGTTGTTAGCAGCGGTTCCGGGAAGACGTGCTGAAGCGGCTGTTGCAGCTGCTCCAGTGGCGCAGACGGATGGCATTGGCTAATGGCGGTCAGTTGCTGGTTCAAGTCCCGGGCTTGCCGATGCACCGGGATACTCTGGCTGCCACAGACCCGCAGGGCATCGTACAGCAGACGCAGCCGTTGGCCGGAACAGGGATGGATATTGTCGTTCAGTACCGGCAAAAGATCAGCCTCAATGCCCTGTTGAGGGAATATTGAGTGGATAATGGCGGCCATCTTCGCGGTGCAGCACAGAGAAGGTTTGCCGAAAGTAGCGGGCAAATACTCGCCCAGTGCCGGTGCCATATAACGGGCCAATGGCCAGAAATGATCTGCCAGATCCTTTGGGTGCTCCAGGGCAGGCAGGGTGTTCAGGATGGCAGCAATGCCATCACGATCAACCTCTTCCATGGAATCCGGAAATATCCCACTGATCTGAGCTTTGACAAAACTGTAAATGGTTGTATTACCCCGCACCGGATGGGCCAGTATCTTATTCAGGGCCTTACGCCAGTGGAAGGGCTCCAGAGTCCCGGCGCGATCCAGCCGCTGTTCAATGGGGAGCTGAGCCTCCAGCAGTTTCAGAAACTCAGCCGGTGCCTGAACCGGAATGACCGGATAACTTTTATCCGGGCTCTGGGGCAATGTCCGAATGCGCGACCAAAGACTGCATAATGGCCCGATTGCATCGGGATGGCGGGACGAAAGGTATTTTGGGGCGGCCATAATGGATTCTGCCAAAATGGACTCAGCTTTACCGAGCTCAGCTATTTCAGGCTCAACACTTTCACCCCCAACACTGTCAGCCTCTACACTGCCTGCTGAGCGATCACTCCGGGCATCCTGCTGCTGTTGCCAGCGCTGAAACCATGGACCCTGGTCAGGCAGTCGGTCAGTGGGCCAGACTATATGCAGCTGGCAGTTGGGCAGGGCTTTTTTCTGGCCGTAAATCCAGAGATAGGGCTCAGGTGCCAGTAGTGACTCCAGATGCCCTGCCAGGGTCGGGGTATGTTCCAGCCCGGACAGCACCACTGGTTTACCCTTAAGGAGTTGTGTCAATAACGGGGTTTCTCTCAGCTGGAAACTCAACTTGCCTGACATTTTCAGCTTGCTGGTAAACCAGAGCTCCTCCCATTGCTGACCGGTGGCCAGTCGATAACAATGTGCAGCAACATTATTGGCAACACTGCCGGCATACAGCCTGACAACGCTATTACCTGAAGGCTCTGGCAAAGTGCCTGTCACCAATCCGGGGGCGACGGGCAGAAATTCCGTCCGATGTTTCAGGATCAGCCATTGTTCATCGGTCAGCTCACCGCTGATCAACAGCTGGTCAAATTCGCTGGCCATCTTATGAAAGGTATCGATCTTTTGCAGGGTGTTTTCCTGTGCGGACAGATCACTGAAGACCGCGTCGAAATTGTGGGTATTGATAACCCCGCAGGTTTTACCGGGTAACACCGGTGTGTTGTTGATTGCTTGTTTGAATGCCGTAATATTTGCTGTCGGGGTGTGATATTGCTGCAAGACCAGCGACGCTGGCAGCTCCACCCGTTCACCATTAGCGATGAAGTAGCCTTGCTCAAAAATATCAGACAAATGTTGCCAGAATGGGCTTTTGGCATCCGGCGGGTCCACCAGGCAGATGGTCACAGGTTCTGGCTGGCTGCTGATCACTCCGTTGCGAAAATACTGTTCTCCATGACTGTTGATGGCCAGGTTGCCAAACAGGCTGGCAAAGACATCCTGACCCGCACAGTGAATCAGCAAACTCCCCGGCTCTGGCGGCTCCGTGAGCTGGCTTACCGACCGGGATGGCACAACGGCCCGGGGGTTAGTGGCTCTGACGGTTTCAAAATCGGTTCTCCTCAAGGCAAATACCCGACGCCAGAAATCCGGTCCGGGAGCGTCAGGCTGGTATATTAAATCGTCCTTAACCAGAACAATCCGGCTGACTGCCTTGCTGATGGGGGGGCCATCCAGCCGGGGTGGATTCTCCAACAGCTCATTCAATGAGGCCAGCTGTCTGGGCCTGAGATTGTCACAATCGAAAACCAGGGTGATGGGCACTGACTGATAGATAAGCCCGGGACGCTCGATTTTTTGTCCGGGAGCGGGATAATAGTGCAGCCTTCTTAACGGGTGATGATCCAGGTCGTTCGGATGCCGGATAATAAAAAAAAACCCGGTGCCTGTCGTTTCCCGAAAGAGACGGATCAACTCCTCCTTCATTTCATTCCCACGAAAGGAATCGCAAAAATAAAATTTATCACCAATCGGTGATACCGATTGCTTCAGGTGGCTGATGCAATCTGTGATGGTCGTGACGTTACGGATTGGGCTGGAATGCGCACTATCTGCTGATGCCTGTTGGACTAAATATGACTGCTCATTTTTGACGGACAAAACCCCGGTTTCTGGCGTTTTTTTAGGGATTTTACTGGGCTGTGAAGGATCGCCTGTAGAACTTGCCAACCTTTTTTGAGCGGTTACAACAGAATGATCACTTGGCTGAATAGGAAGCATGAAAATAGTACTTTTCTGATAGTAATTGCGGCCGGTCAGTCAAGTTAGATGATGTAAACCGGCAAAAGTTCCTCCCTGCAATGCCGCGCCTGATCATAGGAATAACTTGATACGCTAATTCCCGCTTAAAATAGTTGCATCATGTTCATTGAGCAGGCGTTTTATGGTTCCCAGCGACTCCCGGCAATCCAGGGCAATACCCGGAGAAAAAATCCCACTGCCGATCAGGTTGAAGTTTTGCCCTGCCGGACTTTCAAAGATGACTCCCCGGTTTTCACGGAAGTTGCCAACGATCAAGACCCGGAATCTTTGCAGGTCGTTACATATCACCGGGGTATATATTTCAGCAGAGCGTTGATCGCCGATCAGGCGATTTAACTGCCGGTTAATTTCTGCATCATCGATGTGATCCTCTAAAATTTTGTTGGTCTGGGGCTCAGGGAGTTCCTCAAGAAAGGCGGCACCGGTCAGTTTATTGGTGCTTTGCCGGAGGGTCTCCCACGCCCTGTCGATCAAAAACTGGGCGGCCAATATCAGGGTATTGGTTTCCTGGTAGGAGGTTGATTTTTCCGGGAAACAGGGCTCACCACGGATCAGTCGGGCAATATCCGGTTTGCCCCGGGAGGCATGACTCCAATAAACCTCGGTAGCCGCCACCTGTGGCAATTGTTCCCAGGGGGGCAGCAACGAAAAATTGCGAACCCCCAGACTGTTGCAGACATTTTTCAGATAAATTTTATTGATGGACTCAACCCGAAACAGGCGCTGGCTGATTCGTTGAGCCATGCCATTATGATCAAAATTGAACCGGATAATGGTCTGCAGGCTTTGCACAGGCAGGACGGGAAAATCATTCGGGCTTTGCAAATACAGTTGCCAGGCAAACTCCGACCACTGACAGAAAAGATGCTTTTTGGGAGACTGATAGTCGATTGACCAGATGAGCATACAGAGGCTCCAGTCGATAATGGCTTTTTTTTCCGGTGGAGCCAGGGTGGAAAAATGGTCAATGGCATGTCGGGCCGCCTGTAAATATTGTGTCGGCACCCAATGGTAGGCAATCAGGAATGCATTGATATTACCTTCGCAATCTGGCGATATTGGGTAAGTTCGATCTGATAATAATCCCCTGTCCATGGGGATGGGGCGGAAATTTTTCCGGAACGTTTCCAGAACGGTGTCCTCGATTTGTTTTATCGCCTCTTGGGGTAATTCAGATCTAACACACTTCCATTGCTGGAGCAGAGAAGTGGCCAGTGACAATATCCTGTTCCAGCCATCAGCGGCTCCGTCCTGTCCGCAAGATGAATTGACTGGCTGCACTGGGGCTGACTGGTAAAGATTGTGCCATGTCGGCTCTGATGAGTAACTGATACTGGAGCTGCCAGCGCCCCATAAATCACAAAGTCGCCACCCATTGCGGGATCTGACCTCAACGAAAGCATGTGATTTCGATTTTACTATTCGGGCTTCAATACCCCAGTAAAGACAGAGTAATTGAAACAGAAACGCACGGTGGCGGCAGCTTCCCTGCTGCTCCTGCAACAATTGCTTGACCAGACTGATGCCGGTTTCGTCAAAAGTACGATCGTAAGAAAAAGCTCTGAACCAATCGACCAGCGCCAGCAGACGTCCAGCCAGATTTCTTATCAGCCCTATTTCCCGCAACTTCCGGTATCCCGGAAAGTGAACAGGATCCCCGCTGAACACCTCCTGATCCAGATGTACTTTGATCAGGGGAGGGCATCGCCAGGGCTGAGTGTTGATGGGATCATCAGCCGTTAACGGCTGAAAGTAAGTCCGGTCGGGTTTAATAATAAAATCTACCGTCTCCGGTTCCGTGAGTTCGGAACGCAGATAGTATTGGCCTGTGTGCCTATCCTGTGCCAGCCTGGTCTGTTGCGGAATGGATCTCAGACCGGTCAACCGGTCGTTGGGAGTCAGCGATGGCAATCGTTGCCAATTGCGGCCCGGTTCAAGTGTCATGCGCCCGGGGGTTTCATCGGTTTTCAGATCGGTTCGCCCGGTTAACAGGGACAAAAGATTACTCTGATCCACGAGGTGTCCTGGCAACAGGCCGATAACTAAATTCTGATCAGTGGTCACATCGGCTGTGAGCAGTTTTAGTCGATACAGCTTGGCATGCCATTTAACGGGAAAAAACCGGGTAACCTGAAATTTTCTGGACGCACCCGGGGGCCTGCCCAAACTGAAAGCCTTCGGTGATTTTTTGGCCGAACCTCTGGAAGATCCCTTTTCTGATGACTGTACAAGAATATAGGGCCACTTAAATGCCCTTGAACTTTTTTCCAGATAGGGTTCCCACTCCCAGCTCAGACCATCAGGCCACCAACCCATGGGGATTCTGCCCAATCGATCGGCCGCCTGCAGCAGCTGCGGCAACGTCAGTTCAAGGGGAATGCGTTGCTGTCGGAAATCATCGTTAAGGGCACTGGCGCAATCGGTCAGCCACCGACTCAGTTCCTCTGATACCCCCATGGCTTGCAGCCTGAGCCGGTAGTCATCCCGGGTATCATGGTGGATATGAACGCCGGTAAATCGACTGGTCAATGATGGCGGGAATGCCGTCCGTCCGGGATAGGTGGGTGGATTAACGGTACCAATCAATTTGAACCCGGCCTTGTGCGGCAGCGGCAGGCGGTCATTAAGAAACTCTTCCAACTCCCCGGAAGGAATGATATTTAGCTCACTGACCACTAATACCTCACCCAGACGCCAGGCACGGTTAAAGGCCTGCACAAACTGGTTAAACTGGTCCGGTGTCCCATTGAGATGCTGAAAGCCTTTACCGGTTTGCTGTTGCCAGGTGGTCAGGGTCAGCAGTAACAGGGCATCCTTACCCCACCCGGCAGTCCCTTCCACCACCATGGCAACTCTTCCCGGTTCCCTGAGTTGCAGAAATTGCCAGCAGGTTTTTATGTACTCTCTGGTGGCCGGAGTATCGATGACCAGTGGCGTCGATTGCTTTTTGTTCACCTGTACCAACTGTCCGAAAAACTGTGTGAAGGCCCGCTGGTGCTGCTCCAGTAATGAACTTTCCACCTTACCGGAACTGTGCCAGTAATCCCTGAGCGATTGCCATTCGGGGCGTTGGTCCCGATCGATCCGCCCCCCCAGACTTTGCCCGCACGCTTCGTCAGCCAGTGCCAACACCTGGGCCTGGCTGGTGGGACAGGGTGCATCCGCCGTGATCAGCCGGAACCGGGCCATGATGTCTTTCAGGTCCCTTGGCGTCAGCTCATAGTCTGTGGATACCTGTTTTCTGTACTTTGCCAGCAGGGAGAGGATGGTGTTGGAAGTGGTGGACCTCAGCTCCATGGGCCAGGTATCCGGCAGAAGTGGCTCAATGATGGCTTGTTGCAGAATGGACTCCGGCAGCGGCCGGTAATAGAGGCGCAGAATCCGGCGTTGCAATTCAGGGTCAAGATTCCGCCCCGGATAATTTTCCGGATTACCGGTCAACAAAACCCGGTGGTTATCTGTTAGCTCGTAGGTCTGGCCATTGACGCAGAGCCGGGGAGACGATTGCAGCAAACCGGTCAGTGGTGACAATAGTCCGTGCTGCACCAGGTTGGCTTCATTAATAACCAGCAGGCCCGGGCGTCTTCTCCTGGCCCAATCCGTTATCTGGCCGGGTACCAAATGAGAGACCGTATTGCCCTGCCGGTCTCGTTTCAGGGAGACCGAACCGTACAGGTCTTCCCAGGTGGTGTTCGGCCCCAGGGTCAGGGTTTTCACCGTCTGCTGGTCAGGCTGTGGGCCAGCGGCAAGCCGCTTCATTGATGCCTGCCGCCGTTCCTGTAACGCTTGCCCGGTGGCGACGGCCAGGCAGGATTTACCGGTACCCGCCGGGCCATTGAGTTCAATGATCCTGTGCTGTCTGAGCATGGTCGTGAGCTGTTCAAGCCGCTTGCCCTGTTGCTGCTGATGGTGACAGCTGGCCTTCAGCCAATCTGCGGCCAGTGTCTGCAAGGAGGTTGTCAGCAGCGGTTCCGAAAAGGCGCGCTGAAGCGGCTGTTGCAGCTGCTCCAGTGGCTCAGACGGATGGCACTGGCTAATGGCGATCAGTTGCTGGTTCAAGTCCCGGGCTTGCCGATGCACCGGGATACTCTGGCTGCCACAGACCCGCAGGGCATTGTACAGCAGACGCAGGCGATGGCCGGAATAGGGATGGATATTGTCGTCCAGTACCGGCAAAAGATCAGCCTCAATGCCCTGTTGAGGGAATATTGAGTGGATAATGGCGGCCATCTTCGCGGTGCAGCGCAGAGAAGGTTTGCCGAAAGTAGCGGGCAAATACTCGCCCAGTGCCGGTGCCATATAACGGGCCAATGGCCAGAAATGATCTGTCAGATCCTTTGGGTGCTCCAGGGCTGGCAGGGTGTTCAGGATGGCAGCAATGCCATCACGATCAACCTCTGCCATGGAATCCGGAAATATCCCACTGATCTGAGCTTTAACAAAACTGTAAATGGTTACATTACCCCGCACCGGATGGGCCAGTAACTTATTCAGGGCCTTACGCCAGTGAAAGGGCTCCAGAGTCCCGGCGCGATCCAGCCGCTGTTCAATGGGGAGCTGAGCCTCCAGCAGTTTCAGAAACTCAGCCGGTGCCTGAAGCGGAATGACCGGATAACTTTTATCTGGGCTCTGGGGCAATGTCCGGATGCGGGACAAAAGACGGCCTAATGGCCGGATTGCATCGGGATGACGGGACGAAAAGGGTTGGATCAAACCGGGGGCGGCCATAATGGATTCTGCCAAAATGGACTCAGCTTTACCGAGCTCAGCTATTTCAGGCTCAACACTTTCACCCCCAACACTGCCAGCCTCTACACTGCCTGCTGAGCGATCACTCCGGGCATTCTGCTGCTGTTGCCAGCGCTGAAACCACGGACTCTGGTCAGGCAGTCGGTCAGTGGGCCAGACTATATGCAGCTGGCAGTGGGGCAGGGCTTTTTTCTGGCCGTAAATCCATAGATAGGGCTCAGGTACCAGTAGTGACTCCAGATGTCCTGTCAGGGTCGGGGTCTGTTCCAGCCCGGACAGCACCACTGGTTTACCCTTAAGGAGTTGTGTCAATAACGGGGTTTCTCTCAGCTGGAAACTCAACTTGCCTGACATTTTCAGCTTGCTGGTAAACCAGAGCTCCTCCCATTGCTGACCGGTGGCCAGTTGATAACAGTCGGATTGTGCAACAACATTGGCAGCGATATTGGCAACACTGCCGGTATACAGCCTGACAACACTGTCACCGGAGGGTTCTGGCAAAGTGCCTGTCACCAATCCGGGGGCGACGGGCAGAGATTCCGTCCGATATTTCAGGATCAGCCATTGTTCATCGGTCAGCTCACCGCTGATCAGCAGCTGGTCAAATTCGCTGGCCATCTTATGAAAGGTATCGGTCTTTTGCAGGGTGTTTTCCTGTGCGGACAGGTCACTGAAGACCGCGCTGAAATTATGGGTATTGATAACCCCGCAGGTTTTACCGGGTAACACCGGTGTGTTGTTAATTGCTTGTTTGAATGCCGTGATAGTTGCTGTCGGGGTGTGATATTGCTGCAAAACCAGCGACGCTGGCAGCTCTACCCGTTCACCATTGGCAATGAAGTAGCCTTGCTTAAGAATGTCCGACAAATGTTGCCAGAATGGGCTCTTGGCATCCGGCGGGTCCACCAGGCAGATGGTCACAGGTTCAGGCTGGCTGCTGATCACTCCGTTGCGAAAATACTGTTCTCCATTATTGTTGATGGCCAGGTTGCCAAACAGGCTGGCAAAGACATCCTGACCCGCACAGTGAATCAGCAAACTCCCCGGCTCTGGCGGCTCCGTGCGCTGGCTTACTGACCAGGATGGTACAGCGGCCGGGGTGACATTGAAGGTTGCTGAAGAGGATCTGTCCCGGGCAAATACACGACGCCAGAAATCTGGTCCGGGAGCATCAGGCTGATGTATTAAATTGTTTTTGGCCAGAACAACCCGACTGACTGTCGTGCTGATAGGGATGCCATCCAGCCGGGAGGATTCTCCAACAGCTCATTCAATGAGGCCAGCTGTCTGGGCCTGAGGTTGTCACAATCGAAAATCAGGGTGATGGGCACTGACTGATAAATAAGCCCGGGACGCTCGTTTTTTTGTCCGGGAGTTGGATAATAGTACAGCCTTCTTAACGGGTGATGATCCAGGTCGTTCGGATGCCGGATCATAAAAAGAAACCCGGTGTCTGTCGTTTGCCGATAGAAACGGATCAGTTCATCCTTCGCATCACTGGATTCAAAAAAATGAAACGCATCACCAACCGGCAATGCCGATTGCTTCAGGTGACTGATGCAATCTGTGATGGGCGTGACGTTTCGGATTGGGCTGGTATGCGCACTATCTGCTAATGCCTGTTGGACTAAATATGCCTGCTCATTTTTGACGGACAAAACCTCAGTTATGAGCATTTTTTTACGGATTTTACTGAGCTGTGGAGGATCGCCTGTAGAATTTGCCGGCCTTTTTTGTGCTTTTACAACAGGATGATCACCGGGTTGCAGATTGTCATTGTGCACATTAACCACGGCACCGGGCTGAATAGGAAGCATGAAAATAGTACTTTTCTGATGGTAATTGCGGTCAGTCAGCCAATTTAGATGGTGTAAACCGGCAACAGTTCCTTTGTACCTAGGAGGCTGTCCGAGAATAGCGCCCGTAGCGAGGATGGCAGAAAATTGAGGATAAAAAGTCGGAATTTTTTAGTTAATAGTGGTTCTATTTACTAAAAAATTCCGACTTTTTAGACCAATTTGCTGCCACCGCAGTAGGGCAGTCTATTCTCGGACAGCCTCCTAGGAGGCTGACCGAGAATAGACTCATATCAATACCTGCTTAAAATGGTTGCATCATGTTCATTGAGCAGGCGTTTTATGGTTCCCAGCGACTCCCGGCAATCCAGGGCAATACCCGGAGAAAAAATCCCGCTGCCGATCAGGTCGAAATTTTGCCCTGCCGAACTTTCAAAGATGGTTACCCGGTCACGGAAGTTGCCAACGATCAGGACCCGTAATCTTTTCAGGTCGTTACATATCACCGGGGTATATATTTCCGCAGAGCGTTTATCGCTGATCAGACGAATTAACTGTCGGTTATTTTCTGCATCATTGATGTGATCCCCTGAGATACCCATACTCGGGGGCCCAGGGAACTCCTCATGAAACGTTGCTCCAGTCAGTTTGTTGGTGCTTCTAAGGAGGGTGAGCAACGCCTTGTTGATCAAAAACCGGGCGGACAGTATCAGGGTATTGGTTTCCTGGTAGTACGTTGATTTTTGCGGGAAACAGGGCTCACCACGGATCAGTCGGGCAATATCCGGTTTGCCCCGGGAGGCATGACTCCAAAAAACTTCGGTAGCCGCCACCTGTGGCAATTTTTCCCGGGAGTACAGCAGGGAAAAATGGTGGGCCTCCGGACTGTCGTGGACATTTTTCAGATAGACTTTATCGATGGACTCAAGCCGGAACAGGCGCTGGCTTATTTGTTGAGCCATGCCATTATGATCAAAATTGAACCGGATAATGCTCTGCAGGCTTTGCACAGGCAGGACGGGAAAATCATTCGGGCTTTGCAAATACAGTTGCCAGGCAAACTCCGACCACTCACAGAAAAGACGCCAGTTGAGAGACTGGCTCTCGGTTGACCTGATGAGCATACAATGGCTCCAATCGATAATGGCTTTTTTTTCCGGGGGGGCCAGGGTGGCAAAATGGTCAATGGCATGTCGGGCCGCCAACAAATATTGTTCCGGTACCCAATTGCAGGCAATATCCATTTCAAAGACATAACGTTCGCGGTTTGGCGATACTTGGTAAGACCGTTCTGATAGTAACCCCCTGAACAAGGGGATAGGGCGGAAATTTTTCCGGAACTTTTCCAGAACGGTGTCCTGGATTTGTTTTATCGCCTCTTGGGGTAATTCAGATTGAGTACACTTGTGTTGCTGGAGCAGAGAAACGGCCAGTGACAATATCCCGTTCCAGCCATCAGCGGCTCCGTCCTGAGCGTAAGGCGAATTGACGGGTTCCACTGGCGCTGACTTGAAAATATTGTGCCATTCCGGCTCTGATGAGTAACTGTGGGTTGCGTCGGTACCCCCCAAATCATACAGTCGCCAACCATTGTGGGATCTGACCTCAACAAAACTGTGTGTGAACGATTCTACTATTCGGGCCTCAATACCCCAGTAAAGACAGAGTAATTGAAACAGAAACCCACGATGGCGGCAGGTTCCCTGTTGCTCCTGCAACAATTGCTTGACCAGGGTGATGCCGGTTTCTTCAAAAGTACGATCGTAAGAAAAAGCTCTGAACCAATCGACAAGGGCCAGTAGCCGTTCGGACAGATTCTCTATCTGCCCTATTTCCCGCAACTTCCGGTATCCCGGAAAGTGAGTAGGGTCCCCGCTGAACACCTCCTGATCCAGATGTACTTTGATCAGCGGAGGGCACCGCAGGGGCTGTGTGTTGATGGGATCATCAGCCGTTAACGGCTGAAAATAAGTCAGATCGGGCTTAATAATAAAATCCACCGTCACCGGTTCCGTGAGTCCGGAACGAAGAAAGTATTGGTCGGTGTGCGTATCCCGTGCCAGCTGCGTATGTTTCGGAATGGATCTCAGACCGGTCAACCGGTCGTTGGGGGTCAGCGATGGCAATCGTTGCCAATTGCTGCCCGGTTTCAGTGTCATGCGCCCGGGGGTTTCACCGGTTTTCAGATCGGTTCGCCCGGTTAACAGGGGCAAAAAATTGCTCTGATCCATGGGATCAATTGGTAACGGGCTTTTAACTAACGTCTGGTCAGTGGTCACATCGGCTGTGAACAGCTTCAGTCGATACCGATCGATACACCATTGACGGGGAAAAAACCGGGTTACCTGGAAGTTGATACACACATCATGAGGCGTGCCCTGGCTGAAAATCTTCGGTGAATCAGTGGCCGGACCTCTGGAAGATCCATTTTTTGATGACTGTACAACAATATAGGGCCACTGGAATGTGCTTGTACGGTTTTTCAGATAGGGTTGCCACTCCCAGCTCAGACCCTCATGCCACCGACCCATGGGGATTCTGTCCAATCGATCGGCCGCCAGCAACAGCTGCGGCAACGTCAGTTCAAGGGGAATGCGTTGCTGTCGGAAATCATCGTTAAGGGCACTGGCGCAATCGGTCAGCCACCGACTCAGATCCTCAGATACCCCCATGGCTTGCAGCCTGAGCCGGTAGTCATCCCGGGTATCATGGTGGATATGAACGCCGGTAAATCGACTGGTCAATGATGGCGGGAATGCCGTCCGTCCGGGATAGGTGGGCGGATTAACGGTACCAATCAATTTGAACCCGGCCTTGTGAGGCAGCGGCAGGCGGTCATTAAGAAACTCTTCCAACTCCCCGGAAGGAATGATGTTGAGCTCACTGACCACCAGCACCTCACCCAGATGCCAGGCACGGTTAAAGGCCTGCACAAATTGGTTAAACTGGTCCGGTGCCCCATTGAGATGCTGAAAGCCTTTACCGGTTTGCTGTTGCCAGGTGGTCAGGGTCAGCAGTAACAGGGCATCCTTACCCCACCCGGCAGTACCTTCCACCACCATGGCAACTCTTCCCGGTTCCCTGAGTTGCAGAAATTGCCAGCAGGTTTTTATGTACTCTCTGGTGGCCGGAGTATCGATGACCAGTGGCGTCGATTGCTTTTTGTTCACCTGTGCCAACTGTCCGAAAAACTGTGTGAAGGCCCGCTGGTGCTGCTCCAGTAATGAACGGTCCACCTTACCGGAACTGTGCCGGTAATCCCTGAGCGCTTGCCATTCGGGGCGTTGGTCCCGATCGATCCGCCCACCCAGACTTTGCCCGCACGCTTCGTCAGCCAGTGCCAACATCTGGGCCTGGCTGGTGGGACAGGGTGCATCCGCCGTGATCAGTCGGAACCGGGCCATGATGTCTTTCAGGTCCCTTGGCGTCAGCTCATAGTCTGTGGATACCTGTTTTCTGTACTCTGCCAATAGTGAAAGGATGGTGGCCGAAGCGGTGGACCTCAGCTCCATGGGCCAGGTATCCGGCAGAAGTGGCTCAATGATGGCCTGTTGCAGAATGGACTCTGGCAGCGGCCGGTAATACAGGCGCAGAATCCGGCGTTGCAATTCAGGGTCAAGATTCCGCCCCGGATAATTTTCCGGATTACCGGTCAACAAAACCCAGTGGTTATCTGTTAACTCGAACGTCTGGCCATTGACGCAGAGCTGGGCAGGCGATTGCAGCAAACCGGTCAGTGGTGACAATAGTCCGTGCTGCACCAGGTTGGCTTCATTAATAACCAGCAGGCCCGGGCGTTTTCTCCTGGCCCAATCCGTTATCTGGCCGGGTACCGAATGAGAGACCGTATTGCCCTGCCGGTCTCGTTTCAGGGAGACCGAACCGTACAGGTCTTCCCAGGTGGTGTTCGGTCCCAGGGTCAGGGTTTTCACTGTGTGCTGGTCAGGCTGTGGGCCAGCGGCAAGCCGGTTCATTGATGCCTGCCGCCGTTCCTGTAACGCTTGCCCGGTGGCGACGGCCAGGCAGGATTTACCGGTACCCGCCGGGCCATTGAGCTCAATGATCCTGTGCTGCCTGAGCATGGTCGTGAGCTGTTCAAGCCGCTTGCCCTGTTGCTGCTGATGGTGACAGCTGGCCTTCAGCCAATCTGCGGCCAGTGTCTGCAAGGAGGTTGTCAGCAGCGGTTCCGAAAAGGCGCGCTGAAGCGGCTGTTGCAGCTGCTCCAGTGGCTCAGACGGATGGCACTGGCTAATGGCGATCAGTTGCTGGTTCAAGTCCCGGGCTTGCCGATGCACCGGGATACTCTGGCTGCCACAGACCCGCAGGGCATTGTACAGCAGACGCAGGCGATGGCCGGAATAGGGATGGATATTGTCGTCCAGTACCGGCAAAAGATCAGCCTCAATGCCCTGTTGAGGGAATATTGAGTGGATAATGGCGGCCATCTTCGCGGTGCAGCGCAGAGAAGGTTTGCCGAAAGTAGCGGGCAAATACTCGCCCAGTGCCGGTGCCATATAACGGGCCAATGGCCAGAAATGATCTGTCAGATCCTTTGGGTGCTCCAGGGCTGGCAGGGTGTTCAGGATGGCAGCAATGCCATCACGATCAACCTCTGCCATGGAATCCGGAAATATCCCACTGATCTGAGCTTTAACAAAACTGTAAATGGTTACATTACCCCGCACCGGATGGGCCAGTAACTTATTCAGGGCCTTACGCCAGTGAAAGGGCTCCAGAGTCCCGGCGCGATCCAGCCGCTGTTCAATGGGGAGCTGAGCCTCCAGCAGTTTCAGAAACTCAGCCGGTGCCTGAAGCGGAATGACCGGATAACTTTTATCCGGGCTCTGGGGCAATGTCCGAATGCGAGATAAAAGCCGCCCTAATGGCCCAATTGCATCGGGATGGTGGGACGAAAAAGGTTTGATCAAACCGGGGGCCGCCATAATGGATTCTGCCAAAATGGACTCAGCTTTACCGAGCTCAGCTGTTTCAGGCTCAACACTGTCAGGCTCAACACTATCAGCCTCTACACTGCCTGCTGAGCGATCACTCCGGGTATCCTGCTGCTGTTGCCAGCGCTGGAACCATGGACCCTGGTCAGGCAGTCGGTCAGGGGGCCAGACTATATGCAGCTGGCAGTTGGGCAGAGCTTTTTTCTGGCCGTAAATCCAGAGATAGGGCTCAGGTGCCAATAGTGACTCCAGATGCCCTGCCAGGGTCGGGGTATGTTCCAGCCCGGACAGCACCACCGGTTTACCCTTAAGGAGTTGTGTCAATAAGGGGGTTTCTCTCAGCTGGAAACTCAACTTGCCTGACAGTTTCAGCTTGCTGGTAAACCAGAGCTCCTCCCATTGCTGCCCGGAGGCCAGTCGATAACAATGTGCAGCAACATTATTGGCAACACTGCCGGTATACAGCCTGACAACGCTATTACCGGAAGGCTCTGGCAAAGTGCCTGTCACCAATCCGGGGGCGACAGGCAGTGATTCCGTCCGATGTTTCAGGATCAGCCATTGTTCATCGGTCAGCTCACCGCTTACCAGCAGCTGGTCAAATTCGCTGGCCATCTTATGAAAGGTATCGGTCTTTTGCAGGGTGTTTTCCTGTGCGGACAGGTCACTGAAGACCGCATCGAAATTGTGGGTATTGATAACCCCGCAGGTTTTACCGGGTAACACCGGTGTGTTGTTGACGGCTTGTTTGAATGCCGTGATATTCTCGGTCGGGGTGTGATATTGCTGCAAGACCAGCGACGCTGGCAGCTCCACCCGTTCACCATTGGCAATGAAGTAGCCTTGCTTAAGAATGTCCGACAAATGTTGCCAGAATGGGCTCTTGGCATCCGGCGGGTCCACCAGGCAGATGGTCACAGGGTCAGGCTGGCTGCTGATCACTCCGTTGCGAAAATACTGTTCTCCATGACTGTTGATGGCCAGGTTGCCAAACAGGCTGGCAAAGACATCCTGACCCGCACAGTGAATCAGCAAACTCCCGGGCTCTGGCGGCTCCGTGCGATGGCTTACTGACCAGGATGGCACAGCGGCTGGGGTTACATTGAAGGTTGCTGAAGAGGATCTGTCCTGGGCAAATATCCGACGCCAGAAATCCGGTCCGGGAGCATCCGGCTGGTATATTAAATCATTTTTGGCCAGAACAACCCGGCTGACTGTCGTGCTGATGGGGATGCCATCCAGCCGGGGTGGATTCTCCAACAGCTCATTCAATGAGGCCAGCTGTCTGGGCCTGAGGTTGTCACAATCGAAAATCAGGGTGATGGGCACTGACTGATAAATAAGCCCGGGACGCTCGTTTTTTTGTCCGGGAGTTGGATAATAGTGCAGCCTTCTTAACGGGTGATGATCCAGGTCGTTCGGATGCCGGATCATAAAAAGAAACCCGGTGTCTGTCTTTTGCCGATAGAAACGGATTAGTTCATCCTTTGCATCAATGGATTCAAAAAAATGAAACGCATCACCAACCGGCGATGCCGATTGCTTAAGGTGACTGATGCAATCTGTGATGGGCGTGACGTTTCGGATTGGGCTGGTATGCACACTCTCCGCTGACACTTGTTGGGCAAAATGCAGCTGCTCATTTTTGACCAACAAGACTGCAGTTACTCGTGTTTTTTTATCGGTGTTACCGGGCCGTAAAGAATCGTCTGCGGAATTTGCCAAACTTTTTTGAGCAGAGTCATTGGCGAGTTGCGGATTGTCATTGTGCACATTAACTAAGGCACTGGGCTGAACAGGAAACATGAAAATAATACTTTTCTGATAGTAATTGCGGTCCATCAGCCAACTTAGATGGTGTAAAACGGGAAAAGTTCCTCCCTGATTTGGTTAACTACTTATTTGCGGTTAAAAAGAGTGGTGGCATCAGGCTCATTGATTAAGCGTTTTATTTTTCTCAGTGACTCCTGGCAATCCAGAGCAATACCCGGAGAAAAAATCCCACTGCCGATCAGGTTAAAATTTTGCCCTGCCGGACTTTCAAAGATAGTGACCTGGTCACAGAAGTTGCCGACGATTAACACCCGGAATTTTTCCAGGTCTTTGCATATCACCGGGGTATATATTTCAGCAGAGCGTTGATCGCTGATCAGGCGAATTAACTGCCGGTTCTGTTCTGCATGATCAATGTAATCAATTAAGAATGTGTCAGGTTGGTAAGGGAGTTCATCACGAAACAGTGCCCCGGTCTGTCGATTGGTGGCCAGTTTGAGGGCATCCATCGCCCTGTCGATCAAAAACTGACTGGACAGCATCAGGGTATTGGTCTCCAGATAACTGGTTGATTTCTCCGGGAAACAGGGCTCACCACGGATCAGTCGGGCAAGATCCGGTCTGCCCCGGGAGGAATGGCTCCAATAAACATCGGTAACAGCCATCTGAGGCAATGTTTCCGAGTCATACAGCAGAGAAAAGTTGTCGGCCTCCGGACTGTCCCTGACATTTTTCAGCCAGGTTCTGTCGATGGACTCTACCCGGAACAGGCGCTGGTCCAGTCTTTGCGCCGTACCATCATGATCAAGATTGAACCGGGTCACGGCCTGCATGCTTTGCACAGGAAGGACGGGAAAGTCATTCGGGCTTTGCAGATACAGTTGCCAGGCAAACTCCGACCACCGACAGAAATCATGCTGTTTTGGCGATTGATAATTTTTTGACCAGATGAGCATACAGTGGCTCCAGTCAATAATGGCTTTCCTTTCAGGAGGCGCAAGGGTACCAAAATGGTCAATGGCGTGTCTGGCTGCCAGCAGATACTGTTCCGGTGCCAGATGGTAGGCAATATCAAATGCGGTGATAAGAGGTCTGTGTTCTGACGACGTATAGTAACTTCGGGCTGATAAGTGCCTGCTCATGGGGATAGGGCGGAAATTTTTCCGGAACTCTTCCAGAACAGCATCTTTGACAAGGCTATTGGCCTCTTGAGGCAGTGCGAATTTAGAACATTGCCATTGCTGGCACAGGGAGATGACCAGCGACAGGAGCCGGTTCCAGCCGGAGGCATGACTGCCTGTAGCTTGTCCGACAGTTGACTTGACTGGCGGCGTCGGCACTGATGTATAGATATCCTCCCATTTCGGCTCTGATGAGTATCTGACAGTCCTGCTGATGCCCGATAAATTGCAAAGTCGCCACCCATTGCGGGATCTGACCTCAACAAACGAATGTGATTCCGATTGTATTATTCGGGCTTCAATACCCCAGTAAAGACAGAGTAATTGAAACAGAAATGCACGGTGGCGACAGCTGCCCTGCTGCTCCTGCAACAATCGCTTGACCAGGCTGATGCCAGTTTCGACAAAGTTATGGTCGTAAGAAAAAGCTCTGAACCAATCGATCAGGACCAGCAGCCGTTCGGACAGATTCCTTATCTGCCCTATTTCCCGCAACTTCTGATAGCCCGGAAAGTGCCCTGGTTGCTGGCTGAAAACCTCCTGATCCAAATGTACTTTGATCAGGGATGGGCATCGCCGGGGTTGCGTTTCGATGAGATCGGCCGCCGTTAACGACTCAAAGTACTTCGGATCGGGTTTGATAATAAAATCCACAGCCACCGGTTCGGTTAACCGGGAACGAACAAAGTACTGGCCAGTCTGGTTGTCCTGTGCCAGCTCCAGCGGTGCCTCTGCCGGAATGGTGCGCAGACCGGTTAAAAGGTTGGCGGGCGTCAGTGATGGCAATGGCTGCCATTTGCTGCCCGGTCTCAGTATCAGGCGACCGGGTGTTTCACCGCTTTTCAGATCGCTGCGCCCGGCTAACATGGGCAGCAGAAAGCTCTGATCGACAGGACGCTCTGGCAATGGGCTTTCCACTAAATTCTGGTCAGTTGTCACACTGACGGTGTGCAGCTTTAGTCGATACAGCGTAGTTCTCCACTGACCAGGAAAAAACCGGGTTACATAATATTCTTTAAACACACCAGGGGGACGGCCCAGGCTGAAAGTCTCCGGTGATGCCGAATCTTTGGAAGATTCTTTTTCTGCTGACTGGCCGGGAATACAGGGCCATTCAAATTTAGGCTGGCAGCTGTCCAGATAGGGTCGCCACTCCCGGCGCAGATACTTAGGCAACTGCCCCATAGAGATGCGAGTCAATCGATCGGCGACCTGAAGCAGCTGCGGCAGCGTCAGCTCAAGGGTAAGGCGTTGCTGCCGGAGATTGTCATTGATGCCATGGGCGCAAGCGGTCAGCCACCGACTCAGTTCCTCTGATACCCCCATGGCTTGCAGCCTGAGCCGGTAGTCATCCCGGGTATCATGGTGGATATGAACGCCGGTAAATCGACTGGTCAATGACGGCGGGAATGCCGTCCGTCCGGGATAGGTGGGCGGATTAACGGTACCAATCAATTTGAACCCATCCTTGTGAGGCAGCGGCAGGCGGTCATTGAGAAACTCTTCCAATGCCCCGGAAGGAATAATATTGAGTTCACTGACCACCAGCACCTCCCCCAGACGCCAGGCACGGTTAAAAGCCTGCACAAACTGGTTAAACCGGTCCGGTGTCCCATTGAGGTGCTGAAAGCCTTTACCGGTTTGCTGTTGCCAGGTGCTCAGGGTCAGCAGTAACAGGGCATCCTTACCCCACCCGGCAGCCCCTTCCACCACCATGGCAACCCTTCCCGGCTCCCTGAGTTGCAGAAATTGCCAACAGGTTTTTATGTAGTCTCTGGTGGCCGGAGTATTGATGACCAAAGGCTTCGGTCGCTTTTGATTCACCTCTGTCAATTGGCTGAAAAACTGCTGGAAAGCCTGCTGGTGTCGATCAAGCACCTGATCATCGGCCCGGCCACCGCTGCACCAGTAAGCTCTGAGCGCTTGCCACTCTGATCGCCGGTCCTGGTCGATCCGTCCGCCCAGACTTTGCCGACACGCTTCGGTAGCCAGTGCGAATATCTGTTCATTGCTGGCGGGGCAGGTTGCACCAACAGTGAGCATGCTGAACCGGGCCATGATGTCGTTCAGATCCCTTGGTGTCAGCTCGTAGTCTTTGGATAACAGTTTTTTATACTCAGCGAGCAGAGACAGAATGGTGGCCGAAGCGGTGGATCTCACTGCCATGGGCCAGCCATCCGGCATAAGTGGTGCAATGATGGCTTCTTTCAGGATGGACTGCGGCAGTGGCCGGTAATAGAGGTTCAGAATCCGGCTTTTCAATTCAGGATCCAGATGCCGCCCCGGATAATTCTCTGGATTACCGGTGAGCAATACCCGGTGTTTCTCTGTCAGCCCGATCGTCTGACCATTGACGCAGAGCCTGGGCGGCGATTCCAGCAGACCACTCAGCGGCGACAATAGCCCTTGCGGCACCAGATTCGCTTCATTAATAACCAGCAGGCCCGGTTCGGAACTTTTGGCCCAATCCGTTAGCTGGCCGGGTAGCGAATGAGAAGCCAGGTGACCCAACCAGTTTTTCTTCAGGGTCACGGAGCCGTACAGATACTCCCATGTGGTGTTTGGTCCCAGAGTCAGTGTTGTCACTGCCTGTTGGCCAAGCTGTGCGCCAATGGCAGCCACAAGCCAATGCTTTGATGCGTGTTGCAGTTTCTGCATTGCCTGCCCGGTGGCTAAGGCCAGACAGGATTTACCGGTGCCCGCCGGACCGGTCAGCTCAATAATTTTATGCTTATCGAGCATGGCAATCAGCTGCTCCAGCCGCCTGGCCTGCTGCTGTTTATGACCATGGCTGGCCTGTAGCCACTCCGTGGCCAGTGTTGACAACGAGGTTGTCAGCAGCTGTTCGGGAAAGTAGCGCTGCAGCTGCTGGTGCAGATGCTGCTGTAGCTGCGGGGTTGGCTCAGACGGATGGCACTGGGTAATGGCTGACAGTTGATGGTTCAGGACCATGGCTTGCTGATGCACCGGGAGCCCCCGGTGGTGGCTGTCTCTGGCAAAGGCCAGCAGGGCATCGTAAAGCAGGCGCAGACGATGGCCGTGACAGGGTTGGATGTTGCCATCCCGCACCGACAAATGATGTGCCTTGAGGCCCTCTTCAGTGAATATTGCTTTGATCACGGCAGCCATCCTCACGATACAGCCGTCGGCAGGGCGTTCTTGCAAAGTGGCAGGCAGGCAGTCGGCCAGTGCAGGGGTCATATAACGGGCTAACGGCCAGAAATTAGCTAACAGGCCCTGTGGGCCCTGCTGGGCAGGCATGGTTTCCAGGATGGCAGCAATGCCATCCCGATCAACCCCTGCCAGGTGATCCGGAAACCGGGCGCTGATCTGTGCTTTGACAAAACTGTAAATAACAAAATCACCGCGCACGGGATGGGCCAGTAACTTATTCAGGGCCTTGCGCCAGTGGAAGAGGTCCAGAGTCTCGGCACGATCCAGACGCTGTTCAATGTGGAGCTGAGCCTCAAGCAGTGCCAGGAACTCAGAAGGTGCCTGAACCGGAATGACCGGGTAGCTTTTGTTCGGGCTCAGGGGCAAGAGCCGGATGCTCTTCAGAAGACGGCTTAATCGCTCCGTAGCCCCGGGATGGCCGGCGATAATGGATTGGGCGGGTTCGGCACGGCGGGTTGACTGACGATCCCCGGCATCCTGTTGCTGCCAACGCTGGTACCAGAAACTCTGGTCCAGTAAACGGTGACCGGGCCAGACAATATGGAGCTGACCATTGGGCAGAGCAATTTTCTGGCCGTAAATCCAGAGATAGGGCTCAGGTGCCAGCAATGACTCCAGGTGCCCTGCCAGGACCGGGGTATGTTCCAGCCCGGTCAGCACCACCGGTTCACCCGCAAGAAGCCTGAGCAATAAGGGGGAATGACCCAGCCGGAAACTCAACTTACCGCAAAGTTTCAGTTTGCTGGTAAACCACAGCTCCTCCCATTGCTGCCCTTTGGCCAGGTGATAGCGGTGGGCGTTGCTGGCAATATGGGTAACATTGTCAGTATACAGCCGGACAGCACGCTCACCGGAGGGCCTTGGCAAAGCGCCGGTCACCAACCTGGGGGGAACAGGCAGTGATTCTGCCCGTTGTTTCAGGACCCGCCATTGCTGATCGGTCAACTCACCGGTAATGAACAGCTGGTCAAATTCACTGGCCATCTTCTGAAAGGTATCGGTCTGTTGCAGCGTGTTTTCCTGTGCGGACAGATCACTGAAGATCGCGTCGAAATTATGGGTATTGATAATCCCACAGCTTTTTTCGGGTAACACCGGTGTGCTGGTGACTGCTTGTTTGAATGCCCGGATATGGGCTGTCGGGGTGTGATATTGCTGCAAAACCAGCGATGCTGGCAGCCTCACCCGTTCACCATTGGCGATGAAGTAGCCTTGCTCAAGAATGTCAGACAAATGCTGCCAGAATCGGCTCCCGGCATCCGGAGGGTCCACCAGACAGAGGGTGACAGGTTCTGGCTGGCTGTCGATCATCCCTTTGCGGAAATACTGTTCTCCCGCACGATTGATGGTCAGGTTCCCAAACAGGCGGGCAAAGATATCCTGACCAGCACAGTGAATCTGCAAACTCCCGGGCTCTGGCGGCTCGGTGCGATGGCTTACGGACCGAACAACGGCCTCATGGTTGGGACCAGAGGAGTTGAAAGGTGCTGAAGAAGGTCCATTCAAGGCGAATATCCGACGCCAGAAATCCGGACCGGGAGCGTCAGGCTGGTGAATTAAATATGTTTTAGCCAGAACAACCCGGCTGACTGTCGTGCTGATGGGCCTGCCATCCAGCCGGGGTGGGTTCTCCAACAGCTCATTCAAAGAGGCCAGCTGTCTGGGTCTGAGGTTGTCACAATCAAAAATCAGAGTGATGGGCAACGACTGATAAATAAGCCCGGGATGTTCGGTTTTTCTTCCGGGTACGGGGTAATAGTGCAGCCTTCTTAATGGGTGATGATCCAGGTCGTCCGGATGCCGGATAACAAAAAGAAACCCGTTGCCGGTCTTTTGCCGATAGAAACGGATCAATTTATCCTTCTTGTCCCCGGAGTCGAATAAATGAAACGCGTCGCCAACCGGCGGTGCCGATTGCTTCAGGTAACGGGCACAATCCGTAATGGGCGTGACATTACGTATTTCACTGAACTGTGGAAGATTGTCTGTAGAATCTGCCAGCCTTTTTTGAGCAGTTACTACAGAATGATCACTGGCTGGCGAATGGTAATTTTGCCCAAAACCCACAGCACCGGGATGAATAGTAAACATATAAATAGTCAGTTTTTTTTGTTCGTAATTCCGACCAATCCACTACATTTGATGCTCTAAACCGGGAAAAGTTCCTTCCTCACCTGGTATTACTCTGAGAGTATGATCGTCCAGATGCTGGCGCTTCAGTCATCAATGCCAAACATATGAGTAGAAATATCACCGAGTCTGTTCAAAGGTACCCCGGAAAAATGCCACAAATTAGCGGGAGTTGCAGAGTCGACCGGATCTGCACTTTGATTCATTAGTATTGATAACAAGTTCAGAGTAAATAAATTTATTTAATGGAATCTTTTCAGAAATTAACGGTCAAATATTCTTTGCAAATAATAATATCAATTTCCGCTCTGGCAGGATTCTAGAGGTTAATATGAACGTTGCTGGGAATTCCGAAAAAGGACATTTTTTTACGGCCGTCCGCAATTCGGCAGAAAAGGTTATCAATTCTGATCCGTGTCAGGGGTGCTACAAGTGTTCACGGTCTGTGAAAGCGTGCCTGGCGGAGGTATGCTGCCCAAAACCGTCGGAAAATTCCCCATTAGTCATGACACAGCCGCTACTTGGGCGAGAGAATGTGACTGAACAACCAGGGCCGCACCACAAGAAATTGGTTATCGTTGAGACTGAGGGAGGCTATCTCGGCGCATCATCGAATGAAGTGGATTCGGGGCCACATTCTATTTTGGCGATTTCTGTTGCTTATGAGTCTTTTGATCCATATTCTGAATCATCGTCTGTATCAAAGCATGACTCATCGCTGCCACCGTCGCCATTTTCGTCCCTGCTACGCTATTTCAAGTTGCCATGTAGCTGAAAACCGGGTTATACCAATTCTAAATATGGCATCAATCAATTTTTTGTTGAATACACGCCACAACAAAAGGTCCGATATTATCAATTGCTGCCTCAATGATTTCAGGCTTGCTTTGTAATGAGGGGCCAACGTACAGAAGGGCTCTACCATTGTTCTGCAAGGCGATGTTGACCAGCTCCGGATCATTGCGGCAATGGTCGCTGGCAAACTGTAGCGCCATCGGATTTTGTTCCAGGGCAAGTTTGACCACTTCCGGACAATCCTTAAGCGCGTCACTGGCAAACTCCAACGCCATGCCGACATTTTGCACCGCCAGTTTGACCAGCTCTTTATTGGCTCGCAGTTCCGGGCTGGCATACTCAAGTGCCATACCATTTTGTTGAACGGCCAGACGGACAGTATCCTCATGGCCACGCAGCGTTTCACCGGCATAACTGAGCACTGTACCATTACCTTGCACGGCCAGTTGCGCTAACGCTTCATCATTTCTCAGTTTCTCATCGAGGAATGGAAAGTTCCCGGGGTTTTTTGACACCGCAATCGACATTAATTCATGATTTTTACACTGGTCCCCATCAAGATATTGGCAAATAGGGCGTAAAGAGGGGTGATGATCACTGACAGCCAACCAAACGTAATCCGGATCATTACGGAATTGCTTATTGGCAGCTAATAGCGCTATACCTGAATTTTTCAGCGCTGCGGTAACAATTGTCGGGTCAGCCCTTAACCGTTCACTGGCGTATTCCAGAGCATCGCCATTATTTTTGACCGCTGCCAATACGATGTCTTCATCATCCTTAAGTCCTTTACTGGCAAATTCCAGAACTCTTCCCATGTTCCCGACAGCTTCTTTGACCAGTGCTTTATCCGCTTGAAATTCAAGCCCGACATATTGCAATGCTAAAGGGTTAGAGCCAAGCGCCGTGCACACTACCTCTCGATCATTATTCAAATCCGGAAAATCTTTCAGTTGGTTGCCGGCATCCGTTTGCGCCAAAAACTTCAAGACCAGTTGCCGATAAAGTTGCTGGTCATTAAGCAGGTTTTTCCTGAAAATCCTGGCAAATAATCCATAGGAATCATCGTTATGATTGCGCTCCCTGGCCAGCAGAAGCAGCTCTTTATAGAATTCAGGATCTTGTTCCAGATACTCAGTTGTTGCATGACAGCAAAGAGCATGTGACGTGTTGCCAACCGCTGTGGTTAACAAGCGCCGGAAATGCTCAGGATTTGATGATAGCTCGGCCCCTATAAAGGCAAATATTTTTCCCGGATCTTCTGTGGTATTTGCCAGGGCATATTCGATGAGTTCAATATCGTTGTTAAAAGACTCTGGCGCATCGGCAATAGCCTGGGGGTGGCTTTTGATGGCGGCAAAAACCATCGCCCGCTGATTGCGTAGTTCAGGCGCCAGGTGTTTGAGGATGTGGCCATTTTGCGACACCAGACGCATAGCCATTGTCTCGTCAGCTAACCAGTTAACGTATTTGTTAACCAGAGGCCTGGCCTTGGCGGGATCAGAAAGTAACCAATGCCAAAGCAATGTCTGCTTGTATGTTGCCAGCTGCCCGTTTATCAGGACGTCAATTTCATTGGTGCCAGCTTTGGAAAATATCAGTGCCGCTTCCACCAGATGACTGAGTGCCATATCGTGGGTGCAGCGGTTTATCAATGATATGTTCTCCAGGTAAGCGAAGCACCAGTAAATATGCTCCAGGGCAAATTGATTGGTTGCAGAGAAAGCGGGATTATTCAGCCTTTCCCTGATGGCAGCCATATTCCATTTTGTTTGACTTTCGTCCAGATTCAATGTGCCCAAAAGAAAATCAATATCGTCCAGCTTGGACAATACACTCAGGATGTCCACAAACATCCGCTGCAAATCTTTTTTGTCAGGAAGATGGGTGAACTCAAAAAGGACTTGGCCTGCCTGTTCATTGAAATGAATGTCCGGGGCATTGAAACCGCTATTTTTCTGATATTGAGACAGTGTCTGGGTCAAAAACCACAGCCGCTGAAACTTTCCATGTCGTTGTTCTTTTGATGAATGGGCCAGTGCCTCAGAGTAACACAGCCGAAAGGTCCGTTGTTTGCCACCGTCGGCTTGTTCCAGCAGGTCGATGGTACACGCATGATGTCCGAGCTGGATCGACAACCGGGTACAATCTGGCATATTGAGAACGGTCACATTTTCGGCCACGAATTGCCTGAGAGCGTCACGGCATGTGTTATCGAATAATGGCTGTTCCTGAGACGTTGCAAAGTCAACAATATCGATATAGTCATGCAAAGGTCCCCTTATTGTGCTCACTTCACCCTGCCCTGAAGCGGTGGCCACGGGCCAGAGCCTGGTGAGAAAACATTTGTGCAACCATAGAATCAGTTCATGAACGCTCTCGATGTTGTGCACCTGTTGGACTGCTTCAAGCCGTTGCAGGTGCTCTTTTAATAACTGGCAATGGGCCAGCCATTGTTGAAAATCCGAACCTGAGGCCGGTAACTCCTTGCCGGGCAGAAATGGCCTTGTGACCTGGGCAACGGTTTGTTTAACCTTTGTTTGCACCAGCGCCAGTTGCTCGCGAAGCGGGAATAACTCCTTCTGGTATTGCTGCTTAAGACCAGGATCAGCGGCTGCAAGCATTAAAAAGCGTTCGTAGCCAGAGAGAAAAGCCGCAATCTCTTGCATAAAGTTGTCGATCTCCTGAACACATCCCTGGACAATCTCTTGTCGCTCGGGGTGCATGCTCAGTTGGACAGCGCCGGTTTTGGAAAGGCATAAATGAATCAGTCGCTCAGTCCCGAGAAAATCCAGGAGCCTGGTGTTTTGCTCGACAAGCCAGGAGAACAGACGTACTACCGACGGTTCTTTTTCCGGCTCCGCAGGCTGGTATGCCTGCTGGGCAGCCTGCGCGGCTTGATAATCAGGGGTGACCGATTTGTCACTGACATTCAACAACGCCTGTTCCCGATCACCCGGCAATAAAAACCCGCCGGACTCTTTCTGAAACTGCCCACACACCAGCGTTACCCATTCCGGTGCATTATTATCGGGCCACCATTCAGGCTGCTTAATCCCCACACAGGGTATGCCCTCCTGCCTCAGGCCGATGGATATATGGTCGTTATTGGCCCATTTGTTGAAGACAATCCCCTTTGTTTTTTCCAGAACCTCCGGGGCCAGTAACCAGTCACCGCCATGGTCACAAAAAAGAATGACATTGTCAGGCAGACTGCTCCCTTGGACCGGACCGCTGATGGCCAGCGCCAACCCTGAGCCACAACCGTCGCTGATGACGGTGCCCTGATCCAGAGACCGGGGGGGAGATGCCATGGAAAAATGGCTGCCGCCGGGCAGGCAGGTAATCGGGCGCCCTTGCAAAAAAAGGACATGGCCCTCCGAATCAATGGCAAATTCAAAATCCACTGGGCACAACAACGCGTCTTCCAGTATCTTCCCTCCCTCAACCAGAAGGCTCAGTTGGTCTTTGCCAATGAACTCAGCCGTGGCAGCAGCAGGTTCAAATTTGACCCACTCTTCCTCATAGCCCCCCTGTTCATTGATGCGTAAAATGAATCCATACTCAGGATTGCCGGGTTTAAAGGTGGCCTCCCATTGCTTGCCGTTGCGCTTGATCTCATAACCATGGGGAGTGATACCGTATTGACCGGACACCACCGTTTTGGGCTGCCCCGATCCACACTCGATCAATAACGTGCCGTCATCAATGCGGCGATAACTCATGCCGACCCCGCCAACGCAACATTGAATGCACTGTTGCAGGATAATTGCCATCCCTTGCGGGGCTGTTGGGGAAAAAACGGCGGAACGGTAAGCAGAAGCAAGCACTTTAAGACAGGTTGCCACGATATCCGCCTGGTCATGCACCAGGGACTGGTACTTGCCGGCCTGAGCGTTACCAAAGGCGTCCTCAGCCACGCCGGAGCTGCGCACGATAATCGGACTATCGGGCTTAGTCAGCCCGGTGCGCAACTCCTTGTAAATATCCCGTATGTTGTCGGCAATGGTCAGAGCGCTTATTTGCTGATAAAAGTCCGCACCAGCAATAAATGAAGAAAGCGCATCGAGCCAGCGCTGTTGTCTTGTTGTTGGCTTGCCCGATGGATTGCCTGGTGGAGCCATTTGGGTAATCCACTGTCTTATATTCACCAGACTGGCCGTTGTATGGGGAAACTCATGGCCATCATCCAGCATGGCCAGCAATGGGCTGGCATCGAATGGAAGCGCCTCAAGGTTCTGCACGATGCTTGTCTCAATGCAGCGAAATGGCGGGACAGTTAATCCTGCGTTCTTCATCAGGGTCAGGAACATCCCTTTTCCACCTAACAATTTCCGATTTGGAATAGTCGGGGAATCAACGGTCAGCTGCGGTTCAGTAAAGCGCCTGTTTTTTAGTGGCGGTGTAAACGTTTCAGTGATTTTTTGGCCGGTGCTGTCAGAAGAAGTAAACGTGGAATCAATCCCGGAAATTTTGCACTTTCGATTTGAAGATAAAGCGTGAGTTTTTAAAGCGCCTGATGCCGGAATTGCACCATTGGCAATGTCAGCTCCCCCTGCACCAGGCAAACAGGTGGAACCAGAGCCTGTGACCGAGTGGCTAATAATCTCTGACTGTGCTTTAAACATGGCAACATCCGCTGTTTGCTATTTTTTAAACATGATATTAAAAAGAGAAAACTTCGAAGAAATAAGCTTCAGTAATTAACCAGTTAATTTTGTATAAATCAGTAACAAGACGGTCAGTTATAGTAACACTGTTATTATTAAGAAAATGGTGCTTACGTCTTAAACTCTGACCGTTCAGATATACTCTATACCCTTGGGAATAATGACGTCTCAGTGCTTTCATTCAGGCTTGAAAGCCAACCCTTTCACTTTATGCACTAACCCGCTGAAGGTGCGTTTCATGGCAGCTACTTTTGCTGCCCTCTCTTCGGCTGCTTTGGCTTTCATCACATCGGCTCCTCGCACATCAGCATTATGTTCTATCATGTACCTACAGGCATTCACTTTTTCTTTCCGGCTAACCTTTTCAAGGGGAATCCCAAAAAGATATTCAAACCTATTGCAATAATCAAAAGCTGTCATCTTTTTTTCATCCAGAATATTGAAATCAGCCCCTCGCATCAGCAGCTCTCGAATCATTTCTATACTGCCTTGACTCGCTGCAATGTGGAGCGCTGTTGCTCCGCCATTATTCTGAGCATTGATTTCCACTTCTCCGTTTTCAATCAGATCGGCAAGGATAGCCAGTCGAACTGTCCAATCTTCCTGATAGTCCCAGTCGGGGGCCGACACGGCATAATGGAGAGCAGTACTCCCCTCTATATTTCGTAAATTGGCCTTAGCTCTCCTCTCCAGTAGCTCTCTCACTATATCTTTCTGGTCCATTAAAGCCGCGTGGTGAAGGGGGGTGCATTGGCTTTTTTCATTTTTCCATGCATCGATGTCAGCCCCACGAACTATTAAAGAGTCAACCATCTTCCATTTCCTGTTTTGTATGGCATACGCAATTGTCCTGCCACCTGCAGAATCACAGGGGGCTTTAACATCAAATTTGGCATTGTCCAGAATCTCCAGTATTTTTGCTGTGAAGTGGTGGCCATTGCGCCTGGCGAGGTCCAGAACCATCATGCCACGGTTAGTTTTGGCGTACATGTTGGCCTCCTTTTCAATCAATTGGCTAAAGGCCTCCAACTTGCCATTTATAGCCGCAAAGTGGAGAGGCGCATAGCCGCCTCCATTTTGGGCATCAACATCGGCCCCGTGTTGAACCAAGGTATTAATGGCATACTCGAGGGCATCCTGATGTTCAAGGCTGTTGACTAAGATGCTGAGGGGAGTTGACCTACCGATGTCCCGATGGTCGACGTCATCCTGACGGTTAATCAGGGTATCCATGAAATACTGAAAGGTCTTCAGCTGACCATCGGCACAAGTCAGCAGGTAGAGTGGTGTCCTTTCATCGTTGTCCAGGGCGTTGGCATTTGCGTGATGCTGAAGCAGCTTATCCAGGATGTCCCGTTGGCCAGATTGAGCCACAAGGTGAAGAGCTGTCCTCCCTTCATCGTTGGTCTTAGCGTTGATATCTGCCTTATACTTCATCAGCATGTCTATTATTTCCGGCTTACCCAGACGAACCGCAAGGTGGAGTGCTGTTTCATTTTTGTTGATCCGGTCGTTAGGATCGGCACCATTGGTTAATAAAAACTCCACCAGCACCCAGTTTTTTTCCCTGGCTGCATGAGCAAGCATGGTTCCTGCCCCCTTACCACCACAATCGGCATGAATGTCGAATCCGGCTTTTACCATACAGGGGATCAGGGGCGTAATATTGATGCCATATTGGAATGCACACGCCATTACTGTCGTGCCATAATCATCTTTGAGGTTAACGTCAGCCCTGGCCTCGTTAACAAGCAGTTCAATGATTCTCTGATTGCCATGTATAGCGGCAAGATGGAGAGTGGTTTTCTTGCCACTGAGTTTGGTTTTGGCGTTGACATCAGCCCCTTTTGCAATCAGGGCAAGGATGTCGTCATTGGTCAGATCCTCCAGGTTCTCGGTGTCGGTGATTGCACGGTGAAGCTCTATGGTCGCCTTTGTTATTTCGGCTTTAGTAATACGGCCGGTACGCTCATGATGTTTCACCCCGTCATTCGTGTCGGATTTTTTTGGGCAAAGAGACTCGGTTTTAATCTCAACTTCACGATTACAAACAAGCATTTGCCGGGGTAGATTTTGAGATGAATCAATTTGCGGTGTGTGAGCAGGTTGTGCAGAGGGAGCAAGGGAAACTGTTGAACCGCCAGTTGCAGGCTGATTAGAAACAACGCATGTTGTTTCACTGTCGAATTGCTGATAAGTCGATCTTTCAGAACTGAATACGTTGAAAGTGTTCATATTGATAATTCCTGTTTGAAAATGCGTTAATTCATTTCCGCGCTATAGCGCTACATTATTATTGGCTGTTATTGGTTGACCAAGGCTAATTTAGGCTGCAAGTTACCAATTTGATCCATTGGACAAAAAAACATGATAATAGTTGCACAGAGCAAAATATTTTTTACGTCAGTTAAATAACTGAAGTATTGGACAACTGACTTTTACCAGTTATTCGCTTATGGACAACACTCTATGAGGGATGGGTCGTGACTGCCAGAGGCACACGGGCCATTATGAAAATGTTGATAATACCTTAACGCAACAGGCCCGACATGGTTCATCGCTGCCGCAATGATCTCGGGTTTGCCTGGTAATAAACGGTCAACATACTGCAAAGTAATACCATTGTACTGCAAGGCGATGTTGACCAGCTCCGGGTCATTGCGGCAATGGTCACTGGCAAACTGAAGCGCCAACGGATTTTGGTGCAGGGCCAGTTTGACCACCTCCGGGCAATCCTGAAGCAGGTCACTGGCAAACTCCAGCGCCATGCCGTCATTTTTCACCGCCAGTTTGACCAGCGCTTTATTGGCTCGCAGTTCCGGGCTGGCATGCTCAAGTGCCATACCATCCTGTTGAACTGCCAGCCGGACAGTTGGCTCGTGCCTGCGTAGTCTGCAACTGGCATACTTGAGAGTACGACCGTGACCTTGCACAGCCAGTTGCACCAACTCTTCATCGTCTCTCCATTTTTGCCTGGCGAGTGTTCCAAAGAACAGAGGGTCTTTTGATACGACAATGGTCAGTAATTTCTTATCTCCACACTGCTCTATATCAAGATAAGGATAAGGATGACTGACAGCCAGTCGAACGTAGTACGGATCATGTTTTAATTGTTCGTCGGCATACCGTAGCGCCCACGCGTTATTTTTCAGCGCTGCTCTAACAATTGTTGGATCCGCTTTTAACCGTTCACTGGCGTATAGCAGGGCAACCCCATAATTTTTGACAGCGGCCAATACGATGTCTTCATCATCCTTAAGCCCTTCACTGGCAAATTTCAGAACTCTCCCATCGTTCCCGACCGCTTTTTTGACCAGTTCTTTATCCGCCTGAAGTTCAGGTCCGGCATGTTTTAATGATAAGGGGTCTGAGCCAACCGCCGTGAATACTACTTCTCGATCATTATTCAATTCCGGAAAACATTTCAGCCTATCGTCTATTCCGGGTTTTGCCAGCGCTTTTAAGGCAAGTTTCCGATAAAGATGACGGTTGTTAAGCAGGTTTTTCCTGAAATTGTGGTGAAATAATCGATAGGAATCATCTTTATCACTGCACTTCAGCGCCAACAGAAGAAGCTCTTCATAGCATCCAGGATGTTGTTCCAGATACTCAGTTGCCGCATTACAGGAAAGAGCCTGTGATGTGTTTTCAACGGCTGTGGTGAATAAGCGCCGGAGAAGTTCAGGTTTTGATGATAGCTCTGGCCCAATAAGAGCAATGGTGGTTTCCGGATCCTCTGTATTTGCCAGGGCATAAGACATAATTTCAATATCGTTTTTAAAGGATTCCGGCACATCGACAATAGCGCCAGTGTGGCTTTTGATGGCGGTAAAAACCATTGCCCGCTGATTGCGTAGTTCAGGAGCAAGGTATTTCAGGATATGGCCATTTTGCGACACCAGACGCATGGCCGTGGTTTCGTCAGCTAACCAGTTAACGTATTTGTTCACCATGGGGCTGGCTTTGGCTGGATCAGAAAGTAGCCAATGCCAGAGTATTTTCTGCCTGTGAGTATCGAGTTGATCGTTCAGCGCTTCTTCAATACAGTTGATGGGAGCCTGAGAAAAGATCAGCGCCGTTTCAACCAGGTGACGGATCGCCCTGTCCCGGGTACAGTGGCTCATCAGTGATTTTGTGCGTGAGTAAGCGGAGCACCAGTAGATATGCTCCAGGGCTGATCGATTGGTTGTAGCGAAAGCGGGATTATTCAGCCTTTCCCTGATTGTGGCCATATTCCAGTTTGTCTTACTTTCGTCCAGATGTAATGGCCCCAACAAAAAATCCATATTGCCCAGAATGTGCAATACACTCAGAATGTCCACAAACATGTGCTGCAAATCTTTTTTGTCAGGCAGATGGGTGAGTTCAAAGAGGGCCTGGCCTGTCTGTTCATTAAAATGAATATCCGGTGCATTGAAACCGCTATTTTTCCAATAGTGAGACAGCGTTTGCGCCAAAAACCACAGTCGCTTGAACTTTCCGCTCAGGGTTACTTGCAATGAATCGGCCAGCGCCTCAGAGTAACACATCCGAAAAGTCCGCTGTTTGCCACCGTCGGCTTGTTCCAACAGGTCGATGGTACACGCATGATGCTCAAGCTGAATCGACAACCGGGTACAATCTGGCATATTGAGAGCAGTCACCCTTTCGGCCCGTAATTGCCTGAGTGCCTCACGGCAAGTGTCGTCGAATAATGGTTCTTCCTGAGACGTTGAGAAGTCAACAATATCGATATTTCCAAAGATAGGCCGCCTTATTGTGCTCACTTCACCCTGCCCTGAAGCGGTGGCCACGGGCCAGAGCCTGGTGAGAAAACATTTGTGCAACCATAGAATCAGTTCATGAACGCTCTCGATGTTGTGCACCTGTTGGACTGCTTCAAGCCGTTGCAAGTGGTCTTTTAATAACTGGCAATGGGCCAGCCATTGTTGAAAATCCGAACCTGAGGCCGGCAACTCCTTGCCAGGCAGAAATGGCCTTGTGACCTGGGCAAGAGTTTGTTTAACCTTTGTTTGCACCAGCGCCAGTCGCTCGTGAAGGGGGATTAACTCCTCCTGGTATTGCTGCTTAAGATCAGGATCAGCGGCTGCAAGCATTAAAAACCGTTCGTAGCCAGAGAGAAAAGCCGCAATCTCTTGCATAAAGTTGTCGATCTCCTGAACACATCCCTGGACAATCTCTTGTCGCTCGGGGTGCATGCTCAGTTGGACAGCGCCGGTTTTGGACAGGCATAAATGAATCAGTCGCTCAGTCCCGAGAAAATCCAGGAGCCTGGTGTTTTGCTCCACAAGCCAGGAGAACAGACGTGCTACCGACGGTTCTTTTTCCGGCTTTGCAGGCTGGTATGCCTGCTGGGCAGCCTGTGCGGCTTGATAATCAGGGGTGGCCGATTGACCACTGAAATTCAACAACGCCTGTTCCCGATCACCCGGCAATAAAAACCCGCCGGACTCTTTCTGAAACTTCCCACACACCAGCGTTACCCATTCCGGTGCATCATTATCGGGCCACCATTCAGGCTGCTTAATCCCCACACAGGGTATGCCCTCCTGCCTCAGGCCGATGGATATATGGTCGTTATTGGCCCATTTGTTGAAGACAATCCCCTTTGTTTTTTCCAGAACCTCAGGGGCCAGTAACCAGTCACCGCCATGGCCACAAAAAAGAATGACATTGTCAGGCAGACTGCTCCCTTGGACCGGACCGCTGATGGCCAGCGCCAACCCTGAGCCACAACCGTCGCTGATGACGGTGCCCTGATCCAGAGACCGGGGAGGAGATGCCATGGAAAAATGGCTGCCGCCGGGCAGGCAGGTAATCGGCCGCCCTTGCAAAAAAAGGACATGGCCCTCCGGATCAATGGCAAATTCAAAATCCACAGGGCACAACAACGCGTCTTCCAGTGTCTTCCCCCCCCTCAACCAGGCAGTTCAGTTGATCTTTGCCAATGAACTCAGCCGTGGCAGCAGCAGGTTCAAATTTGACCCACTCTTCCTCATAGCCCCCATTTTCATTAGCGCGCAAAATGAATCCATACTCAAAATTACCGGGGTTAAAGGTGGCCTCCCATTGCTTGCCGTTGCGCTTGATCTCATAACCATGGGGAGTGATACCGTATTGACCGGACACCACCGTCTTCGGTTGCCCCGATCCACACTCGATCAATAACGTGCCGTCATCAATGCGGCGATAACTCATGCCCACTCCGCCAACGCAACATTGAATGCACTGTTGCAGGATAATTGCCATCCCTTGCGGAGCTGTTGGGGAAAAAACGGCGGAACGGTAAGCAGAAGCGAGCACTTTCAAACAGATTGCCACGATATCCGCCTGGTCATGCACCAGGGATTGGTACTTGCCGGCCTGGGCGTTACCAAACGAGTCCTCAGCCACGCCGGAGCTGCGCACGATAATCGGGCTGTCGGACTTAGCCAGGTCGGTGCATAAATCCTGATGAATAGTGCGTATTTGGTCAGCAATGGGTAGAGCGCTTATTTGCTGATAAAAGTCCGCGCCAGCAATAAATGAAGAAAGCGCATCGAGCCAGCGCTGTTGTCTTGTTGTTGGCTTGCCCAATGGGTTGCCTGCTGGAGACATTTGGGTAATCCACTGTCTTATATTCACCAGACTGGCCGTTGTATGGGGAAACTCATGGCCATCATCCAGCATGGCCAGCAATGGGCTGGCATCGAATGGAAGCGCCTCAAGGTTCTGCACGATGCTTGTCTCAATGCAGCGAAATGGCGGGACAGTTAATCCTGCGTTCTTCATCAGGGTCAGGAACATCCCTTTTCCACCTAACCATTTCCGATTTGGCATAGCCGGGGAATCAACGGTCAGCTGCGGTTCGGTAAAGCGCCTGTTTTTTAGTGGCGGTGTAAACGTTTCAGTGATTTTTTGGCCGGTGCTGCCAGAAGAAGTAAACGTGGAATCAATCCCGGAAATTTTGCACTTTCGATTTGAAGATAAAACGTGAGTTTTTATTACGCCTGATACCGGAATTAGATCATTGGCGATGTCAGCTTCCCTGGTGTCAGGTAAACAGCTGGAACAGGAGTCTGTAACAGAGTGGCTAATAACATCTGACTTTGCATTAAACATGACGACATCTGCTGTGTAGTTGTAATAACACTGTTATTATTCTGGAAAATGCCCCTTCGGGCTTAAACTTCGACCATTCTGATATCATCCGCACCGCTGAAAATAAGGGCTTCTCAGCGATTTCGTTCAGACTTGAAAAACGCTTTCACTTTATGCACAAACCCGCTTGCAGTGTGTTTCTGGTCGGCTGCTTCTGCTTTCCTCAAATCGACGCCTCGCACATCAGCATTATGTTCTGCCATTAACAGACAGGCTTTCTGCCTATTGCAATAGTCATAAGCTGTCATATTGTCTTTATCCAGAATGTTGAAATCAGCCCCTCGCATCAATAGTTCCCGAATCATTACTACATAGCCTCCACTCGCTGCGATGTGTAGTGCTGTTATTCCACGTTCATCCCGGGCATTGATGTCCACTTTTTTGCTTTCAATCAGTTCGACAAGGATGCTTTGTCGATGTGCCAGATTTTCCGAAGTGGGCAAATCTGCAAAACCTCTGTCCATCACAGCATAATGGATAGCTGAACGCCCACGTATACTTGGTAAACCGGGGTTAGCCTTTCTCTTTAGCAACTCACTCACAGTATCTTTTCGGTCCTTTAAAGCCGCTTCGTGAAGGGAAGTAACCTGGGTTGCTTTATGTTTCCATGCATCGATGTCAGCCCCATCTGATATCAATGAGTCGACCAGTTTCCATTGCCTGTTTTGTACGGCACAAACAAGCATCGTTGCACCGTCAGAGGTGCAGGGTGCATGAACATCAAATTTGGCCTTATGAAGGCTCTCCAGCATTTTGGCTGTGTTTTGGCCATTGGACCTGGCGACGTCCAGAACCATCAGGCCGTTGTTGGTCCTGGCATTCATGCTGGCCCCTTTCACAAGCAGGTGGTTAAAAACGTCCAGCTTGCCATGGGCAGCAGCAAAGTGGAGTGGCGTAAGCCCGCGTGAATCACTGGCGTTAACATCAGCCCCGAGCAGAACCAAGGTATCAATGACATGCTTAATGGCTTTCTGATCGCAAAGGCTCTTGACTAAATAGATGAGGGGTGTCTCTCATCGTTGTCCCGATGATTGATGTCAGCCTGGTTTTTAGTCAAGGCGTTCATAAAATATTGAATGTTATCCGGCTGCCCATTGGTGCAAGTGAGCAGGTAGAGTGGCGTCCTGCCATTGTTATCCCGGGCGTTGACGCCGACGTTAAGCTGAAGCGATTTATCCAGGATGGCCTGCTGGCCTGATGCAGCCACAAGGTGAAGAAGCGTCCTCCCCTTATTATCTCTGGCGTTGATGTCTGCCCCATAATTCATCAACTGGTCAATGATATCTGGCTGATCCTGGCGAGCTGCATCGTGAAGAACTGTTTTCCCATTATTATCCCTGGCGCTGATGTCTGCCCCATACCCCATCAACTGGTCAATGATTTCTGGCCGACCCAGACGAGCTGCATCGTGAAGAACCGACTTCCCCTTATGGTGACTCCTGACGTTGATGTTTGCCTCATGGTTCACCAACATCTTAATGACATCTTGCCGCCCCTGACGAACTGCAAGGTGGAGTGCCGTTCCCCTGATATTGATCTCAGCGTTAACCCTGGCACCTTTACCCAATAAAAATTCCACCAGCTCCCAGCGATCTTCCCTGGCTGCATGAGCAAGCATTGTTGAACCGCAATTATCACACCTCGCATCAATCTTGAGCCCGGCATTTACCATACAGCGGATCAGGGGCGTAATGGATCCTTTCTTGTGAGCACACTGCATGACTGTCCAGCCATAAGAAGTTTTGGCGTTAACGTCAGCACCCTTGTTAACAAGCAATTCAATTATTCTTTTACTGCCATGTAAAGCGGCTAAATGTAGAGCTGTCTCTTTGCCATAGTATTTGGTTTTCGCGTTGATATTTGCTCCTTTTTCAATCAGGGCGAGGATGTCGTCATTGGTCAGATCCTCCGGATTCTTAGTGAAAATGAGAGCATTGTGGAGGTCTTTAGTAGCTTGTTTACTGTCTGCTTTTGTTTTTTTTCCGGTTTGGCCATGAGCTTTCGTCCCGGCTTTCGTGATGTAATTATTTGGCCAAAGAGGCTCAGTTTCCGGCTCAATCGCACGATTACCAACAGGGGTTTGGCAGGTCAGATCTTGAGATGGATTAATAGACAACGAGTGAGTATGGTGTGCGGAGGTAGCCAGGGAAACTGATGAACTGCTGGTTTTAGGCCCTGTAGAAGCATCACAGACGTTTTCATCGGGCAATTGCTGATAACCCATGCTTACAGGTCCGGGTGTGAAAATTTTCAACATGTGCATCATGTGCATATTGATAGTCCTGTTAAAAATGCTTTGCTTCGGTTTCGTACTAAAGTAATTCATTGTTGTTCGCCACTTTGAGTAGTCTTTTTATTGGTTGAGATTTTTATTGGTTGAACTTTTGATTCTTTAAGGAGACGACTATAAAAGATCTGTAAAACCTGTTTTACTAATTAGACAAAAAAAATGATAAAAGTTGCACGGTGAGAAAGTTTTTTGCCTCGTTAGGGGATGAAAAGGAGATAAGAAAGAAAAGAAGAAAAGAAGAAGAAAGAAAGAAGAAAAGGACACCCATTTTTTAAAAAAGTGAAAAGCGCTCAAGGATAGGCGGTACATCGTCAGTTATACGACCACGCTTGCCTTTGCGGATAATTCGGCCAGACCAGTCAACCAGTTCAAAATAGCTACTGAGTGGGTATGGAATCGCCTGTTCAGGGTTTTGCCCCTGAGCTTTTAACGGTTTCAGGTGTGCCTTTTGTTTTTTTCCGTTTGCGCTGTCGTATGACTCAATGCGTTCTTTTATAGAAGTATGTTCTGAGGTTTCCAACGTTGCAGCAATTTTTGCCCGGATAGGGTTTAAGTCGACATAGGCCATGCAAGTCAGCAATGCGGCATCATCTAACAGGGCCTGACTTTTGTAACGACCTTCCCAAAAGCGTCCTTTGCACTCATCCTCTTTATTGGCCAGCCGGGCTAAATATTCGTTGAGACAGCGCATGAACCAGCTGATATCCATTAAACGACTGCGGTACTTATGGGCATATTCTTCGACACGCAGCAGCTCTGCTTTGCCCAGCTGATCGCCGACAAGATAACGCTGAACCAGGTGTGGGCCAGAAAACAGCTGCGTCCAGTGTTGTAAGACTTCCTTGGTGTCCCATTTTTTGGCTTGCTGACTATTGATATGGAGCACCACATGATAATGATTCGTCATAACCGCATAAGCACAGACTTCCAGAGCAAAAATACCAGAAAGCGCTTTCAACCGATCAACCACCCACTGCCTGCGATGCTCATAGTTTTTGCCTGAGAAATTGTCTTTGCCGCATAGGAAAGCACGGCGAACGCAGCGTGCCATACAGTGGTAGTAGGGCGTACTGGCTGGATCTATGAGGTTTTTTCGGGCAGTCGTCATGTCATTTTTGTTGGTTACTGGGTATGTGTCCTTAAGAGGCTCCAGAGGAAAGTTAGACTGTATGGCTGATTAGTCAAATTTTGGGTGTCCTTTATTTCCCGCTTTATTTCTCGCGTAGTTTATGGGGGTCCTTTAAGTCATTCTTTTTTTGCCTCGTCAGTAAAATCTGTGGGTCATTTCCGGTTCAGGTAACTTGCCAAGCGCATGATATAACGCAATTTCCGCACATCTGTAGGTTCTGAAACCGTATGATTTTCTCGTAGTGAGTTTTATCTTGGTGTTCAGACCCTCAACGATACCGCTGGAATACGCCTTTTTCGCCTTGAACCAGTTCAGGATAAGTGGCTTGTGTCGTCGAACAGTTTTAGCAACTTTCTTCATCGGTTCTATCTTTGATCGCATCACTCTTGTACACCACCGGTCCAGGTATTTTCCTGCCCAGTGTGGTGAAATGTAGTCCCAGAACACTTGGAACTCTTCTCTGAGAAGATAGGCTCTGACACTTTTGAGGTTGTACTGAAGCACTGTGTTCAGCTTGATCTCTTCTTTCTCGGTCAGGTTCTCTTTTCGCTTGAGCAGACACCAGCGTGTTTTTTTCAGCACCGGTTCATAACCATCTGCCTGAAGCTGTTTGTGTTCCGTGGTCCTGACTTCATCAATGGCCTTATTCAGCATGGCAACGATATGAAAGCGATCCAGAATATGTAATGCTTGGCTGGCAAACACCGCAATCGCTTTTACGTAGGGTTGCCACATATCAGAACAGACATACTCCAACCGCTGGCTACGCTGTGTACCCAGGAAAGCGAAGAAGCTGCGAATCGTAGCTTCGGTACGCTCCTGACCAACCCATAGTAGCCGTGTACAGTCGCGATCAATCTGGTAGACAACAGTCAAGTATTTATGGCCGATCTGATACGCCACCTCATCAACACCAATGGCCTTGATATTATCAAGTGAACGATGCTTCTTGCCCCACTCAACCACATACTCAACAGCATGGAAGACCTTCTCCCACGAGGTATTGAAAGTACGGGCGACCTCCTTCCAGGAGAGCTTTCTAGCCCAGTTTGCCAGAAACTGCATGTAAACTTTGGTGAGTTCCTTCTTGCCTTCAGCCCATGGAACCTGCTCAACCTTTACGCCACATGTCTTGCATTCAACCCTACGCATTTTGTAGAGCAGAAAAACCCTGATTCCCCAGAGAGGGACAAACTCGAAACGACGTTCAGCAAGACGGTCATAGCCCGGAGCTGGTTGCTGACATCCTGAGCAAATAGCATGGCCGTTCTTGCGTGGGACCACGATGACATTGAATACTTCAGAGCCTTGATAGAGACCGAGTTTTACATCCTGATAAACAAATGACTTGAGTTTATGAACTTTATTGAGGATAGTTTTTATCAGCATCAGCGGCGTTTCTTCTTGTTTTTGTCTGCAAATAAAAACATACCTGAAATCAGCCGCTGGTGCTTTTTTTTTCAAATTTGTTGATTTCTACCCACAGTTATCCCTGAAGAGCCCTTTTTTTAGCCTCCCTAGAGTACATGGGTGTCCTTTAGTATCCTTGTCTTTGGATGTCCTTTATTTTTTGTTTATTTTGTTCACATGGGTGTCCTTTATTTTTTTATTTTTCATTTATTTTCCATTATCCCATTGTGTCCCCCCCCCCCCCCCCCCAACATCATGCTGAACAGTGAACAGTAACCATGTAAAGAGCCCCCTTTAACTGATAGTCTTGCTAAAAACTCGATATTCGATGGTAAAAACCGGGGAAACTTCCTCCCGGTATTGTTACATTAAGCTGGCCTGATAACTCTTATTGGACCCAATAATTGACCATGAAACCCATTCGTCTTCTTGATAACCGACTGGCTAACCAGATCGCTGCCGGTGAGGTGGTGGAACGTCCGGCTTCAGTCGTCAAAGAACTGCTGGAGAACAGCATTGATGCCGGTGCCAGGCGTCTGACGGTTGAAGTGGAAAATGGCGGTGTCAAATTGATCCGTATCCGTGATGATGGTCATGGCATACCCAGGGATGAGTTAGCCCTGGCACTCTCCCGTCACGCCACCAGCAAGATATCTGAACTGGAAGACCTGGAAGGTGTGGCTACCCTCGGATTTCGCGGGGAGGCGCTTGCCTCCGTCAGCTCAGTTTCCAGACTCACCCTGACGTCTAATGTGGCAGAACAGGCGTCAGGCTGGCAGGCCAGAGTGGAAGGACGGGATATGGAAGCGCAGGTTATGCCCGCACCGCATCCGGTGGGCACCACCATAGAAGTCAAAGACCTGTTTTTTAATACGCCGGCCCGTCGCAAGTTTCTCCGTACTGAAAAGACCGAATTTTCTCACCTTGAAGAGGTGGTTAAGCGTCTGGCTCTGTCCCGCTTTGATGTGGGCTTTACCCTCCGCCACAATCAACGCAGTGTCCATCAGCTTCGTCCCGCAGTGACCCAGGCGGAAAAGGATCGCCGGGTAGCGGCACTTTGCAGTCCCAAATTTATTGAACATGCGGTTATTATTGATGTTGCCGTCTCTGGCCTGAAACTGTATGGCTGGGTGGGGCTGCCTACGTTCTCCAGGGCCAGCGCTGATCTGCAGTACTTCTTCGTTAATGGTCGTGTTATTCGGGATAAGCTGGTGGCTCACGCAGTTCGTCAGGCCTACCGTGATGTACTTTACAGCGGGCGTCATCCGACATTTGTCCTCTACCTGGAGTTGGATCCGGCCATGGTGGATGTCAATGTGCATCCTACCAAACATGAAGTTCGTTTCGGGATGGCAGAACGGTTCATAACTTTCTGTTCAGTACTTTAAATCGTGCCCTGGGTGAAGTTCGCCCGGAAGATCAGCTACCACCCACAGTTTTGACCAATCCGCCTCAACCCACGGCATCGGGTATTGAGGCCGGTGAGTTTCAGGGGCAGGAAGCCATCCAGCTTGCAACCGCCCCGACAGCATCCGGCAGTACCGGGCATTATGCCAATCAAAGCTCCGGCGTTAGTGGTAATCCTGACCGTCGCCCTGCTTTATCAGAAGCACCATCGCCCGGCCAGGTTAAACGACAGATAGAAGCCTATAGCCAGCTCTATGCCACCTCAGCAGAGCCTGTAACTGCCAGTCAGGCGAAAGCCGTGGGTGACCATGCGGTACAGGAACCCGGCGTCGTATTTTCTGCTCAGGTGTCGGCGCAGCCGTTGCCGGAAAATGACTCTCTGGCACCGCCTCTTGGCTATGCCATTGCCCAGCTGAAAGGAATATATATTCTCTCGGAAAATGACCAGGGGATGATTCTGGTGGATATGCATGCCGCTCACGAACGGATTACCTATGAGCGCATGAAGCTGTCCTATCAGGAGCAGGGGATTCGTGCCCAACCATTGCTGGTACCTAAATCCATATCGGTGAGTGAACGTGAGGCAGACTGCGCAGAAGAAAACAGCGAATACTTTTTCCGTCTGGGACTGACCCTGGAGCGGATGGGGCCGGAAACGCTGCTGGTGCGTCAGATACCGGTGATGCTGCAGAATGCTGATGTTGAGAAGCTATTGAGAGATGTACTCTCAGACTTGATGCAACACGGCACCAGCGACCGCATTGAAGCCCATATCAATGAAATACTGGCTACCATGGCCTGTCATGGGTCGGTGCGGGCCAACAGAAAACTGTCCATTGAAGAGATGAACGCCCTGCTTCGGGATATGGAGCAGACAGAGCGCAGTGGACAATGCAACCATGGTCGCCCAACCTGGACCATGCTCACTATGGATCAATTGGATAAGTTGTTTTTGAGGGGGCGCTAGGAGGCTGACCGAGAATAGACTGCCCTACTGCGGTGGCAGCAAATTGGTCTAAAAAGTCGGAAATTTTTAGCAAATAGAACCACTATTCACTAAAAATTTCCGACTTTTTATCCTCAATTTTCTGCCATCCTCGCTACGGGCGCTATTCTCGGTCAGCCTCCCAGGAGCCTTTGGCCATAACCAATACACGACTATAACAGTCCAGAGCACACTCGCCACAGCCACTGCAGAGACTGAGGTCTATCACCGGCTTGTTATCCGCAGCAAAGCTGATTGCCTGTTCAGGGCAGGTTTCCTCACAGAGGTTACAGTACATCCCCAGTTCTGCCTGGCAACTGCCAGCAAGCTGGGGAATCACCTGCCGCTTTGTCCCTTGTTCACGGCTCAAGGCTCCCGATGGGCAGGCATCAACGCACTGTCCACAAAAGTCACAACGACCGTAAGAAAGGTCCAGTACAGGACGACCAGAAAGAATCTCTTCTTGCTCATCGGATTTTCCCAGTACTCGCATTGGGCATTGCTCAATACACTGATCACACTGGGTACACAGCGCCAGAAACAGTGTGTTATCTACTGCCCATGGCGGCCGTGGGTAGCGGCTATTGGGGATCACCTGCTCGGGTTCAGGGGCGAAACGCCGGAAAAAAGCCCGCCTTGCCGGGGATACCAACTGTTCGTCTTCTGTTCTCTGTATATCGGACACGACTTAATCAGAAGCCTGTAGGCTTGAAAATTGTGCCCCAACATACGCTGTTTGCAGAATGATTAAACCGGTATTTATACGTGACACTTTTCGCCCTGTGTTCGTTTGCCTGGTTTGGCTCACATTTACAGCGTATCCAGTTGTCAGCTGTTGTAGAAATAAATCGGGCCAATTGATCATCTGGCAAGTTTAAGGTGAGTCTTTGTTATTCCAGACAACCTTATACTTCCCATCGGGAGAAGTGACTATATCGAAGTCCGGTGATGAAAATAATGCGGGAATATATAGTTCTTTGATGATCTTATAATAAATAAAATCACCTTCATATATAGAAAAAAAGGAACAGTTTTCTCTATAAAAGGGAATGTTGTCAGGTTTTATGCCTCTGTCTTGCAAGTCTTTGTAAATTCCATAGGCAGCACAAAAACAATCGGGACGAATAACATTAGGTCGGCTAATTTTTATATCTTGTGGTCTCAGCTCTACTTTACCGACTTGTTTTGAATTAAAAAGACAAGTAACTCTCACGCCTTGAACCGGGTTTTCAGGGTTTAACGGCCGGAAATTATATTGATGGCCAATATCATTATTAATGATAATTCCACTAAGCATAAATAACTCCTGCACCTATTGATTGATTATTGCTCAATCATTTTAACCAGTTATTTACCGATGCTACGTCAGTCGACAAGTGAGAATATCCGGCGGGCATTTTCTGTGGTTGCAGCAGCAATCTCTTCTCCATCCACACCCAGCACCTGGCTCAGCGCATGGATCACATAGGGCAGATTGGCCGGTTCATTATCACTTCGTCCTTTGCCACGAGCCCCCCTGTGCTGATCTGGCTGCCGGGGCATAACCAGATAAGGTTTTAAAAACGGTGCATCGGTCTCAACCATCAGCCGGTCACGCAGAGCCTCCCAACCGACAGAGCGCAGCGCACCCACCAGATCTTTATTACGCGTGTTACCAATCCAACCGGTAATCCCGATGGAACAGCCCAGATCAAGATAGGCCTGCAGCTGCTCACTGTTACCGGTGAAGCAATGAACGCAGGCCATGGCTGGAGAAGACAGTTGATGTATGTAGTCTGTCAGAATTTCAATGAATTGCTTGTGGGCACCCCGCTCATGCAAAAACAGTGACTTTTTCAGTTGTACCGCAAGCTCCAACTGCTCCCTGAACACATCTCTTTGGACATTTTTGGGAGACCACTCACGCACATAGTCCAATCCACACTCACCCACTGCAATACAGTGGCTGCCGCCCCGTTCCATTATTTTTTTCATTTCCGGTATGCCACCATCTTGCTTAAAATTCCTGGCTTTGTGTGGATGGCATCCCACTGTGTAATACAAAGAGCATCGGGAGGAATCGGCAGACGCACAGGCTCCAGCGGCCCCGGTAGCATGCGGAGATTGCTTCAGCCATTTATCCACGGCTTTCTGCGCCTCTATTGCTAAAGCAATAGAAGTACCCGTTATCATGATGCGACCGACGCCTGATCGGGAAGCATTGGCAATAACCCGGGACAAGTCACCAAACCTGTGTCCGACGAGATTGGCTCCGATATCAACCAATGGCGTCTTGTATCGAGGCCTGAACTCCGCAGGTGTCAATTTCGCCTTGCTCAATTCTGGTCGGGCAGCTAACTGAAAATCAGAAGAATCACGACCTCTGGCAGTAACAACAGACGATGCAGCTGTCTTGGTTGAGCGCTGGCAATGACGTGACTTCAGCCCCCTGTCGGGCCTGGTCTGCTGCTCCTGGACGGCAGGATAGTCCGGGTTATCCAGGTATCGCGATGCACAGGGGGCTGCACCTGAAAAAGGCTTATCAGAAGCACCTGAGCGCCTCTTCTTTTTTTTATTTTTCCGGGCTTTTGACGAACTGCCTTCTTGCCAGACTTTCAGATCCGCTTCGTCGGCAGCCACCTGCTTACCTTCGCTGCTAACGTCATGAGAGGAAACGGGATTGGATGACGTGATATTGGCCGGAGTCATATTAGTCAGCTCGCTCCTGTCTTACATCATTAGAAGTTACCGTCAGCATTTTCACGGCACACAGGCACTTTTAACTTGAACGATCAGGCTAGTGAACGGATACGACAATTGCCACTGTACACGACAATATTCATGGTGTGTTCTCCCACCTGACCAGGCTAAGAAAACGACAGTATCAGAATGGTACTGGTTAATGCTGATCATAATTCAAACGGTATTGGTACCTGTTTAAACCAATAAGTGTATTATGGAATGCATGAATATCTGCTCTGGTGTGTATCGTTGCAGTGCAAATATCCCCAATTTCTGGCTTACCTACATAGAATGTAGCCTTATCAGCATCACTTTTTCTCTATAAATTATTGAATTATCCCTTGAAAAAAACCTTGGCACTAACTTTGCGTAAGCATCAATGGAATATCTATTAACTGACCTCAAGGAAAGGGATTTATGGCTTACTTAGAACCCAGCGAGTTTGTGACCAAAATGGTGGACTCTGGAGAGTCCAAAGTGTTCATGTCCAATAAAGACACCCTGATCCGTGCATTTATGGCAGGGGCTATCCTGGCACTGGCGGCAATGTTTGCCATCACCGTGACCATTAAAACCGGTTCACCGCTGGTCGGTGCCATGCTGTTTCCGGTGGGCTTCATTATGTTGTACCTGATGAAGTTTGATCTATTGACGGGTGTATTTACCCTGGTGCCTTTGGCTTATCTGGATAAGCGTCCGGGTGTTACAGCGCAACGGGTTTTTAGAAACTGGGGAATGGTGTTTGTTGGCAACTTTGCGGGTGCACTGACGGTTGCTTTCTTTATGTCTTTTATCCTCACTTACGGCTATAGCATTGACGGAGGGGCTATTGCAGAAAAGGTCAGCAGTATCGGTGAGTCACGCACCGTCGGTTATAAAGAACATGGTGTTTCAGGCTGGATCACTATTTTTATCCGGGGCATGCTCTGCAACTGGATGGTATCCATGGGTGTTGTTGGTGCCATGATCTCCACATCAGCGACCAGTAAAATGATGGCCATGTGGATGCCTATAATGCTGTTCTTTTTCATGGGCTTCGAGCATTCCATTGTCAACATGTTCCTGTTCCCCTTCTCCATGATTATGGGCGGTGATTTCACGGTGTCGGAGTACCTGATCTGGAATGAACTGCCAACCGCACTGGGTAACCTGTTTGGCGGTCTGTTTCTGGTTGGCTTGCCACTCTATTTTACCCATGTGAAAACCGGCTCTGCCCATCAACCAATCTAAGCAGTTAACCAACTACTCAGAGCCTCAAAACCTGCCGCTTCCAGAGCTGGAAGCGGTGCTTATCATTCAGTTTTCATAGCAAATACATTTTTGAACTTATAGTTAATCAAAAGGTCATAATATTAAGTTACTATTACAAATTCAGGGTAGTTTTCAGGGCATGTATAATTTTCCTTCATCAATGGGCAATGGTTTTCCTTCTTTTTTGAATTTTAACGGAGGAGAAGGTACTTTAGTCACAGATACAACCCAGCCCCTTGTTGTCAATACGCCAACTCCGGGTTTGTGTCAGTCTGGACCAATGTCAATGATGCCCGGGCAGAGTATCACTACTCAATTACAACAAAGGAATATCAACGCAACAGAGACAACACACTGCTATATGAACCCGGTAATGCATTCCGCCCCTGCGGATAACAGGCACTTCACAAATCAACCCCAGCCCTGTAAAGAAACGCCCCCCATGTTGACGTCAACCGGGATCTATAATCCAAATCCACAATGCTCCCCGGGTTATCCATTCAGTTGCCCGGATCAAGGTGCGTCATCTTTGCAATCTCCACCAGTTTCCGGCCTGCGCCCTGATAGTCAGGACCCTTTATTGTCGTCCGGTGTATCCATCAAATCCAATCGTCCCCGACTAATGCCCGACGCCTCTCCAAAAGCAACGGCTCCCCGTTTACCAAGTCAACGACTGGCTCATTTCTCAAAACCTGTTGAGGCTAATCTGCCCCGACAGGTTTCCCGGGTTTCGCTTAAGCTGCCCCTGCCTCCAAACCACCCTCTGGTTTCGCAGCTCAATGCTACAGTGTTAGGCGTACCAGCGACCCCCGATTTGACCTTCAGGCCGACCCCGGAAATCGGTAACCACAATGCAGCTACGGTGAATCCCCACAACCCTGCAAGAAAATCCCCGCGGCTATTGTCAGCCGTAGCACAAGCCATTTCTAACACCGTCATTCCTCAGCTTAAAACGGAGATAACCAGCACGGTCAAAGCTACCATACCTGAAGTAATGCAGGAACTAGTGCGGGAACAAATCAAAAGTGAAGTAACCCATGCTGTCAAAGCTATGCTGCCCGTCTTACAGCAACAAATAAATCAGGTTGTTTCATCATCCATAACAGCAATTATTCCAGGCATGCAAACCCTTCTTGTAAAATCGGTTTCAGAAGCAATCAGGCCATTATTAGAAACCAGGCTGGAGGAAGTAAACAAACAACTTTGTGAACAAACTGATAAAATACTGACAGAAACCACTGAAAAGCACATTAAGAAGGCATTTGAAGAAAATTTTGCTCAATACCAGGCACAGCAGAAAACAACTGAAGCCAGTTCTTCAAATTCATCAAGCCAGGTTCTGGAAAACCTGAATGGCCCTCCTCTGAAAAAAATGCGTACTTCGGGTGAATCGATGCCTGTTTCTGAACCTGAAGTTAAGAGAAACCAGATCAATGTAACAAAATTAAGTAGCGAAGTGAGTAAGTTCATGGGCATTAAACCACTTAGCAACAATGAGTGTTCTGTCGGAAAGATTCTCCAACTGGCAGCTCGATTAATTGATAATGATATGGAATTACTGCTCCGGGCTACAAAGCCAAGAACAAAAAGACAACGAACAAACATGAATCATCAGGAGCGCATGAAATTAGAAAAAGATAGAAAAAAAAGAATGCATAAACAAATTCATTCCGGGATAGAGGAACTTGGAAACAGCGTTAGACGTTTTTCGGAACAACACCTTAAAGAAACAAGACCAGGTCACGATAGCAACCCTGATGAAATCATTGAAAAAGCATGCTCTATCCTGCATGATAAAAACAAAAATACTTTGGAGGTACCGTCTATTAAAAGGAAAGGTTTACGCAGTGCCGGAAAAGGTACCACGCTCAGTGAATATCACAAAAACCTCAAGGCATTTTTAGCTAAACAAAAGAGTGAACCGGAAGATACCGGTTCTCCAAAAAACAGTGAAGCTGAAACACCTTTGGCATCAAAAGAATCGTCATAAAAGAATAAACAGGGAAATAAACAATAAATTTTCTAAATTTCATCCTAAACCTTTAATGTACGGAAACAGTACAGGAAATAGTTGTTTCATTGGGACATCAGAAGATATTGCATCGCGTAGCTGGCGTATCTTCAACCTCACTTAGGGTAGACATTAAGGCCAAGTTGTTGTGAAACAAGGGCTGTAGAGCAGGTATGTAATCAAGTATTGCGATTCTACTTCATTGCACATACCCATACAGCCCAGAGAGCTCGTTTCTGAATTCTTATACGGGAGGTCAGAAACACCCCTACAGCCTTTACCAATAAAGGGCTTCGCTTAATGTCTACCCTAAGTTCAACCTCAAGCTTCGCTTTCTTTCTCGGCATCAGCATAACTTTCTCTTGTTCGCAGAGAGTCCGCTTACCAGGAACTGTATTGAGAGTGACCCAAGTGTTACCAACGCGTTTGCGGAAACCAGACAAATAGGGTGAGGTTCCTTAAGCCGCTTTGGCTATCTATATAACAACAGCAACAACAGCCTCCGGAGCCAGGGAGGCTCTGGGGTTGTACGGGGATTAGTGCCTTTTTACGCCAGAGGGCTTTTGATAGTCTGTCGATTGAGAGGGCACGGTGTTTCCCAGCAAGCCCTTTAAACAGACACAAAGTTGCTCTGTCTGCTGCCGATCAGCCCTGGGCTGCTCCGTCAGTTTCTCTGTTGCCAAAGTAAGCGCCGACTCGACAATAACCCGGGGATTTCTGTTCGCTTTTCCTGCCCAATAGTTCACCACCATTTTGGCAATATCGGGATGCTCAAGGGCTACGTCATACAGAAATACCTCCGGTTCGGAGTTGATATCAACATCAATGTTGATCAGTTCACTGACCACCTTGCGATGGCCACGGCGTGCCGCATCGCTCAGGCATCGGCCAAGCGGATCCGCCATCTTCTGGTTGCCCGCGAGTGTCTCGAAAAGTCGGTGATTTCCTCCATCAGCAGCGCGAACCAGCACACTCATTATGCGGTCATGCTGTTCAGCCACAATTTGCCAAAGCTTTGACCGCACCGATTCTTGTAATGTTAGTTGCTGGTCACAAATAACGTCGTCAACATTGTCAGTGATCGAGACAATGGAACGCACCACGTGTATAAGGCAATTTTCAGCGAACAGAATGGCGGCCAGCAGCAACGGATGCACATCTCCGCCAACATCCGCAGCGTTCAGTTTAATCCCGGCCCTGACAAACTGTTGCAACTTGTTCTCGTCTGCATCCTGCACAATCTGAATCAGACTCGGGGTAACCCGGACACCCAGTTGCCAGAGTTCTCGCAACAGATCGGTATTTCCCGTTTGGGCAACACCAAGCAGGAGGTCGCTACTGCCATTGAGCCGGGAGAGATCCCATTCAACATGTTTCATCCCATGCACCGCGTCCAGCAGCAGCTTGACCATTGGCTGCCGGTCCAGGCCAATGGCCAACACCAAAGCATCGGTCAATACCCTTGAAAGATCTCTGTTGATGTAACCACCGGAGTGTTGGCTCGATGCAGCAGGGGTGTTGGCAGTCGGGCCTGAACGTGTCAGGAAAGCCAGAATGGACCGGACACTGTCATGGCAGTTCCCCTCTATCGCCTGAGAGAGGAGATAGCCCCTGGTCTCGTCGGTGATATCAAGATCGGCTCCGGCGCGAATCAATGCCCGGATAACAGCTTCATTCCTTTCCAGATGAGTCTGATGGTCGTTGATAGCATCATCACAGGATTTTATCCTCACATTGCCATGACCCGGCGGCTCCTCAACTCGATCCCGCTGCCAGCCTCCCTGTCGGTTAAGGGCGGGAGAATCTTCCGGCTTCCCCTTTCTGTTTGCATCCCTGTTCGCGTCCCTGTCCTCAGCCAAAATGATCTGCTTTACTGTCAGCACACTCTCCAGATCAGTACGGACTTGCTTGCTCATGGCCAAAATCGACAACAGGATAGTCCTGAGACCAGCAGCTCCGGACTCACGCTCAACATCCACCAGCGATGAGAGCACTGGCGGATTGTCCACCTCACTGAAAATCAGTGCCTTAACCTGGCTGTTTCTTGCTTCAATATCATCAAAAGACGATAGCAGTACTGACAGGGCTTCCGTTTCCCGGGCTTGTGCCGCAAGTTTAATGTCATTAGCGGGATCAATACCATTGTGCATGAGCATTTTAACCTTCTCTTCCTCCTTGCGTGCTGCCGCTATCAGCAAACCCGACGCCGACCAGCAACGGTTTATATCCATACCGGCCTTGAGAAATTCATCAACCACCTGCAACTCGTTATCGCCAAGCGCCATGGCAAAGGCAATTTCAACGCTGAAGGTTGTTTGCGTGGCGAAGACACTGACCACCTGACGCTGTTCGCTCACAGCAGCCTGACGGAACAGTTGCCGGAACTTTGTGCCACCAAGATCCGCTATACCCAGCAAAGGCCTGAGCATTTCAACGTCTGCCCGACCAACCGCTGCGGTTACTTCACTTTCAATATCTACGCCACCTGTCGCTTTGATCAGCTGGTCAGCGATCGATTTATAGCCTTTTCGGACAGCAATGGAAAAAGCGGTTTTCCCTTCCATATTCAGCAGATCAGCTATTGCCCCCCTCTCCAGCAATAGCTGAACCATCTGCAGGTCTCCTCTGTCAGCAGCAGCGTGCAGCAAAGGCAAGCCATTGCAATCAGTGATATTAGGATCGACCCCGACAGCCAGTAGCGTTGCCAGCATTTTGTCATCATTATTCTTAAGGGCTTCAGAAAGAATGATCACTGTTTTACCGACATCCATTTTATCTAACAGCCGTCTGATAGCCGGTTCACCGTAGCCAGGTTGATTACACAAATAACTAATGACCCGCTGCATCTCACGGAACATTTGTCCCGCCCCCGGGTAGGAAGCCAGCAGTGATCGCAATTCCGTTTCAGTCCCCTCTCTGGTCGACCGGACAATGATCTGGACGCGTTGGTCAGGCCCCAGAGCGTCATGCAACATACTGACCACCCTGGCATGGCTATTGCGTGTGGCTATAACCAGTGGCGTGTCAGCCGGACCATCCCCGCCATTGGCATCAATGCCGGCATTGAGCAGGGCCTGTACCAGTCCTTCATCACCACTTTGTGCAGCAAGCCTTAAGTAGTGACCACCCTCATCTATGTTCCTGGCCAGTAATTGTTCAAACAGTTCCAGTTGACTTTTAGAGACGGCCAGCACCATGGCGTCCACCAGACACGCCCCTGATTTGAGCAACGCAGCAATGGCGGGTTCATTATGCGCACGGACACAGACGCACAGCGCGTCTGTCAGCGTCACAAACGCTGTCAGTTCCCGCAATGCGCCGCGGTGTTCTTGTTGTGCAGCAAGGATGATGGCCTCAACGTAATGGCCATCCCTGATGATGTTGCGAAACTCAGACGATGCCTTAAAATCACGGAGCAGCACCCTCTTCCCTGCCTTTGCGGCCATGAGAACAATCTTGCCACCACTGAGTCCGAGGCTGAGCAGGAAATTTATCATTGCCGGGCTGTGGTCATCCTTAATGACATTTTGGGTTACCGGGCAGGGATCAACGCCAGCGGCCAACAGCGATTTCGCCTTTTTCTTGTCCTTTCGTTCAATTGCCCGGAGCAGGTGCAAATCGGCAAGCCTCGAATTATCGCTCCTGATCAGCATTGCCAATGTGCTTTCATCATTGTCTTCCAGGGCATGCGTCAGTGACTGTCGAAACATGTCCGGGTTAGCGGCCATCTTCTTAACACACGTTTCATGATTATGTTCAGCAGCCACCAGAGCCAGAGGTACAGGCCCCTGATAAAGGACAGTTTCCTGAGTGGTGCTAAAAATATGCGGAGCTTGCTGTGCAATCTCCTGAAGCATGTCCTGATCGCCAATGACACAGGCCTGAACTGCCAGTAGCTCTTCAATTCCAGAACGCAAATCTTCATGACGGCGCTTCAACCCCTGACTGACCAGGGTCGGTAAATCAGGGATAATATGGTCTTCACTGCCCCTGATACGCGCATCATTAACTGAGCTTGCTGGCAAGCTCGTTGAGCCGCTTGCCATTGTTGTTGTGCTGTTATTACTCCCCTCTGCGCCACCCTGATCGTTTTCGGCTGAGCTTGCCTGCCGACCGTTAGTACGCTTTTTCAGAAAGTCAGCAAGATCCGGTAAACAGTAACCGGTGCTGTGGCTATTGCTATAAGCCAGGGTGTTCAGATTAACGACAGGCAGGGCATTCTGTCGGCAATGCATACAGCTCAAATAAGTCTGGCATGGTTTGACGGGAACCGTACAGGCCTCCCTGCCCTGAATGCTTAAGTCATTGGCTTTCCACTGTTCCATGCAATCGAAGTGAAAGGGTTGTTTGCAACAATGGGTCACGACAAAATCATTAAACCGGGCTTCCAAATCATCTTCTAAGCAAAAAGGGCATTGAAAATTTGATTTGGTCGCTGTAGCTGGTGCATTGACTGAATCCACAAATGACTCCACTGTTGTTCTTAACGTTGTTTTTAAATTTGTATCAACGCACTTTGTGACAGTTTCTAATAGTCGAAGTTCATTATCTTTGCCTCTTTAGTTTCGTTTAAGCCTGAAATGATGATTACGTTTAAGTAGTTAACCAAATGGAATCGTATATTTCTGGCTAAGTGGTCAGTTACTATGCAAGGCACAACGTAGGGAGCATAGCCGTAGCTATGTGACCGTAGTTGTAACGCCGCACGACTGCATGGATGCAGGAGCTAGAGCAACGCAGGAGCAGTTGCCGGGAGTAACTGTCCACTTAGTCAGAAAATACGATTTCATTTGGTTAACTACTTACCTTCATGCACCCTGATCAACCTGATTGAAGAGTTTGTCTGCCGGGAAAATATGGGCGTTTTCTTTCTTTCTGACTATCTTGATTACCGATGATCAGGGTTTGATCAGGCGAAACTGATAATAATTATTGTGCATTCACGAGTCCGGAGTTTATGAATAACCTATCACTCAGTCAGCCGGCGGCATCAAGTGCAAATATGTCTACACCGATGCTGGATATTCCAGGTGGGAAATCGAAACCGGGTACAGGGCTATTTAAGGGCAAGATAGCAAAAGCAGTGTCAGCTGCCAGGAAGCGGGCACAAGACAAGGGCAACATAATAACAGGGTCTTCAGCACTGAAACAGCCATTGCAACAACTCCGGGAGGCTGGCGAACAAAGACTCAGGAAACTTGCCAGTAAGAACTACCTCGACTCTGAAACGGCTGAAAGTGTGTACAGGAAAAACATCCCTGTATTTGCCCGACACTATCAAGATGCACTGAATGCCTATGTGCAGAAGGGTTGCCAGTATTACCAATATCTTATGGGTTATCTGGCAGGAAACCCGGAATATTTTGTCTTCAGACTGCCGGAAAGCACTGAGGATGAGCTTTCCGTTACAGTGACACACATGCGGCCAACGTTTGAAGAATTTGCAGAAGAAATAGCAAGTTTACTGGAAGGGCACGGGGCGGGTGGAACATTAGCAAAGGAATTAATAAAAAGTCTTGAGCCTTTGGGTTTGTCGTTGTCTCCGGCAATGACCAAAAGAACCTGGTCAGTGCACATGAAAGCCCCGGGGATTGCCGATTCATCAGAGCAGCCTGAGACGGCTTGTGATAACAACAGCCCTCCCGGCGTCAGTCAATTTCAACGCACCGATAGTGAGGAACGGTTAAGAAATAAAGCATTGGAAGAAAAAAAACTAAAAGAAGAAAATTTAAAAAAAGAGCTGGCGGGCAACATTCAGAAACTGCGCCAGGAGAATGGGCTCGCAGTTGAGAAATGCACAATAACCAAGCGTGTTGCTGAAGAGATTTGTCGTTTTGATTCCTGTTGGCAAGAGCCTGTGGGGTTATCCGATTATCGGGAATTTTGTGTTGCCAGCACCGCTGATGACCTTGAAAAACTCAGTCTGGAAATGCTAGTGGCTGAAGAGAACTCGCTTAAGTTCAAGAATCAGAAGCTACAGGAATACATAGCTTCAATATGGGAAAGTTTTCCCGTTCCATCGGATCAGCGCCAGCGCCCTATGGTTCGGTTTAAAGACCATTATTCCGTAAAGGAGGTACTGACTGAAGCAACTGAAATACTGGATCAGCCTGCACTGCCAACCTGTCGATCGGGTGGATTGATCAAGTCACGACTGTTTGCTTCCCGGTACGCGCGGGAGCAGGAAGTGCGGGAATCAATGCTCGATGACCTTCAGCACTTGAACGCCCTTGGTGAAAGTCTTAAAGGGTTTGACAGCCTTGCACAAGCCGCTGAAAACTCCGCATGGTTTATGAATCTGGTTGGCGAGTGTCTGAGAAAAGAAATGCCTCAACCTCTATTGACACTGGGAAAGATCAAGACTTCATCGGATTTTCGAAAAACATGGAAAGAAAAGCTGGAGCAATGGGGTATTGAACGCATTGATAAACCCTCCCCTGCACTTCAGGAACAACCAGCAACGGGTCAACTGGCTGAATAAACAGGCCACCCTATATCTGTTCAGGGTTCGGCCAGGCCAGGAAATAATGCCCCTGCCCCGGTGCATGGCGTGGCAAGGTTGCAGGTGGCTAATGGTGTTGTTTCCGGTGGGGCTGCCGATATTGGTCAGTACATGATGGCTGCTGCCGTCAGTTGGAACAAGCGGGCTCGGGGAATCAGTGTGCTGGTCTGATTTACCAGATAGAGAACAATGCCATCAATGAAGTTGTGCCCGGTCAAGCCAGAGCATGGGGGTGATTTATGTTACTGAGGAAACACCATGACAGTCATGGCCGCTACTGGCTCTTGGCTGCCATGACAGGAATATGGCTGTCATGCCTGGCGGTCCATGGCAACGCATCGGGCAGGCAAGTTGACCAGGAGTTCGGCAAGATAGAAGTTGAATTTCGCAATGAAACCAGTGGCTTGATCTGGGCCTACCCCTGTGAAACCTGTCTGCCAAAACGATTGGTCTTTGACCAGCGGTTGCAAGTGGGCAGACTGGGCGCTGGCAGTCAGAAGGCAACCTTGCAGGACTTGCGGGACCTGGAGGACTTGCAAGAGTCCCGGGACTCCCCGGAGCAGCCTGCGCTGGTGATCTGGATTGAAAATACGGCTCAAGCCTTGCAGGTTCTGTTGATCACACCTCCGCAGAGTTCGGCACCGGAGTAAGGAACTGTCAATCCTGCTATTGCCTGATAAAAGTATCACCCTTCGTAGATATGAGCATTGGTTAGCGTTGATACCCAAACCGTTCGTGCTGAGCTTGTCGAAGTACGGTGGCACCATCCTTCGACAAGCTCAGGATGAACGGGGTGTACGGGTATTAACACTTTTCTGCACTAGAGCACGAGTGAGCATAACAAACAGAACAGTGAATAAAATGTCAGGAATGTTTAGCAACGATCATTCAAAATATGAATATTCAGAATACTCGCAGACCATCTCTCGATGGTTAAGGACATCAGCGTGTTTTCTGCTCTCCCTGATGTTATCTTGTGAACTGGCGGCAAATGATATTGATCTGTTTGTTGCTGACCTTCCCTCTGGAGCCCAGCCCAATGTGATGCTGATTATGGATACATCGGCGAGCATGCACGCCAGGGAGGGGGTATGTGGTCTTTTTGGATGTCAGTATTCTGGCCCCTCCCGCATGGATATAGCCAAGCGAGTGGCCAAGGACTTTATCAGTGATGCACAGAATATCAATATCAGTGTAATGGGCTTTAACTATGATGAGGGCGGCTACGTAATTTTCGCATCTGAAGATATTGACACTGGCCGACAGGGAGCTATGGATGCCGTTGATCGTTTGATGCCCAATGGCTTTTCACCAATGGCTGAAACGTTGTATGAAGCCTACCTTTATTTTTCGGGGCAGGATTTCAAATTCGGGTTTAACCCCCTGGGATTAGATTTCAGTGCCATCAATTGGCAACAAGGCGGGAGTTATCGTTCCCCCATTGTCTCAGAATGCCAAAAGAACAATATCATCTTGCTGACTGATGGCGCACCTTCGTATGATCAAAGTGCTGATGTTGACATTGAGCGGATGATCGCAGGTAAGACCATGCCAGGTCATTTGCGCCACGATTGTCACCAATGCCTCAATGAAATTATCTGGTATATGGCCAATTACGATGTTAACAGCCATTTTGATGGGGACCAGAACGTCTTCTTAAGCGTTATTGGCTTTGGTGAAATGGATAAATGGTCGTCAGATGTACTGGCCAATTCCGTCAGAGCCGGTAACGGGAAGTATTACCGGGCCGAGGATGCTAACCAGCTGAGTCAGGCGTTTGCCGATATTATGGTTCGGGTCAATGCGGAATCCACCTCATTTGCTGCACCGACCGTCCCCGTCAATGCGTTTAACTCCCTTGAGTCCACCGATGAGCTTTTCTACACCGTTTTTGCCCCTAGCTCTGGGCCAGACTGGACGGGCAACCTGAAACGTTACCGTTTGGGGGATGATAATCAGATATACGATGCCAACGGGAATCTGGCCATTGATCCGGTGACTGGCTTTTTTTCTGACAATGCCCAGAGTTTCTGGAGCGCTGCCCCGGATGGTAAAGTCGTTACAGCCGGTGGGGCTGCGTCGCTGTTGGATCCGGAGCGACCGGTGTTTACCAATTTAACTGGCGACAGGGATGTCGAGTTGTCAAGCGATTCAAATAAGGTCCACGAAGCTAATTTTGTTGCTTTTCCTGACGGTACTCTGGGCGTTGGTGCTGGTATGTTTGACAAGATGTCGCTGCTGCAGTGGGCACGGGGCTATGATGTTGATGACGACGATGGCGATGGTGTATTGATAGAGTCACGGTTCAGTATGGGTGACCCTATTCATACTCAGCCGGTCATTGTTACTTATAACCCCTGGGGATGGCATGGTGATGTGGATAAAACCATTTTTTTTACCACCAATGATGGTTTTCTCCATGCTGTGGATACCAGTGGTTACACTACATTCTCGTTCATTCCCAGGGATTTGCTGAGCAACCTGCGAATGTACCGGGAGGGGACGGTTCGCCCGGCGATATCCGGTGCGCCATCCTCGGATTCACAGTGTGTGTGGAATTACCAGGTACCCGGTGCCTGTGTGCCGGCCCGTTATTGTGAATACAGGTTTGAGTGGGGGAGATGGCCCCCTGAGCGATAGTTGTCGTCTTATCCCTCCGACACCCACGAACGATGATGAATGCGATTGGGATTGGTCAAGATCAAGGTGTGCACATCCTGAGTATTGTAAATGGCATTACAACTTTCCACACTTGGTCGGCGACACTGTTTGTGATATCAGACCCAGGCATGAATGGCCACCTGCACCGCCGGAACCCGACCCTGGCAGAGCCAAGGTATATGGCATGGATGGACCGATAACCGTCTTTTTCAGGGACTGGAACGGCGATGGCAACATAACGGACGGTCATGGGCATGCCTACTTATTCCTGACCATGCGCAGGGGGGGCAGTAATATCTATTCCCTGGACGTCACTAACCGGAATACCCCGAAGCTTAGATGGGTTATCAAAGGGGATTTAGATTCCAATAACATGGCTGACGATCCAGCCAGGAATCCCGATTTTCCGGAATTGGGGCAAACCTGGTCAAAGGCGCAGTTAACGAAGGTCAAGTGGCTGGGGTCTGAACGGTACGTATTACTGTTTGGTGGTGGCTATGACGAAGATGCTGACCAGCAAGCGGAAATTGAGGAAAACGACATAGGCCGGGCAATATATATGGTCGATGCCTATTCCGGTGAAATGCTTTGGCATGCCGGCCAAGACGGTAACCTGAGCATCCCGGAAATGGGATACAGTATTCCGGCAGATCTGACACTGGTTGATATTAACCAGGATGGCCTGACTGATTATTTATATGCGGTGGATATTGGCGGTCAGGTGTTCCGTATTGATATCAATCACGATAACAGTGGGTCCTGGAATTTCGCCAACGGTGGTGTGATTGCTCAATTGGCTGGTGTGGCTGAACAGGGTTCCCGGCGGTTTTTTGAGGCACCCACTGTAGCCGTTGACAGCAATCGCGAATATCTCAATATCGCCATAGGTAGCGGTACCCGCCCCAGCCCCATGAATACGACTGTGGAGGATCGCATGTATGTGATTCGTGACCGCAATATCTTTAACAAGCCCACCTCGTACCGGTATGCCAACGGTGGGGTCATTACTGAGTGGTCACTGTTCGATGCGACCTCCAACATCATTCAGCACGGTAACCAGTGGGATAAAAATGCGGCACTGGGTTCTTTGAGCGGAGCTGCTGGCTGGTTTATGAGACTGGAAGATCCCGGCGAGAAAATCCTGGGCCGGGCCTCACTGATCAATGGCATGCTGCTGTTTAGTTCTTTCGTCCCACAAATTTCCTCTAGCAGCTGTAATCCGGGCGTCGGGCTCAATTATTTTTATGCCGTGAATATTGAGGATGGTACTAGCGTTTTGAATGTATCCGTTATGGAGAATATGGGCTCATACGGTCGAAGAATGATACTGAACAGTCGCTCCATTGCGCCTCAGCCCTCTGTGATCTCCAAGGGCGGAGAAATGAAGGTGTGCATCGGTTCTGAATGCCTTGTCGGTGAAGACCAGCGTTTGGAACCGGCCAACCTGAAACGTCTGAAGCGAAGTTTCTGGAGAGAAAACCGGTGAACAGTTGAGGGTAAAAAGAACCAGAAGAACCTGAAAAGCCCTGTATAGGGATTTTCAGGCTATTATGCTTATAACTGCACTTACTCGCTTACATAATTATATTGATCACATAGGCGACAGATGCAGGTCATAGAAGAAGGTACGACCACACAGTTCAGCCGTGAGCATCAGGACGGTACTCACCCCTGGCAAACCTGCCGCTGCGTTATTACCACGAGTGGCAGCCATCACCCAAACGCCCAGACCGGCAAACAGCAGACCGAGACGGGCCAGCATCAGACGACCGTGGTAGTCAAACAGGCCCAGCGGGTTGGCAGGCAGGTCAACCTGACCCAGCCAGAACAGGTACAGCGGGTACCCCACCAGCACCAGACCCAGCGCGATAAAGCCCAGAGTGGCCAGCGCACGATCAGCGTTTTTCTGGAATGCCCCCAAAGAGGCCGACTGACTTCTCAGCATCAGCGCCGCCGCCGGGATACCCACCACAAAAGCGGTCATAACAAACTGGAAGATGGTCCAGCCGCTGTTCCAGGCGGGTACCGTGGCCAGGGTGTACACATTGGCAATGGCTAGCAGTAACAGCACGCCCAATACCATGGCTCCCGTTAGCACCAGCTTCTGCAACTTTGCCAGGATACCGAAGTGCACCATGGCCACATAAGTGAAAACAGCACCACCAAACAGCGAAGTGGTGATGATCTCAACACTCAGTGCCGACAGATGTTCCAGACCAAAAATAACATTCATGGCACGCAACGGCTGACCCAGGTGAGTCATGGCCGCAGCGCCGGAGACACCCAGGAGCACCAGAACCACCATCAGCAGTTTATTCAACAGCTGCTGACGATTGGCATCACTGTTCGCCATCAGCAGGCAGGCCAGTACCAGGAACAGGCCAACGGTGCCCTGTGCCAGCACCGTAAAAAATACCAGTGGCAACTCATGCATGGTTATACCTCCCGAGTGTTCATAATGCGTCCGGTCTTGTCACCGGAAGGTTTGGCATGACGGCTCGCCTTCATCACCAGCGATGGCTCAGTCAAAGAAGAGTCCGGCAGTGGCGCGATATCCGCTTCTGTGCCGTATTTGGCACGCAGTTCTTCGATCGGACCAAAATCCAGGGCTCGCAGCGGGCAGGATTCGATACAGATCGGCTGCTTGCCCTGCTCAACCCGGTCGAAACAGCCGTCACACTTGGTCATGACTTTCTTCTCGGCATCAAACTGCGGTGCGCCGTAGGGGCAGGCCATTTCACAGTAACGGCAGCCAACACAGACGTCGGCGTTAACCACCACCAGGCCGTCCTGGTCACGCTTATGCATGGCACCGGTTGGGCAGGCCTTGGTACAGGCTGGCTTGGCACAGTGGTTACAGCTGATGGAGGTGTAATAGGCAAACACGTCCTGGGCGTAGGTTCCGTCTTCGTTCTGAAGCCAGCTACCGCCGCCGTATTCATAGACCCGACGCCAGTTCACGCCGACTTTCAGGTCATTCTCATCTTTGCACGACAGTTGACAGGTTTTGCAGCCCGTACATTTGGCCGTGTCGACGTAAAATCCCAGTTGTTTTATTGAGGGTTGTTTCATCGAACGTTATTCCTATCCTGTTATGCCTTGGCAATTTCAACCAGATTGGTGTGCATCGGGTTACCCTTGGACAGCGGCGTACTGCGCTGAGTGGTCAGCACGTTGAATGAGCCACCACGGTCAACACCGTCTTTACCCGGTGCGTACCAGGCACCTTCGGCCAGGGCAGCAACACCCGGCATAATCCGGGGGCTGACTTTAGCCGGAACCCAGGTCTCGCCACGGTCATTCCAGACTTTCAGCATGTCGCCATCTTTGATTCCCCGGGCCTGTGCATCTGCCGGGTTCAGCCACACGGCATCGGTCACTGCTTCACGCAGGAAAGCGACGTTGTGGTATGTGGAATGCACACGGCCCTTGGTGTGAAAACCAATCAGCTGCAGCGGATACTTCTCAGTCAAAGGATCCAGATGGCTTTCCCAGGTGGTGACGTACTGTGGCAGCGGTGTCACCACATCCCCTTCCGGCAGCTCCCACTCGGCGGCAATGGTCGCCAGTTGTTCAGAGTAAATTTCGATTTTCCCGGATGGGGTCCCCAGGGGATTGTTCACAGGATCCTTACGGAAACCTTCCAGAGCGATGCGAATATGTTTCGGTGCCAGCTGTTTGTAGGGGCCGTCACGACGCAGGTCTGCCAGTGTTGGCACCTGAGGCTGTTCTTTACGCATCTGTTCGTACAGTTCTGCTACCCACTGCTCATGGGTCTTGCCTTCTGTGTACTGCGCTTCCAGACCAAAGCGTTTGGCAATACCTGTACAGATGTCGTATGCACTGCGGCACTCGTACATCGGGGCAATAGCAGGCACCAGCGGAATTACTGCACCCAGACTGCCCGAGGCATAGCCGTTGCTGGCCACTTCATAATTTTCAATGGTGGTGATATCCGGCAGCAGAATATCCGCGAACCGTGCGGTAGGTGTCATATGGTTTTCAAACACCAGGATAAACTCACACAGGCTCTCATCAGACAGGATCTCTTTGGTCCGGTTGATATCAGAGTGCTGGTTAACTGTGATATTGCCCGCATATTGCCAGATGAATTTGATCGGATTCTTCAGTGACGTGCCGCCCTGCAGAGCATCGGTCTTATCCGTCATTTCATGGTGACGATGAATCGCATCCGTCCATTTAAAGAATGGAATCGCCGTCTTGATCGGGTTGGTACCCATGGGTAGGGTTTTCACCGGGAAGCCATAGTTGCCTGGCATTTCGCCGGTGTTGGTGCCGGCCAGGCCAATATTGCCGGTCAGAATGGGCAGCATGCAGATGGCACGGCTCGCCTGCTCACCGTTGGCCTGACGCTGAATACCGGTACCCTGAATAATGTAGGCAGGTTTGGCCCTGCCAATTTCCCGGGCCAGCTGAATAATTTTTTTCGCGGGAATACCGGTAATTTTTGCCGCCCACTCCGGGGTTTTCCCGATGCCATCCGCACCCTGGCCCAGAATGTGCGCTTTGTAGTGGCCATTCTTCGGTGCACTGGCTGGCAGCGTTTTTTCATCATAGCCAACACAGAACTTTTCGAGGAATGCTTCATCCACTATCTTCTCGTTGATCAGCACCCAGGCCATGGCTTCTACCAGGGCAGCATCGGTCCCCGGGCGGATTGGAATCCACTCAGACTCTTTGCCCAGCATGGTGTCGGTATAACGCGGGTCAATGATGATGGTGCGCACATTTTTGCTGTTCACCGAGTTGATGTGCTCGTAGATTTCCCCACCACCACTCATGCGGGTCTCTGCCGGGTTGTAACCAAACATGACCAGCAATTCTGCATTGGCGATTTCACTGGTGAAACTGCCGAACGCCGCTGGACGTCCACCGCCATAAGTAAACGGCAGAGCACGTTGAATCTGTCCCCAGCTGTAGTTACCGTAATAAGGCAGAAAGCCACCGAGCATATTCAGCAGGCGCTTGGAGGCAAAAGGACCGTCGGTTTTATAGCCCTGGGTTCCGGAGCCATACTGATAATAGATCGCATCGTTACCGTAAGTATCGATGGTGTACTTCAACTGTCTGGCGATGGTATCCAGCGCCTCATCCCAGCTGATGCGCTCAAATCGGCCTTCGCCACGCTTGCCAACCCGCTTCATGGGGTATTTCAGACGATCAGGGTTGTATACCCGTTGCTTGATGGAGCGACCGCGCAGACAGGCGCGAATCTGATGATCACCGTATACGTCATCGCCCCGGTTATCCGATTCAACATGGGTGATAACACCATCTTTGGTATGCACCTGGAGAGGACAGCGGCTGCCACAGTTCACCATACAGGCAGACCAGGTCACCTTGTCTTCAGCGGCTTTTGCCTGCGTTGAATCTGTTGCCATGGCTTTCAGAGGCAGCGCATTGCCCACGACAACAGCGGCACTGCCCGCAGCAGTCCCCCACTTGATAAACGTTCTTCGCTTGATGACAGACGACAACGCACTATCGAGAAGTTTCTTCATTTATTTTACCGTTATCACTAAAACCGGAAACCAGCACACAAACAGGTCGTGTTACCCCTGACAAAATGCATCTCTGTACAAATAATGAACTGGTGAAATGGTGCTGATAATACGAGCTGGTCAACAAACAACCGATTGACCTGGATCAATTTTTTGCGGGGTTTGAGGCAATTACTGAAGAGGGTAGGAACTTATTCGAGCACGCTACAGAGCACGGCGCACCCTGTAATTGATCATGATTATTGAGGACAAAACTGTGCTGCCACTTCGGTGACATGGCTGCGGCGGTACTTCCGCCGCAGTGCTTACCATGGCACCTGCCCGGGCTGCCAGATTACCGGGAACCTTTCGATATTTTCGGTGTCTGAATTTTGTGCTCATTTCACTCAGGCGGAGCCTTACTCCCGTGCAGTCCGATATACGATTTTAAATTCATTGAGACCCTTGATATGTCCATACCTCAGGCGGAAGCAAGCATTGGTTCGTCAGGATTTCATCCACCACCGACAGGCGGCAAGAAAGAGGAATACAATCCTGTTGCCGCATTCGGTCAGTTTGGCGGGATGATGGTTCGTGTTGTCAATGCATTACAAGCTGCCGGTTCAGGCGATCAATACAGGCCAGTGAGTTTATTGTCACCCGGTGCCCAATACGCAATAGAAACCAGGCGGCCGGATCAATTTGGAACCAGGCCAGACCAGGTCATTACGGTTCTGAAACCTGCGCCCGGTTGCCATATGCTCTGGGCTTATAAAAAAGATGTCTGTTCGAATGCCTCGGGGGAACCGTGCTGCAGGTTCACATACACCAAGAAAATTACCAGCTGGCATGTTTTGGCAGAGAAAATAGCAGAGAGTTACCACAGAAAGCACTCCCTGTTTAGCAAATCACCATTAACTTCAGGACACCTTGGTGTCAATGGCTATTTACTGCACCAACCGTCTGAACGGATCATTAAAGGAGCAGGCAAATATCCGGAAATTCTCTGTCACATTAATTTTGACCGCATGCACTATGGCTACCTTCTGGACTTTACCAGGGAGTTTTCTTTCCGCCGTCTTGAAGAAGTCATGGGCAATATTCTGACGCTCGAGCAAAATAAAGGTAACACATCCGGTGATGAGTTCCGTGAGCCAGTAAAACTGTGCCTGTACAACAGTTATCAGGGGGTGTTGTCTCCCCCGGTGGAAATCAGCCGTACACAAGCGCTAATGCTGCGGCGAAACATTCGTGCCTTCTCTCAATACGGCAACTTCACTGGTCAGGAACTCAGGCTTTACCAGTTATTGAGTCAGTCCGGTGGTGAACGATTTCTGCAGCTGCTGAAAAATATTCCGGAGCAGGTCAGCACGGTATCAGCCAGTGTCAAGGCGCTTGGCACTGACATCAAAGCCATCCTGACAGCCATCGAGAACTGTGATTCAGCAACATTCTTAAGCAAACTTCCAGCCCGGGTGGACGGGGTCAACAGCAAAGTGGGTTTACCGAATATATTACTGGAAGCTTTGCTTGAGCAGACCCCGTTTCATAAACACTTTCCCTGGCTATATTATGATTTCGAGATACACGATAACGAGTCCAGCTGGGATTACATTTTCGAACAGGCCAGACCCACCTTTGCCGCACAAGTGTTCATCTGCCGGGAGTTATTAAATAATAATTTGTTTGTTCCCTATTTATTAGGGTACAAGACTCAACACCTGTCCACTATAATCCACTGGTGTGTTGCCTGCTCATCGCTTACGGCGCAAGAATCTATCTCAGTTATCAAACATCAGCCCAGCTTGCAGATCATCTTGAAATATTAACATCTACCAATCATTTTCTCCGGGCGAATCTGTTGACCTACGGTGAAGCCAGTACCATTCGTAACGAGGTGCTGTGGGAACTTCTTTGCAATGATGGGGACGGCCCCGTTACTAAACACTATATGATAGCTAATAGAGTATCGATCCTGAGGACTGCATTGCACGAGCATTTGAATCACCGGCAGCTGGACAGTTCAGAGCTACATCGGAAGGCTGTTGGACTGCTTGGCGAGGAGTTTTATAATCATTTTTTTACCAATGAACCGGTTTATGGGCATGCAGTTAAAGAATTTCTGGAAAATAGATTTTCAACCCGGCGATACAGTGATGAACAGTTACGTGAGCATTTAAAGAGTACAGCGACGCTCAATCGAACCATTGATCAAAGGCTGAGTATTTTTCTGGGGGAATATTACACTTGTAAGCCTGCCGTTGTGGTCCAGCGAAAGGAACAAGGAGAACGGCAGCCGGACTGGCTGGTGAATTTTCTGGCATCACCGCCAACCTTTGAGGGCATGGAAATCCTGCCTGATGGTCGCTATAAGTCAATTACCCTGAAAGTCGGTCGGTATTATTACCAGTTTCCCCATGCCAACAGGGCACAAACCATCCTGGCGAAGGGCATAAAACCCTATTACCGCAAATGGCACGGACTGGATCACGCCCTGCGCACACAGCTGGCCACCGAATTCCTCATGGATAGTAAGGTTTTGCCCGACTTTCATAAGCCATTTCGGGAATTACTGCTGAAGCATCCCGAGTTGCAAGAGTTACTACCCATTGCCGAACTCTACCACGATGCTGTCGCTGAAGATGAGCATAAAAATGTTGAAGAGCTACGGGCAGCAGAACTGTTTCAGCGTGATATGACCAGGTTGCAACAGTACCCCGGGCAGCTGGTTACCCTGGTGGCCAGCGCCCTGAGAAACAAAAACTGCACAATGATGGGTGCTGAAAATCCGTCGTTTACTCCTGACCACCAATGCACAGAGGAAGAGTTACTGCTGCGTCAGGTGCTGCGCTTTGGGGATACTGTGGATATCCTGCGGGTCAAACCACCACGGGAGGACTTTCCGACGATCAGGCTGACACCGGACTCAGCAGAAATTGACACCAGTGAAATGATCTATGATGGCTATTTTCAGCCAGAAAAGATTGAACTGCTGTCCGTGGTCAACAACCCGGACTTCACCCTGCTGATCCAGTCCGTCATGTTGAGCTTTCGGGATCTGGCCAGCATTACCGGGGGATGGCATCACCAGGTGCCCAATCCGTTCACCAGTCAATACCATCTCCCGGTTGATAACCATAAACGACGATTACTGATTGAGCAGGCACCAGACCCCTATCAGTGTTTGCGTGAGTGCCTGAACGATCTGGTCCGGTTCGCTATCGCTGAGAAAGCCGGTATTTCACCTTGCTTAGCAAAACACCACCGGCGGCATACAGATCACCAACCGCCTGGTTGCTGGGATCCGGATACCGGGTCCGGTGGTGCTTATCGACGCCTGCACAATGAAGGGGAACTTCGACAAGTCCGGTTACCCGAAGCAATGACCCTGGCAGAAAAGATGATCGTGGTGGCGAACCAACCCGGGCTGGAAAAACTTATGTCGGCTGACATCCGGGATGCCCTGGAAACTGAGACGATACGACTGCAGCAGAAGGCCATCCTGCCCTCTGTTGGTACCTTGGAACAATCTGAACTGGAGCAGATGCTCCGGCAGCCGGACTCTCCGGGTGCCCGACTGCTCAGTGAGCGCGGCTATTCTGTCAAGTCGAGCATACATGACGGGAAAATTTTTTACCAAATGATGCCCAAGTCCACACTTGCAAGGAACTTTTTGCTGCTGCCACCAGAGTATGATGACGAAGCCAATCCTGTTACCTTGCCTGAAAATAACCAAGGCAGGCACTGATTAATTAGAAAGAGCATTTTCTATTGAAGTAGTAAATTTCTCCATTGAATGGAAGTAACTGGCATGCCTCACAATGTGAGATGATCTGGGCCTTCCGGCTTTTAACTTTTCACTAACTGCCCGGAGAAATGCTTTATCTGTATCTTCTGAGTAATGGCCATACTCCGCATTTGAATGAACTTCTGTTCTGCATTCATCACAAGGAGGTGACGCCTCAGGTAGCCCTCCTACATCCGAGTTGATTACATGCAGCCCCATAGAATGACATTCACCGGCAATCAAGCCTAAGGACTCAGCCAGAGAAGGAATAACGGCATAGTCCGCAACAGCCATTAAGAGTTGCTTATGCTCTTGATTTTTCGTAAGTAAAACGAGGTTATTTCTTGCTGCTTTGGTTTCCTGAATAGCTTGAATAAATGGATCTTTTTCTGTTCCGTTAGAAACAATAAAAAATAGGCAATCCAGTTTTTTTACCATATTCAGTACATGCTCTGTCCCTTTTTCAAAATGAGGCCTGCCCATAAAAAAAACAATTGGTAAGTTTTTAGTGACTGGGTTCACACATCCTTTGCTATTTAATGGTGGCTTTAAAGGCAATTTTCCAGCAAAGAACAGGTCTCTGAGTTTTGATTTGATGTTTTTTTCCGGAGTTCCTTCTAACCCGTATTTTTTGGCGGTGGCACTCAGGCTAAATTTTGATAAATCTGAGCAGCTTTTGATTGAGCTGATCTCCTTTTTGTGAATCCTCAAGAAATTTGATATGAGAGGATGTTTAAATGTCAGAAAAGATTGGGCATATTTCGATACTGTTAAAATGACATCAGCATGTTTAATTGCCCTCTCTCTTGCAGGCTTTTCATAATCCGGTAGCTTGCAGAACTTGCTCTCATCCATCTTCATATAGCTCTGGGTTGTATAAACAGGCTTTTTATTGGCCATACAGTCGCTAAAACCCGTATGGGGACTTAAGCAATGCACCCAGTTGACTTTTTTAACGTTTTCGAAGTGATTAATGTATTGAAGGGATCCTCCAAAAAAATGATCATGAACATATACTTTTTCGCTTCCCATTGTTGGTAAAAGCACTTCGTTGACAAATTTTGCCGCTATCTGGTTAAATACACACATTTTTAGAGATATAGCAGCACCAGATCTCAATCTTTCATCAGAATCATTAATTCCTTGTTCTTTGAAGTAAAGATCCTCTGCCAAAGAGTCTTTGTGTTCTTGCTCTATATTGTATGAATTAATATGCTTTTCAAAATACCTTTTCTGCCTCCCTGTTGGCTGGACTCTATAGACATCACATTCAGGCATATCACTGCACCTTTCAACCAATATTAATTCACCAGAAGAAAGCTGACAGCCAGATGTGATTGATTTTTTTACATCCGTATCCTCTACGAATTCAAGCAGAGGAAGAACCATGATATTTCTACAACTACGCTCGTGAAATGCCTTACAAAAGGTGTTTACAAAAACGCCGTTACCGCCAACAGTGTATCGGTAACCTTCTGTAGAAATGTGTATGTGATTTTGTTTAACTTTCTGATCATCACCTGGCAGGCATAAACTTGTAACTTGAGTTGATGAAATTGGCTTCATTTAACACTCACTAAATATGCAAGTTTTTATCATTAGGATTAAACAGTAGGTTATTCATTCGATAGTGATCAAATATTTTTATTACTCAACTCTCGTATTTTAATGTACGAATGTTTGATAATAAGAAAATGGTCATATAGCAATACAACAAACGTCGCTTTTATTTTCTTTCCAGCTACGCCATTATAGCTTTTAACCGTCCCTGCTTAAAAAATTATATTTATCCGAGTTTGACTCTGTAGACGAACCAGAGCAGACGACCATATCAGTCAAACAGGCCCAGCGGGAGCAGGCAGGCCAGTACTGGGAACAAGCCAACGATTCCCTGAGCCAGTACCGTATAAGAGGTGGTATTTATTCAATAGTCCTTTTAATGTATTTTGTCGTCTACACGGGAAAGACGTTTTATGAAGCTCGCCAGGTCGATATCGACCATTTAGTGCCTCTGAGATGGGCCTGGGATCGTGGGGCTGATCAGTGGTCGAAGGCAAAAAGGGTGCAGTTTGCCAATGATGAAGTGAATCTTTTTGCCGTTCAGGCCAGTGTCAACCGCCAGAAAGGGGCATCAGGTGTCCTTGAGTGGTTACCACCTTCGAAGTCTTTCCACTGCCAGTATGTTGCCAGATTCACTCGCGTGGTAAAAACCTATGGTCTTGTGCTGTCAGACTATGAGCAACAGAAGTTCAGGGAATTAGAAGAGCAGAAGTGCCGTGGATAACACAATACATTTGTCGTTAATTCTCACCATCGCTAATTGCCTGTGGGTAAGTGGGATTGTCGTAAAATCCTGAACAACACTCCCCAAAGGTCGGTTTCCATGTACATCCACAGGGCATAAAAGCCGACTCGTGTCCCTCACCGCCATACCCTGTATAATCCTGAGATCATGGTGCATGGCGGTTAGTTTGCAGGTGCATGGTACTGGCAATTCCCGGGGGGCATCACACGGTGGTTTTAATGGTTGGCTCCTTTTTACCTGAAACTTCTGTCAATTCAACATTTATTACAGGGGCCTGAAAGATAATCGAGGGCATCCCGGGCTGTTGTGTGATTATTCTTGAGCCAATGGAAGGTTGACGAACGGTATCTTCCTTACAAATCAATTGGCAACAGCACGTGCCTGCGGCCATTAATGCAAGTCCTGAAGCACCTCCTGCTGCCGCGCTTCCCAAAGAGATGAGAGTACTTACCTCAATAGATTTTGTACAACATGAAAAAAGCATGCCAAAAATACCACCTATCGCTGCACCTGTAGCACCACAATGCTTGTAGTTAATGTGGGCACCGGGGGGCAAAAGCAATCTTTAGTAGCAGTACATGGGCCTAAAGCGTTCATATTTGTTACCTTTTTAGAAATTTATCAGAACATTCCACTTTTAAGACTTCATTTCTATTAAAAAGTTTCTGCAATTTCTTTTAATCTGTAAATTAATTCCCCTACCCTGTAATCGTAATTATGATACGAAAGTACTGCAATCACCGTAACACCAAGAGAAGGCCACAAAGTAATTGTTGCCCAAACCCGGGCAATGAATCTTGAGAATCCAAGTCAATTCTGAAAGACCAGATACCAACTCCACCTTCTAAATATGAACTGCGCAGCCATTTTGAACCGCTGGATCTTCGTTGGAATTCCTCGCAATAGCCCTGCTATTACTCGTCATTCCGCCTTGCCCAGCGGTCCAAAATGACTTGCTCGTTATCATATTTAGAAGGTGGAATTGGTATTATTGCAGTGTCCAGTAATGCAATAGTGAGTTGCAAATGATAAAGCTGGCAGTTGTTATAGAGAGAAATCACGAATGGCAGGAACTCATTCGCTTCAACAGGATAATCTGGCGAAATCTCAAGAGCACATCTATTGGTGTGAAAAGTTAAAAAGACTGGAAATCAACTGGACCGAAACCCTAGGAGCCTGTCGGCTTATCGTTAATGACTGGACAAAAGGTCTGATATGGCACGGGGTCTGTTCCCATGCGCACCCACAGGGCATAAAAGCCGACTTGAGTCCGTCACCGCCATACTCTGTAAAACTCACAGATCATGGTGATTAGTTCGGGTGTGCATGGTGCAGGCAATTGCCGGGGGCATTACACGACTATTTTATTAACTGGTTCCTTTTCATCCGGAGTTTCTGTCCATTCGACAGTTAGTATAGGAGCCTGAGTGATAATCGAGGACATCTCGGGCTGTTTAGTGATCACTCTGGAGTCTATGGGAGGTGGACAAAAAGTACAATCAGAAACTAAGTTGACACAGGCCACGAATGTAGCCACATATGAAAGGCCTGAAATAACTCCTACTGCCCCGCATCCCAAACTGCTGAAAACAGCTACGCCGCAAGGTTCTTTCGTCACAAACAGACCTCCCAAATAACCTAACGCTCCACCTGCACCAGCACCAAACTTGTATGCACCGTGAGTGTCTGGGTGGCATAAGGAATCCTTAATAGCAGCACATTGGCCTAAAGAGTTCATATTTTTTACCTTTTTAGAAATTTATCAGGATTTTTCACTGATTAGACTTCATTTTTTCTAAAAAGTTTCTGCAAATCATCTTAATCTGTAAATCAATTCCCTACGCTGCAACCGCATTTTATGTACATTAGTACTACAAGCATCGCAATACCACGAAGAGGCTGCCAGTATGTCATCAGATTCACTCGTGTGGCCTGGAGGCTGTTGGATTAAGAGCAACGGAAACTCGGGGAATTAAAAGAGCAGGCCGCGGATAATTCATGCTATTTATCTGTCGGCACAGCTGCCTGTAGGTAAATGAGATTGTCGAAACCCCTGAACAACACTTCACGAAGTTCGGCTCCCATGCGCGCCCACAGGGGATAACAGCCGACTCGAGTCACCACCACCACCATACCCATGAAACTCAGAGATCAAGGTGCATGGTGCTGGAATTCCCGGGGGTGGGGGTCATAACACGGTTTCGATATTGGTTGATCCATCTTCACCTTGAATTTCTGTCGGTACGACAGTTACTTCGGGAGCATGAGAGATAATCAAGGGCGAACCGGGCTGTTGTGTGATCACCTTGGGTTCAATGGAAGATTGGAGAGCGATTTCACGTTGTGCTAGATGGCAACAGGTAACGACTCCACCCATTACAGCAAGGCCTGCACCAGCTCCTGCTGCCCCGCCCCCAAAAGCGCCGAGACAAAAATAACCGAAAGGATAACCGGCAGTTTTTACCACACTGGAACAGGCACCAAACCCACCCCCAATAGCACCTACCGCTGCACATGTTATGACAGACAATTTGTAGGGTTCTTCAGTACCGGGGGGACAGAAAAAACTTTTAGCAGTTGAGCATGATACATCCATAAAAATTACCTCTATAAAAGTTTATCGAAATATTTCACTTTAATAGACTTCATTTTTACTAAAAAGTTTCAACAACTGTTCTTAAGGTGTAAATTAATTATCTACCCTGCCCTACAAAAACAATACGAAAGTACTAAATTAATCAAAACACCAAGAAAAGACGAAAAAGTAAATATTGCAAAAGCCTTGTGGTTTTTGTGTTTTTTATTACGTTAGTTCCAAAAATAGCCCCTGTTTCTTCCAGTGAAATATGGGCGTCTTCTTCTGACTATTCTGGGTAGCTATGACCACGGCCTGATCAGACGAAGCTGGGAATAGTTATTGTGCGTTCACGCGTCCGGAGTTTTTGAAAAGTTCCTCCTTTCATTTATGAAGGAGGAACTTTGTACTTATTTACATGCCACTGGCAAACATATGCAGGTCATAGAAGAAGATACGACCGCACAGTTCCGCCGTGAGCACCAGGACGGTACTCACCCCTGCCAGACCTGTCGATGAGTTATTACCACGAGTGGCAGCCATCACCCAAACGCCCAGACCGGCAAACAACAAACCGAGACGGGCCAGCATCAGACGACCGTGGTAGTCAAACAGGCCCAGCGGGTTAGCAGGCAGGTCAACCTGACCCAGCCAGAACAGGTACAGCGGGTAACCCACCAGCACCAGACCCAGCGCGATAAAGCCCAGGGTGGCCAGCGCACGATCAGTGTTTTTCTGGAATGCCCCCAAAGAGGCCGACTGACTTCTCAGCATCAGCGCCGCCGCCGGGATACCCACCACAAAAGCGGTCATAACAAACTGGAAGATGGTCCAGCCGCTGTTCCAGGCAGGCACTGTGGCCAGGGTGTACACATTGGCAATGGCCAGCAGTAACAGCACGCCCAATACCATGGCACCCGCCAGAACCAGTTTCTGCAACTTGGCCAGGATACCGAAGTGCACCATGGCCACATAAGTGAAAACAGCACCACCAAACAGCGCAGTAGTGATGATCTCAACACTCAGTGCCGACAGGTGCTCCAGACCAAAGATCACGTTTATGGCACGCAACGGCTGACCAAGGTGGGTCATGGCCGCAGCGCCGGAGATACCCAGCAGCACCAGAACCACCAGCAGCAGTTTATTCAACAGCTGCTGACGGAGGGCATCACTGTTCGCCATCAGCAGGCTGGCCAGTACCAGGAACAGGCCAACGGTGCCCTGTGCCAGCACCGTAAAAAATACCAGTGGCAACTCATGCATGGTTATACCTCCCGAGTGTTCATAATGCGTCCGGTCTTGTCACCGGAAGGTTTGGCATGACGGCTCGCCTTCATCACCAGCGATGGCTCAGTCAATGAAGAGTCCGGCAGTGGCGCGATATCCGCTTCCGTGCCGTATTTGGCTCGCAGCTCTTCGATCGGACCAAAATCCAGGGCTCGCAGCGGGCAGGATTCGATACAGATCGGCTGCTTGCCCTGCTCAACCCGGTCGAAACAGCCATCACACTTGGTCATGACTTTCTTCTCGGCATCAAACTGCGGTGCGCCGTAGGGGCAGGCCATTTCACAGTAACGGCAGCCAACACAGACGTCGGCGTTAACCACCACCAGGCCGTCCTGGTCACGCTTATGCATGGCACCGGTTGGGCAGGCCTTGGTACAGGCTGGCTGGGCACAGTGGTTACAGCTGATGGAGGTGTAATAGGCAAACACATCCTGGGCATAGGTGCCGTCTTCGTTCTGAAGCCAGCTACCACCGCCGTATTCATAGACCCGACGCCAGTTCACGCCGACTTTCAGGTCGTTTTCATCTTTGCACGACAGTTGACAGGTTTTGCAGCCCGTACACTTGGCCGTGTCGACATAAAATCCCAGTTGTTTCATTGAACTTTAATTCCTGTCCTGTTATGCCCTGGCAATGTTAACCAGGTTACTGTGCTGGGGATTACCCTTGGCCAGTGGCGATGGGCGCTGGGTGGTCAGCGTATTCATACACGCGCCCCGGTCCACGCCACTGCGGTCTGGTGCGTACCAGCTACCCTGCCCCATGGCGACCACGCCGGGCATAATGCGCTCAGTCACTTTCGCAGCAACACGGATCTCGCCACGATCATTCCAGACCTTCAGCATGTCACCGTCTTTTATCTTGCGCTTGTGGGCATCAACCGGGTTGATCCACACTTCCTGGCGGTTGGTTTCCCGCAGCACATCGACGTTGCCATACGTGGAGTGAGTACGGGCTTTAAAGTGGAAACCAAACATCTGCAACGGATACTGCTGCGCGTGGTCTGCCTCATGCCCTTCCCAGGAAGAAGCGTACTCAGGCAGTGCCCGAATAATATCGTTCTCCCCCAGTGTCCAGCTGGAGGCAATATTCGCCAGGCGCTCAGAATAGATCTCAATTTTACCGGAGGGGGTGTCCAGTGGATGTTTTTCAGGGTTTTCCCGGAACTCGCGGAATTGAACATGAGGTTCACCGGGGTTCTTCTGCTTGACAATGCCCAGCTCACGGAAGGCTGCAAAATCCAGGTCTACCAGTGTCGGGTTCATTCTCTGGGATTCTGCATAAATATGACGCAACCAGGCTTCCTGGTCCCGACCTTCGGTGAACTGCGCTTCTACTCCGAGGCGTTTGGCAATACCTGTACACATGTCGTAGACCGAACGACATTCATACAACGGCTCAACCGCCGTATCACAGAAAATGGTGTAACCCATATTGCCGCAGAACCCGTTAGGGGCGAAATCCGGTTGTTCAGCCGCGGTTAAATCGGGCAGCAGAATATCCGCATAGCGGGCACTGGGCGTCATGTGGTTGTCGATCACCACAATCATTTCACACTGGCTGTCATCCTGAAGGATGTCATGGGTGCGATTGGTGTCCGAATGCTGGTTGATGATGCAGTTACCCGCATAGTTCCAGATGAACTTGATGGGCTGGGTCAGTTTTTCGGCACCACGAATACCGGCGGTCAGCGCGGTCATTTCATCATGACGGTAAATGGCATCGGTCCAGAGGAACATGGGAATGGACGTTGATACCGGGTTGGTCAGTGTCGGAAAGACCGCAAAGGGCATGGAGTAGCTGCCTTCACGGGCACCGGTACCACCACCGGGAATCCCCACATTACCGGTCATCACCGCCAGCATGCAGATCGCCCGACTGGCCTGCTCACCATTGGCGGTGCGCTGCAGACCCCAGCCCTGCATAATGTTGCAGGGTTTGGTCATGGCAATTTCACGGGCCAGACGGATGATGGTGTCTGCCGGGACACCGGTAATTTTTGCTGCCCATTGCGGGGTCTTGGCAACACCATCATCGCCTTTGCCCAGAATATAGGATTTCCAGGAAGCGCCTTTCGGTGCACTGGCAGGCAGTGAGTTTTCATCGTAGCCGATGGTGTACTTGCCCAGGAATTCATTATCCACCAGGTCTTCGGTAATCATCACCCACGCCATACCGGCTACCAGTGCGGCATCGGTACCCGGTCGCAGCGGAACCCACTCATCATTGGCACCCAGGACCGTATCGGTCATGCGCGGATCAAAGGTGATCATACGCGCCTTACTGCGTTGTCGCGCTTCGGACAGCTGATAAACAATACCGGCACCACTCATACGGGTTTCCGCCGGGTTGTTGCCAAAATTGACCACCAGCCTGGTATTCACAACATCTGACGTGCAGTTATTATCTACCCAGCTGCCGCCATACAAATACGGTAAACTCACGGCAATCTGGGCCGTACTGTAATCACCATAGTGGTTAAGATAACCGCCCCAGCAGTTCATCAGACGGGCGATCGGTGTGGCGGCTGGCGGCCAGGATTTGGACACCGTGCCTCCCAGCGTACCAGTACAATAGTTGAGATAGATGGCTTCATTGCCATACTCTTTTTTGATGCGCTTCAGGTTATCAGCGATGGTGTCAAACGCTTCATCCCAGCTGATGCGCTCAAATCGACCTTCACCACGCTTACCGACACGCTTCATTGGGTATTTCAGACGGTCAGGGTTGTAGACGCGCTTGCGGAAGGAACGGCCACGGAGACAGGCCCGAACCTGGTGGTCACCATAGGTATCGTCACCGGTGTTATCGGTTTCGGTATGGATGATCACACCGTCTTTTACCTGATGACGCAGTGCACAGCGTGAGCCACAGTTGACCGTACAGGCAGACCACACTGACTTGATCTCTGCAACCGCAGGTTTGGCCTCTGTCGCAGAAACTTTCACCGGCAGTGTGTGCGCAGCAACCACTGCCGCACCGCCCGCAGCGGTTCCCCACTTCATAAACGTTCTTCGCTTCACCGTGGAAGCAAGCACTTTATCCACAATTTCTTTCATTGATATCGCCACCCCATCATAAATACTGGTCGTGATCACCGACTGCTCAGACAATTATCAGATTCTGCTTTCCCAGCAGGCATAAAGGTGTGAACAAAAAGTGCCGCCAACCAAATGGTGGGCATGATAATTGGACAGTAATTAACCGACAGATGACCTGAATCAAGATCATGTGATTTAAAGTACAACTACGCATCATCACAGGGAAACTACATATTTCAGACAACAATAAAAAAGCCCCATGGCCAAAACCAGGGGGCTTTCAGAAAGATGATCGTCAGTGATCAGGCAGTCAAACGTCTTACGCCTTCTACTGAATCCAGAGTCAGCGCTTCACGGGCCAGGCTCTGGCAGTGCTTATAGTTCAGGCTGCGAACACGGGCCTTAACCACCGGGATTGCCGGGACACTGATGGACAGTTCCTGAACACCCAGGCCAACCAGAATAGGCACCGCATTCGGGTCACTGGCCAGGCTGCCACAGATACCCGTCCACTTGCCTTCTTTGTTGGCTGCTTTCACCGTCATATCGATCAGGCGCAATACTGCCGGGTGAAGACCATCGACCCGTGCCGCCAGTTTTGGATGACCACGGTCAACGGCCAGGGTGTACTGGGTCAGGTCATTGGTACCGATGGAGAAGAAGTCCACTTCTTTGGCAAAATGATCGGCCAGCAGCGCAGCGGACGGCACCTCAATCATAATACCCACTTCAACGGTGACACCCGTCGTCTCCTGCTCTTCCAGCACCAGTTTTTTCACGGCACGGAATTCATCCAGGGAGCTGATCATCGGGAACATGATACGGGCATGACCGGCATGAGCCGCCTTCAGGATCGCACGAACCTGCTTGCGCAGCATGGTCGGACGGTTAATACCGATACGCACACCACGTTCACCCAGGAACGGGTTCTCCTCTCTTGGCAGGGGCAGATAAGCCAGAGGCTTGTCACCACCGACGTCCAGAGTACGGATAATGACCGGACGGTCTTTACCCATAGCGTCCAGAATACCTTCGTAGGCTTTTATCTGCTCATCCATGGTGGGTTCGGTTGCACGTTCCATATAGAGGAACTCGGAACGCAGCAGACCTACCGCTTCAGCGCCCATTTTGACCGCTTTTTCCGCATCGTCCTGGTTGGCGATATTGGCAGCGATCTCAACATGATGGCCATCCAGAGTCACCGCGGGCTGGTCAGCCACTTGCAACGCCGCTGCATGTTCCGCCGCCGCACGTTCCTGGCGGGCAACGGTTCTGTCGATCTCTTCCTGAGTAGGATTAACCAGCATGTAACCCTTGTTGGTGTTCAGGATAACATCGGTACCGTTCTCATACTGACGAACACTGCCCGGTACGTTGACCAGGTAAGGAATACCCAGGGAACCGGCCAGAATCGCCGCATGGGAAGTCGCGCCGCCGTGCAGGGTCACGATACCAATCACGCGCTGGCGATCCAGGGTCACCACTTCCGAAGGCGTAATGTCTTCCAGACAGAGGATGGTGTTTTCCGGCAGCTGATCGGTGCCACCTTCAACGCCCATCAGGTAGCGCAGAACCCGAAGACCAACGTCTTCTACATCGATGGCCCGGGCTGCCAGCAGCGGGTTATCCAGCTTGCGCATTTCATCCGCTTCGGCCAGAAAACTTCGATGCCATGCCCACATGGCGCTCTTGCCTGCTTCAATCAGTTCACGGGCACGGTCACTGATCGCCGGGTCGTCCAGCAACTGCTGATGGGCAACAAATACTTCTGCATGACCACCCACATGATCCGCTGCCATTTTAGTCACCAGCTGCTGCAGGGACTCCCGGGCTTTCTGGATACCGTAGCCAAGCTGACCCAGTTCATCGCTGACACCAACCCCCTCTTCCGGGTAGCTGGGCAGTTCATGAACCAGATGGTGCAGCTTGCCAATGGCCATACCCGGTGCCGCTTTAACGCCGGGTAAACGACCATCGGAGCCTTCTACCGGTCCAAGCAGTGGCGCTTCTTCTGCCATGGCTTCATCAGCGCCCGGCAGTACGTCGGCAACGGCTTCACCCAAACCACTGCGGAAACCATTCAGGATGGCTGCTATCGCTTCTTTGGCATCAGGGCCGGTAACGGTGATTTGCAGGTTAGAACCCAGTACCGTCTGCAGCCCCATCAGAGCGGTCAGACTGTTGGCCTTGCACTCTTTGCCAGTGTCTTTGTTCAGAATCAGCACATCAGAATTGAAGCCTTTGATAATCTGAATCAGAGTGGCAGAAGGACGGGCATGAAGACCCAGTGGGTTCATCAGCACAAAATCGTCGGTCAGGGTAATGCTGTCCTGACGGCTGTATTTGCTCTCGGTGGACATCTCCTTTTCAGGCTCAGCCCCGATGGCAAATACGCTATCCTGCCCCGCTGTTACTTCGGTACGGGGATTTACCACCACACCGGTTTCACCGGTGGTGATCATAATCGCAGTCTGCAGGCTGGCCGCCCTGGCTCCGACAAACTCGGGATCAAACGACAGCAGCTGCTGACCAACAGACACTTTGTCGCCTATTTTGACGTTGGTCTCAAAGCCTTCACCACGCAGAACAACCGTATCGATGCCCACATGGATCAACACTTCGACACCGGAATCTGTCTTGATCGCCACGGCATGTCTGGCGTCATGGAGCTGACTGATGGTACCGGCGCACGGTGCCAGTACCACAGAGTCCGTTGGGTTGATCACAATACCGTCACCGATCAGTCGACCAGCAAATACCGGGTCAGTGGACTCCTCGATGGATAACAGCATTCCGGACAAAGGCGCAACCAGAGACAGTTGGCAAGGTTTGCCCTCATTTTTAACATCTTGATGGGAGAGCGTCATGCAGAAACCTCAACATTGGCAAGATCATCCGTCACCGGGATCTTTTTCATTTCATCAGCAATTACTTCAGCCTGGAGACCGACGACGATTTGCAGGTTCTTGTCACCCACACGAACCACCGCCGCTGCCCCCAGCCCCTTAATACGGTCATCACTGACGCTGGCCGTATCTTTCAACGTCAGACGCAGGCGAGTGACGCAGGCATCAATCTGAGTCACGTTCTGGTGGCCACCCAGCACTTTCAGGCACTGACGGGCGAACAGAGCAGTATCTTTTACTTCCACTTCTTTTTTCACTGCTTCCTGAGAAACAGCCGCCGCTACTTGCTGAGTCTGACGCGACTGGGTAGCACTCAGATCTTCAGTAGCCGCACTTTTCTTCACCTTACCGGCAAAGGGCTGCATCAGCGCCTTACCGAGTTTCTGCAAGTAACCCAAAATGTTCATGATTGATCAACCATTTAATTCTTTATAGTGAGAGTGTGTCTCGTTCTGTGTGGCGCGGAATTTTACTGATTTATTTTTCAAAGAAAAATAAAAAAGCGAATACATTGACTCAGATCATCACTTAAAGACATTTTCGACCTGTTGAGCACATTACCAACCGCCTTTATTTTCCATCAAAAAATAAATAGACTATGATGCATAACATCACCCTGAGCAGATTAGCGAAGCCTGGAGTTTACGACATGCGCTTTATACCTCTGAAAGACAAGCCAGCCGTTGGTTATTGGGCTGCTCGATACATTGTCAGCCGGATCAAGGCATTTAATCCGACCCCTGAACGCCCCTTTGTTCTTGGCCTGCCAACCGGCGGCACACCCATTCCGACGTATCAGGAACTGGTTCGCCTGCACAGGGAAGGAGAAGTCAGCTTTGCCCATGTTGTTACCTTCAACATGGACGAATACGTTGGCCTGCCTGCCGATCACCCGGAATGTTACCGAATGTTCATGCACCGCCACTTCTTTGATCATGTGGATATCCCGGCAGCAAACATTAACTTTCTGGACGGTAACGCAGAAAATCTGGAAGCCGAATGCCTGCGTTATGAAACAGCGATTAAAAATTATGGCGGCATTGAACTGTTTATGGGTGGTGTCGGACACGATGGGCACATCGCATTTAACGAACCCGGTTCTTCACTGTCCTCCCGTACCCGCCTGAAGACGCTGACCACGAAAACCCGTGAAGCCAACGCGCGCTTCTTTGATCAGGACATCAGCCAGGTACCAAAACTGGCGCTTACCGTGGGTGTCGGAACGGTTCTGGACTCCCGTGAGCTGATGATTCTGGCCACTGGTTCTGATAAATCCCGTGCGGTTCAGGCCACGGTTGAAGGGTCAGTAAACCATATGTGGACAATCTCAGCCCTGCAGCTTCATCCAAAAGCGATGATGATCTGTGATGACCCTGCCACCCTGGATCTGAAAGTTCGCACTCTGCGCTACTTCCAGGATATTGAGTCTGAAAACATCAAGGACTTTTGATATGTCTGCGGATCTGGTCATCAGCCCGGAAAAGAGTTACGCACTGGTTAATTGCAAACCGTTAACCGGTGACCCGGAGCAGTCGTCGTTTGATACCATCATTATAGAGAATGGCCGAATTTCGGCCATTGGCAAGGCAGAGGATATTGCCGGTGATCATCAGGGTGCCGATAGCCTGAAAAAAGTAGACCTCGGCGGTCTTACGTTAAGCCCTGGTTTTATCGACCTGCAATTAAACGGCTGTGGTGGTGTTCTTTTTAACAGTGATATCGCCATCAATACACTGGATATCATGCACGAGACTAACCTCCGCGCAGGTTGTACGGCATTTCTGCCTACGCTGATTACCACCAGTGATGAGGATATACGACAATCGGTTAAGGTCACCCGTGAATACATGGCCAGGCATCCGGATCGTGTACCCGGCATTCATCTGGAAGGCCCTTACCTGAATCCTCAGCGTAAAGGCATTCATGATCCGGACTTCATCCGTGCGCCCTCCCGCACAATGATCGACTTTTTCTGTGACAATGCCGACGTCATTGCCATGGTGACACTGGCACCGGAAGTCTGCCCTGAAGGCACCATTGAAACGCTGAGTAAAGCGGGCATTGTTGTGTCCATCGGCCACACCAATGCCACCTGTGAGCAGACTAAAGCGGCAGAACAGGCGGGGGCAACCTTTGCCACTCATCTGCATAACGCCATGAGCCCCCTGGGCAGCCGCGAGCCTGGTGTGGTAGGTGCCATCTTTGACAGCCATGCCATGGGTGCCGGTATCATTGCTGACGGTCTGCACCTGTCCTGGGAAAACCTGCGCATCGCCCACCGTCTGATGCAGGACCGTCTGGTGCTGGTGACCGATGCAACCACACCGACCGGTACGGATATGGCCACCTTTGTCTTCGCCGGACAAACCATCTACCACCAGGATGGCAAGTGCTCCAATGCGGATGGTACCCTGGCCGGCTCCGCACTCACTATGATGGCAGCGGTCGCCAATAGCATTCGGGCAGGGATTGAGCCTCAGGCGGTGATTCGCATGGCTACCGTCAATGCAGCAAAAGCCATCCATGTTGCAAGTCAGATGGGCAGCATTGCGGTTGGGCAGTTTGCCAACCTTGCCATTTTCGATGACACCTTTACCTTGCAGGGCACGGTAAGCGGTGGCGAGCTGAAACTACAAAAATGACGACAGTAATTGCCAATCTGGACTTTGTAAAAGAGCGGAACATTTCTGCTGTTTACCAAGCGATTGTTGAGCATGGCTCCATCTCGAGAATCCAGATAGCCAGACAATGTCGTCTGGCTGCCGGTAGCGTGACCCGTATCACCCGACAACTGATGGAAGCCGACCTGATTGTTGAACAGGAACAGCAGACCTCTGAACGGGGGCGTCGGGCCACATCGCTGGCTCCCCGACAGGGCCAGATCCAGATTCTTGCGGCAAGGGCAGGCAGAACCAAACTCCACCTGGGGTTGTGTGACCTGTCAGGCAAGCTGCTGGCTGAGTACTCAGAGCCAATTCAGCCTTTGAATCAGGTTGAATTTACCAAACAGCTGATTGCCTCACTGAGAAAATTCCTCAAAACCCATAAGAAGTATATTCGTTGTCTGGCCGGTGTTGGCATCACAACGCCCGGGCTGGTCAATTCAGCCAAAGGGATTATTACTTTCATGCCCCACCTTTCGGTCAGCAATCTCCCTTTGGCAGAGCAGGTGTCTGAGGCATTGGGGATTCCCTGTTTTATCAACAACTTTATTTCGTCCATGGCGCTGGCCGAGCACCACTTTGGTGTCAGCCGTGGATTTAGAAACAGCCTCTTTGTCAGCGTCCATAACGGGGTGGGAGCCGGTATGATTCTGGACAATAAGCTCTATGAAGGCAGCACCCTGGCCGTTGGCGAGATTGGCCATATTCAGATCGATCCGCTGGGAGAACGGTGTTACTGCGGTAACTTTGGTTGCCTGGAAACCCTGGTCTGTAATCCGGCCATAGAAAAGCGCTGTCATAAGCTGCTGGCGTCGGGTGTTCCCAGTCTGTTAAATAAGAGCCAGACCAAAAAGGCGGATATCCTGGCAATCTGTCATGCCGCGAACGAGGGCGATCAGCTGGCAAATGATCTGCTGAAAGAAGCTGCCGGTAACCTTGGCAGGGCAATAGCCATGAGTGTCAACCTGCTGCGACCGGACACAGTGGTACTTGCCGGTGAGATCTGTGCCGCTGCCACGATTATCCACCCGGTGATCAAACACTGTCTGAAAACGCAGACGGTTTCCATCAATGAAAGCCTTGAAACCAGCGTCGTTTACTCAACGCTTTATGACAGCCCATGGTATGGCGGGTTTACCCTGGTAAGAAGGGCGCTTCTGGAAGAGGGGTTACTGTTGAAACTTATCCAGTAAAAATGCGGGGGAAGGGTGATTGGCACAGTCTTTATTCAGGGTGCGGATCTCTTCGGCTCCGCTTGGACGAACGGAGTTTGGATGCCAGGCAGGTGGTGAATGCCACTGACGCTCATGGTGCTACTCCGCTATTAATTGCTGCACATGGTAGTTTTTTCAGGATTGTCCAGCACATAATAGCGGTCATCAGTAAAATGCCGGATTCAGAAAGAGCCGAGCTTGGCAATGCCCTGGTGAATACCGCCAACAAAGACGGAGTGACCCCGCTCTACGCTGCTGCTTCGGCCCCATTCAGGCGTATTGTGTTGATGCTGCTGGAGCACGGTGCTGACCCGGAACAGGCAAAGGTTGGCTGCGTCCTGGGAACATGCCGGAGATCGAATACCCCCCTTCAGGTAGTCGGCCAACGTGGCGACAAGGGTATTGCTGCCTTGATCAATAAAGCGATTCACTCACGCAAGGCGACAAGTCAGCAGTCAGGAAAAGAAAAGGAACCGGCTGCTGCTCTATAGGGAAAAATACTTTACGACGATTTTGGATGAAAGCATTCTTTAACGGTGAGTAACAGGAAAAATAGCGCCATATAACATAATGACGCTCTTTTTCTTTCTCGTTATTTTGTAATGCTTTGAATAGCCATTGCACCCCTTCCCATTACTTCTGTCGTATAGAGACGTATCTATGACATTTCCAGATATATCAGTGCTAATTGTTCTACCGCGGACATTACCAAGATCCAGCGTTTGAGAAACCAGTGAGCTCGCTTCATCAAGAGACATCAATTTTTCCGAATTCTCTATACTGAAGTTAGATGTGGGAACATAAAAGGGCGTAGGATTGTGCGACCCATAACTACCACTGCCTAAAAAACTGCCCATCGGGTTGCGGGCGTAATTATATAAAGCCATCAAGACTTGCGCCTTCTCCAAATTCACTATGGAGACCTGATACCTTCCAAAAGCAGTGCCCGCAGCAGGAACCTGAGAATTGCAGGAAGTATTTTTCGGAGTAGCTACAGCAGACGTGTTTGATAAAGGAGTCATAAATCACACTAACATGAGTTTTTTGGGTTACCTGTTTGACCAAAAAAAACAGAAAAGTTCATAAATGGGAATTTAAAATTTCAGACAACTGTAGTTGTCTAACCGGTCAACTACCGGTAAGAGGCTAATTCTGGTTCCAATCTAAAATCCAGGTAGCATAAGACGTGTTCAATTGATGAAAAACCATGCTTTTCGTTGGGACTCATGTTAAAAACAGGCCTACAACAACAATAATCAGGCTCGCCCCATGAATCCGATTGTGTACGCCATACCAATCTTCTTGCTGATGATCCTTATTGAAGTGATCGCCACCATCATTCGCAAGAAGGATTACTATCGAGTTAACGATGCCATAAACAGCCTGAGTACGGGGATGCTTAACGTCACCACGGGTGTTATTTTCAAACTGGGTATTTATACCCTTATTTATAATCATGCAGCGCTCTTGTCACTGGATAGCAACGCCCTCTGGGTATGGGTCCTTGGGTTTGTCTTGCAGGATTTCTTCTATTACTGGAATCATCGCAAAGGCCATGAAGTCAACCTGCTCTGGGCCGCCCACTCGGTGCATCACCAGAGTGAGGAATACAATCTGACCACGGCTCTGCGCCAGACCAGCACCGGCTTTCTGTTCTCATGGGTGTTCTACGTGCCCATGGCCATTCTTGGCATCCCACCTTATGTCTTTTTGACGGTAAGCCTGATGAATCTGCTTTATCAATATTGGGTGCATACCCGCCATATTCCAAAGCTTGGCTGGTTTGAACGGCTGTTTGTTACCCCCTCAAACCATCGGGTGCACCATGCCAAAAACCGGAAGTATCTGGATAAAAATTATGGCGGAGCATTTATTATCTGGGACCGGCTGTTTGGCACATTTATCGAAGAAGATGAAAACTATGAGCCCATCCGCTACGGCACGCTAACGCCTCTGAGAAGCTGGAACCCGGTGTGGGCAAACCTGCATCTTTATGCCGGGATGTGCAGGGATGCCTGTAATACCAAAAGCTGGAAAGACAAACTCACACTCTGGTTCAGACGCACAGGCTATCGACCTGCGGACATCGCCTCACCGATGAAGATGCCGGATATTCACGGCTACAAGAACTATAACCCTGACGTCAGCATGGGCCTGAAAGTCTATGCACTGATCCACTTTGCCATGCTTGTACTGGCAACCACGGTATTTTTAGCCATCAGCCACAACACGCCTTACGGCTTCAATGCACTCTGGACATTTGTTCTGGCACTGAACCTGATCGGTATTGGCTGGTTGCTGGAAAAATTCACCGGATTGATCGTTATTGAAGCCATACGCTTTGTATTTACCGGGGTAACCATCGTTGTATCCAATGGGATATGGATTGATCTGATGCCAGACTGGACCTGGCAGTTTGTTTTAGTTAGCGGAGTTATGTCACTGCTGGTGCTGAAAACCAGTGGTATTGCCAGCCCTTCTGCCTATTCTATGATCCCGGACCCGACTGAAGCCCAGCCTTAATCTTTATTACCCACAGAACACTTATGCCTCCCAGCCTGTCCTGGCAGAGGGGCATATTGAACTTACTTGGCCGTACACAGTCTAAATGAAACATGGCGTTCTCGTAATAAATCTCCCCCTGACAAAGTCTTTCGACATTTGAGGGCAACTTATTGAAATTTAAGGAATTTAAATAATGATCAACAACGCAGTTGAAAATATTACTTATTATGTTAAAGCGGCAATAAAACTGCCGCTTAACATTGTGCGTTGGTTTTGTGGAAGAGTGGTGGCCATTGCCCACAATATTTCCAACTTTCTGTCAAAACGATCAGACCAAAATGACAGTTCTGACGTGCAACAAAAGGATATTTCGGATCGCACTGTTTCTTCATCCGACTCTCAGCCTACTTACCATGTAAGGGAGACCGTAACTACTGCGGTTTTTCCTTTTGGCAACCTGGAAAAAATACTGGAGTGTCATAGGGGTGACTTTGAATCTGCCGAAGCATTTGCCCAGGCAAAAACAAAGCTCCTAAAGGATGCGGAGGATCTTCACTTATGGTGGAATGAGACTGACATGTTATGCCTGAAAATCACCACTAAAACGAATGCTGAAGGGAAACAGGTAACTTATCGTTTGGGCAAAGAAGTTGATCGAACCAACAGCAGAAACCCGTCATGACCGTTGATTCTGCCCATACAGCCGATAGGCTTCCAAGGCTGATGCCTCATCCACCAGCATTTTCTCAAATTGCCTCAGCTCCCCGGCCAGGGGAGAAGACGCTTTGGGTGCCTGCAGCTCAATTTTCAGATCATTTTCATGAATGATGGATAGCTTGAGATCGTGAACGGCTTCGACGTAAGCTTCATCCGCCTGCCTGAAGTCACTGGCAGCGCTTGCGGCAACACAGTCCTTGAGACAGTCAACCACCCGAGCCCGCTCTTCAGTCACCTTGGACTGCCCACGGCCCTCCAGCAGATCCAGCCAGAGCTGCGACTGCTCACAATCCAGCTGTAGCTTGCGCAACGCCTGATCACAGGCACCCTCAGCCTTGCCTTCTCCCAGACGCTGCCAGGCCATTTGATTCTTCTGCTGGACCAGCGCAATCATCGTTCCAATCTTTTTCTGTTCATCAATGGGTTTGAGACGGGAGACCATCTTATAGATAGAGGTAGGCAGAAAGTTTTTTATTCTTGCCAGAAGGCTCTTGTTATTGGTTTTGAGACTTTTTCGGGAAGAAGGCTCAGCCAGCATAACGCTTCGGTTCTTGAGGATTTTTTTCAGCTCTTGGAAGATTTTCTTATCTTCGCTGATGGCAGCCGGCGCTAACCTTGGGCTGTTATTTACAGAATCCTTTGAGGGATCCTCTGTCGGGCCACCATCAGACGGGTCCGGGCCACTCATTAAACATCCTTATGTTTATAATGACCCCTTAATGATAGTCAATGGCGCATCCATGCGTGGTATTTTTCCACCAGCGACAATACCCCCTGGGGTGCATGGGCTTTTTTCCACTCACCCGCAGCGTATTTGTTGGCTTCGCTCAGTGTCGGGTAGATATGAATAGTCCCCAGGATTTTATTAAGGCCCAGACCGTGTTTCATGGCACTGATATACTCCGTAATCAGCTCACCGGCATGATAACCAACAATGGTGACTCCCAGAATCTTATCCTTGCCCGGCACGGTCAGCACTTTCACAAAGCCCCGTGCTTCTTCATCCGCTATGGCTCGGTCCAGATCATCAATACCGTACCTGGTCACTTCATAGGCAATGCCCTGTTCCCGGGCCTCCTGCTCATTCAAACCCACTCTGGCCACTTCCGGATCGGTAAAGGTACACCAGGGAATTACTGAGTAATCCACTTTGAACTTTTTGAAGCGGCCAAACAGGGCATTCACCGCACAATACCAGGCCTGATGTGCCGCCGTATGGGTAAACTGGTAAGGTCCCGCGACATCGCCACAGGCGTAGATATTGGGGTAACGGGTCTGCATGTAGTCATTAACCTCAATGGTTCCCCGCTCAGTTAACTCGATACCCAGCGCTTCAAGGCCAAGATTTGCCGTATTGGCTTGGCGCCCGTGGCAAACAGGGCGATATCAAAGTCAATTTCTACGGTCTGACCGGCAAATTTCGCTGCCAGAAATTGACGCTCGACGCCGGTGTCCGGATCCGGCAACTTATGGAAAGAACGGGCTTCGTGTTTCAGCCTCAGGTCGACGCCATCCTGAATAAACTGATCCATCACCAGTTTTGAAACATCGTCATCTTCACGATGCAACAGCCGGGCTCCGTGATCCACCTGAATAACCTGAACCCCCAGCCTGGTGAAGGCCTGAGTCAGTTCACAGCCAATAGGGCCACCGCCAATCACCAGCATCCGGCCGGGCTTATTGCGTAAGCCCCAAATGGTGTCCGATGTGTAGTATTCAATTTGCTCAAGGCCCGGCAGCGGTGGCACATAGGGACGACCACCACTGGCAATGACAATATTTCGGGACGTGATTCTTTTACCGTCCACTTCTACTTCCCAAGGGCTGATCAGCTGCGCGGAGCCACTGATACAGTTAACCCCCAGACCGGAATAACGCTCAACAGAATCGTGGGGCTCAACCTTGCCAACAACCCCCTGAACCCTCTCCATCACTTTGGAGAAATTAACCTGCCCGGACGCATGTTCAATACCGAACTCATCAGCCCGCTTCAGGTAATGGGCCATTTTGGCGGAACGAATCAGGGCTTTGCTGGGCACACACCCGGTATTCAGGCAATCGCCCCCCATTTTATGCTTTTCAATCAGTGATACTTTGGCCTTGACCGCCGCAGCAATATAGCTGCTGACCAGTCCGGCAGAGCCGGCACCAATCACGGTCAGGTTATTATCAAACTGTGCAGGACGCTGGTGGCTGCGGTATAAACGACGACGTCTCAACCACTCCATCACCATTCTGGCAATCCAGGGAAAAATACCCAAAAGCACAAATGAAGCGATCAATGGTGGCGTTAAAATCCCTTCAAGAGACAACTCCTCCACCAGGCCAAGCTGGGCACCGGCATTGACGAAAACCGCCGTACCCGGGAGCATTCCCAGCTGACTGACCAGGCTGAAGGTCAGGACCCGCATGGAGGTCAGCCCCATCACCAGGTTGATCACAAAGAAAGGCACCGCCGGAATCAGTCGGAGCGTTGCCAGATAAAAGGCTCCGTCCTTGTTCACGCCGTTGTTAATGGTCTCCAGATAACCGGAAAACTTTTGTGCTACCCAGTCTCTTAATAAGGTTCTGGAAAACAGAAAAGCCAGAGTGGCTCCCAGGGTGCTGGCAAAAGAGACCAGCAACACGCCCTGAAACAGGCCAAAAATGGCCCCCGCCACCACCGTAAGCACTGCCGCTCCCGGCAGTGACAGGCCGGTCACCGCCACGTAAATGATAAAGAACGCGGCAGCCGTCAGTACCGGATCATCACGATAAAGGCCCTGGAAGAAATCACGGGTCAGGTATTGCTGACCGTCCAGGGCGTAAAACGCACCAATTGCTGCGGCCAGCACTGTCAGCAAAAGCCATTTCTTGTTATTCATAACACCTTCCAGAGCTACAAACATCTGTTTGATACGACAATCCCTGCAAAATCATACGTTTTTTCCCGTATAATGCCAGCCATTATTGTCAAATTAGAAACTGTGGCTGTTTGGCCTGTTGACGCTTCGTTGCGAGTCGGCCCTTAAGTAGTTAACCAAATGAAATCATATATTTCTGACTAAGTTGTCAGTCACTCTGCGGCGTTGCAACTCCGGTCACATAGCTACGGCTATGCTCCCTACGTTGCGCCTTGCATAGCAACTGCCCACTTAGCCAGAAATATACGATTCCATTTGGCCAACTACTTACAACCTCAAAAGGATAAAGAAGTATGATTCATCGCCCTTTTCCTGCTGCCCGCCCAAGACGGATGCGTTACAACGACTTCTCCCGCCGTCTGATGCGCGAAAGTCAGATTTCCGTGGACAATCTTATTTATCCGCTGTTTATTGTGGCCGGTCATCAGCAGCGCCAATCCGTTGCCTCCATGCCCGGTGTTGAGCGCCTCAGTATTGATTTACTTCTTGAGGAAGCCGCTGAACTGGTGGAGCTGGGCATTCCGGCCATTGCCCTGTTTCCAGTGACACCCGCTGATAAGAAGTCCGAGCTGGCGGAAGAAGCCTGGAACCCGGAAGGTCTTGCCCAGAAAGCGGTTCGAGCGCTGAAAAGCCGGTTCCCGGAGCTGGGTGTGATTACCGATGTGGCACTGGATCCCTTTACTTCCCACGGTCTTGATGGCCTGACCAATGAAGATGGTTATGTGGTCAATGATGAAACGGTTGAGGCCCTTGTCCGTCAGGCCCTGTCTCATGCAGAAGCAGGCGCAGATATTGTTGCCCCATCAGACATGATGGATGGCCGGATTGGTGCCATCCGCCAGCGCCTGGAAGAAGAAGGCCATATCAATACCCGCATCCTGGCCTACTCTGCCAAATATGCCTCCAATTACTACGGCCCGTTCCGGGATGCGGTGGACTCAGCCGGTAATCTCGGTAAAAGCAATAAGTTCAGCTTTCAAATGGACTTTGCCAATAGTGATGAGGCGATCCACGAGGTGGCAGCAGACCTGGCAGAGGGCGCCGATATGGTGATGGTCAAACCAGGCATGCCCTATCTGGATATTGTTCGCCGGGTTAAGGATGAATTCAAGGTACCGGTCTTTGCCTACCAGGTCAGTGGCGAATACGCCATGCACAAAGCGGCGGCGGACAATGGCTGGCTTGATGGCGATGCCGTGATGCTGGAATCCCTGATGTGTTTTCGCAGGGCCGGAGCGGATGCCATTCTAACCTATTTTGCCAAGGATGCTGCGAGAGCGCTCCGTAAAATGAACTCTTAAACAGGTAAACGTTCATGCAGGGAGTAGTCTTTATTATTTCTGTTAGAATAAAATGAATAATGCGACATTCTCCCTGCCCTAATACTTCCGCTCCGAGAGTCGCCTGTTCACCGGGCCATTGGTTGAATCTCTGACAAACGTCACTGACAGGATCCATGACAAAAGCCACTGAAACCGGTCATCATAAGCCAGTGCTATTTTGCTGAGAAAGAGGTCGTATGGATAACCCCCAACAGTCGGATGTTCAGGAACCCCGGGCCCAATCATCTGAGCTTGCCGAGCCAATGGCCAGCAAGCCCCCCAAGGTCAGTGATTACCAGAACCCTGACTATTACATTAATCGTGAACTCAGCCATCTGGCGTTTAATTTCCGGGTGCTGCAGCAGGCGTTAAACGAAGAGTACCCGCTGTTGGAGCGCTTCCGGTTTCTGCTGATTTTCAGCTCCAACCTCGATGAATATTTTGAAATCCGGGTCGCGGGCCTGATGCAGCAGATCGACTTCTCCCGTGAGCAGGTGGGCCTCGATGGCATGGGACCACAGCAGGTCCTGAAAGAGATCAGCCAGAAGGCCAAAGAATACGTTGAGCTGCAATACCAGATATTGAATGAAAGCCTGTTACCTTCTCTGAGAAAAGAGGGTATTCGCTTTCTGCGCCGCAATGAGCTGACGGAAAAGCAGCAGACATGGATCAAGCGCTTCTTCTACCATGAAGTGATGCCCATTATCAGCCCTATCGGGCTGGACCCTGCCCACCCGTTCCCAAGGCTGGCAAACAAGCTGCTCTGCTTTATTGTCTCCCTGGAAGGCAAAGATGCTTTTGGCCGTGATACGGGTATGGCTATTATTCCGGCACCCCGGTCGTTGCCGCGTATTGTCAAAATGCCTGAAGATATCTGTGATGGCCGGGAGAATGATTATGTATTTCTCTCTTCGATTATCCATCGCCATGTCAGCGACCTGTTCCCCGGCATGGATATCAAAGGCTGTTATCAGTTCCGACTGACCCGTAACAGTGACCTGGATCTTGAAGATGAGGTTGAAGACCTGGCCAAGGCACTGCAGGGCGAACTGCTCTCCCGTCGCTACGGTAAAGCGGTACGACTGGAGGTAGCCGACAACTGCCCACAACCGCTGGTGGATTTTCTACTCAATGAATTCGGCTTGACCAATGAAGACGTTTACCAGGTCAGAGGACCGGTCAACCTGACTCGCATGATGTCCATCTGCGACACCAATGACAAACCGGACCTGGTCTTCCCGCCGTTTACCCCCGGCTACCCGAAAGGCCTGCACAGTAAACGGAAGCACAGCAACAACGTGCTGGATCTGGTGGCCAAACAGGACATCCTGCTCCATCACCCCTTTGAGTCATTCACCCCGGTGGTGGATATGCTCCGTCAGGCTGCCAAAGACCCTGATGTGCTGGCCATTCGCCAGACGCTGTACCGCACCGGTGCTCACTCAGAAATGGTGGATGCCCTGGTAGAAGCCGCCAGGCAGGGTAAAGAGGTGACGGTTGTGGTAGAGATCCGTGCGCGGTTTGATGAAGAGGAAAACCTGGCCCTGGCCCGTCGCCTGCAGGAAGCAGGGGCCGTCGTCGTATACGGTGTCGTCGGCTATAAAACCCATGCCAAAATGATGTTGATTGTTCGTCGTGAAGGTCGGCATATTCAGCGTTATGCTCACCTTGGCACCGGTAACTATCACGCTGGCAATGCCCGTCTCTATACCGATTACAGCCTGCTGACCTGTGACAAGATACTGACCAACGACGTTCATAAAATCTTCCAGCAGCTGACCGGGATGGGGCGTGCGGTGCGTGTCCGTAAGTTGTTCCATGCGCCTTTCACGCTGAAGAAGAGCCTGATTGATCTGATCAACCAGGAAACCAGTAACGCCAAAGAGGGAAAACAGGCCCGGATCATCATCAAAATCAACTCACTCACTGAGTCTCATATCATTAAGGCGTTGTTCAAAGCGTCTCAGGCCGGTGTTGAGGTGGACCTGATCGTTCGGGGCATCTGCTGCCTGAGGCCCTGCATCGAAGGGCTTTCAGAAAATATCCGCGTACGCTCCATTGTCGGACGGTTTCTTGAGCACACCCGTATCTACTACTTTGAAAATGGCGACGATGACGCACTGGTCTACTGTTCCAGTGCGGATGCCATGATCCGAAATCTGGACATGCGTATTGAGACCTGCTTCCCCATTGAAGACCCGAAACTGGCCGCACGCATCAAAAAGGAATTGGACTACTACCTCACCGATAACACCCGCAGCTGGCAGCTGCAAAGTGACGGTGAGTATGAGAAAAACCGGCCAGTCCGGAGTCAGCGCCGACGTAATGCCCAGGAACGGTTGATGGATGCGTTGGCGATTATTGCTAACAAGCCGTCGACTGATTAAGGGGCTGTTATTTGATAACTTTGGCATTTTAGTAAGCGCTGCCCGCTTCCCGCCACCCGCTGCCCGAAAAAGACAGGCTGCTTGTGCTTTTGCGGATAGCTAGTACATGGTTTCAATGAGTTTGACGTGTACGATCTCCGTTCACCCTGAGCGGAGTCGAAGGGTGCTTGGCACGATCTATCAGAGTCCGGAGTTTCCGCCTTTAGGCCCTACGGGTCCTTCGACAGGCTCAGGCGAACAGAGTGCGGAGGCACGACAACCCGTCAAACTCATTGAAACCATGTACTAGTTCTATGTAATTGCCCCCTCTCTGGTCTTAGTTCAGGACTTAACTCTACTTTAATAGCCAATCTTCCCTTCATATTCTTTTATCACTGACAATTTTTAAGAACTGCTGGAATTATTTCCTGAAAATTGACTCTATCTCTAAGCCACTGCGCTACATGACTGAGATATATCAATATTTTATGAGATTCCTGAAATGCACAACTTAAATTATCGAGCCGATGTCAATCAGAGTCGACCATCAAGGCTGGCTGACTTCGAGCAAAAGTTTGATCAGAATGACGCCTCACAAAATAAAACCAGAGCGTTTTCCAAACGCACATGTGTTGTTGCGCTGGCTGTCGGTTCAGCAATAGCCACTATGGGAGCACTGTATTATTTGGCTAGCAGCCAAAGCAGTGTTCAACCGTCGTCATTAAGTGAACGATTAATTACTCCAGGATGCCTTAATACCGACCAATTCACCTATTTTACCGGTATACATCCCTTCAATGACAATGACAATGATATTTATTGCACTTACACTGATAAAACCCTGCCCGAACAGATGGCCGAATTAGTCGATCACGGAATCATTAGCGTAATTGAGCACGCCGGAAACATCATTTACCACGGTGCAAAGAACACCTTTGCATGTATCAATCAAGGGCTTACCTGGCGACAGTATATTGATGAATCTGTGTGCGTTAGTATGGATGCAGATACTTGTAGCTCTCTCGGTGGATATACTTCTACAGGTGGCAGTATCTGTTCGCCGGCAATTGACCTTCAAAGTTCTGCCAGTAAATTATGCAGTAGAGATCTTGTGGAGCTGTGTAAATGGCAGAGCTAGTGTAGCTAAGCGTTATTACCCGTACACCACGTTCACCCTGAGCGGAGTCGAAGGGTGCTTGGCACGATCTATCTGCGGTGGTTTAAGCAAGGCATTCGCCGACGAACTCCCGCCAGTTCATCCAGATCCAGTTCTGCCATAATCACCGCAGCCCCTTCTGCAGGGGCTTGTGCCAGAATATCCCCCCAGGGTGAAATGATCATACTGTGGCCATAGGTCTGTCGGCCATCAGGGTGGCTACCCGCCTGATTGGCTGCCAACACATAACATTGGTTTTCAATCGCCCTGGCTCTCAACAGCACTTCCCAATGGGCTGCACCGGTTACTTTTGTGAAGGCGGAAGGTACGGTTAATATGGTTGCCCCCTGCGCCACCAGAGTGCGAAATAACTCGGGAAAGCGAAGGTCATAACAAATCGACAGGCCAATCTTTGCCTCACCAATATCCACCAGCCCTGGCCCGGCTCCGGGGATAAAATCATCGGATTCTCTATACCGCCCTTTACTGTCAGATACCTCGACATCAAACAGGTGCATTTTGTTGTAGCAGGTGACTTCATCCCCTGCCGGGCTATACACAAGACATGAGGCATGGTTGCGCCCGTCACTGATATCCCGCACAGGTACTGAACCGCCCACCAGCCAGCTACCCAATGTTCTGGCTGTTGATGCCATCCATTCCCTGATTTCATCCGCTTGCAGAGCCGCTTCAGCCTGGGGGCCTCCCAGCATGGCAAAGCATTTGGGTAACACAATAATGTCTATTTGCTGTTGTTGATAAGCCGTTAACTGACTGTCAATATCCGCAAGATTTTTTGCCACAACCCGGCCCGAGCAAACCTGAACCACCGCCGCCTTGAGTCTACGCATTATTATTTGCCTGTGCTTTTTCGCTGGATGGATGATAATTTATTGCTCGCGTGACTTCATAACACCACAAGATCATCAACAACATGTGCCTTATAGTTTTTTCATGGCAGCCTGATAGCCAGTATCCACTGATTCTGGCGGCCAATCGAGATGAATTTTATCAACGCCCGACACAGGCAACCGACTTCTGGAACGATTCACCCGATGTCTTTGGAGGCCGGGACCTGGAAGCTGGCGGCAGCTGGCTGGCCATTAACAAAAATGGCCGCTTTGCTGCCGTTACCAACTACAGGGAAGTTCCCAGCCCTGCTGGCTTATATTCCAGGGGGGCGCTGGTGGCCAACTTTGTCACAGGTTCCCAATCGGCATCTGACTATTTACAGGCGGTTCAGCAACAGAGCGATAAATGGTCAGGGTTCAATCTCCTGACTATGGATTCAACCGGCCTTTATTACTTGAGCAACCGCGCAAAAGACCACAGCATTGCTCCTCTTCCCCCCGGGATCTATGGTTTGAGCAACCACCTGCTGGACACACCATGGCCAAAGCTTATGAGAGCACGTGCTGGCTTTACCAGGGCAGTCAAAGAGTCCATGCCCCCCGGTAGCCAACATCTGATTGAGCTGATGCACGATAATTATCAACCACCGGAGGAACAATTACCGGATACCGGGGTCAGCAAAGAGGTAGAGAAACTGATTTCCAGCTGCTTTATTGCCAGTAAAGAGTACGGCACCCGCAATACCAGCCTATTGATGATTGATCGCCACCGTCAGCTGCAATGGGTGGAACAGGAGTACCTGCCGGAAGGGGCTGCCGGTGAACAGCGTCAGTTCAAATTCACACTGGAGCAGAATCAGCTAAGCTAGGAGGCTGACAGAGAATAGACTGCCCTACTGCGGTGGCAGCAAATTGGTCTAAAAAGTCGGAAATTTTTAGCAAATAGAACCACTATTCACTAAAAATTTCCGACTTTTTATCCTCAATTTTCTGCCATCCTCGCTACGGGGTCGCCTAGACGGGCGCTATTCTCGGTCAGCCTCCCAGTACATCACTTGCAAGTTGCCCGATTGAACTAAGGATTTCCTATGCTTAACCGCTTTTGCCCGTTACTGCTTCTCTCTTTGTTGGCACTGCCGATCAGTACCCTGGCTATCGATAACTGGATAGCCGTTGGTTCAGCGAAAGCCAGGGTCAGTGAAAATACCTTAACCATTTTTCCCCAGATGGAAGAGTCCTACAGCAAGCTTCGTTTCCATATATCCAATGGCGATATCATCTTGCGTCAGGCTCGTATCTATCTGGCTAAAGGTGAGGTATTTCATATCAACCTGCAAAAAACCATCCGAGGTAAAAGAAACGGTGATGAGGTACAGGATTACTCAAGGACAGTGCCACTGAGCAGTTCACAGCAGAGCCCCCTGGCGAAGATCAAAGTATTCTATAAATTCAAACAGCAGCAATTGGCAACCCAGCCGGTCATTGTCGAGTTGCTTGGTGTGCCTGTAACCTGATATGGGAATAAGCGCTGCCCGTAAAAGACAGATTACTTGCGCCTTTGCGGGAAGCGACCTTAACAACCCTCATTCAAATGCGGAACTTATTACGAGACAATGTCTTAATGATTCATAAGATGTTCATTCAGAGGATCATTCAGCCAGGCTTCCAGGATAATCTGGGCGGCCATGGCATCCACCGGGTTTGATCCGTAATGCCCTTTATGGCCAAGCTTGCTGGCCCATTCTTTCGCCTCAAAAGACGTCAGTCGTTCATCCGCTGGATAAAATGGCAGGTTGAAGCGCCCATGAATCCGGTTACCAAACTTTCTGGCGCGGCGCGACATATCCGATTCTGAGCCATCCATATTCAATGGAATACCGACGACAATGGCATCGGGTTTCCACTCCATGATCAGGGCTTCAACCTGGCTCCAGTCCGGGATTCCATCTTTTGCTTTTAACGATGGCAGGGCGGAGGCGGTTCGGGTAATCAACTGCCCGGCCGCAACACCAATGTTACGGGTTCCGAAGTCAAAACCCAGTACGGTACTTAATTTCTTGGCGGTCATTGCTTTTTCAAAAGAAACTTATGCATGGCCAACCTGATCAGAAATCAGGTTGATATTGACACCCAGTGTACTGGCAGCGGCGCTCAGTCTCAGGTGGTAAGGAGTATCGAAAACAATGGATGGATGGGCCTCACAGGTCAGCCAGACATTCTCGGAAATTTCCTTTTCCAGCTGACCCGCGCCCCAGCCTGCATATCCAAGAGCCACCAGTGCCTGCCTCGGGCCTTTGCCTTTTGCCATGGCCACCAGTACATCGGTTGATGTCGCCAGTTGCAGCCCTGGGCATATCTGCAAGCTGGCATCCCAGCTGGATTCCCCTGAATTCAGCACAAAACCCCTCTCCTGGGATACCGGGCCTCCAGAGTATACCGCATGCTGACTCACGCCTGACTGCTCATGGTGATCAATGCCAATCTGTCGGAATATCTCGCTCATCGGCAGAGTGCTTGGCCGGTTCACCACAATGCCCAGGGCACCTTCCGGGCTGTGCTCACAGATAATGGTCAGCGTTTCAGCAAAAGAAGGGTCGGCCATGCCGGGCATGGCAATCAGGAAGTGGCTTTTGAAATTCTGGAAAGGGACACTGCTCATAGCGGCAGTATCAGGGTAAAGGGCATTTATGGCAAGTCTTGATACCTATATATTCCCGCAATACACCAGGCCTTTACTGACTGAACAGTCGATCCCCCGGCTCAAAGCGCCAGGTACGGATGATCTCGACGATATCATAGCTCTTGAGCGTGTCGTCAAAGGGGGCAAAGGGCGAAGCCATTCTGACAATGCGCACTGCAGCATCGTCCAGAACCCGATAGCCTGATGAGTCCAGAATCTCAACATTGGACAACGTGCCATCCCGGTTGATGGCAACCATCAAGCGCAGCTCGCCATAGAGCTTCTGCTTACGTGCCTTTTCCGGGTAGTTGATGTTGCCTACCTTCTCAACCTTCCGCCGCCAGGACTCTTTGTAAAATGCCCCGGCTTCCTGCAGGGTTGAGGCCGCGGTCAGCCTTTTGATACGAGGGCGTTTGGCAAACTCCTGGCGCTGCTGATGGAACTGGGCTTCAAGGCTGGCAATTTCATTTTTCAGGTCAATGTGCTTGCGTGGTTTGTCTTTTTCAACGGCAATAGGCTCTTGCTTTTCACGGTCATCGGTTGTCGAAACTTGCTGCTGGCTCTTTGCCCTGGTGGTAATACGGGTTTGTTCTGTCACGGTTTGCTCTGGTTGAGCCGCGGTTTGTGACTGTGGCTGGACTTCCTTGATGGTGTCTTCCTGAAACTGTGCCTGCTGATCACTGGAGGGCAATGCTTTTTCATCCAGAGTACCGCTGCCCTGTTGATTGATCTGGGCCAGGTAGTCGGCTTCTTTGGGTTTCTCTTTGCTTTGATAGCTGGCCAGAGTCACTTCCAGGGTTGGCGGCGGGGCAGGCTTGTCATTAAAGCTAAACGTTACGCCCAGCACGATCAGAACGTGCAGAACCCCCGCCATAAAAAGGGTAAAACCCAGACGGTCTGCCGTCGATACTGCTGCTGATGAAATGGTCGCTGGCTGAGTCATAGCTTTCTGATTACTGCTTTCCCTGGTAAAGCCCAATGGCAGAGCCGTCCTGATTACTACAATATGAGCCCTTCTATCAAAGGGCTCCCGGGAGGCTGACCGACTTAAGACTATAGGCAAGATTCTGCTGGAAAAAAACAGTCTATAGAATAATCGTCTGATCAGGGCCTGGCCTTGAGTTTTTCCTCGATCTTATCCATCAACTGACCGGCGATATTGAGTGTAAACTGGTTGTCCAGCTCACGGATACAGGTTGGTGAGGTAACATTGATTTCTGTGAGGTAGTCGCCAATAACATCCAGCCCGACAAAAATCAGGCCTTTCTTGCGCAGCTCTGGCCCTACCTGACGGGCAATCCACAGATCCCGCTCGCTCAGGGGGCGTCCTTCACCGGTACCGCCTGCGGCCAGGTTGCCCCGGAGTTCGCCGGCAGCAGGAATGCGCGCCAGGCAGTAAGGAACGGGCTCCCCATCGATCATCAGGATGCGCTTGTCACCGGATTTAATATCCGGGATAAACTTTTGAATCATGGCCTGACGCTGGCCCATTTCCGTCAGGGTTTCCAGGATCACGCTTAAGTTCGGATCATCTGGCCGGGTCCGGAAAATAGAACTGCCGCCCATGCCATCCAACGGCTTCAGCACCACATCACCATGTTCGGCCGCAAACTCTTTCAGCAGCCTTGGACTGCGGGAAACCATCACCGGAGGCGTGCACTGTGGAAACAGTGTGGCGAACATTTTTTCGTTGCAGTCACGGATACTGCGGGGGTTATTCACAATCAGAGTGCCAGCCGCCTGAGCCTGCTCCAGCAGGTAAGTGCTGTAAATGAATTCCATATCAAAGGGTGGGTCCTTGCGCATCAGGATGACATCCAGCGCATCCAGCGGCATCTCCAGGCGCTCGTCCAGGGCAAACCAGTTTTCAGGATCAACATTGACGGTTAACGGCTTAACGCTGCCCATGGCAATACCTTCTTTCTGATAAAGGTCGGCCTGTTCCATGTAAAACAGCTGCCAGCCTTTATGACTGGCCGCCAGCAGCATGGCAAGGGAGCTGTCTTTTTTGTAATTGATGGAGGCAATAGGATCCATCACAATGCCGAGTTTCAACGCTTTCACAATATATACCTTTTATACTATCCAGCAGGATTCAGGTTAACTTCTCTATTTCCAAACATCATGAACATAAAGACATTGCGTTTCAGTGTCTGCTGAGCGTTATTGCTATGAACTTTTTGGCGAGTTGTACTGTCAGACAAGCAACGAAAAATAATCGCGTGGTACTGGCCGCTGATGGGTTCACATATTGCTCAAAATACGCTGAACAGTCAATCACTGCGGCTGACAGCGCCTTATTTACCGCATGAGCTAGCCATTCTGCAAAATCTTATTATTGGCGATACAAAAATAAATAATTTACATTTTGAATCTATTACCAGAAGCCAGATCACTAAAGAAATATAAATATTATTTTTACCGATTGAGTACTAATTCTGTGTCGTTTTTATAAAAGACCAATGCCGGATCCATTGCTTTCATTCAACCATCAATAACCTGCCAATACTCTTTGTGGCGTGGTAGTCTGGTAATTACGGACAATAATAAAACTGACAAAGCAGGGAGCATTTCATGAAACTTAAAAAATAGCCGTTGCGACCACAGCCGTCTTTCTCTCCGGAGCTGCTCAGGCATTTGATGCCAGAACAATAGCTCAAGGTGGAGCTGGAGTGGCTGTCGGGGATTACACACACCATATTCTAAACCCTGCGCATTTGGCGTCCTTTGATCAGGATGATGATCTTGGTGTGAATCTTGGTTTTGGCGTGCTTTTACAGGATAAAGATGATCTGGTCGACACAGCCGACAAAGCATCTGATGCCGTGAATGCACTTGGTGACACGGCGGGTAATTATCAGGCAAAGGCGCAACTGGCTCTGGACTCTTTAGATAACCTGGCCAATAAATACCTGAGCATCGAAGCTGGAGGGAATGGATTTATTGCTATTCCGAACAGTGTTATGCCAGCAAGCCTGTATGTGAACAGTGTGCTGAAAATGTCGGCAGGCGTTGGTGAGATTAGCACTGACGACAGGGATGATATACAAGATGCCATAACCAACGGTAATAGCAATGCTGTAACGGTCGATGATCTGGAAACTCAGGTTGAAGCCAGCGCCGTAATGACTGTTGACGTTGGTATCGCTGTCGCCAATGAAGTAAGCACCGAATTGCCTGGCAAGTTGAATATTGGTGGAGTGCTCAAATACCAGCAAATAACATTGATCGACTACAGTGAGGCCGTTGCGGCATTCGATGATGATGCTCTGCTGGATACAGAGTCCAGTCACAGTAACTTCAATATCGACCTTGGAGCCGCCTATCAACTGAATAATATACTGTCTTTTGGTCTTACGGCGAAAAACCTGATTGGCAAAACCTATAAGTCAAAAGACTCAACCTCTGAATATAAGGTAAAGCCTGAGTTAACGGCTGGTGTGGGGGTGGATTACGGTATCGCGTCCGTAATGGGTGACCTGCAGCTCACCTCGACTGACGGCTACGGCGCTGTTCAGGAGAGTCGCTATGCAAGTCTGGGCATTACTCTGGACTTCTGGGAGCATGCACGCCTCTCGGCTGGCTATCGGACTGACCTTGAAGATAATTCAGGGAATGTACTGACAGCCGGTGTCGGCTTGTCGCCATGGGATTTATTTGGTCTGAATGTGGCAGTTATGGTGGGCGAGGATAGTACCTACGGCGGTGCGTTGCAATTCAGTGCAAAATTCTAAGCCAGGGCCGCAATTTACCATAACAACATGTGAAAGGATGAACCCGGGGAAATGCCACAGACGTACACGCTCGTGTAACGTCTGTGGCATTTTTGACAAATAATGAAATATATCAAGGCATAATTACAGCGGACGTTTGTATAAAACTACTCCCCCGTCGTTTAGGAGCAGGGCCGGTATTGTGGCGACCGGCGTCATTATCAGGCCCGGCGCGTTGCCTTTTGCGTCGTTTTGGCACCATTCGGTAAAAGACTCGCCCTTCATGGTCATCAGCCACCACCGCAAGCTCACGCTCTTTAAGTATCTTAGCGCCGACACAGTCCGGTTGTTTGAGTATCTGTTCCAGCTCATATTGTCGCGGCGTGCCAATGGCAGGCAAGATGCCCTTCTGTTGCAGTCGCCTGATCTCTGCCTTAAAAGCCCTGCCGATAGCTGACGATAGCCATTTTGTTTCCAGGCTGGGCAGTTCCTCGGCAACGACAATAATCTTTTCCTTCAGGGTCATGGTGGGTAACCGAACTTGCCGCAGCTCCTGCTCATTGTGCAGCTTTCGGTAGGCACCGGCGAAGCCGATACCCGGGTCCCAGCAATCCGGTGCTCTGATACCATCCTTGTGCCTGGAATGCTCCGCAAAGCAGGGCTGAACCCCGGCTTTTTGCGCGATAACGAGCCGCACCAGGTCATCCAGACTTTTGCGCAGACACACATAAGGCTCGGGTGCCCGTTCAATCCGTAACCGTCGTTTATCGTTATCAACCGACAGGCCGTATTTACGTGAGAACGGGTTGACACCGGTGTGATGATGCCAGCCCCCGGTGATGCTGGCCAGATCAACCTTTTGCAATAATGGCTGATGCAGTAAATAACCATCAAGGCTGACATGGCCTGAGGAGCAAGCCACGAATAATGATTCATCCCGGCATTCCATTGTTTTCTCTTTCAATCATTGTTTTCCCTTTCAATGTGGCAAAGTCGGTAATTTTTTTAAGCCAATATTTTCTTTACATCAATAACACGTATAGTCAAGCCAAGGTTACGATAAAATGATGAAACCAGGGTGGCTGCTTCAGATTCACCATGGCATAAATATTCCGTATATTTTCTGGAGTTAATCCCGTTTGTATCTTCTATTGATGGCAGAGCACTGCCATCCGTTGCAGTATTAACCAGTTGAAAGTTTGCCTTAACAGGTAGAGACATAACAACACATACAATCTCGAATAATACTATTTTCTACTTATTGGAATTTGAAAAAGCAGATTAATTGGTTGATGCCTTGTCGGCAGATTTGAGGCGGATTATAATTAGTTAAGTCAGAAAAGGCAATGAGTGGAGCTGTTTTAAAGGTGAACGTTAGTAATAAATTAGAATTTTAAATCATTCCAATTCCCAGATTTCATGAGGAAAGTAATGAATCTCCATACTACACTGTCTTTATTTGTGCATTTGAAGCCATCTGTACTTAGCACTCACTGACGTTTAATGGTTGCACAAAAGTAGAGGTGCTTCAATTATTTATCAGGATAAGTCACTAATATTTTCATTTGGTTGTACTTTTTTGCTCCGGAACTGATTGGTTCAGAGCTGACTGATTAATCAAATAACTCATTTGGTGGAATTGTTGTGGACATTCGAGCAAGCACGCCCTCTCCGACAGAGAATCATCAGGCCCCTGGTTCAGATAATAATTCTGCGAAGGTAAAAGGTTCAGACAATATATCAAGTCCTTCATATTTCTCAGGGAGAGACGTTGAAGTAACTGATCAAAAAAGACCGAGAGATTCCACATGCGATCTTCTAACACTCACTAAAATCACTAAAACAATGGCAGAAACTGACGTTTTGTCAGGAAAAATCGAGCCGTTACACGTTAAACAACATACGACAGTTTCTTTTCAATCCCCAATGTCATCTTCCGTTGTGTCAGGACAACCGTCACAAATCCCTGCCCGGAAAATGGCCAGCCCTCACTCTTTATTGTTATCACCAAAGGAGTTGACCGATCAAATCCGGCTCAAGACCTATGAAGAGTTAAAGGCATGTAAAACCTTACCGGTATTTTATGTCGCCTACCCCAATGGAGCGGTCCGTTTAACTGAGTCAGCAAAACAACGGATGTATGACGATGGCCTCTCTATTGACGACGTGAAAAACGCTCTCCATCTCACCACTGGTAAATCTGCGCTCAATCAAACACCTCAACTGAGTTTTGACCATCTTTATTACATCGCTAATCACAAGGTAATCGTTCATCTTATGAAATATGCCGAGGATAATATTTTTAAACCCACTGTATTTAAGCCAGGGATCGACGTGTTTGAATATTTCAATGAACCTAAACAACAATGGTTACCTGCCAAGGCAGAAAGGAGTATTGATTATCCTGAACCGTTAATCGACCCAAGATACATTCTGATGGAGGAAATTCAAAGTCATGAAGCAGGTGGACATACGCTTATAACGGATGATGAAAAGTATTTAGCCGATAAAGTGGCCGAGTGCTTAACCGAAACTCTCGGCATTATTTGGCATACCCTGCATAGCCCTGGGCCTGACAGCGAAAAAAGTTGCCTTCCTTAGCGATTTGATCAATCCGGAAACGACGGCACCTTCCCGGGAGGATGATTTGGTCGAATGTAGAGGGGGGCAGAACACACGTCTTTCAGCAACTGAGTTCCTGACACGGATTCGTTACGCTCCCGGAGGTTCTGAATACCAGGCTCTATGTGATAAAAATCCCCACTATAAAGAAGGCACTATTTGATGTCAGGAGCATCGACCCGGGCCAGGGCCTCCCCCATCTTGATCGACAGGCCGGGTTGCCAGTTTTCCAGCCACTCAATCTGGTCTTTGCCAAAGAGCACAATCGCAGTGGATCCCAGTTTGAAGCGGCCCAGTTCATCACCACGGCTTAATTCAACCGACTGGCTCGCCTCACCATGGTAGTCTTTCGGGGAGAGGTAAATGGTGGCAAACTTTCCCCCCATAAATTCCTGCCCAAGCTCCAGATCACCACAGCAGTTCGACCAGACTGCAGAATTGGTGTCAGGTCTTTCTTTGTGCATTAAAGTAAGAAGTGTGGGGGCGGGTCTTTGTTTGTACATCAGTAGTTATGATAAACGACATTTGTTTTTCAAAAAGAAAAACCTGACCCCAGATTTCGTTCGCCTGCCTGACTGTGCCATGCCTGTATCGCCCACTCCCTGAAGCACTGACATGCTCGTCCGGTTGTTTATAATCATTACCGGATATCGTGTGTTTCCAACTTATACCAGCACCGCCTCTATCCATACCTGAATTCAGGATTTTAAAATTATTTCACTTACCAGATTTCATTTGGAAAGTAATGGAGCTCCATACTACACTACGATTTTTGATGCATTTGAAGCCATCTGCTCTTAGCATTTCCTGATATTTTCTGGCTGTCAAAAAGCAGAGGTGTTTTAATTTTTTGTCAGGATAAATTTCACATATTTACAATTGGTTGCGCTTTTTGGTCCAGAACTTACTAACAGTCAAACAACGTATTGGGTGGAATTGTTGTGGATATTCGAGCAAGCACATCCTCTCTGAAAGAGAGTCATCAGGCCCCTACTTCAGATAATAATCCTGCGGAGGTAAAAGGTTCAGAAGATATATCAAGCCCTTCATGCTTCTCAGGGAGAGACGTTAAAATAACTGCTCAAAAAAGACTGGCAAATTCTACATGCGATCCTCTTCAGCTCAGTAAAACCCCTAAAATAACGACAGAAACTGAGATTTTGCCAGGCAAAAATGAGCAGTTACACGTTAAACAACAAGCGACAGTTTCTGTTCAATCCCAAATGTCATCTCCCGTTGTGCCAGGACAACCGCCGGAAATCCCTCCCCGAAAAATGGCCAGCCCTCACTCTTTATTTTTATCACCTAAGGAGTTGGCCGATCAAATCCGGCTCGAGACCAATGAAGAGTTACAAGCATGTAAGACCTTACCGGTAATTTATGTCGGCCAACCCTGTAAAGCGGCCCGTTTAACTGAGTCAGCAGAACAACGTATGTATGACGATGGCCTCTCGACTGACGACGTGAAACACGCTCTCCATCTCTCCCCCGGTAAATATGGGCTCGACGAAGCAGATGAGTATCATTTTGACCGTTTTTATTTCATCGCTAATCACAAGGTAATTGTTCATCTGATGAAATATGACTATTTTGATTTGCGCAAACCCAATGTGTTTAAGCCCGGGTTCGACGTGTTTGAATATTTCAATGATTGGGAACAAAATGGCTGCCTGCCGAGGCCCGAATGAGTTTCGATAACACTCCTGAACCGTTAGTCGACCCCAGATACATTCAGATAAAGGTAATTCCAGATGATGGCGCAAATGACATACAAACTCGTGTTACAACGGATAATGAAAAGTATTTAGCCGATAAAGTGGTCGAGTGTTTAACCGGGACTCTTGGCGTTATTTGCCATACCCTGCATAGCCCTATGCCTGACAGCGAAAAAGTTGCCTTCCTTAGCGATTTGATCAATCCGGAAACAACGGCCCCTTCCCCGGAAGATGATTCGGTCGAATGTGGAGAGACGCAGAACAAACGTCTTTCAGCAACTGAGTTTCTGACACGGATTCGTTGCGCTCCCGGAGGTTCTGAATACCAGGCTGAATGTGATAAAAATCTCCACTATAGAGAAGGCACTAATTGATGACAGGCGCACTATTGACCTGGGCCAATGCCTCACCCATCTTGATCGACAGGCCTGGTTGCCAGTTTTCCAGCCACTCAATCTGGTCTTTGCCAAAGAGCACTATCGCAGTAGACCCCAGTTTGAAGCGGCCCAGTTCATCACCACGGCTTAATTCAACCGACTGGTTCGCCTCACCATAGGTGGTGGTAGCAACCTGCCCCCTTTGTGGTGTCACCAGACCGGCCCATACGGTCTCAATACTGGCAACATTGATTGCCCCAACCATGATGACTGCCATGGGGCCGTATTCTGTATCAAAAATACTGACTACCCGTTCGTTCCGGGCAAAGAGATTGGGGATATTCTCAACGGTCCCCTGGTTTACAGAGAAAAGGCGTCCGGGCACATGGACCATCTTATGCAGGGATCCGGCCGCGGGTATATGGACACGGTGGTAGTCTTTCGGGGAGAGGTAAATGGTGGCAAACTTTCCCCCCATAAACTCCTGCCCAAGCTCCAGATCACCACCGAGCAGTTCGACCAGACTGTAGTCGTGGCCTTTGGCCTGAAATATTCTGCCGTTCTTGATGTCGCCTATCTGACTGATGACACCATCGGCCGGGCTGACAATCATCTTCGGGTCTTCTGGTAAAGGACGGGCTCCATCCTTTAATGACCGGGTAAAGAAGTCGTTGAAGTGGCGGTACTCTTCAGCGCCTTCCCGTTTCGCTTCACTCATATTGACGTGGTAGTGATCGATAGCCCAGCGAATCAGGCCATTTTTGAACCATGGAATCTGGCATTCCACAAAATAGTACACAGCCCTGGAGATCAGGTGATGGGGTAGTACATACTGGATAGCTGCAAACAGTTTTTCTTTCACGGTGATGGAATATCCTGTAGTTAAAATAGGTATCTGATAAGAGCCTGTCGTCTATTTGTAAGGGATCATGCCAGGCTCTGAAGGTTGTTCAAATGAATCAAGACAATGGTTCTCGAAAAACAGGAAAGTGGCAGCCATTGTAATTCATGGCATGACTGCCTGCACCTTCGGTGATTATATCGGTGATTGCTGTGTTTGCTTATTGAGCAACTGGTGTATGGGGCAGGTTCCCCCATTCAGACCATGAGCCGTCATAGGCTCTGACCGATTGAAAGCCAAGCGCTTTAGCCACAAGATAGGTAAACCCTGAACGGTGATGGGCCTGACAGTGGGTGATGATTTGTTGATCTCTTTTAATACCAAGAGCATCAAGCTCCGCCACCAGCCCTTCTTTAATTCGATAGTTCTTTTCCGGGTCCATGGCCCGGGTCCACTCAAAATTAATGGCTCCGGGAATATGGCCGGCCTTCTGTGCCATGACCTTTTCTCCGCAGTATTCTTCTGGAGAGCGTGCATCCCAGATAGTGAACTCCGGGCTCGCCAGTGTTTCAAGGATGAAGTCGCAGCTGGCAATAACACGGTCATCTATCGTCAGGGAAACGTCGGTGGAAGCTCTCACGTTGGCCGCGGACTCTCTTGGATGGCCTTCTTTCAACCAGGCATGGATACCACCATTAAGATACGAATATTTCCGGTGACCAATAACATCCAGCGTCCAGATAAAGCGCCCCGCCCAGCCACCGCCTTCATCATCGTAAACAATAAAGTGCTCTTCGCCGGTAAAGCCCAGCTCACTGAACAACAATTCCAGTTGACTGAGTGCTGGCAGTTTGCCACGGGCCGGTTGCGTTCCTGCAACCAGCTGATGGGGTTGCACATGGATGGCCCCGGGAACATGAGCCTGTTGATACAGCTGGGGATTACCAAGATCAATAATAATCAGGCGCTCTTTTACTGACGCATGGTCTTCAGCAGTGAGTATGGATTCCAGAACATCTGGTTCAAGGATAAGTGGCAGCTTGTTATTGTCAGTCATATTACGTCCAGGGCGTTAAATAACAGGGCCTGTGTTTGTGGCTCTCTGCATTAGAGGCTCTTATGGTGGCCCGAATGTCAACCTGATAGATAGCTATGTCGGGCAATTCTGCCTGAACAACCCTATCCAGTACCAGCGTATTTTAGTGTTTATCCCGCATAAAATTGGGAAGTTTCTTTGCTTTCAGAAAACTGTCAATTTTATTTTTCTGTGACTGTTTTAATCCGTGGAAAAGTTGCGGATTCTCTGTCAGCAGTTTTTTCAGCAGGTCGACGTTGTCAGCATTAATGAGCTGTTTGCATTGCCTGGCAAATGTTATTGGCGAGCTGCTGTTGTCTGCCAATGCACTCAGACATTCCCCGGAATTTTTTTTGCCAGCCTCTGATGTCGTAGCTGTCGATGGCCCAGCAGGTTGGTTGCAGGAGAGGGGGGCGGTGGTCTTTTTGTCTTTTTTTTGCTTTCGCTGTGTTTTGGCTGGCGATGGTCTTTGTTTTGCTTTGGCCAGATCATCGGCGGCTTTTGAACTGGCAAGCGCCTTAATGGTTTGCTTCAGGCATTTTTTCTGCCGGGTAACACTGCTATCCAGTATGCCGATTGGGCCGCTGTCAAGCTGGACCCTGGCCAGGGCCTGCTGGAATGGGTGTTCTTTGGGGATAATCCGCTCCATGCTTTTGACAATACTCATGGGGCGAATCTCCCCTCTCGCCGTTTTGACTTTCGGGACAATCAGTTTGTCGTTTTGTTGCTGCCAGTAGCCGAGCTGCTCGAATAACCGGATAATCACTGGCTCAGAGCCTTTAGGCGAAGGCCGTTGCTGATAGTATTCACACAGGGCAAAAAGCAGGGTGCTCACAAAGTTGCTGCTGGCCTCTACGCCCTTAAAAACAACACTATGAATAATAGCGAAAGTGTCACCACCATGGCTGAGAGGATAGGAGGCCTGTTTAAGAATCAGCGGGATGTTGTCCGGATAGCTCACACCGATCCTGGTATATAAATCCCAGCTTTTCTGGTTCAGCTGCTCAAAGGTGAAAGGATCCGGATCTTTCGGAGTCTGGCCATTCCCCCGCACATCATCACTGCGTATCTGGGTAATACGTCGGCTTATCGCGTTCAGGTAACTTAGCCAGAAATGGTCCACCAGCTGATGATCCCTCTGGCTGCTGTCATCAGGTGCGTTTTTCTGGGCAGCCGGTTTGGTGTGGTGCGTTGAAGGCCACCCCGATGGCTGACAGCCCCTGGTGGATTTGGCAGGTTCTGATGCCAATCCCCTGAGTCGCTTAAGCAATATGTCTCTGAAGGCCTCAACCAGTTCGCTGGTTTGCTCGAAACCGAGGTCTTTGGGGAAGCGGTGGCTTAGTGCAAGCCATTGCTGGCAGATATCATGCAGCTGTTCGGGAATCGGTTTTTTGACAACAGGCGAAGTTTCGGGCAAAGAGAGCTCAACACCGGAAGCAGCGTCTGGAGCAGCAACTGACTCTTGAACCGCAACTGACTCTTGAACAGCGATGGCCTCAGGAGCAACTGTTTCAGGAGCAACTGGCTCAGGAGCAACTGTTTCAGGAACAGCTATTGATTCAGAAACAGCAACTGTGAGTCGCTCGGGGAGCCGCGTTGCCTCATAAGTGTTTCGGGGTTGACTCTCATCCGATACCATGAGGGGGCTGACCGCAGAGCCAATACTGAATCTTTCGTCATGTTCCACTGGCTCTCTTGCCAGGGACTTGAACCAGTAAAATCCACCGTCTGATGTTAATGAGTTCATTGCAAATTGCCTGAAAAGCGAACCATCATGTTATTAAAAGGTTGGATTCAATTTTATAGATTTGACTTATTTTTATGCTTAAAGTTCAATTTTTCAAAACCTGCGTCCAAAGCATAAACAAATTGCAAACCAGTGGCAGTTCTTGATTCTTGAATCTGTTCAGAAAAATACCTGACTCTCAACTGCTGTAGCTGCGTTTATAAATAGCCATTTTAATAAAAAGTACAGCAGTAAGGCCTTTCCACCTGGAAGCAGGAAATATCCCTAATATCATGAAACTTTCATTTGAATCAGTGGTCAGAGTAAATAAAGTCAATAGCTTTCACCTTACACCATGAATTCTCATGTTCATGAGCGTTGGAAACGCTTTGAACATAATCCCTTGTCATCAACTTGATAATTTAGAATATGAGTAATTTTTATGACTTCACCCATATCAGCATCAACTTACCCAAAAATGGCATGGCAAGAACAACAAAATCCTGAAGAAACCAAGGATGCCAAGGAAAACACAGGTGCCAAGACAAACACAGGTGCCTCAGAAAAGTCAGGCACCACAGCAATGTTTGATAATTTATCGGCTGAAGAAGTTGTGCCACAGGCTTCTACCCAAACACCGCCACCTGATTTTTACCCATCCAAGTCACAGTACGAAAAAGATTGCTTTGATGAAAGCATTTGCATGCAATCAGTTACATCATCATCAGGTTCTTCTCCGCTTGAATTCAGGAATATGATAAAAATTGAACGCCAGAAAAATACCTTTATGCATCAGGACATGTTGAAATACAACCTGTCACTCGATGGATCATTGCAGGAAGATAATTACTCGAAATGTAACAATAAAGTGAGAGAGTTTACAGGTGTTTATGTTTTCAATGGTATTGATTTGAATCATGGCCGCCAGCTTTACCCCCTTAAAAATCTTGGTCCAAAAGATCCACATTCAATATATGCTGGTCAATTTAACGATGGCACGTTTTTCCTCCTGGCGTTGAATCCGTCCCAGTGTGAAAGGCTTTTTAAAGCCGATTCTCACAATAATGTCGGGTACTGTGGTGGATCCTATCTCGCCCAGAGTGGCGGAGAAAACACTCATTCCCTCTATTGCGGAAATACCTATAAAGAAGCATTAGAAACGTTTGAGTTGGCTTGTAAAGGCTCCGAAATGCGTAATTTATTCAAGGACTATTCTCGGACAGCCTCCTGGTGATTTTGACTGGCTACCTCCCTTGCCAGGTTTTCCAGCTCATTACCATTGCGTAATTCTTTTAACAGCCGTTGCGGTAAATTGCTGATGCCGTTTATGGCTCCGGCGATGGCTCCGGTCAATGCTGCCCTGGCCATATTATTGCCACCGCCATTGCTGGCGGAGAGGGTAGCCATCTCAAAATCATTCGGGAACCGATACATCAGGTAGTAAGCAGCGGGCAGCAAGTGCATGACCTGACAGTCCATACCAAAGAGATGACTGACGTACTTCGGCTCTGGAATACTGACCAGATCCGGACGGCGGGCGATGCTGCCATTGACCGGGGTTATGAAGCGGTCGTAGCCACCAACAATAGGGGCAATGACAGGGTGGCGAGCCATGGGTCTCAGGTAATCTTCCAGCTCATCAACAGTGATGCCATTGATCAACGCCTGGATAACCAGGCCGAAGACAATATGGTTACCCCTGACAAAGTGATCCCGGTAAAACACCTGCAGCAGCTGGTCCGCTTCACGGGCAAAATGTCTCGGGGTCGGAAATGGTGGCAGCAAGGGGAACGAGCAGCAATGCGCCGTCAGATGTATCATTGGTCGGGACGAACGAATGCATGTCGTCCCACTCTATACCCCGGGCTCGATATTTCAGTAAGGCCCGGTGAAGACTATCGGTATAACGTCCTGAGAAGGCCTCCCCACTGAGCGTGGCGTATAAGGTATCCAGACGTCGGAAGAAGTCATTGCCCACAAGCTGTTTTTTTTCATGCAGGCTCTCCAGCAACAAGGTGTAAATCTGGCCTGTCTGGGAGAGATCACCAGCGCGTAATCCCTGTTCGTAGCGAAACCGGCTGACATTGGCGAACCGGTGATCACCGTCGGGTTTGGGGTCAACGTAGTGGTCAACCCAGGTGCCGTGCTCCCTGTGCAGGGCGTCCATATCATAATACCACTGCGTCCCCAGCCCCAGTGCGTCACCAATCAGGACACCCATGATGGCACCAGCGGCCCGATTGATTCTGGCCAGATCCTCAGGACCTGCTGACGTACTGATCGACTCGTTGTCGACAGCTTCAGCTGTGTTGTTTTCTGGCGTCTGGGTTGCTGTAGCAACGGTAGCCAGGGGCAGAAGGATGAGTAACAGCCATCGTTTGATGACGATGTTAATGCTTCTGAAAGTAGTTATTTTTGCCAGCATGAGTTACTCCCGTTACTGATACATGGTTGCAATATATTAGTGTTTACGGCTTTTTTCGTACGTAGTTCAGAATTAAAAAGTTATAACATTAACTTCAGGCATTTAACCTAACCATCAAGTAAGCAGGCCTGACGGAATCAAACAGAACATCTTGCGGGTTCTCCTCAAATTTGAGCATGGAGGATTGCCCGGTGCGTTTTTGGACGGGAACTAATTATTGAGCGATTGGTCAAACCCGGTGTTTCATAAACTGTCCCGAATCTCGCGAATGACCACATGAATGTGGTAGCCAGGGTGACGCAGGATGCTAAAGCCGAGGACTTTGTCGCCCCGAGCAGCAAAGGACAAGCGAGATCAGGAGCACGTTTATGAGATATCCGGGCTAAGAACTACAAAAATTTATTGCCGAGTAATTCAGAAACCCTGAGAGGCTGCCCGAGAATAACATCGGTCTATTCTCAGACAGCCCCCTTAAAATGGGACCGGGAACGATAAAGGTGGACTCAATGATTAATTCGGCCAGCGCCAGAAATTTGAACCCCTCTGATAATCAAATCCTTGATACAGTTAATCTACCAGACGACAACGACAGACAATGCACGACGTTCACCAGAAAGGTCCAGGTTAATGACAATCTAATCCCCTCAGGTGAGGTCCTTCCGAATAAGCCCGAAAACTTTATTTCCAGTGACCAGTACACACCCGATCCCAAGATACCCAAGCTAGCGGTTAGCAACGCTCATCGGAAAATAAGCTTAACGGCTTATGAAAAGCCGACACCGACCACTGCTGAAAGCGCATCGGTCCGCCATAACACCAAAATGGAAACGTCCAGCCTGCCAATAATCAACCAATCGTTGATCAAATCCATTGAGATTCCGGTAAAAACTGCCCTGCTTCAGGAATATCACCCATCCAGTTTTTTACCACCCTCCCAGACCATTGCGCGTCCTATTCATGGCCTGCAGCACAGCTGCCGGAGTGCAATCTGGGCGCTGGCGATACTGCAACAACGCAAACAGCAACATGATCACCGAGCCCTGTCCTTTCCTGAGCAACTGGTACCGTTACTGGTCAAGGCCTGTCTGTTCCATGACTCGGGCCGTGAAGGAGATGGAAAAGACACCACTGAATGGGAGAAGACCAGCGGTGACAATTTGCAAGAGCACCTGCGTAACTGCGGCATTGAGCAGTCCCTGGCCTGGCAGTGCGGTGAAGCAATTCGCCACAAGGATCGACCGGATGCCTGCCAGCACCTGCCTAAGGAGATACAGACACTGCGTAGTCTGCTCCATGATGCCGATACGCTGGAGGTTATGCGGGTCAGATCTTGTTTTTATATGGACAGGCTGGAGTGTTTTGCCGACTGCCAGGATGACCAAGACCGTGAAGCGTGGCGCTCTCTGGCCAGAGAGGTCTGCCTGGTGATTGCCAGCCAGGGCGATCTCTATGCTGCCATCGACTTGCTAGACAGCGCCAAACCAGCCAGACAGTTTTTCAGCAAAACCTCTACCCGGTGTGTTAACACGAAAAAGCAGTGGGAACACCATCCTTCGCCACTGGAGTATCAGTTATTTACCATAGGCACACAATCCGATTTCATCAGCAAGCTGATCACACCTTTTACCGGTCACCCGGCGAAGCCAGAACCCGCCTTTTCCCTGGCCAGGCTGAACCGGCAGAGCGAGAGCGTGGGAGGGAGCAGGATTGGACAGCTGTATAATGATCCCGTTCAGCAACAGTGCTACTACATCAAAACGGCAGTCTCTGTGGAAAGCGCCCGCAATCAGGCACTAATGGCCAATCTCGCCCGACTGCTGGGCGTTAATGCCCCGGTCACCTTTGCCCATCAGGAACAGGGTTGCAGTTATGTGGTCAGTGAAATTCCCGCTGACTGGCCAGGTAACCTGAAAAGTGGGAAAGACCCTCTGCAATCTCTGTCTGCAAATCAGTGGGCCAGATTGTTACTGGTCAATACCATCGTTGGCAATGAAGCCATGGTCAATGAAGCCTGGGAGAACATTGAACTGACCCCGCAAGGGGAGCCGGTGATGTTGAACTGGGAGTTCGCCGGGATGGCCACACGCTATCCGTGTCCGGATAAACCAGAACCCGCCTCCAAAGAGGATGATTTTTCCTCCATGCCGTTGCTGTTGATAAAACTGCGGGATCCCCGGGCACCAGCAATGAACTCCCACGTTATCCACAACCCCTGCGTGGCTATCCTGTCACAATTGGACGATGAGCTGCTGGGGCAGACCCTGAAAGCAATACTGCGCGAAGTTGACTGGCAAGCTCTGGACCAACAGATCGAACACAGCGGTTTCCTGCCCGGTGACCGTAGCTGGTTACGGCAGACGATTCATGATCGAATCGCCTGGCTCACCACCCGATTTGCCAACAGCGTCGAGGCCGGTGAGCGGGTATCCATGGCAGAATATCAGGCCATCGCGGCGGCGGGTATCCGCGGGGGCTGGCTGCAGGTTAAGGGCCAGGATATCCGAGGCGGACAGATCTGCCTTACCCAGCGGCTGGATCAGGACGGCAAGCCGATTACCCGGATGTCTCTCCAGCTGGTCCGGGATGCCAGCAACCGACTGGCGGACAACCTGGCCCTGGAACGGGGATTGCACCATCTGAACACATGGATCCATTACCTTCAGGGCGACCTGAGCGTCAGTTACCGGGACTGGCGCAGCGACCTGGCTAGCCTGGCCGATGAGTGTGACCAATGGGCGCAGCAGTTAATCCAGGATAAAGGGCGATGGCACCCATCTCATCACGACGCCATCGACAAGGCCATAAAAGACCTGCAAGCCAATGTCGCCATCTGCCGGGAGTCTTTAGAAGCAGACAGGCCGTCTGTTGGCAAGAACTCCCTGAACCTAATCCAACTGCCTGAACCCACCTTTCCTGCACGGGTCTGTTCGCGGGCCGCTGAAAATAGTGAAGCAAAAGTACAATTGGCTGAATTCAGTCACGGTTTCGCCAGGCAAACAGGCCAGAGCGTCAGTTATTTTAACAAGACTCAGCTTGATTATGCCGGCCTGCGTGCCTCACCTGTGCGAGTGGCGGAACTGAAACCGGTCAGTCAGGAGGGGCATATTGAGTTTATACCCGAGTGGTTGCCTAAGGCCCGGGCCATGCAAAATAGCCTGGCGCTGACCTTGCCCGGCCACGGTAAATCAGTGGTTGAAGCCCTGTTCACTGAGTTGGCAGGGCTGGGCATTGATTGTCAGCGACCGGATGCCAGCGACCTGGAGGAACGGTGGCTGGATGCCCTGGCCAACTATCATGGCTGCCTCGGTGATATGAACCGTGCCGTGGCAGCAGATACTAACGCGGATGCTTCGGTAATCGCCAGAAAAAAAGCGTTTCTTGAAGAGCTGCTAACACAGCCCCTTAAATATGAGGAGCAGCTTCGTATTCGTGCAGGACGGCTGATATATTTCCTTCCGGGGCTGCCACATGGCATTGCTGAAAACCCTGCCCGGTTGTTCTGTCCCGGTCACAATGTCAGTTTTCTTGGCAACACGGACAGTAATAAGACTCTCACGTCCAGCCTGGCAAATGATGGCACTCTTTGTTCCTTTGAGCGACGGATGGACATTGGCCTGGAGCCCACTACGAAGGATATGAAGCGTCAGGTTAATGTTGACGCCCGTGATGTGTTTGCCCGTATCCAGCCTGTCGAGCATAAAATCGGGCGTAGTACTTATGGGGGGCTATTGTCCGCGCTGATCAAATCTGAGGCGCTCGGCCGTCTTGATCTCTGTGCCATTGAACATCATTTTGATTATCACAGTTTCCACCCCGGTTTGGAGGCCTTTCGACGTAATATTAAAATAATTCTGCGCTCGCATGATGACTATCAGAAATTGATGCAAGCCCCCTATCACGAGATCTTCTTTGCCTACCCTTTGTCATTGTTTGATGAACTGAATACGCTGCATGTCAGCTCTCCAGAAGACCGGCTAAATCTGTTGCATGCCCTCAAGCGACGCTACAGCCACTGGCCTGACGGACGCCCGCTGGAAGCGCTTTTTCAGTATTCCCCGTCAACCCGTTACTATGAGTTAACTGCTCTATTCAGCAGGATCCCCGGAAACATCAAAATGCTCATCAAGGCCTGTGGCGAAGAAAGTTTAGAGTTGCTGCTTCAACAAAATCCAGAGCTGCTGGAAGGAAAACTGCAGTCGTTGGATGGTTTGAAAATACAGGCTGAGAGATTGGGCCCAGGGCTCGTAGGGTTGGATTTCAGAGGCTGCTCAATGAATGATACCCAACTTAAAAGAACTGAATTCATGCACTGTCAATTCACTATGGAGCAGTTAAACGACGCAAGTCTTGAAAAGGTTTATTTTAAAGGTTGCTCTTTTGAAGGTGAATGCTTTTCATTATCAGTGTTAAAAAGCGCAACATTTACTCCTGCTGAATTAATAAATAGTCAGCCGGTAACAGACAGTATACCCAAGCTATCCCAGGCTATATCACAATCATGTATCAACAGTCAGGGGCAGTTCAATCTGGAACTATGGCTGGAGGTGATGGAAAAAAGTCATTACTTGCGTCGTCTCGTGGTGGCGGAAGCTTTTTTTAAGAGTCGCGTCACTGGCAGGACACCCATGGATGAAACAACCAAAAAAATCCTCGTTGAACAGATTGACAATGTCATCAACAAGCATCCGGAAAGACTTCAATTTATTGTTGAAGAAATTTTTCATATAAGGATGGATAATATTGAAACTATATCGAATTTTATCAAAAAGAACCCGAAATTCCATGAACGTAAAATTGTAAATGTCAGGAATTTTTACTTTGACTTCAGAACCACCTTCCTTAGAGAAGTACGTGATGAAAATCAAAAGTGCTTTAGCTTTGCAACATCGTTATTTCTGAGCAATTTGTCAGATTTAGTTGACCCTGAAAAAGATGTATGTAGCCATGCACCCAAAGAAGAGGTTCTGGCTTTAATCGTAAACATTATAGAATTTGTCATGTTTCCTCTTGAACACGAATACATAGAATTTGGCATCAACACAAACGATGGGGGAGAGCAGAAATCCGAAAAAAGTTTCAGGAGCACAGAAAATAATACAATGTTGTGTTTTGAATTAGATCATGAAGGTCAAGACATGATAGATTGTTTTAAGGCTAACATTTGTGATAGACATACCCTGGGAAAATACAGAAATCACTTTATAAAAATATGGGAGAGTTGCTCAGATGTGCGTCGATTAGAAATAGCCAAATGCTGCCTGAAGCAAAAAATTATAGCTGTTAGCCCTATTACCACAGTGGAATTCATGAAACTATTGATCATTAATCAACAAGGAAAACATTGGCTGGATGACTTTTCAGCGAATATGGACAAACATAAAAAGAATGAACATGAGTGCAATTTATCAATGAAGAAATACTTTCGGAATATCAATGATTATGACAGCACAAAAGTAGATGAATCATTAAAGGCTTTTGAGCAATGGATAAAGTCAGAGGCACCCGATTTCACCAGAGCGCAGTCCGGGATTCAAAAAAACCATGACTCATACCTTTGAGCGAAGAGCTACCAGCAGCAAAACTTGTCCAACAAAAAACCGGAATTATGCCTCATCATGAAACTTTCATTTGAATTAGTGGTCAAAGTTGACAGAGTTCCACCTTGCACCAGGGAATACTCATGAGCGCTGGAAACGCTTTGAACATAACCCCTTGTCATCAACTTGATTATTTAGAATAAGAGTAATTTGTTATGACTTCACCCATATCAGCATCAACTTACCAAAAAATGGCGTGGCAAGAACAACAAAAGCCTGAAACAACCGAGGATGCCAAGGCGAAAACAGGTACCACAGCAAAGTTTAATAATTTATCGGCTAAAGAAGTTGTTCCACAGGCTACCAACATACCACAACCTGATTTTCACCCATTCAAGTCACAGTCGGAGAAAGACTATCTTATGAAAACCTGGTGCATGCAATCAGTTACATCATCATCAGGTCCTCCTCCGCTTGAATTCAGGAATATGATAAAAATTGAACGCCAGTACAATGACCTTGATTATAAGGACATGTTGAAATACTCCCTGGCATTCGATGGATTATTGCACGAAGAGAAGTACTCGGAATGTAAAGATACCGTGAAAGAGTTTACAGGTGTTTATATTTTCAATGTTATAGATTTGAATCATGCCCGCCGATTTCCACATCAATATATTGAACCAAGCGACCCACATTCAATGTATGCTGGTCAATTTGATGATGGCACGTTTTTCCTCTTGGCATTGAATCCAATCCGGTGTAAAACGTTTTTTGAATACGATTCCCACAATAATGTCGTGTACTGTGGTGAAACATTTCCCACCAAGAGTGGTGGAGAAAACACTCATTCCCTCTATTGCGGAGAGACCTATAAAGAAGCATTAGAAACATTTGAGAAGGCTTGTAGAGGCACCACTGTAGCTGAAAACATCAGGAATTTGCTGGGATTTGAGTCTGAACTAAAAATGTAATCAGGCAACTAATCTTTGTTAAGCCTTTAATAAGGAACTGGAGATAATATTTGCGCTTCAGAATAGGCGAGATCATAGTATTCTAATGTTTTATGAAAAGTGTGATCTCGTTCAGTTATTGACAATTTCTTTAGTGCTAAGGGTCAACCCAGGTTATATCTTTTAAATCCATTTTTCATAAAATCGAGAAACAGATTCTCTAATCAACCCTGCCACCATTGTGCTCAATACACAGCAGCAAAATTTTCCCACCAAGAAACTGAAATTATCCCTCATTATGGAACTTTTATCTGGAGCAGTGATCAGAATCCCAAGAGATTCAGTTTGCGCCATGGAATTCTTATAAGCATTGGAACCGCTATGAACATAATCTCTGGTGATTAATTTAATTATTTATAATATGAGTAATTTTTATGACTTCACCCACATCAGCATCAGTTTATCCCAAAACAGAGTGGCAAGCACAACAAGAGCCTGAAACAACCACAGGTATCAAGGCAAACAAAGATAACACAGCAAAGTTTAATGATTTATTTGCTAAAGTTGTTCCACAGCCTTCTACCAATATACCGCCATCTGATTTTCACCCACTCCATTTACAGTCGGAAAAAAATTTTTTCGATAAAAGCAAGTGCTTGCAATCAGTTAGATCAGCAGATTCTCCTCCGCTTGAATTCAAGAATATTGATGCAAAAAGTCTCGCCAACGTGCTGTGGGCTTCAGCAAAACTGTTAGACAACGGGCTGAAGCTGAAGATGACACCTGAGCTCAAAGAGGCCATAGCTAAAAATCCGAAAAAATCGGTGCCAAATTTTGGAAAACCGGTGTCAGGAAAACCGATGTTTGGTATTGAATCTTTGATGCCCAAAAACAAAAATCTGATTCCCCAACCACCAACAGACCCTCTTCGATCAACCGAAGAGGTTTTACAAAAAGCATCTGATTAAAAAGGTATTCAGGCAATCATCATTAACCCGGCTATTTCATAAGCGAGATCATGAGCACGTTTATGAAATAGCCGGGTTAAGTCAAAAAATGTTATTTTTAACCCAGATCACTTTCATGCACTAAAGTTCAAAATTAGCAGGCCCTGTGTTACGTAAAAACCAATATCAGTTCTTGAATATGTTCAAAAAGAAAGACTTGCCTCCAATTCCCTGAGCGTAATTAATTCCATGGAACCAAATTGGATTAATTATGTCTGATTAATAAAACTTATCCAATTATTACATAACGTTCTTTCAATAATAATTATGAACAATATCGAAAACACATTTACTCCGCCATCTTGCCCCCGGCCTGTCCCTGAAGGGGACACCACTGGCTCAGAAGAATTGGCGGACACATCAACCACTGCCAGGGCTTCTGCAATCAAACCAGAACTTCATTCCCCGGGTGTCATCAATGACCCGGAATACTCTCAGCCCGGCAATTTGTCACTGACTGAAAGACAGACGGAGATCAGTCCTGTCGATAAAACGTATCATACACCTGAACTGACCTCAGCTGCCGGGCAGAGCCAGCCGGAACTGTCATCCGTCTTTTGTCTTGTCTCTGACGTGTTCATGAAGCCTCTGACTGATGATGATGACACCATTATGGGCACTCTTCCCAATTTCGACATGACACTGCCCAAACCTCTGGAAATTACCACCGGGGATGTCCAAAACTTCAAGGACAGATTATCCATCTTTAAAATGGAACTTGATGAGGAATTTCTCGGTGGCAAGTTTCTGGACCTGGATTGTTACCAGTTCCATAGTTTAATCTGCAATAGACTGGTTTCTCTCAAATATCTTGCCGATAAATATCAAGCGTTCAGAGACAGTTCCTACAAACTTGTTGAATGGTATAACAAGTTAAAATTGGCCTACATAAGTATCTACGGCATATTGTCCAAACAGCTGTTTCTGAGTGATGATATGTGTAAGGAAATACTGAGGCTGGGCATGCTCTATCGTGATCTCAACAAAATGTTATGTCGATGGCCCTCTGGGGTTGATTTCCCGCACCAGCAATCAATCAGCTTTCTGAGTGAATCTCTGGTTTGCCATTTGTCATATATCTGTTGTCTTGTGGAGGGCCTGATAAGATACGCTGATTTCAACAAGCACATCGCCGTGCGGGCACCAACAGAACCACTTAACTTCCACACAGTTATACATGCGCGCCCCCGGGAACACCCTGACATAAAACCACACGGTACCGGCACCCTGAATGAAGGCATCAGCAATATGCTCACTGCCATTGCCACAGGGACATTGGAAACCGTGAACAGGGAAGCTCCTCAAGATATCCTGAAAACCACCTCTGAATACCTTTTCAGATCAATTGATCGATACAGGAAAGAAGGGAATGATCAAAAAAATTTCCAACCAGCCTGCATTTATCAACTGACGATTGAGCAACATCTATTTTGTGCAGAGTTATTCCATGCTGCTTTAATGGCAGGACGATGGGACGAAGCCGATAAGGCTTTTAAAGAAACCACTCGAATAGTTTTCCATGGCAAGTATTCACTGGAGCCGGTTATTCAGGCACTTAAACATAACACAGCAGGAATCAACATTGAGAATTGGCATAATGATTTTAATGAAGACACACAATCCCGCCCCTACTCCCCTGGCATGTATTTTACCCTTGGGCTTGATGCTGCTTCTACTTACCTGAGTACCCTTCTTGCTCACAAAGAGAATGACACGGAGAACCAGTCACCACTAATAAAGGTAATGAAGACGGAAGAGCTGAACCAAATACTGAATGTTCTGGATACATGGACAGACCAGTTGCAGGAACTTGGCTTGTTGGCCAGTGTTGCAATGAAAGACTGCAAATACCACCGCCGTTTATCTCTCGCCTGGCTAAGATTGCTGACTTTGACCAAAAATCACGAGATGGCCATCAAGAAGAGCTTTCATGAGGCCCAAAAATCCATCATGCCACATAGCGCCTCGGATGGGATAACAAATGACAATCTGCAACCGCTTCCTGCATATCTGGAATCCCGGCTGACAAAAATACTTCTCCATAATTATGATATTTTAAAGCTCATCAATAAAGAGTGCGGTGCATTCAATCCAGACATTAACATCTCAGTACTGAACAAAGAGTCCTGTGAATCCCTGATTAAAACTTTTGCAGACGATGAACCAACACCACACACCGAATTATTGCTAACGTTCTTCCACGGCTGTTATAACTGTGCAATGCTCATTGAGCATATTTGTGGCTGCGCTTCGATATTCAGTGAGCTGGAGACCTGCCTTACCAGCATTCATACAAGTGAAGCATCACGTTCACTTAAGATGGCCAAAGAGAAATGGAAAGATAAAATCAAAGCAAATGCTTCCGGAATCAAAGAGAAAATTAATAGATTTGACCAGTCAAATCAAAGTTCCAAAACCTTTTTCAAACATGCTTTCAGCCACTTAAAAAAAATCAGAGAACTCAATAATAATGGGCTAGACAAATGCCTGAAAATTGTGCTTTCAGAGTCAATTCAGGCTACTTTATACCACAGTTTATTACAACTTCAGCATTTGAACTCTGCCCTGATTAGCGTTAGCAGTAAACGGATCGACATTCTCAAAAATGAGTTTCCAACTGTTATCAACCTTGAACAGGCTATCACTGGTTTTGGGAAAAGATTGAATAAAAATATTGCTTTCATAACAAAGTCCTTAAAAGAGCTGAATGACTCAAAAGAGCTATCATTAGCCAACACCACTGGCAGGCATAAACCGAATTCAGGCCAGATTAAAAAAGGTCAACGCAATAATCAAGTCATCAATCACAGTGATACTCTGGCAGGTTTTGCCAAAGCAATAACTATCTGGCCAGATACTCAGGAGACCCTCAGTAAAAGAAATTATTTTCAAAAGCAAATAGCCAGCGAAGTGCAGGCGATGCAACATCAAGGTTTGCCTGTGGTCTATCTGGGGAGCCGTGCTTATCAGACGCAGATTCAGTCACTTTGGGGCAATCAGGCATTTGCGCTGGCGACCGGCAGCCATCTGTTACCAGCCGAAATATCTGATGATGCTATTAATCGCTCAGTCACGCCAAGGGATACCGATCTTTTAGTGCTTGACCAGGAGGAATTCAGTAAAATCAAAAAGCAAATCTGTATCCGTCTGAAGAAAGCTGCCGGCATAGACGACAACGTGCCAGGGGAATATCAACTGTTTGTTCCTGACGATGACAACAAGTTTTACTACGGCAAAAACTGTTGCTGCTGCAATCTTATTGTTTCTTTAAGTGGAAGTTATTTCCAGAAAGACTGGGCTTATGTGGTTGACTTGATCTCCCCGATGGACTCAGGCCCGTCACCACTGCTCACTTACGATTCCCCCGTGCTGCCTTCAGGTGACTCGACGCACGCAAGGCCACTTACCAGCATTATGATGGATGAACTCAATCTGGCAATCAATCAGGCTGCTAGCGTCAGCCCTTTCCGTTCACTGATGGCAATAACGCGCATTAATGTCCTGGCAGTCCTTGAATATTTAGAGCCAAAGCTCGACCCCGTATCACGCATTGTGCTTATGCATGTTCTGGAGCGTCTGCAGAACCGCTACCCCGATGAAGCCCAAGGCAAACTGGCCAGCCATCTGCGCTCCAGGGCATTTAATAGGGTTGCTTATGAAGGATCTAATGAAGCCAATTAAAAAATCAGTGTCTTAGTGAGGACAGTTCCCAAGCCACTTTTATGCACTTTAGTACCAAAATAGATAGGGCTGGAGCAGTCAACTCCTTGAGTGTAATTAAATCTATGGAACCAAATCAGAGTAATTATGTCTGAATAATAAACATATCCAGTTATTATATGCTGTTCTTTAAAAATAATTATGCAAAATATCGAAAAGACATTTACTCCGCCGCCCTTCCCCCGTCCAGCCCCTGACGGATACACCACTGAGCACCGCCCGGACGCAGACCCAATGACAGCCGGGGCTTCTGTAATCAAACCAGAACTTCATTTCGTGAGTAGTGATAACATCAATGGCCCGGAATACTCCGAGCCCAGTAATTTGTCACTGACGGAAAGGCAAACTGCGACCAGAACAATAGATCAAACGTACCATACACCTGAATTGACCTCCGCTTCTGACCAGAGCCTTCCGCAACCGTCATCAGCCTCCGGCCCTGTCTCCGACGTGTTCATGAAGCCTCTGCCTGATGATGACAGCATTGTGTGTACTCTTCCCCTTTTCAGAATAACGTCGTCCCCTCAGACAATTACGATAGGAAGTGTCCGAAACTTCAAGGAGGTATTATCCAAACTTAGCGCGGAACTTGATCAGGAATTCCTCGAAAGAACGTTTCTTGATACCGATCGTCACCAGTTCCATAGCTTAATCTACGATAGTCTGATTTCGCTCAGGTGTCTCGCCGATAAATATCTGGTATTCAGAGACAATGCATACCGACTTGTTGATTGGTACAACACAAAAAAGTTCGCTGACAAAAGTCAATATATCAAATTATCCAAACTGCTGTTTCTGAGCGATGATATGAGTGAAATAACGCTGCACCTGGCCATGCAGTATCGTGTTCTCATCAAAATGCTATGCCAATGGTACCCCAAGGATGATTCTCCGGGCCAGGAATCAATCAGCTTTCTGAGTGAATCTCTTGTCTGCCATTTATCCTTTGTTCGTTGTGTTGTGGAGACATTGCTAAGAAACGATGATGTCAGAAAAGGTATCGCCCTTCGGGCACCAGTAAAACCGGACATCAGGAAGTTCCACTCAATTAAGCATGTGCCATCCTGGGAACACCCTGGCTTTGATCCGAAGAAAAAATTTCACATGCTAAATGAAGGGATCAGCGATATGCTCACTGCCATTGCTACAGGTGCATGGGAAGACTTGAACAGGAAAAAGCCTATCGTGCATACCGCCTCTGACCAACTTTTCAAATCATTTGTTCGATACAGGGAAGAATCAGGTGATCACAAATTTCAACCCGTCTGCGTTGACAATCGGACGATTGGGCAGCATCTATTCTGTGCAGATTTAATACATGCAGCTTCAATATCAGGCCGATGGGAGGAAACCAAACAGGCTTGTGAAGCAACCACTCGAATAGTTTTCCACAGCCAGTATTCACTGGAGCCGGTTATTCAAGCACTTAAAAATAACAATACCGCAGGAATTAACATCGAAAGCTGGCATAGTCAACTTGATGAGTATACACAATCCAGATGCTATGCCCTTAGCTATTATTTCATCATAGGGCTTAGAGCTGCTTCTATTTACCTGAATCGCCTTCTTGATCACAAGGAGGGTGAAACTGAGAACCATTCACCGTTAATACCGATAGAGAAAACCGAGTATTTGCAAAAAATACTGGATACTCTGAACCGATGGGTAGACCAGTTGCATGATCTTGACTTATTGCCCGATGACGCAATAAAAGGCTGTAATCTCCACCATCGCTTATCACTGGCCAGGCAAAGAATACAGACTCTGACCAATAATCACGAGATGACCATCAGGAATAGCTGTGATGAGACCAAAAAAATCATCATGCAATATACTGCCGGGGATGGAATCACAAATGACAATCCACAATCGCTTTCTGAGTACCTGAAACCCTTCCTGGCACGAACTCTGCTCCAGAATCATGATATTTTAAAGCTCATTAATAAAGAGTGCGATGCCTGCAATCCAGGCACCAACATCTCAGAACTGGACCGAACATCCTGTGAATGGCTAACCAATATTTTTGCAAACAGTGCACAATCACCGCACACTGAGTTATTGCGAATGTTCTCCCGGTGCAGTTATTTCTGCGTAGTGCTCATTGAGCAAATTTGTGCATGCGCTTCAATATTCAGTGATCTGGAAGCCTGCCTTACCAGCATTCATACCAGTGATTTATCACCCGCACTTAAGGTGACCAAAGAGAAAGGGAATGAAAAAATCAAAGCAAATGCTGACAGGATTAAAGAGAAAACTGATCAATTTCATAGGCTCAACCAAAGCATCAAATCCAGTTTCAAAGATGCTTTCAGTCATTTAAACAAAATCAGAGAACACGTCATCAATGAAGATAAGTGCCTGAAAATTGTTCTGTTCGAGTCAATTCACGCTACTTTATACCACAGTTTGCAACAAATTAAGCATTTGAATGATGATCTGGTTACCGTTAGCAGTAAACGGGTCGACATTCTCAAAAATGAGTTTCCAACGATTGCCAAATTTGAACAGGCTTCAGCTGGTTATAGGAAAAGATTGCAAAAAAATATTACTTTCATAGCAGGCGGCTTAAAAGACCTGACTATCTCTAAAGAGTTATCATTAGCCAAAGCCACTGTCAGTCATAAACCGAATCCAGTCCCGACTAATAATGGCCGCTCTAAACAACAAACCAGAAAAAACCTTGACTCTCTGGCAAACTTTATTGCAAACAACAACCAATCTGTCAGGTTAGATACTCCGCAGACCCTCACGACAAGAGATTATTTTCATGAGCAAATAGCCTGGGGGGTACAGGCGTTGAATCATGATAATAAGTCTGTGGCATATTTGGGAAGCCGTGCTTACCAGCTACAGGTTCAGTCACTCTGGGGGAGCGAGGCATTTGAGCTGGCAACCAGCAGCGACCTGTTACCAGCCGAAATATCCCCAATTGTTATTCAACGCTCAGTCACGCCAAGGGATACCGATCTTTTGGTGCTTAACAGAAAGGATTTCAGTAGCATCAAAGATCAACTCTATGACTGGCTGGAGGAAGCTGCCAAGGAGGGCGGCTTCTTGCCGGATCAGTATGAGCCGATTAAAACCAACGACTTCAATGAGGTTTTCTACGGCATAAACTGTTGCTTCTGCAACCTCATTCTCCGTTTAAAAGGAACGCAAACAAGGAAATACTGGATTTATGTGGTTGACTTGATCACCCCGATGGACTCTGGCCCGTCAACACTGCTAAATTACGATTCCCCTGTGCTGGCTTCAGGTGACTCGACCCACGCCAGGTCACTTACCAGCATTATGATCGATGAACTCAACCTGGCAATCGGTCAGGCTGCTGGTCCTGCCCGCGCACTGATAGCAATGACGCGCATTAATGTCCTGGCAGTCCTTGAATATATAGAGCCAAAGCTCGATGCCGAATCACGCATTGTCCTTATGCATGTTCTGGAGCGTCTTCAGAAAAGTTACCCCGATCCAGCCCAAGGCAAACTGGCCGACAATCTGCGCTTCAAGGCATTTAATATAGTTGCTTATGAAGGATCTAATGACACCAATTAAATAAAACAGTGTCGTATATTTTCCGCCCCACATTGCAAGAACAGTTTTTCATCATGACGAAAACGTCATGAGCTATTACGATTAGCTGCCCGATCAGGAACTTTCATGACGTTTATCTCTCTAACAGAGATGCTGTCATATTGTCCTGATTTCCCGGGAGGTAGTGTGGGTCCAGCAGAAAGATTATCGAGTTCGCTTCCGGTTGCCCCTAACCGTCTGTCCAGCGACCAATATCCAGAAGATCAGATTACTAACCGTCAATTGCCTACCGCTGACAACCAGCCTGAAGTGGGCACGATGCCCAGACTGGACAAGCGTAAAGTGAAACCTGCTGAAACGCTCACCCCTGAACTGAACGGGCAACTGAACGGAGCGGATACTCTGCCCAGTATATTAGACCAATGTTGTTCAATTGATGAAGCTCTGTCGTCAGGTGACTTGAACACAGTGGATGATGAGGGATTTACACTAATGACCAGAGCCGCCTATTTTAATCAGCCCGAGCATGTCAGAAAGCTGATTCGTGCAAGAGCTGATGTGAACCAGCCCGACAGTGCCAGTTGGACCCCCCTGATAGCGGCTGCCGACCAGAACTGCACAGAGGTCACCGGGATGCTTTTGGCGGCGGGCGCAGATATTGAGAAGACAGATTCGATGATGTTCGGCCCCTTGCATGCGGCTGCTGAAGTAGGCAACGAAGAGGTTACCCAGATACTGTTGGTGGCCGGAGCAGATGTTGAAGCGGTCAACACCTATGGTTCGACTCCGCTGATGTCCGCCTGCCGCAAAGGGAATAAACAGGTGGCGGAACGACTTGTACAATATGGTGCGGATATTAATGCAAGAAACTGCAAAACCTTCACCTCTGTCTTCCAGCTCGCCTGTTACTATGCCAATGAGTCCAGAGACACAGATCTTCTCCGGTTCCTTATCCGGCAAAAGGTGGATGTCTTCACACTTGATCACAATCATTGGTTTCCGCTGCTGACGGTCATCGCAGGTGGTCTTTCCAGTGAGGTAGAGTTCATCCTGAACAGGGGGTGGCACAAGGCAGTCATGGGTTATGACTCCCGTCTATTTTACCTCGCCGCCCTCAATGGTGAGGATGAAATACTCAGAATTCTGTTTCAACAATTACCTGATAAAACCAGTGCGTTTCAATGCATTGCCAAGGCAACCTCACTGACAGGAAAGTTTTTTGCAGAAAGTCCACTGCGCATTATCGACAGGAACTTTAATGAGATTTTGTCCATTGAGAATATTGTGGATAGCCCTTACTCATTAAAGCATTTGTGCCGGTCGATCATCAAACGATATGCAGCCACTGATCAGTATATAGTTCTGGACCAGTTGCCATTGCCTGATAGTCTGAAAAAATACTGCTGGCAAATTCCTGTTTGTTTGTACAATAAACACGACGTTGCTGTGTGGGCTGATTTTGTCGAATCGCAACGTGTTGCTGATGAAGATGTTGATAATGATAATGTGGGCAGTATCACTGCTGCCCGGTTAAGAAAATAAAGTAGAAAATTTGCCATATCCGGAATCATGACTAGGCTCCAAGGTGTTCCGCCAAATGTTGTCCCTGTCATCAGGAATCATGCAATAACGCGGACGTATAAATAAACATTACCTATTTAACTTTGAAACACTGGAGATTTCCATGGAATCCATTTCAGGGGCCCCTGTGCGCTCCGATTGTGTAAGTGCAGGTCCGGAGAAACAAGCGCCCAAGACCAGGAGAAAAGGTCTGTGGAGTTGCTTTAGCTGTACCTCTGTTGACCAACCAAAAAGTGAACCCTACACACGGAATTCAACGACAAATGTGCCAAATACTCCGGCGGAAAAATTCTCTCAGGTTCGAAGACAAACCATTAGAGCGCATGTCAAAGCTCACCCCCCGAGCACATCTTCCATCTCCAGAGGCAAAAGTACTGGCTACTCCGGAGCTTCCCGTTCCATGGGAAACACCTTGAGTACAGGATTGGTTGCAGGTGCTTTACTCACCAGCAGCAGTAATCACAGCCGTAGTGCTTATACTTATAGTAGTCACGATGACTGTTACTCTGGTGGCGGCGGTGACTATAGCTTCGGTGGCGGTGACTGCAGCTTCGGCGGCGGTGACTGTAGCTTCGGTGGCGGCGGTGGTTTTTTATGATTAGAACTTTTTGGTAGTTCTGTAGTAACAATAAAAGGCTGTTTGAAAGTAGCTAGAAAAAAAACAGCAGGTCTTAAATCTTTACCATGCTCAAAAAGAAAGACCTCTGTTTACTTTCTGCCTATTATTTGATTCTTATTAATGCCAATTAACCGCCCAACATCTTTACATTTTTTATTAATGGCCTTTATTTCCAAGGATAGATTTTTATTCTCTAATTTCAATCTATCCTTTTCTGCTTGCATCACTTTTATTTGCTTATCAATGTATTTCATTTTACTAACTTTCAATCCTCTGCTTTTTTCAGAGTAACCTTTATTCTTCTCAGTTCTTCGCAAATATCTTACAAATTTGCAAACGTCTTTATTTTCTTCTTTCTTGAGAATCTGATTAAGTTCTGGTACGGTCAGCCCGGCAATTTCCTGACGAGTATATTGTCTTCCATTTATTTCAACGGGCTGATCCAAGGCCCTCTGTATATTTTGACCTGGTAAGACAGCGGGATCAGAAGGTTTCTTGGAGATACTTGCTTGCCCTGATTCTGAGAGCTGTGGACTCTGCCTGACAGCAATATGGTGATCAGGAGTGGTTATTTTACAACTTTTCTTGCCGAGATCCGCAATGATGGGCCTTTCATCCATTGCTTTGCGCTTATTTATTCGCGGCTCTACCGGCTCTTCCGCAGTTGTTACCGTTTTGCACAATGTCCTTGATGTTTGCTGTTTTCCACCCATAGCCTTTGAGCTGTAAACCATGGAGTTGATTTTTGCAGCAGCAGTAGTGGCAAAAGAAAAATATGCTGAATTCACTTTTTCATTACCGGTAGCTAATCATTTAATGGATTCGACAGATTTATAGCTGCAAGGTTCCCCACCTCAATAATTCGCTAGCGATGTCGCAGAGTGGTTTCTTCCCGGGCTACAACCCCTAACCTGAGACCAACTCGCTGATGATGGCTTGAGTCATAGGGTTGTCCACGGTGCATGACTTGAGAGTTATCCCAGAAAACAATATCGCCTTCCTGCCACCGGTGAGCGTAAATGACACAGCTGGCAAGGATTTCATCCAACAGTGCTTGCCAGAATGTTCTGGCCGCTTCAGGGTCCTTTTCAAGCCCAACCGGTACTGCCGTATTCGATCCCATGTAAAGCCCTTCCCTGGCAATCAGTTCATGTTCAGAAACCAGGGGGTGGGTTTTTAACGGTGTTTCCGCTGTCCATGAATCAGGCGTCAGAAAAGGTGGCGAGTGGATCAGTTTTACTGTTCTCAACTCTGCCTGCCGCTCAGGACTGAGCGCGCGCCAGGCTTCAAGCTGGTCGAGGAAGTGCGTTGTGTGAGGTTGTCCATCGCACCCGGTCCCGGGCACCTTGTGTATATGAAGCATCACGATATAGAGCGCATTCATTGCCAGTCCCTCCAGTCGGGGAAGCGCATCCTTGTCGTGATGCCATTGCCATGCCGCTGACTCCAGTGGGCGATCAACAGGGCCCAGGGGGTTGCCAAGTACGGCCACATGATTGCTGACCAGCTCAGGAGGTAAAGGTGGGCAATCCTTACGTTGGCGATTGTCACCTATCATCATGGGGCCGAAAGTATCCAGTGCAAATTGTTCCATCTCACTGGCGGTCATATATTGCTTTCTGGCGAAGACCACTCCATGCTGCCAAAGCGCATGTTTCAGACCAAGCCTCTGGCTGCTGGTTAACGTTTTCAGGTTTAAACCCTGACACACTTCAAAGCCAAGCCTTGGGTGCTGGCCGGTGGTCTGATAGTTGATCATGATCGGCAGGCGGTGTTATCTGATACTGTTGAGTATAGGTAATCCTTGAACCGCAATGACACTTATCAAAAAAGACTGTACGACTGTCTTCTACGCCTTTTCCAGAGAAAAAACCGGTGTCAGGCCTTGAGTCTCGAAGGTGTTCAAAAAGAAAGACCTGCCCCCCCCCAACTCCCTACCTGTGCCCCCCTTCGGCAGGCAGAGCAGATGCTGGCTATACTGGACGCTGATCTTGAGCATCACTCTCCGAACCTGTGATTTCCATGACTTGTCCGGGGCCATTTGCATTACAACATTGATTTTGGATGATCGGGAAACATGAACGCAGTAGCCAGCGCCCAAAAACTGCCGCTGATGGGCAGTGCCTGTGGTCCAGTTACGGATATTTACAGCAACAAAGTGTTGTGGGGCGGATACCACATTTGCAATGTGGAGGCTTTTCCGGAAGAAAATAAAGAGTATCTCTATTCATTACCGAGGAGTATTTGCTTTGATTGTCAGGGATTGGCGCGCAACGCAGTACAAACAGCTTGCGTCTCCCTTCTGTGTGAAGACTGCAGCGAATACCGAACCCTGACAACCCCGCCAGGTCGTTTATGTCATATATGCACAGCTAATGGAAAACCTGCCACGCAAGAACACATAGATGCTTGCAACGTGATCGAAGCTTTTCCATTCAAAAGACGTGCGATCGATAAATTTTACCTCAAGTGTCCATTCACCAATTGTCAGTGGCAAGGTACGGTGGCTGAACTTTTCGGCATTCACGAAAGTGAACATCTGATGAATGCTTCCCCTGTCTCTTCACTTAAACATCTGTGCAGGTCGGACATTCAACGCCGCTTTGGTCATAATACTATTCTGTTAAGCGAATGCTGCGCTGTCTTGCGCTTACCTCAGGGGTTACAGCAGTATCTGGCTAATGCGCCACCGGGTTACACGCCCAGCAACCGCTCAGCCAAAGCCTATGTAGAAAAGTACTTTGTGACATCCCCTGGTTTGCTGGTTTGCCTGTTGCTCAATAATAAGGACCGGGTGATGGCTACGTGGTCTACGGTCGTGGAGGATCCCTCTGATGCCGACAAAAAAGAGCTGTAAAGCGCTTTATCCGCGAGCAGGCATTGGACCGCAAGGCGGTCTATATACAGTTTTACTACCACCCGAAAAAATGGGATCCCGCTTGTGAAGGTAATGACACCGTAGCTGAATCCTTGCGATGGAATTGTGTGCATTGGGACGCTTGTGACGATTTGGCGCATATTGATGGTGTGACACTTTGGAAAGTTTTCGTGAAGCAATTGATGCTCCGCGGTAGCTTTTCCAGGGAAAGCCTCTGCGTCAGGCACCTACCAGCCCGCCCTGTAGTTTGAGAGTGTCGTATTTGTGCAGGGCAACCGGGAAGCCAGATGACCAATTCTCATGACTGGCGAAGCCAGGGTTTGGAGCACCTATGAACACGAATGTAGTAGTCAGCCGCCCGATACTGCCACTGATGGGCAGTGCCCATGGCGGCGTTGTAGATAGCGACAGTAACAGAGTGTTGTGGGGCGGATACGCTGTCAGCAATGCTCAGTGGCTGCCGGAAAACAGCGAGCGCATTCGGTTTCCAGAGGATCGCGTTTGCGTTGATTGTGGCGGAATACCACGAAAGGTAGTTCAGACAATGTGTGGCCATTTGCTATGCAAGGACTGTAGCCATTACAGAACCCTGGCACTACCAACAGATCGATTATGTCACCATTGCTCAGCTGAGAATAAGCCGGATACGCCAGAAAATATCAGTTATTGTAATTTGATTAACGTTGATAATTTCACGGGACGTAAAATCAGCAAATTTTACCTCAGGTGTCCATTTACTGGCTGTCCGTGGCAAGGTACCGTGGCTGAGCTTTATGGCCTGCACGAAGATGAACATCTGACGGTTGGCTCCCTGAAACATCTGTGCAGGCGGGCCATTCAACAGCAACTCTCCCAAAAAAGAATTGTGTCACGCGAATATGCGGCATTGCCTCTGCCTCTGCAATTGAAACAGTATCTGGCCTTTACGCCGGCTTGTATTCCCAGCAATCAATCAGCCAAAGCGTACGTAGAAAGACATTTTGGGACAACAGATACCGATGGTTTGCTGGCTTATTTATTTCTTAATCGCCAAGGGCGGGTGATTACTCTGGGGCATACGGTCATGAAAGACCCTTATGATAAACCCAAAACAGAAACCGTAAGGCGTTCTATCATCAAGCAGGCCGTGAACCTCAACGCGAGCCTGGTGCAATTTTACTATCGCCAGGACAATTGGCATTCACAGTACAGAGGCACGGGTAACGTAATTGACAGCTTGAGGAAAGAACCATTTTTCCAGTGTGTTTTTGCATCGAAGCAGATTGGCTGTGCACAACTTTGGAAAGCTATTGTGCCACATGGCGAGGACCTTGTGGGCAGACCCGTGTCTTGAGTGTGCTCAAAAAGAAAGACCTGCCCCAGCTTATTTTTTAACGGCTTATTATTTGCCCACCCAACCTGCGCCCACTATTTTCTGACGACGGCTGCCGTTCGCGCTGAAGCTGTCGAAGTACGGTGGCACCCTCCTTCGACACGCTTCAGGATGAACGGGATGTACTGGTATCAGGCTTTTTCCAGAGAATTCAGAATATTCTGGTAGCTGTCCATTCTTTCCTGAAGAATATCGCCATTCAGGAGGGCCTGGCGAATAGCGCAACCCGGCTCCTGTTCATGACTGCAATCCCTGAACTTGCAGTGCCCGATAAAGGGACGAAACTCCTTAAAGCCGTGCAACACGTCTTCCGGTTCCATGTGCCAAAGTCCGAATTCACGAATCCCCGGGGAGTCAATCAGCATACCACCGGCCAGGAAGTGGAATAGCCTGGCTGCCGTGGTGGTATGGGTGCCTTTGCCGGTGCTTTCGGACAGCGGGCCGACCTTGGTATCAACGCCGGGCAGCAGTGTATTGACCAGGGAAGACTTTCCGACACCGCTTTGGCCGACGAAAACACTGGTGTGTTCATTCAGCAGGCTCTTGAGTTCATTGAGCCCGTCTTCCGTCCGGGTGGAGGCTTTAAGTACGCGATAGCCAATACGCTCATAGTTAATCAGCATATCGTCCAGCTCTTTACTGGCAGATGGACGACTCGCTCCACCTGCCAGCAAATCGGTTTTATTGAGCAGGATGACCGGCTCAATACCCACGGTTTCCGCAGCCACCAGATAACGGTCAATCAGGTTTGCATGGGGAACAGGCACCGGGGCGATGACCAGAACAATGTAGTCAATATTGGCAGCTACCGGCTTTAGCTGTCCTCGCATATCCGGTCTGGATAACAGGCTGTCACGGTCCTCAAGTGCCACTACCACCCCCATGCCGCCTTTGCTGGAAGCTCTCCAGACAATACGGTCACCGGTAACCAGTGGTGGCAGGTTGGCCCTCAGGTGGCAGCGATAGGTCTCACCGGGTTTGCCAATGGGTTCAATATCCAGCTGTGCGCCATAGTGGGCAATAATCAGCCCTGGTTGCTCTGGCCCCAGGGAGTCATCCTGAAGTTCCAGGGTAATTTTATCCTCACGCTTTTGGGCGCGGGCTTTGCGTTCTTCCTGAATTTTCTCAATGCGCCAGCTTTGTCTGCGCGTTAGTTTGCGCTTACTCATGATGTGCGGGAGAGAGTCTGAATTGTAAGGTTGGAAAGTATCATAAATTTGTATTGAGCTGATTTCGCTGCAATTATGAATGAAGTAGACTTATTATGTCAGCTGATTCGTTATCTGCCCGTAAATTGATCCATCTTTTTTCAGCGACATGACAGGGAACTAAAGCTCTCTATAATCTATTGAATCAGTTGGTTTTTTCCTGACTTGCAGGTAATTATCAAACCGTTCAGACTTTCTAAACTTTGACGACCGGGTGTTGGATGGCTAAATCGGATAATCTCGTATGGATCGACCTGGAAATGACAGGCCTGGATCCAGTCAATGACCGGATTCTTGAGATCGCAACAATTGTGACCGATGGCCAGTTAAACATTCTGGAGGAAGGTCCGGTTCTCGCGGTTCACCAGAGTGACGACGTTCTGGGTGCCATGAATGAATGGTGTGTTAACACCCATGGAGCCACAGGCCTGACTGACCGGGTCAAAGCCAGCACCATCAGTGAAAAGCAGGCTGAGCAGATGACGCTGGATTTTCTCCGCCAACACGTTGACCAGGGCATTTCGCCAATGTGCGGTAATAGCATCGGTCAGGACCGCCGTTTCCTCTGGCAATATATGCCAGAGCTGCACGACTACTTTCACTATCGGAATATTGATGTCAGCACCCTGAAAGAGCTGGCGCGTCGCTGGCAGCCGGAGTTACTGGAGCAGTTTTCCAAGAAGGGTGTTCACCTTGCGCTGGAAGATATCCGTGAGTCTATTGATGAACTTCGGTTTTATCGCCAGCACTTTATCAAAAATTTTTAGCTTTTATACCAACCTGCACGTTACTGAACACTCTGCTCAGACTTCACTTGTTGATACCACAGGCCAAGTAAATTGCGCTCTTCATCGGTCATGCCCGTGCGATTGGCCAATGGCATAATCTGAGTCTGTACGGTCTGGCTATAAATCTTATCAGCCTTGTTGGCGATGGAATCATAGTCGTGGAAAACCAGACCACCGGGCGGTGACTGAAAGAGAGGATCGGTCGGTGTTGCCGAGTGACAGGTGCTGCAGCGGGCAGTAACCAGCGCCACAATATCGCCCTGCTCCACAGCCGGTTGCTCTGCCATCGGTGCCTGCTGTGCAGCCATTTGTGGCCGGATAATAAAGGCCAGAGTCAACATCAACACCGCTGCTGCAGGCCATAGCCAGGTTAAAATGGCACCCTGATTGCGTCGGTTAAAGAAATGACGAACCAGCACTGAAGCCGCAGCCAGAACCGCCAGAATTGCCCAGTTCCACTGGCTGCCAAAGGTCATGGCATAGTGGCCACTGATCATGATAAACAACAACGGCAGTGTAAAGTAGTTGTTGTGGCGAGAGCGCAGCAAGGCATGCCTGGCACTCTTTCCAAGACCAGAAGGATCAAAACTGCTATCCCCCTGTTCAGCGGCAGCAACCAGATTTCTCTGGGAAGGGATAATCACCCTGAACACATTTCCCACCATCAGGGTGCCAATCAGCGCACCGACGTGAATATAGGCGGCACGGCCACTGAACAGTTGTGCGTAGCCCCAGGCAGCAAACACCACCAGCGAGAACAGCACCAGGCTGAACAGCGTTTCCTGTTTGAACAGCGGGGATTTGCACAACAGGTCATAGACCAGCCAGGCGGTCAGCAGGCTGACGATACTGATGGCAATGGCCTGAACTGGCGTCAGTGCAGACTGCGGTGCCAGTAAATAACTCTCTGCCCCCCAGTAATAAATAATGGCCAGTAAACCCATGCCGCTGAGCCAGGTGACATAAGCCTCCCATTTAAACCAATGCAACGTTGTTGGCAGTTTTTCCGGGGCAAGATGATATTTATTTACTTCATAAATACCGCCGCCGTGCAGCGCCCACAACTCACCTTTGATGCCTTTTTTCTGCTTGTTTGCTGGCGCAGCTTCCAACCGTCCTTCCAGCCAGTTGAAATAAAAGGATGCGCCAATCCAGGCGACACCGGCCGTCACATGCAGCCAGCGAAACAGCAGGTTTAACCACTCTTGTAGATAGGATTCCATGGTTCAATACTCATTTTATTATTGAAAATGCTGAGCGACGGTTGTTATAGACGTAATGGTGTCGTCAGCACTTCCGGCTTTCAGGCTTCCTGACCCATGATGATGGTTTTTTCAATGACCCGGTCATCACCCATCACCATCAACACGCCAAGCAACTCTTCCAGTGTTTTGGTCTTTTCCGTTCTGAATTGAAGCATTGGGGTAGCCGCCGGATTGAGCACCAGAAAATCCGCTTCATTGCCTGTGCGGAAGCTACCGATCTTGTCGTCAAGATGAAGTGCCCTGGCACCTCCCAATGTGGCCAGGTAAAAAGCTTGAAGCGGCGAGATGGTTTCCTCCCGCAACTGAGATACCTGATAAGCGTCTTTCATGGTATTGAGCAGGCAGAGACTGGTTCCCCCACCCACATCGGTGCCAAGACCGGTGGGGATACCATGGGCCTTTGCCCGGTTCAGATTAAACAGCCCGCTACCGAGAAACAGGTTGGAGCCCGGGCAAAAGGCAATGGACGAGCCGGAACTGCCCATTCGCTGCCAACTGTGGTCACACAGGTGGACTGAGTGGGCAAACACGGACCGGGGGCCCAGCAAGCCATGCTGATCGTACACATCCACATAGTGTTTGCTGTCCGGGAACAGTTCCTGAACCCAGTCAATCTCTTTCGGGTTTTCCGAGAGGTGGGTGTGCAGATAAAGACCATCGTGTTCCCGCAATAACCGGCCAGCCATGTGCAACTGTTCCGATGATGAGGTAGGGGCAAAACGGGGGGTTACTGCATACGCCAATCGCCCTTTGTTATGCCACCGGTTGATCAATGCTTTACTGTCTTCGTAGCTGCTTTGAGGAGTATCAAGCAGATAGTCAGGGGCATTACGATCCATCATCACCTTGCCTGCGATCATACGCAGATTTCGTTGATGGGCTTGTTGAAAAAAGGCATCAACGGACTGAGGTGCCACGGTACCAAACACCAGGGCTGTGGTGGTTCCATGGCTGAGGCACTGATCCAGAAAGAACTGTGCAATCTCACTGGCATACTGCTCATCAGCAAACTTCTGCTCTGCCGGAAATGTGTACTGGTTGAGCCAGTCCAGTAACTGGACACCGCAGCCTGCCAGTACTTCAAGCTGTGGATAATGTACGTGGGTATCGATAAAACCCGGAACCAGAAGACGACCAATGAGGTCTTTGATTTCTGTTCCGGCGGGCAGATTCTTAAAGACCTGATCGGAAGGACCGCATCGGGTTATCAGACCATCTTCAACCAGAAGGGCACCGTCTTCGAAAAACTCCCACGCGTCCTCCGAACCCTGTTGTTTCACTGGATCCTCCAGAAAGTGCAGGACAGAGGCTCGCCAAACTACCGATTGACTCATCGTGGCACCTCCACAATAAACTGCCCAGGCATCAGGACCTCATCACAGTTATCGCCGGGTCCCTTACGATCAATCACCAGATACTCTTCTCCGCCATCAACGGACAGTAAAGGGTGATGCCAGACACCGGGGTGGTAGGTAACGCCCTGTTTACCGTTGGTCAGAAAGCAGCGAATGGATGACAAATCGGGCGTCGCACCAACACTGGAGCCAGGGGCCACCACCACCAGAAAGCGCTGGCCTGCCAGGGGCATAAATGTCTGGCTACCCAGTGGGTGTCGTTCCAGCAGATCCAGTTGATAAGCGTGGTTAATCGGGGCTGTTTTATAGATATGTATTGTCGTGTAACCTTGATCATCCGTGGTGACGGATGTCAGGTCGCTGTATTTCTGACAGCGCCCCTGATTGATCACCAACGGTGTATCCCGGGTTTCGAGGACATCACCAAAAGGTTCAAAGGCTTCACGGGTCAGTATTTCCACCTTCAGCGTCTGGGCTGGTATTTCTTTATCCATAAGCCTTGTTCTCGTTTTTATTATTCGAATCAACTGCTGGTGTTAACTGCCCCGATAGGTAGAGTAACCATAGGGTGATAACAGCAGTGGAACATGGTGATGACGGTCATCACTGACTTCAAACGTCACCACAACTTCCGGGTAAAAGCACTGGACTTTATGCTTCTGGAAATAATCCTTAATGGCGAAATGCAGCTGATACACCCCTTTGGGAAGATTCAGGTCATCTGTCGCCAGGTTCTGTATGCGGCCATCATTGTTGGTGACGCCACTGCCCACTGGCTGCCAGCCATCACCTGCCTGTTTTGACAGGGAGACAGGGACTCCTTCTGCCGGTAAGCCACTACCGGTATCCAGAATATGGGTGCTGATACCGGTCATGCCATTTGCCTCCATTCAATCAGTTTGTTCAGACGTAGCTGGGTTATCTTATGTTGCTCGGCAGCGGCAATCGCCAGTTCATGTTCCGGCTGGTTATTCAGCCGGTCATTCAGCAGAGACAGCATCTGATCCGCTGACTTCCCGGTGGCGCAGACAATGAAGATATAGCCAAAACGGGTTTCGTAAGCGGTGTTACCGTCTGCTAATGCCTTGAGTGTTTCGTCACTGGCAGTGGCTGCGCCTGATTGCTCATGACCGGCCATATCACGGGTATTGGCGTATTTTGCTTTCAGGCTGTTTACGTCGCCAATCTTCGGGTGGCCTGCAAAAGCCTGTAGATAGTCTTTTTCTCCACAGGCGGACCAACTGGTGTCCGCTGTGGATAAAAGCTCATCTTGACTGGAGTATGGCCGGTTGTTCGCCATGAATTCCAGCCAGTAGTCACTGGTACAGCATTGGCGGAAAAAATGTCTGGCACCATCAATATCGAGACTGTTCAGTTCATCCAGTGTCATGAACTACTCCCCTCAACGCCACTTTCAAAACCGCTCTCATAACCGCTCTCAAAACCAAGAACGCGAAGCCTTGATACCCCCCCATCAGGAAATATATTCAGACGCACATGGGTGTATGGTTGTTCCGTGCTCTGCAACTCATTCAAGAACCGATGGTTGCGATGAGCATGCAGTTTCTGTTCCGGAAGAATGGTATGCCATTGCACAGGATCCGTTGCATCTTCAGGGTTATCCCCGGCAAAGGTACAGGCCTCCAGGCTGCAACGGTCAGGGTAGTTACCCTTGAAGTGCAAGGTATCCACTTCTACGCGATGAATAGTGCCGGGCAGAGCCAGCTTGACCATCATCCAGTCATTGCCCCCCTGCCGCCGACGTCTGGTTTCCCAGCCATTATGCATATCGACACCACGCCCTGGCAGTAACAGGTTTTGCATAGGGCCAAAGAATGAGTCACTGCAGGCTACGGAGCGGCCACCGTTCATCAGTGCCGCCAGATCCAGGGGCTCACCCGGTAAGCGATGGCGCTGATCAAGATGCACCTTGCCATAAACCCGGAGACGGGCGACACCGCCATCGGGGTAAATTCTCAAACGAATATGGCTGGCTACTCTCGGAGACTGATCCAGAGTAATCAGGTTTCGGCAATCGGGCTGTACGTCCACCCGATCCGTCAGCGGCAGCCAGTTGCTCTGTTCGTTGGGATCGGCGTTATCAAGCAGGTAGTCCAGCTGCACTGCGCCGGGGGCATTACCTTTAAAGTGACGTGTATCAATATCCAGCGCTTCGATTTCACCCACAGCAGCCAGGCGCACAATAACCCAGTCACAGCCATCAAAACCCGGTGCATCGCGACGGCGGCGTGACTCCCAGCCATCCATCCATTTGCCGTAGGCCGTATATTTTTCTGGTAGAAATACCGGGTCTTTAGCCAATAGCAGGTTATCTTTTTCGGCAAAGAAATCATCGCTGCAGTCGAGAACATCCCCACCCAGCGCACGGGCTGCCAGATCAATTCTTGTCTGCTGCCACTGTGCGGCGAGATCATCAGAAGAGTTATTCATTAATGTGTTGAACCTGCTGTTATTATTTTTACGGTCTAAAGACAGTGCCAACTTGTGTGAGCTTTGTGGCACTTTATCCTGATAGAATAGGTTTTATTATTTGACCATTTAGTCAATTTTTTGAGCATTTATGCCATAGAACCCATCAGGCAGGCAATAAAAAAATGGAGAGCCCAATGACGTTCGACCCTCTTTTAACGACAGATGACTACCCAAGAGACCTGGTTGGTTATGGCAGAACGACGCCTGATCCCCAGTGGCCGGGTAATAGCAGAATAGCAGTTCAGTTTGTTATCAATTACGAAGAAGGCGGCGAGAACTGTATTCTTCACGGTGATGAGGCATCAGAGGCATTTCTCTCGGAAATCATTGGTGCTCCGGCTCATAAGGGCATGCGTCATATCAGTATGGAGTCGATCTATGAGTACGGCTCAAGGGCCGGGTTCTGGCGACTTCACCGGCTGTTCTCACAGAGGCAGATACCGGTCACTGTGTACGGTGTCGCCATGGCCATGGCGCGTAATCCGCAAGCTGTCAGAGCCATGATGGAGTCCGGTTGGGAGATTGCCAGCCATGGTTATCGCTGGATTAACTATCAGTTTATGGACGTTGATGAAGAGCGTCGGCATATGCAGGAAGCGATTCGTCTGCACACCGAAGTGACCGGTAAGCGCCCAACCGGGTGGTATACCGGGCGTTGCAGTCCAAATACCGAGCAGCTGGTGGTGGCAGAGGGAGGGTTTTTATATCACGCCGATAGCTATGCCGATGACCTCCCCTACTGGGATACCCGGTTTGGTAAACCCCAGCTGGTGGTTCCCTATACGCTGGACTGCAACGATATGCGCTTTGCCACCGCCCAGGGTTTTAACAGTGGCGATCAGTTCTTCAGTTATCTGAAAGACGCTTTTGATGTACTTTATGAAGAAGGTGCCACGGCTCCCAAAATGCTCTCAGTAGGCCTTCATTGTCGTTTGGCTGGACGACCGGGGAGAGCGGCAGCCCTGACCCGTTTCCTGGACTATGTACAATCCAGGGAGCAGGTATGGCTATGTACACGGGAACAGATTGCCCAACACTGGCATACTCATCATCCTTATAATCGATAACACTGGTTGATAATTTTCAGGGAGAGCGGTGTATGGACAGTCTGATCGATATTCAGGCCGGGGCAAAGGCGTTAGACAGTATTCGTGCCAATGGTTTGCCCCAGGAGAGTGTCAAGGTCATGGTAGGCGCTTCTGGTGGTCCCAAGTGGTTTGTGCTCAGTGGCCTGGATAAAGCCCTGCTGGGCGAATACTTCCGCGACAGAACATCACCGCTGGATCTGATTGGCACCTCTGCCGGTAGCTGGCGTTTCAGCTGTTACAGCCAGAATGATCCTCTGGCTGCTCATGAGCGTTTTGAACAGGGCTATATTTACACCAGTTATTCCAGCAAGCCAGATGCTGCTGAAATAAGTCGTAAAGCCAGAGAGTTGGTAGAAACCATCGTTTCCTCCGATAGTGTCGGACAGATTCTTGATAATCCCGTTTTTCGTTTTAATCTGATTGCCGTGAGAAGCCATGGACTGACCGCTTCTGAGCGTAAACCGCTACAACTGGCCGGCCTGGGGCTTGCCGCTACGGGAAACTTGATTAATAGAAAATATTTGTCGTCATTTTTTACCCGTACTCTTTTCTATCATCCAGCCTATGACACTTCAGAAAAGCCTGCTTTTTACCATGCCGATGATCTTCCAACTGAGCATGTACGACTAACGGCAACTAATCTGGTGGATGCCATTATGGCCTCTGGCTCCATTCCTGCGGTGATGCAGGGTGTAAAGAATATCTCTGGTGCGCCCGCAGGCTGCTATCGGGATGGCGGGCTTACCGATTACCACTTCGATATGCGCTTTCATCAGGGTGATGGTCTGGTGCTTTATCCACACTTTTATTCAAGGATGATTCCCGGCTGGTTTGATAAGGCCTTAAAGCATCGCAGGCCGTTGCCGCAGAATACCGACAATATGGTACTGGTGTCGCCATCACAGGCATTTGTTGACCGGCTTCCCTATGGAAAAATACCCGATCGTAATGATTTTGCCCGATTTACCTATGACGAACGGGTGCGTTACTGGCAGCGGGTGGTTAATGAGAGCAAGCGGCTGGGGGATGAATTTCTGGAAATGGTTGCGGGCGATAAAGTACGACAGGTGGTTAAGCCTCTAGGAGGCTGACCGAGAATAGCGCCCGTCTAGGCGACCCCGTAGCGAGGATGGCAGAAAATTGAGGATAAAAATTCGGTTTTGTGAGGTGAATAGCGGGGCTATTTGCCGAACAAAAGCGGATTTTTAGACCAATTTACTGTCACCGCAGTAGGGCAGTCTATTCTCGGTCAGTCTCCTAGTTTAACCACCTGCAGGATTCACTGCTGCAACCTGGGTTGCAGCTCAGGCCATACATTGTTTAACAGGATTGGCTGAGCGGCTTCCGTCGGGTGAATTCCGTCCGGTTGATTGAGTGAATCATTACCTGCAACGCCATCCAGGAAGAAGGGAATCACAGGTACGTCCCACTTTTTACCCAGCCCATGAAAAGTTTCTGTAAAACGTCGGGTATAGACCGGTCCATAGTTGGGCGGGATCTTCATTTCAAAGAGAATAATGTCAGAATTGTATTCCCGGGTCAGGGCGATCATCTGATCAAGGTTGGATTTGATGGTTTTCAGCGGCTTTCCCTGCAGACCATCGTTGGCACCCAGCTGCAGTAACACCAGGTCCGGGTCGGTCTGTGCCAGCGTTTTGCGAAATCGGCTCAGGCCTCCAGCGGTGGTTTCGCCACTGATACTGATATTGGCAATTTTCCAGGGGTACTGATGGCTGTCGATTTTTTCCTGAAGTAATTGCACCCAACCCCGATTGATATCCGTAAGACCGTAGGCAGCACTAAGACTGTCGCCATACACTAATAGTGTTTTTTCTGAAGCTGACAGATTGATGGCCGGAAGGGACATTAAAACAAGAGTAAACAGCCTTGAGCTAATAGAAAGCCTTGAGCCAATAGAAAGCCTTGAGCTGGTGAAAAGACGACGAAATAAGGATTTTCTCATGAATGATGCGCTCTCCGGTTCCCGCAACACTCTCACCTCTGAGACCGCCGCTGAAACCACTCCATCGATAGAATCTGATTCACTGGCGGTGACTGCCTCAGGTCTGGAAAAGACCGTGGTTGCCCGTGATAACCGACTCACCATCTTGTCCGGACTTGACCTTCAGATCAAGTCTGGTGAATCCGTTGCAATTGTAGGGACCTCCGGCTCAGGCAAGTCAACGCTGCTGGGTATTCTGGCAGGGCTGGATTTGCCCACGGCAGGCAGTGTCAGCCTGGCCGGAAAACGCATTGATCATCTGGATGAAGATCAGCGGGCAACGGTGCGCGGGCAGCATACCGGGTTTGTTTTTCAGTCATTCCAGTTACTTGCCAACCTGACGGCACTGGAAAACGTCATGTTGCCCCTTGAGCTGGCGGGTGTGGATAACCCCGGTGAGCGGGCCAGGAAACTGTTAACCCGTGTCGGTCTGGAGCACCGGCTGGAGCATTACCCGAAACAACTGTCCGGTGGTGAGCAGCAGCGGGTCGCCATTGCCAGGGCATTTGCCGGGGAACCGGATATTCTCTTTGCCGATGAGCCCACCGGCAATCTGGATGAGAAAACCGGTGAAAGCATTATTGAGCTCCTGTTTGAAGTAAATCAGGCCAGCGGTACCACCATTATCCTGGTTACCCATGATATGGACCTCGCCAGACGGTGTCAGAGAATACTGAAATTACACGGCGGTCGTCTGGAGGCGGTGGTATGACGGTGAACAGTTCCTCCACAAGTCTTAAGCACAATAAGGTTATCCACAAGCCGAAAAGTACCGTCGGACTCGCCTGGCGCTTCCTGCTCAGGGATTGGCGCTCCGGCGAACTCTGGCTGCTGGTGGCGGCACTGTTGATGGCGGTGGCGGTCAGTACCGCCATTGCCCTGTTCAGTGATCGTCTGCAACTGGCTCTTGGACGACAGGTGGCAGAAGTACTGGGTGCGGATATGTTGATTCGCAGCCCGGGGCCGGTGCAGCCAGAGATTCTCGAAGCAGCCAGAAAGCAGGATTTAAAGTTATCCACAGTGCTTGAATTTCCCTCGGTGGTGATGGCCGGGGATGAAATGCAGATGGTCTCTGCCAAGGCTGTGGAAAACAATTATCCACTGCGCGGACATATTCGTACGTCAGATCAGCCCTTTGCCCCGGACCAGATCGTCAATGATACACCCAGCCCGGGTGAAGCCTGGCTTGAGCCCAGGCTTTTTCCTTTACTGGGCGTGGCTATCGGCGATCAGGTGATGCTGGGGAATACCTGGCTGACCATTACCCGGGCAATCACCCTGGAAACGGACCGGGGAGGCGATTTTTACAGTTTTTCGCCCAGGCTGATGTTCAATATGGCAGACCTGGAAAGCACCGGCATTATCCAGCCGGGCAGCCGGGTCAGCTGGAAAACGCTGATGGCAGGAGAGCTTTCCTCACTGGAACAATTCAAGGCATGGTCCAAAAGTCGTCTGAATACCAGTGAACAGTTGCTGATGGCCGACGACAGTCGACGTGATCTGCGCAACTCGGTAGTGCGGCTGAAGCAGTTTCTTGGCCTGGCCAGTATGGCCGCGATGCTGCTGGCTGGCGTTGCGGTGGCCATGGCCAGCCAGCGGTTTGCAGAACGCCGTTTTGATAGTTGTGCGGTGATGCGTTGCCTGGGAGCCAGTCGCCAGCAGGTGCTGAGACTGTTGCTTGGGGAGCTGGCTTTTGTGGCGGTGCTGGTGGCGCTTCCCGGCGTCTTGATTGGCTGGTTGCTTCAGGAAGGGATTGTCCAGTTGCTCAGGGGGGTATTGCCCGCCTGGCTGCCCGCAGCGGGTATCATGCCGATGGTGATTGGTGGGCTCACCGGGGTGATTACCCTGGCCGGCTTTGGGCTTGCGCCACTGTTACGGCTACAGGACGTTTCGCCACTGAGGGTCTTAAGACGTGAACTGTCGCCTGCACCGGCCGCTTCCTGGCTGGTCTATGGCTTGTCGTTAATGGCGGTGTTTCTGCTGCTCTGGTATCACACCGGCGAGGTGGTGATGGCGCTGATTCTGGCCGTGGCTTCGGGGGCAGTGCTGATGATGATCTCCCTGGGCGTGCAATTGCTGCTGACTCACCTGGGCAATCGTCAGAGGCTTGCTGCCCTGCCGGTGTTCTGGCGTCCCGGGGTCAGCAGGATTATCCAGGGTAAAGGCAAGACCTCGGCCCAGCTTCTGGCATTTACCCTGACCTTTATGGCCATGGCGGTAGTGCTGCTACTGCGCACCGATCTGCTTGATCGCTGGCAGAATGAGTTGCCGGACGAGACGCCAAACTACTTTGCCATGAATATCCAACCGTCTGAAGTTGACGCATACTCCGAGTTTCTGACCATTAATGATGTGGATACCAGTCAGCTCTATCCGATTATCCGTGGTCGTCTGGTTCGCATTAATGATGTGCCCGTCAGGGAGGCAGTAACCAAAGAGCAGGAGAACCATAACGCCCTGAACCGTGAATTGAACATGACCTGGTCAGAAACGTTGCCGGAAAGTAACCGGATTGAACAGGGCGAATGGTGGGAACCCGGCAGCAATGAGGGGCTTTCCATTGAGGCAGAAATTGCTGAAAACCTGGGTATTGATCTGGGTGACCGACTGACGTTTATGGTGTCAGGCAATGAGTTTACCGAAACCGTGAGCAGTATTCGTTCGGTCCAGTGGGAGTCTTTCCGGCCTAATTTTTACATGATTTTTCCTGAGGCCGTTTTACAGGATCTGCCGGCTACCTGGTTGAACAGCTTCTATCTGGATGCTGAGGATAAACTGCTGCTCAATGGTTTGGTCACTCAGTTTCCCACCATGACCTTGCTGGACCTGGATGCTGTGATTAGTCAGGTAAAGAAGATGCTGGCGCAATCAACCATTGCTGTGGAAGCGATGCTGGCGGCACTGCTATTGGCAGGGTTGCTGGTGATGATGTCCGTGATTGAATCCAGCATTGATGAACGTCTGCACGAAGGCGCATTGATTCGCTCACTGGGAGGAACCCGTCGTCAGCTCTTGATCATGCAGATCGGCGAGTTTGTTCTGTTCGGTATTCTGGCAGGTTTACTGGCGGCCTGCGGTACCGAGCTTGCCAGCTATTTGCTCAATACCCGGGTTTTCCAGTTGCGCTGGGAACCTGCCTGGTTTATCTGGTGTGCGTTACCCCTGTTTGGTGCCGCTGTTCTGGGTATTGCCGGATGGTTGGGGATTCGCCGGGTCATCAGCCAATCTCCTGCAAATATTTTGCAGGAGGTGTGAACCAAATTGCACCTGCACAAAAAATGAACAGACATTGTTTTACCCAGTAACCGTAAGGGATAAAAGGATTTATCCACAGCTCATTCAGGGAGTTGATCAGGGAAACTGTGGAAATCTGTTCACTATCTGGATTAACCTGAAGAAAACACTACCTCAGGGAAGGAGGTTACGATGGCGTGGGTAATGGATGGCGATGTCAAAGGGCTCAGTGGACCGTCTGCACGGGAAGACAGTATGGAAGGAGTGGCGGTGGCCTCTGCCGATTCGCTGCCCATTGAGGATGAATCCTACCTCTGCCTGTTATGCCTGCGGGACAGTACTGAGCGGATCATCATGCTCTACTTTAATTACATCAAGTTGCGTCAGGAAATATCGAGAGACACGCCTGCCGTGCTGATCGGCATGCTGATGGTCATGCAGGAAAAACACCAGGGTTTGCAGGAGAAGCTGCTGCATTACTACCCGGATAATATGGCCGCTGGCAAATGGCACGATCGGGATGAGCAAAATGAATGCCTGGGGTATCTCAGTGAAGATAACCGGCAATCCTTACAGCAGATCTGTCTGACCGAAATGAAGATGATGATGTTGATATCACAAATGATGGAACGCTAGGAGGCATTGACAGGTTGCGCACAGGTTTATGTGGATAACCTGTGCGCTACCTGTATAACTCCTGTTGCCAGTTATGAATAAGTTTATTTGTGTATAAGCAGGTGTGGACAAACCGAACACAACAGTAAGGCAGGAGAACCCAGAAGATCAAAACAAGTGGATTAACGGGGCGGTTAATCGTGGCCCCCTGAACCATCCGCTTTCTCAGAGGATTTATCACCATCCGTTTTGGAGCCCAGGAGTTTTTTAAACTGCTCTGCCAGATCCGTCTGCCCTTTGGTCTGACTTCTTTCGACGACCGGGGCATCAAAATCTTTCAGCAGCGTGATTTGGTTAGGTGTGATGCCAATAAGAAGATCTTTGCCACTCACCCGAACCAGAGTCAGGCGTGACTGGTTCGTTAGAGGCGCACTGGATAATAACTCAATATCCTTGCCCATGGCCGGCAGTTTGGGGTTAAGCCGCTTGACCAGCCAGGCCAACGCAAAAATCAGGCTGACCACCATCAGCATGGGCATGACAACCTGAAACAGATCCAGTTCACTGACCGGATTGGCAGGCTCTGCTGTCTCAGCCATCAAGCTGGCGGGCAGAAATAACAGGAAAGCGCAATATTTGCATAATTGTCTCATGCTAATGACTATAAAGCTCTCCCGGCTCAGAGTGCAAGCTTCTGATTTGGTTTATATTCTGCGCAATGGTGAAATCCCCTGCAGCTCATTGGCTCATCTTATTAAATCAGTGATTTAAAATGAATTGTCCAGACGGGAATCAATTGACTCCCGACACCAAAATAGTCATTAAATATCATTAACTTAATAGTATCGGGGAATTTTCTACCCTGGTATTTTTATCTCTTTAATGAACTATTGTCCTCAATATTGATCTAAGAGAAGTAACTAGAAAATCATTCGAACTTAATCTGCTTAAGATGTGATTTCTTAACGAATGCAATGACTGCTGCTTGAAGTAAGCAAAACATTAAGTCCCGGTGGAATACAGGAAGTCCATAAGCTGATTAAAAACCCATACGGTTAAAAAATCTTTCCAGAGTATTTAAGGAGTAAAAAATGGATAATAAGGTTGGGAATAAAGGTTATGGAACAACAAGTTCTTCTCCTGGTGTCGGTCCCTCTGAATCTGCAAGGCGCAGGCATGAAACGGGTACTCATGAAAGATATAAACATCACGCTAAAAATGATGGTACAGAACAACCTGCTCCCTCGCGGCAATTCGCAGGTCGTCCCTGTGCAACTTTGCTGGCGCGGCCTTACGGAGTTTCAGGCAGCACGGGGCCCGGTTCTGTAATCGGCGATATTTCAGGACCTCGACTTGCACCAAAAACCTCTGCTTATTCAATAAGCCAACTGGCTGCAGTTACCCAGTTATCTCCACCCCACAACCGAAGTTCTGCCACTGACTCCTCTGCAAAGTCTTTGAGTGATATTGCCAGGGTATGTTGTGAAATCTTCCATAAAGAAATTTACCCAAGACTCCAATTTATGAATGATGTAGTTGAACAGGATGTTCTTAAGGCTGTGTCGACACTGCAAAACGCAGTAACAGTCATGCAGCATTTAAAGGCGTTGAAACCTGATACGAAATTAGATATCGAACACAAACGGGCCCTCGAAGAGGTGGCCACAGCATACCTGACTATGCCAGTTGCCGGGACGACCAATTCTGAAACGGGTTCAAGAGCAAAGAAGCCTGAGTCAACAGTTGAGGGGAATTGGCAAAAATATTCACCCAGATACGACCTGCAAGCTCAAACCGCTGCCAATAGACCGGGACAATCAGAGGTAACAAACGCTCCTCAACCACCGAAAGTAAAAATTAAACGCCCGGAACTTACCCGATCCAGGCAATCATCGGGTATGGGAACTAAAAGAGAAATGCAGGATGCCCGGTCAGATCGGTTTAAACCACAAGCTCGGCAGCGTGTGCCCATTCCACCGACTATAAATGAGCAAGAGCGGCCACTGACACCGGTTGCAGATCCATCTGATGATGCTTTCCTGGGTCTGAGTGATGATGCTCTGACTAATTCTCTCTTGTTTGACATCAGGATTGGCCGGGCGGCTGCTAATTCGATAAAGCATGCCAGACAGCCTGAAGAAACGACTCCAAAGATCCGTTCACAACATGCTGCTGTGCAGAACGTTACGCCACCGTTTATCCAGACTGATTTACCAGGGGCTCATGCATCGACTCCGCTAACGGCTGATGCTTCAGGCTCCTCCGCTTTCCTTTTGCCCCCATCGGCACAGAAAAAGCAGGAAACCCAGCTTTTTCCACCGAGCTCTCACTTCCGGCCAATCAGGCTGAAGCAAATGTTGCTGCCACTTCCGCTTTGACAGGAGGCCTGAATTTGCCGAAAGCCCCAGATCCCGGTGGAGCAAGGCGAAAGCATCCAATACCGAGAGTGGGCAACTGGTCTACAGCACCGGTAACCACGGCAGGGTCAGATGCTGCCCTGAAAGAAGTTCCACACAGCCCTGCTCAGCGGTTTACTCAGAACTCACCGGAAGCTGACTCTAAACATTTGGGGCGTGCAACCAGAGATCAAGTCATAGAAGCTGTTGGAGGTCGTCACACCATTGCCCCTGACTCCAGGTGCTCTGAGAAAGATGAAGGCGGTTACGACTTAAGTGAGGCTATTTGGGAGGCAATGAATGAAGAGGTAGGTCTTCTTTCATCTGGTCACAGCTCAGGTACATCTAGTCCAGATTCATGGCATTTCGTAGACACTAAACCAGATGAGCATGGTGGTACTGAATATTTTATCCGCGCCGAATCTCAAGCTACCCATTGGCCGGACCATCCGCAAAGACAGGCAGCGGAGCCTTGGGTCGCCCTGGGCATGAATGACCCGACGCCCTCTCTGGTATTTGATTTAAATAATCAAAAGATTGATCCGTCAGCGCTGCCTGATCAATCCGAGAATACCAGAATCACTGAGGCGCAAATCCCGAAAATAATGCAACAACTTAAAGCGGTATGTTCTATGGATGCCGCTACCGAGGAAACGATATGGCGCAATATTGGTACTATCCAAATGACTACCAAGGAGATTGATGCAGCCGTTTATGGTGGTAGAGATTCACTTTGTATTGTTCTGGCAAAATGTCTTGAGAGGCCACCATTACCACAACAAGCAGTCTCTCATACCGACGGACGTAACACTCATCCAAGTGAAGCAACGGTAAGACCAGCAGGCATTCAAGCAAGAAACAATAACTGTAGCCTTGCATCCTTCTTTATGTGTCTTTCACATGATGGCGTGCTGGACACCTTGATTAGTGATGCCCAGCGTAGAATTGAAACACTTCAACATTCAGGGAAATCTGATGATGCCAGATCCCTGGAAAGTCTAGTTAGACTACTGAAGAAATTCAATACTGGTGGCAATACTGATAAATATATTCCAAATAATGAACTTGATAAGATCAGATCACACTTTAGCCTGGGAGCAATCGAATTGAAGAGTGAAGCTATCGATTTTGCTTTCAATAAAGGGGGGCCTGTAAGGCTTGTGGTTGAATCGGAATTTATCGATGGCACACAATTAATAAATGACAATAAAAAAGCGGCAATTTCATTAGCAATATCAGCAGTTCCAAAACATGGTTCATTATACGCTACGGTTATCTCTCTTCCTGATTCATCTACAGGTTGTATGGTTCTCAAAGGCACTCCTCTGGTTGCAGGTCAACAGATAACTAAAGCTGATCTTAAGGATTTGAAATTTGTACCCTTTGGAGAACAACTGGAACATAATGAGCTTATTAACAAGATGCTCAGTGAAATCTATGGGTATTTGAATACTGAAGCCGAGCCGTTACAAAGTATATCGCAATTAGAGCGTGTACCCATGTCACTCAAACAAAAAGTCACCTTGATTGAGATGTCTCATGATCGTAAAGAATTAGAAAAAACTACCAGAAAAGCACTAAATTTTAAGACAGCCATAAAGGAGGAAGAAGTTCCTGGAAATTTAAAACTCATAAAAAGGGAAACCAAACCTCACGAGTACAACAGGAATACTATCGGACAGACTATTGAATATTATCATAATGAAAATGACATCCTGAGTTTAAAGCTGACGAAAGAGCACCATCATGCACATAAGGGTGTAATCCGCAAGAATTTTGAGTACTTTGATAAGGACGGGAATCTGTCCGAGAAAATCATTCTTGGAATGGATAAACACTGTCTGCTTGATACTTCTTTCGTTCGTTCCAGGGAATCAGAAAAAGTTGAAAACGGAGAAAGAATCAAAGTTGAAGAAGTGCTGACTGGATATTCACAAAACACTCCACATTCAGGAAATGTAGTAACAACGAAAATAAAGAGAGCGGATAACTTTCAAGATATGATCGATATCTTTATTGATGGCTTGAAAGGTAAATACAGTAACGGTGCTTTAAAGGCACTTTTACCGGAGGGAAAAGATGATTGTCCGGAAGTCATATTCATGGTCATACCTAATGAGGGTAAACACAAAAGGTGTAAATTAGACTGGCAAAAGGATGTTAGCCTGCCCACGTTACAAGGTGACAAAAAAGTCACTTATGGAGCCGATGCCATGGTTGCGATTGCTGAAAGCCACTTTTTAGCCTGGCTAAGAGATCGTAAAAACGGGCTGCTTCACTATTCCGACTCCATGGGCGATAGTGAAGGCAATGTTACGATTCCTGTGGTGGTTACGATGCCGGATCAGAATACAGAAGCCGCGCTACAAATTGCTGATCAAAAGGTCAATGACATTCATAGACACTTCAGAGAAGCCGAAAGAAAGCTAAAAGTGCTTGATAGCCAGATAGCTTTGGTGATGTTAAAGCGAAAAGATTAAAGAACGCTGAGCCATTTAATAAATGGCTCTTTTTTTTGCTCCCTTTTCAGATTTTTGCGGCGTCTGCCCACTGCTCAATGTCAGGCTCAAGGTAAGCATGCTCCAGCGCTTCGATAGCCCAGTCCTGTCTTTCCGATAATTTTCTCAGCAGTCGAAGAGAAACCACCTGAACGGCGGGTATCTGGCTCCAGATACTTTTAGTCAGGCATCGCCAGTGGTTGGGTTCCAGACGTTTTGGCTGCTCCAGTTGCGTTTTACAGGTTTCACAAAGCATCAGACAGTGGTCGTAATCTGGCTCACCGGGTACAGGCTCTACCTCATAAATGGACAGTGGAACGCCGGACGCTTCACACAGTTCACATTTCGATTTTGCCCGCCGTGCCAGGTCCTTTCCCAGCATACTCAGGGCACTCTGTCGCTCCTGATGCTTTAGTAGCCCTTTGGCCATGGTTTATCCTCCAAAAATTTCTTTATCGTTACATCGTGACCGCTTGCAGTCTCTGGATAATCAGACAATGATAAGTTGATTGATATCTGGCTGGCTGCGAGCTTATGACTCTGAATGTGAACAGGGTAAAAACTGTGAACAGGGATGACTGGTTAATTCCTGTGGATTATCTGGTAATTCATTATACAGCGGTAGACCTGAAAGATACGCTGGACATTTTTATGAACCCTGAGTCCTGTGCGTCTGCACATCTGGTGATCGATACGGATGGTGAGATTTATGAACTGGTTGACTGTCTGGATGGCCATGTCTATCGCGGTTGGCATGCGGGGGTTAGTGAGTGGGAAGGCGTTCAGGGGTTCAATGACTGCTCTATTGGCATCGAGCTGGTGAATTATAACGGTAATGTATTCCCGTTTACCGAAGCACAGTACCGGTCGTTGCAGCAGGTGATGGCCAGGTTCAAGGAACACTATCCTGATTTGCGCGACCCTGAGAGGGTGCTTGGTCATGAGCATATTGCCGGCTTTCGTGGCAAAGCTGACCCCGGCGTACTGTTTGACTGGCCCCGTTTTTACCGGGAGAACTACCCGGGGCTGGAGGCCCCCTGCCGTCCTGCGCTATGCCCGAAAGCACTGCAAGAGAGTTTACTGCAACTGCAAAAGAGTGAGCCTGAATCGCAAGCAGAAAAAAGTCAGTTCTGGCGTTCGGTCAGTTTGCTGACAGAAACGACCATTCGTCTTATTGCAGAGGCTAACCCGGATATTTCATAAACGTGCTCCCGCTCTCGCTTGTGCTTTTGCGGGCAACGGGTGGCGGGAAGCGGGCGGCGACCTTTTCGCAGGCTGAATAAAATGATGAGGTTATTCCGGGACAATGCCTATGTCGATCCAAGACCCAGAAGCTGCTCTCCAACGGGCGTCAGTTTAGCGGGCTCTCCGGGTTCCGGGTCCTGTTGATACGGAAAGTTACGCCAGCGCTCAGGCGCTCTTTTGTCACGCCACAGCTGAATACGCTCTTCCCGGTTATCTTCGGTACCCGCCGGGAACATGGAGATATATTGGGTCAGGCGTGGCTTTGAATGGTGGTTCAGGCTGCTGGCATGGGGCAGGCGTGAGTCCCAGAGAATGAAGGTTCCGGCCTTGCCCGCCAGGTGGACAATATCATGGCCTTTCAGCTCTTCATCGGTAAAGAGTAGAGAATTACGATCCAGTGTCGTTTGTTTCCCGGTGTAAAGGCTGGGAACACAACAGAATGCCCCCTGATTTTCCGCCGTATCTGTCAGGTAGAGATCCCCTGGTATCTTGGCAGGAACACTTTTTCCGGATGGCTGTCCAGGTGGATCTGACTGTCATCTTTCTTATCGGGGTGCTCCCAACGCCAGGGCGGTTTGAAGGAGGCTCGATCCAGTCTTACCCAGAGATCGTCTGTCTTTAACAGGTCAGCATACAATCGGTAGACAGGCTCATACTGGCGGACATCCCAGAATGCCTGATGATGATGAATGGGAACAATACCATTACTGCCCAGGTCTTTCCGGTACCAGGTTGTGGGATCATCCAGATTAACCTCCAGAAAGTCGGTAATGGCTCTGATAACGGGCTGGAGTAACGGCCCGGGCACCAGGTCAGGAACGATGATGTAACCTTTTTCCTGCAGTTCGCTTTGATCAATCATTACTCAGGTCCCTTATTTATTGGCTTATTGCGGAACGATTTCAGTGCAGCGTTGACTCCAGTGTCTGAGCCCCATCAAACTCTGAAGGCAAGCTGTCATCAAGGCTATCCAGCAAGGCCATAACTGTTTGGCGGATAATATCCGTGTTCTTGTTCAGCTCATGGTATTTGACAATGCTGATCAGCATTTGTGCCAGGGGATAAATCCGAAGATGGTTTTTAATATCGGCTGGGGATATTTTTCCTGTTGCCCCTTCAACGTAGTCATTGGCCCCCCGGGTAAAACCTTTGTGGGCTGACTCGAGAAGGTCCATCGTTGAGCGTTTATCGACGCTGTCCATCAATGATTGGAGCAGGGTCTTCAATGATTCTTCGTTGTTATGGGAATGGTTATGAGACATCTCTACAGCTCCTGTGACGGTTTTGGTAGAGACTAAAGTTCCATTAAAGGTGTTGGTATCCGTATATTTGCCAGTGTCATAATGATCATTACCGGTTAGTTTATGGTGATAGTGACGGATTGCCCGGGCTGGTGGTTGACCGGTTTGATGAGGTACTGGTGGCACAGATATCCACGGCGGGTATGGAGCAGGTTCGGGATGATGTTGTTGCAGCGTTAAACCAGGTTCTGAAACCTAAAGGTATTTTGTTCAAGAACCGTGGCAATGCCCGCAAGCTGGAAGACCTGCCGCAATATGTTGAGGTGGCTTCCGGAGCGGTTCCGGAAGTGGTGGTACTGGAAGAGAATGGCGTGAGCTTTCAGGTTCCAGTGATGGAAGGCCAGAAAACCGGGTGGTTTTATGATCACCGATTCAATCGGGACCGCCTGCGGCATTATGTAAAAGGTAAACGGGTGCTGGATGTTTTCAGTATGCATTTGCACCGAGATAATATGATCGATTTGCTACGGGCTGGCAGTCGCCATATTGACCGTACCTGCAGATTCTGGACCAGGGGCACCAGGGACCGGATCATCCTGTGCACCCATGCATTTTGGAGACGGACTATATCAAAGCGATTTTTGCCCGGTTGACTGTTCAATAAATGGCCTTTAAGAGACACTAACGGAAACTGATAACTGGCCAGCCATGGGCTTCTGCAAAGCTTTTGAGTTCCGGGTCGGGGTCGACAGCGACAGGGTTGTCGACCTTCTTCAACAGCGGCAGGTCATTTTGAGAGTCGCTGTAGAAGTAGCTGCCTGCCATTGAGTGCTCAGGGTGCTGGTTCAGCCATTCCTGCAGGCGGAGTACTTTCCCCTGCTGATAGGTGGGGATTCCGGTAACGTTGCCAGTATAGCGGTTGTCGCTGATCTCCAGGTCAATGGCCAGCAGGGCATCTACCTTGAACTGGTCAGCAATGGGTTTGGTCACAAAGCGATTGGTCGCGGTGATGATCATAATATAATCACCACGCTGGCGGTGGTGTTCTATCCTGGCCAGTGCTTTATCCAACAGGATGGGGCTGATAACCTGTGCCATAAACTGACCATGCCAGGTTGCAAGCGCTTCCAGGGAGTATTGTGTTAATGGTTCAAGGCAAAAATCCAGATACTCCCGGATGTCCATAACCCCCTGTTGATACTGTTTATAAAAACGGTGGTTACCTTCCCTGAAGCGTTCACTATCCACCAGGCCATTGGTGGCCATAAACTCTCCCCACAGGGCATCACTGTCGCCAGCAATGAGAGTATTGTCCAGATCAAAGATTGCCAGGGTCATTGTTACTCCGGTTTATTATTCAGGCCGAGTGTTTCGGGATTATACAGGTTCTTTTTCAACCCAAAAGCAATTACCCAATTCCGAATATTAAGTTTTTTGAATTTTTTATTACCAAGACTGTCTAAGAGTTTTTCTTCAATTGAGTTTTGTTATGGAAAGAAATAGTGGTGTATTACCAGGTACGCCATTTGGCCTGATGAATGGTTATGATTACCCTAACACTGGTCAGACTGATTCAGCAGTTTTTGGCCAACGTCAAGTATCAAATTGCCGCCCTGAAGCAGGAACAAATTATCTGGCTGATGCGAGTAGTAATGATCCAAACTGGATTGAGAAAGATCTGTATAACCTGCTTGATGAGAGTGGACGAGGTTTAGCTCCGAAAACAACCAGTTATTCTACTTCTACGAGTCATTTAAATGTCCTGCAAGGCCATCGTACTCATGTGTCGTCGATGACTGAGTTATCCCCATCTACGCCTGTTGAAACTTGTCTGGCGGATCAGCAAAGAGAGAACCTCTCTTCTGTGTTTCCGCCAACTAACTGCATCATACCACAGCCGTTTGCAGAGCCTTATGCTCAACCAGTGGATAATAGCTTTAGCCATTTATGGCAGCAAAGGCAGGTATCCAACACAGGGTCTGAAACGGTGGATGGTTATTTAAGCAAACCCACCCCATCGGGAGATCATGTGGTATCAGCTCCAGTTAATTTGATGGAAAACCTGAGTATCGGTGAGCTGTCTGGAGCAGTCAGTATTCCGAACTTTTGGCCACCGGCAGCAGAAGCAAGTGCTGACCCTGTACAAACACAGGATTTTGCACCGCCCCAGACACCTCATGCAAGTAAACCTGTCTCTTCGACCAATCATAATGAAGGAGTAATTACCGCTGCAGATTTGGAGTCATCAGCGGCGGATGTACACAGTTCTCAACAACTTCCGGCTTTTTTAAGAAAAAAAATTCTGATTTCCCATTGGGACTTATTGGCAAATTATGCAAAGTCCCATCAAGGCGGGACCAAACAATGGGCTAAAGCGTGGCAGAACGCCCTTGATTTTGCCTTGCAGTGCTCTGAGGAGGACTATCACTACAATTTGAATGTGGCGAAAGCTTTAACAAGACTCAAGCATATGAACCGGGCAAAAGAGATTTTGCTTGATCAGCTGGCTACGTCTAATGATCAGAGATATCTTTTGGGTGTTAACAAACAGTTAGGATTCTTATTTTATAAAGAACAGAGCTACATCACTTCCATAAAATATTTTATGCGTGGTTTTGTAGGCACGATGGATGTCCCTAATGATACCTACTCATTTATACATTCCGCAATGAAGCAAACTATTAGAATGTGTGATGACAAGCAATTTGTAACCAATGCTGTTTGCTGGTTCAATTATCTGCAGCCCAAGACAAGAAAAAATAAAGTAGAGATCTCGAATTTTATCTTTCCACTCTATTATTCGTCCATGTCTTTCCTGGGAACTGCACCGACTTACACGGAGTATCTGCCGCCAGATCAGATGAAATGGGCCATTACCCGATGGAAAGATCTGGAATCCCTGGCTGCGAGCCTGAAGCCAGGAGATCCTAATTGGTTTACGTCCTGGACTTGTGCCTTGAATTTTGCGTTGGAGTGTAAAAAGCTGAATTATCATTTCAACCTCAATGTAGCGATAGCATTAACCCGGTTGAATCAGCTGGATCTGGCCATCGACACTCTGTTCCAGCAGTTGTATGTGCCTGAATATGCAAGTGACCACACGTACTTGATGGCCATAAATAAGCAACTGGGGTTTATCTTTTTCAGAAAAGGTGAGTATCTGGACTCTATTCATTACTATATGAATTGCTTTGATGGCTCAAGAGCTTTAGCCGACAAGACCTACCAGTATATAACCATCGCCATGCGCGCTTTCCAGGACGACGTGGACCCTGAATTCAGTCGTTCAGCAAATGACTGGTATAACCGGCTTTACTCACAATCAATGGAAGACAAACGGCTGTTCGGGAAGAAACGGACCTCTGTAACAAAGGCCCCCTTGTTACCTCTGGATTCTGCATCCGTGTAGTAGTGCAGTCTATCCCGGATATTTTCGAACAGCCTCCTGGTACGTCATGTCAATGAGTTTGATAGTTCCAATCGCCATTCACCCTGAAGGTTTGCTGTGTTGTATCCGTTTGTGAAACAATGCGTGATAAGTAATAGTTTAAGTGGCCACCGACAAGTGATTGCGTCTAAATCCTGTTGTTCTTTGAACAGTCAGCTTCATGCCTCGTTTTAGTGTGGAGTTATGATTATGTTCCCGGAAGTGGGGGGGATATTCGTACCATAGGATGGTGGCTCTAAGGTAGCCATAAACGTGATTGACATCGATGGATTCAGGCCAAATGTAGGCATTATCCTGGCGAATCATCACGGTCAGTTATTGTGGGCTCGGCGGATCAGGCAGGATGCCTGGCAATTTCCCCAGGGTGGTATCAATGATGGGGAGACGCCGGAAGATGCCATGTACAGAGAGCTGTTTGAGGAGATAGGTCTTCATCCTGAAGATGTTGAAATCCTTGGCTGCACCCGGGGGTGGTTACGTTATCGTCTACCGAGACGACTCGTCCGCCGGGATCAGCAACCGCTGTGCATCGGGCAGAAGCAGAAATGGTTTTTGCTGCAGCTGCTGAGCAATGATGACCGTATCCGGGTTGACCACACGAGGTCTCCGGAATTTGATGGCTGGCGCTGGGTGAGTTACTGGTACCCTCTTGGTCAGGTGGTTTCTTTTAAAAGGGAAGTCTACAGGCGGGCACTGAAAGAGTTGGTACCCAGAATTGGGAAGTTACAGTCCAGAGGGGGGTAACAGGTTGCCAGGAGCCTGTCGGACTCAAGCGTCCGTTCAGCCTCCCGGACCCAATGGATATTTCTTTAAACCTGTTGGCTGCAGTAACAGGAAAGGTGTTAACAGGCAATATAATTTGCCATGGATTGCTATTGTACTGTTAAAGTAGTTGCAGCAAGTATTATCAGACCGGGTACGTGATAGACATGCTAAACACCCTGCGCAATATCGTACAGGAAGTCAGTTCTGCCTCTGATCTACAGGTGGCACTGCAGATTATTGTGCAGCGGGTTCGTGGTGCCATGAACACTGAGGTGTGCTCGGTTTATCTATACGATTCGGAGAGCACCTCTTATACGCTGATGGCTTCAGAGGGTTTGAACCCTTCCGCGGTCGGACAGGTGACTCTCTTTCATTCTGAAGGTCTTGTTGGGCAGGTGGGGCTGCGGGAAGAGCCCATAAACCTCGAAGATGCCGCTTCTCACCCGAAATTTCACTATATCCGTGAAACCGGAGAAGAGCGATTCACCTCTTTTCTCGGTGTCCCCATTATCCATCACCGTAATACGCTGGGTGTGCTGGTGGTTCAGCAGGTTGAGCAGCGACGTTTTGATGAACACGAAGAAGCGTTTCTGGTCACCATGTCAGCCCAATTGGCAGGGGTTATTGCCCATGCCCAGGCAACCGGCTCGATCAATAATGTCTCCACGCCCACCCGCAAAAAACGAATTGCCCGCTTTCAGGGGAGTGCCGGTGCTACAGGGGTAGCCATTGGTGAGGCGGTGGTGATTACGCCTCCGGCCGATCTTGGTGCAGTACCTGAGCGTACCTGCAAGGATATAGATCTGGAACTCGCCTTGCTGGACGATGCGCTGGCTGCGGTGCGAAAAGAGATGAAAGACACCGCTGAACGACTGTCTGACCGTTTACCTGCCGAGGAACATGCACTCTTTGATGTGTATCTGAGAATGCTGGATGACCGGGCCCTCGGGCAGGAGATAAGAGAGCGGATTCGGGGCGGATCCTGGGCACAGGGTGCCTTGAGACAGGTGATTGAAGAGCATATCCGCAATTTCGAAATGATGGACGATCATTATCTCCGTGAACGGGCTGCCGACGTCAGGGACCTGGGGCGCAGAGTACTTTCTCATCTCCAGCAGGGAGAGCATGCGAGGGTTGAATACCCGGCGAATACTATTCTGATCAGTGAGGAGCTTTCTCCGGTTATGCTGGGCGAGGTGCCACAGGAGTCACTGGCGGGTCTGGTTTCCAAGCAAGGTTCCAGTAACTCCCATGTGGCTATTCTTGCCCGCGCTTTAGGCGTGCCTACCGTCATGGGGGTGGTTGATCTGCCTTTCCATAAGCTGTCCGGCAAAAAGCTGATTGTGGATGGTAATCTTGGCCTGATTTATTCTTCTCCGGCCCAGGAGCTGCTGGATTATTACACCGAAGTGCTGGAAGAGGAAAATCAGTTCAGTAAGGGGCTGGAAGCCATCAGAGATCTGCCCTGTGAGACCCCGGATAATTACCGTATTCCGCTCTGGGTCAACACCGGACTGATGACCGATACCATCCGCTCACTGGACAGAGGGGCTGAAGGCGTTGGTCTTTATCGGACTGAAGTCCCTTTTATGGTTCGGGACCGCTTCCCCAGTGAATCCGAACAGGAAAAGATTTACCGACACCAGCTTGAAGCTTTTGCACCACGCCCCGTGACCATGAGAACCCTGGATATTGGCGGGGATAAGTCGCTGAGTTATTTCCCCATCAAGGAAGATAATCCTTTCCTTGGCTGGCGGGGGATTCGGGTAACACTGGATCATCCGGAAATCTTTCTGGTGCAGGTCCGGGCCATGTTGAAAGCCAGCGTGGGCCTGGATAATCTCCGGATTATGTTGCCGATGGTATCCAGTATTTTTGAAGTCGAGGAAGCGCAACACCTGATTCACCGGGCCCATGCAGAAGTGCTTGCTGAAGGCCTGCCAGTCTCCATGCCACCGGTGGGTGTGATGGTGGAAGTGCCCGCTGCCGTTTATATGGTCAAGGACCTGGCACAACGTGTCGACTTTCTTTCCATCGGATCAAATGACCTTATTCAATACCTGCTGGCCGTAGACCGCAACAACCCCCGGGTATCTGACCTTTATCACTCCTTTCACCCCGCCGTACTGCATGCCTTGCAGAAGGTTGCGGACGATGCCCATCAGGAAGGAAAGACCGTCAGCATCTGCGGTGAAATGGCGGGTGACCCTGCTGCAGCGGTACTGTTAATGGCCATGGGCTTCGATATGCTGTCGATGAGTGCCGTGAATCTGTTAAAAGTCAAATGGGTGTTAAGACGCATCGGTATGGATCGTGCGAAAATGATATTGTCCGATTTAATGAAGCACGACAATGCGCAGGTGATTCGCAGCTCCCTGGAACTTGCCCTGTGTAAAGAAGGCATGGGCAAGGTTCTTGGGATCAAGAGTCGGCGTTTCTCAGGAGGCTGTCCGAGAATAGCGCCCGTAGCGAGGATGGCAGAAAATTGAGGATAAAAATTTCGTTTTGTGAGGTGAATAGCGGGGCTATTTGCCGAACAAAACGGAATTTTTAGACCAATTTGCTGCCACCGCAGTAGGGCAGTCTATTCTCGGTCAGCCTCCTAGGCTTCTTCCATCTGCAAGGTCAATTTACCAGAACGCTGGGTAAGATAACTCTCATCCACCTCTGAACCCAGCTTAATCATCAGACGCAAGTCGTTTGCAGAATCAGCATGCCGGATGGCGTCTTCATAGCTGACCTCGCCAAGGTTGTAGAGATCAAATAATGCCTGATCGAACGTCTGCATGCCCAGCTCCCGGGATTTTTTCATTAACTCTTTCAGTGCATGAACATCCCCTTTGCGAATCATATCCTGGGCCAGGGGAGTATTCAGTAACACTTCTATGGCCGGAAGCCGCCCTGTGCCATCCAGAGAAGGAACCAGCTGCTGGGCGACAATGCCCTTCAGATTCAGCGAAAGATCCATCCAGACCTGGTGATGGTGTTCCGGGGGAAAAAGTGAAGAATGCGATCCAATGCCTGGTTGGCATTATTGGCATGCAGCGTTGCCAGGCACAGATGGCCGGTTTCCGCGAAGTTCAGGGCATATTGCATGGTATCCTGACTGCGAATTTCACCAATCATAATGACATCAGGAGCCTGACGCAGGGTGTTTTTCAGTGCCACTTCATAAGATTTGGTATCAATCCCCACTTCCCGCTGGGTTACAATACACCTTTTGTGCTGATGGATAAATTCAATGGGGTCTTCAATGCTGATGATATGACCTGTGTCGTTTTCATTACGATAGCCAAGCATCGCCGCCAGGGTTGTTGACTTCCCCGTGCCGGTAGCGCCCACCAGGATAACCAGCCCTCGTTTGACCATGGTCAGGTCTTTCAGGATAGGCGGAAGTTTCAACTGTTCAAAACCGGGTATTTTCTCTTCAATTCGGCGCAAAACCATCCCTGACTGGTTTCTCTGCTGAAAAGCACTGACCCGGAACCGGCCAATCCCCATTTTGGCAATGGCAAAATTACACTCATGCTTCAGCTCAAACTCCAGGCGCTGCTTCTCATCCATGACCCCAAGCACCAAATCATTTGCTTCTGTGGCCGTCAACGGTGTCTTGTTGACAGGTATCAAACGTCCGTCAAGCTTGACACTGGGGGGATAGCCGGCAGTGATAAACAGATCCGATGCTTTTTTTACGGCAACCAGTTTTAATAATTTTTCAATATCCATTTATTATCACATTGACGTTAAAAGACAGCCTGGCGTTCACTCCCGGTAAACGGTGATCTGAAATTAGAATGCGTCACGGTCCTTGGCCTTTTCACGGGCCACATCACGAGAGATCAGTCCCTTTTTCATCAGGTTCGTCAGGCACTGATCCAGTGTTTGCATGCCAAGCCCACCGCCGGTCTGAATGGCCGAGTACATCTGGGCAACCTTATCTTCGCGAATCAGGTTTCGAATACCTGCCGTGCCAAGCATAATCTCATGGGCAGCTACCCGGCCTCCACCGTTTTTCTTCAAAAGTGTTTGCGAGATCACAGCCTGGAGTGATTCCGAGAGCATTGAACGCACCATGGACTTCTCTTCCGCCGGAAATACATCGACGATACGGTCAATGGTTTTTGCCGCCGAGGTGGTGTGCAACGTACCGAACACCAAATGACCGGTTTCCGCAGCGGTCATCGCCAGTCGGATGGTTTCCAGGTCACGCATCTCACCGACCAGAATAATATCGGGATCTTCACGCAACGCAGAGCGCAGGGCATTGCTGAAGCTATGGGTATCCCGATGCACTTCCCGCTGGTTAACCAGACACTTTTTCGGGGTGTGGATAAATTCAATGGGGTCTTCGATGGTCAGGATATGCTGATATTTGGTGTCATTAATGTAATCCATCATGGCCGCCAGCGTGGTGCTCTTGCCAGAGCCGGTAGGGCCAGTCACCAGCACTAACCCCCGGGGTTTATCCGCAATGGTTTTAAATACCTGTCCCATGCCCAGATCATCCATGGTCAGTACTTTACTGGGGATAGCCCGGAACACCGCCCCCGCTCCCCGGTTTTGATTGAAAGCATTGACGCGGAAACGGGCAACGCCCGGTACTTCAAACGAGAAGTCCGCTTCCAGGTGCTCTTCCAGATCTTTACGCTGTTTGTCGTTCATGATGTCATAGATCAAACCATGAACTTCTTGCTGCTCCATGGGCGGCAGATTGATACGGCGTACATCACCGTCGATTCGAATAATTGGCGGAAGTCCTGCCGACAGATGCAGATCCGAAGCCCCCTGTTTATAGCTGAACGCCAATAGCTCAGTAATATCCATTTATTATCCCCCTTACACCAGGAAGCAGGTAAACTATGAGATTGTCAGGGAATAGCGCTCTTCCCGGACAACTTTCCTGCCAATTTATTATTTACCCGGTAATGTACAACCTGATGACCTTATTACAAAACCGATTTCAACGGGTTTATGACCGAATTCATCAAGCTGAGCAAGCCTGCAATCGCAACGAGCAAGTGCAACTGCTGGCAGTCAGCAAAACCAAACCTGCCTCTATGGTGCGTGAAGCATGGCATCTGGGTCAAAAGCATTTTGGCGAAAACTACCTTCAGGAAGCCCTGGGCAAAATGGATGAGCTCAGTGACCTTGCGGATATCCACTGGCATTTCATCGGTCCCATCCAGTCCAACAAAACCCGGGATATCAGTAGTCACTTTGACTGGGTTCACAGTGTTGACCGGCTGAAAATCGCGCAAAGGCTGAATGATCAACGTCCCCGGGAGCTCCCCCCGTTAAATATCTGTCTGCAAGTGAACATCAGCGACGAAGCGTCAAAAGCCGGGATCAGCCTGAATGAGCTGCCAGCGCTGGCACCCTCCATTGCCCGTTTACCCCACCTGAAGCTGCGTGGCCTGATGGCTATTCCCGCCCCGGAAACCGACCCTGACCGACAGCGCGAGCCTTTCCGGGCACTGACCAATGCGTTACATTTCCTGAATACCGAGTTCTCACTGACGATGGATACCCTGTCCATGGGCATGACGGATGATCTTGAGGCAGCAATTCAGGAAGGTTCAACCATGGTTCGTATTGGTACTGCACTGTTTGGCTCCAGAACCTCTGCCCATCAAGCGCCTGAAAGGGACAGCAACGCATGAATGAATCAACCATTGCTTTTATCGGTGCTGGCAATATGGCCAGCAGTATTATCGGTGGCCTGATCAATAATGGCTGGCCAACCTACCAGTTGATTGCTTCCGCCAGAACGGCAGAAACATTGTCCGATATCCGCGAAAAATTTAATATTGCCACCACCGTGGATAACCACCAGGCCGTCAGCCAGGCGGACATCATTATGCTTTGTGTGAAGCCACAGGTGATGAAAGCGGTTCTGACCGATTTAAGCCCATCCATAAAACCGGATGCCCTGGTTATCTCCGTCGCTGCCGGCATTACCATGGAAAGTCTGCAGAACTGGGGCGGCGAGCACCTTTCGATCGTGCGCAGCATGCCAAACACACCTTCTGCGCTGCAATGCGGTGCCAGCGGTTTGTTTGCTAACACAAACGTCAGTACTGCCCAAAAAGCGCTGACCGATGATATTTTTAATGCCATTGGTATTGCCAGGTGGGTCGACCATGAGTCGTTAATTGATGCGGTCATTGCCGTTTCCGGCAGTGGCCCGGCCTACTATTTCCTGCTGATGGAAATTATGGAACAGGTCGGTGTTCGCCTTGGCCTTGATGCAGAAACCTCAAGACAGCTGACCCTGCAAACGGCCCTGGGGGCTGCCAGGATGGCAACGGAAAGTGATGTTGATGTCGCCGAGCTTCGTCGTCGCATTACCTCTCCCAACGGAACCACGGAACAGGCCATAAAGACGTTTCAGGAACAGGGGGTTGCCTGAGCTGGTGGCACAGGCGATGAATGCTGCCGTCAACCGGTCGATAGAACTGGCAGACACACTGCAAGACTGATTCTGTTGAAGGGCGATGGAAAGCGGTAATATGCGCAAAGATTATTAAATTATTTTGACCAAAGGGTAACCAATACACTCTATGTCTGCACTTTCTTCGAGTCTCAGCTTCCTGATCCAGACCCTGGGCGGTTTGTATATCATGGCTGTGTTGATTCGCTTCCTGCTTCAGCTGGTTCGAGCCGACTTTTATAACCCGATTTCTCAAGCTATCGTGAAAGCCACATCGCCACTGCTCAACCCCATCCGCAAGATAATTCCCGGTTATGGCGGTGTGGACATGGCCTCTCTGGTTCTGGCGCTGATACTTCAGATCGCACTGCTCTACGTACTGCTGTTGATAGGCGGTTTCTCTCCGGCAACCATTCCTTTCCCCAGTGTCCTGATCAGCAGCCTGATTAAACTGGGCATCGAGTTTCTGAATATTTATATGTTCAGTCTGATCATTATCGCCATTGCCAGCTGGGTAGCGCCGAACAGCTATAACCCGGGACTGATGCTGCTGTTCCAGATTACCGAGCCACTCACCAGCCGTATACGCAAAGTGATCCCACCCCTTGGCGGGCTGGATTTTTCCCTGATGGTTCTGGTGATCATTATTATTACCCTGAAGAATTTTCTGGGTGCCCTGGCCTGACTCTGCCAATCTGACCACTGGCGCTTCTGCATCAGCGTCAGTGTCTCACCCTCCATTTCAGATTCTTTAAACTGTCTTCTTTCCGTCGATATTAAGGCTACCCCCAAACAACTGTGAGGCAGCTGAAAGGATCATGGAACAGGCCATTGAGTACATGCTTCGAAAGTTTATATGGCCGAAAGCAAGGTTAACTGGCAAAACAACCAGACAATGGTTTGCATCAGCTGCCTGTATTTTAAGCCTCAGCAGTCCTTTCTCTTCGGCTAGTGATGAAAAACTACTGCTGAGTGAAGCGGAATCCCCCCCCCCTTTATCCACACCTTCCAGCAGTCCGACTTTAAGAATGGGTCTGAGCTGATCATCAGCGGTAATAATGGCTCAGACAACCAACAAATCCTGATTGTGCGGATTGATAATGAAAGCTCCGCAGATTACCGATCCAGGGTCAACCAGGAGTTCACACTCTCACCCGGTCCGTTTGCCGTGGTAATGCCCCTCTCAGGGCTGAAAACATCCGGCGGACAACCCTTTACACAGCCATACACCAAACTGTTTGTGTTCAGTGCCGATATGTGGGCGGGCATCGAGCTGGAAAAAATCCATATCAGCTCCGCCGCCAGTCTGCCCGACAACACCCTGGCGCTGGATTTTGGCTCAGGCGACAGCGCGGCTTTCCCCGGCTTTGAATCCATTAGCAAAAACAGCTCATACCTGAAAGGCAAAATCACCGAACGGGTTCGTACTTCCGGTGATGCACTGATTCGGGATGGTATTGCCGGGGCTACCAGCCTGCAGATCCCCTGGTCGGATGGATTATGGAAACTCAGCCTGTGGACACAGGACCAGGGAGAGTGGGAGTACCTGCCTCATTTTCTTAACCGGCAAATCATCGCCAATGGCACCACCATCGTTGATGAGAAGTTTACCCAGGAACAGTGGATCAATGACGTTTATCTGGCTGGCAGGAAAAAAGAAGGCGGTATCGATGGGGACTTGTGGGCGTTGGTTGGTGAACGCCGAAGTCACTTTATTAGCAAAAACATTGGTGTCATCAACGGGATGTTGACTATCGATCTGACCGGTGACTATGACGCCAGATACCTGGCGGCTCTGGTTCTGGAACCTATTAAAGGTACCTTTGCTCAGGCCACCCAGAAAAAACGACAGGAACGACTGCTAAATCAATGGCCTGTAGCGACTGAGCCATACACCCCGCCAGACTCACTGTCACTGGCAGATATCAGCCAGCAGGTAAAAGATGATGACGCTTTTTATCTGGCCGCCAGAAACAGCCTGCTGAACCTGACCTTTGAAATAGCCAGCCCGATGGATGATGTTGCACCCGCCGTTGTGGTTACCCCGCCCAAATCGCCGGATGGAGAACCCTTAACGGTCATCACCCGCTATGGGCACTGGCGCTATGAAAGACCAACGCCCAATGCCACGTCACTGATACTGGATGACAGTTATCTCCGTGCCGATATGGCAAGCCTTCGCCTCTCCAGCAAAAGGCCCAGACGTCTCTATGTTCAGGTGGAAGTTCCCGCTGAAGCACGTGCTGGCGACTACGCTGGTATGATTCAGCTGTTCAGCGGTGGTGAACTGCGCTTGCTGCATTACAAAGTACGGGTACTTCCGACCGTACTGCCAGAACTGGAAACCCCTGTAGGCCTCTACCTGGAACCACCACCTTACTATCAGTGGTTCAAGGCACTGGTAGGACAGAGTGCCAATGCCACCTCCTGCGATCTTTCCCTGCTGGCTTCCCACGGTTTCAGCACGGTTGCCCCGGCATTGGCAACACCCGGCACCGAGACCGGACGACAGACGTTTATTCAGCAACTGCAACAATTAATGCGCTTTGGCTTCGACGGCAAGATTCTGGCTTACGCACCGTTGAAACGCCTGTTAAGTCAGAAGGGCGAAACAGAGGCAATAGCGGACTTAAAACAGCTGCAACAGTTATCAAAGGACCAGAATCTCCCTGACATTTACTGGTCAATTTTTGACGAGCCAGCCAAAGATCACTTTTCGCAAATAAAGAACACCGCCAGAGTGCTAAACGATAACGCCCAGCCATTGAAAACGGCTGGCCATTCGAACCATGACCATCAGGCTGAACTTGCCGAAGTAACGGATCTACTCCTGATCAACCACGGCACCGAAGTGACCGAAGAAAATATTGACGATTGGCAGGAAAACAGCACGGTCTGGCTATACAACATGCCCAACCCTCGGTTAGCAGCTGGCCTGTACCTCTGGCGCTCCGGTGCTGAGGGCTATTTACAATGGCATGGCCGTATGCCGACTGCCGACCCATTTGATCCCATCGATGGTCGGGAGGGGGATGTTATGTATATCTACCCATCTGCCAGCCGGTGTCCGGAAGTTCTGGACATTCATCGCCGTTTTCTTGATTTGCATGAAGCGACCCTTGATCTGCGTTGGTTACAATGGCTTGAGGGTATATCCCACAAACAAACGGAAGCCCAACAGCTTCTGGCGGAACTTCGGGCAGAGATACCGCCACAATGGGAACGGGCGGCATTAATAACAGAGGCACAGCGGATGGCAATACGTGACCGGATACTGTCAATCATCAGTAGATAAAAAGCATGGAAGCAGCGAGTTTTCTCACTCATTAATAATTATCAAATGGAGAGAATATTATGGGACCGATATCGTCAGGCCCAACACGATCAGTGCCATTGGAGCCATTAACTCCCCCGGACACATCCTCCCGGAGCGATTTATCGGCCTCTGATATTGTTGAAAAACTGATGGATACCGTATCGTTTGCGATCCTGAGTATTACCGACAAAAAAAGCAGGGTAGTGTCTTCTGCCAGCCTGGCACCGGTTCTGGGCATGGTTCTGGCCTGTATGAAAGATAACGCCAAGAAGGAATTGCTCCTGAAAATCCCCCCGGGCTCGTTAACTGAAGAGCTTGAGATGGAAATCCATCAAAAGCTTGGTGAATTCAGCAAAGACCGCCCTTATGATGAAACTGGCAAGATCATCTCTGCCGCTAACTTTGTTGGTACAGCCTCTATTACCACGGATCAGTATCTTGACCGGATACTGTCTGAATGTTATCAAACCCAAACGTTGGAAATTGATAAAGAGAACGTAGCGGACGCCGCAGATACTTTTGTTAAAGAGAAAACCAAAGGAAAAATTCAACAGTTGTTTGATGATCTTACTGAATATGAGCGGAGCCAGATTTCATTGGTATTAGGTAATGTGATGGAAATCCGGGGTGTCTGGAGGGAAGCTTTTCCCCTGAATAGTAAGGCTTCGAGCCTTTTTCTGTGCGCAGATGGAACTATGAAAAGCGTCAGGAAGATGCGTATAAAAGAAGATTTACACTATGCTGGCAATAAAGTGTTTACTGCGATTGCCAAAGATTTCCGATCGGAAAATGGGGAAGATCTTAAATTGGTCGCGATAACACCGAACAAGACCAGTGCGACAGCGATTAACAAACTTGATTCTGAAACCATTAACCATCTGATTGGCAAATTGGATGAAAGTAAAGCGGAGATTACGCTGGATCTTCCAGTTATAGAAGTAAAGCAAGGTGGTGATACTGAACTACTGGAAAAAATTACAGATGCCCTGGGAACATCCATAACAGCTCCGGATTTGTCCAGGTTAAACCCATCACCCACTTATAATCTGCGGATGGTGCAGAAAATCAAAGTATCCGTTGACGAAGAGGGTGCTGACAGCACAATTGCCACTGCTGCAACAGCGGCTTCAAGGGGGGACGAAAACACCTTTAATATTGACTGCCCCAGCTATATAGCCATTGTAGGCAGCAAAGGTAATCGGTTGCTTGAGATGGTCATTAAGGATGACAGCTTTTTGGTGCCTGATGGTTCGCCTGTGATCATGCCCCCCCCAGGATCAGGAAGATAGTTATCTGTCGGATGATGATGTTTTTTCGGATGATGAAGAGTATTTCAATAACCGGTCAACATTCAGGAAAGACGAACTTGTTCAAAATGTTAGGGTGAATTCTACCGAGACACATCCACAAGCCAGTAAAATCAATAAAGATTTTCCTAAATCTGAATTTTCACCAGCCAAAAATGAGCAGTTACAAAAAGACGGAAAAAGCAGTATTGAAGCCACTATTGCCTCTACATTAGAGGAATTATCTGCTGCCCCTCATAAAGCTATTGATGTCAGTACTTTAATACAACATGTATTTAACCCGACCGGGAAGCTTGATATTAAAGGTGCCATGGCCGCCAGGGAAATAGCCCTGGGTATCGTGGTTAATTCTTTGAACGATGCCATTAAGATTAAACAAGAAATATTACAATCCATTGGAGAAAAACATGAAGAATCTGTTAAAATCTGGCAGGATGAAAAGCCTGTTAAAGTCGTGGTTTCATCCATCGCTTGTAAAACACTGTTTGAGAACTTAACTTCTGAATTTAATTTCAATGCACAATCCGGAGATTAATTATCTCCGGTTTTTTTTAACAAAGCCTCACAGAATCCGCTTGCAGATATCGGTCAACAATTTACCCTGCATGCAATTTGCGATTGGTATGCTCAACTTCTACCGGGTGCACCTGTGTATGTGTTGCTGCCACAGGCTACAGCAGTCTGATTGAGAATAGACCAAAGATTGTGACCGCCCAGGGAACTATTATCCGCATAAAATGTCTTAATAATATCCAGGTCGGCAATGCTGAATATCCATTTATCAGATCAATACTGTAAATCATTACAGTTTTCCGTCACTTGCAGCTGATTAACAAGACAATCCCTTGCCAAAAAGCATGGAGGCAGCGAGTTTGTGATCGCTAAATAATTTTTATCAAGCATTGGAGAGAATACTATGGATGCCACACGTTCTGGCCCAGAGATACCAGAGTTATTCCAGAGAACAAATCTGCCAGACACAGCGTCCCCGGCCACTTTATCGGCCTCTGATATTGTTAAAACAATGTTGGATAAATTATCCCTTGAACTCCTGGACATTAAAGGCAATAAAAGTAAGGCATTCTCTCGTGTCAGCCTGCGTCAGCCTCTGGGCATGGCTCTGTTGAGTATGACAGACGACACCATCGTGGCATCGGCTCTTGGCATCTCCCCGGATTCCTTAACTAAAGATCTGAAAGATAAGATTCATACAGAACTCGGTAAATGTGCCGATCCTGAGTCTGATCAGTCAATGCGTATCACTAACTTTATTGGGTCTAGCTATTGCTGTGATAATGAGCAGTATGAACAGTCACTGTCTAAACATTATAAAACCAAAAAGCTGGACAATAATAACAATGGCAAGAACCTTGCAGACACCATAGATTCTTTTGTTCATGATAAGACCGAAGGAGAAATTGACACGGTTTTTGGTCATCTTACTGAATCTCAGCGGCACAAAGTTAAAGCGGCTTTAGGCAGTGTGATGAATTTCCAGATTGACTGGGATGAAAGATTTTCTGAAGATGACACGAAAAAGGGTCAATTTCAGTGTGCAGATGGAACTTTTATTAATAACGTCCTTATGATGTGTAAAACTGAAGTTCTTAACGTGGCTACTGATGGAAACTTTGCGGCCATTGCCAAAGAATTCCGATCTGCAAATGGAGAAGATCTTAAATTAGTGGCGATAAAACCACGCAAAAGCAGTGCGACAGCAATTAACAACCTGAATTCTGAAACGATTAATCATCTGATTGACAAGCTAAAAGATGTTGAAATGGAGATTGAGCTAAAACTACCCAAAATTGACATAACGAACAGTTGTAATACTGAGTTACTGGATAAAATTAATCAGGTATTAGGAACCTCCATAAAAGCACAGGGCTATGTTGTGCTTAAGGGTTGAAAGCGATTTATTGGGATAATCGTATGAATTAAATAGCTTACTGGAGTGCAAGAAGGGCATGAAAATGAGCATTTTAGACTCTTAACAGCCTAATAGTGTTGTTTTTAATGACCAGAACCAACAGCTAATTGGTACCATATTATCTTCAACCTTTAAGCACAACATAGCCAAAGCACAGGATTTATCAAAGTTAGGTACACAGTCGGATGATCAACTGCACATAGTTCAGAAGATCAAGGCATCCATTAATGAAAAGGGTGCCCGTGGTTCCATTGCCACTGCAGCAGTAGATATAGGTAGGTCATTATTTACAGACCCAATTTGCTTTGATTTTAACTGTCCTGGCTACATTGCCATTGTGGACAGGGAAGGTAATCGGTTGCTTGAGCTGGTCATTAAAGATGGCCAATTTTTGGTCCATGATGGTCCACCCATGATCACAGACGCTGAAAACTGTAACTCTTATAATCGGACATTTTTTAAAATAGATGACTTATCTGATGACGAAGATTCTTATGGATCTGATGACGAAGATAATACACCTGATAATAAATGCTCCGAATACCAAGCTGATAATAAATGGTCCGAATACCAAGGATTAGCCACTCAAGTTGTGCCGTCATATGATACAGTTTTACCTCTGCTTGGTAATAACATCGAATTATCAGATACCAAAGACTATGACACCAGATTGTTACCACAAGACAATAGGCAGTTACAAAAAGACCTGAAAACCAGTATGGAATCCCCTACAGCCTCTGTAGCTTCTCAAAAGGTACTGGAAAAAGCAGAACCAGCCTCGCAGCAGCCTGGTGTTTCCCGGGAACAAAGTCCTGTGAAAACGCCTTCACCAGCAGAAAATGAGAAGTTACCAGCCTCTGCAATAGATAACTCTTCAAAGTATTTATCTACTGGCCACACACCCTCTACAATAGATGAGTTTTCAGAGCTTTTATCTGCTAACCCTTTGAAAATTTTTGATGTGAGTACTTTAATAAAAAATAATTTTAAACCGAATGAGGATTTCAACATTAAAAGCGCTGAGGCAGGTAGATCCTCGTTAACAATCAAGGTTAAACATGAAAAAAACGCCATTAAGATTCGAGAAAGAATATTAGAATCAATTGGAGAAGAACATAGTCGTAATGTTAAGATTTGGGAAAATTTTGATCCTGTACACGTAGATGTTATGTTTGATGCCTGGAAAGCACTCCAAAATTCTTTATCTTCTTCATAACTTCAAAGAAATACAATGTTGAATCCGGAGATTAATCACCTCCGGATTTTTATTAACCAAAGTCTCAAAGAAGCAGCTTGCGAATATCGGTCAACAATTCACCCAGCATTGTCGTGAAACGTGCTGCATCCGCACCATTGATGGCTCTGTGATCATAAGACAGTGACAACGGTAACATCAGCTTTGGATCGAAAGTCTCTGCCGTTCCACACGGGCTTCATGGCGGCCCTGGACAGACCAAGAATGGCGACTTCCGGCGCATTGACGATCGGAGTAAACGCCGTGCCACCGATAGAACCCAGGCTGGAGATGGTAAAGCAGCCACCCTGCATTTCATCAGGCTTCAGCTTCTTGTCACGGGCCTTACCGGCCAGCTCGATACATTCAACCGACAGTTCCCACAGGCTCTTCTGATCGACGTTTCTGATCACCGGCACCAGCAAACCGTCTGGGGTATCAACCGCGACTCCAATGTTGATGTACTTCTTGTAGATCAGCGTTTCACCATCCGGGCTCAGGGAAGCACAGAACTGTGGCAGCTCTTTCAACACGTAAGCAACGGCTTTCAGAATAAACGGCAGTGGTGTCAGTTTGGTACCACGGGCCTCGGCCATGGCTTTCTGAGCCTTGCGGAACGCTTCCAGTTCAGTAATGTCACACTCATCAAACTGGGTAACGTGCGGCACATTCAGCCAGGAACGCTGGAAGTTCTGAGCCGCCACTTTGCGCAGGCGATTCAGGGCCACCTTCTCGATGTCCCCCCACTTGCTGAAGTCGATCTCTGGCATGGCTGGAATACCCAAACCAGTAGAAGCACCTTGACCTGAAAGTGCCTTTTCACTGAGGCGCATCTTCACGTACTTCTGTACGTCTTCTTTCACAATGCGACGACGTGGACCACTGCCGGTCACTTCAGCAAGATCAACACCGAACTCACGGGCCAGTTTGCGCACCGCGGGACCTGCATGGAATTTGCGATTGGTACGCTCAAGTTCCACAGGGTGCGCTTGTGCATGTGGGGGTGGTGCTGATGGTGCGCGGGATGGAGCCTCCTGCTGCGGTGGCACAGTGGCAGGTGCAGCGGCTGCAGGCGCTGGCTGGCTGACAGCCGGTGCTGCTGCGCCACCAGACACTTCAACGTCAATCACCAGATCACCCTGACTCAGGGCATCACCTTCCTTGACGTGAATCGCAGTCACCACCCCTGCTACCGGGGAAGGCACTTCCATGGTCGCTTTGTCGGACTCCAGAACAATCAATGAGTCTTCCAGGGCAACGGTGTCCCCAACCTTCACACTCACCTCAATGACCGGCACATTTTCAGCACCGATATCGGGTACATGCACCGACTCAGTCCGGGAGCCACCGGCGGCCGCTTCAATCACCGGGGCTGCCGCCACGGGGGCTTCTGCCGGCTGCCCACTGTCCGCTATGGGCTCGACAACCTCAGATGCTGCTGCAGCCATCTTAATCATCGGAGCACCTTCGCTGACATTGTCACCCATAGTCAGCAGCACTTCTGTCACCACACCATCCCGTGGTGCCGGGACTTCCATGGTGGCCTTGTCAGACTCCAGAACAATCAGGGAGTCTTCGGCCGAGACCGTATCACCGGGCTGGACGCAGATTTCGATGACTTCTGCCTCACCACTGCCGATATCCGGAACTTTGATGATTTCGTCACTCATTCCTCATACCTTCTCTTCAGTTCCGGACTTAGCAATACAGAGGGTTAGCTCTGGACGGGTCAATATCAAACTTCCTGATGGCCTCGCTGACCACGGACGCTTCCAGCTCACCATCCTGAACCAGTGCATACAGGGCAGCCACCACGATGAAGTAACGGTCTACCTCGAAGAAACGACGCAGCTGTTCACGGGTGTCAGAGCGACCAAATCCATCGGTACCCAGCGAAACAAAGGGTGCCGGCACAAACTCACGGATCTGGTTGGCGTACTGGCTCATATAGTCAGTTGCGGCGATAACCGGACCTTTACGGCCAGACAGCTGCTGTTCAACCCAGCTGACTTGCTTATCAGCTTCAGGGTTCAGCATGTTGTAACGTCTGGCGTTCTGACCATCCCGGGCCAGCTCGTTAAAGCTGGTTGCGCTCCAGATATCCGATTCCACGTTGAACTCATCACGCAGAATACCGGCAGCTGCGCGGACTTCCTCAAGGATCGTGCCACAACCCATCAGCTGGACCTTAAGCCCCTGGTTACGGGAATTTTCTTCCAGGTTGTAAAGCCCCTTGATGATGCCTTCGATTACTTCAGGGCCTTCCGGCAGCGCTGGCTGACGGTAGTTTTCATTCATGGCGGTGATGTAGTACCAGACATTGTCACCATCGCCATACATACGTTGCAGACCGTTCTGGATAATCACCGCCATCTCATAGCCATAGGTTGGGTCATAGCTGATGCAGTTCGGTACGGTGGATGCCAGAATATGGCTGTGGCCGTCCTGATGTTGCAGACCTTCACCGTTCAGCGTGGTACGACCCGCAGTAGCACCAATCAGGAAGCCACGGGCCTGGATATCACCCGCTGCCCAGGCCAGATCGCCAGTGCGCTGGAAACCAAACATGGAGTAGAACGCGTAGAACGGAATCATCGGCACGTTGTTGCTGCTATAGGAGGTCGCCGCAGCAATCCAGGCGGCGTGGGCACCCGCTTCGTTAATGCCCGCTTCGAGAATCTGCCCCTGTCTGGATTCTTTGTAGAACATCACCTGGTCGGAATCTACCGGCTCATAGTTCTGGCCTTCCGCAGAGTAAATACCCAGCTGGCGGAACATACCTTCCATGCCAAAGGTACGGGCTTCATCCGGAATGATCGGTACAATGTGCTTGCCCAGACTCTTGTCTTTGGCCAGCGCACCCAGAATGCGGACGTAAGCCATGGTGGTGGAGATTTCCCGTTCGCCACTGCCTTTGGTCACCGCTGCAAAGTCCTCAAGGCCCGGAATTTCCAGCTTAACGTCGGTTTCTACGCGGCGTTGGGGAATAAAGCCGCCCAGCTTTTCACGACGCTTGCGCATGTACTTCATTTCCGGGCTGTCAGCGTCGGGTTTGAAGTACGGCAGGGTCTCAATGTCTTCGTCTTTGATCGGCAGGTCAAAGCGGTCACGGAAGTGCTTCAGGTCATCAACCGGCAGCTTCTTGACGTTGTGGCTGACGTTGGCCGCTTCACCGGTGGTACCGGTACCGTAGCCCTTAACCGTCTTGGCAAGAATGACGGTAGGCTGGCCGTTATGGTTAACCGCCTCGTGGTAGGCAGCGAAGACTTTGTAGGGGTCATGGCCACCACGGTTCAGACGCCAGATATCATCATCCGACAGGTGTTCAACCAGCTTCAGCGCTTCCGGGTCACGGCCAAAGAAGTGCTCACGGGTCCAGGCTCCGCCTTTTGCCTTACAGTTCTGGTAATCACCGTCAACGGCCTTGTCCATCACTTCCTGCAGCTTGCCATGCTTGTCCTGGGCCAGCAGCGGATCCCAATGACGGCCCCAGACGACCTTGATAACGTTCCAGCCAGCCCCCCGGAAGATACCTTCCAGCTCCTGAATGATCTTGCCGTTACCACGGACCGGACCATCCAGACGTTGCAGGTTACAGTTGACCACGAAAATCAGGTTATCCAGCTTCTCACGACCGGCCAGGGAGATGGCACCGAGAGATTCCGGCTCATCCATCTCACCATCCCCGAGGAATGCCCAGACCTTACGGTTTTGATCCTGGGACATGCCACGGTTAATCAGGTACTTCATGAAGTGGGCCTGATAGATCGCCTGCAGAGGGCCGAGGCCCATGGATACGGTCGGGAACTGCCAGAACTCAGGCATCAACTTGGGGTGAGGGTAGGAGGAAAGACCATTGCCATCCACTTCCTGACGGAAATTATCCAGCTGGCCCTCGTCCAGACGACCTTCCAGAAAAGCCCGGGAGTAAATACCGGGCGCAACGTGCCCCTGGTAATAAATCAGATCGCCTTCGCGGTCACTGCCCTGGCCGTGGAAAAAGTAGTTATACCCGATGTCGTACAGAGTGGCACTGGAGGCGAAGGAAGAGATATGTCCACCCAGGCTGCTGTCCTTCCTGTTGGCGCGCATCACCATAGCCAGCGCATTCCAGCGGACCAGGGAGCGAATACGACGCTCCATAAACAGGTCGCCGGGCATACGGGCTTCTTTTTCCGGTGGTATCGTATTGCGATACGGCGTGGTAATCGCGTAGGGCAGCTGCGTACCTTTGGCACGAGCATGCTGGGAAAGCCGGGTCAGCAGAAAATGAGCACGGTCTTCACCTTCCTGCTCCAGGACGGAATCCAGTGCTTCCAGCCATTCCCTGGTTTCTATTGGGTCGATATCATGCATACAAATCGGCTCCGGGATCGATACTGCTAAAACAAACTTTGTGATCGTTATTGTTAATGGTTGATTACTTGCAACATCAAGCATACGAACAAGTTTCGTCTAACAGCCAAAGCTTTAAAAAAAAATTGATACTGATCAAATGCAATATAACTACAAGATAAGCAATTCCCGCAATGAGTACCAGTACTTACATGTATTTTTATTGCAAAAAGTATTGATTTTTATAGAAAAACTTCGCAACAGAGACAACAAAAACAAACACTTTTACTCACAATCTATCAACCCAGGATTTTATTGGCTAAAACCCGAACTGTCTCAGGGTCTGCCAACAGAAATTTGGGTATCGTTTAATAACTGATGTCATCAGACACATAATGACCTGCAAACAGGGCTTTTAAATCAGAACAACCTAACCCGGATATTTCATAAACGTGCTCCCGCTCTCGCTTGTCCTTTGTCGCTCTAAGGGAGTTTTGTTCAGTCGACCGTACTCCCCGGTACGGCGCTCCTTCACAAAATCCCTTAGAGCGACAAAGTCCTGCGCGAGATTCGGGGCAGTTTATGAAATATCCGGGCTAAGCCTGGCAGGACTGTGTACTAATCATCACTTTTCCGGCTTCGTTTCCAGCGACGATGGCTCCAGAGAAACGTTTCCGGCTGTTCATAGATAGCGGCCTGTGCAGCGCTGACATAAGCATCAATAATCGGATGGTGATTTTCGTCTTTGGTATTTTCATAAGGGGGCAGAGCCAGCGCTTTAAATTCAAGTTCATAATAGCCGCGCTTTAGTCGTCGACACTGGGCAAAAAAGACCGGGTATTGGGTCAGTAAGGCAATTTTTTCGGCTCCAAGGTAAAAAGGTGCTTCTTTATTGAGATAAGGGACCCAGTAACTGCGCTCGCCTTCTGCCGGAGTTTGATCGGCCAGCATCACAAACAGCCGGAAACCATTTTTGCCCTTAAGAATGTCCCGCCCGGCCTGTTTCATCGGAATGGGGCGGGAATGAAAGCGGCTGCGAATCTCATGGATAAACTGATTCCAGCCTTTGTGGTGCAAAGGCTTGTAAACCGGATCAATAGGCACACCAAGGTGTTGCGACACGCTATGGAGCATCCACTCCCAATTACCCTGATGGATGGTTAACACAATGATTGGCCTGGACCTTTCCCGGGATGCCGCCTCCAGGGCATCAGCGCCAACAATTGAACAGCGTTCTTTAAACGCTTCTGCGCTCATGCTGTGGGCCTTGATCACTTCAAAGGCAAGGTCCGACAGATGCCGGTAGAACTGTCTGGCCACATCAGCAATATACGCCTCCCTTTTTTCCGGAAAAGCCTGTCGCAAATTCTTGTGCACAGTTCCTGTTCGATATTTGGAGAGATAAAAGGCGAACAAATAAAAAAAATAGGAAATAAAATAGATCACCTTAAAAGGAAGTCGGGAAATCAACTTGGCAAACAACAAAACGGGCTCGTCCCTCTGAAACAAAAATGACCACTAAAAATAATAAACCTGAATATTATGAACTTTTCAAATTAAATATAATCAAAGGTGCCCTATCTATTAAATTAATGAGATTATAAAACGTGTAAGTATGGATAGTGTTTCACTGTTAGAAACACCGATGTTTAAATCCGCATTAGAGTCTAATAAAAAAGTAACTCAACCGGTACGTCATAATAATAAAGAAATTTCTATTGGTGGAGTTCGTCATACCTCTGCCCATCGTGCCGGTTACAGGTCAGTGGAAGAGATCCCCCTGGGCGAACGATCGATCAGTGATCCGGGCCCCATTCTTGTCAAGTGCAATAACAATGTATTTTGGGACTTATCACGTATTGACCTTAAATCGTTGCTCCTTCCGGGAACCTTTTTCACCGACCAGTCAAAACATATTGTCGGTTTGCAACTTGCCCGGCATATTGCCGAGATTCTTTCTCACGGCACAACCATGAAAGAGAAGAACATAGAAGCACTCAATAGCTGTCAACAAGATCAATACAAGTTCTGCAAACTTAAACTGTTCGATTACCCTGCTCAATGTGTTTTTTTCGATCTGGTCGGCAGTAAACTCAGGCATTTGCTGTCTGAAGAGCTGGTTGCAGAGCTGGACGCAAAACAGCTTCAGGACTATCTGGTGGTAAAGGAAGGTTTTATTAATCTTGAACTGACCACAGAGCAAAAAGCAAACATTGAAAAGCAAGTCAAAGTCAGTGCCGTAGAGGATGCTGAGACCGTCTGCAACGCACAGAAATATCGTTATTCTCATCCCGATGGCATGAAAGGGGAAATTTTTGTCAAAGCCACAGCCCCTAAAATCCGGGGCGCATTATCTAATGTTCTGGGAGAACTGGCCCGGGGAGGTCTGCAATTGCAAGATGCCCCGGAGTTTATTGGCTATGTTCCTGCAGAGATCGCCAATTCTCTCATTGAAAAATCAGGTTTCACCGACAGCACCTGGTCAGGCAACTTCCTGCATGGTAGATACTCTCATTTACTGGCACTGGCATTTCTCAGCAGAGAAGCCGGTCTGACGGTAACAACACTGAAAGCCGTGGTGGCCCATGGCCTTTGGGACGATCTGTTAGACCAAAGCCCATACGCAAAAATAGATATTCAGCAATTGGGGGATCATGAATACCTGATTCATGATAGAAATCCATTCACCGTGCCATCCAGCCCTTTCGCATTTCAGGAAATGCTTGGCACTGGCCAGGCTTCTTCTACCCTGCGGCAGATGGCAACGTTAATTGCCGGACTCTCAGCTGGTGAACAGGCCATGCTCACCACCGCTTTTCAGGAACAGGTTACTCCTGAAAGGCTGTTGACGATGGCTCAAAATATCCAACTGCTGGAGCACGTTATTGCCCTGGAGCACCATAACGACATATTTGAAATCAAACAGTATTTTAACATGCCAACCGTTGGACTGGTTCCCCTGGAGATTCTGGAACTAACCAGCGGGTGGACACTGGGACAATTCACAGCGTTCGGGCAATCCCATGAACTGTCGGTATTTGCCGCCAAAAAAGCATTCAAACGGGGCGATAAAGTTGTTTCCGTCACAACGCATTTCGACAGTCCACTTTATCGACTGGTTGGCTACGCACCTGTTTATCAGCAGGAAATCAAGAAGCTTGAAGACTTTGAGATACAATCGGCTTTTACCAGCTATGTTGCCTGGCCAGCAAAAAACGCCCCCTGCACGGTTTAAGATTTACCCAGGCTACTGCCAAAAACGTTTGAGGGCCTGATCCGGGCAGCGTTGAAAACGGGTATATGGCTATAGTCATCCCATTCTCATAAAATGGCACCAGCAACCAGAAGAGAGCGGGTTTATGGAGTCACTCAGGGCACAACTCAGTCAACAATTAACTGCCTGCAGGTCACCTGACACTACTACGGAAATTCTTCCTGAAGAAATCAGGAACGTGGTCACTGCTCACTGGCAACAGTTTGTGGATAACAACCCGTCATTTAGTTTTCCTGGTAGCCTTTTTCCTGACCAGAACGATCAACTGGGTCCCGGGCTGATGGATCAGCTGATCCATTGCTGGGCAGGCAGTGACTTTGCCGTGCAGCAGTGCATTCATCACCCCGAGTGGCTTGCCAGCATCCTGGAAAACCATGACAAACTCCCTGACTTAGCCCGAACCCACCCGGAGCGTTTACAAACAGCACTGGCAACGGTTGACAATGAGCAGGACCTGATCAAGGCTCTCAGATTTTACCGCAACCGGGAAATGCTCCGGATTATCTGGCTCGACCTGAATCGTCGGGTCAGCATGCCGGAAACCACAGCGGATATGTCGGCCCTGGCGGATGCCTGCATTGACAGCGCACTCAACTGGCTTTACCAGGACAGCTGCCAGAGCATGGGAACGCCCTATGGCAGCAACATCCCGGGGGAAGAGCCGGTTCCCCAGAACATGGTAGTACTGGGTATGGGCAAACTGGGAGCCAGAGACCTTAACCTCTCTTCAGACATCGACCTGATCTTCACCTACCCCTGCCAGGGAGAAACCCGTGGCAGCAAAAAGGTCATTACCAATCAGGAGTTTTTTATCCGCCTTGGCCAGCGACTGATCAAGGTGCTGGATTGTCAGAGTGCCGATGGTTTTGTGTTCCGGGTAGATATGCGACTGCGGCCTTATGGTTCCAGCGGCGCACTGGCCATGAGCTTTGCAGCGATGGAGCAGTATTATCAGGATCAGGGGCGGGACTGGGAACGTTACGCCATGCTCAAGGCCCGGGTGGTTGCCGGCAACATGCCCGAAGGCGAGCTGCTGCTCAGCCAGCTGCGTCCTTTTGTTTATCGTCGCTACATTGATTTTGGCTCCATCAGCGCCCTGCGGGAAATGAAGCAGCTGATCCGCCGGGAAGTGAAACGCAAAGGCATGGAGAGCAATATCAAGCTGGGGCCGGGTGGCATTCGTGAAATTGAGTTCATCATTCAGTCTTTCCAGTTAATACATGGCGGGCGTGACCGCAGTCTTCAGGAGCGCAACCTGCTGACGGTTCTATCAATACTACAGAGCAAACACTATTTTTCGCCTGACGAGGCCAATGAGCTGAAAGCCGCTTATACCTTCCTTCGTAACCTTGAACATGCCATTCAGGCCATTGCCGACCGGCAGACTCAGGATCTGCCAAAAAACCCGGAAGCTCAGGTACGGGTCGCCTTCAGCATGGGTCAAAAAGACTGGTCTGGATTACTGGACACGCTGGAAGACCACCGTCACCGGGTCACCATTCACTTTGATGCGGTTATTGCTGACCCTGAAACCACCAATACCAAAGATACTCATAGTGACCAGTGGCAAGCTCTCTGGCTTGGCCAACTGAGCGAGGAAGAAGAACAGCAGCTGATGGCCCGGGAGGGCTTTAACAATGTCGATGCCTCATGGCAGCGACTGATTTCCCTGCGAGATGGCAAAGCCATTACCCGGGTCAGAAGGCAGAGCCGTGACCGTCTGGATAAGTTCATCCCACTGTTGCTGGGAGTGGCCGCCAACGCCACTGAACCTGATACTTTTTTACTGCGAATTCTTCCGCTGATTGAGGCAGTGCTGCGTCGAACCGCTTATCTGGTTCTGCTGATCGAGAACCCTGCCGCCCTGGAGCACCTTGGCAAACTCTGTATTGCCAGCCCATGGATTGCTGAACAGATTGCCCGATTCCCAGCACTTCTCGATGAGTTCCTCAATCTTGGCGACCTCTATAATCCACCGGAAAAAGAAGCATTGGCCGACGAGCTGCGCCAACAGCTCGCCCATATTCCGGAAGATGATCTTGAGAACCAGATGGAAGTTCTGCGCCACTTCAAAATGGCCCATGTCTTACGGGTGACGGCTGCCCAGGTATCCGGCACCCTGCCGTTGATGAAAGAGAGTGACTACCTGACCTGGATTGCTGAAGTGATTCTTGATGCCGTTCTGGCCATTGCCTGGCGCAACCTGGTCGAAAAATATGGCATGCCCCGGGATGCTGACGGCAACCTGTGTGATCCCGGCTTCATTATTGTTGGTTACGGCAAGCTGGGTGGTATTGAGTTAGGCCCCGGCTCTGATCTTGACCTGGTCTTCATCCATAGTGGCGGTACCAATAAAGAGACCAATGGCCCCAGGGCCATTGACAGCACCACGTTCTATACCCGCCTGGGCCAGCGAATCATCCATATTCTGACCACGCAGACACCCTCGGGTATTCTTTATGATGCAGACATGAGACTGCGCCCATCCGGCTCGAAAGGATTGCTGGTCAACTCCTTCACTTACTTTGAGAAATACCAAAAAGAGGAAGCATGGACCTGGGAACACCAGGCCCTGGTTCGTGCCCGTGTGATTGCCGGTGACCCAACACTTGCACAGCAGTTTGCAGACCTCAGATCAGCGATTCTCAGCCAGCAACGGGATGTTAACAAACTCCGTGATGATGTTGTGGATATGCGCCAGAAAATGCGGGAACACCTGAGGACAACATCCTCTTCAGTCAATAGCGGTGAAGTCTTCCATTTAAAACATGACCCGGGCGGCATCGTTGATATTGAGTTTCTGATGCAGTTTGCCGTTCTGCGCTACTCCAGCCAGTACCCGTCGCTGTTGAAGTGGACCGACAACGTGCGGATCTCTGAAGAACTGGAGCTTGCTGGCCTGTTGAAACATGACGACGCCCACCAGCTTCGGGAGGCTTATAAAACCTTCCGGTTCTGTATTCATCAAAAAGCATTACAGAACGAGGTGCCTGAAGTAGACGATACCACTGACAACTATTTGCGTCAGGCTGTTATGGCTATCTGGGCAGACTGTATGAAATGAGCGGGAATCAACCAACGGTTAATTGATTATTTGCAAACTCTCGGGGTGGCCGCCATGTGGATGGCCACCCCGTGGATGGCCACCCCGTGGATGGCCACCCCGTGGAGCACTTTACGTGCTCCTGACTTTGTGCGCACCTGCGTAAGCCAAAGATGGTGGTGGTGAGGATTTTAGCCAATTTTGCTAACTGCCACTGGCCTTCTCACCGACGTTGATCCTGATAAATAGACTGCCACCCGGAAGCATGTGTGTAAGATCATTGATTGCCATAAATTTATCGCAACCAACAGCTCTATTCATGCTCTCCGGTTTTTGGAAGCTTGGGATCGTCCGGTCGGGTTCCGTTCTATTTACTCCCAAAACTTCTTTTCCTTCCCCAACTATTTCAAAGGATAAAGTTTGATCGAACGGCCACGTCAGAATGTCGTCATACATGCCTTTCATAATTGATATAAACAGACTGATGTGGGTGCCTTTTCCCTTACCATCGCCATTTGGAAATATTGTTGCCTTCATCCTGTATCCTTCCGGTGCCGAATAGAAAACCGGACTGTCAAACGATGTTTCTATGTCGATACTTGCCTTGTCTATGGCTTCTCTGAAGTTGTCTATTCTCCATAAAAACGTTCCATCCGTGCGCTGTTCCTGCAATTCCTCTATTTGAATTTTACTATCAGCGCAGGTTACCGAGAGGTTTCCTACATTTCTTTGAAGTTGTTCTATCGTTTTATTCTGTTGACTGATTTTTTCAACCAGCTGCTCGTTTGTCTTTTGCAGATGTTCAAGTATTTTCATGCCCGACATTAACTGCATCTGAACCATACTTTGTTCATCCTCGGATCCAGCTGCCCTCTCTGGGAGGCTGTCAAATGTCATCAAATCCTCTGTTGGATAGAGTCCCTGCGGTGCAACTACCGGGGGAGGAAAGCATCCATGATGTTCGCCATGATAATGGTCAGGCAAATAGCTTAACTCCACGGCCTGACGACATTCATCACCATTATGGTCCTTCGCACAATATACTATGAGGCGCCGGGAAAGAGCGGTCAGTTCTTCATGCTCATCATACTTCTGGTAATTAATAGGATCTGCCTTTATAAAACACTGCAGGTCAGATGCTAAAGTATATCCCTCCAGTGATGGGAGTATTGATGCGTCTTTGGGTCGCACATCAATGATGGCGTTGTTAACGATCTCCCTGTGATGCAAAGGCCTGCCTTCCATGATATGTTTATTACCCTTCGAACATTCGCCACAGTACATTCTGCTCTCAATTTCCTTCAAATTCTCAGGTTTACATCGAAACAATGCTCCGCTGGTTGTTCTGAATACTTTACCGGACAGGTCTTGCTGCCGATCCCGATCATAAATCAGTACCGGTTCCTGATGATCAACCTCCCCATATCGAGAAGGATCACCTACGCCCGGTAAGTAACCGAAAGAATTATCCAGGTTCATTAGCAATAGCTCCTGTTTAAATTTTTTGATGAACTAGCAAAGTACTTCTGACCACAAATTACTCGATCGGTTCAATTAGAAATGGCTTAATCGTTAGAATATTCTGAAAAGATCTGAAACCTGTGCAGCTGGTTCCGGTAAAATGATAACGCTTGAGAATTTTGCAATCCCCTGCCGTGGACAATCACTCTTTGGCATCAGAGAAAAGTTGTGATCCAATAGTCACTTCAGACTCTTTCACCAACAAAATAATTTAGATCTGGAGTTTCCCGATGTCTTTCGCCGATCGTGATGGCGTTATCTGGTTAGATGGGAAGTTAGTTCCCTGGCGTGAAGCCAAAACCCATGTGCTGACCCACACCCTTCATTACGGGATGGGGGTTTTTGAAGGTGTCAGAGCCTATAACACGCCAGAAGGACCTGCCATTTTCCGTCTGAAGGAACACACCGACCGCCTGTTTCGCAGCGCCCACATCCTGAGAATGGAAATCCCCTTCAGCAAAGAAGAACTGAACGAAGCACAGAAGCTTGTCGTTCGTGAGAATGGGCTGGACGAAGCCTACCTGCGGCCAATGTGCTTCCTGGGCTCTGAGGGTATGGGGTTAAGAGCCGAGGGCCTTCAGGTTCACACCATGGTTGCTGCCTGGAACTGGCCTTCTTACATGTCGCCGGAAGCGCTTGAGCGTGGCATCAAAATTCGTACCTCTTCCTATACACGACACCATGTAAATATCACCATGTGCAAGGCCAAAGCCAACGGGAATTACATGAATTCCATGCTGGCGCTGCGGGAAGCACTGGACAGTGGCTGTGAAGAAGCCCTGCTGCTGGATAACGAGGGTTATGTGGCGGAAGGCAGTGGTGAGAACGTCTTTATTGTGAAAGAAGATGGCATTCTCTATACCCCGGAACTGACTTCCTGCCTGGAAGGCATTACCCGGGACACCATCATCCGGTTTGCCCGGGAGCTTGGGCTGGAAGTCCGGGAAAAACGCATTACCCGTGATGAAGTATATATTGCCCGTGAAGCATTCTTTACCGGCACGGCTGCAGAGGTAATGCCTATTTGTGAACACGATGGGCGCAAGATTGGCTGCGGCAAGCGCGGCCCCGTTACTGAAAAGCTTCAGTCCATGTATTTTGATCAGGTCCGTGGCAAACGCAAAGAGAACCCTGAGTGGTTGAACCATTGCTACCCTACTTGCTGATAATTCGCAGAGACTTTACATCTATTTCAACGGCGGATACCCGATCAACATCCACCTCACCAATAATCTCTACTGTGGTATTGGCAGTTATCGGTTGCGGTGGAAAGTCGTTATCATCAATATCCGCGATGATTTCACCGGTACCATCGTTAAACAGGTAAGTCTCATGTTTAACTTTTCGGACCAGATTACCCCTGAGGACGACCCGCCTGTCGTCCTGAGGATTCTTCAGGATAGCGGCGACGGTTGTCGTACCATCACCGGAGTCAGGTATGGAACTAACCCCTGATCCGGGGCCGATATAAGCCCCTTCAGCCACAAACACCGTGAATGCCAGCAAGACAGCGGAAGACCATCTGACTAACTTCTGCACATAAACGTCGTAGAGTTTCATTACCGAGACACCCTGACAGTGACTTATATTCCAACTGGAATAATAGGAGAAAAAGTCGGTCTCGCCAGAGTTTTGCGGTCTCTATTGGACGTCAAACAATGAGAGCACAGCAGCAGGCTATCAACCACTTATCTTTTATCAATCCGATAAAGACCACAAACACCAACATGCTCCCCCAGGCTTTGAAATATCTCAGGAGGAAAGCCCGGTATCACCGGTATCATGGCTATTCCCATTTTGGTTAATGCTTTGGAAGAGAACAGCAACTCCTGATCACTGGCCTCAGAAATGACCAGCAAATTCTTACCTCCCCGATCAAACCAGGACTTAATGACCCTGGGAAGAAATTCAGCCGCGTCCACCCAGCGCCCGTTATCCATGAAAACGGGCTGCGGCGCATCAAGTACCAATGCTGATGAGTCCATGTTACCACCAGTCGAAGCCAGTATTTTGGCAAACTTGTCGACGCTGACAAACACATCCGCTTTATTTACCCTGGTATAGGTTCTTTCCGGTGGATTGATATCAAAGCAGGTTGAGGGCATGCCTGCTTCCATCATACTTTTAGAAAAATAACCGGATCCCGCCATAGGAAGAAACAATCGGTCAATATTATTCACTCTTAGATAATCGTTAAGATAGTTTGCTGAGGCTTGAGAAATGCTGGCATAAATACAGAGTTCAGTTTCACGGTAACGAGAAATCATCGTTATCAATTTGATTAAACGAGTATCAGCAGGACCCCATTTACGCCTTAGAACTATTTGCTCCTTGTGATGAGACGGATCTTCCCCATAACCGGAGAGTTGACGAGGGTTCATGACATCAAGAGCAAACATGGGCTCAGGAAAAATCATATTGGTATAATGAATTAGTGAAACCGATTCCGTACACAGCTCTCCCTTTAATAGCTTTGACAAGTCCGTTAACTGGCTATAGAGAGCGTCCAGAATACCAACATTAAATAGCAGGCTACGCTCATCAATATTACCGTTAATGCTTGAAAACTGATCACAATTATTGATCAGACGAAATGCTTCCTTTGCCAGGTCAGTGTACTTTGATAAATGCCGAAGAAGACACATTACAATCAATTTATTGGAACCATGTTTGCATTCAACCGATACTTGTAATTGTTCAAATAAAGATAATTTTTCACGATCTGATGTGGCATCGCACAGCTGCTTAATGAGGGCTGAATGGTCAGGATCCCTATTTAACCCTTCTGCAATAGGATGCTTGTGCAAATACTCCAACCGCAAGCCCGTATCGGCCGGTGAATAAGCAAAACCCCCATCAGACGGCATAGAGACTGCTCGGTCAACTACCGGAACAGCACGGGGGGAGGAGTCCAAAACCATGGCAACATCCGTTTGTGAGGTTGTCTCAGGTACTAATCCAGTCGTAACCCTGGTTTCACGATGATTGAATGAAACCTCCCCCAGAAGCTCTGTTACATCATCAACACTCATGTTGCTGTCAAGTTGAGCACCCGATTGGGGCCTGGAGATTGCGTCCAAAATAATATCCAGTCAATAACGTTTGTTGCACTTTTCAGACAGCTGTATTCCAGCATCGTTCCCTGCAAAATGGCGGACTCACCCGTAGGCTTGCCTGTTGCCACCATTGACCACTGTTTTGCACGATATAAAGGTAGAAAACCCTCATTGATGTTTACCCCCGGCACCCTCACTATACGACGACTGCAAATAAATATTCCGACACAGCAGTCATTATTATTAGCCCTGGAGTCTTAAATGAGCGCTATCCACGAACTGCAGCCCAACGCGCTATGGCAACACTTTTCCGCTATATGTGACATACCTCACCCTTCGTTCCATGAAGAACAGATTCGTGAGCATTTGATTGGCTTTGCCCAAGAGCACAATCTTGAGTGGCAGTCCGATGCGGCAGGCAATGTCATTATTCGCAAAAAGGCAACACCCGGTATGGAAAACCGTGCCGGTGTTATTCTTCAGGGCCACATGGATATGGTGCCTCAGAAAAATAACGATACCGTTCATGACTTCCCCACTGACCCGATTAAAGCCTATATCGATGGTGACTGGGTGACTGCCGAAGGCACCACCCTCGGTGCCGATAACGGCATCGGTATGGCGGCAACACTGGCCGTATTAGCTGCCAAAGACTTGCAGCATGGCCCTGTTGAAGCGCTGTTCACCGCGACTGAAGAGACCGGAATGATCGGCGCTCAGGGGCTGCAGCAGGGTGTTCTGACCGGCAAGATCCTGCTCAACCTGGATACTGAAGATGAGGGCGAACTCTACATTGGCTGCGCCGGTGGTACCCGTATCGAGATTAACGGGGATTACACGACTGAAGCCGTTCAGGAGGGATTGACCTGCAAAACCCTGGCCATTGCCGGACTCAAAGGTGGCCATTCCGGGTGTGATATTCATCTGGGCAGGGGCAATGCCATCAAATTGCTGGTCCGTGTCCTGCACCGTCTGGAGGCAGAAGGTGTGCGTATTGCCAGCCTGACCGGTGGTTCCCTGGCCAATGCCATTCCCCGTGAAGCGTCTGCGGTCATTGCCATTCCTGAGTCATCACTGGAGACATGTGAGCAAATTATTGACCAGTGCAGCAATGAGCTGACTGCCGAATTGGCGGTGGTGGAGCCCAACCTGACACTGACTCTGAGTGAGGCTGCGCCCGCTGCCGAGCTGATGTCTCTGCAGGATCAGAACCGCTGGGTAGCTGCGGTGAATGCCTGTCCAAATGGTGCCCAGAGAATGAGTGACGCCATTGCAGGCGTGGTAGAAACCTCTTTAAACCTGGGGGTTCTGACCATCAATGAAGGCCAGATCAAAGCCCATATCCTGCCAAGAAGTCTGGTGGGCAGCTGTAATGATGCCCTGAGTGATGCTGTCGCCGGTCTGTTCCGAATGCTGGGTGCCGAAGTCATCTTCTCCGACAGCTACCCGGGTTGGAAACCAGATGCTGACTCTCAGATTCTGGCTATTATGAAACAGGTTTATGCGGAGCTTTATGGTCAGGAACCCGGCGTACAAGTGGTTCATGCCGGTCTGGAATGTGGCCTGCTGGGCAGCAAGTATCCAGAGTGGGATATGATCTCCTTTGGCCCTACCATCCGCTTCCCGCACTCTCCGGATGAAAAAGTAAATATCAAAAGCGTTGCCAGGTTCTGGGATCTGCTGGTGGCTACTTTGAAAGCGGTTCCGGAAGCGTAATGCGATGGTTGCAATATGTTTGTGACAGGCTCCTGAGCTGATCAGATTGATGAACCCTGTAGAGGGAAAACAGGAAGAGTCAGCAACAGCCTGATCGTTCTGACATTCTGGTGCCAGGAAAAGGTGACTGTTCAGTGACGGTTGCCTTTTTTAAAGGCTCCAATACAGGGGACTGTCTGAATAAATAAGTTACAAACGTTTGTCCAGCTCAGTTACTCTGTCAGTCACTACCTGGCTCATTTCATGGTCTGGTTTATGTGTAGGAACTCTCTGCCTGTTCATTCGTTCCCTGGTTCCCTGAATACGCTGTGATACCGAGTTGACCGCAGCGCTAGCCAGTTCTTTACCACGAGTCAGGGGTTTCTTCGCCAGCTCCTTACCACGCAACCCGTGCCGGTAACCGGTAATCCACTCATAGGTTGAATAGCCGACAATCCCCAATCCGACCGCTGCCACAAGGGTACCTGTGGTAATGATCGCCGTAGCGGCTGTTGATGCTGTAGCGTCTGCTGACACTGTGGCGGCTGCTAACGCCGCCGCTGTTGACTCTGTAGTGGCCGTTGACGCCGAAGCGGTTGTTGACGCTGTAGCGTCATTTACCGGGCAAACATCACCGTACGAAAAATCCAACGCATCCGGAAATTCAGTTCCCGAAGCGCAATTGGCTGTTAACACACGTGGGTCAGCTTTTTGGCAAAGAAGCTGCTCATTGGGTTCAGGTCCAAAATCCTTTTTCATGATGACATAGCTATTCACCGCCGTGGTGCCGGTAACCGTTACTCCATCATGAACCTTCCCTCCTCTGATGTCGGCGTATGCATATTTACCCGAGGTTTCGACCGTGCTGTTCACCGCCGTGGTGTTGGCAACCGTTCCTCCATTGGAAACCAGCCCTCCCCCGATGCCAGCGTATCCACGTTCACCAAAGGTTTCGACCTTGCTGTCCACCGCCGTGGTGTTGGCAACCGTTCCTCCATTGGTAACCAACCCTACCCCAATGCCGGCGTATGCATTTTTACCCGAGGTTTCGACCGTGCTGTCCTCCGTCGTGGTGCAGGCAACCGTTCCTTGATCGTAAACCGCCCCCCCTCCGATGCCTGCGAATGCATGTTCACCCGAGGTTTCGATCGTGCTGTTCACCGCCGTGGTGTTGGCAACCTTTCCTCCATCGGTAACCTGCCCTACCCCAATGCCGGCGTGTGCATAATTACCCGAGGTTTCGACTGTGCTGTCCACCGCCGAGGTGCAGGCAACCGTTCCTTGCTCGAAAACCGCCCCACCCCCGATGCTTGCGCATGCACCTTCACCCAAGGTTTCGACCGTGCTGTTCACCGCCGTGGTGTTGGCAACCGATCCTCCAACTTCAACCATCCCCCCCCCCCCCCGATGCCCGCGTGTGCAGTTTGACCCTTGTCGGTTTTGACCGTGGTGTTCACCGCCGTGGTGTAGGCAACCATTCCGGAAACCCACCCCCCTCCAATGCCGGCATGTGCAAATTTACCCTTGTTGGTTTTGACCATGCTGTCCACCGCCGTGGTGTTGGCAACCATTCCTCCATCGTGAACCAGCCCCCCCCCCGATGCCGGCGTATGCACGTTCACCCGAGGTTTCAACCGTGCTGTCCACCGCCGTGGTGTTGGCAACCGTTCCTTTAACCTCCCCTCCCCCAATGCCCGCGTAAGCTCTGTAACCCCAAGTGGAAACACGAGCATTTTCAGCCCGGACACCACTGACTGTGCCATTAATATCAACAACACAGGCTGCTACCCCAGTCACCTTCGTGGAATTTATTATATTGGCACCAGTCAATTGAAGCTCACTGATGCGGCCTTTCAGAGTGTCAACCAGACAGTCAGGCAGGTCGCTGATGGTACGGCACTGCCCATCGTACTGCCCGGTGAATGGATCGGTCTTATTGCCAATGGATTGAAAGTCTTGAGTGACAACAATATCCTCAGTCTGTTGGTATGTACCGTCCAGTGGATAGCAGGGATCTCGACCAATCTTGTCCAGGGTTTTCGTATCATTAATCTTTATGGGCATCTTTATGGGTTGTGGACAATCGGCAATAGCATCCGAATTGGCATAGTGAAAAGAGCTGGCCAGCGTGCCAAGTGCAAGCAGTCCTCTGGTTCCCTGACTCCCTTGATAGCGGGCTGCGGATGGCTGTTGAAGGGGTGCGTCTTTCGAGCCGGGTTCTTTTTCCTGCGCCTCTTCCCCGGTTGCTTTTGATGTCTGTGGTAATTCCGGTTTGGCATCAGGCCCGGGCACACAGCTGGCGAACCAGGCATCGGCAATATCTTTCGCTATGAAAAGGATGGGACTCAACGGCACGATAGTTGCCGTGGCCAGTCGCCCAATACCTTCCAGTGCTTTATCGGGATTAATACTGAAGTGAGGATCTTCCATCGGAATCAATGATTTCGCAAATGCTTTAGCAACCGCAACGCCATGGCCGAGCCAGGAATATTCGACGCCATTCCCTGAACATTGGGAAGCGCTGTCACAAATTGGTTGTTGAATGGGCTGCTGAATAGGTTGCTGAATCATAAACAGGCCTCGATGATGTTGCATAAAAGTACATTGGAAATGTGTACAAAAAATACTTGGCGTCATTGATCCATCCAGTGATGGAAAAGTTCCCGGATGATGTTTTTTTCTTAATGCAAAAAACTGACTTCACTGACGATGCTCTGCACAAGTATTTTCAGTAAGGCGTGCTTTCTTGCTCCCATCGGCTGGCTGCAACAGCTGTAAAGACACCCCTTTCAAACTGTTGACCAGTTCAGCCCATCCAGGCTCTCCACCCCCGGAGAGCCTTACTCATTAACCGGTCACTTTTTACCTGCGTAAACAGCGCTTATAATTCCCTCCCATTCACTATAAGGAAGTCCAGACGGGATGAAATATCTGATCGTCGGTCCCTCATGGGTAGGGGACATGGTAATGGCACAAACGCTGTTTATTGCCCTGAAACAACAACACCCTGATGCCATCATCGATGTACTCGCTCCCGCCTGGAGCCTGCCGATCATTGAGCGTATGCCTGAAGTTCGCAGGGGGATTGATATGCCCCTGGGTCATGGCAAACTGGGGCTTAAAGCCCGCTACCAGCTGGGCAAAAGTCTGAGAGCGGAAGGCTACACACACGCCATCGCCTTACCCAACTCGTTCAAATCAGCACTGGTGCCCCTCTGGGCCAACATCAGGCACCGTATTGGCTGGCGCGGTGAAATGCGCTACGGGCTACTGAACGACATTCGCAGGCTGGATAAAAGTCAATACCCACTGATGGTGGAACGGTTTGTCGCCCTGGCCTATCCGGAGGGTACTTCACTACCGGAGCCTCTGCCGATTCCTGCACTTCAGGTAAACAGTAATACCGCCAGCAAAGTCCCTGGCCGCTACCACCTGCACACCGACAGGCCCATTCTGGCACTGTGCCCGGGTGCTGAGTTTGGCCCCTCCAAGCAGTGGCCAACCGGTTACTACGCCGAAGTGGCACGCTCCCTTGCTGAACAGGGATGGCAAGTTTGGCTGTTTGGCTCAGCCAAAGATCAAGCGGTCACCGCTGAAATAAAAAGCTGCCTGCCTGATGCATTGCAGCAGCACTGCCATAACATGGCCGGTGAAACATCGCTGGCGGATGCCATCGACCTGCTCTCCTTTGCCAGCGCTGTGGTCAGTAATGACTCTGGCCTGATGCATATAGCGGCAGCCCTGAATCGGCCCCTGGTGGCGGTTTACGGATCAACGTCGCCCGATCATACACCGCCACTGAACAAAAACAGTGAAACACTGTCTATGAAGCTGGATTGCAGCCCCTGTTTCAAAAGGGAGTGCCCGCTCGGACATATGAACTGCATGAAGCAACTGTCTCCAGACAAGGTTCTGGCTGCCATCGCTCATCTGACGACCGACCAGGACGGTCACCATGAACAGCATCCAGAAATAACGCTGGTCGAAGAAGGAGGTAACGCCCGTTGACTGAACCAAGGCACGTTCTGGTGGTAAAAACTTCCTCTATGGGGGATATCATCCACACCCTTCCGGCACTGACCGATGCAGCATCAGCCATACCCGGCCTTCGTTTTGACTGGGTGGTGGAAGAGAGTTTTGCCGAGATTCCAGCCTGGCATCCCGCGGTTGACCGGGTGATTCCTGTCGCTGTGCGCCGCTGGCGCAAGTCGTTGCTGCAAACCTGGAAATCCGGGGAGTGGCAGCAGTTCAAAAAAACCCTGGGTGCCAGTAACTACGATGCCGTGATTGACGCCCAGGGGCTGTTAAAAAGCGCTTTCATTGCCAGAAAAGCCAAAGGTCCTCGCTTTGGGCTGGATAAACAGTCTGCCCGTGAGCCGATTGCCAGCCGTTTTTACCAGTTCCCACAATCGGTTCCATTGGAACAGCATGCCGTTGAGCGTGTTCGCCAGCTCTTTGCCAAATCGCTGGCCTATGTATTACCGAAAACACCGGGTCAGTTTCTGCTGAACAGAGACCAATTCCCCAAAGGGCTGATTAAGGACAAGCCGTATGTGGTGTTTGTTCACGGAACCACCTGGCCGACCAAACACTGGCCTGAAAACTACTGGTGTGAGTTGGCGCAGAAAGTGAATCAGGCCGGTCTTCAGGTCGTATTGCCCTGGGGTAATGACCATGAAAAGGCCAGGGCAGAGCGCATTGCCAATGCCAGCGGCCAGGCCACCGTGCTGCCGAAGCTGTCACTGGCTGAGGTTGCTGGCGTGATTTGTGCAGCCCGGGCAGCCGTTGCGGTTGATACCGGCCTGGGACATTTAACGGCAGCACTGGAAACACCGGCGGTCTCGCTCTATGGGCCCACCAGCCCGGTAAAAGTCGGTGCTTATGGCACGGGACAGAAACACCTGACCCTTGAACACTGTCCAACCGGCGAGTTTCCTGCCACCAATCCCGGAATTTTTGCACCGATGACACCGGATGTTGTCTGGCGGGCACTTGAGTCACAGATCGAACGTTAATCCTTATCACAACATAGAAGTTTCCGTTTATTCCATGCAGACGACCACAGTTGCGCCATAGACGGAAAATGCCTAAAGTGGCCGATTTTTACCCCTCGGGATGATAAATGACCAAGCTGGAACAAATGAACGCCATTTTGGCAGATCTTCTCAAGCTGGATACCAGTGAGTTCAATGAACAGACTGAACTGCTGGGAGCCCTTCCGGAGTTCGACTCCATGGCCGTGGTTGGATTGATTACCGCAATTGAGGAAACCTTTGGCATTGCCGTCAATGACGATGATCTGGACGCGGAACTGTTCGAAACCGTAGGCTCTGTTCTTTCCTATGTGAATGCAGCTGGGGCAATTGCCTGATGGTTATTTCCAGGCCAGATTAATTCCGGCCTGGCTCTGCTCACAATAACAACTCCACCACTTCGGGATGCCCGAGAAACTTCTGTGGGCTGGCGGTTGCGCCATAAGCACCCGATTGCAGAACCACGATAAAGTCTCCCACCTCCGCTTTTGGCAATGCCAGTTTTGCCCCGACAACATCCAGAGGCGTACAGAGCGGTCCGACAATCTCGACCACTTCCTGTTCGCCACTGTCAAGGCAATGGGCCAGAACTACCGGGTAATTTTTTCGGATGACCTGACCAAAGTTGCCGGAGTTGGACAGGTGATGGTGCAGTCCGCCATTGGTCATCAGGAAGGCCTGTCCACGGGATTCTTTTTTATCCGTCACCTGACAAATATAATACCCCGCCTCCCCCACCAGCCAGCGCCCAAGCTCCATCACCACCTCTGATGACTTGAGCGAATCCGGACGATGATCCAGAAGGTACTGCAGGTTTTCGGCCATACCTGCCATTGTCAGCGTCTGTTCTCCAGGGAAGTAAGGAATGCCCAGGCCGCCACCGATATTGATATGCCTGACCGGGGCTCGAACCAGGTCGGCCAGCCTGGCGGCCAGCTCAAAGGTTTGCTGATGGCACTCAATCAGAGACTCTGCCTTGAGATTCTGCGAGCCAGAAAAAATATGGAAACCCTGAAAGTCCAGTTTATCCAAATCAAGCCCCGCCAGAATAGACGGCATTTGTTCAGCATCTATACCAAACTGTTTGGGGCCGCCGGCCATTTTCATGCCGGAGGTCTTTAACTCAAAGTCCGGATTCACCCGAAATGCGATACGGGGGCGAATACCCAGCTGCTGGTGACAGAGGTACAGCCGCTGCAACTCCAGGGGGGACTCGATATTGATGGTAATACCCGCCGCAACGGCGGCTCTCAGTTCATGTTCTCCCTTGGCCGGCCCGGCAAAACTGATATTGGCCGCCGCCATACCGGTCCCCAGGGCAACCAGCATTTCCCGGTGGGAAGCAACATCCAGCCCATCCACACACTGTGCCATATGGCCCACGACGGCGGGCATCGGGTTGGCTTTTATGGCGTAGTGAAGCTTCAGCTCTGCGGGCATCTGCTGACGAAACTGGGCGACTCTCTGGGTCAGGGCCTGCCGGTCGTAGATGTAGCAGGGTGAAGAGCCGGCAATCGTCACCAGATCAGCAGCGGTATACCCGGCAATCAGTAACTGATTATCCCTGGACTGAAGACTGGCCAGCCGGTGATGTCCTTTAGTCATTTTCTTTTGCCCAAGATCATTCACGAAACAGGTGCCTCCTCGTCCTGAAACAGCCTCCGGTAGGCTTCCAGTAGCGGCTTGCGATCAATTTTACCATTGGGATTTCTGGCAAGTGTCGTTTGCTGGATAACACGGATGGGAACCATATAAGCGGGCAGGCATTGCTGGCAGTGGCGGATCAATGAGGGTTCATCGATTTCACTGCTGCTCACTACGACCAGAACGATGGCCTGCCCCAAACGGAAGTGCGGGACACCAATAGCCGCCACTTCTGCCACCAGCCCGGATGAATAAACCACCTCTTCCACTTCCGTTGGGCTGACCCGATAACCGGATGTTTTGATCATATCGTCACGACGACCGACAAAATAAATATATCCATTGTCGTCTTTACGAACAATATCACCGGACCAGACGGCCAGCTCTTTGCCCGGAATTCCCGGTATGGCACAGGGTGCAGGCCGGAAGCGTTCAGCGGTTCGCTCCGGATCATTCCAGTAGCCCATGCTGACCAGGGCACCACGGTGCACCAGCTCGCCGGGTTCATGGGGTCCACAGATCTCACCCAGCTCATTGATCACCATCACATCCGCATTGGGAATGGCTTTCCCCATAGACCCGGGTCGTAAATCAATCTGTTCAGGAGGAAGAAAGCAGGAGCGAAATGCCTCGGTCAAACCATACATCAAGTAAGGTTTGGCATGGCGAAAACGCTGTCGCAGTAAGGCCAGGGTGGCCGTCGGCATGGCACCACCGGTATTGGTAAAGTAGCGCAGACTGTCACCAGCCCCTTGTGGCCAGGGCAGATCGGCTATCTGAACCCAGAGTGGCGGAACCAGGCCTAGCCCGGTGATCTGCTGTTTCTCCACCGTTTTAATGACATCCCTGGGGAGAAGGTATTCCAGTAGATAACAGCTGGCACCCACCAGAAATGCCGTTGTCAGCTGGCTGAAACCGTAATCAAAACTGAAGGGCAAAACACAGAGCAGGCGGTCTTCCGGTGTATTGCCCAGATACTGGGCAACACTGCTGGCCCCCGTGACCATATTACGGTGTGACAACACAACGCCTTTGGGCTTTCCTGTGCTGCCGGAGGTATAAAGAATTGCCGCCATATCCGCATCAATGGACGACACCGGTTCCCACCAGGCACAGGGCTTGAGGAAATTTGCCCAGTTCATTGGGTTGGCGGATTGTCGATGACCGAAAGCGCTATCAGACAAGGGATTATTGACCAGGTCCTCATCAGCAAGGTCACCATCAACCAGAATCACTTGCATAAGGTCATGGCACTGGTGAATTTCAGCTTCCAGCTGCTGATAGCGGGCTTTGTTCGTCATCAGCACACGAACATTGCAGTCTTTGAGAATATGAAAGACCTGGGGCGCTTTCAGCACCGGATTGACGGGCACCATAACGCCACCGGCGGCCGTTGCACCAAAGTAGCTGAAGACCGCTTCCGGCGTTTTAGGCAGGTAGATTGCCACCCGTTCATGTTGCATCAGACCCAGCTTTTGCAGCCCGGCGGCCACCGAACGAATCTGTCGGGAAACGGTCTGGTAATCAAACCACTGGTCTTTGCAGCCCAGGGCTTTCGAGGAAGGCGAACGTTCTGCCTGGCGCAGAACAATCTGGTGTAACAACAAGCTCATGGGTTTAACAACGGCTCAAAAGTATATCAACCATGGCGGTTGATCTATTCCCATGGGTTTTCATGGGAATAGAAGGCCACCGCCACACTTTAAAGTGTTTTACGGGCATTCAGCACAGCCTGCCGGACCTGCTCTGGCGCTGTACCACCGAGATGATTACGGGCGCTTACCGAGCCTTCCAGCGTCAGGACATCAAATACATCCTGCCCGATCGTATCGGAGAAAACCTGAAGCTCCGCCAGCGTCATCTCAGACAGGTCCCGGCCTTCCTGAATACCAAAGGCCACGGCCTTACCCACCACTTCATGGGCATTCCTGAAGGGCATGCCACGGCGCACCAGGTAATCCGCCAGATCGGTAGCGGTACTGAAACCCCGGCGAGCGGCTTCCAGCATGTTCTCTTTGCGGGCCTGAATATGCGGCACCATATCAGCAAACGCCCGCAGACAATCCCTGAGGGTATCCACCGTATCAAACAGCGGTTCCTTATCTTCCTGATTGTCTTTGTTGTAAGCCAGCGGTTGTGATTTCATCAAGGTCAGCAATGACACCAGATGGCCATTGACCCGGCCGGTTTTGCCTCTGACCAGTTCCGGCACATCGGGGTTTTTCTTCTGCGGCATAATGGAAGAGCCGGTACAGAAGCGATCTGGCAGGTCAATAAAGTTAAACTGCGCTGAAGTCCACAGCACCAGTTCTTCAGACATGCGTGACAAATGCGTCATGATCAGGGCCCCGGCGGCACAGAACTCAATGGCAAAGTCCCGGTCACTGACGGAGTCCAGAGAGTTGCGGGAAGGGCGCTCAAAACCAAGGGCAGAAGCCGTATATTCCCGATCAACAGGGTAGGTGGTGCCTGCCAGTGCAGCAGCACCCAGAGGGCTGATATTAACACGCTTGCGGCAGTCCTGCAGGCGCTCATCGTCACGCACCAGCATCTCATACCAGGCCATAAGGTGATGACCGAAGGTCACAGGCTGCGCTGTTTGCAGATGGGTAAAGCCTGGCATGATGGTGTCGGCTTCACGCTCGGCAACCACCAGCAGGCCGTGCTGCAGGCGCTTGAGTTCTGCTGATATGGCGTCAATCTCATCACGCAGCCATAAACGAATGTCGGTAGCGACCTGGTCATTTCTGGAGCGCCCGGTGTGCAGTTTTTTGCCGGCAGCGCCAATGCGATCCGTCAGGCGAGCCTCGATATTCATGTGGATGTCTTCAAGCTCAATGGACCAGTCGATACGGTCCTGCTCAATATCCTCAAGAATACCTTCAAGGCCAGAGATAATGGCATTGAGTTCATCTTCGCTCAGAATACCCGCCCGGTGCAGCATCCGGGCATGGGCCATTGACCCCTGAATATCGTGGCGATAAAGGCGTCGGTCAAAATCAATAGAAGCGGTAAAACGGGCAACAAAGGCATCGACACCTTCGCTGAAACGCCCACCCCATTGTTGATTAGAGCTGTGGTTACTGTGCTTTTCACCCTGATCTGCTGAATGGCTTGCCGACATTAATCTCTTCCCCACCCGGTTCTCATTTTTTAAAGACGAACGTACAATCAATACCGCTCCGGCATTGGCGCGTTGTGAGCGGAGGCATTATATCGGTGTCATGGCTTGATTGCATCGCCCACAGCCTCCTTCCGGGCAAGAGAATAGACAGACTTCCGATAACAATAATGAACTGCCTTTTACCTGAGAGGCCGCCTGAGATAAACAGCCCCTGATAAAAACGGGTTCTCAAATAAGTACTTAGCATTGAGAACAAGAGCCGCCCTATGATGATCCAGCCCCGGCACAACAAAGATGACTTTTTCTCCCCGACCTTGGGTCAGGTCAGTCGGTGTTTATGCTGGTGCTGATTTCTGAGTTGTTTGTCCTGGTTCAGGTGCTTGCCCTGCCTGGCGAGGTCGACTTCAGCTGGACACGACTGGCCATGCTGTCACTGTTTGTTCAGTGGATTGTGCTCTCCAGCAGCGCCTTTCTCTATCTGGCCAGGCCTTTCCTGAAGGGGCTTCCCATCTGGCAGTCGGTTATGATTTCTCTGTTGGGCGTACAGATCATTACGCTGCTGCTTACGTTGCTCTCTCAGACCTTGCTGTCGCCTGTTCACTTTGCACCGGACTGGCAGCAGGTCAACCGCAATCTGCTGGCGGCACTGATTATCTCGGCCATGCTGCTGCGCTATTTTTACATTCAGTATGAAGTCAGTTTGCAGCAACAGGTTATCCACAATGCCCGCCTCGACTCATTGCAGGCGACGATGCGCCCGCATTTCCTGTTTAATTCCATGAACATTATTGCCAGCCTGATTCAGGTCAACCCTGAAAAAGCAGAGCAGGCGGTGGAAGACCTGTCAGACCTGTTCAGGGCCAGCCTGCAAAATCCCGGTCAGAACAAGAGTGCGGTCGTCCCCATCCAGAAAGAGATACAGATCAGCGAAAGTTACCTGAGAATCGAGCAGCAAAGGCTGGGTGAGCGCCTTGAGGTCAAGTGGCTGGTTGGTGAACTTCCGCACAGGCTGTCTATTCCTCCCTTTACCTTGCAGCCTTTGGTGGAGAACGCCATTTACCATGGCATTCAGCCGCTGGAGGCCGGTGGCTTCATTACCATCAGCATCAACATTGATCAGCAAATGGTTCAGATTTCTGTAGAAAATCCGATGCCATATACTGAGACCATTTCCAAGGGCAATCAGATTGCCCTGAACAATATCCGTTCCCGCCTGGCGATGCTCTATGGCAGCAAAGCCAGCCTGACTACGGATATCCGGGAGCATTCCGGGGTCAAATGGTACACGGCGCAGGTGCGCTATCCCTGCCAATGGGACAACGCTGTTGATTTACAAATTTGATAAGAACATTGATAAATTACTGACGGGAACCGATCACTGAACAATGAATGTCCTGATTGTTGATGATGAGCCACTGGCCCGGGAACGGCTGAGACACCTGATTGGCCGGATTGATAACTTTATGGTGCTTGAACATGAGGCCAGCAATGGACGGGATGCCATCGATCTGTGCAGCCAGTACCACCCCGATATCGTATTGATGGACATTCGTATGCCCGTAATGGGCGGGCTGGAGGCTGCCAGGTATATCAGCGCCATGGACCAGCCACCGGCCGTGGTTTTCTGCACCGCCTATGACAATCATGCCCTGGAAGCGTTTGATGCCCAGGCCGTGGGTTACCTGCTGAAACCGATTCGTCAGGACCATTTGCATCAGGCATTACAACGTGCCAGCAAAGTGAATCGTCTGCAACTGGCCTGGCTGAACGACCATCTGCCAGAGCATCAGGCGCAGGGCCATATCGCCGCCAAAACCCTGCGCGGTATCGAGTTGGTTCCCCTGAATGATGTGCTCTACTTTATGGCGGATAATAAATATGTGACGGTCCATCATCGCCAGGGTGAAGTGCTGATTGATGATTCGCTCAAAACCCTGGAAGAAGACCACAGCCAGCACTTTGTCAGAATTCACCGAAATGCGCTGGTGCGCCGTGATGCCATTGAAAGTCTGTCCCGGGATGATAAGGGGCACTGTTTTATCCATCTCAGGGAGGTGCCACAGCCACTGTCCATCAGCCGACGTCATGTGCCGTTGATCAAAAAAATCATGCAATCCCTGTAACGTCTGACCTCCCTTCCGGGCTCTGCTTGGCCAACAGAGCCTGCCTCTGTCTCTTAAAGCCGGTCTGTCGTATTATCTCTCACAACTGTTTGAACAATAGAAGCCATCAATCCTGTGAAAACCGTTCGTATCGCCACCCGTAAAAGCGCCCTTGCCCTGTGGCAGGCGGAATATGTCAAACAGCAGCTGGAACACCATCATCCGGATATCCGGGTCGAACTGGTCAAAATGACCAGCCAGGGCGACCGCATTCTGGACGCGCCACTGGCGAAAATTGGTGGCAAGGGGCTGTTTGTCAAAGAGCTGGAAAATGCGCTGCTGGAAGGTCGTGCCGATATTGCGGTGCATTCCATGAAGGATGTCCCCATGGAGTTTCCCGAAGGGCTTGGTCTTGGGGTTATCTGCCCGCGGGAAGACCCACGGGATGCCTTTGTCTCCAATCACTATGCTTCTCTGGACGAACTCCCACCGGGTGCCGTTGTTGGCACATCAAGCCTGCGCCGGCAGTGTCAGATACTGGCTGCCCGTCCTGATCTGACCATTCAGTTTCTGCGGGGTAATGTGAATACCCGTCTGGCCAAACTGGATGACGGTCAATATGACGCTATCATCCTGGCAGCCGCAGGATTGATTCGACTGGCGATGGCTGACCGCATTCGCAGTTACCTGGATACCACGGTGAGCCTGCCAGCGGCCGGACAGGGTGCCGTCGGTATTGAGTTACGCCAGGATGACGAGCAAACCAGACAACTGATTGCCCCTTTGCACGACGAGCACACGGCCATCCGGGTGGGTGCTGAACGGGCCATGAACAGACGACTGAACGGTGGTTGTCAGGTCCCGATTGGCGGATTTGCAGAACTGGACGGAGACCGTCTATTTCTCAGAGGCCTGGTCGGCAGCCCTGATGGCCAGACCATTTATCGCAGTGAAGTGACCTGTACCGCTGAAGAGTATGAATCTGCGGGTATTCAGGTGGCTGAATCACTGCTGAAACAGGGGGCGGATAAAATCCTTGCTGGATTGAGCTCTGCGGAGGGCAGTTAAAGCCGCCTTCCGACGGCGTTGGTGTTGAAAACTACTCTTGATTAAAACCTAAAGAATATCGTCAAAATCAATAAACTCTTCTTCCTGAGAAGAAAGAAATGTCAATGCTGTTGCGGGATCCGAGCCAGTAAATCCGGGCTCAACGCCAGCGGGTATTGGTACAAATCCGGTACTGGATGGCACTTGTGGTGCCTCCATCCATCCAAAATTTCCCACCCCACTGAGTGCACCAAATAAGCCCGTGGATCCTGACGGGGGCATTGATTGTGACGCAGATCCAACATTTTCTGACCTGCCGGGTGCGCCAAATAAGCCCGTGAATCCTGATGGGGGCTCTGATTGTTGTGCCGCAGATCCAACATTTTTCGACCCACCGGGTGTGCCAAACAAGCTCGTGGATCCTGACGAGGGCACTGATCCAAACCCAACATTTTTTGACCCGCCGGGTGGACCAAACAAGCTCGTGGATCCTGACGAGGGCTCTGATCCAAACCCAACCTTTTTCGACCCGCCGAGTGGAACAAACAAGCTCGTGGATCCTGACGAGGGCTCTGATCCAAACCCAACCTTTTTCGACCCGCTGGGTGGACCAAACAAGCTCGTGGATCCTGACGAGGGTTCTGATCCAAACCCAACCTTTTTCGACCCTCCGGGTGAAGCAAACAAGCTCGTGGATCCTGACGAGGGCTCTGATCCAAACCCTGCATTTTTCGACCCGCCAGGTGGACCAGACAAGCTCGTGGATCCTGACGAGGGCTCTGATCCAAACCCTGCATTTTTCGACCCGCCAGGTGGACCAAACAAGCTCGTGGATCCTGACGAGGGCTCTGATCCAAACCCTGCATTTTTCGACCCGCCGGGTGGACCAAACAAGCTCGTGGATCCTGACGAGGGCTCTGATCCAAACCCTGCATTTTTCGACCCGCCGGGTGGACCAAACGTCAACCCACTGAGTGTACCAAATAAGCCCATTGGTCTTGACGGGGGTACTGATTGTTGTGCCGCAGATCCAAAACTAAACCTACTGGGTGCATCAAAGAAGCTCCTGGATACTGACGGGCTTTCAGATGCCAAACCTCCAGAATCGCCACCAAAAATTCCACTCTGACGGGGTATGTTTGAGCGTTCCATACCGCACCGACCCATTGGCCTATGGCTTGCCGGAAGCTTTGGACCATTTCTGAGATCATGGCGATTAATACCATAACTCCTGAATTTATCCACGGCATCCAGGAATACTGTGAAGTTAAATACCTTTTTTTCAAAATCAAATACTTCACTCAACTTGATGGCATAAGCCTGTTCTTTACTATACCTGCAAACAATCTCAATTTTATCACCCCAGTAATCAAATGGCGTTTTTAAATACACTTTGGTTTTATCATCAAAATAGGCCGGATAGTTCTTCATGAGTTTACTCATCACAAGCTCACACCGAACACAGTTAATAATATTTGAAACAGCCTCATTCACTGATTTGGATTCATTCAGGATCTTTGAATCCAATCGAACTTCGAATGGATGATTCACCCCATCTATAAAAAAGTTTCTGACCAGGGAGAAATCCATATCCGTTGACTCTGCCAAACCGGGAATCAGCTCATGAGGATTTGGATTTGACAGTGAAATCATTGATGTGATTTCAGGTACCCCCCACCCCCCGGACTGCTCTCTGTCATTCTCAAGCGCAGCGCGCAAATCAATAAGGGATTTACTGACCGCCGTATTTGATAAGGCTTGTTTGGCGTCCTGGATTCTATCTCTAATAGTATTTTCACTTTCATCCGTCATATTTTCTGAGCTTATTTTACGTCTGACAGACTTTGTATTGTCAATGGTATGCTCATAACCCTGATTAAATGTTCGTTCCAGGGTGGTTATACACTCTTCTGCTCTCCAGTGGTTTTCATCAAATTGCTCAACCAGGTTCTTCAAATCATTTTCTTTGCCATACTTTCTTTCCATTTCATTCTTTTGTTCCTCAGTTATATTCTCCACACGCAATCCAGAGGCTTTAATACCGGAATAGCCCAGTTGCGTTACAATAAGTTCGTCTACTAATTTGCCGTATTGATGAAGGAAGCCATTCGCACTTCCATGGTCCGGAAACATTGAATATGGATATGGACAATCAGGCACCACTGCTTTGTCATTTCCTTTGTGGACATATAAGCAATCTTTTCTCTCGCATTTTTGCTCAGCTTTCTTCAACCATTCAGTACCGCTGTTATAAAAGATATTTTCTTTATCGTGCGGCTTTTCACTTCTGCAGGTAGCACATATTGTTATAGCTGTAGCTTGATTGTCGGCGGTCATTTTCCTGATAAGACATTCCTGGTGTTCAAAATGATGGCAAGGTCTTTCTATAATGCCTTTTTCTTCCGAGAATAGTGCCTCTTGACAGATTGGACAATTATCAGACATTCGACTTTTAACTGTATCCGTGTGACTCAGCCTATGCCCGTTTAATAAAACTATTTCAGTGATGGATGTTGGTGTAAAATTCGATTCGACTCGAGTGTTTGCATTCGTTACTTGCACATTTGTTTCCATGAATAATATTCTCTGTCTGGTTGATTGCACTTGACGTCTGAGTAGCACCAACTCTGACTTATTGGATAAAGAATTAGTTCAACTGCATAATGAAACTGTCTCATATTCGCGCATTGGTAACCCGCCCTGAGCCTCAGGCACAGGCTTTGGCAGATGCCATCAAGAAAACTGGTGGCCAGGCCTGGCCCGTGCCCATGCTTGCTATTGATGCGCTGGCAGAAACACAGGCAATGACAGACTGCCTGCTGATGCTCGACCAGTTTGACCATATTATTGTCACCAGTCGTCCGGCCGCCCGCCTGGGCGTAGAGCTGATCGAACGGTACTGGCCACAGCTACCAATTCACTGCCAGTGGTTTGCCATTGGCAGCAGCACAGCGACGGAACTTGAGCAGTTTGCGATCAGGGCTGACTATTCAGAAACCGGCGTAGACAGTGAGGCCCTTCTTACCCTGGATGCATTTCACCACGTTCAGAACAAGAAGGTCCTGATTATCAAGGGAGTGGGGGGACGGGAGGTGCTGAAAGAGCAGCTCACTCATGCCGGTGCCACGGTCCACACACTGGACGTTTACCAGCGTTCCTGCCCCACCTACGAACGCAATGCAGTGGTAAAAAAGTTGGAAAGCCATTCAATCAATGTCATTCTCTGCGGTAGCGGCGAAACCCTGACAAACCTTGGGTACTATTTACCCATGCCCCATCGAGCTGGCTACCGGCTGCTTGTTCCCAGTGAACGGGTTGCCAGGGAGGCCCATAGCCTGGGTTTCCAACAGGTAACCAATACCGGTGGCGCCAGCAACGAGATGATGTTGCAAGCATTGGCCCAAATCTGCCTCTTGTGAACAATGAGCGGGAACCTTGAAAGAAGTGCCCGGGCAAGAGATAGAAAAACAAGGGAGACTATCCTCTCGAACAATCGGAAGGCCCAAGCGTGAGCGATACAGACCAGAACACAGACCGTTTACCAGATAATACCCCTGAAGGTGTTCAGCAGAAAACCGACATCCATTCAGCGAAAGAGTCCCATTCAGAACAGCAAGCCAGCAAAAAACACCAAAGCAAAGGGTCAGGTAAAGGTCTGGCAGGCTTGGCCCTGTTACTGTCCGCCTGCGCCCTTGGCCTCAGTGGCTACATCGGCTGGCGGGCCATGCCACTGGAACAGAACCAGCCGGTTCTGCTTGAGGGCATGGACCAGCTGCAGACACAGATTGCACGACAACAGGCCAGGCTGACCACGGTGGCACAAAACACCGCCACCGATATAGAAAGACACGAAGAACAGTTGCAAGCCCTGCAACAGCGGGAAGCCAGACTGTTATCCCGGGTTGATACCCTGTCCAGCAAAGTCCGGGAACTTGAAGGTTCCACACGCAACCAATGGCGTATTGCCGAAGTCGAATACCTGCTGCGCCTGGCCAATCAGCGACTGCTGACGGTCAATGATGTTACCGGTGCCCTTGAACTGATGACCAGTGCCGGGCAGATACTGGGGCAACTGGATGACTACACTCTCTTTCCGGTCAGAGAGGCCCTGGCAGAAGATATAGCGGTTCTGAAAGCGACCACCCTGCTGGATCAGGAAGCTATCTGGCTGCGACTGCAAGCCATTGCGGATTTGATCCCCGGTCTTGTGATCCTGGATGATGGCCATATTGCCGATGTGGCCAGTGCCGCGGACCCCGGATCAATGGTCACTGATGAAACTAAACCACCAGCGGACAGAACCTGGCAGGAAACCATCAAGGCCATAGTGCTGGACACCTGGCACCGTTTCACCAGACTGTTCCGTATTAATACCCAGCGAGAGCAACCCATTGAAGTATTGCTGACACCGGAACAGGAGCAGTTAATCCGTCAGAAGATGCTGATGTTGATCGAACAGAGTAAACTCGCGCTGATTACCGGACAACAGACGATTTATCAAAACAGTCTCAAACAAACCAGCGACTGGCTGAGTCGCTATTTTATGCTCGGTGGTGATGTCAGCAATCAGCTGGCTACAGAGCTTGCTGAACTGGAAGGGCTCTCCATAACCCCCGATATGCCCACTATTCATCGTTCTCTGGAGGCTTTGAAAGAGCACCAGTCCAGCTCAACTCTCACACCAGCAGACGATGATTCAACCACCGAGCCGGAAGAAAACCAGACAACACCCGCATCACCCGGTGGCGATGATGGGAAAAGCAGTTCGCCATTGATAGAGCCGGATCAGCCTGATGAACAGGGAGTGCAACTTTCATGAAAGGGTTTGCACTGTTCCTGACCATTGTTTCTGCCTGTTTCTTACTGGCCAATATCATGGTCAACGACCATGGTTATGTGCTGATTGCTTACGATGAGATGACCTTTGAAAGCAGTCTCTGGGGTTTGCTGCTGCTGGTTGTCATTTCCCTTGGCCTGGTCTGGCTGGCGGTGATTATGGGTCGATTACTGCTGGGCACATTCAGTGTTATCTACCCACTGTCAACGGGTGCCCGCAAAGCCAGGGCCAGAAAGCTGTTTGATCGGGGTCTGGCTGAGTTTACCAAAGGGCACTGGCGAAAGGCGGAGCGACTCCTTGGGCAGGCGGCGAAAAACAGTGAATCACCGTTAATCAACTATCTGGCCGCCGCCAGGGCGGCCCATGAAGCAGGAAATCATGAAGCCAGCGCCAACTGGCTAAGACAGGCGGACAGCAAGGCACCGGGCGCAGAAATGGCGATAGGTATCACCCAGGCACAACTGCAACTGGCCAGTAACCACCTGGAACAGGCGCTGGCCACATTGACCCATCTGCACAAGAAGTATCCACGTCATGGCTACATTCTGAAAATGCTCAAGCAGGTCTATATCCGTCTGAATGACTGGCAATCACTGGAAAAACTGCTGCCCAGGCTGCGCAAGCAAAAAGTGATTAAGGACGACGAATATCACCAGCTGGAACAACAGGCATTCAAAGCGCTGTTCGAGCAGGCTTATAACTACGGCCGAAACCGTGTCTCCAGTGAAGAGAAAACCAAACCGGCGGATGATATCTGGTCCGACCTGAGCCACAGTCAGAGGAAGGATCCGGCTATCCTCTATCGCTACTGTGACTGTCTGGTACGACTGGGTGCCGGGGAAAAAACCGAACTGCTGCTGCGGGAAAATCTTCATCACTGCTACAGCGAGCCATTGATCCGCCTTTACGGCAAAACGCCGGGTAAAGACCTGAAAAAGCAACTGCTGTTTGCAGAATCGCTGCTTAACCAGCGGACCAATGACCCTGAACTGTTACTGGCCCTTGGTCGCCTGGCACTGCGCAATGAACTCTGGGGTAAAGCCCGGGAGTATCTTGAAGCCAGCCTCAGGCTCCGGAAAAGTGTTGATGTGTATAACGAACTGGGCCATCTGCTGGCACACCTTGATGAGTTTGAAACCAGCTCACGCTATTTCCAGGAAGGCCTGTTGTTAGCGGCTGACAGTGCAACCCATCTGCCGGGGCTGCATAAGTCATGAATGCCCTGTTTATTGGAGCCATCAGCGGTATGACTGCCGTGGCACTGAGCGCCTTTGGCGCTCATGCGCTGGAGGGCGTTCTCTCTGAGCGGGCAATGGACACTTTTCAGACCGCCGCAGACTATCAGTTCTACCATAGCCTGGCACTGGTGTTTGTGGCCTTACTGGGAACAAATTACCCGAACTCAACAAAGTTGAAGTGGAGCGCTGGCCTCTTTGCTGTGGGCATTGTTCTGTTTTCAGGAAGCCTCTATCTCTTGAGTTTGAGCGGCATCCGCTGGCTGGGGATAATTACCCCGCTTGGAGGTGTTTCATTCATCATTGGCTGGTTGATACTGGCCTTTTTTGCTGCCAGAGATTATTCCCGCATCTGAGAGGCTGCTGAGAATAGACAGCCGCTAAAATTTGCATTTTACGCCCCGAGCAGTATCTTACGCCGATCATTTTCTACCAACTCAAATCTCCATGAACGATACTGTAAAACCGGCCGATGAGGCTGATGAGCCACAACAGGAAACGCTCCACAAGCGTCAAATCAAGAGTTTTGTGCTCCGTGCTGGCAGGATGACCACGGGCCAGCAAAGGGGCTGGGATGAGTGCTGGCAGGACTGGGGACTGACTCTGGAGCAAGGCACAGAGGGTTTCCTGAATGCCTTTACGGATGCAGCACCCCGGGTTCTGGAAATTGGCTATGGCATGGGGCACTCCCTGGTCACCATGGCGACACAGGAGAGCGATAAGCAATTCATTGGTATTGAAGTACACCGCCCGGGTGTCGGCAGCCTGCTTAATGAAGCCCGTCTGGCAGGCATCAACAACCTGAGAACCTATTGCGACGATGCGGTTGAAGTGCTGAAGCAGTGTGTACCCGATGGTAGCCTGTCACGGGTACAGATTTACTTCCCAGACCCATGGCACAAGAAACGCCACCACAAACGCCGCCTGATTCAACCCGCTTTTATTGAGTCTATTCGTCCCAAGCTGGACATCGGTGGCATTATTCACCTGGCCACTGACTGGGAAAATTATGCCGAACAGATGCTGGAAGTGATGAACTCAGCAGAAGGCTTTGAGAACATGGCCGCCGAAAACGGTTATTCGCCAAGACCGGATTTTCGTCCGCTCACCAAGTTTGAAAAGCGTGGTCATCGATTAGGGCACGGGGTTTGGGACCTGCTGTTCAAGCGCATCCGGTAGATGGCCCGCCCCATATTGCCCTGTAACGTTAACAGATAAACGTCGATGGCAATATATAACCCTGCAGACAAATTATAGCCGTTCTCAATTTCAGGTAGAGGAGAAGGTGCCACTCGATCTAAAACTATCTTATAGAATAGACATCTATACACCCATTAAATTCACTTAATGGGTGTATAAAATGGCAGATCCGCTTCGTCCAAACCCGTTTCAACCCATCCCGAATTTTTCTGCCACGGAAATGCCAGGGCAGCGACATCCAAATCAACCGCCAAAGTGCAGTGAGGTTCCGTCAGATAAACAACTACCAACAGCTCCCCGGCACCACGAGTCCGTGACGAAAAATCCGAGAGAGTTAACGGCACATAGTATAACGACGGAAAAAACCACGGCTCACTCCGACCATTTCAAAGGCCGTGGCAAAACAATGTATGACCAGCAATCGGCCAGACCGTCATCGCAAATGGCACGGATCCGGCCAAATCTTTTGAATACCAGTAACCGCACGTTACTGGCCGCATCAGGCCAAACAAACCCCGCCAGAACCATTTCCCAAAAAGCAAGCATAAGCGACTGCGAGCTACCGACCCGACCCAAGCCTTCGGAGCCCGGTGGTTTTGAGAATAAGTTGCAGGAGATGGAGCAAAGGATATGCCAAAAAAAAGCTGAATTTAAGGTAAAAGAAGGAGCTATCAATAAAGAATTTGTGGTAGGCATTGGCCAGCCATTTAAAAAAAATCTCGCGCCTTTTTGGCAGAGATCCTCCGCTACAACGTTGACTCAACCGCCTGTGCTCAGCTGTGAAAGGCAACTCCCTGCGAACTGCCCGAACGCCCCGGGAATAACTATTCACTCAACCTGTAAGGTTCTGCACACACCTGAAAATATTGCACCAACCATAGAATTAGTCGTGGAGGAACATATTAAGTGCGCGACAATCAACGTTGGCAAAAGTCTTCAATCTCTTCGCAAGGCTTTACTGGATGTGTACAAACAACTCTCCTGGAAAGCAACATCAACATGGAACGCAGCTATTGCCTTTAATAGCAGTCAAGGCAGCCTGGATATGTTGGCCGGTCAATACCAGGCAAAAAATATTGGCAGCCTGCCCCCTGCGGATATTGGTAAATTCAGGGATGATGTACAAAAGTGTGTTCATAAGTTTATAGAGGCAACAAAAGAGATAAAATCGGATCGCAAAAAGCTTGTCACCTTAGTAATCAATATCTCCATGTCTTCAGCAGACGAGCCCGACAGAACCGGCAATACCTGACAGCGAATCACTCACGCAAACAATTCCAGCAAATCATTCAGAAAAAGCCGACCGGTAGGAGTAGGCTTGAGCCTCGACGCTAAAGGTTCCAGCAACGCTTTTTGCCGGGCAAGTTTCAGTTGCTGGTGGATACCGCTTAATGTCTGTCCCGTTCGCTCACCATAAAGCTGTGCATCAACGCCTTCATGCAGTCGCAGTACATTCATCATAAATTCGATGGGCAGCTCATCGGCTTCCAGCTCCCGTCGCCCTGCCTCAAAGGCATGGGAAATATAGCTGTCGGCAGCCAGGTAATCTGCCGGCATGCGGGTTTTCCAGTTACGGTAAATCAGCCCGGTAGACGCATGGGTTAACTTGCCATGGGCACCGGCACCGATACCGATATAGTCACCAAACTGCCAGTAGTTCAGGTTATGTTTTGAGTGACGCCCGGGCTGACTGTAGGCAGAAATCTCATACTGTTGAAACCCCGCTGATGCCAACAGGGCCTGCCCGGCTTCCTGAATATCCCAGAGCGTATCATCCGGCGGCAATGCCGGTGTTTTGGTGTAGAAAACCGTATTGGGCTCAATGGTCAGCTGATACCAGGAGATATGCGCTGGCTTAAGGTCAATGGCCTGCTTCAGATCGTAAAGCGCATCCTCCGGAGATTGCTCCGGTAAACCATGCATCAGATCGATATTGATATTGCTGAAGCCATGGCTGGTGATTGCGGCAATGGCCTGTCGCGCTTCATCGGCACAATGAATACGCCCGAGGGCGGCCAGCTTCTCATCCTGAAAGCTTTGCACACCTAATGAGAGCCGGTTCACACCCGCCTCCAGATACGCCTGAAAGCGATCGTGCTCATAGGTACCGGGATTAGCTTCCATGGTGATCTCAATATCATCCGAGAACCCTACCCGTGCCTGAAGGCCGATAAACAGCTGCTGATAAGCGTTTGCCGTCAGCAGGCTGGGAGTGCCACCGCCAATAAAAATGGAATGGATCGGGCGTCCCTGGACGCTGTCCAATTCGTTGTCGATATCATGCAGCAACGCTTTGATGTAGGCATCTTCAGGAATATCGCCGGTGATCCTGTGCGAGTTGAAATCACAATAAGGACACTTTTTCACGCACCATGGCACATGAATATAAAGACTAAGGGGAGGAAGCTTAAGCATGTTAACAGCACTGAAGCAGGCTTCAGTGTTTTCTCTCCTTGAGGCGGGCAACCAACTGCTGCAATGCCCGGGCTCGATGGCTCAGTTGATTCTTTAACTCTGAAGGCAGTTCCGCCGCCGTACAGTGCTCTGCGGGCACCAGAAACAGGGGGTCATAGCCAAACCCGTGTTCTCCCAGGGCTTCTTCAATGATATACCCTTCCCACTGGCCATGGGCAATAACCGGCGTGGGGTCATGTTCATGGCGCAGGTAAACCAGCACACAGTGAAATCGTGCGGTTCGCTCGGCTGACTTAAGCCCCTGTAATCGATGCAACAGCTTCTGGTTATTATCAGCAGCGGAAGCATCGGGCCCTGCGTAACGGGCAGAGTAGATGCCCGGCTCGCCATTGAGATAATCAACCTCAAGGCCCGAATCATCAGCAATAACCGGAAGGCCTGATATTCCGGCAGCATAGCGGGCCTTGATAATGGCATTTTCAATAAAGGTCAGGCCCGTCTCTTCCGCTTCCGGCCAGGTTGAACCGATACCAAACTCACTCTGGGGTTGCATCAGAATCCCCAGAGGCTCGAACATCTTTTGAAACTCCGCCAGCTTGCCCTGATTACCACTGGCAAGCACCACCTTGCGAATCCCCTCATTCATACTGTTTCCCACAATTTTGCACATGACCCCTGATTAAAATGTCTGAACTGCCATACAAACAGAACTAACAGACGACATTTTAATGGTAAAAAATCTGTTCAAAGCGAAGTGTCTCGCTTCGCGAGCTGCCCTGAGGTTTAACATCTATGGCAAATTTTAGCAGCTCTTCATCTGAAAACTTAAAATCGGCCAGATAGTAAATCGCACTGCCTTCTTTGACCTCAGAAAACTTCAGGCTGCTTTTCTGAGTCAGCAGGTTCATGGTGTGGCCACTGACCCTGCCGGTGACTGCGGTACCCAGTTCATCGGATGAAACATCACGAATGGCAATGTTGACAATACCGTACCGGCTTCCTCGACGGAGACTATATTGCTCGGCAATACCAGGCGGCACAAATGTACTGTTGAAGGCACTGAAATAGATCCGGTAGTTGCCCATTTCAATGGGTTCCTGATTCATCACCCGGGCTTCCGGAATCTGGCTGTCAGCCGCCACCGGATTAACCATCCCGACAACGCCCAACACCAGCAGGGCCAGACATGCCATCCAACGCTGAGTCATTGACGTAATACTGCGCAGCATCGCCATTATGCAATTCTCCGGTTTTTTGATTTGTTCCAGAATAACTTCATCATTTTACACAGTCCTGGAGAGGGTCGCTGCCCGCTTCCCGCCACCCACTGCCCGCAAAAGCACAAGTAATTTCGGCTTTTCGGGTAGCGGGCAGCGGGGAGCGGGGAGCGTCTGTAAAAATGTGAAACTATTTCAGGATCGTTCCCAAGTGATAAATGGCCACTTCACCCATCAGGTTTGGCCAGACACGCCCCGCAAGGTCGCTTTTATACGATTGATCCACCACCATTCGGTCCAACACCCGGTAATTTTTCTCCCGGCACAGCGCTTCAAAGTCCCTGAAGGTACAAAAGTGAATATTGGGGGTGTCATACCAGGTATAAGGCATAAACTTTGAGACCGGCATGCGACCATAGGCGGCAAGATAGAGGCGACAGCGCCAGTGGCCGAAGTTAGGAAAAGTGACAATGCATTCCCGTCCAACCCTGAGCATCTCCTCCAGCACCAGGTGTGGGAAGTGCATCACCTGAAGTGCCTGGGTCATAATCACGGTATCGAAGCTACCATCCCTGAAGTTGCCCAGCCCGCGATCCAGGTTCTGTTCAATAACGTTTACCCCCCGCTCAATGCAGGCTTCGATATCCTGGGCATTAATTTCCAGACCATAGCCACTGACCTGCTTCTCTCGTTGAAGCTCGTGCAACAGCTGTCCATCACCACAGGCCAGGTCGAGAATCCGGCTGCCCGGGGCAACCCAGTTCCTGATAATCTCAAAATCCCCCCGGCTCATAAGCACTCCTCCGCTACCCGATGCAAATAGGCCGACAAACCTCGCACATAGCGGGGAATATCCATCAGAAAAGCATCGTGCCCCTGGGGAGCATCCACTTCAAGATACGTCACATCCTTATCCACTTTCATCAGTGCATCGACCATCTCTCTTGAACGCTCGGGGGAGAAACGCCAGTCGGTTGAGAATGAAGCAAGAAAAAATCTGGCGGTTGCCCTGCTGAGGGCATCTGGCAGGCTGTTGTCATAGTCACTGGCCGGATCAAAGTAATCCAGTGCCCGGGTCATTAACAGATAGGTGTTGGCATCAAAGCTGCCGGAAAAACTCTCCCCCTGGTAACGAAGATAACTTTCTATTTGGAACTCAACATTGTAATCGTAACTGAAGCCGTCATTTTTCAGCTCACGACCAAACCTGGCCCCCATGGCATCATCAGACAGATAAGTGATATGCCCCACCATGCGGGCAAGCCCCAAACCCTTGCGGGGAATGTTGTTCGCTTCCAGGTAACGACCACCGGCAAACTGATCATCGGACATGATGGCCTGCCGGGCCACTTCATTAAAGGCAATATTCTGGGCCGACAGCCTGGCCGCAGAAGCAATGATAACGGCATGGCGAAGTCTTTCGGGATAGGCAATGCTCCATTGCAGTGCCTGCATCCCGCCCAGACTTCCACCGATCACCGCAGCCCATTGGGAAATACCCAGATGGTCAGCCAGCATGACCTGGCTGTTAACCCAGTCTGCGACAGTGACCACCGGAAAGTCTGGCCCATAAGGTTTGCCGGTTTCGGGATTGATGCTGGTCGGCCCCGTACTGCCATGGCATCCCCCCAGATTATTGAGGGCGACAACAAAGAACCGGCGGGTATCGATTGGTTTTCCCGGGCCAATAAAGTTATCCCACCAGCCGGGCTTGCGATCTGCCATGCTGTGATAGCCTGCCGCATGATGGTGACCACTGAGGGCATGGCAGATCAGTACCCCATTGGAGCGGGACTGATTCAGCTCACCATAGGTTTCGACCATTAGCTGAAACTTGTCCAGCTGTTCGCCACAGTTCAACGACAGGGGCTGATCAAACGGTATCGCAATGGGCGCTACGAGACCAACCGAATCGGCAGGAATCAATTCAGGCATAAACTTCCTGTATCCCTTTCCTGGCCATAGCAAATTCCCAATCCGCTTAACTTTACTTAAGGTGGTTCACTATGGCGCTTCAGGCTTATTATTCATTAAAGAGCGCTCTCACACGACGAGAGCAGCAGAAATTGCAGGCAGTTTATCGTCTTCACTTTTTTTTGTCAGCTTATCCGGGATTGATGTCTGACCAGCGCCTGGCGGTGGGCCATCAGGTCCTGACGACAGGTAACTCCAAAGCCAGTTCGGTCAACGCCAGGACATGGCTCAAAAAGTAACCTTCAACCTGTCGTGAGCAAAAGTGCAGGTGTCGTTCATTAATGTATTCATCAACACTTTGGTTGTTGATCAGGGAAATATAGAAAGCCCGAATCGCCTCATCTTCAACATTCAAGGCTGAAATAATTCTGGCACAGGGCTGAGAAGTCTTGCTCATTTGGAACTCCCGAAGCGACAGGCTTCTGGGTACTTGTCTTCCTATGAAGGACTATCCTGCAATGAAACTTCATTCGGAATGGGCCCACAAGGCAACAGATTGCTCTGCTTTAAAATGCATGGTTCTGATACCGATAAATTCAACTACCGGTAAATTCAACGATTATCTTGAATTAAACCTAGTATAGTCAGGCTTTACTGAAGTATTCTTAATAGCGGTGAACTCTTGTGATCAAAACCGTGATCAAAACCGATAAAAACGTGCTATCGTAACTTTCCGCAATAGTGCAAACTATTAAATACTTTTCACAGACCTCTCGGTGCAAATGTCGTTATGTCTATTGAATCCCTAGGCCAGCTTGAATCAAGACTCCAGAACCTGATTGACAAACTGGAACTGTCAAGAATGGAAGTAGAAGACCTCAGGTCTGCTAATACCCGCCTTGAAGAAGAAAATATCCAGCTTAAGCAGGAACTCAGCGCATGGGGTGACCGTGTGAGTGCTCTTTTGGGTAAGCTGGATATCGTAACAGAGGAAGAAGCCAGCGAGCAGGAAGCTGTCGCATAAAATTATGGGGCATTCCTGCCCCACAATTTTATCCGTTGGTTTCGGCGTTTTCGATGGCCTCCAGGGCTTCCATCCATGCTTCTTCTGTTTCCAAGGCCTGCTGTTTAAGTGCTGTTTGCCGGGTTAGCAGCTCTTTCAATTTTTCTTTGCCGGTTTCTTCGTAGATCAAAGGGTCAGAGAGCCGTTCTTCAACCTGCTCAAGAGACGCTTGCAGGTCTTCCAGCTGACTTTCCAGTTGCTCCGCTTTTTGCTTCAACGGCCTTAGTGCTTTTCGCCTTTCAGCCTCCTGCCGTCGTATGTCTTTCTTCTGTTGTGCGTTTTGTTGTGAAGAGCCAACCAGTTCCCCACCATTCTCTTCGCTTCTGGTGCTTCGCGATTCATTACGTTCCTTAGAGCGAAGGTGAACCAGCCATTGGCTGTAGTCATCCAGATCACCTGAATACTCTTCCATGCGGCCATCATGAACCAGATAAAGCTCGTCCGTGGTGCTGCGAATCAGGTTTCGGTCATGGGAAACCAGAATCACCGCCCCCTCAAATGACTGTAAGGCCATGGTCAGGGCCAGACGCATATCAAGATCAAGATGGTTGGTTGGCTCATCAAGCAGCAACAGGTTTGGCTTCTGCCAGCCAATGATCGCCAGGGCCAGTCTCGCTTTCTCACCACCGGAAAACCCCTGAATCGACTCCAGTGCCTTATCCCCATGAAAACCAAACCCGCCAAGAAAGTTTCTCAACGTCTGCTCTTTGGCCTCCGGCGAAAGCCTTTGCAGATGAAGCAGAGGGCTGGCATTGAAATCCAGACTCTCCAGCTGGTGCTGGGCGAAGTAGCCAATGCTTAAGTGCTCTCCCAGATGGACCTTGCCGGAAATCAGTGGCAATTCCCTGGCAAGCGTTCTGATCAGGGTGGACTTACCAGCGCCATTCGCACCAAGTAGCCCGATACGGCTGCCAGGTTGAATATTGATGCTGAGTTTTAATAACGGCTTATCACCATAACCGAGTTCAGCCGTATCCAGTACCAGTAACGGTGCAGACATCTTATCGGCTTCCGGAAAGGCAAAAGAGAACGGTGAATCCACATGGGCCGCTGAAATATCTTCCAGCCTTGCCAGCGCCTTCAGGCGACTTTGAGCCTGCTTGGCCTTGGTCGCCTTGGCCCTGAAACGTTCAACAAATTTTTCCATATGAGCCCGCAGTTTCTGCTGCTTCTCAAAGGCAGCCTGCTGCTGTTGCAGTCGCTGTGCACGCAGATGCTCAAAAGCTGAATAGTTGCCACGGTACTGGAACAGTGTCTGATGTTCTATATGGAGTGTGTGATCCGTAATGGCATCGAGGAAATCCCGGTCATGGGAAATAACCAGCAACGTTCCCGGGTATCGCTTGAGAAAGTTTTCCAGCCAGACAATGGCATCAAGATCCAAATGGTTGGTGGGTTCATCCAGTAACATAATGTCTGACGGGCACATCAAGGTCTTGGCCAGATTCAGACGCATCCGCCATCCACCGGAAAAGTCGCGGACATTTTTTTTCAGTACCTGGTGATTAAAGCCCAATCCGTGCAACAACTGTTCTGCCCGGGAACGGGCTGTGTAACCATCGGCACTTAGCAGTTGCTCATGGAGATCGGCCAGTTTTTCGTGCTTTCCTGCGGCTTCTGCCTCAGTAATCGCCTGCTCTATCCGGCGCAGCTCAATATCACCATCCAATACATAATCCACGGCATTTCGGTCCAGGACATCAATTTCCTGAGCCATATGCGCCAGTCCACGGCCCTTATCAAACGCGAGTTCACCTTTATCTGGTTGCAAATCTCCGGTAAGCAACGCAAGCAGGCTTGATTTGCCACACCCATTAGCACCCACAAGGCCAACGTGCTGACCGGAATGGATAATTGTTGATGCATTCTCCAGAAGGAGCTTGCCAGACCTTAAAAGGCTGATGGAATTCAATGTGATCATTGACATGGTCTAATTATGGACGACCGATCAGACCAATAATAAAGGAGAGGCCTATCGTGACGCCGGAAAAAACATACTGCTACCTGCAAGAGAATATCATCGAAGCAGCAAGGACTGGGTGACGGTATAAACCGCCAGCTCAGAGAAGGCAAAAAATTCTTTGAACAAAAAGCCAAATCTCAGTTCAATTTATCTATAGTAACTCCCAAGGAAAGGATTAATTAGTGCTTTCGTTCGTTTGATTCATGCCCAGCATCCTTGTTGCTACAGGGTTTACCGTTGCAACCGATTGCAATTGATTGACTCTCTGGTTTCTCTCCATGCGAGCCCTATTACGCTCCCTGCGGCGTTGCCTTTGGTGCTCGGCATAAGCAGGGTCATTCTGTTGGCGCTCCCGTTGGCGCTGCCTATACTCCCTTTCACGCTCCCTTTGGCGTTGCCTTTGGTGCTCGACATAAGCAGGGTCATTCTGGTGACGCTCCCTTAGGTGCCGCCTATACTCCCTTTCACGTTCCCTTTGGCGCTCTGCGTAAGCAGGGTCATTCTGGTAACGCTCCCTTTGACGCTGCCTATACTCCCTTTGACGTTCCCTTTCGCGCTCTGCGTAAGCGGCATCATTCCGATAACGTGCCCTTTGCAGCTCCCTTTTGCGTGCCCTTTCACGCTCGCCGTAAACAGGATCACTTTGGCGGCGCGCCGCCTGGTATGTACTTTGTTGCCTCCTCTGGAACTGTGCATAAGCAGGGTCATTTTGGTAGCGCTCCCTTGCGCGTTCCCTTTGTTGCTCCCTTACGTGATCTGCATAAGCAAGAGCATTCTGGTTGATATCCCGCCGGGGCACTGAGTCAGGCCTGCCCTGCCCATGCTCCCCTTGGCCCGTGGTAGCTGAATTGACTAATGCTTTTGCCAAACTCGATAAATCCGTTCTGCACAGTGGACAGGTAGTCCTATTTGCGAATTGTTTTTGTGCAATGAGAGAATTTTTAAGGCAATCAGTGTGAAAGGTGTGTTTACACACGCCAGTGATGAGAGTAGCCACATCTCTGCCGAAGGCCATAAGGCAGACAGAACATTTTTCTGCTTCCGAGCTGCTTGTCTGGATCGTGAAAGGGTTGATTCCATCAATCATGTTAATACCCTTTTGTTTTATTCTGTTCAGACTGTATTTGCAGATTTTAGTTCCCGATAATTATTTCAAGAAAATAGCGTGTATGAATGCTATTACCGTAACAGCTATCGATCAGACTCATTTTAAATCAGGGCAAAGATCCAAAACCTATCAGCCCAGGTACTTTCATCATGAGTCTTTGTCCCAGCCACAGTTTTGCGTTGGTTCCTGGTAACTGCTTTCACTGAGGTATCGGGTTTGAGAAAGATTAAATGACAACTGTCTTTCAATGCGGACAGGTAACTCAGAGGAATCGAATATCCGGGCTAAAGAGGAGAAAAGAGTGAATATACAAAAATAATAAGGGGGAATAGAATTCCCCCTTTAGAGCTTCGAGTTACCAACTATATTACTTTTTCTTAGCGGGGGACTTTTTTGCAGCTGCTTTTCTGGCTGGAGCCTTCCGCTTGGCAGCTACTTTTTTGGCTGCTGGCTTTTTCTTAGCGGCCACTTTCTTTTTAGCTACAGGCTTCTTCTTAGCCACAACTGCCTTTTTGGCTGCTGGCTTTTTCTTGGCAGCTACTTTCTTTTTAGTGGCAGGTTTCTTCTTTGTTACTACTTTCTTCTTGGCCGCTGGTTTCTTCTTAACAGCCACTTTTTTCTTGGTTACTGTCTTTTTCTTGGCTGCCGCCTTTTTGACGGTGGCGTTCTTCTCAGTAGTTTTCTTCTTTACCGCTACCTTTTTCTTGGCAGTGGCTTTTTTAGCAGTGCTTTTTTTAGCAGTGGCTTTCTTGGCACTGGCCTTGGCCTTTTTCAAGGCTTCTTTGGCTTTTTCCAGCTTTTTCTTCAGTGCGTCGATTTCTTTTTCCCACTTTTTCACCATGTCGACCTTTTTAACGGTCTTGCTGGCAGTGGTTTTTTTAGCAGGAGCTTTTTTAGCAGCAGCCTTCCTGACAGTGCTTTTTTTAGCTGCAGTCTTCCTTGTTGCAGGCATTGGGTCGTCCCTCGTTTTAATTTAACCAATCTACTAGTAGTTAGTACATCGTAATAAAAACTGAATAATTTATACCCAGTTTTAATTCCAACATAGAGTGCTTATTCGTCATCTGCAAATTTTTTTTTAGCTTTCTCTCTGTTTTTTTCTAATTAAATTCCATTTTCCTAAAACAGATAGATAGAAGAGGACGTTTATTTTTCATATTCATTATCTCGAAAAACACTTTAAATAAGGCACTTTTTCATTACACAACCCTCGTCCGGGGTTGCCAAAAAACCAATTTACTAAATGATAGGGCTCAGAGTTACCTGTACTGAAAAGACTGTGCCAAAACGCAGGATACAAATTTATCAGAAAGAGTGTAAATATGATCTTCAAAGCACTTGCCAGCGTTACCCTGTTCTCTTACTCACTGTGTTCATTTGCCGCTCTGGAAACAGACAGTGACAAATTAAGCTATAGCCTCGGAGTGTCTATGGCAGAGCAACTGAAACAATTTGATGGGATCAATGTTAACGCCGTTATCCAGGGGGTAGAGGATAATCTTGGCAACCAGATTTTACAGCTGTCACAGGATGAAGTCACCTACTTTATAGATTTAGCGCAGGTGCAAAAGAACAACCTTGAACAGGTTCAGTACCAGGCAGCAGCGCAAGAGAGCCTGGAAAAAAGCCAGCTTTTTATGACAGAAAACAGCAAAAAACCAGGCATTGTTGTGCTGGACAGTGGTTTGCAGTACCGGGTACTCACAAAAGGTACTGGCATCAAGCCATCCCTTACTGATCAGGTCACCGTTCACTATGAAGGCCGCCGGATAGACGGAACCCTTTTCGAAAGCTCATACACTCGAAACCAACCTGCCACTTTCCAGTTAAACCGGGTTATCGCGGGCTGGACAGAAGGAATACAGAAAATGCCTGAAGGTTCTACCTGGGAGCTTTTTATTCCCTCGACTCTGGCCTACGGCTCCAGCGGTATTCCCGGAATCATCGGACCTAATGAGGCAATTATTTTCAAGGTAGAACTCAGGGATGTGAACAAAAGCAGTTAACAATGAAATGAGGACAAAACGACTGTATGGTCTAAATACAGTTTGTCCTCATCTGATCTGAACATCATGATCCCGTGAGCCTTTCCCGGTGGGATTCATGCAGAGTTTCTATCATTTTATCTTCAAGACTGAAACGTTCTGCCAGCGTTTCACCTAATTCCGATACAGCGCCCTGGAGTTTCTGCAGCGAGCTGATTGATTCACAACTGTCATTAAATTTCAAACATCTTGAGGTATTCTCTTCAAGCTTTGGCAGCACCGTATGAGCCAGCTCAACGCCCCCATCATTAAATTCCCGGGCTTCCTGAATCAACTGCTCGTAAACCTCAAAGTGACCAGCTGACGCATAATCCACCAGAATCTGGCACAGTTCCTTTAATTTACTGACTACCGGACGCTTGTCATCATCAAATTGATCCATTCCATTGATGGAGCAGTAAAGGACGATCAGCTCCTGACGCTCGTTGAGCCAGCGATCAATAATTTCTGATACACCTCCCCAACGTTCTTTAGCCGTTTGGCAACCCTCCAGCATGATAGACAGTTCCTCTTTAACAATTAGATCTCTTCTGCGTGAATGGGGACCTCGTAAGCGCCTTTGTCAGGCAGCTCAGATGCTAGGTTATGACAGTGAATTTTTTGCGGCAAGCGTTTATTTTTCAAAACACAACACAATTTAAATTGCAAGTTTTGCAGGAACGTTATGAATACAATGGTTTCAGGGAGTTTTCATGGTAGTCCAACAACTTTTTCAACTAAAAAAAAACCATTTAATTAAAAAAAATTATTTTAATTACCAGATTCTGATACTAGTTCAGATACTGCTGGCCGCATCCTGATTTCATCCAGATAAAAGCAACTTTCCAAAGTCTGATTTAAAGATGGAGCCGGGTACTGTCTATTAATTTCTACCACCCTCACTGCCACGCTCTCATCTCAGACATTCGCCAGAGAGTCCTTTCTACCGGCGACTGACTAAAGGCAATGGTTCAGGAACTATTCTGCCGCCTGATATTCCTGCAGGAATGTATCAAAGTCACGGCTATCATTGTTTTCTGTTGCCAGCTGATCAGCAACAGAGCGCTGGGCTAGCTGTTCAAAGTAGGCTATTCGTTCATCGCTCAGATCATGCTCAGAGAAGCGTTTGGAGTGCTTTTCCGATAAAGACATCATCAACTCAAGATAACCGGAATCTCCAGCTTCAAGGGCATTAAGCACCTGCGCAGAAGGGGTTAAAGCGGCATCTTTCAGTTTTTCTCTTTGCGCACACAGGCTCTCAACAAACGTTGATGATTCGTTTGCCTGGTCAAGAATCTCAGCAATGGGAGACATGTCATCCAGCAGCTGTAGCCCCCAGCTCTGGAGCAGAACAGGCTGCCCTTGCTGTCTTAACTCGACACCCGGGCGGCGGCCTTCTGTAACCGCTGTTTTGAAATTATTGCTGACCTCATCACACTCATCGGCATGAATAGGATTGCTGTTCTGCAACGAACAGTAGACCAGGAAAACATCCAGAAAATGGGCATCCTGCTCACTCAGTCCCATTGGTTCAAAGGGGTTGATATCAAGGCAACGAACCTCAACATATTCAACGCCTTCGTTGCGCAGGGCGGTCACTGGTTTTTCACCGGAACGGGCAATCCGCTTTGGGCGAATGGTGCTGTAATACTCATTCTCTATCTGCAACAGGTTGGTATTCAGTTGCAGGTATTTGCCGTCTTGCTTCAGACCAATGGCTTCATAGGGAGGGTATGGTGTGCGAATGGCGCTGGAAAGGCTGTCCACATACTCTTCCAGTGTGTTGTAACAAATATTCAGGGAAGACTGGGCGTGATTGCTGTACCCCATATCGCTCATACGTAACGACGTCGCATAAGGAAGAAAAAGCGAGTCTTTATCCAGCGCCTGCAGCCTGATTGAACCCCGCCATCGGCAAAAAAACTTCGGCTAACAGCCGGAGAGGCCCCAAACAGGTACATTAGCAGCCACGAGTAACGCAGAAAATTCCGGATCAGGGAAAAATAACCCGCTGACCTGAAGTCCTGAGCGCTGATCTCCTCTTGTCCGGAGGACTGCTGTAACAGGGCCCAGAACTCTTCTGGCATAGAGAAGTTATAGTGAATACCGGCAATGGTTTGCATTGGCTTGCCATAGCGATGCCAGAGCCCTTCACGATAAATACTTTTCATTACCCCGATATTGGAACTCCCATACTGCGCGATAGGAATACTGCCATCCCCTTCCAGCAGCGGCGGCATACTGCCGGCCCAAAGGAACTCTGCTGCCATACTCTGGCAGGTATACTGGTGCAGCTGCTCAAGAAAGGAGAGCGTATCGCTGATGCGGCTGTGCACCGGCGTTATGAACTCAAGCAGTGCTTCAGAATAGTCAGTGGTGATATAAGGGTGGGTTAATGCACGCCCCAGTTTCTCAGGATGATTTTTCCGGGAAAGACGAGCATCTGAGGTAACCCTGAGACTTTCACGCTCAATACCATGGCAGATGCCATGAAGAACCGAATGGTTAGCACTGGACTGGAAAAGCTCCAGACGATCCTGATACTCAGTAGCCAAGGTACAGATCCAATAATAATTATCTATAACATTCGTTCAGAGAGATGATTCCTATTGGCAACACGGGTACCCGCGACCACGACACCATGAACGAACTCTCATAAGTACTCAGCTTCAAACCGGGCAAGACAACCTGAATGAGCCTGATAAAATAGTAATCAGCTTAGCAGCTGACCACCGCCTGAGGTTGTCGCAAAAGACAGATCAACGGCATTTCCGGAACAACGAAGGTTAATCATTCCTGGCATATTACGTTTTGGTCCAGGAGCCTGTGCTTGTGCGACAGCCTCGTCCTGTCGTCCATATAATACCAGCCTGAATTGTCTAAATCCCCTAAAAAAAAACCAGACAAAGGCTTGTCTGGCTTTTTTCGTTGGCAGGCAAACATCGCCGTTAACAGTGTCTTTGCAGACACTGTCAAAACCGGCTTTTTCTCTGAGTTTGTTTACTTGCGAAGTTGTTTCGCATTGGCAAACAAGTCGGCAAAAGTACCACCTGAATCCTGCTTTTTACCACGATTTCCGGACTGACCGGCTTTCTGTGGCTTGCTGCGAGCTGCAGGCTTTTCGGTTCTGGCTTGCCGTGGTTGCTGGCGAGCTTCAGCACGCTCTTCGGCCTTATCCGACATCCGCAAGGAAAGCCCGATACGCTTACGTGCAACGTCCACTTCCATGACTTTGACCTTAACGATATCGCCGGCTTTTACCACTTCGCGGGGATCTTTAACGAAGTTTTCAGACAATGCGGAGATATGCACCAGACCATCCTGATGGACGCCAACATCCACAAACGCACCAAAGTTTGTCACGTTGGTGACCACGCCTTCCAGTTCCATATTCAGCTTCAGATCGCGGATATCTTCAATGCCATCCTTGAATTCGGCGGCTTTGAAATCCGGACGCGGGTCACGACCGGGCTTATCCAGCTCACTGATGATGTCGGTAACGGTGGGCAGACCAAAGGTTTCGTCGGTAAAGTCCGCCGCATTCAGGCCCTTTAAGAAAGCCGAGTCCCCGATCAGGGCTCGCACATCCCGGCTTGACTGGTTGGCAATCTTCTCTACCACCGGATACGCCTCGGGGTGAACGGCAGAACTGTCCAGAGGGTTATCACCATTCATTACTCTCAGGAAGCCTGCGGCCTGCTCGAAGGTTTTAGCACCAAAACGGGCCACCTTTTGCAGATCCTTACGACTTCTGAAGGCACCATTTTCATTGCGATAGGCAACGATGTTGTCAGCCAGAGTGCGATTAAGGCCCGATACGCGTGCCAGCAGGGCGCTGGAAGCGGTATTAAGATCAACACCTACTGCGTTTACACAGTCCTCAACCACCGCTTCCAGAGAGCGGGACAGATTGATCTGGCTGACATCGTGCTGGTACTGGCCCACCCCGATGGATTTCGGCTCAATCTTCACCAGTTCGGCCAGAGGGTCCTGTAAACGACGGGCGATGGATACGGCACCACGGATAGAAACATCCAGGTCCGGGAATTCACGGGCGGCCAGTTCAGATGCAGAGTACACGGACGCACCGGCTTCGCTGACCACAATTTTGGTCAGGCCCAGTTTTGGATAGCTGCGCATCAGTTCAGCAGCCAGGCGGTCCGTTTCACGGGATGCCGTGCCATTACCGATACTGACCAGCTCAACCTGATGAGTCAGACAGAGGGTGGCCAGAGTGCCAAGAGCTTCCTTCCATTTCTTCTGGGGAGCATGGGGATAAATAGTCGTATGCTCGACCAATTTACCCGTACCATCCACCACGGCAACCTTCACACCGGTTCTCAAACCGGGATCCAGACCCAGGGTTGGCCTGAGGCCAGCAGGCGCTGCCAGCAGCAAGTCTTTCAAGTTCTTGGCAAAAACCTTGATGGCTTCATCTTCAGAGTTTTCGCGGATGCGAGTCATTAACTCGGTTTCCAACTGAGACAGCAGCTTAACCCGCCAGGTCCAGCGCACCACATCCTTCAACCAGTCATCCGCCGCCCGACCTTTATGCTCAACTTTCCAGAAGTCAGCCACCAGCTTTTCACAGGGATGGGTTTCACGTCGGTCTTCCGGCTCTTTGGCGAGGCGGATGTTAGCCTGCAATACCCCTTCATTTCGTCCACGGAAGATGGCCAGCGCCCGATGGGACGGAGCAGTTTTCAGTGGCTCATCGTGTTCAAAGTAATCCCGGAACTTGGCACCTTCCTCTTCTTTACCCTCAACGCCACGACTGCTCAGGATACCTTCATTCCAGAGCAGCTCACGCAACTGACCCCAGCAGCTCGGCATCCTCGCTGAAACGTTCCATCAGGATATAACGGGCACCTTCCAGAGCCGCCTTGATATCCTCTACGCCCTTATCTGCGTCAACAAACGCCGCTGCTTCCACCTCAGGCTCTTTTTCCGGGGTATCGAACAGCAGATCGGCCAGAGGCTCCAGACCCGCCTCACGGGCAATCTGAGCCTTGGTACGGCGTTTGGGCTTGTAGGGAAGGTAAAGGTCTTCAAGACGGGTTTTGGTCTCTGCAGAGCGGATATCTTTTTCCAGTTCAGGCGTCAGCTTATCCTGTTCGGTAATGCTCTTCAGAATGGCTTCACGGCGCTCTTCCAGCTCTCGCAGATAACGAAGACGTTCTTCCAGCGTTCTCAGCTGAGTATCGTCCAGACCTCCGGTGACCTCTTTTCGATAACGGGCAATGAAAGGCACCGTAGAGCCATCATCAAGCAGCTGTACAGCACTGGTGACCTGTTCAGGTCTGGCACCCAACTCTTCAGCTATACGCTGGGAGATACTCTGCATAAAACACACTCATCATGGGAATCAAAACAATAGGACAGTTTCCAGAAAATGCTCAGAAACAGCACCATTTCAGCATCCAGCCGGTAATCAATGTCTATCTTTACCTGAAAAATTCAAGCCATAAAGACACGCTAATGACCAGAGAAAACCCGGAATTATAACGAAACTGAACCATTTGTATGCAAACAAACATTCACAGTACCGGAAAATGGCTATGGCAGGAACTTTTTCCCTGTTTACTGATCTACAGCTCAAATACTGATGACTCAGACAGGCAGCAGCATGACGAGTCATATTCCCGAGTCAAATATCCATTGGATGCTACTGATCAATGGTCCTGTAAATTCACTTTGCGGCAATATACCGGAGTTATTATGGAACCATCAGCACAGAGTCACTTCAGCGGTTCGCCTGGTAACGCCACCACAAGGAATTTGGCAGAAGACCAACAGGCGTTAATTAACGGTCTGGAGCCAGTATCCAGGTTAGTGGCTAAATTTAACAAAAGTATTTCCGAAGTCCCTGCATCCAAACAGACTCAATCGCTCAAACGGTTGAAACTGGATTTACCACCCGGATGGGTAGCCATCACAGATACAGATATTGGTGATCGTAAACCGAACATTGTCAGGCTGATTTTTTCCACCAGTTATGTTTCGCCAGACGCCAGTGTGGCCGATGCATCGCAACCCCATGAACAGCCCCATACCGGGATGATACCGGGCGATAGTCGTATTGAGCCTGGCTCTGTTACCCCCCGGAAGAGTGACATTTTTCAATGCCGGACAAATCGCCTTGAATTCAAACTGAAGGCCAGCTTTGGTTGTTATATTCAGGAGGTCAGTATCAGCCCAACGGGTAAGAATCTGTTAATCACTGGTTGCGACAGCTTAAGAGATTACAGTCTGAGAACCTGGCGACAAGATCCGGATGGCAACTGGTCGAAGAACGGGAAGATCGAGGGTTCCCAAAAGATTTTTGGTCAGCTAAACCCGTCATAAGATACGCTTCTGAGCCTCTGTGACGATGGCGATGTCAAAGTGAGCACGCTGAATAATGATGGCTGTTGGGAGGAGGTAGCGGCACTTGCACACAACCCACTTGAAAAAAACCATCCGCCAGTGACTGCAAGTTTCAGCCCGTTGCATGATAAAATTGTGACCTTCGACCCAAGGAATCTCAAGATCAACGTACTGCGTCTGGACAGTAACGGCCGGTGGACCCGACAACGCCAGCCATTAGAGATCATTTGCGCCATGCAAACTGAGCTTAATAAACCGCCCTTCAAGATCACGAACAATTATTTACTGACCCTCAATAACAACAGATCAGCGACCATCTGGGGCTTTAACGATGAGAACAACTGTCTTAAGGTGAAAACGGTCATGCATAGCCACGTGAAACTCAAAGCTGCCCTCCTGAGCAGTGATGAGCAGCATGCACTGACCAGAGACATAGCCAAAAACGTTATAATCTCCGGTTATGACAATAACGGTGACTGGGTAGATAAAAAAACGATTCCGGGTTGCAATTATGTCGACTTCAGCCCCTCCGGATGTAAATTACTGGCCTATCTCAATCGTGGTGCTTTTATACTCTGTAACTGCAACCGTAATGATGACACTTTGGATAAAGGCCAGTTCTTCAGGCACATCGGCAGTGACAAAGCCATCTTCAGCCCCTTCGAGAATTTTCTCCTGAGCTACGGCAAGCAAACCAGTGACGTTTGCATTTGGGGTGATGACGGGGAAGGTAACCTGATTAACAAAGCATGGATACGTCATCAGGGAGCCATCGACAACGCTGCCTTCAACCATCAGGAGGACAGTGTACTGACCAGCAGCCTTAATGATAACACGGTGAAAATCCAGAGCCTCGACAGCCAGGGCCAATGGCAGGAACAGCTGGTGGTTCAACTTAAAGGCAGAGTCGATGACAGCCGGTTTTCACTCTCAGGGCGTATGGCCTGTGCCCTTCACTTTACCACAGGCTCTGAATCCTACATCCTTTGGCGCAATGACGATGGCAAGTGGATCAAACATGCTGTAACCATCCCTGATGGCTATGGCCTCAGAGGTGCCGAATTTAATGGGACAGATAACCGCTTTCTGACCTATGGCAGCAAAGACATTCAGCAGGATCATCACAAGCCGGGTTTTGTGCAACTCTGGTGCAAGGGTGATGATGGTGAATGGATAGATGAAGAACTGATAATCCTGGATCATCGCGTTAGAGGGGCCAAATTTAGCCCCGATGGTGATTATTTAATAATTCACTGCGCCAATGATCTAACGTGTCTCATACCGAAAGGATCCACTGCGCTGCTCTGGAAGATTCCTGCCAGAGAGAGACAATCTTAAACAGCCCTGAAGATGAAAATATCACTGGGTATATCAGCCGGGGAGACCGGGAGGCTATCCGAGAATAGACTCCCAGCCCCGTCCTCCCCACAGAACTGTTTTCCGATTACATCCTGGAAACGAATCAGCCCAGTGATGGACCGGCAGCCAACAGCGCCTTACCTTCTTCGTTATCGGTAAACTTAACAAAGTTAGTGATAAAGCGATCCGCCAGGTCGTGTGCCTTACGCTCCCATTCTGCCGGGTCCTCATAGGTGTCCTGAGGGTTCAGAATACTGCCATCAACGCCAGCAACACTTTGCGGTACATGCAATCCGAAGAAAGGCAGCGTTTTGGTTTCGGCCTTATCGATAGAGCCATCCAGAATGGCGTCAATGATCGCCCGGGTTGCCTTGATGGAGATGCGTTTACCAGTACCATTCCATCCCGTATTTACCAGGTAAGCAGTCGCGCCGTGAGCTTCCATCTTCTTAACCAGCTCTTCGGCATACCTGGTTGGGTGCAGTGACAAGAAGGCAGCACCGAAGCAAGAGGAGAACGTCGGTGTTGGTTCCGTGATACCACGCTCAGTGCCCGCCAGTTTCGCGGTAAAACCGGAGAGGAAGTGGTACTTGGTCTGCTCAGGGGTCAGACGGGAGACCGGCGGTAAAACACCAAAAGCATCGGCAGTCAGGAAGATCACTTTTTTGGCGTGTCCAGCCTTGGAAACCGGCTTAACAATGTTATCGATATGATACAGCGGATAGGAAACCCGGGTATTCTCGGTTTTCGAGCCATCATCAAAGTCAATGTTACCCTGGGCATCAACGCTCACGTTTTCCAGCAACGCATCACGACGAATGGCGTGGAAAATCTCAGGCTCATTTTCTTCTCTCAGGTTAATGGTCTTGGCATAACAGCCACCTTCAAAGTTGAACACGCCATCATCATCCCAGCCGTGCTCATCATCACCGATCAAGGCACGCTTGGGATCGGCAGAGAGAGTGGTTTTCCCGGTTCCGGACAGGCCAAAGAAAATGGCAGTATCACCCTGCTCACCCACATTGGCAGAACAGTGCATGGACGCTATACCCCTGAGCGGCAGAAGGTAGTTCATAATGGAGAACATCCCTTTCTTCATTTCACCGCCATACCAGGTACCACCAATCACCTGAATCCGCTCCGTCAGGTTGAATGCCACAAAGTTTTCCGAGTTGAGACCGTGCTCCTGCCATTTCGGGTTGGTGCATTTGGCACCGTTCATGACAATAAAGTCCGGTTCAAAGTCCTTCAGCTCATCTTCGCCGGGTCGGATAAACATGTTCTTGACGAAGTGTGCCTGCCATGCCACTTCGGTCACAAAGCGCACGCTCAGGCGTGTTTCAGGATTCGCGCCACAGAAACCGTCAATAATGAACAGACGTTTGCCGGACAGTTGATTGGTTACCAGTGATTTAAGATCTGCCCAGACTTCTTCAGTAATTGCCTTGTTATCATTTTTACCCTGGTCTGACCACCAGATGGTATCCCGGGTTGTATCGTCTTTGACGATGTATTTGTCCTTCGGAGAACGGCCAGTGAAGATACCGGTATCCACCGACACTGCCCCCATTTCAGTAACCACCCCCTGTTCATAGCCTTCCAGCTCCGGACGGGTCTCCTCTTCAAACAGCGTTTCATAAGAGGGGTTGTAAACCACATCAAGGACATCCTTGATTCCGACAGCAGCCAGAGCTTCCTTTACGTTTACATGGGCCATGCAAAGTTCTCCTGAGGCAATATGCTCAACTTAACGTTTTGTGTTGTTAGATTATGGTAATTCTTGTGGCGTGCTATGATAGGGTATTGGATCTATTATTGAAATATAACTCTGGAATTACAGGTTATAGACTCCCTCATCACGCCTCTTGGTTAATTGAGTCTGGTAAAAACGTTAAACCTTTGTCGGCTAAGCAGTATTGCCCCGGGTCAAATTTATCATCAGTGACTGGAAGAAAATATAGACGAGCAATGTCGTATTTTTTCTGACTGGTCAGAAATTCAATGGAATTCCTGACCGGATCGGAAGGAGAGTAATCAGAAAGCTTCAGTGAAGTTGTGGTTTTTCGTTAAAGATTGAATCGATGTCATCTTTACCAAAGACATATTGGTGATTGCAGAACTGGCAGTCCATCGCCACCTGACCTTCTTCTTCAATAATTGACTCAATTTCTTTGCGATCCAGAGTGCTGATGATTTTTGCACTTCTTTCCTGGGAACAGGTGCAGACGAAACGAACAGGCTCCTTGTCAAAAATACGGACAGTTTCTTCATGAAACAGTCTGACCAGCAGTGTTTCATGATCCAGCTCCAGCAGCTCAGCATCTTGCGTGGTTTCAGCAAGAGCCGTCATGCGCTTCCAGGATTCAGCGCGAAATGTCCTCGGAAAGCTCGACACTGGCAGGCAGAGCCTGCAACAGAAAACCGCCACAGGTTTGGCCATCACAGGCCAGCCACAGGCGGGTCTGCAACTGTACAGATTGCGTAAAATAGTCTTCAAGACTGGCTGACAGCGTTTCCTTTTCCAGGGGAACAATGCCCTGGTAACGCTTACCTTTGACCGGGTCCACGGTAATCAACAGGCTTGCCTTGCCCAGAAGCTCCTGAAGCGTTCCCTCAGAAAGATCATCCTTGAATTGCGCCACCGCTCTGAATGACCGCTGGTCGGTACATTCCACCATAAGCAAAGTTAATGGCCCGTCACCCCTGGCCTGAAGGGTAAGCAGCCCCTCAAATTTCAGTGTTGTGCTCAACAGAAGGGCAGAGGCCACCAACTCCCCCAGCAGGCGTCTGACCATCTCGGGATAATTATGGGCAGCCAGGGCATCAACATAACTGTGGTTAAGGGAAACAATTTCACCGCGAATATCGGTATTTTCAAAGATAAAGCGTTGTACTGCGTTATCAGTTCTGCTCATGAGCAACATTCCGTTTCGGGCTTATCAGAAAACTGACGACAGCATAATAAGATGTTAACCAACTACTTAACTACCGACCAAGTACAGGCAAGCCACTGATTTACTAAAACACATAAAATTGGAAGCAGCGTATTATATTACGATTCAGACAAAAACACTTCGCCCTGTTTATAGCTTCTCTTTCTAAATCATTGTTTGGGTATAATCGAAGGGTGTCAGATTGACCGGGGAAAGGACATATCAGAAAGGTCAGGTGTTCATAAAACAGTGTCTACATCACCCCATTTCACACTTTCAGACCATAGCGGAAGCATGGGCAGCTGATCCAGTCCAACAGCTATAGTTGCTGACACTCAGGATGGCCCTCCTCCGAGAGGCTGGTTTGAAAATACGACGTTTTCTAACCATCCAGATGCCAGCTTTTCGGGATAGAAAATTCCACATTCTCCAGTAGCCTGCCCACCGCCGCCAGAACACGATAACGGGCATAGGTTTCCTGATAGATGGCAGATGTTAAACTGTTGCTGGACTGAAATAATTCATTTTCGCTGTCCAGCAAGTCCAGCAGTGTCCGCTTACCAATGTTAAATTGCTCCCGGTATGCCGCAACCGTATCCCGGCTGGCATCTTCATGAAGCAATAAATACTCACGTTGTGCGCCAATAAACTGCAGAGCCGCCCAGCTGATACGCATTGTTTCTTCGACATTTCTCATGACCCTGGCTTTCTCGGAGCGTCGCTCTTCTGCCTGATGGGCGCTTTCCAGCAAGCGAGCCTGATCAGCGCCGCCCCGGAATAAGTTGTAACGAAGCCGCACCATGGCGACCGTATCACCATAATCACCCAGCTGGCCATCGGCATTGCGCCTCCAGCTTTGGTCTAACTCAGCATCCAGTGATGGCAGATAACTGCTCTTACGGGAAGAGTATGCGTGTTCCGATGATTCAACATCCATTTCAGCCGCTTTGACATTGGGGTGATCCTGCCTGCTGTTTTTGATGGCATTTTGCAAATCTTCTGGCAAATCAAGATGTGCAAAGCCGGGAAACTCCAAATCACCGGGACTGTGCCCGACCAGGGCACGGTACTCACTTTCAGCATCCATCAGATTATTTCTGGCACTGATGAGATTGGCATTTGCTCTTGCCCGCCGCCCCTCTACCTGAATCAAATCAGAGCTTCGGGCCACCCCCTGACGGGCACGACGCTCAATCTGATCAAAAATTTCGTGATGAATGTCCAGGTTTTCTTCTGCCAGTTCCACCAGGTCACGACGCTCAAGCACTTTGAGATAGACATTGATCACCTGCAGCGCCAGATCTTCCAGTGTGGAGTAGAGTCGCCAGTGCTCCGCCTCAGCACCTTTACGGGCCCCCTTCACGTTGTACCAGGTATTAAAACCGGCAAAGAGGTTCTGTTTCAGGGAAAATGAAGCTTCCTTGCGGGTGAGCTTGTCCCCATCAGTATCTGGACTGGTATCCTTTTGCTGTTTGCCGATACCGGCCGCAAGATCAATCGTTGGCCAGAAATCGGCAGCGACTGCATCGATATTTTTCTCTCAGCCTTCAGACGACTGAGAGCGACTTTTGCCTGAGGGTTTGAACGCAGAGCCAGACCCAGTGCTTCTTCCAGAGATTCAGCTGAGACGTCAGCATTCCATCCAAGCAGGCCAGAAAACACGCTGATCAGCAGAAATTGAAAACGGTTCATGGAGGTCCCTGTCTCTTTCCTACGGAGATTTATTATCTAGATACATCGCCATGAACCGTCGGGACTTTACGGCTGGTTGGAAAAATCGTGACTTGTAACCCTTACGTTTCTGGTCAGCAATGACCAACTTATGATAAAAAAGGATAATAAACGGTCCAGATATCCGGTTAAAACAGAATTAAGCCATTGGGAACGGACCAACAAGAAAAGAATGGCAGCGAACCATTGTCGCTTCTTCTGCGGATTGTCAGGGGTAAAACATGCAAGGTAGCGGAACAGACCTCAAGGTCATGATCATCGATGATAGCAAAACGATTCGTCGTACAGCTGAAACACTTCTGACCAAGGCGGGTTGCCAGGTGGTTACTGCCACCGATGGCTTTGACGCCTTGGCAAAAATCGCCGAGTCCGAACCGGACATCATCTTTGTCGATATCATGATGCCTCGTCTGGACGGCTATCAAACCTGTGCGCTGATTAAAAATAACAACGCATTTAAACAGATTCCCGTCATCATGCTCTCCAGTAAGGACGGTCTCTTCGACCGTGCCAGAGGACGAATTGCCGGTTCAGATTACTACCTGACCAAGCCATTCAGCCGTGATGAGCTGTTCACAACGATTCGGGAACACTGCCCTGACTATGCTCTGGCCGTTTAACCGTACGTAAATGGGAAGCCCCTGACGACGTCTCTGCCAATGAGACCCGGAAGGGTTCAGAAAATAAATAACAGCAAGTAACCAAGTTTGGTGCGGCCCTTATTCAGGCCAAAACACCGGGGGATTTATGGCTAAGGTATTAATTGTTGACGACTCACCAACCGAACTGTACCAGCTGAGCGCAATGCTCGAGAAACATGGTCATACCGTAATGACGGCTGACAACGGTGCCGATGGTGTCGCCCTCTGCCGGGCAGAGCAGCCTGATGCGGTATTAATGGATATCGTCATGCCCGGCCTGAACGGCTTTCAAGCCACCCGACAGCTCTCCAAAGATGGCAGCACTGGACACATTCCGGTCATTATTGTCACCACCAAAGATCAGGAAACGGATCGCGTCTGGGGCATGCGCCAGGGAGCCAGAAACTATCTGACCAAGCCCATTAAGGAAACCCTGCTTCTGGAAACGCTGAACGAAGTCCTGAGTGATGCTGCGGCCTGAATCAGGCCTGGCTACTCCGAAAAACCCTTTCGGACACGAGGGCTATCCCGCATTCGTCACGGTCAATTGTCAAGGGAACAATGAAGGAAAGGAGTACTATGAGCAACTCCAGTCATCCGTTCGACTATCTGGAGACACTTGAGCAAAGTGCTTCCCTGTACAGTGCTCAAATCCCGGTCGAGCAAACTGATCTGAGCTATTGGCAGGGTGTCAGCTTTGTGCTGGATGGCCAGCATTATATGGTTCAGGTTGGTTCAATATCTGAGATTCTTCCCGTTCCCCAGACAACGCCATTGCCCGGTGTGCAACGATGGGTCAGGGGATTAGCGAATGTCCGGGGACGTCTGATACCCGTCGTCAGCCTGGGCGACTTTCTGAAAAGTCACCAGGCCAGTTATGTTTCCAGTCAACCCAATCACAACAACCGGATACTTGTTATCGAGAAGAAAGACATTTCCGTTGGCCTTATCGTTGATGAAGTAAAAGGTATGCAGCAGTTTACCGTCGGCAGCCACACAGATGAAATACCGGCGACCATTCCGGAAAATATTCATCCATTTACCCAGGGCTCCTATGTCAAAGATCAACACTATGTCGTATTCAGTGTTGAGGGACTCGTTACCAACGAGCGTTTTCTAAAGGCCGCCAGTGAATAAACAGGATTTGATTTCACATCAGAAATCGGGGAATAAACCATGAAAGGCAATCAAGCGAATACGGGACAGGGAAGCAAGGCTAACAGAGCCACGATCGCTTCGATCACCATGCTGGTGCTGTCCCTGTCAGTGATGACAGGTGCATTTATCTATAATGACCAGCAGTCCCAGCTGCTGCACACCCATGAAACCAATGCCAGTGAGCTTCGGGTCCTTTCCCAGCAGATTGCCAAAAACGCCTCAGAAGCGGCCTCTGGTAAAGAAGAAGCCTTTCCGCTGCTGAAAGAAGCAACAGCGATGTTTGGCCAACATATTGATGAGCTGAACCGTGCCAGCCTTTCTGTTATCCCCTTTATTGACACATCCGATAGCGCTACCGCCCAGCAAATTGAAGCCCTGGATTCTTCATGGTCTGAAATGAAGGTAGAAGCCGACAGTATTCTCGCGGCACAAGACACCGTACTGTCTCTGCACGAAGTTGCTACCACACTGAGTGAAACCATTCCCCAACTGCAAATTGAATACGACGAGGTGGTAGAAATCCTTCTGGATAACAATGCACCCTCCGACCAGATTGCCATGGCTCAGCGCCAGCCCTGGCTGGCAGAGCGTATTATCCGGAGTGTTGCCAAGGTTCTGGAAGGTGGCGAAGACTCCATCATGGCGGCTGACAGCTTTGGCCGTGATGCCAAGCTCTTCGGGCGGGTACTGCTGGGCATGCTGGAAGGTAACCTTGCCATGCGCATCAGTCAGGTGACTGATGATGAGGCCGTTGACCGTCTTATGGAGATCTCCGACCTGTTTGAATTCGTCGATGGCAGTGTTGATGAGATTCTGGAAACCTCTCCCGAACTGTTCCAGGTACGCGCCGCCTCCGACACCATCTTCACCGATTCACAACAGCTGCTGCAGCAAACATCGGTGCTGGCAGATACCCTGTCCACGTCCACTATGGAACAGAAGGTACTGCAGCTGGCCACCATGGCTTCCGGAGGCCTTTCCCTCCTGTTTATCCTGCTCACCGCCATGTCCATCATTATGGATACCCGCCGTCGCCTGGAAGAAACCAAAACCCAGAGCGAGGCGACCAGAGCCCAGAACGCCGCTAACCAGAAGGCCATTCTGCGACTTCTGGATGAAATGGCAGACCTGGCAGACGGTGACTTGACGGTTAAGGCCAGTGTTACCGAGACTTTACCGGGGCCATTGCCGATTCCATTAACTTCTCCATTGAACAACTGCGCGCCCTGGTTAACACCATCAACCAGACGGCCGTCAAGGTTGACGCAGCTGCCCAGGAAACACAGGCAACCGCCCGACTGCTGGCCGAAGCTTCCGACCACCAGGCTCAGGAAATCGGGGCTACAACCCAGTCCGTGAACCAGATGGCCGAGTCCATTGATAAGGTCTCCAGCGGAGCCTCCGACTCCGCAGATGTGGCCGAGCGCTCGGTACAGATCGCGGCTAACGGTGGGTTGGTGGTACGAAACACCATCGATGGCATGACCACTATCCGTGAACAGATTCAGGATACCTCCAAGCGTATTAAACGACTGGGTGAGTCCTCTCAGGAAATCGGTGACATTATCTCGCTGATCAACGAGATCGCCGACCAGACCAACATTCTGTCCCTGAACGCCGCTATCCAGGCGTCCATGGCCGGCGAAGCAGGCCGGGGCTTTGCCGTGGTTGCCGACGAGGTGCAACGTCTGGCAGAACGGGTATCAGCAGCCACCAAACAGGTCGAAGCGCTGGTATCGACCATCCAGACTGACACCAACGAAGCGGTCATTTCCATGGAACAAACCACCTCTGAAGTGGTACACGGAGCCCGTCTGGCCCAGGATGCCGGTGTGGCACTGGAAGAGATCGAGCAGGTGTCCAACAACCTGTCAGGCCTGATCCGGAACATTTCTGAAACCGCAAAAGTCCAGGCACAGTCAGCCTCACAGATCTCCAGCCGCATGGTGGCCATCCGGGATATTTCCATTCAAACCTCCTCAGGTACCAAGGCAACCGCTCAATCCATCGGTGATCTGGCCGGTATGGCCATGGAGATGCGTCAGTCGGTTACGGGTTTCAAACTGCCTGAAACCTCAGAGTCCTGACACTGACTTGGCAAGAGACGAGAGTATGACAACAAGCATAATGCCCGCCGCTCGGGCGCTCTTGTTAAACAGAGCGTTAAACAGAGCGCATACGACAGCGGGAATGGTAGCTGGAAACGGGAGCCAGGCATGGTCGAACAGCGTGAATACATAGGTCTGGACTGGGTTATCGGAGAGATTGAAGGCACCCTCACTGAAGCCCGTCAGGACCTTGAACAGTATGCTGATTCCACAGATGAGGCTGTGTTTCTGGAGAATTGTCGTACCAAAATCCAGCAAATTCACAGCACGCTGAAAATATTGAAACAGAAGGGAGCCCGGTTACTGACCCGGGAAATTCTGCTGTTATTAGATAGCCTGAATGAGACTCCGGCGAATAACCGTCAGCAACGGCTGGTGGTACTGATTCAGGCGATGCTTCAGCTGCCAGGCTATCTTGTCCATACCTCCAGATCTGGCAGGGATACTCCCAGCCTGCTGAAGCACCTGCTCAATGAAATGCGCCAATTACGCGGGCAGCGGGCGCTGTCTGATATTGATTTTTTTGCCCCGGCCATCGTTCACAGCATTGCACCAATCCCGGAAGCACAGCTGAACAAGCTGCAGGCCAGCGGCTTTGCGGTTCTGGTACGGAAAATACGGCAAAAATATCAGCTGTGTCTTGCCGGCATTCTCAGGGACAGCCAGCGGGACCAGCAACTGACGGTCATCAGTAAAATATTTGCCAAGCTGCAAAACCTTTGCTGGGACTCGCCAATTTCACCGCTATGGGATGCCTGCACCGCATTCTCCGAGGGCCTCAAGGAAGGCTCTATTGCCATAGACAATCACGCCATCAGAATCCTTCGTGAAATGGACAATGAGTTCAAGTGTCTGGCCAGTGAGGAAGCCAAACGCCTGAACACCCCGCCCTCGGAAGAGATACTGAGAGGGATTCTTTATCGGATCGCCAAAGCCAACAGTGATCATGCGCTTATCCTCTCTCTGAAGCGACGATACTCTCTGGACCAGGCCCTGGAGGCAGAGCCGCAGGATGCCAGGCTGCTCAACATTGATGCAGCGACATCGGTGGTGAAAGCCATCAAGGAAGAGCTCACTCATATCAAAGACGCCCTGGATCTCTACCTGCTGAAACCCGGGGACAATCAATCCAGGCTTCGGGATCAACTGGCCAACTGCCAGCAAATCTCTGACACATTAGGCATGCTTGGCCTCGAATCGTTGCAGAAAATCATGCACAGAGAGCATCAACATCTGCAGATGATTCTTACGGGTGGCCACTCACCCGAAAAAGTGAACGATACCCTGATCAATACGGCGGCCCGGTTGCTTGAAGTGGAGTCCGGACTGAACCAGTTCATGGGCCTCAACCGATCGGTAACCGGCCAGAGTTCTGTATCAGCACAGATAAACGATATTCACCAGAAAGTAATTTATGAAGCCCGGAACAACCTGAAAGAGGCCAAAGGCGCTGTGGAGGGCTATCTGGGCAGTGATTATAATCCAGAGTTCCTGGTCAAGTTATTACCCCTGATGAAAAGCATCCGGGGCAGTCTTGCCATGATTCCTCTGGACCGTGTTGCAGAGTTAATCAATCGCTGTTCAAGGCATATTCAGCAACAATGGCTGGACAAAAACCTCAAGCCCGGCCTCGATGAGCTGGATGCAATGGCCGATAGTTTGTCCAGCATTGAATACTATCTGGAACAGTTGAGTGGTGGGGCTTCTGCCTACGTCGAAAAAACGCTGGATATTACCCGGAAAAGTATTGATCGGCTTGAGTCATCCATTACAAAAGCAGAACCTGCCGCACCAGCCATTTCATCCACCCCGAAACCTGAAGCCAAAGCTAACCCGTTCGCTGCCCACCTGCTTTCCGATGAAGAGAGAGCGGCCCCGAAGGAGCAAGCGGCTGACAATGACGTTATTGAGTTTCACTATGAAAAGCCTCTGTCGTCAGCTACCGGAGCGGTTGCTGCCAGTGAAAAAGAAGCAGACTACGGCCCAACCATAGAGTTCTCAACCGACAGCCTGAGCTCCTCTCAGGCAGCTACCGGGAAACAGGACACGACCTACTCCCACTCAATCGATATAGTCCACAAGGAGAACCTGATTCCGGCAGCGGCGTCTATTGAAAGCCCGCTAACAGTGAGTGGTGAGCCGACACAGACGGTTGATTTTTCGGCGAATGAAGAAAATCTGTCGGACCTGGAAAGCGTCTCTCCTGAAGAAACGTTCTCACTTTCTGAGGTTTCGACCTCTTCACCAGATAGTGCCTTAACCACATATAACGCCCCGGGCAGCGATGACATCACCGGGGATCTGACACCGTCACACCACTCTTCCCCAAAGGACACTCCCCCTAAAGAAGACACGCTCTCTAAAGAAGACACCTTCAGCCTGTCAATGGATGAAGATGATGACGACGACCTCCATGAAGTTTTCGTCGAAGAAGCGACAGAAGTTCAGCAACAGCTCAAAGCGCTATTGCCACAATGGCGCAGTAATATCCATGATGCAGCCACCACCAATGAGATCAGAAGAGCCTTTCATACGTTAAAGGGCAGCGGCCGCATGATCGGTGCTGACGTTATCGGTGAGCTGGCATGGTCATTGGAAAACATGCTGAACAACGTGGTCAAAGGCACGATTCAAGCGTCTGAGCCCATAGCTGAGCTACTCCATGAAGTCATCGCCATGCTGCCTGAACTGGTGAATGATTTTGCCAGGGACAGTCAACAACTCACCCCGGAAGTTCTGCTGTGCATGGAAAAAGCAGATGCCCTGGGGAAAGGAAACCACTTTGTCGTTGATAGTGAGGAGCTGGTAGAGCCTGAGCAGCAAGAACCGGCCATGATGTTTGGCAACATTATCGAGGACAATGCCGAAGAAGCCCTGCATAGCGACGTTGATGAGCTGGATAATGAACTGACAGAGCCTCCGGAAACTGAGGCAATCAGTAACGTTGCAACTGCAGAGCAAACCGTTGAGCTGGATAGCGGCTATGACCATCAGTTACTGGCCATTTTTGCTACAGAAGCCAGAAGCCATCTCAGTGTCGTCAAAGAGTTCATCGGCAGTAGCCATCAAATGGGTGGCGATATCCAGATTACAGATTCTGTCCAGCGGGCACTGCACACCCTGAAAGGCAGTGCCTTTATGGCAGACATTACCCCTCTTGCCGAGCTGGTTGCCGCTATTGAAAAGACCATCAAGGAATTCCGGGCGCACCTGGTGCCTGCTGATAGCCAGGTCATCAGCATGCTGGAACAGGGGATAGACCTGATTGAAGACGCACTGCAACAACTGCAAACCAACTCCCACCCTCTGGAGCTGAAAGTTGATAGCTTTCTTAACTGGCTTGGTGCGCTTCATAACCAACTGCTCAGCAACAGCTTGCATGATGAGTCTGCCCCGGAGCCTGCACCAGTAAAGCAGCCAACAGGCCAGCAGGCAGCACTTTTCCTGGCCAGCGACCTTGACCTGTTACTGGATGCCAGCAGCCACCTGAAATCATGGGTTAATGGTACGTCCCACGAGGAGCTTGACCGATTCAAGTTTGAACTGAAAGTGCTTGCTGAGAATGCCAATGAAGCAGGTTTGTCGGCTATCACAGAGCTCTGTGATGTGTTACATGATGTCTGCACTTACCTGGAGACCCATGAGACCCGCCTGCCCCAACAGTTACTGCCGCCATTTACCGACGGCTTCGAAGCCCTGGTTGAAATGATGAACCAGGTGGCTTCACAGCAAACGCCGGAACCCCCACACGCAATTTTCAGCGCTCTGCGTGAAGCACTGGAGTCTTTGCTGTTTGAGCAGGCATTGAGTCAGGCAGACCCGGACCTGACGCTCGAAGAAGGCCTCGATGATCATGACTTTGCTGCCCTGCTTGATTTTGATGCCGAGACCGAGGCAGTTGAAGACATCGACTTATCGTTCACTGAAGATAATCGTTTCAAACCGATAGCCCAGCCGTCCTGGAGTGCTTCAGTCACGGCAGAAGGCACCTCTTTTGCTCCGTACCGCAATGGGGCAGAGCCCGAGCCGGAGCTGCATAAGTTGTTTATCGAAGAGGCTTATGAGCTGCTCGAAGACTCAGCCCAGTCGCTGGAAACATGGCTGGGCAATACCAGCGATTTACAACCGGTTCATGAGCTTCAACGCTGCCTGCACACCCTGAAAGGGGGAGCAATGATGGCAGAACTTCATGAGCTTGGAGAACTGAGCCATGGGCTGGAAGATATCTATGAATCCATTGCCAATGGCAGCTGTGAGCCTGAAAGCGCCCCTCTGGCGCTGATTCAGAAAACTCACGACACCATAGAGACAACACTGAAAAACCCTGGCAGCGGGCAGCCATCCCCTGACGTACAGCGCATGCTGGAAGAGCTCAGGCAATGGAAGCATAGACTGAACACCAGCCATTCAACCACTGAAGAGCCTGACACTCTTCCGGACTACCTGGGGCAGGCTGCGCCAGCCAAACCTCTCGCCGGGACCTTTGCTGAAGATACATGGGTCAATAACCTGTCAGAACTGCCAGCACCTGAACTACCGAAGCCGATGCCCGGTCAGGTACCGGAACCCGTTTCTACCATCCGGGTAGTGCCCCAGACCACTGCCGATGGGTCAGAGACAACGCTTCAGTCATCACTCAGTGAAATGGTCCGCATTCCCCCGGAACTTCTGGAAACCCTGATCAATCTTGCCGGGGAAACCAGCATCAGCCGCTCCCGCATTGAGCAGCAGACGACAGATGCCTCCAGAACCCTGGAAGAGATGAATCGAACCATTCTGCGGGTTCGGGAACAGTTGCGGCGACTCGATATCGAAACGCAGAGCCAGATCATCTCCCGGCACCAGGGCGATCTTGGTGATAACCCTGATTTTGACCCACTGGAAATGGACCAGTACTCAGAACTGTCACAGCTCTCTCACTCACTGGTGGAGTCCGCCTCTGACCTTATGGATCTGCGGGAGGCCCTGCAGGAAAAATCCCGGGATACAGAAACGCTGCTCCAGCAACAGTCCAGAACCCAGATTGAGCTCCAGGAGCAGCTGATGAAAGCCCGGATGGTATCGTTCAGCCGACTGGTTCCCAGGCTGCGCAAGATTGTCCGTCAGGTGTCTGATGACCTGAACAAGCCCGTCCAGCTTGTGGTCAGTAATGCTGAAGGTGAGATGGACCGAACCATGCTTGAGCGCATGCTTGCTCCGCTGGGTCATATGCTCCGCAATGCCATTGGTCACGGCATCGAAGATTCACCGGCAGAAAGACAGAATTCAGGTAAACCTGAAGTGGGCCAGATTACCTTATCGATCCGACGCGATGGTGCCGATGTGGTGGTTGAGTTATCCGACGATGGTCGTGGCATCGATATTGAAGCCGTAAAAGCCAAAGCGATTGAACAGCAACTGATCAGTCCTGACGAACCGGTAACGGATCAGGAAGCCATCGAATTGATCATGAAGTCCGGATTCAGTACCGCAAGCGAGGTGACCCACCTTTCTGGCCGCGGTGTCGGGATGGATGTTGTGAATAACTCGGTTCGCCAAATGGGCGGCAGTATACAGGTTAAGTCTGAGGCCGGGCGCGGCACACAATTCTCTCTCAGATTGCCATTTACCCTGTCCATTAACCGGGCGTTGATGGTGGAAGTAGGCAGCAGCCTGTACGCACTGCCGATGCATGCCATTGATGGCATCTCCATGGTGTCAGCAAACATGCTGGCCGATTGCTACCAAAACAGGGCACCACTCATCTATGGCAATGGTACCGAGCACCAGCTGATCTACATGGGCGCTCTTCTCGGTACTGGCAGCCCCAAAATAAGTGACGGCCAGTGTCCGGTCGTCATGGTGCAAAGAGGCAGTGAGAATATAGCGGTTCAGGTTGATGCTATCGTGGGTAGCCGGGAAATCATTACCAAGAGTCTGGGCATTCAGTTCTCCGGTCTTGCCGGGGTAAACGGTGCCACCATTCTTGGTGATGGTCGGGTTGTGGTCATCCTTGATCCGGCGGCGCTTTACCGCAAACATCAGCTGGTCATTCAGGAAGCCAAACCTGACGCCGTGGAAAGGCATGAACCGGACAGCAGTGATCAGGCCATCAGAGTGCTGGTGGTGGATGACTCGGTGACCGTAAGAAAAGTCACCAGTCGTCTGCTAACCCGTCAGGGATACGAGGTGATCTCGGCAAGGGATGGTGTAGAAGCCATGACCCGTCTCGCTGAACAGAAGCCAGACATTATGCTGCTGGATATCGAAATGCCCCGTATGGATGGTTTTGAGGTGGCCAGCGCGGTCAGGAATGACCCTGGGCTTCAGGACCTGCCGATTATCATGATCACCTCCAGAACCGGTGAGAAACATCGTCACCGGGCCTTAAGCCTGGGTGTCAATGAGTACATAGGAAAACCTTTCCAGGAAGGGCCATTACTCGAAGCGATTGAAAAACTGATTGAAGTTGAAACAGCGTGATAACAGGGCTTCTCCGGAAGCCCTGCCCCTCACAAAAGTAGTCTCAACCGTACAGTAGCAGAAAGAAGAGGAAACCATGTCCGGAAGCCATAAGCCCATTTCGTCCGTGCTGATCCCCATGCAGCAGCGCCCCCTGCTGATACCTTCAACATGCATCGCCGGTATTCAGGACTACAGTCGTCCGGAAGCCAATTACCCGGAAACCGAATGGCTGCTGGGTGATCTTGACTGGCGGGGTACCAAGATCCCGGTGGTTTCCTTTGAAAGACTGAACCAGGGACGATTTGCCGAGTTCTCTGCCACCAATCGTATTGCCATTATGCATCGCACCAGCAAAAACGATAGCCTGCCATTCTATGCCATGGTGGTGCAGGGGATTCCACAGCCATTAACACTGGTACGGGAAGAAGTACGGAATTCCGCCGAGGAAAAAGGCCCCATGGAGAAATATCGGATTATTATGAGAGACGTTCCTGCTTCAATTCCGGATCTTTCTCTTGTGGAACAGAAATTGACATCCTCCAGGGATTTAGCTGTAGGAAGTTGTCAATAAAACGAAAAAGCCAGACCGTTACTTATTTGCCAGTTACTTATCCACAATTTAGAAATTGTCTTTTAATAAGTTCCCGATTTCCGTTCACCCTGAGTGCTGAGCTTGTCGAAGTATCGAAGGGTCGTGCCACCGAACTTCGACAAGCTCAGTCCGAACGGAATCAGCCAATGAAAATAGGAAAGTTATTTCCGGACAACTCCTTAGTGGCGAAAACTGTTCGCTATTTGATAGTAAGACCATTCGTTTAATAATCAGTTCCCTGGTTATGTAACTTATCTACCGAGCTGCATCACGAACGTTGAGAAAAAGGCGGACAGGATGAAAAGTAATTTTCAACCGAGGTACAATACGAGATGTTAGTGATGCTTTTGCTATACAATTCAAATTGCTATCTTTTATAGTGGTTTTGTATTTCTGAAATACTTCAGATCTCGAATTGGCTCGCTTTATGATTGTTGCACCTTGCCATTTTGATGCCAACAACCTGTGCTTCACACTATCGTCAAGTTTTGCTTCCAGAACTTGTTGGCAAAAAGCTTCCACACTGTGAGCATTGCCTTTAAAAAAAGCACTGTAGAGACCCGGCCTCCATGGACATACAACGTGTTTAGCTGCTATCAGATTCTCTTTGATCTGAACACTGAGATTACTTGCTAAAACCAGTTTACAAAAAACCTTAACACACGCACTGTGGTTTTTTTCCATGGCTTCGTGCAAAGCGGGCGCTTGAGAATCTGGCCTGTCTAACTCGTCAGTAGCAGATAAATCGATGGCCATTAGCTGTTCTTCTTTCCAACAATCAGGGTTATTTGTTGATAGTATCCATTCGCAATAGGCGCGGGCAAGGCCAGCGTGGCCAGTTCTCATAGCCAGAAAAAGACCTGGCGTGTTGTTTGAAGGGACTTGGGGTGCCAACAGTTTCTGCTTCACCTCAAGGTTCAGGTTACTGCATTGTACCTGATCGAAAAAGGCACTGATGCAGTCGGTATGACCTTTTTTGAGCGCTACGTAGAGACCGGGAATATCAGCAGGGTTTCTGGCTTCCAGCAGTGTTTGCTTTGCCCACTCATCGCGGGGGCTGCCCAGTATTTGCCGACAATACTGGATGACAAGTTGAGCATTGCCAGCCTGGAAAGCATCAAACAGACGGAAAGAAACCTCACAATCACTATTGTTGAGCACGGGCAAAGACTGATTCTTGCCAACTGACTGATTGGTTAATGCCACTTCATTTGCATTCGGGGCATTTACCGTATTGTTACAACCATTAGCTGAAGGACTCATTTCGGCTATCCCGATCTGAGGTGCAGTACCTTGAAGCACTGTTGCCACATTGTTGATCATGAAATTGCTGACAATTTTCCGATCCAACGGGGGAAGTCCAAGTTCACACAGCTGACGCTTGACTAATTCAGTTTGATTTTCAAAATATCTGATAATCATGTCGACTTGGGTAAGCTTCACTTCATGCGAACCCCAGAAAACGGGACTGGCAGATGTATCATCCGGACATGTATTTCCAAGGTTATCACTGATGGAATTAATACCTTCACTGGAATTATTATCCTTATTAACTGCTAACATACGAATTATTTCTCTAACTGGTTATGGCGATTCACGCGATCCTGTGCATGATTAAATCATCGTAGTGCAATATTTATTCTTCGCAAACGATTCAATAATCCAAAAATTTTTTTGTACGCAATGAGGTTTTTGGGAAATCACGAAATTGAACAAAAATAATCAACGGACCGCTGCATAAGGCTCCTTGGTCTGAACATTGAACGCTGGAGGCTTAAAGCGCTACCATCAATCCAGGAAGCATCATGACCCACTGTTTCTTTGAGGGGAAAAGAAAAGGCACCGTTTTCATCTTCTAATTTTTCTGCAAATCCTCCATAGTGCCTGGTAACCATCTTATCAGCAGGCACAAGGGAAAACTCAGTAACACTCAATTCATTTGACCTAATATCATCAGGCTCGGGACGAACATACTCTGCACAGCTGGAATATTGACTCATTAATGCAAAGGTTTTGGTCAGCACCTCGTGCATTAAACAACCAAAAAAGTCTGATCGGGCATGGGAAGTGGCAAAAATATCATTCGAGGTGTACGTCAGTAATTGGACCAGGAATCTCCACTTGCATAAAACCCCTTTAAAATACAGATCATCCATCCTGTACAGGGAGTTGTAATAAATATCGGTATCTAAATAAATCATCCCGTCACACGGGTTGGTTCTTTTATCGGTATCACCCGAGCCTTGCTTAATACCATCAAGCAGCTCAGTGCCATAAAACATCAGAAGCACCCTGAGTACATCGCTATATGCACAGGCTGTTCTTGTTATCTCAACCTTGGACATTGTTTCAAATCCATTAAACATCCAGCGCTCGATGTCGGCAAAGCCAATGTTATTTAATAGTGGATTGATAACAGTATCCATAACCCGGACATTTTCCGGGCAAACTTCTTCAAAGCGGACCATATCCTCCCTGGCCTGCTCACTTAACAAAGTTGATGTAATCCACAGAACAGTCATCCGCTGTGGGTAGGCATTGGCCCAGTCAAAGATATTTTTAGCGTATTTATCAGGAATAAGACTCCCGACCCAGATAAAATTTAACGGCAGTTCTGCAGTACTGGCATAACCTGGCTTCTCATCCAGAGATACTTCTGCAGAAGATCTCAATTTACCCTCAAACTCACAGTGAGGCGCTATCCTGAAGTCTTCGAGTCGCTTTTTTTCATAGAAACCGTCCGATGGAGTGCATTCTCCACCAACAACATGAACAGGTCGTGATTCCTGTAGGCAGAGAGAGCCGGTAACTTCGTCCATCGCTGGCAGCCTGTTCTGGAGGCCCGATTGATAAGCGTTCAGGTTTTTGTAAGTTAATTTGGCAATATCCACGTCGGAACCTTAAAAACTGACGGAACGAGCATTAATAGCTTTTTTCGACTCTTTTTATTCTGAATGGTTCAATTTAACAACTAAATGAATTAATCTTGCGTTCATCATTTTTCTCATGTGGTCGCTTAGGAAAAAAACATGCATTTTCCAATACTGATGATTATTTTGATATTATCCGGAACCTCGCTGCGATCAGAAATTAACTCACAATAACGGGTTGACCCGAAATACCGGAGCAACTTTTCCGGTGGGCACCTGTCAGAATGATGACTGTAACGTCTTTTTGGGGCAGGTAACCGATCTTGCGGGGGGGTATTGACCTGAAGCGTTTCCAGCTTGTTAACCAACGCTTGCTCATCCACTTTCTTGCCGTTGTTATTAACATGCACTTTTCCAGGTTAACTGCGGTATGCAGTAATAAGACCATTCCTGTAATAATTAGTTCCTTAGTTTTTAATTGATCGTACAGTTAATATTCCTTCTGTTTAAAATCGGATGCTTTTTCGGCAACGTGTGTTTAAACCGTCATGGTTGCTGGCGGGATTTCCGCAGGTAGTGCCTCATCATACCGCAGACATGAACTGGAGCAGAACTGGCTGGTAGATGGTCTATTCACCGCAAAGCAATATAACGACCATGGTCAACCAGTCCATCGGTCATCTTAACGGTGCCATCCTTTGTCACAACAACGGCTTCGATCAATGGCTGTTGACATAAATAGTGCAACGCATCATCCGCCGAGGATAAAAAGCCGGCAGTACTCCAGATTTCACCATCAACGGAGTGTTTGGAAATAATGGTCAGACTGGCAATCTCCGTGGCAATAGGCATGCCGGTTTGTGCATCCAGCAGATGGTGGTAACGCTGACCATTGGCATCAAAATAGCGTTCGTTGATGCCAGAGGTGACCATGGAAGCATCGTTCAATGGCAGCGCACGAATAATGGCACCCCGCTCTGCCAGAGGGTTTTGAATACCCACATTCCAGGCCCGGTTGGCATTGGTGGGTGAGTGACCGATGGTGACCACATTGCCCCCCAGACTGATAAAGCCATGGTCAACACCGGCGTTGACCAGCGCTTGTTTGACCTGATCGGCAAAATAGCCTTTGGCGATGGCCCCCAGGTCGATCTCCATACCGGGTTGACGCAAAAATACCGTTCTCTCCTGCTCGTTCAAGACAATGTTGCCGGGATCGACCAACGCCAACCGTGCAGATATCTCCGCCGCTGAGGGCAGTCTGGCATCCCGAAAACCGATGCGCCAGAGCTTGACCAGAGGGCCAATAGCAATATTGAAGGGGTTGCGCCTGTCCTGACTTGCCGCCTTGGCGACGTTGATCAGATGAAAGAGATCAGATTCAACCGCGATGGGTGCAATGCCTGCATTCTGGTTGATGCGCATCAGTTCGCTATCTGGTTGATTGACAGCAGGCTGATTGACCGTGAACCGCCGGGCGTATTGGGAAAGTTGGTGATAGGCCGCTTTGAGCAGCTGCTCACCATTTTGATGATAAACGACCAGATCAATCACTGTTCCCATCAACTGGAATCGGGTCTGGTACTTCTGCATGAACTGGTACTTTTGTATGAGCCTGTGTTTGTCTAGAAAGAGTTCACTACCAAAAAGCCCGCCACTCCACTTGGGCAGGGCAGGCTTTTGGTTGTCGCCACTATACCTTAAACAAGGTCAGCCGCACTTTCACCGGCAATACGGCCAAAGGTGAAGATATCGATCAGGGCGTTACCACCCAGACGGTTACCGGCATGGATACCGCCAGTCACTTCACCCGCTGCGTACAGGCCAGCAATAACGTTACCATCCTTGCCAATCACTCGTGTGCTGGTATCGATCTTCAAGCCACCCATGGTGTGGTGAATAGAAGGCTGACGTGGTGTGGCGTAGAACGGTCCGTGCTCCACCTTCAAGCCGAACGCACTCTTGTTGAATTCAGGATCGTGGCCCTGCTCAACACATGTGTTGTACTGCTTGATGGTTTGCACAAATTCCGCCTGTGGCACACCCATCTTGTCGGCCAGTTCTTCCAGCGTATCCGCTTCCAGGATGATGCCTTCGCTGATTTCACGGGCGATGGTTTCATCGGAGGTATTGGCCGCTGTTTTGCGAATCTCGGCATCGGCAATCATGTAAACAGTGCCACCGTTGTCGAAGAAGGAGTCGGCCAGCCTGTCACGGGTACCGCACTCATCAACAAAACGCTTGCCCTTCTGGTTAACGAAGACAAAGTTCTCCGGTGGTACAATCAGGCCAGTCAGCAGCGCGCCGGACTTCGGATCACCGATTGGCATCAGCTGGGCGAAGCCCATTCCCACCAGCTCGGCACCGACTTTTTCACCCATTTCGATACCATCACCCACCAGCGCAGGGGAGTTGGTGGTTTTGATATCGTCAGCAATATTTTTCCAATAGGTGTTGTACTTCTTGATCATCTGGGTATTGGCACCAAAGCCGCCAGACGTCATGACCACACCGTGGCTCGCTTTTACGATCAGCTCATTACCGTTGGCCTGGATCGCCTTGACACCCACAACCTTGCCATCTTCAACGATCAGGTCAGTAGCCCGGGTATCGGTGATGATGCGACCATTCTGTTCCAGAATGCGCTTTTGCAGCTTATCAACAAACTCAACGCCTTTTGGACGCTTCGGCTTGTGGGCACGACGCCACAGGGCACCAACAGCGATATCCACCAGGCCACGCTCAAACTCGATGCCTTTCTCGCTCAGCCAGTCAATGGACTCCATGGAGCGGGACGTCAGCTGCTTGACCAGATCGTATTGACCATAGATGGTTTCGCCATTCAGGTCGGTACGCTTACCGCCCAGGTAGGTCTGGATGCGGTGCAGTTCAACCGAGTCGAACAGGTATTTGTTGCCATGGTCATGCTGATTGAAGTAATTATCCAGCTGTGACTTCAGGGTACGGAAATCGTCCAGATATTCACCGGCAAACTCAGACTCTGGCGTCTCAGCCAGGGCCATCAGGGTCTCTTTTTCACCCGCCAGTGCCGCGAAATCACCCTGCCACGCAGGTTCAGCAGCGTTAACCCAACCGCCCGTACGAACCGTGTTACCACCGATGGCCGGGAACTTCTCCAGCAGGATAACTGACTTGCCTTTGTCCAGGGCTGTCAGTGCCGCACTCAAACCGGCACCGCCACCACCGATCACTACCACGTCGGCGCTCTCTTCGATGGTTTGCGCGATCCACTCAACCGCCTTACGGGCTTTGTGGCGCAGAGCCTCGGAGTGGCCACCGGCCAGATCAACCGCATTGGAAACACCGTCGATTACCGCCTGACTGCTGACGGTTGCGCCGGAGATCACGTCAATATTGAGCGTCTGCTCATCAACGATCTGCTGTGGAATACGCTCAAAGGCCGGGTTGGCGATACCGTCTGACTCTCTGGAAGAGTCCACTACAATCTCAAGAATTTCATCTTCAGAGAAGGTTACCGTCACCGGCAGGTCACCATTGTGGCCACGGCCATAAGCGGTATAAGTTCCTGGCTGGAAACGGATCTCAATACCTTGCAGCTCTTTAATGCGCTGATGTTTTTCCGCTTCTGCCGCACTGTCGACAATCATGTAATCCATGATGTCCCACAGCGGCGTCGGGATCAGCAGGGCTTCCTGCTGAGCGATATCGGCGAACTCGGCGCAGGTCTCATTGTTCAGAGCCTTGGTGGCCCAGGTAGGTTCAACCAGGTAGCCCTTGCCCACGGCCACCATATCATAACCCTGGGCCAGTGCTTTTTCGGCATCGCCAGTCTGGGCAATACCACCCACACCGATCACCGGCACGCTGGCCACCGCCTCAGACTGCAGCTGACGATACTTGTTGATCAGTGGCTCTTTGTCTTCCGGGTTTACGATGGAGTTACGTGCCCAGCTGCCCATAGAGAAGTGGAAATAATCCAGGCCTTCTGTCGCCAGTTTATCCAACAGGAACATGGTATCTTCAAAGCGGATACCCGGCTCTTCAATCTCTTCAGGTGAGAAGCGATAACCGACAATGAAATCAGCCTTGTTATGAGACTGTGCCACCTGCTTGGTTTTGGCCAGAACAGCCAGCGGGAATGTGGTGCGTTTTTCCATATCGCCACCCCACCGGTCATTTCTGCGGTTGGAGTGTGGCGAGAAAAACTGCTGGATCAGGTAAGTGTTGGCACCGTGGATTTCAACACCGTCAAAACCGGCGATAATGGCACGATTCACGGCATTGCCGAACAACTCGATCATCTCTTCGATTTGCTCTTCGGTCATTTCCAGCGGGGTTTCCGCATTATCACGCAGAGCAGCGACAGGGCTGGCCGAGATCGGTTTATGGCCACCATTAAACTCAGGCGTTGCCATACGACCAGCGTGGTAGATTTGCAGAATAGCTTTTGAACCTTTGGCCTTGATGGCATCCGCCAGCTGCTTCAGGCCAGCAATTTTGCCATCAGTATCGATACCCAGTGCGCCGGGGAATGCTCTGCCGTAATTTTCCACAAAAGCACTTTCGACAATTACAGCACCTGCATCGCCAGAGCGAGCGGCGTAATAGGTAATCATCTGCTGCGTTACGCCGCCATCAAAAAAGGCGGATTGAATCGTCATCGGAGCCATGACGATACGATTCTTGAACTTGTTACCTGATTGAAACAGAACTTCGTCGATCAAATGAGCCATCAAGACTTCCTTATTTCAACCCAATGACCGTACAAACGTTTGCTCACTGGGCTGACTGTTTATGGAATAAATACTTTTGTTAAGACCAGTATCAAGACAAGGGCTCAATATTAAGCCCAGCGAAAAATCATCGGCATTTTTTCACACCATCAACTTTGCATGTATAGTGATAAACACCCATATATCCCATCGAGTTGCATGAAGTTTTGCTATAAAAATGGTTTTGGGGCACTAATTTAGGCGATGCCGAAGACAGCTGCTGAAACAGGACCCTAAACAGGGGATAGCTGGAGGTTTCTGATAAGGTGGGCACTGATCTTTTTCGGTAATAAGAAAGTCAGTAGCAGAGAGAAGTGGGTTAGTTGCGTATTTCAACCGTATTCTCATCAACTGACACATTAGCTTTGGTCACCATAGCTGAGGTGCCCATCTGCCTTATGAAAGCAGTTTCCAGTCTTCAGCTGCAGCCCGAACAGTTCATGCTTCAGGGGACCCGGCAATGGGCCTCCCACTATGCTCTGCAACTGTTGCGAATACACTTTATGGAGAGGGTCCATCATCACTCTTTGTTTTTTTAGGATCCGATTGACGCAGAAAATACTGACCGCTTCCCGGACGCCGTTTGGAACCAGTGCGTGAGTCAGATGCACGGATATCATCGACTACCTCAACTTCTGGTGCACTCCCCCCTGCCTTGAGAGACTGTTGTAAAAGTTACTGACCATTAACTCAGGATAAAAAACTCAACGTCGTCTATAACTACAGTATCTGATTAGTTTAAGGAGGATAATTATGTATCCATCCGACCTGACCAATGACGAGTGGGCAATCCTCAAGCCTCTATTCCCTGACCCTGGCTATGATACTCCAAAAAATGGGCGACCACGCGACTGGAGTTATCGTCTGATATTGAATGCCATATTCTATCTCACTAAAACAGGCTGTCAGTGGCGAATGCTGCCTTCTGACTTTCCACCATGGAGTACTGTCTACACCTATTTTCGAATCTGGAAACAAGATGGCACATGGAAGAAGGTGCATGATGCTCTTCGTGACCAGGTGCGAATTCAGGCGGGCAAAGAGCCACAACCAACAGCAGCAAGCATTGACTCCCAATCCGTGAAAACCTCGGTAAAAGGGGGGGATCGAGGCTATGATGGCGGGAAGAAAATAAAAGGCAGAAAACGTCATATAGCTGTTGATACTCTTGGCCTGATTCTGGTGGTATGGGTACACGCAGCCGCATTTAGTGATAGTTTTGCAGGTCAATTCATACTGGCTCACCTTAAGAAATACTTTAAAAACATCCGGAAAGTCTGGGCTGATTGTGGCTACCGGGGTTACCTTGAAGAGTGGTTTTATCGCTTCAAACCCAAAAGGGAACTTGAAATCACAAAACGCCCACGGGGAAAGTTTGTCGTTCAAGCCAGGCGCTGGGTTGTGGAGAGAACCTTTGGCTGGTTTGAAGGATCCAGACGTTTATCTAAAGACTATGAACAGCTGCCAAGGAGTTCAGAAGCCTTCGTTTATATATGCATGATTCGCATAATGCTACGAAGGTTTAAGTAGTTTTAAAACAGCCTCTGAGCGGTAGCAACAAATTCTCCATCCATGAAGAAGCTGACTTCCTCACCGGACTTTTCACCACGCATAATGGCCTGCTGACCGTCAGTGTACGTCACGTGCATTTCCACCGTATTCTCATCAACCTGCTTGAATGAAGCAGAAGTAATACCGTTCAGAGGCACATCAGTCATGGACTTATCCAGTTTGTGGTTGACCTTGAAGATGGCATCAGCAGGCATATCAACAACCGCTGGCGACTTACCGGTAATCGGGTTGGTGCCGGTCCAGAACTCGATGGTGTTGAAAATGAAAAAGTCTGCAGTGGCGGCAATGCCGTAAACCGGGCTGAGCAGCATGAACAGTCCGGCACGACCATAACGGTTGTCGACAACCGAGAGGTTAGCTTTGGTCACCATCGCCGAGGTGCCCATCTGACCCATACAGCCAGTCAGTGATGCTGCAAAAACAGCAATAGCCAGCGCTTTGATCGCCATCTTTTTCATGAACCATCTACTCCAAAACTGTCCAGAGCTGAATAGGCCGCTTGCCAGGGACCAGATAAGCAAAGAGCCTGAAAAGCGACTTTTTCATAACCAAAGGCTCTTACTGAAAAGGACGGCGAATTATTAGGATTTTTACCGGCGCTGACCAGCCATTACTTTTACTACATATACGGATCCTGTAAGTACTATTCAGTAGTCTCCCCAGAGGTACTGCATCAGCGTAATCGCCACTACCGGTGCAGTTTCCGTTCTCAGTACACGGGGGCCTAAAGCCAGCGGGTTAAAGCGGTGGTCCTCAGCCAACTCAATTTCCTGAGCGGTTAATCCACCCTCCGGGCCAATCAGCAGAGATACCGATTCTGGCTGGGCAAAACCACTGAGTTTCTCTCTGGTTCGATGATGCAGCACAAAGTTCAATTCAGTCGCCCGGGTGGTGAGCCAGTCTTCCAGCTTAACGGGCGTATGTATGGTCGGTACGATGTTACGGCCACACTGTTCACAGGCACTGATAGCCACCTGTTGCCAGTGTTTGACCCGTTTATCCAGACGCTCTGCATTCAGCTTCACCTCACAACGCTCACTCCATAATGGGGTAATGGCGGTAACACCCGCCTCCGTTGCCTTCTGAATGGCATAATCCATACGCTCACCTCGGCTGAGTGTCTGACCCAGCTCGATAGTCAGGGGGGACTGGGCATTACCCTCGATAAACGACTCAAGATAAACGGTAACCGACTTTTTGCTAACGCTCTCTACGGTTCCCTGCCAGGCTCCCCCTTGACCATTAAACAGCACCAGGGGCTCTGCGGGTCTCATGCGCAAAACACGGCCAACATGATTGGCGGCATTTTCAAAAAGTTCGATGGCGCTGTCAGCCTGAAGCGGCTGCGCTGAATAAATACGAGGGTTTCTCATGGAGGGGCACTGGGTTGAGAGTTATGAGTTACGGAGGAATAGGAATAATAATACCATTCACATTTCCCTCACAACTCATAACTCATGCCATCAATCAGCCAAAATGCCCAGGTTATCGCAGATACCCTGGCAGGGAACCGCCTGATTAAGGGTATAAAAGTGCAAACCCGGAGCACCACCTTGCAGTAACCTCTCGCAGAGCCGGGTTACCACCTCTTCACCAAACTGTTTAATACTGCTGATATCATCGCCATAGGCTTCCAGTTGCTTGCGAATCCATCGTGGAATCTCGGCACCACAGGCATCGGAAAAGCGAGCCAGGCGGCTATAGTTGGTGATCGGCATGATTCCGGGAATCACCGGGAGATCAATGCCCAGTGACCGGGTACGCTCCAGGAAATAGAAATAACTGTCTGCATTAAAGAAATATTGAGTAATCGCCGAGTCCGCACCGGCATCCACCTTACGCTTGAAGTTTGCCAGATCCTTTTCCATATTGGGTGCCTGCGGATGAACTTCCGGATAAGCAGCAACCTCGATATGAAAGTGATCCCCGGTTTCAGTACGAATAAACTCCACCAGCTCATTGGCGTAGCGGAGTTCACCACTGTCACGCCCCATACCTGAAGGCAGATCGCCTCTCAGGGCAACAATACGCTCTACGCCCTGGTCACGGTAAAAGTTCAGCAACTCTTTGATCTGCTCCCGGGAGTCACCAACGCAGGAAAGGTGAGGAGCGGTTGCTATGCGGGTCTGGTTCTGCGTTGACAGCACGGTTTCAAGGGTTCTGTCCCGTGTTGAGCCACCAGCACCGTAGGTCACCGAGAAAAATTCCGGTTGGTATCTGGCCAGGCTGAGGGCATTCTCCTCAAGTTTCCGGGCACCCTCTTCTGTTTTAGTGGGAAAGAACTCAAAGCTGACAGGAGTATTATTGGTTATTGTATTTGCCATGGTAGTCACCAGCAGAGGTCGCTGGCTGGTGAAGAGACATCAGCCAGCGAAAAAGACATTTAGTACTTGTAATCGTCGCTCTTGAAGGGGCCATCAACAGGTACATTAATGTAATCAGCCTGGCCTTGAGTCAGCCGGGTAATCACACCACCAAAGCCTTCCACCATGTAGGCAGCGACTTCTTCATCAAGTTTCTTGAGCAGTACGGATACCGCCAGCTTGTCTGGCTTTTGATCGGCTGGCAGATCAGCAAAACCTGCTTCATAAAGATGGATCTGGGCCAGAACCTGGTTGGCAAAAGAACCGTCCATGATACGCGACGGGTGTCCGGTAGCATTGCCCAGGTTTACCAGTCGCCCTTCGGACAGCAGTATCAGGTGATCATTGCAAGAGTCATCCCGGACGATCTTGTGAACCTGCGGCTTGACCTCTTCCCAGGTCCAGTTATCCCGCATGAACTGCGTGTCTATTTCGGTATCAAAATGGCCAATATTGCAAACCACACAGCCATTTTTCAGGGCTTTCAGCATGTGGCGGTCACAGACATGTACGTTACCCGTGGTGGTCACCAGCAGGTCAGTGGTGGCCAGCAGCTCCCGGTTGATAGCAGCGTCGGTACCATCGTTAACACCATCAATATAGGGTGAAACCACTTCAAAGCCATCCATACAGGCTTGCATGGCACAGATCGGATCCACTTCCGTGACCTTGACAATCATCCCTTCCTGACGCAACGAAGCGGCGGAACCTTTACCCACATCACCGTAACCAATGACCAGCGCTTTCTTGCCCGCCAGCAGATGGTCGGTAGCCCGCTTGATGGCATCATTCAGAGAGTGGCGACAGCCATACTTGTTGTCGTTCTTACTTTTGGTGACCGCATCGTTAACGTTGATTGCCGGTACTTTCAGGGTGCCTTTTTCCAGCATCTCCAGCAGGCGGTGAACCCCGGTGGTGGTCTCTTCAGAAATGCCGTGAATGTTGTCCAGCAGTGCAGGGTATTTGTCGTGTAACAGCAGTGTCAGGTCACCACCGTCGTCCAGCACCATGTTGGCTTGCCAAGGCTTACCGGCACCGTCGAGGACCGTCTGCTCAATGCACCACCAGAACTCTTCTTCGGTCTCACCCTTCCAGGCAAATACCGGTATGCCCGCTGCGGCAATGGCGGCGGCGGCGTGATCCTGGGTAGAGAAGATATTGCAGGAGGACCAGCGTACCTCAGCACCAAGCGCTACCAGCGTTTCAATCAGTACCGCAGTCTGGATGGTCATATGAATGCAGCCCATGATCTTTGCGCCTTTCAGTGGCTGCGAATCACGGTATTTGGCTCTGATCGCCATCAGTGCCGGCATTTCACCTTCGGCAATCTGAATCTCGCGCCTTCCCCAGTCCGCCAGGGAAATATCAGCCACCCGGTAGTCCGGCACCTTGGTGGCGCTGTGCAAATCAGCAGTTAACTCAGGGTTAGCACTCATAAAATGTATCCTGTTCTGCGTATTATCCGAATTATTGTGCAGTCTAGCAGTGGCACCAACCTATATCAACAAACTTTGATATAGATGCCGCATTCGCTTTATTGGCAAGGTAGAACAATACAGAGGAAAGGAAAGAGTATTGAGAAAAGCAGGTAAAAAAGGCAGCCAGTCGGCTGCCTGAAGAAGGAAAAATTAAAGGCCTGCAGCCTTGCGCAGCTGTTCCGCTTTATCGGTGCGCTCCCAGGTGAACTCGGCCTCTTCCCGGCCAAAGTGGCCATAGGCTGCCGTGGACTGATAGATTGGACGCTTGAGATCCAGCATCTTCACCAGTCCACCGGCACGCAGATCAAAATACTCACGCACCAGTTCAACGATACGCTCGTCGGACACTTTACCGGTGCCAAACGTGTTAATGGAAATTGAGGTAGGCTCAGAAACACCAATGGCGTAGGACACCTGAATCTCACAACGATCCGCCAAACCGGCGGCAACAATGTTCTTGGCGACATAACGGCCGGCGTAGGCGGCAGAACGGTCAACCTTGGATGGATCCTTACCGGAGAAGGCACCACCGCCATGACGGGCCATGCCACCGTAGGTATCCACAATAATCTTGCGTCCGGTCAGACCGCAGTCTCCAACAGGCCCGCCAATCACAAATATACCCGTCGGGTTAATGTGGTATTTGGTGTCTTCATGAAGCCAGCCTTCCGGGAATACAGGCTTGATAATCTGCTCCAGCACTTCACGACGAATTTCATCCAGAGAGACATCCGGAGAGTGCTGGGTAGAAAGCACAACGGCATCGACACTCTGCACCTTGCCATTCTGGTCGTAACGCATGGTTACCTGACTCTTGGCGTCAGGACGCAACCAGGGCAACACACCATTCTTGCGCAACTGCGCCTGGCGCTTAACCAGCTCATGGGCGTAGTAAATGGGCGCAGGCATCAGCACCGGTGTTTCATTGGTAGCATATCCAAACATCAGGCCCTGATCACCAGCACCCTGCTCACGCTCATCGGTTTCATCAACACCAACGGCAATGTCCACAGACTGCTTGCCAATGGCATTCAGAACCGCAACGCACTCACCATCGAAGCCCAGGTCTCCATGGTTATAACCAATGCTGGTGACGACGTTACGAACCAGCTCTTCAATATCAACATAGGTTGTAGTGCGCACTTCACCGGCCACAATCACCATGCCGGTTTTCACCATGGTTTCTACCGCAACCCGTGCTTCCGGGTCATCCTTGATGATGGCGTCCAGAATAGCATCAGAAATCTGGTCAGCAATTTTGTCTGGATGCCCTTCAGATACCGACTCCGATGTGAATAGCGAATACTCAGACATAGCCGTTTTACCCTCTTGAAAAAATTGTGTGCGCCTCTTTGATTCCATGAAAGCATCTGTTCATAAAATACGTTCTATTGAGGCGTTAACCAGGTCATCGTTTATCCGGCAAGGAAGAAACGTCGGACCTGGATCTGAAAACCATTGCGTAACCCCAGATACTGGGATTCACCGCTGATTAATCCCGCTTTATCCGCCCATTGAGCCAACTCGCCAGCACTGAAACCAAGCCACAGATCACCACAGGACTCCCGAACCCAATCCTGGTCATGATGGCTGAGCTCACTGATAAACAGGCTCCCACCGGGCTTCAATAGCCGGGAAGACCAGTTAAAGATGTCCGCCGGGCTGGGCACATGATGCAGCACCATATTGATGACGATACAGTCAAAGGCGCTGGTCATGTTGCTCAGCGACTGGATCTCGCCATGAACAAAAGTGACATTGCCAATGCCTTGCTGTTTGGCCAGCATCCGGGAGTAACTCAGCATTTTTTCCGAGTTATCCAGTGCGTAAACCAGCTTGAACACAGAGGCGAGTGTTGGCAGAAAATTTCCCTCACCGGGACCAAGCTCCAGGGCCAGGCTCTGTTCAGGAAAATCGGTAGTCTCAATAAGGTCTGCCACCGTTTCAGCATAGAGCTGGTGCTCGGCAATCAGCTCCTGATGCTGACGGAATTCTTCGCTATTGCGGGCAAAAAATGCCTGGGACAGTTCCGCCCGCTGCAGGCGAATGGCCTGAAGCTGTTCGGCAAGATCTTGAGGTAGCGGTATACCATCCACCGCCTGAAACAATGAGCGGACTACCCCTTCGAGATGACCTGCCGATGTAGGCAGGGCCCGACGGTAGAAAACCGTGTTGCCTTCTTTGCGGGTTGAGACTAAACCGGCCTGAGACAAGACCTTCAAATGATGGCTCATGGCTGGCTGACGCATGGCAAACACACCGCTCAGCTCCAGCACACCGAGAGACTCTGTGCTCAAGACCCTCAGAATCTGTAATCTCAGAACATCGCCACTGGCTTTGCTCACCGTGGCCAGCTGCTCAAAAGCATCCGTCAACACACGTCATCCTTTCCAATCACTTAAGCACAGTAAATCATTGACTCATTTACCGAGATATTCGAATGGGAGAAGTTTAGCAAGAGCCAAAATCTATATCAAAATATTTTTATATACAATCAATAGACACAAGAAATCCAATCTCTGCACTATATTTACCCAGCACTTTCTGTGCCTGAATGACGACAGCCTGCTGAGCATCAGTATCTGGAAGCAATAACGGGAGGTAGGAAACACGCTGTATATGACTAAAAATTCATCCAGAAGCATTGCTGGTAATTCCAATTCGATGCTTTATCTGCAAATTGCCATGCTGTCCTGTTGCACCTTCAACTTTGACATACTCTGGAACCTGAAAGAGTCGCTGCTCATTACCCGGCTTGGTGCGGAAGCCATCCCCTTCATCAAGTTGATGGTTGTCATGCCTGTCGCTTTTATTTTTTTAATCACCTACAGCTTTCTGGCTAACCGACTCAGTAAACGTACCCTGTTTGCCGTTGCGTTGATCCCTTTTCTGATCTGGATGCCGTTGTTTTCCATGGTTATCTATCCAAACCTGGAGTCTTTCGCCCCCACCACAGCGCTTGCCCTGCTGTCCCCACTTATCCATGAAAACCTGCAATTTATTGTCGGCATGGTCTATTACTGGCCCCTTACGCTGTTCTTTGCCGTGGCGGAGCTCTGGGGATCGGCGGTGATCTGCACCCTCTTCTGGACAGCCGTCAATGATTTCCACAATGCCCAGAGTGCCACCCGGCAATATCCCCTGATCACCATGATCGGCAGCAGCGCATCCATTATTTCCGGCCCGATGCTTTACTACTGCGTTTCCAGGGGCGTTATGGCCCCGGATTCAGGCTGGCAGGATAGCCTGGAGATCTTATCACTTCTGTTCGTGCTGTTCGGGCTGTTGATTCTGCTGCTCAATGAATACTGCTGCCACTTAACGTCGAAAAACCTCACAGATCCCAACCGCCAGAAGACACACACCCCAACCAACCTGCCGTTGCTGGCCAGCGCACGATATCTGTTGCGCTGCCCGTACCTGGCCAGCATTGCGCTGGTTATGCTGGCTTATTGCATCGCCATTAACATGGTTGAGCTGGCCTGGAAAAGCCAGCTGGTGCAGCTGTACCCCTGTGAGGCAGACTACTCGATGTTTATGGGCAAGGTGGCCATGATCAGCGGCATAGGCAGTCTGATCTGTGGTCTGCTAACGCCAACCCTGCTGAAGATCAGCTGGTGGGCAGCAGCGTTTGCCACCCCTATCATTCTGACAGCCACGGCCCTGCCTTTTTTTCTCCTGGCCATGTATCAGAAATCACAGGTCAGCTTTTTCGGCATTTGTTATATGGATCTGACCATGATCGGCTTGCAGATCGGCATGTACTGCCATGCCCTCGGCAAGTCGGCAAAATATACGCTGTTTGATGCCACCAAAGAGATCACTTTCGTACCTCTTGATGCTGAGCGAAAGTACAAGGGAAAAGCAGCTATTGAATTAGTGGTGAGTCGGGTTGGCAAGTCAGGCAGCTCTTTTTTTCAACAGATTTTAATTACCCTTTTTGGCTCCCTCAGCCTTGCCATGTCCTGGCTGGCAGGAGCTTTTATACTGGCCATTGCCCTGTGGCTGATCGCCATCAAGCATTTGGGCAGACATTACCATGAGCGAACGGAACCATAAAACAGACCAACTGATGCCCGGATTGTGCAGCCTGTCTTTCATTTCCAGTGCTTTCCGATCAGCATCGCTCCTTCCGGAATATGGCCTGCACAACCAGGCACAGGACACTGAGGATAACCGGCAATGTTCACGCCATTCAGATCCCAGGACCAGATGCCATCCTGACGGTAGTCATGCAGCACTTCCTGTTTACTGCCACAGGTATTGGAGTTATTCTGCTGGCCAGCGGCCATCCGGCATTTTGCACAGTTTTCATCATGCATATTTCCTTCTGCACCAGCAGTTATGGCATTTTTTTTACCGTCAACCTTGATATTGTAATCTGACAGCGCTCTCTGGTTACTCTGTGGCAAAGATTGCTTTGACGCTATCGACATGGCTCTCTTATCGACAGCTTTCTTCTTCTTTGATTCTGGCGTGGTAAAACTGTCCCTGGGGAGCGGTTGGGTACCAGTTAAGGGGCTCATAAAGCCTCCGGAATTCAACGTACAAAACACGTGCAGATTTGACACCACGCACCGGTGATAGTTCAGCGTTTCAATCACTTCAATAATAGGCCTGCCTTGTTTTCCATCTCACAGGCCGCAATAGCAGATTATTTCTCTGCATCTCAGTAAACCAATATGGATGAAGAATGCTGCCGGTTTCGCTAAACTAGCGCGCGAATTTAACCAGACTGGATTCCCAGGAGCAAAGATTCCCATGTCCTCACGTCGTGAGCTTGCCAATGCCATTCGCGCCCTCAGCATGGACGCCGTCCAAAAAGCCAAATCCGGTCATCCCGGTGCCCCCATGGGGATGGCTGATATTGCTGAAGTGCTGTGGCGCGACTATTTGAATCACAACCCCGCCAATCCAGAGTGGGTGGATCGTGACCGTTTTGTGTTATCCAATGGCCATGGTTCCATGCTGATCTATTCCCTGCTGCACCTGACCGGGTACGATCTGGGCATTGATGACCTGAAAAACTTCCGTCAGCTGCACTCCAAAACGGCAGGCCATCCCGAGTATGGTTATGCACCGGGCATTGAAACCACCACCGGCCCCCTGGGCCAGGGCATCGCCAATGCCGTTGGTTTGGCCGCCGCCGAGAAGGCACTGGCCGCTCAGTTCAACAAGCCTGGTCACGATATTGTTGACCACCATACCTACGTCTTTATGGGTGATGGCTGCATGATGGAGGGTATCTCTCATGAAGTGTGCTCCCTGGCGGGCACCCTGGGCCTGGGCAAACTGGTGGCATTTTACGATGACAACGGCATCTCCATTGATGGTGAAGTGGAAGGCTGGTTCACCGACGACACCGTCAAGCGCTTTGAAGCTTACCACTGGCATGTCATTCCGGCGGTTGACGGTCACGACCCTGAAGCGATCAAAGCCGCCATCGAAGCCGCCCGCGCCGAACAGGACAAACCAACGCTGATCTGCTGTAAAACCATTATCGGCTTCGGTTCACCCAACAAAGCCGGTAAAGAGGAGTGCCACGGCGCTCCGTTAGGCGATGACGAGATCAAGCTGACCCGCGAGCGTCTCGGCTGGCAACACGCACCGTTTGCAGTGCCTGCTGACATCTACAACCAGTGGAATGCCACCGCAGCCGGTGCCGCCAAAGAAACCGCCTGGAATGAAAAGTTCGCAGCCTATCAGGCCGAATACCCGGAGCTTGCGGCAGAATTTACCCGTCGCCAGAAAGGTGACCTGCCCGCTGACTTTGCCGAAAAGGCATCGGCTTATATCAAGTCCTGCCAACAGGAAGGTGAAAAGATCGCCAGCCGTAAGGCCTCCCAGAACACCCTGAACGCTTACGGCCCGATCCTCCCGGAACTGCTTGGTGGTTCGGCAGACCTGGCGGGCTCCAACCTGACCCTGTGGAGCGGCTCCAAAGGCATCAAGCGTGACGATGCTGATGGCAACTACCTGTTTTACGGCGTCCGTGAATTCGGCATGACCGCCATGATGAGCGGTATTGCCCTGCACGGTGGTTTCATTCCTTACGGCGCAACCTTTCTGGTCTTTATGGAATACGCCTGCAACGCTGTCCGTATGGCCGCGCTGATGAAACAGCGCTCAATCCTGGTCTACACCCACGACTCCATTGGCCTGGGTGAAGATGGTCCAACCCACCAGCCTATTGAGCAAATCGCCAGCCTGCGCATGACACCGAACATGAATGCATGGCGTCCATGTGACACGGTAGAATCTGCCGTCGCCTGGAAACATGCCATCGAACGTGTTGATGGCCCCAGTGCCCTGATCTTCTCCCGTCAGGGCCTGCCATGCATGGCCAGAACCGATGAGCAGATCGCCCTGGTTGAACGAGGTGGTTACATCCTGAAAGAGTGTGAAGGTACGCCTGAGCTGATTCTGATGGCTACCGGCTCAGAAGTAGAACTGGCTATGAACGCTGAGGCTGTTCTCTCCGCCCAGGGACATAAAGTACGTGTGGTCTCCATGCCATCGACGGATGTGTTTGATGCCCAGGATGCTGAGTACAAACAGTCCGTCCTGCCCCTGGAAGTGCCTGCACGTATTGCGATTGAAGCCGCTGCTGCTGACTTCTGGTACAAGTACGTTGGCCTGGATGGGCGCATTATTGGCATGACCACCTACGGTGAGTCCGCTCCGGCAGAAGACCTGTTCCCATACTTTGGCTTTACTGTTGACAATATCGTGGCAATCGCTGAAGAACTGCTCGGTTAAATCCATTCAGCCATCCCGTTAAAGGGATGGCTGTCCTCTCATCGTTGAAAACGACCATCTACTACACCATTTCAATGAGTTTGACGTGTACAATCTACGTTCACCCTGAGCGGAGTCGAAGGGTGCTTGGCACGATCTATCAGAGTTCGGAGCTTTCACCTTTAGGCCCTATGGGTCCTTCGATGCTTCGACAAGCTCAGCACTCAGGACGAACGGAGTGCGGAGACACGACAACCTGTCAAACTCATTGACACCATGTACTACGCTATTGGCCTTTTTCCTCACTATCGCAACTTGCCATTCGGTACCCAAGCAAGTTTAATTCAGCTTTTTTAAAATAAAATATTTCAATCTGACAATGTCGTCTTATTTCCTCTGGGTGGGCCTTGCGGCAACAGGGAATAACCAAAGTCCATACCCGTGAACAACCGTTTCCCCATCAGGCCCGCTGCCAATCCTTTGGCTATTGGTCCAATATTCAACAGATTCATCGGCATACAACGAGTATTTGCGGTTCTTTTTATTTATCGACAGGATTGGCAACAATGCACTGCGAAGATACCTATCAGGAAACACTGTATTCAGGCTATGGACAGAATTTTTCGATTGACCGGCTGCTGTTTGAAGATCACACCGAACACCAGCATCTGATCATCTTTGAGAACCGGTTCTTTGGCCGCATCATGGCCCTGGACGGCGTGATTCAAACCACCGAAAAAGACGAGTTTATCTACCATGAAATGCTGACCCATGTGCCCATTCTGGCCCATGGCAAGGTAAAGCGCGTACTGATTATTGGCGGTGGCGATGGCGGTATGCTCAGGGAAGTACTCCGGCATCGATCCGTTGAACAGGTCACCATGGTGGAAATTGACCGTGCTGTGGTCGATCTCTGTCGCCAGTGGCTGCCGAACCATTGTGCCGGGGCCTATGATGACCCGAGAGTTAACCTGGTGATTGAGGATGGCGTTCGGTTCGTCAACAATCACGGGATCGCCGACCATAGCTTCGATGTGATTATCTCTGACTGCACCGACCCTATCGGTCCGGGGGAAGTCTTGTTCTCCTCTGAATTTTACCGGGGATGCAAACGACTGCTGACTGATAAAGGCATTTTCGTTGCCCAAAACGGGGTACCGTTTATGCAGTTGAATGAGGTAACAACCACCGCCCATCGCCTGGCCAGCTATGTATCGGACCTGCATTTTTACAGCGCCGCCGTTCCCACCTACGCCTGTGGCATCATGACCTTTGCCTGGGGCACCGATGACCTTAAAGCCCGCCATATCCCCCTGGTCGAACTCGAAGCACGCTTTGCCCACAGTAACATTACCACTCGCTACTACACACCAGAGGTTCATCTGGCTGCTTTCGCCCTGCCACGCTACATTGAGACAGCCATCGCAGAGGCAGTGGCGGAAAAACAGCAAAGCGGCAACGCTTCCCCTTCCAGGAGCTGATGAATGACAGGTAACTGTTGGTGAGTCAATCCGTTACGCCGATAATAAAAAATCCCGTAAACTTGGCTCCAAAAACAACGGCTTTATTTCTACCAGAGAACTCCGATTAAAGCCGGCTCAGGAAGCTTTCGATACGATCCTTGTGGTAGGCCAGCGTCTCTTCAGTGGGTTTTTTAATTGATTTGTGCGTCAGATAAACCAGCAATGCCATTTGCGCAGTCAGTCGGTTTTCTGCTTCATCAAAAATCACAGAGTGCGGACCTTCCATCACTTCACGGGTACATTCCCTCTGGTCGTTAGCAGGCAGGCAGTGCATAAAGATGCTGTTTTCTCCTGCTTTGGCCATCATATCCTCGGTGACGACATAGGTTGGCATAAACGTACTCAGACGCTCTTCTTTTTCGGCTTCCTGGCCAAACCAGTAGAAACTGTCGGCAATAATAATGTCACAGCCTTCCACTTCTTCGATATTATCGGTCACGGTCAGTTTGCCATTGGAAAGCTTGATGTTTTCTCTGGCGATCTCCTGCCACATTTCAGGAGCCTGATATTTACTGGGACCGATATGTTTGTAGTGCATACCAAACTTGGTACAGGCAAACATCAGGGAAGAACATACGTTGGTGGCATCGCCGACAAAGGCAACGGTCAGGTCTTCCAGTTTTTTTCCTGCTGGCAGGTGTTCCTGCATGGTGAACAGGTCAGCCATGATCTGGGTTGGGTGCAGCCAGTCGCACAGGCCATTGATTACCGGCACGGTGGAGTACTCAGCCAGGCCTGCGACGGTTTTGTGATCATCGACCCGGGCCATGATGACATCACACATACGGGAAAGTACACGCCCGGTATCTGACAAGCTTTCTTTAGCGCCCAGGTGTATATCTTTTGGAGAAAGGAATAAGGCACCACCACCCAGAATAATGGCGGCTGTTTCAAAAGAGACCCGGGTACGGGTGGAAGGCTGTTCAAAAATCATGGCAACCGACTTGCCGGCAAATAGCTGTGGTACCGCATTTGCCTTGCGGGCTTCCTTAAACATGCTCATCAGCTCAAGGATATCGGTCAGTTCCTGTCGTGTATAGTCCTGTGTTGTCAGGAAGTGCTTGAGTTCTGGCTTGGTCAGTTCAGTGGCACTGGACGATGGCATTTTCATAACAGGATACTCCTGATTATTCACCGGGGTTGTTCTGCACGGGTATGCAAGGGGGGAAATAAATGATCGTTTTCCAAGAGTGCTTTTTACTACTCCAAACGGCACATTTCTTTCAGCAGGCTGTCCCGGGCAATCAGCTGGTTTCAGGCCCGGAACATCTTATGTGTTGTGTGAACATGTGTTTTAGCTCTGTTGCGATTTTAGTCTATAAATTTATTGTCGTGTAATTTTTCTAGTCTATATTAGAAAATGAATGTCGTGTAAATCAGGATTTTCAAAACATTCTGCATCAACAGTTTGAAAGCATTTTTATACCAAGTTCCATTGATGGCAGCAGATGAGCGTATGGCAAAAACGCTCCTTATTGCTTCCAGCCGCCCAGGGTACCACGTCTCGTCTTCCGGAGTTCATCAGGTTTTACTTTGACCATTGAGTTTACGGCCATATGGCTTTCAGGTTCATTAGATTCCTGAAATCCAACATCGTCGCCTTTTCTGTTTCTTCAAGGCTTGCGGAGAGAGCAATAATGACCAGTGAAACAATAGGAAAAATGGGATTACCCAGCCTGACCCTGTTTAGCGTTTGTGCAGTACTGGTGGTCGATGGTTTGACGGCCAGTGCATCCATAGGACCTTCTTCCATTACCTGGTGGATGATCACCATGGTGCTTTTTGTCATTCCTTACGGCCTGATCTCGTCTGAACTGGGTACCACATATCCTGGTGAGGGCGGCATCTACGACTGGGTAAAAAAAGCTTTTGGTTTTAAGTGGGCTGTCCGCACTACCTGGTTTTACTGGATCAATGTGGGACTCTGGATGCCAGCAGTGTACATCATGTTTGCGGGCATGTTTGCCGAAATGTTCTTTCCGGACATGCATCTTTGGTGGCAAATTGCCATCTGTATTGGTTTAACCTGGCTGACCATCTGGATTTGTAATATTTCCGTGGATGCCGGTGTCTGGGTAACCAACCTGGGGGCCCTTTTCAAGGTAACCGTGATCCTGGTCCTGGGTGTGGGAGGGTACTGGTACTCAAGCCAGCATGGTGTTGCCAATGAGTTTACCTTGAACTCCATGATGCCATCGCTGGATTCCGGTCTCGGCTTCCTGCCGGTCATTATCTTTAATCTGATGGGTTTTGAGCTTATTGCCTGTATGGGCAGTGAAATAAAAGATCCACGTCAAGACATTCCCAAGTCTATCCTGATCTCGGCAGCGATAGTGACAGGGCTGTATATCTCTGGAACCCTCGGCATCCTGCTGGCATTGCCGGTTGAAGAGATTGGTCTGGTTGCCGGTATTGTCTCTACCCTGAAAACTCTGTTTGGTGACAGCGAGTTTGGTCATTTTATGGTATACGGCGTTGGTTCTCTGGCTCTGCTGACTTTTATTGCCAATATGACCACCTGGACCATGGGGGCCAGCCGTGCAGCAATGGAAGCCGCACAGGCGGGAGAGCTTCCCGGATTTGTTGCCAGGGAGCATCCGGTCTACAAAACTCCCATTGGGGCCAATACGATTACCGGTACCGTGTCGACTGTCGTGATCCTGCTTTATGGCCTGACCACCGGTGAAAGTGATGAACTGTTCTGGTCTATTTTTGCTTTTTCTTCCTGCATCTTCCTGCTGCCTTACCTGTTTATGTTTCCGGCCTACTTCAAGCTGCGTGTCAGCGATCCGGATCGTGAACGTCCTTATAAGGTACCCGGCAGCACCAGGATCCAGGCATTCCTGAGCGTACTGTGTTTTCTCTTTATTGCCCAGGCGGTGTTGCTGTTCATTTTTCCGGATATTGGCCATGGCACTGTCGACTGGGGTTACTCCATTCCGGTTGCCCTCGGCATCACCATCACGGTAGGGATTGGCGAATGGGTTCTCAGTACTGCAACCAAACGAATGCATTCCGCTTCTGTGTAACCTGAAGACGGCAGCAACATTAATTCAATAAGAGTATGTACAGCGATGAGTATTACCTGTCAAACCACACCCAAAAAAGACAAGTTCCGGATGCCTGGCGAGCATGAGGCGCACGCAGAAATGTGGATGGCATGGCCAGAGCGTACCGATAACTGGCGCTATGGTGGGAAACCTGCACAACAGGTGTTTGTTAACGTTGCCAAAGCCATTGTTGAAGTGACTCCGGTAACCATGGCGGTATCTGCAGCGCAGTATGACAATGCACGACGGATGCTACCGGAAAATATCCGCGTGGTGGAAATGACCACCAACGACTCCTGGATGCGTGATATCGGTCCCAGTTATGTGGTCAATGACCAGGGGGAGCGCCGTGGTGTTGACTGGGAATTTAATGCCTGGGGCGGCCTGGTGGATGGCCTTTACTTCCCCTGGGACCGTGATGATCAGGTGGCTCAGAAAATCTGCGAAATCAACCGCGATGATCGCTATCGGGCCCCGATTATTCTGGAAGGTGGCTCCATTCATGTGGATGGTGAGGGTACTTTGTATACCACGGAGGAGTGTCTCCTCCATGAAAGCCGCAATCCTGACCTGGGCAAATCAGACATTGAACAGGTTTTGGCAGATTATCTGAATATCGAAAAAGTTATCTGGATTCCAAGAGGCTTGTATAACGACGAAACCAATGGACATGTTGACAACCTGATTCATATCGTTCGCCCCGGCGAGGTGATTCTCTCCTGGTGTGATGATGAAAATGATCCCCAGTATGAGATTTCCCAGGAAGCCTGGCGGGGGTTGTGTGAAACAACAGACGCTCATGGTCGTCAGTTGAAAATTCATAAAATGCACATCCCGGGCCCCCTTTATATACAGGATGATGAAGCAGGTGGCATTGATATCTGTGAAGGTATGGAACGAAGTGCCGGAGAACGTCTGGCCGGTTCTTACGCCAATTTCCTGATTACCAATCAACGGATTATCCTGCCACTGCTGGATCCGGCATACGATGAGAAGGCAAAGGCTCTGTTGCAGGATCTCTATCCCGGCTATGAGGTCGTGGGAGTTGATGCCAGGGAGATTCTGCTCGGTGGCGGGAATATTCACTGCATTACCCAGCAGGTTCCGGCGGTGTAAATCAAAGGCCGGGCAGATCACTCAGGCTTTTCTTCGAATCATCTGGCATGGCACCTTCCATGAGTAACACCCGACACCTGACCCGCCAGGCAAGACAATACCCTGTTTACCCCCGGTGCCTTCTCAACCGGCAGTCCTGTGCCTCCTTTTTCATTAACCAGTAAATCCTGACAGAGGTTTAACCATGCTTGTTGTTATAGCCCTTGGTGGCAATGCTATTTTGCAGAGAAACCAACCTTTGGAAGCCCATCTGCAAAGAGAGAACATCCGAATGGCTGCAGAATCTATTGCTAACGTTGCCAAGAACCACCAGGTTGTCCTGACCCATGGCAATGGCCCACAGGTTGGGTTGCTGGCGTTAATGAACCAGGCCTACAAAGAGGTAAACCCATATCCACTTGATGCACTGGGAGCACAAACCCAGGGCATGATCGGCTTTATGTTTGAGCAGGAACTCAGGAATTTTATGCCCGGTCGCAAAGTCTGTACTGTATCCACTCAAACTATTGTCAGTGCTGATGATCCTGCCTTTGAGCATCCCGACAAATTTGTTGGCCCTGTCTATACCCGTGAAGAGGCAGAAGTGATCAGTAATGCCAACCCCGAATGGACCATTAAGGCCGACGGTCATTATTACCGGCGCGTCGTTCCTTCCCCACAACCAAAAGAGATTCTTGAAATGCCCTGCCTGAAACATATCGTTTCTTCCGGGGAGATTACCGTTATCTGTGGTGGCGGTGGAGGAATACCCGTAACCCGTGGTGCTGATAACAAATTACTGGGTGTCGAAGCGGTGGTTGATAAAGACAGGGCCTCTGCTGTTTTAGCAGAAGGACTGGGCGCAAATGGGCTGATTCTCCTTACTGACGTACCTGCCGTAGAAACAGATTATGGCCAACCTGGCTCAAGGAAAATACGCAGCGCCACACCGGATGCATTTGAAAAATTTCCTTTTGCCGCTGGTAGCATGGGTCCTAAAGTAGAGTCTGTTTGTCGCTTTGTTAGGGCAGGAGGCGCATTTGCTGCTATTGGTGCATTGGATCAGGCATCTGAAATAATGACCAGAGACTCAGGGACTTTTGTAGAAATAAACGACGCTGAAATCAGCTACTACTGATAAAAGGTTTTCACCTTTAAACCCTATCTTCGATTCCACAAAGCTTCCCCTGAACATTTGGTTCCCGGGGATCCATACCTCATTACCCAAAACAGACGACAGATAGTCGTAACTACCTGTCCAAATACGTTTTTAACAGTGCCTCACGCAGAACGGATTCTGTTGACAACCCACCCTGCCAGTGCTCTTTTTGTCACCTGAACTCAGATATTCATAAGACCAAGCATTGAACTGAGGATGAGCATCAAGCCATTGCGATATGCCAGAAATCTGAGTGCAGATTTCATGAGGTACGTAATGGAGTTCCATACTACACTTTGTTCTTTTACGCATTCGGGCCCTCCCTGTATAGCTCTTACTGATGTTTATTGGCCCTGGGAGGTTTATCCACCAGATGGCAGTATGGCCTCACTTATTTTTAAGTCAAAAATACTTGATCCTTCAATCAGTTGTGTTTTTGGACGAAAACTGGCTATGAGCCCGAGGAGCTAACCGCTGGCGACCTTCATTATTTCCACAGTACAACAGGTAGCAACAGAATGGACGTTGATGGAGCACGCTCTACTTATAACATCCGTTTCTGGAGCCAGAATCATTTTGATTTGAACGATCAGGGTCATGTCACGGTCAATATCAAGGGCATGCCACCGGTTGAACTGAGCACCATTGCCAGTCAGCTGAACCGTCAGGGCGTTTCCCTGCCGGTGCTGGTGCGTTTTCCGCAGATTATCCATCAGCGTCTGGATAATCTGTGCCACGCCTTTAACCGGGCCATCCGTGATTACGGTTACAACCATCGATACCTGGCCGTTTACCCGGTCAAGGTCAACCAGCAGCGGACGGTGGTGGAAGATATTTTGAACAGTCAGTCCTCCGGCAAACAGCCACAGCTGGGCCTGGAGTCGGGTAGCAAACCGGAACTGCTGGCAGTTCTGGCCCTGGCCAAACGAGCCAGCTCAGTGATTATCTGTAACGGCTACAAAGACCGGGAGTATATTCGCCTGGCCCTGATCGGGGGAAAAGCTGGGTCATCAGGTTTTTATTGTTCTGGAAAAGCTCACCGAACTGGACATGGTGCTCAGTGAAGCGGCCAGCCTGGGTGTTCAACCCCGTCTGGGCCTGCGGGTACGTCTGGCTTTTCAGGGCAAAGGCAAGTGGCAGGCCAGTGGTGGGGAAAAATCCAAGTTCGGTCTTTGCGCCAGCCAGGTACTCCATGCGGTGGAACGGTTAAAGCAGGCTCGGCAACAGGAGTCTTTGCAGCTCCTGCACTTCCACCCGGGTTCCCAGATCGCCAATATCCAGGATGTGCGCAAGGGCGTCAGTGAATGTGGCCGCCTTTATGCCCAGTTGCACCGTATGGGCTTGCCGATCCGGTTTGTTGATGTGGGCGGCGGCCTGGCAGTGGACTACGAAGGTTCTCGCAGTCAGAGTTCCTGCTCCATGAACTACAGCCTGCAGGAGTACGCCAACAATATCGTCTTCACCCTGGGCGATATCTGCCAGCAGTACGACCTGCCGGTTCCGGGTATTATTTCCGAGTCGGGCCGACACCTGGTGGCACACCACGCAGTGCTGATCACCGATATCCTGGGGGTGGAAAGCTATGAACCGGAAGTACTGACGCCCCCCACCGCGGATGCGCCCCTTCTGCTGCATAATATGTGGAGTTCCTGGCAAGACCTGAGTCATAGCCGGGGTGAACGTGCCCTGACCGAGATTTATCACAACAGCCAGGCTGACCTGGCAGAAGTCCATACCCAGTTTGCCATGGGACTGTTGGGGCTTGAGCACCGGGCCTGGGCAGAAAACACCAGCCTGCGACTCTGCCACGAACTGAAAGCCCGGCTCTCCCCCCCACGTCCGGGCGCATCGCCCACTGATTGATGAACTCAGTGACAAACTGGCGGACAAATTCTATGTGAACTTCTCCCTGTTTCAATCCCTGCCCGATGCCTGGGGTATTGATCAGATCTTTCCGGTCATGCCCCTGTCCGGTCTGGATCGCCCGCCAAGCCGCCGGGCAGTCATGCTGGATATCACCTGTGACTCCGACGGCGTCATTAATCAGTACGTAGACGGCCAGGGCATAGAAACCACCCTGCCAGTGCCTCAATGGCAACCGGAAAACCCGTTCCTGATCGGTATCTTCATGGTGGGTGCCTACCAGGAAATTCTGGGGAATATGCATAACCTGTTCGGGGATACCGATGTGGCCTCGGTCCACATCAATGGGCAGGGAGACGTGGACGTCACCGGGTACCAGGCGGGCGATACCGTGGAAAAGGTGATGCGTTATGTCAACCTGCAGCCGGAAAGCTTTCTTCGCACCTACCGGCAGCTGGTCAGGGAAAACCTCCCACCAGGGCAACAGCGGGCCATACTGGCGGAACTGGAATCAGGGCTCCGGGGCTACACCTATCTGGAGTTTATCGGAGGGAGCCTGCCGTGATGTTTTTTGAAGGCTCAGAAAAAAAAATAGAGATAGTCACCAGCCCGGAATGGATTTCCCTGAGGGCCCTGGGCAGAAGCTTCTGGGCACAGATGGTGGCCAGAGCCCGGGCCGACATCCTGGCCATACTCAGCAACGAACACTGTGACGCTTATCTATTGTCGGAGTCCAGTCTGTTTGTCTGGCATGACCGGTTTCTGATGCTTACCTGTGGCACCACTACTTTGGTGGATGCTGCCCTCTACTTCTTTGAACAGACCCCTCTGGAGCATATCCGCTGCGCCCGATTCCAGCGCAAAAATGAGTACCAGCCCCATCTTCAGAAGACTTCCTTTATGGACGACGTTGACCGACTGAGCCAGCGGGTGCCCGGCTGTGCCTTTCGTCTGGGCTATCCGGATGGCCATCATAACTGTGTATTCCATCTGGACAAGCCCTATGGACCAGCGCCTGATGACACCACCAGCGAACTGCTGATGTACCATATCCGGGGGGAAAATGCTGACAGCCTGCGCTGTGAGCACCAGAGGATTAAAGACATCCGTCGCTTGCTTAAACTGAACCGGCTGTTTCCGGACTTTGCCCTGAGCGACTGGCTGTTTACCCCCTGTGGTTACTCCCTGAATGCGATTCGGGGCAACCGCTATGCCACCATCCATATCACACCGCATAAAAACAGCTCATACGTCAGTTTTGCCACCAACCTTGATCTGGCCAACTCACCGATTGTCGCCATACTGCTGAAACAGCTGAACCCGGGCTGCTGGGATCTGATCGGTTTTAATGCCCGGCGACCAGAAGAGTTGCTGGCGGAAAATACGCCATACCAATGTCTTGCAACCGGTGAAATTCAATTAAGCTGCGGCTATCGCATGAGCTTCAATCACTTCCAGCACCCGGATCACAGGAAAGTGACGGCAGAAACATTATCACCAGAGAAGCAACCGGCAGTAAATGCATGGTAAGTACTATTTATACAAGTGTACTTTTCTATTTATCGCTTAATGCTTTTATGAAAGAATTATTTATAGCCGTATAAACTATAAATTGATGCCGTTACCTGTCCGTTACCAACCATTGCTTTAGCGGACAAGACGTTCCCTCATAAACAAAAAAACCAGTGTCGTGCATTTTTAAGGCACTACAGCGGTTCGGCTGTTAAATCAGACAATTTTTATATAAATGCAGCCACCGCCATTTCGGGACAAAAACCTCTTGAAACCCAAACTCCCGGCTGCCCGAAAATATGAGCCTGAAAAATGACAACGTCAACTCATCTGGTAACAAGAGAGGACAGGGGTGAGCGCTTATTCCTGATTCTGACCCTGGGGGCGCTAACAGCACTTGGGCCGCTGGCCATTGACCTCTACCTGCCCGCCATGCCTACCATCGCAAAAAGCATGGGGGAGCCATTAAGCCGGATACAGTACACACTGAGTGCCTATACCATTGGCTTTGCCATAAGCCAGCTGGTGTGTGGCCCGTTATCGGACCGGTTCGGCCGGAGAACAGTCATGTTCCCGGGCATCATCTTCTACATCCTGACCAATATTCTGGCCGCCCTGTGTACCAGTGCCACCCAGCTGATCATTGTCCGGGTACTGCAGGCAATGGCCGGAGCGGCCATTATGGTGACGATTCCGGCCATGATCCGGGATCTGTTCCCCAGGGAACAGGTAGCCAAAGCACTGTCCTCCATTCTCATGGTCATGACGGTGGCACCCCTGGCTGCGCCACTGCTGGGCGGGCAGATTCTCAAGTTCTTTGGCTGGCAGAGCCTGTTTATCTTTCTGGCGATAACCGCCTGCCTGTCATTAATTCTGGCCTTTTTCCGGGTTAAGGAGACATTGCCAGATGAAGACCGGCTTATGGTGTCACCAGTACAACTGGCACTGAACTACGCCAACATCCTGAAAAACCGCGAAGCCATTGGCTGTATTCTCTGCCATGCCTTTTTCTTTGGTGGCATGTTTGCGTTTATTTCCGGCTCTCCCTTCGTCTACATTGAGCTGTTTGGCATCCCCGCTGAACAGTATGGGCTGCTCTTTGCCATTAATATCCTGGCCATGGGGATCACCAATATGGTGAATATCCGCCTGGTTGAGCAGTTCAAACTGTTTACGATTCTGCGCTCAGGCAGCCTGATCGCAGCGGTCTCTGCACTTTTGCTCCTGCTTAACACGGTTACCGGCTTTGGCAGCCTACCCGGACTGATGATCCCAATTGCCTGCTATATCGCCTGTATTGGCTTAACGGGTCCTAACTCCAACGCCCTGGCCCTGGCCCACTTCCCAAAATCGGCAGGAACAGCAAACGCCCTGGCAGGCGCACTGCGTTTTACCATGGGGGGGATTGCCTCTGCCTTGGTCGGTTACCTGCATAATGGAACAGCCATTCCCATGGCAGCGGTGATGGCTGGTTGCGGAGTACTCTCTGTTGCTTCACTGTTGCTGGTAAAGAAAGAAGGAGAAATAGAAGCGCCTGTAACGGTAGGTTAAGGCTGACCGAGAATCGCCCCTGAACTTTCTCTGGTTCAGGGACACTGAAATAGTCCACTCGCTTACATTTACGGTGTGGTTTGTGCAAAAATATTTCTACATTTCTGCACAGCTTTAGCTGCTTTTGACATACTGCGTTGCAGCTCTTCATCTGCCCGGATCAGTTCAGCAATGATACTTTGGTTAATGCGGGATAACAGCGAATCAAAAGCATCCAGATGCTCCTTCATTATTGCTCTCTCAATATCTGAAACCGGATCTGGTACGCGAATTGACCTGACTGGTAGAACAAAGGATTTCAGGTTCTGTTTAATGTTATCGAGATCCGCCATTAGTTTAAGAGTGTGATCCTGTTGCACCTTAGGCACATCCTTCAGCTGTTGATACTCCCTTTCTAACAACGCAATCTTTTCAGATTTATCAATACGCTGGTGACCATTAATAATCAATTGGTCTACGCGTAAAAGTTGTGCCAATTCCAGAAAGAGCTTGTCATCAAATGGTTCTTTATTTGTTAGAATATCCAATTGTTTCCTGGGATTAAACAGATCGGGAGCATTTGTTAAGCAATGGGTAAATATGTGATTAAGAACTGTACCAACTTTTCCTTGCCCGCGGTGCAATTCGAGCTTACACGTCTCCAGATCAGCTAAACCCGGTCTAACCGGTGTCGGCGCGCCCCTGTAAACAGCACTTGTCGTATAATCGGCAGGAGTATGGGTCTTGTGGGTGGCCAACTGACTGAGCGGTTCTGACTGATCTGTGCTACACAGTTCGACTGCGCCTGTATCATCAGGATCATCTGACAATGACTGCAGGCTTGCCCCTGATGGATCCACGTTATTGTGACTGTTGCCAAACAGCAGGGATAATCCGGACACCGCGAAAATCCCGCCACATACCGCAGCCACGACATAGTAGCCAGTGGACAGGGCAGCCACAGCGGCTACCCCCGAGACAAAACAGGTCACTGCTTTAAGTACTTTAGTAGCGTGACCAAGCCAACTGACAGAACCAGTAGATGCCGGATCATCTTGAGCAGCTCCCTATTTGGGGGGGGTTATCGGGGCTTCAGAGATCATAAATTATATTCCTTTAGAATGCCCCAATTAGAGTGTGCAGCTGTTAAAAAGTTTTATTTATGAAAAAAAATAATTGCTGCTGCAACAAGCCCCGGCTGGAGGAATGCCTGGGAGGCTGTCCGAGAATTGGTCCCTGAACTTTCTCTGGTTCAGGGACACTGAAATAGACCACTCACGACCATTTACGGTGTAGTTTGTGAAAAATATTTCTACATTTCTGGACAGCTTCAGCTGCTTTTGACATCCTGCGTTTCAGTTCTTCATCAACCCGGATCAGTTCAGCAATGGCACTTTTGTTAATGCGGGATAATAGCGAATCAAAAGCATCCACATGCTCCTTCATTGTTGCTATATCAATATCTGAAGCCGAATCAGATTCGCTAATTAACCTGTCTGGTAGAACAAAGGCATGCAGGTTCTGATAAATGTTCCCGAAATCCGTCTTTAGTTTACAAATACTATTCCGTTGCAACTCATGCACTTCCTCCAGCTGTATACACTCCCTTTCTAACAACGCAATCTTTTCAGATTTATCAATACGCTGGTGACCATTAATAATCGATTGCTCTACGCGTAAAATTTGTGCCAATTCCAGAAAGAGCTCGTCATCAAATGGTTCTTTAGTTTTTAAAATATCCAATTGTTCCCGGGGATGAGTCAGATCGGGAAAGTTTGTTAAGCAATGGAGAAATATGCGTTTAAGAACTATATCAACTTCATCTTGCCCCCGGCGCAATTTAGTCTTACACGTCTCCAGGTCAGCTAAACCCGGTTTATAGCGATTACCGGGGCTTTCATTGCCCCTCTCTGACCTCGTTGTATTAATGAAGTTCGGTATAACATAATCATGCTCCCTGAAATGAGCAGAGATACTTTCATAAGTTGAGTTACGTGTTATCGGACAAGTACCTATATAACCGAGAACTTCTTCTTTATCATCATCTGCCGGTGATTGGGAATCGGACTCTGAAGCATCCTCAGCTTGATTAATATTGTCAAACAGCGAGGGTATTGCTGGTACAACGAAAACTGCCCCCAATAACGTTGCCACAAGATAAACGCCTGTCGCCAGAATCACGACAGGCAAAGCGACTACCCCCGAGACAACAAGGCCCACTGCCTTAAGTACCTTGATCGCTCGCCCCTTCCAAGAGCCGGAATCAGGAGATGCCGGATCATTTTGAGAAGCTCGCAAACTGTTTGGGGGAGTTGTAGGGTTTCCAGAGATCATAAAATATTCCTTTATTGCATTAGAATTTCCTTATTAGAGTGTGCAGCTGTTAAAAAGTTTCATTTATGAAAAAAATAATTGTTTACCTGAACAGCCCCGGTTGGAGGAATACCAAGGGATCGACCACATTGGTGTATTTTTCGGTTTAGAACGGCCTTCTCCATGAAAGCCGTGATTTTTGTTCAAACAAGCTATTTCAGAGTCCCAGAAATGGCCCACTTCATTAATATTTACGATCAGTCCCGTTTAAAATATTTCGACATTTACTAATCACTGCCTCCAATTCTGACAACCGTCTCTGCAAAAAACCATCGGAGTCAATAAAGCAACCAGGCGGCGAGCACTTTCTAATGTCGGCCAACAGTGTATCCAGGGCATCCAAGTGACGATTCATTTGTGCCACTTCATTTTCCGGGACCGGATCGGGTATGGAATTAATCCTGCGTACCAGGGAATAGCGTTCCAGGTCTTTTTCAAGGTTTTCCAGATTGACCATGTGATTGTTAGCATGCTGCAACTGCGCTTGTAATCCTTCCTCCTGCTGTTCAACCAGTTTCTCCAGCAACTCAATCTTGACAGCCTTATCCGTTTGCTGGTGACTATCAATAACCGATTTCTCTACTTTTAAATTTTTTGCCAGAAGCAGAAATAATTTTTCATCAAATGGTTCATTGGCCCTGAGATCAACTATTCGTTGCCCGTAATCAGAACCACTGAGTCCTGTCAAGCTATTCATCCTCATGGCCTCAAGAACAAAACGGACATTTCTGACAACATCATGCAGCTCACTGTCACACCTTAACAGTTCAGTTGTGGACATTAGGCCCTCGCCATTATTGGTGCTGACATTAACCGTCGGCGGATTCACTGGCTGCAACGGCACCGACGAGCCCCTGTAAACCGGGTTTGTCAAAGGATCGGCAGGAATATGCGTATTGTGGGTGGCCACCTGACTGACCGGTTCTGACTGGCCAGTGCTACACAGTTCAACCTGACTAACCGGTTCTGACTGATCAGTGCTACACAGTTCGACTGCGCCTGAATCATCAGGATCATCTGACGGTGACTGTGGGCTTGCCCCTGATGGTTCCACTTTATTATGACTTTTGCCAAACAGCAGGGATAACCCGGACACAGCGAAAATCGCCCCGCATACCGCAGCTACAACATAAAAACCAGTAGCCAGGGCAGCTACAGCGGCAACTCCCGAGACAAAACAAGTCACCCCTTTAAGTACTTTAATAGTGCGACCAAGCCAGCTGCCAGAACCAGTAGTTGCCGGATCATTTTGAGCAGCTCCCAAGCTATTTTGGGGGGTTATCGGGGCTCCGGAGATCATAAAGTATATTCCTTTATTGTCTTAGAATGTCCTTTTTAGAGTGCGCACCTGTTAAAAAGTTTCATTTACGAAAAAAATAATTGTTACTGCAACAAGCCCCAGCTGGAGGAATGCCAGGAGATTGACCTCATTTGTGATCTTTTTCGGTAAGGCACGGCCTCCCCATGGCAGCCATGATTTTGTTCAAACAGGCTATTTCAGGGTCCCTGAAATGGCCCACTTCAATAATATTTACGATCAGTCCCATTTAAAATATTTCGACATTTTTTAATCGCTGCATCCGCTTCTGACAACCGTTCATGCAATGAGTCATCAGCATCGATAAGGTCAGCAAGCGAGCGCTTTCTAATGTTGGCCAACACTGAATCCAGGGCATCCACATGACGCTTCATATGTGACACGTTACTTTCTGGTACCGGATCAGGTATTGAACTAATGTTGAGTAACGGGGAGTGGCGTTGCAGATCTTCTTTAAGGTTTTCCAGATTGACCATTTGAGTTTTAACATGCCCCAGCTGCACTTTGGGCACATCCTTCAGCTGTTCAACCAGTTTCTCCAGCAAATCAATCTTGACAGCCTTATCCAGTTGCTGGTGACCATCAATAACCGATTCATCCGCCTTTAAACGTTTTGCCATAAGCAAAAATAAATTTTCATCAAATGGTTCACTGCTTCTAAGAGTACCTATGTGCTTCCTGTAAAGTGACGGGCTGTCGGCTGATAAGCTGTACAGCCTCATGGCATCAAGAGCCACATGGACATTTCTGATCCCATCGTCCAGTAAATTGTTACACCTCACCAGTTCAGCCTTGGGCAGGAGGCCCCTGCCACTATTGGTGCTGTCATTCACCGTCGGTGGACTCATTGTCTTCACCGGTGTCGGCGCACCCCTGTAAACAGTGCTTGTCGTATAATGGGACGGAGTATAGGTATTGCGGGTGACCACCTGACTGACCGGTTCTGACTGATCAGTGCTACACAGTTCGACTGCGCCTGTATCATCAGGATCATCTGACAGCGACTGTAGGCTTTCCCCTGATGGTTCCATGTTATTATGACTATTGCCAAACAGCAGGGATAATCCAGACACCGCGAAAATCGCTCCGCATACCGCAGCCGTAATACAGAAGCCAGTGGACAGGGCAACCACAGCAGCTACTCCCGAGACAAAACAGGTCACCGCTTTAAGTACGTTAATAGCGCGACCAAGCCAGCTGCCCGAACCAGTAGATGCCGGATCATCTTGAGCAGTGCCCAAGACATTTTGAGCCGGTATTGGGTTACCGGAGATCATAAGGTATATTCCTTAATTCTATTAATAATGCCCCCTTAGATTGAGTGAATGTTGAAAAGTTTCATTTATAAAAAAAAGAATAATTGTTTGCTGAAACCCGGGTCAGGTGCTCAGAGACTGGTCACATTCCTGATATTTTCCGGTACAATACCCGGCGCTAACAACCGCTGGAAACAAACAAACGATGACCTACAGGGTGGCCATTAACGGGTATGGGCGAATCGGCCAGTGCGTGCTGCGTGCACTCTATGAAAATGGCTTTCGTGATCATCCTGTGCATGGTATGGAAGTGGTCGCCATCAATGAGCTGGCCAATATTGACACGCTGACCTACCTGACCCGCTATGATACCACCCATGGCCGTTTTCCGGGCCGGGTGTTGGCAGACGATAGCCACCTGTTGATCGGCGATGACCGCATTCGGGTGTTTAACCAGCCAGATCCACAGGAAATCAACTGGCAAGACCTGAACATCGACCTGCTACTGGAATGCTCAGGCTCGTTTAATGATCGGGCTACCGCAAATCTTCATATTGAACGGGGGAGCTTCCCGTCTGCTCTTTTCCCAGCCAGCAAAACCGGACGTGGATGCAACCATCGTTTACGGTATCAATGAACAGCAGTTAAACGCCAGGCACCGTATTGTTTCCAGTGCATCCTGTACCACTAACTGCATTGTGCCTGTGCTCAAAACGTTAAACGACGCCCTTGGGATTGACTATGGCTCCATGACCACCATCCATTCCGCCATGAATGATCAACCGGTTATTGATGCCTATCATCAGAACGACCTGCGTCTGACCCGCAGCGCCCTGCACTCCATCATCCCGGTTGATACAGGACTTGCCAAAGGCATTAACCGTTTGCTGCCTGAACTCAGGGGGCGATTTACAGCCAGTGCCGTGCGGGTTCCCACCATTAATGTTTCCTGTATTGACCTGACGGTTCAGGTCAGCAGAAACACCTCAGCAGCAGAAATCAATCATATTCTGGAACAGGCCACCTCTGGTCGTCTTGAAGGGATACTGGGTATGACCAACGAGCCCCACGCCTCGGTGGATTTTAACCATGATGCCCGCTCTTGCATCGTTGATGGTACACAAACCCAGGTTTCTGCCAACCGTCTGGTCAGGCTACTATGCTGGTTTGACAATGAATGGGGCTTTGCCAATCGGATGCTGGATGTTGCGGGTTACTGGCTAGGAGGCTGTCCGAGAATAGCGCCCGTAGCGAGGATTGCGAGAAATTGAGGATAAAAATTTCTGCTTCTGAGGAGAATAGCGGGGCTATTTGACGAAGAAGCAGGAATTTTTAGACCAATTTATCGCAACCGCAGTAGGGCAGTCTATTCTCGGACAGGCTCCCAGGAGCCTGTCGGACTTAAGACTGTTTTCGAATGCCTTAATCGTCAACTAATACCACTATGATGCGTTTTTCTGCCAGATCGTCACTATTTTCGCTATGGTATACGATATCCTCAGGCTGGTGAATCAGATCACCTTGATCATTGGAAAACATATGCCCGGCATTCCCGATTTCTTCGTCATGAGGGCCATAAGGATAATTCTCTACAGTGCCTTTAACAGGGAATGTTACTTTTGAACCAGGTGACTTTTTGCCAATATTAAGCCCGCCTCCTGAATACTTCACACCCGTTTTGGTTGCGTTGGTATTGTCATTCAATTGAACGACCATGCTTTTTTTGCCGGGATCTTTATGCCAGCGCATACCTTTTATCCCCCTTGAGGGAATTAACGGGTAACGGATCAGGTAAATACCCACAACGTTTACCGAACGATCCCGCCACTGAAATTCATCGGCCATTATATCCAATGCTTCTGAGCATAGAGCCCGGATTGCAACCGATGAAGTAGTCAACCTGGCCTGAAATACCTCCTTGTTCATCAAATGACTATTTTCATCAAAATGAATTGGCATTTCAAAGCATAAACGGGCGGTGAACAAAGGATTTTCAGAATTAATAGTAAAATCCAGACTTTCAAATATATTGCTTGAATGTATATATCTTACTCCACGATGGCCATCCAGAAAATTATTAACAAGCTCTGAACAGAAATATCTATCGTCATGATTTATTTCCAAATTGACCCGATCTAAAAGAGATTTAGAAAACACAGGGCAAATGGTTCTGAATCTATCGCCAAATTTTATGTTTGTGGCCTGTGTATGTTTTTTTTCATCAGAAAATCCATCAGAATTTCCAGAGGCGGCTGTAAAAGCTGACGTTGTTGAGGGGGAAGAAAAGTCAGCACGTAACATCGTTATCACTCCCTTGGTCTGATAAGTTGTTGTTTATAGACTGAGTCAAACACAGCAGCGTTAGAGTTCCCAAAGCACAAAAAGTTCAACAAAAAGTGAATAAACTGGTAATTTCAACCATCCCCAATGATGAAACCCGAGATAATTGCCGTACTCACATCAGATCACCGGGTAATCCCGCAGAAATTTGCTGTATCGCCGACACCTGCCTTTTACTTTGGTGGAAGCTCAGTGTTGGTGTCCTGTAAAGTCTGAAGTCCTGTAACGCCATAAGTTGTCGCCAGCTATCACCGCACCATTAACGTTTTCAAACAACATCCACGGTAAATTTTGTGACCCTTTGGAAACTCTTGGATCACCGTTTGATTCAGGTCATAAGAGCGTGTCAATGCATACCTGAAGTGTCATTTATGTGCTATTGTCCCCGACGTTTTTTCGCTATTCCCCAGGCAATTTCTACAAGGCAAGTATTAATAAACAGTGCTTGCCCCTGAGAAACTCAGCCATCAGTGAATATCAAGAGGGCTCCCAATGAACGTTTTAACAATGACCGACCTGGATCTGGCAGGCAAACGCGTGCTGATCCGTGAAGACCTCAATGTTCCGGTAAAAGGCGGCAAGGTCACCAGTGACGCCCGTATTCTGGCGTCTCTGCCAACCATTGAGCAGGCTCTGGCAGCCGGTGCTCATGTCATGGTGACCTCTCACCTGGGTCGCCCGACTGAAGGTGAGTATGAAGAGCAGTTCTCCCTGAAGCCGGTGGCAGACTACATTGGCAACCTGCTGGGTAAGGAAGTTCGCCTGGTCAAAGACTGGGTTGACGGTGGTTTTGACGTGGCAGCCGGAGAGCTGGTTATTCTGGAAAACTGCCGTTTCAATGTCGGCGAAGAGAAAGACGACGAAGCCCTGTCCCGCAAAATGGCCGCTCTGTGTGATATCTATGTGATGGATGCTTTCGGCACCGCACACCGCGCCCAGGCTTCCACCCATGGTGTTGGCAAGTTTGCCGCTGTTGCCTGTGCCGGTCCGCTGCTGGCGGCGGAACTGGACGCTTTGGGCAAGGCTATGGATAAACCAGAACGTCCGATGACGGCAATCGTTGGTGGTTCCAAGGTTTCTACCAAGCTGACCGTGCTTGAGTCGCTGTCCGGCGTTTGTGACCAGCTGATCGTGGGTGGTGGTATTGCCAACACCTTCCTGGCAGCTGCTGGCAAAAATGTGGGTAAGTCCCTCTACGAAGCAGACCTGATCCCTCAGGCCAAAGCCCTGATGGCAAAGTGTGATATCCCGATGCCAGTGGATGTGGTTTGCGGTAAGAAATTCGATGAGAACGAGACCGCCATTATCAAGTCGGTGGATGAGGTTGAAGATGACGACATGATCTTTGACGTTGGTCCGGAAACCCAGAAGCTGTTTGCCGACGTTCTCACGGCAGCAAAAACCATCCTGTGGAATGGTCCGGTGGGAGTTTTCGAGTTTGACCAGTTCGGTGAGGGCACCCGTTCACTGTCCATGGCCATTGCCAACTCAGACGCATTCTCCATCGCTGGCGGTGGCGATACCCTGGCCGCTATCGACAAGTACGGCATTAAAGACAAAGTGTCGTACATTTCCACCGGTGGCGGTGCCTTCCTTGAGTTTGTTGAAGGCAAGGTTCTGCCTGCAGTAGCCATGCTCGAAGCAGCAGCCAAGCGCTGATCGATCAATACCGGAAGACCATCTATGTTCTTCCGGTACCTTTACCACCTTGCCCACCCTGTTTACTTGCTTCCCTGAAAAAATAGTCTTTCGATACAGGGCTCTACTGCTGATTGAGTATTGTCTGAATAACTGAGTCCTGTAGAATGCTCTCGTCGAACACCTTTAGATCAGCTGATTCTATTGAATGCAGAAACCACCTGCTGGCCAGCGTCATCGTGCTTTTTACTGGCATAGTTCTTGTCTTCAGCATATATACTGGCTTCTACTGTCGTGCGCTTCCCCCGTTAGATAAGGGTCGTGTTAACTGTACGACAACCCGGCAACTTGCCGCATTGGCTGAATGTCTGATGATGAAGTTCACACATTGCAGGGAACCGCTTCGAGGCACTCTACCTGCCCGTTGGTTATTTTCAGTAAACGTCGTCAAAAGGATTTGTTATGTCATCTGAACAAGCGGCTTTGCAACAGGGATGGTATTTGCTGAAAGCCAAACACCGGGAAGAGGTTCGTGCTCAGGATAACCTTGAGCACCAGGGCTTTGAGGCCTATTGTCCTCTCATCCTGGAAAAAAGCACTCGCGTTCCCCCTGTTTCCGGGCTATCTGTTCATCCACTTAGACAAGGATGCCCTTCCCTCTTTTCACAAAATCCGTTCAACCCGGGGCATCGCCCAGGTGGTCCGGTTTAACAAGATCAGTCAAAAGCTCTACAACGAAGGGCGACTGCCTGAAAAGGATATGGGCAAGCTACTACCCAGGCCGATACCTGATGGTGAGCAGCTGATCGACCAGATTGAGGCATTTGTCTGGAAATACAATGGCCGCATTCCGGATGAGAAGCCAGACTCCGTCAGCTTCAAGGAAGGTGAGTCGGTACTGTATAACAACCCTCTTTTCCGACACCTTGAAAGTACGTTTGTCAAAGGTGTTAAGATGGACCGCGGTATTATTCTTATCCAGTTCATTGAAAGTCAGCGAACTGACGAAGGCATTGAAGAAAAGATTGTTGCCAGAAAAGAGATAGAAGTTCCCTTAAAGGACCTCCAGAAAGTACCTGAAGAAAGTTAATGGACAAACTTAAGCTTATCTCTGATATGCGCCCGCTCTCCCATGGCCTGACGCCGTATCCTCACGAACAGGCATACTTTGAGTATTACCGCATTGACTTGGAAAAGCGCCTCCCTGATGTCCAGCATTGCCTGGGGTATATAAACAGCACTGAATACCGCATTGCCTGCCACCTATACACCCGGCCTGAAGCCAAAGGCTCGGTATTTCTGCTCCATGGCTACTATGACCATGTCGGCTTGTTTGAGCATATTATCCGCTTCTTTATTGAAGAAGGCTTTAACGTTCTGGCCTACGATCTTCCCGGTCACGGGCTTTCCAGTGGCCAGCCAGCGACCATTGAAGACTTTGCACACTATCGCCTGGTGCTGGCAGATGTTATGCAGTACTGCGCGTCAATGCTGCCCGGGCCATGGCTTGCCTACGGTCAGAGTACAGGGGGTGCCATTATTACCGAGTTGTTGCATCACCATACCAGGCAAGGCACGCCGATGCCTTTTGATCAGGTTATCCTGTCTGCTCCACTGGTTCGGCCCTGGTTATGGAAACTCAGCCGACTACAGCTCTACCTGGCCCGGCCATTTATTCGCCAGATTCCCAGGCAATTCAAAGATAACTGTCGGGATAAAGACTTCCTGAACAGAGCGCACAATGATCCACTGGCACCAACCGTGTTACCCACACAGTGGGTCTCTGCTTTGGACCGCTGGATTCGAACAATAGAGTCATCCAAAGAGCAAATCCCGTTAAGCCCGCTGATCCTTCAGGGCACGGATGACACCACAGTGGACGGCCCCTATAACATTCAGGCTTTAGGGCAACTATATCGCTCGCCCAAAGTCCTATGGCTGGAGGGTGCCCGGCATCACCTGCCGAATGAGCTGACAGAAACCCGGGCTCAATATATGCAATGGTTATCAGAAGAGATGAATGCCCGGGAATAGTGCCTACAGTTGCAATTAGGATTTGTCCGGGAAAATCTCGCCGCCCGCTTCCCGCCACCCGCTGCCCGCAAGAGCACAAGCGGTTCCAATTTTTCGGGAAGCGGGAAGCTGGTAGTCTGTAGAAAAGTGGAAGTTATTTCAGGACAATTCCTTATCCCATAAAACCCACAGGAAGTACCAATCAATGAAATACATAGGAGCACACGTCAGTGCGGCCGGTGGTGTCGAAAATGCCCCGGTGAATGCTCATGAATTAGGTGCAACCGCCTTTGCCCTGTTCACCAAAAATCAAAGACAGTGGAAGGCCAAACCGCTGTCAATGAAGAGCATCGAGTTATTCAGAGAGCGTTGTGAGCAATACCATTTCACACCGCAACAAATTCTTCCCCACGACAGTTATCTGATCAACCTGGGTCATCCGGAGCCCGAAGCCCTGGAGAAGTCCCGGCTGGCATTTATTGATGAGATGGAACGGTGTATGCAGCTCGGTCTTGACCGACTGAACTTTCACCCGGGCAGTCACCTGAGAAAAATCGGGGTATCGGACTGCCTGAGTAAAATTGCCCAGTCCATCAATATGGCCCTTGAGCAAACGCAGGGCGTGATTGCGGTGATCGAAAATACCGCAGGCCAGGGCAGCAACCTGGGGTGGCAATTTGCCGAAATCGCCGAAATCATTGATCAGGTGGACGACAAAAGCCGTGTTGGTGTCTGTCTGGATACCTGCCACACTTTTGCTGCCGGTTACGACCTTCGCACACAGGACGCCTGCCAGAAAACGTTTGCCGAGTTCGAGCAGGTCATTGGTTTTCAGTACCTGAAAGGCATGCACCTGAATGACTCCAAAGGCGCACTGGGCTCACGAAAAGACCGGCACCACAGCCTGGGCCAGGGTGAGATTGGTTGGGAGGTATTTCGCTATATCATGGCTGACAGCCGTTTTGATGGCATTCCCATGGTTCTGGAAACCATTGATGAAACACTCTGGGCAGACGAGATAGAGTCACTGAAAATGATGTCCGGGGCCTATCCGTAATCGAAAGGTACTCCCGCCGAACCAGGAGCCTGTGGTTGTTGTTCCAATGGTGCGGCAGAAATGTGGTGGTTATTGACGGAGTTGTTGGTGGGATGGTTGGCGGCTGATCGCAGCCGCTAAACCATAAGCTCAGATATCTTTCGAAATTGCCATCATTCGACGTAGAAGTTCTCTTGCTTGAGCTTTATTGACTTTTGGCTGATCTTGGCTTGATCATAATCCTGTTGCAAAAGATGAGAGATCATCTCCTGCATATGGCACAAAGCCTGTTTGGCTTTTTGGGCCGGTTCATTCTGTATAATCAGCCTGGAATGGCCCACTTGAATAGACAGCTTGGGGCTTTCATCTTCATCATCATCATCCCACACACTTGGATACTCAAAGCATTCATCCACCTCTTTCTTGGCATCATTCAGTTTGTCTTGTAGGGTGAGGAGAGTAAAAATGACATTTGGTCGTTTGTTTTCATCGGCGAGCGCCTCAACAAAATAATCCAGCTTGCTGTCCAGAATTTTTTTGACAACTTCAGGCGCAATAAAGTTTGCTGCACTTTCGGCCTGAAAGCGGGCTGCTTTCGCAACACTCATTTTGAGACAACGGGGATCATTCAAATAGACCATGAGTTTGTCTTGAGCTTCTATAGCGCGTTCTTTCTCATCGAAGTCAATTGCGAAGCGCAGATCTTTGTAATGCTCGGCAATCACCAGGTAAGTTTTGATATCGTCGGTGGGAATCAAGTAGGTCGTGTGTTTGGTACTAATTGGTAAGTACGGAAAACCTGCTAAATGATATTCGCCAAACTTTGATTCCTTTTTGCGCACCATACTACTAAAAGCCAGCCTTTCCTTTCTGATCTCGTCTTTTTCCTTTTTGGACAGTTCCGGGAATGGACCGCCATCAAGAAAACGATCGAGTTGCGATGGATAGGTTCTTGTCGATGATTCGCTGACAGGCACAATCGAGCTTCTGTCTGCTAAGGAAACTGTCGATGGTTGACCAGTTCCGGATGCGGGCTGACTTGCAAAAGTTGAGGAAGACATAGCTTGTGAGCTGGCATCTTGTACTTTCATACCATTTAATTCACCAGTGATGGCTGTCAGGGCTTGTCCCATCGGCTGGTTGTCAGCACCGGCTGGTATAGAAAGACGGATTGGCGAATGACTTCTGCATTCCATGGCAAATTCTCCTATTTTCCACTGATAGTCTTGAGTTTTCGAGTCTCGCTAACCTCTTTTGACCACACACCACTGACATTAGTTCCAATGCCGCCATTATCTCCTCCCTATAGAAGGTGCTGCCCAGAGTGTGCTGGCAAGTCTTGGCCTGTTGGTATTGCAATGGGGCCGCCCAGGTGGGGCCGCCTAGGTGGGGCCGCCCAGGTGGGGCCGCCCGGGTGGGCCGACCAGACATTGTTCTCAATTGAAGAAAATGATGTCTATCGATTGAATGGGAAAAATTAAAACGAACGTTTTTCTAAAAAAAGTGTCCAATCTTTAACAGTTCGATTTTATGAACCATCGTACTTCATAATCCAAAACAGATAATTCAGTTTTATCAAATAGTTATTTCACAGAAGGAGCTGAGAAGTCATGATCAGGGAAGCTACATCAGGCGTGGATGAGCGCTATCCGGGTTTATTTTTACCAGCACCTGAAATAGCGGTGTCACAGGAGTTAGCGAACAACAGGAAAAAGTCCAGTGAACAAATACCAGGGACAGGCCAGCCTCTGAATCATCGAGCCCTCAAAGTAGCCTACGTGGGCATGGGCCCTGTTGCCCTTTACAATGCATTGCAACTGAAGGCAGGCCAGCCTGATACGGATATAGAAATGTTTGAAAAGAGAGCAGAATACGCTCGAAATCACACAGTTCACATTGACGATCAATGCTTCAGATCACTGAAGAGTTATGACCATCCGGTGTTAACACCGGGAATGGCGCAGCTTAGAGATAAAATCCGCAGGCAGCATGGTCATATCAGTTGTAAAGAGCTTGAAACCGATTTGAAGTCAATTGCCCAACAAATGGGCATTACCCTGCACGCTGGCAGTGATTATGAAGTGGTTGCCATTGGCGATGGTAAAGTAACGTTTACCTCAGGAGAAGCCCTGTTTGATGCCCTTGTCTGTGCCGATGGCGCACATTCAAAAAGTAGAAAAGCGTTACTGACAATGGCCGATAACCCCGGCTACCAGGGAGAAGATATTCTCTTCTCCGAACTGTCATCAACCGATGAAGACAGTGAGTTTACCTCAAAAAAAGACCTGCAATATCGAGTCAGGGTAAAATACCAGGTCAAGGGCCCAACGAAAAAGCTGGCCAGTGGCTGGCTCAATCTTTCCCGCTATGTTTATGCAACCTTCAAATTGATGTTATCACCGGTCGAAGAGAGAATTCGCCCACTCAATGAACAGACCAATGAGGTCACCATCGACTTTTTTATTTCAAAAGAAGAGTTCGAGAGTCTGTCTGGCTACAACCTTGGCCATGCGGCAAAGCTCTCCGACAGTAAAGTAAGGGGTAGCCTGAAAGAAAAAATAAAAAACTGGCAGGCGATAAAGCAGCAATACTGCCAGGAAACCCTCATTGCTGACACTGAAGAATTGACGCCCCATACCCTGTCTATTTTTCATGCCCGTCAAGTTCACCATGTCACGCCATCCGGCAAGCTTATCTGCATCGCCGGAGATGCCGCCACATCACTTCCCTATTACCGCTCGTTGAATAACTTTCTGGTGGTTGGTGCCAAACTTGGCAGAAAGCTGGCAACGGCAAGCAGGGCAGATTTAGCCAAAACAGGCGAAGCCTATGAGCAATACGCCAGCCGTCGTGCTCGCTGGGAAGGCTTTAAAGCCAAACTCAAAAACTTCATGATCAACGTTATGAAACTCTGTTTATGGATAAGCAATAAAGTGTACTGGAAAATCAATGTCTGGGATCCGTTGAAACTTAAGGATTGGAGAAAGACATTACCCGAATGGGAAGTTCAACCGCATCATCCCACTGCAACGTCAACCGTTGGATAATCAGGAGGCAGTCCGAGAATAGACTCACCTCACAAAACGGAATGTTTATCCTTAATTTTTGCCACCCTCACCATGGGGTCGCCCGGACGGGTGCTATGCTCGTACCAGACGGGATGCGTGTATGCTTTCAATGTTTATCCGCATTAGTCTGGCGTTTGATGGCGGGCTGCCGGTTCTGGATTCACTGTCAGACATCAATCGACCGCAAAGAAACCAGTTCCATGCTATCCGCTTTTTTCCCCATAGCTGGTGAATGGCAGCAAATCGCATCTTTGATCCGGGTAATGGGCCGCAGGGCTAACTTTTTGCCCCTTAACCCTGCCTTATAGCCCTGGTACCACTCGTAGCAGGTATACAGCACAACGCCACCGGTGAGAATGCCCGCTACAACCCCTCCGGCCAGGGTAGGTAACGGAATGCCGGCATCCACTTCGTCGGTGTTAAGAAGGAGGGATGAAGTATCGACGTTATCGGTTATGTTAACCGATGAAGAAGCCGGTGGACTGGCCAGCTGTGAACTTGACAGTGATGGCCTTGCAGAACGGGTCAATGCTGAAATTGACGGAGCCGTCGAGGAAGTTAATGCACTTTCCAGCTGTGAACCTGGTAGTGCTGAAGCTGGCGTTGCAGAGCTGGCTGACGCTGAAATGGTTGGAGCCAACGACGAAGTCAGTGCACTTTCCGTCTTTGAACCTGGCGTCATTGGTAATGACGTCGTCACACCGGTTGATTCTGACATTGCCGAAGCCGTTGAGGAATTTAACGCACTTTCCAGCTGTGAGTCGGGTAGCGCTGAAGTTGGCGTTGCAGAACTGGCCGACCCTGAAATGGTCTGAGACGACGAAGTAAGTGTACTTGCCAGTTGTGGACTTGACAGACCCACCGATAACGGTGATTTTGCGCTCGATAAGTAGTTCAGATAGTCAGAGCTGTCTGTAGTAGCCCGGGTTACAGTGCTATTGCCCCGTGCTTCCAGAGACGGAGCTAACACCTCAGCTGTTGTCTGGCCGTCGCCAGCTGAAGTTGGACTGGCCAGCTGTGAACTTAACATTGATGGCCTTACAGAACGGGTCAATGCTGAAATTGACGGAGCCGTCGAGGAAGTTAATGCACTTTCCAACTGTGAACCTGGTAGTGCTGAAGTTGGCGTTGCAGAGCTGGCTGACGCTGAAATTGTCGGAGCCAACGACGAAGTCAGTACACTTTCCGTCTTTGAACCTGGCGTCATTGGTAATGACGTCGTCACACCGGTTGATTCTGACATTGCCGAAGCCGTTGAGGAATTTAACGCACTTTCCAGCTGTGAGTCGGGTAGCGCTGAAGTTGGCGTTGCAGAACTGGCCGACCCTGAAATGGTCTGAGACGACGAAGTAAGTGTACTTGCCAGTTGTGGACTTGACAGACTCACCGATAACGATGATTTTGCGCTCGATGAGTAGTTCGGGTAATAAGGGCTGCGCTTGGTAGCCGTGGTTGCAGTGCTGTTGACCCGTGTTTCCGGAGATGGATTAAAAAAGTCAGTTGTTGTTTTATTGCTGCCAGTTGTGGTGGCCGTGGTGAGTTGTGTGGGTGGCGCGTCAGTAATTTGCCTTGGGCAGTTTGCCTTAGGGCAATCAAGATTTTTCGGCTGGTTGTTGTTGATTGTGGTGTTACAGGCACGGGTGCTAGTAGATGAACGAGCCTTTTGGCCAGCGGCTATGCCAGCGTGAGCACCCTTGATGGTAGTGTTGCAGGCAGTGGTATCGATGATGCGCACATTGCCACTTTCATCTCCATAGCCAGTGCCCACTGCGGCATAACTATAACCATCCGTTTCGTGAACTGCTGATATCTGACAATCGATAGCGGTTGTCTGGCTAATCTCATTTTTGGAGCCCGCGTCTTTTCCTAACTCGGCCACAGCAATCGCCGCAGCAGATTCTCTATAGTATTTGTTCCAAGCTTTAATTGTCACATTTCTGGCAGTGGTGTTATGGATCGTGCACCCATGATCAAGATATGCAGTGGCAACAGCTGCCCGACCTTTGGAGTCCAATTGACTATGTTCGGCCAGAGTATGTTGGATCGTGCTTTGCTTACATTTTGCTGTTACGATTCCCGAAGCGGGTCCGTCACTTGCGGTGGAATACCCATTTAACTCAAGATGGTTTTTGATAACAGTAGTATTGCTAATATCGCAACGCCTCGCTGAGGCAACAACTACCGCAATCTTTGGGACTTGTTTACTCTCCGCTCTTTCCTTGGAAAGTATTTCGTTATTGAAGGCATAAGTACCCTTAATTTTAATTTTTGTGCGGCCTATCGCCTGCCCCGCAACACCACCGGCGTAGACAAATCGCGTGTTGTCGATCAGCTTGTTATTGGTAAGTTTCGAGTTTTTGACAGTGACTTTATTCTCCATTTTACCAGCCATCAAGCCAGTGCCAGTGTAACGATTACTATTCGAATCTTTCCATTTGTCACTTCCCGTGATGATAGTGCAATTGTCAATCGAATTATTGTCCAGGGAAGCGGATCCTATGGCCTTTCCGGTTAATATTCCTACATTATAATTATAAGCTCCACTTATTGATGCGCTCATTTTCGAGTGCTTGACTTGGTTGCCTTCCAGTTTTGAGTTGTCTTTGATCTCTCCCGCCAGCATTCCAATATTTCCCGAGCCGCCTCTTCCTTCCAACTTGAACTTAGAATGTTCCACGGTGTTATTTTTCAGCAGAGCTTTGCTGGCTTCACAGGCGATTACGCCCTTATTACCGGTAAATTCCGGGACTTTTATATCTACACGAGCTTTTGTAACCACCACGTTACGTACTATTCCCCCTTTTTCCACCTGCTGGAAGAGGCAGTTATTCAGGTTGCTAATGCTCTTGCCGTTACCGTTGTATTCACCAGTGAATTCCGGGATAGGTGAATGGTTTTTGCCAGCATCAATATTAGCGATCTGTTTATACTTACCATTGGGTGGATAGCACGGCTCCTCTTTCTTCCCGATTTTGGCCAGGTCAGCCTTACTTCCAACAGGAATCTCTGCCCCCCTGCAACCCGGCGGTATGGTTAGAGTGGTCGGTGGTGATGTTGAGAAAATTGAAGGCGAAACAGCTGAACTCGACGATTCTGAAGTTGTTAGTGTTGGCGATAAAGCAGGAGAACTGGGCAGCTGGGAACTTGAGAGCGATGACGATGGCGTTGCAGAGCTGGTCAACTCTGAGATTATCGGTGATGACGACGAAATAACTGCACTTTTCACCTGTGAGCTTGATAACTTTGCCGTAGGCGTTGCAGAACTGGCCAATTGTGAAGTCGTCGGAGACGACGAAGAAGCCAATGAGCTGGCTAGCTTAGAACTTGACGGCGCTGGCATTGCAGTACTGGCTGATTGTGAAAATGCCGAAGATGGCAAAGAAGCCAGCGAGCTGGTCGGGCCGGAACTTGGCAGCGTTGTCATTTGAGTTGCAGAGCTGGGCAATTCTGAAGTTGTGGGAGACAACGAAGTGGTGAGTGACCTTTCCTGCTGTGAACTTGATCTTGATAGCACTGGCGATGGCGTTGCAGAACCGGTCAATGGTGAAACTGTCGAAGCCGACGAAGAAGCCAGTGAGCTGGTCGGCCCGGAACTTGGCAGCGCTGTCATTTGAGTTGCAGAGCTGGGCAATTCTGAAGTTGTGGGAGACAACGAAGTGGTGAGTGTCCTTTCCTGCTGTGAACTTGATCTTGATAGCACTGGCGATGGCGTTACAGAACCGGTCAATGGTGAAACTGTCGAAGCAGGCGAAGAAGCCAGTGAGCTGGTCGGCCCGGAACTTGGCAGCGCTGTCATTTGAGTTGCAGAACTGGGCAATTCTGAAGTTGTGGGAGACAGCGAAGTGGTGAGTGACCTTTCCTGCTGTGAACTTGATCTTGATAGCACTGGCGATGGCGTTGCAGAACCGGTCAATGGTGAAACTGTCGAAGCCGACGAAGAAGCCAGTGAGCTGGTCGGCCCGGAACTTGGCAGCGTTGTCATTTGAGTTGCAGAGCTGGGCAATTCTGAAGTTGTGGGAGACAACGAAGTGGTGAGTGACCTTTCCTGCTGTGAACTTGATCTTGATAGCAATGGCGACGGTGTTGCAGAACTGTCTGATTGTGAAACTGCTGAAGACGGCGAAGAAGCCAGTGAGCTGGTCGGCCTGGAACTTGGCTGCGCTGTCATTTGAGTTGCAGAGCTGGGCAATTCTGAAGTTGTGGGAGACAACGAAGTGGTGAGTGACCTTTCCTGCTGTGAACTTGATCTTGATAGCAATGGCGATGGCGTTGCAGAACTGGTCAATGGTGAAACTGCCGAAGTCGGCGAAGAAGCCAGTGAGCTGGTCGGCCCGGAACTTGGCTGCGCTGTCATTTGAGTTGCAGAGCTGGGCAATTCTGAAGTTGTGGGAGACAACGAAGTGGTGAGTGACCTTTCCTGCTGTGAACTTGATCTTGATAGCAATGGCGACGGTGTTGCAGAACTGTCTGATTGTGAAACTGCTGAAGACGGCGAAGAAGCCAGTGAGCTGGTCGGCCCGGGACTTGGCAGCGCTGTCATTTGAGTTGCAGAGCTAGGCAATTCTGAAGTTGTCGGAGCCTGCGACGTAGTATGTGTATTTTTCAGCTGAGAGCTTGATTGCCTTGGTGTTGGTGTTGGTGTTGGTGTTGACGTTGGTGTTGCAGAACTGGTCGATTGCAAAGTTGAGGCAGCAGTACCAGGCGATTCTTTACTGGTTCCCGGATTTTGGTCTTGCGTCGTCTCACCCCCACAACCCGGCAGGCTGGCCAGCGCCAGACAAGCCATGGCCACCTGGTTGATAGTATTGAAATAGCTATCGGCGGGTATGGCTTTCTGGGCCAGACGCAGGGCCAGCTCTTTAGGTTGAATCTTCAGCTGTATACATGGGCCATCCGACTGAACAGACCGTTGCCCGGGATCAAAGTCCGGATGAAAGGATTTAGCCACGGTCTTACCGACATTCCAGATACCCGACCAGCACGAACCCTCCGGGATATGGCCACTATCAGTGGCAGCCGAATCAGACGGTGGTGTCATGGTTACGCAGGAAGTAAGTACAGAGTGCATTTCAAAGTTTCCGAGGTTACAGGATTCGGAATACAAATGTAGATGCAAATAAGAATGATTGTTTTTTATTTTTAACAGTACCGGGATTACTGAGCGTTCCTGGCAGAAATGTTCCTGGCTGACAGCGCTTGCTGCCAGCCAGACAGGAGGGAATATCAGAACTGTTTGAGAATCTGCTCAACACTGTCGGTGGCATCACCAAACAGCATACGGCTGTTGTCACGGAAGAACAGTGGGTTCTGAACACCCGCATAACCGGTCGCCATCGAGCGTTTGAAGACAATCACTTCTCCGGCTTCCCAGACCCGCAATACCGGCATGCCGGCGATTGGGCTGTTGGGATCTTCAGCCGCCGCCGGGTTCACCGTGTCGTTGGCACCGATCACCAGAACCGTATCGGTATCGGCAAAGTCATCGTTGATTTCATCCATCTCTTCCACGATGTCATAAGGCACCTTTGCCTCAGCCAGCAGTACATTCATATGGCCCGGCAGACGACCGGCCACCGGATGGATACCGAAACGAACCTTGATCCCACGGTCCCGCAGCTTCTTGACCAGGTCACGAACCGGGTGCTGAGCCTGGGCAACCGCCATACCATAGCCAGGCGTGATAATAACGCTGGTGGAGTTCTTCAGCTGTTCCGCAACGTCTTCTGCGCTGACTTCGGTATACTCACCCTGATCACCACCTTCAACGATCGTCCCCTCTGCGGTACCAAAGCCACCCAGAATCACCGAAATAAACGACCGATTCATGGCTGCGCACATCAGGTAAGAGAGGATGGCACCGGAAGATCCCACCATGGCACCGGTAATGATCAGCAGGTTGTTGCCCAGCATAAAGCCAGTCATGGCCGCCGCCAGACCTGAGTAAGCGTTCAGCATGGAGACCACCACCGGCATATCGGCACCGCCAATACCCAGCACCAGGGTGATACCAAAGGCAAAGGCCAGCAGGGTGACCAGCACCAGGGCCAGAATACTGTGCTGCTGTACATAGACAACCCCCATCAACACCGCCAGGCCAAGGATAGCCAGGTTGCTCCAGTGCTTACCGGGCAGTGATACCGGACGGCTGGAAATCTTGCCATGAAGCTTCAACGCCGCCACCACCGAGCCACTGAACGTCACCGCACCAATAATAATCCCGATAAAGATTTCCGAACTGTGAATCAACTGCTCAGCGGACATGACCAGGTCTTTCAACTGGCCAGCCAGTGAGTCATTGACTTCCAGCGCACTGGCAAAACCAATCAGTACGGCGGCCAGACCACCAAAGCCGTTCAGAATGGCCACCAGCTGTGGCATTTCCGTCATCTGGACTTTAATCGCCAGATAAAGACCAACACCCGCACCCACTATCATGCAGAGCGTTACCAGGGTAATACCGGCAATATGGGCATGAGCCAGGGTGGCCAGTACGGCCACCACCATCCCGGTGATGCCGTAGATATTGCCGTTTTTTGCCGTATCCTGTCGGCTAAGCCCGGCAAGACTCATAACAAACATTAATGCAGCGACCAGATAAGCCGCTACCAGTAATCCTTCAGACATTGCGAGCGACTCCTGTTAATCCAGACGGAACATCTTGAGCATCCGCTGGGTAACAGCGAATCCACCAACAATATTGATGACAGCGACCGTGATGGCAATACCCGACAGGGCAAGGACGATATTGTTGTCACTGCCCATCTGGACCAGACCACCAACCACCACAATGCCGCTGATGGCGTTGGTAACACTCATCAATGGTGTATGCAGCGCAGACGTCACATTCCAGATTACGTAATAGCCGACGATGGAAGCGAGGACAAAAACGGTGAAATGTTCCAGGAAACTGCCGGGGGCCGAGTTAGCCACACAACCAAAGAGGACAGCACCGACAGCCATCAGCACCGGCTTCAGCCAGGGCCTGGCCTTTGCTTCCTGCTCGGGCTCTTTAGCCATCACCGGTTCCGGCCCGGCAGCCGGGGCGGCACTGACTTTCACCGGGGGTGGTGGCCAGGTGATGCTGCCGTCACGGATCACGGTCAGGCCACGGATCACTTCATCATCAAAGTTGATATCAATCTGCCCATCCTTGTTTGGACAGAGCAGCTTCAGCAGATTCACCAGGTTAGTGCCGTACAGTTGCGATGACTGGGTGGGCAGACGACTCGGCAGATCGGTATAACCGATCACTTTTACGCCATGGGCAACGGTGATCTGGTCCTTGACGGTACATGCACAGTTACCGCCGGTCTGGGCAGCCAGATCGACAATAACACTGCCGGGCTTCATGGCCTTGACCATGTCTTCGGTGATCAGCTTTGGTGCCGGTTTACCGGGAATAAGCGCCGTGGTGATGATGATATCAACGTCTCTGGCCTGCTCCATAAAGAGCGCCATCTCAGCATCAATAAACGCCTGGCTCATCTCCTTGGCATACCCATCGGAAGAGTCCTGCTCTTCTTCATAATCCAGCTCAAGGAACTCGGCCCCCATACTCTCAACCTGTTCCTTCACTTCAGGCCGGGTATCGAAGGCACGCACAATGGCACCCATGCTGCCCGCTGCACCCAGGGCAGCCAGGCCAGCAACACCGGCACCAATGACCAGCACCTTGGCTGGAGGAATTTTACCGGCCGCCGTGATCTGGCCATTAAAGAAGCGGCCAAACTCGTGGGATGCCTCAACCACCGCACGATAGCCACCAATATTGGCCATTGAACTCAGGGCATCCAGGGACTGTGAGCGCGACAGGCGCGGTACGCCGTCCATTGCCAGAATGTTCACATTACGCTGGCTAAGCTTATTCATCAGCGCTTCATTCTGGGCAGGCCAAATGAAGCTGGCCAGGGTAGCGCCATCTTTAAGCAGTGCAATTTCATCATCAATGGGCGCGTTCACCTTGAGAATAATGTCTGAGTTCCAGACCTCATCACGATCAACGACCCGGGCACCAGCCTGAGTAAATGCTTCATCCCCAAAGTTCGCTTTTACCCCTGCACCTCGTTCAACGACGACGTCAAAACCGAGCTTCTGCAACTTGCCCACTGTATCGGGCGTTGCAGCAACACGATTCTCGTTTTCCTGGACCTCTCCAGGGATCCCTATGCGCATAACGGTCACCGGAAGCTAAATTAATAGACTTTTCATTCAGTGCATCAGCACTTCTGAACCGGATACAAGGAGCCAGTTCAGAGTGCTTACCCCAATCAACAATGCTGAAACTTTTACTGTGAAAACGACCAACATTCTTACCTGATTTGTACATTGACAAGATCACAGGAACCGACAACATACGACATCATTCTTACACCAAAAATTCAGGCATATTGAGCTGTTTCATAAGATGGAAGCCCCGTGCAGGCAGCCTGTCTCAGAAGCCCTTCTTATAAATCAGGGCACACATAGTAAGTGATTTTTTGACAAAGTGGTAATTAACAACACTTGTTGGTGGGATTACCTATTTACCTGTATGCCGAAAACTTTGGCCAACTTTGAAAATCCACAGGCAATCTTGCCCAGGCACTATCGGTCAGTGTTGAGTGATGAAATGTTAATTGTGGGTATGAAAGACGGAGAGAATCATCCCAAAAGGACAGGCAAACTGAGAAATAAGGTTGGATTTATAAGGCTACGGTTGTGTAGATCGGCTACCAGACTCCACACCACACATTGGCCAAAGCAGTGCTCAGGGTAGCAAGCGCACCCTGAGCCCGTGAACACTTGTGTTTATTCCTGGTCTTCCCATTTCAGGCTGCGTTCTACGGCTTTCTTCCAGCCTTTGTACAACCCGCTACGCTGTTCATCATCCATCACCGGAATATAAACACGATCAACGCCTACCTTGTCCTTAAGCTCATCGATGCTCTTCCAGAAACCAACGGCAAGACCTGCCAGATAAGCGGAACCCGCTGCTGTTGATTCCGTCACCGTTGGACGAACCACTTCCTTATTCAAAATATCTGACTGGAACTGCATCAGGAAGTTATTGGCAACAGCACCACCATCCACACGCAGCTGTTTCATTTCGATACCCGCATCCTGCTGCATCGCTTCAATCAGATCACGGGACTGGTAAGCAATGGCCTCCAGCGTGGCACGCACAATATGGTTTCGGTTAGCACCACGGGTCAGACCGAAAATAGCACCACGGGCATAAGGATCCCAGTAGGGCGCTCCCAGGCCAACAAAGCCCGGCACGACATATACACCATTAGTGTCTTTTACTTTGCTGGCAAAATATTCGGTATCCGCCGCATCACGAACCAGGCCAAGCTCATCACGAAGCCACTGAACAGAAGCCCCACCCATAAAGACAGAGCCTTCCAGGGCATAATGCACCTTGCCATCAATACCAAAGGCGATGGTCGTTAAAAGACCATTTTCGGACTTAACCGGTGTCTCGCCGGTATTCATCAACAGGAAGCAGCCTGTGCCATAGGTGTTTTTGGCCATGCCTTTCTCATGGCACATCTGGCCAAACAGGGCGGCCTGCTGGTCACCTGCCATACCAGCCACCGGAATCCGGGTGCCGCCTTTACCACCAATGTTGGTCTTGCCATACACTTCCGAGCTGGACTTCACTTCAGGCAGCATGCTGCGTGGAATATCCAGCGCCTGCAAAATGGTGTCATCCCACTCCAGACGGTTGATATCAAACAGCATGGTCCGTGAAGCGTTGGTTACATCCGTCACATGGGCGCGGCCATTGGTGAGCTTCCAGGTCAGCCAGGTATCCACGGTACCGAACAACAGGTCACCTTTCTCGGCACTTTCACGGGCACCTTCAACGTTATCAAGAATCCACTTGATTTTTGTGCCAGAGAAATAGGCGTCCAGAACCAGACCGGTAGTTTCACGGATATGACTTTCCAGACCGGCTTTTTTTAATTGTTCGCAGATCTCCGTTGTACGACGGCATTGCCATACAATGGCGTTATAGACCGGCTGACCGGTAGTTTTATCCCAGACAACAGTGGTTTCCCGCTGATTGGTAATACCAAGTGCAGCCACCTCGTCCGGGCGAATATTGGTTTTTGCCAGCACCTCGGTCAGAACCGAACTCTGGGTCGCCCAGATCTCCATCGGGTTGTGCTCAACCCAGCCCGGTTGAGGATAATACTGGGTAAATTCCCGCTGAGAAGTACCAACGATGTCACCATCGTGGTTAAAAATGATGGCCCGTGAACTGGTGGTACCCTGATCAAGAGAAACAATGTATTTCTTTTCAGTGGTCATTCTTTTGTCCTTAATTCCTTAGCTGGCAGGGGTATCATCACCCCTACCTTCTCACAAAAATCGGCTAATAATCGATCAGGCGGTTCTGATTTCACAACCAGGTGTGGCGCACACAGCAGGTTCTACCTGCTTGCCCAGCACATTGATGTAAAGCCATGCGCCGGTCATGGCACCACAGATTGGAGCAACAATCGGTACCCAGAAATAGGGGTTGGCTCGTGCACCCGTCAGCGCCACTTCGCCCCAGCCAGCAAAAAACGCGAAGAGTTTCGGGCCAAAATCCCGTGCCGGATTCATGGCAAAACCGGTCAGAGGGCCGAAAGATGCCCCGATAACCGCGATAAGAATACCGATCAAAAGAGCGGAAAGTGCACCGTTGGAAACACCATTATTATCATCACCAATGGCCAGAATCCCGCCCATCAGCACAGCGGTAATGACGAACTCAACAGCGAAGGCCTGCAGGTTAGTGAGTGACGAGTGGGCATAAGTGGAGAAAATACCCGCTGTGGCCAGACTCTTCTCAGAGCCACGAATAATATTATGGGCCAACTCATAATCAGCGAATAAGCCACTGTACAGGAAGTAAACCAGGGCCGCAGCGCAGAATGCACCCAGTACCTGGGCAATAATAAAGGGAATGACCTTTTGCTTGTTGAAGCCTTTAAAGACAGTTAACGCAAGCGTCACGGCCGGATTCAGGTGAGCACCGGAGATGCCGCCGGTCACATAGATGGCAATGGCAACACCAAGACCCCAGACGATGGATATTTCCCACTGGCCGAAATCAACACCGGCCAGAACCAGCGCCGCTACACAACCCGCACCAAAGAAAATAAGAAGCCCGGTGCCAATAAACTCGGCAAGACATTCCCCCAGCAATGATTTTCTCATAATGGCTACTTCCACCTGCTTCACGCAGATCAACAATTATTAGTTAAGGCAGTGTCGTAAATACTGAATTCAGCAAATGCCTTGTTGGCGGCGAATTTTTACAAACAACAACAAACATTATCAATCCTGAAAGGTTGATATAAATCAATCAATTACCCATAAAGAAGGCTAATTGCGGGAAATACGCACAAAGCCAATCCACAAAACAACATTAATTTTCATGCGCCTCATGAACTTCGATTAATCATTAACCACACCCGGAAAATTCTGATGTTCGCTTTTTGTCGGACCAGATAACCATTCGTGCTTTTTTGTTGATTTGTGTCATTTGCTAAATATTGCCGTTTATTTATAGTGCGCGCCGCGAACATAAACGAACATGTAAGAGCAAATTCAATGAGGCAGATAGAGACCGACGTTGTCATCATCGGCGGGGGCGCGACCGGAGCGGGGGTTCTTCGCGATTGTGCGCAACGGGGAATGCGTGCAATTCTGGTCGAAAAGGATGATATCGCTAACGGTACTACCGGGCGTAACCACGGTCTGCTCCATTCCGGTGCCCGCTACGCAGTGACCGACCCTCACTCTGCCATTGAATGCATCCGTGAAAACCAGATTCTGAGAAAAGTGGCCAGCCACTGTATCGAAGAGACCGGTGGCCTGTTCATCACCCTGCCTGAGGACGAACTCTCCTTTCAGGACACATTCATTACCGCCTGCACATCTGCGGGTATACAGGCCGAGGCATTAACACCGGCAGATGCCCTGCGCATTGAGCCAAATGTGAATCCGAAACTGCTGGGCGCAGTGCGTGTTCCAGACGGTACCGTAGACCCTTTTCGGTTAACCGCTGCCAATATTCTTGATGCAGAAGAATACGGTGGTCGTCTGCTCAGCTATACCAAAGTCGTTGGCCTGATCATCAACAATGGCCGGGTACGAGGGGTTCACTGCATCAATGTGAAAACCGGTGAAAAAGTCGATATTTATGCCCAGCAGGTGGTGAATGCTGCCGGTATCTGGGGCCAGCAGATTATTGAATACGCAGACCTGGCCATTCGCATGTTCCCGGCTAAAGGGTCGTTATTGATTGTTGATTACCGCATTAATGGCATGGTGATTAACCGTTGTCGTAAACCCTCCGATGCCGACATTCTGGTTCCCGGGGACACCATCTCTCTGATTGGTACCACCTCTGAAAAAATCCCCTACGGTGACATCGAGAACATCCGGGTGACCCCCGACGAGGTTGACGTTCTGTTGGCTGAGGGCGAGAAACTCTGTCCGATCATGGCCAGGACCCGTGTACTTCGTGCCTATTGCGGTGTTCGCCCGCTGATCTCTCTGGGGGATGATCCATCAGGTCGAAATATCAGCCGGGGAATTGTCTTGCTTGACCACGGTGAAACCGATGCCCTGCCGGGTCTTATTACCATTACCGGCGGAAAGCTGATGACCTACCGGCTGATGGCGGAAATGGCCACGGATGCGGTGGCCAAAAACCTGGGTAACAGCAAACCCTGTGTCACAGCTATACGACCACTGCCCGGAGCTAATGGCAAACACAGCGATATTTACGCTCCCCAGGTTTCTATCCCGGTATCAGGCTCAGCAAAGTACCGCCATGGAGAAAGAGCGGCAAAGTTCCTTGCCAACGACAAAAAGCAGAATGCGGTTATCTGTGAGTGCGAAATGGTCACTCGCGGTGAAATCGAATACGCCGTCCATAACCTTAATGCCAGAGATCTGGTTGACCTTCGTCGTCGGACCCGCATTGGCATGGGGCCTTGCCAGGGAAAAATGTGTGCCTGTCGAGCGGCCGGTATTGTCAGCGAAATAACCCACGACGATAACGGCGAACAAGCGCTGAGCAGCGTGGGTGAGTTTATGCAGGAACGCTGGAAGGGCGTCAGGCCGGTGCTGTGGGGTGATGCGATGCGCGAAGCCGATTTGAGCTACTGGCTGTACAACAATCTTCTGGGCTACAGCCAGCTGGAACCCAATGACCCGGCACCGGTAAATTCCCACAGTGTCAACCCTGGCCAAGCTGCTGCGCTCTGCGGGGAAGAGTCAAAGGAAGAGGTAGCCCGATGAACTACGACGTTATTGTGATTGGCGGAGGCCTTGCGGGTTTAACCGGCGCAATCCGCTGCGCAGACGCAGGCTTGAAAACCGTTGTGATCAGTGCTGGAGAGAGTGCCCTGGCCTTTGCTTCCGGTGCCATCGACGTGTTCGGAATTGGACAAGATAATTCTTTCGTGGAATATCCATTCGCAGCCATCCGTCAACTGCCTTCCATCCATCCCTACCAGAAAGTGGGAGCAGCATCTTTACAGCAGGGATTGACATTTTTTACCGAACAAATGGCAGCAGCTGGCATCCAATTGAGCAATTCTGGCCAGCAGAATCATGGTCGTCTGACGGCACTGGGAGCCATTCGCCCAGCCTGGTTGAGCCAGGAAGGTGCTGGCAGCCTGCCGTTGCTGGCTCCTGCAGAAGGCATACGTCGTGTTGCCATCATCAATATTGCCGGCTTTCGTGACTTTCAGCCGGCACTGATGGCCGCAGGTATGAAGCAATATCCCGGATTCTCTGAGGCAGAGTTCATCCTGGCGGATATCAAAACGGCAACCCTGAACATTAATACCAGAAATGCCTATGAGCTGCGCTCTCTGGAGTTAGCCCGAACCCTTAAGCGTGACCTGTTCAGCCAGCCTAATGGTATAAACATATTGTCGTCTGCTTTACAGAAGGCAGCCGGTAATGCTGATCTGGTGGTTATACCCTCCGTCCTCGCTGTAGAAGGTGGTAATGACCTGATCCGTCAACTTGAAACACTGACCGGCCTGCGTATTTGTGAAGTCGCGACCTTGCCGCCATCACTCCCCGGAATGCGTATGGCCTCTGCCCTGAAACAGCGATTCCGGCAGTTGGGCGGTATGTTCCTGAAAGGTGACCAGGTGCTTTGTGGCTGCTTTGCAGAAAACCGACTGTGCTCGGTAAAGACCAGACTGAACCCCGATATGCCCATATCCGCCAGCCACTTTATTCTGGCCACCGGCAGCTTTTTCAGCCAGGGGCTGGCCAGTGACCGCCATCATCTGTCCGAGCCGGTCTTTGGCCTTGATGTTGATGCCCCGGACAGTAGAGATCAGTGGTCAGATCATCGTTTTATGGATGGAAAGCCGCATAATTTCAGCCATTTCGGTATTCACACCAGTGCACAGTTAAACCCGTACCGAAACGGTCAGAAAATCCATAATCTTTACTGCGCAGGTGCGGTGCTCAATGGTTTCAACCCGGTTCAGGAAGCCAGTTCGGGTGGGGTAGCCATCAGTACCGGCTGGTTTGCTGCCAACAGGATTATTGCCACGATACCTCAGGCGGAAGAAACATGCTGAACACCATGGATACCAGCTTTGACAGCTGCATTAAATGCACCGTCTGCACCACCCGCTGCCCGGTCGCTGAAGTCAACCCGGACTACCCGGGTCCCAAACAGGCCGGCCCCGACGGGGAACGTTTACGCATCAAGAACCCGGCGCTGTATGATGAAGCATTGCAACACTGCACCAACTGCAAACGCTGTGAAGTTGCCTGCCCGTCGGGTGTTCATGTAGGTACGGTTATTCAACTGGCCAAAGCCCGACATGGCGGTTTCAAAAAAGGCCCCAGGGAATTTATTCTCAGCCACACCGATATGATGGGGTCACTTTCTACCCCTGCGGCACCTGTCGTCAACATCGCCACGCAGCTGAAACCCGTTAAAAAGCTGCTGGATAAAGTGTTGGGCATTGATCAACGACAGACACTGCCAAAATATACCCATCAAACATTTCGTCGCTGGTTTCAACAGCAGAAGGCGCAGCAGAACCGCTTCAATCGTAAAATCAGTTTCTTCCACGGTTGTTTCACTAACTACAATGACCCCACCGTGGGCAAACATCTGGTAGCAGTCCTGAATGCCATGAATATCGGTGTCACGCTGTTAAAGAAAGAAAAATGCTGTGGTGTCCCGCTGATAGCCAATGGCTTCTTCGATAAGGCCCGTAAAAATGCCGAACTGAATATGGGGCAGTTTGCCGACTCATTAGCGGACAGTGAATGTGTACTGGCAACAGAACCCAGCTGTGCCATGACACTTCGGGACGAATACCCGGAAGTGCTTCATGTGGATAACCACGCCCTCAGAGAACGTATTCTGTTTGCCTCTGCGTTTATTACCAGGGAATTTGCCAAAGGCAATACGCCGGATATGAAGCCCGTTAACCTGAGGGTTGCCTATCACAGCCCCTGTCACCTGATCAAACAGGGTGGCGTGATTCACACCATGGAATTGTTAAACAGTATTCCCGGGCTGGCGGTGATCATGCTGGACCAGAAGTGCTGCGGAATGTCGGGTACCTACGGTTTTAAAAAAGAGAACTATCAAACCTCTCAGAACATTGGCCAGGGTGTCTTTGATCAGATCGAAGCGCTTAATGTGGATTATGTGGTCACCGACTGCGAGTCCTGTAAGATGCAGATAGAAATGAACACCGCTCATAAAGTGATGCACCCGTTGACCCTCATGGCACAGTCATTAGCCTGAGAATTCAATACTTATGGACGTTCAGAAAACGACAAAGCTTGTGCATAAACAGCAACAGATCCCACAGAGCCGACGCCATGAAATGATCATCACCCTGCTCAGGCAGGAAGGCTTTGTGACTACTGAAGCTCTGGTGCAACATTTTAACCTGACACTCCCCGCCCTATCGGGCGAGGGTTCTTAGATCGCTCCAAGAACCTTCCTGCTTCAACACGCCTTCCCTAGATAGCGGTTTTTAAGCCGCTATCCCCGTTCCAGTCGCTCCACAGGCTAACCCCGCCAGTCCGGCGGTTCTTATATTCTTTGCTGCGTTTATGTCCCTGTCGTGATGGGTATTGCACTCAGGGCAATCCCATTCACGAATAGACAACGGCAGACTTTCATAGACAAACCCACAGCAGGAGCACCGCTTGGAACTGGGAAAGAAACGGTCTATCTCAACCACAGTACGATCAGCCCATTCAGACTTGTACTTCAGTTGTCGGACAAACTCTCCCCAGTTGGCATCTGCGATATGTTTTGCCAGCTTTGGATTTTTGATCATGCCCTTCACATCCAACGATTCAACGCACACAACTTGGTTTTCGTTAATGAGTGTACGGGATGCCTTGTGGGTAGCATCCATCCGGCAGTCGGCTATTTTGGCATGGACACGGGCAACCTTGAGCCTTGCTTTGGCTCGATTGTTACTGCCTTTCTGCTTTTTAGCCAGTTGACGCTGAAGGTAGGCGAGCCTTTGCTCATAGCGTCGGGTGTGACGGGGATTGCCGGATTTTTTACCGTCCGATGTGATGAACAGATCGGTTAAACCTAAATCAATACCTACTGTCTTGTTGCTGATAGACATTGGTTTAGCTTCAAACTCGCAAAGCATGGAAACAAAGTACCGGCCCGCCCGATCTTTGCTGATGGTGATGCTGGAAGGCTCAGAACAAAGTTCTCGGCTCCAGCGGATATTCAGCGGTTCTTTGCTTTTGGCGATAAACAGTTGGCCTTTTTTCATGCTGAAAGCGGCCTTTGTCAGCCGTATACTTTGCCTCGAATGTCTCTTTTTGAATTTGGGGTATTTCGCCCTACCAGCCCAAAAGTGCGAAAACGGAGGGTGTTGTTATAAACAAAACGGCCACAACCAAACGACTGAGCAAGGAGTGCTTCCTGTTCAGGTGTTGGGTAGAATCTTTCTTTAAAGGCACGTTTTGTTTTCATGTCGCAAATATTACAGAAATACCAAACACCTGTAAATACATAAGACTTCCGGTTCTGCAAGCCCTCTACGGGCTTGTTGCTTATATCACCGCCCGCATTGGGCGATGCTTTACGCAGGTTTTGGTAACGCCCCAGACCATTCGCCGGGATCTTAATGAGCTTGACCATCAGGGCAAGATTTCCCGCCATCATGGCGGGGCCGGTCTGCCCAACAGCAGTATTGAAAACACCCGGTACGGTCAACGGAAACATCACCTGAGTGCGGAAAAAGATCGAATTGCCATGATTCGGCTGGGCCATGTTGCCGACATTGATACACTATTCACTGACGCACAACCTCCGATCCCCCTGATGGAGCAGCTCAAGCTTGGACAGACAACGGTGGTTGTCTGTTAATAAGTTGCCTTGGGATATACTCCCCCAAATAAGCCAGCGCAGCATTGACCCCCTCACGGGCCATAACATCGGTAATATTGCCATGCTCCTGATGGGATATTGAATAAACCTTGTCCGCTATTTGCAGCGCAATGGCAAAAATATTGAACCCGGCTGGCAGGGGTGGCAGCTGGTAATGCGCTTCGTAACATTTCCGGATTCGACCACCCAGCACATCGTCATGCTGGTAGTCAGCATGCAGCAGGGAGCCGGGCGTGTACTGCCCAAGAATCAGGTCCCGAACGTATTTGTGCTGTCGGTAGTAGCTCACATACCTGACCTGGAGTTGTCGCATGATATCTGTCCAGTGATGAATTGCACTCTCATCAAGGGGCTGATCCAGAATCGCTTCAAAATCGCTAAAAATGTCTTCCAGTAATGCTTCCAGTATTGCGTCTACCTTGGGGAAAAAGTGATAGACAGAGGAGGGAGGCATTCCGGCTTTTTCTGCTACCTGGTACAGTGAAAGTTCATTAATGGCGAGCTCTTCCAACAGTTCCCTGGCAACCGTAAGAATGGTACTTCTCCGCTCAAGACTTCTGGCCTGAGTCTTGCGGGATACTTTGCGCTGTTTGCTTACGACGTCTGTCATAGGAGTTCATGCATGAGGAGCTGGTATCGAAGTATTGTCATCCTCTTGCACCAAAGTCGCAAGAATATGCATCTCCTGAATTAGGGAACTTACTTCTGACCCGTCTGTCGAAAGCCCATCTCTTTTTAATCATGCTAACAACTGTGGTGTTCCTTAATCAGGAGTTTTCATGGCTAATCCCTTTCCATCACTACCACACGCCCTGCCCCCTGCTGTCGGCAGCTCTTCCGAAGCACTGCTTTCGGCAGATCAGAATACCTCCTGCCCTCCAACGGCTAAAGCGTCAACCTTCGATTCCCGGAGCACCGCTATTGCCTTGCCTGAGCGCTATCAACTCCAGATACTGGGGTATTCTGAGCAGGATATTTCAGGCGTAGTAAAGGAGCTGCATGACCGGGCGATCACACCGCGGATGGATCAAATTCTTGAGATGCTTGCCAAAAAACGTGTGGACATCACCACCACATTTGCTGCCATTACTCAGGCGATCAGCGACACTCCCGGCATCAAGGCTAAAGTCTCTATGGCCAGAGAGGTCATGGAGTTCGCCAATTCAATAGAAGAGGGAGCATTGAGCGAAATTCAAAAACACTACACATCGGCGTGGCCAGACAAGCAAAAAGTGGCCGAAATAGTCAGCCATTGGCCAGAGTCCCTGAAGGAGTCGGCAACCTATATCCGCTATTACTGGCCGGTTTTGACGGTTGGCATGAATACCAGAGAGTTGTTGTTTAATTTCAATGCTGCTAACAGCGACATTGTTTGCTCGTATCATGTTGATGACCCGGATGTTAATTGTCGCATTCGCGATGATATTCCTTTTAGTATTGAAGTTACTGATCTAAAAGATATGAAGAAATTTTCTCAAGAGGAATTTCAGGAGTTCTTTGGCGAGTATGCACAGCAAATCCAGGATCTGGTTAAAAATTATCCTGCCAATGCCAAGTCAATCAAGAATGGCATGTATCTGGATTTTCTGGTCTTCTTCCGTCTGGTCAGCGATATCTGGCTTGACGCATTATCTGCTGGTAATACCAGGGCCATGGACAGGGTCAGTCATTTGATGGTGTCGTCTACCCATTGGCTACACAGCACAACTGATTACCATTACCTGGAACGCTACCGTGACTCACTGCACAACCAATTAATGAACGCTCACTCACTGAACCATGAAGATTTGTCAGCTTTAGCATTTCAGCTGCTGACGCGTCCCCGGATATGGCAGGAAAACTATAAAGACATTTTCCGGCAGTTGCTCAGCCATATTTTTTCGAGCCAGGAAAGCAAGCTGATGAAGCACTTTGACAATTGGGGAGCAGATCCTGATTCGCGACTGAACGTCAGTCGTTGGGCAGAGTCAGAATTGATTCCGAATACCGCCAGGACCCTGCACTTTCTGAAAGATATTGCGCAGTATATCGATGAGCGTAAGGATAGGTCTTCAACATGGATGACCTCTTCTTTGGAGAGCATCAAGAATGGCAATTACTTTCGAGAAGGGTACCGGGCAGCTGCAGCCACCCATCCTGGCAAAGGATCTGAGTAATTCATTTCCCCTGGAGGAAACACGGGAGGTGCTCGCTGATTTTTTCAGAGGCAAGGCCTCACAGAAACCCTGAGAAGCATGAGAGTTTAGCCGAAGTGATACATCTATGGAGAGATTTGCTATGCATTCCTTCGGGGAGCAGAGGAAATGAGTCCAAAAGCCCATTATTCATTTGATCAAGTAGACAACTGTTGTTTTTACGCTTATCAGGAGTTTTCATGGCTAATCCTTTCCCATCAATACCATCCGACTCTCACCCTGTTGTCGGAGGTGCGCTCGATCCTGTACTGCTTTCGGCAGATCAGGTGGCTTGCTGCCTGCCATCGGCAACCTTCGATTCCAGAAGCACAGCTATTGACTTACCGGAGCCCGAGGACCTGCAGATGCGGGAGTTTTCCGAGCTGGATATTTCAGACACAGAACGGGATCTTTCAGACGCAGAAAGGAGCTTCATGAACGGGCAATCACACATCTGAAGGACCATATTCTCCAAGTGATCTCCGACACTCCCAGCTTCAAGGCGAAAGCCTCCATGGCCAGAGAGGTCGTGACGCTCGCCCAGTCAATACATGAATGTGTGAAAAGTGAAATAAACCTGCATCTCTCCTCGGTCTGGCCAGACCTGCAAGCAGTGTCCCGGATTGTCAGCCAGTGGCCAGAGTCCCTGAAGGAGTCGGCTGCCTATGTCCGCTATGGCTGGCCGGTTTTGACGGTTGGCATGTATTCCAGACAGTTCTTGTGTGACTTCAAGTCTGTTACTAATTTCTGTCGTTTATATCGTTCTGATTACCCCCGTGCCCATCCGCGCATTCACCCTGATTTTCCCAGTATTTTTGAACATTTTGATCCAAAGGACTATGAGGATCTTTCTCAAGAGGAATTTCAACACTATTTCGGTGAGTTTCCCCGGGAGATTCAGAACCTGATCAAAAATCCGCCTCCCGATTTTCTGCTACTCAAGCCAGGCGTATATCTGGATTATCCGGTCTTCTTCCGTCTGGCCAGGGATATATGGCTTGACGCATTACCGACTGGTAATACCGGAATCATGGACAGGGTCAGTCACTTGATGGTGTCGTTTGCCAGGCAGCAACACAGCCTCTTCGCGTATCGCCTGGATCCCTACTGGGATTCCCTGGACGACCGGCTAAGGAACATTCATTCACTGAACTATGATGATCTGTCAGTTATAGCGTTTGAGCTGGCAACGCATCCCCGGAAATGGCAGGAAAAATATCAAGTTATTTTCCGTCAGTTACTCAGCCATGGTTTTTCGAGTGAGGAAAGCCAACTGATGAACCGCTTTGACCAGTGGGGGGCGGATACCGATTCGCAACTGAAATTCAGTCACTGGGCAGAGTCAGCGTTGATTCCGCGTATCGTCATGACCCTGCACTTTCTGAGAGATATTGTGCAGTATATCGATGAGCATAAGAGTCAACATGTCAGCAACAAACCTCGTTTATCGATGGATATCGAAAGAGGAGATTACTTCGATAAAGATACCGGGCAGCTGCTGTCACCCATCATTGCAGCGGATTTGAGGAATACATCTCCCCTGGTGGAAACACGAGAGGTGCTCGCTGATTTTTTCCGTGGTAAAGCATCACAGGCTGGATCAGAAAAGCGCTAACCCGGATATTTCATAAACGTGCTCCCTTTTTATTTCGCAATAGCCTGAGGGCATTGGCAGTGACCAGGGCTGTGGCACCGGTGTCGGCAAGGACAGCAACCCAGAGTCCGGTTATGCCCAGCAGGGTGGTGACCAGGAAGAAGGCTTTACTGCCCACGGCCAGAAAAATGTTCTGGCGGATAATGGACATGGTGGCGCGGGAAAGGCCAATAAGGTCCGCAAGTTCTGCCACACGGTTATGGGTCAGCGCACAGTCTGCGGTTTCAAGAGCGACGTCGGCACCCGATCCCATGGCAATGCCGATATCTGCCGTCTTCAGTGCGGGGGCATCGTTGATGCCGTCACCGATCATGGCAACCCGGCCTTGTTTGCGCAGCGACTCTATTTCAGCAGATTTATCTCCGGGCAGGAGATCCGCACGATACTCCATTCCTAATTGGCTGGCGACGGCTTTCGCAGCCCGTGGGTTGTCACCAGTGAGCATGATACTGTTGATACCCATGGCCTTAAGGGCTGCGATGGCATTCGGAGCCTCGGCTTTTGGTTCATCCCGCAGGGCAATAAAGCCCACCAAATGCCCTTCAACCGTCACTACCGCAATGGTATTACCCTGCTCTTCAAGCTGTTGGAGCTTCTGTTGAGCGCCTGTAATCAGATCAATACTGTCCTGTAAGTGTCGTGGTGAGCCAACGACCACCGCTTTGCCTTCCACCTGACCCTGCACACCCAGTCCGGCTTTGGCCACAATGTCCGTGGCCGCAGGGAGACTGATATTCATCTCATCAGCTTTGACGACGATGGCTTTAGCCAGTGGATGTGTTGAACTTGACTCGACGGCTGCAGCCAGTCGCAGGATTTCCTGCTCTGGGTTGGGCTCTGGATTGAATGCTGAGTGGTCAAACGATGCTATGTGAGTAACGGCAGGCTTTCCTTCCGTCAGTGTGCCGGTTTTATCAAAGGCGACCGTTGTGACCGAACCCAATAGCTCAAGGGCTGCACCACCCTTGACCAGTGCACCGTTGCGAGACGCCCTGGCCAGGGCCGAGGTAACCGCAGCAGGCGTTGAAATCACCAGTGCACATGGGCAGGCGATCAGTAACAGTGCCAGTGCCTTGTAGATCCATTCTACCCAGGACCCGGCAAATACCAGCGGCGGAACAACCGCCACCAGTGCCGCCAGAAACATCATTAATGGTGTGTACCAGCGGCTAAATGCATCAATAAAACGTTCAACTGGCGCTTTTCGCTCTTCTGCTTCTTCGATCAGACGGATGATACGGTCAACCGCACTCTCTCCGGGCTTTGAAATCACCCTGAGTCGGGCAACCCGATCCACCGATAACGAACCAGCCATCACACTCTCACCGGGGTTATGTTCAACAGGGACGGATTCGCCGGTCAGTGCGCTTTCATCAAAGCTGACGTCAGGCGTTAAGAGTTCACCATCAACGGGCAGACGGCTGCCCGGTAATATTTCGATGATGTCTCCGGGTGTCAGCGTATGGGCAGAAACCTCTGTTTTATGCCCATCGGGGTCAATACGGTAAGCCGTTTCTGGTGTCAGCGCCATCAGCTTCTGGACACCCTGTCGAGCCCGCCCTGCCGCAAACGCTTCCAGATGCTCACCGATCATAAATAGCAGAAGCACCATGGCGGCTTCAACGGTTTCACCCAGAAACAGGGCACCAATGGCCGCGATGCTCATCAGGGTTTCGATGGAAAAGGGAGAGCCACTTTTGGCTAATTGCCATGCTTTGGTCGCAACAGGGTAGAGCCCCCAGAGTGTCGCCAGGTAAAAAAACACGTTGCCAGCAACGGGAAAGGTACCCTGAATCAATACCGCGACCAGCATAAACGTAGCCAGTGACATAATGCGCCAGTATTTTTTCAGGACACTGCCAGCTGCCGTTTCTGAAGCGGCGTCGTCCTTAACTGAAAAGCCCAGTTCTTTGAGAGTCTTAAGGATGTCGTCATTGATGCCAGCTCGATTTTCAACCTCTACCAGCAGGCGCTCCGTTGCAAAGGTGACCCGAGCCTGAGTCACACCGTTCAGCCCCTTTACGGCATTCTCAATTTTGGCGGCACAGCCTGGGCAGTCCATGCCAGTGATGATCCAGCTTAGCTGCATACTACCGGAAACCGAAGAAGTCTGACTTTCTATTGTAGAAGCTTCTGATTGAGTGTTATTGCCGCAGCATGAAGATGCAGCACAGCTACTTTTCATTGTGTCACTCTGTGGGCTGTCACTGTGGGTTGCGGAGCAGGATGACATGGCTTTACTCGTAATAATATAAAAATATGTTTATATAAAAATAATTTTATATCTATGATGCGTCAAGCCATGAAAATGAATATTGTTAAGTGCATTGTGCAATTATCAAGCGTCTGTTCGATTAATTCTTTCTTATTATGGACCGGAGCATAAACCCGTGTTTGATTTACGGAGAGTATGCAGTAACTGCTCTGCGGAGAAATCCACTGCTAAGCTGAATACCAGAAATAATGGATTTTTGAATCAGGCTGAATGGTTATCAGGAGAAAGAATAATGAGCGCTATCCCCGCAAGTCCTTCATCATCGCAACCAACTATTCCAAATAATGACATTGTGTCCGATTCCCCGGGTAAAGCCGCTGACAATAAACAGGTGACTACCACTGAGGCCATCAAGCAGATACCTGAAGCCCCGGGGGATAACTCCAAACCAGCAACCTCACTGGCGGAGCGAAAGATAGAGCATAGTGCAGACATTGTCACAGCGGATGATTTTCAGGCCAGAATTGACGAAATGATCCACTTAAAAACGATTGGCAAATTGATAGAGGATTCTGAGGCTTTCAGTTTGCATGGCGTACAAAACGGCGCGTCTAAAAAAAACCCTGCCACTGCTGCCAGCAGCTCGGTAACATCTGCCTTCAACTCATTACACCATGCCAGTGGTGAAAGAATGGAGGCATACGAATTTTATGGCTTACATTCCAGAGATACGACTCCTGCCGAGGGTGCAACTACCCATGGGGCAAGAGTCCACCTTGAAAATGCATTCGACCACATCAAAGAGATGCAAAATCGGGAAAACAAGCTCAGTGAGTTTTCCAAAGTGGATATTGCCTTATCTATGGCTCTACATGAAAACAGACCCATCCTTCGACCTCATATCGAAGCGGTTTTCAGCATCCAGGAAAATAAACTCAAGCAATAGCCCGTAAGTAGTTAACCAAATGAAATCATATTTTCTGACTAAGTGGACAGTCACTCCCGGCAACTGCTCCTGCGTTGCTCTAGCTCCTGCATCCATGCAGTCGTGCGGCGTTACAACTACGGTCACATAGCTACGGCTATGCTCCCTACGTTGTGCCTTGCATAGTAACTGCCCACTTAGCCAGAAAATACGATTCCATTTGGCCAACTACTTATTATCTTACTGACGCTCCTTAACATGATTCGCCATATCGAGAATGACATGACGGATATGGTGGTCATCCAACTCATAGAGTACCTGCTTTCCTTTGCGGGTTGATCGCAGGATTCGGGCTTCCCGCAAACTGCGCAGATGATGGCTGGTTAAAGGTTGCGACATGCCCGAAATTTCCGATAGACAGCATACCGGCTGTGGCTCTTCAAGACAGGCAATGACCAGCTGCAGTCTTTTGGTGTCTCCGAGCAGCTGGAAAATTTTTGCCAGTCGCCCCATGTCCTGTTCAGACAGCTCAGGCAGCAGAGAACAACAGGTTTGATGCATATCGACCATAGGCTTGTCCGAACCTTAAGAAAATACTGATTGGTAATGGTATTGCGCCATGAGGGCTTAGTCTATTTTCCCGGGTTTGCATCATCCGTCGATAAACACTTTTCGAGCCTTGCTGCTGGTGGCAAAATGCTCTCAGCAAAAAAACAGGCGACAATGATAAGCCGCTGATAGCGGTACAAGCCTTCATCAATAATAATCGGGCCAGCCTGGCGAAAGGATGGCCACAACAAGCCGGGTTATGCACTGTGAAAACCAAAGCGCTTCGAGCAGATGTTTTACTACTGGGGGTGTCTGCCATATGGGGGTTTGCCTTTGTTGCCCAGATCAAAGGCATGGAGCATCTTGGACCATTTCTGTTTAATGCCTGCCGTTTTGCTCTGGGCTTTATCTCGTTATTACCGGTTTATTTTCTATTGGAAAACATCTCCGGAAAGAAAGTCTCCGGCCATAAAACGCAATACGACAGTCAATTGCTGCTGAAATGGGGGCCGTTGACCGGTGTAGTACTTTTTCTTGCTTCATCCTTTCAACAGGTTGGTCTGTTGTATACCACAGCGGGTAACTCTGGCTTTATCACCGGTTTTTATATCATTCTGGTGCCAATACTGGGGATCTGGTTTGGGCACAGTACCCGACCTGCAACCTGGCTGGGGGAGCCATTGCGCTGGCGGGCCTGTATTTCCTGACCGTACAGGATGGCCTTAATTTCAATAAAGGTGACGTGCTGACGTTAGGCTCTGCCCTTATGTATGCCATTCAAATACTGCTTATTGGCTGGCTTTCCCGGCATGTTCATCCGCTGAGGCTGTCATTAATACAGTTTTTTATGACCGCTTTATGCAGCATGCTGGTTGCCCTTTATCTTGAACCCATCAGCCTTGATGCCATTCTAAAAAGTGCAGGGTCTCTGCTGTTCGCCGGCGTTCTTTCTACCGGTGTCGCTTTTACGATTCAAATCATTGCCCAGAGAGATGCAGCTTCTTCTCATGCGGCTATCATTATGAGTCTGGAAGCTGTTTTTGCGGTACTGGGAGGCTGGTTATTGCTGGACGAGCAGCTTGGACTGAGAGGTTTTTTAGGGTGCGGCCTGATGATGACCGGGATGCTACTGTCGCAGCTTAGACGCTCCAAGGCTTAAAAGGAAAACAAACAGATGGGTTTGCAAGCTGTGTGGAAAATAGCTTTATTTAACTTCCATATTTCCAGTTTTGCCCGGCCGCCTTTCCGATATTACTCCGGATTTAGCTGATCTTCTAAGCGCCCTGGTATCCCTGTTGGTGCTGCGTCCGCAAAAAAGCACCTTGTAAACCCATCTGCTTGTTACTGCCGACTCTTTATTGTTCTTGTTATAAAACGCTTTGGTGAGTCGGCACCAAACCCTGTTATTGTTTTTATGGTGGGTGTTTTGTTCTTGTTGCTTTAACTAATACAACTGCTGTGCCAAAAATAGAGATAATTCCCTTATGCCTTGCTGTACGTGGTTTCCGAATGATGGCGTGTTTTTTATGATTAAATAATGCACAGTTCACCGGTTGTGATTTGTTACCTGGCCCCCCTCAAAATGTGACAATGCTCCCGCAAGGTAACAAATACCAGTTCCTGGCCTCAGGGCAAAATCCACCAAATCGTTGAGACAGTCTGTTTTTCAGACAGTTGCTGCCGACGTTATACATGTTTGATTATTTCGGTTATTCCGTTTGTTCTGCTCCTGCACTAAGGATTATCCTTTGTGCCCCTGCTGACACTGACTGTTATATCAGCAGTTCCGGTTACACTTTTGTTGAAAAAACGGCTGACACATCGGCTGAAAAAACGTAGGAAAACAATGAGCGAACACGACCAAAGCATCCATACTGGCCTCACAGGCCGTTTGTTGCTGGAAAACTCCCTGTTGAACAAAGGGACCGCTTTTTCTATGGAGGAGCGGAGTGAGCTGGATCTTCATGGTCTTCTGCCGCCAAGGGTAGAGTCGATGGAGGAACAATGTCGTCGAGCTTATAAGTCTTTCTCCGTCAAGCCTACGCCGATACTGAAGCACATCTACCTGCGTGCATTGCAGGATACCAACGAAACACTTTTTTATGCTCTCCTGCAACGTCATCTTCAGGAAATGCTGCCTATCATCTACACGCCGGTTGTAGGGCAGGCCTGTCAGCGCTTCAGTGACCTCTACCGTCGACCAAGAGGCATCTACATTTCCTATCCCCAGCGTGAACATATCTCAGCCATGCTGGCCAACTTCAAGCGCAATATTGAAGTGATTGTTGTCACGGATGGTGAGCGTATTCTGGGCCTGGGTGACCAGGGTATTGGCGGTATGGGGATCTGTATTGGCAAGCTGTCTCTCTACAGTGCGGTGGGTGGCATCGCACCGAACAAAACACTGCCAATCGTCCTGGATTGCGGCACCAATAACCGCCAGTTGCTGAATGACCCGAATTACCTGGGCTGGCGTCATGAGCGCATTGCAGACGATGAATACTATGCGTTCGTGGACGACTTTATTCGTGCACTGAAACGTCGCTGGCCAAAAGCACTGTTACAGTTTGAAGACTTTGCCATCGACCATGCCACACCACTGCTGGAAAAATACCGGGATGAACTCTGTTCTTTCAATGATGATATTCAGGGCACCGCCGGTGTGACTGCCGCATCACTGCTGGCAGCGGCCAAAGCTGCAGGCAAGTCCATTGAGGAGATGACCATTGCCTTCCTTGGTGCCGGCTCAGCCGGTTGCGGTATTGCCGAACAGCTGATCCGCCTGATGGTTGGCCGGGGACTCAGCGAAGAAGAAGCCCGTCAGCGAATCTTCATGGTTGACCGCCATGGCGTGTTGAATGACCAGATGGCAGACCTGCGGCCATTCCAGCAGCGGCTGGTACAACGTTGTGCAGAACTTCGTCAATGGGGGTGTGATGAGAATCCCGGATTGTCAGACGTCGTCAACCATGCCAGACCAGACGCTATCATCGGGGTATCAGGTCAGCCAGGCCTGTTCACCCGGGAAGTCATTGAAAAAATGGCTGAGAACCATGAGCGCCCCATTGTCTTCCCACTGTCCAACCCCATCAGCCAGGTTGAAGCCACGCCAGAAGATATTATTCAGTGGAGTGAAGGTCGGGCGTTGATTGCTACTGGTAGCCCATTTGATCCGGTTGAGTACAATGGTAACCGTTACCCTGTCGCCCAATGTAACAATATCTATATTTTCCCGGGGCTGGGTCTTGGTGTCCTGGCCAGTAACGCTGAAAGCGTATCCGATGGCATGCTGGATGCGGCAGTGGAAACACTGGCCATGGCCTCGCCAGCGGTTATGAATCCGGACGCTGCTCTTCTGCCCGAATTGAACCGTATTCATCAGGTGACTTGTGATATAGCGATTGCCGTAGCCAGAAAAGCGCAGGAAGAGGGGCTGGCACCTGAATGTGAACAAACTACTCTGGAAGCCAGAGTCAGAGGCAAGCGCTGGAGCCCTGAATATTGCCGAGTCCATCTGTCTGATTCTTGAAAGTAGTACCCGGATTTACGTTACAGCGTAGAAAAGGATAAGCAGATAAGTTTACAAACTACCAGGCATCTTTATTGTTGTTATTGACTGACAGGTGTCTGGTATGTCCCGTTGCCTTCCTGATGTTGCAGTTTTTAAAAAAACTGCGGCAATCTTATTAACATTCCAGCAATTTGCCAGTTGATGTCCTTCAGTATCCTGCAAACTTATCTGCTTTAATCACCGACCTGTTGTTTTTGTTATTTGTGGTCAGGATTCGCCATGTAGTTGTTATTATTTGGCATTTTTTGGTTTGCTACTGGTCATATACAAATGGTGTGCCAATAACCTTTGTTGTTTTTTAACTTGTTGATATTTAATGGGAAAGTCTTTTCTGCACCGTTCAGGTCATGCCATGGAAAAAGGGTGAACTGTTACTTGTTGAGTACTGGATTGTGAAGAGTGTAACCCGGGTAACAGACGAACATGGTTCAGGGTTTATGCACTTCTATACGACTGATCAGACCTTCGTTGGAGAAAAAAATCCTTTCTACCCCTGGTACGTTCACAGATTCATCCGACGCAATATCAGTACCCGATCTGACAAACTCAAGTTCTACACAACAGCCATCCAGGCTGCGGTAGCTGTTAACATGCCAGTTCACATCAGGGATTTTTGAAAAAAAAGCCGTCATCATGTCAAGAATGGCGGCTTTTCCCTGGAAGTCACCAAGAAAGGCAGAGTAGTAGCTGGCGCTTTCATCAAACATTTGAGATATCCAGTCCAGCCTGTGCGCATTGGACAGAGCAATATAGGCTCTGGCGGCTTCGATTTGTTCATCGTTGGTCATAATTTGAGATGCCAATGGTTTGTGAGTAGATACCCAAAACCCACAACATAGCACTAACTCGACATATTGACCTGCTTCAAGTTGTCACAGGCTGGATTCCGGGTAGTAAAGAAGAGAGTTAAATAAGAAAGAGGGGGGGGAGAAGTTTATAGAATGAAAAAATAAACAAACAGACAGGTTTACAGATACGCAGAAGCTCTTTATTTCTTCCCTGTCGAATGCCCGCGCTGCCTTTTGTCGCCTGTTACCAGACTCAGTCAGTCTTCTCGGCTTTCTTATCCCTGCTTGTCGGCTACCTTGAGGTACCGTGCAAACCTGTCTGCTTGAGTGGCCCGGCCTGATATTATTATTTTTGGAGGCTGGGAATCGTCGTTGTTATTGTTGTTATGTTCTGACGATTTTTTTGTTCTCGCCTGACATAATACAAGTGGCGTGCCAGCTTTTATAAATGTCTCCGCAGGCCTTGGTAAATAAGGGGTAAACAGGCTATTCATATTGTATCACCCGATGTCTGGTGCTGTTTTCCTGTTACTGCGTTTACCCCCTGGATGTAACCTTCGGAATAGATGTAACAAATATGATTTCATTTAGTTAGGTATCAAATGCATATTAATACTTTAAATCGGGCAGTTTGACCTTATAGTAATCAGAGACTTTCTCAGGGCAGGCATATGTCGGCTCTGCAATGATCAGGACAATAAAATGACGACATCAAACCACTTTGATTATCTGGTAATCGGCGGCGGAAGCGGTGGCATCGCTTCTGCAAATCGTGCAGCTATGTACGGTAAAAAAGTGGCGCTGGTAGAGGCTAAGCATCTGGGAGGAACCTGCGTAAACGTAGGGTGTGTTCCCAAGAAAGCCATGTGGTTTGCCGGGCAAATTGCTGATGCCTGTCGTTATGGGCCTGACTACGGCTTTGATATCAGCATTGACCAGCAGTTGAAGTCATTTAGCTGGAGCAAGCTCGTCGACAGCCGGGAGGCTTACATCAGTCGTATACATGCTTCTTATGAACGGGTTCTGGGCAATAATAAAATTACCGTAATAAACGGCTATGGACGATTTGTTGACGCCAGAACAGTAGAAGTAAATGGTGAGCATTACACAGCGGACCATATCACCATTGCAACCGGTGGTGAGCCCCTGATCCCAGATGTTCCCGGAGCCGAATACGGTATCGACTCGGATGGCTTCTTTGAGTTGACTGAGCGCCCTGGCCGGGTGGCTGTATTGGGTGCGGGTTACATAGCTGTTGAACTGGCCGGTGTGCTACACGCCCTGGGCAGTGAAACGCATTTGCTGGTTCGTAAACACAAGCCATTGCGTAATTTTGAAGCGATGCTGTCTGATACGCTGGTAGAAGTGATGGCGTCTGAAGGTCCTCAGCTTCATACCCATTCAGTACCAAAAGAAGTGGTAAAAGAAGACGATGGAAGTCTGACCGTTCATTTGGAAAACGGTAACTTATTAAATGTTGATACGGTGATCTGGGCTGTAGGCCGTAAGCCACATACTGCAGGTATTAATCTTGATGCAGCCGGTGTTACGGTGGACGCCCAGGGTTACATTCCGGTTGATAAATACCAGAATACCAATGTCGATGGCATTTATGCCGTGGGTGACAACATCGGCAAGGTTGAATTGACCCCGGTTGCTGTTGCTGCGGGTCGTCGCCTGTCAGAGCGCCTGTTCAATAATAAACCGGATGAGCATTTGAACTACGACAATGTGGCCACGGTTGTCTTCAGCCACCCGCCGATCGGTACAGTGGGTTTAACGGAACTGGCTGCCCGTGAAGCTTATGGTGATGATAATGTCAAAGTGTATACCAGCCAGTTTACGGCCATGTTCAGCGCATTGACCAGTCATCGCCAGCCATCACGAATGAAGCTGATAACTGTCGGTGCAGAAGAAAAGATCGTCGGTATCCATGCGATTGGACACGGTGCGGATGAAATGCTCCAGGGTTTTGCTGTGGCTTTAAAGATGGGAGCTACCAAGGCTCAGTTTGATGACACCGTTGCCATTCACCCAACCTCCGCTGAGGAGTTTGTTACTATGCGGTGAACCAAATGTTTGGAGAGTTAAAAAAGAAGTGACAATTTAAAAAATAAATGACGACTTCTCAAAATTCCAACCACATTACATGATTAAGCGAGGCTTGAGTATTCAGGTACTCGCTTATAACTTTTTACACTTCCTCAGTATAAGGTATCTATTTTCCTAGTCTGCGATCAAAACAAGAAACTCGTCTAAAAGAGCAAGCAAATCATCCTTTTGCAGAACGACAGCGGATGGTTGGTTAAAATGGCTTTTTATATGTTCCGGGGGTAATTTTAATTGGGCCATGGGATCAATTCTGTGATTGCTATACGTAAGGGCCGTCTCCCAGAAAGGCTGCGCCGTAACGCAATAGAAATCATAAAGGTGAGTCAACCAAATGGGAGGAGTGTCATTCATGTGGTGTGCTGCCAGCCAATAATAGAATATTTTTTTTATTATCTTGTCTAATTCTACAAAACTCTTTTCACTCTCATATATTTCACTAATTTCTGACCTTATTCCGGATTTTTTTATTCGAGCAATCTTCTTGTTTACCTCTTCTGTTGATAAAGAAGTACAATCGAAGATAATGGGTTTGTAGCTTGTAGATTTTGATACGTTCAGGAAAGCAGCCTCGCCGGACATAAGCTTATCAGGGATGATAACGCTATTGCCCACAGGCTGGTGGTGGAGTTGTTGATGGATGCGATGCTGCGATAGCCGCTCTAAAAGAGACCGACTCATGGTCATCGTTTTGATAAGGTTTATGCAGCATTGTGAAAGTCGTATATCATTATTTCTTATTGGCTTAAGAGTATTAGTTTTCATGGGTCTTAGAGAATAAGACATAAGCAAAGTTTTTACCCGGTCTTTTAACTGACAGGAGTCGCAGGACCCAGAGAAACTCTGTAAGATAACCATTAATATGTATTGCAAAAATTGAGGCACTGAACGGTAAAGATCACATAACCAGTTCAAATAGTGCACATCAGGCTCTTGTGCCTGTATCAGCTGAGATAATATCTTCATTTGACTTTCAATGAAGCAATATTTCATACCGCTATTGCTTTTATCATCCACCATACGCCAAGTGCTTTTTTCTATGATACCTTCCCAATCTTTTATGGTTTCACCAAACCGATAAAACATTTGTGGCGATAACAGTATCCCCCAGTTTTTCCCAAAATCTCTGATAGAAATGTCGGAGTCTGCAGGTCTTCTGTTGAATTCAGAGTAGATATCTTTAAGTTCGTGCATGATCGTGGTAAAGAGGATTGTACTTTTGCTTGACTGTAATTGTTTTGCAAGACAATCCAGGTAAATGTTAATCGAAATAATGATGTCTTCCGTTGAATCGCTAAGTTGGTCGGAATCGGCATCCCCCTCGATTGGTATCAGGTCACAATAGACTGCTAGATGATAATCGCCCCAGTCGGGTTCTGTGATATCTGCTGTGGACCGTCCGCCACCGCTGAGCTGGTATTGTCGCCAGGTGTTGGCGCCATCGGGGCTGATCTCAACAAAACAGTGCGAAGTATTCCCTACTTGCCGCGCAGGAATACCCCAATAATGGCAGAGCACCTGGAAGATTATCGTCTTGTGTCGGCAAACCCCCTGTTTCTCCCTGAGCATATTCAGCAACAGCTGTTCATCTTGTCCGGTCACATTTTTGCTGTCAGAAAATGTAGCCAGCCAATCCATCAACGCCCTGAGTCGTTGCGGGATATCCGGGATCCCATGGATGTTACGCAGCTCTGCATAGGCTTTGCAGGTGTTGGTTTCGGAGTAAAAAATATTCTCTGCCAGCAGATCTGCAAGCCGCTGACTGCACACTCCCTCTGGTAATGTCAGCCACTCGCCCGGTCTCAGCAGGGTAAAATAGGTTTGCCCGGGGGCAATGATAAAGTCCACCGTTACCGGTGACGCTGAGGATGCCTGACTTTTGATTAACAGTTGCCCTGTCAGCTCGCTTCGGGCCAGCTCAACGGGGGTTTTCGGGGTGCAGCGCAGTGCCCGGAGCTGGTCTCTGGGCGTCAGGGAAGGCAGGGGCTGCCACTGGTTATTCAGGATCAGCGTAAACTTGCCGGGCAGTTCATCAGCGCCAAGGTTGGTCCTCCAGACGTTATCATCAGGCCATCCTGGCAACGATGTTAGCGTGCCATTTGTCCAGTCGATGGGGTAGTTGCGCAACTGGCCGTCTTCATCCAGACGGGTCTCCCGAAAATAGAGACGATATTGGCGGGCATCGTAAGGGTCTATGGGGAAGCATCTGGTGACCTGGTAGTGGCGGGGAGCCAAAATATCGCCAAATATACAAGGATAAGCCGAATGACCGGTTTGTTGCGGGTTTACCGTTGACTCGCTATTGCGGCTGATCTCCATATTTTGCTGCATGGCTTGTGCAATGGTCATGACGTCCTGATCTGTTGCCTCCGGTGTCACCGTGATTACCCGGTCACCACAACGGGGTACAGGCCCGAATGTTACCGTGATGGGCATCAACAGTCCGGGTATGCTATTGGCGCTGGCCTCAAGGTCCCGGCGCCGTCGTTCTTCCTGCTGGATGCGTTCCAGACGTGTGATATCTTCCTTCAGCGGAGGCAGCGGTGTCGGCAAGGCACGAAAGGGCAGTGACAAGTGTTTACGCAAGGCCTGATGCCAATGTTCAGGCCGCTGACTGGCCAGCTGCCGGGCGCTGCTGAACAGGTCGTCCAGTGCCAGTTGCACCGCGCAGTTCTGCTGATGCAGTGCTGTGGCCAGTTGGTGGAAGTGACCCGCCAGCCACTTGGGCAACCCATCAGGTATCTTGGGCAAACCCTGTACCAGTTTTGCCAGGTCTTCCGGGGTAAGGGCAGCCAGCCTGACCTGGGTGCATCGGCTCGTCAGGGCCTTGCTCAGTGCTTCCCGTCCGGCAAAATAGCCGGGATTGATGGTGGCAAACAGGCGAAATCCCCGTGCTGCATGGCCGGTCAACACATGATTCAGCAACCCTTCTACATAGTGGCTGGGAATCAGGTTAAGCTCACTGATAGCGATCAGTTGCCCCCTGCTCATGGCCTGTTTAACGCGCTCGGCCAGAGTGGTCCACTGGTTCGGGTTGGCATTGATATGAACAAACGGACGTACTGGCTGTTGTTTCCTCTCTTGCTGTTGTTGCCAGAGCCGGATGGTTCTCTTTAGCACAAAATCCTTGCCCCAGCCCGCCGGCCCTTCCACCAGCATGGCGGTGCGTCCCGAGTCATCCTTGTCCAGACTTTGCCAATAGTGGTAGACCAGTCGCTGGACAGGCTCCGCAGAGAAGTCACCATCGGGATTGGCGGCCTGCAGTCGTTGGATAAATCAGTAAAGCTCGCGTCAACCCCCGCCAAAAGGGACGGATCCTCCTTGAACTGGCCCCGGTACCAGACGTTGAGGGTTCTCAGCCGTTGCTGGTATTCCGTGGTTACAGCACCGGCCAGACTGTCCATAAATGCCCGCCTGATCAGGGCGTTGACTTGCCCTGGCGTGTCGTCCCCGGTCGCGGAACAGTGATGGAGAATCTGGCGAACGGTGGCCAGCACATCGGTGATATCTCTGGGTGTGGTCTGGTCCTGCAGCTCCCGGAACTGGTTGTACAGGGTTAATAGCCGGTCACGGGCCTGTTGTTTCAGGTGCTCAGGCCAGGCCTGCGGTAGATTGGGCAGAATGATGGCGTTGGCCAGCACGCTGTCCGGCAAGGGGTTATAAAAGAAGGTGGGAATCCGTGATTTCAGCGTGTTATCCAGGTGACGTCCCGAATAATGATCCGGATTACCGGTGAGAATAATCCGGTGCCGGTCCTTCAGTTCGTACTCCCGGCCTTGATAATGGAGTACCGGCGGCTGCCGGGTTAAACCGACCAGGGGGGCAAGCAGACCCTCTGGCACCAGGTTGGCTTCATCGAGCACCAGCAGGGGTGGATCTTTCGATAATGCCCACAGCAGCAGTGGCCCTTCACAAAATTCGGTGGCATGGTCCTCCGCCCCATTGCCCACTGAATAACTGACCAGCTGCGGTCCACCAAACAGGGCTTCTGAGGTGTGGTTGGGTCCAAGCTGAAGCACCTGACAGTCTGGATAACCAGCCCCGGCCGCAATGGCTCTGGCCATAAAGGTCTTGCCGGCTCCGGCCTCACCCTGCAGGAACACCACGGGATGCTCCCGGACCCTCCGGGCCAAATGCACCAGACGCCGCTCCTGCCGGGACCAGTGATGGCGCTGTCGGGCAAGGAGGGCATCGGGCAGATCCTGACACGGCCCGGGTAACTGATCATCAATAAAGTGGGTGGCCAGTAACTCCCGGATCTGTTGTGATTTCTGTTGATCGGTCTGATCCCCCATCAGAATGGCGGCAATCTGGCTCTCCAGCGTCCCGGTCGTCTGGCTGATGATGGTGTCTTGCCTGAGTGATGCCCGGTGAGCAATCAGGGTATCTTTTAAGGTTGAGCGCAGGTTCCCGTCAAAAAAGCGTTTTTTCCGGGCCAGCCGAAGATCAACCCCCAATCGCTGCGCCAGGGTCAACTGCTGTGCCCAGGGGGCGGCGGCGACCATATAGATGGCCAGCTGCTTCACTGAGCCGTGAGATACAGGATGCGGGTCTTGGCTGCCTTGGTGTACCTTGGCCGGACAGTGCCGGGCCAGCATCCAGAAATCGGCCTTGATGTCCCTCAGCTCCGGGGTTGGGTGGTAGGTCAGCCAGTGCTGCAGAGCGGATCGGTCGGCGCGGTTGTCGGTGGGCTGATCCGGATAATAACCGGCAATTTTCGCCTTGATGAAACTGTAAATCTCCGGATCGCCGCGATACGCCTTGGCCAACAGCACATGCAAGGCTCGGCGTTGATGGCAGGGCAGAAGCCTGGGGCTACCGTCCAGCAGGCGTTCTGCCCCGGCCTGTTGCTCAAACCGATACTGAAAATCCTCCCCGGTCCAGGGCGGCCTGTCCGGATAGCGCTTTTTATAGGATTGGGGCAGAGACATCAGCAGGGAGTAGACCGGGTTTTCCGGTTTGGGTGGTTGGCTGTCGGAAAGGTTGAGCAGGGCGTTGATCAATGCTGAGCCGGTGGTTTGCTGCCCCGGGGGAGGCATGAAGGTGACCTGTGCCTTTGGCAGATCCATCTTATGCCCATGAATAAACAGGTAAGGGGCAGGTAATAACAGGGTTTCCAGGTTGGCAGCCAATTCCGGGTTGCACTCCAGGCCATAAAGGGTCGTTGGCGTCCCATTGACCAGGGCATCCAGCAGTTGACTGTTGGTCAGGGAAAAAGTGAAATGGCTCTGGCTGGTGAGGTTGACCTGTTGCAGGGATTCCAGGGTGTCCCCGGGGTTGATCTGGTAGGTAAAAGTGTCCGCAGTGTGGGTTAGAGACTCCCGTAGCCCTTGCAGGGAGCAGTCGGTCGGTTGGCAAATTAGCAAACAAACGTGGTCTTTTACTCGCCGGTAACTGCTCCAGTTGGCACAGTAACCATAACCACTGTTTGTCATTCAGCTCGCCAGTGAGCACCAGTTGTTTGCCACCTTGCAGCAGATTGGTGAGCATGTTCGTTTGCACAACGGAAGTACCCTCTACCATCACATGGCCTTTGAGACGCTCGATTGAGCTGCGGTTAATCACCACAAACGGGCTTTGGGGACAAAAAACGGTGCTGTCGCTGATCGTCTGATCTCTCCGGGCGTTGAGTTCGGTGGCACAGACATGGGCTACGGACAGGGATATCTGCTCAGGCAGTCGGACCCATTGCTTGTTGGCGGTGAATCCGGCAACCCGTATGGCCGTTGCCAGGGCTGTCTGGAAGCCAGTGTCTTCCCATGGTGCGTTGTTAAACACCAGGTGGGTATTCTCTTTCAGGTTGGCCAAGGCCCCTTCAGAAAAAACCAGCTGCCCCCGGGCATTGAGGGTGATACCACCAAACAGTTGGTGGTACCAGTTGTCGGTGGTGGCAAAGTTGATGGTGACGCGGAGGGCGTTGGCCGGTATATCTTCCGTGGTTTTTTGGGCCAACAAGGTTTCATCGGTCACCGAATCAGCAATATAGCAGTCGGCTTCTGGTACGGCCTTTTCCGGCATTTGCCCCAATCTGCGCCAGAGGTCGGGGTTGGCGGGCTTACTTCCGTCCAGCATCCCGTGGTTGACCAGAAATACCCGTCGGATATGGTCGCCCAGTGGTTTATCGTTACACTTTGGGCCCGCCTGAAGGAGGTCATTAAAGCTGGCGATATCACCGGGTGTCATGGAGGTCAGGTCAAACACCAGGGTCATCGGCTCATCCGTAAACAGTCGGCCTTCTGCTTTTTGTAATTGGCCGCCCTCTAGCCAGGTTTGTTGCATCAGGCCCTGTTTTTCCAGATCAGCCAGCGCGCGAATGCAATACGTTGCAGGCTGTTCATGGCGTAATTGATCAATAATTCGCTGTTGGGTTAACGGAGTATTGGCAAAATAGAACTCACCGGTGCTCAGGCTCTGATGGACCGCTTCCTGATCCGTTGAGCGGGCGGTGGATTGATTACTTTGAAAGTGAGAGGTAACTTGATAGGCGGCTGTCGTCCTTTGTCCTAAGTCAGGCGTTGGGACTTTTTGGGGTTCTATTAATCTTGATCGCTTTTCTGAAGGCTGCTCAGGCGCTGCCAAGTCATCGGGAAAGAGTGATGTTTTCCTTTTGTCTCCCGCTCGATGTAATAAAGAATCGGTTATTGTTTGATTTGGCAAGGAGTGGTAGATAGTTTCATTGGTTGTTTTGTCCATTTGATCATCCATGCCTGATTTATGAATGCCGGTGTCAGGAAATTTTGGACAACAAAATAATAAGAAGGTTCCTGCCACGGAAACCCCATTTTGCTGTGGCGTTGGCCGCCAGGGCTAAATGGACAATTCATGATGAGTGGATGCTCAACCGAAAGGAAAACCAGTTCAACTGGCTGGCCGGTATGCTGATGGCATTACTACCAAACGAAATCATAAGTAGTCAGAAAATATGATTTCATTTGGTTAACTACTTAGGCTCTATTTGGCTTCCGGACTGCTCTACTATGAACACTGTCTATAGCTCACGAAACATTGGTCTGGAATCCTGAAAGAGCCACTACTTATTGCTTTCATTTTCGATCTGTGCAAGAAACTCATCTAAAAGAACAAGCAAATCATCCGCCTGAAGAACGACAGCGGAAGGCCGGTTAAAATACTCTTTTAAACGTTTTGGAGGTAATTTTAATTCGGTCATGGGGTCATCTTGCGGATTAGCAGCTGTAAGCAACGGCTCATAGTCAGGCCGCCTTGCCTCAGAATAGATATTATATTGTAGAGTCACCCAAATTGGAGAAGTGGCATCATTCCTGTGATGCGCTGCCAGCCAGATAAAGAATATTTTTCTTATTGCTCCGTTGTAAACACTAACCTTTTCACTCTCACATATTTCGCTAATTACTGGCTTTAAGCCGGATTTTATTTTTACAGCAATCTTATCGTTCATCGCATTTTTGGACAAAGAAGTACAGTCGAAAATAATAGGTTTGTAGCTTGTAGATTTTGATACATTCAGGAAAGCCGCCTCGCCGGAAATCAATTTTTCAGGGATGATAATGCTATTGCCCACAGGCTGGTGGTGGAGTTGTTGATGGATGCAAGGCTGGGATAGTCGCCCCAAAAGGGAGTGGCTCAAGGTCATCGTTTTGAAAAGGTTTATGCAGTACTGTGAAAATCGTGGATTTTCGTATTCAAGAAGGCTATCCGTTCTGGGTCCTGGAGAATAAGACTCAAGCATTCCTTTTACCCGGCTTTTTAACTGACAGGAATCACAGGACCCACAGAGCGTCTGTAGGATGGTCAATAATTCATATTTCAGAAATTTAGGCACCGAGCGGTAAAGGTCACATAGCCAGTTCAAATAGTGCACATCAGGCTCATGTGCATGTATCAGTCGATATAATGGTCTCAGTTTATATTCGATATCTGCTCTTCGAATATCCCTGACGACTGACAAATTCCAGGCACTTTTTTCTATGATACATTGCCAATCTTGTATTTTATCACCCAACAGGCAAAACATTTGTGGCGATAATAACACCCCCCAATTATTCGGCAAAGCGCTGGAGCCAAAAGGTGCTCTGTGGAATGCAGAGTAGTTATCTTTAATTTGGTGCATAGTATCAGTCAGTACTGATTTTTTATTGCACGATAGTAACAAATCTTCAAGGCCCTTAAGAGAATTCTCAATTTTGTCCATTAATGCAGGACCAGTTTTCGTTGAATTGATAAAATGGTTGAAAAGGGCATACCCTCTTGTAGCGGGTGGCTTCAGGTCAGAACCACCTGGTTGACCATACTCCCCCCAGTCGGGTTCTGTGATATCTGCTGTAACCCGTCCGCCACCACCGAGTTGGTATTGTCGCCAGGTTTGGCCGCCATCGGGGCTGATCTCAACAAAACGGTGCGAAACATTCACTACTTGCCGGGCAGGAATTCCCCAATAGTGACAGAGCATTTGGAAGATCGCCGCCTTGTGTCGGCAAACCCCTTGTTTCTCCCTGAGCATATTCAGCAACAGCTGGTCATCTTGTCCGGTCACATTTTTGCTGTCGGAAAATGTATCCAGCCAATCCATCAACGCCCTGAGTCGTTGCGGGATATCCAGGGCCCCATTGATATCACGCAGCTCTTCATAGGCTTTGCAGCTGTTCGTTTCGGAGTAAAAAATCTTTTCTTCCAGGACTTCTACAAGCCGTTGACTGCACAATCCCTCTTGTAATGTCAGACACTCGCCCGGTCTCAGTGGGGTAAAATAGGTTCGCCCGGGGGCAATGATAAAGTCCACCGTTACCGATGATGGTGTGGATGCCTTACTTTTGATTAACAGTTGCCCTGTTAGCTTGCTTCGGGCCAGCTCGATGGGGGTGTCCGGGGTGCAGCGCAGTGCCCGGAGCTGGTCCGAGGGCGTCAGGGCAGGCAAGGGCTGCCACTGGTTATTCAGGGTTAACGCAATGTTGCCGGGCAGTTCATCGGCACCAAGGTCGGTCCGCCAGACGGTATCATCAGGCCATCCTGGCACAGGGGTTATCGTGCCATTTGTCCAGTCGATGGGGTAGTCGCGCAACCGGCCGTCTTCATCCAGATGGGTCTGGACAAAAAGAGACGATATTGGCGGGCATCGTAAGGGGTTTCAGGGAAGTATCTGGTGATCCTGAAGTGGCAGGGAGCCACAATATCGTCAAATGCACAGGGGGAAGCCGAATGACTGTTTCTTTTCGGCTTTACCGTTGATCCGCTCTTGTGGCTGGTCTCTGGGCCTTGTTGCATGGCCTGTACAATCGTCATGATGTCTTGATCTGTTGTCTCCGGTGTCACCGTGATTTCACGGTCACGACAACGGAGTGCAGGCCCGAACTGTACCGTGATGGGCGTCAACAGTCCGGGCATGCTATTGGCGAGGGTCTCAAGGGCCCGGCGCCGTTCTTCTGGCTTCATTCGTGCCAGGCTTGCGGTATCTTCCTGCAGCGGGGGCAGCGGTGTCTTTAAAGCGCGAAAGGGCAGTGACAGGTGTTGTCGCAAGGCCTGATGCCAATGTTCAGGCCGCTGACTGGCCAGCTGCCGGGCGCTGCTGAACAGGTCGTCCAGTGGCAGTTGCACCGGGCGGTTCTGCTGATGCAGTGCTGTGGCCAGTTGGTGGAAGTGACCCGCCAGCCATTGGGGCAACCCTTCGGGTATCTCGGGCAATCCCTGCACCAGCCTGGCCAGGTCTTCCGGGTCAAGGGCAGACAGTCTGATTTGGGTACAGCGGCTGGTCAGGGCCTTGCTCAGGGCTTCCCGTCCGACGAAATAGCCGGGATTGATGGTGGCAAACAGGCGAAATCCCGGTGCTGCATGGCCGGTCAACACATGATTCAGTAACCCTTCTACATAGTGGCTGGGAATCAGGTTAAGCTCACTGATGGCGATCAGTTGCCCCCGGCTCATGGCCTGTTTGACGCTCTTTGCCAAGGTGGTCCACTGGTTCGGGTTGGCATTGATATGAACAAACGGGCGATTTATCCCTTGCTGTTGTCGCCAGAGCCGGATGGTTCTGTCCAGCACAAAATCCTTGCCCCAGCCTGCCGGGCCTTCCACCAGAATAGCGGTGCGCCCGGAGTCATCCTTGTCCAGACTTTGCCAGTAGCGGTAAGCCAGTTGCTGGACAGGCTTTGGCGAGAAGTCACCATCGGGGTTGGTGGCCTGCAGTCGTTGGATAAAATCAGTAAAGCTCGCGTCAACCCCCGCCAAAAGGGACGGGTCTTCCTTGAACTGGCCCTGGTACCAGACGTTGAGGGTTCTGAGCCGTTGCTGGTATTCCGTGGTTACAGCACCGGCCAGACTGTCCATAAATGCCCGCCGGACCAGGGCGTTGACTTGCTCTGGGGTGCTCACGGTAGCGGCACAGTGACGGAGAATCTGGCGAACGGTGGCCAGCACATCGGTGATATCTCTGGGTGTGGTCTGCTCCAGCAGCGCCCGGAACTGGTTGTACAGGGTTAATAGCCGGTCACGGGCCTGGTGTTTCAGGTGCTCAGGCCAGGCCTGTGGCAGGTTGGGCAGAATGATGGCGTTGGCCAGCACGGTGTCCGGCAGGGGTTTGTAGAAGAAGGTGGGAATCCGTGATTTTAATGTATTATCCAGATGCCGCCCTGAATAATGGTCCGGATTGCCGGTGAGAATAATCCGGTGCTGCTGCTGTTCAGGCAGTGTGTACTCCCGGCCCTGATAATGGAGCACCTGCGGCTGTCGGGTTAAACCGGCCAGGGGGGCCAGCAGGCCTTCTGGCGCCAGGTTGGCTTCATCGAGCACCAGCAGGGGCGGATCTTTCGATAATGCCCACTGCAGCAGTGGCCCTTTGCGAAATTCGGTGCCATGGTCCTCCGCCCCATTGCCCATTGAATAACTGACCAGCTGCGGTCCGCCAAACAGGGCTTCCTGGGTGTCGTTGGGCCCAAGCTGAAGCACCTGACAGTCTGGATAACCAGCCCTGGCCGCAATGGCCCTGGCCATAAAGGTCTTGCCGGCTCCGGCCTCACCCTGCAGGAACACCACGGGATGCTTTCGGACCCTCTGGGCCAAATGCTCCAGACGCCGCTCCTGACGGGACCAGTGGTGGCGCTGTCGGGCAAGGAGGGCATCGGGCAGATCCAGGCACGGCCCGGGTAACTGATCATCAATAAAGTGGGTGGCCAGTAACTCCCGGATCTGTTGTGATTTCTGTTGATTGGTCTGATTCAGAATGGCGGCAATCTGGCTCTCCAGCGTCCCGACCGTTTGGCTAATGATGGTGTCTTGCCTTAGTAATTCCCGGTGAGCGATCAGGGTATCCTTTAAGGTTGAGCGCAGGTTTCCATCAAAAAAGCGTTTTTGCCGGGCCAGCCGAAGATCCACACCCAATCGCTGTGCCATGGGCCGCTGCCGTGCGCGGCGCGCAGCGGCGACCACATAAGTGGCGAGCTCGTTCACCGAGTTGTTATTTATGTCATCCGATTCTTTGCTGTCCTGGTGAACCGTGGCCGGACAGTGCCGGGCCAGCGCCCAGAAATCGGCCTTGATGTCCCTAAGCTCCGGGGCCGGGTGTCGGGCCAGCCAGTGCTCCAGGGCGGATCGGTCGGCACGGTTGTCGGTGGGCTGATCCGGATAATAACCGGCAATTTTCGCCTTGATGAAACTGTAAATCTCCGGAGCGCCGCGATACGCCTTGGCCAACAGCACATGCAAGGCTCGGCGTTGATGGCAGGGCAGCAGCCCGGGGCTACCGTCCAGCAGGCGTTCTGCCTCGCCCTGTTGCTCAAACCGATACTGAAAATCCTCCCGGTCCAGGGCGGCCTGTCCGGATAGCGCTTTTTATAGGATTGGGGCAGAGACATCAGCAGTGAGTAGACCGGGTTTTCCGGTGCGGGTGGTGGGCTGTCGGAAACGTTGAGCAGGGCGTTGATCAATGCTGAGCCGGTGGTTTGCTGCCCCGGGGGAGGCATGAAGGTGACCTGTGCCTTTGGCAGATCCATCTTATGCCCATGAATAAACAGGTAAGGGGCGGGCAATAACAGGGTTTCCAGGTTGGCAGCCAATTCCGGGTTGCACTCCAGACCATAAAGGGTCGTTGGCGTCCCATTGACCAGGGCATCCAGCAGTCGACTGTTGGTCAGGGAAAAAGTGAAACGGCTCTGGCTGGTGAGGTTGACCTGTTGCAGGGATTCCAGGGTATCCCCGGGGTTAATCCGATAAGTGAAAGTGGCGCAGCCTGTGTTGCAGGCTCCCGTGGTTGGACAGTCGCCAGCCCTTGCAGGGAGCAACAAATCGGTTGGCAAATTGGTAAACAACTGTGGTCTTTTACTCGCCGGTAATTCCTCCAGTCGGCACAATAACCATAACCACTGTTTGTCATCCAGCTCGCCAGTAAGCACCAGTTGCCTGCAACCTTGCAGCAGATTAGCGAGCATATCCGTTTGCACAACGGCAGTGCCCTCTACCATCACACGGCCTTTGAGACGCTCGATTGAGCTGCCGTTTTATCACCACAAACGGGCTTTGGGGACAAAAAACGGTGCTGTCGCTGATCGTCTGATCTTTCCGGGTGTTGAGTTCGGTGGCACAGACATGGGCTACGGACAGGGATATCTGCTCAGGCAGCCGGACCCATTGCTTGTTGGCGGTAAATCCGCCAACCCGTATGGCCGTTGCCAGGGCTGCCTGGAAGCCAGTGTCTTCCCAGGGTGCATTGTTAAGCACAAGGTGGGTATTCTCTTTCAGGTTGGCCAAAGCCCCTTCAGAAAAAACCAGCCGACCCCGATCATTGAGGGTGATACCACCAAAGAGTTGATGGTACCAGTTGTCGGTGGTGGCAAAGTTGATGTTGACGCGGAGGGCATTGGCCGGGATATCTTCCGTGGTTTTTTGGGCCAGCAAGGTTTCATCGGTCACCGGATCGGCAATATTGCAGTCGGCTTCTGATAGGGTCTTTTCCGGCATTTGCCCCAATCTGCGCCAGAGGTCGGGGTTGGCAGGCTTACTTCCGTCTAGCATCCCGTGGTTGACCAGAAATACCCGACGGATGTGGTCGCCCAGTGGTTTATCGTTACACTTGGGTCCCACCTGAAGAAGGTCATTAAAGCTGGCGATATCACCGGGTGTCATGGAGGTCAGGTCAAACACCAGGGTCATCGGCTCATCCGTAAACAGTCGGCCTTCCGCTTTTTGTAATTGGCCGCCCTCTAGCCAGGTTTGTTGCATCAGGCCCTGTTTTTCCAGATCAGCCAGCGCGTGAATGCAATAAGTTGCAGGCTGTTCACGGCGTAATTGATCAATAATTCGCTGTTGGGTTAACGGAGTATTGGCAAAATAGAACTCACCGGTGCTCAGGCTCTGATGGACTAATTCCTGATCCGTTGAGCGGGCGGTGGAGTGATCGCTTTGCAAGTGAGAGGTAACTTGACAGGCGGCTGTTGTCCTTTGTCCTAAGTCAGGCGTTGGGACTTTTTGAGGTTCTATTAATCTTGATCGCTTTGCTGAAGATTGCTGAAGCTTTGTCTGTCCATCGGAAAAATCTGATATTTTCCTTATGTCTCCCTCCTGGTGTGGTAAGGAGTGGTTTATTGTTTGATTTGGCAAGGAGTGATAATTGATAACTTTGTTTATTGTTTTGTCCATTTGATCATCCATGCCTGATTTATGAATGCCGGTGTCATGAGATTAAGGACAACAAAATAATAAGAACGTTCCTTCCACTACAAACGCATGAACATTTATCGAGCAGTCATTGTTGAGCGGTTTGCTAATATTTCCTTCTCCCTATTTTCCTAATCTGCAATCAATGCAAGAAACTCATCTAAAAGGAGCAGCAAATCATCCGTTTGAAGAACGACAGCGGAAGGTTGGTTAAAACAGTATTTTATACGTTCCGGGGGTAATTTTAATCGGGCCATGGACTCAACTTTGCAGTCATCAAGCGTAAGCCGACTATCAAGGTAAGTCTGCACTGCCTTGGAATAGTTATTATAATACCAAGTCAACCAAACGGGAGAGGTGGTATCATTCATGTGATGTGCTGCCAGCCAATAAAAGAATATTTTTTTTATTAACCCATTTAATTCTACATGCTTTTTACTCATGGATATTTCGATAATTCCTGGCCTTACTCCGGATTTTATTGATCCACCAATCTTGTCGTCTATCTCCTGGTCTGGTAAGGAAGTACAATCAAAGATAACGGGTTTGTAGTTTGTAGATTTTGATACGCTCAGGAAAGCAGCCTCGCCGGACATAAGCTTTTCAGGGATGATAATGCTGTTGCCCACAGGCTGGTGGTGGAGCTGTTGATGGATGCGAGGCTGTGATAGTTGCTCCAAAAGAGAGTGGCTCATGGTCATCGTTTTGATGAAGTCTGTGCAGAGCTTTGATAAGCGTACCTTGTCAGTTTTTTGTTCCTCAGCATTAATGGCCAGTTTCTCGGGACTTAAAGAATATGACATAAGCATTAATTTTACCTGGTCCTTTAACTGACAGGAGTCACAGGACTCAGAGAACGTCTGTAAGATGGCCAATAATACATATTTCAGAAATTCAGGTACGGATCGGTAAAGATCACATAGCCAGTTTAAATAGTCCACATCAGGCACTTGTGCATCTATCAGGCGATATAATATCTTTATAGGCGAAATCATGAAATGATGTATCGCATCATTGCCCCAATTATCTACCATAAGCCAAGCGCTTTTTTCTATAATACTTTTCCATTCATTTATGTTTTTACCAAACCGGTAAAACATTTGTGGCGATAATAGTATCCCCCAATTATTCTGAATCCCTCTGTAATTGCTGGAGCTTACAGGTTCTCGGTGGAATGCAGAGTAGATATCTTCAAGTGTGTACATAACCTCCGTCACAGCTGATTCGTTTTTGTTCAACAGGAATTGGTTTGCAAGATAATCAAAATTCTTATCAATTAAATAAAAAAAGTCTCGCGATGAACCGATAAATTGGTTGGAATAGTCATACTCCTCGGGTGGCTTCAGCGCAGATTGGTCTGGTTGATGATAATCCCCCCCAGTCGGGTTCTGCGATATCTTCAATGGTCTGTCCGCCACCCCCGAGTTGGTATTGTCGCCAGGTGCGGCCGCCATCGGGGCTGATTTCAACAAAACGGTGCGAAGCATTCTCTACTTGCCGCGCAGGAATACCCCAATAATGGCAGAGCACCTGGAAAATCGTCGCCTTGTGTCGGCAGGCCCCCTGTTTCTCCCTGAGCATATTCAGCAACAGCTGTTCATCTTGCCCGGTCACATTTTTGCTATCGGAAAATGTATCCAGCCAACCCAGCAACGCCCTGAGTCGTTGCGGGATATCCGGGATCCCATGGATGTTACGCAGCTCTGCATAGGCTTTGCAGGTGTTGGTTTCGGAGTAAAAAATATTCTCTGCCAGGAGATCTTCAAGCCGTTGACTGCATAATCCCTCTGGTAATGTCAGCCATTCGCCCGGTCTCAGTTGGGTAAAATAGGTTTGCCCGGGGGCGATGATAAAGTCCACCGTAACCGGTGACGCTGAGGATGCCTGACTTTTGATTAACAGTTGCCCTGTCAGCTCGCTTCGGGCCAGCTCAATGGGTATTTTCGGGGTGCAGCGCAGTGCCCGGAGCTGGTCTCTGGGCGTCAGGGCAGGCAGGGGCTGCCACTGGTTATTCAGGATCAGCGTAAACTTGCCGGGCAGTTCATCTGCGCCAAGGTTGGTCCGCCAGGCGCTATCATCTGGCCATCCTGGCAACGGTGTTAGCGTGCCATTTGTCCAGTCGATGGGGTAGTTACGCAACCGGCCATCTTCATCCAGACGGGTCTCCAGAAAAGTGAGATGATATTGGTGGACATCGTAAGGGCGTCTGGGGAAGTACCTGGCGACCTTGTGGTGGAGGGGAGCCACAATATCGCCAAATTTACAAGGGTAAGCCGAACGACCGGTTTGTTGTGGGTTTACCGTTGATCCGCTATTGCGGCTGGTCTCCATATTTTGCTGCATGGCTTGTGCAATGGTCATGACGTCCTGATCTGTTGCTTCCCGTGTCACCGTGATTATCCGGTCAGCACAACGGGTTACAGGCCCGAATATTACCGTGATGGGCGTCAACAGTCCGGGTATGCTATTGGCGCTGGCCTCAAGGTCCCGGCGCCGTTGTTCTTCCTGCTGGATTCGTTCCAGGCGTGCGGTATCCTCCTTCAGCGGAGGCAGCGGTGTCTGCAAGGCACGAAAGGGCAGTGACAAGTGTTTTCGCAAGGCCTGATGCCAATGTTCAGGCCGCTGGCTGGCCAGCTGCCGGGCGCTGCTGAACAGGTCGTCCAGTGCCAGTTGCACCGGGCGGTTCTGCTGATGCAGTGCTGTGGCCAGTTGGTGGAAGTGACCCGCCAGCCACTTGGGCAACCCGTCAGGTATCTTGGGCAAACCCTGCACCAGCCCTTCCAGTTCTTCCGGGGTAAGGGCTGCCAGCCTGACCTGGGTGCAGCGGCTCGTCAGGGCCTTGCTCAGCGCTTCCCGTCCGGCAAAATAGCCGGGATTGATGGTGGCAAACAGGCGAAATCCCCGTGCCGCATGGCCGGTCAACACATGATTCAGCAACCCTTCTACATAGTGGCTGGGAATCAGGTTAAGCTCACTGATGGCGATCAGTTGCCCCCGGCTCATGGCCTGTTTAACGCGCTCGGCCAGAGTGGTCCACTGGTTCGGGTTGGCATTGATATGAACAAATGGGCGATTCATCCCTTGCTGTTGTTGCCAGAGCCGGATGGTTCTCTTCAGCACAAAATCCTTGCCCCAGCCCGCCGGCCCTTCCACCAGCATGGCGGTGCGTCCCGAGTCACCCTTGTCCAGACTTTGCCAGTAGTGGTAGACCAGCTGCCGGACAGGCTCCGCAGAAAAGTCACCATCGGGGTTGGCGGCCTGCAGTCGTTGGATAAAATCAGTAAAGCTCGCGTCAACCCCCGCCAAAAGCGACGGGTCTTCCTTGAACTGGCCCCGGTACCAGACGTTGAGGGTTCTCAGCCGTTGCTGGTATTCCGTGGTTACAGCACCGGCCAGACTGTCCATAAATGCCCGCCTGATCAGGGCGTTGACTTGCGCTGGCGTGTCGTCCCCGGTCGCGGAACAGTGACGGAGAATCTGGCGAACGGTGGCCAGCACATCGGTGATATCTCTGGGTGTGGTCTGGTCCTGCAGCTCCCGGAACTGGTTGTACAGGGTTAATAGCCGGTCACGGGCCTGTTGTTTCAGGTGATCAGGCCAGACCTGCGGTAGATTGGGCAGAATGATGGCGTTGGCCAGCACGGTCTCCGGCAAGGGGTTATAAAAGAAGGTGGGAATCCGTGATTTCAGCGTGTTATCCAGGTGCCGTCCCGAATAATGATCCGGATTACCGGTGAGAATAATCCGGTGCCGGTCCTTCAGTTCGTACTCCCGGCCCTGATAATGGAGTACCGGCGGCTTCCGGGTTAAACCGGCCAGGGGGGCAAGCAGACCCTCTGGCACCAGGTTGGCTTCATCGAGCACCAGCAGGGGTGGATCTTTCGATAATGCCCACTGCAGCAGTGGCCCTTCACAAAATTCGGTGGCATGGTCCTCCGCCCCATTGCCCACTGAATAACTGACCAGCTGCGGTCCGCCAAACAGGGCTTCTGAGGTATGGTTGGGCCCAAGCTGAAGCACCTGACAGTCTGGATAACCAGCCCTGGCCGCAATGGCTCTGGCCATAAAGGTCTTGCCAGCTCCGGCCTCACCCTGCAGGAACACCACGGGATGCTTCCGGACCCTCTGGGCCAAATGCTCCAGACGCCGCTCCTGCCGGGACCAGTGATGGCGCTGTCGGGCAAGGAGGGCATCGGGCAGATCCTGACACGGCCCGGGTAACTGATCATCAATAAAGTGGGTGGCCAGTAATTCCCGGATCTGTTGTGATTTCTGTTGATCGGTCTGATCCCCCATCAGAATGGCGGCAATCTGGCTCTCCAGCGTCCCGACTGTTTGGCTGATGATGTTGCCCTGCCTGAGTGATGCCCGGTGAGCAATCAGGGTATCTTTTAAGGTTGAGCGCAGGTTTCCATCAAAAAAGCGTTTTTGCCGGGCCAGCCGAAGATCCACACCCAATCGCTGTGCCATGGGCTGCTGCCGTGCGCGGCGCGCAGCGGCGACCACATAAGTGGCGAGCTCTTTCACCGAGTTGTTATTTATGTCATCCGATTCTTTGCTGTCCTGGTGAACCGTGGCCGGACAGTGCCGGGCCAGCGCCCAGAAATCGGCCTTGATGTCCCTAAGCTCCGGGGCCGGGTGTCGGGCCAGCCAGTGCTCCAGGGCGGATCGGTCGGCACGGTTGTCGGTGGGCTGATCCGGATAATAACCGGCAATTTTCGCCTTGATGAAACTGTAAATCTCCGGAGCGCCGCGATACGCCTTGGCCAACAGCACATGCAAGGCTCGGCGTTGATGGCAGGGCAGCAGCCCGGGGCTACCGTCCAGCAGGCGTTCTGCCTCGCCCTGTTGCTCAAACCGATACTGAAAATCCTCCCCGGTCCAGGGCGGCCTGTCCGGATAGCGCTTTTTATAGGATTGGGGCAGAGACATCAGCAGTGAGTAGACCGGGTTTTCCGGTGCGGGTGGTGGGCTGTCGGAAACGTTGAGCAGGGCGTTGATCAATGCTGAGCCGGTGGTTTGCTGCCCCGGGGGAGGCATGAAGGTGACCTGTGCCTTTGGTAGATCCATCTTATGCCCATGAATAAACAGGTAAGGGTCGGGCAATAACAGGGTTTCCAGGTTGGCAGCCAATTCCGGGTTGCACTCCAGACCATAAAGGGTTGTTGGCATCCCATTGACCAGGGCATCCAGCAGTCGGCTGTTGGTCAGGGAAAAAGTGAAACGGCTCTGGCTGGTGAGGTTGACCTGTTGCAGGGATTCCAGGGTATCCCCGGGGTTAATCTGATAAGTGAAAGTGGCGCAGTGTGGGTTGCAGGCTCCCGTGGTTGGACAGTCGCCAGCCCTTGCAGGGAGCAACAAATCGGTTGGCAAATTGGCAAACAACTGTGGTCTTTTACTCGCCGGTAATTCCTCCAGTCGGCACAATAACCATAACCACTGTTTGTCATCCAGCTCGCCAGTAAGCACCAGTTGCCTGCAACCTTGCAGCAGATTAGCGAGCATATCCGTTTGCACAACGGCAGTGCCCTCTACCATCACGTGGCCTTTGAGACGCTCGATTGAGCTGCGGTTAATCACCACAAACGGGCTTTGGGGACAAAAAACGGTGCTGTCGCTGATCGTCTGCTCTTTCCGGGCGTTGAGTTCGGTGGCACCGACATGGGCTACGGACAGGGATATCTGCTCAGGTAGCCGGACCCATTGCTTGTTGGCGGTGAATCCGCCAACCCGTATGGCCGTTGCCAGGGCTGTCTGAAAGCCAGTGTCTTCCCAGGGTGCGTTGTTAAACACCAGGTGGGTATTCTCTTTCAGGTTGGCCAGGGCACCATCCGAAAAAAACAGCTGCCCCCGGTCATTGAGGGTGATACCGCCGAACAGTCGGCGGTACCAGTGGTCGGTGGTGGCAAAGTCGAGGGTGATGCGGGAGCATTGGCCGGGATATCTTCCGTGGTTTTTTGGGCCAGCAAGGTTTCATCGGTCACCGGATCGGCAATATTGCCGTCGGCTTCTGATAGGGTCTTTTCCGGCATTTGCCCTAATCTGCGCCAGAGGTCGGGGTTGGCGGGCTTACTTCCGTCCAGCATCCCGTGGTTGACCAGAAATACCCGCCGGATGTGGTCGCCCAGTGGTTTATCGTTACACTTGGGTCCCACCTGAAGAAGGTCATTAAAGCTGGCGATATCACCGGGTGTCATGGAGGTCAGGTCAAACACCAGGATCATCGGCTCATCCGTAAACAGTCGGCCTTCTGCTTTTTGTAATTGGCCGCCCTCTAGCCAGGTTTGTTGCATCAGGCCCTGTTTTTCCAGATCATCCAGCGCGCGAATGCAATACGTTGCAGGCTGTTCACGGCGTAATTGATCAATAATTCGCTGTTGGGTTAACGGAGTATTGGCAAAAAAGAACTCACCGGTGCTCAGGCTCTGATGGGCCGCTTCCTGATCCGTTGAGCGGGCGGTGGAGTGATCGCTTTGCAAGTGAGAGGTAACTTGACAGGCGACTGTTGTCCTTTGTCCTAAATCAGGCGTTGGGACTTTTTGCGGTTCTATTAATCTTGATCGCTTTGCTGAAGATTGCTGAAGTTTTGCCTGTCCATCGGAAAAATCCGATATTTTCCTTATGTTTCCATCCTGGTGTGGTAAAGAGTGGGTTACTGTTTGACTTGGCAAGGAGTGATAATTGATAACTTTGTTTATTGTTTTGTCCATTTGATCATCCATGCCTGATTTATGAATGCCGGTGTCAGGAAATTTTGGACAACAAAATAATAAGAAGGTTCCTGCTACGGAAACACCGATTGGATGCTCAACCGAAAGGAAAACCAGTTCAACTGGCTGGCCGGTATGCTGATGGTATTGCTACCAAACGAAATCACAAATAGTCAGAAATATGTGATTCCATCTGGCCGGCTACTTAGCTCACGAAACATTGGTCTGGAATCCTGAAAGAGCCACTACCTGTTTTCGATCTGTGCAAGAAACTCATCTAAAAGAATCAGCAAATCATCCTCCTGAAGAACGACAGCGGAAGGCCGGTTAAAATGGTCTTTTAAACGTTTTGGCGGTAATTTTAATTGGGTCATGGGGTCAACTTGCTGATCGGCATGCGTAAGCATCTTAGTAAAGAAAGGCTGCACTGTCTCGGAATACTCCTCATAATAATGAGTTACCCAAGTGAGAGGAGTGGTATCATTCATGTGATGCGCTGCCAGCCAATTAAAGAATATTATTCTTATTAATTCGCTGAACGGCAAATGGTTAACACTATCATGTATGTCACTGATTACTGCCTTTAATCCAGATTTTATTTTTTCTTCAATCTTTTCATCCACCGCTTTTTCAGACAAAGAAGTACAGTCAAAAATAATGGGTTTGTAGCTGGTAGATTTTGATACGTTCAGGAAAGCCGCCTCACCGGCCATAAGCTTTTCAGGGATGATAATGCTATTGCCCACAGGCTGGTGGTGGAATTGTTGATGGATGCGAGGCTGGGATAGTCGCTCCAAAAGGGAGCGGCTCATGGTCATCGTTTTGATCAGGTTTATGCAGTGCTGTGAAAATTCTGGTTCTACGTTTTCAATTTCAACAAGGTTAACTGGTTTGGGACTCAGAGAATAAGACTCAAGCATTGATTTTACCCGGTCTTGCAACTGACAGGAATCACAGGCCCCGGAGAACCTCTGTAAGATGGCCAATAATATATATTTCAGAAATTGAGGTGCTGAGCAGTAAAGGTCACATAGCCAGTTCAAATAATTAACATCGGGCTTTTTTGCCTGTATCAGCTGAGATAATATCTTTGTATACGAATGATCGAAATCACTTATCGCCTGGCTAAGGCTATGGCACTCACCATCAAACCAGGCGCTTTTTTCTATGAAACGTTCCCAGAATTCTATGTCTGCACCAACAGTCTGGTAAAATATTTGTGGCGATAACGCTATCCCCCAATGTCCCAGCACATAGTTGAAAGCAATGTCGGTGGGGTTTCTGATTAAGGTAGAGTAGATATCGTTATGCATAGCCTCAGTCAAAGCTAATCGGTTTTTGTTTATCTCTAATTGTTGTGCAATAAAGTAATCGACACCAAAAGCAAGGAAGTCTTTCTGTGAATCGATTAATTGGTCGGAACCGGCATACTCCTCGGGTGACTTCAGCTTAGTGCACTCTGGTTGACGATAATCCCCCCCAGTCGGGTTCTGTGATATCTGCAGTGGACCGTCCGCCACCACCGAGTTGGTATTGTCGCCAGGTGTGGCCGCCATCGGGGCTGATCTCAACAAAACGGTGCGAAACATTCCGTACTTGCCGGGCAGGAATCCCCCAATAGTGGCAGAGCACCTGGAAGATCGTCGCCTTGTGTCGGCAAACCCCTTGCTTCTCCCTGAGCATATTCAGCAACAGCTGTTCATCTTGTCCGGTCACATTTTTGCTGTCGGAAAATGTAGCCAGCCAATCCATCAACGCCATTAGCCGCTGCGGAACATTAATGACCTCATCGATGCCACGCAGCTGTTCATAGGCTTTGCAGCTGCTTGTTTCGGAGCAAAAAATCTGCTTTGCCAACAGATCTGCAAGCCGTTGACTGCACAATCCCTCTTGTAATGTCAGACACTCGCCCGGTTTCAGCGGGGAAAAATAGGTTTGCCCGGGGGCAATGATAAAGTCCACCGTTACCGGTGCTGGTGCGGATGCCTTACTTTTGATTAACAATTGCCCTGTCAGCTCGCTTCGGGCCAGCTCAATGGGGGTGTCCGGGGTGCAGCGCAGTGCCCTGAGCTGGTCCGAGGGCGTCAGGGCAGGCAAGGGCTGCCATTGGTTATTCAGGGGCAGAGCAATATTGCCGGGCAGTTCATCGGTGCCAAGGCTGGTCCGCCAGACGATATCATCAGGCCATCCTGGCACAGGGGTTATCGTGCCATTTGTCCAGTCGATGGGGTAGTCGCGCAACCGGCCGTCCTCATCCAGATGGGTCTGGACAAAAAGAGACGATATTGGCGGGTATCGTAAGGGGTTTCAGGGAAGTATCTGGTGATCCTGAAGTGGCAGGGAGCCACAATATCGCCAAATACGGAGGGGTAAGCCGAATGACTGTTTCTTTTCGGCTTTACCGTTGACCCGCTCTTGTGGCTGGTCTCCAGGCCTTGTTGCATGGCCTGCACAATCGTTATGACCTCCTGATCTGTTGCCATCGGTGTCACGGTGATTACCCGGTCACGACAACGGGGTACAGGCCCGAATTTTACCGTGATGGGCACCAACAGACCGGGTATGCTATTGGCGCTGGCCTCAAGGTCCTGGCGTCGTTGTTCTTCCAGCTTGATTCGTGCCAGGCGAGCGGTATCTTCCTGCAGCGGGGGCAGCAGTTTCTTTAAAGCGCGAAAAGGCAGTGACAGATGTTGTCGCAAGGCCTGATCCCACTGTTCAGGGCGCTGACCGGCCAGCTGCCGGGCGCTGCGAAACAGGTCGTCCAGTGCCAGTTGCATCGGGCTGTTCTGCTGATGCAGCGCTGTGGCCAGTTGGTGGAAGTGACCCGCCAGCCATTGGGGCAACCCTTCGGGTATCTCGGGCAATCCCTGCACCAGCCTTGCCAGGTCTTCCGAGTCAAGGGCAGACAGCCTGATTTGGGTACAGCGGCTGGTCAGGGCCAGGCTCAGCGCTTCCCGTCCGACGAAATAGCCGGGATTGATGGTGGCAAACAGGCGGAATCCCGGCGCTGCATGGCCGGTCAACACATGATTCAGCAACCCTTCTACGTAGTGGCCGGGAATCAGGTTAAGCTCACTGACAGCGATCAGTTGCCCCTGGCTCATGGCCTGTGTAATGCGCTCGGTCATCGTGGTCCACTGGTTCGGGTTGGCATTGATATGGACAAACGGGCGATTCATCCCTTGCTGTTGTTGCCAGAGCCGGATGGTTCTGTCCAGCACAAAGTCCTTGCCCCAGCCTGCCGGGCCTTCCACCAGAATGGCGGTGCGCCCCGAGTCATCCTTGTCCAGACTTTGCCAGTAGCGGTAAACCAGTTGCTGGACAGGCTTTGGTGAGAAGTCACCATCGGGGTTGGTGGCCTGCAGTCGTTGGATAAAATCAGTAAAGCTCGCGTCAACCCCCGCCAAAAGGGACGGGTCTTCCTTGAACTGGCCCTGGTACCAGACGTTGAGGGTTCTGAGCCGTTGCTGGTATTCCGTGGTTACAGCACCGGCCAGACTGTCCATAAATGCCCGCCGGACCAAGGCGTTGACTTGCTCTGGGGTGCTCACGGTAGCGGCACAGTGACGGAGAATCTGGCGAACGGTGGCCAGCACATCGATGATATCTCTGGGTGTGGTCTGCTCCAGCAGCTCGCGGAACTGGTTGTACAGGGTTAATAGCCGGTCACGGGCCTGGTGTTTCAGGTGCTCAGGCCAGGCCTGTGGCAGGTTGGGCAGAATGATGGCGTTGGCCAGCACGGTGTCCGGCAGGGGTTTGTAGAAGAAGGTGGGAATCCGTGATTTTAATGTATTATCCAGATGCCGCCCTGAATAATGGTCCGGATTGCCGGTGAGAATAATCCGGTGCTGTTGCTGTTCAGGCAGTCGGTACTCCCGGCCCTGATAATGGAGCACCTGCGGCTGCCGGGTTAAACCGGCCAGAGGGGAAAGCAGACCCTCTGGTGCCAGATTGGCTTCGTCGAGCACCAGCAGGGGCGGATCGTCCGACAATGCCCATCGCAGCAGTGGCCCTTCGCGAAATTCGGTGCGGTGATCCTCCGCCCCATTGCCCATTGCATAACTCACCAGCTGCGGGCCACCAAACAGGGCTTCCTGGGTGTCGTTGGGTCCAAGTTGAAGCACCTGACAGTCTCGATAACCAGCCTTGGCGGCAATGGCCCTGGCCATAAAGGTCTTGCCGGCTCCGGCCTCGCCCTGCAGGAACACCACAGGATGCTCCCGGACCCTCTGGGCCAAATGCTCAAGACGCCGCTCCTGCCGGAACCGGTTAGAGCGCTGCCGGGCAAGGAATACGTCGGGCAGATCCTGACACGGCCCGGGTAACTGATCATTCATAAAGGCCGTGGCCAGTATTTCCCGGATCTGGTGAGATTTATGCTGATCGGCCTGATCCACAATGGCGGCAATCTGGCTCTCCAGCGTCCCAACCTTTTGGCTGATGATGGTGTCTTGCCTGAGAGATTGCCGGTGAGCGATCAGAGTATCTTTTAAGGTGGAGCGCAGGTTCCCGTCAAACAAGCCTTTTTTCCGGGCCAGCCGAAGATCGACCGCCAATCGTTGCGCCATGGGTCGCTGCCGTGCGGGGGTAGCAGCGGCGACCACATAAGTGGCCAGCTCTTTCACCGAGTGGTTATCTATGTCATCCGGTTCTTTGCTGTCCTCGTGAACCGTGGCCGGACAGTGCCGTGCCAGCGTCCAGAAATCGGCCTCAATGTCCTTAAGCTCTGGGACAGGGTGGTCGGTCAGCCATTGCTCCAGGGCGGATCGGTCGGCACGGTTGTCGGTGGGCTGATCCGGATAATAACCGGCAATTTTCGCCTTGATGAAACTGTAAATCTCCGGAGCGCCGCGATACGCCTTGGCCAACAGCACATGCAAGGCTCGGCGCTGATGGCAGGGCAGAAGCCCGGGGCTACCGTCCAGCCGGCGTTCTGCCTCGGCCTGTTGCTCAAACCGAAGCTGGAAATCCTCCCCGGTCCAGGGTGGCCTGTCCGGGTAGAGCCTTTGACAGGATCGGGGCAGTGACATCAGCAGGGAGTAGACCGGGTTTTCCGGTGCGGGTGGTTGGCTGTCGGAAACGTTGAGCAGGGCGTTGATCAATGTCGAGCCGGTGGTTTGCTGCCCCGGGGGAGGCATGAAGGTAACCCGTACCCTTGGCAGTTCCATCTTGTGACCATGAATAAACAGGTAAGGGGTGGGCAATAACAGGGTTTCCAGATTGGCAGCCAATTCCGGGTTGCGCTCCAGACCATAAAGGGTTGTTGGCGTTCCATTGACCAGGTCATCCAACAATCGAGTGTTGGTCAGGGAAAAGGTGAAACGATTCTGGCTGGTGAGGTTAACCGGTTGCAGGGATTCCAGGGTATCCCCGGGGTTGATCTCATAGGTGGCAGTGGCGGCTTCTGTGTGTGGCCGGTGGTTAGCACTTGCCGCAAGCAACTGGTCGGTTGGTAAATTGGCAAACAACCATGGTCTTTTACTCTCCGGCAACTGTTCCAGTCGGCACAGTAACCATAACCACTGTTTGTCATCCAACTCGCCAGTAAGCACCAGCTGTCTGCAACCTTGCAACAGGTTGGCAAAGATGTCCGTTTGCACAACGACAGTACCCTCTATCATCACATGACCCTTGAGACGCTCGATTGAGCTGCCGTTAATCACCACAAACGGGTTTTGGGGTTGGAATAGTGTGCTGTCGCTGATCGTCTGCTCTCTACAGGCGCTGAGTTGGCTGGCACAGACACGGGCTACGGACAGGGATATCTGCTCAGGCAGTTGGACCCATTGCTTGTTGGCGGTAAATCCGCCAACCCGTATGGCCGTTGCCAGAGCTGTCTGGAAGCCAGTGTCTTCCCAGGGTGCGTTGTTAAACACCAGGTGGGTATTCTCTTTAAGGTTGGCCAGGGCCCCTTCAGCAAAAACCAGCCGACCCCGATCATTGAGGGTGATACCACCAAACAGTTGGTGGTACCAGTTGTCGGTGGTGGCAAAGTTAATGGTGACGCGGAGGGCATTGGCCGGGATATCTTCCGTGGTTTTTTGGGCCAGCAAGGTTTCATCGGTCACCGAATCAGCAATATGGCAGTTGGCTTCTGATACGGCCTTTTCCGGCATTTGCCTCAATCTGCGCCAGAGGTCGGGGTTGGCGGGCTTACTTCCGTCCAGCATCCCGTGGTTGACCAGAAATACCCGCCGGATGTGGTCGCCCAGTGGTTTATCGTTACATTTGGGGCCCACCTGAAGCAGGTCATTAAAGCTGGCGATATCACCGGGTGTCATGGAGGTCAGGTCAAACACCAGGGTCATCGGCTCATCCGTAAACAGTCGGCCTTCTGCTTTTTGTAATTGGCCGCCCTCTAACCAGGTTTGTTGCATCAGGCCCTGTTTTTCCAGATCAGCCAGCGCGCGAATGCAATACGTTGCAGGCTGTTCATGGCGTAATTGATCAATAATTCGCTGTTGGGTTAACGGAGTATTGGCAAAATAGAACTCGCCGGTGCTCAGGCTCTGATGGGGCGCTTCCTGATTCGTTGAGCGGGCGCTGGATTGATTACTTTGCAAGTGAGAGGTAACTTGACAGGCGGCTGTTGTCCTTTGTCCTAAGTCAGGCGTTGGGACTTTTTGGGGTTCTATGAATCTTGATCGCTTTGCTGAAGATTGCTGAAGCTGTGCCTCTTCATCGGAGAAGTCCGATATTTTCCTTATGTTTCCCTCCTGATGTGGTAAGGAGTGGTTTACTGTTTGACTTGGCAAGGAGTCATAATTGATAGCTTCATTTGTTGTTTTGTCCATTTGATCATCCGTGCCTGATTTATGAATGCCGGTGTCATGAGATTAAGGACAACAAAATAATAAGAATGTTTCCTTCTCGTAACTGCTCAAAATTTGGCGGGAAATTTTACACAGACACCTCTGCAGCCCAGTAAAATCGATAAAATTTTTCCAGAAAATGCATTTTTACCACCAAATTTTGAGCAGTTACTCCTTCTCCCTATTTTTCTAATCTGCAATCAATGCAAGAAACTCATCTAAAAGGACCAGCAAATCATCCGTTTGAAGAACGACAGCGGAAGGTTGGTTAAAACAGTATTTTATACGTTCCGGGGGTAATTTTAATTGGGCCATGGGCTCAACTTTGCAGTCATCAAGCGTAAGGCAATTATCAATGTAAGGCTGCATTGTCCTGGAATAGTTATCATAATAGCAAGTCAGCCAAACGGGAGAAGTGGTATCATTCATGTGATGTGCTACCAGCCAATAAAAGAATATTTTTTTTATTAACCCGCTTAACTCTACATGCTTTTCACTCATGGATATTTCGATAATTCCTGACCTTACTCTGGATTTTATTGATCCAGCAATCTTGTCGTCTATCTCCTGGTCTGGGAAGGAAGTACAATCGAAGATAATGGGTTTGTAGCTTGTAGATTTTGATACGCTCAGGAAAGCAGCCTCTCCGGACATAAGCTTTTCAGGGATGATAATGCTATTGCCCACAGGCTGGTGGTGGAGTTGTTGATGGATGCGAGGCTGTGATAGTCGCTCCAAAAGTGAGTGGCTCATGGTCATCGTTTGGATAAAGTTTTTGCAGAGCTTTGATAATCGTACCTGGTAAATTTTTTGTTCATCAGCATCAATGTTAATTTTCGTGGGTTTTAAAGGATAAGACACAAGCATTAATTTTACCTGGTCTTTTAACTGACAGGAGTCACAGGACTCAGAGAAGGTCTGTAAGATGGACAATAATACATATTTCAGAAATTCAGGCACTGATTGGTAAAGATCACATAGCCAGTTCAAATAGGGTACATCAGGCTGTTGTGCATCTATCAGGTGATATAATATCTTTACTTCCACAGTCATGAAACAATGTATCGCATTGCTTTTGCCCCTATTATCCACCATAAGCCAGGCGCTTTTTTCTATGATACTTTTCCATTTATTTATGTTTTTACCAAACCGGTAAAACATTTGTGGCGATAATAGTACCCCCCAATTTTTCTGCAAATCTTTGTTAAGGCTGGGGTCTAAAGGTTCTCTGTGGAATACAGAGTAGATATCTTCAAGTGTGTGCATAACATCAGTCACAGCTGATTTGTTTTTGTTTAACAGTAATTGGTTTGCAAGGCAATCAAGGTTCGCATCAATTAAATCATAGAGGTTGCGCGATGAATCGGTAAATTGGTCGGAATAGGCATAATCCTCGGGTGGCTTCAGCACAGAATGGCCTGGTCGATGATACTCCCCCCAGTCGTATTCTGTGATATCTGCTGTGGACCGTCCGCCACCCCCGAGTTGGTATTGTCGCCAGGTGCGGCCGCCATCGGGGCTGATCTCAACAAAACAATGCGAGGCATTCTCTACTTGCCGCGCAGGAATACCCCAATAGTGGCAGAGCACCTGGAAGATCGTCGCCTTGTGTCGGCAGGCCCCCTGTTTCTCCCTGAGCATATTCAGCAACAGCTGTTCATCTTGCCCGGTCACATTTTTGCTATCGGAAAATGTATCCAGCCAACCCCGCAACGCCCTGAGTCGTTGCGGGATATCCGGGATCCCATGGATGTTACGCAGCTCTGCATAGGCTTTGCAGGTGTTGGTTTCGGAGTAAAAAATATTCTCTGTCAGGAGATCTTCAAGCCGTTGACTGCATAATCCCTCTGGTAATGTCAGCCATTCGCCCGGTCTCAGTTGGGTAAAATAGGTTTGCCCGGGGGCAATGATAAAGTCCACCGTTACCGGTGACGCTGAGGATGCCTGACTTTTGATTAACAGTTGCCCTGTCAGCTCGCTTCGAGCCAGCTCAATGGGTATTTTCGGGGTGCAGCGCAGTGCCCGGAGCTGGTCTCTGGGCGTCAGGGCAGGCAAGGGCTGCCACTGATTATTCAGGCTCAGCGTACGCTTGCCGGGCAGTTCATCTGCGCCAAGGTTGGTCCGCCAGGCGCTATCATCTGGCCATCCTGGCAACGGTGTTAGCGTGCCATTTGTCCAGTCGATGGGGTAGTCACGCAACCGGCCATCTTCATCCAGACGGGTCTCCTGAAAAGTGAGACGATATTGGCGGGCATCGTAAGGGTCTTCGGGGTAGTACCTGGCGACCGTGTAGTAGATGGGATCCACAATATCGCCAAATTTACAAGGGTAAGCCGAACGACCGGTTTGTTGCGGGTTTACCATTGATCCGCTATTGCGGCTGGTCTCCATATTTTGCTGCATGGCTTGTGCAATGGTCATGACGTCCTGATCTGTTGCTTCCCGTGTCACCGTGATTATCCGGTCAGCACAACGGGTTACAGGCCCGAATATTACCGTGATGGGCGTCAACAGTCCGGGTATGCTATTGGCGCTGGCCTCAAGGTCCCGGCGCCGTTGTTCTTCCTGCTGGATTCGTTCCAGGCGTGCGGTATCCTCCTTCAGCGGAGGCAGCGGTGTCGGCAAGGCACGAAAGGGCAGTGACAAGTGTTTTCGCAAGGCCTGATGCCAATGTTCAGGCCGCTGGCTGGCCAGCTGCCGGGCGCTGCTGAACAGGTCGTCCAGTGCCAGTTGCACCGGGCGGTTCTGCTGATGCAGTGCTGTGGCCAGTTGGTGGAAGTGACCCGCCAGCCACTTGGGCAACCCGTCAGGTATCTTGGGCAAACCCTGCACCAGCCCTTCCAGTTCTTCCGGGGTAAGGGCTGCCAGCCTGACCTGGGTGCAGCGGCTCGTCAGGGCCTTGCTCAGCGCTTCCCGTCCGGCAAAATAGCCGGGATTGATGGTGGCAAACAGGCGAAATCCCCGTGCTGCATGGCCGGTCAACACATGATTCAGCAACCCTTCTACATAGTGGCTGGGAATCAGGTTAAGCTCACTGATGGCGATCAGTTGCCCCCGGCTCATCGCCTGCTTGACGCTTTCTGCCAAATAGGTCCACTGGTTCGGGTTGGCATTGATATGAACAAACGGACGTACTGGCTGTTGTTTCCTCTCTTGCTGTTGTTGCCAGAGCCGGATGGTTCTCTTTAGCACAAAATCCTTGCCCCAGCCCGCCGGCCCTTCCACCAGCATGGCGGTGCGTCCCGAGTCATCCTTGTCCAGACTTTGCCAGTAGTGGTAGACCAGCTGCCGGACAGGCTCCGCAGAAAAGTCACCATCGGGGTTGGCGGCCTGCAATCGTTGGATAAAATCAGTAAAGCTCGCGTCAACCCCCGCCAAAAGGGACGGATCTTCCTTGAACTGGCCCCGGTACCAGACGTTGAGGGTTCTCAGCCGTTGCTGGTATTCCGTGGTTACAGCACCGGCCAGACTGTCCATAAATGCCCGCCTGATCAGGGCGTTGACTTGCGCTGGCGTGTCGTCCCCGGTCGCGGAACAGTGACGGAGAATCTGGCGAACGGTGGCCAGCACATCGGTGATATCTCTGGGTGTGGTCTGGTCCTGCAGCTCCCGGAACTGGTTGTACAGGGTTAATAGCCGGTCACGGGCCTGTTGTTTCAGGTGATCAGGCCAGACCTGCGGTAGATTGGGCAGAATGATGGCGTTGGCCAGCACGGTCTCCGGCAAGGGGTTATAAAAGAAGGTGGGAATCCGTGATTTCAGCGTGTTATCCAGGTGCCGTCCCGAATAATGATCCGGATTACCGGTGAGAATAATCCGGTGCCGGTCCTTCAGTTCGTACTCCCGGCCCTGATAATGGAGTACCGGCGGCTTCCGGGTTAAACCGGCCAGGGGGGCAAGCAGACCCTCTGGCACCAGGTTGGCTTCATCGAGCACCAGCAGGGGTGGATCTTTCGATAATGCCCACTGCAGCAGTGGCCCTTCACAAAATTCGGTGGCATGGTCCTCCGCCCCATTGCCCACTGAATAACTGACCAGCTGCGGTCCGCCAAACAGGGCTTCTGAGGTATGGTTGGGCCCAAGCTGAAGCACCTGACAGTCTGGATAACCAGCCCTGGCCGCAATGGCTCTGGCCATAAAGGTCTTGCCAGCTCCGGCCTCACCCTGCAGGAACACCACGGGATGCTTCCGGACCCTCTGGGCCAAATGCTCCAGACGCCGCTCCTGCCGGGACCAGTGATGGCGCTGTCGGGCAAGGAGGGCATCGGGCAGATCCTGACACGGCCCGGGTAACTGATCATCAATAAAGTGGGTGGCCAGTAATTCCCGGATCTGTTGTGATTTCTGTTGATCGGTCTGATCCCCCATCAGAATGGCGGCAATCTGGCTCTCCAGCGTCCCGACTGTTTGGCTGATGATGTTGCCCTGCCTGAGTGATGCCCGGTGAGCAATCAGGGTATCTTTTAAGGTTGAGCGCAGGTTTCCATCAAAAAAGCGTTTTTGCCGGGCCAGCCGAAGATCCACACCCAATCGCTGTGCCATGGGCTGCTGCCGTGCGCGGCGCGCAGCGGCGACCACATAAGTGGCGAGCTCTTTCACCGAGTTGTTATTTATGTCATCCGATTCTTTGCTGTCCTGGTGAACCGTGGCCGGACAGTGCCGGGCCAGCGCCCAGAAATCGGCCTTGATGTCCCTAAGCTCCGGGGCCGGGTGTCGGGCCAGCCAGTGCTCCAGGGCGGATCGGTCGGCACGGTTGTCGGTGGGCTGATCCGGATAATAACCGGCAATTTTCGCCTTGATGAAACTGTAAATCTCCGGAGCGCCGCGATACGCCTTGGCCAACAGCACATGCAAGGCTCGGCGTTGATGGCAGGGCAGCAGCCCGGGGCTACCGTCCAGCAGGCGTTCTGCCTCGCCCTGTTGCTCAAACCGATACTGAAAATCCTCCCGGTCCAGGGCGGCCTGTCCGGATAGCGCTTTTTATAGGATTGGGGCAGAGACATCAGCAGTGAGTAGACCGGGTTTTCCGGTGCGGGTGGTGGGCTGTCGGAAACGTTGAGCAGGGCGTTGATCAATGCTGAGCCGGTGGTTTGCTGCCCCGGGGGAGGCATGAAGGTGACCTGTGCCTTTGGTAGATCCATCTTATGCCCATGAATAAACAGGTAAGGGTCGGGCAATAACAGGGTTTCCAGGTTGGCAGCCAATTCCGGGTTGCACTCCAGACCATAAAGGGTTGTTGGCATCCCATTGACCAGGGCATCCAGCAGTCGGCTGTTGGTCAGGGAAAAAGTGAAACGGCTCTGGCTGGTGAGGTTGACCTGTTGCAGGGATTCCAGGGTATCCCCGGGGTTAATCTGATAAGTGAAAGTGGCGCAGTGTGGGTTGCAGGCTCCCGTGGTTGGACAGTCGCCAGCCCTTGCAGGGAGCAACAAATCGGTTGGCAAATTGGCAAACAACTGTGGTCTTTTACTCGCCGGTAATTCCTCCAGTCGGCACAATAACCATAACCACTGTTTGTCATCCAGCTCGCCAGTAAGCACCAGTTGCCTGCAACCTTGCAGCAGATTAGCGAGCATATCCGTTTGCACAACGGCAGTGCCCTCTACCATCACGTGGCCTTTGAGACGCTCGATTGAGCTGCGGTTAATCACCACAAACGGGCTTTGGGGACAAAAAACGGTGCTGTCGCTGATCGTCTGCTCTTTCCGGGCGTTGAGTTCGGTGGCACCGACATGGGCTACGGACAGGGATATCTGCTCAGGTAGCCGGACCCATTGCTTGTTGGCGGTGAATCCGCCAACCCGTATGGCCGTTGCCAGGGCTGTCTGAAAGCCAGTGTCTTCCCAGGGTGCGTTGTTAAACACCAGGTGGGTATTCTCTTTCAGGTTGGCCAGGGCACCATCCGAAAAAAACAGCTGCCCCCGGTCATTGAGGGTGATACCGCCGAACAGTCGGCGGTACCAGTGGTCGGTGGTGGCAAAGTCGAGGGTGATGCGGGGAGCATTGGCCGGGATATCTTCCGTGGTTTTTTGGGCCAGCAAGGTTTCATCGGTCACCGGATCGGCAATATTGCCGTCGGCTTCTGATAGGGTCTTTTCCGGCATTTGCCCTAATCTGCGCCAGAGGTCGGGGTTGGCGGGCTTACTTCCGTCCAGCATCCCGTGGTTGACCAGAAATACCCGCCGGATGTGGTCGCCCAGTGGTTTATCGTTACACTTGGGGCCTGCCTGAAGAAGGTCATTAAAGCTGGCGATATCACCGGGTGTCATGGAAGTCAGGTCAAACACCAGGGTCATCGGCTTATCCGTAAACAGTCGGCCTTCTGCTTTTTGTAATTGGCCGCCCTCAAGCCAGGTTTGTTGCATCAGGCCCTGTTTTTCCAGATCATCCAGCGCGCGAATGCAATACGTTGCAGGCTGTTCACGGCGTAATTGATCAATAATTCGCTGTTGGGTTAACGGAGTATTGGCAAAAAAGAACTCACCGGTGCTCAGGCTCTGATGGGCCGCTTCCTGATCCGTTGAGCGGGCGGTGGGGTGATCGCTTTGCAAGTGAGAGGTAACTTGACAGGCGACTGTTGTCCTTTGTCCTAAGTCAGGCGTTGGGACTTTTTGCGGTTCTATTAATCTTGATCGCTTTTCTGAAGGCTGCTCAGGCGCTGCCAAGTCATCGGGAAAGAGTGATGTTTTCCTTTTGTCTCCCGCTCGATGTAATAAAGAATGGGTTATTGTTTGATTTGGCAAGGAGTGGTAGATAGTTTCATTGGTTGTTTTGTCCATTTGATCATCCATGCCTGAATTATGAATGCCGGTGTCAGGAAATAATGGACAACAAAATAATAAGAACGTTCCTTCCGGGTTGAAGTTATCCGGACTCTGATAGATCGTGCCAAGCACCCTTCGACAGGCCTCAGCACGAATGGTAGGGGTATCACCTCATGAATTTCAGGAGGGTCACCCTTTCCCGACCATGGCACAGGCAACAAAGTGCCCATCATTGATCTCGTTAAGGTGAATCTCTCTGGAGGTGCACTCTGGTGCTGCATACTTGCAACGGGGCGCAAAGCGACAGCCAGGTGCCGGGTTGATGGGCGAGGTAATTTCGCCCTGCAGCACCTCACGTTCCATCTTATGGTCCAGATGAATCGAAGGAATAGCCGATAGCAAAGCCCTGGTATAAGGGTGAGTCGGGTTGCTGAACAAATCCCTGGCCGGTGCTTTCTCAATCAGCTGCCCCAGGTACATAACCGCGATTTCATCGGAGAAATGCTTAACCACCGATAAATCGTGAGTAATGAAGATATAAGTGAGTCCAAGCTGCTCCTGCAGATCCTGCATCAGGTTCAGAATCTGCGCCTGAATGGATACATCCAGCGCCGATACCGGCTCATCACAGATAATGAACTTTGGTTTCAGTGCCAGCGCCCGGGCTATACCAATACGCTGCCGTCTACCACCGTCCAGCTCATGGGGATAAGTGTTGACCAGTCGAGGGCTAAGGCCAACCAGCTCCATTAATTCAGCGACACGTTCAGTCAGCTCCTGCTTATTCTTCACTTTGTTGTGAATCAGCAGCGGTTCACCAATGATCTCACTGGCGGTCATCCGGGGGTTCAAAGAGGCAAAAGGATCCTGGAAGATAATCTGCATATCTTCACGCAGTCGTCGCATCTGGTCTTTTTTGAAGTGGCAAATATTCTGCCCTTCAAACAGGATGTCGCCATCGGTGGCTTCCAGCAAACGCAGGATGACCCGGCCGGTGGTGGACTTACCGCAGCCGGACTCACCGACAATGCCCAGGGTTTTCCCTTTCTTGATGGCAAAGTTAACGCCATCTACGGCATGCAGTGTGCCTTTGGGGGTCGGGAAATATTTTTTGAGGTCTCTGACTTCCAGAATAGTGTTTGACATAACCTTACCCCTGCACCCTGTTAACGTCTGTTGGCTCTACCATCGACTGCAACATAAGACAGCGGGCAACATGGCCGGTTTCGGTCAAAACCGGTGCCGGTTCTGATGCCGCACAGGTTGCTGTGGCATCCGGACAACGGGGATGGAACTTGCAACCGGACGGTGGGTCTGTCGGGTCCGGCATCATGCCTTTAATGGGGTTCAGTCGTCCAACGGAGTGATCGAGATCGGGAATCGAACCAAAAAGCCCCCTGGTGTAAGGGTGTTTGGTATTTTCATAGACATCGCGAATATCACCGCTCTCCACCACTTCACCGGCGTACATAATCGCCACTTTGTCGCACACCTGGGCAACCACCCCCAGGTCGTGGGTGATCAGAATCATCGCGGTGTTGTAACGACTTTTCAGATCTTTCATCAGATCCAGTACCTGGGCCTGAATGGTGACATCCAGCGCTGTGGTGGGCTCATCAGCAATGAGCAGATCCGGGTTACAGGCAAGAGCAATGGCAATCACTACCCGTTGTTTCATACCGCCGGAAAACTGGTGCGGAAAGTCCCCCGCCCGGGCCGCCGAAATGCCCACCATCTCCAGCATCTCGCCAGCTTTCTGGAAAGACGCTTTTTTGCTGACGCCTTCGTGGATAAGGATCACTTCGGCAATCTGCTCCCCGACCGTCATCACCGGGTTCAGAGAGGTCATGGGATCCTGGAAAATCATGGAAATCCGATTACCCCGAACGCCACGCATTTTCTCTTGTGGCATTTGCAGCAGGTCTTCACCATCAAAGACCACTTTACCACTGACAACCCGACCCGGAGGGTTAGGCACCAGGCCCATAATACCAAGGGCCGTTGTCGTTTTGCCGGCACCGGTTTCGCCGATCAAACCAAGGGTTTCCCCCCGCTTCAGGGTGATATTCAAGCCGTTGACCGCGTAGGTGGTTTCACCATCCACTTCATACACGATGCTGAGGTCTTCTATAGACAACAGATCCTGTGTGTTTGCTTGTTCTGTCATAGCATTTCTCTAATAGGTATCTGTTAATGTTTCAGTCGTGGATCAAGGGCATCACGAAGACCATCACCCAGCAGGTTCAGGGCAAGAATCGTGATCATAATGGTCAGACCCGGGAAGGTCGTCACATGCCATGCATGACGCAGATACTGACGACCACCGGCAAGCATTGCCCCCCACTCCGGTTCGGGTGGCTGAATACCAAGACCAATAAAGCTCAAACCCGCTGTGGACAAAATGGCACCCGCCACCCCCAGCGCACCCTGTACAATGACCGGCGACAGACAGTTAGGAATGATATGGCGGAAAATAATCCGCAGGTCACTGGCACCAATAGCCCGGGCGGCTTCGATAAATTCCTGGTCACGAATGGTCAGCACGGATGCCCGCACCACACGTGCGTAGGTAGGGACGCTGGAAATCGCGATGGCCAGCATCAGGTTCATCAGGTTGGCCCCGAGCGCGGAAACAATGGCAATGGCCAACAGAATACTGGGTACGGCCAGGAAGATATCCATCACCCGCATGATAACGTTATCGATCTTGCCGCCGTAGTAACCGGCCACTGCACCGAGCCCGCCGCCCATGACAATGGCGATGGCCACAGAGAGTACCCCCACCATCAGAGAGACCCGGGTGCCGTGAATGATCCGGGCAAAAATATCCCGGCCAAACTCATCGGTTCCCAGCCAGTACTGGGCACTGGGTCCTTGCAGACGATCAGAAAGATTCTGGGCAATGACCACTGTCTCATAGTCGGCAATCACATCGGCAAAGATGGCCGCCAATACCACCAGGGTGATGATCAACAGACCCAGCATGGCCATCTTGTCACGCTTTAGACGATGCCAGACTTCTAACCACTGGCTGCGTTTCTTCGGTGCCCCTTTTGCCGGGCTCTTATCCAGCTGACCCTGTACCGGATCCAGCGTCATTTCCTGAGACATGATTCTTGCTCCTTAGGCGTACTGGGATTTGATACGAGGGTCAACAAAACCGTACAGCAGATCCACCAGCAGGTTGACCAGACTGAACGTGGTGGCAAGGAATACCACGGTACCCAGAACAGTTGGCGCATCTTTCTGGCGAATCGCGTCCACCATCATCCGGCCAACTCCTGGCCAGGAGAACACGGTCTCGGTCAGTACCGCACCACCGAGCAACATACCAAACTGCAAACCGATCACGGTGATCACCGGGATCAGGGCATTTTTCAGGGCATGGCGGTTAATCACCACATTCTCAGCCACACCTTTGGCGCGAGCGGTACGGATGTAATCCTGACGGATGACTTCCAGCATGGAAGAACGGGTCATCCGGGTAATAATGGCGGCAGAACCGGTGCCCAGAGTGATCGCGGGCATGATCAGCGAACTCCAGCTGGAATAGCCACCGGAGGGCACCCAGCCGAGGTTGACGGAGAACAGCAGAATCATCATCAAACCCAGCCAGAAGTTGGGCATGGAGACACCCAGCAGGGCGAAAAACATTGAACCACTGTCAATCATTGAATACTGTCGTGTAGCAGAGATGATCCCGATGGGGATTCCAATAATCACTGCAATCACCACACCCAGCGCTGCAAGAATCAGCGTGTTAGGGAATCGGGAAAAAATTTCATCAAATACATCTCGGCCACTGGTGTAGGACTGGCCCAGGTCACCCGTCGCCGCATTCCCGACAAAGCGGGCATAACGCAGCAAAAACGGATCATTTAGCCCCATTTCTTCCCGCAATTCGGCCACTGCTTCAGGCGGTGCATTTTCCCCGAGAATCAATTGTGCCGGATCGCCGGGGGTGAAGGACATGATGGCAAATACCAGCAGGGAAACACCCAGCAACACGGGTATCAGCAGCAATAGCCTTTTGAGTATAAATCTATGCATGGTTCACCTGATAAGGGGCTGGGCCCATCGGTAAAGAGCGTTGATGGGCAGAAAGTCACGCTGCACAGGGCAGCGTGATAGTCAGACTCAAATTAGCCCTGGAAGCGGACACCTCTGATTTTGTGGTGGCCCGCAGGTGCCATGCTGAAGCCAAGCACATTCTTCTGGATACCAATGTTCTGGTACTGATCATAGATGGAGAATGTAGGCACTTCGTTTTGCAGAATTACCTGAATTTTGCCGTACAGCTCTTTTCGTTCACCAGCGTCAGTCGAAGTACGGGCCTGATTCAGCAGCTGGTCCACCTCTGCATTGCTGTAGAACGAACGGTTACCGGCACCGCCCTGGGTAGCGGAGTTGAACAGTGCGTAGAGGCCATAGTCAGCATCGCCGGTCACGGTTACCCAGCCCATAATGAACATGTCGTGGTCACCACGGGAGGTACCGTCCAGGAATGCGCCCCACTCAACCACTTCGATGGACATATCGATACCGATCTGACGCAGCTGCGCCTGCAGAACCTGGGCGATCTGGACACGGGTAGGATTGTCGTTCGTCCAGATAGAGGTTTTGAAACCGTCGGCATAACCCGCTTCTGTCAGAAGCTCACGGGCTTTATCGAAGTTCTGCTGGTATCTTTCGATATTCGGGTTGAAGCCAAATACCTTGGGACCAATCGGTGAGCTTGACGGGGAACCGGCACCCATCAGTACCGCTTCAACAATGTCATCCGCATTGATGGCATAAGAAATCGCCTGACGGACTTTCACATTGTCGTAGGGCGCTTTTCTGGTGTTGAAGCCCAGGTAGGCAACAGAGAACGACTCTTCTTCCACCAGTGTCAGGTTGTCCTTACTGCGCACCGTGTCTTTGTCGATCGGTTCAAGGTCATAACCGATATCGATTTCGCCGGTTTCCAGGGCGATGGCACGGTTAGTGCCTTCTGGAATATTACGGAAGATAACGTTAGGAATTTCCTGTTTGCCACCGTAGTAATGATCGAAGGCTTTCAGTGTGATGCGATCACCCACAGCCCAGTCAACAAACTGGTATGGGCCGGTTCCCACTGGTTTCTGGCCGTAGCTGTCGCCCGCCGCTTTAACGGCTTTTTCATTCAGAATGGATGCAGCAGTGTGCGTTAGATGATAAAGCAGAGGACCAAAAGGCTCTTTGGTGATGACGTTCACTGTGTAGTCATCAATTACTTCTACCGTGCTGATGGAGTTGACGATATGAGCCACCGTTGGCGAAGCGATCATGGCTTCCAGTGTGAATTTAACGTCAGATGCCTTCAGTTCTTCACCATTATGGAATTTGACACCCTTTCTTAGCGTAAACTGAGTGGTTTTGTCATCCAGACTTTTCCAGGATTCAGCCAGACCAGGCACGATATTCATGTCCTTGTCTGTCTCAACTAGTTGGCTGTAGATCTGAACCGCCACCCGGGAAGAAGGCTGGTCATTGGTGGCATGGGGGTCTAGGGTCTTGGCATCCGCACCCTGGCCAACCACCAGAGTGTCTTTCATCTTGACCGCTTCTTCTGCTCCCCCGCAGGCGGAAAGGACAACTGCCATGCCGACGGCTATGGCAGCCTTTACTGCTTTTATCATCGCTAAGCCCATCAATATTTCTAATTTATGATATGGAACTGCTAACTATATAAGCCTGGCGCATACCTATACGTCAGCCGTCGTGTTACCGGGATTCTGGGCTTTATCAGTAGCCCTTGAAGAATTGCCGATATACTTACACGACTGCTTATAAAGAAAATTCAAGAAAAAATACCGCTCAGCGAGTATAAAATAAGATTTTTTTCTTAATATTGATTTAAATCAGATGTTTATTTTGATCAAGGCTTTCTTTCGGTATTCGTTTGCTGAGAGGTTCGGTGTGCTTCCCGGGGGAGAGGATTGCAAAAGTTATAAAAGCCTTGAACCACAAAGAGAGGAACACAAAGGAAATCTTTTTTGTTTGCCGAGCGTAGCTCAGGCAAACCCGGGAAAACCTTTGTGTCTTTGCTAAGAAATCACGGACGGACTGTAGTCAAACAAAAAGCGGTCAAAAGAGTCTTCAGTATTGTCAGAAACCCGCAGGAGCGTGGTTTTTACATTCTCAAGATGTTGCCACATGGCATCCCGTGCCTCTTCCGATTTGCGCTGGGATAAAGCCTCAATAATCCTTTCATGATCGCTCACCCACTCTTCAAGGTAGTCTACCTTATCAATCCATTCATGGAGACGTTTCCACATGGCGCTGTTTTTGCGGAATGTCCCAAAGTTGCTGGGTTAAGGCAACCAGCACACTGTTCTGGGTGGCTTCCGCCACGGCAATATGAAACAGCTCATCACCCTTGCCACTGTTAATGCCCTTGCGAATTTCCTTTTTCTCCAGTTCGAGAGCCGCTTTCATGTTTTGCAGGTTGGACTTATTCAGCTGGGTTGCCGCAAATGCAGCCACATGGCTTTCGATCAGTTGCCTTGCCTGCAGTAACTCAAATGGGCCAACGTCATTGGCACTGACGAGATCGTGATCATCGGATGCGGTGACCGACGGGTTACGTTCACTGGCGATAACATGAATGCCCGAGCCTTTACGCACTTCAATCAAGCCTTCCAGTTCGAGCATAATCAGCGCTTCACGTACAATAGTGCGGCTGACATTGAGCATGGTTGCAATATCCCGTTCAGCCGGCAGGCGGCTGCCTACCGCGTAGACGCCATCAATAATCTGCTGGCGGATATCACGTCCAATTTTCTGATATAGCCGCTTGGGTTCTGAAAGGACAAGCATTGGGTTTTGTGCCACTTTTTGAGTCTGTTGGTTTATTTTATACCGCAATACCCGAGAAGTATTGCGGCAGGGAATCAGCGTGCTAACTGTTTAGCTAAAAACGTGATTTCGCTCCAGTTGCCACTTTCAACCACCGATTTAGGTACCAGCCAGGAACCACCTACGCACAGAACATTATCCAGTGCCAGATAATCCTGGTAGTTTTCCGGATTAATGCCCCCGGTAGGACAAAAGGTCACCTGAGGAAACGGACCAGCCAGAGATTTTAACATAGATTGCCCACCTGCGACTTCTGCCGGGAACAACTTCAATACATCAAACCCATAATCAAGGGCCTGCATAACCTCTGACGGAGAAGATACACCCGGCAATAACAGGATGTTTTGCTCTCTGGACGCCTTAAGAAGCGCAGGGGTCGCACCCGGAGAAATAACAAAATCGGCACCGGCCTGATGAACCGCCAGTAATTGTTCCGGGTCCACCACCGTACCGGCACCCACCAGACAGTCAGGCATCTCCTGTTTAATCCGTTGAATCGCAGCAACGGCACACTCGCTGCGCAAGGTCACCTCAAATACCGAGATACCGCCATCAACAGGGCCCTGGCCATGGGCAGGGCCTGGTCAATGGTATCGATCACCATCACGGGCATGACGGGAAAAGCACGGTTTAAAACATCACGGGCGGTTAACATGGCTGTGTTTGTTCCAATAATCGGGAGGTAACAGATTTGGGGATGATAGCGCCTTTGTACTGTATGACACTTGCCGCCAGACGGTGGGCAAAAGCGGCGGCGGTTTCCGGTGCATCACCTGACATTCTGCGGGCAAGATAACCACCATTGAAGGAGTCACCGGCAGACGTAGTATCTACGATCTGACTGACAACTGTGGCAGGTACAAAAGACAATGCCTGGTTAACAATGATGCTGCAGCCATCACCACCCTGTTTAATGACCACTTCAGGAATAGAAGACAGTCGATTTCTGGTGTCAGTAATAGACTGATCACCAAACAGTGCCTGCTCGTCATCAAAGGTGACCAAAGCGATATCGGTTAACGCAAGAAACTCGCTGGTCACTGACTGAGCCTGCTCCCTGGACGACCAGAGACGTGGCCGATAGTTGCTGTCAAAAGCGACCTTTGCGCCTCGCTCTCTGGCTCTGGTCAGGGTTTTTTTCAGCAGCTCCCGGCTAACTTCATCCAAAATAGCCAGGCTGATACCCGACAGGTAGTAGAGGTCGAATGATTCCGCCAGTTCAGAACGCTGGGCCGGTGTAAGACCATGGCTGAATAACGCCCTGGCAGCAGAATCGTTTCTCCAGTAACTGAAACTGCGCTCTCCATAGGCGTCCAGTTCAATGGCGTACAGGCCCGGTACTTTTTCGGGTAACCGAGAAATCCATTGGCAATTGATATTCTCTCGCTGGAAAAAATCAATCATGCGATCACTGAAGCTATCTTTGCCAATGGCGGTGATATAGCTGGTATCAATCGCGTGTGCTGCGGTTCGGGCGATATAGATAGCGGTATTGAGCGTGTCACCGGCAAAGGCCTGTTTGAACAGGCCATTCTCTGCAGGTGACAGCTCCACCATACACTCACCAATACAGGCGACACGAACAGCATGGGCTGTGTGACTGGTCATTACAGGCTCCGTTCAATGCCCATCATCAGGCCACGAAGTTCGGCAAGGCCACGCATACGGCCAATGCAGGAATAGCCCGGGTTGGTTTCCTTGTTAAGATCGTCCAGCATCTGATGACCGTGGTCAGGACGCATGGGGATCATGCAATCTACCCGACCTTCAGCCTTACGACGACGCTGCTCCATGACCAATGCACGAGTCACGTCGTAGAGGTTGGCCATGCCTTCCAGATGGTTGGCTTCATAGAAACTGCCATCGTCTTCCCGCTCCACACTGCGCAGGTGGACAAAGTGAATACGGCTGCCGAGACGCTCAACCATGCCCGGCAGATCATTGTCTTCCCGTGGGCTGAGTGAGCCGGTACAGAAAGTAATGCCGTTATAGATGCTATCTACCGCCTGGGTAATACGAATATAGTCGTCTTCAGTGCTGGCAATGCGTGGCAGACCCAGGATCGCCCAGGGTGGATCATCCGGGTGAATGCACAGACGTACGCCAGCTGCTTCCGCAGCAGGTACGATTTCACGCAGGAAGGCAAACAGGTGCTGACGCAGGCCTTCGGCATCAATGTGCGCGTAGCTGTCCAGCGCCTGCTGGAACTGCTCCAGGGTGTAACCTTCTTCTGCACCGGGCAAACCAGCAATCAGGTTTTTGGTCAGGCGCTCGATATCTGCTTCGGTCATGGTCGCAAAGCGTTCTTTGGCCCTGGCCTGCTCTTCTTCGCTGTAATCCACTTCCGCCCCCGGGCGCTTCAGAACATACAGTTCAAACGCCGCGAACTCGTAGCGGTCAAAGCGAAGCGCACGACTTCCGTCTCTTACTTCATAAGCAAGGTCGGTACGGGTCCAATCCAGCACTGGCATAAAGTTGTAGCACACCACATCGATGCCGCAGGCACCCAGATTGCCAATGGTCGTGGCGTAGTTTTTCAGATGACGTTCGAAGTCACCGGTCCGTTTTTTGATGTCTTCGGAGACCGGCACACTCTCAACCACCGACCAGCGCAATCCGGTAGAGCGGCCTTTTTCCTCATCCCACTCAATTTCCCGCTTGCGCTTTTCAATTTCCTCAATACTCCATACTTCACCGTTGGCAATGTGATGCAGTGCCGACACAATACCGGTGGCTCCGGTCTGCATAATGTCACGAATGGTGACCGGGTCTTTAGGGCCGTACCAGCGCCATGTCTGTTCCATGATGTTATCCTCTCCCGGGCAGAAGCCGTTTATAGATCATTGGTTAAAGGGTTTGTGCCAGCAGTGCCATTGCCTGTTTGGCACCATGCTCGCGGATTGAGTGGTAGGCTTTAGTCACTTCCGAAACGAATCGTTCATTCTGCGCCAGGGCCGGATCAAACACTGCATCCAGCGCCAGGAATGCCTTTACCTGCTGCTCAGGATGTTCCTGATGTTGGCTTGCCGTGGCCTTTAATTGCTCTGCCATTGGGTCACGCACATCGATGTCATGGCCCTGCTCATCGGTTCCCGATACGTAGTGCATCCAGCCGGCAATGCCCAGGGCGATGGCGGCAAATGCCTTATCTTCCGCCAGCAGGGTTCTGGCCGAATTCAGCCAGCGCTGAGGCACTTTCTGGGAACCGTCCATGGCGATTTGCCATGTCTGGTGTTTCAGGCCCGGGTTGGTAAAGCGTTCAATCAGCTTTTCTGCGTAGCTGGCAAAGTCGGTAGGCTCCGGCATCTCCAGCGTGGCGGCCGCTTCATTATTCATGTAGTGACGGGTCACTTTGACAAACTGCGGATCCTGCATACAAACGTCGATGGTTTTGTAGCCAGCCAGGTAACCCAGATAAGCCAGAATGGAGTGACTGCCATTGAGCATGCGCAGCTTCATCTCTTCATAAGGCTGCACATCGGCAACAAACATGGCACCGTCTACCTTGTCCCAGGGTGGACGCCCCAGGGTGAACTGGTCTTCAATCACCCACTGGCGATAGGCTTCGGTAACAATGGCTCCTTTGTCGTCAGTGCCCAGATAAGCCTGAACATCGGCAAAGCTCTCTTCTGTCATCGCCGGCACGATACGATCGACCATGGTGCATGGGAACGCCACCTCTGCACGAATCCAGCCTGCCAGCTCCTGGTCCATGGCTTCTGCCATCTGGATCACCGCAGCACGGGCACGCTTACCGTTGTCTGGCACGTTGTCACAGCTCAGAACGGTAAAGGGCGCGATACCTTTTGCACGACGTTGATCCAGTGCCGTAACGATCAGGCCAAGGGCTGATTTCGGGTTTTGTGGGTTGGCCAGATCGTGGGCAATCAGGGCGTTGTCCAGCATCAATCTGCCGGTAGCGGGGTTCAGACAATAACCTTTTTCGGTAATGGTCAGAGAGACAATACGGGTAGTTTCAACACCCATAATGTCCAGCAGAGGACGTCGATCGTCTTCTACAGCAAGGGACTGCCGGATAGCCGTTGCCAGCTTCACCGTACGGGAACCATCCGGATTCATTTCCGTGACGGTGTAAGCGTTGTCTTGACTCTGCAGATCCGCGACCAGCTCCTGACCACCAAAAATATTGGCGGCACAAATGCCCCAGTGAAACTCGCCGGTGGCAGCAATCGCTTCATGGGTATAAAGCGCCTGATGAGCACGATGAAACGCACCGAGGCCAATATGCACAATACCGGCGCTCAGCTCCGAGGCGTCGTAGCTGTTGGCTGCAATTTTGTCGCTGCTATATTGCTTATTAATCATCTCCATCCCCTCACAATCGGTAGGCTTTCCGGGCCAATCCACTGGTTAACTCGTGAGCCAGTTCCAGCGCTTCTTCTTCGGTAATGCGATGCTCACATACCAGTGATGCCAGGAAGTTACAGTCCACCCGACGGGCAACATCATGACGGGCAGGGATACTCAGGAACGCACGGGTATCGTCGTTGAAACCCACGGTGTTATAGAAACCGGCGGTTTCTGTCACCATGCGACGATAGCGCATCATGCCTTCCGGACTGTCGTGGAACCACCAGGCAGGACCCAGCTTCAGAGCCGGATAATGACCCGCCAGTGGTGCCAGCTCGCGGGCGTAAACATCTTCGTCCAGAGTAAACAGGATAATGGTCAGGTTCGGATCATTGCCCACTTCATTCAACAGCGGGCGCAGGTTGTGAACAAACTCTGCTTTCAAGGGAATATCTGCCCCTTTATCCGCACCAAAACGTGCCAGTAGGCTTTGGTTGTGATTGCGGTAAACACCGCAGTGAATCTGCATCACCAGGCCGTCTTCCTGAGACATGCGAGCCATTTCTACCAGCATATGGCCACAGAACTGCTGCGCTTCTTCTGCAGAAATCTCTCCGGCCAGTGCTTTCGTCAGCAGTAACTGACAAGTGTCTTCTGATAGAACCGTGGTGTAAGCCGTGGGATAGCTGTGGTCAGTGGCGGTAGCACCCGTGCTTTGGAAAAACGCCGACGTTTGCGTAATGCCGTCAGATAGTCAGACCACTGATGGACATCTTCACCGGTCTGCTCTGCCAGCAATGCCATGTGGGCGGAGAAATCAGGATGATAGGGATCCGTTACCGAATCTGGACGGAAGGTAGTGATCACACGTCCCTGCCAGTCACTGGCATTGATTTTCAGATGGCTTTTCAGCGTATCAACAGCGGTTTCCGTGGTCGCCAGCACGTCAATATTGAAGCGCTCATAAAGGCTGCGAGGCAGAAATGCTTCGGTCTTCAGCTGAGCGTCAATATGATCGTAAATCACTTGTGCTGTTTTGCTGTTTAACGGCTGATCAACACCAAGCACTTCGGTCATGGCGTGGTCCATCCACATACGGGTTGGGGTGCCACGGAAGAGAAAGTAGTTGTCGGCAAAAATCTGCCACGCTTTGCGAGGGTCCTGCTCAACCTTTATGGATGGATCTTTACTGTTGATGCCAATGCTTTCCAGGGATATACCCTGACTATGCAACATCCGAAACGCATAATGATCCGGCTGAAGCAACAGTGCAGCAGGGTTGCCGAACGGCTGATTGTCTGCAAACCAGGCCGGATCGGTATGACCGTGGGGGCTAATAATGGGCAAGTGTCTTATTTCCTGATACAGGGCACGTGCGACACTGCGGGTGCTGTTATCTGCGGAAAAAAGACGATCCGGATGAGGCCGATAGGATTGGTTGGACGTTTTGTTAAACATTGTATTACCGGCTTGCCTTCAGGTTGCTAATGTAATTCCAGGACTTTTATATCAGACTTGATCAAATTGGATCAACCAATTTTGCGGTAAACCGGAAAGGATTTGACCTGTGGCATGTTTGCTGATTCATGCCAAAAAAACCGAGTGCGTTGCAGTAAAGTTTTGATAATTATGGCGTGGGTATTGACCGTTTTTACCGATCTATTCTAGCATAACAGGCAATTGGACTTACAAGAACAAGAAAAATGACTCAGCATATCCTAGAAAATAGTTTCGGTATTGACTTTTGGTTTGACATATTGGTCTAAAACTCTTCACAAAAAGAACTGCTATTCACGACTCTCCCACTCTCAGACCGATCAGAGCCTGGAGTATCAAAGGTTTTAACCAATGTTACTGGCTGTTAAACGGAGCATAAAATGACTGCTTTTTTATACCCACACGAAACCAGAACCCGTCGCATCATCGACATCAGCGGCATTTGGAAATTCCGCGCCGACACGAAAACGGAAGGTCGCACCAATGGCTGGAAAGATGGCCTGACTGATACCACGTTGATGGCCGTTCCATCCAGCTACAATGACATCACTACCGACAAGGCACTGCGTGATCACTGTGGTGATGTTTGGTACGAAACTGAATTTTACATTGCCGAAGAATGGCAGGATCGTGATGTATTCGTCCGCTTTGGCAGTGCTACCCACCGTGCCATTGTTTATGTTAATGGTGTGGAAGTCGCGAGCCACGATGGCGGCTATATGCCTTTCGCCGGTCAACTGAACGACGTTGTTCGTTTTGGTGAAAAGAACAAAATGGTGGTCGTGGTCAATAATGAACTGAGCTATGCCACCATTCCTGCTGGCAGGGTTGCTACCCATATGGACGGTACCAAAGAGGTCAAGCCGTTCTTTGACTTCTTTAACTATGCCGGTATTCACCGTGCCGTTAAGCTGATGGCGTTGCCCAGGAATCGAGTTGACGATATCACGGTCACCACGGACTTCGACCAGAGCCTGGGTAAAGTGGATTACCGGGTCAGCGCGATGGGCAGCGGCGACGTTTCGGTTGAACTCCTGGACGAAGACGGCAAGGTTGTTGCCAATGGTGAAGGTGCTGAGGGCTCACTGGAGATCGACAACGTTAAACTGTGGCAGCCGGGTAATGCCTACCTGTATACGCTGCAAGTCAGCATTAACGACAATGGCCAATTGGTTGACCAGTATCCACAAGCCGTCGGTGTGCGTACCGTTAAAGTTCAGGGTACTCAGTTCCTGATCAATAACGAGCCCTTCTATTTCAAAGGCTTTGGTAAGCACGAAGATTCCGATATCCGTGGCCGTGGTTACGATGCTGCGTTGAACCTGCGTGATATGGAACTACTTGACTGGATCGGTGCCAACTCCATCCGCACCTCTCACTATCCGTACTCTGAAGAGTTTATGCAGCTGGCTGAGCGCAAAGGTCTGGTGGTCATCAATGAGACGGCTGCGGTTGGCCAGTTTGATGCCTTGATGAACTTTGTGTCTGCCGGTGCTGGTGGTGCTTCCCAGTCCAAGTTCTTTGACCGCCCAATAGTACAAAAAGAAGGCATGGTTGCCCATAAAGAAGCCATCCGTGAACTGTTCCAGCGTGATAAAAACTATGCGTGCGTGGTCATGTGGGCCCTGTCTAACCAGCCGGATACCTCCCAGGAAGCCTCTGAGCCTTACTTTAAAGAGATTTTTGAGTATTCTCGTGAGCTTGACCCGCAGAACCGTCCGCTGACCCTGATTAACTTTATGATGGCACCATACGGTAGATGTCGTGCAAGCAAGTTTGCCGATGTGATCTGTCTGAACCGTTATTACGGCTGGTACATGATGAACGGCCTGGAGCAGCGCAATGCCGCCAAGGTGTTTAGTCAGGAGCTGTCAGGCTGGGCCAATGAAGGCAAGCCAATCGTCATCACCGAGTACGGCGCGGACACTGTCGCCGGTATCCACAAACTGCCCAGTGTGCAATTCTCTGAAGAGTACCAGTGTGAGTACCTTGATCAGCAGCATGAAGCCTTTGACGGGTGTTCTGCAGTGGTTGGTGAGCAGATGTGGAACTTCGCGGACTTCCAGACCTGGGAAGGTTTCCTCCGGGTTGATGGTAATAAGAAGGGGGCATTTACCCGTACCCGTCAACCCAAGATGTCGGCCCATCACCTGAAACGTCGCTGGGATACAATCAGTGACTTTGGTTACAAAGAATCAATGGATAAGTAGCGCCATAAAATTACCGACATTTTTATTCAAAGGGCGCGTTCCAACGATCCCGGGGATGTCGAAACAACCGTAAAAATGGTCTCGTTATAAGGTCGGTTCGTATGCTCTTATTGGGTATAAGAACCGACTCCCCTCCGTCATCCCCTGTTAAACTCTCATAATTCCGTAAAGAAACCGGTTCTTCCACATCCTGAAGGTCCTTCCCATGCAGACTATTTTCGCTCAGCCTCCGGGGGGCTGCCGGGTATTAGCGCATTTATAGTACTCCGGCAGCCATTCCCCGGGGACTGATCACTTTTCACATTTTTCTCACTGGAAGTTTTTCGGACTTTTGATCCAGAGGTAATATCTCGCTATCTGAAATCATTCAAGAGCTATGATCAAATGAACGCTTTCTGATTATGTTCAGTCCCGTGCCCGTTTTGCAGCCACTCACACAAGTGCTCTTCCCCGGGTTCGGGTAAGATCTCTCCACCTTCCATGATCCATTGGGCAGGCATCTCAAACATGTCTGTTTCCAGCTCTTTGTCTGTGAGTATCATCAATTGGCAGATGCGTCTGGACATTTCCTTTTGTAATGTTTCTCGCATCTCTGCGGTTCGACCTTTTCGTATACCACCATAAACATGCATGGCAACGCCGTCGTTTAACGTGGCATTTTCCCAAAACATCACGTTCACAAATGTTTCCGGAGCACCTGTGAGGCCGCAATGAACATTCATGATCAAGTTAGCTAATTCAACACGCCTGGAGTTCGGTAAGCTTTTTCGTGTGGTAACAGTGTACAGTGGCATAGCGCTATCCTTGATTTATTTTTATAACGTAACACTGGTGTTGTAATAGCCTTTCTTAAAACGCCCCATCATAAAGCGCATCAGCATTTTCAACATGGTCGATTTACGTTTGGACGGTTTGAATCGATTGACCAAACCCCGCTGAAACTTTTCCGATTCGGTAAAATCACTGGATGCCAAAATAATCTGATCCTGTGTGCAACCGGTTATCTCCTGCCATTTAGCGCACACTTCCGACATAAAAGGGTGCCGCCTGGATGCTGGCAGGCCATCTTGCACAGGCAGTTGTACACTGGATGCGGAAGACAACTTGCCAGCCAGATAGGCCTGACCATGGGGCAAGGTTAACCACATAAACACCAGTTTATAGTCAGGGCCAAAGTGCTTTTGGTATATATCTTTTATGGAGGATTCCAGTTGCTGGATTTTGGTATACCCAAGAGAGCCCTCCTGGATAGTACACATCACGCGGATGGACTTCATATCTTCACCTTTCGTGCTTTTCTTATGAAACCATCTTAGAAAGTAAATACTTTGATAGACAGTGAATTGTTTTTTGACCCCCTGAGAATCTGGTGCATAGTCCAGCATCGTTGTGTATAGGAAATGATTGTCAGGATGGGTCATCCTGCAATGAAAATACAGTAATCTCTCTTGGGTGAAATGATCTGATTTATTGGTATTTTATCGAGCATCTCATTCTCACTATGCCTTTTTTTTGGAACACAGACAAAATAAGTTCATTATCCGGAATCCAGATCGTTAGGTATATTTCAGGACCATTACAATAGGTCAAATTACTCTAAATTATTCAGCCTGTTGGGGAAAATCCATCCAGAGAGTCCGTCCCATGCAACGAACGTTATTCAATCACTTCTATCAAGATACTGTCCGCTGGGGAGATTGTGATCCGCTGGGGCACTTGAATAATGCCGCTTATATGCGACTCATTGAATCCGCACGCCTGGACTACTTTTTTAACATACTGAAGATTGAACTGAAGCCTGATTCGGAGCAGGGATGGGTGATGAGAGGATTAAACTGCGAATTTAATAAGCAGCTTCACTACCCCACACAACTGGAAACAGGTACACGATTCAGTAAAGTCGGAAACAGTAGCGCTATTCTTGAGGCTGCTATTTATCGAAAGGGTGAAGAACAACCGGTCTTTACCGCAAGTGTGCCGAGTATCTGGTGCAACTATAAAAAAGGCATATCCGTCAGAATACCCGACACCATCAGAAAAGCCATAAAGGATTACGAAGTCAACGTCGAAGGTCTTTAATCAAGTCCATCAATGTTGGCTGTTTTTAATTGACTATCCAATGCTTTTTATTTGGTACACAGGCAAAATAAGTTCATTACCGCAGGATGAAGCCTTACGAAATAATAAGCAGGATTATTAATCCATGAGGTCAGAAGAACGTATATGACAACCACATCGCCTTTATCAGAAGAACTTAAGTTACGTTCTGGTTCAGTACTCAAAAACCGTATTTGCAAATCAGCCATGAATGAAGCCATCGCCACAGGCAAAGGCGGTGTTGTCAGACAATTTGAAGTGTTATACAGAACCTGGGCAGAAGGTGGCTCCGGACTGCTGATCACCGGTAATATAATGGTTGATAAACGCCATGCCAATGAACCGCTGGCCGTGGCTGTTGAAAACTATGATGATTTTCAACTGTTGGAATTATGGGTTGCAGGCGCTAAATCCAAAGGTGGTCAAATTTGGGCCCAGCTCAACCATCCGGGCAAGCAATCGCCTAAATTTCTCAATGACCAACCTCTGGCACCCTCTGCCATTCCTTTAGCGAGCGATATGTTTATCCCACCCCGGGAACTCACCGAGAGTGAGATTAACGACATTATTCGTCGATTCACTACGACAGCTTTAATCTTAAAAGAAGCAGGGTTTGATGGCGTTCAACTTCATGGTGCCCACGGTTATCTGATCAGCCAATTCCTGTCACCAAACCATAATAAGCGTAATGATCAATGGGGCGGTTCCCTCGAAAATCGTATGAGATTTGTCAAAGAAATTTACGCATCCATCCGGGAGAAGGCGGGTGAGGGCTTTGGTATCGGCATTAAATTAAACTCTTCAGACTTCCAGAAAGGCGGTTTCAGCCAGGAAGAGTCCATCGAGGTATGTCAGCATCTGGATAAAATGGGCATCGACCTGATTGAGGTTTCTGGTGGCAGCTGGGAAAACCCGGTCAACCGACGGGGGGAGCAAAAAGAAAGTACAAAGAAGCGTGAGGCGTATTTTCTGGAATTTTCTGAACAGCTTAAGAAAAATGTATCGGCACCCATTATGGTCACCGGTGGATTCAGAAGCCAGCAAGCGATGGAAGAGGCGATTAATTCCGGCTCAGTGGATGTGGTTGGTCTGGCGCGACCCTTTGTCGTTGATCCCAATCTGGCCAACCATCTACTGACTGGCACGAATTACCGTTCCAGTGTAGAACCCATTTCCACTGGTATTAAAAAGATCGATGATATGGCTATCATGGAAATCAGCTGGTACACCGATCAAATTCGCCGGATGAGTGAAGGTTTGCCCCCTAAGACCAGGGTTCGCGGTGCGTTTTCAGCGTTTAAAGTGCTGTACAACTTTTGGAAACGGGGCCAGCAGGTAAAGCGTGTTCGAGCATAATCGACGACTGTCTTTAGCCTGTCACTCAGGCCGGGAAGCCCTCTTTAATCATACCCGGGGCTTCTCTTTTTGCTGATTACTGCGCCTCCATATACTGAGCAAACAGATCCACGACCTCTTTACAATAGGCATTAATAAGGTTTCCGGTTTTACCAGGCATTGACTCTGCCAATAGACATCATAGGGAAATTCCAGTTTCACCAGCTCTCCGGATTTAAATTCATTCAGGAATAAAGACTCCGGTCCGGCCGTCACATAATCGGAATTCATGACGATGTATTTTGCCATGGTGTAACTTTCGCAAATGATGTCCGGCTCTAATTCGGCATTTTCCAGATACACCATAACCTGTCCGCCAAGGCTGGCGGGTATATTGGGCGTAATGATTTTGTAGTTCGATATCGCCTGTAAATCTACCACCTGCCTGGCAACTGCGTCATGACCTTGTCGCACGGCCACCACCAGTTTTTCTGAGGTTTTCAGCGGGGCGACAATATCATCCGGAACATCAGAATCAACAAAGGGGCCAACCGCCAGATCAATCTTGCTTTTTTTCAGCTGATCCAGCAGTGCATCAGCCGACATCGTGACGACAGAAATTTTAAACTGATAATCTCTCTCAGCAAAATCAAGCAACACTTTGGCTAACAGCTGCTGTTCGATAATGGGGCCAACCCCCACTCTTACCGTACCGCCCACCATGTCCGACATAAGCTCCAGCTGACGTTCAATCACTTGCAACTGAGCTCTGAGACCATTGCCTTCTTTAATCAGGAATTTGGCGGCTTCTGTGGGCATCATGCCCACGCTATCCCGATTAAACAGTTCGACACCTACTTTCTTTTCAAGGCGGCTGATTTTTTTGCTCAGGGTTGGCTGTGAAACACTTAATATCTCGGCGGCTTTGTTGATACTGCCTACTTCAGTAACCACTTTGATCATGTGAATATCAGATATGTCGATCACGTCATTAGCGCCCTGAGCATGAGTATTGCTGGTTTCAGGCATATTATATGTGTTCCTGTGAAATATACAGTGGTCAGTTGTTTAACCCGGATATTCCAACACTGAACTTTTATCAACAGCTGATGTCCAACTGTTCAGAAAATGTGTTTACGAGTATAACTGTGCCAGTCTTGATGCAGAGGAGCGGCAAGCGGCATAGGGCCGCTTGCCAACCTTGATAGTCAATATATATGCCATACCGAATACACATTAAGTACTCTTATGGGGAATATGACTCATGGTCCATTCCGATACAGCAGTAATGCTTAGTGACGGATTCACCCCCGGGTTGGCAGAAATGGCAGAACCATCACAGACATACATATTCTCGTAGCCGAAGACCTGGCCTTTATTATTGATAACGCCGGTATACCGATTCTCGCCCATCACACAGCCCCCGAGAATATGTGCCGTGGTTGGTGTTCCTAACAGCGCTTCCGGTGATGAAGATGAGGCTTTACCTTCTGTAATTTTTTCTACTTTGCTGGTGAGTGCCTGGGACTCTTCGATGGTACAAGAGGGTGCTGCCCCTATTCCTGTGGTACTGCTGATGATGCCGCCGGTTCCCCGCTGAAAGGATAACGTGCTATTCAACTGTTGCATAAATAGCAAATAGATGGTCTTTTTTCCCCAATCAGGAGTCAGCAGTACTCGCAGGTTTTTGATGGGCTCAACGGCCATGGTTTTTGCCAGTGAAAGGCATCTGTTCAGGAAATTCTTGCCCGTTACTCTTGGAACACTCATCAGCTTCATAAAGCCTGCATGGTTATTTTGACTGATGGGCTCCAAATGGCTGTTGTCATCCGTATGCAGGATAGAACCAATGGTGACACCCCGGGCGAAATCGACGTCTTTTTTAAACGAAGTCACCGCCGTAACGGTCTCATTGTTGGTGCGAATATGGTCACCCAACACCTCGGATAAATTGGTCAGGGACTTTTTATGCTTAAGATTCAGTAACAGCTTAACCGTGCCCAGCACGCCACCGGAGAAAACCACACCATTGGCCGTGACACGTTGCTTTTTTCTGCTGGATAACATACGTGAAGATGTAAAGGTAATCTCATAGCCTGACTTGCCATTGGTTTTATTCAAAGGGCGTACGTCCACCACTTCCTGTTCGGAGATGATATCCGCCCCTGATTTTTGCGCCAGGTACAAATAGTTTTTGTCTAATGTGTTTTTGGCATTGTGTCTGCAACCGGTCATGCAGGATGCGCACTCAATACAGGGCTTGCGATCAGGCCCTGCACCGTCGAAGTAAGGGTCTGGAACAAATTCACTTTTATCCTGCCGGTCTGAAAAAAAGACACCGACCCTGGCATTGTGGAAATCTTTCTCTTTACCAATATCTTTGGCAAGATCCTGAATGACCTGATCAGCGTCGGTCAGATTGGGATTGGGAGCGGCCCCAAGCATACGCAGGGCTTCATCGTAATGGGGTTTAAGTACCTGTTGCCAGTCTTCTAACTTCGCCCAGGTGCCAGTGCTAAAGAATTTATCCTTTGGGGTAGGAAGCGTAGCACCATAAACTAATGAACCGCCGCCTACACCAACACCAGAATACACCGTCACATGCTTGAGAATGGTTAACTTCATGATGCCACGGAAGCCAATAGTAGGAACCCAAAGCCATTTGGTAAGATTCCAGGAGCCTTTCGCGTAGTCATGGTCCTTAAACCATTTTCCTTTTTCTATAACCAGAACCTTGTAGCCCTTTTGACTAAGGCGTAAGGCACTGACTGAACCGCCAAAGCCGCTACCAACAATGACGTAGTCATAGTGCATGTCGTTTATTGTTATTGTCGACATCATACTTCTCAACTTTTGAATGATTGATTATCGCTTTAACACCTTAAACTTAAACCAAAGCGATTTGACCAGCATGTTGTACATGGCGTTGTTCCAGGGCGGAGCCACCATTTTGGTCACATTAATCCGGCCTTTGCGCACAATGGTTTTCGCTTTACTGAAGTTCACGAAGCCCTCTTTACCGTGGTAATGGCCCATGCCGGAGGGGCCGATCCCACCAAATGGTGCATCGTCTACCGCTACATGGCTCAGCGTATCGTTGACGCACACACCGCCAGAATGGGTTTGACTTAATATGGTTTCGGCACGCTTTTTATCGTAATCGAAATAGTAGAGTGCAAGCGGCCGATCACGGTCATGAACATACTTAAGCGCTTCTTCAATACGGTGATAAGTTTTCACTGGAATCAGCGGACCAAAAATCTCTTCCTGTTCAATAAGCATGGTGTCGTTGGTATTCAGCACCAGGGTCATAGGCATTTTACGAGTGCCTTCAAAACTTTCATTGGCAGGATTGATTTCAACAATGGTCGCGCCTTTTTCTTTCGCATCGTCCAGATAGCTCTTTAGCCGGAGCAGCTGACGATCGTTGATAATGGCCGTGTAGTCTTTATTATCACGCAGGGTCGGGTAGGCCTGGCTCATGGATTTGATAAAGGCATTGACGAAAGCATCCAGTTTGTTTTCCGGGCAGAAGATATAGTCCGGTGACACGCAAATCTGGCCAGCATTCATACCTTTACCAAAGGCTAATCGATCAGCAGCCTCTTCTATAGGGAATGACTCATGAATAATGGCCGGTGACTTGCCCCCCAGTTCCAGGGTCACCGGTGTCAAGTGTTCCGAGGCGGCTTTCATAACGATCTTGCCCACGGATGTAGCACCGGTAAATACCAGATGGTCAAAGGGTAATTGAGTGAACTCCGTGCTTACCTCCAGTTCACCGGTGACTACAGTGACATCGTCTTCTGAGAAATACCGGCCAATCAACGCCTGCACTAAATTCGCTGTTCCGGGTGCAAATTCCGACATTTTGATCATGGCGCGGTTGCCTGCCGCCAATGCCGATACCAGGGGCGATAAACCTAAAAACACCGGGAAATTCCAGGGCACAACAATGCCGATAACCCCCATAGGCTGGTACATCACATGGACGCTGGCAGGTGCCAGATTAAGAGGCGTTTTTCGACGCTCGGTTTTCATCCATTTTTTGATGCGGGACTTACTGTACTCAATGGCATCCAGTAATGGAAATATTTCTGCCAGCATGGTTTCGGACTCTGCACGATTGCTAAAGTCCTCGTTGATGGCTGCCACGATTTCATCGGTATGGTTAATAATTAATGTTTTTAACGCATTTAACTTTTCTATTCGTGTCCTGGCACTGGGCATGGGCTGGTTTAAAAAGGCAGCCTTTTGCCGGGTTAACAAATGACTCAAGTGCTGATATTCATGAATTTGCCCGGGGATTTGCATAGAACTCATCGTCGCTACCTGCCATTTTGTTATCGAGCCAGTCGAAAACCAGGGTATTTTTTTATGGCTTCAAGCATATAAAAATCCACAGTTAACGGATAATTAATACTTTAAGGAGGGGTTGCTAACAAAAGGCATAGCATGAAGAGGAGACTTTCTTTTGTGTTCTTTGTGTTTTTGTTGGTTAAACACAGAACAGTAACCACCTGAATAGATGGCTGGTACATGGTTGCATGTGTAATTGATGGCTTCCTTCTATCAATGACTCCCTGGCTCCGTTCGTCCTGAGCGCCCTTCGGCTCGGCTCAGGGTGAACGGAGATTGTACACATCAAACTCATTGAAATGGTGTGCAAGAGTCTAATGCAACACCATTACGAAAGGGCAGACTTAAACGTATAGACACCCAGTGTCTTTTCAAACTCTGCCCGGGACGTTGCATCACATTCCCCAAGATTCACATTGGCCAGGATGCCATATTTGGGATCTTGTTTGACATCCACTGTGACAGGCACAGTTGGTAGCTCTTTCATGGCCAGGGCAATGACGCATTTTTCAATTTCCTGCATTTCAAGTTTAGGCTTAAATACCTTGCCAATGGCGGTTAGCGGCAGCTCTTTGACCTTGTGAACGGCCTTTGGAATAGCGGCTTTTTCCTGGATTTCTCTATTGGCAAAGTCTAATAGCTCTTTATCTGAAACCTGACTGTTATCTGCGATTTGCACATAGCAAACCGGTACTTCACCTGCATGGGCATCAGGTCGACCAACAGCTGCTGCCAGGGTGACGTCGGGGTGCTTGCACATGGTTTCTTCAATCAGTTTTGGTTCAATATTATGGCCACCCCGAACAATCAGCTCTTTTTTACGACCGGTCAGCCAGAAGTAACCGTCGGAATCCTGTCGTGCCAGGTCCCCGGAATTGAGCCATGTGTCACCATTGTCGTCAGTGACCCACAGGCCCTCATTCTGATGGTCCAATTGATAACCTAACGATAAATTAGGCCCTCTCATGATCAGTGCGCCAATTTCATCGGTATCACAAATACGTACTATTTTATTGTCTTTCAGTTCAGCACAAACCATTTGTTGATAGGGGATGCGTACGCCAATAGAGCCGATCTTTTTCTTGCCGTGCAATAAATTCAAACTGGATGCGCATGTGGCTTCTGTTAATCCATAACCTTCCAGAATTTCAACGCCGGTAGCCTCCTGAAATGAACGGGCCACTTCTACGGGTAACGGTGCAGCGCCACAGATGGCTGCGTCTAATGACGATAAGTCTTTACCCTTCGTTGGGTAGTTCATCAGGGTCGAGTATACCGTGGGTACACCACTGAATGCCGATACTTTAAAGTGCGCAATGATATCCCAGAAATTCGGAAAAACATCTTCGCCACGGTAGCCCTGTGGCGTGCAGATAACGACAGATGCACCAATCATCAGCGGCACCAGTCCGGTGACCAGGGCACCATTGACATGGAACAGGGGCAACCCCCCCCAGAATGGATTTCTCCGATGTCATGGTACTTTGACTCATCATTTGCAATGAGCGGGCATTAAACAGTTCATTAGCGTGTGTGCGACGTGCAATCTTTGGCAAACCGGTTGTTCCGCCGGTACAAAACAGGGATGAAATGGTGTCTTTGGTGAACTGTCGATCAAACATTAATTGATCGGCATGCTGTTTTTTGATGCTTTGCGTAAAGTTGTAATAGGTTTTACCGGCCGGCATGGTAATGGATTTACGCATCCTTCGTTGAATCATTCTGGCGATCGGCCCCGTCAATCCCTGTACATAGTGTGCGATATCTACACCGATCACATGTTCGACACTGGTCAACTGCGGAATAATGGGTTCCAGCTTGGGCCATAAATCAATATTTTTCATTGGATTCATGGTAACCACAGCTTTCGTATTGACAGAATTGATCAGATCTTTAATTTGTTCTGACTCTAATAATGGGTTGATGGCCAATACCTGACAGCAAGCCTCCCCACCCCAGATGACGTAATGGGTTTCCGGCAGATTGGGCATGATAAATGCCACAACATCATCCGGGCCCAAGCCAATGGAATGGAAAAAGTTGGCAGTCTGATTGATATGAGCAATCAGTGATCCATAGGTGATGGTATGGGCTGAAGCGTATTCACTGCCCTTTAAAAAAAAGGATAAGGCGGTTTTGCCGGGGCGCAAATGGGCGCTGGTCATAATAGCTTCGTAAGTGCTTTCAAACTGACTCAGGCTTTCATAGGGATAATCTTTTTCCAGCTGCTCTAAATCTTGTAACGATGTTATTTTTATTGGTTCCATTATCTACCGCCTCAGATTGTTACTGCGATTTTTCATGCATAGTGCTGATTTGCGTTAAAGAAATATGCTAATGGAATGGGCGGATTAGCTTAACTGAAAAGGTTTCGGTGCCATTGGCAAGAAATCGAATAGGTGCCGAAAAAGAACCTGATGATTAACTACTTAACCATCAGGCGTTGTTCAGATTAACGGTGGATACGGGTGCCGGTAGTCCGGTTCATCACATCCAGTGCATGGTATAAATCACCGATATTACCAACACCTCCGGTCTTCTCGGCAAAGGCACAGCAGGCATCCACTTTGGGTCCCATGGACCCGGCAGCGAAGGCATAGCCTCTCATTTCGGTGACAGTAACATCGGTCAATGGTCGTTCACTTGGCTTGCCCCAGTCGACACACACGTGAGCGCCATCGGTCAGAATAAGTAGCTCGGCAGCCCCGATTTCCTGAGCCAGCATGGACGCTGTGGCATCCTTGTCGATAACGGCCTCAAAACCTTCAATGTCCGGGCCATTTTTTACCACTGGGGCACCACCGCCGCCGCCACAGATAACAATATGGTTGCGATCCAGAAGGCACTTGATGGCATCCGTTTCCATGACTTTGACCGGAGCCGGTGAAGGAACGACACGACGCCAGTAAGCACCATCGGGTTTGATGGTCCAGCCATGCTCTGCCGCCAGCTTTTCAGCGGTTTCCCTGTCATACACAGGACCGATAAACTTCGATGGATCGGCAATAGACGGATCATTGGCATCCACCAAAACCTGGGTCACCAGCGTGGTTACTTCCGCTTGGGGCAGCTCTTTACGGATGCCCTGCTCCAGCAAATAGCCGATCATACCCTGGGTTTCAGCGCCCAGAACATCCATCGGGTATGGCGGGCAGTCACGATAAGAGAGGTTCTGCAAAGCCAGCAGGCCAACCTGTGGGCCATTACCATGCACAATAACCAGACGATAATTTTCGCTCAGTTTGGCCAGTGACTGAGCAGTGGCGGCAACACTTTTCCGCTGATTTTCACAGCTCATTAACTCGCCACGCTGCAGCAGTGCATTACCACCGATAGCGACAACCAGAATAGGCTTATCCATAAAAGCCCTCGTTATGATTTATTGAGGTTGAATGAGAAAAAAATGGCAGCCCGGAGCCGGGCCACCAAAACGGTTGATTAGAATCGGCTGAGGAAGGTTTCGATACGATCCTGATGGAAAGCCAGTGTTTCTTCAGTTGGCACTTCAATATGCTTATGAGTCAGGTAAACCAGCAGGGCCATTTGAGCGGTCAGGCGGTTTTCCGCTTCGTCAAAGATCACGGAACGTGGTCCATCCATGACTTCCCTGGTGCACTCGCGCTGGTCATTGGCAGGCAGGCAGTGCATGAACATGGCATTTTCACCGGCCTTGGCCATCATCTCTTCAGTCACTACATAGTTGGGAATGAAGGTAGCCAGACGCTCTTCTTTTTCAGCTTCCTGACCGAACCAGTAGAAGCTGTCAGCAACAATAATGTCACAGCCTTCTACTTCGTTGGTGTCGTCCGTCACGGTGAGGCGACCACCGTAGATTTCGCAGTTTTCTTTGGCGATATCCTGCCACAGCTGAGGAGCCTGATACTTTTTAGGGCCAATGTGTTTGAAGTGCATGCCAAATTTGGTGCAGCAGAACATCAGGTCGGAACAGACGTTAGTGGCATCACCAACGAAGGCAACGGTCAGATCGTCCATTTTCTTGCCTTCAGGCAGGTGTTCCATCATGGTGAACAGGTCGGCCATCATCTGGGTTGGGTGCAGCCAGTCACAGAGACCATTGATAACCGGAACAGTGGCGTGTTCAGCCAGGCCGGCAACCGTTTTATGGTCATCCACGCGGGCCAGGATGACGTCACACATACGGGAAAGTACACGACCAGTGTCTGCCAGACTTTCTTTCGCTCCCAGGTGGATATCTTTTGGTGACAGGAACAATCCATGTCCACCAAGGATGGTGGCCGCAGTTTCAAAGGAAACACGGGTACGGGTGGATGGCTGCTCAAAAATCATGGCAACCGACTTGCCTTTGAACAATTGAGGAACGGCATTGGCCTTACGTGCTTCTTTAAGCAGGCCCATCAACTCCAGAATGCCTTCCAGGTCTTTACGGGTGTAATCCTGAGTTTTCAGGAAGTGCTTCAGTTCTGGCTTGTGCAGGTTGGTAGCACTGGAAGATGGCAGTTTCATGGTAATACTCCTGGTCTTTATGCAATGCACGCCCGGTTTGCCCGGAGCGGTGCATCCGTCTTTTCTTGGAACTGATGGTGTCTCCATCAGCAGGTCTTGGAAACTGAAGCTTAGGAGCACTTTTGTCGTCTGTGCTCCCGTCGTTGAGCACACTATAAAATCCCGATATTTATCAGCATTGATTCAGATCAATATTGATAAATATTGATTTTATTTTTAATTCTGATGAGATTTTTTGCATAAATAGCAGACACCCGGCAGGACTAAAACGACCGAAACCTCACCTGGAAATAATTTCCACAGCAAATAAGAACAATTAAATGATTTAGATCAATATCGAAAATAAACCGATATTTATCATGTTTACATATCTGAAAATAAATCGATGTTTGACTGATCCCGCATTCAGAAAGCTGGCTGATCCCGGTAACTGACTGCCGGATTGAATAATAAGCGGCCAACAGCTGCCTTAGAGGGGAAACAATAATGTCCAATGAAGCAACGGGGAAAATGGGGTTGCCCAGCCTGACCCTGTTCAGTGTCTGCGCTGTACTGGTGGTTGACGGGCTGACGGCCAGTGCGTCAATCGGTCCATCATCGATCGTCTGGTGGCTTATTACGCTGGTTCTTTTTGTGATTCCCTACGGCCTTATCTCATCAGAGCTTGGCACCACCTATCCCGGAGATGGCGGAATATACGACTGGGTAAAAAAAGCCTTTGGCTTCAAGTGGGCGGTAAGAACCACCTGGTTCTACTGGATTAACGTTGGGCTCTGGATGCCTGCGGTATACATCATGTTTGCCGGTATGTTTGCCGAGATGTTCTTTCCGGACCTTGGGCTCTGGTGGCAAATCCTGATCTGTATTGGTCTGACCTGGCTGACTATCTGGATCTGTAATATCTCTGTGGATGCCGGTGTCTGGGTAACCAACCTTGGGGCACTGTTCAAGGTTACTGTTATTGTGGTTCTGGGTGTCGGCGGCTTCTGGTATGCCAGCCAGAACGGTGTTGCCAATGAATTTACCCTGAGCTCAATGATGCCCTCTATTGATTCAGGCCTTGGTTTCCTGCCGGTCATTATCTTCAACCTGATGGGCTTTGAGCTGATTGCCTGCATGGGCTCGGAAATCAAAAACCCACGCCGGGATATTCCCAAATCCATTCTGATTTCAGCCGCCATTGTTACCGGACTTTATGTCTTCGGAACCCTTGGCATTTTGCTGGCATTGCCAGTAGAAGAGATTGGTCTGGTTGCTGGTATTGTCTCCACTTTGAGAACTCTGTTTGGAGACGGTGCTTTTGGCCAATTCATGGTATACGGCATTGGTTCTCTGGCGCTGTTGACGTTCATTGCCAATATGACCACCTGGACGATGGGTGCCAGCCGTGCCGCCATGGAAGCTGCGCAAGCGGGCGAACTGCCTGGATTTGTCGCTAAAGAGCATCCGGTACACAAAACCCCGGTGGGTGCAAACATGATTACCGGCATGGTATCTACCGTGGTTATCCTGCTCTATGGCCTGACTTCCGGTGAAAGTGACGAGCTGTTCTGGTCAATCTTTGCCTTCTCGTCCTGCATCTTCCTGCTGCCTTATCTGTTTATGTTCCCGGCGTTCTTCAAACTGCGTGTCAGCGACCCTGACAGAGAACGCCCTTACAAAGTGCCCGGAAGCACAGCGGTTCAGGCCGTACTCAGCACCATCTGCTTCCTGTTTATTGTTCAGGCTGTTGTTCTCTTTGTCTTCCCGGACATCGGCAATGGCAATGTTGACTGGAGTTACTCCCTGCCTGTCGCCCTGGGTATCGCCATCACGATTGGTATTGGTGAATGGATACTGGGCACAGCAGCCAGACGCATGCAAGTGGCCACCGCCTGAGCAATCCAATGTTTAATGACTCAATTGTTGTAACAATAAAGCCGTAAGGAAAAGACAAATGAGCAAGTCCCGGGAAAGTACTCCAAAACACGATGGTTTTCGCATGCCTGGTGAGCACGAGCCCCATGCAGAAATGTGGATGGCATGGCCAGAGCGGACAGATAACTGGCGTTACGGTGGTAAGCCAGCACAGCAGGTGTTCGCCAATGTTGCCAAAGCCATTGCCGAAGTGACACCTGTGACCATGGCAGTGTCTGCCGCACAGTACGACAACGCTCGTAGAATGCTGCCAGAGCATATTCGGGTGGTGGAAATGGCTACCAACGATTCATGGATGCGTGATATTGGCCCAAGTTATGTGGTGAATGATCAAGGTGAACGTCGTGGTGTGGACTGGGAATTCAACGCCTGGGGTGGCCTGGTTGACGGGCTGTATTTCCCATGGGATCGGGATGACCAGGTGGCCCGGAAAATCTGTGAGATCAACCGTGATGACCATTACCGTGCACCATTAATTCTTGAAGGTGGCTCCATTCATGTCGACGGTGAAGGCACCCTGTTTACCACCGAAGAGTGTCTGCTCCATGAAAGCCGTAATCCTCATCTGAGCAAGGCTGAGATTGAAGAGATTCTGGGTGACTACCTGAACATCGAGAAAGTGATCTGGATTCCACGGGGTCTTTATAACGACGAAACCAACGGACATGTGGATAACCTGATTCATGTGGTTCGTCCGGGTGAAGTGATTCTTTCCTGGTGCAGCGATGAGAACGATCCCCAGTATGAGATCTCTCAGGAAGCTTTCCGGGTACTGTCTGAAGCAACAGACGCCCGTGGTCGTCAGCTGAAGATTCATAAGATGCATATTCCCGGCCCACTCTACATTCAGGAAGATGAGGCGGGTGGTATCGATATCTGTGAAGGCATGGAGCGCAGCGCCGGTGAGCGTCTGGCCGGTTCCTACGCTAACTTCCTGATTACCAATAGGCGGATCATTCTGCCACTGCTGGATCCCGCATACGACGAAGAGGCAAAAGCATTACTGCAAGATATCTACCCAGGCTATGAAGTGGTGGGTGTCGATGCCAGAGAGATACTGCTTGGCGGCGGTAACATTCACTGTATTACCCAGCAGGTGCCTGCGGTGTAAGCCAGTCATCGGGCCAGACGGATCTGGCCCACTGTGTTCCATAAAAAAATGATTCAATAAAAACATAACCAGCATGGTGATCCATGAATATTCACCGACGCCTGACTCGCAAAGATATTACCCTGTTCACTCTCAGCGCCGTTCTGACGATTGACGGTCTGGCAGCAGCAGCGTCGGTCGGGGTTCAATCCCTGACCTGGTGGTTGATTGCCTTCCTCTTTTTTGCCATTCCCTACGCATTAATCAGCATTGAGCTGGGCACCCGCTGGCCATCCCGTGGCGGCATTGTTCACTGGGTGAAACTGGCTTTTGGCGCGGGCTGGTCTGCTCGCACCAGCTGGTTGTACTGGGTGAATGTTGCACTGTGGATGCCGGCCACATTTATCATGATGGCCGGTGTTTTCGCGCAGATGTTCTGGCCAACAATGTCGCTCACTTACCAGATACTGTTTGCGCTGGTTGCCACCTGGCTGACGGTGTTGATCTGTTGTCTGTCCCTGGACACCGGGAAGTGGATTCCCAATGCCGGAGCCTGTTGTAAGATAGTGGTGGTTTTTCTGCTTGGCATTGGTGGCGTGATGACGGCTTATCACTCCGGGTTAGCCAATCCGATTAACCTGCAAACCCTGACGCCAAGCCTTGATGATGGCTTACGGTTTTTCCCGGTCATTATCTTTTCTCTGGTTGGCTTCGACCTTATTAGCTGTATCGGGGATGAAATAAAAGATCCCGAAAAAGATTTACCGTTTGCTCAACTGATGGCCGTTGGGCTCATTACCATTTTTTACCTGTTTGCTGTTTTCGGCATATTAGCCGCACTGCCGGTTGAACAGATCGGTTTGATCAATGGCCTGTTGGCCACACTGGAACGGATAGTGGCACCATTGCCCGGCAGTGACATCCTCCTCCTTATGCTTGGACTACTGATTATGTTCAGCCTGGTTGCCAACATGGTGACCTGGAGTATTGGAGCGAACTACGCAGCGGCTGAAGCGGCTCACTCCGGAGAGCTGCCTGCGCTGTTTGGTCTTGAGCACCCAACCTCTGGTACGCCGGTCGGAGCCAGTGTTCTGAGTGGTATTCTGGCATCGCTGGCCATTTTGCTTTATGGCGTCATGGCCGATTCCGCTGACGCCCTCTACTGGTCGCTGTTCTCATTTGCCAATCTGATTTTTTTACTCCCTTACCTATTGTTGTTCCCGGCTTATCTGGTGTTGAAAGAGCGAGACCTCTCCCCGAACCATGGGCTGCAATTGATCCGTGATAGCTGGGCGATCAGGGCGGCGGCTTTTTCACCATGGATACTAACAGTCATGGCTGTGTTCTTTTTTATTTTCCCGCTGGGTACCTATGATCTGTTGCATACCTCATCTACAATGCTCGGCCTTTTGCTAGTGATAGGCGTCGGTGAATGGATGCGCAGTAAACGTCAGATACGTGAGGAGAAGTTAAGTGGATGTCTTGCCAGTTGAGAAGGTGGCCAGTGATAAGGCTGGCACACCAAAGGGCAGGCGCTTGCAGGCCAGAAGTCTGGAGCGACGCCGGAAAATACTGAGTGTTGCCCGGGAGATGATTACCACAGCATCAACCCCCAGTCTTTCGCTGTACGATATTGCCCATAAAGCAGGCATTCCACCCTCTTCCCTATATCATTTTTTTCCAAAGATTGAAGTGTTGCTGCAGGCTCTGGCTGAGGAAGTATTTGACGCCTTTGATGAGTGTGTTTCAAAGCCTCTGCCTGACCAGGAAATTAACCACTGGAGTGATATTGGCTTTATTCTGGAAACACGTATGCAGCAGTATTATCAGCAAAATGAGATGGCTCGGGCATTGATACTCGGGCAGCATCTGCATGTTGATATTCTGGCCGCAGATCATCGGCACGATGATGATCTGGGCAGGCAGATCGAGAGTATCTATCAACGTTATTTTGAATTACCGATGCTGCCCGGGGACTACAATATTTTTGCCATTGCCCTGCAAATAGCCGACAAAGTGTACGCCATGTCTCATCAGGAATTTGGCAATATCACCCCGACAATGGCTATGGAAGGCTGGAGAGCTGCACGGGCATATCTTGCTTTGTATTTACCGGAAAAGCTTCAGCGAAAACTTCACAGGTATTAGCCCGGATATTTCATAAACTGCCCCGAATCTCGCGCAGGACTTTGTCGCTCTAAGGGATTTTGTGAGGGAGCGCCGTACCGGGGAGTACGGTCGACTGAACAAAACTCCCTTAGAGCGGCAAAGGACAAGCGAGATCGGGAGCACGTTTATGAAATATCCGGGCTAAACCTTTAACCTATCCGGGCGACTCAGAATGAAACGAGTTTGTCCGGAGATTTCCACCTGTGCCACAGAAACAACGCCCATCATCGAAGTCTGCAGAACAGAAGTCTTCACCAAAAAAGAAAGTTTCAACAACGTCGGGTAACCACAATATTCTGGATACCGATGGGCTCAAAACCTCTGGCTTAAGAGCCAATAACAGTATTCTGGTCAGCAAAGAGGTTGGCCAGTATCAGGTCCAACAGGCATCAGGGCAGGCTTCTCAATTTGAGCAGGAAAAAGAGAAGGCTGCGCGGCAACGGGCATTGCTGGAAAGTCTCCACCCCGGATGGACCGCTCCGGATCAATCCGACTTCACAGGGCTATCTCTGAACCATCGGGATCTGGAGCGCATGCGTTTTAAAAACAGCCTGATGCAGCGCTGTAAATTCCGGTCCGGCAAACTGCGCGGCGTTTATTGGAAAAACTGTGACCTGCGTGGTGCCGATTTTCGCCATACCGATCTGCGGGACTGCATTCTGGATGGCTGTAATTTGAACGGGGCCGACCTTCGTCACGCCAACCTGGCCAATGCCAGGGTTATTGATTCCGACCTCTCAGCAGCGAATTTTGATCATGCCATGCTGGATAAAGCGGTGATTGAAAACTGTGATATGACCGCACAAACCTTCCACAACAGCTCTTGCCGGGAAATACGTTTATACAACAGTCATATCATCCACGGATTCTTTGATAATACCGATTTCTCACAGGCAGAGATTCAGGATATGGAGTTTCGTCACTGTACCCTGACCAAAACCGCATTCAACAATGCGGCGATCCAAAACGCATCATTCAAAGGGTGTGAAAGTTTTGATGAAGGCCCCTCTTTTTCCGGGGCAACAATGAATGAAGTAACCATGGCTGACTGTGAACTGCAGTCTGTCAGTCTGGCCAATACCGAAATATCTCAGTGTGTCTGGGAACGTGTCAGCTTAACCAGCGCCCAATTGGATAATGCCGTATTCAACAAAGTCAGCTTCAATGAAGGCGTGTTCACCGACTGCTTCAGTGTGGAAAAAGCACCATCCTTTACCCACTGCCATCTGAATCATTTATTGATCGAGCATACCGACCTGACCGATGCACACTTCAGCCAGAGTTGTTTTATCGGAACCATTATCAAAGACTCAGATATTGATCAGTGGCAACTGCACAATACCCGAATCGCACCGGATACAATGATTGAGTAAGGCTGGCCGCTTCAGTGGCTATGATCACACCGGAAACCAGCCTCATCCTGTTTATCTTTCTGTCAACGCATTCTGCTTGGCCCTGAGAATAGGCTTAAGCAGATAGGCCATCAGCGTCTTATCTCCGGTGATAATGTCCACATTGGTTCTCATACCGGGAATAATCATAAGCGGTTTATCTTCTGAGCCGACGAAGTTATTTTTGGTCCTGATTCGGACAATATAAAAGCTCTCGCCTTGCTCATCCTTGATGGTATCAGCACTGATGTGCTCAACCTCACCTTCAAGCCCACCATAAATCGCAAAGTCATAGGCCGTCAGCTTAACCACAGCTTTCATCCCCAGGCGCAGAAAACCAATGTCTTTGGGCTGAATTTGCGCCTCAATCATCAGGTTATCTTCCAGGGGCACAATCTCCAGCAGACTCATGCCGGGCTGAACGACCCCACCCAGCGTAGTGACATGGATTTTCTTAACAATGCCATCCATGGGTGATTTGATCAGAGTCCGGTCTACCTGGTCTTCAAGGGCATGGTTAGACTCACCTAACTGATCCAGATGAACTTCCGTTTCCTTGAGTTCCTGAACAATATCAGCACGGTATTCCTGAAAAACCTCTTCTTTACGGGACAGCGCCTCCTGATAGGCCGCCTGTAACTTTGGAATACTCAGCTCAGTTCTCCGCATTTGTGACTCAAGGTCATTCACCCGCTGCCTTAACTGAATCAGCTCAACCCTGGAGACAACACCCTGCTCTGCCAGAGGCACGGTCAATTCAAGTTCATCCTGTCCCAGTTCAAAGCTGGTGGTCAAAAATATCAGCTGATCCTCTGTGGTGGCTAACTCATGCTCAGCCTGGACAGCCTGCTCCCGGGCAACATTGAGCTCTGCAATGAAGCGGTCGGCACGCTGATAAAAAATTTCCCGCTCTCGCTCCATATAAGCCGGATAGTCGTCCAACTCAGCCGGGAAGTTCAATGTTTCACCCGACAACTCGGCTCTCAGTCTGGCCGCTTTGGCAAGCTCGCTGTAATACTCAATGGCACTTTCCCGAAAGGTGGAAGAGAAACGGGTGTCATCCAGCTGCATCAACGGTTGCCCGGAGTGCACCTGTTGCCCTTCTGCAACAAAAATCTGCTCCAGAATCCCACCTTCCAGATTTTGCACCACCTGCAACCGCGAGGATGGAATGACGATCCCCAGGCCCCTGGTAATTTCATCCAACCGGGCAACACTGGCCCAGACGATGGCGGAGAACAGCGCCAACAGCATAGTGTATATCAGTAAACGGCCACCTTTTGGCGTTCTTATCAGCATGGCGACATTGGTATCAGAGATATATTCCATATCATCTGGTAGCACTGTGTCTTCTATCTTTTCTAAAGAGTTCTCCGGAGAATCCTCCCCTTTACCATCCTCAGGAGCACTCTGCTCCTGGTCATCAGCAACATTAGATGCCTGGCCTGACACTTCCTGTTCTGACTCAGCCGACTCTAAAGCGTTCTCTGAAGAAGCCTCTGAAGAGTTCTCCAGAGAATCCTCCCTTTTGCCATCCTCAGAAGCACTCTGCTCCTGGCCATCAGCAACACTAAATGCCAGGCTTGGCATCAACTGTTCTGACTCAGCCGACTTGGTAGTGTGGCCTTCTGACGGTTCAGTCTGATTCACAGGAGCCTCTGTCGCACCCTTTACGTCCTTATCATCGCTGCTACTCATTCCAGCCTATCCTATTTTGAGTTTGCCCTGCCTTAACGCCGCATGTACCTGATCCTTGGGTCCATCCGCAACAATACGTCCACTGTCCATTACAATCAGTCGATCCACCAGATCCAGCATTGAGGCCTTATGGGTAACCAATATCAACGTCTTGCCGCTGCACCGGGTCTTGAGCTGCTCCTTCATTCGCAGCTCTGTGGTGTTATCCATGGAGCTGGATGGCTCATCCATCACCAGAATCGGTGGATTCATCAGCAGGGCACGGGCCAGGGCAATACTTTGTCGCTGCCCTCCGGACAGGTTTTGTCCGCGCTCACCCACAATCATATCCAACCCGTTAGGGTGCTTATTGGCAAACTCCGTTACTCCGGCAATCTCAGCAGCCTCAAGCAACTGGCTGTCGTCAACATGGTTTGCCCCCAGGGTGATATTGTCTTTAATGGAGCCGTAAAACAGTGTGATATCCTGGCTAACGCAGCCAATACTGGAGCGCAGGTCAGTGGGATTGATCTGTCGTAAATCAACACCGTCAACCCGAACTGCGCCTTCTCCCGGTTCATAAAGTCCCAGTATCAGCTTTTCGATGGTTGTCTTGCCGGAACCAATTCGCCCGATAATCCCAACCTTTTCACCGGCTTTAATGCTCAGGCTGACATCTCTTAAGGCCTGAATTTCCTGCTCGGGATAGGAAAAGTTAACCCCATCAAAGTCAATACTGCCTTTCAGGTCCGGACGATTAACGTAATCCCTGTCTTCATGACGTTCGGTGGGCATGTCCATGATCTGATTCAGGCCATCCAGAGCCGATTTGGCCTGGTTATAGCGGGTTGCCAGCCCGGCAATCTGAGCCATGGGTGCCAGACAGCGGCCAGACAGCATGACCGAGGCAATCAGCCCCCCCATGCTCAACTCGCCTTCAGCGATCAGATAAACCCCAAGAATAACCATGCCTATATTGGCCATTTGTTGAACATAGGCACTGAAACTGGTGGCAGAAGCACTGAGCAGTTTGGTTTTAATGCTCCAGGTGGCAATATGGCTGACGGCTTTTTCCCAACGGTACTGAATATCACTCTCGGCCTGGGCAATTTTCAGGGCTTCCATGCCTGAGAGGCTTTCAATCAGTGTGGCATTTTTCTGCTGGCTGGAACGGAGTGTTTTTTCAACGGAGTTTTTGAGAGGCTCCTGAATAAAGAAACTGTAGAGGCCAATGATGAGCATGGCGACCAGAGGTACCACTGCCGTCGGCCCACCGAGCATAAATATCACGAAAAGAATGATACAGGTGAACGGCAGGTCAACCAGCGCCGTGACCGTTGAAGAGGTAATAAATTCCCGAATACTTTCGAAGTCCTGAAGGTTTTTCGCAAAGGAACCCACTGAAGCGGGCCTGGCCTTCATGCTCAACCCCAGGACCTGCTCCATGATGGCAGAAGAGAGCAGAATATCGGACTTTTTACCGGCCAGATCAATAAAATAGCTGCGCACCATTTTCAGAATAAAATCAAAACTGAAAACAATAAACGCACCAACGGCCAGAACCCAGAGTGTATCAAACGCCTGGTTGGGAACCACCCGGTCATACACATTCATCACAAACAGCGGGCTGGCAACCACAAAGACGTTGATCAACAGTGATGCCAATAAAACATCACGGTAGATTCTCCATGAACCGAGAATCAGTGCCCCAGAACCAATGTCTGGATTTAACCGTTAATTTCTGTGGGGTCCGACGATCATAACGATGCTTTTCACGGACATAGATAACATAGCCACTGTAAAATTCATTTAATTCTTCAATACTGATTGTTGTCGTGCCCTCACCGGTTTCCGGCATAATAATCCGGGCAGTGCCTTCTGCGTGGTCAATATCAGATAAAATGCAGGCTTTGCGTTTATTCAATAACAATACGGCAGGAACAACCAGTGAAGATATTTCGGCAATCTCCCGTTTATGAACTTTACAGGCCAGACCTGCTCTTTCAGACGATCGAATAAATACTTCAGCAGTAAATTTGCCTTTCTCAAGGGGCATTCCAGCTTTTAAAGATTCCCGTGAATACGGATTACCATAATGGCGGGTTAACAAGGCAAGGCATTCAAGAAGGTCATCGCTGCTGACGGGGTGTTCATCAGGGATATCCCAGCCGTCATGAAGGGTACTGGAGTAATTCATAGCTACCTGCTGATTGTTTCATCCGTGTTTTTTTACAAAAGATTGATTCAGAAACAAACAGCATGATTGCCTGAAAGGTATTAATAACTAAAGACTAGCGCAAAATACCAAACAGCTAATTGAAAAATAAAAAATTGAAAACCACATTTTTAAATGTGTGTTCATATCAGAAATAAAAAAACGGGGAATTTAATTCCCCTAAACCATTTCGATTAAATTAAAAGACAGTACTTTTTCAATCATCCAGCTGCTTATCAAACACCTCTTCCTGCATCCGTTTAAGACCAATGTGTCTGACATCCTTACCCTTGACCAGGTAAATAACGTACTCGGCAATATTTCTGGCATGATCACCAATCCGCTCCAGGGAGCGTAATACCCACATAATATTCAACACCCGGGTAATGGAGCGGGGATCTTCCATCATATAAGTCACCAGTTCACGGGTGGCACTTTTATACTCCCGATCCACCGCTTTATCCTCTTTGGCCACCGCAAGGGCCTGCTCTGCATCAAACCGGGCAAAGGCATTCAGGGCATCCTGAGTCATCTGGCGGACATGGCTGCCAATATGACGGGTTTCAATATAGCCTTTGGGTGCTTCCCCCTGTTCTGACAATTTTATGGCAAATCGGGCAATTTTGGCCGCTTCATCACCAATGCGCTCCAGGTCCGTGGCCACTTTGGTGCATGCCAGAACCAGACGTAAGTCGCTGGCCGCAGGCTGGCGGCGGGCCAGAATTCTGGAACACTCCTGATCAATGGACGTTTCCATAAAGTTGATGTCGGTGTCTTTTTCACAAACAACGATGGCCAGGTCACTGTCGGCATTGATCAGTGACTCAATGGCATCACTGACCTGTTTCTCAACCATGCCGCCCATGGACAACAGGTTATTGCGCAGCTCTTCCAGTTCATGGTTGAACTGCTGGGAAATATGGTGGGTCAGCAAATCGCTTTGGTTAGGCATGGATAATCCTTGGAGGCGGCCAGAAGCTGTTGAGATTCAGGAAAGCTCTTCAGCCATAACGGCCAGTAATGTAGTCTTCAGTCTGTTTCTTGCGGGGGTTGGTGAACAGTCTGTCGGTGTCGCCATACTCAATCATCCGCCCCATATACATAAATGCGGTGTAATCCGACACCCGTGCCGCCTGCTGCATGTTATGGGTGACAATCACAATGGTAAATCTGGACTTCAACTCATTGATCAACTCTTCAATCTTCAAAGTGGAGATAGGGTCGAGTGCAGATGCAGGCTCATCCAGAAGCAATACTTCGGGTTCCACCGCAATGGTCCGGGCAATAACCAGACGCTGCTGCTGCCCACCGGACAGGCCCAGTGCGCTTTCATGGAGGCGGTCCTTCACTTCATTCCAGAGCGCAGCCCCTTTCAGCGCCCACTCCACAACGTCATCCAGTACCCGCTTTTTATTGATGCCCTGAATTCTCAGGCCATAGGCAACATTTTCATAAATACTTTTTGGGAATGGGTTGGGCTTCTGGAACACCATCCCCACCCGGCGACGAAGATCAGCCACATTGACGGATTTCTCGTAGATATTTTGCTGCACACCGGAAGTATCGGTGAGCCGTATCTGCCCATCCACACGACAGCCATCCACCAGATCATTCATCCGGTTCATACTGCGCAGCAGCGTGGATTTACCACAGCCCGAAGGTCCGATAAAAGCTGTTACCCGCTGTTGCGGTATCTTCATGGAGACATCAAACAGCGCCTGTTTTTCGCCATAGAACAGGTTCAGCCCAGACACCTCCATACTGGTCGGTTCAAGCTCAAGGTTCAGTACAGAACGACCACGCCCAAGAGACTCAGGATTAACAGCTCCGGGAAGTGCGGAAGGTAGTTCAGCACGACCATCAGCGGTAACACTGGCGTACTTCTCAGGGCTGTTTTCAGGATACGTTATGGCGGTTTTCACAGTAAGAGCCTCACTCAAAGTCTTGTTCAGGCTTTCATCTTTTTTTTCATCCCCTTCCGGCTTTCTATCGATGACGTTATAAAGCTCTTCCGCAGACATCGTGTTCAGTCCTCAAGGCTCTTGTATTTTTCCCGTAACCGGTTGCGAATCGCAACGGCGGACAGATTCAGCACAGCAATAACCATCACCAGCAGCAACGCAGTGGCATACACCAGCGGCCTGGCGGCTTCCACGTTCGGGCTCTGGAAACCCACATCAAAAATATGAAAGCCCAGATGCATGAACTTCTGATCAAGATGCAGATAGGGGTAGTTGCCATCCAGCGGCAAGCTGGGAGCCAGTTTAACAACACCCACCAGCATCAGTGGTGCCACTTCCCCTGCCGCACGGGCAACCGCCAGAATCAAACCGGTCATCATGGCCGGGCTGGCCATGGGCAGCACCACCCGCCACAACGTTTCCGCCTTGGTGGCACCGAGGGCCAGGCTCCCTTCCCGAACGGAGCGGGGAATACGGGACAGCCCCTCTTCCGTGGCGACAATCACCACCGGCAGGGTCAACAGAGCCAGGGTGATGGATGCCCACAGCAGCCCCGGAGTACCAAAGGTGGGGGATGGCAGGGCCTCAGCAAAAAACAGATTATCGATTTCTGCCCCGGCAAAGTAGATGAAAAAACCAAGACCAAACACCCCGTAAACGATGGAGGGCACCCCCGCCAGGTTATTAACTGCCACCCGGATGGCCCGGGTCATCCAGCCCTGACTGGCGTACTCTCGCAGATAGACAGCAGCGATAACACCGAAAGGGGTCACCATAATGGACATCAGAATTACCATCATCACTGTGCCAAAGATGGCGGGGAAGACACCGCCTTCGGTGTTGGCCTCCCTGGGATCATCAAGGATGAACTCACCGACCTTGTCAAAGTAGAAACCTATTTTATCGGTCAGTGACAGGGTATTGGGCTGATAGGCACGCACCACCTTACTGATTGGCTGTTCCAGGGTTTGACCAGCAACGGTTCTGGCCACAAAGCTGTCACGGTTGAACGCCCGGTAAAGATCGCCCAGCTGGTTTTCCAGTTGCTGATATTCCTGATTCAGCTGTTTTCGCTCCGCCTGAATCTCTGCCTGACGGACAGGGTCCCTATCACCGCTCAGCTCCAGACGGCGCTCGGCCAGACGCAGCTGTTCTATTGCGGCGTTTATTGAGCCAATGTCGTGCTTTTCAATCTGGTAGATTGCCTGATAAATCCCGAGCGCCCGATCCAAACGCTTATTGAAAACGGTCCAGGCCGATTCACCGCTGGCAACGGTGACACCATCTTCCTGAACGGACTCCAGGAAGCCGTAGAAATTGCCCCATTCACGACGCTCAAGCACCATAATGTCTTCAGGGTATTGGCGATTACTCAGCCACTCATCGACGATCCAGACAAAGTCAGCACCACTCAGGTCCCGATTGCCCTGCTTCAACAGATCACGGGTATATAACTCCTGACCGTTGATCACCTCAAGGCCAGACGACTCCAAACGAGCCGCAGGGACTTCTTCACTGTCAGTAATCTCTCCGGCAACCATTCGGACGGCCTGCCCCGGAGGCTGGTAATCGGCCACCATAATCTGGCCCGGCCAGAAGTGCCCCAGCCCGCGCACAGCGATCAACCCCAGCAGCCCGATCACCAGAACCAGACTGATGGCAACCGCACCGGCATTTAGCCAGACCCAGGGGGCACCGCTGTTAATCCATGCACCAACAGAGCGTTTTCCGGGGCTTTGAAGGGAATTATTCATAGTCATTTCTTATCCTTTTTCCCTTCTTAGAGCGAGCTGTATTTCTTACGAAGTCGATGACGCACCATCTCCGCCGCCGTGTTCACCACAAAGGTAAACAGGAACAGCACCAGAGCGGCCAGAAAGAGAATTCGGTAATGGCTACTGCCCACTTCAGACTCTGGCATTTCAACCGCAATATTGGCCGCCAGCGTCCGCATACCCTCAAAGATATTGGCATCCATAATGGGCGTATTCCCTGTGGCCATCAGCACGATCATGGTTTCACCTACTGCCCTTCCCATACCGATCATCAGCGCAGAGAAAATACCCGGACTGGCGGTCAGAAGAACCACCCGGGTCAGGGTCTGCCAGGGTGTTGCTCCCAACGCCAGGGAACCATAGGTCAGGTGCCTGGGTACGCTGAATATCGCATCCTCCGCGATGGAAAATATGGTTGGAATAACGGCAAAACCCATGGCCAGTCCTACCACCAGGGCATTACGCTGGTCATAGGGAATGCCCAGCTCGGTGGTCAGCCAGGTACGCATATCACCGTCAAACAGCCAGAGTTCCAGACTGGAACTGAGCGACATGGCCAGGGCACCACTGAGTAACACCACGGGCACCAGCAATCCGGCCTGCATACCGTCAGGAATCCGGTGACGTATCGTTGCAGGCAAGCCATCCCAGGCAAAAGCAAACATCAGGATGCCCGCTGGCACAAAGAGCAACAGGGCAAAAATACCCACCAGCTGATTTTCAATCAGCGGGGCCAGCCAGAGCCCGGCAAGAAAACCAAGAATGACCGTAGGCAGGGCCTCCATCAGCTCGATCACCGGCTTTACCTTTCTGCGCATGCCCGGAGCCATAAAGTAGGCGGTGTAAATAGCCGCACAAATGGCCAGTGGCGCTGCCAGCAACATGGCGTAAAACGCCGCCTTGAGCGTCCCGAATGACAGCGGCATCAGGCTCAGCTTGGGCTCAAAGTCATTATTTGATGCCGAGGACTGCCAGATGTAATCCGGCTGGTTGTAAGACTCATACCATACTTTACCCCACAGGGCAGACCAGGATATTTCCGGATGCTCATTGTCGATTTTCAGGAATTGCGTCTCACCCTGGCTGGCCAGAATCAGATAATTGCCTCTTGGCGCTACGGCCATTTGATCTATTCGACCCGCAGCCAATGGCTCCACCAGCAGAGAACGGTTTGCCGTGGTGTAATACAGACCGACCTGCCCCTTCACATCCGACGCCAGAAAGCCTTTGCGCCGATGCTCCGGAACAATCTTGTCGATGGGGTCACTGCCGAGGCTGAAAGAGCGAATATTGTGCAAATTCAGACGGCCATCTTCACGAACCATAAACCACTGGGCGATATTGCCTTCTGAGTCACCCACCAGCAGGGATACCCCGCCCAACAGAAACGTCATCGTGGTAACGTCCACTCCCTTAGCGGTCAGATTGAGCGTCTCATGGATATAGGGACGGTCAATATCGCTGATATTGATCACCGTCAGTTGATTGCTGCCGCTGAGGACATAAAGCCAGGTTTGTTCCGGATCAATCAGCAACCGGCGGATATCCAGGCCACCCTGCGCAGAAAGCCCGCTGATCACCGGCAGGGTGACGGACTGCTGCTCAACAGTGATGGACTCGGTTAAAAAATCCGCTTCCTTATGGACAACCTCCATCACCAGGTGGTTATTGCTGCTGGCGGCCATCAACAGCTTTTCCTCACCGTCACTGATGGCCAGTTGTGCAACCGGAGCCGAAAAGTCCTTGATGGCAAAGGGCTGCCGCTCATAGGGGTAGCTGACTTCCGGTGTGATCTTCCGGCGGTCATCTGGCCAGGTAATCCTATAGCCCTGATCAAACAGTATGACCTCACCGTTGGTAAGACCGGCCGCCATCAGATTGGAACCAGCAGCATCCCTGACCACCCTGACCACCTCATTGCCCGCAGGTATTGGCAGCAACTCATTCTGTAGCCATTCACCGGTTTGGGAGGAGAAAAAACGCAGATTACCGGAAGCCTCTGCTTGCATGGCCACTTCGGCCTGCTCTTCAACGGCGAGAAATATCGGTGCTTTTTTTGTAGCAACTGGCTCATCAACGAAAGTCAGGGCCGATGGGTATGAAGCAACCCGGGTAATCTCAGCGCGGTTAAATAGCGGCAGGACCTCGTAGAGGAGGTAAAAGAAAATCAGGAGAATCGCCACAATCACGCCAAGACCTCCGGAGGCAACACCCCAGCGGGCGAGACGGTCTTTCAAGAAGCGCAGGGAACGATATTTTTTTAGTGCCGGTGTATTGAAATCAATACCCGGGCTGTTATCCATCGAATTTTGATACATGGCGCAAGTCTGATTAAATCATGCCCGTAACTTACAGAATCAATATGACAGTAATGTGACACCGGGAAAAAATCATTGCCCGGGCCGACAGATCATTGTAATTTAGTGGCTGCCAATAACGGCTGTAAGCCTGAATTACCGAGCTTACAGGCCTGTTGCAAGCGCATCATGATCAGAGAAAATAACGATGTTACCCAGAAATCTGCTAACAATACCCGGTACTGACACCCAATCAGAACAATGTAGCTCTGCCCTTTCCATGATCCCTTCCCTGCATGCCCACCGACACCATCATCACCATTGAACGGCTGATTCGACCCTGCTCGAATACATTTACTTTTATCGCCTGAGCTTCTAGCCTCAATGTGTAATATATTAATTTGCAACTAGAAAAAGAGCTCAAGGCACAGCCAATCAAGGAATGCGACAGCTCCTGACGAGCTCTGCACTGATCTGCTATAGACTGATCTGTTATAGATCGTGCTGTGGATAATGCTGTGGATTGAAGTATCGCAAACCGCTTATAACTCAAAAGAACACAAACTGGATTACTATGAACGCTGTCATTTTGGCTGTTGCCATCATGCTGACCTTGAGTGTCTTGCGTGTAAACGTTGTACTTGCCCTTTTTTTCGGGGCTATTGGTGGAGGTCTTGCCGGTGGACTGGGGTTTGATGCCACACTGTCCGCTTTTGCCGAAGGGTTGGGGGGTGGTGCCAGCATCGCCATCAGCTACGGTATGCTGGGTGCCTTTGCCATGGCTATATCCGCATCCGGGATTCCCCAGTGGCTGGCCGATCGAATTATTCAGAGGGTAGCCAAGACCCACAAAACAGCTGGCCTCAGAATCTCGATCCTCGGAAGCATTCTGCTGATGGCCTTTGCCTCCCAGAATGTGGTCCCCGTACACATCGCCTTTATTCCTATTCTGATCCCACCGCTACTGGGTGTTTTCAGCTCCTTACAGCTGGACCGCAGGGCGGTAGCAAGCACCCTGTCGTTTGGTCTGATCGCCACCTATATGCTGGTTCCCATCGGTTTCGGCAATATCTACCTGACCCAGATCCTGGCGGGCAACCTCAACGATAATGGCTTGAACATTGATCCTGACCTGATGCCATCGGCCATGGCTCTGCCGGTACTGGGCATGTTTATTGGTCTGCTTGTGGCTGTGTTCTGGACTTACCGTAAACCCCGCCACTACCACATTGCAGAGAGCGCCCTGAAAACCGCTAAGGAAGAGCTGCCATCCATGGAGCCAAAGGCCGTGCTGATTACCCTGGTATCCATTGCTGCGGCACTCGGCGTGCAACTGTTCACCGACTCCATGGCCATGGGTGCAGCCACAGGCTTTATGATGATGATCCTCGGCGGCATTGTGCACTGGCGGGAAGCGGATGATGTCTTTGCCCGAGGTGTAAGAATGATGGCCCTGTGTGGATTTATCATGATCTCTGCCTCTGGCTTTGCCGAAGTACTCAGGACAACCGGGGATATTCCTGCCCTGGTGGCCATGGTTGAAGAGCTGGTTTATGGCAGCAAGGCACTGGCCGCATTGCTGATGCTGGTTGTTGGATTGATGATCACCATGGGCATTGGTTCTTCCTTCTCAACCATTCCCATTATTGCCACGCTCTATGTCCCACTGGCGCTGGCCCTTGGCTTTTCACCTCTGGCAACCGCAGCGCTTGTTGGTGCATCCGGCGCGCTGGGTGATGCAGGCTCTCCAGCCTCCGACTCCACCATTGGCCCAACCGCCGGGCTGGATGTGGATGGCCAGCACGACCATATCCGGGACACCGTTATTCCAACGTTTATGCACTACAACATTCCCATGATCCTGCTTGCCTGGATCGCGGCGATGATTCTGTAATTAATGCGTATCCTTTGAAGGGTTAACCAAAAAATAAAGCCACTGAAGACAGTGGCTTTATATCAACTGGACAATCACATTACTTGCTGGCAATCGTCGTATTATCCAGTCCGAGCTTAGCCAGGTATTTATCAACCACCTTGCCTGGCAGTGGGATATAGCCATCCTTCACAACCACTTCCTGCCCCTGTTTTGAGAGCAGCAACTTAACAAATTCGCGCTCAAGGGGAGACAGTGGCTTATTAGGCTGCTTATTCACATACACGTACAGAAAACGTGACAGAGGATAGCTGCCATCAACTGCATTCAGCGGCGTCGCCTCAACAAAGGACTGGCCTTCTTTCTTCGCCAGTGCAACGGTTCTCACACTGGAGGTTTTGTAACCAATACCGGAATAGCCAATACCGTTCAGCGATGCAGAAACCGACTGAACCACTGAGGCGGAACCTGGCTGCTCATTCACACTGTTTTTAAAGTCCCCCTTGCACAGGGCCTTCTTCTTGAAGTAGCCATAAGTGCCGGATACCGAGTTACGTCCGTACAGCTGCACAGAGCGGTTCTGCCAGGATCCACTCAAACCAATATCACCCCAGGTCTTCACTTCACTTTCTGCGCCACACTTGCGGGTTGACGAGAAAATCGCATCCACTTCGGCCATGGTCAGGCCTTTGATGGGATTATCTTTGTTGACAAAGACCGCCAGCGCATCAATCGCCACAGGAATGGCCGTTGGCTTGTAACCATGCCTTTTCTCAAATGCTTCCAGCTCCTTGTCCTTCATTTTCCGACTCATGGGGCCGAAGTTTGAGGTACTTTCGGTCAGAGCGGGAGGTGCAGTAGAAGAACCCGCCGCCTGAATCTGAACATTCACATTGGGATAAATGCGCTTGAAATCTTCGGCCCAGAGCGTCATCAGATTTGCCAGCGTGTCTGAACCCACGGAGGACAGGTTACCGGACACGCCACTGGACTTACTGTACTTTGGCAGGGATGGATCCAGCTGGCTGGCCATGGCAGCACCACTGGCCAACGCCAGCGCTGCGGTAGCAGACACAGCCAGGACTCGCTTAAATGCCGTTACGTGTGTTGTTATTTTCATCATTTGCTCTCCAGGATTTACGCGCCCTGTTCGATTAACAGCACCTTCTCATCATTAAGGGCTATCAAAGGTTGATCTGAGGCGTGAGCCTCCTTGCTTGACTTCCGGGAATCAAATATAGAGCTTGAATATGACAATTCTATGAAAAGAAAAAAAAGAAAAAGAAAGAAAAAGGACACCCATTTTTTAAAAAGTGAAGAAAGCAAACCGTGGCCGGGTCTTTCATTTTTAAAGGGTGGCTTTACGGGGAGCAGGAGGCGTTCCTCAGTCACTCCCAACTTGCTCCTTTACCAGCGTGGTGACGATGGATAAAGCCCCCAGCTTTTTGCGGCTTTCAAAGCTGTAGAGCGTTTGGGTGCCTTTGCTGGTGGCACGTCGGGCAATCAGACCATCAGAGAAATCCACTTTGGGAGTTTCGCTGTAATCCATAAGCGCGCTCTGCAGGGCACTCCAGTCTTCAAAAATGAACCGGGTGTTACTGGCGAGCTGTTTGAGAACGGAGTGTATTTCTGCTTTGGTTAATTCAAAGACGGTTTCCAGCACCCACTCGGTTTCGGCCAGGACAATGTCTGAGAGGTAAACGGAGTCAGCAGAATTAATGGTTTCAGCCGCCACTCTCGCTTGCCAGGTCGGGTTACGGGCATCGACCGGCGCTATCAGATAACGCAACAGTACATTTGTATCAACAGCAATCATGATTCGCCCGCGAATTTTCTGGCGGTTTTGTTTTTGATGGCCTTCCTGGTGTCCTCTCGCGTTAAGTGTTGATGGGTATCACCAGGTAATTTGATGGTGCCAGAAAGGTCATCGGAGGTCATCTTTACCAAATGTGCCACACCATCGCGCTCGAAAACCTGTATATAGTCGCCTGGTTTTAGCCCGAGCTTTTGGCAGATACTTTGAGGAATAGTCACTTGTCTTTTGGTCGTTAGTTTATGCACGTCACACCTCTTTCTGTATTACTAAATTGAAATAGTAATACTATCGTAGGCAAAGGTTGTACACAGGGCAAGAAAGGTTGTGGCTAGGAGGCTGACCGAGAATAGACTGCCAAAGCGGTTTTCGGTCAGCCTCCCAGACGAACATTCCGTTTGCTGTGAACTTTTGCCCGGCAACCCCATCCAAGATATCTGAATGGCAACCACCTGAAGATCACAATTCACAATGGAACCTCCTATTACCGTTAACACTAGCGGCAATTATGGCGATAACCCGGACTGCACCGGAGTAACACCTGAGGTATCCCGTTATGTGTGGAACAGCAACGGTATGTCGGTTGTGCCCTGCCAGGACCAATGTTCATTACTGCATTTGCCTGAGCCTCCCTTGCTCAGGTTGTTGGGCTATTTATCTTTCCGGGAGATACTCGCCACCGCAAAAACGTGTACGTATTTAAACCAGGTAATCACCGATGAACATCTGCTGGCCAGATCGTGGTTTGCAAAATTGGCAACACACCAGCAGAACCAGTTCAAGGAGATTACCCGTGACATCAGTGATCGTGAGCTGCAGCACTGGCTGAGGCAATTTACCCCGGATACAACGCTAGCAGGTAAGCTTTGCAGCCAATACCTTGCAGAGCAAACAACAGACGACGGTCGTAAAATCGGTGAAACACAAAAAAAGAAATACTTCCCCCAGGTCCTGTTTTACACGGTGAGTAAACTGATGGCTGACTGTCGACAATTTAAACCGGTTCTGGCAAAGGAAATTCTTGATACTCCTGGTTATGCCATCAGCTTGAGCACCCATGGCGACCATTTAGTGATCTTGAGCAACCATCATACCGGGACAATCTTTGGCTACACAGCAAACAGCCCATGGCATAAACAAGCCAGTTTTAGCTTCGATTACTGGCTCACCGCAGATCTTCCTATCTCCAACTTTGAGACCCACGGCCGTCATGTGTTGGCCTGTGATAAACATACCGCAACAATCTTGGCATATAACGCAGATAACAGCTGCACGGAGCAACTCACCATTTTCCATGAAGGCAGGATCAGCTCGGCTGATTTAAGTTGTGATGGTCATCAGGCAGTCATTATCTGTGATGATGGCAGCGCCAGAATCCACAGCTGGAACGACGCTGGTCACTGGACGCTGGCAGCGGATATTACTGATGTCAGGCGGCGCTTGAAGGCTCGCTTCAGCCCGGATGGCAGCCGGGTACTGACCCACTCAAACTCGTGCACAAAAATCCACAGACGGAACGAGGAGGGTGGCTGGACATTAGAGGCCACCAGTGACTTCTATGCCGAATCAGTCACCTTCAGTCCCGATGGCAGCCATGTGCTGATGTACAGTTGTTATCGGGGGATCATCGCAAAGATCGCAAAAATCCTCAGCCTGAACAAAGATGGTGGCTGGCTGGAGAGTGCACCCCTCACGCACAACGAAGGCTCGGTCATACGGGTTATAGCCAGCCCTGATGGTCGCCATGTCATTACCACCAACCAGAAAGACGGTGAAACTGACAGCATAACCATGAAAATCCTCAGTCGTGACAGTAACAGCGACTGGACAGAGAAAACCGGCAATATCCCGATTATTATCCACAATGGTGCCCAGTATTGGCCCAAATTCAGCCCCGATAGCCGTCATGTGATGGTTAGCAAAAATACATCTAACCTTGAAATCCGCAGCTGCGACAAACGCGGCAACTGGATACCAACCTCTATTCCCTGTCTGGAAGAGAGAAAAAGAGGCTTCTTCAGTCCCGATAGCAGACATGCGGCGATCATTGGCGCTGGTTATCGCACTACCATAATATACAGTTATGATGAAGCCAGAGTCTGGACAGAAAGCGGCATCATTCCCCATTACCTTGACGGGCCATACACTGACGCCAGCTTCAGTTCTGATAGCAGCCATATTGTGACTTTCTGTTGGTACCCAGTTACCCTTTGGAACGATAACATTCGTAGCAAATTCAAGGTAAAAATCTACGGTTACAATGGGTACGGCAAGTGGCTGCCAAAAGCCTTTATTCGCCATGCCGGCCCGATCTATTCCGCACGTTTCAACGCCGATGGCACCCATCTGGTAACCGCAAGCGAGGATCGTACTGCAGTAATCTTTGGCCGCTGTGCCGACGGCAGCTGGGTGAATAAGGCCATTCTGAGACATACCCGCCGGGTCAAATTTGCCTTCTTCAGTGTCGATAGCAGACAGGTGGTGACCGTAAGTGGCTCGCACAACGTGAAAATCTGGCGTCTTGTCGCTGCTGGCATGGTTCTGGACAATCCGCCCGGAACCCCACAGGCTGCGACTGGCCAGGGTGTTGTTCTGCATGCTGGCAACCAAAAGCCGGAAGCAAACAGACAGAATTGAGAAACATGTCGGGTCGGTCTATCGACCCATTCACAGAACGCACGGGAAGATTAATCAGGTTTATTCGAATGCCTTGAACTTTTACCCGGCAACCCCATCCAAGACATCTGATTGGCAGTCACCTGACGATGACAATTAACAATGAAACCTCCCGTTACCGTGAACACCAGCGGCAGTTATGTCAGCAGCCAGGACTGCGCGGGAGTTACGCCTGAGGCCCCCCATTGTGTGGGGAGTGCAGGGAGCAGTAACGGTATATCGGTTGTGCCCAAAGACCAATGTTCATTACTGAACTTGCCACAGCTTCCCATACTCAAGCTGCTGGGCTACTATCTTTCCGGGAGATACTCGCCACCGCAAAAACGTGTACGTATTTAAACCAGGTAATCACCAATGCAAATCTGCTGGCCAGAAGGTGGTTTGCAACATTGGCAGCACACCAGCAAAACCAGTTCAAAGAGATTGCCCGGGACATCAGTGATCCTGACCTGCAGTACTGGCTGGGACAATTTACCATGGATACAACGGTAGCCGATAAGCTTTATAGCCAATGCCCTGGAAAGCAAACAACAGACGACGATCTTAAAACCTGTGAAGCACAAAAAAGGAAATACTTCCCCCAGGTCCTGTTTTACACGGTGGGTCAACTGATGGCTAACTGTCGACAATTCAAACCGGTTCTGACAAAGAGCATTCTTAATAACCCTGATGTAAATACCGTCAGCTTTAGCACCCATGGCGACCATTTAGTGATCTTCAGAAACAATCATACCTGGACAATATTTGGCTTCACAGCGTACTGCCAATGGAATGAACAAGCGGGTTTCAGCTATCATTCCTGGGTCAACCCTCCTTCCCCCACCGTCGAGACCAGCTTCATGACCAGCGGCCATCATGTCTTGGCCTGGGATGGATACCATGTCGCAAAAATCTTCGCCTGTAACGCCGATAACAGCTGCACAGAACAACTCTCCATTGTCCATAAAGACAGGATCATATCAGCTGACTTAAGTGACGATGGTCATCAGGTAGTTATTACCTGTTATGATGGCAGTGCCAAAATCCACAGCTGGAACGTCGCCGGTCACTGGACGTTAGCTGCGGACATTGCCGACGGCGGGCGGGGCTTGAAGGCTTGCTTCAGTCCCGATGGCAGTCGGGTACTGACCCACTCAGACTCATGCACAAAAATTCACAGGCGGAACGGGGAAGGTGGCTGGACATTGGAGGCCACTAGTAACTTCGATGCCAAATCTGTCACCTTCAGCCCAGATGGTAACCAGGTTCTGATGTTCGGTGTCAGGGGGATGGCAAAAATCCTCAGCCTGAACAAAGATGGCTGCCGGCTCGATAGCTCTACCCTCGGTAACAACAAAAACTGGATCATACGGGCTACAATCAGCCCCGATGGTTGCCATGTCATTACCGTCAACCACCAAAACGCTAAAACTGACAGCATAACCCTAAAAATCTTCAGTCGTGACAGCAACGGCAACTGGACAGAGAAAACCGGCAATATCCCCATTATTAACCCCCTTGACCCTGACCTGCCCCCCAAGTTCAGCCCCGATGGCTGCCATGTGATGGCTGCCAAAGATCTTTCTAACCTTGAAATCCTCAGCTGTGACAAACACGGCAACTGGATGCAGAACTCTATTCCCTTGAGGGGAAAAATTAAAAGAGCCTTCTTCAGTCCCGACAGCAGCCATGCGGTGGTAATCGTCCCAGGTCATCGCTCCGCCAGCATATACGGCTTTAACGCAGCCAGAGGCTGGATTGAAAAAAACATCATTCGCCATGACCACAACAGGCCACAAATTGACGCCAGCTTCAGTGCTGATGGGCGTCATATTGTCACTTTCTGTTGTGGCTGTTGTTGCCGAGCCCATGGCAGTGCCAAATATCACGCAAAAATCTATGGTCGTACTGGGAACGGTAATTGGCGAGAAAGAGCCATTATCACCCATACTGGCCCGATCCGTTCAGCACGCTTCAACGCCGATGGCAGCCATATAGTAACCGCAAGCGCGGATGGTACTGCAGTAATCCTGGGCCGCTATGCCGACGGCAGCTGGGTGAATAAGGCCATTCTGAAGCATAGCTTTGCGGTCCGATCTGCCATCTTCAGTGTTGATAGCAGGCAGGTGGTCACCGTAAGTGGCAAACACATTGTGAATATCTGGCGTCTTGTCAATGCGGGCAGGTCTTTGAACGAAACTATGCAAGCCGAATTCAGTCCATAGCGATATTTCGGGCCGGAATCTGCGCCCTGTTCCATCAAGAAAGATCATGAGGGATCGTTGGCGCGTGAAAATATTTTTCACGGCAAAGTGGCAAAGTATTGAGAGAACAAACCTGACACTCCGTACCCGCCTCAAACGATTAACCCGCAGAACGATATGTTTTTCTCGTTCCGAGGAGTTGCATGACAAGGCGATTGGGGAGTTCATTTCAGCGTGAGCCTCCTTGCTTGACTTCCAGGAATCAAATATAGAGCTCAAATATGACAATTCTATGAAGGCGGAATTGGTGCTATACGATCATTCCGTTTGCTGTGAACTTTTGCCCGGCAACCCCATCCAAGATATCTGAGTGGCAACCACCTGAAGATCACAATTCACAATGGAACCTCCCATTACTGTAAACACCAGGGGCAATTATGGCGATAACCCGGACTGCGCCGGAGTAACACCTGAGATATCCCGTTATGTGTGGAACAGCAACGGTATGTCGGTTGTACCCTGCCAGGACCAATGTTCATTATTGTATTTGCCTGAGCCTCCCTTGCTCAGGTTGTTGGGCTATTTATCTTTCCGGGAGATACTCGCCACCGCAAAAACGTGTACGTATTTAAACCAGGTAATCACCGATGAACATCTGCTGGCCAGATCGTGGTTTGCAAAATTGGCAACACACCAGCAGAACCAGTTTAAAGAGATTGCCCGTGACATCAGTGATCGTGACCTGCAGCACTGGCTGAGGCAATTTACCACCGATACAGCGGTAGTCGGTAAACTTTGCAGCCAATACCTTGCAGCGCAAACAACAGACGACGGTCGTAAAACCGGTGAAACACAAAAAAGGAAATACTTCCCCCAGGTCCTGTTTTACACGGTGAGCAAACTGATGGCTGACTGTCGACAATTCGAACCGGTTCTGGCAACGAAAATTCTTGGTGTTGATGGTAATACCCTCAGCTTGAACACTCGTGGCGACCAGTTAGTGATCTTGAAAAACTACCGTACCGGGCTAATTTTTGGCTACACAGCGAACAGCTCATGGCATAAACAAGCCAGATTTAACTTTGATTACGAGAGCAACACAAGTCGTCCTCTCTACAACTTTGAGAGCAACAGCCGTCATGTGCTGGCCTGTAGAAAACATACCGCAAAAATCTTCGCATATAACGCCGACAAGAGCTGTACTGAGCAACTTGACATTTTCCATGGAGGCACGATCTGCTCAGCTGATTTAAGTTACGATGGTCATCATGCCGTCATTACCTGTGATGATGGCAGCGCCAGAATTCACAGCTGGAACGACACTGGTCGCTGGACGCTGGCAGCGGATATTACCGATTTCAGGCGAAATTTGCAGGCTCGCTTCAGCCCGGATGGCAGCCGGGTACTGACCCACTCGAACTCGTGCACAAAAATCCACAGACGGAACGAGGAGGGTGGCTGGACATTAGAGGCCACCAGTGACTTCTCTGCCGAATCAGTCACCTTCAGTCCCGATGGCAGCCATGTGCTGATGTACAGTGATATTGAAGGGATCAACGCAAAGATCGCAAAAATCCTCAGCCTGAACAAAGATGGCGGCTGGCTGGAGAGTGCACCCCTCACTGACAACGGAGGCTCGGTCATACGGGTTATCGCCAGCCCCGATGGTCGCCATGTCATTACCTTCAACCGGAAAGACGGTGAAACTGACAGCATAACCATGAAAATCCTCAGTCGCGACAGCAACAGCGACTGGATAGAGAAAACCGGCAATATCCCGATTATTATCTACAATGGTGCCCGGTATTGGCCCAAATTCAGCGCCGATAGCCGTCATGTGATGGTTAGCAAAAATACATTTAACCTTGAAATCCGCAGCTGCGACAAACGCGGCAACTGGATACCGACCTCTATTCCCTGTCTGGAAGAGAGCAAAAGAGGCTTCTTCAGTCCCGATAGCAGACATGCGGCGATCATTAGCACTGATTATCTCACTACCAGAATATACAGTTATGATGAAACCAGAGGCTGGACAGAAAGCGGCACCATGCCCCATGACTTTCAAGGGCCAGACAATAACGCCAGCTTCAGCCCTGATAGCAGACATATTGCCACTTTCTGTTGGAGCCGGGTTAGCCTTTGGAACAACAACATTCCTGGCAAATTCAAGGTAAAAATCTACAGTTACGATGGGCACGGCAAGTGGCTGCCAAAAGCTCTTATCAGACATGCCGGCCCGATCTATTCCGCACGTTTCAACGCCGACAGCACCCATCTGGTAACCGCAAGCCATGATGGTACTGCTGTAGTCTCTGGCCGTTGTGCCAACGGCAGCTGGGTGAATAAGGTCATTCTGAGACATGACTACCCGATCAATTCTGCCTTCTTCAGTGTCGATAGCAGACAGGTGGCGATCGTAACTGGCTCGAACAACGTGAACATCTGGTGCCTTTTCGCTGCTGGCATGGTTCTGGACAATCCAGCCGAAACTCCATCCCGCCTTCTTCAGTGACGATAGCAGACAGATCTTGTCTAAACGATCATTCCAAATACCTTGAACTTTTGAACTTTTGGCCAACTTTCCCATCCAAGGTAACTGACCGACAATCACCAGACGAGAGCAATTGACAATGGCCTTTCCCATTCCCGAGAACAACAACGGCCGTTATGGCAGCAGTCCGGAATATACCGGAGTAACACCTGAGGCGTCCCGCTGTGTGTGGAACAGCAGCGGTATCTCGATTGTTCCCGACGAAGACCAGAGTGCATTGCTGAAATTGCCACAGATTCCCATGTGCACGCTGCTGCGCTGCTTGCCTTCCCGGGATATAGTTGCCATCGCAAAAACGTGTAAGTTTTTTCATCAGGTAATCACCAGGGAACATGTGCTGGCCAGAAGGTGGTTTGCAACATTGGCAGAACACCAGCAAAACCAGTTCAAAGAGATCGCCCGGGGCATCAGTGATCATGACCTGCTGAACTGGCTGGAACAATTTACCACGAATACAACAGTCGCCGATGAACTCCTCAGCCAATTCCTTCCGGAGCAAATAACAGACGATGGTCTTAAAACCAGTGAACCACAAAAAAAGAAATACTTCCCCCATGCCCTGTTTTACAAGGTGGGTCAACTCATGGCTGGCTGTCAACAATTCGAACCGGTTCTGGAAAAGCGCATTGTTGAAAAGCCAAAAGTCAATGACGTCAGCTTTAGCATCCATGGCAACCATTTAGTGATCTTCAAAAGCAGCAATACCGCGACAATCCTTGGCTGCACAGGTAACGGCCAATGGCATGAACAGGCTGGTTTCAGCTATCACTACTGGCGCAACCCCGAAGAACCGGCTTCAACCCCCCTTATGACCAGCTTCATCGCCCGTGGCCGTCATGTATTGACCTGGGATGACGGCCATACTGCAAAAATCTTTGCATACAACCCCGATCACAGCTGCACAGAGCAACTCACTCTGGTCCATGAAAACAGGATCATATCAGCTGACCTGAGTTACGATGGTCATCAGGCAGTCATTACCTGTGGTGATGGCAGTATCAAAATCCACAGCTGGAACGACACTGGTCACTGGACGTTAACAGCGGACATGGCCGATGGCATGTGCTGGAAGGCCTGTTTCAACTCCGATGGCAGCCAGGTACTGGCCCGTCCATTGTCCCCCTGGACCCCCGGCCCGAGCGCCAAAATCCTCAGTCAGAATGAGGAGGGTGGCTGGACATCAGAAACCATTGGCGACCCCAGTGCCAAACTCGTCAGGTTTAACCCCAATGGCAACCCGTTACTGATGTTTGGGTCCAGGGAGATGGCAAAAATCCTTCGCCTGAACAAAAAAGATGGCAACACGATGGAGAGCATCAGACTCAATAACAATGACTACAGTATCATGCATGCTACAGCCAGCCCCGATGGTCGCCATGTCTTTACCGTCAACCAAAAACCCGGAACCAGGATCAAAACCCTAACCATCTTCAGTCATGACGGCATCGACAACTGGACTGGGAAAACTGACCATATTCCCATTTTTGAAGACAATCATCCTGACCTATCCCCCCAATTCAGCCCCGATAGCTGCCATGTGATGGCTACCGAAGATCTTCGTAGCCTGGACATCCTCAGCTATGACGAACACGGCGACTGGATAAAGAAATCTATTCTCTTGCAGCACAAAATGAAAAAAGCTTTTTTCAGTCCCGACAGCAGCCATGTGGCAGCCACCATGCCGGATTATGGTGCCTGCTGCTGCATATACGGTTATGACGGAGCCGCGAGCTGGATAAAAAAAGCCACCATTAGCCCTAAACATGTCCATGACTCGGAATTGCCAAAAATTGAGGCCAGTTTCAGTGCTGATAGCCGTCATATTGTCTCTTTCTGTTGCTACGAAAAGAACCTGGATACCGAATATGAGGCAGAAATCTACGGTCGCGATGAGCATGGCAATTGGCGACCAAGAGCCACTGTCACCCATAACGGCCCGATCAACTCCGCACGCTTCAACGCCAATGCCAGCCTTTTAGTGACAGCAAGCGCGGATGGCACTGCAATCATCCTGGGCCGGAATCCCGAAGGCAACTGGGAGAAGAAGACCGTTCTGCAGCATGCCGACCCGGTTCAAAATGCCGACTTCAGTGCTGATAGCAGGCAGGTGGTGACCATAAGTGGCAATTACACCGTGGAAATCTGGCGTCTTGTCGCTGCTGGCATGTCTCTGGACGACACTATGCACGTTGAATTCAGTCCATAGCGATATTTCGGGCCACTACGCCCGGCTCCATCAAGGTGGCTCGGAAAAAGCGCATAACCTCTTGCGTAAGGGGCGGCGTGTTTAGCGCCGTCCGCTGGGTGCTGTTGTTATGTTTGCTTTACTCCAGGTTTTCTGCCCATGACGTATCGGTTATTCTCGGATCGTCGATTCGCTGGCCGAAGCAGTTGTAATGATCCTCTTTTATCTGCTTGAACACGAACGGCTCGAACAACATTCGATACAGCTTGGAGATGTTGCCCCCCTTCTGGTTAGTACGGTAACAACTTTCTATAAAGCCTTCTTCTTCCAGCTTTTTTAATCCGGCGCTGATGGTGGGTTGACTGGTGCCGACCATATCTGCCAACAGTTTCTGGCTTGGCCAGCATTCGCCTTCAGTATTGGCAAACGTTACCAGTACGACCAGCAAGTATCTTTGCGTCGGTGTCAGCGCCTCCATCCCTTTATTTTTAAGTTTGACCCGAATCTGCGTAAAACATCACCCAATCGGGCAGTGAGTGCCAGCCTATCAACCCGTCGATAGCCCCACCGAAATTGAGCGAATTTCAATATCAACCAGTTGATACAAACAAGATAAAGAACAGTATCAAAGAACCAGTTGCACAATGCGGCCTGCGCGGGTGAACATAACACTCTGCTTATGCAAACTCATTTCGCATAAGCAACATAACCATCGCCCAGAAACCACGCCCTATCACCGGCCTTCGAGCCTTTTTTTATAGCGATCATTGTGTTTGTTCTTGTATCTCTGTGTTGTCGCTGACGGACTTTTTTAATCATGTTTTCATGCCATTTGGGAAAATCAAGTATAGACTGCTCCCAAAGGACGCCCCCTCCCCCCTCTGCCAACACAATACCGGTAATCATCACCGGACACCTTTCGCGGCATGGAAAACATCAACCTTCACAAAGCTCATGAGCGGTCGTGAGATTGTGAAATTGCTCAACCCTCATGGGAAAGCCTATAATGGCCTCGCTTAACGTGTTCTGTTTACTGCACTTTTTTAATCAAGCAGCAAAAATGCCCCTCTCAGGGTCTGGTAATGGAACACTGAAAAATAATGATAATAACAAGCAGCCAGCATCGAATGCGTTGGCTGTCGGGGGAAAGACAGTATGAATCCCACCTGGAAACTTGCCAGGTCGGTGGTGGCCACCATCGACCAATTCACAGAACACACGGGAAGATTGATCAGCTGGCTGACATTACTGCTGGTATTCGTCGTCTGTACCGTGGTGGTTTTGCGCTACTTGCTCAATATCGGCTCCATCGCCATGCAGGAATCGGCCATGTATCTGCACGCCATGGTCTTCCTGGGTGCCAGCGCCTACACACTCAGGCACAATGGCCATGTCCGGGTGGATGTTTTCTACCGAACCATGAGCCCACGGAAGCAGGCACTGGTCAACAGTCTGGGCACCGTTTTCCTGTTGCTACCGGTCTGTCTGTTTATTGGTGCGATGAGCTGGGATTACATCGCACGTTCCTGGCACATTCTGGAACAGTCCCAGGATCCCGGAGGGCTGCCTTTTATCTATCTGCTGAAAAGCCTGCTCCTGGTGATGGTGGTTACCCTTCTGCTTCAGGGCGTTGCCGAACTGATGCGTTCTCTGATGATCCTTACCGGTGAAAGCCGCCAAGAGGGCAGATCATGATGGACGCCATTCCTTTTCTGATGTTTACCACCGTCTGCCTGGTGCTGCTGGCTGGTTATCCCGTGGCGTTTTCCCTGGCAGGTACCGCCTTGCTGTTTGCCGGAGCCGGATCACTGTTTGGCGTATTTGATTTCTCGCTGATGAACGCCCTGCCCAGCCGACTGTTTGGTGTTATCACCAACCAGACCCTGATTGCTGTGCCACTGTTTGTCTTTATGGGCGTGATGCTGGAAAAATCCAAAGTGGCAGAAAGCCTGCTGGAAAGCATGGCAAGGCTGTTTGGCAAAACCCGCGGCGGCCTTGGTCTCTCGGTGATTGTGGTGGGCATGCTGCTGGCCGCCAGCACCGGCATTGTCGGAGCCACGGTGGTCACCATGGGTTTATTATCCCTGCCCACCATGCTGCGCCGGGGCTATTCCCCGGCACTGGCAACCGGTACGATCTGTGCCACGGGGAGCCTTGGGCAGATTATTCCCCCCTCCATTGCCCTGGTTTTGCTGGGCGATGTGTTATCCAGTGCCTACCAGCAGTCACAGATAAAGATGGGTGTCTTCTCACCGGATACGGTGTCGGTTGGCGATCTGTTTGTGGGTGCCATCATTCCCGGATTGCTGCTGGTTTTCTGTTATGTCGTCTATCTGGTGGTGGTTGCCCGCGTTAAACCGGATGCGGCACCGGCACTGACCGACGACGATCTGGCGTCCATGGGCAGCAACCGTTCCCTGTTATCCTGCCTGTTGCCACCGCTGGTGTTAATTGTCGCGGTTCTGGGCTCGATCCTGGCGGGTGCCGCAACACCAACCGAAGCGGCCAGTGTCGGTGCGGTTGGTGCGATCCTGCTGGCGATTCTGCGCCGACAACTCAGTATCAAAACGCTGAGAGAAGTGGTTCGCTCAACGACGCAGGTCACCTGTATGGTGTTCATGATTCTGATTGGAGCTTCCATTTTTTCCCTGGTATTTCGTGGCTTCAATGGTGAAGAGTTGATTCACAGCTATTTTGAAGCCATGCCCGGCGGGGTGTTTACCGCCGTACTGATTGTCATGCTGGTGATGTTTCTGCTGGGCTTTATTCTCGATTTTATCGAGATTACCTTTGTCGTCGTGCCCATGGTTGCCCCTGTGTTGCTGGCGATGGGGCTGGATCCGGTTTGGTTGGGGATTATGATTGCGGTCAATCTGCAGACCTCATTCCTGACGCCACCTTTTGGTTTTGCCCTTTTCTATTTACGGGGGGTTGCACCGCCAGAAGTGGCGACAGCCGATATCTACAAAGGGGTGATTCCCTTCATCATCATTCAGCTGATGGTCTTGTGTGCGTTAGCGATATGGCCAGAACTGGCAACCTGGTTGCCGGATAAGGTTTATAACTAGTATTTGATTTCGTATAAATCCATGGCCATCAGTCAAAGGCTTTGGCCTAACTGATACAATCGGACTTTTCACTGGTACTCAAACCTATGTTATTAAAAATTATTCGTAATGTATTAGGCTACGGTATTGCGGCAGCGGATAAGCTGACCCGCCCGAAAGCGATGGCACGTTCACCGGAGCAGCAGGCCCGGGTGGATGCACAAACCGCCAATATGACGCTCTACCAGTTCACGGCCTGCCCTTTCTGTATCAAAACCCGCAGGGCCATTCACATACTGGGCCTGAATATCCAGACCCTGGATGCCATGAACGATACCGAGGCCCGTAATGCGCTGCAACAGATGGGCGGCAAGGTTCAGGTACCCTGCTTACGTATTCAGGAAGCGGGCAAAGACGATATCTGGATGTATGAGTCCGGCGATATTATCCAATATCTGCAAAAGAGCTTTGGCTAATCCCGAAATGGTCTACCAGCTCCGCCCCTATCAAAAAGATGCCGTTCACAGTGTGATACGGCATTTTCGCAAATCCAATGACCCGGCCCTGCTGGTGCTGCCCACAGGTGCGGGCAAGAGTCTGGTTATCTCCGAGCTGGCCCGCATTGCCCGTGGCCGCGTTCTGGTTCTGGCCCATGTGAAAGAATTGGTGGAACAGAACCACGGCAAATACCAAAGCTATGGATTGCAAGCCTCCATCTTCAGTGCCGGACTTGGCCAGAAAGAAGCCTCTGAACAGGTGATATTTGGCAGTGTGCAAAGTGTTGTCAGAAATCTTGAACAGTTTCAGCACGCACCGGGTCAGAAAGCATTTACCCTGCTGGTTATTGATGAGTGCCACCGGGTATCCATGGAGAAAACCTCCAGTTACCACAAGGTCATTGACCACTTTAAACGCCTGAATCCAAACCTTAAGGTTCTCGGTCTGACAGCAACCCCCTACCGCCTGGGGATGGGCTGGCTGTACCAGTATTATCAAAGCACTGAAAATAAGGGGTCGGTCAGAACCGAAGAGCCTCGCTTTTTCAAAGAGTGCCTGTTTGAACTGCCACTGTCTTACATGGTTGACAATGGTTATCTCACGACACCCGAAGTGGTTGATGCCCCCATTGTGTTCTACGACTTCAGCCAACTCTCCCGGGATAGCTTTGGACGTTATGGCGAGCAGGAACTGAATCAGCTATTGAAAGGGAAAACCCGGGCCACCCGGGAAATCATCAATCAGGTAAAAAAGAAGCCGCTACCCGTAAAGGTGTCATGGTGTTTGCCTCAACAGTAGACCATGCCCGTGAGATTATGGGTTACCTGCCAGACGATGAGAGCGCCCTGATTATTGGCGATACGCCCGCAAAAGAGCGGGACCGTCTGATTGCCGCGTTCAAACAGCAGCAGCTTAAATTCCTGGTGAATGTGTCAGTGCTCACCACCGGTTTTGATGCTCCCCATGTAGACCTGATCGCCATACTGCGGCCAACAGAGTCCGTCAGCCTTTATCAGCAGATCGCTGGCCGGGGGCTGCGCCTGGCACCGGACAAAAAAGAGTGCCTGATTATTGATTATGCCGGCAACCGCTTCAGTTTATACAGTCCGGAAGTGGGCGAACCCAAACCGGATTCCAAAGCGGTGCCCGTCACGGTGCCCTGTCCTGCCTGTGGCCACGAGAACCATTTCTGGGGAGTGGTCGATGGCGATGGCGATCTGGTGGAACACTACGGTCGACGCTGTCAGGGCTTTGCAACATTTTTGGCGGACAACGGCAGCGAAGTGAAAGAACAGTGTGAGTTCCGCTACCGCTTTAAAGAGTGTGACCAGTGCGGTGCTGAAAACGATATAGCCGCCAGAAAGTGTCACAGCTGCCAGAACGGACTGGTTGACCCGGATAAAAAACTTCGAGAGGCACTCAACCTGAAAAACTGCCTGGTAATCCGCTGCTCTGGCATGGAAATGAATGCGGATAAAGACACACAGGGCAAACAGCGCATCCGGATCACCTACCACGATGAAGACGGTGCCGAAGTCAATGAGTTCTTCAGGTTGGATACCCCCTCACAGCAAGGTGCGTTCTATCATCATTTTGGCAAGCATGCCCTGATTAATCGTGCTGAGCCATTCCGGGCGTCAACGGTGGATAATGTTATCCACAGCCGCAAGAAATTTCGCAAACCTGACTTTGTGATAGCGCAGAAGGAAAAGCATTACTGGAAAATCATTGATAAGCTGTTCGACTACGATGGTAAATACCGCAAGGCCGAAGCGCTCTGATGCACGTCACTTATCATATAACCGGGCAAACCCAGAACCGCATCAATCCGTTGATGATTAAATACAGTCCGAAGCATACGCTGGTCATCTGGGTTGCCTCACTGGCCTGTTTACTGATGCCGCTGCTGGTCTTTCGGAACAGCCTGAGCAACATTCTGCTTTCCGGACTCTTTGGCTCTGCCTTAATTACTTTCCTGATACTGAATCTCGGCCTCAGGTATGCCGTGCATAAACGCTTTGGTCTTCATTACCAGCCGGACCTTGACCTGGAAACCCGTACTCTGAGCCTTGAGGAACATGGCATCAGCATCCGTTCATCATTACTGAAACCGGCTTTTCGCCCCTACAAGCAGGTAAAGATGATCACGGTAGAAGACAATATTATTGTCATCGCAGGAAAAAGCGGCTGGCTGGAGATGATTCCCCGGGATCAGGTTACAGAAGGCAACTGTGGATTATTACTGGATACGCTCTGCCAGAGAGCCGGGAAAAAAATAAAAAGTTCCAACTGAGGCAATAAAAATAATCTAGAATTTTGTCAGGTAAACAGCACTGCACGGTTTGAATAGCGATGTTCAAGCTCCCCGTTATTACTCTGTTATTGGTTACCTTATTATCTGCCTGCATCACAGAAAGTCCGGTACATGGCAATAAATACGCTGGCAAAAAGAGCGCCAGCGGCTGGCTGGAAATACCACCAAACCCTGAGATGCTGAACATGGCAAAATTTGCGGCCAGGGACTTACAAAACGACTCGGTACTGAAAGTAACAGAAGCAAAACGCCAGAATATCCTTGGTACCTGTTATCTGCTTGCTTTTCAAATGAGCAGTGGTACACAGTGGCAAGCGGAACTTTACCAGGACCCTTACGGTAAACTGACTCTGCTTGAATTGTTAAGCCCATTTCCCGCAAGAAAATGAACGATGGCCTCGCCTGCCTGAGCCCGGTCGTCAGGTAACCCAACCGCGCCCAACGCCTTATCAATTAATCGATCACCCACCATGGTGCGCAGCCTATCGCACACATCCATAAAAAATCCGTCGACAAATTCAGGATGCGCCTGCCAGGTCAGGATGGAAGACCCCCGTCGAGTAATGGCGTTCTCACAGAAATCCGAGGTTGCCAGCACGGCAAAGCCCGGAGCCACTTGATCCACCTGATCCTGATGCACAGCCAGAACACGAATCATGCTACCGGACTTAAAACACCCGAAATCACACAGCGCTTTCACCGGATAAGCACCTAACCCCCATCCTCCGGGAAACTTACGAACACTGCCTCCCAGGGACTGATGAATAATCTGATGACCAAAACAGATGCCCACCAGCAATGCATCACTCCTGGCAAGGTCGATAATCAACAGCCTGAGTTTCAGGATCCACGGCTCTGCATCATAAGCAGAAGACTTGCTGCCACTGATAATCCATGCGTCACATTGGTCAACGGAGGATGGAAAACTGCCTTGATAACAGCGCCAGACAGAATACTGCCACTGACCGGGCATCACCCGGTCAACCATCATTTTGTAATCATTATCAAAGGTGCCAAAACGCTCAATAGAGTCCGGATGATGTTCATCGCACAATAAAATACCCAGTCGTCTGTTCAATGCCAGCTTCCCCGAAACCTGTCTTCTGCATTAGTACAGTCTATATCGACAAGAAGCCCATCGCGGACACAAAGCAAACATACTTCCCAGAGCCTGCTATACACAACCATGGTTGCCTCTACAATCACAAAGCTGATATCCGTTGCCCTCACGCCGAGGCCATAACAAGCTTGAACAAATAATTAAATTTTTTTTCATCCAGAACTTGCGTTATCCACAAACCCAACATTATAATGAGAATCGTTATCATTAAGATTAAAGATGTTACATATCGGCTCAACCTGACTCTCCCCAAGCCTCTGTTGAGCCACCCAAGCACTTAACCTGTTGACTTATGGAGGGACTGCCATCGAACGAAATTTCAGACCTGACTAACTGGCAAATGCCAGTGATTCGCAAATCCTCATCTTTAGGGCCTGAATTTCAGGCCTTTTTTTTGTTGTTTCCTGATCCGATCCTGTCCATTATTGATAAGCTGAAAAATTGCATGTTAAGTGTGCAGCAAGATATTGGCTATCAGGCACCTTTCGGATGGCAACCCCGCTGCATTGGTCTAATCAGAAAAAGAGCCACTACCGATGGAACTACAGAAGTACAAAATGCCCATGCTTGGCGGGGAAATGAAAGAACTCGCTGACTATGAGAACAAGGTCATTTTAATCGTCAATACTGCCAGTAAATGTGGCTTCACTCCCCAGTACCAAACCCTTGAAGAGCTATACAACAAATACAAGGACCAGGGGCTGGTCATCCTGGGCTTCCCCTGTAATCAATTTGGTCGCCAGGAACCCGGAGACAGCGAAGAGATTGGTGCTTTCTGTCAGAAGAACTACGGGGTTACCTTCCCGATGTTTGAGAAAATTGAGGTGAATGGTGATCATGCCGCGCCACTTTATAAAGATTTAAAATCCGAAGCGCCCGGACTGCTGGGTACTCAGAAGATAAAATGGAACTTTACCAAGTTCCTGGTCGGTCGTAAGGGCGAGATCATTGACCGCTATGCCCCCACCACCAAGCCGGAAGATATCGAAGAAGACATCTGCAAAGCATTAAGAGAGAGCTGAGCGAGCCGACAAATTAAGAGTCTCAACAACCTGACACTCTTATACCGTGGATATTAACAAAGCACTCTCCCTGCTGGCTGATCGTAACGGTTCAGAACTGTTTCTGACGGTCGGCTACCCCCCCTGTTTGAAAATCAATGATCAATTGGTACCGATAGCCAACACCTCGCTGACCAGCGAGCAGGCCCACCATAGTTTTGCAACCATGATGGGCGAAGAGCGCTTTAAAGAATTCTGTGCGACCCGTGAAAGCAATTACGCGATACAGAACCCGGAGTCCGGTCGTTTTCGCATCAGTGCGTTCTTCCAAAGAGGGGAACCCGGAATGGTGATCCGGCGCATTCACCACCATATTCCTTCCCCCCGGGAGCTTGGCCTGCCGGATATTTTCTGCGACCTGATGCTTCAGGAAAGAGGTTTGATCCTGATTACCGGGCCAGCAGGTGCCGGTAAAACAACCGCGATGGCATCCCTGGTGAACCATCGCAACACTGCGGGTAAAGGGCATATCATCACCATTGAAGACCCTGTTGAATTTATCCACAGCCACAGACAATGCATCGTCACCCAGCGAGAAGTTGGACTGGACACCCAATCTTATGAAGAAGGTCTGTCGAACGCCCTGCGTCAGGCACCCGACCTGGTGGTGATTGGTGAGATCCGCACCCCCGAGGTGATGAAACATACCATTGAATTTGTGCAAACGGGTCACCTCTGTATTGCAACCCTGCATGCCAACACAGCCTATCAGGCGCTGGAACGCATCATTCACTTCTTCCCCCGGGAGCAACATGAAGAGGTTCTTCTGGATTTATCACTGAGCTTGCAGGGAATCCTGGGGCAACAGCTGCTCAGCTCTGAAGATGGTACGGCCGCCTATCCTTCCCATGAAATCCTGTTAAATACACCGGCGCTGGCCGATCTCATCAAAAAGGGCAAAGTGGATGAAATCCATGACTTGATGGAGCGCTCCAAAGACTCGGGTATGCAAACCATTGACCAATCCATATTCAAGCTGTTTGAGGCTGGAAAAATCACCGCTCAACAAGCTATCCAGCATGCTGACTCCTCCAATAACATGCGCCTGCTCATAAAGATGCATGGTCATCAGGAAGGGGACGATAATTCCCTGCCACACTTGACCATTTCCACGGATTGAATCAGCCTGAGAATAACACGGTGCAACAGGTATTAATCTGCTGCACAACTACTCACCCATGCTCTTCTAGTAATGAACGCTGCCAGATGGATGTATCAATAACCTGATCAAACTTAACACCGCAGCGCTCCATCACTCCCACCTTTCTATACCCCAGTTTCTGATGCAATGCCTCGCTGCGCTGATTGGGCAGGGCAATCACACCAATCATTTCCCGAATCCCCAACGCTTTTGCCGCACTGAATAACGCCTGATACAACAAGGTACCCATGCCACGTCCACCAGCACCATCGCGCAAATATATGGAACCTTCCGCCGTATACCGATAGGCGGCCCGAGCATGATAATGGGCAGCATAGGCATAGCCGAGTACCTCACCCTCTTGTTCATAGACCAGAAAACAGTGTGCTTTCTCCAGCCTTTTCCCGATCTCTTCAGGGGTCACAGGATTTACTTCAAAAGTAACCGTACTGTGCAAAACATAGGTGTTGTAGATATCCGCTATCTGGGCACAATCATCTGGTTTGGCGGTTCTTATCATCAATATACTGCCTGTCCATCACAAAATTATGTGAATGCAGCATATTTGAAATAACCAAATCACTGCAAACCGACATGATTGTGTCAGCACCACTGACCGGCCTGTTATCACCTTTGCAGGGAACTAAAGGTACGATCTTCCTATCAAATTCCCTGAACAAACTATTGAGGATCATACCCATGACAAGAAAAACACACTTAAGCATATTCTTTGCAACACTGCTCTGTATTAGCTTTTTCAGCTTTGCGGAACCTGCTCAACCATGGAAAACGGGGAACATAAAGTTGTACGGCTTGTTAATACCAGTAATCCAGGCAGAAGAAGGAGACATCAATGGCTTTATTGCCTGTTATTCACATGACATGAAAATGCCATCTTACCCCGTAGAAGAAGACATTTACGTAAAAGGCTTTGTCTCTATGGAAGGGCAGTACAAAGGACGCATTTTTCATCCCGAAGGGTATCTAGATATGGATATCAGCCCTGTATATACAACACCCAGCACTTTATGCCAGGAGTACCTACCCTCCTGCCAAGATGAGAACATTGAATGCTGGGCAGGCGGTGATACCGGCGGCTACTTTGGTCACCTTCTTCGGGCAGTTGATGCCGAGTGATATTCTTTCGCTACAATGCAAAAACCCCGACAGATCACTCTATCGGGGTTTGCAACCTTGAGCGGACTCAAGGTAAAAATGGTGCCTGGCGATGACCTACTCTCACATGGGGAGACCCCACACTACCATCGGCGATCGGTCATTTCACTGCTGAGTTCGGGATGGGATCAGGTGGTTCTAACCTTCTATGGTCGCCAGGCTAAACTTTTTTGAGTGGGCAGTTTGCAGTTGGCAGTCGCCAGTTGACTTCTACTCACTCTGGAATCCTTCATTAAGCTTTCTTGCTGTACACTCTTTGCGTATGGCGGTTGACTGCCGACTGGTTACTGTCGACTGCCCACTGTCTTTTAAATCGCTTTGGCGTTATATGGTCAAGCCGCACGAGTCATTAGTATTGGTTAGCTCAATGCCTCACAGCACTTACACACCCAACCTATCAACGTCATAGTCTTTAACGGCTCTTCAGGACTCTCTGGGAGTCAGGGAAGTCTCATCTTGAAGGGGGCTTCCCGCTTAGATGCTTTCAGCGGTTATCCCGTCCGAACATAGCTACCGGGCAATGCGTCTGGCGACACAACCCGAACACCAGTGGTCCGTCCACTCCGGTCCTCTCGTACTAGGAGCAGCTCTTCTCAAACTTCCAACGTCCACGGCAGATAGGGACCGAACTGTCTCACGACGTTCTAAACCCAGCTCGCGTACCACTTTAAATGGCGAACAGCCATACCCTTGGGACCGGCTTCAGCCCCAGGATGTGATGAGCCGACATCGAGGTGCCAAACACCGCCGTCGATGTGAACTCTTGGGCGGTATCAGCCTGTTATCCCCGGAGTACCTTTTATCCGTTGAGCGATGGCCCTTCCATGCAGAACCACCGGATCACTAAGACCTACTTTCGTACCTGCTCGAGATGTACCTCTCGCAGTCAAGCGTGCTTGTGCCTTTACACTAACCGTACGATGTCCGACCGTACTTAGCACACCTTCGTGCTCCTCCGTTACTCTTTGGGAGGAGACCGCCCCAGTCAAACTACCCACCACACAATGTCCCCGATCCCGTTTCGGGACCCGGGTTAGAACCTCAATATTGCCAGGGTGGTATTTCAAGGATGGCTCCACGATGACTGGCGTCACCGCTTCAAAGCCTCCCACCTATCCTACACAAGCAACATCAAGATCCACTGTGAAGCTGTAGTAAAGGTTCACGGGGTCTTTCCGTCTAGCCGCGGATACGCTGCATCTTAACAGCGATTTCAATTTCACTGAGTCTCGGGTGGAGACAGCGTGGCCATCGTTACGCCATTCGTGCAGGTCGGAACTTACCCGACAAGGAATTTCGCTACCTTAGGACCGTTATAGTTACGGCCGCCGTTTACCGGGGCTTCGATCAAGAGCTTCTCTCACCACCACATTGCTCTTGCTGACTGCGTTAAATGATTCCGCTCGCTCAGTCATTTACTCTTTTGTAAACTCCTTCGCTCGCTCCATCATTTGCCTTGCAGCAAAAGCAATCTGGAGGTGAGATAACCCCATCAATTAACCTTCCGGCACCGGGCAGGCGTCACACCGTATACGTCCACTTTCGTGTTTGCACAGTGCTGTGTTTTTAATAAACAGTCGCAGCCACCTGGTATCTTCGACCAGCCTCAGCTTACGGAGCAAGTCCGATCACCAAAGCCGGCGCACCTTCTCCCGAAGTTACGGTGCCATTTTGCCTAGTTCCTTCACCCGAGTTCTCTCAAGCGCCTTGGTATTCTCTACCTGACCACCTGTGTCGGTTTGGGGTACGGTCCCTTCTGACCTGAAGCTTAGAAGTTTTTCCTGGAAGCATGGCATCAATCACTTCAGTTCCGTAGAACCTCGTCATCAATTCTCGGCCTTGAGGATCCGGATTTGCCTGGATCCCCGGCCTACGATCTTAAACGCAGACAACCAACGCTGCGCTGACCTAGCCTTCTCCGTCACTCCATCGCAGTCAAAAGGGGTACAGGAATATTGACCTGTTTCCCATCGATTACGTCTTTCGACCTCACCTTAGGGGCCGACTCACCCTGCGCCGATTAGCGTTGCGCAGGAACCCTTGGTCTTCCGGCGGGGGAGCTTCTCACTCCCCTTGTCGTTACTCATGTCAGCATTCGCACTTCTGATACCTCCAGCACACCTCCCGATGCACCTTCAACGGCTTACAGAACGCTCCTCTACCACCTAGAGACTAGTTTCTAGATACAAGTATCAAGTTAAAAGACAGAAGCTGAGTATTAACTCTGTACTTCTTTTTCTTGTCACTTGTTTCTAGAAACTAGTCTCTAGATCCGTAGCTTCGGTGTCTAGTTTGAGCCCCGTTAAATCTTCCGCGCGAGCCGACTCGACCAGTGAGCTATTACGCTTTCTTTAAAGGGTGGCTGCTTCTAAGCCAACCTCCTGGCTGTCTGGGCCTTCTCACATCGTTTCCCACTTAACTAGAACTTTGGGACCTTAGCTGACGGTCTGGGTTGTTTCCCTTTCCACGACGGACGTTAGCACCCGCCGTGTGTCTCCCGTGATTGCACTCATCGGTATTCGGAGTTTGCATGGGGTTGGTAAGTCGGGATGACCCCCTAGCCCAAACAGTGCTCTACCCCCGATGGTGAGACACGAGGCGCTACCTAAATAGCTTTCGAGGAGAACCAGCTATCTCCGGGCTTGATTAGCCTTTCACTCCTATCCACAGGTCATCCGCTAGCTTTTCAACGATAGTCGGTTCGGTCCTCCAGTTGATGTTACTCAACCTTCAACCTGCCCATGGATAGATCGCCCGGTTTCGGGTCTACTCCCAGCGACTGTTGTTCCGAAGAACGCGCCCTGTTAAGACTCGGTTTCCCTACGGCTCCCCTAAACGGTTAACCTTGCCACTGAAAGTAAGTCGCTGACCCATTATACAAAAGGTACGCAGTCACCCCTCTGCCCTTAAAAAAGAGTAAGTAGGCTCCCACTGCTTGTACGTACACGGATTCAGGTTCTATTTCACTCCCCTCAACGGGGTTCTTTTCGCCTTTCCCTCACGGTACTGGTTCACTATCGGTCAGTCAGGAGTATTTAGCCTTGGAGGATGGTCCCCCCATGTTCAGACAGGATTTCACGTGTCCCGTCCTACTCGATTTCACAATAAATGAGCTTTCGTGTACGGGGCTATCACCCACTATGGCCACACTTTCCAGAGTGTTCCACTAACTCATAAATTGCTTAAGGGCTGCTCCCCGTTCGCTCGCCGCTACTGGGGGAATCTCAATTGATTTCTTTTCCTCCGGGTACTTAGATGTTTCAGTTCCCCGGGTTCGCCTTCCAGACCCTATGTATTCAGGTAAGGAATAACGGCTTATGCCGTTGGGTTTCCCCATTCGGAAATTCCTGGATCACAGCTTGTTTATCAGCTCCCCAAGACTTATCGCAGATTACCACGTCCTTCATCGCCTCTGACTGCCAAGGCATCCACCGTGTACGCTTAGTCACTTGACCATATAACCCAAAACGATTTACCTTCGTAAATCGTTAGAGGTCAGTCAATACAACTACCTTTAACGATCAAATGAATTTCTTTCGAAATTCATCGCCATACACATTAGCTATTACCTTTCGGTAATTAACTTGAGAGTGTCTCAGCAAGAATTTTCTTTAAACGATTTAACCGAAGTTAAATTATTTAAATCAATTCAGCTTAAATTTGGATTCCACATTTTTAAAGAACAATGACTAATAAAACTGCGCATGCAGTTTTATCATCAAACAATTCGTGTGAACGCTTATGGACGTCGGTTTTCGTTTAAGGAGGTGATCCAGCCCCAGGTTCCCCTAGGGCTACCTTGTTACGACTTCACCCCAGTCATGAATCACTCCGTGGTAATCGTCCTCCTTGCGGTTAGACTAACTACTTCTGGAGCAACCCACTCCCATGGTGTGACGGGCGGTGTGTACAAGGCCCGGGAACGTATTCACCGTGACATTCTGATTCACGATTACTAGCGATTCCGACTTCATGGAGTCGAGTTGCAGACTCCAATCCGGACTACGATGCACTTTCTCAGATTAGCTCCACCTCGCGGCTTGGCAACCGTCTGTATGCACCATTGTAGCACGTGTGTAGCCCTGGCCGTAAGGGCCATGATGACTTGACGTCGTCCCCCACCTTCCTCCGGTTTGTCACCGGCAGTCTCCCCAGAGTGCCCACCATCACGTGCTGGTAACTGAGGACAAGGGTTGCGCTCGTTGCGGGACTTAACCCAACATCTCACGACACGAGCTGACGACAGCCATGCAGCACCTGTCTCTGCGTTCCCGAAGGCACCCTTCTATCTCTAGAAAGTTCGCAGGATGTCAAGGCCAGGTAAGGTTCTTCGCGTTGCTTCGAATTAAACCACATGCTCCACCGCTTGTGCGGGCCCCCGTCAATTCATTTGAGTTTTAACCTTGCGGCCGTACTCCCCAGGCGGTCTACTTATCGCGTTAGCTGCGTTACCCGTCGTACAAGACAACCGACAACTAGTAGACATCGTTTACGGCGTGGACTACCAGGGTATCTAATCCTGTTTGCTCCCCACGCTTTCGTACCTCAGCGTCAGTATCAGGCCAGAGTGTCGCCTTCGCCACTGGTGTTCCTTCCTATATCTACGCATTTCACCGCTACACAGGAAATTCCACACTCCTCTCCCGTACTCTAGCCACCCAGTTTTGGATGCAGTTCCCAGGTTGAGCCCGGGGCTTTCACATCCAACTTAGGTGGCCGCCTACGCACGCTTTACGCCCAGTAATTCCGATTAACGCTCGCACCCTCCGTATTACCGCGGCTGCTGGCACGGAGTTAGCCGGTGCTTCTTCTGTGGGTAACGTCACAGCTGAAGGGTATTAACCTTTAACCTTTCCTCCCCACTGAAAGTGCTTTACAACCCTAGGGCCTTCTTCACACACGCGGCATGGCTGCATCAGGCTTTCGCCCATTGTGCAATATTCCCCACTGCTGCCTCCCGTAGGAGTCTGGGCCGTGTCTCAGTCCCAGTGTGGCTGATCATCCTCTCAGACCAGCTACGGATCGTCGCCTTGGTAGGCCTTTACCCCACCAACAAGCTAATCCGACGCAGGCTCATCTGATAGCGAAAGGCTCCGAAGAGTCCCCTCCTTTCCACCGCTCTTGAAGAGCTAGTGCGTATGCGGTATTAATCCGGATTTCTCCGGGCTATCCCCCACTACCAGGCAGATTCCTACGTGTTACGCACCCGTCCGCCGCTCGTCAGCGAAGTGCAAGCACTTCCTGCTACCGCTCGACTTGCATGTGTTAGGCCTGCCGCCAGCGTTCAATCTGAGCCATGATCAAACTCTTCAGTTTAAATCGTTTTGCCATTTTATTCCGAAGAACAAAACAACGGCTCAATGTCACAATTAAACGTACATGAATTTACAGGTATGTTCGCTTGATCAATTAAGCATCTTAAAGTGTTCAAAGCCGAAGCTTTGTTACCGATGCCATCGCACAAGCGCCCACACGAATTGTCTGATATCTTGTTAAAGAACTGATTAAACCGTGGTGATTTAATCGCTGATTCAGCAGTCAGTGCCGATCAGCAAGGCCGCCTATCTTACCGTGGCGGCTTTCGTTGTCAAGCATTCGTTTTTCAGAAGAAGAAGAAGCTTTCCAACTCGCCAACGTTGCTCTCAAGCCCTGTCAGCGGAGGCGCATCTTACCGCGCCAGTTTGATTTGTCAACCGGTTGTTTTTCATTCAATCCAAACAACCCATTTTCAAACCGCACTTCCTGGTCAGCGATGATGATTCATCCTGCTGATCCGTGGGTGACCGTTTCAGGTTTGCCCGTGGAAGAGCGGCGCATTCTACACAAACCAAATGTAATGACAAGTATTTTTATTCCAGGTTGATGCATTCACCCGTGCATCTTTTTGGGAATCACCGGCTGCACACTGGTTGCGGCACCATTCATTATGCCCGGCTGAAATCAAATGCCAGCACATCCGCAATATTGCCTGTGCCGAGCATCAACATAAGAAGCCGGTCAATGCCTATCGCTACGCCTGCACAGTCGGGCATTCCGTGCGCCAGTGCCGCCACCATGTTTTTATCGTAGGGGTAGATGTCATAGCCTCGCTCCTGACGCTTTTGCTGCTCTTGTTCAAAGCGTTGTTTCTGTTCCTCTGCATTCAGCAGTTCATGATAGCCATTGGCCAGCTCGACCCCGTTCACAAACAGCTCAAAGCGTGAAGCTACCGGATGTCCATCCCGATTGGTGGATAACCTGGCCAGTGCTGACATGGTGGCCGGGTAGTCATAGACAAAGTAACCTTCCAGCACTTCTGAATCTTTGGCCCCCAGGTTCGGCTCAATAAATTTTGAGAACAGCAGGTCCAGGCAGTCACTTCTTTCAAGCCCCTGAAGTTTGGCATCCACCTTATCCCTGACCAGCTGGCTCAGCGCTTCATCCGATGCGATGTATGGATTTACTCCCAGGTACTCTGCAAATAGCTCCCCATAGCTGCAGCGCCGGACCTCCCGGAAATTGCAGACACTGCTCAGCAAATCGGCAACATCATCCATCAACCGCCGGTCATCCATACCAACGCGATACCATTCCAACATGGTGAACTCCGGATTATGCCGCCCTCCCGCTTCACCATTTCTGAAGACTCGCCCGAGCGAGTAAATATCGCCACTGCCCGCTGCCAGCAGCCGCTTCATGGCAAACTCCGGCGAAGTGTGCAGGTAGCAAAGCTGTGACTGGCCATGACCAATGGGGCTGAACTCTGTGGCAAAGCTGTCTATATAAACATCCACAGTGGCGCTGCCGGACAGCATCGGGGTTTCCACCTCCATGACGCCCCGGGCATCAAAATAAGCCCGGGCCTTGCGTAGCAATCGGGCTCGTTCTTTGAGCGCCATCATGGAAGCCGATGGGTGCCATAAGTCATTGGTCATAAGTGGCTCCTGAGTAATATTGATTATTTAAGGTAAGGGAATACTGCCGGTAGTTGTAGGGCTGAATACAACAAACCCTGCCAACTATGGCAGGGTTTGTTGTTTTTCAATGCCTGTCAGCCGGAGTTAGCTGACCAGGGGAAAGCATCTAAGCTTTACTCGCTGATTCTGGTGTAAGTCAGCGGTGATTTCCCAGGTTTCGCAAGCCCCATACTGGCAACTGTACTGAAACCCTTATCGGTCAGGCCGCCGCTGTAATCCGCTGAGCCATCGGGCAGGTCCGCTTTGGACTCGGACGGATTCCACTGTCTGAAGTAGTCTGACAGATCATAATTACTCAGGTAAGACAGACAGCTCATCAGCAGATCACCCTAGCTCAGGCTGGTGTCTTTGGCAGAGCAGTAATTGATACCATCGTTACCATTCAATTCATCACCCACCTGGTCGCCACGGGCTTTGCGATGGGCCAGCTTGTACATATTCTAGCCCTGGTCATTACCAAATACGGCAGGCTGATTACCCTCTGGATACCATTTGCTGATATCGAAGTGGTCCTCAGCCACAGCTTCACCTTTTGCAGATCACTGCTAATTCGATCCATCTGCGGCAGAGCCGCACGCTGTTCCTACATTTAGAGAGCAAGAATATTGTTGGTCACCTCGATACCACCAGTGATGCGTAGTCCTGATCATTATTGTGAATGGTGATCTCAAAGGATTGCCGCAACAGCATCAGAGTACTTCTGGCATCAAGGCCCGCAAAGCCACCTTTGGAGATAGAGGTCAGATTATCCAGGCGATAGCTTTTATTCACGACGAAGTCGTAGATCTGGCCTTTCATTTGGCTACCGTCAAAACGGAACGCATACCCTTTTTCAATATTGCTGGCTACGTCGATACTCTGGGTACCATTGTCATTCTTTGGTACCAGCCAGGTCAGCAGGTTACTGAAGAAGGTCTTCATACTGCCTTGATCATTACGGACATCAGCATGAACTTTTCATGCCCGGCGGGGATGAAACGATTACGGAAAGGGCACGGATTGTAACCACTGTGGTGGGCACAGAATAGCTTCAAAAAAAGCAGGGCAAGGCGGCAGAAAAGCCGCCCCGCAAAAGAGATCAATTACTTCACACGACCAACATATTCGCCGGTACGGGTATCAATTTTGAGGACTTCACCCTCAACAATAAACAGCGGCACCTTAACCACCGCGCCGGTGCTCAGCTTGGCTGGCTTGGAGCCGCCCTGGGCGGTATCGCCCTTCAGGCCCGGATCGGTTTCCACCACCTGGAGTTCGACAAAATTAGGTGCAGAAACCGAAAGAGGGGAACCATTATAAAGAGTAACCGAGTATACTCCCTGCTCTTTGAGCCAATCGATGGTGTCACCCACGGCTTCACGGCTGGCTGCATGCTGTTCGTAGGAACCATCAGTCATCATGAAGTGCCAGAATTCACCGTCGGTGTAGAGGTATTCCATATCCAGGTCCATAACGTCTGCCGCTTCCAGGCTTTCGCCGGATTTGAACGTACGTTCCCAGACGCGACCGGACATCAGGTTACGGAATTTAACCCGGTTGAATGCCTGACCTTTGCCAGGTTTTACAAATTCGTTCTCAATGATCGAGCAGGGATCGCCCTCGAGCATTACTTTAAGACCTGAACGAAACTCATTGGTACTATAACTAGCCATTGGACCTTACCAGGAGATCAAAAACCCCTATGATAACCCGTTCGGAGCTCAGTGTGCAGTCGAGGGCGCAGATAAGTACGCAGACAATCAGCGATTTCGGCTGCTGGCAGACGCAACTGGCAGGGGCCATCACCTCCCCGGAGCAGTTGCTGGCCATGCTGCAGCTGAGTCCGGGGCTATTATCACCGGCATTGAAAGCCTGTCAGGAATTTCCACTGAGAGTACCCCATGCCTATATCCAGCGAATGGTGCCGGGGAACCCTGACGACCCGTTGTTGAGGCAGGTTCTGCCTGTTGGCGAAGAGTGTCAACACATTGAGGGTTATGGCCTGGATCCGCTGGCAGAGCAGTCGCAGAACCCAACCGATGGGGTGATCCATAAATACCATGGCAGGCTGTTGCTGATCGTCGGTGGGGCCTGTGCGGTGAACTGCCGCTTCTGTTTTCGCCGCCATTTCCCGTACCAGGATAATCGACTGGACCGGGACAGCTGGCACAAGGCCATAGAGTACATTCGCGCGGATAACAGCATAAAGGAGGTGATTCTCAGTGGCGGAGACCCATTGGCCAACAACGACCGCCGGTTGGCGAACATTGCTGCCGAGCTGAACGCTATTGAACATGTGGCCACACTGCGCATTCATACCCGTTTGCCTGTGGTGATTCCTGACCGGGTCACCGATGAACTGATCAACTGGTTTGCCAGACAGCGCCTGCAACCTGTGATGGTGATTCATGCCAACCATGCCAACGAGATTGATGATAGCGTTCGTGAAGCCACGTTCCGACTCAAACAGGCGGGCGTAACATTATTGAACCAGGCCGTGTTGCTTAAAGGCGTTAATGATAGTGCTTCAGCGCTTATTCAGCTTGGCGAAACGCTGTTTAGAGCAGGCGTACTCCCTTACTACCTGCACCTGTTAGACCCGGTGCACGGTGCCGCGCATTTTGATGTGCCGGACGTTACAGCGACTCGTCTGATACAAGAGGTTATGGCTCACTGTCCGGGCTACCTGGTGCCCAGACTGGTTCGAGAGATTCCTGGCAAACCCGGCAAAACATGGATACTCTGACACTTTTCAATAAAAAGATTGATCAAGAACCGTTACTGACAGGATGTCAGAGCCCCGCTATTGGAATTAAAGAATGGAATCTGCAAACACTCCTCACCTGGAGCTACCCAGCCGTAGCCTCAATTCTCTTTCATTTTGTCCTGACGGGACAGCGCCAAACAGCAATAAGCTGGAACAGTGGCTGAAAGGACTGCCTCTCACGGATCATCAGCAAAGTGGAGAACTTCTGGTTAACGCTCTGGATGAACTGAGCAGGCTTGACGCCCGCCCTGATGAGCTATTTGCCCTTGCAGAAGCCCTCCGGTCACCTTCCCGGTCAACCGCCGCCAATAGTTATCAACGACATCTGCAGCGATACATTACTTTTGCATCAAGCCAGCAAAGCTGGTTTGATCTGTGCAAACGCCTGTATATGGGCTTGGCAAACGTCTATAAAGCCGTGGTTCAGTGCTGTCTGGATAATAAAGAGCATGCCAGCATACTGGCAGCCGCGTTGCATCGGGCTATTTCGGAGAGTACGGCAGCGTATTTATTCCATTGCCTGCTTTATCGCCCTGCACCTGAACGCCTGTGGCTTGAACTGCATACGTTATACCAGCTTGCCGCACGCCATAATCATCAGGGCTTCCAACAGGAAGATCCTTATGACCCCAAATCCAGCCCCATGTCGCTGGAAAGCCTCTATAAACGAGCCCTGATGCTGTCACGCAGTAATACCGATCAATTGTCACCCGGTGAAATCCAGCAGGTCTGGCAAATGTTAAGCCTCTGGATCAGCCACGGCAAAATTCAGCCCGAGTCTGGCCTGAAAACCTATTTTTCAGTGCGTCTCAACGGTGACGGAGGCCTTGAATATGCGTTACCAGAGCCTGATAAAGCGCACCCCGGCGTGATTGGTCTGAATATCCGGGTACTGACCGCGCACCTGACAAAAATAAAAGAAAACCCAAAAGCGGCAAACGTGTTGCCAACGGAATTGATCCAACATCTCATATCAAGCTGGGGACCGATCCAAAAGCGATCCAGTCCGCGCAGAGCTGCTTCGAACCCATGTGAAACCTGCTTTGGATTTACCGCGCTTCATTATCATCTCTCAGGTAAGCGACGATTTGAGGATATCATTGCCGCTCATTCTGATGCTGCTGGCAAAAGTAGCTTCTCAGAGGCATCTGATGATGTCTGGTCACAGGCCCATGACGCTGAAATCAGAGATAAACAAAACAGCCCTTCAGCTGGTGAGCGAATTACCTTTAATACGGCAGAGACCCCGTGTAATAACCACCTCTCTGTCTTGCCAGCCGAGATCATTAATACCAGCAACACCGGGTTCTGCCTGAAAATCAACAGCACGTTACCCAAACAGTTTCATGCCGGTGAACTTATTGGCATCCGCCTGGATAAAGTGTCACCCTGGGCCCTTTACAGTGTGCGCTGGCTGGGAATCTCAGCGCAGAATGAAGTGACTTTTGGTGTCACTCTCATCAGCCCATCAGTAGAACCAGTGGCCATATCCCTGATACACAAAACTCAGGCAGCCAGCCGCTTCCAGAGATCACTGATGTTAACCGACCCCAACCAGCCCTCTCTGGTCATACCAAATCTCTCCGCCAGGGAGGGAACCAAGTTCGAGTTGATTCAGAATGACACCCTGCTGAAAGGTCAACTTATGAGCTGCATGAATACAACGCCAACCTGGAGCCAGTACCAATTCAAGCTGTTTGGGTAAAAGCTTAGGATCTTTTTAATAACTTCGACATTTCAATAAGCGCTGCCCGCTTCCCGCCACCCGCTGCCCGAAAAAGACAGGGCGCTTGTGCTTTTGCGGGAAGCGGGAAGCGGCCTTGCAAAGTTCCCGGTGCCGGTCACAATTCCGTGGAGGCACTCTATACCTTTGAATTGCGCTTGTCGTAAGATGTTGAAACAGGCTCATACCGTTTCAGGGAGCATCTGCTGACGTAAGAGCTGCCTCATTCAAAATAATAGTGATCAATCTCCCATGAATTACCGCCGACAAACTCTACGCTTGCTTGCCCTGGAAGACTCCCCAGACGATGTGGAACGCTGGGTAAAGTTGTTTCGCAATGCGGGCCTGCCTCCCCGGGTGCAACATATCGCTTCCATCGAAACCATGGAAGAAGCCCTGTCAGAGCAGCCATGGGATGTCGTACTCAGCGCTGAAGAAACCACCAGGCTTAATGCACAGCAGGTACTGACCATCATTGAAAAACACCAGAAGGATATTCCGGTTATTGTCACCCTGCCGGAATACAATCCTCAGCGTACTTCTACCTGGCTATCTGCCGGAGCCAGAGACGCGATACCCAGTGCCCATGAAGAGCATATACTGCACGCCGTTCTCCGTGAGCTCACCAGCCTGGAAGACCGGCGAAACCTCAGCAATGTCCGTCAGGAGCTGAATGAGTCCAACAAACGTTGCCAACTGTTACTGGCCAATGCCTCTGAAGCCATCGCCTATATTCACGATGGCATGCATGTGGATGCCAATGCTGCGTATCTTCAGCTCACGGGCTACGACCATGCCGATGATCTGGCGGGCATTCCCCTGATCGATATGATCGCCGCACAACATCAAGCTGAGATCAGACAGATGTTGAAGCAGTTTGGGACCAACCAAACAATTGACCAGGTTGAATGTGAGCTGGTTCATACCGATGGCCACAGCACCCCGGTCAGCCTTCGCTTATCCGCTGCGCAATACGATGATGAACCCTGCATCCAGCTGATTCTGTTACCGGTAATGGTTCCCGTACTCAGCCAGCCGGTGAACCATAAGGCCAGTGCAGAAACGAAAGAACAGTTTCTTGAGCAAGCCGCATCTGCGGTCACAGCAGCAACAGAGGCCACACTGGCCTGGATACAGCTGGATGACTTTCAGAATTTACAACAAGAAGCCAGTATCGATGGCATTATCTCCATACAGGGATCCATTGTGCGGATGGCTGAGGAACTCTTCCCCGCTGCCGCTATCTGCCATTATACCGATGACAGCTTTCTGCTGGTTGAAACAGCAGGTAATCCGGATGACACCCATAAGCGCCTCATCACCTTGCAAAGCGCCATTGATGAGCACCTGTTCGGCAGTGACGATGAAACGCTCACAGCGACAGTCAGTATCGGTTTTGCGGTTAAAGAGCATAAACAAGACATCACCATACTGTTAAATAATGCAGAAAGTGCCTGCCAGCGCGCCATTAAAAATGCCGAACGTCTTTGCCGCTACTCCAAAACGGAAGAACTCGATGAAAAAGCCAGGGATGGCGATGTACAGGCCATGATTCGTCAGGCGCTGTCCCAGGACTCATTCCGTCTGCTGTTCCAGCCAGTCATCAACATTACCGGTTCCGAAGAAAAACAGTATGAAGTCTTCCTGCGCCTGCACTCTCACCAGGGTGAAGTGGTTGAAGCCGGCACGTTTATGGCGGCGGCAGAATCCTCCAGCCTGATGCCGCATATTGATCGCTGGGTGCTTCGTCAATGCGTACGCCAGTTGGCACAGGTTCATAAACAGGGACAAAGCGTTCGGTTGCTGATTCACCTGAGTCACCTGTCCATCCAGGGAACCGAGTTAGCCCAGTATCTTTCCGGCCTGTTGAAAGCAACAGAGTTGCCGCCTGACAGTATTGTCCTGCAACTGCCAGAGTCCATCGTGCTGCAGCAGCTGAAACGCATTGTGGATTTTGCTGAAGCTATTCACAATATTGGCTGCCAGCTGGCCATTACCCGATTTCAGGGTGACTCTCGTTCCATGAAGATACTGAAGCACCTTGATATCCAGTTTGTGCGCCTGGACGGCAGCTTCACCAGCAAACTGGATGAAAACAGTGATGAGAACATCATCAAAATGCTGGATATCCTCAAAGAACATAATATTCGCAGTATTGTGCCAAAGGTAGAAAGTACCCGAACACTGGCACACTTGTGGCGAATGGGCGTTGATTACGCGCAGGGGTACTATATTCAGGGGCCAATGGAAGCGATGGACTTTGACTTTGGCTGACAAAAATAAATGACAGGCAGGATGTGTAACGGTCCTGTCTGGTTTAACCCGGATTAGAGCGACAAAATCCCGCGCGAGATTCGGGGCAGTTTATGAAATATCCGGGTTAGTTAAGCAATTTCTGACCGTTCTTCTATATTAATCGTTCGAATAAAAATATTACGGATTTTGCTCTTTATGATTCTTCGTTCTCACAAAAGGCCTCATACAGGCACTGAGACCTTTGGTTCTGCGCATCCTTTGTCCGATGCGTTCCTCAAGGGGAAAAAGATAAGAAAGAATAATAACCAGGACAAACCCGGCCAGTCTTGCTTATCCACAATGGATAACCCAGCCACTAAAGCGACTGCCCCAGAGAATAAACAGAGAACCATTTCGTTACGACCCTTGCCGGCCAGATTACTTCAGTTACCCCTTCCGGAGACCAACGGAAAAGAAATCAGCCCCGTAATTCTCAACAAAGGGCGCCGTGCTGCCTATAAATGCCAGAAAATTGATGCACCTAATATTCGCGGTTCCCAGCAAACGATCATGACCGGCTATATTGACCCGGGATTAATCGCAGGCATTAATCGTGATATAGAGGCCATGGGCTTGCCATACCACGAAGTAATAGCTCGACAAGGCAATGCTACATACAGTCTCGTTCCCAAGTGGGAATCCTATCTGGCAAAACTACCGAGTACACAAGCCACGTTCATGTGTCATGGTGATGCCGGGCTTGTACGCTCATGGGCAATCCCGATGCCAGTAGAAGAACCGGACCGCACAATATTGCCTGCCAGCCATGCCACCATTATTCATCTGGTCAATCATCTCCACGCCCTCAACCCTGCCATTAAACGCTATTTTGGCCAGAATGCCCTGCGCCTGACGTCTATTAATTTTTATTGTCGTCGATCTGAAAACCCTGAAAACAACGCCATGCTACCATCGAATCACTGTCTTGGCTGGCATGTGGATAAGGGCAAGGTAGGCCAGCTGGTGGCTTGTATTAATCTGGCCGGTCAACGAACGTTAACCATACGAAACAATGATCAGCTGACCACCATTGAATCGAATAAACCCGGCCATTTTTACATAATGGATGCAACCCAGTTCGAGCACGCAGTCCATTTAACCGACACCGACAATAGTATGGCTCTGATTCTCAGATCACCTTACCCTGAGCTTCCCCCGGGCTCTGACACCTCTGATTTCTTTGCCAATACCGATCTATTTTTACCCGGTTCAAAATCAATGATCAGAGCCTAAGCAATAAGCCTTTATCAGGAATATCCTGTTCATCATGGGTCACCATAAGCGCAGGAATGCTTCGGCTCTGAATCTGTTGAAAGACGAAGTGCCGAAAGCTGCTTCTCAGTGTTGCATCCAACTTGGAAAAAGGCTCATCCAGCAGCAGGGCTTTGGGTTCGGATAACAACGTTCGCATCAGGCTGATTCTTGCTTTTTGGCCACCGGACAGCATGGCTGGATTCAGCTCGAAAAAGCCCGACATTCCGCAGTCAGCCAGTGCCTGCTCTGCTCTTTCCCGGCGCTGGGATTTCCGGTAGTGCGCAGGCAGCGCAAAGGCCAGGTTCTCACCCACCGTCATATGGGGAAACAACAGATGATCCTGAAACTGCAGGCCTACCTGTCGTTTACAGGGCGGCAGGTTATTCAGCACTACCCCGTCCAGAATCACTTGTCCTGAATAACCAAAGCTGTTTGGCAGCGTCCCGCAAATCAGATTTAACAAACTGCTTTTACCGCAACCACTGGGACCCAATACCGAAAGCACTTCACCGTCGTCCACGCAACAACAGATGTTATCCAACAGCTTCTGGCCATTCAGCGTAATATCAATTTGATCAAGAATCAGGCTCAAGAATTGAGTCTCCTGGCAAAACGTCCATGTCTGATTGTCCAATAGCTCAGGAAAAAAGCCATGGCATAAACAATGAAAGGCAGGAGCATTTGAACAAGCCCGTAGACGCCAACCAAACGTCGATTTCCGCCGGAAACCAGACTGACGGCCTCGGTTGTCACTGTCTCCACCCGGCCAGCACTGGCAAACAGGGTTGGCAGATATTGGGCAATACTCACCGCAAAGCCCAACGCCAGACTGGCCATCACCGGAACGCCAGAGTATGCCCAGCTTCACCCGCAAAAAGGTCTTCAGCCAGGACCCGGATAATAACAGTCCCTGAAGACTGTGACGCTGATCATAGTGCTGCCAGGGGCCTGACAAACTCAGAAAGCAGTAAGGCAATACGAACAGCAAATGCAGTCCGGTAACCGTCAACCAGTGACCCTCTGCTCCCCATTGCAGCAGAAGCAGTTGAACACCAAACAGAAAAGTCATTTGCGGCAAAAGCAACGGAATATACATAGCCCCCCTGGTCAGCAGGGGCAGCCACTTTCCGGCTGATTCACTGTTTTGTCGCTGGAGATCATTCAGCTCCAGCAAAATAACCGAGATAATGTTGGCCGCTAACGTGGCGGTCACGCCGATCAGCAGGGAGTTCACAATGGGCTCACTGATACCCTCCCAGGCGCGCTGCCAGCTTCGCAAAGACCAGTCTGGCCAGAGAGAAGGGAATCGCCAGCGCCAAACAAAAGACCAGATCAGCAGAGCAGCCCCGCCTGACAGAAACAGCATCACCAAACCCTGCCAGGCTTTCCTGCTGAACGACAGCCAGAGACCACTGAACCGACCACGGTGCCCATTGATCAACCAGTGTCTGAGCCGTTTGTTCATGGTCCATTCCGTCAGGTGAAAAGCACCAATAACAGAGGCCACCAGCAGCAATAAAAGCACACTGCCCGATGCGGCAAGCAGGCTTTTGCTCAAATCCGGATCATTTATCCACTGAAAAATCTGTACGGCAAATGTCGGAGGGTTTGCAGGGCCAATCACCAGTGCCACATCCACCACAGAGATGGCGAACGCCAATACGGTATACACCGGCAGACGAATCATCGGGTAGAGACGCGGCCAGATCAATTTAAGCCAGATAACAGCTGGCTGATATCCCAGGCTGCCTCCCAGTTTCAGCGTATCCGCGACGGGCAACTGCACGACAGACGCCGCCATCATAAACAGCAAAAAAGGGGTTTCTTTAATAATCAGAAGCAGTATCAGGCTGATGCCGTATTGATCCTGGATCGTCTGCCAGTCAGGAGGAAAACTCCACCCGGCAAAAACAGCCATAAGCCGGGCCAGCAAACCACTGGGCATCAACACAAACATAACCCCAAAAGCCAGTGCCACATGGGGCACCGCCATCAAGGGTGCCAACCACCGCTGAACCTTATGCCAAAGGGGCGTGCCCCAGGTGCAACAGAGCACACCAAAAGCAAGGAACAGTGATAACAACGTGGATAGAACAGAAGTCCAGAGACTGAGCAATAGCATCTCGATCAGCGCAGGTGTTTCCAGCAGCATTTGCCAGGAAGACAGGCTGAATGTGTCAAACCCCAGGACCGGCATATACCCAAAGGCAGGAAGCATAATACTGCCCAACCCGGCCAGGACCGGGAATAAAAACAGAGCCACCAACCCTAAAGCAAGTAACCGTGAAACAGACCTGACCGATACCCACTCACACTTTATCAATAAACTCACTGGCGGTATCTTGCCTTCCAGGCAACCTCAAGTTCAGCGACCCAGGAGCTGTGAGGTTCCGGAAGCACTTTACCTAACGCTTCAGGCGACAGGGTTGCCGGTCCCAGGGGGAAACTCGTAAAGCGTTTGCGTTCAGTACCCTTTAACTGGCTCATGCTGAGCACCGTAGGGTCGCCCCAGACATCCGGATTCGCTTTGTGTGCCTGTGCCTCCGGTGATAGCAGAAAATTAATGACGACCTGTGCTGCCCCGGTGGAATCACTGTTGAAAGGAATCGCCAGAAAATGGGTGTTTCCCAGAGTACCCGCATCATGGACGTATGTTCTCACCGTGTCTGGCAGCTCCCCGTTGGCAATAGCAGAGCTGGCATAGGCGGGATTAAAGGTCATGGAGAGTAAAATTTCACCGTCGTCCAGCATGGGCGTCAGCGCCAGATTGTTGGCTGGAAACGTCTCGCCTTCTCGCCACAATAAAGGGTGAAGTTCATCAAGATATCGCCATAAAGGGGAGGTTACCGCAGCGAAATCAGCCTCAGAAACGGGCTTTAACAGCGCACCGGGATCTGGCGTCAACTCACTCAACAACTGCTTCAGAAACGTCGTACCGACAAAATCGGGGGGCAAGGGGTACGTCACACGCCCTTTATGCTTTCTGGCAAACTCAAGCAGTTCTGAGGCATTGGCTGGCGGGACTGTTTCTTTTCGGGAAAACGTATCGGTGTCATAAATAAACACCAGTTGTGCCATTCCCCAGGGCGCTTCAAGGCCATCAACGGGCTCACCAAAGTCGAGCACCGTGGAGGGGTTCTCTTGCGGGTTCACTCCCTTAAACGAGGGTAAGTCCTGGACAAAAGGGCCAAACAACAGGCCGTTTTGCTTCATGGAACGAAAGTTTTCACCATTAATCCATACCAGATCAACGGTACCATTACTGTTTCGTCCGGCTGCTTTTTCCGCAAGTACACGACTAACGACATTTGCTATATCACTGACTTTGACATGTTTCAGTGTAATATCGTAGCGTTTATCTACTTGCTCAGCAGTCCAGTCAAGGTAATCATTGATCTGTTCACTTCCCCCCCCAGGCATTGAAATACACCGTCTGCCCTTTTGATTGTTCCACTATTGTTTGCCAGGTAGTGGTTTTCGCTTCACTGGCACTGACGCTGCTGATAAAAGCGACGGTAGCCATGACCAAAGCAGCTGACGCTTGCCTGCTCCATGTCATTAGGATGTTCATTTTCATCTCAATAGCCAGACTCTGTCGTTAATTGACAATAATGGTTACCGTCTTCGTCGATGGCCAGCGTCACAACGATGGGGCGACAGCACACCTGACAATCTTCAGTGTAAAGCAATGATTCATCCGTCTCGGTAAAACCCGCATCCAACAGCAGTTCGATGGGCTCTCCACAGTACGGGCAATGATCCTGCCAGCTTATCCACTCATCCATCGCGAACACCTTTTCTCAGTCAGAGGGTATTAAGTAATAATCCTGAAATAACTTCCACATTTCCGATACTATCCAGTCAAGAAAAAACTTTGCCACGGAGTCACAGAGTCACAGAGTCACAGAGTCACGGAGGAAAAGATTTTTCTGTTCTCCGTGCCTCCGTCTCCATGGCAAAAAAAGTAAGTTATTCAGGGACAATGACCAAGCGACTCCAGATCTTTCTCACTAAAGCCCAACAGATACAGAATACTGTCCAGCCCCAGGGTGGAAATTGACTGCCGGGCACTTTGTTTCACCATCGGCTTGGCCCGAAAGGCAATTCCCAGCCCGGCCACGCTGAGCATTGGCAGATCATTGGCACCATCCCCCACCGCAATAACCTGATTCAGGGAAATGCCCTCTTCAGCGGCAATCTGCTTCAGCAGTGTGGCTTTTCGCTCACCATTGACAATGTCGCCTTTCACCAGGCCGGTAACCTTGCCATCAACCATGTCCAGTTCATTGGCGTGGATATAGTCTATCCCCAGTTTTTCCTGAAGATAGCGGGCGAAATAGGTAAACCCACCGGATAGAATAGCCGTGCGATAGCCCAGTGAACGGAGGGTACGAATCAACGTTTCTGCACCTTCGGTTAACGGCAGCTGTCTGGCAATATCCCCCAGCACAGACTCATCCAGCCCCCTCAACATGGCCAGGCGCTCACGAAAGCTGTCATTAAAATCCAGCTCACCCTGCATGGCTCTCTCAGTAATCATTGCCACCTGCTCACCCACACCAGCGGCCTCTGCAAGAAGGTCAATAACCTCCGCTTCGATCAGGGTGGAATCCATATCAAAGACAACCAGCCGACGGTTACGCCGATAAATACTGTCTTCCTGAAACGCCACATCAGCGTCCAGGTCAGCGGTAAGATTGAGAAAGTCAGCCCTTAGTTTTTCCTGATCAGGAGCCGTACCCCGAACCGAAAACTCCAGGCATGATGAACGACGGCTGTTTTTTTTTATCCCGCTTGTTATCATTGCGCAGCGACCGTCGACCGGAAAGCCGGGCAATATGGTCAATGTTCAGTCCATGAGCGGCGGTAATACCAGAGACTCTGGCGATTTGCTCTGCGGTGACATTACGGGATAACAGCGTCAATATATAACGATTTCTGCCTTGCTCAGAGACCCAGTGCTCGTAGTCTTCTTCAGATACCGGTTGATAGCTGAACTGCAAGTCACTTTCATGAAAATGGAACAGAAGATCTTTTAGCATTCTGTTGGCAACAGCAGCGGAATCACCCTGACCAGAAGCCTGGTCTGGCAGACGGACAAGAATGCCCCAGGTCAGGGTATCGTGGATGACCGATTGACCAATATCCAGAATTTCCAGACCGTAGTTGGCCATAATAGAGGTTATGTATGAGGTGAGTCCCGGCTGGTCCCGGCCAGTCACATTAATCAGTATTATATTGCTCACTTTTTTCTGCACGTTTGTACTCGTTTTATAACCACTCAAACTTTGGTAAATAAGCCATTTATAGTTATCAAAGTTTGCACGATTGTACATATTATTGCGGGTATTTTTATACCTCCGGGACAAAATTGAGGATAAGAATAATGACAGCAGGCAGCCATTTCCAGTGCACAAACTCTGAAAGAAAAAACACATTACGGGCCGGTTCATGCCTGACCCGGTGATTTTTACGGCAAAAAGGCGCTAAGCAGATAGTTGCTCTGCAAGACTTGAACTACCTGAACTTGGTTTTTTTCACCAAATGATTCTCTATTAAAAATTGCGTATTCAAAAAAAAAGTGCAAAAAAAAATTCTGTTTGTGGAATTTTTCCCTTCTGCTCGTTGTCAAAACCACAGTCTTAAATCCTAAAGTAGGGCAAAGTAATGAATAATGTTGATATGAGCAAGGTGCCTACCGTCAGGTTCAACCTGGAAGTCGGTGGTAATGATGAGGATAACGAAGGAAAATTTAATGGGCATTCACTGGTCAAAACCGCTGCCCCCCAGAAATGCATTTCCAAAGAGCCTGGCGATGGACAGCAGAAGTTAATCAGTCTTAACCAACGCGGATGTGCAGACAAGCAACCAGCACTGCCGATTGATCCGGGCAGTAGCAGCGTCATTGACGGCAAATCAACTGATCAAAAAACCAACAACCCTGGTGAGACACCCCTGCACACTGCTGAACGGCAACGCAGCACCAATGTATTGCAAATACTGAAAAAGAACGACGAATTCAGTGAAGGCATGGTCAACACTGCCCGGGAGGGCAATGCTGAACGTCTTCAACGCCTGATCAGCAATCGACCCTTCCAATCTACCCTTAATAACGCCCTGAAAGAAGCCGTCAAATCGGGGCAAAATCATTGCCTTGAAATCCTGATCAAAGCGGGAGCAAAAAACCTTGACGATGCCCTGCTTGCTGCCGCCGCACAGGGGCAAGCACATTGCCTCCACCCACTGATCAGTACCGATAAAGTAGAAGTCCTTAACATGGCCCTGTGCGAAGCCGCAAGGCATGGACAAACCCAGTGCCTCAAACCCCTGATCAATCAGGGAGCAAATGATCTCAATGGTGCTCTGTGCGCTGCCGTCGAACAGGGGCAAAGCAAGTCCCTGCAACTCTTGATCAAAGAGGGAGGGAAAAAACTTAACCTTAACGATGCTTTGTATTTCGCTGTCCTGAAAGAAAACGATGAGTTCCGGGACGCTCTGATTAACAACGGAGCGGATATTACTACTGTATTGCGCACTGCTGCCGTGAAAGATTCTGTGGAACGGCTGAATGACCAGTTCATCTCGGCTTACATCAATACTCCCAATAAGTATGGCAGAACACCACTGCATATCACCGCCGAACTGGGCTATACCAAAAGCTTGGAAAAGCTGCTTAAAACCGGTGGAGTGAATATCAATTTCACTGATGAATACGGCAATACGGCTCTCCACTTTGCTGTCTATAATAATCGTACAGACACCGCCATGATGTTACTGAAAGCTGACAACATCGATGTCAATGTGAAGGATAAAATTCCCTGTACCGCTCTCCACTATACTCTCTTCAATTACGATGAAGCCGACGGTAAGATCGTCATGGAGGAATTACTGAAAACCAGCGACATCGCGGTAGTAAATCAGAGGGGTAAAGGGGGCTGGACACCTCTCCATGTTGCTGCCAACAGGAATATTCCAGACGCCGTCAGACAATTACTGGCCATTAAAGACATCAAGGTCAATCAAAAGGATGACGATGGCAATACAGCTCTCCACATAGCTGCTATGAGAGGTCATACAGAAATCGTCGAGATATTCCTGGACGCTGCTGTTGGCATTGATGTCAAAGCGAAAAATAACAAAGGCCGAAAGGCTCAATATTATGCTGACGATGATTGCAGGAAACTACTTAAAGACTTTTTAAAAGCAAATAAACACTAACGCAATATGAAAGGTTAAATCTCATCCAGGATTATTACTATTTCTGGAACCAAATACTCATGATCGTCATAGCCGGTCATGAGTATTTTTAATCTGATTTTTTCCCGGTCACTGTTACCAAGCGAAGAGTCACTCTGCAAGACCTCCCTGTTTGATTGAGCCCGGTTTTTTTTCAACAAAAAATCCTCTGTTGCAAATTACGTATTCAAAAAAAACCGTGGAAAATTCTGTTTTAAGGAATTTTCTCTGCTGTTTGTTGTCGAAGCTACAGAGTTTAATCCTAAAGTAGAGTAAAGCGATGAATAGCAACACGTTAGATCGTGCCACGGCCGACGCAGCCAATGCCTTCAAAAATCATGGTATTGTTGAAAATGATAACGATTCTGGCACAGGGCAGCTTGCTGGGCGTTTACTGTCCGAAACCTCTTGCACCCGCATCACCGAACAGCCTTACGATGCACAGCAGGTGTCAATAAGTCTTGACCAACGGGAATGTGCAAGCGGGCAACCGGCACTGCCATTGATTGCTCCGGGCAGGAGCGACGTCGCTGATGACGAATCACCTGATTATGTAACCATGGTACTAAATAATGACAATCCCCATGGGGAGACATCCCTGCACATCGCTGCCCGAGAGGACAATGTTGACCTCCTCAGACACCTTATCAGTACCAGTACTCTACCCGACCAACCCTTCCTCAATGACACCCTGCTCACAGCCGCCAAGCAGGGGCAAACGCAGTACCTTGACACCCTGGTCAAAGCAGGAGCAAACAACCTTGACGATGCCCTGCGTGCTGCCGCCGGGCGAGGGCAAGTGCAGTGCCTCACCCCCCTGAAAAAATTGGGAGCTAAAGATTTTGACGGTGCCCTGCGCGAAGCCGCCAAGCAAGGACAAGCGATGATCCTTAAACCCCTGAAAGAATTGGGAGCTGAAAAGAAAGGCCTTAACGGTGCCCTGTTTGCTGCCGCCGCGCAGGGAGTAGTGCAGTGCCTTAAACCCCTCATCAATTTGGGAGCAAGAAATTATGATAGTGCCCTGTGCGCTGCCGCCAAAATGGGGCATAGGGATTCCCTTTTAGTCTTGATCAATGAGGGGGCGAAAGACTTTAACCGTGCCTTGTTCTACGCTGTTCTGGAGAAAAACGAAGAGTTAAAGAACATTCTGCTGACGAAGGGAGCAGATATGACTTCCTTACTGCATACTGCTGCCCGTGAAAATTCTATGGAATGTCTGGATGACCCGACCTTCATTGCCCTGGTAAACATCAACGCTACCGATAAGAACGGCAGAACACCACTGCATATCGCCGCTGCCATGGGCCATATCGAAAGCCTGGAAAAGCTGATTCATACCGATGGGGTGAATCTCGATATCACTGGTGAATTGAACCAGTCGGCTCTCCACATAGCTGTCATAAAAAATGATGTAGCGGCCGTCAAGTTGTTACTGGCTGCCGGCATCAATGTCAATAAGGGGTGTCTTCATTACTTTACGAATGAAAACTGGGATTACTGTACGGCTCTCCACTTAGCAGCCATGCACGCTAATATAAAAATCGTCAAGCTGTTAATAGAAGCTGGCATCGAGGCCAATGCAAAGAGTGGACATGGCAGGACGGCTCTCCACACGGCTGTCCAACACGCTGATGTAAACGTCATCAAGTTGTTAATGCAGCACATCAAGGTCAATGAGAAGAATGACTCTGGCCATACACCTCTCCACATGGCTGCCAATGACGGTCGCAAAGACGCCGTGGATGCGTTACTGACCGCGGAAGACATCAACATCAATGAGAAAACCATTAAAGGCAAAAAGCCTATCGACCTTGCTAAAGACAGTGAGTGCAAGACAGCCTTAAAAGCCTTTGAAAAAGCAAATAACCACAAACACAACAAATAAAGGTTAAATGTCGCCTATATTCTTTTCTGGAACCCAATTCTCATGATCGTCACAGTCGTTCATGAGAATTGGCAATCTGATTTTTCCAAGTCACCCCGCACAATGAAACTGCCACACGGTCATCAGGTGGGCCAGTTTTGCTGACAGCTCATTTCTGTCAGTGTTCTGTTTGTCACCAGAATTCAAGTCTTCAATAAACCCAGTCATTCAACTGCGGATAAGCATCAAGCCACTGAGATAGTCCGAAAAGCTGAGTACAGATTTCATGAGGAACGTAATGAAGTTCCATACTATCCTACGGATTGCGTTTCTTGTGCATTCGAAGCCTTCTGTTTTTAGCATTCCCTGATGTTCTAGCTGTAAAAACAACAAAGCTTCAATTATTTTTCAAGATGAATTTCCAGGATTTTCAATTGGTTGTGTTTTTGGACGAGAACTAACTACAGTCTTTAACTCTAAAATTGGACAAAGCGATGGAAAGTGTTTTGAAGGGTTTCATGAGTGATGTCTGGGGCAACACAGCAAATGTCCCCGTAAATGGTGGCATCGGTATGAATGACGACGGGTATAGAGGACAGCTGGATGGGCGTTCTCTGGTCAGAACCCAGTGCAACCCGGAGTGCATCATTGAAACGCCTGACGATTTACCGCAGAAGTTAAGAAGTCTTGGCCTGCGCGAATGTGCATACGGGCAATCGACACGGCCATTGATTCGTCCGGACATGACCACCGCTATCCAGAAGGGCAATACTGAACTCCTTAATGACCTGATCAGCACCCGCCCCGGCCGACCTGCCCTTAATAGCGCCCTGCACGAAGCCGCCAAACGGGGGCAATTGCATTGCCTTGAAATTCTCGTCGCAGCGGGAGCAAACAACCTTGACGATGCCCTGCTTACTGCCGCCGGGCACGGGCACATACTCTGCCTTAGTGCACAGTGCTGCCAAAACCGATTCCATGGAATATCTGAATGACCGGGTCATCTCGACATACATCAATGCTACCGATGAGAACGGCAGAACACCGCTGCACATCGCCGCTGTCATGGGTCATGGCAAAAGCCTGGAAAAGCTGCTTAAAACCAATGGAGTGAATATCAATATCGCTGATAAATCGAGCCTTACGGCTCTCCACCTGGCAGTCCAACATAATCGCACAGAGACCGTCATGAGGTTACTGACCACTGACGGTATTAACGTCAATAAGAAGGATAAACATCGCTGGAATGCTCTCCACTTTGCTGTCAAATATGCCAATATACATATCGTCCGGAAGTTACTGAACACTCACGGCATCAAGATCAATGAGAGGGTTGGATTTTTCCACAATACAGCCATCCTGCTTGCTGTCAAACAGGGCCGTGCAGATGTCGTCACGGAATTACTGGCGGTTAAAGGCACCAATTTCAATCAAATGAATTTCAATGGTGATACGGCTCTCCACCTGGCTGCCAGACAAGGTGACGCAAAGATCGTCAGGGAGTTGCTGAACGTTGTCGGCATCCGGGTCAAAGTGAAAAATCAAAATGGCTCTACACCTCTAAGCCTTGCTGAACGTGACAGTGAGTGTAGGGAGCTTATTAAAGCCTTTTTAAAAAGGAAATAACCATTAACGCAATGTTAAGTAGCTAACCATATGAAATCATATATTTCTGAAATAGCAAGGGAAATAGGTTTTGTCTGGTATCATCCTGCCATTGCAACAAGTGGAGCAGCCTGTCTCCACTTTTTTTAGTCTGGCTCTTCCCCGGCGAGGCTGTCAGAATTTACTCATGGACAGTAGGGCCTGTTGATAATTCATCACAATCATTGGCTTTCCTCTCAGGAGCTTAACTTTTGAAGAAGCGTATTTTCACGCCAGATATTTTTGCGCAGTTCACATCCCGCTTTTCCATCCGAACGCAGTTAATGGTCATCTTTGGTCTATTGATGGCCACGCTGACGATTGGGATGTCGTTGGTCATCAGCAATGAGATTGACTCATCAAGCCAGCACCAGGCCGACAGTATCGGTCAATTATTGAGTGAACAGACTGCCAGTGCCGCGACCGACATGCTGGTCACCGGAGACAGGCTCAGCCTCAATGTTCTGCTCAGTCAGCTGGTGCAGAACCCTTATGTTGCCGAAGCCAGTATCTACAGCATCGATAACCAGAGAATTGCCAAAGCCATTGCCAAAACAGCGGATGAAGGCATCAGGCATCCGGTGTATTCATCGCCCATTCATTACCAGGATGTGATTGCCGGTTACGCCCGCTTATCACTCAACGAAGGTCTGCTCAGCCAGAAACCAAAAGAAGCCCTGTTCGTGATTATTGCTATCAGCTTGATACTGCTGCTGGCCGGGCTGATTTTTCTGCACCTCTATGCCTCCGGCCTGGCGACTCAGCTGCGCCTTATTGAACGACAGTTACTTTCCATTCTGCCCACAGGGAACCCAATCCCGCCGATCACTGGCGAAATCACCCGGCTTTCTGCCTTTGCCGAGCAGCAGCTGCTGGAAAAGAAAATGGCGGAGCCGGAAGAGAGTGTTGAAGAGCAGCAGGAAACGTCGATGATTGCCGCAATCAAAGTCAAAAACCTGGGCAGGCTTCAGCAATTACTGGCCCCCAGAGACTTGCAGGATATTCTCCGCACTCACAGCCAGATCATCAGCGAAGCTGCGGATTATTATGGTGGCGAGGTAACCTATACGCCAGAAGGGAATGCCTATCTGCGGTTTTCCAGCAAAGAGAGCCCGGCATTTACCTCAGATGCTCTATTCTGCTGTCTGATGATCGAAGCGCTGGCTGAAAAAGCCGGAGCAATCAATATTGCCAAAACACATATTGGTATTGGCCTGAGCGTCAGTGATCAACAGGCAGAGTTCCCGGAAGAGCAACACCCGGCCCTCGGTGACAGTGCCGCCAGCCAGGCACTGACTCTGGCTAACCTGCCAGAGATGGATGGTATTTATATGCGCCGGTCAGAAGCCAGCTGGCTTCCCTCAGACCTTCCGGATTTTGCCGCTCTGGACAGTGAAGTTATCAATATCAAAGGCATCAAAAACGAGCAGGCCAATGAGTTGAGAGGCCAGATTTTTGAGATGGAGTCCATTCTGGAATTAAGAGGCTGTTTTAAAACTACTTAAGCATCCTGCGGGTTATCCACCAAATGTTTAACAGAAATTTCAAATATTTTGCGGCAGGATCTACTCCCGTCTGCTAGGTTTATGGTGTTTTGGAATAGTTACGTTAAGAATGAATATATGAACCCTGTTACTGGTTCAGGAGCTGTTCGGGTCCCTTCTTCGCAAGATCTTCTGGAGCCTGAATCAAGCTCTGGAGCACTCTTCTGCTATGGCAGGCTGGTATCAGCCCTGCCGTCCGTGCGTTCTTCTTGTTGTAAAAAAGAACCGTTCCATCGCTATTATGTTGACAGCCCGGTTTACAAGCCGACAACAGTCGCAGTAATTACCTCTCAGCCACTGGGTTCTGACAATCGTGGCCAGGTGTAAATGGAAGCTCGCTGTAAGTGGTAAATGAAAGCCCTCCGCGAGACACCCTGATAAGCAATCCTGGTCAGATTCTCATCTCAATCCCCCGGGCAGCCATATACTCCTTGGCTTCAGGAATAGAGTATTGCCCGAAATGGAAAATACTGGCGGCCAGTACCGCATCCGCTTTACCCTCTTTGATGCCTGCCACCAGATGATCCAGGTTACCCGCACCGCCGGAGGCAATGACCGGAATACCCACTGACTCCGAGATAGCCCTGGTGACGCCCAGGTCGTAACCATTTTTGACACCGTCCTGATCCATACTGGTCAGCAGTATTTCACCGGCTCCGAGGCTCTCCATTTTCAGTGCCCACTGCACAGCATCAAGGCCGGTAGGCTTGCGCCCGCCATGGGTAAAGATCTCCCAGCGGTCTGGCTCACCGGGCTGGCTCACTTTCTTGGCATCAATAGCCACGACAATACATTGCGAGCCAAAACGGTCAGCCGCTTCCTGCACAAATTCAGGATTGAAAACCGCCGCGGTGTTGATGCTGACTTTATCCGCACCCGCATTAAGCATGGTGCGGATATCTGCCACTTTGCGAATACCACCGCCAACAGTCAGCGGGATAAATACTTCGCTGGCCATACGTTCAACGGTATGCACTGTTGTCTCCCGCCCCTCATGGCTGGCGGTAATATCAAGAAAGGTTATCTCATCAGCGCCCGCTTCGTTATAACGCCGGGCAACTTCCACCGGGTCACCAGCATCCCGAATATCGACAAACTGAACGCCTTTAACCACCCGCCCATTTTCGACATCGAGACAGGGAATTATTCTTTTAGCCAGTCCCATGACTGCAACCTTTCCAAACGCTTGTTAATTGGCCAGACGCAGCGACACCGGGTAGCGGTAAAACTCTCCACTGCCCGCCTTCATCGCTGCCCTGACCATAAACACCAGAACCACTATGATGATCACTGGCACCAGTGGTAATAATAGAAACCCAACCAGCATGAACTTGAGGATAACCCAGAGAGTCGCCAGCAGTGTGATGGTGATCTGAAAGTTCAGGGACTCTCTGGCATGGTGCTCAATATAGAGCGACTTGTCCCGTTTCATCAGCCAGATCACCAGCGGTATGGCAATATTCAACCCCGGAACCATAAAGCCGAACAGAGGCAGAAGATGCGCCAGTACGGCCATATTTTTATCGTCCCGGTTAATATCGGGCCTGTTCATTGGAGGGATACCATAATCATTCATCGCAGTAACGTTGCGCTTCGTTCAGATTGAGTGTCCCTTCGTAAATGGCACGACCGGTAATCGCACCGGCAATCCCTTCACCGGCAACGGCTTTGAGGGCACGTATATCGTTCATATCAGTGATACCACCGGAAGCAATCACAGGAATCGCCATGCTGTTGGCCAATTGCCGGGTTGCGGCAACATTGACCCCCTGCATCATGCCATCCCGGGCAATATCGGTATAGACGATGGCAGAGACACCGTCCTGCTCAAACTGACGTGCAAGGTCAACAACCTGGGTGTTGGTGACTTTTGCCCAGCCATCCGTTGCGACCCGGCCATCACGGGCATCAATGCCCACGATTACATGGCCGGGAAACGTCTGGCAGGCTTGCCTGACAAAGTCAGGGTCGGTTACTGCTTTGGTACCGATAATCACCCAGGAAACACCAGAATCCAGATAGGCTTCTATTGTCGCCAGATCACGAATACCCCCACCAATCTGTACGGGCAAATCAGGGTACTTTGCGGTGATACCACGAACCGCATCCGCGTTCAGGGGCTTGCCGGCAAACGCCCCGTTCAGGTCAACCAGGTGAAGCCTGCGGCAACCGGCATCCACCCACCGGCTGGCCATGGCAACCGGGTCATCACCAAAGACCGTGGCATCCGCCATTTCCCCCTGACGCAGCCGGACACAGGCACCATCTTTCAAATCGATTGCAGGAATGATTAACATCGTTATGGCTTCCATGTTAAAAAGTTTTCGAGCAGCTGCAGTCCGTTGGCGGCACTTTTTTCAGGGTGGAACTGCACAGCGACGATATTGTCATGACCAAGGGCGACATCGAAACCAAGACCGTAGTCACTTCTACCCACCACCATCGCGGCATTGGCAACACGGGCATAGTAGCTGTGCACGAAATAGAACCGGGCATTGTCTTCGATTCCCTGCCAGAGAGGATGGGATGGTTCAGCCTGACGGACCGGGCTCCAGCCCATGTGGGGAACTTTCAATCGAGCGCCTTCGCTATCCCGAAGGTCTTTCCCAAAGAACTTTACCTCACCGGATAACAGGCCAAGGCACTCAACCCCGCCATTTTCTTCGCTATGATCGAGCAGTACCTGCATACCTACACAAATACCCAGCAAGGGGCGGTTGGCTGCCACCTCCCGAACCACTTCATCAACACCATGACGCCGTATCTCCGCCATACAGTCACGGATTGCCCCTACGCCGGGAAGCACTGCCTTATCGGCAGCCAGTATCTGCCCGGGATCGGAGGTAACAATGATTCGGGTATTCGCCTCAGCAACATGTTCCAGTGCTTTACTGACGGAGTGAAGGTTGCCCATCCCATAATCAATGACAGCGACTGTCTTCATGGTTACAACGACCCTTTTGTAGAAGGCATCTGGCCCGCCATGCGCGGATCCAGGGCAACCGCCATCCGTAAGGCACGGCCAAAGGCTTTAAAGACGGTTTCTATCTGATGATGGGCGTTGCGTCCCCGCAGGTTATCAATATGCAGGGTGACACCGGCGTGATTCACGAAGCCCTGGAAGAATTCATAGAACAGGTCAACGTCAAAGCGGCCGATCATTGCGCGGGTAAATTCAACATTAAATTCCAGACCGGGTCGCCCGGAGAAATCGATAACGACTCTGGAAAGCGCCTCATCCAGAGGCACATAAGCATGCCCGTAACGATACAGCCCTTTTTTATCACCAATGGCCCTGGCAAAGGCCTGCCCCAAAGTAATGCCGATATCTTCAACGGTATGGTGATCGTCGATGTCATTATCACCAACAGCCTTGATATCAAGATCAATAAGGCCATGGCGGGCAATCTGATCCATCATGTGGTCAAGAAAAGGCACCCCTGTATCAAACGATGCCTTGCCAGTACCATCCAGATTGATGGCCACACGAATCTGGGTTTCCAGGGTGTTTCTTTCAACACTCGCCTTGCGCTCAGCCATGAACTTCTCCGGTTGGATTGTCATCTATTCTGTTTGCCGGGATATTATGGTGAGCATTATATAGAGACTGTTAACTGCTCGCTAGGAGGCTGACCGAGGATATTCTTTATTGGGACCGGACCTGTTCATAAAGATCACCTTCCAGGTTTTCCAGAAGCTTATCCACCTGCAGCCTCTGGATTTGAGCCGGTTTTGCTTTCAATGGGTGTAGCCGGTCATTCACCCAGTGTGATGACCAGTTCCAGGTCGTAGTCACACACTCCCGGGCGAAGGATTCAAGACCAAACCGGTCCGCCTGCTCAAGGCACCCCGTGAGAAATTCATCCACATCGGACATCAGGATCGGATAGCTGCCTGCGGGTTTGTTGCTGTATTTATTCTGCGTCTGATAGAGCCAGAACTGGCTATTCTCCGGGATATTCACGTTACTCATGGAGGTTAATCGCCCGGGGTTGACCAGCACACGGCAGGTCAGTTGCTGCTGACGATCTATGGACTTGATCTTATTGGTTGGCATGGAAATCAACACACCATTAAATCGTCCGCCAACCAGCGATATTACCCCCAGCTCAGTCACCTTGATAGTGTTATCCTGACGGGTTCTGGTCTGCCACCCTCTTCTGAACCCATCAACCCAGACCGGAACCTCAGGCTTAAACCCGATATTGGTTGATTTCCTGGCCTGTTCATAAAGCAGGCTACCATAACCGACAATGTACTGAGACTTTGCCTTATCAAACTCAGGGAAGCATTCATTGGCCATGCTGATGACAGGCGCTATGCATAAAATATTCAGTAACCCCATCAGCCAAATTACATTACCTGGTAATTTGAAAGCAGGGTAATTCACTTTTGACATTTTTTTTCCTCAACAACCTTTCACTCAATCTGAGGAGACCGCCAACCTTTGTTTACACTATTAAAGGCTGGTTTTTTAGATAATCTAATAATCAATTAATGGATAAGCTCGCTTTTTTCAGACTCAAAAAAAACCAAAAAGTGAATACCCTTTGTTTTCCCGAAAAAAACAACTTCGCCGTTAACATAATAGCTCTCTTTATAAGAATCGAAATATCCACAAAAAAATATTTAATAAAAAATTAATTTTTATAAGGGTTGATTTTGTTTACTAGTCAGGTATTGTTGATTTGAACCAAGAAGGATCTGATACCATGTCCGGTCGATTGTTGTTTAAGGAAAAACAACTCAGGCTTTGTGTCGTGGCCGCTCTGACGTCAATTGCTGCACCTGTTGCAGAGAGTCTAGTATTGCCGCCAAAACCTCTGGCTTCGAATATTTCCTGGAACTGCCAGTCAGGCATTAATAATGATTGGCTATGCAACGGCATAAGCAGACAGTTTTATAAAACCGAACCTGCTCAACAGTATGCCGGATACTCCAGGCAAAAACAGTCTGATGAACAACAGCTTTATGCTGAATCCTATAATTCATTATCTATTGAAGCTCGAAACTCGGAATCCCTCGTCAGTATTCTGGATGCTCCGAGAGACCATTACGTGCTTCAATGGATGGCAGCAAAAGAGCGTGAACAGCTGGAGGCGCTAAAGCAGCGCTACCCGGTTTTAAAAAACGCGACCATTGCTGAATACAAAAGATCAGGCACCGTCTGGTATGTGCTTCTGGATGGCCCATATCCAAGCCATATTGCCGCCATGGCGGAACTGGATTCACCGCCCAGATCCCATATGGCCAGAGAACTTTATCCCTGGACAAGATCGCTGGCCAGTATTCATAAACTGGATATTATCAGGCCGAATTACCCGGTGGAACAGCTGGCGGATCGCTATCAGCCAGAATATACTCCAGAGCTGTCCATGCGCGACAGCAACAATGCGCCTATTAACTACGATATTTCCTATAGTACAGAGCAAAGCCGTCAACCTTCACAATATCAACGGCAGCCCTCTTATACTCAGCAACCGGAAACATCGGTCATCCGTCGTGATAATGGCTACCCATCGGCTGAGACAGGTTATGATACTGGCCAGCCACCTGAAATAAATACTGTGTCTTATGGCAGTGAGTTCGAGGGCCAATCCTACTCCGGCTTATCCAGTGATCAAAACTACCGGATTCTGCCAGAGCAGGCTAACCCGCAGGAAATGTATGTCAGCATCTCACCGGCCTATCGCAGTAGAATTCCTCAGCAACATACTCAGGGGAGCCGTGTCGACTACAACACGCCAAACGCGCCTGTTGCACCAGCCCCTGAATACAGACAACCCCGGAGTTATGAAGAGTCGGAACCCTCCCGTCCGGCAATGAATGTTCTGACCGCCAATCCAAAGAGTTATACGATTGAATGGATGAATGCCAGCAGAAAAGCATCACTTGAACGGGCAAGGCTTCGTTACAGCGAATTGAAAAATACCCAGATCATCCACTACCAGAGACACAGCAGGAATCGCTATGCCCTGGTCAGTATGCTTTTTGTGAATCGTTCCCAGGCTCTGGATGCTCTGCTCACGCCTTCACTGTCAAGAGTGTCGGCACGTTTCTCGCCAAAAGTCAGACAGGTCGCCTATTTGCAGTCCCTGGTCGGTTCAACCCCGCAGGCTACCCATGCGTGGGCCAGACCCGTGACAGAGCCGTCTATTGATAGACGCCAATGGATTAGTCAGGAAGACCCCGGCGACAAGACCTATATTGTCCATCGTGAAGACCTTAACCGACAGCCAGTGAAGGCAAGGTTAATGAGTTCAAACGACGTTGGTACACCGACAATGCACAGACCAACGGTTGTTCATGCGATGCCCGACAGAGATCAACCTCTCCAACCGGGTTATCAGCCAGACAACAACTATCAACACTATGAACAGCCGGCCCCTCAGAATCCTGTGAATGAACTGCTGAACAGCCCTGATGACAGTTATACCATTCAGTGGTTCGCAGCCAGTAACCGGCAGACAATTGACAAGTTGAAACAGCGTTTCCCGGAGCTGGCTTCAGCAGTCACTGTTCATGTTCAGCGCAACCAGAAGGACTGGTATGTTCTGGTTCAGGGGCAATACAGAAACAGTCAGGAAGCCATCAGGGCGCTGAAGTCCCCGGCAATGAAAAACATTGCCCTGATACTTCATCCATGGACCCGTCCGGTGGAATCACTGAAAAAGCTGCAAATCGCCAGCCTCTGACGCAGTTCCCATTTCCGCAACAAGCCTGTTTTACCCTTGATGACGTTAAGTATCAGGGTAAGATAGGTGTCTTTTATTATCACTCTTCCACAAATCCTGAGGATTCCCATGAACCGCATTCTCAAGTTCATTGCCGTGCTGCTGGCGGCGGTGGTTTTGCTGGGTGTTATCGGTGCAGCACTGCTGCCACGCGTTATCGACCCCAACCAGTATCGCGATGAAATCACCCGGCTTGTTTATGAACAGTCGGGACTGAAAGTCAGCATTAACGGGCCCATTGGCTGGTCAATATTCCCCTGGGTTGGCCTTTCTCTTGAGGATGTATCCGTCGCAGGGGCCAATAATTCACACCTGGCGCAACTGGGCTCCGCCGGAGTCAGCGTGAAGTTGATACCCTTAATCAGTAAACGCATTGAAATGCAGACCCTTGAGCTGACAGGGCTGGAATTAACGCTGGTCAAAAATACCAGAGGCAAGGGCAACTGGCAGGTCAGTGCGCCAACGCCCACTGAACAACACCCCACGCCCAGGGGACAGGAGCCATCCCCGACGCCTGAGTCAGAACCAGCCTCGCCTGTCAGACTGGATATTGCCAGTGTCAACGTCAGTGGACTGCTGATCAGCTATGAAGACCAGGTTTCCGGGCAGAAATACATGATTGACCAGGCCAGTTTAACCACTGGTGCCATCCGCAATCAGCAGCCTTTTGACTTTCAATTAACAGCCCACATCACCATTCCTGACCTGGTGGTAAATTCACTGATCAGTGGCAAGATGACGTTTAATCTGGAAGCGGGTCATTATGACATCCAGAACCTGAAAGTCAGTGCCACACCGGATGTAGAAAAAGGTGAAAGCCTGAGTATTGTGGGTAATGTTCAATATCAACAAACACCCATGCTGGTTAAGGGCAACCTGGGCGTTGCCGAGTTTAACCTTGCCAATCTGCTGAACCAGATCAAGGTACAACTCCCTCCCATGGCTGACCCGAAAGCCTTGAACCGGCTATCCTTCGACAGTCATTTCAGCACCAATGGTGAAAGCCTGAGCGCAGATAAGCTGCAGCTCCAGCTGGACAGTTTCACCCTGGATGGCCATTTCAGGATGAACAGCATTGACCGGGGCGATATGCAGTTCAGCTTTACCGGCAACGACCTTAATCTGGATAACTATCTCCCCCCTGCCACGGATAACGCAGAAGTGCCTGATGAAGAGCAACCCGCTCAATCGGGCTCAGAGCCACCCGCACCGGGTAAAGAGCATCCTCTGATTCCGGAAGCCATGCTGCGCGGCCTTAACCTTGACGGGTCAATGAAGCTGGCCTCTCTCACCGTGGCCAAATTCATTTTTGAACAGCCGTCTGTTTCGATAAAAGCAGCCCGGGGTGAGCAGGAAGTAACCATTGGTTCCCGCTTTTATCAGGGTACTATTGATATGACGTCTAACCTGGATGTACGTCGGTCAGGCAAGCCAAAAATGGCAGCATCGGCAGAGCTGAAAAATATCAGCCTTGAGGCGTTATCAACCGCCATTCCTGATCTTGCCTCACTGAAAGGCGATGTGAATGCGGGTATGAAGGTTCATACACAGGGTCAATACGCCAGTGTTCTCACCAAAAACCTGAATGGCAACGTTGAATTCAAGATTGATAAAGGCGCATTCACTGATGCCAACTTTGACAAACTGGTCTGTGAAGGCGTTGCCAAAGTGCGTAAGAAAGAGCTGAGAGCGACGGATTGGGGCACATCTACTGAGTTTACCGACCTGAGCGGCAGTTTCGTCATCAAAAACGGTGTTGCTAAAAACGACAACCTGATTGCAGCGCTCGCTTATATGAACCTGAAAGGTGATGGCCAGGTAAATCTTGTGGATCGACAGCTGGATTATCGTATGGGTCTCAACATTCGTGGCGAAGAAGCACCAGACAGTGATCCTGCCTGTCAGATCAACAAGGATTACGTCAATGTCACCTGGCCTGTCCGTTGCCACGGTGATCTTGGTGCCCTGAAATGTGGCGTAGATTTCAGACGACTGACTGAAACCATTGCCGAAATTGCTGAAAACCGCCTTAAGCAGAAGATAGAAGACAAGGTGCAGGGACCTGTTAAAGATCTGCTCCAGGGCTTCTTCAAATAAAATTTCTGCCCATAACGACTATACTGCGATCGGCCAGCAGGCTGGTCGCAAACCTGTTTTTGTAATTTAATGACTCAAAAAGCCCCATATAAAGACCATACTTTCAGCCAGAGACTTCTGGACTGGTTCGATGTACATGGCCGTAAACATCTGCCGTGGCAGCAAAATAAAACGCCTTATCGTGTCTGGATCAGCGAGATCATGCTGCAGCAGACGCAGGTAACCACCGTCATCCCCTACTACCAGAAGTTTATGGCGCGATTTCCAGAAGTGACTGACCTTGCAGCAGCCAGTGAAGATGAAGTACTCCATTTCTGGAGTGGGCTCGGTTACTACAGTCGCGCAAGAAACCTGCATAAAGCCGCAAAAAAAGTGGTGAGTGACTTCGCAGGGGCATTTCCCCACTCAGTTGAACAGCTTATGGAACTTCCGGGCATTGGCCGATCCACTGCTGGTGCCATTGCCTCCATTAGCATGGGGATCCGGGCTCCCATCATGGATGGCAATGTAAAAAGAGTGCTTACCCGCTACTTTGCCATCTCCGGCTGGCCCGGGCAGACACGTGTCGCCAATGCGCTATGGGAGATTGCTGAACAGCTGACACCTGAGTGTCGCACAGGTGATTACACTCAGGTGATGATGGATCTGGGGGCAACGGTTTGCACAAGAAGTAAACCCGCCTGCCAGGTTTGTCCACTGGAAGCCGACTGCATAGCGCACAAAACAGGCCAGCAGAGGCTGTTTCCGGAATCAAAACCAAAACGGGAGAAACCGGAAAAGTCGGTTATTATGCTGATGGTAGTGAATCAGTACGGTGAAGTTCTGCTTGAAAAACGACCACCATCTGGCATTTGGGGAGGACTCTGGAGCTTTCCCGAGATTTCAGCTCCTGATCAGATTATCGAGCAGGCACTTGAGAAGACAGGCCTGTTACTGACAGACTTCGACACATGGCCGTCTTTTCGTCATACCTTCAGCCACTACCATCTGGACATTACCCCGGCACTGAGTTTTGTTGAATATCCGGGACAAACCAATACGGTAATAAAAAACCATGACAATTATTATTGGTTTGCCTTGGATCAGTCGCCTGAATTGGGGTTGGCAGCACCGGTAAAGAAACTGTTACAAAAAATTGAGAATGCATTGTAAGAAATTACCCTGAAGCCATATTCACAATATGGCTTCCGAATTCAGATCAATACAAACAACACTTTTTATACAAAAACAAAGTAAAAAAATTATTTTAAAACTAAAAAAATATTTCGTGGAAAAAAACCTTTTCCATACTATCTGTATTTCAAGTAATCGTTGGCCTGACAGCCGTTCATACCCCAGCATTTTATCCCAGCAAATAACCTCAGCGTTGGAAATAACCCTGAGGTTATTTTTATACATTGTGTATAGAAGTTTCAGCTCTATGGTGTAACCCATTGGTTGAGGAACCTGAAGAATGATTGGTTGCAAATGTGAGACATTCCATAAAAAAATATTGGTAATTGCCATTTCTGCAATAGTCTCAACATCAAGCCAAAGTGATCAAGCTGGAGTTGAAACTGAAAATGTCGGTAATTTATCCAATGACCAGCAAGAAACTCAGGAAAACTCCTCACCGGGTCCCGATGCGCACAATATAAATTCCGGCACTATCTACATCGCCACCATGGGGATGACAGGAATGGAGGCTGAGGGTGAAAAAATCCTGAACCACGGCAATATTGAAATCAATGTACCAGGAACAGGTATGAGGGCTTCAGCCAGCCCTGAAGATACAAGCCATCAAACGACAGCCACCAACCACGGCACCATTTTGCTAAACCACCCCGAAAGCACAGGAATGGTCAGCAATGGACAGAACATTGTCTGGTCCGGAATCGGCAAAGCGTGGGATGAACACAGTAATGACTACAGAGCAGGTGCCATAAATTATCCCCATGGCTCAATTAAGGGTCAGGGAACCGGACTGCTGTCTTATAACAATGGCCTGATCAAAAATCACGGCAGCATCCAGATATCGGGTTCGCACTCAACCGGAGCCAGGGCACAATCCATTGAGCCGGATAATCCAAATGTCGGTTTTGGACTTTTTGCCAACACCGGTACCATAACTGCTACGGATGGTGCCAGCGGCATTCACCTGCACAAAGGCGGGCTGAAGAATTCGGGAACAGTGATCAGTGATGATGCCGCTATCCGGGGAACAGGACCCTTTAATATCGCCATCTTCACCCCCGGTAGCTATATCAGGGGACAGCGTGCCGCCGTGCTGCTTGAAGGCTCCGGTAATGACCTGAACCTGATTGAGCTTCGTGGCGGCACACTGCAGGGAAATCTGCTCGGCAACAGCCCGATGGATATTCTGCGTATCAACCCGGCAGACAACATGACTGAAGACATTAACCAGAAGATTTCAGTCAATGGTGAAGTCAGGGACTTTGAATTCATTTATATAACCGGTGACCGGTGGACTGCATCCCAGCCAATTATCAACCCAAAATCACTGATTGCTGTCGGCACTGTGAATGTCACCTTGAGTCCTGTCAGTGAGGATCAGGCGCAAACCCTGCAGCTCAGTTTTACGGATTCGTTTCCATCAGAAAATGGCGTTGATATCGAGGTCAGCGAATCTGGAATAGCCCATATTGATTTATCGGACACCAATCACCGTCCTGCCGCCAGAATATCCCTGGTGGGAGGTAATATCAGCCAGATGACAGGCCATCTGCAAGGCCGTGATGAGCTATCTCTGGCAAGCGGAATCATCAATATCATTGAGGATGTAAATCGAATCAGAGCACAAACCGATGGTGACTGGCAGGTAAAAACGCCAGTCCGTGGCGTAAAACATCTGGTCACTGAATTCGCTGGTGATAAAGACACACCCACTTTTGAACAGACGTCAATTGTCCTCGGGAACCCAGCACAGTCATTACAAGACAACCGACTGACAGAAAAAGCCAATACACTGGTGGTTGCAACGCCTTCAGAGTCTGACATCAGCTCGGGTCAACCGATCCCGGAATTCGATGGATCAGCGGGTAAAGCAGAAGTCACCATCGCCAATGGGGCGCGTTTTGGCCAACTGATTGCTCCGGAGAAACTAATCGTCAAGGCCTCTGCTGACCAGCCCTTTCACGCTTACGGACCCGTTCATGATGCCAGACATATTGAAGTTTCATCCTCTGCACAGGTGCAAGGCGTTACACTGGGAGCCTCTCCGGCACATAGCGATAGCAGCCTGGGGCTGCTTTTCAGTGACAGGGCATCCGGTGATGCCATCAGGATCACCAATTACGGCACTGTTAATGAGGTTGATGCATCCTATGGCCATCAACGTCCAGACCTTCACTATATCCACGACAGTGACACACTGGTAAACCTGCGGGGCAACAAAGCCAGAGATGACCAACTAACCGTTAAGGGCGGTTCAGCAGAAACCGTACAGGCCGTTTCACGCTCAGCGCTGCAACATCGTTTTGCCACCCTGAATCTTCGTGGCGTGCCAGCACCGGTGGCGCTTGCTGGTGATATTGAGTCGTTGACCCTCACCAGCTCCCTGCCCATTGGGCATATTTATGCGGTCAGTGCAGATCACCTGGAGAAAGAAAGAGCAGACAAAATCCAGGATATACCTAATCCGACGTTTATGCCGTATTCAGTCGGGAGGCCTGAAAGTGCAACATTAAAAACTGACCTCAAGACACCGGGGCTAAATTTCAACATAAAAGAACGCCCCAACATGCGTTTTGAGATTCTTAATGGTGAAATAGGTACTCTGACAGGCAACCCGGAAAAGGACGATCAGCTGGTTATTCGCGGAGGCCACATTCAGGGCGATACGGACAGCCTCCACTCCGTTACCGTTGCCAGTAATGACTGGGGTTCCCATGGAACGCTCAATAACACCAGAGAAGTGCTGATTGATAAGCATGGCATTCTGACATTACTGCGGGTTTATGGACCTCAGGAGTCCCCTCGCCGTACAGAAAATGATCTGACCCTTCAGGTTAAAACAGATGCCGGACAGCGGTTACCTGTTACGGTGACAGAGGGTGGAGCACTTGGCCTGCTGGAAGTATATGACCAGGCCAGCCTTGGTGATCTGTCGTTGCAGGGTGGCGTGGTAAGCATCATGCCCGGTGACCACAAGACGTTGGAGCTGGGTAAAATTATTAATGCCGACGGTGTTTATTCTCCGGAAACCGGGCTTGGCAATGTACTGGTTGGTGGTAACCCGCAACAAAGTCCCTTTGGGAACAACCTGGTGCTCAGTACTCCAAGACCCGTCAGTGTCTTCAGCAAAAAAATTGATAGCCTGCAGCTAACGGAAGGCGCAAAGCTTAAAGGCCAGATACCGGCGGTAGAACGACTGTTTATCACAACCCCGGATTTTGTTTCTGAAGGCCGGATCAGTGCTATGGAACTGGTCGCTGATGCGCCTGTTGCTGAAGTCAATGTTGCCGACAGCTCCAAGCCCGCAGCCGATGTGCCGGATACCCCTGCCAGGCTGAATATACAGACATCGCCAGAGCGCCCTTTGACGATAAAAAGCAACCAGCCGACTCCGCAGATACAGCGGCTCAATCTCAACGACGGAGCCAATATTGGTGCGGTTGATTCTGTGAAAAATATCTGGATTCATAGCTCAGGCTGGAACAGCCAGGGGCTGGTGAATAATCCCGAAACACTCACTATTGCCCCTGATGGGGCAGCAGATCTTATTGTTGCTGATGGAACACAGCCCAGTGAGCAGGATGCCGCTCAAAAACAGTCGATGTATATTTCTTTTTCTGGTGATGCCCCCTATGACTGGAACAAGGCATTTGTCGTCACCAATCTCGGTGAGGCTGGCATCAATGAATTACCTGATCACCGGGGAGAGCTGAAAGTACTGGATTTCTCGGCGGATACCCAGCGTCCTCCCCTGTACTTTATGCAACATGGCGGCAATACCGATCGGGTCATCGGCCGACAGGATAAACACGACACTCTGGCCCTGGTGAATGGCCCACTGAAAACAGCCTCAGGATTTGCCAATATCGATATCTTTGGCGCTGACTGGCACAGCATTCAGTTAACAAACCCTGAAAATATCAACATCCACGAAGCAGCCAGTGCAGCCAATATTCTTGTTTCTGATCAGGTGCCAGAGGGCAAAGGAATACTGGCAACCCACTTTACAGAAGACTGTGGCAGGGTATACGTAAATTCCAGAGGAACGCTGGATGAGGTCAACCTGTTACCATTACAGAGCCGCCCATCATTCAGCATAGAGCAAACCGGTGGCAAGATTGGTTCACTTAAAGGAGCCAACGGTAAAGATGATCGATTCATTGCCAACAATACAACAGTGGCAGAACAATTATCCGATATTGATTCCATTACCTTTAACGGTATCAACCACTATAAAGGCAACCTGCTTCGGTCCAGTGGGCTCATTGAAGTGAATGGCCATCTCCATTTTTTGGCAGATAGAATGGCTATCGTTTCCGGCTCACCAGACAGTCGTCGTGCAGAGGTGCCTGAATCATCACCTGCATTGCATATTCGTCAGGGAGCCGTCGTTACCATCCCATCTGAACTTAATATCGACGGTAACTATCAACAGGATGGTCGCCTGGTGCTGACAGAACAAAGTCCGGACTCAGCAGGGTTTGAGCCGTTAACCGATGGTACGATACCGCAAGCCCCGGTGGTGGCAGCCAAAAATATCCACGTGGGTCCTGCTGCTGATTTTGTGTTTGACAGCGTTATCATTCAAGATCCGGCCATTGGCAAACAATATCTGTTGATGGAAGCAGAGGATTCCAACATTAACCAGCCGGTTAATGTGGATGCTAACAATGAGCTCTATATTCACTATGACGCGATCATTGATCCGGATAACGCAAAAAGAATGCTGCTGATCAGCACGGATCAGGCTGACCATCGGACTTCTCAGGTTCCGGGCCGGTTTCGTTCCATGATGCTGGCAGCCACAAAACCTTCCGATAAAGAAGAAGCCGAACACGACAGTAAAAGTGCCAAATTAACCCGGCATGTTGTAAAAAATGTAAAACCCGGCAAAGACAATAAAAAAGTCGCAGAGCTTGCCCCTGCCATGTCGCCTCATGCGGTGCATAATGCCAACCTTGCACTGAAAACGGCGGGCAAAACCCTTAACGACAGAATGTCCGGCAAACGAACCGGCATCAACACCGGAGATATCTTCTCTGCGGGCGCGGCCTGGATTCAATACGACTACAGCAAGGCAACACAGGATATTAAGGACCATGTACCGGGTTATCATGCCAGAATCACTGGCTTCTCCATGGGGGCAGATAGCCCTCTGGAAAGGGATCAGCATATAGAAGCAGGCATTGCCTACACCTATGCAAAAGGAAACGTAGCAGGGAAAGATGGCTCAAGAAACAAAATTGACACGGATACTCATATTGTCAGCCTTTACTCCTCGTACCTGGAAAATGATTTTTTCTTTGATGGCCGGATGAGTTATTCCTCTGGCAAGAATAAAGGACGCCGCTACGTTGATGGTCACCTGAACGATGCAAAATATGATTCCCGGAGCTGGGGTGTCAGCATGATTGCGGGCCACACCTACTCCCTGGGAGATGAGTGGAGCTGGCAGCCTCAGGTAGCCTTTAATTATTTCACCATCCAAACTGACGATTATACCGAGTCCGCCAGAGATCCTGCCCAGACACACTTATCATACGATCAGGTCAAAAATGGCAAATATGACATCATGGAACTGGGTGCTGGCCTGAAGTTGATTGGAGAAATGAATACCCGGGCAATGATCATCAAACCAGAGCTTGGGTTGATGGGCTTTCACGATTTCAAGAAAGATCCGATTGCGATCACTGCGCACTTTGCCGCAGGGGGTGAACACTTCCGGATCAATGGTGCTGACAGAGATAGCAATCGCTATCAATTTGATGCCAGCATGAGTGTGGAAATTCAGAGCAATACCACCATTACCTTCCGTTACTCCCACCATTGGGCAGATAACTTCGAAGTTGATGGGTGTATTGCCAGGGTTCGCTATAGCTTCTAAAAGCCTTTTCCTTCAGACTCCAGCCGACCTTTCGTTTTCATCATTCTGTCCCGCATAAAGCATAGTCCAGCATCAGGGCCTCTAAAGAAAAGATCAATCTTGCCATTGCGGCCTCCTTTACTGCCTGTTACATGATTAATCGCATCTTGGGCGGATGCAAAACTCTCTCGCCCCTGCCCCTTGGGTGAAGCGTAAAAGTCTGGATTACCTTCGAAATTGTGAGGATCGTAGACCGTATATTCGAAAGTACCGTCACTTTTTTTGCTTCGATAGATACCAAAAGAGTATAAAGGCTGGCAAATCATGGCTGTTGATGAGTAATCCCAGTTTGTGGTTTCCAATATATCCTGACGCGTGCATGATTTGAGACCAAGGCCTTCTCTTTCGTCTGGCGTGAGACGACCCTCACCTACAGACCGCTTTTCCACCAGTAAATTCGAGTAGCCTGATGACGAGGCGATGCCGGTTAAAAGCAGGTGCATTACATGTATGGACATAGGATAATGGCCATTAGACAAAACACGTCTCAACTCTTGAGCATCACCTCTGGCGCTGATTATTTCTTCTAAATAAGCAACCAGGACCTGAAAAGAAAATTTATAACCTGTTGCCTGGAAAAGCTGCAATCTCAGTACGTCAAAACCACAACTCCACATATTGCCTACATTATTACCGTCATATGTACCCATACCAAATCTGGTCTGCGCATAGGGAAAGTAATCATTGCCTTTTTGGTCTTTAACTTTGAGATTTTTTAAATAAAGGCCTGCCCTGGTTGAGCTTTCCTCTGAATATCCGGGGAAACCGCCCCCTCCGACTGTTGTTGATCCGCCTGCAACTTCACAGAACGAACCAATTCGCACCAGCTTGTGCTGGCCAGTCCTTTTATCCATCACATGAAGCACTTCTTCAATCGATTCCCCTCTATGGTTTGGGTGGGTGATAGTTACCAGGAATTTCGATATAGCGTAATGATCTTTATTATTAAATGCGATGTCATCTACAGCATCTTTAGTCACCTGTTTGCAGGTTAACCTCGCGTTTGCAACCCACGAATCACCAGCAGCCGTCCTCATATCTTTATAAGCGTCCTTCACATCTGCTACTGTCTGGAATCCGTCTATAAATCGAACCCGGGTTGTATCCGTTTCTTTTAAGGAGAATGAGAATGGTGAATTCACCGGTGGTTGGGGCAATGAGGGAGAACTGCCTGCTGTTGCTGATGACGGAGGAGGACTGCCTGCTGTTACGGGTTGTCGTGAAGTATCCGTTGCATGGGTTATCTTGTATTTAGCCAATGCCCATGTGACAGGCTCTGCAAACCAGGCATCGGGATGGCGCTTCATCACAGCCTCGGCTTCAATTAATGAGACGGTATATTTGGTAAATGTTGCTTTCACCACCCCAGCAATGGCTTTCACCGCACGAGCAAGGATGAAACTGTCATCATGCTTGTTCCAACAGTAAGACATGGCGTTCAAAGCGCCCAATTCAACTGAATTCATGTACCTCTCCCCTTTATTATTTTGAATAACTTATATTCTAAGACAGAAAAACTGGCTATAAGTTCAAAAACTGGCCATTTATAAGAATGAATGTGTAGCGCACAGATACAGAGTAAACTGATTCTCTGTGAATCACTCGGAGCACCACAGGGATGAATAACCTTGATGGCGGACACTTCAACAACACCTACTCAGGCTTGCCTGAATACTTTTATACAAGGCTGGACCCAACTCCCCTGGAGAACCCGAGACTCGTGGCCTACAGCCCATCAGCCGGCCAGCAGCTAAACCTTGAAGACACCCGGGAAACCCGGGAAAAGCTGACATTGATCGGTTCCGGAAACCGTGCATGGCCCGGTTCAGAACCACTGGCCATGGTGTATTCCGGCCATCAGTTTGGTGCCTATAATCCCCAGCTGGGTGATGGCAGAGGGTTGTTATTGGGAGAACTGGTCAATACCCGTGGAGAAAAGTGGGACTTGCATCTGAAAGGGGCCGGGCCAACCCCTTACTCCCGATTTGGTGATGGCAGAGCCGTTCTGCGCTCCTGCATCCGGGAATATCTCGCCTCCGAAGCGCTCCACCACCTGGACATTCCGACGACCCGCGCTTTGTGCGTGGTGACCAGTGATACGCCGGTTTACCGGGAAACCAGGGAAGCGGGTTCAACATTACTCAGACTGGCCAGAAGCCATATCCGCTTTGGCCACTTTGAATATTTTTTTTTCAACAAACGGTATGAAGCCTTAAAAGAGCTGGCTGATTACACCATTGAACACCACTTTCATGATCTTGAAGGAATGAAAGCAGTGGCGGGCAGTGACAGAGGCTATCAGCTGTTTTATGCAGAAGTCATTCATCGTACCGCAACCTTAATTGCCCGGTGGCAGGCCGCAGGTTTTGCCCACGGCGTTATGAATACCGACAATATGAGCATTATCGGGGATACATTTGATTATGGCCCCTATGGTTTTATGGACGATTTTAACTGGCACTACATCTGCAACCACTCTGACCACTCCGGTCGCTATGCCTTCAGCCAACAACCCGACATTGGCTACTGGAACTGCGGCAGGCTGGGCCAGGCACTGGTTCCCCTGTTTGATGATGTTGAGTTAATCCAGAAAGCTCTGGATCAATACCCACAAATCTACACCCAAACCTATACCCGCCTGATGCTCGATAAGCTGGGGCTGTTGGCAGAAGAGGAGGAAGACGCAGAACTGGTTCGCGATCTCCTTCAGCTATTGCATGACAGTCACTGTGATTACACATTATTCTTCCGAACCCTCAGCAGCTTTCCTTCAGAACAGGCCGTTAACCAGCTGGAGCCGTTAGTTAACCACCCATCACTTGCCCCCTGGCTGGATAGCTATAAGAAAAGGCTCAAGAGAAACCCTCTGGATGACCATAACCGCCAGAAACGAATGAAACAGGTGAACCCGAAATACATTCTCAGAAACTATCTGGCACAACAGGCAATCGAAAAGGCAGAGAAAGGGGACTACCGGGAAATTGAAAACCTGATGCACGTGCTGGTTTCGCCCTACGATGAGCACCCTGATTTTGAGCACTATGCAGGTCAACCGCCTGAATGGGGCAAAAAACTGGAAGTCAGCTGCTCTTCCTGAAGGGAATGAATGTTTATCAGGTAGCTTTCCCGTTAAGATACCCTCAATCCATAGTAACTGAAGCAGTGAGATAACAATGGCCAGAATGATTCAATGCGTCAAACTGAAAAAAGAAGCGGAAGGCCTCATGGTTCCGCCATTACCCGGTCCAAAGGGTCAGTGGATCTTCGAGCATGTTTCCCAGGAAGCCTGGACTGAATGGCAGGCCCACCAGACCCGCCTGATCAATGAAAAGCATCTTAACCTGTTGGCACCTGAAGCCCGGCAGTACCTTATGGAACAAATGGATAAATATTTCTCTGGCGAAGATATTGATGCCGCTGAAGGCTATGTGCCGGAAGATAACTAACCTCCGGCTGGCTATTCTCAGCAAGCCTCAGGGGCTGGCATGCCTTAACAGCTGATGGGAAAATCTTTGATCATGTCTATTGTTCAGTTAACGATAGGCATGCATGCATTAAAGGTGATGAAATATCCGGGCTAGCAATTGCTGAGTTTCAATCATCACTTTCATTAGAATCTGGCGATACTGACGAAAGCCTTTTTTCTGTGAGCCATTGCAGCCTGAGGGCTTGAGTATTCAACGTGTTCCGCAGCCCGTATGCTACCTTTCTCTCACTAATGATGTGGGATAACTTCGCGATAGTTGCCGCCCTTCTGGCTATACGAAAATCAGGATGGCTCCTCAATTTGAAGACTTCATCAGAAATAACGACTTGTCGAAATGATGGTGGAATATCAATTTCGATCTTTGGTTGTGGGGGACTTTTCTCATTCAAAACGGCGTGAAACCTGGATGTCTCAATGCTCTTTTTGTATACAGCATATTAAAGCGCATCTAAGTGCAAGCTCGCTGTTTTGCGTTCATCCTTGGATAGAGTCGTGTATTGAGGAAGGGGCCACACTTCTATTTCGTAGACTTCCATTGGATCAAGAACTGACATGGCAACTGCATCAGTCCGCCTGTTTGTCAGATGTCTGCGGATTCGAGTGCGCAGACTTTCTTTGGTCTGCCCAATATAAATGGGTTCCCGCTCATAGTCGTAGAATGCATATACACCGAACTTGTAGTTACCAACCTTTTGCCCTAAAAATGAGGAGTCGAAAAAAGCAGACAACTGTCTTCTCAGCTCTTCTGTTTCAAATGCACAAGCGGTTATACCGTAGTCAATCATATAGCCTCCACCCTTCTGAAGGCTATTAAACATTATCGACAGAAAGAGTTCAGCTCTATTTTTTTATAAGGGGGTAGAGCAAATGCTCTGCAAGATGTCGTACAACAGGAACCACAACGGCATCACCCATGGCCTTATATCCTTGATTATAAGTACCTGGTATCTGGTATTTGTGGGCACCCATTAGTTGAGCAGCTTCTTTCACAGTCAGAAGGCGAGTTCCAAACTTACCATTACGATATATAACGAGTTGCTGCCTGCTGCTACCACCAGTTGGGGTTCGCAGGCAACCTGCAAGGCCGTCCGTTCTGACCTCTAACACTTGTTGACCATTCCTGATTCGCTTATATCCCGGGAAGACTTTCTGACCTTTTTTTACAGCGGCTTCAAGCTTATCAAAATGGCTTTTGGGAATAAGGCTGAGGTGGTGATTGACGGTTTCCTCAGAGTCGAAGGGCGCATCCAGCTCAATGATTTTCTCCAGTGGGTGCATTGGTGTAGATGGAGCGGGAATGTTCCACCATGTCCAATCAGTTGCTTTGGAAGCAATGGCCTGAATAGCTTTGGGGTGAGCCCATGTTGGTGAATCAGTAATAAAACCGGATATATCAGTACTCTTTCTCACGGCAATGACAAATATCCGCGGGCGAGACTGAGGTACCCAATGTACAGCATCTATCAGGACAGCTCCAACATTGTACTGCCTTTCAAGTAAAGCATTATGAAGAGCGAGGTAGTTTTCACCATTCTTACCGGATACCAGGCCTCTGACATTCTCAGCAACCAATACGGCTGGAGCTTCTCTCATCTCATCGAGAATGCGTAGCCACTGCCAAACCATTCCGCTGCGAGAACTGGTTATTCCACCCATATTTCCAGCAAGGGAAAGGTCTTGGCAAGGGAAGCTTGCCCAAGACAAGGAGTGTCGGGGAAGCTTGTCACCCTTGATGTTTTCGATTGAGTCAAGAGTAAAGATTTCAGGCGAGTGGTTTGCGGCAAAAACAGCCTGCTTTTTGGCGCAAATATCGTTGGCCCATACAGAGTCAAAGAAATCTTTTAGTCCTTCAGTGGCAAGTCCACTTCCAGCAAAAAAATCAGCACTGGCTGGTTTTTTGGATATAGCAGAGTAATCCGGCTCAGTGGCTGACCGGTGGGATTCATCTCCAATTTCTGCTGTAAGGACCTGGTTCAGCATCTTGGCAATATCAAGTTATTTATTTTAGACAACGTGGCTCTCGTTAAGGCAATCTATTCTCGGACTCTTAGAGTTTGCACCCTTTTTTGAGTAGATTCTATCCGATATGTGCTGACTAAGCGGAAGAAGAATATCGGAGAAGTACTCCAGTACCGTATAAACATCCTTAACGCCAGAAGTCACTGCAAGACAATACATCGTCACGCGGGAAAGGGTAAGGGGGGGATGGTATAACTCCAAAGAAGAGACTGTGACCAAGACACTCTAAAAACACTCCGTCGTATAATACGACTTTTCAACCAAAAAAGCCCCGAAACAAAAATGCTTCAGGGCCTTTATATAATGGTGCCTAGGGGCGGAATCGAACCACCGACACGCGGATTTTCAATCCGCTGCTCTACCAACTGAGCTACCCAGGCTAAATTTTGGCACACATATTTTTTATCATTTAAGTATGGTGCCTAGGGGCGGAATCGAACCACCGACACGCGGATTTTCAATCCGCTGCTCTACCAACTGAGCTACCCAGGCGCTGTTCAAACAACGAAAACGATGTGCGAGGCGTATTAAACGGATTTCACCCTGGAGAGTCAAGTCATATATAAATTTTTATGGTCAGTCGGTGAGTATGTAAGCCGGGGATCATCAACCCGTCGTTTATTAACCGTATACATTTCTTTAATGATACCGACTTTACTATACGCCATGCAGTTGATCCCAAACTTCCTGGTCTCGCTCGGCAGTCCAGATTCTCGGCCAGTCGATACCAGCAAACTCATCCCAGAGGCGCTGAACATCAAATGGCAAACAGTGCTCAAAAATGGGCCAGCTACCATACCGGGGGGCCAGGCTTTTATGGGATGCGGCAAAGGCTTCGGTTAACGTTCCCCCGTTTTTATAAACGGTCCCTACCTGATCAATCAGGGTCTTGAGGAAAGTGCGACTTTGCTCGATAGCTGCATCTACATGATCCCGACCGTGGACAACTGCACCCCGGCCACCAACCAACGTCTCAGCACCGTAAGCCTTTATCTTGTCCAACGTGGTGGTGGACCAGTCAAAATGGAAAGCATCACCGGTATAAAGTGCAGCCTGGGCCTCAACAAGATCTCCGGCAAACAGAATATTGTGTTGGGGCAGCCAGGCACAGATATCCCCGGCGGTATGACCCCGTCCACAGTATTCCAGCACCAGGCTTCCCCGAAGCCCACCCAGCGGGATTTCCAATCGATCATTAAACACAATATCAGGATGGGTCAGCCCCCGGATTCCTTCGGGTTCCCGGAACAACCTGGGCATTCGACGAAACTCACTGTCCCAGTCCTCCATACCACGCTCTTCAATCAGGAACCGGGTGTTCTCATGGGCAATAATCGATTCGGCTGAGAAGGCGGCGGCACCGAGTACGCGCACTGCATGGTAGTGGGACAAAACCAGATACTTAACAGGCTTTGTTGTATGCCTTCTGAGTTCCCGTAACCAGTCGGACGCCGCCCTTGGTGTTGCCCGAGCCTCAAAAGCAATAAGGAAGTCTTCTGCCTCAATGGCCCCGACATTAGGATCCCCCTCAGCGGTAAAGGCGTAAACACCCTCTGCCAACACTTCAAGCGTCTCTTTTTTGGGATCCAGATCTCTTGATGAGGCAAACACTTTCTTAGCCATCCTGTTAAGCCTTCGATTTCAGAAATGAATTTTCCTGAAAGAATATTAAGTAAATCATTTGGAGATCACTATAGCCAAATAAAATCAACAACAACCATCTATCTGGTAAAAATAACAATGACATTTAATTTTCAAACAATAATTTACAGAATAAAAATACCTCCTATCATTTAACCGGTCAGAAGTTGAAATGTTTGCTTATGAATAATGTGCAGGTTCAGATAAAAATATTACGATTGGAGGCTTGAATATATATGAATAATTTACCCTCTAGTGACTACCCCAGAGTTCCATCCAATACAATCTGGGACAACAGTGATTTACCCCTCCCGCAATCCTCAACACACTCGGCTGATTCCCCAGATTCTGGCACATCAGTAACAAACAATGTCCAACCCTATTTGAAGGGGCTTGCCGATGACGTACAGGAATTTGTTAGAGAATTAACATTACTCGAACGATCAATTAACATTGTCACCTCACCTGCTCTGGTCACAACATCAGAGGCAATCGCTACCAATTTAAGAAATATGGCGGACTCTATAGGGGATACTGGTGAGCCTTATCAAGCAGGGGATATTGGTGAGCTTCATCAAGCTCGACCATTGATCAAAAGCACCGAAGAAGGCATACATGTCTTTTCAAAAAGACCTAAGATTGATGGAATTCTGAGACAATCCCAGATTCCTCATACAACCAGTGAAGCTTTTTTTCACAAGGGACCTGAACAGGCCACGGCAGAGCTCAATGAGCAAATAACAAAAGACACCCAGGGCCTGATTACTGATTTTCTGCAAGCAAAAGACCTGGATAATCCAGACTTGGCGTTTCAACTGGTCACCTGGTTATTGCAACAGGTTTCATGGCAGTCTCCTTTTAGAGTGATGAATGAAAAAGAGAGTTCAGAAATCACATGGGAAAATGCAGCCCACTCAGAAATACAGTGGATGAAAAGTGGAAGTATACAACCCATTAAGCACATTAAAAATAAAGACTATGACTTTGTCGCTGTTCCTGTTGAGGAATCGGGCATGAAAGCGGTGTTTGTTTTACCGCCAGAAGGGGAAACGAATCCCGGTAGTGAAGATCTCAACCAAATTTTGTCAAGTGGACTCACCACTATCCTGGGCAAATCAGGAAGAGAACACGCGGTGCTCACGCTGCCCAAGTTCAAGTTCAATTATCAATTTACAAAAATATGTGAAGAGGCTGAAGCCATGGGTAAACACATAGCAGCATTGGACGTTGATGAAAATGGCGCGACGGTAGCTGCTGCGTCATCTATATTCTCATACGATTTACATATACCTCCTGAAAAACTTCTTCGCTTTAAATTTGACCATCCATTCTACCTGGCAATAATTAACCATAAAAATTCCAACGACCCAAGGGTTATTGGCATGGCTCAGATTAATCATCCCGGAAAGAGCTGATTAACCTTTTTTACTTCTCTGCTGCCACGTTCCCAACTGGCAGTAAGAAGTAAGATAATCAGCAAAGCGCTTATTCAGATAAATGGAAGACTTGAAATTTAGCACTGCCAGGTCTTCACTGTGCCATCACGACCATTTATCACAGATAAGGTATGCCCCCCACATGCACCCGCAAAAACTGCCCAAATATTGATCCAGGTTAATTTTCTGATGCCTGGAAAACTGACTTTCGTCAATTGGACTTTCCAACCCCTGTATTAATGTTCCCCGTTGAAATTTCGAGCCCAACCATTTCCGGGAGTATGGCAAGTGCTGATTGGCAAGGTAACTGGCAACATCTGGGCCACCCGCAAGCAGGATGGTCTCAGTGGCTTCAAATTAATGATCGTTGAGCTGATCAATCCCTGTGAGCAGGAAATCGGCCAGTCACTGGTGGCCGTAGATACCGTTGGTGCCGGCATAGGTGACCTCGTCCTGGTCGCCAGAGGTGGTGCTGCCCGAAAAGCCATACACCCTTGCGAAGGCCCGGTTGACGCAGCGATTGTTGGCATTGTCGACAATATGGAGGTGAGCCGGTGAGCCGCCTGATTACCCGACAAAACCTGCACGACTTCGTTTCTGGCGGTTGCCTCATCCTGGGAAAAGGCATGCTGCTGTCGCCCGGCGCTGCGGATTTGGCGAAGATTCAGGGGATTCAGGTGATTCGTAATCCCGAGAGCAGTGCTGTTGAGGTCTTGCAACAGCGCATTCAGATGCTCCTCGTCGATGAATTCAACATCACCTCCCCGGAACAAATCGAGTCGATTCAACAGGAAGTCATCAGGCACCTGTTCAAGTAATCCTGTTTTTCACATCGTATTCAAGAGATTAATCATGAATCAGATTACCCCGGAAGCACTGGAACAGATCATCCGTAAAGTGGTGGCTGAGCAGCTGACCAAACAGGCCACCGCCGCTGAATTTGACAAACACAGCGACCCTTCCGGTGTTGCCGTGATCAAGGCACCCACCGTCAAGTGCAAACCCTTTGATACCGGCAACCCCGGTGACAAGGTGTTTATCACCGACATCCTTGATCTGGATGAAAGCCCCCGCCTGGGCTGCGGCATGATGGAAATCCACCAGACCACATTTGACTGGACGCTGGAATACGACGAAGTGGATTACATCGTAGAAGGCACGTTGAAAATCATTATCGATGGCCGTGAGGTGGTTGGCCATGCCGGTGATGTGATGTTTATTCCCAAGGGCACAACGATTCAGTTCAGCGCCCCGGACTTCGCCCGCTTCATGTTTGTCGCTTACCCGGCCAACTGGGAAGAGATTGCACGTCAAAAGCAGCAGTAATGAAACATCCATGGCTGATGTTCCGTCAGCCATATCAATACAAGACAAGAGTCGTAAAAATCATGAGTGGCAACTTTCAGGAGCACCGGGATAACGGGCTCGACAAAAAGAGCGCATCATTCAGGAATATGTACCCGGTAAACAGGTGACACTGGCGCACCTGATTGCCCATCCACAGGAAGACCTGGTGATCAAGCTGGGCCTTGATGCGGAAACCATCAGTGCCATCGGCATTATGACCATCACTCCCAGCGAAGCCTCCATGATTGCCGCCGACGTGGCAACCAAAGCGGCCGGTGTGGAAATCGGTTTTCTGGATCGTTTCTCCGGCTGCCTGGTAATTACCGGCGATGTAGGCAGTGTTGAAGCCGGCCTGAATGCCGCCATGGATATGCTCAGGGATAACCTGAAGTTCTCCCCTGCCCGGGTGACCAGATCTTGATGAAAAGATGATGAAAAAGATGATGTTGGTGGGCTCAACCACCGCAGGCAAAACCACGTTAACTCAGGCTCTCTATGGGCAGGAGCTGAAATACAAAAAAACCCAGGCCATGGAGTACAGTGATTACATACTCGATACGCCGGGTGAGTTTATCGAAAACCGCCGTTTTTATGCCGCACTGATGTCATCTTCTGTGGATTATCAGGTCATCGCCGTAGTGCACGATTGTTCAAGAAAACTGAATCAGATCCCTCCGGGCTTTGCCAGTATGTTCAATCGGGAAGTGATTGGTATCATCACCAAGATCGACAGCGAAAAAGCCGATCCTGAGTTTTCACGAAAAGTACTTAAGGCGGCTGGCATCAAAACGATATTCGAAATCAGCGCTTACTCAGGCAGCGGCCTGGAGTCACTGAAAACCTGGCTTGAGCATTGATTTCCCCCATGATCCGTGAGATATACCTACTCGTATAAATAGAAAAGTTTTAAACTTTGATACTATCAGGTTTAAAAAACATAAAAGTACGATGAGGTACTCCCATGTCTGAAAAACCATTCGATTCTGAAAAGCGTGGCCCCACCCGGCGTCGGTTTCTACAACTGGCCGCAGCTTCCGCGCTTATTCCCCTTCTTAATATTCCCAGCCGCCAGGCCCGGGCTGCTGCGCTCCCCGCACTTGATGAGTCCAACCCTACCGCAATAGGGCTTTCCTATAAGAAGACACAGGCAGACGCTAAATCCATAGATGGCTACCAGGAAGGACGAAAATGTGAGAATTGCGCGCTCTATACCCCGGATAACCAGGGTTGCAGGCTTTTTCCAGCAAACTCCGTAGAACCGGAAGGATGGTGTAAAGCCTGGGTGCCAAAACCTGCCTGATGGGTTAGTAAAGAACACCATTAATACTCACACCCTCGTTCCCTCAAAGAAACCCGGGAACGAGGCATTTCTCTGCTATTCTCAACGCATCAAAAATAATCAGAAGTTGTCCTTATGAACCACGATAAAGACAGTGATGCGCTCTGGAATGCTATTCATCAAATAGAGATCAGCGTTAAAAACTCACAGAATGATATAAAAAAACTGTTCCTGCACAGCGTGCGCCATGAAATAGCAATTGAGACACTGAACAAAAAGGTGGATGCCCACCAGCAGGAAAACCGTGAACGCTTCAACAGGATTGAAAATCGGCTTGATAACATTGATAACCGGTTTGACAAAGTTGAAGAGACACTTGCCATTATTGTGAACCACCTCAAGCCATGATCCGTTGTAACCAGGATCTCGCTCCCACGCTTTTGGGTCCTTCACTCCATTGCCCAACAATACCCTACCGATAAGCCTCCCTCAGCGGCGGCTCTATCGGGCTATCAAATGTTTACAGCGCGTTCAGATGATTAATACACCACCGGGCCCGCTTCAGGATGGCATTCCTGTCCGCTGAACCCTTTTTGTCCCACCCTTTATAAACCAGGGCAGTCCGGGGATTGTTCTGCAACATCTCCCGGTGTTTCTCCATAAAATGCCAGTAAAGACTGTTTAAAGGGCAGGCGCTTTCTGTCTCTTTTTCCTTCACCTGGTAAACACAGCCCGGGCAATAGTCACTCATTTTCTGCACATAATTACCACTGCCTGCATAGGGTTTTGATGCCACCATGCCTCCGTCGGCATACTGCGACATGCCCCGGGTATTGGGCAGCTCTACCCACTGAATCGCATCGATATAAATGCCCAGATACCACTGGTCGACCTGATCAGGATCAATACCCGCCAGCAAGCAGAAGTTGCCGGTAATCATCAACCGCTGAATATGATGCGCATAGGCATACTGCAATGACTGAGTAATGGCATGGCGCATACAGTTCATGTGTGTCTGACCGGTCCAGAACCAATCAGGCAGATCGCTGGTCGCTTTCAGGTAGTTCATGGACTCGTAGTCCGGCATATTGCTCCAGTAAACACCCCGGATATATTCACGCCACCCCAGGATCTGACGGACAAAGCCTTCTATTTGCGCCAGTGAAATCGCTTCAGGGTTTTCCCGCCAGGCGCTGATCGCCTTATCAATCACCTGTTTCGGGTGGAGCATTTTGGTATTCAGGGCAAAGGAGAGCCGGGAATGGTAAAGACTCCACTGATGGTCACTGTTCGCAGTCATGGCATCCTGAAACTGACCAAAATGTGGCAAACAATGGGTGCAGAAATAATTGAGTAATGTTAATGACTGCTGACGGGTAATCGGCCAGAGCAGATGAGTGCCAATATCACCGAAGCTCTGTACCTTATGGCGTTTCAGCCGTTCCAGTACGGACGCGGTTGAACTGGCAAACATTAAGGGTTCCGGGATCGCGTCAAGATCAGCAGCTTTGAGCTTACAGCGATTATCTGCATCATAATTCCACTGTCCGCCTTCCGGCTGGCCATCACACATCAGAACATCATGCTGCTGGCGCATCTTTCGGTAGAACGTTTCCATTCTGCCGGGTTTACCGGGCTTGAACCGTTTGCCAAGCGCCTCAAACGGAACCAGAAAATGTTCGGTATCCCACTCTTTTTTAAAGAGGGCTTTATCGGGTTCAAAATCTCTTAACTGTGCCAGCAAACGGTATTCATCGGGCCTCTGGTATTCAAAACGGGTCACTGCATATTGCTGGCACAGGTGAAGAATCAATGATGGCAGGTCGGCAAAGTCTTTGGTTTCATCCAGCGTCAAATGCAGAACCTGATGCCCCGCTTTCTGCAATGCCGTGGCAAATTGTTCCATGGCGAGAAAGAAGCCACAGATTTTTTGTACATGGTGCTTAACGTAACCGGTTTCCTGAAGCAGTTCGGCAATTACATAAATACAGTCGTCGTCCTGCTTGCTGAACCAGCTGTGGCGGGCGTTGAGCTGGTCTCCAAGAATCAGCCTGAGGGTAGAGTAGCGTTTATTGTTTTTCATCCATCACCCGGTTTCGTTGAGATCGGCAGCGCCTTGAACAGTAACGAACCTCCTCCCAACAGCGTTCCCATTTTTTTCGCCAGGAAAAAGGACGATGGCAGACGGGGCATTGCTTTTGTGCGGTTCGATCAATCTTGTTGTCAGCAGTTCTTGCTCTTTGAGAGTGCTTCATGCCTACTTTACGTTAAATTGACCGGTCCGGCTCAGAACAACCTCATCGCTACGGACCAAAGAGTATTCAAGACAACTCAACACCGGGTATTCAGTAAAAGTCAGGGCATTGTTATACCACAGAAACATCATATTCACCGGCAGAGGCATTGACAGATCAGGATTCATAAACTTGACTGGACAATTCGTGATCTGCCCAAGGTGGTTGCCTGGCCAGTCATTCTCAATCTCTTTTAATAAATCAAAAATTGAGGACAATTGATGTCTAATCCTCTGAGTCCCAACTTTTGTCGTCATACCCTGAACAATACTCAGCCGATACCTGACGCGGCAGCAAATTCCTGCTCTGCGGGATTTGGTCCCCACCGTATCACCAGCACTGACGACGGGACAACCGGATGGCTTGATTCCGGACATGAACTACCTGAGGGTGGTGGTGCCAGCAAAATGCTGGGAGACTCTCGGATTACGACAGTGTCCGAGGCTGACTGCAGACAACAACTCAACCCGTCACATTCATTGCCCCTGCCCACCTCCGAATTCCTGAGTGTGCCTGCTAATGCTGCTTCAGTAACGTGCTGTGAAGGTGACAACCTACCTCTGCAACCCGCCCCGGCAGCAGCAGAAAATATTCGTGGGACCGGTTCAGAGGCTACGGCCTCAGTCCTTGAGTCAGAGGCAACCGGACTGGATCATAAAGGCTGCGACCTCAGGCACACCGACGCATGCTGGAATGATACCCGATGGATCGAACTGAACCAGAAAAGGTTTGATGAAGCCGATCAAAGGGCGTGCTCCCGGTTGTATTCATACTTACCCTTGGCAACGGTAAAGCGGCTGGATAAGAAATATCAACTGGCGTCAGGTTTTTACCTTCCGGTCATAAGAGATGATCGGGAGGAAACAAGCCACAGCCGCATCAAAATAACACGGTGCAGTGACGGTCAGGTCCTGGTGGATCTCATTCGGCATGGCTTGAACCCAGTACACAATTTCTTTCAGTGCAAGAACCAGGACTGGGTTTTGACGGGTAAGTCAGTATATTCGACGCTTCTGGTCAATCTATCCACTGGAATACATTACCCACAACGGGGCGATCATTTCAATTTGCTTAATTTTTGCTGGGGCCAGGCCATTCCCAGTCCCGATGGGAATACGCTGGCCGTCAATGGACAGTTTCCGCGTTACAGTAGTAGTGTAGCGCTGCAGTTTTTTGATTTCTCCAATCCTGAAGAAGGCTTCAGAATGCTGAAATCAGAACGCTACTTTTATCCACTCCTTGCGGAGTACACCGTGCCAACCTGGGACTTCAGCCGTGACAATGAAACAGTCATTACCTTTAATGCGGAGGAAGAGGAATACGTTGACACGGACGATTTGAGAAAAAGAAGAGCCTTCACCGTCTACTCGGTCACTTTACGCCGGGCAGGTGACCGGATGGTCGAAGAACGGAGAGAACAGATCAAGAAAAGTTGACTGTAGAATTGGCTACTGACTGAAAGTGATTATATTTGATCTCGTGATCGTTGACAGGCTCTACCCCGTTTGAATTTTTCATTAACAAGCTGGTCAGAGTCGCTAACTAAAACTAATCTCTTCATTTAACCGTTTCTATTTCAAATACTTACATTGCGAAAACTGCTATCCCAATGGATATATCGCCGTATGCCGGTTATCCCCGAAACCTGTTAGATTCCCCCTGAAAAAGGCACGACTTCCACCTGACCCAGGGCTTTCAGATCCCATGCTGAGCTATCAACACCACTACCACGCGGGTAATCATGCCGATGTACTCAAACACTGGCTGTTGCTGGCCTGCGTGCGGCACATGCAGAAAAAAGACACGCCTTTTGACTATATCGACACCCATGCCGGTGCCGGTCTCTACCGATTGGACTCAGCCATGGCCCGCAAGACAGCAGAAAGCGATGAGGGTGTCCTGAAGCTGGACTGGCAAAAGCTGCGAGGTCTCAATGACTACCACGGCCAGATTGCCGACGATATCCGTGCCAAACGTTACCCGGGCTCACCATTGCTGGTAAAGCGGCTGTTGCGGCCCGGTGACAAAGCCTGGCTGTATGAAATGCATCCACAAACCATCGCTGAATTACGTCAGAATTGTGAACATCGTCGTCTTTGTCATGTTCGCCAGGAAGACGGTTTTAAAGGCCTGCCAGCTCTTCTGCCCACAGCCAGCCGTCGTGCATTGGTATTGATGGATCCCTCTTATGAGATCAAGTCGGACTATCAGACAGTGGTTAAGGTGATGGAAGCCGCCCATGTAAAAATGCCACAGGCCATGCTGTTGCTTTGGTATCCCGTGGTGGACAGGCAGCAGATTCGACAGATGGAAAAGGGCTTTGCCAAAAGCAAGATATGCAATACCCACCTGTTTGAAATGGGCGTTGCCGACCCCGGCCAACCCGGTATGACCGCGTCAGGCATGGTGGTTGTGAATCCCCCCTGGACCCTGGCGGATGACTTCATCCGAATCATGCCACAGGTATCGGCCCACCTGGCGAAAGACCACAAGGCCCGCTGGCGGCATCAGCTGTTAGCCGCCGAATGATTACGGCATGATAGGCCAGTCAGCCGCATCAACACTGTCGAGAGGGTAGGTTTTATGCCCTCCCCAACGGTTGATATAGTGGCCATCAGGATCGAACTGCTGAGCCTGTTTATCCAGATTAAAATGGCGACTCCCTCTTGGGTCAGCACCCACGCCCGCCAGATACTGCCAGTTGCCCCAGTTGCTGCCCACGTCATAATCCACCAGCTGCTGCTCAAACCAGGCGGCTCCGTAGCGCCAGTCCATCCCCAGTTCATGAATAAAGCAGCTGGCCACTATCTGCCGCCCACGGTTGGACAGGTAACCGGTGGCCTGCAGCTCTTTCATACAGGCGTTCACAATGGGCCAGGGGGTATTACCGGCGCACCATTTCTGAAACCGTTCCGGGTAAAAGCAGGACAACCGACACTTATCCCGGATGCCTCTGGATGAAAACAGCCGAACACCATGCTTCAGGGCGTACCATTGGAAATATTCACGCCACAGCAATTCAAATTGAATCCAGTAGGTGGATTCATTGGCCATAATCAATGACTCATAATGCCGGAGTGCCTGAAAAATCTGCCGGGCGGAGAGACAGCCATGGGCCAGCCAGGGTGAAAATTTGGTTGAGGTCTCCCAACCCTGCAAGGCGTTTCGCGTCTCTTTATAGGTGGTTGGCTGCAGCGCTGAAAAATAGTGCTTCAGATGCTCTGCCCCTGCCGTTTCACCACCGGTAAACGGGCTGTTGGTTTTGGCCTTTGCCGGTAACCTGTCGGAATGGTAATTCAAACCGGGCATGGGCCCTGGCATGATATCCGGTGCGGTAGCGGCTTCGGTAATGGGCAGATGTTCGACATGCTTTCGGAACTGAGTAAATGTTTCCGGCAGCTCGTCCAGGGCAAATGGCAGATCGTTCTGGTGAAAGAGCGTAAATGTTTCAACTTCATTGAAGGTGACTGCCGGGAAGTTCTGTTTGAGACTTTGCCAATAGGCACTCTCCTGAAAACCCGTATTACGGCTGCGATAGACCGCATCGATTTTATGGGCTTTCAGCATTTGTTCGATTGCTTGATACGGACTTTGCAAACGCACCAACAGTTTTTGCCGTCGCTGTTCAAGCTGTGATTCAAGCTGTTGAATACTCTCCCACAGGAAACGCCAGCGATGCTCACCCATCACCCTTGACTGGTAACGGCCTGGCTTAAACCAGGCAGGGTCAACACAATAGACACACACCAGATGTTTACAGCTGGCAGCGGCCTGCATCAAGGCCCGGTTATCACTCAGCCTCAAATCGTTGGTAAACAGAAACAGCGTTATTCCCTGCAAGAGCGATACCCTCCAAACCTTCTAGCACTAATACCTGTTTGTACGTTAATTTTCCCAAACCACGGCAAACAGCCAGCAACGGCCGGTAACTCCATGTAATTTATAAACATTTAATGTTTTATCAGTAAACACATCAAATCTGTTTTGGTTTTATGTCCTCTCAGGTAAAGTAGCCTGTGCTGCAAAATGATTGTTGTATTCCTCCCAGCCATAGACCGAAATGTTCAGACACTTTACCGGTAATCAGTCTGTAATGATGATTGGCCTCGACTTTGGTTCTACCACCAGCCGTGCCATGATTGCCTCTGCATACCTTGAACGCAATCCGATAACCGAGCGGATGGAGCTGGGCAAACCAGAACTGATCTATCGCTCCGACGCCATACTGACACCCTTTGAAGAGGGTGAACTCTGCACGGAGGCCATTAATAACTGTCTTGAACAATGGTTAGCAGAAAGTGGCATTGATTGTGATCAGCTCTTTTCCGGTGGCGTCATTATCACCGGCCTGGCGGCTGAAAAGCAAAATGCCCGGGCCATTGCCTGCTCCGTGCGGGAGAAAGTGAACCAGGCCATTGTTGCCACGGCGGACGATCCTTGTATGGAGTCCTGGCTTGCCTTTATGGGCAACAGCCTTGAGCTTTCCCGGGCAACGCCAGAAGTGCCCTTTATCAATCTGGACATTGGTGGAGGAACCACCAACCCGGCACTGGGGATAGACGGCAATGTTATAGAATCAGGATGTTACTATATCGGAGCCCGCCACTTTCAGTTTGCACCGGGGACCTACCGGTTGCTGGAAGTATCCAACCATGGTCAACAACTTCTGGAACAACTGAACCTGCAGTTATCCATCGGTGACGAGTGCAGCCAAAACAATATCGACCAGATCGTCCGCTATTATATCCGGGCACTGGAAGCCATGGTCACCGGCGATCATCACTGGTTCGACCAGGGCGATGGGCAGCAGCTCTGCCAGGTAGCCTTTCAACCGGATGCCCATGCTTTGCGACGGGCTGCGATTACCTTTTCCGGCGGTGTCGGCGAACTCCTTTACCAATACGCAGCGACGGGTCAACTGCCCGACATTACGGCCTTTGGTGATTTGGGCGTGGACCTGTGCAAAGCCATTGCCGACTCGGAAATCCTATGCCGCAACATTGCCCACTACATTCCCGAGTATCAGGGACGGGCAACAGTCTATGGCCTGGCACTGCACAGCGCCGAACTCTCCGGTAACACGCTGTTTATGCCAAAGCCGGAGCAGCTGCCGGTTAATGACCTGCCCATTGTCGCCCGTCTGAACCTTGATGCCGATGAGAATCGCATCCGGCGGGCCATCGAACTGGCCAGAAAGACCCACAATGGCGGCTGTATACGTATTACGCTTAAAGATGATAATTATCCCAGCTTTAAAGAGCTGAAAGGCTTTGGTGAAAAGTTGGCCGAAATGCTGTCCGGCTTTCCACAGGAACTCCCTCTGCTGTTGCTGGTCCCCAAAGACTTTGGCAAGGTGATCGGTAACTATGCCAGCCACTGGGGGAAGCTGCCCGTGAATCTGATGGCAGTGGATGAAGTGCCGGATCGCAAAGCCGGGTTTGTCAGCCTCGGTAAAGTGAAAAACTTTGTCATACCCGTTTACTTCTATGGGATGCATTAAAAGAAGGATGCAACGCTTTGAGAACGATTAAAATTCTGTCCCTGATCGCACTGCTTACTGGCTGCACAGGAATCCCGGAAGGCGTTACCCCGGTAAAGCCATTTGAGGTCAATCGCTATGTGGGCAAGTGGTATGAGATAGCCCGGCTGGATCACCGCTTTGAACGGGGCCTCTCCCACATCACTGCAGAATACTCAGGCAACCCTGATGGCAGCCTTCGGGTCATCAACTCTGGTTACTCGGTTGAGGCAGGTGAGCGCAAACAGGCACAAGGCACGGCAAAGTTTGTCCGAGAACCGGACGAGGGGTATCTGAAAGTCTCTTTTTTTGGTCCTTTCTATGGCTCCTACATTATTTTTGAGCTTGATCAGAAGGGCTATGAATACGCCTTTATCTCCGGGAATAACAAAGACTATCTCTGGCTGCTGGCCAGAACACCCACCGTCAGTGATCAGGTTAAATCGGACTTTATCAACAAAGCCAAAGCACTTGGGTTTGCTACTGAACAATTGATCTTTGTTGACCAGAGCAGTCCTCAATAGCCCGCCACCATTCCGTAAGTAAAGAGTGTATATTTACGGAATGTAATCCCCCCCCCATTTGTAGTCTTATAGCCTTGCCTGACGTTTTTTGACACAGACGATCACTTAGGTGAATCAATCCCCCGGCAAACAACATTATTTACCATGCCGGATTCGATACCCGCTGGAGTGTGAGCGATGCCCAAACCAACGATGACCCCACTGGACCAGATTCTGGTGCCGACAGCAAAAACGGATGAAGTTTACCGTTCAAGGGTCATTGGGCAGAGTTTCAGTTTTACCGGGCTCAAGGCTCTGCTGGGGGCTGCCGGTTTTCATACCAGTGGTGATCAGGTTGCCGGGCTGGGGGCCGAGGATGAAGTCAGCCGGGAGGCCGCAAGGGCGATACTGTCCGACCTGACGCTGCAGCATATCTACGATCACCCCCTGACCAATGATCGTGGTGAGATTGATGACATCATGCGGGTCAACTACGACATTGACCTGAGCATTTTCAATGACATGGCCATGATGACCTTGGGGGAGCTCAAGGACTGGATGCAAAAAGCCTCCGGCCCTCAGATCAAGCGCGCAGGCAGAGGGCTGACAGGAGTGATGGTCGCTGCTGTCACCAAGCTGATGAGCGTACACGACATGGTGTACAACACCCGCAAGATCGAATGCCCGACACAGGCTCGTACCCACCTTGGTCTCGCGGGTTCTCTATCGACCCGCATTCAACCCAATCACCCGACCGATGACCTGAATGCCATCACTGCGCTGACCTGGATGGGTCTGTCCATGGGTAACGGTGATTTGTTGATTGGCCTCAATCCGGCGGATGACACCGTTGATAATATCGGTGCCTGCCTGATCCATCTGGATAAAATACGACGGCAGACCGGTGCTCCAACCCAGGTCTGTGTGCTTTCCCATATCCGTACCCAGCTGGCCTGTCTGGAAGCCGGTGCGCCCCTGGACATACTCTTCCAGTCCCTGGCGGGGACCGATGCTACGCTGCGGGAAGCTTTTGATGTCAGCGTCGCTTATCTCGACCAGGCCTGGCAGACCATGAAAGAGAAAGGCGTACTGAACCAGCACCAGTTTATGTACTTTGAAACCGGTCAGGGCAGTGAGGTCAGTTACGGCAAACATGGTGGTATCGATATGTCTACCACAGAGGCCCTGACTTACGGCTTGTGTCGTCGATATAATCCCTGCATGGTCAACAGTGTCACGGGCTTTATTGGCCCGGAAACCCACAAAGATAGCCTGCAGATTATCTATGCCAATTTGCAGGACCTGTTCATGGGCAAAGTGATGGGGCTGCCCATGGGGGTTTCCCCCTGCTTTACCCTGCACGCCGACGCTTCCAGTGAGGGTCAGGAGATTGCGGTAGAGCTGCTGGCGGTGGCGGGTGCCAACTACTTTATGGACATCTATCTGGGTGTGGACCGCATGCTGGCCTATGCCGACACCAGTGGCCATGATGACCAGACCATTCGTGAGATCCATAACCTGAAGCCATCCCCCGAGTTCTACCACTGGGCACTGGAAAAAGGGATTTTCAAAGAGTCCCGGGATGGGCAGATTACCCGTGGGCCCAACTGGGGAAATCCGGCCATGTTTGCGGACTCCCGGCAGGCCTGGAATGATCTGATCAGCCGGATACCCATGTGCTATGGCACCAGTAATGCCGGCCCGAGAATGGCCAACCATGTCAATCGCAAACTGAAGCAAAACATTGCCGTTGCCAGAATGGCGGCAAAAAGTAAGCTCCGTTTTGATGCGCTGGAAGAGATCGATTTTCGCCTGATTCGTTCCCGGGCCAATAATATTGAACGACACCATGCTGATTCTGATGCAGGGGCTCATCTTTGCGAAAAAACCCGCAGTCACCTGCAGCCTGAACATCGTGATGTTCAGATCCTGATTACGGATGGCCTGAGTGCCGAAGCAGTGCACCAGAACATCAATGAACTGCTGCCGGTATTGGAAGACGGATTACAAAGCCATGGTTACTCACTGGGCCAAACCATGGTGGCACCTCATGGCCGTGTCAGGCTGGCGGAAGATATCGCCAGAACGGTGCATGCCAGGCTGGTTATTGTTCTGCTGGGAGAACGTCCCGGTGCGGATGGCAAATCGTCCAAAAGTCTTTCCGGTTATTTGATCTATCGCCTGGAGGATGAACCAACGCAGAAACTGGCCGCCGAATTCAGCAGCATTGCAGACATCGAATTTGAAAATACCGTAGTGCCTAATATTTATTACGGTGGTATTCCCCCTATGGAAGCCGGCTCCCTGCTGGCAGAGCGCGCCATGCAGATTCTGGATAACAAGGCAGCAGGTAACCGACTGAATGCGATTCTTGGCAGCCGGATGGGGCTTTCAGACATCATTCGTGACAGTAAAGTTGAGCCACAAAAAACCGCCAGCACCATCCGGGTTCACGACTTCCTGGGGCAGAAGTCGATCTCTGAAGCGGATGTAATGGTGTTGATTCACTGGGGTGTTAAAGAGATCCTGCTCAGTCAGAGAACCATTATCTCACCGCTGGCTGGGGATCTGCTGAAACAGGAAGGCATTAAGCTGCGGTATAATGATAATTTGGCAAAATAAGGCGCAATTCTTAACCACCCGGTACGTTGGCAGGAATTTTCCAGAGTAACGCAATGCCAGCTTCTGAATGGAAAGGCTCTTGCCGAACATCGTTGCAATAAATCACTAAATGTTCACTATCAGGGCTAAATTTGGCATGTTGAATGAGATAATCCACTATTATCTCCTCTTTTTGTTTCCATTTGCCATCATCACCGATGCCCCAGAGTTGCACACGGCCAGACTGGTCTGTGTCTTTCCGGTTTATTTTGTTGCCATAGGTCAGAAAATGGTTTTCCAGTGCATTGAAATGGGCACCATGGATACCATAGGCACCAGGTTTTGTCACGGCCAGTGTCGTCCACTTGCCATTGTCATCGCACCCCAGGATGGCAGCAGTGGTGTCCTGGCTAAAGGTATAGGCGAAGCGCCCTGAAGTAGAAAACCGGGCTTCACGAATTTCCAGCAGATGTTTAAACGCCAAAAGCTCCTGCCATTTGCCCTGGCTGTTGAGACCATGAATTTTTACGGTCCAATCACAACCGCGGGTCAGCACACTGTCCTCCCGAGCGTTGAAGGCAGCATAGTCAATCCCCGCCAAGTGGTACACCCTGGCTTTCTCAACCAGGTTACCTTCCTCGTCATCCCCCCAAATGCAGGCGAAATTCGATTTATAGCCATAGCTCAGAAGAAGATTCTCTGAGGGGCTGAATAGCGCTTCAAGACTGGCGTGATGGACAAAGGTCTGACCTTGATCCAGGCGATCATCAGGACTTTTGCAGTCCAGGAGTTTAAAAGAGCCACCGCTGTCAAAACGGGCCAGTATTTTACCTCCGGATGGGCTGAATCTGGCATCTGAACAACAACGAATTTCTGCTTTTCCTTCCCAGACACCATAAGCATTGTAGCCAGAAACTATAACTGTGTTGTCTATATCTTTGGTCAGCGCGTAGTGCCCGGTGGCGTTGAACAAGGCTCTGCAAACCAGGTTGGTAATATGTTGGTTGTCGTCGGTTATGATCGTCGCAGGATGACAGATTTGCCCGATCTGTGACCAGTTCCCATCGACATCACAACCCAGAAAGATGGTCTGGTTACCCCAGGTGAAGATCACAGCGTGTTGCTCATCATCACTCAGCTGGGCACTGGCAATGTTCCCACCGCACTCAAAGACCTTTTTCTCCTCCAGGCAGTTGCTTTCATCATTACAGGCCCAGATGGTTACTTTCGAGCCCTGGTAAGTCAGGAAATAATCGTTTGTGGCCTTAAGAGGTGGTTGCTGTGGCCCGGTTTCCTTGTAGTGAAGGATCTCTTTAGGCTGGGTTAGCGGGATCCACCGACCGTTACTGTCCTGGCGCAATACGTTGATTTTGCCGTTCTGTGGGTCGTAGGACATAATTTTTTTCTGCCCGGGGCTGAAGCCTGCCTCCATCCGTGGATAGTCTTCATCATAGGGGGTAAGCGCAAGCACCACCGCCTCCTCCCAACGGCCATCGCTGTTCAGCGTACTTACCTTGACATTGCCATCGTAGCTGCTGCTCAGAAGCGTATTTTCAGACCTGTTGAGCTCGTAGCGATAGATAGAAGCAGAGTCTTCAACATCCCCTTTTTGCAACCAGTTGCCATCCGCACCCTGTTGCCAGATCTTCAGCCTGAAATCGCCCCCATCGTTGCAACCACGTATAAGCAGGTTCTTACTCATTGGGCTGAAGCTGGCTTCGATAATATGGTGATCGAAACAGGCCGCCAGTTGAAATTCCAGATAATTTTCCTGGCATTGGAAAATGTCAGCCTTCGCTGGATCAATATTGCCCGCATGCGTGTTATTCAGAGCAATATCCTGTAACTGCCCATCATTAACGGCTGCGATGCTAATGAGCTGTTCATGCTGATGTGATGCATCTCCCGGAACAGCGTCTGAGGATGGCATCATGGAAATCTTGAGCCCGATAATTTCCAGCTTACGCTGACCGATAGCAGTGATGATCGACAACTCGGGAGGTGCATTCCGTTTCAACCGTTCCAGGGATTTGAGCTGCTCCGGTTCAGAGACTTTTGCAGCATATTTGTTATAGGCAGCCACTGATTCAAAAAGGGGTTTCAGGTTATTAAATAACTGCCATTCACCGGTTTCGATTTTGCTTGCGGCTGCCCTGCTCAGCACACGACCAAAAGCAATCACCTTTGTTTGTGCTTGCGGACTTTTCCAGGCTTGGCAGGTGTTCAGACATTTTTGCGCTATTGGTCCCATGATAACTCCGGTCATATTGGCACAGGGATTAAATTTACACCGCCATGAACCGGTAGCATCCTGTGATTGGGTAAATTGTCCACCATTGCTGGTCGGAATATTCAGTATCTGATCAATAGATCAGTCAATTTGGCAAAAGTTCCTCCCACTGAAAAAATAACGACCAGCTCCTGACATTTTTGGGACTTGCAGTCCGAACCTGAAACAAGGAAATTTTACAATCCGCCAACTTGTTTTTTTATATTGTTATCTTGTTTGTTTTAGTTTCGCCAAAAGGGTACCCCAGCGAAACTAAAGGGGGGTATTTGTCTTGCATACCCCCCGTTTTGGTCTATCTTTTCCACGCAAGAAAAAACCCGGCTCAAGCGGAGTATGCAGCTCCTCACCGGGTTTCCCTATTCATACAGCGAACCATTACTCCGTGTGAGTGATAGCTCAGGGATCAGTATAGACATGATTTCGTTTGCGTACACAATCGGGATAGGTATCTTGATACGGGTCAAAATTAATACCAGTGGTATGGATAAGCTGAACATGACACAGAAGTTTCTGCTGGTCGTTCTGGCGACGTTCGCTAACTCTGAAGGGGAGTGTTGGCCGAGTCAGGGGTTACTGGCTGAGCTTCTTGGCGTGACCACTGGCACAATCTGCACAAGCCTGAAAAAACTGGAAGAAGAAAAGTTTATTGAGAGCTTCCAGCGCAAGACAAAACACGGTGGCACTAACACCAAGCTATATCGGATGCTGTTTGAGCCGTTTGTGTTCAAGCAGGTCAAAGAGCAACATTACAACTGCTTTGGCCAACGGGTCGACGATCCCCGTATGAGTGATACGACATGGGCAGATGGGCTGGATTGACAACAGAGATCAGCATGGACGATTTGAATAACAACACGATAAAAATTTATTTGCCGTTACCTCTTTGCAAAAAAGGAAAATATTCAGCCCTCATTCCCAGGGTCTGTTGACGTTTCGTTGCGTGCTCGCAACGAAACGTCAACTTCAGTAACACCTCAAGTGTCAGCTGTTTCCGCCAGGCTGCCAGGAATTTTCCAGAGTAACACCGTACCGTTTTTTGAACGAAAATATCCCCGTCGATCATCGTTACACTTGATCAGTAAATGATCGCTATCAGGGCTGAATTTGGCCTTTTTCACGGGGTAATCCAGTTTTAACTGCTCTTTTAATGCCCATTTTCCATCATTATTTACGCCCCATAGTTGCACAAGGCCAGGCTGGTGTTTGTCTTTTATGTTTATTTTTTTGCCATAGATCAGAAAATGGTCATCCAACCCATTAAACTGGGCACCTTCAATGGAGTAGCCATCAACCAGGTTTGTCATCGCCTGTTTCATCCATTGGCCATCGTTGTCGCGTCCCAGGATACACGCGGTTCCGTCCAGGCTAATGGTATAGGCAAGATGCCCTGAATCGGAAAAACAGCATTCGTGAACCTGTCTTTGATGTTTAACCACCAACTGTTCCTGCCATTTGCCCTGGCTGTCCAGGCCCTGAATTTTTACCTCTTGGCCAATACCCCTGGTCAGCACACTGTCCTCCTGAGCGTTGAAGGCCGCATAGTAGACCCCCCCCTCGGTGAAATGCCTTTGCTTTCTCAACCAGGTTACCTTCCTCGTCATACCCCCAAATACGGGCAAAATTCGATTCAACACCGTAGCTCAGAAGAAAATTCTCTGCCGGGCTGAAGATGACTGTTTTACTGCCTCTGTGCTCACAGGTTTGAACTTTACCCAGCCGACCACCTTTACTGCTGCAGTCCCAGAGTTTAAAGCTTTTATAGGTCCGTCTTATTTGGCCGTCGCAACAATTGTCGCTGTGCTCATCAGGGGTCTCACCTTGATCCAGCGAGTCATCAGTCTTGTTGCAAGGCAGAGGTTTGTAGAGTTGGGCCAGTAATTTGCGCCCGCAGGCACTGAATCGGGCATCTGAACAATCCTGAATTTCAGTTTTTACTTCCCATGAACCGTTTTCGTCATAACCAGAGATAATCGCGATATGATTTGAATCAATACTCAGTGCATATTGTCTGGAGGCATTGAAGGCTGCTTTGTGAATAAAGCCTATGATCGGTTCGTTACTGGCCTTTGAATGACTTTTAGGATGACAAACCTCCCCGATTTGCGACCATTCGCCATCGCCATCACACCCCAGAAAGATGGCCTGGTCCGCACCGAAGATCACAGCATACTGCTCATCATCAGTCATTTGGGCACTCCAAATATGCCGACTGCACTCAATGACCTTTTGCACCTCCATGCAGTTGCTGTCGTCATTGAATGCCCAGATGGTCGCTGTTGCACCCCGGTAAGTCAGTAAATTATGGTCCGTGGCTTTGAAAGACCGCTGCTGTGGCCCACATTGCCGACGGTGACGGATCTCTTGAGTCTGGGTTAGCGGAGTCCACTGACCGTTGCTATCCGCCGGCAGTACACGGATTTTGCCGGCCCGAAAATTGTAAGTCATAATCTTGTCCTGTCGGGGGCTAAAGCCTGAGATCACCGGCTCATAGTTTTCGCCTCTACCGCAGGGGCCGTGCTCAAGTACCACCTCTTCCTGCCAAAAGCCATTGCTGTTCAGCTTACTCACCGTGACTATGCCTTCGGAGCTGGTACGCAGTAATGTATTTTCCGACCGGTTGAATTCGAAATGAAAGTTATGCTCGCTGAACCTCCCGTGCCGGGACCAGTTGCCATCCGCAGTTTGTTGCCAGATGCCCAGAATACGATCGTCCTGACTGTCTGAAGCATCGATAACCAGATGCTTACTCGAAGGGCTAAACCTGGCTGCACTGACATAATGACCGAAGCTGATCACCTTTTTGAGTTCCAGATAATTGGTCTGACATTGGAAAATGTCAGCCTTCTTTGTGTCCATTTCCCCCGATTGACTGTTAAGAAGGGCCGCGCCCTGTGACTTATTAAAAGGTACTATCGAGTCGCTATTTGCAGTAGTGCCGGAAACCCGTGCTGTCGATGCTTTTTGGGAGGCGGATTCGGTGTCTGAATCGTCCGTCGATGATTCGGTGTCTGAATAATCCGATGATGATTCAGTGTCTGAGACGTTCGTTGATGGCCTGTTGAGTGAGGCAAATGCATTAACACGCTCTGCTGGAACAGCACCTGCTGGCTGTGCCATCGTGGCAATATTCAGCTCAATGCTGCGCTCGTCAATGGCGGTGGTTAGCGTTGCGTCGGGTGGTGAATCCAGTTTCAGCTGCCCCAGGGACTCGACCAGCTCCAGTTCCGGGATTTCTGAGATTTGTTTATTGTAGGCAGCCACCAATTTATGCTGTGGTGGCTTCAGATCATCAGATAACTGCCGTTCATCGGTTTCTATTCTGCCTGCGGCTGCACTGCCTGACGCTATTGGTTGCATAGTAACTCCGGTCATATCGACACAAGGATTGAATGTATGCGGCAATGGATTAGTAGTAATCTATGTTGGTTTATGGTGGTTTAGTCGTCCTCTATGAATTGTCTGACCATCCAGTATCTGGGTTATAGATCAGTTACTTCGACAAAAGTTCCTGCCCTGAGGGATTTTTATACCGCTCAATTTTATTGATTAACGTCAATGAATTGAGTGAGACTGACTTGCGTCAGGTCATAAGTATGCCGTCCCGCCACTGATAGCCTTCGCACACTGATACGCCGCCTGGAAATAACCTGCTTTCTCTAACTTCCGGGAGCTATTTCAGAATCAAAAGCAATCGCAGTTGCGAGGAAGTCATGAGTATTAACGACATTATTCTCTACATAATGGTGGGGTTCATGGTGCTGGGCGCCGTGGATAAAATTCTCGGAAATCGCTGGGGCTACGGCGAAAAATTCGAGGAAGGCTTTATGGCCATGGGTGCCCTGGCACTGGCCATGATCGGTGTCATCTGTCTGGCTCCGGTACTGAACACAGTGCTGACACCGGTTCTGACACCCATCTATAACGCCCTGGGTGCCGATCCGGCCATGTTTGCCGGCACACTGCTGGCAAACGACATGGGTGGCTACCCACTGGCCAAAGAGATGACCACCAATCCGGATATCGCCAACTTCTCCGGCCTTATTCTTGGTGCCATGATGGGCCCGACCATCGTATTCACCATTCCCGTGGCACTGGGCATTATCGCTAAAGAAGACACCCAGTATCTGGCCCGTGGCGTGCTGATCGGTTTGACCACAGTCCCTGTTGGTGCGCTGGTCGGCGGCCTGATCGCCGGTCTGGGTATCGGTACCATTGTCGTTAACCTGATTCCGGTTATTATTGTTGCCGCTGCTATCGCCCTTGGCCTGAAGCTGGCACCACAAAAAATGATCGGCGGTTTTGAAGTCTTCGGTAAGGGTGTGGTTATGCTGATCACTGCCGCCCTGGCTGCCGCAGTGATTGAAGCCCTGACCGGTTTTGTCGTTATTCCGGGTATGGCACCATTCTCTGATGGTGTTGCCACCGTTGGTCACATTGCCATGGTTCTGGCAGGTGCCTTCCCTCTGGTGCACTTTATTACCACCCGGTTCAACAAACCGCTGATGGCCGTTGGCCGTTCCATGGGCATGGGCGAAACCGCGGCTGCTGGTCTGGTAGCGACCCTGGCGAACAGTATCGCCATGTTCAACATCATGAAAGATATGGACAACCGCGGTAAAATCATTAACGTTGCCTTCGCCGTCAGCGCCTCTTTCACCCTGGGTGATCACCTGGGTTACACCGCGGCCGTGAACAGCGAAATGATCTCTGCCATGATCGTTGGCAAGCTGGTTGGTGGTGTTACTGCGGTGATCATCGCCATTCTGGTGACCAAAAACATGGCTGAGCCACAGGCTAGCCTGAAAGCGAAACACGCTTAATCACTGATGCAGGTCGGCTTCTGCATAAGCCTGCCTGCCCCATCAAGCTTTGCAGTCTCTGCGGGCGGCTTTCTTCGGAAACCGGCCTGCGCATAATGCCTCTGAACCGGAACAGCCATGCGCGAAGAAATTCTCAGTGCCGGCATTGATATTGGCACCTCAACCACCCAGCTGGTCTTTACCCGGATGTTCCTGGAGAACATCTCTCCGGGTGCCATGATCCCAAAAGTGGAAATCGTTGACCGTCAGGTCATTTACCGCAGCCAGGTTCACTTCACCCCGCTGCTGTCACCCACCATGATCGATGCCGATAAGGTTCGCCAGCTGATGGAGCAGGAATTCATCAATGCTGGCGTTAATCCGGCGGATATTGATACCGGTGCTGTCATCATCACTGGCGAGACAGCCCGCAAGGAAAATGCACGACAGGTTGCTGATGCGTTAAGTCTTCTGGCCGGTGACTTTGTGGTTGCCACGGCCGGTCCGGATCTGGAAAGTATCATCTCCGGTAAAGGTGCCGGGGCCGCAAAACAGTCCTTTGAGCAGAACAGTATTGTGGCCAATCTCGATATTGGCGGTGGCACCACCAATATCGCCACCTACGAGGTGGGTGAAGTGATTGATACCACCTGTCTGGACGTCGGTGGCCGACTGATTAAATTCGAGAAAGGCGGCACAGAAGTCACTTATATTTCTGAAAAATGGCAGGAAATGACCCGTCGCATGGGCATGCCGGTGAAGGTGGGCGACCAGCTGAATCGACAGCAGATTGACCTTATCGTCGATCGAATGGTTGCGATTCTCCAGGAGGTCATGGGCCTCAAACCGGCCACCGATGACCTGGCCTTTCTGATCGGCCGGGGCACCCGTGACCTGCACCGTAACTACCGCCTGGATCAGATCTGCTTCTCCGGTGGCGTTGCCGTGCATATCTATGATCAGGAGCCTTCCGCCACCGATTATCAATACGGCGATTTAGGCGTTCTGCTGGGCAAAGCCATCCGTCGTTCATCCCTGTTCCAGCAGCTTTCTGTTTTTGCTGCGGTGGAGACCATTCGGGCAACGGTGATTGGTGCCGGCTCCCATGCCACTGATATCAGCGGCAGCACCATCAACTTTTCCCGTGATGTCTTTCCCATTAAAAACGTCCCGGCATTAAGACTGTCACTGAAGGATGAGGCCCTGCCCGGGGCGGAACTGGCAAAAACCATTCGGGAAAAGCTGTCATGGTTTGACCTTGAAACCGGTGCGCAACACGTTGCCCTGGCACTGAAAGGGCATAGAAACCCGGATTTCCAGTACGTTCAGGCGCTGGCTGACATCATCATCCAGGGCATGGACGTGATGATTAAACTACCCCAGCCGCTGATTGTGATTGTCGAAGAAGACTTTGGCAAAGTGCTGGGGCAGAGCATTGAGGCAAAGCTGAAACGCACGCTTGAAGACAAGAAGGACGTCATTTGTATCGACAGTATCAGTGTCAAAGACGGTGACTATATCGATATTGGCAAACCCCTGGCGGACGGCAAAGTTCTGCCGGTTATCGTGAAAACACTGGTATTTGGTTATTAAGGTTCATCCCATGTCTGAGCACCATCGGCTATCCAGAATATATACCCGCACCGGAGACAAAGGCACGACCGGGCTGGGTGACCAGAGACGGGTATCAAAAACCCATGAGCGCATTGAAGCCATCGGCGCGGTTGACGAACTGAACACCTGGATGGGGCTGCTGATCAGCGAGCTGAAAGAAGTGCAGCTGATGCGTCACCGACTTCAGAAGCCATTGGAAAATATTCAGCACCGTCTGTTCGACCTGGGTGGTGAGCTGGCCATGCCCGGTTACCAGTTAATTCAGGCATCCTTTGTGGCCGACCTGGAAAAAACACTGGATGAATTTAACGACAACCTGCCTGCCCTGGAAAATTTCATCCTGCCCGGCGGATCCCGGCTGACGTGTTACTGCCACATGGTCAGAACCATTTCCCGCCGGGCTGAACGTCGGGTGATTGCCGCTCAAGAAGCCGGTGAAGCGATCAATCCGCCACTGATGCAGTATCTGAACCGACTGTCTGACCTGATGTTTGTACTGGCCAGAGTCGTGGCCAGACAGTCCGGTGGCGAGGTGCTCTGGCAGCAGTCCGAGAAGCAAAAAATTGAGCAATAGATTTGAAGGACATACTGTGAAAAAGCAGTTAATCAGAGAGTCAAACCTGCGGTCATTCTGCCAGGGAGACCGGCTCTATTTGCAGCCCGGCTATATTCTGACGCCAGGTGCCCTGGATAAGGCGCGGGATCTGGGCATAACCATCCTCCGTGGTAACGCGGATGGCAATAATGATGAAGCCGACAGCCAAAGCCCGCAGGCAACAGCTGCAGAAGCGCCGTCGTCACCATCACCTGCCGGACACGAATTCATTATGCCCCGCCAGAGCCTGCTGGGTTTTGGCTGTCTGAACCAGGGCATCGAACGGCTCAAGGCGCTTAATTGTAAAAAGGTGCTGGTTGTTACCGATGCGGTGCTGAACAAAACGGGGTTGGTCAGCTCGGTGACTGACCGCTTTATTGCCCGGGGCATCGAGGCGGTAATCTATGACGGTACTCTGCCTAACCCGACCACCGCCAATGTCAACGAAGGGCTGGCCATGCTTAACAGCCATCAGTGTGACACTGTCGTATCACTCGGTGGCGGCTCACCCCATGACTGCGCCAAAGCCATTGCCCTGCTGGCCACGAATGGCGGGGAGATTGAAGATTACCAGGGTGTGGATAAGTCCACCAACCCCTGTTTGCCCCTGGTTGCTATCAACACTACAGCGGGTACTGCTTCGGAAATGACCCGGTTCTGCATCATCACTAATGAGCAGACTCATATCAAAATGGCCATCGTTGATCAGAACGTGACCCCTGCCATTGCCATTAATGATCCGGAACTGATGCTGGGCATGCCTGCCGGTTTAACGGCCGCAACCGGCATGGATGCCCTGACCCACGCCATTGAAGCCTTCCTGTCCACCAATGCCAGCCCTGTTACCGATGCCGTAGCCAGTAAGGCGATCAAGCTGGTTGCCCAATATCTGCCCCGTGCGGTCCACGATGGCTCTGACCGGGAAGCCAGAGAGCAGATGGCCTATGCCCAGTATATGGCGGGTATGGCATTTAACAGCAGCGGTCTGGGTTATGTTCATGCCATGGCGCACCAGCTGGGAGGCCGCTATGGCCTGCCCCACGGAATATGCAATGCCATTCTGCTTCCCCATGTTATGACCTATAACCTGCCGGCATCTGCTGAGAAGCTCTCGGATATTGCCCGCTATCTTGGCTGTGAGGTGTATGGACTTGGCGCTCAGGAAGCCGCCATACTCGGGATTAAAGAAGTTTGTCGCCTGCTACTGGCTGTTGGCGTTCCAGCCAGCCTGACTGAGCAGGGCGTCAAGGCAGAAGATATACCGGAGATGGCCATTAACGCCCTGAAAGATACCTGTGCTGCAACCAACCCCAGGCAGGGAACTCAGGCAGACGTTGAACAGATCTTTAAAAATGCCCTTTGATGTGACATTTATTGATCAATAACAGGGTCTCCATGAGGCCCTGTTCATTTTCCAGTCAAATTTACTAACCAGCACAATGCTATAATTTTCAGATCATTTAAGGATCACGGAAGATTATTATGAGCAACGGATTAGGTTCGCTTACCCCATCACAAATCAATCAAATCAATCAATTAGCATCCATTGAAAATTCTGAAGAATATGTATTGGTGGCCCAAAGCAATGGTAAGGAAGTTAACTTTACTTCTATAAAACCAAGGGTCAACTCTGAAGCCAATAAGGAAAAACCTGTGGAAGGTTCTGATTTAGCGGTAAAAACCCTGGGTTTAAAGGATCGAGAAGTCTCACCAGCATTAGCAAAAAGGCTCATAGAGGCCCATAAAAAAGTATCACCGCCTGATGTAATCTTCGTTGACCGGAAAGATGTTCGCCTCCTTATGGATCACGTCGATGATAGCGTTAGTACTCAGCCGCCGGGTGAGGATGCAACATCCAGTCTTGATAGCGTTAGAGATCGAAGAAGTTCTGCCAATTCACTGCATTCTGGCTGGGGGTCAACCACCAGTCTCGACAGTGGCTACAACAGTGTTTATGGCAGTACGGAATCCCTGTACGATGATGTAGCTTTGCCCCAGGATCAAACAACTTCGCCTTTATCAGAAAAAGTTACTGAATTAATTAACAAGGAAAACTATACAGGCGCACATTTGCAAATGCGTGATGAAAGTTTGGCGGCCATAAAAGGTAAACATATTACCAATGGACGCTGGAGTAGATTTGGCTTTAGCGATAAGTCAGCAGCACATGTACCTTTGCCGAAAAAAACAGCCTTAACAATTGATGGCAATCATATTCCCGCCAATAAAATCAAGTTGACCAATGCCAAGTATGTCGCCATTCAGGCACCTCGAGCTGAAGCACAAATGTCTGGAGGTGATATCTGGCGAGCAGTCCTTGACTCGGAGTGCAGTGTAATTTGCGATCTGACCAGAGAAAAAGAAAAGTTCCAGTTAAACAAAGGAGGACCTATTGCTTCTTATTACCCAACCGGAGAAAAACTCAATGACAACGGCAAAGTCAATGGCAAGGTCGATGGCAAAGTCGGCAACAAAGTCGACCGTGAAATCGTCTTTGATAATGGGATTAAAGTGAGATACCAGTCAAAACAACAAAAAGCTGGGTATTCAAAAATAAGATATGAGGTGACTGATCCCCTTAGTGGCGAAACCCGCCTTATACGAAGATATCATTATACTGGCTGGCCGGATCACGGAGTTCCCAATGAAACAAACGGTCAAGACTCTCTGCTCAAGTTTGTAGAAGCACTGCGCACTCATCAGACCGGGAAAGACTATTCAGGCAAAACAATGGTGCATTGCATGGCAGGCGTTGGCAGAACCGGAACGCTGATTGTGTTAAATGAAATCTACCGGGACATACTCTCCGGAAAATATCAAAATAAAAAGGAACTGGATCAGGCAGTATTCAAGACTATTCAACAAGGCAGAAAAGACCGGGGACCCGCCTTTGTTCAAGCAGTGGATCAGATCAAATTAATCATGAATACCGTTCATACATGGTGGGATAAGCGAGACGGGGGAGAGAACATTATTCCCGTGATCTAGCACTAATCTCTTCGTTCAGGCCCATGAAGTAATCAGCAGCCAGGCGCAAATGGCTGCCGGTCCAGCAGAACATCTCACCATCCACCAGCCGGGTACTGGCAGTCACACCCAGCTCGGCAAATTCCTGACAATGCCGGTCTTTAAACGGAAAGGGCTCTGAAGACAAGAGCAGCAAATCTGGCCCGGCTGTTTTTAGCTGTTCGATGGTGATCTCCGGGTAACGCTCCAGATCAGCAAAGACGTTTTCCATCCCGCAAAGCTTCAGCATCTCATTGATAAACGTATTACCGGCAGCAACGCGATAGGGCTTCCTCCAGATAAAATAAGCCACACGCAGCGTCTTTCCCGAAGCCAGTCGTGCCATTTTGCACCTGATGTCGTTGACGATTTCGTCGGCATGGTGTTCTTTGTTGGTCAACTGACCAACGGAGGTGATCATGGCCAGGGCATCATCCAGGTTGTGAATATCACAGACCCAGGTTGGGTATTGCTGTTGCAGCCGCTCAATGCCCTCCCGGTAGTTCTCCTCCTTGTTACCGAGGATCAAATCCGGCTGCAAGGCATCTATCGCCGCAAAATCAAATGTCTTGGGACCACCGACAATCGTTTTTTCCTTGCGTGCGTGCCCGGGATGAACACAGTAGCGGGTTACTCCAATAATCCGGTCTTCCAGGCCGAGATCAAACAACAGCTCTGTCAGCGACGGCACCAGAGAGATAATTCTCACTGGTTTGTCACTGACGTCTACTGAATACTGCATCTGATCAATAAAATGGCGGGACATTTTTGAGGCCTCAATGGTTTCAAGATAGTAAAAAGCCCACTTACCAGAGGCAAATGGGCCTTGCTCTTGATTAAAACTGTATCAAGCGCGTTTTAAAGCAGCTTCTGGAAAAACTCTTTGGTAGGTGACGGTATCACGGTCTTGCCAATCAGCATACCGGCATCCCTGGCAGCCATCACGCCAGCATCAACTGCCGCATTCACCGCAGAAAGTTCACCGGTCATCACGATAAATGATTTACCGCCAATGGCCATGGCCAGACGTACTTCAATCATTTTAACGTCCGCTGCCTTGGCCGCAGCATCGGCAGCGATCACCGCAGAGGCAACACTGAAGAACTCAATAACACCCACGGAATTGACCTGACCGATGTCGTTCGAGCCACTCAGTCCTGCCAGCAGTTCGTCATGGATATTGGCAATCAGCAGCCGATCAACAATCGTCTGGCGACCCACCTCTTCACCGGCTTCAACGGCAGCCCGGACGGCCGCCACATCACCGGAAACAATGATCAGATACTTGCCGGGACAAATGGTTTTGGCTTCTTCCAGGCGGACATCTGCGGCTTTGGTCATGGCATCCGCGGCGGCCATACCCTTTGCAATGCTGGTAAACTCCAGCAGACCTAATGCTTTACTCATGTTGTTTATCCTTTTTATCCCTCTTATCCCCGGACAATAACCACCTGTCGTTCATTCACTTCAACAACCTGTCCATCCATGCTGGCATGAATCATCGAGCCTAACTGCCCTTCAGGTGTTGCACCGATTAACTGCCCTTTAACCACCCGGTCACCGACACTCACCACCGGCTGGCTGCTGGCACCAATATGTTGACGCAGCGACACGCTGACTTTATCCATCTCCACGTCACGAAAATCATGCAGTGTCTGATGGTCATAGTCGTTCAGGTCCAGACGGGAAATCAGCCTGGCAGGGGGTACTTTTCTGAACTCACGACCATCGCGGGCAATGATATCGCTGCCGTCATGCTGATAACGGATGCCCTGCTCACGCAGTTTCCCGGCAATGTAGAAGTTCACCTTGCGGGGGGAGATACCCATCGGGCAGGAGTACATTTCACAGACCCCACAGCCACAGCAGAGCAGCGCTTCCTGATGGCTTTCATTGATTTCCTCGGCATACTTCACCGCTTTCATCATCTTGTGCGGGTGGAGCGGGTGGCCGATCAGGTAACGTGGACACTGCTCGGTACAGAAACCGCACTGGATGCAGGCTCTGGCACGGTTCAGAATCTGGGTTTCTGTTTCCGTGGCCCGGGTCACCAGATAATGGTCTGCCGGGATCACAATCAATGCACCATCGGTTTTGGTAATGGTCATCCCCGGCAGCTGATCTTTATTGATCATGCCGCCCATCATCGGACCACCACGGATAATGCAGTAATCACTGATGGTGGTACCACCGGCCGCGGCAATACAGTCTTCAAAAGGGGTGCCCAGCGGTACCCTGATCAGCCGGGGTTCTTTGACTTCGCCCAGCACAGAAACGTATTTATCCGTTACCGGCTGTCCCTGGCTAGCTTCAAACACATTGATCATGGTCATGACATTGGAGACCACACAACCAACGTTCAGGGGAATGCCACCCGGCGGAACCGAACGACCAGTGACTTCAAAAACGGTCATCTGCTCATCACCCGCCGGATAGAAATTCTGCAGGTCGTGAATGTCAACGTCTGCTTCCAGACGGGCAATGGTTTCCTTCAGGCAGGCTACTTCACGGGCATATTTGCCCTTAACCGCGATCACCGCTTTACGTGCCTTGACCTGAGCTTTCGCCAGCAGGATACCGCCGATCAGTTCAGCGGTTCTTTCCCGCATCAGGAACTGGTCGGTCTGCAGCAAAGGTTCGCACTCTGCAGCGTTGATAATCAGGTATTCAGCTTCAGCGTTTAATTTGACGTGGGTAGGAAAACCGGCACCACCGGCACCGACCACTCCGGCCTGTCGGACAAGTTCAACTAGATCCATGGAATTTCCGGAATAGTAATAAAAAGAAGGTGAGGCCGAAGAACACGAACCTCACCAAACAGGGTTAACAAAATTTGTACAGATACTATCATTGGTGCGCCAGAGAGCACCTGTGTCAGATCAATATCAGGCCAGCGTCCATGATTGACCTGCATCAATAGCCAGGATTACAGCAATTCCAACTCATCCTTCATGCGCAAAAAGTCTTTTGCCAGCGGGGTAATCAGGGCTCTTTCCGGCAGCCTGATTTTCCGATACCCCTGCTCATAACAGGCCCGCAGATCTTTCTCGCCAACCACCCGTCGCTCAAGGTTAAAAACCTCTGTATCGACGGTCTTTGGTCCGGCTACTGCTTTGCGTTCAGGAGCATTGACCCGGTATACCACTTCATTAACCGAAGTGGCCTCTGGCTTCTCTGATGAGGCACCGCCAGTCAGGGCAGCAGGCAGATTATCCAGTGTCACGACATTCATGCCAAAAGAACACAGGGTCGCTTCCTTATCCTGGAAAACCTGATAAAAGGCCGGGTTGGCCGTATCACGAAAACGACGGTAGGCAATACCCTCTGCCAGAATGTGAACCGTTTTACCCAGTAACAGGCTCTCAACAATCACACAGCCTTCGCTGCCTCGCTCCAGCCCGATCGCCAGGGCTGACAACAGGCTGTTGGACAGGCTGGCGAGAATAATGTGGTCGTACTTGGCTGGTTCCGGACGCTCATCATTCTGTAGATCGACAGTAAACGACAATGCGTAGTCATTACCCAGGGCCTGCTCCAGCTGTTGCCGGTTATGGCAGTCCCCGACCACCAGCACCGACGGATTCGGTTTCCCGGTTTCTGCTTCTCCCTGCAGAGCCAGCAGCTGTTCCAGCACCCGTCTGGCAATCAATTCAACCAGTGCATCGGTATTCATTACGGTTTTCCTTGCTTTATGCCAAACGTTGTTCTGCTTCTAATGCGCTGATGGCAATACCCAGTGGCGTCACCAGAAACGGATTGTCCGGCTTCCAGGTGGTCACGCCCGTCTGTTTTTCCACAATCTGCTCAAACTCCGGCAAACAGGTTGTCCCGCCCACCAGATAGATATCCTTGACGTCGTATCCCTGGATATGCTGACGGACAATGGAGCCCATCTTTTCGATCACCGGACGGACAATGGCCACCACCTCACGATGGTTGGCAGCCTCTTTCTTCCATTCTTCCGCCGCCTCAAAGCTGGTTTTATGATGTCCCGCCAGCACCAGCGACAGATGGGTACCACCGGTGGCTTCGTCAGCGGTGTAAATCACTTCACCGTCTTTAAAAATGGACAGCCCGGTGGTGCCACCGCCAATATCCACCACGGCACCGTTGTGGATACCAAGCACGCGGTTGGCGGCGGTGGGCTCATCCAGCATATTCACCACCTCCATGCCTGCGCCTTCCACCACATAGCGGTGGGTTTTGCACACCGATTCCGGGGTATTGGAAGGCATGGCAATGGCGGCTTTTTCCAGGGATACCTGCAGACGTGCCTCCAGCTTTTCCCTGAGCTGACGGACAATAGTCAGCGCACCGATGTAATCAACCACCAGCCCATCCTTCAACACCTGGGCAAACTGCATTTCCGTGGCAACCGGCTCGCCCTGATGGTTCAGCACCACCAGCACGATGTAAGCAGTACCAAGGTCGACCCCCACCACCAGCTTGTCAGCATCGGTAACCTGTGCGGTGTGGGTCAGACTGTTTTCCACTTGCCGGATCAGTTGGCTGACGCGCTCAGGATTGAATTCAGACATCGTCGTAAATCACGTTGGAACGCTGCCGTTTGCCGCTTCCCGCACCGCGCCTGGCTTTTTCGGGCAGCGGGCAACGGGAGGCGGGCAGCGCTTGTTAAAATTAACCGGCGATCAGTTCGCCTTTCGCATTGGCCGACAGGCCAACCGCATTGGCTTCATCAAAATCAATATGCATTGCCAGGGAAAAACTGTCGTTTACCCGGACCAGAACCCGATGGAAGGTCATCGGACGATCGGTTTCGACCCGAACATCCACTTCCTGCTTGTCCTTCACCCCCAGTCGCAGGGCATCGGCAGTGGTCATATGGATATGGTTACGGGCAATAATGACACCCTTGTGGAGCTGAACCATACCCTGCTTATTGTCAGCAGAGGAATAAAGGAAAATACCGGGGCTGCCAGCAATATCACCGGACTCTTTCAGCGGTGCATTGACACCCAGTTGACGGGCATCCGTACGGGAGATTTCTACCTGACTTTCTGGTCGCGCCGGGCCCAGTACCGCCACTTTCTCAAAAGTGCCTTTGGGGCCAATCACTGTTACCCGCTCTTCACACAGGAACTGGCCTGGCTGGGAAAGTTCACGCACCGGTGTCAACTGATGTCCGGCTCCGAAAAGGGCCTCAACATCCTTCTGGCAAAGGTGTACGTGGCGGGCAGACGCCTCAATGGGGATCTCTTTCTTGCCGCACTCAGCCTCGGCAGAGGACAGGGTTTGCGCAGCGCATTCAACAATCACCTGATCAACAATTTGCTTCAGGAGTTCTTCATTTACGAGGGTATTCACAGCGGAGTCTCACAATCGGCATTGGCCGGATTAAGCTGAAGTGCAGAAGCACAAAGATCACAAGCCCATGGACTTGCAACACACCTTTATGCTTCTACAACGAGTAATGAAAAATTACTCAGCCTTAGCTTGAGGCAGGATCACTTCAACTTCGCTGTGTGGACGTGGGATAACATGGACGGAAACCAGTTCACCAACACGCTCAGCCGCTGCAGCACCGGCGTCAGTAGCGGCTTTAACAGCACCAACGTCACCACGAACCATGATGGTTACCAGGCCGCTGCCGATGTTTTCTTTACCAACCAGAGTGACGTTAGCGGCTTTAACCATGGCGTCAGCCGCTTCGATAGCGCCAACCAGACCTTTAGTTTCAACCATGCCCAGAGCGTTAGAGATAGCCATTGTTTCTTACTCCTGATGGTCCCCTGTAAGGGGACGTTTTTAATGGGTTAAAAAGTTATGTTGCAAGCACTTACAGCGCTTTCAGTCGTTCAATCACCATGCGGGTGATTGCTTCAATATCCAGTTCGGACACTGCCGCGGTAGCCACAGCCACCGGAGCCTGTGGCTCACAGATGCCATAGGCGACATAACGCTTGTTAAACAGATGCAGCGGTGTCACGTTGTCAGACGTGGCAGAACCACCCACGCTGCCACAACCCAGGGTAAATGCCGGTGGCAGACCTGTGGTGGCACCGACGGCACCGTGAGTGGATGGGGTATTCACCACCAGTCGGGATACCGGCTTCTTCAGGGCAAACTCACGAACCAGTTCCTGATTCTGGGTGTGAATCGCCAGAGAGTGACCGGCACCTTCGTAATTCAGTAACTCAAGGCAGAGTTCACAGGCGTCGTGAGCATCTGTCGTGCGATAGAAGCCCAACAGCGGTGACAGCTTTTCCCAGGAGAACGGGTGCTGTCGGCCAACACATTCACGGCCCTGTTCGGCCACCAGAACGCGGGTCGCTGCCGGAATTTCCAGACCGGCCATACGGGCAATTTCCACCGCCGGCTTACCGACGATCCGGGCATTCAGGCCACCTTTTGGCCCCATAATGACCTTTTCCACTTTGCCGGTTTCAACTTCATTCAGGAAGTAGCAGCCCTGGGCGATCATTTCCGCCTTCACCTGGTCAGCAATGACGTGTTCGGTCACTACATGCTGCTCAGAGGCACAAACCGTTCCGTTATCGAAGGTCTTGCTCATCAGGATGTACGACACAGCCTTTTTAATATCCGCAGTACGCTCGATAAAGGCCGGTACGTTACCAGGACCAACACCCAAAGCCGGATTACCGGAGCTGTAGGCCGCCTTGACCATGGCCGAGCCACCGGTCGCCAGGATAATGCCAGTACCTTCGTTCTTCATCAGTTCACTGGTACCTTCCAGTGTTGGCTGACTCATCACCCCGATCAGGTCTGCAGGAGCGCCCAAGCTCTGCAGGGCCTCTCTGAGCAGGCGAACCGTTTCAGTAATACATTTCAGCGCCGAAGGGTGCGGGCTGATGATAACGGCATTACCGGCCTTGATGGAGATAATGGACTTGTAAATAGCCGTTGATGTCGGGTTAGTAGACGGCACCAGACCTGCAACTACGCCATAAGGCACGGCTACTTCCTGCATTTTTTTCGCAGGATCTTCGGCAATAATGCCAATGGTTTTCATGGCACGAACAGAGTCAGCCAGATGCTTACTGGCGATCATGTTCTTGGTAATTTTGTCCTGAACCTTACCAAAGCCGGTTTCTTCCACCGCCATTTCAGCCAGACGGCTGGCATTGGCTTCAGCGGTACGGGCCATCGCTTCGACCAGTGCATCCACCTGGGCCTGGCTGTAGTCAGCCAGTACTTTCTGGGCTTCTTTGGCCCGGCGGATCAGATTTCTTACTTCCTGGATGGAAGCGAGGTCTTTATCAAGCAGTTCCAACTTACGTTACCTTCTGTGATATTCGATCATGGCCTGAATCAGCGCGTCTTTCTTGGCAAACTTGATGTCCTGTTTGCTCATTGGGAAATCCGGCAGCTGTCGTGCCATGTTTCTTAACTCTACTGTTCTGTGAGCCTTCAGTTCATCCAGCGTCATTTGCCCATTAAGAGCCGCAATGGATGAAGACTCAGGATCTGTCGCTACCGCTTCTGCTGGCACCACAGCCTCCGGCCGGGCTGCCGCAGCGGGAGCAGGTTCTCTGATCGTGCTGCTGAGCAGCACATCCAGCTCCATGGCCGGTCTGGCAATCACATGGGTGGATACCACTGTGCCAAGGCGATCGGCAGCCATGGTTCCTGCTTCTACCGCTGCTTTCACGGCACCAACGTCACCACGGATGATGACGGTCACCAGACCACCACCGGAGTTGTGTTTTGCAACCAGGCTGACATTGGCGGTTTTCAGACAGACATCTGCCGCCTCTACCGCCGGGAGGAAGCCAACGGTTTCAATAAAGCCTGCCGCCTCTTGTGTTCTCATCGCCAGCCCCTCTCAGGCTAATCAGAAATGCTTGGGATTCTCTGCAACAAACCGTACGGCGTCAGCAAAGGCGTCACACGCCGCTTTACAGGCAGACTGACTGCCAGTGAGCAGGGCACCGCCAAAGTTGGTTTCTGAAGGAGGCTCAAACAGCTGACACAGGGTCACGTCTGCCGCTTTCATGGCAGCGTCCAGACCGTACATGGCTTCCAGTGGTGGCGCGATCAGGTAGGCCAGGGGCTCACCTTCACGAATACCCGCCTGACCGGACAGGAAAGAACCGGTTCGGGAAATGCACTGGGCAAAGTAAGCGATACTGTCGTCTTCGTTGGCACTGTAAAAAGAGAACTCATTCTCAATGAAGTCGATAGCCACGTTCAGACCGCTGCGCACTTCCGCCGGGCTTGGACCCGCCAGCATGCCGATCACTTCGCCGGCCAGTCTGGAGTTGGCATTGGCCGCGCCGCCGTAGAAGCTCTTGCCCATCACCACAGAGACTTCCGCGTTCTTGCACGCTTCGTCCAGTGCGCAGTAGGTCACGTCATCCGCATCAGCTGTCAGGATGCCCAGGCTCTTCCAGCCCTTTGGCATGCCCAGCTTTTCTGCCATTTTGGCATCCACATTAGGGATCATTTTCACCGCCAGTACGCTGGCACCCAGACGATCACCTTTCATTGCTCTACTCCTCTATTCCCAAAGATCAGAAACGGAAACCAACACCGCTGCACTGCTGCTCAAACATCTTCTTCACGATGTTGGCAATGTGTGCTCCCGCTTCTGCAGCCGGGGTCCCGCGACGATGGATATTGGAGATAACAGTACGGCCGGCTTCGGCCATGCCAACCTTGCCTTCATAGGTGATATAGGCACCCATGGACTCACCGGTAGCCAACCCTGGTCGTTCACCCACCAGCATCACCGTCACTTTGCTGTTGACCAGATCAGTCAGGTGATCCATGGCACTGACACGGCCAAACTTAATGAAGACAGTGTCGCCTACGCTCAGGCCATAACCTTCCAGACCCTGTTGCAACGCAGGCAGGATGTTTTTCAGGTTGGCGGTAATCGCGCTGGAAGACAGACCATCAGCAATGACGATCTGAACGTCCGCACCTTTGCGGCACTCAGACTGAATTTTGGCAACGCCTTCATCACTGATCATGCGGCCAAGGTCAGGACGGGTAACGTACATGTCCTTGTCATCGCACTTGGAAGAGACAGCGATCAGACCGGTTTCAGTAATGAACTCTTCAGCCACTTCGTTGAAGACCGAGTCGATGGCCACCGCATGGTCAGCACGGAAACGCAGCATGGTTTCCGTCTTGTAACGGGGGCCTGCCTTGCCAATCCCCAGACGTGCGGGTGTTTTGGCTTTCAGCTTCATGTACTCGGCCTGATTCTCTGCGTTTTCCACGGCAAAGAAGTCAGACATTTCGACGGCAGTAATATCTTTCAGTTCGCTGTCGTCTACCTGGGCGACAGCGGCCTCCGCCTGAGGGGCCTCGGAGCGGGCAGCCTGCCCGGTTCTGGCAAGAGCGACAGCATCAGACAGCTCGATCTCCTGCAGGACTTTGCCAATCAGGTCTTTCAGATCATTTTCAGAAATCATGGTGAGCCCTCATTACTTCAGGAAGATGGATGCGTCGCCCGCTTTCGCAGTCAGACGGCCATTTTCCATAATGCCCATACGCTCACACCAGGCTTCAAATTCCGGGATCGGGCGCTTGTTGAATAGCTCACGCATGGTGGCCACATCGTGAAAACCGCTGGTCTGATACATCAGCATGATGTCGTCACCGGCAGGGATACCCATGAAATAGGTACAGCCAGCGGCGGTCAGCAGGGTCATCAGGGATTCGTTATCGTTCTGGTCCGTCTTCATGTGGTTGGTGTAACAGACGTCCACACCCATTGGCAGACCGTGCAGCTTACCCATGAAGTGATCTTCCAGACCGGCACGGATTACCTGCTTGCCGTCGTACAGATACTCAGGGCCGATAAAGCCGACAACGGTATTGACCAGAAATGGATTGTAACGACGGGCAAAACCGTAGCAGCGCGCTTCCATGGTTACCTGATCGGCACCGTAGTGAGCATCGGAAGACAGTTCAGAACCCTGGCCGGTTTCAAAGTACATGACGTTAGGACCAGTACAGGTACCCTGCTTGAGCATCATATCCTGTGCTTCTGCCAGATTGCCGGCATTGAAACCGAAGGCTTCGTTGCCTTTCTGGGATCCGGCGATGGACTGGAAAATCATGTCTGCAGGCGCACCACGCTCCACCGCTTCCATCTGGGACAGTACATGTGCCAGTACACAGTTCTGGGTTGGGATCTCAAACTTCTGCTTGATTTCTTCAAACTGGTGCAGACAGCGGTAGATACTGTCGGTGGTGTCATCCACCGGATTCAGACCGATAACCGCGTCACCCATACCGTAGGACAGACCTTCCAGGGTAGAGATACGGATACCGTCGACGTTGTCCGTGGTGTGGTTTGGCTGGAGACGGGCTGCCAGTGTGCCATGACGACCGATGGTGGTATTACAGGTGGCCAGAACTTCGATCTTGCTGGCCGCATAAATCAGATCGACGTTGGTCATCAACTTGGCAACCGCAGCGATCATTTCAGACGTCAGACCACGACTGATACGACGGATCTCAGTACTCTGGGCTTGATGGGACAGCAGCCATTCGCGCAGTTCACCAACGGTCCAGTTCTTGATTTCGCTGTAGATGCGCTCGTTAACATCGTCCTGAATAATCCGGGTGACTTCATCAACCTCATAAGGTACGACCGGATTATTACGGAGATCAGACAGCAGCATACGGGACAGAACATCCTTAGCCGCCACCATTTCAGTGATTGATTCGGCGGCTATGCCCGCCAGTACGTCGCCAGAACGTTTTTCGTTGGCCTTGGCGAGTACTTCTTTAATGCTGGAAAAGCTGTAGACCTTTCCAAACAGTCTGGTTTTAAGAAGCATGAGGAGCCTGTGCCTCGGTTTGAATGAGTTAGCGCAACAAGGCTACCCAAACGAGCACGAGACCGGCTTGATATGCGTCAGCGAGCACCCATCATTAAAAAGTGACGTACATCAATAAAATCAGGGTGCGGATGGCTGTTTTTTGCGGGCAGGGAAGATAAATGACCAGGATCAAATTCCGATGGGGAAAATAGCCTTAATAAACGACAAAAACATGATCCAGATCAAATAATGGAAGGAAAAACGCTGAATGTGCTGCTGATGTCCGATTTTAATGAAGCTCAGTAAGGCGCTCAAGTAACTGCTCCGGGCTCTCGTGCACCAGATCTTTATTGATATGATCTCCCAACGGCACATGTTTATCGACCACAGGCAGTATTTCACCCAGTAGTTTTGGGGGAGCACAAATACGCAGGGTCTCAAACTGGTGCTGATCATGGGCATGATTGATCGACCTGGCCAGCATATGGGCAAAGTTAACCGACTCATGCTCTTTGGGCGAGTTATCCGTACCCAGACTACGGACACTACCGCCAGTGGATGAAGTGACTGAATGGCCGGGACCTGCCGTCACGAACTCATGCCGTTTCCATCTGCCTTCTTCATGATCAATATGATCAACCAGATCAAGCTCTTTCTTGTGTCGGTCAAAACGATAGACCTTGGCTTGGCTGTTATCAGCAACCAGTACCCAGGATGATGCCATGATATGCACCTCTATATGGCTCGCTAAACTGTTCAAAGATAGTTCAATGGTTCAGGAATTGCCTGTTTTTACCGTTGAGAAGTCTTTATCTGGGATTTTGCTTTCCAGCCTGCATATAGGCAATTTTAACTGCCATGAATTGAGTAACTTTGGAAAACTCTGTTAAGGAAGGATCTGCTATTGTTAGCAATTTCAAAATGCCTTGGTGCATTCTTATTATTTTCCAGTATCACTATCATCCACCAGAACATCACCGAGCATTGTTTTCAAAACGACCTTATATGAATCTATTTTCAATCAATTGTAATAAAACGGATACTCTATGATCAATAATCAACCAGCAGGCTATCAGAGTCCAGCATAAAACTAATCAGCAATAGGAACCCTTTTCTCCTCAGGACAGCCAAAAAGACTTTTAATATGAAATAGATAGTAAAAAAGATAGAATACCCGAAAAATCAAATTAACTGAGCAAAACAATAAAAATAGTTTGGAGTCTTCCATGAGTGCCAGACATGAAAATCTCGACAGCGTCCCTACTCCTCAAGGGGAGATGACCTTGAAAGTTCTGGCGGATCACCGTTCCGTCAATAGCAGTGGTGATGTATTTGCTGGCTGGGTAGCCATGCACCTGGACCAGGCTGGGGAAGTCTGTGCCCGCAAGGCCTCCAACGGTGCCAGGGTGGTCACGGTCAGTATTGGCAGTATGAGCTTTCTCAGGCCAGTTCAGGCCGGTGACCTGATCGGGTTCTTTACCCGGGTAACAGAAATCGGCAAAACCTCGATTAAGGTGGTGGTTGAAGGCTGGATAGAAAACCACCATGGCTGGGAGAAACTGACAGAAACAACCATGGTGTTTGTTGCCATTGATCGGGGTGGACGAACCCAGCGGGTCAGGAACTTCTAGAATATTGAAGAGGATCAGGAGCCTCTGATCCTCTCAGCCTACTCTAAGAGTGAATGGCTCGTAACACGTGTCTTCAGAGACACCGCGTCCGGGTCGAAAAAATCCCATTCATGGACAGTTCTACATCATCCCCCGGTTGCAGAGGCCCAACACCTTCCGGCGTTCCGGTCAGCACGATATCTCCGGGGAGTAAGGTGAAATGCCTGCTGATATAGCTCAACAGCCCGGGAATGGAGGTCAACATATGCGCCGTTGTCCCCTTCTGCCTTGGCTCTCCATTAACCGACAGAGAAAACCCGAGATTGGCAGGATCTTTAATATGCTCGACAGCAACAAACCCGGATAAGGGGCAGCTGTTATCAAAGGCTTTGGCAACCTCCCAGGGCAGCCCTTTTGACTTTTGCCGTTCCTGCAGATCTCGCAGTGTCAAATCCAGTCCCAGACCAATAGCCATGATCGCCTGGTTAGCCTCATGCTCACTGGCATCGGTCAGAGGTGCCCTGATCAGCAGGCTCACTTCTGTCTCGTGATGGACCGCCCCACGATTACGGGGTAATTTCACGGGCTGCTCAAGGTTAACCATGGCCGTACGGGGTTTAATAAACAGGACCGGATCATCCGGCAGGGGATTATTCAGTTCCTGAACATGTGCCGCATAATTCCGTCCTACACAAACCACCTTCCCAACAGGAAGATCAATACGGTCGCCACTGATCCAGCGGTGCCTGTACTTCATAGCGCATCCCTTATTAACGCCGGTGATGAAAAATGGAACGCACAATACGCGCCAACATCATACGGATATTTATTATTCCACTGAGCCAGAAGCTTTGTCGGGGTAGCAGGCAATGTTTGCCTGTCATTCCCCGGGGGGCTATTGTCCCACGGCTGAGGTCACAGTTAAAGCATCTCACTTTCACACACACTGTAGTAGTATCATAAAGACTGGCCGCACAGTGGAAGGAGCATAGTATGTCAGAAGAGCTGCAACTCAATATCCAGAGCCTTCATGATATTCTTGAAAACTCACCCGTCGATGAATGCACAGCAGGAGCCTTAAAACAGATAACCGAAGAGATTAACATTGCCGTTGCCCAGGCAGAAGGAGAGATTCCCATTCAGGGCTACAACGATCAGCTGGAGCAGGAGGCCATTCGCTTCAGTGAAGACCACCCCGCCCTGACGCAGGCGATCCGGCAATTAATGTTTACCCTCTCCAGCATGGGTATTTAAATACGGTCGCCAGGAGACTGACCGAGAATAGCGCCCGTAGCGAGGATGGCAGAAAATTGAGGATAAAAATCCGCTTTTGTGAGGCGAATAGCGGGGCTATTTGCCGAACAAAAGCGGATTTTTAGACCAATTTACTGCCACCGCAGTAGGGCAGTCTATTCTCGGTCAGCCTCCTAGACACAGCTTACCACCAGATCGGTGTCACTGATGTGAGGCCGATCTCCCTGCAGTAACGACCCGCCGCCTTTTAGTAGGTACTATCCCGCACAGCCTATGCTATGATGTGCCGCCTGATGCAGCCGGGCGCAACCGGTAATGCGCCATGAAAACGATGAGTGGATCAATAACAGCCATAAATTGGCAGCACTACTACTGTTGTCCGCCTGCACAATAAAAACAGTGCTTCTGTGTAAAACAGCCTTGAGCCCGAAACAGCCTTGAGCCAAACAGCCTTGAGCCAGTCCGCCATGAGCTAACCGATAAAGAGACTGATATGCCCGAAATATCGCTGGATAAGAGCAAGATTCGCTTTCTCCTGTTGGAAGGTGTCCACCCGTCTGCTGTCGAGATTCTTAAAGCATCGGGCTATACCAATATCGACTATGTCACTACCTCCCTGCCTCCGGAGGAACTTAAGGAACGTATCGCTGATGCCCGCTTTGTCGGCATCCGGTCCCGGACCCAGCTGACCGATGAAATTTTTGCAGCGGCAAAAAAACTCTGTGCCGTTGGCTGTTTCTGTATTGGCACCAACCAGGTAGAACTGCCCGCAGCTACACGACGGGGGATACCTGTTTTCAACGCACCTTATTCCAACACCCGCTCAGTGGCTGAGCTGGTGCTGGCTGAAGCCATCCTGCTACTGCGTGGAATCCCGGAAAAGAATGCCATGGCACACCAGGGAGGCTGGCAGAAAACAGCGGCGAATTCCCATGAAATCCGCGGCAAAAAGCTGGGTATTATCGGCTACGGAAATATCGGCAGCCAGCTCAGCATCATGGCAGAGTCTCTGGGCATGGAAGTCTATTTCTATGATGTGGTGACCCGGCTTTCCATGGGCAATGCAACCCAGATCAGTGATCTGAACACCCTGCTTGGCATGTGCGACATTGTCAGTCTGCATGTTCCCGAAACCCGGGATACCCAGTGGATGTTTGGTGAAGCACAGTTTGCTGCCATGAAGGACAACAGCATTCTGATCAATGCCTCCCGTGGTTCTGTGGTGGTTATTGAAGCGCTGGCCGAGTACCTGAAGAACGGTAAGCTGCTGGGTGCCGCCATTGACGTATTCCCGGAAGAGCCACGGGGTAACGATGATGAATTCATCAGCCCCCTGCGTGGCATGAAGAATGTTATCCTGACCCCCCATATTGGCGGCAGTACCCAGGAAGCACAGGAAAACATTGGCCGGGAGGTTGCCGAGAAGTTCGTGATGTACAGCGATATTGGTACGACATTGTCGTCGGTCAACTTCCCGGAAGTCGCCCTGCCTGCCCACCCCGGCAAACACCGCCTGCTGCATATCCACCAGAATATTCCCGGTATCCTGGGTCAGATTAACCAGATACTGTCTGAAAACCGTATCAACATCAGCGGTCAGTACCTGCAGACCAATGAGTCCGTTGGTTACGTTGTTATCGATGTTGATGCTGAACACAGCGATATGGCCATGCAGAAGATAAAAAAGATTGAAGGCACCATCCGCTGCCGCGTTCTTTACTGACTGGCATCAGCCAATGCTCAGCCTGTTACCCGGGCTGAGCCCGCTATTTAACGGTTCAAAAACATGCGTGCGTTAACCTCTGCCCTGTTAATAACAACTCTTCTGCTCACCGGCTGCTCAGACAATGAGGTAGGCAATGTCAGCCTGGGTTTGTTCACCACTAAAGATATCAAGATCAACACCTTTACCGACCCGGTGGTCAGCGGTGTCACCTGTCATATCTCACACGTAAAAGGCAATCTTGACCTGTCAGACCCTTCCGATATGGGCATCTCCTGCCGACAGACAGGGCCGATTACTCTGGATATGGTCAACAACATCAATATGTCCAAAAGTGGCGAAGTGGTGTTTAAAACCTCGAAAAGCATCCTCTGGAAGCATCTGAAAATACGACGTATCTGGGATGAGAAAAACAAAACCCTGATCTATCTCAGCTACTCCACCAAAGAAACGGTCGGCAGTGCCAAACACTCCATGACCACCGTGCCCCTGTGGGGAAACCCCGTCTGGGATCAATTAAACCAACCTGATTCAGCTCAATAGCTGACCGCAGTTTTCCAGTCCACTCAGTTGATGTGATATTAATCTGAGCACTCTGAGCAATTCCCGGACGATCCAGCTATCCTTTGCCAGGCAGCACTGTCGCAAGAAGAGTGAAACAAGAAATCCGCTGCCAGATCATTGGCTACAGTTTGGTTCTGGTGTAGCTTCACTTTTTACTTTTTCACCAGGGTGATGTTCACGCCACCCCCTGACTGCCCGACACTTAAGACACCATGCGTATTCTTCACACTTCAGACTGGCACCTTGGCCAGCACTTTATGGGCAAAAGCCGGGAGGCAGAACACCAGGCCTTTCTGGACTGGCTGATCGAGCTGGTACAAGAGCAGCGCATCGATGCCCTGATTATTGCCGGTGATATCTTTGATACCGGCACCCCGCCCAGCTATGCCAGGGGACTGTATAGCCGCTTTATTGTCAGCCTGCAGAATACCCACTGTCGACAGCTTATCGTGATTGGTGGCAACCATGACTCGGTGGCCACACTGAATGAATCAAAAGAATTGCTGGCCTGCCTGAATACCTTTGTGGTGGGTGGCGTCAGCCAAGACTCCCGGGAACAGGTTCTGGTGCTGAACAACGCTCAGGGCAAACCCGGCGCGGTGATCTGTGCCATTCCGTTTGTCCGTCCACGGGATGTTCTGGAAAGTCAGGCGGGAGAGACCGGTGAGGATAAACAGCAGGCACTGCAACAGGCGATTGCTGCCCACTATCAGACCATTTATACAGAAGCTGAAAAGCTGGCAGGGGAACGGCTGCCCATTATTGCAACCGGTCATTTAACGACAGTTGGCGGACAACTGAGCGAATCCGTGCGTGAGATTTATATCGGAACCCTGTCGGCATTTCCGGTAGCCGCATTTCCCAAGGCTCACTACATTGCCCTCGGCCACCTGCACCGGCCACAGGTCGTGGCGAAGCAGGAACATATCCGCTATTCAGGTTCACCGATCCCGCTGAGTTTTGATGAAGCCGGATCCGATAAGCAAGTCATTATTGTGGACTTCAGGGAAAACGAGCTGAATAACATTGAGTCCGTTATTGTTCCTGTTTTCAGGCCTCTGATCAGCCTCAAGGGCTCTCTGGACAGTATTGACCAGCAGCTGGCCACTCTTGCCAGTGAGCGGGCCAATGAAAATGAGCAACCGCAGGCTGAACTCAATCCATGGCTGGAGATTGAAATCACCACCGAAGCCTACCTTCACGACCTGCAAAGCCGGGTCGAACAAATGGTGCTGGCCAAAGAGGAGCTGTCCTCATTTGAACTGCTGAGGGTAAGAAGAAAACGGGAAAAAGCCGCCGCGTCCCTAACCGTTGCTGACCAGGAGAGTCTGGCCGAGTTGAACGTTGAGGATGTTTTTCAGCAACGGCTTAAGCAGGAAGAGCTGACCGATGAACAATTACAACAGCTGACCGGCGCGTTTCAGGAAATACTCGAAGACGTGTTTGCAGCAGACAAAGAGCATCCCATGCTGGCGCAGCATGGCCAGAAGGACAACGCCTGATGAAAATTCTCAGCCTGCGCCTGAAAAATATTAACTCCCTCAGGGGCGAGTGGAAAATAGACTTCCAGAGTGAACCGTTTACCAACACGGGTCTTTTTGCCATTACCGGCCCAACCGGTGCTGGCAAAACCACGCTACTGGATGCCATCTGCCTTGCCCTGTACCACCAGACTCCCCGCCTGACCACAATCTCCGCCTCCGATAACGAGCTGATGACCCGGCATACCGCTGAGTCGCTTGCCGAAGTTGAATTTGAAGTCAAAGGTCAAGCGTATCGGGCCTTCTGGTCACAACGCCGGGCCAGGGGCAAAGCAGACGGCAAGTTGCAGGCACCCCAGGTCGAGCTGGCCGACAGTGATGGTACGATTATTACCACCCGTATCAGCGATAAATTGAAAAAGGTCAGTGAGCTGACCGGGCTGGATTTCGGACGTTTTACCAAATCCATGATGCTGGCTCAGGGCGGTTTTGCCGCTTTTCTGGAGGCCAGTGCCAATGACCGGGCTGAGCTGCTGGAAGAACTGACCGGCACCGAGATCTACGGAGAAATCTCCCGCCGTGCCTTTGAGCGCATGCGCACCTCAGAGCAGCAACTCGACCTGTTAAAGGCCAGAGCGGGCGGTATTGCTCTACTGAACGACGATCGACTGACAGAACTGAGAGAAGAACAGAGTCAGCTTGCCGGGCAACAGGAGGAAACCGGCAACGAACGCCTCTCCCTGAACCAGCAGAAGCGTTGGCTGGAAGAGCTGGCCAGCAGACAACGTGAACAGGAACAAGCCCGAGAGTCATTGGACAATGCTCTTCAACACAAATCAGCACACAGCGAGCAGATAAACCGTCTGGAGCAGGCCCTGCCCGCCATGGAGCTGCTGCCGGACTGGGATCGGTTGAGCGAACTGACACAAAAGCATCAACGGATACAAAAGACACTGGCCGATCATCAACAGGAAAAACAGGTCACCACCGAACAGGCGGAAAGCGTTCAGAAACAGTGTCAGATTCAGTTAAATGCCTGGGAAAACTATCAGCAGGAACAGGAGCAAACCGAATCCCTGTTGGTAGAACAGGTCATCCCTCTGGATGCTGATATACAGAGGCTGACCAATGAACAACAGGCCATCAAAGGCAAATTGCAGGCCGCTGAACATGAGCAGGGCACACTGAACAGCAGCATTGCCGATGACCAGCAGTCCCGGGAACAACTCACTGGACAACTTCAGGTAGCCAACCGTTACCTGGAGCAGAATGCACACCAGCAAACGCTGGGCGAACAGCTGCCGGTATTACAAACCCTGTTTGAGCAGCGGGAAACCGCCAGCCAGGGTGAACAACAGTTTGTTCAAGCCATTCATCAGTTAGAGCAGGAACGCCAGAACCTGGTCGCACAACATCAGACACTGGAAGAGTATATTCAGTCGCTGGCCAAAACACGGGAACAACGCGCCAGCCAGAATAAAACACTGCTAGAGAACAAAACAGCCCTGTTAAATGGTCAGGCAGAAGAGCAGCTGCTGACCGATCAGCAGCAGTGGCACGATCAATACCCGATATGGCTGCATCTGAATAACCTCAGCCAGCAATTTACCAACTGCACCGCTGACTTACAGAAAGAGCAAACCCAGCATGGCAACCTGCAGCAATCGGTAACACAGTACACCGACAGTATTGAAAAATGCAGGACAGAGTACCGGAATGTCAGGCAACACTGTCATGACCTGGAGCAGCTGTTAGCCCGGGAGCGGCAGATCACCAGCCTTAAGGACTATCGCAACCAACTGCAGGCCGGAGCAGCCTGCCCCCTTTGCGGTGCTACAGAACACCCGGCCATTGAACACTATCAGCAGCTGAATATTTCCGATACCGAACAACGTTTAACCGCCAGACAGCGGGAACTGGAGCAGCTGCAACTTCAGGGCGAGAAGCTGAACAAAGAGGCTGCCCGTTTACAGGTACAACTGGAATCCTCAGAACAGGCCATTAGCAAGCTGCAAAATCAGATTGCGCTGGTCACATCAGACTGGTCCGCCACCAGCAATGCCCAGTCTCTTTCCCTATCGATCAATAACACTGAGGAATATCAGAGCTACTTCAAACAGTTTTCCGAGACCGGGGAGATCCGAAAAAAGCAGCTTGAACAACTGAGCCAGCTTAATCGCCGCATTCAACTTGAACAGCAGCAGCTGGACCAGCTGAATAACGACATGACCCACCACACCCATCAACGGGAGGTTAACCAGCAACAGCAAAGGCAGATTGACCAGCAGCTGTCTGAAAAGCGTCAACAGCTTGAGCAAAGCCAACACGCCAACCGGGCGCTGGAAGAGAAGATCAGGCAGAGAATCCAAACAGCGCTGCATCTGGAGATTCCAATCCTGTCAGAGCAATCAACCTGGCTGAGTCAGCAGGAAAAAAACTGGCAACAATGGCAGCACATCACCGCTGAACAACAAGCGCTGAATGAGAAAATCCAGGCTATTACCCAGCAGCTGAATCACAAGCATCAAAACCGGCAAAAAGCGGACGAACTTATCCGTGACATCCAGCAAACGCTGGATCACACCAACGCTCAGAGACAACAGCAACAGCAGCAACGACAGGATCTGTTTGGTCAGAAAATCGTGAGTGAGGAGCGACAGCGACTCAAGTCACTGGTGGTCGAAGCAAAAGCACACCATCAACAAAGCCAGAGCCAGTTGAAAGCCATTGATGACAAGCTGGCTCAGCTGACTGGAATCGTTCGCCAGCAGACCATGGAACAGGAAACATTGAGCGAAGCACTGACAGTCGCCGGAACAACCTGGCAGACATTGTTAAACGACAGTCCATTCCGGGATAGCGAACATTTCCAACAGGCACTGCTGGACAGAGAAGAACGAAAGACACTGACAGAACTGAAACAGACCATTGAACAACAGCTGCATGAGGCCAAAGGCAAGCTTGCCTCGGCGGAAGCCAACCTGAAAGCACATATTGAACAGCCAGCGACTAAACTAACTCTGGAAGAAGTGACTGACAGACTGACCGAATTGGACAACCGCATTCGTTTAATCAATCAACGACAGGGTGAGATTACCCAGGCGCTGAAAGACGATGACGAAAAACGTCTTGGCCAGGCCAGCCTGTTCAGGGATATCGCAACGCAAGAGCATCAATATCAGGTTTGGGCGCAACTCAGTGGCCTGATCGGTTCCAGCAAAGGCGACAAGTTCCGTAAGTTTGCCCAGGGCCTGACGCTGGATCATCTGATTCTTCTGGCCAACCGACAGCTGGAACAGCTCCATGCCCGCTATCTGCTCAACCGCAAGAGCAACGATGAACTCAGCCTTGAAGTGCTGGATACCTGGCAGGGTGACTCCGCCCGGGATATCAAAACCCTGTCCGGTGGTGAAAGCTTTCTGGTCAGCCTGGCGCTGGCGCTGGGGTTATCTGACCTGGTCAGTCATAAAAACCGTATCGACTCGCTGTTTCTGGATGAAGGGTTTGGTACACTGGATCAGGAAACACTGGAAACCGCACTCAGCGCCTTGGATAGCCTGAATGCCAGTGGGAAGATGGTCGGTATCATCTCCCATATTGAGTCCCTGAAAGAACGGATTCCCACCCGGATAGAAGTGATAAAAGAAACCGGACTGGGCTACAGCAAACTGGGTAGACGCTTTGCCTGTATCTGATCACTTTTATTTTGAGGGTTTATGAATCAACTACTGACGGTTGGCGCGCTTGAGTCATTTCTCATCGCCATTTTTGTGCTATTTCTGGGGCATTTCATCAATGCCCGAATTCCTCTATTAAAGCAGTTCAATATTCCTGAGCCTATTGTTGGCGGACTGATCATTGCTGGTGTTATTGCCTGGCTGCACTTCAATGGTGTCGAGATTGACTTCCACCTGCCCCTGCAAAACACCTTTATGCTGATGTTCTTTGCCACGGTTGGTCTGGCCGCCAGCTATACCCAGCTGATTAAAGGTGGGGTCAAGGTGTTTGTTTTCCTGGCCGTGGCGTCTTTCTATATCGTGCTGCAAAATGGCCTGGGAATGTCACTGGCCACCCTGCTGGGGCTTGACCCGCTGATGGGGTTAATTGCCGGGTCAATCACTCTTTCCGGTGGTCACGGCACCGGTGCAGCCTGGTCTCAAACCTTCCAGCAAGTATACGGCATGCACAATGTACTTGAGATAGCCATGGCTTCAGCCACCTTCGGCCTGATCATGGGCGGCATTATTGGCAGTCCGGTGGCGCAGCGACTGGTGGATAAATATGGCCTGAAATCCAGATACGGCAACACCAACAGAACCCATGAACAGTTTCCTGAGCTGGTGACCTACAACGAAAATGAGGAAGACAATGTCACCTCAAAAAAGATGATTGAATCACTGTTTATGATTCTGATCTGTGTGACTGGTTCCAAGTACCTTGAAATCTGGGTTAACAACTTTGAGATCAAATGGCTGATGATTCCCGATTTTGTCTATGCCCTGTTTATCGGCGTTATCATCACCAACACGCTGGAAGTCACCCGGGTGAAAAAGCTGGATATTGAAACCATTGATATTCTCGGCACGGTGTCACTGGCCCTGTTTCTGGCCATGGCCCTGATGAGCTTAAAACTCTGGAATATTCTCGATCTGGCCATCCCGATCCTGGTCATCTTGCTGGCACAGTCCGTTATGCTGGCAATATTTACTTATGTGGTGACCTTCCGGGTGATGGGCAAAGACTACGATGCGGCCGTTATTGCCAGCGGTCACTGTGGGTTTGGTCTTGGCGCAACCCCCACAGCGGTCATGAACATGGGTTCCGTCGTTAACCGCTTTGGTCCGTCACCCCAGGGGTTTATGGTTGTGCCTATTGTTGGTGCCTTCTTTATTGATATTGTTAACCTGATCATTTTGCAGGCGGCATTGTCGATTTTTGGTTAATCAATTATCCGCCCATACATCATTTCAAAGAGTTTGACGTGTACAATCTCCGTTCACTAAACAGAGTCGAAGGGTGATTGGCACAGTCTTTATTCTGAGTATGGGGTTTGGACGTCAATGATAGAAGTCCCCGATCAATTGCATTGAAGCTGGATGCAGGAACTCCTCATAGGGCGGTCTATTCCAGGACATTCCTGGTAAGGTACTGCGGACTCAGCCGTATATTAGGCCATACCAATGCTGGTTGAGAAAGAGTGGCTCTTTTGAGCCCTTCTGAATAACAGGCCATTGATCACTCACTGGCCGCCCCTTGTTTAGGGGTCTAAATTCAGGTACGGCACCAACTATCCTGCTACAGTGTAGCTCTGATGTATAAATGGATTGAGAGTTTTTCAGTTCGACTATTTAAGAATTCTTCAGGGCTATGTTGTGCTTAAAGGTTGAAGATAATATGGTACCAATTAGCTGTTGGTTCTGGTCATTAAAAACAACACTATTAGGCTGTTAAGAGTCTAAAATGCTCATTTTCATGCCCTTCTTGCACTCCAGTAAGCTATTTAATTCATACGATTATCCCAATAAATCGCTTTCAACCCTTAAGCACAACATAGCCATTCTTCAGCTTCATGAACGTAGCTTTTTTGTCATAACAAAATCTCTAAATATGTTTTGCTAATGATGATACTGAATGAAAACCTGACGATAAATTCAGCAGCATGGCAATAGCCATGTTCAATGGAATTTTTCGTCAGTTGTACAATGGCTCCTATTTGGAAAAATTTATATCTTTTTCAAAAAACTCCCATTGTTCTTGAGTTATCCAATTACTCTGCATAGCCTCTTCTCTTAACATTTTCATTCTTTTATCTATTTTTTGAACCATCTCTTCCTTCGATTTTATTTTATCCACACTTGAGTCAACCCAACATAAATCACCAGAAGAATTTATCATTACATTATTAAAATGAAAGTCTGAAAAATAAATTCCATTATTGACCAGCAACAAAAAATCTTTCGCAACATTGAAAAGAATCTCTTTACCATCATCATGATTAATTTGTGAAAGTATTTCTTTTACTGTGCAATACTCAGACAGCCTCTTGTAAATTATTAGTTCGTTATGCTTTTTAGAAAACAATGAAAAACCGTGGTACTTTATCTCTGGAACAGTTAACCCATACTCAGAAAGAATTCTATTTCCTGATACTTCACCAGTTCCTCTAGAACTCCCTAAACAAACCCTTAAATTACTCCTTATAAACCTCCTTGTTTTGATCAATTTATAAAAATTATTCATATCAACATATATTGAAGATCGTTTAGTTTCACACCATTTCTCATTGATTTTTACTTCGGTTCTGCCAAAACCCCATTCTTTCTGAGAAAAAAAATCTGGTTATTAAAATAGAATCTTTTCAAATTTTACACCCTAAATACTATTAATTAGTAGTTGTTATATGAAGTACAAACATATACAGTTAACGCCAATTAAAGCCTCACGGTAGGCGTCAGTTTAATTTTTTTGGTACGCCCGGCCGGACATGAAATGACGGGATGAAAGCCCCCTATGTGGAGAACCCACATTTGACTGGTGGTAAACACGCCTGCTGATCAACCTCAAGCTTAGTGCGCATTGTGTTTAGAGCCCAATCGCCGATTCGCACGAACCACCTTTACCATTATGTCATTTGTCTTGGCTGTCCAGATATAAGGCTTGGGCTGACAATTGTGTTTCTTAAACCACTCTTCATGTGTGTGACGTTGTTGGCACTGACCAATAACCTGCCCATTAAGAACATTAAGTGCTGAAAATAAGGTAACTCGACTTTAGAGTTCCCAAAGCACAATAGTTCAGCAAAAATTCAATTAACTGTTAATAGCAACCATCCCCAACGATGAAATTTAAGATGGTTGCCATGCTCACATCAGATCATCGAGTAATCCTTCAGGAGCTCGCTTTATATACAACCTTTCTTGCCGGAGCGCTATCGCCAACCGCAGTACCAACGTTCAGCGAACTACTGTTCGGCTGTATGCTTTCAACCGATGGCTTTGTTACACAGGCACTTTTATCCATTGATTTCCATTGTGTGTGGAGCAGTTACCACCAAGGGTAAATGGCGATGGAAGCACCTGGCGTGTCGCTTGATCCGACTGGTCTGTTCAAAGGCACCGCCAGATGAGCCGATTACTCTTGCTCTTGATGACTGGGTGATAGAACGGTTTTCTGACAATACCCCTGCTTGTCGTACCCACCATCAACACAGCCAAAAGACTAATCGACCTCAGTACATTTGGGGGCAATGCTGGGTTTCACTGGCCGTCATATTCGGGTAGCGGACGAGGTTTTCACCGGCATCCCTATTATTTCATTTCCGGCCCCTGCTTCAGGTAATGCCAGCAAACTCAAAATCGCTGTTGCCATGCTTAAGGTTGTACGCAAGGAAGTACAGGATCCGGCACTACGGCTGGTAATGGACTGATGGTACATGAATCGGACGCTGATGCAGCCAGCACTGGAAATGGATATAGAAGTCATTGCGGAAGGCCGCCCTGGTCAAATACCATCGAACCGGGCCCTTTATGCATTACCGACATTACCCGCAGTCAAAAAACCGGGACGTCCCAGAAAATACGGCACCAGGATGACAGCTGAGAATTTCGATAAACTGTCCGGCCAGTTGAAGACAGATAAAGCAGAGGTTGCATAAATACAGCCATTTAGAGAAAAACCGGCAATAAAAGCAAACCTGAAAAAACTGTTCGCTGATGTCAGCTTGTTATTTTATCGAAATCTGGCCATTCTTTCGTGTCATGCAAAGTCTAAAGTCGATTTTATTTTAAAATCTAATTTAAAATCCAGTTTTAAGAAATTGTTGATAGCCCTAGAGACCTATAATGCAAACATCGATATCCGTAAACTCAGCTCTGACCACAACTGCTCAAAAAAGACCAACAAACTCTACATGCAATCCTCTAAATCCCAATAAAACCGCTAAAATGACGACAGAAACTGAGGTTTTACCAGTTAAAAATGAGAAGTTACGATTAAACAGCAAATTTATCGAATCACCAGAAAACAAGACGGGTGTATTTTCATTACATTTAGCCAGAAAATTTGATTTCAGGTTTTCATATTTTCCAAAGAGCAAAGGGTTTTATAAAACAACTTGTATAACCATCAACTCAACACCTATTAAAGATAGATTTGTTTTTACTTTTTATACTGATGAAAATTACCCTAATCTCTGGGGAAAATCTGATAATGTAAAATTACTTTGCGAAAAAGATATAAAGTGTCATTTGCCTAGATTACATAAAAAAGAAAAGCCTAAAGATGACCATTATCATGCTTTACTTTTAAAAGATGTTGACCCTGATTCTTTTTTAAAAACCACACTAAACGAAATAGGATTGGCGGATCATGATGAAAAGAATATTTTGCAATCAGCAAAATATTTTATCAAAAACCCCACTCAGGATTGTATTAATTTTACTGAAGGGGCATTATCTCAAAATGGTACATCTGAATCCCTGGAGTAGATGATGATTTAAGTAACCGCTGTTGTATTCCATAGTGAGCTAACATATCACCAGAAATTCAATGTAAATTCATCCTGATTCGTTACAAGCATGTTTAGCTATTATTAGTTGTCGAGAGTTCATGCAGTGCTTTCAAAGCATCTTCTGCCTTATCTGACTGAACAAATATATGGTCATGGAAGAAAGCTGCAATGACATTGGCACTAATATTGTTTGAGGCAAGTTTGGTTGAAATTGCTGCTGTTAGACCAACGGCTTCCAAGCTTGAGTGTACAGTCAGGGTTATTTGCCTGTAAGTATGTTCAAACTTAATATTCGCACTTTCAGCGTTATCTTTTGATAGCACTAAAGATAAGCCTTCTGATTCAATAAAGCTTGAAAGTGGATTTAAATGAGCATAATCGGAGAGGTTTCCGGGTAAAGTACAGAAAATAAACTCACCCTCTACAAGCTTCGGGTTGATGCTGCTGAGAAGTTTTTCTAATTCAACAATACCAGTCATTTTTTTATCCGGATGTAAAACTCAGTCTCTATCAAGGCTCTGAAGTATTCAATGTAATCAGCAACTCCCGCTCAATTGATTATGGTCAATAATACCGAGCCCTACAGACACATTGAAATATTCGGTTATCGCACTGCCCTTTGCAGATCCGACAGTTTGGGAGGCCTGCCACCCAATGGCCTGGTCTTTAATGCCTCAAACCCACCTTCTTTATAACGGTTGATCCAGTCATATACGCAGGTGTGATCTGTACTGTATATCTCTGAAATTTCTTTGACAGAAGCACCGTCCAACCACTTTTGAATAGCCTCCATGCGAATAGACTCGCGAACTGTATGGCTTAGCTTGCGTCCATCAATTCTACTCATAAACTGCCGCCCTCCTGAAACAGGCGACAGTCTACTCAACTTTGTTGTGGGAGGCTTTGGCACATGTCAATACGCTACCGCCCCTCTTTTCCATTTTTTAGAGTATTAAGGCAGCTCTGTGTTACACGACAATTTCTATATAGTTGCATAAGCGTAAAATAGTACCATTGAACTGATCATTAACACTCATGTTTTACTGCAGCTCCCGTTTATCACCGGATCTGTCTGGATTGATTGAATGGTATTGGGAGAGGCTGAAGAATAACTGGTCAATATTTAACCAGTTATTCACACCCCGCCTGTCTAAAAGGCTGCCTTTATCCCCTAACCGTTTATCCACAATCTTTTCCACACAAACTCCGGATAACTGAAAAAGGGGATAATAGCCCCACAATCATGTACCGCAACAGGTTTTAACAAGCTACTGACAGCATAAACACAACCTTTCAACAACTTATCCACTGACTGCTGAATAATAGTGACCGGGAATCCGCAAGCTGAAAGGACTTATCAAAGCTTTCGAGAAAGAGTATTTGTCTTTTTCCGAGCTCTGGGCCTTCCAGCATCAGGTCGGCCTGATTGGTGGTGGCCGTTGTAAGCCGGGACATCCATTGCACTCGACTCTAAAGCTTTTGCCTGACCATTAAGTTAACCGTTCCTGTTGACTTCAGGTTCTACATGCCCGACCCGAAGATGGCCGAATGGCGGAAAACAAGAGACTTGTTAAAAAAACAGGGGAGTCCTCCAAAGGATCGGCCCCCCAAGCCAAAACCCATCAGTGAGTACCCAACAAAACAGCTGCTGGCACTGGATATGATCCAGGCTTACCAGCGACACTTTCCCAATATAAACGTCACTGGCATTCTGGCGGATGCTCTTTATGGGGATGCCAATTTTATGGATAGAGCTTCTTCGGTCTTCTCGGGAATACAGGTGGTTAGCCAGTTACGCTGGAACCAGTTGGTGATCTACAAAAACAAAGAAGTGAAGCTGAAGGCCTATTTTGACAGTTACCTTGGGCCTGGTGTCAAAAAAACCTGGTTATACGAGGTGGAAAAGAACAAAAGCTGACGGAGTCTCTCGAAGACTATCGCCCGTTGAGAATATCCAGCAAGCATATGGCAGGCAGGGAGCTGGGAAGAATGCTGCCAACTGCCTCACTCAAGTACCGTTTGCCGGAATATCAAACACTCGTGCATTAAAAACTTGAGAGTCGAGTATTACTTACAAATCGCCGGCATAAACCTGCCCAAAGATGAACGCTATTCAGGCAGTCTGGCAGGGACAGGCTTACCGACGGGCCATGGCTCAGCTGCAATTTCGGGCCAGGACATATGAAGAGGGCGATGCCACCTTTACCGCCCTGGTGAAAGATTACCCGAACTCTGCCACTGTGACAGAGGCCCGGGCAATACCAGAAGTGCGCTAAAGATGGTGGTAATATTGGCCTGATCACAAGGGCACTTCATAAAAAGCATCCGTTCTCAGCAAAGGAATGTATTGGCTGGCCAGTGCGTTCAAATTACCCGAGCCTTTCAGGGATATCCAGTCCTCAATGCTGCCCAGAAAACAGAAGCGCTGAGCATGAAACTGACGCTTCGTATCATCAACCAATTCAAAACGCAGAACCGGCATAAAGCGGCTCTGCCTGACCATCTTCTCCATGTAATCTGGCTTCAGGTTCCCGAGCCATCCGGCTTCCTTCATCTCCCTTGCCGTATTTCCTGCAGAGGATTCAAAAACGGTCACATACTGCTGCTGGCAATCCATCCGGTAACGGAAAGACTCTTTCAGGGCTTCCAGTGCAGAAGCTATGTACTGCTGCTCAGATTCCTTGATTAACCGGGGCACCGCCTTGCGCAGGAAGACCTGGCCATTTTCGGGCCGTTCATAAATTTCAAACCCCTCAGGAATCGTACTGATTTGCTCTGCCTCAGCCTTCTTTTGACCTGAAAAATAGTAGCGGGGCTTGCCGGTACGGGTGACACCCTGATAAAGGAAATACGTTTTCCCTGTCCGGTTGGTATATGGCAGCGACACGATCATTTTCTCCTGTCAGTGGGTGATGATTGGTTCCAACGGGTATCCGTAGGTATAGCATCACCAGCTACCGACCATTTGACCAGGAACTTTAATCGTCCACCAATTCCGTGGATAACCCGGTGAACAACCCGTGGGATAGTCAGGAAAACAGGGGGAAATACTGGCCAAAAACAGAGCGGTTATTTTTTAACCACCAGTGAATAACTGAGTAAAACAAAAACCCCGCATAAAGCGAGGACCGTAGAGAACGAACAGTGTCGTTGGGGTTTCCTGTGCGTCCTGCCTGGTTGTTCGAGGCTTCCATTGGTTCACATCATTGTGATACCTGAACACCTCTTCCTTGATTCAGTGCTTCACTCAACTCAAGGCTCTGGCCTGTTGGTTGAGGCTATTATTTTACGGACAGTGACGTATCATCCTACCCTCCTGAAGACGGGATACACTGCTGACTCTCCCGTAGGCAACAGTAAACAACCTCACCAAAAGCAAGGCTGCAAGTGCTGATCCATCAGCCGTAAGCCGTTTTTATTATTATTTGGGTGGTATTTATTCTTAGGCAGAGAGTGAGTATTTGGTGTTCTTATTACCAGGCCCCAAACAATCGTTACCGACTTCGGCAATCACTCAATGAATGAGCACATATTACGTATTTATCGCAACTAAATAATTGATCTACGTCAACAAAACTGAGTTAGCAATAAGAATGAAGCCAATGTTATTTGAAGCAAAAACGGCAGAAGCCATCCTTGACGCCTTTGATTTTGATTGTGACCACCTTTATCACTTTCAGTATCTGAGCTCATTTGGTGCCGACCGGATGATTGGTCATCCTGCAGTAGATTTCTGCGATGCCTGTGTGACTGAAACCCGGCTGCGTCAACTTGAGCCGGTACCCGGAATGAAGATCACCTTTGTCTTTGATTATGGTGATAACTGGGAGTTTGACATCGTGGTCATGCACGGCAGTGAGGAGAGTACGTCTGATATCCAGGTGATCGAACGTAAAGGTGAAGCGCCGGAGCAGTATCCGGAATATGAGGATTTTTATTGATCAATATTTAACCAATTATTCTTACCCCGCCTGTCTGAAAGGCTGCCTTTATCCCCTAACCGTTTATCCACAATCTTTTCCACATAAATTCCGGATAACTGAAACAGGGAATAATAATTCGACAGGCAGGTACTGCAATGGGTTATAACGAACTACTGACAATATAAACACAACCTGCCAACAACTTATCCACAGACTTATTCTGGAAAAAGTGAGGGCGTCTCTTACATTTGATTCTGGTGTCGGCGAACAATGATCGGGAGGCGATAGTGAAAATCCCCCAGGCTATAAAGAACAATGTTGCGAATATTATTGACAGGTTCAACAAGGAGAATGGTTGTCAGTATCAGGAAAGATACCGGGGGGAATATCTGTATCTCGATAAAATTGACACCTATGGACCGGGACAGGTTTGCCGGTTGAAGTTCAACGGCGGAGAAGATGACTGGTCTTTTGCGATTTATAAATACTCCTCTGCACGATACGACAGTGAGGAAATATTCTTTCCCGGTGAAGAGTACGTGAATGGCACAGTAGAAGGTGCATTAAAGGCGGGACTGCTGGCGTACCCACCTTATTAATCAGGGATATGTGTCGGGTTTTCATGCGGGAACGACAGATTGGATTGAGTTTCGATACTGACTTGCTGAAGTATGTTTTTTTGGCTGATGGTTCGAGGGATTTGCTTTTACTCTTGAAACAGGGAAGGTTCGCAGGTGATGCTACGGTCTATTTATTAGCATTGTGATTTATTGATTGCACAGCTGCCTTTCACAAGGTATGCCATCACGGTCACCGTCCATATTGGTGCCAGGGCAATTATCCTGGTAAAAGGTGGCCACAGGAAGTCATTTGGGAGCAATGGGTTTTGCCACTGCAGCTAAACATGGCGTCATCACTGGACGATGAGGACTCAAACAGAGACATAACTGCTTGAGGTTCTTTGTAACGCACATATTTTTGATTTCTAATGCTTTGAAATTGTCTGGCAAACATCCATGAGCACAGGATTAGGAAAAAACTGATCAGGCAAAATCGGGATAACAATACCTAATGAAATTTCATTTATATCATTTAGTAGTTGGTTTTAATATTGGCCTTTTCTCCATCTCTTGGCCGTCATCTTCTCGAGCTTTCTTCGGTACTTCTTGAGACAAAACTCACTTTTTGAACCCTTCAACATATCAAAAATATCTTCCACAATTATTGCACTTATCGCATGAAGTGCCTCATGCCGTGATAGCCCCTGCCTTACTAATTTTGTGACCGTTTCAGAGACGAGATCAACATTTACGGCAATCTGATTTTCAACAACCACATGCATATAAGAGTGCATTGTTAATGCACCATCATCTTGAAATTCTGCTCCTATGGACTCATGAAAGTTATAGACGAGTATTTTTCTTTGTTCATCATCAAGAGCGAGCCATTCACTTATATTTAATGGCTTATCAGGGTTGTAATATTTCATTTACAATACCTTTGAGTCCTCTGATTGATTATTGAAAGCATAAATTATTTTTTATTTGGTAGAAGCACCTGACAGTAAACACCGTGGCCAGGTATTTTTTCTAGACGCATAAATCAGATAAACCGAAACTGGGTTAGATCCTTTTTTTAATGGATTCAAGATTAAAGACCTGACTCCGTTTTTTCTGACCCCGTTTTTCGTTTTTCATTAGCTGCGTGTTGATTGTTGCATTTGATTGGCAACTGAGTTGTCTGAACTTTTTTCTGAACTCACCAAGCCATTTACAACACCGGAATAATCGGCTATGTTTGTTTTAAAGGTTGATAGGTCTAAACTGTCGTGATCCCCTGCAATGGGAGGCTACGTTATGAAGCCCCAACAGTTTCAAGACCTTCTTAATGCTGTGCCGTTATTAAGCAGCCAGCAGCGAAATACTCTTATCAATGCTCTATCAGAGCAAAATTCTCCTTCCGATATTGCAAAGTCTATTGAGGATAGTTTTGTACGGGCTCCAAAATGTCCTCATTGTGGATCTGAAGCCCTTCAGCGCTGGGGGAAAAGGAACAAACGCCAACGATTTCGGTGCAAGGTTTGCCGAAAAACACTGAACGCTTTTTCCAAAACACCTTTGGCCCGTTTAAGACGCCCTGAAGCATGGCCGAAATATCTTGAGGGAATGACCCACTCTTTAACGCTTCGCCCGGCTGCCAAGCAATGCGGAGTTTCGTTAAATACATCATTCCGTTGGCGGCATCGTTTTTTACAGGTCATTGAGCATGATCAGGCACCAGAACTCAGTGGTATTGCCGAACTCGATGAAACTTTTTTTCGTGAATCTTTTAAAGGTCAAAAAAAAGGCCTGCCAAGACCCGTGAGGAAACGAGGTAGTGATAAAAAGACAGACTGTCGAAAAATACCAGTCATGGTAGCTAGAGACCGAGGAAGTCAGACGGTTGATGGTGTATTGAAAAATGAGAGCGCTGATGAACTCTGTCGCCATTTAAATGGTCGGATAAATATTGAAACTGTCGTATGTGCCGATGCCAGTCTTGCACATGAAAAGCTTGCGAGAGCGTTAGGATTTACTTTTAAGGAGCTGGTGTCATCCTCTGGAATACGGGTGATAGAAGGTGTTTTTCACTTACAGCATGTGAATGCATACCACAGCCACCTGAAGCAGTGGATTACAGGGATTTTTCACGGAGTTGCGACAAAATATCTATCACACTATCTGGGATGGAGAAGGGCTTTAACTGGCATCAATGCTCTAACATCTGATCGACTGGCCAATAAAATTTTAGAATTTCTTCACTTCAACCCTTAAACGCAACATAGCTGGAATAATCTGTTTCAGTTTTATTTTGGCTCAATTTGAAATTACCAACTATATCATCAATGATAACTTCTAAACCAACAACAGCATTTAGCATTTTTTCAGTAAACTTCGCTGGAGCATCAGAAACTGACCAAGGAAGTTTTTGGTTGAGTTCATGAAAGTCAGAAATCTTGTTGAGAAGCTGCAAAATCCAGTTACTTTCATGCTTGAAAAAAACCCTGCCTCTAACATGAACTACAGAGTAATTCCAGGTTGGAACGGTTTTACCTGTTTCTTTCTTTGATGGATAAAAGTTCGGACTGATATATGCGTTTGGCCCATGAAATATGAGAAGAACTTCCTGACCATCAGCAACCTTTTTCCATAAAGGGTTTGCTGTGGCAATATGGCTTTGAAGTTTTACTTGTTCATTCTCACGCTTCTGAAGATAAAACGGAATATGGTCTGCATCCAAAGTATTTTCAGCTGAAACTATCAGAGTGCCAAGTGGATATTCTTGAATAAATCTATGCAATTTATCCAAGTTTTCTTCTTTGAATTTTGATGGGATATGCATAATTTCACTCTTTGCAGCTAACGCCAAATTCAGCGGCACGAGCGGAGTGAGTGTCCGCTGGCATTTTTTGTTAGCCGTTCGGTTGGAAGTTCTCTATGATTTTTTCGTGAATGCACGATCTCAGAAACTTATTCATCTCAGTCATTTCTGATGTCGCATAGAAATCCAGCATCAACTGATTAAACTCTTTCTGTCGCTTTGCTGGCACATTGATGATTGGAAACCCATGAGTAAGCAGAATACCATTCATCATGAACCGCCCCATGCGCTTGTTCACATCCCAGAAAAACTGTGCTCTTGCCATTCTCAGAAAAGCAGTAATCGCCAGATCATAAACATCGTTACAAGCAGCAACTTCAGACTCAATCTCTGCCCAGGCATGATCAAGGTCTTTAGGAGAAGGAGGTTCGTACTCAGATCCGCTGATCGTTACATTGCCAGTGCGAAAGGCTCCCCACTCCAAGGCTTCCTCTTTTCCTGCAATGCTATGGATAGATAAGGCAATGTCCTTTGAAAAAGAGAATTTATTCTCAGAGACAAGAGAAAACAGATGTTTCCATGCAGCAGCCTGGCTCAAAGCCATATTTTGATCGCTGATTTTGTGACCACCAACTGTGATTCCGTCTAATAGCGTCTGAACTTCTGGTAAGGTCATTGCGACCCCTTCAAGATTTACTGCATCATAAACCAGAGAAGGAATATCCCGAACGGCAAGTTGCTTGGCCATCGCACGATTAGGGCTCATTCCCCAAACTGTATCTTTTGCCGCTGTCATTTGTGCATCTCAAGGGTTGTGTTGGAATTCCTCACATTATATCTGCATGAGTTCTGATCGTCATGCCGTAGACTGTTGAGGTAGAATGGCTAACACCAAATTCAGCGGCACGAGCGGAGGGAAAAAAGTAAGAAAAAAATAAGAGAAAAAATAAGGACATCCGAGAAAAAATAAGGACACCCAAAAAATTTGACTAATCGGCCACACCGACTACTTTTCTTCTGGAGCCTCTTAAGGACATTAAGGCAATCTACCCAGTAACCAAAAAAAATGACATGACGACCGCCCGAAAAAACCTCATAGATCCAGCCAGTACGCCCTACTACCACTGCATGGCACGCTGCGTTCGCAGGGCCTTCCTATGCGGCAAAGACAATTTCTCAGGCAAAAACTATGAGCATCGCAGGCAGTGGGTGGTTGATCGGTTGAAAGCGCTTTCTGGTATTTTTTCCCTGGAAGTCTGTGCTTATGCGGTGATGTCGAATCATTATCATGTGGTGCTCCATATCAATAGTCAGCAAGCCAAAAAATGGGACACCAAAGCTGTCTTACAACGATGGACGCAGCTGTTTTCAGGCCCGCACCTGGTTCAGCGTTTTCTTGTCGGCGATCAGCTGGACAAAGCAGAGCTGCTGCGTGTCGAAGAATATGCCCAGGAGTACCGAGGTCGCTTAATGGATATCAGCTGGTTCATGCGCTGTCTCAACGAATATTTAGCCCGGCTGGCCAATAAAGAGGATGAGTGCAAAGGGCGCTTTTGGGAAGGTCGTTACAAAAGTCAGGCTCTGTTAGATGAGGCAGCATTGCTTACTTGTATGGCTTATGTCGACTTAAACCCCATCCGGGCAAAAATTGCTGCAACGCTGGAAACCTCAGAACATACCTCTATAAAAGAACGCATTGAGTCATACGACAGCTCAAACGGAAAAAAACAAAAGGTGCACTTGAAACCGTTAAAAGCTCAGGGGCAAAACCCGGAACAGGCGATTCCATACCCACTCAGTAGCTACTTTGAACTGGTTGACTGGTCTGGCCGAATTGTCCGCAAAGGCAAACGTGGTCGTATAACTAACGATGTACCACCTATCCTGGAGCGCCTGGGTATTGACCCAAAAGAATGGCTGGAGACTATGCGCTGGAATAATCGTTTTCACCGCGCAGTCGGCAAGCTGGCTTCACTGAAGGCTTATGCAGAAAGCACCGGAAAATGCTGGGTTCATGGGATGTCTGTGAGTGGTGCTCTCTACCCTGCCTGATCAACGTATTTTCATTTACTTTAATGTGGCCAGAATTTTCTGAATGCTCTTTCTTATATTGTCTTGATAGTGTCTTCTATCTGACTGTTACTGAGTGCTTTTTATACGCTTCCTGTTTGGTATGAATGAGAAATTCTTACAGTGATCAATACTATCATTTAAAAAATGAATGAATGCCGTACTCTCTTCACTTTTTAAAAAATGGGCGTCCTTTTTATTTGTGCTAGAGAGCACAGTATGATTTTGCTTCTCTTCATCATAGAGAACACTTAACAAGCCTACTGAATATTCTGATGATACATGCGTACAGGGAAATTCTTGTCTTATTTTTAAGTTTTCTTTATTAAATCCTATAGATAAACCTTTACCGTCGTTAGCATATGCTCTCCATTGGCTCAATACATCTCCATTATTTGAAAAGCTACAAAGATATGGAATCGACCTGTTAATTGCAGCATAATCCCAAAACTTACTAATTATTTCTCTATTTTCATCATTAACTACTTTTTGAAACTCTTGAAATACTTTTTCTACAAACCATGAAACTTCTTTGTAGTCATTCATATTGTTTGATGCTGATACCCAGAGCTTTTTTCTCTGAAGAATGTTATAAAAAGCATTCACATCGCAGTAATGATAGATAGTACCCATACTTTAAACAAAAATCTCTCAATATTTGATTGGTGATTTAACGCGCGCTCTGCGGCAAGTTTGGAGCGCAGCAGAAAATTTGTCCGACAGCAGCGCTTTGTTAGGGCTATCAGGTTCGCCCAGGACATTTAGGTATTTCAGAATTAACTTTCCCTTCGTACAACCAAAGGGCCCACTGCCTAATCGAACCACCATTTCTTATTCTGGAAGCCTCAGCCCAAGAAAGGTCATACTTATCAGATAAGACATTTCCAATATCTTTTCCTGAAATATCGTTATTTGATTCAATCAATTTTACAACCTCTAGAAGAATACTTTCTGAATTTGCACTTATCCAAATAGCTTCACTATAGTTTGAGAACTTATTAATCCTATCTAGAGCTAACATGTAATTATTTTTTTCAATAACAACAAGTTCAAATCGCTTTAGAACTGCAAGTGCATTTCGATAGCCTTTCGGCTTCTCTTCTTCTTTAGCGACTTCTCCTTTTTCTTTCAACCAGTTTAATGTCTCTAAGACTAAGGCTGGTGATGCTGGAGCAGTAAATATATTACTCTTTCTACGCCTCCGCTCCAATTTTAGCCTTTCAGTAACGACATCCCCCTGATCACGGTATACCCAGCCATTACCTGAAACCTCGATAAACCCACATAACTCTAACCACCGACAAAGCCTAACTGTATAGCTATGCCATGTTTTTTCAGCATATTTATTGTCGGGAAATAATTGTTTCAGAGCTTCAATTAGAGCATTAACCGTCACAGCAGAGCGGGAAGCTTTTTCTTTAAAAGCATGCGTAAAAGCATGCTTTTTGAACTTTTCTCGTATGGCTTTTAGAATACTAGCTTCATTACCATCTAAGATATCTTCACTAAGCGAATAAAGGCCACCCTCCCTATTCGCAACGCCAAACATAACCATATCAGAACCAATATTTTGAATTGTTCCTTCAGATAGTGTTGCTTTGCTGGCTAAATCTTGTATTGAAAGTTTAATCCCATGATCAAGGTATCTAACCACTTTATATAATGATGAAAAGTCAGTAGATGGAAGATACCTCAAAGGTATAACTGGAACATTTCCTGTTAAAATGTACTCTCTGAAAATATCCCAGTAGACATTCAGCCGATCACCACTCCTAATAATCAAACGTCTATTAATAAGTGATTTTAAAGTATCGGGACCAGATGTTTCGATTATTTCAAACCAGTCAACTGGTGCTCGTTGTGCTATTAGTTTTAAACAAGCTGCCTCACCCGGCTCAAGCTCTTCCATATCTTCTTTAAATAAACTTGCAATATCTAGTTTATTCTCTAGCAAGTCGTTCTGATCAAATCCATTATCTATTTTTTCATAAAGGTGAATACACAGCTTTTTCAGTAGCCATGGGTAACCCTGACTACTTGCGATTAGGTTGTGCTTCAAGTCAGTGTGTAACTTCTGATTAATTTCTTTCTCAAATATGCTTATCGCAGCGCCGGACTCACCATCAGAAAAAGGGACTAATTTTCTAGTGACACGATAATCTGAAAGTTGATGCCAGAAGAAATATGCTGGGTGTTCACTATGAGTTGTACTATCGGTTTTCCAAGCAAAGCCTAAGCAAAAATTAAGTTTTATGGATGCTGCATTTAGCAGCAATGACTTGGCTTTTTCAAATACTTCAAATAGCTCTGGTTTAGAATATAGCTCTTCAAACTGATCAAAAACCAATGTTACAATCTGGTTTTTTGGTTCTAATGACTCTAAAAATGCCCTAATAGTTTCAGAATTAAGAGGATTACCAACATCAGATAAAATTAGATTAATATGTTGATCTCCAAAACCAGAGTTTTGTGCGCTTTTCAATGCATTCAATAATGAGGAATAGATATACTCAGGACCTGTAGCTGCACGAACATCTACAGGGAAAACAAAAAATTTATTCTTATTCTGATAATTGCCCGCCTTACTTTTTAGCTTAGCTATAAATGAACTTTTCCCCATCCCAGAATTCCCTGTTATGGCAAAAATTCGAGTGTTAGTTTTCTTCTCCTTAATGTTTTTTAAAAACTCAAATATATAATTTATATCTTTCGTTCTACCGACAAAGTCCTGAGGTCTAGCCGGGCGATAATCAGTCCATGCCTCGCCAGTTTGTAACTGAACAACATCTACTACTTTAGTTGTGTCTATTTCATTAGTTCTAGCGGCTTGGCTTTTCATCAGAGAAAAGTCCAGCTTATTTAAGCTAGTATCTGTTTCAGAAAGGCTTTCCAGAAGTTTGGGGTCGATTAGCAATTCATTGTTATTTGCGTAATAACATATGACTCCTGAAGGAATACCACCTGATAATGTTGCAGCAGCCCAAAACATTCCATATTTTGTGACTAATAAAACCCACTCTCCAATCAGGTTTTCACTGCCAGCATATTCTGCCGCTTTATCTTCTGGACGTTTTTTTATTACGCCCGCACTAATAAGTGATTCAATAACTTTCTCAGGATCATAAAAACTTAACTTGGTTGCTTGTTCTTTAGGTTTGTCTTGCCATTCTTTAACGAAACCTTTTGCTTCTTTTCCGTAGTCGCCAGTACCGATAAGCCACGCTTCTGAATAGTCCTTAAAGACAAGTGTGCCAGCGAGGTTCTTGAGAATATTTGCATCAATATTTTTATCCCGATATGCCTTACACTCTACATATATTTCTTTGCCACTGACCTTGTGACGGCATAACAAGTCTAACTCAACAGCAGTAAATCTTATTTCCTTGACAACTTCATACGACTGCGCCGTTAAGAGCTTTTCAGTTAGCGCTTCCAGAAGATCACCTCTCTCTTTAGTTGAGGCAGACTTATTTAGTGCAACTTCTATTTTCATTAAATATTTCCGTATTCGTTAACGTATGCAAAAGGCCCTAACGCCTAATTAATAAGTGAGCCAAAGCTGGCAGGTGAATTGCTTCAGCAATTGGCATGACAGCTTTGAGCGAATCTTAATTTAATTACTTGTTATATTTTTTATTTCGCAATAGCTTTCTCAGCCTTTTTTGATACCTGAACATCTTTAAAAGGTTGAGACAATAGATTGATAATCACCTTGCTCTTATTAAAATCATCAGGCTTAATTTGTACTTTTGACTCCCCTAACTTATTATTGATATGCGCACATGCTACCCAAATCTTTGTAGACAGGCATAGGCGGTACCTTCAGCCCTGAAAAAGCCCAGGATTTTATCCGGTTGTTTCTGGAGTGACCTGAGTCCTTTTTTAACTGCATTCAAAAAGGCTTCCTCGGTTCGCAGTATCAGTCTTCCCATGTGACCTGATTTTAAATAACTCCAGACGTATTCATCGGGATTCAGCTCTGGTGAATAAGCGGGCAAGATATGGATGCCCAATAAACGGGGTTCCTGTTGCAGATATTTGAGAACCTTTTTCGCCTTATGGGCAGAGTGCCCGTCAGCAACCACCAGTACCGGCCGGTCATGAGTGCGCACCAGCTGTTTCAGGAAACGAATAAACTGATCAGCATTAAACCGACCATTGATGGTCATGTAGCGCATGGTGCCTTCACCACTGACAGCAGAAATCAGGTTGATACCGAACCGCGCCCCTGTTGCTTCTACGACAGGTGTTCGGCCTTTCTTTCCCCAAGTTGTGCCGCCGTGGTAGTCAGAACGTGCGCTGCTTTCATCAGCAAAGTAGATAAGCGCATTATTTTCTTCTGCAATTGTACGAAGCACAGGGTAACGAGTTGTCAGCCAGTCATGGACTTTTTTTACACTGTTGCCATGCCTTGCGTACCGGGCGCTGAGGAGAAAAGCCCATTCTCTTAAGCATCTTGCCAACAGCCGCCGGATGCATGGTGATACCAAACACACTTTTGATGATGTCAGCAACAATGTCACGAGTCCACATTGCCTTGTAGAATCCGAAGTCGGTAGGATTCTTGATCAGAAGTATCTCAGCAAGCTCTGCCCTTTGCAGATCCGAAAGTTTGGGAGGCCTGCCACCCAATGGCCTGGTCTTTAATGCCTCAAACCCACCTTCTTTATAACGGTTGATCCAGTCATATACGCAGGTGTGATCTGTACTGTATATCTCTGAAATTTCTTTGACAGAAGCACCATCCAACCACTTTTGAATAGCCTCCATGCGAATAGACTCGCGAACTGTGTGGCTTAGCTTGCGTCCATCAATTCTACTCATAAACTGCCGCCCTCCTGAAACAGGCGACAGTCTACTCAACTTTGTTGTGGGAGGCTTTGGCACATGTCAATATCAGTATCAAAAATCAAATGAAACCAAATATTAGGAGAAAAACCGGGGTCGCAAAAACCGGGGTCGAAAAACCGGGGTCGGGTCTTGAATCTTGAACACATCGAAGATTAAAAACTGCCTTTCAATTCTTGCCCTAAAATTTTCAACCCACTTTTTCAGTTTTGTGATGCAGAACTATTCGCACTGTTTTTAATTGAGACTTGGTCATTTAACGTCCAAAAATCATAAATAACACCAAGGCCAACAAAACCAAAGGTAAACAGATACAAAATTCCCGATATCCATTTCCCCAGGTACATACGGTGAACGCCAAATACACCAAGGAATGCCAGCAAGATCCATGTAACAGAGTAATCATACTGGCCACTATGGAAACGAAAATCCGCTTCCCGATCCATGGCCGGGATAAGGAAAAGATCGATCAGCCAGCCAATGCCAAAGAGACCAAGGGTGAACAACCAGATAGTCCCTGTTACCGGTTTGCCATAATAAAAACGGTGGGCACCAAGAAAACCGAAAATCCAAAGTACATAACCGATAACTTTACTATGGGTGTCGTTCATTTTAATTACCTGAACCATTGGAAAAAAGATGGGATCTTGGTTTTTGCACATTATATTTCTTGACCAGGAAAAGTCGGCTTAATGCTTCTCCAACCCAGCGCCTTAAATCAAAAAAACATTACAACACTTTCCTGATCTGCAACTACGCTACCGCCCACCCAGACATTTTCAGGAATAGTCAGGTAACGCTTTTTTGAACGACACTCAATGTCTAGTTGCATAGGCATAAAATAGTACCATCGAACAGTTTACAGTGGTATTTGTTTGGCAGGATGCAACCGATGCCTATATTTTACACTTCTTACACGGCCAATAATTACAATTACAATAAATGGACGTATATTATGAACAAAAGGAACATTTGGCTCGTCAAGGTCTCTCAGCTGGTTTCTCTCCTCTTTCATTTGCTGCAACTCTCACGGGATGATTCTCAGGCGGTGATGACCTCCGTCAAAGACACTCGCGATCAGGCATCCGAAGAGCAGGAGAAAAAACAGGCTGATCAGTGAAAGGGTTGCTGGTAACGCTTAACAGCATTCATTGATAACTGGTTGATCCGCTCGTGCAGAGTATTCAGTCGTTGCCGTTTAGTATCAGAGTTCATCGACCGGTCTTCCATCACCCGGAGCACTTCTTTTCTCAGCTTGTTTATCTACCGATTCGCCTTCTGGAGTCCTGCCTTATGCTTCAGCTTTGCGGCGGCAGACTGCTCCTGATCTTTGGCTCGCTGGCCTTCGCCGGATTCCTGGTAGCGGTTGATGCTGTTGGCGTTCTCGTTAATATCTACCGTCATCTCGTGCAATTCATCGGTGTAACGGTTGCGGTTGGTCACCTTGTCTCGCACAAAGCTGCCCAGTAATGGGTTGTCTTGCAGAGTGGAAGTTGGTTTGTCGGCAGCGCCCGTTGCTTTTCGGGTTATGGCATCGGCGGCCATCAGGGTATAACTGCCCAGCGACCCGAAATAGCTCCTGATCAGATGCTCCAGCTTTTTGGGGGAACCCATCCAGTCCGGTGCTTCTTCTGGTATCCACTGCACCAGCTCTTTCAGGGTGTCGCTGGTGTAAGGATCGTACTGTGCCTCTGGCTTCAGGTTCTGCAAGCGCATGGGGAGAATGGGCCGGTCACTGAAGCGGTCCCGGTTTTCGGACACTTCCCAGATTGGCTTGATGATTTGCGGGATGGGATCAAGATTAAAGACATTCATCACCAGCCGGCCCTGGCGGTGTAGATATAGGACTCGATCCGGCCTTGTTTCAGCACCAGATAGTCGTTGCCGGTGACATCGGTATAGCGGCTGCATTGGCTTCATGGACCAGAAAAGCCTGTGCCCGGTCATCTATCTGTGCTCGTCACACTTCGGTGTGGTTATGACCGTTGTCGGCCGGGGCATCCCATTGCAGGATTACGACACCAAAAATGCCGTTGGTGGACAAGCCGGTGGCAGCGAGTGAGTGCATCCGGCACTGTTACTCCACTATCTCCATCTACCGGGACCGTGATTTCTGGCTGAACCGGTTTCAGGGTATCAGTAATGAAACCCACGGCAGAGGCAGGCAAGCTTAACCGCTGGCCTATTTCTTCGGCCAGTCCCAGATCAGCCAGCTCGCTGTGCAGCACTGCCTTGTCTCCGGCATTGCCGCTGCGACCGGCCAGGCGGTTCAGGAACTCGCGCACGTAGCGGTCTACGCTGGCGGGCAGCGCGGGAAATTTGGCCATGGGTAACCTAAAATGGTGAACAGTAAATAAAAAGGATGCAGGCAATGCAGAACAGCCAAAACAATCTCTACGACACCGACTACTACCAATGGGCCGAACAACAAAAAGAACTGCTGCGTACCGGCCAGTTTGAACGGCTGGATATTGACCATCTGTTAGAGGAACTGGGGGAAGTGATGACCAATAACCGCCACGCCATGCTATCGAAGGTGTTGCGCCTGCTGACCCACCTGCTCAAACACCATTACCAAATGACCGTCCTTAACCCACAACGCCATGAGCCACAACAGTTTCGCAGCTGGACAGATTCCATCAGCGATGCACGGGACCAGATGAACCTGCTGTTGCAATTAAGCCCATCGCTGAAACGGGAGATACCCAATATGGTGGGTACGGTTTATCCCGCTGCCAAAAACAGCGCTATCAGGCAGATGAACAAATACCTGACCAAAGCCCAGTGGCTTACCGAAGCCAGCTTTCCCGACACCTGCCCGTGGCTACAAGAACAACTGCTGGACGAGGACTGGTTGCCATGAACAATCTTTACCACACCGACCGCTACCAATGGATCGAACAGCAAAAACAACTGTTCCGCAACGGCCAGTACGACCAACTGGATATTGAAAACCTGTTCTGGGAAATCGAAGGCATGGGCAGTGAACTGGGCGCGCTGGAACACCGATTGACGACCTTGATCCATCATCTGCTCAATTATGATTACCAGCAACGGGTACTGAACCCGGTTTTGCATGAACCGTACAACTGCTGGGACTGGATCACTACTATTCGCCGCACAAGGCTGGCCATCAACAAATTGATCAAAAAAAACCCGCACATCCAGCCGCAAATCAACGAGCAACTGGCCGAGGCTTATCCGGACGCTAAAAAACTGGCGATTGACGATATGAACCAATACGTCCAGCCCCATCAGCGATTAACGGCAAACAGCTTTCCCTCTGCCTGTCCGTGGACTTACGACCAGATGGTGCAGGAAGACTGGCTACCCTAAAGCTCTGCCATCGAGCTGGCCACAATTAAGGCGGTCACGGTATCAGTACCTGCCAACTCAAACTGCCAGCAACTGCCTTCGTTGCGATAGAGGTAGATGGACTGCGGCGTTGCATTCAGGGCCTGTTCATCGGCGGGGACGTAGTAGGCTCGCAAGCTGCCATTGGTCAACCGGCAGTCAATGGCGGCCACTGCCCGGGTGTCTTCGAGCAGATGGCTGTCCAGTCAGGGTACTTCGCCGGTGAAGGTGAAGGAGGTGATGTTCAGTTTCATGGGCGTTTACTTTTTCAAGCCATACAGGGAAACCAAACCGGACAGCTTGTCAGCCACACTGGCAAACAGTTTTATTCCCTGCATGGTTCCACCCCATTCCGCTGACATCGTGGCGTAAAAAAGAAAACCCGGCAACAAGGGTAGGCTGATAAGTCACACGGCACCTGAGTTTGATTCAGGTGCTTTTTTTATTCATAGGAATCAATTGGTTATGATTGTAAATACTTTAAAAAAACGTACGACGATATTAATTATCACTTTAAAATCAATAACATATATAGCTAATTGAAAAAAATCAAATATGCCTGCTCACTTAATTGATGCCAAAATTACACTAAAACCCAAATTTCTCTAGCCGATATCTTAAACGATTGATACAAGACGAACGTTTTGCATAACTATTAGCATGTGGTCTTTTTTATATAAGTCACTGTTATTGCATTAATTATCCATTTCTACTTGCTTATCTCAGGGCTTTAAGTCCCGGCCTTAAAGTTTTTTTTGCGTACAAACAATCACAAAATCCCCTCATATTTGCTTGTTTCAGGGCGTCTTTGTACGTAATCTTCCCGCCATATTTTATAAAAGTATGAACCGGGATTTTTATAAGCCATGGATGGAAAAGGAATTCTGTCGGCGGCTGATTGCCTGGCCATGTTGGCGCGATTTCATGGGTTACCTGCTCAGCCAGAAAATATTCGTCATCAAATGGGCCTTGGGGATCATCCTCCTTCTGATGCAGATGTGCTGAGAGCTTCTCGACAGTTGGGGCTCAAAGGTCGCGCTATCTCCATAACCCCTGAGCAGCTTATAAGGCTTCCTTTACCAGCTATGGTTCGTCGTAAGGACGGGCTCTTCCTGATTATTATCCGCATTTCTGGCGATCAAGTGGTCACTCAGGGGCTTCTTGATCAGCCCCCGGAGATTATGTCTCTGGAGAAGTTTTCAGAGCAGATATCCGATGCCTGCTTTCTATTCACCAAACGATCGCTGTTGCCAGAGAGCTTTAAAAAGTTTGATCTTTCCTGGTTCATTCCGGCATTAATGAAACATAAAAAACTGCTGATCGAAGTACTGGCGGCCTCTTTTTTTGTGCAGATATTCGCTCTGATTACACCACTGTTTTTTCAGGTCGTGATTGACAAGGTGGTGACCAACAGAGCAGTAACCACGCTGAATGTATTAGCGATCGGCCTGCTGGTGCTTTCAGTATTTGATGTCCTGATGAATGGCCTTCGAAGCTATTTACTGACACACACCACATCACGTGTCGATGTCGTACTGGGCTCGCGGCTGTTTCAGCACCTGCTTCGCCTGCCAGTGAGCTTTTTTAATCAAAGGCGTGTGGGCGATACGGTGGCCAGGGTCAGAGAGCTGGACACTATCCGTGATTTTATTACCAGTTCTGCCCTGACACTTTGCGTGGATCTGGTGTTTACCATCATCTTCTTTGTTGTGATGTACGCCTATAGCCCAACATTAACCTGGATCGTTCTCGGCTCAATCCCTTTTTACGTCTTGCTATCCCTCGTCGTTACACCTTTGCTACGCTCCCGGCTTAACGAGAAGTTCCAGCGCGGGGCTGAGAACCAGTCATTTCTGGTCGAGTCCGTGACTGGCATGACGACTGTCAAAAGCGCTGCCGTAGAGCCCCAGATGCAGCGACGGTGGGAAGACCAGTTGGCCGGTTATGTCAGCGCATCTTTCAGAGCTAACCATCTCGGCAATGTCTCCAGCAATCTGGCCGCCCTGATCAGCAAAGTGGTGACCGTGCTCATCCTGTGGGTTGGTGCTGGCGAAGTGATTGCCGGAGCGCTGACGGTGGGCGGCCTTATTGCCTTTAATATGATTGCCGGACGTGTGAGTGGCCCCATTCTGGCACTGGCTCGTTTGTGGCAGGACTTTCAGCAGGTCAAGATCTCTGTAGAAAAGCTGGGCGATGTTTTGAATTCCCCAACAGAGCCGGGATTGAGTCACAACCGAACCAACCTCGAAACGGTTCAGGGTCGTGTTGAGTTTGAAAACGTGACCTTTCGCTATCAGTCCGATCGGACTGCGGTATTGAGTCAGTTGTCCCTGGTGGTCAACCCGGGAGAAGTGATTGGTATTGTCGGACGCTCCGGTTCCGGCAAAAGCACGCTCGCACAATTGCTTCAGCGATTTTACATACCGGAGTCCGGTCGCGTACTGGTCGATGGCTGTGACCTGTCCATGGCCTCACCGGAATGGCTTCGACAACAAGTGGGCGTCGTCTCCCAGGAGTCCTTCCTGTTCAACCGAACCATCCGGGACAATATTGCGTTATCAGATCCCTCTGCGCCGATTGAGCGGATCATCGCCTGCGCCAGACTGGCGGGTGCCCATGACTTTATTCTTGAGCAACCACAAGGTTACGACACGCAGATCGGAGAGCAAGGCAGTGGCTTATCCGGCGGACAAAAACAGCGACTGGCCATTGCCCGGGCATTAATGAGAGAGCCCAGGATACTGATATTCGATGAAGCCACTTCAGCACTGGACTACCACTCTGAACACCTGATCCAGCAGAACATGCCACAGATCTGTCAGGGACGTACTGTTTTTATCATTGCTCATCGCCTCTCCACGGTCAGAGACGCCGACCGAATCATTGTCATGGATCACGGCGTCATTGCTGAGCAAGGGAGCCATCAGCAGCTTATTGCGAATGGTGGCCACTACGCGCAGCTGCACGCTCATCAGCAAGGGGTGCGAAAAGCAGTATGAAGCAATATCGTTTCCCAAACCTCTCTGGACTGAATGAATGGTTAATTCAGCGGTTTGAACACAAACAGGCTATCGAGCAGACGGCTTTACAATTTGCGCCGGCCGCACTTGAGGTTGCTGAGACACCTGCACACCCGGCCAGTCGCCTCCTGATTAAAGTGGTTGGATTATTGTTTCTCGCGGCAGTGGCCTGGGCCTGCATAGGCAAGATCGATATCGTGGCAACTGCCCAGGGTAAAATCATTCCTGGCGCTCGTGTGAAGAGTATTCAGTCGATGTCGTCCGGAGAGATTGAGCAGATTCATGTTCAGGAAGGCGATATGGTCAGGGAGGGTGACATACTGGTGACGTTGACCGGAGTGATCACCGGTGCCGAGTTGAACAAGTTAAAACGCCAGCACCAGTCCTTGCTGCTGCAAATTGCCCGGGAAGAAGCCTTTCATCGTTATCTCATGCACGCCCAGCACGCGGCAATAGAAGGTATGGAAAATCTCCAAATAAAGTTGAGTGCGATTGATTACAGCAAGTTGAGCAAGGACTGGTTTGAAGCTCGCCTTCTATCTCAAAAGATAGAAGAGTACGGATCTACCCTGCAGGTGCTTCGCAGCCAAAAAAAGCAGTAAATTGGCTGAGCAGCAAACCGCCAGCGTTGCCATTCAACGGCTGCAGCGCGTATTGCCTCTGATTACTGAACAGGCGAATGCCGCTGAGGCTATGTACCAAAAAAAGTACGGCGCAAAAATGCAATTCCTTGAACTGGAGCGAGAGCGCATTGAGGCTGAAGAAGCGCTGAATTCACAGCGAGCCATGCTGAAGCAAGCCAAAGCGGACGTCAGTGTGATCCAAAATCAAATTGCCAGCCATAAAGCAAGCGCACGCAAAGAAAGTCTACGCCTGATCGATGAGCTTAGGCGCCAAATGGACGGTATTGGTCAGGAACTGGTTAAGGCTCAGAAGCTTCACGGGTATCAGACGATCCGCTCTCCTATTGAAGGTAAAGTGCAACAGCTGCAGGTGCATACGCTGGGCGGTGCTGTGCAACCGGCGCAGGTGTTAATGCAAATAGTTCCTGCCAACACGCCATTAGAGGTCGAAGCCTGGGTATTAAACAAAGACATTGGTTTTGTTTCAGAAGGTCAGCGTAGTGACATTAAAATCGATACGTTCAACTTTACCAAGTATGGGTTGATTGGTGGAAAGATTGAAAGCTTATCCAATGATGCCGTTGCAGATGAGCAGCAGGGATTGCAATACCGGGCTACGGTCAGTCTTGATCAAAACTGGATTCAAACCGGCAATCAAAAAACTAAACTCTCACCAGGAATGAGTGTGGCCGTTGATATTCGAACAGGTCAGCGTCGGATTATTGAGTTCTTTTTGAGTCCGTTACTCCGGTCAACAAGAAATAGTTTACAAGAACGCTGACAGTCTTTTACCAAAAATTAAATGTTAATAGGTAAGAAAAATGATATTAGGCACTTAATACCCACTGGTAAATAGAGTTATTATATTGTCTAATACGCTTATGAGGAGCGCATAACAATTCAAAACAAGAATATCTTTTCGCACTCTCTGCACAACAATCATATATTGATGGAAATTTTTTTTAGATTTTTTGCCAACACCTTACTCTTGATGCAAATCATTAATTAATATATACAATATAACTACATTTAAATGCTTACTTATGACAAACGACGAAAAACTTCAAACAGTGATTAACTCTTATCAGAGTGATTCTTATTGGTCGTATATAATTTTGTTCATTATTCTAATGCTCGCGATATGGAAAATACCAGTATGCAAGAGAGTAATGGTTGGAATGTACAGATCCTATGATCGATTTTGGCATGATTACAGAAAGATAACCACTGCCTTGCTTTTTGTTTTTGCTTACATGCTGGTAGAGGCATCGATTTTAATTGGCCCTGTGCCGGATGTTGAAAGAATGCCTTTTATTGATGGTCAGTTCGTTAAGTTAGTACGAATCGAAGGTAATAGATTTAGGTTGCATGTAAATTACAAAGGTGAAATCTACAAACCTAAAGCTGTGCTTTCTGTTCAAGAAAAAGAAGACTTATTAAAGCTTAAAGAGGGCGAACCAATAAAGGTGTTTGTCTATCACAATGTAAGATATCCAGATTCATGGATAGAGGTTGGAAAGATTGAAATTAATGACAAGATAATTAAATCGATTCGACCCTATAGTGGAATAGTACAGGTCCACGAAAATATAAAATCAAGGATACCCTTTTATTTGCTTATATTAATTTTAACCCCGCTATTAACAAGAAAGTTTTTAAAAAAAAGGAAGAGTGAATTTAAATAATGAGTGCTCAATCATTAACTACTGGACAATTGATATTAAGTAACTTTGGCAGCAAATTTGAAGCCAGTAAGCTTGCCGCTTCAGCTGATTCTTTAACTCAAAATGATATACTACAATCATCCGCTTATGCGATATCGCTTTCCGCGTATGCTGCATCAATTGCGAATAAACTTCCATCTAGCGCAGCAATACCTGCAGCAATGATGCCCGCAATCGCCAGCAGTAAAAAAATCACTGAAGAAATGGCTGAAGGGAAGGATGTAGCTGATAAAGACTTTATTCAGCTTGCAGCAGATCTGGCTAATCTAGCTGCATCGGGCGCTCTTGCCAGCCCCTTCACAAAAAACCCTGCTGGTGCAGTGGCTACAGGGGCGCTTCTGGCTACGTCGGCCAGTCTCTATTTCTGGGCACAAACCAGACAAGACTCAACGACTATAAATGATGCGCTCAAAGATGCTTTTGAAAAAATCAATAAAAGCCTCTCTGAAGTAGCAGATTGGAGTTGGATGAAAGCAACAAAAATAGCTGAAGGAACTCTTGAGTTAATTGATGCGGGTGTTGATATCGTTTCCGAATCTGCCACATTGATTATGGAGTTTCTGAGTAATGGAATAAATGAGATATCAAAAAAAATCTCCGATACATCTGACAGCCTATCAGGGTCCGATTCTAAGAAGAGACTGGATTCATGGATTTCTGATAGCGGAATGCAATGCGATATAGTTTCACATGGTGAATCTTTGTTTGAAAACCTATACGAGGACTTTTTGAAGGCAACATTGGATGCTTTAGAAGGCCTTATTTCTCTTTCTTCAGAATATCTAGATATTTTCCTTGAGCGGATGACAGAATCTCTTAACGACTATGTCTTACGAGAAATTCAAAGTGTATTGCAGCAATATGAAATAGCATATAGCAATTATCTTCATGCTATTGAATTGGATAGCATTGAGAAAGAAGCTCGCGATGAGGAGGCTGCTGAGGCATATCTTCAGGCGCAAAAATCTCACGAATACTCTTTAAAGATAGCTGAGAAAAAGTATAACGGAATGGTTGCCCAGGCTGCTGAAAATTATGATCCAGAGTCCCAGCAATACATTAATGCAGTAAACCAGGCTAAATACATACATGAACATGAAGTTAATGAGGCCGCAGTTGCATTATTTAAAGCCATGGAAAAATGGGAAAGTGATCTTGTTGTGAGTGAAGATATTTTCTTTAGCCGGGTCGAAAAAGCCAAAGTAGCACTAGAAGAAACAGTTGAGCATTTACTTGCCAAACTGGAGGCTGCGCTTGAAATTCTTATCGGTGACGACAGCAATGATAATCTCGAATTAGAAACTTCAGATGACGGAGTGTTGCTTGGCAAAAAAGGAGATGATTCGCTAATTGGAAATACGGGTAACGATGTTATTTTTGGGGGCGATGGGAACGATAATATCTCCACTGGAGATGGAGATGATTTGGTTTCTGGCGGTACTGGTAATGATGTAATGACCGGAGGCTCCGGCAATGACACATACCTGATCGAAGAACAATCTGGCGACGACATTATTTATGAGTCAGATCATGCGGGTAATGACGAGATTAAACTAACTAACACTCAGAGCATCAGTGATGTATCCATTAGCCGAGATCGGAAAAACTTATATATTCGACAAAATTCTACAGGCGACACCCTTACTGTAAAAAATTACCAGTCACTTTCTAGCGATGGAACTCTAATAGGTGCCATTGATAGCTTTGAATTTGCCGATGGCTCCAGACTTAGCTTTGAGGCTGTTAAAACACTTGCAGTGATGAGTGGCAGCACAGGGCGCGATGTGTTCTATGGTGATGATCAAACCGACGACTTGATACAAGGCAATGCCGGTAATGATGATCTTCGCGGTCGCGCTGGAAATGATACGATTAAAGGTGGCGATCATAATGACTTCATCATGGGAGAGGTCGGCGACGATTTGTTGCGGGGCGACTCTGGTGACGACCATTTGGATGGTGGTGATGGAGCAGATCTTCTAACCGGTGGCCTGGGCAGTGATAGTTTAAGCGGCGGAGCTGGCAATGACGTCTATGTATACAGTAAGGGTGACGGGAATGATCGAGTCAGTGGCGTCGACCTTACGGGTCATGACGTCCTGCAATTGAAAGATGTTAACTTGTCCGATGTCACCTTGACACGGGACAGTAGCAAACTGGTTATCACCATTAATGATACTGGTGAATCCATTACCCTGGATGGTTATCAAAAGTATATTGGTCAGGGAGGTTACAGCGGTGTCATTGATGAGCTTGAATTTGCTGATGGCTCACGGCTGAATTTTGAGGCCGTTAAAGCGCTGGCGATGATGAATGGTAGCACTGCCCGCGATGTGTTTTATGGGGATGATCAAACTGATGACTTGATGCAAGGTAATGCTGGCAATGACGAACTCCGGGGCCGAGGCGGAAACGACACAATCAACGGTGGTGATCATAATGACTTCATTATGGGCGAGGCCGGCGATGACGTATTGCACGGCGATTCCGGTGATGATCGGCTGTCAGGTGGTGACGGTAACGATCTCCTGAATGGTGGCACGGGTAATGACAGCCTAAGTGGTGACTCTGGAGATGATGTCTTTGTATACAGCAAAGGTGATGGCAATGATAGAATCAGTGGCGTTGACCTTACAGGTCATGACGTCCTGCAATTGAAAGATGTTAACTTGTCCGATGTCACCTTGACACGGGACAGTAGCAAGCTGGTTATCACCATTAATGATACTGGTGAATCCATTACCCTGGATGGTTATCAAAAGTATATTGGTCAGGGAGGTTACAGCGGTGTCATTGATGAGCTTGAATTTGCTGATGGCTCACGGCTGAATTTTGAGGCCGTTAAAGCGCTGGCGATGATGAATGGTAGCACTGCCCGCGATGTGTTTTATGGGGATGATCAAACTGATGACTTGATGCAAGGTAATGCTGGCAATGACGAACTCCGGGGCCGAGGCGGAAACGACACAATCAACGGTGGTGATCATAATGACTTCATTATGGGCGAGGCCGGCGATGACGTATTGCACGGTGATTCCGGTGATGATCGGCTGTCAGGTGGTGACGGTAACGATCTCCTGAATGGTGGCACGGGTAATGACAGCCTAAGTGGTGACTCTGGAGATGATGTCTTTGTATACAGCAAAGGTGATGGCAATGATAGAATCAGTGGCGTTGACCTTACAGGTCATGACGTCCTGCAATTGAAAGATGTTAACTTGTCCGATGTCACCTTGACACGGGACAGTAGCAAGCTGGTTATCACCATTAATGATACTGGTGAATCCATTACCCTGGATGGTTATCAAAAGTATATTGGTCAGGGAGGTTACAGCGGTGTCATTGATGAGCTTGAATTTGCTGATGGCTCACGGTTGAATTTTGAGGCCGTTAAAGCGCTGGCGATGATGAATGGTAGCACTGCCCGCGATGTGTTTTATGGGGATGATCAAACTGATGACTTGATGCAAGGTAATGCTGGCAATGACGAACTCCGGGGCCGAGGCGGAAACGACACAATCAACGGTGGTGATCATAATGACTTCATTATGGGAGAGGCCGGTGATGATGTGCTTCAAGGTGACTCTGGTGACGACCATTTGGATGGCGGTGATGGGTTGGATCTTCTGGTTGGCGGAACCGGAAACGATAGATTGAATGGTGGTGCTGGCAGCGATACATTTGTCTTTCATAAAGGGGATGGAAACGATACGGTTTATAGCTCTACACAAGAAGATGTGATGAAAATACTGGGAACGGAAAGTTCAAGCGACCTCTGGTTTACCCGATCCAGTAGCGACCTTCTGGTAGATCGCTTGGACAGTGACGATTCAATCCGGCTCTCTGGATGGTTTAGCAAAACGTCGTCTCAGACTGCCACCATTGAGACCGATCGTGATCGTCTGCTAAATGACCGGTTGAACGAACTGGTTGATATTATGGCCACCATGGAGCAGCCAGACGCCGATGGTGCAACGTTGTCCGATGAAGATCGGGCCAGATTAAGTGCTGCCATGTCGGTCGCCTGGGAGAGCAAAGACGCACCAGTCGTCTGACATTTCCACACCTGCCGTGAGAAGCTCATGCTTCGGAAGGCTTGTCACGCCGTCAATCCCAGTCTCCTGATGTTTATGTGTTTAAAACCCTGTTTTCCCAGAACAGGGTTTTCTATGATGAGACTCCGCATACCAATAACAGAGATACTTTATGACTGTGGACCATTATCAAGACTGGAATCGCTTGGAGCGTGACGGAAATCCTGAAGAAACCGGCACGTACCGAGTGGTCTTTCGCAACCATTTTGGAGAGCTTCAGGAAGTGGAGGCGCGCTTTTTCAAAGGATGGATCTTTGAAGATATCGCTGACGAGACGCCGGATGGTTTTTATCGTAAGAAAGAAAACACTCGACCAAATCCTTACGACTATTGTCGATCAAGCGATTATGACCAACTCGACGTTAAATATTGGAAAGCTGCCTGATATTGTAATGTTGAATTGTTAACTTCTAAACATTAAAATCTGAAGTCTTGTTGAATATAACAGGAAGTCATCAGTAGTTTAATAGCAGCGACTAATGAAGGATGAGTTGCTGCTTTTGAATCGAAAGAATTATTGATTAATATATTTTAACTTCAATTTTTCAAAAATATTTCCTGCGATTTTCTGTTAAGCAAAACTCTACCATTTGTTAGAAAATTTAAAGCGAAGTAATTACGCCTATTTGACGCCATAAAAACAATTCCACATGGTATATCGAGACAGCATGGAGCAACAGATTCAAGACATCTTAGTGTTTTTATTAGTTATAGTTTCGGTCTATGCAACACTAAAAGCCATAACAAAATTTGAAGGCGAAACGCAGTACAAAGACGATGGCGTAAATGAAGAGAGTGAGGGAGTCAGCAGCCAAAAGCCTGTTCCTATCCCTGAAAATAATTTGATTATAAGAGAAAATCACGGAATGCCATTAATTAAATCAACTCCTAATGCTCTTAAAAAAGTGAAGGTGAGAACTTCCCCTGCTGGTCAACGAGATGACAGGACAATCCCTGTAAATCGCGCTAATGAAAAGAGTGAGACGTCAGCTATACAGGCCAAACCACGTCAGATGGATATTCCGAAGCAGATGGGCAATAGAATAGAGGAAATGTTTTCTCCAAAAGATGCCAGCAATCATGCAAGAAATGAAATAGCGCAATTGATAGATCGATCTGGAAACGCCAGTTTGAAATTTGGGCTGACAAATGGAGTTACTGTTCAGGAGGTTTATGAATCGCACGGTGTTGTTTATGCTCATGTAAACGGCAGTGGTGATGTGTATGTGGGTAAATCGGTAGACCCTGTTAACCGATGGAAAACTCATCTGGATGCAGCATGCAACCCTTTCGATGGCCAGTTCGGTGCAAGCTTTCAGCAAGCGCTTAGAGATACTCATGGGAAAGGCTGGGCTCATTTTATTCTGGCCACAGCACACAATGAGGACGAATTGCACTATAAAGAGTCTTCAGCGATCAACCACTACGCTACTTTAAATTCTATATCTGGCAAAGTTGACCAGGATTACAGCTGGGAACAAAGCATTATCGCTAGAGAGTATTTGGCCTTTTCCAGTAAAGTTGATCGATCCGATTACAAGGCTTTTGCAGATAGAGATCGTCAATGGCAGCACTGCAAGGTTGTCTACAGCAAAAATAAGAAAAGGATACAGTCCACAGATTACGGCCCATTCCCTCCTGGTCTATTTGTCATGTGTAGCAAGGAAGCGCGAGGTCTCTATGAAATCGGAGATTTAGTGGAGGTGTTTTGCAAGTTGTCAGAGAAAGGAAATCAGCTGATAGCTAAAAAAGGGCCCGATAACATACGAGCCGCAGATTAGTTAGAAAAATGAAGTTGTAACTCTCATTTTTTATGACGTAGATTTATGCACATCGGTCTTCCATAAAATAGGCACTTGCTTATGGCCTGCATACTCCTGGCACCAACGGTAACCATCGCGCATGGTGTCACATATTTCCTGCCCAATTGATGGCAACCAGTCAATAACATCTTGCTCTTTCAGGGATGCCATCCATTCATGAGCCTTTGGCTGCGAAGGAAACTGCATCAACAGCTTGTAGAGGTCTGTAGCGGGCACCAGCAGGCTGAGGCCATGAATCTCACGAATCCGGTTAATTTCTATGGGGATTGACATGCCTTCTGGATCTATGTCGCCAAAGTAATGAACTTCTGGCAACTCTCTCATATCGTGAAGATCTGCTACCTCCTCGCGAACCTCCTCCAGAGAGTCGGTGGCCAGCCCCGCATTTTTCATTAATTTTCCGCGACCATAAACTACAGCGCTATAGCGCTTGTGATAGCGGTTAAATTTCTGAATCGTGAAAAAGGTTGTGCTGTTTTCGATGATCAGAATCGGACCGTTAGATTCCTTGCAAATGCGAACGCCGTTCAAAGGCTCCGGGACATAGAAGCAGTCAATATCATCAAGCGTTATGCGCCCGGAGAACAGGCCACTGACACGAGCACTGTCCAGTAGTTTTTCGTCACCAAACAGCTGCAATGATCGTTCACGAGCGGGCACCCATTCACGATGATCGCGCCACCTAAAATAGTCGTTTATTGCCAGTGCCTTAGTGATACTTGCTTTATTTAATGGTAGGTCAGGGCCGATTTCCAGCATTTGGCCAACCCATGGCGCCCTGTCTCTGAGAGTTTTCAGGGAAGGTGCTGCTTGTGGGGCTTGAGGCAACTCAAGCCACTTTGGCAGACTGCCATTTCCCCAAGCATCGGAGTATTCATGAGGGAAAAGAATACGACCTTCTCTCTGCCATTGCCACACTGTTGATGTCAGTAGATGGTTAAGGTCACTCGACGACATTTGCGGATTTTCCCGACGTAGTGCAGCCAGGATATTGCGCATCTGTATTTTGCCCGTACTGTTCCGAGAATGAAGGTCATGCAAAATATCCATTACGACGCCACCCGACTACTGTTCGCTTCAATAACATGGCAGCGGAAGTACTTCTGACCATTAATGCGCACTGGCGTCTGCTCACCATTTTCATTTCTCTTTTGAATCATAACCCGATGATGAAACTCATTCAGCGCCGCCATATCAGCGATACCGGTAAAAAAGATGGGCTGTATGTTAAAACTCTCACAGGTGTCTAACTGGGCTTTGATCAATGAGCTTTTGTTACAGGAGCTGAGCGGATTATCCATGATCAGGAAGGCAGCGCCGTTGCCTTTGTGCTTTAGCTGATTGTTCCTGAGGTTGATGATAACGGTGTAGAGCAAAGTGGCAGCAGCTAATCCTTCACCTCCACTGGACAAGTCGGCAGCCACATTCACGTACTTGTTAGCGGTCGAGTCCAGTTTAATCATCTGGAGGCCGAAGCTGTCTTTTACCCGGGTTCCGGTGGCAGACAGCAGGCTGGTTAGCAGGGATGCCCCCAAAGCATTACCAGCCACTTCATTGGCTTGCGGCAGTCTCTGGGTGGACAAAAACTCCTCCAGCCATCGCCCCAGCGCTTGGCGATAAGCCTCTTCGTGCTTACGGAAATTGAGTTTATGCGTCATGGTCAGAATAGGTTGGTCTGCATACACTGGTACTGTGTTAGGGACTTTTACTTCCAGACCTTTTTCCAGTGCGGTGTAGCAGTCAACAGAGTGTTGATACAAACGGCTTACCGCCCGGTTGATCTCATTTGAGAATCGCTCAATGCCAGTCTCAAGATTACGGATCACCGATTTAATGTTGACGATATGCTCCGGCACCTGTGCCGCGAGGTTTCGGGCAGTCGTGTTGAGAACCTGTTCTGTCACCGCTTGCAAATCTTCAAAGGCGCCGTTGTTTTTTGCAGTTTCCGTCAACTTGCTGAAGGCGCGACTAAGATTGAGATCCTGCTGGGTGGTGTTTTTATCCAGGGCGGAGTAACGTCCGGCCAGCTCTTGAGCAAGTTTGTTAAACTCAATAGCTGCTGCCTTTTTGTCATCGATACTGCCGATAGCCAGACTGGGCCAATCCATCAAACTGTCAGTGGGAGAGCTCTCCTGATAGCTCTCCAGGCGAATCTTTGCCTCTTGGACACAGCGGAGGCGGTCATTATGGATCTTTTGCTGATCAGATAGTGATTGCTGTCGTTTGAATAGCTCATGACGGTCAACACTCAGTTTTTCTTTGTCCCGCTTGGTCTGATCAATCAGGCCCTCCAGGTTAGGTTCCTGGGTCAGCTGTTCTTCAGTGACACTGGGTGTTGCTGACCGGCATTTGTTTTTGATAGTGCCCTCAGCCTTGGAAATTTCGTTTTTCCGTGTCGCAAGGCGGTCTTCGTTGTTATCTATAGACCGCTCACTGTTCCTGATTCGCCCCTTAAGATCTCTCAGAGCGCTGTCACGACTCTGCTGAGTGGCGGCCAGCCAGTGATCCAGGCGTTCATTACTCAGGGTGAATTCCTTGATCTTCTGATCCAAATTACTCTGTGCCCGGGTGCGCTCTGACTCGGCTTTTTGCAGGCTTTCCTTGAGGCCACTATGCCCTTTTTCATAAAGCACTCTTTCAAAGGTTTGCTTGGCAGCCTGAAAATCCTGCTGTAATGCGTCAGCACCGCTGGCCGGCAGATCCCCCTGCCATGGCTCAGTCGGTTCATCTACCAGAGACTTCAGGGAGCGAACCTGTTCCTGGCGGGTGGCAATATCAGGCAACGACTGATTTTTCACTTCTATATCCTGTTGAATCTGCTCTATCTCGCTCTCCAACTGAGCGATCAGAGTGGTCATATCCGAGGCCTTGCGCTGGCAGGATTCGAGCTCTTGCCGCCATGCAGGCAGCTCCTGGTAGGTAGCCAACCATTGAGCTACTTGTTTCAGCATCTGCCCGGTTTCAATCAATCGGGCTTTTCTCTGGCTGGCCTGAGCTTGCATGTCATCAATGTTTTTCTGGCAACTGGCTCCAGCGGCTTGATGGGAGACTATGGACAGATCCAGATTGGCGATAGTTTGCTGGATGCCATTAAACGCCTCTTTCTGGCCAGCAACATAGTCATTACCTTGTCCATGCTGGCGCAAAGTCAGCAACATAGTGTGCGCCTGTTCGTACTCACCAAGCTCGGTTTTTCGATCCTTGCGAGCGTCCTCAAGCTGCTGCAGCTCCTCTTGAGCAACAAGACGTTTGGCTTCAATAGCGCGCTGGCTATAGACATCAAGGTTTGATGGTTTTAAAACTTCATACGCGTACTCAGGCTCCTGGGTGCGCTCATCAGGCATAGGTAGAGAAACAATAACGGGGCGACTTAATCCGGGCGGGGTGGGAATATCCCGCAAGGCAGTCAGCGTAGCCTGATCCGTTGCCATCAAGCCGATAAAACGACCGGGATCCTGGTGCATAAAATGGGCAATGCGCTCAACATCACCTTCCAGTTTGGCATCAAGATATTCAACATGGGAACGCAATTTGGCAGGCTTAATGCCTTTCTGATGGTAGTACGACAGAAGGGCCGGCAACTGGTCATCCTCTGATTCGGTGTTGAGCTTATTCAACCGCTGAATCTCAATCCTGAGGTTTGCGCATTTATCGCCAATGTTGCTTATTTCAGTTTGTTTACGGGTCAGGCTGTCACGGAGTTCTGAGAGGAGGTAGTCGCTATAAGGATCCGCAAGCTCGCCCTCCGAGAGCCTTAAAAGACATGGGTTGTTAACTGTGGCTTGCTGCAGGTCAGATTCTTTCTGCAGCCATTCAGACAGCTTTTGCTGCTCATGGTCAATGCTGACTTTTCTGATCTCGGCGTCTCGAATGGCATTCTGATGCTCTTGCTGTTTCTCTCCCTCCACAGCAATGTTCTCTTCAAGCTCTTTGATCACATCCTTTGTGTCCTGAATGAGCATTTCTAATCTCTCGCTGGCTTGCTCAGGAGCTTCACCGGGCTCTAATGACAATTGCAACAGACTGCTATTGGCGTGGCTGATGCTGCTGTTAAGCTCCGTCAGGCGTGCAGTTACGGCTTTGTCTTTGGCAATGGCAGATTTCAGCTTGTATTGAGTGTTTTTGTCTTCGTTCTTCTTCTCGTCAATCGCTGTTAGCAGGAACTGCTTTTCTTTTTTCACCAGCTCAAGCTCGTGATTGCATCGGGCGTGAAACTGCTGTCGAGTTTCTTCAATGCGATGACGAAGCGGCGCCGTTTCATTATCTACAGCCAGTAACGCTTCCTGCAGGCGATTAACTTCTTTATGGGTTTTATTCCTAATTGCGGCAAGATCGGCAGCCTCGACATGATGCTCATCAAGTTGATCTGCAGATAGTGACTCCTTGCGCTGGCGCAGTTCTTCATTGATAGCCTCAGCATCTCGCCGTCGTTTGGCGTTGAGAATAATCAGGTGGTCAACTTCGGTGGTGGCAATAGACTCATCTATAGCTTGTATGCCCAAGGCCGCCTGTTCCAGTCGTACCTGATGATCTTGGTGCTCCTTTTCAGCCAGAGGCAGTGCTTTTGAAACGATCTGAGCAGCTTTCGCAAGATGCCCCGCCACCTCTTTTTATCATTCTCATGACTTCGCCAACGAGAGGCCTGATCTTCGAAAGCGATCAGAGAGGTTTCCAGCTGACGAGCAATATGAAGCTCTTTTTTCTTCTTTGGAATGGATTGGCACTTATCCAGCAAGAGCTCGATACTCTCTCTGACTCCCGTGTAGTGTGCAGGGTCCAGTGTGGTGCCCAGATAAAAAGAGAGAAAATGGGTCTCGTCTTTGAATCTTAACGTCTTGCCAATCCCCCCTTCCTGGGTTGAAAAATCCACTTGTTTGTCGAGCAGCCATGGGTCAAGCCCCTCACTGGCAAGTCGGGATTTCCACTCGCCCTGATTCTCAGTATGGAAGCAGCCCATATCGGCCAGCTGACCTTTCCAGTCAGACCAGCCTGTACGCCGATTGGCCAGATCATCATACAACCCCTTAATATCCTGATAGCCCGTTGCCGAATCGGACATAAAAAACAGGCGCTTCAAAGTACTATCGTTCTGTGTCGATTCTTTTTTCAGCAGAAGCTGGCCCACCAGAAGTCGCTGAGCTATCTGATACTCATTGCCGAGCAAGTCACCGTTTAGCTTATGGGATACAAACTCAATCAGAACCAGTGCTGGCCTGCCGGATAAAATATAAGAATCAATACCTTTGTCCTTGCCTGACTGAAGGCATTGTATGAATCGATCCTGGTGAGGCGACAGGCAGCTGAAAATCATTGAGATGGCTGTTGTTTTGCAAGTGCCATTTTGAGCAAACACCAGTGGCCGGTCAGATGGGTTGTGCTCATCAATAATCCGGAGATCAACATCTTTCAGATAATTGGGTCCTGCGACAATTTCAGTGAGAAAAAAACGGGCAATTTTCCACGAACTGTTCATACAGAAGCCCTCATTGATTCCGGCTGACTGGCCTCTGTGTTATCTGGATGCAGTAAGGCATTGAATCGCGCAAACAAACGGCTGGCAGCCGATCTCAGTGACAGTTGATAAGACTCGGAGACTCGATACTCCGGCTTCTCATCATCCGGGTGAATCAGGAACATATAGCGGGACTCCACCAGGTGATTCAGGGAAAGGTTGATCAGTCCAAGCCAGGAACTGTGATTCTTGTTGGAGTCCGGGCGCACAGAAGGCAAAGAACGAAGGTCGGACAGCGCTGATGTTTCTTCCGGTGACAGCAGATCATCGTCGTCCGATGAAGGGTTGTCAGCATTGGCCAGTTGCTCCAGTGTTTCCATAACGTCCTGTGCAGTCAGCGCCCCCAGATCGTCCGGATGGGTGTTCAGGTCCTGAGGGTTTGGGAATGCTGTCATGCCGATGGCAATGTGAACCAGAAGCAGTCGGGATTTTTCAGCATCGCGCTTTTGGATCTGGTTGCGATAATCGCTGAACGACGGCATCCATAATGAGCGAGGATGACTGTTGGTAAGGTGTAATCCGCCAGTACTGACTCCGAGGATTTTCAAGTCCATGCCATCAGCGGCCTGATGCACCAGCTCGCTGAACGATTCACTGGCCCGGTAATCCTGAAGTAGCTGGTCATGTTCCTGTTTATTATTTATATAGACCTTCCGGCCGCCATTTCGCTGGATCTGTAGCCGTGACATCGTCAAGTAAAGTAAACGGTTCGCCTTTAAGATATCGCTATTCATTCAGTGACTGCCCTTGTATTAAATTTCGTCGTTGCTGATCAAGCTCACAGTGATTTCATGACCGTGCAAAAGGTACTTGTCCTCAGTCCGATATTGGTACCGTTGACTGAAATCAGGACAAAGCGATTGGGTTTTAAAGGCCTCCTGGCTCTCTGGCTGCATGCATAACATCGCAATGGACTGGAGCGCCCGGGGTGCCAGATTGCCCAGCTCTTTTTCCACCAAAGGGAACAATGTTGATACGCTTGTTGCGCCTGTCTCAGACAGTGTCTTTTGCAACCAGGCCATCACGTCTCGCTGAAGCAGTTCATCAAAAGGTGACTGGTAATCCTGGGGAAGCCATTCATCAACTTCCTCGACCTCGCCCGCATCAGAAACGGGTGCTTGCTCCAGCGCTGCTTCGAGGTTTTCAATGAACAGATCTGGCGAGAACAGATGACGACGTTCAGGAGGAAGCAGTGTGGCAAGAAAGTCATCAGCAAGTTCTGCGTTTTGCGTGACGGATACCTGGGCGAATAAGGGTGCTGCACTTTCTAAAGGCGGCAAGCTGTAATCTGCCAATGCATCACGACTGGTAAATAATTTATGCTGGTGATCGCGATAGGTTTCTGGTAATGAAATCAAAGCCTTGAATAGTTTGTCGGTCTCCAGTTTCTGTTGATCCAGCTTCTGACTGAGCAGTCGGAGATTCTCCTCCTGAGAAGGGTCAAGCTTGTCGGGGGAGTAGTTGCGCACCATATGACTGAGCTTCTCCAGATCCCCCTGCAAAGCATCAGAATGCTCATCTGCCTCATTGCCTAAAAAATCTACCCTATCATAATCAACGGAACGAATGTTTCGAACGATCTGCCTCTGAATGGTACGCAGCTCAGAGGTCAGTCGACGGGCGTTGTTGTTATTGTCAGAGGCCACTTCCAGGGCGCGGTCAAAAGCGCCTCGGTCCACCAGCATTTGCATTCTCAATACATTAATGCGTGCGAGGTCAATGGCGTCCTGCTCCAATAATCCGAAGTAGGTGCTAAATGCATGAGGCGTCAGCTCAAACAGCGCACTTTGCTGAGCGTCTTCTATGTCGTAAGTGGTTTTAACCAGCCAGAATTGGCGCTGGCTCATCTGGTTTCGATTGGCGTCCCAGTGGCGAGTCACAAAGGGCTTGTAGCGATTTGGTCGATTGGCCAATATGTCAAACATCATCCCAATCCCTGTTTCGATGCTCTCACTATCCATAGGTGAGTCAGGATTGATGGAACGGTTCTGCTCCATTACCGCCGACAAGAGCGCAGCTGTCACGGCCTTTCGGGTGGTGCCAGGTTTTAATTCGGTCTGCTCAGCTATTGTGTCGATGATTGCCAGGGCCAGCCATAAGAGATCGAGCTGAGCAAATGGTCTCAGGGTTTCAGCAGTGGAGGCGTATCCTTTGGCAGCACTGTTGGCCAGATCAATCAGTAGTTTTAGCACGCCGGCGCTCCTGCAACTGCGACTGATGTCGCCGTATCGCTGGGCGTCTTTGTTGCTATTGGCTCCGCCAGGAATGCCAGACATATTATTCATGTGATAATCCGGGAGGATAACTGCTTGGATTGCGAATAGAATATGTCGCCGAAGGGTACATATCCACACTGGACAAACATACATGTCGCCTTGACAAGCATGTGGGAGGGCTAAACAGATGAAGGAAGCCGTGGAGGGAACAGCGAAGCGCTGGGATCAACTGGTGAGATACCGGGTGATCGAGATCATTGCTCAATGGGAAGGGAGGCTGACGACCAATCATCTCTGTGATCGATTCAGCATTGGGAGACAGCAAGCGTCAAAGGATATCAATACTTATTCCAGAGATATCGCCCCCGGTAACCTGGAATACGACAGCAGTCTTAAAGGGTATAGACCGAGCAAAACGTTCAAGCCAGTCATCAGCTCCGGCTTGATCGATGAATATTTGCATGTATTAGACAGGGAACATGATGCCGGCCACCCCTTTCAAATGCTGGGCGGAGGTGTCATCAGTAGCGAATTCCTGAAAGCACCAGTGCGCAGTATTGACGTTGAAGTCATGCGCCCATTGGTAAAGTCCATCCGCGAATGCCGACGGCTGGAAATCAACTATACATCCATGGGAACACCCGAGGGCGAATACCGGATCATTGTTCCGCATACTTTGGTGTGTACATCGTTACGATGGCATGTGCGGGCATACTGTGAGAGAAATCGAGATTATCGAGACTTTGTATTAAGTCGGCTCTTTGGAGAACCGGAGTTAATGGGCAGGTCAGACCAGAGCGCAGAGCAGGATGAGAAATGGAACACCTGGGTTGATATGGTTCTGCAGCCTGATGTGCGCCTGACAACGGCACAGAAAAAGTTTGTTGCCCATGAATACGCTATGAAAAATGGACAACTGACAGTTCGCACTCGGGGTGCCCTGGTTCACTACATGATGCAGGCGTTGAATATCACTCTCGACAAGGAGAGCAACCCGGCAGCCCAGCAAATAGAAGTGGTTAACAAGGATGAAATCAAAGGCTATCTGTTCGGTTAAAAGAGAAGGAAAATACTAAGAGATAGCCGTAATAGACAGTACAAGCAATCAGCGATTGATCAAGCATCGGGTTATCTTCGTTTTAGTAGTTCACTTATTCTTAATACTGCATTTGCAAAATACATATCTGATAGCGGGAAGTACTAGCATTATCGTCTCAGATGCTTTCGACATCTTCTTGATTCAGGAAGGAAGGCAGAATTAGCACGATCCCTGCAAGGAAAATTATCAGCATAGTGGCAAAATAAGTTATTATGCCACTATCTATTAACATTGAAATTGGACTTCTTGAAATATGGGGAAAATGAGTAATTTGACAGAAAATGCGTTAAACGCAATCTGTCCCTATTTCACAATGTTTCCCTTGGAATACCCGACCAAAATTCTGAAGAAGCTCAAGTCAGAGTCACCGGTTGTCATGGACCCCTTCTGCGGAAGAGGAACCTCATTATTTGCTGCCAGAAAATTTGGAGTTGATGCGTGGGGCGTCGACTCTTCTCCCGTTGCTGTCGCGATAGCCAGAGCAAAACTAGCAAGTTGTGAGAGCGATGAAGTCATTGAACTTGCACAGAATTTGCTCTCTAAGGCGGGAGATTTTCAGCTACCCACATCGGATTTTTTTAAGTGGGCATACCACAGAGACACTCTTTCACAAATCTGCAAAATCAGACATGAACTCCTAAATATCCAACACGAGACTGATGCATCAGTTGTCTTAAGGGCGGTTTGTTTAGGGGCGCTGCATGGCCCTCTCACTAAATCAATTGATACGGCCTCTTACTTCTCAAATCAGATGCCACGTACGTTTTCGTCTAAGCCAGACTACTCTGTTAGGTACTGGAAAGAACGTAATATGAAGCCGCCCAAGATCGATTTTTTAACGGTCGTAAGCAAAAAAACGTTACGCCTACATGGTCTTGCCGATAAAGTTTCAGGGAGCTTTCAGCAAATTTTGCATGGCGATTCTCGGCTTGCTGAATCATTTAACGGCTCAAGAAGAGATTTCACCACAGTGATAACGTCACCGCCTTACTATGGCATGCGTACATATGTGCAAGACCAGTGGTTAAGAAACTGGTTTTTGGGTGGTCCTGACTATGTCAATTATAGTATCGATGAACAATTGGATCATGGTGGTCAAGCTGTCTTTGCCGCATCACTGGGGAAAGTATGGAGTAACATGGCGCTATCGACTTCTGATCAGCTTAGAATGTTTGTCCGCTTTGGCATCATTCCTTCAGCTAAAGTCGACGCAAAAAAACTTTTTTTGGAATCACTCGAATCTTCAGGCGCTAACTGGAAAGTCGTATCAGTCAGAAACGCCAAAACAGCTGATGAAGGAAAGCGCCAAGCAGGACAAATGAAATCGAACTCGACAGCTTCATCGGAATTCGATTTCCATGTGCTACGAGTTTAGTTCACACGCGTTCATGCCATCTTAGGTCGAACTCTCTATTTCCGCTGGATAGCGGATGAACATACTTTTGTGTTTCCGAGCAGAATTCGTCGATGTAAGATTTCAAGGCTCTGGCCGATTTGGCGATCTTTTTGTCGCTTGGCAAATGATAGGCAAGTGACTTCGGCATAATCATTATGCACTTCGCCATTGCGCGGGATACCGCGACATTGGTTCGCTCTAGTTGCATCAAGAACTCTTCCTCTGACTCCACAATTTCTGAATCACCAACACCAAATGAAACAATGATTGTGTGTCGCTGGCCACCTTGAAAGCGCTCGACAGTGTCGACTGCAGAAAATATCTTCTCTTTATCTGCATTTGGAAACAGTTGATTTAGCTTCGAAATTATCAGCGATTTCTGAGCCTTATGAGGCGTTACTATTCCCACACATTTTTCGAAGAATTCATCTTCACTTGCAGGTCTGTGGTTAACTGCCTGCTTCGTCCCATCAAGGAAATAGCTGGCGCTGTTAAATAAGTGCCAAATCAAAGTAACAACTAATTCTGCCTCTTCGGGATTTGCTTGGGACGATGCGATATCTTCATGAATTAAAGTGATTACCGATTTATTCGGCGCTAATGTTTCACCTATCAGGGAAGAATAAGAAATGCCGGTCGCAGCTGGAGCACTGCCAGGTGCATTGATGTGATGTATCCGTAAATCTGGAAATTCGGGAACCAAAGCCTGAGGGTAATCGAGGCTGCGTGCGTAAGCAACGATGTCTGCACCTGAACGATAGTTGACCAATAAGGGTAAGGGCTTCAAGTTAAACCGTTGCAATAGATATGTCTGAATACTCCCAACTAGATACTCTGCGCCAACTGGGGCGTCTAGGCTCGAAATTGGCGGCATTTGCATGTGGTCTCCTGCAATCACCAACTGTGACGAATCCTTAAGAACTGCTAAAGCGCGTAGTGCCAGAGTTACGGGAACCTGTGAGCTCTCATCAACAATCGTTAAATCGAATATGGGTGCCAATGGGCTTTGGTAGTCCAACAGTTGCACCATCGATGGCAGGGCGTGTGCAGCGGTACCAACAATTGTCACCCTATTGGTATCCTGCATGCTTTGCAAAAACCTTCCGTACAACGGATCGTTGTCAGTAAACCTTAACGCACCGCCATTCAAATGGGCTGCATTAAGGTTCAGGGGTATCGGCTCTCTTGAACGAGAAAAGCCGCTAAATACATCAAGTACACATGATGCGTCATTTTCGATGCTGGTAATCGTTCTCTCTATTAATTCTTGAACAGCGCGATAGTTAGGTCCGGTTAGTAGAATTTTAAGACCAGAACCTTTCGCAATAGCTTCTAAAGCTAACGCATGGATCAATGCCGACAACGTATCGGTTTTGCCCGTACCAGGAGGCCCCCAGATAATACTGAGAGCATGCTTAGCACACCCCTTAATCGCATCGATTTGGCTTGAATTAAGAGGATGTCGATTTAAGCTCTTGGCTTTTGAAACAATTGCTTTTACCTCAGAAGAATCTTCGGACAGCTTGCTTTGCCAGCTTTTTTGCCTCCCAAAGCATAGCAGACGCGGGCGTTGCTGGATCTGTACCTGCTTTACGCGATGGTGCACGTCGACCTAAAGCAATGACAGCATTCCTGTCTGCTTTCGAGTTAACAGGGTGGGCAATAGCATTGAGGATATCGATTGTGTTGTCTGAGTCATCGTATGGTGCTGACTCCATCAGAAACACCGGTGATACGCAGTTGTTAATCGGGGCGCTACTCATTGCAGCTTGAAATAATGCATCACACGCTGTCGGGTTAAAGCGAGGTCTAAATTCCACTTCTGCCAGCCGATTTACTCTATCAAATCTAATCAGCGAGGCGGCGATAAATTTGTGAGTAGGCACTCTAAGCAGACCTTCATCCAGATATGGAAATGACGATGCAACTCCCAAAGAAAACCCGTTTTGAAGCAGAAATCCAGGTGCGTTAATTGAACCTAAGGAAAGAAAATTATTACCTTCCTCTAGCTTTGACTCTGTGGAGTCCGGGCTTACTTCAAATTCAAAATGGTACGAGCCTAGCACACGAATAATACGTGTTAGCACTATCGCCTTAAAAGCCGATTCCAGTCGTTCTCCTGGCATCGTGAATTCCGAAACCCGTTCAACCTTGCTCGTAGCGGCATTGACCAACTCCCATTGTGCCCACAACTTCGAATCGTCAGCTACACCTCTTCTCCCTGCAACACCTTGTAAACGAAGAACACGCGCTGAGCCTTTTAACTTACCTTTAAAGTCACTTCGCAATCTGGCGGTAATAGTCGCTAGGGAATATGCCTGAGCCCTGAGCGCCTTGCCGTAGTCGGCGATAGCATCGTGAACCATAATGGTACGGGAGCCGCGCATAAAAACGCCTGCTGGGGATTTCCATATCTCGTAGATACGCTCTCGTGGAATGCTGTTGCCAAGCGGTTCTTGATAATAGTTGTCCACATTTTGCGGTGGCATTTGGGCTAGATGGTATTCTTCTGCCACCCTCAAAAGCGTAAGCGCAAAGGGAATCGGTGTATTAACAATTCGCTGAATAATGTCCTGGATGAAGACAATTGCAGGGCTTATTTCACCGTCCTCTCTTTCCATCAGTTCATCCGGTGGAAATACCCAAGCTAAACTTTTCTGCTTGGCCGTAGGCAGAGCAAGAATTGCTCCCAAATGACGGCTGAAGGCTTTGCAGAGCTCTTCATACTGACGAACTTCCCAAAAGTAAATTTGCGTCTTGGGGCTGCCAAGATTCTGTGCTCCAAATTTGACAACCGCCGAATCTACAACTCGGACAAATTCCTCAATAAAGTTTTGAACCACACCCCACTCAGACACCAACTCGTCTTTAGGGTTTACGAAACTTGTAAGGCTTAAGCGCTCCGGAGCATTCGTCGAACCATATGGATACAGCAGGTTTGCTCTAAAGCCAATGCCGGTCAGATATCCTGACGACGCATCAAAATTGACAGTAATGTCAATCTCTAAATTTATATTCCGGGCAAGCCCGGCAACGATTGCGCTGGTATCAGTCGTTACGCTATTGGTCAACAAAGCCAAGGCTTTGGCTTCGATCGAATTTCGCTCTCGCTTCAAAAAGGTGTGCTTACCAAGTATGGCGGGGGAGGCGCTAGGCACCTGAGCCAACGCATTAACAGTGCTCACACCACTGTTGGACAAAATTTGTCGTGCACCTCTGCTCAAGCCAGGAAGTCTACAAAGGTGATCCTGTGCTTCTGCAGCTCTGGAGCAATAGTTTTCTGGGTTGTTCTGGAAGAAAATTTTATCTGTGGGGTTTAGCCATTTTTCCACACCAAGCCAATCGCAAGCATTGCATTTACCAGAGACATGGTAATCAACAGCCTTCCAACCACTTGCATCTCCAATAGCAATCACCCGAATCAAATCTTCCCTGAAAAATTTGAGCACACTTGGCATGTAAAGCAGGTAATTGACAGGCTCCCAGTCATGTCGTAATGCATCGATTTTCTCCAATGGAGTCTTCATCGGTTTGGCAATCAATGCTTGGCTGAAATTGAGTAGTTCTGCGTTACTCCAAAGAAAGCACTGGTGTGAGACGTAATATCGATCGGCTAGATTGTTAACGTTCAAGTAGTTAGATAGAAATATCGAGTACAGGCACACTTCTGCTGCATAGCTGGCATTGCCCTCCTGAACATTTTTCAAATCGATAACGGATAGCGCAATACGGCCGTCGCTACCATCAATATGCGTTCGTCTTCCGTCGGGCAACACCTCCCAATCGGGTTTCAGGTTTGCCCATGCATAGATAAGGTCAGGACGCATTCCACTCAGGGGCGGAATCAAGGACTGCTCGGAATGACTGAGTCCAAGGTTGCCAAGAACAGTGTCTCGAAAGGTTTCAGGCTCTATAGCAGGCTGAATGATGAGTTTATCAGCAACATGCGTCGATAGGGTTTTCAACAAATCGACATCATTAAATGATGGCTCGAATACAACGTTGCCTGGCAGCTCTCTCACTAACATCTCATACTGGCCGCGTTCAAAGTCATTGCCTGCCTTGGTAATGATCTGAACGCCTGGGCGGGACTTAAGCGGCACTGAAAGTCCGGCGGACTCGATGTTCTCTTTTTTTCCTGTGTGCAAAGATAGATAGAGTTCACGGTCACATGCTGTTCTAAAGAACATCGACATGGTACTTTTGGAGATTCTTTTTCTGACAGTCATGCGTCTGCCCCTGTTAGTAATGCTCTTTGATGTAGGCGTAGGTCTTATAAACAGATCTTTGCCTTTGCTCAACCATACTGAGTCAGTGTCAATAACAGTGTCTTCTGGATTTCACGCAGGCCACTAGTTTTGCCAACCTTCAAACCGGTGGCTTTAACAATCTTGTCGATCTTTCGCTGATTAGCTTCGGCGTGGTCTCGGGGCGGGTTTCCATAAAGAGTTCGGTTAAGGTCTGCTTGTTGCCCTCTTCAGTAACGACGTGGTCACCGGTTTCATGCTCAACATCAACATGGTGCCGAACCAATAGTAATGGCGATGTCACTTTGTTTGTCATTTCCCAACACAAAGAACTAACGGCACTAATACGGTAGATAGAATACGTTGCCTGGGTTTAGAAATCCACCATATCCACAAAGTTAGCGCCGTACTGTTCGGCGATTTTTGCCTTCTGTATTTCAAACTTGTCGCTGATAAATTTCAGGAAAATCAGGCTCAGAACAATGTGTTTGTGTTCCGAGGATTCATAACTTCCCCGGGGCTTGTTGGCGGACCCTCAGATGGTCTCTTAAAGCTTTTTTTTGCGGTGGATTTAGCTATAAGTTGTTGGGACGATTGTTGATTACAGGGAACGCTTTCATCGTATCATATAAGACAATTGCATTCTAATTCTTTGCTTTCAGAGAGGTTGTCACCGGACGGGTAATAGTGTGATTGTCAGCATTCACACTTTGTCGTCAGCATCTTGGGGAAGGGTATTTTCTTTGAACTCCTTGAACGCACTGAAGCTCAAGATATCTTGTATTGAGTAGCGCTTTTTGGCTAGACAGAGTTTCTGAGCAGGAGTTAATGGCTCCTGCTTGCTGCCTTTGTTCTTCAACTTTTTGGAGTCGGTAATAATGTAGTTGTTGTACACCCGCAGAATCTCTACAAGCATGACACTCCACTTAGGGTTGTAGGATGCATAACCGTTCCAACGATGGCCATTGGTTGCTGAAGTGATCGGGCGTTCGAGTACATTGATTCTTCTGCGAATCATCTGAAAGTAGTTGTCTACGCCTTGAGTTGAGCTATCAAACAAGTTCTCCGCCACATCAAGCCATCGATCTTTGTTGACACCAACCAATGGCTTCAACTGGACAGAGTGTTGTGATTTTGGGAAAGGGTGAACCAGCCATTCAGAGCGGCTTTGACCCGCGTTATGTAACTGTTGCTCCAAATTTGCTGCCCAATACTTCTGGGCAAGCTCTCTTTTTTCCTCAAGCGTGAGGTTATCCTTGCCGCTTCCGCTGAACTCAACTCCGTGCTTTCGTAACACCTGTTCTGCCCAGGATCTTTTGTCCTGCATTTGGCTTGCATTATTCCTGTCCGCACGAATTAAAACAGGGTAGATTTTCTGATTCTCAATTAATTCTCTAAGCACCAGGCAGATCCCCAGCTCAAACCCTTCATCGTCGTCGGCCATCAAGTATGCGTAGTCGATGGTGTCATAGAATGGCTTCATTTGCTCCAAGTGGGCCATTAATGAATATGTTTGCTGCACCAGAAGCCCTTTTTGAGGCGCTTTCAGAGACAATTCATCATTAACATCATCTCCTTGCACTTCTCTATCCTTGAGTACATATTGAGCATAACGCCGCTTCCATTCCGGTTTTTCAGCGTCCCGGCGCATGGCGCTGTCTTTTTTGATGATTTCCCAGTCACTAATAAAGTCGAAATTTAATGTGCTGGCGAAGACAAACCGGCTCTGGTTATCAACAGTGCTTGTATTGACCAACTTTGTTGGCCTGGCATCCTCTTTTTCTGTCCAATTAACCAGGTAGTGCTGGCGATCCATGCTGAGAGTCAGTCGTTTTCCTTTCAGGATGTCCAGATTTTGATTGATATGCCACTGATCAAACTGAATGCACTGCTCATAAAAGAATTCAAGTTTGTGGTAAATCAGGCTCATGGATATTTCGAGCAGCTCCGAGAGCCGGTTCAAAATTCCTTTATTGACCAACCCCTTGAACAGCGCCACATTGACGTCTTTTCGAGATTGCCCCATTTGAGGGTTCAACGGAATAGTGAACTCATTTTTGCAAGCATTACATTGAACACGTTGAGAAGATAGTTCCTCTTGTCCTTTGGAGGCTGAAGCTCGCGTGCCTTGCAATGTGTATCTTTTTGGGTGTTTATAGATACTGACTGTTGAGTTGCGACATGGTCTTGTGCGCCTGTTTGAAGTACGAAGCTTTACATCGGGGCATGAAATCTCTCTTAACCTGAAAAGTTCATTAAGCCTGAGCGATTCTTCTACAAATGCTTTATTGTTAATGAGCTTTGTGCTTGATCCACATAGCTTGCAGGTGAGCGATTTACCAGTCTTGCTGTTTGTCAGCTTGTAAGCGTTGCCTAAGCCTTTCTTTGGCTCACCGGACTTTTTCAATTTTGGGTTCAGTGCTGGTACACCATAATTATCACAATTAGGATTCTTACAGTGGTTGAGCTGTATCATTAGCCCTGATTTCGGGTGCTTGAACGCCCTCGGTATAGGCCGGGCTTCTTTTTCCTCTCTGGGTTTCTGGTGAGGCGTTCGATTAAGAGGCTTTTCATCGCCATAGTGAAATTTGACGTACAGGTGAGCTGTTAATTCTGCGTCAATGGCAGCACCATGCACCTTTCTTTGAGATATATCGATACCGTATCTGATACAGGCAGAATCCAGCTTAAGGTATTTGCCATTGTTTTCCCGGTTGGCGAAATCAATCATTAGGCAGGAGGATTCGAAATCTCTGCTTAGTACAACATTTATACCGCTTCGATCCAGCTCAGACTGGATAAAAGACATATCGAAGTTTTTTGAATAAAAAGAGAGCTTTGCCCCTGAAATGAAATCCAACAGAGGCGTGGCTATTTCAGAGAATGTGGGCTGTTTTGCAAGAAACTCTTCCGTAAGTTTGTGAACTTTGAAAGCTCCGGGCTGGCTCTTCTTTCCTTCGGGGTTAATAAACGAATGAAAGGTGTTGCCCGTAATCTTCCCGTCGATGATCTCCACCGCCGCAATATTGATTACACGATGTCCGCCCCTAGATGGTGACAGCCCTGTAGTTTCCGTATCAATAACAATAACTCTGTCCATAAAGACCAACTAAAAGCTGACTTGTTATCATTTAACTATAGACTACTTTTTCCAGTTAGTTATATAAATAGTTGTTTTTAAAGTGGAATTTTATATCATCGTACGGTTTTTTGTGTTTTTTTGGATTGTAGCTTATTGATTTTTAAGTATAAAAAAACACCTGAGTCAAACTCAGGTGCCGTTTTACTTATCAGCCTACAACAAGGGCCGGGTTTCTTTGAAGGATTCAAGCAGTGGGAAATCAAGTTATCGGGAACTTTCCCAGCATGAGCTTTTACCGCACTTATACTGACACTATGAGTCAAGCCACGGATCAAATTTTGGTCACTACACTCTTTTTCAGCCCAACCAATCGGCAAGTTGCAATCCGGGGACTCTAGAAAATTCCCGCTGATTATGAGTGACCATTACCATCCCCCGGCTTCTGGCATGGGCTGCCAGCAAGGTATCATAAGCACCAATTTGTTGCCCCCTTTGCAATTCCTCTCTGACTTTTGCTGACTCCCGGGCGGCTGCCCCGTCAAAGTCGATCACGTTCACTCCCTCTAAAAAGAACGACAGCTTACTTTCCTTGCCCTGCCTGTGTTCAGGGTCACCTTTTTCAATGCCGAACTGCAACTCGTAACAGGAAATGGATGAAACATAGACCTTCCCCTGATGCTCAATAAACTTATCAATGACCGGGCGATTATGTTTTAAAACCGCAATACAAATATCGGTATCAACCATGTATTCCGCCATTAAAAGTCCTCCCGATCCTGACAGGCCGGTTGCTCCCGCTCTGGAAAATCATCAATGGGTTCCATCGCCAGAAATGTTTCCCAGTAGTCTTCGATCGGCGTCAGGATGATGGCTTTTCCTTCTTTACGCACCATGACTCGCTTAACCGTATCCGGAAAGGCAAGCTCTTTCGGAATTCTGACAGCCTGCGTTTTATTGTTAAAAAATACGCTGGTCTCCATAACTCACCCCAATGTATATACAGTATGTGTATAAAATAAGTCGAAAGTGAAAAGCCTGCAAGTTAATACTCAAAATGAATGACGCCTGCGTTTACTATCTGGCCAGTCCGTTCTGGAAAGTGATGATGGAGTTTGCATACGTGTTTGGTTCGGTAACCGGTAAAAAAGACATTCCGACGAGACCGGAACAAAAGATGCACAAAAACACGTTAGACAGCCAGTGGCAGAAACTGATCAACCGCGCCGTAGATGAAGGACTGATTAACGAGAAGTGGCACTTTCACGATCTGAAAGCCAAAGGTGTATCTGACCACGAAGGATTAGTATCCGGCCACAAAACACTGGAAGCGAAGAAAATCTATATCCGGAAAACTCAGGAAGTACAGGGTACAAGATAACAAAAAGGGCTCTTCAGGGATAACTGTGGGTAGAAATCAACAAATTTGAAAAAAAAAGCACCAGCGGCTGATTTCAGGTATGTTTTTATTTGCAGACAAAAACAAGAAGAAACGCCGCTGATGCTGATAAAAACTATCCTCAATAAAGTTCATAAACTCAAGTCATTTGTTTATCAGGATGTAAAACTCGGTCTCTATCAAGGCTCTGAAGTATTCAATGTCATCGTGGTCCCACGCAAGAACGGCCATGCTATTTGCTCAGGATGTCAGCAACCAGCTCCGGGCTATGACCGTCTTGCTGAACGTCGTTTCGAGTTTGTCCCTCTCTGGGGAATCAGGGTTTTTCTGCTCTACAAAATGCGTAGGGTTGAATGCAAGACATGTGGCGTAAAGGTTGAGCAGGTTCCATGGGCTGAAGGCAAGAAGGAACTCACCAAAGTTTACATGCAGTTTCTGGCAAACTGGGCTAGAAAGCTCTCCTGGAAGGAGGTCGCCCGTACTTTCAATACCTCGTGGGAGAAGGTCTTCCATGCTGTTGAGTATGTGGTTGAGTGGGGCAAGAAGCATCGTTCACTTGATAATATCAAGGCCATTGGTGTTGATGAGGTGGCGTATCAGATCGGCCATAAATACTTGACTGTTGTCTACCAGATTGATCGCGACTGTACACGGCTACTATGGGTTGGTCAGGAGCGTACCGAAGCTACGATTCGCAGCTTCTTCGCTTTCCTGGGTACACAGCGTAGCCAGCGGTTGGAGTATGTCTGTTCTGATATGTGGCAACCCTACGTAAAAGCGATTGCGGTGTTTGCCAGCCAAGCATTACATATTCTGGATCGCTTTCATATCGTTGCCATGCTGAATAAGGCCATTGATGAAGTCAGGACCACGGAACACAAACAGCTTCAGGCAGATGGTTATGAACCGGTGCTGAAAAAAACACGCTGGTGTCTGCTCAAGCGAAAAGAGAACCTGACCGAGAAAGAAGAGATCAAGCTGAACACAGTGCTTCAGTACAACCTCAAAAGTGTCAGAGCCTATCTTCTCAGAGAAGAGTTCCAAGTGTTCTGGGACTACATTTCACCACACTGGGCAGGAAAATACCTGGACCGGTGGTGTACAAGAGTGATGCGATCAAAGATAGAACCGATGAAGAAAGTTGCTAAAACTGTTCGACGACACAAGCCACTTATCCTGAACTGGTTCAAGGCGAAAAAGGCGTATTCCAGCGGTATCGTTGAGGGTCTGAACACCAAGATAAAACTCACTACGAGAAAATCATACGGTTTCAGAACCTACAGATGTGCGGAAATTGCGTTATATCATGCGCTTGGCAAGTTACCTGAACCGGAAATGACCCACAGATTTTACTGACGAGGCACAAAAGGGAAGAGAAATAAGAGAAGATATTACCGGGCAGTTGTCCGGTTTTTTTTGCCGCTAATTACACGACATATCTTTGAGAATTGGTGCCCAGGAGAAGACTCGAACTTCCACGACCATACAGTCACTAGCATCTGAATCTATCGTACCACTCTTATATTTCACCCACTTAGCTCATATCGTTTTAGGAAAAAGTGCATAAGTGTGTATTATTTTTCGATATTTTGGCCATTTTTTTTAAGAAAAATTTTCATGAAAAACCGCCTTCTGATTACCCTGCAAAATGGCAATAAAACAGGCATATAAACGACAACAACAAAATATCATGCAGGGAATCATCAAATTTATTATTTTGGTGGTGATGCCCTGACAACCGATTTGCGACGGACATAAAAAAATAACACTGGGGGGGGGGGGTTAAGTAAGCTGTATTTACTATGGCCTGTCGCGATTTTGCCGGTAATGATAGATACCTTCAATTCTTACCGTATTACCAATGGTGTAGTGAATGATGTACCTGGAAGAGACTGCGGTTAATTTATAGATATTGTTTTTAATCCGCCGACCCATTTTCGGAAATCGTTCCAGACTGGCAATTGTATCAACAATCTCAACCACAACATCCTCAGAAGCGATTCCCTCAACATGATTGTCTATAAACTCGCAGTGCGCTTCCAGCTGTTCAAGCGCGGCTGAACTCCATTCAATCAAGACAGCCTACCCCTTTCCTTCAGCCTCCTGACCACTTCATCATGGGGAATGGTCTCCATCTCACCGGCCTCAACCGCTGCGATAGTCGCTTCGGTTTTCTTCAACTGCCAGTCACGGGCATCAAGCATCTCCTGAACCGCCCGCCGGATCAGCCAGGACACATCCCTATCCTCTTGCCGGGCCAACTGGCTTAACTGCTCCAGCTGTTTTTCCTCAAACCTTACCGGTTTCGCGATCATTGCCATGGTTGTCACTCCTTATAATTGTTTAACACCGTATTACATCGTAATACAATTATAGAGCGATCAACAGATAACGCAAATCAGATACCGCTCATACCAACAAGCCAGAATGAAAAGTCTTGTTTTTTGCTGAGGATTGGTGACCGCGTGAAGACTCGAACTTCCATGTCCTTTCATAAACCAGTATCTGAATGCTGACATTAAAAGGTGATATGTCGATAGCATCAACATACACTGATTTTATGCCGATATAATTCGGTTTTGTAAACATGGCATGGAATCCAGAACAACCCTATAACCAGCTGCCCTTCGTTTTCGGAACGCCTTAAAAAGTCCCAAAATGAGACCTATAGTACCCATAATGAGACTGAATAAAGAATAACCACCTGTGCCTGATATCGCTTCCGCATTGTTTACCAAAACCCAGCAGCGGCTGCTGACACTGTTTTACGGCAAGCCCGACTGCTCATTCTACCTGAACGAAGTCGCTCGTATGGCCGGTGTCGGCAAAGGGGCTGTGGTACGTGAAATAAAGAAAATGACCGAAGCCGGTCTGCTAAACAGTTATCAACAAGGAAACCAAAAACACTATCAGGCAAATCCTGACAACCCTGTTTTCGAAGAGTTGAAAGCCATTACCCGAAAAACCTTTGGTCTTCGGGGTGTCGTCAAAACCGCTTTGGAACCTTTGCTCGGGCAGTGTGAACTGGCCTTTATCTATGGCTCTGTGGCAAAGGGTGAAGAACATTCAGGCAGTGATATTGATGTCATGCTGGTAGGGCACAACCTGAGTTATGGCGACATCATGGAAAAGCTCGAATCCGCAGAACAGCAACTGGGCCGAATCATTAACCCTACCCTGCTCACCCCCGATGAGTTTCAACAGCGAAAAAACGACAAACAGAGTTTTATCACCCGGGTGATGGAACAGCCCAAACTCTGGTTGGCCACGGATCCAACGACAGGTGACAAACAATGAAAGAACTGGATAATCTGGTAAAAATAAACAAGCTCAAGCCGGAACCACCAGACGCACAGGAATTTGCAGGCATGGTTCGTGCCGCTGAAACCAAACTGAAGGATGCTGCCATCAGTGGCCTTGCTGGGAAGTTAAGGATTCCACGGCATAAGTTAATGAGCAGAAAATTTAATTCAAACTAACCGGATATCCTTGATAAATGAAAACCTCAAGCTTTAAAAAAGCTTATAGCAATCAACAAATTCTTGCCGGTAAGCCTGATTACCGGCAGTAAGCTTTTTGCGGTGCTTTCATCTCAGAAAAGGTCGCCAGCCCACGGGTAGCAGGCCATTCCCCTGCGGGGTACAACCGGCGGAGCAGTTCCGGTTCAGTAAGCCCTGCAACCGCTCCCGGTCAAAAATCACCTGCTCAAACGCCACCGGTGAGTCCGTTTCAAAATGGATCGCCACAAACGCCGGGCAGTTGTCATCCTCGCCGTTCGCTTTCATTTCCATCAGGGTGTAACGGTAGGCACCGGTGATCTCCCGGTCCTGGAGACTTTCCGGCAACACACAGATTTTCAGAATCCGGCTGCCCCGGGTGTACGTAAAGGCAGGGCCGGTATCATGGCGATAAGAGATATCCTGAAAGTATCGGGGTATACGGATACCCAGCGCATAGTCACCACCAAACTGCTGTTGATAACACTCCATATCATCCCCAAGTAGTTATTGTGCTTCGGGATCACTTTTTTGCAGGTAATGGCCTCTTACGGAGGCCAGTCGGCCAGATCACCGGGGCCGTTTTTTATTTTTGATACATCCGACCATCCAACATCGGCCTGTCCCACCATCAGGCTCATGAATCATCAGAGATATCATAGGAATCGCTCCCGGCTCTGACCGCGGTTGTTATTAGCCCCGCTTTGCCGCTTGAGTAATAGACCTGAGTTTCACCTTATCACGGTGGGCTGCCGTTATCTTCCCCAATTTATCCTGCCCTGCTTAACTGATCACGAAGGCTCCGGATTCCAGGGGCAATCATTGCATCGCTGGGCATATGAACTGAAATCCCGGGATGGTGGATCATATTCATAACCTGTAAAAGCACGACAATACAGAGACCATGACCAGTGGGATTCAAGAAAAAAGCCTCGTCAGTAAAATCTGTGGGTCATTTCCGGTTCAGGTAACTTGCCAAGCGCATGATATAACGCAATTTCCGCACATCTGTAGGTTCTGAAACCGTATGATTTTCTCGTAGTGAGTTTTATCTTGGTGTTCAGACCCTCAACGATACCGCTGGAATACGCCTTTTTCGCCTTGAACCAGTTCAGGATAAGTGGCTTGTGTCGTCGAACAGTTTTAGCAACTTTCTTCATCGGTTCTATCTTTGATCGCATCACTCTTGTACACCACCGGTCCAGGTATTTTCCTGCCCAGTGTGGTGAAATGTAGTCCCAGAACACTTGGAACTCTTCTCTGAGAAGATAGGCTCTGACACTTTTGAGGTTGTACTGAAGCACTGTGTTCAGCTTGATCTCTTCTTTCTCGGTCAGGTTCTCTTTTCGCTTGAGCAGACACCAGCGTGTTTTTTTCAGCACCGGTTCATAACCATCTGCCTGAAGCTGTTTGTGTTCCGTGGTCCTGACTTCATCAATGGCCTTATTCAGCATGGCAACGATATGAAAGCGATCCAGAATATGTAATGCTTGGCTGGCAAACACCGCAATCGCTTTTACGTAGGGTTGCCACATATCAGAACAGACATACTCCAACCGCTGGCTACGCTGTGTACCCAGGAAAGCGAAGAAGCTGCGAATCGTAGCTTCGGTACGCTCCTGACCAACCCATAGTAGCCGTGTACAGTCGCGATCAATCTGGTAGACAACAGTCAAGTATTTATGGCCGATCTGATACGCCACCTCATCAACACCAATGGCCTTGATATTATCAAGTGAACGATGCTTCTTGCCCCACTCAACCACATACTCAACAGCATGGAAGACCTTCTCCCACGAGGTATTGAAAGTACGGGCGACCTCCTTCCAGGAGAGCTTTCTAGCCCAGTTTGCCAGAAACTGCATGTAAACTTTGGTGAGTTCCTTCTTGCCTTCAGCCCATGGAACCTGCTCAACCTTTACGCCACATGTCTTGCATTCAACCCTACGCATTTTGTAGAGCAGAAAAACCCTGATTCCCCAGAGAGGGACAAACTCGAAACGACGTTCAGCAAGACGGTCATAGCCCGGAGCTGGTTGCTGACATCCTGAGCAAATAGCATGGCCGTTCTTGCGTGGGACCACGATGACATTGAATACTTCAGAGCCTTGATAGAGACCGAGTTTTACATCCTGATAAACAAATGACTTGAGTTTATGAACTTTATTGAGGATAGTTTTTATCAGCATCAGCGGCGTTTCTTCTTGTTTTTGTCTGCAAATAAAAACATACCTGAAATCAGCCGCTGGTGCTTTTTTTTTCAAATTTGTTGATTTCTACCCACAGTTATCCCTGAAGAGCCCGAAAAAAAGGGCAAGGCATATCCTTAACCACTGGCAGGAAAAGCGACAGCAACGGACACTGGCCTTTTGTATTTCCCAAAGACATGCCGAGTTTATGGCATCAGAATTTAAAGCCGCAGGATACAGAGCAGAAGCCGTTTATAATGGCTCAGAGCTTCGAAGGCATGAAGCGCTCTCGCAACTGGAACATGGTGAACTGGATGTACTGTTTTCCGTAGACCTGTTTAATGAAGGCACCGACCTCCCAGCGATTGACACCGTACTTATGCTGCGTCCAACGGAGTCAAAGATACTGTTTTTACAGCAGTTGGGCCGGGGGCTGAGGCTTCACCACCAGAAAACCCATCTGGTGGTCATTGACTTCATCGGTAACCACAAGTCCTTTTTGATCAAGCCTGTAGCTTTGCACAACGGCCACTCATTTAAACAACTGGCAAAGCAGATTACCACTGGGAGTGCAGAGCTGCCGGATGGTTGTTTTGTTAATTATGAACCCACCGTCATCGATTTATTAAACCGGCTTGCCCGGCAGCAGAAAGACAGCATTGAAGACGAATACCAGACATTAAAGACCCTGCTTGACTATCGCCCAATCGCTACTGAGTTCTACCATTACCTGAATGAAATTCAGATGCCCTTGAGCCGGGTTGGTCAGCAGCACAATAGCTGGTTTCAGCTGGTTGCTAACCAGCAAGACCTGACGAAGCAGGAAGCCGAGGTGTTGCAACGCCACGGCGATTTTCTTCGAAGCGCCATTGAGAAAACCGCCATGGCCAAGTCCTTTAAAATGATCCTGCTCAGTGCATTCCTTGACCTTGATGGTTTTGACAACCCGCCAACCACTGAGCAGCTGGCCGAAAAAAGCTGGCACCACCTGAAACGACGGCCAGACCTGTTTACCAAAGACCTGCCTGAAAATAAGCAAACCCTCACTGCTGACAGCAAAGCCTGGCATAAATACTGGTTGGGCAATCCCATTAAATTCTACTCAAATAAAGACAACGACCCCTTTGTGATAGACAGTGGTCGTTTTGTCTGCAAGGAAAAGGTTCTTCCCCAGCATAAAGCGACCTTGCATCAGATGATGCAGGAGTTAGTGGAACTGAGAATAGCCATGTATATCAATCGGGGCTGATCTTTGACCGATTAACCAGACTGTATTAGCCTGAAAATAACAGCGCCAATTTACTCCCACTTGCAGGCGCTTAATAAATCTCGCTAAAGAGGAATACACATGGAAAAACTTATCTCTATGACCATCAATGGTCAGTCAGTCTCTGGCAAAATCACCGACCTCTCCCGCGCAGGCTTATCTGTTGAAATCACTGCTCCGTTCTCCGGGTACAGTGCTCACCGGTATGTGCCGACCTTTGCCAGGGCCAGTCGTAACTTTCTGGAAATTGGAGATCAGGTAGCTTCAGAACTGCTGTCGGAACTCTATAATGATCTTTTGCTTTTGGATGGTAAGCGTCAGTCACTGCAAGCTGTGTTACATGGCAGCGAGGGGATTTTCTCAAAGCTTGCTGAGTACAAGGCTGTTCAGGCTGAATTGTCCACAAAAAAACCAGAGCTAAAACAGCAATTCAGGGCAGGCCTGTTGGATCAGAAGCAGTATCAACAATCACTGAAGCGTATTCGTGATCAGGATTTTCAGCACAGCATGCTGGCCAGGGAGCTTGTGGATCAGTTTATTGAACAACATCTTCCAGGCTGGCAGCACAGCCTGGATCATGATCAGTTGATCGGTTTTCTATCGTCAGACTGATGCTGATCCGCCATCTTTACACCTCCATTAACCTACGAGAAGAATAAAAATGTACGACATTATTGGAGATATCCACGGCCGGGCTGATGAGCTGGAAGCTCTATTACTTAAGCTTGGCTATCAACGACAGGGAACGGTTTATAAACACCCTGAACGCAAAGCCATATTTGTCGGGGATTTTATCGATGGCAAGGGACAGCATCGGAAAACAGTCGATATTTGTCGTTCAATGGTAGAACAGGAAAGCGCGCTTGCCGTGATGGGCAATCATGAGTTCAATGCCATCTGCTACTCAATACCCGATAACACCGGAGATTACCTGCGCCACCATAATGAAAAAAATATCCGGGATCATGCTGAGTTTATTGCTGAGTTTCCCTTTGGTTCTCATAGACACCAGGAGACCATTGACTGGTTCAAAAGCCTGCCGCTGTTTGTTGGGCATTACTGGATGGACGGTAATCCCGGGGCTTTGAGCGAAACCGTGGCCTGCGTTGATTACACTGTCGCAAGACCTGCCGGCAAACTGGTGGCTTACCGTTGGAGTGGTGAGCAGAAGCTGGAACAGAATAATTTTATCTGGGTAGACAGGCATCTATAGTGATAGAGCGCCAATAAAAACGGAGCAATAATGCGTCACTTTTTATTGGGTTGATTCATCATCTTTGCTTTCTGATTGAAGGGTTCAGGTCTCAGCATGGCTAAACTATCCACCGGCCAGAAGCGCCGGCAAAAAGAGCTTAAACGACGGAAGAAAAAGCAACTTCAGGTAAAAAAACAGCAGGCATCCACATCCATGACCTTCATGGACTTACCATCCGGCCTGCCGAAGCTCTCTGAAAGGCTGAGTGAATTTGCCGGCACCTTGTTGGATGGAACCCAGACAGGCCGCAATTATATAGAAAACATCATTACCATGGTCGCCGGGTGCTGGAACATGGGGGCTGTGACAGAAGCAAGGGCTTTGGAAATGCGTGAAGAATTGTCCGAAGGGTTAAGGCAGTTACAGCCCGAGCTGTTAGAGGTAATGGAACCACACTTCGACAGACTGATCACCGCAAGACGCTTCTTCTATGCAGATGACCCTCGCTTCATTGTCAGTCATGATGTGACCTGGACGGGACCCAATGATTATTACTTACAAATCGCCAGCATAAACCTGTCCAGAGATGAACGCTATTCAGGCAGTGTGGCAGGGACAGGCTTATCCGCAGAATGGCAAGACAAGATGAAGGCGTACCTGACTCAATCCTTGACAGAAGAAGAAATCAAACTGAATCAGCTGATTGACCAGGGGTTTGAAGTACTGCGCGACAATAAAACGACAACCGACTTTGATAAATCCGAAGCTGCGGCCTGCGAGACTTGGCTGGATGCCTGGGAAATAATCAAAGAACTCTATCAGGACAAGACATCTCTGGACATCATTGGCTCCAGGATGGAATTTATCCTGTACTCGTGGAGTTCCGTGATGGATATGCATTTGTTAAATGCCGCGATTGCTGAACCCTCTTTTATAGAAAAGGGCATTACCTTCTTCCGGGAGTTTCTTGAGCATTTCCCGGAATCAGAGGAGGACACACACAAGGCTTACCGGCGGGCCATGGCTCAGCTGCAATTTCGGGCCAGGACATATGAAGAGGGCGATGCCACCTTTACCGCCCTGGTGAAAGATTTCCCGGACTCTGCCTGGAGTTATATTGGCTGGGGGGATATTTATAATCCGACCTTTTCCCGCGCCCATTACGGTGATGTTCCTGCGGATATTGAACGCGCCAAGCAGCTCTACCAGATTCCTGTCGATCGCAAACTTGAAGACGCTGATCATGCCCGGGAACGGCTTGACCAATTGTTAGCGTTTGCGCGTGATGAAACGGCAACACTCGACGCTTAAACTCCATGACAGCGAACTCTGCCACTATGACAGAGGCCCGGGCAATACCAGAAGTGCGGTAAGGATGGTGGGAATATTGGCCTGATCACCAGGGTACTTCATAAAAAGCATCCGTCCCCAGCAAAGGAATGTATTGGCTGGCCAGTGCGTTCAAATCGCCCGAGCCTTTCAGGGATATCCAGTCCTCAATGCTGCCCAGAAAACAGAAGCGCTGTGCATGAAACTGACGCTTCGTGTCATCAACCAATTCAAAACGCAGAACCGGCATAAAGCGGCTCTGACGGACCATCTTCTCCATGTAATCTGGCTTCAGGTTCCCGAGCCATCCGGCTTCCTTCATCTCCCTTGCCGTATCTCCTGCAGAGGACTCAAAAACGGTCACATACTGATGCTGGCAATCCATCCGGTAACGGAAAGACTCTTTCAGGGCTTCCAGTGCAGAAGCTATGTACTGCTGCTCAGATTCCTTGATTAACCCGGGCATCGCCTTGCGCAGGAAGACCTGGCCATTTTCGGGCCGTTCATAAATTTCAAACCCCTCAGGAATCGTACTGATTTGCTCTGCCTCAGCCTTCTTTTGACCTGAAAAATAGTAGCGGGGCTTGCCGGTACGGGTGACACCCTGATAAAGGAAATACGTTTTCCCTGTCCGGTTGGTATATGGCAGCGACACGATCATTTTCTCCTGTCAGTGGGTGATGATTGGTTCCAACGGGTATCCGTAGATATAGCATCACCAGCTACCAACCATTTGACCAGGAACTTTAATCGTCCACCAATTCCGTGGATAACCCGGTGAACAACCCGTGGGATAGTCAGGAAAACAGGGGGAAATACGGGCCAAAAACAGAGCGGTTATTTTTTAACCAGCAGTGAATAACTGAGCAAAACAAAAACCCCGCATAAAGCGAGGCCGTAGAGAACGAACAGTGTCGTTGAGGTTTCCTGTGCGTCCTGCCTGGTTGTTCGAGGCTTCCATTGGTTCACATCATTGTGATACCTGAACACCTCTTCCCTGATGCAGTGTTTCACTCAACTCAAGGCCTAGCCTATTGGTTGAGACTATTATTTTACAGACAGTGACGTATTATTCTATCCGCCTGAATACGGGATATACTGCTGACTCTCCCGTAGGTAACAATGAACAACCTCGCCAAAAGCAAGGCTGAAAGTGCTGATCCATCAGCCGTAAGCCGTTTTTATTATTATTTGGGTGGTATTTATTCTTAGGCAGAGAGTGAGTATTTGGTGTTCTTATTACCAGGCCCCGAAACAATTGTTACCGACTTCGGCAATCACTCAATGAATGAGCATAGATTACGTATTTGCCGCAATTAAATAATTGATCTACGTCAACAAAACTGAGTTAGCAATAAGAATGAAGCCAATGTTATTTGAACCAAAAACGGTAGAAGCCATAGCAGCATTTACCCTGTCGGATCATCATCAGGTATTCCTCCGGGATGTTGATGTTTTTCTGGATTACCTGGTAAAAAATCCGGTTCCGGTTTCGAAAAGCAAGAACTTGCCACCGGTTAAATGGGCTGAGCCACTGAACAGTCTGCTCTCCAGCCCCGAAGTGCTGACCTTGAAACGACCAATGACCACTAATTATGCCCGGCTCATGGGGCTATTATTGCTGGGTCGCAGTTCGGGGCTGGCCGTCATTCGGCCAGATAGCAGGGGAAATACAGTACTTCATATCAACGAGGCACTTTACCAGCAGTGGCAAGGCATGAATGGTACTGAACGATATTTTTCCCTGCTGGAAGCGTGGATTAATCGAGGTTATGCCATCAGTGTCGGGGAGCGAATCAGCTCGATTGATGATCGCTTTCTGCCCGGGATTATGATGATGTACGGCGAGACCGATCTATGGCAAGGCAAAGCGGCCAGGGATCCGGGCTTCTGGTTACGCAGGGGTAAGTCGTTCAACCTGACCATTCTCAAAATGGCCGGGATGGCTGAATTTCAGCTTGAGGATAGCAACCGGGAAATCCATTTCCTGAAATTAACGCCCTGGGGGCAGTTGTTTTTAAACGCCTGTCGGCAAGGGTTTATCGACTCGCTGAAAGAGGATGAATATGAAGACGACTATGAACAAATCAATCTGCTGCCCGCGATAAAAGCAATTCGGCCAGATGTTCAAAAAACCCTGGAACTACCGGAGCCGATGATTGCTGCCAGTTATGTCCTGTCCGTTGCTTTGGGGAGTCAGTGCACCCGTACACTGAAAGTACCCGCTGACCTCCTGCTTGAAGACCTGGCAGAAGCCATTCTTGACGCCTTTGATTTTGATTGTGACCACCTTTATCACTTTCAGTATCTGAGCCCATTTGGTGCTGACCGGATGATTGGTCATCCAGCGGTGGATTTCTGCGATGCCTGTGTGACTGAAACCCGGCTGCGTCAACTTGAGCCGGTTCCCGGAATGAAGATCACCTTTTTCTTTGATTATGGTGATAACTGGGAGTTTGACATCGTGGTCATGCACGGCAGTGAAGAGAGTACGTCTGATATCCAGGTGATCGAACGTAAAGGTGAAGCGCCGGAGCAGTATCCGGAATATGAGGATTTTTATTGATCAATATTTAACCAGCTGCTCGTACCCCGCCTGTCTGAAAGGTTGCCTTTATTCCCTAACGGTTTATCCACAATCTTTTCCACACAAATTCCGGATAACTGAAACTGGGGATAATAATTCTACAGGCAGGTACTGCAAGGGTTATAACGAACTACTGACAGTATAAACACAACCTGCCAACAACTTACCCACAGACTTATTCTGGAAAAAGTGGGGATGCGTCTTTATTCCTGGGCTCATTCAAAGAGGAACCCCGACTCTTAAACATCCGTTGAAATCATTTTGCCAAGGTATGACCCAATGCCCGATATCCAGTGGACAGCACCAGGTGCCACCTTGAGCCACAAAAACGCAGCGAAGGAATTCGGCCTGACTGAGGAGGCGATTATCCGGGCGATTAAAGAAGGGACGATTCACTACCAGATCGCTTATGCCCACGTTAATCCTTATTACCGTGTAGTCAGGGAGGAAGTAGAGTCACTGGTGCTGAAGCTTTAAGGACCGGACTACGTCAGGCAGCAGCAGTTGAAGAAAAGACAGGATGATATTGACCGGGAGATTCGCAAGCTGAAACGACGCATCAACTCTCTGGAAAAAGAGCGGTTGTCTTTAAACGGTTCCGGCCAGTAACACGGTGATTCACATGCCTAAAGTAAAAAAAAAAGCTGACTGCTGAACAGAAAAGAATCCGTAAAGCCGCCAGGGCGGAACGCCGGAAGAAATACCAGTGGATTTTTATCAACGGCAAGCGGGTACGGATTAAAAGAGAGGATACCCTTGAAGCATTTGCGGAACGGGAAGCCATGCTTCGCAGCGCTGATCCCATCTGGCTGCATCAGAATGAACTGTGGGAGTATATACAGACGGATAATGATGGCCTGGATATTGAGCCATCAGAGAGTGATCTGGCAATCTGGGAGTGGGATGGTGAGAAGGTGCCTTTTTGAAGGGGTGTCGCTTGTCACTGTTGCCCTGTCAGTCATGTGCAGCATGAGAGGCCCAGTTAAACTTATAGTTCAGCGGAGGGAGTTCATAACTTTTCAGGGCTACATTGGCAGCGGTCATCAGCATGCTCATACCGCTGGCAGTTTTGTTCAGGTTCTGGGTCTGTTCGCCATGGGTGTAACTGGGGAGCGATGTTTCTTCATCCGCAAATCTTCGGAACATTTCAAAGATGCCGGACAGGTCCTTCTGGTTACTTTGAATATTGATGGCCTGAATCATCGGCCCTTCACCAGCCTCGCCATCATAAAACCAGAGCCGATAGGGATAGATCTTCTTGGCATCTTCCAGGCTCATGCCTTCCGGTAATTTACTCACATCCATCTGGAACATGGGGCCAGCGGTCAGGGCTGCATTATCCAGCAGGGCTCTGCCGGTGGAGTTCATTACATCCTGACTGTCGTTCATCATGTAGGGGATGCCGATACCCCAGAACCGATGCAGTACACTTTCGTAGGGAACAAACTTGTAGGGAATCGCTTCCGGCTTCAGCGGATTGAGCCTGGCCATAATCATCCGGCCATCGCAGATCCAGATATTGGCCTGATACTCTGCCTGTTCATCAATATCGGTAACGCCATACTCCATCAGCTGATGACTATCTACCGGTCCCCAGTACTCCAGCACATCAAAACGCTGGGGCGTAACGTACTGCTCATCATTGTTGTTAATGTTTCGCAGCTCCCGCTCGTAATCTTCAGGAACATGATTACCCTGGGGAGACTCCATCAGAATGGCGTGAATGGTATCAGTCTCAAAACCAGGACTGCCTGCTAACTCACGAAACTCATGTTTGGTCAGCACATGACGGCGAAACAGATCATTAGGTTTCCCCGGATCATGGGAATAGGGATCGGGAAATAGATCAAAGACACTGGCCCATTCAATATCCGGCTCGATGGCTATGTTGTGCTTAAGGGTTGAAAGCGATTTATTGGGATAATCGTATGAATTAAATAGCTTACTGGAGTGCAAGAAGGGCATGAAAATGAGCATTTTAGACTCTTAACAGCCTAATAGTGTTGTTTTTAATGACCAGAACCAACAGCTAATTGGTACCATATTATCTTCAACCTTTAAGCACAACATAGCCCGGCTCGATGCTCTGATGCTCGTTGAGTTTCCATTCATCACCTTCACTTTCCCACTTCTCATGGTTCCGGGTATTTAGAGTGGCTACCTTGATGCAGCCGGTGCCCAAGGTTACCTGTTCACGAACCATTTTTTTGATTTCGGTGAGTGCATTGGCATTGATCAGGTAGTCCTTAATTAACCGCTTCATCTTCATGGCAGCGGTATTGGCCTTTTCCAACGCTTCCGCCAGCAGCTCCCGCTCCATTTCATCGTTACGTTCCTGAATGAGTTGGTTTCGGGTTCGGGGATCAAGTCGATAGGGCAACAGCTCCTGAATGGCCATCATCCGGATCTGCTGCTTAATGGAGGCTGGAATATCAGACAATGGACTGGGAACAATATCCCAAAAGGAATCCACATTCTGAAACAGCAGATCAATAAGTCTTGAATAGGCAGCATTGACTTTGGTGGCAGTGATCTTGATAAACACCCGGCTCAAGGCCTGCTGCTGCTCCATCACCTTTTCTTGCTCGGGACCGTATTCACCCTTTACCGCCCGCAACGCATCCAGCCACTCATCTTCCACTTCCCGCCGGGCCTCCCGGTAACCCTGCCAGCGGCTATAGAGATCCGAGGCAAAAGCATCACGCACCGCTTGTTCACGACACTCCTTGTCCAGAGAAGAGTCCAGCTCCGCCTGAGTCACCTCATCCGGGGTGGCCACCATCACCAATCCGTGTTCCATTACCTGACCTTCTTGCCTCTGCGTCGCAGCCACTCAAAACGGTGTCCGGCCATAATGGCTGGCCAGTACCCCACCACCAGCTGAGTAAAGAGAATAATTGTCCGCTCCATTAGTAAGCAGATTTCCCTAGAGCCCGATACTTCAGCTCATTGATATTGATCTTGCGCCGTGGCAGCTTCAGCACCATTTGCTGGGCGATCGCATAACTGATCACTCGATCATCGAAGCAACCTTCCTGGGCATTAGTGGCTCCGTTGTCTTCAATGACGTAGGTCTGGCACTCCTTTACCGTCTCTACGTTGCAAATCCCCGCATCACCATCCCTGAGCAATGCAGCCAGGTGATCAATCATTAATGGTTTTGATTTGGTCGTGGTCAGCCAGCCGATCCGCTTGGTGCGTTTCTGGGTGCGCTGGTCCACCGTGGTTTCCATATAGAGATTGGGATACTTCAGGTCTTTCAGTTTGGTGATGGTGGTCAGGCCGTGGTTGTTTCTTTCCACACCGATCAAAGCATTGTTGTAATAACGACCCAAGTGATTAAGCATCTTACCCAGATCATCCGGAGCCACATGGCCAGACCAGTGGGCAACCTGATAACCGGAACGATCCAATACGTCGATGGATGAATAATCACCGTGCTTGTGTTTGTCATTGATCGGTGCCAACCCTTCCGCCACATCGCAACCGATGACATACTGCTGACTCCCCTCCACTGGGTACCAGATGTTCAGTAATCCCGGTTTCTTCCGGTTTAAGCCATTAGGTGTCAGCTCACACTGCCATTTGGGCGAGTAGCACTCCTGCCTGGCAGCTTCGGTATGTTTAGGATCAAAAACAGGCCGTCCGGAAAACAGAAACGCCTCTTGAATATTGCAGGGATATTCCTGTTTGAATTTATCTTCTGATTTCAGCTCATAGATTTTCTGGCGTCGCCACTGCAGCTGCCCATCATCCAGATCGTAAGTCTGTTTCAGGTATCGTTCGTCGGCATCTGTCGTGAAATCCTGGGGGACTTCGGCACGGTATTCGTTCTGCCAGAACCAAGGTATAAACACCAGTTCAAAATCACCGCGCCCAGCATCAGCGTCCATAACATAATCATAAAACACACCACCAACGCCGTTAGCAGTGCTCTCCAGAATGACCTCAGTATTTTTTTCATTAGGTACTGCCTGTAATACACCCGCCAGGTGTTCATCCGCATTGGGCCAGAAGGCTACTTCCGATCCATGAAACAGCTGCGCTGTGGATGATCGACCTGCTCCCTTATTGCCAGCGGTTCCCACCCGATACCCGGAATCGTGGTAAAACTCCAACAGCTTGGAGCTTTTATTCTTGAGTTCCCTCTGGGTAAACGGTGGCTGATTGTCGTGGTACCGCTGCACCATATCAAACAGGTTGGCGGTGGCATCGGCTTCATGGGTCAGGATGTAGGCCCGTAACCCCTTGCGATTGCTCACCAGCCAGTAAAGACCTTCAGTATAGGTGGAGCAGCCCTGTTGTCGTCCTTTCAGTACAACAATTCTCACCTTGCCCGTGCGCTGGCGTTGACCCTCGATGCGACTATCCAGGTAGAGCTGAGCCTTGTTCAGTTGAAAGGGAATTACCTTGGCATTCTTGGTGCGGATCTTCAGGCACTTGCTGGCGTAAAACTGAAACTCAGTCAACAGCCGTTCCCGGGCTGGCTTTACCCGTCTTTTTCTTCCAGCCATTCGTCCAGCGTCGGTATCTTTTCCGCTACCACAGTCTGCTCATGGCGATCCCGCCAGTGGTAACGGTTTTTCATATACATAATCAACATGGCTGGCGAAACATCCTTGTTAAGCCCCAATGCTCCCTGCATGTATTTTTCTTCCCAAAATACTTCAGCCAGAACATCTGCCTGAGCCACGGCCTCAGCAAATTCCTCATACTTGTCCATATATGACAGAAACGTGTTATAGCTGATCCCCATTTCCGTAGCGGTAGCCTTTCGGCTTAAACCGGTGCTCATTAGCTCTTTCACTTGCTCACACATTTCCGGTTTGTATTTGCTGTGGTTGGCCATGGTTAGAATAACTGTTTGATAGCAAAGGCTATGATGCCTGCGGTAGTGGTGGCAGCGATCCATTGAATCACACTGCTGATGGTCGAGTTTTTGAGTACGGCTTTCTCAATGGTGTCCAGCCGTTCTTCACTGCGCTTTTCCCGCAACGCCAGGTTCACCATCCGCTCATCGTGTTTGGCCAGGGTCTGCAGGATCTGGGTAATACCGTCCAGTTTTTGCTCAATGCGATTGAAGCGGTCTTCATCACCCATGACTATCTCCTTGCAACACCCTTGAGTTTCTCAATGGTTCGGGCACCACCCAATCCCAGCAGGCAGAGCAACAAAGTAATCACCGTGCTGGTGTCTGTTGTGGGTAACTGTTGAACCACTTCAGACTTATCACAAGCATCAGTCCGATGATCACCACATCACGAACAATCCAGGTCCAGGCAAGAATAAACACACAGAGCCAACCAAGAGCGGGTCGCCAACCGGAGACAAAGACGGAGGGATGTTTGGCTTCTTCGATATTGGCCAATGCCTGGAGAATATGAGGCTGTTGCAACTGGTGATTTAAAGACAGTTCAGCTTTGGCTCGCTCTTCATCAGACGTGAACAAGCCATCAAGCCCACCCATCAGCGCTTTGGCAATTCCAGCCATTGGGTTCAGGTTAATCATCATCCACCAGCTCGAAGTGCGGGTAATCCTTAAACCGGTGATCTTTCAACTTACCATCTCGATCCCAGTCACCACCCCAGCGCAGCTTGATGCCCATACCCTCAGCAACCCCCAACACATACCCGGCAAAGTGCGCGGATCGCTGATAATCAAACCAGTCCAAGGGATAAGCCATTACATCCACCGCCTTGCTGGGCAGCTGATTGTGGTTACTGTCTGGCCATTGCAACTGCGACTGACCATTTTCAAACGCCAGCATCTGGGCAGCTTTGCCCCGATGACCACAAATAATCGTGCAATCGTAATGCTCAATCACTTTTTTGAAGACACGCTGAAGCCGCTCATCACAAGTCGACAAATGTCGCCTGGACGAAGCGGAAAAGTGAAACATGAAGCCCCTTTTTTATAGTGGTTCAGTTTGGAGGGATAAAAAAAGAAAACCCGGCAATGAGGGCCGGGTTTCTTTGAAAGATTCAAGCAGTGGGAAATCAAGTTATCGGGAACTTTCCCAGCATGAGCTTTTACCGTACTTTTACTCTCACTCTGAGTCAAGGCTGATCTCATCAGCCTCTTTCTGATGCCATATCTTCAGAATCAAGACCTCACGGTCGTCAGCAAGATAGCGAATCTTGTAATCCCTAATGATCAGGTCACGCAAACGGGGATTCAGTTTATCCCCTACCAGAACGCCCATGTTCGGTTGATGACACAGGTTGTTAATTTTCCTGACCAAATACTCCGCCATTCGCTGTGCCGCAGGCGGATTTTTTTCTGCAATAAACTGTCTCAGTCGTTTCAGGTCATCAACGGCACTCCTGGAAAACCTGAGTTTCATTCAGGTGCCTCCAGCTCATTATCACTGCCCCAACTTTCCAGCCATTCCATCACGGCGTCACCATCTACGGTATCTCCCCTGCGCACCTGATCCAGTGCTTCCAGGGTCTCGTCCCACTCTTGCATTTCACGGGCGTGTTTCTTGATGTACTCCCTGACCGCTTCGTTAATAAGATAGTTCCGACTACGGCTCAACACTTTGGCTAATTGGTTTAACGGTTCTTCAATATCCTGATTCAGACGAACGCTGGATACACTCATACATGACCTCCTTTTTAGTGTATTACATTGTAGTACACTTAAGTTTGGCCTGCCGTCAATAGGGTTCATGCCGGATAACCCCGGATTGCTCCAGCAGATCCTGAGCCTCATCCTCTGCCAGCCGGATCAGTTCATTGCAGACTTGGCGGCACTTCTGCTGCCAGCGGTAAACCGTGCTCTCCCCCTTGCCCTTGATCTGGATCTTACCTTTGTCCTGCCTCAGCCCCGGGTGCTGGAGTTCATACATCAGCCAGAGTCTTAGCAGTACCGGATTGCAGCGAAACGGTTTCGGCAACCGTTTATCACTGCGTAAATGGTGTTGAACCCGCTGCCATGCAATTGAACGATTTTCCTGATTATCGTCATACCGGATCGTCAGAATAGCAAAAAGTTCCGGCTGCATTTTTTCCCGCAGATCGCCCTTACGAATACCATCATCACCCAGTCGTTCATCCCGGGTACTTCGATGCTCTGGTGCAACCGCTGTCTTACGATAACCGGCGTTGATATCCCGCTGCCAGCTGGCGGTTTTTATCATCAGCTCCGGCGTTCCAAAGATCCGCATCAGAGCCGGTCCCAAAGCAAAGTACATGGCAGCCTCCTAGCTCAGTGCGGTCTGGATACGATTTCCAATCCAGCGCATAACCGGAACGGCCATAGAGTTACCAAGAGCCTTATACCTCGGACCATCAGGACACTCTTCTGCCGGTTTGTTTTTCCAGGGAATAGCGCTGTACCCATCCGGGAAACCCTGCAAACGTTCACATTCGATGGGAGTCAATCGACGTATGGCTAACTCGGCTTCACCGCTGGCGGTACTGGCAACCGCGTGTTTATCACCGGCGGTTAATCTGTTCATCGGGTCACCAGGCTGTCCGATACCCAGACCATTTCCTTTCCCGTCCTGGTGCTCACCTCGCTTGCCAGAATGTCGGGTGGCCTGATCATGAATCGGTATCGCCACTGCAGCACTCAAACCGTTCCCCTGAGCCTGTAACGTCATGGCCACGGTTTCGGAATGAACCGGATCGTCCTTCGGATTGAAGGCAATGGTCGGATGGTTATCGCCCATATGGGCACGAAGACAGGGTGATAATTCCGATGACCAGTGGCCACCCAGTCGCGACATGGCACCGGGCTCGAACACCACCAGATCCGTGGCATCTTTGTAATCCCGCTGCTTCAATGTGGATGATGTTTTACCCGGACCGTACCGGCCGAAGGCCGTCATATCGTAAGCACTCAGTTTCCCCGTGAGGCCACTTGCTGCAACGCCTGCTCCAGCTTTGGCGGCAGGCTCTTCCCACGCTTCTGCGCCCGGTTCAGAATCCCGGAGCAGGCTCTCGGACTCAAATAGAACCGGTTCCCGACGGGTCCAGTCTCCAAAATCTGCCAGAGCAAAGACCCTTCGACGACGTTGGGGTACTCCATAAAATTGAGCATCACACACCCGCCATTCAACAAGCCCTTCCTTACCGAATGAAACTCCAGCGTACCGCCACTTTTTTGGGCCAGGCTGCTCGGGGCATGACTGGTCAGTGCCAGTAAGTAATCGCAGTACTTCAGCAAAGTCCTTGCCCTGGTTACTGCTGAAGGCGCCGGGTACGTTTTCCCACAGGGCGAAGCGGCAGTTGCCGTGTTTTCTGGCCCACCGAATAATCTGTATTGCTGCGAAGAAGAGTCCTGATCGTTCACCGTCAAATCCTTTTCGTTTGCCAGCCACCGACAGATCCTGGCAAGGGCTGCCAAACACCACCAGATCAATGGGGCCGAGTTTGCGGATCATGGCTTCCGTGATATCCGTCACGCTGCCAAGGTTGGGTACATCGGGGTAGTGGTGTTCCAGCACTGCACAGGGGAATGGTTCGATCTCGGCAAAGCCCACTGGTGTCCAGCCTAACGGATGCCAGGCAACAGTCGCCGCTTCAATCCCCGAAAATAACGACAGGTATCTCATGGACTCCTTCCCCCTACGCAAAATTGATAATTCGCTCCACCAGTGATTCCACCTTGAGCCGACTCCAACCCCGTCCCGGATGGAGCACAAACTGGAGCAACACATCCACCGCCGTGGAGTACAACTGTTCAAACGCCTCCTGACTCATGCTGGCAAACTTCAGGCTTCTGGCACGAACCCGGACACCTCCATCCGGATACCCGATTACGTCATAAAATCCGGCCTTAACCGTCACCCAGCGGCGGAACTCATCAAAATTTTTCTCCGGCGTGAACCACTGGTCGGTTCCTTCCATCCGGCACGGCTGGGGCTCAAAGTGATCAAAGCCCAACTTCAGCAGTGCAAAGAACTTGCGGTGAAAGTGCAGGTTACGTGTCTTGCGAAACTCTGCCCGAATCACCTGCCCGGTCTTTAGCTGTCGTATAAACATCTGGTCATCGTCCGATACCGGCACCAGCATCTGCGCCGAGACCTTCTGCAATGACAGCTCCGCCATCAGATTGCCTCCACAAAGTGCCAGCAGAGCACCATCACCAGCACCACCCAGACCACCGCCAGCCAGATGCCATCCCTGAGCCCATTCATCAGAACATGCCCATCAGTTTCTGGCGCGCCCCCTGCCCATCCAGCGGATCAATGCCCTGCTCAGCCATACTCTCCCTCGCCAGCTGATTCGAGTGAATGGCAGGATCGAACTGGTGCTCGATGGACAACTGGTCTTCCAGCGGCTGGCCTTGGCATTCACGGTTGACCAAAGCCTGGTAAGCCGCACCGAACCGACGCTTCACCTCCCGGCACTCTTCCGCAGTACCGGCATTGCGCAGCTCATACCAACCTGCTGCCCGGCCTGCCAGGTATACCGCCCGATGGCTCCAGCCGTGATGAGCGGGTTGACTGGCATGCTCATTGGCTTCCCGCCAGGCTTTGGCCAGCGTGGGCAACCCAAGTTCTTCCGGCATCGGCTGGCACAGCTTGCGAAATTCCGGCGCGGTTGGTGGCCACTCACTACCACCCAACCTTACACGGTTGAGCCCGATTTCCAGTTGGGCAGGGTGCAGCCCATTCAGGGTTTTCAGCCACTCACCATTGCGATCAGCCAGGCCGTAGGCACTGGTCCACTTCTGGCCGAACAGGCCCGTCATGGTCGAGAACAGATTTACCAGATCCCTCTGGCTCAACGTCGTAGATGGCTCCCCCTGCGCTGAAGGCTCCCTGTTCGCTGAAGGCTCCGGGCTGGAGGATATGGGCGTTGGCCTGCTCGACCTGCTCAACAAGGCTGAGTTTTCCAGAATTTCGCTGCCGGGCTTCATAGTTCACCATCCATGGATTGCTGGCGTTATCGGGGTTATTCAGGTAGGCCGTGGTGGTCTTCACGTACTGAGTCCCCGTCACTCGTGTCTCATCACAGTAACGGGCGTATTTCAGGATGTTAGCCAGCAGAGCTTCAGGGGTATGACCTTCCCGGAGTCGTGTTTTGTAGTGACCAAAGGTTTTGGATTTGCTGCCCTTGTCACCTTCCCGTTTGGGATACTGGCTCCACCACTGTTCGAAAGATTCAGAGAAATCAGCCTTGCCCGATTTGGCCTGTGGCACTGCCCCCGTCCTGGGGGTCGCACCAGTCGTGCTCCCGGCACTTGGTGGCACTTCCCCCGTCCTGGGGGTCGTGCGATCATCAGATCGGACATATGTCTTGTAAATATTTCTCTTATTCTCTTCTTCTCTATTTCTCTTATTCTCTGGGCGAGATTCTGCCGAGCACTTGCCGAGCATCTTCCGAGCGCTTTCCAACAACACTTCGGTTTGCTTCGAGCCCTTGTAATCACTGGCTTTCGCAACTGCCCTCTCGATAACGGGAATCACTCCGGGCAAGTCTTCCAGCAGCATCTGTGGCAGTTTCACCAGCAGCTTCAGACGGGCATCAATCTGGGTGATATTGTCCACAGGATTGTGTTCCATGAACTGCGGAATGCAAATGTACTGGCACTGGTCAGAGGCCAACAGGAAACCGCTCGCCGTTAGCTCGGCAATCGCTCGCTCGACGCTCGGCTCTTCCCAGTTAAGGTCTGCCGCGATATAGCCTTTTGGCATCCTGAAGATACCAATCAGATTCCCGTGACCGGTGGTCAACAGATAAAGCGCCAGCAGTTTGGCTTTATCTGACAGCGGCTGAATATCATCACTGATCCAGAACTGGCTGGAGACCTTGCCAAACTCTTTCATTGGTCACCTCCTGCCAGAGGTGCTTCTTTTGGAAAATACCTCGCCGCCTGCAGGGCATTCTTCTGATTCAGGCTCATCCACTTTTTCAGAAAGATCACCACGTTCTTTGCCTCACCCGGCTGGTCCCAGCGATCGATCATGTAGTGAAACGCTTTCAACAACTGTTCGCCCACATCAATATCCGGATTTTCCCAGCACAACTCTTCATACAGTGATGCCGAGGTTGGCATGGCGGGCTGTCCTGCCAGTGGCCACAGAATGTCCTGCCAGCATTGTGGCTGGTCGGGGATGCCCAGTTCGTCGGTATGGATCATGGGGTACCTCCTGCGGTGCGAACAAAGAGGCTGGCTGATGCTCTGAACTGAGCATGAGGCTGAGATTGGCTCATCACATCTTTCCTTGAGGATTGGTTTTTATCGTTATTTCTTTGCTTAAGCAAAGACTCTTAAGAGAATACGTTGCTTTTAGATTATTTGTAAATAGCCCGACTCATCCAAAGCGAACTCTCGCGCTTAATCAATGGCTCCCAGCCGTGTACTATTTTGCTTATGGATAATGAATAACAGTAATTGGAAAAGAACGTGACAAACTGGACAGACCGGGTCAAAAACAAAGCCCAAGAGCAAAATCTGAAAAATGTCGATATCGCCCGCGCCGTGGGTTGCACGGAAGGGACATACAGTTTGTGGATGAGTGGTGCCCGGAATCCAAAGCTGAATAACAAAATCGCCATCGCTGACGTTCTTGGCGTTTCCATTCACTGGCTGGAGACCGGTGAAGAGCTGCCGGATCCGAAAACCCTGCCCTACATCAGCCTGGATAAGGCGAGCGCTTTCTTTGATGAACTCGATGAAAGACGACAGCAGGTACTCTCAGAGTCGGCCATCTGCATTATTGAGTCGGACCACAAGAGCTTTCTGTTACGGATGGAAAACGACACCATGGTCAACCAGGCCCCATCCGATACGGCGATCAGTATTCCCAAAGGTGCCAAAGTGCAGGTGGATACCGTAATTACCCCTGAACCGGGGAAGATCCTGCTGATAGAACACGACGGTGAACTTTCGCTTCGCCTGTGGAACCCGATCAGCAAGTCGCAACACAGTCTGCGATTCATCAATCGGCTTTACGGCACTTTTGATCTTAACTATGCGGGGGATATCAAGGATATCTACAAGGGCACTGCCGTCGGTGTCAGCTTCCTGTTATAGCGGCCAGCCAATCACCAGTACGCCAGGTTGCTGTCCATAGACCTTGATGCAGCGGCCATCGACAATTTGCCGGTCGTCTTCCCAGAGAATCCCGTTCGGGTAAATCGCGGCCGCCCTTTGCTTTTGGGTATCGAGTTTACAAAAGCTATGACATTTCCGGCATTTCCCGTGTTATTTATCGCCATCTGCAAAGACTCTGGCAAACACTGAATCCACTGCTCTACGCTATCCATCCCTGAACCCGTGTCAGAAAACAAAGCATATCCCTTGATATACCTAACCTAAACAATAGATTTATAAAAGCTATCAATAACAACAAATCAATATAAATATATTATTACTTATCATTTGCAAAGTGTTACTTTGCAATTATATAAATATGAAAAACATTTAATTTACAAAAATAAGGAATCTTTAATGGACGCAGTCACCCGCGATCTCAACCGGCACCTCAATGCCATTGACGGCAGGGAAGCCCGTGAAGAGACCATCGAGTCCGAACTGGAACGGATTGAAACCCACATTCAGGCACAGATCGAAGATCACAAGCCCATCATCATTGCCGGTTTTGGCGTTCTGACCCCGGGCAACTTCCTGATCTTTCTTACCCTGGAAGAATTCCACCCCATGCAGGGCTACCGCTGGCTAGCCGTGAAACAGCTGGTGCATGACTGCAACAACGAACACTCCCGGCTCTCCGGCTGGGATGTCATTAACTACGCCAGCAAAAGAGGTTATTGCCGTGGCTAATCAAACCCAATTGGAAAAGAGTTTCCGGATGGAAATTGCCGACCAGGTGCTGGCCGTCAGAAACCGTATTCACCGGGACGAGGCCCTTCGCCATGCCAGCTAAAAAGAAGACCGAACTGATGGAATCTGCTGACGTGTTGCCTGTGGATAAGCCTGCACCTGCCCTGTCTGAAGTGGGCCAGATCATGCAGTCGGCCATTGCCCAGAATGCCAGCATCGACACGCTGGAACGGGTAATGAGACTGTACGAACAGAGCCAGACCATTGTTGCACGACAGCAATTCAATGAAGCCTTTGCCCGGTTTCAGCAGGAAATGCCGGTAGTAAAGAAAAGCAAGAATGCTGCGTTCAATACTAAAAGTGGTGGTCGTATGGAGTACTCCTACGCCTCCATTGATGATGTGGTCGCTGCAATTCAGCCAGTTCTTCACCGCTACGGCCTGAGCTACTGGTTTGAGCAACAGCAGAATGGGCCAAACATCACCATCACCTGCAACCTGGGACATGTATCCGGCCACTCCATCTGTAACACCGCCACTGGCCCTATGGATAACACCGGCAACAAAAGCGCATTGCAACAGATTGGTTCTACCGTGACCTATCTGAAGCGACAGACCCTGGTGGGCATTCTCGGTGTAGCCTGCACCGATGATGACACCGATGGTTATGTCCCCGATATGCAAGAGACAGCCCAGCCGCAAGCGCATTATTCCAATGAAGACTTCCAGCGTCTGTTACCAGAATGGCGGGCATCCATTGAGTCCGGCCAACAGAGTGCAGATCGCATCATCCGAAAAATCAATTCCAAAGCTCCAGCCACCCCACAACAAGTACAACAACTGAAAGCCATCCAACCCAGAGGCCACTAAATGGACATTCTCGATATCCAACAGGGGACGCCTGAATGGCTCGCCCTGCGCCAGAACTATTTCACCGCCAGCGAGGCACCGGCCATGATGGGCGACAGTCCCTACCTCCGCCGGGACCAGCTACTCCATCAGAAGAAAACAGGCAGCGCCCCAGAGGTAAATGCATTTCAGCAGAAGAAATTCGATGCTGGGCATCGGGCCGAAGCAGAAGCCCGACCGTTGGCAGAGAAAATAGTCGGAGCGGATCTGTTCCCAGCCACCGGCGTCACCATCATTGACGGTTTACCTCTGCTGGCCAGCTTCGACGGACTGACCATGATGGAAGACCTGGTCTTTGAGCACAAGCTCTGGAATGAAAAGCTGGTTGCCCAGATCGAAGGAGAAGGTATTGAACCTGCCTATTACTGGCAGTTGGAACAACAGCTATTGGTCAGTGGTGCCGAACGGGTTCTGTTTGTTTGCTCCGATGGTAGCTCCGCCAGTCTGCGCCATGTTTACTACGAATCCCAAGACCATCGTCGTGAAGCTCTGATCGCTGGATGGAAGCAGTTTCAGGAAGATCTGCACAAATTTGAATCAGCAGTAGCCACTCCGGTTCTGGAAGGCGAGCTTATTCAAGATACTACCGCCCTTGTTATCCAACTTAACGGTCAGGTTCATCACTCCAATCTGCCCCAACTTGAAGAGCAGATCCATCACCGCATTGATTCAGCGAAATCCGAACTGGTCAGCGATCAGGATTTTGCCGATGCCGAATCGGCAGTGAAGTTTTTCAAAAAGACGGAAAAGAAACTGAAGGACGGCAAAGAAACCGCACTTGCCCAGGTACCGGAAATCGCCGAACTGTTTACCCGCATAGACCACCTCACCGACGCCATGGCCAGCAAACGCAAGTCGCTGGACAAGCTGGTCAAACATCAGAAGCAGCATATAAAAGACAGCATGGTTCTGAAAGCCGTCACCACCCTTGAAAAAGAACGTCAGGTGATCAATTCGGAACTCACTCCCGGCTGGATCGCCGCCGTGGTTACGCCTGCTGATTTTCAGGAAGTCATCAAGGGAAAAAAGAGTGTTGCCAGTATGCAGTCTTCGGTAAATGACCGGCTGGCACAGGCTCGGATCGAACATAAGCAGCAGGCACAGGACGTAAAAAACAATCTGGCGATATACCGGAAAATGGCAGCTGATAAGGACCACCTGTTTCCGGATCTGGATGTGCTTCTTCATAAAGAGCAAACCGACCTGATGGCCATTATTGAAATACGCCTCAATCAGGAAGCCCGGCAGAAAGTAGCTGACAAACAGCCCGAACCGGTAACAGAAATCGAAAAAGGCGAAGATCAACCCGACTTGCTCTACTCCGATGGCGAAGTCACCGAAGAGATTCTGACCGACGATATCCACGCCATGGAAAAGTGGCTCGGCAAAGGCTCACTGGACTGCTACCGCTTTGACCGCCACGGCAACGAATACAGCATCGAACTGATCATCCGCCGTGCCGCACTGATCACCCCGGCTCAACAACTCTCTCTAAAACCAGAAGAAAAGGAGATCGCCTGATGGCCGCATCCATGAACCGCGTCACCCTGATTGGCAGGCTGGGCAAAGACCCGGACTGCAAAGCCACCGCCAATGGCAATGCCGTAACCCTTCTTTCCATCGCCACGGAAGAGAGCTGGAAAAAAGATGGCCAGAAACAGACCCGTACCGAATGGCATCGGGTAGTACTGTACGGCAAACCTGCTGAACTGGCCGCTCAGTATCTGGCCAAAGGCCACAGAGTCCTGATCGAAGGACAGCTCCAGACCCGAAAATGGCAGGACCAGAATGGTCAGGATCGCTACCAGACTGAAGTCGTGTACAGCGGGTATAACGGCAAGCTGCTGTTTCTGGAAAAGAACCCCCATGTCAGCAGGCTCAGCCCCAAAATTATCAGCCACAGCCAGGCACACATCAGAATCAATACACCAACGCCCGGGATGGCGGCCACACTCCCCAGCCCATGCAGACACAACAGTATGACTCCTACGACGACTCCATCCCATTTTAAAGGAGCTTGTTTTAATGAAAGCCGGAATGAGCCTCACGCCCGATGACCAGGCCCTGGCCATAGAGATAAAACAGAAGCAGACCGCTGGTCTCAGCTCGGAAAAGGAGGAAAAGGAACTGGCAAGAAAAATCATGCTGGCGGACCGGATCGGTGACGAAATGGAAGGCCAGCTATTGGATGCAGAAACCGTACTGATTGAAATGACCACGCTGATTGTCGCCATTACTGTCGGTATCCACAGCCCCCGGGCGCGGGATCAGGCCATGCTGGTAACCGGACTGATCCTGCAACGCATCCGGGATATTGATCAGCAAACGACAATACAAAAAACCACCCATATTCACTGAAAGCAATAACCCACACCCTGTGGAAAACCTGAACACCAAAGTTATCAACAGGCCAGCACCAAAGGACACTGACTATGGACAGCACAGTACCTGCCAATAAAAGCGCCAACCTTATCACCAGCCTGGATCAGGCCGAACTTAAAATCCGTCGTGCCGGCATTATTCGCCTCACTCCTGAGGGATATGAACAAGTGGAAGGCGAGGAGCTGCTGCAAAAAGTGTGCGGCTTTAACCTGGAGTCGAAAACCGTAGCTCAGGCGATTAAGCGACAGATTACAAAGCATGAGTTTACCGAGGGCCAAGACTTTACAACATTGATGTTGCAAAGTTCCGGAGGTCGACCCAGAAGGGTTTATCACTTTTCTGTGAATGCGGCGAACCATGTCCTGCTTTCTGCCATGACCCAGGAAGGCAAACAGGCAAGACAGGAAGCGATTGACGATAAACGTGAAAAGCAGCTTGCCCGTCACGACACTATGCCTGCGTTGCACAAGCCCGGGATTTATCAACCAGAGTTATCCACACCCCAGGCTTTGCTGGAAATCAATATGGCCACCTCCCTGAAAGCCATTGCCTTTGCCGAGGCGCTGGGCTTTACCGGTAATCAGAAGCTGCTCTCCGCTGACCGGTTACTGAAAAGCCAGATCGGCTTTTCGCCACTGGAAGCCATGGGGCAGAAACAACTGGTGGTGGAAGTACTGGAGAAGCACAGGATTATCAAGTGGACTGGTCAGGGCAAGAGAGGCAAATACCTGCTCACCGATAAGGGCTGGCAGTACGGTCTGATGTACGACCCTTCCGAGATCTGCTTCCACAACCGGAACAGTAAACGACTGACCACCAGCAATGCCCAGCCGGTTCTGGGGTACGACATCCTGAAATTCTTTTAACCGGGTCGGCGATATGGATGCGCTTATTTCCCAGCCCGACCTGATGGAGTGGTCAGGCATTAAGCAAAAAACGGCACTGATCAAATGGATGATTCAAAACCGGATACCGTTTTACTACGGACGTAATGGCGAAGTAGTCACCACCTACGCGGCCATTAACCAGCCATTGATTGGCACCGAACCACAACAACCCAAAAAACAACCACTCAAATTCCTGTAGGAGATGTATTGATGGGAAGACCACGCAAAAAAGAGAATGCCCATTTGCCGGATGGCGTCTATCGAAGCAAAGGACGCTTCATCTATAAGCCTTACCACGGGCGAGTTGGTAAAAAGAATGTATTCGGAGCCGAGATTGTATTGGGACCAGAAACCATGGCCATGTCCAAACTCTATATGGCTATTGAGAACCTGGAGAAAAGTTCTGACCAGACCCTGGGCTGGCTTCTGGATGAATACCTGGAGTCAAAAAAGTTCAAAAGCCAGAGCAAAGACTGGCAGTACAATAAAAGGCTCTATACCCCCAAAGTAAAAAAATTCCCCGTCGAGGGATATGGTACTTTCGGTAATGTGCCCCTGACGCTGATCACCCCGCCATCACTTAACCGGTTCTATGAAAAGTATTCAGATAAACCCGGGGCCGTGGCCATTGTCCGCAAATTAATCTCCAGTGCCTGGAGTTGGGGCAGAAGCCACCTCGAAGGTGTGCCTCCGAACCCATCTCTGGATTGCGAAGCCCTGCCAAGACCGAACCGTCAGGATGTGTACGTCAGCGATGAAGACTACGCCTGCGTTTACTATCTGGCCAATCCGTTCTGGAAAGCGATGATGGAGTTTGCCTATATCTGTCGTGCAAGACGTTCCGAGCTGATCAATATGCAGCGGGATCAATTACTGGAAAAAGGTGTACAACTGAAACGGGGTAAAGGATCGCTGGATGAAATCACCCTCTGGACACCGAGACTGAGAAAAGCACTCAAACTTCTTGAGGACTACAGCAATGGCGAGAAGTTCGACTACGTGTTTGGTGCACCTGAGGTAACCGGTAAAAAAGGCATTCCGATGAGACCGGGACAAAAAATGCACAAAAACACATTGGACAGCCAGTGGCAGAAACTGATCAACCGCGCCGTAGATGAAGGACTGATTAACGAGAAGTGGCACTTTCACGATCTGAAAGCCAAAGGTGTATCTGACCACGAAGGATTAGTATCCGGCCACAAAACACTGGAAGCGAAGAAAATCTATATCCGAAAAACTCAGGAAGTACAGGGTACGAGGTGATCGAAAGGAAGAGCCAAAAAGGAAGAGCAATGAGAGAAGATATTACCGGGCAGTTGTCCGGTTTTTTTTGCCGCTAATTACACGACATATCTTTGAGAATTGGTGCCCAGGAGAAGACTCGAACTTCCACGACCATACAGTCACTAGCACCTGAAGCTAGCGCGTCTACCAATTCCGCCACCTGGGCATATACGACAAACTACTGATTTTTAACGATGATTGGTGCCCAGGAGAAGACTCGAACTTCCACGCCCTTTCGGACACTAGCACCTGAAGCTAGTGTGTCATCCTTATATTTCAACCACTTAGCTCAAATCGTTTTAGGAAAAAGTGCGCAAGTGTGTATCATTTTTTGATATTTTGGCTATTTTTTTAGGACAAAATTTAATGGAAAATACTTTCTGACACTGTACACGACAATTTTCATGAGGCTCTCTCCCACCTGGTCTCAAAGAGCAGTGCTACAGCCCCAAATAGCTCTTCCAGCCACGTATCAACATGATTCAAAATCCGGGCAAGATAATCCAGCCCTGCTCGGAAGATAGATTGTGCTTTTCGCCCATGGCTTTTTACCTTGATGGGCGTTGTTTCATTTATCCACTCACCTGTCTTATATGCCCAGCAAAAGGCTAATGCCAGAGTGCATAGCAATTTCGATATTTTATCTCGATCCTTCAGATGCGTGTCCTCAAGGTTAAAGCCCCGTCCTTTCATAGCCTGGAACATGGTTTCTATCTGCCATCTCTGGAGATAGTCACTAATGGCACGCCAGGGTTCGGCGTTACAGATCACCACCATCGGATCGCTCCCTTTTTTGGAGGCGGCAAGGTATACCATTTGCCCCCAGACTTTTCGTGGCTGCCGGATTGCCATAGTTTCGCCTGTTGACAGTGAAAATATTCTGGTTACTGGCAGTAACCTGTTTTGATGCTTATTGGGAACAAGCGTATTGTTGGGAACTCTGATGCAGAAGGGCCAGTTACCATGAACCAGATATTTCAGCCATTGTTTTCCTTTAAACTCTCTATCCATTAACAGGCGCTGTATGGCTTGCTCAGGGAAAATTTTTCGGAACCTCTTCAGCAGCTCAACGCGTTCAGTCGTATTCGAGCAACCTTTTTTGGGCAGGAGTGTCCATAAAATCGGGATAGACATTCCCTTGTAGTTTATTGCCAGAAACAGGATGTTGATTTTGAATATTCCAAACATCCAGTTAGTCCGATCCATGCTGAGCTGCCACCTGCCTTCCGGGGCGAACAGACTGGCAATTAATGTGGCCATGATGCTTTCATCAAAAACCACCTCGAGAAAAAAACGCTGAATCCTTCGGTAACAGGAAAGGGTCTGCGACCTTCCGGGGAAGGTGGTTGCAAGACTTGTGAAGTTTACGGTCTGTTTTTCCAGCAGCCCAAGTACGAGGAAAGCAAGGACGTTCAGGCGACACTTGTTCCATTTCAAATAGGTTCTAAACTGCGTGATGAGTAAGTCGGCGGGTTCCATTGTCGTGGGTCTTTTGAGCTAAAAAACTCAAGATAGTGAATCCTGCTGGCTTACTCCTAATTTAATTTTTGTCGTGTACAGTGACTTTCTGATTCCCCCTCCAACCTGCTATAAAACAGCCATATAACCGACAGTTTCCTCTCCACCAAAAGTGATCTCCTGCATCATCTCACCGGAAGGCACCAGTAATCAGCATGCGCATCGTATGGTCCAGATTCCTTATATGTCTATAAATTCAGAGTGTGCCTCCAGCTGTTCAAGCACTGCCAAACTCCATTCAATCAAGACAACCTACCCCTTTCTTTCAGCCTCCTGACCACTTCATCATGGGGAATGGTCGCCATTTCACCGGCCTAAACCTATGCGATAGTCGCTTCGGTTTTCTCCAGCTGCCAGTCATGGGCATCAAGCATCTCCCCGTCCGCCTGATCGGCCAGGACACATCCCTGTCCTCTTGCCGGGCCAGCTGGCTTAACTGCTCCAACTGTTTTCACGGCTAATAAATTCATCGACGCCCCCGACAATAAAATGTATAGTTTTCACCCAAAGGGTGAACTATATTCATCTTCTGGTGTCTATACTTAAGGTGTCTCAGTTTGAAAGTCAAGTTCCGAAATAACAAGCTTGAAAAGTGTTTTTGCGAGTATAAACAGGCTGTTAGGGAGTTTGGAGACCAGGTTGCAAGGAAGTATATACAGCGTATAAAGCTCATTCAGGCAGCAAGTAATCTTGATGACTTGATGGAACTTCCCGGGCTTCGATGTCATCCATTAAAAGGAGACAGAAAAGGCCAATATGCAGTTAAACTGACAGGATTTTACCGGTTGATATTCACACTCGAGGGTGAGTTCCTGAATATCTCAATGATAGAAGAAGTGAGCAAGCACTATGATGACTGAACAGGCATATATGTCCGATTTAGCCATTCCGCCAGGTGAGTATCTGGAGGAAGTGCTTGAAGAGATGGATATTACCCAGGCTGAATTAGCTCGTAGAATGGGGCGTCCTCCTCAAGCAATCAATGAAATTCTTAAAGGGGGAAAGGCTATAACCCCGGAAACAGCTCTTCAGCTTGAACAGGTTGTAGGGGTTCCTGCTTATTTTTGGAGCAGTCTTGAGTCGGAGTACCGATTGGTAAAGGCAAAAGAGGCGGATGCCAAAAATGCGGAGGATGAAATAAAGGTTATCAGTACATATCCTTACGCTGAAATTGCAAAATTAGGGCTTGTGGCAAAGACAAAAAAAGCCATTGAGAAAGTCAGGGAACTCAGAAAGTTCTTTGGCGTATCATCGCTTTTTCACATTACTGCAGTCAAAGCGTATGAGCCTGCTTTCAGGCAAAATGAAAGAGATAGCGTATCTCATGAGTCGTTGGCTGCATGGCTCAGGGCCGGACATATTCTTGCATCTAAAAGTAATATGGAACCATTTGATAAGACAAAACTGCAGGAATTGCTTCCTGTGATAAGAAAACTGACGTTTGAAACAGAACCAGGAAAGCTGTTGACTCAACTGAGTGCAATGCTGGCTAAATGTGGTATTGCTCTTATTGTGATACCCCACTTTTCAAAAACCTATATCAGTGGTGCTACTTACTGGATGGGCAAGCACAAAGCAGTCGTCATGATGTCATTGAGAGGTAGCTGGTCTGATATTTTCTGGTTTAGCTTACTACACGAAATTGGCCATATTTTGCTGCATGACAAGAGAATTACCTTCCTGGAAAATGGCACAAAGAATCCCCAATACTTAATGCAAGAATCAGAAGCCGATACTTTTCTCAGAACACACTGATTCCTGAAAGTGAGTATCGTGAGTTTCTTGAACATGGTGTTTTTACCAAACAATCGATAAGTAGCTTTTCAGAGAAAGTGGGCATTTTTCCGGGAATTATCACCGGGAGGTTGCAACATGATAAAAAGTTGCCACAGACATCACACTTTCACCGAATCCGTTTCAAATGGGAAAAAGCCTGAAATAGAAAATCAGACAATCCTTAAAGCCTGCATTCCTGTTTGGGTGTCTTTGATCGGGCTACTCATCAGCCAGTGATGGGATATAAATCGCCAAACTTTATGAAATTACTGCCGGTAAAGTTCCTTACCAGCAGTAAGGTTTTTGCGGTGATTTCGTCTCAGAAAAGGCCGCCCGCCCACGGGTAGCAGGCCCCATCCCTTGTACAGAACCAAACCGGCTTATCGGTGCCGGTTCAGTAAGCCCTGCAACCACTCCCGGTAAAAATCACCTGCTCAAACACCACCGGTAAGTCCGTTTCAAAATGAATCGTAACAAACGCCGGGCAGTCGTCATCACTCGCCGTCCGCTTCCATTTCCATCAGGGTGTAACGGTAGGCACCGGTGATCTCCCGGTCCTGGAGACTTTCCGGCAACACACAGATTTTCAGAATCCGGTGGCCCCGGGTGTAGGTAAAGGCAGGGCCGGTATCATGGCGATAAGAGATATCCTGAAAGTAATCTGGCATGCGAATACCGATCTCATAATTACCGCCAAACGCTTGCTGATAACACGCCATACTATTCTCTTATTATTTCTATAATGGGTTTTAAATCCTTTTCTTCTTTCAGCTTCAACAAAGAGGATAAAAACTGCAAGACTCTACCGCCAAGTCATCGCTGATCGTTGCAAAACCATTTAATGCTAAAGCAGCAGACTTTCAATCACTACGCCCAAACCGTCGGTTACGTTTCTGAAAATCAGCAATAGCGGCATCCAGATCCTGCGCCGTGAAATCCGGCCAGAGGGTATCGCAGAAATAGAACTCTGCATAAGCACACTGCCACAACAGGAAGTTACTGATCCGCTGTTCGCCGCTGGTGCGAATCAGCAAATCAACCGGTGGTGCCGATCCAGTGGCCAGGCACTCTTCAATCTGTTCCGGCTGAATCGAAAATGGATCAAGATCCTGCGTTTTCACTGTGGCTGCCAGCTGTCGGAATGCCCGGGTAATATCCCACTGACCGCCATAATTCACCGCCACCATCAGAGTCATTGCACGACAATGCTGTGTCGCTTCTTCGCACTGCTCAATGGCTGCCTGAATTTGCGGGCTCAGTGCTGAAATATCACCAATAATCTTCAAGCGGATATCGTATTCCGTTAGCTTCAGGGCTTCCTTCTTCAACGCATTCAGCAATATCTGCATCAAACCGGTCACTTCCGCTACCGGCCTTCGCCAGTTCTCACTGGAAAAGGCAAACAGCGTAAGGTACGGAATCCTCAACTCCCGACACTGTTTGATCACCTCCCTGACCGTGTTCAGCGCAGCCTTATGCCCGGACAAGCTTGGTAACAACTTGTGCCGGGCCCAGCGGTTATTACCATCCATGATAATGGCAATATGTTCTGGCAGTTTTGGGGCGGGGTCGGATATAGGCATAAGTGAGAGCGTTAAATCAGATCAACATCACGGGGGATTTACCAGGGTGGGAATACGAAGTGTAGCAAGAAAAAGGTTGGCCACGGAGACACTGAGACACGGAGAAAAGCTTTTTATTTAAGTCTTTCTCCGTGCCTCCGTGTCTCCGTGGCAAAAAAACATTTCGTAACTTTACCAGAAAGAGAGTGCTAAGCCAGGAAGCAAAGCACCTCAGTTCGGGCTAATCGCAGGCGGCCGGTCGCTGGAGCCGGAATTGGCCGGAGGCGGTGGTGGCGGAAGCTGGGCAGCAGGCACTTCCGTCTGTTCTGCTTCCACGGTTTCTGCTTCAGTTTCTGTGGTTTGAGTCTGTGCCAGCTGTTCAGCATCAGTAGCTGCCTGGTTAATAGCAGCCTGCATTGCTGCATCACCTTCAGTGGCTGCCAAGGCTGCACTGACAATCGTTGCACTTTGGCCAGGAGCCTGGGAAATGGCAACAGCAACAATCTGCGCTGCCTGCTCCGGAAAGGCTTTAATCGCCGCAGAAATCAGTGAAGCCAACAGTTCCGGCTGACCTTGCAGTTTGACAGCCGCCGCAGAAATCACCGCTTCAATGGATTGGGTACCGCTTTGCATCGCTTTGGTCAATGCCTGTTCAGCTGGCATGGTGACCAGGTCCTGCGCCAGATCCGCCTGGGCGGTGCCTGCGAGGGCAGCCATCGCCAGCGCAGTGGAGGCAAGTATGAGTCTTGGTTTCATCGTTGTTCCTTTAATGTGTTGCAGTAACCCCATTCTGAATGTCCGTTATCACTAACAGCCATCCGAAAATCAATGACGGCCAGCTTTTCAGAAGAGTGGTCCACTTAGGAACTGTCCTGAAATAACGTCCCCCATTTCCGATATTCGGGAAAGAAAAACCTTGCCACGGAGACACGGAGAAAAGCTTTTCCTCTGTGTCTCCGTGCCTCCGTGGCAACAAGTGGAAGTTATTCAGGGACAGTTCCTTAACTCTCTGCGCCTTTTTATACAGCAACTATTGCACTCATATATATAGGTAGAGACAGTGGTGGAAATTATATTGACCCATCGCCTACAATACAAACCCTTAAAAAAGTCAATTGGCGTCTATCAATTAATCCCTGCCACCCGTAGAATGCATAGGTTTATGGGATCGATGTCACATTTTCCCTATTCATCTTCCAGCCACGGTAACAGATCCATGCCTGGTAAGCACAGCCAGTTTGAGGTAGAGAGTTAAAATGAGGGAGTTTAATCAGCTTGGCCTGGCCATCGTGCTGGCCGGTTATGGCATGAGCGCGGTGGCTGCCGTAGAAGACGCAGGTCATATTAACCTGGGCCCGGTAGAGATGACACCGATGGCCAGCGCCGGTATCGGCTATGACGATAATGTTTACCGTGAAGGCGAAGGTGATCTGGCGGATAAGGGATCCACAGTTTATAAGCTGAATGCCGAAGCTGAGTTCAAAGCTCAAACCGGCCTCAGCACCTACGCAGCAACCCTGGCAGCCCGAAATACCAGCTACTCCAGTCAGTCAGACGCGAACTTTACCGATGTTGGCGTTAAGGGTGATATCCACCAGGAATTTAACAGCCGTAACCGGTTAGATGCCAAATTTGACGTTGGCCGTTATCACGATGCCGGTTCTACCGTAAATGGTGATATTGATAAAGCTGCCCCGGAATACGACAAAACCCAGGGCAGCCTGAAATATGGCTTTGGTTCCCTTGAGGCGCTGATGCGTGCTGACCTGTTCGGCAGCTACGACAAGAAAAACTACAATGCCGGTGGCCAAGACAGAAAAACCACCGAGTATGGTGCCACTGGCTACTACCAGTTTATGCCCAAAACCAGTGCCCTGGTAGAAATCAAGGAACGCAAGCTGGACTATACGCAACAGCAAAATGCCGCATACGATATCACCAGTTACCTGCTGGGTCTGAACTGGGAAGCCACCGCCAAAAGCAACGGTTATGCCAAGCTGGGTCGCCGTTACCGTGATGCCACCGGCACTGACCGCCAGGGTTATACCGGTTGGGAAGTGGGCGTAAGCTACCTGCCAGTGGATTACTCCTTAATTCAGCTGAGTACCACCCGTGACTACGGCCTGGAATCAGACAACCCGGCTGAAGCAGACTTTACCCAGGGCACCACAACCCGTCTGACCTGGCAACATCAGTGGACCGGTAAAATCAGTACCCGTGCCAACTACAGCTACTCAGATGAAGAAGTACAGGGCAGCAGCGGCATCACCAAAAAAGACAGAACCGTAAACCAGCTGGGTCTGGCGGTAGACTGGAACGTAAAACGCAACATCAAAGTCTCGGCTTCCTGGCAGCACACCAACCGTGATGAAGCCGACAAGAACGGCTTTACCGATGCGGAAGACTATAAGAGAAACTACTACATGCTCTCTGGTACCCTTGCGCTGTAAAGATTTAAGCTTTGCACCACAAAGGCACAAAGACACAAAGGTTTTTTTTGGTTGTTCTCACGCTTCGCGTGGAACAAACCAATCTTTTTCTTCCTTTGTGTCTTTGTGCGACCGCCATGGATGGCGGAAGTGCCGGTGTTGTCGGGAACATTCACCGGCCCTTTGTGGTTCAACCAGTCTTTTAGCAAAGTTGGTGAACAAAAGCAGGCTGGTGTAATATCCCGCCTGCTTTTCTATTCAGGACTTCTTTTCACCCATCTCCTCAGTCAATCCCCATCCCTTTCAGGAGATTTCAGTCGGGTTTATACAATGATCTCTGAACGATACTTACTCAACCCTGCACGGCGACTGACGACTATAACCGGTCTACTGCTACTAATGGTCTTTAGCTCCACGCTGCTGGCCGCTGAGCCCATGAGCCTGTCCCGCTACAAACTGGGCGCAGGGGATAAAATCATGATCTCCGTCTACGGAGAAGAGGGAATGGAAAAAGAATTGATCTTGACGGATGCGGGCAGCATTTCTTACCCCTTCCTGGGTGAGTTCCGCGCCAAGGGCCTGACTCTGGGCGAGCTGGAAAAGTTGATTACCGAAAAATTGAAAGACGGCTATTACATCGACCCACGGGTCAGCGTCACCATGATGGAGTATCGCAAATTCTTTGTCTCTGGCGAGGTCAAGGAGCCGGGCGGCTTTGCCTTTGAGCCGGGCCTGACCCTGGAAAAAGCCGTAGCACTGGCAGGTGGCTTTACCCAGCGAGCCTCCAAAAAAGGAATCACCGTCACCCGTGAGGAAAACGGCAAAGCGGTAGAACGAACTCTGTCCTTAAATGACTCGGTTCTGCCTGGCGACATAATCACCGTCAGCGAGAGCTTCTTTTAATTTTTTTTGAACCACAAAGGCACAAAGACACAAAGAAGAGCAAGAGACTGGTAAGAGCAAAGCTCTTACAAAAAAAGCTTTTCCTTTGTGTCTTTGTGCCTTTGTGGTGAAAATCTTTTCCCCCGCCCCCCATAATTTGAACCGCTATGAACACAGAAACCAGACAGGCATCATCGCCACCCGCAGCCCCGGCCAAAACAAGGCTGCCCCAGGACGAAGAGATTATCGACCTTCGCCAGATCTTCCATGTGCTCAACAGCCATCGCTGGGCCATTATCGGTTTTACCGCAGCAGTTACTCTTGTGGCCATTCTTGTGGTGTTCTCCATGACACCCATCTACCAGGCCACCGCCACCCTGCAAATCGAGCAGGAACAGGCCAAAGTGCTCTCCATTGAAGAGGTCTATGGCATTGATGGTGGTACCGACAGCTATCTCAACACTCAGTTTGAGGTGCTGAAATCCCGTGGCGTGCTGGAAAAGGTAGTCAACAAACTTGATCTGCTGAACAACCCGGAGTTCAACGGCCGCCTGAAAGAAGCTCCCTGGTACGCAGGCATGCTGGACTGGCGCAGCTGGTTCGGCCTGAAGGAGCCGGAAGCACCGGAAGATCCGGGCATGATCATGCGCGATACCATCAATACACTGGCGGCCAGTGTCTCCATTGAGCCGGTGCGCAAAACCCAGATCGTAAAAATCCATGCCCAGTCCGAGAACCCGCAGCTGGCGGCAAAAATCGCCAACGCCATTGCCAATGCCTATATCGAATCCTATATGGAGTCGAAACTGGCCCTGACCCTGAACGCCACCGACTGGATGCAGGGCCGTATGGGTGAACTCTCCGAAAAACTGAAAGTAGCGGAAGAAGAGCTACAGGATTACCGGGAACAGGAAAACCTGATCGAACTGGAAGGGGTACTCAATGCCTCCAGTGATGAACTGAAAGCCCTGACCAATGCCCTCGTGCAGGTGCGCAGCAAGCTTGCAGTTTCTGAGAATATCTATAAACAGATCCGTTCCGGGGCAATGCGCAAAGGTGATAGCCAGTCCCTGCAAGCGGTACTTAAACATCCTTTAATCCAAAACCTGAAGCAGGAAGAATCGAAAGTGGAGAGACTGGTTACGGATCTCTCCCGGCGTTACGGCCCTAAACACCCGCAAATGATCTCGGCAAAGTCCGAGCTGGAAAGCATCCGTCAGAATATGAATCTGCAGATTGGTAATATTGTCGCAGGGGTAGAGCGGGAATACGAAATCGACAAGGCCAATGAGCGCAGCCTCTCTGCCGCAGTAGATGAGCTGAAGCAGCGCATCCAGATAACTAACCGCAAAGAGTTCCGCCTGCGTGCTTTGGAGCGTGAGGTTCAGACTAATAAAGACCTGTACGATGCCTTCTTCAAACGGATTCAGGAAACCTCGGCTACCAGCGATCTGCAAACCGCCAACGCCCGCATAGTGGATAAAGCCTTTACGCCAAAAACCCCAGTCAAACCCAAGAAAAAGCTGATTGTTGCCGTGGCCATGCTGATGGGCTTGCTGATCTCCTGCGGAATCGCCTTCCTGCTGGAGATGCTCAACAATACCATCCGCACCACCCGGGATGTGGAAGAAAAACTCAATCTTCCGGTACTTGGAGTATTACCCAAACTAACCGACAAAACGGTGCTGGACCATGTGTTCAACCTGTTTACCGATAAACAGCAGGCTGCCTTTGGCGAAGCGGTGCGCACCATCCGAACCAGTGTCAACCTGACCGCCATGGATCAGCAGCACCGGCTGTTTGCGGTTACCTCCACAGTACCCGGTGAGGGCAAATCCTCCGTAGCCTCCAACCTGGCGCTTTCTCTGGGACAACTGGGCAAAACCCTGCTGATCGACTGCGACCTGCGCCGCCCGGTGGTAGGTAAAAACTTCCATATAAAAGGTGGTTCAGTGGGTCTGGCAAACTTATTAGCCGGTACGGCCAATGTCAACGAGGCGGTTCACAAGCTGGAAGGCATTGATGCCATCCCCTGTGGTATGGTGCCACCCAATCCACAAGAACTGCTCTCTACGGAACGGTTTGCCGCCTTGCTGAAAAAACTACGGGAGCATTACGACTACGTGGTGCTGGACTGCCCGCCGGTACAGAACGTCAGCGATGTGTTGATGGTCTCCCGCCATTGTGACGGCTTAGTCTACGTGGTTGAAGCAGGCCGTATGCAGTCTAATGCAGTAAGTGCCGCCGTAGGTCGGCTGCTTCAGGCCAGGGCATCAGTTACCGGAGCGGTGCTGAACAAGATCAACCCCAAAGCCAAAGATACCTATGGCTATAACCAGGGGTATTACGATTCTACCGGTTACTATTCCGGAGCTTCCTGAGGCTTTCAGCGCTACCCGCCGCCCGCTTCCCGCTACCCGAAAAAGATAAAAGACTAATGCTTTTACGGGAGGCGGACAGCGGGCGGCGGAAAGCGAGCTTATATTCTGAAACTCAAAACCAGCGCCTAAATATAATAACATTGTCTAATAATCAAACAGTGCCTCAATCACTGGTTACATCCGAAAAAATCACCGATTAAAAATAATCAGATGCCCTGCAGGGCATAAGTAGCGATACTTTCGTAAAAACAGACAGCTACGGAAAATGCCGCAAGCTACAGTAATTCTTCGGATGATGTGTCGGCTTAACCCGGCTTGCATTATAGTTTTATCGTCGTAGAATAAATCGCCGTTATCTACAGGCCATACGCTGGCCCAGTCTTATTTTCTACTCCTGCTGCTCTATATACCGTCCATTGGTTTAAAAGACCGATGAGGCTTTTGATTTAGCGTGAATTTGGTTTTAAGCATCAACTCACTAAAAACCGAAGGCATGGCAGTTACACTACAGCCTGAACCCTGGTCGTTTCGATAAGAGCCTGAATCGGTGGGCGGTAGCGTGGGGGGGGGGGGGCTCCACTTAGGAATTCTCCCGGAATAACTTCATCATTTTATTGAGCCCGGGAAAATACCGCCGGCCGCTCCCCGCAAAAGCACAAGTGGTTCCAGCTTTTCGGGAAGCGGGTAGCGACTGTAGAAATGTCGAAGTTATTTCAGGACAGCTCCTTACCATGAAGAGATCAAGTATTCACTTCCTCTCCACGGACTAAACAAAAGCCGCAGTAGTAAAAAACTCAGTGCCTTTGTGCGACCACCATGGATGGTGGAAGTGTCGATTATGCACGCCAGCATGAATGCAGGTGGTAGAGTAACGCATGGAGCAGTTATCGAAGAGCAATCATAGACCCTTCGTGGCAAAACAATCTTCCTCGTCTGGTTTGACTCCAATGATTAAAATTGCAATAGCCGGAACCGGCTATGTCGGTTTGTCCAATGCCATGCTGTTGGCACAGCACAATGAAGTGATTGCTCTAGATATTCTCCCTGAAAAAGTGGATATGCTGAACGATCGGCTATCACCCATTGCGGATGAAGATATTGAACGATTTCTGAAAAACGAGAAGCTACACTTTCGGGCGACCCTGGATAAACAGGAAGCATTTACAGGGGCTGATTATGTCATTATCGCCACCCCTACGGATTACGACCCGCAAACCAACTACTTCAATACCAAAAGTGTTGAATCGGTGGTTAGTGATGTGATGGCCATCAACCCTGATGCCGTAATGGTCATTAAATCCACGGTGCCGGTAGGCTTCACCCGGCAGTTAAAAGAAGAGACCGGCAGCAACAACATCATCTTTTCTCCGGAATTCCTGAGAGAAGGTAAAGCTCTGCACGATAACCTCTACCCTTCCCGGATTATCATCGGGGAACAGTCCGGGCGGGCAAAAAAAATAGCCGAGCTGTTTGTTCAGGGCGCGGAGCAAAAAGATACCCCGGTTCTGTTCACCGACAGCACCGAAGCCGAGGCGGTAAAACTGTTCTCCAATACCTACCTGGCCTTGCGGGTGTCCTACTTTAACGAGCTGGACACCTACTGCGAAACCCACGGTATTGACTCACGGCAAATCATCGAAGGCGTTGGGCTGGACCCACGTATCGGCAGCCACTACAACAACCCCAGCTTCGGTTATGGTGGCTACTGCCTGCCAAAAGATACCAGGCAGTTGCTGGCTAATTATCAGGATGTTCCCAATAACCTGATCAAAGCCATTGTGGATTCCAACACCACCAGAAAAGATTTTATAGCCGACTCCATTCTACGGCGTAACCCTGAAGTAGTCGGTGTTTATCGACTGGTGATGAAATCCGGCTCAGATAACTTCCGTGCATCAGCCATACAGGGGGTGATGAAACGGATAAAAGCCAAAGGGGTTAAAGTTGTCGTTTATGAACCGGTGCTTACTGAAGATGAGTTCTTTCATTCACAGGTGATCAATGACCTGGAAGCGTTTAAAGCGGTGAGCGATGTGATTATTGCCAACCGTAAAGAGCCTGCATTGGAAGATGTCGCAGGTAAAGTCTATACCCGTGATTTATTTGGGGTGGATTCATAGTTGATTGGATAAACTTTCAGTCGGGATTGGGCTAAATGTAGCATTTCATTTATAGACGACAATGAGCATGCATGATGAAAGCCCTGACCCCGGTTCGCCGGTTCGCGTTCGCGTGACCCGGTTCGCGAGCTTGTCGAAGGGGCGTGCCACCGAACTTCGACAAGCTTGTCCAGTCAGGCAATGAAAATAGGGAAGTTATTACCAGTCAATTCCTAACTTGCTAAGATTAAAAGCTCATACATCTCTATGTAAAAGCCACCATGCCGAATAACAACGACGATATTCGCTGGATACAGCGATTTGATAACTACCAGCGTGCCCTTGCAGCTTTGCAGGAAGCCGTGGAGCTTTCACAGCAACGCTCCCTGTCGAAACTGGAGCAGCAGGGATTGATACAAGGCTTTGAATTTACCCATGAGTTGGCCTGGAAAACACTGAAAGACTTTCTGGATTACCGGGGAGTTAGCGGCGTAATGGGGTCAAGAGATGCCGCAAGGGTAGCCTTCAGGGAAGGGCTGGTGGTTGATGGTGAACTCTGGATGGAAATGATAAAAAGTCGCAACCTCACATCACATACTTACGTGGAAGCCGTGGCTAACGACATTGCTGAAAAAATTCTGGAACAATATTTTTCTGCTTTCTGCGAGCTAAAAGTAACGCTGACAAACTGGCTGGATGATAGCAACTGATGGCCAACCGATTTGGACTAAAGGAACAAACCATAACCGCTATTCAACAGGTTATGGCTGATTTTCCACAAGTTGATCGAGTCATCATTTATGGGTCGAGAGCCAAAGGCACCTATAAACCAGGCTCAGATATCGATCTGACCTTATTACCGTCCAAAGAGGCAACACTGGACTTAACCATCCTGCTCAAGATTGAAGAAACACTTGAAGAGTTGCTGTTGCCTTACCATTTTGATCTATCCATTTTGGCAACCATTGACAACCCCAACCTGCTGGATCATATCAAACGGGTTGGTCAGGTATTTTATCAGCGCTCTGATCCAGAATAAGCAGCTGGCCTTGGGGCACAAGCGGAAGCGCGGGTCTGGTCTTTCATTGTGCGAATATCTTTACTTATCACTTAAACGACAAATGATGTGCATAATGAAAGACCTGACCCTGTTCTTTTGCTATCCCGTCATCCTTGAAAGGGGCTCAAGAACGAGGGTAACGGTTATTGAAATAGACTGCGCCGCTGGCAAAAAAGGGTGGCCGGATGTTACCGGAATGGGTGGCCGAATGTTTCCGGAATACCCAGCCAGAGCAAAGAAGACAATACAAATAGATATGTTAGAGTAGATATAGAAACGACTACTGGCTGAGGCAACCCATGAGACCATCGGCAGCATTAAAAAAATACCGGGCAAAGATCAAAGCCGTTATAAAAGAACATAAAGCGGCTAATGCCCGGGTATTTGGTTCTGTATTGAATGAAACCGACACCGAAACCAGTGACCTGGACATACTGATTGACCCGGGTCAGGACATGACCCTGTTTGATATCGGAGCGATCCGTCACAAACTCAAGCAGTTAACTGGTGTAGAAGTCGACATCCTGACTCCTGGCTCACTTTCAGACACGATCAGAGATGAAGTCCTTTCGCAGGCAAAGCCCATATGAAAGGGAAAAATGCACTGAGGCTAGTGGAATATCTTTCTCACATCGTTGAGGCAGTGGGGCGAATACAAGCGTACATCGCTGATTTGAAGAGTGAACAAGAATTTTACGAAAACACGCTTGTTCAGGATGCAGTCATCCGAAACCTTGAAATTATTGGTGAAGCCAGCAACAACGTTGATAAACACTTTCCTCAGTTTGTGAAAGATCACAAAGAAGTACCTTTTATTTATGCCTATGAAATGAGAAATGCCCTTACTCATGGCTACTTTAAAGTTGACCTTCCCATTGTCTGGCAAACCATTCAGAATGATTTGCCTGCATTAGCAAGCAGTGTTCAGAAATTAATTGAATCAATTGAATAAATGAGAGTGAGCACCTGTTGTGGAATCGCTCATTTTTGATAATACACGACGATAAATGTGCATAATGAAAGACCTGACCCTGTTCTTTATCGCAGCTAAGCGCAGCCATTCTTTCACGTTGTTTTTTTGTTCATTGGTACCACTTTTATATTTATTCAGAAATTGAAAAAGTAGTCCATCAGGTCGGAAATGTACGATGAAAGACCTGACCCCCGGTTTTTTTCCGTTTTTTGTGTGTGAACTTGAATATGTATCCAAATGGATACATAATTCCTTAATGTACTTGCTCAAGACCACTGACCACTTCGAGAAGTGGCTGCACAAACTTAAAGACAAGCAGGGCAAGGCTCGAATCCTGGCCTCTCTTAAATTGCTGGAGCAGGGACACATCGGGGACTGGAAATCAGTTGGAGGCAAAGTGTCAGAACTTCGGGTGCACTACGGGGCAGGCTATAGGATCTACTTTGCCAGGCAAGAGGATGTCATCATCGTATTACTCAATGGTGGTGACAAGGCCAGCCAGTCCAGAGACATTGAAAAAGCAAAAGCCATTTTAAAAAATCTGGAGGCATGACATGAGCAGGAAGCTAAAGACCTTTGATGCATCAGAGTATCTTGACGACAGTGAAACTATTGCAGAGTACTTGAATGCAGTCATCGAAACGGGTGACCAAGCTTTGCTCTTATCGGCTATTGGTGATATCGCCAAGGCAACAGGGATGCAGAAGATAGCCAATGACTCAGGCCTCGGTCGGGAAAGTTTATACAAAGCCCTGGCACCAGGTGCGAAACCAAGATTTGATACAGTGTTCAAAATTCTTCAGGCCCTGGGAGTGAGTTTGAAAATCAGCCCTCAGCATTAGTGATATTCTGGTATCGAACTGTACAAAGTATAATAAGGGTGTTGGGTTACATTGTGCATAATGAATGACCTGACCCCGATTTTTGGTTTTCCTTTCTTGACAGAGCACAGCAGGGGTATTACCTAAAGTAATACCTGTGTGCTTATTGCGAGAAAGCCAGCATGTCTACCAGCTCAATAACCAGCAAGGGGCAAGTAACCATACCCAACGCCTTGCGGTCGAAGTTCCACCTACACCCCGGTGACAAGGTACTATTTGAAGAAAAAGACGGTGTAATCACCCTCACTCCCATGAATAACGACATTGAAGCGCTGGCAGGTTGTCTTGCCAGCGACACCAATGGCAAACAAGGAACACTGGAAGATATGGAACAGGCCATCAAAGCAGGTGCGATGGCTTCCTGGCAAAACGGAGAGGATAATGATATTGACATGTGCCAAAGCCTTCCACAACAAAGTTGAGTAGACTGTCGCCTGTTTCAGGAGGGCGGCAGTTTATGAGTAGAATTGATGGACGCAAGCTAAGCCACACAGTTCGCGAGTCTATTCGCATGGAGGCTATTCAAAAGTGGTTGGATGGTGCTTCTGTCAAAAAAATTTCAGAGATATACAGTACAGATCACACCTGCGTATATGACTGGATCAACCGTTATAAAGAAGGTGGGTTTGAGGCATTAAAAACCAGGCCATTTGGTGGCAGGCCTCCCAAATTGTCGGATCTGCAAAGGGCAGAGCTTGCTGAGATACTTCTGATCAAGAATCCTACCGACTTCGGATTCTACAAGGCAATGTGGACTCGTAACATTGTTGCCGACATCATCAAAAGTGAGTTTGGTATCACCATGCATCCAGCGGCTGTTGGCAAGATGCTCAAGAGAATGGGCTTTTCTCCTCAGCGCCCGGTACGCAAGGCATGGCAACAGTGTAAAAAAAAGTCCATGACTGGCTGACAACTCGTTACCCTGTTCTTCGTACAATTGCAGAAGAAAATAATGCGCTTATCTACTTTGCTGATGAAAGCAGCGCACGTTCTGACTACCACAGCGGCACAACTTGGGGAAAGAAAGGCCGAACACCTGTCGTAGAAGCAACAGGGGCGCGGTTCGGTATCAACCTGATTTCTGCTGTCAGTGGTGAAGGCACCATGCGCTACATGACCATCAATGGTCGGTTTAATGCTGATCAGTTTATTCGTTTCCTGAAACAGCTGGTGCGCACTCATGACCGGCCGGTACTGGTGGTTGCTGACGGGCACTCTGCCCATAAGGCGAAAAAGGTTCTCAAATATCTGCAGCAAGAACCCCGTTTATTGGGCATCCATATCTTGCCCGCTTATTCACCAGAGCTGAATCCCGATGAATACGTCTGGAGCTATTTGAAATCAGGTCACATGGGAAGACTGATACTGCGAACCAAGGAAGCCTTTTTGAATGCAGTTAAAAAAGGACTCAGGTCACTCCAGAAACAACCAGATAAAATCCTAGGCTTTTTCAGGGCTGAAGATACCGCCTATGCCTGTCTACAAAGATTTGGGTAGCATGGGCGCATATCAATAATGGACGGTATTGATACCAATGTCCTTGTTCGCTACCTTGTCAAAGACGATTTGAAGCAACATCAGCAAGCTCTGGCTTTATTGAAAGCCCTGCCAAAATTTACCTCAGCCCCATCGTACTGGTAGAAACCGTTTGGGTGCTCAGTCACTTCTATAAAGTCAATGCAGAAAAACAATGTCAGAAACTTCGGGAGCTTCTCTGTCTACAGTGCATTATGACCGATAATCGTCAGGCGGTATTAAATGCCATCGTCGATTATACCAATGGCTATGATTTTGCGGATGCAATGATAGGCCATCACAACAACCTCAGGAAATGCAAAACAACCTGGACTTTTGATAAAAAAGCAGCGCGGCTGAAACAATTTACACGGTTGGAAAACTTTCCCTTGCAATGCGGGGCGGACCATATATGACCCCGGTTTTTCGACCCTGGTTTTTTCATAATTTCTTCATACTATTCTTTAACAAGCATGATGGGCAGTAATTTCATTAACAAAGTAAATGAAAAACATTAATGAAAAGAAATGTAATCTTATCAGTAATTGACCAAGGTGGGCTTAGTGCCTTTAATTTTTCTGTAAATGTCATCTTAATTAGAGTTCTTACTCCAGAAAATTATGGATTATATAGTTTGTTGTTTGCTCTTGGTTTAACAGCAACATCTATTCAGAATGCCCTTATAAATACGCCACTTTCTGTCAGGTGGTCACGAAGTAACTATATTGAAAAAATAAAGTTGGAAAGTTCATTGTCTCTAGTAAATACATTTTTTTTAATAATTGTGTTTATTTTATCATTACTATTATCTAGCTATTTATCAGAAGATAATACATTAACTGTTGCAATTGCTTTATATATAACATCAGTACCTGCTAGAGAATTTATTAAAAGTCGTTTTTTTAGCAAAGTATTGGTTCAACAGGTTATTAACCTTGATGTCATCTTTGTCTTGTTATCAGCTCTTCTCATTTTTTTAAGTTACTTTTTATATGGAACAGTCAATCTTATTTCTGCATTGATGAGTATAGCCGTTGCTGGTTATACAAGTGCATTTTACGGTAAAGCCAGTCTGAAAATGAAAGTGGATGGTCAAATAAGAACAAATGATTTATTAAAGGAATATGTAACTATCTGGCAAGAGTCACGCTGGTCTCTAGTAGGCGTTGTAACTACAGAACTACAAAATAGAGGATATATATTTATCGTTAGCCTTTTCTTTGGTAATGCGACATTGGCATTATTACAAGCAGGGAGAGTAATCTATGGTCCACTCAACCTACTGACCGCCGCATGGGGAAAGGTATCAACTCCATATTTATCAGGCTTGTTTTTTAATAGCCAACTGCGTGCTTTTCAAAAGTATCTACTGATAGCTGGTTCTGGCTTTATTCTATTCAACCTGATTTTTGGAATCATTTTATATACAGCGTGGCCTTACCTAGAACCATTGATCTATGGTGGAAAGTATTCTGATATAGCAATAGTGGTTTTTCTTTGGGCGGTAGTAACAGTATTAATACAAGTGAGAAGCACTGGAAGTGTCGGTGTTCAGGCTATGAATTGTTTTAAGCCATTGGCTTTTGCGACAATCTATGGGTCATTAGTGAGCGGTATTGTATTGTTATCGGTGTGTTTGATTAACCAACCAATATGGGCAATATTCTCATTATTATCAGGTGAAATGATTGCACTATTTTACATTGTTATTGTGATTAAAAAATACATTAACGAACAGAGTGATGAAAAATTAATTAAAGGTGAAAATAGCTAGCAACTATGAAAATATCCGTTTGTCTATGCACTTATAAAAGAGCATTTCTGAGAAATACTCTTGAAAGCCTGGCCTGCCAAATACTACCAGTTGATACAACACTTGAAGTGATTGTCGTCGATAATGATCAGGAAAAAACAGCAGAAAAAATTATTGATGATATAAGTAGAGATTACCCCTTTGATATCAAATATTTCAGTGAGCCTGAAAAAAACATAGCAACAGCAAGAAATAAAAGCATTGAAATGGCAACAGGTGAATGGCTTGCGTTTATTGATGATGATGAAGAAGCTGATTCAAACTGGATAAGCCAGTTACTAAATACGGCAAAGAAATATCAGGCTGATTTTGTTCAGGGACCAGTAATACCTATATACCCGAAATCAACACCCACCTGGATCAAAGAAGGTGATTATTTTGGAAGACGTAACTTGGTCACAGGTACAGAAATTGATTGTGGAGCTGCAGGTAATGGCTTGCTATATTCCCAATGGGTAAAAGATGGCTTACGCTTCAATAAGGAGTTTGGCTTGACGGGGGGGGGGAAGACGGTGATTTTTTTATCCGTTTATATAAAAAAGGAGGGCGATTGATATGGTCTAATGAGGCAAATGTTTTAGAAACTGTAGAGAATAACAGACTGAATGAAAAGTATCTAACAAAAAGAGCTTTGCGGATAGGTGAGACGTTTATAAAGGTCAGGAAACCTTATATGAAATTAAAAGAAAAACTTGCCTTTTTTTTAATCACCTTGCTTAAGTTGTTCTTATTTTCTGTATTAGCAGTTTTACTTTTACCAACGGGGAAAGCGAACTATTTCAAGTACTATTTAAAGTTGGTTGACTGTTTTGGAAAAATAAGGTCCTCCCTGTCAATAGAACCCGTTGAAATATATCGAATCAAAAGCCATGATGACTGATTTTGAAGAAGATAGACGCTATTTTTTTAATAAAAATACATGGCCATTAATTTTTGTAATCCTCTTTGTGTGTGATTTTTTTTCACCAGAATGGTCACCAAGGCAAACCCTTATGTCTATTGATATAGACACACAAAAAATAACCCAGAGTGGAGGTTCAATCACTAAGCAATTATTTTGGTCATTATTACTTATATATTTATTTTATGAAGTATTACGTGATAAAAAGCAGAGTGTTATAAATATTGTATATACTAACTGGTATTTATCACCACTTTTAGTTCTTTGTGTAATTTCATTTTTTTGGTCAGACTTTCCGGCAGCTACTATTAAAAGAAGCGTGCTTCAGATTATGATTTTTCTAGTAGTTTGTCTGGCTGTGTATCGCACTAAAAATATAGATATCTTTGAGAAAACACTTTATATATCCGGCTTGGCAATTTTATTTTTGGAGCTAACCACTATTATCATCATGCCAAGCTTTGCATTTTCACCTGATGGTGCATTAGCTGGAATTCATTCACATAAAAATGTGTTGGGGTATATTTCAGCTATATTCTTTGTCATTTCCTTGCATACTGTACATAAATATAGAAAAAAAGACGGTATCTTTTTTATCAGGAAAGTGGCAGCCATTGTTTCTTTGCTGTGGCTTATAGTACTGCTCTTATCAAAGTCAAAAACATCAATTGCTATTACACTTTTTTTTGGCTTAACTTATGCGTTTTTAGGCATGAAATATCTCAAGTATTTTTCATATTTCATGCTCATCTTATTGTCTTTTTTTGTTATTTATATAGCCGCTGGCTACATATTTTCATTTGACCCTCTGCAAACTTTTACCATCGCTCTGGATCGTGTCGATTTAACAGGGAGGGGAATATATGGCAGCTTCTCGTTTTTGCTGCTTTACAAAAACCAGTTTTAGGTTTTGGTTATGGGGCTTACTGGGGAACAGGAGAAATTCCTGATATATTGAATATTAAATACAGCTTTATGCAGTTTCTCAATCAAGCTCATAATGGCTATTTGGACGTAATTCTTCAGCTTGGTATAACTGGATTTATAACTTTAATTGCATTTTTCATGTTTAGCGTGAAAAAATTTCATTTAAATCCAACTTTAATTCCAATATTTTCACTAGTAACTCTATTCATCCAAAACTGTACAGAGTCTACAGTACTAGTTGACCAGAATTTTCTTTGGGTATTTTTTTTAATTAACTTTTCTGCGGTCAATATTTTCTATGACAAGAACATCAATCCTTCATATTCATGCTGACTATCCGGATAATAGTGGCTATAATTCAACCCCAGCTGTAAAGAATCTTATTAAGCTTGCTAGCGAATATAAACATTATGTTTTTGCAATTCATCGCACCAATATACCAAACAGAATCAAAATAATAAAAAAAGACGAAAACCTTTTCAGTCTTTTTTATTTTGGTTTTCCTTTAGGGTCTTTTCTGAAATACAGTGCTTATTATTTAGCAAAAAAAATTGCATGTGAAGTTCGTAGTAATAATATTGAAATATCATTAATTCATTCACATAAAATAACATGCGAAGGGTCAGTTGGTTTTTATTTGTCAAAAATGCTAAATAAGCCTTTGATTTGCACGGTGCAAGGTGGGACGGATAGTCGATTTTTAAAGTATGGAGTTGGCAATGGTTCTTTATATGAGGAGGTAGTTTATCACTCTAAAAAGATTTTATTTATGAGTGTATGGGCAAAAAAGAATTTTGAAAAGTTACCGACTTATGATGAAAATAAAACTTTTGATTTTCCAATTCCCTGCGTAAACAAAGTGCTACAAGTTGCAAAGCCAAAAAAACAAAAAGAAGGCGATCACCTAAAGCTAGTATGCGTAGCGTTAAATCAATATAAATTGAAAGGTATTATACCACTAATATATGCTTTGACGACCAAGGAGCTGAGGTTAAAAATGACTTTAGATATCATTGGAATGTCTGACCCAGTAGAAATAAACGCCATCAATAAAGCAATTACTAAATGCAATCTAATGAAAAGAGTGAAATTACTAGGCCGAGTGAAACATGATAAATTATTAGAGATGTACACGAACTACGATGCGTTCGTATTACCGAGTGCGCCAGAATCGTTTGGAATGGTTTATGTTGAGGCATTATTTGCAGGATTGCCAATTCTATTTCACAAGAATACTGGCATTGATGGTTATTTAGATGGACTTGAGGTTGGCATTGGCATTGAGAATAAAAGTGCTACTGAAATTAGCAATGCATTAAATCACATGGGTGATAATATAAACAACTTTAAAAATAATGTATTTAAAGCTATAAAAAATGGTAAATTAGCTCATTTGACTAATGATCATATTATTGAAACATATCGTAATGTAGTGGAAGAAACAATTGGTTTAAACCATGAATAGGAAAATACTTGTTATAGCTTCTGCAGGAGGGCATTTAACACAAGCTCTTTGTGCAACAGCCCTCTGTGATGAAATCGTTCTTGTTACTAATAAAAAAAATATAAGTAATGTGAGAATACGTAGAATTTATAAGATATTCGATACTCAAAAGAACCCGATAATTCATTTTATTAATATATTTTTTGCAATAATCGTTTTGTTGCGTGAAAGGCCTAAGTCTGTTTTTAGTACTGGTGGGCCGATTTGTCTCCCTTTTGCTCTTCTCTGTAAATTATTTAGAATCCGTTTTGTATATCTTGATACCTTATCCAGGGTTGTAGAGTTGTCTAATTCTGGCAAGCTGATCTACCGCTTTAAACTATATAATTGTTTTATTTGCCAATGGAAAGACGTGGCTCAACAATACGAAGGCATTGAATATTATGGCACAACCTTTGATCTTAGTGACCATGGGGAGTAATGGTTATCCGTTTCAACGACTGGTGGATTATTTAAGAAATGAACCGCTATACAATAGTAATGATTGTCGTTGGTACATTCAAACTGGTGGATTTGATATACAAGAAAAACCGTTTGTTGGTACAGTAGTTGATCTAATCAGTCGAACTGAAATGGAAGATCTTGTAAAACAAAGTCATCTTGTTATTAGTCACTGTGGTATTGGTAGTCTTAACATGCTTCTACAATATCGTAAGCGGGTCATTTTTGTACCAAGAGTAGCGCAATACGGAGAGTTTTCAGATGACCATCAGTTACAGATAGCGAATGAAATTCATAACAAAAAAATGGATGTTGTTTTCCCTGGAGATATGTTTCCGACTATTGATAAAAACAAACTAACAAGTGAGCATTTATATCAAGAACCTATTGACATTACAAACTATTCATTATCTAAAATAATTAAAAAGAAATTATTCGAAACTGACATTTGAGACTGGGATGTAACTTTGAATTTTAGACAAGATATTAATGGATTACGAGCCATCGCTGTATTGTCTGTAGTCCTCTTTCATTTTAATGAAAATTGGCTTCCAGGTGGCTTTGCTGGTGTTGACATCTTCTTTGTCATTTCTGGTTATTTAATGACAGGTATTATTTTTAATGGTATAGAGAAAAAGACATTTTCATTGATATTGTTTTATATGGCCAGGGCTCGAAGAATTATACCTTCATTAGCCGTGCTATGTGCTTTTCTACTAATCTTTGGTTGGATGTTTTTAACACCACTGGATTTCAAGCCGCTTAGTAAACATGCTGCAAGCAGTTTAGGTTTTATTTCTAATATAATTTACTCACTAGAAACTGATGGTTACTTTGATGCTGCGTCAAAGTACAAGTGGCTACTGCACACATGGTCATTATCGGTCGAATGGCAATTTTATGTTATATATCCAGTAGTAATCTTGATCCTAAACCGCTTTGTCGGTTTGAAGAATACTAAGTTTGTATTAACGGTTCTCGCACTGTTTGGTTTCATATATTCTCTGTATGTTTCTTTTAATTTCCCTGAACAGGCTTATTATCTTTTGCCTGCACGTGCATGGGAAATGATGTTGGGTGGAATGGTTTATTTGTACCCATCTGATATGAGCAATAGGTCAAGGTATGCTCTGGAAAAAGTTGGTCTATTTTTTGTTCTTGCCTCACTTTTTATATTTTCAGAAACAGATGTATGGCCAGGTTATTTTTCATTATTACCTACCATCGGTATAGCTATTATTATTTTTTCCAATAGGGATGACTCTTATGCAACGAATAATAAAGTATTCCAGAGTATAGGAAGCGCGTCGTACTCTATTTATTTATGGCATTGGCCAATTGTTGTCGCTTTAAATTATTTTTCTTTGAATGATATTGCCTCTGTTGCTATTGGTATAATTACTACATTCTTTGCTGGTTATCTTTCCTACTATTTTATAGAAAAAAGATTTGTCTTTAAATTCTATGGGCTTTCTGCAAAAACAATTTTTCTTTATCCTCCATTACTAATGGTTATTACTATTGGAGCAGCAGGATCTTATATTTTTATTAACAACGGAGTGCCCGAAAGATTAAATAACCCTTCGCTTGTTAATATTGCACGGTCTCCAAAAGCTTTTGAATGCAATGGCAAGATTGAAAACCCTTGCAAATATTTTGGTGAAGATACAAAGTGGGCAACACTCGGTAACAGCCACTCCATTGAAATCGCTTATGCATTGGCTAGTAAATTAAAAGAAACCGGTACCGGATTAAAACAATTTAGCCTTTCAGCCTGTGATATAGCATATAAGCGAACAATAAATAATGCTTGTGTAAACTGGACTGATGCTGTTGCGGAGAAAATTATCACTGATGATAATATCAAAAATGTAGTTATTGGTTATCGCTATACTTCTAGCCTTTTTGGTGACAATATTTCAAGTTATCCTAATTTGCCTGATCAGCAACCAGCACTAGGTGAAGGTTTAACCAAAGTTGAAGGCCGAGCGAAACTAATGGAATCACTGACCCTTTTGATTAAAGATCTTGCTGATACTAAAGAAAAGGTATTTGTTATCATGCCAATACCTGAGCTTCCAGAAGATATAAATAAAGTGGCTTTCAGGGAAAATATTTTCGGAAATAAGATTGAAAGTATTATTGGAACAAGTCGGGAATATTATTTAATAAGAAATAAATTACCTAGAAATACATTATTAAATACTAAATTTCCGGACAATGTGTACTTGATTGATCCATTAGAATATTTTTGTGATGAAAAAAGCTGTTATTCATTTCGATATGGTGTACCGCTTTACCTTGATGATGATCACCCATCATTGAAAGGTGCCGATTTATTGGTTAGTAATATTCTATCGTTTATAAAATAAATCATATTATATAGAAGCTTCTGATTATCTGGCACTTTTACAGGTTGTCTGATAAAAAACCATAGTAAATTACAGAAGTAATCGGTAAGTGCCGATGTATCTTTCCCCATAGTAAAATGCTGCACCTAGTTAACCTGTTTTTAAGGGTTAACTGGATGCAGGTTTAGCATCATTTTCCCTATTAACAGACATTGATCATGAATTAGGGGTGAAAACTGCTTAGTCAACCTGCGTAAGAGCTGATTAAGTTTTCCCTTGCTAATTTTCTTACTAAAATACCTTCAAGGTTACTTCGCTAATTAAAAAATTCTAACTAAAAAGTATTCACCATGATTATCATGGCAGTGATTTATTATGAAAACTAGCAATGCTTTGAATACTTAAACAAATGGCCGGAAAGATATTTTCCTATAGTTTGTGTGTTTCTATAATTTATCATTTTACATTTAACTTAATTATGAGAAAGAATTATTCATGAAGGTGGCAATTGTACATGACTGGCTTGTGACCTATGCTGGTGCAGAAAAAGTCCTTGAGCAAATAATCAACCTTTTTCCAAGTGCGGACTTATACACCCTCGTCGATTTTTTATCTGATGATAGTCGTGGTTTTATTCATAATAAGCAAACTAAAACAACGTTTATCCAAAATTTACCAAGAGCATCGAAGAACTATAGAAATTACTTCCCGTTATTTCCGTATGCCATAGAGCAGTTTGATTTAAGTGGTTATGATCTTATCATATCCAGTAGCCATTGTGCTGCTAAAGGAGTTTTAATAGGTCCTGATCAATTACATATTTGTTACTGTCACTCACCGGTTAGGTATGCATGGGACTTACAACATCAATACTTGGCTGAGTCAGGTTATAAGAAAGGGATAAAGGGGGGGGATAGTCAAATATTTACTTCACAGGTTTCGAATCTGGGATAATAGAACCGCAAATGGTGTTGACTATTTTATTGCAAACTCTAATTATATTGGGAGACGAATTAAAAAAGTTTACGGCAGGTCGTCAACTACAATTTACCCCAATGTTGCTATTGAAGACTTTAAACTAAGCAGCACTAAGGATACTTATTACTTAACCTGTTCAAGAATGGTTCCATATAAAAAAAATGATCTTATTGTTAAAGCATTTTCAAAAATGCCAGATAAGAAGCTAATTGTTATTGGTGACGGGCCTGATTTTGACAAAGTAAAGAAAGCTTCACCTTCAAATGTCCAGTTGTTAGGACACCAACCATTTAATATATTAAAAGATAAAATGCAAAATGCACGTGCTTTTGTATACGCAGCAGAGGAAGATTTTGGAATTGTTCCTGTAGAAGCTCAAGCATGCGGTACACCGGTTATAGCCTATGCAAAAGGTGGATTGAAAGAGACTGTTATTGATGGGAAAACAGGGGTTTTCTTCAATGAACAATCAGTATCACCTCTATGCGAAGCTATTGAAAAATTTGAAAACACTTCCTTATTAGCCCCTGCTGAAATTCGTAGACATGCCATTCAATTTTCTACAGAAAGATTTAAACATGAGTTTTATGAATTTGTTATGGCTAAATGGGCAGAGCATCAGTCAATACTAAACGGTACCAGTAACAAGTGATTATACCTGTCATAATGTCCGGCGGCTCCGGCAGCCGCCTCTGGCCCCAGTCCCGTTCTCTTTATCCTAAACAGTTTCTGCCCCTGGTTAATGAAGATACGATGTTGCAGAACACCATCTCCCGCATGGATGGTTTGGGTTCTGTATCTGCACCGTTGGTGATTGCCAATGAAGAGCATCGTTTCCTAGTGGCAGAGCAAATCCGCCAGATTGGGCGGCAGGCTTCAGCCATTATTCTTGAACCGGTCGGTAAAAACACGGCACCCGCATTGGCTCTGGCGGCCCTGAAAGCTCAATCCCTGTCTGAAGAAAAAGACCCATTACTCCTGGTATTGGCAGCTGACCATGTGATTCAGAATGTTCAGGCATTTCATCAGGCTATTGAAGCGGCATTACCGGCAGCAAGAGATGGCAAGCTGGTGACTTTCGGTATTGTGCCTACTTATGCGGAAACGGGCTATGGATATATAAAAGCTTTGAACCACAAAGGCACAAAGGCACAAAGTTTTTCTTCTGATAAGCAAAAAGAGACCTTTGTGCCTTCGTGTCTTTGTGGTGAAAAAATAATGCCTGTTGAGCAGTTTGTTGAGAAGCCAGATCTGGAAACGGCCCAAGGCTATCTAGCTTCCGGTGACTATTACTGGAACTCCGGCATGTTCCTGTTTAAAGCCTCCCGCTATCTGGAAGAGCTGAACAAATTCCGCCCCGATATTCTGCAAGCCTGTGAAAAGGCCATGGCGGTTGAAAGCGCGGACCTGGATTTTGTCCGGCTGGATGAAGCGGCCTTTCATGCCTGCCCGGATGAATCTATCGATTATGCCGTGATGGAAAAAACCGCAGACTCCGTTGTGGTGCCTCTTGATGCGGGTTGGTCTGATGTGGGCTCCTGGACATCGTTGGCAGATATCTGTGAAAAGGATGAGTCTGGCAACGCTTTCCAGGGTGACGTTCTGTTGCATGATACCCGCAATACCTATGTACGCAGTGAAAAGAAGCTGATTGCCACCGTGGGTGTTGATGATCTGATCATCACCGATAGCGATGACGCCATTCTAGTGGCCCATAAAGATCGGGTGCAGGATGTTAAAAAGATCGTTGAACGGCTAAAGGTAGCAAACCGGTCTGAAGCTAAATTACACCGGAAGGTTTATCGCCCATGGGGTGCTTATGACTCCATTGATATGGGCGACCGATTCCAGGTTAAGCGAATTACCGTGAAACCCGGTGCCCAACTCTCTTTGCAGATGCACCATCACCGTGCCGAGCACTGGATTGTGGTCAAAGGCACCGCCCTGGTCACCAATGGCGATCAGGAAATTCTGCTGACTGAAAACCAGTCTACCTATATCCCCATTGGCGTGGTGCATCGATTGGAAAATCCCGGCAAGTTTGATCTTGAATTGATCGAGGTACAGAGCGGGGGGTATCTGGGGAAGATGATATTGTCCGGTTTGAAGATACTTACGGCCGAACTTGAGTGGTGAGTGAATGTCGCTGAAAAGAACGCTTCCCGCTTCCCGCTGCCCGCCTCCCGCTACCCTAAAAAGCAAAGCTTTTATCTTTTACGGGCAGCGGGAGGCGTTCCTTAACATTAACTCTTCACCCATAACTAATGGTATAAACTACGGTGTTCACCCCATAATAATTCACTCAACAAGATTTCCATGATGCCAGTAATATCAAGCTTTTTTGGGATTTATATCAGGATGTACCACGCTGATCATGCCCCACCGCATATTCATGCCGAGTATCAGGGGCATGAGGCCCTGGTAGAAATATCCACAGGCCATATTCTGGAAGGTGGTTTACCCAAAAAAGCAGCAAAGCTTGTGGGCGACTGGTGTTTTTCACATCAAGCTGAGCTGGCAGACAACTGGCAAAGGGCAATGGACCTTCAACCACTTGAGCGTATAGCAGGAGCTGACAATGATTAAAATCGTTCAGGCTGTTTATCAGGCAGGGGTGGAAATAAAGCTTCATTTTTCTGATGGCAGCTTTGGTGTTATGGATTTCAGCGAAATGCTGTCACATAAAACCAGCCTTACCCGGGCTTTGGATGATGCCGCTTTTTTCCAACGTTTCTTTATCGAACTAGGGGCGCTTTGCTGGCCTAATGGCCTGGAGTTCAGTGCAGGTAGCCTTTATAAAAGACTGGAAGAGTCCGGTAAGCTGGTTAAGCCTGCTGCTTAGTAAAAAACCGGGGTCATTTCAGGACAGTTCCTAAACACCCTCCCAAGGGTTCAGTAACTTTACTCCGGTGTGCTTAAAATCATCAATGTTCCGGGTGACTACGGTCAATTGATGAGTGATGGCAGTGGCAGCAATCATTGCGTCCCGTTCGGATTTGGGGTCAGGAATGTGTAGCTGGGCACAGGCAAGGGCAATGGTGGTATCCAGCGGTAAAATACGGCCTTCAAAGGCAGGTAGCATTTTCTGGTTCAGCCATTGCCGGAGTATCGCCCCCTGCTTCGGGTCCTTCCTCTGCTTTAATAAAATACCCATTTCTATTTCCAGAATGGTTATGGCGGATAGGTAAAGTTCGTTAGGTGTCACTGTTCTGGCCCAATTACCAACAGAAGCGTTGCCTTTACCAGTACTGCACTTTCTTAATTCTGAAACAACATTTGTGTCAAGCAGGTACATTAAGAGAAGTCTCCAGGCTTGAGGATGTTGTCTTTTAAAGGCTCAACCTCTAAATCAATATCTTCTGCGTCAGGCATTGCCAGCAGGTCAATGATATTGGCCGAGTTGCGGGTGATCTCTTTGTAGTGATCGATATTCAACAATACGTGGGTGATATTGCCTCTGTCGGTGATAAATACCGGGTGCTCAAGTGCTGATCGCTTGGCTTCGGTGACATTCTGGTTGAATGTGCGTGATGTAAGGGTTGTTCTACTCACTGTTCTTTCTCCTATTTTATATCTATGTAGTAATGTAGCTACATTCGTGTGATTGTTAAAGTTTCATATGACAGTTATTTCAGGACAGTGTTGCTTCATCCATCAGTTTGTTGAGGCTGATATTCCTGGATTTGGCCAGTTGCTTCAGGCGCTCGTGGTCTTTTTTGCTCATGGCTGTTTCGGTCAGTCTAATGGTGAGTACGCTCATTGTCTGATGTCCCTGCCCGGAGCTTCTGGCTCAGGCACAATCTGAACCTGTAGTGAAACCTTCAGGTTTTCACGTAGTGCGGAAAATATGCCAGCCAGATTATCCATACTGGGGTTTCCATTGCCTGATAACATTCGATGCAGGCTTTTGCTGGATTTTTGGGTAGTATTCGCCAGCTGTTCGAAACCGACAGTGGCATTTACAAGATCCCTTAATATCATTCGGGCTGCATCGGGTTCACCGTTAAGGAACAGGGTTGCGGCTTCGTCCAGCAGGGCACAGGCAAAATCCGGGTCACGTTCTGCCCTGGCCTGTATGGTCTGTTTGAAATCCCGTGTCAATGGCATAACAATGTTCTTCCTGGTTTTTGGCTTATACCTGCATTAAAGCCGGTTTGTTTTTCTGGTCTGATAATCGGACCAACGCTCTTTTGCCCGGGCGATATCTCTGCGTTGCGTTGATTTATCACCACCGCCCAGCAACAGGATGATCTTTTCGCCATCTCGAGCCAGGTAAATTCGTAGTCCGGGCCCCCAGTGAATCCGATACTCACCAAGGCCATCAAACCATTTGATGGCGGAGATATTACCCAGCTCCATCCTGACTTTCGCGGTTGCAACTTTGGCTGCGGCCTGCACAGGTAGTTGGTCAAACCACCGCTGGTAAGGACTTTTACCGTCTTTTTGCAGGTATTCAAGCACGGTCATCTTCATATTCATGGTAACTTATATGTTACTTTTGGCAAGCTGCATTTATTGTGATGTCAACTTAGTCAATCAGTCAGCTGGTTGCAGGGGTTTTATTTTCGGGGTTTACAATGACCGCTCTCTCTTGTTTTAAGGCCTACGATATCCGTGGCCGCATGCCTGATGAATTGAATGAAGATATTGCCTGGCGCATTGGCCGGGCTACTGCTGAATATTTAAAGCCCAAGACTGTCGTTGTGGGTGGTGATATTCGCTTATCTACACCTGAGCTTAAAGCCGCTCTTAGTGATGGGCTGCGAGCCGGTGGTGTGGATGTGATTGATATTGGCCTGTGCGGTACCGAGGAGGTCTATTTTGCTACTGCGCATCTGCAGGCGGATGGGGGCATTATGGTTACGGCCAGCCATAACCCGAAAGATTATAACGGGATGAAGCTGGTGCGGGAGGAGAGTAAGCCGATTTCCGGGGATACCGGGTTGCGGGAAATTCAGCGGTTGGCTGAAGATTTTTTTGCACCACAAAGGCACAAAGAACACAAAGGAAAAGATAAGATTTTAATGGGTGGTTATCGGGAAGTTTCTAATTTGTCGGCTTATGTGGATCATATTCTTGGGTATATTAATCTTGCGGAATTGAAGCCTTTGAAACTGGTGGTGAATGCCGGTAATGGGGCTGCAGGGCATGTGATTGATGCTATTGAAGAGCGGTTTAAGGCAGCCTCTGTGCCGGTGGAGTTTGTGAAGATTCATCATGAGCCGGATGGGAATTTTCCCCATGGGATTCCTAATCCGCTGTTACACGACTGTCGGCAGACAACTGTGGACGCGGTGCTTGAGCATAACACTGATATGGGCATTGCCTGGGATGGGGATTTTGACCGGTGTTTCCTGTTTGATGAGAAAGGCCAGTTTATTGAGGGGTATTATATTGTCGGGCTGCTGGGTGAGGCGTTTCTGGCGCATTATCCTGGGGCGAAGATTATTCATGATCCCCGGTTGACCTGGAATACTATTGACCAGGTTTCTGCAGCGGGTGGTGTGCCGGTGTTGTGTAAAACCGGTCATGCTTTTATCAAGGAGCGCATGCGGGAAGAAGATGCGGTGTATGGCGGTGAGATGAGTGCCCATCATTATTTCCGTGACTTTGCCTACTGTGACTCCGGGATGATTCCCTGGTTGCTGGTAACGGAGTTAATGTCCCATAAGGGTAAGAAGCTTTCTGAACTGGTGGCCGAACGCATTGCTTTGTTCCCATCTTCTGGTGAGATCAACAGTACATTGGATGCCCCTCAGGCGGCTATTGACCGGATTCTGGCGATTTATGAACAGGATGCGGTGGCTGTGGACCATACCGATGGGATCTCACTGGATATGGGGGAGTGGCGGTTTAACCTGCGGCTTTCTAACACTGAACCGGTGATTCGGCTGAATGTGGAGAGCCGGGGGGATGTGCCGCTGATGGAAGCGAAAACTTCTGAACTGTTGAGTTTGATTCGGCAGTGATTTGGCACCACAAAGGCACAAAGAAGAGCAAAGGCAAAAGACTGGTAAGAGCAAAGCTCTTACAGAAAAATGCTTTTCCTTTGTGCTCTTTGTGCCTTTGTGGTGCAAAAAAAGGACCCAAGATTTGGTAAGGATTTTAGCGGTTGGCTGGCTGGCCTTTTTGGTGATTCTTTCCGCCAGCAAAAGCCTCGGCTATGGCCACTGGGCCTGGGGCAGTATTGAGCGTTTTCTGGGTGGCAATCTGCAGATGCATTTTCTGATGGCCTTTATACTTTCGGTGCTGGCCCACTTGGCCAGCTCAGGGTTCTGGCACCGGGGCTGGTTGTTACTGTTGTTGGTGATTGGCTGTGCCCTGGATGAAAGTTTGCAGTTTGTTTTGCCATTGCGTAGCTTTAATCCGCTGGATTTTCTGGTGACCTGTGCCGGGTTGTTGCTGGCTGCTTTGCCCTTTCTGGTTTCGCAGTTTCGGTTGGTTAAAAGCGGTTGAACCACAAAGACACGAAGGCACAAAGGAAGACTTTTTCTTTTGTTTGTTGCGCGTAGCGCAGTCAACCCCATAAAAACTTTGTGTCTTTGTGCCTTTGTGGTGAAAAAAAAGATGGATTTTATGTAGATGCCTACCTCGTTATTATCAGGCCGATCGCGGCTTCCCCTGATCTCCCTGGTCATTATGGATGTTGCCATTGCCTTTGGATGTGCAGAGCTTTCGGAATATGTCCGCTTTGGAGACCATGCCACTCACTACCTTAACCTGATGTATATGCAGGCTTTGCTGGTTGTGGTGTTTTCGTTTTTATGCGATGTGTATGCCCCATGGCGGGGGCGGAGGATCAGTGAACGAATAGCCAAGGTATTTATTGCCTGGTGTCTGTCGTTTGTTGCCCTGGTGGCGTTTCTGGTGATGACCAAAAGCACCGAACAGTATTCCCGGGTATGGCTGGGTATCTGGATTGGTACTACTATCCCCATGGCGTTAGTATTGCGGTTTGCGCTTTACCAGCTACTCAGGGTTTTCCGTCGCCGTGGCCGCAATACCCGCCATGTGCTGGTGATTGGCGATGGCCGTAACTTTGCAGCCATGCGCCAATACTTCTCCAAAGACAACGGCTACGGTTACCGGATGCAGCATATTATCAAGCATGATAATAATGCGCAGGCACTGGCGGAGCTGGAGCAGTATCTGGCTAAGGATGAAACTTTTGATGAGTGCTGGCTCTGCATACCCTTTAACAAAAACTCTATTTTACAGCCGGTGATGTTTGCCCTGCGCCACAGTACTGCCAATATCCGTTATATGCCGGGGCTGCAAGATCTGCCGCTGCTGAACCATACCATTACCAAAATTGGTGAATTTTATTCCCTGGATATCAGCTGTTCACCTATGGACAGCATTAATGCCATTATCAAACGGGTGTCGGATATTGTGATTGGCAGCCTGATTCTGCTGTTGATTTCGCCGGTCATGATTGGTGTGGCTATTGCGGTGAAACTATCGTCACCGGGGCCAGTGTTTTTCAAGCAGTTCAGGCATGGTGCTGCTGGGCAGCAGGTGAAGGTTTATAAGTTCCGCAGTATGAAGGTGCACCAGGAAGGCGAAGGCAAGGTGACCCAGGCCACTAAAGGTGATCCACGGGTGACAAAGGTGGGGGCTTTTATTCGCCGTACCAGTCTGGATGAGTTGCCACAGTTTATTAATGTTTTGCAGGGGCGGATGTCTATTGTTGGGCCCCGGCCTCATGCGCTGGCACATAACGAGTATTACAAGGATCTGGTGGAATCTTATATGAAGCGGCATAAGGTAAAACCGGGCATTACCGGGCTGGCCCAGGTGCGGGGCTTCAGAGGCGAGACCGACACACTGGAGAAAATGGAACGCCGGGTGGAGTGTGACCTGGAATATATCAATAACTGGTCGCTGTGGCTGGATATCAAGATCATTATTGGCACCGTATTCAAAGGGTTTATGAACCCGAACGCTTATTAAAAGACTTTTTTGAACCACAAAGGCACAAAGACACAAAGGAAGACTTTCTTTTGTTTGCAGCGCGTAGCGCTGGCAAACCCAAAAAACCTTTGTGTCTTTGTGCCTTTGTGGTGAAAAAGCTTTTAATTCACAACCCGCACCACACCCTGCTTTAAAACAGGTTCATTAAAGTTAATCAGCAACCCAAGCCAACGTTTTTTCAGTTTGAGATAGGTGAGTAACTGTGCCTTATGGATCGGCAGTACCTTTTCTACCGCTTTCAGTTCCACAATAACGAGGTCATTCACCAACAGGTCGAGCTTATAATCAGTTCCCAGACTCTGCCCTTTGTAGATAACGGGTACTGGCTCCTGATTTTTTAGCTCCAGACCTTTTTGTTCAAGCTCAAATATAAGCGCCCGCTCATACGTATTTTCCAATAACCCGGGGCCAAGATGCCGGTGAACTTCAATGGCAGCGCCAATGATTACCGACGATAGTTGATCAGACTCTTCCTTCATATTAATTCTCATATTTATTAGTTCGAAAGGCCAAATATAGAAAACCTTTGTGTCTTTGTGCCTTTGTGGTTCAAAAAAATGAAAAAAACTCTGTTCTGGCCGCTGTTGGCGGTGATGTTCTGGTTGCCGTTACCTGAAGGCAGCAAGCCCCCTTGGGCCATGGGGATTTTGATGATGCTGGTCTATGGGCTGGCACTGTTCTGGTTGCTGGGTTATGCCCGGAACCGGCTGCCGGTAACCCTCGCTTTTCAAAAGGCCCGATGGATCCACCTCGGGTTTATTCTGGTCACCAGTTGGCTTTTTATACAACAGCTGCCATTACCTGCGGACTGGGTAAAGGCACTCTCCCCCCATGCCTGGGATATTCATTCTCAGGCTTATCTGGCACTGGGCTTGCCACTGCCAGAATTGCTTCCCCTCTCTATTGATCCTTTTGCCACGCTGATGACGGCCTTGCTGACGCTGGCTTACTATCTGCTGTTTTGCCTGTGCCTGCTACTGATCGACAGGCCGGAGAAGCTTCGGGCTTTTGCCTGGGTGTTGGTGGTGGCCGGTGTGTTTCAGGCGGTGTTTGGTTCGTTAAGTACGCTTTCGGGTCTGGAGGTTTTGCTGTTCCGGGATAAGCCTTCTTACTTCGGTGTCGCCAGTGGTACTTTTGTCAACCGCAATAGCTTTGCCGGTTGCCTGGAGATGACCCTGGCCGCAGGGATGGGGTTGCTGATTGCCCAGCTAAATGAGCGTGCTTCCCAAAGCTGGCAGGAGTGGCTGCATCGTACCCTGAAAACCCTGATGAGCAATAAGGTGATCCTCCGCACAGGGCTGGCCATTATGGTGATTGGTCTGGTGCTCTCCCGTTCCCGTATGGGCAATACGGCGTTTTTCTCCAGTTTGATGATTACCGGCTTGTTGTACGTGATCTGTCGTAAGCAGCTGAGCCGGGGGATGGTGGTGCTGTTTGTCAGTTTGCTGGTGATTGATACCGCTATTGTCAGCCAGTGGTTTGGGCTTGAGAAAGTGGTGGAGCGGATTGAGCAGACTTCGCTGGAACGGGAGACCCGGCCTAATGTCTCGGAAGTGACATTGGATGCTATTGGTGATTATGGGTTGACCGGCACCGGTGGTGGCTCGTTCTACACGACGCTGCCTGCTTATCATGATGGCAGTTGGAAGGGGTATTACGATCTGGCTCATAATGATTTTCTGCAGTTTCCGCTGGAGTTTGGTTTGCCTGTTTATGGGATTCTGGCGTTGATGGTGCTGGCGGCAGCCTGGCATGCCATTGTGGCTATGCGGCAGCGGCGGAACCGGTTGATGGTCGGGATGGGCTTTACTGCGTTTATGGGGATTCTGGCCATTATGATTCACTCATCGGTGGATTTTAATCTGCAGGTTCCTTCTAACTCAGCTTATTTTGTCTGCATGATGGCGTTGGGGGTGCTGGCGCGATATTTGCCGACAGTGGGTAAAGTGCGTCGGTAAAAGATTTTTTTCACCACAAAGGCACAAAGACACAAAGGAAGACTTTCTTTTGTTTGCAGCGCGTAGCGCTGGCAAACCTAAAAACTTTGTGTCTTTGTGCCTTTGTGGTGAATAGCTTTTAAGTCTTGTAGCCACCGTTTTCAGTGGCTGAACGCAATGTCTCCGACTGACTGGCAGCTATCCAACAGGTACTTTTGTGAGGTATCAATTACCGCCAGGTCATCCAGGGTATTACGACCCAGAAGAATACTCTGGGGAAAGTTCGAGCGGGAGGTAAGGCTGAATTCTGTGGTGGTTTTGATATTGCCCAGTTCAATGGTGGCTTCGATCACTGGCCGTCGCTGTGGTTTCCCAGTATGGGTTTGTACACGGATATACCGTTTAACGGGTTTGAGCAGGGTCACTTCCCGGCCATGGCCGCCTCGCTCTGTCATGATTTTAAACCTTACCCAGTGGGGATTAGTGCCTAAGGTTTCGAATGTTATATCCCTGGCATCCATAGAGGATGTGGTGGAGCCGGAGTCAATCAATGCCGACAGTTGGGTATCAAACTGATGGTCAATACGGGTTACGGTTTCCAGATGACCCACCAGGTATCGTTTGCCAATATTGCACTGTTCCGGAGAGCTGGCCGAAAGGGGCGGAGACAGTAACGGGAATAACAGCATCAGCATTAGTAAAAGAAAACCAGCTGCAGAGCGCAGCCCGGGAGAATACAACATCTCTTCCTCCATGAAGGTACTACTTCTTTTAACCTTTCCTTAACTGTATTCGTGGAGGATGGTGTTGCCGGGCGGCGCTGACCAGAGGTATTAAATGGCGATATACCCCGTTATTTCCTGTCAGGGCTTTGGCGTTGGGTGATTGTTTTTGGATAACTGCGCCTGAAAAGACCGCTTCCTGCCGCCCGCTTCCCGTAAAAGCCTCAATCTTATCTTTTTCGGGAAGCGGGAAGCGGGCAGCGTTTTTTTTATTACTCTTTCCAGGATAAATTAAGCTTGCGTTGCTTATCGGCACAGTCTTTAAGGTAAAGGTTAATCAGGCTTTGATAAGGCATACCCAACTCTTCAGACAAGGTTTTGAAGTAGTCGATGGCGTCCTCATCAACACGGATAGTGATCTGTTTTTTCAGCTTTTTTGCATAGGGATTTTTCACCCCCTTGCTGAAGTCATACTCGTCTCTCATGGGTTATCTCCCTTTATAGGTAGCTGTTTCTGTTTTAGTGGCGCGTCTCGCTGAAATGATTCGGATGGTTTCCGGTTCACTCCGGTAGCAATGACATACCACCAACATGTTCAGGCTGGCACTTAAACCCAGTAGAACGAAACGGTCTTCCTCTTCTGAGTGGTCGGGATCATTGATCAGCAAGGCATTGTTATCTGAGAACACCGATTTTGCTTCCTCGAAGCTGATGCCGTGCTTTGCAAGGTTTTTCCGGGATTTTTCCGGATGCCATTCGAAAGTAAAAGTACTCACCCTTACAGTGTAACTACGATGTAGTGTATTTCAAGGCGCTATTTTGATTGATATTCATAACCATATTATCCCCTCAATTGATGACGGCCCCGACACCCTGGAGCAATCCCTGGAACTGCTGCGGATAGCCGAAGCCAATGATATCCAGCGGATGGTCTGTACGCCCCATATGCATCCCGGTCGTTACGACAACGATATCAACACTATTGCCCCCGCCTTTGATGTGCTGGTTGGCCATGTCCAGCAAGCTGGTATTGGTGTTCAGCTGGCCATGGGGGCGGAAGTGCGCTTTAGCGATGAGCTGATGTTTCAGTTGCGGCAGAAACTGATCCCAATGATTGGTAAGTGGGACGGTTACGAGTGCCTGCTGTTGGAAATGCCCCATGGCAATATTCCGATGGGTATTGAACCAATGCTGGAATGGCTGGATCGCCAGCAGGTGCGGGTAGTGATTGCTCACCCGGAAAGGAATAAAGAGTTGATGGCATACCCGGAGCGGATCTTTCCGTTGGTAGAGCGGGGTGCATTGCTGCAGGTGACCGCCGGTTGTATTCCCGGCTTTTTTGGTGAGAAGGCCCAGAACACTGCCCGCTGGTTACTGGACCATGAGCTGGTGCAGTTTGTGGCTTCGGATGCTCATCATGCCAAGCGAAGACCTCCGGCTATGAAAGCTGCGACGGAGGTGCTGGATGAGTGGTATGGGAAAGCGGTTCGGGATCAGTTGACGCTGACCAATCCGGATCTGCTGACCTTTTCGCTTTTTAGTGGCTGATGGATTTTTTTTGAACCACAAAGGCACAAAGACACAAAGGAAAAGCGTTTTTTTGTAAGCGCTTTGCTCTTACCAGTCTTTTGCTCTTCTTCGTGCCTTTGTGCCTTTGTGGTGAAAAAGCTTTTAAAGGGAATCACGCACGGTGTACAAGAGATGGTTGATGGTTCTGCCAGGGATAGTTCTGCTGGCAGCGGCCTTTAATACGGCATGGAATCTGGTGCAATCGGAAGTCTGGCGCTCCCAGACCGAAGTTTTTCTTAATCACTGGGAAACGGAAACAAACGAAGATGCCGGGTTTACAGTGGATAAAGAAGAGTGGCAATTGACTCTCGCCGGTGCCGATAATGCCCTGGAAAATATGCCGGGCTCTCCCGATTTGCAGATGCTGCGAGCCAAGGTGCTGGACCGTGGAGTAAAAAACGGCTGGTCAGTCACCGACTCAGGGGAACCAATGGAACTGGATGCCTGGCAGCAGGCCATCGTATTAAGACCCGGCTGGCCCTACAGCTGGAGCAGTTATGCCCTGGCCCGTGCACAACGTTCGTTAATTGATCAACCATTTGAACTAGCTTTAGTCCGTGCCGACCAGCTCGGCCCCTGGGAACAGCAGGTAATGGAAAACGCCACCATCCTCGGCAGGTATTATCGCGGATGGTTAAACGAACCGCTTCAGCATATGCTCGACCAGAGCCAGCAACGGCTGACGAAGATTTATCCATACCGGGCCAAGCAAATAGAAAGGCAATATCCGCTGCCTTAAAGCATTGGCACCACAAAGGCACTAAGAACACAAAGGAAAAGACAAGAAAAGCTTTTCTTTGTGTTCTTTGTGCCTTTGTGGTTCAAAAAAAATCTATCAACCACCCAAGTACACCTCATGCTTAAAAAATGCCTTTTCCCCGCCGCCGGTTACGGCACCCGCTTTCTCCCAGCCACCAAAAGCATGCCCAAAGAGATGATGCCGGTGGTTTCCAAACCGCTGATTGAATACGGGGTTGAAGAAGCCCTGGAAGCGAATCTGGCTGATATCTGCATGGTGACGGGCCGGGGCAAGCGTGCCCTGGAAGACCACTTCGATGCCAACTATGAGCTGGAACACCAGATTGCCGGTAGCGATAAGGAATCGCTGCTCACCAATATACGTCAGCTGATTGATGAATGTACTTTCTCCTACACCCGTCAGCGGGAGATGAAAGGATTGGGCCATGCCATTCTTTCCGGCGAATCCCTGATCGGTGAACAACCCTTTGGTGTGGTGCTGGCGGATGATCTGTGCATTAACCCGGATGGCCCCGGTGTACTGGCGCAAATGGCCCAACTCTACAAACAGTTTCGCTGCTCCATTGTAGCGGTAATGGAAGTGCCGGAAGATCAAGTGCATAAGTACGGCTTGATTGCCGGGCAAACCATTTCCGATGACCTGATCCGTGTGGAAAATATGGTGGAAAAACCTGCCAGGGAAGATGCGCCCAGTAACCTGGCCATTATTGGCCGCTACATCCTGACTCCGGATATTTTTGACCTGATCAGAGACATCAAACCCGGCAAGGGCGGCGAGATCCAGATCACCGATGCCCTGATGGCCAGGCTCAGCGTGGTTGTGTGCTGGCTTATAAATTCAAGGGAAGACGGTTTGACTGTGGCAGTATTGAAGGTTTTATCGAAGCGACCAACTATTGCTACGATAAACTTTATGCTCGTTGAACAATCAGTAAAAGCCTGGTTGAACCAGCGGGTTACCCACCTGCTCACTATTCCCGCCTTCGCTCGGCAAGCGCTGTTCTTTATTGCTCTGGCCTTTACCTTCTTTATGTCGGTTATCCCCAGCGAGGCGGACCCTACGGCATTGATCAATGATAAACTCAAACACGCCATCACCTTTATGGTGCTCTTTGCCCTGTTTGATCTGGCCTGGCCGAAACAGCCAGCCGCCTGGTGGAAGCTACTATGTCTGCTGGCTTTTGGGGGACTGATTGAAGTGTGCCAGAAGATGACAGGCTACCGGAGCTTCAGTATTGGGGATATTCTGGCCGATGGAGCAGGGCTTTTGGGCTACCTTGGGTTGTGGGTCTTGTATCCGGGAAACTATTGAAAGGTGATTTTAAGTTACCGAAACCGACAGTCACCAGTGGCTGCCTTTCCGGCTGTTTTTATCAGAAGGGAAAAATGTAATGCAATATGACCGCAATGAAGAGTTCAACTACGATGCAGTCGAAGAAGTAGAGGAATAAAAGAGAAGTTCATGACCACGACTCACACCATCCCCGAAGCCCCATCCATCACTAATGAACGATAGTACATCGAGTGGTTTGTGCAATACAGTGACAAGCTGGCAGAGCTGAGAAACCTGGCAGGCCGTTATGCTGAGGGTGAGCGGCTGGAGGCTTTTGTCGCAGAACATACTGAGCGAGGCATGAGTCTGCTGGAAATGCACCCTAACCCGGGCTCGTTGTTTGAACGGGTCTCATTTATGTCGGAAGACACCTGGGCAAAATTGAAGAAGGTGCTGGCAGAATATGGCGGGCTGGCAAACTGCCCTGAGCCCCAGAGGGTTTTCTTGGTTGGGCTGGTGATTCATATCATGATTGGGGTGGAGGTGTTGGAGAAGAAGTATCAGCATCCTGAGGCGGGGCGTTTGGTGCCGGATATTTAACAGCCATTCGTCCTACAATATCCTTTGTCGAATCGACAATGTATTCAACAATCTCTTTCTTATCTATGCCAGGCTTCAACTCAATTCCAACTGAGTTTTGATAATGGGTTGGAAAATTTTAACTTCATTCTTATTTTTAATGCTCTAGCTCTCATCCTCTGGATGGGTTTGCTTCCTTACTACTTCTTCGTATCCAACTCCCAGTAATCCATAATCCGCACTCGCCCGATGGTCTGCATATCCGGCGCACGGGTGTTCGTCTGATCCAGTCCTTTATAACTGATCAGAAAACTGCACAACTGCTGTTTACCATTCACTTCACGCTGGGCCAGAAACATACCGGGCCCTGGTCGTAACTCCCGCTCTACCACCAACAGGGTGAAACCGGTAAAACACTCGATGGTTTCCGGCACATAGTAATACTCGTAGAGTTTCTTATCCCGGGGCTTGTGCTGCTGACTGGCAAATACATCCGGCACACGAGCCGCCACTTCATACCAATCCCCTTCCGGTGGTACCACAGTGACGTGAGTCAGCATGGTTGGGTGAGCCAGTGGCTCTTTGGTGGTTTCCGGTTCCGGGTCGTAAGGATCACCGATGCCGGTGCCCAGCCAGTGGCTGGAGACACCGGTAGCCACCGCCAGCCGTTCCACATATTTGTGCGGATTGTCAATCTTGCCACTGGCCAGGCGGTACATGTAGCTGCGCTCGATGCCCGTCTCACGGGACAGGGCGCTGGCGGTTTTTATTCCCTTCAGTTTCATGGCCGTAGCCAGACGATCGGCAAACGTATTACTCATTATGACTATCCTCTGCCGGTAACAGGCTGGCACCCGATGGCGTTGATTGGGCATCAATACTGATCAGGCTGTAGGTCTTTTTCTCTTCCTGGGTGGCACTGTTAAAGACCATTTTCTCATTGGCAAGCAGGGTGACGGTGTCGCCCATTCGGAATGGTTGTACTGCCTGGTACATTTTTTTGCTGAACCGGACTTTGATCAGTTCGCCTTCTCTATTTCTGATTTGCAGCTTGCCTGCGCTGCTGATCAGCTCGACAATCCCTTCTATTTTCACTTCTACCGGTTCGGTACTGCTGAAACCATCCAGCAGGGTTTCAAGCATCTGAATTTTATCCCGTCGGCCATGCCAGATATGTTTCTGTTCATTGCCGCCGGTCCAGCTGATATCAATTTCGATATGCTTTTGCCGCAGGGCTTTCAGAAATTTCGCCAGCGCATGGGAACTTCTCAGGCCCAGGTTATCAACCTGTTCACTCAGACCCTGGTTCATATCTTGATTGAGCAAGTCAAACAGACCGGACAGACTGTTTTCCAGCAGGCTTACGCCAAACAGGTCAGGTGACGTATCTCCGGTGATATAGAGGCGGGAGGAACCATGCCCAATCTCTGCAAACCGCAGGTTGATAGGTTGGGTTATCTCACTCGGAATCGTACCGGCCAGGTCCTGCCCATGGTGGAGTTTTGCCGCCGCCGCAAACACCAGGCCGGAAAAGTGTTTGGCCAGATTCGCCAACAGATCCAGGGGAACAGAACCGTTGTTTACATCCCCTCCCATCAGACGAAGCTCGATGACTTCCTTTTCGCGCTTTTCTTTTTCGGTGCTCAGCTTGTGGTGGAGGTCATCAATATGCTGCTCTAAAGAGTGGATGCTCAGGGACAGGGCAAAGTTATCCCCTTCTGCTGCGAGCTGATTCTTCTTGCTGTCCAGCAGTGCTTCGGTTTTTTTGATCCGCTTTTCTAAGTAGGCAATGTTCATAATGCTTCCCCAATTCTAATTTTAGGGATTCCTTTGGGTCTGTCGTTTCTGTCTAAACCATAAATCTCCTGCCAGAAGGCATGGTCTTGCTGAAGGTCGGTAACAAAAATAACGTCACATTCATATCGGAGTCTGATCGCCTCATTGCATGCAAAAATATCGAATAAATGTTGCTGTTGATTGGCAGGAAGGGCGTTAATCCCATGTACATCTGCCACCACCAACAGGTCTATATCTTGCGGTCTTTCTTTTTGGGTTGAAAATGAACCATCAATCCAGACCTCCATCGCAACTGGGAAATCTTTTAGGCTATCCAGAAATGCTTTAAACCGGCTTAGAAGATGTGCTCTTCTCGATGGTTCTTCAAATGGGGTGACAAAAATATCGGGCATGTCCGACAGGGTGATGCTGTGCATGCCCGGTGGGAATAGGGGTGGGTAGTTCATGGTGCATTTTGTGTTTTGATTGGGAGGGATTTTGATTTTCAGGGAATGGTGTGGTGCTGACTGTATTGGGAAAGATTCTGAGGCAGGACTTAAATTTTGCATCCACGCACCAAGAAAGACCTGTCACCTTTTCTTCTTTTCCTTCTTACTTGTGGATCAGGTTTCACCCTCCTCGGTGAACCGCCGTATGCGAACCCGCATGTATGGTGGTGAGGGGAGGGCTGGAGAAGGACCAGTCATTACCCGATTTATAAGCCGTGTTTACTACTTGCCAAAGCCATTGAAGCTTTCATCGCTTCAACATTTTCTGCAAGAATGCTAATTTCTATCCCAGACAATAATGCATAATTTGCTGAAAAATCTAACAGCGAATTAATCAAATCTTTATTATGGCTATTCGTAATTGAATTTTGATTATATTTACGACCTAAAAGAGCAGCGCCAGAATGCGTAAAGCTATTAAGTGTTTTCCAATAATGGCCTTTAGGCGTAGCTAATTTACTGCCTTCTGGGGACTTTGTATCAATTTCAGAAACTAGGACTGAAAAAGTTTTTTTGAATTTATCATTTCTCAACTCCTTGAAATCTTTATCTGTTGCACAACGTGAAAACCATAGTCCTTTAACATACGCTTCAAATAGTGGTCTCAAAAGTACACACGCTGAACTAAACAGTTTCTTTTCAACTAATAAAACAATACTACGGTGATGCTCAATAACAGTGGAATGAAAAAGAGATGGAATGAATTTTTTATCATCACCATCTATTTCTAAACCTTCATGACACCTATTAATGTCTACTGATAACTGGTATGAACTTTCTACGTCTATATTCATATTTATCTCTAGGCTTATAACGCCAAATTAAGGGGTACCGTAGGCAACCCCGAGATTTTTTGTTAGGCCTTTTTTGATTCACTTAACTCTATGGCTTTTTCCCTACCTGATAAGCTCAGATTTATGAGATTCTCTTCAAACACATTAATTTCAACCAGACCTTTGTTTTCTAATTGTTTTGAAAGTTTAAGAACTTCCAATTTACTTAAATTGAAATTCTTGTAATTTATAGCTCTTAGATCGAGAAGCTTTATCTGAAAACTTTTCGAGGACTAATATCAACTGAACCTCATCGTTTGAGAGAAAGTTTGATAAGAAAAATCTCTTAAGACTTTTATACGTCTTACTCAAACACTTCCATAGTTTTGGCACAGACCAAAAAATAATAAAAACAAGTGAAAAAATTGCTACTCCTGCAGATGCCGTTTTCCACTTACCCTCAAGCGCAGTAAATACAGAAGGGAAGTAAGTCGGTGCAATTATCAATATTACAGATGTAATAAATGCAGCTGTAGTTAATGTTTTATATGTTTAATTAATTCAACAGTCCATTCCATAAATATTCTCTTAGCTTTACTGTAGAAGCCTAAAGCTAGATTCAGGCTTCTTTTATTTGTTAATAAAAACGTTGAGATAATTCACTAATTCGCATGCACGCTACCGCCCCTCTATTCCATTTCTTAGAGTATTAAGGCAGTTCCGCATTGCACGACAATTGCTACATAGTGTTGCATAGGCGTGAAATAGTACCATCGAACTGTCTACAGTGGTATTTGTTTGCCGGTAGTTTCCATTCCTCATATTTTGCACGTCCTCTACCCCATTCGGTTACCAAACATGTATCTCATATCCTACCTACCAAGGATACAATCCACTTTCAGCACCTAAATGCCGTAACTGTTGGATTTAGCAGAATTTATTGCAATCAAATATATGGCTGGCACGATTTTTAATCTTTTAGAATCAGTATGTTACCAAGAGGTGCTGAAAGTGGGATACAACTAAATTTTTCAGGTTATTCGTGTGAACTTAACCTGTTAAAATTCAGCAAGATAACCAAAAAATGAGAATAATTCATCAGACAACACTATTAGTACACTGTTTAAAATACTGTATACATCCACACCACATTGATGCAATATAGCACTTCAAGGATGCCTGAATCCTTGCCCCAACAACTCATAAAAACAACGGATGTTCCCTATGACTCACACGACATTACGGATCAAAGAAGCAGCGGAGTATCTGCTTTCACAGCTCCACACACTCCAGTTCTCAACCCCTGAAAGCGAACAAACGCTGACTCTGGCCATTGTCATTCTGAGAGCGAAAGCCCGCAAAGAGGGAGGCTCTACGGACTCATCCATGTAACAAGGCAATACTGGTTCACAGGAGGTTGCTGTCCCTGTGCCAATGGATTTATAACGATGATGAAGGAGGGTTATTGGTAACGCTTTACGGCATCGGCTGATAACTGGTTAATCCGCTGGTTCAGCGTATTCATTTTTTGTCGTTTACTATCAGGACTCATCAACCGGTCCTCCATCACCCTTCGCACTTCCTTCCGTAGTTTGCTGATCTCCCGGCTGGTTTTTTGCAGCCCTGCTTTGTTACGGAGCTTTGATGCTGAAGACTGCTCCAGCTTCCTGGCCCGTCCTGTCTCACCGGACTCCTGGTACCGTTTGATACTGGCAGCAATTTCTTCCACATCCTTGTTCATATCATACAGCGCACTGGTGTAACGGTTACTGCTGTTCACTCCGTCCCGAACAAATGCTCCCAGCACCGGATAGTCCCGCTTGTTGCGGCTGGGTAGTGGTGCCGCGCCAGTCGCTTCCCGGGTCAGGGCGTCGGTGGCCATCAGAACATAGCCGCCGAGGGTACCGAAATATCCCTTTAACAGGTGTTCCAGTTTTTTCGGTGATCGCATCCAGTCCGGCGCTTCTTCGGGCAGGTACTGCACCAGCTCTTTCAGAGTGTCGCTGGTGTAGGGATCATACTGTGCTTCCGGCTTCAGGTTCTGTAAACGCATGGGGATTATGGGCTGACCCCGGAACCGGTCACGGTTCTCGGCAATCTCCCAGATCGGTTTGATCGCCTGGGGGATGGGTGTGGACTCCAGCGAAAAAGTACTCATTATCAATGTATAGAGCATATCCTTCGTCCATTTCATATCCTCATTGCCATCGAGGCTCTGGGTGATGATCTCCGGAAGGGTTGCGAAGATGGCACCCACTTCAAAGGGTTTGGGTATCCGGTAATGGCCATCATTACCTTCACCAATCCAGAAGTGGTGGTACATTATCTTGTCGTGGTCTGAGAGTTCCTTATATCGCTCATCGTCTTCGTAGTGCCGCATCAGGGCCCAGGCTACCAGACCATACATCAGGCCACGGCTGATCACAGGCCATGAAAATGATGCTCTGTCCCAATTATCCCCGGGTTTTATGCCTCTCCACAGTCTGTTGATCCCCTGCAGCATACTGTTGAAAAACGGCAGTGACTGCACCAGAAACTGAACGATGGGCCACTGACCGCTGCGGGTAAAGTTCAATACGTCCATGGACTGATAAGCAGCTTCAGCCGGTGATCCACCCTGTTTAATCACCTGCTCATAGATGTGCAGCCGATTGGAGTTCTCAAAGCGAGAACCAAACTGGTGCCACAGGTCAATCAGCTGTCTGGTTCGGCTGAGTACTTTCTGCTGTTCATCCGGTGACAGTTTTTTCCGGATATTACCGGCGTTGACGGTGTAATAACCGCTACCACTGCCGCCACCCATCATCATGGCCCAACGGGTCTCATCGTTTTTCAGGGATTTTCTGAAGCCTCGTACTGCTCCGGCTAATGGGTTCAACGACAGAGCTTTACCATTTACCTCCGGGGCGATATGTATTGCCGTTGAGATGGTATCTTTTAGCAGGTTACGGAGCATAAAATCCGGAACCGACGTTACCGCCTTCGTGAGCACCTTGCGGGGAATACCCCACAGTTTCATCAGGGTGCTGAAGGTTGGCTGCCCCAGGTCCTGAATTGATGCCAGCAGTAGCGGATCGTCCTTAACCAGATAGGTCTGCTGTTTGCCATCCACCGAAACACTGACCGAACCTTCACCCAGTACGGAATACTTTGATAACAGGGCTTTCCAGCGTCTCATCTGCGCTGTTGTCAGATTGGTGTCCTGCTCCATCTCCCTGAGTTTATTAATAACATCGTCGTCTGTTATGCGGATCGCCGTATCGACCTTTTCCAGGGCTCCTACCGCCACGCCATCCTTAACGATGCGTTGCATGGCGATATTCTTGAACGCCGCATCCAGCATGGAACGGGTATTGCGATACATGGCTTCCAGCGGGCTGATCTTCTCCACGCCGCCGGTCAGCTTTTTAATGCCGGACTTCTGGCCTGATAGCCCGCGTTTGGTACGGGGACTGCTCTGCTCTTTTTCTTTCAGATCATGCACCCGGTTGAATGGCAGATAATCGCCGGTATCCCACAGTGTGCGCAGTTCTTTATCCACCAGTCCGGCATCGGTCAGGAAGTCCAGCAAATCATTATTGTGCGCCTGATAATCCGCCTTCACTTTCTCAAAGCGCTGTTTCAATTGTGGTTGGGTTGCTACCCAGTTCTGAATGGTTTTTATCTTATTATCGTCGTATAGGTTCTCACGGTTCTGCTGGCTCAGTTCCTTGCCCAGTTTCAGATCTTCATTGACCTGTTTCATCGCCCGATTCCAGGGCGTACGCCCACCTTGCCAGTCATCCGGCGCTGTGGCATCCAATGCTTCTTTCATGGCCTGCCCCTGAGCCAATAACTGCTCACCTTTGGCTCTGGCTGTCTTGTCTTCATTCATGATACGTCGGGCACGGATGCTACCCATCCAGGTTTCCCAGACTTCCAGTTCGTTGCGTTCGGCAACAGGCTTCAGTAAATCCAGCAGGCCTTTGCTATCGGGCTTTATAATGACACTGCCGTCTTTCAGCATTGGTGTGCCTTTATGCAGCATCACCTCCATGGTGTTGTCCAGATTGCGGGTCAGAAATGCCGCTTTACTGGCAGAGAGCGATGCGTCCAGCAGCTTGCCGTCATTCAGTTGCTTTTCGTTATGCTCAACGGCGGCATACGGGTTAAACAGGCCCTGATTGATCTGGCGCTGAATACGCTGCCAGTCCCACCATGCTTTGAACCGCTCCATGGGGCTTTTGGGCTGAGTAGCACCGTGAATGTGTTTGATCACATCAGCTACATCATCGGGCACATCTTTTAACGCATAGCGAGGGGTGTTACCTGGCTTGTGATCCTGTCCATCCTTGAGTTCGTCCTTTTTCACCGACTTTTTCAAGGCAAAGAGGGGCTGGCCATCCTTCAGCACCGAATCTTTCATCTTGTCAGTAACGGTTACTGACCAGACAGTATCGGGTCGGATGTCGTAAGGATATTCGGAACCACTGAAGTTGATATTGACCGGCTCCAGCTTTGCGCCCCACCTTTTGGTGTATTTCTTCATGTAGTTGGCGAGGCGTTTGTCGTAAAACTCACGCATTCCCTTGGCCTGGTCGCCAATCACTTCATCCAGGTTATTCAGGATGAAGGACTCCCGATGATTCTGAAAAGTCTCATGATCAATAATATACTGAGCGCCCTCCTGATCATGGAAATAGAGCAGGTCACCAATCGGGTCATGAAGGCGCTCACCGTTGGGATCAATGATTTCATAGAAACCGGTGTCCTCATTGAAGGTCACTTCATGGTTATCATTACGCTGCTGTAACTGTTGGCGGATGGTCTCGGTCTCTTCCCTGATTCGTGTCCCCAGCCGATGACCAACATGGGCTTCCAGCTCGGTTTCATCAACCCGATGATTGCGCCGATGGCCGTTTCTGTCCCGAACACGCAGCTCAAAATTTATCACCCTGCCGGAAGCATTAAATTCAGGATTTACTTTCAGCTCGTTGACTACCTGACCAAGACTTGGATATCGCTCCACCTGTTGTGCCGCATTGCTCCAGGCAATCCGGTCAAAGCCTTCCTCAGCGGCATGGCGAATCATCCGTTTCATTACCAGATTGGGCCAGTTCTCTTTCAGTGGGGCATTGGGTACCTGGCGGTAGAAACGGTGTTTGTCGGTATCAAATAGATACTGTCGTTCATCTCTCAGTTCCTTCAGTTGGGCTTCTGCCTCAACCCACTGCTGGAAATAGCTTTCTACGTTCTCAGTAGCAGTGGTCAATTCGTTGTTAAGCTGATCCACCCGGGTCTTATCCTGGTTCTGCTCTGCCTGCTTGATCTGCCGGGTAAGATCATCACGCAGGGCTCCAGCCCTGGCATGTTGCTGACTGAACTCATCTCGCTGTTTAACTATTGATCGTATCTTGTCGTCTACTGCTTTTATTTGAGCATTACGTTGCTCCTGTTCCCGTACCGACTCCGGAGTTCGATAGCCGCTTTCCCGTCCGGCCTGATGCCAATCGCTCTGGACTTCATCAATAAACAGAATCCGTTCATTGCGGCCATGGATGTTTTGATCAAAGGTCTGAAAACGGACATGGGCCAGCACATTTTCCGTTTCTCCCCAATGGCTTTCGTCATAGGCATCCTGCTCCCACCGGGCAAAGGACTGATGCTCACTGACCGCTGCGGCGATGGCGGAGGCCTCGGTGGCATGACCTGTGGTGATAATGGTTTTATTGCCATCGGCATCGAAACGGTAGAGGGTGTAGTCGCTGAACTCTTTACTCCAGCCAACATCGTCCACTTTCATATCAAAGGGCAGCATCCCCTGTGCCAGGTAGCTCGCCTCTTCTTCGGTAATGGGGTTCTGGTTCTTATGGTTCGGGTCGGCGGGGAATATCTGGTTGTTATTTTCCAAAGTCAGGATCAGCTCAGAATAATCTTCGCCACCCTGCATGGCGTATTTACGATACTGAACATCAGACTCATCCCGCAGTTCCGCTTCCAGATCACTGCGGTGGTCAGACTCATAGTCATTTTCCCAGGCTTCCAGCGCGGCATCTTCCTTATCGGAATAGCTGACGTGATCCCGTACCAGCTCCCTGTCGCTCATATTATCGACGCTGTTATTGGCTCGCCATTGGGCTTCTTCGTGCAGGGCAGATTCATTCAGATCGCCATCGTCATGCAGCAGGGCGTCCACCTCATGGTCATCCAGCTCTTCATCTTCAAATCGCTGTTTCAGCTCGTTATAGTGGAAGTCATACTCATCCTCCCGTAAATCCTCCCGCGCTTCTTCCAGGGCATCCCCCAGTTCATCCAGTGAATAGCCGTGCTCGTAATCGCCAATGCGTTCCCGAATAAAATCCCGCTGTTTGTCATAGAGCCGCTCTTCCAGTTCTTCTTCACTGAACTCATCCACGCTCAGGCTTTCGTCAATCCGCACTTCATTCTGCCGGATAAAATCCAGTACCTCGGCTTTGGTCAGTTTTTCGACTTTCTTGTCAGCCAGCCAAAGGTCCAGCCCTATCCACTGGATTTCTTCATCCTGTACGTTGTTGCCTTTTTTGATGGCATTGAGCCAGCTCTGGGCAGGCAGCTTGTCCGATTTCACGGCAGCGGCACTGCGCTCCACGGCAGAGTAGAAAGTAGGCGCACGACCGGCATCGTTATATCGATTGCCTTTCGGTCCTTGTGGACCATTGCTGCCATCACGCTTCAGCTTTCGACGGGCAGCCGCCAGCAGCTCCACCGCATCGGCATCGGTCCACTTGATATTGGGGAACAACCGGCGCAAGGCATTGCGGATCATGCTGACCACTTTGGTCAACAGGCCGTTCTTCGGATCTTTCTCCGCCAGGTGTGCCAGGTATTCCTCGGCAACGATCCGGTTGCCTTCCGCTTCGCTCTTGCCTTCCATCTGCCGGGCGTAGCGTTTGGCCAGTGCCTGCTTCAGCCGGTCGCTCATATCCCGGTGGATTTCATCGAGCACGGTATCCAGCCGCTTGCCCAGCAAACCACGGACGCCTTTATGGCCCACCAGTTCATGGAGGACGGTACGGGTTGCCTCGCCCACATTGTCCAGGTTGGCAGCGATCAGGTAGGTATCGCCCGTGTCCGGGTCAAACAGGCCCCGCACCCGGCCTTGCGCCTTGTCGCTGATGACTTTCTGGTAAAGGTGTGAGGGCAGTTCGGTTTCAGACTGCAATACATGAATGGCCTGACCGAGTTTCTGCTCCAGCGGCTTCAGCTTCAGCCGCAGGGGGCCGGACTGGATGCCTTTGGCGTTGGTGTCTTTGCGCAGGGCGTAGAAGGAGCCTCGCTCGTTCAGGTTAGGGAAGCCTTGTTCAGCGGCTGACTGGTAATCACCCTCCTTGCCGGTAAAGTGATCCAGCACATTAATCCGGTCGCCCCGGTTGAAAAAGTTGATCAGGTTCCGGGTGCCTTTCATGGCCAGTGGCGAACCACTGCTTTTCAGGATGACCGACGAACTGTTGGTGCTGTCCAGTGCCGTCATAATCCGGGCAGCCGCCGGGTTATCCGTGGGGTGTCGCAGGGTCTTCAGGTCGCTGTCCGACAATGGCAGGACGCCGGTGACATTGTATTTGCTGTCCAGCAACACCACGGCATTGCCACTGATCGTATCCAGAAAGGGGCGCACCGTTTCCGGTGAGCTGAAGTTGATGTGAGGCCGGTTAAAGCGCAGTCGCCGTTCGGTAATGGGGAATGCTTTATTGCGAGCCATGCGCTTAGGTGCCACCGCTCCTGTCTGCTCCGTACCATCGGCATCCATAATCCTGGCGTGGCCGGTGATACCCACCACAGCATGACCCATATTCACTACGCCACTGCCGTCCAGCACCTCGTTCAGGCTGTGGGTAATATGCACATCGGAGGTACTTGGCTTAGGATCACCGGACGGATGGTTATGGGCAAACCAGACGCTTTTGGCATCCGGTGTGGCGACCACCGCACCGGCCAGTGTCCAGGGTGACACGGAGGCAGAGGCTTTCTGCCCCTTGCTGTGCTTGATGACATTGATCACCTTGTTATTGCCATCAAGCACAATGGCGTACATTTCCTCCTGCGCCAGCTTGCGGATCGGGGCGATGAAGTGGGCAAGGTCGTCGTGGGTGTGGATGGTGTCGGTGCCTGCCCTTATGGTGCCGGTTTCAACGTGCTTAACCAGAACACGTTGGTTCTCGATGATCTGCTGTTTGCGTTCTTCTCCAGACAGATCAGGGGAGGCGAACAGGTCTTTCTGACCGGCGTCTTCCAGATTAGATTTTTTGCTACGGCGCTTGCGTTCTTCTACTCCGCTTTGTTTTTCGTTGTCTCCGGCTCGGCCCCGTTCGCGCTCCTGCGCTCTGCGGGACTTCCCCCGTCCCTGGGGGGCGTACTCGCCCCCTGGTTCATCAATTTGTCGAAGTCGGATTGTGCGTCCATCTTCATCTTTTGATACTTCTGCATTTCCTTCTTCTGCTCCGGGGTCAACAGATGACCGAATTGCAGATACGATCTTGTCCAGGTTTCCAAGGAGTTCCTTCGATGCCGCTTTGCCGCCGAATCTTTCAGGGTCATTTTCTATTTCCTTTCTCAGTTCACGGGCATTTCTTTTGGCAGGGCTCTCTGTGGCTGCCTTCATCACTTCCTTCGTGACGTTGCCATGATAACAGCCAGCACCACCATACTTGTCGCAGGAGGTACAGTTAAAATCCTTGCCCGGATCAGTAGGGTGCTTGATCTTCTTCCAGCCACCGTCGATGGGGCAGACCCGTTTCATGGCCTCAGTGCCGAGCATCCGGCGCAGGGTGGCCTTGTCTGCCAGTACTTTCTGCCCCTGTTTAATGGGCAGGATAACCAGTATCCGGTCTAAATTGGACCGTATAAGATCAATTCCGTTCTGCTGGCCGTCGAACACCACCGCCAATGACAGGTCAGGATGCTGTGCTGCCAGCTCAAAATTGCTGTTATCGACGGACAATGCCTGCCAGTTCATTTCTGGCACCTGCTTCAGGAATGCCGGGTTCTTGCTGAATATCTGGAGGCGGATACCTTCGTTATTCATCTGCTTGATGAACGGCAGCCATGCCATGGAACCATCGCCCATATCAAACAGCCGCAACGCCTTATCCTGGTAGAACTCGGCAGTGCCTTTGTAGTTAATTGCCGCCAGCTTGGCCGTCCGAACCGGGTTATTCTCCACGGCCCAGTTGACCACTTCTGACTTGATCAGCGGATTACTGAACCGGTAATTACCTTTGGTGGCGTAGCAGAATGAAGCGCAGTCACGGCTGGGCAGACAGTCTACAAAGCTGCCGTTGATGCTGTTGTGGGGTTTACCGGCATGACCCATGATTTCTTCGGAGTGGATGTAGCGCCATAGGCCGTCTTCGCCATGGTTCTTCAGGGCTTTCAGCAGTGAGGCATTATCCTTGTCAGTCAACAGCGACCGGTAATCCACCTCCCGCCCAACCACCAGATCATCAATGGTCTGCCGGATCAATATGGACTGCACGGTCTTCCTTGCCCACGGCGTATCCGCCAGCTTTTTCAGCCGCGCGACAATACCGGCCTTATCCTCCCGGCCATCCAGATACCGCTTGACGGCCGCACGTTCCGCACCGCCCAGACTCTTGATTCCAGGCACCGAGTAGTGGGGCGCATTGCGGGAATTGTATTTACCGCCTTCTTCCTCAATCCCCGCAAAATCATCATCCGTCCATTCATCGCTGTCCAGCGTACCGTCATCAACGGCATCCAGCAGGTCGTTCTACTTCATCCCTTTGGGCTTCTCTGGCAGACTCAGTTGCTCGCCCTGCGGGTTCTCCCGGTTCACCTTTTCCGTGGCTGCCTTGAGCATTTTGAACAGGTCCGGTTTGCCGGGTCGTTTTCGGGTCCTTGATCGGAGTGCTCTTGTCGCCATAGTCTCTCTCCAGTTGTTGGTTGGTCTGGTCGATCAGATCATTCAGCGTAGCCTCTTCGCTGCCAAACATATCCCCACCGGCCTGCCCCTGCTTCTGGAGGTACTGCTCAATCTGGCTGGCCAGCTCAGAGAGTGCCTGCCCCACCTGCTTCGACTTGTTCAGGTTGGCATCAAGCCAGCGGGCGAACAGTTCCGTTTCCGGGCTAAAACTGTCCAGCAGGGAGCGCTGGTCCAGAATCTCGTCCACCGACTGGCCACGGTTGCGGCTGTCTTGCAGGATACGGCTGGCTTCCACCAGTGAATCAATAACACCATAGCCACCGAGCTCAGGATCTATACCTTTGGCCCTGGCAAAGTGCGGTGCCGCCATAGCCAGCGACTTGATCAGGTTCTTCAGGTCCGGCTTGTCGTCCTCGGCAAACAGGCTGTTCAACCGTTCATCATCGTAGGCTTTCATAAACAGGGCCGACTCCACCCGGTCGCGCATCTGTTTATTCCAGTTCCCGTCCTTCGTCTTCAGCTCCCCGGCTTCATCACCGAGCCGGTCAGCGAACCGGGCAAGAAAGGTGTCATTACTGCGGTGCAGCAAATCGCCCGTGCCATCGGTATCGAAGTGGTTAAGGTCTTCCTGGGTAATACGGCTGGCGTCCAGCTTGGCTTTTTCCGCCGGAGACATCGTAGCGGTTTCGGGCTTATTGGCCTCCTTGGTAAAGGATACCCGGTCTTCGGTATCGAGCTTGCCCTGACGCTGGCGCACCAGTACCGGTTCTTTGAAGCCGTCTATAGCCTCCGGCTTCAGACCAAAGGCCTCGGCGTTGTCCTTCAGGTACTGGCGGTAGGCTTCAGCCCGGTCCCCATAAAGGCGGTATGCCTTGCGGATTGCAGACACCCGGCCATTGCCGCTTTCCACCACCCGGTCACTGCCAATGATCGGCGCGCCACTGCTGGCCAGCGGGTTAGCGCCGAGCTTCTTCGGGTTCAGCTTGCTGGCAATGCCCCGGATCTGGGTTTCACTGGCCTGCCTTGCCCGATCCCTCGGTTGCAGTTCTGCCGGGTAGTCCGGGTTGACCCTGCCGGTGTCGTTGTGGCTGGTGATCAGGTCGGACTGTTCATAGAGGGCATACTGCGTGCTGACTTCCCGTTCATCGGCCATCACCGTTTCGTCGGCCTTGCCCAGTACCGGCTTTTTTCCAGAGGGAGTCCCCGACTTCTGCTGCGGGGTGAGCCGCATCCCTTCCTGCTGCTGGCGAGCCTCGATGGCCTGCACTTCCCGTTCAAAACGAATACCTTCCCCGCTTTCTACCATGGCCTTCAGGTTGGCCAATGCCTCTTGCATGGAGGTCGGCGTAAAGCCCCGGCCACCTTTACGGGCTTTCATTTCCAGATTGCGCTGGTTCTCGATCAGTCTGCGGACGCGGCGCTTCTTGCCGGTATCCCCTTTACGCCAGTTGAACGAACGGAACAGGCGGTTCAAGCTGTTCATCCGTTCGGTGTAGCTGGTCAGGTCCTGATCGGGGTCGCCGGTGTACTCCGGGGAGCCAGGGTGCTGGCCGGGAGCCTTGTCGATCTGATCACGGCGACGCTGCTGGCTGTCCTGCTGTACGGCTTCAGCATCGGCAGACACGGTGCCATGGCGGTTGCCGGTAAAGTCGGCTTGCGGATAATGGGGCAGGGCTTGTTGTCGGGGTTCGACTGGCTGAGACTTTTCTCTGGTGACTGTCCGGTTCTTCCAGCGGTTCTTCTCTGGTACCGGCTGCTGCTCCTGTTCAGGCATACCCACAGTGCGGGTATCCATTGGCTGCCTGCGCGGGTACTGGCCCTCCTGCCCCACGGTTCGCCCCTGCCACTGGCTCGGCTGCTCCATGTTGTTAGCAGGGTCGGCAGTCTCTACATAGCGTTGGCCAAACCGTACAGCCTCTGCCGGATTACCGGGTCGGTTGCGCTGCCAAGCTGGCTGGTCATAGTCACTGAAATCTTGTGGACGGGCACCCGGCATATCGGACACACCGCCACCACCGGGAGGATCATTCGGGTTATGGTCATCCCACCCTGTAGGAACTTCCATTTTCGGATCAGGCGGGTGGTACTGCCCGGTCAATGGGTCGGTATAGCCCTGGTGATGCTCCGCCCAGCCTTCCGGTGCGGCCTGTGCTTCGGCTTCGGCCTGCGGCACCTGCTCGCCATGATGCTGCAACCAGCTCTCCAAATTGGCAATGGCCATGGCGTTCTGCCGCAGTTGCTCTGCCAGCATGGTCTGGTCGGCGTTGGGCTCCTGCATCTGGTCTTGCAGGGTCTGGTGCTGACTCATTAAGTCGTTCAGCTTTTCCTGAGTGGCACTGACCTGTTCCGGGTTCCGTACCCGGCCAAGGCCACCCACCAGACCACCCACCGGACCACCGATCACCATCCCGGTCACTGCCTGCCCCAGGGCATTATCCGTCAGGCCAACGTCCTGACCTGCCTGTTGCTGGCCATAGTTCTCCGCCATCTGCTGGCCATAGCCTTCACCGAACTCCTGCGCCCCCTCGGTCAGGAAACCTTTCATGGCGTTGGTGCCACGGCTACCGGCATTTTTCAGAATAATGTTTTCCAGTGCCGGACCGCCGATCCCCATGGACAACGCCCCTACACCAAACCCCGGCAAGAAGGCCGCATTTCCCGCTTCTTCGGCCAGCAGGGCTTTGGCCTGCTCAAAGGGCAGGCGTGTATCGCCCCCCCCCCGGCCTGTTCATAGGTCTGCTGATACAGTTCCTGGAACCGGGGATTGTCTTTCAGGTCCTCATAGCCGAGATTCAGGATGGTATTTTTTGCGCCTTCTGCCGCCGAGCCACCGATCATGGCACCGCCGGTCAGTCCATACCCGGTATGATTGCCTACCTTGTCGATGGTATTGGCCAGCCCCTGTACACCACGGGCTTCGGCCAGTGTTCCCACGCTGGCAGCCCTGCCTGCACCGGCAGCCAGTGCCTTGTTGCCGACACCGGCCAGCGCCTTGCCCCCCAGACTCAAGCCCCGGCCTACGGCACCACCGGGGATCATGGAAGGGATCAGCGAACCCAGACCGGAGACAATGCCCAGACCGGCACCGGCCCACGTACTCTGGTCACTGAAACCAAAACGGCCATCGGGTTGGGTGCCAATATTGAAGCCCTGCAACGCCTGACCGGCAGAGGGAGACATATCATCAATCTGCTGCTCGGCCTTTTTGCGCAACCAGTTAGCCGGGGCATTCTGACCATTGCCACCAAACACCCGGTCAACACCGGACACCAGATCGGCAGAGCCCTGGTAGGCACCGTGTAAAAAGGCATCGCCCATATCACCGAGCACACCGCTGTCCGGGTTGCCCCGTGGCTTGGTGCGCTGGTTAAACTGGAGGTAGGCGTCTACGTAGTGTTCATCCGGTACATGGGGGGCAATATGCTGCTGCCAGTACTGCTGGCGCTGTTGCTCCCGTTCGGCGTCATTGGCCTGCTGGTAGGCGGGCGTCGCAATAAAATCGTGCCAGTTCATAGGGTCGTCCGTGAAGATTAGTGGGCAGTGGGCAGTGGGCAGTTGGCAGTGGTCAGTAGCCGTACTTGAACATTCCGGCGTTGTTCAGTCGGTTCCAGGCTTGTATCTGGCGGCTGCCGGGGGTTGCCACTCCCTGTTGGGGGCTGGCGGCAGGTGTGCCGGTGGGTGGTGGTGGGGCTGCGGTGAGGTCATCTATACGCTGCCGGTAGTCCTGGCCTTTAGGTTCGGCCTCTTCCCCCCTGGGACCAAACAGGTCAAAGTCCGGGTTATCGTTCTGGTATTGTGTTGGTCCATTCTGATAACCGGGGTTGCTGGGCTGGTAAGGCTTCATCAACTGGTCCAGTGCGGCCCTGACGGCTGGGGGCTTGAGCTTGGCCAGTTCATCCTGACTCAGGTTCTGACCGGCCAGTGACTGGGTAGCCATGGCTTCGGCCATGGGCATAAGCTGCTCCATCAATTTTCCGACATCGCTGCCGCCCTTGTTGCCGGGGTCGTAGGTCTGCTGCCGTTGACCGGCAAAGTTGTTCAGGTTGGACAGGGAGCTGAGATAGAACTGCTTGACCGGATCACCGTTGTCATTGAGCAGGCTGACCAGCGGGTCTTCGTTGCGGTCGCTGTGGCTCATTTGGATGGAGGATACGTTACCGGCCTTAATACCAGGATGCTGGTTGATAAACTTAATAGCATCCTCTGCATCCCGTGGGTCCTGCCCCTGGTGGTACTTTTGCAGCATCCGGTTCAGCTTACCGGCATCCTGCGTCAGTGGGCTGACCACCGTTTCCTTTCTCTCCATGGGTATACCATAACCGGTCTGACTGCCTTGCGGTGCTGGCGGCATGGGTGACTGCCTGCCGGTCTGACCGATCCCGTACTGCCGGTTGATCAGTTCATCGTGCTGGCGCTGGCGGTCATAGAACAGGTCGGTATCGTTCTTGTCGATGGATTGCTGGGTCAATGCCTGTTGCTGCTCTTGCCCATTGTACTCCTGCTGCCGTCTGGCCAGTTCGCCAAGGCGCTGGTTGATGGCGTGCTGTTCTTCAGCGTAACCGGGCATTTTGGTGCCATGGCCCAGTGACTCGAATTTGTTCTGATAGACTCTGCCGTCCGATCCGATATACATGGTGTTCCTCCGTGAATTAATACTCGTAATCAACCGTCTCGCTGTAATTCCATTTGCCGTTATTTTCGTATTTATGCACCAACCCGTGCTGCCACCGCTGCTGCGCCTGGTTGAATGCCTGGTTCTGCGCTGCCAGTTTCATCTCGTCCTGCTTAAATCCGTAACCAAGGTCGTACTGACGGGCCGCTTCGTTAAGCTGGTCATACTTGATCTTGTTGTCCGTGAACATATCCGCTGCCAGCTTGTAGACATTGGCGGCACTGCTGACCCCATCGGTGGCGGTCCTGGCGGTGTCCAGCCCCAGTTCCGCCACGTCTAGGTTACGATTCCAGCTTTCTTCTCTGGCGGTGTCCCGTACCTGGTTCTGAATAGCCGACAACCCGGCAGCTTTATGAAGGGCATTGCTGGTACCAAACCCAGCAAACCGTGCTGAATTGGGGTTTACACCCATCCGGCGCATATCCCGTTCATACTCGGCCTGTTGCAGGTCGGCGTTGGCCTGATAGTCGCTGCTGGCTTCCCCCAACCGGCTCTGGAGCTGGGCATTGGATACCGTGGCGTTGTCCCCCAGGTACTGGAAATTGGTCTGGTAGTTGTCAAACACATCAAACAGCTTGTCACCGTATTCCTTGAGAGTGTCTGCTGCATCAGTTGCAGCGTCGATATTCAGTTGATACTTGCCGTCCTGATCATCGTAGGCATAGCGTGGGGCGATGTCGGGCATTCCCGGTTGAGCATTGCCTCCTTGCCCAAAGTGACGGCTGCCGGAGCCCAGGGAAAACGTGTTGAAACTCCCCATCTGATCCAGACTTTTCTGGTAGGCGCTGTTGCCGGTCAGTCCGTAACTGTTGCCTGAGTCAGGCATCCCTACACGGGTGAAGCCTTGTGATCGTGATATGCCCATGATTATTCTCCTGTTTATTCGCCGGTAGCGGTCCAGTGGATAATGGCATCTGAAATGCTGACATCGGTGGCACCAAGGTCATAAGCCGTGGTGTCCCAATAGAAGGTGTTGTTGGGGGTGTTGCTCACTGGCTGGGGACGGCGATAGTAGACAGTGGCAGCGAGTCTGCGGATATGGACATAGGCAACACTGGTTGGCACATAGGGGGGATCGAAGGAACTGCCTGCGGAAGACTGACCTTTATAACCAGCCCGTTCTGCCCAGACCTCCACCTCCGGGTAGACCTTGCCGTCTTTGTAAACGTGGTCTTCCCAGCGCATAGAAATATCGTTGAACTCTACGCTTTCCCAGGCTGCATTGTCGTCGTACAGATATACCCAGTTGTTGGAGGTGGTTTTTTCGTAAGTGTTGTAGCCACCTACATCGTCAGGGATGCGCACTCTCGCCCGACCTTTGGCAATATCGTTTCCCCAGACCTTACTTTCATAGAGATAGAGGTTTCTGACCTCCAGTCGTATATCCACCCTGGCGAAAAACAGGATTTTGGTGATTTCCCAGCCAGACAGTGCCGGGTTATTGATCGCAATACTATGGCGTACTGTCTGTGCAGAACCGTTGGGACTGAGCGTTTTCTGCCAGTCGTTGCCTCCCCAATCCTCATTTTTGTAGTCGTAGGTGACTTCACCACTGTTGAAGGTGCCCTCACGGTCTTCAGCAAAAAATTGCACACCCACGTCATAATTTCCCTGGGTCAGGGTCTGGCTGATTTCGAGGTCATGAGTAGTGAACTGGTCAATATCCACGGTGACCGACTCACCATCAATCCAGTCCCTGTTGTCCGGGCGATACTTCAGGGTCATGGTGACTTTACGGTTCTGCCAGGTGCCGCCACTGCCAGTGGACCGACTGCTGGCAACACGCCCTTTCACCGTCACCTTTTTTACCTGATCAGTGTCGTAAGCAAACCATTGCGCGTTATTACCAGCTCCCTGATAAATTTTGCCGTTGGCCTCGGTCTTGCTGCCATCGGCCAGCAGCAGTCGGGCATAGGGGAAAAACACCCACGCACCTTCAATAAGGCCATAGGGCTGGGGAGTGGTGTGGTAGAGCTCCAGCCGCTGGGACTGGTCAGGATAATCCGCGTTATAGACGGTAATGTCGCGGGGATAGAGGTTAATGGTGGGCTGGCTTTTAAAATACGCGGGAACGATCACTGCCTGACCATTTCTGCCGACGCCGCTTTCCGTCCGGCGCACCTCTTTATACCGAACGTGACCAGCCCTGGCGGTGTAGATATAGGACTCGATCCGGCCTTGTTTCAGCACCAGATAGTCGTTAGTGGCGATACCGCCACTGCCGGTAATCACCATCTGGCCAAACCCATCGCTGCCGGTGCTCAGCTCGATAGAGCCTTGGCCAACCGTCAGTGCTGTGCCGTTTTGCAATTCACCGGACTGAAGCTGGCTGATATTTACCGACCCGTTCACCGCCAGATAGCCGTTAAAGATCAGCACATACTCCGGCTCTGCTTCGGTGCCGATATTGCGCACCGAAAATGGCTGTTCTGAAAGCTCCGGGCTTTCCAGCATCAGATCGGTCAGATTAATAATGGCCGTTCCCTGCCCTGCTGTTCCGGCCAGTGCGTTAAAACCGCCCACCTGGCCGCCACTGTTGACGTGGCGCACCCAGTAATAGTGCAGGGTGGTGTTGCCGGTGACATCGGTATAGCGGCTGCCATTGGCTTCATGGACCAGAGAAGCCTGTGCCCGGTCATCTATCTGTGCTCGCCACACTTCGGTGTGGTTATGACCGTTGTAGGCCGGGGCATCCCATTGCAGGATTACGGCACCAAAAATGCCGTTGGTGGACAGGCCGGTGGCAGCGGTGGGTGCATCCGGCGCTGTTACGCCACTATCTCCATCACCCTCTACCGGGACCGTGATTTCTGGCTGAACCGGTTTCAGGGTATCAGTAATGGAACCCACGGCAGAGGCAGGCAAACTTAACCGCTGGCCTATTTCTTTGGCCAGTCCCAGCTCAGCCAGCTCGCTGTGCAGCACTGCCTTGTCTCCGGCATTGCCGCTGCGACCGGCCAGGCGGTTCAGGAACTCACGCACGTAGCGGTCTACGCTGGTCGGCAGCGCGGGAAATTTGGCCATAGAGAATACTCTGTCTATACTTGTCCAACTAATTGAACAATTAACACAATGGATAAACCATGAAAGTCGTGTCCTATTCCGAAGCCCGGAACAATCTGAAATCCGTTCTTGATCAGGTGGCAGAGGATGCCAGTGAAACCCTGATTCATCGCCGTGACGGTCAGGATGCTGTTGTAATGTCGCTGGACAGCTACAACAGCCTGATGGAAACCCTGCACCTGATGTCATCCCCGGCCAACGCCCAACACCTGAACGACTCCATTGAGCAGATCAGGACCGGGCAGGTCATGGAACGGGGATTGCTGGATGACCGATAAGCACCGACTGCTTTGCTGGTCACACAATGCCTGGAACGATTACCTGTACTGGCAGGAGCAGGACCGGAAAACCCTGAAGCGCATCAATAAACTAATAACCGAGTGTCTGCGCGACCCATTTAAGGGTATTGGCAAACCCGAGCCGCTGAAAGGTAACTGGCAGGGGTTCTGGTCACGGCGGATCAGCGATGAACACCGGCTGGTCTATCAGGCCACAGATGCCCGACTGATCATTGCTGCCTGCCGGTTTCACTACTAAAGCTCTGCCATCGAGCTGGCCACAATCAAGGCGGTCACGGTATCAGTACCTGCCAACTCAAACTGCCAGCGACTGCCCCGGCCTGCGGGGAGTCGGAAGCCCCGGTCAGACGTGACCGGCAGTTCCAGAATTTGCTGTTCATCCCGAAACACCCGAAACACCAGGTCGGTATAACTGTCGGCCATGATCCTTGCCGAACTGAACAGGGCAGGCTTACCCTGGAACACCTTGCTGCGCCAACGATAGGGCATCAGCGCAGCGCCTTTGTCCCACGCCTTGATGGTGTCGCCTATGGCCAGATACAGGCTGTCGTCCTGAAGATCACGGTAACAGGCATCAGCGTATGTGCCGAGTTCGGTAAAGGTGCCGCTGTCCGGGCTGAAGATAAAGCCGCCCTTTTCGTCAGCAGAGTCCGCACTGTCCCCATAAAAACCAAAGTACCGGCCATCATGGAAGCAGGCATGGATGGTCTGTGGCTTGAACCGTTGCCGCCAGTCTTCCGGGTTGATGATATTGCGGGTCATCAACTCTGCCCGGCCGCCAGCGATCCGCACCAGACCATCGGGGGAGGCATACAGGGCCATATCCCCCATATCCACCATGCTACGTTTGCTGATGCAGGCGTGTGCCGTATCCAGCCGTTCCAGGGTCATGGCACTGGGTTCGGTGCCAAAGGCCACATAGGGATAACCTTCCGTGGCAATGATCACGCTGTTGGCGGCCACCGCCAGCGACTGAATGTCATACTCCACCGCCAGCCGGTAGGCCGCTGGCCAGGCGTACAGATGGTAAGGTTCACTGAACATCAGCTCCTTGCCGGAGAACCCCGCCGCCACGCCACCGGGCAGCACCACCATGCCTTGCAGGTTGTTGGGTGGTGCCACCCAGCCGATGGTTTGCAGGATCTCGCCCCGCTGGTCCAACGGCGTTTCATCCACCACAGTAGTGACACCTACGGGGGTATCGGTGGCCACCGTTCCGGCATTGTTGATCTGAGTGCAGAGCTGGTACACGCCGATCTGGGTGCTGGTGTAAATCCGGTAATGGGTGATATTCAGGTCCACGGCACCGGGACCGGCACCCACGGTAATGTCCACCGTTTCACCGGGCTTCACCACAATCTCACCGGAGGGCAGCGATGGCGGCCCTTCCCGTCCGTTTCGTCCACCCAGGTGTAGGTGTAGAAACGGGTTTCGGCATCCACGGCTTCAGCATCGTCCAGCGGTGTACCACTGAGCGTCACCACGGGCGCCACGTCCGGTTCCGGCAGTCCAAGCTGATGGTCATTAACCGGATAGTCACTGCCACCACTCAGGGCCAGCCCGTTATCGGTGTAGCGGGGACCTTTCACCGTGCCGGTGTAGTAAACCCGGTTATTAGGATCGTCGGCCACCGGGGAGCGGATCACGTCCACGTCCGTGGTCCAGTCGAACCAGTACCGGCTGTCTTCGTTGCGATAGAGGTAGATGGACTGCGGCGTTGCGTTCAGGGCCTGTTCATCGGCAGGGGCGTAGTAGGCTCGCAAGCTGCCATTGGTCAACCGGCAGTCAATGGCGGTCTCTGCCTGGGTGTCTTCAAGCAGATGGCTGTCCAGCCAGGGGACCTCGCCGGTAAAGGAAGTGATGTCCAGTTTCATGGGCGTTTACTTTTTCAAGCCATACAGGGAAACCGAACCGGATAGCTTGTCAGCCACACTGGCAAACAGTTTTATTCCGTGCATCGCTCCGCCCCATTCCGCTGACATCGTGGCATACAAATAAGGGTTACCGTTACCGGTTTGCAGGTGACCAGTGATTGCGCTAAAGCCGCTGCCTCCCGGCGTGATGGAGATCTGGCCGGAGACATTTACTGAGGAAAATGTGTCGTCCATTAGTCGCAGACCAGAATACTCTTTGGCCACTGGGGTTGTTGTCCCGTCATGAGCCAGTACTTTCATTCTGAATGCGCCATAACCATCCCAGAATCCCCCTCCAGAACTTTGCTGAATGGATAAGCCCATATACTTTCTAACAAAATCAGTGCCAATGATGTTGACATTGTTCAATACCAACAAGTAGGAACCGTACACAGTGTCGTCCATCAGGCTGTCAAAAATAAATTCCGTGCCGTTGGTGAGCGTTTCGGTACCCAGTAGTTTCATACCATCGGCGTTATTACCCTGACTTTCCAAAGCCGCTATGCGGGCAGTCAGGTCGCTAATGATGGTCTGAAGACCATCCACCGAGGCGATGCTCTGGGTATGATCTGAAGGGGTGAAGGTAGCAGGTTTACCGGCAAGCTCGCTCCAGTCCCGGAGGGTGAGTGATGTAACCACGCCACCTACCAGTGCATACAACTTGCCATCAGCGGTATTGATCGCCACCTCCCCCGACGCAAGGTCAGAGGCCAGTGGCACCTTGCCCGGCGTAGCCGAGCTTTTCAGTTTGATGGTGTTAGACACAGGCCCATTCCTTTTGTTGCTGCCGGATCAGAAGGTGCCGCCATCCAGGGTAACACCATCAATAGAACCGCCTGTGATACTGACACTGCTCGCAGACTGAAGCGCCATATTATTCAACCCCAGATTGCTTCGGGCAGTGGTGGCGTTAGTCAGATCCGCCAGGTTCTGGCTTTTGGACATCTTGCCAGAGACCTGGGAAGTCAGACTGGTGACGGCATTGGCATCATCATTTAACGCTTCGGCAAGTTCGTTAAGGGTATTCAGCGCGGCAGGAGCACCAGCAACAATAGAATCAACGCCAAGCTGAACCCGTGCATCCACCTCAGATTCCGTCAATCCTTGCGCACTGCCTCCGGTGGCCGACACCACACCACTGCCATCAATCGACAGGCCAGTGCCTATTTTAATGGCTCCAAACTGCGAGGCTGTGGCAGCAGGCAGGTAGTTGTGCATATTGGTGGTCAAATCGGTCACTGTGTCGGTGAAATCCTTACCACCAATCGTGTCGATACCGGCACCGTCAACACCAATATACAGCTTGTCTGAAGCCTCCGAGTAAGCCAGCTCTCCAGGGGATAGAAAACTCGGTTTTGCAGTTGTTGTACTGCGCTTTATCTGGATTTTCGTTGCCATAATGGACACTCCTGTCTCAGGCGTTTAATAAAAGACAGTGGCTAAAAACTGCCACCATCCAGACTGGTGGGGGCATTCTGATTCACAGAGTCCTCCACCGATTGATGCAAGACCACCATTTCCTGTTTCAGGGTGGTCAGTTGCAACTTGTCGGCGTCGTGGGCATCGTGCCAGCTTTTGATCTCGTTATATCGCTGGGTAATGTCCGTGTTGATCTGCCGGTTTTCCGTGGTCATGCCCCACAACGAGCTGGACAATGTATCAGCCCGGTCTGAAGCACTATTGATCAGCGGTAGGCTACTGGCTACTGCCTGTTCAATGGCAAGCCGGTCTGCAACAATCTTTTGCTGCAAGGCTGCAACAACGGCCACATCATTGACGATGTTGGTCACAACGGTGGCTTCAGTGGTCATACCTGTTTCTCCTATCCAAGTGCGTGGGTAACCCCGGACTGAATCTCCACCTTACCGATAGCAATGGTCGATACGGCACTGCCATCCGGGGTAATCAACTGCAAATCGTATTCGTAGCGGTAAGGTGTCAGCTCGTTGGTGTCTTCCGGTGCCAGGTACATCACCGCCGTCGTACCGGATACCGTCATCCGTTTTTGCAGCACGGCATTGTCGTCCGGCTGCATCCGGTGAAATTTCAGGGTAAAGATCAGTTTCCAGCCGGTCAGGTCCTGAAGCTGGCCATCATCCCCCTCGAACGCTATCGGGATGGCATAACTGTCTCCCCGTAAAAGGCAGGCAGTTGCTTTTCGGTTGGCATGGCCATCAGACAAATCTCCTTCTCGTCACCGATTGCTCGCTGCCGCTGACGCCCACCAAACCACGGATACGCTTACGGTTGAGTTCCTTATCATACTTCTGCCGGTTCACCTCACTGAGCTGCGGGTTCGTCCAGGGTTCATCGGGCATCATTTGCAGGTCGGCCAGTACGCCCCAGCAGGCAAACTCAAGGGTCAGGTTGCCCACATCGTCCGGTATCTCTGTCGCTTCAAAGGCAGGCATCAGGGTCAGCTCGATGTCGTGCATGGCGTCCTTGTCCGGGATCGGGGCAACGTGCAGGGCAGTGGTTTCAACATGGCGGTAGTAGTAAGGGGTTCCGGCAGAAAGATAAGGGGGCGGCAGGTCACGGCTTTCCAGTCGGGTGCCGTCTTCGCGCAGGATATTCTGCACCGTGGCGATGTCGCTGCCAGCGGGTGCGGTCAAGTCGTAATCCTTGATCCCCTTGACCATAAACAGCTTGTCATGGTGTCGCCAGATATTGGCGCGGTGGCAAATGTCCCGCAGGGTAATGATCAGGTAGTTCTTGATCACCTGATCCGGGCAGCCCTTGGCATACGGGCGTATGCGGGAAAGGTAGGCATCCAGTTTCATGGGCTATGCTGTCCTTGGGATTTCCCTGAATAAAAACGCTGACCGTTAAAGGATGTATATGAACTTCAGGCAAAAAATGTACGAAAGCCTATCCAAGATGGCTTTTGATCTGGTTAAATTGCCAGCAGCCATATTGTTGTTGCAGCCCATACTTGCCAATGCTTATGACCCTTCAGTTATGTTCTTTGGTTTTGTTCTCTGCATGGCAAGTATTTATGCAGGCATCGTTTTCGATTTTAAGTACAGCGAGGAATCCACCGATGTTTGATCTTGACCCGTTATCGATGACAATGGCCATTATGGCTGCGGTTATTTTCGGTGTGACTCTAACCTTCCAGGTTTGGGATTATTGCCGAAAAAAATACAACAAACACAAACACTAGCCGTCAACCTTCCCCTGAAGCATCTGCCGGAACATTTGATCCACGTTCCATTTCAGCCCCAGATCATTGGCAAACATGGCCAGATAACTCTGGGCCTGCTGCATAGTGGCTTCCGTTTCCATATCCATACTGAATGCCCGGAACAGCATGTAGTTGATCACCGGGTTCAACCACAAATCATCCAGACTGAATACCTGGGTGTCGGTATCAAAATCGGTAATCACAATCCGTGCGGGCGCCTGGCTGACCAGCAGATTGAGCGTATGGTTGGCAGGGGGTACAGGGTACACATAAAACACCGACGGGCTTTTCTGGTCGTAGACGTACTGCTCCACGTCCGCGGCGGTGGCTGTCGTCCAGTTGGGCAGCAGACTGTCAAGGCTGCTGCGGGTGGTGGCGATCACCGTCCGGCCTGACGCTGGGTTATCCACAATATCCAGCAGGCGGTAGGTGCCAGGTGGCAGCGACTGTACTGCCTGTGCCTGACAGGTATAGGCCAGTAACTGCGAGTTCACGTCTGGCCGGTTCTGCACCACGGCCAGTAGCGCTTCGTTATAAGCATCCAGCAGGTCACTGTTAGTCCAACGTGGCACAGGTGTGTTGTCCTGAAGCAGGTTGCGCACCCGCTGGATGATGGCGATAACCTCCATACCCTATAGCCGGTTACCCTGCTGGTCACAGAACTCCAGATCTACCCCCATTCGTTTCTTCAGCTTGGGGTTGTAGATAAAGACGCTATTGGTGTTCTTGTTCAGTACAAACTGCAGAGGCTTTTTCCCGGCCTTGGATGAAGTTGTCGGCTCCTCCGGCTCTTCTGGCTCTTCTGGCTTTTCCAGCAGATCATCACCATTCATCAGTAAGCGAACTTCATCTTTTAGATCATCCAGCTTTTTGCGCTTGTCCAGCTCCACGTTAAACATCTGCCGGGCGACGGATTCCAGTTCATCCTTGCTGCGGCAGGTCTCCAGATCAAAGGCCATGGTTCAGAGTCTCCTGTGAGATTTTTTTGTTCACCACAAAGGCACAAAGAACACAAAGGAAAAGACGAAAAGCTTTTCTTTGTGGCTTTGTGACTTTGTGGTTCAAAAGAAAAGGTTAAGAACGCTTAGCTGCCAGCAGAACACCAGCGTCTGGTTTAAGCACCTTGTAGCCGTATACCTGCAGACCACGATGCCCCATGCCGAAGTGCTTCTCCAGCGTCAGGCTTTCATGCTTGATAAACTGCGAAGCAAATCCGGCGAAGTCCTTCACCCCAGCCATGCACTGGGTAACACCGGAAGCAGTGGCCAGGTTGTTGCTGCAATAAAGCGTGAACCGATCAATGATGCCCAGGCGGCCATTTCGCATGATGGAGGTACCATCTCCGGCCAGCGAAGCATCCTTCAGCTCGGACTTCTTGATCATGCCGCACACCCAGGGTGGCAGTACCAGCCAGCGGCCGGACTCGGGAATGTTCTTCTCGTCCAGCAGGGTGCCCATATCGACGATGTAATCCAGCACATTGGACTTATCCACAACCACGCCGGTACCACCGCCGTCGATCTTGTTATCTGGATGGACATCGGTATAGATATTCCCAAGTACATCGCCGTCTACTGCGATCTTCACGTTTTCTGCTGCATCAGCAGAAGACTCGTTGATCAGCTCGATATTGGACTGGACACTCTGGATATAGTCATCAATAAAGGCGTAGTACTTGGTCTTGTCGATGGGCATTTCCACCTTGGGTGGTTCCAGATCCTGATACTCAACCCCCACGGCACGGTCATAATCCGCTACCGTAATATCGGGGCGGGTACGGATCACTACCTTGGAGCCTTCCGACTGGATCTCACCTTCCCAGTTGGTGTTGCAGATAGCCGACAACACGGTTCGTTTATAGAACTTCGCGTTGAGCTTTTTGGAATAAATAACGGACAGGGCATTTGCCATAGCCCCTGTTGGAAACGTAGTCGTTGCCATGATTCAGATCCTTTGAATCTCTTTCGAGAAACGATTAGAGCCTGCCTCCCTGCTTGATCCACTGGGCCAGAATTTCATCGAGTTTTTCTTCATTGTCGTTAAACTCTTTCTGCGGCATGGCCGCAATCTGGTCCAGTGTCATTGCCGGTTGGCGACCCTGAGTGGTCGGTTTCGAGCGGGACCGCACTGGCGGTTCGCTCATCTGTTTTGCCTGCTGCATTTTTTGCGCTGGATCAGGTGCAGGTTTGGGCGCAGGCTTATTCAGACCGGCAGCCTCTTTATAGAGACTCATGACCTGCGCTGCCCCTAATGGGCTGACACGACTCAGCTCCTGAACATCAGCCGTTTGTCGTGCAAACCAGCCTTTAAAGTCCTCACTGGCAGAGATCTGCTCCACATCAGGATGAAGACTGCGCAACTTGCTCCAGAATACCTGCCGGGCCTGCTCCGCCTCCTGCTCCTGCCGTGCCTTCTCAATAGCCACCAGCCGCTGCTCCAGTCTCCGGTTGAGCTGTTCTGACTCATCCAGCTTGTTAAACACCGGATCCAGCTCCTGGTAGTCCTTACGGAGTTCCTGAAACTGATCAGACGGCTCTGGTTCGCTATTGGGTTGGTTCGGCTGACTCAGATTCTGCTGACTGAGCAGATCCACTTTGGCCTGCAGCAAAGCCATCTGTTGCTGAAGCTCCGTATTGCTGCGCTCCAGATCAGCGGCTTTTTGCGTCGCCCGGGTCATCAGGGCATGGGCATTCTTGCGGGACTCTTCCGCTTTGGTGTACTTGTCCTGCCAGTCTTCACCGCTCTCTTCACGAGATGTGGGGGCAGGCGGCTCTGACTCTTCGTCAGTCGCTTCCGGCTCCGGTGCAGGTGGCGGGGGTAACTCATCAGCGGGCGGGTTCTGGTCAGTCTGCTTGTCCTGCTCGTTCTCTTGTTGTGCAAAAGCGGCAGGGGCTTCCGTATTAAGACCCATAAGGGCTGCAAGTTCGGCGTCAGTTTCCTGATCCAACTGTTCGGCATCGATTGCCATCTTCACTCTCCCTGTGGGGCGCTAGGGCTTGTCCACATTTGGTTTAGCCTGATCTTGTGGGGCCTGGGCTTATCCACATGTTTCAGGCATTCACCGGTAACCGCTCCATGCGTTACCGGCATACCGCCCATCCCTGAGCATTCCCCGAAAATTGCTCCTGCATTTTCGGGATACAGCCCATCCCTGGGCATAAAAAACCGCCGAAGCGGATTGGTTTTTACTGCTGTTTCAAATACGTCGCTGCCCTGAGCTGCAAGGCGATAATGTCATCCAACTCCTGCACTCTACCCTGCAGGACGCGCAAATTGGTTGAATCCTGGCACGTTGCCAGTTTCTCCAGCAGCAACTTGCGTCGGCGCAGAAGATACTCCTCCACCACTTCGTACTCCGGACGGTTGCTCACCGTCAGAACGGCTTCCGCCTCCTGCGGCTTCAGGTGCATGGGATTGGGCATAGAGTTCTTCCTCGGGTCTCAGGGCTTTATCCGGATCAATATCCAGGGATTTCAGGTATTCGTTATACAGATAGCGATGGTCAGTCATGGGACCCAACACCGGATTCATACTGACGTTCAGGGCATTCATCATCCGTTCTGACTGCAGCTCTTTGGCAACCAGCGCAGCACTGCCCATGGCCACCACATCCAGATCACCCCGCTTGGCATCTTCGCTATCACTCCAACGCATAGCGAAATTAAACAGACTGTCGATCAGGGGAACGGTTGCGTAGTCGTCTATATTTTTCACCACACTTTTCAGGGCCACATTGGCCGCAGTCATCAGCATGCTCATACCGCTGGCGGTTTTGTTCAGGCTCTGGGTCTGTTCGCCATGGGTGTAACTGGGGAGTGACGTTTCTTCATCTGCAAACCTACGGAACATTTCAAAGATGCCGGACAGATCCTTCTGGTTACTTTGAATATTGATGGCCTGAATCATTGGCCCTTCACCGGCTTCACCGTCATAGAACCAGAGTCGGTAGGGGTAGATTTTCTTGGCATCTTCCAGGCTCATCCCTTCCGGAAATTTGCTTACATCCATTTGAAACATGGGACCTGCAGTCAGGGCTGCATTATCCAGCAGGGCTCTACCAGTAGAGTTCATTACATCCTGACTGTCGTTCATCATGTAGGGGATACCGATGCCCCAGAATCGATGCAAAACACTTTCGTAAGGGACAAACTTGTAAGGGATAGCTTCCGGCTTCAGAGGATTCAGCCTGGCCATAATCATTCGGCCATCGCAGATCCAGATATTGGCCTGGTACTCTGCCTGTTCATCAATATCGGTAACGCCATACTCCATCAGCTGTTGGCTATCTACCGGTCCCCAGTACTCCAGCACATCAAAGCGCTGGGGCGTAACATATTGCTCATCATTATTGTTGATATTGCGCAGTTCCCGTTCGTAATCTTCAGGAACATGATTACCCTGGGGAGACTCCATCAGAATGGCGTGAATGGTATCGGTCTCAAAACCTGGGCTGCCTGCCAACTCCCGAAACTCATGCTTGGTCAGCACATGGCGGCGAAACAGATCATTAGGTTTGCCGGGATCGTGGGAATAGGGATCGGGAAACAGATCAAAGACACTGGCCCATTCAATATCCGGCTCAATGCTCTGGTGATCGGTGAGCTTCCATTCGTCACCTTCACTTTCCCACTTCTCATGGTTCCGAATATTCAGAGTGGCTACCTTGATGCAACCGGTTCCCAGGGTTACCTGCTCACGAACCATTTTTTTGATTTCGGTAAGTGCGTTGGCATTAATCAGATAGTCCTTGATCAAACGCTTCATCTTCATGGCAGCGGTATTGGCCTTTTCCAATGCTTCCGTCAGCAGTTCCCGCTCCATTTCATCGTTACGTTCCTGAATGAGTTGGTTTCGGGTTCGGGGGTCCAGTCGATAGGGGAGCAGTTCCTGAATAGCCATCATCCGGATCTGCTGCTTAATGGCGGCAGGAATATCAGACAGTGGACTGGGAACAATATCCCAAAAGGAATCCACATTCTGAAACAGCAGATCAATAAGTCTTGAATAGGCAGCATTGACTTTGGTGGCAGTGATCTTGATAAACACCCGGCTCAAGGCCTGCTGCTGTTCCATCACCTTTTCTTGCTCGGGACCGTATTCACCCTTTACTGCCCGCAGCGCATCCAGCCACTCATCTTCCACTTCCCGTCGTGCTTCCCGATAACCCTGCCAACGGCTGTAGAGATCGGAAGCAAAGGCATCACGCACCGCCTGTTCACGACGTTCGTTGTCCAGTGCTTCATCCAACTCCGCCTGAGTCACTTGATCCGGAGTAGCAACCATCACCAGTCCGTGTTCCATTACCTGACCTTCTTGCCCCTGCGTCGCTGCCATTCAAAACGATGACCGGCCATAATGGCTGGCCAGCTACCCACCACCTGCTGAGTAAAAAGAATGATTGTCCGTTCCATCAGTAAGCCGATTTCCCTGGAGAGCGATATTTCAGCTCATTGATATTGATCTTCCTGCGGGGCAACTTCAGTACCATCTGCTGGGCGATGGCGTAGCTGATCACCCGGTCGTCGAAGCAACCTTCCTGGGCATTGGTGGCTCCATTGTCTTCAATCACGTAGGTCTGGCACTCCTTTACCGTCTCTACGTTGCAGATCCCCGCATCGCCATCCCTGAGCAATGCCGCCAGGTGATCAATCATTAATGGTTTTGATTTGGTCGTGGTCAGCCAGCCGATCCGCTTGGTGCGTTTCTGGGTGCGCTGGTCCACGGTGGTTTCCATGTAAAGATTGGGGTACTTCAGGTCTTTCAGTTTGGTGATGGTGGTCAGGCCGTGGTTGTTTCTCTCCACACCAGTCAGGGCATTGTTGTAGTAACGCCCCAGATGGTTAAGAATCTTGCCCAGATCATCCGGTGCCACATGGCCAGACCAGTGGGCAACCTGATAACCGGAACGATCCAATACGTCGATGGATGAATAATCACCGTGCTTGTGTTTGTCATTGATGGGAGCTAATCCCTCAGCAACATCGCAGCCAATCACATACTGCTGGGCACCATCTGGTGGATACCAGATTTTCAAAAGTCCCGGTTTCTTCCGGTTCAAGCCATTAGGTGTTAACTCACACTGCCACTTGGGCGAATAGCACTCCAGCTTCGCTACTTCGGTATGTTTGGGATCAAAAACAGGCCGTCCGGAAAACAGAAACGCTTCCTGAATATTGCAGGGGTATTCCTGCTTGAACTTGTCTTCGGATTTCAGCTCATAGATTTTCTGGCGTCGCCACTGCAGCTGCCCATCATCCAGATCGTAAGTCTGTTTCAGGTATCGTTCGTCTGCATCTGTCGTGAAATCCTGGGGGACTTCGGCACGGTATTCGTTCTGCCAGAACCAAGGTATAAACACCAGTTCAAAATCACCGCGCCCAGCATCAGCGTCCATAACATAATCATAAAACACACCACCAACGCCGTTAGCAGTGCTCTCCAGAATGACCTCAGTATTTTTTTCATTAGGTACTGCCTGTAATACACCCGCCAGGTGTTCATCCGCATTGGGCCAGAAGGCTACTTCCGATCCATGAAACAGCTGCGCTGTTGATGATCGACCTGCTCCCTTATTGCCAGCGGTTCCCACCCGATACCCGGAATCGTGGTAAAACTCCAACAGCTTGGAGCTTTTATTCTTGAGTTCCCTCTGGGTAAACGGTGGCTGATTGTCGTGGTACCGCTGCACCATATCAAACAGGTTGGCGGTGGCATCGGCTTCATGGGTCAGGATGTAGGCCCGTAACCCCTTGCGATTGCTCACCAGCCAGTAAAAACGACCTTCAGTATAGGTGGAGCAGCCCTGTTGTCGTCCTTTCAGTACAACAATTCTCACCTTGCCCGTGCGCTGGCATTGATCCTCAATGCGACTATCCAGGTAGAGCTGAGCCTTATTGAGTTGAAAGGGAATGGCTTTGGCGCTTTTTGTGCGGATCTTCAGGCACTTGCTGGCGTAAAACTGAAACTCAGTCAACAGCCGTTCCCGGGCTGGCTTTACCCGTCTTTTTCTTCCAGCCATTCGTCCAGCGTCGGTATCTTTTCCGCTACCACTGTCTGCTCATGGCGATCCCGCCAGTGGTAACGGTTTTTCATATACATAATCAACATGGCTGGCGAAACATCCTTGTTAAGCCCCAATGCTCCCTGCATGTATTTCTCTTCCCAGAATACCTCTGCCAAAACATCTGCCTGAGCCACGGCCTCAGCAAATTCCTCATACTTGTCCATGTATGACAGAAACGTGTTATAGCTGATCCCCATTTCCGTAGCGGTAGCCTTGCGACTTAAACCGGTGCTCATCAGCTCCTTCACCTGATCACACATTTCCGGTTTGTATTTGCTGTGGTTGGCCATGGTTAGAATAGCTGTTTGATGGCAAAGGCTATGATGCCTGCGGTAGTGGTGGCAGCAATCCATTGAATCACACTGCTGATGGTCGAGTTTTTGAGTACGGCTTTCTCAATGGTGTCCAGCCGTTCTTCACTGCGCTTTTCTCGCAGCGCCAAGTTCACCATCCTTTCATCGTGTTTAGCCAAGGTCTGCAGGATCTGGGTAATGCCGTCCAGCTTTTGCTCAATGCGATTGAAGCGGTCTTCATCACCCATGGCTATCTCCTTGCAACACCCTTGAGTTTCTCAATGGTTCGGGCACCACCCAATCCAAGTAGACAGAGCAACAAAGTAATCACCGTGCTGGTGTCTGTTGTGGGTAACTGTTGAACCACTTCAGACTTATCAACAAGCATCAGTCCGATGATCACCACATCACGAACAATCCAGGTCCAGGCAAGAATAAACACACAGAGCCAACCAAGAGCGGGTCGCCAACCGGAGACAAAGACGGAGGGATGTTTGGCTTCTTCGATATTGGCCAATGCCTGGAGAATATGAGGCTGTTGCAGCTGGCGATTCAAAGACAGTTCAGCTTTAGCTCGCTCTTCATCAGATGTAAACAAACCATCCAGACCACCCATCAGCTCTTTGGCTATTCCTGCCATTGGATTCAGGTTAATCATCGTCCACCAGCTCAAAGTGTGGGTAATCCCTAAACCGATGATCCTTTAACTGACCATCCCGATCCCAGTCACCACCCCAGCGCAGCTTGATGCCCATACCCTCAGCAACCCCCAACACATACCCGGCAAAGTGAGCAGACCGTTGATAATCAAACCAGTCCAAGGGATAAGCCATTACATCCACCGCCTTGCTGGGCAGCTCGTTGTGGTTACTGTCTGGCCATTGCAACTGCGACTGACCATTTTCAAACGCCAGCATCTGGGCAGCTTTGCCCCGATGACCACAAATAATCGTGCAATCGTAATGCTCAATCACTTTTTTGAAGACACGCTGAAGCCGCTCATCACAAGTCGACAAATGTCGCCTGGACGAAGCGGAAAAGTGAAACATGAAGCCCCTTTTTTATAGTGGTTCAGTTTGGAGGGATAAAAAGAAAACCCGGCAATGAGGGCCGGGTTTCTTTGAAGGATTCAAGCGACGGGGAAGTGAATGATCGGGAACTTTCCCAGCCTGAGCTTTTACCGTACTTTGTGGGTCATTTTTAGTCAAGGCCTCAGTTTTCATATTTGATAGCACCTGCTTCTTCCAGTAACTCCTCTGCATGATCCTCTGCCAACCTGATCCATTCGTTGCACACAGCTTCACAGGCAATACGCCAGCGATAAAGTGTCTTACGGCTTTTTCCGGTAATCTCTACTTTGCCTTTCTTCTGCTGCATATCAGGGTGCTGCAATAGCCACATCAGATAGAGAGAAAGCATCACCGGATTCTTTCGGATCGCTTTGGGTAACCGTTCATCACTCCTGAAAAGGTGAGTTACCCGTAGCCATGCACTGGAACGGTTCGCCTGATTATCGTCATAGCGAATCGTCAGAATGGCAAAGAGTTCTGGCTGCATTCTTTCCCGCAGGTCTCCCTTTCGAATACCATCATCACCCAGTCGTTCATCTCTGGTGCTGCGATGCTCTGGAGCAACCGCTGTCTTTCGATAACCGGCGTTGATATCCTGCTGCCAGCTCGCGGTTTTCATCATCAGTTCCGGTGTTCCGAAGATCCGCATCAGGGCTGGCTCCAGGGCAAAATACATGATGGTCTCCTAACGCAGGGCGGTCTGGATACGATTTCCGATCCAGCGCATAACCGGTACCGCCATAGAGTTACCCAGAGCCTTGTACCTTGGGCCATCCGGGCACTCTTCTGCCGGTTTATTTTTCCACGGGATGGCACTATACCCATCAGGAAAACCCTGTAATCGTTCACACTCCACCGGAGTTAATCGTCGTATGGCTAACTCGGCTTCGCCCCCGGAGCTACTGGCAACTGAGTGTTTATCTCCAGCTGTTAGCGTGTTCATCGGATCGCCAGACTGACCGATACCCAGACCATTGCCTTTTCCGTCCTGATGTTCGCCGCGCTTACCGGAATGGCGGGTAGCCTGATCATGAATCGGTATCGCCACTGCGGCACTCAATCCGTTACCCTGAGCCTGTAAGGTCATTGCGACAGTGTTGGAGTGAACCGGATCATCTTTTGGATTGAAGGCGATGGTCGGATGGTTATCACCCATATGGGCACGAAGGCAGGGTGATAATTCTGATGACCAGTGGCCACCCAGCCGTGACATGGCACCGGGCTCAAACACCACCAGATCCGTAGCAACCTTGTAATCTCTCTGCTTTAACGTCGAGGATGTTTTACCAGGGCCGTACTGACCGAAGGCGGTCATATCGTAGGCACTCAGGCTGCCCGTGAGGCCACTTGCCTTAATGCTTTTTCCAGCGGGGGAGGCAGGCTCTTCCCACGCTTCTGTGCCCGGTTCAGAATCCCGGAGCAGGCTCTCGGACTCAAATAGAATCGGCTCCCGACGGGTCCAGTCTCCAAAATCTGCCAGAGCAAAGACTCTTCGACGACGTTGGGGTACTCCATAAAATTGAGCATCACACACCCGCCATTCAACAAGCCCTTGCTTACCGAATGAAACTCCAGCGTAACGCCACTTTTTTTGGCCAGGCTGCTCGGGGCATGACTGGTCAGTGCCAGTAAGTAATCGCAGTACTTCAGCAAAGTCCTTGCCCTGGTTACTGCTGAAGGCGCCGGGTACGTTTTCCCACAGGGCGAAGCGGCAGTTGCCGTGTTTTCTGGCCCACCGAATAATCTGTATTGCTGCGAAGAAGAGTCCTGATCGTTCACCGTCAAATCCTTTTCGTTTGCCAGCCACCGATAGATCCTGACAAGGGCTGCCAAACACCACCAGATCAATAGGGCCAAGTTGCTTGATCATGGCTTCGGTGATCTCGGTCACGCTGCCAAGGTTGGGTATATCGGGGTAGTGGTGTTCCAGTACGGCACAGGGGAACGGTTCGATCTCGGCAAAACCCACCGGCGTCCACCCCAATGGATGCCAGGCGACCGTCGCTGCTTCAATCCCGGAAAATAACGACAGGTATCTCATGGATTCCCTTCCTCCCTACGCAAAGTTGATAAACCTTTCCACCAGTGCTTCCACCTTGGGCCGACTCCAACCCCGCGCTGGATGAAGCACGTACTGGAGCAACACATCCACTGCTGTGGAGTACAACAGCTCAAAATTTTCCTGGCTCATACTTGAGAATTTCAGGCTTCTGGCACGAACGCGGACACCACCGTCCGGGTACCCGATCACGTCATAAAATCCGGCCTTCACAGTCACCCAGCGACGGAACTCATCAAAGTTTTTCTCAGGGGTAAACCACTGGTCAGCCCCTTCCATCCGGTATGGCTGCGGCTCAAAGTAATCAAAACCCAGCTTCAGCAGGGCAAAGAACTTGCGGTAAAAATGCGGGTTACGGGCTTTACGAAACTCTGCCCGAATCACCTGCCCGGTCTTCAGCTGCTGAACGAATAGCTGGTCATCGTCGGATACTGGCACCAGCACCTGCGTTCCCACTTTCTGCAATGCCAGCTCCGCCATCAGACCGCCTCCGCAAAGGCCAGGTATTCGCCATCCCTGAGCCCGTTCAAGAGAACATGCTCATCAGTTTCTGCCGCGAACCCTGCCCATCCAGCGGGTCAATGCCCTGTTCGGCCATGCTCCCCCTGAACAGCTGATTCGAGTGGATGGCCGGATCAAACTGGTGTTCGATGGCAAGCTGATCTTCCAACGGAAGCCCTTGGCATTCACGGTTAACCAGTTCTTGATAGGCCGCTCCAAACTTGCGCTTCACGTTCCGGCACTCCTCTGCATTCCCTGCGGTTCTCAGCTCATGCCAACCCGCCTCACGCCCGGCGAGATAAACCGCCCGGTGGCTCCAGCCGTGGTGACTCGGTTGTCCGGAATACTCATTGGCTTCCTGCCAGGCTTTCGCCAGCGCTGGCAAACCCAATTCTTCCGGCAGTGGCAGGCAGAGCTTGCGAAACTCCGGCGCTGTCGGAGGCCATTCGCCACCGGCCAGTCGTACACGGTTGAGACCTATTTCCAGCTGGGTAGGGTGTAACCCGTTCAGCGTTCTCTGCCACTCACCGTTGCGATCAGCCAGACCGTAGGCACTGGTCCACTTCTGGCCGAACAGGGCCGTCATGGTCGAAAACAGAGTCACCAGATCTTTCCGGCTCAACGTCGTAGATATTCCCTCCGCTGAAGTTGCCCGTTCTTTCGGGTTGGAGGATATGGGCGTTGGCCTGTTCGACCTGTTCAACCAGGCTGAGTTTTCCAGAATTTCGCTGCCGGGCTTCATAGTTCACCATCCATGGATTGCTGGCGTTATCGGGGTTGTTCAGGTAGGTCGTGGTGGTCTTCACGTACTGGGTACCCGTTGCTCCGGTTTCGTCACAGTAACGGGCGTAGTTCAGGATGTTGGCCAACAGGTCGTCACAGGAGTGTCCTTCCCGCAGGCGGGTTTTGTAGTGGCCAAAGGTTTTGGTTTTATTGCCCTTGTCACCTTCCCGTTTCGGATACTGGCTCCACCACTCTTCGAAGGATTCAGAGAAATCAGCCTTGCCCGATTTGGCATTTTTCGCAGTCGCACCAGTCGTGCTCCCGGCACTTGATGGCACTTCCCCCGTCCTGGGGGTCGTGCGATCGTCAGATCGGACATATGTCTTGTAAAGATTTCTCTTATTCTCTTTTTCTCTATTTCTCTTATTCTCTAGGCGAGATTCTGCCGAGCACTTGCCGAGCATCTTCCGAGCGTATTCCAACAACGCTTCGGTTTGCTTCGAGCCCTTGTAATCACTGGCTTTCGCAACTGCCCTCTCGATAACGGGAATCACTCCGGGCAAGTCTTCCAGCAGCATCTGTGGCAGTTTCACCAGCAGCTTCAGACGGGCATCAATCTGGGTGATATTGTCCACAGGGTTGTGTTCCATAAACTGCGGAATGCAGATGTACTGGCACTGGTCAGAAGCCAACAGGAAACCGCTCGTCGTTAGCTCGGCAATCGCTCGTTCAACGCTCGGCTCGTCCCAGTTAAGGTCTGCCGCGATATAGCCTTTTGGCATCCTGAAGATACCAATCAGATTCCCGTGACCGGTGGTCAACAGGTAAAGCGCCAGCAGTTTGGCTTTATCTGACAATGACTGAATATCATCACTGATCCAGAACTGCCCAGAGACCTTGCCAAAGTCCTTCATACACAACCTCCATCAGCAGCTCTGCGGCCAAACCACCGATTGGTCTTCCGCTTTACCTGTTCATTTTTCTCCATCCAGTTGGTGATGAACCGAGTAAACCGCCCTTCACTGCACCCGGGGAAACGGTCCTTCATGTAGGCATAAGCATTGATCAGCTCCTGCTCTACATTGATGCTGGGGTAGGTTTGCACCAGTTCGTCATAGAGATCATGGGGCATTTCAAAGTGCGGGTGATGACCACGGATTGGCCAGGGAATCTCATACCAATGGAGCGGCAAGCTCTCTTCATCCATGCTGTCCTGGCTCAGGCTGTCCTGGCTCATGCGGTCTTCGTTCATGCCGCACCTCCCATTACAGTGAGAAAATCCATTTGGGGTTGGTCAAGGCTGGATACTTTGCGGGACTGGTCGTAGTTTGGCCGAGGATTGCTGTTAGGCATGCTCATTATCAAACATCCTTTTGTGATTATTATGGATACGTAAACTAACTTATGTTAGCTGTGCGGATTAGAATAATCATTTTTATTCAACCTTGTAAACAATCAAATAAGCAGCTTTAACAACGGCAGTGATTGGCAAGACGGCTTCTGTGATACATTGCTACCAAATCATGGAATAACGAGAATGGTGGAAAACGTGTCAATGCACTGGACTGAGCGCGTTAAGCAAAAAACCAGGGAGCTGAATCTGTCGGACGCTAAAATTGCCCGGGAGATTGGTTGCAGCTCGGCGCTGTACAGTATGTGGATGAACCAGACACGCAACCCCAAACTGGAAAGCAAAATGGCCATCGCCAAGGCACTGGGTGTCAGTGTTTACTGGCTGGATACCGGGGAAGAAGAACCCAATCCCAACGCCCTGCCCGTTATCAGCCTTGATGATATAGACGCCTTTTATCAGGAGATTGAAAATAAGCAGAAAGCCATCAAGAAAGACTCAGGCATTCGGATTATTGAGTCGGATAGCGAAAGTTTCCTGATCCGGCTGGACAATGACTCAATGATAGACCCGGGGAATGCGGAAAAAACTCTGATTCCCAATGGCAGCACCATTCAAATTGACCAGGAGTGCAAGCCGGTACCCGGTAAAATACTGCTCATAGACATCGACGGTCAGATGCTGCTGAGAGTCTGGCAACGGATTAACGCCAACCAGCATATTTTTAAAATGATTAATCCACACTATTCTGAATTGAAAATATCCTACACCGGTGATGTTATGGACATATACAAGGGAACTGCCGTGGGATTCAGTTGCCCGCTATAACTGCCAGCTCAACACCAAAACGCCTGGCTGCTGCCCATAAACCTTAATGCAGCGGCCATCGACAATCTGCTTGTCATCCTCCCAGACAATACCATTCAAGGCATCACAATACAGCTTCGCCACATTGTCAAAATCCGGCTTTACCGCAGGCCGGATCTCTCCGGCCAGGGCTGCAGAGCGCTTCTTCTTTGACCAACTCACCGGTACCGGAAATACAGCCAGCACCAGCACGCCGATCTGACCTTTCATCAACGCTCCCTGCCTCTGCTGTTGTCCTGAATAGTGCGCCTGCTGCTCTGCCTTTTTTGTTGCCTCTGGGGTATAGCACCGTCCCCGACGGGTAAACCGTGGCCGACCTTTGCCGGCAGGAACGGTGTTAATCAGCACTGACTGACCATCTATTTTTGTGAATGGTTTCAACTCATTTATTAAAGATGCCGGAAGCGTATCCAACCAATTATCGACAACATCCATATCGTCCAACCCTGGTTTTAAGCCTGAACACTACAGCCTCTTCGAGAAAGTCAATTATCAGATTTTATCGACTTGATATTTTCTATATAAAAATACAATCAACTAACATTTGTTAGTCTTAATATTTTTATATTATAACTTTTGTTACTTAAGTATTAACAACAACAATGGAGCCAAAATGGACGCAGTTACCCGCGATCTCAACCGGCACCTCAATGCCATTGACGACAGGGAAGCCCTCGAAGAGACCATCGAGTCCGAACTGGAACGGATTGAAACCCACATTCAGGCACAGATCGAAGATCACAAGCACATCATCATTGCCGGTTTTGGCGTTCTGACCCCAAGCAACTTCCTGACCTTTCTTACCCTGGAAGAATTTCACCCGATGCAGGGCTACCGCTGGCTGGCCGTGAAACAGCTGGTGCATGACTGCAACGACGAACACTCCCGGCTCTCCGGCTGGGATGTCATTAACTACGCCAGCAAAAGAGGTTATTGCCGTGGCTAATCAAACCCAAATCAACCGACTGGAAGAACCCGTCGTCACGGGTATCAGCGACTGGCTGAACATCAACCAGTACACCTACGACTACGGCAAGGTCTGCATCCTGAAGGACCAGATCGCCAGCAATATCACGCCGGATATGACGGTGCTCCAGATCTATCGGGTCATCCGGGATGAAATTACCGCATGGCGTAAAGACCCGAAAACGGCAGATGCCGTTATCGTTGATTTCCGCGCCTGGTGCGAACTGCACCGCACATTATCCAGTGCATTGGAAAAGAGTTTCCGGATGGAAATTGCCGACCAGGTGCTGGCCGTCAGAAACCGTATTCACCGGGACGAGGCCCTTCGCCATGCCAGCTAAAAAGAAGACCGAACTGATGGAATCTGCTGACGTGTTGCCTGTGGATAAGCCTGCACCTGCCCTGTCTGAAGTGGGCCAGATCATGCAGTCGGCCATTGACCAGAATGCCAGCATCGACACGCTGGAACGGGTAATGAGACTGTACGAACAGAGCCAGACCATTGTTGCACGACAGCAATTCAATGAAGCCTTTTCCCGCTTTCAGCAAGAGATGCCAGTGGTTAAAAAGAACAAGACCGCTGCCTTTAACACCAATAATGGCGGTCGCATGGAGTACTCCTACGCCTCCATTGATGATGTGGTTGCTGCGGTTCAGCCGGTTCTTCACCGCTACGGACTGAGCTACTGGTTTGAGCAACAGCAGAATGGGCCAAACATCACCATCACCTGCAATCTGACCCATGTATCCGGCCACACCATTTGTAACACGGCCACTGGTCCTATGGATAACACCGGTAAAAAAAGCCCTCTGCAACAGATCGGTTCTACCGTGACTTATCTGAAGCGACAGACTCTGGTCGGGATTCTTGGCGTGGCCTGCACCGATGATGATACCGATGGTTATGTGCCCGATATGAATGACTCGACCCAGTCACCGGTTCACAACCATTACTCCGATGAAGACTTCCAGCGTCTGTTACCAGAATGGCGGGCATCCATTGAGTCCGGCCAACAGAGTGCAGATCGGATTATCCGAAAAATCAATTCCAAAGCTCCAGCCACCCCACAACAAGTACAACAACTGAAAGCCATCCAACCCAGAGGTCACTAAATGGAAATTCTCGATATCCAACAGGGGACGCCTGAATGGCTCGCCCTGCGCCAGAACTATTTCACCGCCAGCGAGGCACCGGCCATGATGGGCGACAGTCCCTTTCTGTCCCGTGACCAGCTGCTACACCAGAAGAAAACCGGCAGCACACCGGAGGTAAACGAATTTCAGCAGAAGAAATTCGATGCCGGGCATCGTGCCGAAGCAGAAGCCCGACCGTTGGCAGAGAAAATAGTCGGAGCGGATCTGTTCCCAGCCACCGGCGTCACCATCATTGACGGTTTACCTCTGCTGGCCAGCTTCGACGGGCTGACCATGGTGGAAGACCTGGTCTTTGAGCACAAGCTCTGGAATGAAAAGCTGGTTGCCCAGATCGAAGGAGAAGGTATTGAACCTGCCTATTACTGGCAGTTGGAACAACAACTATTGGTCAGTGGTGCCGAACGGGTTCTGTTTGTTTGCTCTGATGGTACCTCTGCCAACCTGCACCATGTTTACTACGAATCCCAGGACTATCGTCGTGAAGCTCTGATCGCTGGATGGAAGCAGTTTCAGGAAGATCTGAAAAATTTCGAGCCGAAAGCACCATCACAGGTACTGGAAGGAGAAGTCATTCAGGACACCACCGCTCTGGTGGTACAGCTGGATGGTTCTGTTATCGACTCCAACTTGCACCTTTTGGAAGAACAGATCTTCAAACGCATTGATTCCGTCAAATCGGCACTGGTTACCGATCAGGATTTCGCTGATGCCGAATCGGCGGTGAAGTTTTTCAAAGAGACGGAAACAAAGTTGAAGGACGGCAAAGAGACTGCACTTGCCCAGGTACCGGATATCGCCCGACTCTTCACCCGCATCGACCACCTGACCGAGGCCATGGCTACTAAACGCAAGTCTCTTGATAAGCAGGTCAAGCATCAGAAGCAGCACATCAAAGACAGCATCGTACTGAAAGCCGTCACCACCCTGGAAAAAGAACGTCAGGTGATTAATACCGAACTTACTCCCGGCTGGATCGCTGCAGTGGTTACACCTGCTGATTTTCAGGAGGTGATCAAGGGTAAAAAGAACGTATCCAGCATGCAGTCTGCGGTAAATGACCGGCTGGCACAGGCTCGGATCGAACAGAAGCAGCAGGCACAGGACATAAAAAACAATCTGGCTATGTACCGGAAAATGGCAGCTGATAAGGACTACCTGTTTCCGGATCTGGATGTGCTTCTTCATAAAGAGCAGTCCGACCTGATGGCCATTATTGAACTGCGGCTGAATCAGGAAGCCAGGCAGAAGGTAGCTGACAAAGAACCCGAACCGGTAACAGAACCTGAAAACGCCGAAGACCAACCGGACCTGCTTTACACCGATGGAGAGGTCACCGAAGAGATCCTGACCGACGATATCTACGCCATGGAAAAGTGGCTTGGAAAAGGCTCACTGGACTGCTATCGCTTTGACCACCACGGCAACGAATACCGGATCGAACTGATCATCCGTCGTGCCGCACTAATCACCCCAACTCAACAACTCTCTCTAAAACCAGAAGAAAAGGAGACCGCCTGATGGCCGCATCCCTGAACCGCGTCACCCTTATTGGCAGGCTGGGTAAAGACCCGGACTGCAAAGCCACCGCCAATGGCAATGCCGTAACCCTTCTTTCCATCGCCACGGAAGAGAGCTGGAAAAAAGATGGCCAGAAACAGACCCGTACCGAATGGCACCGGGTAGTACTGTACGGCAAACCTGCTGAACTGGCCGCTCAGTATCTGGCCAAAGGCCACAGAGTCATGATCGAAGGTCAACTCCAGACCCGTAAATGGCAGGACCAGAATGGTCAGGATCGCTATCAGACCGAAGTCGTGTACAGCGGGTACAACGGCAAGCTGCTATTTCTGGAAAAGAACCCCAATGCTCAGCAGGCACAGCCTCAGAACTATCAGTCACAACCAGGCACACATCAGAACCAGTACGCCAATGCCCGGGATGGTGCTCATGCTCCCCAGCCCATGCAGACACAACAATATGACTCCTACGACGACTCCATCCCATTTTAAAGGAGCTTGTGTTAATGAAAGCCGGAATGAGCCCACTCACACCCGATGATCTGGCCCTGGCCATAGAGATAAAACAGAAACAGACCGCTGGTCTCAGCTCGGAACAGGAGGAAAAGGAACTGGCAAGAAAAGTCATGCTGGCGGACCGGATCGGTGACGAAATGGAAGGCCTGCAGCTGAATGCAGAAACCGTACTGATTGAAATGACGACGCTGATTGTGGCCATCACCGTAGGTATTCACAGCCCCCAGGCGCGGGATCAGGCGATGCTGGTCACTGGGCTGATCCTGCAACGAATCAGGGATATCAATCAGGACCCTGTCGTAAAGAGCAGTGCCATCCACTGAAACACCATAACAAGACCATAACCAGAAAAGGGAATTGAAAATGGCCGCAACCACTCTCCATCATAATGGCAAGAGCATGAAAGGAATCAATATGAACACCACCCATACCCCCATCAAGCCCTCTTCCAGCCAGTATGGATTTATTCCGGACAGTGCAGTGACCAGAAGAGAAATGGTTATGTCCAGCCGAGAGATTGCCAAGGCGCTGGACAAGGAGCATAAAAATGTCAAAAGAGACATTGAAGTCATGCTGAGCAAGCTTGGAGTGGGTACGCTCAAATTTGAGCATACCTACGTCAACCCGCAGAACAAGCAGGAATACACCGAATATCGGCTACCCAGGTTTGAGTTCGAAGTGCTGATCACCGGATACGATGTTAAGCGTCGGGCGGCGGTTATCAATCGATGGTATGAACTGGAATCCGGGCAATCTACCCCCCTTGCCCCCCCGCTTGCCCAGGAACCACCAGAGCTTGATCGCCATCAACTGCTGGAAATCAATATGGACACCAGCCTGAAAGCCATATCCTTTGTTAAGGAATACGGCTTTGAAGGCAATCAGGCCATGCTGGCAGCAGACCGACTGGTGAAAAGCCAGATCAACTTTTCACCGTTGGAAGCCATGGGCCAGAAGCAACTGGTGGCACCTGTCCAGGCCATGACGTTTACGCCAACCCAACTCGGGCAGATGATGACACCGCCCCAGGATCCACGACAGGTAAACAAGTTACTGGAAGCGGCAGGACTCCAGATCAAAATCGACAGCCAGTGGGTACCCACCGATCTTGGCCAGCCGCTCTGTGAAATCCTTGATACCGGAAAAGCCCATAACAGTGGTGCGCCAGTAAAACAGGTGAAGTGGTATCAGACCGTACTGGATCACGTGCAACCGGCACTCCCCGACGAATCCAAAACTAAATCGATCGATCAGGATTGCCGCTATGCTGATCCTGCACCTGAATCGGAAATAGTTGGCTCTGACTCCGATGAAGAGCCAGTACAAAGAAAACAAAAGCGCAAACGCAACCGCTACGAACTGGATGACTACTTCTCCCTGGTGGAGCTGGGCGAATTTATTGGCAGGAGCCGTCAGCATGTGGTGGAAGTACTGGAGAAGCACAGGGTTATCAAATGGACTGGTCAGGGCAAGAAAGGCAAATACCTGCTCACCGATAAGGGCTGGCAGTACGGTCTGATGTATGACCCTTCCGAGATCTGCTTCCACAACCGGAACAGTAAACGACTGACCACCAGCAATGCCCAGCCGGTTCTGGGGTACGACATCCTGAAATTCTTTTAACCGGGTCGGCGATATGGATGCGCTTATTTCCCAGCCTGACCTGATGGCGTGGTCAGGCATTAAGCAAAAAGCGGCGCTGGTCAAATGGATGGTTCAAAACCGGATACCGTTTTACTACGGACGTAATGGCGAAGTGGTCACCACCTACGCCGCCATTAACCAGCCATTGATCGGCACAGAGATACAACAACCCAAAAAACAACCACTCAAATTCCTGTAGGAGATGTATTGATGGGAAGACCACGCAATAAAGAGAATGCTCAATTGCCGGATGGCGTTTACCGAAGCAAAGGGCGTTTCATTTATAAGCCTTACCATGGCCGGGTTGGCCAAAAGAATGTGTACGGTGCTGAAATCGTTCTGGGCCCGGAAACCATGGCCATGTCCAAACTCTACATGGCCATTGAGAACCTGGAAAAAAGCTCTGACCAGACGCTGGGCTGGCTGCTGGATGAATATCTGGAGTCACGAAAACTCAAAAGCCAGAGCAAGGATTGGCAGTACAACAAAAGGCTGTACACCCCCAAGGTGAAAAACTTCCCCGTGGAAGGGTATGGCACTTTCGGTAAAGTACCGCTGGCGCTGATCACACCACCATCATTGAACCGGTTCTATGAAAAATTTTCCGACAAACCGGGTGCCGTCGCCAATGCCCGCAAACTGATCTCCAGTGCATGGAGCTGGGGAAGAAGCCATCTTGAAGGGGTACCACCTAACCCAACGCTGGATTGCGAAGCACTGCCAAGACCAAACCGGCAAGATGTGTACGTCAGCGATGAAGACTACGCCTGCGTTTACTATCTGGCCAATCCCTTCTGGAAAGCCATGATGGAGTTTGCCTACATCTGCCGGGCAAGACGTTCCGAGCTGATCAATATGAAGCGGGACCAGCTGCTGGAAAAAGGCATACAGCTGAAACGGGTCAAAGGCTCACTGGATGAAATCACTCTCTGGACACCACGACTGAGAAAAGCCCTGAAAACCCTTGATGATTACAACAACGGTGAAAAATTTGAGTATGTGTTTGGAGCACCCAACGTCCCTGCCAAAAAAGGCATTCAAATGTCACCGGGGCAAAAGATGCATAAAAACACGCTGGACAGCCAGTGGCAGAAACTGATCAACCGTGCGGTGGATGAAGGGCTCATTGACGAGAAATGGCACTTCCACGATCTCAAGGCAAAGGGAGTCTCTGACCATGAAGGACTGGTCTCCGGCCATAAAACACTGGAAGCGAAGAAAATCTATATCCGGAAAACCCAGGAAGTACAGGGTACGAGATAACAAAAAGGGAAGAGAGATGAGAGAAGATATCACCGGGCAGTTGTCCGGTTTTTTTTGCCGTCAATTACACGACATATCTTTGAGAATTGGTGCCCAGGAGAAGACTCGAACTTCCACAACCATACAGTTACCAGCACCTGAAGCTGGCGCGTCTACCAATTCCGCCACCTGGGCATATACGACAATTTACTACTTTTTAACGATGTTTGGTGCCCAGGAGAAGACTCGAACTTCCACGACCTTGCAGTCACTGGCACCTGAAGCCAGCGCGTCTACCAATTCCGCCACCTGGGCATCGTCAAAAATGTTGCTGAACTTTATTGCACTTTGGCGCAAAAAACAAGGCGATTTTTTAGCCGGAGGTTTTAGGATTTATTTTAGGAAACGACACATGTCACCTACCTTAACAAACCTGCAACCCTTTGTTTTTCAAGGACAAAAGTCCGAAAACAAAACGACGAACCGTTAAACACACACCAGCACCTGAAGCCAGCGCGTCTACCAATTCCGCCACCTGGGCATCGTCAAAAATTTCGCTGAACTCTATTGAACTTTCGTTCAAAAAACAAGACTATTTTTTAGCCAGAGGTTTTAGGACTCTTTTTAGGAAACGACAACTGTCATTTATCAGAAAAAATCTTCAACCTTTTGTTTTGCAAGGACAAAAGTCCGAAAACAAAACGACGCATGGTTTAATTCACACCATGCACCTGAAGCTAGCGCACCTACCAATTCCGCCACCTGGGCCTTGCCATCGCTGTCCAACATCTCAGCGATGCGGCGCATATTAGAGATCACTGGATGGACTGTCAACCACTTACCATCAGATTAACCAAAGATTATGGAAGCTACGTATCCAGCCATCGGTTATCCACCTCGCATCCAATAGCAAGGCGTAAAGAGGGTGGAATTGACTATCTCTTCATGGCTCTGGTCATGGTTTGAAACCACATCACTTTACTGAGATCACCGGTTGCCACGATATTCTGCTCCTGGACACCACGCATAAAGGCTTCCTGGGTATTTTTTGCCGTCAGGATTTCAAAGCCTTTAGTGGCACTGGAGAAAGAAAGCTCAAATGTTGGCTCGGTGGTGGTTCCGGCAACCGGGTAAACCTGTTTGTCTTTGACAATATAGTGTCGGGCGACACCGTCTTTACTGCTGAGCTGAAAGGTCAGGTCCTGGCCTTCCAGCGTCTTTTGAAATGAGGGGTTCTTTCGACTGGCACGTTTCATCATGAAACCCAGTGCCCATAACAACAATTTGAATTTCACTACTTCAGTCCCGAACTCTATTTAAAAAGAAAACACTTCCCCATGGCGCAACTTGCAAAAGCTGGCAATGGAAAAATGCTTTCTGAGAGGTTGTGCGAATAGTATTTATGAAGATGGTGAAACCGGTAGCCGGTTTATCTGGCGCATCAATGGCAGCTGGCCAGATAGAGAGCTATCAGTTTACGGCTTCTTTCAGGGCTTTGCCCGGCTTGAAAGCCACTGTCTTACTGGCCTTAATCTGGATGGTTTCGCCGGTTTGGGGATTTTTACCGGTCCGGGCGGCACGGCTGCGCTGTTCAAAAGTACCAAAGCCAACAAGGTTGACAGAGTCTGCTGATTTCATGGCACTGGTGATGGCTTCAAGAATGGCATTGAGCGCCAGGGAAGCCTTGTCCTTGCTGATATCCGCTTCGTCAGCGATGACATTGACCAGATCGGGTTTACGCATAGGGAATACACTCCGTTTTGTTTTTCTTGTTTCTTCCCTTGAATCAAGGGGTTCTCGCTTCCTGAGCAAGGACAGCAGCAGCTCTTGACTACAGGTGTATGGCTCACAGACAAAAACAGACTAAAACACCGCCGCTCTCAGGGCAATAGTCTGAACCAACTGTTTGTGGGATTTTTGTCAGAAATCCGGGTTTTTCGATCATTCAACTCACTTCCATCATCTCAAAATCAGATTTGCTGGCTCCACAATCCGGGCAGAGCCAGTCCTCCGGAACATCCTCCCAGGCCGTTCCGGCAGGTATGCCATCGTCAGGCCAGCCGACAGACTCATCATAGACAAAACCACAGACAATACACTGCCACTTTTTCATCATTCTCTCCGGTTCATACATGCCAACTGTTGTTTATTCTTGGTATGCTTTGTGCTTTTGAAATCACCCCAAATGCTCAACAGGTCAATCTGTAAACAAAGATTCACCAAGAAGAATAAATATACGTTATCAGAGATCATCATGCCCGCAAGTCACGAGCCGGAATCCAGCCATTCACACCGCCTGGACAGCAAAGGCACTGTTTTTGACAACCGCAGCGGTGAAGAGCGCTGCTACCGTATTCGCTGTGCAGGAATCACCAAAGTGTATCCGGGTGTTGTTGCCAATGATCAGGTAAGCCTGGCCATCCGGCCTGGCGAAATCCATGCGCTGCTGGGCGAAAATGGTGCAGGCAAAAGTACCTTGATGAAAATCCTCTATGGCGTGACGCAACCAGACAGCGGACATATCTGGTTTGATGGCCAGCAGCACACCCTGAAATCGCCAGCCCATGCAAGACGCCTTGGCATCGGCATGGTATTCCAGCACTTCTCATTGTTTGAGACCTTAACCGTGGTGGAAAACATTGCACTCTCTTTTTACGGAAAGGCGATGGATAAAAGAGCAGCAGGCCAGCTGAAGGATCTGGCCCGACGCATTGAGGAAATCTCCAGCCATTACGGTATGCCCATTGACCCTCATCGTCATGTGCACAGTTTATCCACCGGAGAGCGCCAGCGGGTTGAGATCATTCGCTGCCTGGTACAAGACATTAGCCTGTTGATTCTGGATGAGCCCACCTCGGTGCTGACACCACAGGAAGTCAGCAGTTTATTTGTCACCTTGAAAAAGCTGGCCGCTGAAGGTTGCAGTCTGTTGTTTATCAGCCATAAGCTTCAGGAAGTTAAAGCCCTGTGTGATAGCGTCACGGTACTGAGACACGGAAAGATTGCCGGAACCTGTGATCCGAAAACCACCAGCACTGAGGATATGGCCAGTATGATGGTGGGCAGCCAGACGACACTGGGTCAGCGCTACAGTTTTTCCACCAATGAGAATGACGATAAACGCCTCAACGTCACAGGGCTGACAGAAGCGGCACTGGGTGACTTTGGCACCCCATTACATGACATCCATTTTTCGGTAAAACCCGGGGAAATTCTTGGCATCGCCGGTGTAGCGGGCAATGGCCAGAAAGAATTAATTCAACTGCTAAGTGGGGAGAGACTGGCTACCTCACCGGACTTTATCACGCTGGATAACCAGGCCATTGGCCAGTTAACCCCCGGTAAACGACGACGCCTGGGCATGGCCGTTGTGCCGGAAGAGCGCCTTGGTCGGGGAGCGGTGCCCGATATGTCGCTGTCAGACAATGGCCTACTCACCGGCTTTTTACAAAACCTGGTGTCCGGGGGTTTTTTAAGACAGCGACGAATTCACGGATTTGCCAACAACGTTATCCGCCGCTTTCGGGTAAAAGCCCACGGCCACTCAGCGGATGCCAAGAGCCTTTCCGGCGGTAATTTGCAGAAGTTCATTATTGGCCGTGAAATTTTACAAAATCCCAAACTGCTGATCTGTGCCAGTCCTACCTGGGGCGTTGATGTTGGTGCCGCCAACCTGATCCATCAGTCCCTGATTGATCTGCGGGACAAGGGCACGGCCATCGTCGTGCTTTCCGAAGATCTGGATGAGCTTTTCCAGATTTCGGACCGGATTGGTGCACTCTGCCACGGCAAACTGTCGCCGGTGAGACCGGTCAGGGAAACCTCCATTAACGAAGTGGGTCAGTGGATGGCTGGAGTGTTTGGTCATCCGGAAACGTCAGCCTCAGCGCCGATGGCAATGGAACCTGACAGCCAGGCAAAGGAGTATACCCCCTGATGAAGATTGCCATTGAAAGAAGGCCGCAAGACTCCAGCCTGATGAAATATCTGTCCCCCGTTCTGGCGGTGTTGCTTACCCTGATGGCCGGGAGTGTGATTTTTGCCTTGCAGGGACAGGATCCATGGACCGGTTTATATACCTTTTTCATTCTGCCCATCAGCGATAGCTATGGCCTGTCCGAGCTGGGTGTCAAAGCCGCACCCATACTGCTCTGTGCCATGGGTCTGGCGGTGTGCTTTCGAGCCAATATCTGGAACATTGGCGCGGAAGGACAGTTACTGATGGGGGCTCTGATGGGCAGCTGGGCCGCCCTGAGCTGGATGGATTCGGAAGGTGCCTGGGTGCTACCCGCGGTACTGATGACCGGTGCTGTGGCCGGTTTACTCTGGGCATTGATCCCGGCGCTGCTGAGGAACCATTTCAATACCAATGAAATCCTCACCACCATCATGCTGAACTATGTTGCCCTGAATCTGCTGCTCTATGCCGTGCACGGCCCCCTGAAAGATCCCCATGGTTTTAACTTCCCGGAATCTGCACTGTTTACCGATGCGGTTACGCTGCCACTGTTGCTGGAGGGAACCCGCCTGCATATTGGTCTGGCCTTCGGGCTGCTGGCCGGGGTGTGCATCTGGGTCTTGATGACCAGGACCTTCCTGGGCTTTCAGCTGAAGGTCATTGGTCTGGATGCCAGTGCCGGGCACTTTGCCGGTTTCCGTGAACGCCGTCTGGTGTATTTCAGCCTGTTGCTGTGTGGTGCCTTGGCCGGGCTTGCCGGTATCTCGGAAGTCAGTGGCCCGATTGGTCAGCTGGTGCCATCGGTCTCCCCCGGCTACGGTTATGCGGCCATTATTGTTGCCTTTCTTGGTCGCCTGCACCCTATTGGTATTTTACTGGCCAGCCTGCTGATGGCGCTGGTTTATATGGGCGGCGAGATGGGTCAGATTGATCTTGGCCTGCCGCTGGCCATGGGCAGTCTGTTTCAGGGGATGTTGCTGTTCTTTTTGCTGGCCTGTGATTTTCTGATCAGTTACCGCTTGAAAATCTCTGCTCATCAACCCCCGGCTCAGGGACATCATGTAGGAGTCAACGGCTAATGGATATGGACCTGATCACTAACATTCTGTTTGCTATGGTTCGAACCGGTACGCCACTGTTGCTGGTTGCCCTGGGGGAACTGGTGTGTGAAAAGAGCGGTGTGCTTAACCTGGGGCAGGAGGGCATGATGCTGATGGGCGCGGTGATCGGCTTTATTGCCGCACTCACCACAGGCAGCCTGATCTTCGGGGTGATAATGAGTCTGCTGGTTGGCATGGCCATGGCCATGTTGTTTGGCCTGCTGGCGATCCAGTTGCGGGCCAATCAGGTGGCCACCGGCCTGGCCCTGACCATTTTTGGTGCAGGCCTGAGTGCTTATGTGGGCACTGACTACATCGGTCAGGCTTTGGCAGGCTTCCAGCCCATGTTGATCCCGCTGTTATCGGATATACCGATTCTGGGCAAGGCCCTGTTCAGTCAGGACATTCTGGTTTACTGCTCTCTGGGTATCGCGTTGGCTATCTGGCTGTTCTTCCGCTTCAGCCGTCCCGGCCTGATGGTGAAAGCCATCGGGGAAAGCCCAGACTCAGCCACGGCTGTAGGCTTACCGGTAATACGGACCCGGTGGCTGGCGTTACTGTTTGGTGGTGCCATGGCGGGCCTCGGGGGGGCTTATCTGTCACTGGCCTATACGCCGCTGTGGGCGGAAGGCATGACAGCAGGGCGCGGCTGGATTGCCCTGGCCCTGGTGGTATTTGCCAGCTGGAAGGTAGAACGGGTATTACTGGGGGCCTGGCTGTTTGGTTTGGCAAGCATTATGCATCTGGTACTGCAGGGGATGGGTGCCTCTATCTCATCCAACTTGCTGGCGACCCTGCCTTATCTGGCGACCATTGTGGTGCTGGTATTGCTATCAAGCAACCAGTCCAGAAGCCGGTTGCTGGCACCAATGTCCCTTGGCAAACCCTACCACCCGGCGGGGTAATCTTTAAAACGGTTCCAACCTGGCCTGACAGGGAACTCAGGCCATTAATCTAACGATAAAACAGACCTGTAAGGAGTTGATCATCCCATGAAATCCCTGATTAAAAAGGCCCTCGTCTCTGTGGCCACGGCCGGATTGATGACCCTGTCGACACTCTCGTCGGCGGTTGAAAAGCCGCTGAAAGTGGGCTTTGTCTATGTCGGCCCGGTGGGTGATGCCGGCTGGACCTATGGTCATGATGAAGGCCGACTGGAGATGGTTGAGAAGCTGGGCAAGAATATCGAAACCACTTATGTTGAGAGTGTCTCTGAAGGTGCCGATGCCGAGCGGGTCATCCGTAAGCTGGCACAGCAGGGACACGACCTGATCTTTACCACCTCGTTTGGCTACATGAACCCAACACTGAAAGTGGCCAAGCAATTTCCCAACGTTAAGTTCCAGCACGCCACGGGTTACAAGCGTGGCAAAAATGTTGGCACCTACTCTGCCCGCTTTTATGAAGGCCGTTACCTGACGGGCGTGATTGCCGGACATATGACCAAAAACAATGTGATTGGCTATGTGGGTTCATTCCCGATTCCTGAAGTGGTCCAGGGGATCAATGCCTTTACCCTCGGCCTGCGCAGTGTCAACCCGGATGCCACCGTGAAAGTGGTCTGGATCAACAGTTGGTACGACCCTGCCAAAGAGCGTGAAGCGGCTGAGTCACTGATTGCCCAGGGCGCCGACATCATCAACCAGCACACCGACTCACCCGCTCCGGTGCAGGCCGCCCAGGACAAAGGAGTATTTGCCTTTGGCTATGACACGGACATGACACGCTTTGGTCCCGATGCCCACCTGACCGGCAGCATGGTTCACTGGGGGGGCTTCTATACTGACACGGCCAAAGCAGTACTGGATAAGCAGTGGAAGGCAGAAGATGTATGGGGCGGCTTCTCCGCAGGCATGGTTGAAATGGCCCCTTATAACAAAGCCATTCCTGAAACCGTTGTTGCCCAGGTCGAAGCCTTCAAGACACAGATTGCCGATGGCACCTTCACCATTTTTGAAGGCCCCATCAAGGCACAGGATGGTTCCATTAAAGTTTCAGAGGGTACAAAGCTGAACGATGGTGATATTCTGTCCATGAACTGGTATGTGGAGGGCGTTGAAGGCTCTTTGCCTAACTGATCCCCACTTGATTGACAGATCCTGGAGTCATCGGCTCCAGGCAGGATGTACTGCCGATGCCCTTTGCTGACATGAACTGGCAACCCGCCCGGGATGCCAAAGCGATACCCAGCGCACTGCGTGAGATGATACTGGATCAACATTCGTTGACCCGACGGCTGAAACAAGCACACAACAACGATTTTTTTGTCCGGGTCATTTCCCATGATTGGCAGGAGCCGGATGCATCAGAGAAAGCCTTTCTTCATTGCGATGATCAGCGTGCCAGCATAAGAGAAGTCCTGCTGTTTGGCTCAGGTCAACCGGTGGTTTTTGCCCGCAGTGTGTTACCAGAGTCCAGTCTGTCCGGTGAGAATAGAGTACTTCTGGAACTGGAGGACAGGCCATTAGGTGAATATATTTTCAGTCAGCCCGGCCTGCGCCGTGGACCGATTGAAGTTGCCGATATCAAAGCCAGTGAATTTAACGCACACCTTGATGTGAAATTTACAGCAGAAATCGCCTGGGCCAGACGATCCTTGTTTTTTTTGCGGGATAAGCCTATTTCTGTTTGTGAGGTTTTTTTGCCTGAGCGTGAGGACGGAGGGGCTGTCTGAGAACAGCGCCTGGTTAACTCCTGGTAGCATGTGAAGGGCATTGCATTAAGCCGGTAATTTTTTTACTGCTAACGCCCTAATAACCATTGCTACCGGGTTGGGGCTTTTTGGAGAATAACCTGTCTAACAGGCCCAGCTTATGGGAACCTTCATCAACCTGTTGACGTTTGTTGTAGTCAGGATTTAAATAAACATATTCATCATTCGTACCACCTATACCATCATCATCAGTGAATTCATTGTAACCAATGCGGATAGGGGAATCTTCACGAGATATCAGGTCATTTTCTATATAATGTTCTATTATTAAGTTTCTGGTTTTTTCACGTATATCTCCCAGGTTAAGAACTTTACCAATTACATCAACTACATTGCCATCTTTATCAAGAGTTTGAAGTTCAGCTCCCCACTTTAATAATTGCCTGATCAATTCAAAATTCCCGCTCAAAGCAGCTAACATGAGTGGTGTTTGTCCAATACCTTCGTTTGTGGTATCAAATTTCTGGTTTAGTTGTTCTGGTTTGGCGTATAGCTCCTTGACCAGATCCAACTTGCCAAGTCTGCACGCAAGAGCAAAAGGTGTGATGTCAAGGTAAGTTGTACCTTCAAAGGAAAACGAGCATCGATACCCGGAAAGTTCAGTGGCACCGTGTTCGGATAATAACCTTTTAGCGTTGGAAGTATCAGTGTCGGTAATCGCCGTTAACAGCGTTTTTATAAAAATGTCTGGGCTGGTGCGGTCTGCAGAGGGAGTGATTAAATCACTTTTCATCAATTTACACAGTGTCGATTCATAGCCTGAATCTTTACTGAAAGGCCTCTTCAGTGATTCGGAGGCATTCCTGACAGTGATTGAGGCAGCGCCATCTGGATTGATAACCTTGCAGGATACGCCAGCAATGGAAGTAGTGGGAGATGTTGGGGCATATATTTCTGTTTCGGTTTTTGGCGAAATTTTGGTGGTTGCAACACTGGAATCTGCAAAACGTGGCTCACTTTTAGTTTGTTTGTTTAAATCTGCACCAGAAGGTTTTTCATATTTCAGTGGCTGATCAGTATTCGTTACCTGCATTTTAAAATCTCCATCAATGGTTATTTTTAACGAATATAAATGCCCGGCAGAGTCGATCATGAGCATTTGTAACGTGATGAAGAAAGTGTCTAAACAAAGCTTGTTGATAATCCCATAAATGATATTTTGACTGGGATGTACAAACTTCGGGTAAGAACTTTCTCAGAAACCATCACAACTGTACACTCAGACAGTAATTATCAGCCAAAGTTCCTTCTTGATTTGAAAAAAACGCAATGTCTCAGACAAAACCGGGAAGTATAGGCTCTGCTTTGTCAACAGCCGCCTGTCCAGCGGTAACTTTGTCCAATTGCTTCTCAAGACCATCCCAAAATCTTATTCGTGCTGAAATAGCCTCTTTCACCTCGGCAACGGCCGACGCTTCTGAGGTTTTGTCCCCATTAATAAGTAGCTAACCATATGAAATCATATATTTCTGACTCCTTGTTCAGGCACTCTGCTTCGTTACAACTCCGGTCACATAGCTACGGCTATGCTCCCTCCGTTGTGCCTCGCATAGCACCTGCCCAAGTAGCCAGAAATATGTGATTCCATATGGCCAGCTACTTACAATGTTTCAACAGGTTTTCTGCTGCCGGGCCATGCTCATTCCCATCAAGGTCAATATGTCTCTCAAGGTAGTAGGTCATGGCAGGAACGGACGCCGGGGGGGATTTCCCAATGATTCAACAGGGAAGAAAACATCTGCGGAATGGCATCTTCACGGCCGAAAAGAAAATAACTGGCTACTTCATAGAGAATAATTTCATTAATGAAGCGGGCAGACGGGACATCCGTAACTGGCACCCAGGGTAGCGGCATGGAAGTAAACTCAAGCTGCAATCTTTTTGCCAGCGACATAAAATCCCATACAGCAAAGACCCTGACTATATTTCCAAAACACAGAACTCCAAGGGCGCAGATGAAATTTATACAATCGATAACAGGCGCTGATAAATGTGCAGAGCTGCTGGATCAGCATGTACCACGCTGGAAAGACTTTATTCAACTGGCTCGCCTTGATCGCCCCATCGGCATTTATCTACTGCTATGGCCAACACTCTGGGCGCTCTGGCTGGCGGCCGAAGGCATACCCTCGGTTGGTAATCTGGTGGTTTTCATTCTTGGGGTGGTGCTGACCCGCAGCGCTGGCTGTGTTGTTAATGACTATGCTGACCGACATTTTGATGGTCATGTAAAACGAACCCGGCAACGTCCGTTGGTGACCGGAAAGATAACCTCGAAAGAATCCCTGATATACGCCGCCAGCCTGTTTTTCGTGGCCTTTCTGCTGGTATTGACCACCAATGCCCTGACCATTTATCTCTCCTTTGCCGCCCTGCTACTCGCCTCAGCCTACCCTTTTGCCAAACGACACACTTATCTGCCGCAAGTGGTATTGGGTGCCGCATTTGGCTGGTCCATCCCCATGGCATTTGCCGCCGAGGCCGACACGTTGACAACTCAGACATGGCTGTTGTTTACCGCCAATCTGCTATGGACTGTCGCCTACGATACTCAGTATGCCATGGTGGACCGAGACGATGATTTGCAGATTGGCATTAAGTCCACCGCCATTTTATTTGGCGAGATGGATAATCTGATTATTGCCTGTTTTCAGACGTTTACCCTGGTAGCCCTGGTGATGCTGGGGTTGCAGCTGGAATTAGCCTGGCCATTCTATGTCAGCCTTGTTGCCGCCGCCGCAGGTTTTACCCACCAGCAATGGTTAACCCGCAACCGTGAAAGGGATCCTTGTTTCAAAGCCTTTCTTTCTAATCATTGGGTTGGTGCCGCCATATTTCTCGGTCTGGCCTGTTCTCTGTGATGACCGACTGAAACACCTGAATTTGAAGGTTGAGCCGAAAGCGCTCAACCTTCACCTCTTATCACTTCAACGACGGGAAAACAGTAACTCATGGGTTGGACAACCCGCAAAAAGTCCATCAAATTTTCCTCAACGTCATTTTTCTGTAACATTCCCTCGCTGTAATACCTGTCATAAAGATAAACGGTTACCAAAGCAATCTTCTCTCATTCAACCCCGGGGTATTCTCATGTCTGGCAAAACAATTCTAATTGTGGATGATGAAGCACCCATCAGGGAAATGGTCGCTATGGCGCTGGAAATGGCTGGTTATCAGTGCCTGGAAGCAGCTGATGCAAAACAGGCGCATTCACTGGTGGTGGATAACCGACCCGATTTGATCCTTCTGGACTGGATGCTACCGGACATCTCGGGTATCGAACTGGCCAGACGACTAAAGCGTGACCAGCTGACCGCAGAAATTCCGATCATTATGTTGACCGCCAAAGGGGAAGAAGACCATAAAATCCAGGGTCTGGAAACCGGTGCCGATGATTACATCACCAAGCCTTTCTCCCCCCGCGAGCTCGCTGCCCGACTTAAGGCCGTACTGCGCAGAACTCATGGAATGGACGAACAGTCGGCTATCGTCGTCAAAGGACTGGAACTGGACCCTGTCAGCCACCGGGTCAGTATTGATGGCAACCCTGCCGAAATGGGGCCAACGGAATACCGGCTGCTGCAGTTCTTCCTGACTCATCAGGAGCGAGCCTATTCCCGTGGGCAGTTGCTTGACCAGGTCTGGGGTGGCAATGTGTATGTTGAAGAGAGAACGGTGGATGTCCATATTCGCCGCCTGAGAAAAGCGCTGGGCAGTGGCTATGAGAATTACATTCAAACCGTCAGAGGTACTGGCTACCGTTTTTCCACTAAAGCGTAGAATGATGGAATTCAATGAAAATGGCTTCAGTGACGTTTTCCTCATCACCGCCTGATGACATAAGAATGATGGTCAGGATCAATCACCATAAGCTCAACAAACTGCGGAACTGCCTGTGACCACCTCTGTCCGATCCTGGTTTACCGGTCGAATAGTGTCAATGCTTGCCATCGGGCTGCTGGTCGGCTGGCTGGCGGACCGGATTTTTCTGGGGCTTTTTCTTGCCACATTATTCTACCTTCTCTGGAGCCACCAGCAACTGCACCGATTGCTGATATGGCTTGATAAGGCTGCCCACAAAGAGCTGGATCCCCCGGAAAGCACAGGCGTATGGGGTGAGATCTTTGACGGTATTTATAGAATTCAGCGCAAACACAACCGCTCAAAACAGCGACTTGCCAGCGTGATAGAACGCATACAGGAATCAACGGCAGCATTAAACGACGGAATCGTCATGGCCGACCAGAATGGTTCCCTTGAGTGGTGGAACCGTGCCGCCGGAGAGTTACTGGGCCTGCAAATGCCCGATGACCAGGGACAGCTCCTGACAAACCTGGTCAGAAATCCAAAATTTGCCCGCTATATGGACAATAGCCACGGCAAAGAGCCCATTAAGATCGATTCACCGGTGCATGAGAGTCGGCAGCTTCAAATAGCCATTACCGTTTATGGGCAGGGCAATCGACTTCTGTTGGTCAGGGATGTCAGCCGGTTGCATCAGCTTGAAATCATGAGAACCGATTTTGTTGCCAATGTTTCCCATGAATTGAGAACACCTCTAACCGTGATTTCCGGTTATCTGGAGACCATGAGTGATGGTATGGCAATGAATCCGGATACACCGCCCATCTTTAATCGCGCTCTTGGTCAAATGCAGGAGCAGGCAACCAGAATGCAGCGACTGATTGAGGATCTTTTGTTACTTTCACGGCTTGAAGCGACGGAACCGGAAAGAATAAGTCAGTCAGTGATGCTTAAGTCTCTGCTTGCCGGTATCGTTAACGACGCCAAAGCATTGAGTGGTGAAAATCAGCACCAGTTACAACTTGAATGCGACGATGAAGCCTTATTAACGGGGGATGCCGTGGAGCTGCGCAGTGCCTTTTCTAACCTGGTTTATAACGCTATCCGCTATACCCCGTCTGGGGGAAAGGTGCAGGTGAAGTGGTGGCAGGATCAGGAAGGTGGACATCTGATGGTTCAGGACAATGGTGTTGGCATTGACCCCGTTCATATTCCAAGACTGACTGAGCGTTTTTACCGGGTGGATAAGAGCCGCAGTCATGCGACAGGGGGGACCGGTCTTGGACTGGCGATTGTAAAACATGTGTTATTAAGGCATGAAGGTCGTATCAGTATCAGTAGCCATCCGGGAAAAGGCAGTCGTTTTATATGTCACTTTCCCCTGTCGAGAATCAAGTAAGCCAACGTCGTCAACGTATAGCAGGCCGGTTGAACACGATCTTTCCGGTAAATGGTGATATTAACGCCGTACTTGCCAAAATACAAAATAAAAAAGGGTCTGCAAGACCCTTTTTTATTCAGAGCGAATAAAACTTACTCTTCGATCTGTTCCAGAGCGCAGTCCAGACGCTTCTTGCCAGTGCGCTCCAGGTACGCCTGGAAATCACGTGGCAGACGGCCAGTAGTGGCACCTTCCCACTTAATGCGCTCACCCGCTTCGTTTTCGTATTCAAAAGTGTACTTTTGAATGTTTCTGCGACGCTTCTGTACTGTCTCTTCCGGTTCCAGATTACCCACACCCAGATCATTCATGGAAACACCACGGTCAGCCATAATCTGCTTGATGGCTTCAATGCTTTCCTGCTTCTTCTTACGCTTTTCTTCGTCTTTGGCACGTGCTTCCTGCTTCTCAGTCAGCACATCGTTCAGACGGGAAATGATACGCTCCAGATCTTCCGCGTGTACATCTTTAAACAGTGAGCGAATACGGGTTTTGCTGCTGAGGCGATGCAGAACTTCTTCAAAAATATTCATTTACTCTACGACTCCTTGGTCTTGATAGAACTTCCTACTTAGGAATAAAGATGTTCAATTCGATGAACTTTATACAGCAAGATTTTTTTAGATGGAAGTACCATTATATAAATTTTAAAAATAATGTGAATCACTGATAGTAAAAACTGTCAGTTTATTAATCCAAAATCAGGCAGGTTGTTTTTTTGATCAAAAGGAATAAGTTGTATAACTCCGATATGGATCATGTTGAATGGGAACCACAAAGGACACAAAGAGCACCAAGGAAAAGAAAAGCTCTTCTTCGTGCTCTTTGTGTCCTTTGTGGTTCAAAAATTAATGGATAGTTGCTTAATATTTACCGTAAGCGTACCAGCAATCAATCGACGTTTATTTGCGTTTCTTATTCTCACTGCACTGCCAGCTTTGAGTGACTGCGCCATTTTCAAACGACTCAATCTCCACATCAAACTGCCAGATCCGGTGTATATGCTTCAACAGCTCGTCGGTCTCTTTTCCCAATGGCCGACCTTCATGCTGGTAATGACGGAGCGTCAGCATGCGGTCACCCCGGATATTGACATTATAAACCTGAATGTTTGGTTCCCGATTACCCAGGTTATACTGAGCGGCCAGTGACTCACGGATGGCCTTATAGCCTGTTTCATCGTGAATACTGTCCACCTCAAGATAAGTGCGAGACTCATCATCCAAAATTGAAAACAGTCTTAAATCTCGCATCACTTTGGGTGATAGAAACTGCAGGATAAAGCTTTCATCCTTAAAGTTTTTCATGGCAAAGTGCACAGTATCCAGCCAGTCGCTGCCGGCAATATCCGGAAACCACTCCCGGTCTTCATCGGTAGGGTTTTCACAAATACGACGAATATCCATAAACATATTGAAGCCGAGGGTGTATGGATTGATGCCACTGTATTGCGGGCTATCAAAAGGTGGCTGATAGATAACACTGGAATGGGAGTGAAGAAACTCCAGCATAAAACCATCGGACACCTTGCCTTCATTGTATAGCTCATGCAGAAGGTGGTAATGCCAGAAACAGGCCCACCCCTCATTCATCACCTGAGTCTGTTTCTGAGGGTAGTAGTATTGGGCAATTTTTCTGGCTATTCGCAACAGCTCCCGCTGCCAGGTTTCCAATAACGGTGCATTCTTTTCCAGGAAATAGAGCAGGTTTTCTTCCGGGTCTTTAGGAAAGCGCTCTTCCTGTTCCTGCTCATCTTTCTCAACCTTTGGAATGGTGGTCCAAATGTCGTTCAGAGTTCTCTGGATATACTCCGCCCTCTCTTCCTGCCGGGCCTGTTCCTGCTCAGCGGATAAGGGCCGGGGCCGTTTATATCGATTCACTCCCTGATTCATTAATGCATGACAGGCGTCGAGTATTTCCTCGACCGCCTCAATGCCATACTTCTCTTCACATTGTGCAATATAATGTTTAGCAAATAACAGGTAGTCGATAATGGACTCGGCATCGGTCCAGGTTTGAAACAGATAGTTCCCTTTAAAGAATGAGTTATGACCATAGCTGGCATGGGCTAATACCAGTGCCTGCATGGTCATGGTATTTTCTTCCATTAAATAGGCAATGCAGGGATTTGAGTTAATCACAATTTCATAGGCCAGCCCCATTCTGCCCCGTTGGTAGTTTTGCTGGGTATGAAGAAAGTGTTTACCAAAACTCCAGTGGTTATACATTAATGGCATACCCGTTGAGGCATAGGCATCCATCATCTGTTCAGAGCTGATAATCTCAATTTGATTCGGGTAGGTTTCAAGGCGGAAGCGATCAGCAAGACGGGCCAGTTCCCTGTCGTATTCCTGAATCAGCTCAAACGTCCACTCCGGCTCACTGGAAATCAACTGGCTGCTCATGCATTTTCCTTTTTTTCAAACAGTTTACGGAACACCGGGTAAATATCACTGGGCGATTTAATCTGCTGCATGGCAAAGTGATCTTTAAACTTCTCCGCTACGCTCTGGTACTCACGCCATAAATTCTGGTGGGCACGGTCGGTGATTTCCACATAACAGTAATACTGAACCTTCTGCATAATCTGCTCGGTGAGAATCTTGGTGCAGACACTGGAATCCCCTTCCCAGTTATCACCGTCCGATGCCTGGGCAACATAAATATTCCAGTCCACCGGGCTGTAACGCTTATTGATCACATCACGGGTCATTTCCAGGGCACTGGAAACAATGGTTCCCCCGGTTTCCCTGGAATAGAAAAAGTCATCCTCATCCACCTCTTTAGCGGCGGTATGATGACGGATAAAGACCACTTCAATCTCTTTGTAATTACGCTGCAAAAACAGATAGAGCAGAATAAAGAAGCGCTTGGCCATGTCTTTGATGTCCTGAGTCATGGATCCGGACACATCCATCACACAAAACATCACGGCCTTATTACTGGGCGAAGGCACTTTGACCATGTTGTTGTATTTCAGGTCAAAGTCATCAATAAATGGTAGTCTTTTCAGCTTGGCATTGAGCTCTTTTATCCGTTCTCTTAATTCAACAACTCGTTGCTGATCCGTTTCATCCGGGCTGACTTCCATTTCCCGGAGCTCTTTTTTCAGGGCCCGTATCTCCCGACGATCACCACCGGATAAGGCAATACGCCGGGCATGGGCTGAACGCAGGGAGCGCACCACATTCAGGCGGTCCGGAGAGCCTGCTGTCGTATACCCTGCCTGTCGAATCTTGAATTCCGTCATATCCTCCAGCTGCTTCCGAACCAGGTTTGGCAGCTCAAGGTTATCAAACATATGCTCCAGGAACTCATCATGATTTATCTGGAAGCTGAATTCATCCATCCCTTCGCCGCTGTTGCCAGCCTTGCCCTTACCGCTTCCGGAGCCACTGCCGCCCGATGGGCGCTTGATACGATCACCACTGACAAACTCCTTGTTGCCCGGATGAACCTGCTTATAACGCCCACCCTGACCGTGGCGGAATACCGGCTCAGAAAGATCTTTTCGGGGAATGGTGACTTCGCTGCCAGAAACCACATCAGTAATGGAGCGTTTATTCACAGCATCAGACACTGCTTTCTTGATGTGCTTCTTATATCTCTCAAGAAACCGCTGGCGATTGACGGTACTTTTGTTTTTTCCATTCAACCGTCGATCGATAATAATACTCATGAACACGCTCCTTGTGTGCCCTTTATGACAAACAGGGCGAGAATCCGTTCGCCCTGCCTCTCTACCCGGACGGCAGTTACTGCGACTTGCGCACCCGGATATACCATTCAGCCAGTAACCTGACCTGCTTCTCGGTATACCCTCTTTCTACCATGCGCTTAACAAACTCATTGTGCTTGCGCTGATCTTCCTGGCTGCCTTTGGCATTGAATGAGATCACCGGAAGCAGGTCTTCCGTATTGGAGAACATTTTCTTCTCAATCACAGTGCGCATTTTTTCGTAGCTGAGCCAGCTCGGGTTTTGCCCATTGTGATTGGCCCTGGCCCTGAGCACGAAATTAACGACTTCGTTACGGAAATCTTTTGGATTGGCGATACTGGCTGCTTTCTCGATTTTCTCCAGCTCATCATTGATGGCCGAGCGGTCGAGAATATCGCCGGTTTCAGGGTCACGGTACTCCTGATCCTGAATCCAGAAGTCAGCATAGGTGATGTATCGGTCAAAAATGTTCTGCCCATACTCGGAGTAAGACTCAAGATAGGCGGTCTGAATCTCTTTGCCCAGGGACTCAATGTATTTGGGTGCCAGGAACTCTTTCACATAGCGCAGATAGCGCTCATGCACCTCTTTCGGATACTGCTGCTGCTCAATCTGCTGTTCCAGTACGTAGAGCATGTGCACGGGGTTAGCGGCAATTTCCGTAGGGTCAAAGTTGAATACCTTGGAAAGAATCTTGAAAGCAAAACGGGTAGACAAGCCTTCCATGCCTTCATCAACACCCGCTGAATCTTTGTACTCCTGCAGCGGCTTGGCATTGGGGTCGGTATCTTTCAGGTTTTCGCCATCATAGATCCGCATCTTGGAATACACATTGGAATTTTCCGGCTCCTTGATGCGCGACAGGACGGTGAACTTGGCCAGCATTTTCAAGGTATCCGGTGCACAGGGGGATTCCTTGAGTGAGCTATTGGCCAGCAGCTTTTCATATATATGAATCTCTTCCGTCACCCGGGTGCAGTAAGGCACCTTGACGATGTTTACCCGGTCAATAAAGGCTTCATTGGTCTTATTATTCCGGAATGATTGCCACTCGGATTCATTGGAGTGGGCAAGAATAATACCGTTATAAGGAATGGCACCCATGCCTTCGGTACTGTTGTAGTTACCTTCCTGGGTGGCGGTCAGCAGCGGGTGGAGTACCTTGATGGGTGCCTTGAACATTTCCACAAACTCCATCATGCCCTGATTGGCACGGCAGAGTGCGCCAGAGAAGCTGTAGGCATCCGGGTCATCCTGAGAGTATTCTTCCAACTGTCGTATATCCACCTTGCCCACAAGGCTGGATATATCCTGGTTGTTCTCATCGCCGGGTTCGGTCTTGGCAATACCCACTTGATTCAGAATGCTGGGATGCAGCTTCACCACTCTGAACTTGGTGATATCACCGCCAAACTCATTTAACCGCTTAACCGCCCAGGGTGACATGATGCCGCCCAGGTAACGATTGGGAATGCCAAATTCTTTTTCCAGAATGTCGGCATCTTCATCAGGATTAAACAGATTCAGAGGTGACTCAAAAACCGGTGAACCTTTGATTGCATAGAATGGGACTTTCTCCATCAATGCCTTCAGCTTTTCTGCCAGAGAAGACTTACCACCACCCACTGGCCCCAGAAGGTATAGTATCTGTTTCTTCTCTTCCAGCCCCTGGGCAGCGTGCATAAAGTAGGAAACGATCTGCTCAATCGCCTCTTCCATTCCATAAAATTCACGGAATGCCGGATAACGCTTAATCAGTTTATTGGAAAATATACGACTGAGCCTTGGGTCCCTTGAGGTATCCACCATCTCCGGCTCACCAATGGCCATAAGCATGCGCTCAGCCGCATTGGCATAGGCAGAAGAATCCTGCCTGCACAGTGCCAGATACTCTTCGATGGTCAGCTCTTCCTGCTGGGTTGATTGAAATCTCTGCTGATATGTATTGAAGATGTCCATGCCTTCACCCACCTTTGTCTGCTTGAATTCCTGAACAACGACCAGGAACGTTTGACCGATAGCTCATCTGGAAGCTTATCCTTCTCAATTACGCTATCGGCAGAGTCAGAACTTTGACCACATTTTTTTATAACTTTTATTGAGCAGCTATGAATGCCAGAAAAGCAGTTCATGCTGATCAACAATGCTATAGAAAAAGGTGGCATATAATGCCCGTCCGACAAACCAGAGAACTCGGTGTCATGACCGGCAAAAGCGGGATACGAACATTCAGTCGAAAAAATCTGGCCTACATTGATGCACTTTTCATAACAACTTATAACAACGGACTTCCTTGCAGCATGCTGGCAGAGATATTATTCTTCATCGCTCACAACTTCTGGTGGTCTCGCACTTAGCCTTGGAGAATCTGCCCGACAAGCATGGCACTATCAAAACAACCCTGCGTTTTTCACCGCAAGCTGATAGCGCATTTTTTCTTGCCCCAGAATTTATAATGTGGATTTTTGACTACTTCTGCAACTGTTGAATCATTGCATGGAGGAAGCGTGTTGCTTCACCACCCGTTGCTGCGCGGTGATCAAACGACAGTGACAAAGGCAGGGTACGGTGGCTCTCAGGCTTGCCATCAACGCTGACGATTTCTTCCCTTAACCTGCCAACACCGATAATACCAACGGTTGGCGGCACAACAACCGGTGTCGCGTATTTTCCGGCAAAGACACCAAAATTACTTAACGTGATGGTTGCACCCTGAAGCTCTGAGTTTGGCAGACTTCTGTCTTTCACCCCTTCCCTGAGCTTATTGATACTCTCTCGTACTTCTGCTTTGTTCATTTTTGCCACATCACGCATCACCGGAACAAATAGTCCCTCGTCACTATCAACCGCCAGACCCAGGTCAACAGCATCATGAAGCTGACGGCTCATGGAAGCGCCATCAAACCAGGCATTAAGCGCAGGCTCCACGGCACTGGCTTTGGCAATTGCCTGAATCAAACGAACAGTGATGTCTTCTTTAGTATCCCAGTGATCAATATCCACATCATCAAACAGCGTTACCTGGACGACGGAAGCATGAGACTCTGCCATGGTGCGGGCCATATGCTTGCGGACACCTTTCAATGGCTCTGGATTGTCCAGGGGATAGGCAATGGCAGGTTGTGCAGCGGTTCTATGATTTGTGACAGCACCCAGCTCCACCTGGAATTGCTCAGCCAGTGATTGAAGTCCACTTTGAACCATGTGAGATGAAGACGACGGTGGCATCTGGCCATCCGCTGGTGAGCCAATAATAAAAGCATCATCGCTACTGGTGCTGGCATCATCACTGACCAGTTTGCCGACTACCGTACCGCTATCTTCCCCATCGGTGACAAACTCCACCAGCGGGGCTCCGGTAAGAATAGTGTCACCGGGTTGGCCACAAAGACGGGCAATCACTCCGGTGCAGGGTGCAGGCACTTCCACAACGGCTTTGGCTGTTTCGACTGAGACCATCGGCTGATCTTCCCTGATGCTATCCCCTTCTCCCACATGCCATTCGACAATATCGGCTTCAGGAATACCTTCCCCTAAATCGGGTAAATTGAAAAAGCGCATGAATGTACCTTTTTATTATAAAAATACTGCCTGCTTCTGGTTTTGCAGTCCTACAGTTCTGGCAATATTTGCCGCTCAGGGCTATTGAAATAATGATTCCGGTATTGGCAAATGATGGCTAGTGTCTGGCAAGACTCTTGATCGATGCCCTGACAATATCATCGACCTGGGGCAGATAATGGTCTTCCATCCTGTAGTAGGGCATTGTCGTATCAAAACCGGTCACCCGTTCAACGGGTGCCTTCAGATCATCAAATGCCCTTTCCATAAGACCGGCAGCAATCTCGGCCCCCACACCAAAACTTCGACAAGCTTCATGAACGATGACACAGCGTCCGGTCTTTCTGACTGACGTCAGAATAGTCTCCATATCAAGAGGCTTGATGGTAGCCACATCAATCACTTCTGCAAAAATGCCATGCCCCTCCAGAATGTCGGCTGCCTCCATGGTTTCACGAACCGATGCCCCCCAACTGACCAATGTGACATCCTGCCCGACTTTTAACGTGAAACAGGTGTCCAATGGCAGCGGGTCACTGGCAGCATCAATGATCTGCTTACTTGCCCGGTAGATGCGCTTTGGCTCCAGGAAGATAACCGGATCCGGCTCATTAATGGCAGCACGAAGCAATCCATAGGCTCTGACCGGTGACGATGGAATAACCACTCTTAGCCCGGGAATATGGGCAAACAGTGCTTCGGTGCTTTCCGAATGATGCTCCGGGGCGTGGATACCTCCGCCGAAAGGAGCCCGCAGCACCAGGGGACACGCCAAACGCCCCCGGGTTCGGTTTCTCATGCGGGCTGCGTGGCAGATTAATTGTTCCATTGCCGGAAAGATGAACCCCATAAACTGTATTTCCGCCACCGGTTTCATTCCCTGGGCTGCCATACCCACACTGATACCGGCAATCAGGGTTTCCGCCAGTGGGGTATCCATCACCCGCTTGAGGCCATATTTATCCCGCAACCCCTGGGTTGCCCGAAAGACACCACCATTGACCCCAATATCTTCGCCAAGCAACACAACATCCGGATCATTGTCCATAGCATGATCAAGCGCCAGGTTGACGGCCTCAACCATGGTCAGTTTGTTATCCATTGAGATGGCCTCCGGCTGATTTCATGTTTTCCTGACGCATCTGTTCTCTGGCAAGCGCCTCGTTTTTCTGTTGCTCCAGTTGGGCTGGCATATTCGCGTAGTGATAATCAAACAGGTCTTCAATAGCGGGCAGCGGAGTGTTCAGGTAGGTGGCCACGGCCTGCTCAATGATACGGTCAGCCTCATCTTTTAAAGCCTGTTCTTTGTGCTCATCCCACACCCCCCGGTGGTGCAGGAAGTTACGGAGCCGCTTGATGGGTTCTTGTTGCCAGGCCTCCTTGAGTTCTTCACTGGCACGGTAACGGCTGGCATCATCGGCCGTGGTGTGATCGCAAAGCCGATAGCTGACCGCTTCTATCACGGTAGCGCCCTTACCCTGGCGTGCACGGTCAATAGCGGCGCTGACCACTTCATGGAGGGCAATAACATCATTACCATCCACCTGGTAAGACGGCAGGCCAGCAGCCAGCCCTTTCTGGGCCAGCGTCGGTGCACCGGACTGAATTTTTCTGGGAACCGAAATGGCCCATTGGTTGTTGTTAATGATATAAACCACGGGCAGCTGCCAGGCACCGGCCAGATTCAGGGCTTCGCCAAAATCCCCTTTCGACGTAGCGCCATCACCCAGTGCACATAAGGCCACTTGCAATGGGTCACCGGCCTCATGGCGGATTTTAATGGCGGTGGCGATACCGGCCGCGTGGCCAGCCTGGGTCGCAATGGGAACACAATTCGGCAGATCCTGACCCCACGCCGGACTGGCACTCCCGCGTTCATCACCACCCCAGTAGAGCATGACATCACTCAGAGCAATGCCTCGTCGCATTAACCCCGGAAGATCCCGGTAATAAGGAATCAGAACATCTTCTTTTTCCAGCAGGGCAGCACACACCGTGCTGATGGCTTCCTGTCCAAGACAGGAAGGGTAAGTGCCCATCTTACCGGTCCGCTGCAATGCCACCGCTTTTTGATCGGCCTGCCGGGCGATCACCATGGATCGGTAGTAATCAATGAGAATGTCGTGATTGCTGACCCAGGCTGGCAGTCGTTTGATGACTTCGCCTTCAGCATCCAGAAACTGCTCCATGGCGAGGGCAGGGTTTGCTGTTAAATCCATTTCTGTTCTCCCTATGCCGTCAACTGTGAAGGGTTATCACCATGCACAATGGCTTCTGCCATCTGGTCAGCAATAACACTGGCGGGTAACCCGGCCTGATTCTGTCGGTTGAAAATCTCTAACAGGGTGTCATGAATGCCACGCAGGCGATGGTGCATATCACTCTGACTGCTTTGCAGGTAAGTCATGGCCACAAAAATCAATCCACCGGAATTGATCAGGTAGTCCGGGGCAAAGAGAATGTCGCGGTCGAAGAGCGCAATACCGTCTTCCTCCGTCAATAGCTGGTTATTGGCTGAGCCGGCAACAGCAGCACACTGTAACTTGCCAATGGTGTCGCTATTGAGGACGCCGCCAAGGCCACAGGGGCTGAACAGATCGCAGGGCACCGAATAAGGAATGATTCGACATCCACCGAGGGCTGGCCCTCTGCGGGTACTGTGAATAGCGATGACGGATTTGAGGCCGGATTCTTCATCGAATTTGCAATGAAGATCGTTGATTCGTGCCTCGGCAATTTGTCTGAACATGACGGGATCCCTCCGTATGTTGCAGAGCAGCAGGCTCTGGTTTAGCGCCCTGTCTATCGGCATCCCGGGGTTAGGGCAAGCTGACAGACGTGGCTATTTATTGTTGTTTTACAGGGTAGAACTTTCATCACTTTCAGCGGTTTAAGCTCTATCAACAACCAGGCTTTCTGATAACGCCTTATTCGATTACAGAGGAAGTTAAGCCCTATTGTCAACAGTCAATAAGTTTTAGAAAACGTCATGCTCTGCCGCCATTGGCCGCTATTTAAATCAACTCATTGACTGAAAATCTCACCAACCATAAAGCACGTTTTCATAACAACCTGTTTTGGCAAAACAGGTAAAAGATGCATTTTGAAAACAAAAGGTGATAACTTAGTTCTTCCTTCCCTCTAATCCATGGAGGCCAAAATGTCGCAAATACAACAAGAAAAGCGTCGATTTCCCAGAAAAACATTGGAAAAAACCGCAGAAGTACTGGATAACGACACCGGTCTGTCTATCGGCATTCTTGAAGATGTCTCAAAAGGAGGATTCAGCATCCTGACCGATCGAGGTGTCAGGCCATCAGAAACCCGGAATGTCACATTGATCCTGCCCGGGCCGCAGGAAGGTGCTTATCGAGTGTCCATGAGTGCCGAGTGCGTCTGGTGTCAAACCGTCAGTGAGCAGGCTGATTTCGCCGCAGGTTTTGTTTTACGCAGTATCGAGGACCAAGACGAAGTCGCATTGAACTACTACATAAGGGATTATCAGGTAGCAGGTGAGCTTCAGGAAGGTTAAATACCTTTCTGAAGCCAATTCGGGCAGAAGTAAACACTCACAAACAAACTTTAACAAGCCAGGTAACGGTTAATCTGCAATTGGCAGGCTGAGCGTTTCCTTGAGCTCTTCCATCACGATATAGCTCTTGGACTCCCTGACCCCCGGCAGCTTCAGAAGAATATCCCCTAACAACTCGCGGTAAGAGGCCATCTCTGAAATCCTGGCTTTGACCAGATAGTCGAAGTGACCCGAGACCAGATGGCACTCCAGCACGTTTGGCAGCTTGATGACCGCTTTGCGGAAGTCATCAAAAATGTCAGCAGATTTGGTATAGAGGCTGATTTCCACAAACACAAGAAGCCCTGCATGAAGATACTTCGGGTTCAGGCGTGCAGAATAGCCCTGAATAATGCCTTCCCTTTCCAGGCGCTTGACCCGTTCCATACACGGCGTCGTACTCAGCCCGACCTTATCCGCCAGCTCTACATACGAAATACGCCCTTGCTCTTGCAGGGTACGGAGAATATTACGATCGATACGATCCAACTGGCGAACAACTTCTTTTCGGCTTCTCATGATTTCAGTCGTTTATTGACAATGCGTGTTCAGGCACCAGGAAAAGTGGAACACAATAGCATTCGGGATTAGTGAGCTTTGTATTCATCTTTTTTAGGACAGATCCTGATTAAGACAACCGTTATTCTAATATCTAATGGGTAAATCACCTCCCCTTCAGCAGACGGAGGTTAGGGTACCAATGATGAATCTGCAAGTGAGGATTACTAATATCCCCCATCAGGGTTTATCGCAAAATCATTTTCAATCCCTGCATTTTTATGGACAATGCGCGGGCTTTTCACTTCCTTGAGGGTTTGAAGGCTCTTTTCATAAGTAAAGAAACAATGATCGCCACAAGCGAACCTGAGTTTCTAACGATAAACTTATGCCAACAGAGCCTATTAAAGCACACTCACCGGGTTCTACCCTGTTCTTTATATTCCGGGCTGGAGAAAATTTTAGATGAGTACAGCATCTGCCTCCCCGAAACATTCCCCAACGCCGTCGACGCTTTCGACACCTGCGACAAAAAGTCGCTCAGGCAATGAGATACTGGTCAAAATCGACCAGGTCACCAAAAAGTTCGATGACGTTATCGCTGTTGATAATGTCAGTCTGAATATTAAAAAGGGTGAGATTTTCGCACTGCTGGGTGGCTCTGGATCTGGAAAATCCACATTACTCCGGATGCTGGCAGGCTTTGAAACACCGTCTGAAGGCAAAATTTACCTGGATGGGCAGAATATTACTCACCTGCCACCGTATCTGCGCCCCATCAATATGATGTTTCAGTCCTATGCCCTGTTCCCTCACATGACCGTGGAGCAAAACGTGGCATTTGGATTAAAGCAGGACCGCCTGCCCAAAGACATCATTGCCCAGCGTGTTGAGGAGATGCTGACACTGGTGCACATGCAAAAGTATGCCCGCCGTAAACCCCACCAGCTTTCCGGCGGCCAGCGCCAGCGTGTGGCCCTGGCAAGAAGCCTGGCGAAGCGACCAAAGTTGCTGTTGCTGGATGAGCCCATGGGTGCGCTGGATAAGAAGCTGCGCAGCCGCATGCAGCTTGAGGTTGTGGATATCATCGAAGAGGTGGGTGTTACCTGCATTATGGTGACCCATGATCAGGAAGAGGCGATGACCATGGCCGAGCGTATCGGCATTATGGATGCCGGCTGGATTGTCCAGGTGGGTACCCCTATCGATATCTATGAAAACCCCAACAGCCGCATGACCGCCGAATTCATTGGCTCCGTCAATATGTTTGAAGGAGAAATCACCGAAGAAGAAGCGGGTTACGTCATCATCCAATCGCAACAGGTGCAACAGCCGATCTACATTGGCCACGGTATCATGGCACCACTGGAAGACCGCAAAGTCTGGATTGCCGTGCGTCCTGAAAAAACCATGGTGAACCGGGAGCAGCCGGAAGGGAACTACAACTGGAGCAAGGGTGTGGTACACGACATTGCCTATCTGGGTGGACATTCGGTTTATCATATCCGGCTTCCGTCGGGCATGATGGTACAGTCCAACATGGCGAATGTGATCCGGACCGCCGACAACCCGACCTGGGGTGATGAAGTCTATATCAGCTGGGATGACGACAGTGGTGTCGTCCTGAATAGCTGATCAATCACCACTAACCTTATTCAATATTTTTCGTGTTTAAGAACAGTCTGAAGGCTTTAAGTAGTTGGCCAAATGGAATCGTATATTTCTGGCTAAGTGGGCAGTTGCTATGCAAGGCGCAACGTAGGGAGCATAGCCGTAGCTATGTGACCGGAGTTGCAACGCCGCAGAGTGACTGACAACTTAGTCAGAAATATATGATTTCATTTGGTTAACTACTTACATTGGCTAAAAGCCGAAGGCTTTCTATTTCGTAAACTATTCAGGCTTACCGCCGTACATGTAAGCCACTGGTAACGGATATTTTGTGGAATCTGTCATGTCCAACCTGTTAACAAAAGGTGCCTCCGCAACCGCGTGGGGACCAGAGAGGCTAAACGCCTTAAGGGAGCTGTGGGGACGTCGCCTCGTTCTTGGCGTCCCCTATCTCTGGCTACTGCTATTCTTTCTTGTCCCCTTCCTGATTGTGGTCAAGATCAGCTTTTCATCGGCAGAAATTGCCATTCCGCCCTATTCGGCCATCTTTGAGTACTTTGATGAAGTACTGACACTGAATTTAAATCTGGGCAACTACCTGTTCCTGGCCGAGGACGAGATGTACCTGCAGGCCTATCTGACCTCGATCCGGCTGGCCCTGGTCGCCACCTTTTTCTGCCTTCTGCTGGGCTATCCCATGGCCTACGCCATGGCTCAGGCACCGGGAAGAAAACAAAGTTTCCTGCTCATGCTGGTGCTTCTGCCATCATGGACTTCATTCCTGATCCGCATATACGCCTGGATGGGAATACTGAAAAATAACGGGTTATTGAACAACCTGCTGATGTGGTGTGGCCTGATTGACCAGCCCCTGCAGATCCTGAACACCAACATCGCCGTTTATATAGGCATCGTTTATGCCTATCTGCCCTTTATGGTGCTCCCTATTTACGCCAACCTGACCCAGCTGGACAAATCACTGCTGGAGGCGGCCAACGATCTGGGCTGTCGGCCATGGGAAACCTTTTTCAGAGTTACACTACCACTGTCCATGGGTGGCATTGTCGCGGGCTGTATGCTGGTCTTTATCCCTGCCGTGGGTGAATACGTGATTCCTGAGCTGCTGGGTGGGCCTGAGAGCCTGATGATCGGTAAAGTGCTCTGGCAGGAGTTTTTCAACAACCGTGACTGGCCGCTGGCCAGTGCCCTGGCCATGATCATGCTGCTGATCCTGTGTCTGCCCATCGCCTTCTTCAATCGCCAGCAGGCGAAGCAATTGGAGGCCAGCCTGTAATGACGCTTTCTACAGAAACAGCAACTGAACGCACAAGCACCCTGGGAAGAATCAAAACACCGGTTTTTTCCACCATCATGCTGATACTTGGGCTGATCTTCCTCTATCTGCCCATGTTTATCCTTGTGTTTTACTCCTTTAACGCTTCACGACTGGTGACCGTCTGGGCCGGCTTCTCAACCAAATGGTATGTGGAGCTGTTTCAGGATGAACAACTGATGGGCGCGGTATGGATCAGCTTGAGAATTGCTTTCTATAACGCATCCATGGCGGTCATTCTGGGTACGGTGTCGGCTTTTGCCCTTGACCGCTTTGGCAAATTCCGTGGCAGAACCGCCTTCAACAGCATGTTGACGGCGCCCCTGGTGATGCCCGATGTGATTACCGGCCTGTCGCTGCTGCTGCTGTTTGTCACCATGGCCGACCTGATCGGCTGGCCCATGGAACGGGGCATGCTGACCATCTGGATCGCCCACGTCACCTTTTCCACCGCTTATGTGGCTGTTGTCGTTGGTGCCAGGTTGCGGGAGGTGGATCGCTCGATTGAAGAGGCAGCGATGGATCTCGGTGCAACACCACTGCGGACGTTCTTTCTGGTCACGATTCCGACCATTGCCCCATCGTTAGCCGCTGGCTGGTTACTGGCGTTCACCCTGTCTCTGGATGATCTGGTGATTGCCAGCTTTGTCTCCGGCCCGGGTCGACCACTCTGCCAATGGTGGTATTCTCATCGGTGCGCCTGGGGATCTCACCAAAAATTAACGCCATGGCGACGCTGATTATTCTGGTGGTCTCTCTGGCAGCCCTGTTTGGCTGGTGGTTTATGCGCCGCTCCGAAAGGGAAAGAAGGGCCAGCCTGGAAAGGTTTGGCACCAGTTAACGTAATAATCAGAAGCCGGATCTACTCCGGCTTTTTAATTCGTTCCTCAACTTTTGCCAGACCTCGATGCTCCGGGATTGTCACGTCGTGCATTTCTGCTTGACGTCCTCACTCCAAAAGCCTGCGACCTCAGTCTGGATCAAGCTCGTGCGGCGAGGGGTGCCCGTCCCCTGGATGGCTTATGTCCGAACCCGTTGTCGTTTGTGCAATAGCATCACCCGGCATCAACGATGCCTCGTCTTTCATACCGACAAAATAGAGTTTTGGCAGCACCCTTCGCCTGGCCATCGATAATACCTGAGGATCTGAATAAACCTGATTAAGTACAGCTTTGAGTTCACTATCTGTAGCCCCTCCAAGCTCATGCAGTGGGAACACCAGCCTTTCTTCCCGAGCAGCGTTGGTGATTAACGTTACCAGCTGCTGCGAAAACCCACTTATATCTGTTATTTTTGGAAAGAATACCGAATGAATTTTCTCGCAGCCTTTAAAGCCGTCAGTCTCTTTATATCGCCATGCCTGACATTGATAGTATCCCTTGCGAATGAAGGTAGCCTGACCGCCGTCCTTGATCATGTGCTCGATATACCCCCCTCTTGCACCCCCACGAAGCGCCACAACAGTATTCAGCACATCACCACGTCTCTGCACGGCATTTACCAGTGAGAATGATCTACGATCACCATAATTTTGATGAGCAAAGCCAAGTACCCCACCTGAATTACTAAACAGCCTGGCAAAGTTTTTTGGTATGGGCGAATCGACTGGGGTTGAAACCCGGGATTGAGGCCTTGACCTGGAGGGCACTGTTGATTCAGATCTGGCAGTTCCCGATTGGGCTGTCTGGAAATACGAGGCCGTTTTCTTAGGGATTGCACCCGGTCCTACAGCAAGCATAGTGCCTGAAACACCTGCCGGTTGGGCACCGACAGGTGTTATCCCCGAGGGTAAATGTAACGGATTAGCCGCGTTCAGGCTCTTGAAAACTCGAATAAACTCGTCGTGTACTTCCTTATCCTTATTACTCTTATTATCCCAACCCACGAGTATTAACTTGGGTACTTTGGGTAATTTCTGTATACGAGGATCCTGATAAGCCGCATAGAGCGCCTGGGCCATATCCTCACCACTGCCACCAAAAATTGCACAGCCTATAAAACAACTGACAATGGTATTGCTGCCCCTTTGGCTGGCTCCAAGGAGCAGTGAAACAAAAGCATTGGTAAAATCCCGCTGATACTTTTTTACCCCTGCACCAGAACGGTTAACATTCAAACCATAATCTTTCTTATTTGGGGCAACCACGTTATGAATATGCTGGCAATGGCGCAAACCACGGGTGGAATCAGTGGCATATCCATAGGGCCCGGTGGTATAACACTCGCCAGTTCCAACCTTATTAATACTGGTATCGTGGTTAAATTGAGCGCCAAGATCACGGGCAAATTGTCCTGCGATACCCCCACTATGTTGCATTTGACTATTTGCAGCATTGACCAGATCGAATGGTTTTCCTTGTTTCGAGAGCTCTCTGGCACGACCAAACATGCCATAATCAGGGTGCATTGCTATTTCCAGCTGTCTGGGAAGCAGCTCTGTCGTTCCCTTGTCAGCACGGCCTGTGCTTGCTGTCGTGTTAATTGCCGTGGCCACAGCCCCGGGGTTGCTCATTGCAGGGGGCGTTGTTACACGGCGAACCGGTGAACGTGTTGCGGAATTAAGTTGAGCCAGCATATTCCAGTGACTTGCAAATTCTTGGCATGCTGTCCGGTCACTGTCTTCAGAAGACCTGCCCACCAGAACCAGTTGTGGTGCTTGCCTGCCTGTTGATTCAAATTTTTTCTTGGCTTTCGAAATCGCTTCTGCCAAATCTTTTCCTTTGCCACCCGCAAGACCACAACTGAGCAGAGGGCAGTAAATCCGAGATAGTCCTGGGTGGGCATCAGCCGCTTTAAATAACTCAAAAAACGTTTTTTCAAGCTTTTCTGCAAACTCCCCATCACCCGCTAAAGGAACCAACACATTGTGAACTGTCCGGCAATTTTTAAATTCAGGTGGTTTATCACCACGAGTACAGTCATAAGTAAAACATTCACCGTGTTGGATACGATTCCCGCGCTGCTGAGACACCTGAACATAATTACTATTGTTGCCACCAAAACTTTCTTTGATAACCTTGGCAATACCTCTATGGAATTGCATGTTCGTGTCCACAGAGTTCACTATCCCATAGGGCACAAGGTCATCTTTACGCTTTACCCATGTCAATAATCCCTCATTACAAGTAACCAGTGTTACCTCGCCAGGCAATGTTTTTTCAGTCTCCTTAGCCAGATTAAGATAATAACGTGACACATCATTTGCTCTGACAACGCGTTTTTCAACTATATGACTCAGGGCTGGATATTTTTTCAGTTGTTTAAGCAGGCGAGCATTATCAATTGAACTAACCTCTCGCCCAAAGACCAGTTGTTTCCATTCATCAATTCCGCATTCCTCCATTATAAGAGAACTATTACCCATTACCCAACGACAGAATGTTTCAATGGCACTATCCATTTCAGCCTCCTTAAATTATCTTAAAATTGGTATTTAGTATTTATTTGTGCAATCAAATAAAGGCAACTGTAGACCCAATAATGGAATTAGACTGAAAATCGGTAATATAGTTCCAAAATTAGTAAGCATTTTCTGCACTAGAACCATATCCTCCACCACAAGCGGAGTCGAAGGATGGTGTCTTCATATCTCAACTACGTTTTTGAAATATCCAGGTTTAGCGGCTGTGTGAGCCATTTTGATCCATCAGCGGTAAAGGTTCCTGAACCAACTCAACAGCCCTTGCACCGATAGCCTTTTTACAGGCAAATGCACAACACACCCCTGCGGCATAAACCATTAAACCGGTCAGGGCACCGTAGATGACATTAACTTGTGTATCAACCTCATTCACCTCCCGCCCCCGGGAGTGGGAATAGAGAAAACCACCGCCCACGCCACCACCCACCAGCAGAACATATCCGCCCAATAACCCGACAGTAGAATTCAGACAACAACGCCGCCCAAATGCAGACACTCTCGCAGCCAGGGTAGTCGCAGCTTCATTGGCCCCGTTGGGTTGAGCAGCCTGTGGATATACGATACCTCCGGAAACACCGTTCACTGACCGGTCACCTCGTGATTTCACCAGTAAGTTCCCGTGACAGGCGTAGCCAGTCTTGAGAATTGGTCATCTGGCTTTTTGCAAAAAGCAGAGAGTAGACAGCCTTTAGATCAAAAAGTTCCAAATTGGTTAGCTATTTAGTCAGACCATTAATAAATGTGTCCCAATCGAACTCAGCTTTAATTAAAGCTCGATTAAAATGTGCCTTTCTCATTCTGCCCAGGTGAATTCTATTATTTTCAATCATATTGGCTAATGAATCCACCTTATCAGTTTTATCTTCAGTTTTTATTACTTGCTTAACCTGTAATGCAATGTTTAAAAAAGACAAAGCGAATGTTGTGGCATATTTCTCACCTTTTAAACTCATTCTGTTATTAATATCTATCGCTAATGAACAAATATGTGCTGTAAACAAGACATCCTCTGGATCTAACTGTACATTTTTGATGGGTAAAACCTCAGTTTCTGTCATCACTTCAGCAATTTTACCAGGCTGTAGAGGATTGCATGTAGAATCTAACTGCCCATTGTTGACTGACAAAACCTCAATTTCAGTCGTCATTTCATCAACCCTATCAGGCTGCAGAGGATCATCTGTAGAATCTTCTGGTCGTTTGTGCTCAGTTACCGATGAATCACCCTTGGCGAGCATGCATAGTTGTTGAAATAATTTAACAAAATCGTATGGTTGATAGTCATTAATGCCAAAAATATCTCTTATGATAAGTCTTGCCGGACCCGGAGATAGGGCAATAGACGGTATAATTACATTCAGAGACTGGTCAGTTTTAATTTTTTCATCAATATCAAAAGGGTATTTTTCTGCTTTTTGTTTTAAATCCTCAAGCCTTTCAAGAATTCTTACTTTTGGTTTGTTTTTAAAAGCCATTTTTACTAAAAGATCATCTGATCTAAGAGAAAGGTAATTATCCACATTAATTGAGCTAAAGGCGAGAAAGTCCTTCAAATTAAGGTGTCGGGTAATTTTAAATTTTAATTCCTGGGATAATGGTAAATAATTATTTTCTGCAGGCTCTGAAGTCACCTTTCGTAACGGGGTGAATATATTAGCCGATGGATTTTTTACAAATTCACTTGACCTATGATAATCAGAAATATTAGCAAAACTATCAACAATGGCATTTTCAGAATTCATCATTATGCCTACATTTCTGCAATTCTATATTGGTTTGATCATCAGATTGGGAAAAAGTTCCGCTTCGGATTGATCAATGAAAATCCTGAGTCAAATACACACTTCATCACAGGTTTTATTTTTTCTGGATACCATGAAAAGTAGATCGTGGACGGCCTAAAGATCAGAAAGTTCCAGTTTTTTATTCTTCTTTAGTCGCAGAAAATCAATAAATTTGCCCCAATCGAACGCGTTCTTATTTCTTAATATTGAATTAAAATAATAAACTTTACTCAGATTACCTATTATAAGTTCATTGTTTTCAATCATATTGGCTAATGTATGTAGCTTCTTATCTTTTTCTTCAATATTTATCAGTTGGTTTACTTGTGATGCAATCTCTATAAAATATAACGCAAGCAGTGCAGCACGTTCAGTATTTTCACCGCACTTTAAACTCATTCTGTTATTAATATCTATCGTTAACGAACATATATGTGCTCTAAAAAAGACATCCGTTGAATCATCATTGGCAAGCGTACATAGACATTGAAATAATTTAACAAAATTAGCTGATTGATATTTATAGTTTACAGGATCTTTCTTTAAGAGAAGTCGTGCAGGCCCGGGAGATATGACCACAGGCGGTATTATTGCGTCATAATTCTCATTCAATTCAATTGGCCCATTAATTTCGAAGGGATATTGTCGTGCTTTTTGTTTCAAATCATTGAGTCTTTCAAACAATACTACCAGCGGTTCATTTTCAAGAACTCTTCTTACCAGAAGGTCGTCCGATCTAAGCGAAAAATAACTATCAACATTGATTGAGCTAAAGGCGATAAAGTCCTTCAAATTAAGATATCTGGCAATTTCAAATTTTAAGTCATGATTCAATGGTAAATAATTATTTCTTGCAGGCTCTGAACTTACCTTTCGTAACGGACTGAATATATTGGCTGTTGGATAATTTACAAATTCGCTTGACCTTTGATAATCGGAAAAACTGACAAAACGATCAATAACAGCATTTGCAGCGTTCATGGTTATGCCTTTACTTTTTTCCCTTCCTTCAGAACATAGGTTTGGGAAAAAGTTCCGCTTCAGAAATTTGCAAATAGCATTGGTATCAGATCTCCATTTGATCAAAATCCAGTTGCTCAGGGATGAGAATGCCGTGATATAGCACAGGAACACGGTTCAAATTACAAAGCAGCTGATAAGGAATAGTACCTGCACCCATTGCCACCTCATTAATGGGCAAGTCATCTCCCCACAGGATGGCACGATCCCCTATCTGCACATCGGGCAAATCGGTTAAGTCCACCGTCAGCATGTCCATGGATACTCTGCCCACCAGCGGTACACGGCAGCCATTAATATACACCGGTGTGCCATTGGCGGCATGGCGGGGGTAACCATCTGCATAGCCGATAGCCACCACACCGATCCGGGTGGTTCTCCGGGCAATCCACTGACTGCCATACCCCACGGAACTCCCGGCAGGAATGGTTTTGATGCTGATGATGGCTGAACTCAGTTCCATCACCGGTTTTATTGTTTGCTGGATATCATGAATTTGTGCAAATGGAGAAACCCCATACAGCAGCAGGCCAGGACGATTCCATTCGCTCTGCACTTCTTTCAGGGCAACCAGCCCGGCAGAGTTACAAAAACTGCGCTCACCGGGCAGGCCAAGGGTATAAGTATTGAACGTTGTCAGCTGCTGTTGGGCATGATCACTGTCCGGCTCGTCGGCACAGGCGAAATGACTCATCAACACAATGTCTTTGACATAAGGTAGATCATTGAGTTGCTCCCAGACTTTGCGGTACTCGTCAGGGGCAAAACCGACCCGCCCCATACCGGAATCCATCTTCAGCCACAGCCTTACCGGATGGTTGGGACGGTGGGCGACTAATGCATCAATCTGATACTGATGATGGATCACCGTATCCAGACGATACTGGTCAATCATTTCCAGTTCTGCAGGTTCAAAGAAACCTTCCAGCAGCAGTATGGGTTGTTTGATGCCAGCAGCACGAAGTTCCAGGGCTTCCTCAATAAAGGCAACGGCAAACCCTCTGGCAATATCCGCCAGCGCGGTTGCACAGGCTGTTGCACCATGGCCATAGGCGTCCGCCTTGACCACTGCCATCACCTGACCATTACCAGCGCCCCTGGCAGACAGTTGTTGGATAATACGATAATTATGACGCAGTGCATCAAGGTTTATCTTTGCTGTTGCTGGTCGGCCCATGCCTTTTGAGACTCCCCCGGAAATGCCAGTTAAGGGCAGCATCCTATCAATTAATAACTAACAGCTCTTTATGTGTTTATCGAAATCATTATATTGAATAAATAATACCCTTTGATCGTATTTATCCATAGTTTTGATTGCTTTTTAATCTTTAATAGACCGTAAGAGTCCACTAAACAGAGTCAGTTTCTCAGTGAAAATGCCGACGTCAATGGGAATAAAGATTAAGGAGCAACCTGTCGCTGCAGGTGCTCCTTCAATGAGGCGGGAATAAAACTAATCTGCTTTTTTTCCGGGATCTGCCATAGTCCGAAACCGGGCGTCCATGGCAGCGAGAATACTTCTGGCTAAATGACCAATGCCAGGTTTCTGACCATCCGCATAAGGAATTGGACGACAGAGCGCCATGGCCCTGAGCCCCATGCGGGCAGAATAGATACCGACACCAACCCCGCTGGCGGCCTGGGAGCTGACCACGCCCAGCAACCGGTTGGAAGTAAAGTCTGATAGCTGATCAGACAGCAGTTCTGTCGCACCAGCCAGCGCCATCTGTTCCAGAACCATGGTTAACAGGTGGCTACGGGCAGGCAATGAAGGCCTGACGCCGTATACCTGACAGATCTCATCCAGCATCCGGATACTGCGCCAGACCGACAGCAGCATATCAACGGCGGCAAATGGGCTGAGAGCCACCATCAAAGCGACTTGCTGGCTATGTTGTGAAATACAGGCAAGCGCCCGCTGGTCCAGTGTCTGGAAAAAATGGCTATCCAGGTAAACCAGCAGCTCGCTGTCATCGCTGTAATCCGGCATCTCAGACCACACTTGTTCCAGCAGCATCTGCTGGGTCTTACCCTGATAGAGCTTACTCAACTGCCCGGTCCATTGGCTGGCTAATACGGTCGTTCTCTGGTCTCGAAACTGTGCAGCCTGCGCCTGTAGTTCGGTGATCTGTCGAAAGTCCCGTTGATACAGGAAAAACTCCACCACGGCTTTAACGACAGTGACCGTCAGGGCCAGAAAAAGCAAGGCAAACACTAAGGCCAAAGACCAATGCAGTTGATAGAGAAAAAGGCCCAGTTCCACCGTTTGCCAAAGCACCAATATCAACAACAGGGTCAGCAGCCCGTAACATGCCGACCGGATAAAGCGCAGTGGTTTGGCCGCCAGTTCAGGTCCTTGCAACACCGGATCCCGGAAACCATCACTGATGGACTCCGGAGTCTCCAGGAGTTGCTCTGGTTCCAGAGGGATAAAGTACGGATCGTGATGTCGGGTCATGAAAACCGGTCTCCCAGCAGATCATTAAGAATGCTATCCAGACGGATATGGGGTAATCGGCCACCTGTGATCAGCTGCAGCCCCCCGGGCGGCAGCAACCGGCGCAGTTGCCAATGGCCCAGAGCCTGCCAGTCATCCAACGTCGGAATCTGTTCCGGAATATCCGGATGCAGTAGTACTCCCGGCCCCTGCTCCGTCATCCCCTGTAGAGCCTGATGCCCCTGATAATCGACATATGTCGTTGAGCGAACGGCGGCAACGGCTTCACAGCGGACATCCGTCGCATTGAACGCCGCTCTGCGCCTGGCCTCCTGAACCAGGTTTGCTGTCAGCCCCCTCACCGCTTCATGCTGGTCAGGCAGCACCTGATCAATTTTACTGGCGGCAAAAACGACCCGGTCAATGCGTGGCTGAATCAATCGTCTGAGCAGACTGTTGCGCCCATAATCGAAACTTTGCAGTACCTGAGTCAACGAGAAGCGAAGATCATCAAACGCTTCCTGGCCACGGTTCAACGACTTGAGCACATCCACCAGCACCAGCTGTCGATCCACCTTCTGAAAGGTATTTTGATAAAAGGGTTTGACCCGGGTTTCCAGGTAACGCTGATAATGCCTTGCACACACTTTGAATAAAGAACTCTCCACAGCTTCACTTAACTGATCTTCTGAACAACCAGTGATGGCAAGCAGGGGAATAAACGGCAGTTTACTCTCATCACCTGAAGGTGCAGCATGCAGCCAGCGACCGGGTTGAATCATGGTCAAGCCCGCCTGCTGACAAGCCTTGAGAAAGGTCAGTTGTTCCTGCCACAATACTTGCAGTTCCAGCTCGGAAATGGTCGCCAGAGGATTAATGGACTTCAGCTTTTCGATAAAACTCCGGCCAATAGACCGGCGTATGGCACTGTCAAAAAGGGCGTGACATTGCCCACACCAGGCACGGTAATCCATGGCCAGTAGCGGCAGATCCAGCAGCCACTCCCCCGGATAGTCACGAATCTCCAGATAAAGACGACTGATTCCCGGTTTTCCCCGGCGCAATAACCCGGGTGGCTGACGGAACTTGATCTCCAGCAGGCAGCCAGACTCATCCCTTGTAGCTTCCGGCCACCGCTCTCTTGATAAAGCGTCAATACCCCGCTGATAAGGAAACAGTGTGACACCATTCAGAGCGGACAGTTTTACCCCCAATAAGCGATCCTGAAGCACCGGGGGGAAGGCAGCCAGAAGGGCATCAGGATAGTGCTGTAACTGATGAATAAGACTGGTGATCAGGGTGGTTTTGCCACTGCCACTGAAGCCGGTCACTCCCAGTGTCATTCGCCGGTTAAGCAGCCGGTCGACGCCATTTTCCAGGGAACTGGCTGCAGACCTGGCAAGAGCCATCGCTTTATCCTGCCCAATCAGCAAAGACTGCTTGACCTTGGTCTTTATTGGTTTCATTGAACCATTCTCGATTTTAAGAGTCTAATTCTCTGAATAATTACTAAATCAGATTAAAAATCATTATGTTACATTTAAAGGCTCAAAAAGGGTACTGAAGGTAGAAGCCTCAGATGATACGACCCCATGTAAGCAGCAATCATTAAACCCTGCGGTTAGATGCTGTCCTGAAGAGAAAATCAATAGCAGGTCCGTCACCGGTTTCACACCTTTTTTCTACTCAAAAAACAACAACCCCAACATGATGCCATGGAGTGATCATTTCGAGCGCATCTATCATTCCCTGGCGAAACAAAAGGGTGAAAGTCTCATACTGAGCACAACTCCAGACTCTGGAGCATAGGTTTTACGTCCCGGAGCCAAAATACCCGAACAGGAAAGGCGACCAAACGCAGCTATGATTTTCATGCGACAAAAGAATCATCTGCGAGAGGCCGCCCTCCATGGAAGTATGTCACCCACTGACCATTCCCGCTAGTAATCACTGCCCTGCAATCGAGATGCTGCAACATCGGTTATCTCTTCTTCGCCAGTCATGCCATGAGCTCCACTGGGAGGATTACGAAAATGAACTGCATAACCTCATGGCTCTTGCAGAGCAGGAGATTCTCTCTGAAGACCTCCAAAAACTGGACGTCAATGAACCTTCTATTGAGGTCAAGGGCACTGTTTATCGCAGGGTGGCTCAAAATCATCAAACATACCAATCTGCTGCTGGCCCTGTCCGGGTAAAGTGAACCCTGTATCGATCCGGCTCAGGAAGCAAATGTATAGTCCCCCTGGAGCTCCAGGCAGGGATTGTTGAAGGGTTCTGGTTACCCAGGGCAGCAAAGCAAGCGGCATGGATGGTGGCTCAGTTGCCACCAACCGAAGTTGCAAGCCTTCTTGAGTTGCAGGGAAATATGAAACCGTCGGCCAGTACTTTGGCTCGTCTTCCTGCAAAACTCAGTGAACGGTGGGAACAGTATCTTGAACCTTTTGAGTATATTCTGGCAGACAACTTTCAGGTTCCAGCCAATGCTGTGACGGTAGCGGCCTCTCTTGATGGTGTAATGCTGCCTATGAAGGACGGAAAGCGTCAGGAAAAACGGGACAAGGGAGCAGCTGAAGGCAAGCGTACCAGAGGCCCTGCGGGTTGTCAGGAAGCCAGTTGTGGGACGCTGTCGTTTTATGATGATCTGGGTAATCGTCTATCCACCATAAGGATGGGGCGAATGCCCGAGAGCAAAAAGGAGACATTGAAACAGTCCGTCAAGAATCACCTGAATAAGGTCCTTGAACAAAAGCCGGGTCTGACATTGGTGAAAGTCGCAGATGGAGCCAAAGACAACTGGACATATCTCTCCAGCGATTTACCTGAAGGTCATGAAATTATCGACTTTTACCATGCGGCAGAGCACCTGAAGAAAGCCTTTGATCTGTCGTACGGTGAAAATAGTCCAAAGGCTAAAGAGAAGTTCAAAACGTACCGGCATATTCTGAAAGAAGAAACTGGCGGAATTGATAAAGTCATCAAGGCCCTGGCTTACCAACACAAAAAACACCCGCGCCGATCCAAGCTTAAGACCGAACTGGAATACTTCAGAAAAAATAGCCCACGGATGAAGTACGTAGAGCATTTGTCAAAAAGTCTTCCCATCGGCTCCGGAGTGATTGAAGCAGCATGCAAAACACTGGTTACTCAGCGCATGAAATGTTCGGGAATGCGGTGGAGAAATCCGGGAGGCCAAGGGATTCTAACGATCAGGTCTTTAATCCAGAGCGACTGGTTTGATAAGGGCTGGCGGCTTCTGTCGGTCACCTATCGAGCCAAGATCAGCGGTCATAACGGCAATGTCATCCCATTTCCTAATAAAGTAGATCCATAGTACTTGTCAGTATGAGACTTTCACCCAAAGCATTTACGCATCTATCATTAGTTGCAACCTGAACCCTTGGGTGGTGAATGCCCGGCACGTCAAGAATGTACCCGGTCGCAAGACGGATACATTGGACAGCCAGTGGCTCGCCCATCTTGCCCATTGCGGCCTGGTTCGCCCGAGCTTTGTACCTCACCCAGATCAGGAACAATTACGTTTACTGACTCGTCGGCGAGACACACTGGTCAAGCAAATGGCCAATGAAAAGAATCGTCTTCATAAAATTCTGGACGACAGCGGTATCCGACTGGGTGGCCTGATCAGTGATATCAACGGCAAGTCTGGCCAGCGCATGGTAAACGCTCTGATTGATGGCGAATCTCTTCAGGACATTATCAAGAAGGCTGATAGTCGACTGAAGGCCGACAGAAAGCAGCTGATGGCCAGCATGGATGAAGAGCTTTCACCTTCTCATCGCATCGTATTGACAGATATTCGGGATCACATTGATTTTCTGAGCAAGCAGCAGGATAAGCTGGAAAAACAGATTCTCAAAAGCATTGAGCCCTTGAAAGAAGCCTGGCAGATACTGCAGACGCTACCCGGAGTCAGTGAAATGAGTGCAGCAACACTGATCGCAGAAATCGGTGATGACATGAGCAAGTTCGGAGGCATGAAGGAAATCGCCTCATGGGCGGGGCTGTGTCCGGGCAACAACGAGAGTGCTGGGAAATGCAAAAGTGGTCGAACCCGAAAAGGGAACAAGATGATCAAAACGATCTTGTGCGAGGAGGCTAATGCTGCCATCAAGACCAAGAGCCAGTTCAAGGGCAAGTACCAAAGCCTGGTCATTCGCAGGGGCCATAAGCGAAGCCTGGTTGCCATAGCTCACAAGCTCATTCGTGTAATTTATACCTTACTAAAGCTACGCCAGCTTTATATTGATCCTGACACTGATTACGAGGGTTTGATGGTCAGGAAGAATGCGGCACGCTGGTTGAACAAACTGGTCGATTACGGCTACCTGGCTCAGGCTCAGAAATAAGCCTGAGTTTTATTAATACGATAGTTCCTTGTTCTGTACAGGGCGGTTCCTTGCACCTTGAGTTCAGGGATTTTCACGGCAAAGAGAATGTATGCAGAACCGAAATGGTTTCCCGAGCCAGTCAGATTCTTAATATCAGTAATTTAACCAATAGGCTATAGCATCTTACGCCCTGGCCCTGTGATGAAGGGCCGGGCCAGGATTTTTTAAGCTGTGCCCATGAACATCAAAATGTACAGGAGTTCACCGATACGAGTTTGCCAATCAGTAAAATGGCATCATCGTAGCTGAGATTGGACTGATAAATGGTGTTGTCCAGTAATACCCGATAATTATCATCGTAGTCATGCTGCCTTAACAGGCGGCAATGAGGGATTCGTTCAGCGATGTCGTTATGGAAAAACGGATACCGCCTGGCTGGGCTGGTTCTATTAACCCTGTTAGCAGTAGCCACTTTGATTCTTATGGATGTATAGCCCTCACTGGAAAGACGAAAGATTTCACTCATATTGATTTCCCTGTCATCACCCGGTTTCAGGTGAATCGTATAGGTAGTGGCATCTTCATAGCTTGGCGGCATATCCAGATACTGGGCGGCGATTGAGAGCTGCGCAATTGAACACAGTGATAGCGTCACTATAAATGTCAGTAAATGTTTCATGGGTAGCAGACCATTTATTAAATGAGATTGAATCAGCGGCCACCACAGCCGGGAATAGAATCCCGCATCACAGTTCAATTGACTTTTTATGCTGCAGCAGGAACGCCGTTAAAAAAGTAGACCATCTGGGGAGGATTTGTTTATTTGTTTCGGTTGATAGGTTTCGATTGTCAGTATAACTTGCCGTCTTGCCAGGGCAGCGGGACGAGGGACGAGCTATATTAGGGAACTTTTGTTAATCGGATATAGCCGTGAATTCGTCACTGTCTGTAAATGCCCTGACCAGGCGATCGATGAATAGAAGTGGCAAGCGACCTGCTGATTCTCCAGTTTGTTCATCCATTCGGGCTATCGCTGTTCGCAAGCATTTATCCGGTTGTGATAACGAGTCGCCCAAAAAAGACATTGATCTACCCCTGTTGGGTAAGAGGAAGGTTGATACTGCAGAGAGTAGCCTGTCTGAGAAGCTGGGTGCCATTCCTGTTATCCGGGTGGGGCTTGCCGAGAGTCCCGGTCAGGGAGACCATACAGCTGCATTCAGTATCATCGAAGGGCTGGCTCACCTTGGCTTTAAAGGCAGGGTCGAGCTGGTTCTGAAATTTAATGGGGAGGATGAATGGCAGCGGATGAAGGATAAGCTGCGGTTATTCATGCCAGAATTTAACCCCGGGAATGATGGCGTACAGACTTTGCATTATTCTGGCCTGGTGTGTGAGTGTATTCCTTTTAAACAGTTGGCGGATCATTGCGCTATTAACCAAAGACCTTTGGTGCAACCCCTTGGTTTCTGGGCTATGAACGGTAACCGCTCATGGTTGGTGTCAAAAGTGGCGATTGTTATTCCGCCCTTCAAATGGAGCAACACGACGCCCAGAATCGAGCGGTGCAATGGCATGCATCAGAACCTGGACCTTCCGGCGCTGGCAAACTATCAGACCGCTTATTTACTGCAAAAACCGGATATCCCGGCGCTAATGAAGGGCGACTCAAGAGCCGCCAGCCTGACAAAAATCCTGAGAGAAACGGAAGCCGGTAGAATTCATTTGCTGCCACTTTATGGTATTCACCATCATGCCCTGGAGCCTGCCCATGACGTGATTATCAGAAGATTGCTGTCAGGGGTCGTGAAAAGCCATACCTCAGAGTTGGAGAAAACGGTGGTTTTGGTATTGAGCCCACTGGCAAATCTTGAACGGCTTCGGGTATTACAAAAATCCTTGCAGGTGCCATTTTATGATTTGCAGAACAGGGAATGGGAGAACTCGGTTCATGAACCTGTCGAGCTTCTGTATTGTGGCCCGGTACCCAAACCATTATTTGAATGGATCAGCTGTGTTGATCGCCCCCTGATTCAGGAAGGGGCTAACAGCGCTACGTTTATGAATCTGCTGGGTAAGGCTTATCTGCCGTTGCGGCCAGATGGCGATACCCCGCTGCCCGAGCTGCCTGGCTCACCTCCAGCCAAACAGCAGTACACCCCTGCCATGCATAACCCTGTTGCCAGTGTTGAGCGAGCAAGAATTGAGCAGCTTGGCAGAGGCCTCACCCACGATTTGCAGGCATACAACTACTATTCTGTGGCGCTGGACCTGTGTAAAAAGCTAAGGCCATTGTTATCCCCGATAGCAACTCAGGATTTGGTGTCTGGGTTTGCAGGCATGGTTGGTGCCAATCACTTTGCTGAATCACACTTTCGTCCATCTCTCCTGGAAGCGATCACCTATAGCAGTGGGTTATTGAGCGAAAACCAGCAAGAATGGCTGTCATGCCTCTCTCTGGCCAATAGCCTGTTACCCGGGGCGATTCCTGAAGCCCTTAAGGTAAAACTCATAGGGTGTGGCAAAGCGTTACGGAGAAACCACGTGAATTTAGAAAAGCTGATTGCTTATCGTACTTCAGGTTTAAATATGCCCGATCTCAGATCGCAACTTGCCCCCCTGTCTTTCAGACGTTTTGAGGTTTGCAGGGCAACGACTGTGGAGTGTCCTGTGAGTACGGAAGATACTGGTAGCGATATAGACGTGAATGAATTGGTTGGTGATATTTGTGATAATTTTTCACTCTTGATTCCCACTTTATTTCATATCCTCAGGGCGGATTTTTCCGATGATGCTCTACTGGCATCATCGTTCAGGGATGGGGACGGTCAGCAAAGTCTGCTGGATAAAATTATTGGGCAATTGTTTTATGGGAACATGACTTATGATGCAGAGATAAGATCGCTTCTTGAGCCAAAGGCAGGCAGTCCTGATGATGACCTGGCGTTGTTTTTGCGCGGTGAGTTTGGAGGGGCTTTCTTCCAACAGGTGCGTGAACTGATGATGGAATCCAAAAATAATGCAATTTATTGCGGCCTGGCCAAGTTGACCGGAAAAGACTGGAATCTGATATTATCCGAAGGTATTTCTACAAATTCAGTCAGTTCTGATCAACGTTAGATGTTGATTTAATAAAGAGCCACTGATTGCTTTTCGTCATTTTTTTTATGTTTTCTTATAACTGCTTATGTATCAGCGGATACTTCATCATCGGGCTTCTGAACTTTAACCGCAGCGGGAAGTTTCAGAAACAAATTTTTGTATTCTTTATGCAAATGGTTGAGGAGTTTTGAACAATGATCCATAACAGTATTGCCTTGTTTGTCTTTGATATGCATCAGCGTAAAAAATGTTTCAGGACCAAGTCTCTGAATTAACAGATTACAGATTACTTCACAGGAAGATTTACAGGAAAAGAGTTTGTGCAGAGGTGTGCAGCCATCGTTGTCTTTAAGTTAAGTAACTCAACTAGTGGAAGACCATTTGCAATTAGTTGACATAGCTGCGTCATAATATACTTTTGTGCTTTTGGAAACCCACTGCCCAAAGAACGTATTGTTTTTGGGGGAGTTACCAAAAGTACGTGTAAAGGGGTTGAGTCATCATTTTTCAAACGACCTTGCAAAAATGAGAGTAGTTCATAGTTTTGATTCAGCCATTCAATGGTAAGTTCTCAGAAAGTGCTGACATAAAGCGAAATACACGTCTCTGGCCTATCCTTTTACACCATGAATTTTCCTTTTCCTGTAACCAATGCCCTGCATGACCATCCAGGCCAAAAAGTTTGGGTGAAAGTCTCATACTGAGCACAACTCCAGACTCTGGAGCATAGGTTTTACGTCCCGGAGCCAAAATACCCGAACAGGAAAGGCGACCAAACGCAGCTATGATTTTCATGCGACAAAAGAATCATCTGCGAGAGGCCGCCCTCCATGGAAGTATGTCACCCACTGACCATTCCCGCTAGTAATCACTGCCCTGCAATCGAGATGCTGCAACATCGGTTATCTCTTCTTCGCCAGTCATGCCATGAGCTCCACTGGGAGGATTACGAAAATGAACTGCATAACCTCATGGCTCTTGCAGAGCAGGAGATTCTCTCTGAAGACCTCCAAAAACTGGACGTCAATGAACCTTCTATTGAGGTCAAGGGCACTGTTTATCGCAGGGTGGCTCAAAATCATCAAACATACCAATCTGCTGCTGGCCCTGTCCGGGTAAAGTGAACCCTGTATCGATCCGGCTCAGGAAGCAAATGTATAGTCCCCCTGGAACTCCAGGCAGGGATTGTTGAAGGGTTCTGGTTACCCAGGGCAGCAAAGCAAGCGGCATGGATGGTGGCTCAGTTGCCACCAACCGAAGTTGCAAGCCTTCTTGAGTTGCAGGGAAATATGAAACCGTCGGCCAGTACTTTGGCTCGTCTTCCTGCAAAACTCAGTGAACGGTGGGAACAGTATCTTGAACCTTTTGAGTATATTCTGGCAGACAACTTTCAGGTTCCAGCCAATGCTGTGACGGTAGCGGCCTCTCTTGATGGTGTAATGCTGCCTATGAAGGACGGAAAGCGTCAGGAAAAACGGGACAAGGGAGCAGCTGAAGGCAAGCGTACCAGAGGCCCTGCGGGTTGTCAGGAAGCCAGTTGTGGGACGCTGTCGTTTTATGATGATCTGGGTAATCGTCTATCCACCATAAGGATGGGGCGAATGCCCGAGAGCAAAAAGGAGACATTGAAACAGTCCGTCAAGAATCACCTGAATAAGGTCCTTGAACAAAAGCCGGGTCTGACATTGGTGAAAGTCGCAGATGGAGCCAAAGACAACTGGACATATCTCTCCAGCGATTTACCTGAAGGTCATGAAATTATCGACTTTTACCATGCGGCAGAGCACCTGAAGAAAGCCTTTGATCTGTCGTACGGTGAAAATAGTCCAAAGGCTAAAGAGAAGTTCAAAACGTACCGGCATATTCTGAAAGAAGAAACTGGCGGAATTGATAAAGTCATCAAGGCCCTGGCTTACCAACACAAAAAACACCCGCGCCGATCCAAGCTTAAGACCGAACTGGAATACTTCAGAAAAAATAGCCCACGGATGAAGTACGTAGAGCATTTGTCAAAAAGTCTTCCCATCGGCTCCGGAGTGATTGAAGCAGCATGCAAAACACTGGTTACTCAGCGCATGAAATGTTCGGGAATGCGGTGGAGAAATCCGGGAGGCCAAGGGATTCTAACGATCAGGTCTTTAATCCAGAGCGACTGGTTTGATAAGGGCTGGCGGCTTCTGTCGGTCACCTATCGAGCCAAGATCAGCGGTCATAACGGCAATGTCATCCCATTTCCTAATAAAGTAGATCCATAGTACTTGTCAGTATGAGACTTTCACCCAATGCTTTTCCAGTAGACACCGGTACTTTCCATGACCACCAGGTCAATCTGATGTTGTTTCAGGAACTGGCACATCAGCTCCCGGTCTTTCCGGAAGGTGCCGAATTCACGGGTTAATGTTTGAATATTGCCGTCTGGCATTTCTTTGCGTATGGCAACCATGACCATCATTTTATGGACATCAATGCCTGCGCAATTTTTCACAATGGTTTGCATCGTCTATGCTCCAAACGTTCACGGAGGAACGGCAGAGCCTGACGGACTGGATCGGATCGCCATGATCTCACCTGGAGAACAGGACTGTTTGCCGTGCATTCAATGTTTCAGAAATGTAACCTTGATGGTGCCAGTTCAGAACCATGAGATAAGCGAGGGTGCGAACGATCCAGCCCGGGTCAATTTGTGTTCAGGGTCTACAAGCCACTGCAAAGATAACGACCACTGTCAGGCTCTGCACCATGATGATTGTGGCAGAGCCTAATTTTCATTGTGTGGGGTGACCGAAATGTCGGTCATGAGCATTTGTGTCTCAATAAGGAACTATTTTCCAATTTATCAGTCTGATGTTAGAGAAAACCCTTTAATTCTTACTATTTGAATAATTTACAAGGACTGATTCCATGAAACTCATCCAATTACTGTTCAGGCTATCTTCTCTGATACTTTGTACGACTTTACTGTCAGCCGGGGCTTTTGAACTTGCGGCACCTGCTTACCAAAATGATTTACCGCCCAGCTATGAGGATTCCGTGGCCCATTCCACCTATACCATCCAGCTCAAGCCCGGAGACAACAGATTCATTAGCTTCGTTGAGCTTTTCGGTCGGGGCTATTACAACCTGAGAGTCAATGTAGCCAGTGATTTGAAGCAGCCACATTGCCGTCTCTTTAAGCAGAGCAACGGTTATTACCGTGTTCAACTGGATAACATGATTTATGATTCAAACCTGCATTATGACGATGCCGTATTAGAGATTGGTAAACTCGTCTCTGTGAACGCCTGCCGATTCTGATCTCTGCGAAGATTGTAATGGTGGGAGCCATACTGCTCCCTTCACAGAGGAAGCGTAGTGGTGAACTTCATCTGTTCCATGGCAAAACTGGAGGTTACATCGGTCAATCCCTCCACGGTGTTGACCAGCGCCTTATAGAAGCAATCAAATGACTGAATATCTTTTTCAGCCAGCTCAGCCAACGAGAGAGTCGTATCCTCCTGCAACTCCCGTAATATATTGCAGTCAATTTTATCCATAATGTTTTAAATGCTGTCACTGGTTAGCAGGCCCACCACATTCTGGTCACTTTGCTGCGCTTCGGGGGAACTGAACAGACGTCGACGAATCAGGGTTTCAGCCAACAGGTCACCAATAGCCAGCAGAACCGTAGTATAGGTCGTGGGGGCTGGCTCCCGGTCTTCACGGCTCTCCACCACACTGGCATCCAGCACGATATCCGCCTGCTCAGCAACCGGCCCCGCCGGATCACCGGTAATGGCAATCACTTTGTTACCCATTTGCCGAATTGCCGGATAAAGCCGTAGCAGCTCCCCAGTCCTGCCACTGTACGACAACATGATAATAACGTCACCGGGGCCAATCATACTCAGATTGTCTTCCCAGGTTTCAGCGGCATTCAGTATGTGCGTAGACAAGCCTGTGGCATTAAGCGTTGCAGCGATTTTCTGTCCCACCAGGCCAGACTGCTTCATACCAAACAGAATGGTGCGTCCACGGCACTCGGCCAACAGCTCCAGGGCAGCCGTGAAGCTACCATTGATTCTGGTTTCCAGAGACTTGAGTGCTTCGATCTGTCCGGCAACACTGTTACGCATGACATCTGAAACCAGCAGGTTGTGGTCTAAATTCATGGTCCATCTCTTCTAATCATTTTCCAACAGTTTGACATAGAGAGGGTGACAGATAATTGATCAGGAGCATTAATGCAAAACATTTGGGTCAATGAACCTTTCACTATATTCAAGTGTCCATACAGGTACTTTTAACAGAAATTGGAGTCACCATGAATATTGGCAATATGGCAACAGGTTTGGCGGGGCTTGGTTTGGCAGCTGTCATCGATCTCAATTGTAGAGTTCACTCTCCTGGTAGCCGGACTATCTGGCGAGAACGTGATGTTATCGCTTTTTCTGGTATCGCAGGAACCAGTTTAAGTCTGTTGCAATGTATCTGGGAAGGCAGAGATGTTTCTGCCAGATCCGTGATCACACTGGCAACGAACGCTAGTATTCTTTTTTACGCTCTCCAGCTACCCTGGGGTGATCCCATGCGTGATTTCACGTAACTATCTTCTGAAAAAACCCTATAGCTTCTGAAACCCTATAGACCCTTGGCTTCCAATGGCGGCAAGCACATGAACTTCGGTTCAATATGGCTGCCGTCAGTAGTACTGCTCGGCTGGCGTCTTGCAAAAAATACTCAGGTTTAGATAACTATGAGTAGGTTTTAGCAGGTTTTTAGAAGCGGTATTATTTCAGGTAGACAACACCCTCAATAACCTCACACTCCAGGGCAGTCAGCATATCCCCCGGACAAGGCCCGGCAATACACTCCCCCGTCTCAATCAGAAACTGGGCACCGTGGGTAGCGCACTGAATCAGCCGCTTCTCTGAATCCAGAAACTGATCCGGCTGCCACTCAAGGTTAATACCAAAATGCGGGCAACTATTTTCGTAGACGTATACCTGATCACCTTTGCGTACGGCAAAGATATGTCCACGCTCATTAAGGAAACCTTTGCTACCGGGATCCTGAAGCTCATCAATAGAACACAAACGAATCATTACTTTCCCATAAAACCAAACAGCTAATCCTATGGCGAGTCACTTACAGACTGACTGACGTGAAAATCGCTAAAGATAATACCATCCCTCACCAGAAAAACCGATACAAACCATCGACATCCTTAGCCAGCAGGAAATTTTCGTAGATGGAACTTTTCCCCGAAATTGTACTCAAATATTAAAAGAAAATCGAAAAACATCACCTGCCGTTCTTATATGGCTTTGAAAAACCCGCTAAAAAAATCCTACCAAAAAATGGAAAGGAAAGGAATCATGATAAATCCAACTGATTTAAGTTATACAGCAAACGATCCAGCCTCAAATAAGATAACTGAACTTAGGGAAATGACGAAAAGTTCCATTTTTTCAAAATCAGTATCAATACCACCAACCGCTCACAATGCTGCGAATGATCACAACCCCTTCAACAATAAGATGCCTTCAAGGAAAGATATCATAGTTCCCCCCAAAATCAATTTGGATGCAAGAGCAGCTGAAAGAATATTAAATGATCCTGGCGGACTTAAGCCTGGCTACTTTCAAGCAGTTAATGAGGTAGCAGCAGCCCTGCAATCTCAATTTGATTCAAATGAATTAACTTCAGGTTTTCCTGTTAGAGAGCTTTATAGATTATTTATTGATAGAAAAGATTGGCAGTCTGAACCTGTTTTTTTTGCATATGAAAATGAATCTGGTTACACCAAAGCCATGTTATCCGGTTTTCTGGAAATGAAAAGTATTCTTTCGGATGGTGTTTTAGATTCAGAAAGAGTCACAAAGATCCATGATCTGTGTGTTCAGGGTGTTTCTGGTAGAAATGGACAGCCACTGCCCAATTATGACAATGTTGAATGCGCAGTAAATCTTGTTTTCAACGACACTGGGGATTCAAACTGTAGTAAAAAAGGTTTCAAGGAAATATCAGAGTTAACAAGAAACATGAAAGGGATTGAAATTCTTAATTTTAAGCCTTTGATTGATGAAAATCATAACAAAATCTTTGGAGAGATTAATCCTGTTCAACTTGTTAACCAAAGTGGAAAAGAAATAATAATAGGTCGAGTTTATCACGAAATACCTTTAAACAGAGAAAATATTAAAACATATTGTGATAAATACAATAAACAAATTTCTGTTATCAAAACTCTCTATAACTCTGAAGAAGTAACCCAGCACAAAATTATAACCACCATAGCTGAAGTGTGTCGAAATATTCAGGTAACTCATCCATATCAAGATGGCAATGCAAGGGCTATAGGGTGCCTGTTAGTCAATGGACTACTGATGGCCGAAGGAATGTCGCCTGCAATAATTCATGATGCCAATTTCTTTGATGGTCATTCAGTGGATGAACTTGTTGAAGTTATTAAAGAAGGCCAACAAGAGTTTCAGGGTTTGAGAGATAGCACAAAATATCTTTAAATAATTATTGCTTTACATACCCTCTAATGTTACGAACCACTCAAAGAAGCTGGAATATACCGATAGATGCTCTGCATCGGGAGCAAATGATGCCATCAGGCAGTGGAAATGCTGTCTGTGCTTGAGCACTTGGTGTTATCAAGGTAATCCCCAGCTTCACAGTGAAGCTGTTTTACCTCAAAGTAGTTTATTCATAGCCGGGGAAACCGCGTTCGAGTAAGCTGAACGAAATTATCAGGAGTCTATTTTTTACCAGCTCCTTTGGCAGGCCAGAAAACAGCCATGTTTTACAAGTCCCGGCGCTACACCCTGTTATCAATCTGCCGATTGACTGTTATAAGCTGACAAAATATAACAATGTATAAAGAGTTGCCATGAGACGTTCACCAAACTTCCGTCAATGCTTTCGCAGGGTGAGCGACTCACGGCCAGCGCTTTTATCACACCAAAAGTAAAACAGGACGTTTTACGCAGTCACTAACAGGGATCATAGAGATTGAAGCTTTTGTTATGTTGAACAAGTTATCTCATTGCTTACTCTTTTTTTCACTGGCCACATCACTTCTGCTCCCCACATACAGTCTGGCTAACGAGTCAGAACGGCAGCAGATGCTGTTCAAGCACGTTGAAAAAGCACTGAAGACAGGGGACCATAAACTTTACGAGAGTTATCGATCAGAACTCAGTGATTACCCTCTGGCTCCCTACCTTGAGTACCTCAGCCTCACCAACGATCTTGATCGCATCAACCAGAGCGATATTGACCAGTTTGCCAGCCAATACCCCGATTTACCGCAAACCAGCCAGCTCCATTACAAATGGCTGCGGCATCTGGCCAGTAACCAGCGCTGGCAATCCTATCTTGCTGCCTATCAGCAGGATGATGGCGGCCGCTATCAGTGCCTGAAAGGCGTAGCCCTGCACGCACTGGGACAGAACGAACAGGCCTGGCTGGAGGCAAAAAGTCTCTGGCTGAAAGGCCAGTCACAACACAAGGCCTGCGATCCGTTATTCGACGGCTGGAAAGCCTCTGGCGAACTCACTCAAAGCCTGATTATTGCCCGCTTCTGGATGGCTGCTGAGCAAAACAACCTGTCCCTTGCCCGCTACCTGAATAAGTCCATTAAAGATACGTCTTTCAAGGTCTCGACAGAGCTGTTCTGGGAAGTCAACAAACATCCTGAACTGCTTCATACCGCCCGCTTTAATGGTGACCTGGAACATCAGCGGATCATTATGCTTCATGGCATCAAGAAACTGATTACCAAAGATCTGGACCTTGCCGTCAGCACCTGGCTGGCAATGCGCAACCGCTACCCTTTTTCCCCGAAGCAGCGATCCGCTGTCGACCAGCGGATCGCCATGAAAGCGGCCAAGAACTTTGTGGACAACGCCGAAGAAATTATTGCCAGCATTGACCCCAATTTTCATTATCAAAAGGTCACCGAGTGGCGAATCAGACTGGCGCTGGCTGATCAGGACTGGGAAAGAGTCCTGATTCTGTTAGAACATCTGCCAGCGACTATCAGAAACAGCAGCCGCTGGCGCTATTGGAACGAAGTCGCCCTGCTCAAGTTTCAGGAGGCAAGCTATCAGCTGGTCGGGATGCCTCTGCCGAGCAAACCCACGCTGTTGCAAACACCGACACTGAGCGCACTGGGCCAGGAACGGAACTTTTACGCTTTTCTGGTGGCAGATCTTAAAGGACAACCCTTTCAACTGAACCACCAGCAAAAAGCCATTCACCAACAGGATCTGCACAGACTCAAGCAATATTATCCGGGCTTTAAACGTATTCGTGAATGGCTGCACCATAAGCGCTTTTATAACGCCCAAATGGAGCTGAACCGGATAACCCCGAGTCTGGATAAAACCCAGCAACAGTTAATTCCCTATCTCGCCCATCAATGGGAATGGCACCATCAGGCGATTATGGCGGCTGCCCGGGCAACGCTCTGGGACGACCTTAGCCTCCGCTTCCCGACACCGGACGCTGATATTTTCAGTGCGCAGGCAGAAAAACGTAAACTGGATTATCCCTGGGTTCTGGCCATTGCCCGTCAGGAAAGTGCGTTCCATCCCATGGCGCGCTCCAGCGCTGGTGCCATGGGGTTAATGCAGTTGATGCCGACAACCGCGAAACAGGCGGCTAAACAGGCCGGAATACCCTATAGAAAGAAGTCAGAACTGTTTAAACCAGAAATTAACATCGCCCTTGGAACTACTCACCTTGCCTGGTTGTCCAAACGGTTTGAAGACAGCCGAATTCTGGCAACAGCGGCTTACAATGCCGGGAGTACTCCGGTGAAACGCTGGCTGAAACAGAGAGGGCATCTGCCACTGGATATCTGGATTGAGACCATTCCCTACGATGAAACTCGTAAGTACGTCCAGAATGTCATGGCTTATCGCGTGATTTACAGTCTGCTGGAAGACCAGCCTGCACGTATGCTCTCATCTCAGGAGATGGCCTCCCTCAGTCTTAACCTGCAGGAGTCCAGGATTATTGCCCAGAGAGAGCAAGGGCAACCATGACAGGGTGCTTCGGTTTTCCGCTCAGGAAAAGTCTTCAGGTTCTGATACACTGATTAGTTCTAATTTTTATTATTTGGAGAACAACGTTTATGGACAGGCGTCATAAAACCCATGCTGTTCAGGTTGGACACGTCACCATTGGCGGTGATGCTCCCATTGTGGTTCAGTCAATGACGGACACCGATACTGCGGATGTCCAGAAAACCATTGACCAGATTCGCCTGCTGGCGGATGCAGGCTCTGAAATCGTTCGCGTAACGGTGAATTCAGAGGAAGCAGCGGCCGCTATTCCGGCAATCTACGAAGGGCTGGCCAAACACAACTGCAATGTACCCATTGTCGGGGACTTCCATTACAACGGTCACCTCCTGCTGACCAAGTACGATGAAACCGCCAGGCTGCTGCACAAGTACAGAATTAACCCTGGTAATGTCGGCTTTGGCGATAAGAAGGATGACCGCTTTAATGCCATGATTGATGTTGCCATCAAATACGATAAACCGGTGCGTATCGGCGTTAACTGGGGCAGCCTCGACAAAGAGCTTTCTACCCAGCTGATGGATGAAAATGCCCGATCCGCCAACCCGAAGTCTTCCCAGGAAATCCTCCATGAAGCATTGGTCCTGTCTTCCCTGACCAGTGCCGATGCTGCGGTTAAGCGTGGTCTCGGTGCCAACAAAATCGTTATCTCCTGTAAAGTCTCCCGGGTACAGGATCTGATCAGCGTCTACCAGATGCTGGCTGATCGCTGTGAATACGCCCTGCACCTTGGGTTGACCGAAGCCGGAATGGGCAGCAAGGGCATTGTGGCATCCAGTGTCGCCATGGGTATTCTTCTGCAGCATGGTATTGGCAACACTATCCGCACCTCCCTGACGCCAGAGCCCGGAGCCTCCCGCGATAAAGAGGTGATTGTCTCTCAGCAGATCCTTCAGGCCCTGGATGTTCGCAGTTTTGCTCCGGAAGTGACCGCCTGTCCTGGCTGTGGTCGTACCACCAGCACCTTCTTCCGGGTTCTGACCGATGAAGTGGACGGTTTCCTGCGCAGTAAAATGGTGAACTGGCGTCACCAGTATGTCGGTGTGGAGAATATGAAAGTTGCCGTGATGGGCTGTGTGGTTAATGGTCCGGGGGAAAGCAAGCATGCCAACATCGGTATCAGTCTGCCCGGTACCGGTGAGGCACCTTCTGCCCCGGTATTTGTTGATGGTGAGAAATTCACCACACTGAAAGGTGAGAACATCGCTGAAGACTATAAGAAACTGATCGAAGAGTATGTTCAGAAAACCTATGCTCCCCGGGAGCAGGTGATTGCCAGCAACTGATGTTAAAAATCTGATACATCAGCACCGCCACACTGTGGCGGTGCTGCCCTCTCTTCATTTTTCCCTCAGCAAAATTGACATCCATCTAATTCGCCAGCTTTGCCCTGATTGGCCTTTCACTTCATCGGAAAGACCGTCTCAGGACAAGCTTTAGGGGATTTAAGGCGTCAGGGTCAGGGTATATTTTGCATCACCCGGTAAGAACGGACTGGCCTTCCCTTCCACCCAGTCCATATAACCTGCGCTAAAGAAAGGAGAGAGCGGGTGACCACTCTGACCACCCGGCATGTGAAATATTGCTTCATCTTCACGCCCGGGAGACACCACCAACCGTTCAGATACCCCCTGATCGGCACGCTGGGCCCTGGGCATCCAGACATCGCCAGAGAGAGGTACGGCGGGCATCTCCAGCAGTCTGCCAAAGACAGGAATGGCACCACTCAAAGGGTGGCGGATATCAGCGGTATTCCTCTGTCCCCAGGTGGCATTGCTCAGCTGATCTGCGCCTCCCAGATCACTCACCACCTGATCCACGGTTTCGATCAGCAACTCATCCCAATTTTCGTACTGAGGACTCAGCCAATGCAGCGGACGTTCTTCCAGAAGACGCCATATCATCTCGCTTTCATGGTTTAACTTCTGCATAAAGCCATCTTCTACATTCTCTTTGGCTTCTGCAGAGAGGGACAGAAAGTAGCGCCCCAGTGATGACATGATCTTCAGTTTAAGTGCATCTTTATACTCACGGACCAAACGGTAACCAACGTCATCAGTAGCAGCCTTGCCAGACCAGTTGTTCACATAGCGATAAAACGTCTGGCGGGAAAGGTTCCCCGCCATCACGTCATCCGTGAGTGTATCCAGCACCAGCCGCCGCCAGTTATCCATATAGAGAGCACGATGATCCAGGGCAATCTCCAGCAACGCTTGTTCATCAGCACGCTCAAGTGCCATCAGCGCATCACGAATCTGTATCTGCCGGGGTCCGAGGGCATAACCCCCGTTGCCCATCTTGTCGTAGTCTGCTCCGCTTACGATACGGGCATTGGCAGTCCAGACTCGTTGATCCGCAGGGTTATATACGCGGGGATAATGCACATCCGGCAGCCAGCCATCCCAGTTATCATCAGCCTGCTGCCAGGACAGTGGGTAAGTGGAATCGATACCTGAACGGTCTGGAATCTGTCCGGCAACCGTCCAGCCAATATTGCCTTCACGGTCACCCACCGTAAAGTTCTGGGGTGGAATTCCGCTGCGGTTGGCAATGGCCATTCCCTGTTCTGCATTGCGGGCAACTTCCAGGCTTACCAGGTTAACATTGGTCGCCTCCGGACGATGGGCAGTCCAGCGCAGGGCATATTGCGTATCGTCGTAGGCCGAATCAACCACCGGCCCCCAATGGGTGCCTGAATAGTCAACGACAACCGGCTCCTGGTCTTTGATATGGATGGTTTCAGTCCAACGTTCAAGGGATTTCGGCCCATCATTGGTCATGTACTGGCCATCATCAATATCCAGCTCCACCAGATCAACCCAGTCACCAGCGGTATTGGTAAAGCCCCAGGCGATATGGGTATTGCTGCCAACCACAATAAACGGTGTGCCCGGTAATGTGACTCCGGTAATACTGACCCTGTCCTCTGGCTGGTCCGGGTGTGGATAACTCAAGGAAGCCCGATACCAGATGGTGGGTACCCGATGGCTCAAGTGCATATCATCCTGAATGATGGCTCCACCATGGTCCGTTAACTCTCCGGATACCGCCCAGTTGTTACTGCCAATAAGACTGTCTTCCAGCGTCGTTCCACCCAGATTGGCATATAGCTCTGTCTCTTTGCTGCGCAGGTCAACCAGCTCTGCCCCCGGGGTTGGCATATCCGGCAACTCACCGGGCTGCATTGGTGAGTCCCAGCGGGTTTTCAGCGGCGAAAGAAAATCGATAACAGCAGGTACAGTTACACGACTGAGAAAGCCTTTCAGGTTATCCAGTTTTACTTCATCATCATTGAGATCCATGTACATGCTGAAGATCGACAGAAAAGAGTCTTCGTTTTGCCAGGGCTCAGGCTCCACACCCAGCAACAGATATTCAAAAGGCTTCTGCCCAAGATCTTTCAGGCCATGATTGACACCATCGGTATAGGCATTCAAAAGAGCCTGATGTTCAGCGCTCATAATCTCAACCGCCTGCTGAGCAACCTTGCGGAAACGATGTTTTCTCTGACGTTTATCGTGATCCAGCGCCAGTTCACCCACCAGTTCAGACAGTTCACCCGCAGAGTTACGCCGATTCAAATCCATCTGAAAAAATCGTTCCTGGGCATGGAGATAACCGGTAGCAAAGGCAACATCCATACGATCACTGCCGGATATCAGGGGAACACCCTGAGCATCCCGCTCAATCGTAACCGCAGCATTCAGAAGGGGAGCCTTTACTTCCCCCTCCAGCATGGGGAGACTTTGGCGAAGAAGAACAAACGCCGTAAGAATGATCAGCAGAGATATTGATACAAGGAGAAAAAAGCCTCTCCTTAACCAGGTCAGCATCGATACTACTCCATTATTGTTATTATATGAGGCTGGAAAAATAGCACAGTTTTACTTGGCTGCCCATGGAATCCTAAAACCCATAACTAAGAGACGCTGGTCACCAGATACATCATCAGCCCTGATCAAAACAGCATCATACGCCTGCAAAAATTATCACTTGGTCCAACGTTATAAATCCCGATAGAATACCGCTCATTTTTAATGGTGCTAACGTACTAATATTTGGTACTTCGCCTGAGTTCCCTCACCTCAACTAAAAAGGACTTGCTATGCAAATCAGCAATCGCGGCCTGAACATTCTGCTTTTATTATCGATATTTCATATCGTGACCATCACTGCCAGTAACTATCTGGTACAAATACCGTTTCAATTCTTTGGAATGCACACCACCTGGGGAGCATTCACCTTTCCGTTTATTTTCCTGGCCACAGACCTGACCGTAAGAATCTACGGATCTGAGCAGGCCCGGAAGATCATATTTACCGCCATGTTCCCGGCCCTGCTGATCTCCTACCTGGTGTCAGTCCTGTTCGTGGATGGAACCTTTCAGGGATTGGCAAGCCTGGCCAGCTTTAACGCCTTTGTCGCCAGAATTGCCGTTGCCAGCTTTGCGGCATACCTGGTTGGCCAGATTCTGGATATCACCGTTTTCAACCGTTTGCGCCAAAATGCCATGTGGTGGGTAGCTCCGGCCTGTTCAACCATTGCTGGCAACCTGATTGATACCCTCAGCTTCTTCAGTCTGGCCTTTGCCGGTTCATCAGACTCTTTCATGGCGGCACACTGGATGGAAATTGCCCTGGTGGACTACGGCTACAAGCTGGCCATCAGCATGCTGTTCTTCCTGCCTATGTATGGCGTGTTGCTGAACTTCCTGGTGAACAGGTTGAATGTACCCATGCAAATGAACTCTCAACAGACTGCATAAAAGCCTGCGTATAAAGCAAAGCCCCGTTTAACGGGGCTTTACATAAATCCTGAGAAAGATAAGCTGATTGGGAGATCGGGGGATATAATAAAGCAATGAGTATTTCCGTAATAGCCAGTCGCCTTACTCAGGGCACTGACCTGAAAACAGCCGTGCAGGAACTGGTTAACAAGCACCGGATTTCCGCAGGTTCACTGGTCTCCTGTGTTGGCAGTCTGTCCAGAATAAACCTTCGTCTTGCTGGCGCAGAAACGACGTTAGTTACTGAGGGCCCTTTTGAAATCGTCTCTGTCATGGGAACGTTGACACCAGATCATCAGCATATCCACATGGCTGTGGCTGATGCTAAAGGGCATGTTTTTGGAGGGCACCTGCTAGAAGGAAATATCGTTGATAGTACTGCTGAGGTGATTATTCACAGTTATCCACAGCTGAGCTTCTCAAGGGCTTTTGATCCATCCACAGGCTACACGGAACTTGTTATTGATAAGCACTAGTTTTTAATTAGACGTATCATCTGAAGGCTTTCAAACATTTTTTTCTTATCGTTTTCCGATAGATGCCTGGTATTCACTGTTCTGACAAAGTCTTTCTGCTGTTTATTGTCAAAAGCCCCTCCATCTTTCAGGTATTCGCTGATTCTCACCACAATTTCATCACCAAGCGCCGAAATCTTTGGCCTGACCTCAGAAGCTAAATCCCGATATTCACTATGTTCAGGATGTGTAGATAACCAGTCAGCCATATAGCGATATTGAATCGCCTTGGCAGCATCCATCTGTGCCTGGAAGAAATCAGCAATAGAGTCCGGTTGTAAACCTGCCTGCTGTGCATTGACCAATGCCTTCTCAAGCACCTGCTGTTCTCTGGTCAGATCTTCGACCGCGCGGTGGTTCCTGGCTTTGAATAAGGCGACATCCTGCATATAGTTCAACCGCTGGTTGATTAACTGAAAGATTCCATTCGACATTGTATCTGCAACCGCCAAGGTGGAGAGCGTCAAACAGAGCAACCCGGTTACGAAAAGCTTCATACTTCCCCAACAATCCTCAGAGCTTTGAACCAGTTTCATTCCATTGATTCAGCCAGTGACACCCAGCTCATATTTTACCCAATACCTATAAATATCTGCTGGGAGCCTGTCGGACTTAAGCGCCCGTAGCGAGGATTGCGAGAAATTGAGGATAAAAATTTCTGCTTCTGAGGAGAATAGCGGGGCTATGATTATGTTAGCGCCACTGACCGATCTGTTATCACCATTGCAGGGAACAAAAGGTACTGTCCTCGCATCAAACTCTCTGAAGAACCTACTGAGGATCGCACCCATGCCAATAAAAACGCACCTGCAAGTATTCATTACAACACTACTCTGCATTAGTTTTTTCAGCTTTGCTGAGACGGTTCAACCATGGAAAACGGGCAAAACAAGACGAATTGGTAGTGGCAGGATGCCAGTCATCCAGGTATACGAAGATGACGTCAATGGTTTTATTGCCTGTTATTTACATGACGATATTCCACCTGACCTTGTAACAGGAGATAAACACCTCCAAGGTTTTGTGGCTATGAAGGGAATATACAAAGGACGCATTTTTCATCCAGAGGGGTATTTAGATACGGATATCACCCCTTTTCATACAACGCCCAGCGCCATGTGCCAGAACTACATTCCATCCTGCCAGGATGAGGGCAAAGAATGCTGGGCAGATGGTAATACCGGTGGATACTTCAGTCGCCTTATCAGAGCACTTGAAGCCGTCGATCGAATGCTGGACAGGCTGGAACCATACCGGTGGCAACTTCGGCAGCCTTGTTCAGGCACGTGAAGCTGTTGATCCAACCGTAACAATCTTTCTCCACAAAGCAAAAACCCCGATAGATTGCCCTATCGGGGTTTTCAGCCTTGAGCGTACTCAAGGTAAAAAATGGTGCCTGGCGATGACCTACTCTCACATGGGGAGACCCCACACTACCATCGGCGATCGGTCATTTCACTGCTGAGTTCGGGATGGGATCAGGTGGTTCTAACCTTCTATGGTCGCCAGGCTAAACTTTTTTGAGTGGGCAGTTTGCAGTTGGCAGTCGCCAGTTGACTTCTACTCACTCTGGAATCCTTCATTAAGCTTTCTTGCTGTACACTCTTTGCGTATGGCGGTTGACTGCCGACTGGTTACTGTCGACTGCCCACTGTCTTTTAAATCGCTTTGGCGTTATATGGTCAAGCCGCACGAGTCATTAGTATTGGTTAGCTCAATGCCTCACAGCACTTACACACCCAACCTATCAACGTCATAGTCTTTAACGGCTCTTCAGGACTCTCTGGGAGTCAGGGAAGTCTCATCTTGAAGGGGGCTTCCCGCTTAGATGCTTTCAGCGGTTATCCCGTCCGAACATAGCTACCGGGCAATGCGTCTGGCGACACAACCCGAACACCAGTGGTCCGTCCACTCCGGTCCTCTCGTACTAGGAGCAGCTCTTCTCAAACTTCCAACGTCCACGGCAGATAGGGACCGAACTGTCTCACGACGTTCTAAACCCAGCTCGCGTACCACTTTAAATGGCGAACAGCCATACCCTTGGGACCGGCTTCAGCCCCAGGATGTGATGAGCCGACATCGAGGTGCCAAACACCGCCGTCGATGTGAACTCTTGGGCGGTATCAGCCTGTTATCCCCGGAGTACCTTTTATCCGTTGAGCGATGGCCCTTCCATGCAGAACCACCGGATCACTAAGACCTACTTTCGTACCTGCTCGAGATGTACCTCTCGCAGTCAAGCGTGCTTGTGCCTTTACACTAACCGTACGATGTCCGACCGTACTTAGCACACCTTCGTGCTCCTCCGTTACTCTTTGGGAGGAGACCGCCCCAGTCAAACTACCCACCACACAATGTCCCCGATCCCGTTCCGGGACCTGGGTTAGAACCTCAATATTGCCAGGGTGGTATTTCAAGGATGGCTCCACGATGACTGGCGTCACCGCTTCAAAGCCTCCCACCTATCCTACACAAGCAACATCAAGATCCACTGTGAAGCTGTAGTAAAGGTTCACGGGGTCTTTCCGTCTAGCCGCGGATACGCTGCATCTTAACAGCGATTTCAATTTCACTGAGTCTCGGGTGGAGACAGCGTGGCCATCGTTACGCCATTCGTGCAGGTCGGAACTTACCCGACAAGGAATTTCGCTACCTTAGGACCGTTATAGTTACGGCCGCCGTTTACCGGGGCTTCGATCAAGAGCTTCTCTCACCACCACATTGCTCTTGCTGACTGCGTTAAATGATTCCGCTCGCTCAGTCATTTACTCTTTTGTAAACTCCTTCGCTCGCTCCATCATTTGCCTTGCAGCAAAAGCAATCTGGAGGTGAGATAACCCCATCAATTAACCTTCCGGCACCGGGCAGGCGTCACACCGTATACGTCCACTTTCGTGTTTGCACAGTGCTGTGTTTTTAATAAACAGTCGCAGCCACCTGGTATCTTCGACCAGCCTCAGCTTACGGAGCAAGTCCGATCACCAAAGCTGGCGCACCTTCTCCCGAAGTTACGGTGCCATTTTGCCTAGTTCCTTCACCCGAGTTCTCTCAAGCGCCTTGGTATTCTCTACCTGACCACCTGTGTCGGTTTGGGGTACGGTCCCTTATGACCTGAAGCTTAGAAGTTTTTCCTGGAAGCATGGCATCAATCACTTCAGTTCCGTAGAACCTCGTCATCAATTCTCGGCCTTGAGGATCCGGATTTGCCTGGATCCCCGGCCTACGATCTTAAACGCAGACAACCAACGCTGCGCTGACCTAGCCTTCTCCGTCACTCCATCGCAGTCAAAAGGGGTACAGGAATATTGACCTGTTTCCCATCGATTACGTCTTTCGACCTCACCTTAGGGGCCGACTCACCCTGCGCCGATTAGCGTTGCGCAGGAACCCTTGGTCTTCCGGCGGGGGAGCTTCTCACTCCCCTTGTCGTTACTCATGTCAGCATTCGCACTTCTGATACCTCCAGCACACCTCCCGATGCACCTTCAACGGCTTACAGAACGCTCCTCTACCACCTAGAGACTAGTTTCTAGATACAAGTATCAAGTTAAAAGACAGAAGCTGAGTATTAACTCTGTACTTCTTTTTCTTGTCACTTGTTTCTAGAAACTAGTCTCTAGATCCGTAGCTTCGGTGTCTAGTTTGAGCCCCGTTAAATCTTCCGCGCGAGCCGACTCGACCAGTGAGCTATTACGCTTTCTTTAAAGGGTGGCTGCTTCTAAGCCAACCTCCTGGCTGTCTGGGCCTTCTCACATCGTTTCCCACTTAACTAGAACTTTGGGACCTTAGCTGACGGTCTGGGTTGTTTCCCTTTCCACGACGGACGTTAGCACCCGCCGTGTGTCTCCCGTGATTGCACTCATCGGTATTCGGAGTTTGCATGGGGTTGGTAAGTCGGGATGACCCCCTAGCCCAAACAGTGCTCTACCCCCGATGGTGAGACACGAGGCGCTACCTAAATAGCTTTCGAGGAGAACCAGCTATCTCCGGGCTTGATTAGCCTTTCACTCCTATCCACAGGTCATCCGCTAGCTTTTCAACGATAGTCGGTTCGGTCCTCCAGTTGATGTTACTCAACCTTCAACCTGCCCATGGATAGATCGCCCGGTTTCGGGTCTACTCCCAGCGACTGTTGTTCCTAAGAACACGCCCTATTAAGACTCGGTTTCCCTACGGCTCCCCTATACGGTTAACCTTGCCACTGAAAGTAAGTCGCTGACCCATTATACAAAAGGTACGCAGTCACCCCTCTGCCCTTAAAAAAGAGTAAGTAGGCTCCCACTGCTTGTACGTACACGGATTCAGGTTCTATTTCACTCCCCTCAACGGGGTTCTTTTCGCCTTTCCCTCACGGTACTGGTTCACTATCGGTCAGTCAGGAGTATTTAGCCTTGGAGGATGGTCCCCCCATGTTCAGACAGGATTTCACGTGTCCCGTCCTACTCGATTTCACAATAAATGAGCTTTCGTGTACGGGGCTATCACCCACTATGGCCACACTTTCCAGAGTGTTCCACTAACTCATAAATTGCTTAAGGGCTGGTCCCCGTTCGCTCGCCGCTACTGGGGGAATCTCAATTGATTTCTTTTCCTCCGGGTACTTAGATGTTTCAGTTCCCCGGGTTCGCCTTCCAGACCCTATGTATTCAGGTAAGGAATAACGGCTTATGCCGTTGGGTTTCCCCATTCGGAAATTCCTGGATCACAGCTTGTTTATCAGCTCCCCAAGACTTATCGCAGATTACCACGTCCTTCATCGCCTCTGACTGCCAAGGCATCCACCGTGTACGCTTAGTCACTTGACCATATAACCCGAAACGATTTACTTTCGTAAATCATTAGAGGTCAGTCAATACAACTACCTTTAACGATCAAATGAATTTCTTTCGAAATTCATCGCCATACACATTAGCTATTACCTTTCGGTAATTAACTTGAGAGTGTCTCAGCAAGAATTTTCTTTAAACGATTTAACCGAAGTTAAATTATTTAAATCAATTCAGCTTAAATTTGGATTCCACATTTTTAAAGAACAATGACTAATAAAACTGCGCATGCAGTTTTATCATCAAACAATTCGTGTGAACGCTTATGGACGTCGGTTTTCGTTTAAGGAGGTGATCCAGCCCCAGGTTCCCCTAGGGCTACCTTGTTACGACTTCACCCCAGTCATGAATCACTCCGTGGTAACCGCTCTCCCGAAGGTTAAGCTAGCTACTTCTGGAGCAACCCACTCCCATGGTGTGACGGGCGGTGTGTACAAGGCCCGGGAACGTATTCACCGTGACATTCTGATTCACGATTACTAGCGATTCCGACTTCATGGAGTCGAGTTGCAGACTCCAATCCGGACTACGATGCACTTTCTCAGATTAGCTCCACCTCGCGGCTTGGCAACCGTCTGTATGCACCATTGTAGCACGTGTGTAGCCCTGGCCGTAAGGGCCATGATGACTTGACGTCGTCCCCCACCTTCCTCCGGTTTGTCACCGGCAGTCTCCCCAGAGTGCCCACCATAACGTGCTGGTAACTGAGGACAAGGGTTGCGCTCGTTGCGGGACTTAACCCAACATCTCACGACACGAGCTGACGACAGCCATGCAGCACCTGTCTCTGCGTTCCCGAAGGCACCAATCTATCTCTAGAAAGTTCGCAGGATGTCAAGGCCAGGTAAGGTTCTTCGCGTTGCTTCGAATTAAACCACATGCTCCACCGCTTGTGCGGGCCCCCGTCAATTCATTTGAGTTTTAACCTTGCGGCCGTACTCCCCAGGCGGTCTACTTATCGCGTTAGCTGCGTTACCCGTCGTACAAGACAACCGACAACTAGTAGACATCGTTTACGGCGTGGACTACCAGGGTATCTAATCCTGTTTGCTCCCCACGCTTTCGTACCTCAGCGTCAGTATCAGGCCAGAGTGTCGCCTTCGCCACTGGTGTTCCTTCCTATATCTACGCATTTCACCGCTACACAGGAAATTCCACACTCCTCTCCCGTACTCTAGCCACCCAGTTTTGGATGCAGTTCCCAGGTTGAGCCCGGGGCTTTCACATCCAACTTAGGTGGCCGCCTACGCACGCTTTACGCCCAGTAATTCCGATTAACGCTCGCACCCTCCGTATTACCGCGGCTGCTGGCACGGAGTTAGCCGGTGCTTCTTCTGTGGGTAACGTCACAGCTGAAGGGTATTAACCTTCAACCTTTCCTCCCCACTGAAAGTGCTTTACAACCCTAGGGCCTTCTTCACACACGCGGCATGGCTGCATCAGGCTTTCGCCCATTGTGCAATATTCCCCACTGCTGCCTCCCGTAGGAGTCTGGGCCGTGTCTCAGTCCCAGTGTGGCTGATCATCCTCTCAGACCAGCTACGGATCGTCGCCTTGGTAGGCCTTTACCCCACCAACAAGCTAATCCGACGCAGGCTCATCTGATAGCGAAAGGTCCGAAGATCCCCTCCTTTCCCCCGTAGGGCGTATGCGGTATTAATCCGGATTTCTCCGGGCTATCCCCCACTACCAGGCAGATTCCTACGTGTTACGCACCCGTCCGCCGCTCGTCAGCGAAGTGCAAGCACTTCCTGCTACCGCTCGACTTGCATGTGTTAGGCCTGCCGCCAGCGTTCAATCTGAGCCATGATCAAACTCTTCAGTTTAAATCGTTTTGTCATTTTATTCCGAAGAACAAAACAACGGCTCAATGTCACAATTAAACGTACATGAATTTACAGGTATGTTCGCTTGATCAATTAAGCATCTTAAAGTGTTTTCAGCCGAAGCTGATTAACCGATGCAATCGCACAAGCGCCCACACGAATTGTCTGATATCTTGTTAAAGAACTGATTAAATCGTGGTGATTTAATCGCTGATTCAGCAGTCAGTGCCGATCAGCAAGGCAGCCTATCTTACCGTGGCGGCTTTCGTTGTCAAGCATTCGTTTTTCAGAAGAAGAAAGAAGCTTTCCAACTCGCTAACGTTGCTCTCAAGCCCTGTCAGCGGAGGCGCATATTACCGCACCAGTTTGATTTGTCAACCGGTTATTTTTCATTTACTTCCAAACAACCCATTTTCAAACCGCACTTCCCGGTCAGCGATGATGATTCACTCTGCTGATCCGTGGATAACCGTTTGGGTCAGTCCGTGGAAGTGGGGCGCATTATACGGCAGATGTTTTATGTGACAACCTGAGGACAATACCTATAATTAAGCCACACTCCGAAGCAGCGGTGGCTGATAGCCTCTACATAGGGAAGAGCCATCACATTGCCTTTACAACCCCTCTTCTTTAGAATGCTCTTCACAAAACAGACAATAGTTTGCGCCTGATTTAAAAGCGGCAAGCGGCTTCAGGATACTCAATCGTTCCAATGTAGCAGCCATGCTCCCAGCCAGCTTGCCAACACTCTATGTGTCTCGTTTGCTCCCGGTTCTTTTCACAATAACCCGCCGGGCAGCCAGACAGATGACAGCTCTACTATTCTCCAATAGTAAACAATCAATACCGGCACCTATATGCCGCTAACACCTTTCAAGACTCATATATATTGCTGGAGACACCACTTGTTCGAACCCCACGCCAGAAACGTTGCCACCTTAAAGAATGATCTTCTTTCCGGTTTAACGGTAGCACTTGCTCTTGTTCCAGAAGCTGTCGCCTTTGCCTTCGTTGCCGGGGTCGAACCTCTAGTCGGCTTATATGCCGCCTTTCTTGTTGGTCTGATTACCGCTGCCATTGGTGGCCGCCCGGGGATGATATCCGGAGCAACGGGTGCCCTGGCCGTGGTGATGGTCAGCCTGGTTGCCAGTCACGGGGTACAGTACCTGTTCGCGGCGGTGGTTCTGATGGGTATTATTCAAGTGCTCGCCGGCCTATTCAAACTCGGCAAGTTCATCAGAATGGTCCCCCATCCGGTGATGCTTGGCTTTGTAAACGGTCTGGCCATCGTGATCTTCCTGGCGCAGCTGAGTCAGTTTGGTGTTCAGGGTGAAGCCGGTTGGTTAACCGGCTCTTTCCTGGAAAACAGTGTTATTGATGTTGCCTGGATGAAAGGCAGTGAGCTCTATTTGATGCTCGGGCTGGTTGCCTTAACCATGACCATCATCCATTTTCTGCCCAGGCTGACCACGGCCATTCCTTCTTCTCTGGCCGCCATCATTGTGGTCACCGCTCTCGCCCTCGGTTTGAATCTGGATACCAGAACCGTTGGTGATGTTGCCGGTATTGCGGGCGGGCTTCCGGCATTCAGCATTCCTGCAGTGCCGTTTACTTTTGAAACCCTGACGATCATCTTACCCTACTCTCTGATTCTGGCCGCTATCGGTATCATTGAGTCACTGCTGACCCTGAGAATGGTTGATGAAATCACCGAAACACACGGCAGCAGTAACCGGGAGTGTGTGGGTCAGGGTGTGGCCAATGTGGTTACCGGTTTCTTTGGCGGCATGGGTGGCTGTGCGATGATTGGCCAGAGTATGATCAATGTGAACTCTGGTGGCCGGGGCCGTTTGTCTGGTATTTCTGCGGCGTTATTCTTGCTGACCTTTATCCTCTTTGCTTCTTCATTAATCGAAATGATTCCGGTGGCTGCCCTGGTTGGTGTTATGTTCATCGTTGTTATCGGAACCTTTGAGTGGAGTAGCTTCCGAATCATGAACAAAGTGCCCAAAGGGGACGCCTTTGTGCTGGTACTGGTTTCGGTAGTGACCGTTCTGACGGACCTGGCTGTGGCGGTTATTGTCGGCGTTATTGTTTCTGCCCTGATTTTTGCCTGGGAGCATGCCAAACAGATCAAAATCACAAAACTGGAAGACCAGGATGGCTCAACGATTTATAAGGTGCATGGCCCACTCTTCTTTGGTTCCACCACACACTTTCTGACGCAGTTTTCGCCAAAAGACGACAACAGAGATGTGATTATCGACTTCCGGGACTCCAGGGTCTGTGACCATTCCGGGCTTGAAGCCATTGATACGCTGGCCGAGCGCTATATGAACAGTGGCAGGACGCTACACCTGCTCCACCTCAGCAATGACTGCAGAAAGCTGCTGAAAAAGGCGGGTAACCTGGTGGAAGTGAACGTCATCGAAGATCCCAAGTACTTTGTTGCTACCAATGCCTGATTATCATCCCGCATAACTCAAAGCCCGGACTGAACTCCGGGCTTTTTAATGGATGCAACTTTATGCCCGTGGATAGCTGACCAGACACCAATTGAGAACCGTGGCAGCAGGTGATAAATTACCTCCTCGTGTCAATAATAAGAATATAAAGAGGCGTCTTAGCTATGAAAACCGTCGAGCAGTGGTTCACGGAATATGGCGAAAGCCACCAGAATCCCACCAATAAATTGATCCACTGGATCTGTGTGCCAGCCATCCTTTTCAGCATTATCGGTATACTATGGGCATTCAGCCCCGTTGCCACCTGGGCGATGATGGCCGTTACCCTACTGTTCTATTTCAAGCTCTCCTTCAAACTGTCGCTGGCCATGATTGTTGTCTTTGCCGCATCAGCAGCCATCTCTCAAGCGCTTGGAGCTTATGTCTTACAGGCCAGTATTGCGATTTTTATCGTCGCCTGGATCTTTCAGTTTGCTGGTCACAAGGTTGAAGGGAAAAAGCCGTCATTTTTTGAGGATCTGCAGTTTCTGTTGATTGGGCCATTGTGGTGCCTGGGCTTCCTGTTTAGAAAGCTCAATATCAATTATTGAATCCCTTCTTTTAAAGGGGTGACCACTGTCGCTCATCCCTCCTTACCATGGCAATGGCCTCTTCAGCATCTTGCCAGCCACCCTGGCTGGACAAGATCTGATCGAAGGTAGTCTACACCTGTTTTATCGGTCGCTTTTACAGATGTAAAGAGTTGGTCGCGGAAAAGTACGATATTTGCCCTGTTAATTCTGCCTCGCAGATTGTGCCTGACCATCCTTGCAGCAGGACTATACTTGACTGCCTGAGTCTCCTTGGGGGTTTAACATTATGTCACCTGCAATGAGGTTAAAGACCAGTACCGATATCAATACATTGGGCAATGAAATCAAGCCTGAAGTAGCCCGTGATATGGCTCGCTTTGATCACCGGTGGGTTCGCGTATCCCAGGAAGTGTTCACCAAAATCGCCAGCTATTTATCAATTAACGAAATCAATAATTTTGCACAAGCATCGCCGACAACGGCTGATCGTCTGCGGTCATGCGGCCTGGCAGAGGTCCAGTACTTCCTCTCCCTGACCAGGCAAAGGCAATCTTCGTGCCGGGCAATCATTCAGTCCAGTCAGCAACTCCTTGAGCACCTCAGATCGTTGTCTATATTTTCTGTTCGACGCTTTCCGGCGCAACTGGGCCCGGCGTTTTACTCATTTTATGCCCGCCATTTGCGCCAGCAGATTCTTGATGGGGCAGCACTGACCCTTATACCCCGTGGCAGCTTAAATGTTAAACGCTTTACCCATCATCTGCATGATCATATTCCCATCCTCACCGAGAGGAAGGCGGACAATTACAGTGATATTCTGGCTCTGGAGCACGGTCACTGGGTCAGGAAAGCTGAAATCAAACACGATCACATTACCAGTTTTAGTCATCAGAATGCCGACCATATTTTATTTGTCACTCAATCCGTTCCGGCAAGCTTTGGGAGTATGGGATTGTTTTGCTACAAAAGTGGTGAAGAGCACTTACTGTCTGTTTATGAATGCCGGAATGGTGCGTGGGTTGAGCAACAGCAACTGACAACGGGTGACGTTTTTCCTCAATGTCAGTCAGCGTTTACGACCTCCATGTACCTGTCACCTGATGCCAGGTCACTGGTCTGTATTAAAGCGGGACAATCTGGTGCTATTCTCGGTCGGGGTACCGATGGCCGGTGGGTCAATAGAGGCAACATTCATACAGGTCTTAATCATGATTTACTGTTCAGTGCCGACTGCAAACATCTTGTGCTTTATAGTGGATCATTCATTACAGTGATGAGCAAGGCAGACGATGAATCCTGGTCACAAACGGGTGACATTATTGTTAAAGATCCTGATGATGACCTGAAACTCACACCCAGTGGCGATAAAGTGAGCGAGTATGATTTTGATCTCCAAGTGCTATTCAGCCCGGATAACCGCCATTTTGCCACATGGTTTGAAGATGCCGGCGATGATTGCTACAACGCTTCTATTCGACGAGATTATTTCTTTGTCGTCATTTTTGCCCCGGACCCGGAAGGGCAGTGGCGTGAAAAACAGAGAATTATCAAAACCTGCGATTGTCCAAGTCGTTATTACGATATTCAACCTGATTTCAGCCCCGATGGTCGCTGTCTGATTATCACCACTGAAGATGATCTGGATATCTGGGAATTAAATGCTGACGACCAATGGCGGCCTTCTGTTCAGGAGCCCCCCCCCTTGCGGTGGTGGTATGATTCATTTTTCTGTGGACCCTTGTGAATTCATTAGAAAGAGGTGGTGGTGCGTAACAATCTGGCGCAAGGCGGAGTCCGGAATGTGGGGTCGGACACAAACATTTCCGGCTGAGTCCCTGACAAAAATCAGCCCCAGCGGTGAAACCATTGTTTGCAATGATCCTGCGGGCCATACGGATATCTATCAGCGTAAGTCTGTTGGTGGACCTGCCGGTGAGTGGGTCAGGCAACGCATCGAATTTTCCATCAAAGAAGCAGATTTCAATCAAGAAGGTTACCTGCTGGCTGTAGTTCCTGAAACCAATACTCGCGGCCTGATTTTGTTCGCGTTGACGGCAGACGGGAACTGGCAGGAAAGGGCTCGTTTGCAAACAGAAAACAGTATTGCGAAATTTTGCTTCAGCCCTTGCAGCCGAAGTCTTAAGGTCACCGGTTTGCCCCCTGACAATGGTGAAGTTTCAGTGCCAGAGGTTGTTTCCTTCTGGCAGATCATGCCCGATACAGGTTCACGGGAGGCCGACCAATAATTAACTGACCTGCTGTGGATTCCCCTGGCAACTTTATCAAACATTCGCGTACTCCTCCCCCTTGCTCAGCCAGCGATTCACCAACGGCTCTACTGCTTCTGGTGACTGGTGAATTAATTCCTGAGCAGCCGTGCGCACAGCCATCAGCAAGTCACGATCCCGCTCCAGATCAGCAACCCGGAATTGTGCCAAACCTGTTTGTCGGGTACCTAAAACCTCACCCGGGCCTCTTAGCTGCAAATCTTTTTCGGCGATCACAAAGCCGTCATTCGAATCCCTCATCACCTGTAAACGTTCCCTGCTTTGCCGGGATAAAGGCGCGTGGTACATCAGCAGACAGTGGCTGGCAATATTCCCTCGACCCACTCGCCCCCGAAGCTGATGCAACTGGGCCAGCCCCAGCCTTTCCGGGTTTTCAATGATCATCAGGCTTGAATTGGGTACATCAACACCCACTTCAATAACGGTGGTTGCCACCAGCAGGTGCAGATGCCCCTCCTTGAAAGCGTTCATCACCTCTGCCTTTTCACTGGCTTTCATCCGGCCATGAACCAGACCTATAGACAACTCTGGAAGTGTTTCTCGCAATTGCTCTGCCGTCACTTCTGCGGCCTGACACTGCAATGCTTCGGACTCTTCGATCAGCGTGCATACCCAATAAGCCTGGCGTCCTTCAAGGCAGGCGGCCTTGAGGCGTTTAATGACCTCTTCACGACGGTCGTCACCTATAACGACGGTGTTGATGGGTGTCCGTCCCGGCGGCAGCTCGTCAATCACAGAAACATCGAGATCGGCGTAAGCACTCATGGCCAATGTTCTGGGGATCGGGGTGGCGGTCATAATCAGCTGGTCAGGGAGCCCGCCATTGTTTGCCCCTTTTTTCCGCAGTGCCAGGCGTTGATGAACGCCAAATCGATGTTGCTCATCAATCACTGCCATGCCCAGCTTATGGAATATCACATCGTCCTGAAACAGGGCGTGAGTGCCAACCACAACCATGGCTTCGCCAGAAGCGATCCGGGCTAAAATCTCCTGGCGTTTTTTACCTTTGGTTTTTCCGGACAGGAAAGCCGTGGCAATACCCAGCGGCTTAAGCCAGTTTGCGAAGTTAAGCTGATGTTGCTCCGCCAGAATTTCCGTTGGCGCCATCACTGCGGCCTGATAACCATTTTCCACCGCCTGCAGTGCGGCCAGGGCGGCAACAACGGTTTTGCCCGAACCAACATCCCCCTGCACCAGTCGCAGCATGGGCTTTTCCAGGGCCATATCCTGGCTGATATCATCGGCCACTCGCTGCTGGGCAGAGGTCAGGGAAAAGGGCAGTTGCGCCAATAACTGTTGGGTTAACCGGCTTTTTGGTGGCATGGCAAAACCACCGATCGCCTGTACCCGCCTTCTGAGCTGCTGAAGACTGAGGTTATGGGCCAATAACTCCTCAAAAGCCAGACGTTGCTGGGCAGGATGCCGCCCTTCGCTGAGCACTATCATCGACTCTTCCGGTGGCGGCTGATGCAGGAGTCGAACGGCTTCCACCAGTGAGCTGAGGTGATATTGCTGCCGAATCTGCTCCGGGAGAAGCTCCTGCAGAGAGCTTTCATCGGCGAGCAGCTTCAATGCCTGCTCGCACAAACTGCGGATTCGCTGTTGGGTCAGACCTTCTGTGGCCGGATAGACCGGCGTTAATGTCTCTTCAACGTCCGCCGGGGCATCGGCTTTGATCACCCGGTATTCAGGGTGATACATCTCAAGCCCCGTGGCACCCCGCCGGGGTTCTCCGAAGCAGCGAATCTCAACCCCATGCCGAAGGTTGTTTTTCTGGGCAGCGGTAAAGTGAAAGAACCTCAGGCTTATGGAGCCGGACCCGTCACCGACCCGGCAAAGCAGGCTGCGACGTTTTCCCATCATGATATCCGATGCCAGCACCTTCCCCTGAATCACCACATCGGTTTGAGGCTGAAGTGTGCCGATGGGCGTTACCCTGGTTCTGTCCTGATAACGCATTGGCAGGTGAAACAGCAGGTCTTGAATAGTGACAATGCCGATTCTGGCCAACTTCCCGGCCAAGGCATCACCAACGCCTTTTAACGTGGTTACCGGAATATCGTGTAATGACCTGTTCATACTCACCATAGGCCCACTTATTGATTAACCGAACACTGCCTCAAGGCATTAGAAAGCACATCAATTGCCTTCGGCCTCGGGAAGCTGGCGCGCCAGGCCAGGGCCACCGTCCTGCCAGGTGCTGGCGTACGAAATGGCCGGGTGCTGAGAATATTGGGCGCGTAGTGATGATCGACAACGGCTGACTGTGGCAGCACACTGATCCCCATACCCGACGCCACCATGTGTCGGATGGTTTCCAGTGAGGTTGCTTCAATACCACTGCCATCATCGCCCGCCTCTTTTTTACTGGCCAGCATCGGGCAGGCCTCCAGTACCTGGTCACGGAAACAGTGGCCTTCGCCCAGCAGCAGCAGCTTTTCCTGGGCCAGGTCAGCCGGATCAATTTCGCTCTGACATTCCCAGGGATGACCACCTGGCAACAATACCCGGAAGGGCTCATCATAAAGCGGCCTGGTTAACACATCCGGTTCATTAAAGGGCAGGGCAATGATAATGGCATCCAGTTCCCCCAGACGCAGCTTTTTGCGCAAAACCGCGGTAAAGTTTTCCTCAATATACAGCGGCATATTGGGGGCGGACTGTGCCAGTTGAGGAATCAGATGGGGAAAAAGGTAAGGGCCAATGGTGTAGATCGCGCCCACTCGCAGGGGAGAACTGAGCTGATCCTGACCGGTTTTCGCCAGTTGCTTGATGGCCGAGGCCTCTTCCAGAACTTTCTGGGCCTGACTGACGATCAATTCACCCATTGGGGTAACACGAACCGCATTCCGGGTTCGCTCAAACAGGGCAACACCCAGTTCATCTTCCAGCTTTTTGACTCCGACACTCAGTGTTGGCTGGCTGACAAAGCACTTACTGGCAGCTCTGCCAAAGTGCTGCTCCTGAGCAAGGGTGACAATGTAGCGAAGTTCTGTCAGTGTCATAATGATTTTCAACTGTTTTGATAAGACAGCTCGATAAACAGCCCTGAGTTCATATCAAGCCTTCAGCTCCTAAAAGCCCTGAAAGACTGGCAAGGATGCTCGTGCCATCTATAATACTGTAAATTTATACAGCCATATAAACGAAATTGCCATTATGTTTTTTCCAAAGATTATACCAACCAATAGACTATAGCTATGAATAAGCTCAATATACTGATTGCGGGTTGTGGCGATGTCGGCTGTGAACTCGCCCGGCAGTTAACCGCCATGAAATGCTTTAATGTCTGGGGGTTACGGCGAAATATTGCCAGGTTGCCTGCTGACGTTAACCCTATCCGGGGTGACCTGTTTAATGCCGAAATGCTCGGTGACTGGCCTGAACAGATTGACTACGTGGTCTATGCCGCCGCCTCTAATGGACGAACGGAAGCGCATTATCAACAGGCTTACATTGATGGTCTGCAAAATATTCTTAACCGTCTGGTGAACGAGCAATACCAGCCAAAACGTATTTTTTTCACCTCCAGCACCAGCACTTTCCACCAGAGTAATGGCGAATGGGTGAACGAAACGTCGGCCACCCAGCCGGTGAAGTTCAATGGTCGAATCATGCTGGCCGCAGAAAAACGGTTACAGCATGCTCCCTTCCCTGGCACGGCCATACGTTTTGGCGGGATTTATGGACCCGGCCGAAACCGGCTGATCAGCCGGGTGTTGAAAGGTGAAGGCTGCCCGATAAAGCCCGCCGTATACAGTAACCGAATTCACCAGAAAGACTGCGCCGGCATCATCGCCCACCTTATTCGGCGCGATATGGATCATCTGCCGGTGGATAACTTATATCTCGGCGTTGACAGTACCCCGGCGACCACGTTTGATGTGCTGCAATGGCTTGGTGAGCAATTGAATGTGGCATTAGACAATAGCAATTTTCCATCGCCACAAAGGGGTAATCGACGGTGCTCTAACCAGCGGATTATTGAGACAGGTTATAAATTTTACTTTCCTGATTACAAAAGTGGTTATACCAGCCTGCTCCATAACAGGGATTAAATCAGGCAGGTTCTGCGGGCAGACTGACAGCCAGCAGAGCCTGATCATCCACAGGCTAGAAAAACCTGAACGACCGTTAATACAGGCTTATTAACGGCTTACCAAGATATAATTCACAGAGTTATCCACAAGACAGGTTGATGGGCATGTCGAACCACAATTCACTTCATTATTTTTGAACTATCGCTTTAAAAATCTTTCTAAGGGTTATTAACCACTGGAAAGAGCACAAGATTGTGAGCGCCGCCCCATCCACTTCTGTCGCACCAATACACAACAGGGTGCAGAGCCTCAATGCAGAAAACACCAAGAGCAGTTTGTCAGCGCATTGCCACTCAGGACGATCTGTTAATGAAATTGCCGGAGGGCAGGGTGATATAGCAATGCACTCATTACCCGCAGGGCAAGGCTGTATCAAGAATGAATCCGGCAAACATCACTCAGAAATTTTTGATATGCAATGGCAGAGCCACTGCCAGTTCTACTCTGAGTGCTCACACTGCCTGAGACTCCAGACTAAACCCAGTATCGACAATGCAACTCGACCCATTGTGATTATTGATACATCAGAAAGCTGCCAAAGAATCAAACCAAAAAGCAATGTTCGCCGCAGAATATCCGTAAAGCCCCTGACTCAAGATGACCAGGAGCTGCTATCACTGCAAAAACTTATTTCAGTTCCAGAATAGCCTCTACCTCAACCGGTACACCTTTTGGCAACTCTTTGACACCAATAGCGGCACGGGCAGGATACGGCTGTTTAAAAAACTCAGCCATGACCTCATTGACTTCAGCAAAGTTCGCCATATCGGTCAGGTAAATTGTCACCTTGGCAGCATCGCCAAGGGTTCCGCCAGCCGCCATGGCAATGGCTTTCAGGTTTTCAAAGCAGAGGCGGGTCTTCTCCTTAAAGCTTCCCTCCAATAATTCCATGGTGTCTGCAACCAGTGGAATCTGGCCCGAGATATAAACAGTGGTTCCTGCTTTTACCGCCTGAGAATAGGTGCCAATAGCCTTGGGTGCCTTATCAGTATTAATCGTCTGTCGGTTACTCATCGATCTACTCTCTTAAGCTTGGGAATCAGAAGCCCATGGAAAAAAAGAAAAGAAGACACCCGATACTAGGGTGTAAACATTATATTTCAAGGATTTAGAGCGATATTTACGGGATACTGTGTTTTTGCGGTGCAGCATCCGGTTTTTTCTTGTAATGCTTTAATTCACAGACGTTTATGAATCCCGACGTCGTCGAATAATCGAGTAAACGCCTTTAATAACCCGAAGTCGTTTAATAATTTTGGCCAGATGCACCCGGTCACGAACACTGAGCAGCAACTGAACGATGCTGCAACGGGAGTCCTGCTCGACCATACTGATCTTCTCAATATTGCCTTCCACTGCGGTAATGGCGGTAGCCAGAGAGGCAATCATACCACGGTGATGCTCCAGCTCTACGCTGAGTTCTACGGTAAACTCACCGGAGACGTCCTTATCCCACTCAACTTCCAGAACCTTCTCGGGATTGTGTCGAATTTCAGAGACATTCGGGCAAGTATCCGTATGAATAACAATGCCACGGCCCGAGCTGACATGGCCAACCACCGGGTCTCCCGGTATTGGATAGCAGCACTTGCCAAAACTGATGACCATGCCCTCAGAGCCACGAATGGAGAGCGGTTTCTCACTGTTGGACAGGTCCAGCTGACTCTTGTTCTCAGGCAGGCTACCGGGCTCAACCAGTATCTTGGCAACGATATAGGCCATACGGTTACCGAGACCAATATCTTCCAGCAGCCCATCAAGGTCATCCAGTTCAAACACGGACAGTTGCTGGCGAATGACCTCTTCACTGATTTGCTCAAGGCTGCTGTCAAAACTGACCAGTGCTTTGCTCAGCAAACGTCGGCCCAGGGCAATTGACTCATTTCTGCGCTGATGCTTGAGGAAGTGGCGAATGTTGGATCGTGCTTTACCCGTGACAACAAAATTCAACCAGGCCGCATTGGGTCTTGCACCGGGCGCGGTAACCACTTCAACCGTTTGACCACTCTGCAACGGCTGACTGAGTGACGCCAGACGTTTATTGATACGACAGGCTACACAGGTGTTACCCACATCGGTATGGACGGCATAAGCATAGTCAACCGCTGTCGCACCTTTGGGCAGCTCTAGAATATGCCCTTTGGGGGTAAAGACATACACCTCATCCGGGAAGAGATCGATTTTCACGTTCTCAATAAACTCCAGAGAGTCTCCGGCATTTTTCTGCAGTTCCAGTACGCCTTTGAGCCACTGCCGGGTTCTGGCATGACTGCCGGACAGCGCTTCTTCTCCGGACTTGTAAAGCCAGTGGGCAGCAATGCCATTATTGGCCATATCTTCCATTTCCTGGGTCCGGATCTGGATTTCTATGGGCACACCGTGCATACCAAACAGGGTGGTATGAAGCGACTGATAGCCATTGGCTTTCGGAATGGCAATGTAATCTTTGAACCGCCCGGGAATGGGCTTATAGAAGTTATGGACAATGCCCAGCGCCCGATAGCAGCTGTCCACCTTGTCCACAATGATTCGGAACGCAAACATGTCCATGATGTCGTCAAAGGACTTACTCTGGTTCTTCATCTTGCTGTAGATGCTGTACAGATGCTTTTCACGACCCACTACCCGGCCTTTCAGGCCTTCTTCTTCCAGACGGGCCGCAATCGCCTGCTGAACCTGGCTGACCAGGTCTTTACGGTTGCCACGGGCATTGCGCACCGCCTGTCGAATCAGCCGGGCCCGCATGGGGTACATGGCAAAGAAGCCCAGATCCTCCAGCTCTATTCGGAGCGTGTGCATGCCAAGACGGTTGGCAATGGGCACATAGATATCCAGCGTTTCCTTGGCTATACGACGGCGCTTGTCAGGCCTCAGCACACCCAGCGTGCGCATATTGTGGAGGCGGTCTGACAGCTTAACCAGAATGACGCGGATATCCTTGGCCATGGCCAGCGCCATTTTCTGGAAGTTTTCGGCCTGGGCCAGCGTCTTGTTTTCAAAGTTCATGTGGGTCAGCTTACTGACCCCATCCACAAGGTCCGCAATCACATCACCGAACTGCCCGGCAATGTCCTGCTTTTCGATACCGGTGTCTTCAATGACATCGTGCAACATGGCGGCCATCAGGCTCTGATGGTCCATGTGCATATCGGCAAGAATGGAGGCTACTTCCAGGGGATGAATAATGTACGGATCGCCGCTGCGGCGGGTTTGTCCGTCATGGGCCTGCTCCGCATAATAGTAGGCCCGACGAACCAGGTTGACCTGCTCGGGATTCAGATAGGACTTCAAGCGGCCGGCAAACTCATCGATGGTCAGCAAAGTCCGCTCCTTAAGCGCAGATCATCCATTGAACCTTCTTATCTTCTAAAGCTTGTGATCCAAAGATAGTACGAAGGTAAAACGCTTATTGTTCTACACCAGCGAGAAACATTGCTGCTTCATCGTCATCAACCGTGCGGTCATCAACGGAAAGAGGGGTTACCAGGCCTTCGGCGATTTCACGCAGAGCCACCACGGTTGCCTTGTCATTTTCCCAGTCTACCTTGGGGTCCTTGCCGCCAATGGTCAGCTGGCGGGCACGCTTGGAGGCGACCATCACCAGTTCAAAGCGGTTATCTACGTTATCCAGACAGTCTTCTACAGTTACTCGAGCCACGTTTTACTCCATCAATTAGAATCAGGTTCAGAAACAGAACCTTAATGCCGGTTTGCCTGACCCTTTAGTGTACTTTACGACCTGTAGCCAGACAAGCTTTAGCAGGGTTAGTGTTTGCTCCATGAAGGGTGCGGATTATAGTATTCGTAAGCATCATCTAAGTAGAAAAAAACCCTGCCCAACACTAACTCGCCGAATGGCCAAAAGCCCGGAATAGATACATGGTGAATACCCCGAACCGCTCTGACTCAACCAAGAGCCCAAAGAGCACCAAAAAGCTGCAAGATCTGCGTGGTGCAATGACTGAATATGGCATTGACGTCTGGATTATCCCGTCTTCCGACGCCCATAACAGTGAGTATGTAGCCCCCCACTGGGAAGGGAGGGCCTGGCTCTCTGGCTTTACTGGCTCTGCTGGTACGTTGGTAGTAACACAGGATAAAGCAGCCCTGTGGACAGACGGGCGCTACTTTATTCAGGCCTCAGAACAGCTGGCAGGCTCAGAAATCACCCTGATGAAAGATGGTCAGCCCGGCGTCCCATCAATGGTTGACTGGGTAACAGAAGCAGTCTCTGAGCAGGGTTGCATTGGCTTCGATGGTGCCACTCTGAGTCTGAGCCACGTCAGAAATCTCGAAAAGAAACTGGCGGCTAAATCCGTTACGTTGAAATTCGATCACGATCTGCTGAATGATATCTGGACCGACAGGCCAGCACGGCCTGCTGAGCCCGTCTTTATTCACCAGGACACCTATGCCGGTAAAACCCTCACAGAGAAGGTCACGGAGGTTCGGGAGATTCTCAAGGAGCGAAAAGCAACAGAGCTTCTTATCACCACACTGGATGATATTGCCTGGCTGTTTAATCTGAGGGGGTCTGACATTGACTGTAACCCGGTATTTCTTGCCTATGCCCTGATTTCACCGGACAGCATCACGCTGTTTACCAACAAAGAGCGAATAGCAGCGGATGCGCTGTCAGCCCTGGCAAAGGCTGGTGTAGAGCTGGCGGCCTATGATGAAGTCCTGGATAGGTTGTCAACGCTTGCGGATAACACTCACCTGATGATCAACCCGGCCACCACGGGTTACCAGCTGGCCTCCGCCATTCCTGCACCGATTCACCTGATCGAAGACAGATTGCCCACCACCGACCTGAAGGCCATCAAAAACAGCACTGAGATAGAGCGGATGAAGGAGTGTCATCGCCGTGATGGCGCTGCCATGGTTCGCTTTATCCGCTGGCTGGAAAGCAATATTCCCACAGGGCAGCTGAATGAAGTCAATATTGATGAGCAGCTGCTGCAGTTCCGCTCAGAGTCAGAGCATTTCCAGGGGGTCAGCTTTCCCTCGATTGTCGGTTATGCCGCCCATGGAGCTATCTGTCACTATCGGGCGGATGCAGAGTCCGCTTACTCCATTCAAACCAAAGGGTTGCTGTTAATCGACTCAGGCGCTCAATACCCGGATGGAACAACGGATATCACCCGCACATTTGCCTGCGGTGAGATGACGGATGAGGAGAAGAGAGACTATACCCTGGTGATGAAAAGCCATATCGCCCTGGCAACGGCCAGGTTCAAGGAGGGAACACGGGGAATACAGCTGGATGCCATTACCCGGCAGCCTTTGTGGAGTGAAGGTATCGACTTTAATCACGGTACCGGCCACGGGGTGGGCTACTTCCTGAATGTGCATGAAGGCCCCCAGAGCATCAGCCCGAGATGGTTTGACGTTGCCCTGAAGCCCGGCATGCTGGTGACCAACGAGCCCGGCATTTACCGGGATAACAAACATGGTGTCAGGCTTGAGAATATAATGCTGATCGCGGAGGACATTGAGAATGAGTTTGGCAAGTTCTATAAACTCATCCCGATGACCCTTGCGCCCTTTGACACTCGCCCGCTGCTGAAAGATTTGATGACGGATACAGAAATCAACTGGCTGAATGGGTACCACGAAATGGTCAGGGAGGCGCTTTCACCTGAACTCCAGGGGCAAGATTTTGAATGGCTGAGGGAAGCGACCCAGTCTCTGTAAAATAAGGAAACAACACTATACCGCTCGCTGGTATTACAAAAGGCCAGCGGGCGAGCGTAGTTTATAGCCAGATTGGTTAAAGCCGGAGAACCCCATTTTCTGTAGTTGGGCAAATGGTACCCAAGAGTATTTCATTGGGTTTACTACTTATCCTCAATTCTGTGCTTCTCAGCAACGTCTTCAAAAAACTTGATCAGATCCTTAACTGCGGCCTGATTCTTAACATCAGAAGGCTTGTGCTGAATAGCTGCAGGAGCTTCTGGATTGTGATCCTCCTTATCAACAGCTTCTTTTAATACTTCCGTGACTGAGGTCGACAGTTGATTAGCTTCAGGGCTCTTCTTCCTGTGCACAGGCTTTCGTGACCCACTGTTTCTATCAAAACTTGTTTTATCATCAACTTTATGAGCTGGCACTGCATCATTTTTATGCACAGGTAAAGGTTTTACGTCAGAAGATTCTTTTATACCTCCAAGAAGCCCTGAAACCTCTTCATTCAGAAGTAAAAAAAGGTCGGTTCTTTTTTTCTGATAGACATCTTCCGCTTGAATACCCTTTTTCTGGTTGGCTGCGTTTTTAGCTATAGACTCAGCTTTACTACGAAGGGTTGAATCCATCTTCCCCATTATTTGGTTAACCAACTTCTCTCCTTCAGCAAAATTTGCTTTATTTTTTTGCTTTAATTGTTTCTTTAAGCCAACCCTGATTTCAGACCTGACTTGCTTCATCATAATTTCATAGCAGCTTTGGAAAAACTCTTTTTGGCCATGCATCCCCCCTACTTCTTTAGATACCAGCAGCTGCTGCTTTCTCTCTAAATCAGCCCGTTCAGTACCCGCAGATTTGATTCTACGCTGCAGGCTTTCCGCCTCACCTTGCTTTGAACCAGCTAACTTCGTCTTCAGGCTAGAAATTTTATTGTCTAAATTTCTTATGTCAGCAGTGTATTTATCCACAGAAATAATCTGAGTATTCAGGCAGGAGCCAAAAAGAAACGCTTTATCTTCTGGGGTCATCATTCCAAGGGAAAGAACGGCTGTCACCTGGCTGTTGACAAACTCAGCAGAAGAGGTTTTCAGGCCACTCAGCATTTGTTGAAGAAGCTCTGCAGTTAGACCAAGCGTTTTTTCCTTATCCTTATCCCGACCAGCGGTAAATTCAAAGCTCATTACCCTGGCAGACAGTTTGACAACGTCGTTATATAACTGCTCTCTTATTTCTGGTGAAGGAGGTGCCTCTCTGGAGTAAGATCTCCTCAGCAGCTGGAAATACTTTTGGATTGCACCTCTTGCCTCTTCTGCCGATTTAGCCTTGATCCCCTTGTTAGCCACTTTGGAAAGGAATTTTGGTGGTTTATCTCGATCAGACTGATGACTTTTCTCACCATTACGCTTCATAAAAGTATCAGAAGGATGATCCAGAGCATCGACCTGTTTTGGCTTTATTGCTGCATGATCAACCTGGTAATGTTCAGTATTCGTTTTTCTAACTTGACTGTCACAGGAGACACTACCAACTTTATGATGATTATCCTGTGCGGAATTCTGACCTTTGTCAGACTTCTGATGTTTCTGATCATACCTTGGAACGTTTCCACCAGGTACTCTGTTCACACCCATAGCATTACTTCCTTTTAATTCTATGGATTTAAATATAGCTTGTTGCTTAAGGCTGATAAGTAGCTGGCCAAATGGGATCATATATTTCTACCTGAATGAACAGTCACTGTGCAATGACAACACAGGGAGCATAGCCATTATACGACCCAAGTTGTAACGCTACGGGGTGACTGACACCTGATCAGAAAATATGACCTTTTTTGATCAACTACTTACCCTTAATCACTCAGTTTATGAGACCTTTAATCAGATCTTCTTTATAGTGCTGCATCCAATTAATTGACAGGCGCTGGCTGCGAATAATGGTTTGCAGATCCCGCAAGGCAAGATCAAACTCATCATTGATTACCAGGTAGTCAAACTCACCATAATGGGACATTTCACTGACCGCCTGAGACATACGTCTTTCGATGATCGAAAGGTCATCGGTAGCCCGCCCGATCAACCGTTCCCTCAGAGCCTCAAGAGAAGGCGGCAGGATAAAGATTGATACGGCATCAGGCAACAAACGGCGAACCTGCTGCGCCCCCTGCCAGTCAATCTCCAGAATAACATCTTCACCTTTGTTCAGCTGTTCACGAACCCAGTGTGCCGAGGTTCCATAATAATTACCAAAGACTTCAGCATGCTCAAGAAACATGCCTTTGCTCAACATGTCCCGGAAGCCTTCGACAGAGGTAAAGTGATAGTTTACGCCATCCTGCTCACCAGGCCGGATACCCCGGGTAGTATGAGAGACCGACACACGCACATGGGGCGTAGATTCCACCATGGCCTTTACCAGGCTTGTCTTGCCAGCGCCGGAAGGGGCAGCGATTATATAAAGTTTGCCAATATTCATGAACACTCCAGGGAAGGCTCCCTGCTTTAAACCTATGTACTTCAGGATAAGTCAGACTAAGAAACAAGCCCTGCTACTTACCACATAACAAAAATAACTTGTTGATTATACAAGGTTTCCTATTCAATATTCTGAACCTGCTCGCGCATTTGCTCGATCAGGACCTTAAGATTAACAGCAGTCTGGGTAAGGCCAGCATGAATGGACTTGGACGACAGGGTATTTGCCTCCCGGTTGAGTTCCTGCATCAGAAAATCCAATCGCCGTCCGACCGCTCCCTGCCCGGGGCTTGTCAGTGTTCGGCGCACTTCCGCTATGTGCGTTTCCAGACGATCCAGCTCTTCATCGACATCCATCTTCTGAGCCAGCATCACCATTTCCTGCTCCAGCCTCTCCGGATTTAACTCCTGTCTGGCTTCAGCCAGTCGATCAAGGATTTTCTCACGCTGGTTTTGCAGAATTTCCGGCAGCAACCCACGAAGCCGCCGCACCTCATCCCCCATTTTATCCAAACGGGCCTCAATGAAAGACTGCAACTCCTGTCCTTCCCGCTGCCTCATCTCATTCAGTTGAATAAGCGCTGTGTTGAACCCTTTTATGGCAGCCCGATGAACAACGGCCATTTCCGTCTCTTCATTGCTCTGCACGCCGGGCCACTGCAGAACCTCAAGAGGATTGACCGGTGCCACCCGGGAAAAATGCGCCTCAACCTCACGCACTGCCAGTTGCAGCTTTTCCAGCAGGACACGATTCAGGTCAAGCACCTGCTCTTTCTCAACCAGCTGAAATTTCAGGCTGCATTCAACCTTGCCTCGTTTCAGTTGCTTACGAATCAATTCTCTCAACGCAGGCTCGATCTCCCGTGCCTGTTCCATGAGACGGAAGTGGGGTTCAAGGTAACGGTGATTAACGGATCGAATCTCCCATACCAGGCTTCCCCAATCCTCCTGTATCTGAACACGGGCGAATGCCGTCATGCTGGAAGTCATGAAATACTCTTTAATCGGTGGGCTAATAAACACTCATTATTTCAGAAGTTTATCCACAAAATAAACCGATGAGATAAGATTTTGGAAAAACTATAGTTCTAAAAATACTGACCACTTGGGCGTATGTCATTGATTTAATAACGCAGCATCAACAAAGAGAGCTGATTATTCAAACTCTATTTTCCCGAAAACCCACTGAACAGTTATAATTCCGCAAATTTTGCAGTGCTCACGTTTTTTCAGACATACCAAGGTAACCCAAATGCGCCCTAGCGGAAGAACGGCAGACCAATTACGTGATGTAAACATCACCCGCAACTATACCAAACACGCAGAAGGATCTGTGCTCGTTGAGTTTGGCGATACCAAAGTCATCTGTACCGCGTCGGTCGAACGCGGTGTACCCCGGTTTCTCAAAGGAACCGGCCAGGGCTGGATCACCGCCGAGTACGGCATGTTACCCCGGTCCACCACGGAACGGATGGGAAGGGAAGCCTCCAGAGGCAAGCAGGGTGGCAGGACGCTGGAGATTCAGCGCCTGATCGGCCGTGCCTTGCGTGCGGCGGTAGACATGAAAAAGCTCGGGGAAAACACCATTAATATTGACTGTGATGTGATTCAGGCCGACGGTGGCACACGCACAGCCTCAATTACCGGAGCCTGTGTGGCACTGGTGGATGCACTGCGCTATATGCAGGAGAAGAAGATGGTCAAAAGTGATCCTTTCCTGCACATGATTGCCGCCGTTTCCGTGGGAATCTACAAAGGCAGCCCGGTTCTTGACCTTGATTATCCTGAGGACTCCAGTGCCGAAACGGACATGAACGTTGTAATGACAGATGCTGGCGGCTTTATCGAGGTCCAGGGAACGGCAGAAGCAGCCCCTTTCAGCCAGAATGAAATGCTGGCGATGATGGCCTTGGCACGATCCGGTATTGAGGAAATTATCGAGTTACAGAAAAAAGCGTTAGCAGAATGACACTTTACTGCCTGCCCTTTTGCTTGAGCTATTTTTAATAGAACCCGGCTATATGCCGGGTTCTTAAGTAGCTGGCCATATGGAATCGAATATTTCTGGCTACTTGGGCTGGTACTATGCGAGGCACAACGGAGGGAGCATAGCCGTAGCTATGTGACCGGAGTTGTAACGAAGCACGACTGCATGGATGCAGGAGCTAGAGCAACGCAGGAGCAGTTGCCGGGAGTGCCAGCACAAGGAGTCAGAAATATATGATTTCATATGGTTAGCTACTTACTCTGTAACAGGTCAGCAGTATGATTATTGCACTCATTGGTTCCCATGGAACGGGTAAAACAACGCTCTGTAACGCTCTGTTGAAAGAGCTTGGGAGTGAATGGTCGCTGTTCAGCGACTATTACCGGAAAATCGCAAAACATCTGAAGTATAAGACGCCTCGCGACGCAATAGTTGAAGATCAGGCAATCCGTCAGGTGACTTCCACGGCTATGGCTGGCTCAGCACTGGGTGCCATGCTTGAGTGGACAGAAAATCTGCAAGGTCATGGCATTATCGATACAGGTCCTCCCTCATTACTTGCCTACCATCGATATTGGCTGAAAATATGCGAGACCCCTATCAGCCCTTATATGCTCAAGCTGGCCAACGCCATTAGCCAGAAGATTGATGCTTATTGCTATCTGCCAACAGGAAAATTTGCACTGGAGAGTGATGGCATTCGCAGTGACGATATCATTTTCCAGAAAGATATTGATCAGTGGGTACTGTGCAACACCGTCGATCCCGGAATATCTGAAAGAAAAATCCTGATGATGGAAAGTACTGATATTGAAAAAAGAACCGACGAATGTATCCAGATGATCCAAAGCTTCATCAGAAAATAAAAGTACATTAATCTTTTCTTATTAATGGATGACTTGCGGTTCTTTATTCACGAACACTCATTTTACGACAAAGTACCCAATGTCCTGTTTACTCTGTTGGGCGGGCCATTTTACTGGCGTGCGGAAGAGTATCATCGCTATTTGCTGGTCGTTTTCGAGTATCGTTGCCTGAGTTAGCTATAAAGCCCGGGCCTGAACTGCTGCCAGCTTGGTTATTCTGGTGATACTCCGGGGCGTATTGAGGGGTAATCTTGAATTTCTCACAAACCCATGGGTTATTAATCATCCTGAAAAAGTTGGTATCCGGTACATACGTCAGTTGTTTACCACACTCTTTGACCATTGCTTCCATGTCGTTTGATGTTTCTATGTACGATAAAACCGATAAGATCCTGCTGCTTTGTGACCAGGCCTTCAATAAACTTTCCGAAGATATCTTCACTTGCTGGATTTTCTGATCCCGTTTTGCAAGTTGATGCATATTCAGGCAGCCAACAATTATAGAAGACAGCGCTTCTGGGTCCAGGCCTGAAGACATCAGACTCGCCCTGAATTCAAATGCGAACTGCAAATAAAACAGACATGCCTCAGGGCCAGGTATGGGCATTTGGGCATGGCGATGAGTCAATGCTGTTCTGAGGATTTGTTTGTCGCCAGCTGCCAGCATGCCAGCAGCGCGTTTATCGTCCAGCATCATACTGACCAGCTTTGAGTCAGGGTTGGTCATTTGTGCCAGCACCCGGGTCATCTTTGCCTGCAGGACACCCCGGATTTTCTGTACGCCGGATTCATCCCCCGGAAACACTCTGTTAGCCTCAATATCGATGATTGTTTGTGGGGAACTCAGGTCGAATAGTTGGGGTGTCGGGGGGTATAGACCCAGAGCATTCTGATAGGCTAACTGATATCTGAACAGGTTGAGGGCTTGAGTTGTTTTTTCCGTGGCTGCATCGTTAACAAAGAGTGTCTGGTTTTTCAGAATATAGTTCCTGACCGCAGCTTTTCGGTCACTGTTCAGGTTTTCGTACGGAATGGTGATTCGCGTTGTTTCATAAAACAGGTTTTTCTTCAGACGTTTCGATGCTTCTATATTCCACCCCTCTACCATCAGAGTTTCCAGGCTGTTAATACACTCACCCAAATATTGAAGATCTCCGCCTTCCAGTCTGCCCTCTGTTTTACCAATAGGCATTTGCACATTAATGGCCGTGGCGATGGCGCATTCGGCAATAAATCTTTTGCCCTGCTCTTTGGCAATGCATTTGGACAAGCCATATTTAGCCAGTAAGGTAGTCTCAATCAATGGAAAATTAATCAATGACGCATTTGTTCTGATAATTTTGATTTTTCGGGACAACTCCTCCTGGCATACCTTCGTTCTTTGGTGAGGAAAACAGGTGTTATATAAATAACGGGGAGCAATAAGTTTCACATCCTTTCCAAGGTGATTGATAGCACTTGTTTCTGTTTGCGTGGCTGCATCCCGAGTCTGAACGACAGGACAGAATGACTGAGCGGGTTTGGGGTGAATATTCATGGCAACCAGCACTCCTGAATTAACCTGCCAGCAGTTTTTAACTGTGATATTGACTGTGTGTCTATTTAAAAAGTTCCATACACAACGGGCTGCAAATCGACATATTACAGAGTGATTGGTCAAACCAAATACTTTATTCTTTTTTATTCACTAAAAATAAAAAAAGGAGATTGCCAACGTCGTTGACTCTCTCCTTTTTCAGCAATGTTCCCATTTATCCGGGAACAACAAAATGATGAATCAGTTTCAGAAAATAGTCAGAACCCCAGCTCCCAGTCATAATCAATGATGACCGGTGCATGGGATGAGAAGGCCTGACCCTTGTAGATACCGCCATTCAGCACGCGGTGACGCATGCCCGGAGTGATAATCTGGTAATCAATGCGCATGCCAACATTGTCATGGCGCAGATACTCATCCTGCCACCAGCTGTACTTGCCCGCCTCCCGGTCAACCTCACGGTAAGCATCAAAAAAGCCCATATCACCCAGCAAACCTTCCATCCAGCCACGCTCCGCCTGATTGAAACCTGAAACCTCCTGGGCATCACGCCAGTTAGCCACATCAATCTTGCGGTGTGCAATGTTCCAGGTGCCACACATAAGGAACTCACGACGCTTACGACGTTGTTTGCTTAAGTGGTGGGAATAGCCGTCCAGGAAACGGTACTTGAAATTCAGGTTTTCTTCAGTGTCACCTTCCGGCACGTACAGGCTGACAAGACTGATCTTGTCAAAGTCTGCCTGAAGGTAACGGCCGGTTTCATCAACCTCAGGAATACCAAGGCCGCTGATAATGGCCTTGGGAGCATGACGTGTATAGATGGCTACACCGCCTCGCTCAGCCCTGTTATACCCACTGAAAGCATAACCAAAGTAGCCATCAAGAAAATACTGATCCTCAATCACCTGCTCGTCTTCACGAGTATCCTGCAGACAGATAAGGTCAGCATCCTGCTCCAGGAGCCAGTCAAACAGGCCTTTTTCCCGTGCGTTTTTAATGCCTTCGCAATTTAAACTGATAACTCTCATCGAATACACCTTACCAGGCCGTTTACATGCTCTGGCATTAAGCTTATTACCTCGGCAAGACAGTAACCGGAAAAACAGAAACTGAAGACCTGCAAAACCATTTGAGCAAATCTCAGCCTGAGCAGCAGTTGCTTTGATCAGGATGAACGACGGCTAAAGTCTAAGCTTTTCAAGGATACAGTTACTCAACCGGGATTAACCCTGCATCAACTGTACGACAGAGTTGGTAAGAGCCCTCACCCCTATTATAAGGCATGATTAACATTCTTATGGTACGGTTGAACACAGAAATTTCTGGATTATATCGGACAAATGATAACGGGTCGCCTTCCGTATGTTTATCCGCATAAATCCGGTCTCTTATACAGCAGCCTGCAGTTCTGACGAAGTGACACCTGACGGTTTCCGTAATTTCACACCTGCAGACCGGGATGCAACCAATATTATAAATTGCACAATATCTCGGAAATAACACCTCACACAGGGGATTTAGAGTCGTATATTGGTATAAGATCAGCCCTTGAGTCCGGCACTACGGGCATATAGCGAACAGGACCCTCTCGATGCATCAGTACCAAAAAGAATTTCTGGATTTCACCATTGAGCAGCAAGTGCTCCGTTTTGGCGAGTTCACCCTGAAGTCCGGAAGAAAATCTCCCTACTTCTTTAATGCCGGGTTATTCCATAGCGGTGAAGCCATCAGCAAACTTGGTCAGTTTTATGCCTCAGCCATGGTCAATGCCGGGCTTGAATTTGACCTGCTGTTTGGGCCGGCCTACAAAGGTATCCCCCTGGCTACTGCGACCGCCGTCGCATTGTTTGAAAAGCATAACCGGAATGTGCCGTGGTGCTTCAATCGCAAGGAGGCCAAAGATCACGGTGAAGGAGGGAATATTGTCGGTGCGCCCCTGGAAGGGCGGGTCGTGATTGTTGATGATGTTATCACGGCAGGCACAGCGATTCGTGAAGTGATGACCATTATTGAGCAAACAGACGCGACACCCGCAGCCGTTGTGGTCGCCATGGATCGTCAGGAAAAAGGGCAGGGGGAGTCTTCAACGCCAGGAGAGTCCACAACGCTAAAAGAGCTTTCTGCCATCCAGGAAGTGGAGCGTGATTTCAATATTCCGGTGTTAAGTATTGTTTCCCTGTCTGACTTGCTTGAGTATAGTGAACATCATCCGGAGATCCGCCGATATGCACCGGAAATTAAAGCCTACAGAGATGCCTATGGGGTATGAGGTCGTCCTTCATACTGTTTGTTAAAGTGCGACCGTAGCCAATCTGGCTGCGGCGCAGGATCCATGAAAATATAGAAATATTGACGACAATCGTCTTCTGATAAAAAAGTATTTTAGCTAATAAGAAACTGACACAGCCGGGGGAGGCACACGTGATTAGCTTTAAGTTAAATGGACAAACGGTAAATGTCGACGCACCGGGAGATACACCGTTGCTCTGGGTGGTTCGTGAGCATTTGACCATGAAAGGCACAAAATTTGGTTGCGGTATGGGCTTATGTGGTGCCTGTAGCATGCTAATCGATGGTGTGAGTACCCGAACCTGCATCATGCCGGTTCAAGCCGTGGCCAATCGAAATATCACCACCATTGAAGGCCTTGGTAACCCACAAATGATGTCCACTTTGCAGAACGCCTGGGTTGAAGCCGACGTTCCCCAGTGTGGCTATTGCCAAAGTGGGCAAATCATCAGTGCTACCGCATTGCTAAGCCAGAACAACGACCCCAGTGACAGCGATATCGACATCGCCATGAGCGGCAATATCTGCCGATGCGGCACCTATCCCAATGTGAAAAAAGCCATCAAAAATGCCGCGGCAGATTTAAGAAATGGCAAAGGCCGTTTGCAAGCGGTTCAGGTATTTGATCCAGCGGCAACTGCATCACCGGAGACACAGGAGGTGCAATCATGAGTGCCACTGAACAACCACTAACGCAAAACAAACAGACATTAGAAAACAGCTCCCGCCGTAGCTTTCTCAAAAAAATGGGTATTGTCGGTGGTGGCTTAGTGGTGGGAATTCCACTGACGGGCTGTGCCAGTGTTACATTTCCCAATGCTATGGACGGTGATTTGCAACCCAATGCATTGCTGCAAATTACCGCCAATAATGACATTTATTTTTATCTTCCCCGTTCCGAAATGGGCCAGGGTGTGTACACGGGCCTGACCACCATGCTGGCGGAAGAACTCGACGTGCATCCGGGTAAAATCAAGGTTAGAAACGTTGGCGCTCACGAAGAATATGCAAACCCGGAATATGGACTGCAACTGACCGGTGGTAGCAACAGCATTCGTGTGCATTTTATTCCGCTGCGGCAAATGGCGGCCAATGTCCGTATGGTGATTCGACAGGCGGCCGCACAAGTACTTCAACTGCCGCTGGATCAAATTCAAACGGATAACGGCATGATTGTCGCCAATGGTAAAAAGCTGCCTTACGGTGACTTTACCAAAGTGGCTACTCATTTGAGTCTTCCTGAAGAGACACCGCTCAGGAAAAAAGCAGACTTCAAATACATTGGTAAACACTCAAAACGTTTGGACGCCGTAGCGAAAAGCACAGGCTCAGCAGAATTTGGTTTGGACGTGGAGTTTGCCGGCCTGCACCGGGCGGCATTAAAGCGCTGCCCCGTATTGGGTGGCACCGTAAAAAGCTTTGATGATAGCAAAGTGAAAAGCCTGCCCGGCGTCAAAGCCGTGGTCAGCATCTTTAACGGTGTGGCCGTGGTGGCGGATCATTACTATCAGGCAAAAGCCGCCTTGCCTGTGCTGGACGTACAATGGGAATTACCGGAGACCCTGTCGAACTTTTCCAGTGACTCCACTGAAGCAGGCAACGGCAAACAGTTATTTAAAGCAGCATTGGATAGCGATGAATCCGATAATGCACACGAAGAAGGCAACGGTCGCGAGGCATTAACAACCTCTGATACGGTTGTGTCCGGAGAGTATTGGGCCCCCTACCTGGCCCACGCCACAATGGAGCCGATGAATTGCACGGCGAAATTCACCGGTAACAAATTAGAAATCTGGACAGGCTGCCAAAACCCGGGTGTTGCTGCCAAATTAGCCGCCTTTTACGGTGATGTAGCAAAAGACGATGTGACTGTTCACAGTACGTTCCTGGGAGGAGGGTTCGGACGTCGTATATCAAGCGATTATGTTGCGGAAGCCGTTGCCATAGCCAAAGCATCGGGTCTTCCGGTGCAACTGATCTGGAGTCGTGAAGACGACACAAAACGCGATTATTATCGTCCTGCATCCATGGCTGAATTTCAGGTGGGCCTGGACAAAGACGGTAATATTGACAGCTGGAACGTTAAACGTTCTGGTCCAAACATCCTGCCCTATACCATCGACGAAGTGACCGATGCCATGATGCCGGGATTCCTGCCTGACGGTATGGTTGATTGGATCAGTAAAGCGGGTTACGGCCTGTTTGACGGCTGGACGGTCGATCCTACTTCCGTCGAAGGCTTATTCGAAGATTATGATGCCAACCATAAATCCGTTGACCACGTGACGGTTGATCCGGGCCTACCAGTAGGTTTCTGGCGCAGTGTTGGTCACTCATTCAGTGGCTTCTTTAAAGAAAGCATGATGGATGAAGTGGCCATTTCGCAACAACAAGACCCTGTCGCCTATCGCCTGAAACACTTAAAAAGTAATCCTCGACTGGCGAACACGCTGAAGCTGGCAGCCGAAAAAGCGGGATGGGGAAAACCCTTGCCTGAAGGTCACTATCACGGTGTAGCCGTTCATGCTTCGTTCCTGTCTTACGTGACTCAAATCGCAGAGGTATCGGTGAACAACGGTCAAATTAAAGTTCACAAAGTGACCTGTGTGCTGGATTGCGGCTTAGCGGTTAACCCTGAAATCGTTATCCAGCAAATGGAAAGTGGCATCCTGTTTGGCTTAACCGCTGCCCTTTACGGTGAGATCACCGTTAAAGACGGTGCAGTGGTGCAAAGTAACTTCCATGATTACCCGATACTGCGAATGAATGAATCACCAGACATTGAGGTAGTCATTGTAGAAAGTGATGAAGCACCAACGGGTGTCGGTGAACCCGGTTTACCGCCCATTGCCGGTGCCGTGGGCAATGCCATCTTTGCCGCAACGGGTAAGCGTTTAAGAAGCTTGCCTCTTAAACTGAGTTAATTTGAGTGGGGTGCTTCGTCCCTAGGAGCCTGTCCGAGAATAGCGCCCGTAGCGAGGATGGCAGAAAATTGAGGATAAAAATTCCGTTTTGTGAGGTGAATAGCGGGGCTATTTGCCGAACAAAACGGAATTTTTAGACCAATTTGCTGCCACCGCAGTAGGGCAGTCTATTCTCGGACAGGCTCCTAGGAGCCTGTCCGAGGGACGAAGACCCGTTATGTGCAAAGGTTTAATTAAAACAATATGCAAGGTTCACAATTAGAAGTATTAAATGGTTGTTTATCCTGCCTTGAGCAAGGCGAGAACATTACCCTCGTCAGTGTGGCTAAAACCTGGGGCACTTCCCCCCGCCCGGTAGGCTCCCTTTTAGCAGTAAGTTCTTCTGGTCGTTTTTTTGGCAGTGTCAGTGGCGGTTGTGTTGAAGAAGATTTGATCGAACAGCTAGCCCAACACCCGGTCAGATTTGTACAAAAAATCATGTACGGAGAAACGGCCGAAGAGCGTCACCATTTTGGATTGCCTTGTGGCGGTGCTTTAGAACTGATGGCGGAACCTCTTAATGATATTAAAGATGTTAAATTTCTGATTGATCATATTGCAACCAGAAAAACCTGCTTAAGAAAGGTAAGCCTGGAAACGGGTCAGGTGACTTATCTTACCTGGCAACAACAGGCACCCGAGCTGTCACCAACCCACTGGCAAAACGTATTTGGCCCAACCTGGCGCTTAATGGTGATTGGTGCCGGTGAAACTGGCCGATACCTGGCTGAATTTGCCCGGGGCCTTGGGTTTGAAGTGTTGGTTAGTGATCCCAGGCCTGATTATCGGAGCAACTGGCCCTTACCAGGCTTGCCGCTGTTACCAGGTTTTCCTGACGATATCATTCAGGATTTAAACGTGGATGTTCGTACAGCTATTGTCGCCGTCGCCCATGATCCGAAAGTAGACGACATGGCGTTACTCACCGCCTTAAAAAGCGATGCCTTCTATGTTGGTGCCCTTGGCTCGAAACTCAACAACCAGGAACGCCGCGCCCGCCTCAGGGAACACTTTGATTTCACTGAAGCTGAAGTTAACCAGCTCCATGGCCCGGTGGGATTAAATATCGGCAGTAAATCCCCGGCTGAAATTGCGTTGTCTATTCTTGCTGAAATCACAGCCATTAAAAATGGCATACAGCCTGGTAAGGCACTGGAAAAGAAAGAAGATCAACTCAGTCAGACGGCCGCCTGTGACATCCGTTAGCATTTCAGCATCGAACTCTGGCGAGAAAATAACGGCGGTTATTTTAGCCGCCGGTAAAGGTACGCGATTTAACGGCCATAAAATGATGCATGATATTAACGGCATCCCTATGGCCATCCGCAGTGCATTGAATGCTCAGCCCCATGTCCATCACGTTTTAGTCATCGTCAGACCGCAGGATCACCGCCTTAAACGTGCATTGGATAAATACCGGCTTTCCTACACAAACAACCCTGATTTTGAACAAGGTATGAGTTCATCCATTGTGCAAGCCATTGACCATATTCCTGACGATCAGAATATCCTTCTCTGCCTGGGAGACATGCCCCACATCGAACCTGATACTTACCAGCGCCTTATTGCAGGTTTTAGACAACATGAATTCAAGAAAATCATCAGGCCGATCTATCAATCTGAAGATCCGATTCCGGCTCACCCCGTGTTATTTCCGGCGTCTCTTCAGGCAGATTTGAAGTTACTCAGTGGTGATGCAGGGGCTAAATCTATTCTTAAGATCCACCAGCCGATTTTGCTGGAAACATCTGACGAAGGCGTGATCAAGGATATTGATTACGCTTGAGATCCTGACCAACTTGCCTGAGTATAGTGAAATCATCCGGAAACGCTGATACGCAGCAGAAAATAAAGCCAACAGAGATACCTGCGAAGTATGAGACTGACACAGCTATTGATACTGTTCTTGACGGGCATACTGTCTGCAACCGTAGCCAATCCGGCTGCGGCGCAGAACCTGTACAAATATAAAAACCACGAGGGCGTGACGGTTCTCTCATCCAATATGCCCAGTGAATTCGTTCACCTGGGATACAGCATTCTTGACAGGAATGGCCGCACCATTGACACCATTCCCCCGGTACTGACCAACCATCAGAAGGTTCAACTGGAAAACCTTGAATCCCGGGTGGCTCAGCAAGAGCGTGAGGCAGAGATTGATCAGGAGCTGCTCTTTCTTTATGGCAGTCCGGATGAAATATACGACGCCATGTATCGCAAACTGGATGAACTTGAGCAAAAGGTGAGCGAGATGCAGAACCTTGAAATCATCCTGGCCAAAAATATTGACGACAAGCGTCTGCAGATTAAAAAAGCAGGGGATAAAGCACCGGACTACCTTTACAAAGAGCTGGACAACCTGAAGGAGCAGAAGGAAACCTACAGTGACCGGGCGGCCACGTATAATCGTGAGAAATCCCTGCTGAAGCAGCAATACACCGCTTCTGCCGAGCGGCTGAAAACATTGTTAAAGCAGAAGAACCTGACGGATATTGAGGCTGTTACCCGTGAACAACTGGTTGGAAAGTGGCGTATTCGTGAAGATATTGCCATGGACTGGAACCTCGATCACAGTGGCTCCTTTGACATGTTCTTTCAGAAACTGGGAACGCTCGCATCGGAAAAGAGTTTTGGTACCTGGCAGCTCAGCAATAACCAGATCATCTTTTCGATTCGCCGGAAACAGGAAAAAGACGCCATTGGTGACGAGGAAAGCAGACGCATCGCAGAGGAAAAGCGAATTCAGGTGATTAAAGCAACAAAGAATGAACTGCAAATTATTATGAATGGCAAAGCCATCAGCTTATACCGGTCATAATGGAATCATTGGTCAGGTATCCGGTGCCTGACCATGGCCAGACACCAGGAAAACCAGAACTTATCTAAACGCCGCCGCAGAAAGAATTAGCCACTGATCCGCCCAGTTTTCCGTGGGCTTGCGCTTGAATTCACTGCGAACATACTGGGCAATCCGGCCTTCGGCAGCAGCCAGCATCATATTTGCCGTTACGCTGACGGTCAGGCGGGGTCGCACACCTTCCTTGATTTCCGCTTCACGTAACGTCTGCTTGAGTTGTGTCTCCAGACGGTCAAACAGCTGAGTCACACGCTGGCGCAACCGCTCGGTCTCACCAGCCAATGCATCCCCGGTCAGGATACGGGTCAAGCCGGGGTTTTTCTCACAGAAGCCAATCAGCAACAGCAGGATTTTTTCACACCGTGCAGTCACATGAGGCTCTTCAGAAAGAATCAGCGAGATTCGGGAAAACAGCGTCTCCTCAATAAACTCGATCAGCCCTTCAAACATTTTTGCCTTGCTCGGGAAGTGACGGTAAAGGGCCGCTTCGGAGACACCCACCGCTCTGGCCAGGGCCGAGGTGGTAATCCGGTTCCCCGGAGCCGTCTCCAGCATATGAGCCAGGGCTTCCAGAATCTGCTGCTTGCGAGAAATTTTCTGAGACATATCCATTATGAGTACTAAACACTATCTCCGGTTATCAGGGTGCCCACTCCCCGGTCAGTTAACAGTTCAAGCAGAACGGCATGTGGCACCCGGCCGTCAATGATGTGCGCTGTTTTTACACCGCACTTCACGGCATTAAGCGCGCATTGTATCTTGGGAAGCATACCGCCATAAATAGTTCCGTCAGCAATTAATGCTTCGACCTGCTCTGAGTTCAGTCCGGTCAGCAGGTTGTCATCCTTATCCAGCAGGCCTGCCGTATTGGTCAGTAACAACAGCTTTTCTGCCACCAGCTCTTCGGCCAGGCGTCCGGCAACGAGGTCGGCGTTGATATTGTAGGAGGCACCGGCATCATCCACCCCGATAGGCGCAACCACCGGAATAAAATCGGAGTTTTGCAACATGGTGATAATGTCGGTGTCGATGGATTCCACTTCGCCCACCTGACCAATATCAATAATCTCCTGTGCGGTTATTTCCGGGGTCATCTCGGTCACCAGCAACCGTTTGGCACGAATAAATCGACCATCCTTGCCGGTAACACCTACAGCCCGCCCGCCATTGTTGTTGATAAGTGTCACTATCTCCTTGTTCACCAGTCCGCCTAATACCATCTGTACCACATCCATGGTAGTGGAGTTGGTGACTCGCATGCCCTGCACAAAACGGCTTTCGATGTTCAGCCGTTTCAGCATATCGCCTATCTGTGGACCGCCACCGTGAACCACCACAGGATTAATACCCACCGCCTTCAGCAAGACCACGCCCTGGGCAAAGCTGTTTTTCAGTTCGTCGTTTTCCATGGCATTGCCACCGTATTTAACGACGACGGTCTTACCGGCGTAGCGTTGCAAATAGGGCAGTGCCTCGGTCAGAACCGTGGCTATTTCCTGAGAGGATAAAGCAGGCTTATCCATGACTCCTCCTGGGGTGCTCTAACTGATTGAGCATGGTGTCCGGGCCTGTTGACGTTTCGTGGCGGGCTCAATTTGAAATGGCAACGAAACATCAACAGGCCCTGGTTATTTTTTATTGGTGGCGGGCCTGGCACAATCAGCCACGCCCTGGTGACAAAAAGCCGTAATCAGTGGGTTCCGGAGTGCCCAAAGCCTCCGGCACCGCGGTCACTTTCATCAAAGCTTGCCACAATCTCCAGTCGGGCCTGAACCACGGGAACCAGTATTAACTGGGCAATACGCTCCCCCGGCTGAATCGTGAACGTGGTATTTCCCCGGTTCCAGCAGGAGACCATCAGCTGCCCCTGGTAGTCAGAGTCAATCAGTCCCACAAGATTACCCAGAACGATGCCATGCTTATGACCCAGGCCGGAGCGGGGAAGGATCATTGCCGCCAGGGACGGGTCTTCAATGTGGATGGCCATACCGGTAGGCAGCAACTGGGTTTGCCCCGGTTCCAGGGTCATCGGTTGCTCAAGACAGGCTCGCAGATCAATACCTGCTGAGCCTTCTGTGGCATATTCCGGCAATGGAAACTCTGTGCCCAGCCGTGGATCCAGAATACGGGTTTTCAGTGTTCTCATGTCGTTTAATTCCCTGTGTATTTACCGTGAAATGCCTTTCAAGGCTGTTCATCAGTTTCAGTTTTGGGCTGTTGGCTTTTCCACTTTCTGAAACGGCGGGCAACAATTTGCAGCAGCTTGCGGGACACCACTTTTTTCGATGCTCTTGGCAATGGCTCTTCCAGCGCTTCGCCGATGACAGTGACTTCATTGCTGTCGCTGCTGAAGCCAATCTCCCGGTCACCCACATCATTGGCCACCACCAGATTCATCTTCTTGCGGCGCATCTTATCCGCAGCGTAGCCCAGCACATTGTGCGTCTCTGCGGCAAAACCCACCACAAAGGGCGGTGTGTCCAGAGCAGTGACCGAAGCAATAATGTCGGGGTTCCGTACCAGTTTAATCTCCAGAGTTTCACTGCCATTGTCAGGGTCTTTCTTGATCTTTTCCCGGGCAACCTCGGCAGGGCGATAGTCACTGACAGCAGCACAACCGATAAAGATATCCACACCGGCTATCCGGTCATGAACCGCCTGATGCATATCCCTGGCACTGACCACATCCACCCGCCTGACCCGATCCGGTGTGTCCAGATTCACCGGGCCACTGATCAGGGTAACCGTTGCCCCGGATGCAACCGCCGCTTCGGCAATGGCAAAGCCCATTTTTCCGGAACTGTGGTTGGAAATATAGCGAACCGGATCAATATCTTCGCGGGTGCCGCCAGCGGTGATCATGATATTCACCCCGGTGAGAATATCATGGCTGAACAGCCCCGATGTTTTTTCCACAATCAGCTCAGGGTCGAGCATCCTGCCCGGGCCGATATCACCACAGGCCTGGCTGCCATCACCCGGGCCAAACAAATGGATATTCCGCTCCAGCAGCTCTTCACAATTTCGCTGAGTCACACTGTCACGCCACATCCCCTGGTTCATGGCCGGTGCCAGACAGATAGGCGCACTGGTGGCCAGGCACAGGGTGGTTAACAGATCATCCGCATGGCCACCGGCCAGTCGTGCAATAAAGTCAGCCGTGGCAGGGGCAATCAGAACCACATCCGCCCAGCGGGCCAGTTCGATATGCCCCATGGCCGCTTCTGCCCCAGTGTCGAGCAGATCCAGATGCACCGGGTTGTGGGACAGTGCCTGCAGGGTTAACGGGGTAATAAACTCACAGGCGGCACTGGTCATGACCACACGGACATCAGCCCCCAGTTTGGTCAGCAGACGAATCAGCTCTGCACTCTTATAAGCAGCAATGCCACCGGTAACACCAAGAACAATGCGTTTGTTACTTAGCTGTTGCATAGGTTGCAAATTTCCTCAGGGAATTAAACCGGCAATTTTTTGTCTGAGTAGTCAGGAACCGCACAGAACGCCATGGGCTACTCACCATAAATCCGCTCCATCATAGCAGTGAATAGCTGACGGCATAACCATCATACAAGCCCGGAGTCATCATTTGCTGCCCAGAGAAAAGATACTGGCTATGGGCCCTGCAGCCCTCACTGAAGCGGAGCTGTTGGCACTGCTGTTAAGAACCGGTTGCCAGGGTATGAACGTGATGGAACTGGCCAGCCATCTGCTGGAACAGTTTGGTGGCCTGGAAAAACTGCTGACCACCCGCCACCAGCATCTTATGTCCGTTAAAGGCCTTGGGCCTGCCAAAGCCACGCAGCTCAGCGCCACCTTGGAGCTTTGCCGAAGGGTACTGCGTGAAAAGGTAGCCAACTCCGATGTTATCTCCAGCCCGGGGTCAACCCGGGAGTACCTGCAGCTGCACTTCCAGGGTCTTCAGCGGGAGCAGTTTGCCTGTCTTTTTCTGGATACCCGGCACCGGGTTATTACGCTGGAGACACTCTTTCAGGGCACCTTGAACACAGCCACCGTTCATCCCAGGGAGGTGGTGAAGCAGGCGCTGGCATTGAATGCGGCATCACTGATTCTCTGTCACAACCACCCATCGGGCGATCCTGAGCCCAGTCAGGCTGACATTCGCATTACCCAACGGTTGAAAGAGGCGTTGCAACTGGTGGATATTCAGGTGCTGGACCATATGATTGTGGGACAGGGGAAGATACTATCCATGGCGGAACGTGGCCTGGTTTAGCTTTCCATGCTCAGCAGTGAAACCTAATCATCAGACTCCGGGTGCTCGTCACCGTCATAAATGTCATCGGGCTCAGGCGCAAGAAACCACTCATCCAGTTTCATAGAGAGCTGATCAACACCGGTTTTCTTGAGGGAAGAGAATAACTGAACACTCACCTGTGGGAATCGGGACAGATCCTTTTTGAGGCTGTTCAGAACCTGTTTGGCGGCCCCCTGTTTCAGTTTGTCCGCCTTGGTGAGCAGTATGTGCAGCGGTAAGTTTGCACTTACACTCCAGTTAAGCATCATCTGATCGAACTCTTTCATCGGATGACGAATATCCATCAACAGCACCAGGCCAACCAGCGCCTCACGGCGCTCCAGATAATCGGTCATGTGATGCTGCCACTCTTGCTTCATGGCTTCAGGCACCTTGGCATAACCGTAGCCCGGAAGATCCACCAGAAAGACACCATCCTGCACGTCAAAGAAGTTGATGAGCTGGGTTCTTCCCGGCGTCTTACTGGTACGAGCCAGCTTGTTGGAACCCGTCAGCGCATTCAGGGCGCTGGACTTTCCTGCATTAGAACGGCCTGCAAAGGCCACTTCACGACCTTCATTCTCCGGACACTGGCTTAGCCTGGCCGCGCTCTTGTAAAAAGAGGCCTGGCGGTAATTTAATGAAGATCTGGTATCACTCATGGGGTTTCATCTATTCCAGTAATCTTTGCTGATTGCCAATAAGCCGATGATAAATAAGCACGGGACTCAATAAATCACGTAAAAGAGATCAGCAAACGGGCGACGGGAGTCTGTCCGACTCCCGGGTATCACTTCCAACGGATCGATATCGCTCTGCCTGTACCGGTCGCCGGTTGAGTAGTTTATACTATCGTCGTTCAAGGTACATGCCGTCATGTCACCTGATGCTGAAGCAGACAGAAAGCAGATGCGAATCTCTGTATGGGTCTTGTTTCGCTAAACAATAAAAGCTGTCAGGTCTGATGAATAATAACAGCCATTTGAGGCAAACGCCGTAACTGGGTCAGGTAATGAAAAAAGTCATTCTCACTCTGGTAATTTCTTTGGGGATAACGGGCATCGCCTTTGCCAAAGGCGATGCAGCAGCTGGCAAGAGCAAAGCAACGACCTGCGCCGCCTGCCATGGTGCCACAGGGGTCAGTCTTGCTCCAAACTGGCCAAATCTCGCCGGTCAGGGGGAGCGTTACCTGATCAAACAGATCACTGAAATCAAGGATGGCTCGCGCTCTGTGCCAGAGATGATGCCCTTCGTCAGCGCTCTGACCACGCAGGATATTGCTGACCTGGCGGCTTACTTTGCCAGTCAGCCTGCCCCTCAGGGAGCAACAGACGCCAAGTATGTCACATTGGGTCAAGCACTTTACCGTGGTGGGGGATGCCAAGAAAGGTATTCCGGCCTGCTCCAGCTGTCACTCTCCCACAGGTAAGGGTAACTTCCTGGCGGGCTTCCCCTTACTGGCGGGCCAGAATGCAGAGTACACCGCCAAGCAGCTGCGCGATCTTCGTGAAGGTGATCGAACCAACGATGGTGACACCAAAATCATGAGAACCATTGCCGAGAAGATGAGCAATAAAGAGATCGAAGCGGTTTCTCACTACATCAGCGGTCTTCGTTGATCGTTTCTTTTACCTGATCACTGACAGAAGTCTGAGTCTTACCGGCTTCTGTCATTTTCCTCTCATCCAGACCTGCCTGCTTGATCAGACTTCCTTTTCGTCAGATGCTGGCGTAATGTGTCGTCTATAAAGCGCCGTATCCCTGAATAACAATGAAAAACAGAGGACTCCCGTATGATAAAAAAAACGAAGGGTATATTAGGTATCGCTGCATTCCTGGGAATCGCCACGGTCGCAGCGGGTTATCTGTTTGATGCCCAACAGAGTCAGGAGGTGACCGTTACTCAAAATACCCCGGTAGCTCAGGCCAGCACGACCACGCACTCAGCAGCCGGTGATACCTCATCAGCATCAACCATTACTCAATCCGGTCCACCGCAATTATTTCAGCCAGGCCAGCACTATCGGGTTTTATCCAATCCGGTCAACACGGATGCCATACCGGAGAAAGTGGAGGTAGTCTCCATTTTCTGGTACGGGTGCCCACACTGTTACGCGCTGGAGCCCAGGATTGAACAGTGGCAACAGACCTTGCCTGGTGATGTTGAGTTTATTCGAACGCCCGGTTTCTTCGGCCCTAACCTTTGGCAGACCCACGCCCGGCTTTACTATACTGTGCGCAGTTTGGGACTGGAAGAGCAGGTTCATGCCGGTATCTTCAGTGAAATACAGAACCGCCGAAATCAGCTCAAGGACGGTGAACAAATGGCCGAGTTCCTGAATCGGGAGTTTGGTGTTGAACCTGAGGCGTTTAATAAAGCGTTCAAGGGTTTCGGTGTTAATAATCAGCTGCAAAAAGCCTTCTCCAAACTGAAAGGCTACAGGCTGTCTGGTGTACCCGCCATCGTAATCGATGGGAGATATGTGGTTGAACCCGGGCTGGCTGGATCACTGGCTAATATGCCAATAATTGCCGACTACCTGATCCGGAAAGTTAAACAGGATCGGAAAGGTTAGAAACATTGCAGCAGTGGTTAAATGTCAAACATTCTGGCTTTTAACCACTTTCATTTGGTAAATCATCGAGCATTCTTTGCAGGAAGTCGGATAAAAGGCCTTTAATATCTGTCTATCAGTTTCCCTTGTCCATTTCTGGCGGTAAAACACTATGCCCATTCGAACCCTTACAGGTGCCATTCGACGACGTTTACACCGGCAGCGTTGTCAGTACCGTTCCGGGCATATTCATCATTCGGCACCGGATGGATTCCCCCGTCAGCTCAACAAAAAGACCCTCAAGCTGCTCAGCTTTAATATTCAGGTGGGCATCAATACGCAGCAATACCGCCATTATCTGACCCGCAGCTGGCAGCATATTCTGCCTCACGCCAAACGCCAGGCGACCCTTGACCGGATTGCCAGCGTTCTTCCTGACTTTGACCTTGTTGCCTTGCAGGAAGCCGACGGTGGCAGTATTCGCAGCAGCTTTATTAACCAGACTGAATATCTGGCCCTAAAAGGACACTTCCCTTACTGGTATCACCAGATCAACCGCAACCTTGGTAAGCTGGCACAACACAGTAATGGCTTTCTTAGCCGGTTTGAGCCTCTATCGCTGGAAGACCATAAACTGCCCGGACTCATTCCCGGCCGGGGTGCGATTGTCGCCCGCTTTGGCAACCCTGAGGAGCCTCTTACGGTGGTGATGATGCATCTGGCCCTGAGCAAAAGGACCCGAAATATCCAGCTTTCCTATATCCGTGATGTTGTGCAGCACAATCAGCATGTGGTGCTGATGGGGGATATGAACACCCACGCAGATCAATTACTCAATGACTCACCGCTGAAAAATACCTCCCTTCATGCGGCACACTGGGGGCAAAATACCTTTCCCAGCTGGCAACCCAAGCGTTCTCTGGATCATATTCTGATCAGCCCATCCCTGATTGTTAATCGATTTGGCGTTATCGATATGCCCATCACGGACCATTTGCCGGTATCTGTGGAAATCCGGGTGCCTGACTCCGTCTTGAGCAAAGTGTGATTCATCGAAATAGGGCTGAAGCTTCTCAGGCTCTGTTGGCAGGGTATATGAGCAATGCTGGTCGACTACCACAAGGCAGGAAAAAATAAAAAAGGCCCGATATCAAGGGGGGAAGTAAGGAGGGAGATATCGGGCCTCGAAAAAAAAGCCATCACTGTTTCAGTGAAGGGGAGTCATTCCAGAAGGTGCATCTTACCTGACACACATTATTTGCCTATCAGTAAAAAACCCGCACCGGGTACGTAATGAATCTTTAACCGCTTCGGAATAAACCCACTGTCTGGTTGCCTTCGGTAGACCCTGTAAAATCGATATAATGAAGCCACGCTTTTGTCAGCGCGGATACCATCAAACACGGAGACTCAATGATGAGCCCTATCAAGCTGGGTGTTTTTGGCTCAGCATTTGACCCACCAACACTTGGGCATCTGGATGTGTTACAACAGGCAGCCACCTGCCATGACTGCATCCTGCTGGTTCCCAGTGCCTTTCATGCTTTTGCCAAAAACCCTCTGCCATTCGGCCTCCGTGTGCAGATGCTGCAATGCTTTATTGATGAAGCAGAAGCTGGCTGCCCCCTGGAGGTATGTGACCTGGAAGCAGAACTGCTGGAACAGAATCCCGGCAGGCCGGTATACACCTATGACCTGATGGCAGCCTTGACCAGTCAGTACCAGGATAAAGCCACACTGTCCTTCATCAGAGGGCCGGATAATGCCAGGCCTGAAACCTGGAACCGATTTTATAAATCACAGGAAATTGAGGAAACGTGGCCGATCTTTACTGCCACTGAACGGGTGGCCATCCGCAGCAGTGAGGTCCGCAATATTCTTGAATCCGCAAAAATAGCCGATGATCTTCAGCAGGGGTTGAATATGCTGCTACCTTCTGTTCAGGCCTTTATTATCAATAACAACTTATACCAGACAGGGAACCCATGAAGCTTTCAGGTCTTGATGCCCGCGATGTACAGGTTCAGGAAGAGGCAAAGGTTTATTCAGGCTTTCTGAAGCTCTTTAAATACACGATTACGCATCGGCTCTTTAACGGGGGAATCAGCCGTCCCCTGATCCGTGAAGCCACCGTCAGGCCACCCTCTGTGGGCGTTATATTGTTTGATCCGGTGCATGACCAGGTAGTTCTGGTGGAGCAATTCCGCATGGGGCCTTTTTTGAGTGACGATGACCCCTGGTTGCTGGAAGTGGTTGCCGGCATCAGTGAGCCTGGCGAAACCTTGGAAGAAGTTGCCCTGCGCGAAGTAGAGGAAGAGACCGGTTATCAGATTACCTCATTAATGCCGGTCTCGGATTTCTATGTCAGCCCCGGTGCCAGTAACGAAAAGCTCAAGCTGTTCTGTGGTCTGGTAGACGCCACGGCTGCTGGCGGCCTTTTCGGTGTTGCCGATGAAGGGGAGGATATCAAGGTTCATGTTCTTCCCTTCCAGGAAGCTTATGATATGGTGGAAGACGGAAGGATTGCCAATGCTCCAGCGGTCATTGCATTGCAATGGCTTAAGCTGCATCACCATGAGTTATGCCAACATGAAAAATAACCTCTTCCCAACCTGGCTCCGGCAACGGTATGCCTTTATCTTTATTGTCACCTTTTTTGCGGTGACGCTCGCTGGATGCCAGACCAACGGCAAGATTTTCCCTGAATTGAAGCAGGAAAAGCTCACAAAGGATAATAATTGGACCATATTCCCCTTTATCAGCCACGCTAAAGTCCCATCCGAGGATCTTATTCAGCTTGAACGTATGTTGTTGGTCCAACTGCCCTCGAAAGGTATAAAAAACCCTACAATTTATCACTTACCTAAAACTTTCTCGGTTCCGGATTACCTTTCCGAGGTGTTCCAGGTTGAGCAAGCGCGCGTGTGGGCCATCAGTCAACACATCAAGTACTCCATATCCGCTGAAATTCTTGAATGGCACTTTGACCAGCAGAATCGCTTTTCCACAGCTCTGAGTTTGAAAGTTAATGATTTATCATCGGGAGACCTGGTTTGGAGCATAGATGGCCTGGGAGAAGGGCGACCTGGTGAAGCGGCCTACGATGTGAGCCGCAGACTGATTGCTGATCTGGTGGCTGCCATGCCGCTTCAATAAGGCACCGGAAAACGGATACCAATTAATCAAAAACGAGAGAAAAGGACATGCTCTACGTACTCAGGGATGATAATAATCAGGTGTGTGCCGTTTCAGAGAAACCACTGTCCAATGAGTGGCAACAGACTGGGATGGACGACGAAAGCCTGATGCTCTTTCTGCACAATAATCCGGAAATCAGCTCCGGCATTATGGCGTCTTCTGATGCCGATTTCATCCGGGTACTTGAGGATGTGATCGATCTATTAATTGATAAGCAGATCATCCAGTTTACTGAGTTTCCCGATGTTGTTCAGGCAAAACTACTCCATCGTCGCAGATATCGTGAAAGTCTCAGGAGTAATGCGGATACTACGCAGCTTCTGGAAGATGGTGATGACAGCATCTTTTAATTGAAAATCGGCGATCGTCAGAGCCAGATGGCTTTCATATGAATTCTTAATGCCTGGTCAGCAGGCTATCTTTCCGCCGAAATCATCCCCGGTGGTGTTATTCGGGCATTGATGGTTGGCCAGTTTTCCGGCCAGCGGCTCTGGGTTTCCATTGATATATTGGGCACCATCAGCGTTGTTTCATCAACCCGTTCCGGAAACAAGATCCCGTCCAGGTGATCAATTTCATGCAGCATAACCCTGGCGGCAAACCCATCCAGAACAGCCTCAATAATATTGCCCTGATCATCAAAGCCCCTGACTTTGACGTTTGCCGGTCTGTTCACCCATCCTCTGATACCCGGAACGGACAAACACCCCTCCCATGTCCAGCAGGTTTCCTGACTGACTTCTATGATCTGGGGATTGATCCAGAATGAAAGCGGAATATCGGGCACGGCGGGATAACGTGATTTCGTCTCTTCAGTCACGCCTATGCACAATACCCTTGACCCCCAGCCAATCTGAGGCGCGGCAATACCAATACCGTTTGCCTCAATTTGCCTGTTACGCAGAGTCTGGAGATTGTGCTGGAAATCATCGGTCAATATATCATCAACACACACCTGTTGATGTTGCTGAAAAAGCAGGGGATCACCCATGATGACCAGATCCGGGCTATCAGGCAAACGCATCATGACAAGAACCACTCCACATCTGGTTATGATCAATCAGTGTAACTTAATGACCCCGCAGAACGGTGAAAATTCCACTGAAGCACTGATCAGCATCAGGCAAAATATGATTTCATAGCGACTTCTACTTATAATTGCTGCTCAATTTACGTTTATTAAGCACCATGAACAGAACTTATCGCTTACTTGTTTCCTGCCCGGACGCTACAGGCATCGTAGCCACCGTCAGTGACTTTATCGCCAGACACGGCGGCTGGATTGTTGAAGCCAATCATCACTCTGATCCAGTGACCAGGCGCTTTTACATGCGCAACGAAATCAAAGCGGACAGTCTGCCTTTTTCTCTGGATGAATTTAAACATCATTTCACCCCTGTTGCTGAAAAACTCAGTCTGGACTGGCGCATCAATGACTCAGGAATCCCACAGCGTGTTGCCCTTCTGGCCAGTAAAGAGGCCCACTGCCTGTCTGACCTGCTTTACCGCTGGCGAAGTGGCGACCTGAACATGGAAATACCCTGTGTCATCTCCAATCATGAAGATTTGCGCAGCTATGTGGAGTGGCATGGTATTCCCTATCACCATGTACCTGTGGATAAAGGGGATAAGGCATCGGCCTTCGAGGCAATGACATCACTGCTGGAGCAGTACCGTGTTGATACAGTTGTACTTGCACGCTATATGCAAATTTTGCCACCGCAACTGTGTGAGCAGTATGCCGACCGTGTCATTAATATCCATCACAGCTTTCTGCCTTCCTTTGTGGGTGCCAAGCCCTACCATCAGGCCTACGAGCGAGGCGTTAAGCTGGTGGGTGCCACATGCCACTACGTGACGGAAATCCTTGATGCGGGCCCGATCATCGAGCAGGACGTCATCCGGGTTGGGCATCACCACTTGCCAGAAGATATGGTGCGCTTAGGAAAGGATGTCGAGAAAAGTGTACTGGCGCGGGGATTGAGGTATCACATCGAAGACCGGGTTATTGTTGATGGCAGCAAGACCATTATTTTAGGATAGTGCTATACGATTGCCGCCATCCTGTGGATAAGCTGTGAAAGTCTGTGCATAAGCTATGAATACACAGGGTATAACCAATCCATGACGCAGATATCGCTCAGGGAAGAGTCATGAAACTACAGTCCTGCCCCTGTTGCCGGGGTAAAGCCATATTTGCCGACCTGATCATCGGCAAAGGCAGTCAACGGGTAAAAATGTGGCAGGTCAGCTGCACTGGCTGTGGTTTATCCACAGAAATGGATGAAGATAAGAGATATGTGGCAAAACGCTGGAATCTTCGCCAGGAGTACGCAAATCTGAAAATGTGGGTAACATTGCTGGCAGGGCTACTGCCAGCGTCGATTATCATCAGTCTGCTGCTTGGCAACCTGATGGGTATCAGCCTGATCAGCTGAGTTTATCACTCTTCTTCACCGTACCCTGAATACAACTGGTGATATTATCCACAAGCTGGTTGATAAACTTCGCATAGCTTTCAGGTCCGGATTGAATATTTTCTGCTAATGGGTCAAGTACACCAACTCGTACGGAAAGCCCTTCTGTCAGCCGCTCAATATAAGCAGGCTGAAACTGTGGTTCCCGGAAAATACAAGCTGACCCCGCTTTGTCCAACTGCCCCTTCAGGCTTACCAGGTGCCGGGCCCCGGGTTGCTGCTCAGGATTCAGGGTGAAATAGCCGGCAACTTCCAATCCATACTGCTCTTGTAAATAGCCATAGGCATTATGAAAAACGAAAAATGGCTGCCTGCCTGATTGTTCTACTTTTTGACCGTTGCGCACGTCCGTCTGGTCCATGCTGTTCAGAAACAGAGCAAGATTACGCTGATAGCGAGACTGGTTAACCTTGTCCACAGACATCAACACCCGGGCCATCTCTCTGGCAATAACTCTGGCGTTATCGGTGCTCAACCAGATATGAGGGTCATAGTCACCATGATCGTGATGCTCTCCATGCTCGTGAATATGGTGCTCATGCTCTTCACTGCTGCGCAGGCGAATACCGTGCATGTCCATCGCGGATACGGCTTTTACCCCCTTTGCCGAGGCCAGCATTTTGGGCAGGAACGTCTCCATTGAAGGGCCTACCCAGAAAATGACATCCGCATTTCTTAACTTGCGGGCATCAGAGGGCTTGAGGCTATGGCTGTGAGGTGAGCTTCCCGGAGGCAACAATACCTCAGTATCAGTCACCCCCTCCGTCACCGCCTGGGCAATCAGCTGCAAGGGCTTGATGCTGGCCAGCACTTTTGGTGATTCTGCACGCGCACAAAAGCTGGCAGTCATTAGCAACACTGATATCAGCAACTGTTTAATGGGGACAAACTGCATACGAAAACCGCTTCTTTTGGAAAGCGTTATAATATAACACTTCAATCTAAATAGGTATCAGGATGAATGGTCTACACTGAAGGCGGTCAATTTTGCCCCGAAGGCTAACGGCATGAGCAAGCTTCAAACTTAAAGAGTTCTGTTGTCATACAATCAGCCTTTCAGGATTATCCCTTAGGTTATCTCAATACTACTATCGGGGAATATTCGTGCCATACTGGACAAAACTTCCATGTAAGTATTCAAGCCTGACTCCGCTTTGTAATGGCCCCACTCTGGCTACCAGAAGTGGTGATATCGGATTCTATGTAACGGTCTCTGGTGATGACAGCTTCGTGTTTGAACACACTGTGATTGTTGGTCGCAGTAACAATTTGCTGGTTCACTCGAACAAGATGCTGGGAGTGTACACAAGTAATCTGAACAAACACAGGCAAGCCGTGTTTTTTCGTTTCAAGGGTGACCCTCTCACTGCTTTAGGGGCCTGCGATATTGCTCACCTTTGGTCTCGTGGGCATCGCCACTCGGGTGTTCAGGATTTTGAAGGAACAACACAGCAACGAGTTGGATTCTCCAGTGCTCACTGGAAAGGATATCGTTCAGCTATCGCAGGGCTTGGCTCGTGTGCTTTTGGAGACGCAGCCAGAAGGCGATTGGAGAAGTACCAAAACAGATCACAACTCACGCCCAAAAATGTGATCTGCTCAGAAATGGCCACTCTTCTCTATCAACTATTCGTTATTGAAGAAGACGAGAGTATGGGTTTCATCAAACTTGATGCCAAGCATTCGCTTCCCGGGACCCTGGCTTTATATCTTTTTGAGAGCCCTTTTTGGAATCTTGCTGGCCGGGGAAAATAATAGACGCCTCCTGGACCATTAACGAAAGGGAAACAAACCTCTACCCGGGAGTAAGCAAAGGCTCGCAGTTATTTGAAGTGGTTATACCAACTCCGCCTTCTAAATATGATAATGAACAAGTCATTTTGGACCGCTGGGCAAGGCGGAATGACGAGTAATAGCAAAGCTATTGCGAGGAATTCCAACGAAGATCCAGCGGTTCAAGATGGCTGCGCAGTTCATATTTAGAAGGTGGAGTTGGTATTAGATGCCTTCCCAGTAATCTTCCCCAAAGATGGCGCTGAGCCGTTTGTCTTCTTCCCGATCCTCAAGTGCTCTGCGGATTTGCAGGGAACGCTTGGAACCTTTCTGCTCAAGTTCAGGACGGATCAGGTGCTCATCCAGAATGAACTCTTTCTCGGCTTTTTTACCTTTTCCCATAACAGCATCCTCTTCTTGTATTTGTTATTAAATGATGCCTGATTACGATTACCAAAATATTAAATTACTGCTCGTACGACAACTACTCATGTCGTATAAAAATGTGCGATAAATCGCACAAATCAACCATTACAAGACCTCATGGCGCAGTTTCGCTAAACTCTCACTGTTCTGGAAAATACTCTCCCCATCACCAGGGGGCATCGACTTCTGACTGAAAGATTCTTATGGACGTAACCTCAATACTTGATTCACTGAATGATGCACAGCGCAGTGCTGTTGCAGCTCCCGTCAGCTCTATGCTGGTTCTGGCCGGTGCCGGTAGTGGTAAAACCCGCGTGCTTGTCCACCGGATCGCCTGGCTGGTGCAGGCTGAAGCCATGTCCCCTTATTCGGTGATGGCGGTAACCTTCACCAACAAGGCCGCGGCAGAGATGCGCTCACGTATTGAGGAACTGCTGGGCATCGCCCCCAGGGGAATGTGGGTGGGTACGTTTCATGGTCTTTCCCACCGTCTGCTCAGGGCACACTGGAAGGAAACAGGGCTGCCCGAAAACTTTCAGATTCTGGACAGCGACGATCAGCTGCGCGTGCTCAAGCGGATCATGAAAGCCATGCAGCTGGATGAACAGAAGTGGCCGCCACGTCAGGCCCAGTGGTTTATCAACAGCAAAAAAGATGAAGGACTTCGTCCCGATTACATCGATCCCGGTTACGACCCATTCGAACGCACCATGGTTGATGTTTATCGACGCTACCATGAATACTGCGAACAGGTGGGAGTGGTGGACTTCGGGGAGCTGCTGCTGCGGGCACACGAGCTGCTGCTGAAGCGGGCCGATATTCTCCAGCATTACCGTGAACGTTTCCGATACATTCTGGTGGATGAGTTTCAGGATACCAACGCCGTGCAGTATGCCTGGCTGCGATTGCTGGCGGGAGACCAGGACAAGCTGATGGTGGTGGGTGATGATGACCAGTCCATTTATGGCTGGCGCGGTGCCAGAATTGAGAATATACGTCAGTTCACCCATGACTTCCCCAATGCCCAGACCATCAAGCTGGAACAGAATTACCGCTCTACCGGCAATATCCTGCAGGCCGCCAATGCCGTTATTGCCAATAACCCGGATCGTCTGGGAAAAGAGCTGCGTACCGATGGTGATAAAGGCGAGCCAGTGCACCTGTACGCTGGCTTTAACGAGATGGACGAAGCCCGATTTATTACTGACCGGATTAAAGATGCCATCACCAAAGGCACGGCCCGCAGCGATATTGCCATCCTTTACCGGTCCAATGCGCAGTCCCGTATTCTTGAAGAGGCGATGCTCCGGGCTGCGATCCCCTATCGAATCTACGGTGGGCAGCGCTTCTTTGAACGGGCAGAGATCAAAAACGCTCTGGCCTATCTCCGGCTTGTCCGCTCGCCGGATGACGACACCTCTCTGGAGCGGGTGATCAATATTCCCACCCGGGGTATCGGTGAGAAAACTGTAGAAAAGCTCAGAGAGGCGGCCCGTAGTCAGGGTATTTCTCTCTGGCAGGCATTAAAGAACCTGGTGGCAGCCTCAGCGGTGGGCGGTAAGGCGGGTAAATCCATGGCCACTTTTGTGGAACTGATCGAGTCCCTGAGCCATGCCGGTGAAACACTGGATCTGGGTGAGCTATCCGACCATGTGGTCACCATGAGCGGCCTGATTGACCACCACAGCAAAGAGAAAGGCGAGAAAGGTCAGGCCCGGGTGGAAAACCTGGAGGAACTGGTGAATGCCTGTCGTCAGTTTGATATGGACGAACTGTTCCTTGATGACGAGCAGGGGGAAGAAACCGAAACCATGACGCCCCTGGATGCCTTCCTGGCCAATGCCGCACTGGAAGCGGGCACCAGTCAGGCCGATCAGTTCCAGGACAGCGTGCAGATGATGACGCTTCACTCTGCCAAGGGGCTGGAGTTTCCGCTGGTCTTTCTGGCCGGTATGGAGGAGGGGTTATTCCCCCATAAAATGTCGTTGGATGAAGGCAACCTTGAGGAAGAGCGTCGGCTTTGTTATGTGGGTATTACCCGAGCCATGAAAACCCTGTATCTGACCTATGCCGAAAGCCGACGTCTGTACGGCAGTGAAACCATGAACCGCCCTTCCCGTTTTATTCGGGAGATCCCCGGTGAACTGCTCCAGGAAGTGCGCCTTGGTGGCACCATTACCCGACCGGTAGCGACTCGCATGGCACCGGCATCCCCTGACCATGGTCTGTCACTGGGCCAACGCGTCCATCACAACGTGTTTGGTGAGGGAATCGTGATTAATTACGAAGGTGATGGCAACCAGGCCCGGGTGCAGGTCAATTTTGATTCTGAAGGTGCTAAATGGTTGATGATGGCTTACGCCAACCTGTCTCCAATCTAAGGGCATGGCTGGAAACCCGTTTCCAGCGTTCCTCTGTTAACACCGTCCGGGCTGAGTACTGGGGCTTGACGAAGAATCAAAGCCTGGCGGCACCTTTAGAAGCGTGCATATTTCCTGCCTATGCCTGCTGCTGTGCTTTCAGCTCCTGCGACGTTTTTGCCCCTTTGGCAATCAGGCGTTCTGCGCACGCAGGGTTGCTCCTGTGTTTGGCGAGGTCCAGTGGTGTGATGCCAGGGCGTTCAGTAGCGACGGCATTGACATTCGCTCCCTTGAAGAGCAGCGCTTCCACGCAATCGACCCTTTCCCAATTGGCTGCGTGGTGCAGAGGAGTGAGGCCAAATGTACAGGTAACGTGGATATCTATCCCCGGGGTGTCGAGCAGCAACTTCAGGCTATCGGTGTTACCCTTTGCGGCGGCCCAGTGTAAAGGAGTGAGACCATAGACATCCTTGGCATTGATATCCACCCCGGGGTGAGCAATCAGCAATTTCAGGCAATCAGTGTGACAGGGGTTACCATTTGTGGCAGCCCAGTGTAAAGGAGTGAAACCATCGTCTTCGAGGGCACTGACATTCACTCCCGGGGTCTTGAGCATCACCTTGAGGGAATCGGTGTCACCACAAAAGGCGACCATGTGTAAAAGGGTGGATCCATCGCTTAAGGTAGCGTTGACATTCGCGCCCGCCATGCACAAAAGCTCCAGGCATTTGCTATTCCTTTCCTGCAAAGTAATTAACAACAGACGTTTATCCAAAGGTATGCTGGCACCATGATCGGCTTTAATCTTCAGAATCAGTGCCAGTGCTCGCCAATTTCCGGAGCGGCAGGCGTACTCCTCTAGCGATTTGGATTCGCAAAGCAATGGCAGCACGGGAAGCTTCTGACATTCGGAACAGCGGCGTTGGCCCAGTTTAAGTTGCTGCTGATCAGTCAGTAGGGGAATACAACCAAGGTGAAGCTGGCATCCGTACTGACACGATGCCTTGACTTGCAACCGGCCAGCAAATTCGTTTGTGGTGCCGCCATCTTGCTCCTGACAGATACTACATTTAAACAACTGATCGCCAGTATTAACCCTGACACTATCCATGTTTGCACCTGTATTCATGACTATTAACTGCCATGAGACAATAAGCCGCAGAGGAAGTTCCTTATCCTGAGTAACTGCCATTTTTTTCCTGTTCGCAACAAAACCTCAACAGGCCCTGAGGCTCCTGCGTCGAAGCCTCGTTATTAATGGCAGCTTGTCAGCTTCCACCTATCCAATTACTATGCTTCTGTCGTGTTCCCCATAAATAAGATTACGAAAACAGGGTCCTTACATGAAACGTCGTAATTTATTGTCCTCTTTCGGCGTCGCTGCCGCAGTTGCAGCACTGGCAGGCTGTGGCCAGGGTGAACAACCGCAGCAAACCACCAATACCGGATCATTAGCACCAGAAGCTCAAAAAGCCATCGAGTGGAAGCTGGTGACGTCCTGGCCCAAAAATTTCCCGGGTCTGGGTATCGCGCCTGAGCGCTTTGCCGAGTCCGTTAATAAAATGAGTAATGGCCGACTGACCGTCAAAGTGTATGGCGGCGGTGAACTGGTACCACCTCTGGAAGTCTTTGATGCCGTATCCAGCGGCACGGCGGATATGGGTCACAGTGGCGCTTATTACTGGAAGGGTAAAGACCCGGCCACCCAGTTTTTACTGCCGTTCCCTTTGGCTTGAACGCCCAGGAAATCAGCAGCTGGATTCACTATGGTGGCGGGCAGGCACTCTGGGACGAAGTGTATAAACCATTCAATGTGAAACCGATGGCCGGTGGCAACACCGGGGTTCAGATGGCGGGCTGGTTCAACAAGGAGATCAACAGCCTGGATGACCTGAAAGGTCTGAAAATGCGCATCCCGGGTATGGGCGGTGAAGTACTGCAGCGCCTTGGCGGGGTTCCTGTGAATATCCCCGGTGGCGAGCTATTTACAGCGCTTCAGACCGGCGCTATTGATGCGACTGAGTGGGTCGGCCCATACAATGACCTGGCTTTTGGTTTCTATAAGGCCGCTTCTTACTACTACTATCCGGGCTGGCATGAGCCAGGCAGCATGATGGAATTCACCATCAATCTGGATGCCTGGAATAAACTGCCAGAAGACCTGCAGGCCATTGTCAAAACGGCAGCCCGCGCGGCAAACCAGGACATGATTGATGAGTACACCGCACGGAATAATGCGGCGTTGCAACAGCTGGTGAATGAGCACGGGGTAACCGTAAAACGTTTGCCGGATGACGTACTTGCTGAACTGAAAAAGGTGGCTGATGAGATTACCGAGGAAGTTGCGGACACCAGCGATGTGGCTGGACGGGTTTATCAATCGTTCAGCGAGTTCCGCGAGCAGTCCAAGGCTTACCACAGTATTTCAGAAGTCGCTTTTTATGAAGCCCGATCTTTTGAGTAATTGACAACGTTCTTGCCGCAATGGACGCCACCGTCACCCTGTGATGGTGGCGTCATCACCTCTGACCCGACGGATAAATGTCTCAGGGCAACAAATCCCATTTTCTCCAACGCTGGAACCAGGGCACTTACCTGATCATCCAGCCCTGTGTGCATAAAGAGATCGAGCGGTGCTGACTCTGCATCAAACCCGGCCGGGTCCAACAGGCTGACAACCCTGCGGGCAATAGCAGAGCCTGAGTCGATCCAGTGAATGTCGGCAGATACCTGCTGCAACGCTGTTCTCAGCAAAGGGAAGTGGGTACAGCCAAGAACTACCACATCCGGTACCTGTTCTTCGGCAAAAAAAGGGCCCAGAATCCGGTGCAGATCGTGCTCTGAAACCAGCTCACCCCGAAGGTGCCGTTCAGCCATCTGTACCAATTCGCTGGAACCCACTCGAATCACCTGACAGTCCCCGGCAAAATCATCAATCAGCTGGTCGGTATAGCTGCGGGCAATCGTGCCCGGTGTCGCCAGAAGCCCGATGCAGCGTTTTTTTGAGTACTCACTGGCCGTCTTGATGGCTGGCACTACGCCAACAACGGGGAAATCCAGCTCTTCGCGTACCCTGGGCAGTGAGATGGTACTGGCGGTATTGCAAGCAATGACGGCGAGCGAGGGGTCAAACTGTTCGGCTAACGCATTCAGGCAGAGGCTGGTACGCTCAATCACTTCCTGCTCGGGCTTTGGGCCGTAGGGAAACCCCTGAGTATCGGAACAGTAAACCACCGGAGCATAAGGTAAAGCCTGCTTTATTTCCTGATAGATACTGAGGCCGCCGACACCGGAATCAAAAATAACGATCGGCTTTACCTTTGTATTCACGGCTGTTTTCACAAGATGTTTCCACAAAAATGGTTTATTCAGCTTTTGACCATCAACAGAGTGATGAAGTTTCTCCAACCGCCATTGATGACGCAATAAGCGTTGTTCCCCATTAATAGTAAGTCTGTGAGACGGTAATCTGAAGGTAGTGCATTATCTTTGGTCACATGCCGCCCTGCAACCCGCCTGCATCTGGACAACTCTGCGGGTGTGGGAGGGAGAAAAGCAAGAAGGATGGGGGCAGGGGAAGACCCCAAAGAGGCTTAAGACGCGATAACTAACGTCGGTCATTCAGCCAGAGACTGAAGCAGTTGAAGATCTTTATCAATTTGTACTGCCATTGCTCCGAGTGTGGTGATATCAAGTCTATCCTTACTGAAGACCGGGTCAGGATTCTCGATACCATCACCCATTTTTTCCGCTTTTTGCTCATCCTCCAGACGGTTTATAACCGGTCTCATATTCAAGAGTTTTGGCTCAAGCTCGCTCTGTTGAGCCAAAAGAGCCTCCCCTAATTGATCCCTGACATCCTGGGGTATCTTGCTGAGGATTTCTTCGCAACCAATAAGACTACCGCCGTGTTGCAAAAAGGCTTTTGCCGCCTCATAGTTGCCGGAGCTTAACGCATAATGAACGGGTGTACCTGAATGACACCACCAACTGGCCTCATTTAACTCGCCCTTGTGGAGACTGTCTTCGACATAGTCGCTCATAGCAGCATCCTGAAATACCGGGACCGTATAGAAACTTCTGGGAGCGATTTTATCGGCGGTGCACAGTGCGGCAATCATCTCAGGACTGCCGGATTCTGCCAGGGCATAAAGCAGGGGCTTATTGTTGACTGACAGTTGCTGTATAGGTTCCTGCAACAACTTTAATTCTGATTGCCGATTATTTTCCACACACCTTTTGTTATGTGCTACTACTTCATTCCTCATCGCCTTGAGATGTTTGGTAAACATCCGGACATTATTTTCCTTCAATACCTTGGAGACCTCTGCCGCCCTGGCGGACTGACCGCACATCCTGTTATTGATGCTGCTGGCGATCCCTGAGATGGCTTTGGTAATTGTCCAGTTGCTTTTATCACTGTGCACCTCTGGACCGACTCTCGGAACCTGCTGTTGACTGGGGGTCGCACTTATTGCTCTCCCATTCCAACTGCCCTCTTTGCCGATTTTTCCGGATTTTTCCGGAAATTCACCTTCATGTTCAGGGATTTTTGTTGGGGCATTCCCGGGTTTGTATAGTCCATTGGTGTGGAAGGTCATCATTAAATCCTTTTTAATCAATCCTCGATTAACTTTAGCTAAAGTGTGATTCCGTTTCTGTTACTGGTAAATCCATATCTCTTCGAGCCCTGCAAACCATTGAAAAAGAGCAATGGAAATTCTCTCTTTTCCGTAGTACATAAGCAGCCTTGAATCCTGTCACCGGAGTAACGCTATGAATCACAGAGCTTTTCAGGATCAACTGGCTCAGTTCCCGGCTAATGCTGCGGATATCCTGCAACAGTTGATTCACCAGCAGGGCCGCCTTGAGCCAGAACAGGTGAATGAGCTTCAGGGCTTAATGGAGATGCCATCGGAGCATCTTCTCAAAGCACTGCTGCCTCTCGCTGCCGCCATGAGCACCTGCCCGATCTCAAATTTTTTCGTTGGGGCGATTGTTGAAGGCTTTCGACCGGAAGGACAAGGGCCGGTCTATCTGGGTGCAAACCTTGAAATAGCCGGGCAGCCTCTGAAAATGGCCATTCACGCCGAACAGGCAGCGATCTGCAATGCCTGGCACCAGGGAGAAACCCGACTGCGCCGCCTGATGGTCAATGAAGCCCCCTGTGGGCACTGTCGACAGTTTATGAACGAACTGAATGGGATCGACCAGGTGGATATTCTGGTCAGTCAGCTCAATAGTGACCAGCAGCGCCACTATAGGATCTCAACCCTGCTGCCAGACGCCTTTGGCCCCGGCGACCTGAAACAAGGCACTCGACTGATGAGCCCATCGCTGCTCTCCTTCGAGAGCCCGGACCCTGCTGATAAGCTGGTCAATGCAGCAACAGAAGCGGCCCGCCGGAGTTATGCGCCTTATTCTGGCTGTCACTCAGGCGTTGCTCTTCTTATAGATAATGGAGATATAATTTCTGGTAGATATGCTGAAAACGTAGCCTTCAATCCGGGAATGACCGCCGTAGAGGCCGCCCTGGTTAATCTCCGCCTATCCAGCCTGACCAAGGCACCGGGTAAGATTATTGACGCGGTTATGGTTGAAAACCAGGCCTCTATCTCTCATAGGGCCATGGCAGATTCAATCATTAGTCACACAGGAACAGAATTACGCTATTTCGTTGTATAAACTTATAGGAACTCATTGAGCAAGGAGGCCAGATTGTGAGTTCCGGTTACAGAATTGATTCATCATCCTCTCCCCATCTTGACTACGGCCAGGGCAATGGCGACAGTACGGGTCACAATGACAGCAGTGCCAATACTTCCTCTACAGACCACAAGTCTTACATTGATCGCTCAGGCTCAAGAAAGGGTCGGGATAAATCTCTGGAAATGCGTAAAGCCCGTAAAAAAAACCGGCGCAAAAAGAAAAAAATCACTGAGAGAAATACCAAAGAGTTTAATGATGGCCAGACCGATGAGTGAAGGCCATCACCAGACTGCAGTTAACACTCTTTCTCAATAATCCCTGCTCAGCCAATAGCATCTTCCCCCGAAGGGTGCCCCCGGACACTTCATTTGACTAATTCCATTCCCGGTGAAAAGATCCTGATCGGGAAGATTGATGGTGTGCGCTGCTGCACGGATTTTTGACGCTTACATACAATGCTTGCTTATGAAAAGAACAGACGCACAAAGTGATGACCGGCAACACTACGATGTACTTATTGTCGGTGGAGGTATGGTGGGTGCCACGATTGCCTGTGGCCTCGGCCAGCAGGGAATAAGAGTTGCCTTATTCGACCACTGTGCGCCATCGCCATTACCGGCGGACGCACTACCTGAACTGCGAGTATCTGCACTCAGCACTGCATCGGAGGAAATTCTTCGCCAACTGGGCGCATGGCCACATATGCAGTCCATGCGTATGACGCCATATCGTCGTATGGCGGTTTGGGAAAAACTGCATTCCCCCTTTGGCAAAGAGATAGATTCAAGAGCCAACCGGGTGATGTTTGACGCCAGGCAGATTCATCACTCGCAGCTGGGTTTTATTGTGGAAAACCGGGTGACTCAGTCAGGTCTGTTAGAAGCCATCAAATCTTACCCATCCGTCTCTTTTTCAGCCCGGTCAGTATTCAAACCATTCATACCTCTTCGACGCCCCCGGTGATTGAGTTGTCCGATGGTCGTCGCTTTTCCGGTGATCTTTTAGTGGGGGCAGACGGTGCTAACTCACGGGTTCGCCAGGCTGCCGGGCTGGCCATGAAGCAACGGGACTATGAGCAGCAATGCCTGGTGGCAACGGTCGAAATTGCCGGCGGTTGCCAGGACATGACCTGGCAGGCCTTTACCCCGACAGGCCCGGAGGCCTTTTTGCCACTGCCGGATATTAACGGCAGAAGTTATGGATCGATTGTCTGGTATAACCATCCGGAGAAAGTTCGGGAACTGCTGGCACTGTCCGAAGAGGACTTCATTGAAGCGCTGGTAACCACATTTCCTGCTGAACTGCCGGATGTTATTCAGCTCCATGAGCGTGGTGCTTTTCCTATTGCCCGCCGCCATGTTACTGAGTATTTCCGCCAGGGGGTCGTTCTCGCCGGCGATGCAGCCCACACGATAAACCCTCTGGCAGGACAGGGGGTAAACCTCGGTTTGCAGGATGCCGCCTGGCTGATTGAAATTCTGGTGGATGCCTTGAGGGCCGGTGAAAACCCCCGCAGCACGGAGGTTCTTGCCCGGTATGAACAGGCCAGGCGAAGCGATAATGCCTTGATGATGAACACCATGGATGCTTTTTACCATACCTTCAGTAATCAGAGTAAGCCGCTGCAGCTTCTGCGAAATCTCGGTCTGACTCTGGCTGGCAAGCTGTCACCTGCGATCAACCAGGTGATGAAGTACGCCATGGGGCTTTCTGGCAAACAGCCCAGGCTGGCCACCGGAAAAAAACGATAAATCCAATATTGGTCTTGTTGTTATGGCCTGCGGTGTGTTCAGCGCCATGATTTCTGACACTCTGTGCTGACGGCTCATTTGCATATCACCGTTAGCCCGGGCAATTGATTATTGTCGGACTTTTGCCGATTAACAGCATTGCAAATAAACAAAAATAACACATTAAGAAAGTCTCAATTTAAAGCACGCTCATCGTGCTTCAGGCTTCCCGGGCAGCAACTGTTATGAAGGATTGATTTCAAGGATGATCATGACTAATAACCCCTTTTTCATCGTCTTAAGTCTGCTGTTTTTGCTGGCTGGCTGTGATTTTTCCGAAAACTATAAGAAGCGGCCAGCTTATGAACAGTTCCAGCCGGGGGAAGATATGCCCGGTGGCACTGCTTCTGTTTGGGTTTCCGGGTTTAATACCATTGCCAAGCCTTCCGCCAATATGCCGGTATTTAACCGTTTAAACTTTCATAAAGGCAATGCGCTGTTCCGCCAGGACTGGCAACCGGAATCCGGGGATGATCTGGCTTCCGATGGGTTAGGGCCTCTGTTTCATACTCCCAGCTGCAGCGGTTGCCATATTCATGATCGAAGAGGCCATGCACCAGAAGATGGGGAGGTGACCGATGCCTCGGTTCTGGTTCGGCTCAGCATTCCGGCAATCACTGATGAGCAGAAGAAACGCTTGAAAAAAACAGGCGTGATTCCTGAGCCTACCTACGGTGGACAGTTGCAGGTTAATGCCCTTGAGGGTGTCAAGCCTGAAGGGAGGGTCAGGGTTACCTTTGAATATTTCAAGGTAGCCTTTGCCGATGGTCATCAGGTTGAGCTTCGAAAACCCATATTCACCATGGAAAACCTTGGCTATGGGCCCCTGGCTGAACACACCATGATATCCATGCGGATTACGCCATCAATGATCGGCATCGGCCTGCTGGAAGCCATTTCCGAGAACAGCCTGCTGGCGAATGAAGACCCTGAAGATCAGAATGGTGACGGTATTTCAGGCAGAGCCAACCGGGTCTGGGATATCCAGAAGCAGAGAACCTCCATTGGCCGGTTCGGTTGGAAAGCCGGGGTGCCAACTCTGCGACAGCAGTCGGCTGCAGCATTCAACGGAGATATGGGGCTGACCACCAGCCTGTTTCCAGATGAATCCTGTACTGAGTGGCAAAAGGATTGCCTGGAGGCTCCCAGCGGTGCGGCACCGGATGTGTCTGACTTTGTTCTGGATAAAGTGGTATTTTACAGCCGTAATGTGGGAGTGCCTGTTCGCACCAATGCCAAAAAGCCAGAGGTGCTAAAGGGCAAGAAATTATTTAATGAAGCAGGCTGCGCGGGCTGTCATCAACCCAGTTTCCGAACGGCGTCCATGGATGTTCAGTCGGAAACCGCCATGACCGTTATTGAGGAGGAGCAGGCGAATCAACTGATCTGGCCTTACAGTGATTTTCTTCTGCATGATATGGGGGAGGGACTTGCAGATGGACGCCCGGAGTTTCTGGCCACTGGGAGAGAATGGCGCACACCGGCGCTCTGGGGTATTGGCCATACCCAGCTTTTGGATCGAAGAACCGGCTTCCTGCATGATGGTCGCGCCAGAAGCTTAATGGAAGCGATCCTCTGGCATGGCGGGGAAGCCAAACAGTCCCGGGGCAATGTGTTAAAGATGAATGTCCGTGAGCGAAAGGCCCTGGTGGCTTTTATCGAATCGCTTTGATTTCTGCCAGTGTGGTTAAAAAATCTTATTGTGATACCACCATAACTTTTAGAACAAGAAAGATACTTGTTATCATGACGGATTTATTATCAGAGTCCTGAAACAGGTTTAAGCATGGCGGAGCAGATCATTATTGGCGACGATGGAGTTGAACGTCAGTCCCTGAGAGCGTATACCGAAAACGCGTACCTGAATTACTCCATGTACGTCATCCTGGATCGTGCCCTGCCCCACATAGGGGATGGCCTCAAACCTGTCCAGAGACGCATTATCTATGCAATGAGTGAGCTTGGCTTGAAAAATACCGCCAAGTTCAAGAAGTCTGCCCGTACCGTGGGTGATGTGCTCGGTAAGTTTCATCCCCACGGAGACAGCGCCTGCTACGAAGCCATGGTGTTGATGGCACAACCTTTTTCCTATCGCTACCCACTGGTGGATGGACAGGGCAACTGGGGCTCGCCTGATGACCCCAAATCCTTTGCCGCCATGCGTTATACCGAGTCCCGCCTGGCTAAATATGCTGACTCGTTACTGGGAGAGCTTGGCCAGGGCACGGTGGACTGGGTGCCAAACTTTGACGGAACACTGGAAGAACCATCCATACTGCCAGCGCGCTTACCCAACCTTTTGCTGAATGGTACCACCGGTATTGCCGTTGGTATGGCAACCGACATTCCACCGCACAATCTGCGTGAAGTGGCCAACGCCTGTATTCACCTGCTGGAGAACCCAAAGGCAGGGGTTGCCGAGCTTTGTGAACATATTCAGGGGCCTGATTTTCCAACGGAAGCTGAGCTGATTACCCCTCGGTCAGACCTGATCAAAATGTATGAGTCAGGCAGGGGCTCTTTACGAATGCGCGCGGTCTACCAGCAGGAAAGTGGTGATATTGTGGTGACGGCCCTGCCACACCAGGCATCCGGGGCGAAGGTTCTGGAGCAAATCGCAGCGCAGATGCAGGCCAAAAAGCTACCAATGGTGGCTGACCTGCGGGATGAATCCGACCATGAAAATCCGACTCGTCTGGTGATCGTTCCCAAGTCCAACCGGGTAGATACCGACAGCCTGATGAACCACCTGTTCGCCACCACTGACCTGGAAAAAACCTACCGGGTTAATATGAACATGATCGGTGTTGATGGACGCCCCCAGGTTAAGGCGCTCGACAAAATGCTGGGCGAGTGGCTTACCTGGCGCAGTGAAACGGTACGTCGCCGTTTACAACACCGGCTGGATAAAGTGCTCAGCAGACTTCATATTCTTGAAGGTTTGATGATCGCCTTTTTGAATATTGATGAAATTATCGAAATCATCCGTACAGAAGATAAACCCAAAGCCATTCTTATGGAGCGCTTCGGGCTTTCTGATATTCAGGCCGAAGCCATCCTTGACCTCAAATTGCGGCATCTGGCCAAACTTGAAGAAGTAAAGATTCGTGCAGAGCAGGACGACCTGGAGCGGGAGCGCAATTCACTTGAGTTGACCCTGGGATCAGAAAGACGTCTTAAGACGCTTATAAAAAAAGAGCTCAAATCGGATTCTGAAAGTTTTGGCGACGATCGTCGTTCTCCTATCGTCGTAAGATCTGAAGCCCAGGCATTATCACAATCAGATCTGATGATTTCTGAATCTGTCACCGTCGTACTGTCAAATAAAGGCTGGGTACGTTGCGCCAAAGGTCATGATGTTGATCCATTGACGCTTAATTACAAATCTGGCGACGGTTATCGTTTATCTGCAAAAGGGCGGAGCAATCAGACTTCAGTATTTCTCGATTCTACCGGGCGAGCCTACTCCGTTCTGACCCATACGCTGCCTTCGGCAAGAGGGCAGGGTGAACCATTAACCGGACGAGTCAATCCTCCCTCCGGCGCAACCTTTGAAGGTTTGTGTGTTGGTGACGCCAGTGATTGTTATCTGCTGGCCAGTGATGCGGGTTATGGTTTTATTGCGCAATTTTCCGATATGGTCAGTAAAAACAAGGCCGGAAAAACCCTGCTGACACTGCCCAAAAATGCCCACGTACTGACGCCAATGCCCGTAAGCGGCAACAACCCGATGCTGGCCGCCATCACCAATGAAGGGCGAATGTTGGTATTCCCATTGCAGGACCTTCCCAAGCTTGGCAGAGGGAAAGGCAATAAAATTATTAATATTGCCTCTGCCCGTGCGGCCGAAAGAAGTGAGCTGATGACTCAGCTTGCCATCATCAATGACGGTGATGCGCTGACACTCTTCGCAGGCAAACGCCATGTGACTCTGAAAGCCACAGACCTTGGGCATTATCGTGGTGAGCGGGGAAGACGTGGCAACAAGCTTCCCAGGGGCTTTCAGAAAGTGGATAAGGTTGAAGTAATTTCTGCAGGGTAACCTGCAGAATGATTAAGCGTCTTTTCGGATAAGCCTTTCAAGGCTTATTCCGATGGACTTCCCCCATGGACAAATGTGATGACTGAAAGAGCATTATAAAAGTTTGTTTTAGTTATTGATTCCACAGCCACCCAATATCATCTGGCAGACACTTTCGGTATAGGCTTCCACGTCCTCGGCATCCAGGTCCTCTTTACCCAGAACAGAAGCAACCTGGGGACCATAGTCGACGTAGTATTGAGTCGTTGCCCAAATGGTAAATAACAGATGAACAGGATCAACCGGTCTCATCTTACCCTGGGCAATCCAACCATTAATAACCTCGGATTTTTCCTGAATCCAGTCATTAAAAGGCTGCAAATGCTCTTTAATATGCTGCCCTCCATGCAGTATTTCACTACTGAATATGCGGGACGCATTTGAATGAGCCAGCACATATTTCATTTTGGCCCGGATAAATTGTCTTAATGACGTTTCAGGATCATCATCTGGGTTGAGGCCACTGAAAACAGACTGCCATAGCTCCATGATGTGATTGAGCACCGCACCGTATAGCTCAATCTTACTATTGAAATAGTAGTGCACATTCGCTTTTGGCAAGCCAGCCCGGTGGGCAATATCGCGAATAGACGCTCCCTTAAATCCACTGGCGACAAACTCATCTTCTGCGGCTTGAAGAATAATTTGAATGTTTTTCTGCCGGACCCGACTATTTTTTAATCCTGCCTGATCTGTTTTTGAGGGTGATGGTTGCATACTGAATACCGTACCTTGCATTGATTATACTCGATTTGAATATAGACAAGGGACGGGCTTTTTCCACGGCTTAATAAAAAACGACAGTTTTCAAATAAAAAATACTGTCGTTTTTATTAAACTATATGAATTTTCTACTGTCGATGTAATTAAGCCTTATCAAGATCTCGGCGCGTATGCAAAGACATCAGAGTGAATATTTTTCGCCTGGAAATTTTCTGCTACCAGTGCATCAAATGTTGCATAAACCATCTGTGGAGATCCGCTGATAAAGACTTCACTGCCAAGGAGCAGGTTTTTGTCGTCTATGACCGCCTCAAACAAAAGCCCATGACGCCCTTGCCAGCCCGCTTCTCCAAGCGCATCACTGACCACCGGGTGGTAGTGAAATTGAGAAGAAGCCCAGTGAATAGGAAGATTAGGCATATAAAACCCTTCCGGTGAACGAGCCCCCCAGTACAGGTAGATATCTTGATGCCCTGGCTGGTTCAATGAGAACTCAATCATGCTTTTCATCTGGGCAAATCCGGTACCCGCAGCGATAAACACCAGTGGTTTAGCCGGAACACTTGCAAGAAAGCACTGACCTTTTGGCATTCGGATTGAAATGCTCCCCTGCTCAAGCTCATTGAATAGTTCAATGGAATTAGCGCTGGAAGATAACTTTTGAATATGTAATTCCAGCTCCTTTTGACCGGGAACCGGGGACTGGCTATGGAGAACGCGCAGGCTTCACCACCTGCCAGGAGAATCTCCAGGTACTGCCCTGCCCGGTAGTCCGGGAAATAGCCCTCATGAGGCTTGAGGATGACACGGTAAATACCTTCCGATAACAACTGAAGATTGGCAACCTGGCAAGACTGGGTGGAAACTGGGTTGTTCTGCACGAATACCGCTACCTCTAACGCTTAAAACTTCAGGAACCCCGGGCTTCCTGAAGCCATATGCTACATACGTATTAATTATCGATGCCAAGCTGATCCCAAATAGCATCAACCCGATGTTTAATGGTATCTGTCATCGAAATGGCTGTTCCCCACTCCCGGCTGGTTTCACCTTCCCACTTGTTGGTGGCATCAAAGCCGACCTTTGATCCCAGTCCGGCAACGGGAGAAGCAAAATCCAGGTAATCAATGGGCGTGTTGTCGATGAAGACTGAGTCTCTTTTCGGGTCCATACGGGTAGTCATTGCCCATATCACATCATTCCAGTCCCTGGCATTGACATCATCATCGGTCACAATCACAAACTTGGTGTACATAAACTGTCGCAGGAATGACCAGACACCCAGCATAACCCGCTTGGCATGCCCCGGATACTCCTTACGCATGGTAACGACTGCCAGCCGATAAGAGCAACCCTCTGGCGGTAAATAAAAATCAACAATTTCAGGAAACTGCTTCTTGAGAATAGGGACGAATATTTCGTTAAAAGCCAATCCCAGTATTGCCGGTTCATCCGGCGGGCGCCCTGTATAGGTGCTGTGATAAATGGGGTTGCGCCGGTGTGTCACACATTCAACGGTAAACACCGGGAATGACTCAACCTCGTTGTAATAGCCGGTATGATCGCCGTATGGGCCCTCATCCGCCATCTCTCCGGGATAGATAAAACCTTCAAGGACAATCTCGGCACTGGCAGGAACCTGCAAATCATTTGTGCGGCTTTTGGTTAACTCGGTTTTTCTACCCCTCAACAGACCGGCAAACGCATATTCTGATAATGAGTCAGGGACCGGTGTCACAGCACCAAGAATGGTCGCGGGGTCAGCGCCTAAAGCCACTGATACCGGAAAAGGGGTATCCGGGTGTTTTTTCTGCCAGTCCCTGAAATCAAGCGCCCCACCCCGATGGGATAGCCAGCGCATGATTAATTTATTCTTACCAAGCAGCTGCTGACGATAAATGCCCAGATTCTGTCGCTCTTTTTCCGGGCCACGGGTAATGACCAGGGGCCAGGTGATCAATGGTGCAGCATCCCCTGGCCAGCAAGTCTGAATTGGCAGCCGGGTTAAATCAATATCATCACCTTGCACTACCACTTCCTGACAAGGTGCCGATTTAACCACCTTTGGTCCCATGTTCAGCACCTGCCTGAACAGCGGCAGCTTTTCAATGGCATCTCTCAAGCCTTTTGGGGGATCCGGCTCTTTCAGGTAGGCCAACAGCTCACCCACTTCCCTCAGTGCACCGATATCCTTCTGCCCCATCCCCAGGGCAACCCGCCTCTGCGTGCCAAACAGGTTCGCCAACACGGGCATATCGAAGCCTTTGGGGTTTTCAAACAATAGGGCGGGCCCCCCTTTTTTCAGGGTTCGATCACAGATTTCAGTCATTTCCAGAACCGGGTCAACTTCAAACGTGATTCGCCTGAGTTCCCCCTGTTTTTCCAGCTGATCAATGAAATCCCGGAGATCCTTGTATTTCATGAATATTTCTTCTTTGGCTCTGACTTTTTCAGGCTTTGGCAGTTTTCTCCTGAACAGTGAAAACTACGTCAGTCGAAACAGGTGATAAAGAGATTATTGCTGTCTGATTATGAGGATCGAATAACCGAAGCTTGCCTTTCACGGTCTTTTCGGCCCGCAAAATGAACGGACTGAAAGATCAAAGTCTGACCAGGTAGTTGCGCAATGGCTCATTGGTAGAAACAGGCTTGCAGGGTGCTTTGGCCTTATCCCCCGGCAGAGACTGTGATCGTGATCGACATCCTTCTCACAGTCCTTCCTGTGGGAATAAAATTACTTCCGTTTCATGGACTGGAAGAATTCTTCATTCGTCTTGGTGTGCTTCATACGGTCCAGCAGGAATTCAATGGCCTGAATTTCATCCATTGGGTGCAGGATTTTACGCAGAATCCACATACGCTGAAGCTCTTCTTCCGTGGTCAGCAGATCCTCACGGCGAGTACCTGACTTGTTGATACCAATAGCAGGGAAGACCCGCTTTTCAGCCGCCCGACGGTCAAGGTGGAGTTCCATGTTACCGGTACCCTTGAATTCCTCAAAGATAACCTCATCCATCTTGGAGCCGGTATCAACCAGTGCGGTTGCCAGAATGGTCAGGCTGCCACCCTCTTCAATGTTACGGGCAGCACCAAAGAAACGCTTCGGACGCTCAAGGGCATGAGCATCCACACCACCCGTAAGCACCTTGCCGGAAGAGGGAATCACGGTGTTGTAAGCACGGGCCAGACGGGTAATGGAATCCAGCAGAATAACAACGTCTTTCTTGTGCTCTACCAGACGCTTGGCTTTTTCCAGCACCATCTCGGCAACCTGCACATGACGTGAAGGAGGCTCATCGAAGGTAGAGGCGACCACTTCACCGCGCACGGAACGGGACATTTCGGTAACCTCTTCCGGGCGCTCATCAATCAGCAGAACAATCAGGTAGCACTCCGGATTATTACGGGTAATGTTTGCCGCAATATTTTGCAGCATCAGTGTTTTACCCGCTTTAGGAGGAGAGACAATCAGGCCACGCTGACCTTTGCCGATGGGAGCTACCAGGTCGATAATTCGAGCGGTTAAATCCTCTGTTGCACCATTTCCCATCTCCATAGTGAGACGGTCCTGGGGAAACAATGGCGTAAGGTTTTCAAACAGGATTTTATTGCGGGCATTTTCTGGTTGGTCAAAATTGATTTCATTCACCTTGAGGAGGGCAAAATATCTTTCTCCCTCCTTCGGTGGACGAATTTTCCCGGAAATCGTATCGCCCGTTCTCAGATTAAACCGGCGAATCTGACTTGGGGAAACATAAATATCGTCCGGTCCCGCCAGATAGGAACTATCAGCGGAACGGAGAAATCCAAAACCATCCTGGAGAATTTCCAGAACACCGTCACCATAGATGTCTTCACCACTGCGTGCATGGCGTTTGAGTATGGTGAAAATTACATCCTGCTTCCTGGAACGGGCAAGGTTTTCGAGACCCATTTCATTCGCTATCGCCAGAAGTTCAGGAACAGACTTTTTCTTCAGTTCGGTAAGATGCATAACCAGTAGTGTGCGAATGTTAAATTGAAAGGTAAGTGGCCGTTGTCTTTGCAGGAAGATCAGAAAGTATTTGACTTATTATGATAAAGGACAGCTAAGTGTTGATTGATGCCTGCGAGTGTTTATAACGGCTGCCCTGTCTGGGCCATATCCCTGAGGTCAGAAGATTCCTGACAGCCCTGTGTAATTACAGTCTATATCCATTTCTGGAAAATAATCAAGAATTAAGACTTCGTCAACTGAATTGATTTAAAAATTTAATCAAATGGCTATAAAATTGAGGCCAGTCAAGTGGCTGTAACGGTCTGTCACAACCACCAATGACCAGCAATTACAGATTGCTATCCAAAAATGCGGTCAGCTGTGATTTGGACAGGGCACCCACTTTCGTAGCTTCTACGTTGCCGCCCTTAAACAGCATCAGCGTAGGAATACCACGCACACCGTATTTTGGCGGGGTTGCCTCATTCTCATCAATATTCAGCTTGCAGACGGTCAGTTTGCCGTCGTAGTCCTGGGCAATTTCATCAAGAACGGGGGCAATCATTTTGCAAGGACCACACCATTCAGCCCAATAGTCAACCAGTACCGGACCTTCCGCCTTCAGAACCACTTCTTCGAAGGAGTCATCTGTCACTTTGACAATTTCGCTCATGGAATGGATCTCCTAACCAGGGTACTTAATTAGTACTTAAAAGTGTTTAAAGTAAACTCAGGAGCCTTGACCGAGGGCAAGCCAAACAGGCTGCCAAAAGATATCACCGGCCCAGAACTGACCTATTATGCCTGATTCATGGAATTTTGTGGCTTTTTTTTCTATAAAAATGCCATTGAGCATGGAGGCTTATAAGATTGCCATATGACACAGGCCTGTTTTTCAGTCATCAGTGTAGCTTTGCCCAGGGCAATACAGCCAGTAGGATTTGTGTGCATAACTCGATTAAAGTTAACCTTTTAACATCGGTTATGCTCCAGTCTGCAACCCGGTATTGTCAGGTTGTTAAAACGAGCATTGAAAGCACTGAAAAATATAACATTTTCAATATATTAGCTATGAAATATCATGACAAAACAAGGGCGTGAACAGTCCGGCAGTCTACCTCTGGTAGCCGCCATAGACCTTGGCTCAAACAGCTTTCACATGATCGTAGCCAGGGTGGATCAGGGTGAAATCCGGCCAGTAGAAAGGCTGGGCAAAAAGGTTCAGTTAGCTGCTGGGCTTAACCAGCACGACGAGCTAACGGCTGCAGCCATGAAGCGGGGCTTCAGTTGCCTGGAACAGTTTGCTCAGTACCTCGCTGGCAATACCTTTCAAGCGGTCAGAGTCGTGGGTACCAATGCCCTGCGTAAGGCGCGGAACAGCGATGCTTTTGTTGACCAGGCCCAGTCTATCCTGGGCTACCCGGTTGAAATTATCGCGGGCAGGGAAGAAGCTCGTCTCATTTACCTGGGTGTTGCCCAAACCCAGTCCGATGATAATGAGCGCCGCCTGGTGATGGACATCGGTGGCGGGAGTACCGAGTTTGTTATTGGCGAACGTTTTGAGCCAAAGTTGATGGAAAGCCTGCACATGGGCTGTGTGGTATTTACCGACCGTTTCTTTGGCACCGGAGAACTCACACCACAACGATTCCAGTCCGCTTATTACGCCGCACGACTGGAATTACTCAATATTGAACAATCATTTACCCGTTTGGGCTGGGTTGATGCCGTAGGGTCATCAGGTTCAATCCGTGCGGTCAGCAGCATTCTTCAGGCCATGGGAGAGAGTGATACCATCACCCGGGAAAATCTGGAGATGCTCAAGCTCAAAGTCCTGAAGTTTAACCAGATCGGCCGTGTTCGTTTTCCCGGGCTGAAGCCTGATCGTCAGGCGATTTTTCCAGCAGGCCTGGCCATTCTCATGGCAGGCTTCGATGCCTTTGGCATCGAACGCATGCATTACTCTGACGGTGCACTTCGGGAGGGTGTTCTGCACGACATGCTCGGGCGGGACCGCCACGAAGACGTTCGGGAGCGAACCATAAATGCCCTGATGAGCCGCTATCATGTTGATGAGCAACAGGCCTTCAGGGTCATGAATCATGCCCGGAACTGCTTTGCCATGACGGCTGCTACCTGGGAACTGGGTGACTGCGACCTTGAGCTGCTGTCCTGGGCTGCCCGTGTGTGCCAGATAGGGCTTGATATCTCCCATACACAGTACCACCGTCATGGTGCTTACCTGATTGATAACTCTGACCTGATGGGGTTCAGCAAGAGAGAGCAGCAGCAACTTGCGCTGCTCGTCAGGGGCCACAGACGTTCCATATCGAAGTCACTCCTTTCCACCTGGCCCAAGGCGGTATCACGCAAGCTGATGCGGCTGGTTATCCTGCTGCGCATTGCCAATGTGCTGAGTCATGGTCGCGACGATACCTTACCGGAATATTCCATAAGCTTATCCGGCTCTACCATATCCCTGTTTTTCCCGGAAGAGTGGTTAGAACAACACCCTCTGACCGAAGCGTACTTTGACTCAGAACGAAGCTATCTGGCAAAAATAGGCTTCAAGTTACTGGTGGCATAGCAACGTGCATAAACGAATAAGGATAGATTGCGTCACTCTTTTCGTCGGGTATTGATGCCGCCACCGGGCACTAAAAAACAGGACAAGGTTTTTTGCTCCCGGAATTGGCAGCCGTTGCATTCCAGCAGCGTCATGCCAGAAGCTGGGGTTCGACAACCCTGTAGGCGTTGAACGCCTTGATTTGGCTGGGTAGAAGGCGTTGACTGTATTTTTCCAGGAAATGGTCGGCATATTGATCGGCTATATCGGGGAGGTTCATTGGTCGTCTCCTTTCAAATCCAGCTCATCAATCAGATGATTAATAATCCTGCGGGTATTCAGTTGGGTGGTTTCGGTTAACCGGGTGGCTGTGGTTTTTGGGCACATGTGCCCGAGCAGTTCCTGAAATGGCCCTGAGGCTCACTCCCTGCGTCATAAGATGAGTAGCAAAGCGGTCTCGTAAACTGTGGGGGCTGACTTTTTATGAATCCGGCACTCTTCCACAAGATGTTTGTTGAGCAATCAACTGGGCTTTATTCTGTTGTGGAAAATCAATGAATTGATACTTATATTTCCACCTACCACTTGGCGGATACTTTCAAACGGTTGAGGAATTGTTAAGTCTCTCAGAAAACCCTTTAATTCTCGACCGAAAAGTCCTTACCAACCATATTCAGATAACTCAAGTAACGACGATAATTAACCCTGATTTAATATTAAACAATGGATTATCATCATGGATGGAATCAATAACAAGAATATTTCGGCAAACATCCCGCAGCAGGATTGCTTAAACAATCAGCAGCCAGAGACTCAAAAACAGACAGGCAACCCGCCGAATGACAGTCAGGGCTATATTCCGAAAGACAATGGTATTAATTCAGAAATACCGCAAGGCTCCATGATTGACCGTAAAATTGAAAAACTTAAAGCAGAGGGGCGTGACTACCAGTTGAAAAAGGTCAATCCTTCAGAGGAGGTCAGTTTAATTAGTGCCTGTCAGAAAACCCATGAATAATCCGACTCAACAGGCACTTACAAAATTTTTTTGAAAACAAAACAGGTCGCTCATACCAGTCGCCTCCTTTTTTGATCAAAACTTAGAGACTGTTGTAAAAGTTACTGACCATTAACTCAGGATAAAAAACTCAACGTCGTCTATAACTACAGTATCTGATTAGTTTAAGGAGGATAATTATGTATCCATCCGACCTGACCAATGACGAGTGGGCAATCCTCAAGCCTCTATTCCCTGACCCTGGCTATGATACTCCAAAAAATGGGCGACCACGCGACTGGAGTTATCGTCTGATATTGAATGCCATATTCTATCTCACTAAAACAGGCTGTCAGTGGCGAATGCTGCCTTCTGACTTTCCACCATGGAGTACTGTCTACACCTATTTTCGAATCTGGAAACAAGATGGCACATGGAAGAAGGTGCATGATGCTCTTCGTGACCAGGTGCGAATTCAGGCGGGCAAAGAGCCACAACCAACAGCAGCAAGCATTGACTCCCAATCCGTGAAAACCTCGGTAAAAGGGGGGGATCGAGGCTATGATGGCGGGAAGAAAATAAAAGGCAGAAAACGTCATATAGCTGTTGATACTCTTGGCCTGATTCTGGTGGTATGGGTACACGCAGCCGCATTTAGTGATAGTTTTGCAGGTCAATTCATACTGGCTCACCTTAAGAAATACTTTAAAAACATCCGGAAAGTCTGGGCTGATTGTGGCTACCGGGGTTACCTTGAAGAGTGGTTTTATCGCTTCAAACCCAAAAGGGAACTTGAAATCACAAAACGCCCACGGGGAAAGTTTGTCGTTCAAGCCAGGCGCTGGGTTGTGGAGAGAACCTTTGGCTGGTTTGAAGGATCCAGACGTTTATCTAAAGACTATGAACAGCTGCCAAGGAGTTCAGAAGCCTTCGTTTATATATGCATGATTCGCATAATGCTACGAAGGTTTAAGTAGTTTTAAAACAGCCTCTTAATCATTTTCCCGTTTTTCGGGTGTCCGTAATCTTCACCCAACGATGATCGTTTGTTTTCTGGCACGCTTCTCCCGTTCAGGCTGCTTTTTTGACAGCCTGACTGGATTGCTTTTGCAGTATAGAGCCCAAGCGGTGCAGATTGGTTCCTAAAACCGCCAGGCCAACATACCGACGATAACCGTCAATCCCTGAGTCCGGACATCGGTCCAGCCCGTGCTGCTCAAGTGCATTAATGTCGGACTCTACCGCGGAATGCTTCTTCATTGCCCTGACAAAATCAGGGTGTCGTTCACGCTTCCGGTCTTGTTCAGACCATCGCCCCTTTTTGGGTAAGACGGCTCGGTCAAGAAATGTTTCCAGCTTTTCAAGGTTCTCTTTTGACCAGAATCCCCGGTCATAACTGACCTGCGATACTTCAGGAAACCGCTGTTTTGCGCCTTTAGCAATGGCTACAGTCACCTGGTCATCAGTCTGTTTTTCCATGACCAAATGGTGAAGCGTGAAACCAAACTGATCTTGAATCACGCACACCCTGAGGCCGAGTTCTACAGGAACGCCAGCTTTTCCTTTACTGATCCATTCCGTATGGCGTTCGAATAACGAAAAAACCTTCTCACTGTGCGGAATGGTTTCGTGGTTCAGTACACGACGGATAATCAGTTGGCACTGGTAGTCTGCATCTTTTATCCAGTGCTCCAGCTCTTTCAGTCGCAAGTCTCCGGGTATCCGTGTCTTCAAGAGATTCAAGGTTATTTCAGCCTTGCGGATAAGCTTCTGGCTGTAGGCTACATACTCAGCATGGACGATTTCGATATCATGCTGTCGTGCTTCACGAAGCGACTCATTAGACGACGTTGAACGTTTCAGGTTACGGGCTTTGTGAAAACGCTTTTTGTGCTGATCCTGCAAGTAGTTGCTCTGTCGCCACAGGCTTTCCTGCTGCTCTGACGACAGGCAGGCTGCCCACTCGATCATCTTGCGAACGGCATCCCGGAGCAGGTTAATATCCGTTGGAAAGTGGGCATTGGTTTTTACGACAAACGAGTCAGCGCGGGCGCATATCCGCTCTTCTTTTTTTTACCAGCTGGTGACCGGCATTGACCACAATCTGGTTGATCTCGTCCAGTATTTCCGGGGTGAACAGGGCGATATTATCCTGCAAAGTCTGGATGTGATAAGAGTGGGTACAGTATGGTCCGTGTCCGAGCATTTGCCGCAACGTACCGTGTTCATTGGCCAGCTCCTGAAGGCGGTCGTAGTCGCAGTTGATGGTCAGACGCAGGGTGCCAAAAATCAGTATTTTCCAGAGATCCATACCTGGGCGGCCATTGTCACGGCTGGCGGGTATCATTCGCTCAAGGGCTTGAAAAACCTGCTCTCTCAGCTCTGGGGTGACCCAGATATGCTGAAAAGCCCGCAAGAGGCGGGGTATGTCGTCCCTGGATTTGGGGTTGAAGGTGATGGCAGAGATATCGACCTCGCCTAACTGCATTTGTGGCTTGATGGTTTGGCGCATGAGTGAGAAAACAGCCTGTCAGTGGAAATCTTCAATGATTAAGTTAGGTCACAGACTGCTGTTTTCAAGGGCTGATGGGTTTTCGGACAAGCACTAATTAAAAGATCTTTTACTGAAAATCTCTCTCCCGGCGACCTGGGCATCTTGCAATACTTTTCAAAGGGTGAATTTGAAAACTTCAATTGTGAGGTTAACAATACTGTTAGTGGGGATATGATAGCGTGCAGACATCTGGCCTATGCGTTTGCAACCGGTGAATTTGGCACCAAAGAGGCTGGTAAATTTTCATACATTGATACATTGGACAAAATCAGTCAGCACAGTGGCATCAAGGAGGATTGCCAAATGCCAAATATCTTCCGCTCACATACTAGCGTCCCCGTCCGGGAAGCTTATTATTTTGGCTTACATGAAGTGGGGGTGGCTTTACAGGTGGCCCTTGAACAACAAAAGAGTGAGGGCCACGAAGAGAAATCCTATTTGTTTTTTGCACATCGCCATGCCATGGCTTTGCGAATGCAATGTTTACCCGGTGAACCGGAGATCAAGGTATCATTTTATGACCCCAATGATACCTTGAGGGTGCGGCGACTCATTGTTTCTGATCAACATGCTTTGAAAAAGTTGAGTATCCGTGACCTTATGCCTGACCTTCACAAAGTGGTGTTCCACTTTCCAAAAATCAAGGCGGTGTGTTGTTATCGACAGATTTGGAAACCGAGCCTGGCACCGCCCTGGTCTGGCTTCCGCCTGAAGTTAGTCACGACATGATGTTTCTCATAGTGAAGAAGGGGCATTTATCTAATCCTGGTGTAGGGCTCCAGATTGATAACTACCTGCGAACTCTGGATGCGGATGGCAAGAAAGCACTGCTAGTGGCAAAATCACCACATGGTGAACCCGGACTTTATATGGAAATGAAATATGATCATGTACTCAGTATCAAGGCCTATTGGGCTATGGTCATGAAGAGCGGCCTTGATGATGACGATAAACAGGCCTTGCTGACTGCGAAATCGGACAAGGGTATTTCTGCACTGCGCATTACATTTGACAGTGGCAATCACGACTCAATGATTACTTACGTTGAACTGGTGCTCAATTCAACATTCCCTGATACGGTAAAGCAGACTATGTTAGCTTCAGCCGATAATGGTAAAAGCATTATGCCATCTCAATTAGGTTTTGATCAAGAAATGGTGATGTTATACAAAAACGCGATAATGCGTAGTAGTCTGGATGAAAAAGTTAAAGAAAGTTTACTCAGTGAGGAATAAGTGTCCCTTTTGTTCCGTCAGGGATTCACCAGAAAACGGATATAATCCATATTGGTAACTCAAGTTACACATTATGCTGAAAATCAGCCATTAACTGGTGGCATGAAAAATAACGCCATAGAACTTTACTCAGACTATCTGTTGTCGTCTTCTGGCAAGACCATTGCTACCAGCCAAACAACATCAGGTTTTTGGCTGGACGACAATTGGTTGAAAGAACGGCATGTTGATTCGGGTTGTATCTGGTCTCGGCATGCAGTTTCTGGTCAAGAAGCAGGGCCGGAATATTTCTCACAGGTTGGAATGAACGGTATTTTTTGCCGCGTGAGCGGCTTGGTTCAACAACGTACATAACGAATAAGGATAGATTGTGCCCAGCCGCAATCTTATCCTGTTGTTGCACAAGCCCGGGTTGATTTCTGGTGAGGAAGGTCTATTGAAGTTTACTTTTCTGGCGGATCTTGAATCAGCGCGTTTTTTCAGAACGCTATTTATTCAGGATGAGTGTCTCCCGACCACTGCATTACGGTAGTCTGGGGTTTGTCATATCTGTCTGGCTGAGCTTACATCTTCTCCCTGTTTGTGAATGGCGTTGTTTGTTGCTATATCAACGACTCAAGTCGGTTTCAGGAAACTGAATGCAACGTGCTTCATGAGTTCACCGCAACGCCTGCATGTGAATTGCGGACGAATCACGGGTTCTACTGCTTTGACCATGACGTGTAAAACCAGTTGCACCAGTGATAATTGTTTTTTTGCGTTGCTGTGTAAAAATCCATAATCCCGCGATCGTCGAAAACGCCTGGGTAATACATGTTTCAGTACCAGCCACAGGAAGTCTTCTCCTGGCAGGGTTCGCGTCTCTTTTTTGCCGGTTTCACTGTTGAGATAAGAGAAGGTCACCTTTCCCCGTTTGCTGGCCAGGATATTGTTGTCGCTGATCACGCCCCGGTACAGATACCGGGATAGATATTCAAGTGCCGGTAATCCTTTGCCCACCCGTTTGCAATTGATGACCCACTCTTTGGGCAGCCTTGTTTTCAGGCTCAGTGATAGTAGTCCCTGTTCGTCCAGGGCGCGAAGGAGTCTGGCTCGAAAGACCATGGCCAGGTTCTTGCCATTGAAAAGATAGTGACCGGTGAGTTTGCGCCACTCTTTTCGTCGGGTATTGATGCCACCACCGGGCACGACAAAGTGTATATGGGGATGGTAATCCAGCCGTCGGCTGTGGGTGTGCAGGACGCCGGTCATTCCCAGGTCAGCATCCAGTTTTTTGTCATTGGCTCCAAACTGTTTCAGGGTATCAGCCGCTGTTCTGAACAGTAAATCGTACACCTGTCGTTGATGTTGCCAAGCCAGAGCCCGCAGTTGCGCTGGTAAGGTGAAGGTCACCATAAAGTATTCAACGGGCAACAGTTTCTGTCTTTGCCGTTGCAACCATTCGCTGGTATCGGTGTTCTGACAGCGATTGCAGTGACGATGTCCACAGGACAATGGTTTTTGCTCCCGTAATTGGCAGCCGTTGCATTCCAGCAGCGTCATACCGGAAGCCGGGGTTCGACAACCCCGTATGGCGTTGAGCGCCTTGAGTTGGCTGGGTAGAAGACGTTGACTGTATTTCTCCAGGAAACGGTCGGCATATTGATCGGCTATATCGGAGAGGTTCATTGGTCGTCTCCTTTCAAATCCAGCTCATCAATTAGATGATTAATAATCCTGCGGGTATTCAGCTGGGTGGTTTCGGTTAACCGGGTGTAGATGGCTGTGGTTTTTGGGCACATGTGCCCGAGCAGTTCCTGAATGGCCCTGAGGCTCACTCCCTGCTCCATAAGGTGAGTAGCAAAGCTGTGTCGTAAACTGTGGGGGCTGACTTTTTATGAATCCGGCACTCTTCCACAAGATGTTTCATGGCTTTCTGGGTGGAGGAGCGGCTCATAGGCTGAGTTGCCCGGTGTCGCTGATTGGCCGTCTGCCCTTCAGGGAAAAGAAACGTTGGGTTCCGGTGGGTAGCCCAGTAGCGCCGCAAGGCCTTCAGGGTGCGAAGGGGAAGGTCCACGTAGCGATCCTTTCCTCCTTTGCAGTTGCGTAAATGAACTTTCATTCGCCGTGCATCAATGTCGGAAATGGTCAGGTTCAGACCTTCAGCCAGCCTTAAACCCATACTGTAAAGGGTCAGAAGAATGGTGTAATAGCGCAGCTTCCGCGCCTTATTGAGCAGTAACTCAATTTCAGTGGTGGTCAGGATGACCGGAAGGCTTTTAACGGTGGGTGGTTTAATGATGTCCACAAACTGCCAGGGTTTCCCCAGCACGTGTTTCCAGAAAAACTGCAGCCCATTGCGGTCAGTTTTGACCGTGCTCCATGAGTGGGATTCCACCAGTGCCGCAAAGTAGGTTTTCAGGTCATCGGGTTTGAGTGTGTCGGGGCAACGATCAAAGAAGGCTGCCACCCGTCGCAGAGGCCTGCTGTAGAGATCAATGGTGGATGGGCTTTTGCCCTGGAGTTTCAGGGTGGTGAGGTGTTTTTGATACAGTTTGTCAAACCGTTTTTGTTCAGAACGTTCCATGTTGCTTCCTTATATAAGCCGCACCGGAGTGGTACGGATATCAGGAAGTATTGGAAATGGTGGGGTGGCTTGGATGAACGGTATTTTTTGCCGCGTTAGCGGCTTGGTTCAACAACGTGGTGAGGAACTAATCTGACCGCACAGTGTCAAAACAGTACGGACGAACTGTTCGGGTCTTTGACCTGACAGGTCTACATACGATCAGTGCTGTTCACTCAGCCTGCTTGATATAAATTCAGGATATCACTGGCTTTTCTAGCTTGCGTGTAGCTTATGGAAACTGGATGTCCCTACTAACTAACAGGTGTTTCTATGACTATTCCAGCTACCAGCACAACCCAGACCATTTTGGCTCATCCTGTCCAACAGTTTCTGACGGAACAATCAATAAGCCATTACACGACTGAAAGTTTTGGTAATCAGCCGGGGGCGGAGGTCCTGGCCAACCGGCTTAATCAATTGGGTGAAAATCTGAAAAATGTTCCTGCTTATGTACTCGCATACATGTGCCATAACTTCACCACTGCCTTTAATCTGCATTCAATCCTGGTTACAGAAACCAGCCAGTTGAACGCCTTAAAAATCCTGCTGGCCGCTAACAACTGCACGGATCTGGAATCAATTCAGTTTTTTGCTGAGAAATTCCATGACATTCCATACACCGATCCCGGCGTGATGTTAAAAAACACAGCGGCGAAAGACAATCTGCTGGAAATTACCCATCACGAGGGATACCAGGGTCAACCAACGACATTCAACCACTATCGACAACCATTATTGGAGCACTTTATTGTCTGTGCATTCCCGGAGCCAGAATTTACTGTGCAACAGCAGACGCTGCTGAAAGATACATTAACCCTGGCAGGCAGGCAGATTACCGGCGATTGGGGCTTCGGATGTCTGGATAAGCCAGTACCCTATGGTGACTTTAACCGGGAAACCGTCGCCCACCTTGCTGCCTGTCTGAGCTACCCGAGGCAGCCTGAATGTGCCAAAGAGCTGGCTCAGACATACATGCGGATTCAGGAGGCGTTGTTCAACCCGAAGTCAAGTTTGTGCGTGCTGCTGGAAGACAACCAGAATTGGCTCCTGATAGCACTGCTGACGGAGGACAGCGACAACCCGGCCACCCTGAGCAATGAAGCGGCCTTGTTGTTATCACTGGCAACCAGTAAGGATCATCTGAATGTTAAGATATTGACGGATGAAATTGAGGATGAATTTGAGAGATTGATAGAAGAAGTTGGTATTTGTTCAACAGATCTGGGCCGTTTTGCCGACGCAAATCTCGTGTTGAATTTCGCCGGGGCTGCCAAAAAACCCAACTTGCTAATGACGAAATCAGGGCAGCAGAGTTAGCAGTTATCCGCTTCGCTGATGAGCTTATGGGTGTGAAAATCCCCTTGGAGTCACTGCCATAATAGTTGTCGCTTCTCCCGAGTCTGGAAACCTGAACGAGGTCGGTCAGTGAGTGATTCATGGCCCACTCATTTTTCAAAAGAGCCAGCCACGTTTTTTGGAGGAGTAGAACGAGCCTCAAAATTAAGATCGATCTCTTGATATTCTTCGCGATCCCTGGTCAACATAATCACGGCCCCATCAATAAGACTGGTGCAGGCATCATGTACATGGGCACTGTCATTCATCAAGGAACTGGCCATAAATGAATCAACCTGATTGGAGCGAATAAGTTCATTCAGTTTTCTGTGCATCTGCTCATCCTGCTCGCTCAGCTCCTGCTTTAACTGTTCCGCATGCTGACGAATATGATCATAATTTCGTCGTACTCCCAATACATCAATAAGCTTCAGGACTGAGGCAAGGCACAGTCTGAGCTGGTTGTATTGGTGGCGTATCTGCTCATTATCCGAATGCAGGTAATGCCCCATATTTTTATAGATATGCTTGACATGTTTGATGGCCTGGACAAAATCACGACAGGCAACTTTAAGTGCAAATAACTCCTGCACCTGCGCTCTGGGAAGATTCCCTTCTATGGCTCCTGAATAGTGAATAATGTCCGCATAGATACCTTTGATATGTCGGATATACAGCTCTTTTATGGTCCATGGCTGATCATCGCGCATCCAGCTGTTGACCAGATCCGTCAGACTGTCCGACTCCCTCAGCTTGTCGCCGGTAAGATATATCCCATAACAGATCAGTTCGAGTGTATTTCTGTATAAATGGTCGCACTCCCGGGTCAGGGCTCTTAGCGCCGTATCCGGATAATTCAGTGTTGCCGGGGTTAAGTAGCGCGCCCTGTGAATGGCAGGATTGTCCTCAGTGGCAAGATTCAGATGAGACTGCCTGTCAGGATCAACAAAAAGCGTCTCCAGCCAACGGATAAGCAGCTGGAAAAAAGGAAGTTGAACCACTATTCCCATGACATTAAAGAGACTGTGGAACAGCGCAAGCTTCAGAGTGTAGTCGTCTGCCCCGATTGGAAAGAGTCCCGCAGTAAAATTCACAAGCACCTTTAACTGGGGCAACAAAAGGATAGCCAGAGCAGCGGTGGCCACATTAAACGTAATATGTGCCACAGCCAATCGCTTCCCTGCTGCATTTGCCCCCATCGCTCCCAGCACTGCCGTTATGGTTGTACCGATATTAGAACCGATAGCCAGTGCTAACGCATTATCGTAAGTCAGCTGACCTGCTGCCAGGGCTGAAAAGGTGAGCACCAATACCGCATTGGTGGACTGCATGATGATGGTGGCCAGAACACCAAAAAGTGTGAAGACCAGAATGCCCTGCATTCCTTCCATGGAGAAGCTGCTGAAATCAATCACAGTCTGGAATGCTTCAAAACCCTCTTTCATGTAATGAATACCAAGAAAGAGAAAGCCTATACCCAGCAAAATACAGCCGAAGCCACTGAATGTTTTCTCCCGCTGACTCCTCAAAATCAAACCGAAAACGAGTAAGGGCATGGCATAGGAAATCAGCTTTAACTTCATACCATACAAGGCAACTAACCATGCACCGACAGTGCTGCCCAGATTTGCCCCAAAAATGATGCCAACGCCGGCAGCCAGACCAATCAGTCCAGCACTGAGAAATGAAATAACAATGACGGAAACCAGCGAACTGGACTGCAGGACAGCGGTCGTGGTGATACCGAAAGCCAGACTTTTCCAGAGACTGTCGGTGGTTTTCTGCAGGAACGCCTCAAGCAGCCCCCCTGTAAAGACCTTAAACCCCTTTTCCAGATAAACCATGCCCAGCAGAAAAATAACCACACCTGCCGTGATCACCTGCAGCTCTGAGCTAACCCAAAAGCCGTAAGTCAATAGCAGCAGTGCTGTTGGAAGAACAACGCGTCCGAGCATATTTAGTCACTTATCCAGGCCAACCGTTAACCCCCAATCGCCATGAGCAGAAAATACGGGGCTATAGCGTCTGTTATCGACGGGTAAACAGGATCCCTCCAATGTATCTGAATAAAACATGTGCCTTATAACTTGATAAATAGAGGGCAGTAACCGACTGTTAACAGGGGTAACCAGTAAAATGAAGAGCAGCATTTTATAAGGGTCAAACTCACCATTTCCTTGCCAATCAAACAAAATACATTACTTTTATTCATATTGAACGAGTAATAAGCAGAACCATTCTGTGAATTACCCCATACCTGCATAACTGACAGGTAACCGTTCCAGTCTTGCGTTACAGATATTTGTCGACTTTCTTAATGTCCGTGTTGAAGCATTATTTATTGCCTCATACGGTCAAAGGCTCCAGTAGATTGAGGGTATACAATGAAATTACTGGATGAGTTACATCATCGGCTAGGTAGTAAATCCCGGATTCGCTCGCTATTCAAAGATGTCAGTGTTCAGGAGTTGGAAAAAATTCTGGACCGCCTGAAAGGGGTACATAAGGAAAAATTGCAATCCAGGGTGAAAGAGGATGCAAAACGACAGAAAAAGATGAAAGACATTGTCGCTATACACAAAGAAATGGCGGAACTTGGTATTACGCTCTCAGATCTGGACAACATTAACGACCCGGGCAAAACGGGCAAACGCCGACGAACTGTCGCAAAGCATACCTTTCAATATGAAAATCCAGCCGGACAAACTGTGTACTGGGAGGGCTCAACCACTGGAAGACTACCAAAAGACTTTCAGGAGTACCTGGAAAAAACTCAGAAAAAGCGGGCAGAGTGCATTATTAAGTAAAGTCAGGATTCTGTAACAATCCCGCTTCTCATCTCACCGACATTGATCAGTTACAGCTGTTGCATGTGGATGACCATTGAGCGAATCCAGAGCGTCAGGTCATCCATATCTTCAAGGGACAGTAGTAAAAGGGCCATATCAAGTGGGTCCAATTCGCCTTCATGCTGGAAGACTTCACCTTTGCAGGCTGAAATCATATTCCGCAGTTCATCCACAGCTATCTTTACTTCCTGATTAACCTCCAGCAAAGCCCGGGATTGTTGTTTTCTAAATCCTGCGATACTCAGGCGGTCCTGTTTTGCAACACCTGACTTCAAGCTATAAACAACGCTGGCAAAGTGTTGATTCAACTGTTCAACAGAACGCTGCAAATCTTCAGTAAGCCTGGGAGGTCGATACGTTAATCGCTCAGCCAGTCGGCAGATCAGGTGTGCCAGGTTATTCTGAGTCTGTAAGAGGGAGAGCACCAGCCCCTTGGGCTGCGCGGTCAATGTTGGCTGGTTGAGTCTGGCCAGAATTTCCTGCTCCAGTTTTTCCACGGCGGGCAGAAAATCAACAAGCCATTTCGCCCGTTCATGCCACTGGTCATCGGCAGTTAACCGGCTCTGCAACTGCCTGTTCAATAGCACCAGGGCATCCAGGATCACCTGTCGATGCTGGCTTAACGGCTTATAGGCAGAGCCGGAAAAAATACTGGTAAAAGTCGTAAGATCCATAACGATCTTATCGACTCAGAATATCACCGGATTAGGGCAGATTACGCACCAGCAGTGAGTGGGCATTTGGCAAAACACCGTCAGGCTTTGGTATTTTTACCAGGTGGCCAGATCCGGGAGCTACATCAATACGTTCACCACGGCGATTTTCCAAATGCTCCAGATTGAACACATAGTTGCCTTTGGGGGTCATCAGCTCCAGGGTATCCCCCAACTCAAAGCGGTTTTTCACATCCACCGTCAGCTGCTGATCGTCAAACTCAACAATTTCACCGACAAACTGCTGCTTGCTTTCCCGTGAGTTACCGGTTTCATAATTCTGATACTCATCGTGCACATGGCGACGATAAAAGCCTTCGGTATAACCTCTGTTGGCCAGATTCTCCAGAGTGTCCATCATGCCCATATCAAAAGGATTACCCGCTACGGCATCATCAATGGCTTGACGGTATACCTGGGCGGTTCTGGCGACATAATAAAAAGACTTGGTGCGCCCTTCGATCTTGAGGGAGTGAATGCCCATCTCCGTCAAGCGACGAACATGCTGGACAGCCCGGAGATCCCGGGAGTTCATAATATAAGTGCCATGCTCGTCTTCAAAAGCAGGCATATACTGGTCCGGACGCCCCCTTTCCTGCAGCAGGAAAATAGAGTCAGATGTTTCGCCAGTCCCCAGGGTTGGAGTAACCATTTCCGGGCTGCCACTGACCGGAATCACATCACCGCTCTCAGTCTCTTTCGCCTCATGGGCCTGATACTGCCAGCGACAGGCATTGGTGCAGGTTCCCTGGTTCGGGTCTCTTTTGTTGATATAACCGGAGAGCAGACAGCGGCCCGAGTACGCGATACAGAGCGAACCATGAACAAACACCTCAATCTCCGTATCAGGGCACTCTTCCCGGATCTCCTGAATCTCCTCCAGGGATAACTCACGGGACAGAATAATCCGCTGAACCCCCTGCCTGGCCCAGAATTTTACCGTGGCAAAGTTCACTGCGTTCGCCTGAACCGAGAGGTGGACGGGCATATCCGGCCAGGTTTCACGCACCATCATAATCAAACCCGGATCGGACATGATCAGTGCATCAGGCCCCATGGCAATCACCGGCTCCATATCCCGGAGATAGGTTTTCACCTTACTGTTATGGGCCGCAATATTACTGGCCAGATACAGTTTTTTGCCCAGGGCGTGAGCCTCATCGATGCCTTTTTTCAGATTATCCAGTTTAAAGTCGTTATTGCGGACTCTCAGACTATAGCGGGGCTGGCCAGCATAAACAGCATCTGCACCATAGGCAAAAGCAAAGTGCATATTCTTCAGTGTTCCCGCTGGCGAAAGGAGTTCCGGTTTCATCATGACCTACAGCTGATGTTCTTGAATGGCGCGCATTATAACAGTGCAACCACAATGCAACAGTAGTGAGCGCACACAGTTACTAAGTGCAAAGCAGGGGATAGCAGGTTTTGATCCTGAGCAGGAATATTAACAGAGGGGGGAAAGCGCAACAGAAGTGAGTGGCGGTCCGTATCAATTTGCCTGATACGGACCAGAGCAAAGCAAACAAGATTTACTTGATCTTGTATTCCTTGTACTCAACGTGCTTGCGAACAACCGGGTCATACTTCTTGAACACCAGCTTGTCAGGCGTATTACGCTTGTTCTTGGTGGTGGTGTAGTAGTGACCAGTGCCTGCGCTGGAAACCAGCTTGATTTTCTCACGAATACCTTTAGCCATGATTTATGCTCCTGCTAAGTTAGCTATCTCGACTTAAAAAGATTGACCGCTGGCGCGCAGATCAGCCAGAACGGCATCAATGCCTTTCTTGTCGATAATACGCATGCCTTTTGCAGAAACACGCAGGCGCACAAAGCGCTTTTCACTTTCAACCCAGAAGCGCTTGTGGTGCAGATTAGGCACGAAGCGACGACGGGTTTTATTCTGAGCGTGGGAAACATTGTTCCCGGTAACCGGGCGCTTGCCGGTAACCTGACAAACCTTGGACATGTGGATGGCCTCTCAAACCGTCTCTTAAACCAAAATCACCAGCCATGAGGCCGGAAAACTTAACTGAATTCCAGTGTCTGCTTCGGGCAGATCTGCCCATGGTTACAGAGTCAAGAGACCTTCAAGACTCATCAGCAGCTACCCTCATACAAAGATCGGGCTTTATACCAGAATTGGATGCCGCTTGCAAATTCCATCAGGGCTACGGATTATGCTTAGCCCCCGCAAAATCAGCAATCCCAAGGCATTTTAGCTATTTCTCGACTATCTTGACGAGAGGCTTGACGAGCAGCTTGTCAGAAAAGCTCAACAAGAAGGCTGTCAGCAAAGCCAAGCTGACATTGTTAACGCAACCAGACACTGCTTAATCGGCTCATTGCCAATAGAGCAAACGCAATTTTATACAGCGGTGTTGATCGATGTCACCCAAAAGTTGTCACTGCGGAAAACCAATGACAGTACGTCGTGGTGATCAATTTATTCTGGCCCATAAGCATTGACAGTTATGGTAAGTAGTTGGCCAAATGAAATCATATATTTCTGGCTAAGTGGGCAGTTGCTATGCAAGGCGCAACGTAGGGAGCATAGCCGTAGCTATGTGACCGGAGTTGCAACGCCGCAGAGTGACTGACAACTTAGTCAGAAATATATGATTTCATTTGGTTAACTACTTATAACCCGGCAAATCAGGTGGGACAGTTTGCCGTACTCAATTCCAGTGACAGAGGAATATCATGGACCGCTTTACCGATTTTCGAGCCATCATCGTTAATCAGGTTCAATCGCTTCTGGCAAAGCGCATGTCTACCAAAGAATATGAGCAAATACAGGCGCTTGCTGATGCCTATTACCGGGGAGTTGCCAGCAAAGACCTGACCCGGATCAATACCGATGACTGCTATGGCGCACTCCTTTGCCTCTGGCAGTTTCTACAGGCCCGGCAGCCGGAACAAATCAAGATCCGCGTCTACAACCCGGAACCGGAAACCCACCACTGGCACTCCACACACAGCATTGTTGAAATTATCACGGATGATATGCCCTTTCTGGTGTCTTCTGTGTTGATGGAGCTTGATCGTCAGAAAATAAAAGTTTACAGCCTGAATCACCCCACTCTTCGGTTAGCGAGGGACAGTACAGGTCAGCTGCAAGCCATCAGCACGCCACAGGCAGAAATAACCGAGGCCGTTATTCGGGTTGAAATAGACCGCCAACCGGAACAACTGGATTTAGAAAAAGTCGCTGCCGGTATTCGGGCTATCGTTGCGGATGTTCATAAAGTGGTTTCTGACTGGGAGGCCATGCAAACCAGGCTGGATGATGCCATTCAATGGTGTCAAAGCCACCCTGTGCCATTACCGGATGCTGAACAGAAAGAAGCGCTTGCTTTTATGAAGTGGCTGAAAAAAGACAATTTTCTGTTCATCGGCTTCCGCTATTACGAGATCATCCATGGGTCCAACACACTAAGACTGCGCGCCAACAGCAAAACCGGTCTGGGGACGTTTCGGGAGGCCTCCCATCAGCATCCGGTAGAGCAAGAACTGTCCCCCTATATTGCCTCACAAATTCAGGCACCTGAGTTACTGGTTATCACCAAATCCATCAGCCGCTCAACGGTTCATCGATCCGCACACCTGGACTATATCGGGATAAAACAATTTAACGATGCCGGTGCAGTCACCGGAGAATGGCGTTTTTTCGGACTGTTTTCCTCAACCGCCTACAACGTTCCGCTGGATAATATTCCGCTGATACGAAAGAAAGTGGCCAGGCTTTTAAAAAGCAACAGCTGCCCGATAAACAGCCACCGGGGTAATGCCCTGCGCCACATTATTCACAACTACCCAAGGGACGAGCTCCTGCAGGCAAGTTTTGAACAACTTAAGGGCGTCATTAACGGGATTCTTGACTGTCATGAATTGCGGCAGTTGAAAGTATTCCTTCGTCCCGACCCCTATGACCGCTTTATTACGGTGCTTATTTACGTATCCAGAGATAATTTCAACACAGAACTTCGCTTACAGATGCAACAGATCCTGCTCAGTGAGCTGAGTGGTAACAGTATTGATTTCAATGTTCAGCTATCGGAAAACCCAATGGCGCAGTTGCAATTTACCGTGCATTGTCGTCATGCCAGCCAGCAGGATATCGATGTTGAACGGCTGGAAGCCATGATTCATGAAGCGATGCTGAACTGGACAGATCACCTGCAACAGGCGTTAAAAGAGGCATTTGGTGAGGCTTCGGGTAACCGGCTGGCGCAGTGTTATCTGCCGGCATTTCCCGCCGCTTACCGGGAGGACGTTACCCCCCGACAGGCAGTAGCAGACATTCAACGTCTGGAATCGTTAAAAGACAGCCATCAAATAAGAACCAGTCTCTACCGTCCGGTTACCGACCATTATCGGTGGCACTTTCGGGTGCTTGGTAAAGGGCCTCTCCTGGCACTTTCAGATGTACTTCCCATTCTTGAGCAAATGGGCGTCAGGGTTCGCAGTGCGAGGCCTTACGCCATCACTCCCTATCGACAGGAACATGCCTGGGTGCTTGATTTCAGTATTGAGCCTGATGGCCATGATAACGCTCTGACAGCCAAAATAAACCCGCCGGAAGTTGACACCTCAAACCAGACCAACCTTGAAGATACCCACCTGCGGGAGCAGTTCCGGGAGGTGTTTATTCGCACCTGGAAGGGGGATATGGAGAATGACGGGTTCAACGGCCTGGTGGTTTCAGCCGGTTTGAACTGGGAGCAGGTTGTGCTCATCCGGGCTCTGTCCAAATACCTGATGCAACTGCCAGTGCCCTTCAGCCAGAGCTATATGCAGAAAGTGCTGAACAGCAACCCATCGGTGGTGCGTGAAATCGTAGACCTGTTCAGCATTCGTTTTTATCCGGATTTCCGTGGTGATCGCCATAACATGGCCAGTGCCTGCTCTGACCGGATTTACCAATTGCTGGACAGTGTCGCCAACCTTGATGAAGACCGGATCCTGCGTCACTTTCTCAGCGTCATCGAGGCCATGTTGAGAACCAGCGCCTATCAGAAACAGGAGGAGCCAAAAGGTTATCTGTCGTTCAAACTGCAACCGGAAAAGATTCCAACCTCACCTCAGCCAAGGCCCATGTTTGAAATATTTGTCTACTCGCCTCGCTTTGAAGGCATCCATATGCGCTGCGGGAAGATTGCCAGGGGAGGATTACGATGGTCAGACCGAATGGAGGATTTCCGCACCGAGATTCTGGGGCTGGTCAAAGCCCAGATGATCAAAAATGCCATTATTGTTCCCCACGGGGCCAAGGGGGCTTTGTCACCAAAAATCTCCCGGCCAATGGCTCCAGGGAAGAAATACAGGCGGAAGGGATTGCATGTTATCGAGCATTTATCTCCGGACTTCTGGATCTGACCGATAACCTGCAGGGCGGAAACATCATCCCTCCTGAAAACGTCATTCGCTACGATGATGATGACCCTTACCTTGTGGTGGCAGCGGATAAAGGCACCGCCAGCTTTTCCGATATCGCCAACGATGTATCCCAATCCTATGGGTTCTGGCTGCGGGACGCTTTTGCCTCTGGTGGCAGCCAGGGCTATGACCATAAAAAAATGGGGATCACTGCCCGGGGTGCCTGGGAGTCGGTAAAAAGGATCTTCAAGGAGCGTGAAATCGATACCCAGACCCGGGATTTTACGGTCATCGGTATTGGTGATATGTCCGGTGATGTATTTGGCAATGGCATGCTACTTTCCAACCATATTCGTCTGATTGCCGCCTTTAACCACCAGCATATCTTTATTGACCCTGATCCGGATATTTCAGTCAGCTTCAATGAGCGTCAGCGCCTGTTTAATTTACCCCGGTCCTCCTGGGATGATTACGACCGCAGCAAACTATCAGAAGGTGGCGGTGTATTCAGTCGCCAGCTGAAAAGCATTCTTTTGAGCAAGCAGGCCAGGACTGCACTGGCAACGGATAAAACCATTTTGTCGCCTGCGGAACTTATCCAGACAATTCTGAAAGCACCAGCGGATCTGTTGTGGAATGGCGGGATTGGCACTTACATAAGAGCCAGCAGTGAAAGCAATGCCGATGCCGGGGACCGGTCTAATGATAATGTCAGGATCAGTGCCAGTGAACTGAATACCAGCGCGGTAGGGGAGGGCGGAAATCTGGGCCTGACTCAGTTGGCAAGAATTGAATTCTCCAGCAGGGGCGGCCTGATCAACACCGACGCCATAGACAACTCAGGGGGAGTCGACAGCTCAGACCATGAAGTCAACATCAAGATTCTGCTCAATCAGATGGTGGATGATGGTGACATAACCATAAAGCAGCGTAATAGTCTGCTGGCCAGTATGACCGATGAGATCGCCAGGCTGGTTCTCAGGCATAATTTTTTACAGAGCCAGAGGCTAAGCCTGAGCCTGCAACAGAATGTTCTGCTGTTTAATGACCATCGCTTTCTGATCAGGAATCTCGAACAAAAAGGGCGTCTTAACCGGGCTCAGGACGGCCTGCCATCGGATACAGAAATTAAAGCCAGGGTGAAAGCGGGCGAAGGCCTTACCCGGCCAGAAATAGCCATTCTTTTGTCCCATACCAAGCTGGAGCTGTTTGAATCCCTGGTCTCAGCCAAGGTGGCTGATGACCCGATACTGGCGGCAAAGCTGCTGGACTATTTTCCATCACAGCTGCGCAACCAGTTCCCTGATCAGATCAGACATCACCCATTAAAAACTGAAATACTGGCGACCCATCTCAGCAATGAGGTTGGCAACCGGATGGGAGCGACGTTTATTGAGTATATCCATCAGGAAACCCGACAGTCGGAGCTTAATTGTGTCCGGGCATTTATGGCGATAAAAGAGATCTTTTCCATTCCATCCATCTGGGATCAGTTTGAAAGCCTGGGTTTTGATGTCAAAGATGATATCCAGAGAGTAGAACTGTTCCGGGTACAGCAGCATATCGAAAAAGCCTGCATCTGGTTGCTGAAGAGTCATGGCTGCCCTATGGATATAGAGTCGCTCATCAGTAACTATAAACCGGGCGTCTGTGCCGTCAGCGGACAACTGGCGGAGCTGCTGGGAGAGGAAGATTGCGCATGGCTGGGTGGCAGGGTTACCCGGCTTCAGGAAGCACAGTTGCCGCAAACGCTGGCGGAAACCTGTGCGGGCCTTCGCTATCTTTATTACGTACTGTTTATGGTCAGTGTGGCGAATGAATATCAATTTACCGTTATTGATGTGGCCTCTGTCTTTTTTGCCCTTGAAGATTATCTGTGCCTGCCCTGGTTAAGAGAACGTATTCGTCAACTGCCGGTTAACGACCTCTGGCAACGCAAGGCACAATCATCCCTGAAAGATCAGCTGGATCGAACCCTCAATGATAATTGTATCCATGTTCTGACCCATTCACAGGGAAAGCCGGAAGAACGCCTTAACCGGTGGCTGGAAAAAAATGCTGAGCTGATTGATCGCTGGAAAGCGACAATCCGGGAAATACAATCCGCCAGAGAGCAAAACCTTGCCATGCTGTCGGTAGCTGTACAGGAACTGTCGCTTATTACCTCAAGCTAAGGAGGCTGACCAAGAACAGACTGCCCTGCTGCGGTGGCAGCAAATTGGTCAATAGAGAGATAAAGAAATGAACAATACAGGCAAAAAAAACGGTCATCAGGGGAGGATGACCGTTTCATGACGTCTGTTACAGCAACATCGACAAAGTACACAGCTAAGGGTTTATCGTGATCCGGGTGACTATCTTGAAAAACTCCGAGCTTGAAAAACTCCGAGCATCCCATGAAAGTAATCAACCAAGCCCACCGCCTCAGGTTCTTTAACGGTCAACAAAGGCCATTCTTTAGACTCGGTTGGATAAAAATTCGGCAGAAAAAAAAGCCAGCATCCGGGGGAAGGATACTGGCTATATAGCTTCGGCTACAGGGGGGCAGCCTACCACTCAAGTTAATGTCAACACAAAACACACAGTGAGCAACAAGAAATCAGAATCGAACTACTGCCTTTTTCTCATCCTCATATACTCAGACAAGCAAAACTCCAAAAAGTTCCCTGAAAAATAAAAAAAATTTAAAAAAAGCCAGCATCCTGAAAAAGGACACTGGCTTTACACGATAGATGCGGGGAGGCATATACCGCTTCAACATCACCAACACACTTAACACACAAGGAGCAACTCATTTGAGACTCACTATATGAGACAAGCAATATGGTAATAAAGTTCCACCGCTTACAAAAAACTTACAAACTGGTGGCTTCGCTTTAATTACACATAAAGCAGCTACATGGTTTCAATGAGCTTGATGTGTACATTCTCCGTTCACCCTGAGCGGAGTCGAAGGGTGATTGGCACAGTCTTTATTCAGGGTAGGTGTTTACGCCCTTCGACTCCGCTCAGGACGAACGGAATTTGGGTGTCATTGATAAAAGAAACCCATCAAATACATTGAAACCTTTACTAATGGGCTTCATCCCAGTTATCCCCCATACCGGCTTCAACCAATAGTGGAACACTGAGCTCGGCAGCACTGGACATCTGCACTTTTATCCCTTCAACAACGGCCTCAAGACTCTCATTGGCAACTTCAAGCACCAGTTCGTCGTGGACCTGCATAATGACACGGGCATCAAGCCCCGACGCTTGCAGCCACTCATCAACCCTGATCATCGCCTTCTTGATAATATCTGCAGCAGTGCCCTGCATAGGTGCATTGATCGCTGTTCGCTCAGCACCCTGACGGCGCATACCATTTCTGGCATTGATTTCCGGCAGATACAGACGACGACCCAATATTGTCTCCACATACCCCTTTTCCCGTGCGAAGTTTTTGGTTGTTTCCATGTACCTTAAAACACCCGGATAACGTGCAAAGTACAGATCGATATATTCCTGTGCCGATTTCCTGGATACCCCCAGCTGTTTCGCGAGTCCGAAGGACGACATGCCGTAGATCAAACCAAAGTTAATGGCTTTGGCACTTCGTCGCTGATCACCCGTTACCTCATCAAGCGCCACGCCAAAGACTTCAGCCGCCGTCGCCTTGTGGATGTCCAGCCCATGGGCAAAAGCATCCAGCAGACCTTTATCACCAGAGAGGTGCGCCATGATTCTCAGCTCGATCTGGGAGTAATCTGCCGCCACCAGCTGGTAACCTTCCGGTGCAATAAATGCCTGTCGCACCCGGCGACCTTCCGGTGTTCGAATGGGAATATTCTGCAGGTTAGGATCCGAGGAGGATAGTCGTCCAGTGGCGGTGACTGCCTGATGATAAGAGGTATGGATTCGACCCGTCGCCCCATTAATCATCTGCGGAAGTTTCTCTGTATAAGTGGACTTGAGCTTGCTTAAACTACGATGCTCAAGAATCAGCTTGGGCAGTTCATAGTCCAGGGCAAGCTCCTGCAAGACCTCTTCAGCAGTTGATGGCTGCCCCTTGGGCGTTTTCTTGATAACCGGCAGTTGCAGCTTATCAAACAGAAGCTCCTGCAACTGTTTGGGTGATGATAAGTTAAATGCCTGTCCTGCCACATCGTGGGCTGCTTGCTCCAGTTCCTTGAGACGCTGGCCAATCTCCAGACTCTGTTGTTTAAGCAGGACACCATCAACCAAAGCACCATGGCGCTCAATACGTGAAAGAATATCCACCAGCGGCATTTCTACTTCCCGGAACACCGCCATCAACGCAGGCTCAGCCTGTAACTGCTCCCAGATGGCAAGATGGAGACGTAGCGTAATATCCGCATCTTCTGCCGCATAGGGGCCCGCTTTCTCAAGCTCAATCTGGTTAAACGTCAGTTGTTTAGCACCTTTGCCGGCAATATCCTCATATTTAATGGTTTTATGATTCAGGTAATGCTCAGCCAGGGCATCCATATTGTGCCGGGTGGCGATGGAGTTCAAACAGTAGGACTCAAGCATGGTATCAAAAGCGGCCCCCTTGATTTGAATGTCATATCGGGCCAGCACGCTCTGGTCGTACTTAAAGTTCTGACCTACTTTCTGTTTTGCCGGGTCTTCCAGCAAAGGCTTGAGTTTTTCCAGTACCCAGTTTCTCTCCAGCTGGGCTGGTGCTCCCAGATAATCATGGGCAACGGGCACATAAGCCGCCTTGCCAGGCTCAATGGCAAATGAAACACCCACCAGTTCAGCCACCATGTAATCCAGACTGGTGGTTTCGGTATCAAACGCAAACAGTTCTGCCGATTCCAGCTGTGCTATCCAGTCAAGAAACTCGGTCTCCTCAGTCACCACTGAATACTCACCGGTAGCGCCTGATGTTTGTTCGTCAGATTCCTTGCCATCGGAAACAGAGCCTTCTTTCTCCAACTCGGCAATCAACGTCCTGAATTCGTACTCTTTAAACAGCGCTAACAGTTGCTCTTTATCAAGGGGCTGCATTTCCAGACTTTCAATGGAAACCGGCAGCTCTACATCGGTCTTGATGGTAGCCAGCTGCCGGGACAACAACACAATGTCCTTGTGCTCGGTGAACTTCTCAGCAAAGTTTTTGCTCCCCCGAAAACCAAGCGCAGCCACTTCATCCAACCGCCCGGCAATCTCATCGATACTGCCGATGCCATTAAGCAGAGCCAATGCTGTTTTCTGACCAACACCCGGCATACCCGGGATGTTATCGCTGCTATCACCCATCAATGCCAGATAGTCAATAATCAGGCTGGCAGGAATACCAAACTTACTTTCAACACCCTGTTGATCGGTATACGCATCATTCATGGTATCAATCAGCGACACATGCTCAGTCACCAGCTGGGCAATATCCTTATCGCCCGTGGAAATGATGGTGTTGATCTTTTTCTCGGTTGCCTGTCTGGCCAGCGTTCCAATCACATCATCCGCCTCAACGCCTTCAATCATTAACAGAGGCAGGCCAAGCGCACGAACAATGTGATGTATGGGTTCTATTTGTGAGCGCAAGTCGTCCGGCATTGGTTTACGGGTGGCTTTGTACTCACTGTACAGGTCATGGCGGAAGTTTTTTCCCCTGGCGTCAAAAATGACTGCAACATGGCTATCCTGATATTGACGCATCAGACTGCGCAACATGTTTGTCATGACCCGGATAGCGCCCGTTGGTCGACCATCAGCCGTGCGCAGATTGGCCCGCTCAGAAGCATGAAAGGCGCGATAAAGGTAAGATGAGCCGTCGACGAGTATGAGTGGCGGCGTACTGGCTTGTTCTGACATGGATTACGGACTCACTTACGATTCTGGGTAACTGGGTATAGAATGCTCCCCAGCAGTTTAATGGTTTCCACCGCAATTATCATGAGGCTCCTGATGAAACCCTTGATAAAAAGAGCGCAGTTGGGTCTGGTGTTCTTACCCTTGTTTCTTTGTGGCTGTGCGGCACAAAGTCCGGAAGGTGCAAAGCCGGAGCAGCCAACAGCCCATACGGATAGGAGCCAGAGAGCGGTTGTGTTTACTGATGAAGCCATTAAAAAGATTCCCAGGCACCTGCGCCCTGAAGCGCTGGAGAACAGGGATGACACATCGGTCGTGATTCGTGCCGGTGATTCCAGGACTTATAAAGAGTACCGGGTCGGTGGCCAGCTTTATGCGGTTCAGGTGATTCCCAAGGTAGGTAAGCCCTACTACCTGATTGCCTCAGATAACGAAGGCAACCCCATTGATCCAACAAAACGTATCCTGCTAGTGCCTTCATGGACCATTTTTGAGTGGCACTAAGTACCAACAGAACCATAGATATAATCATCCAGGAACAGGGAATTCATGTCTGTTTATACCCATTTGACACAACAGGATGTCGAGCAACTTCTGATTCGTTATGACCTGGGTAACTTAACGTCCTTCCAGGGCATTGAAAGTGGCGTTGAAAATACCAACTACTTTCTGGATATTGATGACAAGGGCAGTCGCCAGCGCTATGTATTAACCCTCTTTGAGTATCTGCCCGCCGACACGCTGCCATTTTTTATCCACTATACGGATGAGCTTAAAGCGTTCGGCCTGCCTGTGCCCAACCCGATTCGGGATAAGAGTGGCGTTGCTCTCCAGTCGGTAAAAAGCAAACCGGCGCTGATTGTGCCATGCTTTGCCGGGCAGCACCCTGACGCCGGAAACCTCTCTCTGGAGCAGTGCCAACAGATTGGTGCGATGCTGGCAAAAATCCACAAGGCAGGACAAGGTTCCTCCCTTTATCAGGAGAACCAGCGGGGACTTGCCTGGCTTGATGCCCAGCAGAAAAGACTCATTCCATTACTTGGCCAGGATGATGCCCACTTTATGGCTGAGCAATGGCACAGCTTCTCTGATGCTTTGCTTGCGTTTGACAACCTGCCAACCGGGCTGATTCATGGCGACCTGTTTCATAATAATGTACTGTTTGATCAGGGCAGAATCTCAGCCGTGATCGACTTCTATCAGGCCTGTAATGACTGGCTGATCTATGACCTGGCGGTTACTGTAAACGACTGGTGTCTTACTGATACGCTTGAACTGGATAGCCAGCGCTTAAAAGCACTGACCGAGTCTTATGCACAGATCCGGCCTTTTACTGAGAATGAACAAAAAGCCTGGCCAATCATGTTGCGGCTGGCCGCTTTCAGATTCTGGATTTCCCGGCTGATTACCTTCGTATATCCGGAAACTCAGGCAGATAATGAGCATGAGGCAAATCTCCTGCGCCATTTTCTTGATCCGAATAAATTCAGAGATATGCTGAGAAAACGAACAGAGCTTGCGCTGGCAGAATTAATCTGATTGGTTGGTATCTATTGAATCAGTATCCACTGGAACTTCAGGAAGAGTTTCACTTGATTTTAATTTTACTTTTGTAGATATGAAACCCCGGAAAGCGTTATATTATAACATACATCAGTTTATTCGATCGGATCATGTCTTGCTTTAATCCCTACAGAGACCATAACCATCAGCACTGTATCAAAGATGCTTTGAATAAAGCCCGTTTGCTTTGCCGGAGTCGCAATATTCGCCTGACGCCCCTCAGAGAAAGGGTGTTAGAGCTGATCTGGCAGAGCCATTGCCCGGTCGGGGCCTATGAAATACTGGCAGAATTGACTCAGGGAGAGTCCAAACCCGCCCAGCCTCCCACCGTCTACAGGGCATTGGATTTTCTCCGGGAGCAAGGGCTGGTCCATCGTTTGTCATCCATCAATGCCTACATTGGCTGCTGCCATCCGAGCACGCCACATAACAGCTGCTTTCTGATCTGTACCCAATGCCGGACCACCATTGAAATTGAACACCCGGCCATTGAACATTCCCTGGAAGACTGTGCCAGTGAACACGGCTTTATCATTGCGGATGCCTCAATAGAGCTGGCTGGTTTATGCACCAACTGCAAAACGAATTGAATAATCACATATTATGAATCAACCATTAATAGAGTTGAGCAATATCTGGATGAAGTTCCAGAACAGAGAGGTACTGACCGGGATCAACCTGCAGGTGAATCCCGGTGAAATCGTTACCCTGATAGGCCCGAACGGTGCAGGAAAAACCACCCTTGTACGGGTAGCCCTTGGATTGCAGGAATCCACATCCGGCCAGCGCTCCGTCAGAAAAGGGCTGCGCATTGGCTACATGCCGCAAAAGCTTCATATTGATGACTCCATGCCACTGACGGTCAACCGGTTCCTTAGACTGACCGGTTGTCGTTTAACCGCCGTTCACGACGCCCTTGGGCGAGCCGGCGTCAGCCATGTGCTCCAGTCTCCCCTGCAATCGCTGTCGGGTGGTGAGCTGCAAAGGGTTCTGCTGGCCCGGGCACTGCTGCATAAACCACACCTTCTGGTGCTGGATGAACCGGTGCAAGGGGTTGATGTCACCGGCCAAAAGGAGCTTTACCAGCTGATCACGGAGATTCGCAACGCGTCCAGAGACCGGGAGCACTGTGCCGTGCTGATGGTGTCCCACGACCTCCATCTGGTTATGGCATCCACCGATAAGGTCATTTGCATCAATCAGCATGTCTGCTGCTCCGGCCATCCTCACCAGGTTAAGCAACACCCGGCGTACCTTCGCCTGTTTGGTGGAGCGTCAGACGAATTGGCGGTATATACTCACCATCACGACCACCATCATGGCGTTGACGGACATATTCTTGAGCCACAAAGCCCTGTATCTGAAGGAAAACAATGATGCCGGACATTCTCTTATCTGCCTTACTGGCAGGCTATGGCGTGGCTCTGCTGGCAGCACCACTGGGCTGCTTTGTAGTCTGGCGACGTATGGCTTATTTCGGCGATACCCTCTCTCACTCTGCTCTGCTGGGGGTTTCACTGGGGCTGATGCTGGATATCAATATCAACCTGGCCGTTATTGCCAGTTCACTGATGATCGCCGCTATCCTGGTCAGCTTCCAGGAAAAACAACACATGGCATCCGACACCCTGCTGGGAATCCTTGCCCACAGTTCGCTATCCATTGGTCTGGTCACCGTCAGCTTTGCGGATAATGTTCGGGTAGATATGATGTCCTATCTGTTCGGTGACCTGCTGGCAACCGGCCCCTCGGACCTTTACTGGATTTACGGAGGAGGAGCCCTGGTTCTGGCGACACTGGCATGGCTCTGGAAACCGTTGTTGTCCATGTCTGTTCATGCCGAGCTGGCCCAGGTGGAGGGCATTCCGGTCAGGAAACTCAGAATGACACTAACCCTGCTAATGGCCCTGGTGATCGCCGTAGCCATGAAGATAGTCGGTGTCCTGCTGATTACCTCCCTGATGATTATTCCGGCAGCGACCGCCCAGCGGCTGGCGCGCACACCAGAGCAGATGGTGATTTTTTCAGCGCTGCTTGGCATCCTTGGTGTGTCCGGAGGCCTGGCGGCTTCATGGTTTCTGGACACGCCTGCTGCTCCTTCAGTGGTTGTGGCCAGCTTTTTACTTTTTTTAATCACCCGGTTGATAAAAAATAAGTAATAATAAAACCTGAGTCCACGAATTCACAACAGAGAGATCAGCCCAAGGTCGTATACGTGACAGGGCTGGCAGCTAATACCAATTCCTCCCCGGCAGCAATTCCTTTAAACAAAATATCCCAACGATCAATCATCAAGGTTCGAAACGAACTGGTGATTTTTTCATAATTATTTTCGAGCCGGCTTCGTCAGTTTATTTATAGCTTTTTGAAATCATGCACTAGCCAATTCATGAATTTGATCTTTAAGAAAAGTCAGTTTGAAATTGATGTTCTTGATAACACATTATTTAACAACTATAGATTACGTGTTTAATGTTTAAACAAAGACTAAGTACTTTAGTCAAGCTGATCTGAGGGTAACAAGAATAATGTGTTTCTTTGTTTATCTTGATTTAAATAATAATTTCGATCTGGAATAACTCACTAACAACATTAAAACCTGACTTATAAAATTCATGGTGAATATTATGAATGTTTCATATCGCTCGATGTGTAATTCTGAAAGACATAAGTGTTCGGTTTGTCTAAATGATACTTGTGAAAACCCTTATCGTGAAAATATTCACGGTTTCTATCATGAACCTGTAGTTATCTTATCTCCATGTAGACACTTGATGCATAATCAATGTTCCAGGAATTGGCATGAGCACTGCCGACAACTGGCTGATCTAGACGTCAGCCTTCCGTATACTGCTACTTGTGCCGTCTGTAAAACGAAAGTAGTTGAGGATGATCCGAATAATTGGCGTGTAGCTGGTTCAGTACATCTTCATTACTGTGACAATCCCAAAACCGAAGACCCAACGCTCTCGGTCGTGGAAACATCGGTAAACTGTGACCCGCTGACTTTGGATGCTATAAAGCCTCTTATGGACGAGGCGATAAGCTCCAATAACTTTCCAGCAATATGGCAACTGAAAAGCCGATACGGGCTCACACTCAATGCAACTCAATTAAAGGAAGTTTTGTGGCATGCACTACCACCATCGCCCAGTCATCCTTCTGATTCGGCATGTGCCAAGAATAAAATCCAGCTAGCATTGGAATTAATGACCAATGATGATGCCTCTAAAACAGTTGTTTCCGATTTTTTGCAAGAAGTACTGAAAAACGAAGGCCATACAAACTGTGTATTGGTCAACCAACTGGTTGAATCAAAAATACCAAATGAAAGTGCACTTAAAGAGGCGTTTGATTATCTTGTTTCAAAAGGTAGATTCTATGACGCAAAAACCATGAGAGATGAATATAAATTCTCCCTGGACTTTTCAGAATTGAAGGAACAACTGCAAAAAACTTATGATGAAAAAAGCCGAAATCTACAAAGCATCTTGCATCTGTACAATAAAGATGACGAGACTTGTCAGTTTACCCTACATTACATTTTAAAAACCGTGGCAACACAGCCGCAAGATGGCTCCCCGGAGCTTCTTGATCTGCGTTATGACGGTTTCTTTTCCAATTACATGAGCTTTATCAGCACATTGCTAAGTCACGGTGTTATGGACCAAACTGCCGTCGATGCCGCGATGTCAAAGGCAGTCAGTACCATAAGTCGTGAAGGTTTGGAGTGGGCAGCTGAACTGAAGGCCCGCTACCAGGCAACGATGGACCCAGCGAAACTCAAAGAAGCGATTGTTAAGGCTATAGATCAAAATGAGCGTTCTCTGCTTAAACTGATACTCCCTTTGTTTGTCAGCGAGCAAGATACCAAAGCGGCGAATATCATGATTCTGGAAAAGCTGGCAAGCAAACCTGATCCATATTTTCAAGGCATTTATCGTTTTGCAAAAGAAGCCTGTCAAAAACAACTGGCAAGCAGCCGTTGTTGGAGCCAAGAGGCTGTGGATACACTCATAAAAAGAGCTATTAATAACGATGATATTCATTGGGCTATTGAGCTGAACAACAGCTATCGTGCATATCTTGACATTGAGACACTTGCATCCCAAATTCTGAAAAAGGTTCATGATGAAAAAGTGCAAAAAAGAAGCTCCGAGACTTATTTTCTTGATACTTTGAGGAAATTATTACGCCTTGCCAAACCCGACAATCCCGATCTCCCCAATACCATTCAAACGATTACTGACCAAATAATCAATATGGAGTCATTTCCCCTGAAGCAAACTGTTGTCGAGATGCTGATAGACTTTCAAGGTAGCCTCTAGGAGGCTGTCCGAGAATAGACTGCCCGTAGCGAGGATGGCAAAAGCAAGAATTGATTAAGAGTCGACACAGATTCAGGTAAAAGCCAGCATCCGCTGGCTTTAACATCAAAAAATTTGGCACAGGTTCCATTGCCATCCAGACTGTTGAAAACTCTATGTTGTATTGGAGCAATAAAGACCGTGAAAGCCCCAGGTCAATTACATTACGCACTGGTAAACTGAGTTAAAGCTTTTTGAGAATTTCACCCTGACCAAAATTTAGGCAGGAAGTAACAAGAGAAGTTATGAAAATAAATTTTCCAAATATTTCTGAACACAGCGAATATGCTCAATCGTTTGCCCGGTTACAGATTTCACCCAAAAATTTTGTCTCAACTGAACAGGATCCAGTTGAATCCGTTGATATTGATGAAGGAAAACATTACCTGGTCTGCGTTGAGCACGGCTTTAGAAAAATTGGCATACTGCCTGCGGATATCCAAATATTACTAAAAAGAGATCTTGATATTAGTACTCCAAGGGTAGTTTCTCAAAGAGCACTGAAAAAAGCAGAACCAGCTTCGCAGCAGCCCAGTGTTTCCGTGGAACAACGTCCTGCAAAAACACCTTCGCCAGAAGAAAATGAGGAGTTAACTTCATGGTTTATTAAAGGAATGGCAGGGAAACTTTTAACCAGAAAAATTCTGGTTATCGAAGAACCATTTCAACTTAAACCTAAAGTAGGAGAATTGGCAATATATTTAGGAATGATCCGTGATGAAAAAGAATTACCAAGATTTGCTAAAAATACAAAAGTACTTACAGAAACAACGGATGGATCAGTTGCGATGGCTGCTAAAGTGATTACTGATCAACTTTATAATCGGTATTCTGATGTAACCATTTTAAAGGGCAGTACGACAACAGATAAAACAACTACTTTGAATGCTCCTCTCAAGCGTACATTAGCGGACACTGCTATCGATGTCATCATCACAAAATATCATGACGCTGTTGCGTACAGAAAGGAACTCATCCGATGGCTGCCAAATCACCCATTAGTCACCTACATGGAACAGTTGGTAGCTTTAGCCACTAAAATTCCTGATTATAAACCCTTGGATGATGAAGCAAACAGTAAAACCAATCAACAAAAAAAAGCAATTATTAATTACATAAAAAAAATTAAACAACCATTAATCAATTTGCTAATGGAACATTATCATCTGCGCTTTATTGAAGCGCACACACCAGAAGAAGATCTCCAGGAAGAGATTGATTATCATCAAAGAAGAACCACCATTCCTGTTCTCGACCTGGCCCAGCTTGATGAGGAATTGTTAAAGCCACATGGTATTGAAACCTTTCTTGATATTCACGCCTTCTTCAAGACACCTTTAATGAACATGAATAAAAGAAATAATTTCAAACATAAAATACGAACGCCTGAGGAAGCTGAAAACTTCACACAACTGGCGAATTTAGCCATTGATCTGGTTTATGAAATCAGTAAATTTATCGAGCTTGAAATGATTCCGACCGATTCTTGACCCATCGTACTTTCGATCGGACCACTGCCCTGAAAAAACTTTTGGTTGGCACTCTCTATTAATTTGCAAAGCCAGCATTCGCTGGCTTTAACATCAAAAAGATTGTAAAAATCAAGACTCAATGACTCTTGTCAATACTTAACAACACAGTCCTGAGCTTACCGGGTTCCAACGGTGGCCGTATAAACCCGTGATAGTGTCCTTGCGGATTAACCAGGGCCAGATTGGCACCATGATCCACCAGATAAAACTCATCCTCAGGATCAACCACCGGGGTGAACGGGACATTCATCTGAACCGCCAGGTTATAAACATCAGCGATTTCTCCGGTAATGCCGGTAAAGTCCTTATTAAAGTAGGGCACATAGCCTTTCAGTTTGTCAGGGGTGTCTCTTCGTGGGTCCACCGTCACCATCAGGTACTGCATCTCTTTCGCCAGACTTGGCGATTTCTCCTTGAGCAGTGCGTCCAGCTTATTTAACTGACTGAGCGTTGCCGGGCAGATATCAGGGCAGAAGGTAAAACCGAAATAGACCAGGCTCCAGCGCCCCTTAAGATTTTCTGCAACAAATGGCTGGCCGTTATGGTCAACCAACCCATCCATGGTGAAAGCCCTGGGTGTTTCAAACACCACCGCTCCCATCTGTTGCAGCTGCTCTTTGGATAACGCTGGCTTGTTGATAAATTTATTCGCCGTCACCCCGAGCACAACAGCGACGGCTGCCAGTAAAATAGTGACCGTCTTTTTCACCCCTTTACTCCTTTCTGTGTCCACAGGGACTCCTTACACCCAGAGATAAAATGAATAGTGGTCCACCAGTAACACCACAAATAGCAGCATCAAATAGGTAATTGAAAACCTGAAGGTCTTGATGGCGGCATGAGGTCTGCTGTCACGGAGCAGAACAATGGACCAGTATAAAAAGCGTGCTCCCAGAATGGTTGCACCCACCAGATAGATCACCCCACTCATACCCGTCAGGAATGGCAACAGGGTGACCATAAACATGATAATGGTATAGAGCAGAATATGAAGTTTGGTGTAAGCCTCACCATGGGTAACTGGCAACATGGGAACATCCGCTTTGGCATACTCCTCCTTGCGATGGATCGCCAGTGCCCAGAAGTGAGGCGGCGTCCAGGCAAAAATAATCAGTACCAGCAAAAGGCCATGGCCTTCAAACTGTCCGGCCACGGCAGTCCAGCCGAGCAGGGGAGGAGCCGCCCCGGCCAAACCACCAATAACAATATTCTGTGGTGTTGCCCGTTTCAGAATCAGCGTATAGACCACTGCATAGCCCATCAGGGACGCGAATGTTAACCAGGCGGTCAGAGGATTAACCAGCACAAACAGCATGGCCATTCCCAGCGAACCAATAATAAAGGCAAAAATGACTGCCTGGAGCGGTTCAACCCGACCAGTGGCCACCGGACGATTATGGGTTCTCGCCATCATCGTATCGATCTGTCGGTCAACGACATGATTAATCACCGCTGCGGCACCAGCACACAGAGCAATCCCCAGGTTACCAAAGAACAGAATATCCAGCGGTACCCAACCGGGTGTTGCCAGGTACATACCAATAACCGACGTTAAGATCATCAGCGCGACCACCTTCGGCTTGGTCAGCTCAAGATAATCCTTCCAGTGGGCACTCCCTGCCGGTAATACATTACTTTGACTCATGCTCAGCCCTCTCTTTCCTGCAAACTGTTGTTCAGACCACTTTTCCTAAGAGCACCACCGAATAAGAAGTAGTTATAGGCCACCAGTGATAACAACAACAAGGCCCCCCCCAGGTTATGGGCTACGGCAATGCTCAGCGGCAGGCTCCAGATGATATTGCTCAGGCCAAGAGCCACCTGGACCGTCAACATAACCATAACCAGCAGCATCAGTTTTCGAACCGTTGACCCTACAGAACCGCCAACCCTGAAAGACACCTTGAGCGCAATAAGCATTTGCAACGTCAGTAATATTACTATCAGTATTGCCCCTGCTCTGTGGGCAAAATGTATGGCGGTTCTGGCCTCAGCATGCAGCTGCCCGCCCAGATAATTCGGACCAATGTCCTGCCCGACATCAAATCCCTCTGCAAAATTCATGGGTGGGAGCCACTGCCCCTGACACATTGGTAGATCAGAGCAGGCAAGAGCTGCATAGTTAGAGCTGGTCCAACCACCCAGACTGACCTGACCAACCACCAGCACCAGACTGAATACTGCCAGCCACTTCAGGAACAAAAACGGCTTATGCGGCACCTTTTCTCGATGCACGCCGGACAACCTCAACGTTAAGAGAAACAACAGACTGAAGGTGGCAAAACCACCCAGTAAATGAGCAGTTACAACCTGGGGCCACAGTTTTAGTGTGACGGTCCACATACCAAAAGCGGCCTGCAGGGTAATCAGTGCAAGGATCAGAATGGGCAGCTTGAACGGCTGACCCGGCTCACGCCGGTGTCTGAATGCCTGAATAACAATCATCAACACCAGAAGCATCAGGGTGCCAGCCACATAACGGTGGATCATCTCTGCCCACCCCTTATCAACTTCAACCGGGGCCTCCGGAAAGAGTGACTCGGCATGAGCAATCTCCTGCTGAGTATCCGGCACAGTCAGAAAACCATAACAGCCGGGCCAGTCAGGGCAGCCCAGCCCGGCATGCACCAGCCTGGTATAGGCACCCACACCAACCACAATACTTGCCAGCAGCGTTGCGATCAGCGCCAGATAAAATCCTTTTTTCTTCATTGCCACTCCAGTGAGTTGACTACCCATTACCAACCCTTTTTTTAACCAAAAAATACCACATTAAACAAAAACCAATGACTCAATAATCATTTAGTACCCATTAACCGATATTGGACGCTTTCAGCAGCTTTTGCAGATCTTTCAGCACATCACCGCCGGGCTGATCAACCCGGTATCCCATGATCAGATTACCCAGCGGATCAATGATAAAAATACGGTTCTCTGGCCAGTGCTTAAGACCGAGTGCGGTTTGCACATGGTTTTTGTCTGCGTTCAGCCAGTAAATGCCCGGATGTTCCGTTTCAAGTTCTGAGGAGGGCACCGGTTTTTCCGGAGCAATGTAAAACCGGGTCACCCGTTCAGACTCTTTTCCCAGGGCAATATGCACCTGACGGGTTTTATACAGGCTGGCGACACAATCAGACTCTTCACAACGGGCACTGCCAAACACCACCACTCGCCAGAGGCCCTCTGTTTCTGCGGCATCTACACGCTTTTCACCATCCTGAAGATGCAGTGCGGCAAACTGGGCCGGTGGTAGTAAAAGCTCGCCTTTATTGGTTCTTCCTTCTGGTATCCATGCCCCGGTAAAGTACATAATCCAGGCCAACCCCATGGCCATGGATGGGATCAGAATGACAAGGGCAAGCTGCAGCCGATTCTTATTCGTGGTTGTCTTGGTCATGATCACCTCACATGTCATGCTTGTTCTTGTGCTTCTTACCTGAGCGAATCATCTGGAACCCATACAGCAAGAGCAGGACCAGTGCCATGGCAAACCATTGAAAGGCGTAGCCCAAGTGCTTCTCTGATTTCAGATTAATCACCGTTGGGCGCATCTGTTCAGCACCCGGCTGGCCGGCTCTGAGCACCATGTAAAAATCCGGCGTCGTGCTCTCTATGGCTTCCGATATTTTCAATGGGTCAAACGCCTGGATGCGTTTCGGCCAGCCTTCTTCCCAGATGTCTTCCGCCAGCATAAAGGGTTTACCCAGAGGCTTATACGCAAAGCCGGTCAGTATCAGATGCTCCGGATCTGTCATCACCTCGGGCAGTCGTTCCCGATCACCTGCGACAATCCAACCTCGGTCAATCAGCAACCATGCTCCGTCATTGGTCAGAAACGGCATGAACAGCTCATATCCGGCCTCGCCCTGGAAAACCTGATTATCCAAAAGAAAGTAGCGATCCAGGTCAAACTGGCCGCTCACCGTAAAAGGGAGAAACAAAGGATCTTCGTGGCGTTGAGCCTGGGAAAGTGACAACGGCTCAAGAGCATGGCGAGACTCATAAGCCTGCTCCAGCATCAACTTTTGCTCGTACCGTGATAGTTGCCAGAAGCCCAGACTCACCAGTACCGGCAGGGTGGCAATCACTAACAGGGTCAACTTCAATCTGAATCCAAACATCAAGTGAACGGTCTTTCTATGCTATTGTGTCCCAGAAAGTGTGGAAAATACTGAGTTCATCTCAGGAGTTTGCCTTGTGGATAACTTTCTTGAGCCAGGAATATGTGGATAAAATTCGTCGTTATTGTTCTTTTTATTGCCGTGGTTATCAGTCTGGGTACCGGCTTTTATTTTTTGCTGACTGAGAAGAAGAGTTCGCCCAAACTGCTGAACTCCCTGAAAGTTCGTATCGGTCTCACTGTTTTGATTATGGTGATTATTGTCGCCGCCTGGCTTCATGGAGATATCCACAGCCAGGCACCCTGGTTGTATCGATAACCGTTAAATCAGATATACGAAAATAAACAGTCCAACCCATACCACATCTACAAAGTGCCAGTACCAGCTGGCGGCTTCAAAGGCAAAATGGTTATCTGCCTCAAAATGCCCCTGAAAAACCCGCACCAGCATCACCGCCAGCATAATGGCTCCCAGGGTTACATGTGCACCGTGAAAACCGGTCAACAGGAAGAAGGTTGAGCCATAAATACCAGCACTGAGGGTCAACCCCAGTTCGTTATAGGCCTCAATGTACTCTTCAACCTGGAAAAACAGGAATGCGGTGCCGAGCACCAGCGTCAGGATCAACCACAGTTTTATCTTGTAGCGGTCATTAGCGCGCAGTGCGTGGTGGGCCAGTGTCAGTGTGATACTGGAAGCAACCAGCAGAAGCGTGTTCAACAACGGCAGGTGAAAGGGATCCACAACATCAGCAGCGCCCACAAAAAGAGCATTGTCCGGATTCACCATCAGTGGCCAGCTCGCAGTAAAATCTGGCCAGAGCATCTCGTGGGTCATCGCCCCTTCACCCTCCCCGGCAAGCCAGGGGACGGCCAGAACCCGAACATAGAACAGGGTACCAAACAGTGCGGCAAAGAACATCACTTCGGAAAAAATAAACCAGAACATTCCCCAGCGGAATGTCCGGTCCATCTGCGGACTGTAAAGCCCGGCCCGGGACTCCTGAATGACATTGCCAAACCAGCCAAACAGCATCCAGGCCATAATCAGGCCACCGGCGTAAAACACATAGTGTGCACTAGAGTCCTTAACACCGGCGCTCATGTCATTCATCATCATGCCGGCCCCGAGAAGGGTCAGAAAAAGTCCAATAGACGCAATGATTGGCCATTTACTCTGGGCCGGAACGTAGTAGGTACCTTCGGTAGCCATAATACTTTCTTTCACCTCTCCTGATCTGACAGGGAGTACGCCTTTTCTCCCGAACAATCTTCTTTAGAAAATAAAGCTCAAAACATTCAGTTCAAATGGGTTACATCAAACAGCGTATAAGACAAGGTTAGCTTTTTTATATGCTTCGGCAGATCCTGATCGACGATAATCCGCAGTGGCATCACCTTTTCTTCCCATGGCTGCAACGTCTGTGTGGTAAAACAAAAACACTCGACCTTATGCAGGAAGTTGGTGGCTTCAAACGGCGTCACACTGGGAATGGCCTGGCCCACTATTGTTTTACCCGTGGGGTTTTTCGCAACAAAGTTGAGCAGGCCCGGTTCACCGGGATGCACCGTGACCTGGGGAGTACTGGGGTAAAAGTCCCAGCTCATGCCCGCATTCTTCGTGGCCACAAACTGCACCTTGATATCGCGGCTGGTATCCACTTTGGCTTCTGCCGCCTTGTACATGTATGGGTCAGGATCGGTCTTGCCGTTCAGGCCAGTCACCTGACAGAACACGTTGTACAGTGGCACCATGGCAAAACCAAAACCGAACATGCCAAAAGCTACGAGTATGGAGCGAATGACAGTACGGCGAGTTGAATGCTCAATGGCTTCAGGCTGCTCTCTATCCTGTTCACTCATACAGACTCCTGTCGTTTACTTTACATCCGGTGGTGTGGTGAAGGTGTGATAGGGCGCTGGTGATGGCACACTCCACTCTAACCCTTCAGAACCTTCCCAGGGCTTGGCCTCGGCTTTTGCTCCCCCCCTGATGCATTTAATCACGATAAACAGGAACAGGAGCTGCGTGGTTCCAAACATAAAACCACCAATACTGGCCATTTCATTGAAGTTGGCAAACTGCAGTGCGTAGTCCGGAATCCTGCGTGGCATGCCCGCCAGCCCGACAAAGTGCATTGGGAAGAACGTCAGGTTCATCCCGATAAAGGACATCCAGAAATGCACTTTGGCCAGCGTCTCGTCATACATGTAGCCAGTCCATTTTGGCAGCCAGTAGTAGCAGGCAGCATAGATGGCAAAAATTGCCCCCGGCACCAGTACATAGTGGAAATGAGCCACCACGAAATAGGTGTCGTGATATTGGAAATCAGCAGGGGCAATTGACAGCATCAGCCCTGAGAAACCACCAATGGTAAAAAGCACCACAAACGCCGTGGAGAAGAGCATCGGGGTTTCAAAGGTCATGGAACCCCGGAACATGGTGGTCACCCAGTTGAATATCTTCACCCCGGTGGGTACCGCAATCAGCATGGTGGCGTACATAAAAAACAGCTCGCCAATCAGCGGGATGCCCACCGTGAACATGTGGTGTGCCCAGACAATAAACGACAGAAAGGCGATACTGGCGGTGGCGTACACCATGGAGGTATAGCCAAACAGGGGCTTGCGGGCAAATGCCGGAATAATGGCGGAGACAATACCGAAGGAGGGGAGAATCATGATGTAGACTTCCGGATGCCCGAAGAACCAGAAAATATGCTGGAACAGTACCGGATCACCACCACCACCGGCATTGAAGAAGCTGGTACCGAAATGAATATCCATCAACATCATGGTCACTGCACCCGCCAGCACTGGCATTACCGCAATCAGCAGATAAGCCGTGATCAGCCAGGTCCAGACAAACATGGGCATTTTCATCATGGTCATCCCCGGAGCCCTGAGGTTCAGGATGGTCGCGATGATATTAATCGCCCCCATGATGGAAGAGATCCCGAGCATGTGAATGGCAAAGATGAAAAACGTTGTTGAAGGCGGTGAATAGTCTGTTGATAGTGGCGCATAAAAGGTCCAGCCGAAGTTGGGCCCCCCCCCCTTCCATAAACAAGGTGCTCACCAGCATCACGGCAGCAAAGGGCAGAATCCAGAAGCTCCAGTTGTTCATCCGCGGCATGGCCATATCCGGAGCCCCGATCATCATGGGAATCATCCAGTTAGCCAACCCGACAAAAGCTGGCATAACGGCACCGAATACCATGATCAAACCGTGCATGGTGGTCATCTGGTTGAAAAAAGCCGGCTCGACAATCTGCAGTCCGGGCTGGAACAGTTCAGCCCGGATGATCATGGCCATGGCCCCACCGGTCAGAAACATAATGAAGCTGAACCAAAGGTACATGGAGCCAATATCTTTGTGGTTAGTGGTCAGAACCCAACGCATCAATCCTTTGGCAGGCCCGTGATGATGCTCCTGATCCAGGGAAGAAGCAGTATCTGTTACCGAAGTCATATCTACTCTCCTTACAGGCTCGCCTGCTGGTTATCTGGCATGGTCTGCTTGGCCGGATCTTCTGCGTATTCGCCAGTTTTCTTGTACTCCACAATCTCTTGAGGGGTCACCATTTCACCGGTGTCATTGCCCCAGGCATTCCGCTCATAGGTGATCACGGCAGCAAGGTCCACCTCACTCAGCTGGCCGGCAAAGGCCTGCATTGCCGAGCCCTTCTTACCGTTCATAACAATATCGACATGCGCCCCGATCTGATCCGCTTCAGTGGCCATCGGGCTGCCTTTCAGCGCCGGGAAGATCGGCGGCATGCCGACACCGTTGGGCTGGTGACATACAGCGCAAGCCTTGGTGTAGGTCTGCTCACCTCTGTCCATCAATTCCGCCATGGTCCATGTTTTATCGGTCAGCTCACGCTCTTTGCCCGCTGCGGTTTTTTTCGCCTGCAGCCAGGCGTCATAGTCTTCCTGTGACTTGGCTTCAACCACAATGGGCATATAGCCATGATCCTTACCACACAGTTCGGCACACTGCCCTCGGTAAGTACCGGGCACTTCAATATTGGTCCAGGCCTCATTGATAAATCCGGGAATAGCGTCGCGCTTGACTGCCAGGGCCGGCACCCACCAGGAGTGAATCACATCAGCAGCGGTCACCAGAAAGCGAACCTTTTTATCCACAGGAATCACCAGCGGCTCATCCACTTCCAGAAGATAGTTGGGATTTTTGTCCCGAACATTTCTGATCTGTTCCCGGGGTGTACTGAGGTTACTGAAAAAAGAGACATCTTCTCCGACATATTCATACTGCCACTTCCATTGATAGCCGGTAATTTTGATATCAATATCAGCCTCGTCAGTATTGTAGATTTCCACCAGCGTTTTGGTCGCCGGAATGGCCATCAGCACCAGGATCAGAAAAGGAATGGATGTCCATACGATCTCAACCAGTGTGCTTTCATGGAACTGGTGAGCTACTGCGCCCTTGGATTTACGGTGCTTGAAAATGGAATAAAACATGACACCAAAGACAATCAGGCCGATCACGACACAGATCATCAATATGGTCATATGGAGTCCGTAGATATTCCGGCTGACCGCCGTCACACCTTCGGTCATATTGACTTCCCATGCAGCACGGCTACTACCCGTTACAGCCAGTCCCGCAAGAAGAAGAAAGAGAGATTTCGCCTGCTGCATCATTATTCCCTTACATCCCCTGACTATCCGCTGATCGCAGCGGAAACTTCTTATTATTATTGTGCAGATTTGTTGCGCTGCTTTACTTCTCAGAGGTGCGACTGCCAACGGAGCAGTTTTTCGTCCGGTTGCCTGTGTCACGATACCGACCTTTCCAATGGTCTTGTGTTGTTACCAGCGTTCATCGTCTCCACCCCATGATAAAGCCCGTTTGTGTCATTTACGCAGGTAAACCACAGATGGTTTATTGAGAGGAAGCGAGATTACTTATAATTATCTGATCTGAAAAACCCCACTACATCTATTCAAGAGCAGATATGCAATCAGTATTGAGACCAAAACAAACTGCTTAGCAAACACATAACTGCAAATCCAACACCTCATGCCATAAAAATACTATGGCAAATCATTCAAAGCAGAACACTCTAAGTCTGACAATAATCGTTATAGAGTATAGTTCTAAAAAACCATTAAACAACATGCTGAAAGAAAATGAAATCGCCAATTTTAAAATACTATAAATGTCGTTTAATAGACTCCTGACATTTCCCATATCACGCCTGTAAAGGGCTGTAATTAAACAATATTTTATTTAGGTTCTATGGTGCAAAAATTTATAACCAAGACATTCTGTTGTAACTAAAGACAATCCCCTGTGCAAAAATCAGAGAAGCAGTAAGTCTAACCAGGCTCTATCACCCTTTATAAACAGGGTTCGCCGTTGCCTCTTTGGGATCTTATGAAATAAACGTTAAGCCACCTGCAAAAATGGCTGTGTTACGACAATTTCTGCTTCTGTCTCATAAACATTTTGAAGCGCTCATACATTTCCCGGTTTTCAATAACACTGTATTGACAGTTGTCGCAGACCGTTACACAACCGGCTTTAAATATGCCATAGTGGCACGTTTTAACGGGTTTACTCAGCTCCCTTTTCAGCCAATACCTTATAATCTTTATTTCATCCAGGCTCCAGCCATCACGCAGGGGCATGCACTCCTTGTTAAAAAATTCGTGAAATTCTTCATCGTCTTTGCTCCAGAGAATGCTCAGGGGAATATTATTTTTAACAATAAAGTCGTTAACGTCTTCACACTCTTCGTCATTCACGAATGCCCACAAATAATTAATACGCTCATGTTTAGCCAGGATCATTGCACTGTGGAACCGGGCCAGTGCCTGATACTCTTCGGGAGCGAACAACTCTTTACCAGACCAGTCTTTGTTCAGGAACTCAGTCAGTTCTGCAGGCAGCCTTGCTAATATTGAATCAGCCAGTGACTTTGTTTCATCCTTAGTAGGGCCATCTTCTCTCTTTCCGTTTATCCATCGATTCCTCAAAAATTCAGTTATCTGATATTCAAGCCTGTTTTTAAGTCTTTCCGGGTTGATCTCCAAATCGAGACCGGGAGCGCGTCCGAGGTGAGAATTACAGGGATAAACGAGCAATAAATCATTTTCCTGAAACTTTACCTTAGGCTGTTCTGGCTTTATTTTTACGGCACAAGACGTTAGAGCAGTGATCAGATGTTCATCCACCGACTGCTCTGGACTCCCTGCGCAGACCTGTTGATTGGGAATATAGCGTGCACAGGCAGGAGCCTCATAAACTGACCCATTGGATCCTCCAGTGGCAATAATTGGACAATTGTCTGATTCGGGCATAAGTACAGGGGTCTGAACAGTGGAACTTGCTAACGGATGCATAGCTAATTCATATCCTTTAATTTGATAATCGGATTCTATCGATTTATCCGAACGAGTGAATTAATGTATTTCTGTCGACCCAGCAGTAAGCAGAGACTTGCCATCTTTAATCATCAGTTCCAGCAATTGCCGACCATTGCCAGAGGCAAGGACCGATGGCCTTTTTGCCCTCGGACAATTCCTTACTTGATAAGACAAGGAGTCTTATGACAATTTTTCCACCTGGCTCTCAAGCTCTTTAATGCGATTATATGCAGCCCGTTTTTCATGCATACAGTGACTATTGTCGCAGATTGACACAAAACCAGCTTTTAATTGGCCATAATGGCAATAGTAGCGCTTCTCACGATCTCGGTCAGGATACTTCTGAAAACGTCCCAATTCGTATTTCAGCCACGCCTCAATATACTGCACTTCGTCTTCGCTCCAGCCTTTGCGCAGAGGCAAGCACTCCTTTATCAAAAATTTTTTAAATTCACTGCACTTTTCGTACCCATAACTTGGGTATTCCCAACCTTGTTCTTCACATACTTCGTAATTCAAAAGATCGTCTTCATCGAAAAAAATGAATGCAAAGTGGAACTTCGCCAGAGCTTGATACTCCTCGGGGACAAACCAGTCTCTACCAGACCAGTCTTTGTTCAGGAACTCATATAACGCTGCAGGCAACCTTGTTATTATTGAATCCGCTAATGACTGTTCTCCTTCCCGAGTGGGTTCATCTTCGATCTGATCACATACCCAACGATAATCCAATATGTCATGGATATGCCGTCTAAGAGCATCTTTCAGTTTTCCGGGATTTACGTGCAAACCCAAGCTTGAGTGGTTAGAAAAACCTTGCGGGTAAATCAGCAATATATCATTTTCCTGAAACTTCGTCGGTGATTTGCCAAGCTCTGTTTTTACGACACCAGGCTTAACAGCAGTAATTTGTTGTTCATCCAGCGAGAGCTCTGGACGCTCCCCGGAATCAGGTAGCTGGCGTGAACAGGAGGGTGTTATCTGAACGTTGCTATTGAATGCAGTTGCGATAGCAGCTTCGCTGACCTCTGGTTCAGACGGTGGTAAAGATATTGGCTGAGCATTGGAACTTGCTAACGGAGGCATAGCTCTATAGACCCTTTAGTTAATTTGAGGCCATAGATTTCAGGCAGACAAAATTGACGACTTCCATCGCTTATCATTTCGCGGTCATTGGATCCAATTGAACAACAGATAGTTCCGGTTTGTTGAAAAAAATCTCTATCATTCCAGATACCCCTGAGATGCCTCTGGGAAAAGCTGGCATGGCATATATTGTGTGCCATTTTTTTGACTGCACAACCAGTTCCAAAATTTAGAAAAACCCTTATTTTGCAGTGTTTTTTATATTATTTTTTATTTATAAAAATATTGAAATATATGAAAAAGGAATATTTACCATCTCTTGTTTTATAGTTGGTACTATGGTCTTTTAAACATCTACCAGACAGCCATTGCCAGTCATTCCTGCTGGCACGAATGGATGAACACAGGGGGTCAATATGGATGTACAGGCAATCCGACAGTTAATCCTTCAGGTCAAAGAGTTGGAAGCGCAAAGCAGACATCTGCAAACGCTTATCAGTGATCGGATTGAACAATTACATCGCACGATTGAGCTGCCTGATGATAATGCCTGTGAGACATTGCTGATCTTTACGATGGATTATATTGACCATGTGCCGGATTTTCTGGAAGCGCTTAATGAAGCCTCCCGGCAAGTGGGTATTCACCGGTTTATCTCACCATTTCTGGATATTGCTGAAGAAAACTTTATGGCGGCCATAACCCGGGATCAACCCGTTTCCGGGCTCGATTTATTGCTTGATAAAGCCTATTTTGCCCATCGGCTTATTGAAGAAGTAAACGACCAATATCTTGTAAAAACCGGATCAACGCTCATCCCCATGAATATGACCTGGGCGAACCTGATTGTTCATTCAATATTGGGGGAAAAGTTTGCCAATGCGCTGGATGTGATTGTGGATAAAACGGTGGATCAGATGATGCGCTCGCAAGCGATTTATCATGAAGAGAAATTCAGGGAGTTTATCCATGATCGCAGTGCTGAGGAGTGGATCAGGATCTGGTCACGCTGGAACTGCCTTTCCAACAACCTGGGTATTGAGCTTAAATTTACTGCTTCGGCCTGAACCGATGCCTAAGGTTGAACCAGCTCAACCTCCTGCCATTTCACCTTTTGCAGCGACTTCTATTTCCGGGTAACCCTTCGGGAGAAAGGCCATGCAACCTCCAACCCCCCCCCCCAAACACCGTTCAAGGCACGAAATAATGCAGCATTTCGATTATTTGGATGGAAAACTACTGCACTTCTTCAGGATTCGTGGATACCGGTACTGGTGGTAACATATCAACAGAACTTGCCCTTGGTTGTTGCCGGGCAGCTCTGGTTGGTTGGCAAAATCCGATTATCTCACGCAGTCAGGTAGACCATCATCAATGTACCCTTACTGCTTTTTTACCGGTGGTTCATCAACAAATCGAATAATGTCGGTATGATCTTCCAGAATACTCTCTTCCCGGGCAATACGGGCCTCTGGCAAATTCCCCTCCAGCCTCGGATTGACTTCCATCTCATCGCTGAAGCCGCATTCCACGCATTCCCGGTAATCCCGCTCAGTCTCACTGCGGAACATTCGAACTGAATCCATTGTGCCGCAGGAAGGGCATACCGCTCCTGCAATAAAGCGCTTGGTTTTCATGGCTCTTAATCCCTGACTGATGTGACAGTTATACGCAACAGAAAGCACCTCAAGCGCTCTGCTGCGTATTTATTTCAAATAGCCGTCATTTAACGGCAAAACTTATCATGGTTGGGGCAAAATAACTGCAAAGCCCAGCCATTAAGCCGTTTGAATACCGCTGTGTCGCAGCAACGCATCAATCTCTGGCGCTCGGCCGCGGAAGTTGACAAACAGCTCCATAGGTTCAGCAGAACCGCCTTTTTCAAGCACCTCATGGAGGAAGGACTCACCGGTTTCCCGGTTAAAAATCCCTTCTTCCTCAAAGCGTGAAAACGCGTCAGCGGATAACACCTCAGCCCATTTATAGCTGTAATAGCCCGCAGCATAGCCACCGGCAAAGATATGGCTGAAACTGTTCTGAAAACGGTTGAAGGATGGCGGCAGCACCACTGCCACCTGCTGGCGCACCTGATCAAGCAAGGACTGAACATCGATGTTATCGCGATATTCCTTGTGCAGTTTGAAGTCAAAAGAGAAAACTCCAGCTGTCGGACCATCATCATGGCAGACTGGAAGTTTTTTGCCGCCAGCAATTTATTCAGCATCGCTTCCGGCAGCGGCTCACCGGTTTCAAAATGGCCGGAGATAATGGCCAGCCCTTCCTTCTCCCAGCACCAGTTCTCCATAAACTGACTGGGCAGTTCGACGGCATCCCAGGCAACGCCGCTGATGCCGGAAATCGCCGCATAATCCACTTTGGTCAGCATGTGGTGCAAGCCATGACCAAACTCATGGAACAGGGTCACCACTTCGTCGTGGGTTAACAGCGCCGGTTTATCGCCCACCGGCGGTGTGAAGTTACAGGTCAGGTAGGCCACCGGCAGTTGTAACTTGCCATCCTGTTGCCAGCGGGAACGGCAGACATCCATCCAGGCACCACCACGCTTATGTTCCCTGGCATAAAGGTCCAGGTAAAAGCGACCGATCACCTCTCCTTCTCTGGTGATGTTGAAAAAGCGCACATCTTTATGCCAGGTATCCACGTTATCCACCGTGGCAAACTCAACGCCATAGAGTCGATTGACCACGTCAAACATTCCGGCAATGGCTTTTTCCGCCGGGAACCATGGGCGCAGTTCTTCCTGGGAAATGGCGTATCGCTGCTGCCGGAGTTTCTCGCCATAATAGCCAACATCCCAGGCTGCAAGATCTTCAACGCCGTACTCTGCTTTGGCAAACGCTTTCAGTTCCGCCAGCTCTTGCTCCGCCTGGGGCTTGCTTTTGGCGGCCAGGTCTTGCAGAAATTCAATGACTTTATCCGGTGACTCGGCCATCTTGGTAGCCAGGGAGTATTCAGCGTAGTTCTCAAAACCCAGTAACCGGGCCAGTTCATGGCGAAGCTGCAGGATCTGTTTGATGTTGTCCGTGTTATCAAACTCCCCGGCATTTGGCCCCTGGTCAGACGCGCGGGTAGAGAAGGCGGTGTAAACCTCTTTCCTGAGCTCCCGGTTATCGCAATAGGTCATCACCGGAAAGTAGCTTGGAAAATCCAGATTCAACAACCAGCCCGCTTTCTCTTTTGACTCGGCCAGCTGCCTTGCCCCGGCCAGGGCAGACTCGGGTAATCCGGCCAGCTCCGATTCATCGGTAATCAGCTTGCTCCAGGCCATGGTGGCGTCCAGAACATTGTCAGAGAATTTGCTGGTCAGTTCCGACAGCTGTTTTTTGATCTCGCCGTAACGGGCTTTCTGTTCATCTTCCAGGGCAACACCGGCTAAACGGAAATCCCTGAGGTTATCGTTAATGACTTTCTGCTGAGCGCTGTCCAGCTGCTTAAACGCTTCAGAATCTGCCAGAGACTGGTAAGCCTCAAACAACTGACGGTTCTGGCCAAGACGGGTAGAGTATTCAGATAGCAACGGCAAACAGCCATTGTACGCTTCCCGCAGTGCTTCACTGTTGACGACTGCGTTCATGTGACCAACCGGTGACCATGCCTGCCCCAACCGGTCATCCAACTGATCCAGGGGCTCCTGCAAAGAGTGCCATCCGAAAGCGGCACCGGAAGCCAGTAACTTGGCAAGTGCCTTTTCATTATCAGCAATAATGGATTCAATGGCGGGTTTTACATGTTCCGGCAGAATTTTGGAAAATGGGGGAAGTTCACTGGATTCCAGTAGCGGGTTAATCATAAGACAGCTCTCTATACTTTTTAAATTTCATGGTAATTATTGGTAATAGATGGGTGCGTCATCCGGTGAATTCAAGCAGAATCCGGTCAATGCACCAGGAGGCTGTCCGAGAATAGCGCCCGTAGCGAGGATGACAGAAAATTGAGGATAAAAAGTCGGAATTTTTTAGTCAATAGTGGTTCTATTTACTAAAAAATTCCGACTTTTTAGACCAATTTGCTGCCACCGCAGTAGGGCAGTCTATTCTCGGACAGCCTCCTAGCCATTATTTGCATCCACTGAGGCAGAAACACCAGAGGAGCCCTGCTCAATGAGTCAAGCCATCCGAAGCTTCAATAATAAAATGCCAGTTCTTGGCGCAAGGGTCTATATCGACGAGAGCTCAGTTGTGCTTGGCGATGTCACGATCGGCAATGACAGCTCGGTATGGCCAACGGCGGTTATTCGTGGCGATATGCATTCCATCCGTATTGGCGACAGAACCAGCATACAGGATGGTTCAGTTCTGCACATTACCCATGCCAGTGATTACCACCCCGCTGGCCATCCGTTGACCATTGGTGATGAGGTAACGGTCGGGCATAAAGCGGTTTTGCATGGTTGTACCATCCATAACCGGTGTCTGATTGGTATTGGTGCCATTATTCTGGATGGTGCCGTGGTGGAAGAAGAGGTGATTGTCGCAGCCGGTTGTCTGGTTCCCCCGGGCAAGCGTCTTGAGAGTGGTTTTGTCTACAAGGGAAACCCGGCCAAAAAAACACGGGAACTATCGGAAAAAGAGCGCAGTTTCTTCCAGTACACCGCTGGCAACTATGTCAAACTGAAAGATAATTATCTTGATAATCAGGCTCTTGATAGTCAGGCTCTTAATAAATAGTAGAAGGGCTGCATCCAGCCCTTGATCAAGTCCTTAGTACCACTTAAAAATCATAACGTTAATTACTCCCCCTGCATTTTTTAATCATCCTTATGACTTAAGTAGTAATGACTCACAGACTGGTCATAACTAATCTGAATTTATCAATACAAGCTATGACTGTTTTCATTCACTTGCAAAAGGAATTTCATATGAGCCAACTTTACGATGTGAGCCAGGAAAACAACCCTATTTATATACAAGCCGAGTTAGCCGATGCAGCCTTAAAAGCCGAACAATTAAGGGAAGCCAGGGAAGCCGCCGATAAGCACCACTTCAAGCTCCAGTTGGAGGAAACCATTGATCTTGACGGCAATGGTGATGGCAGGAGCCACGATTCCCGGTTGCTGAATATCCTTGCCCGTCAAAGTGTCATTGGCTGATTTATTGCCCTGAATATCCCACCGGAGGTCTTTCTATGCCTCTGGTGAATATGTTATAAGCGCGCCCTGATAAACACAGCTGGCTTTTTAAACATGGACATTTATTCAACCGTTATACTGCTATTCCTGATCATGGATCCTTTGGGCAATATGCCTGTCTTTATCTCAGTTCTGAAAGGCGTTCCTGAACAGAGGCGTAGCAAGGTGCTTATCAGAGAGCTGCTGATTGCCCTGGTTATTCTTCTGATCTTCCTTTTTGCCGGAAAATACCTGCTGCTATCACTGCATCTGAAGCAGGAATCGGTCAGTATTGCCGGTGCGATTATCCTGTTTATTATCGCCATTCGCATGATTTTCCCATCCAGCCGGGGTGGTGGCATCATGGGCAGTACCCCAGACGGTGAACCCTTTATTGTTCCCCTGGCGATTCCCCTGATTGCCGGCCCATCCATTCTGGCAACACTGATGCTGGTCTCCAGCCAGCATCCGGGAAATCAGTGGCCACTGGCCATGGCCGTTTTTATCTCCTGGGCATTGAGCGCCGCCATTCTGATGATGTCGGGTAAAATTATGAAACTGTTGGGTAGTCGGGGCATATTTGCCATTGAGCGGCTGATGGGGATGATCCTGGTGATGCTCTCGGTGCAGATGTTTATGGATGGTATTGCTCACTACTCGGCTTAGTAAATACTTACTGACTGCTTCCTGAAAACAATCAACAAACCGGAAGCAGTTCCTGTACAAACCCACCATATTTCCACTATCATCGAACTATTTGCCGCATAAGTTTTCTACCATGGATCTAGATACCTGCGCCAAGGCTCTGAAAGAGTTGGGTCACCCTTCACGACTTGGAATCTACAAACGCCTGGTCCGGTCAGGCCATCAGGGTGTGCCGGTGGGAACCCTGCAAAAAGAGCTGGACATTCCGGGTTCAACCCTTTCCCACCATATTTCAGCCCTGGTCTCTGTGGGTCTGGTTAAGCAGAAGCGGGATGGCAGGACACTGTATTGCATTCCCCAGTTCGCCACCTTCAATGAGGTCATGGGGTTTCTCAGCGAGGAGTGTTGTGCGGATGAGTCAACGTAATGGGGTATTGTGCCCATTCCCTCGAAAAGTTCACTGTGCACCATATGCACCACTGGTGTTACGTCCCTCTTAAGCTGTTTTTATTTGAAAGACAAATGATACAGCACTAACGCTGCATCATTTGTGATTGAACGGAACTAGGAGCCTGTCCGAGAATAGGCTGCCCTACTGCGGTGGCAGCAAATTGGTCTAAAAATTCCGTTTTGTTCGGCAAATAGCCCCGCTATTCACCTCACAAAACGAAATTTTTATCCTCAATTTACTGCCATCCTCGCTACGGGCGCTATTCTCGGACAGTCTCCTAGCACCCAGCTGTGTGATGCGATAGGGGGCGCTATTTTTCGAGCTGATGAGTTTTTTACTCTTCAGAGGTTTAAAAATCTCGTCCGTAAAATTGGACAAAACATAACCGTCGCGTGTGTAGCAAATGATGTCATTGATTTTACCGTTTTCATTACGGTAGCAACGGATCTCCCCGCCCAATGCGAGGACATGTAAAACTCGCTGATCACGCTTTGATATATTCAATGAAGCAGACCTAATCTTTATTAACTTATGACAACACAGCCTCCGCTCTCTTTCAGCTGAGGCAATGGAATGTCAACAGACTTTTATGTGACCTGGACTATGAACACAGGATTAGACGGGCTCTGGCAAAAACTCTCCGTTGATTCAGAAGTAATACATAATGTTTGAACGCCGGGTTCCTGAAATCCCTGGCTGATCAAATCTTTGTGTTGGTCTCAAATATCGAACATGCAGAGGGAGGGGGCGGAAAACGCCCCCCTGACTATCACACCTGTTCGCTCGGGTGTCCCCACATTAGCGGAGCCGCGTAAGGTCCGGTTATGCTGGAGGTGGATTCTCCAACACCATCCATAGTGCCCGGAGTCAACTCTCGGGCAAACCAACACTCCAGAGGTGCCTGAGTTCTTACTGGCGGCAGGACCTTATGGGGTGTGTTGTAGCGTTTACCGTAGTGGAACGGTTCACCCATTACAAAGATCACGTCAGCATCCAGCTGCGCTTCAGCTTCTTCCATCAGTCGGGTGGCGTAACCTTTACCCTGATATTCAGGCAGCACCGCCAGAGGTGCCAGAACGTAGCACTTAAGATGTGGTGCCGTGTCGATGGTGATCGGGGTGTAGCATCCATGTGCCACACCTTCATAGACGATAGAGAAACTGCCGTCTGCAATCAGGTCGTCGGCGAACTGTGCATACAGTTTTGCATGGCGCTCATCATACAGGCCGCCAGCCGCAGCGAAGGCTTCGTATTGAATGTCGTAAGGTGTTTTCATTTCAATTCCTAAAAACCCAGTAATAACAGGTACTTTTTGATGAATCGCTGTTTGATTTTTTCCAGTGGATAGTCATCGTTTGCAAACAAGTAATTCAAAGCGATACCGTCTATCTCGGCGATCAGCATATGACTGTCAACAACGCCCACAGCCGAAGGTATATCTCGCAAAACTGACTGAAACTGAGCCATCATTAGTTGGTACCGCTTTTCAATCAAATCTTCTAAAACTATCCGCATCGAAGGTTGGCAGAGTGTCTGGAATTCAAACCGGTGAGTCAGCTGCTTTTCGGGTAAAGCCATCCCTGAAAAAATATGCTCCAGAAGAATTACTAGCCGTTCGTTAGCAGGTAGCTCGCCGTTGATGTCACTAAGTTTTTCCTCGGCTTCACTGACAGCCTCGGCCATATGGAGGAACACTTCTCTGAGGAGTTCTTCCTTGTTTTTAAAATGGTGAAAGACGGCACCCTTTGACACCTTGGCGTGTTCGCAAATGGTGGCGATGGATGTCTTCTCATAGCCATTTGTTGCAAACAGTTCGATAGCGGTGTGAAGAATTAGTTGCTTTCTGTCCACGGGATTCACCTGTATCTGAACAAACCATACATACCAACTGGTCGGTTTGTGTCATGCACGGTATTTGAAATCAGCTTTAATGGCAAGTTGATTTTATACATAGGTCATAAGCAGTTTCCCTGAGGTATCACGAGAATAGGTCAGCGGCGCTAAGCCGCATACTCCTGATCTTCAGGCTCATGGTTTGCCAGAGGGTCAACGCTCTCCAGCATACTGTAGAGTTTTAACAGCATGATGGTCGCCAAAGACATAGTTTCCTGCCAGCTGTATATGGCTCCAGGCAACCGGTGAAAAGCCGGCAATCATATCAACGACTCTTTGATTGCCGTCTTTATGGCATTTTTCAATCAGTGCCGACAGGGTTCTGCTTTTTCGTTTGTTGCTGGAAAGTTTTCTGATCACTTTGCTCTGCTGAATGGCCTTGCGGCTCAGCGAGCAAATAATGTGCTGAATTTGATCCCATTCCTGCTCAATCAGCCTGCGGTTGATAGGCTTGTTCAGCCTGATTAAAAATGGTGAGCTTGCGCTTCTCGGCCAGCTCAGTTCTGGAGTGTTCCAACTGCTCTGAAAAAGGACCTCTTCTGCGACTTTCTGTTGGCCGTGGGCTTTAGACGCTTCTCAGTATTTACGCACCAGATAACAGAATGAAGTGACCAGCTTGTCATTAGTATTCCCGGTAACGGAAATACAGGTAACGTATCCAGGGCGACATATTTCAGGTTAATAAAATTGGTTTAATTTTGTACAGTGAACTTTTCGAGGGAATGGGTGCAATACCCCGTAATCAGGCAGGGCAGGTTACCAGTGCCTGATCCATCAGGAACTGGTAACCGGATCAATTAAGCAGCCATAGAGCGCTTTTTCATATAAACCAGCAATAGAGATACGGCAGCAGGTGTCATCCCCTGGATACGGGCAGCACGGCCCAGTGTCTCCGGACGGGCATCCGTCAGCTTCTGCTTCAGCTCGTTGGAAAGCCCTTCGATCAAGGTGTAGTCCAGCGCCGGTGGTATGCGGGTATTCTCATAACGACGCATACGGTCTATCTCGTCGGTCTGACGGTCAATATAGCCCTGATACTTGGTCTGTATCTCCACCTGTTCCGCGACCTGATCATGGGTTTCCGCGTCTCCCACCAGTCCGGCCACATCGTTATAGGTCAGTTCCGGACGACGCAGCAGTTCCAGAAGACTGTATTCACGGCTTAAAGGTTTGCTGAGCTTATTTTCCAGGGTACGGGCAGCATCACTACCGGGATGGACAAACGCTACTCTGAGGCGCTCAGACTCCTTCTCAATACGCTCTTTCTTGTCACTGAAGGCCATCCACCGTTGATCATCCACCAGCCCCAGTGCCCGGCCTTTCTCCGTCAGGCGCAGGTCGGCGTTATCTTCCCGCAGGATCAACCGGTATTCTGCCCGGCTGGTAAACATGCGGTAAGGCTCACTGGTGCCATTGGTAATCAGGTCATCCACCAGCACACCGATGTAAGCTTCATCACGACGTGGGCACCAGGACTCTTTATCCTGTGCCCTGAGTGCCGCATTCATGCCCGCCAACAGGCCCTGTGCCGCCGCTTCTTCATAGCCGGTGGTTCCGTTGATTTGACCGGCAAAGAATAAGCCACCAATGGCTTTGGTTTCCAGAGAGTACTTAAGCCCTCTCGGGTCAAAGTAATCGTACTCGATGGCGTAACCGGGACGGGTAATATGGGCATTTTCCAGGCCACGGATGGATTGGATCAGGTTGATCTGCACATCAAAGGGCAAACTGGTCGAGATGCCATTGGGATACAGCTCATGGGTGGATAACCCTTCCGGCTCCAGAAAGACCTGATGGGAGGTTTTATCCGCAAACCGGGTAATTTTATCCTCAATGGATGGGCAATACCTCGGACCTATCCCTTCAATTACCCCGGTAAACATGGGTGAACGGTCCAGCCCTCCACGGATGATCTCGTGGGTACGCTCATTGGTATGGGTGATATAACAGGACACCTGTTCAGGGTGCTGCTCAACCGTGCCAAGGTAAGACATCACCGGCATCGGCGCATCCCCCGGTTGCGCTTCCATCACGGAAAAATCCACACTTCGGGCATCAATACGGGCAGGCGTCCCAGTTTTCAGGCGTCGAACATCCAGGGGCAGTCTCTCAGCCGGTTGGCCAGGGCAATGGAGGGCGGATCACCGGCCCGGCCACCGCTGTGGTTTTCCAGACCAATATGAATTCGACCACCCAGGAAAGTACCTGCGGTCAGAACAACGTTCGCAGCAAGAAAACGAACACCCATGTTGGTCACGACACCACGCACCTGGCTGGTGTTGTCATCAACCACCAGATCATCCGCAGACTGCTGAAATATCCACAGGTTCTCCTGGTTTTCCAGAATCGAACGAATGGCGGCCTTGTAAAGTGCCCGGTCAGCCTGTGCCCGGGTAGCCCTGACCGCCGGTCCTTTTCTGCCATTGAGCACCCGAAACTGGATACCGGCAAGATCCGTCGCGGTTGCCATGGCACCGCCAAGGGCATCCACCTCTTTGACCAGATGACTTTTACCAATCCCGCCAATGGCCGGATTACAGGACATCATCCCCAGCGTTTCGATGTTATGGGTCAACAACAACGTTTTAACGCCCATACGAGCTGCCGCCAGGGCGGCCTCCGTACCGGCATGACCACCACCGATCACAATCACATCAAATTGTTTTGGGAAATCCACTGCCAACGTCTGTCACCTGTTATCAAGAGAAGATAAGGCTAGCAATTATACACCGGTTAGCCAGTGCTGTGACCCATCATTGGATAAGCGTGACCTGAAGGCTTCACAGGGCCAGCCCGATAACCAGGCATGCATAACGGGCGTGAGTGGCAACCGGTCACGTAATTTTACTCACAGCCAGTAGATCTGCCCAAAAAGTTTGGTTTTTTCTTATCAAACGACGAAGTTCTTTCAGGTAAACAACAGTAATAACAGCGAATAGCTGTTTTTTAATGTTATCTTATTTTTTTTATTGATATTAGTGTTGATAAAATCTGTGGATAAGCAGATAAAAATCTTTATTTTCAATATTTTATAAATTGAACAACCCTGTTATATTGCTGGTCACAAGCTTTAGTTAACCTGTCATTAAACTGTGGAAAAAAACGACTTTATCCACAGGGTGATTTTATAAAAAGGTTATCCCTGCGTTGTTCATAACTTATCTGTGTATATTTCCACATTTCCATAATGCCCGGGTAATTTGCCCGACAACCCGCTGTGATGGGATCTACCGGGTAATTGGCGGATTTATCGCCATTGAATTTATCCACAGCGCAATAAAGCAGTTGCGAAGTCAGGGAAAATAAGTACAATTCGCAAACGATAATAATTCTTGTTTGCAGACTGCTATGAAAAAACTCCTCTCTATTACTTCCGCTATTGCGATTTCGTGCTCTTCTTTGCTGGCCCAGGCTGCTGAAGAGGTCAATATCTACTCTTATCGTCAGCCTTTTCTGATTGAGCCCATGCTGAAAGACTTTGAACAGGAAACGGGCGTAAAGGTGAACGTGGTATTTGCCAAGAAAGGTCTGGAGGAGCGTATTGAGCGGGAAGGCAAATTCAGCCCGGCAGATGTCGTACTGACTTCCGACATGATCAGTCTTTTTGATCTGGTTGATCGCCAACTGGTACAACCCGTGAACAGTAAAACCATTAATGAAAACATCCCTGTGCACTTAAGGGACCCGGACAACCAGTGGTACTCATTAACCATGCGGGTGCGGAATATTTACAGCTCCAAACGCAGCGACAAGCCCGTTGATATCAACTACGAAGACCTGGCCAGCAGCAAGTTCAAAGGCAAGATCTGTACCCGCAGCGGCAAGCACCCCTACAATATTGGTCTGGTCGCCTCGATGATCGCCCATAACGGTGAAGCACAAACCAAACAGTGGCTGGAAGGGGTAAAAGCCAACCTGGCCCGTCGTCCCCAGGGGAATGACCGGGCCCAGGTCAAAGCGATCAAAGAGGGGGTTTGTGATGTCTCTCTGGGTAACAGCTACTACTTTGGCAAGATGATGGAGAATGATGATCAGAAAGCCTGGGCTGATGCCGTTTATATTAACTTCCCGAACCAGAAGACGGTGGGTTCCCATGTCAACATCAGTGGCATGGTGATGGCAAAGTACGCACCGAACAAGGATAATGCCCTCAGGCTGATGGAGTACCTGGCCAGTGAAGAGGCTCAGTCCATTTATGCCCGGGACAATATGGAATACCCGGTCAACCCGAACGTTCCAGTGTCTGACACCGTGGCGGCATGGGGAGAATTCAAGGCGGATCCACTGCCTATTTCAGACATTGCCGCCAACCGAACCAAGGCTCAACGTCTTCTGGACGAAGTAAAATTTGATCTATAGATCTCATTAGTGCATGAATCACAACTTACCAACCTACTGGAGGGCTGGCAGCTGGCTGCTGGCCCTTTTGCTTTTTTCCCCCTGTTATCGCCCTGGTCCTGGAGGCTCTCGCCCCTGCCGGTGAGTTATTTGACCATCTTTGGGATACTGTCCTGACCACCTACATCGTGAACAGTGTTCTTCTGATTCTCGGGGTAGGGGGACTTGGGGCTGTTCTGGCGATCCCTGCCGCCTGGGTGATGGCCAATGCCCGGATTCCGGCAAGAGATCAGCTCCAGTGGTTACTGGTTTTACCACTGGCCATGCCATCCTACGTTATTGCCTATATCTATACCGACCTGCTGGAATTTGCCGGACCAGTGCAGCGTTTTCTCAGAGCGCTCACGGGTTGGACGTCAGCCGCAGACTATTCCTTCCCGGAGATACGCAGCCTGGGCGGTGCCATTATAGTGCTTGCCCTGGTGCTTTATCCCTATCTGTATCTGCTGGCAAGAACCGCGTTTCTTGAGCAATCGAAAAGCCAGACCCTGGCCAGCCGACTGTTAGGTTGCTCACCTCTGCACAGTTTTTTCCGGGTAACCCTGCCCATGGCCCGTCCCGCCATCATTACCGGTCTGGCGCTTATGGGCATGGAAGCCCTGGGTGATTTTGCCACGGTAAGCTATTTTTCCGTGCCCACATTAACCACGGCGGTATACGACACCTGGCTAGGTTATGGCAGCCTGAATGCGGCGGCAAAAATCTCGGCCATGATGTTGCTGGTGGTCATGTTGTTGATCAGCATGGAAAAATACAGCCGTCGTAAACAGCAGTTGTACCAGAAAAATACCGGGCAGGAGCAGCGGGAGTTGATCGAGCTTTCCGGCGGGTCAAAATGGCTGGCTATCGGCTGGTGCTGGCTGCTGGTCACCCTGGGCTTTTTGCTGCCATCCCTGGTGCTGGTGGAGTACCTGATTGCCTATTTCGATGATTCATGGAGCAGTGCTCTGTTTGAATACGGTATCAACAGTCTGATGGTTTCCGGTTCCGCAGCTGCAGTTGCCTGCTTTATTGCCTTGTTCCTGGGCGTTTATCAGCGCTTACAGCGTACGAGCTTTTCCCGTATCCCTGCTCGCCTGGCCGCCACCGGTTACGCCCTGCCGGGCAATGTTCTGGCCATTGGGGTACTGATCCCTCTGACGCTCTCGGATAATGTGCTCAACGAACTGCTGATTCACTGGCACCAGTCACCGGTTGGGCTTATTTTCAGTGGCTCTGCCATTACCCTGGTGTTTGCCTACGTGGTGCGGTTCTCCGCTGTTGCTGTGGGCAGCGTTGAGTCCAGTCTTGGGCGAGTGTCTCCGTCACTGGATATGGCCAGCCGAACCCTGGGGTGTAACCCCGGGGAAATGGTCAAGCGTGTGCATCTGCCGTTAATTCGCAAAGGCATGCTGGCAGGGCTGCTGCTGGTATTTATTGAGGGTATGAAAGAGCTGCCTGCCACACTGCTACTGCGCCCCTTTAATTTTGAAACACTGGCTACCCGGGTCTTCCAATATGTGTCTGATGAGCAGCTGGAATATGCGGCACCTGCCGCATTGGTGCTGGTTCTGGTAGGATTGGTGCCCCTTATTATGCTTAATCGCTCTCTGGAAAGGCAGGAACAGCAATGAGTGCCCTGAACATCACTGAACTTGCCTGTGCTTATGATCGGTCAGCCAGAAAAAGCAGCGCCACTGCCGATCCTCTGGTCCTGTCCGGGGTAAACCTGGCCATAGAGGATGGTGAAATTGTCTGCCTGCTGGGTCGCAGTGGCTGTGGTAAGTCGACCTTATTAAAAGCGATCGCCGGTTTGATTCAACCGGTATCCGGCACCATTGAACTGCATGGCCGGGAAGTCAGCTCAGCTGCCCGGATAACACCGCCAGAGCAGCGGGGCATCGGCATGATCTTTCAGGATTATGCCCTGTTTCCCCACCTGACGGTGTTTGACAACATCAGTTTTGGACTTAACAGTTTTGGACTTAAGGGAGCCTTCGGCCAGAACCAACAGACCTCCGAACAGGTCAGGCAACGGGTTCAGGATATGCTGCAGCTGGTAAACCTTTTTGGTCTTGACCAGCGCTATCCACATGAACTGTCCGGAGGGCAGCAACAACGGGTGGCCATCGCCAGGGCTCTGGCCAACGAGCCTTCCATTCTGTTGCTGGATGAGCCGTTTTCCAATATCGACAGCCAGGTCCGTCAGCATCTGGTCAGGGAAATACGGGATATCCTGAAGCAGCAAAAAGTCGCCGGACTGTTTGTGACCCACAGTCGTGAAGAAGGTTTTGCTTTTGCGGATACCATCGCCGTCATGGGGCAGGGCAGAATCATGCAGCAGGGGACGGCCTTCGATATCTATCACTACCCTGATAACCGTTTTATTGCCGACTTTATGGGGGCCGGCAATATTCTGCCGGCCACCATTGAAGATGAGTTTCATGTGAGCACCCCGTTAGGCGTTGTGGCATCCACCCAACCGCTCTCTGTGGAAAAGGCAGGCACAAGCCTGGAGTTGTTTATCCGACCGCAGATGGTGGCCCTCTCGGCTGTGGATAAATCTGAAGGCCTACTGTCTCAAACCTCTACCGATACTTATCCACAGGCCACCATTACCCGGCAGCAGTTTATGGGCAAAAGTATACGCAGCGAGATTCATCTGGACTGTTGCCAGGGGAGTTATCAGCTGGTGGCAGAGCATTCAAATCCGGTAGCCGGGAATGCCAACGTCCAACTGAGCATTATTCCCCATGATCTGGTGTTGTTTGATGCTGATGGCCTGAACGCACGCCAAAAAGACGAACCACACCATGACGCCCAAACATAACTGATGTCAGGCTAACCCGGATATTTTATAAGCTTGCTCCCGTTTGTCCTTTGCCGCTCTAAATGAGTTTTGCTCAGTGGACCGTACTCCCCGGTACGGCGTTCCCTCAAAAAATCCCTTAGCGCGACAAAGTCCTGAGAATTATTTCAGATATGACATCTCTGGACTAACCTCTTAATCGGATTTTTCCGGAGTGACCTGATGAGAGAGTTTATCTTGCCATTGCCTCATGCACAGGAAAAACCAGATGAACCTTGTCTGAGTGAAACGAATCCGGTTATTCCTGAACAATCAGCTCATTTTCACAGGTGGAGTATTACCTCACTACCGGTGGAATTATTGTTGAAAATTACCGATTATTTACCGCTTAAGGACGCGTGTAATTTGGCACTTGTTTCCAGAAGAATGCACACTGTCCTGAATGAATACGGATTATTTGAAGTTGTTCGGTGCTACGGGAATCTGAGTAAGAATGAACAGCTGTTTTACCGGAACCTGAGTATTACCAATCTGCCACTGATTCATTGTCTGCAGACATCAAAAATACAAGTCATTGCCGGGCAATCGTATTGTACTGAAAATTTTCCGGCAATCTGCGCATATCACGCTGATCATTTACGCAATGAAACCATTAATGCCACCTCACTTAAATTTGTGCTGCAAAACTCATTTGGCAGGGAAGATAACATCATTGATTACTTTCTCAATGAGAATCACAGTCGGCTGCTCATTAATGATCGTCACGGCTCTCAGAGTTCTATCTGGACGGCGGGAAGTAATGGCTGCTGGAACAGGGAATTCACTATTGAGGGGCGCTGTTTCTTCGATTGTTTTAATAGCATTGATCAATACCATGACAATACTGTTTTTATCTCTGTTGATCCTCCCCCCTCTGATAGACCTGCTTTTAAAACCTATGGCGCTAAAGACGCTTTACTGTCGATTATTCAGCGGGATGGGAAAGGCTTATGGACTGAAACACAGCAAATGACTGTCGCTGAGCTTTTTCCCCATGTTGGTAATGAACAAAGTATTGATGTTAACTATTTATCTTTTCAGGTTTCACCCGATGGCAAATCTCTGATTTATTCTGCATACACCACGCATGGCCGGATTTTAAGTCGGGAATTGAATGGTCAATGGGCAATCAAAGGTGATTGCCCCCGGGGTTACAGTATTTTCAGCCCGGACAGCAATCATATTGCCATTGATCTTGAAGAATGTATCGGATTCTTTGGAAAACAAAAGGATGGCCGCTGGCTTGCCAACGGGATACTGAAATTTAACATGTATACAACGGCTCTGACAAAAACAGGAATTGATATTGATGATATAGGAGGTTTTGACACAATTGCATTCAGTCCGGACAGTCAACATTTTGCGGCATGTTTCAATTATGCCGGGGAAGATTCCAACAACATGGAAATACATGTAGAGGATTTCTTCGTGGTTGTTTTTAGTCTTGGTGATAACGGTCGATGGTCTGAAACCATAAGAATCACTAAACATCAGCCCCACCCCGTCCTAAGTATATCACTGGAAGTAACCTTCAGTCCCGATAGTCAGTATCTGGTTGTTCATAGCGAAGATAATTTTGATATCTGGCATTTAACGGATAACAACGGTTGGGTAGCGGAAATAAAAGATCATGACTATTTCCATAAGCCCCGCGTGGTTTTGCCTGATTCAATGGTGACATTCAATGTGGACTCCTCGGTATTTGTGCTGTTTCAGGAGGGATCTGCAATGGTCTGGCAATTGAATGGGGCAGGAATGTGGCACTGCCAGCACACGTTTACTTATATTTGTGACAGTAGATATCCTCGCAGGAATGCAAACTCCGCTGTTCCTACTGCCCAGAAGCTCAGCCCGGACGGACACTCGATTATTTGTACTGATGATCGGGGGAGGCTGGATATCCAGGTGCAAAAGAAATACGGTGAATGGGTCCGGCAAACCCCGGACTCTGATTTACGACTCTGTGAACCTGATTTTAATCACGGTGGGTCCCTTTTTGCTGGCCTTGATGTTAACGACAAATCTTGCCTGGTTGTACTGGGCATAACCCCAAAGGGTGTCTGGCAGGAAAAGGGCCGCCTGCAAGCGGAGGGCTGCATTGACAGCTTCAAATTCAGTCCTTGCGGTCACTCCATACAGGTCTGCTCTATGGATGGTGACCGGAAAATCCTGTCTTTTTGGCGGATCGAGCGGGAACCTGACAGGCAACAAAGAATGCATTTACCGAGATCCCGGAAGGTTGACCAAGAATAGCCACCGTATGAATGTAGCAGCAGCTGCCCGATAGGGCAGGCCATTCTCAGGTAGCCTCTTACACCAGACTGCATGCCCTTCTTTAATCTGAATTTCAAGGACTATTCTACCAACCTTGTAGATAGAGGCCGGTGGAAAAAAGACTACCCATTTTCTCCTTTGCCATTGGGCAGAAAATCCGTATTACTCAGCCAGTGGATAAAACCGGACGGTTGATTGACCGGAAAGACGTCTTCGTGCATCAAGTCATTGATGATGGTTGCTGAGCGCCAGGCCGTGAGGCTTAACTGCGGCTCAACAATGCCATGACTGTGCAAACCGGCATTCACCGCATAAATCCGTCGGTCTTCCGGGCCATCCCAGGCCACTTTAAAACTTGGGGATAGCTTGAATCGATTTTGCTGATCCAGCGTTAACTGTTCCCGAATAGGTTCCAGATACTCGGGCAGTGCATTCTGAAAGCCAGTACATAGAATAACCACGTCAGCGGCCAGCTGTTCATCGCATTCTGACAATGCATTGAATAAACGCAGATCATAATAGCCTGTGGACGTTAAGGACATATCTGCTAACGTTCGGTCCGGCAGCAATTGCCAGCTCATATCGCCATTGCCCAGATAGGTTCGGTCATAAAGCTCCCGGTAGAGTTCCAGCAGATAGGCCGGGGTAATTCCATCACTTGCCAGCTTTTGATAATTGACGATGCGCTCTTTTTTATCACTGGGCAGTGACAGAAACTGGCCCACATAGCCCGGGGTGAAATACTCATTGGTAAAGGGACTTTCATCCAGGGGTTCAAAGCCCGCTCGCCGGGATACCCAGTTCACCTGGGCAACCTTTCCCCATTGGCCCCGCAGACAGTTCAGGAAGACTTCGGCCCCGGTCTGTCCGCCACCAATAACCGCCACCCGTTTAGTGGCTAAATCTACATCCTGCGTCATCAGGCTACCGGCATGGAAGCAGTCCGGGCCGAGCCATCGCCGGGTACACTCCGGGGTATAGGGTGATTTGCCGGTGCCCAGACAGAGATTCCTGGCTTTAAAGGATTGATGGTCAGACTTCAGCACAAAGTGATGATCGGTAAAGCTGACTTCCCGAATTTCAGTATCAAACGTGACCGAACTCAGGTTATTTGCCACCCAGCTCAGGTATTCAACAAACTCTGTACGACTGATGACCATTTTTTCGGTGGAGAGAAATGAGTAAAAACGCCCTTTATTGACCAGAAATGAAATAAACGACCATGGGCTTGTGGGCTGAACAGCGGTAACCAGGTCTTTCAGGCAGGAAGTTTGCATATGAGCCCCTGGAAGCATTAGGCCAGGATGCCAGCCAAAGGTTGCTTTTTTGTCAAAAAACCGGGTTGAAATGGTGGGCTGACTATCCAGCAGGGCGGCCAGGCTCAAATTGAATGGCCCGGCACCCAGTCCGGCCAGTTCCAGAATATCGGTTTCGCAATCCGTGATTTTTTGCAATCTCATGGCACGTCCCTGAATGTCGTTGCTAATGGGTTGTTAAGTGGTGTTCCCAGTTCCGGCAGTGGACGTTCACTGGCGTCACCATAACCCTGTTTGAATCGGACTCTGTTCAGGCAAACACGGGCCATTTCCGGTTGGAACAGGTCAAACAGTTTAAAGCGCCCGTTCAGTTCCGGATGTGCTTTCATATACAACTGCAGTTGTTTACCAAGGAGTCCGTAAAAGTCCACCTCCGAAAACCCTTTTTCCGCCAGGCCTTTTTCTGCCAGACAAGCGGAAATAAAGCGCAGAACGCTGACAAAATGCCCCGTCTGCAAGTCATGGATAAGGTATTCAGCGGGCAGTCTCGTAGTCACTGAGCGGGCATAGTCACTCAGGCTTTCCAGCTCAGGAAAGTCCTGATCAATAAGACGCAAGTCCCCCTGAAAATCTTTAAGGGCAACACGGACAGGCTGATGATGCTCAAGAACCACCGTGACATTCTGGCCGTGGGCCACCAGGCCAACACCGTATTTACAGAGCAAATGGTAGAGTGGGATGACCACCGAATTGAACAGTCGGGTCAACCACTGTCTGGCTGACAGCCCTGAACGGCGAATGTACTCATGGATGAGTGGTTCATTGAAACCATCGCGCTGAAACAGGGTGGAGATCAGGACAGCACGTTCAGATGTCTTGATTTTGTCGTGTACACTCTGTCGCCAGATGCAGCCCAGCATCTCATGATAGCGATAGGGAGCATCCTCAACCTGGGTAAATATCGGGTTGGGGTAGAAGGCACCTGCGGGCTCTTCAAGGATGATGACGCCTCGGTTTGCCAGCGTTGGGTCAGTATTCACAATATTGGCCAGCCACCTGGATATCATCGGCCCGGCCTTGATGTATTGACCGGGAATACCCCGATAGCAGGAGGTGTTTAAAATCGAGAGCGGCAGCTTAATGTTCAACTGTTTGGGTCTCTGCCGGTTTGATAGCGTACGCAGAGACTGTTGCGGCAACATCGGGTCACCAAAAACCCCCAGATGAACGATACGACCCGCAGCAAGCTCGCCAGCAAATAAATTCACCAGCTTGTTTTGCCATTGCCATGGGTGAACCGGCAGCAGGAAATACGCGTCTGCTGTTAAATTCCTTCCATGAAAGACGTCTAAAAGCTTAGCCTGAGCCTGCGTATCAAGCACTGCAGACAATAATGCCTGCTCAGAAAGGTCATCTATTTTGGATAGCTGACAATGGTTTCGGCTGACGGCCAGCCATTCCAGTTGAATCTCCGGCAGAAATTCGGTGGCATAGGCCTTATAGTCATTGCCCCCCCAACCGATACGGCCTTTGCTGACGGTCACTTTCGGGTGACCATCCAGATAACATTGGAGTTCATCATCGGTCAGGTCAATCAACTCAGCGGCAGCTTTTTGATGGTAGTTCTGCTGTACCCGAACTTCGGCCATCAGGGTGTTGGCCAGCTCTTCCAGAAAATTTGCCAATATTACCGACGTGAGATGAAGCTCTGTCCGGGCATCAATAAATAACTGACTGACATCGGGAAATGACGAGCACTGACCATCAGGTCCGGTACGAGTAATGGAGGCCGGGTCAATGATCAATTGATCCCAGACGGTTCGCCAGGCGGCGAACTGATAGCTGGTGCCACTTTGCAGCTCCAGGGTGAAATCACCGTTATCAAGCTCCAGTGGTGAAATTGCTTCTTCCCAGCTCAGTTCACTGAGACTTTTGGCCAGCAAACGTTGATTAGCCTGTAACCAGAAAGAGGAGGAGTCGGCCTTCAGTGGACTCTTCAGTAGAGACTGTGTGACCGCCTGATTCATAGCTGTACCTCCCTGAAAAACGTACGTCGATAACCGTTTACCAGGGCTGCCCGTTTATGGGGGAAATCAAACGTTTTGACAAACGACCAGCCGGCAGGTGCCAGCAACTTCAATAAACGCCGATTGTCGGCCCTTGGCTCGCCAACCAGTCGGCCGGTTCTCGGATCGTCCAGATAGAGGAAGTGGGTTATGGATTTGGTCCAGCTGTTGGAAAACCGTTTTCCCAGGAAGTCCGGGTTTCCCACCAGCAGATGAAAACCTCTGTCCCATGGCTGGCAGTCATAATAGGGAGCAATGCGATCTTCCATCGCCCAGTAAAGCTCAAAGTAGCCAAAAGGTTCACCATTAATGCTGCCGACCAGGGGCCAGGTTTTTCTGTCTTTGAGCAGTGTTTGCAGGTAGTTGCGCAGCTCTTCCCTGCTCTTTGCCAGTTCCCAGAACTCAGCAACTCGCGGCTGATTCATCCACTGATGAAAAGTGGCCAGGTCGTCCTCCGGATCAATGGAGCGGAACGAAATAGTGAGATCATTCTGATAATCATAACGCTGATAAACGACACTGGAAGGTTGTAACGGTCGCAGCGGGTGGGAAATGCCATTGCTGTTTTCCGTCCAGATTTCTGGCGTCAGTACATTGTTGTTTTGCCAATGCCAAAGCGTACGATTCTGGTAAAAGCCGGTTCTGACGTTGATGCTCTCCCCGGAGGTCTGATCGATATCATGTCGCCATGACTCTGGCTCCAGCCGTTCAGATATCAGGGGGGACAAGTGAATTTGTTCCAGCATTGGATGATTTGCATACAGATAATCCAGCCTGCCGCCATAAGATGATCGGGAATCCTGTCCTGCAGGTCGGAGCTATTGGCCGGAGAAATAACCAGCCTGTCGGAGCCAGAGATGCTCAAATGCAGTGAAGTGGTAGCATCATTGATCAACAGTGTGTTGGCGCTGAGAGGCTTCAGTGTTATCTCCGGATGCAGAATACCCGGCAGTGTTTTTCCCGGAAGTTTCATTGTTGTTGTCATTGCTGTCCCTGTTTACGGATTTTTGGCGATTAAGGTAGAAGTTCGTCCTGTGACAATCCCACGAGTGGGTTTGATCGCGGGTGATACACTGCCAGAGGATTTTCCAGGGTGTTCTCATTCATATCGCAGTAAGAGCAATAAAAGTTGCCTTTTGACCAGAGTTCAGGGCTATTGAGAATGTAGTCCAGACAACCTGTATCCCTGGGATCAGACGCTCTGAGTTTCATCAGAAACTCTCTAAGGGCCATCAGCAGTGAAGATTCTGAAGTGACTTGCCCGGCCCCAAGGGCACTGATGACACCAAAGGTGGAATTGATGATCAGATAATAGGTAAACAACCAGTTGCCCAGTTCACCATCCACATGATGCTCCTGCTGTCTGGTTTCTGCTGAGATCGTCTCCGCCAGAAGTTCACGGGCGGTATGGCTGTAGCCCGTTCCCTGGCAATCACGGAAATAGACTTTCCGGGGATAACCCTGTTTCAGAGTGATCAACAGGTTCTGCTGATGGGCACCAAATAAAAGACCAAAGTCTGACTGTCCAATCATCAGCGGTTCTACGACGGTTGACAGGTATTTGTTAAACCAGCGAACAGCTATTCTTTCTGGTGGAAGCTGCTCTTTGTCAGCCAGTTTCCGGATCAGTGAAACCAGCCTTGATGCACCGTCAGGATTATCCTGGGTCAGGCTGGCCAGTAACTCGGTTGACCTCAATGTTTGAACGTTATTGAATGGATTTTCCCGCAGAACCATCATGGTCTCTGGCAATATCTGCCCATCCGGTCCCCTGATCGCCCCATGGGCAGGCTCGGTGATCACCTCAAAGTCCGGGTAGCGCTGCTTCATTTTCGTGCCAATGGACGTATGATATTTCACCTGATGGATCTCTTTGCCGCGAATCACTTCTTTAGGTAACAGGTGGCGCACAGAGTTGGTCAGTTTTACGCTGAGTGAATACTTCAACATGAAAGACGAGTGGCTGGCATGCAGGGAACGCACAGATGATGTTGCTCTCCAGTCACTGCCCTTTAATCCATAATCAATCAGTTTCTTTTCCTTGATCAACTGACGTATGTAGCTGCTTTTCAGCCACTGCCGGGCCTGCCATGGATGGGTGGGCAAGAGCGTTTGATGCTCCGGGGTTCCGTGGAGTAACGCAGCTGGAAAGCTCTGGTCTTCTTCTGCCAGTTGTCTGGTCAGTTCACTGAACGACAGTGTATGAACACTGTCGGCATCGAGCAGGTCGGAGTCTATGGCAAACCAATGGAGCTGGAAGCTGCTACCAAACTCAGGCATATACCGGGCGGCATCATCCTGGCTGAATTGAGCATAACTTTTCGGGCAGGGATGGACAGAGTGCCCTGTCAGCAGTGACTGTTCTGAAGCCTGAAAATCCCCGGGACCGTTAAAAATGTCGTCTAATGATGGCTGACGGGCTCTCAGATTGGTTTCAATATTGTTAACACTGTGATGAACCCGCTCCAGGAAATTTCTCCGGCTCTGTGGATCGCTCTGCCAGAGAATATCCCCGGCTACCAGCAACTGAACGGCCTCCATAAAAGTGATGGGAGTAGCCGTTGCTTTTGCCGGGCTCGATAAAATGACTGGCATTAAAAACTGGTGACGCCCGGTTATTGAAAAGTGACTGATACATACCAATAGCGATACATCATGAACAGGGATATTGATCAAATGGTCAATTTTCTTCCCGGTGGCTGAGTTCAATTGTGATCGATAACGCTCTATCACTTTAAACTCATTAACTTTATGTAATGTCCAGCCTTGCCATTCCCGCAGGAGCGCATTAAAAAAACAGTTAGCGCTCAGCACTTCAGCCTGGTTTCTGACAATAGCCGCATCACTTCGCCGTTGAGCATTCACGCTATCGGGGGATATGCCGGACATTATTGTATCAGCCGACGATTTCAGTATTGAATCTGAGGACATCATTATTATTTCAGTTTTTATGGTTAACTACTTACGGTTTGGTCATCAATTCTTAACTTATTCACCAACCCATTTTCTTTTTCAACGGTCTGTTACTTTCACTTTTTAAAATCGATCCCGTTCTGGATTGGGTTGTCATCCTACATGATAACAATTATCATTTACAACAAATTGAATAATAAATGTGCAGCATTGAGAATTGAACATGCCGGAAAATGCGTTATATCACGTTTCAACAGACACCCATTCCGGGCAATGCTCTTTCGAACAAAACCCTGCCCGGAATAACTTTTGTCGTTTGATCGCGGTATTCCTGCTGGGAACTGGCCAGACAACACTGCTGATCAGCCTGCCAGCCATTCTGGAAGAGACCGGAATTGGCTATGGTGTGCTCAGCGCCATGGTTGCTCTCGGTACCGGATTGTTTACCGTATCGGCCCCCATCTGGGGACGGATATCAGACAAATATGGTCGTATACCTGTAATCATCTCGGGTACTGCCGGCATAGCCCTGAGCTTTTTGATGCTGACCCTGTCTATTCAGGGAGTAGTGTCTGGCGTGCTGACTCAACAGCAGGCAATTTTCTTAATGTTCTCTGCCCGCATCGTCTATGGGCTGCTTGCATCTGGCTTGTACCCGGCAGTTCAGGCATGGGTAATTGACGACAGTAGTCCGTCAAATCGAGCCAGAATGCTCAGCCGCATCACCGCCAGTATTAATGTGGGTCGGCTATCAGGTCCCCTGGTGCCAGCCATATTCATCAGCTGGGGAAGCGCTTTTCCCATCGGTGTCGTATCGCTGCTGGCTATGGTTCTCTTCATTCTGCTAGTCATCTTACCCGTTGTATCAGTCAGGCATGACAAGATGTCAGCAGCCAGTAATGGCAATGTGCGCTTATTGGGATTAATGACAAAGACCTGGCCGTTGCTGTTACTGGCGTGCTCAGTCACCACGTTGTTTGGTTTTCTGCAATACCTGGCCGGTCCTCGACTTTATCTTATTGTTCATGACGGAGTCACCACCACCCGATTACTGTCAATCCTGATGATGCTGGCAGCACTGTCGACCATTATTGCCCATCTGGTCGCTGCCCGGTGGGTTCAGCGAAATCTGGTCATGGCATTGAAGTGTGGGAGTGTGTTGTTGCTGATCGGCACTATGTTCATGGTGACCGGTGAGCGCCTGTTCTGGCTGGCCAGCGGACTGACCATCAGCGCCGCTTCGGTTGCTTTATTAACCCCCGCCTATACGGCATTGGCATCTGCTCAGGCCAGCAGTCAGCAGGGTGCTCTTACCGGCATGCTCACTATGATTCATACCATTGGCTATACGCTGGGTGCTTTGCTGGTCGGCACGATTAACAGTAATGGCTGGCAACAGGAGTTGGTCGGGGTGCTGGTTGCCAGCGTATCACTGATGATCACTTTTTTATGGGTTGATCATAAACACGGGAAGTCATTATGTCTGCGATTCAAATGATGGGTTGGCCCATGGTTACCATCCGCTTTAATGATCCGGCAACGGATCAGGATGCACGGGATTGGTTACATGAGTTATCCGGGCTTCTGGACAGAAAAGAGCCCTTCAGCATGGTGATACTGGCGAAGCCTGACAGTCAGTTTTCACCGGTTGCCCGTAAATTGCTCGGGCTCTGGTTTAAGGAGAAGCGGCAGTTGCTGGGCTTATATTGTTCCGGTGTCGCCAGACTGGTTGGCTCGGAACAAGAGGGCGACCGTGTGGTCAGTAAAAACATGCAAAATGCCATGCCGTTTCCCATGAAGGCTTGCCTGGATTGGAGCGAAGCAAGGGATTGGGCAATGGATCAAATACAGGATAACAAGAAAATCACTTGAAGGATCAAATGATAATCAATATCATTCGCAACCATCTCAAAACAACTGATCAATAAACCAGCAGTAAACGGATCAGCCTGAGACAAACGACACAGTTCATCAAAAAAAGAAAAATGGATGTCCAATCATACACTCCGCCTTAATCAGGCAAGTTACCGTGTTAATGGCAAGCAGGTGATCAAGCCGATCAGCCTTGAGTTGGCTCCCGGCCGAATAACCGCCATTCTCGGACCTAATGGTTCGGGCAAAAGCACGCTGTTAAAGATGCTTTCCGGTTTGATCACGCCGGATAGCGGAGCAGCGTTACTCGCTGGAAAACCGCTGGTGCAATGGCACAGAAAAGCACTGGCCCGGAAGCTGGCACTGTTACCTCAGCACTCACCCGTGCCCCTGGGAATGTCAGTTTCTGAACTGGTCGCCTGTGGCCGTTACCCCCATGCAGGCCCCTTTGGCCGGATGAAAGCCAGTGATCACCGGGCAATCAACACAGCGCTGGCTCGGGTAGATATGGTGGACTTCGCCAAGGAACGGGTCGATCACCTGTCCGGAGGAGAAATGCAGCGGGTATGGCTGGCAATGGTACTGGCCCAGGAGACCGGCATTTTATTGCTGGATGAGCCCACCTCATGGCTTGATATTGCCCATCAACTCCAGCTGCTCGATATCGTCCGGACGTTGAACCTTGAGCAAAATACGACAGTCGTCTGGGTTCTTCATGACCTTAATCAGGCGCTGCAATTCAGCGATGATGTGGTGTTGATGAACCAGGGAGAGCTGGTACGACAGGGCAGGGCGGACCGGGTAATCGACACGGACGTTATTGCTGATGTGTTTGGTGTTAAAACCACCAGGGTTCAGCCAGAAGGTTATGATCACCACCTGTTTTTGCCATCAGCGAACAGTTCACCAGAGCCGGTGCCGAGTGTATCAGACAAGGAAGTTGCCTGAATGTCAGTTTCTTTCAATGCCGGGCTACACGCTGCTTTTACCTTACTGTTGCTACTCGCAACTGCTGCCCAGTCAGCCGGGGCATCATCTTTCGATTCAGACGAAAAAAGACCCGATAAGATTGCCGCCCTTAATTGGACCCAGGCAGAAATGTTGCTGACCCTGGGCATTACACCTGCGGGTGTCACGTCAATCAAAGGGTATAAGGAGTGGCAATCCAATAGTCCGATAATGCCAGACGGGGTTCGGGAGCTGGGCTTAAGATCCGAACCATCACTTGAGGCCATTGCAGCGCTCAAGCCGGATTTAATACTGGGCTACCAATGGCGACACAATCGAATTATTTCAGAGCTGGAAGCCATTGCTCCCACGGTGCTGTTTACCCAGTATCCCACAACAGACAACCCTTCAAACTACTACCACAGGATGCAGAGTGTCTTCCGCTCTGTCGCCCGGCTGACCGATCAGACGACTCTGGCAGAGGAAAAGCTGCGGGAAATGGAGCAGCTAATGGGTCAGGCACGGCGTCATATCCAGCAAGCCGGTATGACCGGACAGTCAGTGGTCGTTGGTAAATTTGTGGGAATGGGCCTTGGGCTCAGGGTCTATGCCGATGCGTCCATGGCGGGGGCCATCGTTAATGAACTGGGTCTGGTGAATAGCTGGCACAGCGCTCTGCCGGGGCGGGACTTTACCCATGTTGACCTGTTAAAGCTGACCACCATTGGTGATGCCAGCCTGCTTATTATCGGTAGTCAGCCTGATGACCTTCCGGCCATGACCCGTTCTCCGGTATGGCAGGCTATCCCGGCGGTCAGGGAAGGGCGGGTTCACTATTTGCCGGCACTGTGGTCCTTCGGAGGACCGTTGTCCGCAAGCCGCATGGCAACGGCAATCGTGTCACAACTGGCACCGGAGGCATAATGAATTACTCCGTACCCTTTAAAGCAACCACCGTCTTCCTGTCGGTATTTCTGCTGTATGTGGGGGCTGTGGCAATATCATTAATGACCGGCCCATCAGGCATTGACGCCAGTTTGCTGGTTGATATGCCATTTTTTCCATCGTCAGTACCGGGCGGAAGTATCCGCGGGCATCAGCCCCTCAATGTAACCATTGTTACCTGGTTGTTACTGCCCAGAACCCTGATGGCTTTACTCTGTGGTGCAGCCCTGGGCGCGGCCGGAGTACTGATTCAGGGCGCAACCAGGAACCCCTTTGCCAGTCCTGCAACCCTGGGCGTTAATGCCGGGGCCATGGTTGCGATTGTGATGGGATCGGTATTGCTGCCGGATATTACCGGGCAATATCCGGTCGTGGTGGCATTCACCGGCGCAATAATCACCACATTACTGGTCTTCCGTCTGGCCAGTGCCATCAGTCATTCGCCGGTTAACCTGGTGCTGGTGGGGATGGCAATCACCCTCTCTTTTGGTGCTATCAGTGCTGGCATGCTGATGTTTTTCGAAAACCGTCTGGATGGGTTGTATACCTGGGGGGCCGGTAATCTCCCAGTTCGATTTTCAGGCGGTTCAGCACAGCTGGCCAATAATCCTGCTGTTCACCCTTATCGCGTTATTCTTTGCCCGGCAACTTGACCTGATTGCCCTGGGGGCAGAACAGGCCCAAACCCTTGGGGTAAATGTACGACATACCGTTGGCTTTTCGTTGCTGATTGCCGTGATCCTGTCTTCTACCGTCGTCAGTCAGGTAGGGATGATCAGTTTTGTTGGGCTGATTGCGCCTCATATTGCCCGGGGCCTGGGCTGTCAGTCGGTATGGTCGCGACTGCTGCTGGCTTCGGTGGTGGGGGGCATGGTTGCTGCTCAGTGCTGATATCGCCGCACGATTGATCCCGATCATGGTCTCGGACTCCCATTACAGCTTTCCCGCTGGCGTCATGACCACCATTGTTGGAGCCCCGTTTATGATCTTTCTACTGACGCGGAGAAACCGGGTCGGTGCACTGGGGGCAACGACGGGAGAAACAGGTATACGTGCACTGTTCTCTATGAACCCGAACCGAACTCTGGCAGTTCTGTCCTTACTGTGTCTGATATTGATGGGATTGAGCCTCAGCCTGATAGAGATGACATTTATGCATCTGCGCTGGCCCAGGGTCATGAGCGCTGCGTTTGCGGGTGCGGCACTTGGGGTTTCCGGTCTCGTGTTACAAACATTAACCCGAAACCCACTGACCAGCCCGGACGTATCGGGATTAACGACAACCGCTGTTTTATTTATTGTTTTGGGTGCCGTTCTCTACCCGGGAATAGACAGTTTTGGTGTGATGCTGTTAGCCATATCCGGCAGTGGTTTTGCGTTGATCCTGTTGCTGACCCTGAGCCGTCTGACCGGTTTCAATCCACTATTATTTGCCCTGGGCGGTCTGTGCCTTTCTGCGGTTGCCGCCACCCTGATCAGTATGGTGCTGGTTCTGGGCAGCAATCAGTCCAGTGAAGTGCTGATCTGGCTGTCCGGAAGCACCTATGCCGTGACGGATGAACGCACCTATCCCCTGTTTTCAGCCGTTATAATCCTGCTTCCCATTTTGTGGATGATGTGGCGCAGGCTCGATATTCTTCAGCTTGGTGCCTATCTGCCCACGCTGCTCGGTATCCGTGTATCCGTAACCATTGCGCTGCTGCTGGTCATCGTCGCGTTGCTAAGTGCTTTCAGTGTGGCTGCCGTAGGCGGGGTGTCCTTTGTCGGACTGATGGCTCCCCATATCTGCAGAGTGACCGGTATGTCCAGTCACCGCCATCTTATTCCGGCAGCAGCCATTACCGGGGCATTGTTACTGGTCAGCAGTGACTGGTTATCACGAACCGTTATCGCTCCCTTTGAAATACCCTCAGGCCTTCTGGTTTCCGGTGCCGGTGGTATTTACTTCATTCTTCTGCTGCTCAGCGGAAAATACATGCAGCGTCGTTAATTTAATAGACGTCGTTAACTTAATAAAAGAAGTAAAGAGGCCTGCAGGAAGCAGGTCCTGCATAACTATAAGGACTTAATAAGAATGACAATCATTACTCATGGGAAAGTCGAAAAATGAAGAGTAAAAAAATACCTCTGCCACTCATGGCGGCGATTTCTCTGGTTACCGCCGCTCAGGCGACAGCAGCATCAGAGACAACGGTGACCACCCTGGACCAGATAGTGGTTACCGCCTCCCGGTCAAAATCCAGTGTTTCCAATATTTCTGGCACGGTTCAGGTAATCGGCCAGCAGGAGATTATTCAGCAGTCCCAGCCGGGACAGAAGCTGGCGGATATTCTTGAACAGGCTGTTCCCGGGTTTGGACCCAGCACGCAAACGGTGACAGACAGAACCCAGAGTCTCCGTGGCCGGAAAGTATTGGTCCTGATCGATGGCATATCCCAAGCGGAGAACCGTCAGATCAGCCGACAACTGAACTCTATCCGGCCAGAAAATATTGAACGCATCGAGGTTATCTCCGGTGCCAGTGCAATTTATGGTGGTGGCGCTACTGGCGGGATTATCAATGTCATTACCCGTAAGCCTGAAACCGATGAGTTGCAGTTTGCTTCGGAAGCAGGATTCAAAGTATCCGGTGATGAACTGACCACCTGGACACTTAACCAGAATATCAGTGGCCGCTCCGGTGCCTTTGACTACCTGCTCAGTGGCACCTATGAAAGTCGTGGCGGTATTTTTGATGCAGACGGTAACCGGGTTAACCCTGACCAATCCCAGGTCAGCCGCATGGATACCGATAGCAAAGATGCGCTGATTAAACTTGGGTATGACCTGACCGACCAGCAGCGACTGGAGGCAACGCTGCAATTCTTTGATGACCAGATGGATTCTGATTATGCACCCGACATTTCATCCTTACCGACTGGCAATATTGCCGACGCACCCGCAGCCCTGAAAGGACTTGAGCTGGAAAAACAGCCTTACAGTCAGCGACAGTCTATTGACCTTGTTTATAAAGACGACGATTTCCTGGGCAATAACCTTCAGGCCCAGACCTACTATCGTGAGCGTGAAGCCCGATTCTTTCCCTATCCCAATGTCATTGGTGCCAATACATTTGTAAACCAATCGACGTCTACCGCTGAAGTTTTTGGAGTAAAACTGAACCTTGACCGTTCACTGAATAATCAGCTCAGGCTTTCTTATGGTCTTGATTATGATGTGGACGATGGCGAGCAAAGAGGGCAGCTGCATGATTTAGCAAAATATATAGCCAGTGGTGGCAGAGTTATTGAGCCCACAGGCCCAGAATATGAATATGGTCCTGATGTTGAAACCAAAACCCTTGGGCTTTATTTGCAAACCTCCTATGATTTAACCACACAGCTGACGCTGAATGGTGGTATCCGGCATGAACGTGCAAGGCTGGATATCAGTGATCATATGCCTCTTGCTGAAACCTGGTTTATGCCAGAGGCATCAAGAACTCCGCTGGAGGGTGCCGTCAGAAAATACGATGATACGCTGTTTAATCTTGGCCTGGTCTTCCGCCTTAATCAAAGTAATGAGCTGTTCACGAATTACTCACAGGGTTTTGATGTGCCTGATGCGTCGAGAATTCTGCGTAATACGGTCTCCCCGGATAGTCCCCTTGCTGCTAACCCGCTACTGAATGGCACCAATATTTCTGAAGCTAACCTCGATGCCATCAAGACGGATAGTTTCGAGCTTGGATGGCGGGGTAACTTTGACAATATCATTGCCAATGTCTCCGTCTTCTACAATGAATCGGACAAAACCATTGCCTTTAATGAAGACTACAATGTAGACCTGCTGGATCAAAAAAGAAAAGTCTACGGCATTGAGGGGGCTATTGAATATTTCCTGAATGATTACTGGTACCTCGGCGGTACTTACGCCTTTACTGAAGGACGCAGCTATTACAAGGAAATAGGGGAGTGGCTGGACCTGCAAGCAGCGGATGTCTCACCGGAGAAATTTACAACGTTTGTCGCTTATGATCAGGGAGATCTTAATGTCCGCCTGCAATCCATGACCTTCCTGGATTATGACAAGGGGAAAAGTTACAGCTCTTCCAGCCAGACGGTGACGGACCGTGAAATTGATGGATACACAACCGTTGACCTTCTGGTTTCCTACGACCTTCCCATGGGCACCCTTAAAGCAGGAATAACCAACCTGTTGAATAAGGACTACGAGACCGTATACAGCCAGTGGGCCAGGACAACCTATAGCGGTATCAGTGCACACAAGGCTGAAGGTCGAGCCTATAACCTGAGCTACCGGGTCGAGTACTGATAAGGCATCAAGAGCCTGTTGACATTTCGTTGCGGGCTCAGTTTGTCAGATTGCTGATATACGACAGCTTGTTTTTACATTAACAATCAACGAATTCTCTTCTTTTTCGTGGGAGGTGAGCAGGAATCCAGCCGCCCACCGGTCTGGGCTGAGTTCAACCGGTTGTGTTTTCCATGGGGTGTCACCCTCCGTCGCTTCTTGTCGAGTTTGTTCAGACGCCACACCCTTATGGTCCCGTCAAGAGAACAGGAAGCCAGCCCCCCATCAGGCAATGCTGTGACGGATTTCACACAAGCTGAATGCCCCTTCAGAATTGCCACACATTGCTGACCGTCTGGCTTGCTCAGATCCCACACTCTTACGCTCAGGTCATAAGGACCCGAGCAGGAAGCCAGACGCCCATCAGGCAATTGCGTGACTGATAACACTATGCCGGTATGACCATTCAGCGTCACCACACATTGCTCGCCGTCGGGCTTGCCCAGATCCCACACCTTTACGACCTGGTCATAACAGCAGGAAGCCAGCCGCTCATCGGCCAATACCGTGACGGACTGAACCCAGTTAGTATGCCCTCTCAGTGTCACCACGCACTGCTGACCGTCGGGTTTGCCCAGATCCCACACCTTTACGGTATTGTCATTAGAGCAGGAAGCCAGCCGTCCATCAGGCAATACCGTGACTGAGTTCACCCAGTCGCCATGCCCATGCAGCGTCGCCACGCATTGCTGGCTGTCGGGCTTGCCCAGATCCCACACCTTTACGGTTCGATCATTAGAACAGGAAGCCAGCCGCCCATCGGGCAATAACGTGACTGAGTTCACCCGATAGGTATGCCCATACAGTGTCGCCACACATTGCTGGCCGTCTGGCTTGCTTAAATCCCATACCTTCAGGGTCTGGTCATCAGAGCAGGAAACCAGCCGCCCATCGGCCAATGCCGTAACTGAGTTCACCCTTTGAGTATGCCCAATTAGCGTCACCACACATTTGCGCCGACCTGACCTGCCCAGATCCCACAACTTCACGGCCCGGTCATCAGCACAGGAAGCCAGCAAACCATTGGCCAATGCCGTAACTGAGTTCACACTCCTGTTATGCCCTCTCAGAACGGCCACACAGGCTCTCCAGGCTTTGCTTCCCAGATCAGCAAAGTATTGATTGCTGACGAACCGGTAATAGGCCAGCCGTAATAAACGGTCATGAATTTTATTGCCAGGAACAGCGGGTATATCCCTGTTTCTAATTATTTTTCTATAGGCTTCAAAGGCAGAGCCAAAATATCGAATGGCCAGTTTTTTCAGTTTTTCTTCTGTGTTGAACAGTGTCATTAAACGCTTATTTGTTAAAGCCAGGCTGCTAACATCAACAAAAGACAGGTCGTTAGAAATTTTAACCAGGAGTTCATTTGGCAATACCATTAAAGACGACACCTGTTCTGGATGAACAACCGAAATCCCCGCAGTAGTTTTTTTCCCTGTCTGGTTGCCCGATGGATATGTTTCCCGGGGATAATGAGGGGAAGAACCGTTAGCATTATCAGCGATATGATTAGCCATGCAGTCTCTGACCAGTGAATAGCTCTAAAGTTCTTTTCCCGGAAATATAATAATTCAGTCTGCTTGAATTCAGGTTATATCACTCCGCCCTGCTAAAGAGTAAAGCCCTATTCGCCTCCTGACCCGACTATAAAAAAGTCGTTAATTAGTAAATAAATGAATTAATGAGCGCATGAATCCGGTTCTGAAGACAAATTAAGGGCTTAAGGCAGGCCATTGCGTGGCAACTTTCATTAAGATACCACTGCTATTTTTTACATCATTAAACGATTTTTCTTCTTTGTATGAAGAGGAACAAGGAGCCAGCCATCCATGACTTTGTTCATCCTGTCGGTGTGTACATTCTACGCCGCCACGCATGGCTACCCTACCCGTTGGACTCTCTCAAATCCCATACCTTTACGGTATTGTCAGCAGAGCAGGAAGCCAGCCGCCCACCGGGCAATGACGTAACAAAGATCACCCAGTCGGTATGTCCATGCAGCGTCGTCACGCACGGCTCTCCGTCGGGCAAGCTCAGATCCCATACCCTTACGGTATTGTCAAAAGAGCAGGAAGCCAGCCGCCCATCGGGCAATAACGTGACTGAGTACACCACACCGGTATGCTCACGCAGCGTCGCCACGCAGGGCTGCCCGTAAAGATTGCTCAGATCCCATACCTTGACGGTCTGGTCAGAAGAGCAGGAAACCAGCTGCTTACCGGCCAGCGGCGCGACTGAATTCACCCTGTCAGTATGCCCATTCAACGTTGCCACGCATGGAGGCCCCCGGAAATTGCTCAGATCCCACACCTTTACGGTATTGTCCTCAGAGGAGGAAACCAGGAGCCCATCAGGCAATTGTGTCACTGAGTACACCCATGACTTATGACTTTCCAGCGTCGCCACGCATTGTTGCCCGTCGGGCTTGTTCAGATCCCAGATCTTTACGCTCCCGTCAGTAGCACAGGAAGCCAATCGCCCATCGGCCAGTGTCGTGATTGATTTCACCCTGCCAGTATGCCCATTCAGCGTCGCCACGCATTGCAGCCCGTCGGGCTGGTTCAGATCCCACACCTTCAGGGTCTTGTCATCAGAGCAGGAAACAAGCCGACCGTCGTGCAATGTCGTGACGGAGTTCACCCTGTCACTATGTCCATTGAGTGTCACCACGCATTGCTGCCCGTAGGGCTGCTTCAGATCCCATACCTTCAGGGTTTTGTCAAAAGAGCAGGAAACCAGCCACCCATTGGCCAATGCCGTGACTGAGGTCACCCTTTCAGAGTGCCCCTTAAGTGTCGCCACGCAGGTTTTTTGGGTATTAACTCCCAGAGACTTCAGGTATTTATTACTTGCGTTTCGATGATCAGCAAGCCGTAGGCAGGAAGCCGGTCGTTCATCGGCCAATGCGGTGCCTGAGTTCATTTCGACGGTATACCTTTTCGACGCCACCCAGGCTTGCCAGGTATTATTTTCCAGAGAAGCCAGGTATTGATTGCTTAAGCATCGATGATAAGCAAGCCGTAATACCGGGTCATAAATTTCATTGTTCGGAACAGCAGGTATATGTATATCCCTGTCTTCAATCAGGTTTCTATAGGCTTCAAGGTCAGAGCCATAATATTGAAGGGCCAGTTTTTTCAGTTTTTCTTCTGTGTTGAAAAGTGTAATCAAACGCTTGCTGGTTGTAGCCAGGTGGCTAACATCAACGAAAGACAGGTAGTCGGAAATTTTAATCAGGAGCTCATTTGGCAATGCCAGTAAAGGCGACACCTGTTCCGGAGGAACAACCGAAACCCCCTTCGTAGTTTTTTCTATTGACTGGTTATCAGACGGGTTGCTTCCCTGATAGTGGTTAGGTGGAATATTATCAATATTAGCGATATTTCTTTTCACACCATCTCTGACCGGTGAACAGCTCTAAAGTTCTTTCTCGAAATGCAAGAATCAGCAGCCTGAACTCAGGTTATATCACTGGGCCCCGATAAAGAGTAAATCTCTATCCACTTCCCTACCCGATGATAAAAATGTCGTTAACTCAATAAATAAATGAATTAGTGAATGCAGGAATCCGGTCCCGGAAACATGATCAGGACTCAAGGCAGGCCATTGTGCGGTAACTCTCACTCCAGATACCACCGGTAATTTTTACATCATTAAGCGATTTTTCTTCTTTTTCGCGGGCGGGGGGGAGCAGGAAGTCGGCTGCCCATTCAGCGTTACCATGCACTGCAGCTCGTCTGGTTTGCCCAGGTCCCACAACTTTATGGTCTCGTCAAGAGAGCAGGAAGCCAGTCGCCCACCGGGCAATGGCGTAACAAAGAACACGTCTTTGGTATGCTCTTTCAGTGTTGCCACACATTGCTGGCCGTTGGGCTTGCTCAAATCCCACACCTTAATAGTCTGATCATCACCACAGGAAGCCAGCCGTCCATCGGGCAATAGCGCAATTGACCTCACCCAATCGGTATGCCCATTCAGCGTCACCACACATTCCTGGCCGTTGGGCTTGCTCAGGTCCCTCACCTTAATAGACCCATCATGAGAACAGAAAGCCAGCCGCCCATCGGGCAATGGCGTGATTGTGAACATCCAGCGGAGCGCATTCAGCGTTGCCACACATGCCTCACCGGTGGGCTTGCCCAGGTCCCACAACTTAATGGTCTCGTCAAGAGAGCAGGAAGCCAGCCGCCCATCGGGCAATGTCGTAACACAGGTTACCCCATCGGTATGCCCATTCAGCGTCGTCACACATTCCTGGCCGTTGGGTTTGCTCAGGTCCCACACCTTAATAGTCCCATCATAAGAACAGGAAACCAGCCGCCCGTCGGGTAATTGCGTAACTGAAACTACCTCCCTGGTATGCCCGTTGAGCGTCGCCACGCATTGCTGGTCGTCGGGTTTGCTCAGATCCCACACCTTTACGGTTTTGTCTTCAGAGCAGGAAGCCAGCCGCCCATCGGCCAATGCTATGACAGAGCTCAGCAGGGAGGTATGCCCATGGAGTGTCATGACGCATTGCTGCCCGGGCTTGCCTGGGTCCCACACCTTTATGGTCTGACCAGCACAGGAAGCCAACCGCCCATCAGACAATAACGTGACTGAGATCACCCCGGAGGTATCATTCAGCGTCGCCACAGAGGTTTGCAGGGTATTACTTTCCAGAGAAGCCAGGTATTGATTGCTTAAGCATCGATGATAAGCAAGCCGTAATAAAGGGTCATAAATTTCATTGCCCGGAACAGCAGGTATATCCCTGTTTTCAATCATTTTTCTATAGGCATCAGAGGCAGAGCCATAATATTGAGCGGCCAGTTTTTTCAGTTTTTCTTCTGTGTTGAAAAGTGTAATCAAGCGCTTGCTGGTTGTAGCCAGGTGGCTAACATCAACGAAAGACAGGTAGTCAGAAATTTTAATCAGGAGCTCATTTGGCAATGCCAGTAAAGGCGACACCTGTTCCGGAGGAACAACCAAAACCCCCTCTGTCGTTGTTTTTCCTGCCTGGTTACCAGACGGGCTTGTTCCCGGGTAGTGGTCAGGGTAAATGGTATCAATATCAGCGATATTTCTTTTCACATCCTCTGACCGGTAAACAGTTTTAAAGTTCTTTCCTGCAAAGACAATAAATCCGATTTAACCGCTTGCTGAATCCACATTATGAAAAATGTGGATCATTCAGTTTGCCAACCCCGATATTTATAGGTTACTTCCCGATACAGAAGGACGAAAAGATGCGACCCAGCAGATCATCACTGGAAAAGGTTCCGGTAATTTCTCCCAGGGCTTTCTGAGCAAGGCGAAGGTCTTCAGCGAGCAGCTCACCGGCTCCAAGGTGCTCCAGTTGTTGACGACCGTTCTCAATGTACTCTCCCGCCTGTCGCAACGCCTCCAGGTGACGACGCCGGGCAGAAAAGCTACCTTCCACCGCACCTTCAAATCCCATGCAGGCTTTCAGATGCGCCTTGAGAGCATCAACCCCGTGCTCGCTTTTCTGGTCATTACAGGCACAAAGTCGTATAACCGGAACACCATCCACTTCTGAAAACCCGGGCTGTTCACCGGTAAGGTCGATTTTATTGCGAATGATGGTCAGTTTCTCCTGAACGGGCAAACGGTCGGCAAACTCAGGCCAGATATCATGAGCATGGGTTGCCTCGGTTGATGATCCATCCACCATCAGCAACACCCGGTCAGCCTCTTCAATGGCTTTAAACGCCCGCTCGACACCAATCTGTTCCACCCGGTCTTCGGTTTCACGCAGACCGGCGGTATCAATCACATGCAGTGGCATGCCATCGATATTGATATGCTCTTTCAATACATCCCGGGTAGTGCCGGCAATATCGGTGACAATGGCCGTGTCCCGGCCGGCCAGAACATTCATCAGGCTGGATTTTCCGGCATTGGGCCGACCGGCAATCACTACGGTCATACCATCCCTGAGAATCGCGCCCTGGCCCGCTTCACGGATAACCTCACCAAGCTGTTGCGCGATACTGGCCAGCTCACCGGTGACTTTGCCATCGTTCAGGAAGTCAATTTCCTCTTCCGGGAAATCAATAGCGGCCTCGACATAGATTCTCAGTTCGATCAACGACTCAACCAGTGTATTGACCCGTTGTGAGAAAGCGCCTTGCAGTGAGCGTAAGGCGGAACGTGCCGCCTGCTCGGAAGTGCTGTCGATCAGGTCAGCAATGGCCTCAGCCTGGGCAAGATCCAGTTTGTCATTCAGAAAAGCCCGCTCGGAGAACTCCCCGGGGTTGGCCTGACGGACGCCCAGGGCAAGAATGCGTTTCAGCAGCAGATCAAGGATGATGGGGCCACCATGGCCCTGAAGCTCAAGCACATCCTCACCGGTAAAGGAGTTGGGGTTGGGAAAATAAAGTGCGATGCCTTCATCGAGAATCTGGCCACAGGCATCATGAAATGGGGTGTAGTGGGCAAAGCGCGGTTTAGGCTCCAGCTTCAGTACTTCTCTTGCCACACGCAGGGCATCAGAACCCGACACCCGAATAATACCCACGCCTCCCCGACCGGGGGCTGTGGCCTGGGCGACAATGGTATCCTGGTGAAGGTTGCTGAAATCAGACATAACGAGCCATCGGTAACTGCTAAAACGGAGGCATAGTCTATGCCCGGTGCCTGTTTTAGTACAGGATCATGAGCTTATCTTGCGGGGCAGTTTCAACTGGCTGTTGTCACGGAGCTTGTTGATATCTTTGTTGATAAAAGCATCCGGATTGAGTTTATAGAGGTCCTTCATCAAGGATGTCCAGTTGTCATAGTCCGGATACAGAGGTAACAGCTTAATCGCCACCATGCTGATGGTATAGCCTTCAGGGACCTTGTATACCGGAGCCTTACCGGTTCTGGATAGCAGTGAGTTACTGATTTTGTTGTATGAAGGGGCGGTCACATTCCCTGTGGTTTCCTCAGGCTGTCTGACGCTGAGGGGTTCCCCTTTCATACGTTCCACCGATTTGGATGATGTCGATGTGCCATCCATAGTGTGTTTGGGGGATTGTTTCTCTGGTAGCTGCAACACAGTCCCTTTTTGATCGCACCAATATCATTATTTACAAACAGTGAGGGGTTTAGCTTTGCCAGTTCCTGGAGTAAATCATACCAGCTGTCGTACTGTGGATAATCGGGTATCAGCTCATGGGCAATGGCAGCAAGACTTTGACTGGCAGTGACCTTATAAATAGTTTCTGTCTTCTGCTGCACCGGCTGCTCTGTAAACCTCGATGGCATTTTTCGGTCCAGCTTTGCCAACGTCTGATGCGTTTTTTCCGGCTTACGGTGAAAATCAGTATTTCTTGTCTGCGCTTCTGCTTGCTTTGAAGTGGGAGAGAACATCCGCTCTTGCGTTGTTAACGCCTGATGTGCTTTTTTCGGCTGACTGCTTTGCGTATCGGTTGCCTGTGCTGCTGATGACTGCTGAGCGGCAGCGGCCCTCTTTTTGGCTATTTCGGCCAACTTCTGCCGTAATTCCTGCCGCTTACGGTGATTATCAGCGTTTGATCTCTTTATTTCTGGCTGCTGTTCAGCCAACTCCTGATTTTCCGCCTCAATCTCCACCACACCGGCATCGGGCATGATCAGTATTTCATTCGCCCGAAGCCTGTTTGGATTACCGTCAGTGAAAGCCCCGGGGTTCATATAAACGATCTGTTGCATCACCCCTCGCCACCCAGTGGGATGGGGATATTTATACTTCATTCTCCAGGCAATCGTACTGACATTGTCGCCAGCCGCGACTCTATAAAGATGATCATTTTGACGGGCATCAGGGAGGTTTAACAGAGTTCCAGCGGGTATCTTGTTGATATCTCCGCCGATAAATGCATCAAGGTTATTTCTCACCAGACCTTTCATTACCCACCGCCAGCCCATTGAGCCCCGGTCAGCCTTGCTTAGCCTCATGGCGATAGTGCTTAGCGTGTCACCTTTGACAACCCGATACGTTTTCTGTCCTGCCATCAAATTGCCACGGGGCATGGCTTTATCAAGACGATCAGAATGACCGGCGTCAGGGAGGTTTAACAGGGTTCCTACACGTAGCTTGTTAATATCACCGCCGATAAATGCGCCAGGGTTACTGCTCACCAGACCTTTCATGACCTCTCGCCAGCTGCCCGGGTAAGCGTTGCTTAGCTTCATGGCGATGGAGCTTAGACTTTCACCTTTGGCAACGCGGTACGTTTTCTGCCCTGCCATCGACGAGGGTTGAGCATCGTTACGGTTGATCCTGCCGGTCAATACGTTATCTGCTGTCCCGGATGGACGGTTTTCCCTGGCCTGTCTATATCCATCCAGTTTCTTACGCAATGCTGCCAATGCCTCTGTTTTGGCAACATCACCAGAGGTCTTTGACGGTGAGGTATCCTGATGAACCGATTGGTCGGAAGAGTGGTTCGGTTCCTGTTCGTAGGACTTCAGTTTGCTGCTTAATGCCGCCAACGCCTGTTTTTTAGGGGTGTCATCGGTGTTTTTGCCGGGGCGCTATTCTTGACAACTTGTGGCTTTTTCCTGCCCTTGATATCTAACAGATTAAAAGCAATGTGTCGTCCGTTGTTGCCGGGACGAATTTCATAAATACCATAGGCCTTTTTTCTTCCCGCCGAAAACCTGACCACAGCCGTCAGTTGCCTGGCATTGATGTTACGGGTCGAGCGAGCCCTGAGCACCGTTTCTTTGTTGCTATTCGCCGTTAAATCAAACTGAAGACCTGCAACCTGCTGATTGTAATCGATGCCTTGTCGGTAATAGTCGGTAATTGAGCCCAACTGAACCTTAAGGTTGTCTTTACCGGCAAGGCCTTCTGGCAGGTCTTTGATGATAATTGTTGAGTTTAACGAGTGGCTGACCGTCGAAGGTGCTTGCCCGTGTTGACTGTGTGCAACGTTGGGTTTGCCCGCAGGCTTGGCAGTATCAGATGTTTTTACCGAAGCCCATGATACCTGATTGTTTCCCTGGAGCGTTCCTGGCAGTTGCAACCGCGTATTAACCCGCAGTTTATTGATATCACCATTAATGAAGGCCTCTGGATTCAGAGAGGCCAGCTGGTTCATCAGGGTTCGCCAGTTGGCCACCCCCGGATACCGGGGCAGCAACTCCATGGCAATGCCACTGATGCTTTGCCCCGCCTTGACCCGGTAATGCCCGGCGGAAGACGGCGTAAAAACATTAGCGTCTGACGCGGTAATACTGGTCTCAGAGGGTAATGGCTGAACCGAAGCGTAGGGCTGTCGGGCTTTAGCGGTGGTGATCGGCTGTTCAGGCTTATGGTCAGCGTTAAGTAGATTAAAGGTAACCTGCTGTTCGTTACCGGGCGTTAACTTGAAATCATAGATGCCATAAATTTTCTGGCTCCCCACCGTCAACTTGATCACAGCCTGCAATTTGTTGGTGGTAATTTCCCGAACGGAGCGAACCTTGATCAGCGGCTTGCCATCGCTATCTTTGGCCACTTTAAAGCGCAGACTGGAGACCTGCTTGTCATACTCAATATTATGCCGGGAAAATTCGGTAATAGACCCAAGCTTCACCTTCAGCTTCTTATTGGTAAGTTCTGACGGCAGAGCATCAATGGCAATGGTCGCATTGAGTAGTTGGTACTGATCAGTACCAATGGTCATATACCCCAGCTCAGGATTGGCTGATGCGCTCCCGATAACACTGCTTACTATGGCTGTGCTTATCAGTTTTTTAATCATGTTGCTGATCTTATCCAGTTAGCCCAACGTGGGAAGGCCAAGTTACTAACTGTTTATCGGTTCAGCCCCCGGCAACTGTAGAAAATTCAGGCGCTATTTTTTACCGCATCAGCATGCGTATGGGCAGGCACTTTTCAGAAGAGGGTTTTCTCAAAGTGAGGGGGAGGAGAAGAGGGGGGCGAAGCAGCTTTAACCGGGAAAGCTGCTTCGCAGAAGGCTTAGCCTTCTTGTTCGATTTTGCGGGTAATAATGTACTGCTGGATAATCGACAGCACGTTGTTGGTCACCCAGTACAGAACCAGACCCGCCGGGAAGAACAGGAAGAAGAAGGTGAAGATCACCGGCATCATCTTCATCACTTTAGCCTGCACAGGATCTGGTGGTGTCGGGTTCAGCATCTGCTGAATGAACATCGAAGCCCCCATGATCAGTGGCAGGATAAAGTACGGATCCATCTGGGACAGGTCGTGAATCCAGCCCAGCCACGGGGCCTGACGCAACTCCACCGACTCCAGCAGAGTCCAGTACAGGGCAATGAACACCGGCATCTGGACCAGAATCGGCAGACAGCCACCCATCGGGTTGACCTTCTCCTTCTTGTACAGCTCCATCATGGCCTGAGACATTTTCTGGCGATCATCGCCATACTTCTCTTTCATCTCCTGAAGCTTGGGCCCCAGTTTGCGCATTTTCGCCATGGAGCGGAAGCTGGTGGCATTCAATGGATAGAATACCGCCTTGACCAGTACCGTCAGCAGAATGATGGACCAGCCCCAGTTACCAACCAGCGAGTGAATCCACTTCAGGATGGTGAACAGTGGCTGCGCCAGGAACCAGAGCATGCCGTAGTCAACGGTCAGCTCAAGACCATCGGACAGAGACTTCAGGTTTTCCTGGTTCTTTGGACCAACATACAAAGTGGCACCGGTCTCAATGGTTTCACCGGGCTGAGCCACCATGGCATCGTCATAGAAGCCGACGAAGTTGTAGCCATCTTTGTTCTGCTTGGTGTAATACTGATGGGCTTTCTGCTGATCAGGAACCCAGGCACTGACAAAGTAGTGCTGGAGCATGGCGGCATAACCACCCTGAACCCGCTCTGCAAATGCCTTATCAGAAAAATCATCAAATGGCAGCTTGGTGTACGGCTCATCATTCGAACGAACCGCTGCGCCCAGGTAAGTATTCATTGGCGCTTTGGAGTTAAGCTGACTTGGATCTTCTGAATTATCCCGCTTCAGCTGGGCATAAAACTGATCACGCCACACCTTATTGCTGTTATTGATCACCTGGTAATGAACAGCAACATCGTAGCGGTCACGATAGAAGGTGAAGGTTTTGGTAATGTCGACGCCATCCATGGTTTTATGCAGGTCAACGGTCAACGTGTTCTCACCATCCTCAAGCGTGTAACTGGCCTGCTTTACCTGGTAAATCCCGCGCAGGTTGTTCGCGTCCGGGCCATCGGTTTTTGCCAGCGCACTCTGTGCAGTGAAGACACAGGTGGTTTCTCCCTGACAGTCCGGGCTGTTCACCAGAAGCTGGAAAGGCACCGTTGGCTCACCTTCTTCCGGCAACCATGCCGGGTATTGCGGCAGGGTCAGGCTGATGATATCGCCACCGGCAGGGTCAATCAGCGCATCGATGGTATTGGTCTTGACGCTGATAAGCTGGTCAGAAGGTTTTACCGCACCGTCGTCGGTGGCGGGAATAGCGTTGCCATCAGTCAGCGACGGCAGATCGGAACCAGCTTGACTGCTGGATACGGAGTGAGCGACGGATGCCGACTTCGGCGTACCGGGATAGTCTTCATTCCATTGCTGCAGTGTTAAAACACCAACTACAGCAATAGCGCCGATCAGGAGTGTTCTTTGGAAATCCATGAGTTCCGGGCCACACATTCAGGTGAATGAATATGATTGTCTGATTGTGTCCGATGATCACCAGAATCTTTTTCCGGTACCGGGTCAAATCCTCCTGGATGCCAGGGGTGGCACCTCAGTAGTCGGAGCAAGATAAGCTTGCTACCAGTCAGAAAACCATGACGATTTAGGGCTTCCAGGCCGTAGGCAGAGCAAGAGGGGTAAAAGCGGCACCGGCTGGGCATCAGAGGACTTAGCGCATAGCGGTATATCCTGATCAGTCCGGTCAGCAATGATCGGGGGATAGTTGCTAATCTGCCCATAAATGCCTTCATTTTGTCGGCGCCCTTAGTCCTGTAGAAAGCCCCTGGCTCTATACCAAGCCTTTAGCCAGATCAAAGCCTTATTGCTTATTAACATGCCCTGTGCGGGCAACAGCCTCAGACAGTCGACACTCAACTGCGGCTGTTTATAAGAAAGCTTTCTGAGCCTGGTCGAGCCGAACAGGAAAAACCCCGGGGCTTCCTGTTAACTCTGGCATTTTCTTCAGGTTGGATATCAACGTGATGCCGACGCTTCCCATTCGTGCAGCCTTCGTTTCAACCTTTGCCACTGCTGGTTGAGTAGCAGGTTCAGGTCACTGTCATTAAGATCACTGAAACCTTTCCGGACCAGAACGACAATATCCAGGTTACCAACTTCATCCTGTTGCAGACGAAAGGTTTCCCGGATATGACGTTTGGCCCGGTTTCGGCCAACGGCAGTACGAATATTTTTTTTGGCAACCACCAGTCCCAGTCTTGCCCGGCCAAGCTCATTGGCTTTTGCCAGTATCAGAAGCTGTCTGCTGGATACCTTGATATCCGTTGTATCAAATACCTGTTTGAAATCAGCCGAGGAGCGTAGCCGTGATGCACGGCTAAAAGATAAGCTCACACTGATGCTCTCTTAGCCACAGGCGGTTGATCAGGCTGACAGACGCTTGCGTCCCTTAGCTCGACGACGGTTGATTACCGCACGGCCGTTCTTGGTAGCCATGCGCGCACGGAAGCCGTGGTTACGCTTGCGCTTCAGGTTGCTTGGCTGGAAAGTTCTTTTCATCGTGGTTACTCGTCTTAATGGACTTACAAAAGACGGGCATTCTAAGTAATTGCAGGGTTAGCGTCAATTTGCATTTGTCAAGAAGCACCGTATTACCACCCGTTGTTTCTCCCTACACTTCCTTCGCTCTTTCCGTCCCGGGTTGATGATCATCGCCGTAAAGCTGGTTTTCAATTTTCTCGGCTGGCTCTGCCCTGCATTGCACGAATTTTCTGCAGGTTGCCCAAAGGGGTGGCCTTAGCGATCCGGCTGTTTAATACACCATCATTTTTCAGGCGGTTGCGCCATTCATTGAACTTGTTGGCAGCCTCGTAAAACGCGGCCGACAATGCCCTGATCCGGCGGATCTCTTCGATACCATCAGCAGGGTCCCGGTCCCGGGCAATATCTCCGTAAAGATGCCCAAGCATTGACAGATAGGAAGCGGTGGTAAACGCCATGGACAGACTGTGCTCAAAATCTGTTAACTGCTGTTTGGCCGTCTCCAGCGGATGATCTTGCCATCGCCGTTTGAGATCCTCCAGAGCCAACGGTTCTGCATGGAGAAAACAGAGCCAGTTTAATGCTTTATCGATCACCAGATGACGCAGTGCATCACGGGCCGCACTGACGTCGGCGGTCAGGGGAATGCACTCACTCCGGGCCAGCCCGAACTGGCCAAGCAGGGGGCTTTGCTGGGGGATTACCGAGAATTCAATGGTCTGCTCCCCTGCCTGCACTGACTGACTTAACAACTGCAAATGCTGGCGGTTATTGGCCAGCTCCCGCAGGCGCCACAAATCCAGCCGGGCGATGGTGGCTTGCTGAAAATCCCAGTTGACCTTTTCATTGGCTGCCAGGAGCAACTCATAGGCATGGTCATACCCCTGGCAGGATATGGCATGGGTCACCGACAGACTCAGGATCGCCATTTCATATTGGGTAAGCCATTGGGTTTGACGTTGCGGAACAACGGCCTGGGCAATATCCACTGTCGGCCGGTTGTCAGCACCAGCTGCTTTATTTGCCCTGCCTGTTTTGTGGTTGTCGCTGTCGGCTGCTGAACGCTCTTTGCCGCCCCTGGAGCCCGCTCTTTTATATTTGGACCGCTTGCCTTTGTTTTTATTTCTGGGGGCTACAGCGGATGACCGTTTTGGCATGTCATCACTCAGCAGCCAGTCATCGTCCAATGCAGGGGAATTCACCACTGAACTGGCTTCAGCACTTAACTCCAGGCTGTCGCGGACCTCAGCCAGCTCACTCTGCAGCTTGACTGCGCCTAAACGTCCATAGTGTTCCAGCACATCATTGAGTAAATCGGAAATTTTCAACAGGTCCGGTTCCCTGGATTTTAACAACAGCAGAGCCAGCTTCAGCTTGCCGGCTTCCACACCACGCATAATGGCTGATTCAATACTGGCAATGGCTTCTTCAGTATTCGCATTTTCTTGACTCATCTGGAGTGAGCCAAGCAGCCAGAAAGCTTCAGGAAAACGGGATAACCGGGCCTGAGCAATGGCCTTGTCGAGCTGTCCATCCAGATAAAAGATCAGGCTTTTCAGGTAATATCTCACGTCATCATTCTCGACTCTGGCAACACTATCCTCACAGGCATAATTGATCAGAAACTCCATAAGGGCATACAGCGCCGGATTATCCTGGCCATCGTTACAGGCCGCTTTCTGCGAATTTACCAATAGTTCTTTAACGGATGACAGCGAGCGGTTCTGGTACAGAGTCTGCAAAGCGATCAGGCCAATGTCCGGCGAGCAGAATCCGCTTTGCCAGAAACCAAGACAGTAGAACGCATACTCGAGCGTACAGGTCTCATCGAATTCGCCAACGCCCATAAAATCCTTTCTTATGCCCTTGACGTCCCGGATTGTGGTGGTGGTTAATTCAAGCAAATGCGCTTTTATCTGCTGCCATTGAGTGGGCAAATCCTCAGCATCCTGTTCCAGGCGGAATATCGGGTCTGAGGTAACCAGTTGTTCAACAATGTCATACAGCTTTTCACATTTGGCAATATCAAGACTGTAACAGCGGGTATTCCCCAACGAAGTCATGATTTGGCCAAACAGAATCTTCGACAATCTCTGATCGCCCATGGTGGGATCATCGACCGAATAGAGGCAGGACATACGCAGCCGGGCTCTCTCTTTATCAATCTCCCGGATTAGGCCATCGTCCAAAAGAGCGACCACCTTGCGGTTGATCACCAGAGTGTTAGCGCTTCGACCTCTATCAGAAATTACCAGCAGGCTCAGATACCAGATACACATAATAAACAGCTCTTGCTGTTCATCAGGAGTATCTGGCTGGTAACTGAGCAAACACTCCACAAGCTGATCGTCATAATGGCACATCTGCTGTTCCAATCCGTGGAGCTTGCAGCTGTTCCTCATCGATGGATCCAAACTCAACGCATCCTGCACGAATAGGCAGTTAAAACACCAACGCTGAATCCTCTCAGAGAACATTGACAAGTTTTGTCCCTGGCAATTTGACCGATTTCCAGGGTCAACTTTGGAATCATTTTACGGAACAGATTGATTTTACTCTGCAATTGATTCCTACCCAGGCAACAATAGTACCCGATTGGCTCAAATCCCCCGTATGTCGGCATAAATTCCATTTCTAACAAAGGATTTATCTTGTACCGGTTCTGCTGAAAAGCGGTTCCCTTTGAGATCTGCCTGAGCCCATCCCTACCTTCCCGGGCAGTCGAGTTTATATTGGCCACAGACTGCTCGGGCAGCTTCTTTTCTGTTTGACTGGCATCCTTCACACATCGCCCGAAAGCACCCTGACTAGCCAAGTGCCCTGTGGCCTCATTATTGGCCATGGGCATTTGTGCCTCCAGCACAGCCGTCAGCCTTGATAGCGGATCTAACATAATGAATGAATTTTATTTTGTTGGTATGACCTTGTTAAACACCCTGTTCAAGTTAGTACAAAAGATCAAATAATGTTAATCACCAGGCCGTGATTCATAGATATATAAATAGATAAGTTATCTCTTATGTGATGTGTTTTTGATTTTAATGTAATTATTTAGGCAGGGTTTTTCTGTGGATAACTCAGTTTATGCCAGTTATCGTCTGCCTTTGAGGATGTGTGCTTTTTTGTAGAAATCCCGGAGGTATGTTGTTGTTTTGGTCTTGATGACTTGTGGATAACTATGAGTGTTATCCACAGATTGCTTGTTATTCAATTTACCCACAGGAAAATCATAAGGTTTATTGCTATTCATAAACGGACCTACCCACAGGGAGTAGCAAGCAATATTTTCCTCCGCATTATGCCGGTTTTATTTTCAACTCATTGAAATATAAGGATATTGTTCATGGCGGATGATCTCTTGTCTTGTTTTGCAGGTGTGGATAACTTTTGCCAGAAAGGATACAATTCTCTTTTGTCTATCCAATCGTTATTTCATACCTGAAGGTCTTCAGCAGGCTGTCTGACCGGCTTCAGTGATACCCGTATCAAATCCTGATCCTGATCCTTATCTATATCCGGAGATGGGTGGGAGAGCGGGAGAGTAGGAGAGTAGGAGAGTGCCTGTGCCCCTTGAGCTGTGGCAAAAATGTATCGATATCCTGCAGGATGAGCTGTCTTCTCAGCAATTCAATACCTGGATTCGCCCTCTGAAAGTGATGGGGGACGAACACGATTTGTGCTTACTGGCTCCCAACCGGTTCGTTGCCGACTGGGTGAAAGAGAAGTTTTTGCCAAGAATCGAAGAGATTCTGGATGAACTGTCCGATGGGGACTCTCCAGCCGTTGCGTTGGCGGTGTCCAATCGTCGGCCCCCCTCACTGAGCAAGCGATCTGCACGGCCAAGAGAGCCTCAGCTCAGGGAAGTGCCACCCAGAGAGATTCAGCCTGCGGCAACGGTGACCGTTTCTGAGAAACCCATTGAGAACCCGCTGAAACACGCCGCTATTGAGCGTTCCGTGGTTACCCATGAGCTGGTGTCGGCTTTAACGGTTGCGCAGGACAATACCCCGGAGCCGGATCTGGTATCAGACTCCGGTTTTCAGGAAGATGACAGCAGGCAGACAGAGGAGTCCGCCCAGATCAAGGTTAACCCACTGAAAGAGTCGGTGAGTGCTACGTCTGAAGAGCCTGTCCCGGTGCGGCAGGTTGAAGTGGAAGGGTCTATCAAGCATCACAGTTCGCTGAACACTGGTTTCACTTTTGAAACCTTTGTTGAGGGTAAATCAAACCAGCTGGCCCTGGCGGCCGCTCGACAGGTGGCAGAAAACCCCGGTGCTTCCTACAACCCGCTGTTCTTGTACGGCGGTGTTGGTCTGGGTAAAACTCACTTGATGCATGCGGTGGGTAACTTCCTGGTCAAGCAGAACCGTAATGCCAGAGTGGTTTATTTACACTCCGAGCGTTTTGTTGCGGATATGGTGAAGGCACTGCAGCTGAATGCCATTAATGATTTTAAAAAGTACTATCGTTCTGTTGATGCGCTGCTGATTGATGATATCCAGTTCTTTGCCGGTAAAGAGCGCTCACAGGAAGAGTTTTTCCACACCTTCAATGCGTTGCTGGAAGGTGGTCAGCAGATGATTCTGACCTGTGACCGATACCCAAAGGAGATCAGCGGCGTTGAAGAGCGGCTGAAGTCCCGATTTGGCTGGGGTTTAACGGTAGCTGTGGAGCCGCCCGAACTGGAAACCCGCGTTGCCATTCTGATGAAAAAGGCAGAACAGCAGAAAGTAGAACTGCCCCCTGAAGCCGCCTTCTTTATTGCCCAGAGAATCCGTTCCAATGTGCGTGAACTCGAAGGTGCCCTGAAGCGGGTGATCGCCAGTGCGCACTTTATGGGGCGCCGTATTGATATTGATCTGATCCGCGAGTCCCTGAAAGACCTGTTGGCTTTACAGGACAAACAGGTCAGTATAGATAATATCCAGAGGACGGTTGCCGAGTACTACAAGATCAAAGTGGCGGATATTCTTTCCAAGCGTCGCAGCCGTTCTGTGGCAAGGCCAAGGCAAATCGCCATGGCTCTCTCTAAAGAGTTGACCAGTCATAGTTTACCCGAGATTGGTGATGCCTACGGCGGACGTGATCATACCACCGTTCTTCACGCTTGCCGTAAAGTAAAAGAACTGGTCGAAGTGGATAACGAGATCAAAAGCGATTACAAAAACCTGTTGCGCTCACTGACAAGTTAATTCCACCTTATTCAACCTCATAAAAAGGTGAATACCTTTTTATATCAAGAGAAAGGAAAGCGATGAAATTTACCATTAATCGGGAAGCATTGCTTAAGCCACTTCAGCTGGTTGCAGGTGTGGTTGAGCGCAGACAGACGCTGCCGGTATTGTCCAATGTGTTGATGGTAGTCGATGGAAACCAGCTCTCGTTAACCGGTACTGACCTGGAAGTCGAACTGGTTGGCCGTGTCGCTCTGGAAGATGTTGCCCAAGTCGGAGAGATTACGGTACCGGCCAGAAAGCTGATGGATATCTGTAAGTCCCTGCCTGAAAACACTCTGATTGAAGTGCATCAGGATGATCTGAAGGTCAAGGTCAAGGCTGGCCGGTCCCGGTTTACCCTCTCCACGCTGCCAGCCAATGAGTTTCCCAGTATTGAAGAGGAGGCCGGATCGGTATCCTTTACCATTGGTCAGTCACGTCTTCGTCGCCTGATTGACCGTACCGGCTTTGCCATGGCCCAGCAGGATGTCCGTTACTACCTGAACGGCATGCTGCTGGAAGTCAGCCAGAACTGTCTTCGTGCGGTGGCTACCGATGGTCATCGTCTGGCCATGTGCAGCGTGGAAGCCGATATCAACCAGCAGGACAAGCATCAGGTCATCGTGCCCCGTAAAGGTATTCTTGAGATGGCACGTCTGCTCACCGAAGGGGAAGAGAGCGTTCATATTACCCTGGGAGCGAATCATATCAGAGCCAAAACCGGCGACTTTATGTTCACCTCCAAACTGGTGGACGGCAAATTCCCAGACTATGAGCGCGTAATCCCGAAAGGCGGCAACAAGATCATTATTGGTGATCGCCAGGAACTGCGTCAGACATTCCAGCGTGCGTCTATTCTGTCCAATGAGAAATACCGGGGTATCCGCCTGATTCTTTCCGATGGCCAGCTTAAGGTAATGGCTAACAACCCGGAGCAGGAAGAAGCCGAAGAAGAGTTGAGCCTGGCTTATCATGGTGACTCCATGGAGATCGGGTTTAACGTCAGCTACCTGTTGGATGTGCTTTCTGTGTTGTCTGGTGAGGCCATCAAGATGACCCTCTCCGACCCGAACAGCAGTGCGCTGCTTGAGGAGTCTGAGTCTGGTGACTCCACCTATGTTGTTATGCCTATGAGGCTGTAACAGCCTGTCGGCAGAAGTAGTCAGTGTCTGATGTGGTGGCATCAGACACTCGCCCTGATCCGGCTTCCGGGCTACTCAGGTTCGGAAATAAACAGAATATGATTCAACAGCTCTCCATAACCGATATTAGAAACCTCTCCTCTGTTTCGCTTACCCCTTCCCCTTCTGTAAACGTGCTCTACGGGCTCAATGGCAGTGGTAAAACCAGCGTGCTTGAGGCCATACATCTTCTCGGGGTTGCCCGATCGTTTCGGACCTCCCGAATTAAACCGGTGATCAATCGTGATGCCGAGGTCTGTACGGTGTTTGGTCGAATCGGTGTGTCATCGGGATCCATACCGGTAGGTGTTTCCAGAAACCTGCGGGATGAAACACTGCAGATACGGGTGTCCGGAGAGAACCTGAAGTCCACTTCTGAGCTGGCCAGGTTACTGCCCTTACAGGTGATTAATCCGGACACCTTCCGTTTGCTTGAAGGCTCCCCAAAGCTGCGAAGGAACTTTATTGATTGGGGCGTGTTTCACGTGAAACATCATGACTTTTTCCCGCTATGGAAACGCATGCAGAAGGCACTGAAACAGCGGAACAGTCTGCTCCGTCATGGTAGAATAAACGGTTCTGAATTGACTTCGTGGAACATAGAGTTTGCCAAAGCGGCCAATGCCATCGACGTGTTACGCGGCGACTATATCGAGAGACTGACGCCCGTCTTCAATGAGGTGCTTTCGGAATTGGCCGATCTGGATAATCTTTCTATCCAATATTACCGAGGCTGGGATAGGGAGAGAGAGCTGCATGAAGTACTCAGTAGCGGACTGGCACGAGATGTCCAATCGGGCTATACCCATGCCGGGCCGCAACGGGCAGATTTAAGGATTCGGATGGGCAAAGGCAGTGCGGTTGATATCCTCTCACGAGGTCAATTAAAACTGGTGGTCTGTGCACTGAAACTTGCTCAGGGCTTTCTATACAAAGAGCTGCAAGACAAACAGTGCATCTTCCTGGTCGATGACCTGCCATCAGAACTGGATACCCCTAATCGACAGAAGCTTTGTCGATTGTTTCAAAAAATGAACTGCCAGACCTTCATCACCTGTGTTGAGAAGGAGGCACTGGAACATTGCTGGTTGCCTGAAACGGAATTGAAAATGTTTCACGTGAAACATGGGCAGGTTACTGTTACATCACATGAGAACCCTGGTCAGCAAAGTATTCGCCGGGCTGAGTCTTTGGAGATAGAGCATGAGTGAACAAAACTACGACGCATCCAATATTAAGGTCCTCAAGGGCCTGGATGCTGTCCGCAAGCGCCCGGGGATGTACATTGGTGATACCGATGATGGTACCGGTCTGCACCACATGGTGTTTGAGGTGGTTGATAACTCCATCGATGAGGCGCTGGCGGGTCACTGTGACAAGATTTCGGTCATTATTCACCCGGATGAGTCCATCACGGTTAAGGATAATGGCCGTGGTATCCCTGTGGATATTCATGAGGAAGAGGGCGTTTCTGCCGCTGAAGTCATCATGACGGTGCTTCATGCCGGTGGTAAATTTGATGACAACACCTATAAGGTTTCCGGCGGTTTGCACGGTGTGGGTGTGTCAGTGGTTAATGCCTTGTCCAGCCAGCTGAAACTGACCATCCGCCGCCATGGTAAGGTTCATCAGCAGGTGTACCATCAAGGGGTTCCGGAAGAGCCGTTAAAGGTGATTGGTGAAACGGACGTTACCGGGACGGAACTGCACTTTATTCCTTCCCCGGAGACCTTCTCAAATATTCAGTTCAGTTATGACATTCTGGCCAAGCGCCTGCGTGAACTTTCGTTCCTGAATTCGGGGGTCTATATCCAGCTGACGGATGAGCGCACCGGCAAGGTTGATGACTTCAAATACGATGGTGGTCTGAAGGCCTTTGTGGAACATCTGAACCAGAATAAAACCACCATCAATAAAGTCTTCCACTTTGACATGACCCGGGAAGACGGTATTGGTGTGGAAGTGGCCATGCAGTGGAATGACAGCTTCCAGGAAGGGGTATTCTGCTTTACCAATAACATCCCCCAGCGCGATGGTGGAACACACCTGGCGGGCTTCCGTGCGGCGCTGACCCGAAGCCTGAATGGCTATATCGAACGGGAAGGTTTCCAGAAGACGGCCAAGGTGGCCACCTCCGGTGATGATGCCCGGGAAGGTCTGACGGCAATCATCTCTGTCAAAGTGCCGGACCCTAAATTCTCTTCCCAGACCAAAGACAAGCTGGTGTCCTCCGAGGTAAAAACCGCGGTAGAGCAGGAGATGGGCAAATACCTGGCGGACTACCTGGTAGAAAACCCCCAGGAAGCCAAAGCGGTTGTCGGTAAGATGCTGGATGCTGCCAGGGCCCGTGAAGCGGCCCGCAAGGCCCGTGAAATGACCCGCCGTAAAGGTGCCCTGGACATTGCCGGCTTGCCCGGCAAACTGGCGGACTGCCAGGAGAAAGACCCGGCGCTGTCTGAACTCTTCATCGTGGAGGGTGACTCAGCGGGTGGGTCAGCCAAGCAGGGGCGTTACCGGAAGACTCAGGCGATCCTGCCGCTTAAGGGTAAGATCCTGAATGTTGAGAAAGCCCGCTTTGACAAGATGCTCTCCTCCCAGGAAGTCGGAACCCTGATTACAGCCCTGGGGTGTGGCATTGGTCGTACGGAGTTCAATATTGAAAAACTCCGCTACCATAACATCATTATCATGACCGATGCGGATGTGGATGGATCGCACATCCGTACACTGCTGTTGACCTTCTTCTTCCGTCAGATGCCTGAGCTGATTGAGAATGGCTACATCTACATTGCCCAGCCGCCATTGTACAAGGTTAAGCGTGGCAAACAGGAGCAATACCTGAAAGATGATGTTGCATTGGATGCTTATCTGACTCAATCTGCACTTGAAAATGCCAGCCTGCATGTTAACGATAATGCACCAGGGATCAGTGACCAGCCACTTGAAAGCCTGGTAAAAGAGTTCAGAGGTGTCCATAAGTTGGCTGATAAGCTGTCTCGTATTTATCCAGTTGCAGTGCTTCGTGAAATGATCTACATGCCAGAAGTCACAGCAGAGAGTCTGGCTGACAAGAGCACAATGGAGTCCTGGGTAGCCCAGCTGAGTGAAAGAATTGATAAACTGAAAGCCGCAGGTAGTACCATGACTTTCTCTGTAGAGGAAGACCGGGAGCTCAATGTCTGGCTGCCCAAGGTAACGGTTATTGCCCACGGTATTGATAGTCACTATCGCTGGAATGCTGACTTCTTCTCTTCTGCCAACTACGGAAAGATGGTTTCTCTCGGTAATAAACTGCAGGGGCTTATCGAAGAAGGTGCCTTTATTCAGAAAGGGGAGCGCAAAAAGGATGTATCGTCCTTTGAAGAAGCTCTGGAATGGCTGATGAGCGAATCCACCAAACGACACTATATCCAGCGCTATAAGGGGCTGGGTGAGATGAATCCGGAACAGTTGCGGGAAACCACCATGGATCCGGATGTCCGCAGAATGCTGAAGGTCACCATTGAAGACGCGATTGCCGCTGACCAGATCTTCAATACGCTGATGGGGGATCATGTCGAACCCCGCAGAGAGTTTATCGAAAGCAATGCATTGAATGTTGCCAATCTCGATATTTAATCCAATTCAGTAGTGCCGGTTTTAACCGGCACTTTTTTCTTTTTTGATTCTCAGGTGCTCTGCTAATGTCTCCAGAATGTAAAGCAATGATTCGACAGGAGTTGGAAGAGGCGAGGGTTGTACTGAGCCGATTCCTGGATGATGACGCCAATCTTGAATCCATTGATCTTGCTGCCAGGTTATTGTCTGAAAGCTTTAAAGCCGGTGGCAAGGTTCTGTCCTGTGGTAATGGCGGCTCCCACTGTGACGCCATGCACTTTGCTGAGGAGTTGACCGGACGTTTCCGTGAAAACCGTCTTGGCTATCCGGCTATTGCTATTTCCGATCCCAGTCATATCTCCTGTGTATCCAACGACTTTGGTTATGAGTATGTCTTCTCACGTTACGTTGAAGCGGTAGGCAGGGAAGGGGACGTACTGCTTGGCATCAGCACCAGTGGTAATTCCGGGAATATTATCAAGGCGGTAGCAGCGGCCAGAACAAAAGGGATGAAGGTTATTCTGCTCTCAGGCAAAGATGGCGGCCAGATGGCGGGGATGGCGGATGTTGAAATTCGTGTGCCTCACTTTGGTTATGCGGATCGGATTCAGGAGGTCCATATCAAGGCAATCCATATTATGATTCAGCTTGTTGAAAAATATATGGAATAAAAAAACCACAGTTATACCGGTTGTTTGGAGTTGTGGGAGGGTCATAATCTGCCGGGTGTTCAGCCCCGTCTAACGGTTGATCGGTTTTATACCATAGGCGGTAAAGGCACTGGCACCGGCAATGACCCCCCCTAAAGCTATAATTGCGTTGCGAAGTGTGGTGGGGAACCGGATGCCATTGGTATCGCCATATATGTCACAGGCACAAGCCGATGTTAAAGCTCCGGAAGTCATCCCGACAGCCGTTCCGAAAACTTTAGAAACTCCCCCCGCAGATCCGAAAGAACCAACAGCAGAACCGAGAGCCAGGATAGTGCAGACAGTCACATAAGTGGCCAAAGTATGACCAATGGCATTCGGCAAAGCGTCTAAGAGTTCAGCCTGGAAATCTTTATCAGCAGTGAAAATATAACCTATAAGAAGCCCGGCACAAGCCACACGTGTTGCAGACGTGAGTATATATAAGCCACGCAAAATAACTTGCGGGCAATGTTGTTTAAAAATGCTAGTGGCTGCGGTCGAAACAGCAACCACACGTTCAGACAACGGAACATAATTTATCCGCTGCAAATCATAATCAGTGAATGGTTGTGCACACAGCAGACAGTGCCTTTGGTCAGAAGTACCTAACCATAGTCGCATACATGATCGGCCATATACATGCCCACAGGTCAGTTGGATGAGTTCACAGTTTGCTACGTCATGACATATAGAGCATGAAACACCGTTAGTGACGTTCATAACATCTCTTGTTTTTACTGCTTTGAAACCTTAGGACATCTTTATATGGCTCTGGTTCCCTATGGCTGAATTTTTCCGGAACCCAGATTATTCTCGGACAGTCTTAAGTCCTGCATGTAGCCTTGCTAAAAAAGTACGCTCTATTTTCCTCCAGTCTTCAGTTTTTAGCCGGTCCTGTCGGTAAGGGTGCAGTTGGTTAGCTTCGGTAAAATAGTGAGAAACCAGGTTTTTCAATTCATCTTTTGAAAAGAAATCCTGTGTTTTCTCAACAGGTAATAATGCTGCGATACGAAGGCAGTGCCCTAACTGACTAAAAGATGATGCATCGAGATATTGACTTTTTTCTATTGCATTACATCCATGCTCAATGGCTTTAGCCAAAAGCCCTGGAATTTCCTTGCTTTGACCAGAATAAATGCACTCTCTGAAGTAACGGATACTGGTACACAAGTCCACTTCAGGCCCGGCAAACCCCTTTTTACCAAGTTGCATTTGGTCAAACTGATGCCAGTTCATTAAATCGACATGAATGTCGCCAAGGGCCAGTTCAATTTCCTTGTCGTTGCAGGGGGTGCCTTCATGCCCGGAGCGGTCGCTGCGCAGCTTGATAAAGATCGCCAGTGCTTCCTGATATCGTCCCATGCTCTGGTATTGCCGACCAAGGGCCAGTTCAATGTCCTTGTCATTGCAGGGAGTGCTTTCATGTCCGGAGAGGTCGGTGCGCAGATTCTTATAGACGGTCAACGCCTCCTGATGCCGTCCCATGTACTGGTATTGTCGGCCAAGGGTTAACTCTATGTCCTTGTCGTTGCAGGGAGTACCTTCATACCCGGAGCGGGTGGTGCGCAGTTGGTTAAAGATCGCCAGCGCCTTCTGATGCAGTTCCATGTGCTGGTATAGCCGACCAAGGGCCAGTTCAATTTCCTTGTCATTGCAAGGAGTGTCTTCATGCCCGGCGCAGTTGGTGCGCAACGTGGTAAAGATCGTCAGCGCCTCCTGATACCGTCCCATGTACTCGTATTGTCGGCCAATGCTTAACTCTATGTCCTTGTCGTTACAGGGAGTGCCTTCATGAACAGAGCGGGCGATGCGCAGTTTGATAAAGGTCTTCAGCGCCTTCTGATACTGTCCCATATCGTGGTATAGCCGACCAAGGGCCAGTTCAATGTCCTTGTCGTTGCAAGGCGAGCCTTCATGCCCGGAGCGGTCGGTGCGCAGCTTGATAAAGATCGTCAGTGCCTCCTGATACCGTCCCATGTAGTGGTATAGCCGACCAAGGGCCAGTTCAATGTCCTTGTCATTGCAAGGAGTGCCTTCATGCCCGGAGCGGTCGGTGCGCAGCTTGATAAAGATCGTCAGAGCCTCCTGATGCCATCCCATGCAGTCGTATTGCACGGCAAGGGCCAGTTCAACTTCCTTGTCGTTGCAAGGTGTGTCTTCATGCCCGGAACGGTCAGTACGCAGCTTCAAAAACATCATTAGCGCCTCCTGATGCCGTCCCATGTCCTGGTATAGCCGGCCAAGGGCCAGAGCAACTTCCTTGTCTTTGCAGGGAGTCCCTGGATGCCCGGCGTGGGCGGAGTACAGCTTCTTAAAGATCGCCAGTGCCTTCTGATGCAGTCCCATGTCCTGGTAAAGCCGACCAAGGGCTAACTCTACGTCCTTGTCGTGGCAGGGGTTGTCTTCATGTCCGGAACGATCGGTGCGAAGCGTCTTAAAGACTGTCAGCGCCTCCTGATACCGTCCCATGAGCTGGAATTGCCGACCAAGGGCCAGTTCAACTTCTTTGTCGTTGCAGGGTGTGTCTTCACTCCCGGAGCGGTCAGTGCGCAGCTTGATAAAGATCGTCAGCGCCTCCTGATATCGTCCCATGTACTGGAATTGCCGACCCAGGGTCAGTTCGATTTTCTTGTCGTTGCAAGGCGTGGCTTCATGCCCGGATAGGTCAGTACGCAGCTTGATAAAGATCGTCAGCGCTTTCTGCTGTAGTCCCATGCTCTGGTATAGTCGGCCAAGGGCCAGTTCTACTTTTTTGTCGTTGCAGGGAGTGGCTTCATGTCCGGAGAGGTCGGCACGTAGCTTGCAGAAGATTGTCAGCGCCTTCTGATACAGACCCATGTCCTGGTATAGCCAGCCAAGGGCCAGTTCTACTTGCTTGTCGTTGCAGGGAGTGGCTTCATGTCCGGAGAGGTCAGTGCGCAGCTTGATAAAGATTGTCAGTGCTTCCTGATGCTCTCCCATGCGCTGGTAATGTATGCCAAGGGTAAGATAATTATTTCTTTTATCGTTGCCCTTAATTGAGTGATTTTTATAAATGTCCTTAAAAACAAGCAGCGCTTCAAACATGAGTTTTTTGCCTTGCAGTGCTTTGCCTTTTGTCATCAGTAACCATTTGTTAAGGGGAGGTTTTACCTGTTCTATTGATCGCAGGCAATCATTAAGCAGCCCTGAATTCAACAGGGCTCTGGCTTTAAGCAGGTTTGCACGCAGATAGTTACGCCGACTCAAGCTGGCATTATTCCTTAATATCTCTTCTGCTAATTTGAGGGCATGATCATTATCCCCTGCGCTTAAACAGCTGAACCCTTCATTAATACCGGGAATTTCCCCCTGTCGATGATAGCCTGCACCCGGTTGAGAGTGGGATGGGGGACGATGATGAAAACGTTGAAATTCCTTCCTGTTTTCTGAGGTGCCCTGGCTTCTGGGTATATAAGACGTGGCATTGGATGCCCCTTGTGGCTTTTGTAGGTATCTTATGGATCTGTTAAAGCCTGGCCTCTCATAGGGGGCTGTCTTATTTCTGTGGTATTTCATAGCCCGATGACGATGCCATAAAGGGTTATGAACGTTTAGATGCGCGTTATTATTATCCATGTAAGTAGCTGGCCATATGGAATCGAATATTTCTGGCTACTTGGGCTGGTACTATGCGAGGCACAACGGAGGGAGCATAGCCGTAGCTATGTGACCGGAGTTGTAACGAAGCAGAGTGCCAGCACAAGGAGTCAGAAATATATGATTTCATATGGTTAGCTACTTATTAATTCTTTGGACACTTTTTCCTGCTTTCAGCGCATTCAATGCAATGCAGGATCCGTTGATATGGGGTGAATCATTTATTCACGGTGATAATAAAAGACGGTGGGTCCCATACATTGTTTGCCACCACGAAAGAAAAACTCAATTTAAACACAAGTATTTTAATAATTATTGTCATGGCATCAGACCTGGTACCGGCTGAGTATAGCAGGGCAAAACCAACCTCTTCGGATTTTTCTGAAATCGCAAAATGAACGAACGTATCAAATATTCATACTCATCACGAGAGTTAAAAAGTTCGATTGGTTTTACCACCAGGCTTTGGTAGGTTGCCACGAAGAAGGCTTTACCCGGGCCAAGGTTGCCTGGATCTGATCGAAGTCATAGGTGGTCAGCAATGCAAGGAGTGATAAATAGCAGTCGGTTATTGCATCGTTTGCAGTGCACGTGTAATCCAGTCACGGGTGGTATCATTGACTTCTGCCACCGAAAGGGATTCTGTTTTGATGACGGGCCCGATCTCTACCTGAATCGTTCCGGGGCGTTTTATCCAGGAGCTGTTCGGCCAGAAAACACCGGCGTTATGGGCTATGGGAAGAATATCCACCGCCGCCGCTTTCGCCAGCCCTGCGCCACCACGGGAAAACTTGCCCGGTTCACCGGGAGGCGCGCGTGTTCCTTCCGGAAAAATAAGGACCCAGACGTTATGGGCAAGTGCCGCTTTGCCCTGCTCTCTGACCTGCTGAAGTGCCTGTCGGGCATCCTTACGATTAATGGCGATGGGCCTGATTTTTTGAAAAGCCCAGCCAAAGAAGGGGATTTTCAGTAGCTCCTGTTTGATCACCTGAGTCTGGGGAGTTAATAAGGTTTGCAGGAAAAACGTTTCCCAGGTGCTTTGATGGTTACTGATAATGACACAGGGAGAATCAGGAATATTCTCTGCTCCGGTTACACGCCATCGAATTCCGCAAATTAAACGACAAAGGTATACTGATACAACAGCCCATGTTTTGACAAAAATGCGATGACGGAGATTAAACCTGAAAGGGTAGATAAACAGAATCATCAGCATTGCCCAGAACACGGTCCAGACTGCCAGCGACAAATAAAAGACAGTTGTCCTTAAAACAGAAAAGGTAGTGGCCATTGACCGGGTCACTGCCCGGGTAGTTGCAGAACCGACAGCTGATGACATTAAAATCCCTCTGAAAGTAGTTCTTCTACAAAGCTGTTCAGATTGTTATAAACAGCTACATCCCTGCTACCAGATAGGCTACCAGAAATCGCTTCCGGGTGTTCGATGAGTTTAGTGTGGGTTTTAACGCCTTTACCCGTCAGTACCAGGGCAACTTTACAGCCACTGCTGACCCCTGCCTGAAGATCACGCAGTGAATCGCCCACCACCCAGGTTTCTGCCGGGCTGGCATCGTAGTCGGTAAAAATCTGGTCAATAAGCCCTGTTGCCGGCTTTCTGCATTGACAGTGGTCATCCGGGCCGTGTGGGCAGTAATAGATGCCATCAATATGACCTCCCTGCTCTTTGACCAGCCTGATTAGCTTGTCGTGCATGGCATTGAGCGCTTTGCCAGTGAAGTAGCCACGGGCTAACCCGGACTGGTTGGTCGCTACGACGACACGATAGCCCGCAGATGACAAACGGGCAATGGCTTCAATACTTCCCGGAATAGGAAGCCATTCATGTTCAGACCGTATGTACTGGTCTGAATCTTCATTGATCACGCCATCCCGATCCAGAATAACAAGCCTGGTCATAGTGCTCCTGAAACACATAAAAAAGTGCGGCTGGTGCCGCACTTTATCAGGTTGTGCTTAGCTTTTCTGTAACAAAGAGATATCCGCTACCTGCAGGAACAGGCTGCGCAATTGTTTCAGCAGGGCATAGCGGTTCAGGCGGATAGCTTCATCTTCGGCATTGACCAGCACCTGGTCAAAGAACATGTCAACAGGTGCCTTTAATGCCGCCAGACTCTCCATGGCCAGCGCGTAACGACCTTCTGCCAGAGCGGGGGCGATTTCCTCTTTCTTGGCAAACACAATGTTGGCAAGCTCAAGTTCAGAAACTTCGCTGAGCAGTGTCTCATCCAGCGCGTCAGGAATAATGATATCCCCGGCTTTCGCCAGAATATTGGATACTCGCTTGTTGGCAGAAGCCAGGGCATCCGCTTCATCCATGGCATTGAAGCGGGTAATGGCTTTTATACGACGATCAAAGTCCAGTGGCCGGGTAGGGCGCAATGCCTTGACGGAGTTGATGATCTCAACCGCAATGCCTTCTTCCTGATAAGCAGCATCAAAACGCTCCAGCATGTAATTGACGACTGTCGTATTAAGGTTGTCCAGTGCGGGCAGAGAAACACCTTGCTCCTGATAGCCGAGAATCGCCTGATCGATCAGTGCTTCCAGATCAAGATTGAGTTTCTTCTCAACAATGATTCGCAGCACACCGATGCTGGCACGACGCAGTGCGAAAGGGTCTTTACTGCCGGTTGGCAGCTGATTGATACCGAAAATACCGGTAATGGTGTCCACCTTATCGGCAATGGCAACGGCACAGCCAATCAGTGTTGAAGGTAGCTGATCACCGGCAAAGCGAGGCATGTACTGTTCATACAGCGTTTTGCTGACTTCGGGATTTTCACCGTCGTTGTCGGCGTAGTACTGACCCATGATGCCCTGCAGCTCGGGAAACTCCAGCACCATTTCCGACACCAGGTCAGACTTGCACAGTTGACCGGCACGTTCAGCAAGCTTCGCATCACCACCTTCCGTTTGCGCAATGTAAGAAGCAAGTCGTGCGATACGTTCTGTTTTGGCAAACACTGAACCCAGTTGTGCCTGGAAGACAATGGGTTTCAGTTTTTCGCGACGATCGTCTTGTGTATGTTTACGGTCAGTGTCGTAGAAGAACTTGGCATCGGCAAGACGCGGACGAATGACTTTCTCATTACCTGCCACAACAAGGTGAGGTTCGGCACTGTCAATATTGGCCACGGTAATAAAGTGCGGCAGGAGTTTCCCAGCACTGTTTTCCACATGGAAATATTTCTGATGGCCTTTCATGGAAGAGATCAGTGCTTCCGATGGAACGGCCAGGAAGTCATCATCAAAACGGCCACAGAGAGCGACTGGCCATTCATTGAGCGCGGTGACCTCATCCAGAAGGTCCGGATCAATCACCGAATGACCATTAATCGTGGCAGCCATCTGTTCAACCTGCTCACGGATAATGTCGCGACGGGTTGCAAAGTTGGCAATCACTTTGCCCTGTTCATGGAGAACCTGGGCATAGTCTGCAGGGTTGTTGATGATGATTTCCAGGTTCCCGTGGAAGCGGTGACCACGGGTTGTGTTGTCGGCTTTCAGGCCGAGAATTTCGCAGTCAATAATCTCATTGCCCAGCAGCATCAGCAGCCAGTGAACGGGACGAACAAACTCGGTACGGCTGGCACCCCAGCGCATACGTTTGGGAATGGGCAGGTTATTCAGAGACTGGGTAATAATTTCCGGCAGCAAATCTTTGCTGGCCTGACCCGGTTTGACCGAGCGGTAGACCAGCCATGCACCTTTCGGTGTTTCTTCCTGTTCCAGGTCGGCAAAATCTACCCCGTTGGAACGGGCAAAACCGAGGGCGGCCTTGCTTGGGTTGCCTTCGGCATCATAGGCGGCTTTGACTGCAGGCCCCTTGCGCTCAAGCTGTTGATCCGGCTGTGCGGTATCCAGGCCTTTGATCAGCAGAGCCAGACGACGGGGGGCGGCAAACGACTCATAATCGGTAAATGTGATCTGGGCCTGTTCAAGACCGGAAAGAATGCCCCGGGTAAACGCGTCAGACAGGCTTTTTAATGCCTTTGGTGGCAGCTCTTCCGTGCCCAGCTCAATCAGGAAGTCTTCTTTATGTGCTTTATTCAGAGATGTGTTCATTATTTTTCCTCCTGCGCGGTTTCTTTGGCAAGAGATGCCAGAACTTCATCACGAATGCTGTCATCCGCTAGGGGGAAACCAAGCTCACGACGCTTGTCGAAGTAAGCTTTGGCGACTGCCCTGGCCAGCGTTCTGACGCGCAGGATAAAACGCTGACGTTCCGTCACCGAAATCGCGTGGCGGGCATCCAGCAGGTTAAAGGTGTGTGAAGCTTTCAGAACGTACTCATAAGCCGGCAGAGGCAGGCCGGTATCAACCAGCTTCCGGGATTCGCGTTCAAAGAAATCGAACTGTTTGAACAGCTCTTCCGTGTCAGCGTACTCAAAGTTGAAGGTGGACATTTCAACTTCCTGCTGATGGAACACATCGCCATAAGTGACCGGACCCTGTGGACCCACCGTCCAGACCAGGTCATACACGTTATCGACATTCTGGATATACATGGCCAGGCGCTCAAGACCGTAGGTGATCTCGCCGGTAACCGGGTAACACTCAATACCGCCGACCTGCTGGAAATAGGTGAACTGGGTGACTTCCATACCGTTCATCCAGACTTCCCAGCCAAGCCCCCAGGCACCCAGTGTGGGCGACTCCCAGTTATCTTCGACAAAACGAATGTCATGAACCAGTGGATCAATGCCCAGTTGCCGGAGAGATTCCAGGTACAGCTCCTGAATATTATCGGGGGATGGCTTCATCACCACCTGGAACTGGTAATAATGTTGCAGGCGGTTGGGGTTTTCACCGTAACGGCCATCGGTAGGGCGACGGCTGGGCTGAACATAAGCCGAGTTCCAGTTTTCCGGGCCGATGGCTCGCAGAAAAGTGGCTGGATGGAAAGTACCCGCACCCACTTCCATATCCAGTGGTTGCATGATAACGCAGCCCTGTTGGGCCCAGAATTGTTGCAGGGCGAGGATCAGCCCCTGGAATGTATAGATATCTGGTGTGCTCTGGGAAGTCACTTTTCTACCTCTTGGAGGCTCAAATGTAAACGGGTCGTTTTTTGAACATTGAGCGTTGTGTTGCGAGCAATTATCGATGACCGGTTTAAGTAGCTGGCCATATGAAATCATATATTTCTGGCTACTTGGGCAGGTGCTATGCGAGGTACAACGGAGGGAGCATAGCCGTAGCTATGTGACCGGAGTTGTAACGAAGCAGAGTGCCTGAACAAGGAGTCAGAAATATATGATTTCATATGGTTAGCTACTTATTCACCTGGCGCAGGTTTCCCTATGAGTGATCACTCGCAGGGTTCGACTGTAAAAATAGAGAGGGAGTATACCGGTTTGTGCGATTAAGTTTAAGCTGTGGATAAGTTGTGAACAATGTGGGTAAACATTAAGGGTGCCTATTGGGAACTTAAAAGCTCAAAAAGTTGTCCAAGCCGATTTTAGAGAGGTTTTTTAACAGTGCATGTAACGAATTCTGGTCCAGTTGGTGCGCCGTTTTCTTATCCTGCGAGGGAGCCTGAAACTAATAATAGAAAAAAGGTGGAAACAACTGCCTCTGTAAAATCAAAGCACAATCACGTACCCAGGCCCAGGAATGCATTTATTATTTTTCGCAGCATGAGGGCAAAGGAAGTAAAGGCATTATACCATCAAAGTGAATTCTCCAAACTGGTGGCCGAAGATTGGAAAAAAATGTCAGAGAAGGAGAAGGAGTGTTTTGTTAAGCAAGCCACATTAGAAAGGGATGAACACAAAAAAAAGTATCCTGATTACAAGTATCACCCCAGAAAGCGCAAAAAATCCAATGCTGAAAGCGAGTTAAAAGGTAAAACTGTAACAGGTCGGAAAGTAGCCCATCCCAAAAGGCAGCGTTCTGGTAATAATCCTGTTTCTGACGTACGGCAATCAGACAAGAAATCCGTGATCGCTCAAAAGGCGTCAAGCGTTGCTCATACCCGTGTTAAGCCAAACCAGGTAACGCATAAAGTATTGAGCCCTTCGGGCTTAACAGATCATAGTACCCAGACTCCTGACAACAATAATGTCGCTCCCTTGCGTCAGGATTTGGCCTTCAGGGATGTTTCCTGTCAAACAGATATCAGTCTTATTTATTCAAATAAGGGGGACGATAATAAGCTCAAATCAGGCGTGGTAAGCTTTACCGAGTCTGAGATTGCTGAGTTTTTGAATCCATTGGATGAATCTCAATGGCTCAGGGTTCTGGGGGGTGAGAGCCTGATGGACGGACTTTAATCCTCTGCATTCCAACCGTAGACTCCTTCCATGGTTCTTATTGATCCTGCCTTTGGTTAACCGCTGCTTTATTTAGAATATGTTACCTTTGTTCCGGCCGCTGTAATGGCATTAATAACGCCAGAAGGTTGGAGTAAACAACACCAGTAGTGTAAAAATCTCCAGGCGTCCCAGTAGCATGGCAAACGTAAGAATCCACTTTGCGGCATCGGGCAGGCCCTGGTAACTGAACGCTGCTTCGCCGAGCGCAGGGCCGAGATTATTCAGGCAGGAAGCAATGGTTGAAAATGCCGTAGTAAAGTCTAAACCTGCTGCCAGTAAAGCCAGAAAGAGAAGAACAAACATCAAAATGTAAGTGGCAAAGAACCCCCATACCGCTTCGCCCACCCTTGGGCTCACGGGTTTGCCGCCAATCTTGATGGTGAAGACTGCATTAGGGTGAACTAGACGACGTAGTTCTCTCATTCCCTGTTTGGCAATCAGAACAACCCGGATGACTTTCATTCCACCTGCGGTAGAGCCTGCACACCCCCCCATGAAACTGGTAAAAAACAACAGCAGGGGCAGAAACGTCGGCCATGCTGTAAAGCTGGAGGATGAGGTGTAGCCAGTGGTTGTGGCTACGGATACCACTTCAAACAGACCATAGCGGAGCGACTTGGTCAGGGAGTAGGTATCAGAAAGATAGAGTGTTGCAACGGTGATTGCGCCAACAACACCCAGAATGGCCAGAAACCACTTAACTTCCGGATCCTGAATATAGTGGGTCAATAACTTATTGCGCCAGGCGGTAAAATGCAGGGCGAAATTGATCCCGGCAATCAGCATGAAAAAGATGGCGACAGAGATAATCATGGGGGAGTTGAAGTGGCCCATGCTGGCATCGTAAGTAGAAAAACCGCCGATGGCGATGGTGGTGAAACTGTGGCAGATCGCGTCAAACAGGTTCATCCCCGCTAACCAGTAGGCCAGGGCACAGGCGGCCGTTAGAAAAAGGTAAAGAAACCAGAGCGCTTTGGCGGTCTCGGTAATTCTGGGCGTTAGTTTTGAATCTTTAACCGGCCCTGGAGTCTCTGTGCGATAGAGCTGCATACCGCCGATCCCCAGCATCGGCAGAATGGCCACTGCCAGCACAATAATCCCCATGCCACCAAGCCATTGCAGCTGCTGTCGGTAAAACAGAATAGAGCGGGGCAGGTGCTCAATGCCGGTCAGAATGGTGGCTCCCGTGGTTGTTAAGCCGGACATGGACTCAAACAGTGCGTCGGTGATACTGAGTGCCGGGCTTTCCATCAATAGAAATGGCAGTGAACCCACTGCGCCCAGAACAATCCAGAGCAGCGCCGTGACCAGAAACCCTTCACGGGTGCGCAACTCATCCTTGATATGCCGGAAAGGGAACCAGAGGAGAACGCCCAGCATTAGTGTCAATAGGAAGGTGTAGATGAAAATGGTCATTTCCTGCTCTTGATAAAGCAGTGCCACGACAATCGGAGGAAGGCTGGACGTACTGAACAAAATTAACAAAATGCCCAAAATGGGAAGAATAACCTGAAACTGCATGGTGCTCCTGCTTCATCCAGTGCAAGCACCCGGCGATATGGAGTAAGAAATTGCCGGGCGCTCAAACAAACTGCCATGTTGCGTTCTTATAATGGCTATAAGAAATTCTAATTTTATGCTGTAGCAGGTTACTCCCAATCCATGGGAAAAATAAAGCCTGAACGACTTTTGTCAGATAAAAAAGGGGGCTAAAGGATATTACACCTGGGTGGTAAATCAATCACCGACGTTACCAACAAGTCAGACTCTGTATCATTGGTGGCAGCCGGGTTGCTCATCAGCAGTTCTCCACCGCTTGCTGAGGGGGCTGAGCTTTCATTATGACCTGTTGTCTGTTGTTCACTCATCCGGAATGCCGCTAGCAGCCAACGGTAGGCCGTTTCTTGGTCGATGGTGACATCTTGTGCTGTTGTGGTTCCGGTCATTGCATGAACGGGTGTATCTGCTTTGACAGAAACCATTGGGCTCACTATTGCTACAGGTCGGCCAGCAGTGGACCATCTTTTAATGAGGTCGGTGCTTTGCTGGTCAGTTCCGATACTGGCAGGATCAGGCGGCGTGGCCGTTCTGCTGGCGGTCAGTCTTGTGTCCAAGGTTGTTTCCTATCGATGCTATCGTATTTAGCTCCCTTGGACATCAGTTGTCAGGAATAGTTTCCTGTGATGGATAACCACAAAGCAATGGTTTAAAAGAACCCAAGACCAACCTGGAAGAGTTGCTCAACTTCACGGATTTTGCGCTTATTGGTCAGGAAGAGAATCACATGATCGCCGGACTCAATTCGGGTGGTATCGTGAGCAATCAGCACCTGATCATTACGAACAATCGCACCAATGGTCGCGCCCTGGGGTAACTCCACTTCCTGAATGGTTTTACCCACCACTTTGGAACTGTGCTCATCACCATGGGCTATCGCCTCGATTGCTTCAGCAGCGCCTCTGCGCAGTGAGTGAACGTTTACTATATCGCCACGCCTGACGTGCTTGAGCAGGCTGCCAATCGTGGCCAGCTGTGGAGAAATCGCAATATCAATTTCACCGCCCTGCACCAGGTCCACATAGGCGGGATTGTTGATCAGTGCCATGACCTTACGGGCCCCCAGACGCTTCGCCAGCATGGAGGACATGACATTGGCTTCATCGTCATTGGTCAGCGCACAGAAGATATCGGTATCTTCGATATTCTCACTGATCAGCAGCTCTTTATCGGAGGCGTTGCCACAGAAAACCATGGCTTTGGTCAGCGTTTCTGACAGGAACTGGCAACGTTCCATATTGTGTTCAATGATCTTGACCTTGTATTGGTCTTCCACGGCCTGAGCCAGGCGCAGACCGATATTGCCACCACCGGCAATAATGATGCGCTTGTAGTCATCATCCAGCCGCTGAAGCTCGCCCATCACGGCCCGGATATCTTCACGGGCAGCAATAAAGAAGACTTCATCGTCCACCTCGATCACGGTGTTCCCCTTGGGCATGATGGCATTGCCACGGCGGAAAATGGCGGCAACCCGGGTATCCACATTGGGCATGTGTTCACGGATATAACGAAGCTCGTGACCCACCAGCGGGCCGCCATAATAAGCCTTCATAGCCACCAGCTGGACACGACCCTCGGCAAAATCGAGAACCTGAAGGGCTCCGGGACGCTCCAGCAGTCGGTTGATGTAGTTAGTAACCACTTGCTCCGGGCTGATAAGAACATCAATCGGCAGTGCGGCATTGGCAAACAGGCTCTCATTTTTCAGGTAAGCGGCCTGACGGATACGGGCAATTTTGGACGGCGTGTGGAACAGTGTGTAGGCAATCTGGCAGGCCACCATATTCACTTCATCACTGTTGGTGACCGCCACCAGCATATCGGCTTCATCGGCCCCAGCCTGTTTCAGAACCCCGGGAAACGATGCCTTGCCCTGGATGGTTCGTATATCGATTTTATCCTGCAGCTCACGAAGTCGCGTGGCATCGGTATCGACCACGGTAATGTCATTTTCCTCACTGGCCAGGTTTTCTGCCAGTGTGCCACCCACCTGACCGGCACCGAGAATGATAATTTTCATTTAGGAATCCATCTTTACCATCAGGCTGTAAAAAAATCCGTCGCCGCTGTTTACAGAGCTGCCAGAGCCGGGAAAAAGCTGCTTGCCAAACCCGGTATCGTGACCCCATGGACCGTCAATGGACTGCAATCTGGCGTCGGGTGTTTCTGACAGGAACTGCTCAATCTGCAGATGGTTTTCCTGAGGCATGATGGAACAGGTGGCGTAAAGTAACGTGCCGCCGGGTTTCAACAGCGGCCAGATAGCCTTGAGGATTTTCTGTTGCAGCTGAGCCAGTGCATCAATATCTTCTGCCTTTCTCAGCAGTTTGATATCCGGGTGGCGACGAATAACGCCGGTTGCTGAGCAGGGGGCATCCAGAAGAATGTGGTCGTATGCCTTGCCCGGGAACCAGCTGTCGGGATCTGTCGCGTCACCGCACAGAACATTCGCCGTCAAACCCAGTCTTTGCAGATTTTCAGCCACTCTTTCCAGGCGGACGCTATCGGCATCCAGTGCATCCACGGTAATATCCGGGTTCAGTTCCAGCAAGTGACAGGTCTTGCCCCCCGGCGCACAGCAGGCATCGAGAATATGATCACCGGGTTTTGCCGATATCAAGGTCGCTGCCAGCTGGGCTGATTCGTCCTGAACACTGGCAGCTCCTTCATGAAACATGGGTAGTTTGTCCACGGCACTGGGCCTGACCAGGGTGATGGCCTGTGGAGCAATTTTGGACTGTTTCGCCGTGATACAGTCATCCAGCAGTTTTTTCAGGTATCTGGCGGGCTTGATCTTCTGTTCATTAACCCGGAGGGTCATGGGAGGAGGCTGATTGTTACCCGTGAGAATGGCTTGATAATCCTCTGGCCAGGCCCGTTTAATGGTATTGATCAGCCATTTCGGGTGTGACCAGTCGCACACCGGGCTGCGCTCTTCCAGGTCATGCAACTCTTCAACCCGGCGCTGGGCATTTCTGAGAATGCCATTGACCAGGCCCCTGGCCCAGGCCTTACCCATGGTCCGGGTTACCTGTACCGTCTCACCAATGGCGGCATGGGGTGGAATGCGGGTAAAGAACAGTTGATACAGACCAACCAGAATCAGGTTATGAATGTCCTGCTCTTTTTCTTTCAGGGGTTTCTCGGTGAGAAACTTAAGCCAGGCATCCAGCCGGTGGTAGTAACGGAGTGTGCCATAGGAAAGCTCAGCCAATAATGGCTGGTCTTTTTTTGACAGTTTTTCCTGCAACTGCGGCAGTACACTGCCCAGTGATTCGCCCAGAGTTACCCGGGTGATCGCCCGTGCTGCCAGCTGTCGAACAGAAGATTGTTTAGCCATATCAGGTAAAAAAGCGCCTAACTGAATTGTTTTCCGGTGCTGAACATCGCTTTTTTGCTGTTCAGCAGCTCCTGCACCGTCATTGCACGGCTTCCAGCCAACTGCAGCCGTTTAATGCGCAGGGTGCCTTCATGGCAGGCAATATCCAGACCCTCTTTATCAGCCTTGATCAGGGTTCCCGGTGCTTCGGTTGTGCCTTCTTCCAGGGCTATTGCTTCCCAGACACGGATGTTCGTGTCATCCAACGCGGTGATCGCCACAGGCCAGGGATTGAATGCCCGAATCTGCCGGTCCAGGGCCTGTGCGGATGTTTGCCAGTCCAGCCGTGCTTCTTCTTTACTCATCTTATGGGCGTAGTTTGCCAGGTTGTCATCCTGTTTTTCCGGATGAATATGGCCAGCGGCAATGTCATCAAGCGACTGAACAAGAGCAGGCTGACCCACTGCAATCAGACGGTCATGAAGGTCCGATGCGGTATCGGTTGGGTGGATGGGGCAAAAAGCTTTCAGCAACATGTCGCCGGTATCCAGTCCGGCGTCCATCTGCATAATGGTGACACCGGACTCAGTGTCACCGGCTTCAATAGCCCGCTGAATCGGGGCTGCTCCGCGCCATCTTGGCAAAATGGAGCCATGCACATTAATACAGCCCAGCTTTGGAGTGTCGAGCACCGCCTGTGGCAGAATCAAACCATAGGCAACCACCACCATCAGATCTGCATCCAGAGCGGCAAGTTCCTGCTGAGCGTCTGCATTTCTCAGGGACTTTGGCTGGAAAACGGGAATATTGTGGGTAACAGCTAGGGATTTGACCGGTGAGGGCAGGAGTTTCTGACCACGCCCTGCAGGTCTGTCCGGCTGGCTATAGACGGCGATCACCTGGTGTTGACTATCCAGAATGGCCTGAAGGTGTGCACTGGCAAACTCAGGGGTTCCGGCAAAGATAATTCGAAGGCTTTTCATCAGTGTTTTCTTTTGCCAAGCTTTTTCCTGATACGGTCCTGTTTCAGGCGGGACAGCGTGTCGATAAACAGTTTTCCTTCCAGGTGATCCAGCTCGTGCTGGACACAGACCGCTGCCAGTCCGTCGTAATCCCGTGTGTACTCATTGCCATCGCGATCTAAAGCGGTGAGTCTCACTTGAGCGTAGCGGTCCAGCAGTTCATAAAAGCCGGGGACTGATAGACAGCCTTCCTGGAAGTCGGACTTTTCATCGCCGATGGGCTCATAGCCTGGGTTGATAAGCACCTGGGGCTCGTTACCCTCTTCAGAAAGATCCATAACCACGATGCGCTGATGAATATCCACCTGGGTTGCCGCCAGACCCACGCCCTTGGCGTCGTACATGGTCTCCAGCATGTCATCAACGATACGTCGAATGTCGTCATTGACCTCCGCTACAGGTTTGGCAACCGTACGAAGTCTTTGGTCAGGGTATTCAAGTATTTCCAGTAGAGCCATCAGTGATCTCAGGTGAGGCAGTCGATAATGAAGTTTGTTGACCTTTCAGTATATCTGCAAATTCAGTCTGTACCTAGCCGGACTTATTCCGCCTGCCACCAGGTATTGATGATCATTGGGTAATCCGTGGTTATTGCCGGTCGCTTGATATTGCTCTGGAGGGCAAGTCTGACTTTGCCAAAGTACCAGAGTGGAATACCGTAGTGATTCCAAAGCAGCACCCGGTCAAGGCTGTGAATAATGGTTTCCAGCTCTTTCTGACTCCCGGCTCTTGGTATTTTCTCCAGCAGCGCATCAATCACCGGGTTTTTGATACCGGCCAGATTCTGGGTATCGGGTATATCCGCATTACTGGAGTGAAAGTACCTGAATAGCTCACTGCCCAGCGAGAGTCCCAGGGAATAGGCATTACCCATGGTATCAAAATCCAGCTTTCTCACTCGCTGTAAATAGTTGCTGATGTCGAGAACCCGGTATTTCAGCTCAATACCGATGCTGGCCAGGTTCTTTTTAAATGGCAAAACAAGCCTGTCCGCCAGATGACTGGAAGTGATCAGCTCAAACGTCAGCGGTTCTTGCTGTTGGTTGACCAGTTTGCCCCCCTTGAACTGCCAGCCTGCTTCATTCAATAGTGCCAGAGCCTGTTGCTGTTGGGCTCTGATCGAACCATCGCCCCGGGTTTTGGGGGATAAAAATGGCTGATGGAACAGGGCATCGGGCAGTTGCGTGCGAAATGGGGCTAACAGCGCCTGTTCATGGGCAGAGGGCAGACCTGAAGCGGCGTATATGGAGTTTGGAAAGTAACTGTTGGCCCGGACATAGGCGTTTTCAAACAGTGTCCGATTGCTCCACTCAAAATCCAGCAGATAGCCAAGCGCTTTTCTTACCCGAATATCATTAAAGGGAGCCCGGCGGGTGTTGAACACGACCATTGGGCTGCCAATAATCATTTTGGTTGGAATTTCAGCCTTTATCACTTTGCCAGAGATGATGTCGGGAAAGTTGTAGGCTCTGGTCCAGTTTTTGGCAATGGGTTCAAAATAGAGGCTAAGCGCCCCGGATTTAAAAGCTTCAAAGGCGGTGGTCAGATCCCGATAGAAATAGAGCGTGATCTGATCGAAGTTGTATTTGCCCCGGTTTACCGGCAGATCCTTCCCCCAGTAATCCTTAACCCGGGTAAAGGTAACCGATGACCCTCCTTCCACATGGGTGATTTTGTAGGGGCCACTGCCCAGTGGCGGCGTCAGTCTGGATTTTCCGTTAAGCCCGTCTTGCCAGTAGTGCACAGGCAGAACTGGCAGCTCGGCAGCACAGAACAGTTGATCCCGGTTGCCAGACCTCTTGAAGTGAAAGCGAACCCGGTGTTGATCAAGAACCTCAACACGCGCAATGGGCTTAAGCTGAATCTGATATTTGACCGGGCCTTTGGCGCGCAGGTACTCAAAAGAGAACGCAACGTCCTCTGCCGTAATCGAATGGCCATCATGAAAGCGGGCGTTGGGGTGGAGGTTAAAGGTTATCCATTGGCTGTCGTCAGGGTACTCCACTGATTGGGCAATCAGGCCATAAGCAGAGCGGGCTTCATCGCCGGTCGGACTGTAAGCGCCCGTCCCCACCATCAGGGGTTCGTTCAAACCGAGAAAACCCAGAGTAAAAAATCGCAGCGGTGAGATTTGGGAGATGTGGGTTCCGGTTTGGGAATATGGATTTAACGTATCAAAGACACCAATGGCGGCAATATTCAGTTTGCCTCTTTTCGGGGCATGAGGATTGACGTAATCGAAGTGACTGAAGCCTTCCGGGTATTTAAGATCGTCAAATCGTGAGAGTCCGTGTGACTTATGCAGGATGGGCGTTTCTGCCATCACCAGCAAACTGACAACAGAGGCTAACACTGCCAGAAACATCAGGCTGTTCTGTTTCAAAGTCGCTCCTTTATCCAGGCCGCTCCTTTATCAAAGCCACACCGGGATACTGGCTCAGGAAACTACAACAACAACTAATAGTAGCCTTATTCTTCCTGATCCAGCGCTGAGAATGCAGGGCGATTTATGTGACCTGATCTTGAGAATCAGATATGAACGCCGAGAACTAACAGAGAGCCGATTGCCCACAGGCTGAAGCGGTTGATACACTGTTCGGATGGTCTAAGCGAAGAAAATCTGGTGTGGCACACAAAAACTCAACAGGCCCTAACGTAAACTAAAAACTATTCAAGGGATCGGGACGACAATGAGACGCTTTGCTCTGGCAGGAATCCTGCTTTGCATGTCTTCACTGGGACTGGCATTCGATAGCCCGGTAAAGGCAGACTCCCCCAGCAGGTACACCGTTGAGAAAGGCGATACCCTCTGGGATATATCCACTACGTTTCTGGACAGCCCCTGGTTATGGCCGGAAATCTGGCACGCTAACCCCCAGATAGAGAATCCCCATCTGATTTACCCTGGCGATGTCGTCAGTCTGGTTTATATCAATGGCCAGCCCAGGCTGATGATTGCCAGTCGCGGGAAGCCAGGTCGAACGATTAAATTAACACCAAAAATCCGGGTGAAGCCCGGAGAGTCAGCAATCCCGGCGATTCCTTTGAGTGCTGTGCAAAGTTATTTAAAGGGCGGTCATGTCTTTTCCAGCGAGGAGCAGCTGAATAACGCACCTTATGTGTTTGCTGCGAAAGATGGCAAATTGGCTTCAGGGGCCGGGGATAAAATATACGCACGGGGCGATTTTGCCGGGCACAACCTGCGATTTGATGTCGTCCGCCGTGGTCAGCAGATTGTTGACCCGGAAACCGATGAATTGCTGGGGCTTATTGGTATTGATGTGGGAACCATCAACTTGAGTCATGTCAGGGAAGGGGTTGCCTCCATGGTCGTGCAGGAAAGTAACATGGAGATGAAACCCGGTGACCGGGTGGTCAGCCAGGATGCCAGCGGATTGGTCACGACGTTTTTTCCAAGAGCGCCGACTGCACCTTTAGAAGGCATTGTCACCGCTAGCCTGAACAACACCAAAAAGGTTTCCAAGTTTGATACGGTGGTTATCAACAAAGGAGAACGGGAACGTCTCAGGCAGGGGGATGTCCTGGCCGTCTATCGAAAGACACAGGAAGCCCTGGACCCATTTACCAATGAACAGGTTACTCTGCCATCCGAGAGAATCGGTTTGGTGATGGTTTATCGACCTTTTGAAAAAATGAGCTATGGTATTGTGCTATCAGCTAAAGAGGATATTGAAGTTGGCTATATCCTCCGGAGCCCACAACCATAAGTAACCATTTATTCAAACAACAGCCCGAATGTTTACGGGTGCTTCATTGGATGTGTGGCTTATTCGGACAGAGCTGTTAATAACCAGAATAAGCCACACAACTCCGGAAAGAGAATTCAATGATATACACTGATACCAACCAGAAGGACTGGTTACAACTGCTCCCCTGGCTAACCCTTTCCCTGATTCCGGGGCTGGGCCCCATCAAATCCAGCCAGCTTATCGACAAATTCCAACATCCCAGCCAGCTTTTTTCCGTACCATTTAACCAACTGAAAGAGATTATTCCGGAGAAACTGGCCAGTTTGCTGGTCAATGCCCACAGAGACCCATCTATTCAGAAACAGTTGCACCTGACACAGACATGGCTGGAAGCCAGTCAGGCCCATACCATTGTGACACCGGACTCCCATCTCTATCCCAAAGCGCTGAAAGAGCTGCCTGATGCACCGGTTGTGCTCTACGTCATTGGTAACAGTCAGCTAATCAGTGAGCCACAGCTGGGCGTTGTCGGTAGCCGAAGGCCGACACCCAATGGTCGCCGGGTGGCCCGGGAGTTTTGTGAACACTTATCAAGAAGTGGCCTGGTGATTACCAGTGGTATGGCACTGGGAATCGATGCGGCGGCCCACCAGGGCGCACTGGGTTGTTATGGTGCGACAGTCGCCGTGTTGGGTACCGGTGTGGATCAGGTTTATCCGGCAAGGCATGAGGATCTTTATCAGTTGATTGCCAGTCAGGGGGCCATCGTCAGTGAATACCCACTGGGAACAAAACCCTTTGCCGGTAACTTTCCCCGTCGCAATCGTATTCTGTCCGGTTTATCCCTTGGCGTTCTGGTGGTTGAAGCCGCACTGGAAAGCGGCTCATTAATCTCGGCAAGGTTGGCTGCGGAGCAGGGGCGTGAGGTTTTTGCCATACCGGGTTCGGTGCTGAACCCGTTAAGCCGAGGGTGTCATAAGCTGATCCGTGAAGGTGCAGTGCTGGTAGAAAGCCCTGATGATGTATTAATTGAACTCGCACCACAGCTCCATGGTGTTATGAATGAATTCTCTCCATCCACTCCCAGTCGCAAAGAGACCGACCCACTGCGGCTTAAAGTTATTGAAGTGATGGGGTTTGACGTTGTCAGTGCAGATCAAATCAGCACACTGTCCGGGATTCCCTTTGCGGAGCTTTCTGTGGTGCTGACCGAAATGGAGCTTGATGGCGTAATAGAGTCCACATCCGGTGGTTTTATTCGTCTTGGCTGATTTGTGAATCAGCGGAAAGGATCGTGCTTTACATTTCCGGGTGTTGCTTCTGAACTTCTCTTGCTAGACTAGCGAACCTTACTGGTGATGCTTCGGAAACTATCAGTAGCCTGTGTGTTCAGTAGCCTGTGTGTTGTAATTTCGGGCTGACTATCTGGCGAATGCTGAAGCAGTTCTTGCGAAAGACGCTGTTCTCCGACAGCCGTTAACTAGCTGAGAGTTATCTCTGAGAGATGTTTCATGATGGATGTAGATCAGGCAGCCAGAATAATCAGAAGTGGCGGTGTCATCGCTTACCCCACAGAAGCCGTATGGGGGTTGGGATGTGACCCCTGGAACCAGCAGGCTGTTTATCGGATTCTTGACATCAAACAGCGACCGGTTGAAAAAGGGGTCATTCTGATTGGTGCTTCAGAGGATCAGTTTTTCCCGCTACTTAATCCCCTCTCTTGTGAAGAAAGAGCCCGGCTGAAGTCTACCTGGCCAGGTCCTTATACCTGGCTTATTCCAGACCCTGCTGGCTGGGCACCCGACTGGGTCAGGGGGCAGTTTGATACGGTTGCTGTTCGTATTACTGCGCATCCACTGGTGAAAACACTGTGTGAAGCAACAGGGCACCCGATAGTGTCTACGTCAGCAAACCTTGCCGGTAAGGACCCGCTGTTAACGTTTTCTGGTGTAGAGGACGTGTTTGGCTCACTGCTGGATGGCATTGTTCCCGGCGAAACCGGAGAGCAGAAAACACCCTCAAAGATTCAGGACCTGCGTTCGGGGCAGCTGGTAAGGGCTGGCTAATATTACTAAAACTCAGGAATGGTCCCGGAATGTCAGAACCGTCTGTAGATCTCGTAAAGCAATACCTCCTGGATTTGCAGAATCGCATCTGCACCGCGATTGAAGCAGAAGAAACCAGGGGCTCCTTCAGGGAAGACCAGTGGGACTACCTTGGCTCCGGCAACAAGGGGGATGGTGGCGGTAAAGCCAGAGTGCTTGAAGGGGGCACGGTGTTTGAAAAAGCCGGTGTGAATTTTTCCCATGTAACCGGGGATCAGCTCCCTGCCAGCGCCACTGCCCATCGACCACACATGGCTGGCAGAAGTTTTCAGGCCATGGGGGTTTCCCTGGTGATCCACCCGGATAATCCATTTGTGCCAACGTCCCATGCCAATGTCCGGATGCTGATCGCCCATAAAGATGGAGAAGCACCGATCTGGTGGTTTGGCGGCGGCTATGACCTGACGCCTTACTACGGCTTTGAAGAAGATTGTCAGCACTGGCATCAGGTGGCCAAACAGGCCTGTGATCCCTTTGGGGATGATGTCTACCCCCGCTATAAAAAGTGGTGTGATGAATACTTCTTCCTTAAACACCGCAATGAACCCCGGGGGATCGGCGGACTGTTCTACGATGACCTGAATGAGTGGCCATTTGAACGCAGTTTTGAGTTTATGCAGTCGGTTGGCGACAGCTTTATTGATGCTTATTTGCCCATTGTACAGCGCCGTAAATCCCTGCCTTACTCGGAGCAGCACAAGCGTTTTCAGGAGTACCGGCGTGGCCGTTATGTGGAATTCAACCTGGTATACGACAGGGGTACTTTGTTTGGTCTGCAGTCCGGCGGTCGTACGGAGTCTATCCTTATGTCATTGCCGCCTCATGTACGCTGGGATTACAACTGGAGTCCAGAGCCTGGCAGTGAAGAGGCACGACTGTATGACGAATTTTTAAAACCAAGAGACTGGGCATAAATCAAGAGGGTCTGAATCATGGCTGGGCCAGTAGACACGTATGCAGTAATGGGGAACCCTATTGCCCACAGCAAATCACCGGTCATTCACACACTGTTTGCTGATCAGACTGACCAAAGTCTGCGTTACACCGCCCTGTTGGTTGACGTTGGCGGCTTTAAAAAAGCGATTGATGAATTCTTTGAAAACGGTGATCTGGGGTTAAGTATCACCTTACCCTTTAAGGAAGAGGCGTGGCAGTTAGCGCAGAAGAGAACGTCGCGAGCAGAAAAAGCCGGGGCGGTAAACACCTTGTGGCAGGAACATGGCCAGCTCCATGGGGACAACACCGATGGGCTTGGCCTGGTGGCAGACCTTCAGGCAAATAACGGTGTAACCATTAAAGGCGCTCGGGTACTTATTCTGGGGGCCGGTGGTGCCGTGAGAGGGGTGCTTGAGCCCCTGCTGGCCGAGCAACCGGTTGAGGTTGTGATTGCCAATCGAACCCGTAGCAAGGCTGATACGCTGGTTGAACTCTTTACGGATAAAGCCATTTCAGCCTGTGGATTCGACGATATAGAGGGCCGTTTTGACCTGGTGATCAACGGCACCGCTGCCAGCCTGCAGGGAGAGATACCGCCCATACCCGGCCATATTATTGATCAGAACACCTGCTGTTATGACATGATGTACGGTGCCGATGAAACCGTTTTCAATCGCTGGTGTCGTGAGCAGGGGGCAGGTAAAACCATTGACGGGCTTGGTATGCTGGTTGAACAGGCGGCCAAGCAGTTTGCCATTTGGCGTGGTGTTCGTCCTGATACCCGTCAGGTACTTGACCTGTTGCGGAATGAAATGGCCTGACAGGTTCTATACTCCTGAACATGATTCTTTATATTGCCTGTACCGCCATTACGGGATGATCTTCAGATATTGGGTTCGTTATGGATAAAGCGCTGCCAGTCACTGTAATGCCAGCTAATGTGATCGCCAAAGACCTCTTGCCAGGTGACCTGCTTTTTCAACTGCGCTCAGGTGGAGAAGCCGAATGGGTTATCAGTCGGCTCTTTTCGGGTCGGGATGGTGCAGCCATTAATCATGTTGCGCTCTATGACGGAGATGGCATGGTTATAGAGGCTGTCATGCCCCGGGTGCAGAAAACTGCTTTGGATGGCTTTGTCAGCAGCTCGGTATTAGACAACCATGGCAGACCGTGTGTCCTGGTCTGTCGGCTGGCATCGAGCTACTCGGCACTGGTACCGGATGCTCTGGCGTTTGCAGAGCAGCAGCTTGCGGTATCCTATGACCCTCACTACCGGCAGAATCAGGAAGAACACCAGAAAAGCTGGTATTGCAGTGAATTAATTGTTCATGCGTTTCGCCATGCCAATAAAGGCATTTTCCTGTTTGAAGAAACACCCATGAGTTTCCGGGATATGGCAACCGGAGAGCTGATGCCGTTCTGGGTTGACCATTATCAAGCCATTGGCCAGGAGATCCCGGAAGGGCTTCCCGGCTCACATCCGGCGCTGCTCTCCTGCTCCGACAAGCTAATGTCCGTTAATCGTCTTGGATCACTTCCGGCAAAAAGTTGTCAGGATTTATGCAGCCTGGAGCCAGGGTCGACTCTGGCCTAGAACACTGGCCTGAACCGTTTTCTGATCAGCTCTGCACCAGTTTTGATTAACCTCATTTTATGTTCCTGCCTGATAGACTGCTGTCTTAATTTAATCAGTCAGCGGGTGATCTGCGGCAACCACACAATCCCCCTACTGCTGTTGAAACTTTTCTAAAAAGTGAATGTCTGCGCGCAGTGAGAAAATAGTTTTCAGTTTGTGAATGAGGTAGTTCCATGGCACCCGACTTTCCCGCTTTGGCTATTCCTGGCTTTGAGGCTGTCATGCAGGATCTGATGGCTGTGGCTCATGATGTTATGAATCGTGATCCAGATGATGATGACATAATCGATATGCTCCCTGCCGTGCCGCAACATGTTGTCCCCTATATTCCTTCAGCCAGACACCAAAATGCTGCACCCAAAAAACTGGAGGAGTTCAGCATTACCTTGCCTGACGTGCCTGATGATTCTCCCCCTCAGGCTGGTGTTCAGGAGAAAAATGAAAAGCCAGCAGGGGCAGAGGCCCCTGAGAGTTCAACAGAATGTGATCCACCAGATGAGCTTGCTGCACGCCGGAAGAAAAAAACACAGCTGACCGACGCTATTCTCGAATTACGACTTGAGTGCTCGAAAATTGAGCGTACATGGGCAACCTGTGTCCCCCGGGTGGATATCGATTCAAAAGAGGCCCAGGATGTGGTTTGCTACGCCACGGCGATGCGCTGCGGTGCATTGAAAAGGTCACTTGTTGGATACTATGCGGCACAACTGGGAAAACAGGTGGAGATTGTTAATGTACAGGCGGAGGTTGTTAATGCACAGGTGGCAAAGGATCATGGCAGACATGCTAATGGTCAGCAGCCTGTGGCTCAACCTGCAACGAGATTACCCAATAACGTCAGTATTTGCGTGGAAGCAATGAAGGCATTGGAGTTAGCGAAAAATGTAACCGCTGTTTATGATCCGGACAAAGAGCCACTTGAGAGAGATGCCAGGCTGGCAGAAACCATCAAAACCTATGAAGCCTATCAAAAAGTAAAAGGACAGTTGGCCGGCTTACAGGCATCCCTGCAGGCGATGAATGAATGATTGCGTCGATTTTATCAAAGTTATGAAATAGACTGATCAGTTATCTATTCTCATCAGTAAAGCCAGACGGCATCCAGATAGCTTATCGTCACTGCAAGGCTTACCGCCCGCTGGCTGAAGGAATCCATGAACGCTTCCCCATCATCATTAACCGACCACTCCCTGGCTCAGATCTTACAGAACGACATTGGCCGGGGTGCCAAATCACTCGGTCTTGATTTGTCCCCGGTTCAAACGGATTTGCTGACCCGCTATGTTCTGCTGCTGAACAAGTGGAATAAAGCCTACAATCTCACCGCCATCCGTGATCCCAGAGAGATGGTCTTCAGGCATATTGTGGATAGTCTGAGTATTGTTCCCCATATTTCCGGTGAGGCGATTCTGGATGTAGGCTCAGGCCCCGGGCTGCCTGGCGTGGTTCTGGCGATTATGTACCCCGATAAACAATTCACGACACTGGACAGCAATGGCAAGAAGACCCGCTTCATGCTTCAGGCAAAACTGGACCTTCAGCTCAATAACCTGGCAGTTGCTAATTCCCGCGTAGAGTCTTTTCAGGTGGATGTGCCTTTTGACGCCATTACTTCACGGGCATTCAGCTCATTGGTTAATATGGTAGATGGTACAAAACACTTATTATCGCCTTCAGGTGTTTATCTGGCCATGAAAGGGCTATATCCTGAAGAAGAATTGAAGGAATTGATGGATCGTCACGAAATTGAGCTGGTTGGCTGTGAGCCTTTAAAGGTACCGGGTACAGACGGCGATCGTCATCTTGTCATTTTGCGTAACAGGCATTGAATGGTATTAAACGGCTGTGGCTAAAATTCTAGCGGTAACCAATCAGAAGGGGGGGGGTTGGCAAAACCACTTCCTGCGTTAACCTATCGGCTTCCCTGGCGGCCAGTAAGCAGCGGGTACTGCTTATTGATGTTGACCCCCAGGGGAATGCCACCATGGGCAGCGGAATCGACAAACATGCTCAGCAATGGTCCGTTTACCATGTACTGACCGGGCGCTGTGATATCGAACAGGCAATCCTGCCATCCCGGGATGGCGGTTATGATGTTCTGGGGGCAAACGCCGACCTGACGGCAGCAGAGGTTGAGTTGATGGAGATGGATCGCAAGGAATCCAGACTCCATGACGCCCTTGCCAGGGTTGAAGATCAGTACGACTTTATCATGATTGACTGCCCTCCCTCTCTGAACATGCTGACCATTAATGCCATGGTGGCTGCCCGTGGGGTGATTATCCCGATGCAGTGCGAATACTATGCACTGGAAGGTCTGACTGCCCTGATGGAAACCATTGCAGGCCTGAGGGAAACCATCAATCCCGACTTGCACATCGAAGGTCTGCTGCGCACCATGTATGACCCGAGGATGACGCTGACCACCGAAGTATCAAGACAGCTCATCAACCATTTTGGTGATCAGGTCTATCGCACCGTGATTCCCCGTAATGTTCGACTTGCCGAGGCACCGAGTCATGGTAAGCCGGTACTGGCCTACGACCGGAACTCCCGTGGTGCGGTGGCTTATCTGGCCCTGGCCGGCGAGCTGGTACGCAAGCATGACATCAAGGGGCTTAACGGCAAGTCGACAAGGAAAACAGGAACTCACTGACCCATGGCGAAACAACGTCTCGGTACTAACTTGAATGCACTGCTGGGAAGCGCCAGGCTACCGGCATCCCTGTCCAATGATCTTGCCGGGCCATCACCGGTCAAGGAGTCACTGGATGGGACAATGAAAGACCTGCCCGTTGAGTTTCTGGTGCGTGGCAAGTACCAGCCCCGCCGAGACATGCACCCTGATGCCCTGGAAGAGCTGGCTGAAAGTATTAAAGAACAGGGCATCATGCAGCCTATCGTGGTTCGTCCGGCCGGGCAGAATCGCTATGAAATCATTGCCGGTGAGCGTCGCTGGCGTGCAGCACAGCTGGCAGGCCTTGCGGACGTTCCTGCCCTGATTCGTGATGTTCCCGATGAAGCTGCCATTGCCATGGCACTGATCGAAAACATCCAGCGGGAAGACCTGAACCCAATTGAAGAAGCGATTGCACTTTCCAGACTGCAAAAAGAGTTCGAACTGACCCAGCAGGAAGTGGCCCAGGCCGTCGGTAAGTCCAGGGCTGCCGTTGCTAATATCTTGCGACTGATGGCCCTGAACCCTGAAGTAAAGAAAATGCTGGAATATGGCGACCTGGAAATGGGCCATGCCAGAGCGTTGCTTTCCCTGGGCGAACTGGATCAGTTAGAAGTAGCCCGAACCGTGACCGCAAAGGGATTGTCTGTTCGTCAGACGGAAGCACTGGTTCGACGAATCCAGCAGGAAAAGGAAAAAGGCGGAAAAACCGTTAAGCGGCTTGACCCTAATATAAAGCAGCTTGAAGATGAGCTGTCGGAAAAGGTAGGAGCCAGGGTTGCCATTCAGTGCAGTGCCAAAGGAAAAGGCAAGCTGGTCATTTCCTACAATTCACTGGATGAGCTGGATGGCGTGTTGGCCCATATCCAGTAAATACCGCTTTTTGATCTCCTCTGCGCTCTTTCCCGGGGCGCATCCCAAGCATAATACTTGATTATCTCCCAGCTTATACCAGACTGGCTATCTGGTTATCTTCAATGATCGAACTGCGCTTTTTCAAATGGATTGCTGTTGATTGAAATTCACAAAAAACGCACTTTGGAAGATTTATTATGAATACCGTCTCTCCTGAGGATCTTACGGCCTTCAAATCGCTTCTTCCCTTTCCCGTTGTGGTTTGCCACCACCTGTCAATGCAGTCTGGCAATGCAGGGGAATTCAATGGTCAGTCGGTTGTGTGCCAAAACCCCACAACACAATTGATCCGCTCCCCACAATGCCAGTGCGATATGCTGTTTAGCGACAATGCTGACATTCAGGAATTAGATACGCTGTTACAGAACAGGGTCATCGATATTTACGCCAAACAAGTCCGCAATATATGCCAAACATCTGTATATGGGTCCCATGATACGGTGTATTGGTACTCACCACTGTCCGTGCATGACCCAAATATTCTGAAGAAACTGCAATGGTATTTGAGTCAGGATGGGGTTGATATCAATCAGCCTATTAATTTTGCCGGGGAAACCCTGGTGCACCAGTTTTGTAAAGCGAGCTGTATCCTTCGACGGAATAGTCTGAATCGGCCTCGGTACCCGGTTCATCCAGATACCGTAGTTACCTGGCTTTTGAGTCACGGAGCATCGCTGACGACGGATCGATTGGGCAATACGCCATTACACACTGTCTGCTCCGCTGGTGCCACCCGGGAGCTTATGGCCATATTGCTGAAAAAAGTCAGGGAAAATCCGGCAACCCTTGATGCATTGAACAACGACAACAACACAGCCCTGTCTAATGCGCTGAGTTCATATTCATGGAATGGTATAGCCGTTCTTTTGTTGCGGGCAGGAGCCAGTGTCGGTGATGTCGGCAATCGTTCCCAATACATTCCGATTACTACAATGATCGAAAATCGCAGACTTGATAGCGAAAAACTGGGGTTGCTTGCTCACCATGGGTTAGATATCAGTCAATGCACCAGTGAAGCATCGCTTTTTGTCAGTAAAATGATTCCCTATGACTTCTATCGAGATATCGAAGTGCTTCTCTTCTGGATAAAATCAGGGTTGGCCCTGAGCGGTATTGATGGTGATGGCCAAACATTGCTTGCCGTTTGTTTCAGTACCTTCGGAGAAGATGAAGATGGCGAGTTTAATCGAAAGCTGGAATTATGCAGTTACGTCCTGAAAACTGCCTATAAATATCATTTTCCCGAAAATATTGACGCTCTGAAGGGGGCTATTTCGGACGCCTTAATGGAAACCAGGGCAGAGGATATCGGTAAACTGCTAAAAGGCTATCAGGATGTGTTCTATCTAATTGATGACACGGTCAACATGATTGCCAGGGATTTGAGTGATCAGAATAGAGTGAAGCTAGGCGACTTGCTGGCACAAGCCAGGGCTGAGCACCCTGCAGGGATGAGTCTTCGGCCTTTCATCTACCTGCCCTATGGGCCTGTTATGCAATCGTGCACTGATGCTTTCATGAAACGTATGGAAGCTATGCTCTTCGCACCAACCAGCGATTTTATCAGGGTAGGGTTGGAGCCTGACAGACGTCGTTTTGCAAGAACTGAGAGTGACGAGGGGATAGACTCTGATATTGAAGATAGTGATGAGGATGAAGATGAAGATTCTCAAGATAATCCCTCAATTAACTATTCAGATATTCGATTGTACGACTGGCTTTTAGAACATCGGCTTGGATCATTGCGGCAACTGCTGCTGTCACACAAAGCACTTCATAAAACGATCTGCAAACATCAACAGGAGCTGGCTTGCGAGTTATCGGTTGAAAATGAACAGCTGCTTAAGAGATTACTTGGTGAAACGGGTTCAGTGGATGAGCCCGGATGATAAATACGCATTATGAACCTCTGACGGTGTTCCTGATTGCATAATGGCAACGAGTGTTACAGAACACCTCTGTACAACAATGGGAGCTTTCTATTATCTCTACTGACTGTTCATTTAATCCCTCGGCAGGGTGTCATCTCTGACTGGTATCTACAACAATCTTTATAAACATGGTGTCATCTTTAACGTATCCATGTTCCAGCCTGGAGAGTGCCAGGAGCTGAGGGTTGCCACAGGGAATGTTACTTGGCTTTATTGGTCGTTGAAAAGATGAGGAATTCGGGTCGGGGGAGAAAGCGTCAAACTTGTCATCTACACCATACTGATCGAGGATCATAAAAGTAATTTTTTGTCGAAACGGCCAACGCTGAATAGCGTCATAGTCACCTTTCATTAAAGCCAGAAACAAGCTGATATGGGTGCCTTTTCCTGATCCATCACCATTCAGGTAGACCCTTGCTCGCATTTTATACCCGAATTCGCTGGTACAGAATGGCTGTGAATAGATGGACTCCGGGTTGCAATTGATCGCCTCCATCCGTTTGGCTGCAAATCCATCAATCTTCCATACCAGGGTACCGTTCCAGGATGCTGTTTTGTCCTGTAAGGCATTGACTTTAAGGGTTCCAGCCACCTGACGCAAAGTAGCGGGATCAACATCCCTGAGTTGACTCATCAATTGAAGTGCATTGGTAATGTCGTTTTTGATATTAGCAATAGCGAGACGATTTTCTTCAGTCTGAGATTCTATATTATTGTAGAGTTGCTTAAAGTCAGGCGGTAACGAGGTACTGGGAGACGTTCTCAGCTCCTGAAGTTTTTCGTTAAATTCCCGGGTAATTTGTTGCATTTGCTGTTTCATTAACTCCATACCTTGATCCAGTGATGCCATCCTACTCTCGATAGATGGTTGTGGCTTTGAGAGTAGCCATTCCAGCCTTTTCATCTCATCAACAAGCTGATCTATCCTTCGGGAATCCTCTGAAATATCGTGTTGCAGCATTCTTATCCTGTCTTTCATGGGAATATTTTCACATCTGTCGAGATGACCCTTGATATCGTTATAAGACCCGCGCCATGTGCAACCAGTGTTTCCATAGGTGGTGTTTGAAGGGCATTGACTTTGATAAACAAATTTGATTTCCCGGGTTGAATTGGTGTCCGGAAAAAGGGCGTCTTTATCTATAGGGCAACGGTAGTCAGATAAATCACCCGGGGGGAAGTTTGGTTGTTTATACTGCTCATGGTGTACGCAATGACGACACAGTAAATGCCCTTGATAGCATTGGACTATGTCTCCGAGGATGTGATCCCTGCTACAACGTTCTACATTTAGGTACGATGGGGGCAGCTCAGTGATAATCCTGACACCATGGTGGAAAAAAGTGTTGATGAGATCAGGAGGAAGCCCAGAGGAATTATTTGTCGCTGGATTGTCAGGGAGGGCTCTACCAGAAAGCATTGCAGTAAATGACGGAAATGGCTGGGCGGCTTGCATTTGAATTTCCTGTTATCACGTTCAAGCCCTTTGGATCATGAAACAGGATGAAAAGTTTCAGGCAGTAATATTTTTGTCGTGAAAAATTCCTGAGTCCGGCGCAGCCAATCAAACGGGCGGTGTGTTCATAGACTGGCTCATAAGTACTACTAATATTTTATTACATCGGTTGTTCTAGGTGATTGTACGTAAAACGACTGTCGCTTATTGATTAAAGTCAAAATTTCTCTATCATGCGCCTCACTTCCACGGACTGACCCAAACGGTCACCCACGGATCAGCAGAATGAATCATCATCGCTGACCGGGAAGTGCGGTTTGAAAATGGTTGTTTGGAAGTAAATGAAAAATAACCGGTTGACAAATCAAACTGGCGCGGTAAGATGCGCCTCCGCTGACAGGGCTTCGGGCAACGTCAGCGAGTTGGAAAGCTTCTGAAAAATGATTGCTTGACAACGAAGGTCGCCACGGTAAGATAGGCGGCCTTGCTGATCGGCACTGACTGCTGAACCAGCGATTGAATCACCATGATTCAATCAGTTCTTTAACAAGATATCAGACAATTCGTGTGGGCGCTTGTGCGATTGCATCGGTTACAAAAGGTTAACGCCTTTTGTTAATAGTTAAATGCGACGCTTAAGCGAACATACTCGTTAATTTGCAGTAAGTTCTATTGAGCATATAAATTTTTCGCATGAAAAATTTAAACTGAAGAGTTTGATCATGGCTCAGATTGAACGCTGGCGGCAGGCCTAACACATGCAAGTCGAGCGGTAGCAGGAAGTGCTTGCACTTCGCTGACGAGCGGCGGACGGGTGCGTAACACGTAGGAATCTGCCTGGTAGTGGGGGATAGCCCGGAGAAATCCGGATTAATACCGCATACGCCCTACGGGGGAAAGGAGGGGATCTTCGGACCTTTCGCTATCAGATGAGCCTGCGTCGGATTAGCTTGTTGGTGGGGTAAAGGCCTACCAAGGCGACGATCCGTAGCTGGTCTGAGAGGATGATCAGCCACACTGGGACTGAGACACGGCCCAGACTCCTACGGGAGGCAGCAGTGGGGAATATTGCACAATGGGCGAAAGCCTGATGCAGCCATGCCGCGTGTGTGAAGAAGGCCCTAGGGTTGTAAAGCACTTTCAGTGGGGAGGAAAGGTTGAAGGTTAATACCCTTCAGCTGTGACGTTACCCACAGAAGAAGCACCGGCTAACTCCGTGCCAGCAGCCGCGGTAATACGGAGGGTGCGAGCGTTAATCGGAATTACTGGGCGTAAAGCGTGCGTAGGCGGCCACCTAAGTTGGATGTGAAAGCCCCGGGCTCAACCTGGGAACTGCATCCAAAACTGGGTGGCTAGAGTACGGGAGAGGAGTGTGGAATTTCCTGTGTAGCGGTGAAATGCGTAGATATAGGAAGGAACACCAGTGGCGAAGGCGACACTCTGGCCTGATACTGACGCTGAGGTACGAAAGCGTGGGGAGCAAACAGGATTAGATACCCTGGTAGTCCACGCCGTAAACGATGTCTACTAGTTGTCGGTTGTCTTGTACGACGGGTAACGCAGCTAACGCGATAAGTAGACCGCCTGGGGAGTACGGCCGCAAGGTTAAAACTCAAATGAATTGACGGGGGCCCGCACAAGCGGTGGAGCATGTGGTTTAATTCGAAGCAACGCGAAGAACCTTACCTGGCCTTGACATCCTGCGAACTTTCTAGAGATAGAAGGGTGCCTTCGGGAACGCAGAGACAGGTGCTGCATGGCTGTCGTCAGCTCGTGTCGTGAGATGTTGGGTTAAGTCCCGCAACGAGCGCAACCCTTGTCCTCAGTTACCAGCACGTTATGGTGGGCACTCTGGGGAGACTGCCGGTGACAAACCGGAGGAAGGTGGGGGACGACGTCAAGTCATCATGGCCCTTACGGCCAGGGCTACACACGTGCTACAATGGTGCATACAGACGGTTGCCAAGCCGCGAGGTGGAGCTAATCTGAGAAAGTGCATCGTAGTCCGGATTGGAGTCTGCAACTCGACTCCATGAAGTCGGAATCGCTAGTAATCGTGAATCAGAATGTCACGGTGAATACGTTCCCGGGCCTTGTACACACCGCCCGTCACACCATGGGAGTGGGTTGCTCCAGAAGTAGTTAGTCTAACCGCAAGGAGGACGATTACCACGGAGTGATTCATGACTGGGGTGAAGTCGTAACAAGGTAGCCCTAGGGGAACCTGGGGCTGGATCACCTCCTTAAACGAAAACCGACGTCCATAAGCGTTCACACGAATTGTTTGATGATAAAACTGCATGCGCAGTTTTATTAGTCATTGTTCTTTAAAAATGTGGAATCCAAATTTAAGCTGAATTGATTTAAATAATTTAACTTCGGTTAAATCGTTTAAAGAAAATTCTTGCTGAGACACTCTCAAGTTAATTACCGAAAGGTAATAGCTAATGTGTATGGCGATGAATTTCGAAAGAAATTCATTTGATCGTTAAAGGTAGTTGTATTGACTGACCTCTAATGATTTACGAAAGTAAATCGTTTCGGGTTATATGGTCAAGTGACTAAGCGTACACGGTGGATGCCTTGGCAGTCAGAGGCGATGAAGGACGTGGTAATCTGCGATAAGTCTTGGGGAGCTGATAAACAAGCTGTGATCCAGGAATTTCCGAATGGGGAAACCCAACGGCGTAAGCCGTTATTCCTTACCTGAATACATAGGGTCTGGAAGGCGAACCCGGGGAACTGAAACATCTAAGTACCCGGAGGAAAAGAAATCAATTGAGATTCCCCCAGTAGCGGCGAGCGAACGGGGACCAGCCCTTAAGTAATTTTTGGTTTAGTGGAAGACTCTGGAAAGTGTCGCCATAGTGGGTGATAGCCCCGTACACGAAAGGCCAATCATTGTGAAATCGAGTAGGACGGGACACGTGAAATCCTGTCTGAACTGTCTTCGGACGAGGGGGGGACCATCCTCCAAGGCTAAATACTCCTGACTGACCGATAGTGAACCAGTACCGTGAGGGAAAGGCGAAAAGAACCCCGTTGAGGGGAGTGAAATAGAACCTGAATCCGTGTACGTACAAGCAGTGGGAGCACCTTCGTGGTGTGACTGCGTACCTTTTGTATAATGGGTCAGCGACTTACTTTCAGTGGCAAGGTTAACCGTTTAGGGGAGCCGTAGGGAAACCGAGTCTTAATAGGGCGTGTTCTTAGGAACAACAGTCGCTGGGAGTAGACCCGAAACCGGGCGATCTATCCATGGGCAGGTTGAAGGTTGAGTAACATCAACTGGAGGACCGAACCGACTATCGTTGAAAAGCTAGCGGATGACCTGTGGATAGGAGTGAAAGGCTAATCAAGCCCGGAGATAGCTGGTTCTCCTCGAAAGCTATTTAGGTAGCGCCTCGTGTCTCACCATCGGGGGTAGAGCACTGTTTGGGCTAGGGGGTCATCCCGACTTACCAACCCCATGCAAACTCCGAATACCGATGAGTGCAATCACGGGAGACACACGGCGGGTGCTAACGTCCGTCGTGGAAAGGGAAACAACCCAGACCGTCAGCTAAGGTCCCAAAGTTCTAGTTAAGTGGGAAACGATGTGAGAAGGCCCAGACAGCCAGGAGGTTGGCTTAGAAGCAGCCACCCTTTAAAGAAAGCGTAATAGCTCACTGGTCGAGTCGGCTCGCGCGGAAGATTTAACGGGGCTCAAACTAGACACCGAAGCTACGGGTACACACGTTTGTGTGTGCGGTAGAGGAGCGTTCTGTAAGCGGTTGAAGGTGTGTTGAGAAGCATGCTGGACGTATCAGAAGTGCGAATGCTGACATGAGTAACGACAAGGGGAGTGAGAAGCTCCCCCGCCGGAAGACCAAGGGTTCCTGCGCAACGCTAATCGGCGCAGGGTGAGTCGGCCCCTAAGGTGAGGTCGAAAGACGTAATCGATGGGAAACAGGTCAATATTCCTGTACCCCTTTTGACTGCGATGGAGTGACGGAGAAGGCTAGGTCGGCGCAGCGTTGGTTGTCTGCGTTTAAGATCGTAGGCTGGGGTTTTAGGCAAATCCGAAACCTCAAGGCCGAGAATTGATGACGAGGCTCTACGGAGCTGAAGTGATTGATGCCATGCTTCCAGGAAAAACTTCTAAGCTTCAGGTCATAAGGGACCGTACCCCAAACCGACACAGGTGGTCAGGTAGAGAATACCAAGGCGCTTGAGAGAACTCGGGTGAAGGAACTAGGCAAAATGGCACCGTAACTTCGGGAGAAGGTGCGCCGGCTTTGGTGATCGGACTTGCTCCGTAAGCTGAGGCTGGTCGAAGATACCAGGTGGCTGCGACTGTTTATTAAAAACACAGCACTGTGCAAACACGAAAGTGGACGTATACGGTGTGACGCCTGCCCGGTGCCGGAAGGTTAATTGATGGGGTTATCTCACCTCCAGATTGCTTTTGCTGCAAGGCAAATGATGGAGCGAGCGAAGGAGTTTACAAAAAAATGACTGAGCGAGCGGAATCATTTAACGCAGTCAGCAAGAGCAATGTGGTGGTGAGAGAAGCTCTTGATCGAAGCCCCGGTAAACGGCGGCCGTAACTATAACGGTCCTAAGGTAGCGAAATTCCTTGTCGGGTAAGTTCCGACCTGCACGAATGGCGTAACGATGGCCACGCTGTCTCCACCCGAGACTCAGTGAAATTGAAATCGCTGTTAAGATGCAGCGTATCCGCGGCTAGACGGAAAGACCCCGTGAACCTTTACTACAGCTTCACAGTGGATCTTGATGTTGCCTGTGTAGGATAGGTGGGAGGCTTGGAAGCGGTGACGCCAGTCATCGTGGAGCCATCCTTGAAATACCACCCTGGCAATATTGAGGTTCTAACCCGGGTCCCGAAACGGGATCGGGGACATTGTGTGGTGGGTAGTTTGACTGGGGCGGTCTCCTCCCAAAGAGTAACGGAGGAGCACGAAGGTGTGCTAAGTACGGTCGGACATCGTACGGTTAGTGTAAAGGCACAAGCACGCTTGACTGCGAGAGGTACATCTCGAGCAGGTGCGAAAGCAGGTCTTAGTGATCCGGTGGTTCTGCATGGAAGGGCCATCGCTCAACGGATAAAAGGTACTCCGGGGATAACAGGCTGATACCGCCCAAGAGTTCACATCGACGGCGGTGTTTGGCACCTCGATGTCGGCTCATCACATCCTGGGGCTGAAGCCGGTCCCAAGGGTATGGCTGTTCGCCATTTAAAGTGGTACGCGAGCTGGGTTTAGAACGTCGTGAGACAGTTCGGTCCCTATCTGCCGTGGACGTTGGAAGTTTGAGAAGAGCTGCTCCTAGTACGAGAGGACCGGAGTGGACGGACCACTGGTGTTCGGGTTGTGTCGCCAGACGCATTGCCCGGTAGCTATGTTCGGACGGGATAACCGCTGAAAGCATCTAAGCGGGAAGCCCCCTTCAAGATGAGACTTCCCTGAGGACTAGATCCTCCTAAAGAGCCGTTAAAGACTATGACGTTGATAGGTTGGGTGTGTAAGTGCTGTGAGGCATTGAGCTAACCAATACTAATGACTCGTGCGGCTTGACCATATAACGCCAAAGCGATTTAAAAGACAGTGGGCAGTCGACAGTAACCAGTCGGCAGTCAACCGCCATACGCAAAGAGTGTACAGCAAGAAAGCTTAATGAAGGATTCCAGAGTGAGTAGAAGTCAACTGGCGACTGCCAACTGCAAACTGCCCACTCAAAAAAGTTTAGCCTGGCGACCATAGAAGGTTAGAACCACCTGATCCCATCCCGAACTCAGCAGTGAAATGACCGATCGCCGATGGTAGTGTGGGGTCTCCCCATGTGAGAGTAGGTCATCGCCAGGCACCATATTTACCTTGGGTAAACTCAAGGCTGCAAACCCCGATAGAGCAATCTGTCGGGGTTTTTGCATTGTGCTATAGATATTCACTTCAAAATAATCATCGTGACAGTATTTTTTGCAGAAAGCTGGGGAGTGGAGCCCGATTGGTTGCCAATTTACTAGACAGATGGTTTTACAGTTTGAGTTGGCAGGCACTGGTACCATGACTGCTGTGATTGTGGCCAGTTCCATGGCGGAGCTTTAAGGGTATAAATCCAGCGACATCAGTTGTTCAAAAGTCCAGGGGCAAGTATCGGGAAAGCTGCTGGCCGTCAGCCGTTTTTGGGGAGAGTGAATGTATTTGTTCATCTGTTCAACAGCTTCTGCCCTGGCCATTGGATAACTTTGCGCAATAGCATCCCTCAGATGATGCTTCAGGGATGGGCTGTCTGCCAGAAGGTCGGTAATGTCGCTGCGAGGATTGTTGATGCTCGGCAGCCAGGTATGAATCACTTTAGCCTGCACCCAGGGGTCTTGAAGCACCCGAAGCTGATAGTCCATTTTAAATAGATGCAGTATTAAAATTTTCGGCTCTTCAGGGATAACTGTGGGTAGAAATCAACAAATTTGAAAAAAAAAGCACCAGCGGCTGATTTCAGGTATGTTTTTATTTGCAGACAAAAACAAGAAGAAACGCCGCTGATGCTGATAAAAACTATCCTCAATAAAGTTCATAAACTCAAGTCATTTGTTTATCAGGATGTAAAACTCGGTCTCTATCAAGGCTCTGAAGTATTCAATGTCATCGTGGTCCCACGCAAGAACGGCCATGCTATTTGCTCAGGATGTCAGCAACCAGCTCCGGGCTATGACCGTCTTGCTGAACGTCGTTTCGAGTTTGTCCCTCTCTGGGGAATCAGGGTTTTTCTGCTCTACAAAATGCGTAGGGTTGAATGCAAGACATGTGGCGTAAAGGTTGAGCAGGTTCCATGGGCTGAAGGCAAGAAGGAACTCACCAAAGTTTACATGCAGTTTCTGGCAAACTGGGCTAGAAAGCTCTCCTGGAAGGAGGTCGCCCGTACTTTCAATACCTCGTGGGAGAAGGTCTTCCATGCTGTTGAGTATGTGGTTGAGTGGGGCAAGAAGCATCGTTCACTTGATAATATCAAGGCCATTGGTGTTGATGAGGTGGCGTATCAGATCGGCCATAAATACTTGACTGTTGTCTACCAGATTGATCGCGACTGTACACGGCTACTATGGGTTGGTCAGGAGCGTACCGAAGCTACGATTCGCAGCTTCTTCGCTTTCCTGGGTACACAGCGTAGCCAGCGGTTGGAGTATGTCTGTTCTGATATGTGGCAACCCTACGTAAAAGCGATTGCGGTGTTTGCCAGCCAAGCATTACATATTCTGGATCGCTTTCATATCGTTGCCATGCTGAATAAGGCCATTGATGAAGTCAGGGCCACGGAACACAAACAGCTTCAGGCAGATGGTTATGAACCGGTGCTGAAAAAAACACGCTGGTGTCTGCTCAAGCGAAAAGAGAACCTGACCGAGAAAGAAGAGATCAAGCTGAACACAGTGCTTCAGTACAACCTCAAAAGTGTCAGAGCCTATCTTCTCAGAGAAGAGTTCCAAGTGTTCTGGGACTACATTTCACCACACTGGGCAGGAAAATACCTGGACCGGTGGTGTACAAGAGTGATGCGATCAAAGATAGAACCGATGAAGAAAGTTGCTAAAACTGTTCGACGACACAAGCCACTTATCCTGAACTGGTTCAAGGCGAAAAAGGCGTATTCCAGCGGTATCGTTGAGGGTCTGAACACCAAGATAAAACTCACTACGAGAAAATCATACGGTTTCAGAACCTACAGATGTGCGGAAATTGCGTTATATCATGCGCTTGGCAAGTTACCTGAACCGGAAATGACCCACAGATTTTACTGACGAGGCAAATTTTCAAACCGGACTTTAGAGACTGTTGTAAAAGTTACTGACCATTAACTCAGGATAAAAAACTCAACGTCGTCTATAACTACAGTATCTGATTAGTTTAAGGAGGATAATTATGTATCCATCCGACCTGACCAATGACGAGTGGGCAATCCTCAAGCCTCTATTCCCTGACCCTGGCTATGATACTCCAAAAAATGGGCGACCACGCGACTGGAGTTATCGTCTGATATTGAATGCCATATTCTATCTCACTAAAACAGGCTGTCAGTGGCGAATGCTGCCTTCTGACTTTCCACCATGGAGTACTGTCTACACCTATTTTCGAATCTGGAAACAAGATGGCACATGGAAGAAGGTGCATGATGCTCTTCGTGACCAGGTGCGAATTCAGGCGGGCAAAGAGCCACAACCAACAGCAGCAAGCATTGACTCCCAATCCGTGAAAACCTCGGTAAAAGGGGGGGATCGAGGCTATGATGGCGGGAAGAAAATAAAAGGCAGAAAACGTCATATAGCTGTTGATACTCTTGGCCTGATTCTGGTGGTATGGGTACACGCAGCCGCATTTAGTGATAGTTTTGCAGGTCAATTCATACTGGCTCACCTTAAGAAATACTTTAAAAACATCCGGAAAGTCTGGGCTGATTGTGGCTACCGGGGTTACCTTGAAGAGTGGTTTTATCGCTTCAAACCCAAAAGGGAACTTGAAATCACAAAACGCCCACGGGGAAAGTTTGTCGTTCAAGCCAGGCGCTGGGTTGTGGAGAGAACCTTTGGCTGGTTTGAAGGATCCAGACGTTTATCTAAAGACTATGAACAGCTGCCAAGGAGTTCAGAAGCCTTCGTTTATATATGCATGATTCGCATAATGCTACGAAGGTTTAAGTAGTTTTAAAACAGCCTCTTAGGGAACGACGATTGTTTTTCACGGCTTGCCCTAATTCTTCCAGCAGGTTTTTTATATCAAGCCGATCAAGCTGGCCGGATTGTAAAAACTGTTTTTGCTGCTCTGCCCATTGCTCATAGTCGGTATCATAAAGATTGTTTTTGCTGTTCTGCATTGCCTGCATCCTTTTTATTTACTGTTCATTATTTTAGGCTACCCATGGCCAAATTTCCCGCGCTGCCCGCCAGCGTAGACCGCTATGTGCACGAGTTCCTGAACTGCCTGGCCGGTCGCAGCGGCAATGCCGGAGACAAGGCAGTACTGCACAGCGAGCTGGCTGAACTGGGACTGGCCAAAGAAATAGGCTAGCGGTTAAGTTTGCCTGCCTCTGCCGTGGGTTCCATTACTGATACCCTGAAACCGGTTCAGCCAGAAATCACGGTCCCGGTAGATAGTGATGGAGAGAGTGGAGTAACAGCGCTGGATACATCCACCGCAGCCAACGGCCTGTCCACCAACGGCATTTTTGGTGCCGTAATCCTGCAATGGGATGCCCCGGCTTACAACGGTCATAACCAAACCGAAGTGTGGCGAGCACAGATAGATGACCGGGCACAGGCTTCTCTGATCCATGAAGCCAATGGCAGCCGCTATACCGATGTCACCCGCAACGACTATCTGGTGCTGAAACAAGGCCGGATCGAGTTGTACTGGTCGTGCTGTGCATTATGAAGGCTAATCTGAACGATTGAGCAATATCGTGGCTTTTGCCAATGAAGGCTTCACCCGACAGTCATTTTGCTGAATTATAGGGAGTGTACCGTGCAGAATGTCTATGAAAAGGAATTCATATGAACCCAATAATCCGCGAGTATGTTTATGCCTATGCTGTGGAGGTGGACTGGGGTGATTTATTTCCAGTGCGATCAAAAGTGGCGGCAGCGCTGAACAGTGTATTCCCGGCCATTGTTGGCAACCAGGTTTCTTGCCATGGTTATATCCGCAAAGATCATGACTGCATCCTGAGTTATCAGGAAGCACTTAAACGGATGAAAAAGGTGCGGGTATCTGCGCCACTGAGAACAAAAATTATCCAGATGGCCCAGAGTATGGATTACTATTTTGCCGACGAAGCGCCGGTATTGGATGTTTATGTGACGTTTGATGGCAGCCCGGTGACCGTGATCAATGATGATGGCGAGTGCTGTTTTCCGACTCCATTTCCCCTGAGCACCTGGAAACGCATTACTGAGACGATGCAGCCAGAGGCTTATGCCCGGGCGAACTGGCCTAAAAGGCGCAGGATGATTTTGAATACCATCAGGCACAATCTTGGATTTTATGAATATTATTCAGAGATGATGGGCAATGAGAGTGCCATGCGTCTTTTTGTGGATTATATAAAACGGTTTTTTCCAGAACTGGTAACTGGGCTCTCTGATTTTCTGGATAAAAAAGCGCATCATGGTCTTGTGCCTGCCAAATCCGTGAAAAACACTGAGGTTGATGATGATGCCTGTGACGCGGTGGTAAGACGGCACATCCATCAGGTTGATTTGTACGATATGACTTATGATGCGTTTTCTGATGTGTTTGAATAATGTGACTCGTCTATAATCCTGCTTCCCGAGGATCCAGGAGTTACTCCGGTGTTTAGCAATATCGTTTTGGTTGTTTTTATATTAATTGACCTTTGGCTATGGTTGGGCATTATTTCATCGGCAAGGGAATCTGGCATGGTTGTTCCACCGATGGTCGCAGTAGCGCTGTGTATGCTGATGCTTCTTGTTGGAGTGCTCCTGTCAGGGATTGCCTATTACCATCTGCTTTGGCTGTCGCTACTGATTATTCCCGGTAGTTTTCTATTGCTGACAACACGGAATGGGCTTTCTTTATTGATGGCCTTGTCGGTCATTTTTATGAAGAAACAATGATGAATTTTGGGGAGTTTTGCCATATCGAAATCAATGTCGTTTACCTTGAGTTTGCTCAAGGCTGCAAACCCCGATAAAGCAATTTATCGGGATTTTTTTGTTGGCAAGCATGCAGCCAGGTTGTTGTTTAGTTACGAATGAATAGGGCAAGAGTTCAAATACTACTGTTCCCATGGGCTTGAAGAACTGCAGCGTCATGAATCAAACCAAAAGACGATGCGCTCTGCTTTACTCTTTTGTAGCTGAGCCAGGTCCTGAAAATAACCTTCACCCAGAGCCTCTCTGACAGTATGAGTAACGAACTCTTCGGGAACACGAGTCGCTTCAATGTTTCTGTCTCGCAAGGGCTTGTCATAGTTATAGGAAGTCGTTTCTGAAACGAACACCGGCAACAAATGAAAAAACATCATAATCGCGATCGCTTAAAGGTTTATAGTCCGGGATTTCTTCCCATTGCCCAACATTATTTCTGAACTCAGCGTATGCATGTATGTCTGTACCCATAACTATTCAACCTCTGTGGTGATTTACCTCAGTTTTTCATAGTCAGCCGTCGTGTTAAGATGGTTGATACAATGACTTCTCCCCCATCATCTGGCTCATGGATTGGTATGGGAATATACAGAGTGGCTAGGTGTAAGCTTTTACAGACACACCTGCGCATACTGATAATAATGTTTTCTGATAATTGGCCGTTGGCTGTTTTCCCGTCATTCAGACCTGCTGAACCAAAAAAAGTTTCAGACCATAGGCCTGATGAGCCAGATCATTATTTTTCGAGAACAAAACGCAAAAGCTCTCAAGTTTCTTTAAGACCATGCATTACAAACCTGTACTATACGTCATTGGACTATTATTGATGACGCTGGCGGCACTGATGTGTATCCCGCTGGTTACTAATATTTTTTTTAATACGCCTGCTCACTACCTGGCTTTCACACTGTCGCCACTGCTGACGTTTGTCGTGGGTGGTATCTTAAGCTGGTCGTGCAAAACAGAAGCCTTTGGATTCCGGTCCAGGGAGGTTTTCCTGTTGACCAACTCAAGCTGGATATTGGTCTGTGTGTTTGGTGCGCTGCCTTTTATTTTTGAAACAGAAATCAGTTTTACCGATGCATTCTTTGAAACCATGTCAGGCATTACCACCACGGGCTCTACGGTGCTGGTCGGTCTGGATGATATGAATCCGGGTATTTTGATGTGGCGCTCAGTCCTTCAATGGTTGGGGGGGATTGGCTTTATTGTCATGGCGGTTGCGGTTCTGCCTTTTCTTAAGGTGGGTGGTATGCGTCTGTTTCAGAGTGAGTCTTCCGACTGGTCGGAAAAAGTAATGCCCCGATCCGGTGTGATTGCCAAGCGGATCGTTCAGATATACCTGGGGTTGAGCGCATTGTGTGCCATGGCCTATTACATGGGAGGAATGACGGCTTTTGAAGCCATCAACCACGCAATGGCAACGCTCTCAACCGGTGGTTTCTCCACCTCCGATGCATCAATGGCACATTTTGACAACCCTGCCATCCACTGGACTGGCATCATTTTTATGTTGGTGGGCAGTCTTCCCTTTGTTCTGTTGGTAAGATTTCTGTCGGGTAATGCCGAGCCGTTGTGGAAAGATTGTCAGGTTTGGGGCTTTCTTAAACTGATTGGGTTTCTCTGGGTCACCATGACAGCCTGGTTAGTGTTGAATTCTGACTACGGCATTTTTGCTGCACTGACTCTGGTTGCCTTCAATACGACATCTGTCATAAGTACCACTGGCTTTGCCCTTACCGACTACTCAATGTGGGGAGGTTTTGCCGGAGCTTCATTTTTCTTCCTGAGTTTTATTGGCGGTTGTTCAGGCTCTACCACTGGTGGCGTTAAGATCTTTCGTTTCCAGTTGGGGCTGAGGCTACTTAATGTGCAGCTGAAGCTGTTGAGCCACCCCCGGGCCTGCTTCAGCATGAAATACAATGGTCAGCCACTGACCTCTGATATTATTCGCTCATTTGTCGGGTTCACTTTTTTCTTTCTGATGCTGACAGGCATTATCACACTGCTACTCAGTTTGATGGGGCTGGACTTTATTACCAGCCTGACAGGAGCGGTCACAGCCATTGCCAACGTTGGGCCGGGGCTTGGAGACATTATTGGTCCTGCAGGAAACTTTGCACCACTGCCCGATATGGCCAAGTGGGTATTGGCAGCGGGCATGCTGATGGGACGATTGGAGGTCATTACCGTTCTGGTGATGTTTACGTCGGCGTATTGGCGACGATAAGACGCTATCTTTTCGCAAGCGTGATAAAAAGTTTACATAGCAGGCAGTTGAAAAAAATAATACGACCTTTATATTACATGTAATATTTGTTACATGTAATGGGTTGCCTGATCACTGAACTGGTCAGGCAACCCACTGATACAGAGAGTTCATTCATGGCCTTGCGGAAAAACGCTGCACATTATCAGCGACAGTTTCGCTCCAGGATGAGAGAGCAGGGGCTGGTAAAAAAAGAAATCTGGATTATGCCAGAAAACGCCAGCCTGCTGCGGGACATTGAGCAGCAACTACGGCAAATCGATTCCTATCAACCACCAGGACCTACCATCATGACCCAGTCATCAAGTGTTTGGACGATTCAAAGCTTATACGAAGCGTTGGCTAATGACCCACTGAGTACCAGTGGTAATGCGGTGTTGAATCTGGTGGATGGGACTGAGCCCTGTCTGGAAATCAGTATGGTTGAGTTTGGTGATCTGCCTATCTACCTGACGGTTTCCGGGGAGCAGATTATTGCCGATGCGGTGCTCTGGCCTTTTTCACTGGTCAAGGACCCGGTTGCGTTAAATGATGAGGTTTTGCGTACTCACAAATTATTTCCGCTGTCGACGATCAGTCTGGATCGCTTTCCGGATGGCAATGAGTACTACACCATTTTTGGTGCACTGAGTTCATCGTCTTCACTGCAGAATATCGTGCAGGAAATAGAAACACTGGCAGCCAATGCCATCAAGGCGACAGAAGCCTATGGGAATCACCTGGCTTCTGAGTCAGTGGCTTAATACCATCAAGCATTAAAACAGGTAAATACCATGAGCATTTGGAGTAAAGTGATGACGGCCCTGAAAGGGGCGACCAACGAAGTCGGTGAAGCGATTGCAGACAGCAATGCTTTGCGTATTCTGGATCAGGAAATTCGTGAGGCGAGTGATCAGCTGCAGCAGTCCAAGACTCAGTTGGCTGGCATCATGGCCAAGCAAAAACTCTCCTCACAAAAGTGTGCCGAGCTGAAGGAAAAAGTGGCTGAGTATGAAGGCTACGCCATAAAAGCCCTGGATCAGGGCGATGAATCGCTGGCTACAGATGTTGCCAGTAAGATTGCCGAGTATGAGGCGCAGCTTCATTCAGAACTGGAAATGGAAAAGAGCTTTGCGGGCAGCATCGTCAGCCTGAAAAAGGCCATTACGGATGCAGAAGCCAACCTTCGTCGTCTTAAGCAGCAGGTTGATACGGTTAAAGCGACAGAGTCCGTACAAAAAGCACAGGCTGCCTGTGCCGCCAAACACAGCGGTGTTAACTCAAAAATGGCGACAGCGACCGATTCTCTGGAACGAATCAAACAACGGCAGGCTGAGAGGGCTGCCCAGATGGAAGCGGCCAGTGAACTTTCCGGTGATACTGCTGAGAATGATCTGCAGGCCAAACTCAAGGCGGCGGGTATCACCAAGGGGGATGCTGATGCCTCCAGCGTATTGGAACGTCTGAAGGCTCGTCAGGGTTAGTCATGATGGGGGCGAGGTAAATGCTGTCCCGATGCCGAGAAGAATGAACGCTGAGCCTGTCATCCATTTGCCCCACTGCATGCGTTGCTTGCAGTGGAGTATTTGTTTGCCAACACTGCCAGCAAACAGCCCAACAGCTGCATCAATCGGAAAGGCTACCAGCACAAACGTCAGGCCGAGCATTAAGATATCAATGTGAGCCGAGGGGCTCGACGGATCAATGAATTGCGGAAAGAAAGCCAGAAAAAAAAGAATGACTTTCGGATTCAGCACATCTGTAATCACACCCTGATAAAAAATCTTTTTCAGGGCGGCGTTGGAAATACACTGTTCATTGCTATTCTCACCTTTCGAAAAAAAGAGCGTTCGGATTCCCAGGTAACAGAGATAAGCCGCCCCGGCATATTTAATCAGCGAAAAGCCCATGGTGGACGAGGCTATCAGGGCAGACAGCCCGAGAGATGCAATGATAGTATGGATAAGTACACCGGTATGAACACCCAGTGCAGAAATGAATCCGGCCATGGCTCCCTGGGAAAGCCCGCGGGTGGTGATATACAGTAAATCCGGCCCCGGAGCCAGGGCAAGGATCAGGGTCGCTATCAGAAATAGCGCCAGTGATGACTCAGACATAACGCGTTCTCTTTCTATTCGTAGCCATCTGTCAGGGGTTTAAGAGTATAGTCCCGATTTCTCTATCAAGCGTTTCAAAGGGTGGTTTGTTTTTATGATCTTTGACTGGTTTAAACGTAAGAAGAAGACGAAAGCAAGAGTGTTTCTTTACCATCGCCGCTTAATTTGCGGTTGGGCAGTGCGGTTGAATTGGATTTGTTACCTTTCCAGATGATCCGTGAACAGTTGGGATTCACCTTGCCAGAAGGGATTCAGACGATTGAGGCAGCAGGCTTCATTGATTTAGGGGCCGGTGCCTCGCTGTGCCGCTTTTATACGTCGGATGATGGCTTTATTCAGATATCAACCAGTGGCGGTTATGAAACGCAGAACATTGATGACATAAAATTCTTTGTCTTTGCACAAACCCATAACATTGCCAGTGAGAGCGGTGCGAGCCTTTGGGTCAGTGACTCTGGTTTGATTGGTGATAAGCGCTTTGAGCTGAATGAAACAGATTACCGCCGGGTCTGGGATGAGGCGGTTCCCGGTCGGATTGAACCGGTCAATTTCACGGAAACGGTTCACAGTCGTGATGAGTCGGTAACGGCTTATGATGTAGACCATCTGGCCATGCTCTATCAGCGACAAATCAGTGGCAGTGAGCGTTATGAATATCTCCTGGCGTCCCTTGAGTTCAGCGGTGAGGATGAAGCTACAGCTGTCGTAAGTTTAGGGTTTGATCTTGATCTTTCAGCCATGACGATCACTTGACCATTACGGCATGAATGAATTTCCGGTCTGGCAAGGGTATCCTTGTCAGTCAGTTCCAATAATGTTCAGGATGTAACAATATGATCGCCATTACCGACTATTTGGCCGGAGTTCCTCTTTTTCTTGCCTATTTTGCCGTTGCGCTGGTATTAACGGGGATTTATGTCCTGGTTTACACTTGGTGTACTCCCCATGAAGAGATGAAATTGATCAGGGCGGATGTGCCGGCTGCTGCCATTGCTTTTGCTGGCAGTTTAATCGGCTTTGTTCTGCCCCTGGCCAGTGTCATTGAAAACTCGATTGACCTGGTGGATATGGCGCTCTGGGGCGGTGTTGCCCTGATTGTTCAGTTGGCTACATTTTTTGGACTAAGACTGTTTATTCCGCAAATCTCAGAGCATATTGCAGACAATAAGCTGGCTTCTGGTATCTGGCTGGGGGGAGTATCAATCGCAGCCGGTTTATTGAACGCTGCCTGTTTGACCTATTAGTACCGGAGTTAAGGGAATAATGAAGCGTTCAAAGAAGTTGCAGCTTGCCATTATGGGAACCGCTCCGTTTGTGCTCAGTGGCTGCACAGACTCCGCCAGAGAAGCGCTGGTTTATAAAGACGTAGCCAGTTGCATCAGTGATGGCGTGATATCCGATTCGGTTTGCCGGTATGAATACAACAAGGCCTGGCAGAACCATCTAATGATGGCACCCAAATATAATGCCGTCTCAGACTGCCAGCAGGACTTCGGCACGACATGTCAGCAACTGGCTTCCGGAGAGTATATTCCAACCATGGAAGGCTTTATGCTTGCCGCAGAGCCTGGCTCAAGCAGAAGCTCTTTTACGGTTATTCCTCTCTATCTTGGCAGTGGCGGTTTTTTCCGGACGGGGAACTACGATAGGGTTGGCAGCAGTTATCAGCAGGGAAAGGTCATCGTTGATAAAAAAGCAACGGCCAAGCCTTCTTTGACCAAGCCTTCAATAAAAAGTACTACCATGAAGCGTGGTGGTTTTGGCAGCCGTTCTGCCGCACGAGGAAGCTGGGGGGGATAATGCTGCGTATTACCTCTGCGCCAAGAAAAGATTGGACCAGACTGGCGGAGTCCCTTGGGTTTAAGTTCCACACTATTGGTGGGGAAGCCTATTGGGATGAGACTGCTTATTATCAGTTCACCATGAATCAGGTCGAGCAGGATATAGAAGATCCTACCGCAGAGATCCATCAGATGTGTCTGCATCTGGTGGATCAAGCTGTGAATTCAGAACAGCTGATGGAGCGTCTGCGAATTCCCCGGTTTTTCTGGGACTATGTGCGTGATTCCTGGTTGAGAAGGGATTCCCATCTGTATGGACGAATGGATTTCTCATACGATGGTCAATCACCTGCCAAGTTCTATGAATATAATGCAGACACGCCCACATCATTATATGAATCCGCTTTTTTTCAGTGGCTCTGGCTGGAGCAGATGGTGGAAGAGAAGAAGCTTCCGCCAGACATCGATCAGTTCAATATCATTCAGGAAATGCTGATTGAAGCACTGGTGCTACTGAAAAAGCAGAAGATGGCCGGTGAGCCACTTTACTTCTCTTGCAGCCAGGACTCCGAAGAAGACTATGGAACCGTTGAATACTTCCGTGACTGTGCTGTTCAGGCAGGGCTTGGCACACAGTTTATTTACACTGAGGACATCGGTATCAGTCCGGAGGGCCAGTTTACCGACCTGGAAGATAGAACCATTCCCGGAATGTTTAAACTCTACCCTTGGGAGTTTATGTTTGAAGAAGCGTTTGGGAGTTACCTTCCGGGCAGCGATACATTATTTTTCGAGCCTCCGTGGAAGGCCATTCTGTCAAATAAAGCCATCCTTCCCCTTCTGTGGCAGGAATTTAAAGGACACCCTAATCTTTTACCCTGCTATTTCGAGGATGAAAAACCGGGAGATGACCTGGGAAGTCACTACGTTAAGAAACCGGTTTTTTCCAGAGAAGGTGCAAACATCGCAGTGATGGACAATGGTAAGACGACGGTGACCGTTGATGGGCCCTATGTCGATAGTGGCTATGTTCTACAGAAATATCAGCCTCTGCCGGTATTTGCCGGAAATCATACTCTGATCGGCAGCTGGGTTATTGCTGATCGTCCTGCAGGTATCGGTATAAGGGAAGATAACTCGGTGATAACCCGGGACAGCTCAAGGTTTGTGCCGCATGTAATCAGGGAGTAGTTAAAAAAAGACCCTGACTTGATAACGGAGCAGGGCCTTTGGTGAGTCATTTAAAAGTGGATGGATGCGGCAACGTAAGCTTGGCAAGAGTCGTTTACTTTCAGTTTGGTATCCTCAAGCCCCTGAAAATGGTTAGAAATGCCGTTAGTCAGGTATTTTACACCAGCTTCCAGATCGATATTGTCAATCTGATAAATTACCCCTGCCTGGGCACCGTAGGCAAAGCCCCATTTCTTTTTAAAACTGTCTTCAACTGACGTGCCGCCTGAAGTAAAAGACCCACTGGCTTTTGTTTCTGTGGCACCAAGGGTTAAACCAATAAACGGCTGAACATCCCATTCAGGCATAAACAGATAATCGGCAGAAACCAGAAGGTTAAGCTGCTTAATGTCGTGAACTTTAAAATCGACACCGTTAGAGCCCCATTGAGCGTCTTTCGGCTTAAGATAACCAGCAGTGAAATAGACTCTGGCCTCGTCATCCATAAAGCCGCCAAGGCGAAGCCCGAAAAAGCCAGTATTGTCACTGTCATCAACCGATGAGCCGGTACCGTCAAGCTTTACTTTGGTCTTGGCATAGCCACCTTCAAGGCCAACAAAAATATCATTATCCGTCCAGCCATCATCCCACCCGGTAGCCAGGGCAAATGAAGAAACCGCAGAAACCGCAAGCGCGGTTAATAGTGACGTTATCTTTTTCATGGTTATTCCATATCAAATGTGTGTATAAGAAATTACGAGCCTTATCTATGTGCAATAGCTCAGACTCGAAATAAGGAATCGTTGCTAAAATAGCTTAATTTCTGAGTAAATAAGATAGGACACCTTAAAGTTTGAACTCATAGTAACTATTAAAAACAGCGTTTCGTTATTAATCAATGAGTTTATATAGAACACAAATTTGGTTTCTGCCATTTTCATTTAGTGTACTAAGGTACAATTTTTATTAAGGGTGGTTGGTTCTAAAGCATAAACACGGTGAGTGTAAATTAAAAAGCTGGTGAAATTTCTTTTTTGAATTTGATTGCTAAGATAGAAGTTTTGAATATATTTTGGAATATTGAAAATATCGCTAAAACATTTATGCAATTTTATTTTTGTTCAAGATGTGGAAATTAATATTTGTTTTTAATGCTTTTTAGAATTTTCAGATTAATATCGATAGCGGTTGTTCTGGTTTGATGTATTATGCGTTTTTGTTTTGACAATAATAAAAAAGCCACTTAAAAGTGGCTGATATTAACAACTTTACCAAGATACTAATTGAGGACTACTTAATATGCTTGTCAGCTTCTTTAAAGAAGAGTGCCATATCATTCCACGGCGTTGTCTTTCTGAGAATGCGTCTGCAAGTTACGATCGTTTCAAAATAGGGGGTCTGTTTCTTCAGCTCAACCCAGCCGCTGATACCACTGTTTTTCATGATACAACTCGAATTAACTGAATAAATTCAGTGATGGGATAACAATGATTTTAGTATATGTCGGTGAAATTATTATAAAAATCAATAATACTTTGTGAGCCTATCAAGTATTCTTATGCCTTGATTCTGTTGATGGAATAGGCTGTACATTAAATGCATATTACGCTTCGTCAGCTGGAAATATTTCGGGCGGTGGCTCAGTACGCAAGGGTGACTGGTGCTGCTGAGAGTTTGCATATTTCTCAACCAGCGGCCAGCATGGCGTTATCGGAACTGGAAAAACACCTGGGACCACTGTTTGACCGTAATCAGGGCGCAGGTTTGAAGATGAATGATTCCGGTCGTGCCCTGTTGCCAAAGGCATCCGAATTGATTGATCGCGCAAAGGAGCTGGAAAACCAGTTTGCCGGGGATGGATCCTATGAGTCGGGTTCTCTGGTTTTGAATGCCAGCTCCACCATAGGCAATAACCTGTTGCCCAAAATGCTTGCCCGATTCAGGGAGAGTTATCCCGGTATCAGAATTGATCTGGAAATTGATAATACCCGCGTCATTGAGCAGCGGCTGCTGGATTTCAACACAGATCTTGCGGTCGTTGAGGGTGTCTGCCTGCATCCGGATATCGAGGTAACCACATGGCTGGAAGATGAGCTGGTGATTATTTGCAGTCCGGATCATCCATTGGCCAATAAGGGCAATATTCCACTCTCTTCACTGGCCAATGAGTTGTGGGTATTAAGAGAACCGGGCTCGGGTACGCGGGAACTGTTCGATGAGATGATTGCTACTCAGTTGTCGTCGCCTAAGGTTGCCATGGTGCTGAACCGTTCAGAAGCGGTGAAACAGGCGGTCAGTGACGGTGTTGGCATCGCCTGTATTTCAAGTCTGGCGGCAAAGTCCACTCTGGATACCGGGCATATGGCAACGATTGGGGTGACAGGGCTGAACCTGAAGCGTCATTTTTATCTTTTGACCCATAAGAGAAAGTACAAAAGTACAGTTTTTACTCAGCTGTGCCAATTCATCCTTGCAAGCAAGCCCTTTGAAAACGTTTGATTTCTATACACAGGGCATTTGATTTCTCAGACGCTGCTTTTACCAGCTAAATGTCAGGGCATATTCCCTTTTCCCTTATACGGCGCGTGCTGACCGGCTGTTCTACCGAATTCTATGTTTTATGACTTTGTGAAATATTAATTGGTAGGTATGGTTTCGGTTGAATATAGGTACTATTACCCATATACTGCGGCCGCTGGGATGTCAGAAATCATCAATCAAATAACAGGTACTGACATAATCCAACAAAGTATTACGCGGTGTGCATGCAATAATCTTTTGCTCCCCCTTTTCCTGATGAAAGCGGGGAAAGATAACTGAGCAGTAGTTAACGGAAGTATGTCAGAAGCAAAAGCCTGGAAGCAGCAGATAGCAATGGGTCGTGATGACTGGTCTGGATTTGCCAGCCGCAAGTCCGGTCGTTCTGATCATCGTCAATACATGTGGCTCCAACAGCCACCAGTGCATCGTGTTATTGTCGCCCAGTTGGTGGTATCCGCGGTGCTGGCCCTGGCACTGCTTCCCCTGGGAATCACTTTTGCATTGTCTTCGTTTCTGGGAGGACTCTGTTGCTCACTGCCCAATGCATATTTTGTATGGCGAGCGTTCCGCTATCGTGGCGCACGCTCGGCAAAACTGATTGTCAGCTCATTTTACCGTGGAGAAGCTGGCAAACTGGTTCTGACCACAGCGGGTTTTATTCTGGTGTTTACCCTGGTTAAACCGCTGGAACCCCTGGCACTGTTTGGAACGTTTATCATGGTTCAGGCAGTCAGCTGGTTTGCTCCATTGCTGGTGGTTCGTCGGCAAAAGCCAGTCAAGTAATGGTTGGTAGACAACGCCCCGCCCATGGCGGTTGATTGCTGAAGAGTGTTTAAGTGGAAAAGCTGCTTACGGCCTGGTCTGATTTCAGATCGGATGTTGAGGGTCGGGCAGCTTTGATATTGACAATGTAATGGATGATGAACAGGATTAGCCATGGCAAATACTGCTACTGAATACATACAGCACCACTTGCAGAATTTGACGTATGGTCAGCTGCCTGCTGGTTATCAGCGAGTTGATGCTTATGGGCATCCTCAGGGTGTTCTCACCGAGCCAACCTGGACTTTTGCTCTGACCCCCGCTGAAGCCAAAGAAATGGGGTTCTGGGCAATTCATGTAGACAGCATGCTCTGGTCGGTGTTCCTCGGCTTTGTGTTTGTTCTCCTGTTCCGCTTTGTTGCCAAAAATGCCACAGCTGGCGTTCCCGGTAAGCTGCAAAATGCCATTGAGTCCATTGTCGAATTTGTTGACACCAGCGTTCGCGAATCGTTCCATGGCAAAAACCCACTGATTGCACCCCTGGCCCTGACCATTTTTGTCTGGATCTTCTTCATGAACCTGATGGACCTGATTCCTGTGGACTGGATTCCCGGTCTGGCAACACTGGCAGGCATTCCCTACATGAAGATCGTGCCATCGACAGACCCGAACATCACCATGTCCATGTCGATCAGTGTCTTCTTCCTGATGCTCTTCTTCTGGATCAAGGTGAAAGGTGTGTCTGGCCTGTTCTCTGATCTGGCTTTACACCCATTCTCCAGCAAGAATCCGCTGGCGAAGGTTATTCTGATTCCTGTCAACCTGCTGCTGGAAACGGTGTCCCTGTTAGCCAAACCCGTTTCCCTGGGGCTGCGACTGTTCGGCAATATGTATGCCGGTGAACTGATATTTATCCTGATTGCCATGATTGGCTGGGCGCAGCTGCCACTGCATTTTGGCTGGGCTGTCCTGCACATTCTGGTTATTACCCTTCAGGCTTACATCTTCATGACCCTGACCATTGTTTATCTGAGCAGCGTTCATGAAGAACACTGAGTGAAAGGTAACCGGGCAGCGTATCCTTCAGGAGAGCTGCCCACTGGATAAATTTACTTTAACTAACCACTGAATCTCACAACACACGACCTGAAAAGTCGGGAGGAAATATGGAACTGGTAGTTGGTCTGACAGTAATCAGTGTTGCCATCATGCTGGGTGTAGCGGCGCTGGCAACGGGTATTGGCTTTGCCCTGCTGGGCGGCAAATTCCTGGAAGGGGTTGCCCGTCAACCGGAAACTGCACCTATGCTGCAAACCAAAATGTTCATCGTTGCGGGTCTGCTGGATGCGATCCCAATGATTGCCGTTGGTATTGCCCTGTTCTTCACCTTTGCTAACCCGTTCGTTGGACTGCTCTAAGCAAAGACGTTAATGCCCGACCAGGTGCCAAGCCACGCAGGTCGGTTCCCCCGGGAGCCGACCTGCGTTGAGAAAAGGCCAGGCTCTGAAAGGAGCCAACGACATTAACTAAAAGAGGTGTTGGCGTGAATTTAAATGCAACTCTGATCGGCCAATCCATCGCTTTTATGTTCTTTGTGTGGTTCTGCATGAAATATGTGTGGCCACCTCTGACCAAAGCGCTGAGTGACCGACAGCAAAAAATAGCCGATGGTCTGGCTGCTGCTGATAAAGCAGAAAAAGACCTGGCTCAGGCCAATGACAAGGTTGCTGAACTGCTGAAAGAAGCAAGAGCTGAAGCCCAGGGCATCATTGAGTCAGCCAACAAGCGCGCAAACCAGATTGTCGATGACGCCAAAGAACAGGCCCGTGCTGAAGGTGACCGCCTGAAGGCCGCTGCTGCTGCTGAAATTGAGCAGGACGCTAACCGGGCTCGTGAAGCATTGCGGACGCAGGTGGCAAGCCTCGCTATTGCCGGTGCCGAACGAATTCTGGGTGAACGTCTGGACGAGGCAGCGAACAGCAAGCTGGTTGATGATCTGGCGGCGGAACTTTAAGAGGGCTGGAGATCATGGAATTAACAACCTGTGCCCGTCCCTACGCCAAAGCGGCATTTGAATATGCCCGTGATGCATCACGTTTGAGCGAATGGTCTGACATGCTCTCGCTCTGTGCCAGTGTGAGCGCATACCAGAAAGTGGTTGAGCTGCTGGGTAATCCGCAATTGAGTGGTGCGCAACAGGCAGAAACCATTATCGGACTGTGTCAGGGCGACGGTTCACTGGATCAGCCGTTTGAGAATTACCTTCGGGTGTTGTCAGAACATCGTCGTCTGCAACTGCTGCCTGAAATTGCTGTCCTGTATGCCCGGTTGCGAGCGGAAGAAGAACGTTCCCAGCAGGTGCAGGTGACGTCAGCGTATCCCCTGAGTCAGGAGCAGCAAGATAAACTGGCAGAAAAAATGGCGGCCAGACTTGGACGTTCTGTGCAACTGGTGACAGAGATCGACAGTAGCATTTTAGGTGGCGTTATCGTCAAAGCGGGTGACCTGGTCATTGATGGCAGTCTCCGTGCCCGGCTGGGCAAGCTGGCCGATGCGATGATTTCCTGAGTAATCAATACAGCCTTGAGCTCAACAATAGAGAGTAGGAGGCCGCGGCGCTCATGAGCCCAAAGGTGCAGTTTTTCACTCAGGCTTCTGTCAGGTGCCAACAGCAATAGTGCCCAGGGCGGAATAAGCCATCGGGTTGAGAATCAATAAAACTGTACTTTTGTGGTTAAGTGGGGCAGGTAAGCTATGCAGCAACTGAATCCTTCCGAGATCAGTGACATCATCAAGAGCAGAATCGAGCAGCTTGATGTGTCCAGTGAAGCCCAGAATGAGGGCACGATTGTCAGCGTAACTGACGGTATTGTACGTATTCATGGTCTGGCGGATGCCATGTACGGGGAGATGATCAAGTTCCCGGGCAATGTCTACGGTATGGCGCTGAACCTTGAGCGTGACTCTGTCGGTGCAGTGGTCCTGGGTGACTACGGCGATCTGGCTGAAGGCCAGACCGTTCAGTGCACCGGTCGAATTCTTGAAGTACCCGTGGGCAATGAACTGCTCGGGCGTGTAGTCGATGCCCTGGGTAACCCCATTGATGGTAAAGGTGCCCTGCAAACCGGGCAGACCTCTCCCCTGGAAAAAGTAGCACCCGGCGTTATCGCCCGTCAGTCGGTGGATGAGCCGGTGCAAACCGGTTACAAGGCCGTTGACTCCATGGTGCCCATCGGCCGTGGCCAGCGTGAGCTGATCATCGGCGACCGTCAGACTGGTAAAACCGCGCTGGCTATTGATGCCATCATCAACCAGAAAGGCACAGGCGTTAAGTGTGTCTATGTTGCTGTGGGTCAGAAGCAGTCCACCATTGCCAACGTGGTGCGCAAGCTGGAAGAGCACGGTGCCATGGACCACACCATTGTGGTGGCAGCCGGTGCGGCTGATCCTGCGGCCATGCAGTTTCTGGCACCGTTTGCCGGCTGCTCCATGGGGGAATACTTCCGTGACCGTGGTGAAGATGCCCTGATCGTCTACGATGACCTGACCAAACAGGCTTGGGCTTATCGTCAGATTTCCCTGCTGCTCCGTCGTCCACCGGGCCGTGAAGCTTATCCTGGCGATGTCTTCTACCTGCACTCCCGTCTGCTGGAGCGTGCGGCACGGGTGAATGCGGATTACGTTGAGAAGTTCACCAACGGTGAAGTGAAAGGCAAGACCGGTTCCCTGACCGCACTGCCCATCATCGAAACCCAGGCCGGTGACGTATCAGCCTTCGTACCCACCAACGTTATCTCCATCACCGACGGTCAGATCTTCCTGGAAACCGACCTGTTCAACGCCGGTATCCGTCCTGCCATGAACGCCGGTGTCTCGGTATCGCGGGTAGGTGGTGCGGCCCAGACCAAGATCATCAAGAAGCTCGGCGGTGGTATCCGTCTGGCACTGGCCCAGTACCGTGAACTGCAGGCGTTTGCCCAGTTTGCTTCTGACCTGGATGAAGCCACCCGTAAGCAGTTGGAGCATGGTCAGCGGGTGACTGAGCTGATGAAGCAGACCCAGTACGCCCCCATGTCGGTAGCGGAAATGGGGCTGGTCATCTTTGCCGCTGAGAAAGGGTTCCTGGCAGATGTGGCCCTGAACAAGATTGGTGACTTTGAAGCCGCCCTGATCAGCTATGCCAATGCTGAGCACAGTGCGCTGATGGCGACCATCAATGAGTCCGGGGACTACAACGGCGAGATTGAAGCAGGCCTTAAAGAAGTTATTGAGAAGTTCAAGGCCACCCAGACATGGTGATCAGTTGTCAGTGGGCAGTTGTCAGTGGGCAGTGAACAGCCTGACTGGCAACTGGCCACCCATAACTGACCACTGATCACTGACAACTGGAAACTGATTATGGCCGGGGCAAAAGAGATACGGACGCAGATATCGTCCATTAAAAGCACACAGAAAATTACCAGCGCCATGGAAATGGTGGCTGCCAGCAAGATGCGTAAGGCCCAGGAGCGGATGGAAACCAGCCGCCCATACGCTGAGCGTATTCGTCAGGTGGTAGGACACATCGCCAACGCGAAATGCAGAGTACGAGCACAGCTTTATGGTTGAGCGTGAGGTCAAACGTGTTGGCTTCATTATCGTCTCCACTGACCGTGGTCTCTGCGGTGGCTTGAACATTAACCTGTTCAAGAAGACTGTAGAAAGCATGAAGGCGTGGACTGACCAGGGTGTCGGCATCGACCTCTGTCTGATTGGCAGCAAGGCTGCCGCCTTTTTCCGCAGCTATGGTGGTAACGTCGTGGCAGCCATGGCGCATATTGGGGACTCACCCAACATTGCCGACCTGATTGGTGGGGTTAAAGTGATGCTGGACCGTTACGACGAGGGGCAAATTGACCGTCTGTTTGTGGTGCACAATGACTTCGTCAACACCATGACCCAAACGCCGCAAGTGCAGCAACTGCTGCCATTGGTACCAGATGATGACGCGTCCCTGAAGAGACCCTGGGACTACCTGTATGAGCCTGATGCCAAAGAGCTGCTGGATGGCCTGCTGGTACGTTATATCGAGTCTCAGGTGTTCCAGGCGGTGGTTGAAAATAATGCCTGTGAACAGGCGGCTCGAATGGTGGCCATGAAGAGTGCCACCGATAATGCCGGAAACCTGATTGATGACCTGCAATTGGTCTACAACAAGGCCCGTCAGGCTGCGATCACACAGGAATTGTCTGAAATTGTCAGCGGTGCTGCGGCTGTTTAAAAGCGTGGCCGTTTAAAAGATTAAGGGGTGAGGAAAGACTATGAGTAGCGGTCGTATCGTACAAATTATCGGTGCCGTCATCGACGTCGAATTCCCACGGGACAGCGTGCCCAAAGTGTATGACGCACTGAATGTTGATGGCAAGGATCTGGTACTGGAAGTTCAGCAGCAGCTGGGTGACGGTGTCGTTCGTTCCATTGCCATGGGCTCTACCGAAGGGGTTGCCCGTGGTTTGAACGTTGCCAACACGGGAGCACCGATTCAGGTGCCTGTGGGTACCAAAACCCTGGGACGTATCATGGACGTCCTGGGTAATCCTATTGATGAAAAAGGCCCTATTGGTGAAGAAGAGAGAGCGGCCATTCACCGTAAGGCACCCAGTTACGCGGATCAGGCCGCCACCAACGAGCTGCTGGAAACCGGGATCAAGGTCATCGACCTGGTTTGCCCATTTGCCAAGGGTGGTAAGGTGGGTCTGTTCGGTGGTGCCGGTGTGGGTAAAACCGTCAACATGATGGAGCTGATCCGTAACATCGCCATCGAGCACTCCGGTTACTCGGTATTTGCCGGTGTCGGGGAGCGCACCCGGGAAGGTAACGACTTCTACCATGAAATGACCGACTCCAACGTTATCGACAAAGTATCGCTGGTGTACGGCCAGATGAACGAGCCACCCGGAAACCGTCTGCGTGTCGCCCTGACCGGTCTGACCATGGCGGAAAAATTCCGTGATGAAGGCCGTGACGTACTGCTGTTTATCGATAACATCTACCGTTACACCCTGGCGGGCACCGAAGTATCGGCACTGCTGGGCCGTATGCCGTCTGCGGTAGGTTACCAGCCAACCCTGGCGGAAGAGATGGGCGTACTGCAGGAACGGATTACCTCCACCAAGACCGGTTCCATCACCTCTATTCAGGCGGTATACGTACCGGCGGATGACTTGACTGACCCATCCCCTGCAACGACATTCTCCCACCTGGATGCCACCGTAGTACTGAGCCGTGATATCGCTTCCAAGGGTATTTACCCGGCCATCGACCCACTGGACTCTACCTCTCGCCAGCTGGACCCTCTGGTCATTGGCCAGGAGCACTACGACGTCGCCCGTGGTGTGCAGACAGTACTGCAGCGCTACAAAGAGCTGAAAGACATCATTGCCATTCTGGGTATGGACGAACTGTCTGAAGAAGACAAACAGACCGTATCCCGCGCCCGTAAGATTGAGCGATTCCTGTCTCAGCCCTTCTTCGTAGCAGAAGTGTTCACCGGCTCTCCGGGTAAATATGTGCCATTGAAAGACACCATTCGTGCCTTCAAGGGCATCCTGGAAGGTGAGTTTGATGCGCTGCCAGAACAGGCTTTCTATATGGTCGGTTCCATTGACGAAGCGGTTGAAAAAGCCAAGTCCATGTAAATAAGACCGCTGCTCGCTGCCCGAAAAGACTCATGTTCCTACGGGAGGCGGGCAGCGGGCAACTCTGAGGAGATAGCACCCAATGGCATCAACCGTAGATTGTGACATCGTCAGTGCCGAGCAGGCGATCTTCAAAGGTCAGGTAGAGATGTTGATTGCTACCGGCTCCATGGGAGACCTGGGCATTACCCCCGGGCATACTCCGCTGCTGACCGAACTGAGACCCGGACCGATCCGACTCATTACCCAAAATGGTGAAGAAGAGGTCTTCTACGTGTCCGGTGGCTTCCTGGAAGTCCAGCCAAACCAGGTCAAGATCCTGGCGGATACGGCACTGCGAGCCGACGACATGAATGAAGCGGCGGCTGAAGAAGCCAAGCGTCAGGCAGAAAAAGCCTTGGAACACCAAAGTGGCGAATTCGACTACTCCAGGGCAGCCACCCAACTGGCTGAAGCAGCTGCCCAGCTCAGAACCCTTCAGGCGGTTCGCAAGAAACTGGGCAAATAAGTCCAGTTCTTGTGCTGTCAAAGAACCCTGCTTTTGCAGGGTTTTTTTTCAATTAAATCATATCTTGATTTTTATCTTATTAATCATTGAGTTAACAAATAAAGCTACTTTATGGAGACTAAAGTTTAATAGTAAATAGTATTTAGTGAGCTTACCTTATCGTATCAAGACACTTCTTATGGGCAAACCTATACCAGGCATTTGAGTAATAAATTAATAGTGGATAATTGCTTCACATCAACCTGATTAATTTGTTGAAGTACTCAATAAATCAAGGAAGAATTAATTATGAATCCGTCAGCTATCATACCTGAAAAAACAGCCCGGCAAGTTACATTTAGTCCTGAAGATGTTCATAAGACAAATGTCAGAAAGAAAAAATGGGCAGGATTGAAAGTAAGAAAAATCGCAGCAAACTCTTTTGAAAAACTGACGATTAAGCTTCAGATGAAGTTACCACACAAAACTTTCTCCAACCTGTTTGGAAAATTAGCTGAATGCAAAACAAAGGTTATAAAAAACTGGTTAATCCGCAAATTTATCTGGATGCATAACATTAATCTTCAAGAGGCGACTAAAAAGCGAGCTGAAGATTTTGAATGTTTCAATGACTTTTTTACGAGAAAGTTGGAAAAAGATGCCAGACCCATTGCTTCAATGACAGAAGTTGCCTCACCTGTTGATGGAACAATTAGCCAGGCCGGGAAAATAGATTCAGGAGAACTTATCCAGGCCAAAGGACATACATACAATATCAAAGATTTATTAGGTGGAGATCAGGAGCTTTCTGATGCTTTCCAGGGGGGGGAGTTTTGCCAATATCTATTTATCACCTGGTGATTATCACCGTTTTCATATGCCCATATCCGGAAAACTGAAAAAGACGATCCATATTCCGGGTAAGTTATATTCCGTTAGTCCCAAATCGGCAAAAAATATTGATAATTTGTTCGTCAAGAATGAGCGGTTAGTTTGTATTTTTGATACAGCCCAGGGCCCTATGGCAATGATTATGGTAGGGGCAATTAATGTATCCAGTATTGAAACCGTTTGGGAGAATGGGGTAATTGAGCCTCATCGAAAAGGTGGGAAACGTGCACACATTCATGAAAAGAGTTTTAATGATTTACCCTTTCGTATTGGAGATGATCTGGGGGCGTTTCGTATTGGCTCAACCGTGATATGTCTTTTTGGAAAAGATAAGGTTGATTGGCAAGAGAGTTTAATCACAGGTAAGAAAATTAAAATGGGAGAGGCAATAGGCTCTCTCAAATAAGCATGGAAAACGGGTAAACATCATCCTCAGTCATTGGTCAGGAGGTTTCGCGATGATACACCTGAATGGGACCGAAGCAGCTTCCGGAAAAAAAGCCTGATGTATTCCTATGCATAAATGGCTGTTTGTTTTGAAGTATGTGCACTCTGTGCCAAAAAAATCGGATTCTGGAACCTTCTTCTTATATTCGCTATAGTTCGCGCCTCCCATTATCAGATGCAAGACCTCTATGCCAGTAAATCAACCCTTATTACCATCCATGCAATACGATGCCGTTATTATGGGAGCGGGGGCTTCCGGGTTGATGTGTGCACTGACGGCAGGTGATCGTGGCCGAAGGGTACTGGTCGTCGACCATGCCAACAAGATTGGCAAGAAAATTCTGATTTCCGGTGGTGGCCGCTGCAACTACACCAATATGTACGCTGAACCGGCAAACTACCTCTCCAAAAATCCCCATTTCTGCAAATCGGCACTGGCCCGCTACACCCAGTGGGATTTTCAGGCGCTGGTGGATAAGCACCAGATTCCCTGGCATGAGAAAACCCTGGGGCAGCTGTTCTGCAACCAGCAATCCAGCGACATCGTAGAGATGCTGGTGGAAGAGTGCAGAAAGTCCGGTGTCACCATTCGCCTGAAAACAGCATTACATCACGTTAAACCATTGGATGATGCAGAAGGCTTTATGCTGGACACCACATTGGGAGAAATCCGCTGCACATCGTTAGTGGTGGCCACCGGTGGCTTGTCATTCCCCACTATGGGCGCTTCCGGTCTTGGCTATGAACTGGCTGAGCAGTTCGGTCATCATTTAATTGAAAGGATGCCAGGCCTGGTGCCATTCACCATGGACAAACAGTGGCTGGCCCACTTTATTGAGTTATCCGGTGTGAGTGCCGATGTCGTCGCCAGCTGCAATGGCCAGAGCTTTCGGGAGAATGTCCTCTTTACCCACCGAGGACTGAGTGGGCCTGCCATATTGCAGATCTCCTCCTACTGGCGGCCTGGCAATAAAGTTTCCATCAACTGGCTACCTGGTATCGCCATAGAAGACTGGTTGAATGAACTCAGAGAAGCAAAACCCAGGGCTGAAATTCGCTCAGTACTCTCCGATAAATTAACCAAACGTCTGACAACCGCTCTATGCACTTATGGAGAGCTGCAAAAATTGACAGACAGTGGTCGTAAGCCCATGAACCAGTTTTCTGCAACTGAGCTGCAACGCCTGGCCGAAAGCCTGGAATCCTGGGTATTTATGCCAGCGGGCACTGAAGGTTATAAAAAAGCCGAAGTCACTCTGGGCGGCGTAGCTACCAACAATATTTCATCGAAAACCTTCGAAAGCCAGAACCAGCCAGGGCTTTATTTTGTGGGTGAAGTACTGGATGTCACCGGCCACCTCGGCGGGTTCAACTTCCAGTGGGCCTGGGCTTCGGGGTACTGTGCCGGGTTGTATGTGTGAATTTATTGCCGGGGGAATAATACCAATTCCGCCTTCTAAACATGAACTGCGCAGCCATCTTCAACAGCCGGATTTCTTGCGAAGCTTCCTTTTGTACTCCCTGTTGCGTTTCCTTACACGTTCTGCGAAATCGGGATCATTCTGGTAGCGCTCTTTTCGGCATTCTTTTTGGTACTTCCTTTTGTGCTCTACGAGGTAGAGCTTTCTTTGGTTCTCCCTTTGGCGCTTCCTTATGCGTTCTGCAAAATCGGGATCATTCCGGTAGCGCTCCCTTTGGCGCTGCTTATGGCGCTCGGTGTAAATGGGATCTTTGCGAAGCACTCTCATGCGCTCCCTTTGGCGCTCCCTTTGGCGCTCAAGGTAAACGGGGTTTTTGCGAAGTTGTCTCATGTACTCCCTTTTGTACACCCTTCTGCGCTCAATTATTGAAGCTTTATCATCAACAATTTCTCTTGCCAGGTTCGTTTGTTTATCACTTGCAGTTTGATTCAGGTTTAGCGGGTCAGCTGCAGTAATTGATGGTAAATCTTGTGGACTGAAGGATACGACAGGAAGATTGGTTAACTGATCATCTGGACTTGAATGGCTGTCTGGTATTGGCTCCCTGATCTCAGATTCACTCCCTGATAAGCATGTCTGCTGAATAAAAGGAGTATTTGGCGTTGATGAGAATTTATCGGGGTCCTTATCAGTATGCCAGGGAATATGTTCATCAAGAACTGATTGTGGTATTTCAGGAAGCGCTGCGTCGACTGCATAGGAAAGTATTAGAGTTTTAATATCAAATTCATGCAATGAATGAGGATTCTGTTGGTGTATGTCTGACTGAAGATGGTTAAAAGAGCAAGAATGGCACAGGGGCTGAACAGACCTTCCCTGATAGGTTGAGGGTCGTTTCCTGGTAGCAAATTGATATCTTTGTTCAATTAAATCTAATGAGCCAAAATAAATATCGGTAAAAGCAAGATTGCATGAAGGTGAGCTATCAAAAATATCCATTGAGTTATTAAATTATTGAATTGTTGAATTAAAGTTCAAGACTATTCTTTCTGCTAAAAGTTCCTCTCCAACACACACAATTCAATATGGAGATGACAAGTGCTTTTTGGGCACTTTGTAACCATTTGAAAGGTGACGGGTATAGACTGGCTCTACACCAACCGACACCAGGATGGCAGCGGAGGGCGTTTGGCGGACACATATTTTTTATTTTTTTCCAGCATGTTTTTCCAATAGGGTACATCAGCCTTCAGCCACTGGCCTTCTTCATGGGCAGGGGCTCTTAGCTCAATGCCCACTGCAGCCATCGTATCAACCTTCATATGCCATAGTTCGGGGTAGTGTCGTGCGGGTGCACAGATACCGGCCCATGGATCAATAATTACGGCCTGGTCATTCCAATCGTTAAAATTATTGGGGAACACCCCCTCTACATTGGGCTTCTGGTCCATTACCACAAAGCAATGACCATTCGGCCAGAGGGAGACGCGGTAGTAAATCAGCGGACCGGGTTGTTGTGACAGAAAATAACAGACAAGATTGCTTTTTTCGCCACAGTTACCCGCCTTAACTTTTTTAACTTCTGAGATATATTCTTCGAAGTTATATTTTTTTCTTTTCTGTCGTGATGCATGGATGATGTCATTGACCTCATCTGCATCAGGTAAGCTGGGTGTCCAGGGTTTTATCGTACTTAAATGACCAATCCCAATATTACCAGAGCCTAAAGATGTATGGACATTGGCAAAACGCAAAGCGGCCTGCGCAATGCTTGGTTGTTTGGGAGCTGTTCTGCTGGCCAGCTCATGAACGTACCGGGATTGTGCGAGGTTTTGGAGAGAAGTGGAACGTTGTATGGGCATGGAAACGACTCCTGGTTTTAGGGCATCTGCAAGAAACAGGCCCTAAGACAATCGGACTTTCAAGCAGTAAGAATACTACCTATCATTATTAACCTTGGTTTTTTTGACTTGGAACGGCAGGTCATAACAGTCTCGCAGGATACAGACATAATCTGGCTACATGGCGCTCCTTGCTCTGAGTTGACAGATCTTACTGATAATTAAAACTGAAAGGTGAATCAGAGGGACCTGTTTGAAAACAAGTCATAGGAGCCAATAGAGGAGAGAAGCTGTGGATGCCAGCCGTGCCCAGTCGGTAAATACGCCAGTTCCAGGTACCAGCGCTCAAACCATGGGGCTGGAACGACCACCCGACGCCATTGTCCGGCGTCGATCTTGTCAACTATGCGGACAATTTATTGAGTCTCCTCCCTTTATGGTATCCCGTTGTTGCGAACACATGTACCACAATAGCTGTTCTCTCGCGACCAGGGATGTGCTTGGGTGCTCAGGCTGCCGGGCAACTTATGTCAATTTTTACCAGGATACGCAGTTTGCCGAAGAGGTAAAAAAATACGACTGGAGTCTTTTTCAATCAGCGAGTCAAGTAGCTGCTGGCAAGCGTGCATCGACCGAGTCTGTCATCGATCTCACCCGTGAAGAAACAGGATCTCTGGTGGCGATTCCGGGTCCATCCGGGCTATCGGGGCCCCAAACTCAGCCATATATTGATGCCGGAAGAGTGTCCCAACGGGAAACGTTCAAGAAAGCGCGATTGGATACTCAGGAAGCGGTGTCATTCCGGGCTGATTATTTTGTCCAACCTGCCATTCTCCCCTCAAATAACCTCGATCTGTACAGCATGACCGGTACTTTTGCACGTCTTTTTGCCGAGCCCTTCATGCTGGAAGAGATGGAAGCTCTGACAGTGCAGAGTGGGTATCATTTTGTGACACAGATGATGGACGCCGGTGTGGTGCCTGAATGGCAGGAAATATGCGATAGCAAAGGCCATCTTTGTGGCAAGCAGATGAACATTGACCAGCCTGATGAGACCAATGCATTTTTTACCACTATGCAGCATCACCTGGATCAGCTGGCACCGTCCCATCGGCTCTTTGTTACTTTCGTCTGTTCATTTCAGAATAAAATAACGGGTTTGCCACAACAGCTCTCACCAGTGTCACAAATTTTTCGTCACCCATCTGACAATCGTCTGATATGGCTAACTACTGCCGATGAGCCAATAGCGGAACATCCCCATGGTCGCCTGATTTTTGGGGTCTTTGCCAGCGGTACCCAGCTAGTGAAATACCTTCGGTTTCTTATTCTGACCAGTGAAGCTGACCAGGTTATGTTTGTCCGATCGACCAATAAAGGAGAATCGGATGCCGACGGTCTGGATAACATCAATATCAGGGAGTTTATTCAGCGTTTCCCCCCCCAGGGATATGGGCGTCGGTGGACAGTCAAAAAATTACCGGGGAATTCTTCTGGCCGCTGCCCAGAGCCTTGGCATGCAACGTATCCAAAAAGAGGATGCAAGCAAGGTTGTGCTGCTGGATAAGCTGATTGACGGCAAATTTCGCAACGCTCAACTGACGGTCAAGGACCTGATGGCCCGTCTAAACGACCTTGATTATTTCCCGGACCACGATGAAATCATCAGTTCCGGGCTGAAGCTTTCGCAAATGTTCGGCAGGGAAGAAACCCAGGCAGAAAAAATTCGTCTGCAACGGCGAGTGGCCGATTGTGTGAAAAAGATTCATGGATCACTGGCAACAACAGGCTATATTCAGATCCAGCTGGAACCTTGGGGACTCTCTTTACCTGATGAAATTCTGGTGCTGGCCTGTGATGGGGACCAACTGTACCTGGTGAATATGAAAAGAAAATCGGTATCTGTCCAGTGTTCGTCCAGTATCGATGATATCACTGATTTCTGTCAGGTGTTTATGAGCGGCTGCCATATCAGGGAGGCTTATATTGCGCTTTATCTGCCGAAGCAGGCCAAAAACGCCAGCGCTCCCAGGTGATTGCTGTGAGGCTGCCCTGCGTGGCAGGTCACCCTGTCGGGTACTATTCCCGAACAGCCTCTCAGATACTTTTAAGAACCAATCACTTCAGCAGTTACACGACGGTTTTGCTGACGGCCTTCGGCGGTATCGTTGCTGGCAACAGGTTTGCTCTCACCCATACCCACCGCATCAATACGTCCTGCGTCGACACCGTGTGTGTCGATCAGCTGTTGACGGATGATGTCGGCACGACGAACAGACAGCTGTTCATTGTAAGTCGCTTTGCCCTGTGCGTCGGTATGGCCTTCAATACGGATGCGAACGTTCGGGTAACGCTGCAGGAATTCACCCATTTTGGCGATCTGGTCAATGCCTTCCGGATTAATGGTTTCGGAGTCGAAATCAAAATTTACCAGCAGGTCAATGGCTGTCATTGGCTCACAGCCCGTCTGGTCAACGGTAATGCCTGCGGCGGTATTCGGGCACAGGTCGTCCTTGTCCAGTACGCCGTCGTTATCAGCATCAAGAACCGGAGCAGGTTCAACGCTGGCAACCACTTCTTCCTGAACCGGCTCAACCATGGCAACAGGTTCTGCTGCCTTGGCGACACTGCCGAAAGTCCAGGTCAGGGCAACATTAGCCATGGCTTCTGTCTGGGCGTAATCCAGAGTGCGAACGGCACGGACATCACCACGGATGGCCAGGTTTGGAGTAAATGCCTTTCTCAAACCAAAACCGGCATTCATGCGGGTGTCGTCGTGTTCACCACCCATCTCATAATCGGCTTCCAGTTCAGAAATACCGGCAACCACGTAAGGGGTCAGGGAACCATCCCATGGGGTCAGGTCGTAGAATGCGTCCAGACGGAATTCTTTAAGGTCTGCATCCGGGCCTGTCTTCTGCTCTGTGGAGTACTGAGAGTAGATGCCTTCAACACTGAAGCGGTCGTTCAGACGATAGCCAATACCGATTTCCGGTGCCAATGCGTTATCCAGGCCGCGATTGCTGTCCAGATCGTTCCAGGCACCACCGACAGTGAATGTCAGCCCTTTATCCACCACCTGTGATGCCATGTCACTGGCAATTACCGAACTGCTGAGGGTTGTGCCAATGGCAATGGCAATCAGTGAACGTGCGAAACCTTGCACTTTCATAATGTCTTCTCCGTTGTGTTGTGTGTGTCTTTAAGGGCGTATGCGCCAAGGGGGAGGGAGGTTACGTGATTTTTACGCTGGAATAAACACAGTGTCGTTATGTGTTTGTACTTGCACCCATAAGGGCCACTAAAGTCACAGGTAGTCACTGCCCATGGCTCGATAAGTCTGGATGGCAAAACCGGTTTCCACCAGGTTTGCGGTGTTAATGCTGCAATGCCCTGAAATCAGCGGTAATTTTCCCTATTTAAAGCCGGATCAGGCTGCTGTAGTTTGCGCTATATCATGCCAATTTTACCCTCAGAGATAACAATAGAATGACAGGCTACAACAGAATGACAGGCTACAACGGAATTAAATTGATCGCTGTCGATATGGATGGCACGTTTCTGAATGATAACAAAACGTATAACCGTGAACGTTTTCTGGAGCAGTTTAAAACCCTGAAAGCCCGGGGCATTCAATTTGTCGTGGCCAGTGGCAACCAGTATTACAAGTTGCGCTCCTATTTTGAGGATATTGATGCTGGTGATATTGCCTATGTTGCAGAAAATGGCGGCTATGTACACGACGGGCAGCGGGAGCTGTTTGTTGCGGATATTGCCACGGAAACCCTGGTCCGTGTCTACCCGTTTCTGGAAAGCCTGCAAGAGGTAACTGCCATTATCTGCGGCCGCAACAGTGCCTATGTTTTGCATACGGCTGATCCTGAAGAAGTAGCCAATGCCCGCAATCATTACCAGCGTCTTGAGCTGATACAAGGCTATCAGGATATCGACGACACAATTCTTAAAATTGCCATCAAAATGTCTCCAGCCAGACACGATACCGTATTGGCAGGGGCTAAAGAGACACTGGGGGATGTGCTGGTGTCAGTTACCAGTGGCCACGAGTGGATTGACCTGATCATTCCCGGTGTTCACAAGGCACATGGTATTCATCTGTTGCAGGAACAGTGGCACATTGCTGACCATGAAGTGGCTGCCTTTGGTGATAGTGGCAATGACCTGGAAATGCTGCAAAAGGCAGGTTTCAGTTTTGCCATGAATAATGCCAATGACACGGTCCGACAGGTTGCCCGTTATTCAGCACCGGGCAATAATGAAGAGGGCGTTCTTGAAACCATCGACCATATTCTGAACAGCCATCTGCTCAGCCAGACAACTTAGCATTTATCGGGTTCTTTGAGCGTTATATTGCCCACTGTCTTGTTGATCCTGAGTTTTCTGAATAATCGGTTCAAGTCCCCATATAGTGAATTATCATCCACTTCAATCATCTGGTTGCCATTGTAAGTGAAATATGGGGATTTACTCTCTTTCTTAACCGCTTTGATTTCACCCATTACTTTGTGCTTCGCAGGAGGTGGTGGGTCTTTATCTTCTTTTGGCGGACGTTGTTGATTCAGGGAGCCGAGCGTCTTTATATTCATGTTCTTTTAACACCTTATCACCAACCTCTGAGTTACTTGTACTCTTAGACTGCGATTTTTGGAAAAAGTTCAAGTCCGGGCAGGCAGTGTGGGGCAACCTGATGGTTACTGAAATGGCAGTCACCGAAAGTGCTGAATATTGTTAAGCCCTTGAAAACTCAATTTTTCTGCTTTGGACTAGGAGCCTGTCCGAGAATAGACTACCCTACTGCGGTGGCAACAAATTGGTCTAAAAATTCCGTTTTGTTTGGCAAATAGCCCCGCTATTCACCTCCCAAAACGAAATTTTTATCCTCAATTTCCCGCCATCCTCGCTACGGGCGCTATTCTCGGACAGGCTCCTAGCTTCACAGGTATGCTTGGTCATCTGGCATCTTAAACTTTTTGCGGAACTAATGTCTCAAAAAAGGTACTAACTATCAGCAGTGGTGTGTTTTGTGAACTTCACAGGCCCTAAGAGCAATAATAATTTTTGGTAGTGAAGCGATCAACATAGAATCAGTTTATTGCTTTAATTATCAACAAACTACAAGATAATAAATGACAAGGAGGTTAACAATGCCGAGACCTGTATCAGATGCATTTATGGGACATCTATCAAACGTTCCAACTGCCCTGGATCATTCTGGATTAAGTGACGTTGTCACAGTACCTGTTGTTAAAAGATTTATCGGTTATTTGGGTAACCAAATCGATCCGTACAATAGGCATTTGGCTGATTATTCTATCCAAATTGTGACTACGCCAACGACATTGCCAGTAAATAACAGTGAATTACCATGCAGTCCAACGTTATCAAATGCTGCTGGATATAAACCTGATTTGGTGGGTGAATTTGATGAAGCTTTACGCGCAGCCGATAAAAGCACGCAGAATCTACTTGATCCAGATTATTATCTGGGAACACCTCTAATGCCGCTAGATGATAATAATCCCTGCCCAGGTCAGGATAACATTGAAAATGGTTCAGGTTCTGCGAAAGATGCAGTGGATTTATCTTCTGTTAAAAAGACAATGCAGATACCCACTGATCCACCGGCAGAAATGGATATTAATCCTAATGCTGTACTGAACAGCAAACCTGTCAGTCAAAGCCCTTCGTGTACTCCTTTAAAGTCCAAAAAAACCATTGTAGTCAAAGCTGAACGTGTTAAAGCTATGAGGTCACTGGTAGCAGGGATAATAACTAACAATCAGTACTATAGTATTCAGGATATTGCTGATATGGATATTAAAAAATTCAATAATATTATTGAAAGAGAAACTGATCATTGGATTTGCCTGTTGGCAAAAGATATTAGAAGAAGGGGTAAAAATAAAATTGCCGCCCGAAACTGCAGAAAAAGAAAGTCAGATGAAACAACCAGATCTAAAACTGATAACAAATTGCTTCGTGATAAAAAACAATCGCTCATATCACAGAATGAAGAAATATCCAAAGAGCTAAAGCAGCTGAATAAAGATATTAAAGCTTTGCAAGAAAAATTAGTGGAAATTTATGGGAGCACTCCATACATGAAAACTCTTTAGACGGGCAGGCTCCTGGTGTCCCGTTTTTCATTGCATCAGGGATGAACACTCTGATGCAGTAGATCATCCTCTGGTGGTACGGTTTCGTGAAATAACTGAGTTTTTAGTCGCTGACAACGGGTCCAACACTTTTATAATGCACTGTCGACTTTCCTGTCCTGTTTTCCCAAAAGAGTGCTAATCTGCCGAGATATATTATTGATCTCACTACTTTACCGATTGATTAGACAGGTAAAAAATGAAGTTTATTAACCGTTGTGTCATAACCCTGAAGCCAAAAACAGCATTTATCGATTGGGTAACAAGCCTGGATGCCGAGCTACCTCAGACGTGGGACTTTGAAGGTGGTGCTTATCTGTTTGACGAGCATGAATCTGAAGAGAGTCTGTTGGATGGTGTCAGCGAAGAAGCGCACGCCATTCTGGAGAATGAGTTCTCTGTGTGGACTGAGGATGAAGACAAGTGGCCCGTGCCAAGAGACTTTGCCACCCTGAAGCAACTGTTTACCCTGCATATTGCAGTTGCCGGTTTTGATCTGGGCAAGGAGCCCCTGCTAAGGGCTGATGTTGCTGATCTGCTCTGAAGCTGGATACCTACTTCCAGACAACAAAGAATTAGAGCCTGGCTGGAAGGTGGGAGATACCGAAATGGCAAGATATGGTTGTGATGACCACAACCATATTGCTAAAAAGAGAAAATTAATTTTCTCTTCTTTCAGCAAGCTCTGCCATTCTGGCCTCTAGCTCTTCCTGCTTTGTAGGAACCGTAATAGAGTCCAGTGCTTCTCTGGTACTCATCGCATTCACCACATTCATAACCGGCATTGATACCGGTTTTTCCATGCCATGTCTTTCCATGGCCTGAGCAGCATAGTCCTGATCTGCTGAAGCATTGGCGCTGAAAAGAATGACAGAAGAAGATACGATGGCTGATAGTGTCTTGTTCATGGGGGTTCTCCGTTGATAGTAAGCAGACGACCTATTCCCAGCCCCTGTTATTAAGGGGTTAAGCAATAGTGAAGATGTATAGCGACCAAAGAGCAGAAAAGTGAAAGAGTTTCGGGATAGTTAATGACAATAAGCGGCAAATAATCACTTTTTTTAACTGTGACTTTTCCAGCACTGTTCTGATTAATCAGTTATTCTTGTGGACTTTTTTTGTCGGACAAAAGGCATGATCGAAGCGCCTGCGGAACAACTTGATATTATCTATCAGGATCAATGGCTGGTGGCTATCAACAAACCCTCCGGCTTGCTGGTGCACCGCTCCATGATTGATCGTCATGAAACCCGCTTTGCCATTCAGCTATTGAGGGATCAGATCGGTCAACCTGTGTTTCCCCTCCACCGACTGGATAAACCAACGTCTGGAGTGCTTGTGTTTGCCCTGTCGTCCGAAGTTGCCAAACGGGCAGGTGGACAGTTTCAGGAAGGCCGGATCAGTAAAATCTATCATGCCATTGTCAGGGGCTATGTGCCCCAGTCCGGTGTGATTGACCACCCGTTGAAGGAAAAACTGGATAAAATAGCCGATCGCAAGGCTCGCCAGGATAAACCTGCCCAGGAAGCGGTCACCGAATATCATCGGCTGGCGACGGTTGAGCTGCCAATAGCCATTGATCGATACCCATGCAGCCGCTATTCGCTGGTGGAGGCAAAGCCCAAAACCGGGCGCAAGCACCAGATTCGTCGGCATTTGAAGCATATTGCCCATCCTGTTATTGGTGATGCAAAACACGGCAAGGGAAACCATAATCGATATTTTGCCGAGAACTTTGCTGCGAACCGATTACTGTTGCACTGTTCTGTCATGGCAATGAACCATCCGGTTACCGCTAAGCCCATCGCTTTTTATGCGCCGATGGATAGTGTTTTTGAGCAACTTTTGCAGCGATTTGGCTGGACAATGCCAAATCCCACGGTATAAATGCCCTTTTTGTCGGATTGAGGTATACCAATGAAAAACATCATCTCTGGAATGCTGGTGTCGCTGGCAATTTTTCTGGCTGGTTGTGCATCAACCCAGGAGTCACAGCCGGTTAATGCAGAAAAGCCGGAAGCAGCCGTAACCCGTCAGTTTACCGGTTCCACCATGACCCCGGATCCCGTTATGCAGCAGGTGATGGCGTTGAGCCAGGCAGGTGTCCTGAAGGATGTGCGCATGACCCGCTCTATTCCTGCCCGGATCACCGCAACCGGACCTGAGAATGTTCTGGCCTGCATCGCTACGGAAGGGAGCCGCTGGCTGGAAGAGCACCAGGAGTGCGAGTTCATGGCAGAAGAAACCTGCACACAACTGGGCGGTAAATTCAACCCTTGCGCATCATCCTGTCGAAATGACCCGGACGCCATGGTGTGCAATTTGATGTGTGTGCAAGTCTGTCAGTTTTAATCCATCGATCTCGCAAAGTCATCTTTTTGGTTTTGCGAGCGACCTTTCTCCTTCCTTAAATTTCCCCTTGACGTGTTTGTCTGACCTCCGTCCTGCTTCTGGATAGGTGTTTTTACGAGTTTGATTAAATATTATCCAATAAATATCCTATTTATGAATTTTTCTTAGATTTTTGAATTTAATGGGTAATAATTAAAGCTGCGGTTTGTTTCTCAGCATTGTACCCGATAAATACCTATTATATTTTTAGTCGTATTGTATGAAAACACTGCAGCATTTATCCGGTTATGTCTTCAGCAGTTATCAGCTGGGCCTGTTCAGGCAGCTGGGAGAGTTCAGAGGCCGCCAGCTGGTCACTATTCGTCAGCAGCCGGAGGTTCTGGATACGCTCCGTCAGGTTGCGGTACTGGAGTCTGTGGAATACAGCAGCCGGTTGGATGGCATTGTCGCTTCCAGAGAGCTGGTTCGTAAGCTGGTGCACCGGGAATACCGTCCGACTGCACCGGTTGAGAGGCAGGTTGCCGGCTACCGTGATGGCTTGGAGATGGTGGTTGAGCCGGGCGAACACATGACCCTGTCGGTTAGCCTTATCCGCCAGCTGCATGCCATGTTATATGCCCATGTGCCCCACGAAGGCGGACGCTGGCGGGTTACCAATAAAGAGATTGTTGAGCGGGACAGCAAGGGGCAAAGAATCGGTGTTCTATATCGAACCATGCCCGCCAGGGCCATTGCCGGAGCCATGGAACAGCTGGTTGCCAATTACCATGAAGGGCTTCAGCACCAGGTTGAGCCCCTGTTACTGATACCAACGGTTGTCCTGGATTTTCTCTGTATTCACCCTTTCAGCGATGGCAATGCCCGTATCGCCTGGTTGATCATGGCGATGATGCTGGCGCTGAACGGTTATCAGGTGGCCCAGCTGATCAGCCTTGAGCGGGTTCTGGTAAAGCATGAACAGGCCTATAAAAGGGCGTTACAGCTGAGTGTAAAAGGCTGGCATGAAGGGCAGCACAATCCGATGCCATGGATCGATTTTTTCCTGAATACCCTGATTCGGGCTTACGATGAACTGGAAGATAAAATTCATACTCTGCAGTGGCAGGGCAGTCGTGCGCCTAAATCGCAGCTGGTAAAGATGGCCATTGAGCAGACCAGTCATGCTTTTTCCATTGCGGATATCTGCCTGCAAATCCCTACGGTCAGTCGGGAACTGGTCAAAAAGGTGGTTCAGCAGATGCGCGCTGAAGGTTTGCTGGAGCCAGTAGGCAGAGGGCGTGGTGCCCAGTGGCAAAAGTGTAATAATCCCTGATCGGGCAGGGCGAAAACGGCGAAGGAAAGTAAACCAGTAAAGAAGTCATCTCTTGTGAGCGAGGTGGCTTCTATGACTTTTCCTGATCTGAGCGTGTTCTAAAGCTCCTCTTTTTCAAACACAAAGATGCCGTCCTGCAAGTAAACCCGGCCTCCATCATATCGAGCAGCATGCCAGTCTATTGTTGAGCCGTAGTTGGTTTGCAGGTATTGATAAAGTGCAACATTATTTTGGTCAGCAAGGTAATGAATGAGCGTTTTTCCAGAACATTTGTCCTGATGATTGGGATTTGCACCACATTTAATCAGTAAATCAACAACCGGGAACTGATCTTCCTTAACAGGGTTATGTTGGCTTACAAAAAAAAGAAGACTATTTAAGCCCCCATTGCATGTTTCTGCATTGAGAACGGCGGGCAAGCTGCTCTGTTCGATATGTTGAAGTATCAGGTTAAGCGTTTCTGTCGTCCCGTACTGGCAAGCAAAATGAATGGCTGTTCTACCACTTCCCTCATGTATTAAGACAGAGGCACCATTTTCAAGTAAAAAACTGATCATCTGAAGGTCATTATTATGGATCGCAACATGTAATGGTGTTTGTCCTAAATGATTTTGTTGATTTAAATCACTTTTAAAATGTTGAGGTACGGCATTTTTCCATAATTGAGCCACTGGCAGTTTTTCATGCACTGCTGCCATATGTAAAAGAGCATCCCCATCTTGATCAGGATATTCCCCAATTAAGGTCAGTAACTGTAACTGAGTGTTTACAGGTAATTTAGGTGGACACTCAGTGGGATACAAAGCTCTTTGGGGTAAAGTACGCTGGTGAGATTCATCCCTCTCGGCTTGATGGCAGGATGTCGTAATGCTTGCCAGTCGCTCTTCCAGACCTGCACCACGATTGGCAGCACTGCCTGAACCACTATTGGCCTCACTGATAGAGGGATATCTATTTTCGTAAGTGGGGGCAGATAAGAACGGTTTTGCATTGGTATCCAAAATATCCTCCTCAATTTTAGACACGTTAAAAGCGTTTAGACCAATATCAGAGTCGATAGTTTCAGAAGGTGTGATTATAAATAGTTAACCAAGTGAAATCGTATTTTCTGTTTTCCCGGATCAGCACCTTAACCGGAGCTGACCCGGGGAGCTTTTAAAGCATCCGATGCAGAACATCATGCTCAGGCTTATCGAAGTAACGATGTTTAATGGTGGCCAGAATGTGCAGTACCACAATGCCCAGCAGAACATAGGGAATAATGACGTGGATATCGTGGAGTCGGCCCGCCAGCTCAGGATTCTTGTCCAGGAAGCTGGGCATGACCAGGTTGAACAGCGGCACCTTACGACCGGCAGCGTCAGACATCAGGTAGCCACTCACCGGCACCAGGAACATAAAGAGGTAGAGGAGCCAGTGCACCAGTGTTCCCAGTTTTTTCTGATAAGTCGGCATGCTGTCCGGTAGTTTCGGAATCGTGCTGGCCCAGCGAATCACCAGACGGGCGAACAACAGGAAGATCACCAGAACACCGAAGGATTTATGTAAGTGGTAAATGTCGTATTTATAGCTGACGTTGTCTTCCAGGCCGACCATATACCAGCCAGCACCAATGATGCCCAAAATAAGAAGACCGACAGTCCAGTGCATCAGGCGCATGAGTACGGGGTATTTATCAGAGTTGCTCATTGGTTTGCCCTGCTTTTTTTAGTTAATGGATATCATAATTTATTATAGTGTTTTGGTGCTATATCAATTCATAGAGCTCGTCTCAAAGCAGCTCGTCTCAAAGCGTAAACGTTGTTGAAAAATCCTGGTTGAGTCTTTTCGCTTCAGGCAAGGAACTTTGTGGTGGCAATCCGAGACTAACGAGTAGGCAAATAATGTTAGATCTTTGCTTATGAATATTGTCTCAACAACACCATTGCAAGCAAGTGGTGAAGTTTCAGAAAACGCTTTTGACCAGTCCATCCACAAGCCTGATGATGTCAAACAGTTCAGAGGATTTGGTGCTGTCCTCAGATCCGGGGTCACGTCTATATTGCAACGGGCCGGGGCGGATGACCAACTCTGGCTCCGACAGGCACAGGAAGCGGGCAATCGCCTCATGACTCGCCTGATGTCTGCGGTTCCTGTTGTTTATTCCTTGCTGATCATCAATAGCCTGCCCACCGCCAATGGGTGTGACAAACAGTGTGAATGGGGGTGTTCAGGCTCACGCAATGGAACACTGTCGGCGAATCCTCACCTCGGTTTTCCTGAGCCGGAAGTGGAGTGGGCCGATGGGGCAAGTGATGTTGTATTGTATGGTGGCTGTGCGATGGTGGTTGCCAGCCACATTGCCAGATTCGTAGCACGGCTGTATGCCGGTAAACAGTCAAGTGAGCAGGTGCCGGAGCCGGGTCGTATGGAAAATAATGTCAAGGAGCTGGCGAAAAAGATGCTCCGTAGAGAGGCCAGTGAAGTGGTGAAATCCGTGGTCTTGGTGGCAAGTGTCGTCGGCGTTATTGATTATCTGAAAATGAAAATTGATAGAGAACGTCCCTATGTCCTGAATCCTGACTATATCCATAGAAAGCTGTGCATGGATCCGGATGATTTCAAGGCCATGCCCTCGGGGCATGCGTCAGTTTCGGCTATTGCCTGGTCGCAGGTTGTCCTTAACGTTATAGATACTGCGGCGATGTCTTCCCAGGCCTTCAAGCGCTTGCTGTCAAAAATGGCAGCCTTCTCAAACCAGCCGCTTTCTTCACCGGCTGGGAAACGACTTATTGCCTTTGCGAGTGCCATGGGTTTTGGAGCCCTGGCTGGGGCATTAAGGGTTCTTGCAGCCAAACATGATGTTATTGATGTGTCCGTCGGCGCGGGTATAGGCATCATTGCTGCTGCTTGCTCCCCCTATATTCGCAGTGGTGTTTTTAACCATGGCGCTGTAGTGAATGAAAAGACCGGATATTACTATGACGATGAAGTGTATAGTCGACCTGTTGAAGCAGCGGGGCCGATGCAGGATAGGGATTATCAAAAGGTAGAGACGACGGTGTGATGGGATTGATAATACAATCATCATGTAGGCCGAGAGGCTGGTAAATTTCAGCAGCCAGCAAATTTTTTATGTGACCAGATGAAAGCGGATCACAATGCATCGTGCCACCCGCCCCCGTCTAATGCCAACAGATGTTAAGGGCAATCACCCTTCCAGCTTACTGGCGATGCTCTCAATCGCTGCCGGGTACTGCACATCAATATCTTCATTGGAACCAACGCTCAGGCCGAGATCCCTGACCAAGCCATCTTTCAAACCATAAACCCAGCTGTTTACGGTCAGTTTCTGGCCGCGATCCCAGGCATCCTGAACGATGGTTGTCTGACAGACGTTCAGCACCTGCTCCAGAACGTTCAGTTCACACATTCTCTGAAACTGCTCATCATCACTGCCAGCACTCTCAAGCAGCTCAGTGTGCTTCTTCTTAACGTCCTGCACATGCCTGAGCCAGTTATCGATCAGCCCCAGTTTGGAGTTGTTCATGGCTTCGCGCACACCGCCACAGCCGTAATGCCCCGTGACAATTATGTGCTCTACCTTCAGGTAGTCCACAGCATATTGAAGGACGGACAGACAGTTCAGGTCGGTATGAACCACCACATTGGCGACGTTTCGGTGCACAAACAGTTCGCCTGGAAGGAGGCCGACGATTTCGTTGGCAGGGACCCGGCTGTCGGCACACCCGATCCAGAGATACTTGGGTGCCTGCTGCTCAGAGAGTTGTTCAAAAAAGCCGGGCTTTTCTTCACGAATGGACTTGGACCATTGGTTATTGTTTTCAAGGAGGTTTGCCAGACTGGACATAGTTTCCTGATCCATATTTCGGTTCCATAACTGGAAAACGTTATAGCAACTCCGCTCTGGCAAAACCAGTATTCAAATGTAAGAGGTTTGTAACCGGGGCATGCGGTGGCGATGTTCCAGATTAGTGCAAGCTCTGGGGGGCAGCGGATGTAGCTGCACCGTTGTTGCTATCTCTGAAGTTTTCTTACGGGCTTAAACAGGCAAGGCATTTGTCCGCCAGAATAAACTAACACTAGTAAATTCAGCTGGTTATCAGGTTTTCTGGTATTTGGCATGTTTTCTGCTCAACCACCGGCAGTCGATCTCTGTGCGTTGACTGATACCGGAAAAGAGTGATGCCTGATTACGGTGATCACAGTTCAAGTCAGAGAGATCCGTTATACAGGGGAGGGGAATAATGAAGTGGTTCAAGCCTTTTAAGAAGGCATCGGTTAGGTTAGGTAAGGTTGCTGCCATCAGTGCCTTCATGGGGGTGAGTGCTTTCACCGGGCAAGCCAGCGCCAAGGCAGACTTTGAGCTTGGCTATCCGGAAAAGGAAGAGCTGACCATTGGCTTTATCAAGCTGACCGATATGGCACCCATTGCCATTGCTTACGAGAAGGGCTTTTTTGAAGATGAAGGGCTCTACGTCACCATCGAAGCCCAGGCAAACTGGAAGGTGCTGCTTGATGGCGTGATTGACGGGCGTCTGGATGGTGCCCACATGCTGGCTGGACAGCCTCTGGCGGCCACCATGGGCTTTGGTACCAAGGCCAATATCATTACGCCATTCTCGATGGACCTGAATGGTAACGGGATTACGGTGTCCAATGAGATCTGGGCCCAGATGAAACCCAATATCCCCAAAATGGCCGATGGCCGACCTCAGCACCCGATCAAGGCGGATGCCCTGAAACCGGTGGTTGAGAAATTCCAGTCGGAAGGCAAGCCGTTTAATATGGGCATGGTTTTCCCGGTCTCCACCCACAATTATGAACTTCGCTACTGGCTGGCCGCCGGCGGTATTCACCCCGGGTTTTATGCGCCTCATAAAGGGGATACCTCTGGCCAGATCGATGCCGATGCCCTGCTCTCCGTCACTCCACCGCCACAGATGCCATCTACCATGGAAGCTGGCACCATCTATGGTTACTGTGTCGGCGAACCCTGGAATCAGCAGGCGGTCTTCAAGAATATCGGCGTGCCGGTGGTAACCGATTATGAGATCTGGAAAAACAATCCCGAGAAGGTGTTCGGGATTACCGAGGAGTTCTATAAAAAGTACCCCAATACCACCATCCGTCTGACCCGGGCCCTGATCCGTGCTGCCCAGTGGCTGGATGCCAATGACAATGCCAACCGGCCTGAGGCGGTGAAAATCCTGTCACAATCCAATTACGTTGGTGCGGACTATGAAGTTATTGCCAACAGTATGACCGGCACCTTTGAGTACGAGAAAGGCGACAAACGACCGGTAGAAGATTTCAATGTGTTCTTCCGTTACAACGCCACTTACCCCTATTACTCCGATGCCATCTGGTATCTCACCCAGATGCGCCGCTGGGGACAGATTGCAGAAGACAAGAGTGATGAGTGGTACAAGGAGCTGGCAGCCAAAGTCTATCGCCCGGACATCTATGAAAAAGCGGCCCTGTCGCTGGTGGATGAAGCATTGGTGAAGCTGCAGGACTTTCCGGACTTTGAGTCGGAAGATGGTTTCCGTGATCCACAAACGCACTTTATCGACAACCTGGTCTACAACGGCAAAAAGCCAAACGACTACATCAACCAGTTCAACATCGGTCTGAAGCAGGGTGACAGGATTTGATCCTGTTACCTTTTTTAAGGGAAGTGAAGGAGAGTGGATTATGACGGATGCCTCGGTTGTCAGTCAGTCGGTCAATGAGAGCAAGTCATCACCGTTGTCTTTTCTTGCCGGGCTGGGCATTACGGTGAATCCCGGTAAAGTGTTCAGCACGGTACTGATGCCTATTATTGGCATCGTTGTCTTTCTGCTGATCTGGTCTGGCGCTGCACGCAATATTGATACTTCGCTGGGCAAATTTCCCGGGCCAGCAGCAGTGTGGGAGCAGTTTGGCTCTCTCTACCAGGAGCATGTCACCGAACGGGAAAAGGCAGAAGCCTTCTATCAGCGGCAGGAAAAACGCAATGCTGCCCGTGTCGCCAAAGACCCTGACTATGTGCCAAAAATCCGGGCCTATACCGGCAAGGAAACCTTTCTTGATCAGATCGTTACCAGCCTGGTCACCGTAATGAGCGGTTTTCTGCTGGCAGCCCTGGTTGCCATACCCCTGGGTATCGCCATCGGTCTTAATAAAACCCTGAATGCGGCAGTGAACCCGATCATTCAGATATTCAAACCGGTTTCACCCCTGGCTTGGCTGCCGCTGGTGACCATGGTTGTCAGTGCGCTCTACATCAGCCCTGATCCTCTGGTAGCCAAGTCTTTTTTAAATTCGATGATCACCGTGATGCTCTGCTGTCTATGGCCCATGGTGATTAACACGTCGGTGGGTGTCTCTTCCCTGGACCGTGACTTGATAAACGTCAGTCGTGTATTGCGACTGCCTGCCCTGAAACACGTTCAGAAAATTGTACTGCCCGCATCGGTACCGATGATTTTTACCGGCATGCGACTCTCCCTCGGAGTAGCCTGGATGGTGCTGATTGCGGCAGAAATGCTGGCTCAAAATCCCGGACTGGGCAAATTTGTCTGGGATGAGTTTCAAAATGGCAGCTCAAATTCGCTGGCACGCATTATGGTTGCCGTGATCGTCATTGGTGTGATTGGCTTTGGCCTTGATCGTGCCATGCTGGCCATCCAGCGTTTTGCCTCCTGGGATAAAAGCAAAGCCACTCATTAATAAAGGGAACCCTGCTCATGAGCACACTGCTGGATATCAGTCATATCGATATGGTGTTTGATACACCGAAAGGCCCTTTTACCGCACTCAAAGGGGTTGACCTGAAAATCGCCAAAGGGGAGTTTGTCTCGCTGATTGGCCATTCAGGCTGCGGTAAATCAACGGTATTGAATATTGTCGCAGGACTTCTGCAGGCCAGCAGTGGTGGTGTGATTTTAAATGGCCGGGAGGTGTCCGAGCCCGGCCCGGACCGGGCGGTGGTTTTTCAGAACCACTCACTCCTGCCCTGGCTGACCGCTTACCAAAATGTTGAACTGGCGGTGAAACAGGTGTTTGGCCGTACCAAAGGCAAGGCAGAGATCAAGGAATGGATTGAGCATAACCTTCAGCTGGTGCATATGGATCATGCCATGCATAAACGCCCGGATGAAATCAGTGGCGGCATGAAACAGCGGGTGGGTATTGCCAGGGCACTGGCCATGCAGCCGGACATCCTGTTGATGGACGAACCCTTTGGTGCCCTGGATGCCCTGACCCGCGCCCATATGCAGGACTCTCTGATGGAAATCCAGCAGGAGCTGAATAACACCGTCATCATGATCACCCATGACGTAGACGAAGCGGTTCTGTTATCCGACCGTATTGTGATGATGAGCAATGGCCCCGCTGCAACGGTGGGCGAGATTCTCGAGATCAACCTGGAAAGACCCCGGGGCCGGTTGGAGCTGGCACAGGATCCGGAATATACACGACTGCGTTCCGAAGTATTGAAATTCCTGTATGAGAAGCAAAGAAAGGTTGAACCCATGGTTAAACCCAGGGTCAGGAAAAAAGTGCAGAAAAGCAGGCAGCATGAAGCTGCTTAGGAATCGTCTTGAATCATTTCCACATTTTGGAGTCACCAAACTTCGTTCGTCCTGAAGCAGATTGAATGATTCAGAACCCTTCAATAAATACTTTATTATCACTACAGGGCTTATGAAAGTTGCAGAACACACTTGACGACATTCGTCATTTAAAAAGAGAATGTAGTGGCAAATAAATAATAACGAAATAACCATTAGGATTAAATTGTTAACAATAAAAAGGAATCTTGCTGCGCTGGCAACGGCAGTGGCGTCGGCCCTGGTATTAACCGGTTGTGGTGGGGGCGGCAGCTCTTCAGGCACAGGATCCAGTGCCAGTACATTCAGTATTACCGCGATGGACGGGTATTTGAAAAATGCCGATGTGTGGGTAGATGCTAATAACGACCTTAATGATGGTTGTGAACTGGATTTGGGGCTGGAAACCGGTGATGGCGGTCTCGTGAATATCCCCATCGAGTATCAGGACAGTACCATTTGTATTAAAACCATAGTCGGTAAAACGATTGATGAAGACCAGGGCCCTGTTGAACGTCCTCTCGAATTAAAAGCACCCGCCGGTGAGACCGTTGTCAGCCCGTTGACCAATCTGGTAGTAGAGCAACTGGAAGAGGATGATTCTTTAACAGTAGATGAAGCTAAAAATAAAGTAATTGAAGAGCTTGTTGGTTTGACTGGTGTCACCGCTGAGGATGTATTTGGGGATTTTGTTGCAGCAAAAAAGAGCGGCGATGATAAAGGGAAGGCAATCAATATTATTGCTGAGATCCTGTATGAGGAAGATGCCAAAGATTCCGACCTGACACTAACAGAGAAGCTGGCGATTGTTAAAGAGGTGTCGGAAGATGCGCAGAACGCCATCGACTCTACCGATATTGACGATTTCAAACCGGTTATTTTAGTTGCTAATGATGGTAGGGTGACTTCAACGCCAAACAGTCTTCCAACCGTAACCGGGAATGCGAGCAGCGGAGCTCAGGAAATTGATTTTGGTGAGTCATTCTCATTATCGGTGGCAGACTGGTTCCAAGATAAAGAAGACAACGACTCGGATTTGAAATACGAATTGAAGATTGTTCCGGAGTCAGGTTCTAACCTTGAAATTGACGAAAACTCTGGCTCTATTACTGGAAAAAAGCCTGCCGCAGGCACTTACACAATCTATGTATATGCCAAGGATACCGAAGGCGTTCGCTCCTATCCTGCTGTTTTTGACCTGAACGTTATCGCACCCAATACGCCGCCCATGGTAGATGATGATGAAAAAAATTCTATCCAGGCTGTGATCAACGACCTTGGGCTGCAACAAGGTATCGAGGCTAATCAAACTGTCTCTATTGTCGGGCTTTTTACCGATGATGACGGCGATGAATTGACCATTACTGTCAATGAGAATATTGCCGGACTGCAAATTGACTACGACAATAACCAGCTGGTCTTCAGCGGCACCCCTACAGTCAACACTGTAAATAACCCATTGTCATTTTTGGTCAGTGCTGGTGATGGCGTACATGTTGATACTATTGCAGCCGAGTTCAATTTGACCATTCTAGAAGGTATAGGCTCACACCCGCTTGAAGACACAGTCTGGTACCAGATTGAGCGAGGTTCCGATGATGGTGATGGTGATAATACAAACGACTACACTCGTGTATGGTGTGACACGTTGCAGTTTGCCGGTGGCATGGCCTACCTGAATACTCGCACCGCTGCCAATCGCACGACGTGTACGGATACGCCACCCATAGCCGGGAGTTACAGAGTTGAGTCTGGCAAGATAAAGATAACCTGGTCTGATAATTCAACAGCTGAGCTTTCATTGCTCGATGACAGTTTTGCATCCACTGATTCCTCCGATAACGGTACGTTGGTACAGTACTTTGAAACAGGTGAAGGAACCGAAGCACTGACCTGGTTTAAAAACAAGGCCAACGCAGAAGCCAGAATCCAGCTGACCAGCGCCATGCCGGAAGAAAATGGTGATTTCCAGTACTACCGGAAAAATGGTAACAGCTATGAATTAGGTGAGGTTTCCGTGTCTTTGGGCTTGCCTGGGTCTGATAATGGAGATCTTGATATCGATCTGTATTTTGATGGCCTGCCTACCAGCGGCACTTGTGAAACCCGGGTCAAAAACCTGTTTAGCAGATTTGAGATTGCTCAAAGTGACCTGACTGATCCGTTGAGTGTTGCCACCCAATTCTGGGATGGCGAGGATGCAGACAGCTGTTACGTCGATTTTGATATTTTCGGCTCAACCCAGGAAGACCAGATTCTTGGCGTGATAGCCTATGCCCATGATGCCCTCGAAGCGGAGATGAGCAGTCTGTACTTCAACATCCAGCAGAACTATCTGCCTGAAGTAACGGAGAGTGGCCTGAACAGCTTTTTGCTCGGCAGCTCTGACACTGACTACCGCTTTATAGCGAGTCTGAACGAAGTGGAGTTTGGTGACGAAGGTGTTCTTGAGGCTTCTCTCTTTGGGAGCCAGGCCTGCCAGAAGGCTGATAACGGATCTAATGTTTGCTTTCCATTCTCTGTGGATGGTGACCGGCTGACGACTACTGATGATGAAGGAGAAGAAACCGATCAGTTCCTTTATGTCTCTCAAGAGAATGCCTTTGCCGTTCCCATTGATTCCGGTGATCTGATTGCCTGGTCAAAAGCGCCCTTCACCAATGCGGGCTGGACTGCGGCGCAGCTGACCGGTAAAACCTGGTATTACGTTGACGATGACAGTACCACCGATGACGCTGATCCAATGATCGTTGAATTTGCTTTTGGTAATACAACGGTGGTGATGGACGGTGATACTGACAATGCCATGGACTGGAGCATTAGCGGCGGGGTGCTGACCATTGACTTCCCGGTTGATGACTCTGATCTGATCTTAGACCGTCTGGCTGCAACCGGTGACGTGGTCATTGCCACCAATACCGCCGTCAGCAACAAACCCGTGATTATGACCGAGGATGAAAACCTGGCCACCGGCATTTATCTGCAATGGCAGGAGCGCATCCGCGTGAAACCACAACAACAACCACAACAATAAGCAGGTAGTTTTCCATCCCTGACCCGGTTCCTGCGTAAGCGTGGTAACCGGGTCTTTTGCATCTGACTTGAAAAAATAAAACAAGACACAGATTTATATCCTGATCACTCACCCTCCGGCCTGACACCCAATTGCACAAGGTATCCATGAAGATCATCAATCACGTTTTGTAACTCTTGCTTCACCTCTTCAGGCGTTTTGGCCGATGGTTCTGTTGGCTGGTGTGTGATCGCTGATGTTGTGGGGTTTTGGTCAATGGTCTTGAGCTCTTGCTCCCATGGCGCACAAGCGTGATCACTATAATGACGAAGGTCTTTCATGCTCTGGCTTTCGGCACTGACTTTTGCCGGTTGACAGTGTTGATTTGATAAGTGAGGGGAACTATACGGCCTGGGTTGACATGTCTGGATCTGTTGTTCTGCTATTTTTCCTTCAAAAAATAATCTTTTGTCTTTGACTTTTTCCGCTGAATCTTCAGCTGCAGGAGTTGTTGTCGATGGTTTCTGACGGACTGATACTTGCGGATCTGTATGCCGGGATGCTCGCCAAGACGCTAAAGATTTTAATTGATAATGGCCTCCCCTGGTCTGACCATCCGGGAGCATTTTTTCCGGCTCTTCTCTTCTCAAACTCTTGTTTAGTGCTGTTACTTCCGATTGCTTGCCTGTCAAGGGTTGGCGATCAGGAAAAGCGGTTGAGTGGTCAACAGGGAAGGGTGTTGGCGACGATCGGTCCATCATGGAACTACCTTGTCAGGCAAATTTAAAGAAGTTACCCATGAAAGAGACATCAATCTGATCGTGGTGTTCATGCCGACGTGAGAATATTTTTGCTAAATTACCGATGGCTATTAACGACTCTCGTTAATAGCCATCAGCATGGGTTATCTATAGAGGTTTACCTGATCCCGTAATGCCACCGCTGCGTTTCTTGCGGCTTCAGCAAAGTCATCGCCACCACTGGCATAAATAATGCCACGGGATGAGTTCACAATAATTCCCTGGCCTTTGCTGTTCAGGCCATTTTTAACGGTTGCTTCCACATCGCCACCCTGAGCACCAAGGCCCGGCACCAGGAACGTCATATCTCCGGTAATGTCCCGAATACGCTTTAGCTCCGTTGGGTTTGTGGCACCAACAACCAGCAGGATATTGTTATGCTTATTCCACTGCTCCTGACACATCCGGGCAATCACTTCATACAGCATGGCCGACTCACCATTGGCCTGACGGACCGACAGGTTCTGAATAGCTGCGGCACCGGGGTTTGAGGTGCGGCACAGAACCACCGTTCCCTTATCGGCATAGCCTGAGAATGGCTCTATGGTGTCAATCCCCATATAGGGGTTTACGGTCACCGCATCGGCCTGATAACGCTCAAAGGCTTCAATGGCGTACTGGCTGGCAGTGCTGCCAATATCACCACGCTTGGAGTCGAGAATGACCGGGATAGCCGGATATTGAGTACGAATGTAATCAATGGTCATGGCCAGCTGATCTTCAGCACCATGGGCATGATAATAGGCCGCCTGGGGCTTATAACAGCAGACCAGGTCGGCAGTTGCATCAATGATGGCTTTATTGAATGCAAAGATGGGCTTGTCCATCGCCTGAATAGCGGCAGGAAAGCGCTCGGGTGAAGGGTCAAGGCCAACGCACAGCAGTGTGTTGTTGTTCTCCATGGCAGCCTGAACCCGATCAAGAAACCCCATTGTTAACCTCAGCGTTAGGTAAAAAGTGCTGAGCGGGGAGTCTAGCAGTATCCGTTACCTTTATACATGCTTTGCTGAGGGTTAAAGCCATTACCCTATTTTCACATGCTTTGGATGTTCCCTGACCCGTTTAAGCCAGGCCATGATAAAAGGAAAATCGGTCAGACCATACCCGCCCTCCGGTGCAATATGGGTGTAGCCATACAGGCTGATATCAGCGATGGTCATCTGGTCACCAACCAGCCAGTCATGATGCTCCAGGTGCGTCTCCATTACCTGTAGTGCCTTGTAGCCACTGGCTTTCTTGGCCTGCAGAGCAGCCTCATGCTTTTTCGGTCTGCCAAGGAATTTCACGATAAACCTGGCCGTTGCAATATAAGGCTCGTGACTGTATTGCTCAAAAAACTGCCACTGGAGAACTTTTGCCCTGAGGAAAGGGTCTGAAGGGAGATAGTCAGTGCCGTCAGCCAGATAGTTCAGAATGGCATTGGACTCCCACAGGTAATTCCCGTCGGGTAATGCCATGACCGGAATCTTGCCATTGGGGTTCATGGCCAGAAACTCATCGGTATGCGTTCCGCCACCCAGAATATTGGTGTGTTCCCACTCACAGTCAATATCCAGGTGGCTCATCAGCAGCTTGATCTTGTAGCAGTTGCCGGACTGGGCATCTCCGTAAACTTTGTACACAGGCTTCCTCCTGTTTGCCAAAATTTTGTCCGACATTGGTACTCTTTATTCGAAGACGGTGCAAGTCTATTTTGTGGAAGAAGAATGGGGCGATAAGCCAATGGCACTGACTTAAGCTTAAAAGCCCCGCAAACATGGGGATTGATACGGGTTTAGAGATTTGAATTGGAACCACAAAGCACACAAAGAGCACTAAGAAGAGCTTTTCTTTTCCTTTGTGCTCTTTGTGTGCTTTGTGGTTCCAATCGCCGGGTGCCTTAAAGCCCACGTATGACAAGGCTTTCACCCTTAAGTCAGTGCCATTGGGCGATAAGCTGCCCTTTTGCTACGTAGACCAGTAAACGACATTGTTCATTTTCTATCTATAGTGAGCATTCAAATGCCACTCTCGATAGAATGCAGGCTTTCTATAAAATTCCAGGGTGTATGGTAATGATCGATAGTGACGATTTGATGAGTGGTGAAGCCATCATCGAAATAGTTGAAAACCAGCTGGCAGAAAATAACCCACCAAGGGTAAAAGAGACCCTGATGAGGCTGATGCTGGAAGGCGTTGAGCGGGAAGAAGCCATTCAGTACATCGCCTGCGCCTTGTGTGTTGAGCTGCTGGATGTGGTTAATCATCAGACGGCGTTCAATGAACAGCGGTATAACACGAACCTGGATGCTCTGCCGGAAATGCCATGGGCTGAGGATCTTTAAGTAGTAGGGCAGTCTACTCTCGGTCAGCCTCCCGCAGAGTTCTAACGCCGCACGACTGCATGGGTGCAGGAGCGAGCGCAGGAGCAGTTGCCGGGAGTGACTGATCATGTGGTCATAAAATATGTTTTATTTGGTTAACTATTTAAGTGGGCCGCTAACCTGACAACGGATTTAATGAAAGGAAAAGGTATCAGGATATAAATTGAACTATCAGTAAATTTGCTTGTCCAAAAGTCAGAAAACTTAATTTTTCAAATTAATTTTCTTGCCAGACTGATTGAAAAGTATGAATCCTACAATCTCATGTGAACAGGCATGAATGCATGAAAATTAACCTGCACGACAGTTTTATACAGTCTACACTGCTGGTTTACAGTTGCTGTTAAACATGAGTCATGTTGTATGAATGAGTATTCATCTTTGCTGTTACACAGCATAGAACTGGCAAGGCAAAGTGCTGATCATGGCCAGCTGCCATTTTCAGCACTGCTTGCTCAGGAAGGTCGTGTAGTCATAGAAGCGGGAAACACGTCCATTGCCGATAATGATGTGACCCGGCATTCAGTGATGAATCTGATTTCCAGGGCTCACCAGATACTCTCTCAGCATGAGCTGGAACAGTGCACTCTGTTCACAAATTCTGAGCCCTGCGCCATGTGTTCTGGCGCTATTTACTGGGCAGGTATCTCTAAAGTCGTCTTTGGTTGCAGTGGCAAAACACTCCAGCAACTATCAGGACAGTCTATTGATATAGATTGCCATGAGATTTTTAAATGCTGTCACCCGACTATCGATGTTGTTGGCCCGATTGAAGAAGAGCGAGCCTCCGAACTGATCATGGAGTTCTGGCCGCACCCGTCATAAAAGTATTACTGCCTGTCTTTTGCTTATCATCCATAAGTTTTAATTATTCCTTCCGCCACAGAAAAACTCTGCTGATCTCAATCGGCTAACTTTTCCGGGTTAAGTGAGTTCGAGTGGTAATAATACTTATAAAATGGTAAAAATGTGCACGAATTCACATTTTTTACGGATTGGCTAAGGTTGCTTGGATCCACTGATAATGCCAAAACCGGATTTTTTAGTACAACGGATAATTTGCCGTGCCCAGAGCCGTAGATTACCCGACATCCAGCAGTAGCCACGTTTCAACTAACGACAAGAATTAAAGTGCATACAACCAACAAAGAAACCACTTATAACCATAAGCAGGCTTCTCTCTACCCATGGTTCTGGCATGCCCTTGCACCTTATTGGCGTGTTTACAGAGATGTGCTGCTGGCCAGTTTGCTGGTTAATCTCTTTGCCCTGGTATCCCCTCTGTTTGTTATGAATGTATACGACAGGGTTGTTCCTAACCAGGCATTTGAAACCCTGTGGATGCTGGCAACCGGCGTTGTCCTTGCGTTCTTTTTTGAGGCCGTTATTCGACTGATCCGATCCCGCTATATTGACCTGGCTGGACGACAGGTTGATCTCACCCTGTCTTCACGCCTGATGGATCGCCTGTTAGGGCTGAAGCTATCCAGTCGCCCCGGCAGTGCTGGTAATCTTATCAATCAGCTGGCCGAGTTTGACAGCGTTCGCTCTTTTATTACCTCGACAACGGTCATGGCGTTCATCGATTTGCCGTTTGTTGTGCTGTTTCTTGGGCTGGTGGTCTGGCTGGGTGGCTGGCTGATCATCATTCCGATTGTTTGCATTGGTATTGCCCTGACTGTGGCCTGGCTGCTGAACAGGCCTCTTCAGTCCGTTATTGCCCGGCAGCAGGGGGCCTCAGCCCAGCGGCAGAACTTTTTAATGGAGCTGTTACTCGGGCTGATTTCGGTGAAGAGCTGTAATGTTGAAAGCCAGCATCAGAAGCAGTGGAGCCAAATGAACCGCGAGGTTGCCGATGCCTCGCTTAAAATACGTCATCTGCAGACCATTACCGGCCAGGTCACCACATTAATGCTTCAGCTGAACACCGTTGCACTGGTTATATCCGGTGTTTACCTCATCAGTGTGGGTGATCTTTCCATGGGCGGGTTAATCGCCATCATGATGATTTCCGGTCGCTGTGCTGCCCCTGTCTCACAGGTGATTGGTTTATTGAACCAGTATGAAAAAACAGTGCAGGCACTGGATCATACCGGGCAGATCATGAACCTTCCCCAGGAGTATCCAGAGGAGCGCAAACTGCTCCGGCCTGATAGGTTTCAAGGGCATTTTTATATTAATAATATGTCGTTTGCCTACCCGAATGCTCCTGACCTGCTGAGTGATATAAATCTGCAGATTCCGGCGGGAACCAGGCTGGCCGTTCTCGGGCGGATGGGTTCTGGAAAAAGCACTTTCCTGCAACTGCTGATGGGGCTCCGGGAGCCTGGCAAAGGGTTGATTGGTGTCGATGGTGTGGATCTTCGTCAGATTGATCCGAACTGGTTCCGTCGTCACGTAGGCTATGTTGGGCAACGCACAGAACTGTTTAACGCCTCATTACGTGACAACATCACTATGCACCGTGAAGGGATCAGCGACAGCGATATTGTGCGAGCACTGGAGCTGTCCGGTTTGCAGGACATAATCCAGGCAGGCAGTGCAGGCCTGGATTTTATGGTGGGTGAGGGCGGACGGCATCTGTCCGGTGGTCAGGCTCAGGCTGTTGGCCTGGCACGGGCTCTGGTGACAAACCCGCTGGCCATTATTATGGATGAACCTTCCAGTGCCATGGACTCACAGGCAGAGGCACGTTTTCGCCAGCTACTTCTGGAACTGAAAGAGACCACCGTCATACTGGTGACACACAAAATGAATCTGCTGGATGCGATGGATCATATTGTGGTGCTTGATCAGGGAAAAATCAGTGTCAGTGGCAGTACTAATGATGTGTTAAGGGGGGCGAACAAGGCTCAACACTCTGCACCGAAGACCGCAGAGGAGGTTGTGACTTGAAATGAGTGACCTCACCAACCATCAAGGCTCTGGCTGGCATGCTGCCAGCGAGGCGGAAATCAATAAAATCACCCGGGGAAGCCGTCCATTGATCATGACAGTTGCCCTCTGTCTTCTGACTTTTATCCTCTGGGCAGGCTGGTGTGAGCTGGATGAGATTACCCGTGGAGAAGGCAAAGTGATTCCTTCCAGCCAGGTGCAGAATGTCCAGAATATGGAGGGTGGTATTGTTGATGATATTCTGGTTTCTGAAGGTGAACTGGTGGAACAGGGGCAGGTGCTGATGGTGATGGACGACACCCGGTTTACCTCTACCCGCCAGGGCCAGCTGGCCAACCGTCATGCATTGATGGCCAGAAGGGCTCGTTTGTTGGCAGAAGTGGAAGGCGGAGAGCCGGTCATGCCTGAGTTGCTGACAGCAAACGTGCCGGTGCTTGCCGACCGGGAGAAGGAACTCTTTCATCATCGCCAGCTGGAACTGGCCAGTAGTATTGGTGTTTATCAACAACAGCTGACCCAGCAGAAGAAACAGGCACTTGAGACAAAAGCGCAGCGGGAGATGCTGACACGCCGTTTTGCGTTACTGGATGAGGAACTCCAGCTTGCCCGTGATCTGTCTGCAGAAGGCGCAGTGTCCAGAGTCGAAGTGCTCCGTCTTGAACGACAGGTCAGTGATACCCGGGGTGAAAAAATCATTGCCGAGAAAAATCTGGAGCGGATCGCTGCACAACAGGAAGAGACACAACAACGAATTAATGAAGCACAGCTGAACTTCGTCAATAAAGCGCGAGTAGAGTTAAACAAAACCCTTGCCCAATTGCATGAACTAACCGCAAAAGAAACCGCCGTCAGTGACCAGGTGGAACGTACCCGGGTCAAGGCACCAATGAAAGGCGTGGTAAAGCAGATTCTTGTCAACACCGAAGGCGGTGTTGTCCAGCCGGGTATGGTGATGATGGAACTTATCCCCGTAGACGACACTCTGGAGGTAGAAGCCAGAATCCGGCCACAGGATATTGCATTTCTGCACCCGGGTCAGAAAGCCACGGTTCGCTTTACCGCCTATGACTTTACTATCCACGGCGGTCTTGATGGAGAACTGACCCATATCAGTGCCGACACCATCACGGATGAACAGGGCGAAAGCTTTTATCTGGCGAGAATCAAAACCGACAAGAGCCACCTGGGCAATGAAGGTGATAACAGCCGCCCCGTTATCGTCGGAATGGTTGCCTCAGTAGATATTTTAACCGGCAAGAAAACACTCCTTGAGTACCTGTTAAAGCCGGTGTTGAGAGCCAGACAGCTGGCCTTCAGTGAACGATAAAAATTTTGATCTGATAATAACAACTGACACAGGGCCGGAGTTGCCCGGTAACAATAAAAAGGAGCCAGTCGTGGACACTATTCAGGAAGCTACTGCCAGCAAATCTGCCGGATCCATTCACTTTGCCATTGGCAAGGTCGAGGCCATTACCCCTGAAGGAAATCGTCGTGTACTTCAGGCTGGTGATGTCGTCTACCCAAACGAAACAGTCATAACCGGAGCCGACGGTTTTATTCATATCGACCTGTTTGATGGCCAGGTACTTGAGCTGAGCAATAACGATGAGTTCAGCTTTACCGCCTTCTATCAGAATTTTCTGCCAGACGATGCAGAAATAGAAATAGAAGCGGAGCAGTTTGAACTTCCGCCAGTCCCGGATACTCCTCTACCTGCAACAGGCCAGCCGGATAGTCAGGTTAATTCAGGTTTTGGCAGCCAGACTATTCTCGATCTCAGCGGTATTCAGGTGGATCCGGAGGCTGGTTTTGATACTTTTGAGCCTGAAGCAGCGATAGAAGATAGTACAGATTTTACTGGCAATGAGTTATTGAGCCTTGATGAAAATGATGCCCCACAAGCCGCAGATGATATTAGGTCTTTGAGTGAAGGTGGAGCGCTATCGGTTAATCGTCTGAACGGTGTAATTAATTCCAATGATATTGACTCCGATGGCGACATTCTTTTCGTAACCGGTATTAGCGTAGGTGGCGTAGAGGGGGTAGTTGGTCAGCCTATGGTTGGTACATATGGAACGTTGATTGTAAATGCAGATGGTAGTTATGACTATATCGTCAACCAAGATAGCGCAAGTGCTTTAGGAACTGATGATGTTGGTAATGAGGTCTTTACATATACCGTTAGTGATGGAAGAGGAGGCTCTGATTCTGCTGAGATTATTTTTCAGATATCAGGTTTAAATGACAAACCAGTCCTGCTGACCGATAGTGGCTCAGCGAACGAAGGCCCGAGCAAGCTGGCCTACACCGAGAACGATGGCGCAAGGGTCATCGATAGCACCCTGACCCTGAGTGATGTGGATGACACGCACCTCGAAAGTGCCACCGTCACCATCAGTGGCAACTACCAGACGGGTGAAGACCTGCTGAGCCTGGAGGCCGGTGCACTGGTGGACAAGGTTGAGATTCGCTTTGATGCTGGCACCCTGACCATCAGCGCAAAACACGCCGGGACGGTGACCAGGGCGGAGTTTGAACAGTTACTGGAAAAGGTGACTTACGAGAACCTCAGCGACAATCCGAACACCGGGGACCGGACCATCAGCTGGGTGGTGAATGATGGCACGGCTGATAGTACGGTGGTGACGTCGACCATTGAGGTCACTGCGGGTAATGACAAACCGGTCCTGCAGACCAACAGCGGCACAGTGAACGAAGACCCGAGCAAGCTGGCCTACACCGAGAACGACGGCGCAAGTGTCATCGACAGCACCCTGGCCCTGAGCGATGTAGATGACACGCACCTCGAAAGTGCCACCGTCACCATCAGTGGCAACTACCAGACGGGTGAAGACCTGCTGAGCCTGGAAGCCGGTGCACTGGCGGACAAGGTAGGGATCAGCTTTGACGCCGACACGGGCACCCTGACCATCAGCGCGAAACAGGCCGGGACGGTGACCACGGAGGAGTTCGAACAGTTGCTGGAGCAGGTGAAATACAGCAACAGCAGCGAAGACCCGAACACGGCAAACCGGACCATCAGCTGGGTGGTGAATGATGGCACGGCTGACAGTACGGCGGTGACGTCGACCATTGAGATCACGGCGGCCAATGACCGTCCCATCCTGATGACTGGCACGGCACAGGAAACCAGCCTGCTGCAATACACCGAGAACGATGGCGCAAGGGTCATCGACAGCACCCTGGCCCTGAGCGATGTAGATGACACGCATCTCGAAAGTGCCACCGTCACCATCAGTGGCAACTACCAGTCGGGCGAAGACCTGCTGAGCCTGGAAGCCGGTGCACTGGCGGACAAGGTAGGGATCAGCTTTGACGCCGACACGGGCACCCTGACCATCAGTGCGAAACAGGCCGGGACGGTGACCACGGCGGAGTTTGAGCAGTTACTGGAGCAGGTGAAATACAGCAACAGCAGCGAAGACCCGAACACGGCAAACCGGACCATCAGCTGGGTGGTGAATGATGGCACGGCTGATAGTACGGCGGTGACGTCGACCATTGAGGTCACGGCGGCCAATGACCGTCCCATCCTGATGACTGGTACGGCACAGGAAACCAGCCTGCTGCAATACACCGAGAACGATGGCGCAAGGGTCATCGACAGCACCCTGACCCTGAGCGATGTGGATGACACGCACCTCGAAAGTGCCACCGTCACCATCAGTGGCAACTACCGGTCGGGTGAAGACCTGCTGAGCCTGGAGGCCGGTGCACTGGTGGACAAGGTTGAGATTCGCTTTGATGCTGGCACCCTGACCATCAGCGCAAAACACGCCGGGACGGTGACCAGGGCGGAGTTTGAACAGTTACTGGAAAAGGTGACTTACGAGAACCTCAGCGACAATCCGAACACCGGGGACCGGACCATCAGCTGGGTGGTGAATGATGGCACGGCTGATAGTACGGTGGTGACGTCGACCATTGAGGTCACTGCGGGTAATGACAAACCGGTCCTGCAGACCAACAGCGGCACAGTGAACGAAGGCCCGAGCAAGCTGGCCTACACCGAGAACGATGGCGCAAGGGTCATCGACAGCACCCTGGCCCTGAGCGATGTAGATGACACGCACCTCGAAAGTGCCACCGTCACCATCAGTGGCAACTACCAGACGGGTGAAGACCTGCTGAGCCTGGAAGCCGGTGCACTGGCGGACAAGGTAGGGATCAGCTTTGACGCCGACACGGGCACCCTGACCATCAGCGCGAAACAGGCCGGGACGGTGACCACGGAGGAGTTCGAACAGTTGCTGGAGCAGGTGAAATACAGCAACAGCAGCGAAGACCCGAACACGGCAAACCGGACCATCAGCTGGGTGGTGAATGATGGCACGGCTGACAGTACGGCGGTGACGTCGACCATTGAGATCACGGCGGCCAATGACCGTCCCATCCTGATGACTGGCACGGCACAGGAAACCAGCCTGCTGCAATACACCGAGAACGATGGCGCAAGTGTCATCGACAGCACCCTGGCCCTGAGCGATGTAGATGACACGCACCTCGAAAGTGCCACCGTCACCATCAGTGGCAACTACCAGACGGGTGAAGACCTGCTGAGCCTGGAAGCCGGTGCACTGGCGGACAAGGTAGGGATCAGCTTTGACGCCGACACGGGCACCCTGACCATCAGCGCGAAACAGGCCGGGACGGTGACCACGGAGGAGTTCGAACAGTTGCTGGAGCAGGTGAAATACAGCAACAGCAGCGAAGACCCGAACACGGCAAACCGGACCATCAGCTGGGTGGTGAATGATGGCACGGCTGACAGTACGGCGGTGACGTCGACCATTGAGGTCACGGCGGCCAATGACCGTCCCATCCTGATGACTGGCACGGCACAGGAAACCAGCCTGCTGCAATACACCGAGAACGATGGCGCAAGGGTCATCGACAGCACCCTGGCCCTGAGCGATGTAGATGACACGCACCTCGAAAGTGCCACCGTCACCATCAGTGGCAACTACCAGACGGGTGAAGACCTGCTGAGCCTGGAAGCTGGTGCACTGGCGGACAAGGTTGAGATCCGCTTTGATGCTGGCACCCTGACCATCAGCGCAAAACACGCCGGGACGGTGACCAGGGCGGAGTTTGAACAGTTACTGGAAAAGGTGACTTACGAGAACCTCAGCGACAATCCGAACACCGGGGACCGGACCATCAGCTGGGTGGTGAATGATGGCACGGCTGATAGTACGGTGGTGACGTCGACCATTGAGGTCACTGCGGGTAATGACAAACCGGTCCTGCAGACCAACAGCGGCACAGTGAACGAAGGCCCGAGCAAGCTGGCCTACACCGAGAACGATGGCGCAAGGGTCATCGACAGCACCCTGGCCCTGAGCGATGTAGATGACACGCACCTCGAAAGTGCCACCGTCACCATCAGTGGCAACTACCAGACGGGTGAAGACCTGCTGAGCCTGGAAGCCGGTGCACTGGCGGACAAGGTAGGGATCAGCTTTGACGCCGACACGGGCACCCTGACCATCAGCGCGAAACAGGCCGGGACGGTGACCACGGAGGAGTTCGAACAGTTGCTGGAGCAGGTGAAATACAGCAACAGCAGCGAAGACCCGAACACGGCAAACCGGACCATCAGCTGGGTGGTGAATGATGGCACGGCTGACAGTACGGCGGTGACGTCGACCATTGAGATCACGGCGGCCAATGACCGTCCCATCCTGATGACTGGCACGGCACAGGAAACCAGCCTGCTGCAATACACCGAGAACGATGGCGCAAGTGTCATCGACAGCACCCTGGCCCTGAGCGATGTAGATGACACGCACCTCGAAAGTGCCACCGTCACCATCAGTGGCAACTACCAGACGGGTGAAGACCTGCTGAGCCTGGAAGCCGGTGCACTGGCGGACAAGGTAGGGATCAGCTTTGACGCCGACACGGGCACCCTGACCATCAGTGCGAAACAGGCCGGGACGGTGACCACGGCGGAGTTTGAGCAGTTACTGGAGCAGGTGAAATACAGCAACAGCAGCGAAGACCCGAACACGGCAAACCGGACCATCAGCTGGGTGGTGAATGATGGCACGGCTGATAGTACGGCGGTGACGTCGACCATTGAGGTCACGGCGGCCAATGACCGTCCCATCCTGATGACTGGTACGGCACAGGAAACCAGCCTGCTGCAATACACCGAGAACGATGGCGCAAGGGTCATCGACAGCACCCTGACCCTGAGCGATGTGGATGACACGCACCTCGAAAGTGCCACCGTCACCATCAGTGGCAACTACCGGTCGGGTGAAGACCTGCTGAGCCTGGAGGCCGGTGCACTGGTGGACAAGGTTGAGATTCGCTTTGATGCTGGCACCCTGACCATCAGCGCAAAACACGCCGGGACGGTGACCAGGGCGGAGTTTGAACAGTTACTGGAAAAGGTGACTTACGAGAACCTCAGCGACAATCCGAACACCGGGGACCGGACCATCAGCTGGGTGGTGAATGATGGCACGGCTGATAGTACGGTGGTGACGTCGACCATTGAGGTCACTGCGGGTAATGACAAACCGGTCCTGCAGACCAACAGCGGCACAGTGAACGAAGACCCGAGCAAGCTGGCCTACACCGAGAACGACGGCGCAAGTGTCATCGACAGCACCCTGGCCCTGAGCGATGTAGATGACACGCACCTCGAAAGTGCCACCGTCACCATCAGTGGCAACTACCAGACGGGTGAAGACCTGCTGAGCCTGGAAGCCGGTGCACTGGCGGACAAGGTAGGGATCAGCTTTGACGCCGACACGGGCACCCTGACCATCAGCGCGAAACAGGCCGGGACGGTGACCACGGAGGAGTTCGAACAGTTGCTGGAGCAGGTGAAATACAGCAACAGCAGCGAAGACCCGAACACGGCAAACCGGACCATCAGCTGGGTGGTGAATGATGGCACGGCTGACAGTACGGCGGTGACGTCGACCATTGAGATCACGGCGGCCAATGACCGTCCCATCCTGATGACTGGCACGGCACAGGAAACCAGCCTGCTGCAATACACCGAGAACGATGGCGCAAGGGTCATCGACAGCACCCTGGCCCTGAGCGATGTAGATGACACGCATCTCGAAAGTGCCACCGTCACCATCAGTGGCAACTACCAGTCGGGCGAAGACCTGCTGAGCCTGGAAGCCGGTGCACTGGCGGACAAGGTAGGGATCAGCTTTGACGCCGACACGGGCACCCTGACCATCAGTGCGAAACAGGCCGGGACGGTGACCACGGCGGAGTTTGAGCAGTTACTGGAGCAGGTGAAATACAGCAACAGCAGCGAAGACCCGAACACGGCAAACCGGACCATCAGCTGGGTGGTGAATGATGGCACGGCTGATAGTACGGCGGTGACGTCGACCATTGAGGTCACGGCGGCCAATGACCGTCCCATCCTGATGACTGGTACGGCACAGGAAACCAGCCTGCTGCAATACACCGAGAACGATGGCGCAAGGGTCATCGACAGCACCCTGACCCTGAGCGATGTGGATGACACGCACCTCGAAAGTGCCACCGTCACCATCAGTGGCAACTACCGGTCGGGTGAAGACCTGCTGAGCCTGGAGGCCGGTGCACTGGTGGACAAGGTTGAGATTCGCTTTGATGCTGGCACCCTGACCATCAGCGCAAAACACGCCGGGACGGTGACCAGGGCGGAGTTTGAACAGTTACTGGAAAAGGTGACTTACGAGAACCTCAGCGACAATCCGAACACCGGGGACCGGACCATCAGCTGGGTGGTGAATGATGGCACGGCTGATAGTACGGTGGTGACGTCGACCATTGAGGTCACTGCGGGTAATGACAAACCGGTCCTGCAGACCAACAGCGGCACAGTGAACGAAGGCCCGAGCAAGCTGGCCTACACCGAGAACGATGGCGCAAGGGTCATCGACAGCACCCTGGCCCTGAGCGATGTAGATGACACGCACCTCGAAAGTGCCACCGTCACCATCAGTGGCAACTACCAGACGGGTGAAGACCTGCTGAGCCTGGAAGCCGGTGCACTGGCGGACAAGGTAGGGATCAGCTTTGACGCCGACACGGGCACCCTGACCATCAGCGCGAAACAGGCCGGGACGGTGACCACGGAGGAGTTCGAACAGTTGCTGGAGCAGGTGAAATACAGCAACAGCAGCGAAGACCCGAACACGGCAAACCGGACCATCAGCTGGGTGGTGAATGATGGCACGGCTGACAGTACGGCGGTGACGTCGACCATTGAGATCACGGCGGCCAATGACCGTCCCATCCTGATGACTGGCACGGCACAGGAAACCAGCCTGCTGCAATACACCGAGAACGATGGCGCAAGTGTCATCGACAGCACCCTGGCCCTGAGCGATGTAGATGACACGCACCTCGAAAGTGCCACCGTCACCATCAGTGGCAACTACCAGACGGGTGAAGACCTGCTGAGCCTGGAAGCCGGTGCACTGGCGGACAAGGTAGGGATCAGCTTTGACGCCGACACGGGCACCCTGACCATCAGCGCGAAACAGGCCGGGACGGTGACCACGGAGGAGTTCGAACAGTTGCTGGAGCAGGTGAAATACAGCAACAGCAGCGAAGACCCGAACACGGCAAACCGGACCATCAGCTGGGTGGTGAATGATGGCACGGCTGACAGTACGGCGGTGACGTCGACCATTGAGGTCACGGCGGCCAATGACCGTCCCATCCTGATGACTGGCACGGCACAGGAAACCAGCCTGCTGCAATACACCGAGAACGATGGCGCAAGGGTCATCGACAGCACCCTGGCCCTGAGCGATGTAGATGACACGCACCTCGAAAGTGCCACCGTCACCATCAGTGGCAACTACCAGACGGGTGAAGACCTGCTGAGCCTGGAGGCCGGTGCACTGGTGGACAAGGTTGAGATTCGCTTTGATGCTGGCACCCTGACCATCAGTGCGAAACAGGCCGGGACGGTGACCACGGAGGAGTTCGAACAGTTGCTGGAAAAGGTGACCTACGAGAATCGCAGTGAAAACCCCGACACCGGTGACCGGACCATCACCTGGGAGGTTAGCGATGGAGATGATAACAGTGATCCGGTGACGTCTATAGTCAAATTGACACCTGAAGCTCCCAGTATTAATGCAAATACCAGAGGTACCAGCCTGTACACTGACTTTCAGGTTCCGGTTCCAGAGGTAGGGTATCGTATTGATGTCGCAGCTGACTCTTTAGGCTATCAGACAGACAATGCAGGAGGTGATCTGGAAATTGGTAGAGAAAATTTTTATGGAGGAGAAAGTGATAAAAACCATGTTTTGGAGTTGAAAGCCGATCCCGGGGATTACAATATATTTGCAGATATCGAGACTATATCTGGTGAAGTATTTCAGTTCACCTTCGACCATGCAGCACGTGAGTTCGAAGGCGGCTTTGAGTCTGCTATAGACGTCCTGGTCTCTGATCTGGATTCAAACGGCAATGTCACTAAACAGACTAAGATTACGACCATTACTCCGGGAAATCTCTTTGATCTTAAGACACACACCTTTTATTTTGTGGCTACCGGTGAAAATACCCGTTTCGAGATATTAGCTGCCGATCGTGATGGAGCTGATACCACTGGTGCAATCATTGACAATATCCGGGTTGAGACGGTCGGTTACCAAAAAATTTCCAGTATTCCTCTTAATATCACCGCAGAGAAAGCAAACGACAATGATATTCTGATTCTTACTGTTTCAGATATTCCTGTGGGCGTTACCCTAACGGATGGGACTCGTTCGTTCACTGCTATGGAAGATTCCACTTCCATCGATATTAGTGACTGGACTCTTGCCAACCTGGAGTTACAACCAGCACCCGATTTTGTTGGAAATGTGTCTCTGACCTTTACGGCGGTTGCGCAGGATCAAGATGGTGATACCAGTTCGGAAAGCGTGCTTGATCTTAACTACACTATTTTTCCGGATGTTCTTCCGGGGAGTCGTGAAACAGGTACTCGAGGTGCTGAGACATTGGATGGTGATGAAAACAACGACGCCATTAATGGCGTTGCTGGTAATGACACCATAAATGGAAATGGTGGAAACGATATACTCAGTGGTGATGAGGGGGCCGACACGATTAATGGTGGTGCAGGTAAGGACTTTATCGATGGGGGTGAAGGAAACGATACACTGGCTGGCGGTGATGGCTCTGATCTGTTTATTTTCAAAATTGCAGACTTGCTGGATGGAGAAACTGTGCAGATGGATACCATCACCGATTTTGTTTTGGGCGACCCCCTGAGCGACAACAGTGATGCGGATGTTCTGGATCTTTCTGGTCTTGTTGATTTTGGTGTTAAGGAAATTGTTAATCCAGAGACTCTTCAGGCGAAGGGAATTTCTGCAACTTACCAAAACGGCAAGGCATTTATCGAGTTTACAGCAGATACCCTTGATGGTGATGGAGACAAACTCACCATTGTTTTTGACAACACCACGGGCTGGAATGACCTGAATGAGTCCGGCAGTATTGATGGCAATGATGTACTTCAACAGCTGATTAACAACGGCCAGCTGATTGTTTAAAGACAAAATAGAAACTAACCACAGTTCGAATCAGAAAAAGGAGCGAAAAAAGGATGTTTCCGACGTTTTTAAAAGTATCACTGTTGTCTGCCGCAGTGTTAACCGCCAATACCCGGGCAGATACCCTGCTGGATTCCATCAACCAGACGCTGGCGACCAATCCGGAAATTCTGATCCGTACTACCGAAGCGGATGCCCGTAAGGATGAAATTACCCAGGCTAAGGCCGGGTATCTGCCCAGTGTGGATCTTACGGCTGGGATTGGTTATGAGAACAGCCGTAACAGTACAACGATTGGTGCGTTTAATGCGGGCGATGCTGACAGTAAAGACCAGGACAGAACCCGCCGGGATGCCTCCCTGATTGCACGTCAAATGTTGTTTGATGGTTTTGCGGTTGACAGTGAGGTGGATCGTCAGAAGGCGAGGCAAGCGTCCGCTGCCCAGGAGGTGTGCTCAGTCGCCGGTAATACGGCACTGCAGGTGACCCAGGCCTATATCAATGTCATGCGTCAGCAGTCCATTGTTGAGCTGATGCAGGCCAATTCTGCTGAGCATGAACGTGTTGTTGAACTGATTGAAAAACAGGGGCGCAAAGGCCGCAGTAATGAGGCCGATGTGGCTCAGGCTCAGAGTCGTCTGGTGCTGGCCAGGGCCAATGAGATCAGTGCCGAGTCTGTACTTCGTGATGTAAAAACACAATACCAGCGTCTGGTGGGTAATCTCCCGGCTTCTTATACGTTGCCTGAAGTGCCAGCAGGTACACCGGCTTCTCTGGAGGCAGCGTTAAAGCTGGGCACAGAAATTCATCCGGTGATGAAATTGGCCAGCGCAGATGTGCAGGCGGCCGAAGCTCAATATGAAGCGAGTAAGAGTGCCTTTATGCCCCGCCTGGAGCTGGAGGTGGGGGCCAACTGGGATACCGATGCCAATGGTGGCAAAGGGGATACCTATAGCCATGTAGCTAAACTGAATATGACGTATAACCTCTACAACGGCGGTGGTGATAAGGCTCGCCGCAGCCAGACCAGCAAACTGGTGAATGAGGCGATGGAAGTGCGCAACCGGGCTCGTCGTCAGGTGGAGGAAGAGATTCGTCTGGCCTGGGTGGCGATTGATTATGGATCCCGGCGTTTGCGGCCGCTGGAAGAGCATGTGGTTCAGGCGAGCAAATCCAGAGAGCTTTATGACAAACAGTTCCTGATTGGTAACCGTACGCTCATTGATCTGCTGGACAGTCAGAATGAGTACACATCTGCCCGTCAGAGTGAAATCAATGCCCGTTATGATCTGCTGTTTAACCAGTTCCGCCTGTTGAATAGCACGGGTTCGTTGTTGACGGCAATGGACGCAAGCCTGCCTGTTGAGAATGATTGTGGTGTGAAAGTGGTTGCGGCACGTTAAGTCGGTAGTCAAGGGGGCAAGTGCCCCCATTTGGATTTAACCTTCTCCTTTCAGCTTACGCCTGAGAATGTTGTAAATTTCCTGTTGGTCCCTGCTGTGGACAAACCGAAGTGCTTCTCTCAGCGTTGGCAGACTGCCGGCAATCATCGGACAGTCCAACAGCTTTTCAAGCTTTTCCATATGCTGGATATCCGGGCGTACCTGTTTGACCGGTGTCTCTTTAATCTCGGCAGAACCCATCACCAGCTCGGCAAGACTGATCTGATGCAACAGGCTTTTAATGCTGAGAAGTGCGAAAGCAAGGTGCAGACGTGAATGAGGGAATGGGTTATTGAAGCCGTAGCAGATCATCCGGCTGTACATCTCAATCTGCACCAGTGTGCTCTCATGGCAGCCCAGCGGGTTATCTATACTATCCATACTGTGCAGGCCAACCATATCCTGGCTCAGGTCCTGTATGGTTAACTTCTGCTGACCGAAAAATGGCCTGATCGATTCCATGGCGGTACTCCCCTGCAAGTCAATGTCAGTCATTTATATCATTGATTTTGCAGCAGATTGTCTAACAACTCCGCCAGTATTACTGACTTTTTGCGGGTGACACCATTCAGGGGACGTGATAGCCCATTGGCATCCGTTCATCGTACTGCAGCCAGACTTTATTCAGCCATGCCTCAGAGCCCAGCCAGTCAAGAACCCACTTCAGGCCCTGCCCCATGTTTTCCTGGTTCCAGGCCAGCAGACAGCCGTCGTTATAGTGCAGGTCTGGCACTTCTTTGCGAACCAGCAAGCCTGCTTCGATATAGGGTCTGGCAAAGTGGTTGGGCAGAATAGTGGCCCCCAGTCCTCTTAGCAGGCATTCAATAGCGGCTCTGAAACTGGGTACCAGAAGCACCTGCTGGTTTTCCAGCAGCAGGTTGTAGCCATGACGGAAAAACCGCGAGGTATCCTGGATACAGATGGAGCGGTGCCCCTGAAGCTCTGCCATGGAAAGAGGTTCATTTTGCCCGGCCAGGGGGTGGTTTGGCGCAACCACAAAGTCCCAGGTCATATTACCCATTGAGCGCCAGGCAAAACGATCCTGGTTGAGAATGGCTTCCGGGATATCCTGGGGGGCACCAATCACAATCTGACAGCGGCCATGAAACAGGGAGTCCCAGGAACCGTTATAGACTTCGGTGTTGATCACCAGCTCGGTTTCCGGTCGAACTTCCTGCAGATCATTGACCAGGTCGTAGACCTTGCCCTGATTGACCACGTTATCCAGGGCGATACGCAGCTCCTTCTCCCATCCGGTAGCCAGTTGTCGTGTGCTGTTTTCAAGCTCCTCCAGGTCGGCAAGCAGTTTATCGGTATGTTCGATAAAGTGTACACCGGCAGGTGTCAATTCAACGCGTTTGCTATCACGCAGAAACAGCTGTACGCCCAGGCGGTCTTCCAGTTTCCGAACGGTATAGCTGATTGCTGAGGGCACTTTATGCAGATGCCTGGCGGCCGCCGTAAAGTTACGAAAATGGGCAACTGCCCGAACAATCTGTAGCGTTTCCGTTGGGATCATAGAAGGCGACAATGAGTTGAGTAGATAAGGCTGACAATAATACCTGATCGGCGTTGTTTCTATTCAGAATTTTTCACTACAAATTTCATAAAAGAAAATGGTTTAGATTACTGGTTGGTATACTATTGAATCAGGCTCCACTGGCGAATGAATGGAAGTGAGGCTTCCCGTTCATTGCTACTCTCAACTACCCGTCAATGTCCATTTATCCAGAGGGGTTGCCCCATGACTGATCTTAATGCCCGTAGCCGTCAGGCTGTGCAATTGATGGATCTTACTTCCCTGAATGACGATGATACCCCGGAGAAAATCATTGCTCTGTGCCATCAGGCCCATACCGAAGCCGGAAACACGGCGGCTGTCTGTATCTACCCCCGTTTCATCCCTCTTGCCCGTAAAACACTGAACGCCCTCGGCCTGAACGACGTTGCTATTGCCACGGTCACCAACTTTCCTGCCGGTGATGATGATATTGAAATCGCTGTCGCAGAAACCAGGGCTGCGATTGCCTATGGTGCTGATGAGGTTGACGTGGTATTCCCATACCGGGCGCTGATGGCGGGCAACGAAGAAGTTGGTGCCGAGCTGGTTCGCCGCTGCAAAGATGTTTGCGGTGTTGACGACAGTGGCCAGAAACAAGTCCTGCTGAAAGTGATTATTGAAACCGGTGAGCTAAAGGATCCTGACCTGATTCGTAAGGCCAGCGATATCGCCATTGCAGCCGGTGCTGATTTTATTAAAACCTCGACTGGCAAGGTGCCGGTCAATGCGACACCAGAATCTGCACGGATCATGCTGGAAGCCATCCGCGACAGTGGCAACACACAGGTTGGTTTCAAGCCTGCCGGAGGTATCAGAACCGCAGAAGATGCGGCACTACACCTGGACATGGCGGATGAAATTATGGGCGATGGCTGGGTAAACTCACGTCACTATCGGTTTGGAGCCAGCAGTCTGCTGGGAAATCTGCTGATTGCCCTGGGCCTGAAACAGGGTGAAGCCAGCAAAGAAGGGTATTGATATGTTTCTGCCACAGGAAGTTATTCGACGTAAGCGGGAAGGTGAGGCTCTCAGCGAGCAGGAGATTCGCAGTTTCATTGCCGGTGTCACGGATAACTCGGTGTCGGAGGGCCAGATCGGCGCGCTCGCCATGGCCGTGTACTTTCAGGGGATGAATATTGATGAGCGAATTGCCCTGACCTGTGCCATGCGTGATTCCGGCGAGGTGATGGACTGGTCGTCAGATAATCTCCCGGGCCCCATACTGGATAAACATTCCACCGGCGGTGTTGGCGATGTGGTCAGCCTGATGCTTGGCCCCATGATAGCCGCCTGTGGTGGTTTTGTGCCGATGATTTCAGGCCGTGGTCTTGGGCATACCGGGGGCACGCTGGACAAACTGGACAGTATTCCCGGCTATACGACCAGCGTCTCAGAATTGCTGTTTAGGAAAGTGGTCAGGGAGACCGGTGTTGCGATTGTCGGCCAGACTGGCGAGTTGGCTCCTGCGGACAAACGGATTTATGGTGTTCGTGATGTGACGGCAACGGTTGAATCCATTGCCATGATTACCGCCTCTATTTTGTCGAAAAAACTGGCAGAAGGGCTGGATGCCCTGGTAATGGATGTCAAGGTGGGCAGCGGTGCCTTTATGCCAACTTTCGAGCAGTCGGTGGAGCTGGCGCAGAGTATCGTTCAGGTAGCCAATGGGGCCGGGGTGAAAACAACGGCATTGCTGACGGATATGAACCAGTGCCTTGCCTCTTCTGCCGGCAATGCGGTTGAGGTGCGTGAAGCCGTGCAGTTCCTTACGGGTGAATATCGCAATGACCGTCTGCTGGAAATTACCATGGCGCAATCCGCAGAGCTGCTGGTATCCGGTGGGCTTGCTGCCGGAATTGAGCAAGCCAGGGAAAAGCTGCAGTCAGTACTGGACAATGGTCAGGCGGCTAATGTCTTCGGCAGAATGGTGCACGGTCTTGGTGGTCCGTCGGACTTTGTTGAACGGTACAACCATTACCTGCCCACTGCGGCCATCGTTAAGCCCGTGTATATGGAAGCCGAGGGTTATCTTGCCGCCATGAATACCCGGGAAGTGGGCATGGCCGTGGTGCAGTTGGGTGGAGGTCGAAAAGTTGCTTCTGATACCATTGATTATGGAGTAGGCTTTACGGAAATTTGCCGACTGGGTGACAGGATTGATCCTTCACAGCCCATTGCCATGCTTCATGCCAGTTCAGAAACGTCATGGAACCAGGCGGCAGATATGCTTCGCGGTGCACTCAGTTTTACTGAACAGGTGCCGCCAACCCATTCTCTGGTTTACCAACAGCTTTAAGCTGACAATGCACCTTCTAGGAGGCTGACCGAGAATAGCGCCCGTAGCGAGGATGGCAGAAAATTGAGGATAAAAAGTCGGAAATTTTTAGTGAATAGTGGTTCTATTTGCTAAAAATTTCCGACTTTTTAGACCAATTTGCTGCCACCGCAGTAGGGCAGTCTATTCTCGGTCAGGCTCCTGGTCACGGGTTTGGAAACAAGCCGGAAGGTGCATTTTTATCAACAAATAGCGGTCATAACCATTGCAGGTCAGGAGTAGCGAATGAAACGTGCAATTATCCTTGTTATGGATTCATTCGGTATTGGAGCTACGGAAGACGCTGATAAATTTGGCGATGTTGGCTCCAATACAATTGGACATATTGCCCGGGCTTGTGCCGATGGCGAGGCAGATATTGGTCGACAAGGCCCGTTAACCCTTCCGGAGCTGTCCAGTCTTGGCCTGGTTCATGCGGCAAGGGACGCCTGTGGTGAGTTCCCCAAGGGGATGGTCAATGATATGCCGATTATCGGTGCTTATGGCTATGCCAAAGAACTCTCCAGTGGCAAGGACACACCCAGCGGCCATTGGGAAATGGCAGGTGTTCCGGTGCTGTTTGACTGGGGCTATTTTCGCGATGAGAAAAACAGTTTCCCGCAGGAACTGCTGGATGAGTTGATCGACAAAGCCGAACTTCCGGGGGTTTTGGGTAACTGTCATGCCTCGGGTACCAGCATTCTGGAAGCGCTGGGTGAAGAACACATGAAAACCGGCAAGCCGATTGTCTATACATCGGCCGATAGCGTCTTTCAGATTGCCTGCCATGAAGCAACATTCGGCCTTGATCGTCTGCTTGACGTCTGCAAGATTGCCCGTGAGATTCTTGAACCATACAACATCGGACGTGTGATTGCCCGACCATTCATTGGTGATGATGCAGGGGACTTTCAGCGCACCGGCAACCGTCGGGACTTTTCTGTATTGCCCCCGGCACCCACGGTACTGGATAAGCTGGTAGCCAGTGGCGGCGAAGTGGTCAGTATTGGCAAGATTGCCGATATTTTGCCAATCAGGGGATTACCAGAAAGGTCAAGGCAACGGGTATTCCAGCCCTGTTTGAAGCAACCCGTGAAGCATTGATTGAAGCGGGTGATCGCACCATTATCTTCACCAATTTTGTGGATTTTGACTCCTCGTTCGGGCACCGCCGAGATGTAGCCGGTTACGCCGGTGCACTGGAGCAGCTGGATGCCATGCTGCCGGACCTGTTTTATTATATGAACGACGATGATCTTCTGATTATCGCGGCAGACCATGGTTGTGACCCAACCTGGCCCGGAACGGATCATACCCGTGAACACATTCCTGTTCTGGCATTCAGTAAAAAGTTGATGCCATGTGCCTTGGGTCAGCGGGAAACCTTTGCCGATATTGGTCAGACACTGGCCAGCTATTTTGAGCTTGAGCCTATGGACTACGGCACATCGTTTTTGCCTGAGATCTTCAGGCAGGGCTAAGTTTGGCCATTGCTAGTACATGGTTTCAATGAGCTTGACGGGGTGTCGTGCCTCCGCACTCCGTTCGTCCTGAGCCTGTCGAAAGGCGGAAACTCCGGACTCTGATAGATCGTGCCAAGCATCCTTCGACAAGCTCAGGATGAACGGAGATCGAGTTCAAAATGTCGAAATTAGTTCGGGACAATTCCTTATCCGCGTCAAGGAAACCATTCCTGATGCACTTTGATCGTCGTGTTTTATCGAGAACGAGGATTTAACCGTGACACCTCATATTAATGCCAAGCCCGGTGCCTTTGCTGATGTCTGCCTGATGCCAGGGGATCCTTTGCGGGCCAAACATATCGCCGAAACGTTCCTGGAAGGTGCCGAACAGGTAACGGATGTGCGTAACATGCTGGGCTTTACCGGCACCTACCAGGGTGTCCGGGTGTCTGTTATGGGGTCTGGTATGGGCATTCCTTCGGCGTCTATTTACTACAAGGAGCTGATTACCGAGTTCGGTGTTAAGAGTCTGATCCGCGTCGGTTCCTGTGGGGCTATTTCCAGGGACGTTCAGGTTCGCGACATTGTGATCGGTATGGGGGCCTGTACGGATTCCAAAGTGAATCGCATGCGTTTTCGGGACCACGACTTTTCGGCAATTGCCAATTATGGGCTGCTGGAAAATGCCGTGAATGCTGCCCGTGCCATGAACCTGCCAGTGAAAGTGGGCAACCTGTTCTCTGCGGATCTGTTCTACAACCCGGATGCAACCCTGTTTGATACCATGGAGAAATACGGTGTACTGGGTGTCGAGATGGAAGCGGCTGGCCTGTACGGCGTTTGTGCTGAGTTTGGCGCACAGGGTTTGGCCATCTGTACTGTCAGTGACCATATCCGTACCGGAGAAGCACTGCCACCGGAAGATCGTCAGTTAACGTTCAATGAGATGATTGAAGTTGCGCTGAAGTCCCTGCTGTAATTTCAATGCGTTTGATAGGTCAACCTCCGCTCACCTTGAGCGGAGTGAAAGGGTGGTTGCTTCAGTCTTTATTCAGGGGCTGTGCCTTATCCCTTCGTTCCCATGCTCTGCATGGACATGAGGGATTACTGATTGTCAAACCACTCTTGCTCTACAACCAGGTCCAATATCCATCGTTTGCTGGAGGCGTCAGCTGGCGGGTTTGGAATATCAAATTCTTTGATACGCAGGCGATAGGCAATCCCGGGCGTAAACTCAAAACCTTCGATATCACCGTAAAACAGGGTCCAGGGATCCTCTTTAGACTCACGAATCTGCAAACACTCCATTGGGGCTACGCCAGTACAGGGTGTTTTTTCCGGGGCAACATAAATAAAGCGGGTCACGCCATCTTCCATGTTGGGCTGCTTGTTGAAGACATAGCTGGAAGTATTGGTACTGAGTATCAGTTGATCACCGGACATATGAACCCTGGGTTTCTCACCCAATAGCTGTTTTAAAGCTTCTTCCTTTTCGGCTTCTTCACCATGACACATCATCAGTGTGCTGGCGAGCTGCTCTACGACCAGCCGATCACCATGCATTTTGACCGAACCCATCAGACGGTTGCACCCGGCATGGGCAGCAATGCGATCATCTTTGATATCCAGGGTAATGGGGGTAGGGCTGACTTCCTGCCATCGACCTTCAGGCAGGGTACTACAGGCGGTTAGAAGTACAGACATTACTACAACCCCAAACTGCGCAATTTTCATTGATAACTCCGGCAGGCTACCGATTTAAGACAAAAAAATAACGATAATTATCGCTGATTATAGTGCCTGTCAGCTATCAAAAGAGTATCTGAAAACCCAAAATATTGAATTAAATCAGTAGATAAAAAAGCAGCTCTACAGAGCTAGAGCTGCCTGATAAAACGAATCAGATGGACATAACTGATCAGATAGTAAAGTTGTAGCTTAACCAGGCTCGCAGTTTTTCTGATTCATTCTGACCTGTAGCCTTACGGAATGCCTCATCATTCCTGTAATAGCCATATTCAAGTTTGAATTGCAGGTCTTTCATTCCCCACTGGGAAAAATTGTATTTCATGGTCAGGTCATGCTCGTGCTCGGCAACGTCATGTGCAGTACCATTCAGTTCTTTTGCCTTCATTCCTGATCCATAGACGAAGTTGTAACTCAGTGATAAACCTTCAAGCCCAATATCACTGAAATCATATTCAGCCCCAATCAGCCAGGCTTTCTCTTTATTGAAATTAAAGTCGGATATGTTGGCGGAAGTGGGGACATCCCAGACACCGTGGGTGTTATCACCAAAGTTATAGTTGTAATGGCCTATAGTGTGATAACCATTAGAGTTAGATGCTGTGTTGGCCTTTGTATAATTAAAGGCTGCATTAAATGTCCATGGACCGCTGTTCAGGGTTGCATTCAGATTTCCTAATTCCGCCTTGTTTTCAAATGAGCCATCCCGCTCACTTGCTCCCCAGAGGTCTCCATCCTGTTTGGCATAGAAGTACATCCCTCCAAGAGTCAGCTCTGAACCATCATAAAGGGGCATTTTTAACCAGACATTACCGTTATGAGCCGTTAAATAGTTATCTGCAAGACCATTACGATATTGGAGTTCAAGGCTGTTCTGGTTGGCTAATTCAAAGGTGTAGCCCAGCTGCATGCCCATTACCCAGTCAATTTTATCACCGTCTTCATTCACAATAGGGTGAAAGCCTGACTGAGTTCTTCCGGAAACTTCATTTAACCAGGCAATCTTGCCTTTGAAACCGTCCATTGCAACACTGGCATCCACTCCCTGCCAGGCACTGGGAACTGAACGGGAGCCTGAGATAGTGACCAGACCGGTTTCAAGTAGCTGACGACCAATTTTGACATCGGCAGACAGGCCTTCGTAGCTGTCAGGCAGTTTGAAATCCACCCATATCTGACCGATTTTACCAAAGCCTTCGTTATCAGCATTCAGCAGGTTGCTGGAGGTGGCGTTACCATGCTTCATATCCAGTTTGGCAACCCGGTAGGCCGAGCCTCCAACACTGACAACGTCAGCAAGGTAGCCGGTCTCTGCATTAAGCCATACAGCACCTGTCCATGCACCTTTGTTTATATTGTCAGTGGTATTCTCATCATCGAAAAATAAACTCTGTACTTTGCCATCGATTTTGGCATCACTGATAAATGAATCATAACTGTCACTGGCTATAACAGGCACACTGAAAAGAGCAACAGCATAAGATAATAAATAGGGTTTTAAACGGGTCAAAATAGATACCTGCTTAATCAATGATTGTGATTGAGTAGAGCAAGTATAGATGCTTTATCAAAAGCTGAGAGAAATTAACCGATAGAATAAGATAATGGTGTTTGATTCAGCGGATGTAAAAAATATTTTATTACTATAGTCTCATTAATAACCATGCCTGAATTAAATGGTGTACTCAATAGCCAGGTCCGGATTCTAATTGGCTAATAAGATTGATTTTTAACGAGTTTATTTTCTTTAACTCCCCATTACGAAATTCCAGATCAATTCTTTTAATGGCTGAGCAGCATTCAGATGCATTTAAAGGTGTACCGGTTTCATTCCTATGGTAAGACTCATGGTGGGGTAGGGCACTATTACCTACCAGCAGGTCAATGCCTTCCATTTTGGCTACCGGAAACACTGGCTTACTGCCAGATTTGATCAGTTTTGGGTAATGGATGGCATGAGTGGCAACGATAACGATGTCTGCCTGTCTTCTCAGATAGGGTATCAGCTCCGACGTTGCCAGTGCCGGATCAATCAGTTCAATACCCCGGCGGTACTCTGAAATGACATCATTAACAGCGCCCGGCCTGGTAATCCCCATAACGGCAATGCGCAGACCATCGAAGTCAAACAGGGCATAGGCATCAAACACGGGGCGGCCTGTTTCAGATTCATAAAGGTTGGCGGACAAAAAAGGAAAGTCAGCAGCGGCTTCCTGATTACGGATATTGTTCAGCGGCTCATCAAATAATAATGGGCTCACCGCCATGGCGTTATAGCCCAGCTGGTTCAGCTGTTTCAGGTTCAGGATGTCATCATTGGTGCTGAGTTCTCCTCCGGAGAGTAACAATAATTTCCCGCCATCGGCTTCTACTTCTTTGCGTATTTTATTGATCAGCTCTTGGCGTTGAATCAGTTGATCACCGCTGTTTGACTTTCCATTGTCATATTCGTGGGAAAGCTCACTGGTGTTAAGAATGGTCAGCTTGTAAGTCTTATCATAAATGTAACCGGGTTTCTGGTTTTCCTGTGGGACCCAGAAATAAGCCAATGCAACAAGCACAGAAGCTAATAAGGCATTGATGATCAGTTTCGGCCAGGATTTATGCTGCGTAACTGCTGTACACGCCGGTTTTGACTGCATAAAGATGACTTCCGGGAAGAGTTATCTCCAATATAACATCTGTTCCCTGGTACTTGTGTCTTTATGAGTTAATTATCCTGCAAGTATTCTGTAAGCAATGAATTATCGATTTGAATAGGGATTCTACAAGGCTGGCATCCTTGCCGGGTAAAATGAAAGGAACAGAATTATCAGCAATGGTTATTAAAATTTATAGCTGATCGCAAAGAAATGGCTGGTGCCGCTTGCTTTGGTTTTGGCTCCAAATGCGTTACCTCCATCTTTTATCAGGTAAACATTTGAATACAGTTTTAAACCATAACCCAGTGCAAACTTGTCATAGTGCCAGTAAAGACCATTGAACATTGCCCCACCGCTGGTTGCATGATCCTTGTCAGGATTTTTACTGTTGGGATAGAGAGTCTTGTTCTGTTTACCTCCAAACTGATAATCAAGGTATCCCTGGTAACTGATAAATGAGCCATTCTGAAAGGTATAAAATGGCGTAAACCAGCTAGTGGAAACCTGGTAGCCATTCCACTCTTTTCGATTGAGATCATAAAATCCATACAGGTTGAGCCCCATCTTGCCAAACCAGGGAACCTGTAGGTCGGAGCCAATACCCCAGAATGAGCTGTTAGCATCTTCTCCCGGAATGTTTCTTTCACTGTCAGGGTCGAAGTTAGCGCCACCCCCCACCACCCCAGTTAAACAGGGTAGCCAGGTAAATATCTGTCACCGGCCCCCAGGGCAAGTTATTAAATAACCCTGCCAGTGATAACCGTGGGGCAAACTTCATGAACATTTTGGGTTTGTCTTTCTTATCACTGTTATCCCGATTGGTCAGGTTAAACACATCCACATACCCATACAGATCAAGAATGCCGGAACGCCCACCAAACTCCAACTCCAGATAGTCATGCCCATCATTGGCTTCATCTTCTCTTCGAGGTAGCTCTTTGTAGGCATACATCAGGTTCAGATTCATCCACTTGAAGTCATTACTGAGGGGCGTTCCATCGTTATGGTCTGTGGCCAGGGCGGTGGGAGTAAGCAGGGGAACAAGAGCGGCGACACAGATTAGCCACCATAATTTCAGGCAGTAGCTTTTCACAATCAGACTCCGTTTCAGACTCAACAGTGAGCAGTGACATTGAAGAGGGGAGCCTGTGAAACCTCATGGTACATGGTTTCAACGAGTTTGACGGGTTGCCGTGCCACCGCACTCCGTTCGTCCTGAGCCTGTCGAAGGACCCATAGGGCCTAAAGGCGGAAACTCAGGACTCTGATAGATCGTGCCAAGCACCCTTCGACTCCGCTCAGGGTGAACGGAGATTGTACACCTCAAACTCATTGAAACCATGTACTAGTAACACAGGCCCAATGTGTGACAAGTATAGAAAAGATTTTGATGAATTCTTGCCAGCTGCCCGATCAATCCAGAGTGGCCAATTAAAGCGTACTCCACAGTGTCTCGAAGATAATTTGCTGAGCGGCGGCAATTTCCGGTGAGTCCAGCACGACAGCGACCGGGTAATTTCTGGAACCCAGGGAAATCATCGCAACTTTTGGTGGATATATCGCAATATAGCTGGCATCCATGCGCCCTTTGGCGTCAATCCACTTGCGCTCAGACAGCCCGGCATCCTCCCCGCCTTCACCAATGGCAATCACCCGCACCTTGATATTCTTGCGGATACGCTGCTGTGTGTAGTTGGGAAACGGGCGGTACAGGTGCTGGCGAATCAATTTGGAGGAAAAGACACTGTATTCCCGGTCTTGTTGCCGGGCTACCGTATTGAGAATGTCTTTGAGTACAAACTCAATGCCACTGTCTCCTTCGTAGAAGCGGACATTCCCTGCACTGAAATCCGGCTTGAGATGATTCAGCTGCGGGATCAGCCTGAGCTTCATCTCTTCAATGGTAGTGTCCAGAGACTGTCGTTTTTCCTCCGCCAGCTCCAGCAGCTTTTCCGGAGGTTCAGCCGAGAAGATGCGACGCTTACCTTTCGGGAAGTAACTGACAACACCTTTGCCAGCGAGGTCTTTCAGGGTTTCGTAGGTGGTGCCTCGATTGATGCCGGTTTGCGCAGCAATATCCCGGATGGATGCTGAGCCAAGTTTTAAAAGGGCCAGATAAGTACTGACTTCCCGTTGGCTAAGACCAAGATTTTCCAGAGTATCAAGATTCATAGCGCGGGTATCGGGTTAATGTGGTCGGAGTCATAAACAGTGCCTGTCAGAAAACCCGCATTTTCACCAAGGGCAGGAGGATTGGCAACCAGCCCGGCGCGCCAAAGGTTTTTGACCTTGGGCAAGAATAGCCCTCTTACTGTTTCTTGCTGAAAAAATATCCGGGAATCGTATTTTTTCGATGGTGCAGGCAGTTTGGAGGCAAAACGGTGCGGCAGTCTTTTAAGTGGTGAGCGTAATTGTCGATGGCTGATATAAGCAGCAGACAAACCCGTGGAGATTTCATGCCTGAAGTCCGGCCAGCGCAAGCTCAGACCGATTATGTTTCCAGAGATAATCACTATGTTTATTCTCACAACCGCTTTGGCCGTGGTTGCCATTACCTTGGCCGGTTTCTGTCCCGACCGGTTTCTCTGGTCGCCGATTCGGCAACCAGGCTGTTTGCCCATGACCAACCCGGCAAAAGCAGCCCGTCTTCCGAGGGTGAAAAACAGACGCAAAATCTATCATTGTGGGCCAGGAAAGTAGCCCGGGTGACTGCCGTCACCTTATTTCTGGTGCCTTCATTGGCATTGGGAATCCTGGGGTTCTCCCTGCGCATGATTGGCAACCTGTTCAGGAAGGACATTTCCCTGATTCAGTCTTATGTGCCACCCGCCGTCTATTATCCTGAGCGGGGCCTGCATTTAATGACCTACAACACCGGCCTGATGCCGTCGTTTATCCGTAATCTCAACGACCTGCGCTCATCACAGCTGCGCAGTGGGGAGATTGCCGCAGCATTAACCCGCAATCCTGACGTTATCCCTGATGTTGTCTGCTTCCAGGAAGTGTTTGACCAGCAGGCGGCGAAGCGACTCTGTCAGGAGCTCAGTGGCCACTACCATCATATTGTGCACAGTGTCGCCCCCCGGGAAACCGGGTTGAACAGTGGCCTGGCGATTGCCAGCAAATATCCCGTTCAGGAGGTGTCATTCCGGCCGTTCTCTGATCTGGCCGCAGAAGACCTGCTGGCCAATAAAGGGCTGCTGCGCATCGTACTGGATCTCGGTAACGATAAAACGGCCGTGGTTTACAATACCCACCTTCAGGCTAAGGACGGTCAAACCTATGATGCGATCCGCGTTGGTGAGTTGAAGCAGATCAGACGGTGGGTTGAGGCGGATAGCAAGAACGACAGGCAGAATAACAGACACCATCATGGCATCTTCCTGATGGGAGACCTGAACATTGCCCGGTCAGATGAGCAGGGGGGGGGGGGGCATTAAAAACGAACAGTATCAACAGGGCAGGAAAGCACTGGGGGAAAAATTTACTGACAGTTACTACGAGACCCATGATGAAGGAAATGATACCCGGCTGGTTGAGCGCAGCGAGTCATTTTTTGTCAATAGCGACCAGGCAGCCATCAAGACGGCAAATCGTCGGGAGCCGGATGGGTCATGGTATCTCGGAGCCGGAAACAAAGTGCGTTACCCGTGGGGCAGCAAGCGCTGGAAAGCACATCCCCAGGTGGCAAGGCACTGTATTTATGACCGCCAGCTGGTCTACAGAGACATTGAAAAAAAATGGGCATCCCATACCGAAATACGGCAACTGGGGCTGGATGTTGCTGATGATCTGGAAAGCGGGTTATCTGACCATTTGCCGGTTTCTGTTATCTACCGGGAAGCGGAAGGTTTTTCTGCGGCCATTGCCCGTCTGAAGCCGGAGAATTTTACCACCCGAGAGGTCAGGGATCTGGTGAAGCAATTAAAGTTTGACTATGGTCGCCTGATCAGTGATCAGACCGGTGAGCATACCATTGATGAAGAGTTCTCAGGCGTCAATCCCCTGTGCAGAATTGCTGAATGCAGGACTTATTATAAAAGACAACCAGTGATTGTGCATGAGCTTGACCGGCTGGAAAAAGTGGTCAGGCAAAGTATGAATCCTGTTGCCGGAACACCCGGGTCAAACACCGGGTAAACCGTGCTGTCGGTACTGCTGTTGCTTGCACTGTTGTCAATTATTTTATGACATAAAGGGTTGTCTTTTTACGCACTGTGATTAACCTACTGATGTGAAGTAGATTTTCGAGCATTCAGGAGTCAGTGGTTGGATAACTGTGACAGTCATTCCAATGACTCCAACCGTTCAATATTCCTGACATTTCAGAAAAACATAATTTCTGTTCTGGTACCTTTCTCCCAAAGAGCACTCCGATTTATCAGGCTTAATACCTGAAAGTGCTTCTGTTTTTACGTTACCAGACGAAACAGTTATAAAGCAGATGCTCCCGTTGGGGCACTTTGTCGACCGAGGCTACCATGAGAGCTGATATCGTTATTCTTGCTGCCGGGCAGGGCAGCCGTATGAAATCCAAACTGCCAAAGGTGCTGCATCGTATCGCTGGCAAGCCCATGCTGGAGCATGTGATCCTCAGTGCCCTGCACACGCAGAGAAAAGTCGGTGATGGCAAGATTCACGTGGTGATTGGTCACGGCGCAGAGCAGGTAAAACAGGCACTGGGCCACTACGATCTGAACTGGGTGGTTCAGGAAGAGCAGTTGGGTACCGGCCATGCTGTGCAGCAGGCACTGCCGGGCTGCAAAGGTGCCGATGTGGTGCTGGTGCTCTATGGCGACGTTCCCCTGATTCACTCCTCTTCCCTGCAGTCACTGCTGGCGGCCAGTAACGGTGAGCGCCTCGGCCTGCTGACCATCAACCTGGCCAACCCTTCCGGTTATGGCCGGATTATCCGCGATGGCTTTGGCAACATTCAGGCCATTGTTGAGGATAAGGACGCCAGCCCGGAGCAGCTGGCCATTAATGAAGTGAATACGGGCATCATGGCCATTCCCGGCAATAAGGTCAGTGGTTGGGTCAATGGTCTGAAGAATGAAAATGCCCAGCATGAGTTCTATCTCACCGATATTGTCTCGATGGCCGTGACCGAAGATACCCCGGTCATTCATGTCCAGCCGCAGCTCCCAATTGAAGTGGAAGGTGTGAACAGCCGTGTCCAGCTGATGGAGCTGGAACGCGCTCGGCAACATCAGCTGGCCAATAACCTGATGGTGAATGGTGTCACGATCATTGACCCACATCGTCTGGATATTCGTGGCGACGTCAAGACTGGCCATGACATTACCCTGGACATCAATGTGGTTCTCGAAGGCAAGGTTGAGCTGGCAGATAACGTTTATATCGAACCCGGTTGTGTGATTCGCAACTCTGTTATCGGGGAAGGTGCCATTATCAAGGCACACTCCATTCTTGAAGATGCGGTTGTCGCTGCCGGGTGTGAGGTTGGTCCGTTTGCCCGATTGAGGCCAGGCACCGAACTTAAGGAAAAAGCCCGGGTTGGCAACTTTGTGGAAATCAAGAAAACCGTGATTGGTAAAGGCAGCAAGGTCAATCACCTCAGCTATGTGGGCGACGCTGAAGTTGGCGATGAGGTGAATGTTGGTGCTGGCACTATTACCTGCAATTACGATGGTGTCAATAAATTCAGGACGGTGATTGGCGATGGCGCTTTTATCGGCAGCAACAGTTCGCTGGTGGCTCCTGTGACCATTGGGCGTGGTGCAACCACCGGTGCTGGTTCCACCATTACCAAAGATATTCCCGATGATCAGTTGGCCGTGGCACGTGGCAAGCAGCGCAATATCGAAGGCTGGCAGCGCCCGGTAAAGAAAGACTGAGATTTACAGGAAGGGGGGAGATGACTCTCAGGTCATCCACTCCCCGATGATTTTTGCAACGTTTATGATTACCCAGGGGATCGACAACTATGTGTGGGATTGTTGGTGCTGTAGCGCAAAGAGATGTCGCAGATATTCTGCTGGAAGGGCTTCGTCGTCTGGAATACCGGGGCTATGACTCAGCAGGTGTCGCTATTATTAACGACAATGGCAAACTTCACAGAGAAAGGCGTACCGGCAAGGTATCTGAGCTGGCCGAAGCGGTTTCTCTGAACCCGCTTCGGGGCGGCACCGGTATTGCCCATACCCGCTGGGCCACCCATGGGGCACCCAGTGAGCGTAACGCCCATCCTCATGTATCAGAAGATCATATTGCCGTTGTCCATAATGGCATTATTGAAAACCATGAAACATTAAGAGCGTTTCTGCAGGGCGAAGGCTATGTCTTTACCTCGGATACCGATACGGAAGTTATTGCCCATCTGGTCAGCCTGGAACTCAAGGGCAGCGACTCCCTGCTCGACGCCGTGCAGAAAGCGGTAGCCAGGCTGGAAGGTGCCTATGGCATGGTGGTGATGGACTGCAACGACAATGAACGTCTTGTGGTTGCCCGTTCCGGCAGCCCACTGGTGATTGGGGTCGGTATTGGCGAACACTTTATCGCATCCGACCAGCTGGCACTGTTCCCGGTGACCCGCCGATTCATGTTCCTGGAAGAAGGCGATGTAGCGGAAGTGACCCGCAACGGGGTGACGATTCTGGATGCTGCTGGCAACCCTGTTGAGCGAGATGCCCGGGACAGCGACATAGAACATGATGCTGGTGATAAAGGCCCTTATCGCCACTACATGCTGAAAGAGATCTATGAGCAGCCGGAAGCCATCGCCAATACCCTGGAAGGTCGACTGGGCGAGCATCAGCTGAATCTCGATATCCTGGGCAAAGAAGGTCAGGAGATCCTCAATAAAACCCGTGCCGTGCAAATCGTTGCCTGCGGTACCAGTTACCATGCCGGTATGGTGGCTCGCTACTGGTTTGAAGAGCTGGCGGGTATTCCCTGCCGTGTTGAGATTGCCTCTGAGTTCCGTTACCGGAAATTCTTTGTGCCGGAGGATTGCCTGTTTGTCACCATCTCCCAGTCCGGTGAGACCGCCGATACGCTGGCGGCATTGAAACTGGCAAAAGAACTGGGCTATATGGCTTCACTGAGCATTTGTAATGTGCCGGGCTCGTCCATGGTGCGGGAATCGGATATCGCCATGATGACCCGGGCCGGTGCAGAAATTGGTGTGGCATCCACCAAGGCATTTACCACCCAGTTAACGGCACTGCTGATGCTGGTGACGGCCATTGGCCGACATACGGGAATGACTCCGGAACAGGAATCCAATGTTGTTTCAGCGTTACGGAATCTGCCACACATCCTGAAGAGTACCCTGGCCCTGAGTGATGACATTGAAGCCATGGCGGAAGCCTTTGCCGATAAACATCACAGTCTGTTCCTGGGCCGTGGTACCCAGTACCCCATCGCCATGGAAGGGGCTCTGAAGCTAAAAGAGATTTCCTATATCCATGCCGAAGCCTACGCCGCCGGTGAACTGAAGCATGGCCCACTGGCCCTGATCGATAACGATATGCCGGTAATTGTGGTGGCACCGAACAACGACCTGCTGGAAAAACTGAAATCCAATATGGAAGAGGTGCGGGCAAGAGGCGGGCAGCTGTTTGTCTTTGCGGATAAACAGGCCAACCTGACCGAGACCGAAGGTGTCCGGGTTCTGCCCGTGGACGAGGTGCCGGAAGTGGTTGCCCCGATTCTTTACACCATTCCCCTGCAGCTGCTCTCTTATTATGTGGCGATTATCAAGGGTACCGATGTTGATCAGCCGCGCAACCTGGCCAAAAGTGTGACGGTTGAATAATTCGGGTATTTGGTGGCAGTAATGTTGTGGGCAAGTAATAAAGTATCATACTGAGTAATAAAGTATCATACCAAGTAATAAAGTTGCATACTGAAACCGTCCAGCGTTACCCTATGTTACTTGAGGGTTGGGCTGGACGGTTTTTGTTATGGCAAAAAAGCAGTACGGTAACTCAGAGGCGAAAAACCGGCGATGGATAAAAGAAGGCCGGGGCTCTGGTCGAGGCAAAGATTATAAACCTTGGTTGACGGTCAGGGATTTGCCATCAGAGGGTCGCTCTCACCGTGTCTTTGGTCACAAATCGCAACGAACTCATCACCTTTTATCTGATCTTGAGCTTGCCGTCTTTTTGCTGCTTGAGTGGTCTACCAAAACTACAGATATCAGAGAACAATTTCCTCTTCGTCTGGAAGATACCCTGTCCGTAGCCGTTGAGGCCGGTATTGCCCATCCATCTCTGCGTGGTGTCAATCAGATTATGTCGTCTGATTTTCTGGTGAATACTTCTGACAGGATAAATCCAAAATTTGTGCTTCAGGCAAAGTATGAAGAAGCGTTTCATGACACCAGAACCGTAGAGAAGCTGGAGCTTGAACGTCGTTACTGGATAAAGAAAAATGTTCCATGGATGCTGGTTACTGAAAAAGACATCCCGAAAGTCGTCTTTCAAAATATTGGCTGGTTATATCCTGCGCAACGGGATGAATTGGAAAGCCAAACAGTACTGGAAAGGGTGGATTTCTACACTCACCACTTCTACAAAAAGCCCCATGACCCTCTAATAGAAGTCGCAAAGCAGTTGGATATGGCCTATGACCTGCCAGCAGGGCAATCCCTTTTGGAAATCCGGCAACTCATGGCAAGACGCAGTTTGATATTCGATATCCTTATTCCACATACAAAGCTCAAATCTTCCGACCTCCGAGTTGGTAGAGCCGTTGTGTCAGAGGAGGTACAGAGTGTTTCGAGTCAATGAAGTGCTGCATTTCGACGCTGAGAAATATCGGGTGCTGAAACTGCTTCAGGATCATTTAGTCTGGATCAAAGTTGAAGATGAAGATGAAGTTTCGTTTCCTTCGCTAGTACTCCAGAATGAATTAGAAGCAGCCATTATTGATGAAACACTTACTCGCATAGATGACCCATATGAAGAACTTTCATACTTGTCCCCTGAGCAAGGGACAGCAGCATATGTAAAGCGCGAAAGCAACTATCAGCTAATAAAGCCATTGGTAAGTGCTCCGGATTTTTATGACCCGAAGGTCAGATCGCATATCATTCAGGCCATTATCAAAGAAAAGGGTTCTACCAAACAGACTCTGTACCGCCTGGCCAGACGTTACTGGCAACGCGGGCAAACGCCGAATGCTTTACTGCCTGACTATAAAAACTCCGGAGGTAAAGGAAAAAAGCGACACTCTTCTGGTAAGAAACTGGGAAGACCAAGAGAGTACACGCCGGGTGTTGGCGCGATTGTTGATGCTGAAGTTGAGAAGCTGTTTCGTATCGCGATTGACCGTTATGTACTCAATGAGAAAAAAAGGTCTTTTCCAGCAGCGCACCGGAAGTTTAAAACTCTTTATGAAAATTATTTTCCGGATACACCTGAGTCAGAAATACCTTCCCAATGGCAGATGATGCACTTCTTCAAGAGGGAGTATGACCAGGTTGAGAAGATCCAGAAACAAGCAACCAGGATTGAGTTCAATAAAGATATCAGACCCTTATCGGCAACCGCTAACACTCAGGTATTGGGGCCTGGGTCCAGGTTTGAGATAGATGCCACTATTGCTGATATCTATCTGGTGTCAGACAGTGACCGGGGAAATATTGTTGGACGACCAACAGTTTATCTTGTGATTGATGTTTTCAGTCGCATGATTGCCGGATTTTATGTTGGCTTTGAAGATGCCTCCTACGTTGCAGCTATGCAGGCTCTGGCCATGTCCATGACCGATAAAGTTGAGCTATGCAGGCAATTCGGTTTTGAAATTACGACAGATGACTGGCCAGTGGTTGGAGTACCTGATGCGATATTAGCTGACCGGGGAGAACTTTTAGGGTACCAGATCGAATCACTGGAGCGTAACTTTTCTGTCAGGATTGAGAATACGCCTCCTTATCGTGGTGACGCCAAGGGCATCGTCGAGAGAAGTTTCAGGTCTTTACAGGCCGACTTCAAACCCTATGCTCCCGGCGTCGTTCAAGGTACTACGGTCAAAAAGCGTGGAGGAAAGAATTACCGTCTGGACGGAAAAATAACGATAACGGAATTCACAGAAATTATTCTTGCTTCAATTCTCTACCACAACCAATTTCATGCCCTTGAAAAATATGATCGGGATAGTGATATACCTTCAGACTTACCAATGACACCGTTGTCATTATGGCAATGGGGTGTGCAACATCGAACTGGTCGGTTAAGAGTGGTCCCGGAAGATGCCTTAAGAGTCAGCTTGCTGCCACGTACCAAAGCCACTTTTTCTGAACTGGGAGTCTGTGTTTTCGGTGTCTACTACACATCCGGGGAAATTTTAAAAGAGGGCTGGTTACACAGATCATCAGAGGTTGTCCGTCCAGAAACAATGGATGCTGCCTATGACCCCAGGATTGCAGATTGTATTTACCTGTTCCCAAAGCAAAACACGACAAAGTACTGGATCTGCAACTTAACCCAGCGATCACGGCAGTTTGCCGGTTGTTCGTTTTGGGATGTATGGCAAGTCACAGAACAGCAGAAAAAAACGCTCGCTCACAGCAAGCTTGAGGCTGACAAGAAAAAGCGGGAGCTGGAGGACCTGATTGAGAAGAAAATCAAGTCAGCGATCTCCCTCGCTCCAGGCTCTGATCACCGGTCTAACGCCGAAAAGTTGAGTGCTATAGGCGAAAACCACCGAAGAGAAAAAGAGGCTGAACGTCAACGGACAGGTTACTTACCAGAAACGAAAAAGAAGGAATCCGCTCAAGTCATTCCGATGACTGAATCAGCTGAAGACTATAGCTTTCCTGATCATATAGACGAGCTTTTTGATGAGGATGACTGAATGGCATTACCAACCAACATCACCAAGGCCGTTTACCTCGATCCGGGAGTGGCGCAATACCGGGGCAACCCGTTGATTGAAGCCTTGCCGCCTATTCTAACAACGCAGGATATTAGAAAAGGGCTTATTGGAGATGTCACTTATGACCCTCGGGAGGCCTTTGTTGATGGTAGTAAACGGGTTCATATCATCGCCCGGTTGCTTGATGATTTTTTTCAGCCCCTGGCCAATCATATTCAACTGGAAACAAAGCTTTCGATCATGATCCGCAGGGGCTATGTCGGTAGAAATCTGGCTGATGGCTCCCTGAATGCACATATGCAAAATGGCTACGAACGGCTAATGAAAGGGGAACTGGGCGTTTTTCGCTTTGAGCAAGCCAAGTCTACAGCTCGTAGTCTGGCACTAATCGGATGCTCTGGTAGCGGCAAAAGCACAACACTTAACCGAATCCTGGCAACTTACCCTCAAGCGATTTACCACGAAGTGTATAATTTTACCCAGATCACTTATCTGAAGGTTGATTGCCCCCATGATGGTTCGCTAAAGAATCTGTGTATCCACTTCTTTCGAGCCATCGATAATCTGATTCATACGGATTACGAGCAAAAATACGCACTGAAGCGGCACAGCATTGATACCCTGCTGGCGCTGATGAGCCAGATTGCCAACCTGCACGCTATTGGCGTTCTGGTGATTGATGAAATCCAGCACCTTAGTCGCCAGCGCTCAGGTGGCGTAGAACAAATGTTGAATTTCTTCGTCACTCTGGTCAACGTCATTGGCCTGCCTGTAGTTATGGTCGGTACACCCAAAGCCAGACCTATCTTTGAAACAGATCTCCGGTCAGGCCGCCGTGGTGCCGGGTTTGGTGCCTTGATATGGCACCCCGTGAAACAACAGCCTTCGACCCAAAATCCGAAAACCGGGCAGATACAAAAAAGTGAATGGACCGCCTTCACAGACAAGCTTTGGAAATATCAGTGGTTGCAGAAGCGTGACGAGCTGTTGAGCGATGACATTCGGGACTGCTGGTATGAGCTTTCCCAAGGCGTTCTGGATATTGTGGTCAAGCTGTTTGTGCTGGCTCAGCTCAGGGCAATAGCCACTCGCACGGAACGTCTGACCTCGAAGTTAATGAGGCAAGTCTATACGGACGAGTTTAAGCCTGTTCACCCTATGCTGGACGCCCTTCGCTCAGGCGATGAAGAGCGTATTGCCAAATACTCTGACCTGACATTTCCGGAGATTGATGAGAAGTTGCTGGAGCTGAGTGCAAAGATTGAGGAGTCAATCGCTTCAGATCAGGAAGAATTGGAACAATATGGTGGTAATGAGCAGGCAGAGAGGCTCCATAACCTGTTGATTGCCATGGATTGTAAGTCAGATTTGCTGGTTCCCCTGATCAAGAAAGCCTTCAAGCAAAAGCCCGGTTTATCAGTGCGTGAACTGATCCCGGTCGTCCTGGATTGGTATGATCGACCAGGGAAAAAGCCAGATGGTAACTCAACAAAAACAAAGAATAAGAGCATAAGCCGTAAAGACTGGCATACGCTTGAAACCAGTGATCTGAGATTTAAATTCACTCAGGTGGATGATGATGCATCCCTGTACGATGGATTGAAGCAGTCTGGCATGATCTTCAACACAGAAGCCTGGCTCAAGGAAGCTGGCTGATGCTGAATTTCCCTCGACCCTATCCAGATGAGCTGATCTACAGCGTTATTGCCAGAGCGGGGATACACCATGGAATCACCAGCCCAAAGATGCTGTTAGATGAGGTTTTTGATGACCGGAAAATCATTGCTACGGTTGATCTCCCAAATCATTTGGCCAATATTGCCAGACAATACCCGGAAACGCTGGGCTATAGCACTGAGTCATTAGCTTACCAGCACACTCTGTTTCCCGTTTATGCCCCTTTTACCACGGAAAATCGAAGGCTGAATTGCCTGAACTGGATGGCATCCAGCTCGCAGGGAGCCATTCATTTAGCGTTGGGTGTTGCTGCCTCAAGAATCAAGCAAGAACGCTGCATGTGTTATTGTCCTGAATGTCTTGATGAGCAGAAGAAAACCTATGGGGAATATTATTGGGCCAGACAATGGCAACTGGCCGGTGCGAACTGCTGTATCAAGCATGGGAAACTTCATGCAGCCAAATCGTTACGGCATGAATACCACAGGCACCAATTTTTCCCCGCTTCACCAGAACTTTGTCCAGCAGTGAAAAAGCAAAAGGGAAAAGAGCAGGATAGGAAAGTCGCTATTCAAACTGGTCTTTTGCTCTCGTCGCTGCCTGCTGAGTCCGCAAGCTTTGAACAGTGGAGCCACTTTTATAAAAGGCTGGCTTTGCAAGCAGGTTGCAATCGAGGGCAGCAAATCCGGTATGAATCCATCAGGGAGAGAGTGTGTCAATACTGGACGATGGGGTGGCTGAATGCACAAGGGCTTCACGTTTCTGATGATCAGTCATGCTGGTTAAGAGGAATTTTTCGCAAACACCGAAAATCGTTCAGTTACCTGGAGCACATTGTTGCCCTGGCACCTTTCCTGCCTGATGACTGGCGAATCACCGACGCTATCACTCAAGTCAAAGCGATTCAGCCACCAATGGGGCAATGTGAGCAGTTGCCTCCTGAGGGGCAAGCAGAAGCGATACAACCTAAACGCAGGGAATGGCATGCTTTGGTGGATAAACATGGGCTAAAAGTAGCAAGGAACGGTAATGGTGCTTTATATGCCTGGTTGTATCGACATGATCAGATCTGGCTTCTCGATATAAATCATCAGTACAGGCAAAAACGGCCTCCGGCTCCACAGAAGATTGACTGGCATAGAAGGGACAAAAGCACCGTAAGGGAACTGATCATAATCCGTGATAAGTACGAACTGCTTTTGGATTCCCCCAGATGGTCAAAAAGCTGGTATCTATCGAAGCTTCAAAAATCAGCTGCAAGCATTGAGAAAAATCCAGACAAGTACCCACTCGTACATCAATTCTTACATCGCTACTGCGAGCAGACGACAGACTATCAAATACGGCGTATTACCCGCTCCCTACTGTCCTGCCAGTATCCGGCTGACAGGCCAGAGCGTTGGCAGCTGCTTCGTATGTCAGGATTGAGTGACGAACGCATAACTCCAATCACAAACCGTTTTTTACAGGAAGTACTGAAATATCATGCAGGGAATACGATTTGAACATCTTGCGGATGATACTCAGGTCAGGGCCATTGGCTCACTGTTCCGAAAAACCACTGGCTCCCAGTGGGGGATTAATCTTGGCTTTTACCCTTTTCAGCCCAAAAAATCCCTGACTGTTTCCCATGCGCCTATCTTGGCAAGAAGACGTGTGTTTAACCCAACCAATCCTTATAAGCAGGCTGGTTATCGGCAAGTGTTTGCCATCACGGATACCAGCTGCTGGAGGGTCGAGGCCTTAAAGAACTGCCCTGTTCTGGAGAACCTGCAACCTATAGAGCAAGAACAATTGTGCTTTGTTTTCCAGACTGAGAATGGGCTCACGGTATATCTGCCGCAGTTTGAACTGGCAAGGGCACTGTTCATGCATGATGGTTATCTGTCGCGGACAGCCCTGGAGCCACATCTTTTAAACAGGATAAAGCGAATATAAATTTCTATCCAGATCTAGGCCGAGTATTTAAGATGGTTAAAATATTTGAGTCTGATTTATATGAAGGTTCCTTGGTACCTGTGATAATTGCTCATAGAAATGCATCTATCAGTAGGCTTCCAGGTGGAAAAGTCCTTGATATTGCAACGCGTATTGCCTTTGATCAGAAGCATAAGGATAAAGTCAAAGCTCCATAATCTATATAGTTATACGGAGAGATTACTTTTAGCCGATATTAGTGTTAGCCATTGGAACTTGTAATTCATGGGCGTTTTTGATCTATATTCTGGATAAACTTAAGACTGGTTAGAAATCGTTCTACCCAGTCGGCTTTATGTTTGAGATGTGCTTCTTCTGCTCAAAACAGGCGGACAAAATTTTTCTCAGTATGAAACTTTATTACTTGGAATTATCTAGAATTAGCCATGCTGCCTGATTCTAGTATGAAAATTTATTTTTGAAACTTCGGATTTTGAAACCGTAGAATGCGGCTTTCAGGGGCGTTCAGTGTGATACTTTATTACTCTCCTACAAATGTTGTAGGAGAGTAATAACTGCCTTTCACCATCCCGATTGATATTCAGGAAAATATCAATCGGGATGGTGAAAGGCAGGTTGATGGTTCTTGATAACCCGGTACTGCCTCTTCATAACAACCTCAGTGAAAGCCAGATAAGAGAACACGTCAAACGGCGTAAAATCAGTGGTGGCACCAAAGTGAGGGTGGCCGACGTAGAGACACCTTTGCAAGCCTGTCAAAGTACCTTCACTGGTTTAATAAAAAATCTTTAATGTATCGCATATCCGAACTGGCAGCACAGGTTGGCCTGTCTCGGGCCGCACTCATCTACTACGAGAAGATCGGCCTGATCAAAGGCAAGCGACAGGCTAATGGCTATCGCAGGTACAGTGATCGGGATGTCCAGCAACTTCATATGATTCAACTTTTACAGGCTGGCGGATTGACGCTGAAAGAGTGCCAGGCCTGCCTGAATGCCAAAATTGAACGACAATTGCTTTCCAATCGTCTCCACCGGCTTGATGAAGAGATTGCCAGGAAGCAGAAGTCGCGTCAGTTACTGGCTGCCATGCTGGGTGAAGGTGAACTCACTGCATGGCATGAACAAGTGGATAAAATTGCACCAGATGTCCATTTGGACTGGTTAATAAAGCAGGGTTTTGATGAGAAAAATGCCCTGCGATTAAAATGGTTATCAAAAGATATGAACAGTCATCAGAAGTATATGGCAGATTTCACGCGTGTTTTTGACATATTGGACAGATGGGGGCCCGGCTCGGAAGAAGAAACCCTGAAAGCCCTGGCTCAAGTACCCATATCTGTGCAAACCATTCTTGAGCTAGGCTGCGGAAAAGGTATCGCCACCGCAGTACTGGCGCAAAACAGTAGTGCGCAGATCACTGCCGTTGATAATGATGAACCGGCATTAATTCGCCTGATGGAGCGAGCCAGAGAAGCCGGTGTGGAAGAACGCATCACGACTCATTGCGGCAGTATGACAGATCTGCCCTTTGAACCGGAAAGCTTTGACCTGATCTGGGCTGAAGCCAGCGCCTATATCATGGGCGTCCCCCATGCGATGCAACAGTGGCAAAACCTGCTGAGAAAAAATGGAGTTCTGGTCATCAGTGACCTGGTCTGGAAAACCCATACGCCAGACAAAGAGGTCCGGAGTTTCTGGGATAAAGAATACCCCGGCCTGGTAACAACAGAGGAACGTCTTCAACAGGCAGAAGCCGCAGGATATCGGGTAATTGACAGCTTTGCTTTAAGCAAGCAGGCCTGGAAAGCCTACTATGAACCTCTTGAGATACGGGTAAATGATTTAAAAGCAGAAATGGCGGACTCTGCCGCATTGAGAGATATACAGGCCGAGCTGGAAATTTACCACAACTACCTTGGGCAGTTTGGCTATCAGGTGTTTGTGCTACAACGCTCAGAAAAATTGTAATTGATTTGGAGGCTATGGAAACGTGGAGTTTTCAGTTTACGATCCAGGCGAAATTGACGAGATCAGAGATCTTTTTATCAGAACATTTACAGACTCAGAAAGTGAGGCGGAAGGAACAATGGTCGGCAACCTGGCCTATGAGTTAATGAATACAACGGACAACAATGATCTCTTTGTTTTTGTTGCCCGGGATCATCATCAACACCATGGCGCGCAGATTGCCGGCTGCATTATTTTTTCCCGGTTAACTTTTGACAGCGGTATCGATGCTTTTCTGCTGTCTCCCGTTGCTGTCAGCAGTGATTACCAGGGTAAAGGTACCGGTCAGGCACTGATTAACTTTGGCCTGAGCATACTAAAAGACAATGGTACTCAATTGGTATTCACCTATGGTGACCCCAACTACTATTCGCGAACAGGGTTTGCGCCGGTCAGTGAAGCCGTGATCAGGGCACCACTGCCACTGTCCCATCCGGAAGGTTGGCTAGGCCAGGCGCTGATCAGCAAGACGATTGAGCCAATGAATGGTAAACCACAATGTGTTGAGGCGATGAATAAGCCTGAAATCTGGTAATCAAGAAAAAGGGTAGGCAACAGACCTACTCTTTTTCTAATAAACAATAATCACAGGCAATTTGACTCGCCAGCTGGACATTGCTTTTCAATAACTCAATATTGGTTGCCAGTGAACGCCCTTCAGTAGCTTCGTGCAGCTTTTTAGGTAGCCAGGGTATAATGGCTTTTTCCGTCACCCCAAGATCCAGAATCATCTTGGGTCCTGCACAGACTTAAAGAAAAAAAGATAAAAGAAAAAGGACACCCACTTTTTAAAAAGTGAAGAGAGTACATCATTTATTTATTTTTTAAATGATTAAATTCTCATTAATACCAAGCAAGAAGAGTATAAAAAGTACTCAGCAACGGCAGACAGAAGACACTATCGAGAAAATATAAGAAAGAGCAATCAGAAAATTCTGGCCACATTAAAGTAAATGAAAATGTGTTGATCAGGCAGGATAGAGATTACCACTCACAGACATCCCATGAACCCAGTATTTTCCGGTGCTTTCTGCATAAGCCCTCAGTGAAGTCAGCTTGCCGACTGCGCGGTGAAAACGATTATGCCAGTGCATTGTCTGCAGCCATTCATCTGGGTCAATACCCAAGCGCTCCAAGATGGGGGGTGCTTCGTCAGTTATACGACCACGTTTGTCTTTGCGGATAATTCGGCCAGACCAGTCAACCAGTTCAAAGTAGCTGCTGAGTGGGTATGGAATCGCCTGTTCGGGGTTTTGACCCTGAGCTTTTAACGGTTTCAAGTGCGCCTTTTTTTTTCGTTTGCGCTGTCGTATGTCCCAATGCGCTCTTTAATAGAGGTATGTTCTGAGGTTTTCAGCGTTGTAAGACTTCTTTGGTGTCCCATTTTTTTGCTTGCTGATTATTGATATGAAGCACCACATGATAATGATTAGACATAACCACATGAGCACAGACTTCCAGGACAAAAATACCAGAAAGCGCTTTCAACCGATCAACCACCCACTGCCTGCGATGCTCATAGTTTTTGCCCGAGAAATTGTCTTTGCAAAATTCTCAAACGGCGCTTCTTCTGGTATTCCCTATGGTACTCTCTCTGGCGCTGAACGTAAGCGGGATCTTTGCGGCGCTCGATGAGCCGCTTTCTTCTACGTTCAGCGTGTGCGGGATCTTTGTGCAACTCATGTCGGCGCTGTGTTTCACGCTCTACGTAAGCAGGATTTTTGCGAAGTTCCCTTTGGCGTATCTTTCTGCTCTCCCGCTTGGCAGGATCTTTGAGACGCTCCCTTTGCCGCTCCCTCTCGCGCTCTGCGAAAGCGGGATCATTCTTATAGCGCTCCCTTCGTTTCTTTGCCAAATCAGGACCATTCTGGTATCGCTTCCTTTGGTATGTCCTGTGGCGCTCTGCGTAATCGGGGTCATTCCGGTAACGCTTCCTTTGGTATATCCTTTGGTGCTCTAGGTGATCGGAATGATTCTGATAGCAATTTTGGTACTCAACTGCTGAAGTGTTGCCATTAAGTACTTCTTCTGCCTGCCACGTTTGATGATCACTTGTCGTTTGGTTGTGGTTTTGCCAGCTAGCTACCCTAACTGGCATTGAATGTTGTTGATTAGAGAGTATTGCATGAAGATTAGGCAACAGACCATCCGGGTCCCACTCTGGTATTGGCTCGTTGACCTCAGGCTCGTTCTCCACTAAGCATTCATTCTGAAGAAAGTGTATGTCTGGTATTGATGACAGTGAATCATCCAAGAGGGTAGTGTCAGAATAATAAGATGAATATTCATCCAGCCTTGGCAGTAGTATCCCAGAGATATTAATTTCATCAGGGGCTCCTTGATCGCTACTGGTCAGAGATGCAATATTGTATTCATACAATGAACTAAAAGGACCAGGGCTGTTGTTGTGTCTGTCTGATTGACTATGGTAAACATGAAAAGGATCGTCCAGTGCCTGAACAGATATGCCTTGGTACGTCGGCTGCTGTTCATTTCTCATAGTTTGGTGCTTTTGTTCTTGTGAGCTTGAATAAAACCCGGCAAAAGCAACATTGAATTGAGTTGATTTAACAGAGCGTTCCATTGAATTATTAAACTATTGAATTCCAGCTTAAGACTTTTTCTGATCATATAAGTTTCACCCATAAATACTCTGTTCAATAATTATTTTAACCATGCCTCATTATTTGTTATCGCTATTAGTAATGTTGAAAGTGCTTTGACAGCCCCTGAAGATTAAAATATTTTAGTACCGATGGCAGCATCCAGCGGTTAATAAGCAAATTAAGCCAGTGGCAAGAATAAACGAAGCTGCTTTACTGACCTGCTTGGCGTATGTGGATTTGAACCCGGCTGGGAGGCTGACCGAGAATAGCGCCCGTAGCGAGGATTGCGAGAAATTGAGGATAAAAATTTCTGCTTCTGAGGAGAATAGCGGGGCTATTTGACGAAGAAGCAGGAATTTTTAGACCAATTTATCGTAACCGCAGTAGGGCAGTCTATTCTCGGTCAGCCTCCTTGAGCCGGGATTGTGCAAACGCCAGAGACCTTTGAATATATTTCTATCAGCAAAAGGACAAAACTCAATCCAGGCTGAGATTACCGTTATTAATCAGATTGTTGATAATCTCGGCATCGGTGTTGCCCAGCGCGGACATGTCAACCCCTTCCAGCCTGATCTTCTGAGTGATATCTCCGCCCACCTGTGGTGTTATTTCAAGCGTGGTATCGCCGTTGTCAAAATTCAGGGCCAGATACTGATCCAGATCCCCGTGATCACTGGGCAGGATATCGTCCAGGTGAATAACATCACCTCCCTGCCCCAGATGGAAGTCAGTGATGACATCTTCTGCGGGTGCCGCAGCTGTACCAAGGTCATGTGCTTCCCAGGTAAAGGTATCAGAACCCGTACCCCCGGTTAGCGTGTCATTACCGGCTCCACCAAAGAGAATGTCGTCACCCGCTTCACCCAGCAGAGTGTTGCTGTCACTGTCCGCTTTGATGATATCCGCACTATCGGTACCGATCATCTCCAGGGAGGTTAAAAATGACTCAATATCGCCGGACTGGGCCTGACCGTAGAGGTCACTGATACTGTTGGGGTCCAGAGACCTGTCCAGAACCACCAAGTCTTTCATTGTACCATCGGTGTTAGCATCCACGGCCCCCCAGTTACTCTGTCCCACCAGGTTACTGGTCAGAGACACCCCGGAAGGCCCCTGGCCATTTGGATTGTCCGCCACTTCAACGCCATTTTTATACAGGTGCATGTGGCCATCGGCATCAACCGTCAGGGCCATGTGGAAAGTTTCTCCAAGGGTATAGAAGTTATCAAACGCCACAGACCCGACTATGGTGTTGCCGTGGAAAATTTGCGCCTCGATGCGACCTTCTGTAGGGCTGGCAATCAGGATATTATCGGTGCCGGGGCCATTACCAAAATCAATGATCCTGGCCCAGTTAGTGTGACTGTCATAGGTAAAGGTCGAAGCAATGGTTATATCATCGGACAGTGTCATGGCTCCCAGGTAGCCACCGGCACCGTTGAAGCTGACGCCATCATGGTTGAAATGAGTAATGGCACTGTAGAAGGTCACAACCTGACCATTGCTGGTAAGGCTTTCCGCCTTGTCACCGGAACCGGTGGTAAAGTCAATGGCGGCCAATGCATCATTTGCTTCATGCACCGGTAGTAATTCTGCTACATCTGTCACGGACACAACATAAGGCTGTTCACTGAATCCGCCGGATGAATTTGTAGCCCTGACGGTCAACCGGTGACTGGTGGCCGTCTCATAATCGAGAGTTCCAGCGAGACTGATCTCCCCGGTAGCGGCATCAATGGTGAATAGGCCACCGGCATTATTGGTCAGGCTGAAGGTAAGCTCCTCACCGGCTGGGTCGCTGGCCTGCATCTGGCCAACGACGTCTCCTGGCAGGGCACTTTCAACAATATCTGCAGAGGCCAGAAATGCTTCAATATGGCCGGATTGCGTCTGACCGAAGAGATCACTGATGCTGCCCGGGTCCAGTGACCGGTCCAGGATAATCAGATCTTTCACGGTACCGTCGGTAGCCGTGTCCTGAGGCCAGTTGCTTTGACCCACCAGGTTGCTGCTCAGTGTCACTCCCGCAGGCCCCTGACCATTGGGATTGTCAGCCACTTCAACGCCATTCTTGTACAGATGCATATGGCCATCAGCATCCACCGTCAAGGCCAGATGGAAAGTTTCATCCAGGGTGTAGAAATTATCATAAGCCACTGAGCCGACAATGTTGTTACCGTGAAAAATCTGAACCTCTATTCGTCCTTCCGATGGGCTGGCGATCAAAATGTTATCGCTGCCAGCGCCATTACCCAGATCAACCAACCGTGCCCAGGGAGAGTGGCTGTGGTAAGTAAAGGTGGACGCAATGGTCATATCACCGCTGAGCGTTATGTCTCCCAATGAGCCACCGACACTGTTGAGTCTGACGCCATCGTCAGAGCGGGTAATGCCACTGTTGAAGGTGAGATCCTGATTATGGTTGGTCAGGTCTTCGGCAACTTCGCCGGAACCGTTGGCAAAGTCAAAAGCGACCAGGGCATCAGAACCCCGCTCCGGCAACAGCTCCGGTGTAGCAACCTCAGCCAAGGCGACCACATAGGTCTGCTCGCTGAAGGCACCGGATGGATCAGCAACCCGTACGGTCAACTGATGGCTGGAGGCCGAATCGTAGTCCAGGGTATTGGCCACGGTGATCTCTCCGGTAGCGGCATCAATGGCAAACAAACCACCGGCATCATCAGTCAGGCTGAAGGTCAGGTTGTCACCGTCCACATCACTGGCCAGTGCCCGACCGACCACCGTGCCGGGCAGGGCATTTTCGGCAATGGTATTCGAGGGGAACGTTCAGGAATGCTGCTACTTCACCGATCTGCGTTTGCTGGTATAAGTCGCTGATACTGTCTGGGCCCAGTGATCGGTCGAACACAACCAGATCCTTCACCGTGCCATCCGTAGCGGCATCCTGGGACCAGTTACTTTGACCTACCAGGTTACTGGTCAGTTCTACTCCGGATGGCCCTTGGCCATTGGGGTTATCCGCTACCTGGACACCGTTTTTATAGAGGTGTATATGGCCATCGTCGTCAACTGTCAGGGCCAGATGGAAAGCTTCCCCCAGCGTGTAGAAATTATCAAAAGCTACGGAACCAACAATCTGGTTGCCGTGGAAGATCTGAGCCTGTATTTGCCCTTCTGACGGGCTGGCGATCAGAATATTGTCGGTACCGGCACCATTACCGAAATCAACCAGCCGTGCCCAGTTGCTGTGGCTGTGGTAGGTGAAGGTGGAGGCAATAGTGATATCGCCCCGCAAGGTCATTGCCCCCAGGGAGCCGCCAACGCTGTTGAGCGCGACACCATCATCAGAGCGGCTGATGCCACTGTTAAAGGTCAGATCCTGGTTATGGGGAGTGAGGTCTTCAGCCACCTCTCCAGAGCCCTGGGCAAAATCGTAGGCAACCATTGCACCTGAGCCCCCCTCCGGCACAAATTGCGGCGCAAAATTGCTGTTTGCCACTGAGATCTCATACTGCTTCTCATGGAATGCGCCATCGGGGTGATCGGTAACCCGAACGGTTACCTGGTGGCTGCTGGCTAAGTTGTGATTCAGGTCACCGGCCAGACGAATAACCCCGGTACCAGCATCAATGGCAAACAGACCTCCGGCATCATCGGTCAGGCTGAAGCTCAGCGTATTACCTTCCGGATCTTCGGCCTGCACCTGACCTACTTCAGTACCGATCGCAGCGTCCTCAGTAATGTGTAGAGGATTTAAAAATACTTCTACTTGCCCTGAGTTTGTCAGCGAGTAAAGATCGCTGATGTGGTCGGCATCCAGAAAGTGATCAACAATGATCAGATCCTTGACGCTACCGTCTGTGGCGGCATCCTGAGAAAAGTTACTCAGGCCAACAAGGTTGCTGGTACGTGACATCACAGTGGGCGCTGCGGCGTCGGAACTGTCAGCCACTTCAGCACCGTTCTTGTAAAGATGCATATGGCCACCGTCATCAATGGCCAGGGCAACATGGAAGGTTTCGCCCAGTGTGTAAAAATTATCAAAACCCACCGAGCCAACTACATTGGCACCGTGGTAAATGTTGGCTTCAATGCGGCCTTCCGATGGGCTGGCGATGATGATGTTATCAGCGCTGGCACCGTTACCCAGGTCGACGACCCTGGCCCAGTTGCCATGGCTATGGAAGGTAAAGGTGGTAGCGATAGTCATGTCGCCACCCAGAGTCATCGCCCCGATGGAACCGCCGACGCTGTTAAGGTTAACGCCGTCATCTGTCCGGGTAATGCCATTGTTAAAGGTCAGGTCCAGATTATGCTCGGTCAGGTCTTCCGATACCAAACCTGAACCATCGGCAAAATCAAAGGCAGCCACTGCCGTGTAGTCCGTATCCTGCAGTAATGATGGTGCAATATTCTGGTCATTCACCAGCGAAACCACAAACAACTGCTCATCAAACCCACCGGTCTGGTCAGTCACCCGTACCGTCAACTGATGGCTGGCTGCGGTCTCATAATCGAGGGCTCTGGCGATGCTGATGACCCCGGTATTGGCATCAATAGCAAACCGGCCATCGGCACTGTCGGTCAGGCTGTAAAAGAACGCATCACCGTCGGGGTCACTGGCCTGCACCTGGCCGACAACTGTGCCGGGCTGGGCATTTTCGTCAACCTGCTGGCCCAGCGACAGATTCTTGGTGTAGATATCCGCATCACCATTCTGGTTGCTCATCCAGGCAATTTGCACTGTACCATCTGCCAGGGTGGTTACCGATGGTTCATACTGATTGCCCGTTTTGGTATCGTTAATTGCAATGGGGTCTGTTAATGGCACACCATTGCTGCTGAACAGTCTGCTGTAAACACCGTAACCATCCGCATCATCCGCCAGGAAAGTAGCCAGGATATCATTGCCAACGGCAGTCAGCTGCATATTGTTCAGGGCAAGCACGCCAGAATCACTGACCGCAACTGGGGAACCCACGGCTGTAGCATTGGAGCGCCACATCTGGATATACCAGGTGCCGCCACTCTGGTAAGTGGTGGCCAGGCTGCCATTGTCCAGTGCTATGACTTGAGTATCGTTACTCCAGGAAGCCGGGGGACCGCCAAAAGCAACCGGGCCATGGGCACTGCTACCGTCGCCATTGAAAATTTGCAGGTGTATGGCGTCATCCGAGCCATTGGATGTGCGCCAGTTAACGGCGAATCTGCCATTGTCCAGAGCGGCCACACTGGGATGGGAATGGTCTGAATTCACATTGGCAATAAAAATGTCACCTGTATGATGGGCATTCTCGTCATAGATGAAAACTTTAAGCCGGTAGTCACTATCCACAGTAGAAACGGCATAACGGTTGTCAGACAGCGCCGTAACTTCCATTGCATCGTGATAATTGACCTCATGTTTGTTGATCCAGCTTCCGTCCGCATTGAAAAAGTGCGTTGCACTCTTGGTTTGCCCTGAATCTTCATAAAAGAAAGATACGGCATAGGCTCCTGAAGGAAGTACGGAAACAGAAGGATTTTCATACTGATAGCTAGCGTACCACACCCAGTTATTCACTTGATGGGCATCACCCACAGGATTGCCTGCTGTGTCAAACCGCTGGGCCATTACGTTATTAACGGCACTTTGGCCTGTCGTCCACGTGGTGATATAGCCTCCATCCGGATGGGCCGCAATATCTACCTGGGTCTGTTCATATTGGCCCGCCGCGAGAGCCTGCTCATGTTCCATCGCGGGATCCAGCACCTGATTATTGTCGATAAACTCTGATAACTGGCCTGCCTGAGTCTGGTGATAGAGTTCACCGATACCATCCGCGGTCAGTGATTCATTGAGTACCACCAGATCGTAGATATGACCATCCGTTGTCGGATCATTGGCCCAGTTACTCAAGCCAATCTTGTTGCTGGTGCGTAATACCTCATTCGGCGTCTGGCCATGAGGGTTATCAGCCACTTCAACACCATTTTTATAGAGGCGCATATGGCCATTGTCGTCAATTGTCAGGGCAACATGGAAAACTTCGTGCATAGTGAAGAAGTTATCGAATCCAACGGAGCCTACCAGGTTACCGCCACGGTAAACTTGAGCCTCAATACGGTTTGGCGAGGGACTGGCAATCAGAATATTATCTGCACCGGGGCCATTGCCGAGGTCAATAACCCGAGCCCAGTTCTCGGTTATGCCATAGCTAAAGGTCGATGCAATGGTGATATCTCCCCCCAGAGTCATCGCCCCCAGCGAGCCGCCAAAGCCCCTGAGCCTGACGGACTGACTCTCACTGACAGCACCACCACTGACAAAAGATACTTGATGGTTGTGTTCCGTAAGATCGTTATAAACGCCATCGACACTATTAAACTCAAAGGCCGCCACAGACTGCGAAGAAACCCTTCCTGAACCCATTTCCGGAGCGTTGGTGACGGAAACAACATACTGCTGTTCGCTGTAGCCGTGCTGTGAATCCTGGACCCTGACGGTCAGTGAATGGCTGTTGGCAACACCGTGATCCAGAACGCCAGCCACCTGGATTTCGCCAGTGATGGCGTCAATGGTGAACAGGCCGCCGGCATCATCGGTCAGGCTGAAGGTCAACCCGTTGCCCTCTGGGTCATGGGTCTGCACCTGGCCAACCACATCCCCGGGGCTGGCGTTATCACCAACACTCAGTGCAGTCAGATAGGTTTCCAGCCCACCATCGGCCTGACTCGATTGATAAAGATCACCGATATCGTCTGGTGACAGCGAGGTATCAAGAATCACCAGATCCTTCACCGTACCATCCGTGGCGGCATCCTGAGAAAAGTTACTCAAGCCTACCAGATTACTGCTGCGGGACATCTCCGTTGGTGCCTGTCCATCAGGATTATTGGCCACTTCCACACCATTTTTGTACAGGCGCATATGGCCATTGTCATCCACAGTCAATGCCACATGGAACTCTTCGCCCAAGGTATAGAAATTATCAAAGGCCACTGTGCCAACATTAGTGCCACCGTGGAGAATATGGGCCTCAATGCGTCCTTCGGACGGACTGGCGATCAAAATATTATCGGCACCGGCACCGTTGCCCAGGTCCACCACCCGGGCCCAGGAATCGTGGCTGTGGTAGATAAACGTGCTGGCGATGGTGATGTCCCCACCCAGCGTCATTGCTTCAATGGAGGTACCCACCTGGTTGAGGTTGACGCCATTGTCGACCCGGGTTGCCCCATCGTTTAAGGTCATGGCGTGGCCATGGTAGCCAAGGTCTCTGACAATATCACCGGCAACATCAACGAAATCAAAAGCTGCCACTGTTTCTGAGGCAAGTTGCGGTACCAGTTCTGCAGCTCCGTTAACGGAAACCGTATACTGCTGCTCACTGTATGCCCCCACCGGATCAGTGGCTCGTACAGTCAACTGATGGCTGCTGGCTGTGTCGTAATCGAGAGTACCTGCAACACTGATCTCCCCGGTACTGGCATTAATGGCAAACAGGCCGTTGGCGTCGTCGGTCAGACTGAAGGTCAGTGTATCGCCATCGACATCACTGGCCTGCACATGCCCTACCACTGTGCCGGCCTGAGCCTTTTCATTGACGCTCCATAGCGTCAGGAACTCAGTCATTGCGCCTGACTGTGTGAGATCATAAAGATCACTGATGCCCTGGGGATCCATTGATCTTTCAAGAATCACCAGATCTTTGATCGTACCATTCGTAGCAGCATCCTGGGCAAAGTTACTTTGGCCCACCAGGTTGCTGGTACGTACCATCTCAACAGGCGTCTGACCATCGGGGTTGGCCGCGACTTGCACGCCATTTTTGTACAGATGCAGATAGCCATCGTTATCAACCGTCAGGGCTAAATGGAATGTCTCACCGAGCGTATAGAAGTCATCAAGAGCTACGACTCCAACAACATTGTTGCCGTGGTAAATCTGAGCCTCTATCCGTCCTTCTGATGGGCTGGCGATCAAGATATTATCCTCGCCTGCACCATTACCCAGATCAACAATCCGCGCCCAGTTACTGTGGCTGTGGTAAGTAAAGGTCGAGGCAATAGTGATATCCCCACCCATGGTCATATCACCCAGTGAACCACCGGCACCATTAAGCTCAACACCGTTGTTGGTTCGGTTAATTCCGTTATTGAAGCTCAGGTCCTGATTATGGCTACCCAAACTCTCAGCGACCTCCCCTGCTCCCTGGGTCAGGTCAAACATTGCCAGTGCCCGGGGGTCAGGCTGCTGTGACAACTCCGGTGGCTCATTCACATTGGCAACATTCACTGTGTATTGCTGTTCACTGAATGCCCCGTATGAATCGGCTACGTGCACGGTCAACGGGTAGCTATTGGCCGTGTTGTAGTCCAGTTCACCCAGAACGCTGATCTCGCCAGTAGCTGCATCAATGGCAAACATACCGTCGGCGTCTTCGGTTAGACTGAAGGTCAATGTATCGCCATCGGGATCGCTGGCCTGTACCTGACCAACGATGGTACCGGTCTGGGCATCCTCCATGACATTCAGGATGGTCAGGAGGAGTTCGACGTTACCGGCAGCCAACTCCGGGTTATTACCGCTGGTGGCCTGCAGAGTGACGTTGTCGACCACCAGGTCGCGGCCATTCCCATCGGCGGTGGTGTCGGAGATCCGGAGCACCAGGTTGCCTGCTGACCGGGCGGTGAACGCCAGGTCCAGGGTTTGCAGGGTCAGGGAGTCGCTATCGAACGCTTGCATGGCCAGTACGGCACCGGACGTTTCATCAATCACCTCGACCTGACCGGACACCGGCTGAGCCGACCAGGCGACACCGTAATCCAGGCTAAGGTTGTAGTTGATGTTTGGATGGCCCTGAATCACCTGCTCCACGACACCGTCTGCCGCACCGCCGCCACCATTAAACGCCAGGCGATTATCATAGAACTCTACCGTTCCGTTCAGCGTCCAGTCATCGGTGGTGGTGAAATCACTGTTGCTGACCAGATTGTTGTCCAGTTGCAGGTCGTTGTAGGTATCAAGATTGAGAATAAATTCAGGTGCAAGAGAGTCGACTGCCGGGGTATTGATCACATGATCAGGGTTGGCGGCGCTGCGGGCTTGCAGGCTGACGTTGTCGACCACCAGGTCCCGAAGATCGCCATTTGCGGAGGTGTCCGAGATTCGCAGCACCAGGTTGCCCGTTGACTGTGCCGTGAACGTCAGGTTCAGGGTCTGCAGGGTCAGGGAGTCGCTGTCGAATGCCTGTGTAACCAGCACTTCACCGGATGCCTGATCAATCACCTCGACCTGACCGGATACCTGCTCGGCGGACCAGGCGGCACCGTAATCCAGACTCAGGCTGTAGTTGATGTTCGGGTGGCCCTGAATCACCTGTTCCACCACGCCGTCGGTGGCACCGCCACCGCCATTGAACGCCAGGCGATTATCGTACAACTCCACCGTTCCGGTCATGGTCCAGTCATCGTCACTGGTGAAAGCGCCGTTGCTCACCAGCTCAGTGTCCATCTGCAGGTCTCGGTAGAGAACCGGGTTGTCGGCGCTGCGGGCCTGCAGGTTGATGTTATCAACCACCATGTCGCGATTATTGACATCGATGGTAGTGTCAGAGATCCGCAACACCAGGTTGCCCGCTGACGGGGTGGTGAACGTCAGGTTCAGGGTCTGCAGGGTCATGGAGTCGCTGTTGAATGCCTGTGTGGCCAGCACCTCACCGGACGCTTCATCAACCACCTCCACCTGACCGGACACCGGTCCGTCCGACCAGGCGGCACCGTAATCCAGGCTCAGACTGTAATTAATGTCCGGATGGCCCTGAATCACCTGTTCCACGAAGCCGCCTGACGCACCACCCGCGCCGAATCCATTAAACGCCATACGGTTCCCATAGAACTCCACCGATCCGGTCAGGGCCCAGTGTTCATCGGTGGTGAAATCGCCGTTGCGCACCAGGTTGGTGTCCAGTCGCAGATCCTGGTAGACCTCCGGGTCATGCTGGGCCGGTTCGCCGGTGATGGTCAGGGTAAAGTTGTCTGTGGCGCTGGCAATACCGTCGCTGGCCGTGACCGTTACCGACAGCGATCCCACATCACCACTGCCGGGCGTGCCGGAGAAGGTGGTGCTGGCAGCATCAAAGCTGAGCCAGGCGGGCAGGGCACTGCCATCGGCCAGGGTGGCGCTGTAGCTCAGGGCATCACCTTCCAGGTCGCTGAAGCTGTCTGCGGGCAGCTGGTAGCTGAAAGGGGTGTCCTGATCGGCACTCTGATCGACCAGGGCGACATCCAGCACTGGTCCGTCGTTGCTGCCGTTGAGGGTGATGGTCAGGGTGTGGCTGGTGCCATCCGCAGAGGTCACGGTCAGGGTCTCGGTGAGGGTTTCCCCCTCCCCGAGCTGCTGAATGGCCGACTGGCTGTTATCGGCGCTGTAGGTCCAGTGGCCACTGGCATCCAGGGTCAGTTCACCGTAGCTGCCGGTGAGGGTGGTGGCGATAAACTGGGCTTCACCGGCATCGCTGTCACTGATGGTCAGGGTACCGCTGGCGCTCAGGACGTCGCTGCTGTCTTCGGTCACTGTCGCACTGTCATCGCCAGCGATCACGGCCGGGTTATTGGCTACCCGGTCGGGGTTGTCAACGCTGCGGGCCTGCAGGCTGACATTGTCGACTACCATATCGCGATTATTGACATCGACGGTGGTGTCCGAGATCCGCAACACCAGGTTGCCCGCGGACGAGGCGGTGAACGCCAGGTTCAGGGTCTGCAGGATCATGGAGTCGCTGTTGAATGCCTGTGTAGCCAGCACCTCACCGGACGCTTCATCAACCACCTCCACCTGACCGGACACCGGTCCGTCCGACCAGGCGGCACCGTAATCCAGGCTCAGACTGTAATTAATGTCCGGATGGCCCTGAATCACCTGTTCCACGAAGCCGCCTGACGCACCACCCGCGCCGAATCCATTAAACGCCATACGGTTCCCATAGAACTCCACCGATCCGGTCAGGGCCCAGTGTTCATCGGTGGTGAAATCGCCGTTGCGCACCAGGTTGGTGTCCAGCTGCAAATCCTGGTAGAGATCCTGCGCCACCGACACGGTGTAGGGCTGTTCGCTGAAGGCACCGAATGCATCGGTCACCCGCACGGTCAGCTGATGGCGGTCGGCACTGTCATGATCCAGGACACCGGCGACGCTGATTGCGCCGGTATTGGCATCAATGGCAAACAGGCCACCGGCATCGTCGGTGAGGCTGAAGGTCAGGCTATCACCATCGGCGTCCCTGGCCGACACCTGCCCCACCACCGTGCCCGGCTGGGCGCTCTCACTGATGCCCAGCGGAGTCACGAAGGACTGCAGGTCATCGCTCTGGGCGAGCTGGTAAAGCTCACTGACGTCGCTGGCTGAGAGGGTACTGTCGAGGATCATCAGATCCTTGATGGTGCCATCGGTGGCGGCATCGAACGACCAGTTACTGGCACCGACCAGGTTGCTGGTCAACTCGACACCGGCGGGTCCCCGGCCGGGATTGTCCGCCACTTCAACACCGTTCTTGTACAGGTGCAAATGGCCATCAGCATCCACTGTCAGGGCCAGGTGGAAGGTTTCATCCAGAGAGAAGAAGTTATCAAACGCCACCGAGCCGACAATGCTGTCACCGTGGAAAATCTGGGCCTCTATTCGTCCTTCCGATGGGCTGGCGATCAGAATATTATCGGTACCAGCGCCATTGCCCAGGTCAACCATCCGTGCCCAGGCAGTGTGGCTGTGGTAGGTAAAGGTGGTGGCAATGGTCATCGTCCCGTCAAGGGTGATTGCCCCGATGGAACCACCGGCGTTGTTCAGTTGCACGCCTGAGTCACTGTGGGTGACGCCGCTGTTGAAGGTCAGTTGGTGGCCGTGGTCGGTCAGGTCGGCAGCCACATCACCGCTGCTGCCTGCCAGGGCAAAGGCTGCCAGGGCATCGGCACCGGGGAAGGCCTGCAACTCGGGTGCCTGATTGTCCGCCGGTGGGTTTGCGGGGTCGGCCGCTACCGCCAGGGTGAAGGTGTCCGAGGTACTGGCCAGGCCATCACTGGCAGTGACCGTAACGGACAGCGAGCCGACGTCACCACTGCCGGGCGTGCCGGAGAAGGTGGTGCTGGCGGCATCAAAGCTGAGCCAGGCGGGCAGGGCACTGCCATCGGCCAGGGTGGCGCTGTAGCTCAGGGCATCACCTTCCAGGTCGCTGAAGCTGTCTGCGGGCAGCTGGTAGCTGAAAGGGGTGTCCTGATCGGCACTCTGATCGACCAGGGCGACATCCAGCACTGGTCCGTCGTTGCTGCCGTTGAGGGTGATGGTCAGGGTGTGGCTGGTGCCATCCGCAGAGGTCACGGTCAGGGTCTCGGTGAGGGTTTCCCCCTCCCCGAGCTGCTGAATGGCCGACTGGCTGTTATCGGCGCTGTAGGTCCAGTGGCCACTGGCATCCAGGGTCAGTTCACCGTAGCTGCCGGTGAGGGTGGTGGCGATAAACTGGGCTTCACCGGCATCGCTGTCACTGATGGTCAGGGTACCGCTGGCGCTCAGGACGTCGCTGCTGTCTTCGGTCACTGTCGCACTGTCATCGCCAGCGATCACGGCCGGGTTATTGGCTACCCGGTCGGGGTTGTCAACGCTGCGGGCCTGCAGGCTGACATTGTCGACTACCATATCGCGATTATTGACATCGACGGTGGTGTCCGAGATCCGCAACACCAGGTTGCCCGCGGACGAGGCGGTGAACGCCAGGTTCAGGGTCTGCAGGATCATGGAGTCGCTGTTGAATGCCTGTGTAGCCAGCACCTCACCGGACGCTTCATCAACCACCTCCACCTGACCGGACACCGGTCCGTCCGACCAGGCGGCACCGTAATCCAGGCTCAGACTGTAATTAATGTCCGGATGGCCCTGAATCACCTGTTCCACGAAGCCGCCTGACGCACCACCCGCGCCGAATCCATTAAACGCCATACGGTTCCCATAGAACTCCACCGATCCGGTCAGGGCCCAGTGTTCATCGGTGGTGAAATCGCCGTTGCGCACCAGGTTGGTGTCCAGCTGCAAATCCTGGTAGAGATCCTGCGCCACCGACACGGTGTAGGGCTGTTCGCTGAAGGCACCGAATGCATCGGTCACCCGCACGGTCAGCTGATGGCGGTCGGCACTGTCATGATCCAGGACACCGGCGACGCTGATTGCGCCGGTATTGGCATCAATGGCAAACAGGCCACCGGCATCGTCGGTGAGGCTGAAGGTCAGGCTATCACCATCGGCGTCCCTGGCCGACACCTGCCCCACCACCGTGCCCGGCTGGGCGCTCTCACTGATGCCCAGCGGAGTCACGAAGGACTGCAGGTCATCGCTCTGGGCGAGCTGGTAAAGCTCACTGACGTCGCTGGCTGAGAGGGTACTGTCGAGGATCATCAGATCCTTGATGGTGCCATCGGTGGCGGCATCGAACGACCAGTTACTGGCACCGACCAGGTTGCTGGTCAACTCGACACCGGCGGGTCCCCGGCCGGGATTGTCCGCCACTTCAACACCGTTCTTGTACAGGTGCAAATGGCCATCAGCATCCACTGTCAGGGCCAGGTGGAAGGTTTCATCCAGAGAGAAGAAGTTATCAAACGCCACCGAGCCGACAATGCTGTCACCGTGGAAAATCTGGGCCTCTATTCGTCCTTCCGATGGGCTGGCGATCAGAATATTATCGGTACCAGCGCCATTGCCCAGGTCAACCATCCGTGCCCAGGCAGTGTGGCTGTGGTAGGTAAAGGTGGTGGCAATGGTCATCGTCCCGTCAAGGGTGATTGCCCCGATGGAACCACCGGCGTTGTTCAGTTGCACGCCTGAGTCACTGTGGGTGACGCCGCTGTTGAAGGTCAGTTGGTGGCCGTGGTCGGTCAGGTCGGCAGCCACATCACCGCTGCTGCCTGCCAGGGCAAAGGCTGCCAGGGCATCGGCACCGGGGAAGGCCTGCAACTCGGGTGCCTGATTGTCCGCCGGTGGGTTTGCGGGGTCGGCCGCTACCGCCAGGGTGAAGGTGTCCGAGGCACTGGCCAGGCCATCACTGGCAGTGACCGTAACGGACAGCGAGCCGACGTCACCACTGCCGGGCGTGCCGGAGAAGGTGGTGCTGGCGGCATCAAAGCTGAGCCAGGCGGGCAGGGCACTGCCATCGGCCAGGGTGGCGCTGTAGCTCAGGGCATCACCTTCCAGGTCGCTGAAGCTGTCTGCGGGCAGCTGGTAGCTGAAAGGGGTGTCCTGATCGGCACTCTGATCGACCAGGGCGACATCCAGCACTGGTCCGTCGTTGCTGCCGTTGAGGGTGATGGTCAGGGTGTGGCTGGTGCCATCCGCAGAGGTCACGGTCAGGGTCTCGGTGAGGGTTTCCCCCTCCCCGAGCTGCTGAATGGCCGACTGGCTGTTATCGGCGCTGTAGGTCCAGTGGCCACTGGCATCCAGGGTCAGTTCACCGTAGCTGCCGGTGAGGGTGGTGGCGATAAACTGGGCTTCACCGGCATCGCTGTCACTGATGGTCAGGGTACCGCTGGCGCTCAGGACGTCGCTGCTGTCTTCGGTCACTGTCGCACTGTCATCGCCAGCGATCACGGCCGGGTTATTGGCTACCCGGTCGGGGTTGTCAACGCTGCGGGCCTGCAGGCTGACATTGTCGACTACCATATCGCGATTATTGACATCGACGGTGGTGTCCGAGATCCGCAACACCAGGTTGCCCGCGGACGAGGCGGTGAACGCCAGGTTCAGGGTCTGCAGGATCATGGAGTCGCTGTTGAATGCCTGTGTAGCCAGCACCTCACCGGACGCTTCATCAACCACCTCCACCTGACCGGACACCGGTCCGTCCGACCAGGCGGCACCGTAATCCAGGCTCAGACTGTAATTAATGTCCGGATGGCCCTGAATCACCTGTTCCACGAAGCCGCCTGACGCACCACCCGCGCCGAATCCATTAAACGCCATACGGTTCCCATAGAACTCCACCGATCCGGTCAGGGCCCAGTGTTCATCGGTGGTGAAATCGCCGTTGCGCACCAGGTTGGTGTCCAGCTGCAAATCCTGGTAGAGATCCTGCGCCACCGACACGGTGTAGGGCTGTTCGCTGAAGGCACCGAATGCATCGGTCACCCGCACGGTCAGCTGATGGCGGTCGGCACTGTCATGATCCAGGACACCGGCGACGCTGATTGCGCCGGTATTGGCATCAATGGCAAACAGGCCACCGGCATCGTCGGTGAGGCTGAAGGTCAGGCTATCACCATCGGCGTCCCTGGCCGACACCTGCCCCACCACCGTGCCCGGCTGGGCGCTCTCACTGATGCCCAGCGGAGTCACGAAGGACTGCAGGTCATCGCTCTGGGCGAGCTGGTAAAGCTCACTGACGTCGCTGGCTGAGAGGGTACTGTCGAGGATCATCAGATCCTTGATGGTGCCATCGGTGGCGGCATCGAACGACCAGTTACTGGCACCGACCAGGTTGCTGGTCAACTCGACACCGGCGGGTCCCCGGCCGGGATTGTCCGCCACTTCAACACCGTTCTTGTACAGGTGCAAATGGCCATCAGCATCCACTGTCAGGGCCAGGTGGAAGGTTTCATCCAGAGAGAAGAAGTTATCAAACGCCACCGAGCCGACAATGCTGTCACCGTGGAAAATCTGGGCCTCTATTCGTCCTTCCGATGGGCTGGCGATCAGAATATTATCGGTACCAGCGCCATTGCCCAGGTCAACCATCCGTGCCCAGGCAGTGTGGCTGTGGTAGGTAAAGGTGGTGGCAATGGTCATCGTCCCGTCAAGGGTGATTGCCCCGATGGAACCACCGGCGTTGTTCAGTTGCACGCCTGAGTCACTGTGGGTGACGCCGCTGTTGAAGGTCAGTTGGTGGCCGTGGTCGGTCAGGTCGGCAGCCACATCACCGCTGCTGCCTGCCAGGGCAAAGGCTGCCAGGGCATCGGCACCGGGGAAGGCCTGCAACTCGGGTGCCTGATTGTCCGCCGGTGGGTTTGCGGGGTCGGCCGCTACCGCCAGGGTGAAGGTGTCCGAGGCACTGGCCAGGCCATCACTGGCAGTGACCGTAACGGACAGCGAGCCGACGTCACCACTGCCGGGCGTGCCGGAGAAGGTGGTGCTGGCGGCATCAAAGCTGAGCCAGGCGGGCAGGGCACTGCCATCGGCCAGGGTGGCGCTGTAGCTCAGGGCATCACCTTCCAGGTCGCTGAAGCTGTCTGCGGGCAGCTGGTAGCTGAAAGGGGTGTCCTGATCGGCACTCTGATCGACCAGGGCGACATCCAGCACTGGTCCGTCGTTGCTGCCGTTGAGGGTGATGGTCAGGGTGTGGCTGGTGCCATCCGCAGAGGTCACGGTCAGGGTCTCGGTGAGGGTTTCCCCCTCCCCGAGCTGCTGAATGGCCGACTGGCTGTTATCGGCGCTGTAGGTCCAGTGGCCACTGGCATCCAGGGTCAGTTCACCGTAGCTGCCGGTGAGGGTGGTGGCGATAAACTGGGCTTCACCGGCATCGCTGTCACTGATGGTCAGGGTACCGCTGGCGCTCAGGACGTCGCTGCTGTCTTCGGTCACTGTCGCACTGTCATCGCCAGCGATCACGGCCGGGTTATTGGCTACCCGGTCGGGGTTGTCAACGCTGCGGGCCTGCAGGCTGACATTGTCGACTACCATATCGCGATTATTGACATCGACGGTGGTGTCCGAGATCCGCAACACCAGGTTGCCCGCGGACGAGGCGGTGAACGCCAGGTTCAGGGTCTGCAGGATCATGGAGTCGCTGTTGAATGCCTGTGTAGCCAGCACCTCACCGGACGCTTCATCAACCACCTCCACCTGACCGGACACCGGTCCGTCCGACCAGGCGGCACCGTAATCCAGGCTCAGACTGTAATTAATGTCCGGATGGCCCTGAATCACCTGTTCCACGAAGCCGCCTGACGCACCACCCGCGCCGAATCCATTAAACGCCATACGGTTCCCATAGAACTCCACCGATCCGGTCAGGGCCCAGTGTTCATCGGTGGTGAAATCGCCGTTGCGCACCAGGTTGGTGTCCAGCTGCAAATCCTGGTAGAGATCCTGCGCCACCGACACGGTGTAGGGCTGTTCGCTGAAGGCACCGAATGCATCGGTCACCCGCACGGTCAGCTGATGGCGGTCGGCACTGTCATGATCCAGGACACCGGCGACGCTGATTGCGCCGGTATTGGCATCAATGGCAAACAGGCCACCGGCATCGTCGGTGAGGCTGAAGGTCAGGCTATCACCATCGGCGTCCCTGGCCGACACCTGCCCCACCACCGTGCCCGGCTGGGCGCTCTCACTGATGCCCAGCGGAGTCACGAAGGACTGCAGGTCATCGCTCTGGGCGAGCTGGTAAAGCTCACTGACGTCGCTGGCTGAGAGGGTACTGTCGAGGATCATCAGATCCTTGATGGTGCCATCGGTGGCGGCATCGAACGACCAGTTACTGGCACCGACCAGGTTGCTGGTCAACTCGACACCGGCGGGTCCCCGGCCGGGATTGTCCGCCACTTCAACACCGTTCTTGTACAGGTGCAAATGGCCATCAGCATCCACTGTCAGGGCCAGGTGGAAGGTTTCATCCAGAGAGAAGAAGTTATCAAACGCCACCGAGCCGACAATGCTGTCACCGTGGAAAATCTGGGCCTCTATTCGTCCTTCCGATGGGCTGGCGATCAGAATATTATCGGTACCAGCGCCATTGCCCAGGTCAACCATCCGTGCCCAGGCAGTGTGGCTGTGGTAGGTAAAGGTGGTGGCAATGGTCATCGTCCCGTCAAGGGTGATTGCCCCGATGGAACCACCGGCGTTGTTCAGTTGCACGCCTGAGTCACTGTGGGTGACGCCGCTGTTGAAGGTCAGTTGGTGGCCGTGGTCGGTCAGGTCGGCAGCCACATCACCGCTGCTGCCTGCCAGGGCAAAGGCTGCCAGGGCATCGGCACCGGGGAAGGCCTGCAACTCGGGTGCCTGATTGTCCGCCGGTGGGTTTGCGGGGTCGGCCGCTACCGCCAGGGTGAAGGTGTCCGAGGCACTGGCCAGGCCATCACTGGCAGTGACCGTAACGGACAGCGAGCCGACGTCACCACTGCCGGGCGTGCCGGAGAAGGTGGTGCTGGCGGCATCAAAGCTGAGCCAGGCGGGCAGGGCACTGCCATCGGCCAGGGTGGCGCTGTAGCTCAGGGCATCACCTTCCAGGTCGCTGAAGCTGTCTGCGGGCAGCTGGTAGCTGAAAGGGGTGTCCTGATCGGCACTCTGATCGACCAGGGCGACATCCAGCACTGGTCCGTCGTTGCTGCCGTTGAGGGTGATGGTCAGGGTGTGGCTGGTGCCATCCGCAGAGGTCACGGTCAGGGTCTCGGTGAGGGTTTCCCCCTCCCCGAGCTGCTGAATGGCCGACTGGCTGTTATCGGCGCTGTAGGTCCAGTGGCCACTGGCATCCAGGGTCAGTTCACCGTAGCTGCCGGTGAGGGTGGTGGCGATAAACTGGGCTTCACCGGCATCGCTGTCACTGATGGTCAGGGTACCGCTGGCGCTCAGGACGTCGCTGCTGTCTTCGGTCACTGTCGCACTGTCATCGCCAGCGATCACGGCCGGGTTATTGGCTACCCGGTCGGGGTTGTCAACGCTGCGGGCCTGCAGGCTGACATTGTCGACTACCATATCGCGATTATTGACATCGACGGTGGTGTCCGAGATCCGCAACACCAGGTTGCCCGCGGACGAGGCGGTGAACGCCAGGTTCAGGGTCTGCAGGATCATGGAGTCGCTGTTGAATGCCTGTGTAGCCAGCACCTCACCGGACGCTTCATCAACCACCTCCACCTGACCGGACACCGGTCCGTCCGACCAGGCGGCACCGTAATCCAGGCTCAGACTGTAATTAATGTCCGGATGGCCCTGAATCACCTGTTCCACGAAGCCGCCTGACGCACCACCCGCGCCGAATCCATTAAACGCCATACGGTTCCCATAGAACTCCACCGATCCGGTCAGGGCCCAGTGTTCATCGGTGGTGAAATCGCCGTTGCGCACCAGGTTGGTGTCCAGCTGCAAATCCTGGTAGAGATCCTGCGCCACCGACACGGTGTAGGGCTGTTCGCTGAAGGCACCGAATGCATCGGTCACCCGCACGGTCAGCTGATGGCGGTCGGCACTGTCATGATCCAGGACACCGGCGACGCTGATTGCGCCGGTATTGGCATCAATGGCAAACAGGCCACCGGCATCGTCGGTGAGGCTGAAGGTCAGGCTATCACCATCGGCGTCCCTGGCCGACACCTGCCCCACCACCGTGCCCGGCTGGGCGCTCTCACTGATGCCCAGCGGAGTCACGAAGGACTGCAGGTCATCGCTCTGGGCGAGCTGGTAAAGCTCACTGACGTCGCTGGCTGAGAGGGTACTGTCGAGGATCATCAGATCCTTGATGGTGCCATCGGTGGCGGCATCGAACGACCAGTTACTGGCACCGACCAGGTTGCTGGTCAACTCGACACCGGCGGGTCCCCGGCCGGGATTGTCCGCCACTTCAACACCGTTCTTGTACAGGTGCAAATGGCCATCAGCATCCACTGTCAGGGCCAGGTGGAAGGTTTCATCCAGAGAGAAGAAGTTATCAAACGCCACCGAGCCGACAATGCTGTCACCGTGGAAAATCTGGGCCTCTATTCGTCCTTCCGATGGGCTGGCGATCAGAATATTATCGGTACCAGCGCCATTGCCCAAGTCAACCATCCGTGCCCAGGCAGTGTGGCTGTGGTAGGTAAAGGTGGTGGCAATGGTCATCGTCCCGTCAAGGGTGATTGCCCCGATGGAACCACCGGCGTTGTTCAGTTGCACGCCTGAGTCACTGTGGGTGACGCCGCTGTTGAAGGTCAGTTGGTGGCCGTGGTCGGTCAGGTCGGCAGCCACATCACCGCTGCTGCCTGCCAGGGCAAAGGCTGCCAGGGCATCGGCACCGGGGAAGGCCTGCAACTCGGGTGCCTGATTGTCCGCCGGTGGGTTTGCGGGGTCGGCCGCTACCGCCAGGGTGAAGGTGTCCGAGGCACTGGCCAGGCCATCACTGGCAGTGACCGTAACGGACAGCGAGCCGACGTCACCACTGCCGGGCGTGCCGGAGAAGGTGGTGCTGGCGGCATCAAAGCTGAGCCAGGCGGGCAGGGCACTGCCATCGGCCAGGGTGGCGCTGTAGCTCAGGGCATCACCTTCCAGGTCGCTGAAGCTGTCTGCGGGCAGCTGGTAGCTGAAAGGGGTGTCCTGATCGGCACTCTGATCGACCAGGGCGACATCCAGCACTGGTCCGTCGTTGCTGCCGTTGAGGGTGATGGTCAGGGTGTGGCTGGTGCCATCCGCAGAGGTCACGGTCAGGGTCTCGGTGAGGGTCTCCCCCTCCCCGAGCTGCTGAATGGCCGACTGGCTGTTATCGGCGCTGTAGGTCCACTGGCCACTGGCATCCAGGGTCAGTTCACCGTAGCTGCCGGTGAGGGTGGTGGCGATAAACTGGGCTTCACCGGCATCGCTGTCACTGATGGTCAGGGTACCGCTGGCGCTCAGGACGTCGCTGCTGTCTTCGGTCACTGTCGCACTGTCATCGCCAGCGATCACGGCCGGGTTATTGGCTACCCGGTCGGGGTTGTCAACGCTGCGGGCCTGCAGGCTGACATTGTCGACTACCATATCGCGATTATTGACATCGACGGTGGTGTCCGAGATCCGCAACACCAGGTTGCCCGCGGACGAGGCGGTGAACGCCAGGTTCAGGGTCTGCAGGATCATGGAGTCGCTGTTGAATGCCTGTGTAGCCAGCACCTCACCGGACGCTTCATCAACCACCTCCACCTGACCGGACACCGGTCCGTCCGACCAGGCGGCACCGTAATCCAGGCTCAGACTGTAATTAATGTCCGGATGGCCCTGAATCACCTGTTCCACGAAGCCGCCTGACGCACCACCCGCGCCGAATCCATTAAACGCCATACGGTTCCCATAGAACTCCACCGATCCGGTCAGGGCCCAGTGTTCATCGGTGGTGAAATCGCCGTTGCGCACCAGGTTGGTGTCCAGCTGCAAATCCTGGTAGAGATCCTGCGCCACCGACACGGTGTAGGGCTGTTCGCTGAAGGCACCGAATGCATCGGTCACCCGCACGGTCAGCTGATGGCGGTCGGCACTGTCATGATCCAGGACACCGGCGACGCTGATTGCGCCGGTATTGGCATCAATGGCAAACAGGCCACCGGCATCGTCGGTGAGGCTGAAGGTCAGGCTATCACCATCGGCGTCCCTGGCCGACACCTGCCCCACCACCGTGCCCGGCTGGGCGCTCTCACTGATGCCCAGCGGAGTCACGAAGGACTGCAGGTCATCGCTCTGGGCGAGCTGGTAAAGCTCACTGACGTCGCTGGCTGAGAGGGTACTGTCGAGGATCATCAGATCCTTGATGGTGCCATCGGTGGCGGCATCGAACGACCAGTTACTGGCACCGACCAGGTTGCTGGTCAACTCGACACCGGCGGGTCCCCGGCCGGGATTGTCCGCCACTTCAACACCGTTCTTGTACAGGTGCAAATGGCCATCAGCATCCACTGTCAGGGCCAGGTGGAAGGTTTCATCCAGAGAGAAGAAGTTATCAAACGCCACCGAGCCGACAATGCTGTCACCGTGGAAAATCTGGGCCTCTATTCGTCCTTCCGATGGGCTGGCGATCAGAATATTATCGGTACCAGCGCCATTGCCCAAGTCAACCATCCGTGCCCAGGCAGTGTGGCTGTGGTAGGTAAAGGTGGTGGCAATGGTCATCGTCCCGTCAAGGGTGATTGCCCCGATGGAACCACCGGCGTTGTTCAGTTGCACGCCTGAGTCACTGTGGGTGACGCCGCTGTTGAAGGTCAGTTGGTGGCCGTGGTCGGTCAGGTCGGCAGCCACATCACCGCTGCTGCCTGCCAGGGCAAAGGCTGCCAGGGCATCGGCACCGGGGAAGGCCTGCAACTCGGGTGCCTGATTGTCCGCCGGTGGGTTTGCGGGGTCGGCCGCTACCGCCAGGGTGAAGGTGTCCGAGGCACTGGCCAGGCCATCACTGGCAGTGACCGTAACGGACAGCGAGCCGACGTCACCACTGCCGGGCGTGCCGGAGAAGGTGGTGCTGGCGGCATCAAAGCTGAGCCAGGCGGGCAGGGCACTGCCATCGGCCAGGGTGGCGCTGTAGCTCAGGGCATCACCTTCCAGGTCGCTGAAGCTGTCTGCGGGCAGCTGGTAGCTGAAAGGGGTGTCCTGATCGGCACTCTGATCGACCAGGGCGACATCCAGCACTGGTCCGTCGTTGCTGCCGTTGAGGGTGATGGTCAGGGTGTGGCTGGTGCCATCCGCAGAGGTCACGGTCAGGGTCTCGGTGAGGGCTTCCCCCTCCCCGAGCTGCTGAATGGCCGACTGGCTGTTATCGGCGCTGTAGGTCCACTGGCCACTGGCATCCAGGGTCAGTTCACCGTAGCTGCCGGTGAGGGTGGTGGCGATAAACTGGGCTTCACCGGCATCGCTGTCACTGATGGTCAGGGTACCGCTGGCGCTCAGGACGTCGCTGCTGTCTTCGGTCACTGTCGCACTGTCATCGCCAGCGATCACGGCCGGGTTATTGGCTACCCGGTCGGGGTTGTCAACGCTGCGGGCCTGCAGGCTGACATTGTCGACTACCATATCGCGATTATTGACATCGACGGTGGTGTCCGAGATCCGCAACACCAGGTTGCCCGCGGACGAGGCGGTGAACGCCAGGTTCAGGGTCTGCAGGATCATGGAGTCGCTGTTGAATGCCTGTGTAGCCAGCACCTCACCGGACGCTTCATCAACCACCTCCACCTGACCGGACACCGGTCCGTCCGACCAGGCGGCACCGTAATCCAGGCTCAGACTGTAATTAATGTCCGGATGGCCCTGAATCACCTGTTCCACGAAGCCGCCTGACGCACCACCCGCGCCGAATCCATTAAACGCCATACGGTTCCCATAGAACTCCACCGATCCGGTCAGGGCCCAGTGTTCATCGGTGGTGAAATCGCCGTTGCGCACCAGGTTGGTGTCCAGCTGCAAATCCTGGTAGAGATCCTGCGCCACCGACACGGTGTAGGGCTGTTCGCTGAAGGCACCGAATGCATCGGTCACCCGCACGGTCAGCTGATGGCGGTCGGCACTGTCATGATCCAGGACACCGGCGACGCTGATTGCGCCGGTATTGGCATCAATGGCAAACAGGCCACCGGCATCGTCGGTGAGGCTGAAGGTCAGGCTATCACCATCGGCGTCCCTGGCCGACACCTGCCCCACCACCGTGCCCGGCTGGGCGCTCTCACTGATGCCCAGCGGAGTCACGAAGGACTGCAGGTCATCGCTCTGGGCGAGCTGGTAAAGCTCACTGACGTCGCTGGCTGAGAGGGTACTGTCGAGGATCATCAGATCCTTGATGGTGCCATCGGTGGCGGCATCGAACGACCAGTTACTGGCACCGACCAGGTTGCTGGTCAACTCGACACCGGCGGGTCCCCGGCCGGGATTGTCCGCCACTTCAACACCGTTCTTGTACAGGTGCAAATGGCCATCAGCATCCACTGTCAGGGCCAGGTGGAAGGTTTCATCCAGAGAGAAGAAGTTATCAAACGCCACCGAGCCGACAATGCTGTCACCGTGGAAAATCTGGGCCTCTATTCGTCCTTCCGATGGGCTGGCGATCAGAATATTATCGGTACCAGCGCCATTGCCCAGGTCAACCATCCGTGCCCAGGCAGTGTGGCTGTGGTAGGTAAAGGTGGTGGCAATGGTCATCGTCCCGTCAAGGGTGATTGCCCCGATGGAACCACCGGCGTTGTTCAGTTGCACGCCTGAGTCACTGTGGGTGACGCCGCTGTTGAAGGTCAGTTGGTGGCCGTGGTCGGTCAGGTCGGCAGCCACATCACCGCTGCTGCCTGCCAGGGCAAAGGCTGCCAGGGCATCGGCACCGGGGAAGGCCTGCAACTCGGGTGCCTGATTGTCCGCCGGTGGGTTTGCGGGGTCGGCCGCTACCGCCAGGGTGAAGGTGTCCGAGGCACTGGCCAGGCCATCACTGGCAGTGACCGTAACGGACAGCGAGCCGACGTCACCACTGCCGGGCGTGCCGGAGAAGGTGGTGCTGGCGGCATCAAAGCTGAGCCAGGCGGGCAGGGCACTGCCATCGGCCAGGGTGGCGCTGTAGCTCAGGGCATCACCTTCCAGGTCGCTGAAGCTGTCTGCGGGCAGCTGGTAGCTGAAAGGGGTGTCCTGATCGGCACTCTGATCGACCAGGGCGACATCCAGCACTGGTCCGTCGTTGCTGCCGTTGAGGGTGATGGTCAGGGTGTGGCTGGTGCCATCCGCAGAGGTCACGGTCAGGGTCTCGGTGAGGGCTCCCCCCTCCCCGAGCTGCTGAATGGCCGACTGGCTGTTATCGGCGCTGTAGGTCCAGTGGCCACTGGCATCCAGGGTCAGTTCACCGTAGCTGCCGGTGAGGGTGGTGGCGATAAACTGGGCTTCACCGGCATCGCTGTCACTGATGGTCAGGGTACCGCTGGCGCTCAGGACGTCGCTGCTGTCTTCGGTCACTGTCGCACTGTCATCGCCAGCGATCACGGCCGGGTTATTGGCTACCCGGTCGGGGTTGTCAACGCTGCGGGCCTGCAGGCTGACATTGTCGACTACCATATCGCGATTATTGACATCGACGGTGGTGTCCGAGATCCGCAACACCAGGTTGCCCGCGGACGAGGCGGTGAACGCCAGGTTCAGGGTCTGCAGGATCATGGAGTCGCTGTTGAATGCCTGTGTAGCCAGCACCTCACCGGACGCTTCATCAACCACCTCCACCTGACCGGACACCGGTCCGTCCGACCAGGCGGCACCGTAATCCAGGCTCAGACTGTAATTAATGTCCGGATGGCCCTGAATCACCTGTTCCACGAAGCCGCCTGACGCACCACCCGCGCCGAATCCATTAAACGCCATACGGTTCCCATAGAACTCCACCGATCCGGTCAGGGCCCAGTGTTCATCGGTGGTGAAATCGCCGTTGCGCACCAGGTTGGTGTCCAGCTGCAAATCCTGGTAGAGATCCTGCGCCACCGACACGGTGTAGGGCTGTTCGCTGAAGGCACCGAATGCATCGGTCACCCGCACGGTCAGCTGATGGCGGTCGGCACTGTCATGATCCAGGACACCGGCGACGCTGATTGCGCCGGTATTGGCATCAATGGCAAACAGGCCACCGGCATCGTCGGTGAGGCTGAAGGTCAGGCTATCACCATCGGCGTCCCTGGCCGACACCTGCCCCACCACCGTGCCCGGCTGGGCGCTCTCACTGATGCCCAGCGGAGTCACGAAGGACTGCAGGTCATCGCTCTGGGCGAGCTGGTAAAGCTCACTGACGTCGCTGGCTGAGAGGGTACTGTCGAGGATCATCAGATCCTTGATGGTGCCATCGGTGGCGGCATCGAACGACCAGTTACTGGCACCGACCAGGTTGCTGGTCAACTCGACACCGGCGGGTCCCCGGCCGGGATTGTCCGCCACTTCAACACCGTTCTTGTACAGGTGCAAATGGCCATCAGCATCCACTGTCAGGGCCAGGTGGAAGGTTTCATCCAGAGAGAAGAAGTTATCAAACGCCACCGAGCCGACAATGCTGTCACCGTGGAAAATCTGGGCCTCTATTCGTCCTTCCGATGGGCTGGCGATCAGAATATTATCGGTACCAGCGCCATTGCCCAGGTCAACCATCCGTGCCCAGGCAGTGTGGCTGTGGTAGGTAAAGGTGGTGGCAATGGTCATCGTCCCGTCAAGGGTGATTGCCCCGATGGAACCACCGGCGTTGTTCAGTTGCACGCCTGAGTCACTGTGGGTGACGCCGCTGTTGAAGGTCAGTTGGTGGCCGTGGTCGGTCAGGTCGGCAGCCACATCACCGCTGCTGCCTGCCAGGGCAAAGGCTGCCAGGGCATCGGCACCGGGGAAGGCCTGCAACTCGGGTGCCTGATTGTCCGCCGGTGGGTTTGCGGGGTCGGCCGCTACCGCCAGGGTGAAGGTGTCCGAGGCACTGGCCAGGCCATCACTGGCAGTGACCGTAACGGACAGCGAGCCGACGTCACCACTGCCGGGCGTGCCGGAGAAGGTGGTGCTGGCGGCATCAAAGCTGAGCCAGGCGGGCAGGGCACTGCCATCGGCCAGGGTGGCGCTGTAGCTCAGGGCATCACCTTCCAGGTCGCTGAAGCTGTCTGCGGGCAGCTGGTAGCTGAAAGGGGTGTCCTGATCGGCACTCTGATCGACCAGGGCGACATCCAGCACTGGTCCGTCGTTGCTGCCGTTGAGGGTGATGGTCAGGGTGTGGCTGGTGCCATCCGCAGAGGTCACGGTCAGGGTCTCGGTGAGGGTTTCCCCCTCCCCGAGCTGCTGAATGGCCGACTGGCTGTTATCGGCGCTGTAGGTCCAGTGGCCACTGGCATCCAGGGTCAGTTCACCGTAGCTGCCGGTGAGGGTGGTGGCGATAAACTGGGCTTCACCGGCATCGCTGTCACTGATGGTCAGGGTACCGCTGGCGCTCAGGACGTCGCTGCTGTCTTCGGTCACCGTGGCGCTGTCGTCGCCAGCGATCACTGCCGGGGCATTGGCCTGCTGGTCCGGGTTGTCGGCGCTGCGGGCTTGCAGGCTGACGTTGTCGACCACCAGGTCCCGCAGATCGCCATTTGCGGAGGTGTCCGAGATTCGCAGCACCAGGTTGCCCGTTGACTGTGCCGTGAACGTCAGGTTCAGGGTCTGCAGGGTCAGGGAGTCGCTGTCGAATGCCTGTGTAACCAGCACTTCACCGGATGCCTGATCAATCACCTCGACCTGACCGGATACCTGCTCGGCGGACCAGGCGGCACCGTAATCCAGACTCAGGCTGTAGTTGATGTTCGGGTGGCCCTGAATCACCTGTTCCACCACGCCGTCGGTGGCACCGCCACCGCCATTGAACGCCAGGCGATTATCGTACAACTCCACCGTTCCGGTCATGGTCCAGTCATCGTCACTGGTGAAATCGCCGTTGCTCACCAGCTCAGTGTCCATCTGCAGGTCTCGGTAGAGAACCGGGTTGTCGGCGCTGCGGGCCTGCAGGTTGATGTTATCAACCACCATGTCGCGATTATTGACATCGATGGTAGTGTCAGAGATCCGCAACACCAGGTTGCCCGCGGACGAGGCGGTGAACGCCAGGTTCAGGGTCTGCAGGATCATGGAGTCGCTGTTGAATGCCTGTGTGGCCAGCACCTCACCGGACGCTTCATCAACCACCTCCACCTGACCGGACACCGGTCCGTCCGACCAGGCGGCACCGTAATCCAGGCTCAGACTGTAATTAATGTCCGGATGGCCCTGAATCACCTGTTCCACGAAGCCGCCTGACGCACCACCCGCGCCGAATCCATTAAACGCCATACGGTTCCCATAGAACTCCACCGATCCAGTCAGGGCCCAGTGTTCATCGGTGGTGAAATCGCCGTTGCGCACCAGGTTGGTGTCCAGTCGCAGATCCTGGTAGACCTCCGGGTCATGCTGGGCCGGTTCGCCGGTGATGGTCAGGGTAAAGTTGTCTGTGGCGCTGGCAATACCGTCGCTGGCCGTGACCGTTACCGACAGCGATCCCACATCACCACTGCCGGGCGTGCCGGAGAAGGTGGTGCTGGCGGCATCAAAGCTGAGCCAGGCGGGCAGGGCACTGCCATCGGCCAGGGTGGCGCTGTAGCTCAGGGCATCACCTTCCAGGTCGCTGAAGCTGTCTGCGGGCAGCTGGTAGCTGAAAGGGGTGTCCTGATCGGCACTCTGATCGACCAGGGCGACATCCAGCACTGGTCCGTCGTTGCTGCCGTTGAGGGTGATGGTCAGGGTGTGGCTGGTGCCATCCGCAGAGGTCACGGTCAGGGTCTCGGTGAGGGTTTCCCCCTCCCCGAGCTGCTGAATGGCCGACTGGCTGTTATCGGCGCTGTAGGTCCAGTGGCCACTGGCATCCAGGGTCAGTTCACCGTAGCTGCCGGTGAGGGTGGTGGCGATAAACTGGGCTTCACCGGCATCGCTGTCACTGATGGTCAGGGTACCGCTGGCGCTCAGGACGTCGCTGCTGTCTTCGGTCACTGTCGCACTGTCATCGCCAGCGATCACGGCCGGGTTATTGGCTACCCGGTCGGGGTTGTCAACGCTGCGGGCCTGCAGGCTGACATTGTCGACTACCATATCGCGATTATTGACATCGACGGTGGTGTCCGAGATCCGCAACACCAGGTTGCCCGCGGACGAGGCAGTGAACGCCAGGTTCAGGGTCTGCAGGGTCATGGAGTCGCTGTTGAATGCCTGTGTGGCCAGCACCTCACCGGACGCTTCATCAACCACCTCCACCTGACCGGACACCGGCCCGTCCGACCAGGCGGCACCGTAATCCAGGCTCAGACTGTAATTAATGTCCGGATGGCCCTGAATCACCTGTTCCACGAAGCCGCCTGACGCACCACCCGCGCCGAATCCATTAAACGCCATACGGTTCCCATAGAACTCCACCGATCCGGTCAGGGCCCAGTGTTCATCGGTGGTGAAATCGCCGTTGCGCACCAGGTTGGTGTCCAGTCGCAGATCCTGGTAGACCTCCGGGTCATGCTGGGCCGGTTCGCCGGTGATGGTCAGGGTAAAGTTGTCTGTGGCGCTGGCAATACCGTCGCTGGCCGTGACCGTTACCGACAGCGATCCCACATCACCACTGCCGGGTGTGCCGGAGAAGGTGGTGCTGGCGGCATCAAAGCTGAGCCAGGCGGGCAGGGCACTGCCATCGGCCAGGGTGGCGCTGTAGCTCAGGGCATCACCTTCCAGGTCGCTGAAGCTGTCTGCGGGCAGCTGGTAGCTGAAAGGGGTGTCCTGATCGGCACTCTGATCGACCAGGGCGACATTCAGTACTGGCCCGTCGTTGCTGCCGTTGAGGGTGATGGTCAGGGTGTGGCTGGTGCCATCCGCTGACGTGACGGTCAGGGTCTCGGTGAGAGTTTCACCCTCCCCGAGCTGCTGAATGGCCGACTGGCTGTTATCGGCGCTGTAGGTCCAGTGGCCACTGGCATCCAGGGTCAGTTCACCGTAGCTGCCGGTGAGGGTGGTGGCGATAAACTGGGCTTCACCGGCATCGCTGTCACTGATGGTCAGGGTACCGCTGGCGCTCAGGACGTCGCTGCTGTCTTCGGTCACTGTCGCACTGTCATCGCCAGCGATCACGGCCGGGTTATTGGCTACCCGGTCGGGGTTGTCAACGCTGCGGGCCTGCAGGCTGACATTGTCGACTACCATATCGCGATTATTGACATCGACGGTGGTGTCCGAGATCCGCAACACCAGGTTGCCCGCGGACGAGGCGGTGAACGCCAGGTTCAGGGTCTGCAGTATCATGGAGTCGCTGTTGAATGCCTGTGTAGCCAGCACCTCACCGGACGCTTCATCAACCACCTCCACCTGACCGGACACAGGTCCGTCCGACCAGGCGGCACCGTAATCCAGGCTCAGACTGTAATTAATGTCCGGATGGCCCTGAATCACCTGTTCCACGAAGCCGCCTGACGCACCACCCGCGCCGAATCCATTAAACGCCATACGGTTCCCATAGAACTCCACCGATCCGGTCAGGGCCCAGTGTTCATCGGTGGTGAAATCGCCGTTGCGCACCAGGTTGGTGTCCAGTCGCAGATCCTGGTAGACCTCCGGGTCATGCTGGGCCGGTTCGCCGGTGATGGTCAGGGTAAAGTTGTCTGTGGCGCTGGCAATACCGTCGCTGGCCGTGACCGTTACCGACAGCGATCCCACATCACCACTGCCGGGTGTGCCGGAGAAGGTGGTGCTGGCGGCATCAAAGCTGAGCCAGGCGGGCAGAGCACTGCCATCGGCCAGGGTGGCGCTGTAGCTCAGGGCATCACCTTCCAGGTCGCTGAAGCTGTCTGCGGGCAGCTGGTAGCTGAAAGGGGTGTCCTGATCGGCACTCTGATCGACCAGGGCGACATCCAGCACTGGTCCGTCGTTGCTGCCGTTGAGGGTGATGGTCAGGGTGTGGCTGGTGCCATCCGCAGAGGTCACGGTCAGGGTCTCGGTGAGGGTTTCCCCCTCCCCGAGCTGCTGAATGGCCGACTGGCTGTTATCGGCGCTGTAGGTCCACTGGCCACTGGCATCCAGGGTCAGTTCACCGTAGCTGCCGGTGATGGTGGTGGCGATAAACCGGGCTTCACCGGCATCACTGTCACTGATGGTCAGGGTACCGCTGGCGCTCAGGACGTCGCTGCTGTCTTCGGTCACCGTGGCGCTGTCGTCGCCGCCAATCACGGCCGGGGCATCACCTGTGATGTTAAGGGTAAAGTTATCCGAGGTGCTGGCCATGCCATCGCTGGCGGTGACCGTCACCAACAGCGAGCCCTCATCACCACTGCCAGGGGTGCCGGAGAAGGTAGTGCTGGCGGCATCGAAGCTGAGCCAGGCGGGTAGGGCACTGCCATCGGCCAGAGTGGCGCTGTAGCTCAAGGCGTCACCCTCCAGGTCACTGAAGCTGTTTGCTGGCAGCTGGTAACTGAAGGGGGTGTCCTGATCGGCGTACTGATCGGCCAGGGCAACGCCCAGCACTGGTCCGTCGTTGCTGCCGTTGAGGGTGATGGTCAGCGTGTGGGTGGTGCCATCCGCTGATGTCACGGTCAGTGTCTCGGTCAGGGTTTCGCCATCCCCGAGCTGCTGAATGGCCGACTGGCTGTTATCGGCGCTGTAGCTCCACTGACCATTGGCATTAAGGGTCAGGTCACCGTAGCTGCCGGTGATGGTGGTGGCGATAAACTGGGCTTCCCCATCATCGCTGTCATTGATGGTCAGTGTGCCGCTGGCGCTCAGAACGTCACTGCTGTCTTCGGTCACCGTGGCACTATCATCGCCCGTAATCACGGCTGGGGCATCGCCAGTGATCTCCAGGGTAAAGTTATCCGAGGTGCTGGTCATGCCATCGCTGGCGGTGACCGTTACCAGCAGCGAGCCTATATCGCCACTGGCAGGTGTGCCGGAGAAGGTGGTGCTGGCGGCATCAAAGCTGAGCCAGGCGGGTAGGGCACTGCCATCGGCCAGGGTGGCGCTGTAGCTCAGGGTGTCACCCTCCAGGTCGCTGAAGCTGTTTACTGGCAGCTGGTAGCTGAAGGCGTCGTCCTGATCGGCACTCTGGTCTGCCAGCGCTGCGTCCAGTACTGGTCCGTCGTTGTGGCCGGTGACGGTAATGGTCAGGGTACTGCTATCCGTCATTGGCGTACCATTGTCATCGGTAACGGTGTAGTTCACCACGACGGTAGCGGTTTCACCGGTGGCCAGATAATCAAAGTCTGTACCGGGATTGAAGGTGATGTCATTGCCGCTGAAGCTGACACTGGCGGTGCCGGGTACAATGGCCTGGCTGTCAGTGTTGTTGGTTATGGTAGCAATGCTGGCAGCGCTCACACTGAGCACATCACTGCTATCGGTATTAATGTCGTTGGCAAGAACATCGACGGTAACACTGTTGTTTTCCTGAGTGGTGCCGGTATCAATGACGGCCACGGGCGCATCGTTGGTGCCGGTTATCGTGATGGTCACCTGCTGATCCACGGTACCACCCCGGCCATCGTCCACGGTGACGGTGTAAGACTGGGTCAGCACCTGGCCTGCTGCCAGGTAATCAATATCCGCATCGGGCACGCTGAAGATCCAGTCTACCTGGCCGGTGCCATCGCCGGTGGTGTTATTGCTGACCGTGGGTGTGAAAGATCCGAGATATCCGGTGGTGTCCGAAGTGACGCTGACGGCCTGGACATCGATCAGATCCGCATCAGCAATGGTGAAGCTGCCGTTGTCAGACAGTGTATTGATGCTTTCACCATTGGCTCCATCGGTAATTTCGGTTATGGCTCCGGTCACATCTGTCGCAGCCGTAACGGTGGGAAGCTTGTTGTCGGTGCCGGTGACGGTGATGGTCAGTGTGCTGTTATCAGTCAGTGGCATACCATCATCATCGGTGACTGTGTAGTTGAGCACCACCGTAGCCGTTTCGTCCTTGTTCAGATAGTCGAAATCGATACCGGGATTGAAGGTAACATCGCTGCCGTTGAAGATGACACTGGCCGTGTTGTGAGTGACGGGCTGTTGATCACCATCATTGGTCATGGTGGCAATACTGGCGGCACTGACACTGAGCGTATTGCTGGTGTCCGGGTCACTATCATTGGCGATTACATTGACGGTGACGTCGCTGTTTTCCCAGGTGTTATCGGTATCTGCGGTGGCCACCGGTGCATCGTTGGTGCCGGTAACGGTGATGGTCAGGGTGCTGCTATCCGTCTGTGGTGTGCCGTTATCATCGGTAACGGTGTAGTTCACCAGAACGGTAGCGGTTTCGCCGGTGGCCAGATAATCAAAGTCACTGCCGGGATTGAAGGTGATGTTATTGCCACTGACGTTGAGACTGGCGGTGCTCAGAACAATAGCCTGACTGTCACTGTTGTTGGTCATGGTGGCAATACTGGCTGCGCCGAGACTGAGCCCGTTGCTGGCATCCGGGTCAGAGTCATTGGCAATAACATCCACGCTGATACTGTTGTTTTCCTGAGTCGCGCCAGTATCGGCGGTGGCTACCGGGACATCATTAGTGCCGGTTACCGTGATGGTCAGGATGCTGTTATCCGTCAGTGGTGTTCCATCATCATCGGTGACTGTGTAGTTCACCTTCACCGTGGCGGTTTCGCCACTGGCCAGGTAATCAAAGTCGGTGCCGGGATTGAAGGTAACATTATTGCCGCTGAAGGTGACACTGGCGGTATTGTGGAGAATGGTCTGGTTGTCGCCATCATTGGTTATGCTGGCAATACTGGCGGCATTGACACTGAGCCCATTGCTGGTGTCCAGATCACTGTCATTGGCGATCACATCCACAGTAACACTGCTGTTTTCCCCGGTATTACCGATATCTGCGGTGGCCACCGGTGCATCGTTGGTGCCGGTGACCGTGATGGTGAGGGTGCTGCTATCGGTCAGTGGTGTGCCATCATCATCGGTAACGGTGTAGTTCACCACGACGGTAGCGGTTTCACCGGTGGCCAGATAATCAAAGTCGTTGCCAGGGGAAAAGATGACGTTGTTGCCACTGAAGCTGACACTGGCGGTGCCGGGCACAATAGCCTGGCTGTTGCTGTTGTTGGTCATGGTGGCAATGCTGGCAGCACTGACACTGAGCATATTGTTGCCATCCAGGTCACTGTCGTTGGCAATGACATCGACGAAAACGCTGTTGTTTTCCCCGGTTGTGTCGATATCGGCGGTGGCTACTGGTGCGTCGTTGGTTCCTGTGACGGTAATGGTGGTGATGGCATTTGAGGTCATACCACCATCGTCACTCATGATGTAGTGAATGGTGATGACAGCTGACTCACCGGTTGCCAGATAATCAAAATCAGCCCCTGGAGTAAACTGCAGCCGGTTATCGACAATGCTGACAGAGCCCTGACCAGCCATAACATTGCCCAGGTTATCGACAATCTCAGCGCTGTGGAGGTTGAAGTTGTCTGGTCCATCAGCCAGATCCTCATCAACATCATTTGCCAGTACATCGATGATCAGTACATGATTTTCATGGCTGTCATCAACATCGTCATAAGCTTCAGGCGCTTCATTGAGATCATTAATTGAAATACTTATGGAGGCATTTCTGCTGATACCACTCTGGTTAGTTACTTCGACGGTTAAGTTGTAGCTATCTCTTATTTCATGATTCAGGGGGCCGGTAACGAGCAGTTCACCGGTTGTGGGCTTGATGACAAAGGCGTTGTCTTCATTACCTCCGATAATGGCAAACGTCAGATTGTCAGATTGGCTGGCAATAACTTGACCTATGACCGCAGAGCCGTCTTCAGGGACGTTTTCATTAACGTTAAAGTTTTGACTTTTGATGACTGGAGCAATGCTTTCAGGGGCAGAAGGTTGATTGTCACTCAGCTGACTAATTGAGTTGAACTCCAGTTGACTGAGTTCGTTACCTTTTGATTGCTCTTCCGTTGATTGGCGGTCCGTATTTTGACTGTTTTCCTGCTCAATGACGACCGTAGTAGGTAACCGTGATTGGGTAATGCCTGTATCTGATTGATCTGAAGTGCTTTGTGTTGAATCTGAATTATCTGATTGCTCTGTTGGTGAGTCATTAACCTGTTCGCTTTCTTTAACTTGATCACTTTCCTCAGCTTCATCGCTTTCATCAGTTTGATCACTTTCTTCGCTTTCTTTATCTTGATCACCTTCTTCGCCGGCAGCTGTTGGATCAAGACTATTAACGATCTCTGCCCCCATCACTAATTGTTGCGCCACCGGAACCGTTAGAGATTGACCATTTAATAATTTGACGACAACTTCTGAACCGGACTCATTATTAATGACTTCATCAAGAAAAATGGGGTCGCCGACCTTTTTGGTGACAATGTTTCCATTTGCGTCAGTGACTTCAATGGCTGCAGTGGCATCGGTTACATATCCTATGACGGGGATGTTGTCAGAATTCATCAGTTTACCTCTTCCGCTAAGGTGTTGTCCGGCTTACATGCGGTTCATGAACTTATTCAGTAATTGTAGTTGTTTGATGTGGGATATAATCAGTCAACATATTTAAAAAGACAGATGCGTATTCAGATGAATCATGGGGCATTTTGATCAGTCAATTTTTTGATTGTTTTGTTTTTATTATTAGCGATTGAAGGGTTTCATCAAGTGTTGATTCCAGTGAAGCGATTAACGCTGATGCTTCTGCCAGTTGGCTGGCTTTCCCTTCCTTCTCGATGTCGGCTGCAATCATTGCCAGCTGTGTGGCACCAAGATTGTTACTGCTTGATTTCAGGGTATGGGCTGCTCTTACCAGCACCTCTCGGTCTGCATCTTTGGAAGAGAACTTGATATCGGCCATTAATTTAGGTGCGTCTTCCAGAAAGCTGTTAATCAGTACCGGGAACTCTTCTTCCATCAGTTCTTGAAGTGCACTGAATACGGACTGATCAATCAATGGATGCTGTTTTGATTGATCCGGTTTGCTGGCAATCGCCCGGGTTGTTTCTGCAGCTTTCGGTGTTGCTGTTTGTGGCGGTGTGTCGTGAATCAGCCAGTGCGCCAGCCTCTCCCTGAGGTGGTCAATTTTGACCGGTTTGCTCAGATAGTCATCCATGCCGGCGGCCAGGCACTTTTCCCGGTCTTCAGCCATTGCATTGGCAGTCATCGCGATGATCGGTATTCTGGGTAACTGCTGCTCACGCTCTCTCTGTCTGATCAGACCTGTGGCTTCATATCCGCTCATCTCCGGCATTTGGCAGTCCATCAGCACCAGGTCGTAGGTTTGGTGTCGGCTCATGTTGAGGGCTTCACGACCATCTTCTGCTATATGAATATGGCTCAAGCCAATTTTTTTCAGCATGCTGGTAGCGACTTTCTGGTTGACCATATTGTCTTCTACCAGAAGTATCTGGATGCTTTCGGAGAATACTGCCGTTTCTGGTTCATGTTGGTCTGTCAGAGCATCCGGTTGTTGGCTGGCGTGATGGCAATGCATCACCTGCATGGTGGTATCCAGCAATCTGGACTGTCGGAATGGTTTGCTCAGGCAAGCGGATAGCCCGGTCGCTTGCTGTTGTTCCTGAGGGATAAAACCGGTGGAGCTGAGCATGATTCTGCGAATGGATTGCAAGTCCGGATCGTCTTCAATCACCTTAGACAATTCCAGCCCATCCATGTCGGGCATATTCATATCCAGAAAGACAAGCTCATAGGGCTGGTTATTGTTATGAGCTTTTCTCAATAGCAGCAGAGCGTCTTTTGCGGTTGATGCCTCGTTGTGATCCAGGCCCCAGGCTGTTAGGTAGTGGCGCAGTATCTCCCGGTTGGTGTGGTTATCATCAACGACCAGGGCTTTTATACCGTCCAGTGCATGAAGTGTCTGAGACTTTTGCCTGCATTGGTTTTGGGATATCGCCATCTCCAGAGTGAAGGTGAATGTGGAGCCGAGACCTTCGGCACTGATAACACGGATGTTGCCTCCCATTAGCTCAACCAACTGTCGGGAGATCGTCAAACCCAGACCGGTGCCCCCAAACTTCCGGGTAGTACTGCCGTCGGCCTGGGTAAACTCATTGAACAGGGTTGGCAGGATATGTTCAGCAATACCAATGCCGGTATCCTCCACAGAAAATTCAATTTGCGCCGACGTCTGTGATCGTTTGATCAGGTTTACTTTAACGCTGACCTCTCCCTTGATGGTGAACTTTATGGCATTACCAATCAGGTTGGTTAGCACCTGCCTCAGTCTTACCGAGTCACCTTTCAGTGTGGCTGGCAGATCAACATCGGTATAGCAACTAAGCTCCAGGCCCTTCTCTCGGGCGGTGCCTGCCAGTAATGTGCAGACATCTTCAACAACATCCCGGACTGAAATATCCACTGCCTCAATGGTCATTTTGCCCGCTTCAATTTTTGAAAAGTCGAGAATGTCGTTAATGATGGAAAGTAGCGAATCAGCAGAGGAATAAGCGGTATTCAAAAAATCATTTTGTGTTTTTGTGAGCGGGGTGTCTTTCATCAGGTCCAGCATGCCAAGAACACCATTCATCGGCGTACGGATTTCATGGCTCATATTGGCCAGGAAAGAACTTTTGGCTTTGACCGCATCCAATGCGGCTTCTTTGGCTTCATTAAGCTCCGTCAGGTTTTCTTTCAGCCCCCGATTGGCCATTTTCAGTTCATTGGTTCTACTGGTAACGGTGGCTTCCAGGTTTTCACGATGTTGCTGCAGCCGGTCATCTCGTTCTTTGATCTGCATGAGCATGTTATTGAAGCAGTCATACAGTTGCCCAATCTCATCGTTGTCGTATTTTTGCACCTGGCGGTCATACTGCTGGTATTTAGTGATTTCGCTGATGGTATCAGCCAGCTCTGTAATGGGTCGTGCCAGTAGTTTTTGCAGCCTGGCACTCAGCATTGCCGCCAGTACGATAGAAATTAATGCCGCAATCATGACCAAAAACAAGATATGAGTGAGGTGCAGGTAGAGTTCACTCAGGTTTGACTGGATATAAATGGCACCAATAAACTGACCATCCAAATTGATAGGACGATATAAATGCAGCTTGGCTTTGCTGAATAAGGTAACGGGCTGGTTGAGTTCCTGCAGGGTAAAGGCCCAGGGTTGCTTCTTTTCCCGATGATAGTCGGCAACGCGCTCACCGGCCGGATTTAATAAGTAGGCCGCTTCTATTTCATTGGTGCTGGAGAAACCGTTCAATAGTTGTTCAGCCGCTACCGTATCCTCAAACATCAAAGCTGCCTGAGCATTGGCGCCAATCACTTCAACCAGGGTTTCCAGTTTACTGACCAGCAAAGACCGTGAGTGCATATATTCACTGACGGTTTGCACACTCAGGGTCACCAGCAGAACGGAATACGCCGTTATCAGCATGGCGTATCGTAACTTCTTTTTTATGGGCAGGTTCTTAAATGTGATCATAATGACTATTTAACAACCTTGGCTAACCCCATTAATTGGGCGTTAATTGACAGGCTCGCATTTCTGGTGGCACTTTGACTGATGGCAAATTGAATCCGGCTACCGGTACGGATCAGTCCTATCACGCCACCTTGATAAGCGAAGTTCTCGCTATCACTGATGGTCAGTACTGATTCATTTTTTAATTTCTGTAAGATTCCGGATACGACATGTGGCGTTGAGTTATGAATGTAGACAATGTCGCACAGCTTTTTCAATGGGGCGCTGTGTATTTTATGAGTGACTGATATACGCCGCCCCCTGCTGAATTTATGATTGATTTTTTGTAGTTCACTGTTGATAGCTCCGCTGCCAATAATGCACAGTGCCAGGGTCTGCTTTTTTCCGGGCCAGGCAACAAACTTGGACAGTTTATAGACAATGGCGGCCTTAACCTTGTCCGCTTTGGTAACTTCACTGGCTCCTGATTGAGTTACGTTTAGGCAACAGAGAAGAGCTATTGCAATGATTGCGTAGATTTTGTTGGTTATGATCGGCATGAAGTGATCTCCCCCATCCGATTAATGTTGCCAGCGTAACTGCAGGTACCAGGATTCCTGTACCTCAGTTTCGCCGAGCCCGCTGAATATTTCATCGAATTCCAGCCGTTGTTGGTCGAACAGGTTCTTGCCGGTCAGGGACAGTTCAAGGTCTTTGCCGAATTTTTTGGCTACCCTGAAGTCCAGGGCCGTGTAGGCACTAACTTCTGCATCTCTGAGGTTATCCATATAGCGTACCCAGAAATCCAGATACCACTGGTGGGGTAAGTTCATATAAGAACGGATATTAGCGGTATTGTTGGCACTGAGGGTTTCCAGTAAGTGTTCATTTCCCCTAAGGTAGCTGTTGGTTATCGCTGAACCGGAATCCTTGCTGAATGCATCAACACCCAGAAAACTGTAGTTAAATTGCAGTTTCCACCAGGGGGTTGCCTGCCAGTCTGTTGTTACCTCCAGACCATAAGTGTTAGCCGTTAGCCCGTTGGCAAATGTGGTTGAATATTCTACGGCGGGTTTGCTTCCATTGTCGCCATAGGAGCAAAGCATGACTGAACTGGCAAAAGTGGTTCTATCCAGGCAACCGGGTTGATCAACGTAGGCCAAAAGATCTCTGTACTGATTGAAAAAGGCAGTGATATCAAACAGCAGTTGGTTATTAAATTGCTCTCTATAGCCCACCTCCAAAGCAAATAATTTTTCCGAATCCAGTTGATCATTGCCACTGATCGCTAATAAGTCTGGAGTAGCGGTTCCCGGTACAGGAGCGTCCTCTTCTCGCAGGAATGCAATTCCACGGGAGGTTACCGATGTTTCACTGATTGATGGTGTCTTTAACGCACTGGCCGCTTTCATCCACAGGGTTTGCTGGTCCGATATCTTCCAGGTCAGGCTGGCATTGGGCTGAATCTCATAACCGGTAAAGTCGTTATGCTCAAAGCGGGAGCTGAGCGTCAGAGCCCATTGCGGTGAAAGGGTAATATGATCCTGAACAAATGCGCTGTATAGCCGGTCCGTTCGCCTGGCAGGTGCCATGGTGATGTTGTTCGTGGCGCTGTTGAGGTTATATTGGGTCAGTCGATAACCCAGACCCCAGATGATGTCATGATCGTTGCCGGGTAGTATCTGGTGCTGAAACTCAAGGTCGGCAGTATCTCGCTTTTCCGTGAACCGGTAATCATAATTTTCATAGCGGTCATAGTAGCCTTTGAGGGCAAAGTGGCTGCCGTCAGCCTGGTACTTTTTATAGCTGCCGATCAGGTGTCCACCCTTTTGATCTCTGCTTTGATTGACAATGCGGTCTGGGCTCAGTGTGGTTTCATTGAAGATTTTTAAGTCGGGGCGGGTTGTGCCGTCATAAAGTTCACTCTGAAGTGACGCTTCAGCCCCGTTTGATGTTCGCCAATTCGCTTTAAATCCTGCTCGTTTTAATGCCCAGTCATCATTGGCATCGGTACCGTCTTTGTTCGCTAATCCATCGCGGTTGAAGGTTTTGAAAAACGCCCGGTAGTAGCCAGAATCCCCTAATTCCCCACCGTAGCGATAGGCCCCAAAGGCTTTCTCTTCCGAACCAAACCCGGTAGACAGCAGACCACCCTGGGTATCTGCCGCATGTTTGGTAATAATATTGATCACACCATTCACGGCATTGGCACCCCACAGCGCCGCCCCCGGGCCGCGAATCACCTCAATACGGGCAATATCTTCCAGCATGGTGTCCTGAACATCCCAGTTAACACCGGAGAACAGAGGCGAGTAAACGGTGCGCCCATCGATCAGTACCAGCAGTTTATTGGCGAAAATGTAATTAAAGCCCCGGGTACTGATGGACCAGGTATTGCTATTCAACCGGGCTACCTGCATGCCTGGCACCATTCTCAGTGCCTCTGGAATGGATGTCACTCCTGAACGCTGAATATCCTCATTGGTGATAACAAACACAGCTGCAGGGGAGTCCATCAGGCGCTGTTTTCTTTTGGAGACCGATGTGACGTCGGGGACATCCAGTGCGATCAGCTCTTCCAGGCTGAGATCCAGAAGCCCATCATCGGTTATTTCCGGATCAGAATCAGCCTGAAGACTCATGGGAGCGATGAGAGAAGAAAAAATTCCAGCTAGCAGCAGCGCATGATTTGATGGTTTCAAGGTTCCACTCCATTGGATTTATTGAAGAGAGAAGTGCTGCTGAATCGTTCTCTGTTCATCCCGGGTATGACTGCTTCATTGCTTGATCTTTGAAGCCTTGTAATACCTGTTGATCTTATTAGCTCTTATTAGCTCTTATTAAAAACTTAGCCCTGATTTCAGGGCTCGTCTGACTATTTCTCACTTAGCGTTCTGGATTGCTCTCAGAAAGGCCGCTGCATCAGCAATCCCGGAACCGCACCTGAAGGTTGAGCAATCGCTATCTGAGGCAAAGGGTCTGGCTGTTTCTTTCAACAGGCGCTCGCGCTCAGAAGGTGACAGCGTGGGATTGACAGCATAGCTAAGGTCAATCAAACCAGCGATATGTGGTGCTGCCATGCTGGTGCCCTGCAGCTCAGCGTAGGAGCCACTTGTCGGACCGTTCAGCCCGGAATTGTACAATGACAGGATGCCATTGCCCTGGAACAGTGTTTCACCACCGGGAGCCATAATGTCGATATCGGTACCATAATTTGAGTACCAGCTGAGGTTTCCTGTGCGATTGATCGCACCAACAACAATGACATTTTTGCAGTTTGCCGGCGTGCTCATGGCCACATTTTGTTGCTCATTGCCTGCTGCAACCACCACCGTGACACCCGCAGCAACCACTTCATCAATGGCGTCTTGATAGGTTTGCGGACACCAGAGCGCTTCACCACCAAGGCTTAGATTCAGTACGTTGACCGGATTGGGGTTGATCGGGAGTCCATAGACTTTCAGGCCTGCTCCCCAACGCATGGCTGATACGATATCGGAGGTATAACCACCACATCGCCCAAGTGCCCTGAGCGTTTGCACCCTGGAGAGCCAGGTAACTCCTGAAACACCGACGCTATCATCGGTTTTCGCCGCAATCGTGCCCGTAACATGAGTACCGTGCCAGCTGCTCTTTCGGGCATTAGCCGGAACCGGGTCACCGAATGAGGAGCCGCAGGCTCCCGGCTGCAGAGCGTCTCCCGGATCCCGGGGGTTACTATCCCAGCCATCGCCATCATTCGCCATCCAGGGATCAGAAACAAAATCATAACCTGCTACCAGCCTGTCATTAATCTCCTGGTGGTCAGTAATTCCGGTATCAATAACACCGATCACATTGTCAGAACTGCCAATGGATATTTCCCAGGCAGCAGGGAGATTAATACCCGCTCCGGTTTCAAAATAGTGCCATTGCTGATTATAAAGGGGGTCGTTGGGGACTCTCATGGCCTGCATTACCAGGTCTGGCTCAGCAAACTTTACCTGGGGATCGTCTTCTAATCCGGCTGCTAGCGTCTTTGCATCGTCAAGATTAACGGTGGCCCCTATTGACAGGACTTCCTGCCTTTTTCCGGCCGCAACCCCATAACCACCATGGGTTACGCCCTGTTTAATAAAAGCCAGTGCTCTGGCTTCGGTAGGCTTTTCTTTAAAGTGAACAATGACTCTATCTGTGCGTTGTAATAAAAGTCGGTAATTATCTACTTCCGCCTGTGAAATAAATGTTGGTGTTAACAGTGTTGCTGCTAAAACAATCCTTGTCAGCAGTGAGTTCATTGATGCTTACCTCAGGGGTAAAGAGTTCACCAAATGCAATATTCAATTCTATTTGGTTACTTGTAGGAATTTGGAATCCACTTAAGAAAAAAGTATGGTGGATGGAAATAGAGGCTTCAAAGTATTTTGGCTGGTTGACGGCTGATCAGATATTGGACGTCACAAATCACCTAATGGTATTGGCAGGTGTGATGTTACTGTCGATTTGTCTTCTGGAAAACGCTGCCATTATTTCGACAGCACTGATCAGTATTGATGGTTTTATTGCAACATTGCTGGCTTTTCTGGCGCTTTTTTGGGGTCCTTTACTGTAGAATTTATTGGGGCATGGAAATAGGGGAAACCTGGTCAGCCCCTGGACAAAATAAAGTCAACAACTGAAGAGGGTGATGTTTTATGAATACCTTGTTAAGGATAGCTACGGTCCTGTTGATGGCATTGAGCGTCAACGCCTTTGCTGACCAACATATTTATACTGGCTGGTTCAGCAGTAAAGCCATCAACGGTTATGATGCCGTTGCTTACTTTACCGAGGGAAAGCCCATAAAAGGGAGTGCCAGGTATAAATTTGAGCACTTGGGCGTGGAGTGGTACTTCTCTTCAGAAAAACATCTCAGCCTGTTCAAGAAGCATCCTGAGCAATATATGCCTCAATACGGCGGCTACTGTGCGTGGGCTGTTGCTGCAACAAAACAAAAGGCACCGGGAGACCCGAAGTACTGGAAAATTGTCGATGACAAACTGTATTTGAATTACGACAACAGTGTGCAGGAAAAATGGCTGGTGGATATTCCGGGCTTTATTAAAGCTGCGGATAAGAATTGGCCAGAAATGAACTGAGTGTTGCCGCGATTGTCTGAAGTATCGTAGAGCGGCAGTTTAGTTTTCAGAGGATGTTTCCTGCTGTTTTTGATAAATCAGTGTTGAGGTGGCAACGCCGAAGTTTTTTGGGGGGTTGTGGCCTGACTGTTGCAGCAGTAAGTTGATGATGGCCAAATGGTGCGTGGTATGACATTGCAAAAATAACAGCTCACGGACGATGGATGTCTCCGTCTTAACGACAGTTCCATTGGTATCAATGCAGGCATTGAGTGTGAGATGGATCTCACCCGATGCATTTCCTGTCAGTCTCACCAGCCGCTCCTTGATACTCAGCAAAGCGCCTACTGCTGAAGCAACATTCCTCTCACATTCCGGGTCTCTGTCCCTGTTGTCGTAGTTAATGCATCTACTATCGAGACCGGATAAAAAACACTGATAAAACTCAATGATATGACGTACATGAGCGCCTATGGTTTGAGCACTGTCAGGAGCGACAGCTTTCTGACAAGTATTGGCAGGAAGTCTTTCAATAACCTGAATCAAATCAGACAGCAACTGTTCATTACATCGGCAGGCATTGGATAGTGACATTGGACCCTGAACCTTATCACCTGATTTACCATTAATCCGTGCCATGTTGGCGCAACATCAGGCCCACGGCACACTTCGGGCTTCTTAGCTCTGTCTTGACTATTTACACCTTTTCAGTGTTGCACAGGCTATCGAGTTTTGTATACAGGGTAGTCAGCTGAAAAAATTCAAAGGTATATTCCATTCAGGTCGTTAACCGGGATGGTGCTATGTAAACTTCCCACTAAACTAGTTAGAATGCTCGTGCCAGTCAGCGATGAGCTCTTTGACAGTCCTGAGCTCTTCGACAGCCCTGAGCTCTTTGACAGTCATGAGCCAATAAACAGCGTTTGATTTCACCGCGTTGTCTTCCCGGAGGGGGATAACAGGGTGAGGCCCTAGCTTTACTGAGAGTCAACCGAGGAAAAATAGATGAGCAATATACCTTCTGAGTTACGGTATCTGCGTTCCCATGAATGGGTCAGGTTGGAGGAAGACGGTACCGTCACTATTGGTATTACAGATCATGCCCAGGAAGCCCTGGGGGACGTGGTTTTTGTTGAACTGCCTGAGCAGGGTGCGTTACTCGCTGCAGGTGATGAGGCCGGTGCTGTAGAGTCTGTAAAAGCTGCCTCAGAGATCTATGTGCCATTGACGGGTGAAGTGATTGACGTTAATGGCATTCTTGAAGACGCTCCGGAAACCGTCAACAGTGATCCTTATAATGATGGCTGGTTCTTCAAAATGAAACTTGATGATGATGGTGAACTCGGTGATCTGATGGATGCAGAAGCCTATGGTGAGTTTATTGAGTCAGAGTCCTGATTGCTTTCGGGCAAGCTGATCCCCGCATCTGAAGTCATTACCTGTTACCAACCACCTGCTGCCAAGAGACAGCAGTGGGTGTGTTATCGGATTGACGCTCTCCTTATACTTCACTTAAGTGCCGGATTTCCTGATGGTTACAGGCAGCCTATCTTTCAAGCTATTTTTTATCAGGACAGCAACCATCCATGAATGATGAGCAGTTACTCCGCTATAGCCGACAAATTATGCTTCCTCAGGTTGATATCGAAGGGCAGGAACGGTTGCTGTCATCAAGCGTTTTAATTCTTGGCCTGGGTGGGCTGGGCTGTCCGGCAGCTCAGTATCTGGCCGCAGCAGGCGTGGGACATATGGTGCTGGTTGACCCGGATACGGTGGATACCAGCAACCTTCAGCGGCAGTCCCTTTATTGTGCCGATGACCTGGGGGCTGCAAAAGTCTCCGCTGCACAGGCCCGGCTGTTGGCAGTCAATGACAGTATTCAGATTGAGACCATCCATGGATGTCTGGCAGGTGAAGGCCTGTCAGAGCAGGTGAGAAAAGCGACTGTGGTTCTGGATTGTACCGATAACTTTACCAGTCGGTTTGCCATCAATGCTGCCTGTGTCAGGGCCTCTGTTCCCCTGGTCAGTGGTGCCGCTATCAGGCTTAATGGCCAGCTGACAGTTTATGATCGTCGTCAGCCAGGTGCACCCTGTTATCGGTGTCTATACGATGAGCAGAGCAATGAAAACCTCAGCTGTTCTGAATCGGGAATTCTGGGGCCAGTGGTCGGAATGATAGGCACAATGCAGGCATTGGAAGCCATCAAACTGATTGCCGGATTTGGCAAAACATTGAACGGTCGTTTGATGATTTTTGACGCGATGGCCATGGAATGGCAGACCGTGCGGCTGCAGGCAGATCCGGAGTGTCCTGTCTGCAGCCGGGGGTAAATAGAACTTTTGTGAGGGAGGTGTCAGGGTGGTGGAGGACTGTCTTCTACTGCCTCTAACAGACGGGCCTTGTAATCCGGGTCCAGGTCATTCCAGTGCGCACCAATAAGGGCTCCTTCAAGGGCGTAAAGCAATACCTTGGAAACTTTAAAGCCACGGTCACGAACCTTGCAGTAGGCTGCAACAGAGCCTACGTCATGGAGTTGTTCGAGCGTTCTGATGCCTACAGCGTTTAACCATTGTACGGATGTTTTGCCAAGGTTTTTTAATTCGATCAGATCAGTTGCCATGTACTGGATCCCTAACTCAACTCTAGCGTCCGTACCAGAGACAGCATGATTATTAAAAACTCAGGAGTCATTTTCCCTTAAGAATAGACCAGACTTTTGAAGTCCTCCCATAGAGTTATCAGTTATTACTGACGCAATGGTATTTTGACGCCTTGTTGGGACTTTCCGGTACATCATTTCGATGAGTGTGATGTGTACAATCTCCGCTCAGGACGAACGGAGCTTTCGAGTCATTGATAGAAGGAACCCATCAATCACATTGAAACCATGTACTGGCAACCAGATGGCTGATAAAGCCATTTTTTAGCCACGGTAAGCGACATGGGTCGCGCCTTTGCCAATCAATCGTTATTTTCGATACCAAAATACTTCCTGAAGGGAAACAATATAGACATTTCCCGATCACTTTCGTTTTCCGAACAAGATCAACCACAGGCTCCAGCGTATAATCGCCATCATGGTAAAGAAATCGACGACTAAAAAAGGCAGGCCTGCCAAAAAGACCCGGTCATCTTCCAAGCAAAAGCAGGGCAATCCGGTACCGTGGAAATCTATCCTGCTCAAGCTGGGCTTGACGCTGGTGGTTCTGGTCAGTGCTTACGCTGTCTATCTGGATGCCGTAGTCACTAAACAGTTTGAAGGGAAAAAGTGGGCGATACCGGCCAAGGTATTTGCCCGTCCTGTTGAATTGTATAAAGGCAAGCTGATAACCCCCGGTGACCTCCAGTCCCAGCTCAGGCGTCAGGGTTATCAGGCGGTGCGTTATGTGGCACGACCAGGTACGTTTGCCCGCAATGGCAGTCAGTTCATTATTTATAGCCGGGGGTTTCACTTTCCCGATGGAGCTGAGCCACCGCGCTATGCGCAGGTTGACTTTCAAGGCAATGAGGTGAGTCGCCTCGCCGACCGGGATGGTCAAAACCTGCCACTGTTAAGGCTTGATCCACAGCCCATTGGGGGTATTTATCCGGCCAGTTATGAAGACCGCCTGCTGATTCGGACCGCCCAGGCTCCCCGGTATCTGATTCCTGCCCTGCTGGCCATTGAAGACCGGGACTATTACGACCATGTCGGGATCTCTCCCACCTCCATTGCCCGGGCCATGGTGGCCAACCTGAAAGCCGGAGGGGTTGTTCAGGGAGGGAGTACCATTACCCAGCAGTTGGTGAAAAACTTCTTCCTGACCAATGAGCGCACTCTGGTTCGTAAAGGTAAAGAGGCCATTATGGCACTGCTGCTTGAGCTGCATTATGGCAAAGAGGAGATTCTTGAAACCTATTTAAATGAGGTTTATCTGGGGCAGCACGGGCGTCGGGCCATCCATGGTTTTGGCCTGGCCAGCCAGTTTTACTTTGCCCAGCCTCTCAAGGAGTTGAATCTGGCGCGCACGGCCTTGCTGGTGGCTATGGTCAAAGGGCCCTCCTGGTACGACCCGAGGCGATACCCTGAACGCGCCCTGGCGAGACGAAACCTGGTGCTGGATGTCCTGGCTGAGCGATCCATTGTGCCTGTTGCCGAAGTTGAACGCTCTAAAAAGTTGCCATTGGGCGTTGTCAGTCGGGAACTGATCAGTACCAACGATTTTCCTGCCTATATCGATATGGTGAAAGAGCAGCTGCGCAAGGATTATGATGAAAAGGACCTGACCTCTGAGGGGCTGAGAATTTTCACCAACCTGGACCCGGTGATTCAGCGGGAGGCCCAGAACAGTGTTACCAGAACGTTAACGACTCTGGGTAAGGACAATCAGCTTCAGGGTGCCATGGTGGTTAGCTCTGCCCAGACCGGGGATCTGCTTGCCGTTGTGGGCGATCGAAACCCCGGGTATGCCGGATTTAACCGTGCCCTTGAGGCACGCAGACCGGTTGGTTCCCTGTTGAAGCCGGCAATCTATCTAACCGCGCTTGAACGGCCCGGTCAGTACACATTAACGACGCCTGTCCATGATACGCCGGTGAAAATCAGTGATGGTCGTGGAGGTTACTGGGAACCTCAGAATTACAGCCGTGAATCCCATGGTCAGGTGCCACTCTATCTGGCGCTGGCGAAATCCTATAATCAGGCGGCAGCCAATACCGGGATGGCGGTTGGTTTGTCATCGGTCCTGGATACACTTAAGAGGCTGGGTATCGGGCAGGAGTTACCGCCTTATCCTTCAGTCTTGCTTGGCTCTGCATCCATGGCTCCGATTGAGGTTGCCAAAATGTACCAAACCATTGCCAGTGGTGGCTTTCGTATGCCGTTGCGGGCGATCGATGCAGTGGTAGACAGCCAGGGCAAGCCACTCAGCCGGTACAGTATTTCTGTCGAGCGGGCTTTTCAGCCGGGGCCAATGGAACTGCTGCGTACCGCGTTGGGTATGGTAATGGCAGACGGTACGGGACGCGGCGTATATCAGTATGTTGAGCCGGGTATTGCCCTGGGCGGTAAAACAGGCACCACCAATGATCTCCGGGATAGCTGGTTTGCCGGTTACTCCGGTGATCTGGTGGCAGTGACCTGGATTGGCCACGACGACAACAGCCCGACAAAACTCACTGGCAGTAGTGGTGCTTTGAAGATCTGGGGTAACTTTATGTCGAATGTGCCGGTGCAGTCGGTAAAATCTCTGGGAGCCAGCAATGTGACCAGCGTCTGGGTAAATCCATCAGCAAACGGACGCAGTCATCGCTATTGTCAGGGCGCTATACCATTGCCCTATATCAAGGGTTCGGAGCCAAAGGCCTATGCCGGTTGTAAAGCTGATGTGAAGGATGCTCTGTTTGACAAAATCAAAGAGTGGTTTGAATGAAGTATGACACCCTCTGTGAGTGGTGTGGCAAAGTGGTATCTTTTCCACCCGGACGTTTCGTTGCGCTGCTGTTAGCCGTGGTTCTGACGGGTTGCTCTACACCGGTATTGATACAGGAAGAGCAGCACGGAGTACCATCGTCACCCTATGAACAGCGTCAGGATGCACTGGGCACATTACTGCACCAGGCCTGGAAGGCCCGGGAAGCTGGCAGGTTTGATGAGGCCGAGAGTGCACTTGGGCGGGCGATACGCATTGGTCCAACGACTCCGGACGTTTATTACCAGCTGGCCCTGCTGCGTCAGGATCAGGGGCGTGTTGCCCAGTCCCGGCAACTGGCTGAGAGAGCATTAAGTCTGGGACCGGGCTTTATGTTGGAACGAAAAATCACTCATTTGTTAAGTGCGTTGAATAGCTGATATGTCTGAAGAAGTTATTGTTTTGCTGGACGCTATGGAGTCAGAGCTGCGCAGGCAGGATGTCTGGCTTCCCATGCCTCCGTCGGTTGAAGCCATGAACAGCACCACACCTTTTTGCATGGATACCATGGCATTCAGCCAGTGGTTGCAGTGGATATTTGTTCCCCGCGTCAGGGCTATCATGGACGGGGGCGGCACTCTGCCAAAAGGTTCAAATATCAAGTCCTATGCAGAAGAGGCGTTGCCCCTTGAACGGTTGGAAAGTGAAAAGCTGCTGCTGATTATTGAGCAGTTTGATCGATTAATGAGTTGACCTGCTGTCGCAGGTCAATGGCTGATGGAATCTGCTGGCAAGTGCTGTTTTTCAGGTGCCAGACCTTGGTGGCGGATGACTGGCATGTCGATCCCGAATACCACAACAGCTGCGAAAAAAGTCGGCTATCGCAGCTGCACGGCCTCTGACTGGTTGAAGCTCTTGTGGCAGCATTTCTTCTAACGCTTCCGGCAAAGGTCCTGCCTGAGAGGCTTGCGGGGCTGGTGGTTTGTCCTCTGGCTTGATATTGGGGTCATGAGCTGATATTGCCGCTGGTAATGTTGTTGCAATGTTAGAAAGCGAATCCAATATGGAGGGCAAACTATCAAACTCGGCCAGTTGAGGTCTGGCTTCCCCTTCCGGTTGTGGATGAATCGTACGGTCAGCTGCTTTTTTGTCATCTGGCACCTGCTCTGAATTAAATGAATCAGTAGGTGGTAGTAATGTTTCCCGTGATCTTGAAACGTCTGGCTCTGAGCTTGCGGCAGAAGGAATACCAGCTGATTGACTTTGTTGTGTATATAAGATGGGGACTGAACCAGTAACAGAAGAATCCATAGCTACCTCTAAAAGGTCATTAAAGCACCATATAGACCAATATTTTCACTGGTAGTTTCTCCGTGTTGATGTAAATTCAGGAAGATAAGGTAATTCACCTAAATTTCAGGTTACACATACCTTATCTTATATATATGCCTGAATTTTTTTATCTTTTTTACAAAACCGCCTCTACAGGATAATCTCACTTAAACGCGTTTATTAATTCAATATTCTCCCGGGTACCGGATGGTGAGAACCGGTTATTTTCTTTCATAAGTTGACCGGTACCATCAATATCCAACTGTGAAAGCAGTGTTAACACCTCTTGTCGGGATAGGTATTTTACCTGCTGTGACAGTAAACGAATCTTTTCCGGTAGTGTTCTGGCGGTTGCCATAAGCATTTCAAGTCGGCCGAATCTGATTTTCATGGTAAAGCTTTCGGCAGGCTGTGAGGTGATGGGTGCAAGCATTGCAGCCAATATACGGCTATCAATTTCATTTTCATGGTTTAACAGGTTGCAGAGCCATAACTTATCATCAATATTGATTTCGCTGCCGGATAATAATTTGACAATGGTATTAACCGTTAATTGAGCGGTACTCACGGCATTGGCTTTATATTCGTTCCAGAAACGTAGCAGGTAGTAGTAGGTGGTGTCTGTCTTAAACTGGTTGTCACTTTTTGCCAGCCACTCAAGGCTTTTCAATGAGAACCGACACTTGGGATGCTGAATAATGATCTCAATCCGGCTTGGGGATAAATGTGTGAGGTTCAGTTGCTCAAGGTAAAAGTCAGTAAATGCCGAGAGTAGCTGGTTCAACGTTGCATCATGGATTTCGTTGCTGTCTGGTAAACTGTATTTGTTCGTCTCAAGCTCCCGGTGTTGCCAGACTTCCGGAGCTTCGCTTACTTGCCACTGTGTGGCCACTTGAAAGTCATTGGGCAGGTAGCCGTTGAGATACTCTCCGCTGTTCTGGTTAGTGCTTTTCTGGCTGAAATTACTCGCCTGATGCTCAAGGGATTGTGGGAGGGGCGTGGCCGGTTGCCATGAAGCTATGGGATATCCATTGAAAGGAGTATCTGGATAGAAATAAAACAGATAGTCCCGGTAATCTTCAGCAAAATACCCATTCATAAGTAAGTAAAGTAAAGGGCCAAAGCGTTCTTCAGTCAGCGCTCTTAACACTGAATCCGCCATAAAGCCTTGCCGTAGCGTTTCGGCCACCGTTTTACCAGGTAGTTTATTGTCATGGAACACCGTCCAAAAGAGCCCCATACCATCGGTTAATTCTGCATGCTCTTTGGGATAAAGATTCTTAATAACGACCATGGCAAACAGCTTGTTGTTATTCGGCGCTTTAAAATCCGTGGATAACTGATCGAGGTAAATATGAAACTCATTAACGATATTGGTCATCAGTTTCATGTCGCCAATGGCGCTTGCCACATTGTAAATTAATGCTTTATCCATCCCACGGCTATTGATGGTTTTCAGCTGTTTATACAGTTCCGGGCCGGTATGTTCAGCATTGGGAGCGGGAATAATGGGAACAACCAGGTCAAAAAAACGGGTACGTTCACTAGCCGTCAGTATTTCGTCCGCCAGGAGATAGATAAAATAGACGGGTTGTTTAATATGGCCTGAGCCATTCAGGTAGCCATTGACACAATACAGTGTTTCCAATGCTGTCTGCTGGGAAGGGCTTGTCAGGTTCTCGACAATGACCACATCATACCTGCCGTGGTTAAAGGCATGATTGATTTGATGGAGGTAATGACTGACATCTGATCTGTCTGTACTGTTTTCCAGCCGGATTCGCCTCTTTCTCTGGCCTGTTTTCAGTAACCCCGTAAATAGATACAGTACGACCAGTGTTGCCACCAGGAACAAGGAGAGTTCAGCCAATAAGGGGGCATACTTTTTGGCAAAGGCCAGCATCGGGTCAGGTAAATACAGATGGAGTGCTTTGACCGTTGTACTTTGATCAATGCCCAGACTACCGCTGAGATAGCCCAGTGTTGCAATGGAATAGCTGGTCGATAAGGCCAGAAGCGCGCCAATGACTTTTTTCCAGCCCTTGGGTTTATGCTGCAGCGCCTTAATGTCATCGGGTAATTTGCCTGTGATGCTGCACAGAAGTTGCTCTAATAATTCTTTCTCATTTTCATTGCTATCCGGAGTAATGGGGGGATTGATTTCGGCTAGCGGTGGCAAAAAAATCCGGGTGTACTTGAATTGTGGGTTACGCTTGGTGAATGCATGAATAAACGCGCTTTTGCCGACACCAATGGCTCCGGAAATGGCAATATTTCGGGTTTCAGGCTGCTCTTCTGCATCAAGGGCAGCCAGTAGCTCCCTTTCGTACTTTTCAAATTGCTCATGTGGCATCGTCGTTGAGTTCAGAGGCCTGATAAGTGACTGGCCATCACGACGTTTCAGATATCGGGAAAATGTCCCTCCTGATGCCTTGCGAACGGTGGTCGATCTGCCATGCTCAGGATAATGCTGCGAGTACTTTTCCCGGGCTGCTTGCCAACCTGCCCTTGCTGCTTTCCAGCCAGCCATGATTGCTTTGAGGTACCCGGTTTTACGGCGAATCAATCGAATATATGCCATCATTTCCCTGTAGCCTTTCTTCCATGGCCAATGTTCGTGAGCCGAAAGCTTACCCGGATATTTCATAAACGTGCTCCCGCTCTCGCTTGTCCTTTGCCGCTCTGAGGGAGTTTTGTTCGGTCGACCGTACTCCCCGGTACGGCGCTCCCTCACAAAATCCCTTAGAGCGACAAAGTCCAGCGCGAGATTCGGAGCAGTTTATGAAATATCCGGATTAGACCGCTCTTTCGGACCTTTATCAGTCAACACCAACACATTAATTATTCAAAATCGGCAGGGCCTGGCAGGGTGTGAGCAGATGTTGGCCTGTTTCGACCAATCCATGATCTCCATGGAAAAACTCTGGTGGATGCCAGGTATGTTTTAATATCCAACGAAGGCAGGTCGAAATATGGGCCAGCTGACGCAAGTGTCAATGTACAGAAATATGTATCCGACAGGATTGCTAAATATCACTGTGATACCCTCAGCAGGCTATCTGAAATCGTAGAATGCAGCAGCAGTGACAACGATGAAAAATTATCAATATTAAGCGATTTTCTAAAGCCTTACCGGTTAAACCCTGGTGACTCAGAAACAAGGTAAAACCTGCACGACTACGGATGCAGGAGCTCCTCCCGACGACGGGAATCGTCGATAACCTCGTACTCTCCATTGTTGCATTAGTCATTTATCGTCTTTCTGTGACAAAAAAAACTCGTATTCTCCGAGGTGAAATCCGTATTTATGTTGACGGATGGCTGCTGAAAGTCAAAAATGGCACCTCCTGAAGCCGCCCAAGAAGCTGCGTTGGGAATTATGCGACAATTTGATGCCGTTTATCTGCGGCTCAGATAAGAGTGTTCCTTAGTGTACCGACTTCTCGATCTTGTGCTGAGATCATTTGTTGGTGCACTGCTCCTACCCGCACAGGAATGTAGCATTTCTGCAAGCCAGAATTGTGAGTCTCATGCAGCCCGGAGCTGCACTTGTTGGTGAAGGCTGATCGTTAAGAGATGCCTTTTCGTGTTCGCCAATTTCTAACACGCTCTGTTTCAGGGACTGTTGGCATTGAGTCGGGATATTCAGCGACAGAAGATGTTAATAGCGCCAGCAATTCGGGGCGATATAAAAATTCATTCCAAATAAAGCCGAGGGTTAGCAAGTGGAGCTATTATCCGGCGCGGACATGGTGGTCCGATCACTGGCAGATGAGGGAGTCGAGTATATATACGGGTACCCGGGGGGGGGCTCTGCTGCACGTCTATGACGCTATTTTCCGGCAGAAGGCGATTACCCATATCCTGGTACGTCATGAACAGGCTGCCACCCATATGGCAGACGGTTACGCAAGAGCAACCGGCAAGCCGGGCGTGGCCCTGGTAACCTCTGGTCCGGGGGCAACGAATACCATTACCGGTATTGCCACTGCCTACATGGACTCGATCCCCATGGTGGTGCTTTCCGGTCAGGTGCCGTCTGCCTTTATAGGCAGTGATATGTTTCAGGAAGTGGATATGGTGGGTATTTCCAGACCCATCGTAAAACACAGCTTCCTGGTCAAGCGGGCTGAAGATATTCCAGAGGTCATCAAGAAAGCCTTCCATCTGGCACAGACCGGTCGCCCGGGGCCTGTTGTGGTTGATATCCCCAAGGATATTACCGACCCGGGCAAAAAGTACCAATACAGTTACCCGCAAAAGGTACGGCTGCGTTCCTATAACCCACCGGTTAAAGGTCACAATGGCCAGATTCGCAAAGCGGTTGAACTGCTGGCAGAGGCTAAAAAACCCATTATCTATGCCGGTGGCGGTGTTATTTTGGGCAAGGCGTCTGAACAACTCACAGCGCTGGCGAAAACATTGAATGTACCGGTGACTAATACTCTGATGGGCTTGGGTGCCTACCCTGGTTCGGACCATCAGTTTGTCGGTATGCTCGGTATGCATGGCAGTTACTGCGCGAACCAGGCGATGCACAATGCGGACCTGATTCTGGCAGTGGGCGTCCGTTTTGATGACCGGGTGACTAATAACACAGCAAAGTTCTGCCCGGATGCCAAGATCATTCATATTGATATTGATCCGGCCAGTATCTCTAAAAATATACCGGCGGATGTGCCGATTGTCGGGCCAGTGGATGCGGTACTGGACACCATGATCCGTCAGATAAAAGAGACCGATATCCGTATTGGTCAGGAAGCGCTCGATAGCTGGTGGCGTCAGATCAATGAATGGCGTGAAGGTCGTGGTGGCCTGTTCCCTTACAACAAGGGTGACGGCACTGTTCTCAAGCCTCAGCAGGTTATAGAAACACTGTATGACGTAACCCGGGGTGAAGATACCTACATCACGTCCGATGTTGGTCAGCACCAGATGTTTGCTGCCCAGTATTATCCATTTGATAAGCCCAACCGCTGGATTAACTCCGGAGGCTTGGGAACCATGGGCTTTGGTCTGCCTGCTGCGATGGGAATAAAACTGTCATTCCCGGGCAGCCATGTGGCCTGTGTCACCGGTGAGGGCAGTATTCAGATGAATATTCAGGAGCTCTCTACCTGTCTGCAATATGATTTGAACGTGAAAATCATCAACCTGAATAATCAGGCACTGGGCATGGTACGACAGTGGCAGGATATGCAGTATGACAGTCGTTATTCCCATTCTTACATGGATTCACTGCCAGACTTTGTCAAACTGGCGGAGTCCTACGGGCATGTGGGCATGAGAATTACCGATCCGGCCAGGCTGACGTCGGCCATGGAGGAAGCGTTCTCGCTGAAAGACCGACTGGTCTTTATGGATATCCAGGTGGATACCAGTGAGCATGTTTACCCTATGCAGATCAAGGACGGCAATATGGCCGATATGTGGCTCAGCAAAACGGAGAGGACCTGATGAAACGGATTATCTCTGTTCTGGTTGAGAACGAACCCGGTGCACTGTCGCGTATTGTCGGGCTTTTCTCCCAGCGTAATTACAACATTGAGACATTGAATGTTGCACCAACGGAGGACAAAACACTGTCCCGCCTGACGCTGACCACGGAGGGCAATCCCCAGGTCGTTGAGCAGATTACTAAACAGCTGAACAAGCTGGTGGATGTGGTAAAACTGGTGGACCTGACCGAAGGTGCTCATATTGAGCGGGAGATGATGCTGATCAAGGTGCGTGCCGGTGGGCCACTGCGTGCTGAGGTAAAACGGACAGCGGATATTTTCCGTGGTCAGATCGTCGATGTGACCAGCTCTGTCTACACCATCCAGCTGACCGGAACCGGTGAAAAGCTGGATGCCTTTATTGAAGCCATTGGTCAGGCACAGGTGCTGGAAGTTGTGCGAAGTGGGGTCACCGGTATTTCCCGTGGGGAAAAAGTGCTATCTCTTTAAGCACTGTCGGTTAATTTTTGGTCATATACCCCGCAGCTTGTTGCGGGGTAGTTTATTCAAGCCCTTTGAACCGGGTATTTTTGGCTTAGCCGGATGTCAGTCACTGGGAAGATTGGTTTCTAATACTTCCAGCATCATGTTGTTGTCAGGATGCAATGCCTTTTGTTGTAATTCCCTGGCCAGTTCATAAAAACTTTCTCCTGGTGTAGTCGCTCGTGACATATAATCGACCAGTATCTCATGGGATTTATCACAGACGTACTGGCAAAACTCGGGTAACCTGCCTGCGTCTACTACCCTCTCAAAGAAACGTTGCCGATAATCAGCGGAGTTTTCATGAACGTTTGAAGTATTTGTTTCATTAAAAAAATACGGCATTATGGTCAGGAACAGACCTTCAGAATCTTCCAAGATAAATTTGGTGATTGTGAAATATATCTTGAAGAGATCTAAATGGGCATGCTCAGGTCTATTCCATAAATTCATGTTGCTTAATTTACTTAACTTAATTTCCTCTTTGCTCATGGTTTTCAGAGCCGATTTAACCTCCTGCATATCGTATGAATTCAAATAAAATGCATCATTGACTACCTTCCAGTGGTCTAAGGTCTCCTGGTTGCCTGTTTTTGGCAAACTATGACCATCAAGTCCCAGATACGGTTTATTCAGGCACTGCGCCATATTAGCGGTGCTGGCTCCTGGTGCATAAATGGGGATGTTGGAAAAGTAACAAACCAACTCAAATAATCGCTTCGGTAAAAAATCAAATTCAAAGACGGTGACATTATCTTTAAGTGATTTGTCGTTGGTAAAATCTAAGGAGTAATCCGTTGAAAACTGTAGCTTAATGGTGTCACTGAGTTCTTTTCGTTCTTTTTCAGACAGGAAATTTTTCTCATTATTTGGTGCAATCATAACGATAGGCTTATCACTGAAGCATGCTTTAACAGCGTTTACGTAATGAAGATACTGAGATTTCGACATGCCACAACGATGATAAGAAAGGGCTAAATATATTTTACTTTCCTTGGCTGATTGGAACAGTACTGTAAAAAATTGAGCTAACTTATCAAGATCATAACCCTGTATTGCCGGATTCAATTTTTGTAAACTATTCATTATCTCCATTTTCATTAACTCTGGTGTAGAGGTATTTTCGTTTACCACGTATGGATAAATAGGCAGATGATTTTCCCAATTTTTCAGGTTGAGATCCTCTATACCTAACATAGGGAACCATCTATAGTTGGTTATTTGAAATAATGGAGCTTCTGTTGATACTTCAAAAGAGTCCCAATAAGTATAAATTTGCAATGTATTTTTTGATATAAACTCTTTTGGTTGTCCAGGTTCTACTATGTACGGAATACCAAATATCTTTTTGGGTTCTGTTTCTGGTGATGATAATCTGTGCGTTGTATCTCTATGTATGGCTGCATCATCAATGTCACGGTCAGGTAAACCAGAAATAAGATTTGGTAATTTATTGGCAAGAGTGTGTTCACAGCCAGAAAAGCGAATTCTTTGTAAAGTACCAGGAGAAAGTCTGACAAAATTTCTTAAAAATTCTATAAACAGGTTTAAATTACCATAACCCTTATTCTTTTCTTTATTTTCTAACAGAAAAATGATTTCTTCGATTTTTTCAGCTTTTTTTTGTAAATTAGTAATTCTATCGATAGATGAAACTTGAACCGGCGTCTGCTTGTAAAAATCCTGAAGAAAAGATAGCCATTGCTTATCTTTTGATATCAGGCCATCAACGGACTGACGTGTAGCAATTTTGATAATAGAAGGCTCTTTACTGTTTTCCATATTTTCTGGAAGTACTACTTCAGCTGCGGAACTTTCACAAGCTGTGCTTTTTGGATCAGGCCGTATCATTCCTTCATTAGTTGAAACAGAATAATGTTGTAGTTTGGAAGCAGGTGATTTTTGTGTCGTATACTCTGGAGGGTTTACTTGATTTGCGACAGTCGTTATGCAAATACCCTTCTTCAGGCATTCATTTATTTTAGGGTTTTCCTGGCAAGCAAAACCCTCAGTAATATTATGAGTATCTTTTTCTTTAAACTGTTCATTAGTAAGTTGAGGTTGATCTGGAAAATTATTGTTAATCATGATGTATCTCCTATCCAATTTTCCCTTACTGGCTGAGAAAACGTTCATTTGTGTATTGCACAGCAATCGGGTGAGTTAATAACGTTAGGTATTAAACAAAATAGTATTCCCTAAGTCACTAACTGATGAGTCAGGTATTATAACACCTTGTAGGAGCTCACGAGGTTTTATAAGGGCTTACAAGAATTTTTCCATTTCCAGAATTGAAAAGAAATGTGTGGGATCAATCATCATAAGCCTCCTAGGAGGCTGACCGAGAATAGACTGCCCTACTGCGGTGGCAGCAAATTGGTCTAAAAAGTCGGAAATTTTTAGCAAATAGAACCACTATTCACTAAAAATTTCCGACTTTTTAACCTCAATTTTCTGCCATCCTCGCTACGGGCGCTATTCTCGGACAGCCTCCTAGGTCCTGGGGTTATTAACCCCCCCCCCCCCCCTTGAATGGGCTATTTTTGGCTTAGCAGGAGGTCAGTGATCCGGAAGATTTTTTTCCAATACTTCCAGCATCATGTTGTTGTCAGGATGCAATGCCTTTTGTTGTAATTCTCTGGCCAGTTCATAAAAACTTTCTCCTGGTGTAGTCGCTCGTGACATATAATCGACCAGTATCTCATGGGATTTATCACAGACATACTGGCAAAACTCAGGTAATCTGCCTTCGTCTACTAACCGCATAAAGTAACTTTGCCGATCATCAGCTGAGAGTTCGGTAAACTCATGGATTTTTGAGGTATCCGTACCATTAAAAAAATGTGGAATCAGTGTTGCAATTAGCCCATGGTGTTTTAGGATATGGTCGGTGATTTCCTCACATATTTTATGGAATTCTAAATGGGCATTCTCAGGATTGCTCCATAGCTTGTATTTATGTCTGTCACATAACTTAATTTGCTCTTTGCTCATTGTTAACAAGGCCGATTTGACCTCCTGCATGCTGAATGAATCCAAATCAAATGCATCATTTGCTACCTTCCAGCCACCTAAGAATTCCGGATTACCTATTGTTGGCATTTCATGACCACCAACTTCCGCCAGATAGGGTTTATTTAAGCACTGAGCAATATTAGCGGTGCTGGCTCCCGGTGCATAAATGGGAATATTGGAAAAGTAACAAACCAACTCAAACAAACGTTTCGGTAAAAAATCAAATTCAAATACGGTGACATTATCTTTAAGTGATTTCTCAGTGGTAAAGTCTAAGGAATAATTAGTTGAAAACTGTATATTACCAGTACCACTTAGCTCTTTTCGTTCTTTTTCAGACAGGCGCTTTTTCTCGCTGTGTGGTGCAATAATGATGATAGGCTTATCTCTAAAACACGATTTAGCGGCATTTGTGTAATTGTAATACCTCGGTTTTGTCATCCCGGAAGCATGATAAGCAAGGGCTACATATATTTCTTTTTCTTCGGCCAATTGAAATAATTCGGTAAAAAATTGAGCTGATTTTTCAGCATCATAACCATGTGTTGCTGGATTTTGTAAGCTGTTAGCTATCTCCCTTTTCATTAACTCTGGCGTTGACGTATTTTTACTTGCCTCGTACGGATAAATCGGCAGATGATTTTCTTGATTTTTTGGTAGGTTTTTCCTTACATTCCCAGGGAACCATCTATAGTTAGTTATTTGAATTGATGGATGTTTTTGTGATATTTCAAAAGATGGGTCTCTGACGGTGTAAATTTGCAGTGTGTCTTTTGATAAAAAAAGGTTTGGTATTCTATCTTGTATTACGTATGGAATACCAAACACCTTATCATAGCATATTTTTGGTAATGATAACCTGTGAACTCCATGAATGTTAAATTCATCAATGTCTCGGTCAGGTAAGCCAGAAAGAAGATTTGGTAGTTTGCTGCTTAGAGTGTCTTTACACCCAGAAAAGCGAATTATACTTAAAGTGCCAGGAGAGAGTCTGACAAAGTTTCTCAAGAATTCTATATAGAGGTTTAAATTTCCATAACCCCGATTGAACGACTTATGTTCTACAAGAAAAACGATTTCTTTAACTTTTGCAGCTTTATTTTGTAAAGCGGTGATTCTATCTATAGATGATGCTTGAATCGGCATTTGCTTGAAAAAATCCTGAAGAAAAGACAGCCATTGTTTGTCCTTTGTTATCAGGCAGCCAACACGTTGAAGATCAGTACTTTTGATAATAGAAGGCTCTTTACTGTTTTTTGCATTTGCTGGAAGTACCTCTGTTGTGGAACTTTCATAAGCTTTACTTTTTCGATCATACCATGTAATTCCTTTATGAGTTGAAGCAGAATAATGCTCTAGTTTGGACTGAGTTTCAGCAGATAATTTTTCTGAAGTATTTTCCGGTTTGTTTACCTGGTTTATGATAAAAGTTGCACAAATATTATTCCGAAAGGATTTTTTTAAATTCTGTTCATCTTTTTCTTGTTCAATTTTTTCTTTTTGTTTTAGCAGTTCATTGGGCGGTTCATTGGTAAGATGAGGCTGGGCTGTAACATTATTGTTAATCATCATGATGTATCTCCTAACCGAATTTCCGTTAATGAGCTGAGAAAGTTTTAATACCTTGGTTTCACAGTTGTTGGGTTAATTTAGTAAACACTTTGCTTTTCCATAAATTACTAACCGGTCAGTTACTTAGAATAACACCTTGAAGGTCTATTTTTGACTTAGCCGAATGTCAGTTATTCGGAAGATGTCTTTACAATACTTCCAGCATCATGTTATCAGGATGCAATGCCTTTTGTTGTAATTCTCTGACCAGTTCGTAAAAGTCATCTCCTGGCGTAGTCGTTCGTGACATATAATCGAGCAATATCTCATTGAATTTATCACAGACGAATTGGCAAAACTCGGGTAATCAATTTGCAGTGTGTTTTTTGATAAGACGTCGGTTGGTATTCTACGTTGTACTATGAATGGAATTCCAAAGATCTTATCGGGTCTTGTCTTCGGTGAGGAGAATCTGTGATTCCCGTGAATGATCGAATTATCAATATCACGGTCAGGTAAACCAAAAATAAGATTGGGTAATTTAGTGCTGAGAGTGTGTTCACAGCCAGAAAAGCGAATCAGATTTAAAGTGCCAGGAGCAAGTCTGACAAAATTCCTTAAAAATTCTATATACAGGTTTAAATTACCATAGCCATGATTATTTGAGTGATTTTCTATCAGGAAAACAATTTCTTCAACTTTTCCAGCTTTAGTTTGTAAAGAGTTGATCCTATGCATAGATGAGGCCTGAATCGGTGCCTTCTTGAAAAAATTCTCTAGAAAAGATATCTATTGTTTATCCTTTTGTATCAGGCAATAATTTTTCCAGCGTATTTTCAAATTTGTTTGCCTGGTTTACGACAGATGTTGTACAAATATCATTCTCAAAGATTTTTTTTGTATTGTGGGTTTCCGAGCTGGCATGGTCATTAGCAATATTCCGGGTATCTTTTTCTCGTTCAATTGAAAAGAGATATGTGAGCTCAATCATCGGGCTATGCCAGGATGTTGAATAGACACTTGATCTACCTCAGATAAGATCTAGACTGCTCATGCTGTAAGTCAACGGGTGATATTGAAAACAGTCGTCAAACATTCCGGCAGTTAAAGAGGAAATCATAATGACACCGATTTCAGCCCAGGCTTCAATTGCCACTGCTAATATCAGTGGTCCTGCCGATGTTCCGAAAAAATCCCAAACGGCCACTTTTTCTCATCGAAACGTTTGTTTTTCAATGAATCTTCCTTCGAAAAAAATACAATGCAGCGGTGAAAACCATTTAATAACATCGATAGCGCAGTGTCTGGGAGAAGGGCATCTTTTGTGCCGGGATTGTCAGTTGACCTCCAGCCCTGGAACCCTGACTCAAATGCCCAAATGTCCACTTGACGGCTCCGATGTCGTGGATGACATTGCCGAAACCCGCAGTTTCGGGCACACAGAGATACCATGCCCTTCTGCTACCACATTTGAACCTCGCCATGAATCGGCCTGCACCTGGAAAGGCCCTTACCGGGAGGTCAAATCTCACCTGGATGAATGTAATGGAATTCCCGACAGCACCAAATTAATGATGCAGGGTAAGCAGCTAAAAGAGCTGCAAGCACAACTCATGAATTCAGAGAAAAAACAAAGTGCGAGGATACAATCTCTGACTCAGAAATATGAAGCGCTGGATCAAGGAACGCTTCAGATATTGAAACGAGATGCAGAGAATCTGCTGCCATTATTGACTAGAGCTGTTCTCTGCTTAGGCAATGCGAATCAGAACATCGACAGATTGCGAACGCGGCTTGATCGATTGGAGGAACGCACTGGTAACATGGAGCGACAGTTCAATAGTTTTGTTTTCCGAAGTGCCCGGCAATCAGCTGTCGAGAGTTTAGCCGCCGAGCAAAGATACCTGACTAACCTGCAGCGATCTTACGTAACGGCTGGAAGTTTGGCTCCTATGGAGTCGTCTGATAATACAGGTAGATGTGTTGACGTTTTTTTATGGCGAATAGATGGGGTTCAGTCATGGCTGGCAGATGCCGCAACAAGGAAAGATCAGTGTCATTATTGTCCTGCAGTCTATACAACAGACCGCTACTGTGTGTCCGGACAACTTTCTTCCTATGAACAAGCCAGTGCAAGAGGTTATCTCGGGGTCTATATTGCTGTATGGAAAGGTCAATACGATGAGCAGATTCGCTGGCCAATGAATAAGATGATCTCGCTGTGTCTGATTGATCAAAATGACCCTGCCAAACGTGCAGGGGGAATGTTTGCCTCTGAGGAGAAGCCAGGCTTCCAAAAACCGCAAAAGCGGGTAAATAGCGGATGGGGCTTTTCTAAATTCCTGGCGCTGAATGATCTGAGCAATCCTGAAATTGTGCAAAATGACTCTCTGCATATAACGATTAAACTGGAGGACCCCTCTCCTGGCTCTGATGCATCGGAACGGCATCATTAAGGATAGAGGTAGCAATCAAATATGGCTTCACAAATGGATATGTTGCTGATGCGAAACGAGTTCGTATAAGTACATTGTCATGTGTCTCTGTGCCATCTCCCAAAGTCTGCTATGTTCATGGCTCATTCAATAAAAACAGGTAGTACCTATGTCACTGGAAGCCAAGGTAAACGCTCTCGACTATGCGTTCCAGGAAAACAACAAAATCCTTGAAGCGACTCAGGGAGTTGTATCCCTGATCCTCAATGAACAACGTGATAAGTTCAAGGAGGTTGATCGCCGTTTGGATGCGGTTGATCATCGTTTGGACGCGGTTGATCGCCGTTTCGACGCGGTTGATCACCGTTTGGATGCGATTGATCGCCGTTTCGACAAAACCGAAGAGTTGCTCATTCAAATCGTCAACCACCTTGCCAGCAAGTAACACGTCACCTAACGAACAGCATCAAGGGAATCAGTGCGCCTTACGCAAAGACTCAGCCTGTTCGTAATGTTCATCAAACGTAGACGGTCTGCATGGAAGAACTCTTCCGTCTACAACCAGAATCGAGTCACCCTTGCAGACAGCAACATCCCCTGTTTTTGGATTTTCCAAATAAAGCCGTTTGACCTTTATAAAAAGACAACTCATTCAGTGACGTGCAAACCCGTTTACTCGGATAGCTGCTGCCAGAATGCGGCAATCAGTGGATTCTTTAACTTCTTTTCCAGTACACACAGCCCCACTTGATAAGGCTTAAGTTCCGGACTGACGGTTAATACCTGAACCTTTCCGGCCAGCGGGCTGTTATTCAAGACAATCTCAGGAACCACGCCAACACCAAAACCAAGGCTGACCATACTGACAATGGCCTCATTGCCAGCCACCTGGGCATAGATTTGTGGGTGTCTGCCATTAGCCTGAAACCAGGCATCCAGTCTTTGCCTTGCTATTCCCTGTTCCTGCAAAATCATGGGAATGCCTTCAAAGTCATCAGCCAGCAGGGATTTGGCGTTAAGGGTTTCTGCCAGCCGGGATTCAACAGGGGCAATAAACCGTAGCGGTGAAACGGCTATTTGCTGAAATGCCAGTCCGGCAGGTAGGTTGTCAGGCCTGGCGGCAATGGCCAGGTCTTCCTGTTCGGTTAATACCCGTTGAATCGCTGGCTCAGGATCACCGGTGTGCAGTTTGATTTCAATGCCCGGGTATCTTGGTCGAAACTGGCTGAGAATCTCATAGAGAAAGCTATAACTGGCAGTGACTGAGCAATACATGCTCAATGAGCCGTGAAGTTCCCCGGCACCAGCCACCAGTTCATGATGAATTATGTCCCATTGCGAGAGCGCTTCACGTGCATAAGCCTGAAATCGTTTGCCTTTTTGTGTGAGCGAGACACTTCGATTGTTCCTTTCAAACAGTGTCACCCCCAGCTGATCTTCCAGCTGTTTGATGTTGCGACTCAGGGTTGACGGGCTGACATGGCAAATAAGGCTGGCCCTGTTGAAATGCAGGGATTCCGCCAGTGCGAGGAACTGTTTCAGAGGGCGAAGGTCTATAGCCATAAGAAAATCAGGGTTATTACATATTTTGCAATTTTAAGTTGCAAATATATCACTAAATGCAACTATACGCAGAATCACCTATCAGTTATGGTGTACCCCACGTTGGAAGAGCGGCGACTATGGGAAGCCGCTGTGTAAATAACAAGCCTAAATCCACCGGACTGGTGTTTTCTTTCAGGAGTTATTCGATGAAAGTTTATTACGATAAAGATTGTGACCTCTCCATTATCCGTGGCAAAAAAGTCTCTATCATTGGCTATGGCTCTCAGGGTCATGCCCACGCTAATAACCTGAAAGACTCTGGTGTTGAAGTAACGGTTGGCCTGCGTAAGGGCTCCTCTTCCTGGGCCAAGGCGGAAGCAGCGGGTCTCCTGGTGGCAGAAGTACCCCAGGCTGTTGCCCAGGCTGATGTGGTTATGATTCTGACACCGGACGAGTTCCAGTCCCAGCTTTACCGGGAGGTGATTGAACCGAACCTGAAGCAGGGAGCGACCCTGGCTTTTGCCCATGGTTTCGCCATCCACTACAATCAGGTAGTACCCCGTGCTGATCTTGATGTCATCATGATTGCCCCCAAGGCACCGGGCCATACTGTACGCTCAGAGTTCGTTAAAGGCGGCGGCATCCCAGACCTGATTGCTATTTTCCAGGACGCTTCCGGCCAGGCCAAAGACGTTGCGCTCTCCTACGCGTCAGGTGTCGGCGGTGGTCGTACCGGTATCATCGAAACGACGTTTAAAGATGAAACGGAAACCGACCTTTTTGGTGAACAGGCCGTGCTTTGTGGCGGTGCTGTTGAGCTGGTCAAAGCCGGTTTTGAAACCCTGACGGAAGCCGGCTATGCACCGGAAATGGCTTACTTTGAGTGTCTCCACGAACTCAAGCTGATTGTTGACCTGATGTACGAAGGCGGTATCGCCAATATGAACTACTCCATCTCCAACAATGCGGAGTACGGTGAGTATGTGACCGGTCCACGGGTGATCAACGACGAGTCACGCAAGGCAATGCGTGAAGCGCTGAAAGATATTCAGAACGGTGAGTATGCCAAGAAGTTTATCTCTGAAGGTGCTCTGAATTATCCATCCATGACCGCCTATCGTCGCAACAATGCGGCCCACCCGATTGAGAAAGTGGGTGCCCAACTGCGGGAAATGATGCCCTGGATCACCGCGAACAAGCTGGTTGATAAAGAGAAAAACTAATACTGGGTAGTTAGAGTTGTCGCTTGAAAAAACAGGATATTTCGCAAGAAATATCCTGTTTTTCGTTGAAGATAAAGAGCCGAAAATCAGGGCTGCTTGAGCGCTTGAATAAACTGCCGTGACTGGTCAATGGAAACCTGCATATCACTGATCAGGCGATCAATATCCGCCTTGATGGTGTTGAACTCCCCTTTCAATGCACTGATGGCCCGGGCATTCAGGTTATGCTTTAGATAAAGCACCTGATCCTGAAAGGCATCCAGCACCGGCTGCATCCGTTGTTCAGATTTTTCCAGACTGACCATCATACGCTGATACTGACGTCGGGTGTCTTTCAGCTTCTGGGCACTGGCTCTGCGCAGACTATCGCTCTTGTAGAGATTGAGTTCGTCTTCCCATTCGTCAAACAATGCATCAGACACACTCTGAACGCTGGCAATGCGGTCTCTTACTCGCTCTGCAGCGGTCAGGCTGTCCTGGTATTCTGAGTTCAGGTCATTGTAGGCGGCTTCCAGGTCGCCACCCTCAAAGTTGATAACACTCTGGAACTGCTCCAGTGCACTTTGGAATTGCACCTGTGCCTGCTCCTGTGCAGTTTGGGTATCTTCAATGCGATCCACCATAATATCGCGCTTATGGATGCCTACTTTTTCCATGGCGCTGTAATAAGTGCTCTGGCAACCGGCCAGCAGGAGTGTCGCTACGAACAGGGTGGCTGTCTTCAGTGTTGCAATTTTCATCGGTGATTCTTCTCAATGGCGTCGATCAGTTCTTTGTTGCGTTTGTCGGCCAAATGGCTATTCACCACAAACAACGCATGGATAACACCCGGCAACCAGGCACATAAGGTAAGGATGATATTCAAGATCACTTGAAATGGCTTACCGCAGAGTAGCACAGCCAGCGGCGGTAAAATAATGGGCAGAAAATAGCGCATAACCTGTCAACCTGTTCACTAATTAACTATTGCCCGATTTTGTATCACAATGCTTTTTCGGCATAAACCGGCCATTTTCAGCATTTCACAACCCATGGTGTTTTGGCAAACACTGTGCTCAATAACCCGTTATGGTTGGGAGCATAGCAATGCTGGGTATCCTTGGGGGAATGGGGCCGCTGGCTACCGTGGATTTTATGCAGAAAGTGATTGCCCTGAGTCTGGCGAACAGCGATCAGGAGCATTTGCCGATGCTGGTACATAACGTACCGCAAATACCTGATCGAAGTGCCTGCATTTTGCAGGGCGGCAAAGACCCTCTGCCATCCTTGTTGCAGGGCTTAAAGCGGCTGGAAAACGCTGGTGCAATGTGCATCGTGATTCCCTGCAATACTGCGCATTACTGGTTTGGTGCCCTGCAAGCGCACAGCACGGTAAAAATGATCAGCATTATCGATGTTGTGTGTCAGGAGCTGGTCCGGCGCGGCATCACCAATGTGGGCCTGATGGCAACCAACGCCACCGTGGCGGCGGGGATTTATAAACAGCGTGTCGGTGCTTTGGGTGGAGAGTGCCAAGTGCCGGACGATCTCGCCCAGCAACAGCTAATGACTGCGATTTACGACATTAAAGCCGGTCGCCCGGAGCAAGGCTCCCGGGGTATGCAAATGGTGTTTGATGGCCTGCTTGCTGGTGGTGCCGAAGCCGTTATCCTCGGTTGCACAGAAATTCCCATTGGGTTGGCAAACATTGCACAACAGCAACCTGAGCGGTGCATTGACGCCACCGAGCTGTTAGCCAGAGCCTGTGTCGATTGGTATTACTCCGGTCACGACAATCATTACCTGGGCGAAAAACAGGCGGCGTAACCCGCAGAGCAAAAAGGCAGCGTTTATTAAGTTGCTGTCTTCTGCCTGTATTTCTTGTTCCCTGTTTTGTGTCAGACTCGCCGCCGACCATTCAGCAAGTTGAAACAGGATGAATCTGGAAACTAAATGGCTGGAAGATTTTCTGGCTTTGGCCGAGCTGCGGAATTTTTCCCGTGCGGCGCAGCATCGTAATGTCACTCAGCCCGCTTTCAGCCGTCGCATTCGCAGCCTTGAGCACGTCCTGGGGGTGGAACTCATCGACCGCACCACAACACCCCTGGCACTGACCCCCGAAGGTCGGCTGTTTCATACCACGGCGCGCAATCTGTTGCGCCAGATGGACGACGGCGTACAACAACTCAAAGGCCAGAATGGCATTGGGCCGCAACCGTTGGATTTTGCCGCAGCCCATTCGCTCTCCGTCTCTTTGTTGCCGGAGTTGATTGCAACCATGAGCGAAGGGCTGGTTTTGCGCAGTCGGGTGGAAAGCATTGATGTGGACCGTGCGGTGGAAGCACTGCAGGAAGGGCGCTGTGATTTCCTGCTGGCTTTCGATATCGAAGCGTTGCTGCAACCGCCTTTTCTCAGCCTCTCCCTTGGCAGCACTGAAATGCGTCCGGTTTGTGCACCGGATGCGCTGGGCCAACCACTGTTTCGACTGAATGGTCAGTCCGGGCCGACTCCGCTGCTGGGTTACAGTCCCGGGGCCTTTATGGGGCGTCAGGTGAACGGTCTGCTGAGAAAGATCGACAACCTGCCCCGTTTTCAGCCGGTGATGGAATCGTCCCTGACCAACCTGCTCAAAGTGATGGCTCTCAAAGGTGCGGGCATTGCCTGGCTGCCGGGTTATGCCATTGTTGATGAGCTGGCCAGTGGCCAGCTGGTGGACTTTGTCGGTCTGGATCAGCGGGAGAAGTATTGGGGCTCTATTGAAATCAAGCTTTACCGAAATGATGTTCGTCTGCACGCTGGTGCTGAGCGGTTCTGGTCGGCACTTGGTAAACGATGTCAGCAAGGGTGGTTACTGACCTAATGTTTGATCTGACGGTGTCCCTCAAAAAGCGTATTCGTGATACAGTCTCACGCTGATTCTGTAATGATGAGCAGATGCACCAATGACTGAGAAAATGGAAAAGCCGGAGAGTAATAAAGATGCCGTCGACGGTTTTTTTCCTGTAGACGAGCACGAAGAAGAAGTGATTGAAGAAGGACAGGCGATTCGTCGCAAAGGGATCTACCTGTTACCCAATCTTTTCACCACCGGCAACCTGTTTTGTGGTTTTTACGCCGTTATCGCTGCGCAGGCGGGGCATTTTTCCCTGGCCTGTATTGCCGTATTTGTCGCCATGATTCTGGATGGTCTGGATGGTCGTGTCGCCAGGATGACCAACACCATGAGCAAGTTTGGTGAGCAGTATGACAGCCTGGCAGATATGGTCACCTTTGGTGTTGCCCCGGCCATGGTGGTTTTCAGCTGGGCGCTGCAGGACCTTGGCAAGTTTGGCTGGATGATTGCGTTTGTCTATGCGGCTTGTGCAGCCCTGCGGCTGGCCCGGTTTAATGCCCAGATTGAAGTCACTGACAGTCGCTACTTTACCGGCCTGGCCAGTCCGGCGGCAGCAGCGGTAGTGATTGGCATGGTATGGGCACTAAGTGACTTTGGCCTGGATGGTGAGTCCACCTTTATTGCCATACTTGGTGCGCTGATTACCGGGGGGGGCTGGTGTCCTTATGGTCAGCAATATTCGCTATCAGAGTTTCAAGAAGATTGATCTGAGAGGTCGGGTACACTTTGTGTTCCTGTTGGCGATGGTTCTGGCCTTTGCCGTGGTATTTATGGACCCGCCCCGTACACTGCTGATGATCTTTCTCGCTTATGCCTGCTCTGGCCCGATTACCGCGATCTGGCGGCTTGGTGACAACAAGAGTGATCAAACTGTTTAGTTTCTCTTAGCTTCTTAAAGCCGGCATTGCTGGCTTTTTTTATACCTGCGAGAGATGGATGCTTGAGCTCGGCAATATCCCTTGGCATTATGTGGAAATGCGGCCTTTCATGTGATCGCCTCGCCAGAATGACCGTAATAACAGCAGTGTTTGGTAAGGAGATATCATGCTACTGAAAATAAAAAAACGTTCAGATATCGGCAGTAGTGAAATTACACCCGAGCATATCTATCATGACCGACGACGTTTTATGCAGCAGTCCGGGCGTTTTGCCCTGGCCGGGCTGGGGTTGATGTTGGCAGGGTGCTCCCAGGAAGGCGAAGCCAAAGCCATCAGTAAAAAAGCACAAGACGATGTTCTTCCTTCTCAGCCGGGTCCCGAATGGCTAAAAAAGCAGGTTCTTGCATTTAACCCTGATGTTTACACGACAACTGAAGCATTGACACCACATCAAGTGGTTACTTCCTACAATAACTTTTACGAGTTTGGCACAGGGAAAGGTGATCCGGTCAGGAATGCTCATTCTCTGAAAACCGATCCATGGTCAGTGGTGGTGGAAGGTGAGGTTGCCAGGCCCGGTCGATACCATCTGGAAGATATTCTCAAGCCTCATGCGATGGAAGAGCGCATCTATCGGCTGCGATGTGTTGAAGCCTGGTCCATGGTGATCCCCTGGATTGGTATCCCGCTGGCCAATATCCTTAAGCAGTTTGAGCCGACGTCCAAAGCCCGTTTTGTCGAATTCACCACACTGCATGAACCTGAGCAGATGCCGGGGCAGAAGGCATCCTTTGGCTCCCTGGACTGGCCTTATGTTGAAGGGCTGAGAATCGATGAAGCCATGAACCCGCTAACCCTGATGGCGACCGGGCTATACGGCGATATCTTGCCCAATCAGAATGGTGCGCCGTTCCGGCTGGTGGTGCCCTGGAAGTATGGTTTCAAAAGCATCAAATCCATAGTGAAAATTCGTCTGACCGAACAGCAGCCGAAAACCACCTGGGAAACCTCAGCACCTCAGGAGTACGGGTTCTATGCCAATGTAAACCCGGCGGTTGATCACCCTCGCTGGAGCCAGAAACATGAACGACGGTTGCCAAGTACACTGCTGGCACCTAACCGGATTGAGACTCAGCCTTTTAATGGCTATGGCGAAGAAGTGGCTGACTTATACAAGGGCATGGATTTAACACGCTTTTACTGAGTTGTATAAAGGATAGGGCTATGGATCGGGTTGCCAACATCAAGCTTGCTGTATTTCCTCTCAGCCTTTTTCCATTAGCCGATCTGATCATAAAGGCTCTGGAAAACAATCTGGGGCCAGACCCTGCCAGCGCTCTCACCCACGGGCTGGGAGAGTGGGCATTAATATTTTTGCTCTTATCGCTGGCTGTCTCACCAGCACGACGACTGACGGGTATAGGAAAACTGATCCGGTTCCGGCGGATGCTGGGTTTATTCGCCTTATTCTATGCGGTTTTGCATCTATTGGCTTACCTGGCGTTTATGCTGTCCTGGGAATGGCAGACACTGTTAGAAGACCTTTATAAGCGTTCTTATATTATTGTCGGTGCTTTTTCACTATCGATTCTGGTTGCGCTGGGCGTGACTTCAACAAAAAAAATGATGAAGCGGCTGGGTAAGCAGTGGATTCAATTGCATCGACTGGTCTACGTTGCTGCTGTTCTTGCGGTTATTCATTTTCTCTGGCTGGTTAAAAGTGATTATACGGAACCTGTCATTTATGGCGCTTTTCTGGCGATCCTGCTGCTGCTGAGGACCCGGGTGTTTTCTTTTGGCAGAAAGCATTAGCTATATTTTCAAGTGTTGTAAATAAGATTCATTTTTATTTGCATTATGGTAGTGTTCGGTCTGCTGTATCGGGAGACTGAAACATGAGTTCGAGTAGTGCATTAAAAAAACTAAAAAAGCTCGGTAAAAAGTCAGCCAAACTGCAAACCAGATCATGGATGCAACTGCAGGCATTGGCTGGAAGACAAAGTGTTGGTGTTGCAGAAAAGGTTCAGGTGTTCTCACCTGAGGTAAAATCCATTGTTCAGGATGCTGTCGTCAGCGCTGCCAGAGAACTGGCTGCGCCATGCAATCCATTGATATCCTGGTTTCAGGAAGGCAACGATGCACCATTCGCTTCAGTCGGCGTCTCTTCTGATTCTCTACAGTCGGTAGTGGAAAAATCCCGACATGAACAGTCCATACTGCACATTCCCCTGAAAAGCCCACCCTGTAAACAATGTCCGGCAAAAGCCAGCGGCCTCTGTAAATGTGCCGCTAAAAAGTTTGGGGCTATAGGCTCATAATAACCCGGCTGACTGAGGGGCCCACCAGACGCGTTAAGGCCAGGCCAACCATACCTCTGGCAAAGGTCTTGGTGCCGGAAACAACGGCATTTTCAATAAAAGAGGGGCGTCCATCCGATTGCAGCCAGCCATTACTGTCCAGAATATCCAGCAGGCTTTTACTGTCCAGTTCGTTGTTATCAAATTGAATGGCCACTGAGCCTGCATGTCGTTTATGGGTCACATGCTGTATGGCGTTGATCTTGCCAAGTTTGGTAATAAGCCTGCTGACCTTTTCAGGATTCTGGCGAATATAATCAGATCGAATTCGAACTCTTTTATTTGTTTGATGAATGTAAGTATTCATAAGTGCTTCAGCGCTACTGATAATTATTATCATTTGCGACACTATCATTACAGTTGATGTAAATCAAAAGAAGAATAGATATTTTCCGTCGTGCAATGACCTCAGACTTGTTTTCCCTGTATTAGTGCTATATTCCGGCCCATGCATAAACACATCAAACAAGCCCTGATGCTCAGGCGCTGGGTGGCAATCGGCCATCATTTTCCCGGGAGAATTCGTCTTAAGTACAAGCTGGGTATCTTGACAAAACTGGTCGGTTTTAAGGTGGCGGATATCGAAACGGTGCTTTCTGATATCCCCGCTTTCAAGAATTACAAACTTAACAGTGCCACTAATAGTGTAGTGATTGATTACGATGCAGAGACTATTAACCCACAATGGGTTGATGCACTATTTTGTGAGTCTGAAGCTGATGCTGAACAAGCCTGTTATCGGATAGCCAGGTGTCTGGAACTGGATAAAAGTCGCCATGAGTAACGATGCAAAGAAGGCTGCAGAAGAGTCAGCCTTCGGACACTATGACAATATGCCGCCCAATGGAATGCCGCCCAACGGTGCCTACGGACACCCCGGCTATAACCCTTATGCCGCGTGCATGGGGCATATGCCTTATCCGCCGCCTCCACCTTATTATGGACACCCGGGTTACCATCATCCGGCCATGATGCCCCCACCACCACCATACTGGCCTGGCTACCAGCCCGATATGCCAGCACAAAATGCGCATCAACCCGCTCATCCACTGGCTGAGCAGGCTCAGGCCATGGTGGAGAATGCCCTGGGAGAAGACGCCGGGATGTTTAAAGAGTTACTGGGCACTCTGGGCATTAATGATCGGGAATTCTGGAAGGGGGCGATGATCGGTGCCGCTGCAGCGTTGCTGCTGGGTAATGAAAATGTCCGTGGGAAATTGCTGGAAATGCTGGCAAGTGCCGGCAGTATGCTCAAAGGGGCAGAAGCTGAAGCATCGAAGTCAGCTGCAAACAATAACTCAGAGGAAGTCCGATAATGAATGATAAACGCTTCTGGCAGGGGGCCCTGATTGGTGCCGCAGCCACATTTTTGCTGACCAATGACAAGGTGCGTGGAAAGCTGGTCGATTTGGTGACTGGCGCTGGCAATATGGTCAAAAATAGCGGTTCTGCTGTTAAGGAAAAAGCCAGTCACACGGTTGATTCCGTCCGGGAAAATGTAACCACCGGTGGTGAAATTTTCCGTGATACCTATGCGGCGAGTAAACAGGGCTTTCAGGCGTCGGTAAAAAAACATCAATCGCCAAAAGAGCAGCCAGATGTTGAACCGGTGATTGAAATCGTTGAGGTAGAAGCCTCTGCCAACGAGAAACCCGCTCAACCGGAGTGATCCTGATGAGCAATGCAAACAAGAAACTCAGCACCGCCAGCCGGGCCATGATTGCCGGTGCCATGGTGGGTGGCGGAGCATCGGTGATCAGTCGCTGGAATACCTATAAGGCGGGCGACGTGGATACCCATGAGCTGGCCAGGGGGGCGGTCAAAGCCGCCCTGCAGGCGGGCGCTGTCAGTGGCGTGACAACTTATGCGGCGGAAAAGATGGCAGGCCGCCCGGTCCTGTCAATGCTGACTCTGGTTGCCGCAGGCACCGCTGGCCTCTATTTAATGGATCAATTGTTGGACAGTAAAAAGCATGACCGGTCATAACCCTTACTACGGCTATAACGCCTACGGCCACTCTCAGTCAGGTGACGTAAGTCGGGAGCCAGCTTACCGTCAGCAGAACAGTAAAACCCACTTTGTTATGGGGCTGGCGGCTGGGGCTGCTGTTGCCTATCTGCTCTCGAATAAAAAATTCAGAGAGGGTATGGCGACCACGGGAGAAAAAGCCTGGTCTGCTGTTCGTGGAGAAGTTGAAGAGTTGAAAGAGCGTCTGGAAGATACTCAGGCTGAACTTGAGTATTACCGCAATCTCCACAAAGGCGACAAATGACTGTTTTGCAGGTTAAGCATCACTTGCCAGGACGCATTCGCTTCAAAATCGCCGTATTGCAGGAATACCCGGATACCGGTGCATGGATCAAGCAAGCGTTGTTGAGTATTCAGGGACTGCATGATATCCGTATTAATGAAGCGGCCTGTTCAATCGTCGTTCACTACGATACACAGCTGCTGGATGCAAAGATAATCAGTGCCCGCTTATCTCAGCTTGGTCTGGATGAAGCTGAGCAGGAAGAAAGTGAGCATGAGTTTACCCGTGGTGATATCGCCCTGAATATCCTTGGAACGCTGGTGGCCGCATTACTCCCCAATAAATGGGGTGGGCTGTCAACGGCTGTGCTGATTGCACCGGCCATGATGGAAGGTTTATCAGACCTCGCAGAGCGCAGGGTTTCCGTTGAGGTGCTTGATGCCATTGCTATTGGGCTCTCTTTCTGGCGGGGTGATTATAAAACCGCCATGATGACCCAGAGCCTGATCAGCCTTGGCGAATATATGGAGCAGAAAACCAGCCGTAACAGTGATCAGCTGCTGGCAGATCTGATGCGTCCGCAGGATAGTGAGGTATGGCGGATCAATGGTGATGGTCACCGGGAGTTGATTCAGTCAGGTGCATTGCAGGTTGGCGACCTGATTGAGCTGCAGCCGGGCTCAGCAATACCGGCTGATGGCATTGTGATATCCGGTGCTGCGTTTATTAATCAATCGACGTTGACCGGAGAGAATGTGCCTGTCCGCCGCGAAGAAGGTGCGCTGGTTTATGCGGGTACCACTGTCCACGATGGCACGGTTTCAGTCCGGGTTGAGAAGGTAGGGAGTGAGGCGACCACAGCCCGGATTGCCCAACTGATTTATGAATCACTCAGTGAAAAAAGCGAAATCCAGCAAGTTACCCAGGATATGGCCGATCGCCGGGTGAACATTACCCTGGCCATGGGAGCAGCCGTGTTTGCCCTCACTCAGGATATTAATCGGGTTGCCTCGGTATTCCTGGTGGATTATTCCTGTGCTCTCAGGCTCAGCACGCCGGTAACGTTCAAATCCATCATGTACCGTGCGGCTCAAAATGGCATTTTGTTGAAAGGCGGAAGTGCTATTGAAAAGCTGGTGACCGTGGATACCTGTGTATTTGATAAAACAGGAACACTGACTTACAGCGATATGGAAGTAACGGACATTGTTCCTCTGTGCAATAACAACACAGGCCGTGATCTGCTGGCTATTGCAGCTTCCGTTGAGGAGCACAGCAGTCACCCGTTATCCAAGGCTATTGTCAATGCTGCCAAGCATCACGATCTACCACATATTGAACATGGTGAAGTTGAGTATGTTATAGCTCATGGTCTCAAAAGCACTATGGACGATTACTGTCTTATGATGGGCAGCCGCCACTTTCTTGAAGAGCATGAGTCCGTAGATTTTACGCCCTATGAAGATGAAATCATCAAGTATGAGGAAATGGGGCGGCATCTGATCTTTATTTCTCATGATAAAAAGCTGATTGGCATGATCGGGTTAAAGGATCACCTTCGGGAAGATGCGGTTGCGACACTGAATGAACTGCGTAACCTCGGTATTCATGAGCTGATCATGATTACCGGTGATCGTGTTGCCAAAGCACAGGTGCTGGGTGATGAATTACAGCTGAACCAGGTATATGCAGAGGTAACGCCCGACAGCAAATCAGCCATTGTCGAGCAGTTAAAAGCAGCTGGTCGAAAAGTGATGTTTGTAGGGGATGGTGTTAATGACGCACCGGCGTTGACGATGGCTGATGTTGGTATAGCCATGTGTGAAGGTACTGAACTGGCAAGACAGGCTGCGGATGTCGTTCTGTTGAAAGATAAACTTTATGGCGTTGCTGAAACCCGGCAACTGGCTCAGCTGGCGATGTCGACCATTCAAAGTAATATCAAACTGGCTGAGTATATTAATAGTGGCATCATGCTGGCGGCGGCTATGGGCTGGCTGAGTCCGGCAGTCAGTGCGTTACTGCATAATGGTACAACGCTGGCAGTGCTTGGACGCTCAGTCGCTTTAAAGAGGCCCCGATAACGACTGCATAATAGTGAAATGTCGTATACGTGCTAACCGAGGGTTGGCACGGTCATTCAATTGCGTATAATGCGCCCCACTTCCACGGACTGGCCCAAACGGTTATCCACGGATCGGCAGAATGAATTATCATCGCTGACCGGGAAGTGCGGTTTGAAAATGGGTTGTTTGGATTGAATGAAAAACAACCGGTTGACAAATCAAACTGGCGCGGTAATATGCGCCTCCGCTGACAGGGCTTCGGGCAACGTCAGTGAGTTGGAAAGCTTCTTTCTTCTTCTGAAAACGAATGCTTGACAACGAAAGCCGCCACGGTAAGATAGGCGGCCTTGCTGATCGGCACTGACTGCTGAATCAGCGATTAAATCACCACGATTTAATCAGTTCTTTAACAAGATATCAGACAATTCGTGTGGGCGCTTGTGCGATTGCATCGGTTACAAAAGGTTAATACCTTTTGCTAATAGTTAAATGCGACGCTTAAGCGAACATACTCGTTAATTTGCAGTAAGTTCTATTGAGCATATAAATTTTTCGCATGAAAAATTTAAACTGAAGAGTTTGATCATGGCTCAGATTGAACGCTGGCGGCAGGCCTAACACATGCAAGTCGAGCGGTAGCAGGAAGTGCTTGCACTTCGCTGACGAGCGGCGGACGGGTGCGTAACACGTAGGAATCTGCCTGGTAGTGGGGGATAGCCCGGAGAAATCCGGATTAATACCGCATACGCCTTACGAGGGAAAGGAGGGGACCCGTTTCTTTTATAAGAAGCGAGCCTTTCGCTATCAGATGAGCCTGCGTCGGATTAGCTTGTTGGTGGGGTAAAGGCCTACCAAGGCGACGATCCGTAGCTGGTCTGAGAGGATGATCAGCCACACTGGGACTGAGACACGGCCCAGACTCCTACGGGAGGCAGCAGTGGGGAATATTGCACAATGGGCGAAAGCCTGATGCAGCCATGCCGCGTGTGTGAAGAAGGCCCTAGGGTTGTAAAGCACTTTCAGTGGGGAGGAAAGGTTGAAGGTTAATACCCTTCAGCTGTGACGTTACCCACAGAAGAAGCACCGGCTAACTCCGTGCCAGCAGCCGCGGTAATACGGAGGGTGCGAGCGTTAATCGGAATTACTGGGCGTAAAGCGTGCGTAGGCGGCCACCTAAGTTGGATGTGAAAGCCCCGGGCTCAACCTGGGAACTGCATCCAAAACTGGGTGGCTAGAGTACGGGAGAGGAGTGTGGAATTTCCTGTGTAGCGGTGAAATGCGTAGATATAGGAAGGAACACCAGTGGCGAAGGCGACACTCTGGCCTGATACTGACGCTGAGGTACGAAAGCGTGGGGAGCAAACAGGATTAGATACCCTGGTAGTCCACGCCGTAAACGATGTCTACTAGTTGTCGGTTGTCTTGTACGACGGGTAACGCAGCTAACGCGATAAGTAGACCGCCTGGGGAGTACGGCCGCAAGGTTAAAACTCAAATGAATTGACGGGGGCCCGCACAAGCGGTGGAGCATGTGGTTTAATTCGAAGCAACGCGAAGAACCTTACCTGGCCTTGACATCCTGCGAACTTTCTAGAGATAGAAGGGTGCCTTCGGGAACGCAGAGACAGGTGCTGCATGGCTGTCGTCAGCTCGTGTCGTGAGATGTTGGGTTAAGTCCCGCAACGAGCGCAACCCTTGTCCTCAGTTACCAGCACGTGATGGTGGGCACTCTGGGGAGACTGCCGGTGACAAACCGGAGGAAGGTGGGGGACGACGTCAAGTCATCATGGCCCTTACGGCCAGGGCTACACACGTGCTACAATGGTGCATACAGACGGTTGCCAAGCCGCGAGGTGGAGCTAATCTGAGAAAGTGCATCGTAGTCCGGATTGGAGTCTGCAACTCGACTCCATGAAGTCGGAATCGCTAGTAATCGTGAATCAGAATGTCACGGTGAATACGTTCCCGGGCCTTGTACACACCGCCCGTCACACCATGGGAGTGGGTTGCTCCAGAAGTAGTTAGTCTAACCGCAAGGAGGACGATTACCACGGAGTGATTCATGACTGGGGTGAAGTCGTAACAAGGTAGCCCTAGGGGAACCTGGGGCTGGATCACCTCCTTAAACGAAAACCGACGTCCATAAGCGTTCACACGAATTGTTTGATGATAAAACTGCATGCGCGGTTTTATTAATTGTTAAGCCAGTCCTGTTCTGAGGCTGTGAAGTTCTTTAAAAGTGTGTTTAATGAATCCGTTATCTTGATTAAGATGCCGGGTCTGTAGCTCAGTCGGTTAGAGCGCACCCCTGATAAGGGTGAGGTCGGCAGTTCGAATCTGCCCAGACCCACCAAGCTTTCAAGAGATGAAAGCCTGGATCAACGGAAAGAATAGGGGGCTATAGCTCAGCTGGGAGAGCGCCTGCTTTGCACGCAGGAGGTCTGCGGTTCGATCCCGCATAGCTCCACCAATTTCTTGTCTTGCAAGAGACAGCAGAAAACTGATTCATTAAGCATATTTTGCTGTTCTTTCTTAATGAAAGAATGTTCTTTAACAATGTGGAATCCAAATTAAGCTGAATTGATTTAGACAACTTCGGTTGTTTAATGAAAATTCTTGCTGAGACACTCTCAAGTTAATTACCGAAAGGTAATAGCTAATGTGTATGGCGATGAATTTCGAAAGAAATTCATTTGATCGTTATAAGGTAGTTGTATTGACTGACCTCTAATGATTTACGAAAGTAAATCGTTTCGGGTTATATGGTCAAGTGACTAAGCGTACACGGTGGATGCCTTGGCAGTCAGAGGCGATGAAGGACGTGGTAATCTGCGATAAGTCTTGGGGAGCTGATAAACAAGCTGTGATCCAGGAATTTCCGAATGGGGAAACCCAACGGCATAAGCCGTTATTCCTTACCTGAATACATAGGGTCTGGAAGGCGAACCCGGGGAACTGAAACATCTAAGTACCCGGAGGAAAAGAAATCAATTGAGATTCCCCCAGTAGCGGCGAGCGAACGGGGACCAGCCCTTAAGCAATTTTTGGTTTAGTGGAAGACTCTGGAAAGTGTCGCCATAGTGGGTGATAGCCCCGTACACGAAAGGCCAATCATTGTGAAATCGAGTAGGACGGGACACGTGAAATCCTGTTTGAACATGGGGGGACCATCCTCCAAGGCTAAATACTCCTGACTGACCGATAGTGAACCAGTACCGTGAGGGAAAGGCGAAAAGAACCCCGTTGAGGGGAGTGAAATAGAACCTGAATCCGTGTACGTACAAGCAGTGGGAGCCTACTTACTCTTTTTTAAGGGCAGAGGGGTGACTGCGTACCTTTTGTATAATGGGTCAGCGACTTACTTTCAGTGGCAAGGTTAACCGCATAGGGGAGCCGTAGGGAAACCGAGTCTTAATAGGGCGTGTTCTTAGGAACAACAGTCGCTGGGAGTAGACCCGAAACCGGGCGATCTATCCATGGGCAGGTTGAAGGTTGAGTAACATCAACTGGAGGACCGAACCGACTATCGTTGAAAAGCTAGCGGATGACCTGTGGATAGGAGTGAAAGGCTAATCAAGCCCGGAGATAGCTGGTTCTCCTCGAAAGCTATTTAGGTAGCGCCTCGTGTCTCACCATCGGGGGTAGAGCACTGTTTGGGCTAGGGGGTCATCCCGACTTACCAACCCCATGCAAACTCCGAATACCGATGAGTGCAATCACGGGAGACACACGGCGGGTGCTAACGTCCGTCGTGGAAAGGGAAACAACCCAGACCGTCAGCTAAGGTCCCAAAGTTCTAGTTAAGTGGGAAACGATGTGAGAAGGCCCAGACAGCCAGGAGGTTGGCTTAGAAGCAGCCACCCTTTAAAGAAAGCGTAATAGCTCACTGGTCGAGTCGGCTCGCGCGGAAGATTTAACGGGGCTCAAACTAGACACCGAAGCTACGGATCTAGAGACTAGTTTCTAGAAACAAGTGACAAGAAAAAGAAGTACAGAGTTAATACTCAGCTTCTGTCTTTTAACTTGATACTTGTATCTAGAAACTAGTCTCTAGGTGGTAGAGGAGCGTTCTGTAAGCCGTTGAAGGTGCATCGGGAGGTGTGCTGGAGGTATCAGAAGTGCGAATGCTGACATGAGTAACGACAAGGGGAGTGAGAAGCTCCCCCGCCGGAAGACCAAGGGTTCCTGCGCAACGCTAATCGGCGCAGGGTGAGTCGGCCCCTAAGGTGAGGTCGAAAGACGTAATCGATGGGAAACAGGTCAATATTCCTGTACCCCTTGTGACTGCGATGGAGTGACGGAGAAGGCTAGGTCAGCGCAGCGTTGGTTGTCTGCGTTTAAGATCGTAGGCCGGGGATCCAGGCAAATCCGGATCCTCAAGGCCGAGAATTGATGACGAGGTTCTACGGAACTGAAGTGATTGATGCCATGCTTCCAGGAAAAACTTCTAAGCTTCAGGTCATAAGGGACCGTACCCCAAACCGACACAGGTGGTCAGGTAGAGAATACCAAGGCGCTTGAGAGAACTCGGGTGAAGGAACTAGGCAAAATGGCACCGTAACTTCGGGAGAAGGTGCGCCAGCTTTGGTGATCGGACTTGCTCCGTAAGCTGAGGCTGGTCGAAGATACCAGGTGGCTGCGACTGTTTATTAAAAACACAGCACTGTGCAAACACGAAAGTGGACGTATACGGTGTGACGCCTGCCCGGTGCCGGAAGGTTAATTGATGGGGTTATCTCACCTCCAGATTGCTTTTGCTGCAAGGCAAATGATGGAGCGAGCGAAGGAGTTTACAAAAGAGTAAATGACTGAGCGAGCGGAATCATTTAACGCAGTCAGCAAGAGCAATGTGGTGGTGAGAGAAGCTCTTGATCGAAGCCCCGGTAAACGGCGGCCGTAACTATAACGGTCCTAAGGTAGCGAAATTCCTTGTCGGGTAAGTTCCGACCTGCACGAATGGCGTAACGATGGCCACGCTGTCTCCACCCGAGACTCAGTGAAATTGAAATCGCTGTTAAGATGCAGCGTATCCGCGGCTAGACGGAAAGACCCCGTGAACCTTTACTACAGCTTCACAGTGGATCTTGATGTTGCTTGTGTAGGATAGGTGGGAGGCTTTGAAGCGGTGACGCCAGTCATCGTGGAGCCATCCTTGAAATACCACCCTGGCAATATTGAGGTTCTAACCCGGGTCCCGAAACGGGATCGGGGACATTGTGTGGTGGGTAGTTTGACTGGGGCGGTCTCCTCCCAAAGAGTAACGGAGGAGCACGAAGGTGTGCTAAGTACGGTCGGACATCGTACGGTTAGTGTAAAGGCACAAGCACGCTTGACTGCGAGAGGTACATCTCGAGCAGGTACGAAAGTAGGTCTTAGTGATCCGGTGGTTCTGCATGGAAGGGCCATCGCTCAACGGATAAAAGGTACTCCGGGGATAACAGGCTGATACCGCCCAAGAGTTCACATCGACGGCGGTGTTTGGCACCTCGATGTCGGCTCATCACATCCTGGGGCTGAAGCCGGTCCCAAGGGTATGGCTGTTCGCCATTTAAAGTGGTACGCGAGCTGGGTTTAGAACGTCGTGAGACAGTTCGGTCCCTATCTGCCGTGGACGTTGGAAGTTTGAGAAGAGCTGCTCCTAGTACGAGAGGACCGGAGTGGACGGACCACTGGTGTTCGGGTTGTGTCGCCAGACGCATTGCCCGGTAGCTATGTTCGGACGGGATAACCGCTGAAAGCATCTAAGCGGGAAGCCCCCTTCAAGATGAGACTTCCCTGACTCCCAGAGAGTCCTGAAGAGCCGTTAAAGACTATGACGTTGATAGGTTGGGTGTGTAAGTGCTGTGAGGCATTGAGCTAACCAATACTAATGACTCGTGCGGCTTGACCATATAACGCCAAAGCGATTTGCTGGATACAAGTGTCAAGAGACAAGTATCAAGAAGCCATACGCATAGAGTGTGAAGCAAGAAAACAGCTTAATTAAAGGATTCCATCTAGAGACTGGTTTGTAGTCTCTAGTATCTAATTAGCCTGGCGACCATAGAAGGTTAGAACCACCTGATCCCATCCCGAACTCAGCAGTGAAATGACCGATCGCCGATGGTAGTGTGGGGTCTCCCCATGTGAGAGTAGGTCATCGCCAGGCACCCAACAGAAAAGCCCAGTTGAACAATCAACTGGGCTTTTTTTATGTGTTAAATCTATTTCATTGTCCTGAATAACACTCCCTATATAGCCGACCATGTTCTGATTGTGGATAATATCACCCGGAAATAACAACAATAATTATTGCCCGGCGGTTCGCTGGCAGGAGCTTCAGGTGACCCCATCCCTTCCCGTTATCTGGCGCATAAAGCGTTTGTATGTCCGTTTTATGCTGGCTTTTATTGGTCATGGGCTGGCTAAGGCTGGTCGGACTGACAAGCGGATTCAGCAGGAAATCGAATCATTGCCCGATGGTTTTACCTTTTCCATGAGTGTTATGCCCCGTGGCCCGTGTTTGTATATGAAGAAAAGTGACGGGCGAATAAAACCGGGTCGTAAAAACAGTGAAACCAAGCCCGATGTGGATATTCAATTCAAACATCTCGCCCATGCTTTTAGTACGCTCACTTTTCAGGAAGGCACAACCGAAGCCTTTGCCAGGGAACGAATGGTGGTAGATGGCGACCTTTCCGCTTCCATGAAACTGGTCCGTTGCTTTGAGCGACTGGAAGCGATCGCACTGCCCCGGTTTATAGGTCGGAAAATCATGCGTCATTACCCGGATATTTCCTTAACGGAAAAGCTGATGGGGGCAGTTCAAATCTATCTGGGCGTGTTTGCCGGTTTTGTTATGGGGGTGTTTGCCAAATGAGCCGCAGTTATTATGAATTCTTTAATCCCGTCAAAATCGTTTCAGGCAATGAAGCCCTGGAGCATATCCCATTCGAACTGGCCAGCCTTGGGGTAAAGAAACCATTGATTATTACCGATGGCGGGGTGCTCAACGCCGGTTTAATTGAGCCCGTCAAGCGTGCTCTGGTGGTTGACGGGATTTCGATGGCGGGTGTCTATAGTGATGTACCGCCAGACTCATCCACCAGTGTCGTCTCTGCCATCACCCGGCTTTATCGTGAGCATGGCGCGGATGGCATTATTGCCATTGGTGGTGGATCGGTGATTGATACATCGAAGGCGGTCAATATTCTCGTGTCTGAAGGTGGTGATGACCTTCTGGCTTACAGCGGCTCTGGTGCGCTGACTAAACGACTGAAGCCGTTATTTATCCTGCCAACGACGGCAGGTACCGGTTCAGAAGTGACCAAAGTTGCGGTTATTCGCGATGATGCCAGTGGTCGTAAAGTGCCTTTTGGCTCTTCATTCCTGATGCCTGATGTGGCGGTTCTTGATCCACGGATGACATTGACATTGCCTCCGCATATTACCGCCGCCACTGCCATGGATGCCATGACCCATGCCATTGAAGCGTTTATGGGTACGGCTAAAAATCCACTCAGTGATGCCTATGCCGTTGCTGCTATCAAAGGCATACGGGAAAACCTGCTTCGGGTGCTTGCCTCACCGGATAGCCGGGATCTCCGGCTTAAGCTGGCAGAATCAGCCACCATGGCGGGCATTGCCTTTTCCAACTCCATGGTTGGGCTGGTTCATGCCATCGGGCATTCCCTTGGGGCGATAACCCATCTTCCCCACGGCGTCTGTATGAGTCTGATGTTGCCTTATGTTCTGGAATACAACCTGCCCCGGTGTGAACAGGCAATCGGTGAACTGTTGCTTCCCCTGGCCGGTGCCGATTTTTACAGCAAAGTACCCGAAGAGCGGCGGGCGGCTGAAACCATTATCTATATTCGTGCCATGCGGGATGAGCTCTTTGAGCAAACAGGGCTGCCAAGAACATTGTCAGAAAGTGGCAAGGTGCATGAGTCGCAACTGGAAGATATTGCTCGTATGAGTATTGATGATGGTGCACTGCTCTATAACCGGGTCGATGCCAGTTATGAGCAGGTACTGGGGCTGTTGAAGTCAGCCTGGTAGGTCGCTATCAAAAAGACGTCGGATCTCATCCAACAGGCGGGAGTCCAGTACGATGGCCTCCTGCTCCATCCATTTTGCATCATCGGCAAGCGCATTGATAAAGGGGTGTTGTGCGTACTTTCTGGATTGAGGACAGATATCTTTCCGCCAGGCAATTTTCCCCTGTTTTATTCCCAGCTGGAAATGGGGCTGATACTGGTTCCACCAGTCAGGAATTAATAACTTCAGTGGTTTATTCTGAGCCCGGGCCAGTGATGAGGCAATATCAAGTCCCTTCTGATCCAGGTCGCCAAAGTGGCACCATTGGTAGTCTGGGAAAAACGACAGTAGCTTTAACGCCAGCTTTTGATTATTCCCCGGAACGAACAGGGCAATGACATTTTCCGGTAAGGGCAGGTGTTGCCAGGCACCGGCATTTTCCACCGTGATAATATTTATTGGCGCTTCACACTGTATACTTTGCAGCTTGCCCAGTGCAGTTTCATTGATGATGACCGCATCTGAAAAGGCCATTTCATTCCGACAATTAATAATCTTTCCAGCAAAATTCAGCTGACATTCCATTCGGGTGCGCAGTTGAATCAGTTCGCTGTCTCTTGTTGCTATCCCGGAAGGTGTTGCCGCCTGTTTCTTGGAGTGTTCACCCCAAATAGCATTAACTACACGGCTATGGATATGCCCTGGTAACGGTGATATCAGATGTTGGGTGAGAAATGCTTCCCTTGTTTCACCCTGCTCCAGTGACGTTTGCCAGTTGTTGCCGAACTGCCTTTCCATATACTCCAGAAAACTCTGGCGGTCATGGGCGGTTCTCAGGGCAAAATCATTGTTTCTTTGGCGAAAGCTGCACTGCTCGACCCAGCCCACCTTTATGAGGTGTGTCAGAAAGGCCGACATTTGCCGACCTCTCTGACGATAGCTGTCTGCTAACAAGTCTAATGCAATCGGTATGGCATCCTCTGGCTGGAATGTCACGATTCAGCCCCCTGGGGCAGCCTGCCTTTTACGCCAGAGAAAATAACATGCTCGTAAGGTTCCATCAGGCGCACCATCCGATAAGTAATGCCATTTTTGGGCAGCACATTATCCGGCGCACCAACCAGCAGTTGCAGGGATTGATGGTCACAGAGCTCTTCCAGGGTGGCCAGTGCCCTCGCATCAAGCCGTGCCGCTTCATCCAGAAATAACAGACGACTGGCGGCGTGTCCTTTGCCATCGCGGTTATTGGTAGCGACTTCCCATGAATGCAGCACCATAGTGAGAATGGCCAGACCGGTACCAATGGCTTCACCAGTGGAAAGGTTGGTCGGGTTGGCCGGTTCATACTGGTTGCTGCCAGCCCGCTGAATCAGAATATTCAGGCGAATGTACTCACGATAATCCAGCAGTTTATCACCAACAATGGTCCCCCCGGTTTCCTTCTTAAAGAGGTATTCCAGCGCCGCCTCCACGGTGATATCGGGTTTGCGGAACAGGTCTGCGTAAAATTCCTGCTGCAAGGCATCCAGTATTTTCTGGAAACTGTCGATCACTTCCAGCTCAATTTTGATCGCCCGGATAGTACCAAAATGCACACTGGACAGGGCAGCGTTCAGCTGATGAATCTGTTTGCGCTCTTTGTTGATCTTGCGCTGAATGTTCTGCCCGAGGCTGTCCGATTCGGCGAGGAAGCGTTTCTCTGCATCTTTTAACAGGGTTTCCAGACGAGTCAGCCGCTCTTCCAGCAACTCCAGGTTTTGCCTTGGGTCATCCGATTGATATAACGTTTTATCCATGCGCTGGGCAAGATACGTTTGTGAATCAATAAAGCATTGGAACACTGCTGGCAAATCCGTGCTGCTGCCTTTCTCTATTTGTTGATAAAGACTGTCCTGGCCATTTTTCTGTTCATTCTTCTGTTCATTTTCGAGAGCCTTTGCCAATGCGACCCTTGCCGTCGCCAAACCGTCACGTAACGCGTCACTGTCCTGATTCAGCAGGTGATGAATATGCAGTCTATGTCGTAACCCGGACTGTTCTGCCTGTTGCACAATCCGTTCATGGCTGGTGCTGGCGTGTTGTACTTTTGGTGCCAGCTGATGAATATCCGCTATGGTATCACTGAGTCGCTCCTCGACTTTTTTCCGTTCTGCTGCAACAGTACTTTGTGCGATGTTTTGCTGTTTGATTTCCTGAATAAGTTCAGACTTTTCTGCCTTTATGCGGGTTAACTGTGCAGCACACTCTTCCTTCAGACCCACTTTCCAGGTCAGGGGGATATCAGAAATTTGTCGTTTGAGCTCTGATTGCTGATAACTATTTTGACTCAGGAGAGCATTGATAGAGTCGATGCTTTTCTCAAGTGAGTGGCACTGATCACGAAGTTGTGTCGTATACTTGCTGTGTTTTTGTTCCTGCTGTTGCTTAGTCTCGTACTCATTCCTGAGTTGATTTTGCAGGTTCTCTTTTTCTTCCTGCCGTGCAATGGACTCTGCAAAGCGCAGATTAGGGGCTTTGTCCATGGCCGACCTCAGAAGGTCTTTCTGCTGGTGGTAATGGCTTAACTGCTGCTTCAGCTGTTCCTGCTCTGCTCGCAGGGCATCCAGATTCTCTACCGGTGGCTGCTGAATATAGAGGCGATGGTCATTGAGCTGCCGAATCGTCGGCTGATGTTTGTCCACCCAGGCTTTAGCGTCAGTGGCACTTTGCAGTTGCTCAAGGAGAGCCTCTAATGATTGACGATCTGGGTCGTCATTCAATAGCCAGGCACTGGTTTGCCACTGTTCAAGACAACGAACAACACTATTCAGACTGGTTTTCTGCTGCCCAGCATCGGCCAGATCAACCGTCAGTGATTCGACCTGGGCTTCCAGCTGCTCCAGTTGCCCGGTAAGCTCATGAACCGGCGGTTCCTGAACGCCAAGCCACTGGCTTTTGGCGGACAGCTGATCGAGAAGTTGCTGGCATTTCTCCAACTGTCGTTTGCTAATGGCCAGTTCCTGCAGCTGATCCAGCAGCTGTTCTTCCTGCTGCCGCAGTCTTTCCTGCTCTTTCTCCCGGGCCAGTCGGCCAATGGTCGGGAACTCAGGTTCCCGGCTTAAACGGGCAACATTGCTGGCGATTTCTACCAGTACACTGCCGTCTTCTTTCTGCTCAAGGGGGGTATGGAGATACTCTTCTTCCGAAAAAGACGCTCCCGGTGTGCCACCCAGTAGCCAGACATGATCCGGGCGATCGCTTTCTTCGCGGATAATAGCGGCAGCTTTGCTGATGTCCCGAACCTGGATGGCGTGGCGTAACGGGCCAAACTTGGCCTCCAGCCAGGCCGCCTCTTCCAGGGAGATATCATCGTTATCAAAATAGTCACTGATCACCACTCCGCCGGTCATCTCTGCCAGCTTTTGCAGTTGTTGCAGCTCTTTTGATGCCTTGATTTCCAGCTGTGCCATGCGGGAGCGCAGCTCTTCCAGATGTTTGCCGAGCTGCACATTGGCCTGCAGGTTTTCCTGCTGTTCCTGGCTGATTTGCTGGCGCAGGGTGATAAAGTCATTGTGGCTCTCCATCAGGGCAGCCGGGCGGATGGCTTGAATCGCCTGACCCAGTCTGCGAGCATCCAGCCAGTGAATATTATCCTGACGGGCCTGGGTAAGGCTGCCCTGGATTTGTACCATTGTCTGTCTGGATTGCTGGATTTGTCCGCCAAGGGTATCTATTTTCTGTTGCTGGAATTGTTGCTCATGAGTGGCGGTGTTCAGGCTGGTGTTCCAGCTGGCTTCATCCTGAATCCGGTTGCGCCATTCTTCGGGAAGCATCGCAACGGCCTGTTGCAGCTTCTTCAGTTGTTCTTCTTCTTTCTGGCGCTGTTGCTGCTGTCTGATCAATACCGGTATCTGTGTAGCCAGTGTTGTTTGTTGCTCATGGTGATGTCGCCAGTGGTCGCTGCGGCTGGCTGCCTGTTTCAGGTCAATATCGGTATCACCAAACGTCGCCAGCAGAGACAGGGTTGCCTCGAAATGCCCGCGAATGGTTTCCGCCTCATCCAGTAGTGGCTTCTGGCTGTAATAGCGGCCGGAAACGTCCTTTTCAGCCTGCAGCAACGTTCCCATTAACGGAGTGAGTGCATCTGCCGGCAGGTCTGGCTGGTTAAAGCTGTCACGTACTTCATTCAACGCCCTGAGGGCGGCAAGGTATAATCCGGCTTTTCGGGCTTCTTCAGAATAGGCCTGCTCGACACTGGTCAGCTGTTTTACCAGTTGTGCAATATCATCCTGCAGGCGCTTAAGCTCAGCGGACTCTTCTGCATACTGGCTTTCCAGTAATGCGTTCTGTTCGCTCAGCTCTTCCAGCTGCTGGTTATGGTTGTTCTGCTCATTTTCCAGTCTGTGCAGATCGGTATGCAGTCGTTCAAGGTTTTTGGCATGATCCAGACGCTCGTCAGCATCTTCTTCACGGCTTGCCAGTTCACTGTCCAGGGTATCCAGGGTCAGTAATCGTGCTTCAATGGCTGACAGCTGTTGTTTTTTGGTTTCCAGCTCCAGTTGTGCCTGGTGCTCCTGCTGGCGTTTATCTTTCAGCTCAGCCTGAAGTTTGGCCTGTTGTTTTTCTGACCATGCCAGAACATGTTCGCCAAGGGCATAGCTGGACTCCAGAATCTCCCGGATGACTTTCCGGTCACTTCGGGTGCTTTCTATCTGGCGACGGGTTCGCTGGGTCTGTTGCAAGGCACTTTGCATGGAGCCAATGGACTGGCGCACCTGATCATCCGCTGGCAGCAGATAATCCCTCAGTCCTTTTTGCAGCTCAGACGACAAGCCGCCGTAGAGACTGGTTTCCAGCATGCGGTAATAACGCTGGCGATCCTGGCTGTTTTCCATTCGGCGGGGAATAATCCGCTGCTCAAACTGCCAGTTCATATACTGGGCGGTGGTGTTGAAGCTTTGCAGTTCACCGCCCATCATAGTGACCTGATTTCTCAGGGCTTTGCCATCCAGAGGTTCGTATAAGCCATTTTCGCCGGGCACCGGCCTCATCACCAGATCACGCACCGGAACATCATCATCGACACCGGTAATGGCAAACAGTTTCAGCTCGACTTTTGGCTGGCTCAGACGACGAATCTGGACCCCCGCTATTGCCCGCCTGCCGTCGTAAAGTTCGTAATCCACCAGGCTGTAACAGGTACCGGCACTGATGCGTCCCCAGATACCATTATCACTGCGATCCTGTCCGCTGTCGGAATTGTTACGCAGGCGAACCAGACGATTGTCGGGAACCCGGTTTATCAGCAAGGCACCCATAATGGTGGTCTTACCGGCTCCGTTATGGCCGATGAGGTTGCTCATTAATGGGTGCATGTCCAGAGTCTTGAAGAAGACACCCCGGAAGTTAACCAGGGTCAGGCTGCGGATCTGGGTTCTTTTCTGGCTCATGCTTCCTGCTCTTGTTCAAGGGCCTGTTCAGATATAACGGTGTCGTCTTCACCGTGACGCTTTTCTTGTGGGGCATTTTCCAGATTATCTTCCGGATCAGAAGTTTCCTGCATCACAGGTTCTTCATCGTCATTCAGGCTGATATAACCGTCACGAACCAGCTGCGCCATGGCTGCCCTGGCGGCTTCTGGTGACGAAGCCGTTGAGCGGACAGGATCAATAAATCGCAGCAACGGTGCCTGGGTCTGCAGACGGCTGGCCTGGTTGCCTTCCAGCCTTACCATGCCCAGCCTGGCCAGCTGCCGGATGGCCTTACGCAGGGTTTCCATGGCTTTTTCACGGTCTGCCTGGGTCTCGATTTTTTTTCGTTCCAGCAGTTGGCAAAGGTATTCATTGTCCAGCAGCAGTCGCAGCCGCTCGTAGATTGCATCGGCGGATATCCATCCACTGCCTTCCAGTTGCTCGGGGTCGAGATGGAACATGGCCAGCACCTGACCAACGACCATGGTCAGTTCATCCAGTTTTCTGGCACGAATCAGGCTTTTACCGGCAGTGCCGGGGCGGAGGTAGTAATACGCTTCCGGTGCCTGAACAAGGTCAATACCATAGCGGAGGTAGTGTTCGACCAGCAGGGAAAAACCGTCCTGGATAATATTGAAAATCCGGTGATGGCGAGCGTCGATATGTTCACCCCGACGCAGCCGGGTATCCAGTTCCGGGAAGCATTCATCATTGATCAGATCGGCGATCTGCTGGTAGGGGTTATCGGTCAACAATCGGTTTCTCTCTTTCCAGGCGGAGTGTGTTAGGGGTCAGACTCAGGCGTTCCACGTAAAACTCGGGAGCGATGGCCGGGAGAACCGCATGCCACTGATGATCTGCAATGTTCTGTCGGTTTTGCTGGTGGCCCATTTCAGTCAGGGCGCTGAACAGCCAGCCTGCGACCATGTTCAGTTTTTCCATAGGCCACTGGCTGGCCAGCTGTTCCAGTGCCTGTTCGTAGGATGGCAGTATTCCGGACTGTTGCTCCTGCCTGACCAGCCATTCCTTAACCTGTTGCTTCAGGGCATCAAAGTCTTCGATGGCCGTCAGTTCACCTTCATCATGGATTACCCGTGCCAGATTTTCTTTCGGCCGGGGTGGTTCAATATCCCGCAATCGGGCCAGCGATTCTTCATTGGCGTAGCGCAGATACCAGGGCAATGCCTGATAACTTCGGATGCCTTCCCGCACCCGCTCCATCAGCGCCTTACGCTCATCCATGGTGACAAACTGTCGCAGGTATTGATGAACCCGGTGGTGGAAACCTTCCCAGTGGTTCATGCGTTCGCTGCTCCAGTGCTCGATACGGTCAAGATGTTGCTCCAGCCGGATAACACTGTTGATGGCATCGTGTCGACTGGCCTGTTCACAATAGCGGGAAATGGCGTCCAGCAGTGAGCGAAGTTCGTGGCACGAGGCCAATAGCAGTTGCTGTAAATCCTGAAGATGATTCTGGGTGCTGGTCAGCAACTGTTCGCACTGGTTGATGCTGTTTTGCCAGTCCTGCTTCAGCAGTTCCACCACTTCTTTGCGGGTGTTGATGGCTTCCTGGTCCAGCTGACGCTGACGATGGTCAATGGAGGTGACCAGCTGGTTGACGGTAATGTTCAGTGGTGCTTCTACCTGAAGCTTCCAGAACGGTTCGTTGCCCCCCTGTTCCGCAGAATCCCTGATCTCTCTGAGGTGCGTGGCAACCGTCATAAACAGGGTACTCAGTGCTTCTTTTGACGCTTCCATACCGACACACACCGAATCGACAATCTGTTCGGACAGCGGTGTGATCAGATAAGCGTGATGTCGATGCCCACCGCCTTCCAGGCAGATCAACAGATGCTGCTGAAGGAGACGACGGATCACGTCGTTACAGCGTTTTGAAGAATCCTCACTGTTATCGTCCAGTCGTGCTTTTTCCACGTTTTGGAATACCACATGCAGCTCTTCTTCACTGAATTCCGGTTGTGATTCCGTTTCTTTCCAATAGCGCAGTGCTGCCAGGTAGGCGAGATCAGCAGGTTGCAGTTTAAGGCTGATACCCTGAGTCAGGATGGTGCTGATCAGTGACGGGATGTTTTTTGATGCTGGCAATCACTACTCCATCAGTCATAAGGTGCTGTATTGGGGGAACGTGGGGCAGAACCCTGTTAAGTAGCTAACCATATGAAATCATATATTTCTGACTCCTTGTTCAGGCACTCTGCTTCGTTACAACTCCGGTCACATAGCTACGGCTATGCTCCCTCCGTTGTGCCTTGCATAGCACCTGCCCAAGTAGCCAGAAATATGTGATTCCATATGGCCAGCTACTTATAGCTTAGAATTTAAGCCAGATTTATTATGAGAAAAACTGGTAATAGCGTAAAGCAATAAACTGATTACGCTTTGATGTCGGTCGGTTCACAAGCGAGCCGACCTGTGTGGAGAGACTTTTTTACGGGCTTTGCAACAACCTTCCTATCTGCGTTCAGAGAACATAGTGCTTCTGCAAATACTCAAGATGTACGGGCAGGGTTAAGGCATTTGGTCGAATAGATTGAACCAGTGTTTTTACATCGTTCCATTGCATGCCACTTTCCAGTAGCAGTACTGCTGCCATCAGCCCTGTACGTCCAGAGCCGCCTTTACAGTGAATAGCAATTGTCGCCTTTTTTGCAATCAGGGCGAGCAGGGAGTCTTTGGCCTGTTGAAAAGCAACGGCAAATACTGCTTCCGGTGCACAGTCATCTTCTACCGGGAGTTGAAACCACTGCATTCCGGCATGTTCAGTCTCTTGACCAAGACGGGCAACATCAAGAAGGGCGATTTCGGTATCTGGCAGCATAGTAACAACTGCGTCAGCTCCTGCCTTTTTCAGCGTACTCAGCGAATCAGCAAGATTTTGTGCTTTTGTACCCGGGCAAGGTGTAAAAATAAAGGTTGAGCCATTGGGCAATGGCAGAATATCAAAAGGATGATGGGACATGTGAATGCTCTATGTTGCAGAAACACTGGGGATATATTAGGGGCGGTATATTAACAGGTGTATTAATCATACGGTCGTATTTTTATTTTTTTGTTATGGGTACTTGCAAGGAGAAAAATACAGGCGTATCGTTCATCGTGATTTAACGATTAAGTTGTAATTGGGTAGCTCAATGACGGATTGCCTGCAAAGTCTCGCTGACTTTCAATTTAACGAGTCTGAAGAGAAGGAGTTGGCCGCTTATGCCAAAGCCATTGGGCATCCGGCACGGGTCAGGCTGTTACGGATACTGGCGGGGCGGGTGTGTCTGGGTTCTGATTTGGTGGGGCAGCTTGGTCTTGCTCAGTCCACGGTTTCAGAACATCTTCGCATTCTGCGGGAGGCCGGACTGGTGCATGCCGAGGTAAAGCACCCCAAAACCTGCTTCAGCCTTCGTCCGGAGGCCATCCAACGGGTTCAGCAGTTACTGGCGGATATAGATGGCGTTTTCAACCGCTTCAGCTAATACGAATTGGTTGGCCCCGTTCCCATGTTCAACGTGGGAACAAGGAAAGAAAGTTGATTTTTTTGGTGCTTTATTATCGTTTTTCGACGATTGTCGATAGTATGGAGAGGTTCAAATCATGGGTATTTTTGAACGTTATTTAAGTGTCTGGGTGGCTCTGGCCATGGTGGCAGGGCTGGTCGGTGGAACACTCTTTCCATCACTGTTTGCCACCCTGGGAGGCTGGGAATACGCCAGCATTAATTTTGTGATTGCAGTGCTGATCTGGCTGATGATCTATCCGATGATGATGCAGATCGATTTTACTGCGGTAAAAAACATCCATCGTCGTCCAAAAGGCCTGATTGTCACGCTGACCGTCAACTGGTTGATTAAGCCATTTACCATGGCGCTTCTGGCAATTCTGTTTATTCGCTATTTTTTCGGTAGTTTTACCGGTCTTATTTCACCAGAGTTTGGTGACGAATACATTGCTGGCATGATCCTGTTGGGCGTTGCGCCCTGCACGGCTATGGTCTTTGTCTGGAGTCAGCTGACCCGAGGTGATGCCAATTACACACTGGTTCAGGTGGCGGTGAATGATCTGGTGATGGTGGTGGCTTTTGCGCCGATTGCTGCGTTTCTGCTGGGGGTTACCGATGTGATCGTACCCTGGAGTACGCTCTTTCTGTCCGTCGTATTATTTATCGTTATTCCGTTACTGGCCGGGCTGATCACCCGAAAAGTTCTGCGCTCTGAACAGGCGTTACAGACCTTTGGTCACCGGGTGAAACCGTTGTCAGTGCTCGGTTTGATTCTGACCGTGGTGCTGCTGTTTGGTTTTCAGGCACCTCGTATCCTGGCCAATCCAGTGGATATTGTACTGATCGCCATTCCATTGATTATTCAAACAGTGCTCATTTTCGCCATTGCTTACTACTGGATGTACAAGTGGAAAGAACCACACAGTGTTGCTGCCCCCGGTGGGATGATTGGTGCCTCCAACTTCTTTGAGCTGGCAGTGGCCGTTGCGATCAGTCTGTTTGGTCTGAACTCCGGCGCTGCACTGGCGACAGTGGTCGGTGTATTGGTTGAAGTGCCGATCATGCTGGCGCTGGTGGCTTACGCCAATCGTACCCGCGATCGTTTTCCGGTTGCACACGCCAGTTAATTATCTTCCCGTTGACTCGACTACCGACAGGTTTCGGTAGTCATCCTGAAAATATATAAAGAGATAAGGACAAAACGATGTCGTCTATTACTGTGTTTGATCCTACCATGTGCTGCTCTTCTGGCGTTTGTGGTCCAAAGCCGGACCAGAAGCTGTCTGTTTTTTCTGCTGATCTGAGCTACCTGGAAACGCTGGGACACCGGGTGATCCGTCATAACCTGGCGCAGGAAGCGGCTGCATTTGCCGCCAACCTGACGGTCAGGGCCCTGCTGGAAGCCCATCAAACACAAGCGCTGCCCATCATTATGCGCGATGGCGAAATGGTCAGCTACGGAACTTACCCAACCCGTGAACAACTGGTTGCCATGGCGGCTGGTGAACCGGTTGCCACAGCGGATGCTGAGCCGGTAACTGCCGGTGGTTGTGGTTGCAGTGGTGCCTGTTAAGGAGAGACGCGATGAAATTCCTGGAAAATATGCCACGGGTGTTGTTCTTTACCGGCAAGGGCGGCGTAGGAAAAACCAGCACCGCTTGTGCTACTGCTGTCCGCCAGGCCAGTGCCGGGGAAAAAGTATTGCTGGTGAGTACCGATCCTGCATCCAATGTGGATGAGGTACTGGAAACCCGGTTAAGTGGTGAACCGACCGCAGTAAACCAGGTTAACAACCTGTTTGCCCTGAATATTGACCCTCGGGCGGCCGCTGCCGCCTATTGGGCAAAGGCGATTGATCCATACCGGGGTGTGCTGCCGGATGCGGTCCTTGAGAATATGGAGGAGCAGCTGTCCGGGGCCTGTACCCTTGAGGTTGCTGCTTTTGATGCCTTTACCGAACTGCTGGCCGATGAGCAGGTCACCGCAGCGTTTGACCGGGTCATTTTTGATACGGCACCCACCGGCCACACCCTGCGGTTACTTTCTCTGCCCAAGGCATGGACCGGTTTTGTGCAGGACAGTACGACAGGTGAATCTTGTCTTGGCCCCCTGGCGGCTCTGGAAAAACAGACAGCGTTGTACGCCCGGGCCGTGGAGATTCTGGCCGATGAGAGCCAGACCCGGTTGGTGTTAATCACCCGCCCTGATGGCGCGGCCCTGAAAGAAGCCGCACGCACCAGTGGCGAGTTGCTGGAGTTGGGTATCACCAATCAGCATCTGGTGGTGAACGGCGTATTCACAGCCACCGATGCCAATGACCCCGTTGCCATTGCCCTGCAGACCCGTGGCAGAAATGCCTTGAGTGATATGCCAGGGCAGTTGCGTCATCTGCCGGTGTCGACCATTGCCATGTCGGCCAATCCTCCTATTGGTCTTGAAGGGCTGAAAACGTTTTTTGATCAGAGCCCCGGTAAGGCAACAGCGGAACAGGAAGGATTCGACACAACGTCGGAAAGTGCCGATCTGAACCGGTTTATTGATGGACTGGCAGAAAGTGGCCGTGGCATTGTGATGACCCTGGGTAAAGGCGGTGTTGGCAAAACCTCCATCGCCGTTATGATCGCCCGAAGGCTGGCTGAACAGGGTTTGCCGGTCACACTGACGACAACGGACCCGGCAGCCCATGTGCACGATGCTGTAGGGCAGGTGACGGATAATCTGGTGGTTGAGCGTATCAACCCTGTTGAAGAGATTGAACGTTACCGTACCGAAGTGTTGGCCGACGCTGCTCATCTTGACGATGATGGACGTGCATTGCTGGAAGAGGACCTGAGATCCCCCTGTATTGAGGAGATTGCGGTCTTTCGGCCTTTGCCCGTACCGTGTTTAAGGCCGATAACCGCATTACCGTGATTGATACCGCTCCCACCGGGCATACGATCTTGCTGCTGGATGCCGCCCAGAGCTACCACCGGGAAGTGTTGAAGCGTGGCGATGCCCATTCAGAAGAGGTGACCGGGCTGCTGCCACGATTGCGGGATCCTGAGTTTGCCAGGCTGCTGATCTGTACGTTACCGGAAGCGACACCGGTGCATGAGGCCGCTGACCTTCAGGAAGATCTGGCCAGGGCCGGCATCCAACCGGCCGGCTGGGTGGTCAACCAGTCACTAACGCCCCTGGAGGTAACGGATCCACTGTTGGTATCCCGTCGGAAGAGGGAGGCGGGTTACCTTAATGAGATTACCGCCAGGCACAGTGACGTCATGTATCTGCTTCCGTGGCAGGAAGGTGGGCTGCATTAATTAATAACCGGGGCCATCGCAGAAATATGGCGGTGGCTCCAGCCTTGCACGGCCAACCCCAAAGCCCATTGAAACCATTGCAATCCTCCCATCGGTACTCCAGTGTTATATCGATACCCGGTTAAGCTCATTCTTCCATAAAAGCCGTAATAAATATTTCTATAATTTTAGAATAATAGTTGCAGCTGTTTTTTTATTCACCTAATATACGCCCACCAACAAGCTGCATGCTGATGATCGCATAAGAGGAAGCGGACACTGATCTTATATTCATAACCGATCAGGCAGATCAGCAAGAGGATTTTTTTTAAATATATATTTCTACTTTTCTGGAATTATTGATATGAGCATACAACAGCGGATAACCGATGCTATCGAGCCAATCATAAAACCGGCACTGGAATCCAGCGTGGGCGCTGATATGGCCGGGAATCTGGTGGATACACTGGGTACCTTTATCTTTCTGGCCGGTGAACTGACCATTCTGTTCCTGATTGTCAGCTTTATTATTGGTGTGATCCTGGAATATATGCCAGCAGAAAAAATTCAGAAGATCCTCGGTTCCAAGGGCGGCAAAGGTTATGTTTCCGCAGGCCTTCTGGGGGCGCTGACACCTTTTTGCAGCTGCTCTACCATTCCGATGTTGACCGGTCTTCTGAAAGCCAGGGCAGGGTTTGGTCCGACCATTACCTTCCTGTTCACCTCGCCACTGATGAACCCGATTATTGTCGGTCTGTTGCTGGCAACCTTTGGTATGAAAGTGACGGTCATTTACTTCACCATTGCCCTGACCGTTTCCGTAGCCGGTGGTTACATTCTGGAGAAAATGGGCTTTGAACGTTTTGTACGCAAAGAGGTGGTCTATGGTGAAACCGCAGCGGCCAGCTGCTGTGGCAGCAAACCTGCGCCCAAGACCAGCTGTTGTGATACCGCGCCATCTGTGAATAACAACAGCAGCTGTTGTGACAGCAAACCAGCACCGAAGACCAGCTGCTGTGATGCCAAACCAGCTCCGGTGACGTCTACTGGTTGTGCAACCGCCTGTGGCGACAGCAAGCCCAAAAGTGATGATCGCTGGGGCCGCATCTGGGGTGAAACCTGGAGTCAGTTCAAGCAGATCTTCCCGATCCTGATGCTGGGTGTGGGTATTGGTGCCTTTACTTATGGGTTTATTCCTGCGGACTTTATTGCCCAGTATGCAGGTCCGGACAACCCACTGGCGATTCCATTTGCTGCGGTTATTGGTGTGCCCCTGTATATTCGGGCTGAAGCGGTGATTCCCCTGGCGTCTGCCCTGGCGGCTAAAGGCATGGGAATGGGGGCTCTGATGGCGTTGATTATCGGCAGTGCCGGAGCCAGCCTGACAGAAGTCATTCTGCTTAAGAGCCTGTTCCGTAACCCGATGATTGTTGCCTTCCTGGTGGTGATTTTCACCATGGCGATCTCTGCGGGTCTGGTGATGACCATTATCTGACACTTGTTGAATATTTCCCCTGGGAGGCTGACCGAGAATAGCGCCCGTAACGAGGATGGCAGAAAATTGAGGATAAAAATTCGGTTTTGTGAGGTGAATAGCGGGGCTATTTGCCGAACAAAAGCGGATTTTTAGACCAATTTGCTGCCACCGCAGTAGGGCAGTCTATTCTCGGTCAGCCTCCCAGCTGCCGATCTTTCCTGAGAATATCAAGATGAAGTCGGCCAGTCTGGGGGTGTCGCCCCTCATTACCTTAAAGCACCTGCTAAAAAAGGCAGGAGCATTGTCGAAGATACTCTCTGACCGGATTTTTCAGAATTCACAGGGGATCTACCATGCGTTCTTTGCCTTCCAGGGATCAAGTGTGTCAGACGCTTCAAAACCTTGCCAATACAGGGGGCATTAATCAGCCAGTCCGCCTGAGTGGCAGTCATCAACTGAAAACAGATTCACCAAAAGTGAACTGGATGAGCCGCAAGGTCCAATCATTAACGCCTCAGAAAACAGTCTCTAGCGAAGGTCAGCAGAGAGAAAAAGCGGTTGAGTTGATCAATAAATATTCTAATAAATCATTGAGTGCAAGAGAAATCACGGTAGGACAAGCCTTGCTGTTACTTCAGTCGCCAGCATCAGATAAAGAATTTATTGAATGTGTGAATTCAGACCAGTTAAAGCTTGAAACAGATATCGGTAAAATAATTTTCAACGATTATCTGGAACAAAAAATATCAAATCAATCTGAACCTTCGGTTGACCCTCTTGGCAAAGTCAATCGCTTGATTGAAGAAATACCTGACTCCTCTGAAGCCGCCAGAACTCTGGCTGATCAGTGGTTGATAAGTCAGAAAATGAAACTTTTGGACAATACCCCTGCGTGTGAAAAAGTTGTGCAGGAAGTTCTGAGCACACCGGATTCCAGCATGGGCAAGCCGTCATTTGACGATCATGAGTATTTTCAGCATATAAGACAGGTTTTACCTGACTATTTGCAAAGGGTAGTAATGGTGGCAAATTTACCAGCTTCGGAGCTGGAAATATTGAAAAAGACAATGGAGGAAAAAGGGGTACCATCATCCGATCCGCTCTACCAGACTACGTTGGCCCATATTGCTTCAGCATCAGGGCAAAATCCTGACGTTGCTATCAAAACAACCATAGAAAGTTACCAGGATTATCGGACTCTCATCGAAAACGAGAAACAAGCAGTAAGCCAGTCATTAAAAGAAGACCGGCTTGAACTCAAAAAGTTTGAAGAAGAAAAAGTGACAATGAGTAAAGAGGACATACAGGAGTCTTTATGGGTGGGCCATACTGGTGTTCGTATTGCCAGTAATGAAAATAGATTGCAAGTACTCAGTGAATGGAGTGATTTAATGGAAGTAGAGCTGAAACGCTTAAACTCAGAATCACTTTGAGTTCTCCCATGCATTGAAGCAGATCACGTTGGTTGAGTTTAATGATATTGCTGTTCGCCTGTAGCCGTTAACTCAGGAACTGATGAGATAGCTGAGTAAGACCGTGTTTGAGAGCATCAGAGAAATTCGGCTCTGATGCTCTTCTGCTCAACAGGCCCTGTGCTTTCTTCTTCTGATAAACCTTCACGCCACCGGTCTCCGTGCATTTTCCTGCCAGCCCAGCCAGGCCCTGAAGTCGGTATCCATTGCCGTGCATAAGGGACAGGTGACGAACGTTATGGGGCGAAATGGTGTTGACGAATGAGAAGTTCTAGCCGGTCTATTTTTCCATCGGTACGCTTAAAACCTGCAAGCATGGCTTCAGCCAAAGCAGAAACATCGGCTTTAACACCCGCAAGCTCACGATCTTGTTGGGCAAACCGTGTACGCATCTCCTGTCGTGTCGCCAGTATCTCCTGATGGGTATCACCAGTGATTTTGAAGAGATTACGAACTGCACTGTCCAGCGAATCAAAATGGGATTCAAGTTTCTCCACTCTGGCTTCCAATGACATACTGCATACCATTACGTTTATTGTTTGAGACATGAGCATAGCAAACAATAAAGACTGGCACAGAGACACCTAACACCCGCCTCTGGCACAATCCTGTGGCAGGGCAGGGGTCGGTCATTGGTCTGGGCCGTGACCGGGGTGAGACGGCTATTCTGCTGGTTGAGCCGTTCTTTGAGTTTGCCAGCGGATACTGGACCAAGGCGAGGTTGCCCTGGCAGGAACCGGCGACGCCATGGATGAAGTTGCCGTTCGTCGTTTAATTACTGTTTGATAACCGGTAATTGTACTCGGTGTCACCGCTGGTGGCCTGATTTAAAAAGGTATTTTGATAAACAGTTCGATGGTAACATTTTACTCCTATACAACTATTTTCAAATTGTCGTGTAAAGTACAACTGCCTTAATACTCAAGGAAATGGCATAGAGGGGCGGTAGTGTGAGTGCTTTCAGGAATGTTTTATCATTTTTTATCAGCGATCAACCGGGCTTAAAACCGCTTTACCACCGCGATTGAGTACATGGGTCTGTAATGCTTCAACAGACGCTTTGGGCAACAGAGTCATTCTGTCTTTACCGTCCTTGCCATGGCGAACGGTAATTTCCATGCGCCCAAAATCAACATCCTGAACTCTGAGACGCAGAGCTTCCTTCAGTCACCGAAAACACAACAGGAAGTTTTTTGGTGCGTTTGGATTTTTGCCAGTCATTGATCGTGAAACTGTCACGCCTCAGCACTTGTTTGTACAAAAAGACCAGGGCACTCAATGCCTGCTGCTGGGTACTGACAGCAACGTGCTTTTTCATCACCAGATAAGTGAGAAAATCACGGACATCATCGCCAGCCAGTAAATCGGGATGGTGCATTTTATAAAATTTTATAAAGCGTTTAATCCAGTCCCAGTAGCTGCGCTCGGTAGACAGAGAATAACCGGCAGAGCGAATGGCAATTTGAAAACGTTCTTGTAATCTCATATAAGTCCTGCTTGTTACTGTATTTTTATACAGAAAAAGCTGGTTCGTATATGCAGAAAATCAACTGAATGGTTAACCTGTTGTTTCGAATGAAAATAAAGCAGTCTGTAATCACACGGGTTGCTTGACCGAAAAATATACGAATTACTAAATGCGAATTAGAAGATATAGCCTTTAAAATGCAGAACGCTATGTAAGTCACGCTGTATGGGGGTATCGGCTGGTGCGTATAGCGAATCTACAGTATGTTATGTGAAACTGATTCGTGTAAACGACTGTTATGCCCTTGGTGCACACATCAAAATATATTCAAAATTGATCGGTATTAATTATGGGAAAGCAATTTGAAAAGTTGTCAATTGAACAGAAAAAATTTATATCAGATCAAAAGATGTTTTTTGTTGGCACAGCGGCAAGTACTGGAAAAGTGAATATCTCACCAAAAGGGATGGATTCTTTTCGTGTTCTCGATGAAAAAACTGTCTTGTGGTTGAACTTGACTGGGAGTGGAAATGAAACTTCTGCTCATGTGCAAGAACTCCCGAGAATGACAATCATGTTTTGTGCGTTCACAGGAAAACCTGAGATTCTGAGGCTTTATGGGAAAGCAGAAGTCCTGCACAAAGGTAATTCGAAATGGTCTGAATATCTTGAGCTATTCTCTTCACCGATTGGTGCAAGACAACTTTTCATTCTCAACATAGAGTTAGTTCAATCATCTTGTGGTTTTTCTGTACCACTTTATGAATATCAACAAGATAGAAAAACACTTTTAAAGTGGGCGAAGAATAAAGGTCAAGAAGGCATTGAAGAATATTGGAATGATAGAAATCAAACTAGCCTTGACGGGAAACCAACAAACATTAAAGAATTGAGTAAAACTTCAACAGGCATAAATCGGGTAAGGGCTGGTCTTTCTCCAGCCCTCCCCACAGCACCCGGCATGCGGGTCCGCACCGGGCGGTTCAACGATGATGGTGAAACCTGATCCATAAGTCTTTCAATGAAACAAGCCCAATTTTCGCGAGGTAATTGTTATTCAGTGCCTGTTGTACCGCATAAGTTTTACTCAGACGGTAATACCCTTTGCTGCTGGCTGCGATCTTGGCGGCGTTCACTTTATCAACGCCTAACCTGACCAGATTCTTGAAACGGGTTTTTGGCTTGCGCCATTGCTTCAGAAAACAGCAACGGATTCGCCGACGTATCCATTGATCCAGCAGGGGAATTGGTCGGTAATATTCCGATAACCGAAAATACCCCATCCAACCCCGGATATATTGCGCCAGTTTGCGTAACCGATGTTGCATTGAGACACCCCAGCGACGACTGGTCAACTTGAGTATCCGGTATTTGAATCGGTCCAGACACTTCTGGGCCCAGCGAACTTTCTTCCCTGTGAAGGTGAAACTCAGGAATTCGCTTTCTGTTGCTTTCACAACTTTACTTTTCCGGGAGTTAATCTTCAGTTTCAATTTGCGTTCAATGAATTGGGTAATGCTGTGCATCACCCGATCCCCTGCACGCTGACTTTTGACGAGAATCACAAAATCATCACAGTATCTTGCAAAGCAATGACCCCGATATTCAAGCTCCTTGTCGAGTTCGTCGAGGACCACATTAGACAGCAAGGGTGATAAAGGCCCACCCTGTGGCATGCCAACCCTGGTCGGGTAGACATTGCCCTCAATCATGACTCCGGAGCGCAGGTAGCGACCAATCAGTTTCAGAAGGCGTTTGTCGCGGACCTTACGGGAGACCCTCGACATCAAAACGTCGTGATTAACCGTATCAAAGAATTTACTCAGATCAACGTCAACGGCGTAATGTAGCCCCCCGTTGATCAACTGCTTAACCTGACGGACTCCGTCGTGTGCTGACCGTCCCGGTCGGTAGCCAAAGCTGTTTGGGGAAAATCCCGGGTCAAAGACAGGCGTCAGCACCTGCACAATGGCCTGCTGTATGACCCTGTCGATCACGGTTGGGATTCCCAGCAAGCGTTCACCGCCGTCCGGCTTTTCTATTACATGCCGGCGCACGGGTGACGGCTGATAGGTTCCGTCCAATAAGGCTTGACGCACTGAAGGCCAATGCTGTTTGGCAAAGTCTGGATAAGCTTCAATGGTGACTCCATCGATACCCGGAGCACCCTTGTTGCTTCTGACCTGTTTCCATGCGCTTGCCAGATTAGCCGGTTCAAGTACGCAATTTAGTAGATCATGGTTCAAAGCTGGTCAAAGATTCTGTCGCCAGGTACGGTGAGTCGCCGGACGGCTGCATCGCCCTGAGGGAATCAGTCTCCTCTTTGTCATCGATGTTCGGCCCTTCGCTGACGACTTCCCGTCCATTAATGACTTTTGTCGTACAGCTACTATGGCCTCTGCTGACTTCTGTCCAATCACCACGCAGGGTTACCTCTGCTGGCGCTATTGGTTGCCATCGGGTTTGCTCGAACAGGATGATGAGTCACTGTTCGCCGAGCCTGTTGTAACCAGTGGCTGAGAACTGGGAACTTACCAATCGCATGTTGAACAGATCTCCCCGGATAAGAACATGGACTTTCAGTGCACAACCGCCGCATTTACCGTGTCTCACGAACCAGAGGGCTTTGTGATCCTTGGCTCACTCGCCCAGAGACTCAGCCTTGTATGCGATTTCTGTACGTCGGCTCGCACCTTTGCACTCAGACTGCCTCCGCACAGCCCCTCGCGGGACTGCACTTGCCTTAAGCTAGTGGTTGTCATCAGCAGGCGTCTTTACCGCCAGTCAGATGTAGGTTCTCCCACAGGGGACTTTCACCCCATCAGTTCATGCCCATGCCGGGCGTACCAAGAAATTCCAGGGGACGCCTACGGTGCCCCTGAATTTGGCGTTAGATTCACTCAGCGAGTTCATACGTGGCTTCAAAAATGTCAGGCTTGCAAGGGTAAAGTTCACCCTTCACACCTTTGATGATGTAATCCCCTTCATAAGCAGTCATTGTGCCCTCCAGTGTTTTAATAACACACTCGCTGTCCAGATACCCACTAGGGGAGGCCCAATGAACACGAACGGTTTGGTTTTGTTCCGCTTCTGAAAACCGATCTGGCGTGTGCTGTTCTGCCGTACCTTCAAATTTGAAAGCCTCAACGACAATAGGTTTCTTTTTGTATTTTGGCATTCTGCTTCTCCAGCTCCATGTAATCGTGAATCTAACAACAGCTTTCAACGGACTACGCCGTTGAAGCGGGGGTTAGCCGTTTAATCAGAGGTCATACAAAAAAATGATAAGATCAAAGTATCTCCAAGGAAAAGAAATTCCAGTTTTTGATGTGAGAGTATCGTTAGCTATTGATAATTATCAAATTGATGGTGGCGGAAAGACAATGGTTATTGGAGTACAAAACCTACAAGGAGAAATTTATAGAGTTATTCGCGCAACTGGTTTGGGAGCATATATTAGTATCACTTCAGATCTTGCAGAAATAGGTCTTGAAGATGAGTTAAAAGATAGTCAGTTCGGTAAAAACGGATACGATAGTTTATTTGTTATCCCTGAAGAACTAAAAAATGAAATAGCAAACTCAACTCATATCGAGCCACCATCACTGCTTGACGATCTTCAAAGTGCAGAGTTAATACAAAGCACAGAAAGGAACGATATAGTAAATAGTAGAATTGGTCAGGGGGTTTTTAGAAAATCCTTGATTGAATATTGGAAAGGTTGTGCTGTAACAGATTGTTGTTTTGCTCCTATGCTAATAGCATCGCATATAAAGCCATGGAGAGATTCAAACGACCAGGAAAGATTAGACCTGTATAATGGTTTTCTATTAGCGCCCAATTTAGATATGGCATTTGATTCTGGTTACATTTCCTTTGATTCAAAAGGTAAAATAATTATATCAAGTGCTTTCAAGGCTGTTGATTCATATTCGCTGCGTATTACTCCAAAGCTGAAAATCAAACAAAAACTACTTACAGATAAACACCGTGAGTATCTCTCATTTCATCGAGAGAATGTGCTAATCAACGGCTAAATCGGGTAAGGGCTGGTCTTTCTCCAACCCTCCCCACAGCACCCGGCATGCGGGTCCGCACCGGGCGGTTCAACGATGATGGTGAAACCTGATCCATAAGTCTTTCAATGAAACAAGCCCAATTTTCGCGAGGTAATTGTTATTCAGTGCCTGTTGTACCGCATAAGTTTTACTCAGACGGTAATACCCTTTGCTGCTGGCTGCGATCTTGGCGGCGTTCACTTTATCAACGCCTAACCTGACCAGATTCTTAAAACGAGTTTTCGGCTTGCGCCATTGCTTCAGAAAACAGCAACGGATTCGCCGATGTATCCATTGATCCAGCAGGGGAATTGGTCGGTAATATTCCGATAACCGGAAATAACCCATCTAACCCCGGATATATTGCGCCAGTTTGTGTAACCGATGTAGCATTGAGACACCCCAGCGACGACCAAATAAAAAGGACACCTATAAATAAAAAGGACACCCACTTTTTAAAAAGTGAAGAGAGTACGTCATTTATTCATTTTTTTTAAATGATAGTATTGATCGTTTTAAGAAATTATCATTAATACCAAGCAGGAAGCGTATAAAAAGCACTCAGTAACAGCCAGATAGAAGACACTATCAAGACAATATAAGAAAGCAATATAAGAAAGAGCATTCAGAAAATTCTGGCCACATTAAAGTCAATGAAAATACGTTGATCAGGCAGGATAGAGAGCACTACTCACAGACATCCCATGAACCCAGCATTTTCCGGTGCTTTCTGCATAAGCCTTTAGTGAAGCCAGCTTGCCGACTGCGCGGTGAAAACGATTATGCCAGCGCATAGTCAGCAGCCATTCATTTGGGGCAATACCCAGGCGCTCCAGGATAGGCGATACATCGTCAGTTATACGACCACGTTTGCCTTTGCGGATAATTCGGCCAGACCAGTCAACCAGTTCAAAGTAGCTACTGAGTGGGTATGGAATCGCCTGTTCCGGGTTTTGACCCTGAGCTTTTAACGGTTTCAAGTGTGCCTTTTGTTTTTTTCCGTTTGCGCTGTCGTATGACTCAATGCGCTCTTTAATAGAAGTATGTTCTGAGGTTTCCAGCGTTGCGGCAATTTTTGCCCGGATGGGGTTTAAGTCGACATAGGCCATGCAAGTCAGCAATGCTGCCTCATCTAACAGAGCCTGACTTTTGTAACGACCTTCCCAAAAGCGCCCTTTGCACTCATCCTCTTTATTGGCCAGCCGGGCTAAATATTCGTTGAGACAGCGCATGAACCAGCTGATATCCATTAAGCGACCTCGGTACTCCTGGGCATATTCTTCGACACGTAGCAGCTCTGCTTTGCCCAGCTGATCGCCGACAAGAAAACGCTGAACCAGGTGCGGGCCTGAAAAAAGCTGCGTCCAGCGTTGTAAGACTGCTTTGGTGTCCCATTTTTTGGCTTGCTGACTATTGATCCGTGTAAACGACTGTTATGTTTACCCATGCAGCCCGCAGCGCACAACTTGTTTTTTGATACTGTTCTTTATCTTGTTTGTATTAGTTTCACCACTATGTTTTGGGGTCGAAACTAATAAGGTCTATTTGTCTTGCAATCTCCTGTATGTGGTCTAGGTTTCCCGCACACAAGAAAAAACCCGGATCGTCGGAGTTAGCGGCTCCTACCGGGCTTCTCTGTATAGCAATGAGCTGCTGCTCGGGAGACAGTATAGCAATGATTTCCTTTGCCTACACAATCGGGATTGCAAAGTTGATACGGGTAAAACTCAATACAGAAGGTTTGGAAAACCTGAACATGACCCAGAGGTACTTACTGGTTGTGTTGGCGACCTTTGCCAACTCTGAAGGGGAGTGCTGGCCGAGCCAGGGAGCACTGGCAGAAATTCTTGGCGTAACCCAAGGAACGATCTGCACCAGTTTGAGAAAGCTGGAAAAAGAAAAATTCATTGAAAGCTGTCACCGGAAAACCAGAAACGGAGGTAATGCCAGCAAAATCTACCGGATGCTGTTTGAACCATTTATGTTCAAGCGTATCAAGGAAGAACAATACAACTGCTTCGGCCAGCGGATCGACGATCCTCGAATGACTGATGCTTTCTGGGCGGAAGGCTTGGAGTAAGTAAGTGAACATAACATGTCAGTCAACCGGAACTCCGCTCCGCTGCGTCCGGTTACTTCAAGCGTTAGGCTCACTCTGCAACATCGTACAAACCTCCATTATTGATTCGTGTTGCGCAATAAGCTGCACTCATTGGCATGATTAAATCATTCAAACATAAAGGGCGCAAACAGTTCTTTGATACGGGCAAAAAGGCTGGAATTCAGGCCAGGCACGCAAAGAAGCTAAGAATGCAGCTGACTGCAATCGATACTGCCCAAGTGCTTGATGATATTGACCTTCTGGTTTTTCTCTTCATCCATTGAAGGGTAATAGGTCAGGAATATGGTCAATCTCAGTGAGTGGTAACTGGCGAGTTACCTTTGAATTTCGGGATGGCAATGCGTACATCCTTAACTATGAGGATTATCACTAATGTCCATGCACAATCCACCTCACCCTGGAGAGTTTATAGAATCCATTTACATGGAGCCTTATGCAATTAGTTGTCGTTATCTGGCCGAACAGCTTGGTGTAGCTGCTTCAACTCTTAACAGAGTTATAAAAGGAAAAAGTGCAGTTTCACCGGAAATGGCACTGAGATTATCAAAGGTTCTTGGTCGGACACCTGAAAGTTGGCTTGCAATGCAGGATAATTATGAAATATGGCAAGCACGAAAGAGAATAAACCTTTCAGATCTACAACCCCTCAAATTTTTAACCGTATAGACCCAGACAAAAATCAAAAGCGTGAGCCTAACAAAAAATCCCAGCGGACTGCCTTCGGCAGCCGCTGAATTTGGCGTTATATGCTTTGTGCAAACCTGAAAGTTTTTTATAATTTGCAGGTCTTGTTTTTGATATGGGAAAAGAATAAATTCCCAAAAACCTATTTTGTATCACTTTTCCCTTGAATTATTGAGATAGCTGAGTAAGACCGTATTTGAGAGCATCAGAGAAATCCCGCTCTGATGCTCTTCTGCTCAACAGGCCCTATGCTTTCTTCTTCTGATAAACCTTCACGCCAACAATAACAGCAGCAGCCACTAAACCGGCAAACAACAGATGATCCGGTTCCGTCAGCTGATGCCAGATAGCTGTCATCACACCACCGGTAGAGTGATCTCCCGGGTGGGCCATAGCCTGACTGGCGATCAGGGGACTCACGCTGGCCAGTGACAGTAATTTGATGTTCATGCCTGTTTTCCTTGTTTGAATTTTATCAGTTAAACCGTTGGATGTTCTACGTGGTCGCTGCTGCTTCCGGCATTTTGGCGTCCAGCATGCCTTTATCGATAATGAAATCGATGATCTCCCGCACGCCTTCGTTGGCCTTCAGGTTGGTGAAGAAAAACGGGCGGTCTCCCCGCATTTTTCTGGCATCCCGATCCATCACTTCCAGAGAGGCTCCAACATAAGGGGCCAGGTCTGTTTTGTTGATAATCAGCAGGTCGGAGCGGGTAATGCCCGGGCCACCTTTGCGTGGGATTTTGTCACCGGCAGAAACGTTGATGACATAGAGGGTCAGATCAGACAGTTCCGGGCTGAAAGTGGCACTGAGGTTATCGCCACCAGACTCCACCAGAACCAGCTCAAGACCGGGGTGGCGCTGGCACAGCTCATCAACTGCCGCCAGATTCATGGAGGCATCTTCACGAATGGCGGTGTGTGGGCAGCCACCGGTTTCTACCCCGATGATCCGGTCTTCGTCCAGCGCTTCATTGCGCATCAGAAATTGGGCGTCTTCTTTCGTATAAATATCGTTGGTGACCACGGCCAGATTGTAATGGTCGCGCATGGCGGCACAGAGTTTGGTCAACAGTGCGGTCTTACCGGAACCGACCGGGCCACCGACACCGACACGCAGGGTTTGTGGGGTTCTTGATGTTGTCATGGTGATTGTCCTTGTTATTAACGGGTAAATGGTCAGGTTAAGAGCGGAATAGCCTCGAATACTGATGCTCATGCCAGCAACTGGCCATGGCAAAGTGCATCAGGTTGTTACCGATTTCATGATCTGCCAGTGACTGGGCCAGGGTGAGTGCGGGTTCTATCCCGTGAATCAGACGCTTCAGAATATGCTGGGCATCGGTCTGGCCAAGGGGAACGGCTTTGGTGGCTGCGGTTACCTGGTTCTCACACCAGGACCAGAGCAACCCTGTCGCAGCGGTTTTCTTATCGATGCCATGACATAACGAGGACAGGGCGAACATGGCGGCCTGTGTCGGCGATTGCAACCAGTCCGTACGGGCTTCGTCCGGATACATGGACTTGACCCAGACTGCGAAGGCTCGGCCAACCTGGCAGTCTTCATCGTATAACTCCCTGGTCTCCCGAAAAGCCAGCAGCGTTTCATTCCAGTGCTTAACCTGTTTCTGCTCTTCTATTGCAAAGGCATCGTACAGCCGGAAAAACACCGGTATATCCAGACGGGCCATGCCCTGTTGCATCAGTTCACTGATCCAGTTGCCGGTGGTCTCACGGTTATAGCACCACTGTCGGTCAATGGCGGTTTCCAGCCCCTGGGAGTAAGCAAACGCACCAACCGGCAGTGCCGGGCTGGCCAGATGCAGCAGACCCAGCAGGGACTCAGTGGTGATGCTCATGATGGGCGTGTCCATGTTCGTGAGCATGACTGTGCTGATGATGGGAATGACCTTTGCTATAAGCACCGTTCTCAGGCTCAAAGGGAGCCTGTTCATGGTCCAGTTCCAGTCCAAGCAGGGAGACCATATCATCCAGAACATGGTCAACCTGGTAGCGTAGCCAGTTGTCGCCTATCTGCAAGGGAACGTGGCGGTTGCCCAGGTGATAACAGGCCCTGGCAAAGGTCAAAGGATCCTTACAACGGGCGGTGGTGACGGCTTCACTGGCGGCAGTAATGCGGATGATTTCGCCGGTTTCAGCTTGCAGCAGAGTGCCGTCACGCATAACGTCGCCACGGTCAATAAAAATACCGGCATCCCGGCCATTCACAGTAACAGCTTTCAGTCGTCCACGTTTGCGTTGATCAAAAGGGAGCAGAAGTTCATCAGAAAACTCACTGCTCGCTGTCGGGAGGCGCTCGATTAACTTCAACATAAACGATCCTCGGTTTCAGAATAAGAAATAACGCTGGGCCAGCGGCACCACGTCTGCCGGTTCACACACCAGCAGTTCGCCATTGGCTCTGACTTCATAGGTTTCCGGGTCAACCTCCATATGGGGCTGCCAGGTATTAAGCACCATATCCGCCTTGCGGATGGTCCGGGTATTTTTAACGGCAGATAAGGTTTTCTTTAGGCCCAGTTTTTCACCAATACCAGCGTCCAGTGCCGCCTGGGAAACAAACGACAATGACGTATCGGCAACGGCCTGCCCCATAGAGCCAAACATGGGGCGATAATGAACCGGCTGCGGTGTCGGGATAGAGGCATTCGGGTCACCCATCGGTGCTGTTGCAATAGCACCCCCCTTAATCACCAGTGACGGTTTAACGCCGAAAAATGCCGGTTTCCACAGTACCAGGTCAGCCAGTTTACCCGGCTCAATGGAGCCTACCTCATGGGCAATGCCATGGGTAATGGCGGGGTTGATGGTATATTTGGCGATATAGCGGCGAGCCCGGAAGTTATCCATACCGGCGTCGCTATCTTCTGGCAACAGTCCCCGTTGTACTTTCATTTTATGGGCGGTCTGCCAGGTTCTGCTGACCACTTCGCCGACCCGTCCCATGGCCTGAGAGTCTGAGGCGATCATACTGAAAGCGCCCAGGTCATGGAGAATATCTTCCGCCGCAATGGTTTCCCGGCGGATACGGGAGTCGGCAAAGGCCACATCTTCAGGAATATTGGGGTCCAGATGATGGCAGACCATCAGCATGTCCAAATGCTCATCTACCGTATTGACGGTGTAGGGGCGTGTCGGATTAGTCGACGATGGTAGTACATAGCTTTCGCCACAGGCTTTAATAATATCCGGTGCATGGCCACCACCGGCCCCTTCCGTATGGTAGGTATGGATCACCCGACCTTTAAAGGCGGCCAGTGTGTCTTCGACAAAACCGGATTCGTTCAGGGTGTCGGTATGGATTGCCACCTGAATGTCGTATTTCTCCGCCACCGTCAGACAGCAGTCAATAGAAGCCGGTGTGGTTCCCCAGTCCTCATGGAGTTTCATGCCCATGGCACCGGCCAGCACCTGTTCTTCCAGGGCTTCCGGCAGACTGCCATTGCCTTTGCCCAGAAAGCCAATGTTCATGGGCAGGCTGTCCACGGCCTTGAGCATGGTGCTGATATGCCAGGTGCCGGGCGTACACGTGGTGGCATTGGTGCCGGTGGCAGGCCCCGTGCCGCCACCGAGCATGGTGGTGACACCGGAGGTCAGGGCTTCTTCAATCTGCTGGGGGCAGATAAAGTGAATATGGGCATCGACACCGCCGGCGGTGATGATCTGCCCTTCTCCGGCAATCACCTCGGTGCCCGGGCCGATAATAATGTCCACACCTTCCTGAACATCCGGGTTACCCGCCTTGCCAATTGTTTCAATACGACCCTGTTTGATACCGATATCAGCCTTGACGATACCCCAGTGGTCGAGAATCAGGGCGTTGGTGATAACGGTATCCACAACTTCAGCGCCGGGCCGCTGGCTTTGACCCATACCGTCCCGGATTACCTTGCCACCGCCAAACTTCACTTCATCCCCGTAGACTGTGTAATCCTTTTCAGGGCTGATAAACAGTTCGGTATCCCCCAGACGAACTTTGTCGCCTACAGTGGGGCCAAACATATCCACATAAGTTTGCCGGTCCATCTGCGTACGTTTGATGGTCATTGTGCTTCTCCCGGCTGTTTTGGTTCTGGCAGTGTGCCCATCACTTCGCCACGGAATCCGTAAATGGTCTGTTTGCCAGCATAGCGAACCAGTTCGACCTGTCGGTCCTGGCCGGGTTCAAAACGGACAGCCGTCCCTGCCGGGATATTCAGGCGAAACCCGAGGGTCTGCTCACGGTCAAAAGCAAGGGCGGGGTTGGTTTCATAAAAGTGGTAGTGGGAACCCACCTGGATAGGACGGTCACCGGTATTGGCCACCGAGAGGGTCAGGGTCTCCCTGCCGACGTTAATCTCAATGGGGTCGGCAGAGGCAATCACTTCACCTGGTATCATGAACAATCCTCAGGCTATGGGGTTATGGACGGTGACCAGCTTGGTACCATCGGGGAAGGTGGCTTCCACCTGAACCTCGTGGATCATTTCCGGAATACCGTCCATCACCTGCTCACGGGTGATCACTTCACGGCCTTCATTCATCAACTGGGCCACGGTTTTACCGTCACGGGCACCCTCCATGATATGCATGGAGATCAGCGCAATGGCTTCCGGGTAGTTCAGTTTGACCCCGCGCCCTAAACGACGCTCGGCAACCAGTGCTGCGGTATAGAGAAGCAGCTTGTCTTTTTCCCGGGGGGTAAGTTCCATAGTGAGATCCTGCTTTAATTATTCGTTAATTTAGGTATTCCAGATGCGTGGCCGACACCCTTTTCGGCCATTGAATCGTTCTCTCTCAGCTTCCCAAATCCAGGTGAAAATGGTTCTGGCCTGTTCTGATGAATCGCCCAGGTAACGCACAATAAACACACCGGCCCGCCAGGTGATGGCGGTTACCCGGTGCCAGCCTTTATCGACCAGCTGGCTGTGCAGGCCGGATAAGTCTGGCGGGCTTTCCAGAGTGATCAGGAAGGTGCCCAAGACCGTGTGATTATTGAGCCCCAGAAGGGACGTGGGCAGTGCTGACCCGGCAGCAAAATCGAGCCTGTCAAGGTAGAGCGGTTTGCTGTCCCTGGTCAGGGTGAGATGCTGGGTGAGTTGCCCACGGGTAAACTGCTCACCGCTGGCGGTTCGACCCAGACAGATAATATCCCAGCCTGCAAAGAGCGCATCGCCGTTCAGTTCAATGCGGGTATCAAGCTCGGTAATGGCACCATTAAACAGGATGGTTTCCTGAGGCAGCCACTCCATGGAGGCTGAGTCGCTGACTGTGATATGCGTTGTCTGTTTTTGTAGTTGACCATTGCCGTTGAAATAGACTTTACCGGCAGCCGGGGTTGTGACCAGCCCATGGGCACCTTTTCTGATGGCAAAGCGCTGTACCAGTTCATCTCCGGCCACCAGACCACCGGGAGGATGCAGAATATAAAGATGGGTCAGGCCTTTGCCTTCCGGCCAGAAAGGACGTTGAATGCGCAGCGGCCCATAATGGCGGGTTCTCCCCATCAGGGTACGGCCATTCAGGTGTTTAAGTTCTACGTCTAACCCGGCACGCCAACCCGACGACGATGCCCCGGCGCTATCAGGCCTGCTGCTCTGGTTGCTCTCTGTCTCACCCGATGATGCTTGCATATTACAGCCTTGTGCTTGTTCTTATCCGGGATCATTTATTGGTGATCTTTTTGTGATCAATGGCAAAACCTGTGCCAGACACAGTATTTCACTGAATACGTCACTTGTCGCCGACATAATACCTGACCAAATGGTCATTATGAATGCCTTGATTTGGTGCGGCGTTAGTTAATATGCCTGCAAGGCGCGCCAAAATATGGCGTACCCCCTGTTGTTTCCGGCGAATGCCTGCCGGTCTGGAAAATTCAGGGCGGAGGCTCTCTTTCCCAGCCCGCTTTCCCATGGCGCAAGCACTGAAACTGACCATGGCACACCTCTTGCTATCCCCTGTTCAGGAAACGAACAGCGAACAATAGATAGCGGGGAAGCTATGAACAACCGGTTAAACAAACTATCCAGGAACTTTTTAACGGCATCGGTGGCTACTGCCGCACTGTCATGGTCAGTAATGGCTCAGGCTGCAGACACCATTAAGGTTGGGGTGCTTCACTCCCTTTCCGGCACCATGGCCATCAGTGAAACCACGCTGAAAGATACCGTGTTGATGATGGTGGAAGAGCAGAATAAAAATGGTGGGGTGCTTGGCAAGAAGCTGGAGGCAGTGGTCGTTGACCCGGCCTCGGACTGGCCCCTGTTTGCCGAGAAAGCCAGGGAGCTGCTGGTTAAGGAAGACGTCGATGTTATTTTTGGCGGCTGGACTTCCGTGTCCCGCAAATCGGTACTGCCGGTGGTGGAAGAGCTGAATGGTCTGATGTTCTACCCGGTTCAGTATGAAGGGGAAGAGTCCTCGAAAAATGTGTTTTATACCGGCGCGGCACCCAACCAGCAGGCCATTCCGGCGGTGGATTACCTGATGAGCGAAGAGGGTGGCGCGGTCACCCGTTTTGTTCTGGCCGGTACCGACTATGTTTATCCAAGAACCACCAACAAAATTCTGGAATCCTACCTGAAAAGCAAAGGCATCAAAGATGCTGACATCATGATCAATTATACGCCGTTCGGTCACTCAGACTGGCAGACCATTGTTTCTGATATCAAGAAGTTTGGTAATACCGGTAAAAAGACCGCGGTGATTTCCACCATCAATGGCGATGCCAATGTCCCATTCTACAAGGAACTGGGAAACCAGGGGGTTTCGGCTGAAGAGATTCCGGTGATTGCCTTCTCGGTGGGTGAAGAAGAACTTTCTGGCATTGATACCGGGCCACTGGTAGGTCACCTGGCGGCGTGGAATTATTTCATGAGTGCTGAAAGTGACACCAACGACGAATTTATTGAAACATGGCAGTCTTTTATCAAGGATGAAGAGCGTGTTGCCAATGACCCGATGGAGGCCACTTACATCGGCTTCAATATGTGGGTTGAGGCGGTTGAGAAGGCCGGTACCACCAACGTTGATTCAGTGCGTTCAGCGATGTATGGCATTACCGTTCCTAACCTGACCGGTGGCACAGCGGTGATGAATACCAACCACCATCTGACCAAGCCGGTATTGATTGGTGAGATTCAGGATGATGGTCAGTTTGAGATTGTCTGGGAAACCAAAGGTGGCGTTATTGGCGATGCCTGGACTGACTTCCTGCCGGAAAGTTCCAAAATTGTTGCTGACTGGTCGGCACCGGTTAAGTGCGGCAACTATAACCTGGAAACCGGCGTCTGCTCCGGCCAGAACTACTGATTTATAAAGATGATATGACAATCATGCCCTCCTCCTCCCGTAAGGGAGGAATGGGCATATAGGGATGTATTATGAATCAGAACCTCCGGCGGGTGGTTCACAGTCTGCCAGCCCGCTTTCTCCTGTTCCTGCTGCTGATTTTATCGCGGCCGGTGTTGGCGGTGTCGCCCGAAGACCTTAAACCATTATTAAGCAAAAGTTCCTGGGGACAGCTGGAAGCTGTGATTACGTCTCTGGCGGAAGAAGGCAGCAAGTCCAGCCAACAGATTCTGGAACATTGGCTCAATGGCAAACTGTTTGTTGAGAAGCAGCATAAACGACTGGTGTTCGCCGAAAAGACGCCGGATAAACAGTATCGGATTTTTGACCCTTTCCCTGCCCAGGGGGAGTTGCAAGGTGCGTCTTCAGTCCTTGGCACAGTAAAGAAAAGAGCGCTGAAAAAAGTAAGAATTAATAATCAACTGCGCTCAATCATTAAAACAGCACTGGCATCCTGGGACTTGAAAGCCCGTGACCCACAAACTCGCATAAATGCCATATACGCCTCTCTGAAAACGCTGGATAGCAAAACGCTGGGTACACTCAGAACTATGAGGGCCAGCGAAGAGAACCAGGGAGTTATCAATGCCCTGGATATGGCCCTGGCCCTGGATCGCTTGCAGACGGGTTCGATCAGTGAACAAATAGCAGCGGTTGAGGTACTCACCAGTTCTGATCACCCCTTTATTCGTTCCGCGCTGGCGGAGGCAGTAACTGCTACGGACCATACCGCGCTGGCACAAACCATCACAACGGCACTGGCCGAAATTGACCAGCGACAGCAGTACTATACCGTGGCTGAAAATATCTTCTTTGGCTTGAGTCTTGGCTCTGTGCTGTTGCTGTCGGCTATCGGGCTGGCGATTACTTTCGGGGTGATGGGCGTGATTAATATGGCCCACGGAGAGATGATGATGCTCGGTGCCTATACGACGTTCGTCATTCAGTCTGTATTCCCGGAGCTGATTGATCAGTCCCTGTTTATTGCCATACCCCTGGCCTTTCTGGTTGCCGGTGCTGCCGGGGTGCTGATTGAGCGGCTGGTTATCCGCCATCTCTATGGCCGTCCCCTGGAAACCCTGCTGGCGACCTTTGGTATCAGCCTGATTCTTCAGCAGGCAGTAAGAACGATCTTTTCACCACTGAATCAGGAAGTGGCAACCCCCGCCTGGATGAGTGGCTCGTGGGTCATTAATGAGGCGCTGTCGCTTACCTGGAACCGTTTATACATTGTTGGCTTCAGTCTGCTGGTGTTTATGGTGCTGCTGCTGGTGATGCGTTACACCCGCTTTGGGCTGAATATTCGCGCAGTGACCCAGAACCGTGCCATGGCCAGTTCCATGGGTATTCCTACCGGCCGGGTGGATGCCCTGACCTTTGGCCTGGGCTCCGGTATTGCCGGTGTGGCGGGCGTCGCCCTGTCGCAGTTGACCAATGTTGGGCCAAACCTGGGCCAGAATTACATTATTGACTCCTTTATGGTGGTGGTGTTCGGCGGCGTAGGAAACCTGTGGGGCACATTGGTCGCTGCCATGGGGCTGGGTGTGGTGAATAAGTTTCTGGAGCCCTGGGCTGGTGCCGTGGTCGCCAAGATTCTGGTATTGGTATTCATCATTCTGTTTATCCAGAAGCGACCCCGGGGGCTGTTTGCGCTCAAGGGGCGGGCAGTTGAGGGCTGACACATGACGAATGGATTCCAACAGGGGTTTTTATCCCGACTGTTGCTTGAAGATCGTGCCGGTAAACTTCTTCTGTCGTCAGTAATGGCAATCACGGTTGTGGTGATACTGCTCAACACATTGATGCCGGAAGGTTCTCCCCTGCACGTCAGCAACTATACCGTGACTCTGCTGGGGAAGTATCTCTGCTATGGATTGCTGGCTCTGGCATTGGATCTGGTCTGGGGATACTGCGGGATTCTCAGCCTGGGTCATGGGGCATTTTTTGCCCTGGGCGGTTATGCCATGGGCATGTACCTGATGCGCCAGATTGGAGACCGTGGTGTTTATGGCAACCCGGAGCTGCCGGACTTTATGGTGTTTCTGAACTGGCAGGAGCTGCCCTGGTACTGGTATGGGTTTGACTCTTTCGCTGTTGCCCTGGTAATGGTCGCCCTGGTGCCCGGTCTGCTGGCGTTCCTTTTTGGCTGGCTGGCCTTCCGTTCCCGGGTGACCGGTGTTTATCTCTCCATCATTACTCAGGCACTGACGTATGCCCTGATGCTATTGTTCTTCCAGAATGACTTTGGCTTTGGTGGTAATAATGGCCTGACTGACTTTAAGGATCTGCTGGGTTTCAGCCTGCAAAGTGACCGTACCCGTGTGGTACTGCTTATGGCGTCTGCACTGGCACTGGTGCTGGGTTACCTGGTGTGTCGCTGGCTGGTGAGCAGCCGTTATGGCCGGGTGCTGGTGGCAGTGCGTGATGCCGAGAGCCGGGTACGCTTTATGGGCTACCGGGTTGAACACTACAAGCTGGTGGCGTTTACCCTGTCGGCGGTGCTTGCCGGTATTGCCGGTGCCCTCTATGTTCCCCAGGTTGGCATTATTAATCCGGGTGAGTTTTCTCCCATCAACTCTATTGAGCTGGTGGTCTGGGTAGCCGTCGGTGGTCGTGGAACACTCTATGGTGCGGTGATTGGTGCCGTCGTTGTTAACTATGCAAAAACCTGGTTTACCGGCGTTATGCCCGATGCCTGGCTGTTTGCCCTGGGGGCGCTGTTTGTTATTACTACGCTTTGGCTGCCTAAAGGTTTGGTCGGGCTTTATCAACAGATAGCGGGCTTTATCAATGAGCGCCGGGATCCGCAGGGCAACAGAGTTGAGAGAAAGGAGTTAGTGGATGGATAAGCATATACCCAACGACACTTTGCTCTATCTCAACAATGTCACGGTCAGTTTCGATGGCTTCCGGGCATTGAATGAACTCTCCTTTATGGTGGGGGAAAAAGAGCTGAGTGCGATTATCGGCCCCAATGGCGCGGGTAAGAGCACCATGATGGATGTGGTGACCGGTAAAACCCGACCTGACTCCGGTGAAGTGTTTTTCCGTGGCAACGTGGATTTGACCCGCTATGACGAAACCGACGTCGCCAATATGGGGATTGGCCGGAAGTTTCAGAAGCCCTCTGTGATTGAAAGCCTGACGGTCTGGGAAAACCTGGAGCTGGCCCTGACTGGACGACGAACGCCTTTTGCGGCCATGTTTGGTGTGCTCAGCACAAAAGGTGCCAGAAGAATCGATGAAGTGATGGCACTGATCCGATTGTCAGACCGAAAAGGGTGGTTAGGGGCCGCATTATCCCACGGACAGAAACAGTGGCTGGAGATTGGCATGCTGCTGTTACAGGAACCGGAGCTATTGCTGGTGGATGAACCGGCGGCGGGTATGACCGACGAAGAGACCTTCAGAACGGCGGATCTGTTAAAAGATCTGGCCAGAGAGCGCAGTGTGGTAGTGGTTGAACATGATATGGCGTTTATCCGGGCGCTGGAGTGCCCGGTGATGGTGCTGCATGAAGGCAGTGTGCTGGCGTCCGGCTCATTGGACCATGTTCAGCAGAATCAAAAAGTCATCGACGTTTACCTGGGCAGATAGGAGGAACAATTGGATGCTGGAAGTACAGGGCATTGATGTGTTTTACGGTGCCAGCCAGGCCCTGAAGTCGGTAACCATTGCCGCGCATAAGGGACAGGTGACCAGCGTTATGGGGCGCAATGGTGTTGGCAAAACCACCCTGATGAACGCTGTTGCTGGGCGGGTAACACCCGCCTCTGGCAAGATCCTGTGGCAGGGCAGGGATATTGCCAGCAGCCCCGCTCACTCAAGGGCACGGAACGGTATCGCCTATGTTCCCCAGGGGCGGCAGATTTTTCCTTTACTGACGGTGCAGGAAAACCTGGAAACCGGTTTTGCCTGTCTGCCCCGGGCAAAGCGGCGGATTGATCCGGAAATCTTTGATCTCTTTCCCGTGTTGCAACAGATGCGCCATCGTCGGGGTGGCGATTTGTCCGGTGGTCAGCAACAACAGCTGGCCATTGCCCGGGCACTGGTAACCCGACCAGAGCTGTTGATTCTGGATGAGCCAACGGAGGGCATTCAACCGTCCATTATCAAGGATATTCAGTCGGTTATTGCTCTGCTCCGGGACCGGGGTGAGATGGCCATTCTGCTGGTTGAGCAGTTCTTTGAGTTTGCCCGTGACCTGGCGGATACCTTTGTGGTGCTGGATCGAGGCGAGGTTGCTCTGGCAGGTACCGGCGACGCCATGGATGAAGTTGCCGTTCGTCGTTTAATGACTGTTTGATCACTGTTAATTCTATTTAGTGTTACCGCTGGAGCCCTGATTTCCGGATATTTTATTATCTTAAGTGCGACTATCGTGGCACCAAAAGCTCGGTGGATAAATCCGGTTGTAGCGGATCTGCTGGTTTTACCCCAGCTCTGGCTTCTGCCTTTCCGATATAGCCACATTGTACAATACCGACCATTAACAATAATATTGTCGTTTAAGAGATACCTCAAGACCAGCAGGTGGAAATTATCGGACAGGTGGGGTGAGTGGGAGCATTGAAAAAGTTACTTCGGTAACCCGTTCGGGGGTACTATTTTGAGTCTTTGTAATTATTCATAAAATGTCGTTTATAACCTGGAACTGCCTTAATACTCGAGGAAATGGAATAGAGGGGCGGCAGCGTGAGTGCTGTTCAGAAATATTTTATTATTTTTTAAGCTTCTGGTTGTTGATCTGGCCTTCATTTTTTATCAGCGATCAACCGGGCTTAAAACCGCTTTACCACCGCGATTGAGTACATGGGTATATATCATTGTCGTATTGACATTGGCATGACCCAACAACTCTTGAACGGTTCTGATATCGTATCCGCTCTCCAGCAAATGTGTCGCAAAACTATGCCGGAAAGTGTGGCAGCTGGCATTTTTGTTCACGCCTGCCCTTCTGACAGCGTGTTTTACGGCAGATTGAATCCCCCTCTCATTGATGTGATGGCGGCCTACGTTGCCGGTTCTTGGATCTTTACTCAATTGAGTACTGGCAAAAATATACTGCCATGCCAGTTCTTTTCCAGCGTTGGGATATTTTCTGGCCAATGCATGTGGAAGATGAACAAAGCAGGCACCTTCTTCAAGCGCCTTTTGGTGAAGCAACCTGGATGATTCAATCTGAGACCGTAATGTTTCAACAGACGCTTTGGGCAACAGAGTCATTCTGTCTTTCCACCCTTGCCATGGCGAACGGTAATTTCCATACGCCCAAAATCAACATCCTGAACTCTGAGACGCAGAGCTTCCTTCAGTCGAAGGCCGGCACCATACATTAATGGGCGACTAATAATGGTGTGCCTTTGAGATAGGACAAAACAGAGTTGGCTTCAGTCACCGAAAACACAACAGGAAGTTTTTTTGGCCGTTTTGCTTTTAGCCAGTCATTGATCGTAAAGCTGTCACGCCTCAGCACTTGTTTGTATAAAAAGACCAGGGCACTCAATGCTTGCTGCTGAGTACTGACAGCAACGTGTTTTTTCATCACCAGATAAGTGAGAAAATCACGGACATCATCGCCAGTCAGTAGATCGGGATGGCGCATTTTATGAAATTTTATAAAGCGTTTAATCCAGTCCCAGTAGCTGCGCTCGGTAGACAGAGAGTAACCGGCAGAGCGAATGGCAATTTGAAAGCGTTCTTGTAATCTCATATAAGTTCTGCTTGATACTGTGCTTTTATACAGTAAAAGTTAGTTCGTATATGCAGAAAATCAACTGAATGGTTAACTTGTTGTTTTGAATAAAAATAAAGCAATCTGTAATCACACGGGTTGCTTGACCGAAAAATATACGAATTACAAAATACGAATCAGAAGATATAGCCTTTAGAATGCAGAACGTTATGTAAGTCGCGCTGTATGGGGGGGATCGGCTGGTACGTATAGCGAATCTACAGTATGTTATGCGAAACTGATTCGTGTAAACGACTGTTATGCGTATGCTGCCGTCCCAAACACCGGAACGGCTTATGGTATAAAGAAAGTATTATCTCGGTGCATTTAATAAATCTTCAGCTGCATCGACACCTGCCTTTATAATGAAATCATGCGGTGTAATATTTTGTTTGTTGACTACTTTTGAAACTCGTTTTCTTTGATTTGTCCCAAATTTCATTGTTATTTTTTCTCCTACAGCAGCTCTGTTGGAATTCTTTTTATTACTCATTTTCATATTCCTCGACTTTTGCCATAGCATTTTTCTTAAACCATTTGTTCACAGACCAGCTTTTACCTGTCAGCTTTTCCATTAAATCACATGCTGTATTTACTTTTTCTACATCACATGGGTTGTTTAAGACGATCGTTTGCTTTCCTTTCATTATGAATTGATCAGACATAAATCCTCCGGGTAATATATTGCTGACAGCTAGATTAACGAAACGAAGTCAGTGTAGTTTAGGTTTTTCACTGCGTCAAAATACGACAAAAAGCATCTTTATGCGTTATCTTGTCACAGGAGGGGTCGCTGACTAAGATATAGTTCAGATTAAAACGGGGTGCAACGAGACTCCAAATAGCTGGTAAAGATAGGTCAATACTTATGGTGTTTAGATGAAATATCTTACAATTGATGATGTTTGCAAATTGCTAAGTATAAGCAGAAGAACACTTGAACGCATGAGGTCTAAATCTATAACTAAAGGAAATAGAGTTCCAACTAAACAACCGAATGATATGCAAAATATAACTGATAGACTTGAGCAAATTACAGAGAATAGGAATGATCGCGTATCATTTCCTGAGCCAGATATATATCTTGGTAAGAGTCCCAGATGGGATCAAGATAATCTTATAGCCTGGCTTCAAGAGAATGGGCATAAACTGAATACAACCTGCCAGTAAAATACGCATAAATCGGGTAAGGGCTGGTCTTTCTCCAGCCCTCCCCACAGCACCCGGCATGCGGGTCCGCACCGGGCGGTTCAACGATGATGGTGAAACCTGATCCATAAGTCTTTCAATGAAACAAACCCAATTTTCGCGAGGTAATTGTTATTCAGTGCCTGTTGTACCGCATAAGTTTTACTCAGACGGTAATACCCTTTGCTGCTGGCTGCGATCTTGGCGGCGTTCACTTTATCAACGCCTAACCTGACCAGATTCTTGAAACGGGTTTTTGGCTTGCGCCATTGCTTCAGAAAACAGCAACGGATTCGCCGACGTATCCATTGATCCAGCAGGGGAATTGGTCGGTAATATTCCGATAACCGAAAATACCCCATCCAACCCCGGATATATTGCGCCAGTTTGCGTAACCGATGTTGCATTGAGACACCCCAGCGACGACTGGTCAACTTGAGTATCCGGTATTTGAATCGGTCCAGACACTTCTGGGCCCAGCGAACTTTCTTCCCTGTGAAGGTGAAACTCAGGAATTCGCTTTCTGTTGCTTTCACAACTTTACTTTTCCGGGAGTTAATCTTCAGTTTCAATTTGCGTTCAATGAATTGGGTAATGCTGTGCATCACCCGATCCCCTGCACGCTGACTTTTGACGAGAATCACAAAATCATCACAGTATCTTGCAAAGCAATGACCCCGATATTCAAGCTCCTTGTCGAGTTCGTCGAGGACCACATTAGACAGCAAGGGTGATAAAGGCCCACCCTGTGGCATGCCAACCCTGGTCGGGTAGACATTGCCCTCAATCATGACTCCGGAGCGCAGGTAGCGACCAATCAGTTTCAGAAGGCGTTTGTCGCGGACCTTACGGGAGACCCTCGACATCAAAACGTCGTGATTAACCGTATCAAAGAATTTACTCAGATCAACGTCAACGGCGTAATGTAGCCCCCCGTTGATCAACTGCTTAACCTGACGAACTCCGTCGTGTGCTGACCGTCCCGGTCGGTAGCCAAAGCTGTTTGGGGAAAATCCCGGGTCAAAGACAGGCGTCAGCACCTGCACAATGGCCTGCTGTATGACCCTGTCGATCACGGTTGGGATTCCCAGCAAGCGTTCACCGCCGTCCGGCTTTTCTATTACATGCCGGCGCACGGGTGACGGCTGATAGGTTCCGTCCAATAAGGCTTGACGCACTGAAGGCCAATGCTGTTTGGCAAAGTCTGGATAAGCTTCAATGGTGACTCCATCGATACCCGGAGCACCCTTGTTGCTTCTGACCTGTTTCCATGCGCTTGCCAGATTAGCCGGTTCAAGTACGCAATTTAGTAGATCATGGTTCAAAGCTGGTCAAAGATTCTGTCGCCAGGTACGGTGAGTCGCCGGACGGCTGCATCGCCCTGAGGGAATCAGTCTCCTCTTTGTCATCGATGTTCGGCCCTTCGCTGACGACTTCCCGTCCATTAATGACTTTTGTCGTACAGCTACTATGGCCTCTGCTGACTTCTGTCCAATCACCACGCAGGGTTACCTCTGCTGGCGCTATTGGTTGCCATCGGGTTTGCTCGAACAGGATGATGAGTCACTGTTCGCCGAGCCTGTTGTAACCAGTGGCTGAGAACTGGGAACTTACCAATCGCATGTTGAACAGATCTCCCCGGATAAGAACATGGACTTTCAGTGCACAACCGCCGCATTTACCGTGTCTCACGAACCAGAGGGCTTTGTGATCCTTGGCTCACTCGCCCAGAGACTCAGCCTTGTATGCGATTTCTGTACGTCGGCTCGCACCTTTGCACTCAGACTGCCTCCGCACAGCCCCTCGCGGGACTGCACTTGCCTTAAGCTAGTGGTTGTCATCAGCAGGCGTCTTTACCGCCAGTCAGATGTAGGTTCTCCCACAGGGGACTTTCACCCCATCAGTTCATGCCCATGCCGGGCGTACATCGGGTAAGGGCTGGTCTTTCTCCAGCCCTCCCCACAGCACCCGGCATGCGGGTCCGCACCGGGCGGTTCAACGATGATGGTGAAACCTGATCCATAAGTCTTTCAATGAAACAAGCCCAATTTTCGCGAGGTAATTGTTATTCAGTGCCTGTTGTACCGCATAAGTTTTACTCAGACGGTAATACCCTTTGCTGCTGGCTGCGATCTTGGCGGCGTTCACTTTATCAACGCCTAACCTGACCAGATTCTTGAAACGGGTTTTTGGCTTGCGCCATTGCTTCAGAAAACAGCAACGGATTCGCCGACGTATCCATTGATCCAGCAGGGGAATTGGTCGGTAATATTCCGATAACCGAAAATACCCCATCCAACCCCGGATATATTGCGCCAGTTTGCGTAACCGATGTTGCATTGAGACACCCCAGCGACGACTGGTCAACTTGAGTATCCGGTATTTGAATCGGTCCAGACACTTCTGGGCCCAGCGAACTTTCTTCCCTGTGAAGGTGAAACTCAGGAATTCGCTTTCTGTTGCTTTCACAACTTTACTTTTCCGGGAGTTAATCTTCAGTTTCAATTTGCGTTCAATGAATTGGGTAATGCTGTGCATCACCCGATCCCCTGCACGCTGACTTTTGACGAGAATCACAAAATCATCACAGTATCTTGCAAAGCAATGACCCCGATATTCAAGCTCCTTGTCGAGTTCGTCGAGGACCACATTAGACAGCAAGGGTGATAAAGGCCCACCCTGTGGCATGCCAACCCTGGTCGGGTAGACATTGCCCTCAATCATGACTCCGGAGCGCAGGTAGCGACCAATCAGTTTCAGAAGGCGTTTGTCGCGGACCTTACGGGAGACCCTCGACATCAAAACGTCGTGATTAACCGTATCAAAGAATTTACTCAGATCAACGTCAACGGCGTAATGTAGCCCCCCGTTGATCAACTGCTTAACCTGACGGACTCCGTCGTGTGCTGACCGTCCCGGTCGGTAGCCAAAGCTGTTTGGGGAAAATCCCGGGTCAAAGACAGGCGTCAGCACCTGCACAATGGCCTGCTGTATGACCCTGTCGATCACGGTTGGGATTCCCAGCAAGCGTTCACCGCCGTCCGGCTTTTCTATTACATGCCGGCGCACGGGTGACGGCTGATAGGTTCCGTCCAATAAGGCTTGACGCACTGAAGGCCAATGCTGTTTGGCAAAGTCTGGATAAGCTTCAATGGTGACTCCATCGATACCCGGAGCACCCTTGTTGCTTCTGACCTGTTTCCATGCGCTTGCCAGATTAGCCGGTTCAAGTACGCAATTTAGTAGATCATGGTTCAAAGCTGGTCAAAGATTCTGTCGCCAGGTACGGTGAGTCGCCGGACGGCTGCATCGCCCTGAGGGAATCAGTCTCCTCTTTGTCATCGATGTTCGGCCCTTCGCTGACGACTTCCCGTCCATTAATGACTTTTGTCGTACAGCTACTATGGCCTCTGCTGACTTCTGTCCAATCACCACGCAGGGTTACCTCTGCTGGCGCTATTGGTTGCCATCGGGTTTGCTCGAACAGGATGATGAGTCACTGTTCGCCGAGCCTGTTGTAACCAGTGGCTGAGAACTGGGAACTTACCAATCGCATGTTGAACAGATCTCCCCGGATAAGAACATGGACTTTCAGTGCACAACCGCCGCATTTACCGTGTCTCACGAACCAGAGGGCTTTGTGATCCTTGGCTCACTCGCCCAGAGACTCAGCCTTGTATGCGATTTCTGTACGTCGGCTCGCACCTTTGCACTCAGACTGCCTCCGCACAGCCCCTCGCGGGACTGCACTTGCCTTAAGCTAGTGGTTGTCATCAGCAGGCGTCTTTACCGCCAGTCAGATGTAGGTTCTCCCACAGGGGACTTTCACCCCATCAGTTCATGCCCATGCCGGGCGTACCAAGTAAATCCAGGTGACGCCTACGGCGCACCTGATTTAGGCGTTATGTTCACCCACGTAGGCCGCATTGCGCAAATTGTTCTTTGATACTGTTCTTTATCTTGTTTGTATCAACTGGTTAACATCAAAATTTTAACCAGTTGAGGGGGTGGGCCAATACATTAGCTTTACTTTCTTGCATTATCCCGATGGCTGGCTATGTTTCTGACACACAAGAAAAAACCCGGCTCAGACGGAGGTGGGACTCCTAACCGGGTTTCTCTGTATAGCAACGAGCTAGTGCTCGGGAGTCAGTATAGCAATGATCTCGTTCGCCTACACAATCGGGGTGATGAAATTGATTCGGGTTGAGCTTAATACCAACGGTCTGGATAACCTGACAACGACCCAAAAATACTTGTTGGTCGTACTGGCCACCTTTGCCAACAGTGAGGGCGAATGCTGGCCCAGTCAAAACAAGCTGGCAAGAATTATCGGCGTCAGCCATGCAACTGTTAACATGGGGCTGAAAAAACTGGAAGCCGAAAAACTGATCGAAAGCCAGAAGCGGGAAACATCTGAAGGAACGCAAACCAAAATCTACCGAATGCTGTTTGAACCATTTATGTTCAAACAGATTAAGGAACAACGTTACAATTGCTTTGGCCAGCGGATCGACGATCCTCGCATGACCGATACTTCCTGGGCAGAGTAAAGCAAACATAACAACCGCATCCACCGGACTTCGCCCGTGATGCAAGAGGTTAAACGCATTTAAGTTGTTCAGTCAGTGTCGCTAGTATTTCGTGTACCTTTGCCTGATCTTTTTTCGACTCCATGCGGTACTCAAAATAAAATAAAAAAGACACCCACTTTTTAAAAAGTGAAGAGAGTACGTCATTTATTCATTTTTTTAAATGATAGTATTGATCGTTTTAAGAAATTATCATTGATACCAACCAAGAAGGGTATAAAAAGCACTCAGCAACAGCCAGATAGAAGACACTATCAAGACAATATAAGAAAGCACATTCAGAAAATTCTGGCCACATTAAAGTAAATGAAAATACGTTGATCAGGCAGGGTAGAGAGCACCGCTCACAGACATCCCATGAACCCAGCATTTTCCGGTGCTTTCTGCATAAGCCTTCAGTGAAGCCAGCTTGCCGACTGCGCGGTGAAAACGATTATTCCAGCGCATAGTCTCCAGCCATTCTTTTGGGTCAATACCCAGGCGCTCCAAGAGAGGTGGTACATCGTCAGTTATACGACCACGTTTGCCTTTGCGGATAATTCGGCCAGACCAGTCAACCAGTTCAAAGTAGCTACTGAGTGGGTATGGAATCGCCTGTTCCGGGTTTTGACCCTGAGCTTTTAACGGTTTCAAGTGTGCCTGTTGTTTTTTTTCGTTTCCGCTGTCGTATGACTCAATGCGCTCTTTAATAGAGGTATGTTCTGAGGTTTCCAGCGTTGCGGCAATTTTTGCCCGGATGGGGTTTAAGTCGACATAGGCCATGCAAGTCAGCAATGCGGCATCATCTAAGAGGGCCTGACTTTTGTAACGACCTTCCCAAAAGCGCCCTTTGCACTCATCCTCTTTATTGGCCAGCCGGGCTAAATATTCGTTGAGACAGCGCATGAACCAGCTGATATCCATTAAACGACTGCGGTACTCCTGGGCATATCCTTCGACACGCAGCAGCTCTGCTTTGCCCAGCTGATCGCCGACAAGAAAACGCTGAACCAGGTGCGGGCCTGAAAACAGCTGCGTCCAACGTTGTAAGACTTCTTTGGTGTCCCATTTTTTGGCTTGCTGACTATTGATATGGAGCACCACATGATAATGATTCGACATCACTGCATAAGCACAGACTTCCGGGGAAAAAATACCAGAAAGCGCTTTCAACCGATCAACCACCCACTGCCTGCGATGCTCATAGTTTTTGCCTGAGAAATTGTCTTTGCCGCATAGGAAGGCCCTGCGAACGCAGCGTGCCATGCAGTGGTAGTAGGGCGTACTGGCTGGATCTATGAGGTTTTTTCGGGCGGTCGTCATGTCATTTTTTTTGGTTACTGGGTAGATTTCCTTAATGCCCTTAAGAGGCTTCAGAAGAAAAATAGACTGTGTGGCCGATTAGTCAAATTTTTGGGTGTCCTTTATTTTTTTTATTTTTGTCAAATTTTTGGGTGTCCTTTATTTTTCTGAGGGCTTTGTGATCCTTGGCTCACTCGCCCAGAGACTCAGCCTTATATGCGATTTCTGTACGTCGGCTCGCACCTTTGCACTCAGACTGCCTCCGCACAGCCCCTCGCGGGACTGCACTTGCCTTAAGCTAGTGGTTGTCATCAGCAGGCGTCTTTACCGCCAGTCAGATGTAGGTTCTCCCACAGGGGACTTTCACCCCATCAGTTCATGCCCATGCCGGGCGTACCAAGAGCATCCAGCGGACGGCGCTAGACGCGCAGCCGCTTATGCAGGCGTTACACCCCTCAATTAAATATCGAGTTTTCTGCAAGTTTCTCTACAAATTAATTGGTATTATTCATCCATGGAAAACTACATTTAACGTGGAGAAAAATTCAGAATGGAAAGTGAATTCACTGTCACATATTTGGAAGTGATCACCCTTTTTGCAGTATTTTTTGGCCCAATCGTAGCGGTTCAGGTCAGTCAGTTTTTAGATCGCAAACGTCAAAAAAGAGCTGGGAAGGAATGGATCTTCAAAACCTTGATGAGAACCAGAGCAGCAGCTCTTACTCCATCTCATGTCGAAGCCTTAAACATGATAGATGTGGAGTTTTTTGGAACAAAAAAATCCGATAAAGCTGTAGTGGCCGCATGGAAGCTTTACCTCGACAATTTGGCTGATACAACAACACCAGAGGATATACGCAACTCCAAAAGGAACGATCTTTTCATTGAATTGCTGTATAAAATGTCGTCTTCTCTCGGTTATGATTTTGACAAAGAGCATATCAAAAATACATGTTATTTCCCTCAAGGCTATGTTGACGTAGAAAATGAGCAACACCTTATCAGGAAAGGTGTTCTTGGTATTCTTAAAGGTGACCTGGTGGTTCCAATGCACGTCACCAATATTCCAGCACCAAAACCTTCCAACCAGGAAGTCAACGAGGTGTAAATCGGGTAAGGGCTAGTCTTTCTCCAACCCTCCCCACAGCACCCGGCATGCGAGTCCGCACCGGGCGGTTCAGCGATGATGGTGAAACCTGATCCATAAGTCTTTCAATGAAACAAACCCAATTTTCGCGAGGTAATTGTTATTCAGTGCCTGTTGTACCGCATAAGTTTTACTCAGACGGTAATACCCTTTGCTGCTGGCTGCGATCTTGGCGGCGTTCACTTTATCAACGCCTAACCTGACCAGATTCTTGAAACGGGTTTTTGGCTTGCGCCATTGCTTCAGAAAACAGCAACGGATTCGCCGACGTATCCATTGATCCAGCAGGGGAATTGGTCGGTAATATTCCGATAACCGAAAATACCCCATCCAACCCCGGATATATTGCGCCAGTTTGCGTAACCGATGTTGCATTGAGACACCCCAGCGACGACTGGTCAACTTGAGTATCCGGTATTTGAATCGGTCCAGACACTTCTGGGCCCAGCGAACTTTCTTCCCTGTGAAGGTGAAACTCAGGAATTCGCTTTCTGTTGCTTTCACAACTTTACTTTTCCGGGAGTTAATCTTCAGTTTCAATTTGCGTTCAATGAATTGGGTAATGCTGTGCATCACCCGATCCCCTGCACGCTGACTTTTGACGAGAATCACAAAATCATCACAGTATCTTGCAAAGCAATGACCCCGATATTCAAGCTCCTTGTCGAGTTCGTCGAGGACCACATTAGACAGCAAGGGTGATAAAGGCCCACCCTGTGGCATGCCAACCCTGGTCGGGTAGACATTGCCCTCAATCATGACTCCGGAGCGCAGGTAGCGACCAATCAGTTTCAGAAGGCGTTTGTCGCGGATCTTACGGGAGACCCTAGACATCAAAACGTCGTGATTAACCGTATGACCGCCATGGAAGGTGGGAAGTCTGGTTTTGCAGGAGCAAAAACCAGCCAAAGAATTTACTCAGATCAACGTCAACGGCGTAATGCAGCCCCAGGTTGATCAACTGCTTAACCTGACGGACTCCGTCGTGTGTTGACCGTCCCGGTGGTCAGTAGCCAAAGCTGTTTGGAGAGAACCCCGGATCAAAGACAGGGGTCAGCACTTGCACAATGGCCTGCTGTATGACCCTATCCATCACGGCAGGGATTCCCAGCAAACGCTGACCGCCGTCCGCCTTTTCTATAACATGTCGGCGCACGGGTGATGGCTGGTAGGTTCCGTCCAATAAGGCTTGACGCACTGAAGGCCAATGCTGTTTGGCAAAGTCTGGATAAGCTTCAATGGTGACTCCATCGATACCCGGAGCCCCCTTGTTGCTTTTGACTCGTTTCCTGGCTCTTGCTCCTGCTTCGCACTACCTCCTGCATCCATGCAGTCGCATACACTTGCCAGATTAGCCGGTTCAAGTACGCAACTTAGTAGATCATTGTTCAAAGCTGGTTAAAGATTCTGTCGCCAGGTACGGTGAGTCGTCAGAGAGTTGTGAGACTCTGCCCTATCCCGATTATGTTCACCGACGCAGGCCGCATTGCGCAACTTGTTCTTTGATACTGTTCTTTAATCTTGTTTGTGTCGAGACCTCGATTATTTTGCCTGTTCATATCGAACAGCCCTATCGTGTACACGACCCCCTTTTTTCTTGCCTATTTTTTAACAGAGTCTATGTTTCTGACACATAAGAAAAAACCCGGCTCAGACGGAGGTGGCACTCCTAACCGGGTTTCTCTCGAATCAACGAGCCGTCACTCAGCGAGTAATGGCTCAGGGGATAGTATAGCCATGATTTCGTTCGCGTACACAATCGGAGTGATGAGATTGTTGAGGGTGAAAATACATACCGATGAGATGGCAAGCCTACTGCCTACTCAACGGCTGCTGCTGATTGTTTTGGCCACATTTGCCAATAGTGAAGGTGAGTGCTGGCCCAGTCAGAAAATCCTTGGTGATATGGTTGGCATAACCCGGCACCGAGTCAGTGAATGCTTGAAAAAACTTGAACAGGAACAGTTCATCGAAAGCATGTTCCGGCAAGATGCGACCGGCACTAAAACAAAAGCCTACCGAATGCTGTTCGAGCCCTTTGTCTTCAAACAAGTCAAGGAAGATCACTACAACTGCTTCGGCCAGCGGATCGACGACCCTCGCATGACTGATACTTCCTGGGCAGAATAGCAAACATAACGAATAAGCATCGAGGCTGACCGAGAATAGCGCCCGTAGCGAGGATGGCAGAAAATTGAGGATAAAAATTTCGTTTTGTGAGGTGAATAGCGGGGCTATTTGCCGAACAAAACGGAATTTTTAGACCAATTTGCTGCCACCGCAGTAGTGCAGTCTATTCTCGGACAGGGTCCTACTACCTACTAGACGGACCGCCGATTATGCAGGCGTTAGCAGCTTATTCATACTCTGATAATGCAAGGAACTATTTATAGTAAATATTGTCGAAAGATTATGATGTGGTTTTAGCAAGCAGGAAAAATAAAATATGGAAGCAATTCCCAAAATTGTGGAAACCGAGCCTCCTCACTTGGTTCAAGCTGCTTCTGTCCTGCCAATTGACAGGTTCATAGCATTTTCACGAGAGTGTCACAGAACCACTGCTAACAGAGTTATTATTGAGGTTGACGGGAAAGTATTTAACACCAGGCCTGATATATTTGAAGGTGTTAAGGTTGTAGATTATGACTCCTGCCAAAGTAACAACACTATGAGGTTTGAAGAACAGAGAGGAAGATCACCCGTTCCTTATTTTCCAGGAAATAACAAGAAAGCCCATGCAGGTATTTCAGTAGAGGTTTCCGCTACTTTATTTCCAGATCAATATGATTGCTTAAAAAAGCACTACGATTTTTTTAGCATGAAAGATGAGCAAGCCTCAGACTTTGATTTGGCATCCCAAAATGAAGGCTTGCCAAAACAACTTAGTGGTTATTGTATTGCGTATCTGAGTGAGTATTCCTTTAGAATCAGGCTAAAGCCTTTAGATTATTTGTTGTCTGAAATACTGGAATGCATTGGTGAAGATCAGTTAATCTTGAATTCCCCCGCCATTGCAAAAAAACTATATTTAATTCAGCATGGTGAAGATATTGATTTTCATTTTATTAAATTCTTGAGTAACGCCAACAACAATAGCGTCATATTAGTTGAAAATACAAATGGAGAACGATATGTAATAAAACATATATGGGGACGAATGACCGAGCTCAAACAAAACTACCCTGAAACTTTTACTGTATTAACTAGTGTCCGACAAGCGTCACTAAACAAAGGATTGCTTAGTGAAGCTGGGTCAGACATCAGTGTCACTCCCGTCGTAAGTACATACAAGTTCGCCTGTGTTCCAGTACACGGTCTCATTTATGACGAGCTGGCATTTTTTAAAATGGTTCCATTTGTTGAAGGCTTGACATTACATCAGGCAAAAACAAAAAATGAATTTACATCAGAAGAGTTCAACTCTATATATAAGAGAATAGCTCTATACTTGGCTCGCCTTCATACTAGTCCACATCAAACTCAAGTATTCAGAGATTCATCTGGAAAATGTATAAATGTGAGTGTTCCACATATGCATAACCATCCACATTCTGCGAACTGGTTAGTTAATACAGATAGCCATCATCTATATCTAATAGATTGGGATCAATATACGGATTACGTAAAAACAACAACTTCTCCTTGTCTGAAAATTGAGTTGCAACAACTTATGAAAGAAATTCCACCTGAATACAAAGAAACCTTCAAGTCAAGCTACATAGAAGAATGGGGAAGAAGAAGTATGGGTATTAGAAGTTCAGATAAAAAGGAGTTTATTGAACTACTTGGTAGAGTGCTATAAGTGACACATCCTGCATGTCAGCAGCTAACGAATAAGGATAGATTGTGACCAGCCGACGGGAACTGAAAGTGAAGGTCAGTGATAAAGCGCTGGTGAAACTGAAGGGGACTGTTAAAGAGCCGGAGTTTTTCAAGATAGTCGTCGAACGAAAGGCCATTCACTCACCCTGATTATTGTAGAGCTGAGAAAATCCCTGCTTGGCTGGAAAGCGTATTTCGACATTGCTGAAATACTAAGCCCTCTGTGGGATCTGGACAAATGGATTCGACGACGATTGCGGTGTTATGTATGGAAGCAATAGGGTCGTGAGGCTTTGTCCTATCCTGGTTTTGTTCACCCACGCAGGCCGCATTGTGCAACTTGTTCTTTGATACTGTTCTTTATCTTGTTTGTATTAGCTGGGTAACATCAAAACGCTCAGATACTAAGGGAGTGGGTTAAAGAACCAATACCCATTTTCTTGCATTATCCCGATGGCTGTCTATTTCAAACGTGAGACTATGAGCCTGTTGGACTGATGGTCAAAGGCTGCTCATAATGTGAGAGGAGCAGAGTCGTGAAACTCTACTCTATCCCGGTTATAAGGCAGCATCATATCATACGCATCGGCTTTAAAGATGGTGGTTTTTCAAAGGGTGAGGATCTACCCTCTAACTCTGACATGTATTCATTTAATTCATTAAAGCTTGTCTTCAACTCAAACATCTTTAAAATAATTTCCGTTTCACGTTTTGTTAGAACACTCTGCCAATTATTTTTGTTTAATAATGGAGTGGATAAATTGGTTTCACGACAAAAAGGTTTACATACTGCTCTCTGATTTGCAGATTGGATTGCTTTACACTTATGAGAAAATTTTGATGCTATTTTATAAAGTATGTAAGAAAGTGACCTTATTCTTTCTGGATCACTATCTATTTTTATTTTATTATTAAAATCTGATATTTTGAAATGACAATCTTTAGAAAAATACAGTGTGTTAGAATCAGCTAGATCCGCATAATCTATAAGATCTTTCTCTCTTATATATAAATATCCTGCAATAATGTTTTTGAAAATGTGAGCAATTTGATCAGGTTCCAGGGTGATAGAATCTATACCAAATAAACCTATCATGTCAGCCAAGTCACAGTCAGCCAACTCTAATGCAATATTATATGGATAATATGAGGTTGCTGTGTCCTGAAAACCTAAAAGACGTACTATGTTTGTATGGGGGTTAAGTTGTTTCAAACATTCAACTTCATAGCATCCTATATCTTTTTTCGTTTTTTTAATTGCAATATATTCATCGGCATCCTGTTTTTTAGCAACAAAGCACTTGCCATTTGCTCCTGAGCCGATTAAGTGCATCACCTTGTAATTTGAAAATTTAAATTCGAGTACTTGACCTTCCTGGTAAGTATCAACTTCTCTACTGCTTCCAATGGGTGATTTTGCTATCGCTAGTGAGCTCTGGGCTTGCATATATTTACCAGTATTAAAGCAAATGGAAAAAATGACTTTTCTAGTCAAGCGTTTGATAAATTTCTACCTGCCAATCTGCGAAAATATTCCGGATAAGATTCTTATAACAACAGCTTCTTCGTGTGGACTGCGCCGCACAAACGGGGGTAGGTGCTTAACCCGGATATTTCATAAACGTGCTCCCGATCTCGCTTGTCCTTTGCCGCTCTAAGGGAGTTTTGCTCAGTCGACTGTACTCCCCGGTACGGCGCTCCCTCACAAAATCCCTTAGAGCGACAAAGTCCGGCGCGAGATTCGGGGTAGTTTATGAAATATCCGGGTTAATGTGCAACAGCAAGCACCTGCATTTAATATAATGTAAAATCAGAAGACGCCGTTATTGTTCTTAATATCGCCACCGTTAATTAGAGAGTAAAGTCGCATAAAGTCATCCAGTGCTTGAATTGAGTCCCAGTGCTCAACGATCCTGCCATTTTCAAGCCGCCAAGTATCAACAATATTCATTCCTTTTTTATCATTACCCCTGTCTTCTTTCTTCAAAGTAGCATGTGAATGGAAAATCACGTAATTACCATCAACATAAATATGCTTTATGTCATAGGTGTAATCGGGATAGTCCTCAACAAACTCTTTTAAAAAGCCAACCAGGCCAGTGACTTTATCGGGTAAATTACGATTGTGTTGAACAAACGAGCTATCGTTATACTTCTCGAGAATGTAGTCAAAATGATGCTAAAGTTAATGTCTCAAGCTACTAATGTTCAAAATCCAATAAAAGATGGGACTTATTAATGGACGTCCAGATACACGGACTTGCTGCACTATCGTACACATGGAACAAGGAGCGTGATGACCAGGGTTCAATGGTAATAGCCTTTGCAAGAGCTGTGATGGCGATATCGATTGGAATAAAAAAACAGGGAACCTGGTTGAAGAAAACAGGTCAAACAGACACATTGACATTGAACTCAGGTATTTCAATATGAACACATTATCAGGAACACTAAATCGTGATACACCAATGCCTGAGTTTCAGCGTGTCTATCCGTATCCACCGGTTCTGATTCCGGACCCTTCCAAGCAAAAAAAGTTTACCTGTCTATATTCAGAGCCAAGGCCACATATTCTTTCCGATCCTTATCAGCTGCCATGCGGACACATCATTTGTAAGCCATGCATAGAAAGAAATATTAAAGACAGAGAGATAACCTGCCCCCTGGCTGAATGTAACAGCCGCATAAATATAAAAGATATTTTTGTCGATGCAGCTTATGCGAGAGAGATCAATGGTCTTATTGTCGAGTGCCTGGAACCACAATGCAGCTGGAAAGGGGAGTTTCAAAATTATCAGAAAGTTCATGTCTATAACTGTAATGGCCCAACATCAAAAAAGTATCTGACAGAAGAAATAGAATACTTAAAAGAGCGATATGAACACAATATAAAAATACAGCCTGAAAGTAACACTGATTCAGACGCCTTAAAGGAAGAGCTGGAGAATACGATTCAGGAAAATAAGAGGCTGACTGAGCAAGTCCAGTCACAAAGCCAGAAAATAAAATTACTTGATGTGGAATTGGAAACAGCTAAGTCTGAGAATTGCTCATTGTCAACCGTCATAAGCACAATTGTTAATGATCAACAATTGTCCGTACGTTCCGGATATGACAGCCATACCTCCAACACCGAAACGAAAGCCGGACCCCCGAAGGTCAAAATGGATAATGTATCCAAGGTGGTTCCACCCGCAACTGTCGCTCAACCATCTGCATCAGCAGGAGCTGGGGATGTTGTCTATTCATGGCAATTTGATCATGCTGAAAACTTAAACAAAACGGGTGGGGTAATACAGAAGAGTAAGCCATTCCAAATCAACAACCATACCTTTCAGTTGTTTTTAGTGAAACAAAGTCATGAATACCTGTCTTTGTACGTTCGTGTGATCAATGGAGACAATGATGGCAAAGCCGAATGGCCCTGCAGTGAATCCATGAAATTTATTATGAAAGATCACAGCAAACATAAGAAAGACATTAAAATGACGATTCATCTATCAAGAGCTCCGGGCGAGTGCCGAAGATCCCCGGGAAAGACCCCGCTTCCTCTTGTGGGATTTAAAGAATTTTGCAGACTGCGCAGTTTACAACCCCCGAAGTGGGATTCTGAATACTGCTATTTGGATTCCGAGAGCAAAACAACGATAGAAGTGCTGTCAGTCGCTCAGATCAAACCCAATTTTTATAATTCGCCATACGACGTGATCGAAGGTAGCGGACTGATCAGCTGGCCCATCCGAAATTGCAAACAAATAATTAACGGTACCCGACACAGTGATCATGTATTACATAGCCCGGTTTTTTATACGTCAGATGAAGGATACTGTTTCAAACTCATTCTGGATTTCGAAGGTACCTACCATGCAAATCATACCAGGGCGACAATTCGCGCACAGGTTATGCCAGGAAAGCATGACGAAAAATTGACCTGGCCGGTATCCGGAGGAATAAAAGTTTCACTACTGGATAGAAGACATAACATCGAAGACCATCAAAAAATAGACATATCAACGGTTATACCAGTGAAATCGAAAAATAGAGTGGTAAAAGTTCAATCTTGTTATGACGAACATCAAGCACAAACTGTAACTGTAGATTTCTTTAATTTAATGATGCTTAAATGGGAACAAAAGGATCTTGGCAAACCTATTTATAAATTTAATGATGAGATGGCCATTAAGGCTGAGTATATTCCGTTTGAAATTGAATAGTCGAATGTTCAAATGCCAGAGTGTCTTTGAAAGCTGTATTTCCATACCTGCAAAGAGTCCATTGATATGCAACCTCAAAATAATTATGTTTACAGTTTTGATATTATCTCTCCAGGTGTTGGCAAACCCGAATTAGTTGGTGCTGCTGCTGGTGGTGTTATTGGTTGCTGTGCAGGGTAGGCGGTTGAAGGGTGTATGATAGGTGCAATCCTGGCCAAATTATATGGAGATTCTCTGAGCGAACTTTATCGGATAAATACAGGGGGAACAGGATACAGCAACAGAACCTTACTCTGCTCATGCCAGCCATACAACGTATAAACAGAGACTAATTGAAGATAAAATTGCGTGCTGTCAGGGCTTGTTGATGCTTCGGCGTGCTCAGCTTCAACGATATTAAATATTTGCGGCAAGTATTAGAAAAACATCTATTTTACTGCCATAACCCATGGACTGGTTAGCCTTTGGCGACTGACCAGAAAGGCGGTCAATAATCAACAGCCCTGCTCTGGTATCGGCACATCATGCCATGGGTACATTTGTATGGAGGAATGATCGGCTATCCAAAAGGTTATCAAATGAAAATTGATTCTTCCTTACCAAACGCATTCAACCCTCAAACCATGGTCACACAAACCTCCAAGAAGGCAGGTATCATTGTTTGCCAGGGGTATATCCGGTGTGGGAATGATTTGGCGCAGAAGCATGAACACAAACCGATTGTTGACTATCAGGTTAGACAACTTGCCGGTGTTGCCCTGAAGGCGGGAACAATTTTGATGCGCCGTGCGGCAGGCTTTGCTTTCAGTCAGGTGATGAGTTCACCCTATGTTGGTGCTGTGGCACCAGGGCTGAAAGAATCGATGCTGTTTTTTGCGGCTTTGTATAATCAGCAGCAGATGGCTCAGGCGGAATCCAGATCCAGTCAATTGCACTCACCCTTATCTGCAACAACTCCCCCTGTAACTACTGCTATCGATACAGAATTTACTCCCTCAACCTTAATAACTCCTGGCCAAACCCAAACGCCAGAAGCAATAACCGCTTCCGTTCAAACCCCGACATCCAGCCAAACAACAACGTCTGCACAAACAACGATATCTGCACAAACAACAACGCCAGAAGCAATGACAGCTTCTGCCTCTCCCCCAACGCCCGACCCAACCACAGCGCCTCGGGCGGCATGCGCAGATGATCAATTCACCTGTGACAATGGCGAGTGCATCGGTAAGGAGTATCAATGTGATGGAAGTAAGAGAGTGCGTTATATGGATTGTGGGGATGGCTCCGATGAAGACTACTGCACACCGGATGTATGTAACAAATTAAAGCGGTTTATTTGTGCTGACGGCACCAAATGTATTTCGTTAAGGTTTCGATGTAGTGGACTTTCTGGTGCAGACACGCAATGTGCTGATGGCTCCCATGAAACGAACTGCACACAGGATGAATGCAGCAAATTAGGGCGGTTTATTTGCAAAAACGGTGAATGTCTTCCTTCCTATGTTTCATGCGATAGAGATTACGATTGTGCTGATGGCTCGGATGAGCGGGCGGAATTATGCAGCAATTTAACAACACCAGCACAAACCACAACGTCGGAACAGCTCACAACGCCCACACAAATCATTCTTGAAACTAGTTCTAACTATACAGAATTTGATGAACACCCGACAGACACCTCCAGCGAACTCTCAGCCTATGCCTTGTACGCAATACCCACTTTCCTGGCAGTGGGAGTCGGCTCCTATGCCCTTTGTGCCTACGCAAGCTACAAGGCCATTAAGCAGGCTACTCCGACATTACCAACAGGGCAAGCGTTATCACGATCACTCTGGCATCCCTTGTCTTTCCAGCAGTCCCAGCAGCAATTGGCGGCTGTAGCAGGCCCATCAATTGGCACTGAATCACGGGAAGCATTTGAAATGCAGCAGAAACTTGTTTAGCAGGAAAAATCAGAATGGGTCAGTAAACAGGAAAGACTTGATTATTTCCGTTTTTATACCAGACTCGACTTCTGGTCATATTCAGGAGACAGCCAGTATTTTTTTAACGGATTCTTTTGAATAAACATTTTTTAAATGAAATGTACAAAAAACCTACTTTGAAATATTTACCATGACATCCGTCACTCCTGAACATCTCAAGTCATTCTCGCCCACTGCATCCCCCGTTCTGGTCTGTCACCACCTGTCCATGCAGCCTCGCACTGACGAGTTATTCAATGGTCGTCAGTTGGTCGTGTGCGAAAACCCCAATACACGACTCATCCGTTCCTCTGATTGTCAATGCGATAGGCTGTTTCGTGATGATGCTGACATTCAGGAATTAGATACGTTGTTACAGAACCGGGCTATAGATGTTCATGCGAAAAAAGCCCGGTATACAATCCGGGCCTCAGCGTATGGGCCCCGAGAGGTGGTGCATTGGCGTTCTCCACTGAGAGAATTTAGCCCAAATATACTGGAGCAACTGCAATGGTACCTGAGTAAAGAGGGGGTTGATATCAATCAGCCCATCAACCAGGCGCAGCAAACCTTGTTGCACCAGTTCTGTAAAGCGAGCTGTCTCTATCAGAGGGAGCCGGAAACGCTGTACTCTGTGCATCCTGATACGGTGGTGAAATTACTTTTGAGCCATGGAGCCTCGCTGCTTCCCGATTGCGCTGGTAACACACCATTACACCTTGCCTGCAATGTTGGAGCTACCCCGGAGCTTATGGAAATATTGCTGACAAAGGTCAATGGCCGCCCGGAAATCCTTGACGCAGTCAACAACGACAGGAAGACAGCCCTGTCCGAGGCGCTCAGTTCATCATCATGGGTTGGTATAGCGGTGCTTCTGTTGCGCTCAGGAGCCAGTATCGGTGACGCCGACAACCGATATCATTACAGTCCGCTTCGTGCAATGATAGAAAATCAACAACTTACCAGTGAAAAACTGTACTTCCTCACTCGCTATGGGTTAGATATCAATAACTGCTTCAGTGAAGGCATACTCCCTTTCAATGAGTTTGTCAGGGATATGTATTACTGTAACTTCTACTTTGATTCCGATGTACTTCTTTATCTGTTAAAGGCAGGATTGGCCCTGAACCGCCTTGATTGTTATGGTCAGTCCCTGCTTTCCATGTGTTTCAATGTTTTTGCCGGAAATATCGATTATTATCGAAAGCTTGAATTGTGTTCTTTTGTCTTGAAAGCTGCTTATAAATACCATTTTCCAGAAAATGTTGATGCACTGAAAGGCGCTGTTTCGGATGCGTTGATAGAAAAATATGCCAAGGATATCTGGACACTGTTAACAAGCTTTTCGGATGTTTTTTATCTCATTGATAACACCATCGAAATCATTGCCAGCGATTTGAATGCACAAAATAAAAAGAAATTGGAAGGGTGGTTGAAACAAGCCAGAGACAGGTATCGTCCGGATTGGAGCCTTCGCCCTTTTGTCCACCAGCCCTGTGAACCGTTTGCACACTCTTGCAAAAAATCTTTTATGCGTCACATGGACGCTGTTTATAATGCGGCAACCCCTGATTTTGCCGGGGTTGGGCTACTTAAATCAGACCTGGATTGCTCTGAAATAACAGAGATTAATGAGGATTCTGATTGTGATGATACTGAAGACCATCAGGACAATCATTCAGTACGATATTCAGATATTCATTTATATGACTGGCTTTTTGACTATCAATTTGCAGCATTACGTCAACTGGTTTTGTCACATAAAGAAATTCATAAGACTATCGGTCAATATAAAAACAAGCTCGTGGTTGAATTATCCATTGACAATAAAGAGAAACTTGATCAATTGCTCAGGGAGACTACTTTAGTTGGTGAGTGTTAATGATATGACCCATCAAAATTCTCTACTGTTTTGTCCTCAGTCAGTGCAGGTTTTGAGCGTTGTCTGAAATGGTCATGTACTTGAATGAATGTTTTCAGGGTGATTTGCAGAAGTCTCTCCATAACGGTTGGAGATCAATGAATATCGTAAAAAATTTCCGGAGGTATTCAATGTACACACAGGCTTTAAACATTCTCAAACATACAAGACAACTCACCAACAGCCAATTTTCAGCAATGGCTGCCAACTCACTTCGAAATGAAACCGGTAACAAATTATTTTCGGGACGGGTTGTTTTTGGGCAAGCCATACAAAACCTGCATATGTCGGCCCGCTCTGATCGGTGTGATTTTTCTGATGATAAATACAGGCCAGGGAATGAGTGCGACCATGTTGAGATGAATATCCGGGATGATTCACCATTTCCAGACAACGGTGATCATTACTGTGAATTTATTAACGACAAGAAGTCGAGAGCTAATAGTGACAGCCGCTTTGGAGGACCAGTTATGCGTTCAGTCACCCCTGATGATCTCAAGGCATTCAAGCCCATTGCATTACCCGTCGTGGTCTGTCACCACCTGACACTGGAGCCTAAGACGACAGAGATATTTAATGGACGTCAGGTGATTGTGTGCGAAACCCCGGGTACACGGTTAATCCGTAGCCCTGATTGCCAATGCAATACTCTGTTTCGAGGCATTGCTGACACTCAGGAACTGGATACGCTGTTAGAGAGCCGGGGTATTGATATTCGTGCAAAAAAAGTTCAGCACATAACCCAAACTTCGGCGTATGGGCCCGATGATACCGTGTATTGGAATTCTCCAGTGCGAGAAACCGACCCCAATATACTGGATCACCTGCAATGGTATTTGAGTAAAGATGGTGTTGATATCAATCAGCCCATCAATCAGGCGGGACAAACCTTACTGCACCAGTTTTGTCGAGCGAGCTGTCTTCATTCACGCAGTGGTGGACAAAAGTACACAACGAATCCTGATACCGTGGTGGAATTGCTGTTGAGCCGTGGTGCCGAACTGATTGCTGATCGCTTTGGTAACACGCCATTACACGTTGCCTGTCAAACTGGTGCCTCCCTGGCGCTTATGGACAGGTTACTGGAAAAGGCTGGTGGCCGTCAGGAAATCCTTGACGCCGTTAACAGCAGCGGGAGGACAGCGCTGTCTGAAACATTGAGCTTAACGTCATGGGTCGGTCTTGCTGTGCTTCTGTTGCGGGCTGGCGCCAGTATCGACAACGCTGACAACCGTTACAAAAACAGTCCGCTTCATGCAATGATGGCAAGTCGGTTTCTCGACAGTGAAAAAATCAATTTGCTGACCCACCATGGGTTAGATATCAATAAGCACACCAGCGACGGAAAACTCCCTTTCAATGAACTGGCCCGGAACATTAACACCTATTACTTCTATCGTGTTTCTGACACGCTTCTCTATTTGATAAAATCCGGGTTGCATCTGAACCGCCTTGATCATAATGGCCAGTCCCTGCTTGCCACATGTTTCAGCGTTTTTGAAGATCATGGTGAATATTTTCGCAAGCTGGAATTGTGTTCTTATGTCCTGAAAGCCGCGTATAAATACAATTTTCCGGGAAATATCGACACTCTGAAAGGCGCTATTTCAGATACGTTAATAGAAACCCGGGCAGGTGATATTGGAAAACTGTTAACCAGTGATGCGGATGTTTTTTATCTGATTGATAGCACCTCTGACGTCATTGCCGACAATTTGAGTGCGCAAAATAAAATGACACTGGCAACGTTGCTGGCAAAAGCCAGAGATATGCACAGCACGAATATAAGTCTTTACCCTTTCGTCCACCTGCCCCGTGAACCTTTTGCCCACTCATGCAAAGATTCCTTCATAAGCCAGATGGAAGCTACCTATAACGCACCTAGAAGTGATTTTGCCCGGGTTGGGTTAGATCCAGAGTCGGATGATTCTGTCCGGGACAGTCATGATTGGGGTGAATCCATTTGCCATGAGACAGAGAACTCTGAAGACAACGACGCTATTCACCATTCAGACATTAGATTATATGACTGGCTGTTTGAGCATCGGTTTGAAGCATTACACCGACTGCTTTCGTGCAATAAAGGGCTTCATAAAGCTATCTGTAAACATAAACTCAGTCTTGCAGGGGAATTATCGGCTGATAATCAGAAAAAGCTCGATCAATTGCTGCTGGAAACGGGTTCGATGGGTAAATATTAACTAAGAATTTAATATTTTCAGGTTATTGTATTGTTAGATTAAAAACCTGCTTATTTTCTGTTTGGTCAAAAGTTGGTCAACCCTGAACCGGGTCTCAGCAGTGACTGGTCGATCATTCGTGCATTATTAGTGGGTATTTATTGATGTAGATCAATTCTTTTGCTTCGGTAAATACGTAGCATAAGCTCAATCATTGAGTGTTTGCCGAAGTCGGTAACGATTGTTTCGGAGCCTGGTAATAAGAACACCAAATACTCACTCTCTGTCTAAGAATAAATACCACCCCAATAATAATAAAAAACGCAAACAGCTGATGGTTCAGCATTTGCAGCCTTGTCTCTGGCAAGGTTTTTTATTATGTGATACGGGTACTTGCAGTGCCCGTATTCAGGCGATGATACGCCAACGCAGGAACAGCTGCCACAAATCAAATTAACCCGTTTTATCGACTAGTAGTTGATTACTTTTGTCAGTCATTTTGATTGATTCCGGTTTTCGAGTGTACTTATGCACATTGCCTGAAATACCGGGTTGTTTGGTGGTTACCTTCAGGGCCTGTATAAAAGAAGGAGCGGTTACCAGTGGCAAATGTCTTACACAGAGTATGGGGATTCCCTGACTGTAAATGATAAGTGAAAGCCTCAGAATGGAAGCCGTCAGTTGAGACAGGAAGTCAAAGCAGCCAGGAAGGTGGATGGCTGACAAATCAGGGATGTGACATGGCAGGGAGCCATTGGACAGGATGTCCGGATTTTCAGGATGAAGGCTGTGCAGGGACTTTAGTAGGGCAGGATGCCTAACCAATTGGACAAGAGTCCATAGGTAAAAAAACAGATCCGGGATGGATCTGTTTTTGTTTGTGCCTGGCATTCTTCGACTCCGCTTCAGGGTGAATGGAGATCAAGTTCTGAACCGGGAAATTAATTCAGTAGTGTTCCAGATGCCTAGCCAATTCTTGCCATTGCTCCGGGGTAAGCCGGGTAAGCTCATTTCTGGCCCTGGCGACAAAATCCCCGTAGGGCTTATCTCGCATTGAGGCAAGTTCCTCTGCGGCCGGTTCACCCACTTTTTTGTCATTCACCGGAGCCATGATTAACAATCCACTCATTTCAAGACAGCCATAACTCTGCTTTTCAGACACATATTGAGGATTAACATTGGCATTTTGATTTCTGGGAAAAATGAAAGAGTGCAAGGAGTTATTATCGTCTGCCCAATAGACCACGTTGTAGCCGCCAGTACCGCAGACATCGCTTTTGCTTAAGTATTTCAGAGTATTATTAAAGACTTGCGCAAATTCAGCAGAATGCTCACCTGCAATATGAATTCCTGAAAAATGTGCCGTGTTATGGGCTTGATCACCGGACATCCAACGGATCGTGGTTTTCCCATACTGTATTACCGGCAGGTCAGCCTCCAAAGAGAGTTGTCCGTTATCCAACGCTTTTCGCAGGGGCAAATTCTCTTTCATTGCATGGATATGAAGATGCGGCTGTGAGTTTCCCCTGTAGCCACTATGGGCAAAGGTATAGGCTGGTCCCATGGCTGTTGCCAAATCAAAGAGCTCTGAACTTTTAACAAATATGGTGCTTTGATCAATATGTTCTGTGGGTTTTATCAACCAGCATTCAGCACTGTAAGGCCGGAAATTGGAGATGATGGTAATGCCCCCGGTGTGGATTTTCAGTAGCCTGGAATCGTTATTGCATAATGCACAGGGCTTTCGTGGGTGACTCTGCCCTTTGTTCTTTTCAAATGATCCCTGAATGGATTCATCGAACGTGTAAAGCCTGTTAGGAAAGGATCTGAATTTCAGATAAGGGTTGTCTTGTACCTGGCCATCCTCACGCAGCAACTGATTACATAGGGTGAGCTGTGCCTGACGAGCCATTATCTTCAATAAAGGGAAGATTTTACGCGGGTCGTCAGGCGTTATGATCTTGACGGAATTGACTGCCTGAACATGTTTGTCGATAAATGTGCGAATTTCATGATGAGAAGTATCTTTAAGACAGTGGCTGTTATCAGTATTTCGTATAAAAAACTGTTGAGTAATGTTCATACCCACCTCCCTGTTGATTGACTAAAAATGCATCTCAAAGCAGCTATGTGCTTTCAAAGAACTGCATTTACAATCATGGCTGTTTCGACTTTCGACCCTTCAAATAGATTTGAACACTCCTTGCCGGATCCCGTTGCAATCTGGATTAGCCTTATGTCCTTTTTTTGTTGAATAATCTGCCTGCTTCCAAACCATACCGAGTAAAGGAAAGGTTAAAAATAACAAAGTGGTTAGCAATACTAACGGCCTTAAATACTTTGATGGTTCGCAAAGCCCTGCTTGACGGAACGAGAATTTCTTAAACGATTGAGGGTATGAATGCGCTGCAGCATGCCATCGGGTAGATTTTCACTGTCAATACAGCAGACCTGCTAAAATACCTTGCGATGGAGCGCAAAACGTCAGTGAAGGGCGAGCATATTAAACAAAATGCAGTTTTTTGTACTGATAATCATGAATACAGTTGTTGAAAAAGTAGGCCTGCTTTACCAGGAAAAAGATATCTCTCCGGAAAGCTATGCCCTTTGGAAAACCGCTGCCAAAGGCAACCCCCGGAGTGAGGAAGTCAGGGAATTCAGAAGATGGTACAACACATCCGGAATGGGGCGATCCAATCAGGGGCATGACTGGTTTAGCGCCACTCTGGACAATGACGAGATTTATGCCGTGGTGGAGTTTCTGAAGTCATTAAGCGGACCGGCCATGAAAAATGGCATGCCAAAACCGAAACGGTATTATCAGCTTGAGCAATAGCGTCTGTTGAAATGATAAAACGGATCAGGCTCCTGGTTTCTTGCCCTGAACATTGCCACAAGATAGATGGGTGTCCTTTTTTAAAAAATGAGAATTTTCTAAGTGGTTAATAGGCCTTGAGTTCTGGCGTTCATCAAAAAGAAAAACACCATTAATGTAGCAAGATCTTTAGGAGAGTGAGAGCAATGCAGCCTGCCGGGGGAATAACACCGATATTACCTAATCACCCGGGGGGGGATTGATACAACCACCACAGTTCAAGTTGAAAAGGATAATCCCCAAACGGGTGTAGAAATTAGCATACCCTCTGCCCAGAGCATGTCATTACCGCTTGCACAAAATGCAGCGCCACCAGAGAGTTTACACACCAAAAGAGTGGTAAAACTAAACCAGGTTCACCCCATTCTTAGTCACCACTCTGCCAAATCCTGTGATAAAGAAGCATTTTTGGAATCATCTGATCAACTGACGACACATCAAATGGTGATGGATATACCAGGCCTGCCATTACTTTCAAAGGAGGCTTCATGGGATCAACACAACCATCTTTATAATTCATCCCTGGACCTGATAAACCTGATAAAACAGGGGAATACAGACAAAGTAACAGAATGCATTACCAATAACCCCTTTGCCCTGGCCATTGAAGATGCAGAGGGTAACTCCGTCCTGCATCTGGCCGTGTTACACGGCCATGAACACCTATGCCGACTGTTGGTTGATCGAGCTCAACACCTGTTTCAGGCAACCAATGACAACGACGAACGACCTCTGCATATTGCAGCCAGAGCAAAACAAAACAATTGTTTGAAATTTTTACTGAATAACTACCCCAACTTCTTAATACTGGAAAATGAACTGGTGTATCCTGACAAATCAGGAAAAACACCGGTACACCTGGCGGCTCAATACGGAAATAAAGCCGGTTTAATGACCATGCTGGATTATGAAAATGGCAAGCATTTGTTGTCCAAGCCTGATTCCCCTATTTGGGTCGCAATAAAAAATGGACACATAGAGTGCGTGGCCGTTATTCTCCACTGTTTACATACTGCTGGTTTTTTTTATCAACCATATAGCGCTCTTCGCTATGCTGTTGAGTGTGGCCAGTTGGATTGTGTCAAATGGCTTGTGCATAACTATCCAGACTCTTTCACCCCTAGAGACCCTGATTTAAAAGGCTTAAGTTCTCTGACCCAATTAGCGGTAAAACATGGCTATCATGACATTTTACAATACCTTCTTGAGCAACCGTTCTTTATCAAACGACTGACGAAAATGGAATATGCTGCTGAATTTAGCAGTAAAGAGAATGGAGTCTGTGCAAAATTGATCAGAGATGCCCGGGAGAAAATGAAGCAACCTTTTCGGCCGGTAAAGAATTTTGATAAAACGCTATTCCAGCACACCTGGCAGCGGGAAAAAAATAAGATTGCCAATAAAATAGAAAAGCAAAACTTACGAAAGTATCCACACCCATTATTGGATCACATGGATGACAGCTTGTCCGGAAGTGCATCGTCCACCGAATATCTGTCACGGGCTAAAGCTTTAATAAGCGCATTGCCGGAAATAGGGGTTTATGTACGTTGCCCCGTCTATAAAAATAAAAATGAAGAACAAGGTCGATTCTGGGCCATGGGTGATGCCACGGCATCTGTCGAACTGATTAAGGCCCTTGTTGCTTTGGGCGCAAAAACGATCCATGCACAACTGTCACCACCGGATGACAGTGACTTTATTACACGACAAAGATTTAATAGTGAAGAGCAGATAAGATATGTCAAGAAACAGCGTATAGCGTTATCCAAGCTGGCTTACTTACTGCCGGGAATAAAGATTAGACTGGGCATTCAGGAAATTTATATAGACGACACCAAAGTTATTATTTCCAGCTGTAACCTGCGTGGTGAGAATAAAATCAATGCTGCCGTTACCCTCTCCTTTTTCCAGGCCGAAGCAATGTACCGAGAATTAGGCTATGTGCAAGAGTCCCATATTAGTTTAAAACCCTATCGTTTTTACTCTGAATTTGAAGCGATGTGTCTGGATACCGATACATCAGTTACAAAAAATCATAGCGGCCAACTCCTATGGTCATTGCTTTACAACTTTTTCTTGTCCATTTTCACTTATATCAATAACGACAACAGTTCAATGCCCGACTGTAATATCCACCCTTTGCATCTACCGGTAAACTCCATTATTCCCAGTGGTGATCTGCAACCAAAAGAAGCTGAAATATCGACCGAATCCCTCGATAGCCATCAACTGACATTAGTCTCTGCTATTAACCAGCTTTGTGATTTATCCGCTAAAGGGAAAATAGAAACCGCTGTAGTTTATGGCTTGCATCATAATGCACTGCGCCACTTAAAAAAAACGATATTAACCAATTGGCTTGGCGCTATTAAACTAAACCATGGTCAGGTAACGGATGCTCTCCCGGTGGTGGTGACCACTACCACCAGCGCTTTTAGAGATGAAGACAGGGCAGAAAATGGCAAGAGTGTGTTAAACGAAATCGCGAAAACCACAGGTTTCACACTGATTGACTTTCGGGTCCGGCAAGACCGGGCCTCTCTGATGGCGGCAGGCAAGGGCCAATTGCTTCTGTGTCTTATGCCCAGTGTGCCAAGACAGAGTTTCAACAAACTGGTGCAAAGCTCCCGGTTCCCGGTGTTAAGTGAAGGTGCCAACCTGACCACGACCCTGTTGCAACATGGCCAACCTCATCTTTCTCTCCTTCCCTACGGACAAACGCCAGTGGCCCAGGACATGGGAGTGCCGCTGGAGGCTTTAAAGGCCATGGCCTTTTCCTTCAAGTTGCAGATAGAAAAGAATGGAGCCGAGATGGAAGTCCTGAAAAAATTGTCAGACCTTGCCAGGAAAGGCGGCTATGCAGAGGCACTCTCTTATACCGACAAGATAAAGACCAAAGACGTTGAAAATGGACCTTTGTGCTTTGTCTGGAATGATCCTCAACCCTCACCTTTGCAATTGCGACCAGTCACCATTATGAGCCTGTTACAGAAAGGAGCAAAACTGGGCAGTATTGAAAAAAAAGCGTTACTCGAAGCGCTTGACCCTTCTGATAAAGCCCTGGCCGATTATATCAACAGCTGCCTGGATAAGGACTCAATCACAACCCATCACTTCCGGCTGCAGCAAATGCATGTGAATAAGCCTTTTAACAATAAGGTAGCAGCAGCGCTGCTCCAGTTTGGACGCTATAAAAAACTGCTGGCCTGAGAAAATTCCACTGAAAGTATGGATTAGACACGAACCGGCGGTATTCTCAGCTGTTAACAGCTCCCGGGCTCCTCCTACGAACGCACAGCAAAATAGTGGCTTTAGGGTTGGCGACAAAATAAAGATCAGAGTGCACATGGAAGTTGACAAACACACCCGGCATAAATATTATTCACCTCGTTCCTTGCCGGTATAGCTCAGTTGGTAGAGCAACTGACTTGTAATCAGTGGGTCCCGAGTTCGACTCTTGGTGCCGGCACCATACACAGCAAAGCCCGAAGCGTTAGTAAGCACTTCGGGCTTTTTGCTATCTGAGATTTACTATAGGTATCACTATAGGTTATTAGCCTGATACCCTATAGCTCCGTTATTTATCCTTCCCCAGAGCATAATTTCTGTACCCATTACCGAACCAGCATGTCGTTGGTAGATCAATAACTTTGAGAGTTGCAAAGAAGGTGATGCGGGTAAGAAACCTATAGTGAATAGTTCGTCAATACTATAGGTTTATGTCGATTTGGTGAGCGGGATTATAAAGATCAACCGTCTACGGCTTCCATTTCAAGAATAAGTTCCCCTTCCGTTTGCTCTGGTTTATCATCCGTTTGCTCAACCTTTTCACAAATACCATCAATAGTAATACTCTCTATTTGTCGCTTATAGCGATGATACTCACCCATCCCAGCAGGTTTGAAAATCAAAGAGCATAAAATCGACAGCCCCTGACTGTCTTCAGCCATAAACTGGATGCATGGGTATTTCTCATTATCACTGTCCGACGATGAGAAGTTTGCTAACCCGGTAATTGTCTCATTGTCGAAGAAAATTCGTTGTACGAGTTTCAGATTCAGCAAAAAATCATCAAATTCTTCTAATGCATCAGGCCCCTTGGGGTCTAACCCATCACGATAGTACACCCCACCATGTTGACGGATACTCAGAAAAAATTGCTCTGCCATAACTGTTCACTCAAGTTGTGTGAAGTAACCTATCAGACTAGGGCAAAAATAGGAGCTATCCAATCTCTGGAAGTTCCGGATTTTTTTTGCAAGAAACTGGTGGCATACAGCCATATGCTCCACATGCCATAATCTGACGCCATAGAAGCTGATTTTCTTTGCAAAGCTAATCAACCGCAAGGATGGTAAAGATGTTGTCTTTTGTTGCTGAAGTCATATCTACTCTGGCCGATTCGCTCGGTATAATGGATAGGGTAAAGAAAGTCATTGGTCATTCCGAGCCTGCAAGCCCTATACATCAGGTTGCTGATAGAATTTTTCAGGTTTTTGAAACTCATGGTGTCAATAGGGCAAATATCGTTGGGTTTGTTAATCCAAAGCATGGCATAACCTTTGCCGACCTGATTTCTCACGACGCTTTCATACCAAAAATAACGAATGAACTGCTTGATGAAATCTCCGAAAAATTCTCTATTAATCCTGAATGGCTGACCGGGGATATTGATGAAATATACCCAAGCCATCATTGCTATAAAAATTTACGTGTAATCATTGATCACTTGGGAGGCATCGCCGAACAAGGGATACGCTGGCCGGAAGTTCAGGTAATAATTATCAAACCCTCAAAGCCTAGTCTTGAGGAGCTTCAGAGCCACAGAAGTCTGAGCCCCTTTGCTGTAGTCATCAGGGAAGCTATTGGTGATTTAGGTGAAACTACAATTTATCGAGATCACCTCTATGATGAGCTTAACTGGGGGCATCAGCCCGCGAGACTTCATTTGCAAGGCATTTCAATGGCTGCCTGGGAGTTGGCTTCTAAGCCCTGGGGCGCAGAATTACCTGAGAATGAAATCGTAAACCTATTAGACAGACGGGTGTTTATCGCGCCGATTCTAGAAGACGTCAGTTTACATTCATGGCATCCTGATGATTATATTTTTTTGGATGGGGAATCGATGCGATCTGAAAACTCTGCCATAGCTCAAGAGGCCAGAAAATGGATGCGGCAAACTGGTGATTTAGCTTATCTGCAAGAATGGAAGAACAGGTTGAATTCTTCAGTAAGACAGATCTGTGACTAATTTATGGAAGCTTCCATGAGCAAGGCCATCCTCAGAAGCTCTACAAAAAGATAACTGATTGATAGCCAGATACCTGTCCATGAAGTTCTTAGTTTGCTGATTGCGCTTTCAGCAAAGCTCAAGCGTTTGTTTTAAAGTGCCCTCTCCTACTTTGCAACCAGGATGTCTTGTTAGCTCCCTAACCGTTTATTGGATTCTTTATAAACTGGTTTTTCAGTATGAGTATTGCTTGGTACGACATGCCAAAGGGGAGGCTCACTACTCGTAGAACCAAAGCAAGTATCTTTATAAAGCACGTTGTTCACGAGAGCTTTGGATGCACCTGTATTTCGAGCCAGTACATTGACCGGCTGATCTGGATTGGACAGAAGAAATGAGTACAGTCGTTGCTTTAAAATTTCCCTTTCCATGGCCTGAATACTCCCTGTTTTCAGTACACACAAATAAAGAATAGCGCAGCACTGTTGCTGGTAATCAGTAAATTGATCACATTCATCAAAAAACAAAATCACCAACCGCGCGTGTACCCCCCCCCCAACGCACAAAAGCACCCACAGGGAAGTTATGTCCAGCATACCGGGTACCTCCCCCCCCCCCCCTTCATTTCTCCCTGAGCCGACCAATCAACCTGGACACCTGCCCGCTCTGCCACCGGTTCCCCCGGCTGGTAAGAATACCTGCACGATTGAGTGCATCAGCAATCAGCCGAGTTGTTTTACCCTGTTCAACCATTGGCAGGACAAGCGCTTTAAGCCGATCCGCTCGATACTGAGCTTGTTGCCGGGCTGCTTGATTGCGCTTGTGGGTTGCATCCCTCAGGCCACCCAGTTGAGTACCCCGAGCTTTAGCCTCCTTCAGTGCTGCTTTGGTTCTGGCCGAAATAAAATCACGCTCCTGCTCTGCCAGTGCGGCATAAATGTGAAGCTGGAACTTATCAGCATTGGGCATACAGGCCACTTTCAAACTTAGCCGTTTGTCGTCCAGTAACGAGGCAATAAAAGAGACTTTCCTGCTCAGCCGGTCCAGCTTGGAAACCAGCAGTGTGGCACCGGTCTTTCTGGCCATATCCATGGCTTTGCCCAGCTCAGGCCGGTCATCATGAGTGCCGCTCTCGACATCCACGAAAGAGCCAAGCAACTCATAATCGCCAGGTTCATAATTCTGGAGATAAAGACTGATATCCCGATCCTGTGCCTCAAGGCCAAGGCCGGAATCCCCCTGCTTACGGGTAGAAACTCTGCGATAGACGACGTACTGCACAACCATCCTCTGACATCTTTATTTTTATTGGTATAAACAGTTATAGAGGGTTTGCTACAAACAACAACGTCCGTTGTGCATGTGGCAAGGGTTAATCGTCGCCGCCACCGAAATCCTGAATGAAGTTCACCTGTGTTATCGGCCCCTCATTCTTGCGATAATCACCATCCATCTTGTTCAGCTCGCTAATGGCTGCGGTGGCGGCCCTGGGATTACGCATCTTGAGCTGACCCTCATCATCAGCGATGACCTGGGCATTGAACTGGGCGATTCGCCAGAGGGTATCCCGCTTACTTTCTGCGGTAATAAGTGATTCCTGCTGAAGCGCATCAGTGCGCTCTGCAATGGCATTTAAAACCTCATCATTTTTCAACATTCTATTCCCCTGCGTATGGGCTGAACGTTCACTGTAACCCGCCTCCCGAGCCGCTCGGGTCGCATTACCAACCATCAGGTAAGCATTTACAAAGCGTTCCTGCTTTACGTTCACGGGTCACCTCCTGTGTTGCATTCATCCCTGAATGGGTAGTCAGGATCACTGATGATAAGATCCCGCAATGCAGTCAGGTTGCGATACTGCCCAGTGCTGAGATCCATCAGGTCCTCCGGCGTAAAGTATTTCAATACCAGTAGCTCGGGTGTGACTGCAAGGCCGTTGGAGATAAACCGCAAGGCCTCTTTCACCACGAGAATATCAAACCCATCCTGCGTAATAAGACTGACCAGCTCAGGCTTGTAATACCGGAACAGGTCAGTAACCGGGGTAAGTACGGACTTGGGACCAACGGCTTTCAGAATCCCCGTAGAGTCGACCGCTAAACGAACACCCTGCAATTCCAGATAGGTCAGTAACTGCAATGGAGTCATACTCATATGGCCAGCTCTATCTGCTCATCATCGTCAGACTTATTTTCAGCTTGGCGATGTGCACAACAGTCACCATGTGCGCTGGAAACAGGCCGATCAGGTTTCTCTGGTGTATGTTGATCAGATGGTTGTGCACCATATGCATTCACTGGAACAGTAGAGAGCGCCATCGGCGCATGTGGTGGATGTCGTGCACTTTGATCTATGGGTTTATAAATGATTTCAACAGTTCGCCCCTGACGCTGCTTCCCGGTGAAGTTCACCGTTATCCCCATAAGCTTGAGCGCACTCTGCTCCCGACGAAGCACATTGCCAAATCCTCGTGGACTCTTTGGCCATCCATGGTAATCGGACTTGAAACTGCCTAAACGATGGAATAAGTGGCTAACAATGCCACTGAATACCACACCCTCCCCATACTGCTGGCAGAACGCCATCAGGGTATTGGCCACCGGGCTGCCCTCAAGACTGCTGGAGATCAGTGCATGGCTATTGCGCTGAAAAATGGCCATAAACGGAAGCTTACTCTCCAGGACCTGGCAGACAGCCTCACCAAGCAAGGCGAAGTCAGCCATCCGGGGTAACTCATCAATATGGACATCTGGCAAGCGCTTAAGTGCATCAGCAAGTAATTGCAGCAATGACCCCAGCAGAGAAGGTTGAGCCTTTACGAACATCTGCTTCAGGTCGGTCTCACTGGTTCGTTTTTCAGGCAGGAGAGGTGGAAGTTCAGTACTGATACAGCGATCAATCAAATCAAGCCGGGTGGCCACAGGTGTTATACCATTGATGATTTGAGGTCGCAGGGCACTCAGAACCGTTTCATCAGCATTAGAGTACGCCGTTCGTTTCACAAAAGCCGCACCGGTACAGAGCTGACACAGTAAGTCCTGCTGGTCATCGGTCAGATGACTGACATTATCATAGGTCAGTATCCAGTTGGCCTGGGCACTGACAAACAACGCTTCATCCTGCCTGGAAATACGACGCAGAGATGCGGTATTGGGGTCAATAAGCCCCCGCAATACCCGAGTGGTTTCACTCTTTCCACGACCATGGCCACCAAGAAGCTCCAGTACCAGCTTTTGCGTATTCTGCCTGTAACAATCGAGTATCCAGGTTAAGACCAAAAGGCGATCTTCCTCAGATACATTCATCAATTGCCATAGCTCGTTGATATCACCTCCGTCAACAGGTACTGGTAAGGGCTGCATCGTATCGGACCGGATAAACTTCACTGGGCTGACAGGCAAAACCTGCCAACCCGACGAGGATATTTCTACAACACTCCAGTCATCGTTACAGAGGTCCAGATAATAGTGATCATCAGCATAAGCGGTGCGGATAAAAACAGAGTGCTTCACACCCTCAAGAGCGGCAAAGCCAGCCAACTGCTCACAGGATTCGCTGATGACATCCTTCTTCGCCACTTTCTGACAAGCCTGGTAGTGCCAATGATTTAAAGTCTTGCGAAATGCGCTGGTCTCAACTCCCCAGGTCTCTCGAATACCACGGCTATTACTGAATGAGGCATAGGCTTTCCCGGCTTCATCGGTGAATAGATCACAGTTGGCTCTGGCCAAAGTGATTATCCGATCCAGAACTGAGGCATTGGGAGCCGACGAAGCGGCAGACTCCATCAACGATTGAAGTGAAACCTGGCTGTCATTTTTTTTACTCATGGCCCACTCCTTTAGGAACCAGCCAGTCGTTAAAATCCGTGCCCGGCTGACCCTCGCTGAAAGGAGGCCAGAGTATGTTTCCATTTACCGCAAGTGCCGCTTTCATAGCCTGGGTAATGCCCGGATTTCCCGGCGTTTGGCGGTCGTTATCGGCCATCATGATAATGAAAGATCCGTAAGCCTCTTTAATGGCCTTTGCTGCATGGATCAGGTTTCCGGCGTTAAAAGCAGTAAATACCGGATTGTCGAGAACATTGAAGATTGACGCGCCGGTGGCGTAACCCTCACAGACCATTAATGTGCCCTTTGTTCCCGGTTCGCCAATCAAGTGAAAACAACCGCGCACACGCCCACCTTTGGCAAACCACTTTTTGCCACTGGGTTCGATGAACTGAACACTCCAGATTTTCCCGCTGGCATCCCTGAGAGGTACCAGCAGGTTATCCCCAGTCTGGCGAAGCCCGTAGGCTGATACCCGTTTGTCGATCAGGTATGGGTGATCCTTGTCGGCTATGGGAGAACCCTCCCAGAGGCTTTTGACATTGCGGGCAGTCACTGAGTATTGCCGCAACTGCTCAACCGCAGCCTTGGACTGTGCTTCCTGAATGGCACGCTGTCGCTGTTGCCGTTCGTGGGCTGATAATGTTTGCAGCTCTGCATTGTGAACGACCACCTGCTGGGAAGTTTTCCATGATCCTGCAACCATGACCTCTGAGCCATGCAGTACATACCAGCCATTTTTGCTACCAACCCGGTCGCCCATGACGCAGTAGCGATGGATTTTGCCATCATTGATAAAGTTAATAGGCCTGGCAGGGGAAAGAGCGTTGTCTGCCAGGACGGCCAGGTACTTTTCCGGAAAGTTCATGATCAGACCTCCCGCTCCTGAATGCGTTGTTCAGCCCAGGCTTCCACCTCAGACAAAATCCAACGTGCCCCTCCGCCAGGAAGGTATACGGGGGCTGGGAACTTTTTCTCTGCCAGAAGTCGGTAGAGCGTGGCGCGACTGAGGTCGAAGTGCTCTAGGATTTTTTGTCTGCGAATCATCTGGCGGGAAGGGCGAGGTGTGCTGGTCTCCGATAAACAGACAGGTGTATTTACGTCCCTGTGTATGACCATCATATAAACTCCAATTCGATTAATTAAGCACCTTTCATACTCATTAGAAGCAGAAGGATAGATTCAACTTATCAAATAGGTTCTGTTGTATAAACATGAAACACTGTAGACAAAACTATTTTGCATTGGTGGAATTTGGTGACAAGAAAAAAGATTACATGGAATCATATATTTGAAGTTTTTTTTGCCTAGCTTCTTGAAATGAGAATGCTAGGCTAGTCATTTTTTATACTTATACTGTCATAAAGGGTTTTAATACTTCTATTTGCAAAGATGTGAGTATATTTTTTTATTTTTACCTACTATGTTTAACTTGTAATTTTTATTTTAATTACTGTCTTCTATTTTCCCCACATGTGTATCACGTGTCTCAAATTTTGTTCCATTTGTTTTACGATTAGGAAGCATTAGTCAACACCGGTGCGTCATAGCGAAATAAATCTTTTCTGACTTAATGTTGCCAGATTATCTTCAGGAATCTTTTTTGTTGCCTTCTGCCAAATACCATTAAAAATATTTCTATGAGCTATGACCTGCTTTGTCTCCCTTGCCGAGTCCTGTTGTAAGTTGGTGATTTTGAAATTCTTCGACCAGAATATTCTTGCTAGCCTAGGCCATTTTCCGTACTCTCCCCCTTCAGTGATTGGTATTGATTTAATGAAAACCCCAAGTGAATTTTTTTTCTCAAGCCACTCAATCTTATCGCCTGAGCCATGCCATATATTCGAGAATTCCTGATAAGAAATCGTCTTTGGGATATACCCATATTTTATAAGTTCTTTTCGGAGTATTCGGAGAGTGTTTCCTCTGTAACCTCTGATGGGAATCACAAGCCGGTCATCTTTTCTTTTCTTCTTTCTTGGTGGTTTTTTATCGATGATTGGTGCAGTCTTTTTGTGGAGGACTTTCTTTTTACCTTCAAAATCAATGATGGTTGTATAGTCGATATGTATTGGACTGGTTTTATTGTTACGGCTCATCCATTCTTCTAATTCTTCAATATTAATAAACCGATTGATCTTTTTGTTATTCATTACAGCCTGTCTCAAATGCTCTCAAACATGACAAACTGGAATCATAATAGAATAAACGTCAACGGTAAATTCCTGATCAATTCAGATAGTGCCTTATTTAAAGAATAAGGCACTGGCAGTGCAATTAATGCACAGCGCCCCCATAAACCGGCGAAGGCAACGAAGGATAAACCCGGTAAATATGCTGATAAACTCCATCCGTCAAATGCTCAATATCCGCCTCCTCATAGTTATCCACGGGCAACCCGGTTTTGTCATCATACAGAAAATCATAAATCTGCTGACGAAGCGCATCACGGGCAGACTCCTTCTCCCGCCAGTTCGCCACTTTCAGCCGCTCACGCTTCAGGGTGGCCAGCAGTTCGGTGGCCACCTTCTTGATCGCGGCAATCTCTTTCTTGCTCAAGTCAGGTTTCCTGAGAATGTCATACAGCGCCAGGGTCTCCTCATCCAGTCCTTCCCGAACGGCGCGGTTCTGCTCATCGTTCAGCTGGTCTGCCAGCTTCAGCAACTCTTCAAAGGTTTTCTCAATCACTACCCGGTTCTTTTCCTGGTTGTACTCCTTCACCAGCCGCTCGTAATGATCCTGGTAATCGGTCCGCAGAGGGTTCTGAATCATCAGCTTATGCAGCCGCTGGTCAATGGCCGTTTTCAGGCTCTGAACGGTGGTACGCTTCTGCTTTGAGGCTTCAAACTCACTTTTCAGCCGGTCAAAATCAATCTTGCTGATATCGTATAAACGGCTCTGGTCGTCCTCATCCCGAACCTCACTCCGGGTCTCAATGGCAGAGTCCACAATACCGTGCAGTTCCTGAATAATATGGGAGATATCCGCCTTTTCCTGATCCTGCTGCAACCGCTTGTAGACAATATGGATCGCATCCCGCTCATCCCGGTACTGCTGAACCCCGCTGACATTGATACAGGCCCGGAACAGCTTGAACACCTCCCGGGCCATAATGCCAAACTGCTTGCGGGTTTTGTCATTCTCATTGATCGCCTCTTTGGCTTCATCAATGGCCGCATTTAGGTCAAACCCGGTTTGCTTCAGCAGATCATCAAACTCAAATCCCTGCTGCTTAAGAAAGTTGCGGACAAAGGTAATCGCCTCGGCCAGTTTATCCAGCAGCTCGGTATTGGGATGGTTTGGGTCCACTCCGTCATCATCTTTACCCCGGCCATCGTCGCCCCGTCCGGCAAAGGTACTCAACGCTTTGCGCAGGCTTTTCAGAATGCCGCAGTAATCCACAATCAGCCCGTTGCTCTTGCCTTCAGCCACCCGGTTAGCCCGGGCAATGGCCTGCATCAGCGTATGGGCCTTCAGCGGTTTATCCAGGTAGAGTGTCGAGAGCGTCGGCACATCAAACCCGGTTAGCCACATGGCACAGACAATGGCCACCCGAAAGGGATGATCCTTTTTCTTAAAGGCCTCTTCCATATTCAGTCGCTTGCCATCAGCCAGGGCAAAGCCCTCTTTCATCAGCTGGCGATGGGGGAGAATATCCAGGTGCCACTGTTTAAACTTCTGAACCTCTCCCTGCTCTTCCGAGACCACTACGGCCATCAGGGTCTCTTTCATCCACTGAATCTGTCGTTTGCGCCAGATCTTATCCTGTTCATCCCTGGCGTTCTTCAGGTCGGCTTCCCGCTCCCGGATATGCTCTTCCCAGTAGAACATCACCAGCTTGTGCATACGGGCACAGGTCACTTTATCAATGCACACCATCATGGCCTTGCCGCTCTCCCAGCCGTTGGCATAATGGCGGACGAAATCCCGTGCAATCTGGTCCAGTCGGCTGGTAGCGGTGATGATGTGATAATCCCGTTTCAGTGCCCGCTCCAGGCGCTGCTCCACATTCACATCGTCAATTTCAAGCTTTTCCAGCTTCTCGGCAATCTTCTCATTCAACCCTTTGGGCGAGGCCACCGAATGCTCCTTACCTTCGTCATCCTTAAACACCAGTTCCTCGCCCCGGGCATCGTAATAAAGAGGTACCGTGGCACCGTCCTCAACGGCCCGCTGGAAATCATAGGTGGAGACATAATCCCCAAACACCTTGGCGGTAATCTGGTCATCGCTGAACAACGGCGTTCCGGTAAAGCCAATAAAGCTGGCGTTTGGCAGGGCGTCACGCATATTCAGCGACAGGGTGCCGTACTGGGTGCGGTGTGCCTCATCGGTCACCACAATAATGTCGTTACGGTTGGAATAGGGGACCGTTACCTTCTTGTTGAATTTCTGTACCAGTGTGAACACATAGTTCTTTTGTTGTCCCAGTAACAGTTGCAGGTCATTACCACTTGCGGCAACACAGGGGTCTTGGTCATGGTTGACCAGCCCGCACCCGGCAAAAGTGCTGTAAATCTGGGTATCCAGATCGTCCCGGTCCGTCACGATCAGAAAGGTAAAATTCCCCCCCCAGCTTGCGATGCACCTTGCGGGTAAAAAAAACAATGGAATAGGACTTGCCAGAGCCCTGGGTATGCCAGAAGACCCCAAGCTTCCGTTCCCGCGCTTCCCGCTCAACCACCGCCTGAACCGCTTCATTCACCCCCAGAAACTGATGGTTTCCTGCCACCACCTTAATTAACTCACCGGAACTCTCATCAAACAGAATAAAGTTCTCAAACAGGTCCATCAGGTTGGTTTTGCTACAGGTGCCTTTTAACAGTGTGGCCATATCCACCACACCCGGCTCCTCCTCGTGCAGACGTTTCCAGTTATTAAAATGTTCATACCGGCTGGTCAGGGAGCCGATTTTGGCTTCAATGCCATTGCCCAGCACAATAAAGGCATTGTGATGAAACAGATGGGGGATGGTGTCTTTATAGTCAGACAGGTTCTGGTCGTAGGCGGCACGCAGCTCTTTATGGACATTCTTCAGCTCCATAAACACCAGCGGGATGCCATTGACAAAGCCGATAATATCCGCCCGTCTTCGGTAGATATCGCCCCGTACCCAGAATTCCCGCACCACCAGGAAATGGTTATTCTCCGGGTTATCGAAATCAAACAGCCGCAGATACTTTTGCACCCGCTGCCCGTTTTCATCCTGACAGGTAACCTTCACCCCTTTTTTATGCAGTGCCGCTTTCTCCTGGTTGGCGGCCAGCATGGACGATGAACTGCTGATGCTGACCACCTCCTGCAATGCATCCCGATAAGCACTATCCGGCAGGCCGGGGTTCAGTTTGATCAGTTGTTCTGCCAGATAGCGGGTCAGCACCACTTCTCTATCGGACTTACGACCAAGGGTACCTTCTTTACCAAAAACCTCATTCTGGGCAAAGATTGACTCATTCCAGTTCAGGTCCTGAAGCAAAAAGTCGGCTGTGGGCTCTTGTGCCAGGGCATCCTCGGTCGTCCTTTTCATGGGGTTAGTTCTCCGTTCATTAGGCGGGGTAGCAGCAGGTCGCGGGCTTGGGTGAGTTTACGATTCATCAAAGCTAACTTGTCAACTTGCTCAAAAGTTTGCCCTACTATCTCGGTAAACTCATTGATCAGGGGCTGGGTTGGCCTTAAAAATGGAATGCGATGAAATGTATCCACAACTATCGCATCAAAGACAGAGCCGCTGGCTCTTGCCCTGAATTGCTCTATGGATGATTTCAATGAACAGTACAGGAATTGTTGGCTGATCTCATTCTTGCCCTCAAGCGCATAGCAGGACTGGTTCATCGCCATTGGCTGTTGAGCAAAACTAAGCTTCCCAACAGTTCCGCGAGCAGTGATGAATACTGTATATTTTGGATACAGCTTGCTATTGCATTTGTCTAAACCAAGCTCCGTCAGGGTCTTTTCTGTTGAAAACGTGAAGGCGCAGTCTGTGGTGTCTTTAGGTGTAAAAAATGGAATTGAACCATTCCAGTATTCAGCCACTTTGGTTTTTGGAGTACCACCACTCATTATTTCCATAGCATTACTGGCTGAAGTTTTCTCCCAGCCTTCCGGTAACCCATCCGTTATCTTGGCATGCTCATGGCCGGGAAAGCGTAAATGAACAAACCACTCCTGATAAAGCAGCCGGGCAGATTCTTCCAGTAACTGAATACGACGACGGTTGTTTTCGATCAGGTGGTCATAGGTCGATAGAAAATCGGCAATACTCTCTTCTTCACCGATTGATAAATTTGGAGCTAGAATGCTGCCTAAGTGGTTTCTATTAAGTGTTGGAACGCCTGAACCAGCATTAAATCTTGTAAAATCTACACTGCGAAGAAAATAGTAAATAAATTTTGGGTGATGACCGTTGAAGTCTTTAACCCATAGTGTTGTGTTTAAAGGCCAAAATGGTTCTGTAATGTACTGACCTCCACCAATACTTCCACTTCTACCTATCACAACGCCTGGTGGAGATACTTTAGCCTCTGAGTGAAACCCATTGATGGATGTGGATGCAACTACCGGAACGGAACCTGGTTTTCGGAGTCGCTCGGGCAGATCAAACCCTCTTTGAAGCGTTATTAACTCCGTTAGAGGAATGCGGTTTTTTTGTCTAATCATACCCCCAACCCCTCAAAGTTACGGGCAATCTTAGCCGCCAGTTCCACCGCTTCCTGATTCAGACCTTCCATCTCAATATGGATATCTTTCAGCACCGCCTCAAAATCAAAATCTGCATCCACCGCTTCCGGTGCCACACCCACATAGCGCCCTGGCGTCAGGCTCCAGTCGGCGGCTTCAATCTCTGCCAGTGTGACCAGCTTTACCAGCCCTGCCACATCACACAGGCGAGCTTCCGGAAAGCGGGACAATAGCCAATGAGCCTGCTGGTGGCAGTAGCGCACCTGTTTAAGCTGTTCAACGGCCACCTTACGCCACTCTTCAATGGCTTTGCCATTACGCTGCAATTCAGTGCGCCGTTTGCCCAGACCGTTGATCTCATCCTTCAGGGTTTTCAGCTTTTGCTCATGGCTGACCATGGCGGCTACATCGGCGGTACCGGCTTTCATGGTCGCCGATAGTTCATTGGCTTCCCCATCCTTAGCCAGCAATTCTTCCCGAATTTGGCGGATCGCCTGTTGCGTCATACCTGTTGCCAGCTTAACGGCATGGTCCACATCCTTAATCAAATCACGACAGGTGTCGGCAAAAGGCCGGTAGGCCTGCTCAAGCTGATGCACGTCATCCAGCGGCAGATCACCGGCTGCCGGGCGACAGGGAATAACCTGCTGCTTTAATCCGGCCAGGCTGGTGCAAAGCTGGTCAAGGGTGCGATTGAAACCCTCCAGATCAAGGTCAGGCGGTGTATCCAGATCGGTCACGGCACCACGCAGGGTTTTCAATTGGCGTTGCATTTTGACCGCACACCACAGCAAACCCCGCTGATGTTGGGTTGGTAACAGTGCATCGGTCAAACGAATCAGGGTTTCATTCAGATACTCAATCACCAGCTTAATAAACCGCCGATACTCTCCCCGGTACAGCCAGACAATCGCAGTGAGGTTCTGCTGTTGCTCTGGGCTGAAGTCAAAAATCTTGCGGGTCATTTTGCGGTAGACATTACGGGCATCAATCATCAGCACCTTGTCTTTGTGCTGCGCCGGTTTTGCCTTATTCAAAAACCAGAGCTGGCAGGGCACCGAACGGGTGTAAAAGAAGTTACCCCGGATATCCACCATCACATCCACATCACCGGTCTTGACCAAATCGGCTCTCACCGTCGCTTCATCCCGCCCGGCGCTGGATGCCTGGGAGGACATAACAAAGCCCGCTTTGCCCGTGCTGTTCAAATAACTGTAGAAATACTGAATCCACAGATAGTTGGCATTGGGCACCTTTTTGCTTTTGTTCTCTCCGGGCAGGCCGAAGGGCAGGCGAGGGTCATTCTTTACCTTGTCCGCCGCCACTTCATCCACATTAAACGGCGGATTGGCCATTACATAATCCACCGTGCCGAATAGCCCGGCATGAGGGTCTTTGTAGTAAGTGATGGCACTGTCGCCCCCTTCTACATTACCTTCCAGGCCATGCACCGCCAGATTCATTTTGGCCAGGCGAGTGGTCACACGGTTTTTCTCATGGCCAAAAAAGGTAAGCTGCTGAGGGTTCTGCTTGTGACGCTCCATAAAGTGGGCACTTTGCACAAACATACCGCCAGAGCCACAGGCCGGGTCAAAAATCTTGCCGTGGTCAGGTTCCAGAATATTAACGATCAACTGCACCAGTGACACCGGCGTAAAAAACTCACCACCATCGTGCGCCCCCTGATCGGCAAACTGGGTGAGGAAGTATTCATAGATACGGCCAAAAATATCACCGCTGGCTGTTTGCAGTTCTTCCGGGTTCAGGGTGTTCAGCAGGATTTTCAGAACATCGTTGGGGATATTGCGGTATTCCTGTTTGGGCAACTGACCTTCCAGGTTTTTGTATTCCGACTCGATGGACTCCATCGCCTGAATAATGGCACCACTGCGGTCGTCAGCATCGGTCAGGGCAACCAGGTAATCGAACTGAGCTTCCGGTTTGAGGAAAATGGCCCCTTTCCCGGAAAAGTCCTCCTTGGTCACATCACGGGTCTTGCCACCACGACTGGGAAGGCTGGCAACAATATCACGCCGTGCAGCAAGGAACCGGCTGTAAGCATGACGCAGAAAAATCAACCCCATTACCGGCAGAAAATACTCATTACTGGCCAGTTCAGAATTACCACGCAACGTGTCAGCAGCCTTCCACAGTCGTTTTTCGATGGCTTCGATATTTTCCAGTTGGGACATGCTTTCTCCAGGGCGTTCAACGCAACTTTCAAGACAATAATGGCAGCCCCGAATAAGAATATTGTTCGTGGAATGCTCAGAGCCTGCTCAGTGATGATGAAACGGATTATTCTACTGGTTGCGGAGTAGGGCTTCTATAGCGGTGTTTTGTGGTTATTGATCCATGGTCCAATAAAGTGGTAGTTTATGTGCTCCCGGCGATAGGCTACATCTCGTTGCTTATCCTCATCTGCGTCACATTGTGATTTATAGATGGCTGTTAGCTGACTCTGACTCATTGTTCGCTCTCATCCTCTCTGTTGGTTTTAAGGTCATGCGCTTTGCGCTAGGTACGCCGGGGCTTGAGATGAGGAGGATAATTATGAAGAAATTCGATTATCGCCTGGCTCGGGAGCGTGTAAAACTCGCTAGTGACATAGTAAAGCTGGGCACCCGCCTTGCTTACTTTGGAATAGCCGTGTTTGCGTTTCTGAGCGTGGCTTTTAACTACTTCAACCGACACCAAAATCATGCCTTCCTACCCCAAATGGGTCAGTAAATTTGAACTTAAGCCTGGAGTCTGGGTTTTTGTACCTTCCAAGGAATCTGTTAATGTCGGCAGATCAATTAAGGATGTCTTAGAAGGTTGCTGGTTTGCCCCCGGTTACTACTACCATCTTAAGAAGGGCGGCCATGTTAAGGCTCTTAAGTCTCATACGTCCGGTAAATTTTTCATTCATCTTGATCTGAAGCGCTTTTTCTACGCTATCAACCGAAGCAGAATCACACGCTCTCTCAAAGAGTATCTTGGCTATGAGAAGGCTAGAGAGATTGCCATCGCCTCCACTGTGCCTGCACCCGACTCTCAAGAGCTGGCTTATATTTTGCCGTTTGGGTTTGTCCAGTCGCCTATACTGGCGTCAGTCTGTTTGCGCCACAGTAAACTCGGTACTGTGCTTCATCGATTAAGCAAGGCGAAGGGGACTGAGGTCAGTGTTTATGTTGACGATATTGTTATTTCCACTCAGTCATTGGAAACGGCAGAAGCAGCATTAACTCAGGTAAAAGAAGCAGCAGAAAGGTCTCGTTTTCCCTTGAATACGGATAAGGAAGAGGGACCGGCAGAAAAGGTCACTGCTTTTAATATCGAGCTTTCCCACTCATCTTTGGTGTTGAGTGATCAGCGTTTTGATAAGTTTCTTGAGATCTATCAGTACTCTGAAAACTACCATCAAATAGCGGGCATATTGGGTTATATCGAGTCGGTCAACCATCAGCAAAGCCTCAATATAAAATAAGTACAGCGAAAGCTGCCTGGCAGGTAGTTTGTCGGCCACAAAAAACATGAGGTATGTTTTGTCTAAGACGATGCCCATAGCCCCGGTTTTTTTCCTGCCAGTCCCCCTGTTTGTTCAGTTTTGGGGTGGCCCTAAAGGCACTGCCATTTTACGTCTTATTGAGCGGGAAACTGGTGTAAGCATTGGTATCAGTGATAAGACACTTCGTAAGAACTTGCTTGAATATCCAGTTAAAGCACCTACCAAATCTATGCAGGGCAAGCTAGCTCGATGGATTGAAAAGCTTACAGAAAACCCAAGACTTAAGCTGATTGTTGAGTTTGGTTTTAGGCAACTTTGGGGGATGAGAACCGGTGAAGCTGATTGGCGTGGGATGCTATATGGCCTATCGAATAGTTCGGGAGGAGCACTTTTTTCACAGACGATCTCATACCTTAAACAGATCTTGGATGAGGAATCCGCCTACTACAAAAAAGCGCGTAACTATAAAGACCAGCCTGCAGAACTTCTTGAGTGTTTGTATCAAGAGCCATTTTATTATCGCTATGGTTTGCCTATACCTGATCAACTACTGGCGGAGGCTACAAGAGAGTCGCCATCAGATCCTATTCAACATCTCATGAAGCAAAAGATGATAGCTCATAGTCTTATGCACGGTTGCATCAGCTTGCAGATGGATATTCTTGCTTGTGCTGAGGTTGAGTGGCTTTCGGAGAACTTGTCCGCAGAACCCGAGGAAAGTCGTTATAGGTCAATTCTTGGTCAGATATTGCCAGCTCCCATGGATGATGGTGAAAGTGTAACCACCCCGGTAGAAATGTACTTTATACAGGTGCGTAAAGATTTTGGTTATGAGTCGTGGCATGACATGGCTGAGTACGTCCCCATGGATGCTGGCGCTGAAGCGGATATTGAGAGTAAACGAAGAAAACTTGTGGACTGGACCCAGGCTAAACGTTTGCCCAAGGTAGAGGTTGTGGATGAGTTTCTGGAATCACTGATCCACAGGCGTGGGGATTATGACCCGATCTATTATCAACTGCTTTATCCTGCTGCCGCATTTATAGAAAGGTTGCTTCAATTATTTTTACCGGGTATCCAGAAACTGGAATTATCAGTAGAAGATGTTGCTGCAATGTTTGGTACTTTTCATGAGCATTTTGAGAGGCATAAAAAAGCGGCCATCCTGAAATCAGAATGACCACCTTTGTGGAGGGTTACTTATCCTGTTGGTTGGGGTTCATCTGCTTACCCCGGTTACCATGAACCTGAGAATGGGGCCTGTTTTGCCCGGAGGTGCCTTTATTGGCATTACCCTGGTCAGATTTGTGGTTTTGCTGTGTACGAGAATCAGTCATTGCTTTAACTCCACATAATGAAAAAAGGTATTACTCGTCGTCATCACCCAGGTAACTGTCGTTATTAGGGTTATGAGCATCCGCCCAGTCATCCATATCAGCGTCGTTATTTGGATTGTTGATATCCGACCAAAGATCCAGCTCTTCTTTGCTCATATCATCGGTATCTGGACCGCCCATGGCGAACCTCCTCATTTCATGAAAATTAATGGCAATCGTTTTCTGATTGCCGGAAATAAGGTTATTTGAAGAGAGTAGGGCTAGATAGTGATACGCCACGGGAAAATTCATCACTACCGCTGAAGTGCTTCTTGATGATTCCACTTCCGTCCGGTCAGTGCATGGCTCAGTTTTCGATTAAATAGCTTGAGAGCAGCACGCTTTCTGTGAATATGATCATGACGATCGTAATGTTTTTGAACGACACCGGTCTGGTCATGAGATTGGAGCAGATCATTGTCTTCAGGTCGAACGCCTGCATCAGTGATGAGATTGGTGATCGTGCGCCGGATATCACGGGCAGTGAACTTTTCCGGTTCTGGCAAGCCAAGCTCCGCTGACTTATTTAAGCGGTGTTTATGCCAATATTTAAAAATATTTTTCAGGGAGTCCAGCCTCATAACTTCCCCCTTGCCGGTATAAAAAGGGCCGGGTAAATCTTCATTGTGAGCTTGGACGATTCTCATGATCCTGATCATTCGTGCAGTCATGGGAATGGTGTGAGGTCTGGGTTTGCCTTTCCCTTTTTTCTCCATCAGAGTCATGGTTCGGCGCTGAAAATCATAATCCTTCCACTGGCTCCGCAGCAGCATCTTGGGCCTCTGCCCTCCTGAAGCCACCATCATTCGTACCAGACAAGTACTGATAATGCCCACCTTATAAGTGTGATGAATATTCAGGTAAAAATCCCTCAATTCATCTTCAGATAAAACTTTGTCGTGGGTCTCATTGGCGTTGGTATCTTTTTTTACAATGCTGACGGGGTTGGAGGAAAGGTTAAACCGCTTACCACCCTTTCTGGCAGGGTCATAATCCGCATTCCCACCATACTGAAAGGTCGCATGAAGGTAGGTTCGGACTTTATCTGCCTGCGAACGAGCATCACGATCCAGTACTGTGCGAATAATCTCTACAATATCATCAGGCGTAATATCCCGTGCCTTCTTTCTCGCCAAGTGCGGATACTGAGTCAGAACATTTTTATCAAGAGCCCGTCTAACTTCCTGAACGCTATCTTTTCCATTGCGCTCCATGTCCTGTAAATACGCTTCGATCAAGTCAGCCAATGATCCACGGGTCGCTTCAATCTCTTTTTGCCTCTGAGCTTCAACCTGAGCAAGCCTGGCCTTATCTGCTTCTACTTCCAGGTGCTGCTTGAGATCCTGCTTGCCAATTTCCCGCTTGGTCTTTGCCAGGTCATTCGCTTTTTCACGGCACTCAACCAGCTTGTAACCAGCACCAGCCTTCGACTCTTTGTAAGGGCCAATCTGGATAAGGGTTGGTCTATTGCCAGAGTAATAGCGGTAGTAGCATTGAACGGTTCCCCGTTCCCGCCAAAATACGATTGCGCCGTTACCACGCCCCAGCGATTCCGTTTTGGTTTTACCTTCAACGGTACTGCGGACTTCTGCGTCCGTAAGTATTTTCATTATTCTGTGACCTACTTATTTTTTTACTATAGGGTAACACTATAGGTTATAAGTCGGATCGGATGAAACAGAATGGGCGTTCTGATATCTTATGATTCTATGAAAATAAAGGCTTTCAGTGTAGTGAAGTGAAAGGTAAGACACTATGATTTATTTTGGGACTACGGTTTTTGAGCTCTTGTAATCAGTGGGTCCCGAGTTCGACTCTTGGTGCCGGCACCACATTTGGTAAAAAACAGCCACTTAGCAATGATTGATACATCAAAGCAATGGCTGTTTTTTTATGTCGTACGGTTTTAGTGGCTCTGTAAGTGGCTCTGTAAGTGGCTCTGTAAGTGGCTCTATCTGGTGCCTCTTCAGAACCTATAGTGAAAACTATAGTTCCAACCTCCACCTCATAAACCGCCAGCCCTGGCAATTCTACTTTGACCACCCGATCTTCTATTAGTGCCTTATTCCCTGGTACGATGGTTTCTCCCTGAACCCTGATATTTGTACCATCTCTCAAGGTTGCTCTGCTGGTTCCGTCGCCGTTGTTGCTGGTTATGGTGACGACGGTTCGCCCCCCTTCGGGAATGAGTGATTTAAACTGCTGCCAGATATTGATGGTAGCCATGACTCTTTATCCTTGTGATTCGGCTGCTAATACTTGCTATAAAAAGCAATGGCGGGCATTACATCAAAGCCAGGTCGACCAGCAACTTTTCTGCACTCTGTTTTTGTCTCATAAATGCAATGACGTAACCCTTACCGGATTGATCATCGAATCGGTATAACACTTTATAGTGTTTCATTAGATTTAACTGGCGGTAGTCGTGAATTCCGACCGGAGCCAGCTCCGGGCAAACAGGCCCTATGGCAACATCCTGAATCAGCGCTGTCGATGTCTCAATCAGCTCAGTCAACAACTGGCTCAAGTCATCTCCACTATAAAATGCGCTCATATACCCTTTGAGCAAGCTCAGGGTCAGAAAACCGGTTTCAGTGATTTCGACGGTGACAGGCTTACTCATTCCGCAACCTCTTGAGAGCCTCTTCCGGCGACATGGTGTTCCCGTTTCGAATATCTCTCTCAGCACGATTGGCAAGTTTGAGCAGGGCAATGGCCTCATCCCGCATTAAGGCTTCCTTTTCGGAATATATTCGATATACCGGTAAACCATGCTGGGTAATGCGTAATGGGCCGTCCTCCACATCCAGTTTGGCAGCATTCTGTTTCAGGTAGCTTAATGTTTGTGTTTCCATGGATTCTCTCTTTTGTCGGTCTATTAACGGTCTGATTATAGACCGCTGCGCCCAAAAGTTCAGGTTATTCCGGGCGAACCGTTAACGTTAAAAATGCCTCTCCAATTCAAAGTCGTGCAATCACCTCCATGGGTGTCTGGTGTTGATAGCTGAACGAACCACCTTGCGACCGGTGATTTTGGTCGTAGTAATCCTGGGTGATAATGGACAGCTGTTGTTCGGTATAGCCTTTCCAGAGGCAGAGCTTATGCCAGAGCTGTTCCGGTGATGGGAAGTCTTCCAGCCGGATTTCGGTTTCCAGGGTTGGCGGATTGGTTTTGTCAAGGTAGGGAAATACAAAAAAAGAAGAATTTTTATGAATATTCAGGACGCTTCTCAATCCGTTGTGTTAATCACTGACAATTTATGTCCAGGTAAAAACAACAAGCCCGAAATACACCAAAAAATCAAGGAAGTATCCCCTCAGATTCAGATGACTGCTGGACCAGGGCAATTATCCCCCGCAGCGTCCCCTGGTGCAAAACACCAGGCAACCGAAAAAACCAGAGCGGTGCGGCAGTATCCCACTGCACAGCCTGGCAGATCATTCGATTTTCATTTTGTAGCCTCTGATCAAGAGGTACGCAGTCTGCTGCACGCCCGGACCCGTGACAGCGGCGGGAATGTGCTGCTTATCACCCATCCCGATGATTTGTGTGAAGACAACCTGGTGCAGCGTCTGCACATTACGGCTGACAGCCAGCCCGTCCTTGAGTCTGGCCGACTCTTTGCCAGCGATACCCCGCTGACGCTGGTACTGGACATCCGTTCTTTCACCAGCGAGGAGCTGCCAGCGTTCAATGAACTGCTGACCCCTGAGAACCCTTGTCTATACGACCGGACAAAAGAGAAGCGCCCCCTGGGTAACCATGTCTCGCTGCTGGTACTGGCCAGCCCCGAGCAGCTAACCACAATGGGCAGCAACGATCAGGCTCCGGGGGCTGACTTCTGGCGCCGCGTCAGCACGATTTGTCCTTTGAACAGTCCATCCGCCAGCTGCTGGTGCGCAAGGAGTACCAATGCAATGGTGAGACTCGCAAATTAGCCCGGGGTATCCAGTTTTACTGGATGCCCGTTGCTGAGCAGGAGCTGGTCTGCCAGCTTCAGCAACTCTTCAAGGTTTTCTCAATCACTACCCGGTTCTTTTCCTGGTTGTACTCCTTCACCAGCCACTCGTAATGTCCTGGATGGATTTGATCACGGAACTGATGGAGATGGTTTTTTCTTAAAGGCTGTATGAACTTTTATATGAAATAGAGGTCATAGGATAAAATTCAATAATTCAATAATTCAATTATTATGCCTTTCTACTTTGCTGATTTTAATTTTAATATAGCTGCGGATCACTTTTCTTATCTTCGAGATAGTGCTTATTCGGAATCTGCCGCATCCTGTCAGGCATTCTTCCGTGAAGTTGTGGACGTAGCAAATTTGCAATGCGCTATGCGTGCTGATGAAACTGTTAAACACTGCCTCCAGCAGCCAAGAGTACTTTTTAATGATCCATCAGGTGATCCCCGGCTTGAAAAAAGGTCGATACTGATGGTTAGTAGCCATCTTCAAGAAGATCATCCGCTTAGAATACAACCACGGAATAATGATCATGTTCCCAAATATATTCCTGGTAATGAACGTTTTTCGATCCAGTCTATTTTAGGATTAGAGCAATCAACCTCACAAAACGCATTAGTTGCTAATCCTCCACTGGATAGTGAACAGCTGCATCGAGATACATCGCCTGCAGGAAATGAGTTGGATGATAAAGCTACGGCTTCCGACTCTGATGAATCTCTGACCAGCACGGATCACTGTGAGTCCAAGGAATTGCAAGCTGCCCGGAAGGCGTACGCAAAGTCTGAGCGAATAAAGGCTTATCAGAGGGCTTACCAGAAGGCTTACCGTCAGTCCGAAAAAGGGAAGGCTCGCAGGCGAGCATGGGCGCAGTCTGAGAAAGGGAAGGCTTGCGCGCGGTCCTGGAAACGCAGAGCCTACCAGCGGGCTTATCGTCAGTCCAGCAAAGGGATGGCTGGCCAGAAGGCTCACGCACAGTCGGGAAAACGGAAGGTTTACATCAAAGCCTACCAACAGACTGAGAAGTGGAAGGCTTACGTCAAAGCCTACGAACAGACCGAGAAGCGGAAGGCTTACCGAAAGGCTTACAGTCAGTGCGAGAGAGTGAAAGCTTATCAAAAGGTTTACCAGAAGTATTACCGTGAGTCTCCGCAAGGACGTGCTTGCCTGAAGGCTTACCGTAAAGCTTACCATGAGGTTTTAGGGGTTACCGGTGATATTGAACAGGCAAGAGCCGCTGGTAGGCAAGCTACTGCCCTTATAAGAGAAGCCAATAAAGCAAACAATAATGAGCCTCTTAGAGAGCAAACAGGTTCTTGATCGTCAACCAGGAAAAACATTGCACGACAAATGAACTATTGTTTATCTGTAAGTTGCCGACTTTTAAGCAGTTTATATCGCTATTTTAAAACCATAGTGACTTTATATTTATGATAAATATTGAATGGATTTTGTTAGCGAGGAACTTTTATAAGAAGGAGTTGTCATAGTCTATAATTCTGTAATTAAATAATTCAATGTCTGACCCGTATTCTAACTTTTATCCCTTGTACTCGGAATTTCAGAAAGCGTATGAATCTGTTGTGTTAAACAGGGGGTCGGCTTTTACAGCAAGGGTTCAGAAACATGGATCGGTATTCGGGCTGCAAGTTGGTCGAACTGCACCAAGTAATTATGTGAATTCCTTCATGCCATATCGTGAAAGCTTTCATAACCCATTAAGTGACTCCCGTTTTAAAAAAATGCCAGTCAGGGTTATTTATTCTCACGAATTTAAACAAAGTGAACCCTTAGGGCTATCACATAAACCCGGTGCATACCAGGAGGCTGATCAAAATATCAGAATTGTTACCAGTCAACCAGAAACAAGAATTGATCAGGTTTGGAGTATAGCTGGTGAATGTTCTAACCCTTTGGCAACAGGAAATGAGTTTGATCTTACCGCTGCTGCTGCAAAATCTGACGAATCTTTAACCATCATTATTGATAATGCTCATGAACAGGATAAGAAACGGAAGGCTGCCCAAAAGGCCTACCAGAAGCTTTACCGTAACTCCGCAAATGGCAAGGCTATACGGCGGGCTTACCAGAATGCCTACAATAAGGCTTACTATAGAGCTTTCAGGGATACCCGTGATTTAGAACAGGCAAGATTTGCGGGCAGGCAAGCTGCAGTCCCTGTAAGAGAGTCATATAAAGCAAAAAAAAATAAACTTGAATCAATCTCGATGCCTGGCTTACATAAGTAGTTAACCAAATGAAATCAATAATTCAATGAATGATCCATATTCCAAGTTACACTCCTTGTATTCTGGATTTCAGCAAGTACAAGAGTCTGTTATATTGAACGATGGGTTACCTGTTGAAAACTGCCCACAGAAAAGTGGTTTAGTGTTCGGCCTGCAAGTTGATCAATTTAGACCATGTAACTATGTAAACCCCTTGATTATATTCGGTGGAAACTTCCATAACCCGTTCAATGATTCCCGTTTTAAAAAAGTACCTGTCAGAGTTATTTATCCTCAAGTATTTGAACAAAGTGAACCGTTAGGCCTATCACATAAACCCGGAGCATACCAGGAGGCTGATCAAAATATCAGAATTGTTACCAGTCAACCAGAAATAAGAATTGATCGGGTTTGGAGTATGGCTGGTGAATGTTCTAACCCATTGGCAGCAGGAAATGAGTTGGATGTTGCAGCTTCTGCGGCAGGCTCTGGTGAACCTCTCTCTCATGGTAAGGGTTACCGGCGGGCTTATGATAGGACTTACCGCATGTCCGAGAAGGGGAAGGCTAACAAACGGGCCTGGGCCAGGTCCGAGAAAGCGAAGGCTTACCAGAGGGCTTACGCAAAATCTGAGAAAGGGAAAGCTGTCCGGAAGGCTTACGCAAAATCTGAGAAAGGGAAAGCTGTCCGGAAGGCTTATCGCTCGTCCAAAAAAGGGATCGCCACCCAGAAGGCTTACCAGAGGGTTTACATACAGTCCGAGCAAGCTAAGTCTTGCAATTTTGCTTACCAAAAGGCGTACTATGAAGTTTTCAAGAAAACCGGAGATAGAGAACAAGCAAGAATTGCAGGCAGGCAAGCTAGCGAATTGATAAGGGAGTCGAATAAAACAAAAAATAATGCGCTTAGATAAACCTTTAAGTGCCAGGTTAAATATTAAATTTGGTCTGTCAGATGGGAACTTTTACAGGAAAGTACAGTCCTAATCATTAATTCAATAATCTAATAATTCAATAAATCAGTGGCTACTCCATATCTTAACTCACACTCCTTGTATTCAGTATTTCAGAAAGCGTATGAATCTGTTGTGACGGGCAGTGGATTGGCTTTTCACGACCAGTCGCAGCAAAGTGGGTTAGTATTCGGGCTGCGAGTTAATCAAACTGCACCAAATAATTATGTAAACCCCTTAATTCCATATAGTGTAAACTTCCATAACCCGTTCAATGATTCCCGTTTTAAAACAATGCCGGTCAGGGTGATTTATTCTCAAGAATGTGAACAATACCAGCCGTCAGACTTCTCACCTGAACCCAAGGCACAACCGGAGGATGACAAAAATAACAGAGTTCTTACCAGTCAATCAGATTCAAGAACTCATCAGGTTTTGGGTATGGCCGGTGAAGCGTATTCTCACTCATACTTTATAAATACTGATCCTCCTCCACTTATCTCAACGTTGAGAGAAACGGCTGAAAATGAGTTTGATGCTGAAGCTTCTGCTTCAGGATCTGGTGAATCTCTGGCCGTAGTTCCTGATAAGGCTTGTACACAGTCCGGGAAAGAGAAGGTTCACCATGAATCCGAAAAAGGAGAGGCTTCCTGGAAGGGCTGTGGACAGAGTGGAAAACGGAGGCCTCCGAGAAAACGAACCTGGGATCGGTCTGAAGCAGGGAAGGCTTATTATAGGGCTTACCAGAAGGCTTACCAGAAGTCCAAAAGAGGGAAGGCTTTCCTTGAGGCTTATGAACAGAGCGATAAACGAAAAGCTTCCCGGAATGCATACGAACATACCGAGAAACGGAAGACTGCCAAACGAGCCTGGGCTCAGTCCGAGGTAGGTAAGGCATACTATAGAGCTTACCGTCAGTCTGAGAGAGGGAAGGCTGCCCGGAAGGCTTACCGTCTGTCCGAGAAAGGGAGGGCTGTCCGGAAGGCTTACGATGAGTCCGAGAAAGGGAAGGCGAACCAGAAGAATTACCGTGAGTCCGTGCATGGGAGGGCTGTCAGACAGGCCTGGGCAAACTCCAAGAAAGGGAAGGAGTCCAGACTGATATGGAGAAATTCAGAGAGGGGTAAGGCTTACCGGACACTTTACACCAGTGCTTACAATAAAGTTTTCAATCATACCGGTGATAAAGCGCAAGCAAGAATCGCAGGCAGGCAAGCTACCGCTTTTATAATGAATTCAAATAAAGCAAAAAATAAATGAGCTATACCTGGCTGACATAAATATGGAGTAGTATCTTTCAGGTAGGAACTTTTATAAGAAAGTATAGTCCTAGTCATCAATTCAATAAATCAATAATTCAATGTATACTCCATATTTTAATTCACACTTTTTGTATTCGGGATCCCGAAGAGCGTATGAGCCTGTTATGTCGGGCAGTGGATTCACTGTTCAAGACTGGTCGCAGCAAAGTGGTTTGGTATTCGGGCTGCGAGTTGATCAAACTGTACCAAATAATTATATAAATCCCTTGATTCCATATAGTGAAAACTTCCATAACCCGTTCAATGATTTCCGTTTTAAAAAAATACCCGTCAGGATTATTTATTCGCAGGAACCTGAAAAAATCAAGCTGCCAGACATATCACATAGACCCGGGGATTATCAGAAGGCCGAACAAAGTAACAGAATTCTATCCAATCAATCAGAAATAAGAATTGAGCAGGTTTGGAGTATGGTCGATGAAGTTAGCTCTCACTCATACGGTTTAAGTAATGATCATCTTCCACTTATCTCAACGTTGCACGAAACAGCAGAAGATGAGTTGGATGTTGAAGCCTCTGTTTCAGGAGCTGGCGAATCTTTGACCAGCGATCATGATAAGACTTACGTACAACCTGAGAAACGGAGGGCTTCCAAACGAACCCGAACGGAGTCCGAAAGAGGGAACGCTTCCCGGAAAACTTACGCCCAGCCTGAGAAAGGGAGGGCTCCCAAACGAGCCAGGGTGGAGTCGCTAAGAAAGAAAGCTGTCAGAAAGGCTTACCGTGAATCCGAGAGAGGGAAAGCTGTCCGGAAGGCTTGGTTACAGTCTGAGAGAGGGAAGGCTTGCCAGAAGGCTTACGCACAGTCTGACAAAGGGAGGGCTTGCCAGAAGGCTTACGCACAGTCTGAGAGAGGGAAAGCTGTCCAGAAGGCCTGGTTACAGTCTGAGAGAGGGAAGGCTTGCCGCAAGGCTTATGCGCAGTCTGAGAAAGGGAAGGCTGCCAAACGAGCCTGGGAACAGTCTGCGAAAGGGAAGGCTTACCGTGTGTCTGCGCAACGGAAGGCTACTTACCGAGCCTGGGCACAGTCCGAACAAGGGCAGGTTGTCTTGAAGTCTTACCAACATGCTTATCATAAGGCTTACTATAAAGTTTTCAGGAGCACCGGTGACAGGCAACTGGCAAGAATCGCTGGTCAGCAGGCTGGCGCTCTTGCAAGAGTATCTGGCGAGGCAAAAAAAAGTGAGCTTGAATCAGGTTCTGCTACTTCCGACTTGCCTGCTTTTAAAACTGACTGATAAGCCAGTAGCAGTATGATATTGGTTAACTGCTTATGGTTAACAGTCATCGTAAATCTTCAGGTCTGGTTGAAATAATTGTTGAATGGGGTGGGGCCGGGAGGAACTTTTATAATGAAGGCACAGTCTTAAGCTGTAATTCAATATCTCACTAATTCTAATGTACAGATTTAACATAGACACAAATTCCTTTTCCTCCTGTTCGCAGGGTTGTCCAGGATCAGCTTTACCACCTGATACCTTTGGCTCACAGCGAACCATGGCTGGTTATTCGGTGCAGGCACTTGATCCATTGCCCCGATATTCAAACCGGGAGGTAAGCAATCAGGGCATACCATCAATTTCACGTGCACTTAAAGATTTTATAATTTCCCAACGACCGCCCACTGAACGTCAATTCAAGCATTCTGGGCTTACATCAGAAGAGCTTGATGTAAAAGTATCTTGTGATTCTTCCAGTCAACCTGTTAATAATCCTTTTTCACCCACAGATTTAACTGTTAAAAACTCTCAACAGATAGCGCGGGAAGTACCCTCAGAAAATTCATTAGCTGATTTTTCCCAGCCATCATCACGACCAGTTGCTATCGTTGGCCCGTTAAATACACACACACAAGGGCAGGCTTCAACGGAAACTATTGGGTTTAGAGCACCTGAATCGTCCCGTTATGTTATACCTCTACCCCGCACGCCTGCAGTCACTCACGATCGGTCAGATAGAAAAAGGAATACCAGAAGGTTTATCGTATGTCCGAGAGAGGGAAGGCTGTCAAACGCGCCTGGGAGGAGTCCCGGAGAGGGAGAGCTACCCGGAAGGCTTACCAGATGAAGTGCAAGAATTCTATTCATCAGGCTTGTCGAAGGGCTTACAGTAAGGCTTACTATTTTACTCTCAAGAATACCGGTGACAGAGAACAGGCAAAAATTGCTGGTCGAAAAGCGACTGACTTGATAAGGGAATCAATAACTCAGCATGGTAATGACCGATCCATATTTTAACCTCCAGTCCTTGAGTTCGAGATTTCAGAAGGCATACGAGTCTGTCATGTCGAACAATTGACTATCTTCAAAAGTCAGCCTTCAAGTTGCTCTTCTAATTGTTGAATGTATGCCGTGGCTTGTATCAAAGTCTCTATCTTTGTTAATTTTTGATTGGCTGCTCCGGGAATTTCATTTCGAAGTGCCTGGTAGGCTTGATTAATAGTTGCCCTGCGTCTTTTTTCATTATCGGCGCGGATCTTTTTCCGTTCAACATAACTACGTTGGGGGGGGATTTGTACTTTCCTCTGTGGTTGGTATGGAGTATTGGAGTTGAGGGTTAATTTGCTGGACATTAAACTGATTGAAAGTGCATCCTGCGGCAGGATTGATTTGACACATGCCATAAGGATTGTCCGATGGCGTACGATACTGCATCGGCGTTATATTCAAGTTCATCTGATGTCATACCTCCAGCAATTTGAACAAGAAACCTTGAGTTCAACATGTGCAAAGTCAAAATAGTCAGCAGTCAGCGGCATTGGATTCCTGAATATCGCTTACCTTCTTTTTCGGACAGCTTATCAATGGCTTTCAGGTGGCATTGAGGGTTATCGGCGCAATAAAAGAGAGTGAAAAAACGCATCTTGTTCTGATCAAGTGGAACCATAAGGCAAGCCAGTTGCTCCGGTAATTGGGCAAGGCCACATATTTCGCAGGAACCAAACTGCAAGAACTGGAAAGTGTTTGACATAACCTGGCCTGAGACAGAAGGTTGAAAGATTCTGATTGAGTTACCGATGATCAAATGTTCAATGAGTTGAGTCTATCCGATGTAGCTCAGGATGCATCATCTTCAACAGTGATGTGAGAAATTCCACCCTCTTGATCTCGTAGTCACTCACCTGCGGAACCGTCGATAGCCAGCAGGAAACTCTGCATTCAAAATCACTGCGGCAAATATGCCTGCTCAATTTCCTCTGCAGAATTGCAGCAAGTGTATGAAGGCGCTGTTGTTGCGCTTGCAGCTGACCGTCAGGCTCTTCTTCAGCGAATATGGAGATAAACTGCCTGGCTTTATCCAGGGTAAGCAGCGCGCGAACCAGCAAGCCATAAATACGTTCTTTGCCGTTTTTTGGAAAGCCAAAAAGAATGGTGCGAGGTAGCTCAAGCGCTGTGCCTTGATTCAGTTCAACTGTCAGCGGGTTAAGGTTCCCTATGAGGTGTTCCAGTGTATCGTTCAGTAACCGGGTTTCTTCAGCAAACGACAAACACCATAACGGCCTCTCAACGCCAGGAACACGAATGGCCAATGGTGCTGAATGTCCATTGATGACTCTGTCGTCAACACTGACCATAAGCCCCAGCCCCGAGATGTCTGAACTGCTGTCTTTAGGATGAATAGTGTAAGTCTTTGGTAGTTGAATCGCCCGGCATCCGGGTATTGGGAGGATGGAGATATTGTCGTTGGCGCCTAAATCCCGGTCAATGTCAAGTTCTTCCTGAAGCGCTTGCATCTTTTTCAAGAGTTTCCTGGCCGAATCTTCAGTCGAGCAGATAATGTCAATACCTTTGAATGATGCACAACGGTTCTGTAAAAAACGCGCGTATGAACCGGTAACCAGAATGGGGGGCGTGTTATAAGACTCATTGATTTCCTGGATCATCTCCAGTGCTCTGCGAGTTAGCACATTTAACGGCGAAGCCTGATTGTCTGATGAGGGAAGCGCTCTTCTAACGGCAGCAGAAGTCTGATGCTGAAAGGTAGAGGCTGCGTATCCTTCAGGATCATGACCCGGGTCGACCTGACGATCAGTATAACCATTCAGATAACGTTTGGTGTTGAACAGCGTTATCTCCTCGCTGCCAGCCGGACTCTCCATGAAGTCCTTATACACTTCATCAGCTGTAACCGGCTGGCCATTCAACGGCAGCCCCCTCAGGCAACATTCCGCTTTGAAGCGTGCGATGGCTAATTTGTACTCATTGTTTTGATCTGGCTGTCGGTTGAACTCCTGAACGACCTGGTCCGGGGTTACTTGTCGATTGTTATGGGGAATGTTTCGCAGGCAGAGTTTTTGTAGGAAGACGCCACTTCTGAGGGACGTTGTATCATTTCCATAGGCGTTAAGTACCACAGCCGGGGTAATTTGACGTCCTTGTAGTGGTTTGTTTTGCCAAAAGGCAACCTCTATACTGATGCGTTCATAGACCGTGGTGGCTGTTCGCCCGCAAGACTCAAGGGTTGAGATTCCCATACCGTTAAAGGTGCTTGCGGATCGGCCAGATATCTCGTCAGAACCGGCCTGTTGGACAACATAGCCAGCGGACTCTGGGGGGGAGAAGGTTGAGGTAGTTGGTTTCATAATATAACCCTGCACACCTGAACGAAAAACATCCCCTTTGACTGAAAAATGATCATTAAGTTCCATTTGGCCAACTACTTAACAATACCGATTTGAGTTATTAAGCGTACATCATCGCCAGCAGTGCCTGGATGAACTCTTTCTTATTGGTCGGGCAATCATTAACAGGCTGAGTTGTCGATAGCCAGTTGTTAATTCTGTGCTCAAAATCATTACGGCAAACATGGCTGGTCAATTTCATGTGCAGATTCTCAGTCAGTGCATAAAGCCGTCGTTGTTCTTTTTGCAGCTGACGACTGTGGCAGTCCGGTTTTCCGGGACTGCCTGCACAGTGCAGGGTGATAAACTGCCTGGCTTTATTCAGAGTGAGCAGGCAGCGTAACAGCAAGCCATAAATACGCTCATCGCTGTTTTGAGGGGCATTAAAAAGAATGGTTCGTGGTATTTTAAATACCTCCCCTTTTTGTAGCCTTACGGTGAGCGGATCAAGGCTCTTGGCGAGGTATTCCAGCGTATCGTTCAGTAATCGGGTTTCTTCAGTAAACGACAAACACTGTACAGGTCTCTGAACACCGTGGACGTGAACAGCCAATTGTGCGGCATTTTCATGAACGACTCTGGCATCAACACTGACCTGAAGTGCCATGGCTTTTATCCCGAAATCATCGTCCTTAAGATAAATATTGAAGCCATTTGGTAGTCTGATCTCCTGACACCCCGGGACTTCCCGGATGACAATACTTTTGGGAATGTCTGAATCCCTGTCTGTGGTCAGTGCCCGCAGCTTTTCACAGAGTATTCTGGCCGACTTTTCTGTCGCGCAGATAATGTCAATGTCATTAAATACTGAGCACATATTTTGCAAACAACGTGCGAAAGAACCGGTAATCAGAACGGGGGAATCGGTACAGGAAATATTGATTTCCTGAATAATATCCAGTGCTTTAAGTGTGAGTGCGGTTAACTGTGGAACCTGCTTGTCGAAAAAAACCGGTCCATTTGGCCATAGCTGCCGGGTGTGCGCTACACCGGTGTTTGTTGCCTGAGCGGCTACGTATCCTTGTGCACTGATACTCCCCGGAGTGAACATATTTTCCTTTTGACGCAGTAGATTATCCATTACATCGGCTTCGGATTTGCATTGCTCAAACCAGCAGCCTAAAGCATGTTGCAGTTTGCTGGCTTCGATAAAACTCTGAAGGCACTCCAGAACCTGATCTTTTTGGATTTGATGTCCATTAACCCCGTGGCTGGTGAGATAGCAGTAGGCCAGGAAGAAGAAATGCAGCCGTGCTTTCTGAAATGAGTGTCTCAGGGTGTTGATGGATTGCAATACCTGCTCTGCAGACACGCCCTGTTGATCAATGGACAGTTCATGCTGCATAGCCATGAATTTCAATACGCATTGCAGTCGATGTTGCTCATCCCCTTTGACTGATGCGTTGTTCAGGATTTGCCAGGCCTCTTGCAGCAAATCCTGAGCGTCGTTGTTTTCATCCCACCACTGAGAGTGTTTCAGCCTTTCAATCAGGTATCGGGTTTGCCTTGCCGATTGATCCCCGGGGACTTGATTAAATGCTGCCAATACGTCCTTGTTACCCAGATAACGGCCATTCAGTTTTTTCGCATTCAATGCCAGCTGAGCATAAAAAATAGCGATTTCCAGCAATCTGCCAATGCGTTCAAAATCTTTGACTACCGAGTCCGCCGTCACCAGCTGGCCATTCAACAGCAAACCCCTCAGACAACATTCCGCTTTGAAGCGCGCCACTCCCAACTGGCCTTCAGGACTATCCGGGAAGCTCTTAACCACCGCATCCGGTGTGACTGGCTGGCCTTTGAACACCAGGCCCCTCAGGCAACATTTTTCCATAAAGTGCGCTATCCCCAGTTTTCCTTTCGGGCTGTCCGGAAAATCCTTCACCACTCTGTCCGTTGTCACCTGCTGGCCATTCAACAGAAGGCCTTTCAGGCAACACAGTTCCTTGAAGTGCGCTATCGCCAGTTTGCCTTCCGGACTGCTCGGGAAATGCCTGACCACCGCATCTGATGTGAGCTGCGGGCCACGCAGAGTGAGGCCTTTCAGGTAACATTTCTCCTTAAATCGTGCGATCCCCAGTTTACCTTCCATACTCTCCGGGAACGCCTTTACCACCGTATCCGGTTTGATTGGCTGACCATTCAGTAGCAAGCCCCTCAGGCAGCACTTTTCCTTAAAGTGCGCCAGTTGCAGCGTTGCTCTGACTGCCTTATAGCCCTTAATCACTGTATCCGGTGTCACTGGCTGGCCATTCAACACCAGGCCCCTGAGACAGCATTTTTCCTTAAAGCATGCTATTCCCAGTCTGCCTGCGGTACTATCCGGGAAACCCTTCACCACCGCATCCGGTGTGACCGGCTGCCCATTCAACAGCAGGCCCATCAGGCAACACAGCTCCTGAAAGCGTGCCGCCCCCAGTTTGCCTTCCGGACTATCCGGGAAACTCCTGACCACCGCATCCGGTGTGGCCTGCTGGTCCTTCAGTGACAGGCTCCTGAGGTAGCATTCTTCCTTAAAGTGACCCAGCTCCAGTGTTGCCCTGGCGGCCTGAAGATCCTCAATCACCGCATCCGGTGTGACCGGCTGGCCATTCAACGCCATGCCTTTCAGACAACATTCCGCTTTGAAGCGCGCTTTCCCCAGTTTGCCCTCCGGACTATCGGGATATGCCTCAACCACCGTATCCGCTGTGACCTGCTGACCCTTCAATGCCAGGCCCCTCAGGCAACACAGTTCCTTGAAGTGTGCCAGCTCCAGTGTTGCTCTGGCGGCCTGAAAATCCTTCACCACAGCATCCGGCGTGACCGGCTGGCCATTCAATGCCAGGTTCCTGAGACAACACAGTTCCTTAAAGCGTGCCAGCTCCAGAGTGGCTTTGGCTGCCTGAAAATCCCTGGCCACCTCATCGGGTGTGACCTGCCGACCAGCTATTGCCAGGCCCATCATGAAACATTGTTCCTTGAAACGTGCCAGCGCCAGTGGTGCCCTGGCGGCCTGAAAATCCCTGACCACCGCATCCTGTTTCACTGGCTGGCCATTCAACATCAAGCCTGTCAGGCAACATTGCTCCTTAAAGTGTGCTATTCCCAGTTTGCCATCGAGAGTAGCCGGGAAGGCCTTAACCACCGCCTCTGGCGTGACCGGCCGCCCATTTAACAACAAGCCTGTCAGGCAGCATTGTTCCTTAAAGCGTGCCAGCTCCAGTGGTGCCTTGGCGGCCTGATAATCCTTAACCACGGTGTCTGGTATGACTGGCTGGCCATGCAATGGCAGACCCTTCAGGCAACATCGTTCTTTAAAGAGCGCCAGATCCGTTGTTGCCCCGACTGCCTGATAGTCATTCACCACTTCATCCGATGTTACCCACTGGCCATTTAACCGCAGGCCCTTCAGGCAGCATTGTTCCTTAAACCGGGTCAGCTCCAGTGATGCATTGGCAACCTTATAACCCTTAACCACCGCATCCGGTGTGACCGGCTGGCCATTCAGCATTATGCCTTTCAGGAAACATCGCTCTCTGAAACGGGACAGCTCCAGTGAGGCGCTGGCCATCTGATAATGCTTAACCACCACCTCCGGTGTGACGTGCTGGCCATGTATCGGCAGGCCTTTCTGCCAACAGATTTCGGTAAAGCAGGCCAACTCAAGTGTTGCGTTAGATGCCTGATACTCCTTGAGCACCGCCTCCGGTGTGATCAGACGACCATTCAATGTTATGCCTTTCAGGCAGCAATGCTCCTTAAAGCGCGCCAGCCCCAGGAGTGCTCCGGCGGCCTGAAAATCCTTAACCACTGTTTCCGGTGCAACCAGCTGACCATTCAATGTCATGCCTTTCAGGCAGCATTGTTCCTTAAAGTGCGCCAGGTCAAGGAGGACGCCGACTGCCTGAAAATCCTTAACCACCGCCTCCGGCGTGACCGGCTGGCCGCGTAGCGGCAAGCAATTCAGGCAACATTCCGCTTTGAAGCGTGCTATTGACAGTTTGCTTTCCGGGGTACCCCTGAACCCCTTAATCACATCATCCGGTGTGACCGGCTGGCCATTCAACATTATGCCCTTCATGCAACACAGTTCCTTAAAGTATGCCAACTCCTGTGTTGCGTTGATTGCCTGATAATCCCTGGCCACCGCCTCCGGTGTGACGTGATGGCCATTCAACAACAGGCCCTTCAGGCAACATATTTCCTTAAAGCGCACCAGTTCCAGTGCTGCGTTGGTCACCTGAAAATCGTGAACCACCGCCTCCGGTGTGACCCGCTGGCCATTGACTGCCAGGTCTCTCAGGCAACATTGTTCTTTAAAACGCGCCAACGCCAGGGGGGCTTTGAGTGCCTGAAAATTCTTGACCACCGCATCCGTTGAGAGCCGATGGCCATTTAGCGACAGGCCCTTCAGGCAGCACTCCGCCTTGAAGCGTGCTATTGGTAATTTTTGCTTATTATATTGGCCTGGTTGCCGGTTGAATTCCTGAATGACCTGCTCCGGGGTAACTTTTCTATTGCCCTGTAAAATGTTCTGTAAGCAGAGCTTTTGCAGAAAGAAGCCACGTCTCAGAGAAGTCATGTCATTCCAATAGGCTCTGAGCACATCAGCCGGGGTGATTTTTCGTCCTTGTAATGGTTTATTATTCCAGAAGTCATCTTCAAGTTGCTTGCCATGATCCGTAGCGGAGGCTTTATCTCTATGGGACTTTGATACTCTCTGACCGTTAAATGTACTTGTGGAGCGGTTTGGAATTCCACTTGATCTGGCTTGATGGGTAACCCGGCCAGCAGGCCTTCGATGGGGGTGGCTTGATGGGGATGCTTTCAGAATAAAACCCTGCACACGTGGACTATAAATACCGCCGTTTGACCTCAAAACGATTATTAGGTTCCGCTTGTGACGTTCAATGATATCAACCTTTCATCGCTGGAATGAGGCGAGAAAAGGTCGATGTTGCCAGTAGGTTTAACGCTGGTTTGGAGTAATGCCCAGCCCTTTCAGGACTATCCGGGTTAATGTCTCTGTTGCCTGGTCATAGTCAGACTGCTCAAGCGTATCTTTTCCAATGGCCCGGGCTATCTGGTAAGAGAAGTCTGCATAGTGCTGTGTGGATGACCAGAGCAGAAAGATAAGGTGCACAGGATCGACCGCATCCATTTTTCCCTGGTCAGACCATGCTTTGAACACCTGTGCCCGTCCCCGAAACCACAGCTGATAGTCCTCACCAAAATACTCTGTCAGGTGCGGACCGCCATTGATGATTTCCTGGGCAAAGAGTCTGGATGCCAGGGGATTCTTCCGGGAGAACATGATTTTGGTATGGATATAGGCGGCCAGCGCCTCTTCCGGGTCATCCTCAGGAGTGAGGCTGTTAAAGCTCTGATCCCATAGCTTGAGGATATGCGACAGAACGGCAGCATAGAGCGAGAGCTTATTGCTGAAGTAGTAGTGAACGTTGGCCTTGGGCAGGTTTGCTCGTTCCGCAATGCGCTGCATGGTAGTGCCTTTGAAGCCATGGGTCACAAACTCCTGTTCGGCAGCGACCAGAATGCTTTTTTTATTATTTTCCCGGATTTTCCCGGGACGGTATTTTTTCGCAACTGCGTCCATATGCTCATTCAATCCTGTTCGTGGTGATAACCTCAGGTGATTGAGAGAAGTATTATTCCTGATACCGGCATGGCCGGGAGGGCGGTGCCAAGCCGGTATGATACTTCAAAAGCAGCAGGTTTCGATATTACAAATGCACTTTTATCAGGCCCTGCCACACTCGTTCATGCCACCCGCTAACGCCAAACTTGTTGTGACAGGAAACAATCCGAGTATGACCAGAATCCCAGCCACAAAATAGCCAACATAACGACTGGCAACACCAGTCAGTTGAATAACCGCGTTATTCTGGCTGAAAGTAGTGTTGGGGAAGGTATTGAAAACTGCAGCCAGCATGGAGTTGAAACCATCGCCCAGAACGCCGCCTTTAATACGACGAAGATAGTCTTCCCCCTGGATAGGCTGCCTGGAGATCATGCAGTTAGCAGTCAGGTCACCGGTAGATTCAATGGCAGTGATCAGATAAATAATGGCAATGGGAAAAAATGCCAGCCAGTCAAACGAGAAGCCATATTTAAAGGGAACGTCATCAGGATTTTGGCAATGGGGGTTGGATAGGGACTGGTGCCTTAAATATAGGTTCTTCAGAGGACATATCGTCTAAATCAGTGATAATGTCAAGCAGTGAGGGAATAGATCCAAAGCTCCATGGTGTGTCAGCATCTGGAGTGCGAAGGGATGTGTCTTCTAACCCGGGGAATGGTAATCCGGAGGTAGTTAAAGCTGACCTTCTGTATTGTGATTCGTTGGTATTTGGGGCTGACCCGGTGCTCTCCTGCACAGGAGTGCTCAACGATATAGTTGAGAGTTTTCCTCCGGATACGGGCCACTGTGAACTGGAATTGAACGTCCCCGGATCACACATTGATAGTTGTTGAGGTGTGACTGTTGCCACTGATCGTGCTGACTCTGTACCTGCTGAGGTCAATGGTGGCTGAACGATGTCAGGCTCAGATGTCGGGTTATCGTCTTGCAATAATTGTTGGCATAGGACAGAAAATGCAATACCGGTTTCATTACTAATGCCAGTAGTGCTATTCACCTGAGCTGGGTTGGTGTTGGTCCCGACAGGAACAACGGCCTTAGGATTTAATGGTGGCAGTTGAGCAGGCCCGGGTTGGATTTTTGCTGCCTGTGCGTTTGCCGCCAACATCTCACGAAATAGATCAAGGGCAATATCTTTCTGCCTGAGGAGTGTTTCCATTCCCGTTTGGTATTTCATTAGTTGATCAGGCGTCATCTGGAGTATATTGATCTGCTGATTAACAGTATGATTGACCACAGGAACATTTGTTTTCAGGTTATTCATTTCTTGCTTCAATTCTTCGACTTCCTGACATTTCGCGTCTGCCAGGGCTTTTGTGCAAATGAGTTCTCTCTGCACTTGTTCTAACTTCTGCTCTTCATCCAGCTGTGCTGCCTGTTGCTCGATAAAAATAATTTCCCGTTCTTTCAATTGGTTGTTTTTATCCTGAGTTCTTTTCAATTCATTCTGTGTATGGTTAGAATCCTGACGTATTATTTTAATGGTTTCTGCTTGCCTGGTCATGGTATCTTTGGCAAGACTCAGGTCTTGCCCAACAGCTTCTTTTTCCAATTTTGACTGTTCAAGTTCTGATCTTATCTCAGTCAACTGGGTATTAAGATTTTTATTTTCTGTACTTAAACAATCTTCCTGTTTTTTCAGGGAAGTGACGGATGTTTGCAGTTGTAAAATACTTGCGTTACTCTCTTTCAGGCTATCTATCAGTTTGTTTTTCTCTATTAGTTGTTTATGTTCATTTGTTTTTTTTTGGGCAAGTTCAGACCTGATGTTTGCTAGTTCAGATGTAAGAGAGTGCTGTCTATCTTTCATTGTTTTTAAATCACTCTCATAAGTTTTAATGGTTTCTTCATGCTTTTTCAGTCTGATGACTTCCGTTTTTAATTTTAATATCCTTGCCTTGCATGCTTTCAGGCTATCTTCCAGTCTCTTTATCTCTATTAGTTGCTTACGTTCATTGGCTTCTTTTTTGGCAAGTGTCGATCTGATATTTCTTGATTCAGATGTAAGAGAGCTTTGCTTGTCTTTCATTGTTTTTAAATTGATCTCGTAGGCTTTAAAGCGTTTTTCATACTCTTTCATCCTGCTGACTTTCGTTTGCAGATGTAACATCCTCGCTTCGCTTGCTTTCAGGCTATCTTTCAGTTTGTTTTTTTCTATTAGTTGCTCACGTTCATTGGTTTCTTTGTTGGCAAGTTCAGATCTGATGCTTTCTAATTCAGATAAAAGAGAGCTTTGTTTATCTTTTAATGTTTTCAAATCACTCTCATATGCTTTAATACGTCTTTCGTATTCTTTTTTCAGGCTACTTACTTCCGATTGTGATTGTAAAACACTTGCCTTAGTCAATTTTAATTCGTCTTCCAGGACCTTTTTTTTTATTAGTTGTTCACGTTCATTTGATTCTTTTTTGGCTGATTCAGATCTAATGTTTTCTAATTCGGATAACAGAGAGTCTTGCTTGTCTTTCATTTTTTTTAAATCACTCTCATACACTTTGACGGTTTCCCTGGAACTTGATAGTTCTTTTTTAAGGTGAGTGATTTCGGATTCAAGCTTGATTTTCTCATCCTGGTTGCTGCATTCTCTGAGTAATTGGCAAAGAAGTTCTCTTTCTTTTTCTAAAGTTTTAACATTGCTTTCCAGATCATTAACTTTACCTGCTAATTGTTCTGAGTTTGTTCTGTGTTCTGTAATCTGGTCTTTTGTAGATGTTAGCTCTTCATCTTTCTCTTTAATATCTCTTTCTTTTTCTTTGATATTTTTCGAGAGTTCTGTGATTTTATTTCTTAAACTTCTGTACAAAATGTCATTATTGCTTTTTAATTTTGCATTTGCTTCATTGAGATCCTGTTTCAGGTTTTTTAATTCATCCTGGTTTGTTTTTTTCTGCTTTTTAAGGTTGTTGATTTCTTCTTCCAGGTGATTTATTTTTTTGGTGTGATTTTGTTTTAGTTCTTCTGTTTTTTTTGTTCTTGTTTTTATTTCATTTTGATGTTGAATTTTTAACTCCTTTATCTTTGCACTGCTTTCAAGTAATGTATCATTGTAAGCTATACTTTCTTCTCTTACTGATTGGATCTCCTTTTCCAGTTTTTTAATCTGTTTTTCCCTGTCAGAAAGAGCATCTCTAAATGATTTTGCTTCTTTAATTGAATTTTGGCTTTTGATTTTTTCTTTCATTAATTTTTGTTGTAAATTTGCAGTCTCTTCCTTTGTTTCTCTTGTTATCAAGTACATGGATTCTACCATATTTTTCATTGATCTTAATGGGGGTAGCGGATCTTTATCTCCTGATTTATTCTTTTTTGTGTCTTTTTTTGGTGGACATATTTCACTTATATTTTTCTTGCATTGTTCTTCAATGTTTTTATGTTCTTCTTCAAGTTTGCCTAGTTTGTCTTTTAGAAATCCTATGGTATCTGTCAGTAATTTTATTTCACCCTCTAACGATATTGCTGACTCTTTTGACAGTTTTAGCTCTTCTGTCAGGTGTTCATTTTCTTTGATTAATGTGAGTTTTTCTTTAATTTCCTCCTCTTTTTTTAACAGTAGCTGATTGGCTTCTTCCAGTTTTTCTTCTGTTGATTGTATTTGTTTTTTATATTCAGAAATTTCTTTCTTGTGATTTTTCAGTTGGTCAGTTAGTTTTTTGTTTTCATCTTTCATTTCTGTGTTATCTGAAGATAGTAACGCTATTTTTTCTTCCAGATATTTTTTTTCATTTGTAAGGCTTGATATATTTTTTTCAGAGTTGATAATTCTTGATTCAAGTTCAAGATTTATATTTTTTACTGTGGATAATTCATTTTCTGAAGAAAAACATTTTTTTAAAGCATCGTAATTTATATCTTCTCCAATTTCAGGATTTTCACTGCTGGGTATAGAGCTAACACCTGGTTTAAATGCAACTAGAAAAGGAAAAATACTATGGTACTTATGCTCAATTTTCCATAATTCTTCACTTCTAAATTCTTCTTTACTGGTGTTTCTGGGATCTACCACGATAAAGTAGTAGTGCTTTAAATTCATTACCGCCGCTAGCAGGAACTCATATTTCTCAATATCCTGTGTCATCAGATCGTATTTTTTAGCATGAACAAATGGATAAATCAATGTGGCAAACGTTTGTTCAGAGTTCAGCTTATTAGCTGATGAACTTATGTTAAATTCAGTCGTTGCGACTGTCCTTCTTATAGGTACTCCAGTTTCAGGATGAAGATCATCTGCTTCATCCATACCGGGCATTTCTGGCATTATCTGAATAAAGTCTTTTAACGCCTGATGGAAAATATCATGAACCTCGGGTGTACAGTTTTCCTGTTGGGATGGTCTATAACCGTTATAGGATGTTGCAATCAGTTTAGTGATTGCTCGCCATTGAGATTTACCAAAAAGCTGCAGACCCTTATTGTCAATGTCTTCAGGTTTGAGAAATTGGTCACAGTGTCTAATACTGATTTTTTTCTTGTCTGATTCGGTTGGCTTTGGGTCTTTCAAAGATGAAGTCAGTTTCTCTCTGAGCAATGCTGCTGAACATTTCCATCCTTTACGGCTTATGAATTGTGTTAAAAATATGTCCAGACATTCCCATGCAGTTATTGGTTTTTTACCGGTTTTGTATTCAGTTTCATAAGAGAAGTAATTTTCACCTTCCTTGATGCCTCGTAAAACCATATTCTTTGCCTGATCCCAAAAATAATTAACCGTTGTGATTTTGCAATAACGATCACCCCAGATAATTTTGACTAACTTCTTGTCATTTTCTCTGGTTATATCTTTGCATGGCATCCATGCTGCCAGGATATTTTCCTCAATTATGGGGGTATCATCACCATGGTATTGGTCACAGAATGCATCCAGAATACTTTTAAAAGCACCCCAGAAATCCCCAAAAATTTTCTTTCCCTTGCCTTGTTTGGGGTCTTCGGTCAGATCCGTAAAAATCTGGTCATGGAGGTTGTTTGCCTGCATTGTTATGGGCGGGGTAATTTTACGTGTTTTCAATATCTTTGCAGGGTGGGGGAGTTGGTCTGAGCCCTGAGAGGTGTTGTGACGTTTTCTTGGATGGGTCACATTATTGCACTCTAGTGCATAACCTATTGTGGATTTTTTTTTCCCCTGTCGACCCCCAGGCTTTTTTTTCTGAGAGGCTTGTGGAGTGAAAAAATCCTGCTTTGCTGCGGATATATCCATAAGTCCCTGCTTTTCTCTGAATGGCTGCGTACATCGCTGAGTGTAAATAAGCAATGTAGTGAATTGAACTTAACTTGCTTAGAACTTTCCTATCTTAAATGGTTGCTGCTTTTGGTGTGAGTGATGATGGCATTTATAAAAGAGCAGACCGAACGACATTTGTTTATGCCATATCTTAGAACTACAAAATGTCAGAAAGTTCCCTGTGCCTGGTTTGGCCTGAAGGCCGCTGGGCGCTCACGACCACCACTCTTAATGCCAGCCTGGAGTGCTATTCAGGAAACGCTTCACCTGCTTGATATACCGGGAGTGCGGGAATCCATTCGGGACGGATTGGCCAGTGATATTTCAGATTGCAGTGAGGAGCCCGGCTGGTGAGTTGGTCATTACCAACGACTTAATTAAGGGGATATACACCCTCACTCTCCAACTCGTAACTTGCGCCCTGATCACTGTTCACAATACTGACCTCAAATTGATCTTCTTCAAATCGAACCAGCATGTATTTCTGGAACACCGTAGCGCCTCCCAGAAACACAGGGAGGTGCTCACCTGGTCCGTAGAAATCCCACAGGGTGTGAAAATCAACCTGGCCTACAAAAGAGTGCAGGTGACCGGCAAAAATGGCAGAAATTTTATATCGCCGCAGGATATCTCTTATCTCATTGGTAAAGCCGGATATGTGGTAGTTCAGGATAATATGTTTGCCTTCACTGCTGGCCTGTTCCAGGTCATTGGCCAGCCACTCTCTGGCGGATTGGATATCAAAATAATCCCTTCGGGTCCGGGCAAAGTTCCAGCCATCCCATTGTGCCGTATAGGTTGGGTAATTATTGAGTTGCACGAAATGGATGTCACCAATATCCCAGGAATAAGCAAAGCTTTTACTGAATTTTTTTTTCAGTGATGGAAACTCGAAATAAGTCCCCGTGCTGTGATAGTCAAAACTGCGGACATTCAACGTACGCACATGATCTCGTAAATACAGCATCATTCTGGAAGCACAGTTATTCAAAAAGCAGCCATCAACATTGTTGGAAATATCATGATTACCCAGGCCCGGATAGACGTTCATTTTTAATTCGTTGTGGTATAGCCGGTAGTAGGCATCGAACTGCCAGTCATAACCAAACGCGGTCAGGTCGCCATTGATGACGACGCCGGCCAGTTGTTCTTTACCCAGGTCATCCATTAATGCATTCAGGCTTTGCACATAATTCATATTTTCCTGCCAGGCTTTGTCCTGGTCATCACAATTTTCTTTTGATGATCGACATGACCATGGGTACTGAGGGTCTGACATAAATGCCATATAAAAATCGTGATGGTTGAACGGAATCAACCGCGCATAGGAAAAATTGTCTTCCAGCGCATCTGCCACATTGCCGGTAGCGTTGAAATAGGTTCTGCACATGCCACTGCCATCCGGTTCATCACAGACCTCCAGTGCCTGATCGGAGGCCAGCTGGATCGGTGTGGCCGAATCATCGGCTTCACACAGAGGCAATAGCTGTTCAGAGTAGTGTTGGAGTTCATGCAGGTTGGTGCAGTCTTGTTCGGTAGCCAGGCATTGATTCATGAACACTATGCCCAGAGCGAGAGAGATCAGGCTCTTGAATGCTTTCCGGATGGTAAGGTGGGGCATAATGGGCCTCATATTATTGCGAAGTGACTGCGTTATGATTTCCAAATCAATTTTAATTAACTAACACTATGAAAAGGTTAAAAATATATCGACAGATGATGGTTGGATTTGAACAAACATTGAAGAGAGAAAGGTGAGGTGGATGATATCCATTATGTTTTTTGATGGTTAGCTACTTATCAGCCAGTACGAGAAAGTCAGGATTTATCAGGCTTTCTTTCAGGCTATAACTGAACTGCTGCCAACCGGGAGAGTTTGGGAACAAAATTCTAGTCCTGTTGTCCATAAAACTGATCAGTCAGTCAACATATCGCTTTTAATCTGGTCAATCACAAGAATTTCGTTTTCATTCTACGTTCAGGAGTTTACATGGCGAATTCCATCCAGCCACAAACATCTAGCCAGCGCACTGCCGTCGGCGGTGCTGATCAATTATCGTTCGGCACTACACCTGCAGTAGCCGGAACGTTTGATTCCCGGCACACCACCACCTCATCTGAGCGCCTTCAACTGAAGATGCTGGGATATTCTGAGAAGGATATTATTACTGCAGAGACGGCGCTATATGAACGGGCAATTAAACCAACTCCGGCTGATATTATCCAGGAGCTTGCCGGCAAACGCGTTGCTATAACCTCCGCATTTCTCATCATCAAAGAGGCGATGGACAAGACTCTCGGCTTCCGTAATCAATCTCAAATAGTCAAAGAGGTCGTCAGGTTTGCCGAGTCACTGAAAAAAAGTCTGGACAAAAAAATTGACGAACACCTTACCTCTGCGTGGCCGGAGCAGCAAAAAGTGGCCGAGATTGTCAGCAATTGGCCAGAGTTCCTCAAGGAGTCGGCAACCTACATCCGTTATGGCTGGCCAGTTCTGGCTATTGGTGCTGATCAACAGTTCTTATGTGACTTCGGGTCTGCCACAGAAGTCTGTACTGACTACCGTGAATCATACCCGGGTGCCCATCCGCGGATATTTCCTGGTCATGCAAAACTTCATTATCATAGTTTTGATCCAAAGTCCTGTAAGCATTATTCTTCAGATGACTATCAACGCTATTTTGGTGAGTTTGCCCAACAAGTTCAGGCGTTGGTTAATAACCCTCCGCCAGATTTTCCCAAAATCGATGAATGTTCATTCCTGGAGTATCCGGTCTTTTTCCGTCTGGTCAAGGATATCTGGCTTGACGCATTATCGACTAATAATACCGGAACCATGGAAAGGGTCAGTCATTTGATGGTGTCGTATACGAAGGTCTTATACAAAATGTCTGAATATCGTTCCAAACCCAAACACCACGACTCTCTGGACGACCAGTTAAGTAGCGCCCATTCTCATAAATTGGGATATGAGGATTTGTTAATTTTAGCCTTTCAGCTGGCTACGGCCCCTGATAAATGGGAGGAAAACTATAAAGATATTTTCCAGCAGTTGATCAGCCTTGAACTTTCAAGTGAGAAAAGCGAGCTAATGAGAGGTTATGACCAATGGACGGAGGGTCCCGTTCAGCAAATGCAGGTCAGTCATTGGGTAGAGTCAATGTTTATTCCTAAGACCATCAAAACCTTGCACTTTCTGCAAGATATTATCAACTATATTGATCAGCCATGTGAGAATTTAAGGGGTGGCCCTCGTTCGGTTGTGGATAGTTTCCAATGGAATGACAAAGAGTACTTCGATGCAGATACCAGGCAGCTACTGAAACCCATCATTGCAAAAGACTTGGGGAATTTAGTTCCCCTGGAGGAAACTCAAAAGGTGCTTGATGCTTTTTTCAGCAACAAGGTCCCCAAGTTAGCATAATTAAGTAGCTGGCCATATGGAATCATATATTTCTGGCTACTTATCCCGTTGCGTTCAGAAAGACCTGCACAAAAAAGGATTGAATTTACTGTAATGGTACCCCAATATTTTTAATGGGTTTTGGCAGTGGATAACCACGAAGGTCAAAAAGAGCACGGAGAAAAGAAATCTTTTCTTTGTGCTCTTCGTGAACGGTCCTGTCTTCGTTTGGTTAACTATTTCAATAGATAATTGTTGGCTTTGAACAAACCCGGAAAGCATTTGCTATTATGAATTGGGTCTTAATTAGCATGGATCTTATTTATGATTAGCTACAGAAAAAAATAGCTACAGAAAAAATAGCTACGAATATAAATAGCGTTTTTAACAGGGTTAAATGGATATTGCATCATAATCCGGCACTGCCGAATAATCATATATGGATTGAATAGAGATAAGACTTATGACGAAAGGAAAGTTAGCAGGAGTAATCCTGTCAGGTTTTATTGCCTCGGCCTGTTCTCAGGAAACTCGCTTTAATCTTGACCAGAGCGATACGTCCGAAAATCCCATGTATCACAAGCAAAGTGTTGAAGAAATTCTGAACACCTCAGACGATGAAGAACTGGTTCGGATTTCCGGTGAAATTGTTAAGAAAATCAAAGGAAAAATATACCTGTTTCGTGGTGAAACCGGTGAGATTAAAGTACTTATTGATGATTCAGCCCTGCCCGATCAGGAGGTTAAGCTGAACTCTCCCACCATTATTAAAGGTGAGGTGGATAATCCACCCGACAGAGCCCCCAGGGTTGAGGTGGATGATATTCATTATGTCTTTTGATAGCTATCTGCCCGTCAAACAGTCCCTCAGGAACGCGGCGGCCAGAAATTATTCCATTGAATCGTTTTATCAGCCAGTACGAGGAAGTCTGGATTAATCAGGCTTTCTTTCAGGTTATAACTGAAGCGCTGGCCATCCGGATTAAGAAACAATCCGCCTGCCCCTTCAACAACCGCCTGAACAGCCCCGGTATCCCATTCAGACGTAGGGCCAAGTCTGGGATAGATATCAGCCTGACCCTCAGCAATCAGGCAGCTTTTTAATGCACTGCCAACTTTTCTGGATATCAGGCCCGGATACACAGCTTTCAGTGCGTTAAGGTAGTGACTGGCCTGTTCTGTGCCATAACTGCGGCTGCCAAGAACGATGACTTCCTTCTGGGGGGCGAACTTTCTGGGGCGGATTTCATTGGCAACACCATCGTTAACCTGCTTCCACGCGCCCAGACTTTTACCTCCCCAGTAAGTGGTATCCGTCGCGGGCAGATGCACGATGCCAAGGAGCGGATAGTTATTCTCAATCAGGGCAATATTGACGGAGAATTCACCATTGCGGTTGATAAACTCTTTGGTTCCATCCAGAGGGTCAATCAACCAGTAACGCTGCCAGTTTCTTCTTTCCTGCCAGGAGGGATGATCCGACTCTTCAGAAAGCAGAGGGTATGTTACCGGCAGACCTTCCAGGCCATTAACGATGACGGCATTGGCCGCCAGATCAGCCTTGGTGACAGGCGTGGTATCCGCCTTGGTTTGTACCCCGAGATCATCCTGCTGATAGACGGCGAGAATACCTTTTCCTGCCTCTCGGGCAATGTGTACTAACTCAGGAATTAAAGTCTCAGGATCGTTCATATCTCGCACTCTGGCAAAGGTGGATCAGGCCGGTTAATGGTCAACCCAGCAACCCGGCTTGAAGTTGTTCGCGCACCATAAACAGGGCTGCGATCACTCTTGCTTCCGTAAAGTCCGGCCGGGCACACAGCGTCATTAACTGATCAAATGAAAATGTCTCGACTTCCAGGGGTTCTGGTTCATCGCCCTCCAGCGTCTCTTCATAAAGGTCCTGCGCCACCATAATATGAATACTGCGCTTCATGTAGTTGGGTGAAAGGGTGAAGTCGCCCAGGTGATGCCAGCGTTGAGCACCAAAACCGATCTCTTCCTTCAGCTCTCTGTTGCCCCCTTCTTGCAGGGTTTCGCCGGGTTCGGCAAGGCCTTTCGGGAGGGTGAGCTGGTAATCTTCCGTTCCGGCAGCGTATTCCCTGATCATCATGAAATGCTGGTGATCGACCAGTGGCACAACCATCACGCCCCGGTGTCCTGTCTCAAACTCACCCAGACGTTCATAAATACGCTCTTCACCGTTTGCAAACCGGATATCCAGCTCTTCCACCCGGAACAGGCGGGTACGGGCGATTTCCCGGCATGCGCGAATCTCTGGCTTATTTTTCTGTGGCATGTGTTCCGTCATGGTTTCCTGATGGTACTGGCTGGAAATATCCGGTCATTATAGTGGGCATAGGCTCCTGGTATCCATTGATGCCGGATCACTTTTGGCCTTGAAAGCACGGAATTTCATTCACATTATGGCACTGGTAAAATGGCTGGAAACGTTCAGATAGGACCTGATACACCCTGAATTCCCCAACATTCTCTAGCTGAGACGCCCTCATGATTGACTGGACCAAGATCAGCACAGTGCTGCTGGATATGGATGGCACGCTATTAGACCTCCATTTTGACAACTATGATAAGTTAATCAGTTCCCATGACTACGGCCATCCCAAGGAGGATCAGAGTTTCTGGCGGGCACTGGAAGACGATATTGCCCTCGATAAGGCGCATGCACTGTTTATTGATGACAATATCGGCATTCTTGATTCAGCAAAAACCTATGGTATTGCCGAGCTGCTGGCCATCCGTTATCCCGACAGTCAAAAAGGGCCCTGGGACACGGGCACCTACAATGCGGTTGAGGATTTCCGGGAACTGTTTATTTCCTGGGAGCCTGTCGGACTTAAGCGTCCGACAGGCTCCAAGGGGGGACCGAATGAGTAATAGTGAAAAGATCAGACTTGATAAATGGCTATGGGCAGCCCGCTTTTATAAGACCCGCAGTATCGCCAAAGAAGCCATAGACGGTGGCAAAGTGCACTTGAATGGCCAGCGGTGCAAGCCAGGCAAAGAGCCCCGGGTGGGTGATGTGATAAAACTTCGTGCTGGCTGGGATGAGCGCATTGTTATCGTTAAGCAGCTCAGTGATAAGCGGCAGAAGGCTGAGCTGGCCCAGCAGCTCTATGAAGAAACACCTGAGAGCCTTCAGGCCCGGGAAGAGGCCGCCGAGAATCGAAAAGCCCTGCGAGGTGCCATGCCCAGACCTGATCACCGTCCGGATAAAAAGCAGCGTCGTGAGATCCTGAAGCATAAGGCGGATTACTGATTCCGGTGGGTTCCATCGGTATATTGTACGGCGACTTTGATCGCTTCCGTCAGGCTGACTTCGCTGGCCTGACCGGTACCGGCGATATCATAGGCGGTTCCGTGATCCACCGAGGTTCTCAGAAATGGCAGGCCACAGGTAATGGAAACCGTACGTTGAAAGTCCACCATCTTGGTGGCGATATGGCCCTGGTCATGATACATGGACAGCACCCCATCATAAGCGCCGTTAAGCGCCTGATGGAACACGGAATCAGCGGGAATGGGGCCAGTGATATTCCACCCTGCCTTCCTGGCCCGCATCACCGCAGGCTCAATGGCGCAGACTTCTTCATCTCCAAACAGCCCGTTCTCGCCACAGTGGGGGTTCAAACCGGCCACAGCCAGCGATGGCGCAGGGATGCCCAGGGACTTGAGAATCTGGTAAGACTTGACAATACCCTTGAAAACCCTGTCTTCAACAATGGCATCACAGGCCTGCCTGAGCGACAGGTGGCGGGTAAGAAAGAAAACCCTGAGCCCGGCAACCTGGAAGAGCGTAATAGGGTCATGGGTGTGAGTCAGTGATGCCAGTATTTCCGTATGGCCGATATGAGGAATCTTTGCCGCTTTGAGCGACAGCTTATTGATGGGTGGGGTAACGATGGCACTTTTTTTCTGCTGTTGAACATAGTGAACCGCTCGCTCAATAAACTGGTATGCTGCTGCGCCGGATGCCGCTGAGGTTTTCCCGAACATGATGTGGTCGATATTCGTGATCGGGCTGTCAAGCAGGTTGATTTGTCCGGGCTGATGCAAGTCAGGAGTCGTTTGTTGCATCAAACGGAAGCTGACCTTCTCCCTGCACAGGCTGGCGGCCTGTTCCAGCCATCGAACATCCCCCAGCACCACTGGCCGACAGGTTCCGGCAAGCTCCGGGTCACATAGTGATTTGATAATGATTTCTGCGCCGATACCGGCTGGGTCACCCATGGGGATACAGATCAGGGGAGGCATTTCGGCTATCGGCCACACCGGGCCGCCTGAAAGCTGGGACTTCAATCAGCTTAGCAGCAATGCTGAGTGTCACAAATGTTCATGACTGATTCGTCGGCCACCGGGCATGATGAAACGATTAAGAACCGGTGCCATTGGCCTGCCCGGGTGGAGTAAGGCAGCCCTGGGCAGCACGGTTTCGGACAGAACTTGCGCCTGGTTGTAAGGTGAGCACCTGGAATTGTGTAGGTGGATAGATGTCAACTACAGGCTTTTCACTGGCATCAGTTTCACCAAAGCCATAATTATCCCACGCGCGGGTATGAGATTGATATGGCAAATGATCAGAATGACAACACTTCCGTTCTTCCAGGCACTTGTCCACCGTACTTTCGGCCTTGTTCAAGCAACGTATTGCACAAGCGCCGGTCAATGCTGCACTGTATAAACAGGCCTTCGGGGCGGGAGTAACACATCCCAGAGTACAGCATCCTGTTACGCACATCGCCGTGCTGTATGCCATACAGACAACCTGCTGCAAATTGTCACGTTCTTTCTCACAGAAGTCACAGTGCTGAACATTGTTTCCCCACAAGGTCTGTGGTCCGGGCTGGTAATTGATTACAGTATTCATGGTTCGTTAACTCCAGTTTTCCAGATTGTCGGACCGGGTTTATTGGTGATAGTTCCCGGGCAAGGCCGCTTTAATGTAACCTTCCTCACAGGCTCCTGGGAGAATCTCACTTATCTTTACTTTCTGGCCTGTGTTCCTTAACCGATGAGAAAATCTTCCATTATGTCCACAGCAACAAAGTCGGCTTTTGTCTTCTTAACTGAGTCGGCTGGCACATCGTTGTTATCATTATCCTGGATGAGTGAATGATCGGGTGAAATGAGGATGCCCGGAGCTGCACGGTTGCGGACAGAGTTTGTGCCTGGTTGCAAAGTGATCATCTGGAGTTGTGTCGTCGAATGGCTGTCACCTGGAAGCTTTTTTCTGGCATCAGTTTCACTGTCCCCGGAACTATCGCTCTCGCCAGAATCAGGCTGATACGGCAGATTATCAAAATGACAACATTTCCGTTCTGTCAGGCACCTGTCAATACTTCTTCCGATGTTGTTCCAACAACACACTGTAAAGCAGCCGATACATGACACACCAGTTAACGAAGAACCCGCGACGGAGCAATTGCAAATTAGTCCCGAAAAAAAGCCTACAGCAAAGGTTGCTGCGCTGCATGGCACCCAGATTGCCTGCTGTAAATTGCTCCGTTGTTCCTTACAGGACTGACAGCGCTGATCACTGTTTCGGCTCATGGCCTGGGGACGGGGTTGATAATTGCTTAAAATATGCATGGTTCGATAACTCCGGTTTTTCTGGTTCGTCGGACCGGGTTTATGGCCGATGGTTCCCTGCAAAGGCCTCTTTTTTTATCTGAATATTTTTCAAAAGAACCTGAAATAAACAACCAGCGTTTAAAGATTTTATTCCTGTTTGTTCTGGGAAATAACCAACTTGTTATTACTAATTTTTTAGAAAAGCTTGTGTGATGCAGTAAGAAGAAGACTGGAAACTCAATCGGCAATAAAGAAACATCGTCGCTAAATACTATCAATGAGTTGACGACAAATTCATCACAACTGAAATCAGGGATTTTCACGGCAAAAAAAGGGAGCCATAGGGCTCCCGGAAGACGATCTCGTCAGGACGGCAGAATGATATTGCCACCGGCTTCGCGGATTGCGGCCAGGTTCTCTTCATCAAACTTGCTGTCGGTGATAATGCAATCCAGCTCTTCCAGACGGGCAATGGTTTTCATGCTGGAGGCACCAAATTTACTGGAATCCGCCAGCAGAACGGTTTTATTGGCCCGTTCCATCATTTTGCGACGGATGTAGTAGTGATCGTTGGATGCGGTGGTCACGCCATTGTTCAGGCTCCAGCTGTTGGTGGCCAGGAAGGCGATATCCGCATTAATGCTGTCGAGGAATGACAGGGCCGCAACATCCGTGTGCGCCTTGGTGATGGCACTGACATTACCCCCGGTGGTGAACACCTTAACCGTTGACGAGTCTGACAGCTGCAGGGCAATTTTCAGGTCAGTGGTGATCACGGTGACCTTCATGCGCATCATCAGCTTGGCCAGTGCCATTGTACTGGTACCAGAGTCCAGCAGAACGATCTGCCCTTCACGAATCTGCTTCAGGGCTTCATGGGCGATGGATTTTTTCTCTTCGATATTCACCGCGTTTTTCTTTTCGTAAGGGATATCTTCCATCAGGAAGCTTTTGGACACAGCACCGCCATAGGTCACGCGCAGCTTGTCTTCTTGCTCCAGGGTGCGAATATCACGACGGATGGTCATTTGGGAGACATCGAAACGTTCGGCCATTTCTTCGATGTTGGCACAGCCTTTTTCTTCAACAAAAGCAAGAATATGTTCGCGACGTTCAACCGGAAGCATAGTTGTTCCTCATTAAATGGAGCATGATCAATTTGCCCTGTTGATCAACTGGCACATCAGGTTCGCAGAACTCGACCAACGGTAATGATGCTTGCTGCCGATGAGTATTCAGAAAAGTAATGTCCCGTAAGAGGGGCTTACGGGGTTACCGCGCGGTAATGAACTGATGGCACTCGAATGCAGAAGACCGATCAATGGGCATTTGGTGCGGGATTATATCACCAGAATGATGAACTATTACTAACTTTTGCAAGTTATAAACCGGGAAGTTAATTCAGGGCCATTCCTTACTCATGCTCAACCGCCACTGCTCTGGCGTGGTTTTCCTTGACTGACAGGATCAGCTGGTCCTTTTCCGTCCACAGTTCATTCACCCAGTTCTGACACTGTTCCCGAAATACCTCATCATTACTGTAATCCCGACCAAGATAAGCGTCAGAAATTGTCTGTTTTTCAATCCTGACGTTGATGGCATCGCCCCGGCCGCAGAGGAAATCCCAGAACGATGGCACTCCGTCCTGGTAAACAATGGTGATATTAATCAAAGTGCGCAGCTGTTGATCCATGGCTCCAAGCACAAAACCAACACCGCCGGCCCGTGGTTTCAGCAGATATTGAAAAGACGACTTCTGTTGCTTGTGTTTGGCATCGGTAAAGCGGGTTCCTTCAATAAAGTTAAAAACCGATACCGGAACATCCCGGAACTTTTCACAGGCTTTTCGGGTGGCTTTAAGATCTTCACCGCGTTTCTCCGGATGTTTTTCCAGATAGGCCCGTGAATAGCGTTTCATAAACGGGAAGTCCAGCGCCCACCAGCATAAGCCGATAACCGGCACCCAGATCAGCTCCTGTTTCAGAAAGAACTTCAGCATGGGAATTCTGCGGTTCAGCAGGTGCTGGACAATAAAAATATCCGCCCAGGACTGGTGGTTACAGGTGACCAGATACCATTCATCTTTCTGCAGGCTGTCCAGTCCTGCAATTTGCCACTGCATCCTCCGGGTCAATTTCATCCAGCCACTGTTGATGCTGATCCAGCACTCAGCAATAGCGATGCACAGGCGGGTACACAGTTTTTGCCACGGTTTGATCGGCATCAGAAAACGACTAAGACTGAATGCCAGTAAAGGTATGCTCATAACCAGGGTGTTTATAGCGAGTACACTCGCGGATAGGCAACCCCTGAGAAAAGCCGGGATAGATGACAGCATAGTATCTACACAGGTTAGTTATTATCATTGGGCAATTTCATGCTGCTGAGAATGTAAGAGTTTTTTCAAGCCTTGCCAAGGGATACCTTCGCGCTTTTTATGGTTCTCACCCCGATTGCCATTTTGTATGGACACAATTTCAGCAGCAATTGCAATGGCTATTTCAGCAGGCTTTCGGCCCCCAACACTTTCCAGTCCAACCGGACAGCGTAGATGCTCAATTTGGGCGGGCGAGAAACTGCCTTTGTGTTCCAGTCGCTGACGGAAACGCTTGGCCTTGGTTTCTGAGCCAATAACACCCAACCAACGACTTTGGTCGTGTTTTAGCGTTGCTTCGGCAATGGCGAAATCCAGCTGGTGGTTGTGGGTGACCACCAGAACAAAGGTATTCTCAGGCAGGTTTTCTACCTCCAGCTCCGGCTGATCGCTGATGCAGACCCGGACATTTCCCGGTAGCTGTTCAGGAAACAGTGCTTCCCGGCTATCGATCCAGGTAATCTGGCAATCCAGCGGTGCCAGAACATTCACCAGCGCATGACCCACGTGACCGGCACCAAACAGGGCGATACGAAAACCACAGGTGGTGATCGGTTCCAGCAGCACACTGACACTGCCACCACAGCACTGCCCAAGCTTCGGGCCAAGGGGAAAGTGCTCCAGAAGCGGCTCTGAGTGGTGGTTAAGCAGCAGTTCCCGGGCTTTCTGGATCAGCAGAAATTCCAGTTGCCCGCCACCGATGGTGTCAAAGCACTGGTCAGCCGTGACCACCATTTTACTGCCAGATTTTCTGGGGGCAGAACCTGCTGATCCCAGAATGGTCACCAGTACACCGGACTCGCTGGTTTGCTGAAGCCTGGCCAGGGCATCAATCCACATATCCTCTCCCATCACACGGTTTATAGCGCGTTCTTTTTTATGGATGTGACGGCCGTCAATACCCTTTCCGGGGTGGCAGGCACATCAATTTGTGGATTAACCTGATAACCCGAAAGGCTGGATACTGCATCCCGAATGGCACACCACACCGACATACCCAGCATAAAGGGGGGCTCACCTACCGCCTTGGAGTGATAGATGGTGTGTTTCGGGTTTGGCTGCTGGAACAGCTCAACATTGAATACCGGTGGCATATCTTCAATGGTGGGGATTTTATAGGTAGCCGGGTTATTACTGAGCAAACGTCCACTGTCGTCCCATACCAGCTCTTCGGTGGTCATCCAGCCCATGCCCTGGATAAAACCACCTTCAATCTGACCCCGATCAATGGCCGGGTTCAGTGAGTGGCCTACATCGTGAAGAATGTCCACCCGATCCACCTTGTACTCACCGGTCAGCGTATCCACGGTGACTTCTGACACAGAAGCACCACAGGCAAAGTAGTAGAACGGTCTGCCACTGGCGGTTTCCCGATCGTAGTGAATTTCCGGCGTGCTGTAGAAACCACTGCTGGATAGGGAAACCCGGTGCAGATAGGCCGCCTGAATAAAGTCAGCAAACGGCATTTGACGTTCACCAAGACGCACTTCGTCATCCTGGAATGACACTTCCTGCCCTGAGACGCCATAGTGCTCAACCGCAAAATCAACCAGACGATCCCGGATTTTCTGGCAGGCATCCTGAGCAGCCTTGCCATTCAGGTCGGTACCACTGGATGCCGCAGTGGGTGACGTGTTGGGTACTTTGTCGGTGCGGGTAGACGTCACCTGCACCCGTTCCAGAGCAACACCGAACTCGTTGGCCACGATCTGGGCGACTTTGATATAAAGACCCTGACCCATTTCGGTACCGCCATGGTTGATCTGGATACTGCCATCGGTATAGACATGGACAAGCGCACCGGCCTGGTTCAGATGTTTTGCGGTAAAAGAGATACCAAATTTCACCGGTGTTAACGCCAACCCTTTTTTCAGTACCGGGCTTTGCTGGTTGAATGCGCGGATGGCTTCCCGTCGTTGCCAGTAGTCTGAGCTTTCTTCCAGCTGGCCGATCACCTCATGCAGTACGTTATGTTCCACACGCTGGTGGTAATGCGTGGTATTCCGGTCAGTGATGCCATAGAGGTTTCTCTTGCGAACCTCCAGGGGGTCCAGCCCAGTTGAACGTGCAATGTCGTCCATAATCCGTTCAATAACCAGCATGCCCTGAGGTCCGCCAAAGCCTCGGAAAGCGGTATTGGATGCGGTATTGGTTCGGCAGCGATGGCCGATCACGGTGGCGTTATTGAGATAATAGGCGTTATCAGAGTGGAACATGGCCCGGTCGACAATGGCGTCGGTCAGGTCCGGAGAGTGCCCGGCATCACCGGCCAGCTCAATATCAACACCGGCAAGCAGGCCCTGCTGATCAAAACCCACGGTATAGCGATGGCGGAAAGGGTGTCGTTTACCGGTAGAGAGCATATCCTGCTGTCGATCAATGCGAAACTTCACCGGTCTGCTGGTTTTTACCGCCAGAAGCGCCGCAATACAGGCCGGGGCGGCGGCCTGGGTCTCCTTGCCACCGAAACCGCCGCCCATACGGCGCACATCGGCCACCACTTTATTCAGTGGTATGCCAATGACTTCAGCGACCAGCTTTTGCACTTCCGAAGGGTGCTGGCTTGAGGTATGGACATGGAGCTGACCGTCTTCCAGGGGAATCACGCTGGCAATCTGCCCCTCAAGATAGAAGTGCTCCTGTCCACCGTTCGACATCTGTCCTGATAGCCGGTGATCGGCATTATGGATGGCCTGTCCGGCGTCGCCTTTTTTCATGGTGTGGTCAGGCCGTACAAAGGAGTTTTGCACCATGGCCTGATCAATACCCAAAATGGCCTCCAGCGGACGATATTCAATCACAGCTTTGCGGGCTGCGATTTTCGCCGCTTTATGGGAGGTGGCGGCCACGGCAAACACCGGTTGGCCGATATAATCCACCCGGCCATCGGCCAATAGCATATCGCCGGGAAAGACAGGGCCAATATCTTTGTGACCCGGAATATCGTCTGCGGTGATGACCGCAATAACTCCGGGCGTGTTCCAGACTTCCTCAACATTGATGCTGACGATATCTGCATGGGCTTCTGTGGAAAGACCAAACCCGGCATGCAGTTGGTTGGCCATTTCCGGGCGATCATCAATATAGATGGCTTTACCCGTCACATGCAGATAAGCACTGTCGTGTTTAGCCGAGCGGTTTCCGCTTTTAGGACTTTGCTGCTGTTCACTGGCCAGATCCGGTAGTTTACGCATGACAGATAATCCTTACATTCTGGCCAGACAGTTCCATAAAATAACGCTCCAGCAAATTGCAGGCGGCTACAAGACGATACTCGCTGCTGGCCCGGACATCGGACATCGGGCTGAACTCCTGACACAGAGCGGCCTTGGCCTGACTGAGTGTTTCCTGGTTCAGTGGTGATCCCGTTAAAATCTGCTCACACAAGTCTGCACGTCTGGGGATGGCCGCCATGCCACCCAATGCCACTCTTGCCCTGGTTATGTGTCCATCGTCGCTGGTTTCCAGATTAATCGCGGCCAGGACGGTGGAGATGTCATCACCATAGCGTTTGCTGAGCTTATAGACTTTCAACTGGTGAGGGGTTGTGGGAATACGGATTCGGGCAATGTATTCACCGGATTGAAGCGCAGTCTTTTTGTAATCCAGGAAAAACCGGTTCAGGGGGATATTTCGGAGGGTGTCTCCGTGACGAAGATCCAGAGAGGCATCCAGCGCCAGTAACACCGGGGGAGTGTCGCCTATGGGCGAGGCGTTGCCGATGTTGCCGCCCAGGGTTCCCTGATTGCGTATCTGCTGGGAGCCCAGCCGGTCCAGCATCTGTGCAAACTCAGGAAAGTACTTTGACAGTATGGGTTTCAGGCTCCGATAAGTGACAGCCGAACCAATCACCAATTCATTCTCTTCCTCGTGAATGGTCTGCAGAGAAGGAATACGCTTTACCAATACCAGTTTGTTTATTTTCTTCAGCTGTTGGGTCACGTCGAGCCCAAGATCGGTACCACCGGCCAGAATCCTGGCGTCCGGGTTTTCCACCAGGTACCGGGCGAACTCATCTTCACTGGCAGGAATAAATGCACCGTTACCGCTGACACTGCCCAGCTGTTCTATGGTTTGCAGTCTGGATAAGGTTTCTGCCCGGTGTCTGAAGAATTTGTCATCCGGTTGCCCATTGGCCAGGCTCTCAGCGGCATCAATCAGGGGGCGGTAGCCAGTGCACCGGCACAGGTTGCCGCCCAGGGCCTCAAGAACATCCGGCTGGTTTTCCGCAGGTTCATGGTGAAGCGCAAATAACGACATCACAATGCCCGGGGTACAGAAGCCACATTGCGACCCATGGTGGTCAACCAGTGCCTGCTGTACCGGGTGTAACTCACTCTTGTTTTGGTTATCTTGCGGGTGGATCGAGCCTGCCAGGTCTTCTACGGTCAGTAGCTGCTTACCATGCAGCGAAGGCAGCAGCGCAATACAGGCGTTCATGGTATTATATTTCAGCTGATCGCCCTCTGGCTCACCCACCACAACAGTGCATGCACCACAGTCACCGGAGCAGCAGCCCTCTTTGGTGCCGGTACGCTGTTCAGTGGCAGGCTTTGCAGAGCTGGTTTCAGCGTTGCCTCGAAGATAATCAAGAACCGTGGTATCTGAAGCGATGTCCTCAACTTCGACGAGCCGATCGTTAAGAAGAAAGCGAATCACGATGGCATGTCCTTTTCTTTTTATTTTGTCTTTCTATGCCATGACAGGCCTTGTGCAACAGACTCTGAAGCTCCCGTTGGGCGGGCTGTATGGCATTTCCAGCCTGTTAATTTGCATTAATTTGACTATCTGGTCAGTAAAATAGCAAGCCACCAACTGTGAATTTTATTGACTATATAGTCAGAAATTTGCATTGTTCCATTCCAGGTTGTTAGTCTTGCCAGGCTGGATAACGATTTTAACGACAGAATACAGGTACCTGAATCCGGGAGGCTCTGCTTCCGTACGACCGGGATCTTAAAATTTTCTACAACAGGATTAGAGCCTCTATGAATAGAGCGGATACAAGACCACTGCCTTTAGCAGACGAGAAGCCCACGTTTCTCGAGCGGTTATTCAAGCTTAAGGAACATAACACAACGGTAAAAACCGAGCTGGTGGCCGGTTTCACCACCTTTGTCACCATGTGTTACGTGGTGTTTGTGATACCGGGTATGCTTGCCGATGCCGGTATGGATAAAGGCGCTTTGTTTGCGGCTACCTGTATTGTCGCCGGTTTGAGCTCCATCGCTATTGGCCTGTATGCCAACTGGCCCGTAGGACTGGCACCCGGTATGGGCCTGAATGCGTTCTTTGCCTATGCCGTTGTGCTGGGCATGGGCTACTCATGGGAACAGGCGATGGGTGCCGTTTTCTGGGGGGGGTATCGGTTTTATGCTGCTGAGCCTGTTCAAAATCCGTGAGTGGATTATCAACAGCATTCCGAAAAGTCTGCGAGTGGGTATTACCGCCGGTATTGGCCTTTTCCTCGCACTGATTGGTCTGAAAAATGCCGGTATTGTGGTGGCCAGCCCGGGCACTATTATCACGCTGGGTGATATTACCCAGTTCAGCCCGGTAATGGCCTGTTTGAGCCTGCTGTTGATTCTGGGGCTGGCTTACCGTGGCTTCAAGGGAGCGGTGCTGACCGCCATTGTCGTTGTTTCTGGCATAGGCCTTTTGGCTGGGGATATCGCCTTTCAGGGAATATACTCCGCCCCACCGAGCCTTGAACCTGTGGTGGGCAAACTGGATATCATGGGCGCCCTGAAACCCGAGATGCTGGGCGTTATCGTTGCTTTCATGTTTGTGAATTTGTTTGATACCACCGGAACGTTGATTGCCGTTGGCGATAAAGCCGGTCTGGCTGACGAGCATGGCAAGATGCACAACATGAACCGGGCGATGGTTACCGATGGCACCGCTTCCTGGGCGGGTGCCATGATGGGAACACCGACGGTGACATCCTATGTTGAAAGTGCTTCAGGTGTCGCAGCAGGTGGACGAACAGGCCTGGTAGCCGTCACTGTGGGTGTTTTGTTCCTGCTCTGCATGTTCCTGTCGCCACTGGCGGCCATGGTTCCTGCCTATGCGACAGCCGGTGCCCTGATTTATGTTGCCGTGCTGATGGCAGGCAGTCTGGCAAACATTGACTGGAATGATCTGACGGAAGCGGGTCCGGTACTGATTACCGCCATTATGATGCCGCTGAGCTTTTCCATCGCTAACGGTATTGCTCTCGGGTTTATCGCTTACCCACTGGTAAAACTGCTGGCGGGCAGGACCAGTGAAGTCAGTATCAGTATGTGGATTCTGGCCACGTTATTTGTTCTGAAGTTTATTTTTTTCGGTATTTGATTGAGCCATACCCGGCCATGCATGGGCAGTCAGTGAATATGGCTGCACATGGTCGGGTGTTTACGTTTTGCAATCTCTTTTCATAGCAATAAACCGCCGTAATTCTGGATGTATACTGACTATGGTTGTGGCTCCAGTTTCCTTAATATCCGTCTGAATTATTTTACCCGTAAGAGTTGATAAGGATTGCTATGAAAAAGCTTTTGACCCTGGCACTGATGAGCGTGCTGAGCTTTGGCGTTATGGCAGATGACTGGAAAAAACTCGGTGAGCGTCGTGTGTCTTTCCAGAGCGAACAGGATGTCATTCATGTAAGCGGTTTTAAGGGCCGGTACGATACCATCGCATTCAGAGTGGGCAGAGCCCCCATTTTCATGAAGAAGATCCGGGTGGTCTTTGGTAATGGTGAGTCTCAGAATATTTTCATTAACAGGCGTCTGGAGAAGGGCAAGCGTTCACTGCCATACCGTCTGCTCGAGGGTGATCGCGTCATCAACAAGATTGAGCTGGACTACAGAACCGCTGTCGGTGGTCATAAATATGCCGAAGTGAGCGTCTACGGCAAGCGCAGCTGATTGCTGGCAATGCATTCCTAAGGCAGCGTGCCTCGCTGCCTTTCACTTTCTGCCTCATTTCTTCTAGCAGAACTGCAATTTCTGTCTATCTTTTCTTTACTGCTTCTATTCATCGACAACCTTGATCAGGGAATATCGTTTTAATACCAATTCCATAACCGGGTCAATACTGTTCAGAGTGGCGGCGTTCCCATAAGCCAGAGAGTGATGCCAGCAAATGCTACGAACGGCAGTGATTGGAGCGGGTTATCTTGGTAAATTTCATGCTCAGAAGTATGCCCGGCTGGCATCCAGCCACCTCGTGGGCGTTGCCGATATCAACGAGACCTGTGGCCAGCAGGTTGCCAGCAGCTGCAACACCCATTATTTCAGTAACTACCGGGACCTGATCGGGCAGGTTGATGCCGTCAGTGTTGTTGTTCCTACCGCCCTGCATCACGCCATAGCCAGTGACTTTTTGAAAGCGGGCGTGCATGTGCTGGTGGAAAAGCCCATTGCCAGCAATGTACCCCAGGCTGAAGAGATGATTAAGCTGGCCAGGAAGCAACAACTGATCCTCCAGGTTGGCTTTCTGGAGCGCTACAACGCAGCACTGCGGTGTGTTGCCGACAAGGTTAACCAGCCCCGGTTTATTGAGTCTCATCGACTGGCCAGCTTTAAACCACGATCCCTGGACATCAATGTGATTATGGATCTGATGATTCATGACCTGGATATTATTCTGAATATGGTGGATTCCCCCGATACTGGATATTGCGGCCAATGGCAGTGCAGTCTTGTCAGACACCATTGATATCGCCCAGGCCCGTTTGTCGTTTGCCAATGGCTGTGTTGCCAATGTGACCGCCAGTCGAATCAGTCAGAAAAGCAAAAGGAAAATGCGGATTTTCCAGAAATGCTCCTGTATCTGCGTTGACTTTCAAGCGTTGAAAGTCAGCCATTTCTTCAAAGGTGAAGGGGAGTTGCATCCGGGGGTTCCGGCCATCGAATGTCAGGAGCAGAGTTATGAGGGCAGTGATGCGCTCAGGCTGGAGATTGAAGACTTTCTTCTGAGTGTTATGGCAGCAAGCCCCCCAAAGGTCAGTGGTGAAGATGGTCGAGATGCGTTGCATGCCGCGAATAGAATTTCGGAGATTATTCATAAGACGGGTGTAAGCCTCTGACAGCAAACGTTGAACGGCTGGCAAAGGATAAAATAACCATATAGCGAATAATCGGTACCGTTTTATTGAGTGTAAAAGGGGCACCATGAATCAAAAAAAAATGAATACTATCCCAATGGTGGATGTGCAGGCATGGCATCGGCCAATTCAGGCGCAGTTAGAAAAAAAAGCGCTGGAAGTATTGCGCAGTGGTCGTTTTATCATGGGGAAAGAAGTGGAGCTTTTTGAACAGGAGGTCGCTCATTACCTCGGAGCCAGGTACGCCATCAGTTGTGCAAATGGTACCGATGCACTTGTTCTTGCTCTCCATGCTGCCGGTATAGGGCCGGGAGATGAGGTATTAACCACGGGTTTTACCTTTTTTTCCACAGCGGAGGCCATTATCCAGGTGGGGGCAACACCCGTTCTGGTTGATATAGACTCAGAGACATTCAATATTGACCCCCTTGAGCTGGAGCGAAGTATCACTTCCCGTTGCAGGGCCGTGCTGGTTGTCCATCTTTTTGGTTTACCTGCAGCGCTTCGGGAGATTCAGGCCGTCTGTGATCGTCATGGTTTAATCCTGCTGGAAGACTGTGCACAATCCTTTGGCGCTGGTTATCAATCCCGAAAAACCGGCAATTTCGGTTTGCTCGGTACTTTCAGTTTTTTCCCCAGTAAAAACCTGGGTGGGTTTGGTGATGGTGGTCTGGTCATTACCAGCGAATTAAAAGTCGCCGAAACGGTACGGATGCTACGAAATCACGGCAGTGCATACCAGTACCACCATGAGTGCCCGGGCTACAACAGTCGTCTGGATGAAATTCAGGCGGCCCTGTTAAGAGTCAAGCTGGAGCATATAGAGGTGTTTAATGCTCAGCGACAACAGGTAGCACAATGGTATCGAGAATTCCTGAACGATAGTAAGGTACTCTTTCCTCATGGGCAGCAGGAACATATTTATCATCAGTTTACGGTTGTTTTGCCCACTGGCCGGGATATGGTCAGGAAGCGCCTTGCCGGTGAAGGTATTGCCAGTGCTGTTTATTACCCGTTGCCTCTAAATAAGCAAAGGGCATTGGCAGGGAAGGACGGTGAACATGAACTACCCGTATGTGAGCAGTTATCCGAACACTGTCTTTCACTGCCAATATATCCTGGTATGACCAGAAGCCAGACCAAGACCGTTGCCAGCACATTGATTAAAGTGATGCATTAATTATTTAAGCATCTCAATTATGGCAAGAGAGCCTTTTCGTCAAGTCAAAGCAGACTCTAAGAAATTGCCCCCTGCTGATCCCCCTCCCACGATACCAGAGGCTCTTTGAATGTGTCATCAAAAGAACTCTCCAATCCTGGCTGAGACTGAATGGGAGCTGTGCATTTGCTACAAACGAACGAATGCGATGAGGGATCTATGCAGATGAACGCATCTCCCGAATACGGTGGAGGAGCCATGCTGTCGGGATCCCAGTATGGTGGAAGTGATACCGATGGTTGCTCCGAGCTCTGTTGCTTGTCACCAGTGTGGGAGACTGGTTCAGTACAGATGGCGATCTGTCGATCCGGAAGTTTCTTGACGCAAGCGCAGTGACTAGAGATGCCAATAAAGGTGGCTACAGGACAGGCAAGACTGACAAAACCAATAGGTAGGCCGAGGAAGGCATAAGCGATTTGGCACTTGGATATTAATGCACCCCCCATGTAACCGCCGAAGGCACCGATACCACCATAGCCACTCGAAATTTTAGCAGTGTCTTTAACAACTTGAAAATCACAGCCATAACCGGCCGACCGATGTTCCACTTGTTGTGGCTGTTTGATCACCGGTGGAGTACGATGAGAGACATTCATATGTCTTATATCCTCAGAATATTAGTTATTTATATCCCACAATTTTTATGGCAGTAATGCTGCGGCAAACAGGGGGTGAATCTCTTTGACTGAATTATTTTGCAAAAGTTCATTTAGAATTGCTTTTTAATATGATTTCATTTGGTTAACTGCTTATCTATTGGCAAAACAGGGATCATTCTGGTGACGCACTTTTTTGCGCTCTGCGTAGGCGGCATCTTCGCGACGCTTCTCGTTTGCGCTCTGCGAAATCGGGATCATTTTGGTAGCGCTTTCTTCTGCCCTCCCTTTGGAGCTTCCTTCGGCGCTCTGCGTAAGCAGGATCATTCTGGTAGCGTTCCCTGTTTTTCTTCCTTTCGAGTTCTGCATAAACGGGATTTCTGCGAAGCTTTCTTTTGAGCTCCCTTCTGTGTTCTGCGTAAACGGGATCATTACGGTAGCGCTCTCTTTTGCGATCCCTTTGGCGCTTCCTTTGGCGCTCCGCGTAAGCGGGATCATTCTGGTAACGTTCTCTGCTTTGCGTCTTTTGGCGCTCTGCGTAATCGGGATTGTTACGGTAACGTTCCCTGCCTTTCTTCCTCAGGTGCTCGGCGTAGGCAGGGTCATTTTTGTAGCGCTCCCTTCGGCGCTGTGCTTTGGTGAGCGCTTTACGAGGCTTCTTTTCGTGCTCAATGGGTAAGTAGCAACGTTCATCAGGCTCATCAACTCTTGCCCGGGCTAAATCGTCTGATGAATGAATTTCATTCCCTAACCCTAACAGAGAATAGATTGAAAACTGTTCATTTTCAGGAATATATACGGGGGGCAGGATCATTATTCTGCGATCCTGTTGTTACCGGCAAGTGACGTGGTGGATCTTCTTCATTATCGCTATAAGCGATGACGATCGTTCTGTTTTCAAACCGGGCATCATTCAATGCCTTGTGAAAAGACTTCGTTGGCTGCTGAAGGTGGTGTTCATTAGTTTCATGAGTACCCATGGCACATAGAATATTTGCTGCTTCTGCTATTTCACGGAAGAAGAGTTGACCCGATGTACCAGATCCAGACGAAGTGGTATCTTGAAGACAACAAGAAATAGCGTGTGAATCAGAGCAGGCAGGCGTATCCATTAGATTATGGAATTATTGAATTCTGCCTTGAGACTGTTCTTTCTGTTAAAAGTTCCTCCCGGACACCATTCTTTCAATATTCAAGTCAACCAGACATTGGGTTAGGGTACCCTGGTTCTGCTGCAAATTCGCAGACTATTCCCGGTCAGCCTCCGGGTGGTGATACCGGAGGGCTCAGGTGGAAGATCACTTACGCCAGTTTTAAATCCTGGTAACCAGCAGTGCCCGTGTTACCAGGGAGATAATCAGGCGGCAGAGAGTCTCTTCAATGCCTCAAACTTTTCCAGCTGTTCCGGCAAAAAGTTCTGCTCTTTATCCCGACGCAGGTAAACTTTGAACAACATACGGCCCTGTTTGCTCAGGAATTGCACCGAGCGGGTTGCTACACCGTGGAAGGGCTTGCTGACCAGGGCGATCACCGCAACATTATCCAGCTTCAGGTGCCCTTTCAGCGGTGTCCGGCGGTCGCTCAGATTGTAATAGCCAAACTTTTCACCCCCTTTCGGGAAATGGCCAACCATTTCAAAAATTGAACCATCCACATCAATCACCAGCGTCAGTTCGCCCCAGGTTTTGATATCCCGCAGGACATCCAGGTAATGGCTGGCATCAATCAATGTCACCATGTCAGCGGGCATGGCCTGAATCACGTCCAGCTCACTGGCATTGAGCTGGTTCGCTATTTCTGCCGGTAAAATGGCCGGGTTTCCGGTCAGAATATCCTGCACCTGTTGAGCCAGAGTCATGCGGCTTTCTCCGTGTTTTGTCCAGCAAAAGGATGTTGTTCAAGAAAATTAATCAGGGCCTGGTGCATGGTGACGTTCCAGAATTGCCCGGGCAGCGTCAAATCGAGAATGCCATGGTGAATGGTGGCCAGGCCATTGTCCTGCCAGGCTTCAAACAGCGGCATGCAGTGCTCGCTCATGCCTGCACCAGCAACATGGTCAAGCTTGCCGATTTCCAGCCAGCCACGGTCAAAACCGGAGCCGATGGTGCCCAGCAGCGGTTTATTACCCGTGGCTTTGCTCATCATCATCAGGGGCTTTTGGCCAGCATCCAGGGCCTCGTAATAGGCGGGCAGTGTTCTCAGGCTCATGGCATTGTGCCCGGCAAAGTTACCACCGGCACCGGAACCAAACGGCATGATTTCGGCACCGGATTTTACCCCGTGGTTGTAGATATTCCGCTCCCGGGTATCCCGTCCCCAGTGGCTGACAGTCAGTCGCCCGACGTTGTGGGAACTGAGGATATCAACGCCCCGGCGAAACATTTCCGCACGCTCCGGTGAGCTGGCCGGCTCGGGCATGGAGCCATTGTCAATCGACTGCTTCATCCGGCTGGAACCCAGCAGAATGAGCTGATAAAGATCGACACCGTGGGCTTTGGATTGCAGGAAGGTGTGCAGATCCTGCTCCCAGTCATCCAGGGTTTGGCCCGGCAGACCGAACATCAGGTCTACGACGACGGCTGCATTGTTCAGACTGCTGAAATAGTCCAGCCTTTCCAGCAGGAATTCACCGGAGTCGATCCGGCTCATGCGGCGACGGATGGTGGTATTAAAACTCTGTGCTCCCAGGGAGAAGCGGTTAAACCCGGATTCCAGGCAGGCCGCGATTTTGTCGTTATCAAAGCCATGAAAACGGCCTTCAAAGGTCATCTCAACATCGTTGGCCAGTGGCAGGGACTCACGTACTGCATTGCCAAGGCGAATGATTTGCTCCGGGGTCAGGTCGGTGGGTGTCCCGCCGCCAAAATAGACGCCATGGAACAGGCCTCCCTGAGTCCAGGCATCCTGTGCCGACAGGCGAATTTCCCGTTCCAGGTAGTCGACATAGCGGGCAATTTCATCTTTTTTGGTGGTGTTTTGAAAGAAACCACAGTAAGAACAATGGGTTCTGCAAAAAGGAATATGGATATAGGCCAGTCGCTTACTGTCCGTCAGCCGCTGTGGGTTAGCAGGGCTATCCATCAGTTGCCGGTACACAGCCTGAGTCTGCTCAGCAGGAACCGGAATGGAGCCGCTGTGGGTGTGGGCTGACGTCTTGCCGGTAAAGGCAAACTTCAGTGGATCAGGGGATGATATCCCGGTCAGCTCGGGACCCAGGGTGTGTCTGGCAACCATAATCGGATCGTTCTAACTAGCAAAATGAGAATTATTATTATTTTGATTTGTAAGGTGGTGTGCAATTGATATAGATCAACAGATTTCAGGTGAAAAACTTCGGTTTACCACTGTGGGATTGTTGTGGTTACGTGACGGCCATGCAGGCCATTTCCGGGATGTGAGTGGTCACCGGAATTACCGCAATCATTGGATTAGTTCATGCCTGTGAACCTTGATCAGGAAAATATTGTCTAAGTGCGCAAATCGAACAAAGTTAATAAGGTTAAATTGATGAAGCAGTTCAGGCAGTTTTGTATTTTCTTTTTAGTCTCCTTTATTTTGTGTCCCATTGCCCTGGCAGATGAGACTGCGGTAACACCGGATAAATTACATATCAGCTATGTCAGGCAATATATGGCAAACAACCGTTTCTTTGATCGTCTGAATGCTTCCGGATATGGGGGGCAACCAATTGAAGCTCAGGTAAAGTCAGGCTGGGCTGAGGCAAAACGGCAGTATAACTGGGTACTGAAGGAATATTCTCTGTATGAGTCGTTGCCCTATCTGGCGTTTTATGTGCCTGCTTTTGCTGTTGCTGGAACAACACTTTCGTACAAAGGAGCCATTTTCGAATTTGTGAGGACCAGCTCGGATCTTACGACCCTGTTAGTTACCACCTCTTTTACGATGGGTGCCGCATTAATAATGGCGACATCTATTCCATTTACTATGAATCTTTATTACGGAATATTTACGCCCAAGCTGGCCGAGGAAAATTTGATTCTGGCCTACGGTGCCAAGAAAGCATTGCTGGACAAACGCACACAACATTACATTGAGGATGAGCTGTTTTACAGTTTCTGGCGCAGCCCTGGCGGTGAAGCACTCAACCGGTTGCAGAAAATTCTGGATAAAGCATTACGGCTTCCGTTTTACTCCAAAGCACTGGTGTACGATGAAGAGAAAATCGAGGAAGCCTTGCAGGACTACTCAGCCCACGTAGGTGAACGGTTAAAACGGTTTGTCCATTCCGAGTTGATTTACCAGCAGACCGATTTCTCAATCCATGACAGCCATTACCCGATTTATTTCCTGGGCGCACCCGGTACCGGCAAGACCTATGCAGCCAAACAGCTGGCGGAAGCGATGGGGACTAACCTTGCCATTGTCAATCTTGATGGTGCCTCCATTGACGATATTGTCGGAACCCCGTTTGAAAGTGCCAATGCCAGGGCCGGCAGAATTCTGGATGCGATTGTTGCCCGCACCGATTCAAGCCAGGATATTAATCACCATAATCAGGTTCTGCTGATTGATGAGTTTGATCGGCTCTTCATCTCCGGAAACGAGAAAAGCAAAGATGTACTTTCGTTTATGTTAAAGCTGCTCGATCCGTCCAATCGTTCTTACTACAGTCCCTATTTGAAAACAGAAGTACGTTTGCCTGAGACCATCATTCTTGCCGGTAACCGTGATATTCATGAATTAAGCACCCACGATCCTGAGCTTGAAGCCATTGCCTCCAGACTGGATAAAGTCGTATTTGACGGTTTCGATACCAGGGCGAAACAGAGAATTGCCTTTGAAACCATGATTCCCAATAAGGAAAGGCGTTATCAGTCGGCGGGTAAGCTGTTTGCCGATTTCACCTTACCACAGAGCGGTCATGACATGATTCATGACTTTATTGAAATGGATCAAGACCCGGGGCTGCGCTCCCTGGAAAAATATATATCCCAGGTATTTGAGACGTTTGCCCATGGCCTTGCGCACCCGACTTCTTCAGGGAATAAGGCAGAACAATGGCACGGAGAGCCGGTGCTGGCAGGAGGGTAGCGCTGGTTGTTTGAGGCCTGACGCTGCATCGTCAGGCCATCGCTTAAACGGCCAATTAATGGTTCACAACCAGCGGGCAGTGATAGGCCGGGTGCTCAGATACACTGACCTCAATATCGAACACTTGTCCAATCGTTTCCGGGGTCAGAACCTGATGGGGTGTGCCTTCTGCTGCTATCCTGCCATTCCTGAGAATCACAATCCGGTCAGAGTAGCGCGCGGCCAGATTCAGGTCGTGCATGATAACCATCACGCCGATGCCCTGGTCTGCTTCCTGTCTGGCCATTTTCAGGGTCAGCTGTTGATGGGCCGGGTCCAGTGCCGATGTAGGCTCATCAAGCAACAGGTAGCGCTGACCATAAGGGCTTTCATCCCAGATCTGAGCTAATACACGCGCCATATGCACACGCTGGCGTTCACCACCGGAGAGGGTGGTGTAATGACGATCCTGCAAATGTAAGCCATCAACTTTGTTAAGCGCTTCCCGGGTAATCATCAGGTTTTCATCATGGTGACTGGCACAGGGAATGCGGCCCAGCAGGACGACTTCTGCCGCCGTAAAGGGAAAGCTCAACGAGGATGACTGCGGCAACACGCCGAGCATCAATGCCTGATGGTTCAATGGCCAGTCACTGCGACCATTAAGCAGCACTTCGCCGCTGGAAGGTTTTCTCTCGCCACTGATCACTTTCATCAAGGTGCTTTTACCGGCACCGTTTGGGCCAAGCACAGAGACCACTTCCCGGGGCTTCAGGGTCAGATTAATGTCCTGAAGCAGGTGCCTGTCTCCGATCTGCACCGATACGCCCTGAACTTCCAGCGTGTTTACCGCTGCGCTTTCCTTACCAGAGGCCATATCAGACAATCCTTTTACGTTGCTGCCACAACAGTGACAGGAAGAAAGGGGCACCCATCAGGGCAGTGACAATACCGATGGGAAGTTCTGCCGGGGCGACAATGGTGCGGGACAGCATATCCGCTACCAGTAACAGAATACCGCCCAGCATGGCCGAGGCTGGCAACAGAATACGATGGTCCGGGCCAACCGCCAGGCGAATCAGATGAGGCACTACAAGTCCCACAAAGCCGATAAAACCACTGACGGAAACAGAAACCCCCACGGCCAGGGCCGTCAGGAAAATCAGGGTCAGTTTCACCTTCTGGACATCAATGCCCAGATGGCGAGCTTCCGACTCACCCAGCAGCAGCGCGTTAAGCACCAGGCCATAACGGCCAAGAATCAGCACCACCGGGATTAATAGCGTGGCACAGATAATCACCAGGTCCCAGGTGGCACCCCCCAGGCTGCCCATCTGCCAGAAGGTCAGGTTGCGCAGCATGGTATCGTCCGCAACGTAGTTCAACATCCCCATCCCGGCACCGGCCAGGGCATTGATCGCCACACCGGCCAGCAGCATTGTTGCCACCGACGTGCCGTTGCTGGTGGTACCGACTTTATACACCAGCCAGGTGGACAGTACCCCGCCAACAAAGGCCAGAATGGAAACGCTGTAGCTTTGCACCAGGGATGGAGCGCCGGCAAACAGCAGACCACCCAGGACAATAGCAATACCCGCCCCCAGGGCCGCACCACTGGAGACACCGACAATACTGGGGTCCGCCAGCGGGTTTCGGAACAGGCCCTGCATGGAGGCACCGGCCACTGCCAGCGAGCCACCGACAATAAGCCCCAGCAGTGTTCTGGGTAAACGAATGGACTCAATAATCAGCGCAGACTGGTTGCTGATGGTGCTGTCGGACAAACCCAGCCGGTCAAACAGTATGGTCAGAATATCACCTGCGGGAATGGGCACAGCGCCCACGCCAATGGACACAATCACCACGACTGGCAGCAGGATTGCCAGCGCGGTTAACAGCAGTGCCCCCTGATGGTTACGACTCATTGGAGGATGGATTACCTTGGTCTAAGTAAAAAGATTTCGCCAGGGACAGTGCAACATCCCCCGTTCTTGGGCCGAGGCCGCCCAGCAGCATATTGCCATCAATGGCAACCACCCGGCCGTTTTGGCCAGCAGGCGTCTGCTTCAGGATGGGCATCTGTTCCAGCAGTTTTGCCGGTGTCATATCCGGGTTACTGGTTGAGCCCGGAAAAATGATGACCTCCGGTGCCAGCAGCAGCATGGCTTCATTGGACAGTGCCTTGTACCCTTTAAACTGCTCTGCCGCCGGGTTGTATCCCCCTGCCAGACCTATGATCGCATTAGCTGCAGTGCCGGTACCGGCGATGGTTGGGGAGCGCCCGCCCATGGTCAGGACAAACAGGACAGGTACGTTCTTGTCATGCTGTTGTTGATAAGCAGCAGCCATGGCTTGCGCCTCATCCAGGGAGTCTTCGATGTCGTCCCACAGCGCTTCGCCCTGTTCCTCTTTACCAAGAATACCGGCCAGTGACTTGATCTGTTGTTCAATGCTGTCAGCGGTATGCTCCAGGGGCAGGGCTGCCACCGCCACACCGGCACTTTTCAGCTGGGTCAGGGTTGCAGTTGGGCCCATGTCTTCAGTACCAATCAGCAGGGTAGGCCCAAGCGCCAGAATCCCCTCAGCAGACAGCTGTTTATGATAGCCGAGCCGGGGCAACTGGTTGACTTGCGGGGGCCAGGTGCTTGTCTGGTCAACGGCAATCACCTGATCACCGGCACCCAGGGCATAGATAATCTCGGTTACCCCGTTGCCAGCAGAGACAATACGTTGATTGTCGTGTGATCCGTGCGCCAGGGCAGCGTTGCCACCCATGACAGCAGAGATAGCCACCAGGATGGCCAACAGTGGTTTAAACGTTTTCTTCATGGTTCGCCTTTACCATTTTCCTGTTCCATCAGCACCTGCGCAGCGTCAATCTTGTGCTGGCTGAAAAACATCATCAGCTTGACCAGATTGCCCAGGGGGGCATCTTTATCACCGGCAATCAGTACAGTGGTACCGGGAGCTTCTTTCACCTGTGTCAGCAAAGTGGTAGCAAACATTTCCCACTGCTCAAACTTCTGTTCACCAATAGCCCAGGGCTCGCCCTGTTCCAGAATACTGACGGTCAGCGTTTTTGGGGCCGTGGTGACCGACGCCTCCTGCTGGGTTGCCTGAGGCAGTTCCACCGGCAGGCTCAGCGTCTGTACATTGGCGGTGAACAGTAGAAACACCATGACGATAAACACCACATCCAGCAGCGGCGTCAGATCCGCCATGGAGAGTGATGCGCTGGTTTCATCAATATCGTTGATGCGAATCATGCCGCTACCGCTCCGGAACCGATGACTTCTGGCTGGCCAGTATCTGAACTGGCACTACCCTTTACCGTTAAACCCTTAACGTCGGGTGCTGAAGGTGCAGTGGCTAAACCATCGTCGTCCATCGTCAGGCCCTCCAGCAGCAGGTTAGTGTGATTCAGGGCAAACTCCAGTTTCGAGAGATAATGGTTAGCCCAGACACCAAAACCGTGAGCCGCCGCCAGGGCTGGAATTGCGATGATCAAACCGAATGCGGTGGTGAACATCGCCTGCCACAGACCCGCAGCCAGAATATCCGGAGTGACCGGACCGGCCACGGCGGCAATATCACGGAACATATCGATCATACCCAATACGGTACCCAGCAGACCCAGCATAGGGGCCAGCACACCAATCAGCATCAACGGCTTCAGCCAGGCATTCAGGCTACGCTTCTGCTTCAGCAGCCACAGCCCAGCCACTTCTTCACGCATCGACTTTTCCCAGGTGCTGTGGCTCAGAAGTACCGCAACCCCCTGACGAATCCCCTTGTCCTGGCTAAGATGCTGGCAAAGATTGTCCTTGCTTTGTGCCTGCTTCTCGCTGCCACAGCATTGACGCACTTCATTAAACAGTGTGGTCATCCCCTTGCGGTTCATGGAGGGCAGCAGGGCATAGGTCACCAGCCGCTCAAGAATCATGGCCAGTCCAAGGCAAGAGGTGATCAGTAATGGCCAGGCCATGATCCCCAGTGATGCAAGGTGTTCTGTCAACATGGCGTTACCTGCTCAGTAGTAAATGGTTTGCTGAATCAACTGATTTCAAATGCGACGGGGATATGCACCCGGGATTTCACAAATTGGCTATTACGCTGCTCTGGTTTGAATGACCAGCGCTTAACGGCATCAATGGCTGCCCTGTCCAGCACGGGGTAGCCGGATGACTCAAGAATATCGATGGTGATCGGGTGACCCCGTTCATCAACAATTACATCGAGCATCACCACGCCCTGCTGATTTCTCCGTTGCGCCAGTTTCGGGTAGCGGGGTTGCACCCAGTCACGGATTGCCGGCTCGGTCACCATCACGGGCTCGTTGCTCAGTCCGGGGGACGGGCTTTTCTCAGTCACGGTTTTTTTCATCACCGGCTCAGTCACTTCAGGCCTGGTCTTCTCAACGGGTTTAGGCTTTTCGGTCACTTTTTCCGGTTTTTTCTTTACCGGCTCTGGTTTGGGTGCTTTCTTTTCAAGAACGGGCCTGGCGTTCTCTATCGGTTTCTGGACTACCTTTGGTTCAGGCTCAGGTTCTTCCTGAACAACCGGCTCTTTGACCGGCGGTTCCGGCTGGCTGACCGTGGCAAAGCTCAGGGAAACCGGTGCCTGGATAGAACCCATATAAATGGTTCTGGGCTCAGATTCCTGGTGGTCCAGCGCAACCACCACCGCCACATGGGCAGCAACGGATATCAGCAATGTGAAGAAAGCTTTTTTAGGCATGACCAGGAGCGATTATAGTGTTGAATGACCTAACAGCAGCGTAGGTTACTCGAAGCATAAATAGTGTTCAATAACATGAATGATAATAATTCGCATTGTTTGTGCTAATAAGTAATATCCGCCAATGGTTTGATCTGGAGCACTGCCCGGGCCGTAAAATTGGCAAAAAAACGTTTATTCAAGGTTGCTTACATTCTCGAAAAATCATTTACCTTCGGTGATTACGGTTATGGTGCTAAAAAGAAAAGAAATATCCCTGCCTGTTACGCTTTTCTACGATGGAGAATGCCCGCTGTGCATGCGTGAAGTCGATCATCTGGCGAAAAAGAACCGCAAAGGTTTACTGAAGCTGGTTGATATCAGACAGGATGGTTTTCAGGAAAAATACCCGGAATTTGACCTGGCAGAACTGGATCGGGTTATTCACGCGAAGCTGGCTGATGGCCGTGTAGTCAAGGGAGTGGATGCAACCCTGGCGGCCTGGGAAGCTGTAGGCATGGGGTGCCTGGTTGCCCCTTTACGCTGGCCAGGTGTTGCCTGCATTGCTGATTTTGGCTACGAACTGTTTGCGAAGAACCGTCATGGCTTATCCCGCCGCCTGGGGCCAATACTGGGTAAAAATGAGTGTAATAAACCCTAGTACTCGGGAACTATTTTTCCAACCGGGTATCTAAAAGTTACATCTCAAGCCATAAACAGGAACTGAACCAGCGTATGGGCTTGTATCTCAACAGTTAATTATGGAAGTATCTGTATGCTAGATATGAACCTGCCTTTGGTTTCCAAACTCAGCGTTGGCGTTTCAGATTCTACTGCCCCTTCGGCCCGCCTGGCAGAGATTCGAAAGGAAGTGACCGCCTTCTTCAGGCAATGCTGCCTGGCTGACGTGCCCGGCTCCGGCTATTGCCAGACCAAAACCCACCAGCATCAATGTGACCTGTCCGCATTCACCCATTGGGATCACTTCGTCCCTGCACCAGTGAATGCCACCCTTTTCCACTTCCACCAGCGCGGGGGAGCTTCTGGCAGTAAAACCGTCACGATAGAGCCACAGAGGAACCCGACACTCGTACTCCGACCTCCCGTTCTAAGGCTCAGGGATGCGTCTGCGCCAGGCTCTGTACTGAGTCCTCCATCTGCCAGAGATGAGCATTCCTTGCCCGTGGCGGGTGCAGTAGGTGGCAGCAGAGCAGCAGAATTGCCAACAGGGAAAATCTTCCTGCTCAACAAGGTTAAAAAGCGGGCTTTAGAGTTAGAGCAAGTGGCTGACCAGCTGACTAAAGTCGATAAGGGCTCCAGTGCAGGTGCTCAGCTGGAAGCAAGGCAGGAAAACATTAATGAACAAATAAACGCCATTACAAGCGCCTATCAGAAACGTTACGGACCGGAATTGATAAAGCATTTTGCGCTGTGGCAAGCAGCAGTGCGCAGTGCTCTGTGCAACGAAGCTTCAACAAGCCCACAGACGTTTGATCAGCTGCAAAATCAGATAAGTGTCCATCTCGAAGAGATAAAACACTTTTTGATCAAGGGCTATTACGACGAGTGCAATATCCTCTTGCAACAACTGCACAAGGCAAGAACCGCAAAGGAAGTCAATGATCGCGCCAACTTTTTGCGGGGTTTGATCAATGCCAACAAGCCGGTGATGCCCAATCAGTTACAGGGGGGCGACGACGACCATCTGTACGGTTACTTTGACGCACTGAGAGAACAACTGGTAAGCCTGCAATTCATTTTGAAAATGCCCGATATCAGTGCTGCGGATCAGCAAAAGACACGACAAAACATCATGATCATCACGGGAAAAGTGGAAAGAATCACTGAAAGTTTCGAAGCAATTTCCCGTTACGACCGCCTGAGTGACTCAAGCCATTTGTATCCCGCGCAGCTTGCTGAAATGCAACAGACCATCAGAAAAGGCAAGCGCCTGAGCACCACAACCCCCTCACCCCAGGATCAGGAGCGCCGGGCACTGGTGGCAAAACTGAAACAGGATCACCCTGAAGTCACCATTGATGAAGATGCGATTCTGGACATGGCAGAGGAGGATTTCCAGCTGGTGCTGGCACTGCAAGGGAAACAAACATTGACCAAAGCCCAGCGGCAAACCCTGCAAAGAAATGAGTGGCAACAAACTGACCGTAACAATCTGGTGGTTAACCGGGGCACTGAAAGGGTCCGCCTCCATATTTATGAAGACCGGTATCAGTTAGTAAATAACATAACCGGTGACATCATTGGCTCACTGACCCCTGATCGCTGGGAGCGAGTCAAGCAGCGCCTGAAAGATGAGGGAAAGAGCCTGGGCGAGGTTACCCATCAGATGGTTGTTGATGATTTCAAAAAATTCAAAACATCACCCTATCAGAATCAACGGTGTCATGATGTTCCCAAAGACTAGTTCAGGAAAGCGCTAATACCCATACAGCCTCGCTCTGCGTGGAAATGCAACCGTAGTCGTCTGTGATTATATCAAACTTAATGATAATGATTTGCATTTGATATTTTTTATAATTATTATCCTGCCGTTGTTTATTCTCATTGCGTATTTTTTTCAGCATGAGAATCAGAAGAAGCAGGCGGTCATTGGCGACTGTCAGAAGGCAATTGGTGGCTGTCACAGCCCACACTGGTACAGATTGAAATTCATGAAGTTTTCAAAAAATACGCTGGCGCTGGCTGTGATGGCGGCCACTGTTTCTCTTGCGCAAACCTCGCCTGTTTTGGCTGAAACTGCCACAGAAAGCACCGATAAAAAATATCAGCCGACTCTGATGAATCAGGTTACGGTAACCGCTGCACGTTCTGAGAAGCAGTTGAAAGATATTGCTGGAACGATCGTAGTTATGGACGAAGAACAGCTGGAAAAACAGCTGGCTACCGATATCAGAGACTTGGTTCGTTACGAGCCGGGCGTCAGTGTTGGTTCCGATGGTCGTACCGGGTCTGAAGGTTTTAATATCCGGGGTATGGAAGACAACCGGGTTAAAATTATGGTGGATGGCATAGACCAGCCGCAGCAGTTTGACTCTGGTTTTACTTACCAGCGGTCACAAAGAAACTTTATTGATATTGATGCCATTAAAGCTGTGGAAGTTGTTAAAGGGCCTGCATCAAGCCTTTATGGAAGTGATGCTATTGGGGGTATTGTTGCTTATCAGACAAAAGATCCCTCTGATTACCTGAAGTCTGATGGTGATGATACTACTGCTTCGGTAAAGGGTAGTTACACCAGTGCAGATCATGGCTTTGCAGAAACTTTCACCCTGGCAAATCGTACAGGTGATCTTGAAAGTATGCTGATTTATACCCGAAGAGATGTTGAAGAACTGGAAACTCATAGTGGTGCAGATATTGAAGGTAATGCAAGAGGCGCTGCTGATCCTCTGGATACTGGCAGCAATAACTTTCTGGGTAAATTACAGTATCAGGTAAACGATGATCATCGAGTTGGTCTGACTGGTGAATACCTGGACGCTAAGACTAAGGTTAAGCTGAAGTCAGGAGAAAAACTGCTGCCAGGCGGTACAACAGGCGAAGATATTGCCAGCCGTAAGCGAATTGGTGCCTTTCATGAATGGGAGGCAGGTCTCACTGCTTTTGATAGTCTGAGAACCCAGCTGGACTGGCAAGATTCAAAGATGGACCAGACGACCTGGATCCCGGCCACAAGTAGATACAATGACCGTAAGAATGTTTACTTCTATGGAGAAAAAAGCATTCAGCTGGCGACTCAGTTTGATAAACAGGTTCAGTTAGGCAATACCGAGCATAGCTTTGTTTATGGTTTTGATGTCAATGATGTAAAAACAGAAAACAGAAATATCAGTTACGAGACCGGGAAAGATCCTGCTGACAAAACGTACATTCCAAGTGTTGATAAGCTGGCATATGGCCTTTTTGTTCAGGATGAAATTACTTTAACTGACCGATTGGTGTTAACCCCCGGGGTACGATTTGACAGCTATAAGTATTCTCCAGGAGGGGATAAGCTGGAAAAAAGTACAGGGAATAAGCTGACTAGCCGACTTGGTGCTGTTTATAACTTGAGCGATGAGCTTTCCGTTTTTGGTCAGTATAGCCAAGGGTTTAAAGCACCGGACTTATACGATATGTACTATACCCATGAGGGTGTAGGCTTCGATGGTAAACCCTATAAAACTATATCAAACCCGGACTTGAAAGCAGAAGAGAGCCAGTCTGTTGAGTTTGGTTTAAGAGGTGATAATCATAGAGGTAGTTTTGAAGTTGTAGCTTTTTATAATCGCTACTCAAACTTCATAGATACATTCACTGATATGAGTGACCAAACATACACCGGAGGAATCACTCAAGCACAGAATATTGGTAAAGCTGAGATTCAAGGTGTAGAACTCAGGGGTCAATTATGGCTTGACGAAACAATCGGTGCCCCTATGGGAACAACACTACGAGGGTCTCTTGCGTATGCTGATGGTGAAGATAAAGAAAATAATGAAAAGCTGAACAGTGTTGCGCCCATAACTGCTGTGATCGGTCTTGGCTATGATGACCTTTCCGGAAACTACGGTGGTGAGCTTGCCTGGACGTTGGTTAAAGGTAAAAGTGACTCTGATGTCAGTGACTCCGAAGTGCCAACAGGTAAAACCCAGTTTAATCCGGCAGGTTATGGACTTGTAGATCTAACGGCTTATTACAGTCCTGTGGAGGATGTTACGTTAAAAGCCGGGTTGTTTAACATCACTGATAAAAAGTACTGGTTACTGGAAGATGTCCGTGGTCGTAGTTTTGGCGATCCTGAACTTAACCGCTACACTCAGCCAGGCCGTAACTTCTCTGTCAGCGTGAAGTGGGATATTTAAGCGTTCTGGCCTCACTCCCACGGGCCCCCCGTGGGAATTACCTAAACTCTTGCATTTTCATGGGTAGTGAAAAACCGCACGGTGCAGGTATGCATTAGCCACTGAGCGTGGGAACGAAGAAAGCCAAGTGACCCTATTACAGCTTAACTTCCTGAATTACCGGTACTGATACAACAGCTGCCTTATAAAGCTTATAAATGGTAATGCTATTAGTAACCACAAACGTTGCCTCAATCAGACTACCACCGATAGACCCGGTCAACAGGTTGTGCACCAGCCAGCAGCAGGAGTTCAACAGGATCAGTGATCGTAATGGAATGCCTCGGGCAGAAAACAGGGCCCAGGTGGCAACAACCGAACCGATAATGGTGGGAACTTCATACCACTGCTCGACATTGGGCAGTGTCAGGCAGATCAGCAAAACAATGAACATGGCCATCAGAATTTTTGACTGACTTTTTACCGATGCATAACTGCGCAGGCTATTAATAACCGCACCTATTGCCGCAACGGTTGCCCCCATCAGCACAAAGTGCAGTGCCATCACCAGGCTGAAGGCAGTCATTTGATAGCGGAATTTCACATCATCTTTTTGCCAAAAGGCCATGATGCCGATCAGGAAGGCAAAGCCACCAACAAGCTGGGCAATAAACATCACGGTTTCTCTGTTAATCAATGGCAGAATCTCCCGAAGGAGATTCTGTTGTAAATAACGGTAATCAGAAGCCAAACAAGCGTGGCAGGATCAGACTGATATCCGGGATAAAGGTGACTAACAGCAGGGTGATGAAGAGAACGGCGTAGAACGGCAGGATGTTTTTAATGGCATCCGAGATCTGCACGCCACTGACCGAACAGCCAACAAACAGTGCACTGCCCACTGGTGGTGTACAGATACCGATACAGAGGTTGAAGGTCATCATAATACCGAAGTGAATAGGATCAATGCCCAGGTCCATGGCTACTGGCAGCAGAATGGGCGTAAAGATCAGCAAGGCTGGCGTCATATCCATAAAGGTACCCACCAGCAGCAGGATCAGGGTAATGGTCAGCAGGATAACCGTTGGGTTATCAGACAATGCCAGCAAAGCCTCGGACACCATATAAGGAATGTCGGCATTGGTCATGGCCCAGGACATGCCCATGGAAGCACCGATCAGCAGAAGAACGATGGCGGTGGTGATGGCTGAGTTCAAGATGATGCCTGGCAAATCTTTCAACGACACTTCTTTGTAAAAGAAAATGGCCAGTACCAGGGTATAGACGACAGCAATACCTGATGCTTCTGTGGCTGTGAAGATACCGCCGATAATGCCACCCATGATCAGGAAGACCAGGAACAGACTTGGTAATGCTTCCCAGGTGACTTTCAAAAACTGTCGGAAGGTCGGACGGGCTTCTACCGGGTAACCACGACGTTTGGCAATAATGCCGGCAACAGCCATGATGCCCAGCCCCATCAGAATACCCGGCAGGTAGCCAGCCAGGAACAGGGCGGCAATGGAAGTACCGCCACTGACCAGGGAGTAAACGATCAGGGTATTACTGGGGGGAATCAACAGACCGGTTGGGCAGGAGGCAATATTGACCGCGGCAGAATACGATGGGTCGTAGCCCTTGCTCTTCTGAATAGGCGACATTACACCACCAATCGCCGCCGCAGAAGCCACCGCAGAACCGGAGATAGAGCCAAACAGCATATTGGCCATGACGTTGCAGTGGGCCAGAGAACCGGGCAGGCGACCGGTAAGAATCTGGGCAAAGTTGATCAGACGGGAGGCGATACCGCCATTATTCATAATGTTGCCCGCCAGAATAAAGAAAGGGATAGCCAGCAGGGCAAAGTTATCAAGGCCGGTGGCCATCTTCTGGGCAATAACGGCAATGGCAGGTTCAAAAGGCAGTGCCAGCAAGATGGATGCAAGGCTGGACAGGGCAATGGCAAAAGAGATGGGTACCCCTAATGCCAGCAGGACCGCGAAGGTGCCAAACAGAGCAATTATTGAAAGCCAATCCACGATGTTTCTCCAGTTTTTATGATAATGCCGGGACTATTGATTGGTGCCCGCATTGTTCAGTGATCAGGGCCAGCGTGATAAGACGCTGAAAAGCTGCTTAATACGATTCAGGGCCATCCATCAGGCATCAGCCGTGCCACGGAGGAGGTCGATAATGCTCAGAAGGCTGTAAAAAAGGATCAATGCGCCAGACACCGGAAGCGCCAGATAGATAAGGCCCATCGGCATACCCAGTGCCGGGGAGACCTGTCCCATGGCCAGTATTTTCAGGAACAGTTTGCCGCCGCCGTAAATCATCACGACCGACGCGAACAAAATGGTGGTGGCTTCAATAAACAGCTGGGAGATGCGTTTGCGCATACCGGTCAGGTTCATGGTCAGCAGATCAATGGCGAGGTGCTTTTTCTGTCCGGAGGTGTAGGCGGCACCGATCAGACCGGTCCACATGAAAAGATATCGGGCAAGCTCATCGGTGATGGTGCTCGGATCCCCCAGCAGATACCGACTTAACACCTGCCATACGACACAGGCTACCAACGCGCACGATAGCAGAATCACCAGGCCTGCTAATGACCTGTTTACAGCATTAATAAGAGCTTGCATGACAGATTTCTACCTGATTCCTGTCCACTTGCCCGAGTTAAGGCAAGCTGGTCTGACCAATATTGAGTGTCGCGCTATGATAGGAGAGAGTTCCTGTCGTCTTGTTGATGCAGGTCAAAGAGATTGGAATTTGAGACATCCTGTTTTTTTTCAGTTTATTGTTGTCATTAATAGTCTGGAATGGCCATGTAGCAGCCCAACCCCATTTTTTTGATATTGGTCAAACTATTTGAAAATACCACAGAGATTTACAACTTCTGTCTTTTACTGGATGGTCCGACTGAGATAGCCTACCGCACATTGGTATAACAAGTGGGTTGGAGCCAGTCAGACTCAATCTTGATTCCTGCAGGCTTCCCGCCTTTATTTCTTAAAAACAGTAAGAAAGGTGATCTAAATGGCAATCAATAAGCTGGTTAGTAGTATCGTTGCTACTGCAGTACTGGCCTGCAGCGCTTCCGTATCTGCCGCCACACTGAAGCTGAGCCATAACCATGACCGGAATCACCCGGTGCATGAAGCTATGCAGTTCATGGCCAAGCGTGCCAAGGAACTCAGCGGAGGCTCCCTGAATGTGCGTATCTATCCTGATGCCACCCTGGGTTCACAGCGTGAGTCCACAGAGCTGCTGCAAATTGGTGCCCTGGATATGGTGAAGTCCAATGCCAGTGAACTTGAGTCTTTTGAGCCCTCCTACTCAGCGTTCAACATGCCTTACCTGTTCCGGGACAGAGATCACTTCTATCAGGTGACCATGGGTGCCATCGGTGAAAAGATTCTGGCTTCTTCCGAAGATAAAGGCTTTATCGGCCTGACGTATTACGATGCCGGTTCCCGTAACTTCTATGCCGCCAAGCCCATTCAGTCTCCTGCGGACCTGAAAGGTATGAAAGTACGTGTTCAGCCAAGCCCGACAGCGGTGAGTATGGTTGAGCATATGGGAGCATCCCCGACCCCGCTGGCTTACGGTGAGCTGTATACCGCACTGGACCAGGGTGTGGTGGACTCGGCAGAAAACAATATCACCTCTTTTGTGACCAGCCGTCACGGTGAAGTTGCCAAAAAGTTCAGTTTCAGTGAACACGCCATGATCCCGGACGTACTGGTGATCAGCAAGATTAGCTGGGACAAGCTGAGCGCTGACGAACAGACCGCACTGAAGCAGGCTGCCCGTGAATCTACCATGGAGATGAAAGAGCTGTGGGCCGCTGCGGAAGACAAGAACCGCAAATACGCAGAAGAGAAAATGGGTGTTACCTTTATGTCTATTGACAAGACCCCTTTCGTGAAATCTGTTGAGCCGATGTACGTAGCACTGAAGAAAAACAATGCAGAGCTGTCCGTTCTTGTTGAAGAAATTCGCAACACGGGCGTTTGATTCGCTTTCTGCCACTGAAAAAAGGGCCGCCATACGGCGGTCCTCTTTTTACCAAGTTGATGTCGTTTGTAAAACTGCGCTTAAATCAAAACCATATCGCCCTTTCCTGAAAAAGGATGGTCCAATTTCTTTATTTTGGTATAACAGTTTTGCAAAGGTATGTTTGTCACTAACCCATCGATCAGTTAGCAGCCGTTATGTCGTCCCAAGCTTATTCGCTACACCCCGACCGCCTTTTTGATGCTGATAGCAGCATTCGCAGCGTAGCTCGTGCCCTGTATCAGGAAATAAGACATCTGCCCATTGTCAGCCCCCACGGTCATACTGACCCGTCCTGGTTTGCTGACAATCAGCCTTTTGGTAATCCAGCGGCTCTGTTGCTCCAGCCTGATCACTACGCTTTTCGTATGCTCTATAGCCAGGGCATTACCCTGGAAAGCCTGGGTATCCCTGCCAAAGATCCAATGACTGAGGTAGAACAGGATCCACGCAAAGCCTGGCAGGTTTTTGCCGATCACTACCATCTGTTCCGTGGCACCCCAAGCCGTATGTGGATGGATCATGCCATGACCGAAGTGCTGGGTGTTGATCAGCCACTGAACAGTAAAAACGCCCGGTCAATTTATGAACACATTGATGCACAGCTGAAAACCGACGCCTTCCTGCCACGCAGTCTCTATGAACGATTCAATATTGACGTTCTGGCCACCACCGAAACGGCAGTGGATACGCTGGAGAGTCACTTGCGTATTAACGACAGTGGTTGGAAAGGCCGGGTGATCACGACGTTCCGCCCTGACTCGGTAACGGACCCTGAGCATCCGGATTTTGCCGCGCATATGGCGCTGCTGGCGGAACAGACCAGCGAGGATATCCATAACTGGTCAAACTACCTCAACGCCCTGCGCAAGCGTCGTGCCTTCTTTAAAAGCACCGGGGCCACCGCAACAGACCATAGCTATCCGACGCCTTATACCACGGTGTTAACCGATGAGGTGTGCCAGAATCTGCTGACCAGGGCTCTGGCAGGTACTATTACCGGACAGGAAGCCGATCAGTTCCGTGGCCATATGCTGGTGGAAATGGCCCGCATGTCCCAGAACGATGGCCTGGTGATGCAGATTCATTGTGGTGTGTTCCGTAACCATAACCAGTCACTGTTCAAGCGCTTTGGTGCGGATAAAGGTGCCGATATTCCGCTGAAAGCTGAATTTGTCCACAACCTTCGTCCGCTGCTGAATGAAGTGGGCAATGACCCGAATCTGACCATCATCCTCTTCACACTTGATGAAGATGTGTATGCCCGGGAACTGGCACCGTTGGCAGGTCATTACCCGGCACTGAAGCTGGGACCCGCCTGGTGGTTCCACGACAGCCCGGAAGGCATGATGCGTTACCGCCGGATGGTGACTGAAACCGCTGGTTTCTATAACACCGTTGGTTTTAACGACGATACCCGTGCATTTCTGAGTATTCCGGCCCGTCACGATGTGGCCCGTCGTGTGGATTGTAACTTCCTGGCATCTCTGGTGTGTGAGCACCGCATTACCGAAGAAGAAGCCTTTGACCTGGCCCTTGAGCTGACCAGTGGACTGGCCAAAAAAGCTTATCGCCTGTAATCGCATTAACAACCAGAGATGCTGCAATGATTGATAAAAAGCTGCAACACGAAAAAATCGTAGCCAATGGCTACGACGGCACCGAGCTGACCGCCGGTATTGTTCATATTGGCCTGGGTGCTTTCCACCGTGCTCACCAGGCGCTGTACACCCATGAAACCATTGCCGCTACCGGGGCGTTCCACTGGGGAATCTGTGCAGCCAACATTTTTGGCGGTCAGGAGCTGGTTCAGGAACTTCAGGAGCAGGACAACGCTTACACCGTTACCGAGATGAATCCGGACGGCTCCCGTACCGTAAAACTGGCCACGGCCATCGCCCGGTCACTGGCCGTTGAAGAAGACCGCAGGCCGTTGCTGGAGATTATGTCGGCAGAGACCACACGCATTGTCTCTCTCACCATTACCGAAAAGGGCTACTGCCTGAACCCGGCAACCGGCGAACTGATGATCGACAACCCGCTGATCGCCCATGACCTGGAAAATACCCATAACCCGAAGACGGCACTGGGCGTGATTGTTGCGGCACTGGGACAGCGTAAGGCTAAGGGACGGCTGCCCTTTACGGTATTAAGCTGTGACAACGTACCCGACAATGGCAAACGTGCCCGGGCAGCGGTCATTCAGATGGCAGAGGCGATGGATCAAGAGCTGGCCGCCTGGATTCGTGAACACGTGGCCTTCCCATGCACCATGGTTGATCGCATCGTACCGGCCATGACGGAAGAGAGCTTTGCCGATGTCCAGTCTTACCTGGGCTTTGCTGACAAAGGTGCCATTGTCACCGAAGCCTATCGTCAGTGGGTGATTGAAGATCACTTCACCATGGGGCGTCCTGAATGGGACAAGATAGACGGCGCGATGTTTGTATCCGATGTGCAACCGTACGAAGAGATGAAGCTGCGAATGCTCAATGGCAGTCACTCGATTCTGGCTTACCTTGGCTACCTCGCCGGTTATGAGACCATTGACGCCTGCATGCAGGATGAACAGTTCGTGAAAGTGACCCGTCACTATATGAACCATGAAGCGGCCATCACCCTGGAAATGCCAGAAGCCACTGACTTTGCCAGCTACGCCGAGAAACTGATTGAGCGCTTCAGCAACCCGGGGCTGAAACACAGAACCTGGCAGATTGCCATGGATGGTTCCCAGAAAGTGCCGCAGCGCTGGTTGAATGCCGCAAGAACACTGCTGGCGGAAGAGAAATCGCTGGCGGCTATTGCCCTGGGCATTGGTGGCTGGATGCACTATGTCTCCGGTACGGATGAGCAGGGTCATGAGATTGATGTCCGTGACCCGATGGCTGAGCAGCTGAAGGCCGTTGCCATTGCCCATCAGGGTGAGCCTGCGCAGCTGGTTAAGGCTTTCCTGGCAATGGATGCGGTATTCGACCCTGCTCTGGCGGCCAATGAGCGCTTTGTTGCAGCGGTAACCGACGCCTACAACACCATTCGTGAGCAGGGTGCCAAACAGGCCGTAGCTCTGTTGGCGGAACGTATTTAAACGACCTATCTGGCCGCTATCCACAACGGGGTAGCGGCGCTTTATGAGGATTTCACCATGGAACAGACCTGGCGCTGGTACGGGTCCAAAGACCCGGTAACCATCCGTGACATTATGCAGACCGGGGCAACCGGTGTCGTTTCTGCCCTGCACCACATTGCCAACGGTGAAGTGTGGACCGTGGCGGAGATTGAAAAGCGCAAGCGTGAAATTGAGTGGGATGAAGCACAAGACCGCTCAACCGGTCTGCGCTGGTCCGTCGTTGAAAGTGTGCCGGTATCAGAAGATATCAAGAAGCGCACCGGTGACTATCAGCGTCATCTGAAAAACTATCGCACCACGTTGCAGAACCTGGGCGCTTGCGGGATTGATGTGGTCTGCTACAACTTTATGCCGGTTCTGGACTGGACCCGGACAGATCTTGCCTATGAGGTGAAAGACGGTAGTCGTGCACTGCGGTTTGACCGCTTTGAGTTTGCCGCCTTTGAACTGTTTGTTCTGAAACGCCCCGGTGCAGAGATTGATTACAGTGAAGACGATCAGGCCAGGGCTAAAAAACGCTTTGCCACCATGACCGAAGAAGACATCGCACGCCTGACCAGGAACCTGATCGCAGGTCTGCCGGGTGCTGAAGAAGGCTATACCCTGGAGCAGTTCCAGCAGGCCCTGGACAGCTATGCCCATATTGATGCGGAAGGGTTGCGGCAGAACCTGTTTGCTTTCCTGCGCGAGGTGGTGCCTGCAGCTGAGCAGGCCGGTGTGCGCCTGTGTATTCATCCAGATGATCCACCCTGGGCGATTCTGGGTCTGCCCCGTATTGCCAGTACCGAAGACGATTTCGTGCGCATTACCCAGGCAGTGGACAGTATCCATAACGGCATTACTTTCTGCACAGGCTCGCTCAGTCCAAGAGCAGACAATGACCTGCCGGGCATGGTGGAAAGACTGGGCAGTCGCATTCACTTTGTGCACCTGCGCAGTGTTGAGCGGGAGGAAGATGGCAGCTTCTATGAAGCCAATCACCTGGAAGGCATGGCTAACCTGTACGACGTGACCCGTGCACTGATTATTGAGCAGCATCGCCGTCAGGAACAGGGACGTGCGGACTGTCTGATTCCGATGCGTCCGGATCATGGCCATCAGATGCTGGACGATCTGGCCAAACAGACCAACCCGGGTTACTCCTGTATTGGCCGTATGCGCGGTCTGGCGGAACTGCGTGGTCTGATGATGGGTATCGAGCGGAGCCTTTAATAACAACCGTCAGTGAGAAATGCGTCGTTCCACTGCCTATTCAACAGACGTCGACTTCATCTTTTCTAACGTTCTAATATACGACTGCAGCGTATTCAGTAACGTTGATGACTCCAGATAGAGGGCATGGCTGTCAGAAGTCCCGTTCTGCGGTTCTGTCTCTGTCTGGCTATGTGCGTTGAACAGATCTTTTGTCTCTTTCTCAAGGGCTTTCTGCAAACCTTCCAGCAGGTGAATGGTGTCTGTGATGCGGTTTGCGTGTTGCCGCCTGTCATCTTGTGCAGAAGGGTGGGTATCTTGCAGCCGGTGTATAAGGTCAGAGGCGTAATCGACACCCTGTTTCAGTGGCTGTAATGCTTCGGTCAGATTGGTGGGTTTCTGGCTGACCAGCCTCTCTGCCAGGGGTTTTACTTCCGGGCGGGTGAAATCTGCACTGGACAGTAACGTCCGCTTTACCTCCTGCTGGGAGATGATGCTTCGCTTCTTTATCCCGGACATGGCCTGATCGTTTTGTCGGGTAGAGCCGTTGCCGGGGCTATCCTTGTCCATGATGTGTTCATCCTGAATCCGATAAAGGTATTTGGCTACCGTGTTATCGGCTACTTGTGGAATAACCAGAATTTACAGGATATGGTCGTAAGTAGCTAACCATATGATTCCATATGGCCAGCTACTTATAGAATTCGATAGTACTACCGCCTGATTCTGAAGGGCACAAAATTGTCATTGTCAGGTATCAGTCAGAAGTTACGTTTTATATATATAAAAACTTGAGCTTTTGTTTGTTATAGCTATTTTCACACTGTGGAATTTTGGCTTCTGGGATCTTTGGTCGCTATTCCTGTCTTAAAAATAAATTGAGATGTTATCGGTATGATAGAATCAGGGTTTCCTTTGAGCCTTAAAACTCAGTTACCAGACAATGCTGTTTCATTAACACCCATTGAACAGTTAAATGGTAAAGAGCGTGTCTTGCAGCAGTTTGCTGATAAACTGCCCCATCAAATCGCGGTTGAACTCAGACAGAAAGATATCCTGTGCGGCATGGAAATGAAAGGCAGGCCGGGAAGCAAGAGTGAAAGCATGGCAGAAAAATTAAAAGAAGGTCCGGTCAGCTTTGTTATTCAATCAAAAGACCAAAATAATACCTCCGATAAATTAATGATCACCTGTTTTTTAAATAAGCCAAAACCGGGTTGCTTTATCTGCAGAAATGATGAAAACATCATGATTAATGTTAAAAACACGTCAGGTGACATTTATCAAAGTGTGGCAAATGGTTTCTGGATAAGTGGTGAGGGGGAAGATGGGACGGGAAGCATTCACTGTCTTCTTGATTTCGGGGAGCAGCGGATTATGGATTATCAACTGACGACATCAGAATCAACCGGTTCACCGGCTGGCAACTATCAGGTGGTTGATTCAACACTGCAGGTAAACGACTTTATTATTCCGGCAGTGACCCATCTGGAACATGCCAGTCATGATGGTGGTCGTTATGGTACATACAATGCTGTTTTTGCCAACGGAGCCGCTATTCCGGCGGCACTGTTTGAACACGACTTTGACCATTGGAACAGCCCGCCGGAAGCCTACCGCATGTTGTTCAGAAGTTTGGGGGGCGCTCTGAGCCATGCCTCGAAAAATCCGGAGCTTGACCTGCGAACCTTTTTGCATGTCTTTATCACTACCTGTATTGGCTCCGGACTGATTCTGGGCGGGGATGAAGCCGCGGCGGCAATACAAACAGCCAGGGGGTTTCCCAGTACCAGTGTTATCGGAACACCGTCGGATAACCCGGTATTGGAAAGGTACAAATATGCCGGTATCACGCTCAGCCTGGCCAGTTTCTTCGGTTTTCAGACCACTAAGAATGCCCTGGGAGTCAGTAGCCAATTTATTGAAAATCCCACTGAGAAACGCTGCTTAAGTGCGAAAATGTGGGTGATGGAGGTGTTTGGCAGTCAAATTCTGTCGATGCTTATCATTGCTGCCGCCATTGCCGGGGGCGAGTATTTTGTTACCGGTAGTGCCGAACAAAGTAATCCTCGAAAGCTGTTTACTGACCTGCTTTTAGCACAGACGGTTGTGCTTGGTCTGGGGGCTGGCGTGCAATCCAGGATGATTGACAAAGGTGTGTCTCCGGCCAAGACATGGTTGTTTTTTGTCCTTTTTCGGTTGGCCATATTCAGGAGTGCGGCCCTGGGGGTTCAGGTGATGACCGATCATCTGTTTGCCGATGGCGTTAAACCGGGGAAAATTCAGAGTATTGTGATCGCCAATGTGATTAATGAGCTGATGATCACGATTTTGAGTGGAATGTCTTATCTTTCCGGAAGATCAAAAGCCACGGATGGTTCAGAAGAGCAGCTGATGGCCTATGAACAGGATATCCGGGAACCGGCAACTGAGTCCGAATCAGCCAAAGGTCTTGATACTTACGCTGATGATCATCGAATTTCTGTCCATCCATTGAACCGGTTTCGGTTGAACTTAAGCCGATCCATTGATGCTGCGCCGAAAACACTCTGGGGCAAAGTGGTTTATTACTGTTTGCATCGGGATCCTCAGGGCGTGCTGTCTCAAGTGGTCACCAGCCCATTTCTCAGTGCGCTCTCTGGTCAGTCAGACGCTGAATATCGCGATGTTTTAACGTTGCATCAGGCGTTATTAAAAGATCGTTCAGTGTCCCTGCCTGTCAATAAACCTGAAGCCAGTGGGCTACCGGTATAATCTGATGCTGCTAACAGAGGCGATGATTGATCATGGATTACGATGATTATGTTCAGGAAAAGTATTTTTCACTGTTCCAGGAAAGCCCGGGTCTTACCGAGGATGATCTTGCCGTATCAGAAACCGATACCGTTAAAGAAAGAGAGCTTAAGCAGTTTATTAAAGACAATTACCTGAACTCAAAAGCAGAACCCATATCCGGCAAAAATGATCCCTGCGATATTGATAAAGAGATAACTCAGGTGAAGCAACTGTTAACAGGGTTGCTTGAGTCGGGAGAGATTGACCGGGAGATTGTCCTTGAGGCGCTCAGTTATGGACTGACAGAAATGGTGGGTTTTCTTCACCACGAACCGGATCATCACTATTCGTTCAGTGAGCAGGAGAAGGCTGAACTGCACAGTATGATGAAGACGGTTCTGCAAAAGACAGAAACAGAGGAGCATCAGGCCATTTGTGAATCCCTGTTCCCGGACATGGTCAGCTATCTCGAGTCCGTGGTGGCTAAAATCAGGACACCCAGGTTCTGACAAGACGCAGAGCCCTCATATGATTTGATTTTTGCTTTCTTTGATCGCTGCTCTTATCTTTAAAAACAAATTGGGATGTTATCGGTATGATTGAATCAGGGTCTTCTCTGAGTCTGAGAACTCAGTTCCAGCACAATGATTTTTCATTAACACCGATCAATACTTCTAAGGAAGTAGAGTCCATACCTCAGCAGTTTGCTGAACAACTGCCCCATCAAATTGCGGTCGAACTCAGACAGAAAGATACTTTGCCCGGGATAGAAATGATAGAGAGGTCGGGTAGTAAGGTTGCAAGCCTGGCAGAAAAATTAAAAGAAGGTCCAGTCAGCTTTATTATTCAATCAAAGGGCCAAAATAATATTCCCAATGAATTAACGATTACCTGTTCCTTAAATGCGCCAAAACCGGGTTGCTTTATCTGTAAAGATGATAAGACCATCATGGTCAATGTGGAAAGCAGTTCAGGTATTACTGAGGCAACGGCGGTGGGTGGTTTCTGGGTGAGCGATGATCAGGAATGTGAGGCGGAGAGTATTCACTGTCTTCTTGATTTCGGGGAGCGGCGGGTTATGGATTATCGACTGGCGAAATCAGCATCAGGCGATTCCCGGCCTGACAGCTATCAGGTGGTTGATTCAACACTGCAGGTAAACGACTTTATTATTCCGGCAGTGACCCATCTGGAAACTGCCACTCATGATGATGGTCGTTATGGTACACACAATGCTGTTTTTGCTAATAGAGCCGCTATTCCGGCGGCGCTGTTTGAACACGACTTTGAACATTGGAACAGCCCGCCGGAAGCTTGCAGAATGTTGTTCAGAAGTTTGGGTGGTGCCTTAAGCCATGCCTCAAAAAATCCGGAGCCAGACCTCAGAACATTCTTGCATGCCTTTACCACTACCTGTATTGGCTCCGGACTGTTTCTGGGAGGGGATGAAGTGGCTGCGGCAGTACAGACAGCCTTGGGTTACCCCAGTACCAGTTTTCTCGGAACCCCTTCGGACAACCCGGTATTGGAAAGGTTCAAATATGCCGGTGTTATTCTCAGCCTGGTCAGTTTTTTTGGTTTTCAGAGCACTAAGAATGCCTTGGGAATCAATAGTCAATTTATTGAAAACCCCGCTGAGAAACGCTGCTTAAGTGTGAAAATGTGGGTCATTGAACTTTTTGGCAGCCAGGTTTTGACAATGCTTACCGTTGGTGCCTCCATTGCCGGGGGAGAGTATTTTGCTACCGGCAGTACTGAACAAAGTAACCCACGCAAACTGTTTACTGACTTGCTTTTAGCACATACCGTTGTTCTTGGTTTGGGCGCTGCCATACAGTCCAGACTGATTGACAAAGGCTTGTCTCCAACAAAGGCATGGCTATTTTTTGCTCTGTTTCGATTGGCTATCTTCAGGGGCGCTACCCTGGGAGTACAGCTGATGACCGATCATCTGTTTGCCGATGGCGTTAAACCGGGGAAAATTCAGAGTATCGTGATAGCCAGTGTCATTAATGAATTGGTGATCACGATTTTGAGTGGGATGTCTTATCTTTCCGGAAGATCGAAACCCACTGATGGTTCAGAAGAGCAGTTGATGGCCTATGAGCAGGATATTAGTAGACCTGTACCTGAATCCGGATCAGTCTGTTTTCTTGAACTGGAAACTTACGCTCATGATCAGCAAATTTCCGTCCATCCATTAAACCGGTTCCGGTTGAATTTAAGTCGATCCATTGATGCTGCGCCGAAAACGCTCTGGGGTAAAGTGGCTTATTACTGTTTGCATCGGAGTCCCTTGGGTGTGCTGTCCAAAGTGGTCACCAGTCCGTTTATCAGTGCACTCTCTGGTCAGTCAGACACTGAGTACCGGGATATTTTGAAGTTGCATCAGGCGTTATTAAGAGATCGTGCAGTGTCCTTGCCAGTCAATCAACCTGAAGCTACCGGTATAATCTGATGCTTATTGGCAGCGGCTAACAGGGATGATGATTGATCATGTATTACGATCATTATTTTCAGGAACCGTATTTATCAGTGACTGGCTGCACTCATGGTTGAACGAGGCAGGCCTTACCAAACCTGCCAGACGTTTTACAAGGAGTGGAAAAGAGAATCACTTCTCTGGTAGACGGTGCTTGATCATCTGCCCAAGGGTGAGAATATCTTTTCGAACCTCTTTTACCTGACTCTCCACACCTTCAAGACGCTGATTGATGCCACCAAGCCACTCATTGGTACTGCTGAGACGTTCATTGTTTTCATCCAGCCGTTCATTGGCTTCATCAAGGCGTTCGCTGTTTTCACCGAGGCGCTCATTGGTCTCGTTTAATCGCTCATAGGTTTCATCAACACGCTCATGGGTTCCATCAACCAGTTTGTTGGTTTCATCCAGCCGACCATTAATGGTGTCCAGATGCTCACTGATATCATCCAGAATTTTGTGGGTATTCGTCATTAACTCACTGGTGCGTTCAAAACCGGACAGCGTGGCCTGGGCCAGTTCGGAGACATCCTCTTTAACGCTGGTAACCTCTGTCTGAATACCGGACATATTGACTTTGACGCCAATGATCTCATGCTGGTTTTTCAATGCGATGTGTTTGATATCCGCCATCGCTTTTACCAGTCCATGAATTGTGTTGTAGAGGGACTGGTGTTGCTTCTCCAGCATCTCAACTCTTGTTTCTAGCGACATACAGCTACCTGTCTTTTGTTGTTACAAAGCCTTGTGTTAAACCATTTTGTAGTTAGACAGCCATGCAGCACCCATATTAGAAATTATGGGAAAAAAAAGTGCTATTTATCAACCCGGGATTCAGGCGATGGCTGCTCTAAAGCTATGCACTGACTGCATGATCAGCATAGCAGAGCTTCAGAATGTCATCGGTTTTATTGATGAGAGAAATAAAAAGAGTGGTTTATAGTGGAATGGTGGTTTGGATTAAATCAAACATGATGTTCCATTAAATCTGAATAATCAGGAAACTGTTAATCTGACAACAACGAAGGTAAGCAATGTGTGGCAGATGCACAGGCATCAGGCATTGCCACACTTTATAATAAAATGAGTAGGGGGGATCTTGACAATAAAGTAAGTAAACTTTTATAGCGTGTAGAAGATGCTCAAGTTTCCGGAGCCGGTAGCATCGTCATTATCTGTTCAATGCTATTAACTATTTCAGGAGCCAGATGTTTAAATACCTCTGCATGGTCCCTTGCTGATGTCTTCTGGATAGCACTCAATATTGAGTTACAAAGCATATCTTTTTCACTCTGAGTAAAAGAGAATGATTGCTTTTTATTGTCACTCATGTGCGCAACCGTTTTGGTAATAACATCCGAGAGACTGTTAAGCAGTTCCTTTGTTTCAGCATCCTCAGGGTTTGCCTGTTTCGCAAACACCTGGTTTAATCGATTTACTTTTTCGGGTAAATCTGAAGAGTTCATCTTTTGACCTTTCTCCCTGTTAAGATTGCTGGTTTATTTTGCATAATTCAATAGCTCACGTTCATTGGTATGGAAAAAACTGCCCACTTTAAAATTTATAAGTAGCTGGCCATATGGAATCCTATATTTCTGGCTACTTGGGCAGGTGCCATGCGAGGCACAACGGAGGGAGCATAGCCGTAGCTATGTGACCGGAGTTGTAACGAAGCAGAGTGCCTGAACAAGGAGTCAGAAATATATGATTCCATATGGTTAGCTACTTAAGGTAGTACCGGTTTTATCGGTCGCTAAATACGTTTTTTTTATTTGGGTAATATGTTTTATCTCTGATAAATTATTGGACAGTTTTAATGGTTTGGCTAGCTGCTTATGTCCAGCATCACTGGGTACGAACAATCTTTTGTACTTTTTCTGGAGATCGTTAATCGTTTGTACTTTCATTGGGGACATAAGGGTAATTTGCTTCCATGGCCATGATTAGAGAAAAGGCATTTCGTGTGGCTTCCTGCCTTGCCTCTTTGCATTCTTTATGGACAGGCATTCCAGAACGGTAGACAAAACCATCTCTTTCCCGTTTCATTTTAACCTCGTTTGTCGTTTGATAAAGCTTTTTATTGGTCTTATAAGGACCACCGCAGTTATGGCAATTATGCTCATACTTTATGAACCCTTCTTCTTCTACCTCGACATTTTTACGCAATTTAAATCTCGCCAGTTGCTCGCTCAATTGCGTATCCAGACGTTCATACTCTTTGTCATCCAGAACAGCGAATGCCTTACCCGGTATCGTTCTGTTGTTGTCCACTTCCATTGGCAGTTCTGAATCCTCACTGGCTTGTGATGGTTCTGGCTGCCGGGTTCTTTGATGAAATTTTTCCAGCACTGTCTCGATGATGGTTTGCTGATGTTCTTTGGAGGTAAAGTCAACAGGCTTTATCCATTTGTTTTTATCAGGAAGCAGTCGTTGCATCAGCTGAGCATACTGGTCTTTCTGGTTGGTGGAAATAAATCGTTGGATCTCTTTGATTCGTGATTGTAACTGTTCCCGCTCAGGCTCTGCCAGCTTGCTTAAAGAGTCCTGGCGGCATAATAAAAAAACAAGCAGGGTCAGCTGATGGGCAACCACACTGAAGCCAGTCTTTGAGGCGTTAATGATCTTTTCCAGCGTGAGTTCCGCTTCATTATCCAAACCTTGTGCTGCACATTTCTCAGGATCTTTGGATTCACGCTCCATTACCCTGACAAGGTATTCTATAAAAGCATTAATGATTAGCCTTGGCTTTAATGCATCGCGTTCCTGGCTACTGATACCGTCCAGCTGGTTCCAGGCAGACACCAGATAGTTGATTAAAAATGCAAAGTCTTTCAGGTTATTCTTAGCCAGTGTTCCTGAAAATGCATGTACCATTAACCTCAGGTTTCGATACTTTCTATCGGCATATAACTCACCGATTTCGTGGTGCGTATTGATAGCATTCACCATTAAATCCAGGAAGCATTGAGATGGGAGCCAGTCCTCACCATTTTTCAGTGCATTGACCATGGTCATGGTCATGGACTTCATGATGATGTTATTGGCATCACAGGCGGTGAGAGCGGCCCTATTGTAAGGCAGCCTCATTGTTTTGTGGGCAAAGTCAATCAGCTGTTTAATAACCGTGATTTTTTCATAAACTTGCATCTCCTTGTCCATAACCGGTAGCCAGGCATTGGCTTTAATTCCCCACTGCATGCCATCCCGGTAACGCTGGGCGGTTATAGGCGTCTCCGGAGAAATGGTTAGTTCGAACTGTAATGCCAGATTACTGGCTTTAGCGATGGTTTTCGTCGGTTTTAATGATACTTTCCACTCCCTGCGATTATACCATTCCCATTCTTTAGATGGTTCTTTAATAAAAATAACCCCCAATCTTTTTGTGTGTTTCCTGTTACGATTTTTATTTTTGATGTCTTGTTTTAAACTGGTAATTGCTTCGTTCAAATCATCATCGTTTTCAATCATTTTTTGACCATAATACACATCGGTTAACTCATGTGAGTCACTTGTTATATAACGAAGCTTCATGCTCAATACTTCTTTTAACTCACTTAAGGTGAAGGCTTCGAACGGTTCAACTTCTACTTTTTTTGATCCAATTCTCAATTCAGTACCAGAATAATTATATCCGGGAGGATACGATAGTAATTTGCCTTTATCATCACGATAGGTGATGAAAAATCGGTTTTTAGGGGTAATATGAATTTCGCCGACCCTTCCTTGTGGATCAAGCTGTATCGGGTAAAAGTAGTCTGCTTTGTGTGGAGTGATCAACGTTTTTCCATTGCGTTCGAGCCTCATCATCACCTGATTTTTTACTGACAACTGATCTTCCCATTGGCCACTGGGTTCGATAACTATGGGTTCCACCGATATGCAGCCTGACAAATCCTCGGGGGAGTAGATCATTACCCGTTCAAATATTTCGCCATAGGGGCCTGCTGCTGGAAAGTCGTACGCTCTGGGCTCGATGAGGGAAAATTCCGGACGGTCAAAATTTTTCTGGTAGATCATTTCCGGGTCAACATCGAATGACAGTGAACTGTTGCTACCTTTGGCCCGTTGGTTGACGGACGCGATCTCCTCTGTAATATGACGCTTCAGACGTTCAAGCCCTTCGGACCCTGAAAACATTTTCACCTTGTCACGATGAAACTGACTGGAATAAGTCCTGGATAGATGAAAGGTTTTGGGATCTGGATAGTTCAGTGCGTAACCTGTTCCTTCTTCCCAGAAGTCGGTGTCCATAATAAGAAAATTCATCACATTCATAATTGTTGCACCCGGTCAAAATTATAGCTGCTGTATTTTGCAGCATCTTCTCCTTTCCAATAATCCGGACAGGCAGAGTGCGGAATGATCTGGGCAAGGCACAATTCTCCACCAAACAGATGAGCAACCGGCGGAGCCAATAGGACTTTGACCGATGGCCCTTCATTGTGCTTATCAGTATTGCTGAAATCGAATTCAACCTTGTAGCAAGCGCCTTCCCACCAGCCAAAAGGGGCAACAAATTCAGCGCTCACTTTCATGGCATTGTCATCGGGAATGGTCAGGGCAAATTTTCCGGGATAGTGCTGGTCCATAAAGGACTGGATGTGATCCCTGGCAAGGCCTATCTCCAGTTGCAATCTTGCGCCATTCACACCTGGATTGAATCGCTTGAACGAAGCTTCAGGGTAATCATAAGAAGGGGCTTTTGCTGTCGGGGTTAGCTCTCTTTGCAGGGTATTGACAACCTCACAATTATTGACAGAGTAATCATTCAGGGAGAGTCTCTGATCAGACTGCCCTTGCTCCAACTGATCCATCGGCTCATGGGTTGGCGGTATGCTGCGGATGTTGCTGCCATTTCTGCTGGCAGGTGAGCCAGCGGACTCGTCGTCAGAAAAAGAATCAATGGTACGTTTAGCCGCCGGGGAATTAATGGAATACATGTTTACTTCCTTATTCTGTTGGTTAGAGTTATGAAGTTTATTGGTTAAAAGTTAACTGCAATGACATAGTTAAATAATTATTACAACCAGGCCACAAATGGTTTATAGGACTCTTGTGTCTTATGGTCAGTTAAAACCATTTCCAGAGAATGAATCATTGTGTCTACCTGTTCTTTCTTTTTGTTCAGTCTGTCTAGCCGCTGTTTCTTTTCCAAAAGTTTGCGATCATGTTCACCCGCTGCCATCATTTCAATAACATTCATATCATCAAACCTGACAAGCCCTGGTGTTTCAATATAGAGATCAGTAATTTTACGTGCCAGATTTCGAGGGATAACTTTTAATTTTTCCAATACGGATAATTGAGCATCGTGGGGTTGAAAAGATAGAAAAAATATCATCTGACGAAAAGCGTAGGCAATATTTTTATGTTCCTGCAACCTTATCTTATCAGGATTGGCCGGGTTATAGCGTACACATTTGATCACTATCCAGCGGGCAATCTTGTGGTTCAATGTCTTACCACTCTCACTGCTAAACAGTTCAGGCAAGTCTAAAGCATTGGTCAATGCAGTCAACGTGGCCAGGTTATGCGTGGTGATTATCTGTTGCCACTCAATGATCTTGCCATTTTCAACAGTTCTGTGATTCCACAACCCGCGGCTTTCTTTGGTCACACCACTTTTTTGCTTGCACAGACAATAAAGGGCATCCGGCGTTTTAAGTTTGGCAATGCTCCCGTAATCAAGGCCGTAATATGTTTCATAAAGGGTTCCCTGCATCAGGCTGGCTGCCTGTTTGGCAGCCATGAGGAATTTATCAGAGAATTTATGCATGAATATATCGGCTGCAAGCTCTTCAGTGAGCGGAGGCTCTAAAGAGAGTTCTGGAAGTTCTTCGATCATTTGACCCAGGGATTTGATAAATCTATTGGGCAAAATGGTCTGGGGAAAATAGGTTAAGACTTGAGTCACCATATCCGTTAAAAGCTTGTCTGCATTCTTGACTCTTTTGTCCTGGTCGAAGGGGGTGATTGCCTGTAAATGTTTTACCCAGGGCAGTTCTTCCATCCTGACCTGATGTTGAAGTTTCAGCAGAAGGACAGATCGTCGTTTGAAGAAAGCCTGTGTCACTTGTGCAAACAAGGCGGCCAGGCTGGGGTCAAGTATGCTGTCACTTTTGACAATGGCGGCGATGTTCAGGTATTTGCTGGCCAGTACTTCAGCTGAGGTGATATCGCCCCATTCAAGCAGCTCAATCACTGGTTTTGACTGAATTGCTGCCAGTAATTTCTTTATCGGTTTGGGCAATCCTGCTGTGTCCATGTTCAGGTCCTGTGGTTTTACCTGAACACAGTCTTTTAACGGCTGTAGCTGATGGATCAGGGAATGACCTGTGTGATATCTCTTTTGATAGTGTTCAAGCCAGCCCTGGCGTTGGTTCAGTGCTTGCTGATACCGTTCAGTGTCAGGAAACCCTTGCTTGCGATGGATATCTGCCAGGGTTTTTCTCAGTGTGAACTGGATTTTTTGAAAACCTTCCGTATCGGAGTGGCACCGATGTTCTGGCGGGTACGCCAGTAATATTTCCAGTGAACGTTGCAGAATCCGCTCACTGCCACGTTTACGGGTAGTACGATACATCAATTCGGGGTGTTGCTCTGTTATCTGCTTTCTATCCGCCAGGTACCGTGAGGCTTGTTCAAACCACTCTGTTGTGACCCTGGCCAAAGGCATGCCACCGCACAGCTCCCCTTCAGTGTTGTAATAAGGTAAATCCCCTTCTACTGTGCCCTGAATCAGTGCCACAAGCCGATCCTTCAGTGGCAGCCACTGATCAAATACCAGGGCATTTTGATCCAGCCGCAGCCGGTTATTGGATTTGTGTTCAGGGGCAGGGCCAAAGCGGTTGTCCAGTTGAGTCAGTACCTCTGCCACGCTTCTCATGGCTTCATCCGTGTTTAATGGCAGGGGCTGTTCGGCCGGTTCCGGGAAAAACCTGACACTTCCCAGATATGGGGAAATGGTTTCAATCAGTTGTTCAGCCTCGTCATCGTGTCCTGACCGGTGAAGCGCCATCAGAATTAACATAACCCCTTCTTCGGGGGTGTTTACACGGTATTTGCCGTTTAGAAGCATGGTCTCGAGGTGGCAGGAATACGGTTCAGTAAACCAGATCTGGTTAAGTGCTGACCTGATGTTTGCCAGATCATCGGGTAGATCGCTGGTTACTGATAGTCCTAACTGACTGGCCAGTTCTATTTCATAGTGACTCAGTGGCCCTCCGGCCGCCAGCTGCCCGGTGGTAAAACCCCCTGTTATTACCTCGGGTGTTAACCAAACCGGGGCATCGGCAATCGGCGCTCTTGAGCCATGGGTCAGGGTTCCATTGATGGAGCCCTGGATAGTTTGCAGTAATTGCTCGATTTTCGATCTGGCACGGCTGCGGTCAACCGGGTCAACATGTTCCGATGTGGCCGTCATTCCCGCTTTAAATAACAGACCGGAAAGGTAAGGAATGCCAAAGGTACTTGAGATACCGTCGTATTGATTGAGGCTGGAGGCCTGTTGAGCCGCTGTATTATCTGGCGGGATTAATTGTCTTGAGGCCATGTCAGCATTGCTTATGGAGCTGCCATTAAAGGAGCCTTGGGATGTGATGAAATCGTCAACAATCTGGTCAGGATTTTGGTTTGAACAAGTAAATAATTCCGCAGGATTCATACAGGCTCCGACTTAGACAAATAGTACCAGTAAGCAATTTCGATTCGATCTACTGTTTTTTCTCAGGGTTTCGATTGAACGTACACAATTAAGTTCCCTGATTTGGTTAACAACTTAAACACCCTTCAAAAAGCGCAACGATAAAGCAATGAGCGTTTTCGCTCTCGTTGGGAATTAAATCGATAAGGGTGAACTGAAAAGCTATCCTGACGAAAAGCCTCAACGGGTGTAAATCGGATGAATCGTTTATCAGAAACGGGTAGCTTTTCAGGTTCTGGTCACTGTGCTGATCGGGGAACAGCGATAGCAGTCAATCAGAAAGGTATCCTTTCAAGGTTTAAAGTTTCAGACGCAGGAAAAGATATTCTCGATGCCATTTTGCATTACAAGCATAACAAAGCGGATATTCCTGCAGTTGCTGCTGTAGATGCCTATAAATCACTGAGTGATCGAGAAGTTGGGTTATTTGAACATGTATTAGACAACTACCTGCCCCACTTTTTAAGCCAGCAAGACAATACCGCGTCTCAACATCAACAGGATTTTTTTGTGAATTTTTCCCAGTATCAGTTGCTTTTGAAGTTAGAAAACATGGTGTAGATAACCATTACCGACTGACCGAGCGTGGAAATGCTTTTGGACTCGATCCCCCGGACAGTCTTAAGTCCGACAGCCTCCTGCAGACTCTTGGGTAGATATTCCGGGAGGTTGGTAAAATTGAACTAATTCTGGTCGGACTGGTCAAAACAAAGAAATTAATGAATAAAAAGGAGTTTAATATGATCCCGTCTACCTCCGTCCAGCTGAGCTGTCTGGAATACATTCAGTACAACTACAATACTGCAGGATTGAGTAAAGCCCTGTTTGCTGTCTTCTGCTTCTCTGGCAAATCCAGAACCATCTCAGTCGCCGCAGCCCGGATTTACATCAACACCTATCCTGATTCCGGGCTGACAACGGCTCTTAAAAAAATTACCAGCAGGACGGTGACTCATAGTCCTGCAGGCAACCTGCATGTCCCGGTCAAGTCAGAGTCTTTGGTCAACAGAGGTCAGCTATCAGAACAGCAGAGGCTGGATCAATTGCGGGAGAACATGGCAAAACTTGAGGAGTTGGCAACAGAGTATCTTGAAATCGTCAGAAATGTAGCTGAAATCCCATTATACACTGAAATTATAGCCGAAGAACTATCAGCTATTGATAATGGCCATAGTGTCCCCTCTGCCAAAAAAATCATCAGCGATGTGAAATCTTGGAGTGAGGCGTTGAAATTAGGATCTGACAACAATGTTATTGACTCATCACAAACGATTACTGATAAATTAGCAGCACAGGCCCTGACCCAATTCAGATCCAGATTTAACAAATTGAAATTCCAACCGAAAGCAGGTGAAATCCTGAAAAATCTCAATCATCAAGTTGCCGGGCTGATGTCTGACATCAGAACGAATAAACAAGCTTATCAAAACACAAAATGTATTTCTCATGCTGAGGATAGAGTCATTGCTACGGGTGAAGAATTAAAGCAACTAATAGACTATGGCCATGACGTTCTTGACAGGGTACTTTTCATGACACAAGGCAATGAAGATTATCAGGAATTAAAAAAGAAATTGGACTCCCGAATACAAAATATTTTGTCTATGCAAAGTTAATCAGCAGGCTTGGTCTTTTAATGCCATATCATGCTGGAAGATTCTGGTCAGGGGAGTCCAGCAATTCAGCATCAGCCCGTCTGCCGGTAGCTAACTGTTGATATGTACGGAATACATTGGATTGGCAAGCGCCCTGCCAATCAGCTGACAAGTTGATCTCTCGTCATCGTTGCGCCTTTATACCCGGTAAAAATGAACTAATTCTGGTCTGACGGGTCAAAACAAAAAAACTAATTAATTAAAAGGATTTTAATATGATCCCGTCTACCTCCGTCCAGCTGAGCTGGCTGGAAAATATTCAGTACAACTACAAAACTGCTGGATTGGGTAAAGCCCTGTTCGCTGTCTTCTGCTTTTCCGGCAAATCCAGAACCATCTCAGTCGCCGCAGCCCGGATTTACATCAACACTTATCCTGATTCCGGGCTGACAACGGCTCTTTTCAAAAAAATTGCCAGCAGGACGGTGACATACGAACCACCAGGCAACTTGCAGGTTCAGACTGCAACACCCGGGCCTGCAGCCCCGGATGACACCAAGACACCGGCCACTACTCAGGAAACAACCCGGTTTTCATCCCCTGAACCGGTTGCCCCTGTACCCAAAGAAGACCGGTTTTTACTCAGCCATCGAATTCAACCACCGAATATTGTTCCAGTAAAATCACAGCCAGAGCCTTTGGTAACCAATTCCCATAACCCAGGAAATGAGGTTGCATTTGTGCAGCCCGCGGTTCAGAACAGTCCTGAAAGCAGCTCGGCAGGTACTGAGAGCCAACACAATGTTTCTGCACAGCCTGATACCAACACTACCGATAATGCTTCTGCCGCTCGGGCGGAAAGTGTCGTGGGCAGGCAAAGCCAACCTGAGCCTGGTTACCGGGCGAGGTACGGTGGCAAAGGCATGTTCCTGAAACACATGAAGGAACACGGTATTCCGGTACCTGACTTCCGTTGTCTGGAGATTGCACAGACACAGGCTTTGGAAAACCTGCCTGTCAGCGTTGCCACTGTGGCCCGGGCAATACCGGGTATTCAGTCACTCTGTTCCGGCAGTACCACCAGCTTGCATGAGCTGAAAACGCGGGTTAATGCCACCGCTGATCAACAACTCCGCGAGCAACAACTGGCGGCATTATCGGCGTTTATCGCCGGGGAAACCTTTTATCAGCTGGTTAAGAACCATCCGACGGCCAGAACCATGCAGCAACTGTTTGAAGAGCTGTGCCAGGATCAGCCGGACCAGAAAATCATCGTACGCAGCTCCGGTGCCAGAGAAGATGGCTACGGTGACGCCCAGGCCGGCAAGTACGAATCACTGGTGCACGGAGAGGATGATATTGTTCGCACCTGCCTGAAGGTGCTGGCTTCCGGTTATCGCCCGGAGGTTTGCGCCTCGACCATGCCCGCCCCGATGGCCCTGGTCATGCAACACTGTGTGGACTGCCGGTTTGGCGGTGTGGCAATGAGCTATACCGACCTTAAAGATAACAGAGTACAAATTGAGTTTGTGCCCGGACAACCCAAAGGGGCGGTTGCCGGTCAATTTGGTATTACCCCGCACCGATACACCATATCCCGTGGCCTTAACATCACCCCTGTTTACACGGCAGGCAATGTTAACAGTACGTTTGTACTGGACCCGCAGGGCAACAACACCGCTGCAGAAAGACTGGCACCCATTGCTGGCGGGCAGTCGCAAACACTGCCAGAGTCTTCAGTTAGGCAGCTTTATCACTATATTGAACAGCTGGAAAACCTGCTCGGTTGTCCGGTGGACGTTGAGTTTGCCATTAACCACCAGGGCGAAGTGGTCATCCTTCAGGTTCGCCCAATGACACGCCTTTGCGGGGGCAGGCAATTTTCCGCTGCCAGGCCTGCGGAGTTTATCTGTTCTGGCAGGCTGGTGAGTGAAGGGCTGTGCCAGGGGCCGTTGATCCGGTTACAGCCCGGTGAGTCCAGCCGTCACATCCCCCAGGGAGCCATTATTATGGCACCACACTGTGAACTGTGGATGCTGGCACCGGAGGTTCTGGCTAAGGCAGGCGGCTTTGTTTTCCAGCAGGGAGGCAGTGGCGACCATGTGGCCATTACCCTGCTCCAGGCCGGTAAACCCTGTGTTATTACCGGTACTGACGAGGCAGCGGGTGAAGGTCTTGAGGGACAGCAAGTGACCCTGGTTTGTGGCCAGTTTGACCAACAGCCCGGTGCTTTTTTACTGGCCGGCAGCCAGTATGAACAGTTTGCCGAGAGTATGTTGCCGGCAGTCAGCGGTGACTTCAGTACCGCTATCGCCTACACCGACCAATGGCAGCCAGCAGAACACAGTTCAATGAGGGTTGATGAGCAGTTCCGGGAGTTGAACCGGTTAAATGGCCTGTTACTCCACTATTTCAGCCGTGATCGTCTGTTGAACCAGTGTCTGTCACCGGATAATAATCTGCTGTTAAGCATGTCGCCCCAGCGGGCAGAGGTATTGCTGAAGCTGGAAGAAGAGATTGCCCATTTACTGGCAGATACTGACGCGTTGTTGCTCGGTTATGAACAATACTTGCTCACCGGCGCAAAAGGGGAAGAAACCACCAAAAAAATTACTACTGCCCTGGCCAACCTGGAGGTATTGAAAGGTCGGGTTAACCAAATACAGCAACGTGTGGCAACACAACTGGTAGCAGTAACCGCTGGGCTGACTACCGCGCAGGAACTGCTGCCTGACCCGGTCTGTTTCCGTCAGTGGCGAATGGATTGCGTGGCATTACGGGATTCGTTGCTGCAGCTGAGTTTGCCAAGGCAAGCGGATGAAGTGGATTCCATTCACGATATCGTCTTCCTGATTCACCAATGGTTTGTGGATATGCTTGGTGTTATTGCCGTAGCTTCCGGGCAGGGAGAAACAATTAAAAAATCCAAAAAGTTGACCATGGTTAATTTCCCGTCACCGAACAACGTTGACATATTCACAGATGAATGTGCAGCAGCTCTTGAGGGATTTGGCTCGGACAATACTGTGTTGAATATGGACGGTGTGTGCATTATCAATACCCAAATTAATTATCATAAAGGGGTCATTGAGGTAATGGCGGATGGACCCGGTGGCAAAGGTAGAACCCTGAAGGTCAGGATGGTTGATGACTTCAACTCCAGGTGGGTAACATCCTCGAACCCCCAAGCGCGGGATGGGAAATGCAAGCGTTTTTTTAATCTGGCGTTACTGATGAATGCAGTGGCAAGCTCCCATCCCGGGCAAAGCTGCAATATTGCAATTAATGAATCAATTGGAGAAATCGTCTGTGAAATTAACAGGGTGCCCTCTATAAACCGGCTGCGGGATCAATTGCTCATGGCAATAAACCTGTTAAATAACAGTAATAATGAAGATATACGTTTTTACAGACCAACGCCTGGCATGCCATCTTTTGATAACTTTGCCGAGATTAAGTTTCATATTGATAGTCTGGATAAAGTCGATAGTCAGTGGATTTTAAAGTGCAGCCTTTTTAGTATCGGGCTTTCATGCGAGGGTAAGGATATACCTGATCTACTGTGCACGCTTTTGGGTGAGGGGCCACAAAGCAAACTCATCAGGTTTGCTGCCACCCGCGTGCCTGAGTCTAGCCATGAGTTGCCTGAACTTTCTGATGATGATTTCACCCATAATCAGGAATGCATCAAGCTTCTGCTTATTTTGCGTCCGCAAGTGATGATTCCCCTGGTCAAAGCAAAAACGGACTGGCTGAGTGATAAGCAACTGATGTTACCACTGGTCAAATTAAATGGACTGTTGCTTGAATATTTGCCCAGTGAACTAAAGCAGGACAAAGAGGTTGTTTTGAATGCTGCTACCCACACCCCGGAGGCATTACAGCATGCCGATGAGAAGTTCTGGGATGATCCTGAAGTGCTCAGGGCCGCGGCTAACGCCAGCCAAGAACTATTTTTCAACATGGTTCAGGCCATGAGTGGCAAAAAAACAGTCAGAAATGCCATGTTACAAGTATTGGATTTAAACATGCGTTACCTTTCGTTTTTAGAATGGCGGCCTTACGGTGATGATCCGACAATAATGCTTGGGTTGGTAAAATGTGGTGAATCTTATTACATGTCTCTAGCTCTCTCTGACACCCTGAAAGATGACACAGCTTTTTTTAAAATGGCGATGAATATTGATCCGAAAGTTATCAAATATGCTTCTGAGCGGATACGTAAGGAGCATGGGATGGTGTAGCTTCAGTAGTAACCCGAATAAAACCCTTGCCCTATCAAACTGGAAAACTCTCCGGATTACTCCGGTCCGGGGGAGTCCAGCAGTTCAACATCAGCCCGTCTGTCGGTAGCTTGCTGTTGATGTGTATGAAAGTACATTGGATTGGCAAGCGCCCTGCCAATCAGCTGGCAAGTTGATGACTCGTCATCGTTGCGCCTCAGTACCCGGTAACTTTGATAGCTGCTAACACAATAGAGTGCGGTCAAGGCACCTAGAATAATCATCGCGCCAATAACCACCGCAGAGACTGTTTCGGGCGTATTGCCAGAGGTGGGTGAAGTGGTGTCGTTAGTCCGTAAAGGGGAAGCTCTGGTGGAGTTGGTTGTCTGATTAAAGAACGATGTCGGGGGTTCAAAAATCTGGACGGAAGATGGGGTAAAGCTGGTATTCATGGAAGATAATGTTGGCTCAGTAGTCTCAGGGGGAGTAGTTGAGCATGGGGTGTTACTGCATGTTGAGTTGCCACACAGATACCTGCGCCCCAAGTCTTCGCAAGTTCGTTTATTGCATCCATTTTCGTCTAAGTTATTTGGGCAATCTTTTCTGCCATTGCATCGCGTCACTAAGGGAAGACAAATCGGTGCATAACGAGACCCACACTGAAAACAGGATCGATCACAAAGGACCCCATGAAAATGGGGATATGATCTGCATGGCTTTGTTGCCCCGGCCGTCTGCACTAGAGTGGATAATGTCGCCAAAGCCACCAGGCTCTGTTTTAATTCTGGACATAGCCAGTCAATGTCATCGGAACCCATCACCTGTCCTGCGGCAAATTCTGCGGCATTGTGCATCAGGTTGCCACTGCCCTGAATCACTCTAAGGGCAAAGGAGCACAGCCGATTACCGGGCAGAGGACTGCTTCCGTTACCAGCACAAATAAATGTCCCGGAGTTGGCAGGGCAAGCCTGCCTTTCGGCGTTCCTGCCATGAAAGGAAATTATCTGGCTGTTGAATGTATCCCTGGTGTCGTCGTCGGTGCCATGGCTTTGTGGGCAGGGCTGTGATGGGGTTTGCAACGAGTTTGTCAACATGGTGATTACTCCTGCTGGAAATAACATGCTTCAGCTTTTGCAATTCCGGGAGGTGGTCCGAAAATGGCCACCGTAGTACGGATTGCGAGAAACTGAGGTTGAAATTTCTGACTCTCAGGAGAGTAGCAGGGCTATTTGATGAAGGAGAGATTTTTGACCAACTTATCGAAACTGGACGCATTAAGAAGCCGGAAGGCTGAATTAGTGTTTTGAAATTGAGGTAATCAGCGCTTCCCATGACCTTGATCATTGCTGTGCAGAAATGCTCTGGTATGGTGACGGCTCCATTGCCACCCTATAACCATGGGCTGCACAGCCTGGCCCATCGCCTGCGTTGAAGCTTCTCACCATAGTTCAGGTTATGACTGGTCACTTCGCCTTGTCCCACAGGCCACAATGACTTGCCCGCGCTTATTGTTAGCAGGCGGCGATGGTATGAGTGTTCAATAGAGGAGTCGTTATGAATACCCTGGATATGACCAAGCCCCCGGAAAAATCGCCGGTACAGGGTACTGGTCCGGTGGTTACCCGCAAGCCGGTTTATCAGAATTCTTTGCCCCCGTGTAATCACACCTGCCCGGCGGGGAATGATATCCAGGGTGCTTTGGCACTGGCTCAGGAAGGGCGCTTTGAACAAGCCTGGCGCACCTTCATGAACAACAACCCGCTGCCGGCAACCCATGGTCGAATCTGTTATCACCCCTGTGAAGATGGCTGCAGTCGTGTACAAGTGGACGACGGTGTAAGTATTCATGCCATCGAGCGCTTCCTGGGGGATATGGCCATTGAGCAGAACTGGCCTATGCCGACGCCCAAAAGCGAGACCGGGAAAAAGGTTCTGGTTATCGGTGCCGGTCCTTCCGGTCTGAGTGCTGCTTATCATTTGCGCCTGCAGGGGCATACCGTTGCAATACGTGAAGCAGCACCGATTGCCGGTGGCATGATGCAGTTTGGTATTCCCGCGTACCGTTTACCACGGGACGTGCTTGCCGCCGAGATTGCCCGTATTGAATCCATGGGGATCTCAATCACCCTGAATCACCGGGTAGAAGACCTGCTGGCAGAAAAGCAAGAAGGTCAGTTTGATGCGGTTTACCTGGCCATTGGTGCACACATTGGCAAGCAGGTTGATATTCCTGCCCGTGATGCTGGCAAAGTGCTGGATGCGGTCAGCTTCCTGCGGGAAACCGGCGTGGGCGAACAGCCGGTGCTGGGTCGTCGGGTAGCAATATACGGCGGTGGTAATACGGCGATGGATGCCGCACGCACGGTAAAAAGAATGGGTGTGGATGAGGCCATGATCATCTATCGCCGCGACCGTGATCATATGCCCGCCCACCGTTTTGAAGCGGATGAAGCCGAGGCAGAAGGCGTCAATATCCACTGGTTGCGAACCATCCAGAATATTGAAGGCAGTGAATTTAACGTTGAGATTATGGAGATCGGTGATGATGGTCGTCCACATCCAACCGGCCGCTTTGAAACACTGGCGGTGGATTCCCTGATTCTGGCCCTGGGTCAGGATGTGGAAAGAGACATGCTGGACAGAGTACCCGGTCTGGAATTTGATGGCTGGGGCTCACTGACCATTGATGACCAAATGATGACCGGCTGTGCGGGTATTTTTGCCGGTGGTGATATGGTGCCGTCTGATCGTACTGCCACCATTGCGGTGGGGCACGGCAAGAAAGCTGCCCACTTTATGGATAGCTGGCTGACCGGTAAAAAAGTGAATGAGATCACCGTAAAACACCTGGTGGACTTTGACGGATTGCATCTCTGGTACCGTACCCAGGCCGATCGTCAGCATGAGCATGCGCTCAGTGTGGCGCAGCGTAATGACTTCAGTGAAGTGGTTCATGGTCTCAGTGAGGCCCAGGTTCGTTTCGAGGCCAGTCGCTGTTTCTCCTGCGGTAACTGTTTTGAGTGTGATGGCTGTTTCGGGGCCTGCCCGGAAGGTGCCATTACCAAGCTGGGTAAAGGTGAGGGCTACCAGGTTAACCATGAACTCTGTACCGGCTGCCTGGCCTGCTACCGTCAGTGCCCATGTCATGCTATCGAGATGCAGGCCGTGCATCAAAACGTCTCACTGCCCGCCATGGCGGCTCAAATGGAGGTACGGTAATGTCTCAGCCGAAAGAACAGCCGGTTCAAGTCACCATTGATGGTAATGAGGCAGCTGCTTACGTTGCGTATCGGACCAATGAAGTCTGTGCCATCTATCCTATTACTCCGTCGTCCAATATGGCGGAGCTGGCAGAACAGTGGTCGGCCGAAGGCATCAAAAATATCTGGGGCGGCAGACCCCATGTAGCCCAGATGCAGAGTGAGGCCGGTGCTGCCGGTGCGGTTCACGGGGCACTGCAGACCGGCGCGCTGACCACCACCTTTACCGCCTCCCAGGGGCTGATGCTGATGCTGCCGAATATGTATAAGATTGCCGGGGAACTGACGCCGACGGTGTTCTACATTGCAGCACGCTCACTGGCGACCCAGGGGTTGTCTATCTTTGGTGACCATCAGGATGTGATGGCGGCAAGAAGTACCGGCTTTGCCATGCTGGCCGCCAGTTCGGTTCAGGAGGCCCATGACCTGGCCCTGATTGCCCAGGCGGCGACACTGGAATCCCGGGTGCCTTTTATGCACTTCTTTGATGGCTTCCGTACCTCCCACGAGATTAACAAGATCGCCCTGCTGCCTGATGCGGTGATCCGGGCGATGATTGATGATCAATTGGTACACGATCATCGTCGTCGGGCTCTGAATCCGGAACATCCGGTCATTCGCGGCACGGCACAGAACCCGGATGTTTACTTCCAGGCCCGGGAAAGTGCCAATCCCTTCTATGAAAAAACACCGGATATTGTTGCCGCCTGCATGGCGCGTTTTGCGGATCTGACCGGCCGCTATTACCAGCCTTTCAGCTGGTTTGGACCCCAGAATGCCAAACGTTTGATCATTGTTATGGGCTCTGGTGCCGAAACGGTCAAGATGACCCTGGCCGCTATGAATCGGGAACTGCCGGAAGACGACCAGGTGGCGATGATTCAGGTTCGGCTCTATCGACCATTCTCAGCGGAGCGATTCCTCCATCTTCTGCCGGAATCGGTCACCGACATTGCCGTACTGGACCGCACCAAAGAGCCCGGGGCCAGCGGTGAACCACTCTATCAGGACGTGATCACGGTACTGTCCGAAGGCTATATGAGTGACCGGCTGAAGAAAATGCCACGGGTTATTGGTGGCCGTTATGGTCTTTCCAGCAAGGAGTTCACCCCTGCCATGGTGAAGGCGGTGTATGACGAGCTGCTGAAGGAAAAGCCGAAGAATCACTTTACCGTTGGTATTCACGACGATGTGATGGGCACCAGCCTGGACTATGATGCGTCGTTTATTATCGAAGATCGTGACAGTGTCCGGGCGATGTTCTTCGGTCTTGGGGCCGATGGTACCGTCGGTGCCAATAAGAACTCCGTGAAGATTATCGGCAGTGATCCGCAGCTGAATGCCCAGGCTTACTTCGTTTACGATTCTAAAAAGTCAGGTTCACAAACCATTTCTCACCTGCGATTTGGCCGACAGCCCATTGAAGCCCCTTATCTGATTCAGTCGGCCAGTTTTGTTGCCTGTCATCAGTTTAACTTTCTGGAGAAAACCGATGTGCTTGCCAATATCGAGGAGGGCGGTGTTTTTCTGCTGAACAGCCCCTATGGACCGGATGATGTCTGGGCTCATCTGCCACGGTGTGTGCAGGAACAGTTGATTCAGAAGAAACTGAAGTTCCATGTGATCGACGGTGCTGCCGTGGCTAAATCTGCCGGTATGGGCAACCGAACCAATACCATAATGCAGACCTGCTTCTTTGCCCTGTCCGGTGTTCTGCCCAGGGATGAGGCCATTGCCCGTATCAAGCAGACGATTGACAAGACCTACCGACGCAAAGGTACAGATGTTGTTGAGCGAAACTTCCGGGCGGTGGATCAGACTCTGGAACATCTCTACGTCGTAAAATTCCCTCCAGGTATCGCGCATGCCGATTTACCCGGTGAAACGTCTGTAGAGAAGCCGGTAGTTTCTGAGCAGGCACCTGACTTTGTTAAAGATGTCACCAGCCGTATGATTAGCGGACAGGGTGACCTGATCCCGGTCAGTCAGATACCCGTGGATGGTACCTGGCCAAGCGGCACAACCCGCTGGGAAAAACGCAATATTGCCCTGCAGATTCCGGTCTGGGATGAAGAGGCCTGTATCCAATGCGGTAATTGCAGTATGGTCTGCCCTCATGCGGCTATCCGTGCGAAGTTCTACCATCAGGCCAGCCTGGTGAATGCACCGGAGGAGTTTAAGTCAGCAGCCATCAGCGCCCGTGGTTTTCCGGAAACCCGCTACACCCTGCAGTGCTACCCGGAGGATTGCACCGGTTGTGGTCTCTGCGTGGCAGCGTGCCCGGTTCGTAATCCCAAAAAGAGTGGTGATCGCGCCATCAATATGATGGACAAGGAGCCGGTACTGGCGCAGGAAAAACAGAATCTGTCGTTTTTTGAGCAGCTGCCTGTAAATGATCGCCGTCAGGTGGATTTCTCCACCGTGCGGGGTATCCAGTTCCTTGAACCTTTATTTGAGTTCTCCGGTGCCTGTGGTGGTTGCGGTGAAACGCCCTACCTGAAACTGCTGACCCAGCTGTTTGGTGATCGTCTGCTGGTGGCCAATGCCACCGGTTGCTCTTCCATTTATGGTGGTAACCTGCCAACCACACCATGGTCAAAAAATGCGGAAGGGCGTGGACCTGCCTGGGCCAACTCGCTTTTTGAAGACAATGCCGAGTTTGGCTTTGGTTTCCGTCTGTCCAGTGACCATCAGGCGGAGCAGGCGATGCTGGAGCTGGCATCTTTCCGGGAACTGCTGGGCGATGATCTTGTGGATGCCATCATCCATGCACCTCAGTTGAATGATACTGATGTACAAAATCAGCGAGAGCGACTGCAGCAGGTGCAGGAAAAACTTGCACAGGTCGAAACACCCGCAGCACAAAGCCTCAAGGTTGTGCTGGACCGTTTGTTGAAACGTGTCGTCTGGATTGTTGGCGGTGATGGCTGGGCTTACGACATTGGTTCTGGCGGCCTTGATCATGCGCTGGCCAGCGGCCGTAACGTCAATGTGCTGGTCATGGACACCGAAGTCTATTCCAATACCGGCGGCCAGGCGTCAAAATCCACGCCGATGGGTGCGGTGGCAAAATTTGCGGTGGCAGGTAAACGGTCCGCCAAGAAAGATGTTGCGCTGCAGGCCATTGCCTATGGCAATGTTTATGTGGCCCGGATTGCCATGGGGGCCAGTCCGCAGCAGACTCTTCAGGCCATTCGTGAGGCTGAAGCCTGGCCCGGGCCTTCACTGGTGATCGCCTATTCGCACTGTATTGCCCATGGCATTAACATGACCCACGGTATGGAGCAGCAGCGACTGGCCGTGCGTTCTGGCCATTGGCCTTTGTTCCGGTACAACCCTGGTCGTACAGAGCACCATGAGAACCCGTTTGAACTGGACTCGCTCAGACCCAGTGTGCCTCTGACGGAGTATATCCGTGGTGAGGTTCGCTACCGGGCCCTGAATATTGCCTGCCCGGATGAAGCGGAGGCGATTCTTGACGAGGCCCAGAAAGTGATCAACCGGAAGTGGGGCGTCTATGAGGAAATGGCAACGCACAATGCCATGGACTTTATCCCTGAGAAGGCGTCGGCTGTTCATTAATAAAGTGACCACAGAGATACAGAGTTAATCCATCGTTCCCCCGGGAACGAGGCTCAGGGTGCAGAAATAGCACTCTGATGTCTCTGTGGTGATTGAGGAGCAAAGATGATGGATTTGACCACCAACTATATGGGGTTAAGCCTTAAAAATCCGTTAATAGCGGCAGCTAGTCCATTGACGTCTACATTGAAAAGTATCCAGCGTCTGGAAAAGGCCGGTATTGCAGCTGTGGTTCTGCCTTCCCTGTTTGAAGAACAGATTCGCCGGGAGCAAGAAGAGGAAGAACGGATTGCCCTGTCCAGAGATGACCTGTTTCCGGAAGCCACCTCTTTTCTGCCTGCCGGCCTGACCCTGGAACGTGGTTCGCAGGCATATCTGGACACCATTCATAAAGTTAAGGCCGCAGTGGGTATCCCGGTGATTGCCAGCCTGAATGGTTGTTCGGAGGGTGGCTGGATGGATTATGCCCGACAGATCGAGCAGGCTGGAGCGGATGGTATCGAGCTGCATATTTATTACAACCCACCTTCGTTGGAAATCACCGGACGTCAGGTTGAGGACGTCTATCTGGACGTCGTAAGCAGTGTAAAAAACAGTGTCACCATTCCGGTTGCCCTGAAAATTGATCCATTCTTCAGTGCCTTCGGCAATATGGCCAGACAGTTTGATGAGATGGGTGTTGATGCACTGGTGATGTTCAACCGAATGCTGCAGCCGGACTTTAATCTCAACAATATGCAGGTTGAAACCAACTGGCCAATCAGCAAAGCCGGTGAGATCGGCATTCCACTGCGCTGGATCAGTGTGCTGCACGGCAGGGTCAATGCCTCTCTGGCGGCCACATCCGGAGCCTACGACCATGAAGACATTATCAAATATCTGCTCGGTGGGGCGGATACAGTGATGCTGGCTTCTGCACTGATCCGCAATGGGGCGGACTATGTGTCTGTGCTGTTAAAAGGCCTGGAGGTGTGGCTGAAACAGCGGGATTTTGTCGGGCTGAATGACATGCGCGGGCTGATGAGCCAGCGCTCTGTGGCCAACCCGGAAGCCTTTGAACGGGCCAACTACATTCGTACTGTGGATGGAGTGAGGAAGCACTGACCTGTTGCCTCGTTCCCATGCTTCAATGGTGTTGCAATAGTGTAAAAGCCTTGAAACACAAAGACACGAAGGCACAAAGGATGCCTTTCTTGATTTGCCTGGCATAGCTCGGGCAATCTCAGAAACACTTTGTGTCTTTGTGGTTCCTTTCTTTTTAAGCCTTTTGTTTTTCTGTTGTTTAAAAAATTAAAATAGGCAGATAATCCACAGGCTAAATGCTGGATATAACATATACTGATCAGACCTCAATGCTCAATAGGTTGTAGTTTATGATCTGGAAGGCTTTGTTTCCCATATTCATAATGAGCTGTGTACTGTTGGATGTTAATTGTTTGGCTGCTGCACCCATCGATGAAAATAAATCAGATGATTGCTTTTTAAAAAACAAGATCTTTAACGTTGTTGTTGGTGAAGAGTACAGTGCACCCATTCGATTCGGAACATTGGAAGCTAACAGTATTAAGAGAGACTCTGTACATTTCGGAATGAAGGGCAACGATTTGCACTATGCTTTCACTCTGACCCTTAATCTGACAGATCCTGAATACTCAAAAAGGCTGTACTATGAGGTAAAAAACCTGATTCCCGCAGTCAGTAAAACGCTGCCTGAACCCAGGTTCACCAGAAATAGTGTCGACATCAATGGTGCCTGTGACCAAGAGCATTTTGTGATTGTAATGCCCCAGGCGGGCAATGAATTTTCTTTTCTCAGAAAAGCGCAGGAACTGAGTATGCCTCATGGTTCCGGGCTTATGGTAGAAGGGCATCTTATTTCACCGCACGTTCCCGACGATTCTTCTGGGTCTCCGGATAAAAAATTAAGAGTAAGCTTCAGCTCTTTTGCTGACAGGCTGATGGAAAAAAAGCTGAGTCACCTGGAAGAGCAGCCTGAGGTTCCTGCAGTTACTGTTGAGCTCGAGGAGGGTGAGTTGGCTCAGGAGTTATTGGATATGAAAAGTGATGAATATTATCACTCCGCAAAAATGTATGAAGAGACCTATGCAAAAGTCACCAGGAAAGATCAACAAGGGTTAAAGGGTATTGACAGGCAAATTGACGATTTGGAAAAGGCGCATATCACCCTTTACAAGCAGATCGAAGATATACTGAGGGATTTTCAAAACCAGATAGAGCAGATCAGGTTAAGATGATCAACCAGGCGCTTCATGGCATGGCGGCATGGATAGATAGCGACTATTGCTGGTCTTTCCTTCGCCAATCAGGCTTTCGATAATGACTTTCAGTTGTTCCATTGCCGCTGCTTCATCGCTCCCTTCAATGGTCAAAGTGATCATGTCGTTTTTGGTGATACCGGCAGACATGAGCTTCATCAGGCTTTTGGCATCGGCCTTGTGTCCCTTGTTATCAACGGTGACCGTACTGACAAACCCTTGGCACGCTTTGACAAATACAGCGCCAGGGCGAGTGTGCAGGCCGTTTTCATTAGTTACTTTGATTTGCGCAGTTTGCATGGTTTCCGGCAGAAATATCAGCTTGAGTGAGTTTGACCCAATGCAGCTATCGAGAGGGGTTTGGCTGCTTAATCCTCCCACAAAAGAGTTTCCATGTTAATGATCCCTGTCATTTTTGATGAATATGCTGGTGGTAAAAACTGAGTGTTGTGTGGCAAGCCCAAAATCATCTGCTACGCTACCTATTCCAATAACAGCAGGTGGATATATGGCTCATAACAGACATAGTGATGATCCTATGGGACGCATGGAAGTCAGTATCAGGAATACACAAGACGGCATTCAAAGGCTGTTCCTGCACAGCGCTAAACATGAACAAGCTATTGAATTGCTTCGGCAAGATGTCAGCTCACTTCGGGAAGATGTCGGCTCACTCCAGCAAGATGTCAGCTCACTTCAGCAAGATGTCGGCTCACTTCAGCAAGATGTCAGCTCACTTCAGCAAGATGTTGGAATGTTGCGCCAAGAAACCTGTGAACGCTTTGACAAGATAGAAGACACTCTTGCCATCATTGTGAACCACCTGCAGAAGTAACAGACATATAACGATGGCTTCCACAGGACTCTGCCTGTGATGAATGCTCCAGACATGGAGGTCTCTACCATCGTCGTTAACTGAGAGTAGTGACCTTGAAGGAATTGCCCCGTAATAAGTGCAGCATTAACAGTTCCTAAGCTCCAAATGCTGCCAGATCAACTTCCTCCAGGAACGGGCTTTTCAGTGCTTCTGCCACAGTCATCCTTTGACTTGGGTTCTGATGCAAAAGAGCTTTTGCCAGTTGGATCGCTTCCTTGTTAACGCCCATACGTTCCATTTCGGCAATGGCCTTATCCCGTCCCTCGAGTTTGTATTCGATCGTCTCCACAGCTTCTGACAGGTCTGATCGATAGAAGTAACGCTTCCCGGTAAACATCTCTGTCAGCAGTACACCCAAAGACCAGGCATCTTCAGCCTTTAAGTTGGCATTTTGTAAAATCAGATCATCGGGTGACCTGTAGCCAGGGGGGCAAAGAGCGATATGCAGCACAAAGTCTGCCGGGTTGTAATCCTTGATGGTTAAATCAACCTTCGGATCACCCGCAGTTCTGGCTAAGCCAAAATCGATCAGCTTCAGGCGAGCTTCGCCATCAATCACAAAATTTTGCGGCTTTATATCCCGATGGACATAACCTTTTTCGTGTAGTGAAGCAACCGCTAAAGTAGCTTGTTTGAATAAGTGGGCAAGCAGTTTTTCATCCTTGTGGGAGATGGTATTAACTGTTGCAGGATCGTTCCCGGGCTGGGCACCTGTGTTGTGCAATGCTTCGATTAAGGAACCCATACTTGTGCCATGAAGTGGCGTATGGATCACGCCGTCAATTAATTCATGGGGTATTACATAATCACCGGCGCATCTCAAGGCCACTTCACACTCTTTTTCGGGGGAATTGATTTCTTCGAGCAGTGAGCCCACCTTATCTTGTGCCTCAACCATTTGCTCAATAGTGATAATGTTATTGAAACAGCGTTGGGATAATGCATCAACTATGTTGCTACGCATAACTTCAGTGACTGTTCTCCTATCTGCATGGGGCTTTTTGGCCACCATGAAATGGTGTCCATGGCGGCATAGTTTCGCACGGCCCAAGGTACCCTCACCCAGATCTTCCATAGGCTGGCCATGTCGATTCGTTAACGAAACAGGACGTTCAGACACCCGGCGGAAATCTTTGTACCGAATATAAGCATACACTCGCTGGAGCTTTTTCTTGCAGGCCAGAGCCAGTTCTTTCAAGCTTCGTCCCTGCCAACTGCCTTGTTTCTCTGGAGTGGGCTCTTTGATACGGTGGGGATGATCTATCATGGATTTTGTTATTTTCATGGTGCTATTCCCTATTAGAGTGAAATTTCCCTATTACCTGAAAATTCTTTACAAGTAGTTAACCATTTTTTTTCATATAGATGCCTGACAGGCTGGTCAGCCAGGGTAACAGCTTGATTTTCGTGGAAAAGAAGAAATGCAAAGAGTCAGACAATGACCGAAGCCTGAATAAAGCTCCGGTTTTTTACAGGGCTCCTAGACCCCGGTATTACGCCATTGCATCACCGGGGAATTGACTGGTATCGAGCTTATTTGATCGAGCTTTTGAAACTAAAGGCGTAGGCACCATTGCTGTCCGGCTGCCCCAGAAAAGCCAGTCCTTGTTTCATCGGAGCAGGTAGCGACGCATCGGGCGTCATTTTTCCGGTAAAGGTATAACGGCCACTGGTGCCCAGCTGAAAATCGCCATAGCTGTTTATGATGGATGATGTCTGTGTCACCCTGGCGATCAGGCTTCGGTTCTGACAGCTTAATTGTGCAGTTGAATTCCCCAGATCAAACTGGCCGGAGGGTGAGGTTAATCCACTGTTTGTGAGTGCTGCATTACCATTAATATTCACACACCCTTTGTCGTTTAAAATAAGCTCATCCAGTTCCAGCAGGACATTACCTTGTACTTCACCGGGAATATTGCCGACTGTCGTGTCCTGTAAAGATGCGAGTAGCCACGGCGCTGTGGTATCCAGTTCGACATTATTCAGTGTCAGCGTCTGTCGGTTAATCACTACCGTTCCCTGGCCTTCAACAGGGGATGCTGCATTGCCCAGTTCCACCGAAACCTGAACCTCACCTTTCAGGAGCGAGGCGGGTTCAATCTGCCAGCGGATGGCTGGTAGCGCCAGCGGCTTTCGTAACACCGTCAGCGTGACGCTTTCGGCGGCTCCAGACCATAGAGTGCCGGTAATTCCAGATATGTTGACGGGTAATTGCCGGGTTGGCAGGTATTGCCAAACGGTTGCCGCCGACATATTGGCTATCAGAAAGCCGCTGTAACTGACCAGACCAAGCGTCGAAAGCAGTATAACCTTACCTGTTTTTCCCTGTTTCATATTCTGCTCAATCACGTTCAAGTTGCAGGCGACGCACTTCAACAAAACCACTGGTATCCGTGGCTTCCAGTTGTATGTTGGCCACCTTGATCCGATGCTGTTGTTCCAATGTTGTCAGCCAGCCTATCAGTTTATCGAAGCGAGCATTGGCCAGATCAATATCCAGTGTTTCACCCTGGTCGTTGGCTCGCTGAACCCGCTGGATGACCAGTTGATTTCTACCCGCCAGCTGGTGGATGGTCTGGTCCATGGGCGTATTGCTGACAGGGCGGGCAGTGGCACCTGAAGCCCTCAAACTGAGGATCTGCTCTGCCTGCTGTTGTATCTGCGTCAGCTGTGCGCGGCTGGCAGCCACTTTCTTCTCTGCCAGTGCCTGCTGTTCAATAAGCGGTGTCATCAGGCCCTGCCAGATCAGCCAGATAAACAGTGTCACCAGTGCCGTGGCGGTGAGCCACTGCTCGCGCCGGGAAAGCTGCCGCCAGCGGCCAATCATGCTTTGCCAGAAAGGACTGACGCTGTTTATGGTATTGGTAAGGAAGCTCATCAGGACACACCTCCTGAAATAACCAGCATGCCAGTTACTGTATCTCCGGTACGTTCAAGGGCTTCTATGGCAATGGTCAGTCCTTCGCCCCGGTTAAGATCTTGTTCAAACTGTTCCCGAAAACGGGTAAACACCTCAAAGTCACTGGCTTGTGCCTGAATACGCATACTTTGTCGTGCACCTTCTCTGGTGTTAACAGTGAAGGTCATGGAGCTGGCTTGCAGCTCGGGGAATGCATTCAGCACCGGGGTAATCCGGGCCAGCATGGCCAGCATACTCTGTGAGGTTTCTTCCGGTTGCTGTAACGCGGCCAACTTCTGCCGCATCTGGGATTGTAGCCTGACAACCCGTTCACCCGGAAACAGCTGCCGGTAAATATCGTTGGCCTGCTGTTGATAAGATGCCGCAGTCTGTTCCAGTTGATGGGTTTCCAGGACCGAGTTAGCGGTTACCAGTATCAGCAGCAGGCAGCCCATCAGGGCGGTGGACCACCAGGGCAGTAGTCGTTGGCGCCAGGGTGAGGCAGGCTGCCATTGTCCCTGCAGCAGGTTGAGCTGTGTATTACCGGCCTGAGGGACCAGCAGTGTTAATGGCGATGGGACATGTTGCTCTGTTTCCAAAAACGTCAGTTCAGGATGCTCCTTTTTCAGGCCATCCATAAACAGCGTTAACCACTGTGACTCACAGACGGCTGTCTGCCACTGGCCATATCGGGCAATGGTCAAATCATCAATCTGTAATAAACGGCACTGGTTTTCTTCAATGGGTAGCATCAGGGCATCGGGTACCCAGCGTTTGGTTATCACCCCGGCATCGGTCAGCCAGCCTTGCCACTGTGTCATATCGGCCTGTTTGATGACGGCCAGATGAGCCTGGCTGTCCCCATGTTGGAGAACGGCAACGTGCAGGTCTTCAACATCATCACCCAGCTCTTCTTCCAGACGCCAGGGAAGGGACTGGCGAACAGTGGGGGTCAGTCGTCCCTGAATAGTCAGAGTATGCAGTGTCGCCCGGGCTGATGGCACCAGAATGGTAACGGCCATCGTAGCAATTGGCTGACCGGACAATGTCCCGCTGCTGACGGTTGTGTCGGCATATTGCGCAATAAAATCCGATACTGTTGGCCAACAACCATAGGCAATAGCGTGTTCTTCATGGTTGTCCTGCAGCGTTTCAGTGGCGATATCCGCCGGGCAAAGCTGCCAATAAACCGGTTGGTCGTGATGCTCCGGTAACCTCAATAGCAGGTGAGGATTCATTAAACTCCTCCAAATTTACGGCGAATGACCGTTAATTGGTTGTCTTTGGAGCGAGCCAGAAGAGTGTTCAGTCTGACTTCGCTTGCGCCGTAATTGGCTGTTGCATGCATTTCAAAATAGTAACTGACGATGGTCAGACGCTTGTCTGCGCCAGTACTGCTGAAGTTTGCCAGCAGTGGCTGGCTGGTGAAATCGGCCACCGCATCCCATCCTTCCCGTGGCCGGGTTTCCAGAATATTGCGTGCCTGATCAACGGGCAGCTGATCAATATAGAGCGCGGCCAGTATTTCCGGTTGGTCAACAGGAATGGTATTCACATTGATGGCCAGCTCGGTACTGGGCAGGGCACAGAGGTAAGGCATAACTTTTTGGGCGACGGACGTTGATACTCCGGCCACGGCACGCCATTCACTGATGTCGCGCATCAGGGTTTTGCTGCTTAAATAAGGGAGTGGTCGGGCGAGGTAATCCAGGTCACTTTCGCCTTCCCGAAGAGCTTCACTGCTAACCCAGTTTCGGGTTGCCCGGGTAATGCTGTCTGACTCCCACTGTGGTATTTCCAGGTATTGCAGCAGAGCAGAAAATACCTGACTTTCAGGTGACTTCTGAAATGTGTCGTTCGCTTCTGTAAACGGCTTTGCCAGGGCATTGATATTAAAACAGGACTGAGAATCTTTCAGTTGACCGGCAATCTGGCCGCCTTCAACCGGTAATACTACATTGTTGCTGGCCCAGTACTGCCCGAGATGGGTGATGTCCGGATCATCTTCAAAGTTCTGTTTCAGTGTTTTGATCGCCAGGCTTTCCCCGGAAAAGGCATACCAGCGCGCCTGTTCCCGTTCCTGCATGGATTGGGTTCTGGTCAACTGGGTGCGGAAGGAGAGTGTTAACTCATTGGCCAGTAAAACCAGCAGTGTCAGCATCAGCAATACGCTCAGCAGGGCAATGCCTTGCTGGCGATCAGGGTAATGGGCTTTACTACCTTTGTGCCTGGAAAAGCAATTACCACGGAGGCATAGAGACACGGAGAAAAGAAAGCCTTTCTCTGTGTCTCTGTGCCTCTGTGGTGAATCATTATTTAGACCCGTCATGATGCAGGCTGCCAGGATGCTGGCAGTATATAGCGTCGCTCTATACGTCCGAGGTCGTTCATATCAAACTCAATTTTCAGTCCTTCTGGTAAAGAGCCTGCGGGTGTTGAAGAGCCTTCAGCCAATAATAACGAGTCCCGCCACTGACCATTGATGTAAAAACTGAATTTCAATGAGTTGATATCGGTTAATAAGATCTGGGTAACCGGCTCAACATTGATGGATGCAGGATCGAGGACATGATGATACCGGCGCTCCAGACGGTTATCACGGAGCCGGTAAAAGACCCGCTGCAGTTCCGGCCTGGGTAACCGGTAGTCCGGGTTGTGCCAACCATGGCGCACCAGTGCCAGTGCTTCATCGTCACTGTCCAGCATCTGCGAGTCGCTGAACAGGCTTTGCGCCGTGACCCGGTTATCTACCCGGGTTCCCCGGTCGGCAATTTGTTGCAGGTCCTGGTCAATCAGCAACAGCGTGTATTGCAGTTGTCGCAGGCGCTCATTTTTAGTCAGCACAACATCATGGGCGGTCATCACGCCCTGAAAAATCTGCCAGGCACTGAGGCTGATGATGCTGAAAATAGCGATGGCCGCCAGCATTTCCAACAGAGTAAAGCCCTTTAGCTGTCGTTTGATCTGCATTATCCCTGTTTGACCATATAGCTTCTCAGTGTCGCCAGTACCGGACTTTGTTCGCCCTGTTCACCGCGTACTTCAACATCAATCGCCCGGAAATCGTTATCAGCGGTTTTGATACTGCGAAAACGTACAAACCATTGCTGTCCAGCCAGTTCATGCTCTGCCCGTTGCCAGCTGAGTGTTGGCCACTGCTGTGTCAGATGAATGTCTGTCATCTGATTATCCGCCACCAGTCTTGCCAGGGTGCGTTGTTCCAGTATCGGCGTGTTGCGCACACTTTCGCCGCTCATGGACAGTACCGACATCCCGGCAATGGCCAGCAGTGCAAGGGCCAGCAGTACTTCCAGTAAAGTAAAACCCTGTGCCGCAGAGACTCTGAAAGGCGTCATTGTTTGACTCCTTTCATCAGGGCGATTTCGCCATGTTCTTCGATATCGATAGACAGGGCGTGCCTGGGGTCATCCGCAGAAAAGAGCTTTAACTCTGCCGGTGAAATCTCTCCGGAGGCCCAGAAGAACAGATCTGGTTCAGCCTTAGGTTCGGAGTCTGATAAAGACGCTTTATCATCAGTGTCAAAGGTAAAACCTTTATCCTGTTCCAGTGTTTCTCGCCAAACCGACTCACCAGGCAAAATGGCCAATCGCAGAGCCTTATTCAATGCAACCGGTGAGAGGGTCCGGTCCTCGCTGACTGGCTGCCATTTCCCCTGCTTATAAATCAGAAACTGATAGCCTTCGGTCGTCTGTTGCAGCCCCATATCGATACCATTGAGCAGTGCTTTTTCCTGCGAGGTGTGAGCCAGCATGATCAGACGTCGGGCCTCTTTCTGCATAAGTGCACCACTGTCGTCAGGCATCAGTGATGGAAGAATGGCGGATATGGCTAACCCCAGGAGTACCATCACCAGCATGATTTCCAGCAGTGTGAATCCGTGCTGGTTGACTCGCTGTCCTGTTTCGGAGTGTGTAACGTCGTTAGCCATTGGGTGTGGTTAGCTATCCAGGTTCCAGTTACCGGTATCATCATCGGTGCCTGGCTGACCATCCGGGCCAGAAGAGAAAATATCCACAGGACCGTGTTCCCCCGGGCTCAGCATCAGATAATCGTTACCCCACGGGTCTTTTGGCAGACGACGAATGTAGCCATTGTCACGGTACGATCTGGGCTCCGGGCTGCCAGACGGTTTGCTGACCAGCGCTGCCAGTCCCTGCTGGGTGGAGGGGTAGTTGTTATTTTCCAGCTTGTACATATCCAGTGCATTTTCCAGGGCAACGATATCACTCACCGCTTTTTGCAGATCGGCCTTATCTTTATTGCCGATAATGTTGGGAGCAACCATACTGGCCAGTACGCCAAGAATGACAATCACCACCATGATTTCCAGCAGGGTAAAACCTGACTGCTTCTGTCTTTTATTAAGAGGGTTCATTGGGTTTTTCCTAATGGTCTGATACTGGTTTTTACCACAAAGTTTACTCTGAAGTCTGGCAACAGAATGTAAGTACGATATGCATTCCCACCGGACCCTGAAGGTACACAAACATCAACCGCCCACCAGTGAGTTCAGGTCCAGCATTGGCGTCAAAATGGCCATAACGATAAACAGTACGACACCGGCCATGGAAACAATCAGCAATGGGCCGAAAATGCCCAGTGCGATATTTACCTGGGATTCAAATTGCTGATCCTGATTATCTGCCGCCCTGGCCAGCATGCCGGTCAGTTCACCGGACTTTTCACCGCTGGCAATGATGTAAAGCATCATGGGGGAGAACAGTTCGGTCTGCTCCAGTGACTGCCAGAGGGAAGATCCCTCCCTGACCCGCTCAGCGGCGTTAAGCAGCGACGCCTGCATGTGTTGATTCACCAGCACCTTTGCCGCAATTCCCATCCCTTCCAGTAGTGGTACGGTACTGCTGGTCAGTATGCTCAGGGTTCTGGCAAAACGGGCACCATCGACCCCGCTGAGAACACTGCCAATCAGCGGCAATTTTAGTAGCCAGCGGTCGTGTACCAGTCGGCAGGTTCGGCTTCGCTGCAGGATCTGTTGGCGTATTACCAGGGTGACAAGCAGCGCCATGGCAATGCCCGGTCCATAGGCACGAACAAAGTCACTGATGCTGATCAGAGTGAGCGTCATGGCGGGCAGCTGTTGCCCCATATGGGCAAACTGTTCAACCACCGTGGGAACCACGGTCACCAGCAGCGCTGCCACAACAGCAATGGCAACCAGCGTCAGGATGGCCGGGTAGATCATTGCCTGAATCAGTTGCCCTTTGATTTTCTGCCGGTGCTCGGTGAAGTCGGCCAGCCTTTCCAGCACGCCATCCAGGTGGCCTGATTTTTCCCCTGCCGCCACCATGGAACGGTAAAGCCGGTCAAAGGTTTTCGGGTAGCAGGCCAGGCTGTCCGCCAGCGATTGCCCTTCAAGAATTTTTGAACGAACCGTGGTGACAATGGATTTCAGGTGCGGTTTGCGCAGCTGTCTTACCAGTGCCTGCAGACACTCTTCCAGGGGGATGCCCGCAGCAACCAGCGTCGCCAGTTGCCGTGTCAGCAGTGCGACTTCCGCATCGGTTGCCTGTCTTTGCAACAAAGAGCGAAACAGGCTGCTCGATGATGAACGTTTATTTTGGGTCGTATCCGACGTTTCCTGGCCAGTAGCTGCACTGACGGCGATGGCATTGAGTCCGGAAACCCGCAGCTTTTGCCGCACCTGACGAGGTGAGTCGGCTTCTATGACGCCTTTACTTTTTTTCCCTTTGGCATCCAGGGCTTCGTAAGCAAATACGCTCATAGGCTGTTATTCCCTGGTGACACGCATCACCTCTTCCAGAGTGGTGATGCCGCTGAGAATTTTTCTGAAACCATCCGTTTGCATACTATTCGACGAATGACGTATTTCCTGTTCAATGACTTGTTCACCGGTACCATCATGAATCAGCTGGCGTAACCGGTCATTGACCAGAAACAGTTCATGGATGCCGGTTCGGCCACGGTAACCCGTGTTATGACACGCCTCACAACCGGTGGATTGCCACAGCAAATGGTTTGCTGAAAGTCCCATCAGGCTGATTTCAAGGTCGGTGGCAGGGCGCTGTTGTCGGCAGTCCGGGCAGAGTGTTCTGACCAGTCGCTGGGCCAGTACTCCCAGCAGGCTTGAGGCCAGCAGGAAGGGCTCAACCCCCATATCCCGGAGGCGGGTAACGGCACCGACGGCGGTATTGGTGTGCAGTGTGCTGAGTACCAGGTGTCCGGTTAACGACGCCTGTACGGCAATTTCGGCGGTTTCCAGGTCACGGATCTCACCGATCATGACCACATCCGGGTCCTGTCGCAGAATCGCCCGCAGTCCCCGGGCAAAGGTCATATCCACCTTCGGGTTAACCTGGGTCTGGCCAATCCCCTCCAGTTCGTACTCCACGGGGTCTTCAACCGTGAGAATGTTGCGCTCACTGTTGTTAATGACACTCAGCCCCGCATAGAGCGTGGTACTCTTGCCGGAACCGGTAGGGCCGGTAACCAGAAGGATGCCATGGGGTTTATGCAACTGCTCCCGAAACTGTTGGCAAAGTGTGCCTTCCATGCCAAGACTGGCCAGGTCTAGCCGGACACTGTTGCGATCCAGCAGACGCATAACGATTCGTTCACCGTGGCGAGAAGGCAGGGTTGAGACACGAACATCGACGGCACGGCCACCAAGACGAAGGGACATACGACCATCCTGGGGAATACGCTTCTCCGCGATATCCAGTCTGGCCATGACTTTTACCCGGGACACCAGCACGGCGGCCAGCTTGCGCTGGGGACGGAGTATCTCCCGTAAAACACCGTCAACACGAAAACGAACGGTCAGGTTTCGCTCAAAGGTTTCAATATGGATGTCAGAGGCACCTTCCTTGATGGCCTCGCTGAGCATGGCATTGATCAGGCGGATAATCGGTGCACCGTCGTCAGCTTCCAGCAGGTCTTCATCTTCTGGCAGTTCTTCTGCCAGGGCCTGAAGACCTTCATCATTGCCGATGTCGTTCATGAGTTGTCGTGCAACGGAGGAGTCCTGTTGATAATGGTTGGCCAGTTTCTGCTCAAACTCATCATCGTCCAGGGCTATCAGGGTCAGTGATACGCCTGCGAAACGTCTGACCTCCTGCAGTGCTGCAGTAGACGGCAGCCCTTTGTGCCAGACCTGAGCCTTGCCCTGGTCATTGTATGCGAGCAGCAAGTTAAAGCGACGGGCGAAAGAGAACGGCAAGCTGCGTTTTCTTTCCGGGCTGACAGACTCTGGCCCGGGGGTTACCGAATCCCTCATCCGTTTCTCAATGGTCAGGGCCAGCGCTTCACTGAGGGCTTGCTCTTCCCATTGGGATGTTCCATGGCTCAAAGCTGTATCAGGGCTCAGGGCTGTATCAGGGCTCAGGGCTGCTTCGGTCATTACCTTTCCCCGCCGGTACGACGAACTGGTTTTATGGATGCCTGAGTTGAGGCTTTTTCCAGCTCGACAGCCTTTTCAGCCTCTGCAGACTCTTCATCCATCTGACGTCTGAGTTCATCCAGGAAATCCCGGGCCGTTGGTTGTTCCGGGAGCACCGGGGTGTCGAAACCGGGCATCAATGAAATACCCTGGGCCTGCCTGTCCAGCTGGTGAGCACGGATAAGGTCGTACTTCTGGCCACTGATGGCGTTCATGGTCAGATCATCCCGAATAATGGTTGGACGAAGGAAGACCATCAGGTTCTTCTTCACCTTTTTACTGGAGGTCGAACGGAACAGATGACCAAGGACGGGTATATCACCCAGCAGCGGTACTTTGGAAACACTTTCCTGGACGTTTTCATCCAGCAGTCCGCCTATAACAACGGTATCTCCGGTTTTCACCATCACCGATGTTTTTACCTTGCGGGTGGCAAAGGTTACATCAACGGGAGTGCGGCCATTAACGCTGGAGACTTCCTGCTCAATGGTCAGTTTAACGGCATCTCCGGCATTGATCTGTGGCGTGACCGTCAGTTTGACACCCACTTCCTTACGCTCAATGGTCTGGTAAGGGTTATCGTTACCGGAGCTGGGCGTTGAGCCTGTGAGTGTGGGCACTTCATCACCGACAATAAAGGAGGCTTCTTCATTATCCAGGGTCAGCAGGCTTGGCGTCGCCAGCACATTGGACTGGCTGGATGTGGTGACGGCCTGAAGCAGTGCGGTCCAGTCACCGGAGGTGACACTGAAGGCTGCGCCGGAGACCTTTGCCAGTGCTGCGGCAAGGGCGGTGTAATCTCCATCTTTATCCGGGTTTGTGGTGGTGATTAATTGGCCTGTATTGGGATCAGTCGTAACTACGGTTGATCCTTTCTCACCTTCAGCCTCTTTCATCCCCATCAGAATTTCCCCGATAGGAACGCTTGAACCATCCTGGAACTGCATCAGGCTGGTGCCATCGGCACTGGCCAGCTGGAATGACAGGTTAATGCCATCCCCATCCGCCACTTCAACAATAATGGCTTCCACCATCACCTGGGCGCGGCGGATATCCAGCTGCTCAATCACAGATTCCATGGCCTGCATCACATCAGGGCGTGCGGTGACCACCAGTGCGTTGGTCTGCTCATGGACTTCAATGCTGTAATCACCGGATGCGCTTTTACTGTGACCAGAGGCAATCAGCATTTTACCAATGCCGTCCAGTACCTTTTTCAGGTCTTCTGCTTTGGCATAGTGGAGATAGAAGACACGGATATTACCAGTGGACTTACGCTCGGCATCCATCTGCAGCAACAGGCTTTTCATGCGTTGCAGGGTCTGGGTATCGGCAGAGAGAATGATCTGGTTGCTGGCCTCGTTGCTGACAATGACGGGGGGTATACCGTTGGCTTTCTGACCCTGTCCGGCGTAGATCGACATCAGAATCCGCTCCATCTCACTGGCGGAGGCATGGAACAGCTGGACAATCTGAATATTGCGCATGCCTGCCTGATCAACACGACGAACCACCTCGGCAACACGCTCAAGGTTATTGGCCCGGCCACTGAGAATCAGAATATTCGACGGGTCGTAATGTACGACACTGCCTGAATTATCTACCAGTTGTCGGAGAATAGGTGACAACTCACGGACAGGTACATGGTTTACCGGCAGAACCCAGGTGACCATCTCATCACCACCATGGGTGACCTGTTCGCCCAGCTTTTTACCGGCCACCACCGGTATGGATGAGGTGCGGGCATTTTTGTCCGGTATGATTTTGACCAGACCATTTTCATCTTCAACTGCCGCGAACCCATGAACGGACAGTACCGACAGAAACATCTGATAGTACTGTTGCCGGTTCAGTTGCTCATAAGCCCGGATAGTCACCTCACCCCGAACGCCGGGATCAATGATGATGGTGCGGTTCAGGTTGGCACTGACCGTGCGGATAAACTCTTTAATATCCGCCTTGTCAAAACTGGCGGAATACAGGGAATGGGCGGATGCATAACTGCCCGTTCCCAGAGAGTTATAGTTCGGTGCAGAAGAACTGCTGGCCAGTACAGCGGGTGATAAAGGCAACGCCAGCGCAAACGGTATGGCTGTTAATAACGCCTGCGGCCAACGCAGGGATAAAAAACGCGTCCTGGATATCAGTGCACGGATTTCCCCTGCGCACACCGACGATGAAAACATAGCGGCACCTTTGTATATCTTAATAATCAGGAAGACAGGTCAATCTCAAAACGCTGGCCATCCCTCTCAATGGTTAATGAGAGCTGAGTCATTGAAGACAGTTGTCCAATGACTTTCATGGCTTCGCTGGTGTCTGTCAGGTCATAACCGTTGATAGCCACAGCCATATCGTTGGCTTTAAGGCCAAGCTGAGAAAAATAGTCCGGATATTTGGCCGGATTGACCCGGTATCCCTGTAATTTTCCGTCTCTGCGCACGGGTGAAATGGTCACGATCTCTGCCCAGGAGTCCGGTTTATCCTGAAGCTTTCGGCGAATATCGGCCACAGCACGGCTTTTGGGACGGTTTGCTGAGGTTGTGTGAATAGCGGTGCCTTTTCTGGCTTCATCCGGGTACATCAGCAGTGATTCGTACCGCTCACCGTTACGAATGATGACCCGGTCAGCATAAATCCTGTCCACTTTTGCCCGTGTCCCTTTCAGCGTGTCGCCGGGCCGATAGGTGGCATCAGAAGCCCCGGAACGAATAATGACCAGAGATTCATCCGGGTTACTGCTGGCAACCAGGCCGGTGATGCGCACCGCCAGGCGTGACACGGGGACATTTTCCGGAACAGGAGTTTGCTGTGGGGCGGGTGGTTTACCAAACAGCTGCAGGTTTTCCAGCGCAGAAAGCGGATTGTTGTTGGCCGTAGTTCGGGCTGTCGGGATCTGTGCCTTGATACTTTGGACTGTTGAGTGCCCGGTCGGGTTATCTGGCAGAAGCTGCCATGTGATCATAGCCAGCTGCCTGGCAAGCAGGATAATCAGAATAACCTGACAGAGTGTTCTGAGGTGATTGAGCCTGAAAAATCCGGAGGACGTCAGTTGGCGTGCAATAACGCTTCCATGGCTAATTATTGTGTTATTCAGTGACGTCACAGCTTGCTCTCGTTTACATCAACTCAGTCCGAGTCGTTTACCAGGTTGTGCTGGTCTTTGTTTGGTTTAATGGTTTGACAATATAACAAAAAAGATTGTCAGCGTCTTTTAGGTATAAAACCTAAGTTTTCTGTTTATTTCTCAGCCGTTGATTTTTTTAGTCCCTGCAACTGGATTTGGATATTTTATAACCTGAACGATTAGCTTTGTCCGCAGTGAAAAAAATTGAACTTATGCACGAACATCCAGTCAAAAAAAGTTGTAACTCTGTATGCCAATCAAATAACGTGAATGACAGGAGCGCCGACAACGATGAATCCTTTAGCACCTGATACTCTTGTGTTGGCTCAGACAACATCCCGAAAACATGCACAAACGCCAGGACAGGCGACAAACAATGGGAAATGGGAGTTTTACTATGATGCGTCCTGGCTTGGCTTTGAAGAAGAGATGTGCCTGGAGGAGTTGCAGGCAAAAGTTGCTACTACTCAATTACATGCCGCAATTATCAACTACGAATTATTTCAGAATGTTCTTTTGAACAAATACGACCTGTCAGATTGTGCTGTTGATGACAGGTCAAAAAAATTCATCATTAATCTGATGATCGCCGATTTGATCAATGTCCGTATGGCAAATGGGCGAACAGGCATAAAAGCGTCCTATGACCGCATTCAAAGTGTGGGAGATTGTATCAAAAGCCTGGAAAAGCTGATTACAGAGGGCTGGGACGACGAGTCAGCAAAAAACCTGGCCAGTAATCTCGCATTTCAACGTCGGGATCTGGCGATTACCATGCCAGAAGGGTATGTTCACCACCGGGGGATGATGATCAAGGTGGGCACTAAACAACTCTCGTCGTTCAGATGCAGGGTACGCGACGCCTACATTCAGGAAAACTCAGCATTATTTGCCCACGATGGAGCAGCAGAGAAAATAATCAATGCCCTGACGAAGTTTGGCCAGCAAATAGCTAATGCATACGCTCCGGGATTGTTTCCCCTGCAACCACAAAAATTCAACCTCGCTAATCAGAAGACCATTATTGAGATTGAGGCTAACAGAATACTGCCCGGTGATGAGTACGCACTGTGTGCAGAGCGAGACAGACTGCAACAAAGTATGTCCTGGGCCCTGAAGCAAATGACCTCCCCAGACTCCGGGCTGGTCAACATGATATTGACGTCCCCATGGGCTGCCGGTTTTCTGGCTGAGCCTCAAAAAGAGATTCTCAGAAAAAGCTTGACCACAGAGGATAAAAACCTGCCAATCCCCTGTTATCAGGCATGTCTTTTGTACTACTTGATCAAAAGAGACTCCCATTTCCAGCGGGGGATGATGCAAGCAGGGATTGACCCCAAGGCATTAGATTCAACAGCAAAGGGATGCATGAATATCCATAATCTGGCAAAAGCCCGGCAGGGTATTGATGGTGCTACAGGGCAGTTGCCCACAGAAATAGAGATCAGCAGTGATGCGTTATATGAGGCTCACATGCAAAGTCTGAGTGATGTGAACTGGCTGGCGGCTTTTGTATACTCCTCGGAAGCTGAAGATATACGACACTATCTCCAGAATAAGTTTACTTTTTTACCCTGGAGCGATTTCCTCTGCATACTCAACCTGCCGGATTACCTTGAAGCGCTTGGCATTAAGCCGGAATATGTTAATAGAAGATAACCATGTTATCAGTAAAAAGCTGACGCAAGGTATTGAAAGAACAAGCCTGTCACTACTTACCCGCCTCAAACGGTTAACCCTGGAAAACTCGTACATTAAAAACATTCACTGCCTTGACAGCCAGCGATAATTAGACTTGACTTACACCCAGTTCAAAAGTTGATTCAAGGCTCTTCCAATTACATTGTCGTTTATATGTTCAAGTTCTTAGTATCTGGTCATAATGGAGTCGTATTTTCTGGCTAAGTGAGCAGTTACTATGCAAGACACAACCTAGTGAGCATAGTCTTGGCTAAATTAGTGTAGTTGTAACTCCGCAGAGTGACTGACCGCTTAGGCAGGAAATGTTATTACATCTGATTAACTGCTTAGGAGCTGTCCTGAAATAATTCCCACATTTCTTAGTTTCAAAACTACGTTCGTCCTGAGCCTGTCGAAGGGCGCGAACTACGGCCTCATGTATTGTGCCAATCACCCTTCGACAAGCTCAGGATGAACGGAGATCGAGTTCAAAATGTGGAAATTATTTCGGGACAATTCCTTACACCCGCCGAATGAGTTTATCCAGTGGTTTATCAGCGTGAAACTCGGGGAACGTATGATGGTTCAGGAAATTTCTCAAAGTAAAGTTCTGTAAGTTCTGAATGACGGATAAAATCCTGAGGAAAGTGCATGTCAGTTATTAAACGTGCTCATGGTGAAGAGCAGCCCTATTGTAAAATAGGACCTTTTCATGTTCGCCTGCCTTTTATTCACTATCGCTGGGAGTGGGCTGAAGCCATCCAGGGCATGATCATGTTTGTGGTCGGTATGGCCATGATCCCTTTGCTGGAAAAGTATCTCGGTCTGCCTTATGACGTCGCCTTGGCTTATGTTGTGGTCTGTGGTGTCGGGTTTATGTTGCCCAATCTGCTCGGCGTCCCTCTGGTACCGGGCTGGATTACACCGGCGATACCGGTTGTGGTTCTGTTCCTGGGGCAGTTTGAAGCCGGTCCTGAGGCCATCAGAGCCCTTGTCGGACTACAGTTGATTGTGACCTTTATCTTCTTTTTTCTGGGTATCACCCGACTGGGGAGCAAGATAGTTGATTTATTTCCGGATTCCATGAAAGCAGGAATCCTGATTGGCGCGGGTATTGCTGCTTTAACCGGGGAAATCAGTGAAGGTGGACGGGTTGCCGCCACACCGATCTCACTGGTCATTGGCTTTCTGGTAACGGCTTACTTTTTGTTCTCGCTGTCGTTTAAAGATATCATCGCCAAAAGCCGTATTCTGACGATTATTTCCGGTTATGGTATGGTCCCGGGCACACTGGTGGCTATGGGGGTTGGCTGGGCTGTCAGTGAGTATCCCTTACCGCAAATTGAGTGGGGCTTATCTGCACCGGCATTTGGTGAAATGTTGAACTACCTGCCTTTCACCTTAGGCATGCCATCCACGGATATGCTTATTGCGGCAGTGCCTACTGCAATCATTGCCTATGTGATCGCTTTTGGTGATATTGTCGTGGGCAAAAGCCTGCTTGATCGTGTGGATCATCTGCGCCCGGATGAAAAGATTGATCTGGATGTGGATCGTCTGCATCTGGTAACTGGTATCCGTAATCTGATTCACTCATTTCTTGCTCCTTATCCCGGCCTGGCTGGCCCAATGTTTACCGGTGCCATGGCAACCATTGCCGAGCGCTATCGCCAGGGACGTGCTGCAATGGACAGCATCTACAGCGGTGCCGGTATTTTCTGGATTGTTGGCTTTATTGCCCTGTTTATTCTGCCGCTGATTACCTTGTTCAAACCAGTGTTACCCATTGCCCTGTCCATTACTCTGCTGATTACCGGCTATCTGTGCATCAGCGTTGGGGTTGAGCAGATTCACAGCGCAACTCAGATGGGTGTCGCAGGCACCATGGGGGTTGTTCTTGCGGTGTACGGTGCTGGCTATGGGCTGGCTGCGGGTGTCGTTCTTTATCTACTGATTGAATACCGTGGCAATTCAGCGAAGGGGAGCAAGTCCAAAGAAGAGGAACCCATTGAGCTGGTGGAAGACCAGACGTCGGTTAGCTAATAAAAAATACGGCCTTCATTTTATATTTCAAGGCTACAGGCTGAATGACTTCAGTCTGTGATATCTGCGGCCAGAGGATAATAATAATGATAAAGCACAACATCTATAATATTGGTCTGGATAAAAACGCTGCCAATTATGACAGCCTAGCCCGGATATTTCATAAACTGCCCCGAATATCGCGAAGGACTTTGTCGCTCTAAGGGATTTTGTGAAGGAGCGCCGTACCGGGGAGTTCGGTCGACTGAGCAAAACTCCCTTAGAGCGGCAAAGGACAAGCGAGATCGGGAGCACGTTTATGAAATATCCGGGCTAGCTCCTATCTCTTTTCTGCACCGTGTCGCCCGGGTTTATCCTGACCGGACAGCCACTTCATGGTGATAGACATCGTAGCTGGAGTGAAACCCGAACCCGTTGTACTAAGCTGCCGTCTGCCCTGAAAGCCCAGGGTATTGGTGAGGGTTGCACGGTTTCCGTTGTCGCATTCAAAAGTATGTGTTGAGAAAACATTTCGATTGATCATGACCTCACTTGGCAAGTGGCTACCGATCGCTGCTTGCTGTCTTTCAATTTCTTCATTGAAGATTGGTTCTTTTCAATAACCGGAATTTTTTCAGGTAATACCAATTCCTCCTTCTAAATATGAGATCGAGCAAGTCATTTTGGACAGCTGAGCAAGGCGGAATGACGAGTAATAGCAGGGCTATTGCGAGGAATTCCAACGAAGATCCAGCTGTTCAAAATGGCTGCGCAGTTCATATTTAGAAGGTGGAATTGGTATAAGAACTGGCCGTATAAATAGCAAGCGAAAAAACAGGCAGTGAAGTTTTTCAGATAAGACAGACACGTAGTCTTTGATGAATGGTGGGCCCAGAAGGACTTGAACCTTCGACCAACGGATTATGAGTCCGCTGCTCTAACCAACTGAGCTATAGGCCCTGAAGCGGTTGGATTATACGCATAGATTTACTCTGCCGCCAACCCTGTTATCGCCTTTTGACGGTTTTTCCTTACAGGCCCGGCTGATCACTGCCGACTCTATATAAGATCAGGAATCGGCTGGAAATATTCTGGATGCTATCCCACCTTCTTCCATCCAAATGGGGACATTGGTTCGTTGCCGTGGTGCTGGCTGGCGACCTGGTGGTGGGTAAAGCGCTGGTGGATAGTGCCCGGGAACTCTACGGTATCGCTGCTGCTGAACGGCTGACCCATTGGCAGAATCTGATGACCTACAGCAGGAAGCTGCCAGAACCCCGGAAGCTGGTTGAAGTGAATGACTTCTTTAACCGTATGCGCTTTGTGCATGATATTGACCACTGGGGGGAAGAGGATTTCTGGGCGACCCCGGTGGAACTGCTGGCCAGTGGCGCGGGTGATTGTGAGGACTTCTCCATTGCCAAGTATTTTACCCTCCGTGAGCTTGGCGTGGCCGATGAGAAGCTGAGGATTACCTATGTAAGGGCGGTTGAGCTTGATCAGGCCCATATGGTGCTCAGTTACTTCGCCAGTCCGGGGGAAGAGCCGTTGATTCTGGATAACCTGGTCAGTGAAATTCGTCCTGCAAGTCATCGCAAAGATCTGGTTCCAGTTTATAACTTTAACGGTGACGGACTCTGGCTTTCCCGTCAGCGTGGTGAAGGGGTTCGCCTCGGCGAGTCCAGTAAGATAAAAACCTGGACTGAGCTGCGCCGACGGCTGCAGAAGTCGAACAGTCAGGGACGACTGAATGACGGGAGCAGCTGATGGCTTATCCTGCTTTCCCCGGAACTGAAAACGGACAGGGAGGCCACCATGACGCTACTTCGTGAACTGGCACTATCTTTAACTTTGCTGTTGATTCTGTTGTTTGCTGGCAGCTTTGTGCTGTCCGTCAATGATGCCCGTCATTACCTCCAGGAACAGTTGAACTCTCATTCCCAGGATACAGCCACCTCCCTTGGTGTTGCCATTGCTTCCGCCGGTGCTGGCAATATTGCCGGGATGGATTCGATGATTGATGCGGTTTTTGATCGTGGTTACTACCGGCAGATTCGTTTTACCGATATGTCGGGCAACGTGCTGGTCAACAGTGAACACCCGGGAACGCTGGAAGGTGTACCGGACTGGTTTGTGAAGCTGATTGACCTGAAAACTCCGGCAGTCACCAGCGAGATTAACAGTGGCTGGGTGCCCATGGGGCAGCTTCTGGTGGCCAGTCATCCGGGTTATGCCTACCGCAGTCTCTGGTCCAAGGTGAGCAAAGATGCGCTGCTGTTCGGTATCGGTTTGATGGTTGCCATGGTCGGATTGAATATGCTGCTGGGTGTGGTTCTCCGGCCTTTAACAAGGATGGAGCAGCAGGCAAACCGAATCTGTGACCGTCATTTTGAGATACAACCCGAGTTACCCAAAACCAGAGATTTACGCAGAGTGGTTCAGGCCATGAACCGGATGGCAGAGAAGCTGGAAAAGGCGTTCTCTGAGCAGGTGGCTCTGACAGAAGAACTCCGTCGCAAGTCGGTCAAGGATCCATTGACCGGATTACTCAATCGACGGGCCTTTAACCGTCGGATGAAGACCGTGTTAAGTGAAGACATCGGTGAAGCGGGTGCCAGTCTGATCATGATTCAGGTGCGAGGGCTGGAGGCACTGAACCGGTCTCATGGACAAAAGTTTGTTGATGACCTGCTGGTGACCGTCAGCTATTGGCTGGGCAAAACCCTGTTGGCCTGGCCCGAAGCTTTTTCTGGCCGCTGGAATGGATCCGGTTTTAGCGTGTGTGTGCCCGCCTGCAATGTCGATGAAATCCGTAAGGTGACGGAACGATTATTCAAGGTTCTGGTGGCCATGGAGTTTTTCTCGTCACCGGAAGGTAGCAATAACCTGCATATTGCCGCAGTGACCCACCAGGGGCGCTGTTCCCCACAGCTGCTGCTGGAGCATGGTGATCAGCAGCTGCTGGAACAGGAGACCCGGGTTAAAAATTGCTGGGATGTGCTGGATATCAGTGGTGAGTCTGGTTATCCGTACATGGGTTGGAGTGACACACAATGGGTCGAAGCGCTCAAAGAGGTGATGGCAAAAGGCCTTATCGAGCTGTATGGCCAGCCCATTGTGGGAGCAGATGGTGAAGTAGCATTTACGGAGGTGCTGGCACGGATAACGCTGGATGGTGAAGTGGTGTCTGCTGATGCCTTTATGCCGGTGGTTGAGCGCTATGATCTCTATGGTGCCTTTGATCGGGCGGTATTTTTTGCCCTGACGGACTATATGGATGACCGGGATGACTATCAAACCTACAGCCTGAATATCTCACCCTACTCCCTGATGGATGATGATTTTTATCACTGGTTACTGGATGCCCTCAGACTACGTCAGGATCTGGCCAGGCGTCTGATTCTGGAAACGGCTGAGCGCTCACTTATGCTGGTGGGGGAGCGGGTTGCAGAACGGGTGGATGCACTGGTGGCAACCGGTTGTCAGTTTTCCATTGATCATTTTGGTGTGTCCAGTCAGGCGCTGACGTTCCTGCAGATGATCAATGCCCATTACCTGAAAGTGGACGGCAGTTTTGCAAGACAGTTGACGTCCAGCTATGAGAATCAACTATATATAAGAACACTGTCCATGATGGCTGAGTCCCGGGATATGAGTGTTCTCGCCCAGGGCGTTGAACAGGAAGAGGCGTGGGAGGCATTAAAACAGCTGGGTGTTGCTGGTGGTCAGGGATATTATCTGGGGCATCCCGAGTTACTCTGAACTGTTCAACGGCCATGGAGGGAACCTGATCAGCATTTTGAGGTCAAACGGCGGTATTTATAGTTAACGTGTGCAGGGGGGGATTCTGAAAGCAACCACATCAACCCGCTCTCACCGAAAGTCTGTCGGGGATCAACAAGCCGGTTCAAGCAGAATTCCTGGCAGCTCCAGAAGTAAATTCAACGGCAAAAAGGTTGCAAACCACCACCCCCGTACAGGTACCGCCATCACGCTGGATGATGGCAGGCACATTGAGGATGCCTTTTGGCAGAAAAAACCATTACAAGGGCGTCCAATCAACACCGCTGATGTGCTTAACGCCTACGGAAAGGATAAAACATCTTTTAGAAGCGGCTGCTTCTTGCAGCAACTTTGCTTACAAAACATGCGACATGGCAATATCAAAGTGACCCGGACCATGTTGTTCGGGAGCTCAACCGAAGGCCAGGACGAAATGATAAGTGCCAAATGGCATTAGCACGCTTCAAAGAGAAATGCTGCCTGACGGGCCTCAGATTGGATGGTCGGCTGGTCAAACCGGAGATGGTGATTAAGGATTTCCCGGAGAGTCGGCAAGGCAAGTTGGGGATGGCGCGCTTTAAGGAACACTGTTGCCTGAAGGGCCTGTCCTTGAGAGGCCAGAAGATTGCACCGGATACGGTGGTTAAGGATTTTCAGGCAATCAACGCCACGCTGGAGCTGGCGCGTTTCAAAGCAGAATGTTGTCTGAGGGGGCTGCAGCTGAATGGCCAGCCGGTCACACCGGAGGCGGTGATCAGGGATTTCCCGGACAACCCGATGGGCAAACTGGGATTGGCGCGCTTTAAGGAACAATGTTGCCAAAAGGGCCTGGCATTGAATGGCCAGCAGATCACAGCGGATGAAGTGGTTAAGGGGTTCCCGGACAGTCCGCAGGGCCAGCTGGCGCTGGCACGCTTTAAAGCGGATTGTTGCCTGACAGGCAAGATGATGAATGGCCAGCCGGTGACACCGGATGAGGTGGCTAAGGCTTTCCCGGCCAGTCATGAAGGCAAACTGGGGCTGGCGCACTTCAAAGAGACCTGTTGCCTGACAGAGCTGCTGCTGAATGGCCGCCGGGTCAGACCGGAGGCCGTGGTTAAGGGGTTTCAGGCAGTCAACGCAACGCTGAAACTTTCCTACTTCAAAAAGGAATGTTGCCTGAGAGGCCTGACGCTGAATGGCCAGCAGGTTGCGCCGGATGAGGTGGTCAGGGAGTTTCAGGCAGCCAAAGCAACGATGGCGCTGGCGAACTTCAAAATGGAATGTTGCCTGAGAGGTCTGATGTTGCATGGTCAGCAGGTCTTACCGGAGGCGGTGGTTAAGGATTATCGGGCAGCCAACGCACCACTGGGGCTGGCACGCTTTAAGGAAAGATGTTGTCTGAGAGGGGTGGCGTTAAATGGCCAGCAGATTACGCCGGATGAAGTGGTTAATGATTATCAGGTCGCCAAGGCAGAAGCGGAGCAGGCTCGCTGCAACAAAGAGGCTCGCCTGAAGGGGCTGTTGATGAATGATCAGCAGGTCGAGTATCAGGCAACCAAAGCGACACTGGAGCTGGCGCGTTTCAGAGCGGAATGTTGCCTGAGAAGATGGTCGTTGAATGGCCAGCAGGTCATGCCGGTGGCAGTGGTTAAGGGGTTTCAGGCCATCAATGCACCTCTGGAGCTGGCGCGCTTCAAAGAGAATTGTTGCCTGAAAGCTCTGGCAGTGAATGGTCGGCCGGTTACGGCAGAGGAGGTGGTTAAGGGTTATAAGGACGCTAAAGCACTACTGGAGCTGGCACGCTTTAAAGCGGAATGTTGCCTCAGAGGTCTGGCATTGAATGGTCAGCAGGTCACCACGGATGAGGTGGTTAAGGATTTTAAGAGCGCTAATGCATCACTGGAGCTGGGGCGCTTCAAAGCAGACTGTTGTCTGCTGGGCCTGCTGTTGCATGGCCAGCTGGTCACACCGGATGAGGTGGCCAGGGATTTTCCGGATAGTCGGGAAGGCAGACTGGGGCTGGGGCGCTTCAAAGCAGACTGTTGCCTGAAAGGCCTGGTGTTGCATGGTCGGAAGGTTACACCGGATGAGGTGGTTAAGGGCTTCCCGGATAGCCCGGAAGGCAGGCTGGCGATAGCACGCTTCATGGAAATGTGTTGCCTGATGGAGCTGCCACTGAATGGCCAGCAGGTCACGCCGGAGGCAGTGGTTAAGAGTTTCCCCAGTAGCTCAGATGGCAAAATAGGGTTAGCACGCTTTAAGGAGCAGTGTTGCTTTAGAGGCCTGATGTTGCAGGGGCAGCCGGTCGTACCGGATGAGGTGGTCAGTGATTTCCCGAATAATCGCGAGGGAAAACTGGCGAGGGTGCGCTTTCAAGGGGCGTGTTGCCTGAGAGGTCTGGCATTGCATCGTCGGCAGGTCACACCGGATGCCGTAGTCAAGGATTTTGAACGCGGTGGCTGGTTGCTCGAAAGTGCTATTTTTCAAACCCGGTTGGCATTGAATGCAAGAGAATTGAATGGCTCCTATCTGGATAACGCGCAAGTATTGGCAGCGTTTAATGAAGTACCCGGAGATCATGCTTGCAGGCAGGCTGAGTTCCTGATGCACAGGTTGAAACAACGTCAGTGGTTCGATGACACCAACGAGGCGCAGGAGATCATTCAACAGGCCTGGCAAATATTAAACAGCGCACCGGTAAAAGATGAGCAGCATCGGCTGCAATGTATCCTGAAATTCATGGCGATGCAGCATGAATTGTCGATTGATCAGCAGCGAGTGTCGGCAGAAGAGGTACTGCAATCCATGAAAACACTCAGGAACTCATTTAAGAATAAGCGCATGCATTTCTTCTTCCTGGCACATTGCTATATCAAGAGACAGCCGGTTGATGGACAGACCATCCGCAGGGAGCATGTTCTGGAGTGCCTTCAGGGTTTTCCTGAAAGAAGCAAGTTGCGCCATGCTTTAAGCCACTGGTTTGCACGATTCAGCCCTGAAGCCAATATCATGAATGAATTCCTGTTCCAACAGGAACGGGCCGCAGCCCCAAGGCGCAAGAGTCCCCACAGAACCGCAGTCCCTGCCACTCAGACAGTGGCCGCCAGTGCGGCTCAGGTACCGAAGCAATGGTCTATTGAACCGGGTTTCCTGAACAGGCATCCGCAGTTCAATGCGCTAACACTACAAACACTGGAGATTATTCAGGAAATCAATGGTTCTTATCGCAATCCCCCCATTCTGATTACCGGCTCCTACGCGCGTTTTTTACAGAACCGTTGCTCATCATTCAATGATATTGACATTATCTGTACCGCGGCAGAGCCTGCCAGGAGACTGTTTGACCGGCTGCAGGCACTTAACAGCGACAGAGCCTCGGAAATTCCCACAAACATCGTCATCTGGGACGTTCCGGGATGTCCGGAGATTCAACTGCCAAAGGCCTACAATATTCATCTGAAAGATGGTGATTTGGGTATGAAAGCAATGGGGGTTCAGGTCAGTATTGATGCGAGAGTCACCGATGGCAATGCCTCACGATGCGCCGTTCAGGTTCCTGGTGTTGAGAGGCCGGTATGGTGTCTGTCGTTTGCCGAAGAAACCCGATTACTGAACAACACGCTGGAATATCTCGCGAAAAACCTTGATCCACTGACCAGAAAATTGCAAAAGGGAGAGGTATTTTACCTGCCCCGAACCATTCTTTTTAACACTCCCGAAAACCCCGGGGAATATATTTATGGTTTGCTGATGCGCTCTCTGCTAACTCTGCATAAAGCCAGGCAGTTTATCGATTTGCACTCTGAAGACAAACCCGGAACACCGGTCCAGACTAAGCTGTTGCAAGAACAACGACAACAGTTGTATACGCTGACGGCCAATCTGCAAACAAAATTGTCTGGCCATGTTTGTCGCAGTGATTTTGAGCACAGAGTTAACGGTTGGCTCTCAACAACTCACCATTATAATGATTACGAGATCAAGAGGAGGGACTTTATCACAGCACTGCTTGCGATGATGCAGACTGAATAAAAATGGAGTGAACCTGAGCCAACTATCAGCGACAGGTAATTCCTTTTCTTCTTCCTTTTCTTCTGGGTGAAATGACCAATAGTTTCGAATTTATAGAACTTCTCGCGTCCAGGAAGGTCCTAGAAGTATGAAACTTATATCAAACATACGTCATACCCTCATGCAACATTTTTCTTCTCCTGCATCCATACACGCAGACGTCGAGGAGAATTGTAGTTTTTGCCATGAATCTATATCCGGATCCCGGAGCGTTTCTGTTAGTGTTTGCGGTCATCATTTTCATTCATCGAGTATTAAGAAATGGCTGAAGGAAAGATCTGATTGCCCATTGTGTCGTCGTGATGTTTGTATTATTGCTGATACCAAGGCACTCCTCCACTATGCAGCCGCTCATGGCCAACAAAAAGCCATTGGTACTCTGATTAACAGAGGTGCGAACGTCAACTTTCGAATCAAAGACGGGAGAACCTCCCTCCACTGTGCAGCCCAGGCAGGTAAGGAGGAAGCCATTGATGTCCTTATTGCCAGAGGGGCGGACGTCAACGCTCGAACCAAAGACGGGAGGACGCCCCTCCACTGTGCAGCCGCTCAAGGCCAGCGAAAAGCCATTGATGCCCTTATTACCAGAGGTGCGAACGTCAATGCTCGAACCACAGACGGGAGGACGCCCCTCCACTGTGCAGCTGAGAAAGGCCAGCAGGAAGTCATTGCTGCCCTTATTGCCAGAGGTGCGAACGTCAACGCTCGAACCACAGACGGGAGGACGCCCCTCCACTGTGCAGCCGAGAAAGGCCAGCGGCAAGCCATGGATGCCCTTATTGCCGGAGGTGCGAACGTCAACGCTCGAACCGGGGAAGGAGATACGGCCCTGCAAAGGGCCAGCGACAATAAAAAGTTAAGTATCTCATTGATCAAGAGTTTTGCTAATGCTGGATTTGATGTTAGTGCACCATGTAATTATTTTGGTTCAACCATGCTTGTGTTTGCCGCTGAGGCTTGTGATTGGGAGTTCGTCGACAAATTGAAGGCCAAAGGTGCAGATATTAATGCCCCCAGATATATAAAGACTAAATATATGCCCCTCCATTTTGCAGCCGAGCAAGGCCAGCAGGAAGCCATTAATGCTCTGATTACCAGAGGTGCGAACGTCGACGCTCGAACCACAGACGGGAGGACGCCCCTCCACTGTGCAGCCGAGCAAGGCCAGCAGGAAGCCATTAATGCTCTGATTACCAGAGGTGCGAACGTCAACGCTCGAACCACAGACGGGAGGACGCCCCTCCACTGTGCAGCCGAGAAAGGCCAGCGGAAAGCCATGGATGCCCTTATTGCCAGAGGTGCGAACGTCAACGCTCGAACCGAGGAAGGAGATACGGCCCTGAAAAGGGCCAGCGACAATAAAAAGTTAAGTATCTCATTGATCAAGAGTTTTGCTAATGCTGGATTTGATGTTAATGCACCATGTAATTGTTTAGGTTCAACAATGCTTGGGTATGCCGCTGAGGCTTCTGATTGGGAGTTCGTCGATATATTGAAGGCCAAAGGTGCTGATATTAACGCCCCCAGGAATATAAAGACTAATTATACGCCCCTCCACTTTGCAGCCGAGCAAGGCCAGCAAGAAGCCATTGTTGCTCTGATTACCAGAGGTGCGAACGTCAACGCTCGAACCGAGGAAGGAGATACGGCCCTAAAAAGGGCCAGTGACAATAAAAAGTTAAGTATCTCAATGATCAAGAGTTTTGCTAATGCTGGATTTGATGTTAATGCACCATGTAATCATCTAGGTTCAACAATGCTTGTGTATGCCGCTCAGGCTTGTGATTGGGGGTTCGTCGACAAATTGAAGGCCAAAGGTGCTGATATTAATGCCCCCAGAGATATAAAGACTAAATATACGCCCCTCCACTTTGCCGCCGAGCGAGGCCAACAGGAAGCCATTCATGCCCTGATTACCAGAGGTGCGGACGTCAACGCTCAAACCACAGACGGGAGGACGCCCCTCCACTTTGCAGCCGAGCAAGGCCAGCAGGAAGCCATTGATGCTCTGATTGCCAGAGGTGCGGACGTCAACGCTCGAACCAAGGACGGGAAGACGCCCCTCCAATATGCAACCGAGAAAGTCCAGCAAGATGCTGTTGTTGCTCTGATTGCCTACGGTGCAACGTTACAGTGAACCACCGCTGCTGATGTCCAGGAAAACAGCAAGACAACACTCAGTCAGCTAAAAATCAATGCAGAAACAGCAGTAACGAAACCATCTTCAAAATGAGTATTTGGGGGCTTTATGGTTCAAAAATTAATAGATAGTTGCTTGACAGGCTCTAACAGAAACTCGCACAACCACAATTATTAGAGGATAATGGCCGTTTGGAAGCGCATCCATATTGGAACGCCATATTCAGGATAAAAGTCTGAGCGGTGACGAACGGGGAAATTATGGCGCTGGAAAAGATGAAATCGGCTTTTCAGTCGGGTATGCAGAAAATGTCGGGTCTTATCTATGGTAAAGCCCTGGCCGTCGGCACTGGTGTATTGATTCTGTTTCTATCACTTGTTGGCTGGTACTGGAGTCAGGAGCCAGACCTGTTCTCAGTAAAGGCCAATGCCGAAAAGCTGGCCACTGATAATGCTCAGGCAGTCGTCACTGGTTATACCACAACAGCAACACTCTATACCCTGGCGAATACGCTGCTGAATAAGCCGGGTGGTTTCCTGCGCAATGACATTATGCCACCGGGCGTACTGATGGATAATATGCCCAATTGGGAAGTGGGTGTTCTGATTCAGGTGCGTGATATGGCCCGGGCCCTGCGCAAGGACTTCAGTCGTTCCCAGTCGCAGTCAAGGGAAGACCAGGATCTTGCGGTGGCCGAGCCGCAGTTTAATTTTGATGCCAGAAGCTGGATTCTGCCTTCCAGTGAGCGGGAATACCAGAGGGGCATTGATAAGCTGAACAGCTATATGACCCGTTTGTCCGATCCCAATGACTCGGCGCAATTTTATGCCCGGGCCGATAATCTGACCCGCTGGCTGGGGGATGTAGAAACGCGCCTCGGCAGCCTTTCCCAACGTCTGAGTGCCAGTGTTGGTAAACCCCGTTTAAATACCGACCTTTCCGGCGCGGCGGCTCAATCCACCGACAATGCTGTATTGATTGATGTAAAAACACCCTGGTCACAGATTGATGATGTTTTCTATGAGGCCCGGGGCACTTCCTGGGCTCTGATACATCTTCTCAGGGCGATAGAAGTGGACTTTGCTGATGTTCTGGACAAGAAAAATGCCACGGTCAGTGTCCGACAGATTATCCGCGAGCTGGAGGCGACCCAGGATGCGGTTTGGAGCCCGATGATACTGAATGGTTCCGGTTTTGGTTTGCTGGCTAACCACTCTCTGGTGATGGCTAATTATGTCTCCCGTGCCAATGCAGCAATTATTGATCTGCGGCGTTTGCTGGAACAGGGTTAATAATGGGGGAATTCAATCCCCCCTGCTTTTGCTTCCATTCTCAATCCATCGCTTAGTGGTATCAAACAGCTTTACGGTCATATCAGTGACAGGCTTATAGGGTTTGGTCGCCTGGTAAGTGGCGTGGCAAATGTTTTCATACACATGAATGGAGAGCTGTTTTCCCGGAATAGTCACCGTTTCAACAATAAAAAGTGCGACACTGGCTAGCGCCGGAAAAATTGAGCCCTTTAACTTTTCTGGTAAGATCTCATAGGGCAGAGCCAGCCATGTAAAGACTTTTTGTGCATGACTGACGGTGTATTCTTTAAATGATTTTTCTGCCGGGCAGGGGCTGATACTTGCTTTTATTGCAGCAGCTACCCCCGTCATCGCCCCGGTAAGCGCTCCAATTCCGGTAATGGTCATTACTGTGACGTAATAACCGGCAAAAATGCCCGCATGCAACAAAGTAGTACAGACTCTCAGTGGGGTGCACAGTGCCCCGGGAACGTTTGACAGCAACCATTTACCATGACGTTTTACCCTGGACATAAACGTTTCTGTTTTTTCGATAACCTCACAGGTTCTAGCGGCAAGCCCATCACTTTTTCCTGAAGGTGCGTTACTTTGAGAGCAAGCTTCAGTGGTGGTATTCGAGCACTCTTCAGATAATTCTTCGTTGTGATAGACAGGCTCAGGAGAGGGGCTGTGAGCAAAGAGAGTGCTGTTTATAGATGGGATCATCGGGCATACCAGGTGGTTAATTCGACTATGTTTTGAGTGTTCTGCCGGTTCTGCTCAATGACCAGCTTCTATTATAACTGATTGATTTTAAAATCGATGGTTAGTTACTGGCTGAGTGTTCTGTTAGGATTTATGTTATTAGACGCAATATTAGTAATATGGTTCAAAATTTATGTCTGTTATTTCCTCAAGGCTTGGGCAGCAACTGGCTTTTATCAAGGAGCTGGATAAACTCAAGGCGGTTTATCGAAAAACCATGGTAAAGCCTGATAACAGCCGACAGGAGAACAGTGCCGAACATAGCTGGCATATCGCGGTGCAGGCGATGACCCTGCAAGAGTACGCTGAAGAGCCGGTTGATATTGGCCGGGTGATCAAGATGCTGCTGCTCCACGATATTGTAGAAATTGATGCCGGAGATACATTTGCGTTTGCTGCGGCTACTGAGCTGGCCGGTCAGTCAACTAAAGAAATGGCAGCGGCAGAACGCCTGTTCGGGCTATTGCCACAGGCGCAGGCCGATGAGTTCAGGGCGCTCTGGCTTGAATTTGAGCAGGTACACAGCCCGGATGCCCGCTTCGCCAAAGCCATGGACTGCCTGTTACCCGTAATCCAGAATATGGACAGTGAGGGTGGCACCTGGGCCAAGTATCAGGTTACCCGCAGTCAGGTGTTGAAACGGAATCAATATCTGGAGCACCTGGCCCCCAAGCTGTGGTGTTATGTTCTTGAGCAGATTGATCACTCTGTCCGTAATGGCTGGCTTCAGGATTGTTGATCTGACCGGTGGAGTCTCCATAAGGATTTCCAGAATAACTTCATCATTTTCTCAGCCTGGGAAAAGGTCGCCGCCCGCTTCCCGCCACCCGATGCCTGCAAAAGCACAAGCGGTTCAGGCTTTTCGGGTAGCGGGAGGCGGGGGGCGGGTAGCGTCTGTAGAGATTTAGAAGTTATTTCAGGACGGTAAGCAACCCCTCCTCTGTAAAAAGGTATTTACCGACTGACGAAGTGCAACAAAAGTGACATACTGCCGCGCTTTCCTGCTTTAGCAAGTTAACTATGCAATCGTCCTTCACCAGCAACTACCTTCCCAAAAACCGGTTCAAGACAGGCCTGGGACACTTTGTCCTGTGGTTACTTGGCGGATGGAAAATTGAGGGAAACCTGCCGGAACACCTCAATAAATACGTGATCATCGTCGCCCATCACACATCAAACTGGGATTTTGTTATCGGCGTTGCGGTTAAGCTGGTAACCCGTATACGTGTCCGGTTTTTTGCCAAGCACTCGCTGTTTTTCTGGCCCCTGAGTGTGTTGATGCATCGGCTTGGCGGTATTCCCATTGAGCGTGATAAATCCATCAACCGGGTTGATCAGGCCATCGCAGAGGTCAACAGCAGTGACCACTTCGTGCTGGCTATCGCACCTGAGGGCACCCGGTCAAAGGTGCAAAAGTGGAAAACCGGTTTTTATCATATAGCGCATGGTGCCAACGTTCCGGTTGTACCCATTGCCTTCGACTTTCAGCAGCGCAAGGTCATTATGGGCGCACCTATGCCCATGTCCGGAGATATTCCCTCTGACTTTGCCAGAATGCATGAGTTCTTTCTCTCTCATCCGGGTAAGCATCCTGAGCTTGGCTGTGATGGACCCTTTGAAACGCCCGGTATATACAACAAATAATGTCCGGGCGGTTTGTCTGACAGGTGGTCGCTTTTCTTTCCGTGGTGAGTCCGATAGAGTGAAACAGCAATAAAAAGACAATAAAGGACTCACATGCCTCTGATTCAGTTTGTTACTCACGACGGCAACCAGTATGAAGCCGACATCGACTCAGGTAGTACTTTGATGCAGGGTGCCGTTGATAACATGATCGATGGCATCCTTGCAGAGTGTGGTGGTGCCTGCTCCTGTGCCACCTGCCACTGTTATATTGATGAAGGGTGGATTGAGATGGTCGGACCGGCTGAAGGCATGGAGCAGGAAATGCTGGATGTTGTCCGTGAGCCGAGAGAAACCAGCAGGCTGAGCTGCCAGGTTGTCGTCACTGATGAGATGGACGGCATGGTGGTGCATTTGCCTGAGTCTCAATATTAAATTTCTGTAAGCCGTCCGACGATGCAATCTGTTCGTCTGGTGTAGTTCGCAAAAACAATTAGTATTATAATCCCGCCAAAACCAGACCTTTTGTAAGGTTATCGGTCGTTAGTCCCGGTCGGCCTTTTGTGCACCGGGTTGCGTTCACCTGTGAGTCCTTATTCCTAACAATTTCAATACAGAACAGCGTCAGGAGTTGCCATGCTCAGCCAAACCATGATACAAGTTAAACGAACAGATTAATCTGGAGTTTTACTCCTCAAATCTGTATCTGCAAATGGCCTCCTGGTGCGAAAGCCAGGGGCTGGACGGGTGCAATCATTTTCTCCGCCGCCATGCCCGGGAAGAAATGGAACACATGCAGAAGCTCTTTGACTACGTCAACGAAACGGGAGCCATGGCCATTATTGGCGGTATTGATGCGCCTCCCCATGCGTTCGCGTCTGTCCGGGATGTATTCCTTGCGACCTATAAACATGAGTGTACCGTTACTCAGAAGATCAACGCCCTGGCCCATACTGCGTTCACCGAACAGGACTACTCCACGTTCCATTTCCTGCAGTGGTACGTTGCGGAGCAGCACGAAGAAGAGAAGCTGTTCAAAACGATTCTCGATAAAATTGATATGATCGGTATGGAAAACAAAGGCCTCTATTACATTGATCAGGAAGTGGGCAAATTGATAAGTGGTATGCCAGAGCCTGTTGTTTCTTAACAACCCGAAGTAATATAAAGAGTGTTCACGGGGCGTTCTGGTCACATGGGAAATTGAGAGCGCCCCGGCTATCCGGGCAACTGTGCAATGTGCAAGTAGTTGCCTGCACAACAGGCTAAAAAATATGGTTTAATAGGCAAGCTGATTCAGCACCTTCCTCTAATTCACCGTTCTCAACCAGAAGCACTCAACGTGACCTTTGCATTCCAGCACTTCAAACACGCTACCTCCGGTTTTTCCAAGTCAGTCACCGGCAACGTTTTCAGGTTCATTCCTCTTCTGTGCTCTGTGTTATTCAGTGGTTGCGGGCTAATGACCAAAGCGTCGGAACGACAGCCGGTCACATTCAGTGAGCTGGAGGGCTGGAGCCAGCAACAGGCCATTGCCGTAAGACCGGCGTTGCTGAACAGTTGCCAGCACCTGAACCGTTCGGTGCTGACCGACAACAGCCCCTGGGGCAACTACCAGCAATGGCAATTGTTGTGTAAGGAGCTGATGCAAACCCCCGACCGTCAACTGAAAACCTTTTTTGAGCAAAACTTTACGCCTGTCCAGCTCTCCCCCCAGAAACAAGGCCTGTTTACCGCTTATTACTCCCCGGTTATTCCCGGCAGTCTGAAACCGTCGGAAGATTACCCAATCCCGTTACTGAAACTTCCCCACGATCTGGTCAAGGTTCGCCTGGCTGACTTTGGTCTCAGTGGCCCGGGATTGGTGGGGCGGGTTGAGAAAGGCTTCCTGAAACCCTATGGCAGTCGGGCAGAAATCAATCAACAGACAGCGAAAGCCAGCGATGTGCTCCTGTGGCTGAGCAGTCCTGTTGATAAGTTCTTTCTGCAGATTCAAGGATCAGGGAATGTGGAACTGCCTGACGGTAACATTATTCATGTTGGCTACGCCGGTAATAATGGCCACAACTACGTGGCCATTGGGAGGATACTGAAACAGCAAGGGGAACTTGAAGAAGTATCCATGCAAACCATCCAGTCATGGCTGGAAAACCATCCGGACCAACGGGAATGGCTGCTCAACCAGAACCCTCGCTACATCTTTTTCAGTTTTTCTGAGGAAGGTGCCATCACCGCTCAGGGTGTGCCTGCTGCCCCGAAAAGAACACTGGCTGTGGATCCATCTTATATCCCCCTTGGCCTGCCGGTATGGCTCGATACCCGCCTCACCGCCACCGGAGAGAAATTCCAGCAGCTGATGGTTGCCCAGGATACCGGCAGTGCCATAAAGGGTCCCGTCCGGGGAGATATCTATATGGGCGCTGGCAACGATGCAGCCTTGATTGCCGGGCCACAGCAGGAGCCTGGCAAACTATATGTGTTGATTCCCCGATAACCTGCTTTTCTTGATAAATCTGCCTGGGAGGCTGACCGAGAATAGCGCCCGTAGCGAGGATGGCAGCCTCCTAGCTGGCATTAATGCTTTAATAACTGACTTTTTGGTCAACAAGATTTTGGAATTTATTCACTTTCAACCCTTAAACCCAACATAGCCCTTGCAGGAACTCTTCCATCCAGTCATCGTTGTTGACCAGTTCTGACTCGGTCACCAATGAATCCAATGTCGCCAATGAATCCAAATCCCATGCCACTATTTCATCAAGCCCAAGTGGATCTCTTCTCCTGTTCTCGCTGGCTTCATGCCATTCTTTCCGTGTTTCTGAATCCACTGCGTAGCTCATTTTGCAGATAGCAGTGCTTAATTCAACATAAGTCATTCGGCTTCGGTGGGGTTCCAGCAGTTCAAGTTCTGCATTTCCCAATTCGCGAAAACGACCCAGAGCTTCCATTGCCGCGTCAAAGTTAGATAGCGGCCCTTGAATGCGACTGTTGGCAACCTGGTTCCCTTGAGTTGCTATGCTTGCCCTTGCTGGAGGTCCTTGCTGAGGGATTGATGTTACTACTGGCGTTTTTGCTGCCTCAATCTGTTCCAACTTTGCAACCACCGCTTTCTTAACGAGGTCTGGAACAATGCCGTCTTTATCATCTTTGATAACCGGGCCGAGTGCCGTGCATAAACGGGCATTTAGCTGGCCGCTGCTGGCATAGTGTTCAAGAGATGACCAGACCTCAGGCTTTAATGGTTTATGGCAATTGATTAGTCTAATAATCAGAGAGGGTGCCACCAGGTGTGGTATTTTTTTAGGCTCGGCTTTCTTGGGCTCTTTGGTTCTCGCTTGCATTTGGGCTAATTTTGCCTCAAGCCTGATCGCATAGGGATCGCGCTTGTCCTGAGGCTTTTTATACCATTGTTCTGTGAACTCGGTTGCCTTGAAAAAGGCGGTTAACTGTTGCAATGTCCAGTTCTTGATAACAAAGCCGGTATCTCTCGGGGTAAACTCTGGATTTTGGAGTACCACCGGATCGCCATCGTCTGGCAAAACGGTTAGTCTGTGATTCTTGAATTGATATTCTGTTTGTTCAAGCTCAATTAACATGGCCGTGATAAAGCGCCACAGGCGTTCCTGGCCCGACATGGCGGGATCACCACCGACCATCACCCCTCTTTTATCATCTGTTGCCACTCGGTTTGAAAAGCAGAGATCCGGTATTTTCTCTGGTTCAGGTAGAGCGTGGTTGGTGAGCAGCATTCCTTCCAGCAACCGTTGCTGAACCGTGACATCAGGAGCGGTCTCAGGGGTAGCCTGATAGTCAAGACAGGCATCCATGAATTGCTGCATTTTGTGTGGTCCAAGCACCCGATGTAACCCGCGCCACTGTGAGATGGTGGGCAAGGTTTTGAATAGCTCATCCAGCTTATCCGCGTATTTTGAGCGGTTATCTTCTGATTGTTGCCAGAGAATCTCCAGCATCGTGCGTTTAGATTGCGTGAAGTCAAATCGCTGGCCAAGCTGTTGGCAAAGTGGTTTTAATGCATACCACTGTTCCTGAGTTGGGGCTGGCTTCAGGTTTCTGCACAGTTCAAGATATTCCTGCATCTCAGATTCAGGGAGCTGCGTTAGTGCAAATTTTGTTAAAGCCAGTGGTGCAGGAATGGATAATGCCTTAGTGAGTACTCCTTTGCAGCGTGGATTTTCACGATATTTTGCAATCCAGAACGGGAGACCAGTTCTTCCATGGATAGCCAATATCGGTAGCAATGATTTCAGCGCAGCACGAACAGCTACTCTGTCATTTCGAGAATTCTTGTGGGCAGCCAGATATTGTTGGAATTCGGCAATTTTCATGCGCCATGTTGCGGGCCCAGAGAAGAACAGAGCCAGTGCTTTCATTTGACTCGATTCTAAAAGATCTTCATCACTATTGTCGTCGCCATGTTCAGTGGTACAACCATGCTGATTAAGACATTGGCGCAGTGTTTTCTCATTTTCAGTCAGTTTTTCTGCTGAGGGCAAACCAAAACTGGCAAATATTCGGCAAGAAAGTTTCAGAATATTTTTATTTTCATCCGAGGGTAGCCATTGAACGAACGCTTCCACCTTCGCTTTGTCGGGCAAGCCTTTGCCATTACACATGGAGGAAAAGGCCCGCAGCAGTTCCAGGCTGAATTCGCCGTTCACCTTCCAGCACTCCCACGCTTTGAGTGCTTCCACCTTCGCTTTGTCGGGCAAGCCCCTACTGCTCATCATGGAGGAAAAGGCCCGCAGCAGTTCCAGGCTGAATTCGCCGTTCACCTTCCAGCACTCCCACGCCACGAACGCTTCCACCTTCGTTTTGTCGGGCAAGCCGTTGCCATTACACATGGAGGAAAAGGCCCGCAGCAGTTCCAGGCTGAATTCGCCGTTCACCTTCCAGCACTCCCACGCTTTGAGCGCTTCCACCTTCGCTTTGTCGGGCAAGCCTTTGCCATGACACATGGAGGAAAAGGCCCGCAGCAGTTCCAGGCTGAATTCGCCGTTCACCTTCCAGCACTCCCACGCTTTGAGCGCTTCCACCTTCGCTTTGTCGGGCAAGCCTTTGCCATGACACATGGAGGAAAAGGCCCGCAGCAGTTCCAGGCTGAATTCGCCGTTCACCTTCCAGCACTGCCACGCTTTGAGCGCTTCCACCTTCGCTTTGTCGGGCAAGCCTTTGCCATGACACATGGAAGAAAAGGCCCGCAGCAGTTCCAGGCTGAATTCGCCGTTCACCTTCCAGCACTGCCACGCTTTGAGCGCTTCCACCTTCGCTTTGTCGGGCAAGCCCCTACTGCTCATCATGGAGGAAAAGGCCCGCAGCAGTTCCAGGCTGAATTCGCCGTTCACCTTCCAGCACTCCCACGCTTTGAGCGCTTCCACCTTCGCTTTGTCGGGCAAGCCTTTGCCATGACACATGGAGGAAAAGGCCCGCAGCAGTTCCAGGCTGAATTCGCCGTTCACCTTCCAGCACTCCCACGCCACGAACGCTTCCACCCTCGCTTTGTCGGGCAAGCCTTTGCCATGACACATGGAAGAAAAGGCCCGCAGCAGTTCCAGGCTGAATTCGCCGTTCACCTTCCAGCACTCCCACGCTTTGAGCGCTTCCACCTTCGCTTTGTCGGGCAAGCCCCTACTGCTCATCATGGAGGAAAAAGCCCGCAGCAGTTCCGGGCTGAATTCGCCGTTCACTTTCCAGCACTCCCACGCCACGAACGCTTCCACCTTCGCTTTGTCGGGCAAGCCTTTGCCATGACACATGGAGGAAAAGGCCCGCAGCAGTTCCAGGCTGAATTCGCCGCTCACCTTCCAGCACTCCCACGCTTTGAGCGCTTCCACCTTGGCTTTGTCGGGCAAGCCTTTGCCATTACACATGGAGGAAAAGGCCCGCAGCAGTTCCAGGCTGAATTCGCCGTTCACCTTCCAGCACTCCCACGCTTTGAGCGCTTCCACCTTCGCTTTGTCGGGCAAGCCTTTGCCATTACACATGGAGGCAATCTGTTTCAAGCATGGGTTAGCAGCAACCGCCTGAATGTTTTCCTCGCTTTCTTCTGCAAACTTTTTTATCTGAGTCTTCGATATGAGCATGCTGGTAAGGCAGCTGGTATTGGTAATCTGCTGGGGATTTACAGCTAAAAAGAACGTGTTGGCCCTGGCAAAATAGCCTTTGAAAGTCTGAGAATCTTTAACAATGCTGAAGTTTTTTAACTTGGAGAAGAGGGAATGTGCGGGCGGCTTTCCCCTGTCTCGCGCTAACTGGATTTTCCTGTCTTTGAGGTTTTTCAGAAGAGTCCCGGCATTCGTTAATATTGCTTGAATTTCTTGATTATTTAAATGTGTTCGCAGTTCATTTTGCTGGCTTACAGAAAATTCTGAAATTGATGTTTCACTGTTAATTTCTGTAGGTAGCGAAGTTGCAGAACACACAATACGCCTGCTGTTGTCAGTAACACGCCTGCGCTTTATGGGTGGGATGGGCCCGGATTCAGATTGCAGTTGATGCAGTGGCAATGTTCCAGTGCCCGTTGTTGTCTGTTCCACCTGGTAACCTGACATGGATCGCTTTCTTTTTTGTTTTCGGCTGTTTGCTGGCCGGTGCCTTCCTGTTTCAGTGGCTGTTAACGGGGATGCCGTGTCTGCGGTTACTGAGGAGGAAGGTGACTGCACTTCGGGGATTACCTGTTTCCAGTTGGAGAATCGTCTGGGGATGACAACAATCGAACTATTGACCTAGTCAGCCCGGTAAAGTTCCAGGCAGCCGGTATCAGGCAAGGCTGACCTGTTTTGTCAGGCAGTTTGGCTGTGAGATGTGTTACGGGATAGCGCACCGCTGACTTTTACATTCCAGGGCAGGAGTGCTTCCAGCTTCTCAACCGTATCCGCATACGGCAGTTCCTCCAGTACGTAACAAATGTAATCAGAAGAAGACAGAGTGTCGACAAATACCGGTCATGGTAGCCAGAGACCGGGATAATCAGATGGTTGATGGCATTCTGGAGAATCAGGGTGCAGACGAGCTTTGTCGTCATTTGAACGGTCGAATAAATATTGAAGCAGTCGTATACACCGATGCAAGCCTTGCATATCACAGCCCTTGCAGGAACTCTTCCATCCAGTCATCGTTGTTGACCAGTTCTGACTCTGTCGCCAATGAATCCAATGTCGCCAACGAATCCAAATCCCATGCCACTATTTCATCAAGCCCAAATGGGTCTCTTCTCCTGTTCTCGCTGGCTTCATGCCATTCTTTCCGTGTTTCTGAATCCACTGCGTAGCTCATTTTGCAGATAGCAATGCTTAATTCAACATAAGTCATTCGGCTTCGGTGGGGTTCCAGCAGTTCAAGTTCTGCATTTCCCAATTCGCGAAAACGATCCAGAGCTTCCATTGCCGCGTCAAAGTCAGATAGCGGCCCTTGAATGCGACGGTTGGCAACCTGGTTCCCTTGAGTTGATGTGCTTGCCCTTGCTGGAAGTCCTTGCTGAGGGATTGATGTTACTACTGGCGTTTTTGCTGCCTCAATCTGTTCCAACTTGGCAACCACCGCTTTCTTAACGAGGTCTGGAACCATGCCGTCTTTATCATCTTTGATAACCGGGCCGAGTGCCGTGCATAAACGGGCGTTTAGCTGGCCGCTGCTGGCATAGTGTTCAAGAGATGACCAGACCGCAGGCTTTAATGGTTTATGGCAATTGATTAGACGAATAATCAGAGAGGGTGCCACCAGGTGTGGTATTTTTTTAGGCTTGGCTTTCTTGGGCTCTTTGGTTCTCGATTTTATTTGGGCTAATTTTGCCTCAAGCCTGATCGCATAGAGATCGCGCTTGTCCTGAGGCTTTTTATACCATTGTTCTGTGAACTCGGTTGCCTTGAAAAAGGCGGTTAACTGTTGCAATGTCCAGTTCTTGATAACAAAGCCGGTATCTCTCAGGGTAAACTCTGGATTTTGGAGTACCACCGGATCGCCATCGTCTGGCAAAACGGTTAGTCTGTGATTCTTGAATTGATATTCTGTTTGTTCAAGCTCAATTAACATGGCCGTGATAAAGCGCCACAGGCGTTCCTGGCCCGACATGGCGGGATCACCACCGACCATCACCCCTCTTTTATCATCTGTTGACGCTCGGTTTGAAAAGCAGAGATCCGGTATTTTCCCTTGTTCCGGTAGAGAGTGGTTGGTGAGCAGCATTCCTGCCAGCAACCGTTGCTGAATCGTGACATCAGGAGCGGTTTCAGGGGTAGCTTGATAGTCAAGACAGGCATCCATGAATTGCTGCATTTGGTGTGGTCCAAGCACCCGATGTAACCCGCGCCACTGTGAGATGGTGGGCAAGGTTTTGAATAGCTCATCCATCTTATCCGCGTATTTTGAGCGGTTATCTTCTGATTGTTGCCAGAGAATCTCCAGCATCGTGCGTTTGGATTGCGTGAAGTCAAATCGCTGGCCAAGCTGTTGGCAAAGTGGTTTTAATGCATACCACTGTTCCTGAGTCGGGGCTGGCTTCAGGTTTCTGCACAGTTCAAGGTATTCCTGCCTCTCAGATTCAGGGAGTTGCGTTAGTGCAAATTTTGTTAAAGCCAGTGGTGCAGGAATGGCTAATGCCTGAGTGAGTACTCCTTTGCAGCGTGGATTTTCACGATATTTTTCCATCCAGAACTGGATACCAGTTCCTCCATGGATAGCCAATATCGGTAGCAATGATTTCAGCGCAGCACGAACAGCCACTCTGTCATTTCGAGGACTCTTGTGGGCAGCCAGATATTGTTGGAATTCGGCAATTTTCATGCGCCATTTTGCGGGCCCGGAGAAGAACAGGGCCAGTGCTTTCATTTGACTCGATTCTAAAAGATCTTCATCACTATTGTCGTCTCCATGTTCAGTGGTACAACCATACTGATTAAGACATTGGCGCAGTGTCTTCTCATTTTCAGTCAGTTTTTCTGCTGAGGGCAAACCAAAACTGGCAAATATTCGGCAAGAAAGTTTCAGAATATTCTTATTTTCATCCGAGGGTAGCCAATGCACGAACGCTTCCACCTTCGCCTTGTCGGGCAAGCCTTTGCAATTACACATGGAGGAAAAGGCCCGCAGCAGTTCCAGGCTGAATTCGCCGTTCACCTTCCAGCACTCCCACGCCATGAACGCTTCCACCTTCGCTTTGTCGGGCAAGCCCCTACTGCTCATCATGGAGGAAAAGGCCCGCAGCAGTTCCAGGCTGAATTCGCCGTTCACCTTCCAGCACTCCCACGCTTTGAGCGCTTCCACCTTCGCTTTGTCGGGCAAGCCTTTGCCATGACACATGGAGGAAAAGGCCCGCAGCAGTTCCAGGCTGAATTCGCCGTTCACCTTCCAGCACTCCCACACCACGAACGCTTCCACCTTTGCTTTGTCGGGCAAGCCCCTACTGCTCATCATGGAGGAAAAGGCCCGCAGCAGTTCCAGGCTGAAGTCGCCGTTCACCTTCCAGCACTCCCACGCCACGAACGCTTTCACCTTCGCTTTGTCGGGCAAGCCTTTGCCATGACACATGGAGGAAAAGGCCCGCAGTAGTTCCAGGCTGAATTCGCCGTTCACCTTCCAGCACTCCCACGCCACGAACGATTCCACCTTCGCTTTGTCGGGCAAGCCTTTGCCATGACACATGGAGGAAAAGGCCCGCAACAGTTCCAGGCTGAAGTCGCCGTTCACCTTCCAGCACTCCCACGCCACGAACGATTCCACCTTCGCTTTGTCGGGCAAGCCTTTGCCATGACACATGGAGGAAAAGGCCCGCAGCAGTTCCAGGCTGAATTCGCCGTTCACCTTCCAGCACTCCCACGCCACGAACGCTTCCATCTTCGCTTTGTCGGGCAAACCCCTACTGCTCATCATGGAGGAAAAGGCCCGCAGCAGTTCCAGGCTGAATTCGCCGTTCACCTTCCAGCACTCCCACGCTTTGAGCGCTTCCACCTTCGCTTTGTCGGGCAAGCCTTTGCCATGACACATGGAGGAAAAGGCCCGCAGCAGTTCCAGGCTGAAGTCGCCGTTCACCTTCCAGCACTCCCACGCCACGAACGATTCCACCTTCGCTTTGTCGGGCAAGCCTTTGCCATGACACATGGAGGAAAAGGCCCGCAGCAGTTCCAGGCTGAATTCACCGTTCACCTTCCAGCACTCCCACGCCACGAACGCTTTTACCTTCGCTTTGTCGGGCAAGCCTTTGCCATTACACATGGAGGAAAAGGCCCGCAGCAGTTCCAGGCTGAATTCGCCGTTCACTTTCCAGCACTCCCACGCCACGAACGCTTCCACCTTCGCTTTGTCGGGCAAGGCTTTGCCATGACACATGGAGGAAAAGGCCCGCAGCAGTTCCAGGCTGAATTCGCCGTTCACCTTCCAGCACTCCCACGCCAAGAACGCTTCCACCTTCGTTTTGTCGGGCAAGCCTTTGCCATTACACATGGAGGAAAAGGCCCGCAGCAGTTCCAGGCTGAATTCGCCGTTCACCTTCCAGCACTCCCACGCCACGAACGCTGCCACCTTCGCTTGGTCGGGCAAGCCTTTGCCATTACACATGGAGGCAATCTGTTTCAAGCATGGGTTAGCAGCAATCGCCTGAATGTTTTCCTCGCTTTCTTCTGCAAACTTTTTTATCTGAGTCTTGGAATTGAGCATGCTGGTAAGGCAGCTGGTATTGGTAATCTGCTGGGGATTGACAGCTAAAAAGAACGTGTTGGCCTTGGCAAAATAGCCTTTGAAAGTCTGAGAATCTTTAACAATGCTGAAGTTTTTTAACTTGGAAAAGAGGGAGTGTGCGGGCGGCTTTCCCCTGTCTCGCGCTAACTGGATTTTCCTGTCTTTGAGGTTTTTCAGAAGAGTCCCGGCATTCGTTAATATTGCTTGAATTTCTTGATTATTTAAATGTGTTCGCAGTTCATTTTGCTGGCTTACAGAAAATTCTGAAATTGATGTTCCACTGTTAATTTCTGTAGTGAGCGGTACACCCTCCATTGGTTCAGGCATGTCCTGCACCATCGCTGAGGTATGTTCATTGCCAGTTAATAGCCTGTTGTCGCTGGTTTTTGGTAGATTTATTGATATCCCCGGAAGCGTGGAAGCGGCGTCAGCAGACATGGCCGTGTCAGTCTCCATTGGCTCCGGATTACCCTGAACCCAAGTCGAAGAAGAGCGCTCAATACACGAGTTATTGCCAGTAACACGCCTGAGCTTTATGGGGGAAATGGTCCCGGATTCAGGTTGCTGTTGATGCGGTGGCAACGCTCCAGTGTCCGTTGTTGTCTTTTCAATCTGGCGACCTGCCATGCTCCGCTTTCTTTTGCGTTTGCGGCTGGTTGACGGCTCGTCTCTTCCAGCTTCAGTAGATGTTAACCGGGATACAGTATCTGCGGTTGCTGAGGAGGAAGGTGACTGCATGGTTTGTTTGGAGGTCCTCCCTGTTTCCAATTGGAGAATCGTTTGGGTGAAAGTCTCATACTGACTGTATTTTCAGGGTTTGCGCTCCACGCAATCCTCCATAGCAACAAATTTCGTCCGGCCTGAATGGGGTAACGGCCAAACACCGGTATGATGTTTACTGAAATACTACACCCAGTGAGAGGCCGCCCCGATGGAAGTATGTCAGCCGCTGGCGAAAACCGCTAATTCTTGCCACGTGGTGGTTTGACTTTCTTCTTGATATTCGCTTCCGGTTTCCTCTAATTTCAGGTAGGCACCAATTTAACCTGCGTATATTGCCATTTTAACTGTAAAATGCTTGAGTCAGGGCAACTGGTTTATCCTTGTAGGAACTCTTCCATCCAGTCATTGTTGTCTACCCGTTCTGCCTCGGTCGCAAATAAATCAAAATCCAGCGACAATAAATCAGAATCCGATTCCCAAATGTCAATGTCAATTTCGTTCAGCCCAAGAGGGTCTTTTTTTCTGCATTCCAAAGCTGAATGCCAGGCGTTTTGTGTCTGTTTATCCACATCATAATGGTTGATCTTTTGGAGAACACTCATTAACTGCGGAAGTATCATCTCTTTCCGATAGGGTTCCAATAGTTCAAGTTCTCTATTCCCCAATATCGGAAAACGATCCAGCTCTTCCATTGCCGCTTCAAAGGTAAATTTCGGCCCTTGAATGCTCCTGGTGGAATCCTGATCCCAAGGGGGTGTCGTGCTTGCAGGAGGTTGTTGCAGAGCGATTGCTGTTACTACGGGTGTTTTTGTTGCCTCAATCTGTACCAACTTTTCAGCCACTGCATTTTTAACGAGCTCAGGAACAACACCATCATTATCATTTCGGATAACCGGGCTGAGCGCCTTACATAAACTTGTGGTTAGCTGGCCGTTGCTGGCATAGTGTTCCAGAGATGACCACACCGCTGGCTTTAATGGTTTTTTGTATTTGATGATATTGATAATCATGGAAGGTGACAGCAGAAATGCTGCTTTTTTAGGCTCAGCTTTCCTGGTCTCTTTGGTTCTTGCTTTCATTTGGGCTAGTTTAGCCTCAAGCCTGATCGCATAGGGTTCCCGTTTGTCCTGAGGCTTTTCATACCATTGTTCTGTGAATTCAGTTGCCTTGAAAAAGGCGGTCAACTGTTCCAATGTCCAGTTCTTTATAACAAGGCCGGTATCCGTGAGGGTAAAATCCGGTTTTTGGAGTACAACCGGTTCACCATCGGTTGGCATGACAGTAAGCTTTTGATTCCTGAATTGATACTCTGTTTGTTTAAGCTCGAACAGTATGGCCGTGATAAAGTGCCACAGGCGTTCATGGCCCAACATGACGTGATCACCATCAACAACCACGCCTCTTTCATCATCAGTTGACACCCGGTTTGAAAAGCAGAGATCCGGTATATCGATGTGTTCAGGCAGATAGTGGTTTGTCAGTAACATTCCTTCCAGCAACTGTTGCTGAGTAGCTACATCAGGAGCGGCTTCAGGTTTAGCCTGGTATTCAAGACAAGCATCCATGACTTGCTGCATTTTGTGTGGTCCGAGTACCCGATGTAACTCGTGCCATTGTGAGATGGTGGGAAAGGTTTTGAATAGCTCATCCATCTTATCCGCGTATTTTGAGCGGTTATCTTCTGATTGTTGCCAGAGAATTTCCAGCATCGTGCGTTTAGATTGCGTGAAGTCAAATCGCTGGCCAAGCTGTTGGCAAAGTGGTTTTAATGCATACCACTGTTCCTGAGTTGGGGCTGGCTTCAGGTTTCTGCACAGTTCAAGGTATTCCTGCATCTCAGATTCAGGGAGTTGCGTTAGTGCAAATTTTGTTAAAGCCAGTGGTGCAGGAATGGCTAATGCCTTAGTGAGTACTCCTTTGCAGCGTGGATTTTCACGATATTTTTCAATCCAGAACTGGATGCCAGTTCCTCCATGGATAGCCAATATCGGTAGCAATGATTTCAGCGCAGCACGAACAGCCACTCTGCCATTTCGAGGACTCTTGTGGGCAGCCAGATATTGTTGGAATTCGGCAATTTTCATTCTCCATTTTGCGGGCCCGGAGAAGAACAGAGCCAGTGCTTTCATTTGACTCGATTCTAAAAGATCTTCATCACTATTGTCGTCGCCATGTTCAGTGGTACAACCATACTGATTAAGACATTGGCGCAGTGTTTTCTCATTTTCAGTCAGTTTTTCTCCTGAGGGCAAACCAAAACTGGCAAATATTCGGCAAGAAAGTTTCAGAATATTCTTATTTTCATCCGAGGGTAGCCATTGCACGAACGCTTCCACCTTCGCTTTGTCGGGCAAGCCTTTGCCATTACACATGGAGGAAAAGGCCCGCAGCAGTTCCAGGCTGAATTCGCCGTTCACCTTCCAGCACTGCCACGCCAGGAACGCTTCCACCTTCGCTTTGTCGGGCAAGCCTTTGCCATGACACATGGAGGAAAAGACCCGCAGCAGTTCCAGGCTGAATTCGCCGTTCACCTTCCAGCACTCCCACGCTTTGAACGCTTCCACCTTCGCTTCGTCGGGCAAGCCCCTACTGCTCATCATGGAGGAAAAGGCCCGCAGCAGTTCCAGGCTGAATTCGCCGTTCACCTTCCAGCACTCCCACGCTTTGAGCGCTTCCACCTTCGCTTTGTCGGGCAAGCCTTTGCCATGACACATGGAGGAAAAGGCCCGCAGCAGTTCCAGGCTGAATTCGCCGTCCACCTTCCAGCACCCCCACGCTTTGAGCGCTTCCACCTTCGCTTTGTCGGGCAAGCCTTTGCTATTACACAAGGAGGAAAAGACCCGCAGCAGTTCCAGGCTGAATTCGCCGTTCACCTTCCAGCACTCCCACGCTTTGAGCGCTTCCACCTTCGCTTTGTCGGGCAAGCCTTTGCCATTACACATGGAGGAAAAGGCCCGTAGCAGTTCCAGGCTGAATTCGCCGTTCACCTTCCAGCACTCCCACACTTTGAGCGCTTCCACCTTCGCTTTGTCGGGCAAGCCCCTACTCCTCATCATGGAGGAAAAGGCCCGCAGCAGTTCCAGGCTGAATTCGCCGTTCACCTTCCAGCACTCCCACGCCATGAACGCTTCCACCTTCGCTTGGTCGGGCAAGCCTTTGCCATTACACATGGAGGAAAAGGCCCGCAGCAGTTTCAGGCTGAATTCGCCGTTCACCTTCCAGCACTCCCACGCCACGATCGCTTTCACCTTCGCTTTGTCGGGCAAGCCCCTACTGCTCATCATGGAGGAAAAGGCCCGCAGCAGTTCCAGGCTGAATGCGCCGTTCACCTTCCAGCACTCCCACGCTTTGAGCGCTTCCACCTTCGCTTTGTCGGGCAATCCCCTACTGCTCATCATGGAGGAAAAGGCCCGCAGCAGTTCCAGGCTGAATTCGCCGTTCACCTTCCAGCACTCCCACGCTTTGAGCGCTTCCACCTTCGCTTTGTCGGGCAAGCCTTTGCCATGACACATGGAGGAAAAGGCCCGCAGCAGTTCCAGGCTGAATTCGCCGTTCACCTTCCAGCACTCCCACGCTTTGAGCGCTTCCACCTTCGCTTTGTCGGGCAAGCCTTTGCCATTACACATGGAGGAAAAGGCCCGCAGCAGTTCCAGGCTGAATTCGTCGTTCACCTTCCAGCACTCCCACGCCACGAATGCTTCCACCTTCGCTTTGTCGGGCAAGCCCCTACTACTCATCATGGAGGAAAAGGCCCGCAGCAGTTCCAGGCTGAATTTGTCGTTCACCTTCCAGCACTCCCACGCCACGAATGCTTCCACCTTCGCTTTGTCGGGCAAGCCTTTGCCATGACACATGGAGGAAAAGGCCCGCAGCAGTTCCAGGCTGAATGTGCCGTTCACCTTCCAGCACTCCCACGCCACGAACGCTTCCACCTTCGCTTTGTCGGGCAAGCCTTTGCCATTACACATGGAGGAAAAGGCCCGCAGCAGTTCCAGGCTGAATTCGCCGTTCACCTTCCAGCACTCCCACGCCACGAACGCTTCCACCTTCGCTTTGTCGGGCATGCCTTTGCCATTACACATGGAGGCAATCTGTTTCAAGCATGGATTAGCAGCAACCGCCTGAATGTTTTCCTCGCTTTCTTCTGCAAACTTTTTTATCTGAGTCTTCAACTTGAGCATGCTGGTAAGGCAGCTGGTATTGGTAATCTGCTGGGGATTGACAGCTAAAAAGAACGTGTTGGCCCTGGCAAAATAGCCTTTGAAAGTCTGAGAATCTTTAACAATGCTGAAGTTTTTTAACCTGGAAAAGAGAGAATGTGCGGACGGCTTTCCCCTGTCTCGTGCTAACTGGATTTTCCTGTCTTTGAGGTTTTTCAGAAGAGTCCCGGCATTCGTTAATATTGCTTGAATTTCTTGATTATTTAAATGTGTTCGCAGTTCATTTTGCTGGCTTACAGAAAATTCTGAAATTGATGTTCCACTGTTAATTTCTGTAGTGAGCGGTACATCCTTCATTGGTTCAGGCATGACCTGCACCATCGCTGAGGTATGTTCATTGCCAGTTAATAGCCTGTTGTCGCTGAGGGTTGGTAGATTTCTTGATAGGAAACTGATCACTCCCGGAAGCCTGGAAGCTGCGTCAGCAGGTATGGCCGGTTTGGTCTCCATTGGCTCCGGATTAGCAGGTAGCGAAGTTGCAGAACAGACAATACGCCTGCTGTTGTCAGTAACACGCCTGCGCTTTATGGATGGGATGGGCCCGGATTCAGATTGCAGTTGATGCGGTGGCAATGTTCCAGTGACCGTTGTTGTCTGTTCCACCTGGTAACCTGACATGGATCGCTTTCTTTCTTGTTTTCGGCTGTTTGCTGGCCGGTGCCTTCCTGTTTCAGTGGCTGTTAACGGGGATGCCGTGTCTGCGGTTACTGAGGAGGAAGGTGACTGCATGGTTTCTTCGGAGATTACCTGTTTCCAGTTGGAGAATCGTCTGGGGATGACAACAATAGAACTGACCAGGTCAGCCCGGTAAAGTTCCAGGCAGCCGGTATCAAACAAGGCTGACCTGTTTTGTCAGGCACTCTGGCTGTGAGATGTGTTTGCACATGAGAAGCTTGCGAGAACCTTGGGATTCACCTTTAAAGAACGGGTGTCATTGGAATACGGGTTATAGAAGGTGTTTTTCACCGACAACGTGTGAATGCATATCACAGCCCTTGCAGGAACTCTTCCATCCAGTCATCGTTGTTGACCAGTTCTGACTCTGTCGCCAATGAATCCAATGTCGCCAATGAATCCAAATCCCATTCCACTATTTCATCAAGCCCAAGTGGGTCTCTTCTCCTTTTCTCGCTGGCTTCATGCCATTCTTTCCGTGTTTCTGAATCCACTGCGTAGCTCATTTTGCAGATAGCAGTGCTTAATTCAACAGAAGTCATTCGGCTTCGGTGGGGTTCCAGCAGTTCAAGTTCTGCATTTCCCAATTCGCGAAAACGATCCAGAGCTTCCATTGCCGCGTCAAAGTCAGATAGCGGCCCTTGAATGCGACGGTTGGAAACGTGGTTCCCTTGAGTTGATGTGCTTGCCCTTGCTGGAAGTCCTTGCTGAGGGATTGATGTTACTGCTGGCGTTTTTGCTGCCTCAATCTGTTCCAACTTTGCAACCACCGCTTTCTTAACGAGGTCTGGAACAATGCCCTCTTTATCATCTTTGATAACCGGGCTGAGTGCCGTGCATAAACGGGCGTTTAGCTGGCCGCTGCTGGCATAGTGTTCAAGAGATGACCAGACCGCAGGCTTTAATGGTTTATGGCAATTGATTAGACTGATAATCAGAGAGGGTGCCACCAGGTGTGGTATTTTTTTAGGCTTGGCTTTCTTGGGCTCTTTGGTTCTCGCTTGCATTTGGGCTAATTTTGCCTCAAGCCTGATCGCATAGGGATCGCGCTTGTCCTGAGGCTGTTTATACCATTGTTCTGTGAACTCGGTTGCCTTGAAAAAGGCGGTTAACTGTTGCAATGTCCAGTTCTTTATAACAAAGCCGGTATCTCTGAGGGTAAACTCTGGATTTTGGAGTACAACCGGATCGCCATCGGCTGGCAAAACGGTTAGTCTTTGATTCTTGAATTGATATTCTGTTTGTTCAAGCTCAATTAACATGGCCGTGATAAAGCGCCACAGGCGTTCCTGGCCCGACATGGCGGGATCACCACCGACCATCACCCCTCTTTTATCATCTGTTGCCACTCGGTTTGAAAAGCAGAGATCCGGTATTTTCCCTTGTTCAGGTAGAGAGTGCTTGGTGAGCAGCATTCCTGCCAGCAATCGTTGCTGAATCCTGACATCAGGAGCGGTTTCAGGTGTAGCCTGATAGTCAAGACAGGCATCCATGAATTGCTGCATTTTGTGTGGTCCAAGCACCCGATGTAACCCGCGCCACTGTGAGATGGTGGGCAAGGTTTTGAATAGCTCATCCATCTTATCCGCGTATTTTGAGCGGTTATCTTCTGATTGTTGCCAGAGAATTTCCAGCATCGTGCGTTTAGATTGCGTGAAGTCAAATCGCTGGCCAAGCTGTTGGCAAAGTGGTTTTAATGCATACCACTGTTCCTGAGTTGGGGCTGGCTTCAGGTTTCTGCACAGTTCAAGGTATTCCTGCATCTCAGATTCAGGGAGTTGCGTGAGTGAAAATTTTGTTAAAGCCAGTGGTGCAGGAATGGCTAATGCCTTAGTGAGTACTCCTTTGCAGCGTGGATTTTCACGATATTTTTCCATCCAGAACTGGATGCCAGTTCCTCCATGGATAGCCAATATCGGTAGCAATGATTTCAGCGCAGCACGAACAGCCACTCTGCCATTTCGAGGACTCTTGTGGGCAGCCAGATATTGTTGGAATTCGGCAATTTTCATTCTCCATTTTGCGGGCCCGGAGAAGAACAGAGCCAGTGCTTTCATTTGACTCGATTCTAAAAGATCTTCATCACTATTGTCGTCTCCATGTTCAGTGGTACAACCATGCTGATTAAGACATTGGCGCAGTGTTTTCTCATTTTCAGTCAGTTTTTTTCCTGAGGGCAAACCAAAACTTGCAAATATTCGGCAGGAAAGTTTCAGAATATTCTTATTTTCATCCGAGGGTAGCCATTGAACGAACGCTTCCACCTTGGCTTTGTCGGGCAAGCCTTTGCCATGACACATGGAGGAAAAGGCCCGCAGCAGTTCCAGGCTGAATTCGCCGTTCACCTTCCAGCACTCCCACGCTTTGAGCGCTTCCACCTTCGCTTTGTCGGGCAAGCCTTTGCCATGACACATGGAGGAAAAGGCCCGCAGCAGTTCCAGGCTGAATTCGCCGTTCACCTTCCAGCACTCCCACGCCCCGAAGGCTTCCACCTTCGCTTTGTCGGGCAAGCCTTTACCATGACACATGGAGGAAAAGGCCCGCAGCAGTTCCAGGCTGAATTCGCCGTTCACCTTCCAGCACTGCCACGCCACGAACGCTTCCACCTTTGCTTTGTCGGGCAAGCCCCTAGTGCTCATCATGGAGGAAAAGGCCCGCAGCAGTTCCAGGCTGAATTCGCCGTTCACCTTCCAGCACTCCCACGCCACGAACGCTTCCACCTTCGCTTTGTCGGGCAAGCCCCTACTGCTCATCATGGAGGAAAAGGCCCGCAGCAGTTCCAGGCTGAATTCACTGTTCACCTTCCAGCACTCCCACGCTTTGAGCGCTTCCACCTTCGCTTGGTCGGGCAAGCCCCTACTGCTCATCATGGAAGAAAAGGCCCGCAGCAGTTCCAGGCTGAATTCGCCGTTCACCTTCCAGCACTCCCACGCCACGAACGCTTCCACCTTCGCTTTGTCGGGCAAGCCCCTGGTGCTCATCATGGAGGAAAAGGCCCGCAGCAGTTCCAGGCTGAATTCGCCGTTCACCTTCCAGCACTCCCACGCCACGAGCGCTTCCACTTTCGCTTTGTCGGGCAATCCCCTACTGCACATCATGGAGGAAAAGGCCCGCAGCAGTTCCAGGCTGAATTCGCCGTTCACCTTCCAGCACTCCCACGCTTTGAGCGCTTCCACCTTCGTTTTGTCGGGCAAGCCCCTACTGCTCATCATGGAGGAAAAGGCCCGCAGCAGTTCCAGGCTGAATTCGCCGTTCACCTTCCAGCACTCCCACGCTTTGAGCGCTTCCACCTTCGCTTTGTCAGGCAAGCCTTTGCCATGACACATGGAGGAAAAGGCCCGCAGCAGTTCCAGGCTGAATTCGCCGTTCACCTTCCAGCACTCCCACGCTTTGAGCGCTTCCACCTTCGCTTTGTCGGGCAAGCCCCTACTGCTCATCATGGAGGAAAAGGCCCGCAGCAGTTCCAGGCTGAATTCGCCGTTCACCTTCCAGCACTCCCACGCTTTGAGCGCTTCCACCTTCGCTTTGTCGGGCAAGCCTTTGCCATTACACATGGAGGCAATCTGTTTCAAGCATGGGTTAGCAGCAACCGCCTGAATGTTTTCCTCGCTTTCTTCTGCAAACTTTTTTATCTGAGTCTTCGACTTGAACATGCTGGTAAGGCAGCTGGTATTGGTAATCTGCTGGGGATTTACAGCTAAAAAGAACGTGTTGGCCTTGGCAAAATAGCCTTTGAAAGTCTGAGAATCTTTAACAATGCTGAAGTTTTTTAACTTGGAAAAGAGGGAATGTGCGGGCGGCTTTCCCCTGTCTCGCGCTAACTGGATGTTCCTGTCTTTGAGGTTTTTCAGAAGAGTCCCGGCATTCGTTAATATTGCTTGAATTTCTTGGTTATTTAAATGTGTTCGCAGTTCATTTTGCTGGCTTACAGAAAATTCTGAAATTGATGTTTCACTGTTAATTTCTGTAGTGAGCGGTACATCCTTCATTGGTTCAGGCATGACCTGCACCATCGCTGAGGTATGTTCATTGCCAGTTAATAGCCTGTTGTCGCTGAGGGTTGGCAGGTTTCTTGATAGGAAACTGATCACTCCCGGAAGCCTGGAAGCTGCGTCAGCAGGCATGGCCGGTTCGGTCTCCATTGGCTCCGGATTAGCAGGTAGCGAAGTTGCAGAACAGACAATACGCCTGCTGTTGTCAGTAACACGCCTGCGCTTTATGGACGGGATGGGCCCGGATTCAGATTGCAGTTGATGCGGTGGCAATGTTCCAGTGCCCGTTGTTGTCTGTTCCACCTGGTAACCTGACATGGATCGCTTTCTTTTTTGTTTTCGGCTGTTTGCTGGCCGGTGCCTTCCTGTTTCAGTGGCTGTTAACGGGGATGCCGTGTCTGCGGTTACTGAGGAGGAAGGTGACTGCATGGTTTCTTCGGAGATTACCTGTTTCCAGTTGGAGAATCGTCTGGGGATGACAACAATAGAACTGACCTGGTCAGCCCGGTAAAGTTCCAGGCAGCCGGTATCAGGCAAGGCTGACCTGTTTTGTCAGGCACTCTGGCTGTGAGATGTGTTTGCACATGAGAAGCTTGCGAGAACCTTGGGATTCACCTTTAAAGAACGGGTGTCATTGGAATACGGGTTATAGAAGGTGTTTTTCACCGACAACGTGTGAATGCATATCACAGCCCTTGCAGGAACTCTTCCATCCAGTCATCGTTGTTGACCAGTTCTGACTCTGTCGCCAATGAATCCAATGTCGCCAATGAATCAAAATCCCATTCCACTATTTCATCAAGCCCAAGTGGGTCTCTTCTCCTTTTCTCGCTGGCTTCATGCCATTCTTTCCGTGTTTCTGAATCCACTGCGTAGCTCATTTTGCAGATAGCAGTGCTTAATTCAACAGAAGTCATTCGGCTTCGGTGGGGTTCCAGCAGTTCAAGTTCTGCATTTCCCAATTCGCGAAAACGATCCAGAGCTTCCATTGCCGCGTCAAAGTCAGATAGCGGCCCTTGAATGCGACGGTTGGAAACGTGGTTCCCTTGAGTTGATGTGCTTGCCCTTGCTGGAAGTCCTTGCTGAGGGATTGATGTTACTGCTGGCGTTTTTGCTGCCTCAATCTGTTCCAACTTTGCAACCACCGCTTTCTTAACGAGGTCTGGAACCATGCCCTCTTTATCATCTTTGATAACCGGGCTGAGTGCCGTGCATAAACGGGCGTTTAGCTGGCCGCTGCTGGCATAGTGTTCAAGAGATGACCAGACCGCAGGCTTTAATGGTTTATGGCAATTGATTAGACTGATAATCAGAGAGGGTGCCACCAGGTGTGGTATTTTTTTAGGCTTGGCTTTCTTGGGCTCTTTGGTTCTCGCTTGCATTTGGGCTAATTTTGCCTCAAGCCTGATCGCATAGGGATCGCGCTTGTCCTGAGGCTGTTTATACCATTGTTCTGTGAACTCGGTTGCCTTGAAAAAGGCGGTTAACTGTTGCAATGTCCAGTTCTTTATAACAAAGCCGGTATCTCTGAGGGTAAACTCTGGATTTTGGAGTACAACCGGATCGCCATCGGCTGGCAAAACGGTTAGTCTTTGATTCTTGAATTGATATTCTGTTTGTTCAAGCTCAATTAACATGGCCGTGATAAAGCGCCACAGGCGTTCCTGGCCCGACATGGCGGGATCACCACTGACCATCACCCCTCTTTTATCATCTGTTGCCACTCGGTTTGAAAAGCAGAGATCCGGTATTTTCCCTTGTTCAGGTAGAGAGTGCTTGGTGAGCAGCATTCCTGCCAGCAACCGTTGCTGAATCGTGACATCAGGAGCGGTTTCAGGGGTAGCCTGATAGTCAAGACAGGCATCCATGAATTGCTGCATTTTGTGTGGTCCAAGCACCCGATGTAACCCCCGCCACTGTGAGACGGTGGGCAAGGTTTTGAATAGCTCATCCATCTTATCCGCGTATTTTGAGCGGTTATCTTCTGATTGTTGCCAGAGAATCTCCAGCATCGTGCGTTTGGATTGCGTGAAGTCAAATTGCTGGCCAAGCTGTTGGCAAAGTGGTTTTAATGCATACCACTGTTCCTGAGTCGGGGCTGGCTTCAGGTTTCTGCACAGTTCAAGGTATTCCTGCCTCTCAGATTCAGGGAGTTGCGTTAGTACAAATTTTGTTAAAGCCAGTGGTGCAGGAATAGATAATGCCTTAGTGAGTACTCCTTTGCAGCGTGGATTTTCACGATATTTTTCCATCCAGAACTGGATACCAGTTCCTCCATGGATAGCCAATATCGGTAGCAATGATTTCAGCGCAGCACGAACAGCCACTCTGTCATTTCGAGAACTCTTGTGGGCAGCCAGATATTGTTGGAATTCGGCAATTTTCATGCGCCATGCTGCGGGCCCAGAGAAGAACAGAGCCAGTGCTTTCATTTGACTCGATTCTAAAAGATCTTCATCACTATTGTCGTCTCCATGTTCAGTGGTACAACCATGCTGATTAAGACATTGGCGCAGTGTTTTCTCATTTTCAGTCAGTTTTTCTCCTGAGGGCAAACCAAAACTGGCAAATATTCGGCAAGAAAGTTTCAGAATATTCTTATTTTCATCCGAGGGTAGCCATTGAACGAACGCTTCCGCCTTCGCTTTGTCGGGCAAACCTTTGCCATTACACATGGAGGAAAAGGCCCGCAGCCGTTCCAGGCTGAATTCGCCGTTCACCTTCCAGCACTCCCACGCCACGCACGCTTCCACCTTCGCTTTGTCGGGCAAGCCTTTGCCATGACACATGGAGGAAAAGGCCCGCAGCAGTTCCAGGCTGAATTCGCCGTTCACCTTCCAGCACTCCCACGCCACGAACGCTTCCACCTTCGCTCTGTCGGGCAAGCCCCTACTGCTCATCATGGAGGAAAAGGCCCGCAGCCGTTCCAGGCTGAATTCGCCGTTCACCTTCCAGCACTCCCACGCTTTGAGCGCTTCCACCTTCGCTTTGTCGGGCAAGCCTTTGCCATGACACATGGCGGAAAAGGCCCGCAGCAGTTCCAGGCTGAATTCGCCGCTCACCTTCCAGCACTCCCACGCTTTGAGCGCTTCCACCTTCGCTTGGTCGGGCAAGCCCCTACTGCTCATCATGGAGGAAAAGGCCCGCAGCAGTTCCAGGCTGAATTCACCGTTCACCTTCCAGCACTCCCACGCTTTGAGCGCTTCCACCTTCGCTTTGTCGGGCAAGCCTTTGCCATGACACATGGAGGAAAAGGCCCGCAGCAGTTCCAGGCTGAATTCGCCGTTCACCTTCCAGCACTCCCACGCTTTGAGCGCTTCCACCTTCGCTTTGTCGGGCAAGCCTTTGCCATGACATATGGAGGAAAAGGCCCGCAGCAGTTCCAGGCTGAATTCGCCGTTCACCTTCCAGCACTGCCACGCCACGAACGCTTCCACCTTCGCTTTGTCGGGCAAGCCTTTGCCATTACATATGGAGGAAAAGGCCCGCAGCAGTTCCAGGCTGAATTCGCCGTTCACCTTCCAGCACTCCCACGCCACGAAGGCTTCCACCTTCGCTTTGTCGGGCAAGCCTTTGCCATTACATATGGAGGAAAAGGCCCGCAGCAGTTCCAGGCTGAATTCGCCGTTCACCTTCCAGCACTCCCACGCCACGAACGCTTCCACCTTCGCTTTGTCGGGCAAGCCTTTGCCATTACACATGGAGGAAAAGGCCCGCAGCAGTTCCAGGCTGAATTCGCCGTTCACCTTCCAGCACTCCCACGCTTTGAGCGCTTCCACCTTCGCTTTGTCGGGCAAGCCTTTGCCATTACACATGGAGGAAAAGGCCCGCAGCAGTTCCAGGCTGAATTTGCCGTTCACCTTCCAGCACTCCCACGCCACGAACGCTTCCACCTTCGCTTTGTCGGGCAAGCCCCTACTGCTCATCATGGAGGAAAAGGCCCGCAGCAGTTCCAGGCTGAATTCGCCGTTCACCTTCCAGCACTCCCACGCCACGAACGCTTCCACCTTCGCTTTGTCGGGCAAGCCCCTACTGCTCATCATGGAGGAAAAGGCCCGCAGCAGTTCCAGGCTGAATTCGCCGTTCACCTTCCAGCACTCCCACGCCACGAAGGCTTCCACCTTCGCTTTGTCGGGCAAGCCTTTGCCATTACACATGGAGGCAATCTGTTTCAAGCATGGGTTAGCAGCAACCGCCTGAATGTTTTCCTCGCTTTCTTCTGCAAACTTTTTTATCTGAGTCTTCGACTTGAGCATGCTGGTAAGGCAGCTGGTATTTGTAATCTGCTGGGGATTTACAGCTAAAAAGAACGTGTTGGCCTTGGCAAAATAGCCTTTGAAAGTCTGAGAATCTTTAACAATGCTGAAGTTTTTTAACTTGGAAAAGAGGGAATGTGCGGGCGGCTTTCCCCTGTCTCGCGCTAACTGGATTTTCCTGTCTTTGAGGTTTTTCAGAAGAGTCCCGGCATTTGTTAATATTGCTTGAATTTCTTGATTATTTAAATGTGTTCGCAGTTCATTTTGCTGGCTTACAGAAAATTCTGAAATTGATGTTCCACTGTTAATTTCTGTAGTGAGCGGTACATCCTTCATTGGTTCAGGCATGACCTGCACCATCGCTGAGGTATGTTCATTGCCAGTTAATAGCCTGTTGTCGCTGACTGTTGGCAGGTTTCTTGATAGGAAACTGATCACTCCCGGAAGCCTGGAAGCTGCGTCAGCAGGCATGGCCGGTTCGGTCTCCATTGGCTCCGGATTAGCAGGTAGCGAAGTTGCAGAACAGACAATACGCCTGCTGTTGTCAGTAACACGCCTGCGCTTTATGGGTGGGATGGACCCGGATTCAGATTGCAGTTGATGCGGTGGAAATGTTCCAGTGCCCGTTGTTGTCTGTTCCACCTGGTAACCTGACATGGATCGCTTTCTTTCTTGTTTTCGGCTGTTTGCTGGCCGGTGCCTTCCTGTTTCAGTGGCTGTTAACGGGGATGCCGTGTCTGCGGTTACTGAGGAGGAAGGTGACTGCATGGTTTCTTCGGAGATTACCTGTTTCCAGTTGGAGAATCGTCTGGGGATGACAACAATAGAACTGACCAGGTCAGCCCGGTAAAGTTCCAGGCAGCCGGTATCAAACAAGGCTGACCTGTTTTGTCAGGCACACTGGCTGTGAGATTTGCACATGAGAAGCCTGCGAGAACCTTGGGGTTCACCTTTAAAGAACGGGTGTCATCCTCTGGAATACGGGTTTTAGAAGGTTTTTTCACCGGCAACGTGTGAATGCATATCACAGCCCTTGCAGGAACTCTTCCATCCAGTCATCGTTGTTGACCAGTTTTGACTCTGTCGCCAATGAATCCAATGTCGCCAATGAATCCAAATCCCATGCCACTATTTCATCAAGTCCAAGCGGGTCTCTTCTCCTTTTCTCGCTCGCTTCATGCCATTCTTTCCGTGTTTCTGAATCCACTGCGTAGCTCATTTTGCAGATAGCAGTGCTTAATTCAACAGAAGTCATTCGGCTTCGGTGGGGTTCCAGCAGTTCAAGCTCTGCATGTCCCAGTTCGTGCTGTCAACGCTTTGTATCAAATCTGGCAGGAAAATTGAACGATATTGCAAAAATATTGTCTAAATACCCATGATATTAAGTTCAATATGAATCGAATCGATAAATATTATTCTAATGAAGGGAGTAGCCATGGATGCTCATCTGCAGTACCCGACAGGGATAAATCATTTACAGCTTCCTGTTAAATCGTCAGTTGCTCATGCCTACAGTGTTGAGTCATCCTGTCAAGGAAGGCAAGTCAGTCAATATCAAGGGGAATTACCACGCCTTAAAGAAGATAAACCAGGTTCAGGCACCAGTACATGGTCTTCTATTAAAAGCCTTCCACGCAATATTTCAATATTCTGTCGGGCAGTGGGAAAAGTATCATTGGTTGCTTATTATTTTGTCAAACACCATCTGTTCAGGGTTCAGTTTACCAGTCAGCATTTGCAGAGTTATTTACAAAGGCTGGGTTCGGCTTATCCAAAAGTGCTACAGGCTGTGGTTGAAAATCCAAGGCTATTAAAAGAACTGGGAAAAGAGTTGGGCAAAGAATGGGAACGTAAACAAATTTCTGCTGTAATTCAGCATGTTTTGGCTAACAATCCTGAAATACCTGTTACCGTTCCGAGATCAATCCTGGATAAAGCCGGATGTAAAGCTTATTCAGTGGAACGCCATATTGAAACAGGAACGATACGCTCCTGCTTTGAAATTAAAAAAGATGAAGAATCGCTGGTGGCCAAAGTGGTTCCGGACTGGAAAGCCAATGATTTGGCAGCAGGGTTAAAATCCATAAGAATGCTGCTATTTTTCATGCCAAAAGAAATTAGAATGGCCATCCGGGAAATGACCAATCCATTGATCCGGCAGTGCAATCTTAAAGAAGAGAAAAAGAACCAGGCTGCATTCAAAGAAGCATTGGAACAAACGGAACAAACCGTAAGGCTTGATACTCTCTTGCCACAGGCAACCCAATTAACCTTCAGGGTGCCAAAGATAACCGAAGCAGTTGACGCTGATAACCTCCTGATCATGGAACACCTTCAGGACGGGCACGCGTTGAATACATTGACCAACCCGCAAAACCAGCGACTGCGGTCAGACGTCTACCAACGGTGTTTTGGTGTACATCTGGTTGAGGATGATCTTTTCAAGTCTGTACTGGATAAAGTTCATTTTCAGGTCCAGAAAAAGTGGTGTGAGCTTGCCTTAGGGCATGGCATTGTTCATGGTGACTGTCACCCGGGCAATATCATGTTAAGTTTCAAGCCCGGTGGCCACATATATGTCTGGTTTAACGACTTCGGCCATTGCATCACGCTCACAGAAGCGCAGCGGACTCAGTACCCTGACATTGTTCACCTGCTGAGTAGCCTGGCTGATCCATTCACACCTGAAGCAATGGATCATACCAGGTTAGATCGACTGGTAGACACTTTATGGGATGAGGTTGCCATTAGTCACAGGGCTAATACTCCCGCTCACAAGTTGAAATTCAAAAACAGGTTAAGTGAAGAGTTTACTAAAATCAGGGATCTGGACTTAGTCCTGAATCGATTAGCAGATCACGCATCCTTCTCACCTGAACAGAAGGCACAATTAAGGGCAGACTGTGAGACCACCTGCTTTCAGAGAGAAATGAAAGTTATCTGGCTCTCTATTATTTCGGCTTGCCTGGGTGCGGTCTGTCAACTGGAAGGTATTCAACTACCTTCATCTTTCACCCGCTATATTAGCGCTTATTTCAGGGCAGACGTTATCCTGGATTAACGGGATTGCTGGGTATCAGAAGGAGGCTGTTAGTCCCCATCTGGATTCTCAGACATTATCAATATGGAACATTTTTGCCGGTTAGTTGTCCAATCAAAGTATATTCCTCTGAATGAAATATTAATGGTGATCTAGCATGAAAAGCTCAGCTTCGGTTGGTGAATTCCCCCCTTTCCACCCTCTCCTTATTGCGTTGGGGACACAAAGGATTCTGATAGCACGCAAGCTGTTAGTTTAGCTAAAATTATGATGCGATATTGCTCAAACTCCAAGGGCGAACTCAATAAAGACAGGTTATCCGGTCTTCTGGGCAAGACAGTCAAGTATATTGCTGAGAATGCCGGAGTGGAGCTGCCATCAATTGTCAGTGGTGGTGCGGAACAAAACTCAGCCAGCAATAACCTGACAAATCCTGACCGTTGGGAATGGAATAATTGGGAGAGTAGGTTATTCAGTACGGAAGGATTTGGCTTGAATGTATTGTTGCATGTCCGTTATCGCAAACTCATTTTTGACACACTTAGTACCTATATAGGGGCTGATGAAGATAAAATTCGTGCTCTTTTTCAGCACCCACTATTTGAAGAATCATTGCGGGCAGGGGATCTCAAAACAGATATAACATCTCTCGACTTCAGGGGCATTCTTCAGAAACACCAAGGTGCTTCAACTTCAAAAATATTAGGTGAACTGTTTACTATCTGCGCAGGTGGGCCCAAAACGTTTCATCAACTTAAGCCCACAGGGTTGATCAAATCAGCCATTGCATTGGGCTATCTGCCGGAAGAAGGCATTAAAAAGATTTTTAACTTGACAGCGGAGACATAAATATATGTTTAGCGGTCCGCTGAGAATATTCACAGCCTGAGCATATTCGTCTGAATCAAATACCCGGGGACTTCTGATATGCATCCTTCAGCTTCAGCTGAAAAATCACCTCTTTTGCCATCCTCAGTTGATCGTGCAGAAAGTACACATAATCCTGATAGCCGTGCAGTTGTTGCAAAGGGTACAAATCCTGACAGCAGTGCAGCTGTTGTATTCGGACAAAGTATTATCCGGTATTGCAGTGACGGTAAGCTCAATCCCAATGGTGAGTTCAATCTTAATGAAGAAAAATTATCCCTCCTTCTGGACAGGGTGATCAATTATATTCAGGATCAAACCGGAGTGTTGCCATCGGTTGTCAGTAGTACAGCGGCAAATAAACCAGCCAGCAATAACCCGACAGATCCTGACCGTTGGGACTTGAATCGGTGGGAGAGTGGCCTTGGCATTAAAGATATGCCTCACAGACATCGTGGGGTTATTTGTTTAATACTGGGTGCCAATATAGGCCGTGATGAAGGTAAAATTCTTGCTCTTTTCCGGCACCCAATATTTGAGGACTCATTACGGAATGCAAAGATCCCCATAAATACATTAGAGTCTCTCCATGTCAGGAGCTTTATTCAATTAAAGGAATGCTCCTCAATATTCGCTAAACTGCTCGATTTTTACGGGGATCAAGGCGATATTAAGCCCGCAGGGATCATCAAATCAGCCATTGCATTGGGTTATCTGCCGATAGAGCACATTGAACGGCTTGTTCAAGCTGCTCGCAGGTAAAAATATGAAAAGCGAACGCCAGAGAATATTCACATCTTGGTTAACTACTTATATTCCCGGGCTTGAAGCTGATCATCAACTGGTCATTGACAGCACTTTAGTGACCAGCTTGCCAATACCTGCGGCAGCTTCACTGATATTTTGTGCCAACATATAAGCTGGAGTGGTTACCAGTTTATGGGTCTCATCAATGACGATTTCATCAACTGCACAGGGCTGGTGAGTCACTCCGGTTTGCTCCATTGCCTCGGCAGTTGCTGCATCATTACCAATGGTTGCCCTAACGCCTTCGGCAAAAATACGACCAGCCATTGCCGGAGCAATGCAGATCAGGCCAATTGGCTTACCGGCTTCCGAGAACGCCTTAACGGCAACCATCATATCAACCTGCACACGCAGCTCAGCGCCTTTAAACGCAAAATCCGACAGGTTTTTCGCTGCCCCAAAGCCACCCGGAACAACCAGGGCATCAAAGTCAGCGACTTTCAAAGCTGCCAGGGGTTCGATATCCCCTCGGGCTATTCTGGCGGCCTCCACCAGAACATTTCGCTGTTCCTGGCTTTCTTCCCCGGTCAAATGGTTAATGACGTGGTGTTGATTAATATCAGGAGCAAAGCATTTATAGGCTGCTCCCTGCTGTTCAATACTCAGTAGCGTTAATACTGATTCATGAATTTCAGCACCATCGTAGACACCACACCCGGAGAGAATGACGGCGACTTTCTTCTGATGATTTGAACTCATTAGTGTATTCTCCTATCAATATATTCATTTACACATCGCACAGAAGATCTCCTGAGAAAAAGGACAACTTTCTATCAGAGCCTCATTGCAAGTCTCGACTGTTCTATAAAGTAGCTCTTATCTCAGCTCAACAATAAATCATTTTAGAGTCAATAGATGGGGGTGTCCCAGGAGGCTGATCGAGAATAGACTGCCCTGTGCGGTAACTGCTCCTGCATTCACATGGTCGTGCAGAGAATTAAACAAAAAAATCCGTTTTGTGCGACAAATAGAACCTATATTCACCTCACAAAACGGAATCTTTACCCTCAATTTTTTGTCCCCCCTTCCTCAGGAGACACCCGGATGGATGATTTTACCGGGCAACCTTCTGGAAGAGGGTCTTCAGGATGGGCACTATTTTTTCAGTTGCCCTCATCGACTTCCATTGCCTCTTCACCCGTCAGGTTGGCAGGACTCAGTGCCTTGTCCATCAACATGATTGACCAGGCCTGGCCGGTGGCTCCTCCACCATAAACGACTATCTCCTTCTTCTCCCCGGATTCCCCGGATTTCACGGATTCATACGTGTTATACCATTCATGTAATCCATTGCGACGTTCACCTGCCTCGTGCAACTCCAACAACAGCTCTTTAACCTCTGGAGTACTCTCCATGTGATTGGTCAGAGCATCAATTATCCGGTATTCGATCTGCGGCCATACCAGAAAACCTTTGCTATTAATCAGCATGTCTTTTTCGTGACCGTTAGCCATATTGATGGGAGAAAACACCTTCAGGCCAGCTTTCGTCAGTTGTGATCTGATCAGTTTTACCACCGCCGGGTGATCTTCCGGTTGAATCAGCCCGTTTTCAATAGCCAGTGCCAGCCCCTGCAGGTTGACTTCCTTACCCTCCAGAAAATCCTTGTTGGCATTAACCAGTGGGGAGATATATTCCATGGGTTTGTTCATGGACTCGCGGCCGGTGGGATTATCCGAATGGACAAAGTCCCTCGGGTCAAATTTGCCGTCCTGGTTATAGAGGAAGGTTTCTTTAATCAACTGTTTGAACTTCGCCAGTTCATCGCTGACGGCCTGCGGATTATCATCAAGCAAGGCGGAAATAAAGCCGGAAACGGGTGTTGTCCCGGGTGGGAAATGTTTACTCAGTTCGATCTTGAGCTGGGGGCCGATCTCTTCCAGATGATGGGCCAGTCCGGTGAAGCCCTGATAGAGAAAACAGGCATTACTGCACAGCAGTTTCTGATACATCCAGGTGTCGAGCATATCACGGTTATCGCCACCCTGAGGCAAGCCATTGGCCGGGTCCAGTACTTTTTTATCAAGGTAAGCCATGGCATGGGCAAGGTTGGGAACCAGTTTCCGGACGTCGTCCTTTTGCTCCTGAGTGCCGGCAAGTTCCAGCAGTTTGGTCATGGAGCGAATAAAGTGAATTTCACTGTCGGTGGTGCCCGGTGTTAATGTGCCGAGGGTATCGGTCAGTAAGCCCCTTAAGGTATGGGTCGGATTGGGTACACCCGGGTCACCCGTCTCTTTCGCCATTAGGTAGTTAGCATAAAGCTGGTTGAGTATGGTCTTCAGTTCTTCCGGTGCGATGGTTTTCAGGGACTCCGAATCCAGAGTGGGCAGGGTGATCTCGGGGAATTTTTCTTTCATATAGTCACGCAGCTTGTAGTACCAGCCATTCCCGGTGTCTCCCCCCAGCACCCGCTGATAGACAAATTCGCTCAAATACGGGTCTGGAATCACTACCTGAGGAATCAGTCCACTGTCGAACTGCTTGCTGGCAATGGATGCCAGAGAGTCCGTCAGCTTTTTGTGGGCCTCAGGGCGGGTGACGTCTTGTTTGCTCAGGGTATAGGCCATAATACCAAAATCACGCATCCATACTGTTTGCCCATAGCGATCCCCAAGGGATGCAGGCAGCCCCCGACTGATCAGGGATTGCTTCAGGGTCTGGACGAGTCGCAGTTTATCTTCACCGCTCTGCTTACTGATGAAATCGTTCACGGCGTTCTTGACTGCCTGAGACAGTCCCTGCTTACGGGTCAGGCGATCATCGGTATATATCCGCCAGTAGTCCCTGACGCCTTGGTTTTTCAATTCCTCTATCACCCTCTGGCGCAGGCCTGCAACCTGTGGCTCCGGCACCGCGTCTTTTGCGTCACAACCATCTCTGTGACCAAATATCATCAAGTTGAAAGCTTCTTTCTGTTTTGCATTGAGGGTGTGATAATGGGATTTGAAATCGTAAACATCTGCATCCGGACCCAATTCTTTGCGGATCTCGTCCGTCATCATGCTAATGCGCTCTTGATTGACCCGAACAGGGACCTCTTCGGACTCTCCGTAGTAAGATTTGCCGTCGATTTCAATGCAAGCGCCGACAACGTCGACAAGTCCGTCAGGTTTGACCCGCAGGCCATTTTCAAAACTGATATAGACTCTGGGCAATACCGCCTCGATAGAAGCATCCTGAAACAGATTTCGCTCGGCCATCATTTCCTTGACCACATCAATTCTGCTGGTGGCACCAAATTTGATGTCGTCGCCTACCGGCTGGGTAGGTGTTAGCAGATTTTCTATTGGAGGTTTGATGCGTACAGTTCTCTGATTCGAACCGAAGAAACTTGTCAGAACGTCATCACCGGTATCCACTTTTTCCTGGTTTTTCGTGGTGTGCACCAACAAGTATTGGTCTTTACCATCAAGCAAATCTTGGGTTGTATTACCAAACAAGCCCAAAGTTTCGATACTCATAATTACTATCCTCTCGATACGTTGTGAAAAGTTTTATGGACGTACCGACAACTCTGACAAGTAGAAAAATGATTTGTTCCCATTACCAGTGAAGAAATAGAAGTACGTAAATACCAGTTGTAATTAATTATTGGTACATCGTCTGGTAAAATTTTTGGCCGGAGATGTTCTGGTCAGCACTCCGGTGGCAACAGGTACTGACTTTTCAGTTCAGGAATTTTTCGGGTTGCCGACTGTGAAATTTCTGAATCACGGCAACTTTTTTATTGATAAAAACCGACAACAGTTGTCACTGATGTCAAGACAAATGGAGTGAAAACAGCGGCGGTGCTATGATAAGCGCTGATCCTTACGGACCTACCCTTCAGGTCAAGTTGATCAGGCAGATCAAAGCCACAAACAACCACGGTAAGCCACTTTATCCATGCAACTTTTTTCACAACTTAAACAAATCCTGCAAACCCTATGATGCCAGGTACCGGAATGTACAGTTTTACAACAGCAATGGCTGTCCTGGTGCTTGGAGGCACACTTATTTTCTGGCTCATGCGTAACAGAAATCGGTCAAAACGCCACCGGCCCACATTTGATGTAACGGGCGACCCGCAGAAAACCGTTATCCCCCGGGATAAACATCCGGTTTCCCGTCGCTACATCAACGACAATGCGCTCAAAGTGATTAACCGGTTAACCAGCCAGGGCTATGAAGCTTATCTGGTGGGGGGGTGTATCCGCGATCTGTATCTTGATCTTCACCCCAAGGACTTTGATGTCGCGACCAATGCCAGTCCTGAAGACGTCCGCAGGCTGTTTCGTAATTCCAGACTGATTGGCCGACGTTTCAAACTGGTTCATGTGCTGTTCGGTCGTGAAATGATTGAGGTAGCCACTTTCCGTGCCAACCATGAACAGCACCATGGTCAGGAAAAGTCCCGCCACTCGGAATCCGGAAGAATTCTTCGGGATAACGTTTATGGCACCATGGAAGACGATGCCATGCGCCGGGACTTTACCGTTAATGCCCTTTACTACGATGGTCGTGACTTCAGTGTGGTGGATTTCTGCAACGGGGTTGACGACATTCGCACCGGTACCCTGCGACTGATTGGTGACCCGGTTACCCGTTACCATGAAGACCCGGTTCGCATGCTCAGGGCCATTCGCTTTGCGGCCAAACTCAACTTCACAATGGCACCGGAAACCGAGCAACCCATTCGGGATCTTGGGCAGTTGTTGCACGATATTCCAGCTGCACGATTGTTTGATGAGGTTCTGAAGCTGCTGCAGTCCGGTCAGGGTGTACGTACGTTTGAATTACTGCAGGAATACCAGTTGTTTGGTCCACTGTTTCCAGCAACAGCGCATTGCTTGCACGAACAGGACAGACTTGCCGGTCACCTGATTATTGAAGCCTTGAAAAGTACCGACAAACGCGTCAGACAGAATCGTCCTGTGACACCAGCGTTCCTGTTCGCCGCACTTTTATGGGCACCCATGAGGCGAATGGCCAGAGAGCTTATGGACCAGGGTATTCCGCCTGTTCCGGCATTCCAGCAGGCTTCCATGACGGTGATCACGAACCAGTGTCATCACACCGCGATTCCCCGCCGGTTCTCGATGATGGTTCGTGATATCTGGGATCTGCAGATTCGACTGGAACGCAGACAACCGAAACTGATTGAAACCTTGCTGGAGCACCCCAAATTTCGTGCGGCCTATGACTTCCTGGTACTCCGGGAGCAAGCCGGTGAAAACCTGTCGGCGGCCGGTCAATGGTGGACAGAAATACAGGAACTGGATGAACATGGCCGTCATGCCATGATCCGGTCGCTTACCAGCCATGGCGGGCAGAAAAAGCAGGGCACTAAACGCAGACGGCGCAGGCGCAAGCCTCGCAGTGGTGATGCCTCGTCAGCACATCAGTCTGGAGAGTCCTGATGGCAGAAACCGCTTATGTGGCACTGGGTAGTAACCTTGAGCAACCAGACCTGCAGTTGCAGCGTGCTGTGGATGACATTGACAGTATGCCTCAAATAACGGTTGCCGCCTGTTCCAGGCTCTACCGGAGTGACCCGGTTGGCCCCCCCGGCCAGCCCGATTACTGCAATGCGGTGGTGGCTGTGAATACCACATTGGCACCGCTCAGGCTGCTGGATGCCCTGCAGTCGATAGAAAACGCCCATGGTCGTGTGCGCTCGGTACGCTGGGGACCGAGGACTCTGGATCTGGATATCATTCTGTTTGGCAACCGGTGTATTGAGTCAGAACGACTGACCGTTCCTCACTATCAGATGCGGGTTCGCAATTTTGTGCTGTGCCCGCTGCTGGATGTTGCACCGGATCTTGAACTTCCGGATGGTACTCTATTGCAGGTAATGGTGGATGAACTAGGGTACCAGGGGCTGAATGTTATTGCTGACCGTTATCCATGGTTTTAACCGTCTGGCTTTGCAAACCCGCACTCTGGAAACAGGGCGGCCTGACCGTTGCGCCAAGCCCTTAACTGACAAGCATTCACACTTCTCGTATAATCCGCGACAGCAATTAATCAAGGTCTTTACCCATGGCTAAAGTCACCCTAAGTATCCTGTCCGAGATGAAAAAAACGGGTGAGAAATTCACCTGCCTGACGGCCTACGATTCCACCCAGGCTCACCTGGCCAGCAGTCAGGGCGTGGCAGTGATACTGGTTGGTGACTCCCTTGGCAATGTCTGTCAGGGACAAACCAGTACGGTTCCTGTTACTGTGGACGACATGTGTTATCACACCCGCTGTGTCAGTAACAAAGCGGGCGACTCCCTGTTAATGGCCGACCTGCCGTTCGCTTCCTACACCAATGAGCAACAGGCGCTGACCAACGCAACCCGTCTTATGCAGGCGGGTGCTGAAATGGTCAAGCTGGAAGGTGAAGCCTGGCTGGCACCTATTGTTACCCGCCTGCGTGAGCAGGGTATCCCTTCCTGCGTCCACCTTGGTCTGACACCACAGTCAGTGCATGTTCTGGGTGGCTACAAAGTTCAGGGTCGGGATGAAGCCCGTGCCAACGCCATGATTGCAGCCGCCATCGGGTTGGAAAAGGCCGGTGCCGCCATTCTGGTGCTGGAGTGCGTACCTTCGGCGCTGGCCCGGGAAATCACCCGTGCCGTTCAGATTCCGGTGATTGGTATTGGTGCCGGTGCTGACACGGACGGCCAGGTTCTGGTGATATACGACATGCTGAATATGACCGCCGGACGCAAACCCAAATTCGTAAAAAACTTTATGGCTGAAGGTGGTTCTGCCCAGGATGCTGTTGCTGCCTACGTCAAAGAAGTCAAGAACGGCACATTCCCGGGTCCGGAACACGGATTCGACTAAACGGAAAGTATCCATCATGCAAACTGTACACTCTATTGCTGAAGTTCAGGATATCGTTGGCACCCGTAAATCGGCTGGCCTGCGCATTGGCTTTGTACCGACCATGGGTAACCTGCACGGTGGGCACCTGACCCTGGTGGAAAAAGCCAAAGAAAGCTGCGACTTTGTGGTGGTGAGTATCTATGTAAACCCCTTGCAGTTTGGCCCCAACGAGGACTATGACTCCTATCCACGCACCATGGAGCAGGACCAGCAGCTGCTGATGGATCACGGTGTTGATTTGCTCTATGCCGCCAGCACCCATGAAATCTATCCGGAAGGCAGCGAAAACCATACCCATGTGAGTGTCGATGTGCTGGACGGTATGCACTGCGGAAATACCCGGCCCGGTTTCTTCCGGGGCATTGCCACGGTGGTCACCAAGCTGTTCAACATTGTGCGCCCGGATATCGCGGTATTTGGCGAGAAAGATTTCCAGCAGCTGACCATCATTCGCAAAATGGTGCAGGATATGGTGATGCCAGTTGAGATTCTCGGTGCCTCAATCGCCCGGGAGCCAACCGGCCTGGCCATGAGTTCACGCAATGGCTACCTGACCCCACAAGAGCGCGGAGAGATAGCACCTGCTCTTTATCGCTGCCTGACACAAGCCAGAGACGCGATTCAGGCGGGCGAAACCGACTTTGACCTGCTGCGCAGAAATGCGTTTGCCCACATGGCCCAGGCCGGGTTCAAGCCGGATTACTTTAATATCTGCAATCCACAAACCCTGCTGCCCGCTACCCATAATGAGCAGTCACTGGTTATTCTTGCTGCTGGTTATTTAGGCAAAGCCCGATTGATTGATAATATTTACTTCAATCGATCATCTTAAGGTAGATATCAAACTACACTTCTGTCTTTTATCATTCCAGAAGACGACCAAACACTATGGCCAGGCTTTGAACCCCTCTACCGTCTCCAATCACAGAAACGATGGAGTACCAGGCATGACCTTTTCTGGCCCGGGTTCTGTCACATTTGCCGCACCAACAGCGCTAAGGAGCTGTCTGGAAATAACTTCCCTATTTTCGTTGCCTGACTCCGTTCGGACTGAGCTTGTCGAAGTTCGGTGGCACGACCCTTCGATACTTCGACAAGCTCAGCACTCAGGGTGAACGGAAATCGGGAACTTATTAAAAGACAATTCCTAAGCGGCTGTCCGGAAATTGCATTTTCATAGCAAAAAAAGCCCCATGTAATTCAAACTATTCTTACCACTGCCATAAAACTGGCTACCGTTATCAAACCCCTATTAACGCTTTTACCGATGTAGAAAAAAGAAATACTCAAACATCACTGACCTGTTTGCTTCTTTGTGTTTGCCCTGTAAGGCAATGGATTAATATCTCCGTAAACAATTTTATGAGGTAATGATTTTGATACGGCAATCAGGCGTAAACCCGGTAGGCATGGCCATCGACCCGCAACCTGTAACAACCTCCACTACAGAACCGGAGGGTCGATGGAGAGGGTGGGAGGTGATCCAATCGGGGGCTAGTGCATTTGTTCGGTCACTGCACCCCTTGTATGATCCACTCAATAGCCACCGCCATCTGCCAGTGCAGGATGTTGCCGACTCTGCTGCTGGCATTGATCCTTGGGGCGTTGTTGGCCAGAACAATAATTTTCATCAGTTCACTGCACTGGCAGGACGGGCGATAGCAGCCTATTCCGGCATGCCTTCAGAAATCAATAGTCTGCTGAGCTATCTTGCCAACCTGGCGGCTGTGGGCCGGTTTGCCAGCGATCAGCTGAATGCGTTCAATGCTTGCGGCGGTTCGATACCTGAGCCTGGCACACACAGGGAAAAGACACCGGACGAGACTTTGGAAAACACGAAAGGCAAAGCCAGAAAAGCCTCACAGAACCTACGACACCAGTATGATAAATCCGCCGCCCCAACGCTACGGGCCAGCCAGTTGCCAAACACACCCTTGGCACTGGGGGCTCTGGTCGGCCTGTCCGCGGTCGGTGCGGCATCAGCATCCGCCTCTGACTGGATTAACGTGACGGATGCCAAGACCCTGGGCGATATCTGCCATGATGCGAAATTCCCATGTGACAAAGATTATCGCCTGATTGATGATATCGACGGTAGCCAATTGCCCCGGTCCATTGGGGGTAAATACAAATACAATGGTTTCACCGGCAAGTTGGACGGCAATTATCGTACTATTGGCAATTTATCGAAGTGCCTGGTAAAACACCTGTCCGCTAGGGGCCGTATCGAGAATCTGACCCTTAGTGATGCCAATATAAAAACCTCACCGGATTCGGTCGGGGTAGTGGCTTGTGAAATGTCTGACAACGCCATGATCAATAATATTCGGGTTGAACGTGCTCACGTTGCTACCAATAAAGAACACGTAGGCGCAGCTATTGGCGTGGGCAAAGTAAGCGTAGGAACTATTACTAACATGACTGCATTGAACTGCAAGGTGAAAACCGACAACACTGGTGCAGATGCTGGTATTGGGGCTGGATCGATGAGTGATGGAATCGTTAACAACACAATGGCGGTGAACTGTACTGTTGAAACAAAGGGAAGCTCAGCAAATGCCGGTATTGGGGCGGGATCTCAGAGTGATAAAGGAACGGTTACAAGCACGACAGCGTTGAACTGCACGGTGAAAACCGAGAACACTCATGCAAATGCTGGTATTGGGGTGGGATCTCAGAGTGATAAAGGAACGGTTACAGACACGACAGCGTTGAGCTGCACGGTGAAAACCGACAACACTTATGCAGATGCTGGTATTGGGGCTGGATCATCGACGGGGGGGGGGGGAACCGTTAACAACACAATGGCGGTGAACTGTACTGTTGAAACAAAGGGAACATCAGCAAGTGCCGGTATTGGGGTGGGATCTCAGCGTGATAAAGGAACGGTTACAGACACGACAGCGTTGAGCTGCACGGTGAAAACCGACAACTCTTATGCAGATGCTGGTATTGGGGCTGGATCATCGACGGGTGGTGGAATCGTTAACAACACAATGGCGGTGAACTGTCATGTTGAAACAATGGGAGAATCAGCATACGCCGGTATTGGCAAAGGAAACCTTTATGGAAAAGCAAGTATCGCCAACACCAGGGTGTTCTATAGCACCGTTAAAAGTGAAAATGCCGCTGTGGATATCTTCAGAGGATCTAACCCTGTTATTTGTAATGTCATTGTTAATGACGAACAACGAAGCACTGCCAAGGGGTGTGACTATTGGCAGAATAATGATGTCTGTGGAACTATTGCCCACGACTTGGCAAAACTAAAGCACCAAATCGATAATTATTGTCCTAACACAACAATTGGGCCCAAGGTGCAAAAAATGACCATCTTCGACCCGGGTTCTGCTACATTTGCCGCACCAACACCGCCAATGGCATCATCAAGCCCTGCCGTTATAGCTTTTATCGCCATCGTGGGCACGGTGATTTTTGTGCTGGTCTATGTCGCCTACCGCTCTTACAGCCAAAGGTCATCGACTAATGCTGGTCGTAACCGCGCGGAACCCATGGTGCCCCCAGCCAGCGGCCACCCCCGTGCTGAGGGACAGCTGCCTACTCCTCCCCGGGATCGTTACCAACCGGTGCCGTTCAGGCCGAGGAACACGAGACCGCTGCCTGCTCCTCCCCGGGATCATTACCAACCGTTGTCGTTCAGGCCGAGGAACACAAGACCGCTGCCTGCTCCCCCAGACCATTACCAACCGTTAACGTTCAGACAAGGGAACACGGCAACAGGGGACAGCAATCCTCCCGTGGGTAATGAAAAAGAACCCGCCCCCCCTGACATCCCTGTGTACTTAGAACTGACCGAGTATGAATCCATCGATAACCATGGTGAACCGGTAGGTAGGCAACAGATAGCAGAAGCCTCATGCGAACAAAGGGAAAGAGATAAAAAATCCCCTGCTCACAGCCATGCCATGAACCCAGCCTTTTCCAATGCTTTCTACATGAATTTTCAGTGAGGCCAACGCGCGGTGAAAGCGATTATTCCAGCGCATAGTCTTCAGCCACTCAAGTGGGTCAATACCCAGGCGCTCCAGGATAGGCGGAACATCGTCAGTTATACGACCACAGTTGCCTTTGCGGATAATTCGGCCAGACCAGTCGACCAGTTCAAAGTAGCTACTGAGTGGGTATGGAATAGCCTGTTCGGGGTGTGACTGGTCAATAGAGAGGTTATCATGCAAGCAACAACAGCCAAGGTGTACGATGGCGGCTGTGCAAGCCAGGTGGCTGGCAGTTCTGTTAATGCGCCCCAAAGTGACGCTGTCAGTGGGCAGAAACCCTCGCTTCCCAAGCCACAAAATTACGGTACATGGACAGTTGAGCGCCGTTGCCCACTGGATATGCAGTCAAGTTCTTGCTGTGGGGGGGGCCCTCGTTATCGGGAAAGTGTCATCAAGGCTCTTGCAGAGTATCAATTACTGCCTGAAACGCCGACAAAATCGGTGAGTGGTGTAAGCGAACAGGGGGATTGATATTAGGTTGATAGATTTGAATTTGAACCACAAAGGCACAGAGACACAAAGAAAAGATTTCTTTTTTCTTCCTTTGTGACTTTGTGCCTTTGTGGTGAAAGTCTTTTTATATAATCGATAGGGTTGACTCGTATCATGCTAACTATTTTCCCGCTATCAATAAGTAAGGTATATTCCCCACCTTTCTTATCCAGCCCACCTTCCATCCTTATCTAATGAGGCAAGACAGTGATTAACTCAACTGCTCTGGATCATCTGCCCGCATCCAAAGATCTGGCGGCGCTGCAACAGCAAATGGCCAATATTCATCTGCGCAGCCTGTTTGCTGAAGATCCAAACCGGTTTGACCGCTACAGCCTTGAAGCTGCTGGCCTGTTTCTTGATTACTCAAAGCATCTGATTAACGACGATGTCATGGCATCCCTGGTAACGCTGGCGGAGCAGGCCAATCTGGCACAAGCCCGTGACGCCATGTTTGCCGGTGACAAGATCAACTACACGGAAAAGCGTGCGGTGCTCCATACGGCACTGAGAAGCTTTGGTGATGCTCCGGTGATGGTGGATGGTGAAGACATCATGCCCGGGATCCGTGAAACCCGTGCCCGTATGCAGGCCATGACTGAACAGGTTCACTCCGGACAGTGGCTTGGCCATACCGGCAAGCCGATCAAACACATCGTGAATATTGGTATCGGTGGTTCTTACCTGGGGCTCAAAACCGCGATTAATGCCATGACTCCTTACCACGTTAAGGGTTTTGAGCATCACTTTGTGGCGAATATTGACCCTAACGAGTTGTCTGAAGTCTTGGGTAAAATCGATCCGGAAACCACGCTGTTTATCGTTGCCTCCAAGTCCTTTGGTACTCTGGAAACCCTGCAAAATGCCCAGGCGGCCAGAGCCTGGATGATTGCCCAGGGCTGTGCCGAGCAGGACATCCGTAAGCACTTTATGGCCATCTCCACCAACCTGAAAGCCATTGACCAGTTTGGTATTGCCCAGGAAAATACCCTGCCGCTGTGGGACTGGGTTGGCGGTCGCTACTCCCTCTGGTCCAGCATTGGCCTGTTGATTTCCATGGTGGTCGGCTACGACAACTTCGAGCGTCTGCTAAAAGGCGCTGAAGCCATGGACCAGCACTTCTGCACAGCTCCTCTGGCAGAAAATATGCCGGTGATTGCCGGTCTGCTGGGCGTCTGGTACCAGAACTTTATGGGTGCTGAATCCCATGCTGTTATCTCCTATGACTACTTCCTGCGTGATCTGCCGGGCCACTTGCAGCAGGTGGATATGGAAAGTAACGGCAAGCGTACCCGTGAAGACGGCAGCACCGTTGCCTACCATACCGGATCCGTCATCTGGGGCGGAACCGGTACTAATGACCAGCACGCCTACCACCAGCTGCTGCACCAGGGCACCCGGTTAATTCCCGTGGACTTTATCGCTCCGGCCACCACTCATAACCCGATTGGCGAACAACATCCCTGGCTGTTTACCAATGCGCTGGCCCAGAGTCAGGCCATGATGCAGGGCAAAACACTGGAAGAAGTGCGGGATGAACTCACCGCTTCTGGTATGGATGCTGGCCAGGTCGAACGTCTGGCTGCTCACAAGGTGATTCCGGGCAATCGTCCGAACAGTATGATTGTTCCAGAGAAGATCACACCGGAAACCACCGGTGCACTGATTGCCATGTATGAGCATAAAGTCTTTGTCCAGGGCACTATCTGGCAGATTAACCCCTTCGACCAATGGGGCGTTGAGCTGGGTAAAGTACTGGGTGATCGCCTGATTGAGAAAATTCGTGCCAAAGAGGAAACCACCGATCAGGATAGCTCAACCAATGGTTTGATCAGGCGTTTTAAGCATTTTAATCACTAACATCTGGTCGAATGTCCGGAATATTATGATTTCGGACATTGCTCTTATGGACTCGTTCCCACGATCAGCTCTTGCCAAAAGCCCATAAAAGGGTCTTACCGCGTCGGTTCCTGAAGGAGCCGACATTGGCAACCGCCATGCACCCTGCTTGCTCCAACCCAAGACCCTCGGGAACGCCTCCTTATCTGAAAAAATCAGGTATCATAGAATCCCTTCACCTTTTGATCATAGAAATAAGTACAACGCCATGATTACACCAGCAATCCCCCTGACCGATATCCACCGTCATCTGGATGGCAATATCCGACCGGCAACCATTCTCGATCTGGGCAGGAAGAACAATCTCCAGCTCCCGGCAGACAATCTGAAAGACCTGATTCCCCATGTCCGGGTCATCAGCCAGGAACCGGACCTGGTCAGTTTTTTAAGCAAGCTGGACTGGGGCGTTAAGGTCCTTGCGGACTACGATGATTGCCGCCGGATAGCCTATGAAAATGTCGAAGATGCCATGAACGCCCGCATTGATTATGCCGAGCTGCGCTTCAGTCCGGGGTACATGGCGATGACCCACGGCCTTGACCCTGAAGGTATTGTTGAAGCGGTGATTGACGGCGTGATTGCCGGTAGCCGTGACTTCGGTGTGGCAACCAACCTGATCGGCATTCTGAGTCGTACCTTTGGCCAGGAAGCCTGCCAGAAAGAGCTGGACGCCTGCCTTGCATGCAAAGACAAGCTGGTTGCGATTGATCTTGCCGGTGATGAGCTGGGTAAACCCGGAGCGCTGTTTGTTGACCATTTCCGCCAGGTTCGCGATGCTGGCCTGCACATCACCATTCACGCCGGAGAAGCCGCTGGCCCCGAAAGCATGTGGCAGGCCATCAGGGAATTGGGTGCTACCCGCATAGGCCATGGGGTAAAAGCCATCTATGACCCTGAGTTGATGGATTATCTGGCAGAACACCAGATCGGTATTGAGTCCTGTCTGACCTCCAATATCCAGACCAATACCTTCCCCGATATTCAGAGCCATCCACTCAAGCAGTTTCTCGACCATGGTATTTTGGCCACTATCAACACGGACGATCCGGCGGTGGAAGGCATTGAACTGCCCCATGAATATGAGGTTGCGGCACCAGCAGCCGGGCTGACACAGGATGATATCCGCCAGGCACAGGAAAACGGTTTAAGTATTGCTTTTTTATCTTATGAGGAAAAAGTTGCTTTGCAAGCCAAAGCAAAGAACCGTACCTGAAAGCTGTGTTATGTTCACTCACGTAGGCCGCATTGTGCAACTTGTTCTTTGATACTGTTCTTTATCTTGTTTGTATCGAGATTTCGATATTGAAATGAGTCTGTTTTGATAGAGTATATCGAAACATTCAGACGGTGAATGTTGGCCAAGTCAGGGGGTGCTGTCAGAAATAGTTGGGGCCAGTCAGCCTACAGTCAGTGCGGGTTTAAAGAAATTGGAACAGGAACGGCTGATCGAAAGCTGTCACCGTAAAACCAAAAACGGGGGTAACGCCAGTAAAATTTACCGGATGCTGTTTGAGCCGTTTGTGTTCAAGCGTATCAGGGAAGAACAATACAATTGCTTCGGCCAGCGGATCGACGATCCTCGCATGACCGACACTTCATGGGCGGATGGTTTCGAGTAAGTGAGCATAACAACCGCATCGACAGGACTACGCCCGTGATGCAAGAGGATATACCTTGGTTCCCACGGTTACCCGTGGGAATGCAACCCCAACTCCCCGTTTAAACCTCCGTGCAAAAACAGGTTGCTCTTCATCCAGCAGGCTTCTGCTACCCCTTTAAGCAGGCATCCAGTCTGACACAGGATGTCCCTTTCCGACGAGCCGTTATCCAGCATCCAGTTGCGCTGCCGAGTAATTATCAGTAATTAGCCATGAGTGGCTCCCGGTAAGCAGCGTATCACTGCAAACAGAATAAAGATGATAACAAAGGCCAGAAAACGGCATTTTCTGGCACACAGAGGTTAAACGCCTGAAGGCAAGGAAAGGACAACGGCCATGGATTCTGAGCAAATACAAAAAGATTCAAGTAGTGAAGCACTTGTCACTATTAATGGCCCATTCCATGCTGAGGGTAAGGCTCCGTCTGGGCAGATGACCGATCACCGCAAGCTTAAAGGGCAGGTCGTGGCAGAACCTGTTGATAACGGGGGGGGGGCAAGAGTATCCCCCTGAGCCGTGGGAACAGGATTCCAGAACTATAGAGCAGAGGCTTTTGTCTGACATCAGTGCACTGTCTGCGGCTGCAATCAGTGATAAGAGTGAACTCAGGAAAAAACTGTCAGAACTCTACAAAAAGGCCCATGAGCTGATGACCTGTTACAACCAGAGAATCCAGAGCCTGTTGATGGATGATCGTTTTTTATACCGGCACTCCTCTGAAATCTCAGCGTTCATGATTCGGGGATTAATGCCGCCACTGGAAAAGATAAAAAGTCTGGAAAAAACACTGGCATCAACACGGAAAAAATCAGAAGAAGAACCCATCGAGCAACTGCAGCAGTCGGCGGTGGATGAATTGGCAAACGTTGAGAATGTATTTAAAGAGGCCAAAAGTCGGCTAACCAGATATACCAAACCCTTAAAGCCGGCACAGATACTTCAGAAACAGTTAAGCCAACGCCTGGAACAGGAAGCGTCGGAGCTAAAGCAGCAAGTACAGAACCCCGGTGTTACAGCCTCGTTGCATAATATGGCCAGCACCTCTGCTAAACCGATATCCACCATTAAGGTTGAACCTGCCCATACTGCCCCCTTGCCACACCCGCAGAGCCAGAAGCCGACATATTCAGCGGAAGATCTGGTATCACAGCCGCTAAAAGCACTGGCAATAACACTCGATACTGACAGCCCTGAGAACGGCAAAAGAGCCAGCCAGTCTGTTATCCGTTTCGTGGCTTCGGAATATCAGCGCTATGTCCCTCTCAGCCCTTTTCTGTCAGCGGCCGGGCAGAAGTGCGAACGGTTGTCAATGAACCCTGATAAGGCCTGTAAGGCATGCCAGGATGCCCTGGCACTGCTGAACAGTGTTTCATCCGCTGACGAGCCGGAGCTGTCCCTGGAGTCGTTGACTCAAATCGACAAGGCCATTGGCAAACTGGCTTCCTTCGATAAAAAGTTGCCTGGTGAAGTCTGGCAGCTATTAACAGAGCTGACACCTGACCAAGGCAACAGTCGATACCATTTGTTAAACCTGCTGTGCCGTAAGCTGCTTTTGGATGGCCCCACACCGTTAACACAAAAAACGGTACTGAATAAATTTAAAGACGTTGGACAGCTGCTATGCCAGTCTGGAGAAAATGCTGAAGATCAGGCGTTTGATCAACAGTTTATCAATGCCTATGGCCCGATATTTACCTCGCCATCCCACCTGAAAAAAACACTCAATGTGGTGAATAAACCCCATGAGACTCAGGCACTGTTGCAGATGTTTGCCCGCCAGAAAGCCGATGAACAGGCTCGCCTGGCAGAGATGATTGAGGCGTTCAAAGTGATTGGCGATGAACAGAAGCTGGCATGCCTGATGTCGGGAGCGGCTGCTTTTGACTGTCTGATAACCACAATACCGGAACAGCTGACGTCGGAAATCAATGGTTATCGCCCGGCTGAAACCAGCCAGACCCATAAGCAGTTAACCGACGCCGTACTCACAAAGTATTCGGATTATTACAAGACCACGGGGTTAATCCGAAAGCAGGCAGAAAACATCAACAGCGAGTGCGAACACAGCCAGTCTGAACACGCGACGATTCTCTCCCAACTCAGCAGACAACTGACGGAAACACTGGCTTGCTCAGATACCCGGCAGGAAGCGCTACTGAACAACATAGATACCGAACTACAGAAAATCACCGATCAGTCGCCGGTAAACGCACAGGCAAAGCAAGCCATTGCCGGGTGCCGGACACACATCCAGGAAGCCATTTCGGAGAAGTCTCTGACCAACGACCAGGCCAGTAAGATCATCGCACTGTTTCTTGAAGTCCGGACCTGTATAGAGGAGCCCGATGCAACTCAGGCCAGGAACAGTAACGTTGATATTCCACAAGCGCTTGTGCAGGAAATGGCATCGCTGGAAAGCGGTACCTCGGCAAAATGGTACAACCAGCTGTTCACCGGTCAACTGCAGGAACAGAGAACGAAAACGCTGGGAATTGTGCGTAACATTCTGGATGCCTGTCAGCAAACACGTGCCGCAACCATGTCAATGGCCAGTTTTATTGAGATATCCGCCCTGGAGATGACCAGGGATAATGACGATCCACTGATCAAGCAACTGGGCACAGAGCTGCAGGCTTATGCTGACCGGCTGAAAACCGTTTGATTCCGTTCAGTCTTAACCATCACCGGCTGGCTTATTCTGTAGCCGACCGGTGTCTGTTACCCGCCGGATCTCTTGGCATCAAAACCCGCTTTTTTCAAATGTTCAACCATGATATCAACATGGTCTCCCTGAAGTTCAATATTACCCTCTTTAACCGCACCCCCGCCGCCACAGCGCTTCTTTAACTGCTTGGCAAACGCTTTCAGTTCATTACCTGACAGTGGCAGCCCGCTGATGACGGTGACCAGTTTACCGCCTCGTCCTTTTTTCTCCGGGCGGACCCGCACATTGCCATCGCCCACCACTTCCGGTTGGGCGGCTTCTTCCTTGATTCGACCAACATCGGTGGAATAGACCAGTTTACTGTCCGAGCTACGTTGATAGTTGCTCATTGCTAACCTCTGGGTTCAGAAAATGATCTTTTTAACAAAAAAACAGTATCAGGTCTTGAAGAAAAAGCTGCCTCACAATTCTCCTCATTGTGCAGAGTGACCGATAATCAGGATGGTAAATGACAGTGAAGTACGTGGTCAGTGTCAGTCAACCAGCCGGTTACGCAGCAGTTTGGTATTCGAAAAGTATTCCTTGTTTTCCATAAAATATTCCTTGTTACTTTCCAAAAATAAGACGTTTTATCATTAGCCAGGGATGCAGAGGTTAGCCGACTGGGTACAAACTCACCTAACAGGGGACTTTGCAAAGTTTGAGCAGGGTTGCCTGAAACAGAAGGGTTCTGGCTATTGCCAGCTTCCAGGTAGGTGGTTAACAGCTCTTCGACTTTATCATGAACCGGGTGTATGCTTGCCAGAAGTTCAGAACGGGAAATCATTATATCAGCAATTAACTGACTGTCGTCTGACCCGTTCCAGAAATAGTGCTGAAAATCGGCAAAAAAATCGTCGAAGTCTGCTGTCTTGACGGAACTGTCAAAAAAATCATCCAGAAAAAATTGTCCGGAATAACGTTTACTCAATTTGACCAGCTCTTGCTCAACCCTATCAAGCTCAGGCATATCTTCGGCTCCAGCCATACGCTTACGGTCTTTCAGTCGTTTCATTATTGTTGAAAAAGCGTTTGCCTTCTCGTAATTAGTGATTACATCAATAAATTCACTTATTTCTTTTTTAATGACATCCGCTTTTAATGCCTCAGTAATTACCTTTGTTTTTTTTCTGATCTCATCTTTGTCATCTTTATTTTCTACCTGCAATTGAAACTGGTTTAAAAGCGTTATGAATCGGTCTGTTTCCAGCTGAAGCTTCAACAATAAGGCATTGAAGTGTTCAAGATATATCACCTGTTGAACCTGTTGGGCGAAGTCCAAAATACCAATATCATTTTTCTCAACCCTGTGTCTTATCCCTTTCTTCAGTGTGTCAATGATGATCAAAAACACTTCGCGTTGTGCGGCCTGGCTGTCCATTACCGGGAATTCATGATTTTTGTTAGTCACCAGCACTGCTTGTGTGCAACCGGGGTCTGGATGCGGGACAAAACCACCCCCTATGACCATTTGGAATGTTGCTCCGGTGACATCTTCACCAGACTCAGTGGTCAACACCGGAAATTGGTATTTTTTCCTCTCTATGCAGGGCGGACAGTCATAAAACTCTTGATGCCTGACCTTTGGTGTGGACCAGCAGTCATGCCATCGTTTAATTGACATATAGTGGTGCCTATAGTGAGTCGCGCCATATCCAAAAAAACCATAGTGACAATTTACGACTCCTTCGACTCCTTCGACTTTTTCCCTGTGCAACCCGATGCCCGCTTCAGCCATGTTTGCCGGAGACAAATGCCCTTTAAATGTACTGTCCCTTAACTCACCGTCATCTGTGTAGTAGCTTTTTTCAAGCATGGATTTTACGGCATGAAAATCTTCACGTTGAACTGGAGTCAAGGCGTATATCCTTCTCTCTTGTAATTTTTGGACGATCACATGAAAATCAGGGCCTCGCCACTCATCGGCAACCACTATATAGCGGCTGGATAAATCCATTTCTACCAGGCAACTGCTTGACTCGCACGAATCAACCAGGATGGGATGCTGGCAGGATACTGCCTGTACAACCCGTTGATTGTTGTCGACTCCATGCTTATAGTTCTTAGTATGTATATTCAGCTTGATGACATTACCAAACCCTTCGTAGGGTTTGTCTTCCTGATACCAATTCCCCCGGCGATCATATATGGCGTTAATTGTAAGATTCATCTGCTTTCCATGACCCCGTCTTGGCAGCAACTTGAAATGACCTGTTTTCGCTGGTTTGAGATGATATGCAAACAGTGACGAATCTGACCATTTAAGCCCGTGACAAGTTCCTGATTTTTTTTGCACGCAATAGTTGTTTATCAATCTCAAATTGCGTTCTCTGTTAAGTCGTTAACCTAGCCCTAATACTGTCGTTCATCACCGCTGGCAATAAGCACAATAACAGCTGCTCCGGTTCCCCAGTTTTATTTCCTTAATGGTTTTGCCGCACTTTATGCACGGCAGGCCAGCCCGGCCATACACCGCCAGCTCCTGTTTAAAGTAACCGGGTTTGCCATCTCCCCCGACAAAATCACGCAAGGTGGTACCGCCTTGTTCAATGGCTTTGGCCAGAGTCTCTTTGATGGCGTCAACTAACCGTTCATAGCGGTTCAGAGAGATTTTGCCACAGGCCCGGTCAGGCCTTATTCCGGCTTTGAACAACGCTTCACTGGCATAAATATTACCGACACCGACCACTACTTTATTGTCCATGATAAACGTCTTGACAGACTGGCTTCTGCCCCGGGACATTTGCCATAGACGCCGGGCCGTGAACTCACTGTCCAGCGGTTCAGGCCCCAAATGCTTGAGCAGCTTATGTTCATGGAGAGGGCGTGCAGACCAGAGAACAGCGCCGAAGCGGCGAGGATCGGTGTATCTTAACCGTTGGCCATCGGTCAGCAGAATATCAATATGGTCGTGTTTTTCCGGGGGTGTATTGGTTGTTATCACCCTCAGGCTGCCGGACATCCCCAGGTGCAGAATCAGGTGGCCTGACCCGGTATCCAGCAGCAGATACTTTGCCCTTCTCTTTACCTGCCTGATCGTCTTGCCACTGAGAATTTGATTGATATTGTCAGGCACCGGCCAGCGGAGTCTGGGTTCACGGACGATGATTTCCTGAATGGTGTGACCTTCAATATGAGGCTTAATGCCTCGCCGGGTGGTTTCAACTTCTGGTAGCTCCGGCATGGTTGTCTGCTCCATTGATACATTCAAACTCTTGATTTAAACCGCAACGAACGCAACATTCGTTGTTAAGTAGTTAACCAAATGAAATCATATATTTCTGACTAAGTTGTCAGTCACTCTGCGGCGTTGCAACTCCGGTCACATAGCTACGGCTATGCTCCCTACGTTGCGCCTTGCATAGCAACTGCCCACTTAGCCAGAAATATACGATTCCATTTGGCCAACTACTTATGACCTCAGGCTCAAGCTGCCTGGTTAAGTTTTTAATAAAAATATTTCTGGCACCATTGATATCACGATCAACAGTAAAGCCATTACCCTTTATTACCTTTAAAGCTCCAAGTCTATCATCAATCGATCCATTCCATGAGCGGGTTTTTGATGTGTAGGCTTCGTTGCAATCCACGACATGTTTGCCATATTTTTTGCTTTTGCCCAAACAGTCGATCTACTTGCTTCATTAAGCCCTGAAATGGGAGATTCTGTTATGCAGTCCCAACAGTTTCAAGACCTTCTTAATGCATATCACAGCCCCTGTAGGAACTCTTCCATCCAGTCATCGTTGTTGACCAGTTCTGACTCTGTCGCCAATGAATCCAATGTCGCCAATGAATCCAATGTCGCCAATGAATCCAAATTCCATTCCACTATTTTATCAAGCCCAAGTGGGTCTTTTCTCCTGTTCTCGCTGGCTTCATGCCATTCTTTCCGTGTTTCTGAATCCACTGCGTAGCTCATTTTGCAGATAGCAGTGCTTAATTCAACATAAGTCATTCGGCTTCGGTGGGGGTCCAGCAGTTCAAGTTCTGCATTTCCCAATTCGCGAAAACGATCCAGAGCTTCCATTGCCGTGTCAAAGTTAGAGAGCGACCCTTGAATGCGACTGTTGGCAACCTGGTTCCCTTGAGTTGCTATGCTTGCCCTTGCTGGAAGCCCTTTCTGAGGGATTGATGTTACTACTGGCGTTTTTGCTGCCTCAATCTGTTCCAACTTGGCAATCACCGCTTTCTTAACGAGGTCTGGAGCAATGCCGTCTTTATCATCTTTGATAACCGGGCTGAGTGCCGTGCATAAACGGGCGTTTAGCTGGCCGCTGCTGGCATAGTGTTCAAGAGATGACCAGACCGCAGGCTTTAAGGGTTTATGGCAATTGATTAGTCTAATAATCAGAGAGGGTGCCACCAGGTGTGGTATTTTTTTAGGCTTGGCTTTCTTGGGCTCTTTGGTTCTCGCTTGCATTTGGGCTAATTTTGCCTCAAGCCTGATCGCATAGGGATCGCGCTTGTCCTGAGGCTTTTTATACCATTGTTCTGTGAACTCGGTTGCCTTGAAAAAGGCGGTTAACTGTTGCAATGTCCAGTTCTTTATAACAAAGCCGGTATCTCTGAGGGTAAACTCTGGATTTTGGAGTACAACCGGATCGCCATCGGCTGGCAAAACGGTTAGTCTTTGATTCTTGAATTGATATTCTGTTTGTTCAAGCTCAATTAACATGGCCGTGATAAAGCGCCACAGGCGTTGCTGGCCCGACATGGCGGGATCACCACCGACCATCACCCCTCTTTTATCATCTGTTGCCACTCGGTTTGAAAAGCAGAGATCCGGTATTTTCTCTGGTTCAGGTAGAGAGTGGTTGGTGAGCAGCATTCCTTCCAGCAACCGTTGCTGAACCGTGACATCAGGAGCGGTTTCAAGTGTAGCCTGATAGTCAAGACAGACATCCATGAATTGCTGCATTTTGTGTGGTCCAAGCACCCGATGTAACCCGCGCCACTGTGAGATGGTGGGCAAGGTTTTGAATAGCTCATCCATCTTATCCGCGTATTTTAAGCGGTTATCTTCTGATTGTTGCCAGAGAATCTCCAGCATCGTGCGTTTGGATTGCGTGAAGTCAAATCGCTGGCCAAGCTGTTGGCAAAGTGGTTTTAATGCATACCACTGTTCCTGAGTTGGGGCTGGCTTCAGGTTTCTGCACAGTTCAAGATATTCCAGCATCTCAGATTCAGGGAGTTGCGTTAGTGCAAATTTTGTTAAAGCCAGTGGTGCAGGAATGGATAATGCCTGAGTGAGTACTCCTTTGCAGCGTGGATTTTCACGATATTTTTCCATCCAGAACTGGATACCAGTTCCTCCATGGATAGCCAATATCGGTAGCAATGATTTCAGCGCAGCACGAACAGCCACTCTGCCATTTCGAGGACTCTTGTGGGCAGCCAGATATTGTTGGAATTCGGCAATTTTCATGCGCCATTTTGCGGGCCCGGAGAAGAACAGGGCCAGTGCTTTCATTTGACTCGATTCTAAAAGATCTTCATCACTATTGTCGTCGCCATGTTCAGTGGTACAACCATACTGATTAAGACATTGGCGCAGTGTTTTCTCATTTTCAGTCAGTTTTTCTCTTGAGGGCAAACCAAAACTTGTAAATATTCGGCAAGAAAGTTTCAGAATATTCTTATTTTCATCCGAGGGTAGCCATTGAACGAACGCTTCCACCTTCGCTTTGTCGGGCAAGCCCCTACTACTCATCATGGAGGAAAAGGCCCGCAGCAGCTCCAGGCTGAATTCGCCGTTCACCTTCCAGCACTCCCACGCTTTGAGCGCTTCCACCTTCGCTTTGTCGGGCAAGCCCCTACTACTCATCATGGAGGAAAAGGCCCGCAGCAGCTCCAGGCTGAATTCGCCGTTCACCTTCCAGCACTCCCACGCTTTGAGCGCTTCCACCTTCGCTTTGTCGGGCAAGCCTTTGCCATGACACATGGAGGAAAAGGCCCGCAGCAGTTCCAGGCTGAATTCGCCGTTCACCTTCCAGCACTGCCACGCTTTGAGCGCTTCCACCTTCGCTTTGTCGGGCAAGCCCCTACTGCTCATCATGGAGGAAAAGGCCCGCAGCAGTTCCAGGCTGAATTCGCCGTTCACCTTCCAGCACTCCCACGCCACGAACGCTTCCACCTTAGCTTTGTCGGGCAAGCCTCTACTGCTCATCATGGAGGAAAAGGCCCGCAGCAGTTCCAGGCTGGATTCGCCGTTCACCTTCCAGCACTCCCACGCTTTGAGCGCTTCCACCTTCGCTTTGTCGGGCAAGCCTTTGCCATTACACATGGAGGAAAAGGCCCGCAGCAGTTCCAGGCTAAATTCGCCGTTCACCTTCCAGCACTCCCACGCCAAGAACGCTTCCACCTTCGCTCTGTCGGGCAAGCCTTTGCAATGACACATGGAGGAAAAGGCCCGCAGCAGTTCCAGGCTGAATGCGCCGTTCACCTTCCAGCACTCCCACGCTTTGAGCGCTTCAACCTTCACTTTGTCGGGCAAGCCTTTGCCATGACACATGGAGGAAAAGGCCCGCAGCAGTTCCAGGCTGAATTCGCCGTTCACCTTCCAGCACTCCGACGCCACGAACGCTTCCACCTTCGCTTTGTCGGGCAAGCCCCTACTGCTCATCATGGAGGAAAAGGCCCGCAGCAGTTCCAGGCTGAATTCGCCGTTCACCTTCCAGCACTCCCACGCTTTGAGCGCTTCCACCTTCGCTTTGTCGGGCAAGCCCCTACTGCTCATCATGGAGGAAAAGGCCCGCAGCAGTTCCAGGCTGAATTCGCCGTTCACCTTCCAGCACTCCCACGCCACGAACGCTTCCACCTTCGCTTTGTCGGGCAAGCCTTTGCCATGACACATGGAGGAAAAGGCCCGCAGCAGTTCCAGGCTGAATTCGCCGTTCACCTTCCAGCACTCCCAGGCTTTGAGCGCTTCCACCTTCGCTTTGTCGGGCAAGCCCCTACTGCTCATCATGGAGGAGAAGGCCCGCAGCAGTTCCAGGCTAAATTTGCCGTTCACCTTCCAGCACTCCGACGCCAGGAACGCTTCCACCTTCGCTTTGTCGGGCAAGCCCCTACTGCTCATCATGGAGGAAAAGGCCCGCAGCAGTTCCAGGCTGAATTCGCCGTTCACCTTCCAGCACTCCCACGCCAGGAACGCTTCCACCTTCGCTTTGTCGGGCAAGCCCCTACTGCTCATCATGGAGGAAAAGGCCCGCAGCAGTTCCAGGCTGAATTCGCCGTTCACCTTCCAGCACTTCCACGCTTTGAGCGCTTCCACCTTCGCTTTGTCGGGCAAGCCTTTGCCATTACACATGGAGGAAAAGGCCCGCAGCAGTTCCAGGCTGAATTCGCCGTTCACCTTCCAACACTCCCACGCTTTGAGCGCTTCCACCTTCGCTTTGTCGGGCAAGCCTTTGCCATTACACATGGAGGCAATCTGTTTCAAGCATGGGTTAGCAGCAACCGCCTGAATGTTTTCCTCGCTTTCTTCTGCAAACTTTTTTATCTGAGTCTTCGAATTGAGCATGCTGGTAAGGCAGCTGGTATTGGTAATCTGCTGGGGATTTACAGTTAAAAAGAACGTGTTGGCCCTGGCAAAATAGCCTTTGAAAGTCTGAGAATCTTTAACAATGCTGAAGTTTTTTAACCTGGAAAAGAGGGAATGTGCGGGCGGCTTTCCCCTGTCTCGCGCTAACTGGATTTTCCTGTCTTTGAGGTTTTTCAGAAGAGTCCCGGCATTCGTTAATATTGCTTGAATTTCTTGATTATTGAAATGTGTTCGCAGTTCATTTTGCTGGCTTACAGAAAATTCTGAAATTGATGTTCCACTGTTAATTTCTGTAGTGAGCGGTACATCCTTCATTGGTTCAGGCATGACCTGCACCATCGCTGAGGTATGTTCATTGCCAGTTAATAGCCTGTTGTCGCTGACTGTTGGTAGGTTTCTTGATAGGAAACTGATCACTCCCGGAAGCCTGGAAGCTGCGTCAGCAGGCATGGCCGGTTCGGTCTCCATTGGCTCCGGATTAGCAGGTAGCGAAGTTGCAGAACACATAATACGCATGCTGTTGTCAGTAACACGCCTGCGCTTTATGGATGGGATGGGCCCGGATTCAGATTGCAGTTGATGCGGTGGAAATGTTCCAGTGCCCGTTGTTGTCTGTTCCACCCGGTAACCTGACATGGATCGCTTTCTTTCTTGTTTTCGGCTGTTTGCTGGCCGGTGCCTTCCGGCTTCAGTGGCTGTTAACGGGGATGCCGTGTCTGCGGTTACTGAGGAGGAAGGTGACTGCATGGTTTCTTTGGGGATTACCTGTTTCCAGTTGGAGAATCGTCTGGGGATGACAACAATAGAACTGACCTGGTCAGCCCGGTAAAGTTCCAGGCAGCCGGTATCAGGGAAGGCTGACCTGTTTTGTCAGGCATTCTGGAGAATCAGAGTGCAGACGAGCTTTGTCGTCATTTGAACGGTCGAATAAATATTGAAGCAGTCGTATACACCGATGCAAGCCTTGCATATCACAGCCCTTGTAGGAACTCTTCCATCCAGTCATCGTTGTTGACCAGTTCTGACTCTGTCGCCAATGAATCCAATGTCGCCAACGAATCCAAATCCCATGCCACTATTTCATCAAGCCCAAATGGGTCTCTTCTCCTGTTCTCGCTGGCTTCATGCCATTCTTTCCGTGTTTCTGAATCCACTGCGTAGCTCATTTTGCAGATAGCAATGCTTAATTCAACATAAGTCATTCGGCTTCGGTGGGGTTCCAGCAGTTCAAGTTCTGCATTTCCCAATTCGCGAAAACGATCCAGAGCTTCCATTGCCGCGTCAAAGTTAGATAGCGGCCCTTGAATGCGACTGTTGGCAACCTGGTTCCTTTGAGTTGGTATGCTTGCCCTTGCTGGAAGTCCTTGCTGAGGGATTGATGTTACTACTGACGTTTTTGCTGCCTCAATCTGTTCCAACTTTGCAACCACCGCTTTCTTAACGAGGTCTGGAACCATGCCGTCTTTATCATCTTTGATAACCGGGCTGAGTGCCGTGCATAAACGGGCGTTTAGCTGGCCGCTGCTGGCATAGTGTTCAAGAGATGACCAGACCGCAGGCTTTAATGGTTTATTGCAATTAATTAGACTGATAATCATAGAGGGTGCCACCAGGTGTGGTATTTTTTTAGGCTCGGCTTTCTCGGGCTCTTTGGTTCTCGCTTTCATTTGGGCTAATTTTGCCTCAAGCCTGATCGCATAGGGATCGCGCTTGTCCTGAGGCTGTTTATACCATTGTTCTGTGAACTCGGTTGCCTTGAAAAAGGCGGTTAACTGTTGCAATGTCCAGTTCTTGATAACAAAGCCGGTATCTCTCAGGGTAAACTTTGGATTTTGGAGTACCACCGGATCGCCATCGGCTGGCAAAACGGTTAGTCTTTGATTCTTGAATTGATATTCTGTTTGTTCAAGCTCAATTAACATGGCCGTGATAAAGCGCCACAGGCGTTCCTGGCCCGACATGGCGGGATCACCACCGACCATCACTCCTCTTTTATCATCTGTTGCCACTCGGTTTGAAAAGCAGAGATCCGGTATTTTTTCTTGTTCAGGTAGAGAGTGGTTTGTGAGCAGCATTCCTTCCAGCAACCGTTGCTGAATCGTGACATCAGGAGCGGTTTCAGGGGTAGCCTGATAGTCAAGACAGGCATCCATGAATTGCTGCATTTTGTGTGGTCCAAGCACCCGATGTAACCCGCGCCACTGTGAGATGGTGGGCAAGGTTTTGAATAGCTCATCCATCTTATCCGCGTATTTTGAGCGGTTATCTTCTGATTGTTGCCAGAGAATCTCCAGCATCGTGCGTTTGGATTGCATGAAGTCAAATCGCTGGCCAAGCTGTTGGCAAAGTGGTTTTAATGCATACCACTGTTCCTGAGTTGGGCCTGGCTTCAGGTTTCTGCAAAGTTCAAGGTATTCCTGCATCTCAGATTCAGGGAGTTGCGTTAGTGCAAATTTTGTTAAAGCCAGTGGTGCAGGAATGGCTAATGCCTTAGTGAGTACTCCTTTGCAGCGTGGATTTTCACGATATTTTTCAATCCAGAACGGGATACCAGTTCCTCCATGGATAGCCAATATCGGCAGCAATGATTGCAGCGCAGCACGAACAGCCACTCTGTCATTTCGAGGACTCTTGTGGGCAGCCAGATATTGTTGGAATTGGGCAATTTTCATGCGCCATGTTGCGGGCCCGGAGAAGAACAGAGCCAGTGCTTTCATTTGACTCGATTCTAAAAGATCTTCATCACTATTGTCGTCTCCATGTTCAGTGGTACAACCATGCTGATTAAGACATTGGCGAAGTGTTTTCTCATTTTCAGTCAGTTTTTCTGCTGAGGGCAAACCAAAACTTGCAAATATTCGGCAAGAAAGTTTCAGAATATTCTTATTTTCATCCGAGGGTAGCCATTGAACGAACGCTTCCACCTTCGCTCTGTCGGGCAAGCCTTTGCCATTACACATGGAGGAAAAGGCCCGCAGCAGTTCCAGGCTGAATTCGCCGTTCACCTTCCAGCACTCCCACGCTTTGAGCGCTTCCACCCTCGCTTTGTCGGGCAAGCCTTTGCCATGACACATGGAGGAAAAGGCCCGCAGCAGTTCCAGGCTGAATTCGCCGTTCACCTTCCAGCACTCCCACGCCAGGAACGCTTCCACCTTCGCTTTGTCGGGCAAGCCTTTGCCATTATACATGGAGGAAAAGGTCCGCAGCAGTTCCAGGCTGAATTCACCGTTCACCTTCCAGCACTTCCACGCTTTGAGCGCTTCCACCTTCGCTTTGTCGGGCAAGCCCCTACTGCTCATCATGGAGGAAAAGGCCCGCAGCAGTTCCAGGCTGAATTCGCCGTTCACCTTCCAGCACTCCCACGCTTTGAGCGCTTCCACCTTCGCTTTGTCGGGCAAGCCTTTGCCATGACACATGGAGGAAAAGGCCCGCAGCAGTTCCAGGCTGAATTCGCCGTTCACCTTCCAGCACTCCCACGCTTTGAGCGCTTCCACCTTCGCTTTGTCGGGCAAGCCTTTGCCATGACACATGGAGGAAAAGGCCCGCAGCAGTTCCAGGCTGAATTCGCCGTTCACCTTCCAGCACTCCCACGCTTTGAGCGCTTCCACCTTCGCTTTGTCGGGCAAGCCCCTACTGCTCATCATGGAGGAAAAGGCCCGCAGCAGTTCCAGGCTGAATTCGCCGTTCACCTTCCAGCACTCCCACGCTTTGAGCGCTTCCACCTTCGCTTTGTCGGGCAAGCCCCTACTGCTCATCATGGAGGAAAAGGCCCGCAGCAGTTCCAGGCTGAATTCGCCGTTCACCTTCCAGCACTCCCACGCTTTGAGCGCTTCCACCTTCGCTTTGTCGGGCAAGCCTTTGCCATTACACATGGAGGAAAAGGCCCGCAGCAGTTCCAGGCTGAATTCGCCGTTCACCTTCCAGCACTCCCATGCTTTGAGCGCTTCCACCTTCGCTTTGTCGGGCAAGCCCCTACTGCTCATCATGGAGGAAAAGGCCCGCAGCAGTTCCAGGCTGAATTCGCCGTTCACCTTCCAGCACTCCCACGCTTTGAGCGCTTCCACCTTCGCTTTGTCGGGCAAGCCCCTACTGCTCATCATGGAGGAAAAGGCCCGCAGCAGTTCCAGGCTGAATTCGCCGTTCACCTTCCAGCACTCCCACGCTTTGAGCGCTTCCACCTTCGCTTTGTCGGGCAAGCCCCTACTGCTCATCATGGAGGAAAAGGCCCGCAGCAGTTCCAGGCTGAATTCGCCGTTCACCTTCCAGCACTCCCACGCTTTGAGCGCTTCCACCTTCGCTTTGTCGGGCAAGCCTTTGCTATGATACATGGAGGAAAAGGCCCGCAGCAGTTCCAGGCTGAATTCGCCGTTCACCTTCCAGCACTCCCACGCCACGATCGCTTTCACCTTCGCTTTGTCGGGAAAGCCTTTGCCATGACGCATGGAGGAAAAGGCCCGCAGCAGTTCCGGGCTGAATTCGCCGTTGACCTTCCAGCACTCCCACGCTTTGAGCGCTTCCACCTTCGCTTTGTCGGGCAAGCCTTTGCCATGACACATGGAGGAAAAGGCCCGCAGCAGTTCCAGGCTGAATTCGCCGTTGACCTTCCAGCACTCCCACGCTTTGAGCGCTTCCACCTTCGCTTTGTCGGGCAAGCCCCTACTGCTCATCATGGAGGAAAAGGCCCGCAGCAGTTCCAGGCTGAATTTGCCGTTCACCTTCCAGCACTCCCACGCCATGAACGCTTCCACCTTCGCTTTGTCGGGCAAGCCCCTACTGCTCATCATGGAGGAAAAGGCCCGCAGCAGTTCCAGGCTGAATTCGCCGTTCACCTTCCAGCACTCCCACGCTTTGAGCGCTTCCACCTTCGCTTTGTCGGGCAAGCCTTTGCCATTACACATGGAGGAAAAGGCCCGCAGCAGTTCCAGGCTGAATTCGCCGTTCACCTTCCAGCACTCCCACGCCATGAACGCTTCCACCTTCGCTTTGTCGGGCAAGCCCCTACTGCTCATCATGGAGGAAAAGGCCCGCAGCAGTTCCAGGCTGAATTCGCCGTTGACCTTCCAGCACTCCCACGCTTTGAGCGCTTCCACCTTCGCTTTGTCAGGCAAGCCCCTACTGCTCATCATGGAGGAAAAGGCCCGCAGCAGTTCCAGGCTGAATTCGCCGTTGACCTTCCAGCACTCCCACGCCACGAACGCTTCCACCTTCGCTTTGTCGGGCAAGCCTTTGCCATTACACATGGAGGCAATCTGTTTCAAGCATGGGTTAGCAGCAACTGCCTGAATATTTTCCTCGCTTTCTTCTGCAAACTTTTTTATCTGAGTCTTCGATATGAGCATGCTGGTAAGGCAGCTGGTATTTGTAATCTTCTGAGGATTTACAGCTAAAAAGAACGTGTTGGCCTTGGCAAAATAGCCTTTGAAAGTCTGAGAATCTTTAACAATGCTGAAGTTTTTTAACTTGGAAAAGAGGGAATGTGCAGGCGGCTTTCCCCTGTCTCGCGCTAACTGGATTTTCCTGTCTTTGAGGTTTTTCAGAAGAGTCCCGGCATTCGTTAATATTGCTTGAATTTCTTGATTATTTAAATGTGTTCGCAGTTCATTTTGCTGGCTTACAGAAAATTCTGAAATTGATGTTTCACTAATTTCTGTAGTGAGCGGTACATCCTTCATTGGTTCAGGCATGACCTGCACCATCGCTGAGGTATGTTCATTGCCAGTTAATAGCCTGTTGTCGCTGACTGTTGGTAGATTTCTTGATAGGAAACTGATCACTCCCGGAAGCCTGGAAGCTGGATCAGCAGGCATGGCCGGTTCGGTCTCCATTGGCTCCGGATTAGCAGGTAGCGAAGTTGCAGAACACACAATACGCCTGCTGTTGTCAGTAACACGCCTGCGCTTTATGGATGGGATGGGCCCGGATTCAGATTGCAGTTGATGCGGTGGAAATGTTCCAGTGCCCGTTGTTGTCTGTTCCACTTGGTAACCTGACATGGATCGCTTTCTTGCTTGTTTTCGGCTGTTTGCTGGCCGGTGCCTTCCGGCTTTAGTGGCTGTTAACGGGGATGCCGTGTCTGCGGTTACTGAGGAGGAAGGTGACTGCATGGTTTCTTCGGGGATTACCTGTTTCCAGTTGGAGAATCGTCTGGGGATGACAACAATAGAACTGACCTGGTCAGCCCGGTAAAGTTCCAGGCAGCCGGTATCAGGGAAGGCTGACCTGTTTTGTCAGGCATTCTGGAGAATCAGAGTGCAGACGAGCTTTGTCGTCATTTGAACGGTCGAATAAATATTGAAGCAGTCGTATACACCGATGCAAGCCTTGCATATCACAGCCCTTGTAGGAACTCTTCCATCCAGTCATCGTTGTTGACCAGTTCTGACTCTGTCGCCAATGAATCCAATGTCGCCAACGAATCCAAATCCCATGCCACTATTTCATCAAGCCCAAGTGGGTCTCTCCTCCTTTTCTCGCTGGCTTCATGCCATTCTTTCCGCGTTGCTGAATCCACTGCGTAGCTCATTTTGCAGATAGCAATGCTTAATTCAACATAAGTCATTCGGCTTCGGTGGGGTTCCAGCAGTTCAAGTTCTGCATTTCCCAATTCGCGAAAACGATCCAGAGCTTCCATTGCCGCGTCAAAGTCAGATAGCGGCCCTTGAATGCGACGGTTGGAAACCTGGTTCCCTTGAGTTGATGTGCTTGCCCTTGCTGGAAGTCCTTGCTGAGGGATTGATGTTACTACTGGCGTTTTTGCTGGCTCAATCTGTTCCAACTTGGCAACCACTGCTTTCTTAACGAGGTCTGGAACCATGCCGTCTTTATCATCTTTGATAACCGGGTTGAGTGCCGTGCATAAACGGGCGTTTAGCTGGCCGCTGCTGGCATAGTGTTCAAGAGATGACCAGACCGCAGGCTTTAAGGGTTTATGGCAATTGATTAGTCTAATAATCAGAGAGGGTGCTACCAAGTGTGGTATTTTTTTCGGCTTGGCTTTCTTGGGCTCTTTGGTTCTCGCTTGCATTTGGGCTAATTTTGCCTCAAGCCTGATCGCATAGAGATCGCGCTTGTCCTGAGGCTTTTTATACCATTGTTCTGTGAACTCGGTTGCCTTGAAAAAGGCGGTTAACTGTTGCAATGTCCAGTTCTTGATAACAAAGTCGGTATCTCTCGGGGTAAACTCTGGATTTTGGAGTACCACCGGATCGCCGTCGTCTGGCAAAACGGTTAGTCTGTGATTCTTGAATTGATATTCTGTTTGTTCAAGCTCAATTAACATGGCCGTGATAAAGCGCCACAGGCGTTCCTGGCCCGACATGGCGGGATCACCACCGACCATCACCCCTCTTTTATCACCTGTTGACACTCGGTTTGAAAAGCAGAGATCCGGTATTTTCCCTTGTTCAGGTAGAGCGTGGTTTGTGAGCAGCATTCCTGCCAGCAACCGTTGCTGAATCGTTACATCAGGAGCGGTTTCAGGGGTAGCCTGATAGTCAAGACAGGCATCCATGAATTGCTGCATCTTGTGTTGTCCAAGCACCCGATGTAACCCGCGCCACTGTGAGATGGTGGGTAAGGTTTTGAATAGCTCATCCATCTTATCCGCGTATTTTGAGCGGTTATCTTCTGATTGTTGCCAGAGAATCTCCAGCATCGTGCGTTTGGATTGCGTGAAGTCAAATTGCTGGCCAAGCTGTTGGCAAAGTGGTTTTAATCCATACCACTGTTCCTGAGTCGGGGCTGGCTTCAGGTTTCTGCACAGTTCAAGGTATTCCTGCCTCTCAGATTCAGGGAGTTGCGTTAGTGCAAATTTTGTTAAAGCCAGTGGTGCAGGAATGGATAATGCCTTAGTGAGTACTCCTTTGTAGCGTGGATTTTCAAGATATTTTTCAATCCAGAACTGGATACCAGTTCCTCCATGGATAGCCAATATCGGTAGCAATGATTTCAGCGCAGTACGAACAGCCACTCTGTCATTTCGAGGACTCTTGTGGGCAGCCAGATATTGTTGGAATTCGGCAATTTTCATGCGCCATTTTGCGGGCCCAGAGAAGAACAGAGCCAGTGCTTTCATTTGACTCGATTCTAAAAGATCTTCATCACTATTGTCGTCTCCATGTTCAGTGGTACAACCATGCTGATTAAGACATTGGCGAAGTGTTTTCTCATTTTCAGTCAGTTTTTCTCCTGAGGGCAAACCAAAACTTGCAAATATTCGGCAAGAAAGTTTCAGAATATTCTTATTTTCATCCGAGGGTAGCCATTGAACGAACGCCTCCACCTTCGCTTTGTCGGGCAAGCCTTTGCCATTACACATGGAGGAAAAGGCCCGCAGCAGTTCCAGGCTGAATTCGCCGTTCACCTTCCAGCACTGCCACGCTTTGAGCGCTTCCACCTTTGCTTTGTCGGGCAAGCCGTTGCCATTACACATGGAGGAAAAGGCCCGCAGCAGTTCCAGGCTGAATTCGCCGTTCACCTTCCAGCACTCCCACGCTTTGAGCGCTTCCACCTTCGCTTTGTCGGGCAAGCCCCTACTGCTCATCATGGAGGAAAAGGCCCGCAGCAGTTCCAGGCTGAATTCGCCGTTCACCTGCCAGCACTCCCACGCTTTGAGCGCTTCCACCTTCGCTTTGTCGGGCAAGCCCCTACTGCTCATCATGGAGGAAAAGGCCCGCAGCAGTTCCAGGCTGAATTCGCCGTTCACCTTCCAGCACTCCCACGCTTTGAGCGCTTCCACCTTCGCTTTGTCGGGCAAGCCTTTGCCATGACACATGGAGGAAAAGGCCCGCAGCAGGTCCAGGCTGAATTCGCCGTTCACCTTCCAGCACTCCCACGCTTTGAGCGCTTCCACCTTCGCTTTGTCGGGCAAGCCCCTACTGCTCATCATGGAGGAAAAGGCCCGCAGCAGTTCCAGGCTGAATTCGCCGTTCACCTTCCAGCACTCCCACGCTTTGAGCGCTTCCACCTTCGCTTTGTCGGGCAAGCCTTTGCCATTACACATGGAGGAAAAGGCCCGCAGCAGTTCCAGGCTGAATTCGCCGTTCACCTTCCAGCACTCCCACGCCACGCACGCTTCCACCTTCGCTTTGTCGGGCAAGCCCCTACTGCTCATCATCGAGGAAAAGGCCCGCAGCAGTTCCAGGCTGAATTCGCCGTTCACCTTCCAGCACTCCCACGCTTTGAGCGCTTCCACCTTCGCTTTGTCGGGCAAGCCTTTGCCATGACACATGGAGGAAAAGGCCCGCAGCAGTTCCAGACTGAATTCGCCGTTCACCTTCCAGCACTCCCACGCTTTGAGCGCTTCCACCTTCGCTTTGTCGGGCAAGCCTTTGCCATTACACATGGAGGAAAAGGCCCGCAGCAGTTCCAGGCTGAATTCGCCGTTCACCTTCCAGCACTCCCACGCTTTGAGCGCTTCCACCTTCGCTTTGTCGGGCAAGCCTTTGCCATTACACATGGAGGAAAAGGCCCGCAACAGTTCCAGGCTGAATTCGCCGTTCACCTTCCAGCACTCCCACGCTTTGAGCGCTTCCACCTTCGCTTTGTCGGGCAAGCCTTTGCCATTACACATGGAGGAAAAGGCCCGCAGCAGTTCCAGGCTGAATTCGCCGTTCACCTGCCAGCACTCCCACGCCACGAACGCTTCCACCTTCGCTTTGTCGGGCATGCCTTTGCCATGACACATGGAGGCAATCTGTTTCAAGCATGGGTTAGCAGCAACCGCCTGAATGTTTTCCTCGCTTTCTTCTGCAAACTTTTTTATCTGAGTCTTCGACTTGAGCATGCTGGTAAGGCAGCTGGTATTGGTAATCTGCTGGGGATTGACAGCTAAAAAGAACGTGTTGGCCCTGGCAAAATAGCCTTTGAAAGTCTGAGAATCTTTAACAATGCTGAAGTTTTTTAACTTGGAAAAGAGGGAATGCGCGGGCGGCTTTCCCCTGTCTCGCGCTAACTGGATTTTCCTGTCTTTGAGGTTTTTCAGAAGAGTCCCGGCATTCGTTAATATTGCTTGAATTTCTTGATTATTGAAATGTGTTCGCAGTTCATTTTGCTGGCTTAGAGAAAATTCTGAAATTGATGTTTCACTGTTAATTTCTGTAGTGAGCGGTACATCCTTCATTGGTTCAGGCATGACCTGCACCATCGCTGAGGTATGTTCATTGCCAGTTAATAGCCTGTTGTCGCTGAGGGTTGGTAGGTTTCTTGATAGGAAACTGATCACTCCCGGAAGCCTGGAAGCTGCGTCAGCAGGCATGGCCGGTTCGGTCTCCATTGGCTCCGGATTAGCAGGTAGCGAAGTTGCAGAACACATAATACGCATGCTGTTGTCAGTAACACGCCTGCGCTTTATGGATGGGATGGGCCCGGATTCAGATTGCAGTTGATGCGGTGGAAATGTTCCAGTGCCCGTTGTTGTCTGTTCCACCCGGTAACCTGACATGGATCGCTTTCTTCCTTGTTTTCGGCTGTTTGCTGGCCGGTGCCTTCCGGCTTTAGTGGCTGTTAACGGGGATGCCGTGTCTGCGGTTACTGAGGAGGAAGGTGACTGCATGGTTTCTTCGGGGATTACCTGTTTCCAGTTGGAGAATCGTCTGGGGATGACAACAATAGAACTGACCTGGTCAGCCCGGTAAAGTTCCAGGCAGCCGGTATCAGGGAAGGCTGACCTGTTTTGTCAGGCATTCTGGAGAATCAGAGTGCAGACGAGCTTTGTCGTCATTTGAACGGTCGAATAAATATTGAAGCAGTCGTATACACCGATGCAAGCCTTGCATATCACAGCCCTTGTAGGAACTCTTCCATCCAGTCATCGTTGTTGACCAGTTCTGACTCTGTCGCCAATGAATCCAATGTCGCCAACGAATCCAAATCCCATGCCACTATTTCATCAAGCCCAAGTGGGTCTCTCCTCCTTTTCTCGCTGGCTTCATGCCATTCTTTCCGCGTTGCTGAATCCACTGCGTAGCTCATTTTGCAGATAGCAATGCTTAATTCAACATAAGTCATTCGGCTTCGGTGGGGTTCCAGCAGTTCAAGTTCTGCATTTCCCAATTCGCGAAAACGATCCAGAGCTTCCATTGCCGCGTCAAAGTCAGATAGCGGCCCTTGAATGCGACGGTTGGCAACCTGGTTCCCTTGAGTTGATGTGCTTGCCCTTGCTGGAAGTCCTTGCTGAGGGATTGATGTTACTACTGGCGTTTTTGCTGGCTCAATCTGTTCCAACTTGGCAACCACTGCTTTCTTAACGAGGTCTGGAACCATGCCGTCTTTATCATCTTTGATAACCGGGTTGAGTGCCGTGCATAAACGGGCGTTTAGCTGGCCGCTGCTGGCATAGTGTTCAAGAGATGACCAGACCGCAGGCTTTAAGGGTTTATTGCAATTGATTAGTCTAATAATCAGAGAGGGTGCTACCAAGTGTGGTATTTTTTTCGGCTTGGCTTTCTTGGGCTCTTTGGTTCTCGCTTGCATTTGGGCTAATTTTGCCTCAAGCCTGATCGCATAGAGATCGCGCTTGTCCTGAGGCTTTTTATACCATTGTTCTGTGAACTCGGTTGCCTTGAAAAAGGCGGTTAACTGTTGCAATGTCCAGTTCTTGATAACAAAGTCGGTATCTCTCGGGGTAAACTCTGGATTTTGGAGTACCACCGGATCGCCATCGTCTGGCAAAACGGTTAGTCTGTGATTCTTGAATTGATATTCTGTTTGTTCAAGCTCAATTAACATGGCCGTGATAAAGCGCCACAGGCGTTCCTGGCCCGACATGGCGGGATCACCACCGACCATCACCCCTCTTTTATCACCTGTTGACACTCGGTTTGAAAAGCAGAGATCCGGTATTTTCCCTTGTTCAGGTAGAGCGTGGTTTGTGAGCAGCATTCCTGCCAGCAACCGTTGCTGAATCGTTACATCAGGAGCGGTTTCAGGGGTAGCCTGATAGTCAAGACAGGCATCCATGAATTGCTGCATCTTGTGTTGTCCAAGCACCCGATGTAACCCGCGCCACTGTGAGATGGTGGGTAAGGTTTTGAATAGCTCATCCATCTTATCCGCGTATTTTGAGCGGTTATCTTCTGATTGTTGCCAGAGAATCTCCAGCATCGTGCGTTTGGATTGCGTGAAGTCAAATTGCTGGCCAAGCTGTTGGCAAAGTGGTTTTAATCCATACCACTGTTCCTGAGTCGGGGCTGGCTTCAGGTTTCTGCACAGTTCAAGGTATTCCTGCCTCTCAGATTCAGGGAGTTGCGTTAGTGCAAATTTTGTTAAAGCCAGTGGTGCAGGAATGGCTAATGCCTGAGTGAGTACTCCTTTGCAGCGTGGATTTTCACGATATTTTTCCATCCAGAACTGGATACCAGTTCCTCCATGGATAGCCAATATCGGTAGCAATGATTGCAGCGCAGCACGAACAGCCACTCTGTCATGTCGAGGACTCTTGTGGGCCGCCAGATATTGTTGGAATTCGGCAATTTTCATGCGCCATTTTGCGGGCCCAGAGAAGAACAGAGCCAGTGCTTTCATTTGACTCGATTCTAAAAGATCTTCATCACTATTGTCGTCGCCATGTTCAGTGGTACAACCATGCTGATTAAGACATTGGCGAAGTGTTTTCTCATTTTCAGTCAGTTTTTCTCCTGAGGGCAAACCAAAACTGGCAAATATTCGGCAAGAAAGTTTCAGAATATTCTTATTTTCATCCGAGGGTAGCCATTGAACGAACGCTTCCACCTTCGCTTTGTCGGGCAAGCCCCTACCGCTCATCATGGAGGAAAAGGCCCGCAGCAGTTCCAGGCTGAATTCGCCGTTCACCTTCCAGCACTCCCACGCCACGAACGCTTCTACCTTCGCTTTGTCGGGCAAGCCTTTGCCATGACACATGGAGGAAAAGGCCCGCAGCAGTTCCAGGCTGAATTCGCCGTTCACCTTCCAGCACTCCCACGCTTTGAGCGCTTCCACCTTCGCTTTGTCGGGCAAGCCTTTGCCATGACACATGGAGGAAAAGGCCCGCAGCAGTTCCAGGCTGAATTCGCCGTTCACCTTCCAGCACTCCCACGCTTTGAGCGCTTCCACCTTCGCTTTGTCGGGCAAGCCTTTGCCATGACACATGGAGGAAAAGGCCCGCAGCAGTTCCAGGCTGAATTCGCCGTTCACCTTCCAGCACTCCCACGCTTTGAGCGCTTCCACCTTCGCTTTGTCGGGCAAGCCTTTGCCATGACACATGGAGGAAAAGGCCCGCAGCAGTTCCAGGCTGAATTCGCCGTTCACCTTCCAGCACTCCCACGCCAAAAACGCTTCCACCTTCGCTTGGTCGGGCAAGCCTTTGCCATTACACATGGAGGAAAAGGCCCGCAGCAGTTCCAGGCTGAATTCGCCGTTCACCTTCCAGCACTCCCACGCTTTGAGCGCTTCCACCTTCGCTTTGTCGGGCAAGCCTTTGCCATGACACATGGAGGAAAAGGCCCGCAGCAGTTCCAGGCTGAATTCGCCGTTCACCTTCCAGCACTCCCACGCTTTGAGCGCTTCCACCTTCGCTTTGTCGGGCAAGCCCCTACTGCTCATCATGGAGGAAAAGGCCCGCAGCAGTTCCAGGCTGAATTCGCCGTTCACCTTCCAGCACTCCCAGGCCACGAACGCTTCCACCTTCGCTTTGTCGGGCAAGCCCCTACTGCTCATCATGGAGGAAAAGGCCCGCAGCAGTTCCAGGCTGAACTCGCCGTTCACCTTCCAGCACTCCCACGCTTTGAGTGCTTTCACCTTCACTTTGTCGGGCAAGCCTTTGCCATGACACATGGAGGAAAAGGCCCGCAGCAGTTCCAGGCTGAATTCGCCGTTCACCTTCCAGCACTCCCACGCTTTGAGCGCTTCCACCTTCGCTTTGTCGGGCAAGCCTTTGCCATGACACATGGAGGAAAAGGCCCGCAGCAGTTCCAGGCTGAATTCGCCGTTCACCTTCCAGCACTCCCACGCTTTGAGCGCTTCCACCTTCGCTTTGTCGGGCAAGCCTTTGCCATGACACATGGAGGAAAAGGCCCGCAGCAGTTCCAGGCTGAATTCGCCGTTCACCTTCCAGCACTCCCACGCCACCAACGCTTCTACCTTCGCTTTGTCGGGCAAGCCTTTGCCATGACACATGGAGGAAAAGGCCCGCAGCAGTTCCAGGCTGAATTCGCCGTTCACCTTCCAGCACTCCCACGCCAAAAACGCTTCCACCTTCGCTTTGTCGGGCAAGCCTTTGCCATTACACATGGAGGAAAAGGCCCGCAGCAGTTCCAGGCTGAATTCGCCGTTCACCTTCCAGCATTCCCACGCCACGAACGCTTCCACCTTCGTTTTGTCGGGCAAGCCTTTGCCATTACACATGGAGGCAATCTGTTTCAAGCATGGGTTAGCAGCAACCGCCTGAATGTTTTCCTCGCTTTCTTCTGCAAACTTTTTTATCTGAGTCTTCGAGTAGAGCATGCTGGTAAGGCAGCTGGTATTGGTAATCTGCTGGGGATTGACAGCTAAAAAGAATGTGTTGGCCTTGGCAAAATAGCCTTTGAAAGTCTGAGAATCTTTAACAATGCTGAAGTTTTTTAACTTGGAAAAGAGGGAATGTGCGGGCGGCTTTCCCCTGTCTCGCGCTAACTGGATTTTCCTGTCTTTGAGGTTTTTCAGAAGAGTCCCGGCATTCGTTAATATTGCTTGAATTTCTTGATTATTGAAATGTGTTCGCAGTTCATTTTGCTGGCTTACAGAAAATTCTGAAATTGATGTTTCACTGTTAATTTCTGTAGTGAGCGGTACATCCTTCATTGGTTCAGGCATGACCTGCACCATCGCTGAGGTATGTTCATTGCCAGTTAATAGCCTGTTGTCGCTGACTGTTGGTAGATTTCTTGATAGGAAACTGATCACTCCCGGAAGCCTGGAAGCTGCGTCAGCAGGCGTGGCCGGTTCGGTCTCCATTGGCTCCGGATTAGCAGATAGCGAAGTTGCAGAACACACAATACGCCCGCTGTTGTCAGTAACACGCCTGCGCTTTATGGATGGGGTGGGCCCGGATTCAGATTGCAGTTGATGCGGTGGAAATGTTCCAGTGCCCGTTGTCGTCTGTTCCACCCGGTAACCTGACATGGATCGCTTTCTTTTTTGTTTTCGGCTGTTTGCCGGCCAGTGCCTTCCGGCTTCAGTGGATGTTAACGGGGATGCCGTGTCTGCGGTTACTGAGGAGGAAGGTGACTGCATGGTTTCTTCGGGGATTACCTGTTTCCAGTTGAAGAATCGTCTGGGGATGACAACAATAGAACTGACCTGGTCAGCCCGGTAAAGTTCCAGGCAGCCGGTATCAAACAAGGCTGACCTGTTTTGTCAGGCACTCTGGCAGTGAGATGTGTTACGGGATAGCGCACCGTTGGCTTTTACATTCCAGGGCAGGAGTGCTTCCAGCTTCTCAACCGTATCCGCATACGGCAGCTCCTCCAGTACGTAACAAATGTAATGAGAAGAAGACAGAGTGTCGACAAATACCGGTCATGGTAGCCAGAGACCCCGATAATCAGACAGTTGATGGCATTCTGGAGAATCAGGGTGCAGACGAGCTTTGTCGTCATTTGAACGGTCGAATAAATATTGAAGCAGTCGTATGCGCCGATGCAAGCCTTGTACATGAGAGGCTTGCGAGAACCTTGGGGTTCACCTTTAAAGAACGGGTGTCATCCTCTGGAATACAGGTTATAGAAGGTGTTTTTCACCTGCAACGTGTGAATGCATATCACAGCCCTTGTAGGAACTCTTCCATCCAGTCATCGTTGTTGACCAGTTCTGACTTGGTCGCCAATGAATCCAATGTCGCCAATGAATCCAAATCCCATGCCACTATTTCATCAAGCCCAAGTGGGTCTCTTCTCCTGTTCTCGCTGGCTTCATGCCATTCTTTCCGTGTTTCTGAATCCACTGCGTAGCTCATTTTGCAGATAGCAGTGCTTAATTCAACATAAGTCATTCGGCTTCGGTGGGGTTCCAGCAGTTCAAGTTCTGCATTTCCCAATTCGCGAAAACGATCCTGAGCTTCCATTGCCGTGTCAAAGTTAGAGAGCGACCCTTGAATGCGACTGTTGGCAACCTGGTTCCCTTGAGTTGGTATGCTTGCCCTTGCTGGAAGCCCTTGCTGAGGGATTGATGTTACTACTGGCGTTTTTGCTGCCTCAATCTGTTCCAACTTTGCAACCACCGCTTTCTTAACGAGGTCTGGAACAATGCCGTCTTTATCATCTTTGATAACCGGGCTAAGTGCCGTACATAAACGGGCGTTTAGCTGGCCGCTGCTGGCATAGTGTTCAAGAGATGACCAGACCGCAGGCTTTAATGGTTTATTGCAATTGATTAGACTGATAATCATAGAGGGTGCCACCAGGTGTGGTATTTTTTTCGGCTTGGCTTTCTTGGGCTCTTTGGTTCTCGCTTGCATTTGGGCTAATTTTGCCTCAAGCCTGATCGCATAGGGATCGCGCTTGTCCTGAGGCTTTTTATACCATTGTTCTGTGAACTCGGTTGCCTTGAAAAAGGCGGTTAGCTGTTGCAATGTCCAGTTCTTTATAACAAAGCCGGTATCTCTGAGGGTAAACTCAGGATTTTGGAGTACAACCGGATCGCCATCGGCTGGCAAAACGGTTAGTCTGTGATTCTTGAATTGATATTCTGTTTGTTCAAGCTCAATTAACATGGCCGTGATAAAGCGCCACAGGCGTTCCTGGCCCGACATGGCGGGATCACCACTGACCATCACCCCTCTTTTATCATCTGTTGCTACTCGGTTTGAAAAGCAGAGATCCGGTATTTTCTCTTGTTCAGGTAGAGAGTGGTTGGTGAGGAGCATTCCTGCCAGCAACCGTTGCTGAATCGTGACATCAGGAGCGGTTTCAGGGGTAGCCTGATAGTCAAGACAGGCATCCATGAATTGCTGCATTTTGTGTGGTCCAAGCACCCGATGTAACCCCCGCCACTGTGAGATGGTGGGCAAGGTTTTGAATAGCTCATCCATCTTATCCGCGTATTTTGAGCGGTTATCTTCTGATTGTTGCCAGAGAATCTCCAGCATCGTGCGTTTGGATTGCGTGAAGTCAAATTGCTGGCCAAGCTGTTGGCAAAGTGGTTTTAATGCATACCACTGTTCCTGAGTCGGGGCTGGCTTCAGGTTTCTGCACAGTTCAAGGTATTCCTGCATCTCAGATTCAGGGAGTTGCGTTAGTACAAATTTTGTTAAAGCCAGTGGTGCAGGAATAGATAATGCCTTAGTGAGTACTCCTTTGCAGCGTGGATTTTCACGATATTTTTCCATCCAGAACTGGATACCAGTTCCTCCATGGATAGCCAATATCGGTAGCAATGATTTCAGCGCAGCACGAACAGCCACTCTGTCATTTCGAGAACTCTTGTGGGCAGCCAGATATTGTTGGAATTCGGCAATTTTCATGCGCCATGCTGCGGGCCCAGAGAAGAACAGAGCCAGTGCTTTCATTTGACTCGATTCTAAAAGATCTTCATCACTATTGTCGTCTCCATGTTCAGTGGTACAACCATGCTGATTAAGACATTGGCGCAGTGTTTTCTCATTTTCAGTCAGTTTTTCTCCTGAGGGCAAACCAAAACTGGCAAATATTCGGCAAGAAAGTTTCAGAATATTCTTATTTTCATCCGAGGGTAGCCATTGAACGAACGCTTCCGCCTTCGCTTTGTCGGGCAAACCTTTGCCATTACACATGGAGGAAAAGGCCCGCAGCCGTTCCAGGCTGAATTCGCCGTTCACCTTCCAGCACTCCCACGCTTTGAGCGCTTCCACCTTCGCTTTGTCGGGCAAGCCTTTGCCATTATACATGGAGGAAAAGGCCCGCAGCAGTTCCAGGCTGAATTCGCCGTTCACCTTCCAGCACTCCCACGCCATGAACGCTTCCACCTTCGCTTTGTCGGGCAAGCCTTTGCCATTACACATGGAGGAAAAGGCCCGCAGCCGTTCCAGGCTGAATTCGCCGTTCACCTTCCAGCACTCCCACGCTTTGAGCGCTTCCACCTTCGCTTGGTCGGGCAAGCCCCTACTGCTCATCATGGAGGAAAAGGCCCGCAGCAGTTCCAGGCTGAATTCGCCGCTCACCTTCCAGCACTCCCACGCTTTGAGCGCTTCCACCTTCGCTTGGTCGGGCAAGCCCCTACTGCTCATCATGGAGGAAAAGGCCCGCAGCAGTTCCAGGCTGAATTCACCGTTCACCTTCCAGCACTCCCACGCTTTGAGCGCTTCCACCTTCGCTTTGTCGGGCAAGCCTTTGCCATGACACATGGAGGAAAAGGCCCGCAGCAGTTCCAGGCTGAATTCGCCGTTCACCTTCCAGCACTCCCACGCTTTGAGCGCTTCCACCTTCGCTTTGTCGGGCAAGCCTTTGCCATGACACATGGAGGAAAAGGCCCGCAGCAGTTCCAGGCTGAATTCGCCGTTCACCTTCCAGCACTCCCACGCTTTGAGCGCTTCCACCTTCGCTTTGTCGGGCAAGCCCCTACTGCTCATCATGGAGGAAAAGGCTCGCAGCAGTTCCAGGCTGAATTCGCCGTTCACCTTCCAGCACTCCCACGCTTTGAGCGCTTCCACCTTCGCTTTGTCGGGCAAGCCTTTGCCATTACACATGGAGGAAAAGGCCCGCAGCAGTTCCAGGCTGAATTCACCGTTCACCTTCCAGCACTCCCACGCTTTGAGCGCTTCCACCTTCGCTTTGTCGGGCAAGCCTTTGCCATTACACATGGAGGAAAAGGCCCGCAGCAGTTCCAGGCTGAATTCGCCGTTCACCTTCCAGCACTCCCACGCTTTGAGCGCTTCCACCTTCGCTTTGTCGGGCAAGCCTTTGCCATTACACATGGAGGAAAAGGCCCGCAGCAGTTCCAGGCTGAATTTGCCGTTCACCTTCCAGCACTCCCACGCTTTGAGCGCTTCTACCTTCGCTTTGTCGGGCAAGCCCCTACGGCTCATCATGGAGGAAAAGGCCCGCAGCAGTTCCAGGCTGAATTTGCCGTTCACCTTCCAGCACTCCCACGCCACGAACGCTTCCACCTTCGCTTTGTCGGGTAAGCCTTTGCCATTACACATGGAGGAAAAAGCCCGCAGCAGTTCCAGGCTGAATTCGCCGTTCACCTTCCAGCACTCCCACGCTTTGAGCGCTTCCACCTTGGCTTTGTCGGGCAAGCCTTTGCCATGATACATGGAGGAAAAGGCCCGCAGCAGTTCCAGGCTGAATTCACCGTTCACCTTCCAGCACTCCCAAGCCACGAACGCTTCCACCTTCGCTTTGTCGGGCAAGTCTTTGCCATTACACATGGAGGCAATCTGTTTCAAGCATGGGTTAGCAGCAACCGCCTGAATGTTTTCCTCGCTTTCTTCTGCAAACTTTTTTATCTGAGTCTTCGTCTTGAGCATGCTGGTAAGGCAGCTGGTATTGGTGATCTGCTGGGGATTGACAGCTAAAAAGAACGTGTTGGCCTTGGCAAAATAGCCTTTGAAAGTCTGAGAATCTTTAACAATGCTGAAGTTTTTTAACTTGGAAAAGAGGGAATGTGCGGGCGGCTTTCCCCTGTCTCGCGCTAACTGGATGTTCCTGTCTTTGAGGTTTTTCAGAAGAGTCCCGGCATTCGTTAATATTGCTTGAATTTCTTGATTATTGAAATGTGTTCGCAGTTCATTTTGCTGGCTTACAGAAAATTCTGAAATTGATGTTTCACTGTTAATTTCTGTAGTGAGCGGTACATCCTTCATTGGTTCAGGCATGACCTGCACCATCGCTGAGGTATGTTCATTGCCAGTTAATAGCCTGTTGTCGCTGAGGGTTGGTAGGTTTCTTGATAGGAAACTGATCACTCCCGGAAGCCTGGAAGCTGCGTCAGCAGGCATGGCCGGTTCGGTCTCCATTGGCTCCGGATTAGCAGGTAGCGAAGTTGCAGAACACATAATACGCATGCTGTTGTCAGTAACACGCCTGCGCTTTATGGATGGGATGGGCCCGGATTCAGATTGCAGTTGATGCGGTGGAAATGTTCCAGTGCCCGTTGTTGTCTGTTCCACCCGGTAACCTGACATGGATCGCTTTCTTTCTTGTTTTCGGCTGTTTGCTGGCCGGTGCCTTCCGGCTTTAGTGGCTGTTAACGGGGATGCCGTGTCTGCGGTTACTGAGGAGGAAGGTGACTGCATGGTTTCTTTGGGGATTACCTGTTTCCAGTTGGAGAATCGTCTGGGGATGACAACAATAGAACTGACCTGGTCAGCCCGGTAAAGTTCCAGGCAGCCGGTATCAGGGAAGGCTGACCTGTTTTGTCAGGCATTCTGGAGAATCAGAGTGCAGACGAGCTTTGTCGTCATTTGAACGGTCGAATAAATATTGAAGCAGTCGTATACACCGATGCAAGCCTTGCATATCACAGCCCTTGTAGGAACTCTTCCATCCAGTCATCGTTGTTGACCAGTTCTGACTCTGTCGCCAATGAATCCAATGTCGCCAACGAATCCAAATCCCATGCCACTATTTCATCAAGCCCAAATGGGTCTCTTCTCCTGTTCTCGCTGGCTTCATGCCATTCTTTCCGTGTTTCTGAATCCACTGCGTAGCTCATTTTGCAGATAGCAATGCTTAATTCAACATAAGTCATTCGGCTTCGGTGGGGTTCCAGCAGTTCAAGTTCTGCATTTCCCAATTCGCGAAAACGATCCAGAGCTTCCATTGCCGCGTCAAAGTCAGATAGCGGCCCTTGAATGCGACGGTTGGCAACCTGGTTCCCTTGAGTTGATGTGCTTGCCCTTGCTGGAAGTCCTTGCTGAGGGATTGATGTTACTACTGGCGTTTTTGCTGCCTCAATCTGTTCCAACTTGGCAACCACCGCTTTCTTAACGAGGTCTGGAACCATGCCGTCTTTATCATCTTTGATAACCGGGCCGAGTGCCGTGCATAAACGGGCGTTTAGCTGGCCGCTGCTGGCATAGTGTTCAAGAGATGACCAGACCGCAGGCTTTAAGGGTTTATGGCAATTGATTAGTCTAATAATCAGAGAGGGTGCCACCAGGTGTGGTATTTTTTTCGGCTTGGCTTTCTTGGGCTCTTTGGTTCTCGCTTGCATTTGGGCTAATTTTGCCTCAAGCCTGATCGCATAGGGATCGCGCTTGTCCTGAGGCTTTTTATACCATTGTTCTGTGAACTCGGTTGCCTTGAAAAAGGCGGTTAACTGTTGCAATGTCCAGTTCTTGATAACAAAGCCGGTATCTCTCAGGGTAAACTTTGGATTTTGGAGTACCACCGGATCGCCATCGTCTGGCAAAACGGTTAGTCTGTGATTCTTGAATTGATATTCTGTTTGTTCAAGCTCAATTAACATGGCCGTGATAAAGCGCCACAGGCGTTCCTGGCCCGACATGGCGGGATCACCACCGACCATCACCCCTCTTTTATCATCTGTTGACGCTCGGTTTGAAAAGCAGAGATCCGGTATTTTCCCTTGTTCCGGTAGAGAGTGGTTGGTGAGCAGCATTCCTGCCAGCAACCGTTGCTGAATCGTGACATCAGGAGCGGTTTCAGGGGTAGCTTGATAGTCAAGACAGGCATCCATGAATTGCTGCATTTGGTGTGGTCCAAGCACCCGATGTAACCCGCGCCACTGTGAGATGGTGGGCAAGGTTTTGAATAGCTCATCCATCTTATCCGCGTATTTTGAGCGGTTATCTTCTGATTGTTGCCAGAGAATCTCCAGCATCGTGCGTTTGGATTGCGTGAAGTCAAATCGCTGGCCAAGCTGTTGGCAAAGTGGTTTTAATGCATACCACTGTTCCTGAGTCGGGGCTGGCTTCAGGTTTCTGCACAGTTCAAGGTATTCCTGCCTCTCAGATTCAGGGAGTTGCGTTAGTGCAAATTTTGTTAAAGCCAGTGGTGCAGGAATGGCTAATGCCTGAGTGAGTACTCCTTTGCAGCGTGGATTTTCACGATATTTTTCCATCCAGAACTGGATACCAGTTCCTCCATGGATAGCCAATATCGGTAGCAATGATTTCAGCGCAGCACGAACAGCCACTCTGTCATTTCGAGGACTCTTGTGGGCAGCCAGATATTGTTGGAATTCGGCAATTTTCATGCGCCATTTTGCGGGCCCGGAGAAGAACAGGGCCAGTGCTTTCATTTGACTCGATTCTAAAAGATCTTCATCACTATTGTCGTCTCCATGTTCAGTGGTACAACCATACTGATTAAGACATTGGCGCAGTGTCTTCTCATTTTCAGTCAGTTTTTCTGCTGAGGGCAAACCAAAACTGGCAAATATTCGGCAAGAAAGTTTCAGAATATTCTTATTTTCATCCGAGGGTAGCCAATGCACGAACGCTTCCACCTTCGCCTTGTCGGGCAAGCCTTTGCAATTACACATGGAGGAAAAGGCCCGCAGCAGTTCCAGGCTGAATTCGCCGTTCACCTTCCAGCACTCCCACGCCATGAACGCTTCCACCTTCGCTTTGTCGGGCAAGCCCCTACTGCTCATCATGGAGGAAAAGGCCCGCAGCAGTTCCAGGCTGAATTCGCCGTTCACCTTCCAGCACTCCCACGCTTTGAGCGCTTCCACCTTCGCTTTGTCGGGCAAGCCTTTGCCATTACACATGGAGGAAAAGGCCCGCAGCAGTTCCAGGCTGAATTCGCCGTTCACCTTCCAGCACTCCCACACCACGAACGCTTCCACCTTTGCTTTGTCGGGCAAGCCCCTACTGCTCATCATGGAGGAAAAGGCCCGCAGCAGTTCCAGGCTGAAGTCGCCGTTCACCTTCCAGCACTCCCACGCCACGAACGCTTTCACCTTCGCTTTGTCGGGCAAGCCTTTGCCATGACACATGGAGGAAAAGGCCCGCAGTAGTTCCAGGCTGAATTCGCCGTTCACCTTCCAGCACTCCCACGCCACGAACGATTCCACCTTCGCTTTGTCGGGCAAGCCTTTGCCATGACACATGGAGGAAAAGGCCCGCAACAGTTCCAGGCTGAAGTCGCCGTTCACCTTCCAGCACTCCCACGCCACGAACGATTCCACCTTCGCTTTGTCGGGCAAGCCTTTGCCATGACACATGGAGGAAAAGGCCCGCAGCAGTTCCAGGCTGAAGTCGCCGTTCACCTTCCAGCACTCCCACGCCACGAACGCTTCCATCTTCGCTTTGTCGGGCAAACCCCTACTGCTCATCATGGAGGAAAAGGCCCGCAGCAGTTCCAGGCTGAAGTCGCCGTTCACCTGCCAGCACTCCCACGCTTTGAGCGCTTCCACCTTCGCTTTGTCGGGCAAGCCTTTGCCATGACACATGGAGGAAAAGGCCCGCAGCAGTTCCAGGCTGAAGTCGCCGTTCACCTTCCAGCACTCCCACGCCACGAACGATTCCACCTTCGCTTTGTCGGGCAAGCCTTTGCCATGACACATGGAGGAAAAGGCCCGCAGCAGTTCCAGGCTGAATTCACCGTTCACCTTCCAGCACTCCCACGCCACGAACGCTTTTACCTTCGCTTTGTCGGGCAAGCCTTTGCAATGACACATGGAGGAAAAGGCCCGCAGCAGTTCCAGGCTGAATTCGCCGTTCACTTTCCAGCACTCCCACGCCACGAACGCTTCCACCTTCGCTTTGTCGGGCAAGGCTTTGCCATGACACATGGAGGAAAAGGCCCGCAGCAGTTCCAGGCTGAATTCGCCGTTCACCTTCCAGCACTCCCACGCCAAGAACGCTTCCACCTTCGTTTTGTCGGGCAAGCCTTTGCCATTACACATGGAGGAAAAGGCCCGCAGCAGTTCCAGGCTGAATTCGCCGTTCACCTTCCAGCACTCCCACGCCACGAACGCTGCCACCTTCGCTTGGTCGGGCAAGCCTTTGCCATTACACATGGAGGCAATCTGTTTCAAGCATGGGTTAGCAGCAATCGCCTGAATGTTTTCCTCGCTTTCTTCTGCAAACTTTTTTATCTGAGTCTTGGAATTGAGCATGCTGGTAAGGCAGCTGGTATTGGTAATCTGCTGGGGATTGACAGCTAAAAAGAACGTGTTGGCCTTGGCAAAATAGCCTTTGAAAGTCTGAGAATCTTTAACAATGCTGAAGTTTTTTAACTTGGAAAAGAGGGAGTGTGCGGGCGGCTTTCCCCTGTCTCGCGCTAACTGGATTTTCCTGTCTTTGAGGTTTTTCAGAAGAGTCCCGGCATTCGTTAATATTGCTTGAATTTCTTGATTATTTAAATGTGTTCGCAGTTCATTTTGCTGGCTTACAGGAAATTCTGAAATTGATATTTCACTGTTAATTTCTGTAGTGAGCGGTAGATCCTCCATTGGTTCAGGCATGACCTGCACCATCGCTGAGGTATGTTCATTGCCAGTTAATAGCCTGTTGTCGCTGACTGTTGGTAGATTTCTTGATAGGAAACTGATCACTCCCGGAAGCCTGGAAGCTGGGTCAGCAGGCATGGCCGGTTCGGTCTCCATTGGCTCCGGATTAGCAGGTAGCGAAGTTGCAGAACACACAATACGCCTGCTGTTGTCAGTAACACGCCTGCGCTTTATGGATGGGATGGGCCCGGATTCAGATTGCAGTTGATGCGGTGGCAATGTTCCAGTGCCCGTTGTTGTCTGTTCCACCTGGTAACCTGACATGGATCGCTTTCTTTTTTGTTTTCGGCTGTTTGCTGGCCGGTGCCTTCCGGCTTCAGTGGCTGTTAACGGGGATGCCGTGTCTGCGGTTACTGAGGAGGAAGGTGACTGCATGGTTTCTTCGGGGATTACCTGTTTGCAGTTGGAGAATCGTCTGGGGATGACAACAATAGAACGTAAACGCTAATTTAACCAGCGTAATAGCCAACCGGATCAGCTTATTCTTGAGATGCCTTCACTGACCAGGGTAGAAGCTGCTCCAGTTTCTCAACCGTTTCGGCACTGTAACTGGCATAGCCGTCAGTTTGCAGGTAACCGCTGAACCCTTATTGTGGTAACCACAACAAGGGTTGGATTCCCGAGCATTGCGGATTCCAGAATGGTTTGCAACCCTTTTCGTTTAAAGTTGCAAGCGCTGGCAACCCTTCTGAATAATAATGAGCCTCGGACAAAACAGTAGTCTACTTTTTATATTCTTTACAGCTTGAATTCAGGAATAATTATGGATAGAGGTGCTGATGGTATAAGTTGGCAAGATACAACATTCGGTAATGATTATAAACAACCTGCTGTGGTCCCTGGCAAAACTGGGTGAGGCCATTGAGCTGAGCATGGTTAAATCTACGTTCGATGCTCTTGTCGACAGAATCAGTGAAAGCCCTCAGTTCTCTCAACAAGGTATATTGATGTCTCTCTGGGGAGTCATGGTATTTTGTGCCAGGTTTTATCTTTATGATGGCAATAAAAGCGCACTTGAAAAGCACATCGGTGACCTGTTAGCTCGCCTGGAAAACACATTCCCAATAGATACAGAGGATGCATCCATCGTTGCCATGGCTACCAGCTGGCTTGGCAGAGCGTGTCCGGTCGTCCCCCATTACCCGACAATTATTTCACAACCGCAATCCAACTTCCGCGATCAACTGCAATCAAGCTTGCCGTCTTTGAAGATTGAAGAAGAAAAGAGTTTAAACTCATTACCTCCGGTTGACCTGCTACTGCCAGATTACAACCTGGTGATCGACATTCAGGGACCTTATCATTATGTGAGTGGTGATTTCAAAACCAGGAATGGTTCGACGTTGCTGAAAATTGCCCTGCTGCAGAAATCAGGATTTGAGGTAATTGAAATCCCGGTGAACAAGCTTGTCAACCAGAAGTCAATAAAAACAGTGATTGAGCAGGTAAAGACCAAGTTAACCGCCCTGCCAGAGGCTCGTGGCTTTGTGTCATTTAACAGGGACGAGGAGTCGGCAGATGAGGCATATTTTACTGCCGAAGAGTATTTGGAAGAGCCAACAGATAAACCAAAAAGAAAAAAGAACAGAAGAAAAGCCGGTAAAACTTATTTACATAAGCATTAATTAAACCAGAGTTTATAGACACTCAGATAAGATGAACTATAAACAAGACAGCAGTCTACTTTTTATATTTTCCATGAACGAATGAAATATAAATATGGATAGAGGCGGTGCTGGTATACGTCAGAAATACACGACATCCGGTAATGATTATAAACAACCGGACGATCATGCCTGTAATTCAGGGAGTGGGCAATGCAGGTATGGCACAGTCAGGCAGGTGGATGCGCCACGAACCTATCTCCAAAAGCGTAATGAATATCATCCTGCATCTGACGCCTGCTCTGCTAACCATCCACCAGGACATTCGATAAAACCTGTTCATGGTTTTAATGCTCTCATCACACCAGAAAAAATGGCTTGGCTGGCGTGGATATCGGCTCGTTATGGTGACCACGATGATGGTAGAAATCATGGTCAATTTGCCTGCTCAATCAAACGGTATACATCAGAGGCAAAACGACCATTAAATCATAGTGAACAACGCCAACTGATACCATTGTTGCACGCTTTTAAAGTGACACCTGGGTGGTCCTGGCGAAGTCTGACCACAACGCTGCATTCATTTACGTCCGCGGGTGTTTTTACCCCTCATAAATACGGGTATGGGGCAACTCAAGCCGCTTTACTGTCAACGTTACTTGATGCATTAATCCTTAAGTGCAACCAAAAACCTGAAGCCAGTGATATTGATGTACAAGGTATCGCCAACCTGCTATGGGCCGCGGCGAAACTGGTGGACAATGGGCTGGTACTGGAGAAGACGCCGAAGCTGAAAGAGGCAGTGGCCGCGCTGTTGCCCCATGTACAAACCAAAGCTGAATCAAAAGTAGAGCACTTCAATCCACAGGAAGTCACCAACCTGCTGTGGGCGGTGGCGAAACTGGTGGGCAATGGGCTGAAGCTGGAGAAGATGCCGAAGCTGAAAGAGGTCGTGACCGCGCTGTTGCCCCATGTGAAAACCAAAGCCGAATCAAAAAAAGACCAATTCAAGTCACAGGAAGTCGCCAACCTGCTGTGGGCCGTGGCGAAACTGGTGGACAATGGGCTGAAGCTGGAGAAGACACCGAAGCTCAAAGAGACCGTGACCGCGCTGTTGCCCCATGTGAAAACCAAAGTCGAATCAAAAGAAGGGAAAGACCACTTTATTCCTCAGCATATCGCCAACCTGCTGTGGGCCCTGGCGAAACTGGTGGACAACGGGCTGGAACTTGAGAAAACACCGAAGCTCAAAGAAGCCATCGTCACGCTGCTGCTCAGGGGGAAAACCAAAGCCGAATCAAAAGAAGACAAAGACCACGTTAATCCTCAGCAAATCACCAACCTGATATGGGCCTTGGCGAAACTGGTGAGCAACGGGCTGGAGCTGGAGAAGACAGCGATGCTCAAAGAAGTCGTGCCCGCGCTGTTTTACCATGTGAAAACCAAAGCCGAATCAAAAGAAGAGACAAACCACTTTATTCCTCAAAATATTGCCAACCTGCTGTGGTCGGTGGCGAAACTGGTGGACAATGGTCTGAAGCTGGAGAAGGCAGTGAAGCTCAGAGAGGCCGCGGCCGTGCTATTACCCCATGTGAAAACCAAGGCCGAATCAAAAGAAGAGAAAGACCACTTTATACCACAGGACGCTGCGAACTTGCTGTGGGCCTTGGCGAAACTGGTGGAAAACGGGCTGGAGCTGGAAAAGACCGCGATGCTCAAAGAGGCCGTGGCCGCGCTGTTGCCCCATGTGCAAACCAAAGCCGAATCAAAAGATGAGAAAGACCACTTCAAGCGACAGGAAGTTGCCAACCTGCTGTGGGCCTTGGCGAAACTGGTGGACAATGGGTTGAAGCTGGAGAAGATGCCGAAGCTCAAAGAGGCCGTGGCCGCGCTATTGCCTCATGTGAAAACCAAAGCTGAATCAAAAGAAGAGAAAGACCACTTCAACACTCAAGGTAGCGCCAATCTGCTTTGGGCCTTGGCGACACTGGTGGACAATGGGCTGGAGCTGGAGAAGACAGCGAAGCTGCAAGAGACCGTGGCTGCGCTGTTGTCCCAGGTGCAAACCAAAGCCGAAGCAAAAGAAGAGAAAGACCACTTCAAGCTAAAGGAAGTCGCCAACCTGCTGTGGGCTGTGGCGAAACTGGGTGAGGCCATTGAGCTGAGCCTGGTTCAATCTACGTTCGATCCTCTTGTCGGTAGAATCAGTAAAAACTCTCAATGCTCTCGGCAAGATATATCGATGTCTCTCTGGGGGGTCATGGCATTCTGTGCCAGATTTTATCTGGACTCAGGTAGCAATGATAAAAACCCGCTTGAAAAGCACATAGGTGAACTCTATTCTCGCCTGGAAAATGCCTGCCCGGGCAGTACAGAGGTTCAAACCGTTATCATTGCCATGGCCGCAAGTTGGCTTGGAAGAGCGTGTCCGGTGGTCCCCCATTACCAGATATCCATTTCCGAATCACAAGCCACTTTCCGCGATCAACTCCAATCAAGCCTTCCGTCTTTGCAGATTGAAGAAGAAAAGAGTCTGAACTCATTACCTCCGGTTGACCTGCTACTGCCAGATTACAACATGGCTATTGACGTTCAGGGACCTTCTCATTACGTGAGTGGTGATTACAAAACCAGGAACGGTTCAACGTTGCTGAAAATTGCCCTGCTGCAAAAATTAGGACTTGAAGTCATTGAAATTCCGTCGAACAAGCTTTGGAAACAGGATTCAATGAAAATAGTTATTGAGCAAATACAGGCAAAGTTAGCCGTCCTGCCAAAGGCTCATGGCTCTGTGTCACTTAACAGCAGCGAGTGGGTGGCAGACGAGGCATATTTTACTGCCGATGATGGAGGGCAATTTTCAGATGACTGTTATTTTACCGCCGAAGAATATTTAGAAGAGCAAACCAAAAAGCCCAAAAAAAGAAAAAGGAAGAGAAAAAAGCCAGTAAAAATTGCTGCCTGCTGATGCCGTAGAATAGTCTACTTTTTATATTTTCGATGAATTAATGAAATATAATTATGGACAGAGGCGGTGCCGGTATAAGTTGGAAATACACAACTTCAGGTAATGATTACAAACAACCAGACGTTCATGCCAGTGCTTCAGGGAGTGGGCAATACAGGCATGGCACAGTCAGAAAGATAAATGTGCCACCGTCCTGCATCCAGAAGCGTAATGAAGGTTATCCTGCTTCTGACACCTGCTCTGCTAACCATCCACCAGGAACCCATCCACCAGGGCATTCAATAAAACCTGTTTATGGTTTTAATGCTCTCCTCACACCAGAAAAAATGGATTGGCTGGTGAGGGGATCTGCTCGTTATGGTGATCACTATGATGGTAAAACACACAGTCAATTTGCCTGTTCAATCAAACAATACACATCAAGGGCAAAACGACCATTAAATCCTAGTGAACAACGCCAACTGATACCATTGTTGCACGATTTTAAAGTGACACCCGGGTGGTCCTGGCGAAGCCTGACAACAACGCTTCATTCATTGACTTCAGCGGATGTTTTGACCCCTCATAAATACATGAATAAGGGGGATAGGGAAACTCAAGCTGCTTTACTGTCAAATTTACTTGATGCAGTAATACATAAGTGCAACCAAAAACCTGAAGCCAGTGATATTGATATACGAGGTGTCGCCAACCTGCTGTGGGCCTTGGTGAAGCTGGTGGACAATGGGCTGGAGCTGAAGAAGGCACCAAAGCTGATAGCGGCAGTGGCTGCGCTGTTGCCCCATGTGCAAACCAAAGCTGAATCAAAAGAAGAAAAAGACTGCTTTATTCCTCAGCATATCACCAACCTGTTGAGGGCCCTGGCGAAGCTGGTGGGCAACGGGCTGAAGCTTGAAAAAACACCGAAGCTCAAAGAGACCGTGGCCGCGCTGTTGCCCCATGTGAAAACCAAAGCCGAATCAAAAGAAGAGAAAGACCACTTCAAGCGACAGGAAGTTGTCAACCTGCTGTGGGCCTTGGCGAAACTGGTGGACAATGGGCTGAAGCTGGACCAGATGCCGAAGCTCAAAGAGGCCGTGGCCGCGCTATTGCCCCATGTGAAAACCAAAGCCAAATCAAAAGAAGAACAAGACCACTTCAGGCCACAGGAAGTCGCCAACCTGCTTTGGGCCGTGGTGAAACTGGTGGAAAACGGGCTGAAACTGGAGAAAACACCGAAGCTCAAAGAGACCGTGGCCGCGCTGTTGCCTCATGTGAAGACCAAAGCCGAATCAATAGAAGAGAAAGACTGCTTCAAGCCACAGGAAGTCGCCAACCTGCTGTGGGCCGTGGCGAAACTGGTGGACAACGGGCTGAAACCGGAAAAAACACCGAAGCTCAAAGAGGTCGTGGCCGCGTTGTTATACCAAGTGACAACCAAAGCCAAATCAAAAGAAGAGAAAGACCACTTCAAGCCACAGGAAGTCGCCAACCTGCTGTGGGCCGTGGCGAAACTGGTGGACAACGGGCTGGAGCTGGAGAAGACAGCGAACAGTAAAGAGGCCGTGGCTGCGCTGTTGTCCCATGTGAAAACCAAAGCCGAATCAGAAGAAAAGAAAGACCAATTCAAGCTACAGGAAGCTACCAACCTGCTGTGGGCAGTAGCGAAACTGGTGGACAACGGGCTGGAGAAGACACAGAAGTGCAAAGAGGCCGTGACTGCGCTGTTGTCCCATGTGAAGACCAAAGCCGAATCAAAAGAAGAGAAAGACCACTTCAAGCCACAGGAAGTCGCCAACCTGCTGTGGGCAGTGGCGAAACTGGTGGACAACGGGCTGGAGCTGGAGAAGAAACCGAAGCTCAAAGAGGCCGCAGCTGTGCTGTTACCCCATGTGAAAACCAGAGCCGAATCAAAAGAAGAGAAAGACCACTTTATTCCTCAGCATATCACCAACCTGTTGTGGGCCCTGGCGACACTCGTAGACAAAGGGCTGGAGAAGACACCGGAGCTCAAAGAGGGCGTGGCCGTGCTGTTGTGCCATGTGAAAACCAAAGCCGAATCAAAAGAAGAGATAGACCACTTCAAGCCACAGGGAGTCACCAATCTGCTGTGGGCCGTGGCGAAACTGGTGGACAACGGGCTGGAACTGGAGAAGACAGCGAAGCTCACGGAGGCCGTGGTCGCGCTATTAACCCAGGTGAAAATCAAAGCCGAATCAAAAGAAGAGAAAGACCACTTTATGCCTCAGCATATTGCCAACCTGCTGTGGGCCATGGCGAAACTGGTGGACAATGGGCTAGAGCTGAAGAAGACAGCGAAGTTCAAAAAGGCCCTGGCCGCACTGCTGCCCCAGGTGAAACTCAAAGCCGAATCAAAAGAAGCGAAAGACCACTTCAAGTCACAGGGAGTCGTCAACCTGTTGTGGGCGCTGGCGAAACTGGTGGACAACGGGCTGGGGCTGGATTACAGACCGAAGCTCAATGAGGTCGTGGCCGCACTGTTGCCTCATGTGAAAACCAAAGCCGAAGCAAAAAAAGAGCAAGACCCCTTCAACACTCAAGGTAGCATCAACCTGCTGTGGGCCTTGGCAACACTGGCGGACAGCGGGTTGGTGCTGGAGAAGACAGCGAAGCTGAAAGAGGCCGTGCCCGCGCTGTTGCATCATGTGCAAACCAGAGCTGAGTCAAAAGAAGAGAGAGACGACTTCAACACTCAAGGTAACATCAACCTGCTGTGGGCCCTGGCGAAACTGGGTGAGGCCATCGAGCTGAACCTGGTTCAATCTACGTTCAATTTTCTTGTCGACAGAATCAGTAAAAATCCTCAACTCACTCAGCAAGATATATCGATGTCTCTCTGGGGAGTCATGGCATTCTGTGCCAGATTTTATCTGGATTCAGGCAGTAATGATAAACACTCCCTTGAAAAGCACATAGGTGAACTATTTTTCCGTCTGGGCAGTATGTTTCCGGGCAATATGCAGGTTCAATCCGTCATGGCCATGGCCGCAAGCTGGCTTGGCAGAGCGTGTCCGGTGGTCCCCCATTACCAGCCAGTCATTTCAGAATTACAAGCCACTTTCCGCGATCAACTCCAATCAAGCCTTCCGTTGTTGAAGATTGAAGAAGAAAAGAGTCTGAACACATTACCTCCGGTTGACCTGCTGCTGCCAGATTACAACATGGTGATCGACGTTCAGGGACCTTTTCATTACGTGAGTGGCGATTTCACAACCAGGAATGGCTCGACGTTGCTGAAAATCGCCCTGCTGCAGAAATTGGGATTTGAGGTCATTGAAATCCCGGTGAACAAGATTGATAACCAGGATTCAATCAAAACAGTTATTGAGCAAATAAAGGCAAAGTTAGCCGTCCTGCCAAAGGCTTATGGCTCTGTGTCACTTAACAGCAGCGAGTGGGCGGCAGATGAGGCATATTTTACTGCCGATGATGGAGGGCAATTTTCAGATGACTGTTATTTTACCGCCGAAGAATATTTAGAAGAGCAAACCAAAAAGCCCAAAAAAAGAAAAAGGAAGAGAAAAAAACAGTAAAAACTGCTGTCTGCTGATGCCCTGGAATAGTCTACTTTTTATATTTTCAATGAATTAATGAAATATAATTATGGACAGAAGTGGTTCTGGTATAAGTTGGCAACACACAACTTCAGGCCATGATTACAAACAACCAGACGTTCAGGCCAGTGCTTCAGGGAGAGGGCAATACAGGCATGGCACAGTCAGAAAGGTGAATCCGCCACCGTCCAATATCCAGAAGCGTAATAAAGGTCATCCTGCTTCTGACGCCTGTTCTGCTAACCATCCACAAGGACATTCAATAAAACCTGTTCCTGATTTTAAAGCTCTCATCACACCAGAAAAAATGGATTGGCTGGCGGGGGAGGGGGGTTATGATGATCACTATGACGGTAGAAATCATGGTCAATTTGCCTGTTCAATCAAACACTACGCATCAGGGTCAAAACGACCATTAAATCTTAGTGAACAACACCAACTGATACCATTGTTGCACGATTTTAAAGTGACACCCGGGTGGACCTGGAAAAGCCTGACAACGACGCTTCATTCATTTACTTCAGCAGGTGTTTTTATCCCTCATAAATACATGGATGAGGGGGATAGGGAAATTCAAGCCGTTTTACTGTCAGCTTTACTGGATGCAGTAATATTTAAGTGCAACCAAAAACCTGAAGCCAGGGATATTATTGATGCCCAAGGTACCGCCAACGTGCTGTGGGCCGTGGCGAAACTGGTGGACAATGGGCTAGCACTGAAGAATACACCGAAGCTGAAAGAGGCCGTGGCCGCGCTGTTGCCCCTAGTGCAAACCAAAGCTGAATTAAAAGAAGCGAAAGACCACTTTATACCTCAACATATCTCCAACCTGCTGTGGGCCATGGCGAAATTGGTGGACAACGGACTGGAGCTGAAGACAACGAAGCTCGAAGAGGCTCTGGTCGCACTGCTGCCTCAGGTGAAAACCAAAGCCGAATCAAAATCAACAAAAGAGAAAGACCACTTCCAACCGAGGGGAGTCGCCAACCTCCTGTGGAGCTTGGCAAAACTGGTGGACAACGGGTTGAAGCTGGACAAGATGTCGAAGCTCGAAGAGGCCGTGGCCGCGCTGTTGCCCCTTGTGAAAACCAAAGCCGAATCAAAAGAAGAGAAAGACCACTTCAAGCCACAGGAATTTGCCAATCTACTGTGGGCATTGGCGAAACTGGTGGACAATGGGTTGAAGATGGACAAGATGTCGAAGCTCGAAGAGGGCGTGGCCACGCTGTTGCCCCATGTGAAAACCAAAGCCGAATCAAAAAAAGAGAAAGACCACTTCAAGCGACAGGAAGTTGCCAACCTGCTGTGGGCCTTGGCGAAACTGGTGGACAACGGGCTGGAGCTGGAGAAGAAACCGAAGCTCAAAGAGGCCGTGGCCGCGCTATTGCCCCATGTGAAAACCAAAGCCAAATCAAAAGAAGAGAAAGACCATTTCAAGCGACAGGAAGTTGCCAACCTGCTGTGGGCCTTGGCGAAACTGGTGGACAATGGGTTGAAGCTGGACAAGATGCCGAAGCTCAAAGAGGCCGTGGCCGCGCTATTGCCCCATGTGAAAACCAAAGCCGAATCAAAAGAAGAGAAAGACCACTTCAAGCCACAGGAAGTTGCCAATCTACTGTGGGCCTTGGCGAAACTGGTGGACAACGGGCTGGAGCTGGAGAAGACAGCGGGTAGTAAAGAAGCCGTGACTGCGTTGTTGTCCCATGTGAAAACCAAAGCCAAATCAAAAAAAGAGAAAGACCACTTTATTCCTCAGCATATCGCCAACCTGATGTGGGCCGTGGCGGCACTCGTGGACAACGGGCTGGAGCTGAAGAAGACAGCGGATAGTAAAGAGGTCGTGACTGCGCTGTTGTCCCATGTGAAAACCAAAGCCGAATCAAAAAAAGAGAAAGACCACTTCAACCCACAGGGAGTCACCAACCTGCTGTGTGCCTTGGCGAAACTGGTAGACAATGTGCCGGAGCTGGAGAAGACGCCGCAGCTCAAAGAGGTCGTGGCCATGCTGTTGTGCCATGTGAAAACCAAAGCCGAATCAAAAGAAGAGAAAGACCACTTCAACACTCAAGGTATCGCCAACCTGGTGTGGGCCGTGGCGAAACTGGCGGACAATGGGCTGGAGCTGGAGATGACACCGAAGCTCAAAGAGTCCCTGGCCGCACTGCTGCCCCATGTGAAAACCAAAGCTGAATCAAAAGAAGACAAAGACCACTTTATTCCTCAGCATATCGCCAATCTGCTGTGGGCTGTGGCGAAACTGGGTGAGGCCATTGAGCTGAGTCTGGTTCAATCTACGTTCGATTCTCTTGTCGGTGGAATCAGTAAAAGCTTCTCAACTCTCTCAGCAAGATATATTGATGTCTCTCTGGGGAGTCATGGCATTCTGTGCCAGATTTTATCTGGGCTCAGATAGCAATGATAAAAACCCGCTTGAAACGCACATAGGTGAACTCTATTCTCGCTTGGAAAAAAATACTGACAATACAGAGAATCAATCTATCATTGCCATGGCCGCAAGCTGGCTTGGCAGAGCGTGTCCGGTGGTCCCCCATTACCAGATAGCCATTTCAGAATTGCAATCCACTTTCTGCGATCAACTCCAATCAAGCCTTCCGTTGTTGAAGATTGAAGAAGAAAAGAGTCTGAACTCATTACCTCCGGTTGACCTGCTGCTGCCAGATTACAACATGGTGATCGACGTTCAGGGACCTTTTCATTACGTGAGTGCTGATTTCAAAACCAGGAATGGCTCGACGTTGCTGAAAATCGCCCTGCTGCAAAAAGCAGGATATGAGGTCATTGAAATCCCAGTGAACAAGATTGATAGCCAGGATCCAATCAAAACAGTTATTGAGCAAATAAAGGCAAAGTTAGCCGTCCTGCCAAAGGCTCATGGCTCTGTGTCTCTTAACAGCGGCGAGTGGGAGGTAGACGAGGCACATTTTACCGTCGAAGAATATTTAGAAGAGCAAACCAAAAAGCCCAAAAAAAGAAAAAGAAAAAGAAAGAGAAAAAAGCCAGTAAAAACGGCTGCCTGCTGATGCCCTGGAATAGTCTACTTTTTATATTTTCAATGAATTAATGAAATATAATTATGGACAGAGGTGGTGCTGGTATAAGTTGGAAACACACAACTTCAGGCCATGATTACAAACGACCGGATGATCATGCCGGTGCTTCAGGGAGTGGGCAATACAGGTATGCCCCGGTCAGGCAGGTGAATGTGCCACGCCCCTATCTCCGGAAGCATAATGAATGTCACCCTGCTTCTGACGCCTGCTCTGCTAACCATACATCAGGACATTCAATAAAACCTGTTCACGGTTTTCATGCCCTCATCACACCAGAAAAAATGGCTTGGCTGGTGAGGCTATCTGCTCGTTATGGTGATCACTATGATGGTAAAACACACAGTCAATTTGCCTGTTCAATCAAACAATACACATCAGGGGCAAAACGATTATTAAATCAAAGTGAACAATGCCAACTGATACCATTGTTGCACGATTTTAAAGTGACACCCGGGTGGACCTGGCGAAGCCTGATAACAATGCTTCATTCATTTACTTCAGCGGGTGTTTTGACCCCTCATAAATACATGAACAAGGAGGATAGGGAAACTCAAGCCGCTTTACTGTCAAACTTACTTGATACAGTAATACATAAGTGCAACCAAAAACCTGAAACCAGGGATATTGATGCACAAGGTACCACCAACCTGCTGTGGGCCCTGGCGAAACTGGTGAACAATGGGCTGGAGCTGGAGAAAACACCGAAGCTCAAAGAGGCCGTGGCCGCGCTGTTGCCCCGGGTAAAAACCAAAGCCGAATCAAAAGCAGAGAAAGACCATTTCAAACCGCAGGAAATCGCGAGCCTGCTGTGGGCCATGGCGAAATTGGTGGACAACGGACTAGAGCTAAAGAAGACAGCGCAGCTCAAAGAGGCCGTAGTCGCACTGTTGCCCCAGGTAAAAACCAAAGCCGAATCAAAAGCAGAGAAAGACCACTTTGATGCCCAGCATATCGCCAACCTGCTGTGGGCGGTGGCGAAATTGGTGGACAACGGGCTGGAGTGGGAGAAGACAACGAACTTCAAAGAGGCCCTGGCTGCGCTGCTGCCCCAGGTGAAAAAGAAAGCCGAAGCAAAAGAAGAGAAAGACCGTTTCAAGACACAGGAAGTCGCCAATCTATATTGGGCCATGGCAAAACTGGTGGACAATGGGCTGGCGCTGGAGAAGACACCGAAGCTCAAAGAGGCTGTGGTCGCATTGTTGCCCCATTTGAAAGCCAAAGCCCAATCAAAAGAAGAGAAGGATAACTTTATTCCTCAGTATATCTCCAACCTGCTGTGGGCCCTGGCGAAACTGATAGATAACGGGCTGGAACTGGAGAAGACACCAAAGCTCAAAGAGGCCGTGGCCGCGCTGCTGCCCAAGGTGAAAAACAAAGCCGAATCAAAAGAAGATAAAGACCATTTTATGCCACAGCATATCACCAATCTGCTGTGGGCCGTGGCGAAAATGGTGGACAACGGGCTGGAGCTGAATAAGACAGCGAAACTCAGAGAGGCCGTGGCCGCGCTATTACCCCATGTGAAAATCAAAGCCGAATCAAAAGAAGAGAAAGACCACTTTATGCCTCAACACATCTCCAACCTGCTGTGGGCCATGGCGAAATTGGTGGACAACGGACTGGAGCTGACGAAGACAGCGAAGCTCCAAGCGGCCTTGGTTGCACTGCTGCCTCAGGTGAAAATCAAAGCCGAATCAAAAGAAGAGAAAGACCACTTCAAGTCACAGGCAGTCGCCAACCTGCTGTGGGCACTGGCGAAACTGATGGATAACGGGCTGGGGAACAAACCGAAGCTCAATGAGGTCGTGGCCGCACTGTTGCCCCAGGTAAAAACCAAAGCTGAATCCAAAAAAGAGAAAGACCACTTCAACACTCAAGGTAGCATCAACCTGCTGTGGGCCTTGGCAACACTGATGAACGACGGGCTGGTGCTGGAGAAGACAGCGAAGCTTAAAGAGGTGGTGTCTGTGCTGTTGTATCATGTGAAAACCAAAGCGGAATCAAAAGAAGAGAGAGACGATTTCAACACTCCGGGTACCATCAACCTGCTGTGGGCCATGGCGAAACTGGGTGAGGCCATTGAGCTGAACATGGTTCAATCTATGTTCGATTTTCTTGTCGACAGAATCAGTAAAAACCCTCAACTCTCTCAGCAAAATATATCGATGTCGCTCTGGGGAGTCATGGTATTTTGTGCCAGGTTTTATCTGGACTCAGGCAGCAATGATAAACACTCGCTTGAAAAGCACATAGGTGAACTATTTTCCTGCCTGGTCAATACACCCCCGGGCAATATACAGGTTCAATCCGTCATTGCCATGGCCGCAAGCTGGCTTGGCAGAGCGTGTCCGGTGGTCCCCCATTACCAGACAGACATTTCTGAATTGCAATCCACTTTCCGTGATCAACTCCAATCAAGCCTTCCGTTGTTGAAGATTGAAGAAGAAAAGAGTCTGAACTCATTACCTCCGGTTGACCTGCTGTTGCCAGATTACAACACGGTTATCGATGTTCAGGGACCTTTTCATTACGTGAGTGCTGATTTCAAAACCAGGAATGGTTCGACTTTGTTGAAAATCGCCCTGCTGCAGAAATTGGGATTTGAGTTCATTGAAATCCCGGTGAACGAGCTTGATAACCAGGAGTCAATGAAAACAGTTATTGAGCAAATAAAGTCAAAGTTAGCCATCCTGCCAGAAGCTCATGGCCCTGTGTCACTTAACAGCAGCGAGTGGGCGGCAGATGAGGCATATTTTACGGCCGATGATGGAGGGCAATTTTCAGATGACTGTTATTTTACCGCTGAAGAATATTTAGAAGAGCAAATAAAAAAGCCCAAAAAAAGAAAAAGGAAAAGGAAAAAGCCAGCAAAAACTGCTGCCTGCTGATACCGTAGAATAGTCTATTTTTATATTTTCCATGAATTAATGAAATGTAATTATGGACATAGGTGGTTCTGGTATAAGTTGGAAGTACACAACATCAGGTAATGATTATAAACGACCAGATGATAATGCCGGTGCTTCAGGGAGCGGGCAATACAGATACGGCACAGTCAGGCAGGTGAGTGCACCATTCCCCTATATCATCCAGATGCATAATACATGCCATACTGCTTCTGACGCCTGCTCTGCTAACCATCCACCGGGACATTCAATAAAACCTGTTCATGGTTTTAATGCCCTCATCACACCAGAAAAAATGGATTGGCTGGTGAGGGTATCTGCTCGTTATGGTGATCACTATGATGGTAAAAAACACAGTCAATTTGCCTGTTCAATCAAACAATACACATCAGGGGCAAAACGATTATTAAATCAAAGTGAACAATGCCAACTGATACCATTGTTGCACGATTTTAAAGTGACATCCGGTTGGACCTGGCGAAGCCTGACAACAACGCTTCATTCATTGACTTCCGCGGGTGTTTTGACCCCTTATGAACACATGAACAAGGGGGTTAGTGAAACTCAGGCCGCTTTACTGTCAAATTTACTTGATGCAGTAATACATACGTGCAACCAAAAACCTGAAACCTGGGATATTGATGCACAAGGTGCCGCCAACCTGCTGTGGGCCCTGGTAAAACTGGTGGACAATGGGCTGGATCTGCACAAGACAGCGAAGCTCAAAGAAGCCGTGGTCGCACTGTTGCCACATGTGCAAACCAAAGCCGAAGCAAAAGGAGAAAAAGATCACTTTATTCCTCAGCATATCGCCATCCTGTTGCGGGCCATGGCGAAGCTGGTGGACAACGGGCTGAAACTGGAGAAAACACCGAAGCTCAAAGAGACCGTGGTCGCGCTGTTGCCTCATGTGACAACCAACGCCGATTCAAAGAAGGGGCACTTCAACGCTCAGGGTACCGCCAACCTGCTGTGGGCCGTGGCGAAACTGGTGGACAGCGGGCTGAAACTGAAGAAAACACCGAAGCTGAAAGAGGCCGTGGCTGCTCTGTTGTACCAAGTGACAACCAAAGCCAATTCAAAACAAGAGGAAGACCTCTTCAATCCACAGGAAGTCACCAATCTACTGTGGGCGGTGACGAAACTGGTGGACAATGGTCTGGAGCTGGAGAAAACACCGAAGCTGAAAGAAGCCGTGGTTGCGCTGTTACCCCATGTGAAAACCAAAGCCGAAGCAAAAGAAGAGAAAGACCAATTCAATACTCAGGGTATCGCCAACCTGCTGTGGGCCTTGGCGAAACTGGTGGATTACGGGTTGGAGCTGAAGAAGACAGCGCAGCTCAAAGAGGCTCTGGCCGCGCTGTTGCCCTATGTGAAAACCAAAGCCGAAGCAAAAGAAGAGAAAGACCACTTCAAGCCACAGGGAGTCGCCAACCTGCTGTGGGCGGTAGCGAAACTCGTTGACAACGGGCTGGAGCTGGAGAAGACACCGAAGCTGAAAGAGGCCGTGGCCGCCCTGTTGCCCTATGTGAAAAGCAAAGCCGAAGCAAAAGAAGAGAAAGACGGCTTCAAGCCACAGGGCGTCGCCAACCTGCTGTGGGCGGTAGCGAAACTCGTTGACAGCGGGCTGGAGCTGGAGAAGACACCGAAGCTGAAAGAGGCCGTGGCCGCGCTGTTGCCCCATGTGAAAAGCAAAGCCGAAGCAAAAGAAGAGAAAGGCCGTTTGAAAGCTCAAGCTATCGTGAACCTGCTGTGGGCCGTGGCGAAACTGGTGGACAACGGGCTGGAGCTGGAGAAGACACCGAAGCTCAAAGAGACTGTGACCACTCTGCTGCCTCATGTGAAAAGCAAAGCCGAATCAGAGAAAGGCTACTTTATTCCTCAGCATCTCGCCAACCTGCTGTGGGCTTTGGCGAAACTGGTGGACAACGGGCTGGAACTTGAGAAAACACCAAAACTCAAAGAAGTCGTCATCGTGCTGCTGCCCTATGTGACAACCAAAGCCGAATCAAAAAAAGAGAAAGACCACTTCAAGCCACAGGAAGTCGCCAACCTGCTGTGGGCCGTGGTGAAACTGGTGGGCAATGGGCTCGAGCTGGAGAAGACAGCAAAGCTCAAAGAGGCTCTGGCCGCGCTATTGTACCATGTGAAAACCAAAGTCGAGGCAAAAGAAGAGAGAAGTCAGTTCACTACTCAAGGTACCGTCAATCTGCTGTGGGCCCTGGCGAAACTGGGTGAGGCCATTGAGCCGAACCTGATTAAGTCTACGTTCGATTTTCTTGTTGACCGAATCAGTAAAAACCCTCAACTCTCTGAGCAAAATATATCGCTGTCGCTCTGGGGAGTCATGGTATTTTGTGCCAGAGTTTATCTGGATTCAGGCAGGAATAATAAAAACCCGCTGGAAAAGCACATAGGTGAACTATTTGTTCGCCTGGGAAATACCGCCACGGACAATATAGAGGCTCAAACCGTCATTGCCATGGCCGCAAGTTGGCTTGGCAGAGCATGTCCGGTGGTCCCTCATTACCGGATCGTCATTTCCGAACCACAATCCGCTTTCCGTGATCAACTCCAAGCAAGCCTTCCATCTTTGACGATAGAAGAAGAAAAGAGTCTGAACTCATTACCTCCGGTTGACCTGCTGCTGCCAGATTACAACACGGTTATTGCCGTTCAGGGACCTTCTCATTACGTGAGTGGTGATTTCAACACCAGGAATGGTTCGACTTTGTTGAAAATCGCCCTGCTGCAAAAATTAGGATTTGAGGTTATTGAAATCCCGGTGAACAAGATTGATAACCAGGAGTCAATGAAAATGGTTATTGAGCAAGTGAAGGCAAAGTTAGCCATCCTGCCAGAAGCTCATGACTCTGTGTCTCTTAACAGCGGCGAGTGGGCGGCAGATGAGGCATATTTTACGGCCGATGATGGAGGCCAATTTTCAGATGACTGTTATTTTACCGCCGAAGAGTATTCAGAAGAGCAAACAGGTAAACCAAAAAGAAAAAGGAAGAGAAAAAAGCTGGTAAAAACTCAATTACACAAGCACTGATTAAACTTATAGACATTTAAGCAAGATGAACTATAAACAAGACAGCAGTCTACTTTTTTTATATTTTCCATGAATCAATGAAATATAAATATGGACAGAGGCGGTGCCGGTGTTTGTCAACCTGGTTGGAAATACACAGCTTCAGGTAATGATTTTAAAAAACCGGATGACCATGCCGGTGCTTCAGGGAGTGGGCAATACCGGTCTGGCACAGTCAGGCAGGTGCAAGTGCCGCTACGCTATACCCAAAAGCGTAATGAATTTGATCCCGCTTCTGATGCCTGCTCTGCTCACCATCCGCCAGGCCATTCAATAAAATCTGTTGATGGTTTTAATGCCCTTATTACTCCAGAAATAAAGGATTGGCTGACGGGGGGATCTGCTCGTTATGGTGATCGCTATGATGGTAGAAATCATGGTCAATTTGCCTGTTCAATCAAACAGTACACCTCAGGGTCAAAACGACCATTAAATCATAGTGAACAACGTCAACTTCTACCATTGCTACACGATTTTAAAGTGACGCCGGGGTGGTCCTGGCGAAGTCTGACAACAACGCTGCATTCACTGACTTCCGCAGGTGTTTTTACCCCTCATAAATACATGAATGAGGGGAATAGGGAAATTCAAGCTGCTTTACTGTCAACGTTACTTGATGCATTAATCCTTAAGTGCAACCAGAAAACTGTAGGCAGTGATGTAGATATACAAGGTATCACCAACCAGCTGTGGGCCCTTGCGAAACTGGTGAACAATGGGCTGGAGCTGAAGAAGACACCGAAGCTGAAAGAGGCTGTGAGTGCGCTGTTGCCCCTTGTGCAATTCAAAGCTGAATCAAAAGTAGAGCACTTCATGCCACAGGAAGTCGCCAACCTGCTATGGGCCATGGCAAAACTGGTGGGCAATGGGCTGAAACTGGACAATACGCCGAAGCTCGAAGAGGCCGTGGCCGCGCTGTTGCCCCGGGTGAAAACCAAAGCTGATGCAAAAAAAGACCAATTCAAGCCACAGGAAGTCAGCAATCTACTGTGGGCCGTGGCGAAACTGGTGGACAATGGGCTGAAGCTGGAGAAGATGCCGAATCTCAAAAATGTTGTGGCTGCGTTGTTGCCCCAGGTGAAAAACAAAGCCGAATCAAAACAAGAGAAAGACCACTTGCACGCTCAAACTATCGCAAATCTGCTGTGGGCGTTGGCGAAACTGGTGGATCACGGGTTGGAGCTGGAGAAGACAGTGCAGCTCAAAGAGGCCGTGACCGCGCTGTTGCTTCATGTGAAAACCAGGGCCGAAGCAAAACAAGAGAAAGACCTGTTTATCCCTCAGCATATCGCCAACCTGCTGTGGGCCCTGGCGAAACTGGTGGACAACGGTCTGACACTGGAGAAGACAACGAAGTTGAAAGAGGCCGTGGCCGCGCTATTACCCCTTGTGACAACCAAAGCCGAATCAAAACAAGAGAAAGACCACTTTACTCCTCAGCATATCTCTAACCTGCTGTGGGCCATGGCTAAGCTGGTGGACAACGGGCTCAAGCTGGAGAAAACAGTGAAGCTCACAGAGGCCGTGGCCGCGTTATTACCCCATGTGACAACCAAAGCTGAATCAACAGCAGAGAAAGACCAGTTTGTGCCTCGGCATATCGCTAATCTGCTGTGGGTCATGGCGAAACTGGTGGAGAACGGGCTGGAGAATACTCCGAAGCTGAAAGAGACCGTGGCCGTGCTGTTGTCCCGTGTGAAAATCAACGCGGAATCAAAAGAAGAGAAAGACCACTTCAAGCCACAGGGAATCTCCAACTTACTGTGGTCTTTTGCCAAGCTGGTAGACAATGGGCTGGAGCTGGAGGAGACTGGGCAGCTGAAAGACGCCGTAGTCGCGTTGTTGCCCCATGTGAAAACCAAAGCCGAATCAACAGAAGAGAAAGGCCACTTCACCACTCAAGGTGCCATCAACCTGCTTTGGGCCCTGGCAATACTGTTGGACAATGGACCGGTGTTGGATCAGACAGCGAAGTTTGAAGAGGCCGTGCCTGCGCTGCTGTATCATGTGAAAATCAAAGCTGAATCAAAAGAAGAGAGAGACGACTTCAACACTCAATGTACCGTCAACCTGCTGTGGGCGCTGGCGAAACTGGGTGAGGCCATTGAGTTGAACCTGGTTCAATCTACGTTCGATTTTCTTGTTGACAGAATCAGCAAAAACCCTCGACTCTCTCAGCAAAATATATCCATGTCACTCTGGGGAGTCATGGTATTCAGTGCCAGATTTTATCTGGGCTCAGGTAGCAATGATAAAAACCCGCTTGAAAAGCACATAGGTAAACTTTTTTCTCGCCTTGAAAATACCTGTCCGGACAATACAGAGGTTAAAACCGTCATGGCCATGGCCGCAAGTTGGCTTGGAAAAGTGTGCCCGGTGGTCCCCGATTACCAGATATTCATTTCAGAATTACAAGCCACTTTCCGCGACCAACTCCAGTCAAGCCTTCCGTTTTTGCAGATAGAAGAAGAAAAGAGTCTGAACTCATTACCCCCGGTTGACCTGCTATTGCCAGATTACAACATGGTGATCGACGTTCAGGGACCTTTTCATTACGTGAGTGGTGATTTCAAAACCAGGAATGGCACGACGTTACTGAAAATCACCCTGCTGCAGAAATTGGGATTTGAGGTTGTTGAAATCCCGGTGAACAAACTTAACAACCAGGATTCAAGGAAAATCGTTATTGAGCAACTCAAGACAAAGTTAGCCATCCCGCCAGAGGCCCATGGTTCTGTGTTACCTGACAGGGAAGAGGAGGCGGCAGATGAAGTATATTTTACTGCCAATGAAGACGGACAATGTTCAGATGACTGTTATTTTACTGCCGAAGAGTATTTAGAAGAGAAAACAGGTAAATCAAAAAGAAAAAGGAAGAGAAAAAAGCCGGTAAAAACCCATTTACTCAAGCGGCAATTACACAGGAGTTGATAGACATTTAAGCAAGATGGGCTAAAAACAAGCCAGTAGTCTACTTTTATATTTTCCATGAATTAATGAAATGTAAATATGGATAGAGGCGGTGCTGGCATAAGTTGGAAATACACGACATCAGGTAATGATTATAAACAATCGGAGAGTCATGGCGATTCTTCAAGGGACAGGCGATATCGACATCGCACAGCCAGGCAGGCGCATACGCCAACCCCCTATATTCCGGGGCGTAATGAGTTTTATCGTGCTTCTGGTGCCTGCTCTGCTGACTATCCGCCAAGATATTCAGTAAAACCTGTTGATGATTTTAATACTCTCGTTACTAAAGAAAAAATGGATTGGCTGGCAAAGGTCTCTGCCCATTACGGTAAAAACTATGATGGGAAAAAACACAGTCAATTTACCACTTTAATTAAACAATACACATTAGCGTCACAACGACCTTTAAATCACAGTGAACAACGTCAACTGATATCATTGTTGCACGATTTTAAAGCAACACCCCGGTGGAGCTGGCGAAGCCTGACGACAACGTTTCATTCATTTACTTCGGCGGGTGTTTTTACCCCTCATAAATACATGGATGCGTGGGTTAAGGAAACTCAAGCTGCTTTACTGTCAAATTTGCTTGATCTGGTAATACTTAAGTGCAATCAGGAAACCAGAGATATTGATGCACTGGGTGCCGTCAACCTGATGTGGGCCCTGGCGAAACTGGTGGACAATGGGCTGGTACTGAAGAAAACACCGAAGCTGAAAGAGGCCGTGGCCGCGCTGTTACCCTATGCGAAAATCAAAGCCGAATCCAAAGAAGAGAACGACCACTTTATTCCCAAGCGAATCGCCAGCCTGCTGTGGTCTGTGGCAAAACTGGTGGACAACGGGCTGGAACTGAAGAAGATACCGAAGCTCCAGGAGGCTGTGGCCACGTTGTTGCACCAGGCGAAAACCAGAGCGGAATCAAAAGAGAAGAAAGACCACTTCAACGCTCAAGGTAACGCCAACCTGATGTGGGCCGTGGCGAAACTGGTGGACAACGGGCTAGAGCTGGAGAAGACACCGTTGCTCAAAGAGGTCGTGGCCGTAATTTTGCACAATGTGACAACCAACGCCAGATTAAAAGAAGAGAGAGACCACTTTATTCCTCAGCATATCACCAACCTGCTGTGGGCCGTGGCAAAACTGGTGGACAACGGACTGGAAAAGACACTGAAGCTCAAAGAGTCCGTGGTTGCGCTGTTGCCCCATGTAAAAACCACAGCTGAATCAAAAGAGGAGAAAGACCACTTTAACAATCAAACTACCGCCAACCTGCTGTGGGCCCTGGCGAAACTGGTGGACCACGGACTGAAGCTGGAGAACACACCGAAGCTGAAAGAGGTTGTGGCCGTGCTGTTGTCCCATGTGAAAGCCAAAGCCGAATCAAAAGAAGAGAAAGACCACTTCACGCCACAGGAAGTTGCCAATCTATATTGGGCCGTGGCGAAACTGGTGGACCATGGGCTGGAGCTGGAGAAGACACCGAAGCTCAAAGAGGCTGTTACCGCACTTTTGCGCCATATTAAGGCCAAAGCCAAATCAAACGAAGAGAAGGAATACTTTATTTCTCAGCATATCTCCAACATGATGTGGGCCTTGGCGAAACTGGTGGACCATGGGCTGGCGCTGGAGAAAACACCGGAGCTCAAAGAGGTGGTGGCTGTGCTGTTGCCTCATGTGGCAACCAAAGCCGAATCCAAAGAAGAGAAAGACCGCTTTATTCCTCAGCATATCGCCAATCTGCTGTGGGCCCTGGCGAAACTGGTGGACAACGGGCTGGAACCGGAGAAGGCACCGAAGGTCAAAGCAGCCCTGGCCGCGCTGTTGTACCATGTGACAACCAAAGCCAAATCAAAGGAAGAAAAAGACCACTTTATTCCTCAGCAGATCACCAACCTGCTGTGGGCCATGGCGAAACTGGTGGACAACGGGCTGGAACTGGAGAAGACACCGAAGCTGAAAGAGGCCGTGGCTGCGCTGTTACCTTGGGTGAAAACCAAAGCCCAGGCAAAAGAAGGGCAAAGCCAGTTCCAGCCGCAGGAAGTAGCCAACCTGCTGTGGGCCCTGGCGAAACTGGTGGACAACGGACTGGCGCTGGAGCGCACACCGACACTTAAAGAGGTCGTGGTCAGGTTGTTGTTGCCCCATGTGAAAATCAACGCCGAATCAAAAGAGAAGAAAGACTTCTTCTGCACTCAGGATATCGTTAACCTGCTGTGGGCCGTGGCGAAACTGGTGCACAACGGACTGGAGCTGGAGAGGACACCGAGGCTCAAAGAGGTCGTGGCCGCACTGTTGCTCCATGTGACAACCAAAGCCGGATCAATAGAAGAGAAAGACCAATTTTCTTCGCAGAATATCGCCAACCTGCTGTGGGCCCTGGCGAAACTGGTGGAGAAGGGGTTGACGCTGGGGAAAACATCAAAGCTCAAAGAACCCGTGATTGCGCTGTTGCCCCATGTGCAAACCAAAGCCGAAGCAAAAGAAGACAAAGACCACTTAAAGCCAAGGGAAGTTGCCAATCTACTTTGGGCCCTGGCGAAAATGGGTGAAGCCATTGAGCTGAATCTGGTCCAATCTGCGATCAATTCTCTTGTTGAAAGAATCACTGAAATCCCTCAGCTCTCTCAGCGAGATATACCGATGTCTCTCTGGGGAGTCCTGGTATTCTGTGCCAGATTTTATCTGCACTTCGGTAGCGACAGTAAAAATGCTCTTGAAAAGCCTATAGATGAACTGTTGTCTCGCCTGGAAATTCCACCCCCGTACAATACAGAGGCTCCATTCATCATGGCCATGGCCGCAAGCTGGCTTGGGAGAACCTGTCCGGTGATGGTTCCCTATTACCGGTCAACCATTTCACAATCACAATCCATTTTTCGCGATCAACTCCGATTAAGCCTTCCGTCTTTGAAGATTGAAGAAGAGACGAGTCTGAACTCATTACCTCCGGTTGACCTGCTACTGCCAGATTACAACATGGTGATCGACATTCAGGGGCCTTTCCATTACGTGGGGGGTGATTTCAAAACCAGGAATGGCCCGACTTTGTTGAAAATCGCCCTGCTGCAAAAATTAGGGTTTGAGGTTATTGAAATCCCGGTGACAGAGCTGGATGACCGGGATTCAATGCAAAGCGTTATTGAGCAAATAAAGACAAAGTTAGCCATCCTGCCAGAGGCTGATGGCCCTGTGTTACTGAACAGCGAGAAGGCGGTAGATGACGTATACATTACTGCCGATGAAGAAGGGCAATTTTCCGATGACTGTTATTTTTCCGCCGAAGAAGATTTAAGCAGTTAACCAAATGAAATCACAAAAAAGAGAAGCAGGAGGAGAATAAAGTCAGTAAAAACTACTGACTGATGATGCCGTAGACTAGTCTACTTTTTATATTTTCCATGAATTAATGAAATATAATTATGGACAGAGGCGGTGCTGGTGTCAGTTGGCAATGCACAACATCAGGTAGTGAATATAAACACTCGGATGATCGTACCGATTCTGCAAAAAATGGGCGATACAGACATGGCAGAGTCAGGCAGGTGAATGCGCCACTGCCCTATATTCAGAAGCGTAATAAACTTCATCCTGCTTCTGATGCCTGCTCTGCTAACCGTCCACCAGGACACTCAATAAAACCTGAGCATGGTTTTAATGCTCTCATCACACAAGAAAAAATGGATTGGCTGGTGGGGGTATCTGCTCGTTATACTCGACTCTCAAGTTTCTAATGCACAAGTGTTTGATATTCCGGTAAACGATACTTGAGTGAAGCAGTTGGCATCATTCTCCCCAGCTCCCTGCCCGCCATATGCTTGCTGGATATTCTCACTGGCCGGTAGTCTTCCAGAGACTCCGTCAGCTTCTTGAACTGCTCCTGAGGATTTTCTGAATCCACAACTGTCCGGATGATATCCAGCAACGCATCGATTCTGAGCTTCTCGACCAGACAGCCAACGGTAAGCGCAGGCTGCTTGTGTTCCAAGCGGGCAGATTGTTCAGGATGAAGGAGCAACATATGGTCACACAGCACGCTCAGGATCACGCCACGCTCAGACCCTTCAATGCCTTGCTGCAAGGCTCTGTTGCACCAGCCTTCATGAAGTTTCCAGTCCTCAAAGAACACCTCGATCAACCACCTCAGCGTGTGAAGCCGGGCAATATCATCATGACGCCAGGAAACATCCGTGGCGGCCAGATAGCGATAGTCGTCCTCTCCCTCGTATTTCAAAGCAATAATAAATCGCTTCTGCCCATGGGCTTTGACCTTGAGACGGGCAGACAATACCGTCACCTTTTGCTCCTTTCCTCCTCGTATGACCAGAGTTTTTTTAACGCCAGGCCCGAGATAACTGTCAAAATAGGTCTTCAGATTAACTTCTTTGTTTTTGTAGATCACCGTCTGGTTCCAACGGAGCTGGCTAACAACCTGTGTTCCCGAGAAGACTGAGGAAGCTCCATCCATAAAATGGGCATCACCATAGAGAGCGTCCGCCAGGATGCCGGTGACGTTTATATCAGGAAAGTGGCGTTGGAAGGCCTGAATCAAATCCAGCGCCAGTAGCTGTTTTGTTGGGTACTCACTGTTGGGCTTTGGCTTGGGAGGTCGATCCTTTGGAGGAACTCCCTGTTTTTTCAACAAGTCTCTTTTCTTCCGCCATTCGGTCATCTTCGGGTCAGGCATATAGAACCGGAAGTCAATGGGAATGGTCACCAGCGGGGTTTGTAAAACCAGAAAGACCAGCTCCTGACCGTTGACATAACCACTGGTCTTCTTCTCCCTAATCTTGTGGGTCTTGCCTATCTTTTTGGTTCGTTTGCATCGTGAGCGCCCGGTGTCGTCAATAAGAAGATTTCCCTCTGATAAACCATAGCGGCCAATAATGACGAGAACACTGATGCGTAGCAGTAGATGCCAGACAATTTCGGATCGGTAAAACATCCACCATAAGGCGGCTGATGTGTATTGGCCAAGGCTTCGACGTTCCATGGTTGCCCAACAGAGCTTCTGCGTCAGAATCATTGCCGAAATGACAAATGCCAGAAAATAGCGTTGCTTGGTAGTCAGTCGCTGAGCTTGCGGAGCACGGCGTAAGGCTTGATCGAGATGATCAATAAATTGAGTAGCGCAGGGAAGAATACGTATAACCATGGTCACATGAATGTTGCCAATACATTACTTTGCAACCAAGCTTGGTACAGCAGGCCTCCTGTTGCCACGATGAAGACTCTGCGCAGCTAAAGTCCGAGTAGCGGCAGTGAGACCTGCTCAAATTTGACCCAATAGTCAGACTAAAACTTTAGAGTCGAGTTATAGTGATCGCTATGATGGTAAAAAACACAGTCAATTTGCCACTTTAATTAAACAATACGCATCAGCGTCACAACGATCTTTAAATCACAGTGAACAACGCCGCCTGATACCCTTGTTGCACGATTTTAAAGCGACACCCGGGTGGACCTGGCGAAGCCTGGCGACAACGTTTCACTCCTTTACTTCAGCGGGTGTTTTTACCCCTCATCAATACACGGATGAGTGGGTTAAGGAAGCGCAAGCTGATTTACTGTCAACTTTACTTGATCCAGTAATACTTAAGCCGCCTTTCACCACCCCAATCAGGAATATACCGACTCATATAAAATGCCTAAAACTTGAATGATCGTCCATTGTCTTTCCTTCAAACCGACCACACGTTGTTCCTGATTATTGACCGTTAATACACTAACCCCTTGAAAACAGAAAAACACCCATCTCGCCGTTGGATTCTGGCAGGGCTTTTTTTTCTGGTTTAAGAATACACGGCTCTGCTTCTTCAATTCATACCTTATTCTGTGTTGGATAGCAGCATAGACCATCAGACACAGTGTCATCACCATTAACAGGGCCTCAATTCGTTCCGCTTTCTTCAGGTAGAGTGAGGAAACCAGAAAGTCCGGGCTCTTCAGGAATCGAAAGCCACCTTCAACCTTCTGTTGTGACTTGTAGGTAGACAACAGCTCAGCGGCATTTATGCCCTTGTGGGTATTCAAACCCTTTTGGTCCAAATCATTGGTGCCCAAGATAAAGCAACCCAGTGAGGCCAGCGAATTCTCTCTTTCTCGCAGGAAACAAAGCATGTGCTCTGTACAAAATATTCGAAGTGATCAGGCTTACTATCTGACGATGGACGCCCTTTGCCCGGATAGCAGGGTTTACAGATAACCTCAGGTTCCGTTTCACTTTGACAGAGTTTCGATTGTTTCTGCCACAAGGCAAAAGCCTCCAATGCATCGTCCCGGCACAGAAAAGCCTTTTTACCCAACTTTTCCAGATCGCGGGCTTCTTTCAGTGACTGTTTCTGCATCTTTCTGGTTAGCGTTTTCTGTTCACTGAGCCTTCGCTTTTTATTGAGAAACAAGAACCATCGTTGTCGAACATCACCATAACAGGCAGGTACTTCAGTAAAAGAATAATCCTCATAGCCTTCAACAGGCTCCAGTGCCATCGCAGGCGCTTTGCCGACCAGCTCCTTGGCATCCTTGATATTCAGCGGCACCCGGGAGATAAACAGCTGTTTTTGCTTATCAAGCAACTGGAGGGTTTCAGCAACGTACATGGCTGCATCTGCGACCAGATAACGGTTATTCAAAGCTGCCTTAAAACACGACAAATGATTTTTGATAATTTCCTGAAAGCAAGTTTTGTCGTTTACATTACCACTCGCAGGTGCCATAAACACAGGGATACCCGCCTCATTTTCGGTGATTAACTGCAAGACAACCTGATTCAGGTCAGGCCGGTGATCACGGCTATAGCCGCGGCAGATATGGATGCAGTTCAAGTCATCAGGGTTTTCATTACTGTTATAGACACCGTCTGTATGAAGGCTGGTGCCGTCCAGGTTTAATGCCTTGCAGGGCAGCTTTAGATGGTTGACGACCTTAATGGCAAGATTCAGGTATAAGTCACTGACGCCAACTTCATAAAGACTGTCGAGAGCCCGGCCAAGTATTTTGTCGTTTAAGTGTTCTGCCTGGATGCCTTCCCCAATGAGGCGATCAATCGGCTTGTCCTCAAAAAACTCAGGGACCAGATAGAGGGTCTGCCCTGTAAAGCCCAGCCCATTGATGATCATTGCGACCACAGCCTGTCCAATGGTGACATTGCGTGCATCAGAGTCATTGGTTATGCGTGCATCGAAATATTCGGCTATCTTTAGCTCCCGGCACATGGCGGCAACCAGGCCAAGGTGATTAAGGTTCTTAGACTGGTATTGAACTGGCGGCATATCGGTGCTCCTGAAGATCTGATCAGTCCTTTGACATCAGGTTTCAGGAAAATATCAATCGGGGTGGTGAAAGGCAGTTATAAACAACCGGATGATCGTACCGATTCTACAAAAAGTGGGCGATACAGACATGGCACAGTCAGGCTTATGATTGCGCCACTGCCCTATATCCAGAGGTGTAATGAACGTCATCCTGCTTCTGATGCCTGCTCTGCTAACCGTCCACCAGGACACTCAGTAAAACCTGATCATGGTTTTAATGCTCTCATCACACAAGAAAAAATGGATTGGCTGGTGGAAGTATCTGCCCGTTACAGTGATCGCTATGATGGTAAAAAACACAGTCAATTTGCCACTTTAATTAAACAATACACAGCAGCGTCACAACGACCTTTAAATCACAGTGAACAACGTCAACTGATACCCTTGTTGCACAATTTTAAAGCGACACCCGGGTGGACTTGGCGAAGCCTGACGACAACGTTTCATTCATTTACTTCAGCGGGTGTTTTTACCCCTCATCAATACATGGATGAGTGGGTTAAGGAAGCTCAAGCTGCTTTACTGTCAACTTTACTTGATTCAGTAATACTTAAGTGCAACCAAAAACCTGAAGCCAGGGGGATTGATGCACAGGGTACCGTCAACCTGCTGTGGGCCTTGGCGAAACTGGTGGACAATGGGCTGGCTCTGGAGAAGACAGTGAAGCTGAAAGAGGTCGTGGCTGCGCTGTTACCCCATGTGAAAACCAAAGCCGAAGCAAAAGAAGAGAAAGACCGCTTCAACACTCAAGGTACCGCTAACCTGCTGTGGGCCCTGGCGAAACTGGTGGACAATGGGCTGGCGCTGGAGAAGACAGCGAAGCTGAAAGAGGTCGTGGCTGCGCTGTTACCCCAGGTGAAAACCATAGCCGAATCAAAAGAAGAGAAAGACCGCGTCAGCACTCAAGGTACCACTAACCTGCTGTGGGCCCTGGCGAAACTGGTGGACAACGGGCTAAAGCTGGAGAAGACGCCGAAGCTCAAAGAGGCCGTGGTTGCGCTGTTGCCCCATGTGACAACCAAAGCCAAATCAAAAAAAGAGAAAGACCGCTTCAAGCTAAAGGAAGTCGCCAGTCTACTGTGGGCCGTGGCAAAACTGGTGGACAACGGACTGGAGCTGGAGAAGACAGCGAAGCTCAAAGAGGCCGTGTGTGTGCTGTTGCCCTGTGTGAAAACCAAAGCCGAATCAAAAGAAGAGAAAGACCACTTCAAGCCACAGGCAGTCGCCAACCTGCTGTGGGCCTTGGCGAAACTGGTGGACAACGGGCTCGAGCTGGAGAAGACAACAAAGCTCAAAGAGGCCGTGGCCGCGCTGTTGCCCCAGGTGAAAACCAAAGCAGAAGCAAAGAAAGACCACTTTATTCCTCAACATATCGTCAACCTTATGTGGGCCGTGGCAAAACTGGTGGACAATGGGCTGGAGAAGACAGCGAAGCTCAAAGAGGCCGTGAACGCGTTGTTGCCCCATGTGGCAACCAGGGCCGAATCAAAAGAGGAGAAAGACCACTTCAAAACTCAAGGTATTGCCAACTTGCTGTGGGCCCTGGCGAAACTGGTGGATAATGGCCTGGCGCTGGAGAAGACAGTGAAGCTCAAAGAGACCGTGGCCGCGCTGTTGCCCCATGTGAAAATCAAAGCCGAATCAAAAGAAGAGCAAGACCACTTCAAGCCACAGGCAGTGGCCAACCTGCTGTGGGCAATGGCGAAACTGGTGGACAACGGGCTCGAGCTGGAGAAGACACCGAAGCTCAAAGAGGCCCTGGCCGCGCTGTTGTACCATGTGAAAACCAGAGCTGAATCAAAAGAGGAGAAAGACCGCTTCAAGTCTCAAGGTACCATCAACCTGCTGTGGGCCGTGGTGATACTGGTGGACAACGGGCTGGAGCTGGAGAAGACACCGAAGCTCAAAGAAGCTCTGGCCGCGCTGTTGTACCATGTGAAAACCAAAGCCGAATCAAAAGAAGAGAAAGACCACTTCAACACTCAAGGTATCGCCAACCTGCTTTGGGCCCTGGCGAAACTGGGTGAGGCCATTGAGCTGAACCTGGTGAAATCTACGTTCGATTTTCTTGTTGACAGAATCAGTAAAACACCTCGGCTCTCTCAGCAAAGTATATTGATGTCTCTCTGGGGAGTGATGGTATTTGCTGCCAGGTTTTATCTGGAATCAGGCAGTAATGATAAACACTCCCTTGAAAAGCACATAGGCGAACTATTTTCTCGCCTGGAAAGTACATCTTCGGGCAGTATAGAGGATCAATCCATCATTGCCATGGCTGCATATTGGCTTGGGAGAGCGTGTCCGGTGGTTCCCGATTACCAGACACTCATTTCACAATCTCAATCCATCCTCCGCGATCAACTCCAATCAAGCTTTCCTTCGTTGAAGATTGAAGAAGAAAAGAGTCTGAACTCATTACCTCCGGTTGACCTGCTACTACCAGAGTACCACATGGTGATCGACGTTCAGGGACCTTCCCATTACGTGAGTGGTGATTTCAAAACCAGGAATGGGCCGACGTTGCTGAAAATCGCCCTGCTGCAAAAATCAGGATTAGAGGTCATTGAGATCCCGGTGACCAGGCTTGTGAACCAGGAGACAATAAAAATAGTTATTGAGCAAATAAAGACCAAGTTAGCCGTCCCACCAAAGGCTTATGGCTCTTTGTTACATAACAGCGGGGAGGGGTCAGAAGATGAGGCATACGTTACTGCCGATGAAGGAGGGGAATTTTCTGATGACTGTTATTTTACCGCCGAAGAATATGTAGAAGAGCCAACAGAAAAAACAAAAAAGAGAAACAGAAGGAGAAAAAAGTCAGTGAAAAAGGCTGACTGATGATGCCATCGAGTAGTCTACTTTTTATATTTCCCATGAATTAATGAAATATAATGATGGACAGAAGCAGTGCTGGTGTCAGTTGGCAATGCACAACGTCAGGTAATGATTATAAACAACCGGATGATCGTACCGATTGTGCAAAAAGTGGGCGATGCTGGCATGGTACTGTCAGACAGTTGGATGCGCCACTCGCCTATGTCCGGGAGAGTAATGAATTTTATGCTGCTTCTGACGCCCGCTCTACTGACCATCCACCAAGACATTCAATAAAACCTGTTCATGGTTTCAAAGCTCTCATCACACCAGAAAAAATAGATTACATGATGAAGATATCTGCTCATTATGGTGATCACTATGATGGTAAAAAACACTGTCAATTTGCCCTTTCAATCAAACACTACATTTTAGCGTCAAAACGACCTTTGCATCATAGTGAACAACGCCAACTGATACCGTTGTTGCACGATTTTAAAGCGACACCCGGGTGGACCTGGCGAAGCCTGGCGACAACGTTTCATTCCTTTACTTCAGCGGGTGTTTTTACCCCTCATAAATACATGGATGAGTGGGTTAAGGAAATTCAAGCTACTCTACTGTCAACTTTACTTGATCCTGTAATACTTAAGTGCAACCAAAAACCTGACGCCAGGGATATTAATGCACAGGGTACCGCCAACCTACTGTGGGCCGTTGCAAAGCTGGTGGACAATGGTCTGACGCTGGAGAAGACAGCGAAGCTGAAAGAGGCCGTGGTTGTGCTGTTGCCCCATGTGCAAACCAAAGCCGAAGCAAAAGAAGAGAAAGACCGCTTCAACACTCAAGGTATTTCTAACCTGGTGTGGACCATGGCGAAACTGGTGGACAATGGGCTGGCGCTGGAGAAGACACCGAAGCTGAAAGAGGCCCTGGCTGCGCTGTTACCCCAGGTGAAAACCAAAATTGAATCAAAAGAAGAGAAAGACCGCTTCAGCACTCAAGGTACCTCTAACCTGCTGTGGGCCCTGGCGAAACTGGTGGACAATGGGCTGCAGCTGGAGATGGCGAAGCTGAAAGAGGCCGTGGCCGCGCTGTTACGCCATGTGAAAACCAAAGCCGAATCAAAACAAGAGAAAGACCACTTCAAGCCACAGGAAGTCGCCAATCTACTGTGGGCCATGGCAAAACTGGTGAACAACGGACTGGCACTGGAGAAGACAGCGAAGCTCAAAGAGGCCGTGTGTGCGTTGTTGCCCTGTGTGAAAACCAAAGCCGCATCAAAAGAAGAGAAGGACCACCTGAACACTCAAGCTATCAACAACCTGCTGTGGGCCCTGGCGAAACTGGTGGACAACGGGTTGGCGCTGGAGAAGACAACGAAGCTCAAAGAGGTCGTGGCCGCGCTGTTGCCCCATGTGAAAACCAAAGCCGAATCAAAAGAAGAGAAGGGCCACTTTAACACTCAAACGATCACCAACCTGCTCTGGTCTCTGGCAAAACTGGTGGACAACGGGCTGGAGCTGGAGAAGACACCGAAGCTCAAAGAAGCCATGGCCGTGTTGTTGTACCATGTGAAAGCCAAAGCCGAATCCAAAGAAGAGAAAGACCACTTCAAGCCACAGGCAGTCGTCAACCTGCTGTGGGCGCTGGCGAAACTGGTGGACAACGGGCTGGAGAAAACACCGAAGCTCAAAGAGGCCGTGGCCGCGCTGTTGCCCCTGATGAAAATCAAAGCCGAATCAAAAGAAGAGAAAGACTACTTTATGTCTCAACATATCTCCAACCTGCTGTGGGCCATGGCGAAATTGGTTGACAACGGACTGGAGTTGAAGAAGACAGCGAAGCTTAAAGAGGTTCTGGTCACACTGCTGGCTCAGGTGAAAATCAAAGCCGCATCAAAAGAAGAGAAAGACCAGTTCAAACCTCAGGGCATCGCCAATTTGCTGTGGGCAATGGCAAAACTGGTGGACAACGGGCTGGAGAAAACAACGCAGCTCAAAGAGGTCGTGGCCGCGCTGTTGCCCCAGGTGAAAACCAAAGCCGAATCAAAAGAAGAGAAAGACTGCTTCCAGTCTCAAGGTATCATCAACGTGCTGTGGGCCGTGGTGATACTGGGGACAACGGGCTGGAGCTGGGGAAGAGATCGAAGCTCAAAGAGACCCTGGCCGCGCTATTGCACCATGCGAAAACCAAAGCCAAATCAAAAGAAGAGAAAGACCAATTCAGCACTCAAGGTACCGCCAACTTGCTGTGGGCCCTGGCGAAACTGGGTGAGGCCATTGAGCTGAACCTGGTGAAATCTACGTTTGATCCTTTTGTCGACAGAATCAGTGAAAACCCTCAATTCTCTCAACCAGATATATTGATGTCTCTCTGGGGCATCATGGTATTGTGTGCCAGGTTTTATCTGGACTCAGGTAGTAATGATAAACACTCTCTTGAAAAGCACATGGGCGAACTATTTTCTCGCCTGGAAAATACCTCCCCGGGCAATATAGAGGATCAATGCATCATGGCCATGGCGGCAATTTGGCTTGGGAGAGCGTGTCCGGTCATCCCTTATTACACGACAATCATTTCACAATATCAATCCACCCTCCGCGATCAACTCCAATCAAGCCTTCCTTCGTTGAAGATTGAAGAAGAAAAGAGTCTGAACTCATTACCTCCGGTTGACCTGCTACTGCCAGAGTACAACATGGTTATCGACATTCAGGGACCTTCCCATTATGTGGGTGGTGATTTCAAAACCAGGAATGGTCCGACTTTGTTGAAAATCGCTCTGCTGAAAAAATCAGGATTTGAGGTCATTGAAATCCCGGTGAACAAGCTTGGGAACCAGGATTCAATAAAAATAGTTATTGAGCAAATAAAGACAAAGTTAGCTGTCCTGCCAAAGGTTTATGGCTCTTTGTTATATAACAGCGGCGAGGGGGCAGTAGATGAGGCATACGTTACTGCCGATGAAGGAGGGGAATTTTCCGATGACTGCTATTTTACCGCTGAAGAATATGTAGAAGAGCCAATCAAAAAAACAAAAAAGAGAAACAGGAGGAGAAAAAAGTCAGTGAAAACGGCTGACTGACGATGCCATAGCCCGGATATTTCATAAACTGCCCCGAATCTCGCGCAGGACTTTGTCGCTCTGAGAGGCTGTTTTAAAACTACTTAAACCTTCGTAGCATTATGCGAATCATGCATATATAAACGAAGGCTTCTGAACTCCTTGGCAGCTGTTCATAGTCTTTAGATAAACGTCTGGATCCTTCAAACCAGCCAAAGGTTCTCTCCACAACCCAGCGCCTGGCTTGAACGACAAACTTTCCCCGTGGGCGTTTTGTGATTTCAAGTTCCCTTTTGGGTTTGAAGCGATAAAACCACTCTTCAAGGTAACCCCGGTAGCCACAATCAGCCCAGACTTTCCGGATGTTTTTAAAGTATTTCTTAAGGTGAGCCAGTATGAATTGACCTGCAAAACTATCACTAAATGCGGCTGCGTGTACCCATACCACCAGAATCAGGCCAAGAGTATCAACAGCTATATGACGTTTTCTGCCTTTTATTTTCTTCCCGCCATCATAGCCTCGATCCCCCCTTTTACCGAGGTTTTCACGGATTGGGAGTCAATGCTTGCTGCTGTTGGTTGTGGCTCTTTGCCCGCCTGAATTCGCACCTGGTCACGAAGAGCATCATGCACCTTCTTCCATGTGCCATCTTGTTTCCAGATTCGAAAATAGGTGTAGACAGTACTCCATGGTGGAAAGTCAGAAGGCAGCATTCGCCACTGACAGCCTGTTTTAGTGAGATAGAATATGGCATTCAATATCAGACGATAACTCCAGTCGCGTGGTCGCCCATTTTTTGGAGTATCATAGCCAGGGTCAGGGAATAGAGGCTTGAGGATTGCCCACTCGTCATTGGTCAGGTCGGATGGATACATAATTATCCTCCTTAAACTAATCAGATACTGTAGTTATAGACGACGTTGAGTTTTTTATCCTGAGTTAATGGTCAGTAACTTTTACAACAGTCTCTGAGGGATTTTGTGAAGGAGCGCCGTACCGGGGAGTACGGTCGACTGAACAAAACTCCCTCAGAGCGGCAAAGGACAAGCGAGAGCGGGAGCACGTTTATGAAATATCCGGGATAGAGTAGTCTACTTTTTATATTTCCCATGAATTAATGAAATATAATTATGGACAGAGGCGGTGCGGGTGTCAGTTGGCAATGCGCAACATCAGGTAATGATTATAAACAACCGGATGATCGTACCGATGGTGCAAAAAGTGGGCGATGCTGGCATGGCACAGTCAGACAGTTGGATGCGCCGCTCACCTATGTCCGGGAGAGTAACGGATTTTATGCTGCTTCTGACGCCTGCTCTACTGACCATCCACCAAGACACTCAATAAAACCTGTTCATGGTTTCAAAGCTCTCATCACACCAGAAAAAATAGATTACATGATGAAGATACCTACTCATTATGGTGATCACTATGATGGTAAAAAACACTGTCAATTTGCCCTTTCAATCAAACACTACACTTTAGCGTCAAAACGACCTTTGCATCATAGTGAACAACGCCAACTGATACCGTTGTTGCACAATTTTAAAGCGACACCCGGGTGGACCTGGCGAAGCCTGGCGACAACGTTTCATTCCTTTACTTCAGCGGGTGTTTTTACCCCTCATAAATACATGGATGAGTGGGTTAAGGAAATTCAAGCTGCTCTACTGTCAACTTTACTTGATCCTGTAATACTTAAGTGCAACCAAAAGCCTGATGTCAGGAGTATTAATGCACAAGGTACCGTCAACCTGCTGTGGGCCGTAGCGAAACTGGTGGACAATGGGCTGGCGCTGGAGAAGACAGCGAAGCTGAAAGAGGCCGTGGTTGCGCTGTTGCCCCTGGTGAAAACCAAAGCCGAATTAAAAGAAGATAAAGACTGCTTCAACACTCAAGGTACCACTAACCTGCTGTGGGCCCTGGCGAAACTGGTGGACAATGGTCTGGCGCTGGAGAAGACACCGAAGCTGAAAGAGGCCGTGGCTGCGCTGTTACTCCAGGTGCAAACCAAAGCCGAATCAAAAGAAGAGCAAGAGCACTTTAACACTCAAGGTACCGCTAATCTGCTGTGGGCCCTGGCGAAACTGGTGGACAACGGGCTGAAGCTGGAGAAGACGCCGAAGCTCAAAGAGGCCGTGGCCGCGCTGTTGCCCCATGTGAAAACCAAAGCCGAATCCAAAAAAGAGAAAGACCACTACAAGCCACAGGAAGTCGCCAATCTCCTGTGGGCCATGGCAAAACTGGTGGACAACGGACTGGAGCTGGAGAAGACAACGAAGCTCAACGAGGCCGTGTGTGCGCTGTTGCCCTATGTGAAAACCAACGCCGAATCAAAAGAAGAGAAGGACCACTTCACGCCACAGGCGGTCACCAACCTGCTGTGGGCAATAGCGAAACTGGTGGAAAACGGGCTCAAGCTGGAGAAGAGAAAGAAGCTCAAAGAGGCTGTGGCCGCGCTGTTGCTCCAGGTGAAAACCAAAGCGGAAGCAAAGAAAGAACACTTTATTCCTAAGCATATCGCCAACCTGCTGTGGGCCATGGCAAAACTGGTGGACAATGGGCTGGCGCTGGAGAAGACAGCGAAGCTCAAAGAGGCTGTGAACGCGCTGTTGCCCCATGTGGCAACCAAAGCCGAAGCAAAAGAAGAGAAAGACCGCTTTAAAACTCAAGGTATTGCCAACTTGCTGTGGGCCTTGGCGAAACTGGTGGATAACGGGTTGGAGCTGGAGAAAACACCGAAGCTCAAAGAGGCCGTGGCCGCGCTATTACCACATGTGAAAATCAAAGCCGAATCAAAAGAAGAGAAAGAGCACTTTATTACTCAGCATATCGCCAACCTGCTGTGGGCCCTGGTGAAACTGGTGGACCACGGGCTAGAGAAAACAACGAGGCTAAAAGAGGCCGTGGCCGCGCTGTTACCCCATGTGAAAACCAAAGCCGAATCAAAAGAAGAGAAAGACCACTTCAAGCCACAGGCAGTCGTCAACCTGCTGTGGGCGCTGGCGAAACTGGTGGACAACGGGCTGGGGCTGGAGAAAACACCGAAGCCCAAAGAGGCCGTGGATGCGCTATTGCCCCATGTGAAAACCAAAGCCGAATCAAAAGAAGAGAAAGACCACTTCAAGCCACAGGCAGTCGTCAACCTGCTGTGGGCGCTGGCGAAACTGGTGGATAACGGGCTGGGGCTGGAGAAAACAACGAAGCTCAAAGAGGCCGTGGCCGCGCTGTTGCCCCATGTGAAAACCAAAGCCGAATCAAAAGAAGAGAAAGACCGCTTCAAGTCTCAAGGTATCATCAGCCTGCTGTGGGCCGTGGTGATACTGGTGGACAACGGGCTGGAGCTGGGGAAGACACCGAAGTTCAAAGAGGCCCTGGCCGCGCTGTTGCTCCTTGTGAAAACCAAAGCCAAATCAAAAGAAGAGAAAGACCACTTCAGCACTCAAGGTACCGCCAACTTGCTATGGGCCCTGGCGAAACTGGGTGAGGCCATTGAGCTGAACCTGATTAAATCTACGTTAGATTCTCTTGTCGATAGAATCGGTGAAAACCCTCAATTCTCTCAACAAGATATATTGATGTCTCTCTGGGGAGTCATGGTATTCTGCGCCAGATTTTACCTGGACTCAGGTAGTAATGATAAACACTCCCTTGAAAAGCACATAGGCGAACTATTTTCTCGCCTGGAAAATACAGCCCCGGGCAGTATAGAGGATCAATCCATCATTGCCATGGCTGCATGTTGGCTTGGGAGAGCGTGTCCAGTCATCCCTTATTACACGACAAACACTTCACAATCTCAATCCACCTTCCGCGATCACCTGCAATCGAGCTTTCCGTCTTTGAAGATTGAAGAAGAAAAGAGTCTGAACTCATTACCTCCGGTCGATCTGCTACTGCCAGATTACAATATGGTGATCGACATTCAGGGACCTTTCCATTACGTGAGTGGTGATTTCAAAACCAGGAATGGTCCGACTTTGCTGAAAATCGCTCTGCTACAAAAATTAGGATTTGAGGTCATTGAAATCCCGGTGACCAAGCTTATGAAGCAGGATTCAATAAAAATAGTGATTGAGCAAATAAAGACAAAGTTAGCCGTCCCGCCAGAGGCTCGTGGCACTGTTTCACTTAACAGCGGCGAGGAGGCGGCAGATGAGGCATACGTTACCGCCGATGAAGGAGGGCAATTTTCAGATGACTGTTATTTTACTGCCGAAGAATATTTAGAAGAGCAAACAAAAAAACCAAAAAAGAGAAAAAGGAAGAGAAAAAAGCCAGTAAAAACTACTGCCTGATGACGCCGTAGAGTAGTCTACATTTTATATTTTCCATGAATTAATGAAATATAATTATGGACAGAGGCGGTGCTGGTGTCAGTTGGCAATGCACAACATCAGGTAATGATTATAAACAACCGGATGATCGTACTGATTCTGCAAAAAATGGGCGATGCTGGCATGGTACAGTCAGACAGTTGGATGCGCCGCTCGCCTATGTCCGGGAGAGTAACGGATTTTATGCTGCTTCTGACGCTTGCTCTACTGACCATCCACCAAGACATTCAATAAAACCTGTGCATGCTTTCAAAGCTCTCATCACACCAGAAAAAATAGATTACATGATGAAGATATCTACTCATTATGGTGATCATTATGATGGTAAAAAACACTGTCAATTTGCCCTTTCAATCAAACACTACACTTCAGCGTCAAAACGACCTCTGAATCATAGTGAACAACGCCAACTGATACCCTTGTTGCACGATTTTAAAGCAACACCCGGGTGGACCTGGCGAAGTCTGACGACGACGTTTCATTCATTTACTTCAGCGGGGGTTTTTACTTCTCATACATACACGGAAGAGTGGGTTAAGAAAACTCAAGCTGTTTTACTGTCCACTTTACTTGATCAAGTAATACTTAATTGCAGCCAAACACTTGAAGCCAGAGATCTTGATGTACACGGTATCAATAACCTGCTGTGGTCGGTAGCGAAACTGGTGGACAACGGGCTGGAGCTGGAGAAAACACCGAAGCTCAAAAAGGCTGTTGCCGCACTGTTGACCCATGTTAAAGCCAAAGCCAAATCACCAGAAGAGAGAGAACACTTTATTCCTCAGCATATCGCCAACCTGCTGTGGTCTGTTGCGAAACTGGTGGACAACGGGCTGGAGCCGGATAAGGGACTGATGCTCAGAGAGGTTATGGCCGCACTGTTGCCCCATGTGGAGGCCAGAGCTAAATCAAAAGAAGAGAGAGACCACTTTATTCCTCAGCATATCAGCATCCTGCTGTGGGCCCTGGCGAAATTGGTGGACAAGGGGGTGGAGAAGACTCCAAAGCTCAAAGGGACCGTGGCCGTGCTGTTGCCTCATGTGAAAACCACAGCCGAATCAAAAGAAGAGAAAGAGCACTTTACCGCTCAAGGGATCGCCAACCAGCTGTGGGCCCTGGCGAAACTGGTGGAGAACGGACTGGAGCTGGAGAAGGTACCGAAGCTCAAAGAGGTTGTGGCTGTACTGTTGCCCCATGTGAAAACCAAGGCTGAATCAAAACAAGAGAAAGACCACTTTATTCCTCAGCAGATCGCCAACCAGCTGTGGGCCCTGGCGAAACTGGTGGAGAACGGGCTGGAGCTGGAGAGCACTCCGAAGCTCAAAGAGGCGGTGGCCGCGCTGTTGCCCCATGTGAAAACCAAAGCCGTATCAAAAGCAGAGAAAGACCACTTCAACACTCAAGCTACCGCCAACCTGATGTGGGCCCTGGCGAAACTGGTGGAGAACGGGCTGGAGAAGACAGCGAAGCTCAAAGAGGCCCTGGCTGCGCTGTTGCACCATGTGAAAGCCAAAGCCGAAGCAAAAGAAGAGAAAGGCCACTTCAACACTCAAGCTACCGCCAACCTGCTGTGGGCCTTGGCAAAACTGGTGGAGAACGGGCTGGAGCTGGAGAAGACAGCGCAGCTAAAAGAGGCCCTGGCTGCGCTGTTGCACCATGTGAAAGCCAAAGCCGAAGCAAAAGAAGAGAAAGGCCACTTCAACACTCAAGCTACCGCCAACCTGCTGTGGGCCGTGGCAAAACTGGTGGAGAACGGGCTGGAGCTGGAGAAGACAGCGAAGCTCAAAGAGGCCCTGGCCGCGCTGTTGCGCCATGTGAAAGCCAAAGCCGAATCAAAAGAAGAGAAAGACCACTTTAACACTCAAGCTACCGCCAACCTGCTGTGGGCCGTGGCAAAACTGGTGGACAACGGGCTGGAGAAGACAGCGAAGCTCAAAGAGGCCGTGGCCGTGCTGTTGCACCATGTGAAAGCCAAAGCCGAATCAAAAGAAGAGAAAGACCACTTTAACTCTCAAGCTACCGCCAACCTGCTGTGGGCCGTGGCAAAACTGGTGGACAACGGATTGGAGCTGGAGAAGACAGCGCAGCTCAAAGAGGTTGTGGCCGTGTTATTGCCCCATGTGAAAGTCAAAGCCGAATCAAAAGAAGAGAAAGACCACTTCAAGCCACAGGAAGTCGCCAGCCTGTTGTGGGCTGTGGCGAAACTGGTAGACAACGGGCTGGAACTGGAGAAGACACCCAGGCTTAAAGAGGCCGTGGCCTGGTTGTTGCCCTATGTGAAAACCTACGCCGAATCAAAAAAAGAGAAAGACCACTTCAGCGCAAAAGAGACCGCCAACGTGCTGTGGGCCTTGGCGAAACTGGTAGACAACGGACTGGAGCTGGAGAAGACACCGAAGCTGAAAGAGGCCGTGGTTGCGCTGTTGCCCCATGTGACAACCAAAGCCGAATCATTAGAAGAGACAGACCCCTTCACTCCTCAGCATATCGCCAACCAGCTGTGGGCCGTGGCAAAACTGGTGGACAACGGGCTGGAGCTGGAAAAGACAGCGAAGCTCAAAGAGGCCCTGGCTGCGCTGTTGCGCCATGTGAAAGCCAAAGCCGAATCAAAAGAAGAGAAAGACCAATTCAAGTCACAGGAAGTCGCCAACATGATATGGGCTGTGGCAAAACTGGGTGAGGCTATTGAGCTGAACGTGGTTAAATTCACGTTAGCTTCCCTTGTCGGCAAAATCAGCGAAAACACCCCGCTCTCTCAGCAAGGTAGATGGATGTCTCTGTGGGGAGTTATGGCATTCTGTGCCAGATTTTATCTGACCTACGGTAAAAATAATAAAAACTCACTTGAAAAGCACATGGGTGAACTATTTTCTTGCCTGGGAAATACACCCACCGGCAATACCGAGGATCCATCCATTATTGCCATGGTCGCCAGTTGGTTGGGGAGAGCCTGTCCGGTGGTTCCCCATTACCAGACAACCACTTCACAATCACAATCCATTTTTTGCGGTCAACTCCGATCAAGCCTTCCCTCTTTGAAGATTGAAGAAGAGACGAGTCTGAACTCATTGCCTCCGGTTGACCTGCTACTGCCAGATTACAACATGGTGATCGACGTTCAGGGGCCTTCCCATTACGTGGGTGGTGATTTCAAAACCAGGAATGGTTCGACTTTGTTGAAAATCGCCCTATATAAAAAATTAGGATTTGAGTTTATTGAAATACCGGTGAACAAGCTTGATAACCAGTATTCAATACAAAGAGTTATTGAGCAAATAAAGACAAAGTTAGCCAACTCGTCAGAGGTCCATGGTCCTGTGTCACCTGACAGCCGCGAGTGGGATGCAGGTGAGGCATACTTTACTGCCGATGAAGGATGGCAATTTTCCGATGACTGTTATTTTACCGCTGAAGAATATTTAGAAGAGCAAATAATAAATAAACCAAAAAAGAGAAAAAGGAAGAGAAAAAAAGCCAGTAAAACTAATGCCTGTTGACGCAGTGGAGTAGTCTACATTTTATGTTTCCCATGAATTAATGAAATATAATTATGGACAGCGCTGGTATAAGTTGGACATGCACAACATCAGGTAATGATTATAATCAACCGGATGATCATACCGGTGCTTCAGGAAGTGGGCGATACAGGTATGGCAAAGTGAGGCGGACGAATACTTCACTTCCCTATATCCCGGAGCGTCATGAATTTTATCCTGCTGCTAACGCCTGTTCTGCTCACCATCCACCGGGACATTCAATAAAACCTGTTCAGGATTTTAAGGCTCTCGTCACACAAGCAACAATGGATGACCTGGTGAGGACATCCACTCAATATGGTGATCGCTATAATGGGAAAAAACACAGTCAATTTGCCTGTTCAATCAAACAATACACATCAAGGTCAAAAAGACCATTAAATCGTAGTGAACAATGCCAACTGATACCATTGTTGCACGCTTTTAAAGTGACACCCGGGTGGCCTTGGCAAAGCCTGACGACAACGGTTCATTCATTTACGTCAGCGGGTGTTTTTACCCCTCATAAATACCTGAATGAGAGACATAAGGAGGCTCAGGCAGCTTTATTGTCCACGTTACTTGATGCAGTAATCGTTAAGTGCCAGCAAAAACCTGAAGCCAGGGATATTGATGCCCAAGGTACCGCCAACTTGCTGTGGGCCCTGGCAAAAATGGTTGGTAACGGGCTGGGGCTGGAGAAAACACCGAAGCTCAAAGAGGCCGTGGCCGCGCTGTTGCCCCTGGTGAAAATCAAAGCCGAATCAAAAGAGGGGAAAGATCACTTTATTCCTCAGCATATCGCCAACCAGCTGTGGGCAGTGGCAAAATTGGTAGATAACGGGCTGGAGCTGGAGAAGACACCGAAGCTGAAAGAGGTCGTGGCCGCGCTGTTGCTCCATGTGAAAACGAAAGCCAAATCAAAAGAAGAGAAAGACCACTTCCGCTCTCAAGGTACCGCCAACCTGCTGTGGGCTCTGGCGAAACTGGTCGAAAACGGGCTGGATCTGGAGAAGACAACGCAGCTAAAAGAGGCCGTAGCCGCGCTGTTGCACCATGTGAAAAACAAAGCTGAATCAAAAGAAGAGAAGGACCACTTCAAGCCACAGGAAGTCACCAACCTGCTTTGGGCCGTGGCGAAACTGTTGGACAATGGTCTGAAGAAGACACCGACGTTCAGAGAGGCCGTGGCCACGCTGCTGGCCAATGTGAAAACCAAAGCCGAATCAAAAGCAGAGAAAGACCACTTTATTCCTCAGCATATCACCAACCTGATGTGGGCCGTGGCAAGATTAGTGGACAATGGGCTGGCGCTGGATAAAACACCCAAGCTCAAAGAGGCCGTGGCCGCGCTGCTACCCCATGTGAAAACCAAAGCCGAATCAAAAGCAGAGAAAGACCACTTTATTCCTCAGCATATTGCTAACCTGCTGTGGGCCGTGGCAAAACTGGTGGACAACGGGCTGGAGAAGACAACGCAGCTAAAAGAGGCCGTGGCCGCGCTGTTACCCCATGTGAAAACCAAAGCCGAATCAAAAGCAGAGAAAGACCACTTTATTCCTCAGCATATTGCTAACCTGCTGTGGGCCGTGGCAAAACTGGTGGACAACGGGCTGGAGAAGACAGTGCAGCTAAAAGAGGCCGTGGCCGCGCTGCTACCCCATGTGAAAACCAAAGCCGAATCAAAAGCAGAGAAAGACCACTTTATTCCTCAGCATATTGCTAACCTGCTGTGGGCCGTGGCAAAACTGGTGGAGAATGGGCTGGAGCTGGAGAAGACAGCGAAGCTCAAAAAGGCCCTGGCCGCGCTGTTGCGCCATGTGCAAGCCAAAGCCGAATCAAAAGAAGGGAAAGGCCACTTTATTCCTCAGAATATCGCTAACCTGCTGTGGGCCGTGGCAAAACTGGTGGACAACGGGCTGGAGAAGACAGCGAAGCTCAAAGAGGCCGTGGCCGTGCTGTTGCACCATGTGAAAGCCAAAGCCGAATCAAAAGAAGAGAAAGACCACTTTAACACTCAAGCTACCGCCAACCTGCTGTGGGCCGTGGCAAAACTGGTGGACAACGGATTGGAGCTGGAGAAGACAGCGCAGCTCAAAGAGGTTGTGGCCGTGTTGTTGCCCCATGTGAAAGTCAAAGCCGAATCAAAAGAAGAGAAAGACCACTTCAAGCCACAGGAAGTCGCCAGCCTGTTGTGGGCTGTGGCGAAACTGGTAGACAACGGGCTGGAACTGGAGAAGACACCCAGGCTTAAAGAGGCCGTGGCCTGGTTGTTGCCCTATGTGAAAACCTACGCCGAATCAAAAGAAGAGAAAGACCGCTTCAGCGCAAAAGAGACCGCCAACGTGCTGTGGGCCGTGGCGAAACTGGTAGACAACGGACTGGAGCTAGAGAAGACACCGAAGCTGAAAGAGGCCGTGGTTGCGCTGTTGCCCCATGTGACAACCAAAGCCGAATCATTAGAAGAGACAGACCACTTCACTCCTCAGCATATCGCCAACCAGCTGTGGGCCGTGGCAAAACTGGTGGACAACGGGCTGGAGCTGGAGAAGACAGCGAAGCTCAAAGAGGCCCTGGCCGCGCTGTTGCGCCATGTGAAAGCCAAAGCCGAATCAAAAGAAGAGAAAAACCAATTCAAGCCACAGGAAGTCGCCAACATGATGTGGGCCGTGGCAAAACTGGGTGAGGCTATTGAGCTTAACGTGGTTAAATCAATGTTAGATTCCCTTGTTGGCAAAATCGGCGAAAACCACCGGCTCTCTCAGCAAAGTAGATGGATGTCTTTGTGGGGAGTCATGGCATTCTGTGCCAGATTTTATCTGACCTACGGTAAAAATAATAAAAACTCGCTTGAAAAGCATATAGGTGAACTCTTTTCTCGCCTGGGAAATACACCCACCGGCAATACCGGGGATCCATCCATTATTGCCATGGTCACAAGTTGGCTGGGGATAGCGTGTCCGGTGGTTCCCTTTTACGAGACAATCATTTCACAATCCCAATCCACCTTTTGCGATCAACTGCGATCAAGCCTTCCGTCTTTGAAGATTGAAGAAGAAAAGAGTCTGAACTCATTACCTCCGGTTGACCTGCTACTGCCAAATTACAACATGGTGCTCGACGTTCAGGGACCCTCCCATTACGTGGGTGGTGATTTCAAAACCAGGAATGGTTCGACTTTGTTGAAAATCGCTCTGCTGAAAAAATTAGGATTTGAGGTCATTGAAATCCCGGTGAACAAGCTTGGGAACCAGAAGTCAAGGAAAAGAGTTATTGAGCAGATAAAGATAAAATTAGCCGACCCGCCGGAGGCTTATGACTCTGTGTTACATAACAGCAGCGAGGGGTCAGCAGATGAGGCATACGTTACTGCCGATGAAGGAGGGCAATTTTCAGATAGCTGTTATTTTACCGCTGAAGAATATTTAGAAGAGCAAACAAAGAAACCAAAAAAAGAGAAAAAGGAAGAGAAAAAAGCCAGTAAAAACTACTGCCTGATGACACTGTAGAATAGTCTACTTTTTATATTTCCCATGAATTAATGAAATATAATGATGGACAGAGGTGGTGCTGGTATCAGTTGGCAATGCGCAACATCAGGTAATGATTATCAACAACCGGATGATCGTACCGATTCTGCAAAGAGTGGGCGATACTGGCATGGCTCAGTCAGACAGGTGAATGCGCCACTCGCCTATATCCAGAAGCGTAATGAGTATCGTGCTTCTGACGGCTTTTCTGCTAACCATGCAAAAAAACACTCAATAAAACCTGTTCATGATTTTAATGCTCTCATCACACAAGAAAGAATGGATTACCTGCTGAGCATATCTGCTCGTTATAGCGATCGCTATGATGGTAAAAAACACAGTCAATTTGCCACTGTAATCAAACAATACACTTCAGCGTCAAGACGACCTTTGCATCATAGTGAACAACGCCAACTGATACCATTGTTGCACAATTTTAAAGCTACCTCCGGGTGGACTTGGCGAAGCCTCACGACAACGCTTCATTCATTTACATCAGCGGGTGTTTTTACCCCTCATAAGTACATGAGTGAGGGAAGTAAGGAAACTCAGAAAGCTCTATTGTCAACTTTACTTGTTGCAGTAATACGTAAGTGCAACCAAAAAACTGAAACCAGTGATATTGATGCGCAAGGTAGCACCAACCTGCTGTGGGCCGTGGCGAAACTGGTGGACAACGGGCTGGAGCTGGAAAAGACACCCAGGCTCAAAGAGGCTGTGGCCGCACTGTTGCCCAAGGTGAAAACCAAAGCCGAATCAAAAGAAGAAGAGAAAGACCATTTTACCCCTCAGCATATCGCCAACCTGCTGTGGGCAGTGGCGAAATTGGTAGACAACGGGCTGGAGCTGGAGAAAACACCGAAGCTCAACGAGGCAGTAGCTGCGCTGCTGCCCCATGTGAAAACCAAAGCCGAATCAATAGAAGGGAAAGATCACTTCAACACTCAAGGTACTGCCAACCTGCTGTGGGCCATGGCAAAAATGGTGGACAATGGGCTGGAGAAAACACCGAAGCTCAACGAGGCGGTAGCCGCGCTGTTGCCCCATGTAAAAACCAAAGCCGAATCAAAAGAAGAGAAAGACCACTTCAATCCACAGGAAGTCGCCAACCTGGTGTGGGCCGTGGCGAAACTGGTGGACAATGGGCTGAAGCTAAAGAAGATATCGAAGCTCAACGAGGTTATCGCCGCGCTGTTTTCCCAGGTAAAAACCAAAGCCGAATCAAAAGAAGAGAAAGACCACTTCAATCCACAGGAAGTCACCAACTTGCTGTGGGCCGTGGCGAAACTGGTGGATAACGGGCTGGAACTGGAGAGGACACCGAAGCTCAACGAGGCGGTAGCCGCGCTGTTGCCCCATGTAAAAACCAAAGCCGAATCAAAAGAAGAGAAAGACCTCTTCAAGCCACAGGAAGTCGCCAACCTGGTGTGGGCCGTGGCGAAACTGGTGGACAATGGGCTGGAGCTGAAGAAGATATCGAAGCTCAACGAGGCTGTGACCACGCTGTTGCCCTATGTGACAACCAAAGCCGAATTAACAGAAGAAAAAGACCACTTCAAGCCACAGGAAGTCGCCAACCTGATGTGGGCCGTGGCGAAACTGGTGGACAATGGACTGGCGCTGATGAAGGCACCGAAGCTCAAAGAGTCCGTGGCCGCGCTGTTGTCCCATGTGAAAACCAAAGCCGAATCAACAGCAGAGAAAGACCACTTCAAGCCACAGGAAGTCGCCAACCTGCTGTGGGCCCTGGCAAAACTGGTGGATAATGGTTTGGAGCTGGAGAACACAGCAATGCTCAAAGAGGCCGTGGCCGCGCTGCTGCTCGATGTGAAAACCAAAGCCGAATCAAAAGAAGAGAAAGACCACTTTAACACTCAAGGTATCGCCAACCTGCTGTGGGCCTTGGCAAAACTGGTGGACAACGGGCTGGAGCTCGAGAAGACAGCGAAGCTCAAAGAGACCCTGGCCGTGCTGTTGTACCATGTAAAAACCAAAGCCGAATCAACAGAAGAGAGAGATCACTTCAATACTCAAGGTACCGTCAACCTGCTGTGGGCCATGGCAAAACTGGGTGAGGCCATTGAGCTGAACCTGGTTAAATCTATGTTCAATTCTCTTGCCGACAGAGTCAGTGAAAACCCTCAGCTCTCTCAGCAAGATATATCAATCTTTCTCTGGGGATTCATGGTATTCTGTGCCAGGTTTTATCTGTACTTTGGTAGAGATAATAAAAACCCGCTTGAAAAGCACATAGGTGAACTGTTTTCTCGCCTTGAAAATACATCCCCAAGCAATAATATAGAGGATCTTTCCATCATTGCCATGGCCGCCAGTTGGCTTGGTAGAGCATGTCCGGTGGTGCCCCATTACCAGACAATCATTTCACAATCTCAATCCACCTTCTGCGAGCAACTCCGATCGAGCCTTCCGTCTGTGAAGATTGAAGAAGAAAAGAGTCTGAACTCACTACCTCCGGTTGACCTGCTACTGCCAGATTACAACACGGTGATCGACGTTCAGGGACCTTATCATTACGTGAGTGGTGATTTCAAAATCAGGAATGGTTCGACTTTGCTGAAAATAGCCCTGCTGAAAAAATCAGGATTTGAGGTCATTGAAATCCCGGTGAACAAGCTTGATCACCAGGATTCAATGAAAATAGTTATTGAGCGAATAAAGGCAAAGTTAGCCCTGCCAGAGGCTCATGGCTCTGTGTCATTTAGCAGCGGCGACTGGGCGGCAGATGAGGCATATTTTACTGCTGATGAAGGAGGGCAATTTTCAGATAACTGTTATTTTACCGCTGAAGAATATTTAGAAGAGCAAATAAATAAACCCAAAAAGAGAAAAAGGAAGAGAAAAAAGCCAGTAAAAACTGCTACCTGTTGATGTCGTAGAGTAGTCTATATTTTATTTTTCCATGAATTAATGAAATATAATGATGGACAGAGGCGGTGCTGGTATCAGTTGGCAATGCACAACATCAGGTAATGATTATAATCAACCAGATGATTGTACCGATTCATCAAAGAGTGGGGGATACTGGCATGGCCCAGTCAGACAGGTGAATGCGCCACTCGCCTATATCCAGAAGCGTAACGAGTATCGTGCTTCTGACAGCTTTTCTGCTAACCATGCAAAAAAACACTCAATAAAACCTGTTCATGATTTTAATGCTCTCATCACACAAGAAAGAATGGATTACCTGCTGAGCATATCTGCTCGTTATAGCGATCGCTATGATGGTAAAAAACACAGTCAATTTGCCACTGTAATCAAACAATACACTTCAGCGTCAAGACGACCTTTGCATCATAGTGAACAACGCCAACTGATACCATTGTTGCACAATTTTAAAGCTACCTCCGGGTGGACTTGGCGAAGCCTCACGACAACGCTTCATTCATTTACATCAGCGGGTGTTTTTACCCCTCATAAGTACATGAGTGAGGGAAGTAAGGAAACTCAGAAAGCTCTATTGTCAACTTTACTTGTTGCAGTAATACGTAAGTGCAACCAAAAAACTGAAACCAGTGATATTGATGCGCAAGGTAGCACCAACCTGCTGTGGGCCGTGGCGAAACTGGTGGACAACGGGCTGGAGCTGGAAAAGACACCCAGGCTCAAAGAGGCTGTGGCCGCACTGTTGCCCAAGGTGAAAACCAAAGCCGAATCAAAAGAGGTGAAAGACCACTTTATCCCTCAGCACATCTCCAACCTGCTGTGGGCCGTGGCGAAATTGGTAGACAACGGGCTAGAGATAACACCAAAGCTCAAAGGTGCTGTAGCCGCGCTGTTGCCCTACGTGACAACCAACGCCGAATCAAAAGAAGATAAAGACCACTTCAAACCACAGGAAGTCGTCAATTTGCTGTGGGCTCTGGCAAAACTGGTGGGCAACGGTCTGGAGCTGGAGAATGCAGCGCAGCTTAAAGAGGCCGTGGCCGCGCTGTTGCTCCGGGTAAAAACCAAAGCCGAATCAAAAGAAGATAAAGAAGATAAAGACCACTTCAAGCCACAGCACCTCGCCAACTTACTATGGGCCTTGGCAAAACTGGTGGACAACGGTCTGGAGCTGGAGAATGCAGTGCAGCTCAAAGAGGCCTTGGTTGCTCTGCTGCCCCGGGTGAAAACCAAAGCTGAATCAACAGAAGAGCAAGACCACTTCAAGCCACAGGACCTCACCAACCTGCTGTGGGCCCTGGCAAAACTGGTAGACAATGGGCTGGCGCTGAGGAAGGCACCGAAGCTCAAAGAGTCCGTGGCCGCGTTGTTGCCCCTTGTGAAAACCAAAGCCGAATCAACAGCAGAGAAAGACCGCTTGAAACCACAGGAAGTCGCCAATTTGCTGTGGGCCTTGGCGAAACTGGTGGACAATGGGTTGGAGCTGGAGAAGACCGCAACCCTCAAAGAGGCCATGGCCGCGCTGCTGCTCGATGTGAAAACCAAAGCCGAATCAAAAGAAGAGAAAGACCTCTTTATTCCTCAGCATATCGCCAACCTGCTGTGGGCCGTGGCAACCTTGGTGGGTAACGGGCTGGAGCTGGAGAAGACACCGAAGCTGAAAGAGGCCATGGCCGCGCTGCTGCTCGATGTGAAAACCAAAGCCGAATCAAAAGAAGAGAAAGACCTCTTTATTCCTCAGCATATCGCCAGCCTGCTGTGGTCTGTGGCGAAACTGGGTGAGGCCATTGAGCTGAACCTGGTTAAATCTATGTTCGATTCTCTTGCCAACAGAATCAGTGAACACCCTCAGCTCTCTCAGCAAGATATATCAATGGCTCTCTGGGGAGTCATGGTATTCAGTGCCAGGTATTATCTGTACTTCGGTGATGATAATAAAAACACCCTTGAAAAGCACATAGATGAACTGTTTTCTCGCCTTGAAAGTCCATCCCCGTGCAATACAGAGTTTCCATTCATCACTGTCATGGCTGCAAGTTGGCTTGGGAGGGCTTGTCCAGTGGGCCCCCATTACCAGACAATCACTTCCCAATCTCAAGCCATCTTACGCGATCAGCTCCAGTCAAGCCTTCCGTCTTTGAAGATTAAAGAAGAACAGAGTCTGAACTCATTACCCCCGGTTGACCTGCAACTGCCAGATTACAACGTGGTGATCGACGTTCAGGGACCTTCTCACTACGTGAGTGGTGATTTCAAAACCAGGAATGGTTCGACTTTATTGAAAGTCGCTCTGCTGAAAAGATTAGGATTTGAGGTTATTGAAATACCGGTGGACAAGCTTTGGAAGCAGGATTCAATGACAAGAGTTATTGAGCAAATAAAGACAAAGTTAGCCGTCTCGCCAGAGACTCATGGTCCTGTGTCACCTGACAGCAACGAATGGGTGGTAGATGAGGCATATTTTACTGCTGATGAAGGAGGGCAATTTTCAGATAACTGTTATGTTACCGCTGAAGAATATTTAGAAGAGCAAATAAATAAACCCAAAAAGAGAAAAAGGAAGAGAAAAAAGCCAGTAAAAACTGCTGTCTGTTGATGCCGTAGAGTAGTCTACATTTTATATTTCCCATGAATTAATGAAATATAATTATGGACAAAGGCGGTGCTGGTATAAGTTGGGCATGCACAACATCAGGTAATGATTATCATCAACCGGATGAGCATACCGGTGCTTCAGGGAGTGGGCGGTACAGGCATGGCACAGTGCGGTGGACGAATACTCCACTGCCCTATATTCCGAAGCGTCATGTATTTTATCGTGCCTCTGACGCCTGCTCTGCTAACCATCCACCAAGACATGCAATAAAACCGGTTCAGGATTTTAATGCTCTTATAACACAAGAAAGAATGGATTACCTGGTGAGGATATCTGCTCATTATGGTGATCGCTATGATGGGAAAAAACACTGTCAATTTGCCTGTTCAATCAAACAATACACATTAAGGTCAAAAAGACCATTAAATCAAACTGAACAACACCAACTGATAACATTGTTGCACGATTTTAAAGCGACATCCGGGTGGCCCTGGCGAAGCCTGACGACGACGCTTCATGCATTTACATCAGCGGGTGTTTTTACCCCACATAAGTACATGAATGAGAGAGGCAAGGAGGCTCAGGCTGCTTTTTTGTCAACGTTACTTGATGCAGTAATACTTAAGTGCAATCAAGAACCTGACGCCATGGGTATTGATACCCAGGGTACGGCCAATCTGCTGTGGGCCCTGGCAAAAATGGTGAGCAACGGGCTTGAGCTGGAGACGACACCGAAGCTCAAAGAAGCTGTCGCCGCGCTGTTGCCCCTTGTGAAAACCAAAGCCGAATCAATAGAAGAGAAAGACCACTTTAATCCACAGGAAATCACCAATCTGCTATGGGCTGTGGCGAAACTGTTGGACAACGGGCTGGTACTGGAAAAGATACCAAAGCTCAAAGAGACCGTGGTCGCGCTGTTGTCCCATGTGAAAACCAAAGCCAAATCGCAAGAAGGGAACGATCACTTCAACACTCAAGGTACTGCCAACCTGCTGTGGGCCGTGGCAAAAATGGTGGACAATGGGCTGGATAAAACACCAAAGCTCAACGAGGCGGTAGCCGCGCTGTTGCTCCTGGTAAAAACCAAAGCCGAATCAAAAGAAGAGAAAGACCACTTCAAGCCACAGGAAGTCGCCAACCTGCTGTGGGCCATGGCGAAACTGGTGGACAATGGGCTGGATAAAACACCAAAGCTCAACGAGGCGGTAGCCGCGCTGTTGCCCCTGGTAAAAACCAAGGCCGAATCAAAAGAAGAGAGAGACCACGTCAACCCTCAAGTTACTGCTAACCAGCTGTGGGCCACGGCAAAACTGGTGGACAATGGACTGGGGAAAACGCCGCAGCTCAAAGAGGCGGTAGCCGCGCTGTTGCCCCTGGTAAAAACCAAAGCCGAATCAAAAGAAGAGAAAGACCACTTCACTTCACAGGAAGTCGCCAACCTGCTGTGGGCCATGGCGAAACTGGTGGACAACGGGCTGGCGCTGGAGAAGACAGCGAAGCTCAAAGAGGCCGTCGCTGCACTGTTGCCCCATGTGAAAACCAGAAAGTCAAAAGGCTACTTCAAGCCACAGGAAGTGGCAAACCTGCTGTGGGCCCTGGCGAAACTGGTGGACAACGGGCTGGAGTTTGAGAGAACACCGCGGCTCAAAGAGGCTGTTGCTGCGCTGTTTCCCCGAGTGAAAACCAAAGCCGAATCAAAAGAAGAGCGAGACCAGTTCAATCCACAGGAAACCGTCAATCTGATGTGGGCCGTGGCGAAACTGGTGGACAACGGACTGGAGCTGGAGACGACACTGGAGCTTAAAGAGACCGTGGACATACTTTTGTCCTGTGTAAAAACCAGGGCTGAATTAAAACAAGAGAAAATCCACTTTATCCCTCAACACATCAACAACCTGCTGTGGGCCGTGGCGAAACTGGTGGACAATGGGCTGGAGCTGGAGAAGACAGCGAAGCTCAAAGAGACTGTGGCCGCGCTGTTGCCCCATGTGAAAACTATGGCCGAATCAACACAAGAGAAAGACCGCTTTATTCCTCAGCATATCGCTAACCTGCTGTGGGCTTTGGCGAAACTGGTCGAAAACGGGTTGGAGCTGGAGAAGGCACCAACGCTCAAAGAGGCCGTCAACACGCTGTTGCCCCTGGTGAAAACGATGGTCGAATCAAAAGAAGCGAGAGACCACTTCAAGCCACAGGAAGTTGCCAATCTACTGTGGGCTCTGGCGAAACTGGTAGACAATGGTCTGGAGCTGGAGAAAACACCGAAGTTGAAAGAGGCCGTGGCCGCGCTGTTGCTCCGGGTGAAAACCAGAGTTGAATCAAAAGAAGAGAAAGACTACTTCAACACTCAAGCTATCGCTAACATGCTGTGGGCTGTGGTGAAACTGTTGGAGCATGGGCTGGAGCTGGAGAAGGCACTAAAGCTCACAGAGGCGGCAGCCGTGCTGCTACCCAATCTGAAAACCAAAGCCGAGTCAACAGAAGAGAAAGGCCAATTTATTCCTCAGCATATTGCCAACCTGGTGTGGGCCGTGGCGAAACTGGTGGACAATGGGCTGGCACTGGAGACGACACCAATGCTCAAAGAGGCCATGGCCGCGCTGTTGCCCCACGTGAAAACCAAAACCGAATCAACAGAAGAGAAAGACCACTTTAAGCCACAGGAAGTCACCAACCTGGTGTGGGCCCTGGCGAAACTGGTGGACAACGGGCTGGAACTGGAGAAGGTGGCAAAGCTCAAAGAGGCCGTGGTCGCGCTGTTGCCCCATGTGAAAACCAAAGCCCAATCAAAAGAAGAGAAAGACCACTTTATCCCTCAGCATATCGCCAACCTGTTGTGGGCCGTGGCCAAACTGGGTGAGGCCATTGAGCTGAAGCTGGTTAAATCTACGTTCGATTCTCTTGCCTGCAGACTCAGTGAAAACCCTCAGTTCTCTCAGTCAAATATATCGGTCTCACTCTGGGGAGTCATGGTATTCTGTGCCAGGTATTATCTGTACTTCGGTGACGATAATAAAAACGCCCTTGAAAAGTACATAGATAAACTGTTTTCTCGTCTGGAAAGTCTACCCCCGAGCAATACAGAGTTTTCATGCATCGCTGCCATGGCCGCAAGTTGGCTTGGAAGAGCGTGTTCGGTGGCCCCCCATTACGAGACAACCACTTCACAATCTCAATCCAACTTACGCGATCAACTCCAGTCAAGCTTTCCGTCTTTACAGATTGAAGAAGAAAAGAGTCTGAACTCGCTACCTCCGGTTGACCTGCTACTGCCAGATTACAACATGGTGATCGACGTTCAGGGACCTTCTCATTACGTGTGTGGTGATTTCAAAACCAGGAATGGTTCAACTTTATTGAAAGTCGCCCTGCTGAAAAAATTAGGATTTGAGGTCATTGAAATCCCGGTGAATAAGATAAATAACCAGGATTCAATGAAAAGAGTTATTGAGCAAATAAAGATAAAGTTAGCCGTCTCGCCAGAGTCCCATGGTCTTGTGTTACGTAGCAGTGGTGAGGAGGCAGCAGATGAGGCATATTTTACTGCCGATGAAGGATGGCAGTTATCAGATGACTGTTATTTTACCGCTGAAGAGTATTTAGAAGAGCAAATAAATAAACCAAAAAAGAGAAAAAGGAAGAGAAAAAAGCCAGTAAAAACTAGCACGTTTATGAAATATCCGGGCTAAAGCCTGTTGATGCCGTGGAGTAGTCTACATTTTATATTTCCCATGAATTAATGAAATATAATTATGGACAGCGGCAGTGCTGGTATAAGTTGGAAATGCACAACATCAGGTAATGATTATAATCAGCCGGATGATCATACCGGTGCTTCAGGAAGTGGGCGATACAGGTATGGCACAGTGAGGCGCACGAACGCACCACTTCCCTATATCCCGGAGCGTCATGAATTTTATCCTGCTTCTGACGCCTGCTCTGCTCACCATCCACCAGGACATTCAATAAAACCGGTTCAGGATTTTAAGGCTCTCGTCACACAAGCAACAATGGATGACCTGGTGAGGACATCCACTCAATATGGTGATCGCTGTAATGGGAGAAAACACAGTCAATTTGCCTGTTCAATCAAACAATACACATCAAGGTCAAAAAGACCATTAAATCGTAGTGAACAATGTCAACTGATACCATTGTTGCACGCTTTTAAAGCGACACCCGGATGGCTCTGGCGAAGCCTGACGACAACGGTTCATGCATTTACGTCAGCGGGTGTTTTTACCCCTCATCAATACCTGAATGAGAAAAGTAAGGACGCTCAGGCAGCTTTATTGTCAACGTTACTTGATGCAGTAATCGTTAAGTGCAAGCAAAAACCTGAAGCCCGGGATATTAATGCCCAAGGTACCGCCAACCTGCTGTGGGCCCTGGCAAAAATGGTTGGTAACGGGCTGGAGCTGAAGAAAACACCGAAGCTCAAAGAGGCCGTGGTCGCGCTGTTGCCCCTGGTGAAAATCAAAGCCGAATCACAAGAGGGGAAAGACTTCTATATTCCTCAGCATATCGCCAACCTGCTGTGGGCAGTGGCAAAATTGGTAGATAACGGGCTGGAGCTGGAAAAGACACCGAAGCTCAAAGAAGTTGTGGTCGCGCTGTTGCTCCCTGTCAAAACGAAAGCCGAATCAAAAGAAGAGAAAGACCACTTCCGCTCTCAAGGTACCGCCAACCTGCTGTGGGCTCTGGCGAAACTGGTCGAAAACGGGCTGGATCTGGAGAAGACAGCGCCGCTATATGAGGCCGTAGCCGCGCTGTTGCCCCTGATGAAAAGCAAAGCTGGATCAACAGAAGAGACAGACCACTTCAAACCACAGGAAGTCGCCAACCTGCTGTGGGCCATGGCGAAACTGTTGGACAATGGTCTGAAGAATACACTGACGTTCAGAGAGGCCGTGGCCGCTCTGCTGGCCAGTGTGAAAACCAAAGCCAAATCAAAAGAAGAGAAAGACCACTTTATTCCTCAGCATATCAGCAACCTGCTGTGGGCCGTGGCAAGATTGGTGGACAACGGGCTGGAGCTGGAGAAAACACCGAAGCTCAAAGAGGTTGTAGTCGCACTGTTGCCCCATGTGAAGGCCAAAGCCGAATCAAAAGAAGAGAAAGACCGCTTCAACACTCAAGCTGCCATCAACCTGCTGTGGGCTCTGGCAAAACTGGTGGACAACGGGCTGGAGAAGACAGGGCCGCTAAACGAGGCCTTGGCCGTGCTGTTGCCCCATGTGAAAACCAAAGCCGAATCAAAAGAAAAGAAAGATTACTTCAACACTCAAGGTATTGCCAACCTGCTGTGGGCTGTGGCGAAACTGGTGGACAGTGGGTTGGAGTCAGAGCAGGTACCAAAGCTCACCGAGGTGGTAGCCGCGCTGTTACCCCATGTGAAAACCAAAGCCAAAGAACCGAAAAACCACTTTATTCCTCAGCATATAGTCAATCTACTGTGGGCCTTGGCAAAATTGGTGGACATCGGGCTGGAGCTGGAGAAGACAGCGATCTTCAAAGAGGCTCTGGCCGCACTTTTGTACCATGTGAAAACCAAAGCTGAATCAAAAGACGAGAGAGACCACTTCAATGCTCAAGGTCTCGCCAACCTGGTGTGGGCCCTGGCGAAATTGGGGGACATCGGGCTGGAGCTGGAGAAGACAGCGAAGCTCAAAGAGACTTTGACCGCGCTGTTGTACCGGGTAAAAACCAAAGCCGAAGCAAAAGAAGAGAGAGACTGCTTCATTCCTCAAGGTATCAGCAACCTGCTGTGGGCCCTGGCCAAACTGGGTGAAGCCATTGAGCTGAACCTGATTAAATCTACCCTGGATGCTCTGGTCGCCAGAATCAGTGAAACCCCACAGCTTTCCCAGCAAAATATATGGATGCCTCTCTGGGGAGTCATGGTATTCTGTGCCAGGTTTGATCTGTGCTTTGGTAGAAATAATAAAAACCCGCTTGAAAAGCACATAGGTGAACTGTTTTCTCGCCTGGAAAGTACATTCCCGGACGATTTAGTGGCGCAAACCGTCATGGTCATGGCCGCCAGTTGGCTTGGGAGACCGTGTGCGATGACCCCCTATTACCAGACAAACATTTCACAATCTCAAATCACCTTGCGCGAGCAACTCCAGTCAAGCCTTCCGTCGTTGCAGATTGAAGAAGAGAAGAGTCTGAACTCATTACCTCCGGTTGACTTGCTACTGCCAGATTACAACATTGTGATCGACGTTCAGGGACCTTATCATTATGTGAGTGGTGATTTCAAAACCAGGAACGGTGCAACGTTGCTGAAAGTCGCGCTGCTGCAAAAATTAGGATTCGAAGTCATTGAAATCCCGGTGCACAAGCTTTGGAATAAGGATTCAATGAAAAGAGTTATTGAGCAAATAACGACAAAATTAGCCGTCCAGCCGGAGGCTCATGGTTCGGTATTACACAGTAGCGAGGGAGTGGCCGATGAGGCATACGTTACTGCTGATGAAGGAGGGCTATTTTCAGATGGCGGTTATGCTACTGCCGAAGAATATTCAGAAGAGCAAATAAATAGACCAAAAAAGAGAAAAAGGAGGAGAAAGAGAGCCAATAAACGATTCTCTTCCAACATGACTTAAGAACCAGTTTGACATTCTGCTGGAGATGTACTTTCTTTTTTATTACGCATTAATACATGGCAGCTAATTGGTACGTTCGTATTAAAGGGGGATGTAAAATGGATAAGGCAATAAGCATTGTGCTCAGTGGGATAAATGCTGCCCCCTCAAAGGAGCAAATGCCTGCGCAAGTTCAAAAACGAGACCCGCTGCATTTCGGAGATCACCAGGTTAAAGCGTTGAAAGCCTATATTGATGGTATGCATGCCCCAAAATTTACCACTTATGTCGGACGTGGTGTTGAAAATTTCAATTCACGTCGAGAAGCATTAGATTCCGGCACACAGTTAACCTCCGGACAAATTCGCGCTATCACGAAGACAATGAAGAATGCTATCAGGCATTTCGAGCATTACCTTTCCAAGGATTACATTGAACCCAACTATGATCTTAATGAAACAACTAATGAAGAAGTGAAAGAATTTGTAGCAGGTGCGATGGAGGAGGTTGCTGCTGATATCAACAAACTTAAAGCTCTTAAAAAGAGATAAGTTTAGTATTATTTTGAAATCTCCAATCCAGTTATTTTTTGAATCATTAATAGAATATATAATCCTCAGCCCCGGCTTGTCTGCCGTGGGTTTCTATTCTGTGAGCAACAATGAGCAACAATCTTTCAGCTTTTGCCCGCTATCGTGGCGAACTTGGTGAATTAATGTATTTGGCCGGGCCTATCATGGGGGCCCAACTGGCAACCACCGGTATGTCATTTGTCGACACCAGTATGGCCGGGCAATATTCAGCCCTGGATCTGGCTTCTATTGCCATTGGCTCCAGTACCTGGGTGCCGGTCTACCTGTTAATCCGTGGCATATTAATGGCCATTACGCCCACGGTTGCCCATCTGTACGGTGCAGGTCAAACCGGAGAGATTGCAGCTCAGGTGCGTCAGGGGTTATGGATTGCCCTGCTGATGAGCCTGTTGGCCCTGGGTTTTATTTACCAATCCGATGTCGTATTGCAATGGTTGCAGGTTGGGCCTGCGATGGCGGGTAAAACGCTGGAGTATCTGAAAGCGCTGGCCTGGGGCATTCCGGCGATTTGTTTATTCCAGGCGCTTAACTGCTACTGCGAAGGAATGGGTAAAACCAAGCCCGGCATGGTGTTCAGTTTTATTGCCCTGGCTCTGAATATTCCGCTGAACTATGTACTGATTTATGGCAAGTTCGGGTTGCCGGAGCTGGGCGGCGTTGGCTGTGGTTATGCGACAGCCGTTTGCTTCTGGGCCATGTTCCTGATGATGGCGGCATACACGATGCTGGCTCAGCAACATCGCAAAATTGGCCTGTTTGACCAGTGGGACTGGCCTGGTCTGAGCATTATTTCCGGCCTGCTAACGCTGGGCGTGCCTATCGGTCTGGCCATTTTCTTTGAAGCCAGTATCTTTTCGGTGGTGGCTCTGCTGATTGGTAAATTAGGTGCCATCGTGGTAGCAGGGCATCAGATTGCCCTTAATTTTACCTCACTGACCTTTATGGTGCCGTTGAGTCTTTCCATGGGGCTGACCATTCGTGTCGGGCAGGCACTGGGTGCCGGTAAAACTGCGCAGGCCGCCTACTCCAGCTACGCGGGTATTGTCACGACTCTGGTCAGTGCCACCCTCAGTGCTGCCGTGATGTTGTTTCTGCCAGGGGTGGTGACCTCAATCTATACACAGAACACAGAAGTGGCCATTCTGGCTGCTCAGCTGCTGGTTTATGCGGCACTGTTCCAATACGCTGATGGTATTCAGATTGCTGCTATTGGTGCGCTTCGTGGCTATAAAGATACCCGGGTGCCCATGGCGATGATTCTGTTTGCCTGCTGGGGGGTGGCGTTACCCCTGGGCTATATTCTCGGGCTGACCGACTGGATTGTGGCACCAATGGGGCCTCATGGCTTATGGATTGGTCTGGTGAGTGCATTGACCATGAATGCTATCCTTTTGACCTTGCGTCTGCGTGCCATTATTCGGCATCGGGTGTCTGCCGCTGATAACATGGCTATATCATGAGCATCAGGTGTCTATTGTGAGAGAGGGCGACGCTCTTTTATAATGCTGCCCTTTTATAACCTTCTTTCTGGTCTGCGCGTCAGGCCAGGTTAAATCGTCGCTGTGCGAGTGAACTCATGAGTAAAACGAAAGTACTTACAGGTATTACAACTACTGGAACACCACACCTGGGTAACTACGTAGGGGCTATCAAGCCTGCCATTGAGGAAAGCTGGCGTGACGATATTGCTTCATACTACTTTCTGGCGGACTATCACGCCCTGATCAAAGGCCGTGACCCCAAGCGAATCCATCAGTCTACCCTCGAGATTGCCGCTACCTGGCTGGCACTGGGGCTGGATACGGACCGTGTCACCTTCTACCGTCAGTCAGACATTCCGGAAATTGCCGAGCTGAACTGGATTCTGGGTTGTATGACCGCCAAAGGCCTGATGAACCGAGCCCATGCTTACAAGGCAGCGGTACAGGCTAATGAAGAAGCCGGAGAGCAGGACCCGGACAAGGGCGTGACCATGGGGCTGTTCTGCTATCCGGTGCTGATGGCGGCGGATATTCTTATGTTCAATGCCCATAAGGTGCCGGTGGGGCGTGATCAGGTCCAGCATATTGAGATGGCCCGGGATATTGCCGGTCGTATGAATCATCATTACCAGACCCGGTTCGTTTTGCCGGAAGCGGTCGTGGGTGAAACCACGGCAGTGCTGAATGGTCTTGATGGTCGTAAAATGAGCAAAAGCTACGATAATACCATCCCGCTTTTTGTCCCCGAAAAGAAGCTGCTGAAGCTGGTTCGCAAGATCAAAACCAACTCACTGGAGCCGGGTGAGCCGAAAGACCCGGATACCTGCACGCTTTTCCAGATCTACTCGGCATTTGCCGATGCTACTCAGATTGAGGTAAAACGTCAGCAATACGCCGATGGTGCTGGCTGGGGCGATCTGAAAAATGAGCTGTTTGAATTTCTGAATGCTCACTTGCAAGCTCCCCGGGAACGTTATAATGCGTTGATTGAAGATCCTGCATTTATCGAAAAAGAGTTGCTGAAAGGGGCTGAGAAGGCCAGGGCCGAAGCCGCTTCTGTGCTGACGTCTATTCGTCAAGCCGTAGGCCTCAAGCCGCTGGCATAATATTCCGCAGTCGTCTTAACGTTTGGCTTTCCTTTGGGAAAGCCATTCATAATAATAAAAGCAATAATGACAGGCACCATTGCTCGACTGGAAATCCCATGAACATATCAAAGTTATTTGCCATTGTGCTGAGTGCGCTTTTACTATCGGCCTGCAGCCATCTGGATGGCCTGCTGAAAGACAAAGTACAGGAAAAGGTAGCATTTGATTTGAGCCGCCTGGATGCTGATGGCCTCGAGGGCCCAGCGGAACGGCAAGCGATCCCTGAGCTATGAGTTCTGTATTCCTGCCCATGTGAATACCGCACGGCAGGTGATGTACATTGACCCAACCGCAATTGTCTACAAAGAATCCCCCGGACGTTTACAGTGTAATGAGGAGCAGTATCTGGTAGTGGGTAATACTCATCAGCCCAATTATCTGGTGACCCTGAAAAAACTGGCTGAATTGATCTACGTTACCCAGATTCAAGAGACATTTTTTGAATAAAGCATAACCGCAGAATCCACTTTCGATAACCATGAACTCAAGAGATAAAACCTCGCCCCCCCATTCCCCCGGTATTCTAATCCGTAACCCGGTACTCCGGTACGCCTTTAAAGCCTGCGCCCTGCTCTGTATTGCACTGGGTTGTATCGGCATTTTCCTGCCACTACTACCCACCACCCCCTTTCTATTATTAGCCGCTTTTTTCAGCCTGCGTTCATCTCCAACCATTCACACCCGACTCTTGAACCACCCAACACTTGGCCCCCCACTACGCCAATATCTTAATCAACGCAGCATTTCCACCAGAGTATATATCCGCGCAGTCATTTTCCTCTGGCTAACCATAAGCCTCTCCATTTGGCTACTCACCCTGCCATGGCTCAAATACCTGCTACTAACCATAGCCATCACCGTAACGCTATACCTGACAAAATTAAAAAGAAGGAAAACACACCCCTGAAAACCCGTCTTAAAATCAACTGCCCACTGCCCACTCAATTCCAACAAAACCCCCAACCCAAAACAACATTTGCATTACACTTGATTAAGTTGTCAGCCTGATTTTCACCGGTGGTGATATGAGTAAGCAGATTCTCGTGCTAGGCAGTATTAATGTTGACCATGTTCTGAGGGTTGATTGTTTTCCCAAACCAGGCCAGACCATCACCGCTTCATCTTACGACATTATGGCAGGAGGCAAAGGCGCTAATCAGGCAGTAGCCTGTGCCCGCCTTGGTGGCAATACATTTATGATGGCAGCGATCGGGCAGGATGATCCGGGGCGGGAAATAGTACAGCAGCTGAGTGATGAAGGTATTGATACATCGGCAATTACTGAAATAGTGGATGCCCAAACAGGGGTGGCCCTGATGTTCGTGAATGCCAAAGGTGAAAATATGGTTGGCATTTCTGCTGGCGCTAATGGCTGCCTGAGTGAAGAGTATATTGAGCAGAAACATAGTTTGATCGCTGGTGCAGATTATCTGCTCTTGCAGCAGGGGATTCCTGAATCTGTCATGCGACAGGCTGCTCATATTGCCAGGGGAAGCCATACTAAAGTTGCCTTGAGCCCCGCATCTGTCAAACCGTGTTCCGGGGATGACTTACTGACTGTGGATTTGATTACGCCTGATCAGACGGAGGCAGACATTCTTACCGGTATTAAAGTACTCGATGAAGCATCGGCAACCCAGGCTGCTACTCTATTGCATGAGAAAGGTATTACTGACGTGGTGATCACCATGGGTCAGTATGGGGCCTATGCATCATCCATGACTTCAGGTCATCCTGAAGGGCTGATGGTTCCCGGGTTCCCGGTTAAGGCCGTTGATACAACGGCGGCTGGCGATACATTCAACGGTGCATTGCTGGTGGCCCTGGCGGAAGGAAAATCGCTTGAGGAAGCGACTTTTTTTGCCAATGCCAGTGCCGGCCTTTCGGTCATGAGTGCTGGTTCTCAGTCGTCTATTCCCTATCGTTTTCAGGTTGAGGAATTTATTCAGTGCGATCAGGAAATTGCCGATGCTGCGGCAACCCCGGATACCTCATGATGCTGGTATTTCTTTGATATGAAAGGTGAATACGGATACCCTCGTTGATTAAAGACGAAAACATTGATGGTAAATTTTTAAAGTGCTTATCAGGCTCCATGCACCCAGCTGTTTGCTTGGCTGGAAGAAGGTACAGTATGCAAAATCAGCTCGACCAATTAAAAAAAATGACCAAGGTTGTGGCCGATACCGGTGATATCGAAGCCATCCGTCGCTACCAGCCGGTTGATGCGACGACCAATCCTTCACTGATTTTAAAAGCCGCGCAGCTACCGGCGTATAAAAAGCTGGTTGATGAAGCCATTGCCTTTGGGCGCAATCATTCTACAGAAAAAGCGGTCAGTGCCCGTTATGCCTGTGACTGGTTGACGGTCGGTATTGGCAAAGAGATTCAGCAGGTAGTGCCGGGCTTTGTGTCAACGGAAGTGGATGCACGACTGTCGTTTAATACGGGCGCGACGATTCAAAAGGCCAGGCAGCTGATTGATCTCTATAAAGAGCAGGGCGCTGATAGTGAGCGGGTGCTGATCAAAATAGCGTCTACCTGGGAAGGTATCAAAGCGGCGGAGGTTCTGGAAAAAGAAGGTGTTCGTTGTAATCTGACCTTGCTGTTCAGTTTTGCCCAGGCCCAGGCCTGTGCCGAAGCCGGTGCTTATTTGATTTCCCCGTTTGTTGGCCGGATTCTCGACTGGTACAAAAAGCAGAAGGCCGGGATTTTACTGCTTCACAAGACCCCGGCGTGCAGTCGGTCACCCGTATCTACAACTACTTCAAACAACATGGCTACAACACCGTGGTGATGGGAGCCAGTTTCCGAAATACCGGTGAGATTACTCAGTTAGCCGGTTGTGATTGCCTGACGATTGGTCCTGACCTTCTCGTTCAGCTGGAATCATCCGGGCAACTGCTTGAACAAAAGTTGTTTGCCGACTCACCAGTGTGTCGTGATGAAAAAGTGGTTCTGGATGAGGCTGCATTTCGCTGGGCGATGAACGACGATGCCATGGCAACGGAAAAGCTGGCTGAGGGTATCAGAAAGTTTGCTGAAGATCAGATTAAGCTGGAAAAGCAAATGCTTGATGCAATTTAGCCCTGATACACATAAACAAGAGCCTTCCCAAGGGCCCCTGGGAATGGCTATTGGTGATCAAAATACGACAGAAGGTTACATTTTCTTGGTTGCCATGGTAATACGGGATATGCAGGTGGGCCTGCCCTGGTCATCCTCAATCTTGATCTCCCACACCTGGGTACTGCGGCCGATATGAATGGGGCGGGTTGTGCCGGTCACTTTTCCGGACGTGGCTGAGCGAAGATGATTGGCGTTGATTTCCAGGCCAACACAGTAGGCTCCGTCTTCACAGCACAGGTTGGCGGCAATGCTGCCCAGTGTTTCAGCGAGAACCACCGAAGCACCACCATGCAGCAGTCCCATGGGCTGAATGGTTCTGCGGTCAACTGGCATGGTGCCCTGGAGAAAGTCGTCTCCTACTTCGGTGATCTCAATACCCAAATGGTCACACATGTTTTCCTTGAATGCCGCGGTTTCAGTACTGTAAGGCCTTTTCCAGATGGACATCTTTTTTCCTTTTCTCTTTTTTGGCACTGATTATCAGATCCGGTTGCGCAAGCCCAGCTGATCCGGGTGAGGCGTCAGGTAGGTTTGTCGTTGAACATATACACTACCATGATTGTCTATGAAATGCCGTAGCATGGTCATGGGGGCAATAAGGGGGATCATTTCCTGACGGTACTCTTCAATCAACGTCAGCAGTTGCTTTCTCTCTTTGCCATCGACGCTCTTTTTCACATATCCGAGGATATGCATCATGGCATTGGTGTGAGATTTTCGATTGGCCCGTCGTTTCAGGGCGCTCATAAAGTTGCGCAGGTACTCCTCCAGCAGTTCATGCAGATTCGCTTTGCTGCCTTTGGCCACGATTTGGCCCAGTAACTCATACCCCTGAGGATAATGGGCCATGATCATGTACTTGTGAGTAGAGTGAAAGTCGACCAGGGCGGCATAAGATGGCCCTGCCATCACGGTTTTCTGCCAACGGTCATAGGCGTAAACCCGGGTGAAAAAATTTTCACAGAGTATCGGGTCGTGCAGCCTGCCTTCTTCTTCTATTGGCAGCAGCGGGTTGCTCTCCATAAATGCCCTGGCATAGGCCCCCGGTGCACTTTCGCCCAGCGGGTGGCCATTGTCATGGTACACCTTGACCCTTGCCATGCCGCAGCTGGGGGACTTCTGCATCAGAATATAGCCGCAAATGTGTGATAGCTGATCAGACATATCATGACCATACTGCGTCAGGGCATTCGTTACATCCAGGCTGGCATTTTCCGTGCCGACTACCCGGATTTGCAACTGCTTATCGGGCGCAGACGATGAACTTTGGCCGGTAGTTTGTGATGCTTCAGCCAGTTGGCCGACCAGTCGGATGGGCTCTCTGGGGGTTCCCAGCCCGATAGCCATCTCAGGACAGACCGGCTCAAAGTGGAAGAATTTATCCAGCGTGTTGACACAAAAAGACGAGCGTTTGTGCCCACCGTTATAGCGCACTTTATGGCCCAAAAGGCAGGAGCTGATGCCCAGTGTGATCTGTTTTTCAGGCTCAGGTATGGAAACGATAGCCACTTGTTATTCTCCACTTTACAATCGAAATACACGCCCTGGTTAATATCGCCAGTTACTGGCAGTTCCTTTGCCTGTCAGCGGTTGAAAACAGGTATAACTCTACATTGCTGTTAAGGCAAGAGTGATGTGCCTATAAGTCTCTCCATCATCTAACTGCCTGTGCAGTAAGGCTTTTTTAATGGATTGCAGTGTCTCATTGGCGAGTCGGTTTTGCCGGTATACAGCACAGATTTTTCCTGCATAAGACGACACTATTATCACAGTCGTACAGGAATTAACCCGACCCGGATCATTCCGAAAGCCCTGTCCCGGACTTGCAAAACATTACCAGCAGGATATTAACGGTATTGGAATGCCTGATTTGAGGTGGGCATAAGTAGTTAACCAAATGAAATCATATATTTCTGACTAAGTTGTCAGTCACTCTGCGGCGTTGCAACTCCGGTCACATAGCTACGGCTATGCTCCCTACGTTGCGCCTTGCATAGCAACTGCCCACTTAGCCAGAAATATACGATTCCATTTGGCCAACTACTTAGGCTGCTTTCGATAGCGGAGGCATGGAGCCCGGATTTAGCCATCCGTTTCCGGTTTATAGAATCAGGGAACTTTTGACAATCTGCGCACACTAATATAGGGAAAGAAGTTGCACAGCCTGTGAAATCAACATCTGCTGGTAAAAGGTTGCAGTTTCAGGCTCTCTTCGCTATTGCCTGATCATCAGGTGATCTGGGTTCAGGTTTTGCCTGATGATCTACTGGCGTTCTCTGGTCTGATGAAGGCAGTTGCTTTTCTTGATATTTAGTATCAATAAATCAGTCAGTTGCATTCATCGGGTCATCTGATTAGTGAGAACTTTCAGATCATCTGACTGTCCAAATGGCGGAGTAATTATTTTGTTGGAGCAAAGTTTCTGGAGACTATTTTACCGTGCTGATTGTTACTGATACGCCCCGTCTGATACTTCGTACCTGGCAGTTACAGGATGTCGATGCGTACTCTGCCTTACTGGGCGAAACACCTGCCGGTGCCTCAGATGCCATGGCCACAGAGCCCGGAAGCCTTGCAGAAACCGAGTTGTGGCGCTACCAGGCGGAACTGGATAAATGGGGGTGGTCGCGCTGGGCGGTGGTATTCAAAGAGAATAACCAGCTGATTGGCTATTGTGGCTTTTCTCCCTATGGCAAGCATATTGAGATGAGCTGGCGCTTTTTACCCGCTTACCGCGGACAGGGGCTGGTGCTGGAAGCTGTTGAGGCAGTGACTCAGTTCGGGTTTAACCAACTGGGTATGGAAGAGATTATTTCTTATACAACCCCCACTAATGAGTTTGCCCAGGGCGTTATGCAACAACTGGGGATGACACTTGATCGCTTTGAGGGGTGGAGTACTTGTACGGTTGCCCGTTACCGCATACAGTCACCGATATAAATCATGTGCTGAAAATATTCCGCAGCCACAGTACAATCACCATAAATAATTTCATTCTTTTAAATTTATCCCTCCACTTACAGTCTTTTTTGAACTCATGAGCAATAGCAGCAGTGACATCCTGAGTAGCTGGGAGCAGAAAATTATCGCCTGGCTACAATCCATGCACCACGACCATGATGACCACTCCCATGACTTTTCCCATTTTCAGCGGGTCTGGAAAACGGCGCAGCAGATCATAGATCTGGAGCAGGTGTCTGTGAATCCACTGGTGGTTCTCGCTGCCTGCTACTTTCACGATATTGTGGTGTTGCCAAAAGATCATCCTGAGAGGTCCAGGGCCTCTTCGCTGGCTGCCCTAAAGACCAGAACCTGCCTTGAGGATATGGGGTTTCCTGCTGAGTTGATTGATAACGTTTGTCACTCGGTGGCCAGTCACAGCTATTCTGCGGGCATTGCGCCCGAGACCATGGAAGCCAAAGTGGTTCAGGATGCGGATCGGATGGAGGCTCTGGGAGCTATCGGGCTGGCCCGGGTTTTTTATACATCGGGCCTGCTGCGGCGAAAAATGTTCGACCCCGAAGACCCATTGGCAGAGCACCGGGCCCTTGATGATCGCGAATACGCGCTGGATCATTTCCAGGTGAAGTTGCTGAAGCTGTCTGACACCATGCAGACGTCCGCCGGACGCAGAATGGCAGAGCGGAATTCTGAATACCTCAGGGAATATATGGGCAAGTTGCTTAAAGAGCTGGAGGGGGATTATTCCTGACCCGGTACTACTTTTTCAGTTGGGGCACCTTTATAATCTTCCTATCTTGTCGGAGTGCGAAAGCTGAGATCGCTGCATTTTATCGGATATGTGCAGCAAATTCGTTGAACCTGCTCAGGGTAATACCTGCGAAGGGAACAAGAGAAGAGAGTATCGGGTTGCTATCTGGTGGCTGGCTGATCACGCTTTTGGCCAACCATGCCTTGAATGTCTGAAAGCATTGTTTTGCTTTAAATCATGCAGCTTCTTGCTAACCTTGATGAGTCAAGTTAGCCAAAACCGTCTATTCCTTTTCTCTGGCCTGAGACACCGGCAAGCCATACCAATAACAATAGATAAGGAATATTCATGGCCGGTAACTCTCAACTTCAGGGTATTCAGATGCGTGCTCCAATTGCTGACAGTCAGTCACTTCTGGCAGAAGCCTGTCGTCCATTTCCTGCCTCACGGAAAATTTACCTTCCCGGCAGCCGCCATGATATTCGTGTGGGCCTGCGGGAAATAACTATTGGGCAGAGACGCGGGGAGTACAGTCAGTTATCCACTGAATCTGCCGTTCGGGTGTACGACACATCCGGTCCTTATACTGATCCGGAATACTGCCTGGATCTGCTTAAGGGTCTGCCGCCTATCCGTTCAGAATGGATACGGGCACGAGAAGACTCCGAAGAGTTGAGTGCCCAGTCTTCGACCTATGCATTGCGACGAAAACAGGATATTCAGGTTGAGCCGGTGCGCTTTCAGTCATCTGCCCCTGTCCGATGTGCCCTGTCTGGAAGAAATGTGACTCAGCTCCACTATGCCAGACAGGGAATAATCACACCGGAGATGGAATATATCGCCATCAGGGAAAACATGGGAAGGCCTGAAGCAAAGATAACCCCCGAATTTGTTCGTCAAGAGGTGGCATCCGGTCGTGCGGTGATACCCGCGAATATTAACCATCCCGAAGCAGAGCCCATGATTATCGGCCGTAACTTTCTGGTGAAGGTTAATGCCAATATTGGTAATTCACCGGTGACGTCTACCATAGAGGAAGAAGTTGAAAAACTGCTCTGGGCAACCCGCTGGGGGGCCGATACAGTGATGGATCTTTCCACCGGTAAACATATCCATGAAACCCGGGAGTGGATTATCAGAAACTCACCGGTACCCATTGGCACCGTGCCTATTTATCAAACGCTGGAGAAAGTAAACGGCAAGGTAGCGGATCTTAACTGGGAGGTGATGAAAGACACCTTGATTGAGCAGGCAGAGCAGGGGGTAGATTATTTCACCATTCATGCCGGAACGTTGAGAGACCATGTGAAACTGACCACTGATCGGGTGACCGGTATTGTTTCCAGGGGTGGTGGGATTCTCGGGCAGTGGTGTGAAATGCATGACAGCGAAAACTTCCTCTATGACCACTTTGATGAGATCTGCGAGATATGCAAGGCATACGACATTACCCTTTCATTAGGGGATGGGCTGCGCCCGGGATCGGTGGCTGATGCCAACGATGCAGCACAGTTTGCTGAACTGAAAACGTTGGGTGAACTGACAAAGAAAGCCTGGGCACATGATGTGCAGGTGATGATTGAAGGGCCCGGGCATATACCGATGCACCTGATTCAGGAAAATATGGATAAACAGCTGGAGTATTGCCACGAGGCACCCTTTTACACACTGGGTCCTCTGACGACGGATATCGCCCCTGGCTATGACCATATTACTTCCGGGATCGGTGCCGCAATGATTGGCTGGTTTGGTTGTGCAATGCTCTGCTATGTGACACCAAAAGAGCACCTTGGCCTGCCCAACCGTGAGGATGTGAAACAGGGGTTGATCGCCTACAAAATTGCTGCCCATGCGGCAGATGTCGCCAAAGGTCATCCGGGGGCACAACTAAGGGATGATGCGCTGTCCCGTGCCCGTTTTGAGTTCCGCTGGGAGGACCAGTTTAACCTGGCCCTGGATCCGGATACCGCAAAAGCCTACCACGACGAAACCCTCCCCCAGGACAGCGCCAAGGATGCGGGTTTCTGTTCCATGTGCGGACCAAACTTCTGCCCAATGCGCATGACGCACGATGTGCGGGAGTTGGAAGAGCCTTCAGCCAATAAAGAGCCCTTAGCCAATAAAGAGCCCTTAGCCAGTAAAGCGCCCATAGCCAGTCAAGCGGCTCCCGCAATGGAAAGCCCCTCCTGAATCCTCTCGATCAGCTGCCGGGTCTGGGCAATATCACCCAGTGTTATTCTCAGACCCTTTCGCCCGGTCTGGTCAGACTTGGGGCGAACAAGGATACCATGTTGGCGCAGGTGCAACTCAATGACCTCAGGATTATCCGGAAATGCCCAGATGAAATTGGCCGCACTGGGCCAATAGGGAATGGCCTGTTGATCAAGGAACTGCTCAAACAAGGGCTTGGATGCCTCCATAACTTCCCTGACGTACTGACGGGTATACTCCGGATGGTCCAGGGCGGCATTGATGGCCACGGCAGCAAACTGGTTAACATCATAAGGGCCACGGATATTCAGCAGCGCCCGGATGTTGTCAGGGTGGCTGATCACGTAGCCCAGGCGAATGGAAGGCAGGCCCCAGGTTTTAGAGAAGGTGCGTGTGACCAGAATATTCGGGTATGCCATAACCGCATCCGCCACGGTGGCCTGAGAGTATTCAAAGTAGCATTCATCAACCAGCAGGGCGGTATTGGGTGCGGACCTGGCAATGGTCAGAATGTCTTCACGCTGGATTTGCGTGCCGCTGGGGTTGTTCGGGTTGGCAATGACAATCAGCCGGGTTTTTGCGGTGATGGCGTCCAATACTGCGTTAACCGGAAAGCCGGATTGCCGCGTATAGTCTGGCTCAACAATGTTCAGCTTTTCAATATTGGCGCACTGGTGGTACATCGCAAAGGTCGGGCCGGGGATGATGATGTCATCACCTTCTGTGCAAGCCGCACGGATAATAATATCAATGCCCTGGTCAGAGCCATTAGTGATCATGACCTGGGGTTCATCGACGCCTGCATAGTCAGCGATTTTCCGGGTCAGGTCGCCATAGGATGGGTACACCTGCAGACGATCATCATTGATAAAGTCAATCAGTGCCTTTTTAACATGCTCACTGACGGGCAGCGTTCTCTCATTAAAGTCCAACAGCAGATTGTGATGAGGGTCTCTGCCTTCAAGTGGCGGAGAATAGGCACTCATCCGGGTGATGTGGGACTTGAAAATGCTCATCGGCGGTTTCCCTGATCCATCTGTTTTTGTTGGAGAAGGTGCAGTATAGAGCAGAGTTCCCGGGAGAAGCTATCAGGCATTGGGTCCGCTTAATGCTCTGGCCTGATATAATGTTCAGTTTCCTGACAGGTATGTGGATTTCCTATAAATGGAAAAGGTATTAGAACTTCTGGCTGATGGCGGTTTCCACTCCGGTGAGGCGCTGGGCAAGGCGTTGGGGATCAGTCGCGCTGCGATCTGGAAAAAGCTGAAAATGCTGGAAACGCTCGGCCTGCAAATTGATTCAGTCAAAGGCCGGGGATACAGGCTGCACCCGGGAGTTGAGTTGCTGGATAGTGAACGTATTCTCAATGCTCTGGCCCCATCCGTCAGAAAGTCGGTGGTTGTCCACACCTGTTTGAAAACAGCGTCTACCAATGATCTGGTCAGAGAGATTCCTGTTGCCAGCCCGTTAATAAAAGGGGTGTGTCTGGCAGAATATCAGACCAGCGGTCGTGGTCGGCGGGGCAGAGCCTGGGATAACCCCTTTGGTTCGACTATCAGCATGTCTGTACGTTGGTTTTACAGTGCTGGTATGGCATCCCTCGAAGGGCTGAGCCTGGCGGTCGGTCTGGCTGTACTGAAAGCACTTGAACGCAGCGGTGGCGGTGATCTCAAACTGAAGTGGCCTAATGATCTGCTGTGGAACTCCCCCGACGGTTTTCGCAAGCTGAGTGGCATCCTGCTGGAAGTGCACGGAGACCCCACCGGAGACTGCGAGGTGATCATCGGTATTGGCGTCAATATTGCCCTGAGCCAGCAACAGATCAACAGTATCAGCCAGCCCGCAGTGGATATGCAGCGGGTGTGTGGTACCACAATGAGCCGAAACCAGGTAGCCAGTGAGTTGATCAACGAGTTGTGCCGTACCCTGGATTTTTTCAGTCAGCAGGGCTTCAGCCATTTCCAAGACCAGTGGGAGCGCTATGATGCTTTTGCCGGGCAGGAGGTTGTTCTGGACGCTTCCGGTAAAATGGTGTCCGGCGTAGCTTCCGGGGTGAATGGTCATGGTGGGCTGTTATTGCAGACCCGTGAAGGTATGATGACTTTCAATGGCGGTGAGGTTTCATTAAAGGCCGCGACACTCACAAAGAGCAAGTCATCATGAGAATTCTGGAACTGGATGCAGGCAATAGCCGATTAAAATGGCGGCTACAGAATAGCGGCCATATCATCTCCCATGGTTTTCTTGCCAACAGCGAAGACTGGCAACACGAACTGCCCAAGCTGCTGGATCAAATTGGGCCGGTCGATTCGGCCAGGGCTGCCATTGTCTCCGGAGATGAGCATTTTGCGCAGTTGAGCGCTGCGGTTAATCAGCACTTGAATGTATCCCTGTTAAAGGCCGAGGTTAAAGAGCAGTGCCGGGGCGTGAAGGCTGCCTATCCCGGTCTGGGTGTTGATCGCTGGCTGGCTATGCTGGCGGCCCATCATCTGGACAGGGCAGAGAATAAAGAACCCTGCAATAAAATGGTGGTGAGCTGTGGTACTGCCATTACCATTGATTTGTTGAGTGACGGTGGGAACCACCAGGGTGGATATATTGTACCGGGTGTCGGCCTGATGAAGAGCATGCTGCATACCAGGACAGCACAACTTCCCATGGTAGCAGCAGAAGCGTCAACGATAATGCCCGGAACAAGCACTGCCGGGTGCATTAATAACGGTATTCTGGCGATGGCCGTAGCCATGATTAATACACAACAGGCGCAGTATAAAACGGCTTGTGGCAAAGACTGCCTGGTTTATCTCACCGGAGGCGATGCTACCTTGATTCAGCCGTATCTGGGTGAGTGTTACCATCATCCCGCGCTGGTGATGGATGGTCTGGCGCTTGCTTTCGAACAGGAGGGGAGTAACTCCATTATATAAAATGCGTTTGACAGTAATTTTTCTTGTGTTTGCCAATATCAGTTACTTTGCCTGGGGCTCATGGCAGGAGTCCAGAGTGGGTTACTGGCTGCCTGAGAGTGATAGTGCCTATACTGAAGCCGCAGGTGAGCGGCTGATTCTGTTGACTGAGACGGAAGATTATCTTCAGTCTCTGCGGAATGAGACTGAAGTTCAGCCAACGTTGGAAACCTCGCTGTATTCCGGTGATACCGTCCAGGAATGTCTGATCGTCGGGCCTTTGGCCAATGTGATCGAGGTGGATGAGTTGCAGCAGCGCCTGTTTGCCGTAGGTGTCAGCAGCAAAGAGCGTGCAGACGAAAGCAGTCAGCAGCAGGATTACTGGGTTCATATACCGCCACTGGCCAGCAGGGATGCGGCAATACGGCTGTTAAGGGAACTTCAGGCCCAGAGAATCGACAGCTTTGTGATTACCCAGGGCGAACTGACCAATGGGATCTCGTTGGGGCTCTTTTCCCGCAGTGAATTTGCAAAAGCCGTAAGCCGTCGCTTAATGGATGCGGGCTATGAGGTCGCGATCAAGTCCCTGCCCAGAGTTCCTGAGCAATGGTGGCTTGAGATGGATGCCGCAGTAGAAGAAAAGCTGAGTACGTCATTCTGGGATGAGGCTACTGACCAGTTTCCTGAACTGAAAACCTTAAGAACGGCCTGCAAGAAGAATGATACGCTGAAAAAAGTGATGTAAAAGCATTGCAACGGACCAAGAGTTTCTCTAGTATACGCCTCGCTGCTCAGGGAGACAGTTAGCCAGGACGACAAGCAGAGGTGACCGAATAACAAGGTTGCTGAGGTGAAGAAAAGTCGGGTTGACAAAGAAAACTTCCTGAATAAAATAGCGCAGCATCTGGTGGGGTTCCCGAGTGGCCAAAGGGATCAGACTGTAAATCTGACGCGAAAGCTTCGCTGGTTCGAATCCAGCCCCCACCACCAGATTTCACTTCCTTGTGTTAAGTCAATCGAAAAACTGATTCTTGATGCTTGGAGACTGCTGGCTTCTCTTGTATCCTTTGTTGGGTGCGCAGAAGCTTCTGCATAAACGAAGTTTGTTTGTGCGGGTATAGTTCAATGGTAGAACCTCAGCCTTCCAAGCTGATGATGCGGGTTCGATTCCCGCTACCCGCTCCAGATTGCATCTCTTTCGTTCTTTTTTGAGATTCATGCTCTTATAGCTCAGTCGGTAGAGCGCATCCTTGGTAAGGATGAGGTCACCGGTTCAATTCCGGTTAAGAGCTCCATATAAAACAAGGGTTTACAGTAATGTAAGCCCTTTTTTTATGCGCTGTAATTCCCTCCTTACTCACCTATGTGATTCACTCTCAAGTCAAATTTTACAAGTTGGCAGTTGGCAGAAAAAGCTTTTACTGCCTTTGCCTCTTGCAGAAGCACACCGGCTAGTGGCACTGTCCAAACTGACCACCTCTGCTGTTCAAATGTGACCAACCCTGCTGTTTTAGAGTTACCACCCCGCTGTTTATGGTCCAGTGTATTTTTTGAAATCATCCATCCTGCTCTTCAGCTTCAGGATCAGTGGATGGCTATTCGTACGTTTTGGATGGTCGTCGAATAATACGGACTCAAGCTTTTCGGCTTCTGTCAGGAATACTGACCACAAAAAAGCTTTGTCATCAGCAGCGTTTTTTGTCAGCCCGATTTTTCTGGCTTGGGCCAACCATTCTCCGTACAGTTTCAAACTGCCAGAGAAAACAAGCTAACAGTGAGCGAAAAAACCATTAATCAGCTGGCGTTGATGGTCATTATGATCATTAAACTCAAAATAGAATGGATCATAAACCGACGTTGTAAACAGGTGCTGCAGTTGTTCATATATTGTCGTGTAAAGTTCTTCTGCAACAGCAGATAATGGCGTTAGTAAGCTCTGTCTGAGAAACAGTTTGGTTACTGTCATCTGGCAGCCATGTGCCCGTCGACAAGTATTTTTCTGCTCAGCCCAGCCCTCTTCAATAGCCAATGCCAGAAAACAGGTCAGCGAATCAAGCGTGTAAGGCACTTCAAGTTTATTAACAGTTTTGGCCCTTAATGTCTGTCTTCTGACAGTGCTATTTTCATCACTGAAGAGTTTGCCCCTGTACATTGAGGGCAGCTGTAACATTTAAAAAATCCTGATCAATCTGCTGTTGATCAATGAGTTCCCAAAAGCAAGGACAGAGAATGCCTTTCGCCCCCTTGTCCCGTATGTTTGAAACACTCGACCAGATGAAACTGTCGTTTGAAGATCGTCTCAGCCTGTTACTTGCAGCTGAAACTCTGGATCGTAAGCAGCGCAAACAGCAACGACTCAGGAAGGCGGCAAAAATCAAGCAGGCCAGCGCCTATGTGGAGGATATTGATTATGCGGCCAGTCGGGGGATTGATCCGGGTGCATTAGAAACACTGTGTCGATGCGACTGGATAACCAGAAATCAGTTTTTATTGATGCCATTATGGATCGTCTGATTCACCGTTCACACCGTTTGGAACTGTCAGGGGAGTCAATGCGTAAGAAACAAAGTCTCAATTTGGCAAAACAGGAATAATATGCAGTAAACCTATAACGTGACGGATCAAAAAGGGAACCACGGACCAGTTCATTGCACAATCTATGGTTCCCGTATCTGCAAACTGATGAATACGCCGGATACGGTGCTGTGGCTGAAAAAGAAGACCTTTGGTACTCAGGCAGTGCCATTTTTTACAGCCTGATCGAAAGTGCAAAGTCTAATGGATTGGAACTCTACGATTATCTCTGTCGTGAATTGTAACGAGTACCCGACTGTAATTCTGTGGATGCCTTGGAAGTCTTGTTGTTATAGCAATTATGCGAACAGAGTCAAAAAATATATTGACTTTATTTATAGCTGTTGACACCGATTTAAACTGCTGTTTGAATGTGTTTCATTCAATAAGAACAACTCAATAGTGAAAGGGATACATGGAATGACCCGGGGAATGATGGCCTACGTTCGTGGCTGTAGTGCTTATATCCAGTCTTTCGCTGGTACCTGGAAAGAGTCGCCTGTTATCAGTAGATGTCACAAGCTGAAAAGCTTTCCTTCTCCAAGCCTCTTCTAACTGAAAGTTCGTGTTCTGCACCAGGCACGATGTCCATTCATAAAAATAAGTATCTGGACAGTCGTAGTAGTGAGTCAATTCAATTCCATACATTGCCTGGTGATGCTGGCCAAATTTCATGGCGTAGCGGCAGAGGCTGAGCAGTTGCATTACCAGTTTGGTCGTGGCGATGCAGCGCTTGACGATATAGCCATGCTCAGGGCGGCTAAATCCCTGAAGTTGAAGGCCAGAAAAATCAAAGTGGCAGTGGATCAGCTGACTGATCTGCCGTTGCCTGCGATTGCACGACAGGTGGATGGTCACTACTTCATCATTGCCCGGGTACATGAAGGGAAGGCGCTGATTCAAAGTCCGCTGAAGCAATCCCCCGAGGCAGTATCGTTGGATGTGTTGGAAACGATGCTCTCTGGCGATGTTCTGTTATTCACGAAACGCTCTTTATTGCCGGGCAGTTTTGCCAAGTTTGATTTCAGCTGGTTTATTCCCGCTTTGCTGAAGCATAAAAAACTGCTGTCGGAAGTATTGCTGGCTTCCTTCTTTATTCAATTGTTTGCACTGATCACCCCACTGTTCTTTCAGGTGATTATCGACAAGGTGCTGGTTAACCAGGCATTAACGACGTTAGACGTATTGGCATTTGGCCTGTTGGTACTCTCATTTTTTGATATTGTCCTAAATGGCTTCAGGAATTATGTATTCAGTCACACCACAAACAGAGTCGATGTGGTGCTTGGCTCACGGCTGTTCAACCATTTACTTCGCTTACCCATTGCATTCTTTCAAGCTCGTCGAGTAGGCGACACGGTGGCCCGGGTTCGGGAGCTGGACACCATTCGGGAGTTTATTACCGGCTCTGCCCTGACGTTATGTATCGACCTGTTATTCACCGTCGTCTTTTTTGTGGTGATGTATTTTTACAGCTCAACGCTGACCTGGATTGTGTTGGGTTCCATTCCTTTTTATATCCTGCTCTCTTTGATCGTTACCCCGATTCTCCGTGCCCGACTGAATGAGAAGTTCAAGCGTGGCGCAGAAAATCAATCCTTCCTGGTGGAGTCCGTCACTGGCATAGAAACCATCAAAAGCTCTGCCGTAGAACCCCAGATGCAGCGGCACTGGGAAGACCAGTTGGCGGCTTATGTATCTGCCTCCTTCAGGGCTATGAACCTTGGTAATATTGCCAGCCAGTTTGCCGGGTTAATCAATAAAGTCGTCACGGTGCTGACGTTATGGGTCGGTGCCACATTGGTCATCAACGGAGAGATGTCCGTGGGTATGCTGATCGCCTTTAATATGATTGCCGGTCGGGTGAGTGCGCCGATCCTGAAGCTGGTGCAGCTCTGGCAGGATTTCCAGCAGGCCGGTATTTCGGTGCAACGATTGGGCGATGTACTGAATACCCCCACGGAACCGGGGCACGATCCAAACCGAACCACATTACCTACATTGAAAGGTCAGGTACGTTTTGAACACGTGACTTTCCGTTATCAGCCCGATCGGCCTGCTGTACTCAATGGCGTATCGCTCACGGTCAACCCCGGGCAAGTGATCGGTATTGTAGGGCGTTCTGGCTCAGGCAAAAGTACGCTGACAAAACTGGTGCAGCGATTGTATGTACCTGAATCTGGTCGTCTATTGGTGGACGGTGTTGACCTGGCACTGGTGGAACCCGCCTGGTTACGTCGTCAAGTGGGCGTGGTGCTGCAGGAAAACTTCCTGTTCAACCGCTCAGTGCGGGACAACATTGCCCTGGCCGACCCGAGTGCCTCCATCGAACGGGTGATGGCAGCGGCGAAACTCTCCGGTGCCCATGATTTTATCTTGGAATTACCCGAAGGTTACGACACCAATGTCGGTGAACAGGGCAGCTTCCTTTCCGGCGGTCAGAAACAGCGCATTGCCATTGCCCGTGCTTTGCTCACCAATCCGAAAATCCTGATTTTTGATGAAGCCACCAGTGCCCTGGATTACGAATCGGAACACATCATCCAGCAGAACATGAAAAAGATCAGCCAGGGTCGCACGGTCTTTATTATTGCCCATCGTCTTTCCACGGTGCGGGATGCCAACCGCATTATCGTGATGGACAAAGGCAGAATTGTGGAAGAAGGTGCTCATGATCAGTTGGTAAAACAGGGTGGCCATTACGCAAGGTTGAATGCCCATCAGCATAGCTTACGGGAGGCGGTGTAGATGAAGTCACTGTTCTCAAAAGCCACCAAAGCGCTGCTAAGTCGAACGGAGCGCCCGGAATCTCTGGATTACACCCGTCGTCAGTTTCTGCCAGCGGCACTGGAAGTGGAAGATACCCCAGCCAGTCCGGCAAGCCGGGTTATCGTTAAAGTGATTATCGCTTTGTTTGTCATCGCCATTCTCTGGGCCTGTTTTGGCAAAATCGATATTGTGGCCACCGCCCAGGGAAAAATCATACCCGGTGAGCGGGTTAAAACCATTCAGCCGATGGTGATTGGTGAGGTGCAGGTGATTCATGTTCGGGAAGGCGATGAAGTCAAAGCCGGTGATCCATTGATCACTTTGGTAGGCACCGTCACGGAGGCGGAAAGCGTTCGGTTGCAACAGGAAATCGAGGCTCTTGGTTTGCAGCTGGCCAGACAGCAGGCGTTTGTTGCTTATCTTGATGCCCCTTCCTCCAACCTCGTTCCCACGGTTTTAGGGCCTTTAGGTTCTCCCGTGGGAATGCATACCCACTCTTACCGAAAGTACGCGGTCACAGAAGAACAGGCTCCCGGGCAAGAACATGAGATCCAGAGAAATAGCGAATCTCAAACCTTCGTAGAACAGTTGCTATTTCAACAAATCGAAGATTACAGAACATCAGCAAATGCCCTGATCAGCCAGGAAAAAAGCAAACGCGCTGAGCTACAAACCATTGTCGCTCAGGTGAACAAGCTGAAGCGGGTTCTTCCCATTATTGAAGAACGCACCCAATCACTGAAAGCGCTTTATGACAAAAGCTACGGCTCCAGAGTGGAATACCTGGAGCTGGAACAGCAACGCATCGAACTGGAAGAAGATATCAAGGCTCAAAGCGCCGCCGTTAAGCAACTGGCTGCAGAAGCGGAAGCGCTGCAACATCAACTGGCCAGCCTCCATGCACAGACTCGCCGGGAAAGCCTGGATCAGCAGGAACAGCTGCACCGTCAGCTGGACACACTGGAGCAGGAACGCATCAAAGCAGAAGAGTTGCACGACCAGCAACAGATCACCTCACCCATTGATGGCACGGTGCAACAATTGCAGGTGCACACCATCGGCGGTGTGGTACAGCCAGCGCAGGCACTGATGCAGATTGTACCCGCCGAAGCAAAGATGGAAGTGGAAGCCTGGATACTGAACAAAGACATCGGTTTTGTTCACGAGGGCCAAAGCGCCGAAGTAAAAATCGACACCTTTAACTTCACCAAATACGGTTTGATTGATGGCATGTTAACCAACGTTTCCAACGATGCCGTGCCCGATGAGCAGTTAGGGCTGAGATACCTTGCCAATGTGCAAATCGAAAAAGACTGGATGCAGGTAGAAAGCCGTAAGGTGAATCTCGCCCCAGGAATGAGTGTGGCGGTAGAAATTAAAACGGGGCAAAGGCGACTGATAGAGTATTTTTTGAGTCCACTTTTAAGGTTTAAGCAAGAAAGTATACGTGAGCGTTAAGTCTTTATAACAAGTTTAAGGTCGGTTTAAGTTATGGAAACAGTATTTTTATTACTTTATCTCGCAGCATACTGGTTTCTGAAGATTTCAGGAACAATTGGTTTTAATCAGGAATGGCCAGTTTCAATAGAGACCTACAGTTTGTTGCTAATGGCGAGTCTGTCAATATTTTTTGCTGTTGCAAGAGTTTATGTTGGGAATAAACAATTCAAGGTAAGTAGTCGTGATCCAGTTCCTGGCTTTAAAAAAAGAGTTTTTTCTGATCTCGGGTATTTGTTTTTTGGATTTGTAGTTTTAATGACAATCCTTAGGTCGGATAAAAATTATTTTGATACAGGAGTTAGAGAACTAGGTCTCTCTATGTTCGTGTATTGGATAATAGCTATTAGTTTTGGTTTTCTTAGGGAAAGCCGTTTTTATAACAAATGGCTTATTTAATAAAAATAAAGATGCTTGGAGGTGACCTTAAAATGAGTTCAAAAGTAGAATCTTATGTAGGTATTGGAGTGTGGGCAGCTGATAAAATAAAAACAGCTGGCGATGCTATGGATGCATATGAGTTGAGCAAAGATCCTGCAAAAATTGCTGAGGCAACGACAGCATGGGCTGAGGTGGCAGCAGGTTTTGCAGTTGGTTTTCTTATCGAAAAGTCGCTAGGAAAGTCTGGCATGGATAAAGTTTTTGATTCTTTAAGAAGCAAATCAAAAAGCTATGATGACTATCTGAAAAGGCTAGAGTTGAAAAATAATGCGATTGGTTATGGAACAGGCCATTTATTAGATTTTATATTAGAAGAAACCAATAATCTTGTCTCAAAATATGGTTTGCTTGATCCAATTTTTGAAAAATACGATGATATAATGGATTACATCAATGAGAATAGACTTCTTGATCCAGTCTTTGAACTTTTTGACTGGTCATATAACGGAATTCGTGATCTTATATCATCCCTAAATGGCGATCTATCAGATATGCCTTCTTTCAATAATGCCGAAAACCTGACCTCACCTATTATCCTCGACTTAGACGGCGATGGTGTCGAAACCCTCAATAAGTCAGAAGGCGTTTATTTTGATCATGATGGCAATCTTCTGGCTGAAAAGACTGGCTGGGTAGGTAAAAACGATGGCCTTCTGGTCTTCGATAGAAATGCTGACGGACAGATTTCCAGTGGCGCAGAACTCTTTGGCAACCAGACTACGCTCACCAATGGTGAGAAGGCGGCTAATGGATTTGAAGCCTTGAAGGATCTTGACAGCAACGGTGACGGTGTCCTGAATCAATCCGATGAAGCCTGGTCGAAACTTCAAGTCTGGAAAGATACCGACAGTAATGGGGTGGTAGACAGTGGTGAACTGCTTTCCATGGCTGATGTTGGTGTTGCCGCCATCAATACCGAATATGCTACCGGTAAGACCACCGACTCTTCTGGTAATGAGCACCGTGAAACCGGCAGTTTTACCAGGACTGATGGCAGTGAGGGAAAGGCGACTGACGTATGGTTCAAGATTGACCTAGCCCGAACCCGATATGTGGGTGATGTTGAGTTAAGTGATGAAGTCAAGGCTCTGCCCAACGCTGTCGGTTTTGGGGAGTTGCCGGATTTGCAGGTGGCCATGGCTGCGGATAAAACCCTGCAGGCATTAGTGAACCAGTACGTGAATACTGAAGATGCGGGAGAGCGGCAGAAACTGCTGGAGCCGATCATTTATCAATGGGCCGGTGTCAGTGATGTTGACCCTTACAGCCGTGACCCGACCAAAGTTTACGGGCATGTGATGGATGCCCGCCAGCTGGAAACACTGGAGAAGCTGACCGGCACACCCTATGTCGGCACCTGGTGCTGGGGTGAGAAAGACCCGAACCCACATGGTCGTGCAGCACCGGTATTGATTGAGCAATTCAACCGGTTTGCTTCCTTTGTTGAATCGCAGCTGCTGGCTCAGAGTCATTACAAAAATGCCTTTGATGCCATTACCCTGAAGTACGATGAAAGCAGTGAAAGCTTTGTGCCAGATTGGACGGGGTTTGAAGAACACCTGACCGGGCTGCTGGGCACCAGTGACGACACTATTGTTGAGCTGGCAAATATAGCTCGCAAGCTGGGCAGCTATTCTCCGGAACTCTCCCGCGCTGTTGAAGATTCCCTGAACCGCTTATCCGTTACTTCGCCGGTGTTGGCGGCCTTGCTGGATAGCAAAAACGCAGTTGGTACCGCTGGCAATGATTACTTGACCACCGGCAATGGCAACGAGGTGCTTTACGGTAAAGGCGGCGATGACCGGCTGTTTGGCGGTTCTGGTGATGATAGTTATTTCTTTGATAAAGGCGACGGCAAAGACCGCATCTATGACAGCGCTGGCAGCGACAAGATTGTCTTCCGTGAAGGTGTGAACCGGGAGAACCTTGAGTTCAGCCGTAACCTGACCACGGTGTGGATCAAACTGAAAGATAGTGAAGGTCAATATACCGGTGATGAAATACAACTGGATAACTACTTTGATTTTGATGGCACGTTAAAAGAAGGGGCGATTGAATCGGTAGAGCTGGCGGATGGCTCTGTGCTCAGTCAGGCGGATATTCTTGCCTCGCTGGTATCAGAAGCCACAGAAGATAATGACCTGATTTTTGGTACGGGTCAGACTGATAACCTGTCCGGTAAAGCTGGCGATGACCAGATGTACGGTTTTAACGGTGACGATGTGATTGCCGGTGACGCCGGAAACGACACGCTCTCCGGTGATGCTGGCAATGATAAGTTGATCGGTGGTGAAGGTAATGATGAGCTGAATGGTGGCCTTGGCAATGATACTTATCTGTTCAGTGCCGGGCATGGATGTGATTCATAACTACGACAATGGCAACAGCAGGGTTGACCGTATCCGGTTTGATGAAACCATCACCGCTGAAGCGGTTGATGTCATCCGTGAAAATGATGATCTGATTCTGAAAACATCAGAAACCGATAGCATTCGGGTTGAGCGCTATTTCAAAAATCATGCTACCAGTGAATATGTCTTGCAGCTGATCGAGTTTGCGGATGGCACTGCCTGGAGCATTGATGATGTTAAGGCGGTGGTTCTTAAGGGCTCTGAGCAGAACGATGTGATTCGTGGCTATGACAACAGCAGCGATGAACTGACGGGCTTACAGGGCAATGATGCGCTCTATGGTTACAGTGGTGATGATCGACTCATTGGCGGCTCTGGGAATGATCAGCTCCTGGGCGGTGCCGGTAATGACACCTATGTAATTGCCAAGGGGGATGGGCAGGACATTATTACCGAGAACCGAAGTGGGAGTGACACCGATCGTATTCTCCTGGGTGACGGTATATTACCAGAACACACCTCGGTTCACCGTCATGGACAGCATCTGCTGATCACTATAGACGGCGATAGTCAATCTATTCAAGTCAATAACTACTTCAACAGCGATGCTGCCACGAACTATGCCGTAGACACCATTGAGTTTTCAGATGGTACCCAATGGGATATCGAAACCATCAAGGGCAAAGTGATTGTTCCTACGGAAAGTAATGATGAGATTTGGGGTTATGGTTCGGACGATACACTTTCTGGTCTGGCTGGAGATGATGTGATCCGCGCCCAGAGTGGCCATGATTCTGTTGATGCTGGAGCAGGTAACGATACCGTTTATGGCGGTGATGGGCAGGATGCTTTGGTGGGTGCCAGCGGTGCTGATCGCCTTTATGGTGAAAATGGTGACGATCAACTGGTCGGCGATGAAGGTGTAGACCAACTGTACGGCGGGAGTGGCAATGACTCTCTTGATGGTGGTAGTGGTGATGATCATCTCTATGGTGATTCAGGAAATGACCAGCTGGCCGGTGGTGAAGGAAATGATTACCTTGATGGCGGCCGAGATGATGATCAGTTAACCGGTGGGACAGGTAATGACCGTCTCTACGGTGGCTATGGTAACGACTCGCTGACAGGCGGTATGGGTGACGACATCCTGAGCGGCGACCATGGGGCTGATGATTATTACTTTGCCCAAGGCGATGGAAAAGATGAGATTCGGGATAACTATCAGGATCAGACTCGCCTATTACTGGCTGGCCTTGATCTTGACCTGATTACTTTCCGCCGTGTGGATGATGACCTGACTTTGACTTTCCGTGACAGTACTGAAGACAAAGTGACGCTCAAGTATTTCTTTGACAATGATTTGCCAAAGAGTGGTCTTACGCTGGTTGGTCCTGAAAACGTCACACAGGTTCTCGATAAAGCAGCGATTAACCTCAAAACACTGGAGGGCACGGGATTAGATGATGTGATTGAGGGTAACAACCTGGTGAATCAGGTGACTGCTCTCGATGGCAACGACCGTGTGCTGGGTTATGGCGGTGATGACGTTATCAGTGGTGGTGATGGCCAGGATCGTCTTCAGGGTGGTTTTGGAAATGACTTGCTTTCCGGTGATAGCGGTGACGATTCCCTTGAAAAAGCTGGGGTCAGGTCTTTCATCGTGCAAATATCTTTTTTATCGTATAAACGACAAGTATTATGCAAAATGAAAGACCTGACCCTGATTTCCAGGTAGAAAACCGAAAGGTGAACCTGGCTCCGGGAATGAGTGTGGCGGTAGAGATCAAAACCGGACAAAGACGACTGATTGAGTATTTTTTGAGTCCGTTGTTGAGATTTAAACAAGAAAGTATTCGTGAAAGATGATTCACGTATTCCTGAAGTGTATGAACTGACTGGGAGTAAAGGGTGGAAAACAAGATTTATAAAATAGCAGTGGTGATCATACCGTTAGTCTTGATTCAGGGCTGTTTTACCCCCGGTTTGAGCGAGCTGGAAGCTCTGTGCGAAAAAGATGCTGGTGAATGGTACGCCTACGATGAGCCAGTGTATGTGGATGGATATTTTTACGATAACCCCAGCGACCCAACACCGGAATCGAATTACACAGAAATCTCGTCCTCTGGTTTTGAGTACGTGGAAGTGTATAAGCCAAAAGAGCATAAACACAGCGATTTGGAGGGAACGGGATATTTCCGGCTCTATAAAGCACCCAAGGATGATCCGAGTTGCAGCCGTGCCTTTCAATGGCAGATTGAACTACAAACCTCCGATAAACGCCCCTTTGGGAGGGAGTACTGCGTGGCGGTCAAGAAGATTGATCAGCCTGAGAGCCGGTATTGGAAGGTGATTGATGCAGAAAGGCGTTATTTGGATCATGAGAGAAATGCGTCTATTTATCGGTGGGAAGAAAAGGTTTTAGATCGACGAGAAAATAGAAAAATTGCGTCGTTAATCTTTTATAAGCTAAGCCCTTCTCTTAACCATCCCATTGCTTATGGCACATCAATCTACTGTGACGGCAAATATTTTATTAACCGAGAGTACGGTGTGCTCAAGCCTACGAAGTATCAATGAGTCTAATAAGGAATAAGAAATGAATAAGACCATCGAAACCGCTTACCAAAATGCTCTAATGGCGGATGCTGCATATATCGACTTTAAAAGAGATCCCTTGTTTCTGGAGACTGATGGCGCAGATAACTCGCTGTATCGAATTACAAATAACGCTGAAGTTGATTTCTTGGATCGAGGCTTCACCCAAGAACAATTTGAAGCCTTTCAAAAACGCTACCGCATTCCAAAGGGTGGCTATGAGTTTGACCAATCCTCCGGATTTGACGCTGTCGTCTTTGTGGATACCCAGAATAACGATAAAAAGACCATCGCCTTTCGGGGCACAGAGGCTACCGGTACTTACGGCAATGTGGATGTTGGGGATCTTTTTCAGGATATCAATCTGGCACTGGGGCTGTCCGGGCTGGGGGAGTGGCTGGCAGGAGCACTAACACCAGAATGGCTACAGGGCAAACTTCGCGAGAATGGGTTTGAAAAGTCTGCTGATTTTCTGGGTATTCTGGGAAGTGCCAGTCAAGATTTCGACCGCACGGCCTTTCTAAAAAAACTCGGATTGCTGGATAAGAATGGAAAGCCTGTAGAGGGGGCTGAAACCGTCAACATTACCGGGCACTCCCTTGGAGGGAATCTTGCGCTACATGCGGCGTCTTCATTGGGTGCTCTCGCGGATCAGACGATTACTTTTAATGGTGCCGGTATGGCGGGTCTGGATGCTGCACTGGCTCAAGGTGATAACCGGATTACCAACTATTTTTCCATTCCCGGCTGGCAGGTCACCGCCGGTGAGGTGGGGGAAGACTTGAGCCTGTTCCAACGTAAAGGTTTACGACATGGGCTGTTTATTGAGTCCCAGGGCAGCACTTTTCAGTTTGGTAATCACAGTATGGTGCATCTGGTGAATGCATTATCGGTGGCGCGGTTGTTTGAAGCCACTAATCCAGAGCTGGGCTGGGATGAGGTAAACCGGATTCTGTTTTCTGCCAGTAACGCCCAGGTTGAACACCATAAAGGAGAAACCGGAGAGCCTGAGGGTGATACACCAGCACAATCCCTGAATACGGTGATGGCCCATTTAGCAAAAGTGTTGGGGGGTGAATACGCAGAGTTTACGACTACGAATCATGCAGAAGCAATCTATAAGAGATTGAATAAAACCGGCCTGATGCAGCAGCTGACTCTTATACCGACCCCTTTGGGTGGAGAAACCGTTGGAAGCATTACCACCACTTATGGTGATCTCGCGGGTAAAGCCTACCTTTACAGCCTTCTTGAACTCAGTTCGTTTATGGTAATACCTCCTGAAGGATATGCAGAAGGCATTTTTGCAACCGGCGATTCTGATTATCAGAATGCGGATGGCACCCGATACAGCGAACGCTTTATTGCCGACCGCCTGGCGTTGCTCGGGTTGGTATGAGCGCAATGCTGAAGATATTGAAGTGGGCAATGCCGTTGGTGATGGCGATGTGCATTATACCGATCACTTTAACGATTCAGAGCTGCCTATGGTGGTGTTTGGGGATGAAGCCACGGAGAAAAACGACGCCAAACAGGTGATTTTTGGCAGCCATGGGGATGATGGCAAAGCGCTACTGACCGGCGGTGATAAGGATGACCGGATTTATGGCCTGGATGGTGACGATGTGCTTCAGGGGGGTAAAGGGAATGACCGGCTGGAAGGTGGACGGGGTAATGATACCTACATTTTTGACCTTACCAACGACGGCGTGGGTTTTGACACCATTGCCGACACTCAGGGAAACTCTCGCATCCTGATTAGCGGCCAGCAGCTGAAAAATTTATACGCAGCAAATGCTGAAGCATCAACTTATACCGATAAAAATGGCAATCGTCTGGTCCGTCTGGCAGGTCAGGATCTGGTATTGATGACTGCCAATGGCTCCATTATTAATCTGGAGGGTTGGAATTCAGTTTTAACACCGGATAGGACACCTTCAACGGCTGCCAGTTTGAAGAGCGCTCCTGCAACGATAACCTCAATTGAGCCACTCATTTATTCTGCGAAAAGTAATGAGGCGGTGAATGTATATGGCCTGTCCTTTTATGGCTATGAGGGTGCAGTAGTCCCTTTTCAGGGGGATGATGCGCTCAATATTGGTAACCGCTTGATAAATCAGGACGGCCAACAACTGCTCATTCACTGGAGTCAAGAGCAGAGAGCCTTAACGAAAGGCATAAAGGATTCTGAAGGGCGGGATATCGACCAGAGCTGGGTTAACCAACGGGAAATTCATTATGATGCCAGTGTGATTGCTGCTGTCTCCTCAACAACTCTGCTGTTTGAAGGCTCTAGCTTTAATGATCACTTATTGGGTAATGAAGCAACCGTACCTGATGGTGATATGAATAATTACCTCAGGGGGCATGGCGGCGATGATTTTATCGATGGCCGTGGAGGGCGTGATCTTCTGATTGGTGATGCGGGTGAGGATATTCTTACCGGTGGTCAGGGTAACGATTTTCTCTTTGGGGGAAGTGTTGACAGTAAAGATGCTGGCGATGATGCAAAAGACTCGCTGGATGGCGGTGATGGAAATGATTACCTGAGTGGAGCGGGTGGCAATGATGACCTGAGCGGTGGCAATGGGAATGACTCGATTGCCGGTGGTTCAGGGAACGACGTGATCAGTGGTGGCGATGGGCAGGATATCATCACTGGTGATGGTTATATTTTTGATATGAAAGATGGTCAGGTTGCAGTATCAGCAGAACATCGCCTTCAAGAGTCTATTAGCCTTACCCAGAGCTATAACGACATTATTGATGGTGGTACTGGTGATGATCTGATCATTGGTGGAGCTGGCAGTGATATTATGTTGGGCGGTACCGGGGATGATGTTCTCCATGGAGACCAGCGGGGAGTTGAGCATTACAGAGGTTCGTTACAGTCAGGCTTTGTAAATATACCAGAAGCGTTGCATGGAAATGATGCCATTTTTGCTGGCGATGGCAATGATGAAGTTGTCGCCGGTGGTGGTAATGATTACGTTCAAGGCGGCCTCGGCGACGATAGACTCTGGGGCGATGACCCACTGCTGAGTGTTACAGGAGATGACCAGCTCTATGGTGGTGCCGGTGATGACAAGATCATTGGTGGTGGAGGTGATGACCTGCTTGATGGTGGAAGTGGGGATGACAAGATTTGGGGGGATCACGACGCCTCGCAGGAACAATATGGAGATGACGAGATTTACGGCAGGTCAGGCAATGATGCAATTGCAGCTGGCCAGGGTGCTGACAGAGTTGACGGAGGAGCAGGCAACGATTCCCTGTTCGGGCAAGAAGGCAAAGACACTCTTTTGGGCGGAGAAGGGGACGACTATCTCGATGCGGGTGAGGATAATGACATAGACCTTCTTGATGGAGGAACAGGGTTTGACACATTCGTGGCCTATGGTGGGGATGTTATTGAGGATTCTGATGGTGTTGGCGTTGTTCATTTTAAGAACCGGAGGTTAACAGGAGGCTACCGTTTGGCCAGTGATCCTGAAAATACTTACCGGGATTACAACCACTCATTCATTTATCAGCTTGATGGCTCAACTCTGACGGTTCGGGATGGTGAGGACTTTCTTACTATCAATAACTTTACTAATAATCAATTAGGCCTGGATCTTTATTCACCTGCCGTTACACATACAGGGGGCGATGGTTTTGAAACGATTGGAACGTCTGATGGCGATGTGGTTGTTGATAGAGATGGTTTGAGTGTTGTAGTCCATAAAGGGCACATTCTGACTGGGGGGAATTGGCTTGGAAGCAGCAGTTCAGGCAATTCCTGGGGCGGGACTAGTAACTGGTACAGAAGTCAGGATGGAGGCTTTACCTATGAGTTAAGTGGGATAGGAACTCTCACTGTTTTTGAAACTGCTGGCAGTGCTGCGATGTGGGGCAACTCTCTAAGGTCTGGCGGGTTTAAACGGTTCACTTACTCCGGGTTTCGTAATGGTATGTCCGGTATCTATTTGGGGGGCAATAGTGCCATGTTCCTCCCACCGGAGCTTGATCCTGATCGAACAAGAATACGTCGTATTGATCCACTAGCCCTGGATCTTGACGACAGTGGTGATATAGCAACCTCTTCGGTATCTGACTCCAACGTATTTTTTGATCTTGATGATGATGGTATCGCAGAACGGGTTGGCTGGATTAATGCTCAGGATGGCTTGTTAGTACGCGATCTGAATGACAATGGCAGTATAGATAGTATTTCTGAGCTATTTGGAAATGCTACTCAGAATGGCTTTCAGGCACTCAAAGAAACTGGAGATAGTAATAATGACGATATTTTTAATGCAGATGATGAGCTATTTAGTCAGGTCCGAGTCTGGAAGGATGCTAATCAGGATGGGTTAAGTCAGGAGGAAGAGCTCTCTACTCTGGCGCAGCTGGGTATTGACAGTATTGATCTGGTGCATGAAACCGTTGACAGGCCAAGTAGTGGAAATCGAATTATTGCTGAAGGGTCAGCTATACGAAATAACGAATCTGTTTATGCAGCAGCATTTGATTTGCAAATTAATAACTTCATTACGAAGGATACTGGTTCTCATACTCTTGATCAGACTGTTTTGCAGAGTTTGTTAGCTCGAGGTATTTCATTGCCGCTCTTGAGAGGGTTTGGCAGTGTTAGAGATCTACAAACCGTTTATGCAAGTGATCAACAGTTGCTTAATAAAGTCCAGTCACTTGCGAGCTCTGATGCTTATACTGTGTATCAGGGGTTTGAGATGCTCCTTGCCGACTGGTCCGGCCTTAGTGCACTGCGTCAGAATGCAGGCCACGAGCTTACTTTGTCGTTGTCTACAACTGAAAAGTTATGGGTTCTTGAAAGCTTTTCCGGGGTTTCTGAGTTCAAAGGTGTCATTGAGCAACAGTTTACTGATGGTAAAAGCCCCCAGATTGTTGGACTTGAGGTCGATTATTTGGCTGAGCGATTTGATGCGCTCACTCATCACTATGCCAGCCGCTTTCTTTTGCAGACCGTTTTTTCTGACGCTTTTGAAGGTGCTCATTATTCAATTTCCAGTAATCGTCTTGAGGTCAGTAATGCCGGTGTATTACAGGCATCATTAATTCGGGCAGGAAAAAGCAGTGCTTCACTTGATGAAGGCGCGGCCCTTGCCCAGATCTACAATGAGTTCAGGTCAGATATAAACCTTGATGAAAAGCTTTTGGCCGATCGACTAATAAATGTGGAAAATGCAGTTGTGTTCCGTCGTTTGTTACTCGGAGATCTCGCTGATGTCAGTTATGGAAGAGATCAATATACTGGTACGGATGGTAAAAGTTATATCATCGGAAGTGCTACAGGGGCTGACATTCTGAGAGGCCTGAGTGGAAACGATTATATAGAGGGCCGTGGTGGGAATGACCAGATAATTGGTGGAAACGGTGACGATGTTCTGAACGGTGGCGCTGGAAATGATGAACTATCGGGAGGAGAGGGAAGTGACCACTATGCATTCGCAGCAGGGGATGGCCAAGATACTGTTTATGATGATTTCGCAGATGCAACCACCCTTGTTTTGGCCGATTTGAATGAATTCAGTAACGCTATCTTCCGTCGGATCGGCTCAGACCTTCAATTATCCTTCAAAGGTCGATCTGATGATCACATTACGTTCAAATCTTTTTTCAGTGAAGACTTACCTCGAAGTGGCTTAACTATTGAAAAAACTGATGGGAGTTCAGAGTTTTTCTCAGTAGATCAAATCATAATGAAGACGATGCTTGGAACTGAAGGAAACGATGTTATCCAAGCCAATAAGCAGGATAATGAGATTCATTCATTGGCTGGCAATGATCGCCTTGATGGCTATGCAGGAAATGATACCCTGGATGGTGGTGCCGGGCAGGATACACTCTATGGTGGTGATGGGCATGATGATCTGACCGGAGGGCTGGGTGATGATCAGCTCTTCGGGGGCGTTGGCGATGACACCTATCATTTTGCAGCCGCCGATGGCAGTGACGTTATTGAAGACAGTGCGAGCATCGATACCCTGATCTTTGAAGACCTGAACGACGATGATGTGTTACTTCGTCGACAGGGCGATGATCTGGTCATTAGCCGCCATGCAGACAGTAATGACAGTGTTCGTATCCTCAATCACTTTACCGACCAGGCGGGTGTTGTCAGCCTTGGTGCCATTAATGTCATTACATTTGCCAATGGCACCCGCTGGAATACAGACGACATTCTGGTTCAGTCGGTCAAAGGCACTGAAGCCAATGATCAGATTCTGGCTCACGCTGAGAATGACATGATCACGGCACTGAGTGGTGATGATGTGGTTCATGGTCAGGGAGGCCATGATCAGATTGATGGTGGTCACGGATCCGATACGCTTTACGGTGAGACCGGCCGGGATGTTCTGTTGGGTGGTCAGGGCGATGACCGTCTGGAAGGCGGGGACGACGATGACCGCCTGGAAGGTGGTGAAGGTGTCGATACCCTGTTAGGCGAGGACGGTAGCGATCAACTTTTCGGTGGTGACCAGAATGATGACCTCAGTGGCGGTGGTGGCAATGACCAGCTCTTTGGGGACAGCGGCAACGACACGCTGAACGGTGACTGGGGTGATGACACCCTGCATGGTGGCTCAGGCGATGATGAGTACCTTTTCAATCTGGGTGACGGTGCTGACCGGATGATTGAACGGCGCCTGGGCGAAGCTTATAGCAATTATGACGCCTCTTTTGATGTGCTTCGTTTTGGTGAAGGCATTGCCGCCATTGATCTTTCCTATGCCCGTCGAGGGGATCATATGGTCATCAGCCACAGTAACGGCAGTGACCAGATCACCATTGAGAATTGGTTCCGGGAGCCTACCGAGCACTTCAAAATCAATAGTTTTGAGTTTGCCGATGGCACCATCTTATCCGATGCCGACCTTGAAGAGCAGGTAGTAACTTATGGAACTGACGGTAGCGATCAGACCATGATTGGCTACCGTGATCATCATGATGAAATCCATGCCGGTGCCGGAGACGATAAAGTCTGGGGACGTGCCGGTAATGATGTGATTCATGGCGATGCCGGTGATGATTACCTGGACGGTGAAAGCGGCGATGATCGTTTATTCGGTGGTGAGGGCAACGATAACCTGCAAGGCAAAGAAGGCACCGATCACCTGGAAGGTGGTATGGGAAGTGACTCCCTCTCTGGCGGTAGTGGTGACGATACCCTGCTCGGGCAGTCTGGCGCAGACCAGTTGTTCGGCGGTGAAGGCAATGACCACATGGAAGGCGGTGCTGACAATGACTACATGGATGCTGGTGCCGGTGATGACAGGTTGATCGGCGGTGATGGTAATGACCAGCTTCGTGGAGAGGGCGGCAACGACACCTTGATAGGCGGCGCGGGTCGGGACACTTACGTCTGGGCTGTGGGTGATGGCGCGGATGTTATTGATAACCGTGGCGGACAAGGACTGTTGTTGCTTCAGGGTGGTGCAACCCCGGAGTCTTTGGACTTCAGCCGTGATGGGGATGACCTGCTGATTGCCATGAAAGATCAGACAGGTCAGTCCATCCGCATAAAGAACCACTTCCTTGGCGGTGACTGGGCACTGGATGGTGTACAGCCAGATGGTGGCTTTATGATCACCACCAACAAGATCAATCAGCTGGTTGCCGGGGGCAGTGATCCGGACTTTGCTTCAGTGGTGAAAGGTACTAACGACGGTGAGCGTCTGGTTGGTAGTGCAAACAATGATAAGGTTCTGGGTGAAGGTGGTGATGACACCCTGTTCGGAATGTCCGGCAATGACCGGCTGGAAGGTAGTGATGGAAACGATCGCCTGATGGGTGGTAATGGTTCTGGTCAGGGGTCTGGTGATGATGTCCTTGCCGGCGGTGCTGGAAATGACGTTCTAAACGGCGAAGATGGCAACGACACCCTGAATGGTGGTGTCGGTGATGACCACTACTATTATCAGGCCGGAGACGGTGTAGATACCATTGATGCCACGGGTGGTGGTACTGACTGGGTGCTTTTCAATGGCGGTATCAGCCGAGACCGGATCAGCTTCCACAAAGATGGCAATGATCTGGTCATGCTTCTGGATAATGATCTGAAGCAACAGCTGCGGGTGAAAGATCACTTCCTTGGTGGTGAGAAAGCCATCAGCTATGTGCAACCTTCTGACGGTGGCTATGCTATCCCGGCTTCAAGCTTTGCGTCGTTACTAACGGCTCTCCCGGGCGGTGGTGATGGCAGCGGAGGTGAGACTGGCAACGGTAATGGTGGTGAATCGGTTGATAACTCTGGTGGCAGCTCCGGTGGGGGTAACCAGGGTGGAGAGACCGGAGAGCCAACCGAGCCAGGACTGGGCGGTGACGATGTCATCACAGGGACCGCTGCCAATGAAGTGCTGCTGGGCGGTGCCGGTAATGACACATTGATTGGCGGAGCTGGCAACGATCATCTGATTGGCGGTCAGGGAGATGATATCTATCACTTCTCCAGTGGACAGGATGTGGTGGATAACACGGGTGCTGGTACCGACAAAGTGCACTTTGTAAATGGTATCACCTTTAACCAGGTAGCCTCTGGCCTGTCCAAAATGGGCGATGACCTGATTCTCAAGGTGAATGGTGGCCCGGATCAGATCACCCTCAAGAAATTCTTCCTGGGCGGTGAACATCTGATCGACAGCTTCACGTTTGCTACTGGTGGTCAGATCACGGCAGCCCGGATTTTTGCTGCCTTTGGTCTGGCCATTCCAACCCCTTCTGAAAACAGTCATAATGAGGTTGATGGCACAGCCGGTGATGACGCATCGTTAGCGGGTACAACCAACGTTGATCACATCCGTGGATTTAATGGCGATGATCAGCTATCCGGGGATGGCGGTGATGATCTTCTGGAGGGTGGAAATGGTCACGATATCCTGAATGGACAGGCTGGTAATGATACTTTGAAAGGTGGACGTGGTAACGATACCTATGTATTTACAGCTGGAGATGGTCAGGACGTTATCGACAATGCTGGCGGTGGTAATGATACGCTGTTGTTTGAAGGTATCAGCTTTAACCAGGTAGCCTCAGGCCTCAGCCGTTATGGTACTGACCTGATTCTCAATATTCAGGGTGGGACTGATACGGTTACGCTGAAAGACTGGTTCCTGGGTGGTGATAACGTAGTGGATACCATTCGGTTTGCCAGTGGCGGCCAGATTACCGCAGATCAGATATTCGGTGCTTTTGGTGGCACTAACCCTGATACCAATGGTTCACCGGACTACCAGAACGTTCCGGACGAACGGGGTTATGCCACGATTCTGAACGGCCAGGCTGGTGATCAGATCATTCTTGGCTCTTCCGATGCTGAAATGCTGGGTGGTGGCGCCGGAGATGATCATCTTCATGGCAACGGTGGCAATGACTACCTGATGGGGGGTGATGGAAATGATACCTACCATTTCACAACAGGTGGTGGTGCTGACACGATTAATAACCTGTCCAATTCAGCAGTGGATCAGGATGTACTGCAGCTGTTGGGCATTGAAGAAGAAAACCTCTGGTTTACCCGCTCCGGTGACCATCTGCTGATTGATGTTATCGGTTCTGATGATCAGATTACGGTACAGGACTGGTACAGCAATGATGCCCAAAAGTTGGATAAAATCCGCACGGGCGATGCTGTGTTGCTGGCCAACAAGGTGGAGAATCTGGTCAATGCCATGGCTGGGTTTGATGCACCGCCAGCTGGTGAAGCTCAGCTGCCACAAAACGTTCGCGATCAGGTTACTCCGGTGATTGCTGCCAGTTGGCAGACGACCGTGAGTTAAGGTTTACACCTTATATTCACGATGAAATGAAGGCAGCACTGGGTAACTGGTGCTGCCTTTTTGGTTTTGGGGTACGAGCAGGTTACAGCGGGTTAAACTTGCTGTTACAAATCCTTTCTGAATGGACACATTGCAGCACGGTGTGCCATCAGCAGTAGGGGTGGTCACTTTTGAACAGCAGGCCGATCCATTTTGGACAGTGCCACTACACCGGCTGAACTAGCTTGTACCAAGTTTTGTACAAGGAATAAAGAGTGGAGCAGGTCAATATCAGTGAACTGAGAGCTAACCTGCTTGATTACCTGAAAAAAGCCCAGCAAGGCCAACCCTTTATCGTGACTTCTAATGGTCAAACACTGGCGACCATCTGCGCCCTCGATGCGTTAAAGAAGTATTCAAGAAAAAACCTGAAGGAAGTGGGTGAAAATGCCATTGCCAACGATATTATCGATCCGTTGGATAAACCCTGGGAAAACCGGCAATGATTTTATTGGGTACCTGTGCCTTTATCTGGGATGCTCGTGCAACACGACAAACTCAGCAAACAGGCAAAGCAAATCATCCAACAGGGTGATCGTAATTTGAGAGAGAGCCTGTTGGTGACAAGCGTTTGGTAATACCTGCTACCGTCAATAGTTTTAACCCGAATTGAGAAAAATCTGTTTTTAATGGTCTATCCTCATGATCCAAACACATGTGGTGGTCTTTTATGGACTTTATATCGTCAAATTTATCGCCTTTAATATCTTCATTGGCACCAGCGGTAAATTCATCCGTTAAAGCTTTTGCTGGCAGTCGATCCGTAGAAGTATTACAAGATCAAGTTAAAAGAATTTTCTTGGGGACGGGTTTGGGACTAGCTCAAACACCCCTGGAGTTATTATTAGCAAGGCCTGTATTAATGGTGGAGAGTAAGTTAACAGGACGAACAGATTTTAACCCCTTTGAAGAAGGTTATATTGAAAAAATGTCTACAAAGGAAATATTCAAAAATGCCTTCATTGAAGAGGCATTATTCAGGGTTGTTTGCCCACGACTTATAAAATTAAACCTACCTTTTGGTACAGGGTATATCCCGGAGATCATCAGTGCTTTTCTATTTGGAGTTGCACATCTTTGCACTCCAAAACCATCTTTTACCCATATATTTATGGCCACTATAGCGGGTTTTAAATTTAACAATATATATAAAAGCCATGGTTTATTATCAGCAACTATTGCTCATGCAGCTCACAATCTCATTACGGTTAAACTACACTGTTATACAAAAAACAGAGATAGATTAGAACAAATGAAACTAACCTTGAATAGAAATGAAACAAGATTAAAACAAATGAAGTTAACATTAAATGATCGTAAGCATGCTGTAAAACAAACCAAAATCAATAGTAATTCAATTAAATCTGAAAACTGTCTAAAACTAAGAAGTGGCAGAGTGATCAAACGATCCAGCCTGGCAGGTATCAACTCCATGAAATTGGCTGTGTCGCATATTGAAAAATAATAAATCCTGTAATGAGATGGTTTGGCTGCAATAAGATCAACCGTTTCATCGATAACCTGCTGTTGAGTGTCTCAATGCAACGATTAATGAAAGCAACCAGAAGCGATGATGGCTGAGAGGCTGTTTTAAAACTACTTAAACCTTCGTAGCATTATGCGAATCATGCATATATAAACGAAGGCTTCTGAACTCCTTGGCAGCTGTTCATAGTCTTTAGATAAACGTCTGGATCCTTCAAACCAGCCAAAGGTTCTCTCCACAACCCAGCGCCTGGCTTGAACGACAAACTTTCCCCGTGGGCGTTTTGTGATTTCAAGTTCCCTTTTGGGTTTGAAGCGATAAAACCACTCTTCAAGGTAACCCCGGTAGCCACAATCAGCCCAGACTTTCCGGATGTTTTTAAAGTATTTCTTAAGGTGAGCCAGTATGAATTGACCTGCAAAACTATCACTAAATGCGGCTGCGTGTACCCATACCACCAGAATCAGGCCAAGAGTATCAACAGCTATATGACGTTTTCTGCCTTTTATTTTCTTCCCGCCATCATAGCCTCGATCCCCCCCTTTTACCGAGGTTTTCACGGATTGGGAGTCAATGCTTGCTGCTGTTGGTTGTGGCTCTTTGCCCGCCTGAATTCGCACCTGGTCACGAAGAGCATCATGCACCTTCTTCCATGTGCCATCTTGTTTCCAGATTCGAAAATAGGTGTAGACAGTACTCCATGGTGGAAAGTCAGAAGGCAGCATTCGCCACTGACAGCCTGTTTTAGTGAGATAGAATATGGCATTCAATATCAGACGATAACTCCAGTCGCGTGGTCGCCCATTTTTTGGAGTATCATAGCCAGGGTCAGGGAATAGAGGCTTGAGGATTGCCCACTCGTCATTGGTCAGGTCGGATGGATACATAATTATCCTCCTTAAACTAATCAGATACTGTAGTTATAGACGACGTTGAGTTTTTTATCCTGAGTTAATGGTCAGTAACTTTTACAACAGTCTCTGAGAAAAATTCAAAGAAAAGTGGATCAGCAGCCTTTATCTGCCCACTGATGACTATCACTTAAAGAACCCCCACCACATCCTCATACAGCTCCCGAAGCGTAACTGAAAACCCGATGGAATGAAGCTGCAAGGTATCGGTCTCCTGCTTCAGGCGGATGATCTCCCAGCCGCTGTCGGTACTCTGGTAGAGATCCACGGCAATCTTATCCTGATGGATCAGTACATACTCCTTCAACCCCTTGATGGCGGTGTAGGCTGCAAGCTTTTCCATCCGGTCTCTTGCCTCGGTGGTGGGGGATAGCACTTCGGCAATCAAGGTTGGCTGATCTTCAACATAGGCGTTCTGGTCAGAATCGTTACAGGCCACCATCACATCCGGATAATAAAAAACATCATTCCCTTTATGGCTGGCATTCACTTTCATATCACTGGAGTAAGCTCTACAGGGGCTGCCCTGCAGGTGAGCACGCAGCAGGGAGGCAAACGCCAGGGTAAGCAGATTGCGCCTGCGGCTGGCACCGGCCATGGCGACGATCAGCCCGTTAACGTATTCATGCCGCTGGTCTGCCTGCTGTTCAAACGCCAGATAGGCTTCCGGTGTCATCAATTGTAACTGCTCGGCCTGAGCCATTCGCTTCTTTCCGTTCTGTTTATGATCCTTACAGAATAATACACATCGGGGAGTAGTTGGCAGTTTTCAGAAAAAGAAAGTGGGCAGAAAAGGAGGTAGAGTGAATTTTCGACGGCCCATGACCTGAAAACGAAAGCACGAATAGTTGGTAATGACCGACGACCTATTGCGTACGACAAACATCAGGATGCCGAGCAATCGTCGGAAAAGTGATTAAACTAGTCTTGTTAGCGTTGTAGATTTTAGCGCCATTGGAGTAAATAAAGATGGAGTCTTCTATGTGGTGGAAGGAGACCTCAATAGCGAACTGATAAAAAATTACTTGCCTTGCGGATGTTATTAACATTAACAGAGTCAGGAGTAGCAAAATGTTCAACTCAGTCGGCTTACCCCCAATACCAACTGTTCCTACGCGTGCATCGATTGAAACAACAACCTGCAACCAGCGAGAATACCAGGATCGAGCTAAAAAAATAGTTAGCGCATGTATTCGTGATCTGGCGTTTGAAATATTAAAACCTGCAGGTCAGTCCAGCACTGCTTTGTCCGATTCAAGCCTGGCCGCGTCACTGGGTATGTTACTGGCAACCATGGATAACAACGATAAGGAAATGATCCTCGACATACCTCAAGGAGAGCTGACACCACAGCTTGATTCGGCAATCCATAATGAACTGGGGCGTCTCAGCAGAAAGCATCCTTTCCGAAAGGACCAGATGCTTTCTATATTGAACTTCATGGCATCCGCACATAATCCGGGCCACGACAAGGGTTTTGTTGATAATCTCATTGAGCACTATAAAGCAGAGCTGCTAACCTCTGATGGCAATAAAAACATAGCTGATGTGACGGATCAATACGTCGAACAAGTTACCGGGGGTGAAATTCCTGGATTGCTGGCAAATCATCCCCTTCGGGATTCGATTGACACTACCATAAACAATGTCGTGTCACTCAAGGCAAAATGGGCTCATGCGTTTAATCCAGGTAACACTGAGTCTCGTCCATTCAGGTGTGCAGACGGGTCCACAATTAACGTCAAAATGATGAGTATAAAGGATCAGATAGGTTACTCTGATGAGCGTAGCCGAAAATTTGAAGCCATTGCCAAACCATTCAAGCAAGGAGAGAATGAGCTTTACCTGGTGGCGATAGCACCGCTTCAAGATTCACCTGACGCCATTGGCAGTATTACTAAAGAGACCATCGATCATCTGATTGACAAATCAATTAACCGCACACCCAGAGAAGTTAAGCTGACGTTCCCTGTAATGAAAATAAACAGTACGAACAGCGATCTGTTGGATCAGATTGGTTCTTTCCGGGGTATAAAAATAACGCCTGACAAATTAAAGAAATTAGGCGGACCGACACCTGACTCTCTCAGTACAAAGCAAACAATCGTGGCCAAAATAGATGAGGAAGGTGCTCGTGTTTCAGTTGCTACTACGACAGCAATAACCACCAGGTCCGTGGGCTCCGAGAGCAATGCTATTGAATTTGATTTTGATAGCCCCGGGCTGGTTTTTATTGTCGATAAGCAAGGCAATCGTGTGCTTGGAGCAGCGGTCAAAAATGGTGATTTTCTGGTTGCTTCGGGTGAAGCAGAAATTTCTGCTGGTGCCAGCTCGAATAGCTTTTCTCATAAAAAGAAAAGAAAGAAACTTACCGATTATTGCATTATGTGTAAAGAGGAGTTTCATGGTATGTGCTTCGAAGGATTTGAAGCGTTGAAACCACAGTTGATGAAATATTTGATAAAACTGGCAGCGGAGAAAAATAAAAATCCAGTTAAAAAAGATTCTTCCCCATCCACGCAGTCTTTTGTAACTGCCCCAAATTTGGTTGGAAATATGACAGAGACATCTCCACAGCCTATTAAAACCAATAAAGAGCTTCCAGGAAATGACTTTTTACCACCAAATGTTGAGCAGTCACAGTCTTTTGACAAGCTGACAAAAGAAGAAAAAGAGAGTCAATTACTAATGGCCTTACAAGAAAAACTCAATGATATTCCTATCAAAGAAGTCATATGGAATGATATCGGTATCGATATTATGGTTAACGACCTGGAAGAAGCAGAAAAAATTAAAGAAAAATTAATTGAAATTATTGGAAAAGAATATCAATATTGTGGAGGTGTTCATGACTTTTCCAATTCTGGTTACAAACCCAGAATCTATGTAGACGCAATGTTTAAGTCAAGAGATATCCTGGTAAATAAGCTATTCCCTGACTACCCAAAAATATCGGAATAGTTCAACCCGTTTGGCAATAAATGAATAGACTGATGACACGGATATTGTCTATACTGGTCGATCACTTATATGAGTTAGTGGAGAGATTCAATGTATAATTCCGGTTTATCTACAAACTTACCCCCAGCTAAAGAACAGTACATAGTTTCAGATGATATGGGAGAAAAATATATTTTAAAGTATGAAGAGGTTAGTTCAGGGGATGGTGGTTCCAGGCAATCAATTTGGTCCAAGTGCTCTTTTCCTGATGGTCATTTGATTACTAAGTTTGGAGATGATTCTGCATTTTATTTACATCGTTTAGAGTTCATTGGAACACCAGTTGGAAAAAGGGATAGTGTTACACTTACCATAATAAGAAATATATTTAACGATGTACTTATTTGAAAATTGGTAAGTTCTCAGAAAGTGCTGACATAAAGCAAAATACACGTCTCTGGCCTATCCTTTTACACCATGAATTTTCCTTTTCCTGCAACCAATGTCCAGCATGACCATCCAGGCCAAAAAGTCTTGGATTATCTTGCTCAGCTCCAGCAGCACAACACATTGCTCAAGGAGTCGCTGGCTTTGTCCCAGAAAGCATTGGCTCTGTCCCAGAAAGAGAACGTTCTCCAGAAGGAGTTGATTGCCAGGCTGCAGGCACAAGGCGTTCAGCAGCAAGAGCAGATCACTCAGCTACAGGAGAAAGTTGAAGCCCTTGAGGCTGAAATCCGCCGTCTTAAAAAGCTGCCTCCCAAGCCTGACATCAAACCAAATACCAAGCCCCCTGATGACTCAGACGGCCCTCCCGGTACTCCACCGGCAACCGGTCAAGGTGATGAAGCTGACCCGGATGATGTCCCAAAACATAAGGTCAGCAAACCGGATGAAAGTACTCGTAATCAGCGCAAGCAACCCACAAAGCCACCTCCTGAAAAGAGCATATGTGTCCCGGCCTGTGGTGTTCCTCCGGGATCTACCTGGAACGGCACTACCCCATTCTATGTACAAGATCTGGTGATCAAGCCAACCAGTGTCGAATATCTGCTTGACCAATGGATAACACCAGACGGGAAAACAGTCACTGCCAAGCCTCCAGCGAATTTGCACGGGCACCATTATGGCCCGACATTGCAAGCCTACATTCTTCACCAGTATTTCGGTTGTGGTGTTACCCAACCGCAGCTGCTGGAATGGCTCTGGGATATTGGCCTCTCCATCTCGCCGGGGGAACTGAGCAACCTGATCACTAAAGGGAATGAGCAGTTTCAAAGTGAGAAGGATGAGATCCTGGTCGCAGGCCTTCGTTGCTCAAGCTACATTCAGACAGACGACACAGGGGCAAGGCATCAAGGACAAAATGGTTACTGCACCATCATCTGTAATGAGTCGTTTGCCTGGTATGCCACCACAGGTAGCAAAAGCCGGGAGAATTTTCTAAGCCTTCTGCACCGGCCTTTTCGGACGTACGCGATGACAGGGAATGCCCTGGACTACCTGAGGACACTCAAATATCCCCAAAAGTGGCTGCGTGTACTCCAGCCATACGTTGGAGTGACTTTCCTGAGTTATGAAGCCTGGAAGGCCTGCATGAAAGAGCATGGCCTGACAGGCAAAAAACGCCTGCAACAAGCCAGTGAAGCCTTGATCTATGCCAGTTTGATAGAACATGGCTTAGGGCATCTGACAACCTTCAGCGATGGCGCACAACAGTTCAATGTGTTCAAACACGCCCAGTGCTGGGTACATGCAGAGCGGTTGCTGTACAAGGTTCATCCTGTCAATGAGCAACAAGCCAGTGCCCAGAAATGGTGCCGGACATGGCTCTGGGCGATTTATGATGATCTGAAAGCCTTCAAGGCTGAGCCTTCCAAAGAGAACGCCATGAAGGGACGACTAGGCTTTTTAGCCCTAATCCAGACACGCACAAATTGCAGGGCTCTCCAGCAAGCGCTCTCAGGCCTTGCTGTCATAGAAAAAGAGCTGTTGCTGGTACTGGAAGACCCAAGCCTTCCGTTACATAACAACCTGAGTGAAAGCCTGATACGAGAATACGTCAAGCGTCGTAAGATTAGCGGCGGCACGCGGAGCGAAGCAGGACGGCAAAGTCGCAACACCTTGCCAGTCTGAAGAAAACGTGTCGCCTGTATGGTCTTTCATTCTGGGACTATCTGACAGACAGGTTAAATGGAGTTAGGCAGTTCCCGAGGCTGGAGAGTTTGATTGAAAAAGCTTCCCAGATTCTATCTTGTGGGCTTTGCAGCAGTTTTTGAGAAATTACGAAAATTGTTTCGATTGCTACCGTGTTTATTTTATTCATGATGCAAGATGATGCCGAGTAATAAATCAAGCCGTCCTTTGCGCCATCAAAAAAACCTTTTGTAATATATGAAGTGTCACAATCAGGGGATAGATATACGGTTATACCTGCACCAAGCAGTGACATTATACCGGGCACAATGCATACAAGCCTCTTATCAAGAGTTCTAAGCCATTGCTCCTCATTTGGAAGGAGGCCTAAAAGTAACAGGCTAGTCCCTAACTTGATCTCTTCATAAACGGCTTGATTTTCATTAGAAATATTTTCATTAATCAGCTTGGTAAGTCCGAAAATAGCATGCTGACCCCCATAATAAACTTGAATATCCATTGTCATAGCAAAAAAATCGACTAACAGTAGTAATAATTTTCAGGCCAAATGTAACACTCTGCATGACCCTATCTGGAACGATAGTTTTAAGTCGGACGACTTAACCTATAGATGCTTTCATTTTTTATCGTCCATGCAGGGAAATACAGAATTGGTAACCTGTGGACAATTGAATGTCACTGTGGTTCCGATATAAAAAATTCACTTAAATTGAAGCGTTGGTACTTAAATACTCTTTGTGACATCCGCGCCATAAAGTACGAAAGTTCCTGGTCACTCAAGAACGTTTATAATTCCTTGCGATACTCACCATCGGTTTGACTGACGGACTCATGTGCTGACCGTTCATCCGGAGTTTTTCAATAACTCGACTCTCAACGGCCTGCTCACTTCTTATGCCCTCAGCTTATAATCAAGGAGCTGTAAAAGTAGGGCAGGATTATGCAGCGTCAAGAATCAATACCTGATCCAGGTTTCGACCTTGGTTTTACCTCCATCAGAGAACCAGAAAGATACTTATGGATAATACTGGAAACCAACGTCTGATAAGGAATACCTTCACGCTGGGCCCGGGACTGAATGGCCAGTAAATCGCGTCGTGAAATACGGATATTGATGCGCTTATCCTTTTTAAAAGTCTCTGCAGCAAAACTCTCCAGTTCTGCTTTGCGTTCTGGGGACAGCGTGGACTGATAGTCTCCTGCTTCCAGAGCATCAAGTAGCGACTGCTCCTCTTGATCCAACGTATTTTTTTTTGTCATGAATCACCTTCCAGGTAATCTCGGGTAAATTTTCGGCTTGGTATCAGGGTCTTCAGAAAGAGCTCCTTTTCATTCTCCACGTAGGGCACCAGCCAGGCGTAGCCCATCACGTTAACAACAAACACCCGCTGGTGCGGGTAGTCAACCTCGTTAGGATGGGCAATATCATCCAGAAGGTCGCCGTTTTGAATATGAAAGATAATTTCTTCAAAGGATTTACCGCGTTGATCAATCAGCTGCTGATTCTTCTCAGCGTTCCAGTTAAAGCATTTCATAGGGTCAGTATAGAGAATGTGTGCACTTTGTCATCAAATATTATCTATTAGCCCAGATTCAGTACATCCTCAACCTTATCCTCAATGCCCCAGAAAAAAAGCTGCAAAAATAGAACAGGGTTAAGTGGTGTCAAGAATCAAGGCCTGACATCGGTTTTTCTCTTCAATTCATCAGGCATGCGGCCACGAATATCGTAGGCTTTAAAGCAGGTTAGCGCTGACATTAACAAATACCCTGAGATAGCATATGTGCTGTTATCAAATTCATGAAAACCATTGTACTTGATACCAGCTGTTTTGTTTCGGCACTTCTCGGTAGTGGCGGCGCCAGCCGGGAGATTCTCAGGCTGTGTCTGAATCGCCAGTTGAATCCTCTGATGGGCAATGCCCTTTAACGGACAGCGGAACACGGACAACGGCTTTCAAGATACTTCATCCAGAATAGAAAGGCCGGAAAGGGAAAGCAACCGTTTGGTCAGTTCAACAATCTTAACTGGCTGTCCCATATTCAGCACTGGAGCGCTGAACATAGGCAAACAAAATGGTAAAAAACTTCCGAAAATAGCGGGCCTCAATGGGGTCAAGCAGTTCACGAAGGCGCGAATCACTGGGAACTTGCTCAACACCATAAAGGGATTTCAGGTTATGGAGCTTATCAGCATCATTCAGGCAGTCCTGGTCAAACTTAAGCAACGATGGATATTTCAGATGCATGACAGCAAGACCGCACATGACGGCATCATGCAGAGAGATTTTCGCATGGTTGTTTTTTGGTCGAAAATCCGGAATCTTTGCCGCTTCTTTCGAGACCAGCGAGATCAATTTTTCAGCAAGCGCTTTATTCTTTGATAGAGGCACAATAACACGACAGAAATAGTATATATGCCAAATAAAATACTAAAAGTCTGCGATTGCAGGAATAGCTACTTTCCCTCTAACCCTTGATATCATTGATGGTAATCAATTTATCGGGAATTGCTGACAATGGATGGAAGCTGCTGGCAGTGACGTACTGCGCCAAGATTACAGAGGTTGGTTCAAAGAATATCATCCCGTTTCCTGTGCAGAAGAATAATATTGTATGAAATTACCAGTCAATATCAGACTTTCACCCATTTGTGTTCGCACCCATTGATTCGAGTACGAGGGTCCTTAAGGTCAGTGAGGAAAATCATGAGAGGGGCAGGATTAAGCATCGGGTGTCGTAAAATTGGGCAACTATAAACCTATATTTCAGGTGATTGAAGCAATTAGGTGGTTGAAACTGGATTGTTAAATGCGAATGAGAATACTCATGCGTAAGCCCTGATATATGACCCCGGTTTTTCTAGCTCAAGGTCGAACTTAATGCTGACTCGCGTTGATACAAATCAGTTTTGAGTACTTTTCAATAGCATCAAAATCACGATCTCTGTGTAAGAGAGGGAGAGTATAATGAATCGCGGTGACAGCAATGAGACAATCCATACTTTTACGAATAGTAATACCTTTCTTTCTGGCCTTTCTATACAGCATGGCAGAATCAATAAACAGCTGATCTGATATCGAGTAACTGGACAGCGAAGAAAGGTAACTTTCCGTTTTTTTGCATGTCTTGTCTGCCCGAATCCCCTGCAGTACTTCCATAAGTATCACCGGGCAGGTGGCAACCCGACCATCTTGTAACAACTTCACAAGATAGTGCACCTGCGGGTTATCATCATCATTGAAAAAATCAACCCAAACGCTGGTATCAACCATAATATCCATTCAGCGGGTTTCTCTCATATCATCAAGATTCCCCACCCAGGCGACCTTCCCTTTTAACGACAGGATTTGTTTCTGCTTTTCCCTGCGAACCAGCTCCTGTAAGGCATAGTTCACAAGCTCACGCCGCGAGCCAAGGCCGGAAAGCTCAAGGGCTTCACGCATCAAATCTTGATCAATGACGATATTAGTTCTTGCATTCGAGGGCATAAATACACCTTTTTAGATAATAATGGTGTGCTTATAGTAGTCCGCCAAAAAATAGCAAGCAACTATCTCCCTCACAACTCGCAACCCATAACTCATCACGCCCGCCCATACGTATCCTCATACCGCACAATATCATCCTCACCCAGATACCCGTTTGACAACATGGCCGGTAAACTCATTTACCAGCTGAGCGTCAAGAATCAAGACCCCGGATTCCTCCGTATGATTATTGACAAAACGTGATCTATTAACCATTTTGTATGTACATAAGGCACACAATTATAATATAAAAGTATTGGCTCTTCAGGGATAACTGTGGGTAGAAATCAACAAATTTGAAAAAAAAAAGCACCAGCGGCTGATTTCAGGTATGTTTTTATTTGCAGACAAAAACAAGAAGAAACGCCGCTGATGCTGATAAAAACTATCCTCAATAAAGTTCATAAACTCAAGTCATTTGTTTATCAGGATGTAAAACTCGGTCTCTATCAAGGCTCTGAAGTATTCAATGTCATCGTGGCCCCACGCAAGAACGGCCATGCTATTTGCTCAGGATGTCAGCAACCAGCTCCGGGCTATGACCGTCTTGCTGAACGTCGTTTCGAGTTTGTCCCTCTCTGGGGAATCAGGGTTTTTCTGCTCTACAAAATGCGTAGGGTTGAATGCAAGACATGTGGCGTAAAGGTTGAGCAGGTTCCATGGGCTGAAGGCAAGAAGGAACTCACCAAAGTTTACATGCAGTTTCTGGCAAACTGGGCTAGAAAGCTCTCCTGGAAGGAGGTCGCCCGTACTTTCAATACCTCGTGGGAGAAGGTCTTCCATGCTGTTGAGTATGTGGTTGAGTGGGGCAAGAAGCATCGTTCACTTGATAATATCAAGGCCATTGGTGTTGATGAGGTGGCGTATCAGATCGGCCATAAATACTTGACTGTTGTCTACCAATTGATCGCGACTGTACACGGCTACTATGGGTTGGTCAGGAGCGTACCGAAGCTACGATTCGCAGCTTCTTCGCTTTCCTGGGTACACAGCGTAGCCAGCGGTTGGAGTATGTCTGTTCTGATATGTGGCAACCCTACGTAAAAGCGATTGCGGTGTTTGCCAGCCAAGCATTACATATTCTGGATCGCTTTCATATCGTTGCCATGCTGAATAAGGCCATTGATGAAGTCAGGGCCACGGAACACAAACAGCTTCAGGCAGATGGTTATGAACCGGTGCTGAAAAAAACACGCTGGTGTCTGCTCAAGCGAAAAGAGAACCTGACCGAGAAAGAAGAGATCAAGCTGAACACAGTGCTTCAGACAACCTCAAAAGTGTCAGAGCCTATCTTCTCAGAGAAGAGTTCCAAGTGTTCTGGGACTACATTTCACCACACTGGGCAGGAAAATACCTGGACCGGTGGTGTACAAGAGTGATGCGATCAAAGATAGAACCGATGAAGAAAGTTGCTAAAACTGTTCGACGACACAAGCCACTTATCCTGAACTGGTTCAAGGCGAAAAAGGCGTATTCCAGCGGTATCGTTGAGGGTCTGAACACCAAGATAAAACTCACTACGAGAAAATCATACGGTTTCAGAACCTACAGATGTGCGGAAATTGCGTTATATCATGCGCTTGGCAAGTTACCTGAACCGGAAATGACCCACAGATTTTACTGACGAGGCCTTTTTTTGAGTGCCAGGTTGAGGATATTCTTTCTGATTTTTCTCGGTGTCAGGCATCAACAATGTTGAACCATCAGTAAGCAGTACACGACGTTGATGCCATAGCCATGATTCTGGTGAGGCGTGATCAAGGCTATTGCCAGATATGCGCAGCAAACCTCTTACGGATGCTTCACTCAACCGTTGCCTCGCTTTGCAATATGCGCTGGTGTCAGTGTTGGGCACTTTCTTCTTGTTGCCCCTGACGACCTGGTCTCTCGCTTCATCAATGAGGGCGTGGCGACATGACTTGGTGTCACTGGCCACCTGTCGCATGAACAAGGTTAATGTTTTGATGGGTGGAAAGTCCCTTACCCTGTAGCCGGGGTAACAATTCTGAAAAGAGTTAAGGTCATCAGAGGTAAGGATTGATGAAAATTCATCACTTTCAGTCTGTGCAAATTGGTGAAGGCATTCATCTGCGAGGGACAGAAACTCTTGGCTACACTTGTTCATGGTTTGCTCGGAAGGGAAATATTTAGGTTTGTGACTTTTTATAGTCGCTTCTTTCCGAGTAAGCCTTGAATTATCAAGGGCTGAGGCCTTAAGTCAGTGCCATTGGAGTCTGCCCCCCGTTTGGACGCTTACGGTGGAACAGGGCATTTTGCTTCTGGAACCATCCATTGCCCTGAGTGCTGTGTGAAAAAACCGGATAGCAAAAATCCCCAGTACTACCATCAGTTGCTGGCTTGCTGTCTGGTTAAACCGGGTAAGAAGGAAGTACTACCTTTGATGCCGGAACCCATCATTCAGCAGGTAGATGCCTCAAAAAACGACTGTGAGCAAACAGCTCTCAAAAGACTTCTGGCGAACATTGCCAGAGAGCACCCGCACCTGAAACTGGTGCTCAACTTTGACGATTTATACTCCGATGGACCCACGATAAAGCTGGTTAAATCCTATAACTACAGCTTCATCATGGTTGCGAAGGACACCAGTCACCTATCACTTTATGAAGCAGTGGATGAGCTGGACATAGCGAACAAAGTTGTTCGCCATGGGTATACCGACGAAGATGGCTATCGACACTGGTTCCGGTTTGTCAATGGAGTTCCCATCAATAAGTCTCATAAAGAGATATTGGTCAACTACCTTGAGTACGTAGAAATCAGTCCCAAAGGAAAGAAATACACCAACACCTGGGTTACTGATATTTACATTACCCTTGAAAACGTGACCAAAGTCATGCGAGGAGCACGCGCCAAGTGGAAAATTGAGAACGAAACGTTTAACACACTGAAAACACAAGGGTACAACCTGGAACACAATTACGGGCACGGAGAGATGCATCTGGCGACAAACTTTGCCAGCTTGACATTTACCGCTTTTCTCATTGATCAGATAGAGCAGCTTGCCTGCCCTCTTTTCCAAAAAGCGTTGTCGGTATCGAAATCAAAAAAATCGCTCTGGCATGGGATAAGGGGGCTGTTTGACTGGTTTATTATCGACTCATGGACGGAACTGTTAACAGCAATAACTGTGGGTAAGAGTATCAGCCTGAAAACGCTTATGGTGGATACAACTTAGCCTCTCAATATTCTTGGTACGCCCGGCATGGGCATGAACTGATGGGGTGAAAGTCCCCTGTGGGAGAACCTACATCTGACTGGCGGTAAAGACGCCTGCTGATGACAACCACTAGCTTAAGGCAAGTGCAGTCCCGCGAGGGGCTGTGCGGAGGCAGTCTGAGTGCAAAGGTGCGAGCCGACGTACAGAAATCGCATACAAGGCTGAGTCTCTGGGCGAGTGAGCCAAGGATCACAAAGCCCTCTGGTTCGTGAGACACGGTAAATGCGGCGGTTGTGCACTGAAAGTCCATGTTCTTATCCGGGGAGATCTGTTCAACATGCGATTGGTAAGTTCCCAGTTCTCAGCCACTGGTTACAACAGGCTCGGCGAACAGTGACTCATCATCCTGTTCGAGCAAACCCGATGGCAACCAATAGCGCCAGCAGAGGCAACTCCGCGTGGTGATTGGACAGAAGTCAGCAGAGGCCATAGTAGCTGTACGACAAAAGTCATTAATGGACGGGAAGTCGTCAGCGAAGGGCCGAACATCGATGACAAAGAGGAGACTGATTCCCTCAGGGCGATGCAGCCGTCCGGCGACTCACCGTACCTGGCGACAGAATCTTTGACCAGCTTTGAACCATGATCTACTAAATTGCGTACTTGAACCGGCTAATCTGGCAAGCGCATGGAAACAGGTCAGAAGCAACAAGGGTGCTCCGGGTATCGATGGAGTCACCATTGAAGCTTATCCAGACTTTGCCAAACAGCATTGGCCTTCAGTGCGTCAAGCCTTATTGGACGGAACCTATCAGCCGTCACCCGTGCGCCGGCATGTAATAGAAAAGCCGGACGGCGGTGAACGCTTCTGGGAATCCCAACCGTGATCGACAGGGTCATACAGCAGGCCATTGTGCAGGTGCTGACGCCTGTCTTTGACCCGGGATTTTCCCCAAACAGCTTTGGCTACCGACCGGGACGGTCAGCACACGACGGAGTTCGTCAGGTTAAGCAGTTGATCAACGGGGGGCTACATTACGCCGTTGACGTTGATCTGAGTAAATTCTTTGATACGGTTAATCACGACGTTTTGATGTCGAGGGTCTCCCGTAAGGTCCGCGACAAACGCCTTCTGAAACTGATTGGTCGCTACCTGCGCTCCGGAGTCATGATTGAGGGCAATGTCTACCCGACCAGGGTTGGCATGCCACAGGGTGGGCCTTTATCACCCTTGCTGTCTAATGTGGTCCTCGACGAACTCGACAAGGAGCTTGAATATCGGGGTCATTGCTTTGCAAGATACTGTGATGATTTTGTGATTCTCGTCAAAAGTCAGCGTGCAGGGGATCGGGTGATGCACAGCATTACCCAATTCATTGAACGCAAATTGAAACTGAAGATTAACTCCCGGAAAAGTAAAGTTGTGAAAGCAACAGAAAGCGAATTCCTGAGTTTCACCTTCACAGGGAAGAAAGTTCGCTGGGCCCAGAAGTGTCTGGACCGATTCAAATACCGGATACTCAAGTTGACCAGTCGTCGCTGGGGTGTCTCAATGCAACATCGGTTACGCAAATTGGCGCAATATATCCGGGGTTGGATGGGGTATTTCCGGTTATCGGAATATTACCGACCAATTCCCCTGCTGGATCAATGGATACGTCGGCGAATCCGTTGCTGTTTTCTGAAGCAATGGCGCAAGCCGAAAACCCGTTTTAAGCATCTGGTCAGGTTAGGCGTTGATAAAGTGAACGCCGCCAAGATCGCAGCCAGCAGCAAAGGGTATTACCGTCTGAGTAAAACTTATGCGGTACAACAGGCACTGAATAACAATTACCTCGCGAAAATTGGGCTTGTTTCATTGAAAGACTTATGGATCAGGTTTCACCATCATCGTTGAACCGCCCGGTGCGGACCCGCATGCCGGGTGCTGTGGGGAGGGCTGGAGAAAGACCAGCCCTTACCCGATTGTTTTCAGTGTTCGGTGTGTCTACAAAGTAATCAGGAACTCTGTTTTCATACGGAGTGGGGTATTTCATCCGTAAATATTATGCTTGGATAATACAATGTTATACGACTTAAGGCGTATGGTTGTCGGGAATTGCTGGTGGGTAGTGGGCAGTGGGCAGAAAAAGAAGGTTGCTTACGCTTTTTCTTTTTTCTTTTTTCTTTTTCTGCCCACTGCCAACTTTTCTTTCCTCTGTTCTTGCTTTTTTCTGTCGATTCCTGTTTTATATGTGGCGGTTCGAGACCTTGAACGTACTACTAGCGATTTGTCGTATATTTTGTGTTTGCATGATTTTTATGTATCCTCATGCGGCATGAGTGGGGAGATTAAAGGGGCTTGAAAAGACCCGTTGATGTGGTAAGATATTGAAATGAAAAGGGTTTGCATCTTTTCTTCCCTTTTCAGGTGTTCGTTGAAATGTTTTTTTGAGAGATGTGTATCTCTTTATCTCGGGCGCTGATTGTTTTTGTGCTCGATAAGCCGAAATGCTTTTCAGGTCGGTTAATGATGATTATAATTCACCGGCACTGCAATCCAGAGTGATAGTGATTTAGGCCAGTAGTTCAATTGGTAGAGCACCGGTCTCCAAAACCGGGGGTTGGGGGTTCGATTCCCTCCTGGCCTGCCATTTCCAATGATCAAGCTCCTGGGGTGCTTGTTCTCAGAGGTCTTTTTAAAGATCTTTTCAAGAAAGCCTGGATAGAGAAAATCAAGCTGATGAGTGGAAATTCTGAAATTGCGACTCCGGGTCGTCTGGATGGTCTCAAATGGGGCCTTGTGGCGGTTCTGGTCGCTGTTGGTGTTTACGGTAATTATTACTTCTCTGCTGAGTCGCTCCTTCTCAGGGTTGTCGGTCTGCTGGTAATCGCGGCGGTTGCCGGGTTTGTTGCTCTGCAGACGGTAAAGGGTGGTGCCTTCTGGACGTTGCTGAAGGATGCCAAAACCGAGATTCGCAAGGTTGTCTGGCCTACTCGTCAGGAGACGGTGCAAACTACTTTGGTGGTGGTTGCTGTCGTGTTAGTGATGGGCCTTATTTTGTGGGGGCTCGATTCTCTGCTAGGCTGGATGATCAGCAGCCTGATTTGATAGGGACAGGACATGGCGAAACGATGGTATGTGGTTCATGCCTACTCTGGATACGAGAAGCAGGTGTTGCGCTCTCTGAATGAGCGTATCAAGCGTCTTGGTATGGAAGAGTATTTTGGCGAAATTCTGGTGCCTACCGAGGAAGTGGTAGAGATTAAAAACGGCCAGAAGCGCAAGAGTGAAAGAAAATTCTTTCCGGGCTATGTGTTAGTCCAGATGGAAATGAACGAAGACTCGTGGCATCTGATTAAAGATACGCCGCGGGTTATGGGCTTTATCGGTGGTACCGCCGACAAGCCTGCGCCGATCACTGAAAAAGAAGCGGATGCGATTCTTCGTCGTGTGCACGAAGGTGCTGAGGCTCCAAGGCCCAAGACTCTGTTTGAGCCGGGTGAGATGGTTCGTGTTATCGAAGGTCCTTTTGCCGACTTTAATGGCGTGGTGGAAGGCGTTAACTACGAGAAGAGTCGTCTCCAGGTGGCGGTAATGATTTTTGGTCGCTCAACGCCGGTCGAGCTTGAGTTTGGCCAGGTTGAAAAAGTGTAAGCTGATCGAATTGATACCATAACCCCGTTTGCCAGCTCTGGTGGCGGGGTTTTGTGTTTTTGGGGGTTGGGCTTGCATCCTCCCTTATTGTTCGGGCGGAAAACGATAATTGTGTAAATTGCAATTATCTTACGTGTTTTTGCGCTGGTGCTTTCGGGATGATTTCTGTAAACTACCGCGCTTTGTAAACGGGTAGCCGTGGAATTTGATGTTTTTTCGGGATTTCTTGTAAAGGAGTCTGGGATAGAGCGTCAAATGAGGCAGTGACCCACGTAGAGGTTAACAATGGCCAAGAAAGTACAAGCTTATATTAAGCTTCAAGTGCCTGCTGGACAGGCGAACCCATCCCCACCTGTTGGTCCTGCTCTGGGTCAGCACGGTGTAAACATCATGGAATTCTGTAAGGCGTTCAACGCAAGCACCCAGAAAATGGATGCTGGCATGCCGATTCCTGTTGTTATTACTGTATACAGTGATCGCAGTTTCACTTTCGAAACCAAGACTCCGCCTGCTTCTGTTCTGCTGATGAAGACTCTGAAGCTGAAGAAGGGTTCTGGCCGTCCAAATACCGAGAAGGTCGGTACTGTGACTCGCGAGCAACTGCTTGAAGTTGCCAAGATCAAAGAGCCTGATCTGACAGCTGCTGACGAAGACGCAGCGGTACGTACCATTGCTGGTTCAGCTCGTTCCATGGGTCTGATCGTGGAGGGTGTTGAGTAATGGCTAAGATGTCAAAGCGTGCCAAGCTGATTGCTGAAAAGATCGACTCTACCAAGTCTTACGGCTTTGAAGAAGCCGCCAGCCTGCTGAAAGAGATCTCCAGCGTCAAGTTCAAGGAAACGATCGAAGTTTCTGTCAACCTGGGTGTGGATCCTCGTAAATCTGACCAGGTAGTTCGTGGTTCTACCGTACTGCCTAACGGTACCGGTAAAGACGTTCGCGTCGCTGTGTTCACCCAGGGTGCTAACGCTGAAGCCGCTAAAGAAGCGGGAGCTGAAGTGGTTGGTATGGAAGACCTGGCTGAGCAGGTTAAAGCGGGTCAAATGGACTTCGACGTAGTGATCGCCTCTCCTGATGCGATGCGCGTTGTTGGTCAGCTGGGCCAGATTCTGGGTCCACGCGGCCTGATGCCTAACCCTAAGGTTGGTACTGTAACACCTAACGTTGCTGAAGCGGTTAAGAACGCCAAGGCTGGTCAGGTTCGTTTTCGTACTGACAAGAACGGTATCATCCACGCTGGCGTTGGTAAGATCGACTTTGACGCAGCTGCCCTGAAGCAGAACGTTGAAGCTCTGCTGGTTGATCTGAAGAAGCTGAAGCCTTCTTCCAGCAAAGGCGTTTACATGAAGAAAGTTACCCTGTCCTCTACCATGGGTCCGGGTCTGACTATCGACATGTCTTCTCTTTCCGCTTAAGACTGTCTGCTAAAGCCTGTCTGCGTAAGCGATAGAAAGAATTACAGAAATCTGGATTGTCAGATTTCTGGCTGGTGCAAGCCAGTCGCAACCCTCTTTGGGGTCCCTGCTTTCATGGCGGGGGTCGTCAAAGATCGCAGGTGTCCAGCGCCGTGCCTGTTTTTTCAGGGGCCTTTCTTCGGAAAGGGTTATAGGCGGAGGACTTAATGTCCTGCGTAGACGGTGAGTATGCGTTTTATCCAAAACGGTATACACCCATCACCGTATTGTAAGCGCTTAATGATTTATCTCGAATAAATCATAAGTGAAACTACATAAGTTTGGAGTAAAGCCCATGGCGTTAGGACTCGAAGACAAGAAGGCTATTGTGGCCGAAGTCAGCGAGGCTGCACAAAGCGCTCTGTCGGCTGTAATCGCGGACTACCGTGGTCTTACTGTTAGTCAAATGACTGCTCTGCGTAAGCAGGCTCGTGAAGGTGGCGTCTACCTGAAGGTAGTTCGTAACACCCTGGCCAAGCGCGCTGTAGAAGGTACTGAGCTTCAGTGCCTGCAGGAAGTTCTGGTAGGCCCTACTGTGCTTGCTTTCTCTATGGAAGATCCGGGTGCCGCCGCGCGTCTGATGAAGGATTTTGCCAAAGAGAACAAAGAGCTGGATATCAAAGCCCTGTCTATTTCCGGACAGTTGCTGGGCGCAGAACAGATCGATGTTCTGGCCAAGATGCCTACTCTGGATCAGGCTCGCGCAATGCTGATGAGCGTAATGATCGCACCGGTAACCAAGCTGGCAAGAACTCTGAACGAGATTCCTGCAAGCATTACCCGTGTTGTGGCAGCTGTTGCCGACGAGAAGAAGAAAGCCGCTTAATCCTTGCCGGATTGGTTTTCTTGCTTTTTTGCTTAAACAAATTCCGGGGCTGGCTGTTTGTTTGCCCCAACCAAGATTTTTGGAGATATAGAGATGGCTCTGTCCAAAGAAGATATCCTGAATGCAATCGCTGAAATGTCTGTAATGGACGTTGTTGAACTGGTTTCCGCTATGGAAGAAAAGTTCGGCGTTTCTGCTGCTGCTGTTGCTGCTGTTGCTGCTGCTCCTGCTGAAGCTGCTGCCGCTGCTGAAGAAAAAACTGAGTTCGACGTAATCCTGACTGACGCTGGCGAGAAGAAAGTTAACGTCATCAAGGTAGTACGTGCTGCTACTGGCCTGGGTCTGAAAGAAGCCAAGGCTGTTGTAGACGGCGCTCCAGCTCCTCTGAAAGAAGGCGCTTCTAAAGAAGAAGCTGAAGAGCTGAAGAAGCAGCTGGAAGAAGCTGGTGCTAAAGTAGAAATCAAGTAATTTCTACAAAAGCATTGCATAATCCCGGGTCTGTTGCATAATAGATTCAGGTGGCTGGTGCCCGCGAGGGTGCCGGCCTTTTTTCCGTTGTATGAGCTATATCGTCTGAGTAACTGTATTTGCACGTAGATCCTGTTCTATATCATGAAACTTCCCATTCTTTTCAGTCTTTATGGCTGAACGGGATTCTTCGTGATGTTGATCGGGGTATTGCTGTTTTGGCAGATCGTTGTGGCAGAGGTATGGATCTGGAAAAGTCGTCACAGAAACTGATCAATCTGGAGAAGGCTTTTTGTGATGGTGTAAAACGTTTAAATACAGGGGTTTTCCGGTAATTGCAGTACCACTTCAGATCAAGCTGTGAGATGATGGTAGATTGCTGTAGAGAATTCATGCGCTGACCGTTTTGCCCAGCCTGACATTATATAAGCTGCCCAATAATCCATTGGGCAGATTTGAATACCGCTTCCGTTGCCTTGTGCGATGTAAGCGGTATTGCCGTGAAAGCAGGGTAGTAAATCTGAACAATAGTATCAGGTTGCTTTCTGTTCAGGCGCTAAAGCTCATACAACGGTTGATGTCTATCACGACATGAAGTGTCGACAACGATGCACAGTGTCTGTAACGGCATTAAGAGTATCTGCAACACCTCAGGGGTGTCTGTGATACAGGTCAGTAGATGACCATAAAAGTTGAAAATTTATTGGTTTTGACAGGGAGCCACCCGCTCTCGAACTAACCTACTATGGCCAGGCGACGCCGCCTGAAGTCAAAAACAGGTAACCAAGCTGGGGAACGCTGATGGCATACTCGTATACAGAGAAAAAACGCATCCGCAAGGACTTCGGCAAGCTGCCGAGTGTCATGAATGTGCCGTATCTGCTGGCGATTCAGCTTGATTCATATCACAAGCTGTTGCAGTCAGATAAAGAACCGGCAGCCAGAGAAGATATCGGGCTGCACGCAGCCTTCAAATCTGTCTTTCCAATCGTAAGTTATTCCGGCAATGCCGCCCTTGAATATGTTAGCTACAGACTGGGTGCTCCTGCGTTTGATGTCAAGGAATGCCAGCTCAGGGGTGTCACTTACGCAGTACCTCTGCGGGTCAAGGTGCGCCTGATTATCTACGATAAAGACTCCGCTAACAAGGCAATCAAGGATATCAAAGAGCAGGAAGTGTACATGGGCGAAATTCCGCTCATGACCGATAACGGTACCTTTGTTATCAACGGTACAGAGCGTGTTATCGTATCCCAGCTGCATCGCTCTCCGGGCGTATTCTTTGATAATGACCGGGGTAAGACACACTCCTCCGGTAAGCTGCTGTATTCTGCCCGTGTTATTCCTTACCGTGGTTCATGGCTGGACTTTGAGTTTGATCCAAAGGATCTGCTGTATGTCCGTATCGACCGTCGTCGTAAGCTGCCTGCCACCATCCTGCTGAGAGCCATCGGGCTTTCCAATGAAGAAATTCTTGATAATTTCTTTGATTTTGTTGAATTCAATATTGGCGCTGAAAATGTCAGCACCGAGTTTGTTGCCGATCGTCTGAGAGGCGAGGCGGCCAGCTTTGATATCTACGATAACGACGGTAATGTGATTGTCGAACAGGGCCGCCGAGTCACTGCACGACACCTCCGCGACCTGCAGAAAGCCAACATCAAGAACCTGGAAGCGCCGGTAGATTACATCTATGGCCGTGTTCTGGCAAAGACGGTTATTCACAAATCGACCGGTGAAATCATTGTTGAGTGCAACACTGAAATTACCCCTGACGTTTATGAAAAACTGCTGTCTGCCGGTATCAAAACCGTAGAAACGCTGTACATCAATGAGCTGGAGTGTGGTCCGTTCATGTCTGACACCCTGCGTGCAGATACCACCACCAACCGTCTGGAAGCGCTCGTTGAAATCTACCGCATGATGCGCCCTGGCGAGCCGCCAACGCAGGATGCTGCGGAAGCCCTGTTCCAGAACCTGTTCTTCTCCACCGAGCGTTATGACCTGTCTGCCGTTGGTCGAATGAAGTTCAACCGTCGTCTGGGACGTGATGAAGATACCGGTTCCGGTGTTCTGGATAACTCCGACATCATTGATGTTCTGCGCATCCTCGTTGATATCCGCAATGGTAAAGGGATCTGCGACGATATCGATCACCTAGGTAACCGTCGTGTACGTTCCGTGGGTGAAATGGCTGAGAACCAGTTCCGTGTCGGTCTGGTACGTGTTGAGCGTGCCGTTAAGGAACGTCTGAGCCTGGCGGAATCCGAAGGCCTGATGCCTCAGGATCTGATCAATGCCAAACCGGTAGCGGCGGCGATCAAGGAGTTCTTCGGTTCCAGCCAGCTGTCCCAGTTTATGGACCAGAACAACCCGCTGTCCGAGATTACGCACAAGCGTCGTGTATCTGCGTTGGGCCCGGGCGGTCTGACCCGTGAGCGTGCCGGCTTTGAGGTGCGTGACGTACACGCGACTCACTACGGTCGTGTCTGTCCGATTGAGACGCCTGAAGGTCCAAACATCGGTCTGATCAACTCGCTGGCAACCTATGCCCGTACCAACGACTATGGCTTCCTGGAAGCGCCATATCGTCGCGTTGTTGATGGTCAGGTCACTGAGGATGTGGATTACCTGTCTGCTATCGAAGAAGGTGAATACGTTATTGCCCAGGCTTCTGCGGCCATGGACGAAAAACGACAACTGACGGAAGAGCTGGTTGTTGTTCGTTACCGTGGTGAAGCCACCCTGATGAGCCCGGATAAAGTCCAGTACATGGACGTATCCACCAAGCAGATGGTATCGGTTGCGGCCTCTCTGATTCCATTCCTTGAGCACGACGACGCCAACCGTGCCTTGATGGGATCGAACATGCAACGTCAGGCCGTACCAACCCTGAGAGCAGAGAAGCCTCTGGTGGGTACCGGTATGGAGCGCAACGTGGCTTCTGACTCCGGTGTCTGTGTGGTTGCCCGTCGTGGCGGTGTGATCGATACCGTTGACGCAGCCCGTATCGTGGTGCGTGTGAACGATGATGAAGTGCAGCCAGGTGAGGCCGGTGTTGATATCTACAACCTGACCAAATACACCCGTTCTAACCAGAACACCTGTATTAACCAGCGTTCCCTGGTGAAGGCGGGCGATCAGATTGCCCGTGGCGACATCATGGCAGATGGTCCGTCTGTGGACATGGGTGAACTGGCGCTGGGTCAGAACATGCGCGTCGCGTTCATGCCCTGGAACGGTTACAACTTTGAGGACTCCATCCTCATCTCTGAGCGTGTCGTTCAGGAAGACCGCTTTACCACCATCCACATCCAGGAACTGACCTGTGTGGCCCGTGACACCAAGCTGGGTTCCGAAGAGATCACTGGCGATATTCCCAACGTTGGTGAGTCTGCCCTGAACAAGCTGGATGAAGCCGGTATCGTTTATGTCGGTGCAGAAGTAGGCGCGGGTGACATTCTGGTCGGTAAGGTGACGCCAAAAGGTGAAACCCAGCTGACGCCAGAAGAGAAACTGCTGCGTGCCATCTTCGGTGAGAAGGCATCCGATGTTAAGGATACCTCTCTGCGTGTACCGACCAGTGTCAAAGGTACCGTTATTGACGTTCAGGTCTTTACCCGTGATGGCGTAGAGAAGGACTCCCGTGCACTTTCTATTGAAAAGGCGCAGCTGGATGAATACCGCAAGGACCTGAATGAAGAGTTCCGTGTGGTTGAGCATGACACCTTCGCCCGTCTGCGCGGTGCCCTGCGTGATCAGCCAGTGGTTCGCGCACCGGGTCTTGGCAAGGGTGACCGGATCAGCGACAGCTATCTGGATGGCCTGGAGCACGAGCAGTGGTTCAAACTGTCCATGGAAGACGAGGCACTCAATGAGATGCTGGATCTGTCCAGAGAACAGCTGAAAGAGCGTCGTGCCCAGCTGGATGAGCGCTTCGAAGACAAGAAGAAGAAGCTCCAGACTGGCGATGACATGGCTCCTGGCGTCCTGAAGATTGTCAAGGTCTACCTGGCCATCAAGCGTCGTATCCAGCCTGGTGACAAGATGGCGGGTCGTCACGGTAACAAGGGTGTTATCTCCATCATCATGCCGGTAGAAGACATGCCGCACGATGAAGAGGGTAATCCGGTTGATATCGTACTGAACCCTCTGGGTGTACCATCGCGAATGAACGTTGGTCAGGTGCTGGAGACTCACCTGGGTGCTGCGGCCAAGGGCCTTGGCGTCAAGATCAACCGCATGCTGGAAGCTCAGCAGAGCATGGCGGAACTGCGCAAGTTCCTGGACGAGGTTTACAACGGTATTCCTGGTTCCAGCCCGGTGGAGGTTAACGCCTTCAGCGATGCCGAAGTACTGGAACTGGCCCGCAACCTGCGTGGCGGTGTCCCAATGGCAACGGCGGTATTCGACGGTGCCAAGGAGACCGAGATCAAGCGCCTGCTGCGCCTGGCGGACATGAACGACAGTGGTCAGGTCAAGCTGTTTGACGGTCGTACCGGCGAATCCTTTGAGCGTCCGGTCACCGTTGGCTACATGTACATGCTCAAGCTGAACCACTTGGTAGACGACAAGATGCACGCTCGTTCTACTGGTTCTTACTCTCTGGTTACCCAGCAGCCTCTGGGTGGTAAGGCACAATTCGGTGGCCAGCGTTTCGGGGAGATGGAGGTCTGGGCACTGGAAGCTTACGGTGCGGCCTACACTCTGCAGGAAATGCTGACTGTGAAGTCCGATGACGTCACTGGCCGTACCAAGATGTACAAAAACATCGTGGATGGCGACCACAGAATGGAAGCCGGTATGCCGGAATCCTTCAACGTACTGTTGAAGGAAATCCGCTCACTGGGCATCGACATCGAACTGGAAACCGAATAACGAACGTGTGGCCAGGGTGCCTGCTTTCTGATAGAACAGCAGGCACCTTGCACCGCGAGGAGATACGATCTTGAAAGACTTATTGAATCTGCTCAAGACACAGGGCCAGACGGACGAATTCGACGCTATTCGGATTGCGCTGGCTTCACCGGACATGATCCGGTCCTGGTCATACGGCGAAGTGAAAAAGCCGGAAACCATCAATTACCGTACGTTCAAGCCTGAGCGTGACGGTCTGTTCTGTGCCAAGATTTTTGGCCCGGTCAAAGACTACGAGTGCCTCTGTGGCAAGTACAAGCGACTGAAGCACCGTGGTGTTATCTGTGAGAAGTGTGGTGTTGAGGTTGCCCTGGCCAAGGTGCGTCGTGAGCGCATGGGTCATATTGAGCTGGCCAGCCCGGTGGCCCACATCTGGTTCCTGAAATCCCTGCCATCCCGTATCGGTCTGTTGCTGGACATGACCCTGCGTGATATCGAGCGGGTACTGTACTTTGAATCTTACGTTGTTGTTGATCCGGGCATGACCACGCTGGAGAAAAACCAGCTGCTGTCGGATGAGCAATACTACGAAGCACTGGAAGAGTTTGGTGATGACTTTGATGCCCGCATGGGTGCCGAAGCGATCAAAGGTCTGCTGGCGGATATCGACATCGAAGACGAAGTCAACACGCTGCGTGAAGAGATTCCACAGACCAACTCTGAAACCAAGCTGAAGAAGCTGAGCAAGCGTCTGAAGCTGCTGGAAGCGTTCCATCACTCTGGCAACAACCCTGAGTGGATGATCCTGACCGTTCTGCCGGTTCTGCCGCCAGACCTGCGTCCGCTGGTGCCGCTGGACGGTGGCCGTTTCGCCACGTCTGACCTGAACGATCTGTATCGCCGGGTGATCAACCGTAACAACCGTCTGAAGCGTCTGCTGGATCTGAACGCGCCGGACATCATCGTCCGTAACGAAAAGCGGATGCTGCAGGAGTCCGTTGACGCGCTGCTGGACAACGGCCGTCGTGGTCGTGCCATCACCGGTTCTAACAAGCGTCCTCTGAAGTCCCTGGCTGACATGATCAAGGGTAAGCAGGGTCGTTTCCGTCAGAACCTGCTGGGTAAGCGTGTAGACTACTCTGGTCGTTCGGTTATTACCGTAGGTCCTACCCTGCGTCTGCATCAGTGTGGTCTGCCCAAGAAGATGGCGCTGGAACTGTTCAAGCCATTTATCTTCGGTAAGCTGGAAGCCAAAGGTCTGGCTACCACCATTAAAGCCGCCAAGAAGATGGTTGAGCGGGAAACCCCTGAGGTGTGGGACGTTCTGGCAGACGTCATCCGCGAACACCCGGTCATGCTGAACCGTGCGCCAACCCTGCACCGTCTGGGTATTCAGGCGTTCGAACCGGTACTGATCGAAGGTAAGGCGATTCAGCTGCACCCACTGGTGTGTGCTGCCTATAACGCCGACTTCGACGGTGACCAGATGGCGGTGCACGTACCGCTGACGCTGGAAGCCCAGCTGGAAGCCCGTGCCCTGATGATGTCCACCAACAACATCCTGGCACCCGCCAACGGTGAGCCGATCATCGTACCTTCCCAGGACGTGGTACTGGGTCTGTACTACATCACCCGTGAGCGTATCAATGCCAAGGGTGAAGGCATGGCCTTCGTGGATATCGACGAAGTGATGCGAGCGTACCGCACCAAGGCGGTTGACCTGCATGCCCGCATCAAGGTGCGTGTCCATGAGAAATACCGGGACGGTGAAGGGGTTGAGCACGAAAACAAATTCCTGGCGGATACCACCGTTGGTCGAATGATCCTGTGGGATATCGTTCCTCAGGGCCTGCCTTTTGCCCTGGTTAACCAGGCCATGAAGAAGAAGGCGATCTCCGGCCTGTTGAATGCCTGTTACCGTCGGGTGGGTCTGAAGGAAACCGTTATCTTTGCTGACCAGATGATGTATCTGGGCTTCCAGTACGCAACGATTTCCGGTACTTCCATCGGTGTTAACGATTTCGTTATTCCTCCTGAGAAGGCGCGCATCATCGATGACGCCAACGAAGAAGTTAAGGAGATCGAAAACCAGTTTGCTTCTGGTCTGGTGACTGCCGGCGAGAAGTACAACAAGGTTATCGACATCTGGTCCCGTGCCAACGAAATGCTGGCCAAGCGGATGATGGACAACCTGAAGTCCGACACGGTGATCAACAAGCAGGGCGAGGAAGAAGAGCAGGAATCCTTCAACAGCGTCTACATGATGGCGGACTCCGGAGCGCGGGGTAGTGCGGCACAGATTCGTCAGCTGGCGGGTATGCGTGGTCTGATGGCCAAGCCAGACGGCTCCATCATCGAAACGCCGATTACCGCGAACTTCCGTGAAGGTCTGAACGTACTCCAGTACTTCATCTCCACCCACGGTGCTCGTAAGGGTCTGGCGGATACTGCGCTGAAAACAGCGAACTCCGGTTACCTGACCCGTCGTCTGGTTGACGTTGCCCAGGATCTGGTGGTCACTGAAGACGACTGTGGCACCAACGACGGCCTGCTGATGACGCCGCACATTGAAGGCGGTGATATCGTAGAGCCTTTGGGTGAGCGCATTCTGGGCCGTGTGGTGGCAGAAGACGTACTCAAGCCAGGCAGCGACAGTGAAATTGCCGTACCTGCCGGCACCCTGATTGATGAAATGTGGGTGAAGCGTCTCGAAACCATGAATGTTGACGAGATGCGCGTACGCTCCCCGATTACCTGTGAAACCCGTCACGGTATCTGCTCCAAGTGTTATGGCCGTGACCTGGGTCGTGGTCACCTGGTGAACAAAGGTGAGGCTGTGGGGGTTATCGCTGCCCAGTCCATCGGTGAGCCGGGCACACAGTTGACGATGCGTACCTTCCACATCGGTGGTGCGGCATCGAGAAACGCAGCGGCCGACAGCGTAACGGTGAAGAACAAAGGTTCTATCCGTCTGCTGAACCTGAAGTCGGTTGAACGTAAGGACGGTACTCTGGTAGCGGTCAGCCGTTCCGGACAGCTGGCCATTGCTGACGAATTTGGCCGTGAGCGTGAGCGTTACAAGCTGCCTTACGGTGCAATGATTTCGGTGCAGGATGGCGACCTGGTGGAAGCGGGTCAGACCGTGGCCAAGTGGGATCCACACACTCACCCGATCATCACGGAAACCGCCGGTATTGTTGAATTCCAGGGTATGGATGAAAACATCACCGTGAAGACGCAGACAGACGAACTGACCGGTCTGTCCAATATGGAAGTGATGGATCCGAAGGATCGTCCGTCCGCCGGTAAGGATATTCGTCCAGCCATTCAGCTGAAAGACGCCAATGGTAACGAGCTGAAGCTGCCAGGTACTGACGTTCCTGCCCAGTACTTCCTGCCAGCGAACGCCCTGGTCAACCTGGTGGATGGTGCCACGGTGGAAGTGGGTGCGGTACTTGCCCGTATTCCTCAGCAGTCTTCCGGTAACCGGGACATCACCGGTGGTCTGCCAAGGGTTGCTGACCTCTTTGAGGCCCGTAAGCCAAAAGAGCACTCGATCCTGGCGGAAATCTCCGGAACCATCGGCTTCGGTAAGGAAACCAAAGGTAAGAAGCGTCTGGTGATTACACCGACTGACGGTACTGATCCTTATGAAGAGCTGATTCCAAAATGGCGTCACCTCAACGTGTTTGAGGGTGAGCAGGTAACCCGCGGTGAAGTTATCTCCGACGGCCCGACCAATCCACACGACGTATTGCGTCTGCTGGGTGTTGGTGAACTGGCTCGCTACATCGTTAACGAAATCCAGGACGTCTACCGTCTGCAGGGTGTAAAGATTAACGATAAGCACATTGAGACCATTCTGCGTCAGATGCTGCGTAAGGTAGAAATCACCGATACCGGTGACTCCACCTTTATCCGTGGTGACCAGCTGGAGTACACACGCCTGCTGGAAGAGAATGACCGTGTTAACCGTGAAAACGGCTTCCCGGCCAAGTTCGAGCGCGTGCTGCTGGGTATTACCAAGGCATCTCTGGCAACAGAATCCTTCATCTCTGCGGCTTCCTTCCAGGAGACTACCCGTGTCCTGACCGAAGCGGCGGTAACCGGCAAGCGCGATTACCTGCGTGGCCTGAAGGAGAACGTGGTCGTTGGTCGTCTGATCCCGGCAGGTACCGGCCTCACTTACCACGCTGAGCGTCGTAAGGGACGTGAAGAAGTTGAGTTTGAGACTCCGGCCAAGATCTCGGCTTCTGAAGTCGAGCAGGCACTGTCTGATGCTTTGAACTTCGGTGAAGTTTAATTGCTGATCCGTTAAAGGCCTGCCTTTAACATCCAAAAAAGCCACCTGACCGGTGGCTTTTTTTTGTCTGTTGAAAAATAACAATAAATGTACTGGTGACTTTATTGCTGATCAGCTTTCTGAGTCACCTAACGGATATTTTACGCATACTTGACGGTGTGTGTAGTTATACAGGGGAACTGGTGTTTCCTCTTAGCACTCTAAATACCCGGTTTGTGTCGGTTATTCCAATAATGGTTGGACTCATCCAGCACTAAGGTTTTCAGGGGATTGAGGTGTGGAAGCGTTAGCTGTCAAAACAGCTGGTTCACGGAATCTGATTCAGCCCGGTCCTGCAGGGGAGGGAGGCCGTTTACAGAGGGCAAGAGCCTGGGTGTGGGATGTCTGTGTGCCTGTGACCAAAAAGCTGTTGCCGGTTGTTGGCAACACTTACCGGGAGCATAAAACCTGGTGTGAACGATTGGGAGGGGTGGGGGTGATCGCCGGTATTGGTCTCTACACCGGTATGATTTCCCTTCCTGCGATTTGTTACCTTGGGGGTGGGTTTGCGGCGGGGGCACTTTACTACCGTGGCCCAATGAGGGAAGAAAGTAATCCTGGTGTGACGTCTAGTGATCCTCCGCCCACTTTGCCCGGGCTATCAGGAGATGGCCGATGCTCAAAACACGACATTGTCGCACTAATGAAAGTCCTTGATGATCTGCTGATGAACTTTTCAGATTTGAATGCCAGGGTGGATGCCTTGACAGCAGAGAGGACAATGGCTGCGGTTAATCGATTGAATCAAGAGGCATCCAGAAAGAAGAAAGCGACAGAGCAAGGTCTGCCGGATGATGTCAGCCTGAGAGAAGCCTTGCAGATTGCCTGTGTGATAAGACCTCGCATCTTTCTTACTTTGCTGCATGAGTTATCAGGAGTGAGTTCAGCTGGAGAAGATGTGGGTAAAATTGTCAATAAGATTCTGGGGGAGACTTTTCACAACCCGTGCACTGAAATACGTCGGACGCGTCGAGCGGATTATGAACAATTGGCAGACGCTTTTCTTGAGTCAGGCAAAGCGGGTTCTCAGGGTAAACGAGGGCGGCCTGTGTCTCAAAAAGTGCAGGTTGATATTCTTCACGGGATAACGGCTCCGTGGACCATAGCGGATGAAGGCAGGGCACAAGAAGTGATGCATAAAATCGATAAAGTGGCCAGTTTGGCCCTTTATCAGTGGAAAGCGGCCCGTAAAGATGCGGATGAAGGGCGCCTTCGTTAAGTAGTTAACCAAATGAAATCATATATTTCTGACTAAGTTGTCAGTCACTCCCGGCAACTGCTCCTGCGTTGCTCTAGCTCCTGCATCCATGCAGTCGTGCGGCGTTGCAACTCCGGTCACATAGCTACGGCTATGCTCCCTACGTTGCGCCTTGCATAGCAACTGCCCACTTAGCCAGAAATATACGATTCCATTTGGCCAATTACTTAATTCTTCCAGTATCCGTGATTGTGCTTATTTTCCTGACAGGTTTCAGTTAAATCCCTTCTGTGAGTATGGCCTTCGCAATACCTGAACTGACTAGCGACTGGTGTATAATGTCGAATCCGTTGTCGTTTCTATTTAAAGTTTATTTATGCGCAGACTCGATCTTATTCTTGTGGATCAGGGTAAAGTGTCTTCCCGAAGTCGGGCCCAGCGATTAATCAGTGAAGGCAGGGTGAAAGTCCGGCAGTCAGGAGGCTGGGAAACACCGGGCAAAGCGGGTCAGAAATACCCTGACTGGGTTGAGATTGATATCTGTCAGGATGAAGCCGATCAATTTGTCTCCCGGGGCGGAATGAAACTGGCCGGAGCACTGGCGGTGTCTGGTATATCCCTGACCGGTGCAACCGTGATTGATGTTGGCCAGTCTACCGGTGGGTTTACGGATTGTGCATTACAGGCCGGGGCGTCCAGGGTCATAGGGGTTGAGGTGGGTCATGGCCAGCTGGTCGAGTCGCTGCGTCAGGATCCCAGGGTGGTCTGTCTGGAAGGGATGAATGCCCGTGCATTGCCAGCTGCACTCCTTAACCATACGGATCAGCAACAGGGATTTGATCTTGCGGTTATGGATGTGTCGTTTATTTCCCAAACCCGAATTTTACCATCGCTGGTGCCTCTGCTAAAACCGGGAGGGCAGCTGCTGAGCCTGGTTAAACCCCAGTTTGAGGTGGGGCCCGGCGGACTGGGTAAGGGAGGGATTGTCAGGGATTCCCGGTTGTATCCAGAGGTTGAGCAATCTATCAAAGCCTGCTGCATTGAGCTTGGTTTACAGGTGAGAGGTTACTTCGACAGCCCGATTACCGGTGGTGATGGCAATCGTGAATTTTTTATCTGGGCTCAGCGCCATTGATCATGGGCCCAGCTTCCATGCTTTTATAGGAAGTGTGTAGTGTTTGATAACGGTCTTCAGCCGCTGCCAGTGTGACTGGTCCTCTGCTGTTTTGAGAATCAGAACAATCCCCGCTTGTTTCCCGGTCAGCATGCTGTAGTTTAATGACTGACCGATTGCCTCCGGCCACTTTCGGGCAAATTCCACCTCAATGGCGTATTGATCCGTAAGGCAGTCAATACGACGGCCGTCTTTCAGTCGGTGCTCCACTTTACCATCCATTCCTTCACACCAGACTTGCTGATACCAGGACTCTGATGGCTGTGCCCTGCTCACTGCGGCTGATGCCGAAATGGTCAACGCTAAAATGGAGCCGGTCATTCTGTTGAGTGCTGTGGTCATGGCGCTTTCTGAGGCCTTTTCAGACTGTTTGCATCGGCAGGACCGGGAAAAAAGGAGATGGCTTTGTGGTTGAAAGGATTTGGTTTTCAGGCAATCAGCCAATTAGAAAAAAAACAACGTTGTGCTAGTTTTAACCACACCCTGTCAAGCAATGATTGAGGTTAGTGCAATGTACTTTGTCAAACTTTGCCGGTTCTGGTTCCCTTCCCTGTTTTTCGTGGTGCTCAATATGTTTTCACCTGGTGCCCTTGCCGACCATGAGGAAGCTTGTGACTGGGGACAGAACAGAGTCACGGCCTATGAATCCGGTTTTCGTGGAGTCCTGCCGCCAACAGCTGATGAATGGAACCATCAGAGTTATGAGGTGCTTGGTAAGAGAGATGGCCTGAAAACCTGGCTGATTCGTTATGACGATCACTTCTACCGGGGAGGTGAACTGGAGAGTGCTGATGGTGCCCACAGTCTTGCCAATCTTGGCATAAAAACCGTTTTTGCCATCACCTCGGCTGATAAAGAGCGTGAATGGCTGGAAAGTGAGGGTATTAAAGTGGTTGATTTATCCTTTGACAAGAATGCCAGCCTTGACCAGAGCCAAATCCGGCATATTGCGGAACAATTGAGTGCCCATCCTGCTCCGGTGTATGTGCACTGCGTCGGAGGCACCCAGCGTGGTGGTGTGGTGGGTGTTATCTACCGCCTTTCTCACGGCTGGAAACCTGACCAGTCACTGCTGGAATTTGCCTACCTGGGTGGCTCTTTGAAAGCTAATGATAATACCCTCAAGGCTGTTCTGAAGACTCTGTCTTCAGGTGTGCAGCACTGACCTCTCAATAGTCGGCGGGAAGGAAACGTTTCCCTGGTTATTTACAGCCACGGGCCTTGAGAAGTGCTTCCTTAAAATCGACCTCAACATCCTTGGCGAGGCCCGGAATCATCGCATCCGGAGCCTCGCCTTTCATTTTTAGATGATAGATCAGCAGGTCATCCGTTACATCGTTTAGGGGTCCTTTGTGGCCAGCTTCTGTGGCCAGGGCTTCAATAATCTGTACCAGGTTCAGGTGATCCTGTTTTTGCCACTGTGGGGAGAGGAGCTCGATCAATTCGTTAATTCTGTGACTGCTCATATTTTAGTACTCAAGGTGAAGGTTTGGAGATGCTTCGCCGGTGTGGCAAGAGCACGAATCATCTGGAACTTTTCATTAATTCCAAGTGTCTGACAGCAGTCTATCGAACAATCCTTTTAAGCAAAACGGAATTATTATCTATGAATGTTGGGGATGTAGCAGCACATCTTGCCATGTTTGGCCTTAAAACGATGACCACCAATGAAAGCTCGCTTTTCGGCTTCTCTCAGCCAAAATGGCAGAGTTATACAGTGACGTTCGCTACCGGGACCTTTGGTAGTATTCTGGGTCTGGCGCAATGCGCTCTGGAGGGCTGGAGCCCATCAAGGCGCACAAAGCTTATGCTGGCGGTGAATGTGGCCACTGTGGCCTACAGCTTTAGGGCTATCCATCAAGAGGCTGCTTTTCATACTGCCTGCTTGGTAGAGTTCAGGGACACGGGTGTTATAAACCCGAATTGCGACTCCCCTTGTGAGTTGCTTGGTATGTCTGAAGATCAATGTGTAGTGGATTCATAGATGGTGTTCGCAATGTGCTGTTTAATATCCGTTACCGGCTTATTCAGTGCAGCTAAGGAGTTGTCTGGAAATAACTTCCCTATTTTCATTGCCTGACTCTGTTCGGACTGAGTGCTGAGCTTGTCGAAGTATCGAAGTTCGGTGGCACTATCCTTCGATACTTCGACAAGCTCAGCACTCAGGATGAACGGGGTGTGCGGGTATTAACGCTTTTCTGCACTAAACGGGCGTTATTCCCGGACAACCTCCCGGTGGATTAAAGAATGATGTTCTTGATATCATCATCCTTGCGATCCAGATAGTGAGTGGACTGGATGCGGCGGATGGTTCGGGATTTACCGCGAACCACCAGGGTTTCGGTAGTGGCGATATTGCCGGTGCGCATAATGCCCTGGAGCAAATCACCCTTGGTAATGCCGGTGGCTGAAAAGACGACGTTATCGGAACTGGCCATATCATCCAGGCGCAGTACTTTACCCGGCTCTACTCCCATTTCCCGGCAGCGTTCCGCTTCCTGTCGGCCCGCTTCAATGTTTTCCGGCGTTTCCCCCTTGGCTTTGTCACGGGTTACCAGACGGCCGTGCATATCGCCACCCAGTGCCCGGATAACGGCTGCTGAAACCACGCCTTCCGGTGCTCCGCCCACGCAGTACATCAGGTCAACTTCGCTGTCGGGCATGCAGGTAAGGATGGAAGCAGCAACGTCCCCGTCGGGAATGGCAAAGACGCGAACACCCATGCTCTGCATCATGGCAATGGCGGCATCATGACGTGGTTTGGCGAGGGTGATGACCACCAGACTCTCAATGGGTTTGTGCAGGGCGCGGGCGACATTCCGGATATTCTCACGCAGTCCCAGATTCAGGTCGATCACGCCTTTGGCACCCGGTCCACAGACCAGCTTCTCCATATACATGTCCGGCGCTTTCAAAAAGGAGCCTTTTTCACCGGCGGCCAGGACGGCGATGGCGTTGTTCTGGCCCATGGCTGTCATGCGGGTGCCTTCAATCGGGTCAACCGCAATATCAATGCTTTCACCGTTGCCGGTGCCGACTTTTTCACCAATATACAGCATGGGCGCTTCGTCGATTTCTCCTTCACCGATCACAATCTCGCCGTGCATATCGACTTTATTCAGCATGGTGCGCATGGCTTCGACGGCTGCACCGTCAGCGGCATTTTTATCGCCTCGTCCCAGCCATTTATACCCTGCCAGGGCGGCGGCTTCGGTGACCCGTGAAAATTCGATTGCCAGTTCGCGTTTCATTGAGTTTTAAACTTTGAAGGTGTGTGGGGTGGCGACTTTAGCATATCTGGTAATGCTCTGGCAGCGCTTATCATTTGTTCGGGAAAGTGATTGCCGGATCAGGGGGATTTATTAAAGAATATATAAATCATTGGGTTATCTTTTTTTTCTGGCTAACTTTTTGCCCGTAAATTATCCTCCCTGTCTTTGGTTAGCCTTCCTTAAAACAGTAAGAATCCCCTGTTAAACACGCTTCTGTGCCAGACTATGGGATATTTCTCGCTTTATATGGCTGAATCCCCTACTTGACGTTGCTTTTGTCGATCCGTAAAATTTCTGCGCTTTATTTTGCCCGTGGTTCGCTTCTTGTGAGTTAGTCGTGGACCGGGTTGTATAAGCCGGTTTCTGCCGGCTTTTGCTGTTTAAAGCAGGAGTTTGGACTGCTCTTTCCTCTGACGGTTCAGACTCAACACTTAGAAACGGTTCTCGAATAGAGATTGGAGTTTGCTGAATGGCAACAATTAACCAGCTGGTGCGCAAGCCCCGGAAGCGTAAGGTTAGAAAGACGGACGTGCCTGCGCTGCAGGCCTGTCCTCAGCGTCGCGGGGTTTGTACCCGTGTTTATACTACTACCCCTAAAAAGCCTAACTCTGCGCTGCGTAAAGTATGTCGTGTGCGTTTGACCAACGGCTTTGAAGTGACTTCCTACATTGGTGGTGAAGGTCACAACCTGCAAGAGCACAGTGTTGTTCTGATCCGTGGCGGTCGTGTAAAGGACTTGCCAGGTGTTCGTTACCACACCGTTCGCGGTAGCCTGGATACCCAGGGTGTTAACGACCGTAAGAAGGGCCGTTCCAAGTACGGTACCAAGAGACCTAAAGGCTAAAAACTGGTTGTAAGAAACCAGTGTCAAGCCGGGTAAGAATTTTTTTAATATCAGGTTGATGAGAGTAAGGCCAGGTCACTGCTTTTTTGTATCGAAAAAGTCAATGATTGATCCTGGATTACCTGAAGACCGACGTAGAGGGCTTATCAATGCCAAGAAGACGCGTAGTCGCTAAGCGCGACGTGCTGCCAGATCCTAAGTTTGGCAACAAAACACTCACTAAATTCATCAACCACGTGATGGTCAGCGGTAAGAAATCTGTCGCTGAAAAGATCGTATATGGTGCCCTGGACATCGTTCTGGAGCGTACCAATAAGGAGCCTCTGGAGCTGTTCGAAAAAGCTCTGGAAACCATCGCTCCTATGGTAGAGGTTAAGTCTCGCCGTGTTGGTGGTGCCACTTATCAGGTACCCGTTGAAGTTCGCCCTGCCCGTCGTACTGCCCTGGCCATGCGCTGGCTGGTAGACGCTGCGCGCAAGCGTGGTGAAAAGTCCATGAAACTCCGCCTGGCTGGAGAGCTGCTGGACGCTGCCGAAAGCAAGGGTGCTGCCGTTAAGAAGCGTGAAGACGTGCATCGTATGGCTGAAGCCAACAAGGCATTCTCCCACTACCGTTTCTAAGTATCAGAGGATTGAGTCGTGGCCCGTAAAACCCCGATCAACCGCTATCGCAACATTGGTATCTGTGCCCATGTTGACGCGGGTAAGACAACGACCACAGAACGTGTTTTGTTTTACACCGGTCTGAGCCATAAAATCGGTGAAGTTCATGATGGTGCTGCCACCATGGACTGGATGGAGCAGGAGCAGGAGCGTGGTATCACCATTACCTCTGCTGCTACTACCTGTTTCTGGCGTGGTATGGATGCTCAGTTTGATGAGCACCGTATCAACATCATCGACACACCAGGACACGTTGACTTTACCATCGAGGTAGAGCGTTCCCTGCGTGTACTCGACGGTGCTGTCGTCGTGCTGTGTGGCTCTTCCGGTGTTCAGCCTCAGACTGAAACCGTATGGCGTCAGGCTGACAAGTACGAAGTACCCCGCATGGTCTTCGTCAACAAGATGGACCGTACCGGTGCTGATTTCGAAATGGTGATCAGCCAGCTGCGTGACCGTCTGAATGCCAACGCTGTCCCCATGCAGATGACCATCGGTGCCGAAGACGAGTTCAAGGGCGTGGTTGACCTCGTGAAGATGAAGTCCATCATCTGGAACGAAGAAGACCAGGGCATGAGCTTCACTTACGAAGACATTCCTGCCGACATGGAAGAGCTGTGCGCAGAAATGCGTGAGTACATGGTCGAAGCTGCCGCTGAAGCCACTGAAGAACTGATGGAAAAATACCTCGAAGAGGGTGATCTGTCAGAAGAAGAGATCAAGGCCGGTATCCGTGCCCGTACTCTGGCCAATGAAATCATCCCTGTGTTCGGCGGCTCTGCCTTCAAGAACAAGGGTGTACAGGCTGTTCTGGATGCCGTTATCGAGCTGATGCCTTCGCCAAAAGAAGTCAAGGCGATCGAAGGTATCCTGGACGACGCAGAAGGCACGGTTGCTACTCGTGAAGCTGACGACAGCGCTCCTTTTGCTGCCCTGGCGTTCAAGATTGCCACTGACCCATTCGTGGGTACTCTGACCTTTATCCGTAACTACTCCGGTGTTCTGAGCTCCGGTGATTCAGTTTATAACCCGGTCAAGAGCAAGAAAGAGCGTGTTGGCCGAATGGTTCAGATGCACGCTAACAACCGTGAAGAGCTGAAAGAGTGTGTCGCTGGTGACATCGTCGCGCTGATCGGCATGAAAGATGTCACCACCGGTGACACTCTGTGTGCCATGGACAGCGTGATCACTCTGGAGCGCATGGAGTTCCCTGAGCCGGTAATCTCCGTTGCGGTTGAGCCAAAGACCAAGGCTGACCAGGAAAAAATGGGTATCGCTCTGGGCAAACTGGCTCAGGAAGATCCATCTTTCCGCGTACACACTGACGAAGAGAGTGGCCAGACCATCATCTCCGGTATGGGTGAGCTGCACCTGGACATCATCGTTGACCGTATGCGTCGCGAGTTCAAGGTAGAAGCCAATATTGGTAAGCCACAGGTTGCCTACCGTGAGAAGCTGAAAGGCTCTGTTGACGCTAACCACAAGTTTGCCAAGCAGTCTGGTGGTCGCGGTCAGTACGGTCACGTTGTTGTTGAATTCTCGCCTGCTTCCGACGGTGAAGAAGGTCTGGAATTCATCAACGAAATCGTGGGTGGTGTGATTCCGAAGGAATACATCCCGGCTATCCAGAAAGGTATCGAAGAACAGATGAAGAACGGCGTTATCGCCGGCTACCCGCTGCTGGGTCTGAAAGCTCGTCTGTACGATGGTTCCTTCCACGATGTTGACTCTAACGAAATGGCGTTTAAAATCGCTGCTTCGCAGGCTCTGAAGAAATACGCGCCTCAGGCCAAGCCGGTCCTGATGGAGCCTATGATGAAGGTCGAGGTGGTAACACCAGAAGACTACATGGGTGACGTTATGGGCGACCTGAACCGTCGTCGCGGTATTGTTCAGGGGATGGAAGATACACCTTCTGGCAAGGTGATTAATGCTCAGGTGCCGCTGGGTGAAATGTTCGGCTACGCTACCGATCTGCGTTCAGCAACTCAGGGGCGTGCAACATACTCCATGGAATTTCATGAGTATGCCGAAGCGCCCGCCAGCATTGCTGAAGCGGTCATCAAAAACCAGGGTTGATATTAACTAAGGGGTTCTGACCGTCGGCTTCCCGGGAATAACCGTTTTTTTTTATGTTTTTTTAACATGAGAAATTCTTTCCGGTGACAATGGCTGTTAGAATGCCCTGCTTGATATTGCTACCCTCGAACTATCTATAGCTAAAGGTTAAGAGACATGGCTAAGGAAAAATTTGAACGCTCGAAGCCGCACGTAAACGTCGGCACCATCGGTCACGTTGACCACGGTAAAACCACCCTGACTGCAGCACTGACTCGCGTATGTGCTGAGACCTGGGGCGGCACCATGCGTGCATTCGACCAGATCGACAACGCTCCAGAAGAGCGTGAGCGTGGTATCACCATCTCTACTGCACACGTAGAGTACGACTCTCCAAACCGTCACTACGCGCACGTAGACTGCCCAGGACACGCTGACTACGTTAAGAACATGATCACCGGTGCTGCTCAGATGGACGGCGCTATCCTGGTATGTTCTGCTGCTGATGGCCCCATGCCACAGACTCGTGAGCACATCCTGCTGTCTCGTCAGGTAGGTGTACCATACATCGTGGTATTCCTGAACAAAGCCGACATGGTTGACGACGAAGAGCTGCTGGAACTGGTAGAGATGGAAGTTCGTGAACTTCTGGACACCTACGACTTCCCAGGCGACGACACGCCAATCATCATCGGTTCTGCCCTGATGGCCCTGAACGGCGAAGACACCAACGAAATGGGTACTTCTGCTGTACGTAAGCTGGTTGAAACTCTGGACGAGTACATCCCAGAGCCAGAGCGTGCGATCGATCAGCCATTCCTGATGCCTATCGAAGACGTATTCTCTATCGCTGGTCGTGGTACTGTAGTAACTGGCCGTGTTGAGCGTGGTATCATCAACGTTGGTAACGAAGTAGAAATCATTGGTATCAAAGAGACTACCAAGACTACCGTTACTGGTGTTGAAATGTTCCGTAAGCTGCTGGACGAAGGTCGTGCAGGTGAGAACATCGGTGCCCTGCTGCGTGGTACCAAGCGTGAAGACGTTGAGCGTGGTCAGTGTCTGATCAAGCCAGGTACTGTTACTCCGCACACCAAGTTCGAAGCTGAAGTGTACATCCTGTCCAAAGAAGAAGGTGGTCGTCACACGCCATTCTTCAAGGGCTACCGTCCACAGTTCTACTTCCGTACTACTGACGTAACCGGTGCTGTAGAACTGAACGAAGGCGTTGAAATGGTCATGCCTGGTGACAACATCAACTTCATTGCTACCCTGATCAACCCGGTAGCGATGGAAGAAGGTCTGCGCTTCGCGATCCGTGAAGGTGGCCGTACTGTTGGTGCTGGCGTTGTTGCCAAAATCATGGAGTAATAAATTTTCTTTGGAAAATTTATTCCCGTACTCCATAGAAACCCCGGCTTAGGCCGGGGTTTCTCGTTTTGGGGCTGGAAAAACAGGTGTTGCCAGAAGTTCAAAGGGCAGGAAAGAAGCTGCTCGCCCATGATTTAACCGGGAATTAAACACGAATCAATTTAAGCGGTTCCAGCTTCAATTTGCCGACAATCGGTGGAGCAACGTCATCATACAGTTCCTCCAGTTCCCGCTGTTCTTTAGTGAGCAGTGCTTTCTGTTTTGCGGCCCGGTCAAGCCAATCTTTGGTTTTACTGATTTCTTGCTCCAGTTCCTCAATTTTGAACGCGTAAAACTCATACCAATCTCTCAGGTGTTCGCGCTGTTTAGATTCAAACCATGTCTCTTTTTTAGCGCCAGGATTCAACTTTGCAATCTCCTTTCTGGCACGCTCTTCGGCCTTAATCTCTGCGTTTCCTCTGTCACAATTTCTTAACGTTCTGGCCAGCTTTGCATCAATAAGCTTGGTTTGCAGTACGCACAGAGACTCCTCCGTTCGTTGATATTTTTTTAAAAACCTCTCTTCTGGTGACGTAAAGGCGGTCATTTCGGCTAATTTTTCACGGGTATCCACCGATGCTGCCACGGTTGACGTCAACAGGCGAGAAATTCCCTGGGAGAGCAGCCAGCCAATACCAAAAGCCCCAAAAAATACGATTGTGGCGATAAGATCAATAATAAGCAGTCCAAGAAAATTGACTGAAGATCCAAGACTCTCATGGGAACCCAAATAATCTATAAACCCTTTCAGGATTATTGCCCCGGTTAGTATGTCCAACAATTTAGTGGACACGGTGAAAACCCGGCTACGTATGGTTTCCACCCGGGCACTCCGATCAGTCTCTGGATTATTGAAATCAGACATTGTTTTAAAGCTTTTCGAAAAGATTTTAATCGCCAGGGCAAGCTTTGTTATTTTACCGGGTGGTTGCCTGAACTCCGGATCATTAATGGTAATATCAGCCTTCATTGGTGAATGCATCTGGTCAATGGCTGTTTGTTTTGATGACGTAGTTGCCGTTAGCTTGAGTTTTTCGGATGCTTTGAGTTCTGGTGATGGCTCAGTTAAAGAGACTGCCCTTTGAGAGAGTGACTGATCTGGCCTTTTATGGCTGTTGGACTCGACAGCTTTATCGTCCCCTGGCTGCTCTGTCGCTTTTTTTGCTTGAGTTGAGGGGGGCGCAGATCCCAATAATGTAGCCGTTGTGTTAATCATGGGACACTCCTTGTCTTAATTGCGGGTATTTAGAGATTGCCTGGAAATTCTGGCAGGGAATTGATAAAACATTTCCGTCTCTTTCTCATCAATTGAAAATATTAAATGATTTTTTATTCAATAAAGCACTAACCAGCCGGTAAGCATCGCTCTTAGGGTAGACATTAAGCGAAGCCCTTTATTGGTAAAGGCTGTAGGGGTGTTTCTGACCTCCCGTATAAGAATTCAGAAACGAGCTCTCTGGGCTGTATGGGTATGTGCAATGAAGTAGAATCGCAATACTTGATTACATACCTGCTCTACAGCCCTTGTTTCACAACAACTTGGCCTTAATGTCTACCCTAAGAAGCATCGCTAACCCCTGGCCGGTACTTGTGGGCTAGCTGTAGAATGAAATGTTTAAGGTTCTTCTGAAATGTGGTATGCCCAAGAGAAGAAGGCGCTCTTCACACGCCATTTTTAAAGGGCTGACGTCTACAGTTCTAACAGTACACACAGCCCATTACCTTCGAATTACATAGGAGCCCGGTGAGCCCGGTTTTCGTCAGCAACCACAACATTCAGTTTTTGTAGTTCCTGTTCATTACAGAGCCGTTCTTTCTCTTTTGCTGCCCTGTTAAGCCAATCTTCGGTTTTACGGATTTCCTCCTTTAGTTCCTTACTACTGTAATTATAGAACTCAGCCCACTCTCTCAGGTAATAACGCTGTAAAGAATCATACCATTTATCCTTGGCAGTACCTGGATTCAAAGCTTGGGTATCAAGTTTGGCCTGCTCTCTGGCTTCACGCTCTGCTTCACTGGATTGACAATGTCCTAAAGTACGGGACAGCTCAGCATCAATAAGCTTGGTTTTCAATACGGTGAGAGACTCCTGCGTTCTTTGATATTTGTTTAAAAATCTCTCTTCTGGTGATGTAAAGCCGGTCATCTCGGCTAATTTTTCACGGGTATCCACCGACGCTGCCACGATTGAAGTCACCAGGTGAGAGATTCCCTGGGAGAGCAGCCAACCAATACCAAAAGTCCCAAACATTACGGTTATGGCGATAGCCAAAAGAAGAAAATCCAGGAGTATAGTGTCTGACTCTCCACGTTGACGACAAGAACCTATAAGGTCTATAAATCCTTTTAAAATAATTGCCCCGGTCAGTATGTCTAGCACTGCCGCGGTTCCGGTGAAAACCCGGTTACGTATTTTTTCTACCCGTGCACTCCTGTCAGTCTCTGGATTATTGAAACAAGACATTGTTTTAAAGCTTTTAGAAAAGATTTTTATTGCCAGGGCCAGCTTTTTTATTTTTCCGGGTGGCCGCTTAAATTCCGGATTATCAATGGTAATCTCATCAGCTATAAGCGGCTGCATCTGGTGAAATCCAGTTGTTTGCCCGGGCAGAGGTTCCATCAATAACCTGAGGTTTTCGGGCTCCCGGGGTTCAGGATGATTGATCGGCGATATGGCCCTGTGGTGGATTGGTTGCCCCGGGTTTTCGTGGCTTTCTGTAACAGGTTTATCGTTACCATGCGGATCGGTCAAATCCACAGTTAGGGGTATCGCAAATTCAGATGCGGCTATGCAATTCATTGGACAATCCTTGTGTTAATTGTTTGTATTAAAATGGCTCGTGCAAGTTATGCTACGAACTCAATAGAGCCTTACCAACGGGTTCATTGTTAAAAAACGTTGCAATTTAACCATTTTGTTTTCCACAAATAACTAACCGGATGGTAAGTGACGGTAACCCCCAGCCGGATAAGTCACCTCTAGTGGAATTAAACACGAATCAATTTAAGCGGTTTCAGCTCCAACTTCCCGACAATCGGTGGAGCAACGTCATCATACAGTTCTTCCAGTTCCCGCTGTTCATTAGCGAGCAGTTCTTTCTGTTTGGCAGCCCTGTTAAGCCAATCTTCGGTTTTACGGATGTCATCCTTCAGATTCTTAATATCCTCCCAATAGAACTCATACCACTCCCTGACGAAATAGCGCTGTAAAGAATCATGCCATTTCTCTTTGTCAATGTCCGGATTCAAAATGGCAGTCTCCTGCCTAGCGTGCTCTTTGGCCTCAATATCTGATTCTCTGTGTACGCTATCTCTTAACTTTTTGGCAAGCTCTGCATCGATAAGCTTGATTCGCAATGCGGTGAGAGACTCCTCCATTCTTTGATATTTTTTTAAAAACCGCTCTTTTGGTGACGTAAAGGTAATCATTTCGGCTAATTTTTCACGGGTATCCACCGAGGCTGCCACGGTTGAAGTCACGAGGCGAGAGATTCCCTCGGTAAGTAGCCAACCAATACCAAAAGCCCCATAAGTCAGAAGTGAACCGAAAGCATAAATAAAACCAATTGTGTACTCGCAACCTTCGATTTCCGACTCACGCCAGGAATCCACATAATGTAAAAAACCTTTTAAGATTATTGCTCCGGTTAGTATGCTTAAAACGGCAGTGGTTCCGGTGAAAACCCGGTTACGTATTGATTCTACCCGGGTACTCCGGTCAGTCTCTGGATTATTGTAATCAGATATTGTCTTAAAGCTTTTAGAAAAGATTTTAATCGCCATGGTAAGTTTTTTTATTTTTCCAGGTGGTTGCTGAAACTCTGAATCATTAACAGTAATATCATCAGCTTTAAATGGTGACTCCGTTTTGTTAGATGCTATTTGATCGGGCGTAGCAGTTGTCATTAGCGGGAGTTTTTCGGACGCCTTGAATTCTGGAGATTGCTCAGCAAGTAGCTGCTCATATTTGACTGGTATAACCTCTGCTTCTAATGTTCTTTTCGCGATTTTACTGGGCTGTAGAGAGCCATCTGTAAAATTTGCCGGTCTTTTTCGAGCAGTTAAGACTGACCTGTGAGAGAGTGGTTTATCTGAGCCTGTTTGGCTTTTGGACCCGACAGCTCTATCGTCCCCTTGCTGAGCTGGTACTTCTTTAGTCAGGTGCTTCATTTTTTCTGATTGAGAAATTCCGTCAAGCATAGGTCACTCCTTGTGTTAATTGCTGGTATTTGGATGGTGTATACAATTTTTGGCAGGGAGTTGATAAAATACTTCTATCAGTTTCTGACCAATTGAAAAAATATTAAATGATTTTTTTTTCTTAAAGCACTAACCAGTCGATTAGTAATGCTAACTCTTGGCTTTTTGGGTTTTCTGTAGCAGGCAGAGGAGCTTAATAAAACAGTGATTGTTGATTTTTTAACCGACCTTCACCACCCCTTGGTAACATTTTGATTTTAAACGATTAAAAATCGTGCCAACCATATATTCGAATAGAATATATGCTTCAAAATCAAATGATTACGTTATTTTGGTGGTAAAAGTGGGTTTTAAAGAAAGAAGACGGTCTAAATACTCAGCAGCCTGAAGGAAAAATTTGTGACGATATGCCTCTCATGATGATCCTGCTGAGTCTTCTAAGGGAGCTTGTGGCATTCCCAACACCATCATTTCCTCCTGCTGATCCTGAGGGAGATGACTATTTTCCAATGCCGTCAGCTCCTCCTGCGTATGATTCTTTAGACTATCGGCTATCCCCTCCGGGTACACAGACTTTTGATGAACCGCCTCCAAGTTATGAGGAGTCAGTGAGAATGGAAAAGAACCCCAAATAAAATTGTCTCGTTCCCAGGCTGGAGAGGTTGTCGCAAAAGACAGATTAAAAAGACTTTCGCGACAGCCTCTGCGGTGTGGGAACGATTAACTCTCTGTGCTCATTATTCTTAACGCTTGATGGCAATGGTAAGCCCATCGGAAACAGGCAGTATCATCATATCCACACGATCATCGTCGTGAATTTTCCGGTTTAATGCTTTCAGGGCAGCAGTGTCTTCATCACTTGCTTCTGCATCAGCTACTCTCCCGCTCCACAGCACATTATCGATAAGAATCAGCCCACCAGGGCGAACCAGCTGCAGGCATTGTTCGTAATAAACGTCATACCCCGTTTTATCCGCATCAATAAAGGCCATATCAAACTGATCCAGTTCACCTTTCCTGATCAGTTGATCCAGGGTTTCAGACGCCGGAGCCAGGTGAAGTTTGATCCGCTCAGAGACACCGGCTTTTTCCCAGAAGGGTTTGGCTATGTTGGTATACTCACTGCTGATATCACAGGCAATCAGCTCCCCATCATCGGGCAGTGCCAGGGCAACAGAGAGCGCACTGTAACCGGTGAAAACACCAATTTCTATGGTTCTGCGGGCATTGGATAGTTTTGCCAGCATGGCCATAAGCTGCCCTTGCTCGGCAGAAATTTGCATCATTCGGTAGCGATGGTGGCTGGTCAATTCCCGGAGCTCTTTTAATGCCGGGTGCTCACGTAGACCAACGTTATAAATATATTGATAGAGCGTATCATTGAGTTGCAGGGTTTCAGTGGACATTGGTGGGGACTCCGTTTAATTCCTGAGAAAAAATAAATCAAAGATATGGTTGTTATTACTGACTATTAAGTCAGGAATGAAGCCTGAAAATGAGTGGTTTTTATTCATTGTCATCATTCTTATGCAGCAATCACTTACCCTTAACAATCATATAACATTTTATTCGTTGATACCTTCAATGTGCTATGTAAAAATTTTAAGCTCAGGTCAGCTTAAAAATGTCAAAATAACTATTTTTAGAAGTGGTTTTATACCCAGACAAAACAAGAGAGGCGGCCCCCTGATTATGGCAACATTACTGTTTTACAATGAGCCGGCATTTCTCAACCGGGAAGTGCATAAGACCCTTAAGTTCAAGGCATCTGACGACTACTCTTTCACCGAAGAGGTAAACTCTGTACCACTGACCGGTATCGAGTTTTTTGAAGCCAGCCGTGATATGCCAGTGCTCTTCAGTAAGGATGAGCAGGGCAACTTTTTCCCCCTTGCCCTGCTTTCGCTGATGGATGCAGGGCATAAGCACCTGGGTGAGGCGGGCAGCTGGAGTGACAGCTATATTCCTGCTTTTATCCGCCGTTATCCTTTCGCCCTGACCGATGAAGGCTCGGTTTGCTTTGATCAGAAAGCCAGTCAGTTTGCTGGTGAGGAAGGTGAAGCGCTTTTCAGTGATGACGGTGAAAATACAGAAACATTGAATAACATTATTCAATTTCTTAATAACTATGATCAGCAGTACAAGAATACCCTTGATTATTGTCATGAATTAAAAGCGCTTGATCTGTTATCTCCGTTCAATCTCCAAATTCTCCTGGAGAAGGATAAGCCCCTAAGGCTCGAAGGGTTATTAGTTATTGATGAGAAAAAACTGAATTCCATTCCCGAAGAAAAAGTGAAAAGCTGGTTTGATTCCGGTTGGCTGGCGTGGACCTATGCACACTTACACTCTCTGGGTGCATTAAACCGTCTTGTTAAACGACAGAAAATACAACTGTAATATCCATGACCTATTTGTGATTTTAACATTGAAAGGGACTTCAATAGTGAAAAAACTCCTACAGATGGCCGTGTTGGCATTAAGTCAATTAGTTTTAGTATTTGCTGTAAGCGTCAGTGCGCATCCTGAAAAGGCGAGTAACTATTCAGGAATAAAAATTGTTGGTGGTAATGAGCTTTCTCCATTTTCCCGTCCTTATATGGCGTCATTAAGAGTATTGAGAGAGGTGCATTTTTGTGGCGGGGCTTACATTGGTGGCAAGTATGTCCTGACGGCTGCCCATTGCGTCGAAGATATTCAGGATTATGCCGAATTTATTTCCGTCTGGTTGGGGGGGCATAAACTCAGTGAACCGGACACTGGCCGCTTCTACCGGGTGGCAAGGCTTTATATACATCCAGACTATAACGATGAAACCATCGATAGCGATATTGCCATTATTGAATTAGAGCAGGACGTTGAGGGTATTGAACCTGTTCGTCTGATTTCTGAAGAACACTTTGCAAACATTAATAAAGGTTCAGTATTTGAGGTGATGGGCTGGGGAACCCTGGGGTATGAGAAAGGACAACCAGACACGCTACATGTGGTTCAGGTGCCCTATGTGGAGAGAGAGCTTTGCAACTCCGGGCAACATTATGACGGTGCTATTACCAAAAATATGCTGTGCGCTGGCTTTGATGAAGGAGGCAAAGACTCCTGTCAGGGCGATAGTGGTGGTCCCATGGTTTATAACCACCAGGGTACCTGGTACCAGTTGGGTGTCGTAAGTTGGGGCTATGGCTGTGCTGAGCCGGGTTACCCGGGAGTCTATACCAACATCGTTGAACTGTTGGGTTGGGTAAGGAAGACAGTGCCAGATATTTGAGCTCAGTACCGTCACGTTGGAGCGCAGAAAGTCAGTGGTTTGGGAACAGGTTAACAAGAATAATTAGCGGCAGCTCACGCTCAGTAAGCTGCCAAAACCACCTGATTATTTACTATTCCAAACCTTCTCAGCATAGTCAGCAATAGACCGGTCCGAAGAGAATCGACCCAGGCGTGCAGTATTCAGCACCGCCTTGCGCCACCAGAGCCTTGGCTTACGGAAAGTGTCGGATACTTTCTGCTGAGCTTCGCGATAGCTGTCAAAGTCAGCCAGAGCCATAAACTGGTCACGATGCATCAGATCTTCCGCAACGGGTTTCAGCAGGTCGGGCTTGTGCTGGCAGAAGGAACCATTCATCAGGGCGTCAATGGCCCGCTTCAGTACCGGATTACTCTCATAATAATGGTATGGGTTGTAACCCTGCTGCTGCAGTTCGGCAATCTCATCGACGGTTTTTCCGAAGATAAAGATGTTCTCATCGCCCACCGCTTCAGCAATTTCCACGTTGGCTCCATCCAGTGTCCCAATGGTCAGTGCACCATTCAGGCCCAGCTTCATATTGCCGGTACCGGAGGCTTCAAAACCGGCAGTGGAGATCTGCTCGGAAAGATCGGCGGCAGGAATGATCTGTTCCGCCAGGGTGACGCGGTAATCCGGCAGGAATACCACTTTCAGGCAGTCATCCAAACGACGATCGTTGTTAATAACCTGGGCGACCTTGTTGATGGCCAGAATAATCTGTTTGGCCATTACATAACCTGGTGCGGCTTTAGCGCCAAAAATAAAGACCCGTGGGGTATGTTCGGCATCCGGGTTATCAAGCATTTCGTGATACAGGCTGATGATGTGCAACAGGTTTAACTGCTGACGCTTGTACTCGTGCAGTCGCTTAATCTGAACATCGAACAGCGCATTGGGGTTAACGGTGACCTTGCACTCCTTCTCAATCAACCGCGCCAGTCGCTCCTTGTTTTTGAAACGGACATTGGCAAAGGCATCGAGAAAATCAGGAGATTCCGACAGTGGTGTCAGTTTTTCCAGCTGGTCCAGGTCAGTACGCCACTCTTTGCCGATATTTCGATCCAGCAGTCGTGCCAGGCCCGGGTTACAGTGAGCCAGCCAGCGTCTTGGGGTTACACCGTTGGTGACGTTGACCAGCTTGCCGGGATACAGGGCGTCAAACTCGGGGAACAGATTGGCTTTAACCAGCCCACTGTGCAGCGCGGCAACACCATTAACCCGACGACTGCCAATCACCGACAGGTTGGCCATGCGGATCATACGATCGCCGTTGTCCAGCTCTTCGAAGATGCTGACTTTCTTGATGATCTCGACATTGTCGCCCCATTGTTCTTTAGCCTCTCCGTTCAGGAAGACGTAGTTGATCATCTCAATGATTTGCAAGTGTCTTGGAAGAACACGGTCCAGCAGGGAGGCAGACCATTTCTCCAGGGCCTCTGGCAACAGGGTGTGATTGGTGTAGTGGCACATTTCCTGAGTGATGGCCCAGGCCTGATTCCAGACCATGCCTTCTTCGTCCATCAGCAGGCGCATTAATTCCGGAATGGCGATAGCCGGATGGGTGTCGTTCAATTGCAGCGCGTAGTGTTTGGCCAGACTGCTTAATGGCAGGCCACGCTGCTTATACTGGCGGATAATGTCTTTGAGGGAACAGGCCGTGAAGAAGTACTGCTGGATCAGTCGCAGATCTTTACCCTGAGGTGTTGAGTCTTCAGGGTACAAGACACCGGAAATGGTATCGCCATCCACCAGGTTACGGCAGGCTTCCAGATACTCACCCTGGTTGTATTTATCCAGATCGATAGGATAGGCACCCACCAGGCTTTCCCAGAGACGGAGACGGTTTACATAGTTTCCGCCAAAGGATGGAATGGTGATGTCCCAGGGCACACCGAAAAGCTTCTTGCCAGGCACCCAGTGGTTATTGCCATCGCTGTCCATTTCCATATGACCGAACAGGCCAATCTCCACGGTCTCGGATGGACGACAGGTTTCCCACGGGCTGCCAAATTCACGCCAGACATCTGGCTTCTCTTTCTGGTAACCATCCACAAAGATCTGACGAAACAGACCATAGCGGTAGTTGATGCCGTACCCGGTGGCTGGAATATGCTGGTTGGCCAGAGAATCCATAAAGCAGGCGGCCAGACGACCCAGGCCACCGTTGCCCAGGGACATGTCCCGCTCCTGATCCAGAACATCAGAAATGCGTACGCCGTGGGATTGCAGCAGGGTGGCTGCGGTTTCGTAAAGTCCAAGGTTCATCAGGGCATCACCCAGCAGGCGTCCCATCAGAAATTCCATGGAGAGGTAGCAGACATGACGTTGCGGTTTTGTCTCTTTGGTGACGCTCAGGCTACTTTCCTGAAGCTGGTCCAGATTAATGTCACGGAGTACCAGAGAGAGGGCCTGCCACCAGTCGCGATGTGTGGCTTGCTTCGGGGTAGTGCCCAGTTCACGACGCAGGTGTTTTTCAAGCTCTATGGTAAATGCTTTCTGATCCATGTGATGCGTATCACTCTTGTTGCGCTATCAGGTTGGCTTTTTCGCTGATGATCTGTTTCAGCGGCTTTGCAAAAGAATCCTAGTGTAATGGAAAAAGATGGTTTGTTGTTTTGTAAACGCTTTCAGTCTTTGTGCTGATTGAAATGTTTTAAAAGATGGGATTGCACACTACCAACCATGTGTTGTTGTTTAATAAGTAAACATCAATGTGACAAAGTGAAAAACAGGCGTCAAGTAAATTAATTTCACCTTTTGCGCATTGTTGTAAACCTCTGAAAACGATTACAACTATTTTGAATAGAAAATAAAAATGCTTTAAATCAATGCATCGGGGCTGCTAAAAGCGATAATGGCGGGCGGCGCATGACCTGTGTCGTTATACAACTCTGCTTAGGGTGGACATTAAGCTTACCCCATCCTCTTTTCAGCAATGTAATGTGACCAATCGGAGGACCCAATGACGAAGCCAAAAGCATTGGCTGTGGCCATCTCTGCGCTTTCTGCCTTACTGCTGACTGGCTGTGCCAGTCAGTCACCTGATACAGCGTCTAAGGCCAGCACCAGCCTGACACCGGCCTATGACTGCAGCGCCAGCACCCGGGCAAAAGCCAACGACCTGAAAATTTACCAGATTATGGTCGAAAGCTTTGTGGATGGAGAAAAGGGAACCGGTCACGGCACCGGCTACGGTACCAGTCATCACCAGGGGGATTTGCAGGGCATAATTGATTCGCTGGACTACATCAAGTCACTGGGTATGAATGCCATCTGGATGACACCAGTCTTCAATTCGAAACCCGTTGCAGGCCAATCACACTGGGATGACCGGCTGGATGCGACTGGCTATTTTGCCACGGATTATTTTGCCATTGACCCACGCTTCGGGAGCCTGGCACAGGCGAAAGAGCTGGTGGAAAAAGCCCATGCCAAAGGGCTGTATGTATTTTTTGACGGTGTATTCGGCCATCATAAGCAGTCCGGTGTCGTGCCATCGCCATCTGGTTTGCTGCCTTCTGGCAGTCACAATCCTGTTGACTATCCCGAGAGTCTGCCATTTTACCGGGAGGTGGCCACCTGGTGGGTGAAGGAGCTGAAAATAGACGGCTGGCGTCTGGATCAGGCCTACCAGGTGCCCACCGAAGCCTGGACAGAAATCCGCAAAGCTGTGGATGAAGCTTCTCAGTCAGTGACTTACCATAACCACAAGGGTGAAACTGTCAATCCATTGGGCTACATGGTGGCGGAGATCTGGAAAGAGGAAAATGCTATCCAGCAGGAGGGATACGGCAGTCAGGAAGCCCCGGCCCTCTGTTCAGCGTTTGACTTCCCCATGCGTTATCGCCTTGTGGAAACGTTTGCAGTGAATGAAAACGGCATTGGTGGCAAAGGCGGTAACTGGTTGGATGAAGGCATGAACCTGCACTCACTCTATCCGGCGCATGCGCAACCAAATCTGATGCTGGGCAACCACGATGTGTTACGTTTTGGTGATCTTCTGCAGCGTGGCGGCATTGCCAATCCGGACGATGGGGAATACTGGCTGCGCCATAAAGCAGCTATGTCGTTTATGGCTGCTTATACCGGACCAATCACGCTGTATTACGGCGATGAAATTGGTGATGAAACGCCAGACTTTGCTGAAAAGCAGCCGGATAATAACTGCGCCATTCGTGGTATGTGTGATGACCACTCGGGGCGTACCAGTGCCAAAATTGACGGGGTAACCGCTGAGTTGAATCAACAGCAGCGTGATCTTAAAGACTATGTGTCATCATTGATGGTGCTGCGGGATAAGCACCCAGCGTTGTCTAAAGGTGAACGCATCAACCTCTGTGCAGAAAAAGAGATCTATATCGACCACAAACAAAGCGGTGATGATGCCCTGCTTTATATGGTCAGTACCGACAGCGCTTTCCAGATGGTAGCTCTGACCACAGCGGAAGCCGGTTCCGAAGGGAGGCTGGTGGATCTGCTCACGGGAGAGGTGTTTTTCCCGAAAAACAATGAATATTCCATTCGCATGAAAGGGTTTGAATCACGATTTCTGCGCATTGCCAGGCCTGTTGCAGCCGGACCAAAAGTCAACAAACGAGATGCCAGCTCGATGACCGGCGAAGGTTTCCTGGCCCAGTGCAATAACCCAACAGTGAATGAAGCAGGCCCGGCACAAGACACGCTGTTTGTCGTGGGCAGCTTTCCGGACTCTAACTGGATGCACAAGCCAGCCCGGGCTTTTCAATATAAAGGCAACGGCGTGTATCAAACCGTCACCAATGAGCGCAAAGGCAGCTATCGCTTCCAGTACGCCACAGCCAGCTGGAGCCCGCAATACACGGCTGCTGATCTGTCACAAAAGCCGGGGCAGGCTGCTGCCGGGAAAAACGGTGGGTATGGTACCGATACCTCGGTGATGATACCGGAGGCGGGACGCTATGTATGGAGCTTAACGTTCAAAGACAGTGGTGAGATTGATCAGGTGATGGTTTCCCGCTGTGCACAGTAATTGCGTAGATTAACCGGTCGGCAACCCATCTTCGGAGTTGCCGACCTGCCTGTTAATTCATCTCTTTAAGCATGATCAGGCTGTGCGGCTGAACTTCATAGCTGCACTGATCAACAGACGGTTCGTGAATAAAAGAAGACTCTTTGTCAGTATTCACCACCACCATCCGGTGTTTGAATTGACCGGTTTCAGGGATCAACACTCTGCCTACATGTTTGCCAGCGTTCATGATGACCCAGATAGCACCTTTTTCAGCATCATTCGGGTCATGAATTTTAACCGTCAGGGTGTAACAGTGGCGCTCACTGAAATGAAGAGGGTCAACGACGTCACCCTTCGGGGAATGTAACTGGTATTCTATGTGGCCCAGATCATCGGTCAACAGCGGTTCATTGCGACGAAAATGCATCATTTGTCGGGTAAAATCGTGCATTTGTGCACCGTCAGAGTCGGTGTTGTGCAACCAGTCCCAGTGTAGCCAGGCGATGGGGGAGTCCTGACAATAGGCATTATTATTACCATCCTGAGAGTTGCTGAACTCATCACCGGCTAACAGCATGGGTGAGCCTTTGGCCAGCATTAACATGCCCACCAGATTCTTCCGGCTGCGCAGGCGGGCTTTATTGATGTCCGGGTTGTCAGTGACGCCTTCTTCACCGTGATTCCAGGAGTAATTGTGCTCGTCACCATCCCGCCCATCTTCACCATTGGCAAGATTATGGCGCTGATTGTAAGAAACCAGATCCATTAAGTTAAAGCCATCGTGACTGCAGATATAGTTGACGGTGGCAAGATAACTTTGTTCGCTGAACAGGTCTTCTGAACCGGAAAAACGCCAGGCCATTTCAGTTTGTACCCCTTTGCTGCCTTTCCAGAACTTCCGGCAGGTATCGCGGTAACGATCATTCCAGGACTGCCAGTCAGAGGGGAAGTCGGTCATGTGATAACCGTCCGGCCCAATATCCCAGGGCTCGGCAATCATTTTTACCTGGCTCAGGATCGGGTCCTGGCTCACGGCATAAAAGAAAGGTGCATCTTTACTGTAATTACGGTGCTGACGAGCCATGGTGGGGGCCAGGTCAAAACGGAAACCGTCGATCTGATACTCCACTACCCAGTGACGCAGTGCATCCATAGTCAGGCGCAGAGTCTGGTGGCTGTCGAAGTTGATGGTGTTGCCGCAACCACTGTAATTCTCCGAGGAAATGTCACCGTCGTGTTTGTTCATATGGTAGTAGTCGGTTTCAGCCAGACCACGCATGCTCAGGAATGGACCACCATGGCCACCTTCGCAGGTATGGTTGAACACCACATCCATAATCACTTCAATGCCAGCACGGTGCAGCTCCCGTACCATGGTTTTCATCTCGATAACCGGGTCGGAAATGGCATAAGGCGTGTGCGGTGCCATCATGCACAGCGGGTTGTAACCCCAGTAATTGGATAACCCAAGGTGAGTGAGTCGCTCTTCACTGGTACTGTAGGTAACCGGCAGCAGTTCAACGGCAGTAATGCCAAGATTTTTCAGATATTCAATGGTAATGGGGTGGCACATGCCCAGATAGGTACCACGAATATCCTCCGGAATATCCGGGTGGGTTTTGGTGAATCCCTTGAGGTGGGTTTCGTAATAAATGCTCTGCTGGTCCGGAGTGTGTGGATGGGTTACGCCTTGCCAGTCAAAGGTAGCATCACGCACAACACTGCGGGGCATTTTGGTGGCGCTGTCCTGCTCGTTGAAGAGCCATTGATCATTGTCGTCTGAAATATAGTCAAAAATGTCCTGACACCATTGCACATCACCACTGATTTCCCGGGCATAGGGATCCATCAGCAGTTTGTTCTTGTTAAAGCGCGGCGTTGTATTGGGCGACCAGTAACCGTCTGCCCGGAAGCCATAGTGCTGACCTTCGATAATACCTTCAATATAAAGGTGCCAGATGCCCTCAGCGGAAGGAAACATTTTCAGTTGTTCTTCATTCCCCCGTGCATCAAATAACGATAAAAACAGTTGTTCTGCTTGCGGGGCATACACAGAAAAATTAACCCCTGTCGACTGATTGCCTGGCACTGCCACAAGATCAGCATTGACCAAGGTGGCACCCTGTGGGGTGGTTTTTCCGGGAAAGGCGGAATAGGTCTGGGTGGCAGACGGCGTATCCATAACGTGTTGATGCTCTATTCTATATAGCGTGATCAAAAAAACAGCGTGTATTATTAGTTTTCAGGCACGGACAGAAAAGCACGACGGTGATGTAAACGATTACAGACTTTTATAAAAAATTGACTTGCTGGAAAACAAGGCAAACAGCAATACCGACTATTCTAGTACATGGTTTCAATGAGTTTGACTGGTTGTCGTGCCTCCGCACTCCGTTCGTCCTGAGCCCGTCTCCGAGTAGAAGAGGTCGTTACCGACCTCAACCCTCACAGATCCGGACGAGCCCAATTAAGGCATCCGGTTCCTCATAGTTACTGGTTCACTAATTGATGCCCATGGTAGTACTGATGCAGGATTCTTGGCGGTGTCAGGGGGAAGCGTTTCAGGAACTGGGAGAATTGTTCCCACGGAATATAACTTGTCCGTGATCGGCGGCCCAGCCACTTATGCCAGATTCTTTGTACACGACGGTGTACTGCTTTCAGGGCTTTGTAGTTTCCCGTTATGCCGAAGTACGCAAAGTGTCCCCGTAATTTCCGGTTCAATTTGTCGTACTGTTCTTTCAATGAGTCATGTTTATGCTTACGACAATATTCATTGAATGACTTCAGCGCTTTGGCTACTAGCCCTTTGGCTGTTTTCCGGAATATTGCAAACCCACCTTTCCGGGTTTTACCCCAGTAATGTGTGAACCCAAGGAAGTCAAAGCTGATCGGAAGTCCACAACGCTTATTTTCTCTCCGGTGCTGAACCCGAAAGTCAATTCTTTGCGTCTTTTCCGGGTGCAGTGTCAAGCCATATACGCTAAAACGCTCAGGCAGTACCCTCTCTATTCGACGACAATCGTCAGGGTTTTGAAACACCATGACAAAATCATCGGCATAGCGGGTCAGACTACACCTTCCCTGAATTCTTGGCTGTACAGTTTGAATAAACCAGTCATCCAGTACATAGTGCAGGTAGATATTGGCTAGCAGTGGTGAAATAACACCACCCTGAGGGGTTCCCATTGTCGGGTAGCAGAGCTGCCCTGACTCAAGTATACCGACCTTCAGCCATTTATCGATCAGTTTTCGTACCACACCATCAATTACTCTTCTGGCAAGAAACTGCCTTAATTGGTTGTGGTCAATCGTATCGAAATACTTTTGGATGTCCACATCCAGTACCCACTGACCTCCATCTCGCATTATGTGGCTACGTAGACTTTGTAAGGCATGATGCGCTGACTTGCCTTTGCGGAACCCAAACGAGCAGTTATAGAAATCTTGCTCGTAAATAGGCTCCAATAACATCGCCACCGCTCTCTGGGCAACCTTGTCCTCGAAGGTCGGTATGCCCAAAGATCGTTTCTGACCTTTCCCTTTTGGAATATAAACGCGTCGTAACGCAGGGGCCCGATATTGACCGGATTTCAGTCGATCCAGCAGATTAAGGAGATTACTCTCCAGCTGTCGCTCATACATCTCGGCCGTTTGATTATCTACGCCTGTCGCACCATCCTTGCGGGTCAGTTGATAGGCCTGTAAAAGCCAGTTGTAGTCCATGTATTGATTTAGCGAGGTGAAAGCCATGGCTTGGTTGTCTCTGGCCAGTTTGGCTATCCGTCTCTGTTTCGTTGACACAAACATAAGGTTTCAATGTACCTCTTGTGTTTCCCACAAACGGTTCAATAACTATGATGTCCCCTTTCCTCGTCCGGGTCCTCCTGAGCAGAGTTCCCCGTTGTCATCAGTACTATGGGACACTAAGACTTCCAGCACCTACTATCCGGTCACTTATGGATTCGCTTCCAGACTCCTGAGTGTTGCTTCATGTTTTGTCTCATCAGGCCTGAAGCGAAGCCTGACGACACTGGGTTCTGTTCAGCCATAGAACCAATGGCCAGTTAACTCAGGTCAGCACTGGATCTCGCAGGTTCCTGAGAAATCCATCCTGTACCTTTGCCCCGGTCTCGGACTCCGGTCGGACTGATTATGTCTCACCAATTCGACATTTCAGTGCTGACCCCATACCCTTCAGAATGAAGCCTCCAACAAGGTGTCCATTTCGGAGCTCAATCCCGCGGCTTTAGTACCCGCTGTTTACGCTTCACAACCAGGATTACCCCTGACTATGCAAAACTCACTTCCGGCTGATGGTTAGTCTCTACCGGGTGGGAGTCGAACCCACTGGATTTCAACGAATGATTTCAGTTCATAGAACCTCCCACATTCTCAGGCTTAGCCTGTCGCGAGAAGGGCGGAAACTCCGGACTCTGATAGATCGCGCCAAGCACCCTTCGTCCGTGCATCCTGAGCGGAGTCGAAGGACGCTCAGTGTGAACGAGGATTCCGTAGATTGACAAGGTTTTTGCAATACACTCAGTCAGCCGCCCAGTCAACGGTCAGCATAATAGTCGCCAGTGGCGGCAAAGTCAGGCTGATGCTTTGGGGGTGGTTATGCCACTCTCCTGATCGGGTTGAGACGGTATTGTTGACAATATGGCTGCCACCAAAGCGCTGCTCATCGCTGTTAAAGATTTCCTGCCATTGTCCACTGGCCGGAACGCCAATGGTGTAATCATGCCTTACGAATGGTGTCATATTGCTGATAACGACAATGGTTTTACCTGCGCTGTCTGTTCGGTAAAAGGCAAAAACACTTTGACCATGGTCGTCCAGTATCAGCCAGCGAAAACCGTCACGATCAAAATCAAGCTCATGCAGTGCCGGGTAACCCTGATACAGCGTATTCAGCTCACTGATCATCGCCAGCATGCCCTGGTGGTAAGGGCCCTGCTCCAACAGGTTCCAGTTCAGGCTTTCTGCCGGGTTCCACTCGTTGGTCACACCAAACTCGGAGCCCATAAACATCAGCTTTTTACCGGGGTGCCCGAACATAAACCCGTAATAGGCCCGAAGGTTGGCAAAGCGCTGCCAGTCATCGCCCGGCATACGGCTGAGGATCGTGCCCTTGCCATGAACCACTTCATCGTGGGAGAGGGAGAGCACAAAGTTCTCGTTATAGGCGTACACCATACTGAAGGTCATTTCATGGTGGTGATGCTGACGATAAATCGGGTCCCGCTTCATATAGGCCAGAGTGTCGTGCATCCAGCCCATATTCCATTTGTAATCAAAGCCGAGGCTCTGTGGGTGTCCGGGGCGTGATACGCAGGGCCAGCTGGTGGACTCCTCGGCGATCATCATGCAGTGTGGATGCAGTCGGTGAACTTCAGTGTTCAGGCGCTGCAAAAAGGCGACGGCCTCAAGGTGTTCATTGCCGCCCAGATGGTTGGGTGTCCACTCGCCCTGTTTTCTGGAGTAGTCCAGGTAGAGCATGGAGGCCACGGCATCCACCCTCAGGCCATCAATATGAAACTCATCCAGCCAGTACAGGGCATTACTGATCAGAAAATCCTGTACCCATGGCGAACCGTAATTGTAGATGCAGGACTTCCAGTCCGGATGCCAGCCCCGTTGCGGGTCTTCATATTCATAAATAACGGTTCCGTCAAAACGGAACAGGCCGTGTTCATCCTGTGGAAAGTGGGCGGGAACCCAATCCAGAATCACACCAATATTGTGCTGGTGGCATTGGTCAACCAGGTAGCGGAAGTCGTCCGGTGTACCATAGCGGCTGGTGGGGGCAAACAACCCAACCGGCTGATAGCCCCAGGATTCGTAGAGTGGGTGCTCGGCAATGGGCAGTAATTCGATATGGGTAAAGCCCGTTTTTTGGATATACGGGATCAGTTCGTCGGCCAGCTCCCGGTAATTTTTAAAACCACCGTCGTTCGATTTTTTCCATGAGCCCAGATGGACTTCATAAACCGACATGGGCTTGTTATGGTTCAGCTGACGTTTGTTCAGCCATTGGCTGTCGGACCAGGTAAAGGTACTTTCCGTTTGTACAATGGAGGCGAGGCCCGGCCACTGTTCCACTTTATGGCCAAAGGGGTCGGTTTTTTCCGGCAGCAGCTGACCATTCTGATCGTGCAGCTCATATTTATACAGGGCACCTTCGGCAACGCCCGGGACAAACAGCCGCCAGATACCGTCGTCAGCACTGGCCATGGGGTGGCAGCGACCATCCCACTGGTTGAAATCACCGATCACGCTGACGGAACGGGCATGGGGGGCATAGACCTTGAACAACACGCCTGAAACACTGCGCTGACGGGTAATGGCATGCTCCACTTTCAGAGCACCCAGGTGCCGGTACAGATGGAGCGGGTCGATATCCCGCTGACAAAGGGTGTACTCACCAAACTGGTAGGGATCAAAGCGGAGTTCTTCTGTCCCATCCTTTAGGGTGATGTTGAGCAGATAGTAAAAGACTTTTTTCCGTTGGGGAAAGCTCAGCTCAAAAAGACCATTGGCCAGTCGGTTCATTCTGCCCAGTGATTTGCCCGTGCTTTCCTGCACAACCTCGATGCACTCGGCATCGGGGTGCCAGGCGCGGATGGTCAGACCACTACCGGACTGCCCGGGGTGTATTCCCAGGATGGAAAAAGGCGAGGCATGCATCACCTGGCTCAGGCTTTGGGTTACCGGTGGCAGTTCCGCATCCATTAACTTTTTTTTGGGCATTTCAAATCACTGCGAAAGAGGTGGTTTTTTTTGCGCGGGCATTATTGCCATGAAATGAGATGGTGGGAAGTTGTAAACGTTTTACAGGAGGCGGGATGGTTATCCAGAGATAACTTCCCTGTTTTTAGCTCCGGATTTTGTTGAGATTGGGCATGTCAAAGTCTGACACCACCACCTTTGAAAAGCTCAGGGTAAACGGAAATTGGGTATGTATTGTAAGGATAGGGTTGGCGCAGCAGAGAAGTAAAAAGACGGGGCAGCGCCCCGTCAAATAAAGACACAATCACAGGAGGTGGAAATTTTGCCTGATGTCATAGTTAACAGGCATCAGGAAGGCCAGCCATGGAGTAGGGCTGGCGGAGCCTTCCCATGCTAAGCACTGGAAGGGGGTTGCGCTGGCTGTGCAGTGAACAACTTACCACCAGGTTTCTGCCTGAACACCGAAGGTGAAGCCGTCAGTGTCGTCTGCAAATGCAGCGCCACCAATCTGCCCCTTGGATTCGTCGTTCCACTTGGCGTAGGTACCGAATACACGAATAACAGGACGAGCCCAGTAGCCACGGCCAGCAGACCACTGTTGGGCGATGGTTACTTTGGCCAATTTAGAGTCGTCACCATTGTCAAAAGCATTTTCAACCTGATCATATCCGACTTCCAGAGCAGTACTCATGATGTCGTTCCAGAAGTAAATCGGACGGGCTCCAACACTGATCCAAGTCTGGTCGTCTTTATTGCTGTCTTTAAATGACAGATTGTTGTAGCTCGCGATGTATTGCATTTCTACATTATCACCAAGAGTTACGTAACCATGATCCATAATCCGGTAGAAATCCTGGCCATCAAGATTGTCGGTTGCAAGCTCTGAAACACCCTGGCCATTGGTTCCCATACCACTGGCTGTCATCGCATCTGTAGCGTACTGCACAACAAATTTGTTAAAGCCACCGAAGAAATTGCTCTGGGTATGTTCCAGAGTGACCATGTAGCCGCTGTCGTCCATTTCTGACTCTTTAACAGCTGCCAATGCTTTCGACTTTGCCTTACCTTCATTATCATAACCATCAGCTGCAAAGCCACCGGCAAATGAACCTGTAGGGTTGCCAAATGCATAGTCAAGGCCAACCGTTAACGTACCATTGGTGTTAGTGGAAATATTTTCCAGACGCAGATCAATAATGTTTTGATCAAGGTCGAACTTTTGTGCATTTTCACGCTTAAGTGCATTGTCATTGGTTTTGTAGTATTCAAAAGAAGTGCTGCTCTTAATCCATGCGGCGCTGAAGTTAGCAAAGCCAACATCAATATTCTCTACACCTGCACCCGGACCGGAAACGTTCCAGTAGTAAAAGTCTGAAAGGTGAACATCCTGGCGTTTGTAGAAACGCTTACCAGCCCACAGTGTAGCTTCAGGAGCAAAGCCTAAAACACCTTTGGCCTGAACGTTGAACTCACGGAATGCAGGACTCTTTTCTTCCCAGTCTTTAGCCTGATCAACACTAAATGCCATGTTGCTGTCGAGGTAAAAAGATTGTTCACCGGCTATGTTGTGCTTAAAGGTTGAAGATAATATGGTACCAATTAGCTGTTGGTTCTGGTCATTAAAAACAACACTATTAGGCTGTTAAGAGTCTAAAATGCTCATTTTCATGCCCTTCTTGCACTCCAGTAAGCTATTTAATTCATACGATTATCCCAATAAATCGCTTTCAACCCTTAAGCACAACATAGCCTTGTTCACCGTTGTTGAACAGTTCAGAACCCAGCTTGATTTCACCGTAAGTTTCGGTTTCGTTGCCCAGACGGAACTTTGAGGCAGCTCCCTTGGCCTGGAATGCTTCTTGATCCCCGCCGCCTGCAGAAAGGCCAACGCCGGAACGAACCACACCATGGAAATCCACAGTCGCCGCAGAAGCAGCAGCAGAAAATACGATAGCTGAAATAGCACCAGCCAGTGGCAGAAGTCTTGCTTTGGTCACAACCAAATTCCTTCACATGTGTTGTCGTGTGTTCGCCATCTCGCATGCTGCAGTCCCCCTCTGAAACGAAATTAATCGTCCAGACTCTGTCAGCAGGCGTTACAACGTGTTGACGTTTTTTAGGCTGTGGGATTCTTTGGCATTAGTGGGGTGAAGAGCAATATGAAAAGGTTTTTAGAAGAAGTTGGCTGAATATTGATCTGTGTCTTTTTGTGAACACTGCAAACAAAATATATTACCAAGGTTGGTGATATTTCGAATCAATGTCAGTTATTTGATATAGGGATAAATCCCTTGGGGAAGGAATCAGGTGTCTGGGCAATCAACCATTCTTCAGGTGGCGGCGCTGGCAGGATTATCCATTGCCACCGTCAGTCGGGTGCTCAATGGCGGAAAATACGTTTCCGAAAGTACCCGCAAGAAGGTATTGGACGCGGCCCATGAGCTGAACTATCAACCCAATTATATGGCCCGGCAGTTGCACGGGCAGAATGCCTTTGTGGTGGGGGTTGTGCTGGGGCTGGATCTGGGAACCATATCGCCGTTTGCATTAAAAGTGTATGAAGCGCTGAAGATTGAGCTGGAGCGGCAGGGGTATTGGGTCAAGCGGGTGAAGTTTTCTCCGGAGGGTGAGCTGATGACGTCGGCCAAAGCCTTTGTTGGCATTGGGTTGCACCATGAAGATCCCCGCTATCAAAAGGTTCAGGAGCAGGAAGCCCCTTACGTGAGTATTGGTGATGTGCGGCAGGGACATTTCTGGGTCGCTTCCAATGATGAACAGGGTGGTTTTCTGGCAACCACACACTTGCTCGGGAATGGCTGTCGTACTATTTATTATGTCTGCCTGCACAGTGATCATGCGGTTTCGTGCATGCGTTACCAGGGCTATCGCAGGGCGATGCTGGAAGCGGGGCTTATTCCCTCGGAAGCCATAGAAATTTCAGTAGATACCGGTCTACCAGCATTAGACAGCTATCGTCGTATACGTGGTTTGCTGGAATCGGGGATTAAGCCCGATGCCTTTGTTGCCTTTTCTGACATTGTCGCCACAGGTATTTCCATGGCACTGGCGGATACCGGTAAGCGGGTACCGGATGATGTTCAGGTGGTGGGTTACGATGGCATTGATGATGATCGCTATCATTCGCTGACTACTGTACGACAGGATATAGACAGCATTGCCGTTCAGGGGGCAGAGCTGGTGATGGAGGCAATCAAATCCTGTGAGCCTCGTGGGTGCTGGCTGGATGTGTTTGTCCGTAAAGGGCAGACCTCCTGTGTTATGACGTGAGCCCGGTATTTTCCTGAAAATGCACAAAATAGGTTGATTTGTATCAAATGCTCACGGATTACCCCAGAAAGTGGGCATTCTGTAAACGTTTTACGATTTCTTTCAGATACCAATTCATTGATGATACCGACCGTTTCTCAGGTCTCTTGTCTCGACAGTGCGAATTTGAATGCTAGTGCTCACTCCAATCTAAACGACAATAGGCTAAAAATTTCAATGATCACCCTGAGGACTTCAGGGAAATACCGAAGTAGGTAGAGATGATGATGAAAAAAACGGTTGCTGCAGCGATTGCTTCTGCGCTGGCTATCTCCATGGGGGCCAACACAGCCATGGCGTTCTCTGACGACGAGCTGGTTGTGTGGATTGGTGGTGATAAAGCCTATAACGGTATGGAAGTGGTAGGTAAGCGTTTTGAAGAAGAGCTGGGCGTTAAGGTAAAGGTTGAGATTCCCGAGAATCTGACCGACCGTTTCCAGCAGGCTGCTGCTACCGGCAAAGGTCCGGATATTGTGATGTGGGCACACGATCGTTTCGGTGAGTGGGCTGAATCCGGTCTGCTGGCACCTGTTAAGCCTTCTGACAGTGTCAAGGCGGATATCGAAGCCAAAGGCTGGCAGGCCACGTCGCACAATGGCAACGTTTACGGCTATCCGGTAGCCATGGAAGCCATCGGCTTGATTTACAACAAGGACATCATCAAAACGGCACCTGCCTCTTATGAAGAGATGTTCGCACTGAAAAAAGAGCTGGATAAGAAGATATCACCACCATCATGTGGGATCAGGTTCAGCCTTACTTCACTACGCCGATGCTGGCCTCCAACGGTGGTTATGTCTTCAAGGAAGTACCTGCTGGCTATGACGTTTCTGATATCGGTGTAAACAGTGCCGGTGCCATCAAAGGTGGCAAGATGCTGGCGAAAATCATCGACGCGGGCGTGATGCCACGGGGCGTTGATTACGGTGTGATGGAAGCCAGCTTCAACAAGGGTGAAGTGGCGATGATGATCACCGGTCCATGGGCCTGGGCCAACCTGGAAAAGAGCAAGATCAACTACGGTGTTGCGCCACTGCCTTCTATCGACGGTAGTCCATCCCGTGCGTTTGTAGGCGTCTGGGCTGCTGCTCTGAACAACGCTTCGCCAAACCAGGGTTTGGCTAAAGAGTTCATCGAGAACTATGTCCTCACCGAAGAAGGTCTGACCACGCTGAACAACGACAAGCCACTGGGTGCCGTTGCTCACAAGGCGTACATGAAGAAGCTGGCGGCGGACCCACGCATCGAAGCCACTTACCAGAACGTCATGAATGGTCTGTTGATGCCTAACGTGCCGGAAATGGGCAAGTTCTGGTCGGCTACCCAGACTGCCCTGACCAATATCACCACCGGTCAGGAAACCGTTGAAGTGGCACTGAACAACGCTGCCAAGCTGATTGCTAACTAAAAACTGCGAAACGGGGTGTAGCGCAGGCTTACATTGACGTGACCCGTTACATCTGCCGATCGTCGTTTTGACGATCGGCTCAAAACCCTCCCGGAGAGACAAACACCATGACCATTCCCGCCAATGTCAGATCATTGTTGTCTGGCAACGGGCCAAAGTGGGCGCTTGTTGCCCTGATTGATCTAGCCCTGCTTTATGTCATTGCCCTGCTCTATTTCCAGGGTGAAGTGCTTTTCCCATTAACCCTGCTGGTTCTGGGCAGCCTGGGCACATGGATTTTTACCAGCAAGCGTGGTTACAGCTATCGCTACGTGTACCCATGTTTGCTGGGCATTATGATGTTTATCGTTTTTCCGCTGGTGTACACCTTTAGCATTTCGTTCACCAATTACGGCTCTGCCAATATTCTGAGTCTTGAGCGGGTCAAAGAGATTCACCTGAACAAGCAGGTAAAAAACGGTGAACACACCTACACACTGGCGCTTTTTCAGCAAAACGATCAGTTTCAGTTACAGCTGACTGATAAAAACGACAAAAACAGTATGTATACCTCCGACGCTTTCGTACTGAATGGTGATCCGGTAGAGGTTAATGCTCGCTCTGGAGCTGATGCAGAGGGTAACAAACTGTCCATGCGGGAGGTGGTCCAGCAACGCTCGGCGCTGGGATCAGTGGCTATTACCCTGACAGACGATACTCGCCTGGTGATGTCGTCCCTGCGTGAGTTTTCTGCCATGGCACCGCAGTATCGGGAAGAGGAAAACGACAGCCTGGTTGAGATAAACACCGGTAACGTCATACGCCCGGATATGACCACGGGGTTCTATGTGACCGACAGTGGTGAGCGGGTTGCCCCCGGTTTCTCTGTGTATGTGGGGGGAGAAAACTACGAACGTATGGTCAATGACAAAGGTATTCGTGAGCCGTTTTTCAAGATTTTTGTCTGGACCGTTGTCTTTTCTGCGGGCAGTGTTCTGTTCTGTCTGGTGATTGGTCTGTTGCTGGCTAACCTGATGCAGTGGGAACCACTGAAAGAGCGGGCGATTTACCGGGTGCTGCTGATCCTTCCCTATGCCGTGCCAGCGTTTATTTCCATTCTGATTTTCAAGGGCTTGTTTAACCAGAACTTCGGTGAGATCAATATGATCCTGGAAGGGCTGTTTGGCATCAGTCCTGAGTGGATGACTGACCCGACTTTTGCCAGAACCATGATTCTGATCGTCAACACCTGGCTGGGTTACCCCTATATGATGATCGTCTGTATGGGTCTGTTGAAAGCGATTCCGGACGATCTCTATGAAGCGTCTGCCATTGATGGTGCCAACCCGATCCATAACCTGTTGTATATAACACTGCCCAATATTGCCAAACCGCTGGCACCGATTCTGATTGCCAGCTTTGCCTTTAACTTCAATAACTTCGTGCTGATTGACCTGTTGACAGCGGGCGGCCCGATGATGGCCGGAACGACAACGGAGGCAGGCTTCACGGATTTGCTGGTGAACTTCACCTTCCGTACGGCATTTGTCGCGGGTCAGGACTTTGGTCTGGCGTCTGCTATTGCCACGATGATCTTCCTGATCGTCGGATTTATCTCCTGGGTTAACCTCAGGGCCACCCGCAGTTCACAGGAGTATTGATCATGGCGATGGTACAACCACGAAACCTGCAATATCGGGTATGGGCAGCCCGGATCGTGATGATTCTGCTGCTCTGTCTGGTGATGTTTCCATTTTTGATGATTATTTCGGTGTCATTCCGGACCGGTAACTTCGCGACCGGCAGTTTGATTCCGGATAACCCCAGCCTGGAACACTGGGCAATGGTGTTGGGTTTTGAGTACACCACTGCCGATGGCACGGTGATTAAGCCCACTTTCCCGGTACTGACCTGGCTGTGGAACTCCCTGAAAGTGAGCTTTACCACCTCGGTGCTGATCCTGATGCTGTCCACCACCGGTGCTTATGCGTTTGCCCGGCTGCGTTTCCGTTTCAAGAACCACTTGCTCACCAGCATGATGATTCTGCAGATGTTCCCGGCGGTGCTGGCCCTGGTGGCTTTCCATGCCTTCTTTAATAAGTTGGGCGGTGTGGTGCCATGGCTGGGTTTGAATACTCACAGTGCCCTGGTGATGTCCTACCTGGGCGGTATCACCATGCACATCTGGCTGATTAAAGGCTATTTCGAAAGTATTGATGTGGCCCTGGAAGAGTCGGCCTATATCGACGGTGCCACCCCCTGGCAGGCATTCAGGCATATTTTGCTGCCACTGTCTGTACCTATTCTGGCGGTTGTATTTGTACTGTCGTTTATTGGGGTGATTGGTGAGTACCCGATTGCCTCTGTCCTGCTCCAGGGCGTTGACCAGCTGACCCTGGCCGTGGGTATGAAACAGTTCCTCTATGCCCAGAACTACCTCTGGGGTGATTTTGCCGCTGCCGCAATTTTGACTGGCATGCCCATTACTGTCGTCTTCCTGATGGCCCAGCGTTATCTGGTCAATGGTCTGACGGCTGGCGGTGTGAAAGGTTAACGGATTTACCGTTTATAAAGGCTTAGACAAGAGAAAGACAATGGCTGAAGTAAAGCTGACCCAACTGGACAAAAGCTACGACGGTGGCAAGACATTTGTTCTGAAGAACATCAATCTGCACATTGACGATGGTGAATTTGTCGCCTTCGTTGGCCCTTCCGGTTGCGGTAAGTCCACGTTGTTGCGGATGATCTGTGGCCTGGAAGATATCTCTGGCGGTTTGTTAGAGCTGGACGGTGAGCGATCCAACGATATGCCGCCCAACGAGCGTCGTGTTGGTATGGTGTTCCAGTCTTATGCCCTCTATCCCCACATGACGGTGCGGGAAAATATGGAGTTTGGCCTGAAGCTGGCAAAAGCGGACAAGGCCGAGATCAATCGTCGTGTGGATGAAGCGGCCAGAATTTTGCAGCTGGAAAAGCTGTTGGATCGTAAGCCAAAGGCAATGTCCGGTGGTCAGCGCCAGCGGGTGGCGATTGGTCGCTCCATTGTGCAGGAGCCGAGGCTGTTTCTGTTTGATGAGCCGCTGTCCAACCTGGATGTTTCCCTGCGGGTACAGATGCGTCAGGAGTTGTCCCGTCTGCATAATAAGCTGAAGACAACGGCTATCTATGTAACCCACGACCAGGTCGAGGCCATGACGCTGGCCGATCGTATCGTGGTACTCAGCCCGCTGGCAGACGGTGCTGAAAGCAATCTGGAGCAGGTGGGGGCACCGCTGGAACTTTATCACAACCCGTGCAACCTGTTTGTGGCCAGCTTTATCGGGTCGCCGAAGATGAATTTCTTCCGTGCCACGATAGTGGAGCCCGGTCAGAAAGAGACTAGAATCAAGCTGGAATGTGGTTCTGAGTTGCGTGTTTGCAACGACACCCGCAATGCCAAGTCTGGCGACAAGGTAACGCTGGGTATTCGGCCACAGGACGTGCTCAATCATGAAGAGGCGGATGGTGCAGAAAACTGCATTACCGGCACGATTGAAACCATTGAACGCCTGGGTAATGAGTCATTTATCTACCTGAACCATCCGGATATTCACGAAGCGTTTATTGCCCGGGTGGAAGACTCCCTGCGTCGTGAGTGCGGTGCCGAATTCCATGTGGGTGTTCCGGCGGAAAACTGTCATCTGTTTGATGCCAGTGGTGTCGCGTTTGCACGGACCAGGTCGCCAGTATTTGACTGATATTGCTGACAGCTGATTGGAAGACCGTTGGAACAACCTGCGTTCCATACGACAAATTTTGTGCAATCTCCGGCAACCTTCCAGGTTGCCGGTCTACTTATGAAGAAACTCAATGCTTGACCACCAATTAATCGACAGTCTGGGTGACCTGTGTGGCATGGCCAGCGGCTATAAGGACTGGGATGGTACTCCGGTAGCTATTAACACTGAGAACAAAACTCCCCTGCTGGCTGCCATGGGTTTTGACGTTAGCAGTAATGCGGCGCTGAAACAGGCGATAGCCACTGAACAGTTAAAGCTGTGGCAATCTCCTTTATCACCAGTGACGGTTGTACATCAGGGACAAAGCTTCTCTTTCGTACTGCGTTGCTCCAGGAGTAAACGTCCATCGTCTGTTGAAGTGCAGATAACTCTGGAAAACGGTGACCAGGTTACCCATCATGCCGATCTGACTACGGCTGTTGTGTCCGAAACCGTGAAGCTGGAGCGCAAAGAGTATATTGCCCTTGAGGTTTCAATACCTGAATACCTGCCACTGGGTTATCACACGATGGCGGTTCAGGGGAAAGCGTTCACGGCAGAAGCCGGATTGATTGTGGTGCCGGACGTTTGTTATGAACCGGAAGCCATGAAACAGGGCGCTAAAATCTGGGGTTCCGGTATTCAGTTGTATACCGTTCGCTCTGAACGTAACTGGGGGATGGGTGATCTGACTGACCTGGGTGCGCTGGCTGCAGGTATGGGTGAGCAGGGGGCTGATTTTGTTGGCCTGAATCCGGTGCATGCCCTGTACCCGTCCAATCCGCTGCACTGTTCGCCTTACAGCCCATCGACCCGTCTGTTTGATAATGTGCTGTACATTGATCCTGAACAAGTGGCGGAGTACACAGGCAGTGCATCAGCCCGGGAGATGGTTGCGCAACATCAGGGATTGATTGATGAATTGCGCAGCACCGACCTTGTGGAATACGACAAGGTTGCACCATTTAAAATGTCGGTGTTGGAACTGTTGTTTAATGAGTTTGCCGAACAGCATCTGGGCAAGGGAACAGACCGGGATCAGGCGTTCACGGCTTTCTGTCAGTCAAGGGGCGCGCGGTTAGATCAGTTTGCCCTGTATGAAGCACTGTATGAGCATTTCCGGAAAACCGATATTAATAGCTGGGGATGGCGCTGCTGGCCAGAAGCGTACCAGACGCCAGACAGTAAAGAGGTCAGGGCTTTTGCCAAGACCAATCAGGCACGGATTACGTTCTTTAAATACCTGCAGTGGCAGATGGATGAACAGCTGCACGCAGCCCAGGAAAAAGCCAAAAACGCCGGTATGATGGTTGGCCTTTACCGTGACCTGGCGGTGGGTGTAGACAGCAACGGTGCCGATGTCTGGACGGATCGTAATTTATTTGTTCTCGAAGCCAGCACCGGTGCGCCGCCCGATGGTTTGGGGCCTATGGGTCAGGATTGGGGTCTGCCACCGTTCAACCCGGTGGTCTTGAAAGAGGAACGTTATCAGCCTTTCGTTGAGCTGATCCGGAACAATATGCGTAACTGCGGTGCGTTGCGTATTGATCATGCCATGGGGCTGTTCCGTCTCTGGTGGTGCCCGAACGGCAACACAGACAACAAAGGTGCCCGTTATGGCTGTTACGTCCATTATCCGCTGCAGGATTTGCTGGGTATTATCAAACTGGAAAGTCATCGCCAACAGTGTCTGGTGTTTGGTGAAGACCTGGGTGTGGTACCACAGGAAATCACCGACAGTCTGCCTCCGGCAAGAATGTACGGCAGTGTGATGGGGATCTTCCAGCAGGATAAGGATCGTTATACGGCACCCGACAAGTACCGTGAAAAAGCCCTGGCGATGCTGGTATGCCATGACACACCTACCATGAAAGGCTGGTGGGATGGCAAAGACATCGACCTGATGGAATCCCTGGGCTTTTTCTCTGAAGAACGTGCCGGCGCTGACCACGATGCCCGTGAACAGACCCGCAAGGCAGTGCTGAATACCCTGGCTGACCTCGGTGAATTACCAGAAGGCGTTGACCTTGAGGCAAACACGGCACCGGCATTCAGTCGTACCATCATGGAGAAATTCAGCTATTACCTGGCTTTGTCGGCTTCGCAAATCACCGGATTCCAGCTGGAAGATGTCATGATGATCGACTCTCCGGTGAATGTACCCGGTACCAGCAGTGAATATCCAAACTGGCGTCGTCGTCTGCCTCAGAGCATTTCTGCAATGCTGGCCAGCGAAGAGAATCAGCAGTTCTTTGCCAACCTGAGTGGCTGTCGTAAGGCGAAATAGCGTCTGACCATCGGTAACCTGTGTGTCGGTTTCAGGAGCCGACAACAGGCTCCTAGGCCTGAGTCTGTAATCGTTTACAGACTCGCGCTCTGATGAATATCGATAGAATTGCAGGCAATTGATTTATCCCGTTGAGTAGTCCGATGAAAAAAACAGCGCTCTGCCTGGCACTTGGCTTACTGGCTGGCTGTGCAACCCATGATTCTGCGATAGCCCCGACGACTAAAGAGCCTGTGGCTGTTTACCACTCTTTACCGACCCTGAATTATCAACCACTGCGGATATACGACGAAGCCATTCAGCAGACCATTGGGCTGACGGAACAGTCTGCAACGCTGAAAACGATTAACAGCAATTCTGCAGTGATAGGCTGGCAGCTACCCGGATATGGTGCCTACCGGTTGAAAATCAGCAGTCAGATAAAACGTGGGAAATTTGGCCGGGAAGCTTCGGCGTTTATGCCGGAAGTACAACTGCTCGATAAGCATTACCAGGTGGTTAAAACCGTGCCTGTTACGGCTTTGGATTACCAGAAGCCGGGCCTGCTTGGTCAGGAGTATTTTTATCACAGCTTTGTGGTAGACAATCGTGACCCGCTGCTGACGCCAGTTGAATACATTGTCGTTTATATGAGTGATGATGGTCGCAACCATAAGCTTCAGGTTGTTGATATGGAGAAGGAGTATGCAAAGGCCCGGGGCTTTATGCCACCGGCTACCAAGGATGTGCTGGCGACGGCCAGTGATCATGGGGTTATTACCCTGGAAGCCATGTCACTGACCGAAGCGTATAGTGCCGGTTCTGCGCCAGGGCCTGCTTATACACCGCCGGTTCCTACAGGAAGGGAGGCTGAGGCAGCTGTTGGTTTCGAGACTATTGCTTTAAGTAAAGAGTATCGAGAGACCGTTTTTCAGTTGCTGGCCGATGGCAAGGTTCAGGAGGCTTTGGCGCTGCGGGAGAGTGCGGGTCAGATGCATGCTGATCTGCAGGAGGCATTTTCTGCGCTTTATAGACGTGAATCCGCAGGTAATGCCATTGAAAGCACCGCTTCAGACTCGCAGGAAATCTATAAACGTTTGTCCCATGCTTATCAGCAGCAGTTAATAATGCATTTGCAACAAGGTGAAACCCGGGCTGCCCTGAGGGTGATTGATCAGTCCAGAATGCTGCTCAGCCATATAGATGCGCTGTTCTGACAGTGATTCGAGCTACCAACTCGTTTTCTCGTTCCCGGGGAGGAGAGGGTGATGCTTAAGGCCTGAAAAGAAGGGAACCACAAAGGCACAAAGACACAAAGTTTTTTCTGGGCTTGCCGGGGCTACGCTCGGCAATCAAAAAGGCTTTCTTAGTGTCTTCGTGTCTTTGTGGTTCAAGGCTTTTATACTTTTTGCAACATCCTCAGAACCTTGGGAACGAGTTCAAAACAGTAGGCCATTGTCTTCAATCCTGCGTATCAGCATTTCTTATTTCCCAAACTTGTAGAGTGTAATTGGTCATATCACCTTCCCCGGTACGGCTCAAGACCACCACTTCATGCTCTGACATGGGATTGAAGCATGCTTTTATGATACCGTCTTGCTCGATCTTCCCCTTGAGTGACCAGTGCTTTTGATCGTTGAGCCCCAGGATTCCTACCATTGAAGAGTGACGAGTCAGCGCATGAAGACCCGACAGGCTAAAGTCGGTTGTGGCTGGGGTGTGCTCCCTGATGATGGTTTGAATTGACCATGTCCCTGCCTGGCTCTTCTCCCAGATACAAATTGTACCGGTCCCTCTCCAGTTGGTATAGCTGGTGGTCAGCAAGTGACTGTCAGACGGGCTGAATCGCGCCTGATACACTGCGCCATCGTGTTTGAGCCTTATTGCTGATTCAAGCCTTGACGCGGAACTCGACTCCGGCGAGAGACGCGGGTTCAGCGACCAGTCAGACCAATTTTCCGGTCTGTGCCATAGCAGCAAATCCTCGCAAGGCATCGGACCACGAATTGCATCAGATATAGCGAACAGGTATTGACCGCTAGAGCTGAATTGCAGCGGAAAGAATGTCGGGAAGATCACCGTCTCTTGCCATTTCCCCGATGGATCCGGGCTGTGAATGGCAACCCGTCCGGGACTGCAGGGTTTGCGATCAATGCACACCAGAAGCTGATCTGCCACTGGACTGAAGCGGGCATAACTACAATCCTCTGCTATTAATATTGAATGCTGTGCTGACCAGACTCCACAATCATCCAGAGATAAAATGGTTCTTTTATTCAGCGTGTGCAATGACAGATACCGCTCCGATGGGCTGAACTGAACTGTACCAATAAACCCTTCGGGGGAGAGGCCGGAAACCTTCATTTTCAGCCAATTATTATTATTTTCGTCCATGCACCAGAGGAGTACCTGATCGTCCTCATTACAGGTCACCATATATTTCCCGGAAGGGCTGAATTGGACCTTATGGATCGACGAAGTTTCCTTGCCGACTTCCTCCCAACAGCGGTTAGCAGACCGTAAGGTATTCACATAACCCTCACTGCAGCGGGTCAACAGGCGGTTCGTGCAAGCACTGAAATTTGCCCCGGTAATCACCCGGCTGCCGCTGTTATCGGGCCAATTGACGTGCTCTTCTGCCCATTGTCCCCGGTCATCCCTGGTCAGAATTCGGTGGTCATGCAAATAACGACCATAAAACAACAGATGACGACTGGACGGGCTGAGGCAAAAATCAAGAATAGCTTCGGTCTGATTATATGGTTCACCTGGATCACGCTGCGGGAGAGTGACTTTGTGTCGCGGAACCAGGCGGTAAGCCGGGCATGATTCCATCCTCCTCAGGGTGCCAAGGCATAGTAGTGCGGACATCTGCGGGAGGTCCTTTATTATCCTGTCCCTGAACGATGTCCCTCTGTTGTTGCGTGATTCACGAATGGCAAATGGATGAGAGTGCCGGGATTTTTTCTGCCACGGGGCGATTTTCCGGTACTGTTCTCGGAAGCGTTGCGGAAGTCGGGCAAAATAAGACAGTTCCTGAATATATTTGTGTTCCTTCACCACTTTCCGGAAAGTCTGGCAGGTTGCATTAACTTGCGGGATGTCATCGAATTCAAGGTAGTCAAAAATCATGACCAAAAGTTCAGGGGGGAATTCAGTAATCCTTCTTTGCCACAAAGGCTGTTGTTGCGGAAATTGTTGTGGAAACTGTGGCTGCGGGCTTGCCTCCGGGAGCGCAATAGCGGAGCTGGGGGGGGGGCGTTTTAGCTGGCTCATTTACAGGCCAATCCGGTGCAATCGAAGTGCCGACAGTCCCCGGAAACAGAGGGTCGCTCATTGACTTACTCCACTCTTAATGAGTTATTACCGGCACTGCGCGAACCTGCACTACCGATTCATTATGTTAATGGACAGCCCTGAGGGCAGGAAGTTCCGGGGCAGAAACAGGTTGTTTCACATTGTGCAGGCTGCGGTATCTCATCGTTCCCACGTTCTGCGATACCGGATTTGCCAACTGTGAAACAAACTCTTATTGCGCGGAATCGTGGTGGTTTAATCGGGATTTTGTCTTTGTGGTGAGGTTTGGTATGCATTCCCACGGAGGAGAGGGTGTTGCAAAAGTTAAAAAAGCCTTGAACCACAAAGGCACAAAGACACAAAGTTTTTCTGGGCTTGCCTGAGCTACGCTCAGCAAACAAAATGGCTTTCTTTGTGCCTCTGTGTCTTTGTGGTTCACTTCTTTTTAAGGCTTTTCGCAACACCGTCAGGACCGTGGGAACAAGTTCAAAACAGCAGGCCATTGTCTTCAATCCGACGTATCAGCATCTCTTATTTCCCAAACTTGTAGAGTGAAATTGGTCATATCGCCTTCCCCGGTATAGCTCAAGACCAGCACTTCATGCTCTGACATGGGATTGAAGCGTGCATTGATGATACCGTCTTGCTCGATCTCCCCCTTGAGTGACCAGTGCTTTTGATCGTTGAGCCCCAGGATTCCTACCATGTGAGAGGTGTGAATCAGCGCATGAAGGCCCGACAGGCTAAAGCCGGTGATGATTGGGGAGTACTTCCTGGTGATGGTTTGAATTGACCATGTCCCTGCCTGGCTCTTCTCCCAGATACAGATTGTGCCGACCCCACCAATATAGCTGGTGGTCAGCAAGTGACTGTCAGACGGGCTGAATCGTGCCTGACGCACTGCGCCATCATGTTTGAGCCTTATGGCTGATTCAAGCCTTGACGCGGAACTCAACTCCGGCGAAAGACACGGGTTCAGCGACCAGTCAGACCAATTTTCCGGTCTGTGCCATAGCAGCAAATCCTCGCAAGGCGTCGGACCACCAATTTTATCAGATATAGCGAACAGGTATTTACCGGTAGAGCTGAATTTCAGCGGAAAGTATGTCGGGAAGATCACCGTCTCTTGCCATTTCCCCGATGGATCCGGGCTGTGAATGGCAACCCGTCCGGGATTGTAGGGTTTGTAGGGTTTGCGATCAATACACACCAGAAGCTGATCTGCCACTGGGCTGAAGCGGTCATAACTCCAACCGAAACCCTCTCCTCTAAATAATATTGAATGCTGTGCTGACCAGACTCCACAATCATCCAGAGATAAAATGGTTCTTTTATCCCGCGTGTGCAGTGACAGATACCGCTCCGATGGACTGAACTGAACTTCACCAGTCAACCTTTCGGGGGAGAGGCCGGAAACCTTCATTTTCAGCCAATCATTATTATTTTCGTCCATGCACCAGAGGCGTACCTGATGGTCCTCATTACAGGTCACCATATATTTCCCGGAAGGGCTGAATTGGACCTTCTGGTTCGGCAAAATTTTCTTGCCGACTTCTTCCCAACCGCTGTTAGCAGACCGTAAGGTATTTACATAACCCTCACGGCTGCGGGTTAACAGGCGATTCGTGCAAGCACTGAAATTTGCCGCGGTAATCACCCGGCTGCCGCTGTTACCGGACCAATTGACGTGCTCTTCTGCCCATTGACCCCGGTCATCCCTGGTCAGAATTCGGGAGTCATGCAAAAAACGGCCATAAAACAACAGATGACGACTGGACTGGCTGAGGCAAAAATCAATCCTGGCTTCGATCCGGCTATATCGTTCACTTGGATTACGCTGCGGGAGAGTGACTCTGTGTCGCGGCACCAGGCGGTAAGCCGGGCATGATTCCATCCTCCGCAAGGTGTCAAGGCATAGTAGTGCGGACATCTGCGGGAGGTTCTTTATTATCCTGTCCCTGAACGATGTCCCTCTGTTGTTGCGTGATGCTGGAGTGGCAAATGGATGAAAGCAATGGGATTTTTTCTGCCACGGGGCTGTTTGCCGGTACTGTTCACGGAAGCGTTGCGGAAGTCGGGCAAAATAAGACAGTTCCTGAATATATTTGTATTCTTTCACCACGTCCCGGAAAGCCAGGCAGGTTGCATTAACTTGCCGGATGTCATCAAATTCAAGGTGGTCAAAAATTATGGCCAAAAGTTCGCGGGGGAGTTCAGTAATCGTTCTTTGCCACAACGGCTGTTGTTGCGGAAACTGTGTCTGCGGGCTTGCCGCCGGGAGTTCGATAGCGCGTGGGGAGCTGGGGGGTGTCGTTTTAGCAGGCTCATTGGCAGGCCAATCCGGTACGCCGACAGCCCTTGGAGACAGAGGGTCGCTCATTGACTTACTCCATTCTTATTACCGGCACTGCGAGAACCTTCACAACCATGAATTCCTTAATGTCTAAGACAGGTTGTTTGACATCCAGCAGGCTCCGGTGTCTTCTTATTTCCAGGCTCTGCGTGGTAATACATACCGCATTTGTCTTCAATCCGGTGTACCAGCATCTCTTATTTCCCAGACTTGTAAATGGATATTGGTAACGTCGCCATTCTGAGTTTGGCTCAGGACCATCACCTCATGCTCTGATAGTGGATTGAAGTAGGCTTTCAGAATACCGTCTTGCTTGATACCCCCTTTGAGTGACCAGTGCTGTTGACCGTTGCGCCCGAGGATTCCTACCATTGAAGGGTTCCAGGTCAGCACATGAAGGCCGGACGGGCTAAACCAGGGTACGGTGATTGGGGCACATTCTCCGGTGATGGCTTCAATTGCCCATTGTCCAGTCTGGCTCTTCCCCCAGATGTAGACTGTACCCGACTCGCAGCTGACCAATAAGTGGTTGTCAGACGGACTGAACCGCGCCACTTTCACCAGAGAATTGTGTCTGAGCCCTATTTCTGAATCAAGAATCGCTCTTGATACGGCATCTTGCTGTAGCAAGCGACCATCGTCCAGCGGCCCGGCAGACAAATTTTCCGGTATGCGCCATAGCAGCACATCATGGTCTCTGACCCTGTCTTGCTGCATATCTTGCCGCATGCCAAGCCGCACGAAGCCCGTGAATGAGGCCTTATTGAACAGATATTGACCGGTAGAACTGAAGAAAACCGGACAAAAGTATGGGAAGATCATCGTCTCTTCCCATTCTCCCGATGGTTCCAGGCTGTACATTGAGACCCGCCCGGGAATGCCATGATGTTTTTCAAAACCCACCAGAAACTGATCCGTGACCGGGCTAAATTGGGCCTGAGTAACATAATCATCTTTACATTTTTTCAACCTCTGTGATTTCCAGTCTTTAGCGCTGCAATCATTCAGAGATAGCATCGTTATTTCATTCGCACATGATGGTAGATGCGACCAGAGGAGTGCCAGATATCGCTCCGATGAACTAAACAGGACGAGTTTAGTCAACTCTCCGGAGAGGCCGTTAATCTCCACTTTTCGCCATTTATTATTATTGTTGTCCATGTGACAGACGATGAAAGGATCTTGCTTGTAGGCCGCCATATATTCCCCCGAGGGGCTGAACACGACCGCATGACCCGACAACATTAGCTTGTCGTTCTCGTCCCAGCGGTTGTGGGCAGGTTGCAACATACTCGCGCGATTCATACCGTTCCAGGTAAACAGGCGATTTTCACAAGGACTGAAATTTGCCCCGGAAACCACCCGGGAGCGGCTGTTATCGGACCAATACAGGTGCTCTTCTGCCCATTGCCCCTGGTCATCCCTGGCCAGAACCCGGGAGTCATTCAGGCAACGGCCATAAAACAACAGATGGCGACAGGACGGGCTGAAGTGAACCCCAAGTACGACACCGGCCTGTGGCTGTGAATGCCATGCTGCACGCTGAGGGATCGTAACTTTTAATCGCTTGACCATACGATAAGCCGGACGTGATTCCATCCTCCCCAGGGTGTCGAGGCATAATAGGGCGGACATCTGCGGGAGGTTCTTTATTATCCTGTCCCTGAACGATATCCCTCTGTTGTTGCGTGATGCCGGAGTGGCAAATGGATGAAAGCACCAGGATTTTTTCTGCCCAAAGACATGTTGCTGGAACTGTTCCCGGAAACGTCGGGGAAGCCGGGCAAAATAAGACAGTTGCTGAATGTATTTGCATTCTTTGACCACATCCCGAAATGCCAGGCAGGTTGCATTTACATGGCGGATATCATCGAATTCAAGGTGGTCAAAAATTATGGCCAAAAGTTCGTGAGGAAGTTCAGTAATCCTCCTTTGCCACAACGGCTGTTGTTGCGGAAACTGTGTTTGCGGGCTCGCTGCCGGGAGCGCAATAGCGGAGCTGGGGGGTGTGGTTTTAGCAGGCTCATTTACAGGCCAATTCGGTGCAATCGAAGCGTCGGCAGCCCTTGGAAACAGAGGGTCGCTCATTGACTTACTCCATTCTTAATGAGTTATTACCGGCACTGCGAGACACATCGCAACCATTGACTCACGGTTTTAATGGACAGGCCAAAGGTCAGGAAGTTCACGGGCAGCCTGATTGCCCTTTGATTAATTAACTCAGATAAACCGCTGGGGCCTGCAGGAGGTGGAATAGCCTGTTTCTGCCCGGAATCATAAGAGTTTAATGGGAGGCTCACCAAGGTTCGACGCCATAGATTTTCCTGCCTGTATCCGTCAGGTTTTCCCGGTTCACCCGTAATGATTCAATCTGAGAACCTGCCGTTTTCCGCAATCCTGCCTCATGATTGTATTGGCCTTCGCCACTTTCCAGGGCGTGGACCCTTTTTTCCCTTAGCGCCTCATCGGCAGAGGCGGGCAGAAAGCTGATCATCGCCAGCATACGGTCGCGCCTGCTGTCGGTGCAGTCCGGGTCTGGATTAAATCGTGAGTGGGTCAGGCGAGAATCCCAAACCACCATCTCCCCTTCTTTCAATTGCACAGCCCGGAGTGCCTGCCAACGGTCTTGTATATCCTCGCCCTGATATTCAATCCAGCCCTGCTTTTTATCTGACCACGATTTATATTGCCCGAAGTCATGATGGGAGCCGGGGATAATACCCAGCATGCCGGTGGTTTGATCACAATCCCTGAGCGCCAGTAAGCCTTGAACCGCACTGAAACCGGGCTGGGTATGAGGGTTTTGATCCACATGAAGGGGGAGGAAGCTGTTATGGTCTGTTTCTGGCCGCATATAAATGCATCGGTCAAATACCACCCATAGTTTTTTATTATCCCAAAGGGTTTCAAACAGCTTGACCATGGTTGGGTTCTGCCTCAGCTGGGCCAGGGCATCATCATGGTACAGTTCAAAAAAACCATTGATGCTGGCTTCCGGATGATGCTTGATCTGACGCTGCAACAGGCTGACGGCACTGTTACGATCCGCTTCAGTGGAAACATTCCCGGCAACGATGTAACCATGCTCCACAAAGGCTTCTTTGATGACTTTCGGGTCAGCCCGCTGTCCATCGTACACTTTATGATCGGTATAACTGATCTCTTTAAAGGTATTGTTACTGCAATTGGGGCGTGCCAGTGGGTTCATTGTTTTTCCTCCTCCTTCAGGGTGTTTTGTTTATGTAGTCTTGGCAGAATCTGATCAGCAATGACTTTCCCTCCGCCATGGGAAAATCGTCGGTCAAGTTCACTCAATGATGACTCGTCGGTATGGGACAATTGCTGGTGAGCAGTAGCCATGAGATGGCTGAGTGTTGTGATTGCTCCGGGTTCCGTCGTTAACCTTTCGATAAGATGAGTGATGGATGCCATAACCTCTTCCTGACGTTTGAAGTAGTCAATGGGCGCGGTCCCGGGAAAGATGTCATGCCAGTCAATGCTGGCATCCACCATGTGATTTCGCTTGAGCAGTGTTAACTGCTGGCCCTGGCTGTCATTGGCCGGAGGCAGCCAGATAATTTTTTTCCCCAGGGCGGCCGCCTCAAATATGTTGCCAAGTCCCGGGGTCATCAGGGCCACTGTTGATTGCTGCAAAACATCCTGCACTTGATCAGGTGTCAGTGTCTGGACCTCAAACTGGTCCCCTGTGGCTTCTGCCAGGGTGCGGCTGCCCAGAAATTGGAGCTGGTCGTAGTGACAGCCAAGGGTCTGGTTGATGCAGTTCATGATGATTTTTGCGTAGTTCACCATGATGGAAGAAGTCACCAGGGGATTCATCAGCCCACCGGTATTGACCAGCAACAGACTGGCCGTATTGGTTTGGGGGTGCTGATCCTGAAGGCGCTGCAGGCCGGATACAATGGAAGGTACGACGATGGTTTCCGGCAGTTTATTTCTGTTTTCCTGTAACCGCTCCTGCACGGTGAGAAAGTTCTGTACCAGATAGAGGTCGGCATGGGTAATGGCTGGAGACACCTCTTTCCAGTACCAGGACAGTGGATCATATACGATGACCTCAAGGCCTGCTTCTTTGGCCCACCCGGCAACCTCCAGATCACAGGCGGTGATAAACAGATCGTATTCACGCAGGTGGCGGAGGTACTTTTCTTTGCGGTCGGTGGCAGAGCCCTGTCCGGTGCAGTCAATGATTCGGTTATAGGGGTACTTGGACTGAATATCGAGGGTGTGCTTTTCGCCGATATAAGCGAGGTGTCTGGCCTGTTTGCGCACGTAAGGAAATATTTCCCCGATGGCAGCAGAAGGGCCAAAACCGAAGGGTTCTGCATTAAACAGTATCTTTTTTTCTGCCCCTGAATCCGTGCTGGAAAATGTGATCTCCTGGCAGGGGGAGGGCTCCTGAACAGGGCGCTGGTTTTCCTGCAGCGTTTGCTCAACGATTTGGATAACCTGGTCTTTGCCATTGCCCCGCAAAAGCACGGTGTTATCTTTGCTGATGTTGTCGGAATAAAAAGCCAGGTTGGCAATAAACGTTTTCAGTTTTTCTGCACTCAGCTCCCCCGAGTTTATTCCAAACTGGTTGTCGCCAATCACTTTGGCATTGATCTGCTGTTCATACAGATTTTCCAGGGGTATGGCATAGACGGGCTTGTTCAGGTACATGGCTTCTGACAGCAGTGTGTGTCCTGCGGTGGAGATCACCCCGGTGCAAGCAGCAAGTAATGAAACAAATTGGGCGTCGCCATGGTGATAAAACCGACAACACGCACTATCAGCAGGAAGCAGACACTGTATGGGTAAAAATATATGTACTGTGATGTCGTCTGGTACACTCTCCTGGACGGTCTGTAGCCATTGATCAATAGGCAGAGAGGTCCACGACTGGGCAGTAATGTACATCAGTAACGAGGCCGTTGTGCCATGGCCTTGTTCTCTGGCAGCAATGATTTCCGGACGAATCACCGGTGGCAGCAGGGTGACATTGGCAGTATCCCTGCGCTGTTGCTCTTGCGCGCCAGGTTGAACGTTGAAGAAGGAGGTTGCCAAACGCTTGTCGGCACGGGGAAAGAAAAGTGACAGCCGCTCCCGTTCATCCCGAAATGACGTACCCGCCAGATCAGGTATGAAGCTGCCGGTTAAAAACTTGCTTTGCTGGTCGCTGGTGATCAGCGGAGCCTGCTTGCTGTAGGCATACTGGGCGGACACCTGCTCGTAATCACTGATCACCAGATCCGGAGTACCCAGTTGTTGGTTCGCTACTGCCATGGCCCGGAAGTTGATCTGGTTGAAGTTCATGCGGTTGTTTTGTGGCAGCTTACTGGTGGCCTCAAAATCCAGCCCGGTCAGACAGCCGGCAATGTAGGGATTGTTCACCTCACATACGCGAACCCCCGGATACTCCTTCTGATGGTTGTGGAAATACTCCAGCGCCTGCCCGTAAGTGAACAGGACGATCTGATGATCTCTGTCCCTGAGGTAATTGAGGCAGGGCAACTGACGGTTCAGATGGCCGTTGCCAATGCCACAGATGCCAATCACTATCTTTTTTTTTTGTCCGTTGGCAGCACCTCCATGGACAGCGTGGGCATGATGGATTGGTAAACGTCCTGCAGTGGGCCGCTGATCTGTCGTGTCTGCCGCCCGTCCTCGCGAAGATAATCACTGAGCTTCTGCGCCAGGTAGTCTTTGACCTCGCGAGGAACGGTTCCATCAAGAACGGCATCATGATCACCAATCAGAATATCCTCGCGCTGCTTGTCGAGGAACAGGTTAAACAGCTGATGTCTTGCGCTTTCAGGGGGCAGGGTTTTTTCCATGAAATCGTCGGTTAACTTGACCAGCACAATGTCCCGTATCGGGACTTCCGATTCCGGGTCACTGTAGTAATCCGAAGGCAGCTGAAAATGCGTCCGGTCGCCAACACTGGTGAGGGGCTGTTCAGATTTTCCTGACTCAGCAACTCCGGCACTGACCACGGGCTCCCATTTGGGCATATCATGGTTACGCACCGAAATGGTCTTGGTGCCCGCAACGGCTTTGAGTTGCCCGTCATCGGTAAACCTGACGAGGGTTTTGTCTGCCGAGATGATTTTTCGTTCTGGCAGTTTGAGATGCTGCAGGGCATGCTTCAGTACCAGTGTGGTTTTGCCAGAGCCAGAGGCACCGGCAAGCAGGTAACAGCCCGAGGCATGGCCGATACAGGCCGCATGGACCGGGAACAGTTTTCTTCGTAACCACTCAACCCGACAGGCCCCGTAAAGAAGGTGTGGCAGGGTGTCCGGCATGATGTCGTTATCGGGAGCCATAACCTGAACGTATCCTTCACGTTGCACGATGACCGGGCGGCTGTTGGTCTGGACGTGTTCCACGGTCACCAGGGGCTGGTCACCATTCCCGGGCTGTGGCTTAAATCCGGGCAGATGGGCTGACAGGTGTTGAATATCCCGCTGGGTCAGTGAAATGTCACCGGTTGAGGTGAAATCGAAACGGTGCTGTTGTCCGATGTGACATTTAACGTAAACCTTGCCCTCTGGCGTATTGACAGGATCCTGGCAATGGTCAGTCTTGTGTATGTCTTCTTCCGTAATTGCTGCTGAAGAAGAGCCGGGTAAAGCGGGTAGTGAGTTCATCATTTAAGGTATTAATCATTTTTGCCTTGAGAACTCCCAAGTCAGGCAATAATGACCTGAGCAATGTGGAATTTTCATTGTGCAGGGTGACTGAAAAATCAGATCACAAATTATCAGGACCGACTATGGCGGCCATAAGAATTTGGTTTGATCAATGTCTCTTTTGTTAAGTGGACAGTCGCTGCCCAGTGATTTTTAAGACCATCTAATCAAGAGAAAGTTCATTGTCTTGGATTTGTGCTCAAGTTTGAGCAACCACGAAAACACAAAACAGCCATCTATTTCTTGCTGGCTCGGGGCTGTTGGAAAATTCCAGTACTTGAATCTTGTTTATTAAGTCAGTGCTGCTGAAATCATCAGAGACAGGGAAAGCAAAAAAAACTGAAACAAGCGAGGAAAATGTCATCTCGACCGGCCTGGGCATCGGCGAAGCGGTCTTCATCCACACCGGAACTTCGGACGATGCAGGCTTCGCCGGATGGTTGCCCAAGCGCGAGGTAGAGATGACGAATGTCCCCGGCAGTACTGATATTTTTCACATGTTGATAGAAATCTTCACTGGCAATAAATCCGGATAATCCCTTGAGCCATTGTGCCTGTTGCGGATGGGGGAGTTCGGTAACGATCCTGCGCAATTGTTCCAGGCTGCGTGATTCGTGGCTCCAATGGTGTATATCTGGCAGAAAAGGCAACAGGCATTGTGCGGGGAAAGGCTGTTGCTCCAGCTTGGCGACCAGGGTTGTGTCAACCACAGTGAAGGGTGGAACCGGAATCCTGGCTTGTTGCTTTCGGTGCAGAAACAGTCCCTTGCACCCATAAGGGCCCTGGTTAGCCTCTCAGGGGTGGCAGGTTCCAGGCCATGGCTGGCAGGCCTGTGGCTATCAACCGGAAGTGCGATGTCACGGGTGGGTAGTGGAGAGAAAAGCTCGGTTTCGTGTGAATTATCCGCCTCAAACCGCTGGCAATAAGGGGTGCTATGCCCGGCTCGAATGACAGAACGAGTGGATGTTGATGCTATTTGGCAGTCAGCTTGGCAGTCAGCCGTAGATGCGTGGGAGTCAGCTATATCAGCAGATATGGGTGAAACAAAACCCGATATTGTTGGTAGAGCGTTTCCCACAATTTTGATTCCTATAAACTTTTTTATTTGACCAGAGCTTTTGAAAAAAGTTTTAACAAATAAGACAGCCAGTTGCCTTCCGGGAATTTTCAGCCGTTTCTGAACGATCGAACCGTTCTAACAAAAATCAGGGTCATGACCAGTCTGACCCTGATTTTGAGCCTATACCTGAACATACCTCCGGCTTAAAAAGGCTGTCGAAAAAGTGCTGTGCTTTTCTCGCTACTTTTGCAACAAGCTCAGCCTGGTGAGGGGTTTGCGTGAATTGAAGATCAATATTCCAGGAGCCTTATGGATCCAGATGAGTATTACTAATATAGGACCAAACTCCGCCAACGTATGCACCAGCAGCAAAACCAGCAAAATGAGAAGCAGAAAGGTAGCCATTACTTGCAAAAGCTATAGGACAACCGGCAAAGCCAATTGCTGCACCCGTAAACGCGAAAAGTTTTAAGTCAGCCAGGCTATTTGCCGCTCCAAAAACAGAACCGGTTGCAATGGCTGTACTTACACCAGTAGCCAGGGAAGACTCAACATCATCAGTCTCAGCCAAACCAATGGCAAGGTTAATAATGCCGACGGCACCAATAAAGGTTGCCGCAGTAATAGCAGAGCTAGCAGCACAAATAAAAACATCAGTAGCAATTTGAGAAACTTTTCTGATTATCCGTTCATGCAATGAACGAGTAGGAGGCATACTCTCAAGGATAAATGACGGCACTTCAGACCTACAAATAGGACATTTCTTAGATCGGTCAAACCATTGAGCAATGCATTTTCTTCCAAAGACATGAGTCTTATGACACGGGAGAACTACTTTATCATCACATCGAAGATCTTCATTATCATTTTCATTAAAAGACTCGAAACAGATTTGACATACATCCGCAACATTCATCGAAAATAAACTCTATCTCTGTTCATTGGTTAATAATGAGATAAAACATGAGTATCTGGGCACCCATCGAGAATTCCACATCCAGTGCTTTAAGTAGCTGGCCATATGGAATCGAATATTTCTGGCTACTTGGGCTGGTACTATACGAGGCACAACGGAGGGAGCATAGCCGTAGCTATGTGACCGGAGTTGTAACGAAGTAGAGTGCCGGCACAAGGAGTCAGAAATATATGATTTCATATGGTTAGCTACTTAAGTGGACTGACCAACTATGCCTTGTTTTTCAAGGGGCAGTAGTTCATTGATAAAAGGTTGGACTTCCGGTGGTATTGCACTGGATTCAGGCACCGTGGCCAGAGTTAAAAAGTCCTTATAACCCGATACAAACCGTTGTAAATCCGCCTGTAGCTGCTTAATCTCGATGCCAAGCTGTGGTGCTACCTGGCAGTCAGCCATAGCTGCGTGGCATTCAGCTATATCAGCAGATGTGGGTGAAACAAAACCGGATATTGTTGGTAGAGCGTTTCCCACAATTTTGATTCCGATAAACTTTTGTTATTTGACCAGAGCTTTTGAAAAAAGTTTTAACAAATAAGACAGCCAGTTACCTTCCGGGAATTTTCAGCCGTTTCTGAACGATCGAACCGTTTTAACAAAAATCAGGGTCAGAAAATCAGGGGTCAGGCTCCCAGGAGGGATGGGCAGGCCTTACATTCTGCAAATATCTTCTTTTTAACTCTGTAAACCACAAAAGTTATGCACAAAGAAAGACCTGACCCCAGCTTCCGAGGCCGAAGACCTGATGAGGTGGGAGTGAGCGGATTCCATCAGGGCCAGAGGCATTGAGGCCTCACCCCAAAGGCCGGATATATGGAAGCATTACTCTTTAGTCATGATGAAAAACTTTTCCTTGCAATGCGGGGCGGACCATATATGACCCCAGCTTCTCCTTCATCGCCATTCGGCAACGCTTTCCCGTCTCAGAATCCCATCATAAAACAGCCCTGCGACGAGTTGTGTCGCATGCAAACCAAATATTGAAATTTTTTCTTTTTTTCTTATCCGCTTCTGACTGTTTACCTCAGCAGGTACAATGTTGAGTTTTCTATGCTGATATCGTTGACCCTCATGGAATTCATCTCAGTGATGCGCTGCCTAAGTTGAAAGGATTGGCAATTTACGCTGAAACTCACGCTGAGTATTATCGTCGTATAGATGCGATTGCCAAGGTGGGGGAGAAGTTACGGCTGTTGGATCTGACGGATAAGAAGGTCAGGGAGACGGTGGCGGTTGCTTCGGATGCCAAGTCGCTTTATGAGGGGGCATGGTATAGATTATTTAGGCGGCATGAACGGCTCTCGGAAAAGGCAGCAATTCCCGATGAATCCTGAAGCCCCACTGCCGCATGACGTACAGAGGTGACGATAAAATCTCTCCCGCACAATTTATCGACTAAAATTGGTCTTTACTAAATCATCGTCGTCGGATCAATTATGGGTACTGCCATACAGAAAAAAGTCAGGCAATTCAGTGCTACTTATCTTATAAAAACCGTTTCTGAATGCTTTGAAAAAATACCTGATCACCGTCCCAATAAGTGCATCATTCCATTTGCCAATTTTCCGAAATCTGCTTTTGCCATGATGCATCAAAAGTGTGATTCGCTGTTAGCATTCGATGAGGAAAGACTCGACGAAGTATGCTGCCATAATCTCGAAAAACTTTATCATATTAAAGATGGCATTGTACCTTCTGATAAAAGAATGAGAGAAGTTGTTGACCCTATAGATCCTGCCGAGCATAAGACACCCTTCAAGAAACTGCTCAATATTGTTCAGCGTAATGGCGCCCTGAAAGGTTTCGAATTTAAATGCGGCAAGCTAAAAGACCATTATCTCCTTCCTGTTGATGGCACCGGTCTTTTTTATTCAGGAACCTGTCGTTGTGATGACTGTTGCATCATGAATGAAGGTAAAAAGAATGAAGCTTATTATCACAATATTTTGGGTGGATGTATTGTCCACCCAAACCAGAAAACTGTGCTTCCTTTAGCACCAGAAGCCATTTGCAAACAAGATGGCACGAAAAAAAAATGATTGTGAAAAAGCTGCTATCCGACGTTTTCTGGCCCAGGTAAAACACGACCATCCGCAAATAAAGCTGGTCATTCTACTTGACGGCTTATACGCTGATAACCCCACCATTGCTCTGATCAAGAAGTATGGCTGGCACTATATTATCGTCGCAAAAGATGGTAACCATGAGTCGCTTATTGAGGTCATGAATGAGCTTTATGATCAGGGCGAAGTTGAGCACCATACCATCGTTGATAAAGAGAAAAATACAACTCACCGATTTCGCTATGCAAACAATGTGACCCTGAATCTTCAGGATGATGCAGAGCAGGTTAATGTCCTGGATTATATTGAAATTGATAAAGCAGGTAATTCGCATGTTTGGTGCTGGGTAACGGATATTGAATTAACCAAAAAGACAGTTGAATCTGTCATGAGAGGAGGTCGTTGTAGATGGCATATTGAGAACCAAACATTTAACACCCTGAAAAACCAAGGCTATCAACTTGAGCACAGCTATGGTCATGGCGAATCTCACCTGGCTACGAATTTCGCCTACCTTACATTCCTGGCTTTTCTTGTGGATCAAATCCAGGAATTGGCTTGTCCACGATTTCAAAAAGCATTAAATAAACCAGCGAAGCCAACACGAAAACGACTATGGAAAAAAATAACCAGCTTATTTCTTACCTTGATGATTGATAGTTGGGATGCTTTGTTTAAAGCAATTGCCCATGGATCCAAAGCCCAGAAACTAGAATTTGATACTTCATAACATCAGAAGATAGCCAGGGTTTTTCAGGGTTAGAAATAGAGGTTTTTCTCCAGCTAAAGTCGCTGAAGATTATCTTTTTTTGTGAATATTATGAGTCAGTCTATGCACCTGCTATAGATATTGTCGTGTAATCGTCGGGAGTGGCTGCGGAAAAGGAGAGCCGTGCTTAGTTTTTCACAGGGGCTTTGATTGCTCTTACCGCTCTGCCGTGTGGGATAGAGATCCTGCCGGTGTCTTCATTCTCAACGTCCAGCCAGCCCTTCGATATTGAAAAAATTGCAGCTATTTCGATAGGACAAGAACAGTTCTACCAGTATTTTTGGTATTTTGTTATTGTTTAATTATTTCAATAATATTTATAAGGCTTTATTAATGATTCAAAATATTATTATTTACTTAAATAAAATTTGTCTATTTTTGCACCTCAATTCACTTCCAGAAATGAACTATTTAAAAAAGCAAAGTCCAAATACACTACTATCATCTACCGGTAATGTTCAGGATGTTAGCATTTATGATACGAATTCAGAAAGGTTCTTTGATAATTTGATAAGAAAAAACACAACTTAATCCTGAGTCAATGCTTATATTTTTTAGAATTAAGTAATCATCAAGTTAATTAATTGAGTGACAATTTTGTTTACAAAAATGGAGCAACTCAATGAGACCTAACAGCAGTGTGACAAGTTCAACATATCAGCAGCAATGCACTTTCTGTCGTGAAGAAGTTTCGAGCCAATCTCAATTTGGTGGGCGCTCATTGGTCACAACAAATTGTACAGTGCATTCACAGGCTCACTTGGACTGTATATGCGAAAACCTGAAGTCTGGTGAAACAGATAGCCTGAGTAAAAGGCATTGTGAGTGTGGGCCAAACATGTCCTTGTTCCGAAACGAAAAACCATTATTAGAGGATGCCTATCAAAAGAGAGATCTGGAAGCTCTTAATAAAATGGGGCTTGTGCTGGAGCCTGTCGGCCAGCATGATTCCACTTTTTCAACTGTAGCTAGTCATACTGAGTGTTCCTGACTATGTGGAGATCTACCCAAAAACAACTTAGTTTCACTCTGAGTAAGCATGCGTTTCAACAAGTGAGGAATAATCTGGAAGGTTGCCTGAAAAAAAATCAAGACCGTTTTACAGAATTACTTGAAGAGGTAAAAAATGATTTTCAAAAAGAGCGGGGAAGTACACACCGCCCCCCTATTCTTGATGATACTATCAGAAAGATAGAAAACAATATTGAAGTACTTAAAACTGAGCAACATAAACTAAAGAAAGATGAATTTGTACTTTCTGTATTTGGTGCGTTCAACTCTGGCAAATCTACAACAATTAATGCAATTGTTGGTATGGAAAATCTACCCTATCGCGACTCTGCCATGACGGCTCTCCCCACTCTGATTCGTCATACGCCTGGCAATGCACATCCAGTATTGAAACTTGGGGATAAAACAGACACCCTTAACAATTTATTGTCCACACTGCGTGAAGAAATGGCTACAGGCCTTGATAAAAAAAATAAACCCCTAAAGAAGAACCGTGAATTATTAAAGCTACAGAAAAACATTGAATTAGAGCAGGTTTTAGAGGAGATTGTAAAGCCTGATTACAAATTTAAATCACGCTATCACAAAGAGGATGAAATTCAGAAATGTTTACTCGAACTAAACTATGTGTTCAGAATGCTCGAAAAGCTGAGCAAAGAAAGTAACAAAATTGAATTTAATATTGAGGAGTTCTTTCAACAAAGTTCAATTCCAGTTGTCGAAGTTGAGTTTACTGCCTTGCGTGATGTGAGAAAAGATGACGAATGTTCTTTCAGCCTTATGGATACTCCTGGTTACGGTGAATCTAAGGAAGGTTCGGAAAAAATACTTGAGTTGATAGAAAAGCTTCTCGTTAAATCCAGCACTGCTATTGCAGTATTGGATAAAGGATATTTAGAAGGCAGTATTAGCGAAGATATATACGATAGACTTGAGAAGTTTGCCAAGAGTCAACCCAATGATGTTTACGTTTGGGTAAATAAATTTGATCAAAAGAAAAGTAAAGATCGTGGCGTACCAGAGATTAAAGACATCGTTTCCAATAATGTTGAACATGTAAAACCGTACAATATTTTCCCCGTATCCTCCCATTATGCGTATCTGGCTTATATGGTGGAGCGTGAGTTGAATACAAATGGATGTCTGAAAGAAGCAAAAAACAAATCATGGGTTCAAGATTTCTTTAATGCACACTACCCTACGGCAACTATGGAAGAAGAATATCTTGGCAAAGAAAATCAGGCAATGGTTAGGAGAGATGTTGAAAGACTAAGGAATTTATCAAGGTATAAGGAAGCGATCGAAACTTGTATTAGCTCCCCATATACAAGTGCTCAACTACTAATCATAGCATCCGCAACCATGAAATTAGAAGAATCAGAATCGGAAATAAAAGAAATTGAAGAGCAAAAAAGAAAAATGCATGTTTGGAAAGCTAATAAGAGCGCCATTGATAAATATAAAACAAGGTTCGGTTCCCTTACAGCAGGTCCGGCGGGATTTTTGTCGTGTGTTTTCTCGGGCGGTATTTTTCAAGCTTTGGTACCTGCGGTTACTGCTTCTACATCTATGGCTGTAGCATTACCTCCAGTAGCAGGAATTATAGGGGGTGTTACAGCATTATATTATGGTTTCAAATTTGGTGAAGCAGTTGCTGAAACAGGATACTCATGGTTATATCCCGATCCCGACTTTCTTGCTCAGAGGAGTTCTTCTGAACCGAAGCAGCCAACTGAACTGTATAAAATATTAGAAAAATATAAAAACCCAGAGCCTAACCAAAACGCCCCCCATAATATGTCACCGAAGGATTGCGATAGTTTAATAGAAGCACTCAATAATGAGGATGATGTGACTGTACGCAATTTGATTGAAAAAGGAATTAATGTCAACACCAACCTCGGGAACGGTGATACACCCCTTCATCTTGCTACTCAAAACGGCTCTGCATGCTCCGTTAAATCTTTGATTGGTGAGGGACGAGGCAGAGCTATGGAAATAATAAGAATTATGAGTTTAGCTACTTCAATGATCAAGACTGCTATCAATGATGGCAAATTTGCAGCTGTGATGGATTTAATTTACAAATCCCGTGATTTTTGTGACGCTATAAAAAACCTGACTCACAGAGGGGCTGATGTCAACGCCACTAATGAGAAAGGCTATACGCCTTTGCACCTTGCTGCTGAGGGAAATCAAAAAGAATGTTTGCAACACTTGGTTAATGCTGGAGCTAATGTCAATTCGATAGAAAAAAAAGTTGGTAAGACTCCCCTACATATTGCTGCGCAACATGGTAATAATGAATGTTTGGAGGTCTTGCTCAGCAAAAAGACTGATGTTACTGAAAGCCTGAAAGCTGCATATGAAAATCTAAAACAGGCATATATTGTAATTGATGATGCCAGACAAAAAAACGATGAATCTAAAATATCGATTGCGGTAAAGATACTTCAGCTGCTTGAGACCACTCTTCCAGCTCTTACTGCTTTGGCTGATGTTGGTGTAAATATAAATGCTCGAACAAAAAATGGCGAAACCCCACTCCATATTGCTGCTGAATGTGGTAATGATAAATGTGTGGAATTATTGATCAAAAATGGTACGGACCTCTCTGCTAAGACGGCTGAAGGAGATACGCCCTTGGATCTTGCCGCAATGAAATCGAATCCGAAATGTAAGCGAATTGTGCAAATACTGAAAGAAGAATTAGGCAAACAGAAAAGTAGAAACACTCCCACCTATAGTTTTGCGACTTAAAATTAAGGGAAACCGGAGTAGGCTCTTGATTCCTGATTTGATCGTCTTTCATCCACCTCATACTGCACCGAATTCGGCGCAGCACCTTTTATCTCTCCATACCGTATAAACTTGTCTTGGCCAACACCCACAGATTCACCCTTAACCGTAATAACCGAACCATCCCGTAGCCCCACCTCACTGGTGCCATTGCCATTATTAGCGGTAATGGTAGCCACGACCCGCACCCCTTCAGGATTGCGCGCCTTGAACTGCTGCCAGATGTTAGTGGTTGCCATTGCTTGCATTCCAGATAAACGGTTACTGACTGGTAAAAATTGGTTCCGTACCTGACTTTTGATTAAAACGACAATCTTCTTGATAAAAATTCTTTTTTTTGTGGAACTCAAGAATGCCTCGGCCCGGTGCGTTTATGAGCTGTTCTATTGTCCCAGAGGACAGGATGAAAACTACATCAAACACCTGAAAAATGATCTGTCCTGTGATCGGACATCGGATATGGGCTTTCGGGCGAATGCATTGCGTATGTACTACGCCTGTGCCGCGTATGTTCTGCATTACGAAATGAGAACCACTGTATTGAAGGATACAGAGATGCAGAGGGCTCAGCCTTCAACAGTGATCGCCAAGCTGTTCAAAATTGCCGTTAAGGTGGTGGAGTATAAAGACCGTGTTAAGTTACATCTGCCCAGCAGCAACCCAATGAAAGTGTTGCTGCAACGAGTGACAGAGGCTTTTGCTGCTATGCCAGTCCTCAAACCGGGATAAGAGACACAACTTTTAAGTTGGCAGGCGTTTTATTGAATCAACTGAAAGCGGTTGAGGGTTCAGTGCGCCTGGTATCAGGTAAATCGGTATGTTTTTTGACAAAAAGCCATGGCGGGACGCAATATCACCGCAGAGAAATACGCTGCTACGATCTGACAGGCTATGTTTGTTCAAAAAAATAAATCATTCGAGCTGTAACAGCGTTTATGAAATATTCGGGTTAGGAATTGTCCTTAAATAATCCCGACATTTTAAACTCGGTCTCCGTTCATCCAAGCGGAGTCGAAGGGTGACTGGCACGATAATCGAGGCCGGAGTACACGCTCTTCGACAGGCTCAGGACGAACGGAGTTTCGAGGCTCAGAAATGTCGGAATTATTTCGGACCAATTCCTTAAGTGAAAAAAGGCCCGAAGTTTCAGGCCTGCTTCAGAAGGGAAGAGTTAATCCTGCTGATGACCACGCCACATCTGGTAATTATTCATCAACAGCGATTTACCCATCAGATGTGCTGCCACGGGGGCGGTCATCAGAATGAAGGCGATAATCCCGACGGCCCGGGAACTGATGGAAACCCCCTGAAAGTGCAGGGCCACAGCCACCATAATTAAACCAACCCCGATGGTGCCCGCTTTGGTGGATGAGTGCATGCGAATGTAAGCATCCGGCATCCGTAAAATACCCAGCGCAGAGAAAAAGCTGAACAGTACCCCGACAATTAAACAGCTGGCGACGACCCAATCCATCATGATTTTTCTCCTGAACTTAAGCCTGAGTCTCCGCGAGACTGACTCAGTGGCACGCGCATAATAAAGCGGGCAAAGGCAATGGTGCTGAGAAACGCCACCAGGGCCAGGGTGATGGCAATATCCATAAATGCAGTGGCGTTGCTGTAAATGGTGAATACACCAATAAAGCCGATGGTGATAAAGGCGATGAGATCCAGGGCGATCACCCGGTCCGCCAGCGAAGGGCCTTTGCACAGCCGGATAAATGCCAGAGCCAGGCTGGCTAACAAACCGACAAAGGCGAAATGAGTGGCAAAAGCCATCATGTCAGTCACGGGTCACCTCCAGAATACGACGCTCCAATGATGTTTTGATATCGTCGATCACCGATTGTTCGTTCTTGCTGAACATGGCATGTACGATCAAATACCGGCGATCTTCACTGACATCCAGCGTCAGTGAGCCCGGCGTTAGCGACACCATATTGGCCAGCAACATAATCTCCATGTCAGATTCAACCGCCAGCGGCACTTTGATAATGGCCGGATGGCTCAGGTGGGTCGGGGTGATGACGTCCCACACCACTTGCAGGCTACTGGTGAGCAGTTTGTACAGGAACACCGCCAGCAGCTTCAGGGCTGCCAGGAACTTGCGGCCGTAGTGGGGTTTATTGTGAAAGGGTTCGGTCAGCAACAGGGCAAAAAAACCGACCACAAAACCAATGGTAAAATCGGTGCTGCCATAGTCGCCGTTCAGCAGCATCCAGCCAAACGCTAACAGGATGTTTAACAAAAACAGGTTCATGGTTGCGTTCCTCCAGCGGCTCCTGGTACGGAGAGATGCGCTGAATAAGCCGTGCTGTCGCTGCCAAGCACGGCATCAATATAAGGCTGTGGCTTGAGCAGGTTGGTCGCAGAGGTTTCTGCCAGCTGATAAATGGGTTCGACCAGCAAACCAATCAGAATGGTCAATACGGCCAGTGCCACAATAGGGACGATATACAGGCAGTTTTCCCGCCGGGTCAGGGGGATCGGTGCAGCGGCATTATCCGGCAGCGGTTTCCAGAACGCTTCGGCCCAGATTTTGGTCATTGAGTAAATGGTCATCAGGCCAACAAACAGGGCGGTGGCCGCCAACAGATAGGCGTCAGTTTGCAGGCTTGCCTTGATCACCAGAAATTTGCCCCAGAAGCCGGACAGTGGTGGAAAGCCCGCCAGAGAGAACGCCGGAATCAGAAACAACAGGGCCAGCCACGGCATGCTTCGATAAGCGCCACCCAGCTCACGCAGGTTATCACTGCCCTGTCTGCGCTGCAGGAAGCCGCCGATCAGGAACAAATTGGCCTTAACAATAATGTGGTGGATGATGTAGAAAATCGCGCCCGTGATGGCCAGCGGTGTATAGATGGCCAGTCCCATCAACATATAGCCAATCTGACTGATAATATGAAACGACAGAATACGTTTAATATGGAATTGACTGGCTGCACCAAGCACGCCGGTGAGCATGGTCAGGCCGGCAATCACCATCAGCAATGGCTGGTAGCCGCTATCGACCAGGTCAAACACAATGGTGAAGACGCGGAGCAACGCATAAACCCCCACTTTGGTCAGCAGTGCGGCGTACAGGGCAACGATGGCGCTGGGCAGATGATGATAGGACGCTGGCAGCCAGGAGAAGACCGGGAACGCCGATGCCTTGATGGCAAAGCCAAAGAGAAACAACCCGGAAATCAGCATCATGGTGGTGTCCGGCAGTAACGGAACTTTGGCGTGCAGGTCGGCCATATTCAAGGTGCCGGTAGCGCCATACAGCAGCCCGATGGCCAACAGGAAAACCATGGTGGAGATCAGGTTGAGCACCACGTATTTAACCGCCGCATCCACCTGCTGTTTATTGGCATTCAGTACCATCAGGCCAAATGAGGTAATGAGCATGACCTCAAAAAACACATAGAGATTGAAAATGTCGCCGGTTAAAAAGCTGCCCATCACACCGGCCAGCAGCGCATGAATCAAACTGTGATAGATCCCATAGAACGGTTTGCTGCGCAAATCGGTGGTGCTGTAGAGCACAATCGCGACACCGATAATGGCAGTAATCAGCACCATGCTGGCCGATAGCAGGTCGGCGACAAAGACAATGCCGAAGGGGGCTTGCCAGTCACCAAAGGCGGTTACCTGCAGGCCCTGGAAAATGACCTGCTGGACCAGCAACAGGGCGATACACAGGTTGGCGAGGGCTCCGGACCAGCTGATCATCGATGACAGGGTGCGGGCGCGAAAGCTGAAAGCGCAGGCGGTAGCGGTCAGCAGTGGAATAAAAACAGGCATAACCAGTAGCCAATGGGTCATTGCTCTGTCTCCGCATGTTGCATTTTGTCCATATCAGCGGTGCCAAATTCTTTAATGGCGCGGTAGGCCAGTAGTAAGGTGAACAATAACAGACCGAAACCGATCACAATGGCGGTCAGAATCAGCGCCTGTGGCAGCGGGTTGGCGTAACCGGCGGCCGGGAGCAGGGCATCACTGGCAATCAGTGGTGGATTGCCCCGGGTTAACCGGCCAGCGACAAAAATGGCCAGGTTGATGGCGTTACTGACCAGGATCATACCGAACAGAAAGCGCACGATATGACGCTCCAGCATCAGGAAAACGCCGCAGGCAGTCATCAGGCCGACGACCAGACACCAGAGAAACTCCATCAACTTAACTCCTCTTCAACATTCAGCAGGATCATCAGTACCGATCCGATGACAGCGAGGTATACGCCAACGTCAAATAACAGTGGGCTGCCGACTTTGCCCAGCCACAGGCCAGAGAGAAAAGGCTGCCCGAAAAACAGTGGCAGCAGACCGGCGAACAATGCTATGGCCACACCAGAACCGGCAAAGGTGGCCGGTGAATAGACCAGGCGCTCACGCACATAGGCCGGGGTTTCGGCCAGCATTAACAGGGCAAAGGCAATGACGGCAATCAGGCCGGCAATAAACCCGCCGCCGGGATTGTTATGGCCACGCAACAGCAGGTAAACAGAAAACACCAGCATCAGCACCGTGACGATATGGGCGCTGGTACGAAAGATAATCGATGACATTAACGGTGCTCCTTGGGGGTTTCAGAGACCATCTGGTTAATTCGTTTGCCAGCCAGTACCGCGACGGTTGCCAATCCGGCAATCACCACCACGACGGCTTCGCCAAGGGTGTCAAACGCCCGGAAATCCACCAGGATAACGTTGACGATATTGCGCCCTCGGCCACCGCTGACACTGGTTTGGGCATAGAACTCGGAGATTGCCTGATTCATGGGTTCGGCGGTAATAATCCACAGAGCCAGGGAGATGCTGATCCCGATGCCTGCGGCAACGCCGGCGTGTACCAGGCGGCGAACCGCTGAATGCCGGGGAACCGTGTTGGCAGCCGATAGATGGCGTAACACGATGGCGATAAAGACCACCAACAGGGTCTCTACCAGCAGCTGCGTTTTGGCCACATCCGGGGCGCTGTACACCAGGAAAACCAGTGTGGTCAGAAAGCCAATGGTGCCCAGTGCGGTCACCGCCAACAGCAGGGTGCGGGCCTTGACCACCACCACCGCGGCGATGACCAGAAACAGTGCCAGCAGAATATCGTAGTACTTCAAATCCCAATCAATCGGTGGCAGGGGGTGTATTTGCCAGAGTACGGTGCCGAGAAAGGCCAGTAGCACCAGGAAAAACTGCAGGCTGTATTGGGTGAGCTGACCATGCTGTAGCAGCCGGGTTTGCCAGTTTGCCAGCTTGACCACCCCATCCAGCAGGGACTGATAAACCGCAGGGCCGGAGGGCAGCCCGGACATAAGCTGGTCGAGCCGGGGCTTCAGGCGTGGATAGCCAACATAGAGCAAGATACCCAGTAACAACGTGAGTGCACTTAGCAGCAGTGGCAGGTTTAACCCTTCCCAGAGCTTCACCGTTTTCGGGGTAGCCAGCATCACCGTGGCAGCGGGATCAATTACCAGACCCTGATACCAGTTCAACAGAGCCAGCGGCACAATGATCGACAACAGTGCCAGAACGATGGGGGGCAACCACAACAGCTGATTATGCTCAACGGCTTTCATCGGTGCGGCCTTGGCATGATGAGGTCGTAAAAAGGGTTTGATGACGATCAGCAATGCCAGCGCCACCATAATGGCATTGGCCAACAGCATGGAGCCGGAAAGTACCCAGCCAAATTCCAGCCCTGCTTTATAGAGATATTCCTTGGACAGGAAACCAAACGACGGTGGCAGACCCGCCTTGGACGCAGCGGTCACCAAAGCGGCGGTAAAGCTGATGGCCAGCACCGCACGCAGGCCCGCCAGTTCATGGTATTCCCGGGTGCCGGTGGCCTTATCGATATTGCCGACCACCATAAACAGTCCGGCCTTATAAAAGGAGTGCGCGGCAATCAACAGTAACGCGGCAGTGATGGCATAGCTACTGCCGATGCCGATCAGCATCACCAGCTGGCCAAGAATGACATTGGTGCTGAAGGCAAGCATCAGCTTTAAGTCGGTCTGACGGTAAGCCTGTAAGGCGCACCACAGGGCAGTAAAGGCACCGGCACTGCACAGCAGCGTGAACCATAACGTGCTGTCTCCGTACACCGGCAGCAGTCGTGCCAGCAGGTAAACACCGGCTTTGACCATGGTGGACGAATGCAGATAGGCACTGACGGGGGTTGGTGCGGCCATGGCACCGGGCAACCAGAAATGAAAGGGAAACTGCGCCGATTTGGTGAATGCCCCCAGCAAAACAAGCAACAGGGATGGTGTAAACCAGGCGTGCTGAGACAGCGAAGCACCCTGGGTGATGATGGCGCTGAGGCTGTAGGTGCCCGCCATTTCACCCAGCATAATCAGGCCCGCCAACAGTGCCAGACCGCCGCTGCCGGTGACCAGCATGGCTTGCAGGGCGTTCTTGCGGGATTTTTCCTGTTCGTGGTTAAAGCCAATCAGCAGATAGGAGGTGAGGGTGGTTAATTCCCAGAATACGAACAGCAACAGCAGGTTATCGGCCAGCACCAGACCCAGCATGGCCAGCATAAACAGGGTCAGATAGAGGTGAAACCCACTGCGGCCTTTATAGGGTTTCATATAAGCGATGGCGTAGAGCTGAACCAGAAACCCGACGCCACTGATTAAACTGGCAAACAGGACGCTGAGGCCATCAAGGCGGAGTGAAAAATCAATACCCAGTGACGGAATCCAGGGCCAATGCAGCAGAGACTCCGGTGGTTGATAGCTGGCGCTGATCAGCAGAAAAATCCCCAGCGGCAGCAGTGCGCAGAACGCCAACCAGAGTTTAAGTGTTGGATTTTGCATGAAATAAGGCCGTAAATATCGTTTGGATGAGAAAGCCGTGATTAAGGTGGGACATTATAATGGCACTTTCGCTTTACTATATAGACAAAAGTTATGTCACCTATAAAGGCTGTGTTTGCAGGGGGGTATTGGAGTGGTCTGTTCTTTGTTAATAGCTTTTAACTATGATTATAAAGATACAATGAATGAATAATGATCAGGGATGATAAGTTTATGAAGATTAACGACAATCAGGGAGTGGTTCAAAATAATTGTGGCGAAGCGGAGGCCAGGAAGGTTGGGAAGACAGAGGATCAGCGCAAAGTAGTTACCCATCATGATGTAAAGCCCCGTTTGGGGTCTGGGGTTAAGTCTTCCGCGAAGTTCTTGTCAAGCTATGAGATTTCATCAACGGCTATTAATAATAAGATAAAAGTACAATCTGACTTTGCCAATACGCCGGGAGCTAAAGTAGTGGAGGCTGCCAATAAGATGGTTGGTCGGTATCATTGGGGGGCACCGGCGCTGAATGTTGATGGTGCCAAAAATGGTATGGAGGAGCTGGTGAAGCGTGGTACACCTCTCGATGAGCAATCCAGGCTTAATTGTTGGGAGGGGGTTTTACAGGCAGGGATGAAAAGTGGAGTGTTGCCTGAGGATGCACTGGTAAAATGGTTGAAAAATAACGATGCCATGGGCAGCGACATGGATTATAACAAGAAAATTATTGAGCTTTTTGGCATGCAGAAATCGTTACCTTTGCAGGATGCTGTGCCAGAACCCGGTGATATTATTCTCTTTTACGGTAACTCCCATGTAGCGCTTTCCATCGGTGGGGATCAAATGTTGCATTTGCCGAACCATGGTAAGTTTAAAGAGCAGTCATTGACTGAATTTGTTGATTCAGTCAGGAGTGATGACGAGCAGTATGCGGCATTTCTCAAGAATGCAGCAGAGACCGTAGGCGATGTGTCAGACGGAGAGGTAAGCGACGAAACTTATGATAAGGTTTGTGACTTTTCGGAAGCAGTAAAAAATTTGAGATCAAGACAAATCTCTCAAGGGCTCTGCGGTGTAATAAAACGAAAAGCTCTGGCGGCTTTTTCAGACACAGAAAGTCAGTTGGCAGTCAGAATCATTAAAAATCCGTGGGGGACAAATGCTTGATCTTTTAGAAAAATAACAATTTCAGAGTAATGGATTGTGAACTGTACCCAGCCTGCCTTCAGATAGTCCCTATTCAATCAATCCCCACCGACCATGTATCATGCCCGCCTGATAAAATGACCCTCTGCTCTTCCATATAACAAAAACTTGTTTGGAAGCTTGTGTTGACAGCAAGTTTTGTGGTTAGTAGAATTTTGCGTCCTTTTGTCTAGGTGACATAGTTCATCAGACTTTGTTCTTTATAGATGCCATGGTTAGAACAAAATGAGCCAACAATCAAAGCAGTCCTCACAGGCGCAGCAAATTCGTATTCGCCTGAAGGCTTTTGACCATCGCCTGATTGACCAGTCTACGCAGGAAATTGTTGATACTGCAAAAAGAACTGGTGCGCAGGTTCGTGGTCCAATCCCTCTGCCAACACGAAAAGAACGCTTTACCGTACTGATTTCTCCACACGTCAACAAGGACGCTCGTGACCAGTATGAAATCCGTACCCATAAGCGTCTTCTCGACATTATCGAGCCCACCGAAAAAACTGTAGACGCACTGATGAAACTGGATCTGGCAGCCGGTGTCGAAGTGCAGATCAGTCTCGGTTAATGAGGCCATGGGCTCTCCATCAAAGTGTGCACACTTTTGTGTAACAGCTCTGAAGTGAGCGGCCATAGTGGGTAATAGCCCCGTACACGAGAGAGGTTGAAATGACTATTGGATTAGTCGGCAAGAAACGCGGTATGACCCGTGTTTTCACCGAAGACGGTGTTTCCATACCGGTTACCGTAATTGAGGTAGATCCAAACCGCGTTACCCAGGTGAAAACCCTGGAAACCGACGGATATACTGCAATTCAGGTAACTTCCGGAAGCAAGAAAAGCAGCCGTCTGAGCAAGCCGGAAGCTGGCCACTTCGCCAAAGCAGGCGTTGAAGCTGGTTCTGGTCTCTGGGAATTCCGTATCGACGCTGACGCTGAATATAAAGCGGGCGACGTTATCGGTGTAGACCTGTTTGAGCAAGGTCAGAAAGTAGACGTTACCGGTCAGTCCAAGGGTAAGGGCTTCCAGGGTGCTATCAAGCGCTGGAACTTCCGTATGCAGGACGCGACTCACGGTAACTCTCTGTCTCACCGTGCACCTGGCTCTATCGGCCAGTGTCAGACTCCTGGTCGTGTCTTCAAAGGCAAGAAAATGGCTGGACATATGGGCGCGGAAAACGTGACCGTACAGTCCCTGGAACTCGTTCGCGTTGATAGCGAGCGTAACCTGCTGCTGGTCAAAGGCGCAGTACCCGGTGCAACCGGTGCTGACGTTATTGTTCGTCCAGCAGTTAAAGCACGTGCTCACGCCTGAGGGGATTAGACGATGGAACTGAAGGTAAACGGTGCAGATGCCGTTCAGGTCTCAGACGTGACTTTTGGCACTGAATTCAACGAAACCCTGGTTCACCAGGCGGTTGTTGCATTCATGGCCGGTGCGCGTCAAGGCACCAGAGCTCAGAAAAACCGCAGCGACGTAAGTGGCGGTGGTCGTAAGCCCTGGCGTCAGAAAGGTTCCGGTCGTGCACGCGCCGGTACTATCCGCAGCCCACTGTGGCGCGGGGGCGGCAAGACATTTGCTGCCAAACCACAGAATCATGCTCAAAAGCTGAACAAAAAGATGTATCGCGCAGCGCTGCGTTCTATCTTGTCCGAGCTGGTTCGTCAAGAGCGTCTTATTGTGGTTGAGCAGTTCGCTGTTGAATCACCAAAGACGAAACTGGTTGTAGCCAAGCTGAATGAACTGAACGCTAACGGCGCGTTGATCGTTGCTGATGAAGTGGATCAGAACATTTATCTGGCCGCTCGCAACATTCCTCATGTGGATGTTCGTGACGTTCAGGGTATTGATCCGGTTAGCCTGGTTGCTCACGAGAAAGTCGTGATGACCGTGTCTGCCATCAAGAAGTTCGAGGAGATGCTGGGATGAACCAGGAACGTATTTTTAAAGTTCTGCTTGGTCCGCACATTTCCGAGAAGGCCACTGTCGTTGCTGAAGAGCATAACCAGTACGTCTTCAAGGTAGCCAAGGACGCAACCAAGCTCGAAATCAAAAAAGCTGTTGAGCAGCTGTTTGAAGTCAGCGTTAAAGCTGTCAGGACTGCCGTTGTTAAGGGCAAGACCAAGCGTACTCGTTTCGGTATGGGCCAGCGCTCAGACTGGAAAAAGGCGTACGTCAGCCTGGAGCAAGGTCAGGAAATTGACTTCGCGGACGCGGAATAAGGAGCTAGAGAATGGCAGTAATCAAATGCAAGCCGACTTCTCCAGGTCGCCGCTTCGTTGTCAAGGTAGTTAACCCTGACCTCCACAAGGGTCGCCCTTACGCGCCCCTGGTGGAAAAGAAAGGCAAAACTGGTGGTCGCAACAATGCTGGTCGTATCACTACCCGTCATCGCGGGGGTGGCCACAAGCAGCACTATCGTATCGTAGACTTTCGTCGCAACAAGGACGGCATTCCAGCTGTTGTTGAGCGTCTGGAATACGATCCAAACCGTACTGCGCACATCGCCCTGTTGAAATACATGGATGGTGAGCGTCGTTACATTATCGCACCTAAAGGTGTGAAAGCCGGTGATGAGCTGTTCTCCGGTGTCGATGCCCCGATCAAAGCTGGTAATACTCTGCCTCTGCGCAATATTCCACAGGGTTCCATCGTACACTGTGTAGAAATGAAGCCTGGTAAAGGCGCTCAGATGATTCGCAGTGCTGGTGCTTCTGCCCAGCTGGTCGCTCGTGACGGTGCTTACGTTACCCTGCGTCTGCGTTCCGGTGAAATGCGTAAAGTATTGGCTGACTGTCGCGCCACTCTGGGCGAAGTCTCTAACAGTGAGCACAACCTGCGCTCTCTGGGTAAAGCGGGTGCTAAGCGCTGGCGTGGTGTGCGTCCGACCGTTCGTGGTGTTGCCATGAACCCGGTAGATCACCCACATGGTGGTGGTGAAGGTCGTACTTCCGGTGGTCGTCATCCTGTGACGCCATGGGGTATCCCGACCAAGGGTCGCAAGACTCGTTCCAACAAGCGTACGGACAAAATGATCGTACGTCGTCGCAGCGCGAAGTAAGCCTAGAGAGAGGATACGATAGTGCCACGTTCATTGAAAAAAGGCCCATTTATCGACCTTCACCTGCTGAAGAAAGTCGAAGAAGCGGCTGAAAGCGGCAACAAGCGTCCGATCAAGACCTGGTCTCGCCGCTCCATGATTATCCCAACCATGGTTGGTCTGACTCTGGCTGTGCACAACGGTCGTCAGCACGTTCCTGTCTTCGTTACCGAAGATATGGTTGGCCACAAGCTGGGTGAGTTTGCTGCAACCCGTACTTATCGCGGTCACGCAGCAGACAAGAAGGCCAAGAAGCGCTAAGAGGGTATAGAAATGAAAGAAGTTGCTGCTATGCATAAAGGCGCTCGCATTTCTGCCCAGAAAGCGCGTCTGGTCGCTGACCAGATCCGCGGCAAGGCAGTTGGCGAAGCCCTGGATCTCCTGAGCTACAGCCCGAAAAAAGCTGCAGTTCTGGTTAAGAAAGTGCTTGAGTCTGCTATTGCAAACGCTGAGCACAATGACGGCATGGACATCGATGAGCTGAAAGTCTCTACTGTCTTCGTTGACGAAGGCATGACGATGAAGCGCATTCGCCCACGTGCCAAGGGTCGTGCTGATCGCATTCTGAAGCGGTCTTGCCATATTACGGTTAAGGTTGCAGAGGTCTAAGGAGCGGTCAGATGGGTCAGAAAGTACATCCTAATGGAATTCGCCTGGGCATCGTTAAGCCCCACCGTTCAGTCTGGTTTGCAGATGGCAGCGATTACGCTGACAAACTGAATGCTGACCTGGCGGTGCGCAGTTTCATTGAAGAGAAGCTGAAAAACGCTTCTGTAAGCCATGTTGAAATCCAGCGTCCAGCGCAAAGCGCCCGCGTGACCATTCACACTGCCCGTCCGGGTATCGTGATTGGCAAGAAGGGTGAAGACGTTGAGAAGCTGCGTCAGGCGGTGTCCAAAATGATGGGCGTGCCTGTGCACATCAACATTGAAGAAATCCGCAAGCCTGAACTGAACGCCATGCTGGTCGCTCAGAGCATCGCTGGCCAGCTGGAGCGTCGTGTGATGTTCCGTCGTGCCATGAAGCGCTCTGTCCAGAACGCCATGCGTCTGGGTGCCAAGGGTATCAAGGTTCAACTGAGTGGCCGTCTTGGCGGTGCTGAAATCGCGCGTACTGAATGGTACCGCGAAGGTCGTGTGCCTCTGCACACCCTGCGTGCTGACATCGATTATGCACATTATGAAGCACTGACCACTTACGGTATTCTGGGTGTCAAGGTCTGGATCTTTAAGGGTGAGGTTATCGGTGGCATGGCACCTACTGTTGAGCCTTCCAAAGATAAAGAACAGCCAGCTCGTCGCCCTAAGAAGCGTCAGGCTAAGAGTTAAGGAGCGCGGAAATGTTACAGCCTAAGCGTACGAAATTTCGTAAGCAGCAAAAAGGCCGCAATCGTGGTCTGGCACTCCGCGGCTCCAAGGTTAGCTTCGGCGAATACGCATTGAAAGCAATCGGTCGTGGACGTATAACAGCTCGCCAGATTGAGGCGGCTCGTCGTGCCATGACCCGTCACATTAAACGTGGCGGTAAAATCTGGATCCGCGTCTTCCCTGACAAGCCGATCACCGGTAAGCCTCTTGAGGTGCGTCAGGGTAAAGGTAAGGGTAACGTGGAATACTGGGTGTGCCAGATTCAACCAGGCCGCGTTCTCTATGAGATGGAAGGTGTGTCCGAAGAGCTGGCTCGTGAAGCCTTCGCTCTTGCAGCAGCCAAGCTGCCGCTGGAAACTGCCTTCGTTAAGCGGAGCGTAATGTGATGAAAGCTGCTGAACTGCGTGAAAAGTCTGTAGAGGAGCTCAATACTGAGCTGCTCTCTCTGCTGCGGGATCAGTTTAACTTCCGTATGCAGAAAGCTACTGGCCAGCTGGGTCAGAGCCATCTGCTGAAGCAGGTTAAGCGCGACATCGCTCGTGTGAAAACCATCCTGAACCAAAAGGCAGGAGCATAAGATGGCTGAAGACAAGAAGGTCCGTACCCTGACCGGTAAGGTCGTGAGCGACAAGATGGATAAAACCATCACTGTTCTCATCGAGCGCCGGGTAAAACATCCGCTTCTGGGTAAAATCGTGAAGCGGTCCACCAAGTTGCACGCTCATGATGAAAACAACGACTGCCGTATGGGCGACGTTGTTACCATCAAAGAGACGCGTCCTCTGTCAAAGAGCAAGACGTTTACGCTTGTATCCATTGACGAGCGTGCTACTCAGATCTAAGGCTACGGTGCTTTGGGCTTGAGTGACTAATGGCCGTTCCGACAGGCTCTTAAAAGTTCTGTCGGAACGGTTGTTTTTGTGAAAGCCGGCGAGTACCCGTCTGCAGTTTGGGCTTGGAGAATAAGCAATGATCCAGACAGAAAGTCAACTCGAAGTCGCTGATAACAGCGGCGCCCGTTGAGTTCAGTGTATCAAGGTGCTGGGTGGATCCCACCGCCGCTACGCTGGCATTGGCGACATCATCAAAGTATCCGTGAAGGAAGCGATTCCTCGCGGTAAGGTCAAAAAAGGCCAGGTGATGAACGCTGTTGTCGTGCGTACCAAAAAAGGTGTTCGTCGTCCAGACGGTTCCCTGATCAAATTCGATGGCAATGCAGCCGTTCTTCTGAACGCCAACCTGCAGCCAATCGGTACCCGTATCTTTGGACCAGTGACTCGTGAGCTGCGCGGTGAGCAGTTCATGAAGATCATCTCACTGGCCCCAGAAGTACTGTAACGGGAGCAGGTAATGAAAAAGATCCGTCGTGATGACGAAGTCATCGTAATTGCCGGCAAGGACAAAGGTAAGCGCGGTAAAGTGCAAACCGTTCGTGCTGACGGCAAGCTGGTTGTTTCTGGCATCAATATGATCAAGAAACATCAGAAGCCTAACCCGATGCTGGGCACTCCTGGTGGAATCGTAGAAAAAGAAGCGGCTATCGAAGCTTCTAACGTTGCGATTCTGAACCCTGAAACCAACAAGGCTGATCGTGTTGGCTTTGCTATCGAAGATGGCAAAAAGCAGCGCGTATTTAAGTCTAACGGCAAGCCTGTTGACGCGTAAGGGGAGAGTGATGGCAAATTTTAAAACCAAATATCGTGAAGAAATTCTGCCCATGCTCAAAGAAGAGCTGGGTGTGAAAAACGTTCATGAAGTGCCACGCATCACCAAAATCACCCTGAACATGGGTGTCGGTGAAGCGATTGGTGACAAGAAAGTCATCGAGCACGCGGTTGCTGACCTGGAAAAAATCGCCGGTCAGAAAGCTGTTGTGACCAAGGCCCGCAAATCTGTCGCTGGCTTTAAAGTCCGTGAAGGCTGGCCAATCGGTGTTAAGGTGACTCTGCGTCGTGAGCGCATGTATGAGTTCCTGGAGCGTCTGGTTGACATCGCTCTGCCACGTGTCCGTGACTTCCGTGGTCTGAGCCCCAAGTCTTTCGACGGTCGTGGTAACTACAGCATGGGTGTTAAAGAGCAGATCATCTTCCCTGAAGTTGATTACGACAAAATCGACACTCTGCGCGGTCTGGACATCACTCTGACCACTACCGCCAAGAATGACGATGAAGGCCGTGCTCTGCTGAAGGCTTTCAACTTCCCATTCCGTAACTGATACAGGTACGAGTTTTATGGCAAAAGTATCCATGAAGCAGCGGGAACTGAAGCGTCAGCGCACCGTTGCCAAGTATGCTGAAAAGCGTGCACAGCTGAAAGCTGTGATTAACAATCCTAACAGCACTGAAGATGAGCGTTGGGATGCCCTGGTAGCTCTGCAGAAACAGCCTCGCAATGCCAGCAAGGCGCGTCTGCGTAACCGCTGCCGCATCACTGGCCGTCCACACGGCGTACTGCGCAAGTTCGGCCTGAGCCGTATCAAGCTGCGTGAAGCAGCGATGCGTGGTGATGTTCCAGGTCTGGTTAAAGCCAGCTGGTAAGCGCATTTCATCTTCGGGAGATATAGATAATGAGTATGCAGGACCCGTTAGCAGATATGCTAACTCGTATCCGTAATGCCCAGATGGCAGAGCACGCCTCTGTCACCATGCCGTCCTCCAAAATCAAGGTTGCTGTAGCCCGGGTTTTGAAAGACGAAGGTTTCATCGCTGACTACAAAGTCGCTGGCGAAGCCAAGGCTGAACTGGCCATCGAACTGAAGTATTTCGAAGGCAAGCCAGTTATTGAAAGCCTGAAGCGTACCAGCCGTCCTGGCCTGCGTGCCTACGCTGGCAAGGAAGCGCTGCCTAAAGTGAACGGCGGTCTGGGTATCGCTATCGTTTCCACCAACAAAGGTGTTATGACCGATCGCGCTGCCCGTGCAGCCGGTGTTGGTGGCGAAATTCTCTGCACTGTGTTCTAAGGGAGGGGTATTATGTCTCGAGTAGCCAAAAGCCCTGTTGCTGTCCCTGCTGGTGTAGAGATCAAGCGCAATGGCCAGATCCTGGTGATCAAAGGTTCCAAGGGTCAACTGGAACTTGTTGTTCACAACAATGTCGAAGTTGGACAGGAAGAAAACGTTCTGACGTTTGCTCCACGTGATGGTGCCAAGCACTCTCGTGCTCTGGCCGGCACTACCCGTGCCCTGGTTAACAACATGGTAACCGGCGTTACCGCTGGCTTCGAGAAGAAGCTGCAGCTGGTTGGTGTTGGTTATCGTGCAGCGGCCAAAGGTAATAGCCTGACTTTGAACCTGGGCTTCTCCCATCCGGTTGAATACGAACTGCCACAAGGCGTGACTTGTGAAACTCCGACCCAGACTGAAATTCTGGTTCGCGGTATCGACAAGCAGCTGGTTGGACAGGTTGCTGCGGAAATTCGTGAATTCCGTCGTCCTGAGCCTTATAAAGGCAAGGGTGTTCGCTATGCTGACGAACGCGTTCGTCGCAAAGAAGCCAAGAAAAAGTAAGGTAGGGTGAGATCATGATGGACAAGAAATCTTCTCGCCTGCGTCGTGCCCTTCGTGCAAGGGTTAAGATGCGTGAGCTGGGTGCCATTCGTCTGAGCATTCATCGTACGCCTCGCCACATCTATGCGCAGGTTATCGCCGCTGACGGCGACAAAGTGCTGGCATCTGCCTCCACTGTTGAAAAAGAACTGCGTGGCGACGCTACCGGTAACGTAGAAGCGGCCAAGAAAGTTGGTGCCCTGGTTGCTGAGCGTGCCAAGGCGGCGGGTGTGACCAAGGTGGCGTTTGACCGCTCTGGTTTCAAATATCACGGTCGTGTCAAGGCGCTTGCCGATGCAGCCCGTGAAGGCGGACTGGAATTCTAAGGGTAGAACGTCATGGCAAGAGAAAGAGATGAGCGTAAGCCTAACAACGACGAAGGCTTGATTGAGAAGCTGGTACAGGTTAACCGTGTCGCCAAAGTGGTGAAAGGTGGCCGTATCTTTGGCTTCACAGCGCTGACTGTCGTTGGTGATGGCAAGGGTAAGGTTGGTTTTGGTCGCGGTAAAGCCCGTGAAGTGCCAATCGCTATCCAGAAAGCTATGGAAGCTGCCCGTCGCAACATGATTCATGTTGACCTGAACGGTGACACCCTGCAGTACCCGGTTAAAGCCCGTCACGGTGCTTCCAAGGTTTACATGCAGCCAGCATCTGCTGGTACCGGTGTTATCGCCGGTGGTGCAATGCGTGCCGTTCTTGAAGTGGCTGGCGTACACAACGTACTGGCCAAGTGCTACGGTTCTACCAATCCGGTGAACGTGGTTCGTGCTACTTTTAACGGTCTGCGCGACATGCGTTCTCCTGAAGGCGTTGCTGCCAAGCGTGGCAAGTCGGTTGAGGATATCCTGGGGTAAGTCATGGCTGAGAAGATGATCAAAGTGACGCTCGTGAAGAGCACTAACGGTCGCCTCGAAAGCCACAAGGCTTGCGTACGGGGTCTGGGCCTGCGTCGTATCAACCACACTGTTGAAGTGGAAGACACTCCTTCAGTTCGTGGCATGATCAACAAGGTATCCTACCTTGTCCGGGTAGAAGGAGAATAACATGCGTTTGAATACTCTGAGCCCGGCTGAAGGTAGCCGCAAAGAGGGTAAGCGCGTAGGTCGTGGCATCGGCTCCGGCCTGGGCAAGACCTGTGGCCGTGGCCACAAGGGTCAGAAGTCCCGTTCCGGTGGTTCTGTCAAGCCAGGCTTCGAAGGCGGTCAGCAGCCACTGCAGCGTCGTCTGCCAAAGTTTGGCTTTACTTCACGCAAAGCGCGTTTTACTGCTGAGATTCGTCTGCACGAACTGAACAAGGTTGAAGCAGACGTGATCGATCTGGCAGCGCTGAAAGCGGCTGACCTGGTCAGCGGTAGCATCCAGCGCGCCAAAGTGGTACTGTCTGGCGAATTGGCTAAAGCAGTCACCATCAAAGGTCTGGCTGTTACCAAAGGCGCCCGTGCTGCGATTGAAGCTGCCGGTGGTAAGATCGAGGACTAAATGGCTAAGACATTACCTGTTGGGAATCAAAGCGGCTTAAACGAGCTGTGGTCTCGCGTTAAGTTCGTGTTTCTGGCGATCCTGGTTTACAGGATCGGTGCGCACATCCCTGTGCCGGGCATCAACCCTGATGCGCTGGCTCGGATGTTTCAACAAAATGAAGGCACCATTCTGGGTCTGTTCAACATGTTCTCCGGCGGTGCGCTGGAGAGAATGTCGGTACTGGCCCTGGGTATCATGCCTTATATTTCGGCGTCCATTATCGTTCAGTTGATGAGCGTGGTGAGCCCGCAGTTGGAGCAGCTCAAGAAGGAAGGTGAGTCCGGACGTCGCAAGATCAGCCAGTACACCCGCTACCTGACCGTTGCCCTTGCCCTGGTCCAGGGTACTGGCATGACTGTCGGTCTGGCCAATCAGGGTGTTGCCTTCAGCACTGACCTCAGCTTCTACATTGTTGCTGTGGTCACGTTCGTCACCGGTGCCGTCTTTATGATGTGGCTGGGCGAACAGGTGACTGAACGGGGAATCGGCAATGGTATTTCGATTCTCATTTTTGCAGGTATTGTCGCTGGTCTTCCAAGTGCGATTGTGCGGTCTTTCGAGTCCGCACGTCAGGGTGATATCAACATCCTGATGTTGCTCGCCGTTGCCCTTCTGGCAATTGCGATCATTGCATTTGTAGTCTTTATCGAACGGGGTCAGCGCCGGATAACCGTAAACTATGCCAAGCGTCAACAAGGACGCAAGGTGTTTGCGGCCCAGAGCAGCCATCTGCCATTGAAGGTGAATATGGCCGGCGTTATTCCAGCTATTTTCGCTTCCAGCCTGCTGCTGTTCCCTGCGTCTATCGCGCAGTGGTTCGGCCAGGGTGAAGGCATGGGATGGCTGCAGGACATCGCTCTGGCGCTGGGTCCGGGTCAGCCACTGAACATCATACTGTTCTCGGCAGGCATCATCTTCTTCTGCTTCTTCTATACTGCCCTGGTCTTTAATCCAAAAGACGTAGCAGATAACCTGAAGAAGTCGGGTGCATTCATCCCCCGGTATTCGTCCGGGTGAGCAGTCTGCACGTTATATTGATGGTGTCCTGACTCGCCTGACCATGTTCGGTGCTCTCTATATGACAGCAGTGTGTCTGTTGCCTCAGTTCCTGGTCGTGTCGGCTAACGTACCGTTCTATCTCGGAGGTACCAGCCTGTTGATCGTGGTGGTCGTGGTGATGGATACCATGGCTCAGGTGCAGTCGCATCTCATGTCGCATCAGTATGAGTCGCTGCTGAAGAAATCCAATCTTAAGGGCTATGGCTCTGGCGGTCTGATCCGCTAAGCCACTCTCATTGAGAATAGTTCTGCAACGGTTGTGGAGTTAGTTATGAAAGTACGTGCGTCGGTTAAAAAAATCTGCCGCAACTGCAAGATCATCAAGCGTAAGGGTAATGTACGTGTGATCTGTCAGGAGCCACGTCACAAACAGCGTCAGGGCTAATCATTGTTGGGAATCTAGGAGGCTGTCCGAGAATAGCGCCCGTAGCGAGGATTGCGAGAAATTGAGGCTAAAAATTTCTGATTCTGAGGAGAATAGCGGTGCTATTTGACGAAGAAGCAGGAATTTTTAGACCAATTTATCGCAACCGCAGTAGGGCAGTCTATTCTCGGACAGCCTCCTAGGGATTCTCCGGATAGCATGACTCTGGTCTAATGTGACCTCAGGCAAAGCCAACCGCTCATGAAATTGTTCATGAGCGGTTGTGTTTTATCGAAAGGGGGATTACAATTTCCGCCTTTCGACCTGTTGGAAATGCCTTTTGCTGCGTGAGTGTTTTAGCTTTGCTTGATTGCTCCGTCGGCTCGGTATTTTCTTCAGGATGAAAGCAGCCATTTCTGAAACAATGGTTTTTCCCGGCGTTTCAATATGGTGACGTGTTCCAGTTTAATTTGGTGTTGCTGAGTAATCAGGAATGATCAACTGAATAGCTGTTACACGGTTAAATGTAATAACGGAGACGATTGAATGGCCCGTATTGCTGGCGTCAACATTCCAGATAACAAACATGCCGTTATCTCGTTGACCTACATTTTTGGTATCGGTAAGACTTCAGCTCAGCAGCTTTGTGTTGCCACTGGCGTTAACCCGTCTGCCAAAGTATCTGAATTAAGCGAAGATCAGCTGGAATCCCTGCGTACTGAAGTTGCAAAACTCAACGTAGAAGGTGACCTGCGTCGCGAAATCAGCATGAACATCAAGCGCCTGATGGACCTGGGTTGCTACCGTGGCCTTCGCCACCGTCGCAGTCTGCCGGTTCGTGGTCAGCGCTCGAAGACCAATGCCCGTACTCGTAAGGGTCCGCGCAAACCGATTCGTAAATAAGATCGTTGCATTTCTCTGAAGAAACGCTTTGTATAGTTCTTTTCTATTAAATGCTTTTCGTTGCAGAGAATAACGAACTTTTAAATACAGGATTTGTTCTGATATGGCAAAGCCAGGTACTCGTACACGTAAGAAAGTTAAAAAGTCGGTTGTGGATGGCATCGCCCATATTCACGCCTCTTTTAACAACACTATCGTGACAATTACCGACCGCCAGGGTAATGCACTCTCCTGGGCAACTGCAGGTGGCTCCGGCTTCCGTGGTTCCCGTAAGAGCACGCCATTCGCTGCGCAGGTTGCAGCCGAGCGTGCCGGACGTGCCGCCGCTGAGTTCGGTCTGAAGAATTTGGACGTGAATGTTAAAGGGCCTGGTCCAGGCCGTGAATCCGCTGTACGCGCGCTTAACGCTTGTGGTTTCAAGATCAATAACATCACTGATGTTACCCCGATCCCACACAATGGTTGTCGTCCGCCCAAGAAGCGTCGTGTATAAGCAGGAGACCGGTAAATGGCTAGATATATAGGTCCTAAGTGCAAACTGTCTCGTCGTGAAGGCACTGATCTCTTCCTGAAGAGTGGTGTTCGTGCGCTCGAGTCAAAGTGCAAGGCAGAAAATGCTCCTGGCCAGCATGGCCAGCGTCGTGGTCGTCTTTCCGACTACGGTGTTCAGCTTCGTGAGAAGCAGAAAGTTCGTCGTATCTACGGTGTACTGGAAAAGCAGTTCCGTAACTACTACAAGGAAGCTGACCGTCTGAAGGGTGCAACCGGTTCAAACCTGTTGCAACTTCTGGAGTCTCGCCTTGATAATGTGGTTTACCGCATGGGATTCGGTTCTACCCGTGCAGAAGCACGCCAGCTGGTCAGCCACAAAGCTGTCATGGTTAATGGCAAGACTGTAAACATCCCGTCTTATCAGGTTAAGCCTGGTGACGTTGTTGCTATCCGTGAAAAGGCAAAGAACCAGCTGCGCATCAATGCAGCGCTTGAACTGGCTGCCCAACGTGGTTTCTCCATCTGGGTAGAAGTGGACGCCAGCAAAAAAGAAGGTGTCTTCAAGACGCTGCCCGAGCGGAGTGATCTGGCGGCCGACATCAACGAGAGCTTGATCGTCGAGCTGTACTCCAAGTAAGGGATAGACAGTTAGGTGGGGTGTAACATCCATGCAGAATTCGGTTACTGAATTTCTAACTCCTCGACACATTGATGTTGAGGAAATCAGTCTGACACGGGCAAAGGTCACCCTGGAGCCGCTGGAACGTGGTTTTGGGCATACCTTAGGCAATGCCCTGCGTCGCATTCTTCTTTCCTCTATGCCCGGTTGTGCCGTGACTGAGGTAGAGATTGATGGCGTGCAGCATGAATACAGTGCTATTGAAGGTGTTCAGGAAGACGTTATTGAAATCCTGCTCAACCTCAAAGGCCTGGCTATTCGCATGACTGGCCGTGACAGCGTTACTCTGACTCTGAGCAAAAAAGGCGAGGGTGTCGTTACTGCTGCTGACATCCAGCTGGACCACGATGTTGAAATCGTGAATCCTGATCATGTTATTGCCCACATGAATAACAAGGGTAATCTCAACATGAAGCTGAAGGTTGCTCGTGGTCGTGGGTATGAATCAGCCGACAGCCGTCGTCAGGATGAAGAGGAAACTCGCGCTATCGGCCGTCTGCAGCTGGATGCCACCTATAGCCCTGTATACCGTGTTTCCTATGTCGTAGAAAGTGCTCGTGTAGAACAGCGTACTGACCTCGACAAGCTGGTTATCGATCTGGAAACCAATGGTACTCTGGATCCTGATGAAGCCATCCGTCGTGCTGCTACTATTCTGCAGCAGCAGCTGGCGGTATTCGTGGATCTGGAAGGTGAGTCCGAGCCAGAGCCTGTGAAGGAAGAAGACGAGGTTGATCCGATTCTTCTCCGTCCGGTTGATGATCTCGAACTGACCGTACGTAGTGCTAACTGCCTGAAGGCAGAGAATATCTACTACATTGGTGACCTGATCCAGCGCACTGAAGTTGAGTTGCTCAAGACCCCGAACCTGGGTAAGAAGTCCCTGACTGAAATCAAGGACGTTCTGGCCTCCCGTGGTCTGAGCTTGGGTATGCGTCTTGATAACTGGCCACCTGCCAGTTTGAAGAGCGACGATAAGGTTTCTGCTTAATTGCAGCCAGGAGCCGCCACTGTTGCAGAAACAGAAGCGGTTCCTGGTAAGAAGAGGAAGTTTGTGCCATGCGTCATCGTAAGAGTGGCCGCAAGCTTAACCGGAACAGTTCTCATCGCAAAGCGATGTTCAAGAATATGGCTGCTTCCCTGGTTGAGCACGAAGTAATCAAGACAACACTGCCAAAAGCGAAAGAGCTGCGCCGTGTTGCTGAACCGCTGATCACCCTGGCTAAGGAAGACAGCGTTGCTAACCGTCGGCTGGCGTTCGATCGTCTCCGTAACAAGGCTGCGGTAGGCAAACTGTTTACTGATCTGGGTCCGCGTTTCAAAGAGCGTCCAGGCGGTTACATCCGTATCATCAAGTGCGGATTCCGTCATGGTGACAACGCGCCTATGGCTTATGTCGAGTTGCTGGATCGTCCTGCTGTTGCAGCAGTAGAGTCCGCTGACGAAGAATAAGTCAGAAAAAAGCCGGGTTATCCCGGCTTTTTTGTTTTTACCCTGCCACCGCATCAGGGCAATCTATTCTCGGACAGCCTCCTGGCATCTTCCCCTTCATAATCAGTTAACCAACTGCCATCGAATATTTTCTATCCATTGATCATTCTACTTAAGTAGATGAGACGGGATGTTATAAACGCTTACCAACTGGTTAGTGATTTATGTGAAAACAAACGGAAAATAACATTGAGTATTATGAATCACTTTATGGAGCTTTGATTTGACCTTTCGTCAGGTTAATTAACCGCGGTAAAGAACTATTTAAACTTTTAAGGATCAAATCTTCATAATCAAATTTTTAATTGCAGGAATGATTTATGCTTTACCCACCATCCATTGCAACCCAGCCACCCCGTCAGGCGGAATCAGTAGCTGGCAAGCAACAACATGCCCGGGAGGTTAAGTTCGTTCGGGTATTGTCCCGCGCGGAAGCCAGAATGGCTGAAGAATTATATGGTCAGCTTAAAGTACTTAATCACAGCTCAGATCACTCCTGCCATTGTTCAGTGAAGTTCAGTAATTATTTTGATCGACTGGTTGGTTTTAAAAGGGCTGGACAGAATCCTCTCATTATCCAGGTTCACGATAAAAGCAATAGATATTTAGGCAAAGGTGCTTTTGGAGACGTCTATGAAAGTACTCATTTAGTCCGAAAGTCCGGGAGATGTTGGGGAGTTCCTCAAGGGCAGCAATATAACAGAGTTATGAAGATCCAGAAAAACACTGAAGTTGCCCGGAGTGAAATAAATTTTCATTCGGTTCAGCCCGGATCGTTAGGTGCTGGAAAATTTGATAATTACCAATATCTGGATCAACTACGCATTCCCGGAAAATGTTTGCAAAATTATTTTGCTGATAAAAAATGGCCGCTGAAAGACAAGTTTGACTGTGCTGTGGCTATGTTGATTTGTGCCAAGACTTTCGTGGCTGGGGGGTTAGTTCATCCCGATCTTAAACCGTCCAACATGATGTATGATGAAGTTAATAAACAGATTTTTTTTATTGACAATGCCCATGTATTCGATTTTGAAAATCCATCAACGCCCAGGCCCCAGAATCTAGTGGGGACACCGTTGTTTATTGAGCCTGACCAATACCAGAAATCAGAAGTTACAGATAAGTCGATGGTGTTTTCCCTTGGAATTATTTTGTTGAATCTGTTTTCTGATCAACCTGATCAATATAAAGTTGCAGAGTCTCGGAGTTCTCAGGGCAAGAACGTAAAACTGAATCTGGCGGAATTTCTTCCAAAACTCAGGATAGACAGTAATGATTTCGTCCAGCAGCTGTCCGGTTTCTTAACTCAGATGGTTTCTACAATTAGCGCCTCTCGTCCCGACTTAGACGAGTGCCTGGGGAAAATGACCGCTTTTTCCAGTGGATACAACATCATTGAAGAAGCTGCTAGTGAATTGAAGTTAACCAAAAGTCGCGTTAAAAAATTGAAATATGAACTAACGATGATAAAACAAAGCCAAAGTTTAGCTAAAAGAAGTGGGATAACAGAAGAGGAATTTAAACAACTAAAAGAAGAAGGAGCAGCGAAAGAATATGAAATGCAGACGAAGTTGCAAGAGCAGCAGATTGCAATCAAAAAGATGGAAGAAGAGCAGAACCAAAAATTGAAAAAGTTAATGCAGGTACAACAGCTGAAGTTGGAAAAACAGAAGCAAGAAACCGAATTGCTGGAACAACAAACTGCTTATTATAAAGCTGCGGCAGAACGTGCGCGAGGTGATGTCGAGCAGACATCTCGTATACTGGCAGCGCAGAGAGCAGAAGTAGAAGAGATGGAAGGAGCCCTTTTCAGTCAAGAAAAAGAATTGAGGAGGTTGACAGAAAAGGTTGCCAAGGCAGAGGAGCAGAATCGGGAGGCGGATACAGCGCATAACGAGGCGTTGGCAGCGCGTATAGAGGCTGAGCAGGCGCTCATAGAGGCACAAAATAGAAATTCTCAATATAAACTAAAGCTGACAAAAGTGGAAAATGATCAACAGCTTGCAACGTCTAAATTGGAAGAATTTAAAATCAAAGAGAAAAAACTGCTGGCTGAGAAAGCTTCTCAAGAGACGAAAGCAAAGGAACTTTCGAGTAAGCTGTCTAAAAATCTAAAGGCACCTTTGGATAGGTTGAAAAAGGTAGCAAGTAATCGGGATGATATAGATAAAGCTGATTTTTGTAGGATATTGCCTGGTATTATAGAAGGCCTGCCATCCAATTCTGAGCAGATCAGATTACTGGAAGAGATTGGAATATTTATTCTTTGGAATATTGGAGCCACCTATACCCATAAGTCCAATTTAAGGCCTTTTTCCTTATTATATCCCCGTCGGCAGTCTGATTTCACGAAGACTCAACGAATGCATTTGGAGGCAGTTTCATCCCAGGCTAAAGCGCTGGCAGAAAAAATGTTAAAAGGTAATGAAGAAAGTAAGCGGCTGGCGTGCGATTTTTTAAGCAAAGGTTTTGTTACACGTGTTCAGGTCACAGATGCTTTAACAGCAGACAATGGCTGGGCTGAATCACTGCTGGCCTCCACTCCCGGAATTTCAGAATATCAGTTTACGTCAAAAGATGTGGCAAAGTTTAAGAAATCATCCCTCTGTCATTATTTTCAAGATGGCAGGGAAGGTGACCCCGGTAAAAGCAAACAACTGGCAGCTTATATGGCGGATTTGGAAAACGTGGATGAAGTCAGTGCCGCAAGGAGTTTGCTGGATATGCTCGCAGCTAAAGAACCTGTGGAAAATTTTACTGCTTTAGAGAATGAGTTTTTGTCTATTCTCACCAGACCGGACGCATATACCAGAGGGGCGCAGGACACTGTCACCTGGTTTGCTGAATATGTGTGTGAAAGTGTCGTTGGAGAGAAACTGATTCGTCAGGATATTGATTCGCCATCGGCAACTAAAATGAAGCATATTGCTTTGCTGCGATCTGCTTATGCTGAGGTTTTAAAGCCATTAATAGGGCAGAAACTGGATTCGTTGACCGTTCAAAAATTAGCGGAGAGTCGCCTGGTGAACTTTTCTCCCGTTCAATACCAGCATGAACTTCAAGGTTTTCAAAATGATCTGAAGTATAAAGTGACAGCACTTTTGGAGTCCGAGGAAAATATTGCGCTCTACAAGGATTACTTGCATAAAAAGTTCGCGGCAGGTTTTTCTGTTTCATAGTGGCAGATACCCGGCTCTGATTGTGCATGATGTCAATGAGTTTGACGGGTTGTCGTGTCTCCGCACTCCGTTCGTCCTGAGCTTGTCGAAGGACCCATAGGGCCTAAAGGCTGGAAACTCCGGACTCTGATAGATCGTGCCAAGCACCCTTCGACTCCGCTCAGGGTGAACGGAGATTGTACACGTCAAACTCATTGAAACCATTTACTAGCCTTTCGGGTTGAGTTTATCTTCCGGATTGGCGCATCCTGAATGGAACCTAATAATAATTTTAAGGTCAAATGGCGTTATTTATGAGTGCAGGATTTTATTCTGAAAACAGCATCAAACGCTCACTCAACGCCTGCTCACTGGGTTGTTCAACAGGCCTGTTCAAACAGGGTTTCTCACCCCTTCATAAATGCATTTTACGGTAAAAGTGTCTCAAACCTTAGTTCCCATAGAGTCACAGGCATCGCTCTGTATAATGGCAAATATGTTGAGGATGCTTTTTGGGAAAAAAAACCATTACAAGGACGACAAGTCACTTCGGCTGATGTGCTTACAGCCTATGGCAATGATACATCTTCTATCAGAAGCGGCTTTTTCCTGCAAAAACTTTGCTTACAGAACATTCTGCATGGCAATAGAGTCATTACCCCGATTCAGGTCATTGAAGAGTTCTCCCGACAGCCAGATCGAAATCATAAGTTCAAATTAGCGATAGCACGCTTCATGGCGGAATGTTGCCTGCTGGGCCTGAACTTGAATGGTCATCCGGTCACCCCGGATTCGGTGGTCATGGCTTATCACTCCATCGGGGCAACACTGGAGCTGGCACGCTTCAAGTCGGAATGTTGCCTTAGGTATCTGCTGTTGAATGGTCGACAGGTTACACCGGATGAGGTGGTTAAGGATTTCCCGGATAGTCCGGGAGGCAAACTGGGGATAGCCCGTTTTAAAACGGAATGTTGCCTGAAGTGCCTGCCGTTGAATGGTCGGCAGGTCACACCGGAGGAAGTGGTTAAGGATTACCCGGATAGTCCGGAAGGCAAACTGGGGATAGCGCGCTTTAAAGAAGAATGTTGTCTAAGGGGCTGGTTGCTGAATGGTCAGCAGGTGACACCGGATGAAGTGGTTAAGTATTTCCCGGATGGTCCGGTAGGCAAACTGGGTATAGTGCGCTTTAAAGCAGAATGTTGCCTTAACAGCCTGCCATTGCATGGCCAGCAGGTCACAGCGGATGAGGTGGTTAAGGAATATCAGGTGGTCGGGGCACCACTGTCGCTGGCACGCTTCAAAGCGGAATGTTGTCTGAGGAGCTTGCTATTGCATGGTCGGCAGGTGACACCTGACATGGTGGCAAAGGATTATCAGGCCGCCGAAGCCCCGCTGGAGCTGGCACGCTTCAAAGCAGAATGTTGCCAGCGGGGGCTGCTGTTGAATGGCCAGCAGGTCACGCCGGATGCGGTGGTTAAGGATTATCAGGCCATTAACGCGACACTGCCGCTGGCACGTTTCAAAGCGCAATGTTGCCTGAGGGGGGTGCCGTTGAATGGCCAACGGGTTATACCGGAAGCGGTGGTCAGGGATTATCAGGCCGTTAAAGCGACACTTGATCTGGCGCAGTTTAAGGGACAATGTTGCTTTAGAGGGAAGCTGTTGAATGGTCAACAGGTTACACCGGATGAGGTGGTTAAGGAGTATCGGGCAGCCAGGGCAGCACTGGGGCTTGCCCGTTTCAAAGCGGAATGTTGCCTGAGGGGTATGTTGCTGAATGGTCGGCAGGTTACAGCGGCTGCGGTAGTTAATGATTTTCCGGCAAGCCCCGAAGGCAAACTGGCCTTAGCGCGATTCAAAATGGAGTGTTGCCTGCGGGGCCTGGCGTTGAATGACCGACGGATCGAACCGGATATGGTGGTTAAGGATTTACCGAAGTGTTCGGACAGTAAACTGGCGATAGCGCACTTCAAAGCCCAGTGTTGCCTGAGGAGCATCTCACTGAATGGTCAGCAGGTCACACCGCATGAGGTGGTCAAGGGTTTTCAGGCAATCAGGGCAAAACTGGCGCTGGCATGTTTCAAAGCGGAATGTTGCCTGAAGGGTATGTTGCTCAATGGCCAGCAGGTCACAGTGGCTGAGGTGATCAAGGATTTTCCGGTGAGTCCGGAAGGCAAACTGGGGATAGGGCGCTTCAAAGCGGAATGTTGCCTGAGGGGCTTGCCGTTAATGGATCGGCCGGTGACACCGGATACGGTGGTTGAGGCGTTTCCGGACAGTCCGGAAGGCAAACTGGGGATTGTGCGTTTCAAAGCAGAATGCTGCTTCAGGGGCTTGTTGTTGAATGGTCAGCAGGTCAACCCGGATGAGGTGGCTAACGACTATGTCCGTGATGGTTGGCTGCTGGAAAGGGCTATTTTTTATTCCCAGCTGGCATTGAATGCAAGAATAGTGCATGGCTCCTATCTGGATAACCAGAAAGTATTGGCAGCGTTTAATACAGTGCCCGGGGATCATTCTTCAAGACAAACCAGGTTTCTGATTCAACGGCTGGAACAATTTCAGCCCTATGATGAAGCCAGCGAGGTTCAGGCCATTTTTCAAGAAGCCTGTCAAACCTTAAACAACTTATCGGTCAAAGACGATGAGCAGCATCGAGTGCAATGTATCCTGAAATTCATGGCGATGCAGCATGAGCTGCCAATGAATCATCAGAGCGTATCAGCAAAACAGGTATTGCAGTCCATCAATACACTGAGGCACTCATTTCAGAATTTACGCCTGCATTTCTTCTTCCTGGCTCATTGCTACAGTAAGAGACTGCCTATTGATGGACGACAAATCCATAAGGATCAGGTGTTGGAGTGCCTTAATAATTTCCCTGAAGGAAGTAAGCAGCGCCATGCGTTGGGCTGCTGGTTTGAACAATACAGCTCCAAAGCCAATATACCTGATCAGCGGCTGTTTCAACCGGTTATCCCCAGAAGTGATATTGGCAATTATGGCTGGGTAGCAAAACCGTTAGAGGTATCCGATGGCAATTCTGGCCAGGAAGACCTTTCCCATCCTCGGGTTAAGGAGTTCAGGAATGCACCAGATAATGCATCGGTTGCTCAGGCATTATTTTCCACCATTGTGGCTCAAACCCGGAAGCAATGGGCAAAAACAGGGGTACCGGGGGTATCGGACAAGCATGCTCAGCGGTTAGATGCGCTGACGCTAAAAGCACTGGAAATTATTCAGGACGTCAATCGCTCTTATGCCAATCCCCCCATTCTGATTACTGGTTCATACGCCCGTTTTTTGCAGAACCTGTGCACTGCTTTTAATGATATTGACATTATCTGTACGACAGAAAAATCGGCCACCATACTCTTTGAGAAGTTGCAGGCACTGAACACCGATGAGGATTCAGAAATCACACAAAGCATTACCTTCAGGCCGGTCCCGGGGTGTCAGGCGATTAAATTGCCACAGGCCTGCAATATTGATCTTAGATACGGTGATTTGGGTATCAAAACGATGGGGCTGCAAGTCAGTGTGGACTCCAGAGTCATTGATACGAATGGAGCACGACTGGCCGTTCACGTTCCTGGCGTTGAACGGCCGGTATGGTGTTTGTCGTTTATTGAAGAAACCAGATTATTGAACGATGCGCTGGCATACCTTGTTGAGAACCTTGATCCGCTGACAAGGAAATTGCAAAGAGGGGTTGTATTTGACATACCTCGAACCCTTCTTTTTAACAAGCCCCAGAACGCCCATGAGCGTATTTATGGCTTGCTGATACGCTCACTGCTTACCCTGAATAAAGCCCGGCAGTTTATCGCCCTGCACTGTGAGGAAGAACCCGAAACATCAAACAGCCGGAATGACCGGCTTCGACAGGAACAACAACGCCTTCATGTACTGACTGGGAATCTTCAAATAAAATTGGCCAGCCATGTGTGCCGTGATGATTTTGAGCGCAGGGTTAACGGCTGGCTGGCGACAGCTCAGCTCGTCAATGATTACCAGCTGAAGAGGCAGGATTTTGTCAAAGAGCTGCTGACGATGATGAATCCTGAATAATACCAATTCCACCTTCTAAATATGATGCTTGCTGATAACCTGTGAAAAATTAAGGAGAAATGCTATGGGTCTGTTTGATGCCTTACTGGGCAATGCAGGTGAGATGAGCAATACGGAAGCAATGGAGGATCTGGCAACCATTCTTAATCCGTCGGAGTCCATAGAGCTGGCCTATAAAAGCTGGTGCGGGATATGGTGGTTTTGACCAATCACCGGTTGATTCTGATCGACAAGCAGGGGCTTACCGGACGCAAGGTTGAATATCGCTCAATACCTTATAAGTCGATCATTATGTTTACTGTTGAGTCTGTAGGCCATTTTGATCTGGATGCTGAACTGAAACTATGGATTTCCGGCCAGCCAGAGTCAATGCAGATGGAATTTAACAGCAAAACCAATATTTATAAGCTTCAGGCACTCCTGGCGGCAAAAGTGGCAGGGCAGTAGTTGCTTGCCAGCCAGTCGTTGATAAAGGCCACCATCGTGGCCTGTTCGGTTTAGCCCTGGACTCTCAGCAGGTTTGAGAGTGCCGGATTGGGTTTGTCGGCGGCTTTGAAAATCAGTGCGATTTTGCCAATCGTTTGAATGAGATCAGAGTTTGTCGCGCTGATCAGTTCGCTGACCAGTTGCTGGCGGGTTTCCCGGTCGCCAATGGCGAATTTCACCTTGATCAGTTCATGGTCATTCAGTGCGCGTAATGTTTCTTCAACCACGCCATCTGTCAGCCCCTTGTCTGCCACAATGACGACAGGGTTCAGGTTGTGGCCGATGGTACGGAAATGCTTCTTTCTGGCTGCATTCAAGCTCATGTTTGCTATTCCTGATAATTTCTTTAATAACGAATCGTCATACACGATATCTGATGATGGGTATGACCGTATTTTTCCAGAGAAGTTTTCGTTAATGCAGGTTGGGGACAGAAAAGTACTGTTCATGGAGCGCTTAACGGTCATTGACTGGGTGTCGAAGAGAGCGAATTAATGTCCAGCGCCGTGGACTGCGGAATGGGTCTCAGGCTGGCAGCATTTAAGTCACTCGACAGCATATGCAAGCTTCTGGTGGCGCATGCTATCGCTTTCTGGCTGCTGAGGGAAGTGTGCCTGCTGTTCGAGGCTGCCCGTATAAGTGGTGACTTGTCTCTTCGGCAGTGGTTGAACAATACGTATTATGCTGATGGTGTTACAGCTGTTAGTGATTACTGACTCCACAATAATAAACATGCCAAAGCGTTTGATCAGCACCAGTGTGTGGAAAGTGTTGGCTTGTGGTGCGTAATAACCCCTAATCATCCGCTTAATCTTTTATTGTCTTCTGCTGTCACCGCCATGCTGTATAAGATATTATCACCATGACTTTTACTTTACCGGCTGATGGAAATCTCAGCTTTTGTCAGGTGTAAACTTTTACCCCTTTCGGTTTTCGGTTTGATGTTGTCCAAATATTTTTCAGGCAACGTCTAGGAGCCTGTCCGAGAATAGACTGCCCTACTGCGGTGGCAGCAAATTGGTCTAAAAATTCCGTTTTGTTCGGCAAATAGCCCCGCTATTCACCTCACAAAACGAAATTTTTATCCTCAATTTTCTGCCATCCTCGCTATGGGGTCGCCTAGACGGGCGCTATTCTCGGACAGGCTCCCAGGCTTAATTTACAGGCAGTTTGCAAAAAGATTATGGCGAGATCCAAAAGTAGTGGTCGCTGGTTAAAAGAGCACTTTGATGACCACTATGTAAAGCAGTCGCAAAAAGATGGCTGGCGATCCAGGGCCAGTTATAAACTTCTGGAAATTCAGGAGAAGGATAAACTCTTTCGCCCGGGTATCCGGGTGGTTGATCTGGGTGCGGCACCCGGTGGCTGGTCTCAGGTAGCAGTTGAGTTAGCGGGTGATCAGGGGCGGGTGGTTGCTTCTGATATTCTGCCAATGGATCCTATCGCCGGGGTTGACTTTGTTCAGGGTGACTTCACAGAAGACGCGGTGCTGGAACAAATACTCGAAACCATCGGTTCGGACCGGGTAGACCTTGTAATTTCCGATATGGCCCCCAATATGAGTGGAGCACTCTCTGTTGATCAGCCCAATGCCATGTACCTTGTGGAACTGGCACTGGATCTGTCCAGGCAGGTGTTGCGTAAAGGAGGTGTGTTTCTGGTTAAGGTGTTTCAGGGTGAAGGCTTTGATGCCTATCTGAAAGATATGAAAACCAGCTTTGACAAAGTGCAGACCCGCAAGCCAACGGCTTCCAGGGCGCGCTCAAGAGAAGTATATCTACTGGCCTCGGGCTTCAGGGGATAATACCGGGCGTTGAATAATAGGATGCATTAATCAGCATGATAGAAGACAATCACTGTCACACCGTCCGCTGATCGTGTATCGTTGCAGATAAGCATTAATACATAATCACAGCGAGCCAGGGGAACGTGCTCAATATAAACGATTACCTGAGGCTTAAGTACGCTCAAGAGAGGTTAGCCCCTTGAATGATATGGCAAAAAATCTGATTCTCTGGGTCATAATCGCCTTGGTGCTATTGACCGTCTTTAAAAACTTTGATGGCATGCAGTCGTCTACCCAGAAGGTTGCCTATTCTGACTTCATCAGCATGGTAGAAAATCGCCAGGTCAGTAAGGTTGTTATTGATGGTTTTACCATCACCGGCATGTTAAACAACAGTGAACGTTTTGAAACCAATCTGCCGCCCACTGTGCCAGACAACAAACTGATGGATGAACTCCTGCTGGGCAAGGTACAGGTTGAGTCCAAACCTATTGAAAAGCAGAGTATCTGGACACAGCTATTGGTGGCCAGCTTCCCGATTCTGGTGATTCTTGCGGTCTTTATGTTCTTCATGCGTCAGATGCAGGGCGGCGGCGGCGGCCGGGGTGGCCCGATGAGCTTTGGCAAAAGCAAGGCCCGCCTGCTGTCTGAAGATCAGATCAAAACCACGTTTGCCGATGTAGCCGGTGTTGAAGAAGCCAAGGAAGATGTTCAGGAGCTGGTCGACTTCCTGAAGGATCCCGGTAAATTCCAGCGTCTGGGTGGTCGTATTCCCCGGGGCGTTCTGATGGTAGGTCCTCCGGGTACTGGTAAAACCCTGATCGCCAAAGCGATTGCCGGTGAGGCCAAGGTTCCGTTCTTTACCATCTCCGGTTCTGACTTTGTTGAGATGTTTGTAGGTGTTGGTGCTTCCCGTGTTCGTGACATGTTTGAGCAGGCCAAGAAGCAGGCACCGTGCATTATCTTTATTGACGAGATTGATGCGGTCGGTCGTCACCGTGGTGCCGGTATGGGCGGTGGTCACGATGAACGTGAGCAGACCCTTAACCAGCTGCTGGTTGAGATGGACGGTTTTGAAGCGAACGACGGTATTATTGTAATTGCTGCTACCAACCGTCCTGATGTTCTTGACCCTGCGTTATTGCGTCCCGGTCGTTTTGACCGTCAGGTGGTAGTTGGCTTGCCGGATATCCGTGGTCGTGAGCAGATCCTGAAAGTGCACATGCGCAAGGTTCCGGTTTCTGACAATGTGCAGCCTTCGGTTATTGCCCGTGGTACTCCCGGATTCTCCGGTGCCGACCTGGCTAACCTGGTTAACGAGGCGGCACTCTTTGCGGCACGGGCTAACCAGCGCACCGTTGGCCAGAAAGAGTTTGATCTGGCGAAAGACAAGATCATGATGGGCGCTGAGCGCAAGTCCATGGTCATGAGTGATAAGGAAAAAAGCAATACAGCTTATCATGAAGCAGGCCATGCCATCGTTGGCAGATTGGTTCCGGACCATGATCCAGTCTACAAAGTGAGTATTATTCCGCGAGGCCGGGCACTTGGGGTGACCATGTTCCTGCCTGAAGAGGACCGCTACAGCCAGAGCCGCCAGGCACTGCTGAGCCAGATATGTTCACTGTTTGGTGGCCGTATCGCAGAAGAGATGACGTTGGGGAAAGATGGGGTAACCACCGGTGCCTCCAATGATATCCAGCGTGCTACCCAGATTGCCAGAAGCATGGTGACCAAGTGGGGCCTTTCTGAAAAGCTCGGCCCACTGCTCTACGATGAGGATGAGGGTGAGGTTTTCCTGGGTAAAAACTACGGCAGCGGTGGTTCCAGGATGAATGTCTCCGGTGAAACGGCGAAGATCATTGATGAGGAAGTTCGTCGGGTTGTTGATGAATGTTACTCCCGCGCCAACCAGATTCTCGTCGATAACCGCGACAAGCTGGATCAAATGGCTGAGGCGCTGATTCAGTACGAAACCATTGATAGTGATCAGATTGATGACATCATGGCTGGCCGTGAAGTCCGCCCTCCCAAGGATTCCGGCGATAACGATGACAGCGGTGTAAAAGCTGCTGCTGATGAGCCTGAAGTAAAGGCCGAAGACGGTGATAAACAAGATTCAGGCGGTTCGATTGGTGGCCCAGCTGGGGAGCACTGATCGTCAGTCAGGTCTATGATGATGAAGGGCAGGTTTATCCTGCCCTTTTTTGTATCTGCCAATTTGTCCATGGTTATCGGTTTTTTGGCCACGGTTGGTATACCCGCTCAGGGAGAGTGATTGGTTGGCCATCAGAGAAAAATGACTGAACGGGATCTGAGGAGTATTCATGAGCAACGAATTCAAGTTGAACTGTGCAGGGAAAATGCTGGATCTGAACAGGCCCAGGGTGATGGGGGTTTTGAACGTTACACCGGACTCTTTTTATCAAGGGAGCCGCTGTGCTGATAACTGGCTGAACGTTGCCGAGCAGATGATCAAGGACGGGGCGGATATTCTGGATATTGGTGGCGAGTCAACTCGCCCCGGTGCTTCCGGTGCGCCAGCCCAGGAGCAGGAGTTAGAGCGGGTTCTGCCGGTTATCGAAGGTTTGGCGTCGCGCTTCAACGTCATTATCTCCATTGATACCAGCTCTCCTCTGGTGATGAAAGAGGCAGTAAAAGCGGGCGCGGGGATTATTAATGATGTCCGGGCGTTGCACCGTGAGGGGGCGCTGGAAGCAGCAGCGGAAACGACGGTTCCCATTATTCTGATGCACTCTCTTGTTGATCAACCTGAGCCCGGGGTTGTACCGGTCTATGGTGATGTGGTTAAGAGGTCAGCCAGTATTTGATGGCTTGTGTGGAGCGCTGCGAGAATGCCGGAATTGCCAGGGAGCGCTTGATACTGGACCCGGGCTTTGGGGGCGGTATGTTTGGTAAAACGCCGGTGTACGATCTTGAAATGCTGAAGGGTTTTCGCCGCTTCCATGAACCCGGTCTGCCGGTATTGGCGGGTATGTCCAGAAAGTCCTTTATTGGGGCAACCCTGGACCGGGATACTGAAGACCGGCTTCCGGGCAGTCTCGCTGCAGCCATGCTGGCTGCACAGGCAGGTGCTCATATCATCCGTGTGCATGATGTCAGGGAGACGGTTGATGTCCTGCGTTTGCTTCAGGCCGTTGACGAAGCTTAACGTTTTCATTTGAAAAAATAATGATGCCTGCCAGTCTGGAGATCGAGCTTCTGCAGTGGTGGGTAGTCTTCACTGTCATTAAGTCATCAATGTCGCCTATTCCTTAAACCCTCTTCGTTTTCAAGATAACCTGATGGTACTGGTGGTTCACTTGAATGAGTGAGATGATTACCGGATATTGCTTTCAGAAATTCTTGGTAAACGGCTATGGCTCGCAAATATTTTGGTACCGACGGAATTCGTGGGAAGGTGGGGGATTTTCCGATTACCCCGGATTTTGTCCTCAAGCTGGGCTGGGCGGCGGGTCGTGTGCTGGCTGAACAGGGTGAAGGGAAAGTCATTATTGGCAAAGATACCCGCATTTCCGGCTACATGTTTGAGTCCGCGCTTGAGGCCGGTCTGTCTGCTGCCGGTATCGATGTTGTTCTGACCGGGCCAATGCCAACCCCGGCCATTGCCTATCTGACCCGAACCTTTAATGGGCAGGCGGGTATTGTGATCAGCGCCTCCCATAACCCGTTTTACGACAATGGTATAAAGTTTTTTGCAGGCGACGGCACCAAGCTATCCGATGAGGTTGAGCTGAAGATTGAAGCATTGCTTGAGTCAGAGATTGAGGTAGTGGATTCCCAGAGCCTGGGTAAAGTGACCCGGATGAATGATGCTGCAGGCCGGTACATTGAGTACTGCAAGGGCAGCACTTCCCAGCAGCTGGATCTGCGTGGCATGAAAATGGTGATTGATGCCGGCCACGGTGCAACCTATCAGGTTGGTCCTGCGGTCTTTCGAGAGCTGGGTGCGGAAGTGATACCGATGTGCATCCATCCGGATGGCGTCAACATTAACGAGAACGCTGGTGCTACCAGCCCGGAAGGCATGGCTGCCAGAGTCAGGAAAACCGGTGCGGATCTGGGAATTGCCTTGGACGGTGATGGTGACCGGGTCATTATGGTGGATGATAAAGGTGAGATCGTCGATGGCGACCAGCTGCTGTTTATTATTGCCATGGATCGCCATTCCAGGGGGATCTTGAAGGGTGGTGTCGTGGGCACGTTGATGACCAACCTCGGGATGGAGAAAGCACTGGAAGCTGCCGGCATTCCCTTTGCCAGGGCCAATGTCGGTGACCGTTATGTCAATGAACTGCTGATAGCCAATGACTGGCAGCTCGGCGGTGAGTCTTCAGGCCACATTATCTGTCGTGATGCATCGACCACGGGTGATGGCATTGTCTCGGCATTGAAAGTGTTAAAAGCCATGCAGACAGCAGGTAAGTCACTGTCTGAAATGGTGGCTGCGATCACACTTTATCCACAAGTCATGATCAATGTCCGGGTGCAGAACAAGCGGGACACCGACACTATTCCAGGTATTGTTGAGGCGGTAAAAAAAGCAGAAGAAGAGATGGCCGGAAAAGGCCGCGTGCTTCTCAGAGCTTCAGGAACTGAGCCAGTCATTCGAGTGATGGTAGAAGGTGAAGACGGCGATCAGGTAAAGGCCCAGGCGGAAAAGCTGGCAAAAGTGGTTGAACAGGAAATGTGCTGAATGACGCCCGGTGCAGGTATCGGCCTGCACTGGAGCTGTGTTGCCTTGATTTCAATAGCTTCGCAGGGCTTGACTTATTGTATGTTGGTGTCTTTCGGGTTAGTATTCCGGCCTCGCGATCAAAGAGGTAAGCGGTATGCGTCAGCCACTGGTAGCCGGAAACTGGAAGATGAATGGTTCTTCTGACAGTATCCGTGAGCTTGTTGATGGAATCCTTTCGGGACTTGAAACCAAGGCTGAGGTGCTCGTTTTTCCACCTAGCGTATACGTTCAGCAGGTACGCGACTTGCTGAAGGGTTCTGCGGTTAAATTGGGTGTGCAAAATGCCTCCGATAAGCTGTCAGGAGCCTATACGGGTGAAATCTCTCCTCTGATGGCCAAAGACCTTGGCTGTGAATATGTACTTATTGGTCACTCTGAGCGTCGTTCCCTGTATGGCGAAACCGATGCCGATGTGGCTGCGAAATTCTGTGCTCTGGTTGACCAGGGTCTGGTGCCAGTGCTTTGCGTTGGTGAGACTCTGTCTGAGCGCGAAGCTGGTGACACTATGAAAGTAGTGGCTCATCAGATCAATACTGTGCTTCGGGCTGCTGGTCCGGAGCGTCTGGCTAATTATGTAATTGCCTATGAACCAGTTTGGGCTATTGGAACCGGCCTGACTGCAACCCCTGAACAGGCGCAGGAAGTTCATGCTGAAATTCGTGCGCTGCTGGCAGAAAACGATCCGTCCATGGCGGACAGAACCCGTGTTCTGTATGGTGGCAGCATGAAGGCTGACAACGCGGCAGAACTGATGAGCCAGCCTGATGTTGATGGTGGTCTGATCGGTGGTGCTTCGCTGGTAGCTGCTGATTTCAAGGTGATTTGTCACGCTGCGGGATAGTAATGGAAACCATTATTCTTCTTGTGCACGTGCTGGTAGCTGTTGGCGTGATCGCTATGATCATGCTGCAGCAGGGCAAAGGTGCAGAAACAGGAGCCAGTTTTGGCTCGGGGGCTTCGCAAACGGTGTTTGGAAGCCAGGGCTCAGCAAACTTTCTGAGCCGTACAACCGCTATTCTGGCAACGATCTTTTTCGTCACCAGTATCGGTCTGGCGATGATGGCCAGGCAGAAAGCTGATAGTGTTGCTGATGCTGGTTTACCGTCTGTTCAGATTGAACAGAGTGTGCCGGTCAATGATGCGCCTTTTTCGGTTGATTCATTAGAAAACACTATCGGAAGCGATGCGCCTGTGTTAGAGTCTCAGCCCGTTGAGAGCAGCGGCTCCAGCAACTCTGAAAACCCTCAGTAAGATTTAAAATCTTATTGATTTATAAAGAGTTTTCAGAAATAATTTTGCTGTCGCCGAGAGCGACAGCTTAGGCCGAAGTGGTGGAATTGGTAGACACGCTGTCTTGAGGGGGCAGTGCCTGTATGGGCGTACGAGTTCGAGTCTCGTCTTCGGCACCAATAGAATCAAGGGATTACGGGGATTTAGGAATAGACTGACATAGTCGTTTCCCAAAAAAATTCCCAAAAAAAAGCGGCTAAAAAGATAGCCTCTTAATAGTACTTTGGTTTATGACTATTGCTTGGCAATAGTCGCATAAAAAAAGGCCTGAGATGGCCTTTTTTTGTATCTTCGTTTTCTTCATCTCGTTCCTTTGACTTCCTGTGTTTTACGGATGTAAACCTTCTTGGCTTCCAGGGTTTGTGTCCGGATACCAGTCCTTCATCATCTGGTTCAGCTATGAGTTGATACCCACAACGTTCGTGCTGAGGCTGTCGAAGGGCGGAAACTTTGGACTCTAATAGATCGTGCCAGGCACCCTTCGACTCCGCTCAGGGTGAACGGAGGTTGTACACGTCAAACTCATTGAAACCATGTGCTAGGGCAAAAAACAGGGCTCATGGGCAATCAGCTCAAAGCACTGCTCTATATCCTGATCATAAAAGACTTCGTGCCACTTATCGGTGTGCCGCATATAAGACAGCGTATAGGTGTTATTACCGCTGTAGGACATTCTGGCAAACTTCCGTTCAAAGGACGGGCTGATGGCATCGGGAGATGGGCAGTGGTAAGTGGCGCAGAAATAGAAAAAACTGCCATGCCATTTGGTAAAGATATCCACCAGATAGTTGAAGCTCGGGTTCTCCGGCGGAGGCTGGACATTTGCCGGTTTCAGGTATTCCTCTACCCATTGGTCGGCCCTGGCTTTCAGGGCTGCTTTGGTCTCGGGTGATACTTTGGGGTTGGGTGCCCTTTTGGTTGCGGGCATCCACATATAACTGCTCATAAATCTCTCTGCTGCCAGATACTGCTCTGATACATTGCATACAATCCAAGGTAGCCCAAAATTCCTACGCCATTGGCCAGGATATCCCTGTTCTCTTTTCAAGAGCGCTGCCCGCTTCCTGAAAAGAAAAGCTGCTTTTTTCGGGAAGCGGGCAGCGTTCTTTGAAGGGCATAAAGCTTATCGTAGCAATATGGTCGCTTCGATAAAACCTTCAATACTGCCACAGTCAAAGCGTATGCCCTTGAATTTATAAGCCAGCACACAACCACGCAGAGATTACTTCTTCATTAGCACCTGAAAGGTACACTGGCAAAGCTTCCTGCTCAGATATGGCAATCAATTGATGAAAAAGGTCAACCCCGGCAATCCACTCGGTAATATCCTGCGATAGGTATTAGGAACAGTGGAAATATGTAAGTTCTTCCGGGACAAACCCTCGCAGCCTGTTTAAACGCTATCCTTATACAAAAATAGCGACAAGAGACAGGATGAGTGCCCGTGAATATTGACGATGTTATCAACCGGTTATCAAACCATGTGATGGGTGAGCTGCCCAGGGAAACCCTGCTGGCGGCCAGTGAGCAGCGGACGGAATTGATTCCGCGTCTGCTTGACTATCTGGAAGGCGTTGCCGGGCAGGGGGATGAGATACCCGAAAGCCAGCGTGTGGATCTGGTCTTTTTTGCCTTTTACCTGCTGGCTCAATTCCGGGCATCAAAGGCATTGCCGGTGATGCTTCGGATAGTGTCTGCCAAACCCCGGACGGTCAATCGACTGCTTGGTTATGTAGTCAGTGAGAGCCTGGCGCGAATACTGGCATCGGTGATCGCTGGTGAAGTCATCAGCGAAAGTGACACCAATAACGGATGTAACGTGGAGCCACTGAAGCAGTTAATTGAAAACACAGCGGTCCATCCTTGCGTTCGATCTTCCTGTTTGACCTGCCTGACGATTCTGGTTTTCCATGGTTTTCTGCCCCGAGAGGTACTGGTCAGCTACTTTCAGCAGCTGTTTAGTGGTGGGCTTGAGCAGGAGCGGAGTCCGGTCTGGGACGGGCTACTCTCTAACTGCATCATTGTCGGAGCCGCCGAGCTGGAAACTTCTGTTTTGGACGTGTTTGACCGGGGACTGCTGACCGATTCATTTATGGGCAGGGAGCGGTTAAGTAAGATGTTACAGGAGCATTCCGGCGAGGTTAGCTTTCCATCCTATGAAAGCTCTGCCCTGATTGATGATTGTGTGGCTGAGTTGCAAGGTTGGGCCAGCTTTAACAACACGCGGCCGCAGGAGAAGCCCGCTGAAAGAGCACCTGTCGGAAGCAACGCGGAGCCAGAAGGCGTTCAGCGTGTGATGCGGCCCTGGCCAGCCAGAAAACCACCGGTTCGCACGCGTGCGGGGGCACAGCGGTTGCCAGGTCAGCAACGGCCCTTTCCACCTTCCTCTCCCGGAAAGCCTGCACAGCCGCTGGTCAGACAACACCCGAAGGTGGGAAGAAATGATCCCTGCCCCTGCGGTAGCGGGCGCAAGTATAAGAAGTGTTGCGGCTGATGGGTGAGAAAAGGTCGTTTCCCACGGGATGGACCGTGGGAGTGTAATACCAGTGGTATTCAATGCTTTTGAACTGAATCCGCCATTTACATGTTGCTATCATCGACATAATGAGGGTTTGATTGACCATACCAGCTGCAAAGTCCCTTGTGGTTACGCCCATCTTGTAATGGCTTAATATTTGCGTAAGATGGCTGATCGTCTGGTAGTGGAAAGCTTAAAGATTTAGCGAAGTCTTCTAATTCTTTTAATTGTTCTCTAATTAACTTTCCTCTAGTTAACTTTTTTCTCATTATAGGAGTTAGTGCGTCAGTACCGCCCCCTAACATTCTTGAGACAATACAATGCCTGGCAGTTAAAAGTCCCTGTTGTTTAGCTACTGCATGTTCTGTGGATTTCAAAGCTGGAACTAAATCATCTTTTACTTGAGATGCCAGAGAGTTTAAAACTTCTTCAGTTATATCAGGAGATGCAATTCTGTATGCATTTTTAGTAAGTTCAATAGATGCTTTGATATAATATTCTTCCTTGCATTGCCATAATCGCATTGCATCGTGTAAAGACAGGGTCTTTTTAAACTCACTTTTATTTGAGCTTTCTATTAGTATATCTTTCAGCTTATTCTCTAGATTAAGCATATGTTTAATCATGGAAAGAACAATCTGATTGTTTTTTTGGGAGGCGATGAGGGAGTTATCCCATAGGGGAACTGTCCCGCTAAATCCAACAACTGGAATATCAGTAGTGCGTATTATTAGACCATTCTTTCCCCTAAGTGGAATGAGTGGGTATTGTAATGCACTTGCCGATGAGTCAAGTTCCTTTAAAGGTATATTTGTATCACTATGAATGCCACCGTATGTATAGAGGAGCGCTAGCCGATAATAATCACTTCGTAATGCTTGATTTTCGAGTCCTACGTTGTGTAGTTGCGTAATGTTAACAAAGTCTTTATGGAGCTTATCGCAGTCAGGTTCATTAGAATCTTTTAATGCTTTATAAAAGTCTTCATTCAGTTTGTCGACAGTGATGATTTCCACCGTCCCGGATATACCATCACATTTTGATTCAGCAGCAATAAATTTCATTGGTTTATCAGTCAGAACGCAAACATGAAAATCATTGAACTTTCCAAGGCTCTTGAAATGGTGAACTATTTGTACCTGCCTCTCAGGGATAGTTTTCTTACCAACCCATTCAAAAAAGTGGTTTCTTGGTATTAATTCTCCATGCATCTGACTTGTAAATTTCTGGTATGTGCTCTTTATTTCGGAATCTTTTTGTATTAACTCTTTGATAAAATTTTTTGTAGGTAAAGCTTGAGTGGAAGAAACATTCATAAAAACTCCGTTTAACTAATTAAATCCTTTGATCACAAAGAATTAAAGTTGTTAAATTCTAACTAGTAACCAGCTTAGAGTGTGTGGTCAAGAAAAAGTTCCATAAGTTCGAATGAGAAAAGAGCACTACCCGCAAAACCTGTTCTGGTTGTGCGGGTAACGTACAGCAGATCACAGGCGATAAGTAGCTGGCCATATGATTTCATATGGTTAGCTACTTAAAACACCTATCCGGTGGTAACTTCCTCACTTTGGATGTCCAGCCGGGACTTCACCCGGCGTTCTTCCAGTTCTTTCTCTGCCTGTTCTTGCAGTTTTCCAATGTACTCACAATAGGCCGTCAGATTTTGCCTGCGGTTGTGGTCGAATTGTTCAAAACGATGTTTAAAGATCAGCTGATCCTCTTTGCTCAGGTTCATCCAGCCTGGTCTGAAACCCAGGTCTTCCGGGTTTAACAGGTCGTGCACAGCGACCCATTCCTCGCCTTGGCGAAGTTTCATGCCGGGGTTGATAATGTAATGGCCTCGACGGATGCGCTTGAATAACTTGCGGTTATAGGGTGCATCCCGATCGACCTCATTGCCGGAGAGAATACTGCTGATGTAGCTCTGCTTTTTCCGGCGTTCCGGTAAGACCTCGTCCGGCAGGGTTTGCACCCATTCGGTAATGTCTTTGGCTGAGAAACCCTCGCCTCTGCCTGCCAGTTCCCCTAGTTTGCGATAAAACATGGCAAACATCAGGTTCAGTACAAACAGTCCCATCAGGCGCTTGTCCAGCTTGATCAAGCGGCCTTGGGTCTGGATGGACAGGCTGTCCGGTTCCAGGTTGCTGTAGACCGGTGCCAGTTTATGGCGGGCATAGCGCTCATCCATCAGTGCCTGTTCCAGTGCCATCTGCAGGGCGTTGAGACCATGGCTGCCAGACAGATCCGGGTTGGCACCGCGTTCCATCAGTTCCCTGACCAGGCCAGCATTGCCAAGGCGGGCGGCGACCATCAACGGGGTCAGGTTGAAGATGGTGCGGTGGTCGATGCCGTATTTCTCCGTGTCGCGCAATACACTGCCGGGATTATTCAGGTCGTAGGTCATGTAGTGCTTCTGGTGCAGTTGTTTGACCGCTTTTTCTTCCGTCTGTGTGGCGGGTTTAAAGCCGCTGGTGAGCAACTGGTTGAGCATGGGTTGATGCCAGTGGATCAGGGCGTATTCCAGAGCCAGCAGCTGCTTTTTCTTGTTATTGCCGCTTGTGGCTTCTTTCTGCAGTTCCGTGAAGGCGGTGCGATCGAGTACCGGCCAGGGTACCGGCTTTTGCTGCAGTATCCGGCTGCGGATCTCATCGGCCTGTTCCTGCTTGCCCTGCAGTTCCAGCTTGCGGGCCTCTTTCTGCCACTCATCCAGGCTGGAGTCCTGCTTATCCATCTGCAGGTCACCGGTAAATCGTTCCAGGTCCAGTAGCCGCATTAACGGATGCTTCTGGTTGGCCTCGATAATGTAGAGGTTGCTCACCGCCCGTGTAATGGCAACGTAGAGGGCGTTGATATAGAACTTGTAGACCTCCAGGGATTTGTCCTGTTTGTTTTTCGCCCTGGCGTATTCCAGTGTCTCTTTTTCCAGCGCGGCGGGGTCTACACCCGCAGCAATATCCCGGAAGCTCTTTTCTTCATCGCTGATAAAGTTGTAAAGAATGATATTGTCGTATTCCAGCCCCTTGGCCTCCTGGATGGAGAAGACCAGCGGCGTATTAAACCACTGGCGGGCGGCGGCTTTCTGGTCCGGGTGCATCACCAGCACGGCAAAGCGGGTGGAGCGGGCGGTTTTGCTGTCCAGGTCCTGTTTGACCTTTTGGCTGTTGGCCAGCAGCTGCAACTGTCCCCGGTGTTCGCCAATGCTGTCGACCAGGTAGTTGCTCTCTTTGTCGATGGAGCCAAAGCGGGCGTGCTTCAGTTTCAGAATCCGGTTGGCAATATGGGTGATCACCGGCGCATTGCGGTAATTGGATTGGAGTATCCGGATTATCTCACCCTCACCGGTCAGACCCTGCTGCTCGAAAAACAGGGTCTTGACCTTGGACCAGGAGAAAAAGTTCGGGTGGACAATCTGGTTGGAGTCACCACAGAGGATAAAGTGGCCCGGATACCTGAGGGTCTTCAGTATCAGGTAGAGCTGAATGTTGGTAATGTCCTGCACCTCGTCCACCACGATAAAGTCGTATTGGGGTTCGGCGCTGGCCAGGTAGCGGTGGCTGATAATGTTAGTGTCGTATAACTGTTCCTTTTTCAGGAACTGCCGGTATTTATCGAACAGGTCGTAAACGCCCGAACGCTCTTCTTCACTGAAGATGGATTGTTTCACCCCCAGCTTCAGGTACTCATCACGGGAGAGCCAGGGTGATTCGGTAGAAGGGCCGGTCAGCACGCCCCGGAACTCCTCAAAGAGTTTATGAGGGTCTTTCTGTTTGCTGTTGCCCTTATGGCGCTGGAACCAGCCTTCAAAGTCTTTCAGCGTTACTTCCCGACCGGCGGGTACCCGAATGCTTTCCAGGAACTCCCGAAAGGAGAGAAATTCCACATTCTGTTCTTCATTATCGTACTGGTGAGCGTAGTAAAGATTACGGGCGCTTTGTACCAAGAAGGGGGAGTGACTGACGTATAGTACGTCGCCCGTCGCTTGCTTCATTTTCTCCAGGGTCAGGGCGGTTTTGCCGCTACCGGCACTGCCAATAATTACCAGGGGTGGCGGTAGCTGATAAACGGACTGCTGTTCGCCGTCGAAGGAGATTATCTTGTCCAGCAGGTTAAAGCGGTCGTGGTCGGTATTGAGATAAGTCAGTTCTGGTGAGGACTCAGTTTCCGCAGCAACAATCGGCGGAATTTTTTCCTCATCAATGGTTACGCCCCGTTCCAGGAATCGGGACTTTTCATAGGCGTGATTGCGGATATACTCCAGAATCAGGCAATAGGGCTCGCCGTTGTACCGGTGCAGGGAGAATAACAGCCGGTCGTTACGGTTCAGCCGTGCGCGGTAAAGGTTATCCCCGATCTTGCGCACATCCGCCTGCTGGAAATTATTGTTCTCAAGAGCTTTGCGAACTTTGGCAAAGCCGGGTATCTGATCTGCATTGAGATCGTTGTATAAAAGTATATTCATGGGCAATAGGGTAGAAAACCTGATGTGCTTTTGCGAGCTCCGAATGCTCTGATGAGTAGATGCCAGTATTATGAATGGGTGGCCGTTGGCCAGCAAATGTTCAGCGATGTCTAATTCGATTGGTGTTGGTGGTAAATCAGAAATCCTGTCGGGGTTTTATGCGGTTGACGGAATTGACCGTTCAGGGCAGGGCCATTCTTTCGGGTTTTCCGTTATTGGCAAACGGGGTGGCTTTACCGGGTTTGCAATTGCGCGTTATAAAGGGCGTGGCCGGTCTCTGGCGCTTCCTGCCAGGCAGGGTGAGCAGGATAACAATAGGGAGCTGCCCGGGCAGAATGAGATTGTTCACCGGTCATTAAGGTCTCGTCGTATATATCCTCTGCCGAGTGTTATTCGCCCTTTTTTATTCCATCCTTTTTTATTCCGTCCTCATAAGCTTCGCAGGCGCTACTGGCCGAACAGTTACCCGGCTCATCGACCGCCATTTAACAGCCATTATCCTCAAACGATGGGTGGTCTGGTTGTTTTTGGGCAGACTGGCAGGATCATGCAAAGATTTCCGGCAGCGGCGAGAAAAAGGCGGTCTTGGAAAGCTACCAAAAAAACCGTCAGGAAAGAGACAGCCTGGCAAGTTGGTCACGGTAAGATTGTTGGCGGTAAAGCCATTTTTCCGGACAGTGATCTGGTCTTTTTTCAGTTGTGTCTTGACTACTATGCCAACTGCGCCAAAAACGCCAATCACCCAGCCCGGCATGGGGCACACTCCCAATATGATCCGCTACACCGACCATACTGTGACCTGTCCTGTGGTGACCATGTATATGGTCAGGTAATGGACTGCCCTGAGGGATGCTCTGGCCGATGCTTGCCAGAGGGGCCGGGAAGGCAGTGCGAGAGCCCGGGGAAGCATCCCTGCTTTTTCAATGGCACTTGCTTTTGTGGCAAAGGCAGTGATTCCGGTGTTGTTATGTTCAGAAAGTTCCGGATCGGACTTTGGAGCATCAAGCTGTTAACCGCTTTGTTTTTATTCTTTCTTCTTATTTCGGTACTGGAAGCCTTTACAGGTCTTCATGGCTCCGTCTCTTTCGCCAGCCCTTCGGCTTCGGAACTTTTGTCCGGATTAATCGTTGCCCTGGGGATGATGGCAATGGCCCTATTGGTTTTGTGTGTACTGATAAAGTAAGTAGCTGGCCATATGGAATCACATATTTCTGGCTACTTGGGCAGGTGCTATGCGAGGCACAACGGAGGGAGCATAGCCGTAGCTATGTGACCGGAGTTGTAACGAAGCACGACTGCATGGATGCAGGAGCTAGAGCAACGCAGGAGCGGTTGCCGGGAGTGCCTGAACAAGGAGTCAGAAATATGTGATTTCATATGGTTAGCTACTTAATACCAACTCCGCCTTCTGAAGAGCGTTTTGAGCAAGCTGTTTTGGATTGTCGCTATTGGTTTCTGACCATTTGGTCATGCTATGTGTTTCCCGTCGGGAACTTTATGTAGCAATTGTTGACTAATGCTTTATTCGCTAATTCGAAGATGGCTCCTGTGGACAGGTTATTCGCAGGAATATCTTTGATCTGTCCAACCTCCTCCTTTTGCTGGCAATCACCCGGTTAAAGTAGTTGTTTATATGTGTAGTAGTTAAAACGATGGATTCAGTAAATGTGTATGCCGGTTGTAATTTGAACGATTTGAATAACCCGGCAAGACCTCAGCGCCCCGATAGTCCTGATGAAAACAACGCCTCTGGGACATTCTCCCGGATGTGCAGGCAGGTGGCTTCTCTCCAGCTAGGAGCGGTTGGCCCTGCTGTGCTACCCCGGGAGACTGATAGTGAGTCATTTATCTCCAATATACCTGGCCCTGCTCATTTTTCAGGCTCCGGCACTTTTGATTTTGTTTCTCAAACCAGCCTTGCTTCGGCAGGAAAAGTTACCTCGGAGCGGGATAAACCGTCAATTGAAGATCACTGGTATCAAAAAGGTAAATTAGTGCGTCTCATAGATAATCTTTTGCCAGGCAAATACCGGAACTACTTATTGCAGGAGGGTGTTATTACGGACGATGAAATGAGTGAATTAAGAGCAAGAGGTTCGTACAAGCCTAAAGCCGAGAAATTAGTTCTGATGATACAAAAAAAATACCAAAACCCTGGCCGTTTTGGTTTGACTAAGGAGAAAATTCTGGAAACAATGTGTACAGCTCTCGGTCAACACCAGCCATTCTTGCAGGATTGTCTCAATAAGGAATATCTGGACACCCATCCCGGCAGTCTTAAATCCAATACTTCACCTGGTAATCAACTATTAGCGTCTGTGGACAGGCGTAATGCAGAGTATGCAGCCGCAGCAGGACGGGAGTGTGCCTACAGATACAGAGGTGAAACAAAACAAGGCTGTGAACATGATGATCAAGGGTTATTGAAGAAAAGCGGTAAAGGTCCAAAAGATGATACAAACAACAAATTTTCCAATGTGAAAGACAGTTTTCCTGTTCAGGAAAGTTCAGTACCACAACAACCATCATTGCAGGCACCGCTACGGTTTTACCCATGATCAGCGTCATCTGATGAATCGGTAAAATTCTCCATCCATGGCAGGGAGTGCTTCGGCAAGTTGACAGCTCTGGGAAAAGGGAGATAATAGAGCGGTTTTTTGTGGTGTAGAGTTTTACCATTACTGTTTTGTAGCCAGCTTTTGTAACGATTAGTGAGTCAAATTCAGTGCTGATTCTTTGCTTCAGGGTCAGTGTATTTGATCTTGGGGAGAGGTTGTCAGCTGGCTCTTGCCGAAGTATACTGATGAACAATTTGATGCGGGGTGGAGCAGCCTGGTAGCTCGTCGGGCTCATAACCCGAAGGTCGTTGGTTCGAATCCAGCCCCCGCTACCAAATCCTGAAAACCCCCTTTGCGGGGTTTTTTGTTAGGTAGCGAGTAATTGATGTGTGATGGCCGTTCTGGTCATTGTGCGAATATATGGGGCTTTATAGCCCTTTTTTTGTTTTTTTGGCAGGTATTCAGTCGTGGCAGGTAAGCAGTCGCAGCTGGAGACACTTATCGAGCCGATCGTGGAGTCGCTTGATTACCGTCTCTGGGGTATTGAGTTTGTTTCCCGTGGGCGGAATTCGCTGCTTCGGGTCTATATCGACGCAGAAGATGGCATCACCCTGGAAGATTGCGAAAAGGTCAGCCGTCAGGTGAGTGCCGTTATGGATGTAGAAGACCCAATTGCGGACGAATATACCCTGGAAGTATCTTCTCCGGGATTGGACAGGCCGCTGTTCCGGCTTGAGCAGTACGAGATGATGACTGGCCATACGGTCAGTATACGCCTGAGGGTGCCTTTTGAAGGGCGCAGAAAGTATCGGGGCATCATCAAGGGAATTGAAGATCAGGATGTCGTTATAGAGGCCGATGGCCATGAGCTTCTGTTGCCAATCGAAAGCATCGATAAGGCGCAGGTGATACCACAGTTCGACTGAATTATCCTTCAGGCCGGGCGGATATCCCGGTTTAGCAGCCAGGGATGTGTTGGCAGGAGCCTGTCGGACTTGGCTGACCAGAGCGAGAAAAGCCTGATTTGAGACATTTTTCATGCTGATTTGAGGAGAATAGCAGGGCTATTTGACGAAAAGCAGCATGGATCGTGACCAGATCAGGCTTTTCGCCGCAGGTCAGAAGTGAGTCCGGCAGGCTCCATAGGCATGGACTGGTTCAGCATAGGCGAGGCAGAGCATGAGTAAAGAGATTCTGTTGGTCGTAGAGTCCGTATCCAATGAGAAGGGAGTACCGCCCGAGGTCATCTTTGAGGCGTTGGAAACCGCTCTGGCGACAGCGACCAAAAAACGGTACGAAACCGAAGTGGATATCCGGGTGGCGATCAACCGGGCTAATGGGGAATACGATACATTCCGTCGCTGGACTGTGGTCGCTGACGAGGATTTTGAGTTTCCCGGCATGCATCTGACTCTGGATGAAGGCAAGGAGCACGACGAGTCTCTTGAAATTGGTGGTATCTGGGAAGAACCGGTTGAGTCGGTAGGCTTTGGCCGTATTGCCGCTCAGACAGCCAAGCAGGTGATTGTCCAGAAGGTGCGTGAAGCCGAGCGCCTGCAGATGGTTGAGCAGTACCGTGACAAAATGGGCACTCTGATTTCCGGTACCGTCAAGAAGACAACCCGCGACAGCATTATTGTTGATCTTGGCAATAACGCTGAGGCGGTTTTAAAGAAAGATCAGGTATTGCCCCGTGAGAACTTCAGAATGAGCGCCCATGTTCGGGCCCTGCTCCATGAAGTGTCCACTGAGGGGCGTGGTCCGCAGTTGATGCTGTCAAGAACAGCGCCAGCGATGCTGATTGAGCTGTTCCGTATTGAAGTGCCTGAAATTTCAGAAGAAGTAATTGAGATCAAAGGTGCTGCCAGAGATCCGGGTTCACGGGCCAAGATTGCCGTGAAAACCAATGATGGCCGGATTGATCCGGTCGGTGCCTGTGTTGGTATGCGTGGTGCCCGTGTTCAGGCGGTCTCCGGTGAACTGGGCAATGAGCGTGTTGATATCGTGCTTTACGATGACAACCCGGTGCAGTACGTGATCAATGCCATGCAGCCGGCCGAAGTGGCTTCAATCGTTGTCGATGAAGACAAGGGCACGATGGATATTGCGGTCAGTGAAGATAATCTGGCTCAGGCTATTGGCCGTGGTGGCCAGAATGTCCGCCTTGCCAGTGAGCTGACGGGCTGGATCCTGAACGTCATGACCGAAGAGGATGCTGCCGCCAAACAGCAGCAGGAAGCCGGTCGTGTGGTTCAGACCTTCAGGGAAAAGCTGGATGTCGATGATGATCTGGCTGGACTGCTGGTGGCAGAAGGTTTTACCTCCATGGAAGAGATTGCATACGTCCCTCTTGAGGAGATGTTGGCCATTGAAGGCTTTGATGAAGATATCGTTGAACAGTTGCGCTCAAGGGCCAAGGATCAGTTATTGACTCAGGCCATTGCCCAGGAAGAAAAGCTCGATGGTACCCAGCCTGCTGATGACCTTCTGAATATGGAAGGTATGGAGCAGCAACTGGCCTATGAGCTGGCCAGTCGCGGTGTCGTTACGATGGAAGACCTGGCTGAACAATCGATCGATGACCTTCTGGATATTGACGGAATGGATGAAGATCGGGCTGGTGAGCTGATCATGACGGCGCGGAAACCGTGGTTTGAAGAAGCGGGTAACTGAGCGGGCCACTGAGAGGAGAAGTGTGAATGGCAGATGTAACCGTAGAGCAACTCGCAGCAGTGGTCGGCGCTCCAGTGGAGCGGTTGTTGCAGCAGATGAAAGACGCTGGTCTCACCAAAAGCAGCGCCAAAGAGTCTGTGTCCGATGCAGAAAAACAGCAGCTGCTGGCCCACCTGAAGCGAACTCATGGTGATGCCGGTACCGGTTCTGAACCGACCAGGATTACGCTGAAGCGTAAGACGGTCAGCCGCATGAAAGTGTCTGGTGGCAGTTCAGGCAAAAACAAAGTGGTTAACGTAGAAGTGCGTAAAAAGCGCACTTACGTCAAACGCGAAGCCGCTGAAGAAACACCAAAAGCTGATGAAGCGGCGGCCCGTCCTGAAAAGCAGGAAGAGCGTGGCCAGCGTCGGGATGACCGTGGTCAGCGTAAAGATGATCGCGGCCCACGCCGAGATGATCGTGGCCAGAAAGATGAGCGCAGCGCGCGCAGCGATGACCGTGGCTCCCGTTCCGGTGAGCGCGGTGCTCGTCAGGGTAGTGAGCGTTCTGGTGGCGACCGTGGCCCGCGTCCGGGTGGTGATCGTGGTCAGCGCACCGGTGGCGCTCCGGCACCTTCGGCTGCACCTTCTTTCGGTGATGCACCGCCGCCGGCAGATGACCGCAAGTCCCGCAACAAGCGTGGCAGCAAGGGCAAAGATCGTCGTAATGACAATGACGATCTGCCGCGCCGTGGTAAAGGTGGTCGCAACGAGCGTGATGATCGCCGTGGTGGCAGTCGCAAGTTTGCTCGTACCATGGCACCTGAGTCCATGGCAGCTCACGGCTTTACCAAGCCAACAGCGCCGGTGGTTCGTGAAGTTTCCATCCCGGAAACCATCACGGTTGCAGAGCTGGCCAGCAAGATGGCCATCAAAGCGGCGGACGTTATCAAGGCCATGTTCAAAATGGGCTCCATGGTAACCATCAACCAGGTTATCGATCAGGATACTGCCAGTATCGTGGTTGAAGAAATGGGCCACAAATACAAGCTGACCAAGGCAGACGCCATCGAAGACACCCTGGTGGATGATCAGCTGGAAGATGTTGCTTACGAAGCCAGGCCCCGTGCGCCGGTAGTGACCGTTATGGGTCACGTTGACCACGGTAAGACCTCGCTGCTGGACTACATTCGTAAGAGTCGCGTTCAGGCTGGCGAAGCCGGTGGTATTACCCAGCACATTGGTGCCTACCACGTAGAAACGGATCGTGGCATGGTGTCCTTCCTGGATACGCCCGGACACGCGGCCTTTACCGCTATGCGTGCCCGTGGTGCCAAGGCGACGGATATCGTTATCCTGGTTGTTGCAGCAGACGACGGTGTCATGCCGCAGACCGAAGAAGCGGTGCAACACGCGAAAGCGGCTGGCGTACCTATCGTGGTTGCCGTGAACAAGATGGATAAGCCGGAAGCAGATCCGGATCGGGTGAAAACGAGCTGTCTGCCCGTGACGTTATTCCTGAGGAGTGGGGTGGTGATACGCAGTTTATGCCAGTATCTGCCCTGACCGGTGAAGGTGTTGAAGATCTGCTGGAAGCGGTTATTCTTCAGGCCGAAGTGCTTGAGCTGACTGCTCCGGATGAAGGTCCTGCCCGTGGCGTTGTTGTTGAGTCCCGACTGGATAAAGGTCGTGGTCCTGTGGCCACCGTTCTGGTTCAGGGCGGTAAGCTGAATCAGGGTGATAATATCCTGGTGGGTCAGCAGTACGGTCGTGTACGTGCAATGCTGGATGAGAACGGCCAGCCTATCAAAGAAGCAGGTCCTTCTATCCCGGTAGAGATTCTGGGTCTGGATGGCACGCCGGATGCCGGTGATGAAATGCTGGTGGTTCGCGATGAGCGTAAAGCCCGTGAAATCGCCCTGTTCCGTCAAGGCAAGTTCCGTGAAGTCAAGCTGGCTCGTCAGCAGGCTTCCAAACTGGAGAATATGTTCTCCAGAATGGGTACTGAAGATAAGAAGACGCTCAACATCGTCCTCAAGGCAGACGTACGAGGCTCCCTGGAGGCGCTGACCGCTTCTCTGGAAGAGCAGGGTAACGATGAGGTTGAAGTAAGGGTTATCTCTGGTGGTGTTGGTGGTATTACCGAAACTGACGCCAACCTGGCCCTGGCTTCCAACGCCGTTATCGTTGGCTTTAACGTTCGTGCCGATGCTTCTGCCCGTAAAGTGGTAGAGAGCGAAGAGCTGGATCTGCGTTACTACAGTGTTATCTACGACATCATTGATGACGTTAAGAAAGCGCTGACCGGTATGCTGGGCTCCGATACCCGTGAACAGATCGTGGGTACCGCCGAAGTTCGTGAAGTATTCCGTTCACCGAAGTTTGGTGCCGTGGCTGGCTGTATGGTTATTGAAGGTACCGTGTACCGCAACGACCGTATCCGCGTACTGCGTGATAACGTGGTGATCTACGAAGGTGAGCTGGAGTCTCTGCGTCGTTACAAGGATGATGTCAACGAAGTTCGTAACGGTATGGAGTGTGGTATCGCCGTTAAGAGCTACAACGACGTTAAGCCTGGTGACAAGATCGAGGTTTACAAGACGATTGAAGTACAGCGTACGCTTTAATTCGTTATGCGTGTGAAATAGACGCCAGAGCCTGCGGTTTCCTCTGCAGGCTTTTTTAACCACAAAGGCACAAAGTCACAAAGGGAAGGATTGCTTTGTGTCTCTGTGCCTTTTGTGCCTTTTGGGTATTGTGGTTTACGGAGTGAGTATTCAATGGCTAAAGAGTACAGTCGTACCCAGCGAGTAGCCGACCAGATTCAGAAAGAACTGGCTCAGCTGATTCAGCTGGAAATGAAAGATCCTCGTCTTGGCATGGTCACGGTCAGTGTGGTCGAAGTGAGCCGGGATCTCGCCTTTGCAGATGTTTATGTCTCGTTTCTTGGGGTGGATGACCAGGAAACAATTGATCAATCCCTGGAGATATTGAGTCAGGCGGCGGGTTTTCTGCGTTCTCAGCTGGCCAGGGCCATCAAGCTGAGGTTTACCCCGCGACTCCGCTTTTACTATGACAACAGTCTGCGGCGCGGGGCTTACCTGTCCTCGCTGATCGATCAGGCAGTTGCCAAAGACGCTAAAGCGGATAAAGGCTCAGAAGAAGGTACCGAGGAGTAAGTCATGGCCAGAAGAGGTCGACGCGCTAATCGTGGCCGTCCGGTGGACGGCATTATTGTGGTTGATAAAGTCTATGGCGCTTCTTCCAACGAGGTGCTCCAGCGGGTGAAGCGGTTGTTTAATGCCGCCAAGGCGGGCCATACCGGCAGCCTTGATCCGCTGGCGACGGGCGTTTTACCCATCTGTCTGGGGGAGGCCACCAAGTTTTCCCAGTATTTGCTGGATTCTGATAAATCCTACCGCACCACCATGAAAATGGGGGTGAGAACCACCACGGGTGATCGTGAGGGTGAGATTGTCGAAGCGCGTCCGGTGACGGTTACCCGTTCTGATGTAGAGGCCATTCTGCAACAGTTCCGGGGTGATGTTGAGCAGGTGCCCAGCATGTTCTCTGCGCTCAAGCACAATGGCAGGCCATTGTACGAATACGCCCGGGAAGGGATTGAAATTGAGCGCCCTTCGCGCACCATTACCATTCATCGTCTGGAGCTGCTGGACTTTGATGGGGAAGAGTGTGTTTTCGAGGTGGATTGTACCAAGGGAACCTATATCCGCACGTTGATTGAAGATATTGGTGAGGCCCTGGGCTGCCTTGGTCATGTTGCTGAGCTGAAGCGCCTCAAGGCAGGCCCTTACACTGAGCATCAGGCGCACTCCCTGGATGAGTTGGCGGCCATGCGGGATGAAGCCCGTGAGTCGGCCCTGGATGTCGACCAGCGTATGGAGTTTGCCGAGCTGTCCGGACTGGCGGAAGAGCTGGGTCGTGACAAGCTGGAACAAGCGCAGTCAGAGCGCCTGAGGGAGTTGTCGAAAATCCGCAATAAGGCCGGTGATCGTGTTATTGATGACCTGTTGCTGCCTCAGGACAGCGCTGTCAGTGACTGGCCGCAGGTCAAACTGGGTGCAACCAGCAGTTATTATGTTTCCCAGGGGAATCCGGTCCAGGTGCCTCAGGCACCGACATCCGGCAATGTCCGCATCTATGGCGTTGCTGAAGGTGTTGAAGGCGTGGTGTTCCTGGGTATTGGCGAAATTACCGATGATGGCCTGGTCGCCCCCAAGCGTCTGGTCAAAGGCTGATTCAGCCGGAAATACGCGATTCCATTTGCCCAACTGCTTATATAGTTTTTTTGGACGCGTTCACAACATAGTGATAGAATTCGTCGCTTGTTTAAATGGCTGGCTGTAAATATGCACGGTCACGCCGGTTATCTGTATTGCATATTATCTGGAGATTGAACAATGGCTTTGACTGCTGAACAGAAAGCTGAAATCCTGAAAAAATTCGCTCGCGCTGAAGGCGACACCGGTTCTCCTGAAGTTCAGGTGGCTCTGCTGACCGCTAACATCGAAGGTCTGCAGGGACACTTCAAGGCGAATCACAAGGATCATCACTCTCGTCGTGGTCTGATTCGCATGGTAAACCAGCGTCGTAACCTGCTGGATTACCTGAAGCGTAAGGATGTTGAACGTTACCGCAGCCTGATCCAGCTTCTGGGTCTGCGTCGCTAATCGTTTGATACAGTCATATTGGGTGGTGGTGTCTTGATATCACCTCCCACAGTCAAGGCACCGCGAGCTGCACTATCTGTGGCTGGCGGTGTTTTGTTATTTGCGGGTTGAGAATGTTGTCAGCCCGGGCATTATCTCTCTGCGGGTTGCGACTGCCGGGCTCTGTTTTCTCTGGTAGTCTTGGACAAGAATTACCCATGCCTGCACTCTGTCTGCATGGGGTGCAATTCAGAGACTTCGATGCAGAGGTCTCTGAATTGCATCCATCTCTATGACAGTGTGGATGCAGGTGGGGTGATATCGTTTGGTAATAAAGGAAAATAACGTGAGTATTGCTCCAAAAGCATTGACAAAGACTTTCCAGTTCGGTGAACACACCGTGACCCTGGAAACTGGACGGGTTGCCCGTCAGGCCACCGGTGCCGTGCTGGCAACCATGGGTGAGCTGCAGGTTCTGGCAACGGTAGTGGGCGCTAAAAGTGCCCGTGATGGTCAGGACTTTTTCCCGTTGTCCGTTCACTATCAGGAAAAGGTGTACGCGGCGGGTAAAATTCCCGGCGGCTTCCTGAAGCGTGAAGGTAAGGCCAGCGAAAAAGAGACGCTGACCTCCCGTCTGATTGACCGTCCCATCCGTCCGCTGTTCCCGAAAGGTTTCATGAACGAAGTTCAGGTGATCATCACGGTAATGTCGGTGGATAAGAAGAACGATCCTGACATTCTGGGCATGATTGCCACGTCTGCGGCCCTGGCGATTTCCGGTATTCCCTTTGCCGGTCCTGTGGGTGCTGCCCGTGTCGGTTTCACTGAAGACGATGGTTACCTTCTCAACCCATCTTTCGAGCAGATGAAAAAGTCTGAGCTGGACATGGTGGTTGCCGGTACCAGCGACGCTGTGCTGATGGTTGAGTCCGAAGCGCAGGAACTGACAGAAGATGAAATGCTGGGTGCGGTTCTGTTTGCCCAGCAGGAGTACCAGGCGGTTATTGCTGCCATTAAAGAGTTTGCGGCAGAAGCTGGTAAGCCAACCTGGGACTGGCAGCCAGAGCCAGAAAAAACGGCAGTGAAAGAAGCCGTTGCTGCTGGCTTTGAGCAGAAAATTCGTGAGGCCTATGGCATCACCATCAAGCAGGAGCGCAGCAACAAGCTGGCGGAACTGCGCGCTGAAGCTGAAGCTGAGCTGGTTGGCGAAGACGAAGGCAAGTTCAGTGCGGATGATGTTCAGACCTACTTCAGCAAACTGGAGAAGTCCGTCGTCCGTGGCAACATTATTAACGGTCAGCCGCGTATCGATGGTCGTGATACCAAAACCGTTCGCCCGATCTCGGTAGAAGTTGGCGTTCTGAAAAAGACCCACGGTTCTGCCCTGTTCACCCGTGGTGAAACTCAGGCTATCGTCACCACAACGCTGGGTACTGCCCGTGATGCACAGTTTGTCGATGCCCTGGAAGGTGAAAGCCGTGACCCGTTCATGCTGCATTACAACTTCCCTCCCTACTCTGTAGGCGAGGCTGGTCGTATGGGTCCTCCGGGACGCCGTGAAATCGGCCATGGTCGTCTTGCCCGTCGTGGTATTCAGGCAGTACTGCCCGGTGAAGAAGAGTTCCCTTATACCATCCGTGTGGTGTCTGAAATTACCGAATCCAATGGTTCCAGCTCCATGGCTTCCGTCTGTGGCTCTTCCCTGGCGCTGATGGATGCCGGTGTGCCTCTGAAGGCACCGGTTGCCGGTATCGCCATGGGTCTGGTTAAGGAAGGTGAGCAGTTTGCAGTCCTGACCGATATTCTGGGGGATGAAGATCACCTGGGTGATATGGACTTTAAAGTGGCCGGAACGGCCCACGGTGTTACGGCGCTGCAGATGGACATCAAGATTGCCGGTATCACTGAAGAGATCATGGATATCGCCCTTGACCAGGCTCTGCATGCGCGTCTGCATATCCTGGCCGAGATGAATAAAGTCATCGCCCGTTCCCGCAGTGAACTGTCGCCAAACGCACCAATGACCATGACCCTGAAGATTGATCAGGACAAGATTCGTGATGTTATTGGTAAGGGTGGTGCCACTATCCGTTCTATCTGTGAAGATACCGGTGCATCGGTTGATATTGCTGACGACGGCACCGTTAAAATTTATGGTGAGACCCGGGAAGCCTGTCAGGCAGCTTATGACCGTGTTTACGGCGTCACTGCTGAAGCGGAAATCGGCAAGATTTACCACGGTACGGTCACTCGCATTGTTGAGTTTGGTGCTTTTGTTAATATCCTGCCAGGTCAGGATGGTCTGGTGCATATTTCCCAAATTGCTGATCATCGGGTTGAGAACGTTGCTGACTACGTCAAGATGGGACAGAAGCTTGAAGTGGTTGTGATGGATCTGGACAGCCGTGGTCGTATTAAGCTGAGCATGAAAGAAGTTGCTCGTATTAAAGAACAGCAGGCGGCAGCGGCTGAATAATCACCGCTTCAAAGAGGCTGGCCTCAGTGCCAGTCTCTCAATATCTGGTTGCACATCAAAATTTTCTGCTACTCCCTGATGGCGTTATTCTGTGACCCGCAAGAAAAATGAGAGTCGCTTTTTTTACTAGCTGACTGTGTTTAACCCACATGGCAGTGGAACCTAATAATCCTCTTGAGGTCAAACTTCGGTATTTATAGTCCAGGCGTGCAGGGCTTTATTCTGAAGGCATCATCAACCAACTCCCATCGAAAGCCTGCTAGAGTTGACCGGCAAGTCAGTTCAAGCGGTACTCCTGACAGCTCCAGAAACAGATTTAACGGTAAAAGAGTCTATCAGACTCATAAAGATACAGCCTCAGCGCTGAATGATGCCAAAGATATTGAGGATGCCTTTTGGCAAAAAAAACTATTGCAAGGACGTCACATCACCCCGGCTGATGTGCTCACGGCTTATAAAAATGATACAACGTCTCTCAGGAGTGCTTTATTCCTTGAGAGGCTTTGCTTAAAGAACATTCTTTATAACAATCAAAAAGTATTCCCGGATCAGGTCATTCAGGAATTCAACCGAAAGCCAAATCAAAATAAGTACAAATTAGCGATAGCGCGCTTCAAATCGCAATGTTGTATAAGGGGGCGGCTGTTGCATGGTCAGCAGGTCACGCCAGATGTGGTGGTAAAAGATTATCAGGCAGCCAAAGCATCACTGGAACTGGCCCGTTTCAAGCAACTCTGTTGCCTGAGGGGTTTGCTATTGAATGGTCACCAGGTCAGACCGGATGCAGTGGTTAAGGATTTTCCGGGTAGTCCCGAAGGCAAAATGGCACTGGCGCGCTTCAAAGCGGAATGTTGCCTGAGGGGCCTGTCACTGAATGGCCAGCAAGTCACTCCCGATGCGGTGATTGAGGCTTATCAGGCAGTCAGTGCATCACTTGAGTTGGCGCGCTTTAAGGCGGCATGTTGCTTTAGGGGGCTACCGTTGAATGGCCAGCAAGTCACACCGGATGCAGTGATTAAGGCTTTCCCGTGTAGCCCGCAAGGCAAGCTGGGGATAGGACGCTTTAAAGTGGAATGTTGCCTGAGGGGGTTGCCATTGAATGGCCGGCCGGTCACATCAGAGGCAGTGGTTAAGGATTATCAGGCAATCAAGGCAACACTGGAGCTGGCCCGCTTTAAATCGGAGTGTTGCCTGAGAGGCCTGCGATTGAATGGCAAGCGGATCTCACCGGATGTGGTGTTTAAGGGTTATCAGGCTGCCAGTGCAACATTGGAACAGGCGCGCTTCAAAGAGGTATGTTGCCTGAAGGGCCTGCTGTTGGAAGGCCAGCAGGTCAAACCTGAGGCGGTCGTTAAGGGTTATCAGGCAGCCAGGGCAGCATTGGATTTGACCCGCTTCAAAGAGCGATGTTGCTTGAACGGCGTGCCGTTAATGGGGCAGCAGGTCACACCCGATGAGGTAGTTAAGGGTTTTGAGGAGGCCAAGGCAGCACTGGAGCTGCCGCGCTTCAAACAGGAATGTTGTCTGAGAGGGCTGTCGTTGAATGGCCAGCCGGTTACACCGGATACGGTGATTAAGGATTTCCCGGACAATTCGAAAGGCAGGCTGGGGATGGCGCGCTTCAAACAGGAATGTTGCCTCAGGGGAGTGGCGTTGAATGGTCGGCCGGTTGAAGCGGATGCAGTGGTTAAGGATTATGAAGGCGGTGGCTGGTTAATGGAAAGGGCTTATTTTTATGTACAGCTGGCATTAACGGCAAGAGAGTTGAACGGTGCCTGTCTGGATAACCGGCAAGTGTTAGAAGTATTTAATGAAGTGCCCGGCGATCATGCTGTAAAGCAAGCCGGGTATCTGATTCAAAAGTTGCAACAACCCAGGCATTATGATGAAAACAATGCAGCTCAGGAGATGCTTCAAGAGGCCTGGCAAATCTTAAGCAACGCATCCCATAAAGACGACGAGCAACAACGACTGCAATGTCAATTGCAATTCATGGCTATGCACTATGGGCTGTCAATTGATCATCAGAGAGTGTCAGCAGAGCAGGTATTGCAATCCATCAAAGGACTGAGAAACTCGTTTCAGAGTTCTCGTATCCATTTCTTCTTCCTGGCGCATTGCTGTATCACAAGGCAGTCGGTTAATGGACGATACGTCCATAAGAATCAGGTGTTGGAGTGTCTTCAACGTTTTTCTGCAGGAAGCAAGATGCGCCACGCTCTGGGCTTCTGGTTTGAACAATACAGCTGTGAAGCCAATGTAATGGATAATATGCTGTTTAAGCGAGAAAATGCTGTTGTCCTTGGTAGTGATAGTCATCAAGAGTGTTCAGCTTGTGTCAGTCAAGCTGAGGCTTCTGTTGCAGTCAGTAGAAAGCACCCCGGATCACCTGAACAGTTTACTGACAACGCCTGGTTTGACTGTTTTTCCACAGATGAAAACGGGTGTTCAGCCCATCTTGACAAAGGAGGCCCACTTCCTTTTCGGGATACTTATTTCAATTCAATAACGCTGAAAACGCTGGAGATTATTCAGGAAATCAATAATTCTTATACCGACCCTCCCATTCTGGTTACCGGTTCATACGCACGCTTTTTACAGAACCTCCACTCATCATTTGATGAGATTGACATTATCTGCACGCAAGAAGCATCTGTCAGAACCCTTTTTGACAAGCTGCAGGCACTGAATACCGACAGTGAGTCAGACATCCCTCAAAGTGTCATCATCTGGTCTATTCCGGAATGTCAGGCGATGAAATTGCCAAAGGCCTACAGTATTGAGCTTAAAGACGGTGATCTGGGGGTAAAGGCAATGGGTTTTCAGGTTTATGTTGACGCCAGAGTAACCGATGGAAAGGCATCACGATTGCCCGTTCTCGTTCCTGGCGTTGAGAAGCCGGTATGGTGTTTGTTGTTTGCCGAAGAAACCAGATTGCTGAACGATACGCTGCAATATCTCACGGATAACCTTGATCAGCTGACAGAGCAATTGCACAAAGGCGCAGCATTCGACCTGCCTCAAACCATTCTGTTTCACAACCCCCAAAACACCGGGGAGCGTATTTATGGTTTGCTGATAAGCTGTCTGCTTATCCTGAATAAAGCCAAACAGTTTATTGCCCTGCACTCTGAAGGAAAACCTGGCTGCCGACCTAGCCAGCTTCAGGAAGAATATCAACGTCTTCATGTGCTGACTGAGCATCTGCAAATGAAATTGACTCACCATGTTTGCCGTCATGATTTTGAACACAGAGTTAACGACTGGTTATCAACAACCCGGCCTGTGAATGAGTGTGAGGTTAAGAGTAGGGAGGCTGTCGAGGAACTGCTTGCGCTGCTGAAGCCTGCATAAGAGTGGGTAGATTCCACTCATTGAGCATTTGTGGTGCAAGCCATAAAAAAAAGCACCGTGTGGTGCTTTTTTTTATGGTTGATGATTACTCATCAAGGAAGCTGCGGAGGTGATCCGAGCGCGTTGGATGACGCAGTTTTCTGAGGGCCTTTGCTTCAATCTGACGAATACGCTCACGGGTAACGTCGAACTGCTTGCCCACTTCTTCCAGCGTGTGGTCGGTATTCATATCGATACCGAAGCGCATTCTCAGTACCTTGGCTTCACGAGCGGTGAGGCCAGCCAGAACCATGCGGGTAGATTCCTTCAGGCCTTCACCGGTTGCCCGGTCGATAGGCGACTGCATGGTGGCATCTTCGATAAAGTCACCCAGGTGCGAATCTTCATCATCACCAATGGGTGTCTCCATGGAGATAGGCTCTTTGGAGATCTTCAGTACCTTACGAATCTTGTCTTCTGGCATATCCATGCGCACAGCCAGTTCGTCCGGTGTGGGTTCCCGGCCCATCTCCTGCAACATCTGTCGTGAGATCCGGTTCAGCTTGTTGATGGTTTCAATCATGTGAACCGGAATACGGATGGTGCGAGCCTGATCTGCGATCGATCGGGTAATCGCCTGACGAATCCACCAGGTGGCATAGGTCGAAAACTTGTAACCACGGCGATATTCGAACTTGTCCACCGCCTTCATCAGACCGATGTTGCCTTCCTGAATCAGGTCAAGGAACTGCAGGCCTCGGTTGGTGTATTTCTTGGCAATAGAAATAACCAGGCGAAGGTTGGCCTCAACCATCTCTTTTTTGGCGCGGCGGGCACGGGCTTCGCCAAGGGACATTTTACGGTTGATGTCTTTTATCTGGACCAGGGAAAGATCAAACTCTTTCTCGATATTGGCCAGCTTTTTCTGGGCGCGAACAATCTCTTCGCGATAGTTCTGCAAAGCATCTATGTAACCGCCGCTGCCAGCGGCCAGTTCATCGATCCAGCCAAGGTTGGTTTCGTTGCCCGGAAATGCCTTAAGGAAGATCTTGCGGGGCATTTTGGATTTGCGAACACACAGCTGCATGACCGCGCGTTCGTTATCACGGATGCGCTCCACGGCATTGCGGATTCGGAACACCAGCATGTCGAAGATGCGTGGAACCAGCTTCAGCGGCATGAAAGCTTCGGCCAGTTCTTCAAGTGCCGCCTGGCTGTTATCACGGCCATGAGTGGCAATAGCCTTGGTGGCTTTTTCCAGGGCATCTCTCAGAAGGGTGAAGCGCTCTCTGGCCTCTTCCGGGTCGAGCCCGCTATCGCCCTCTTCTTCGCTGTCTTCATCATCACCATCGTCGTCATCGTCATCGAGTGAATCGTCGATTTCGATATCGTTATCATCGGTACTGGTGATCTCAGTATCATCGTCGGGATCTATATAGCCACTGATAACGTCAGTGAGGCGGCCTTCTTCTTCGGTAAGGCGGTCATACTCATCGAGGACAATCTGGGCAGAACCGGGGAATTGAGCCAGTGCCGACATGACTTCACGCCAGCCTTCCTCGATGCGCTTGGCAATCTGGATTTCGCCCTCACGGGTTAACAGCTCTACGGTACCCATTTCCCGCATGTACATGCGGACAGGATCAGTGGTTCTTCCTGCTTCCTGTTCGACGGCGGCAAGCGCTGCGGCTGCTTCTTCGGCGGCAGCTTCATCGGTGTCGGCTTCAGCCATGAGCAGGGTATCGGCGTCGGGAGCGGTCTCGTAGACGCTGATACCCATGTCATTGATCATGCGGATAATATCTTCCACCTGATCAGGATCGGAAATATCTTCCGGAAGATGGTCATTAACCTCCGCGTAAGTCAGGTACCCCTGTTCCTTACCACGGGCGATAAGCTCTTTTAATCTGGATTGTTGTTGCGAATTTGCTGACATATCAACCCTTTAACAGCGGATATTGACGAACCGGACAAAAAAACGTAAGCAGGCAATTATAGCTCATAAACTGGGTATAGTACCACAGGGCAGCGGCCCGACTTGGTTGGACGAGGTACCGGAATGCATTCCATGACGCGGGTTACCTTTCCTTGGTGTTTTCAGACCGGGTTTGAATTAGAAATGTGGCCAATAATGCAGTTCCACGGGACACAGTGAAATTCAAGTATACCTAATATTTTTTGTTGTGCAGTTATTTTTTTATGCATGGATTCGAGGAATCGGTTGCAATTGTCTGACCCTACCAAAAAAAAGATTAACTTTCCCCATTTTTTTCGTGGTGGTTGCCGACTGTTTTGTCGGTTGCCTGCTGCTGGGTCATCTGCTCTCTGAACGCTGCCTGATGTTGACGGAACTGCTGGCGAAGTTCTTCGTTAATTTGTCCCGGCTTTTTGTTCTGGAAACTCTGAATAAGTGATTTGTACAGGTTCTTCTGATGGTTTAATCCTGCTTTCCTGCGAATGCTGGCCAGGGTTTCCAGAAACTCATCCCGGTGCGCGGTGGTGCCGTGATCCAGGGCGGCCAGGGCTTGCAGGCGCTGTCCTTTTTCTGTGCCGTACCATTGGGCAATAAGCGTGCTGGCTTTCAGTGACGGCTCTTTTTCAGGATGGTTAACAGGTCGATCAGTAATTGACTGTCACTGTCGTTTTCCAGTTTCAGGTGGTCAAATGGCTCGGAAACTTCCCGGGCAAACTCCGGATTGCATAATAACTGTCTTATGGCATAACCGCAGGTCACCAGTCTGGCTGAGTTGGTCAGATGGCGGGTTGAAGGCCTGCGTGAAATCTCAGGTGTGTTATAGCTTGGGTGCTCTTCTGGTGCGTACTGTCTTTCTTCGTAGTCTGCATCGTAGAAAGGCGCTGGCTCATAATGACCATGATGAACCTGTGCTTCCTGGCCGATGTTGCGGGTTTCCGGCTCTGGTCGGCTTGTGGATAACTCTCTGGTGCGGGCACTTTCCTGAAAGTGAGCTTCCAGGTAGTGTGTATCCAGTCCTGTCCGGTCTGAGAGCTTTTTCACCAGCAACTGACGAAACAAGCCTTCCGGCAGTTTATCAAGATAAGGTTGAGCCAGTTTGGCCAAACGGGCACGACCGTCCATAGTGGTCAGATCCAGCTCTGACTCCAGTTCCCGGAACAGTAAGTTATCCAGGCTGATGGCCTGGCTCTTGATCCGCTCAATAAAGCTTTCGGAGCCTTCCTTGCGAACCATGCTATCCGGATCTTCGCCCTGTGGCAGAAACAGGAAACGGGCCTGACGACCATCCTGCATGTTGGACAGTGTCGATTCCAGTGCACGCCATGCCGCCCGTCGGCCGGCATCATCGCCATCGAAGCAGAAAATGACTTCAGGCACCACTTTGAACAGTCGCTGCATATGGTCAGGGGTAGTGGCTGTGCCAAGGGTTGCCACCGCGTTGGTGATTCCCTGTTGGGCCAGTGCCACCACATCCATATACCCTTCAACCACCAGGATGCGGCTCAGCTTGCGGTTGGCCTGCCGGGCTTCAAACAGCCCGTAAAGCTCTTTGCCTTTGTGGAAAACAGGGGATTCGGCGAGTTAAGGTACTTGGGTTTTTCATCGCCCAGAACACGGCCGCCAAACGCAATGTAGCGACCCCGGCTATCCCGGATAGGGAAAATGATGCGCTCCCGGAAGCGATCATACACCGTATTGCGGTCTTCATTTTTGACCAGCATGCCGGTGGTGATCAGCTGTTGCTCTTTTTCTGGTGAGGTGGCCAGCTCTTTTTTCAGGTTGTCCCAGCCCGGCGGTGCAAAGCCGATGGCAAAGTGCTGGCAGATTTGTGGATCAAGCCCCCGGTTTTTCAGGTAGTGGGATGCCCTTGGGGATTGCTCATGCTGTTTCAGCTGGCGGCTATAGAAGTCCACTGCGCGATCCAGCAAATTGTAGAGTTCGCTGTGGTCCGGGCCCCGTTGCCGGTGCGGGTTTTCTTCCCTGGGGACTTCCAGGCCCAGCTGTCCTGCCAGTGTGTCAACCGCTTCAGGAAAGTCCAGGTGGTCGTGGTCCATAACAAAGCCAACGGCGTTGCCACTGGCTCCGCAGCCAAAGCAGTAGTAGAACTGCTTGTCAGGGCTCACCGTGAAGGATGGGGTCTTTTCTTTATGGAAAGGACAGCAGGCCGAGTAGTTGCGACCGGTTTTTTTCAGCTTAACCCGGTGATCGATCACATCGACGATATCAATGCGGGTAAGGAGGTCATCAATAAAATACTGGGGAATCCGTCCGGCCATGGTGGAGTGTTCGTAAACAAGGAAAGAATTTGATTCGAAGTCTCATTCTATCATTTACTGGGGCGAATGTCGGTATTTATAAGATATGGTTAAAACTTTTGTCTAATGGCTGGCATATTCCAACTGCATTAGTGTTTAAGGGTATATAGGGAAGTTAGTTGATAAGGAGGTCGTTATGTTGGCGAAATTATCTGGTACTCTTTCTTTGTCTTCTTTGTCTTCTTTGTCGTACAATGGTAGTCAACCCGATAGTTCTTCTACTCAAGCAGACTTTCGGTGTCGTAAAGTGGCTACTTCCGATCCTCAGCACATTTACCAGCAAGGTGTAAATAGCGGACACGTTAACCTGGCGATGAGGTGTATTACAAGGGCCGCGGTTAGTAAGACGGCTAAAGTAATGCAAAAGAACCCATCATTACCCGTTAAAGCTGCTGGCTACTTATTGGAGGTTGGGATGAAATTGGGATCAAAACAGATGCTGCCTGTTTTGCAATCACAAATTAACAGCATTAGTGGGTGTTATCAGGTATAGCTATCTACCAGAGAATAATACTAACTCAGGCGCGACTTAATAATTTTGCTGATGGATGACATGTCCGCCCGACCCTGCGCCTGTGGTTTAACAATACTCATCACTTTGCCCATGTCGGCCATGCAGGAGGCACCTGTGCTGTTGATGGCGAGGTCGACCAATTCGATGATTTCAGTTTCTGATAGTGGGGTAGGGAGAAAGTCAGCAAGAACCTCAAGTTCCAGCTTTTCCTGATCAGCAAGATCCGTGCGCCCGGCAGACTCGAACTGTACAATGGCATCGCGACGCTGCTTTACCATTTTGTCCAGTACTGCCAGGGCACGTTGATCGTCTAGTGACTTTTCATCGACTTCAATTCGCTTCAGTTCGGCCAGAGCCAAACGGATAGTACCCAGTCGTGGTTTGTCGCGATTGCGCATGGCATCCTTCATGGCTTCTGTCAGTTGATCCCTGACAATGCAATCACTCATGACACGTTCCTTTTTACCTGACGTTAAGGTTGGTGGGTTCAAAGCTTAATGGTAGTCAACGCGTAAATCACCGGATTGAAGCAACCGACGTTAGAGTCAGTTGATCAATACAGACGCTCACGACGACGCTGCTCGCGCTGCAGTTTTTTAAGATGACGCTTAACAGCAGCAGCGGCCTTGCGCTTGCGAACGGTAGTTGGCTTCTCGTAGTGCTCACGACGACGAACTTCAGCCAGGATACCAGCTTTTTCACAAGAGCGCTTGAAACGGCGCAGGGCTACGTCAAACGGTTCATTCTCTTTAACTTTAACAGCAGGCATGCAGAGATCACCTTCCTTTTAATAACAAATGTTGACCATGAATCCGCCCCGGTCAGTGCGACTGAAGGCTAAAAAATTCACGGCTGGATTACAGCCAATGCTGCGCGAATGCGATAAATCACCTCTGTGATTACCAGTATCGTGCTTTGAAAAGACGAGTCTTTACCCAAAGCAGGACGTTAATACTCACATTAACAAGACAGATTAGTCGCAGTTTTTCAAGGGCGCGAATTTTAAAGCTTATTCAGCAAAAATGCAAAAAACGCCAACTTAACGTATGATTCTTCCCCTTTATGAAATACCCGGATTCGGGAATTTCACTGACTCTTTTTTGCACACATTGTTTCACAGGTTGGTTGAATGATTGTTCTTGGGATAGAAACTTCCTGCGATGAGACCGGCATTGCCCTCTATGACAGCGGGAAAGGTCTGCTGAGCGATGCCCTGTTCAGTCAGATTGATATGCACATCGATTACGGTGGTGTGGTACCTGAACTGGCTTCCAGAGACCATATCCAGAGAGTATTGCCCCTGATTAACCAGGTGCTTGAGCAGGCAGGCATCAGTAAAGATCAGATCGACGCCATCGCCTACACCCGTGGCCCCGGGCTGGTGGGGGCCCTGATGGTGGGAGCCTGTATTGGCAAGGCACTGGCCTGGGCCTGGGGCATTCCATCGGTGGGGGTTCACCATATGGAAGGTCATTTGCTGGCACCCATGCTGGAAGAAACACCCGTAGCGTTTCCATTTGTGGCGCTGCTGGTATCCGGTGGCCACACTCAGCTGGTGCAGGTGGCTGGTATTGGTCGTTACACCCTGCTGGGCGAGTCGGTTGACGATGCCGCCGGAGAAGCTTTTGATAAAGTGGCCGCGATGCTGGGTCTGGATTACCCCGGCGGTCCTGCCATTGCCCGGCTGGCAGAACAGGGGCAGGAAGGGCGTTTTCGTTTCCCACGGCCCATGACCGATCGCCCGGGACTGGATTTCAGCTTCAGTGGCTTGAAAACCTATACCCTTAATACCGTGGCAAAATGCCGTAAAGAAGCGATAGCCAAAGAGCCTACGGATCAGGATCGTGCGGATATTGCCCGTGCCTTTGAACAGGCGGTGGTGGCAACCCTGACCATCAAATGTCGCCGTGCCCTGCAGCAGACCGGTATGCAGCAGCTGATTATTGCCGGAGGCGTCAGTGCCAATCAGTCACTGCGGGCTGCCCTGGAATCCATGGTGGAAAAAGAAGGTGCGGTACTGCGTTATGCCCGCCCACAGTTCTGTACGGATAATGGTGCCATGATCGCTTATGCTGGCTGTCAGCGGCTGCTTGCTGGTCAGAGCGATGGGCCTGAAGTAGTGCCTGTGCCCCGCTGGCCTATGGAAGAGCTGGAGCCGGTTGGCTAGGAGGCACAAAGTTTTGGTTCTGATGTTACCTGTCGAGCAGGTCGCGCCCATCTTCACCTTTGTGCCTCTGTGTCTTTGTGGTTTGATGTTTATTTCCTTTTTTAGCGACAACCTCTTTAGATTTCGTTTTCTGCACCACTGTTTTCATGATTAAAAGAGCGTGAGTGTGACTCCTATGGATAAAGTACGAATAGAAGCCATTGAAACCCGGGCGGTCATCGGTGTTTATGAGTTTGAGCATGAAGCACCGCAGCCATTGGTGCTGGACCTGGAACTGACGACTGATTTTACCCGCGCGTTCACCAGTGACGACCTGCAGGATGCGCTGGATTACGACGCTATTACCCGACAGGTCAGGGCATTTTGTGAGGCCTCCCGGTATCAGCTGATTGAGGCACTGGCTGGCGGTATCATCACTCAGGTGCTGGAACATTATCCGGTGGATAAAGTGGCTGTCACCATTCGCAAGCCGAAGGCTTTGACCAATGCGCTTGCTACTGTCTGGTGTGAGCGAACCCGTACACAGATGATGGGACAGGAATAGCTGGCAGTGACTGTCTATGTGCTGGGTATTGGCTCCAATATTAACGCTGAGTATCAGTGTCGTCAGATGATCGCTGCACTGGAGCAGCGATTTGGTGAGGTCAGGGTCAGTGAGCTGGTCACCACAAAAGCGGTTGGTCTTGAGGCTCCCGATTATATTAACGGGGTGGTTTGCGTTGAGTCAGACATGAGTGCTGAGACATTGCAGCAATGGTGCAAGAGGCTTGAAGAGCAACTGGGCAGGGATCGCGAACAGCACCTTTGTGCTGCGGATATTGACCTTTTGCTGGCGTTGGACTGTTCTGGTGCCCTTGCAATGGACAAGTTGATCAATCAGGTTAAAGAACCCTGGTTTCGGCCCCTGGTAACGGAGCTGTTAAACAGGAATATGATGTCATTTGGTTAACGACCTGATTACCATAAAAAAAGGCCGTCTTGAAAAGACGGCCAGAGTATTCAGGGGTTAGCCTGAAAAAAACATGGCAAATAGCCTGTGCTTATTTACGAACTTGTTGAGTTTTCATCGCCTCCTCTGTGGTCAAACTATGTAATTGATCGAGATCTATCATGCGCACCTCAGGTGTTTGAGCTTGAGGAAAAATGAATGACTCAACCAAGGACCTTTGGTTACTGTATACGGAAGCAGCATCATCGTCGTCACTATGTACAGAAGCATTGTCAAACTGCGGTTCACTACCAATGCCGTGGCGGCGGCCATCACGCTCAGCTATTTTGGTTGCAACGAAGTCACTGTCGGCGAGAAATCTTTCTACCTCTGGCGAGCCATTGCAAATCTCCTCCAGCAACTCACCTTGGCGCTGGGGATTAACTTGCTTTACAGGCTCCACTGTTTCCTCTGTTTTCGCTGTTTCCTTCACTGTTGGCTTTGTTCGCTGCAATTGCTCAAGCCTCTGGTCACAGAACAGCCTTAATTCGCTGATCTTCTGTTCTCGTTCCATATGCTTGAAAAATTCTCTGGCCATGACAACACGGCTTTTGCCATCGTCAGCCTCTGACTCTGAACTGTTTGCAGAGAATTCGAAGACATCATCATCGACTGTAGGAGCTCTTGGTTTGCGGCTTTTTGCGTCCATTAGCTCATTGTGAGCATGCACATTTTCCTCGGTCAGAGCGAAGAGTTTTTCTCCAATCGCGGCTGCCAGGCTGGCAGCTTGTTCCGGTGTTGGTTCAAAAGAAGCTTTGGGTTTAATGACAACAGGAACTTCGGGTTCAACAACAGGAACTTTGGGTTCAACAACAGGAGCTTCCGGTTGGCTGGCCAGTGCGCTGTTTTTGACAATGGTTTGGGACTTATCGTAGCCCTCATGCCTGCCATCAACGTCACTGTACTTAACCACCCAGTGGTTGCTGAGTCGGCCAGGTGCCTCTTCCCATTTGACCTTGCCATCACTGTCTTTCAGGACTTGGCCATTTTCATCTCTCTGGGCAACATAGCCTTGATATGGAGCCTGGCGCATCTTGCTCCACTTCATGCCTTCCTGATTCTGGTAATCCGGGGCAGACACTCTTCCGTTGTAAGCCAGGGTCAGCTTCCTGTCAGGCGTGGGGATGATCACATCGTTCACCTGGGCGTACATGGTTTTGTCGACACCAGTGACATTGCCGCCGGCATCTCTGGTGAAGATATCCAGGACGTTACCCTTGGCATCTTTGTAAACCCAGTTTTTCAAACGCCCAATGTCCAGCCTGTCGCGTTTGTCTGATACCCTTTTATCGAAATCAGGATCTTGAGGGTCACGAACAAGTGCACCGTTTTTCCAGTCATCAATGTCTTGTGTACGGTGTTCCTGAAGGTTCGGGCACATCTGGCTCAGGTATTCAAGCTCTTGTTGGATCGAGGTCTTCTCGCACTCTTTGGCATAGATTGCCAGGTGGCGCTTGTTGATATCGATATCCTTTTGCCGATTGCTGATGAGCTCATTTAATGACTTAACCGAAGACTGGTGTCCGCCTGCTTCTGCCTTCTTCAGATCTTTGCGCACTTCTCCAAGCGAGGATTCTAACTGTTTAACCCATGCCTGCACTTCCGCTTTATAGGCTTCAGGATTCGACTCTTTTTTGATGAGCTTTTTGGTATCCCCGTTGTTCGGGTAGGCCGCATCAAAATCAGCCATCATTGTTGCCACGTCTTTTTCAAGCGTTTGTACTGCTGCGTGAAGCTTGGCGTGATATTGTTCTCTGACCAGCTTGAATGCTGCGATCACGTTCTCGTCAGTGCATTTAAATACAGGACGTTTGGGAGACTCGCCAGGGTGAACAGGCGCTTTTTGATCAAGTGCTTTACCTTTCTTCGTCGCTTTCTGTTTGGCTTTCTGGTATTTTGCATCGTCCTTGATGAAGGCTGCCAATAACTGTTCGTAAGCTGCCATTTCTTTGTTGTAATTGTACATGGCGGTGGCCAGCGCAGGGTCGTTACCCAGTCTCATGGCTACTGATGCATGGTCAGCATCCAGTAAATGATCTACAACCTTACCGCCCGGGGTCTTCTCTTTAACCGTCACGGTTGCCCGACTATTTTCATTAGCCACCGTCAGGGTCCGGGTCGGGGTATAGTAGTACTTTTCACCGGTTTTTGGATCTTCGTGGAGTACTTTTTCTTTGTGCAGCTTCAGCTTCTCATCCGCCAGTTGCTTATTGAACAAGTGGTTGGCTTCAGCGCGAGCTTTTTGACAGTTTACCTTGTCTTGAACTTCCTTGTCGGTAACACCGTAGTGCTCGGCCAGCCTTGCGCAATGCGCTTCCTCGCGAAGTGTGTTGTGACGTTGCTTGGCCTCTCTCATGCAGAGCTTGTCAAATGCCTGATTTTTTTCCTGCTTGAGAGCATCCTCAGCCTGCTGTGCAGCGGTTTTCTGCTCCAGCTTTCTGGCATTATACTTGGCCGGATGGAATACATAGAGTAGCCCTTCGTAAGCAGGGATAATCACGTAATCTTGCAGAGGTTTGGTAACAAATTTAACCGCGTTAAAGAGGAGCTTAAATGGGGCGGCAAGGTATGAGCCCACGACTTTCAACTTCTCAATTACACGCTCACCCAGGCTGGGCTTGTGAATGACAGTAATTGGCTGATCTTTAATCTCAGACGTTTTCTCAGATTTTTTCTCAGCGGTTTTTTCAGCGGTTTTTTCAGCAGTTTTCGCTGGCTTATCAGCAGTTTTTGCTGGATTTTCAGCAGTTTTTTCAGCAGTTTTTTCAGCAGTTTTCGCTGGGTTTTCAGCGACTTTGCCATCTGCGGTTTTTTTCTACCGGGGTCGTCTTGGCAGGTTTCACCGGAGCAGGCTCTGTCTGGACAGATTTCTGCGCAGACCCTGCCGGTGTGCCACCTATGGCAGCGATGCCTTGTTTAATTCTGTCAGTCAGCTGTAAAGTTCGTGGCTGCCGCTGCGACGTTTGGGTTTGCTTGTCTACCCGGGTTGTTGTGGATGTTGCCACAGGCTGGGCATTAATAACCGGAGACGGTTTGACGCCCGGTGGAGGCGGCGGTACCGGTGGGTTGTGAGCCGTAGTTACCTGTGATGTTCCAACTAGACCTGTGTTTGCCATGGTTTATGTCCTTATTCAGTTTGTATGATTAATTACATCAATAAAGTATTGACTGAACATTTGGACACTTTATTTGGAGTTTTGTTCCAGTTTAATACTAATTAATGAAGTGTCAGTAACCAGAATGTGTTTTGGAATGCGTTAAGAGATTGAAATTACTATCAATAGCTCATAACGCTGTATCATAGATTGTTGGGGCCTTAATCGCTGATTTCATTCGTTAAGAAGTATTTTTGATTGAATTTGCTGAAGCCGCTTCTGTCTTAATGCTTCGCCGAGGGCTTTTCCTGTGATGTTTTCAGTCATCAAATCTCTGGCTTTAATGGATAAACAGCCAGTCAATAGTTCAATGATCTGGCTTTTTTTCAATTTAACTATTGCGAAGCTGTAGGAAAGAATCGTCATCAGGCTGATAAAGCGTTCAGGGCGGCGCAGGGCATCGGTGGCTTCAAACAGGGACATCAGGGACTCTGCATCGTTGCGGTCAATAACCGACGTAACGCTCTGGGCGTGCTCTGTGACCAGAAGGGCCATATCGGCATATTCTGAAGGTAATCGCAATCTGGATGAAACACCCTGAACCGTCAGTATGCCATTGGTTATTTCCGCTTCGGCCTGAGGCAGCAGAGGCGAGAACAGGCAGCCAAACCGGATCAGTGCAGTGTTGTTGTCCCGGGCAGCCATGTTGAGGTGCAATAAGGTCTGGTTATGGATCAGGGATCGGAACTCGGGCAATACGGCCTGAAGAGCACCGCAGCTTTCCAGCGTTTGAAAGTAGACCGAAGGACTGGGTTCCATCAAGGCTCTGGAAGTTTCTTGCCATACTCTTTCGTATACCAGGTGGGATGCTTCGCCGTTATTCACCATGTTGCTCATTAATTCCAGCGTCTCTTCTGCCACCTGAAAGCCAAGGGGGGCAAGTCTTGCGGCGAATCGGGCAACCCTGAGGATTCTAAGAGGATCTTCCTGAAAAGCAGGCGATATGTGGCGAAGTCGACGGTTTTTCAGGTCTTCCTGACCTCCGTATGGGTCAATAATGTTCCCGTGCTGGTCCTCTGCCATGGCATTAATGGTCAAATCCCGTCTCAGTAAGTCTTCCTCCAGGGATATATCAACGGATGTGTGAAAGCTGAAACCCGCATAACCATGCCCGGTTTTGCGTTCCGTTCGGGCCAGTGCGTATTCCTCTTTGGTTTGCGGGTGAAGGAAAACCGGGAAATCCCGGCCAACCGGCTGATAACCCAGATCCTTCATCTGCCCGGGCGTTGCACCAACGACAACCCAGTCATTGTCCTTGACAGGCAAACCCAGTAATTGATCTCTGATCGCACCACCTACCCGATAGACTTGCATAAACGAGGACTATTCCAGATATAAAAGTAATAATTGTTTATAGCAAAATGGTGTGTTTTTTTCTCTTTTTAAAATTTTATTTGGGGGGAAGGTTATGAGTGGTCATCAATGGGTTAATGAAGCCATCAGCAAAATTGAGGCGGATTTCCAGCGCAGTGCAGATACACATCTGATACGGCTGGAATTACCGGGAATCAACGGTGTCGAGGTGTATCTGAAAGACGAAAGCACGCACCCGACGGGCAGCCTCAAGCACCGTCTGGCCCGATCTTTATTTCTTTATGCCATCTGTAATGGTTGGGTTGATGAGAATACCACCATTATTGAGTCCTCTTCAGGAAGTACAGCCGTTTCTGAAGCCTACTTTGCCCGGCTGCTGGGCTTGCCATTTATCGCCGTAATGCCCAGATCGACCTCCATGCACAAGATACAACAGATCAGGTTTTACGGTGGTCAGTGCCACCTGGTCAATTGCTCCAGTGAGATTTATGCCGAATCCCACCGGTTGGCCAGGGAGCTGAATGGACACTATATGGACCAGTTTACTTATGCCGAGAGGGCAACAGACTGGCGGGGTAACAACAATATTGCTGATTCCATTTTTCGACAGATGCGGGCTGAAAAATACCCGGTGCCCAGCTGGATTGTCATGAGCCCGGGAACCGGAGGAACATCGGCCACCATTGGACGCTACATTCGATACCAAAAGCTGAATACCCGGTTATGTGTTGTGGACCCCGATCACTCTGTGTTCATGGACTACTACGCCAGTGGCGACTCAAGCCTGACGATTGACCAGGGCTCTCGTATAGAGGGTATTGGGCGGCCGAGAGTCGAACCATCATTTATTCCTGGTGTGATTGACGACATGCGTCGAGTGCCTGATGTGGCCGCTATTGCAACCATTCACTGGCTGGAAAGGATACTGGGTCGCAAGGCTGGCCCGAGTACCGGGACTAATTTATACGGTGCCTTGCAAATTGCTGCACAGATGGAGTCCGATGGTCAGGAAGGATCCATCGTTACCCTGTTGTGCGATCCGGGTGATCGTTATCTGGATACCTGTTATAACCCTGACTGGGTTGCTGCCCAGTTTGGGGATATACAGCCATGGATAGACGATTTGTGCCTTTTGTATGGCAAATAATACCAACCTTCCCAGGCTGCCTTCAAAAGAAAACGGCCGCAGATGCGACCGTTGAGAGTTAAACGTCAGAAGATTAAACGTCGGTACCTGGCTGCCCGAGTGGTCCGTATTGATTCTCCAATCCCCTGGCTTGAGCTCTTAAGGCTTCACGAGCACCTTCAATAGCACCTTGTTTGGCCATTTTAAATACCTCCTGGCCCAGGGCATCCTGAAGTGAGGGAGGCAGTCCGGATTGTTGGCCCGTTTGTTGAGTTCTGGATTGCTCACTAGTCCTGACCTCATTCGTTTGTTGGCTGGGCAATTCTTCAGTTAACTGTTTCTGTATTTCCGGTTTTGAAGAAGATTTAAGGTACGCTTCGCATTTATTTGCTTCCTTACTGTGCATAGCTGCTTGCTCGCGATGGTAACTAAGATCCCTGAGGGCATCGTCGTCCAGCTGATCCCTTGTAGGTCCCTGCTGGCCATAATGAGAAGCAACTTCACCCACTAAGCTACGCATATGTTGAATATCGCTGTCGACTCTCTGCTCAAGAACTGAACGTTGAGGTGTTGGAGCAGACTCTTTGCTGTCAGGAGGAACGGAGCGGCTATCAAATTGAGTATGTTGAGTTGACCCGGGTACCTGAGGATGCGCCCCATAAGCTGGAGTCTGCACATTCCCGGGAGTTGCAGGTGTGTGTGTGGGAGCCGGGGTATATGGCGGCATTGCCGAACGGTGTGGGTCTTGTTGATGGCCTGTATGGGGTGATTGACTGCTCACTGGCTGATGGGCAGCGGGTGCAGGCGCGGGCGCAGGCGGTGCTGCAGATTGTTTCGCTCCCTGGTCAGGAGCCTTTTCCGGCGCTTTCTGCTCAGCACTCTTTTCCGAGTCAGCCGTTTTTTCCTTTTCAGCAGTTTTTCCTTTTTCAACATCTTGCTCTGATGTTTTTGATTCAGGTGCCCCTCCTGCATTCCTCGTATTGTTTAAGAAATTACCCAAATTCAAGCGTTCAAGAAGGGTTTTACCGCCAGCTGATTTTTGTTCACCTTCGGCAGCTTTCTTTTCACCTTCGGCAGCTTTCTTTTCACCTTCAGCCGCTTTCTGCTCGCCGTTAGTTTTAGCCTCTTCCGGAGTTGCAGGGGCTGTTTCTGCGGCAGTTGGCGCTCCCGCTGGAGGTTGAGGTGTCATGTAACTGGTAGCAGGGTGCTGTGCAACAGAGCTGAAGGGGGGCTGCTGATAGGGCTGGGCTGGAGCGCCTGTTCCGGAACCTTGGAGTTGAGGTGCCGGATTATGTGTGCCGACATTATGCCCACCATAGTTGCCAGTCGGCCCGGATGGCTGTCCGGTCTGAAGCCCACCCGCTGCCGGTGGAGTGTAGATTTGTTGTGTGACCGATGGTGATAATGGGGTCGCCATTATTTAATCCTTGTTAAATTGATGGAGAAGTTGGGGGTTAAAAATTATGCAGATCTCATTTTGCCGATATGGCGACAATATTCGACAAGTGGAAGTGTTATTGGTTCTATATCAATTAGTAATTATTTTTTTATAAAGATATACACTTTTTGGTGAACTAGCGTAGGGTTTTATCAGTCTACAAAATGAGAATACATCCATGATTGATTCCGTGTGACCATTTAAGGAGTGTGGTCTCTGATGCGAGTGCAGTTAACCTGGTATCGACGTGCAGAACTGGTAAATATTATTTAAGTACTCAGGAAGAGCGATAGATATTCTAAATAACCGGTCAGGATCATTGGCTGCAGTCTGGTTGTTCATCCTGCACGCCCCAAATTGGAGAAAGGCAATGGAGAAGGGTATGTTCCAGGCGAAAGATGCATTCAACGAAGCTATTGTCCGGCAAAAGCCAGCCGAACTCTGGTCGATGATCTCTCCTCATTACTGCGTGGATGAGGCTTCCTGGTTACAGGAACTGGTGCAGATCCTGGAGGAACAGTCCGGAGATTACCCTGAGACAGCCAGTCAGGCCACCAGAATGATTGAGCAGGTCAGGAGCAGTGACAATGGCATTCATATGGTTGATGCATTGTTATTGCAGTACAGCCTGGATACCCGGGAAGGTATTTTGCTGATGTGCCTGGCCGAAGCCCTGATGCGCATTCCCGATGATCGCACTGCCGATGCCCTGATCCGCGACAAGCTCAGTGTGGCTGACTGGAAAAAACACCTGAGCCAAAGTGACTCTCTGCTGGTCAATGCCTCCACCTGGGGGTTGCTGCTGACTGGCAAGGTGGTCAACCTTGACGCCGGCGAGGATGGTTCTGCCGGTGGGGTTATTGGCAAGCTGGTGAACCGGATGGGGGAGCCGGTTATTCGCCAGGCGGTTAACCAGGCCATGAAGATTATGGGCCGTCATTTTGTCCTGGGGCGTAATATTTCAGAAGCGTTAAAGAATGGCCTGAAACAACGGGAAAAGGGGTACACCTACTCTTTTGATATGTTGGGGGAGTCTGCCCTGACCATGGAAGATGCCCGGCGTTATCACGATGAATACCTGGCGGCGATCAGGGCGGTTGCTACAGAGCCTGATCACGACAACTCCCCCCGTGCCGGCATTTCCATCAAGCTCTCTGCGCTTCATCCACGCTATGACGTGGCCCATAAAGCGCGGGTTTTCCGGGAGCTGGTACCTGCGCTGGTGGATCTGGTGCGTGAAGCCAGGGTGGGCAATGTAGCGATCAATATGGACGCTGAGGAACAGGATCGTCATGAGCTGTTTCTGGAAGTGTTTGAGCGGGTTTACCGACACCCGGATTGCCGTGGCTGGGGTGGGCTCGGTCTGGTGATCCAGGCCTACGGCAAACGGGCACTGCCATCGTTGTGCTGGCTTTCTGCCCTGGCCCATGAGCAGGGAGACCGCATCCCGGTTCGGCTGGTAAAGGGAGCTTACTGGGACAGTGAAGTAAAGCTTTGCCAGCAACAGGGGCTGAGCGGTTATCCGGTCTATACCCGCAAGGAAGCGACAGATGTTGCCTACCTGGTGTGTGCCAGGTTTCTGTTATCCGAGCCTGTCAGGGCGGCACTCTATCCTCAGTTTGCCAGTCATAATGCCCACACGGTTGCCAGTATTCTTACCATGGCAGAACGTGAAGGTGCCGCTGATTTTGAGTTCCAGCGCCTCCACGGGATGGGGGATGCGCTCTATAATTTCATCCTGACTGACCATCGTCGTTCGGTGCGTATTTATGCGCCTGTTGGCAGTCATAAGGATCTGCTGCCTTATCTGGTTCGTCGTTTACTTGAGAATGGTGCCAATTCCTCCTTTGTTCACCGCCTGGTGGATGCGAAAACCCCGGTTGCTGCGCTGGTTCAGCATCCGGTGGAGACGTTGACAGGCCGGGTTTGTTTGCAGAACGATCAAATCCCGTTGCCACCGGCTATTTACGGCCAGTCACGGAAAAACTCACTGGGTGTGAATGTGGATATTGACAGTCAGTGGCAGCCATTTCAGCAAAAAGTACAGAGCTTTATGGGGCATAAATGGACTCAGGGGCCATGGATTGATGGTCAGCTTGTACCGTCAACTGAGACCTCTGAAATAACGTGCCCTTATGACCGCTCTCAGATTGCAGGCCACTTGGGATGGAGTGATGAAGCCCAGACGGATACAGCCATTGGCATTGCTGAAGCAGCCTTTGAACGCTGGAATGCCACACCCGCAGAACAGCGGGCAGACTGTCTGGAGAAATTGGCAGACTTACTGGAGGAAAATCGTGAGGAGCTGGTGGCCCTGTGCCATCAGGAAGCGGGCAAAACCGTGCACGATGCCATTGATGAAGTGCGGGAGGCGGTGGATTTTTGCCGCTATTACGCAGGTCAGGCACGGGAGCGGTTTTCATCGTCCATCATGATGCCGGGGCCCACGGGTGAATCTAACGAGCTGCGGCTTTGTGGGCGAGGGGTTTTTCTCTGTATCAGCCCCTGGAACTTTCCCCTGGCTATTTTCCTCGGGCAGATTACCGCAGCGCTTGCTGCCGGGAATACGGTGATTGCCAAACCTGCTGAGCAGACCGGCCTGATTGCGGGCAGGGCCGCTGAGTTGATGCTGGCAGCGGGAATTCCCGGGGATGTGATTCAATTATTGCCCGGCGAGGGTGCCACGGTGGGCCGACAACTGGTGGCTGATGCCCGGATTGCCGGTGTCGCTTTCACCGGCTCCACGGAAACCGCCCGGTTGATCAATCAGACGCTGGCGAATCGCCCTGGCGCAATGATACCGCTGATTGCTGAAACCGGTGGTCAGAATGCCATGATCGTCGATTCCACCGCACTGCCTGAGCAGGTGGTGAATGATGTTCTTTTGTCCGCCTTTGGCAGTGCCGGGCAGCGCTGTTCAGCGCTCAGGGTACTTTATGTGCAGAAAGATATTGCGGATCGGGTGATCGCTCTGTTGCAGGGGGCAATGAAGGAGCTGTCTATTGGTAATCCGAGTTTTCATTCTACCGATATTGGCCCGGTGATTGATGAAAAGGCTCGCCAGTCACTACAGGCACATATCCAACGAATGAAACAAGAAGCCAAACTGCTGTTTGAATGCCAACTGCCAGCGGATTGCGCTAAGGGCAGTTTTGTTGCGCCGGTTGCCTTTGAAATTGACCATATTGGCCAGCTGGAGAAGGAGCACTTCGGCCCTGTTCTCCATGTGATTCGTTACGACGCGAAAGCGTTACCTGAGGTGATTAAGCAGATCAACAGTACCGGGTATGGCCTTACCCTGGGAATTCACAGTAGAAACGAAGTGACGGCGACGTTTATTGAGCAGCGGGTCAAGGTGGGTAATATCTATATCAACAGGAACCAGACTGGCGCTGTCGTCGGTGTTCAGCCATTTGGCGGCCAGGGGCTGTCTGGCACCGGTCCAAAAGCGGGTGGGCCAAACTACCTGCAGCGGTTTGCAACCGAACAGACGTTGTCGATCAATACCACGGCTGTTGGCGGAAACGCTACGCTGCTGTCTTTGGGAAGTGAGTCTGTTTAAGCACTTATTCACAGGTTCTGAGGGAGTTGCGAAAGGCTTTTATGCCTCCCTCAAGGGCCATGGAGCAGCGAGAAGCCAGCATTGCCTGGTTAATCCTGTGTAACCCGGTTCACCTCTTCAAGGCTGGTAACCCCTTGCAGCGCCTTTAATAGCCCCGATTGGCGAAGGTTGTTAAAGCCTTCTTTCTGGGCCTGTTCCGAGATTTCCAGGGAGTTACCTTCGGCCATAATGATTTGCTGCATGCCGGGGGTGATCGACACCACCTCATAAATACCCACACGACCTTTATAGCCGCCCTTGCAGTTGTCACAGCCTTTAGGGCCAAAAATCTCGGCGGAGTCCGCCTGCGCTTCGGTAAAGCCCTCTTCCAGCAGTGTTTCTTTCGGGATGTCAACTTTTACCTTGCACTGACTGCACAGTCTTCGTGCCAGACGCTGGGCAATAATCAGGCTGACCGAGGTTGCGATGTTAAATGATGGCACCCCCATGTTCTGCAAACGGGTCAGGGTCTCTGCCGCGCTGTTGGTGTGCAGGGTGGACATCACCATATGGCCGGTCTGGGCCGCCTTGATGGCAATGTTGGCGGTTTCCAGGTCCCGTATCTCACCCACCATGATGATATCCGGATCCTGACGCAGGAAAGCCCGCAACGCCTGGCTGAAGTCCATACCCTGTTTGGGATTGACGTTAACCTGGTTAATACCTTCCAGGTTAATTTCCACCGGGTCCTCCGCGGTGGAAATGTTGCGCTCATTGGTATTGAGAATATTCAAACCGGTATAGAGCGATACCGTTTTTCCCGAACCGGTGGGTCCGGTAACCAGAATCATGCCCTGTGGCTGGTGCAGGGCGGTCATATACATCTCTTTCTGCTCTTCTTCGTAGCCCAGAGCATCAATCCCCATTTTGGCGCTGGAAGGATCGAGGATACGAAGTACGATTTTCTCACCCCAGAGCGTCGGCAGCGTGTTGACCCGAAAGTCGATGGCCTTGCTTTTCGACAGCTTCATTTTTATCCGGCCATCCTGAGGCTTTCTGCGCTCGGAAATATCCATGGCCGACATGATCTTCAGTCGTGAAGCAATCCTGGACCCGAGGCTGACCGGGGGGCGATTGACTTCATGGAGCACACCGTCGGTTCTGAAACGAACCCGATAGGTTCTTTCATAGGGCTCAAAGTGCAGATCCGACGCACCGCCTTTGATGGCGGACAGCAGCATTTTATTGACGAACTTCACTACCGGCGTGTCATCCTCGCCGTCGCCCCCGGAGGTTCCCAGGGCATCATCTCCTGAATCATCAACCGCACTGACTTCAAGATCTTCAAGACCGACCATCCCATCGTCGTCGGCAAACATGCCACCGGTATCATCCAGGGCAGTATCAATCATCTTCTCCAGAATTTCGGGCTCTGACAGGACCGTATGAATGGTCAGGCCGGTATTAAAGCGGATTTCATCCAGGCCCTGAAGGTTGGACGGATCAGAAACGGCGGCAAACAGGTGTGAGCCCCGCTTGATCAGCGGCAGCACATTGTGCTTCCGCATCAGTTTTTCTTCGACGACGTCTTTGACAAAATGCTCTTTGTCAAAGGCTCTGAGATCGATCACTGGCAGGCCAAACTCTTCGGCAGTGGCGAGCGTCAGGGCATTACCGTTGACCAGCTTTTTTTCCAGCAGATATCGGGCGAGCGGTTTGTTGGCCTTGGCAGCAGCGGCTTCAGCGTTGTGAATGTCGGCCTCTTCCATCAATTGATCGGCCAGCAGGCGGGCCGCCAGCCCGGTCAGAGGTTTGTTTGCCATAACCTGTTTCTGTCCCTGGATATTGAATTCATTGTCAGGGCCTGATGATGTTTCGCTGAACTGGCAACGGGGCATCAGCAGGCTCTTTGTAATATATCAGCATAAATGGCGGATGGTTAAGGGTGGTTTTGTACGGGGGGGTTTTATTGGCCCGGGTTTTTGCCGGGAATCGTCGGGCTTTAATGGGGGATTTTGCATGGAATGCGAGTTTGGGTAGGCACTCCCAAGGTGCCGAGGGTTTCGCAACACCCTCGGTACCGTGGGAATGGCGTTAGAAGGTATAACCAACTGTTCCGGTAATGGTGCCTTTACGCAGAACGTTGTCAGCATCGCCACCCCAGGTCACTTTGGCCGTCATATCGTCGTATTTGGCGGTCAAGCCCATGTTGATCCTTTTCTCACCTTCTTCAAAGCGACCAGTAAAATGTGAGTTGCCATTAACGTCATGAGTAAAGCGGAAAGTGGACTCAAGGTTCAGTCCCTGCATTGCGACATCGTTCCAGTTGGCACCAACCATTACGTTGTAGCCCCAGCTGTTTCGGTCGAGGCGTTCTTCCTCATCAATTCCAGATTCAGCACCCTTGCCCAGGATGCGGCCATAATATTCATCATTCAGGCCAGCTACCTGTTCAAACGCCGCTTCAGCAACAACGTACATCAGATCTGTGCCAAGAACGGCACCAAATGGTTGGATGACAGATAAGGAGGCATCCCACATAGGAACTCTGTCAATGTTCTGATACCACTGATCTGTACCAGCTGTAGCTCCGGTTGACTCTGAAACCTCAAAGTCCTGACCCTGAGAAATATTTCCAAGAGCTGCCGAAGCGCTACCAAGGATATCGTCTGGATGATCAAGCCAGATTGGTGCGTTTTCTCTATAGGTAATTTCACCGGCAATTTGTGTGTAGCCCCAGACTTTAGTATTAAAGCTGGCACCCCAGAGTTTGACGTCTTCCGGGTAAATTACCTGGGCATCAACTCCATTGGCAAGCATATTAAGAGTTGCAATGCCACCCGCAAGTTCTTGGGCTAGTGGTGAAAGGTTATTTGGTGTTGCTGCGCCGCTAGCGTCAGACAAAAGGTCTCTTATTGCGCCAGCTGAAGTACTTGCAATATCAAATGCACCTGTCATTGGGTCGAGAATGCCACCAACTAACCCAATGCCACGTGCTGCTTCACTTTGAGAAACTCTAGCTTCAAAGAACGGAAGGCTTGAATGGTAGTTTGCGTAATATAAAGCAAATTCTGTATCAGGTAATGCCTCTGGCGAGAAGGTAAACTTCACTCCCCACTGGCCAGAATCCTTGGCCGCTTCTACCCCACCTACATTGGCAACCTTTCCGTAGTCGCCAGCTTGCAGGATACCAGCTTGCTCCAATACAGCATCCTGGCCTTTCAGCCCGAAGTCCGAGAGTTCATAGTAGGCAAAGTCAGAGCCCGGAACAAACAGATCTGAGCCGGAACCGTAAGTACCACGCCCCAGCATAATTGAACGCTCCCAATCATATTGGGCAAAGGCTGACAGTTTCATTTCATCATTGAACTGGAGATCGGCCATCAGCATGCCCTGGGCAATGTTCAGATCACCATCAGAGCCGGGAAGGGAAGAGAGCGCAACATCATAGGCGTTCAGATCTCTCAAACCACCGGCGTAGAAAATGGATTCTCCCCAGTTATGGGTCTGATCACCCAGTTTAAGACTGAGTTTCTGACCACCTTCAAATGTCCAGTCACCGTATAAATAAGCGCTTTGTAACTTAGCCCCCCGACCCTGATTATCTTTTACTTCATCGGACCAGCCGTTGAACGTTCCAGCTTCATTGTCAAAGCCTTTTGCAACATCCTTAGCGTTATTGGAATCCCACTTGTTGCTGCCATTCATCAGTACATGGTCGTAAAAAGCCGTAGCGCGACCATAGAAACCGTAGTTATCTTTTTTCAAGTCCAGCTCAGAAGTCAGTTTGAGGGCCTTGCTAACAAAGCCTTTATCAAAAGATCGATCACCGTCGTTCTCATTTTTCTCAGAGCCATCTGGTGTTTCATAGCCTTCAAGATCGTACTTGGCACCCAGAGTAATTGTGGTATTGAGAGTGCCCTGCACCTCACCATCCATTGCCTCAAACTCATAAGCCTGGGCAGGAGCAGCGAAAAGCAGTGTACCGGATAAGACAAAACCAGCGGTTGCAGGTGCAAGCTGCAGTCGTTTTTGTGGTGTCAACATGAGATGGTGTGTCCTTGCCGTTTATTATTAGAGTTATTTTTTCCACCAATGGAGCATTCTAACGGCGCTGTAGCGCTGGTAACCCGGATTCCTTTACAGCCTTGGAACACCTGATAATAGTCCCCACTATCACCGGCTACCTGACCATATTTTGCACCGCAGTTGGCTATATGCGACGATGTTTAGAAAGTGCTCTTGGTATTATTTTTATTGTTCTGTGTTTCGGCCTGTTTATTTGTACTAAAGAGCATAGTGGTATGCAAGAAATTTATACCCGGTCTGGTCATTTCCTTCTTGATCTTTTTCCCCTTGTTTTACAGGGTTTTTCTTCCTGTCAGAGCGAGCTGTCTGGTGGTCACCTGTGATGCGACAACGAGTACATGGTTTTCATCAGAATTCACTATCTGTCAGAGATGAATTTTTCGAATTTTCCGGGAAGATCGAGTTCCTTGATGCTTCTGCGGATTGGGAAATTCAGTTCGGGACGAATGACGGCACGGCATACGTTCTGAAGTGTTGGCACTGTGTCTGCCCTGCTGGACAGCTTATCCAGTAACCTCAATAGATTCTCCATTGATTTTCGCTGCGCAAACGTGCAATCGGACCTCAGTTTTTTTTGAATATCTGAAGCATCGGCTGCTAATTTTTCCAGATATTGTTGGTATTTTTGCCGGAGTCTGGTGTGTTTTACTGAATTTGTTGGGGCAACCAGAAAGGTCTCAAACATTAATTCTAACGGTTCAATGAATTCAGCTAACTCTGTCGTGTCGATGGTCATTGGGTCGGCACCGCTTTCCAGCAGTGTTTGAATCATTGATTTTCTGACGTTTGCGCTCTCTTCTTTATCTTTGCCTTTATACAGCAGGGTAAACCTTAATGCCGTCATCCTCTTGCACTCGCCCTTGTAGGACCAGGGCCCGGTAGTCATGTTGGGGTTGGCGTTATGAAGCAACAGGGCTTCCAGCAGATCGGATTGTCCCGCTTTTGCCGCCATGTGAAGTGGCGTCATGCTATCACCGTGATGACCAGCATCGGGAGTGGCCCCCAGTTCCAGTAGCTTGAAGCAAACATCCCACTGCTGGCGTTTTGAGACAATGGTCAGTAATGTTTGCTGCCCGGAATCACTGTCAAATAATTTATCCTTACAGCGGTAGGCTTTATCAAAAAAATAAATCAGTTCCCTGGTGCTGATGGGCAGCATGGTAGGGATGAATGCTGTGTCTCTGGGCTTTAAAACATGTTTTTCAACCAGAGACTTAAGGTATTCAATTTCGGTCGTGTTAGCAGGCTCTTCTGAACCAAGAACGGCTATCCCTGTTACTTCTTTCTTTGGCGAATGATGGGCTTCAGCAATCTGATATTTGTACTTCATTGATTTGGTGCTGATTGCCAGCCTATCCCCATCTTTCATTTCACTTCTGAACATGGGAAAAGCGCTTGAAGGAATGATTATTTTAGCATCTTTAGCTAATTGGTATTCATAGGGATTATTGATACTGGCACCGTCATAAATGACTGAATTTAAAGTACCCGTTTTAGTCATATACAGGTGAGGGGGGTGATAGATCGCCCGAACGGATACACCGTTGAGAGTGGTTTTAAGGCCTGTTTTATCCGGAATGAATTCACTGCCGTCGGATGCTAATGGCTTGAGGTCATGATGTTTTAGATGTACCCCATAAACCCTGTCAACAGAGTCAGAGAGGAAGATGGGGTTGGTCAAATACATACGGGCAACTGCGGGTTGTTCAGCCATTCAGTGATTGATCAGATAATGCCATATATCCAATCACCAAAGATATTAGGCCTTAAAACTGTTTTAAAGTTCCGTACTTTTTTCGTATTGTGTTGTTGGTAGCTGATTGCCATCAACCCGTCATTCTCGTTATGGTATACGCGCAATAAATTTAATAAAAACGTTACTTTACCGAGCCTGCCTATGCGTATCTTATGTCTTCTGCTGTCTTTGCTGATCTCTGCCCAGGCGTTTTCCTGGTCCAACCACACTCTGGTCACTCACCAGATGCTGGCGACACTGCCGCCGGTTCGGGATGCTGCCCCGGTGACAGTAGAAAGCCTGGAAAGCTTTCTGCTGGCTAATGAAGAGGCGCTGGCAGCGTTTTTGGACCAGCAGGAGCAGTGGATGCAGGAAAATTTATGGCACTACGCGCCCCGTCCGCAAGATCTGGCCTTCAGGGCGACGGGCAACAAAGACGATATTCGTACCCGCTTTGCCCATGCCATTCGTGTTAACCCAAATACCAAATGGCCTCTGTATTTACAGCTTCTTCCCGGGGAAAAACGATTGTCTCCACCCATTAAGCCGCAGTCAGTGAGCACTTTGAAGAATTTTGATCATCTGGTGTCTGTGCAGTTGGTTCAGCTGCAACCGGGGGATAAGGCCTCAGCCATCGATATCGTCACAACGGCCACGGACGAACCGGATCACGGGCTGGATATAGGCCTGTTTACCGACAGCAATACCGACTACGGCAAGATCTATGGGTTTGGTAAGCAGCCGTTTGGTAATCCAAACCTGGAATATGGTACACAGGCACCTTTCCACATGGGCTTTTACCATGAGTCATCGGTGCTTTATGCCCTGGGTGGTTTTTTAAAGCAGACGTATCCGGAGTATCGCATCCAGTCCTTTAAGCAGCTTTCCGAGTTTGCCTTCAGTCAGGGGCATGATTACTGGGGATGGCGTTTTATGGGGTGGGGGCTCCACTATCTCAGTGATTTTTCCAACCCGTATCATGTGATGCCGGTACCGGGCAATAATACCGTGGCAACCCTGTGGGTTGGCTTAATGAATCTTGTGGGTTTCCCACAAGGGCAGAAAGAGGCGATCCAACTGGCATCCAACCGGCACACAGTCCTTGAAGACTTTCAAAGCCAGGTGATGAGTCAGGCTTATGCAGAGAAAAACCGGCAACACCCGACCATTCAGGCATTAACGAGACAAACAACTGCCAGAGTTTATGAGGATGATCACATTGTTACGGTCATTTCCAGGCAGGCTTATGAGAAAGCTCATGATATTCACGAGGTGCTGGAACAGACCATGCCGGAACACTACGTTGATGATCCCATGGTGGAATATTCTGAACTGAATACCAGGTCTGCGTTGCAGGCAACGGTGTTAAAGACTTCCGGAGAGGATGGCTATAACCGGTTGATAGCGGTTATCACCGATTTGCTGGGTGGGTTTTCTGAGAATGGCGCTTCTTATGTGGAGGCTATTCTCTCTGCCAATACACGCTCTTAGGGTGGACATTAAGCTTACCCCTCCATTTTCAATGGCTTTTGAATGGAAAAGCGAAGGACACAAAGAGCACGAAGGAAAAGAAAATTTCTTCTTTGTGCTCTTCGTGTCCTTCGTGGTTCCATCTTTAACTACCCGAAGAGGGGAGTAGACGCTTAATGTCTACCCTAAGTACCGTTGCTACCTCCGGGGCCGCTGTCCTTCCATTGATCCATTCAATTGGAAGGACAGCTTTCATCAGAAATGCTGCAAAGATTTCAAATAATGTGAAAATAACGAAAAATCACGGAACGTTCTTGCAAAGTCACAGTTCAACCTGACTAATCGATCAGAAATGTTTGAAACATCTGCTCTACTACATGAACAATAATTGAGTAAAGCTGCTTGACTCAGTGAGCAAGCCTGGCTGACCTCTCAAGTTGGATATTATTATGATACCCGCTTCGTTTGAAAATAGCCTTTCGACACGCTATCCAGAACAGCAAGAAGAGCAAACGACCAGCCCTACGCTCCCCCTTGTGAACATTGATTCATCGGAATTAACACCAGCACCACAAGGTATCGAGCTGCATAGACGCGCCAAAATAATAGAAGTAGTTAACAAATTTCCCTTGCGATACCTGCTTCGCAAATCTTATCGATTGAGATTAGGTCTTACAAAAAATAATGACAAGCTTGATACCTATCACCGTGAATTTACAAATTATGCTGTCAACTTCAGGTCACAAAGCACTTATCCAGCATTTGATAAACAGAGTAGAGCGTTTACCCAAAGAGAAGGTATGTTCTGATTCACTATTTTTACTTAATGAAAAAATGGAAAGCCTTGTTAAAGATGATGAAAAAGCAATACTCAAAAAGGCATTTTCTGTACTGTGCAATGAGGCCCAAACATTAGTTGATAGTAAGGCGGCTTTTTACAGAGTAAATATCGCTGGACTGGGCCGGGATGAGGTAGCCGAAAGAATATTCAGCAAATTGCATGCATCTATTAACAACTTTGATGATGCTCTGGAGGCATTTAAGCAATTCAGTCAATTAAGCCCCGGTATTCGTAAGGAGTTCTTTGATGGCTTATATGAAAAAGTGATGTCCTGTGTTGTCAGTGCCGATCATTTTTATCAGCTCGCCTTGAACCCAGCTTTTGATAAAGATCATAGCAAGCTATGCCTGGAAGGTTTAGCAAAGTATCCATACCATATTGAGCTCAAAAAACTTCATAAGAATCTTATTGAAAAGAAAATCTTCCAGCAGTTTGATAAAGCTGCTGAGAAATCAGCAAATGATTTTATAGAAAATTGTCAGTCACAGATTCAGGGGGTTGTTGAATTACACAAAACTGAGTATCAGAATCAATACTCTGCCACAACCCCAGGGCTAACCAGGCAATTTGATGAAAAACTTATAATGGCCCGCCAGGAATTTAAAGAAGCTAACTATCTTTTCAGACATATTGGCAGTCGTAATGATATTAACATAACAAACTTTCAAGAAACTTTAAATAAAGCTGTTCGGCTTGCCATGGAGGCTATGATAGTGGCGCCCACAGACGAAATGAGAAAAACGGGCGAAGAAGTGATTGAATCATATTTTAAGGAAATACACAGGTCGTGGCATGGTCATAAAAAAACGTTTAAGAAACCAAGCGTCATAGTTGAAATCATTAGTAAAATCAAAGCTAATCAAACTTTAGAAAACAAATATAAGAATATAAAAACCACGGCTATTTGTAATCTCGAGACCCAGTTAAACTCTGAGGTGTCAAGTAAATTATGCGAAATCCATGAAAATGCGAAACGGAAAAAGGAAGAATTATGTCTCTCATTGCCGTTGCTCCACCAGCAACTTGGCAGTTATTACTCTGACTTGACTCAAATGAAACCCACCGAAAGATATTTTCTGGTAGACGGCTTTTGGATGCCGTATCTGTATGTTGCTTTATTTCTCACTCCGGAACGTACATTCAATACGGCTTATGGATCTGATTCTGGTGAATTGTGTGTAGATCTTCCTCCGTCTACGTGTGCAGAAAATTTATCCATACCCGCTTCCGGCTTTTCAGGTGATATTGATGTTGGGAGTATTGCCAACCTGTCTCTTGATATCAGTGCACACTTATCATTAGGCAACGTTGATCTCACCTCTGAATTAGTCGTTTCTTCCCCAGACATTGGAGACGTTGCAGATGATGTTGCCTATTTCTATTCAGGTGTGCTCAGTTTAGGTAGCCTCGGTGTGAGTAGTCTCAGCCTAAATAGTTCCGGTGGAGGTGGGCACAGTGGAGGCGGGTACAGTGGAGGTGGGTACAGTGGAGGTGGGTACAGTGGAGGTGGCTACAGTGAAGATGAGTACAGTGGAGGTGGGTACAGTGGAGGTGGGCACAGTCGAAGTGATTATGATGGAGGTGATAACGGTGGCAGCAGTTTTGGTGGAGGCGGTTTCGGCGGGGATGATTGATTGCTAAGGCGATTAGGACGTAACCCTGTAAGACCCCTTACTGTGAGATCAATAGCTATTTTAAGCAAACGGGTTCCAGAGTTTTTCAGGGAAATCGCTGATTAATTTGGCTGTGCTGTACAAAAAATAACCAGAGTTTTGTGAGGCTTGAAAATAGTGCGATGCAGTCAGTTATCCACAGGTCATTCAATGGTTTGATCAATGAATCTGTTGATGACTAACGAACAAGCTATATAACCAGAAATAGTTATTCACTTTTATCCATCAAAAAATAAGCCCGGAACTTGCCGGGCTTATTCTTTCAAGTGTTGAGAGGGCAGGGTGAGACCGCTTCCTTATCAGTGACGGGTTTCACTGGCGGGGAGAATATTGGGGTGATCCAGCCAGTCTTCAGGGTTGTCATCAATGGTATCTATGGCTTCTGCTTCTTCAAGCTCTCCTCGTGTCGCCAGCACGGCCAGCTCTTTGGCAAATTTTTGCAACAGGTTAATAACATCATCACGATTGCTGTTCAGGCTTTCATCGATTTCAATACTGAACAGGGGAGAGGCGTCATCCGCAAGCTCATCCTCTTCCTTGCGAACAAGGACCATGTGCAGACCGGAAAACTCGTCATCACTGACTTCGGCCAGTTTAAAGGTAATAGACTGTGCTTCTCGAAGAATAGACAGCAGTTTCAGGGCTTCGGCAGCACTAAGATCTCCGGCATCTACACGGGCTTCAACGTACTCTCTGGCAGAAAGGCCAGAGGCAATGTAGTTATCTACCAGATCTTGAATACTTTTGTACTTGTTTTGGCTCATAGACCCTCCTGAAAGCTGTTTCAGCGGATGCCTGACCCGTAGTTTGTCAGGCGCCAAGGCCAGATTCACCAGAGTCGGGGGCGTTCTCAATTAGCCATGAGACCAGTACTTCAAACGTGTATTCAGACATGGCCATTTGCCTGATTGAGAATGTCCTCTGACACTGATTCCTGTTTCCAGTGTACCTGATTAGCGATGAATGTATAGGGAATAATACTGATGAAGTTAAAGTGGTATAACTATAGTCTCGTGGTCAAATTGGCCTGGGCTTTTACAGGTCAGCTGTTTTTTTCTCTCTGAGCTGATTGATCCGGCTCTTTTGTTTTAGATGGTGCTTTCAATCTTTGGGGTGCCTGTTACCAAAGTATGAACTTGTACAGACTTAACCTGAACCTTTTGCCGGGCCTCAAGGCGTTACTCGATACTCAAAGTGTTTCCCTGGCTGCGAAGCAGATGCATGTTACCCAGTCCGCCATGAGCCGGACCCTGGCTCAGTTGCGTGAAGCCCTGAATGATCCGATTCTGGTCAGGCAGGGCAACCGTATTTTTCTCTCCGAAAAAGCGCTGGCGTTGAAAGACGACGTGAACCGGGTAGTGACGGAAGCCAGCACCATATTTGAGAACCAGCAGTTTGACCCCTGGATTACCGAAAAAAACTTTACCATTGCCGGGACTTATATTGTTCTTGAGCAAATCCTGCCACAAATCCTGCACCAGTTCTGGAAACAGGCACCGCATTTTAATTTTGAACTGTTACAGTTCAGCCCGCAGCTGGATAAAAAGCTGGAGGCCGGCCAGGTCGATCTGGTGCTTGGGTATATTGGCAAGCCACCTGCCGGTTTCAGTTACGAGCTATTAATGGAGGATAGTATCTGTGCCATGGTGCATGAGGATCATCCTCTCGTTGATCAGGAGATAACCATTGAAGACCTTGAGCAGTACCCGGTGATTCGCCACTCTTCGTGGATGGGAAGTCCTCATTTCATCAGGGACTATCTGGAAGGCCTCAGTGAGAATATCCGTGTGGTTGCGAAAACACCCAATCTGCCCATCGGTTTGCAGCTGGTAAGGGACACCTGTCATATTCTGCTCACAATGGAGAGAGCGGCTCGTTACAATACTTATGCCCGGGATATGACGATAAAAACACTGCCCGGTAAACCTCCCAGAGTCAGCTACTACGTGGTGTGGCCGGAGTACTGGGAGCATAACCGGGCACATCGCTGGTTCAGGGAGTTCATCATTAATCGCTTCCGTCTCAAGTTGAAAGAGATGGAACGACAGGAGGCCATTATCAATGGTGAAGTGGATGTGCTGACTCACTGAACTCGCCGGTAAGGCCATGATTCATCCGGCCAGGCTGGCCGGGGGTATCAATAGCTGCCGACATCAGTATTGGACGTTGTATCAATGCATCTCAGTGCCAGCACATCGTGGAGTTTCTCAACCTGGGTAATCAGAAGATGCACAGGTCGCGAGCTGGAAACAGTCATGGATAACTCAATTCTGCCACCGCAGCGGGAAGGCGTCATGCTCATGGTGTTCAGAGTAAAGCCCCGGTGTCTGATAACTCTGAGTATCCGCTCCACGACATCAGGCTGTTGATGGCATTGCAGATATAACTGGAAGCTCATGAGTGTTGCTCCAACATTTCATGGTTAGCGGCACCCGGTGGCACCAGGGGCCATACGTTTTCCATGGCATCAATGCGCACATGGAGCAACCATGGGCCACTCACACGCAACATCTCATCCAGGGCTGACGTTACCTCATTCCGATGGGTGATGGTTCTGCCGCCAATACCAAAAGGCCTTGGCCAGCGAAATAAAGTCGGGGTTATCGGAAAGATCAGTTTCACTGTAACGGCCCTGATAAAACAGCGCCTGCCACTGGCGAACCATGCCCAGCTTCTGGTTATCCAACAGGACTATTTTAATCGGCAGCTGTCTTCTTTTTAGGGTGTTCAGCTCTTGCACATTCATCATAAATGAGCCGTCACCGGATACCAGAATAACGGTATCATCCGGCCGTGCCATGGCAGCGCCGATGGCGGCAGGCAGACCAAAGCCCATGGTGCCCAGACCGCCACTGGTCAAATGGTTAAGGGTGTGGTGAAAAGCCATGTGCTGGGCAACCCACATTTGATGCTGCCCGACATCACAGCTGATAATGGCATTATTCGGCAGCTGTCGGGATAGCTGGTTGAGCAGCAGGGGCGCATAAATCGCTTCACCGGGTTTGTCGTATCGCCATTGATGCTCTTCTTTGAGTTGCTGGCAGTGGCCGTGCCAATTGTTGACGGGTAAAGCGATGGACAGTTCTTTCAGTACCCAGGGCATGGGCTGATGAAAGACGACATGTGCCGCTCTGCGTTTGTGCACTTCTGCCGGGTCTATATCGATGTGGATAACTTTTGCATCAGGGGCAAACGTGTCCAGTTTGCCAGTCACCCGGTCATCGAAACGGGCACCCACAACAACCAATAAGTCACACCGTTGTACTGCCGTGTTCGCCGCCCGGTTGCCATGCATCCCCAGCATGCCAAGATAGGCCTCGTTGCCTGGCGGTACAGTACCAAGCCCTTTTAATGTGCAGACACTGGGCAGGCCGGTCATTTGCAGAAAATGGCGCAACGCCGGTGTAGCACCAGCCATATTCACACCACCACCGATATAGGCGATGGGGCGGGATGCTGAGAGCATAAGTTGCAGCGCTTGATCAACACTGTTATGGGCTGCCTGATCAGGGTGGAAACCGTTCTCAACCAGGTCCAGCGGTGGCTGCCAGCTGGCGGGAGCCTGTTGTATATCTTTGGGAATATCCACCAGGACAGGGCCCGGTCGTCCGGAATTGGCCAGGGTGAATGCCTGGTGAAGGGTTTGGCAGAGCCGATCCGGCTCTGTCACCAGGAAACTGTGCTTGGTGCAGGCCATGGAAAGCCCCAGCATATCCATCTCCTGAAAGGCATCGGTACCCATGGCACTGGTGGGTACCTGGCCGGTAATGGCAACAATGGGGACAGAGTCCATCATGGCATCTGCCAGCGCCGTGATCAGGTTGGTTGCGCCAGGGCCTGAGGTGGCAATACAGACACCGGTTCGCTGGCTTGAGCGGGCATAGCCAATAGCGGCGAAACCGGCTCCCTGCTCATGGCGGCAGAGCAGGTGCTCAACAGGGGCGTCAAGCAGGGCGTCATACACCGGCATAATGGTGCCGCCGGGGTAACCAAAAACGGTGTCAACACCGTGGTGAACCAGGGTTTGGACAATTGCTTCAGCACCATTCATATCGATGATCCCCCGACTGCCAGATGTTGAGGGTAATCGCTGCAAATAGAATGACAGGCACGATAATGACAGATAGCACGATCAGGTTAAGCATGACTTTTCTCCTTTATCAGGTATAAAAAAACCCCGGACCTTTCGGTGCGGGGGTTTTGTGACAGCTGCTTATTCAGCCCACAAAGCCACCCGCGGTGATAATAATCACCACGTTAAGAATGACTGTTTGGTTCAGGGCTGAAAGCATCATAGGTTTTATCAGTTTTAAATGTTTAACGTACAGGTTATATAGCACAGCATTATTTGCAGTGCCAGAAACCCAGAGGCACGATCACCATGGAGGTCACTATGAAAGGCCAGGCCGACACTCAACCCACTGTGCTGGATGTTGATAACCTCCGGCAGCAGTTTCCCCTGTTGTCACAGACCGTGCATGGCCATCCGCTGGTCTACCTGGACAATGCGGCAACCACACAGAAGCCGGTGTCGGTTATTGAGTCGCTAGACCGCTATTATCGGGAGCAGAATGCCAATGTGCATCGGGCAGCGCACTTCCTGAGTGCCTGCACGACCCATGGGTTTGAAGCTGCCAGAGAAACCACCCGCCACTTTATCAATGCCCGTTTTACAGAAGAGATTATCTGGACTCGGGGCGCGACTGAAGCCATCAATCTGGTGGCTAGCAGCTGGGGACGAAGCCAGCTGAAGGCTGGCGATGAGATTATCCTGAGCCGCCTTGAGCACCATGCCAATATCGTTCCCTGGCAACTGCTGACTGACGTCACCGGGGCCACCATCAGGGTGGTTGAGCTGGATGATGCTGGCAATCTGGATATGCAACAGTTCCGGCAATTGCTGTCGGATAACACCAGGCTGGTGGCAATGACCCATACCTCCAATGCTATTGGTACGATCACCCCCATTAAAGAGGTTATCGAGCTTGCCCATCAGGCCGGTGCCCTGGTCCTGGTGGACGGTTCTCAGGCTGTTGCCCATCAGAAAGTGGATGTTCAGGCGCTGGGGGCCGACTTTTATGTGTTTTCCGGCCATAAGGTCTACGGCCCAACGGGAATCGGTGTGCTGTACGGGCGAAGGGAGCTGTTGGAAAACATGCCTCCCTGGCAGGGCGGTGGTGAGATGATTGAGCATGTCAGTTTTTCCGGCACCCGCTTTAATCGCCTGCCGTTCAAATTTGAGGCAGGAACCCCCAATATTGCCGGCGCCATTGGTTTAGGCAAAGCGCTGGAGTTTTTAGCGGATATCGATGTTGCCGCCATGCAGGCCCATGAACATCAGCTGCGTCAGCTGGTGGAGGAGGGGTTAAGCCAGATAAGCGGTATCCGTCTGATTGGTCAGGCAGAGTGGAAAGCGCCCGTCGTGTCGTTTGTCTCCGGTGAACTCCATAATCAGGACATCGGGCTGATGCTTGACCAACAGGGGATTGCTGTCAGAACCGGGCATCATTGTGCCATGCCCCTGATGGAGGGTCTGGACCTCAATGGAACGGTCAGAGCTTCTTTTGCCCTCTATAACACCATTGATGAAGCCATGGCTTTTGTGGATGCCATGGATAAGCTCCACCATTCACCGTTGTATATTGCTCACCCTGAAATGAACAGTGATCAGACCCAGACAATGATCAGTGAGACAACTGACCTGCCAGAGATTTTTCGTCAGCAGGCTCCGAACCTTGCCACGATAACAGAACGGTTGAATGGGCTTTCAGGCTGGCAGGAACGTTACCGCCAGATCATGCTGCTGGGCAAAGAGCTGCCTGTGCTGTCGGGGGAATGGAGAAATGATGATGCCCGACTTCATGGTTGCGAGAGCAGCGTCTGGCTGCATCATCACTATGACGATGAAACCATGCGGCTTTACTTTATTGCTGACTCCGATGCGAGAGTGATCCGGGGGCTGATAGCGATTGTTCTGGCGGTATTCTCAGGGAAAACGTCGGCAGAGATTGGGCAGGAAGATATTGACCTGTGGTTCCGTGAGTTGGATCTGTTTAATCATTTAAGCCCATCCAGGGGCAATGGGCTTAAGGCAATTGTCAGGGAGATTCAGGCGGTTGCTTATCGCTATCGTTAAGCTGGGCTCTGTCCATTTTTGACCGAACTTAATCCTGACCCGGGGCGACCGATAATACCACTGATTTATATAGAAAAAGACATCAGATTCATTATTTAGCTGAAATTAAAGAAGGATAAAATCGATGGATTCTATTCCCTCTTCTCCCTTAAATGCCCGTAGCCCGGACAGTGACAACGGAAGCATGGGTGACCAGGCTTCTGGAGCCAGTAAACTGGGTGAGTATTCATTATCTGCCAGCCCTGCGGATGGCAATGGTGAGATGAAGGAAAGGGTCGCCAGATTATTTGCCGCTAAAGCTCAGCAACGACCTCTGGAGCCCCCCTCTCTTGAATCGAGACTCTGTTCTATTGCCCAGTCCCGAAAACCATCCACTAGCTTATTTTACCCAATCAAGGCGGTTGGCAAGAAGGCTGTGAATCTGGGCAGCAAGATCTTTCATTGCCTGATCTGGCGAAGCATTACTCCGGTACGGAAATCGGTCGTAAAGTCTGGCGGGGAAATGACGTCCGTGTTTTCTCAGGGTAAGGGGAAATGGCTGGAAAATATGATATGGGACAGAACGACGCGATCAGGTTGTTGCTGGGCCCTGTCTTTGGACTGGTTAAAACATCGCGCTCGGGGTACCTCTCTATTCGATGAAATCCATGATGATCCGAAAAACGGGGAAATTAATCCGGAAGTCTTTGAAAAAATAAGGGCTTTGCAAGAAGCGGGTTCAAGTGACCAAAATTTCTACACAGACCAATGGCTGCGTATGAACGGGATGACCCGTTTTGAGGTTGTCGGTAACTCTGCTATTAGCAGACCCTGGCCCGGGTCCCGATACCTGACTTCTGATCAGAAGATATTGGTTTACCCAGATAATTTTCCACAAAAGTTGGCTGAGACCATCCTTGATCATGGGAACCGGTCGTCTGGCTTGAAACTTGTTCGTATTCGTGGGCGTAAATGTGGTCATGCACTGGCGGCTCATATTGATCCAGACAATGGCAGTGTGACTTTCTTTGACCCTAATTTTGGCGAGTTCCGGTTTTCCGGCGGCCAGGCTTTTAAACAGTGGTTTGTGGAACAATTCTGGCCAAAATCAAGATATGGAGGAGTTGTTCTCAGAATGAATCAGAATTTTGCTGTTAGCCATATCGCTCACTCAGGAGAAGACAGTGAACGCTCAATTTGAATATCTGGTCAAACAAGTTCTGCTGGCTATTGGGCTGGAGCTGGAACCCACTCCGGAAGGGCTCTACATCATGGAGGTTGATGGCAAACTTGATATTTACCTTTCCTGCCACGAGGAGAAGTGGGTTTTGCTGTATTGTGAGCTTGGGGAAGTTAACGACGAGAGTAAAATACTGGCCGCGACCAACCTGTTTGGAAAGGAGTGGCCTGCCCATATTATCGGGCAGTATGAAGAAAAGATCATTTTCTGGTCACAACACTGCCTGGATAGCCTGACTCCGGTGGAACTGAAATCCTGGCTGGAGCGGTTTATCCAGGATGCCGAGGGGCAGCTGAGCGAGCTGTTGGCATTCGATATAGGAGAGTGATCATTGATTAGTTGCGTACTCCTTTCAGAAGAGCCGGGATTAATCAGTCTTGGCCAACTTCTCAATAATTCGCGCAGCCGCAGCAAAACCAAAGGTTGCAGTCACTGCGGTGGCCGCGCCAAAACCACTGGCACAGTCCATTTTCATTGAGCCTTCACCGGTGGGTTTGGTCTGGCAGATGGTACCATCAGCCTGTGGATAAACCGCCTGCTCGGTGGAAAACACACAGTCTACGCCAAACTTTCGTTTGGTATTCTTGCTGAAGCCATGACGGTCACGAAGCTGGTTGCGCACTTTTCTTGCCAGAGGGTCATGCCAGGTTTTGGTCAGATCGGTGATCTGAATCTGGGTAGGATCCATCTGTCCGCCAGCACCGCCAGTGGTGATGATTTTGATTTTGAGACGTTTGCAGTGAGCGATCAGCGCCGCCTTAACCCGGAAGCTGTCGATGGCATCCAGCACATAGTCAAACTCGTTGGTGATCAGTTCCTGAAGATTATCTTCCGTAATAAAGTCTTCAATGGTCTGACACTGACACTCGGGGTTTATCTGGGTAATGCGCTCGGCAATCACCTCAACTTTTGAGCGGCCAATGGTGTCCGTAAGCGCATGCAATTGGCGATTGGTGTTGGTTATACAAATGTCGTCCAGATCGATCAGGGTGATGTTACCCACCGCCGTTCTGGCCAGGGCTTCTGCTGCCCAGGAGCCAACACCACCAATACCGATGACGCAGACATGGGATTGACGAAGCTGGTCAACAGCACGGTTGCCGTACAAGCGGCGAATACCGCCGAACCGGTCATTGAAGCTGTTGCTGGGGGAAGAGGCTGCTGGCATTGGAAACGACTGAGATAAAACATTAGCCGCCGATTATACAACCCAAAGTGGCATTGTTTTAATCAAATTTTGCCTTGCTTTGACTCTGAATGACCTGCCATCAATGGAACCTAATAATTATTTTGAGGTCAAACTGCGGTATTTATTGTCCAAGTGCGTGAGGCTTAATTCTGAAAGCAGCATCAGCAACCCATCACCGTTCAGAGTCCGCTCGCCGGGCTGACCGGCATGCCGGGCCACGCGTGGTTTCTGACCGTGGTAGAACCAAATTTAATGGTAAAAGAGTCTCATACAATCGGCCCTGTAGAAGCAAAGCCAGCATCCGGGGCAGTAGCAAATCTATAGAGGATGCCTTTTGGAAAAAAGAATTATTACATGGACGTCAAATCACCTCGACTGATGTGCTTTCAGCCTTTGAAAAAGATACAACGTCCCTCAGAAGTGGGTTCTTTCTGCAAAAACTTTGCTTGCAGAACCAACTGCTAAACAACAGAAAAGTGACCCCGGATGAGGTCATTCAAGAATTCAATCGAGAGCCGGATCGACACTATAAATACAAATTAGCGATAGTGCGTTTCAAAGAGGAATGCTGTCTGAGGGGGCTGCCGCTGAAGGGCCAGAAAGTCACAACGAATGCCGTGGTTCATGGGCTTCAGTCAGTCAGTGCAATACTGGAGCTGGCGCGCTTTAAGGAGTTATGTTGCCTGAGAGGCCTGGCGTTGCATGGTCGGCAGGTCACACCGGACGAGGTTATTCAGGATTATCAGGCCGCTGGGGCAAACTTGGAGCTGGCGCGCTTCAAAGCGGAATGTTGTCTTAAAGGGGGGTTAGTGAATGGCCAGAGGATCCTGCCGGATGAGGTGGTTAAGGACTTTCCGGATAATCCGAGAGGCAAACTGGGGCTGGCCCGCTTCAAAGCGGACTGTTGCCTGAATGGCTTGGCGTTGAATGGCCAGCAGGTCACTGCAGATGAGGTAGTTAAGGATTTTCAGGCGGTCGGGGTATTTCTGGAGTTAGCGCACTTTAAGGAACAGTGTTGCCTGAGGGGCGTGGCGTTGAATGGCCGGGAGGTCACAACGGATGAGGTGGTTCAGGGTTTCCCGAATAGTCCGGAAGGCAAACTTGGGATAGCACGCTTTAAGGAAAAATGTTGCCTGAGGGGGCTGGTGTTGAATGATCGGCAGGTCACGCCGGATGAGGTGGATTTCCCTGATACTCCGGAAGGCCTGCTGGGGATGGCACGCTTCAGGGATCAATGTTGGCTGAAGAGCCTGACGTTGAATGGCCAGCTGGTCACGGCGGATGAGGTGGCCAAGGGTTATCAGGCCGCCGGGGCAACCCTGGAGCTAATACGTTTGAAGGAGCAATGTTGCCTGCTGGGTCAGTCTTTGAACGGTCAGCCGGTCACAGCGGATGAGGTGGTCAAGGATTATCAGGAAGCCAGGGCAGCATTGGAGATGGCACGTTTCAAACAGGAATGCTGCCTGAAGAAGCGGCCATTGAATGGCCAGCAGGTCACAGCGGATGAGGTGGTCAGGGATTTTCCGGATAGTCTGGATGGTCGGCTGGGACTAGCACACTTCCGGGAAAAATGTTGCCTGAAGGGGCTGGCGTTGAATGGTCAGCCGGTCACACCGGAGGCGGTGGTTAATGGTTTCCCGAATAGTCCGGAAGGCAGGCTGGGAATAGTGCGTTTCAAAGCGGAATGTTGCCTGAGGGGGCTGCTGTTGAAGGGGCGGCGCGTCACAACGGATGAGGTAGTGAAAGATTTTCAGGCCATCAGGGCAACACTGGAGCTGGTGTGCTTCAAGGAGCAATGTTGCCTGAAGGGCCTTGCCTTGAATGGCCAACAGATCACGCCCTATACGGTGGTTAAGGGTTTTCAGTTGGTCGGGGCAACTCTGCAACTGGCCCACTTTAAAGCCGAGTGCTGCCTGAGAGGGCTGGTGGTGAATGATCGGCAAGTCACACCGGCTGAGGTGGTTAAGGGTTTCCCGGAGAGTCCGGAAGGCAAACTGGGGAGAGCGCACTTCAAAGCGGAATGTTGCCTGAAGGGGCGGCTGTTGAATGGCCAGCAGGTGACAGCGGATGAGGTGGTTAAGGATTATCAGGCCGCCAGAGCAACACTGGAGCTGGGGCGTTTTATGGAACAATGTTGCCTGAGAAATCTGCGGCTGAATGGTCAGCCGGTCACACCGGCTGAGGTGGTTAATGCTTTTCCGGAGAGTCCGGAAGGCAAGCTGGGGATAGCGCGCTTTAAGGAAAAATGTTGTCTGAGGGGCTTGCTGTTGAATAATCAGCAGGTGACACCGGACGCGGTGATTAAGGATTTTCCCGACAGTCCGGAGGGCAAACTGGGCATAGCGTGTTTTAAGTCACAATGTTGCCTGATGGGGCTGCTGCTGAACGATCAGCAAGTCACACCGCAAGCGGTAATCAAGGACTATGAATGCGGTAGCTGGTGGCTCGAACGCGCTATTTTTTATGCCCAGCTGGCGTTGAATGCAAGAGAATTGAATGGCAGCCTTCTGGATAACCAGAAAGTATTGGAAGCTTTTAATAAAGTACCCGGGGATAATTCTTCAAGGCAAGTCAGGTACCTGATACAAAGGTTGAAACACCCTCAGCAATACCATGAAACCAATGAAGCCCGGAAGATACTGCAAACGGCCTGGCAAATCTTAAACAACGTATCAAGCAAAGACGATGAGCAACATCGACTGCAAAGTCTTTTGCAATTCATGGCTTTGTACCATGAGCTGCCAATTGATCGTCAGAGAGTGTCAGCAGGACAGGTATATCGATCCCTCACTCTGCTGCGGAGTTCATTTCAGAATTCACGCCTGCATTTCTTCTTCCTGTCACACTGCCATATCACGAGACAGCCTGTTAATGGACGGTATATCCATAAGGGGCAAGTGCTGGAGTGCCTGCAGAGTTTTCCAGCAGGAACCGCTCTGCGCCATGCTTTAGGCTTCTGGTTTGAACAAAGCATCTGTGAAGCCAATTTAATGGAAAATATACTCCACAACCTGAAAGCTGTCGTTCCCGCAAGATGGGACAGTGATGGTGTTTACCGATACGCAACCTCTGCCAGTCAACACAGCTCCGCCGCCTCGGCAGTTGCTGGCAGTGGGGCTCTGCAACCTTCGTCAAAACAATGGTTAAATGTCGGCGAACCGGGGCTCCCCGACATTCAGCTGCCCCGGTTACATGCGCTAAAGCTGAAAACATTTGAGATTATTGCGGAAGTGAATCGTTTTTATGCTGATCCACCCATCCTGATTACCGGTTCATACGCACGCTTTTTGCAGAACCGCTGCTCATTATTTATTGATATTGACATTCAATGCACGTCAGACGAGTCTGCCAGAAAATTCCTGGAAAAATTGCAGGTACTCAACACCGACAGTGATTCCGTCATTCCCCAAAGCATGGTCATTTGGGCAACTCCGGGGTGTCAGGCGACCAAGCAACCAAAAGTCTACAATGTTCATCTTAATTACGGTGATCTGGGTGCCAAATTAATGGGGCTTCACATCAGTGTTGATACCGGGGTGGCCGATGAAAAGGCAACACAATTAGCTGCTACTGGTGTTGAGAGAACGTTCAGCGATTTGTCGTTTGCTGAACAAACCAGATCACTGAACGATACGCTGGGATTCCTCGTTAATTACCTTGATCTGCTGACCGTGGAATTCCAAAAAGGAGCAGTATTTGAATTACCTGAAACCCTGCTTTTTAATAATCCCAAAAACCCTGATGAGCGTATTTATGGCTTGCTTACCTGTGCTCTGATGTCCCTGAGTTACGCCAGGGAGTTTATTGCCCGGCACTCTTCTGGAGGCAAACCCGACTTACCGCCTGACTCGCCTCAAGAAGCATATCAACGCCTGCATACACTTACTGCAACTGTGCAAACGCAACTGAATAACCACGCTTACCGTGATGATTTTGAGCAAATAGTGAAGGACTTGCTATCGACAATTCAGAATGAAAGTGATGACGATATTGAGCGGAAGGACTTGATCAAATTAGTGCTGGCAATGTTTCAGCCTCCCGGGGAGGTGCAATGAATTTTGCAATAAAAAAGCCAGACAACTGTCTAGGAGGCTGACCGAGAATAGCGCCCGTAGCGAGGATGGCAGAAAATTGAGGATAAAAAGTCGGAAATTTTTAGCGAATAGTGGTTCTATTTGCTAAAAATTTCTGACTTTTTAGACCAATTTGCTGCCACCGCAGTAGGGCAGTCTATTCTCGGTCAGCCTCCTAGCTTGAGCGTGTATCAGTTCGTACGCTTAACTTTGGTTTTCTTTGGTCAGATCAGCGATTTCTTTCAGGCGTTCCAGTACTTTCTGGTTGATGGAGCCCTTTGGATAATTGCCTTTGCTGTTCATAACACCCGGACGATGGCCGGTCAGCAGCTCAAGTGCCTCTTCAACATGAGAAACGGCATAAACATTAAACTTCTTGGCTTTTACCGCATCCACTACCTTGCTGTGCAGCATCAGGTTCCGAACGTTCGCCTGAGGGATAATGACCCCCTGCTCACCGGTCAGACCCCTGGCATTACAGAGATCAAAGAAACCTTCGATTTTCTCGTTAACACCACCAATGGCCTGAACTTCACCGTGCTGGTTCATGGAGCCGGTGACGGCATAGCATTGCTTGATCGGAGTATTGGTCAATGCTGAGAGCAGACAGCAGAGCTCAGCCATGGATGCACTGTCGCCGTCGATATAACCGTAGGATTGTTCCATCGCCAGACTGGCGGAAATCGCCAGTGGGAATTTTTGCGCATAACGGCTGCCAAGATAACCGGTCAGGATCATAACCCCTTTCGAGTGAATGGCCTGACCCAGGGCGACCTCCCGCTCAATATCCACAATACCCTGGCTGCCGGGATAAACCGCGGCGGTAATCCGGGCGGGAGAGCCAAAACAGGCATCTCCCACAGAGAGCACAGTTAAACCATTGATCTTACCAATCTGCTCACCGTCAGTATCAATCAGAATGCTGCCTTCCAGCATATCATCCAGAATTTGCTTACTGACCCGGCCAGTCCGCTCAGCCTTGGCATCCAGCGCCCGGTCAATGTGCTCGTGGTTGATTTTACGGCCATTGCCGGTGCGTCGGATAAAATCAGCCTCGGCCAGCAAGTCGAAGAGTTCGCCGATTTTTGCCGACAGTTGAGACTGGTTTTCGGTCATCCGGGAGCTTTGTTCGATCATCCGGGCAACCGCCGATGCTGACAGTGGTGGATAGTTTTCATCGTCTGCCCGGTTTTTCAGCAGCTGGGCAAACGCCTGAATGGTTTCAGGAGAGCGTGGCAGCTGGTCATCAAAGTCCACCAGTACCCGGAACATTTCGTGGAAATCCGGGTCGAGCTGCTGAAGGATGTAATAGATATCCCGGGAGCCAACCAGAATCACCTTCACATGCAGTGGAATAATTTCCGGGGTGAGGGTGATGGTGTTCATCAACCCCATCTCGGAGTAGGGGGATTCAATTTTCAACTGCCGCTCTTTCAGCGCCCGTTTCAGGGCTTCCCAGACGAAAGGTTCTTCCAGCAGCTTGTTGGCTTCCAGCAATAGATAACCGCCATTGGCCTGGTGCAGAGAACCGGGGCAGATCTGACGGAAGTTGGTTACCAGGGCTCCCATCTCACTGGCGTATTCGATGCGGCCAAAGAGGTTCTTGTAGTTGGGGTGAGACTCATAAATAACCGGCGCAGCGGCATCGTTCTTATGGCCGACCACCAGGTTGGGGGCGTAGAGCTCTTCTAATGCTGATCGTTTGCTGGCATCTTCTTTGGACTCCATTGCCCGTTCATCCGCCAGGTATTCAATTACCGTTCTGTGCAGGTGCTGTTTGACGGCTTCCAGGTAATCCAGAACATTCTGCTCTTTGCTGTATTTTTTCAGCATAGGCTTCATCAGGGGAGCCAGAGCCTGATCAATGGTGTCCTGATTCAGGTCCTGCAGCTTTTCGTTGGATTCCCGTTTCCACTGGGGCAGTTCCACCAGAGACTCATTGAGTTTGGTTTCCAGTTCACTGATGTCGTTATTGAACTTTTCCCGCTTTTTATCCGGCAATTGCGCGAACTCGGTTTCGTCCATCGCCTTACCGCTGGACATTGGCGTGAAGCTCAAGGCACCGGTATCCCGGTACAAGGCGATATCCCGTTTCAGCGCTTCCTGTTCAATTTGATCAATGGCCTGATCATAACGCTTATTAAAGCTGCGCTCGATGGCGCTTTTCTTTTGCTGATAAGTGGGGTTTTCAAACGCCGCCGGGAAGGTCATCAGCAGCTTATCAATAAAACTCTCAAAGTCCTTCTGCAGGTCACTGCCCAGACCGGCGGGTAACTTCAGGGCTTTCGGCTCACGGGGGTTATCAAAGTTATTGACATAGGCCCAGTCATCCGAGGAGCTCTGTCGCTTGGCTTCTGTTTCAAGGTATTTACGGAGGTAGGACATCCGGCCTGTTCCGGACTCGCCCATGACATAGATGTTATAGCCCGAGCGGTGCATGGCGACACCAAACTGAATCGCACTGGTAGCTCGCTCCTGACCCAGGATGCCGACGTAATTTTCCAGCTCTTCTGTGGACTTGAAACCCAAATCCTTCACTGGTTGCTTAGCAATAAGCTGATTCGCTGTTAGTTTGAGTTTTTTCACAAGTCTTGCCATTTCCCGCAAATTGCTTACACCATAAGAGTGGAGTGAAGCTTTTGTTATATATATGACACTTTTTTGAGCCATACTACACGTCCCGCTGAGCTCACAACGAAACGTCAACAAGCCCTATAGTACTCTCATTAAAAAGGTTTGTCGGCCTTGAGACCAGTGTGTTGAACTGAGAATCTATAAATTAAACGGTGATTTTATTGCGGTCAGAGGCAGCAGAGCTTTTTTATGAACGTCTGGAAAAAATGGCTGTCTATTACCTTTATAGCTTTTGGAATTAACCAGGGTTTTGCGTCCATCAATGATGACCTGGATCGACTGATCGCCACATTACCGCCCGGGCATATTCATTCCATAAAAGTTATCGAAGCTGAAACCGGAAAGGTACTGTTTGACCGGAACAGTCGCTTTAACTTGCTGCCAGCAAGCACGGTCAAAGCCATCACGGCTATCTCGGCTTATCGGGTGTTGGGAGAAGAGTATCGGTACCAAACCCGCTTGCTGGGTAACAAACCCCTGGCAGAGGGAAAGGAATATGACGGAGACCTGGTGTTAACCTTTTCAGGTGATCCGTCACTGACCAGACATGACCTTTCTGAGCTACTGGGAAAACTGATTAACAAAGGTATAAAAGTAATACGCGGCAATATCTGGCTTGATGGTTCTATATATAGTGGTTATCCAAGAGCCGGTGGTGCAAGTTGGGATGACCATAATATCTGCTATGCCGCGCCGGTCAGTGCCATGATACTGGATCGTAACTGTTTTTTTGGCTGGCTGGTGCCTTCTGGAACAGAGGGGCAGTTGTCAAAGATGGTTTACGATGAACCACACTGGCAGCTCTCTGTTGATAATCGCATAGTGATTAGAAAACCTCGGGCCCATGAGCCAGACGGGTGCGTTCAGGAAGTATGGCCTTCATCAAACCATGAGTACCGCCTGGAAGGGTGTATTGCCCCTGATGCCAAACCCATGCGCATGGCATTTTCAGTGCGTGATCCGGAGCGGGCTGCCGCAAGGTTTGTTGAGTCTTTTTTGCAGGCAAGCAACATCAGGCTTGAAGGCAGGGTTGTGGTTGAGAAACCACAGGGGGATTTTACCTGGCTTGTGGCCAGCCATCGTTCTGCGCCGGTGCCTGATCTTTTACAGCGAGTGCTGGATAAGTCAGACAACCTGTACGCTGATAGCCTGCTGAAAACCATAGGGTCGTCGGTAAAGGGTGAAAAGGGCTCTTACTCTTCAGGCACAGAGGCGGTTCTGGCTATGTTACGGGAAGAGGGTGTTGACTTGACCAGGGGGCGGTTGGTGGATGGTTCAGGGTTGTCTCGATATAACATGCTCAGTGCTGATGACTTTACTGAAGTGTTGCAAACCGGTTGGAAAAGCTGGGGGGAGAAAGCACCCTGGCTGGCCTCACGGGATGATGAACGTCGCTGGCTAAAGACTGGTTATATGAGTGGGGTAAACAGTATGGTGGGTTATGCCTTTCCGGAAAATAACGCACCTTTGATATTCGCTGTACTGCTGAATGGGCTGAGACCTGTTCAGCCAGCGACGAATGAAGAGGTAAGAGCCTTTCATCATGAAATCAGGCTATTCCACCGGGCATTTCTTGAGCGACTGACGGGCAAACAATAAAGAAGGCATCAGCTTGTTGGAGGGTTGTCGTATATTGTTCTGGAAATTAACGGATGAAGTATTGCCTTCGTCCGTTTTCTCTTTATAATACGCGGCTCTTCCCAAGGCATTCCCAAAAGATTGTCAGAGTTCAGCAGAATGAAACATCGTCGCTGACCGGGAAGTGCGGTTTGAAAATGGGTTGTTTAGATTAAATGAAAAACAGCCGGTTGACAAATCAAACTGGCGCGGTAATATGCGCCTCCGCTGACAGGGCTTGAGAGCAACGTTAGCGAGTTGGAAAGCTTCTTTCTTCTTCTGAAAAACGAATGCTTGACAACGAAAGCCGCCACGGTAAGATAGGCGGCCTTGCTGATCGGCACTGACTGCTGGATCAGCGATTAAATCACCACGATTTAATCAGTTCTTTAACAAGATATCAGACAATTCGTGTGGGCGCTTGTGCGATTGTATCGGTTACAAAAGGTTAATACCTTTTGCTAATAGTTAAATGCGACGCTTAAGCGAACATACTCGTTAATTTGCAGTAAGTTCTATTGAGCATATAAATTTTTCGCATGAAAAATTTAAACTGAAGAGTTTGATCATGGCTCAGATTGAACGCTGGCGGCAGGCCTAACACATGCAAGTCGAGCGGTAGCAGGAAGTGCTTGCACTTCGCTGACGAGCGGCGGACGGGTGCGTAACACGTAGGAATCTGCCTGGTAGTGGGGGATAGCCCGGAGAAATCCGGATTAATACCGCATACGCCTTACGAGGGAAAGGAGGGGACCCGTTTCTTTTATAAGAAGCGAGCCTTTCGCTATCAGATGAGCCTGCGTCGGATTAGCTTGTTGGTGGGGTAAAGGCCTACCAAGGCGACGATCCGTAGCTGGTCTGAGAGGATGATCAGCCACACTGGGACTGAGACACGGCCCAGACTCCTACGGGAGGCAGCAGTGGGGAATATTGCACAATGGGCGAAAGCCTGATGCAGCCATGCCGCGTGTGTGAAGAAGGCCCTAGGGTTGTAAAGCACTTTCAGTGGGGAGGAAAGGTTGAAGGTTAATACCCTTCAGCTGTGACGTTACCCACAGAAGAAGCACCGGCTAACTCCGTGCCAGCAGCCGCGGTAATACGGAGGGTGCGAGCGTTAATCGGAATTACTGGGCGTAAAGCGTGCGTAGGCGGCCACCTAAGTTGGATGTGAAAGCCCCGGGCTCAACCTGGGAACTGCATCCAAAACTGGGTGGCTGGAGTACGGGAGAGGAGTGTGGAATTTCCTGTGTAGCGGTGAAATGCGTAGATATAGGAAGGAACACCAGTGGCGAAGGCGACACTCTGGCCTGATACTGACGCTGAGGTACGAAAGCGTGGGGAGCAAACAGGATTAGATACCCTGGTAGTCCACGCCGTAAACGATGTCTACTAGTTGTCGGTTGTCTTGTACGACGGGTAACGCAGCTAACGCGATAAGTAGACCGCCTGGGGAGTACGGCCGCAAGGTTAAAACTCAAATGAATTGACGGGGGCCCGCACAAGCGGTGGAGCATGTGGTTTAATTCGAAGCAACGCGAAGAACCTTACCTGGCCTTGACATCCTGCGAACTTTCTAGAGATAGATTGGTGCCTTCGGGAACGCAGAGACAGGTGCTGCATGGCTGTCGTCAGCTCGTGTCGTGAGATGTTGGGTTAAGTCCCGCAACGAGCGCAACCCTTGTCCTCAGTTACCAGCACGTCATGGTGGGCACTCTGGGGAGACTGCCGGTGACAAACCGGAGGAAGGTGGGGGACGACGTCAAGTCATCATGGCCCTTACGGCCAGGGCTACACACGTGCTACAATGGTGCATACAGACGGTTGCCAAGCCGCGAGGTGGAGCTAATCTGAGAAAGTGCATCGTAGTCCGGATTGGAGTCTGCAACTCGACTCCATGAAGTCGGAATCGCTAGTAATCGTGAATCAGAATGTCACGGTGAATACGTTCCCGGGCCTTGTACACACCGCCCGTCACACCATGGGAGTGGGTTGCTCCAGAAGTAGTTAGTCTAACCGCAAGGAGGACGATTACCACGGAGTGATTCATGACTGGGGTGAAGTCGTAACAAGGTAGCCCTAGGGGAACCTGGGGCTGGATCACCTCCTTAAACGAAGACCGACGTCCATAAGCGTTCACACGAATTGTTTGATGATAAAACTGCATGCGCGGTTTTATTAATTGTTAAGCCAGTCCTGTTCTGAGGCTGTGAAGTTCTTTAAAAGTGTGTTTAATGAATCCGTTATCTTGATTAAGATGCCGGGTCTGTAGCTCAGTCGGTTAGAGCGCACCCCTGATAAGGGTGAGGTCGGCAGTTCGAATCTGCCCAGACCCACCAAGCTTTCAAGAGATGAAAGCCTGGATCAACGGAAAGAATAGGGGGCTATAGCTCAGCTGGGAGAGCGCCTGCTTTGCACGCAGGAGGTCTGCGGTTCGATCCCGCATAGCTCCACCAATTTCTTGTCTTGCAAGAGACAGCAGAAAACTGATTCATTAAGCATATTTTGCTGTTCTTTCTTAATGAAAGAATGTTCTTTAACAATGTGGAATCCAAATTAAGCTGAATTGATTTAGACAACTTCGGTTGTTTAATGAAAATTCTTGCTGAGACACTCTCAAGTTAATTACCGAAAGGTAATAGCTAATGTGTATGGCGATGAATTTCGAAAGAAATTCATTTGATCGTTATAAGGTAGTTGTATTGACTGACCTCTAATGATTTACGAAAGTAAATCGTTTCGGGTTATATGGTCAAGTGACTAAGCGTACACGGTGGATGCCTTGGCAGTCAGAGGCGATGAAGGACGTGGTAATCTGCGATAAGTCTTGGGGAGCTGATAAACAAGCTGTGATCCAGGAATTTCCGAATGGGGAAACCCAACGGCATAAGCCGTTATTCCTTACCTGAATACATAGGGTCTGGAAGGCGAACCCGGGGAACTGAAACATCTAAGTACCCGGAGGAAAAGAAATCAATTGAGATTCCCCCAGTAGCGGCGAGCGAACGGGGACCAGCCCTTAAGCAATTTATGAGTTAGTGGAACACTCTGGAAAGTGTGGCCATAGTGGGTGATAGCCCCGTACACGAAAGCTCATTTATTGTGAAATCGAGTAGGACGGGACACGTGAAATCCTGTCTGAACATGGGGGGACCATCCTCCAAGGCTAAATACTCCTGACTGACCGATAGTGAACCAGTACCGTGAGGGAAAGGCGAAAAGAACCCCGTTGAGGGGAGTGAAATAGAACCTGAATCCGTGTACGTACAAGCAGTGGGAGCCTACTTACTCTTTTTTAAGGGCAGAGGGGTGACTGCGTACCTTTTGTATAATGGGTCAGCGACTTACTTTCAGTGGCAAGGTTAACCGCATAGGGGAGCCGTAGGGAAACCGAGTCTTAATAGGGCGTGTTCTTAGGAACAACAGTCGCTGGGAGTAGACCCGAAACCGGGCGATCTATCCATGGGCAGGTTGAAGGTTGAGTAACATCAACTGGAGGACCGAACCGACTATCGTTGAAAAGCTAGCGGATGACCTGTGGATAGGAGTGAAAGGCTAATCAAGCCCGGAGATAGCTGGTTCTCCTCGAAAGCTATTTAGGTAGCGCCTCGTGTCTCACCATCGGGGGTAGAGCACTGTTTGGGCTAGGGGGTCATCCCGACTTACCAACCCCATGCAAACTCCGAATACCGATGAGTGCAATCACGGGAGACACACGGCGGGTGCTAACGTCCGTCGTGGAAAGGGAAACAACCCAGACCGTCAGCTAAGGTCCCAAAGTAACAGTTAAGTGGGAAACGATGTGAGAAGGCCCAGACAGCCAGGAGGTTGGCTTAGAAGCAGCCACCCTTTAAAGAAAGCGTAATAGCTCACTGGTCGAGTCGGCTCGCGCGGAAGATTTAACGGGGCTCAAACTGTTCACCGAAGCTACGGGTCTAGAGACTAGTTTCTAGAAACATGTATCAAGATTAGTTATATGCCATATCGCAATCTAAGTGTTTATCAAAAAGCGTATCAATTGGCGCTGGAAATTCATCGTTTAAGTCTTGGTTTTCCAAGGATTGAGCAGTTTGAATTAGCAAGCCAATTAAGACGAGCCAGCAAATCCATTGTAGCCAATATAGTTGAAGGAATGGGTAAGCAGGAAAGTCCCGCTGAAGTTAAGCGCTATTTGCGAATAGCCATGGGTTCGTGTGATGAAGTTCGGGTTTGGTTAGAGTTTTCCAAAGATCTGGAATACATCAGCCAAGCGAACTATGGGCATTATGATTTCAGATACCAGGAAGTCGGAAAAATGCTTAGAGGCATCATCAAACGTAACACAAATTCTTGATACTAGTATCTAGAAACTAGTTTCTAGGCGGTAGAGGAGCGTTCTGTAAGCCGTTGAAGGTGCATCGGGAGGTGTGCTGGAGGTATCAGAAGTGCGAATGCTGACATGAGTAACGACAAGGGGAGTGAGAAGCTCCCCCGCCGGAAGACCAAGGGTTCCTGCGCAACGCTAATCGGCGCAGGGTGAGTCGGCCCCTAAGGTGAGGTCGAAAGACGTAATCGATGGGAAACAGGTCAATATTCCTGTACCCCTTTTGACTGCGATGGAGTGACGGAGAAGGCTAGGTCAGCGCAGCGTTGGTTGTCTGCGTTTAAGATCGTAGGCCGGGGATCCAGGCAAATCCGGATCCTCAAGGCCGAGAATTGATGACGAGGTTCTACGGAACTGAAGTGATTGATGCCATGCTTCCAGGAAAAACTTCTAAGCTTCAGGTCATAAGGGACCGTACCCCAAACCGACACAGGTGGTCAGGTAGAGAATACCAAGGCGCTTGAGAGAACTCGGGTGAAGGAACTAGGCAAAATGGCACCGTAACTTCGGGAGAAGGTGCGCCAGCTTTGGTGATCGGACTTGCTCCGTAAGCTGAGGCTGGTCGAAGATACCAGGTGGCTGCGACTGTTTATTAAAAACACAGCACTGTGCAAACACGAAAGTGGACGTATACGGTGTGACGCCTGCCCGGTGCCGGAAGGTTAATTGATGGGGTTATCTCACCTCCAGATTGCTTTTGCTGCAAGGCAAATGATGGAGCGAGCGAAGGAGTTTACAAAAGAGTAAATGACTGAGCGAGCGGAATCATTTAACGCAGTCAGCAAGAGCAATGTGGTGGTGAGAGAAGCTCTTGATCGAAGCCCCGGTAAACGGCGGCCGTAACTATAACGGTCCTAAGGTAGCGAAATTCCTTGTCGGGTAAGTTCCGACCTGCACGAATGGCGTAACGATGGCCACGCTGTCTCCACCCGAGACTCAGTGAAATTGAAATCGCTGTTAAGATGCAGCGTATCCGCGGCTAGACGGAAAGACCCCGTGAACCTTTACTACAGCTTCACAGTGGATCTTGATGTTGCTTGTGTAGGATAGGTGGGAGGCTTTGAAGCGGTGACGCCAGTCATCGTGGAGCCATCCTTGAAATACCACCCTGGCAATATTGAGGTTCTAACCCGGGTCCCGAAACGGGATCGGGGACATTGTGTGGTGGGTAGTTTGACTGGGGCGGTCTCCTCCCAAAGAGTAACGGAGGAGCACGAAGGTGTGCTAAGTACGGTCGGACATCGTACGGTTAGTGTAAAGGCACAAGCACGCTTGACTGCGAGAGGTACATCTCGAGCAGGTACGAAAGTAGGTCTTAGTGATCCGGTGGTTCTGCATGGAAGGGCCATCGCTCAACGGATAAAAGGTACTCCGGGGATAACAGGCTGATACCGCCCAAGAGTTCACATCGACGGCGGTGTTTGGCACCTCGATGTCGGCTCATCACATCCTGGGGCTGAAGCCGGTCCCAAGGGTATGGCTGTTCGCCATTTAAAGTGGTACGCGAGCTGGGTTTAGAACGTCGTGAGACAGTTCGGTCCCTATCTGCCGTGGACGTTGGAAGTTTGAGAAGAGCTGCTCCTAGTACGAGAGGACCGGAGTGGACGGACCACTGGTGTTCGGGTTGTGTCGCCAGACGCATTGCCCGGTAGCTATGTTCGGACGGGATAACCGCTGAAAGCATCTAAGCGGGAAGCCCCCTTCAAGATGAGACTTCCCTTGCCCCTGAGGGCACTAAAGAGCCGTTAAAGACTATGACGTTGATAGGTTGGGTGTGTAAGTGCTGTGAGGCATTGAGCTAACCAATACTAATGACTCGTGCGGCTTGACCATATAACGCCAAAGCGATTTGCTGGATACAAGTGTCAAGAGACAAGTATCAAGAAGCCATACGCATAGAGTGTGAAGCAAGAAAACAGCTTAATTAAAGGATTCCATCTAGAGACTGGTTTGTAGTCTCTAGTATCTAATTAGCCTGGCGACCATAGAAGGTTAGAACCACCTGATCCCATCCCGAACTCAGCAGTGAAATGACCGATCGCCGATGGTAGTGTGGGGTCTCCCCATGTGAGAGTAGGTCATCGCCAGGCACCCAACAGAAAAGCCCAGTTGAACAATCAACTGGGTTTTTTTTTGTGCCTCGTCAGTAAAATCTGTGGGTCATTTCCGGTTCAGGTAACTTGCCAAGCGCATGATATAACGCAATTTCCGCACATCTGTAGGTTCTGAAACCGTATGATTTTCTCGTAGTGAGTTTTATCTTGGTGTTCAGACCCTCAACGATACCGCTGGAATACGCCTTTTTCGCCTTGAACCAGTTCAGGATAAGTGGCTTGTGTCGTCGAACAGTTTTAGCAACTTTCTTCATCGGTTCTATCTTTGATCGCATCACTCTTGTACACCACCGGTCCAGGTATTTTCCTGCCCAGTGTGGTGAAATGTAGTCCCAGAACACTTGGAACTCTTCTCTGAGAAGATAGGCTCTGACACTTTTGAGGTTGTCTGAAGCACTGTGTTCAGCTTGATCTCTTCTTTCTCGGTCAGGTTCTCTTTTCGCTTGAGCAGACACCAGCGTGTTTTTTTCAGCACCGGTTCATAACCATCTGCCTGAAGCTGTTTGTGTTCCGTGGCCCTGACTTCATCAATGGCCTTATTCAGCATGGCAACGATATGAAAGCGATCCAGAATATGTAATGCTTGGCTGGCAAACACCGCAATCGCTTTTACGTAGGGTTGCCACATATCAGAACAGACATACTCCAACCGCTGGCTACGCTGTGTACCCAGGAAAGCGAAGAAGCTGCGAATCGTAGCTTCGGTACGCTCCTGACCAACCCATAGTAGCCGTGTACAGTCGCGATCAATTGGTAGACAACAGTCAAGTATTTATGGCCGATCTGATACGCCACCTCATCAACACCAATGGCCTTGATATTATCAAGTGAACGATGCTTCTTGCCCCACTCAACCACATACTCAACAGCATGGAAGACCTTCTCCCACGAGGTATTGAAAGTACGGGCGACCTCCTTCCAGGAGAGCTTTCTAGCCCAGTTTGCCAGAAACTGCATGTAAACTTTGGTGAGTTCCTTCTTGCCTTCAGCCCATGGAACCTGCTCAACCTTTACGCCACATGTCTTGCATTCAACCCTACGCATTTTGTAGAGCAGAAAAACCCTGATTCCCCAGAGAGGGACAAACTCGAAACGACGTTCAGCAAGACGGTCATAGCCCGGAGCTGGTTGCTGACATCCTGAGCAAATAGCATGGCCGTTCTTGCGTGGGACCACGATGACATTGAATACTTCAGAGCCTTGATAGAGACCGAGTTTTACATCCTGATAAACAAATGACTTGAGTTTATGAACTTTATTGAGGATAGTTTTTATCAGCATCAGCGGCGTTTCTTCTTGTTTTTGTCTGCAAATAAAAACATACCTGAAATCAGCCGCTGGTGCTTTTTTTTTCAAATTTGTTGATTTCTACCCACAGTTATCCCTGAAGAGCCTTTTTTGTTTGTGTGCCGGAAATGGTGCATATCGTCATCGGCGATTTCCAGCACACCCGGTAGTGGCTGGATGACTTGGTGGTGAGGGCTTTAGCGACACCCTCAAAGCTCCGGAAACAAGATCAGATTTAAATAGCAGGCTGATCGGGAAGACGACCAATAATCTGTATCAGAATTTCTTCAATCTTGTCGAAACGTCTATCTTGCTGATCAAAGCGTTTGTCCTGTTGATCAAAGCGCTGATCAATCTGTCGGAACTGAGCATTGACCTCTCCCTTGAACTCATTCAGTTCTCTGCGGGTATCCTGCTGCTCTTTGAGAACAAGGGCAACCACTTCATGGGTTGCACTGACAACTTTCACCAAGTCTCGAAAAGTGTGATCCAGTGCTTCCTGCCCCATCTCCAGTTTCTCAACTCTCGATTCAAGATTCACAAGCTTACCTTTATGAGTTGTTGTTCGAGACCTCAGGATAGCAGAGAATGGCGAACTGCCAACGGACGTTAGAATGAGCAGTCCATACCCATCTGCCAGAAGCCGATTTCCAGGCGGGTCGCTTCCCGGAAAGTCTGACAGAGAGCATCCATTCGGGTGGCGTTGTAACGGGACCTGGCCAGCTGCTCCAGCTGTTCGACCTGCTTTCTGGCACCGCCAAGAAATTCTTCCCCCCCGTAAGTTTCTATCCAGGCCCAGTAAGGGTTGCCCTCTTTAAGCGTATCCGGATCATTCTTTAAACGATACCCGATTTCCGCATAACCCACCGCGCAGGGCGATAACGCCGTGTAAAGATCAAGAATATCACCGGCCATTCCCCGCTCCAGCACATAACGGGTGTATGCCATATTGGCCCGGGCTTCCGGCAGGCTGACTACATCCTTCTCTGTCAGCCCCCACTCCCGACAATAGGCCAGATGCAGCGTCATTTCGCCCAGGATACCGCTTACGGACTCCGATGCAGAACGCATATCTTCCAGGTTATCCGATTTGTAAACCGCCAGTGAGTAAGCCCTGGCAAAGTGAATCAGGAACAGATAATCCTGCTGAAGATAGTGGCGAAAAGAGGCAATTGGCAGCGATCCGTCGGCCATCCCCAGGACAAACGGGTGATGGCAGTAGTTATGCCAGTCCTCCTGGCAGGCTGTTTTCATGCGCCCGTAGAGGGTGTTTTCATCGTTAAGGAACAAGGTATCTGAGCTCATAGCTGGACTCCGGGCATCATTATTGATCCGCATCATAGCTCAACGTTGCCCGGTTGCACATTTATACCCTTAACCGTGTCGGTGACTCTGACTGGCAACACACAATCAATCAGCACTGAGGTAAAAGTCTGATGGAACAGAGTGTCAGCATGAAAAAGTTAAGGAACATTTTTGCAGTGAATACGATCAAACTAATCAGATGATCTGAAATCCGCTGTTCAGCCGCTTACTTTCCCGGTTCTTCAGAGCCATACCGCCAATTTTGCAGTGCTGCAGCGTCTTGCCACACGAGGTGAATGAATAATGCAAACCAACATGTCTTACGCTTCATCAACGATTACCATGCTTAAACCCGTGCATGTCTCCGATGAAATAAGAAATGCAGGACAAGAGGATATTGTTTTTATCCATACGCCGAAAACCGGGGGCACCAACATTGCCTGTCTGATGAAAGCCATCAGTGCTGATTCAGGCAGCGTATTTAATCATCGCTGCTCCGTTATGCGGCAAGAGGTGTTCCCCAATCTTTTCAAGCCCGGTGGAATGGGCGGTTATCCCTCTCCGGAAGTGCTTGAAAACCTTAAAGCACAACATTCACCCCGATTTATCAGTGGCCATATGCCCACGGGCCTGATAGAGGAAGGTGGTTTACAGGGACGATATATCTCATTAGTTCGGGAGCCGGTAGCAAGAGCCGTGTCCTCCATTAATTTTGATTATCAACGGGGTTACCTTGCCAAAGAGGATGTTGAAACTTATGCCGGTTCTATCATGATTGATAATTTACAAACCCGGCTGATCGCCGGGAAAGATCATATGGATGGTGAATGCACAGAAGACACTTATCGTGCAGCCACCCAAAGAATAAACGACGAATTTCTACTGGTAGCACCGACAGAAGCTGTCGACTCAGTGACGTCAGTGGTTGCTCGTCTGTATGGTGAGGAAAAAGTGGCTTCTGCCCGCTTTCAGGTGACGGGCAATAAGCTCTATGATGAAAAATCTCCGCCAGAACACCTTAAGTCCATTTTAATCGGGCGCAATCAGTTTGATACCCGGCTTTATCAGCATGTAGTCAGAGAGTGGGAGAACTTTACTAATCACCATGTTACCAAGGTACAGGCCGGTAATGAAGAAAGCCCCTACCTGACCTTACCGCCAGACATGTTAACGACGAAAGCATGGAAAAGACTGACAGCCCATGAGATTAACGAGCACAACCAAAAAGCAGGCGGTTCACTGCTGCGTTTTCAACAAAAGTAAGGGTTGTTTTCAAAGCCACAACAGGTGGCGGATTATGCCCCACCTTGTCGTATATAATTCCCCCGTAAGACGTTCACTGCTGACCATATTTATCCTTCCGCGTCACCGATGGACAATGCCTGAAAAAGGATCAGGAAACTCTGATGTACAAAGAGCCAAAACGAATTCAATCGGTTGAGCGAAGTTTCGCCATTCTTGAGGCCCTGTCCCAACATCCCGGGCCATTAACTCTGCAGCAGGTCAGTGAGGCGGTTGAGCTGAACAAGACCACGGTTCATGGCCTGCTGGCGACCATGAGCGAGCTGGGGTATGTCTTGCGCAGCAAACAAGGTTATTCCCTGGGGCTGAGATTTCGTGAGTTGTCCAGACCACTGGAGCAAAAAGACGAAGCCATTCGACGGCATTTCAGTGCCTTGCTGATGAAAATGGCACAGCTCACAGATAACACCGCCTATCTGGCCGTGCCCAGTGGTGCCCAGGAATATCTCTACCTTGATGCGGTTGAAGGCGGCCATTCACTGACCATTCGCAGCCCTCGTGGCAAACGTGAAGGTTTGACCACATCGGCGATCGGCAAGGTGTTTCTCGCGTTTGACCATGAATTACTGCGTCGTCTGCGCCTGCTGGGACAAGTCCCCGGGGCGCTGGAAAAGGAACTCCAGTGGGTAGCACAACATCACTATGCCCTGGATCTGGAAGAGGCGCAGGCCGGATTAAACTGTCTCGCCATCCCCCTCTACCTGAACGGGGAGTTTGTTGCCGTTGCCGGGATCAGCGGCGGTGCCGGGGAGTTAACCAGGGCTCGCCTGATGCATTTTGCCCTTCGGTTTCTGACCACTAAATAGTAGAGGTACTTGATTTGATAATGTCGAATCTTGTGCACTTTCTTGGCAGCTTCCACCTTTTTGTCCTTATCAGCGCATACACTTAACAGTTTCATTGAATCTCAGGAACTGCTTATGTCTGTTGTTTTGATTACCGGTGCCAATCGTGGTCTGGGTCTGGAGTTTGTCCGCCAGTATGCGTCGAAAGGCTGGCAGGTATTGGCAACTTGTCGTTCACCACAGTCAGCAAGTGCACTGAATGAACTGGCGACTGCGCACGCTACTGTCCAGGTATTACCGCTGGATGTGACCAAAGAGTCAGATATCAATGCCCTGGCTACCAGCCTGAATGGTCAGGCTATCGATCACCTTATCCTCAACGCCGGTGTACTGGGGTCAGACTGCGCGACACTGGGTGAGATGACCCAGGCGAAATGGCTGGAAGTGCTCACCATCAACACCGTTGCTCCGGCACTGCTTATTCAGGCGCTGCAGGACAATGTGGCGGCCAGTGAACATAAGACCATTGTCGGTATTTCTACCCGGGTTGCCAGTCTGGGGGATAATAGCTCCGGCAATATGTACAGTTATCGTGCATCAAAAGCAGCCTTGAACCAGATTCTGGTATCGGCGGCACAAAACCTGCGCAACCAGCAGGTGAAAACCCTGGCCATTCATCCGGGCTGGGTACAAACCGATATGGGCGGTAAGGATGCCACGTTCCCCGCAGAGCAGAGTGTTGCCGGTATTATCAAGGTCACTGAAAGCCTGACCCTGGAAGAATCCGGCAGCTTTCGTGTATTCGATGGTTCCAGCGTCGAGTGGTGATCTGCTCCACAACCTGGCACCATTTCCTGTTTAAGCTAACACTGCTGAGTTGACAGCTTTCACGACGGGAGACCTAAAAAGGCCGACAGTTAATGTCGGCCTTTTTATTAATCAGGAACCTTCGACAGGAAAAGCCAGTTACCTCTCTACTTTCCGTGTCTTTTGCGTTAGTTTTATTCATACATCCGCCCGGTTATCGCAGTTTTTAAAGGAGCCCCTGAAACGTGAAAGTTGCGTTTTTACATACTTTAACAGCCAATCAAACCTTATTTGATGCCTGTATTCGAGAGAGCCAGTTAACTGAGATCGCTGATGTTATCCACTGTAATGCCCCAGAGTTATTGCAGTACGCCAGCAGCGTTGGCCTGGATGATACCCTGGCAAAACAGGTCGAACAGAACATACTGAATCTTGAAGAACAGGGGGCGGAGTGGATTATCTGTACCTGTTCGAGTATTGGTCACCTGGCGGAAAGTGCAAAAACCAGGAGTGCACAGGTGATACGCGTCGATCGACCTATGGCATTGGCGGCCAGCCAGACCAATGGAATTACTGTGCTTGCTGCCCTAAAAACAACGATTGAGCCAACCATGAATTTGCTGGCGGAGTATCAGGCAGACATTCAACAACTGGCTAAGGTACAGGTGATTGACGATGCCTGGCAACACTATCTTGATGGTTGTTCAGAGCGTTATCAGCAGACGATTGCTGACTATATCGGGCAACATTGCCGTGAGGACGACTCTATTGTATTGGCGCAAGCTTCGATGGCACCAGCGGTCAAGCGTTTACCTGAAGCATTGCAGCATAAAGTGCTGACCAGCCCTGCACTGTGTATCCAATATTTAATTGCTCAACTTGCCGGGGAATAAATCGATGGCTTTCTTATCGTTTAACTTCCGTCGTTCAAAAACACAAAACCGGGCACCTGGCCCGGTTTTACGCACTTACAGTGTGATTGATTAGATCGCAATCAGTTTGCCGTCTTTGCCATGCATCGCCGGAACCCATGCCAGACGATCGGCTGACATTTTCTTGCCAGAAGGCATTTTGATATGGTTTACCAGCCAGATCACGCAGCCATTTTCCAGGTTAAATAGCACTCGAACCTGTGAGTAAAGATCGCCATCATCATAAGCTTCTGATACTGGCATTGCCGCGCCCTGCCAGGCTTCAGCCAGTATTTCCAGTGGCCAGTCAACGCTTAAATGAATCACTTCCGGTTCAATGTCTTTGACAATACGCATTTCGATACACGTATGTTGACCTTTATTTTCCAGGGTAATTTGGTGGGGAATATTGCTGTCATTCCAACTTAGTGTATTCACGGTTACGCCTCCAGCCAATCGTTGGCCACTTTAATAATTGCTTTGCGCACTGGCATTGGCTCATTGATAGCGACCAATGGACGGTGCGGTTGAGCCACATTGAAGATGATAAAATCCTGTTCGTTCAGGTTGGCAAATTGCTCTTCAATAATATCTTCACTAAAGGCGATATCTTTGGCGTCGAGCAGGTCTTCAGCAATACTTTGGAATGGTTGCAGGCTATAACCGTAACGCTCTTCACCGGCAAGCAGGATTTGTACGTCAACGTATTTACGATGGCATTCAGAGCGTCGTTCACTGAGTAGTTGGGTATTGTCATCAACGACAAAGAAAAAGACTTTATCGCCTTCGATAGGATAATGCCCATTTTTGACAGAATCATAAGTGCGCTGTTTCACATGCTCGATGACATTCAACAGCTTAGTCGGCAGGTGCTGATAGTTACTCAGCTCAGACAGGTTGCCTTTAAACACTTTATACCTCTTTTACTACACAGGCAGCGTTAGAAAGGCTAATCATAAAGTGCCTGCTCAGGAAAGAGAAGCAGCTCAAACTGGTTTTGTTAGAAGTTGAGCCAGCTACTTATCCTGCCAGAGAGAAAACAGAAGATTTAAACGGTTAAATACCCGCCATCCACATTTATGCAGGCACCCGTTGTGTAACTGGAAGCGTCAGACACCAGGTAAAGAACAGTTCCCGCCATTTCTTCAGGTGCGGCGCTGCGATTCATGGGAATATGCGTCAATGCCTGTTTCAGAATTGCCGGATTGCCCGTCAGTGCTGAGGCAAACTTTGTTTCGGTCAAACCCGGCAATAAGGCGTTTACCCGGATATTCAGCCCGGCACACTCTTTGGCAAAGGCTTTGGTCATGGAGATAACCGCTGCTTTGGTAACCGAGTAGATACCCTGCATATGCCCAGGCACAACACCATTGACAGAGGCAACATTAACAATATTACCACCGTCATTTTTGCGCATGATTTTTCCGGCCTCTGCGCACATAAAGAAGTAGCCACGAATATTAACATCTACTGTCTTTTGAAAGGCCGCCAGATCAGTATCAAGAATATGACCGAAGTAAGGGTTGGCTGCTGCATTATTGACCAGAATATCCAGCTGACCATGTTTTGCCTTGATCGTCTCAAACAGGGCGGTGATCTGATCCATATCACCGATATGACAGGGGATAGCTTCGGCAGAGCCGCCGCTGTCACGAATACTGCTACAAACGGCTTCACTGCTATCCAACTTGCGGCTGGAAACAATCACATGGGCACCCTGTTCTGCCAGCAGTCTGGCAATAGCTTCACCAATGCCCCGGCTGGCACCAGTCACCAAGGCGATTTTTCCTTTCAGGTTGAACAGATCTTTTTGGGGTTCGTTGGTTGTCATAAGAAGTCTCTTTATTGTTTTTATATGCGGGTGAGCAACGCTTTTTCACCTTTTACTTCAAGGTGTGAATAATTGTTGAAACCATGCAGGCTCAGCTTACCGTTGCGCTCAGAGATAGCTGTAATGGATGTATTGTGAATCTGTCGGTTAATACGAAACATCTCAGTATCCGGGCAGTTCAACAGTTGCAGTATAATCACGGAGATCACGCCACCTGAGCTGACCAGCACAGCGGAATCATTTTGTGCCATCTGACGGGTCGACTGATAAAGTACCTCTATCGTCCGGGATTTAAAGGTATGCCAGGACTCCTGGTATTCATTGTCATAATCACCAGACATCCAGCGAAACAGTGCCGCACGATAGGCGTCAAAAAAAGCCTGCTTGGGATTAGTCGCCGGGCAAAAGCCAGGTCCATTTGTGCCCGATCAGTAAAATCGGGGTTCGCCGCCAGCATCAAGTCAGCGGAATCCAGCTCATCCAGTCCGGGAAAGGTGATATCCGCGCACAACGAACGGTACCCGCTTTTCGACATCCCTTTATGGATACCAGCCAGCGTCTGCTGTTGTCGCAGCAAGGTGCCGGAGCCTGACAATTGAAATGACTTGCCCAGTGTTTGTGCCAACCACTCGCCAGTAATAACAGCCTGACGTTCACCCAGCGGGGAAAGACAGTCATAGTCGTGCTGCCCAAATGATGCCTGACCGTGTCGAGTTAAATAAATGGTAGCCATTGCTCTTTTTATCCGGGGCTAGAGTGATGACTGGCTGATCAACCGCAGGCAGCGTTGCTCCAGATACGCTATCGCCATAGGAAACATGGCAAAACGTTGATCCCTGGTCTGGCCATGGTGAAAGCGGTAGTATATCTGCTGCATAATCACTGCCAGCCGGAATAAGCCGTAAACTTCGTAGAAATCAAACGTCTTCAGTTCAATATTATTCTGCTCACAGTACCAATCGACCACTTCTTTGCGCGTCAGCATACCCGCAATATTCGTTGGCTGACGGCGGAACATTTGCATTTGTGGTTCATCATCCGCTTCGATCCAGTAGGCAAGGCTATTACCCAGATCCATCAATGGGTCACCCAGTGTGCACATCTCCCAGTCCAGCACACCAATAACTTCAGTTGGGTTGTCCGGGTTCAAGACCACATTGTCGAACCGGAAGTCATTGTGAATCAGACAGGTGCCAGCATCTTCAGGTTGCTTACTGTCGAGCCAGCTCATCACTTGTTCAAAGTCGGGCACATTGTCGGTGATCGCCTTACGATAACGGCCACTCCAGCCGTCGACCTGACGTTGCACGTATCCGGAGCCTTTACCCAGACTGCTCAGACCGGCTTTTTCAATATCGATGTTGTGCAATTCACTGAACTTTTGCAGAACATTGATACACAACTGTCGACCTTCCTGCTCCGATAGCGCCATCCCTTTTGGCAGATTATTGCGTGGAATAATGCCATTCAGGCGCTCCATCAAATAGAAATCACACCCCAGAACACTCTGTTCTTCACAAAAGGCCACCATTTTGGGTACCGGGTAATGATCCTGCAAAGCAGACATCACACGATATTCACGACTCATATCATGGGCAGAAGCCGCTTTTACACCAAAAGGCGGGCGTCTGAGAATCCATTCTTTCTCGCCTTTGGAAATCAGGTAAGTCAGATTGGAAGCACCGCCGGGGTATTGCTCAACCTTAAGCTCACCGGCAATATCAGGAAACATCCTATTCAGATAGGCATCCAGTGCCACCCTATCCAGCTCCTCTCCGGATCGAACCGTTCCCGGCTGATCAACAAATCCTGCACTTTCAGTGGTCATAGCTTCACACCCTGTTTTTTTAAATTCTTCTTATATCCTTTGCTCACCAGTGCTTTGAACAGCGATGGCAGGTAACGCTTGATGCGCCACAGTATGCGCCCCTCGCGATGGGGCAAGACATAAAATGTCTTATTCTGAACCGCATTGAAGATATCATTGGCCACATCTTCAGCGGTGATGTTGGAACTGGCCAGTAGCTTATCCACCACCTTTTTCATTTCAGCATCACCGGATCGAAAAGACTCGGCAAGGTTGGTCTGAAAAAATCCCGGGCAAACCACTGACGTATGAATACCAAAAGGTTCCAACTCGATCCTGATGGTTTCTGACAGGCCTACCACTGCACTTTTGGTGGCGTTATAGCTGGACATCATCGGCGCATTCACCAAACCGGCCAGCGAAGCAATATTGACAATATGGCCACAGCGCTGCTGCTTAAACAGTGGCGTAATGGTTTTACAACCTCTGGCAACACCCAGCAGGTTAATGTCCAGGATCCACTGCCAATCTTCCATGGAGGACGTTTCGATACGACCACCGGCTGCCACACCGGCATTATTCACCAGCACACCGATATTGCCCCAGCGCTGCATGGCGCTGGCAATCATGGCTTCTACATCCTGGTCACTGGTGACATCACAGCGGGTGAAATAGGCATCGGCACCCAGGGCTTTCAGGGCTTCGACCGTTTTATTGCCTGGCTCCTGATTGATATCAGCGACACAAACCGAATAACCTGCACGGGCAAAGCGCTCACAGGTTGCACGGCCAAGCCCGCTGGCACCGCCGGTCACAATTATTGTTTTTATAGACGACATGCCTTGATCCTGTTTATTATTTTTCGTGTTATCGATACTTCATCAGTTCAAATTTGGCAATCAACCCACGATGCACTTCATCTGGCCCATCCGCTAAACGCAGCACCCTTGCCATTGCCAGCATACGGGTTAACGGGAAATCATCGGAAAGACCACCACCGCCGTGCATCTGAATAGCCGCATCAACCACCTGCTGGGCAACGTTGGGGGCCACCACCTTGATCTGGGACACTTCACTCATTGCGCCCATAATGCCTTTTGTATCCATGAGCCATGCCGCTTTCAGAGTGAGCAACCGGGCCTGTTCAATACCGATGCGGGCATTGGCAATCACATCAGGATTGCCATTCAACTTCACCAAAGGCTTACCAAACGCCTTGCGGCTCAGGCCCCGCTCACACAACAGTTTGAGTGCTTTTTCTGCAGAGCCAATCAAACGCATGCAATGATGGATACGACCCGGCCCGAGACGTCCCTGGGCAATTTCAAACCCCCGGCCCGGGCCACCAATAAAGGCAGACAGCGGTAACCGTACATCAGTAAACGACACTTCACCATGACCAAACGGAGCATCGTAGTCACCCATAACACTTAACATGCGCTCGATTTGATACCAGGCGTAGCCAAAGGCACCAGCACCATAGCATGACGGTGATGTCGATCGGCATCAGGGTTGGAAATGCCCATAAAGATAACGAACTTGCAGTTAGGGTGGCCTATCCCGCTGCTCCACCACTTACGACCATTCAATACTATCTCATCACCCTCAACGACACAGGTGGCACCCATATTGGTTGCATCGCTTGATGCAACCTCTGGTTCGGTCATACAGAACGCAGAACGAATTTCCCCGGCCAGCAACGGTTTAAGCCATTGCTCTTTTTGCTCCTCACTGCCGTATTTCCAGAGCACTTCAGCATTGCCGGTATCCGGCGCATTACAGTTAAAGACCTCTGGTGACATCAAGCTCCAGCCAGTGGCCTCGGCAATAGGTGCATACTCCGTATTGGTAAGCCCTGCACCCCATTCATCACAGGGAAGAAACATATTCCAGAGCCCTGCACTGCGAGCCTGTCTTTTTAACTCTTCAACGATTTCCGGTTGTTGCCACTCAGAGTGGTCTGCGGAGGTGGATAACGCCTGATGATACGCTTCTTCTGCTGGCAGTACTTTGTCGTTCATGAATGCCTGAGTGCGCTTGAGAAAATCCTGCGCTTTGGCGGAGTGGGAAAAATCCATGAAAGCCTCACTGTTATTGTTATTGCCCTCTATGCTGCTGTAGATGATAATCACGATCAAATGAATAGTTTTGATGAATAACTATAAATATTATGCATATATCAAGACTTGACCTTAATCTTCTGAGAGTGCTCGAAGCCATTGCCGTTGCCGGCTCAATTACCGGTGCCGCAGGACGGCTCAACCTTACTCAACCTGCCGTCAGCCACGCCTTAAACCGGCTTCGGGACCAGTTGGACGATCCACTGTTTATCCGTGAAGGACGGGGCCTTCAGCCTTCTTCATACACCCGGGAAATTTTACCGGAATTGCGCACTGTCCTTGGCAACCTGGAGCGCGTGCTGGCACCGAGAGATGACTTTGTTCCAGCCACCAGTAAGTTGTCATTTACTCTGGCCATTCATAAGGCCATGGAAACCGTTGTGCTGCCACCATTAATGATGGCATTACAGCAGCAGGCTCCAGGCATCTCGATCCATAGTGTGAAACTTGATCGTCACCATGTGGAAAAGGAGTTAAGAGCAGGCAGTATTGACCTTGCCATTGACGTGCTTCTGCCGGTGGGCCGCCAAATCGAATATACCTTGCTGCAGAAAACCCCGATGGTTGTCGTTGCCCGAAAAAATCACAGCCGCATCACCAATCAGCTGACCATGGAAGAGTATTTGAAAGAGAAACACATTCTGGTGTCATCCCGTCGCGATGGGCCTGGTTATGAAGACCAGCAATTAGCCAGCCTGGAAAAACGACGCTCAATTGCCCTTCGTTTGAGGAACTACCAGGTAGGCTGTCAGGTGGCTTCCTGCTCAGACTTATTGCTGACCCTGCCGCAGGATTACGCTCAACAATTGTCTCAGGATATGGGACTGCAAATTCTTCCACTGCCCTATGAACTGCCATCGGTCAGTGCCTATCTTTACTGGTACTCCATCAGAAGTGCATCGCCCTCACTGCAATGGCTCAGAGGGCTATTAAATGAGCCTCGTCAGTAAAATCTGTGAGCTAATTCTGGTTCGGGTAGCCTGCCAGGTACATGATATAAAGCGATTTCAGCACACCTGTAAGTTCTGAAACCGTACAATTTTCTCGTAGTAAGTTTTATCTTGGTATTCAGCCCTTCAACAATGCCGCTGGAAAATGCTTTTTTTGCTTTGAACCAATTCAGGATAAGTGGCTTATGTCGTCGAACTGTTTTGGCAACTTTCTTCATTGGCTCTATCTTTGATCGCATTACTCGAGTGCACCATCGGTCCAGATATTTTCCTGCCCAATTGGGTGAAATATAGTCCCAGAATACTTGAAACTCTTCCCAGAGAAGATAGAGGCCGAGTTTTACATCCTGGTAACCAAATGACTTGAGTTTACAGACTTTATTGAGGATAGTTTTTATCAGCATCAGCGGCGTTTCTTCTTGTTTTATCTGAAAATCAAAACTTATCAGAAATCAGCTGCTGGTGCTTTTCTCTTCAGATTTGTATATTTCTACCCACAGTTACCCCGAAAGAGCCTATTTTTGAATAGAAAGAGAAAGAAAATTAATGGAAGTAATACTCTGGCATGAAGGCCTTCAGCAGCAAGAAATTGCTGCCATTGAAAAAATACAAAAGCATTTTCAACCCAAAAAAGCAGGAAAAAAGCAAAGCAAGGGGCAATCAGGTGGCTCCATAGCCCAGCAGGGCTATGTTGTGCTTAAAGGTTGAAGATAATATGGTACCAATTAGCTGTTGGTTCTGGTCATTAAAAACAACACTATTAGGCTGTTAAGAGTCTAAAATGCTCATTTTCATGCCCTTCTTGCACTCCAGTAAGCTATTTAATTCATACGATTATCCCAATAAATCGCTTTCAACCCTTAAGCACAACATAGCCGCCCAGCAGCTAGGGTCAAAATTGGGTGTTTCACCAGATAGTATGTTCCCATGGAAGGGATACGCAGGATTCCGGTTTACTGGCTCCAAAGGAAAGGATGGCGAGTTTGATCTGGTTATCGTCACTCACTGTAATGTTCTGGTTATCGAATTAAAGGATTGGAATCATGGCAAAATTACAGCCAATAAAGGGAAGTGGAGTAAAAACGGTCAAGAAATAGCTAACTCGCCGGTAGATGTCACACAGCGTAAGCTCTACTTGCTGCAAAATAAACTGAGAAAATATAAAAATAAATTTTCATCGGGTCGCATACCGATCATGCACCACCTTGTTGTAATGACGGGAGACGCAGACTTTTCACAGCTCCCTGAAGCAGAACTACAACATACGTTGTCACTGGAAGAGTTTCTCTCTTACAAGGACAGGGGGAAATTTAATAAACGTTTCAGGCCACACCCTGATGCAGAGCTTCGTGCGGACACCGCTGTTTTTGACAAGATTTTCAGCGAAGGAAATATTGCTCCCAAGCACCTGTATGTCAACGGCTACAAAGCTGTTGAGAGTATATTCAAACATCCGTCTGCAATTTATAAAGAATACCGATCTGTCTTAGAGGACAGAAAGGAGGAAGAGGCTCTACTGCGAGTTTGGGATTTTAACAAGATAGACAATCAGGCAGCAAAAACGCCAGAAGGCAGGCAACATATTGTCCGTCGTGAACGAGATGTTCTGAGTCTGATCAAACACCAAAAACCTGAGCTGTATAACTATTGTCTCCGTGCGCTGCCCGGCTCCTCCCATGAAGGCAATATCCCTTCTGAGTATTGTGAGTTGTATGAGCTTCCGCCAAGCCATCAACGGTTGAATGAGTTTATAGGAAGGTTTTCTGAGCCACTATCTGAAAATGCCCGATTCAGCATTGTTAAGCTACTGGTTGCCAAGTTTGCAGACTTGCATTCTTGAAGGTCGTCGAATATCTCCTGAAAGCCTTAAAGAATTGGATAAGACAGTCAAAGCGTCTGAAGCCTGGTATAAGGATATATTTCTGGATGTACTGTGTCACCAGAGCTGTAAGGATGCCGGTGAACTTTTTGCTTTGTTGAAAGAGCAGGAGCCCTACGACACGAGTGAATTTGAATTCGATATTTCTGAATTGGAACCTTTTCAGAAACCATTCAAATTGGAGCGACAATATCAAGAAGATGAGCTTCTGAAGGAGACTGATACCAAGGAGATTTACCGGTCGGATCATCAACTGGTGAAAGCCTGGACAAATGTTAGACCTACTAGCAAAGACCCTGAACAAGGTTATCGTTCCCTGCATTTTTGCAATACTCTCACTTCTCTCAAAAGCCTCTCTCCAGAATATTTACCTGAGATCTATGACTTTGGCCTGTCGGCACGTTCTGGCAGTCTGTTTTTAGTGACTGAATTTATAGAAGGCGATACCTGGGAAATTGCAGCAGCAATTTACTCTGAAGAGCAGAAAAAATTACTGATCAATAACCTAATCTCAGCCATAACTCATCTGCACGGGTTAAACCTGTACCACGGCGATCTTCACCCCGAGAACCTGTTGATCACAAACCCTGAAAACCCTCAGGTTAAGCTTCTTGATCTTCCCGACTTCAGCGTCTTTGGAGAAGAATCCTTTAATCATCGTTACAGCCCTGAAAATATTGACGGTTGTACCGCACAGGTGCGAGATAATTTCGCAGTAATGAGGATGACCTGTGAACTGCTGGGCATTGAATGGGGGCAGGAGTCAGAGTTATTTTCTGAGATCAGTGCTGCTGTTTACAGAGAAAACGAAGATTTAGATGCTGGTTTCAAGAGCCTTGAGCGCTTTGTTGAGGCATTGCATCCTGATGCATCTTCAGTAGATGAAAATATTGAAATCATTGAAATCGGCCTGAAAAAGGTCAGCGAAGACATCACCATCTATCCGGATAACGGTCAACTCTTCGTTAACATTGAACCAAGCAATAAAGATCCAAATGATGCCCGTGTGTTGCTGACGGGAATAGGCGGCTCAGTTTCTTTGATTTATAAACCCCAAGAAGAGGCGTTTGTTGTAGGTTTTCCGCCAAGAAACAGAGATTCGATCAGTAGAAAGGATATCGATACCAGTGATATAGAACTGCCGTTTGCTGTACGAGTTGTCGATAGCTACCGATATGATCTGGCAGACCTCAACAAAAGGATCGGGGACTTTGAAGGTTTTGCCAAGATTGTTTCTGCAAAACTGAAGCCTGATGCTGAGCCAGAAGATTTTGACGATACCAGCGATATTGTCAAAGGTGGTCTGGCAGAGTTGTTTTTATCCGATCTGAACAGTTCAGAATATGACCAAGAACACGGCAGCAGCCGTTTTGATGATTCAGATCCAGAAAGCACGACATTCCACACCTCCGATTTATGGAAGGCCGTCCTTGATACTGAAACAATGGCGTTGCCATTCATTGAAGTGTCAGGAGACACCTTTGAACCTAAGAGCGATGGCTCTAAACTTGCCTTGCCATATGTACCGGAAGTGTCAGAGGGGTTGGAAAAATTCAGAAATGGTGATGAAGTTGAAGCCCTGATCCTCAATGAAGAGCATGAGGATATATGGATTGGTGACGTCAATCTGAAAAAATCCAAGAGCAGTGAAGTTCATCTCAAAAAAGCCACTCCTAAAGCTAAAGCGCTCAGTGATGGGGATACTGTCTATTTCCGGACAAAAATGGACAGGTCTTCCTACAAAAAGAGGAAAAATGCGCTAAAACGTATTCTTGATTGCGCATTCCGGAGTATTCGGCCACCCATTCCACTAACATTCGGCCACCGATTCCGGAAGTATCCGGCCACCCATTCCGGAAACATTCGGCCACCCCCATCGTAGCGCAGCGACGCATCGGTTTGCAGCTTAGGACGTAGGTTCGGACTTCGCCAGTTTTGCTTGTTTCTTGCGCAGTGACTCACCCTTTAAAGGGATGCGGTGAGCGTTATGAATCAGCCGGTCCAGAATCGCATCTGCCAGTGTCGGATCACCGATCAGTTCATGCCAGTGATCAACCGGCATCTGGCTGGTAATCAAGGTGCTCTTGAGGTTGTGCCGGTCTTCAACCAGCTCCAGCAAGTCTCGCCTCTGACTCTCGTTTAAGGGGGCCAGCCCCCAGTCATCCAGAAGGAGTAAGTCGGTTTTGGCCAGCGTCGTCATGATCTTCAGGTAACGACCATCAGCACGGGCAAGGCTCAGGTCCTGAAGCAGTCTTGGCAGTCTCTGGTACTGGACTGTATAACCATCACGGCAGGCTTTCTGAGCCAGGGCACAGGCCAACCAGGTTTTACCAACCCCGGTTGGTCCGGTGATAATGACGTTTTGATGATCCTTTATCCAGCTACTGCCCAGTAACTGTTGGAACTGCTCTCGCTTGAGACCGCGAGGGTGGCGGAAGTCAATATCTTCCATGCAGGCATGCTGTCTTAGTCGTGCATTTTTTAAACGGGTTTTCAAGCGACGGTCATCACGAAAAGTTATTTCCCGATCAACCATTAGCCCAAACCGTTCTTCAAACGACATTTGTTCTATGTCTGGACTGTTCAATTGCTCATTAAGTGCTTCATACATGCCGGATAGTTTCAGCGTTTGCAGTTTTTCTAATGTTGGATTCAATAACATGGTTCTGGTTCCTTTCTCTATTATTCGTGATGGATTAGTTGAAGTAGTCAGAGCCACGGAGGTTCTCATGATTATCCGGCAATGCAGTTTCCGGTTCCAGTTGCGGCAGCGGCTGTTGATCCAGGTTGTGCTTCAGGATTGATTCAAGACTGCGGTAGGAACAGGCATCAGTATACAATGCACGACGACAGGCGTTTTCAAGCCGGTTACCACCATAACTTTTTCCCAGCCTCATGATGCCAAGGCAGCTGCGATAGCCTTGTTGCGGATAGCGGCGGTCTGAGAGGATTCGTCGTATCACTGCTTCTGTTTCAGGACCTGTTTGGGCGGCCCAGTTCTGGAGTCTTTCCGGTGTCCACTCGGCATGTTGTCTGTGCTTTTCCGGCATGTGTTCAGGCTGAGTGCTATACCGGCCTTTTTGGTACAACCGCTGATGACTGGCGACCCGTTTACCCTGATAAAAGCACTCAACCGTATTCTGGGTGAAGCGCACAGAGAGTTGCTTTTTGGCCAGCTGGTAAGGCACGGAGTAATAATGGCCCTCTACTGCCACATGATAGTCAATGTGTACCCGGACCTCTTTCCAATCAGCGTATTGATAACGCTCTGCAGGTAAAGGCTTGAGTGCCGGTTTGTCCAGCTCCTCAAATAGTGAACGACGACTACCCTGTAATTTCTGGAACGGTTTGCTGTTCAGGTCATCCAGCAGGCTGCGAATCGCCTTGTTCAGTGCCGACAGGGTAAAGAATGTCTGGTCACGCAGTCTGGCCAGTATCCAGCGTTCGACCACCTGTACGGCAGATTCAACCTTGGCCTTATCCTGTGGTTTTCTGACCCGGGCGGGTACAACGGCTACCCGGTAATGCTCGGCCAGGTCCTGATAGGTAGGGTTGATCACCGGTTCATACCGATGGGGCTGTTTCACACCTGATTTTAAATTATCGGGAACCAGTGTGTTGGGAGTACCTCCAAAATAGTCAAAGGCACGAACATGTGAGCCCACCCAGTCCGGAAGCGATTGGCTCCAGGTGGCTTCAGCATAGGTGTAGCTGGAGGCTCCCAGTGTGGCGATAAAAATCTGTGTCTGTCGTACTTCGCCAGTGTACTGATCAACGACAGGCATCGTTTGACCGGCATAGTCAATAAAGAGCTTATCTCCGGCAATATGGTTTTGCCGCATGACCACATCTACCTGGTTCTTCCATGAACGATATTGGTCACTGAACCAGCTGTACTGATAACCATCCGGGTGACAGGCTTTGTAGTTCTGCCAGAGCAGTATCAGGGTCACACCGGGATGTCGCAGCTCCTGATGAATTTGACTCCAGTCAGGCTGTGCCTGCCTGTTGCTGCGTGGTGATGGTTTGGCGGGGAACAATTGCTGCTCCAGCATGTGCTCATCAATGGAGTCAGGCAGTGGCCAGGACAGCTCAGAAACCGAAAATCGGGCCAGATAATCTTTAACGGTTGAGCGGGAGATATTGCAGCTTTGGGCAATTTTTCGCTCACTGAGGTTGTGCTCAAATTTGAGTCTGAAAACTTCACGAATTTTGCGCATGGTCAGTCTCTTCATGGTGCTATCCCGTCATCCTTGAAAGGGGCCCAAGAACGAGGGTAACGGTTATTGAAATAGACTGCGCCGCTGGCAGGAAAAGGGTGGCCGGATGTTACCGGAATGGGTGGCCGAATGTTTCCGGAATCAGTGGCCGGATGTTACCGGAATAGGTGGCCGAATGTTTCCGGAATCAGTGGCCGAATGCTTCCGGAATACCCATTCTTGATAAAAGCAGTGTTATCCCGAATCTTACTGATTACTTTGATCCTTCATGCCAGCTGCAGGCAACAGGGTATGACATTGAAGTTACTGAGGAAGATTTCAAGAAATACGATAGGCTTGATGATCATGGCAACACCATCAGCTTGAATGAGCAACAACGAGTCGCTTTTCAAAAACTGGTGCGTTATGGACCGCTATCGCTTTTGCAAGGCCCGCCTGGGACCGGTAAAACCGAGTTTATTGCTGCTTTTGTTCACTTCCTCGTGGAAAAAGAGAAAGTAAATAATATTTTGCTGGTCAGCCAGTCTCATGAAGCGGTTAATAATGCGGCAGAGCGAATCCGTAAACACTGTCGCAAACTTAAGACACCGCTGGAAGTGGTTCGTTTCAGTAACCGAGAATCGACGGTTTCTGACTCTTTGAAAGATGTCTATGCCGGTTCAATCGTCAATGTCAAAAGAGAACTATTCAGGGTAGAAGCCAGCCACAAAATAATGGCTATGAGTGCAGCGCTTGGTGTTGAGAAAGCGTATCTGAAAGATCTTACGACAGCAGAGTTCAATTTATTCAGCAAGATGGATGCGTTAAAGGCGCTGGATGACCATCTGACAGATGATGATGAGCAAGACCAGTCTGACAACCTGAAAAGATCAAAAAAAGAACTGATTGCAACGATTACTGAGAAGTTGCAGGAAGATTTTGCTGTCAGTTGGAATACAAAAGACTCTGTGGAGGATGTAAAGACAAAGGTTTATCAAAAACTGGAATACCAGTTTGACTTGCAACCTAATGAAACCATCAAAGCAAAATCCCTGGTAAAAATATACAGAGATATGCTGGATGCTCTGGCCATGGATCGCGTGAATTACGATGAGTTCCTTGCAAGATCCAGACAGCTGGTGACGGGCACCTGTGTAGGTATTGGGCAGTTTCATATGGGTATTGGTGAGCAGCAGTACGATTGGGTAATTATTGATGAGGCTGCACGCTCCATATCCAGTGAGTTGGCGATAGCCATGCAAGTGGGCAAACGAATTCTATTGGTGGGAGACCATAAGCAGTTGCCGCCGATGTATTCAACACCCCATCAAAAAGCCATTGCCAAAAAGCTGGGTATAACCGCCGCTACAGACGACCTTGATGGTATTCTCAAGAGTGATTTCGAAAGAGCCTTTGAATCCGATTATGGTAAACAGGTTCAGGCTCAGCTCCTAACTCAATATCGAATGATTGAGCCTATTGGCCGGATGGTGTCGGACTGTTTTTATGATGGAAAATTGGTTACCGGTAAACGCGCAATACCAGATATTTATCATCGGGTGCCATCAATTTTGAAAACGCCCGTCTCCTGGCTGGATACTGCGGCCTTGCCCAACTCCTATCACAATGATGATAAGGGTGTCAGTATTTACAATAGAACCGAAGCAGACCAGATTATCTCCCTGCTGAGAGAGATAGAAAAAAGCACAGAGCTCCTTGAAGGACTTGGCCAACTTCTGAAAGAGGGTGAGTTTGGCATTGGTGTGATCTGTATGTACGGAGAGCAGAAACGCCTGATCAATCAGAAATTCAACGAAGCCTCCTGGAGTGATGACTTTAAGAGCATGGTCAAAATTGACACTGTTGACAGTTATCAGGGTAAGGAAAACCGAATTATCATTTTGTCGATAACCCGTTCAGATAAGAAGCAGTCAACCGGTTTCCTTCACTCTTCTAATCGAATTAACGTGGCGCTTTCAAGAGCAATGGATCGACTTATCATTGTCGGCTCGACAAGGATGTGGCGAGGGAAAAACAAGAAGATGCCATTTGGCAGAGTCTTAAGTCACATTGAAAGCGGTGGCAAAGAGTACCAGGTAGTTAATGCGAAGGGAAAAAATCCACAACGGAGGGGTAAATGATGGATAAGAGTAAGCCAATCTGTTTCCATGAGCTGGATTTCGTCCTTCCTGTGCACAGATTTCATATCAGCTTTTCCTATACTGATGCTCAGCGGCTGTCTTTTATAAGGGAATTTGTTCTCAGAATCGTGAATATCAACCCTCTTACACCTGCCAGCCTTGCTCAGTTTTTCTCACTGAGCAAGCGAGAGCTGGATGAGGCTCTGTCGGATCTTGTTCGGAGTGGAGATCTTAAATATCGCGATGACGGTACTGTCGAATTAACTAACCAGAGTCGTTCATATTTTTCAGGAATGGAAGCAATTCCCAAGATCGAAAAAATTGATGAAACCACTGGCCATTTTAACTTTGAGCTGGCCGGTCTGAACTACCTTGGAGCAAAGAAAATTAACAAAAACTGGAAGTTTGCGCTCCGCCTGAATATTGATAACGAGCGTAAAGCAAAGAGCGAAGCTCTTGCCAGAAAAGCTTTCCAGCAACATTTCCAGGATATTGCTGATAGAGGCGATGTAAAGGGAGTCAAAGATAATGATGATAACCGGGTGAATTTATACAACATCGGAGATGTCAGAAAAGTTATAGAGAAGCCATTGCGTATAAGCCACAGCTTCTCCGTAAGCCACTCAGGAGAGTTTCTGGAACGAGGCGATATAGAAGAACTTAAGGATGCAACAGAAGCTACATCCTTGATCACGGATGCAATTGGCCTCCAGAGACAACCGCATAATTTTCTTGAGATTTTTAAGGTTATTGATGAGTTTGATGATACTAAGAGCAAGGCTTACATCAACGATGATGGCCTGGATATTCCTAAAATACTATCGGACCGGCAATATGCAGAGTCTAGCGGGGCTGATCTCACCCCCTTTCTGGGTATCATTTATACCCTTGAAAACTGGCGTTTGATTACCGGGATACTGGAAAAAAATGTAAAGCAACCAAAGAGAACTGGGCATGAGGCTGACGAGTTAATATGGCTGGCACCCAATAATCCTTTCTGGGGAAAATCCGAAAAAGTTCTTAGTTGCTTACAATATGTACGGGATAGCGCAAAAGTCACGGGGAAAAAAGCCAAAAAGCTGTACCAGCCAAAATTGTATTTGCCGCTTACAGAAAATCATGACCGGCTACGGCGGGTTTGTGGAATAGAGTTTGAGGATTTCGATAAAGATAGCCTGTTTGGCTACACAGGAGACTTCTGCAACGGCAACGTTGAGGTGATTGTTAACAGCGATTTATTTGCTGTCGTTATATATCATTTATCAGCACCGGATACTTCTCCCATACCTATTCCGTTTGGCTTTATGACAACGGATAAAAGTCATATTGCTTATATCCGATTGCGGGTAAAGGCTTTCTTGAATGATATCGATATGGCAACAGGTAAGCCTCATGATATAGGTCAGTTAAGGCCAAAATAGTACGGTTCGAATAGGGTTTCATGTTTTACATGAAGCCTTTCCTACTTGATATGGAAAAATAGCAGGGCTTCTCTTATTTTTCAGAATAAAATACTCATGTCCTCAGCTGGTTGGTTTTTTGGACGAGAACTAACTCATTTCTACATCCGACATATCTGACTGTAACAACTTCTTAAACGACAGATGGCCGTGCAGAACCTCAAAAGCCGTCTCACTGACGACTTCATCCTTTAATGCGGGAGATTGCAGTATGGCGGTTTCAAGGTCCCGTACTGCTTCATCATGCTGCCCAAGTGCCGCTTCTGCACAGGCCCTTTGCCAGTAGGCAAGCGCATATTCGTGATCATGATCAATCGCCTGATTGGTCAGTGATAGCGCCCATCGGGCCTCACCAAGATCCAGCAACGAGTCAGCCTTATAGGTCAGTGCCTCAACATCATCTGGCTTGATTTCAAGAATCTGGTCATAGATGTTGATCTGCTCATGGAGGTTCGTCTCAAGCCCTGCACGCATCCATAATGAATGAACCTGATTGGTTTGTGATATCTTTTCCTGGGCAGAAATAATCTGCTCCGAACGCACGACCAGCTTCGTCTCAAGCTCATTCAGTCTTTTCTCATATTCCAGTGTCATCTGAGAAACCTGGCTTTCGACCTGTGCCTTAATGGTTTCACGAACCTCTCGCAATGAACGCCACCCAAGCAAAACCAGAATTGAAGCCGCGCCAGTAATGATGAAAAAGATATTGTTAACGGTATCCGTTGTATAGCGAACTGCTCGATCTGAGGCATCCAGCCGGGCCTCAGCAACTTTATTGATCAGTTCAGCCCGCATAAACTGCTGATCCTGACGGAGATTCTTGAGCTCATCAAGAATATAGCGCTCAATGAACGGCTTATAGAGGGGTTCATCAATCTCAGCAGGGGTTTGAGCCTTAACTGAAGAGATGTTCAGCATTACAGAGCAGGCAAGCAACAGCTTGAGGATAAGTTTATGAGGCATTAATCCTCCCTGGATTAGCCATCGTCTGATAATAACTGCGTTAAAGCTCTACCTTACCCCGACACAGGAAAACGGGTCAATGAGCTAAAGTTTTAACCTGAATCAAACAAACGTCCATTAGAAACCGGCAAGTCGAGTTTTAGATTTTAACAAAACTGTCATTTTGAATTCTTAGGATGTGTTCTGTTGACTAATAAAATCAGAAATGGATCGTTATAAATGAACATCAGAAAATTGATCGTGTTTGCTGGCTTGAGTGTCTCCTCTTTTGCGGCATCAATTGCACAGGGTGCAACCGAATTAACCCTGTGGCATGCCATGGGTGGAAGAAATGGTGAAGTGGTTGAAATATTAGTAGACCGCTTTAACCAGAGTCAGGATGAATACAGGCTGACAGCGGTAAACAAAGGCGGTTATGAAGACACGATGACTGCCGGTATTGCAGCTTTCAGGGCAAGAAAAGCGCCGCATATCATACAGGTTTTTGATGCCGGTGCTGCAACTGTTATCAATGCGAAGGGTGCCGTCTATCCAGTGCAGGATCTGCTGGAAGATAATGGTATTGCCTTTGATAGCAACGATTATATTCCCGGTGTTCGACACTTTTATGCAGACTCTGCCGGCAAAATGATCGGAATGCCCTTCAACAGTTCCACACCTCTTCTTTATTTCAACAAAGAAGCCCTTGCCAAAGCCGGTGTAACTCCACCCAAAACCTGGGAAGAGTTTGAGCAGGCCGCGCCCAAACTGAAAGCCGCTGGTTATCTGGCATTGGCTCAGTCTCACAGCCCATGGATCTTTTCCGAGAACTTCCATTCCCGCCATAACCTGCCCATGGCAACTGGCAACAACGGTTACGACAGCACTGATGTAAAAATTCTCTATAACAACGATGCCCTGAAAATGCACTGGGGCAAAGTCAAAGAGTGGATGGATGATGGCTACTATGGCTATTACGGCAGAGCCTGGGGCGACAATCAGGATGCCTTTACCAAAGGTCAGGTGGCAATGTGGCTGGGCTCATCCGGTTCTTTCGGAAACTTGCAAAAGACGGCTGACTTTGAATTTGGCACAACCTATCTGCCCTACTGGAGCAGCCTGATCGAAGAGCCCAAAAGCACCTTTATTGGTGGTGCAGCACTGTTCAGTTTTACCGGGCACGATGCGGATGAATACAAGGGCATTGCTGAATTCTACAAGTTCCTGACACAGGCTGAGACTCAGTTGTTATGGCACAAGGAAACTGGCTATGTGGCCATCACCAACGATGCCTATTCACTGGCCAAAGAGAGTGGCTATTACCAGGAAGCACCGGATGCCGAGGTTGGTATGCTGCAGTTGAGCCTTGCTGGTGGCGAGTGGACCAAAGGCTATCGTCTGGGCTACTACGTTCAGATTCGTGAAAGCCTCTACAAAAATTATGAAAAGATTCTCTCCGGACAGACCAGTGTGGACGATGCCTTCAATTCTATTGAGCGTGAATCCAACAAACTGCTGTCCCGCTTTAACGACACTTATAACTAAGTGGTTAATTGTTCATTTATTACCGTAGTTAGTCAGTGGCTGCGGTGCTTCTTATCACAGGTAACATTTTTCAGGTTATAGCGGGTTATAAATTGTTGTGCAGAAAAATCAGTTTCAACACAGTGCACTGCCGTATTTCTTGATATTACCCCAGGTACTTATCATCCTGGTGTTTTTTCTCTGGCCATCTGGCCAGGCTATTCAGCAGTCATTTTATATGGAAGATGCTTTCGGGCTTTCCAGCGAATTTGTCGGGTTGCGAAATTTTACTGATGTTCTGGAAGATCCGGAGTATGTCAGCACGGTGTTGTTTACCCTGTTTTTTTCAGTGATGGTTACCCTTTTTTCTCTATCACTGGCATTACTACTGGCGGTTCAGGTAAATGAAGTGTTGACCGGTGCCGGGGTTTATAAAACCTTTCTGATGTGGGCCTATGCCATTGCGCCTCCAGCGGCTGGCCTGGTTGGCAGTTTATTGTTCAGCCCTTTGATGGGGGATCTTTACAATGGTATCAACGCACTGGGCTTTGACTTTAACCATACCCGGGATGGAAGTGATGCGATCTTCGTTGTCGTTTTAATTTCTGTATGGAAGCAGTTAAGCATCAACTTTATTTTCTTCTTATCCGGTTTGCAGGGGATACCTGCCTCTGTTCAGGAAGCTGCAAGAATTGATTGCCCGGGCTCAATTAAACGATTCTGGACAGTTACCTTTCCACTTCTGGCTCCAACCACGTTCTTCCTGTTGGTTATCAATACGACTTATGCCTTCTTCGAAACCTTTGGTGTGATCGATCTGACCACTCGTGGCGGCCCCGCAGGCTCAACTACGACATTGGTGTACAAGATTTATCAGGATGGTTTTCTTGGCGCTGATTTGGGAGGTAGCGCCGCGCAGTCGGTTATTCTGATGCTGTTTGTTATTTGCCTGACGATTATCCAGTTCCGTTATGTTGACAAAAAGGTGCATTACTGATGAGTAAACCATGGACTCGCACCGTCATACGTCACGGTATTTTAATAATGGGCACCCTGATTATGGTGTTGCCTTTATGGATTGCGCTCATGTCATCCACCCATACGCCGGAGACATTGTTTAAGGAAGGGCTGCAATTTTTCCCCGGAGGGCATGGATGGGAAACGTACAAGGCTATTATTGGCGGTAATGATGATTTATCAACACCCGCCTGGCGCATGTTGTTGAACAGTCTTGTGCTGGGTCTGGGCTTTGCTATTGGCAAGATCATTATCTCCACCATTGCTGCCTATGCCCTGGTTTATTTTCGGTTTCCCCTGGCAACACCATTGTTCTGGATGATTTTTGCAACACTGCTGCTACCTCTGGAGGTCAGGATTATTCCTTCCTATGAAGTGGTTGCCCAGCTGGAGCTGCTCAATAGCTATGCCGGATTGATTGTTCCCTTGATCGCATCAGCGACGGGCACTTTTTTCTTCCGGCAGTTCTATCGCTCAGTACCAGGTGAATTAATGGAAGCTGCCCGTATGGATGGTGCCGGGCCGGTGCGGTTCTTTATCGATATTCTTCTGCCTTTGTCGTCCACCATACTGGCTGCAATTTTCATCATCATGTTTGTGGTTGGTTGGAACCAGTATCTTTGGCCATTACTGATGACAACAGATACTGACTACTACACGGTCGTCATTGGCATACGACAGATGTTTCAAACCATCAACGAAGGTGGTGACTTACCTCAGTTTAATATTGCCTTTGGCTTAACCATTCTGGCGACAATTCCCCCGGTGCTGGTTGTGGTGATCTTCCAGCGAATGTTTATCAAGGGGTTGGTGGAAACCGAAAAATAACAGGATATCAATATGTCTCGAGTGGTAATAGACGGCCTTGGAAAGATCTATGCCAATGGTGTTGCAGCCGTAAAAAACATCAGCATCGATATTGCCGATGGCGAGCTGGTGGTTGTCGTTGGCCCGTCCGGTTGTGGTAAATCAACGCTTCTGCGAATGATTGCAGGCCTGGAATCCATCACCAGTGGTGACTTGTGGATAAAAGATCAGCGGGTGAATACCAGGGAGCCGGCGTACAGGGATATTGCCATGGTGTTTCAGAACTATGCGCTCTACCCACATATGACGGTGTTTGACAACATGGCATACGCCCTGAAAAATCGAAAGCTGGCAAAGGCTGAAATTGACAAGCGGGTTAAAGAGGCTGCAAAAACGCTTGAGCTTTCTCAACTGCTGGATCGGAAACCAGGCCAGCTCTCAGGTGGACAACGTCAGCGTGTGGCCATGGGGCGCGCAATTGTGCGTAAGCCTGAGGTCTTTCTCTTTGATGAACCTTTATCCAATCTGGATGCAAGGCTGAGAGGCCAGATGCGACTTGAGATCAAGAAGTTGCAGCGTCGGCTTAAAACAACTGCCATCTATGTGACCCATGATCAGATCGAAGCCATGACGTTAGCCGACCGATTGATTGTTATGAACAATGGTATACCCGAACAGATTGGTACACCGGACGAACTCTATAATAATCCATCGTCGCTTTTTGTCGCCGGCTTTCTTGGCTCTCCCTCGATTAATTTGTTGAAAGCAACTCAGTTAGCTGACGGAATTGCATTGGGACATAGCCAAATTGCCACACTGTCGGGCAAACTCGGTGGTGACTCGGCTATTTTGGGCATCCGTGCTGAAGATTTACAGCTGTGCCCAAAAGAGGATGCGGACCTGATACTGTCTGTGGAACTTGTTGAGCGGTTAGGCTCTGAGTTACTGGCGGTCGGTGTTGTAAAAGGCTCTAACGAGAGGCTTAGTGTTCGCCTTGATAAATCTGCCCAGATTGATGAAGGGCATGAGTTGCCACTGGAAATCAACCGGGATCATTGGCACTGGTTTGATGCTGACACAGGTCTGCGCAATGTAGACTGTTATCGTGAGGCCATTAGCGAAGCAGTGATTTAATGCTATTGATGATGCGGTTTTTTATCCTCAGCAGGGATGATATAAAAACCGCTATTTATAAAGGAATACGCCATTTACCTGCCTTAAAAACGAAGAAAGGCGAAGTTCTGAATATCGGCAGCGGTTGTCTTGAGCCCGCTCTTTCTGTTAGCTGTCACTACCAATAATGTCCAAAAAGCACGGTAAATTCATCACTTTCGTCGTGTTCATAGGAAAACCTTAACTCCCGGTTTTTGCTAATCTGGTATCGGGTATCAAAGCGGAAGCTATTGAGGTCTGATCTGGAGCCATCAATTTGCTTCTTATGCTGGTATTCAAAAAGCGCATTTATCCGTTCAGAGATGTTGGCCACGGCATTGACAGTGATGCGACCTTCCAGATTTCCGGCCCCTTGTTTGTTGTCACGAACGGCGGCACCAACAAATCCGGAGAGAGCCAGGTGATCAGTAGCCATTGCCGTGTATCCCCTGTCGCCCTCTAGCTGAAGTGTTAGACAGGTTTCTGAACAGTCGGGCCGGGCAGGCTGTAAACCCGCTTTCAGTCTCCACGAATCATACCCATCACCGGGAAGCCCGGTCGCTTCTGTTGCGAGGCTCTGAATACTGACAAAGTCCACACCATCCACAATGACTTTGTCGTCAAACATGGACAGTTCAACCTGGCCCATAATCAGCTCACCAAACTCAGCATGTTCAGCTCCTCCATCCAGACTGTCATAATAGGCAGGACGAATATTCACCGTCATACCACCGCCAAGCTCGTCATCGTAACGTAGCCCAAGTTGAATAAGGCTTGGCTCGCGCCCTTCATCGGGCGAAACAGGCTTTTCATAGGCGGGATTACTGCCACCGGGAGGAAGGGTGTAGCGGTGCGCCAATACATTGTGATAGGCCTGCTCAATGGCGTGTTGATCGTCCTCTGAAGCGGTCTGACCAAGGAACTGATAATAATCAAGCAGGGTATCCAGTATTAAAAACCTGTCGTCCATGCGTTCTGACTGGAAAATATCCGTATCGAGTATGTGCGGGTTGGCAATAGCTTCTGCAACCATGCTTTTATGTCGGTCCTGAAGCGTACGAAAACGACTATAGAGACGGAACTGCCTTGATGGCTGAAAAGTAATCGCTTTTACCAGGGGTTTGCCGTTTAATGTGGCTTTGTCCAGTTCCAGAATTTGAGATTGCGGTATCACCCAAAAATCATTATCGGGGTTGGCTTTCACTCCATCGATAATCTCAAGCAATTCCCCAAGACGAAATGAGCAATTTTTATTCAGGAAAAAGTATTGGTATTCCTTACCCATGACTTCCCATGTATGGGCGAGGACAAAATCGACCTGTTCAGGTGTTAAATCCAGTTCATACTCCCAGAGATCACGCAGTTCCAGCTCCCCGTAATTCTGATTATGAAAATAGTATTCAGCATGGCTGAAGCCTCCTTTATATCCACCAAACAAGCCCTTGACAATGTAACTGACCGGGTCTTCACCATCTTCTACAATGGCTCCAAAATTGACACTGGTATCCAATAGCTGAGTACGGTCCTTGTCTTTTGAGTTCAGCTTCAGCAGGGTGTGGCCATAATAAGATGCCGGGTTACCCAGGTACCCCGAGGCAAAAATAATGCTTAATGATTTCGCATCACCGTACTCGGACCATTCAGAAAATTCAGGGCAGTGAACAGGCGTCACTGACTCATCTGTTAAACCAAGTTCAGACTTGAGCCACTGATACCTTGCAGGAAAACGACATTGTGCGTGAGACTCAGGGTCACTGCCCACTGGCTGTGAGAATGCCTGTAGTGTTGCCAGTAGTTCAGCTTCCGGGTTGGTTCGACCATCGGGAGCCAGAAAGAATTCTTTGGTCTGAATTGCACTTTCAACTTCTGCACCCAATAAGCCGGATGGCTCATAAACCAGCAGTTTTTTCCATGTATCGGTTTTTGATAGCTTTTGGATGGTAGCAAGATGGAAAGGATTAACAGAGGAGGTGTCAGGCTCAACAGCAAAAGAAGACAGCGATAAAAGCAACAGGCAAAGAGAGAAAATAGGTTTAGTCACTGCTTACAGGTCTTATGGTTTGACTGAGATATGGACTGGCGCTGACTGCTGACAACGCCAAACATCAGATCAGGCGGAGCAGCTATCCGCTACACTGGCAACACTTGCATCCATCGCCTGATAATATTGAGTGGCTTTTTCCACATCAGACAGGGTTGAATAGCTGGCAGCTGTCACGTTACCCACCATGTCTTTGCGGATAGACTGAACAATCGTCGGGTGAGCCGATGCCTGACACCCCCGCACAGTCAACATTGCGGTCAAATGCTCACCTTGTCCAAGTGCCGTTTCTTCGGCCAGATTGTCGTAATTATCAATAATGAATTGTGCCGTTTTTACTTTGCTGCCATTACATGTTTCAGGGCTCATGGTTGCAGATGTAACAGCCGTTGTTCCAATATCCCAGATGACATTTGAGGTTACCGCAGCCCATACAGGACCTTCGGAAAACAGAGCGGCTCCAATACCGCAGTCTGAATATGGGTTAGGACCGGATCCAACCGGCTTGTCGGCAGCGCTTACAGATGTGGCTAAGCACAGGAGTGCAGAGGCAATGACTGGAAATTTTAACATTGATAAGCTTCCCTGATGATCATTCTAATTTGAGTCAAACTCTCGCATAAGTTATTCGTAAGGCATATGCAAAAGCTCAATATGTAAGTAGCTAACCATATGAAATCATATATTTCTGACTCCTTGTTCAGGCACTCCCGGCAACTGCTCCTGCATCCATGCAGTCGTGCTTCGTTACAACTCCGGACACATAGCTACGGCTATGCTCCCTCCGTTGTGCCTCGCATAGCACCTGCCCAAGTAGACAGAAATATGTGATTCCATATAGCCAGCTACTTAACAATACTTATCAGGCCTTGGGAATACAATGAAATCTTGCACGATGAATGTCCATTGTAATGAATCACTATGAAACTCACTTCGCCAGTCCGGCGGTTTTGATATTCAATGCTGCATTGATATCCCTATCGTGATGAGTTTTGCATTCAGGGGCAATCCTACTCCCGGATAGACAACGGCAGACTTTCATGGACAAACTCGCAACCGTAAAAACGCCTGGAACTGGGGAAGAATCGGTCTATCTCAGCCACATACGATCAGCCCATTCAGTCATGCTTTGGCTCGGTTATTACTGCCTTTCTGCTTGTTGGCCAGTTGACACTGAAGGTAGACGAGCTTTTTCTCGTAGCGCCGGGAATGACGAGGATTGCCAGATTTATCATCGTCTGATGTGATGAACAGATCGTTTAAACCTAAATCAATGCCTGCTGTCTTGTGGGAAACAGGCTTGTGGGAAACAGACATTGGGCTAAAGCGCCCCCGTTTAGCTTCAAATTCGCAGAGCATGGAAACAAAGTGGCCAGCCCGATCTTTGCTGATGGTGATACTGGAAGGCTCAGAAGGCAGCTCCAGGCTCGCGTTGCCTGACCATCGGCTCCAGCGGATATTCAACGGTTCTTTGCTTTTGGCAATGAACAGCTGCCCATTCTTCACACTTAAAGCGGCCTTTGTCAGCCTCATACTTTGCTTTGGTAGTAGCAAGGAATACATTCGCCGTTATTGCTTGACTCCAGCGCTTAACATCTCTGTTATTAAGCAGTTAACCAAACGAAATCATGTTTTCTGACTAATTGCACAGTCACTCCCGGCAACTGCTCCTGCATCCATGCAGTCGTGTGGCGTTACAACTCCGGTCACATAGCTACGGCTATGCTCCTTGCGTTGTGCCTGGCATAGTAACTGTCCACTAAGCCAGAAATATACGATTTCATTTGGCCAACTACTTAATAGTTAATAGCCATAGCATGTCTTTATGCTTGGTTGGAATAAATATGGAATGGTATTTTTGAGGGAGGAACTTTTATAAAAAAGTATGGTCCTAATCATTAATTCAATAACTCAATAATTCAATGTCTGCTCCATATTTTAATTCACAATTCCTGCATTCGGTATTCCAGAAAGCGTATGAGTCTGTTATGTCGAACAGTGTATTAGATGTTAAAGACTGGCCGCAACAAAGTGGTTTGGTATTCGGGCTGCGGGTGGATCAAACTGTACCGACTAATTATGTGAACTCCTGGATTCCATATGGAAACAGCTTCCATAACCCATTAAGTGATTCCCATTTTAAAACAATGCCGGTCAGGGTTATTTATTCTCAAGAATCTGAACAAAGTGAGCTGTTAGACATATCACATAAACCCGGGGTGTATCGGGAGGTCGAACAAAATTACAGAATTCTTTCTAATCAATCAGAAATAAGAATTGATCGGGTTTGGAGTATTGCCGATGAGGCGAGTTCTCACTCATACCTTTTAAATACTGATCATCCTCCACTTGCCTCAACGTTGGAAAAAACTGCAGGAAATGAGTTGGATGTTGAAGCTTCTGCTTCAGGAGCTGGCGAATCTCTGACCATCCCTCATGATGAGACTTACGCGCAGACCGAGAAACGGAGGGCTTCCCAGAAGGCTTATGAACAGTCCGATAAACGGAAGGCTTACGCTCAGTCTGAGAAAGAGAGAGCTTCCAGACGAGCCTGTGTGCAATCCGAAAGAGGGAAGGCTTACGCTCAGTCTGAAAAAGGGAGGGTTTCCAAGCGAGCCTGGGCGCAGTCCGAAAGAGGGAGAGCTTACCAGAAGGCTTACCAGAAGATTTACCAAAAGGCTTACCACAAAGTTTTATGGGATACCGGTGATAAAGAACAGGCAAAAATCGCTGGTAAGCAAGCTACTGCCCCTATAAGAGAGTCGACTAAAGCAAAAAGAAAATGAGCTTGAATCAAGCTCTGTCCCTCCACTCCTGCCTGCTTTTCAAGCAGTCTGATAAGTCAGTAGCAGTAAGGTATTGGTCGTTAATGTTAATAGCCATAGTAAATCTTTATGTCTGGTTGAAATAACTGTTGAATGGGATGGGTTAGGGAGAAACTTTCATAATGGAGGAGTCAGCCTAATGCCTATCCCAAGTAAAAGTACTGATACTGCACTGCCTATTCTGGCTGTTATTTTATTCGTTATCATGTTAACCGGGTTTGCCGTTAATACTGCCAGTCAATATTTACGCAACAACTGTGAGATAACCCTTGAGAAGGCGATTACTCTGTTGACATTATCTGCGTTTGGCTGCTTTTATTAGCACTGAAAATTCACCACTCTCCGAGGGTTATCGGTTGTTTAAGCTGTTTTTGACCAGCGTGCTGCTGTTTTTTGGCATCTTGCCACTGGCGTATATCAGAAAGAATCTCATTGTTGAAAACGAGTTGTATGGCCTGTTTTTTGGTAATTATGTCTATCTTGCACACTACTTGCTGTTTACTGTACTGATACTGCTGATCGTTCATTATCTGATAAAGCCTGTCCCAGTCTACCTTGGAAAATGGATTATTGCCGCTTCGCTATGCACAGTGGCTGTCATCGGTTATATCAACTATCGTTATACCGATGTCGTTCATACCCAAATCACTGTTAACAAAATCGCAGATAGAGAGCAGCTGCGTATCGCCTTTATAAGTGACCTCCATCTTATGCCGACGTCCAACAAACAGCTATTTGTGGATATGGTAGCGAAGATTAACGCTGAAAATCCCGACATCATTGTGTTTGGTGGCGATATTTTTCAGGACAGCCATACCAACGTTAATGAGGGATACAAAAAAGTTTTTGCTGAATTAACAGCAAAACATGGTGTCTATGCGATTCTTGGTAATCATGAATACTACGGTAACGATGTGGATGGTAATGTTGCCTTTATCAAGAATTCAGGAATTGATATTCTGCACGATGAGGTACTTACGATTGATGGTATTCGCTTAATTGGCCGCGATGACATCGGCAATAAGTTTGCCGTTACCAATCGGATGAGTCTGAAAGAAATTTATCAGCGCGACAATGTTCAAGCCAGTGATCCGATCATTGTCTTTGACCATAATCCCGTCTCGATACCTGAAAGCATTGAGAACAAGGCCGATCTACAGGTTTCCGGTCACACTCATGCTGGCCAGTTCTTCCCTTATAATCTGATCTTGCGTCGAATGTACCCGAACGTCGTTGGCCATAAAGTTATCGACGGGCTACATACTATCGTCAGCGCTGGTGTTGGCGTGGGTTGGTGGAAAATCGTTGGGCCATGGCAAATGCCCTACCGATTTGGCACCAGTGGTCAAATTAATATTATTGATGTGAGCTTTGCAGACCCTGAACAAGGCAAGCAAGAAAAACAGCAGTAAATAATCCGGGGGTTCTTGCCCCCAAATCTGATGACTAATCTGCTAATCACCCGGTTTCTTTGTCGAAATCATTCTCATGGGTTTCATGCCACATGACGTTGATGGTTCCCAAAAGATCATGAATGTCATCGTTAAGCGTGGCAAAGTATGACAACCTGAATTCCAACAAAAATCAAAGAGTTAATAAAAATTATCAGTTTTAAAGTTTGGCAAAAATAACCTTTAAGTGTGGCAAAAAATTTACTTTTTATTGGTAAGTTTGGCAAAAAATTAATATCGAAAACAACTCATTGTTTTTAATAAAAATTATTTTTGAGAACCTGAAATAAACAATCAATGAACAGGCAACTCTCCTGGCAGACAAAATCCACTCTGCCTGTGCCTCAAATCATATCCTTGCTTACACTCACAATCTCAGCCCTGCGATTTAAACTACGATCCAGAGGTGGAATTTCCGCCTCAGGAATACACCGGCCAATCTCATCACGGGCATAACTCAAACCATAGGCAACTGAAAACCGATGATAATCATGATCTCTCAACCCTTTTGCCTCAAACCCTTTCGGCATATTCATCCGTAATGGCTTTAGCCTCAACGAAGAGCAGCTTTTGCCCGCATTTACCAGATCAATGAATTGCTCGTATAGCTCCATATTGCTACCACCACCGCAAAGGAAGAACGGCAGCTCTGTCCACTCTGGAGAGTCCGGATTCGATTCTCTACCATGACAAATAGTATCGTCATAAAGTTGAGTTCTATACGCCTCATAAAATTCATCATCTGGTGAGCGTTTGCCACTTACATACAGTCCTTTAATGTAAGATTTCCACGAAGCAGGAATCGCATCCACTCTATCAGTGGGAGCGTAGATTTCATCCAGATAGGGCAAAAGCTTGTCTGCATTTTTCCGTGAGCCAATGAGTGATTTCAACCAATCAACTCTTTTTCTATGCAGGTTCATAACCCCAAAAGGACAAACAGATGAACTCAAGAAGGCAAACTGATGCTCTTCAGGTTTTGTCACCGTAAAAACGGATGCATCGACGGTACCCGCACCTATATCAACCAGCATCATCATATTATGGTGAGCATCCCAACTTTCTGAGCGGATGTAACCAGCTACTTGAGCAGCGATTTCCGGGACCACATGCACCATATCAGACATGATCGGCGTATCAGACGGTTCACTCCCTTCTTCGAGACTTTTTTGTTCATTTTTTGCCCATGATAAATATCTCTGGACCAGCTCAGGAGTAATCTCACTGCTTTCATCAGCAGATAGGTTTGCCGCCGCCAACCCTACCTTATGAAAAAGGCTGACCATATTTTTATCATCATAAGATTTCGCTGGAAGCCCAAGGTTGATACCCCAGATAATATAATCGGACTGATACAAGCTTTTATAATTTTCAAAGAGCCAGGATCTAATATAACGAAGCACTAATGAAATAAATGCCGTCGCCTTTTCCTGAGAAGAATCATCCGAAGATAGCATTAAGGCCAATTTCAGATCCCGATGAGCCTGCTCTCCTTTGTGTAACGAGTAAATATTATCAGTTTCATACAGTCGAGTGGGTAACAGAAATTTTTTAGTAGAATTGTTATTTCCAAATGGCACCAAAAATGTATTTCCAGACAAGTCTCGGACTACTGCCTTTATGCTTGATGTTCCAAAGTCCAAGCCAATAGTAATTTCATTATCATTTTCTCCATCAGCATTAATCTGCGTTGTAATACCATTAGACTGCAGGGGTTGTAGTACAAACTCTGACCGACTACTGTTAGGTGAAAACTCTTCAGCTCGATTTAAAGCTTTTGGCAGACGGACTTTAACCTGTTGGGTGGCTTCAGCAGCCCTCGTATGTATTTGAGTGAAAGATGAACAATGCTTTGCTTTATTTGCGACATCTCTCTTTTCACAAGCTTTATGGTATCGCTCCAAGGCTGATGTCAGTGTTGATTTTACACGATTTTTTATAGCCAGCTTGCTCAGCCCTTTAACATCTATGTCAAGCAAATGAGCTGCGCGTGACCAGGGGATAGCAGATACTTCTCCCCTTCGGATAACGTGTTTTATCAGTTCTAACTTTTCCCTTTCCTTATTATTTGCCCTTATCCAGTCCATGCTACTTCCCCATAAGCTAGAAAACGTCTATCACCCCTGAGCACACATGATGAGACTCTAGAGCTAAATTTCTCTTTTTCTCTAGTTGGCTTAACCGGGTATCTCGCTGTTCCTCAAGCTTCCGGATCCGACCGAGGTTGGCAGGAATCATCTGCTGCTTTTCCGAGTCCCGATATTTGTCTATGACTTGCTGAATTGTTTCTATTTGCTTGGCAATATGACTTTTTAACGTTGATATTTGTAAGTCAATACGGTCATCATTTTCACTGGTGATTTGTAACCGGTATTGGGCTTCTGCATCTTCCAATGCACCAAGACAAATTCCATAGCACTCTTCAGCCACATCATTCGGAATTTCATTATTTGCACCATGCCACTCACTCCCTTCAGATGCGGTAAGTGCAACCAAAGCTTCCGCTTCTTCAGAGCTCATTATTTGAGCACCAACGGCCAATGGCATTGCTCTAAAGACAAGCTTCTCAATATCTCGCTCCCCACTGACTGACCATCGTTGAACGACAAACTGATACCGTCCCTTTTGGACTGAAGGGATTTTTGAAGAGGCGATCTGCAGAGCAACCAAGGGAAAATAATGTGTTTTACCCGCTCGAATGCTGGAACTGATAAACCTGAATACCGGATGGTACTGATTAACAATCTCGGTTCCGGCTTTAGCCAAACCTGTTTTATTTTTGAACAGATAGCGAATCTTGCTACCGGAAGCACCTGTTAACCGGGTTTTACCCTTCAGTCGCAGACTGGTCAAATGATGATCCAAATCCACTTTGGCATCTGTAGATAGCTCGATTTCAAATAAAAGAACATCATCCTGTACTTTTGAGAACTGGCATCCAGGATAGGCTTCACTAAAGAAATCTTTAAAATAAACCCAAAGATCCTGACTGCTCACAAAACGATTGAGTTCCTGAGCGGCTTTTACCTGATTAAGAATATAGTCACCGTGAGCAACCAGATGGGCGGCTTCCTCCTCTAGTCTTTCCTCTTGGCGACTAAGGTTGGCAATAGCCTGGGCAGTCTGGTCAATCCTCTCTTTTTCTTGCTCTTTACTGAGATTATGCCTCAGCAGATCATAGGTCATGTGAAGAATAGAGTCTCCCAGAACGGACTCCATATTCCCCAAGGCTCTTGTAAAGATATCCAGCCTTTTGAGCAGCCGACTATACACACGATCATCAATTGTATCTTTATAGAACAGGTTCCAGATATTTATTCTCTGCTCTTTTTGACCCAAGCGATCAATACGACCAATCCGTTGCTCAACCCGCATGGGGTTCCAAGGCAAGTCATAATTTATTAACAGGCTGGAAAACTGGAGATCAACACCTTCACTGGCAACCTCAGAAGACAGAAGTATTTGAGCCTCATCAGAAGTTCTAAAGTGTTCAATGATCTCATACTTACTTTGCTTCATGCCGCCAACCAGCCGGATAGGTTTAATGCCATCTTCACGGAGCCTCTCTTCAAGATACTCGAGAGTGCCCCTGTAGTAAGAGAAAAGCACGACTTTTTTATTTGGGTAATCGTTCCAATATTGACGTAGGTTTTCAATCAGTTTTATGTACTTACTATCGTGTTTCTTAAAATCATCGAAACTACCCAAACCCAAATTACGGGTTATTTTCATCAGCTCAGAAACAAGAGGGCCTACGGTATTCGCAGTATTTTTGGTCTCGGAGAGATCGTCACCAACTGACTCATAAGCAAGCTCTTCTAGAGTCACCTGATCCAACTTCTTCCTCCAGGCTCTTATGGCCGCAGGCATAGAGCTGCTTAACTGCCTTTGAGGAATAGTTAACATAAAGCCTTGTGATAAATCATACTGTTCACAATATGATCTGACGCAGGCAGTTACCTCATCATAGACTCGCCGTTCCAGTGAAGACATTTCAACTTTTTCAGCAACCGGTGTTCTAACTACCCGCCATTCATGAACTTCTGATTTTCTGGTTCGGGATACAACCCTGCCCAACAAATTGATCCGTTCAAGCCGTTCCGCAATCTGGCTCCTTGTTTCAGTGGTCTTAAGTTCCTGGCTAGCAGGAAATGAATCGATTAATAACTGCAGCTGTCGGTTACTTTTCAAAAGCGGATGGCTTTGGGCATTTTGTAAGATTTGTACTGCCTCTGCTCGATTGATCTTCTGACTGAGTATGCTGTCTCGCAGTCTCAGGATTGGCTCATTAGCTTGCAGAATATCCCCAAACGCCTGCTTGTAATGGAAGCTATCTTCATCCAATAGAGTTAAAAGATGGAAAAGATCAGCACTGCTGAGCTGAATCGGAGTGGCAGAGAGCAGGACTAAATGATCAGTCACATTTCTTAATAAATGCCCCAGTGCTGCAGTCTGACTATTTGGATTCCGAAGATAGTGCGCTTCATCAACAATGACTGCATCAAAAAGGCTTTCACTGAGCGCACACGAGTCAAGAAGACTGGCCAACTTTGCCCTGTCATTGCTAATGGTTTCATCGCTATCCCATCCGCGCGGAGGCCTTAACCCCTGTGTGCTTCCAACAAGAACAAACTCATCAATTTCCCCACGGCGAAACCGGTTAAGCTTATCCAACAGCTCACCAGCGTTGCAAGTTTCAGCAGCTATACCAAAGCGAAGCGCCAACTCATCCCGCCATTTTTCCCTGAGCATTGCAGGGCAGAGTACTAACAACCTTCGGGCATCAATTCGGGCCCTTAGCTCCGTCCAAATCAGTCCAGCTTCAATAGTTTTACCAAGGCCGACTTCATCGGCAATTAAGAGGCCTCGACAGGGAGAATCCAAAAAGTTCAGTACAGGCTTAAACTGATAGGGATAAAAATCAGTATTGGTTGTATGCATGCTATAGATCAGATCAGCAAGCCTACCAGACAATCGGCTATGGGTAAGGGCTCCGCGGAGATCTTGAGCTCGACCAAAGCGAGATTTTTCAAGTAAATCAACCACATCTGGCCGATCATCACTCTCTACAATTTCGAGACTACGCTCCGGGCACCATTCATTGCTCTCAGCAAACCTCACCTGAAGCCTTAGCCGCCCACCCAGCTTCTTTTCCTTGCCTGTGAGGATGCCTACTTTACCTGGATTCTGCTTTAACCTGACTTTTTGACCTGCTTCCATGATACGTTACAACTAACTCCTGAAATCAAGATGCATAATGGATAATCTATCGTAATTCTAATTTGTTGGTAGTTTTTCAAGACAGCCTTTCAGCTTTTATTGACAAAGGGCAAAAATCACTTTTAGCCCTCATAAAAATGTACGTAAGTCAGCCACTATTTTCCTTGAATAAAGCATTACTTACGGTTACCGCATCCTTTACCCAGGCCAGAACCTTATCCTTGGCCACCACATCTGGCTGCACATTACAAATCCCTTTAATCTGGTCATAACTAATAATGCGCCCCAACCTGACCCGAACCCCAATAGTCAGTGGCTGCGGTGACTCCATGTGATAGACAAAATACTCACCATCCTGAACCTGGCGGATATAGCTGCCAACGCAGTGGTTCATTCTCTTCCCTTCATTCGACAAAGCCTGAGGCGTGAGTATTGGCTGAATATCTGCCGTACCGGGGTGAGGTGGAGAGTGAAATGGTAGCAGCTCACCATTGTCGTCGGTAAGGGCCATGCTTCTGGCTAAGTGTCCCTGATGATCCGCATTGAATACTTCTACTACCTGATTATGAATGTTTTCGACGGCCGCAAAACTCCGGGCACAGGCCAGTCTTTCCTCTATATCCGGATCGTGCCGGGACATACTGCAGGCATCCATGGCCAGTTGAATCAGTTCCTCGTATTGCCATCGACAGTCAATGGTATCCAGAGTTTTAGCCAGAGGCCTGCCGGCAACCCAAGGTAATCTCTGTACCAGTCGCATAAATGGGCGGTCAATTTTCTGTTGATGATTAAATCGCGCAACCAGTGATGGTTGACGCCAAAGCTGTCTCACCAGCTCTGCCATGCGCGGGCTATAACTCTCAACCTGCAGGCGGCGAAGAGAACGTATTGCCGATTTTGTTCCCGTTAACCCGATAGCCTCCAGTATTTGATGCTGCTTGCAATTTAATAGCTCTCGAAACTTTCCAAAAGACACCTCATGGGAATCCATATACTCTCTTGCCAACCAAACCAGTGCAGGGTTGGAAACAAGCAAGTCCTTCATTTCCTGCCACTGAAAGGCCATTTGCAATAATGAAAAGTTCCACAGGCGAAAAGGCTGTAAAGCGCGGAGTAAATGCTCTAGGACAGTCGATTGCCACTGCTTGATCGCCGGGCTGTCGGTCTCTGCCAGAAAGTTCAAGCCTGGTTCCGCAAACAATACGGGACGATGAGTTTCATCTTCCAGTTCTGACCACCACTCAATACCATTTTCCCAGCTACTCACAATCAGCTTGCAGGGGTAACCAAGGGTTTCTGTCCAGTCAATTTCCAGCCGTTGAAGTTCTTCACTCCAATAGATTTTCTGAGAGGTACTGTCTGCACTTCCCTGTTGAAGGGTACTCGTCACTGCCATTCGCGAGGCTCTCCATAAACGCAATCAGACCGAGCCAATATATCAAGGTTAAAGAGGTAGAAGCTACCAAAGCCACACTTTCCCCGCTTAAATCACAACTTCTAAACGCCACATCAATATGAAATACTCGTCGTTTATCAGCCCATTTGCCACATGAAAGCGTTGTCCATGGAAACCAGTAACTTTCAGTTCTTGATAGGCGTCAACGACATTCTCTACCGGCTTGCTTTAGCCGCAGAACGAAATTACCCCGACGATCCAAACACAACCATGGTCAAACTGCGCATGTTTGGGGAGGCGAGTGCCAAACATCTGGCAAAGTTACTCTGTGTTGATATTCCCGATAACCAGCATGAGCTGCTTCGAGAGCTGGCAAAGATTGCCTGGGTCGATGAGTCCATTATCTCGGTATTTCATAAACTCCGTAAGCTGGGCAACGAGGCAGTTCATAAGTTTCATGATGATCTGGGTGATGCTGAGAACTGTCTGCGTCTCGCTTATCGCTTGGCGGTCTGGTATTACCGGCTGCTGAAAAAAGAGACCGACTTTGTCGCACCTGTATTTGTTGTACCTACAAGCCAATCAGGTGAAGTGCTACAAAAAGAAGTGTTGAGTCTTAAAGAAGAGCTGCGCAAAGCTCAGGGATTCAAAACCGTAACGGCTGAAGAGCTGGCCTCCAAAGAAAATCAGCTGGTTGCTTTGCAGGGCTATATTTCCATTCTGGAAAGCAAGCAGGAAGAAACTGAAGAACAAACCAAGGCTCGTATTGAGGCACTGGAAGCCCAGTTAAAGCAAAAAGACGAAGAACTGGCCAAGAAAACTGAGCGCCAGCGAAAAGAATACAAGAAAGAGATGACGGAACGGGCAGCAAAACGCAGCCTGGATCTGAGTGAAAAAGAAACCCGCTTCTTGATTGATGACCAACTCCGTCAGGCTGACTGGGAAGCCGATACGCAAAAATTCACGTTTGCTAAAGGTGTCCGGCCTGAGCCGGGCAAGAACCGTGCTATCGCTGAATGGCCTACTGTAGACGGTGGCTGGGCGGATTACATTCTCTTTGTTGGCCTGCAGCCGGTTGCGGTTGTTGAGGCGAAGAAGAAAAATTCTGATGTCAGCGGCAAGTTGAACCAGGCAGAGAATTACAGCCTCAATTTTGACTACAATTTCCTGAAGCAAACATTGCTGGATGAAGCCGTAGACAATGATGTTCGAAAACTGATTAACGATCACTTTTCCGATAATCAGCCTTCTTGGGTTGATTCATCTGGCAGTCGATATTTCCGGGTTCCTTTTGTCTATTCCACAAATGGTCGCCCTTACTTACGACAGTTGCAGACCAAGAGCGGAATTTGGTTCCGAGATGTTCGTAAAAAAGCCAATTATCCGAAAGCATTACCAGTCTGGCACCAGCCAGAAGAGCTAATCAACAAACTGAAAAGTGACCCGAAAAAGGCACATGAATGGCTAAAAGCCAACACGCTTGATCGATTAGGTTTACGGTATTTTCAGGAAGAAGCGGTACTGGCGGTCGAGGCAGCAATTGAGCGTGGCCAACAAAATATGTTGCTTGCCATGGCTACCGGAACGGGCAAAACACGAACAGCCATTGCCATCATGTACCGTCTGATACAATCCGGACGATTCAACCGCATTCTGTTCCTGGTTGATCGAACGGCATTGGGTGAACAGGCCATAGATTCCTTTGATGATACCCGTATCAATGACGAGCCATTCAACACCATCTTTGACATCAAGGAACTTACCGACAAATTTCCGGACGACTCCACCGCCATTCATGTAGCCACAGTGCAGTCACTGGTTAAACGCACATTATTCAGTGACGAGTTCATGCCAACAGAACGGTATGACGTGATCATCGTCGATGAAGCTCATCGCGGTTATATTCTCGATAAAGAGCAAACTGAGGGTGAACAGGTCTTTCGCAACCAGAAAGATTATATATCTTCCTATCGTCGTATTCTTGACCACTTTGATGCGGTAAAAATAGGCCTTACAGCAACACCCGCATTACATACGCTGGATATCTTCGGTGAACCTGTTTACCGTTACAGTTACAGAAAAGCAGTTATTGATGGCTACCTTACCGATCAGGAACCGCCGGTAAAAATCGTCACTGCATTGTCTGAAGGTGGTATCAGCTTCGAAAAAGGGGAAACCGTTCAAAGAATCACCAAAAACGGTGAGCTGATTCTTGATGATCTGGAAGATGAGCAAAGCTTCGATGTCGCCGACTTTAATAGGAAGGTGATCGCCCCCGGTTTTAACAAAGCCGTTTGTGAGGAGCTGGTTAATCATATTGACCTTACGAGCCCTCAAAAGACCCTGATTTTCTGCGTTAAAAACAGCCATGCCGATATGGTGGTTGAGGATCTGCGCGAGGCTTTCAAAAAGAAATACCCTGAGTTTGAAAGCGATGCCATCCTGAAAATCACTGGGGAAAGTGAAGATAACCCCAAACGGTTACAGAGTCTACTCACCCGTTTTGATAAAGAGCGTCTGCCCAATATTGTCGTAACAGTGGATTTGTTAACCACCGGGATCGATGTGCCCAGCATCTGCAACCTGGTCTTTTTACGCAAGGTGAAAAGCAGGATTCTCTATGAGCAGATGAAAGGCCGGGCAACCCGCCTCTGCCCAGAAATAGGAAAAACATCGTTCAGAATCTTTGATGCGGTTAATCTCTACGAAACACTGGAACCGGTTGATACCATGAAGCCCGTGGTCATCCGGCCCAAGGTATCCTTGAGAGAACTGGTCAATGAGATTACTGATTCCGAAACTTACAAAGTTCAGGAAGCGGATGGCCGCAGTTTTGCCGAGCACAGCCATGAGCAACTAATCAGTAAAATTCAGCGTATCATTGGACTTGCCCAGTTTAACCGGATCAAATCCCCTGAGGTGGATAAGAGCATCAAACGCTTTGATGATGTGCTGACAGGCATTGCAGGGTGTGACTTCAATAGTTTCGGTCGGGTATTGAAAGAAAAAGGCCCGCAACTGGCCGCTGAAATCTTTGAGAAAGACACTGGAATGGTAGAACGTCTGGAGAACCTTAAGGAGTTGATCAACGATCTCCGTGATGAACCGATCTTCACCGATATTCCGGACCAGGTTATTGATGTCCGCCGGGAATTTGGCCTGTTTGATAAAGCCGAAGACTTTCTTGAAGCCTTTGACAGCTTCGTAAAAGGCAATCTCAACAAACATGTTGCGCTCCAGACCATTGCCAATCGTCCAAGGGATCTCACTCGCAGGGAGCTACTGGACTTGGTCGAGTGGTTCGACAAAGAGTACTTCGATGAGTCCAGCCTACGGGTTGCCTGGAAGGCAAAAACAGATCAGGACATTGCCGCCCGTTTGATTGGCCATATCCGTCAGGCTGCCGTTGGGGATGCACTCAAACCTTTTGATGATCGCGTTGACCATGCCCTGATCAAAATCAAGAATGAAAATCAGTGGAGTCCTGTTCAGCAGGAGTGGCTCGACCGTCTGGCGAAAACCCTGAAAGAGTCCGTGGTGATAGACGACGATACCTTTAAGATTGGTAACTACCGTCGCAGAGGCGGTAAACGCAAGGTTGATGCCGCATTCGAAGGTAAGCTCACCGAGGTTCTGGATAAGTTCAGTGACTATATGTGGGATGAACTGGCCTGATTCCCATACAATAGAGCCAATATCCTTTCATCATGGAAGCTGGGTACTCCAGCTTTCTCACCGTTTTGAGAATTCTGTATGAACAAAAACGACTTGGTCTCCAAGCTCTGGAAGTTATGTGATGACTTGAGAGATGGCGGCGTCTCTTACCAGAACTACGTGAATGAGCTGGCCACGCTGCTATTTCTGAAAATGTGTGAAGAAGCCGGACTGGAAGAGGATTTGCTTCCCGATGGTTTCCGCTGGAAAAACCTCCTGGAAAAGAAGGGGCAGGATCAACACCAGTTCTATCGCAATATGCTGGTTCAGCTGGGCGATGATGAACACTCCGTGGTACGAGCCATCTTCCAGAATGTGAATACCAGCATTACCCAGGCCAAAAACCTCACCAAGCTGGTCTCCGCCATGGATGCCCTGGACTGGTACAACGAAGACGAAACCGCTGCCCGTGATGACTTCGGCGATATGTATGAAGGTTTGTTGCAGAAAAACGCCAACGAAACCAAGTCTGGCGCTGGCCAGTACTTTACGCCACGAGCACTGATCAAATCCATGGTACGGCTTATGCAACCGGAAGCACGGGAAATTGTGCAGGACCCTGCTGCGGGTACCGCAGGTTTCCTGATTGAAGCGGATCGCTACATCAAGAACAACACTAATGATCTTGAAGACCTGGACGATGATGTTCAGGAGTTCCAGCGCACCAAGGCATTTGTTGGCGTTGAATTAGTGCCCGGAACCCGTCGTTTAGCACTGATGAACTGTCTGCTTCACGATATTGAAGGCGAAGGTGAAGGTATTATCAAACTCGGCAACAGCCTGGGTGCCACCGGTGAAAGTTTACCTGCGGCTGATCTGATTTTGACTAACCCACCCTTTGGCAGTGCTTCTGGCAGTAATATCACCCGTAAGTTTGTTCACCAGACCAATAACAAACAGCTCTGCTTTATGCAGCATATCTACAACAATTTGGAGCCCGGTGGTCGAGCAGCGGTGGTGGTGCCGGATAACGTGCTGTTTGAGGGAGGGATGGGTACATCCATCCGTAAAGATATGATGGACAAATGCAACGTGCATACCATCCTGCGACTGCCGACCGGTATTTTCTATGCGGCTGGTGTAAAAACTAACGTACTCTTTTTCCAGAAAGGGACACCAGATAATCCACATCAGGATATAGGTTGCACCAAAGAGACCTGGGTGTTTGATCTGCGTACCAATATGAATTCTTATGGTAAGCGAACACCTTTCACAGAACAGCACTTGAAGCCGTTTGAAGAAGTGTTTGGCGCGGATAAAAACGGTCATAGCCCACGTTCAGAAGGTGTTTATCATGTGCCCGGTTCAACCCATGAACCCAATGAAGATGAGCAAGTGATAGCCAATGCTCGTTGGCGTAAATTTGATCGGGAGTATATCAGTACGGTAAAAGGAGACTCGCTTGATATCTCTTGGCTGAAAGACCGTTCCATTATAGATGCTGCCACCCTTGGTAAGCCCGAAATCCTTGCGGAAAAAGCCATGACAGAGATGGTGGAAGCTCTACAAGAGATCAACAACCTAATGTTGGCACTTGGAGCCAAAGAAGCCTCTGACAAACTAATCAATACTCTAGCCAGTGAGTTTGATCTTGCGCCTCGTGAAGAGTTGGAAACCATTACCGAAAATGGTGAAGAGGTTGAGGCGTGATTATGGAAAAATTGCCAGAAGGTTGGGAGCGGTGCAGGCTTGGTGACGTTGTACAGTACGGTAAAACAACCAAAGCAGAGATGTCCTCAGTTGCAGATGACGTTTGGATTCTAGAACTGGAAGACATTGAGAAAAATACATCAAAGCTGCTGAAACGGGTCACTTTCGCTGAGCGAGCATCAAAAAGTGCCAAAAATATTTTTAACGCAGGTGATGTTCTTTATGGCAAGCTCCGCCCATACCTAAATAAGGTAATCATTGCTCAGGAAGACGGCATTTGCTCCTCCGAAATTATCCCGCTTTCGCCCGATAGCCGTTATGTGGACAAAAGTTATTTGTTTTACTGGCTCAAGGGACAAGAGTTTTTGTCTTATGTTGATGCGGTAAGTTACGGCGTAAATATGCCAAGACTAGGCACTAAAGATGCTGTAAACGCTCCGTTTTTGCTTGCTCCTAAAGAGACTCAGACACAGATTGCTGAAAAACTGGATGACCTGCTGGGACAGGTTGCCACTATCCAAGCGCGCCTTGATCAATTACCTGCCATTATCAAGCAATTTCGACAGTCAGTACTCGTTGCAGCAGTTACAGGTAACTTAACGGAAGCCTCGCGATGTTCTCTGTCAGCAGAAATAGGACTTTCACCGATTTCCGTTGGACCATCCAAAGCCAAGATTCCGGAGACGTGGAGCTGGAAAAAGCTAACTGAACTCACTGCTCTTGAGTCTGGCCATACTCCCAGAAAATCTATCCCTGAATATTGGGAGAATGGTGATCAGTACTGGATTTGCCTTCAGGATATCCGTGCAGCACATGGTAAAGTCATTACAGATACAAAGTATAAGCCGACAGCACTTGGTATCGATAACTCAAGCGCAAGAATGCTTCCCAAAGGCACTGTATGCTTTTCACGGGACATTTCTGTTGGTTTTACCACGATAATGGGTAAAGAAATGTCTACAACTCAGCATTTTGCAAACTGGATATGTGGAAGCGCGTTGAACAACTTTTATCTTATGTATGCCTTCATGGCTGCACAGCATGACTTAACAATTGGAGGACAAGGAACGACTGTAAAAACGATTTATATGCCCGCATTGAAGGAGTTCTATCTCGTTACTCCTCCAATTGAAGAACAAAGAGAAATTGTTGAGAAGGTACAGTCCTATTTCGGTATGGCTGAAGTTCTTGAAGCCAGCCTGAGAAAGGCACAAGAACATGTAGATAATATAACACAGAGTATCTTAGCCAAAGCCTTCCGAGGTGAACTGGTAGATCAGCAGGAAGGCGATGAATCCGCCGAAGTTTTGCTACAAAAAATCGCCGAGGCCCGCGTCGAAGCTGAACTGCTGGAAAAAGCCACCAAAAAAGCAACCCGAGGCAGAAAGACTGCCAAAGCCTGAACCGATTTACCCAATACCAGGTGGGCAATTAGCCCACCTCACCCCAAGCAAACCACCACTCTTTTGTCAGTAATAGCGAGCAATAAGACCGATGAACATTGATCAGGTCATCCTGAAGGGATTCCGTAATTTCAACGATGCCACCATCAAATTTGCCCAGAACACCCTGGTCATTGGCGGTAATGATGTTGGGAAAAGCAACCTGATGCATGCACTGCGCATGCTGCTGGATAAAAGCCTTTCCGATATGGATATCGAGCCGACTGAGCTGGATTTTCATATCGATAAGGATGGTAATCAGGCTGATACCTTTGAGATCACTATCGCTTTTTCAAAGGTTGAGGAGGATGCTGTTCTTTCTGTGCTGAAAGGGCATGTCAGCGACGAAGGTGAAACCTTTTTCCGGTACGTTGGGCAACGAAACGGATCAAGCTTTAAACTCTATATGGGGCACTCACTGGCTGACTTGGAAGAGATAGACAGCCGGTTCTATCTGAAGCATATCAACCTGAAATACGTTCACTCACAACGAGATTTGCAGAAGTTTATCCAGAGAGAAAAACGCCACTTGCTGAAGTTTGCGCAAGAGAGCTTGAGTGATGAAGAAAAGGCGCATGATACAGACAAGCTTGCAGCTATCACCAGATCACTGGGAGTGATTAATGCTGATGTGAGCCAACTGAAATATGTAGCCAATGCAACCCGCCAGGTTAACGATGAGCTGAAAGAGCTTGCTCACCACCATGCGGATTACAGGGTTCAGCTGGACTCCGGCGCTATCCAGGTAAATCAGTTCATCGAAAAACTTGAACTGGGTGCGAATACCAACGGCTCGCAGGTAATGTTGGGTGGTGACGGGCGTAATAACCAGATTTTGCTGGCACTTTGGAAGAGTAAGAGCGAACGCGAACATGATCATAACAGCCAGGTGACCTTCTATGTTGTAGAAGAACCTGAAGCGCATCTTCACCCCCACCAACAGCGTAAACTGGCTCAGTACCTGAACACCTCGCTTCCTGGCCAATCTATCATTACATCCCACTCCCCACAGATAACTGCTAAATACAGCCCGGATTCGATTATCCGCTTGCTTAATGAAGATGGTGCAACTCGGGCTGCCAGTGAGGGTTGTTCAGACTGTATCAGTACCGCTTGGGATAATATGGGTTACCGGATGAGCATTCTTCCTGCAGAAGCTTTCTTTGCCAGTGCAGTTCTGCTCGTTGAGGGTCCATCGGAGGTGCTGTTCTATAGTACACTGGCAGAAAAGCTCGATATTGATCTGGACTTCTACAACATATCCATTCTTGCTGTGGATGGTGTTCAGTTTGAGGTGTATACCAAAATATTGAATGCCATGGGTATCCCATGGGCCATGCGGACGGATAATGATGTTTCAAAGATTACGGTAGAAAAAGTGCCTCGTCAGTAAAATCTGTGGGTCATTTCCGGTTCAGGTAACTTGCCAAGCGCATGATATAACGCAATTTCCGCACATCTGTAGGTTCTGAAACCGTATGATTTTCTCGTAGTGAGTTTTATCTTGGTGTTCAGACCCTCAACGATACCGCTGGAATACGCCTTTTTCGCCTTGAACCAGTTCAGGATAAGTGGCTTGTGTCGTCGAACAGTTTTAGCAACTTTCTTCATCGGTTCTATCTTTGATCGCATCACTCTTGTACACCACCGGTCCAGGTATTTTCCTGCCCAGTGTGGTGAAATGTAGTCCCAGAACACTTGGAACTCTTCTCTGAGAAGATAGGCTCTGACACTTTTGAGGTTGTACTGAAGCACTGTGTTCAGCTTGATCTCTTCTTTCTCGGTCAGGTTCTCTTTTCGCTTGAGCAGACACCAGCGTGTTTTTTTCAGCACCGGTTCATAACCATCTGCCTGAAGCTGTTTGTGTTCCGTGGTCCTGACTTCATCAATGGCCTTATTCAGCATGGCAACGATATGAAAGCGATCCAGAATATGTAATGCTTGGCTGGCAAACACCGCAATCGCTTTTACGTAGGGTTGCCACATATCAGAACAGACATACTCCAACCGCTGGCTACGCTGTGTACCCAGGAAAGCGAAGAAGCTGCGAATCGTAGCTTCGGTACGCTCCTGACCAACCCATAGTAGCCGTGTACAGTCGCGATCAATCTGGTAGACAACAGTCAAGTATTTATGGCCGATCTGATACGCCACCTCATCAACACCAATGGCCTTGATATTATCAAGTGAACGATGCTTCTTGCCCCACTCAACCACATACTCAACAGCATGGAAGACCTTCTCCCACGAGGTATTGAAAGTACGGGCGACCTCCTTCCAGGAGAGCTTTCTAGCCCAGTTTGCCAGAAACTGCATGTAAACTTTGGTGAGTTCCTTCTTGCCTTCAGCCCATGGAACCTGCTCAACCTTTACGCCACATGTCTTGCATTCAACCCTACGCATTTTGTAGAGCAGAAAAACCCTGATTCCCCAGAGAGGGACAAACTCGAAACGACGTTCAGCAAGACGGTCATAGCCCGGAGCTGGTTGCTGACATCCTGAGCAAATAGCATGGCCGTTCTTGCGTGGGACCACGATGACATTGAATACTTCAGAGCCTTGATAGAGACCGAGTTTTACATCCTGATAAACAAATGACTTGAGTTTATGAACTTTATTGAGGATAGTTTTTATCAGCATCAGCGGCGTTTCTTCTTGTTTTTGTCTGCAAATAAAAACATACCTGAAATCAGCCGCTGGTGCTTTTTTTTTTCAAATTTGTTGATTTCTACCCACAGTTATCCCTGAAGAGCCGAAAAAGTAGAGTTAAGGCAGCTTGCTGGTGTTAATCGCTGTTATGCAATTGCAGGGATTGAGAAGCTACCCCATAGACCTAAAGAGACAACATCTCACTCCCTTGTGAGTGATGACACTTGGGGTACTGTGTCAGGAAGCGTGAACGCCTTGGGTATATACCTGTCAAAACAAGACTTGGAGTACGATCTCTCTCTTGAACTTCCTGTCGAGCTTTGCACATTCGCAAATAAAGAGCTGGCTGATATTTCTGCCGCTGTGAAATATCTCCAGAAACAAAAAGCAATAAGGATGAGAAAGTTTCTGGGGCAGTATGGTGAGGCCTTGGAAACCATCCGTGGTGGGGAACTGGCAAAGCCACTTTTGTTCTGTCTGAACAAGGTTATGGAGGGGGCTACTGGTGATGAGTGACCTTACTTTCACTGAAGAGCAGCTGGAAGCAATAGAACATGATGGCAACATGGTTATCACAGCCTGTCCGGGAAGTGGTAAAACGACCGTTGTTGTTGAGAAAATTCGCAGAATTGTTCCAGAACTAAAGTCTTACCAAGGAGTTATCGGTATAACCTTTACGGTGAAAGCCAGCGAGGAATTAAAGAAACGGTGTAAAAAAAATGCCTTCGACACCAGGCAAAGCTTCTTCGGCACCATTGATAGCTTCTGTCTGAAAGAGATTATTTTCCCGTTTGCAAGTCATCTATGGGGGAGGGCTGAGTGCGAAGTTAAACCTGTCCTAAAAATGAGTGATGAAGAAAAAGCTGACTTTGGTGGATGGGACTGGGCAACTGAGCATTTTCAGGATTATGAAAATATTCTGAAACAGTGGTATCACTCAGGCAAAATTCCCATGGCTGCTACTGGAGCCCTTGCTTGTCATATTCTTGATCATTCTCCTGCGTGTACCAGATATATCACGGCAAGATATAAAACTGTTTTTATAGATGAGTATCAGGACTCTTCACAGCCTCAGCACGAGCTATTTCTGAAGCTGGTGTCTTTGGGGTTAACGGGTATTGCTGTTGGAGATGAGGATCAAGCTATCTACGGGTTTCGGGATGGGAACAAAGAGTTCATCAGGCGGCTGATAGATAGTAATGATTTTGAAACCTTCCCCATTTTGATAAATCATCGCTGTCATCCATCTATTTCAAACTATGCGCGAAGGGTGATACGACCAGAATGTGAACTCGCTCCTGCTGATGATCTGCGAGTTTACCGCGCAAGCCGAAGAGGTACTGTCATTGATCTCGGCAGAACTATTTCTGAATCTATACCGAATATAAAAGAAAGGTTAGATATCACTCATAACTCAGATATAGCCATTCTGGTCAGAGCCAAGAGAAGCTTACGAAAAGTTGCCGAAGGGATGACTGTTCTGCATCGAGTCCATGAAGATGACCCATTGTCGGATATTGGTGATGAGCATGCAAAGTTATGCATTAACCTTTTACACTACCGCTTTGATAAACAGTTAACCGCGGAAGGAGTTATTTCAGAAAATCTGATGGAGGTGTCCAGCAAAGCTAAGTCCACGTCCCTAAGGCAACTGATCAAAAATGTCAGGAGCTGCGAAGATGAAGAACTATGTTCTGCAATACACTCAGTAACCACAGAGATGTTTCCTGGGCCTATCTCCCGTAGCGTTGCTGATACTTTACAAGTTGTGTTGGGTAACCCGGAGCTTCTTGCAAAATTCTACCCGGTCAACAAAGACGAAGTGCAGATTATGACTCTACACAAGGCCAAAGGACTTGAGTTTGATGTTGTCTTTCACCTCGACCTTTATGAGTGGTCTTTTCCTCTCAAAAGGCCTCAAGATGGCTGGAATACGCCAGCTGTTTATGTTGATTTGGAAGAGGATAAAAATCTGCATTACGTGGGGATCACTCGAGCCAGAAAGGCTTGCTACTTGTTGACGAGCCTACAGAGATTCAACTCAAGAGATGAAGTTAAGGGTGGTAGCCCGTCAGAATTCTTCGATTTGCCAGGTTTAGAGGGTCTCTATGAGCAAAAATAAGTATCAGCTGATGCGCAGTTACAAAATATCAGTAATTATCAGCTTTTTATCATGGATATATCAGTAGCGTGATTTTCTGCAATCTCTAACATTTACCGGGCCATTCCGGCACCACAAACCAAAGGCAGGTAACTGTTATGAGTAAGCAAGCAAACCACGAAGCTGACATGGTAAATGCAAACAAAGGTACTTCTGGTACTAACACAACCTATGACAAGAATCAGGGGAATCGTGGCAAGCAGATGAATCCTAATCAGACTGAAAAGAAAAAGTAGGAACCTGTGGCGTCAGGCTCAGTTAAATAACCTGATGCCATTTCTTCAGGAGCAGTACCGATGACACAGGCTAAAGAGAAGAATAAACCATTCCGGCAAACCAAAAAGCTGATACGGATGGCTCTTGAAGATGGTTGGACCCAGACAGAGATTGCGAAAAAAGCCCGTGTAACACAAAGTGTGGTTAGTGGATGGGCTACCGGTAAGACTAAGGCAAAAGAAAACCAAATTCAGTTTCTGCTTGATGAGTATGGCGACCGGCTACGAAATGGCTCCTGCCATGTGTACTGTCATGCAGAAAAGTATTATGAAGTCGATCAAAACCTGACCAACTATCTGAAAAAGATCGATATCCCGCTCCCTGATAATTCATCTTATATTTCTTCCATAGAGCTGAGAACATTGATTAAGGCGGGAACCGGAGAGGAAGTAAGACTTCCTGCCGCATTGGTGTCAGAAAAAAGGGAAGAAATTTTCCAGGTTGATGCCCCCATCATTTTCCGATTTACCTTTCAGTGCGAGTTAATTGTTCATAAAAAAATCAGAAAGGTTTCAACTCATCGCTGGCTATTACATAACATGGGTAGGGGAGGATTCATACTGGCGAGACAATACCGGCGCACGCTTTCTGGTGAACAATCTAAGACGGAAAACAGGCGTAGGCAGCAGTTCAGTGAAAGTGGTGTGGAGGTCCCAAAAATTGCCAGCTTCCCTGACATTTTAATAGGTGGAAGCAATGATGAGGCGGGTCGTTGGTTGACTGATCTGGATGAATTGAAGACCACTGATGATCTGATTGCCAGGACAGAAAAGCTCGTAGAAGGGATGAAAGAAGTTATCAATATCCGACTGCATGACTTGGAGGTTGTTCTGTTCTTATTGAAAAAGGCTCTAATTGAAGCAGGTTTTCCTATAAAAGGGGTCAGAAAATTTGCAGCATTTTGATATAATTCAAAGAAACCCAAAGCCAAGAGCTGAAGGCTCAAAACCCGTCTGACAGGCACTCAGACATACCCTTGTTACCTGTCTTGAATGACGTGCCGTATAGCTCGACCGACGCAGTCCGTCGTTATGCCGCCGGTAACGCCTTGAAATAGGCCAATTTGAAGGGGTAGCAGGAGTTTGCCATATCGTTTGGCTAGATGAAGGTTCTGTGTTCAGAACTGGTTTCGAAAGGCTCTCTACCAATAGGGATTGGGGTGGGCGAAACCGGGTATTCTTCTGTTGAGGAGAATGCCCGGTTTTTATTTTTAAATCTGCTCAAAAGCTTTAAGGAATGGCTTTCGATCCTGATGAAAGCGAATATGGTCTTTGGAGTTCAGTCTTTTTCTTTTTTGCTGGAATGGCCGAGCCAGATATCCCCAAGGGGAGCGCCGGGAAAAATAGATGATGTAATCCAGATCAGCACTTCCCCACTTATTCTCAACGATGACATCTTCCTGATTGGTATCCAGAAATTTGACCTGAATACGGTAAAAATTGTGTTTATCCGCCACCAGTAAGTCGGTTTTCATATCGTGGTCGATCATTGGCAGGAAAACTTCCCAGCCATCGGATACAAGCCAGCTGGCGGCCTGAGATTCGTAGGAGATTTCTTTATAGTGACGTTGGGCAGGGGCAGTGCGAACAATATGTTTAACTGGCATAGGGACACTAATAAATTCAATGCCCGAAAGAGGTTATGGCCCACCGTTTTCAAGCAGAATAGTCCCTTCTGGGAACCATTCTAAAATTTATTATCACCTTACAGGGTATCCCTTGTAACTAACTGCAAAGGCGGCCAGCCTTGCTTAAGCCTCGTTTGAAGCCTTGGGCATTAATGCAGCTATCAGACAGTTTTGCCTGTGATAAAGACTTGCGAGCATCATAATCATAGCGATAGAAGAGTTCAACCAGGTATCAGCTCCTTCAGAGCCTTTTTTATGGCTTTGTTTTTTCGATAAAAGTGGCAGTAGCTATTATCAACTGTAGGCCCTGAAACGGGGTTGATTTTTTTGGTTTTGAGCAGCTTCCTTAATTTTTCACTGACAATACCCGTCTGCTGACTTAAGGTTCGGAGAAGGTAGAACTTATTTTTGAAGGCCATCACAGCTGATTTTTTACAGGCTACGACAGGCCGAGATCTACCAGATAGATGAATTTTTTCCATAGGCAAGTGGTCATCATTAAGTAACCCATAAACGATGTCTTTATTACAGCCAAGGTGTTTCTGGATATCTAGCGGTTGCCAATACTCAGATGACGACTGAATCGAGGGACGTAAAGCTCTTACTTCCGCCTCAGAAAACAGTAGATCTCCCAAGACAGGTGCTTTACTGGCAGAAGCTGGCTGTAACTGGTCACTCAAAATAGCGTCCACAATTTCTGGCAACCCTATTTTGTGATATGAAAGCTGTTCGATGCTCTGTTGTAAACTCAGGCAATGAGTTCGTTTATACTCTTTAAACAGACATCGTTTATTAATTTCATGGAGAAGAGTATCGATGGCTTCTGGTTCAAAATACCAGCCCCTAGATTTGTCTACTGTCGGACCACGGAATGGAATAATGCCACCTTTACGAATCATTCCTCGTAGCTGGTAAACGGTTATGCCCAACTTTTCTGATGACTCAGAAATGGTCAGTAGTTTTTCCAGTAACTCCTTTAGAGCTGGGAGGTGCTTTCTTGAGATTAGTTTTATGTTGCTATTTGTGCTTTTTAAAGGGATCTTCAGGCGCTTACAGAAGCGCTGGAGCTGTTCAGGCCGAACATCAAGCTCTTTAGCTGCAACTCTAACTGCAACCTGATCTGCATTGATGCGTTTTTGCTTGAGGTCTTCTATCGTCTGTCTGATAGACTGCTTACGGTACGCGTTATATGCCTCCCAAAGAGGCTGGTAAATAGCCCTTTCCTGGTTTGCATTAATCAGATAAAAAGGAGCTCCTATCTCTTTGCTGATTCCGTCATTTGCTCCCTTATCTCGCCGTACTTTTCGACTGTCACTCAGCAACTGGCAGAAGTTATGAGGCCAGTTATCGAGGTAGCTCATGGCATTGCTGTAGTGCTCATGGAGCTGATGATTAGGGGCAGATTTCAATGAGAGGAACTTTCTGGTCTTTTCCACATCATCAAGTAATTGATAGTCAAAAAGGGCCAAAGCACTGACCAGTTCCAAAACATCAGCCAAGCTATGATTCCTGAGTACTTCTGGAATTAAGCGATTGTTGGCTTCTTTATTCATACAGAGCTGATAGATGAATCTTGAAAGTCGGTATTCCTTTAGTAGAATTTTATCACCAGTGTAATGACGATAGTCGCATTCACAATTGTGACACCGGTGAATTCCAGGACGATTCCATCTAAGGCGGGTATCGCATTCTGGGCAGTGGTCAAAAAGGTGAATATGGTGCGTAGGACAAACAGTTATAGCCGGGATATCCCAGACTGCAAGAGCCATATTATTGGATTCAAGGCATATGGGGCAAATTCGAGGGTAGTCGAGTCTTAAATGCTCATTGGCTATGTGATGATTGTGGATAATTGACTGTTTTTGATCATTCAAGCCATAGCGCAATGACTCCAAATCCTGCAAAGGCATATTGGTGATTTTTGCCAGTTTGCTGAGATCCGCATCACCCAGAACGTATTTACTGGCCGTGTCATAATTTCTGCCAGTCCAGAGATCGGCCATCTCCAGTACGTACTGGGTTGTATGGTAACTGTTCGCCTGAGAAAGTCGGAGAATATATCCTCGGAGACTTTCAAGCTTGTTGGATTTTGGCCTTGAAAGTAGCAGCATCCATGCTGACCTGTTTTGGATTCCTTAGTTTTAAGGATAGAAGCTTATATGGCTGCGTATGCGGCAGTGAGGCAGTTATCGATCATCCTTATTGTGATGTGTTAATTTTCAGCTGCGTATGCGGCAGTGAGGTAGAGAAAAAAACTATAGCCCATTGAAAGAATAAGGCTTACCCCCAACTTAAAAGAAATACCCTTTTTCTTCATAGTTCCTGATCAAAAAACAACTCATTGAAAATAATAAAGAAAAATACCACATGCATACCCTCTCAAAATATTGGTGTGATTAGAGGCACTGAAGCCCTGTGCTCCTGAAGAGTACTAAACCCGTAATGATCGAAAGTCTGCAAACCTTCAAGTTCTTCACTCTCATCAACCGGCACCATTTGAATACAAAGAGGCATATTTTGCCCCGTACTCATGCTGTCTGGAAAAAACAGATGGAAGAAAATATCTTGGACTTCTGTCTGATGCTGGTCACTCCTCGGCTTATACTCAGCTGGGCTACTAATTTCACCACGGTCAATCTGTCTGCGTATTATACGTTTAACCTTGCGTTGCTGGCCTTTGGGTGAATTACTCGTGATCCTCTGGTTCCTTAAAAATATGGCTTTCTGGGCATTTTCTGGATCAACTTCCAGAAGCTTTGATTCCAGGATCTCACCATCAAGCATATCTCTAAAATACTCGCGTTCCATTATTTTATTAAGAACAGTCGAATCACCATAGAAAGCAATCGAACGGCCTGGGTCATCAACATTCCATTCAGGAAATAGAGTACCTATTTGGTTGTTACCATAATGAGCAATTACAGGATGCGATTCTTGCAAGATATAGCTCAGCAAGAACTGTGGATCAGCATCTTCAGTAATAATTTTAAACAACAGATGATTCATAAAGTACAATCTCATGGATTAGTTAAATCAATTTGAGTCTTATCTGATTTATCTTTTTTCTTTTTTTTAGAACTTTCGCGGTTATAAACACCTCCTTTAATCAAGTTAGCCATACAAAAGTGAATATCGCCTAGTTCCAGTATTGATTCTTTACTGAATATATCGCCGCTAAATTTTTTAAGGGTCAATATATGATCCTTTATGTTACTAATCAACGAATAGAAGTCCTGCTTGGTTCCACGCCCTCGTATAGCCCTGTGGGATTTACTGTCCAGGCCGTAAACACTTACCGGAATGTCTACCCCGAGTTTGTTCCAACGATCCCACCGCAATCCAGCGCCAATCTTTGTTGGGTGTAACATGGCCTGACGAATATCACCCAACCTGTAAAAGGCGTAGTGCCGAGATTTCTGGTATTTACCACGTCGATGGAGAAACTCTTTTTTAGCTTCAGGCAACTTTTCTATAAATTCCTCACTTGGATGGACCTCTTCGAGTCGTCCAATCTCAAGTGCCGCAGTTATAAAAAGGCGAAGCAATCTTCGTTCACCAATCAGAGCCTTTTCAATGTTTCTAATTAGTGAGTCAAACTGAAGTTTATTCGTCCCTGTCAGCTGATCAGCTGCGCATGGTAGGCCACGGAATTCATAGGGTGGGAATACTTTGTCGCTAACATTAATGATGCTCAGTGTCATAGCATCACTTTCCTGATTATTGCGCCAGAATGGCAGGCCTTGGAAAAGAGCATCTATTTGGCAGTACGCCTGATACAAGTACCCCCTTTTCTCCATAAACCTGACTCAACTCCTCTAGGAGTTCTGTCCATTCAGGATTGTTGCAAGAATGTGGAGTTAGAGATCTTGGCAAGTATTTGAGGGGGAATTGTATGACTAAATTATCAGCGTTATGGGGTAGTTGACATATATCCATCCGCAGAGGCATCCACTCCCCTAGTTCGGTATCCACTTCCCCGTGCCCGGCACTATGTGTAGATTGCGCACCGCGACCATTTAGAATGTCAACTGCTACAGGAAGCACTTCACCCTTAAACGTTCTGGCACTCATCAAGCCGAGTGAGGGGGCAGATGACTTTTCATAAGTCAGAATCGTCGGAATAGGGGGAACAGCCATCGTGAACCTCAACAACAGAATGTTATTCAGCTTGGCACAAAATTGTTTTTCCTGCCGACTTGTAAGACCAAAATAAGGGTAATAGGTGGAACTCCTCGAAGGAGATTTCCGTTATCAGTCTAAGCTCCTGAACTCCAACGACGGGCTCACAGTATGCATGGTACTCCAGACGACTACCAAGACGCTGTACAGGCTCTTCCAGCAGTTTATAACCAATGCCAGAAAAAGTGAGTTGTCTCCTATCAGGGGCTAGGTCCTTGTATGCAGAAAAAGCATCTACCAGATCTTCAAGAATATCATCAGACTTTCGTGTAAATTTTGACGAATAATCCAGGACCATCCATCTGGGAGTTCCTTCAACCTGCAACCCATAAAGCAACTCTTGCGTTGACTGATAGATCTGGAATGATTCTGCAAGGTAGTCACTGGCAAAACCCTCTTCAGCAGTGCTGACCATGCCCGAGGCAAATTTAACAGGGAGGCATTCTGCCAGTAAATGTCTGACTGAGATTAGTTGTTCATAATCGGAAGAACATTCCAGAACTAAATCAAATGTAAGATGACAAAACTTAAGACTCACGACATCGGACAGGGCTGTTTTGGTTTTACCATTCCAGCGGGCTGGCTCATGCTTTTTGATACCCTTTACACGCTGAAAACTGTGAATTAACCAAGCCACTTTTATATTGCTAATTTCAAACTGGAATTGGCTTTTAATGTTTCTGCACAACCGATCTGCAAACCCAACCAAAGCAGTAATTGCAGGTAGGCCAGTGGTGTATGGAGAGTTGTCGGCATGAGCATGCATAACCGTCAATTTTGGTATCAGCATATAAACGGTGGACGCATGAAAGGAAGCCTCTTCATTGTTTTTACTTACGGGGCTCTCACCGGTTACGATCTCCGGCTTTGCTAACTCAATACTTCCTCTGAACAAAGGCTTGAGATGGTTCCGGACACTTTCGCTGATGTACCTGGTAAGCGTGGGGTGATAAGTAAGCTGCTTGTAGCGGGTTCCTGATATGTATTTCTGAATAACTGCATTCGCTTGTTTCCAGATATGCTGCATCGCCTGCTCAGAGAGCTTCGCCTCAACCACATAGCTTACCTGGGTTGCATTTAATCCCTTGATATTTTCCTTCTGAAGGTCTCCAATCTGATAGGTGAATCTAAGCTGATCGAGCTTGGCAAACATTCTTGCAATGTTCTTGTGTATCAAATTGAGGAAGGCTGCCTTTTCCGGTGACTTCGGAGAGGGAATGTACCAGTTAGAGGCAAATTCCGCCCTCTTTCTAAGTTTCAGGAAATCGCTAAAATCCAGACCAGATGTGTCAAACAGGTCGTTTTGTTCCTCAGCTCTTTGATAATTTGAGATGTGGTTAAAGCTACTTCTGATCGTAAATTAATATCCGGTGCCAAAACTCCAATACTGCCACCGGTAGAGACTGCGAATGCACCAATATTTTCTGGGCGAGTTGGATTATGGAAAGCTCGGCCAATTAATCTTCCATTATCGCTAAGGCACAAGGTATGAATGGCTGCCTGAACCTTTGATGCCGATACAGGCGAAAGAGAAATATAATCGGTGTTACCATTTTCATAAGTATAAGGAATAAGCACCTGAACCTGATAGGGAGGCACCGAGTCTGGAAAAGCATGATCTCTATGAATCTGACAAGAGCTTTTGATAAGCTCATGATGAGCTTTGGTGAGCCCCATTCCTGTCAGAATACCAATAAGATCAGACGACTCCTTAATGAATTCATGATAAAGAGTTGTTTGTCTACCGTTATGAATGAACTCAGTACAGAGGAAGTACCTCTTTGGCATGTATTTGGCATTGCCAGCCCAGTCATACTGGTGGTGATATTTAACCGAGTCGTTGTAAATGTAAGGAGTATCTTTTACAAAATTGGATTCTGGTAAAAATACTCGAGCTTTTACTTTTGCATCGAATATTTTAGGGTTGTGGGTTAAAAACCCCCTCAAGGCTTTGCAGGTTTCAGTGATGAAATGACTGTCTTTTAACAATTTCTTTGCAGCTTGTAAGGCAGTGCCTGCACCTGATGTTTTGGGTTTATACTTGGCTGACTGGTTGATTATTTGAGTAAAGAATTTCTTTTCTTTCCCGGTTACATCATTAGGAATAGCCAATATTGATGTCAAAAATTTATCACTTTTATTGCTAACCATACCATTTAAACATTACAGATAATTTATAGGTAGCTAGTATGATAGTTTACTCAAGCTCTTTGTTCTTGTAGCGAGTTAGCAAAATTGCAAAAACCTGACTTAGTGGATATAAAGGAACATAGGCTTCGAGCTTTTTTTGTGAAGCCAATAAGCGACCTTGGGCCGTCAGTTGAGCAACTGTGTTTGTACTCACCTGCAAGATCAATGCAGTCTCCTGTTTTGTAAGCAGTAAGTTTGACACTGCGTGACGGCTTTTAGTTTCTTTCTCACTCGCACATACTTTCTGAAAAAATTCTAGAGTTTCTCTGAGGACTGCGTTGTGTTTCAAACAATTATCTGGAAGATTTTGAACTTCTTGTATTAGTCTTCCGAATACCTTATTGAATCCTGTTTTATATGCCGGCTTAACCAACAGCCGTAAACCTTTTATCACTTTATTTTCCAAGAAGTCTTTATAAGCAACTGGCCAGTCGCGTAGAAAATCATGAAAGGCTAGTATCTTATCTGAGTCAACACCATATTCGCTAATAGAATTGCCATCATCAATATAGCGAAAGTAAAAAAGCGCAAAGCAGAACAGATGAAATACATTACTACCCAGGCAGGATAATTTTTCTGATTCAAATACAATACCTTTATTAAAAGCGTGCGCAATTAAACTCGAGGTTTCAAGTAACAAATCATATTCAAGATTTATAGATAGAGAGGTTGAAGTGGCTTTTTTCAAATCAAACCCACACGAACAGTTAGAGATGCTCCTGCTTTTTATATAAGAAATAGAGACCCCACACTTTGGACACTTATCAATTAAAAAAACTTTATGTGTCGGACAGATTATATTGACAGATACGTGCCAATACTGCCGTATATATCCACTTTCAGCCAAACAGGCAGGGCAAACCGGAACGAAATACCTTCGATACAGAGTATTTGGTATTTTTACATTTTGGTAAATAAAGTTTGATAGATTATTTGAGCACTTGGTTATCGATCTGCTCAAGGTTATATCTCGTAGCGATTGACTTGTAATGCCAACTCTGGCTGCCAGCCGATCAACACCTCTATAACGAATCTCGGGGTGCAAATTAGCATGAAACAGATTAAATTCATCAAATCCAGGGACAGAACTATCTGCTACGCCATCGATACCTAAGCATATGAATCTAATCAAACTTCTCAGCGAAATACTATTTGATCTTGCAACTCTTATCAAATAGCTTTCTAGTGTTTCATCTGGGAAGACTTTAGGCCTGCTTAAGAATGGCGAACAACCAATTTCTCTATCCACTTAAATACCAACATAAAAAAACAATCAAAAAAAACCTGCTGATCGACCTAAGGTAAAGATGTCTCGTACACTCAACTCTCTGGAGTTTGGTAGAACTATCTTCTTCTTAGACTTATCCCAATCTGGGCTTGATTCAATCTGAACAGCTTTCATATCCTTATATTCAGGCACGAATGGATTTGGCTTAGAAGAACCAAAATGAAACCTATATAGATTATAAAATGTTTTTACATTTAAAATCCTCACTTCGGATAATGATGACGCATGAGCAATTAGCTTCATGATTAGCTTGGGGCAGCCATTACTCGATATAAATAATGGAAACAACACTTCTGGCTCAATTAAACAACCAGCATCTATTGAAAATTCTTTTTTCAATCTTGAGGATAATGTATTTAAAAAACTGCAGTATATTTCAAGACTATCTTCATCACTTATTTTAAAAGGAAACAACTCTTCGACTATTGTAAATATTGTCCCCATTTGCTGATTATTACTTTGGATACGTTGCGCCCAAGGCATACCAATACCAACGATCGGGATCTTAGTTTCCTTTATTAGAAGCTTCAACCAATCAGCAGTAAAAACAATTTCAGCACTGCTCATTGCCTGTGTTAAATGATGAAACTCATCAATGATAATCATCCTAGTCTTACAGGTGTCTCTAAGATAATCTATAAGACGCGCATTTTTGAGATCAAATGAATCACTTGAATCCCAACGAGGATCACCTATAGCCTTTAAAAAGGCTCGAATTGCTTCGTATCTTTTAGCATGGGAAGGAAGAGAAAAACGTACAATAGGTTTAATTGAATTAATTCTGTCACCTAAATCTTCTTCATAGTCAGGATAAGATTTATGAAACAATTCTGCAACCAGTGACTTTCCTAGACCACTGTCACCGATAAGCAAAAAGCATGTAGGTTCAGTAGCTCCATCAAAGCTATCGAAGCAGAATTGCAATAACTCTTTGACTCCTTTAGCTGATTCATGCCAAATAAAATATTCATTATAAATCTTTCCGTATATTTTATTATTTTTGCTACTCATCATCAAAGTTCCTTAGCTTACGCTTCCCCATTGTCTGAGTTGATAGAGACTCCAAGTCTTGATGATCTTTTCTACGACTACTTTCATTGACAGAAGCACCTTCTTTTGTTGATATTCCTCTATATTTTGCTATAGCTTTTGAAGCGGCTTTTTTACTCTTACCATCAACAAGGGTCTTTACTAATTTATTTAGCTCCACCTTTGCTGCGTGTAAATTCTCACCCTCTTTATTTGAAAGTTTCATAAAGTCATTTGCATAACGCCTAATCACTTTATGCTGCCAGTAAGTCAACCCTCCAGCATATTCAATATCAATTGCAGGAACAGAAAAATATTCACCACTAAACTTATTAAGCACATATATACAACCCATATCTTCAGGATTGTATTTAATCAGTACATTTTCATTATTTTGATATCTTGCTCTATATTCAGATAACTCTCTTGAATCATATTTAAGATAATCTATCTGAACACCGCCAACTTTCAGCATACGCTTTTCTGTTTTTCCAAGAATTATATCCAGACTATCTTTAGAAAAAATCTCTCTGGGAACTTCATTAATACTACTAACCCAAGCTTTATGCGGAACAAGTACTCGACCATTACTGATCCTAATTTCTTCATAAGGATAGATATCAACCAGCCATTTATAGAATACTGAAAGAAACTCATTAAAGGTCATAATTGCTTCTTTTTCAGGATCATATTCTTGTTTTTTGAAAATACTGGAAAATGTTTTACCTTTTATATTCTCAATAAGTCTTGCATTTTGTCGTCTAAAGAAATTTTCGATACTGCCTTTTTCCCACCCTTTTTTCACTCTTGCATAATGAAGATTTATATCAAGATCAAGACAGGCAAACTTTAAGTCTTCAGACCAAAATTCCCTGGCATTATCAACTGTAAGCTCATCCATCTTGCCGAAATATGGAAAGCTATTTTTTATATTTTGAAACTGTGATTTTAAATATGTTTTTGGCAAAAGTGCACTTTTAAGCGCTTTGGCAACAGTTAGATAACTCCCCTCATAAAATGAGATACAGACACCTAGTGGCACTCTTGAGTATTTATCAATAATCACTGTTATATAAGGTCTCCCAAGTGGTAGAAGGGTTTCATCATCAAGCAAAAAATAATCCAAGGTTGTATGATCTGCTTCCGCTCTTTGTAACACACGCTTTGGGGGTGCATGAAATTTAGTAACCCTGAACTCTTCTTTGGCCTGTCTTACTCCTTCCCTCTTTTCTTTTATTTCATAAGGAGGAATTTTCTTAATTTCTCTCTGCATTGTTGAATAAGATGGAACCGGAATATCATCATCATTCTGTTTATTGTACTCCTTTATCGCTGTTTCTAATTGTCGATGAGTTTCACTCAAGCTAATCCTTTCCTTAGTCAAATAAACCTCTTTAATAACTTCATCAATCAACTCTTGCAGTTTGCCCCTTTTTCTTTCATAGCTACCACAGTTATCCAGATGATCAATCAACCCCCTTATAGATCTTCCATTTTTTATATACTCTTTTCTCCAACGACTCACAGACCTCCAAGAGGGTGGCTTCAGATTATTATTCTCCGCTATGCTATCGATTATCACTTGAGTTTTAGGAGAAATAGAAAAAACTCCTTCTTCTTCTAAACCTTTTATAAATTTATGTCGATACTCTGCCCTTTCCTTTTCTGATTTATTATATGAATTTAAATCTTTACTCTTAGACTGAAGCCTTTCATTTCCAACAGTTTCTTCATTAATTAATTTAATACTTCCATTTTCAATACCTTCTAAAAGCTCTATTTCAGGAATCCTGATCTCTGTCTTAGAGAGTACATCTAAAGTTAGAACTATTCTGCTATTCCATGAAATAACTTCACACAGCCGATCATTATAATGAAACTGCATTCCAGATGTTAGTGTTACCTTCATCTGCGAACCTCACATACATATTTGTGGAAAACATTTTATGAACATCAAACTCTATAATCCCCTTGCTAATTAATGTATATGCATGATAGTTTACAACCTCTGGTTCGTTACCAGTCAATCTACATGCTATTTTCAGAAGTTCTTTTAACCTTACGAAATTTCCTTCATACCCAGAGAAGATATTTTTAAATAGATTCATATACTGCTCATCAATATCTGATTTTCGATAGCTTTTAAATTGCAACATATTTTGATAAAGCACGCGGTTCTTTTCAAGAAACTCATCAATAATTAAAAAATTAAAACCTTGCTTCTTTAAATCGTATTCAATAGATCCATATTTCTCTTTATCACTCTTATGGGTATTTATATCAAAAGAATCAGTTTTCACTTCAAAATACCATTCTCCATCTGAAAATGTATAAGCAAAAAAATCGGCTGTGTATTCATGACTCTCCTGATCTATGTGGTACATTATCCTTGGCGGCTGTGAAATGTAACTCTGAATTCGCGTATCAAACTCCAGAAAATGACAGAACTTATATTCATCTTCAGTCTGAAGGAACAGCACATTGTTATTCTTTCTGCTTGCGAACATCCAGTTAGAGTTCACAGCCGACATTTTAATTACTCTGCCGTGCTTATCTTTTGGTTGAAATCTCCGACTCACAAAAAAAGCCCCCTACACAGATACCTTAGTATCAAAAATAGGAGGCTTTTAAGGCTTGTCAATTTTACTGATTAAAATATTGACAAGCTTTATGACGAATTGCCAAACTTAACGATGAAATTCAAGATCATTAAGCAATTTCAACCAGATTCCCCCTGGACTCCAACCAGGTCTTACGGTCTGAACTGCGCTTCTTGGCCAGCAGCATGTCCATCCGCTGAGTCGTCTCCTGCTCATCGTCGAGAGTCAACTGAACCAAACGACGAGTGTCAGCAGACATGGTGGTTTCACGAAGCTGCAGAGGGTTCATCTCGCCCAGTCCCTTAAAGCGTTGCACATTGATCTTGCCTTTCTCTTTCTCGGCACGGATGCGTTCAAGAATGCCTTCTTTCTCCGCTTCATCCAGGGCGTAATAGACGTCTTTGGCCACATCAATCCGGTAGAGCGGAGGCATGGCCACATAAATGTGGCCGCGTTCCACCAGCGGGCGGAAGTGTTGAACGAACAGGGCGCAGAGCAGGGTTGCGATGTGCAAGCCATCGGAGTCCGCATCGGCCAGGATGCAGATTTTTCCGTAGCGCAAACCATCCAGGTTATCCGATGCCGGATCAACCCCCAGGGCTACGGAGATGTCGTGTATTTCCTGGGAGGCCAGTACTTCTGAGGAGTCCACTTCCCAGCTGTTGAGGATTTTACCCCGCAACGGCATGATGGCCTGGTACTCACGGTCACGGGCCTGCTTGGCAGAGCCGCCCGCCGAGTCCCCTTCCACCAGGAACAGTTCGGTCATGCTCAGGTCCTGACTGGCACAATCCGCCAGTTTGCCCGGCAGTGCTGGCCCCTGGGTTACTTTTTTACGGGCGACCTTCTTGGCTTTGCGCATCCGTTTCTGTGCGTTGCTGATGCAGAGTTCTGCCAGCAGTTCAGCTTCAGCGGTGTGTTGGTTCAGCCAGAGGCTAAAGGCATCTTTTGCCACACCGGAGACAAAGGCGGCACACTCTCTGGAAGAGAGGCGTTCTTTGGTCTGGCCGGAGAATTGTGGGTCTGCCAGCTTGGCAGATAATACGTAGGCGCAGTTTTCCCACAGGTCATCGCCACCGAGTTTCACCCCACGGGGCAACAGGTTCCGGAACTCACAGAATTCCCGGATGGCTTCCAGAAGACCGGTTCTCAGGCCATTCACATGGGTGCCGCCCAGCGGGGTGGGAATCAGGTTGACATAGCTTTCCGTCAGCAGTTCACCGCCCTCGGGTAACCATTGGACGGCCCAGTCTACCGCCTCACTTTCCCCTTTCAGGGAACCGGTAAAGGGTTCAGTGGGGAGCACGGCAAAGCCTCTGGTGGCACTTTTGAGATAGTCATTCAGGCCATCTTCGTAGTACCACTCGGTCACGTCTTCAGAAATCCGGTCATCAAATTCAACCCGCAGGCCAGGGCAAAGGACGGCCTTGGCCCGGAGAATATGCATTAGTCTTGGTACGGAAAATCGTGGGGAGTCGAAGTAGCTGGCATCGGGCCAGAAACGAACCATTGTTCCGGTATTGCGACGTCCGCAGGTGCCGGTTTCGTGAAGGTCTTCATCCTTGTAGCCATCTTTAAAGCTGATGGCTGAAACAACGCCGCCACGGCGAACGGTCACTTCCAGACGGCTGGAGAGCGCATTGACCACAGAGACACCCACCCCGTGCAAACCACCGGAGAACTGGTAGTTCTTGTTGGAGAATTTACCACCGGCATGCAGGCGGGTGAGAATAAGCTCAATACCCGAGATGCCATGTTCCGGATGGATATCGGTGGGCATGCCACGGCCATCATCCACTACTTCCAGAGACTGGTCTTTGTGCAGGGTGACCTTGATATGGGAAGCAAACCCTGCCAGCGCCTCATCCACACTGTTGTCGATGATTTCCTGGGCAAGATGGTTTGGCCGGGTGGTGTCGGTGTACATTCCGGGGCGTTTGCGCACCGGGTCGAGGCCACTGAGTACCTCAATCGCCTCGGCATTGTAGTCGTTCTTTACCATGAGTCCTTGCTGACTGATCGCTTTATGATGTAAGTAGCTAACCATATGAAATCATACATTTCTGACTCCTTGTTCAGGTACTCTGCTTCGTTACAACTCCGGTCACATAGCTACGGCTATGCTCCCTCCGTTGTGCCTCGCATAGCACCTGCCCAAGTAGCCAGAAATATATGATTCCATATGGCCAGCTACTTAAAGCGTGAAAATAGAGAGTGTAACGAATCGACGGTGATTTGTTCAAACGGATGTCGGAAAATCCTGTTCCAGAAAAGCAAAGATTTCTGGCAGCATTGTCTCAAAATGATCAAAGGTGTGGCTGCCATCTTCCTGTACGATCGCTCTGCATTGCTGATATTTTTCCACCGCCAGGCGGTAGTCCAGGGTTTCATCGCCCGTCTGTACCATAAGCAGCGTGTTGTCCGGTGATGCTGGTGGCTCTGTTTCCAGAAGGAGCAGCTGTTCAACATACTCTTCGGTCATCACCCAGTCGGCTCCCGTATGGAAGTTTTTCTGGGGGCCGAGAAAGGCTTCGAATCGTTCATGGGGAACAACGGCCGGGTTAATCAGCACCAGTCTTGCCTTTTTCCGGTGGCCATTATCCAGTAGCCAGCATTGCAGCCAGGTTCCCAGGAAGCCGCCAAGGGAGCTGCCAATGATGTAGATATCCCTGAGGTTCAGCGACTTTTTCAGGTGGCTCTGTAAACACTGCACAATATCCGATGGAAACACCGGCAGATCTGGTATCCATAATTCAATATCCAGCTGGTTATCCCGGACATACCCGCTGGTTTGGATAGCCTTGCTTGACTGGGATGAACTGTTCAGGCCATGCAGATAGACCAGCAGCGGCTTCATATTTTTGCCCCTATCATTCTATTCAGCAATCTATTCACCAATTCTGCCGGGGAGTGGTCAATCACCAGCTGGTCATACCAATAGCGGGTGATAAAGCCTTCATCCACGGCATTCTCCAGCCAGGCCACCAGGTGATCATAATAGCCTGCCGTATTCAGAATGGCGCAGGGTTTACCATGGTAGCCAACCTGCTTATGGGCAATTTCCTGAAACAGTTCATCCATGCTGCCAACACCACCAGACAAGGTGATAAAGCCATCCGCCAGCTCCCCCATGGTCTGCTTGCGCTGGTGCATGTCCTGCACATGGATCAGTTCGCTCAAGCCTTTATGGGCTTGCTCCTGGCCGACCAGGGCGTGGGGAATCACCCCAACCACTGTGCCACCTCCGGCGATGGCTCGATCAGCGATAGCGCCCATCAGTCCAACATTACCACCGCCATAAACGATGGTGATGCCTTGCTCTAACAGCGAGTCCACCAATGCCTCAGCAGCCTGACGGTACGCTTCCTTACGACCAGACCGGGCACCGCAGAAGATTGCCACTGACTTCATTGCTTATCCCTCTATTTCTCTGCATGGCAGTAGCAAGCATACACAATTAGCTATACTGCTGCCTGTCCTAATGATCAGAATAACGCTCATACCATGCATAATATCGTGATTGACATTGATTATCGGGAAAGGGCTTCAGGGATTGTTGACATACTGCAGGGGCGGGAAGGGATTGTTGTGAACACCGTCTCTCTTGATAGTGGGGATTATAAAATCAACAACGACTGGCTGGTTGAGAGAAAAACGCTGACCGATCTGGCGGCCTCCATTATTGATGGTCGGTTATTTCGGCAACTGAGCCATTTTTGTTTCCCTTATCGCAAAGTATTATTGATTGAGGGCACTACTGACATGTTGTGTTCATCGGGTATACGACGAGAGTCTATTCAAGGGGCTCTGGTCACAGTGTCGCTGTATTTTGGTATTCCCGTACTTCGTTCCATGAACCCGAATGAAACTGCTGCATTATTGATTATGGTGGGACGACAATGGAGCAAGTTCAGAGGGCTGATGAATTCTGCGGGTATGGGTTCCCGGCCTGTTCCATCCAAAGATCCGGTCCGGCAAACGTTAAATATGCTGCAGTGTTTGCCGGGTGTTGGCTCGCTGAAAGCCCGGGCTCTGTTGCAGAAATTCGGTTCGATTGAAGCTGTCTTGTTGAGTTCGGTTGAAGAGCTGGCACAAACCAGGGGGATTGGCAGAAAAACAGCGCAGGGCATCAAACAGATGTTGAGGCATTCCCACACTGGCAAAGCTGGAACTGAATGACCTCATCAGAGGTCATTCAGTTAAACCGTGATTAGCCTTTAACACGAAGGTGCACAAACCACTTGCTCAAACCCACCATCACACCACCACCAATGATATTACCGATGGTAACTGGCAGCAGATTCATAAAGATGTTGGCCAGGGTGATCGTGTCGAAATCGGTAGCGGTGTAACCAATGGCCTGCCAGAACTCAGGACCCGCCACAGTCTTAACCATGTAACCCATCGGAAGCAGGTACATATTGGCTACGGAGTGCTCAAAACCGGCAACCACAAATGCTGCTACCGGCAGAATGCAGGCCATCATTTTACCCGCAGCCGTGCGTGCACTCAGGGTCATCCAGTAGCACAGGCAAACCAGCAGGTTACAGAGAATACCCAGGATCAGGGCCTGGAAGAATGGATAGCCCAATTTGGCCTTGGCAATATACATGGCAGAGAGGCCTACCTGACCATTGCCACCTTCCCAGACCCCGCCACCAATAAGGAGCAGGACAAAAAGAATAGAGCCGATAAAGTTACCAACGTAAACCAGCCTCCAGTTTTTGACGATGTTACGGAACTTCAGTTTACCCGTTGCCTTGCCCATCAGCAGCAGGGTACTGCTGGTGAACAGTTCGGCACCGCAGAGCACTACGAGCATCAGGCCGGTACTGAAGACAATACCACCCACCAGTTTGGACATACCGTAAGGCATGCTTTGGGCACCGGCCATCACTACGGTATAGAACATGCCGGCAATGGCCACAAAGATACCGGCCATAATCGCCAGGATCATGGTTATCTCAGGGTGTTTTTTGGCTTTGCCTATTACTGCCTGCTCAGCCAGCTTTGCCATTTCCGCAGGAGGAACTGCACCATAGTTGGGCATATTTTGAACTTGCATGGGGTTATCCACAGCCAATCGAAGTTGGCGCTAAGTCTACCAGTGAGAAGAATCGGGTATCAGAGTGGTAAATTCATCGGGTATTGCGAAAAATACTTAGTACATGGCGTGAACACTTCATAAAATGAGTCAATGAACAAAAACAGTGCATTAAAAAATAGATAGAGTTTGTGCAAAAGAACAGTTGCTTCTTGTGATAAATACAGCGACGATAAAATGAGTTGTGTTATAAAAATGCAGTTCAATATCCACAGGCATCAAGCATACCATTTTCCGGTTCTTCACACACCTATGGAGAAAAGGATGGAGGGAAAGTGCCATGAATAGTCATCTGCTGATCATTGCCCTGGGAGTCACTGTTCTCGGCTCTGCGCAAGCAGACGACCATGGGCAGATGGCCGGTTCTGTTGAACTGCTGCCTGAGCAACACGCGGCAGACTCCCCGGATAAGCCCTCTCCCTTAGAACTAAGCAACCAATCATTAATAAGCCCGGCCGATAACGCCAGAGGCCTGCGCATTGATTATCAGCCTTTTGATAACAACTTCAGTATGTCGGCTGGCAGTTTTCGCCATGCTGCAAAAGATTCACAGAATTCACGCTACAACAACAAGACTTATCTTGGGGTAGGTTGGAAGAAAATGGTGGATCAGGCAAGGCTGGGTGTTAGGGTTGATATTGGTGCTGTTTATGAAAACAATGAGGGCAGCAATCTTGCTGCCCCTACGGTTAACAGTTTGAAATCCATCTCAAGAAACAACGTTGATGAAACGACAACTGCCCGCTGGCAGCCTGTGATCAGTTTTGGGGTTTCTTATCGTTTCTAGGTCGGACTTAACTGTAAAAGACATGTAGAATCCACACTCCAGTGACATCAGCCTTTACACCGTAATGAATAAATGGAAATTCAACCCCATTGACCGAAATACTCCCGACCTGTTTCCGGCCAGCATTCAGGATTATCTTCCTGAAGACCATATGGCTCGTTTTGTCGTTAATGTTGTTGAACAGATTTGATGATTACTCAGGAAGCTGGCTGGCTCAAGCTGGGCAATGTGAGTTTGGGCGGCACCAAAATCAAAGCGAACGCCAATAAAGCAGTGAGTTGTTTCATCATATTCTGGCTCCGTTTACAGGCTGGATAGCGTTTGTTGTCCACAGACTTCGCTCACGGCCTTCCACAATCAGCCTGAGTTGTTGCTGAACTCCGGGGGGAAGACGACGATAATCTTTTGGTTTCAGAGCCAGATAAATGGGTTGTGAAGAAGGTTCGATAACCGCTTTATCCAGTATTGCAAGAAGTGCCTCTTCGTCCCTGATTTCTATAGCTTTGCCACTGGAATAAAATTGTCCGGAGAAAGGTCGTTTCGGCCAGAAATAGAGGGCGGAGGATGAAAAATCCGGTTGCTGCCTGTACACATCGAGGATGCCTGCGGCGGAGTTTTTGTGATCCTTGATGGTGATACAGATCACCAGGATCAATAGAGGCACCAGGCTGCCGGGCAAGGCTAGCCAGTAACGGAGTTTCCGAGAATTTCCCACAGTCCGCCCAGCGGCGGACATCTTATTAACCATGTCGCCCAGGTAGTCGGCGATCAACAAAGCCAGAGCCGGAATACCCGGCAATACATATGTCCACAGGATATTACTGGCCATAGTGAAGAACAGCATCGGGCTTAACATCCAGCACCAGAGAAACAGCCGCCACTGCCGGGTCTGGTTAGCAGCCTCTGTACACTGACTGGTATGACTATCCGTCATCTGTCGACTTTTCCACCAGGCCAGGGGTAATACAATATTCCAGGGCAGGGCGGCTCCCAGCCAGAGCAGCCAGATCATGCCTTTGGGTTGAATATGGGCAGAGCCATAAAGGTCGCCCTCCCAGCCCCCTACCAGGAAACGGCGGAAATGTTCACCAACAATAAAGTAATCCAGAAAACCGGGGCTTGCCCGCTCTGCCAGAACGTACCAGGGAACGGTAATTGCCAGCATTAAACAAGTGCCTTTTATCCAGGGAAGCCTGGACCAGATAGTCAGCAACCGTTGTTCAGGCAGGCACCAGAGAAACACGGGTATTCCCGTTAAAATAAAGGTAATGGGACCTTTTGCCAGCAAGCCGATAGCCAGTCCCACAAAAAACAGGTAACCCCAGATAGCTGCACCGGGACGAAACCAGGACTGCCAGAATGACACCAGGGTCAGGGTGGTACCGGCTAACAGAACCGTATCGGTCATCACCGCACCAATGCTGATGGAAAAAACGACGGTGGTTGACAGCACAGCTGACGCCATGGCTGCCCGGATACGGTCACCCTGGTCAGCGGCCAGTTTCCAGACCAGCGCCAGTACCAGCATCCCTGTCAGAAAGTGTGGAAAACGGGCGCTGAATTCACTGACACCGAAGAGTTTGAAACTGATGGCAGAAAGCCAGGTGTAAAGGGGAGGCTTACCCCAGAACGGGACATTGTAGTCAAACTGGGGCGTAATCCAGTTGCCTGTTTCCGCCATAATACGGGCAATCTCACCGTACCGCGCTTCTGTGGTATCCATCAGCGGATAGAGACCGAGACTGATTAAGCGAACCGTCAGGGCAACCACAGCCACCATTATGGATAACTGCATCATACGTAATGCCAACGACTTCTGACTGTGCATCATGAAGCAACCCCAGTGAGACGACGACTTGCAGGTTTAATGGATTTTTTCATCACCAGGTAAAGGGGACGTTGTTTGGTTTCAATAAAAATACGCCCGACGTACTCCCCCAACAGGCCGATGGCCAGCAGCTGAACGCCGCCCAAAAACAGTGTTGCCACCATCAGTGAAGCGTATCCCGGAGGTGCGATACCCAGGGTAAGCGCCTGGAACACAATCACCAGGGCATAAAGCACCGCCAGGGTGGCGGTAAGAAAACCACCCCAGGACGCCAGCCTCAGGGGTTGAATGCTGAATGAGGTAATCCCTTCAAATGCCAGGCCAAGTAACTTAAGGTAGTTCCACTTGGTCTCTCCGGCTGCCCGGGGATCGCGATCAAAGAACAGTACTTTCTGCCGGAACCCCGGCCAGGAGAAAAGCCCTTTCATATACCGGGTCTTTTCCGGTAGTGCATTGATATGATCAACCACACGGCGACTGAGCAGGCGGAAATCACCAACATTTCCCGGGATCGGTATATCTGAGAGGCGGTTGAGCAACCGATAGAAAACGGCTGCCGACGTTTTTTTCAGCCAGCTTTCACCGTGGCGCTCACGACGGCGCATATTGATAATGTCGTAGCCTTTACGCCACATATCCACCATATCGGGAATCAGTTCCGGTGGATCCTGCAGGTCGCTGTCGATCAGGATCACTGCGCTGCCCCGGGCAGCTTCAATACCAGCGCTCATGGCGGCTTCCTTGCCAAAATTACGACTGAGCCTGATTAACGCCTGCTCGCTGGTATTCTGGGATAACAGCTGGAGTTTGCGCCATGTTTCGTCACTACTGCCATCATCAATGTAGATAATTTCCGAACCGGTGGACATGGCATCCAGAACACAAGTCAGACGACGATGAAACTGCTCAACCACCGCCGCTTCATTGAACAAAGGCACTATTATAGATAACTCAACATCCGTTTTTGATTGTTCTTTTATAAGCTGATAGTCGTATTCCTTCGACTGGTAAGAGGACATTGCATAGAGGGACATGAACATACACCCTGAATTCTAATAGATGGTCAGCATCTTAAGTGGCAGGGCGTGAAAAAAATGTCCGAGACATAAATTTCACTTTTTTTATGATAATTTCCGCCTCGGTACACCCCTGGAATGAATCAATCCATCCGAACATAAACCCAGATGCGTTGAGAGGATACGCCCTATGCGCTTACTACTGGTGGAAGATAGCCGTGATGTTGCCGGTATCCTCTTCGACTACTTTGAAGCCCTTGATTACGAGCTGGACTATGCCGCCGATGGACGACAGGGTCTGACTTTAGGCCTGGAAAACAGTTATGACATCATCCTTCTGGATGTCATGCTGCCAGGCATGGGTGGCTTCGAAATCTGCGCCGAGCTGCGCCAGCAGGGCATCACCGCCCCCATTCTGATGCTGACCGCCCGGGATACCCGGGAAGATACCTTATGTGGCTTTGGACAGGGAGCAGACGACTACGTTATTAAACCCTTCGATTTGAATATCCTGCAGGCTCGGATTGAAGCACTGGTCCGCCGGGTTCACCCGGAACGATTCCAGCAGACATTGCGCTGTGGCTCTCTGCAACTGGATATGCGCACACGGGAAGTGTTCCGCGAGGGACAGAGAATTATCCTCAACCCCACCGGATTCCGCATTCTGGCCCTGTTGGCTGGTAAAGCCCCTGCTACGGTTACCCGGGAAGAGATAAGTTATAGCCTCTGGAAGGACAATCCTCCGGATGGTGATATCCTGCGCAACCATATCTATCAACTCCGGAGCCAGGTAGACAAGCCCTTCAATAAAGCACTGATTGTCACAGTCCCCAAAACTGGTTACCGGCTTGACTGCAATGAATAACACGGGGCGTAAAGGTATTGATCAATACTCAAGGCGGTCTTTCCGATTTCAGATCACCTCGGCATTTATCCTGATGGCTTCCGTGGTTGTGCTGATTCAAATGTTTCTTTTTGGCGTGGCTATCAAGGACTCTGAAGACGCCGTGATAGAACGCCGCCTGAGCTTATACCGTGATATCGCCCTGCGTGGCTTCCAATACCATATGGATAATAACGGAGTGTTATCCATAGATTCGCTGACCACAGCCTACAAAGGGCACGGTCATTTACCGGATCATTTGCGCGAGAACATTAATCAAGGGTGGCATGGAGTTCAGGAAATCTCCCTGAACAACGACTCGGAAGAATATATGGCGCTGACAGTTTATGAACCGTCGGTAGCCAGGGACGAGCTGATTTATATTATTGAAAATATCTCCCAGCTGGAAGCCAATGAACATCAGAGTGCACTGCAAATCGGTGTATATTCCATCGTCGGTATTATTCTTTTTGCCCTGACCTGCCTTTCCATGGTTTTTATTGTTCGGAGGCTGACGGCTCCCTTAATAAAACTCAGTCATCAGCTGCATCATGCTGAATCCGACGATTTATCATTACTGGACATTCCAAAGTCCGCACCGGAAGAAGTACGACAACTGGTCACCAACCTCAATCATTACCGACAACGTCTGAAGTACCTGATTGAGCGTGAAAGATCTTTTACCAGTTTCGCAAGCCATGAACTGAGGACACCACTGACGGTTATGCGTGGAGTCGCGACATTATTGACGATCTCTACCGAACCATCGTTTATCCAGCGACAGCAGCAGCGTCTGATCAAGGCCACAACAGATATGAATGACGTTGTAGAAACCCTGCTGGGTCTTATTCGTGACGCGGGACAGGAGCACTCTGTCCCGATAAGCATTGGCAGGGAGATTCTGGAGCAGGTGCTGGAAGATAACCGTCAGCTATTGACCAGCAAAGCAGTTGATGCCGGGGTTATTCTAATCAGCAAACCCATTGTCCGGGCACCAGAATCGGTTATACGGATCCTGCTTTCTAACCTGGTGCGTAATGCAATGGCCCATACGTCCCACGGCAGTGTCACGGTGGAGGTCAATGGTCAATACCTCAGGGTCATTGATAGCGGAAGTGGCCTGAACACACAATCACAGACCCATGAAGGATATGGTATCGGACTGCTGATCGTTAATGACATATGTCGTAAATATGGCTGGACATTTTCACTGACCGGTAACAACGGGCAACCGGGCTGTACCGCATCGGTACAGTTCAATCCCGGTCCTGACCAATAGCCTCGAAATGCTACAAGGCATTTCCTCAGGTTTTCATAAAAATAAACCGCCGGGTTAACAGGTAGTTGAAAATAAGACCCACACTAATACCCAGTGCCTGAGCCAGCAGCGGCCAGTACGACAGCGGCGTAAAGTGGATCAACAGCCAGAATGTACCTACATTGGGCAGAAAACCTGCTCCCGACAGCACCATATAACTGAACCACTGCCTTATAAGGGATAAAACAGTCTGGCCTGCCAGGGTTTGCCCGTAGGTAAACACCCGGTTGCAGAGCCAATTACAGCTTGCCGCTCCCCAGAAAGCAATAAGCCGGGCATCCATCACCTCCATACCCGCTTTCATCAGGATCATTAACAACAGGCTGTCCACTACAAACCCTGATCCTCCCACTAGACAGAAACGCAGGAAATAACGCTGATGCTCCTGCCCTCGGCTGATAAATATCTGCATATCAAAAAACGCAACAATTAATGGCTTCAGGCTCCGTACCCTACATGTACCCGTGTGAAAGAAACGTCTCCGGACGCAATTTTCACATTACTGTCCTTACTGCGGCTTCACACATATGAGTGTTCAGCCTGTCCATAACAAAGTGCCAGCCTGCATTCAAACATGGCTGCCAGTATGTGGATGAAGGTCAGGATTACTATGAACGTAAGTACAAGGATCGGGTTATGAAAAACCTGAAACAAAAAGCCATGGAAATGGGATTCACTCTGGTGTCTGCTGAAACGGCCTCATAACTGGTAGCGTGCTTGTCGGCAAGTTGGGTTAAGTTACTCAGAAGAACCTCCCACATTCTCAGGCTTAGCCTGTCGCCATAAAGACCTGAACCCTCTGAACCCTGCTTTCGTCTCGTGCTTTCGTGTCACATTCAGGAGGCTGATCGAGAATAGACTGCCCTACACGGCAACTGCTCCTGCGTTGCTCTAGCTCCTGCATCCATGCAGTCGTGCGGTGGCAGAAAATTGGTTTAAAAAGTCGGAAATTTTTAGCAAATAGAACCACTATTCACTAAAAATTTCCGACTTTTTATTCTCAATTTTCTGCCATCCTCGCTACGGGCGCTATTCTCGGACAGCCTCCCAGACGGGCGCTATTCTCGGTCAGCCTCCTGGACAAAAATCACCGACCTCGGATAACAAGGCGGAACTTTTTTACAGAGCGATTGCTCTAAGCATCCACCTGTTCGGACAGATGGCAAGTTACCATGCAACCACTAAATACCGGGGGTTACCCTGGTTTGCTACCAGCCAGTGCTGCCGGAACCTCGAAAACTTCGGAGAAAGTGGACGACACTTCTTTACCGACCTATGCAAAACAGATTCCCCGTATCTCTGTTCCCGACGATCCGGGAATAGCCGGCAGAGCCGGGTTACAGCCCACTTATGGTCATAATCGGTCTGTAGCCGTGCAATCCGGAGTCGGGACTGACGGTCTGGCTGCTGCAGGAACCGGCGACAACCGTTGTATGGTTGCACATTGCACCGGCGCTGCCAGTAAGGTCCCTCTGAATTGTGCAGTTGAGTGCGGGGATATCAATATGGTGGCATGGCTGTTGCGCAATGGCACCGAGGTTAATGGCCGCGAGGAAGGGTTGCGGAAGCAGCATAAAGCCCTCAGGTTCCCCGGCAGAGAAGGGTTTACCCCATTGACTCGGGCAGCCATGTACGGGTTAGTTGACATCACGAGGTTACTGCTTGAGTCTGGAGCTCGTGTTGACCACGCCGATTGCAAGGGCATGACGCCACTGGCCACGGCTGCTGCCTTTGGTAACACTGAACTTATGCAACTGTTGATTGATTGCCAGGCGGATATTAACGGCAATACCCTTGGCTGGCCGACTCCCCTGACTCAGGCTGCCAGGAACGGACAGGTCGGGGCGATAAGCCTGTTACTGGAGCATGGAGCGGATATTTACAGCTTTGCCTACGGAGGCGGAACGCCACTGACTCAGGCTACCATGCATGGGCATACCGAGAGCGTACGAAAGTTGCTGACTATGGGAGCCGACGCCAACAGTAATAGTTCTGGAAGGGGGACGCCACTGTGCAAGGCTGCGGGCAAGGGTTATATTGAGATTGCCCGGCTACTGGTGAGTCATGGAGCCTACATTAACAGTTTTGATGGCGGCTATTTCAGGTCAAATTCCCTGAGCGAAGCTGTCAAGCATGGACATGTTCAGCTGGTGAAGCTGTTGCTGGAACATGGCGCGCATTGGCAAGGTCCGGGTATGGAGAAAGGTCTGCTTAGAGTAGCTGTTGAGAAAGGTTGCATCGAGACCGTGAAATTGCTGTTGAAGCATAATGCGGATGATGTAAACGGCGGAGGGTTCAGACCACTTTCACCACTGTCAGGGGCAGTCAAAAAGTGGGATATTGATTTAGTGAAACTTCTGTTGCAATTCGGTGCAGATCCTGATTGTAATGCCTTAGGTGGTGTCTATCCACCCAATCCGCTGGCCACTGTGGCTGAATTTGGGCGAATTGAATTTGTTGAACTGCTGTTGCAATCCGGTGCCGATGTTCACGGCCATACCTTTGGGAAGAATTCGCCCTTGACGCTTGCGGCGGCTGCAGGACATTACCAGGTGGTGCAGTTACTGTTGCAGCATCAGGCGGACGTTCATAGCCGCACCAAGGGTAATGATACTCCTTTGACACAGGCGGCGGCTCAAGGGCATTACCAGGTAGCGCAGTTATTGTTGCGGCATAAGGCGGATGTTAATAGTCACTCCTCTGGTCTTGCTACTCCTTTGACGCAGGCGGCTATTGCAGGACATTACCAGGTGGTGCTGTTATTGTTGCGGTATAAGGCGGATGTTCATAGTCGTGACGTTAGAGATGGTACTCCTCTGTTCTGGGCCAACAAACGAGGGTTCTGGAAAATTGCTTTTGAACTGATCCACTACGGCAGCTGTCCAGAGAGAAGCCTGTCACCGAATGTTATCAGTACAGTCACTCAGAAATTTGGTTTCAACCCGCAAGAAACTACTCTCAGTCTGGAAAGTTTGTGCAAGAGGAGGCTGCATGATTTGCTTGATAGACGAACAATATCTTCTTTAAATTTGCCTTATGGTTTGAAAAATGCACTTCTGAAGGAAAATTTTTTCCCATAAGTCCATGGCCTGGTTCCCACGGGGGCTTGGGAACCAGGGCAGGCGTCTTCTACGGTGTAGTTTTCATTGGCTTAAGCGCAGCCGTCTTCTTTTCTTCCGGTTTAACGGCAGTAATCGTATTAATGTGCATCCCTTTTAATACATTCAACGCCTGATTCAGCTGATAATCCCGGGCCAATAGCTCCGCTGCCTCTTTCTCTGCCTTACTGGCCATGGCGTTCTTACTGTTGGATGCATCCTCTTTATTGCCATTGCTGAGATGTCGTTGCAAATCGGCTTCCTTGTACTGCTGAGGTGCATCAATCGGGGTTACTTTGGCACGCTGGACCAAAATATCCGGTTTAATTCCTTCGGCCTGGATGGATCGGCCATTGGGCGTATAATACAAGGCAGTGGTCAGTTTTAATCCCTTGGCGGCATCAACACTCAACGGTAAAACGGTTTGTACCGACCCTTTGCCAAAAGACTCGGTTCCCATCAGCACAGCTCGCTTATGATCCTGCAGGGCTCCGGCAACAATCTTGGAGGCAGAGGCTGAACCACCGTTAATTAACACCACCAATGGAACGCCCTCTGACGGGTCATCAACCGAGGCGCTAAACCTCAACTCAGAGTTTGGAATACGACCTTTGGTGTAAACAATCAACCCTTCGCTGATAAAGGCATCGGTAACGCCAACCGCAGCCTGCAGCACACCACCCGGATTGTTGCGCAGGTCAAGGACCAGGCCGTTAAGTTTGCCGTCTTTCTGTTCTTGCTTGAGTTCTTTCAAGGTATCCACCAGCTCATGGCCGGTATCCGCCTGGAACTGACTGACACGAATATAGCCATAACCCGGCTCAAGATGCCTGGCCCTGACACTCTGGACTCGGATAACCGCCCGCTCCAGGGCAATCTCAAGGGGCTTCTCCACCCCTTCCCGGACAATCGTCAGCTTGATCGGGGTGCCTGCCTTACCGCGCATCTTATCCACCGATTCTCCCAGGCTCATTCCCTTAACCGATACATCATCCAGCTTGATAATCAGATCCCCTGCCTGAATACCGGCTTTTGCGGCAGGTGTGTCATCAATGGGGCTTACCACCTTGATAAAGCCATCTTCCATGCCCACTTCAATACCCAGGCCACCAAATTCTCCGGAGGTATTTTCTTCCAGCTCCTTGAAGTCATCCGGTTTCAGATAAGCAGAGTGAGGATCAAGCCCGCTGAGCATTCCCTGAATGGCATTTTCCAGCAACGTCCTGTCATCGACTTCCTCAACATAGGCTTTTTTGATGCGTTCCATGACTTCAGTGAAGGCCCGAAGTTCATCAAGCGGCAGCTTTCCTTTTGGCTGCTCAACGTGCCCGGTGTTCTGGGCTACTGGAGACTGGCTGTTGATGTCAGCGGCAGGTGCCTTTGGGGTCTGTTCTTCCTGAACAGCCTTATCAGCCCAGCCATTGAATGCCAGTCCGGTAGCCAGCACCAGGGCCGATACCTTGATAAGCCGGTGGAGGTTAAAAATCAAATTCATGAATGCTCCCGAGCATTATTTAATTCAGTGAAGTATAGAAATTACTTATCGGTATCACCGTTTGAAACTACACTGAGTTCGGGATACTCTCCGACAGTGGTACATGGTTTGGATTCCCTTCCTCACTTACGGCCAAGCCATAAAGATGGGTTCTGGGGTTTGCCCTTCAGACGCACTTCAAAATAAACCCCCTCAGTCTGCTGCCCGCCACTTTGACCACTCAACGCCAGTGGCTCACCCGCTAGCACGGTATCACCTTCCTGCCTGAGAAGGGTGTCATTGTGAGCGTACAGCGTCAGGAAATTATCGCCATGGTCAACGATCACCAACAGGCCGTAACTGCTCAGCCAGTCGGCAAAGATAACCCGGCCATCATGCACGGCATTAACTGTTGTTCCGGAGGTTGCGGCAATGAACATGCCCTGCCAGCGCATGCGTGTTTCCGGATTCTGATCGTTGAACTTAAACAACACACGTCCTTTTACCGGCCATAACAGCTTGCCTTTACGACTGTTGAAAGACTCGCTGTTACCGAGCTGTCGGCTGATAATACTGGCCAGCACCTTATCCAGCTTTTCTCGCTCCTGTTCCAGTTGTTTAAGTGCTTTTCCTCCCTTTTGATAACGACTTGCCAACTCACTCAACCGCTGTTTACGTTCAGACTGCTGTTTGACCAGGGACTGCTTTTTCTGGTCAATCACGGCTTTTTCCTGATTCAGTCGGGAGAGGAGGGTTTGCTGGTCATGTTCCACTATTTTCAGTTCCGCAAGGGTTTTCTCATACTCACGGATAGACTGAAGTTGTGCCTTTTGAAAGTAATCAAGATAAACCAGTTGTCGGGAAACACTGTCCGGATCTTCCTGGTTCAGCAATAGCTTGATGCGGCTGTCACCCAGACTCTTATAAAGCGATTGCAGACTCCGGGCAACCTGAATCTTCTGTTGTTCACTCTTTGCCGTCAGTTGCTGCTGACGGCTCCGGAGCTTTTTTATTTCGCCCTGCCCCTCCTTAAGGCGCGCTTCCAGCGTGATGATATCGGTGTTCAGTTGTTGAATGGCCTTGTCGTTCTTCTGCACCTGTTTCTGGGCAGAAGTTCGTGCCGCATTGAGGGATTCCAACAGCTCTTTCGTATGTTGGATATCGCTTTCAATGGCTTTGATTTCTGCCTCGGTCGTCACCTGTTCATTACTGATGCCCAACTGAGGAATGATTGAGCAGGCAGCAAACAACAGTGCTGTGAACATTTTTTTATATCTGCCCGTGAGCAGCGAATTGAAAAGCATCATGGTGGGCGTCTTTGGCTATTGACGAAAATCCTATCAGTATGCCTGCAATTAAAGATCAGATATAGGCAGGGGTGACACTCAATTCAATGAATGTCGCAGGCGGTTAGTGCAGGCAAGGCGATATTTCGCATAGGGTTGCGGTATAACTCAGCTCTACCGGCACCGGTGATACCACTTTTCATAACAGCACCGCAAATCTTCAGCCACAATCAGGGAGTGAAAAGTACCGTCCCAACATCATCTCCCCGGAGTCAGTTTGTGACTGTCATTGATTGCCTTGAGCGATATTTTCATTTTGCACAAAAGGTTTTTCGCACTATCCTGCTCGAAATCTAACTGAAATAGGTTATTGATCAGGTTTTTGACATTCCTCATGGTCCATTTACGGGATTTAATGCCAAAATCAGAGGGTTTCTGGCTTTCCAGGATTGTCCTGAGTTCCTTTTTTTGTTTATCCCTTATGCGGTGAGCCTTCTTGGCTTTCTCCCTGGAGATGTGATCAGATGAGCTAATTATGCCGCACAGTGGCCGTGGCGTTGGATGTTGTCTAAAGAGTCTGGACAGTTCCAGCTCTTTCCTGTTTCCCGACAAAAAATCCCGGATATACTCATTAAGGGCATTTTTAGGTAAGAATTTTTTCGATTCCTCAATCAGCCCCTTATATTCTTTTAGCTCCGCTAAACGTTGACAGTACTCCTGCTCCCGGGTACAAGAATCCTCTGTTGCAGATTCCGGAGGGTTATAGCAGTCCATATCGTTAGCAGTCGGAGGGGATCTTTGCTCACTGTTATTTCCGGGAAAGTCAGTTTCTACTATTGGCATTTCGTATCGTTCGAGCGTCTGATCATCCATTATGTTGAACGATGGTTCATCATGTTCGCTGAAACCATAATATTGCTGACCTGTGGAGCCCTCGCCAAAATACCCCTCGGAATAAACAGGCCGAACAGAACGATAACCTCTCTCAAAACAGCAAGCATCACCTTCAATCCGGGCACCCGCACTGTCAGCCATTGCCCTCATGGGTACCACCTCTGTGCAATGATGTGTGCAAAAGCGGGCAGGTTCACCTGCAATCCGTGGTAACTCAATGTTGTCATAACCTACGAAGGTCGGTGTTGGAGCTAAATAAATATATCCGGGATAAATCATCAAGAAAGCCCAAATAAACAATAATTAACGTGATCGATATCAACTAGACAGCTAAATTGGCAAGAAATTTCATAAGTTCGAAGTATTCCTCTGGTACAATAGAAACTGCATTGTGATTAAAGCAGGTGTTCATGAAACTGACTTTTCTGGGAACTTCGGCCGGCATGCCCACCACCGAAAGAAATGTCACGGCACTGGCACTGGCCATCGATGATGCCAGACAATGGTATCTTGTGGACTGCGGTGAAGGTACGCAACATCAGCTGCTTCGCTGTCGCTATACCCTCAACAATCTTCAAACCATCTTTATTACTCATGTTCACGGCGATCACATGTATGGCCTGCCCGGGCTGATCACCTCTGCCAGCATGCAGGGTCGGCAGGCACCCCTGACCATCTGTGCGCCTGACGGCGTTCGGCAGTTTGTGGAGGCGGCATTACACTATGCCGATGTCCTGGAACTGCCATTCAGTATTGAGTTTATTCGCAGCGACCAGCCGACTTTTCACTATCAGGATACCCGGGTTGCTGTCACGGCTCACCAGCTCTCCCATCGTGTGCCAAGCTTTGCCTATCGTTTTGCGGAAAAAACACTCAGCACCCAGCTGAACATTCAGCAACTGACGACACTGGGCGTTCCCAGGGGAGAGCTATGGGGGCTTTTGCAACAAGGGCAGGCCATTACTCTGGAAGATGGCCGGACGATACTCCCTGAACAGGTTCTGCAACCACCACCCAACAGCCGGGTTGCCATTATTGCGGGTGATAACGATAAGCCGGAATTGCTTATCGATGCACTGCAAGGCAGCCATCTATTGGTTCACGAAGCCACACTCACCGAAGCCGCCCTGCAAAAAGCCGGACCAGTCTGGATGCACAGCTCAGCCCGAATGGTTGCTGAAGCAGCAGAGGCCAGCGGTGTTCCCAATTTGATTCTTACCCACTTCAGTGGCCGCTATCAGCGCTCTGCTGAGGCTGGAGCCAACAGTATCCATGCGTTAAAGGCAGAAGCTGAAATGTACTATTCAGGAAATACAGGCATGGCCCATGATTTCAGTACCTGGGTAGTGGATAGGGACGGTCGGCTGGTTGAAGCAGATTGAAATCTGGATTTTCATCCTGGTAAGAAGGTTTTTGAAAAGGAATACCTCCTCCATGGGTAGCGTTTATACCTTACCTATTTTTTCCTTTTCACTCTGAGGTCTGCGCTGATGAACCAAATAATTGTTTTGGGGTCAAATGGTCGTGTTTATAATCCAGACTGGGCTTTATTTTGAAACCATCACCCACCGCATTACCATCATTTTTCTCCCATTCAAACACTGCTGGCCGGGTTGATCCAGAAGCCGGTGCAAGCGGCATTTCTGACCATTCGACAGGTACATTCAGTGGTAAAGGCATCTCAAACCGTCCGCCTCATGGAGATACAGCCACCCCCTTAAATGAAGGCAAATGTATTGAAGATGCCTTTTGGGAAAAAAAACCATTACAGGGACGACAAATCACTTCTTCAGATGTGCTTGCAGCCTATGGCAACGATGAAACGTCGCTCCGGGGTGGCCTCTTCCTGCAAAAACTGTGCTTGCAGAAAATTCCACATGACAACAGAAAAGTGACCCCGGATGACGTTATTCAAGAATTCAACCGGGTGCCAGATCAAAATAATGAGTCCATGCTGGCAATAGAGCATTTCAAAGATGAGTTAGCCAGCGCCCATGCCGCCGAGGAAGCGCGGTTGAAAGTGGAATGTTATCTGAGGGGGGATGTGGGGAAAGGCTGCAGGTGACTAAGGATGAGGCGTTGGCAGCCATTGAATTTCTTCGCAAGGAAGAGTCGTTCCCATTGCCGTTAGCGCGCGTTAACAGTCAATTTAGCCTGAGGGACCTGGCGAGGCATGGCCAGCGTGCGGCTCCTGTTGCCGTTCAGAGAGATAACCCTTTCCGTATGCCCGGTAATGAAATAGAAAATGCTTCAGCCAATCAGCGTTACCGCAAGTCCGGCTGAAACCATTATTAAAAACAGGCGGACCGGGTTTTCCGGACAATCAGGCTCCGCCATTAAATTTGCTGACACCGTGTTGATTTTGAACACAGAGCTTATTCCTTACCTATTTTTTCTTTTTCACTTTAAGGTCTGCGCTGATGCCAAAGATATCCATCTCGACATGTTCTACCACCAGGGAGTCATTGCCAGAAGTGATAAGATGGCGGCCCGCACGATCAAGCTCTGAGGCCGTCGAATCGTGATTAAACTTCAGGTATTTACCACTCAGGGCAATAGCAACCCTGTCCACGCTATCGGGCATCGCACCCTCGGCTACGTTGAGAACGATCTTTGAGTCAGAATCAAGTCGGATTCTTCCCGTGGCCTTAATCAGGGGCTTATTATATTGATTTTGAAAAAAATTAAGTTTTGTTATGGTGATATAAGTGGTTCCTCCGGAGCCGTCAAAGTCAGCCACAACGGATCCCTGTTCAAACGATAACGTACCTTTATTCGTTACATTACCACTGCTGTTTATCACCCCAAGGGATGCGACCGCCCCCGTGTTATTGATAAAGTGCCCATCACTCCAGTAACTGCCTGCAGTCAGTGTTCCCTCATTGGTGGCGGTCAATGTACTTCCGGAAATATTCAGCCCCATAGCGACATTAACTGAGCCACCCGCTCTATTGGTAAAAGGGCCGTTGACATTCATATTGCCATTTATGTTGATTGAGCCAGCGTTATCGATGCCGACAGAATCATAATTTTCACTCACAGAGAGCATATTGTCTCGGACCATGACTTCTTCAGCCATCACCGGGGAAGCCAGGGCGGCTGCAAGCCCGGCCATGACAATGAATCTGAGTACTGGTTTTTTATACCTGTCCATGGGGCTTATATCCTTTTTCCGGAGTTAAACAACAGAGATTTCAATCCATTCGCTTTCTGTCGGCACGCTCAGGGAGGAATTTAAAAATGAGGTGGCTATCGCAAAAGCAGCCTTTACGATAGCCGGTGAAACCCATTCCGGATTAAAAATCCAGCATGTAGTCCTTGGTGTTGACCTGGGTTTTCAGCTCTCCAGTCGCTTGCAGATAGTCAGCAAATGCCTGATAACGGCCCGCATCCCTGGCAGCAGGTCGCAGATCAAAACGGGGAATGGTGTCAAACCAGGCGCGGCGGTTCAGTTCATTATCCAGCTTCTCCGGGCTGTAATCCCGGAAGATCTCCCAGGATTTTTCCGGGTTATTCACAATATATTGAGTGCCCAGTTCAATCGCCCTGAGAAAACGACGAATGGCGTCTTTATCGTGCTGCTTGCTGTTGGCGATAAAAATCAGTTCATCGTAAGGCGGGATATTGTTTTCCTCGTAATAGAACATACGGCCCTTACGCCCTTCAATCGCCAGCTGATTCAGTTCGAAGTTACGATACGCACCCATGATGGCATCCACCCGGCCGCTCATCAGGGAAGAGGAGAGGTTCCAGCCCACATTGACCAGTTTTACATCCCCGGCACCAAACCCGTAAGGTGCAAACAGCGTGTCCAGAATGGCATTCTCTATGCCGCCAATATTCAAACCAATGGTTTTACCCTTCATATCCTTCAGGGATTTGATCGGGCTGTCATCCAGAACCAGCAGGCCGTCCAGGGGGGTGGCCACCAGTGTTCCGGCCCAGGCAAGGGGAAGACCGTTGGCCACCCCGTGAATCATGCTGGGCTGATAGTAAACGGCAAGGTCCACCTTTTCCGCCGCCACCAGTTTGGGCGGAAGGTTGGGGTCTGCCGGTTCCTGAATAGTCACCGTCAGCCCCTGGTCTGCAAAGTAGCCATTCTGCCGGGCAATGATGATGGGGCCGTGATCCGGGTTGACAAACCATTCCAGCATCAGGGTCAGCTCTTTCAGCTCCCTGGCCGGTGCGGTGCTGGATACCTGACTGGCGCTGGCCTGCAGGCTGACGGACAGCAGCCACGCCATTGCCCATAAAAAAGTGTGTCGCATCAGTTTATTCATTTCTTATTCCTGGGAAGTCTCCGGTTGCCATGGAATGAGTCTGCGTAAAACACGGTCGGTGGTGTAGTAAAGGGTCACGGAACAGAAGGCCAGCACGGTGAGCGCAGCAAACATCTGGTCAGTCCAGAGTCGTGCATTGGCCTGAAGCATCAGGTAGCCAAGGCCAGCGCTGGAGCCAACCCACTCCCCGACAACGGCACCAATCGGTGCCACCACAACGGCTACCCGCAGCCCGGAAGCCAGGGCTGGCAGTGCCGCTGGCCAGCGAATATGCCGCAGAATGGCCAGCCGGTTGCCGCCCATGGTCTGGGCCATATCCAGCCAGCCCTGATGGGTATGGCGCAGTCCGTCATAACAACAGGTGGCCACGGGGAAAAAAATCACCAGAATGGTCATCACCACTTTCGACGTCAGGCCGTAACCAAACCAGAGCATCAATATCGGTGCGAGCGCAAAGACCGGAATGGCCTGGGTAATCAACAATGGCGGCAGGAGCCAGGGTCTTAACGCGGTAAAATAGACCAACACCAGCGCCAGAATAATGCCCAGCAGAACACCAAGTAACAGACCCAGCAGCATTTCACTGAGGGTAACCAGCGTGTGTTCCCACAGCAGGCTGGCATTTTCAACCATGCTGTTGGCCACTGCTAACGGACCGGGAAGGATGTAGGATGGCATCTCAAAGGCCATCACCAGGGTATGCCAGAGCACCAGCAGGCCAATAAGAACGACAAAGGGTTTGACGGAGTCTTTCATTATTTATGGCACTCCAGCCTGTTCATCAAACGACTCATGACGTAAACGATCCAGCAGTTTGGCCTGTAATCTCATCAGGTCATTATTTGCCAGTGAGCGGGGTGTCTTGCCCGGCGGCGTAATGGCATCCGTCAGTCGGGCCGGGTGCCCCCTCAGGTGATAAACCTCATGGCCAAGGCGCAGGGCTTCCAGGGGATCGTGGGTGATTAACAGCACCGTACGGTTCTGTAACAGCTCACAGGCCAGGTCCTGTAAATTGAGCCGGGTGATGGCATCCAGTGCGCCAAAAGGTTCGTCCATTAATACCAGTGGCCGGTTTTCCATCAGCGTCCTGGCCAGTGCTACCCGCTGGCGCTGACCACCGGACAGGTGCTGGGGAAGAACGTCGGCTTTTGCGCTCAGGCCTACCTTTTCCAGAATGGACATGGCCTGCTCCTGAACCTCGGCTGACAAGAGTGGACGACGGGTGAACACATCGGTCAGATTGCGACGCAGGCGTTGCCCCAGGGTGATATTGTCCAGTACCGAAAACCAGGGCAGCAGCAGGTCCTGCTGCGCCATCCAGGCGATTCGGTGATGAACCGAAAAGCCGTCCTGACTAACCACTTCCCCCGTTGTCTCGCCCGCAGGCAGACCGGCAATCAGACGCAGCAGACTGGTTTTGCCCACCCCGCTGCCGCCCAGAAGGCAGGTCCACTGGCCGCCTTTAAGGGTCAGGTTGAGATCGGTAAAAACACAGTGGTTGCCAAATCTCAGGCTGGCCTGGCGGATAATCACATCAAACATGCGTTGCGGTATTCTCTATGACCAGGTTCGGTAAAAGTGATGGACCGGGCCATGGCCAGAACCGATGTTCAGTTGGTCAGCATGGCCAATGGCACCGGCAATGTACTCCTTGGCAGAGCGGACGGCATCGATCAAAGGGTAATCCCTGGCCAGCAAGGCGGTGACAGCAGACGACAATGTACAGCCTGTCCCGTGGGTATTTCGGGTTGCCACCCAGGGAGACTGAAGTTGGTGCAGGGTGTTACCGTCATGGAACAGATCAACGGCCTGGTTATTGCCCTGGTCTGAGGTAAGGTGGCCGCCTTTGAGCAATACTGCACTGGCTCCCAGGGCCATCAACGGGTCAATCATGGCGACCATGGCTGCCAGTGACTCAGGTCGGGGGCAGTTCAGCAGCACCGCTGCTTCCGGCAGGTTGGGAGTAATCAGGGTGGCTTTGGGAATCAGTTTGCGACGCAGGTTATCGATGGCGGCTTCCTGAAGCAGAACATCACCGCTGGTGGCCACCATCACCGGGTCAACCACCAGGTATTTCGGCTGGTAATCACTGACCGCGCGGGCAACCGCATCAATCACTTCAGGCTGGCTCAGCATACCCACCTTGGCGGCAGAAATGTTCAGGTCGGAAAAGACCGAGTCCAGCTGCTCCCGGACAAAGGCGGGTGAGACATCAAAAATACCCTGAACACCCACCGTGTTCTGTGCGGTCAGCGCAGTGATCACACTGCAGCCATAGGCACCAAGGGCCGAGAAGGTTTTCAGGTCTGCCTGAATGCCGGCACCACCGCCACTGTCAGAGCCGGCAATGGTCAATGCGATGGGTGTAGAAGACATAAGCTCGCGCCGCTCCACAAGAGAAACTCCATATCATTAGGACTGGCGGGAACAACGGGCGGGGTGTTGCGGTTCCTGTCGAGGCAATAAACTGCATTGATTAACAGGCATGCACGATGGTCAGTACATCAGGGGTTTAGCAGCTCTCAGACCCGTCGGTTTCCTACGCCAGCATTATCTGGTTCAGGTTCAATGGGTGTATCTCAGTTCTGCCATTACTGGCAGAACACCCCAACCAACACTGGCGGAGTCTATGGGGTTTGCCACAGGCTGTCCAGCGATTGAGTGAATTGGTGCTTATCCGGTCTTACGGACCAACCAGAAATACAGCGAGTAGGGCAGGTGACGCAGAAGCGCCATGATGGCGGCAAACATGCGCGGGAAGCGAATCTCGAACTGCCGCCCCTTCATCCCCTGGACGATGACCTCCGCCGCTTTATCCACCTCCATCAGAAAAGGCATGGGGAACCGGTTCTTGCTGGTCAATGGTGTTTTGACAAAACCCGGGTTGATTATTTTGATATCAATACCCTTTCGCCAGAGCTCCGAGTTCAGGGATTCCGCCATATTGATTAACGCCGCCTTGCTGGCACCATAGCCAGCTGCTTTGGGCAGGCCTCGATAGCCTGCCAGCGACGCATTAATGGCAATCACCCCTTTACCCTGTTCTTTCATGGCAGCGATCAGTGGCTCAAGGCAGTGGCAGACACCCATCAGATTCAGTTCCATCTGTTGGCGCACCACATTGCTGGTAAATTCTGCTGCGGGCGAAGCGATATAGGTACCGGCATTCAAAATCGCCTGGTCAATGGCACCATGATTGGCAATGATGTTGTTGACCGCCTCATTCACGGCCGTTTGATCCGTCACATCCAGCGGATAGGGAACGATCCTGCCTGGCAGTGCATCTGATTGCCTGGCCAGCGCTGCCAGCCGTTCCTCATTTCGGGCACTGGCCGCTACGGTCACTCCTTCCCGGGCCAGGGCAATGGCAACGGCTTCGCCAATGCCCTGGCTGGCTCCGGTGATCCAGACCACCGGAGCATCAGAAGGCGCTATATCCTGAGTAGAGTTCATATCTGCTGCCTTTAAGTAGTTAACTACTTATGGTTCTTCTTCTGGCCCGGGTTTTTCAAAGGCGACCGTCAACGTACCCAGCTTGATCCCCCATTTGCTCATGGTGGCGACATTCAGTAGTACGCCATCTTCCTGCAGGAACATCCAGTCATCAAAGGTCACCACCCACTCCCGGCCACGGATGGGCAGACGCATCTGGTACTTGAAGTTAAAGGCATTGCCGGCACTGCGGCCAATGGCCTGGCCAACGATATCTCCGGCGGTGCCCAGGTACTGTCCGTCACCCATAATGTTGACCTTCCAGATACGGGTTGACTCGTTACCATCGGAATAGATGAAGCGTTCATCCAGAGTCAGTACACCGTCTTTGACGTCTCCGGTCATCAACACCTTGAACCGCTGTTGAACATTGCCAAACCGGTCCTGAAACATGCCCCAGGCAACGGTTTCCCCGGCAAAGTAGTGTTCAATTTTCAGACTTGGTTCACTAGCTGCATAATCTTCAATATTCATGGCTGAGCACCCCGTCAGCATAAACAGTAGGGTCAGGAGCCAGGCTCGTCCCGACGTCCAATCTTTTATTGTTGTTAACGCGACTCGCATCATGCGGCCTCCCCTGACACAGGTTTGGTGAGTTTGTAGAGGCAAACATCAATACTCCTGAATTGGAAACCGGTCGTGCAGTAATCCAGGTAAAACTGCCACAGGCGTTTAAAGCGCTGATCAAATCCGAGCTGTTCAATGGCAGGCCAGGCCGAAAGAAAAAGCCGTTTCCATTCATCCAGCGTTCTTGCATAGTCGAGACCGAAAGAGAGGGTATTGGTTATGGCCAAACCGGCCTTTTTGGCCTGATCTTTCATTACCCTGTCACTGGGCAACATGCCGCCCGGGAAGATGTAGCGCTGAATAAAGTCAACACCGCGGCGATACTCCTCGAAACGGTCGTCGTCAATCAGAATGGCCTGGATAACAGCGGAACCTCCGGGTTTCAGGCTGCGGTACAGTTTTTCAAAATAGACCGGCCAGTGCTCTTCGCCCACGGCCTCAATCATTTCGATGGAAACGATACGGTCATACTGCTCATGGATATCCCGGTAATCCGTAAGACTGAACTGATGGGACTGGTTGTCCGACATCTGTTGCGCATAGGCCAGCTGTTCCTGCGACAGTGTTATCCCTTGGTATGCGCCCTGGTGCCGCTGATTCAGTGCCCGGGCAAAGCCGCCCCAGCCGCAGCCTACCTCAAGCACGGAATGCCCCGGACGAAGCTCAAGCCAGTCAATAATGGTGTTGTACTTATTGCCCTGTGCGGTTTCCAGATCCTCATGCTCATCAAAATAGAGGGCACTTGAATAGGTCATGGTCGGGTCAAGCCATAGCTGGTAAAAGTCGTTGCCCAGGTCATAATGCGCGGCAATATTGCGACGGCTGCCGGAGCGGCTGTTGCGGCGTATTTTGTGCAACACCCGGTTAAACAGATTGCTGAACCAGTTGGCTGTCATCACCTCCTGCAGATTGTCTTCATTGGCCATGGCCCAGTCGGTCAGCGCTTTCAGGTCCGGAGAGCTCCAGTCGCCATTAATAAACGACTCAGACCAGCCCAGTAATCCCTGGCTGCCTTGCTGGAATAATCCCACCGGACTATGGATCTGCAGACAGGGGATGGGGGTGCCTGACCGGAACTGCCCCACCATCACACTTTCGTTGCCATCAATGCGCAGCTCAATTCTGCTCACCCCCGCCTTGACCAATCGCTTTTCCAGCCAGGAGAGTACATTTCTCAGCGCAGGAAACCAGGGTTTGCTGGTGATCTCCGTGGAGCTGGTCGAGTTCATATTTTCTTTCCCCTGTTCGCTGTGTTGTTCTGTGAAAAATATTTTGCTTTCTCACCGTTCATCGCGGCGTAGGATGCAAAATTTTTTTCTTTTGCTTTTGGCGTTTCTGCACGGGTATGGCTGAAAAAGAAATATCTTGGCGTGTGTGAGTAAATCGATATGCCCTTTAGCCAGAGCCGCAAGGCTTCCCAATGGATGGCCGCCATGACTTTCACGGTTTGCAGTGGCAGCAGCATGGTCTGTTTTACGATAAAACGATCGGTGATGGTTTTGCGCAGCCCTTTGAACACGGCAGTGAACAGCTTGCCGCTGGCATCGTTCAGGTTAATGGCAAGAGTAACCTTCTCTTTGGGGGGCTGGATCCGGAAATGGTAATAGCAGTCCATGGGAAAGAAAGGGGAAACATGCAGAGCTTTATCGGCCTGTTGTTGAATGGTTGGTTGAACAATCTGCCTGCTATGCTCTATCAGTCGTTTATCGTCCGGCTGATCTTCAGGCTGCTCTCCAGACTGTTCTCCAGACTCGACGGCCGCCACATAGGAGTGCCTTTCGCCAAAGGTATTGCTGACTTCATAGACGATGGCGGTCAGCTGTTGATCCCGATAGCAAAAGTATACCGCCAAAGGGTTGAAGGTGTAGCCAAACATCCGTGGATAACAAAGTAAGCTGACGTTATCCGGTGTCTCAATATTATAGTCGTGAAGCAACCGGTTGATCTGTTCCCGCAACGGTGTCTCTGAGCCATCACCATGATCACGGGGGTAGAAAGACACAACATTAAACCGGTTAAGGGAAAACAGGGAGAGCTGCTTATCCAACGCCTCAATGGTATCCAGATCCAGCAACCAGGAAGCCACCTGATAAGAAAACCGATGTTTCTTCGGTTTGAACCGGTGGTGCATCAGCTCGCCAACATAAATAGAAGAACCTGAGGAAGACTCCATTCTCAAGATTCCTGCTGCCGAGGCTCAGAGGATTCAAGTTGCGTGCTGTCAACACCCGGGTCAAAAAAGCTGCGGCCAAACAGATCCGGACGATGGAGCCGGTCATTTTCCCCTTTGACCTTCCAGGGGCGGCGAATGCCTCCAAGGCTCTCCGCGACAGCCAGGCCGGACTGTAGCCCATCTTCATGGAAACCATAGCCCATCCATGCACCACAATACCAGGTACGGTTTCTGCCCTGGAGTTTCCAGATTTTCTCCTGGGCTTCGATCGCGGCGCGATCAAACACGGGGTGGTCATACAGGTAGCAACCATGAATCAGATCGGTGGCCGGCTCCTGCTGGGGATTCAGCGTGACAAACAGTGGCGGACCGTCGAGATGCTGCAGATTATTCATCCAGTAGGTAACCGCTGGCCCCTGCTCATTGCCGGGGTCTGATGTATGTGAACCCAGATAGTTCCAGCTGGCCCAGGCCTTTTTGTTGTCAGGCATCAGTCGTTCATCGCTGTGCAGCAGAGCCTTGTTCCGTTGAAACGTAAAAGCGCCCAGCAAATGCTGTTCAAACTCGTCTGGCTCAGAAAGCAGGCTAAGCGTGGTGTCAGCATGGCAGGTCATGACAACATGGTCAAAATGCCAGTCTTTACCCTGGAAATCGGTCAATTGAACCCGGTCAGGGAACCGTTTTATTTTGCGGATACAGCGATTGGTGAGCGCCGATGTACCCAGCTCATCAATAATCCGCTGAACATACTCCCGACTGCCTCCTTTCACGGTTTGCCACTGAGGGCGATCCGACAGTTGCAGCAGACCATGGTTTGAGCAGAAGCGCAGAAAAGCCAAAGCCGGGTAGTCCAGTATTTTGTCCGCCGGTGTTGACCAGATAGCAGCGCCCATGGGAATCAGGTGATCATGAATAAACCGTTGACTGAAGCGCTCACGATGCAGCAGCTGGCCAAGGGTCAGGGAGGCATCTATGCCTTGTTCATGCTCAAGGCTGCCCATCCATTTTTCGCTGTTGCGATAGAAACGCAGAATATCAGCCAGCATTAGCCAGAAGCCCGGACGAAGCAAGTTGCTCTTCTGGGCAAATAGTCCGGAAAGATCAGTGCCAGCGTACTCAGTAGAGCCGTTGTTCAGAGAAACGGCAAAAGACATATCCGTAGGGACAAAAGGCACCTTCAGGTGTTTGAAAAAAGCGATCAGGTTTGGATAGGTTTTCTCATTAAAAACAATAAAGCCGGTATCGACGGGAATGGGCTTCTCATCGCCCACAGACACAGTATGGCTGTGGCCGCCGAAGCGATCATCCTTTTCAAATAAGGTAACGTTGTGTTGTTTGGAAAGTAGCCAGGCGCAGGAGAGTCCGCTAATACCGGAACCGACGACAGCTATGTTCATTCCTTTTGTGGACACAAATGAGACTCCCTGTTGATTTTATTCGCTATAAAAAAGGTTTGAGCGGCAATAAGTAATTCTTATCTACAAAAACCTTTCATCAGAGCAGTAAGGTACTATGCCAAAAAATTTACGAACAGAGTGTCGTAATGGTTCACCCATTTATATGGAAAATCAATCAATAATGTTTCAGCCACTGTAAAAAGAAGAGCATGAGTGCAAGCAGGCAAGTGGAGCATGACAAAAATGCTCTTAAACTATACGAGTTCGGGCTGGAGAGCCCCGGTATAGAATTCTCAAGAAGAATATTTCCCGCAGTTATTACTGCCTGCAGGGAGTTAAGACTATCATCAATTACCCCGATAACCCGACTAAGTAAATCACCAAATGAAATCATATATATTTTCTTGATTTCGGGCTGAGTAAAGCTTGAGGAATTGCCTGAAAAGCAAATTTCATGCTCTGATCATCGGGAAAGGGAGCGATCAATGGATGGTGTTGGGGGCATAAACGGACATAATAAATACCCTGTAGATGATAATACACAACCTGCCCAGGTGCCTACGGGCAAAACCAGATCCGGACGAAAAGTTCAAAAATTTAAAAATGCTTCCTGTCGCATGGCTCGTACATTTGCGAGGAAATTGGGGCATGAAAGCACCGGGTTTATGAGGGAGTTGGGGCATGAAAGCACGGGATTTATGAAGGAGTTGGGGCATGAAACCACGTGGTTTATGAGGGAGTTGGGGCATGAAACCACGTGGTTTATGAGGGAGTTGGGGCATGCAACCACGGAGAAAATGAGAGGCACAACCAGGCCTTTGCATTCGAGGAGAATCACCAAATCTTCGGAACGGCCTCGTCAGGTTCCGGGGTTACGAGGCAATCAACCTCAACCTCAACCTCAACCTCAGCAACAGCCAGTCAACAACAGTAGCAAGGTTGACCAGCCGGTAGCCAGAGACCCTCTTCGTGGGCAGTGGTTTGACTGGAGTGCCAAGCAATTTCAAGGCAAAGGGTATGCTCCCCATGTTGCCAAAACAATGGCCGATACGGTGTTATCCCAGTGTGGCTCTGATTATCGAGCAGTGGAAGTCATGGTAAACAGCACACCATTGAGCCCACAGGCCGCCTTCAGGCAAGAACAGCAGAAAAATTATCAGTGGGCAATGGGGCAATTTACCGCCAAAGGCTATGATCCTGATCATGCCCGCCAGGCCATTACCGATGCTCTGAGCATGGCAGGCACTAATCTGACGGATTTTCAGCGGTGGGTTGTTGCTACTCCTGATGTCCGTGGTAGCGCAGTGGCAAGCCCGGAATACATCAAAAACGAACTGCGTCCCTGGATGATTCAGGAGATTGAGAAAAAAGGCTTTGCTCCGGCAGAGGCGCAAGCCGTGGCGGATAATTTAATAGAACTGTCCACCGGGAATGTGGATGAACTGCGCCAATCTGTCCAGGAAATTCGGCCAAAAGATGCCAGACCGCAGGTACCGGTAGATGAGATGGAACAGCGCAATGAAGAGGCACTGGAAACCCTGGGATTGACGAAAGATGCCAGCCTGAATGATGTAAAAAAAGCCTATCGTAAACTGGCATTAAAGCATCACCCGGATAAAAATTCCGGGAACGTAGAGAGCAATCAGTTCTTTCAAAAAATCTCTGAAGCACACAGGCACCTGACTGAGGATTCAAACTTATTCAAAAACTAAGAGGCTGTTTTAAAACTACTTAAACCTTCGTAGCATTATGCGAATCATGCATATATAAACGAAGGCTTCTGAACTCCTTGGCAGCTGTTCATAGTCTTTAGATAAACGTCTGGATCCTTCAAACCAGCCAAAGGTTCTCTCCACAACCCAGCGCCTGGCTTGAACGACAAACTTTCCCCGTGGGCGTTTTGTGATTTCAAGTTCCCTTTTGGGTTTGAAGCGATAAAACCACTCTTCAAGGTAACCCCGGTAGCCACAATCAGCCCAGACTTTCCGGATGTTTTTAAAGTATTTCTTAAGGTGAGCCAGTATGAATTGACCTGCAAAACTATCACTAAATGCGGCTGCGTGTACCCATACCACCAGAATCAGGCCAAGAGTATCAACAGCTATATGACGTTTTCTGCCTTTTATTTTCTTCCCGCCATCATAGCCTCGATCCCCCCCTTTTACCGAGGTTTTCACGGATTGGGAGTCAATGCTTGCTGCTGTTGGTTGTGGCTCTTTGCCCGCCTGAATTCGCACCTGGTCACGAAGAGCATCATGCACCTTCTTCCATGTGCCATCTTGTTTCCAGATTCGAAAATAGGTGTAGACAGTACTCCATGGTGGAAAGTCAGAAGGCAGCATTCGCCACTGACAGCCTGTTTTAGTGAGATAGAATATGGCATTCAATATCAGACGATAACTCCAGTCGCGTGGTCGCCCATTTTTTGGAGTATCATAGCCAGGGTCAGGGAATAGAGGCTTGAGGATTGCCCACTCGTCATTGGTCAGGTCGGATGGATACATAATTATCCTCCTTAAACTAATCAGATACTGTAGTTATAGACGACGTTGAGTTTTTTATCCTGAGTTAATGGTCAGTAACTTTTACAACAGTCTCTAAGCGTTTTATTATTCAGATTTATTCTTAGCCTTTCGTGCCAAATTCAAACCTTAATTGTGTAAAGCTAAAAGCGATTGTGATTTTTGGCTTTCAGGTTGCAATTGAATGAATGTGTGAGTTTGTAATAAAAGATCATCTGCCTATTCAATCAAAAGACCTGCTATGAAAAAAGATTAAAATGAAAAAGCTATCTAAGTAAATAATTGAACTTTTCTTTGACCGAAGAATCAAACTCGTCAGAAAAAATTTCAACCAGGAGCATTTCTCATGAGTACACCACAATTTCCTACCCAGAGTCCGGCATTTCCGACACAGCCTCCAGAGGTATCAGGTTTCAATAAAATACCAGGCCTTAGCGAGGGTGGGGGTTCAAATACGACAGCTGTAGTTTTTAATGGCAGAACTGTTGATAAGCATGATTTAAGTATTTTTTTCAAGGAAATGACGCAAGGGGGAATGAGGCAGCTCGCATTGGATACTTGTGCTCAGGCTGCACGTAATCATGGCGAAGGCTGGAAAAGAGATACTCTTGTTAGAGACCTTAATGCCTATGGATTGCCCGTTGACTGTGAGCGCCGTGCAGGATTAACGGATCGCAAACCCAGTGCCGTATTGAATGTTTTTCTAAAAGTTAAAGAAGAAAGCGAGAAAGCGATTGATCAGGGGGGAAGTGGCGATAATCTGGAGGTCGCGAAAGGTTTGTGTGATCTTTTGAATGGCACAGAAGTAAGAGTGAATGGGAAAATCCACAAGCCCCATTTTGTTGACATGAAGTTCTTTGCTGGTGAAATGAACAAATATCAACAGAAACTGGATGCCGCCCGCTCTGCCATTGGTAGCCTTGGGCAAGAGAGTCAGGGAGTAAATGAGCCAGGCTTGCCACCTGCTGAAAATCCGGCGTTTACCATGGAGGGGAAACCATTGTTACCTTCTGGGAATGCTCCGACAATGACACCCTCAGCGCCACCGAACTACGATGCAGTTCAAGCTGAAAAGAGGTTAGCGGAGTTGAACACTCAAATTGTTTTTTTACAGCAGGGAGTAACGCAGGATTTTCAAAGTCAACAATTCCAGTACCAATTAAGTTTGGTTCAAACAGACATAGCGCGACTTGGTATTAACTTGCCGTTGAATCTACAGGAACAATTCAATCAGGCTAAAGCCAATCTTGCTGGCCTCCAGCAACAACAGTTAGCCATGCAAGAGGGTGTCAGGATCATTGAGTTCCATGGCCAGATAGATGGGCTGAAACAGACGTTGGCACAGAATGAGCCAAAATCAGACAATAAAACTGAAATAAAGGCGCTGGAACGGAAAGTTAAAGCGTTGGATGATCAGATTGGCAAGCTCAGTTCTCCAGAGTCCGGACGCCATAAGGAAGAACTCAAGGAGCAATTGAGCGAATTAAATATCAGTATCCGTCAGTGGTCTTCAGTGGTTACTGCTACCGAAATCCTGGCAGGCCTGAAAAGTGACCTTGAGGGTTTTCAGTATCAACAATTACCAGCGGAAGTTAGTTCTTTTTCTGCCAAATGTGACTCACTTGATGCAATTGTCAGAAAGATGCCTTCTGGAGATCAGCGAAATCAATTGATTAAGGAGTCCAGTATTCTAAAACAAAGTTTTTCTGAAATTCAGAAAAACGTCCAACAAAATCATTTAATCGCTCAGCTTGAGAGAGCTGAAAATATCATAACAGTGATGGAATTTGACGTTAGCGGTAGTCCTAAGTCGCATCACGTTGAACAGGCCAAAGCAGCATTGCTGGTTGTTGAGTCACTCTCTCTGAAAGAGGGTACGGATAATTGTTTTGCCAGGCTGAGTAATTTGAGGGAGAGGTTGAGTAAATTTGAAGACTCCGTAGCTGCTGCGCCGGCAGCCGCTGCATCGGCAGCCGCTGCATCGGCAGCCGCTGCAAAAATGCAACCTTCTGCCCGGGGGGATGCTGAGAAGGTGATTGCGCACATTGAGAAATTAATTAGCGAGGCTGAAGTCCGGTTAAGCGGTCAAGAAAAAAATCGTGAAGCCGTTAATGGAATTCCTCTTAATCAAACTCACATGGATGAAGTTCAGGCGAATCTGCATCAGATCAGTGAAAAAATAATTCAAGAGTTGACTGGGAGGGATCTTCGTGATGAACGTGAACGATTGCAAAGTATGTGTTCGTCTTTGCTCAGCAGACTGGATAAGCTTCAGGGAGGAGGGGCAAGCAGCGGTCAACCCACTGCTGCCAGCGCTCAGACTGTAAGTGGTAATCAGGATCACCCCGAAGTAGATAACATCAGTAAAGTGCTGGATGTTGCAGAAGCACCAATTGAAGCTTTAACCAGTAACCCGAATTCCTCTGCTAAAGATGAACTTATTACCACGGCGAGAAGTAATCTGGAAAAAGCAACACAGATGATTGGCAGGCTCACTGATGACGCACTCAGACCTTTTCGGTCAGGTTTGTCAACCAGACTTGGCCATTTGAATAGACGGTTAAGTCTCATTGAATCAGGTGGGGGCCAGGGGCAGGTGACTCCAGCTGAGCCGCAACCGGAGGTTTTGCTGCAAAAAGGGGTCGCTGCGTTTAAAAAGAGATGGATGAATTCGGCAAGAAGGGAACCGTTTCAAACGAGGGGTTTGCAGCGGCAACAGCCAATATGTCCGCACTGTTAGGCCAATTTGCTGCATCACAGGCCAGAGTGCCGGGCAGCCAAAACGTCCTCCAGCCACCAGTTGCACATACTCCGGTCAGGCAAAGTACTCTTCTGCATGCAGGGCCTGTGATGACCAGACCTGTTCGTGCCAATGGCGATAGCCTGGCGTCATTTGCCAATGCGTTGAACTTCACCAACACGATCATATCTCATAACAGTTACTCTACCGCCGGTGTGGGCATCAAGCCTTCATCTGAGAAGATCAAATCCCTTGTCACCAGTACAGATATTCCTTTTAAATCTCTGCCTTTCGATGTCCAGGAAAGAATGATGGAAGCTTATAATTGCGGCAATCACTGCCCGACAAAGATCAAGCTGGTGCAGGTGTACGCCTTTGCTCCTGACCAGAGCGATTTTAACGGTGCCAGCTTTCAGGTAAGACTTGATAGCATCTTGCCTGAGGGCCATCGTCAAATTTACCTGCGTAGCCCTCGTGCACGATACTACAGCCCTCTGGGGGCAAATCTCCGGATGCCTGAGGGCTTAAAGCAAGGGAATCCCTTTTATGAGGCACGCTGGTCTTTAAATGAAAATCTGGACAGACAAAATACAGTCAGTTTCGCCCATGGTTCAGGAGGGGATAGCCATAGCAACCTGGAAAATATTGGTTTTACCCTGGTCGCACCAGTGCTCAAAGCTCTGGGTGCGAGCACTGAAGAAGCGACATCCGCAGAAGCCGGTTTTGGTATCCCCTTCGGGATTGATTTGAGGAGGCAGTCGGAAGCCGTGCTGAATATGTTGCAGCAGGACGGAACGCGGCGTTATTTTGAGGTGCCAGATGTCACTGATAGTGTGGTGCCTGATGGTGGTGCGCTGGATTCTGACGTCGTATCAGATTCAGAGTCTTTGGGCACCAGTGGAATAAATCCGCTGGCCCTTCATACAGAGAGCAAACATGGAACTTCCTCACGAAGATTGACCAGCCAGATATATGCAAGAGAGGTGGGTATCTTATGGGTGAAAACGGTCACAGATTTACCAGAGGTAAATAGCCAGAGTGGTTTGATTGACTGGGTGGAGAGTAATAAACCTGAGCCTAAAAACCTGCGTCTCCCTCAATTGCTGTAGTACGTCTGATGTGCATGGGTGCAGGAGCCGTTGTGGTGTAGAGCATTCTATTCTCGGTCAGTCTCCTGGATTTGAGTGAACTTAGCTGTTCAATCAATTTCTCTCTACCTCTCAGATGAGGTAGAGAGAAACTTCCCCATTCGATCCACGGACCCCGGGGAGTTGAATGTATCTCTCTGTTCAGTATTTTTCCCGCAACTAATGAGTTGTCTGGAAATAACTTCCCTATTTTCATTGCCTGACTCGGTTCGGACTGAGTGCTGAGCTTGTCGAACTATCGAAGTTCGGTGGCACGACCCTTCGATACTTCGACAAGCTCAGCACTCAGGGTGAACGGAAATCGGGAACATATTAAAAGACAATTCCTAAGCTGTTACCAAACCTGGGTATCACCCAAATTGGTGGAGATATTAGCGTCAAGCATTAATGAAGCAGATCCTCAGAGAAACCGCTATTTTCTGTTGAGGAAATGCTACGCAGGACGTTTAATAGAAGTATTATGCAGGACAGTGGCTGTATTCATCGTAAAAGATCCTTGTTAGCACTTTTTACGTATAACCACTTATGTATAAGAAATTTAAAGAATTATGGCACATCTTTGGCTTGTTGAAACCTCTATGGAATTCAAACCTGATCAGGTAGCGCAAAAGCAGGACTTCAGGCACGCTCTTGTTGATCTGGCGAAAAGTCGCGATAAACAGCTGTTTATGCAGATTTACGACTACTTCGCCCCGCGGCTGAAAAGCTTTCTGGTCAGGAAAGGGGCGAATGAAGAACTGGCTGAAGAACTGGTTCAGGAAACTCTGTTATCGGTATGGCGCAAGACTTCCAGCTATGATCCGGCAAAAGCAACAGCGTCCACATGGATTTTTCGTATCGCGAGAAATCTATGGATTGATCGGCTTCGTAAAGAGAAGCCTGACATGCTCTCCCCGCTGAACAGTTATCCCGAGGCAGGTTACACACCCAGCATGGCGGCCTGTGATTCAGGGCGATTAAAAGATGCTCTGGGTGCCCTGCCTCAGCAACAGGCTCAATTGGTTTATAAAGTGTATTACGAAGGAAAATCCCATCGAGAAATCGCCGAAGATATGGACATGCCCATTGGCAGTGTCAAGTCTGGCCTCAGGCTCGCATTTGATAAATTACGGGTTCGCATTGGAGGTGGGTCATGAACTGCAATCACCACCCCGATGACAGTACCCTGCTCAGCTACGGTGCCTGCAGCCTGCCGGACGCACTGTCCATGGTCGTTGCTTGTCATCTGGCGGTTTGTGACCACTGTCATGACAAGGTTGCAGACGCTGAGCTGATCGGCCTTGGGCTGATGGAGCAGGAACCGGTGGAATCCATATCCAAAAGCTCCCGGGATTCGATGCTGGCCATGTTGGATGAACCGGTCGACGAGGCATATTTTGAGACCCGGACAACACCAGACGATCAACCTGACGGCGATATTCCGGCTCCTCTGCGTCCAATGATTGGCCAATGGTTCAGTGATCTCCACTGGCGTACCATGGCTCCGGGCATGAAGCAGTTTGTTCTGCCAGCTTCTCAGGGCAAATTGCGACTGCTGAAAATTTCCCCGGGCACCTTTATGCCGTCCCACGGCCACAGTGGCTCTGAACTCACCCTGGTCCTTAAGGGCTCCTACAGCGATGAACTGGGTCGGTTCTCTGTGGGCGATGTGGCGGATGTTGACCCGGATATCACCCATCAGCCGGTTGCTGATACCCACGAAGGCTGTATCTGCCTGATTGCAACGGACGGCCCTCTCCGCTTCAAAGGTCTGGTTCCACGGCTGTTGCAGCCATTTTTTCAGCTATAAATGCTGCAAGTCAGGTCTTTAGCAAGATTTTTTACTATTGACCTGAACTTTTATCTCGATGAACCTGTCAAAAAGTCATTCAGTGTAATTCCAGAGAGATTGTTTCATGACGCTTACTGCCCTCGTCGTAGTTGCTCTAGCTTCACTGCTGTCGTTTGCAATGGCGTGGTTCGTCTGCCGACAGACCCAGCACAGCCTTCGATTGCAAATGGAACGGGAGGTGGATGCCCAGCATCTGCAGATTGCCCAGCTGACAGACCAGAAAGCCGATCTGCAGGACGAGCTGACGGAACAGAGCGTGGTCATGCAGGAACAGCTGGACGCTGGCAAAGCCCTTCTGCACCAGGAGACGTCACGTCTCAACGAGCTGGCCCATCAGCATCAGGTGAAGGTCGGGCGACTGGAGGCCATGCTGATTTCAGAGCGCAAGCGTGAAGCAGAAAAAAACAGGGATCTTCAGGATCGGGTAAAAGAACTGGCTGCTGAGCGCTCTGGCCGGAGCCAGGCTGAGCAGCGGGTAAAGGAACTGGAAACCCGCCTTGAAGAACAACAGGCGCAGAATCAGAAAGCCCTGATGCAGCTTCAGGAAAACAAGGAAGCCCTCAAGCAGGAGTTCAAACACCTGGCCCACGAAATCTTTGAAGCCAGGGGAAAAGTGCTCTCTGATCAGCACCATGAGCAGCTGCATTCACTGCTGGCACCGTTCAGGGAGCAGCTGGGTGAATTCCGTAACAAGGTTGAACAGGCTCACCGGGAAGACAGTGCCAGCCGGGCGGCCTTGAAACAGCAGCTGGAAACCATGCATCAGCTCAACCGCAAGATGACCGACGATGCCGAGAACCTGGCAAAGGCGCTTAAGGGTGACAAGAAACTCCAGGGCAACTGGGGTGAAATGCAGGTTGAGACCATTCTTGACAGCAGTGGCCTGATCAAGGGGCAGGAATACCAGCGGGAACCCAACTTCAGGGATGAAGAAGGCCAGAACAAGCGGCCTGACTTTATTGTTCACCTGCCTGAAGGCAAACATCTGATTATCGACTCCAAGGTGTCGCTGGTGGACTACATGGCGTATGTCAACGCTGAGACCGATGCTGACCGTGATGCTGCCATGGCCCGCCATATCCAGAGCATCCGCAACCATATCAACAGCCTTAACCAGAAAGACTACCCGAGCCTGCCGGAAATAAAGGCCCCTGATTTTGTCTTTATGTTCATGCCGGTAGAGCCGGCATTTATTTCGGCATTCCAGTATGACCAGAAGTTGTTTAATGATGCCTTTGAGAAACGCATCGTGGTTGTCACACCCACTACCCTGCTGGCCACCCTGCGCACCGTTGCCAACCTGTGGACCATTGAGCGGCAAAATGCCAACACCCGCAAGCTGGCTGATAAAGGCCGCCAGGTGTACGACAAACTTCGTGTTTTTGTTGAGAAGATGGAAAAGCTGGATATCCAGTTGGGAAATGCCCGCACCACTTACGACGATGCCATGGGCACACTGAAGCACGGTCGTGGAAACCTGATTGCCCAGGCGGATCAGTTTCTGGCTCTGGGGGTTCGGGTCAAGAAAGAATTACCCACCAAAACTCTGGAAACAGCCGACCTGGAGCCACTGGAAGCAGAAGAGTTATTGGCACTTGAGGCGGAGGCACCGCCAGCCGTTGCGTCGGTTGATGACATGACTGCCCCTCAGGAGGCTGAGCCCTCTGTGCAAGAGTCTGCATCTGAGACCGCAGAGGCCTCTTCTTCCGCCGACACCACTGAACAGCCGGGCACGGCAGAAGCCGTCAAGGAAGAGCCGGTAATCCCGCCCATTGTGGATAACCCGGTCTCAGATGACGCGGAACGTTATCCACAGGCCGAAACGGATGCAGCTGCTGACCGGACTCCTGACAATACAGAACAGCCTGATGCCCATCATCACAACCATAGCTCACCGGATCTGGCTTCACTGGAGGCAAGGCCCGGTCCGGCATTTGCCCAGGCCACTGACAGCCTGCACCAGACTTATTTTCCCACTGAAGACTCCAGCGTTGCGGATGAAGATGAACTCCCGACTACGCCGGACTTTTCTGTGCTGGAGTCCAAGCTTTCAGAACTGGGCATTGACATGTCTTCGCCTGAAGGGGAGCTACCATCTCTTGAAGCTGAACTGGCGAGGCTGGAGCAGGAGAATCCTGATTATTCCTGGCCAGACTATGAGCAGCAGTTCCGGTCAGAAGATACGCCATAGATTGCGTATTTCTCCCCACATTGCCGCAGTTGAAATTTCAGTCAGCTGGTGGCCTGCTGGTACTACATTCAACCGCCTTTCACCACCCCAATCAGGAATATACCGACTCATATAAAATGCCTAAAACTTGAATGATCGTCCATTGTCTTTCCTTCAAACCGACCACACGTTGTTCCTGATTATTGACCGTTAATACACTAACCCCTTGAAAACAGAAAAACACCCATCTCGCCGTTGGATTCTGGCAGGGCTTTTTTTTCTGGTTTAAGAATACACGGCTCTGCTTCTTCAATTCATACCTTATTCTGTGTTGGATAGCAGCATAGACCATCAGACACAGTGTCATCACCATTAACAGGGCCTCAATTCGTTCCGCTTTCTTCAGGTAGAGTGAGGAAACCAGAAAGTCCGGGCTCTTCAGGAATCGAAAGCCACCTTCAACCTTCTGTTGTGACTTGTAGGTAGACAACAGCTCAGCGGCATTTATGCCCTTGTGGGTATTCAAACCCTTTTGGTCCAAATCATTGGTGCCCAAGATAAAGCAACCCAGTGAGGCCAGCGAATTCTCTCTTTCTCGCAGGAAACAAAGCATGTGCTCTGTACAAAATATTCGAAGTGATCAGGCTTACTATCTGACGATGGACGCCCTTTGCCCGGATAGCAGGGTTTACAGATAACCTCAGGTTCCGTTTCACTTTGACAGAGTTTCGATTGTTTCTGCCACAAGGCAAAAGCCTCCAATGCATCGTCCCGGCACAGAAAAGCCTTTTTACCCAACTTTTCCAGATCGCGGGCTTCTTTCAGTGACTGTTTCTGCATCTTTCTGGTTAGCGTTTTCTGTTCACTGAGCCTTCGCTTTTTATTGAGAAACAAGAACCATCGTTGTCGAACATCACCATAACAGGCAGGTACTTCAGTAAAAGAATAATCCTCATAGCCTTCAACAGGCTCCAGTGCCATCGCAGGCGCTTTGCCGACCAGCTCCTTGGCATCCTTGATATTCAGCGGCACCCGGGAGATAAACAGCTGTTTTTGCTTATCAAGCAACTGGAGGGTTTCAGCAACGTACATGGCTGCATCTGCGACCAGATAACGGTTATTCAAAGCTGCCTTAAAACACGACAAATGATTTTTGATAATTTCCTGAAAGCAAGTTTTGTCGTTTACATTACCACTCGCAGGTGCCATAAACACAGGGATACCCGCCTCATTTTCGGTGATTAACTGCAAGACAACCTGATTCAGGTCAGGCCGGTGATCACGGCTATAGCCGCGGCAGATATGGATGCAGTTCAAGTCATCAGGGTTTTCATTACTGTTATAGACACCGTCTGTATGAAGGCTGGTGCCGTCCAGGTTTAATGCCTTGCAGGGCAGCTTTAGATGGTTGACGACCTTAATGGCAAGATTCAGGTATAAGTCACTGACGCCAACTTCATAAAGACTGTCGAGAGCCCGGCCAAGTATTTTGTCGTTTAAGTGTTCTGCCTGGATGCCTTCCCCAATGAGGCGATCAATCGGCTTGTCCTCAAAAAACTCAGGGACCAGATAGAGGGTCTGCCCTGTAAAGCCCAGCCCATTGATGATCATTGCGACCACAGCCTGTCCAATGGTGACATTGCGTGCATCAGAGTCATTGGTTATGCGTGCATCGAAATATTCGGCTATCTTTAGCTCCCGGCACATGGCGGCAACCAGGCCAAGGTGATTAAGGTTCTTAGACTGGTATTGAACTGGCGGCATATCGGTGCTCCTGAAGATCTGATCAGTCCTTTGACATCAGGTTTCAGGAAAATATCAATCGGGGTGGTGAAAGGCAGATTCAACAATCTCCTGCCATTCCCGAATCACAGTTGGTTCGGGAATAGCGCATTCAGAATAAACCGGTAGCGGCTTGCCAAGAGGCGATGCCGCTTATGAGCCAGGTAAATGGTTTCATAGACGGCAGTGGTCATGTTCAGGATGCTGATCGCCTGTTGCTGATGAAAAGCCTCCACCATGGACTCTGGCAAAACGGTAAAGCCATTACCGGCTGCGACTGGCTCGAGAATCAGGTTGATCTGATTAACCGCCCCTTTTACCGGCAACTCAGAAAGATGCCGGAATTGAGCATAGTTTGATCTAAGCACCGAGGAGATATGATGGCTGGCATCGGGGTGCATAATGACACCCAGTTGGCATAGTTCACGATAGCCAGCATGACGAAAATGAGCGGGCACTACCAGCAGCAGTCGCTCCTGGTCGATAGGGCAGGTAATCAGTTCCGGTTCATCACTCTGATGGGTAATCAGGCCAATATCTATGGTATTGCTCAGCAGATCTGACGAGATCCTGTGGTTTGGAGCCACCTCATACTGCATCAGCAGTTGTGGATATTGCTGCTGCAGGGCACATAGCTGAGGGTAAAGCCTCATGGCCAGCGCTCCCGGACTGCTGAGCCGGCAGATCCCTTCATAAGGGTTGTCCTCTTTCAGGGACTCTTTCAACTGTTCTTCGCTGGCGACCAGATTCCTGGCAAAACGAAGTACCTTTTCTCCTTCGGGTGTCAGTTCAAAGCCTTTTTCATTGCGGTTAATCAACGTGGCCTGGTAATACGCTTCCAGTTTGCGGATATGCTGGCTGACGCCCGGCTGCGTCATGTGCAGCAAGCCGGCGGTACGAGTGAAATGTTTCTGCTCAACCAGGGTAATAAAGGTCTTTAGCCAGAGGGGATTTACCATAACGGAAGGTTATCAATAGGATCAAAAATGATAATTTTTTGTTGTCGGAGCTAGCTTCTAAAATGATGCCATTGCTGTTGAGGTAGAAGACAATGACAGACCAAGTATACCCAAGAACCTTTTCTCATATCGGTATTTCTGTTCCGGATTTGGACAAGGCCGTTCAGTTTTACACCGAAGTGCTGGGCTGGTACCTGATTATGGAGCCCACCACGATTGTAGAAGACGATAGTGCAATTGGTGAAATGTGCACCGATGTGTTTGGTGCCGGATGGCAGCACTTCCGCATTGCTCACTTATCCACAGGTGACAAGATCGGTGTTGAGATCTTCGAATTTAAAAACCAGGAAAACCCTGAAAATAACTTCGAATACTGGAAAACCGGCATTTTCCACTTCTGCGTACAGGATCCTGATGTCGAAGGCCTGGCAGAAAAGATTGTGGCCGCAGGTGGAAAGCGGCGTATGGCAAAACCACGGTTCTACTACCCGGGTGAAAAACCATACCGCATGATCTACATGGAAGACCCGTTTGGCAACATCCTGGAAATCTACAGCCACAGCTATGAGTTGACCTACTCAGCGGGTGCCTACAACTGAGCAAGGATACCAGGCCTGCAAACCATAAAATGTAGTGAATACCAGATGCTCCAGCGGCATAGACCGGTGCAGCTGGCTCTGGAGTTTCAGTAAATAGGCTATCGTGTCCGGAAAAATGTCCGGTCTGAATCGCTTTCGGTAATTTTCTTGTCGGTAGGTATATATTCTTTTTGCCTTTGTGCGGAAGGTGATATAAAGTACGCCACCTGTTCAGGGCGATAAACGTTTTGAGCAAATGGTGAGGTGTCCGAGTGGCTGAAGGAGCACGCCTGGAAAGTGTGTGTACGTTAATCGCGTACCGAGGGTTCGAATCCCTCCCTCACCGCCATTTATCTTTTCTAACTCCTTGATTTCCCATCCTTTTATTCTACTCATTTATTCCAATTTGCCGAGGTATCCAAAAAGACCCCATTTTGCTTTATGGATTTGTTCTGATGGCGTCGTTTAAATGTTCTTTGCTGAATTTGGCGTACTTCATGGTCATCTTGATGTCGGAATGACCGAGGATGCTTTGCAGCGCTCGAATGTTGCTACCATTCATCATAAAGCTACTGGCGAAGATATGGTTGCATAACTACTTCCCGTCCAAAAACTCTACAACCCGGGCACGGCAGGGTTTGGAGGGCAAAATCAAGTTTTTTTTGACGCCTTTTTCGACCAGTTTTCGGGGGCTACAGCGGGGTTGATGTGACTTTCCTGTAAATTCAGAGCACGTCAAATCCCTGTAGGCTATGTGGCCCAAGGGCCAGAGTTTTTGGATGAGAACTAACTAACAGCTAAAAGCTCATAGCTCATACCCCACAACTTATCGAAAATAATCTTTCGTATGTTGATGAACCTGGTTAGATGACAACAGCTCATCAACGGTAAACCAGTGGTAATCACAATGTTGCTCTTCAGGGAGATCACACAGGTCGATCTCCAGCATCAGTTCATAGCTCAGCATAACATAGTAAGTACTAAAAGAGTCCACGGAAAAATTATCCAGGTTTATTTGTTTTCTGTCGGTTGGGCATTTTTGTGGTGATCCTTGCGGTGGTTGGAATGGCGATGTGGGCGATGTACTTGCTCAGAACCAGTAAAGGGCTGCGGAGCTAATCGGCAGCAACACTTCGGTCAAAAGCTGGCTGAAACAGACGATCACGAACGTAGACTGTATTGTCCCTTCCAGCGATTGCGAGTGAGGTTTCATCCGCATAGTACCAGCTTTGATTGTCCTGATTCGCAGAGCCAATCACCACCATATGGTCATCAAAGCTGGCAAACTTAGCATGACTGGCGCCATCGCCTAATCGGTTCTCCTCGACCGGCTCATTCCCCCCGGGGGCAACATACCAGCGAATATCCAGGTTTGAACTGTTTTTGGAGAGTGACTTCAGCTTTTTAACCGCTTTTGCATTGGTACCACCAGCGCCCAGCGCGCTTTCACGCTGCTCATTGAAACGCTTGGACAATAACAGCTCGACCTTCACCCCGCGCTGGGCTGCGGCGACTAACGCTTTGATCAGAACCGGATTATTCAGGTTGGGCGACTGAATGGAAATACGGTTCTTTGCTTTTTGAATTGCTGTCAAAAAGCCCTGTGCCTGTGGGCTGGCAAGTGATCTGTTGAAAGGGTCTATATTGGCTTTTCGAGTCAGTACTGTTATGGGTGTCTCAGTGAGCGTTGAGTCATTGTCAAAGTCAGGGCTCACACTTAACCTTCGAAGTTTTTTGTTGGGTTGATCCTGAGCATCAAGGCTTCTTTCCCAGTTATGTTCAAAGCCTGCTCGAAGTGACAAACCGACTTCCCCTCGCAAAACAGCGCCCGTATCGTAAGCTGCCAATCCACTTCGTTCATCAGTGGCATGATTGCGCTTCTGGACATTAGCACCGGTAATGGCAACACGCTGACCATCTGCAATAACTGTCTTGCTGTGCAGTCCATCAGTCAGTTTATTAACGTGGACGCCTCCTTTGATATTCAGCAGGTTCTTATCAATGTTACCCAGATTAGGCAGTAAATTTTCTATCGTTGGCGCACGATTGCCTTTTTTACGTTTCATAAATTTGGCTGCCGGGCCTCTGGCCTGATTGACCAGAATTCGAATTTTCAATGGTAAGGAAAAAGAATCAGGGTGACGTTTCGCTTCAGCCTGTAATGCCTGTATAGCCGGAATGATATGTTCCTGAACCCCGGGTGAATTGGGCTCCCAGGAAAAAGTCTGGATCAATACTTCCTCTTTGGCACCACGAATCACTGAACCAAAGGAGCCAAATATCTCATCACCGCCAATGGTGACTTTTTCAATGGCATTGCGCTGAGTTGTTATCAACTCTTTTGGTACTGTACCCTTACTGGCAAATTTTTCAGCTATTTGACTGACTGCTTTTTGGAATGGGCGAGCAGCCGTGTTGATTGACCCTGGTGCAGAACGTTTGTGTATTGATGGCAATCTGGAGTAACGCAATGCATTAGAGCGGCGCAGTCCTATTTTTTTGCCCAGTTGTTGTGTACTCAATTTATCGACGTTTTGTTTAACGGCTTTCCCTGGTTTTGAAATTGAAGAAGAGAAGGAAGTGATCAAGCGTAACCGCCCGGCGACTCGAAAACGCTGACCTCCTTTGGCCTGTAGCTCAGCGTCTTGTTTCGAAGGCGGCGCTATAAGTGACTGTTGACCTCCAACAGTGATTTTTCCCGGCATGTTTCTGAATCCGTTTCTTATCAGCTGGTATGGATATCGGCACACATCAGCTAACAGCAAGTGGGGAAACAGCGTATCCAGCACGTGTAAGACAATATAAGACAATAAAAGGACACCCACTTTTTAAAAAGTGAAGAGAGTACGACATTTGTTCATTTTTTAAATGATAGTATTGATCATTGTAAGAATTTCACATTCATACCAAACAGGAAGCGTATAAAAAGCACTCAGCAACAGCCAGATAGAAGACACTATCAAGACAATATAAGGAAATCGAGGAAGTCGTGGTCAGGTCTTTAATTATGAATAACCATTGTCGTTTTTGCTGATAAGAAGAGCTATTTGCACAATAAAAGACCTGACCCTGATTTTTTAAAAATAATACGACGCCTGCAACACGAACCCTTAAATAAAAAAATGAATCAGAAACTTTTACGACACCGCATGATCGAAGAGAGTGCCCGGTAATTTTTTGTGCACAGTTCTAATGCACTGTTATGCAATACAACATCAAGAGCCCTGTTTATGATTCAGCAACCCATTCAGCAACCCACTCAGCAACCAATTTGCGACAGTGCTTCCCAATGTTCAGGGAATGGCATCGAACGTTCCTGGCTCGGCCATGGCGTTGCTGTTTGTAAAGCATTTGCGAAATCATTGATTCCAACGGAAGATCCTTGCCTCAGTTTCAATTCCCGCAAAGCAGTGGAAGATCTTGTGCGACTGGTCACAGTAGCTATCCTGCCGCCGAGTTCCATCCTTTTCATAGTGAAAGATATGGCCAATGCCTGGTCCGGAGGCGGTTTGCCCGGGCCGGATGCAAAACCGGAATTACCACAGACATCAAAAGAAACCCGGGAAGAGGCTCAGGATAAAGAACCCGGCTCGAAAAGAAGTACCCCTTCAACAGCCATCCACGGTCCGCTATCAAGGGGGTGAGGGAACCAAAGGACTACTTGCCATTGGCACGTTGGCCAGTACTTTTCAGTATGCCAATTCGAAAACGATTTATATTAATGATGCAGAAGACTTGAGCAAGATTGGTGGAGTATATTCACTGGACGATACCTATCAACAGACAGCGGATATTGTTGTCAATAACCATATACCCATTGGCAAATTCTCGGCCCATTCACCGGGGAGTACAATGGGCAGTGCCGTACCATCAGAGGCCTGTCTGACTGTTTTGTTGACACTCAGCAAGGCAACATCAGTAACCTTCGCTTTACTGGTGCCAATATAATTTCCCAGAAGACGACCGGGTTAGCAGCCTGTCTTGTTGATGATAGTGGCACTGTCAGAGATACCTGGGCGAAAGATGTTCATATTCTCACCAGAGGTCCGGGAAATCACGCTGGCATCGGGGGGGGGCTGGTTGAAGGAATGGTTGCCAACATCATGGCGGTAGACAGCGATGTCACAACCTGGGGTAACTATTCATACGCAGGCATCGGGGGGGCTGGTTAAAGGAAAGGTTGCCAACATCATGGCGGTAGACAGCAATGTCACAACCTCGGGTAACTATGCATACGCAGGCATCGGGGGGGGAGGTTGTCGGAAAGATTGCCAACACCACGGCGGTGAACAGCAGGGTCGAAACTTCGGGTAATGATGCAGGCGCCAGCATCGGGGGCTTGGTTTATTTTGGAACGGTTACCAACACCAAGGCGGTGAACAGCAGTGTCAATGGCTTTGAAAGGGGTTCAGGATCTATCTCCAATTATCAGCTTCTTTGCCAAAAAGCAGCACCACGTGTGTTAACAGCCAATTGCTCTTTAAGAACTGAATTTCGGGATGCGTTGGATTTATCGTTTTGCCCAGTAAATGCCGCTACCGTGTCAACAGCCGCTAAAGAGTCAACACCCACTACAGCATCAACAGCCGCTAAAGAGCCAACAGTTGCGGCAGCAGCCGACACGGTGTCAACAGACGCTACAGCATCAACAGCCGCTACGGTGGGAGGAATTACCACAGGTTCCCTGCTGGCGGGCGGATTGGGATTAGGGATTGCCGGCTATTCAACCCATCAGTGGATTACCGGTTACCGGGAGGGATTGCGTGGTAAGAAGCTGGCGATGAAACCACTGACTCGTGGTAAAGAACTGGCAAGCGCTGCGGTCAACTCGGTATCACAGGGTATTCAGGGAATCAGAGAACGAATGAACAGGCAGAGTGTTTCTACGCAGGAACCAGCCCATGAAATGAGCCAGGTACAAGACTGAAAGAGTGACGAGAAACCAGCGCCAGGTCTTGAAACTTGAATGTGGGAGGTTCTTCTGAACTTGTTGCGGGTCAGGCGTCAGAAGATAAAAGCAAGGGGTTAAACGCTGATCTGGCTGGTCATTGTTCAGTGGCTTGCCTGCCACATCCCTGTTATGACGCTGAAGTCGGCCTGCCCGCTGAATCAGCAAATACAGCAGCCTTGTTCGACAGACCTGATAATGAAGTCAATGGCTTGAACAGGATCATAAAAGATATTGTCGCTGTATTTTTACCTCCTGAATTCGTATCATCATTTAATCTTTTTTCTCAGATCGTCACTATGCTGGATGTACGTCCCCGTGAGCTGGCGCTTCCCATCGACGAAGCCACGGTTGCCATTAAAACACCCCCTCACTCCATCGAAGCGGAGCAGTCCGTGCTCGGCGGGCTGATGCTGGATAACCAGGCCCTGGACCGGGTGGTGGATAAGCTGACGTCGGATGACTTCTACAATCCGGGGCACCGGCGTATCTATGCATCCATCAGTACACTGAGCAATGAGAGCAAGCCTTTTGATCCTCTGACGGTTGCCGAGATTCTGGAAAACCGGGGTGAGCTGGATGAGGTGGGCGGGCTGGTTTACCTGGCGGAGCTGGCGGGCAGTGTGCCCAGTGTGGCGAATATTCGCGCCTATGCGGAGATTATCTTTGAGCGTTCGGTACTGCGTAAGTTGATCAATACCGGCCAGAAGATTGCGGACAGTGCCTATAATCCCGAAGGGAAAGACAGTCAGGCGATTCTCGATGAAGCCGAACGACTGGTGTTCAATATTGCCGAAGAGCGCCCAAACACGGGTGGCCCGATGGGGGTGCGGGAGATTCTTGAAAACACCGTCAAGAAAATTGATGAGATGTTTAATGCCGGTAACGCCATTACCGGTACCACCACCGGCTTTAAAGATCTGGATGAAATGACCTCCGGTCTGCAGCCTTCCGATATGGTCATTGTGGCTGCCCGTCCCTCCATGGGTAAGACCACGTTTGCCATGAACCTGGTGGAAAATGCCCTGTTGAACAGTGAGAAGGGCGTTATGGTATTCAGCCTGGAGATGCCCAGTGAGCAGTTGATGATGCGTATGCTTTCTTCTCTGGGCAGGATCAACCAGTCCAAGGTCAGAAGTGGTCAGCTGGAAGAAGAAGACTGGCCAAAACTGTTGTCGGCGGTTGAGCGCATTAAAGACAAGAAGCTGTTTATTGACGATACGGCGGGTATCAGCCCCTCGGAAATGCGCTCACGGGTTCGCCGGGTGGTGCGGGAACACGGTGACCTGGGCCTGATCATGATTGACTACCTGCAGTTGATGCAGATTCCCGGTTTTGGTGAGGGGCGAACCAATGAGATTTCGGAAATCTCCCGATCGTTGAAAGCCATTGCCAAGGAGTTCAATGTTCCTGTTATTGCCCTGTCGCAGTTGAACCGTTCTCTTGAGCAGCGACCCAATAAGCGCCCGGTCAACTCCGACCTGCGTGAATCCGGCGCCATCGAGCAGGACGCCGACGTGATCATGTTTATCTACCGGGACGAGGTGTATAACCCGGATACCGAGTACAAAGGGGTTGCTGAAATCATTATCGGTAAGCAGCGGAATGGTCCCATCGGTACCTGCCGACTGGCGTTTATTGGCCAGTTCACCCGCTTTGAGAACCTGGCACCGGATGCTTACCGGTTTGAGGAAGACTGATTTTTTTTTAAACCTGTCCAAAGACGGACAGTGGTGGCTCGTCCAGGGCGGCCAGTTGTTCCCGCAATTCCAGAATATGCTCTGCCCAGTACCGTTCGGTATTAAACCAGGTGAATGCCATGGGAAAGGCGGGATCATCCCAGCGCTTGGCCAGCCAGCCGCTGTAGTTGATCAGTCGCAGGGTACGAAAATATTCCACCAGGTTCAGCTCAGAAGGGCTGAAATCCATAAACTCTGTGTAACCTTCCAGAATCTCGGCCATTTGCAGGGTTTGCTCTTGGCGATCTCCGGATAACAGCATCCACAGATCCTGAATTGCCGGAGCCATACAGGTATCGTCAAAGTCAACAAAGTGTGGTGCCTCATTCCGCCAGAGAATATTGCCGCTGTGGCAATCACCGTGGACCCGAATGGATTGCCACCTATGCTGTTGCGTCATCAGTTCCAGGCGATGGAGCAGGTCCCGGGTCAGGGTCTGGTAGGCTTCCAGAAGAGAAGCGGGAATAAAGTCGTTTGCCAGCAGGTATTCAACATTATCGATGCCGTATCGCTGCAAGCTGATCGCCGGGCGGTGTTGGAAGTCACTGGCTGATCCCAGCTTGTGCATGCGTCCCAGGGTGCGGCCAAGGGTCAGCAGGTTATCCAGATTATCCAGTTCCGGTGCATGGCCACCCTGACGGGGAAACAGGGCAAACAGAAAGCCTGCAAATTCATGCAGTGTGTTGCCTTTTTTGTCAGCCATCGGGGCGACCACCGGCAGTTCCATCGCCTTGAGATCCAGGGTGAACTGATGCTCCTCCTGAATCTGATCTTTTGACCAGCGTTCGGGGCGGTAGAATTTTGCAATCAGGGGTTCACCTTCCTCAATGCCAACCTGGTAAACCCGGTTTTCATAGCTGTTCAGGGCCATAATGCGGGCATCGCTCAGAAATCCTGCGCTCTCAACGGCGTCCAGTGCCCGGTCAGGCGTCAGCTGGTCGTATGGATGTTGAGTAGGCGTGTTCATGCGGGCCTCCGAAGGAGTCTGAGTTCTGTGGAGGGGATTCTATAACCAATAGTAAAGACTGGCCACTGACGCCGGGTGGAATTCTGCTTTGAAGTGAATGTGGATGATGACCCTGAATGCAGTACTCGCAGGCTGTTCGGGAGCAGCTTTAATAATCATCAGCTCTCCGGTGTTCTGGCAACACTCCATATATCCACGCGTTTTACACCACTTTTTTTCAACAGTCGGGTGATTTCATTGACGGTGGCACCGGTGGTTACCACATCGTCCACTAAGGCAACGTGGTGCCACGGCGGGGTGCCGTTTAAAGTGTATGCGTTGCGAATGTTTTTTTGTCGGGCGGTGGCATCCAGGCTTTGCTGTGGCACAGAGTGGATGGTTCTTTTGATCAACTGTTGTTCAATGTCCAGGTCTCTGACACTGAGCAGTTTTTTCAGGGCTTTGGTCAGCAGGAGCGTCTGGTCATAACCTCTTTCCCGCAAGCGTTTGCGGTGCAGTGGTACCGGCAATATGATTTCCGGCCACTGATCATCAAGGTAATAGTCCAGCAACCATTCAGCCAGGGATGCGGCCATTGGTTTTATCAGTTCCAGCCTGGACTGGTATTTCACCATTTGTAATATCCGGTTGACGGGAAACTGGTACAAAAATGGTGAAAGACAGTGGTCAAATAAGGGCGGTTGCTTCAGGCACTGGCCACAAATGCCCGTGTCGCTGTCTTGAATGGGCAAGCCGCAGCAGGAGCAAAAGCACAGTGGGACCGGGCATGTTGCCAGGCATAATCGGCAAAGCGGTTGGGCAAGCGTGGTATGTCCCCGGCAAAGAATGCATTTGATCTGTACTTGTTGTTTAAAATTAGACCAGTTGTAAACCTTAAAGAATTTCATAGATTGACGGTGGCAGTAATTCCGTTATCATCTTTTGCATCTTTATTGTGAAAATGTCGTTCTATTGGTAATTTCATTTTCATGGTTGTTTACTCAAACAATAAATCTCAGGTCTCCGTTAACAAGGGTTTTCTTCCCTGCCGTGATCGGTGTTCCCTCCCCCAGAGGATGTCATGTCCAATACCAGTTCAGCTCCAGCAGAAAATGCCCCCAGCTCTTTTGGCCACAGTGTCGCTCGTCATGACTGGACGCTGTCAGAAGTAGAGGCACTTTTCCAACAGCCGTTCAATGATCTGATCTTTCAGGCCCAGCTGGCTCACAGAGAACATTTTGATCCAAACCAGGTGCAAGTTAGCACATTACTGTCGATCAAGACGGGTGCCTGTCCGGAGGACTGTAAGTATTGCCCCCAGAGTGGTCACTACAATACCGGTCTGGAAAAGGAAAAATTGATGGAGGTGCAGAAGGTACTGGAGGAGGCCAGAAGCGCCAAGGCTTCCGGTGCTACCCGCTTCTGCATGGGGGCGGCCTGGAAAAATCCTCCCGCCAGAGACATGCCTTACATTATTGAAATGATTAAGGGGGTGAAAGCACTGGGTCTTGAGTCCTGCATGACCCTGGGCATGCTGAGTGAAGATCAGGCCACAGAGCTGGCCGGGGCAGGACTGGATTACTACAACCACAATCTGGATACCTCGCCAGAGTTCTATGGCAACATCATTACCACCCGAACTTATGCTGACCGGCTGAATACTCTGGCGTTTGTCCGAGAGGCGGGGATGAATGTCTGCAGTGGTGGCATTGTGGGCCTGGGTGAAAACGAGCGCGATCGTGCCGGGATGCTGGTTCAGCTGGCCAATATGCCGAAGCATCCGGAGAGTGTGCCCATCAATATGCTGGTGAAAGTCGCTGGCACGCCATTGGCAGACGCTGAGGCGGTGGATGGTATTGATTTTGTCCGTACCATCGCCGTGGCCAAAATTATGATGCCAGCGTCCAACGTTCGTCTGTCGGCCGGGCGTGAGCAGATGAGTGATGAGCTTCAGGCGCTGGCCTTTCTGGCGGGGGCCAACTCAATTTTCCTTGGCGATAAACTGCTGACCACCGCGAACCCTGAGGCGAATAAGGACCGGCAGCTGTTTGCCAAGCTTGGCATTAATCAAGGGCATGATTGGGGTGAGCAATCCGCGGTGCAGCCTCCTGAACAGTGCCCGATCAAAGCGATGTACGACGCTGAAAAAAGCAATGACCATTACTACGATGCCATGGCCAGCCAGTCGGATCGAAACATGGCTGGTCATGGCTGATGAGCTTTAATCTGGAACAGGAGCTTGAGGCCCGCCATGCTGCTGGCCTCTATCGCCGTCGGCAAACCCTGTACTCGCCCCAGGGGCCTGAGGTCATTATCAATGGCCACCGCTGTCTTGCCTTCTGCAGCAATGATTACCTCGGCCTGGCAAACCATCCCGATGTTATCGCAAGCTTTCGACAGGCAACGGATCACTATGGGCTCGGTGGCGGTGCTTCCCATCTGGTGGTGGGACACAGCCGGGCGCATCATCAGCTGGAAGACGCACTTGCGGAATTCACCGGCAGAGAGCGTGTGCTGCTGTTTGCCAACGGCTATATGGCTAACCTGGGCGTGATCAGTGCCTTGTTGGGTAAGCAGGATGCGGTGTTTCAGGATCGCCTGAACCATGCCTCATTACTGGATGCCGGACGGTTGTCTGGTGCCCGGTTTCAGCGTTACCTGCATAATGATGTGGATAACCTCACTAACCGACTTCAGAAAACCCATGCCCGACGCAAATTGATCGTAACGGATGGGGTGTTCAGCATGGATGGCGATGTTGCGCCGGTAAAGGCGCTGTCGGATCTTGCTGAGCAACACCAGGCCTGGCTGATGGTGGACGATGCCCACGGTTTTGGTTGCCTGGGAGCTAATGGCGGTGGTGTTGCCGAAGCCTATGGCTTGGATCAGAAACATCTGCCGGTGCTGGTGGGGACATTGGGCAAAGCGTTTGGAACTTATGGTGCATTTGTGGCGGGCAGTGACGCTTTGATTGAGACGCTTATTCAATTTGCCCGGACTTATATCTATACCACGTCCATGCCACCGGCGGTGGCGTCGGCGACCCTGACCAGCCTGAAGCTGCTACGGGAACAACAGTGGCGCAGGGAACATTTGCAGACACTGATTCACTATTTCAGGTCCGGTTGTGAGCAGCTGGGGTTGCCTCTGATGCCGTCATCAACACCGATACAACCGTTGCTGCTTGGTTGTGCAAGACGGGCGGTGGCCATAAGCCGCCGGTTGTCTGAGCAGGGGATACTGGTCACGGCAATCCGTCCTCCGACGGTGCCTGAAGGATCTTCCCGATTACGTATTACCTTCAGTGCATCCCATAAGTTGCATCATGTTGATCGCCTGTTGGATGCGCTTAAAATGGCTGCACAGTCGACAGGTGTTGCAGACGTTTCTGATCAACCTGCCACCGCATCTTTATCGATGACAGGAGTGTTGTCCTGATGAGTAACTACCCGATTGTTTTAATCAGTGGCTGGGCCATGCCAGCCGGTGCCATGGCGTCACTGGCGGACGCCCTGGATGTTGACCATCGCCGGGTTTCCATTGTCGAGTTGCCAGGTTTGGTGCGTGAGTCACAAGCGTATAAAACCAGCCATGACTGGCACTCATTGCTGACTTATCTGGATCACCAGCTGTTTGAGAAGCCTGCGGTGCTGGTGGGATGGTCGCTAGGCGGAATGCTGGCAGCGCTGTATGCCAGCCGGTATCCGGATAATGTGGCCGCTGTCGTTAACCTGGGGGCGAATGCCTGTTTTGTGCAGAGTGACAGCTGGCAGCAGGCAATGGATCCGACGCTGTTTGCCAGTTTTTATCAAGGCATGTCCCAGTCCCGTGACAAGACGCTGCAACAGTTTGTTCTGCTGTGCAGCTCCGGCAGTCCACGGCGGAAAGAGCTATCGAAAGCCCTGCAGGCACTACTGTCTGATGCTGACCTTGATCATCAGGCCGAAGACAGCACCTTGCTAAGCCTGCTGGGCATACTGGGCAAGAGTGATCTTCGTTCCGTATTTGGTGATATTCGCTGCCCGGTGACCCATCTGTTTGGTAAAGACGATGCCCTTGTTCCAGTGGGGGCAGCCGATGCCATTGAGCAGGCGTTTGCCAAGCATCGGGTTCAGGTGCTTGATGGCGGGCATTGTTTCTTTATGGATGATCCCGAGCCGGTGATCAGTGAGGTGCGGCGGCTGTCCAGCGGGGATGTCGGAACATGAGTTCGATCCCTGTCCATAATGAGGTTGCCGGTGGCATGGCAGGTCTTCGGCCTGCCTCCTCTGCCATCAGCGTGACAACAGACCGGGCAAACGCTCGGGTAAAGCAGCGTATCGCTGAAAATTTTAGCCGGGCTGCTGACAGTTATGATCAGGCGGCCATATTACAGAAGCGGGTCGCTGCCCGGACGATGCTGGGATTACCGGCCCGGCTCAGCTCAGAGCAGCCAGGCTCAAAAGCGTTAAACTCCCACCGTATTCTTGACCTGGGTACCGGAACCGGTTTGCACACACTGACGCTGGCTGAACGATATGACCATGCCGTGATTATTGGTATGGACCTGGCCATGGGGATGCTGCAATTTGCCCGGCACAATACCAGCCATCCCCGGGTTGACTGGTGCTCTGGTGATATTGAGTCCATGCCCTTGCAGTCCGGTGCTGTGGATCTGATCTATTCCAGCCTGGCTATTCAATGGTGCAACTTTGAGCAGGTGCTTGGCGAGGTGTGCAGAGTACTGAAGCCTGGTGGGACTTTTGTCTTTCTACCCTGGCTGAAGGCAGCCTGGCAGAGCTGGATAATGCATGGCGTCTGGCGGGGGAAGATAATCGGGTTAACCACTTTGACAGTTTTGATACTCAGAAACAGCGTTTGAACGCCAGTAATCTGGTTTGCCAGGCGTTCTCTCTGAAGCCTGAAACACTGTTCTATCCCGATGTGATCTCCCTGTTGCGCAGTTTAAAGGCTCTGGGGGTAAATACCGTATTGGCGGACAAAGGTGGCCTGGTGACCCGACGGAAGCTTGAAGCGTTGCAACAGGCTTATGAACAAATACGACAGCCTGAAGGGTTGCCTTTGACCTATCAGGTTCTTTACGGCGTCTTGCAGAAGCCAGTGTGTGAAGAGTAGAAAATGGGAAAAACTTATTTTGTCACCGGTACGGATACGGATGCCGGGAAAACCGTCGTCACCTGTGGACTGCTTGAGGCAGCGCGCTTAACAGGGTTAACGACGCTGGCCTTAAAACCGGTGTCTGCAGGATGTCAGCACAGTGAAAACGGCCTGAGAAACGACGATGCATTGGCATTGATGGAAGCCATGACGCTTGTTCTACCTTACGAACAGGTAAACCCCCTGGCTCTGGCACCTGCCATTGCCCCCCATATTGCGGCGCAGGAAGCCGGTGTTCGTATGACCCTGGATCGACTTGTGGGCTACAGCCGTGGAGCCTTGATGCAAAAAAATGATCTGGCTCTAATCGAATGCGCTGGTGGCTGGCGGGTCCCCCTGAACTCACGGGAGATGATCAGCGGACTGGCAAAAGCGTTGAATACTCCTGCCATTTTGGTGGTTGGCATGAAACTGGGCTGTATCAGCCATGCCTTGCTTACCGTTGAAGCGATTCTCCGTGATGGTGTCAGGCTGGCAGGCTGGGTGGCGAATCAGGTGGATCCTGATATGAGCCGTTATGATGACAATCTGGATACACTGAAAAGCCTGATTCCAGCACCCTGTCTTGGTGTGGTGCCCTTTCTTGAGGAGACCAGTGCCAGTCAGGTCGCCGGGTATCTGGATATTTCACCATTGGCTTGATTGACTTGAATTCACCCGTAATAACTTTTGCTGGCATGTATTGACATTTATTCGATCTAAACGTAAGTTTCAAACAGTTGTTTGAATCGTGCTACACTCATCTTTATCCATAAGTAAAAGAATATCGAGGATGCATCATGCCAGAATATAAAGCCCCCCTGCGAGATATCCGCTTTGTCCGTAATGAAGTTCTGGGCTATGAGGAACACTACGCAAACCTCCCTCAAGGCCAGGATGCCACTCCGGATATGGTGGACGCCATCCTGGAGGAAGGTGCCAAATTCTGTGAACAGGTACTTTCACCGCTGAATCGTGTGGGTGATGAGGAAGGTTGTACCTGGACACCAGAAGGCGTTAAAACTCCCACTGGATTTAAAGAAGCCTATCAGCAGTTTGTTGAAGGTGGCTGGCCATCGCTGTCCAGCGATGCTGAGCATGGTGGTCAGGGTCTCCCTGCTTCGCTGGGCCTGGTGCTCAGTGAAATGATGGGGGAATCGAACTGGTCCTGGGGGATGTATCCCGGGCTGAGCCATGGCGCAATGAATACTCTGGAAGCCCATGGTACCCACGAGCAAAAAGAAACGTACCTTACCCGCCTGATTTCCGGTGAGTGGACCGGTACGATGTGTCTGACTGAGCCTCACTGCGGTACTGATCTGGGTATGCTGAAAACCAAAGCCGTACCCCAGGAAGACGGCACTTATCGTATTACCGGCACGAAAATCTTTATCTCCTCCGGAGAGCACGATATGGCAGAGAATATTGTTCATATCGTTATTGCCCGTCTGCCGGGGGCACCTGAAGGCACCAAAGGTATCTCCCTGTTTATTATTCCCCGTCATCGCCCGGATGCTCCGGGTGAAACAAATGGTGTCAGCTGTGGTTCCATTGAGCATAAGATGGGTATCCATGGTAACGCCACCTGTGTGATGAACTTTGATGAAGCCACCGGTTATCTGATTGGTGAGCCCAATAAAGGTTTGAACTATATGTTCACCTTTATGAACTCTGCCCGTCTGGGCACCGGTATTCAGGGGCTTGCCCATGCAGAAATCGCTTATCAGGGTGCTGTTCGATATGCCCGTGACCGTCTGCAGATGCGTTCACTTTCCGGTCCGAAGAATCCTGATGGCCCTGCCGACCCGATCATTGTCCACCCGGATGTTCGCCGTATGCTGTTGACCATCAAGGCACTGACGGAAGGTAACCGGGCACTGGTTTACTACGTGGCACAAATGGCTGACCTGGTGAGGAGTCCTGATGAAGAAGTCCGGAAGCAGGCTGACCTGGAAATGAGTTTCCTGACGCCTATTGTTAAGGCGTTCATGACCGAGACCGGGTTTGAAGCCGCTAACCATGGTGTGCAATGCTATGGTGGCCATGGCTTTATCAGTGAGTGGGGGATGGAGCAGAATGTTCGTGATTGCCGTATCTCCATGCTCTATGAGGGAACCACGGGTATTCAGGCGCTGGACCTGCTGGGTCGTAAAGTCCTGATGACTCAGGGGGCTACCATGAAGCCCTTCACCAAGATGGTTCATAAGTTCTGTCAGGCTCAGGCAGACAATGAAGAACTTCAGGAGTTTATCAAGCCGCTGGCTGCCATGAATAAGGAGTGGGGCGATCTGACCATGCAGATTGGTATGAAGGCCATGCAGAACCGGGAAGAAATCGGGGCAGCTTCCGTTGACTACCTGATGTACTCCGGTTACGCCTGCCTGGCGTACTTCTGGGCCCGGATGGCACTGACGGCAAAAGAAGCCCTGGCAAATGGTACCACTGAAGAAGGGTTCTATAAGGCTAAAATCCAGACTGCACAGTTCTACTTCCAGCGTCTGTTACCAAGAGCCCAGATGCACAAGGCGTGCATTGAGTCTGGTGCCGACAACCTGATGGCCATGGAAGCGGATGATTTTGGCGACGTTTAATTCGCTGGTCTGACCGGCTGAAAGTGAATCAGCCATAAGCAAAACAATAAACAGAGAGGCTACCGGTTGGTAGCCTTTTTTTTGCAGATTATTACCGCATTTCATCAAGAATCATAAAGCTCAGAAAAGTAGTGGGTAAGGCAATAATCATAATCACCGGGAGCGCCGGATTAAATAGCATGAGAGTGCCTGCTACCAGCCAGATCGTTCTGACCCAGCTGCGCTTGATACGCTCTTTTCTGGAGATGATTCGACCACGAGGTCTGAGCAATTTGCTGGCTAACTGGTTAAACAAGGTAGAAAAAAAAATCTGCAGGATTGCAGTGATCAAGACGAGAAGATATCGCATAAGATGCCTGAGTATCTGGTCAACAATATCGGAACTGCAGGACAGCTTATCTTCCGGAACCGAGCAATCGAACCAACACAGTTTGATCCGATCAAATGATCAAACAAAAAGAAGACGGTTAAATTAAGTTAGCTTACTTTATCGGCAATTGGCACTTATTTATGATGGATGTTCATGAAGATCTCAGTAAAAAAGGATGTTCTTGCTTTTTTCACTCTTTTGGTGCGTTTGAACTCAGTCTTTAGCCGCATTGACTGTTTTGCCAGCTATAAAAATATGGTCTATAAAATTTAATTTCATTTGGTTAACTACTTATAAGACCTTGGAGCTGAATTCAGCAATCACGCTGTGTTGATATCGCATCATGAAGAAGAATACCCAAACGATAAAAAGCCTGTTAATTCTTCTTGCCTTCTTTTTTTTGTTATCGGGATTATCGCCGCCTGTTGTTCCTGATGATTTCAACCCTGCTCAAGGGCCTTCACTGGCTGCTGTGCATCATGATCTGACCCGTCAGGCAGAAGTATTTAGCCAACACCCACCACCATTTGTGCAGCAATCACCATTGCCTTCTGACGACTGGCGCTGGTTCTTGAGGGATAAAGACCAAAGTTGGGACATCACGCTATTCGATAAAAAACCGGCAGAGAATCAGGCCAGACTTTGGTACCAAACCAAAGTGACGTTTGGTTTGGCGCTGGGGGTTTTAGGAGTGATCGCTCTGTTACCAGAAAGTGTTTCCAACTGGGATAAATCGGAAATCAGGCCCATCAAAAAGTGGTGGAGCAATGTCAGGTCAGGGCCTGTATGGGACACCGATAAATGGTACATCAATTATATCGGGCACCCTTATTTTGGTGGTGTGTACTACGTTATGGCCCGGTCATCGGGCTATAACCAGTGGAACTCGTTTGTTTATTCATTTTTGATGTCCACTTTCCTGTATGAATACGGCATTGAAGCGATGTGTGAGCCACCATCCATTCAAGATATCATTGTGACTCCTCTCGGCGGGTGGCTGTATGGGGAATGGGCTTATCAGAAAAAACAGAAAATTCTGGACAATGACCGTGAGGTGATGGGCTCCAGGGTGTTAGGTTCTACCGCACTGTTTCTGCTGGACCCGGTTGGCAAAATCAGTGAGTGGGTCGGTGGTGACAGTGGTGAGGGAACAATACAAAACTTGTCCATTCGGTTAAGCATTATGCCTCCGGCTGCCAGTTTTTCCCCTTACCGGAAAACGTCACTCGACGTTGATCATCGCTACATCGGCGTGGAGGTTTTCTTTAATTTCTAAATACGACAACGAAGCACAAGTACAGTCTTTTGCTGAAACACAGGGACTCTTCAGGTAACATGGCGTCACGGAACTCAACAGCCTGTGTGACTGAAAGCTGCCCTGGTGCGGTGCGATAAATGGGTCTCCCGCTTCTTCGTCAAGTAGCCCCGCTCTTCTCTTCAGAAGCAGACATTTTTATTACCAACACCATTATGGACGCTCAAACCTGACAGGCTGCCGGTAAAACAGCTATGAGCCACTTTGTGTCCTTGTGCGTATAACTCAAAGGCATAATGGCTGTATTCCAATAGTAAGAAGAAAATTCCAGGAGTGGAGAGTAATGGCCGAGTACAAAGCCCCCCTTCGCGACATGCGCTTCGTAATGTACGACGTATTCAACGTAGCTGAGCAGTGGGCTCAGTGGCCTGCTGTCAGTGAAACGGTGGATCAGGAAACTGCAGATGCGATTCTGGAAGAAGCCGCCAAACTGGCTTCTCGCACCATTGCCCCTTTGAACCGCCCGGGAGACGAAGAAGGGTGTCAATGGGATAGCGGTCAGGTGACCACACCGGAAGGTTATAAAGAAGCCTATAAACTGTTCGCTGAAGGCGGTTGGAGCGGGCTGGGTGGTAACCCGGTTTACGGTGGTATGGGGATGCCCAAGGTACTGGCTGCCCAATTTGATGAAATGGTCTGCAGTGCCAGCCTGGCATTCACTCTCTACCCCAGCCTGGGGGCCGGTGCCTGTCTGGCCATTGATGCCCATGCCTCCGATGCGTTAAAAGAAGCGTACCTGCCGCAAATGTATTCCGGTGAGTGGGCGGGTACCATGTGTCTGACGGAACCCCATGCGGGCACCGATCTTGGCATCATCCGTACCAAAGCGGAAGACAATGGCGATGGCAGCTACGCCATCACCGGTACCAAAATCTTTATTACCGGTGGGGAGCACGATCTTACTGAGAACATTATCCACCTGGTGCTGGCCAAGCTGCCGGATGCACCTCCCGGGCCTAAAGGCATCTCACTGTTTCTGGTACCTAAGGTATTGGTGAATGAGGATGGATCTCTGGGTGAAATAAATGCCCTTGCCTGTGGTTCCATTGAGCACAAGATGGGCATTAACGGCTCCGCCACCTGTGTCATGAATTTTGATGGGGCCAAAGGCTATCTGGTGGGAGAACTGAATAAAGGCCTGAATGCCATGTTTACCATGATGAACTACGAGCGCCTGTTTGTGGGGATTCAGGGGCTTGGCAGCAGTGAGATGTCCTACCAGAACGCACTCGAATATGCTCAGGATCGCATCCAGGGACGTGCCGCCAGTGGCGCTGTGCAAAAAGATAAAGCGGCGGACCCATTAATGGTGCATGGGGATATCCGGCGGATGCTATTGAATATGAAAGCCCTGAATGAAGGCGGCCGGGCTTTCTCCACCTATGTGGCCAAACAACTGGATATTGCCAAGTTCAGTCAGGATGACCATGAAAAAGAGAAGGCTTCTGCCCTGGTGGCGTTGTTAACTCCCGTTGTGAAAGCCTTTTTAACCGATGCCGGGCTGGAAAGCTGTGTTGCCGGTCAGCAGGTGTTTGGTGGTCATGGTTTTATTCGTGAGTGGGGCCAGGAACAACTGGTCAGGGATGTGCGCATCACCCAGATTTACGAAGGAACCAACGGTATTCAGGCGCTGGATCTGCTCGGACGTAAAATTGCCCTGAGCGGTGGAGCCTACCTGGAAACATTCCTGAGTGAAGTTCGGGGCTCAGTGGACGCTAATGATGAATTTGCTAAAGAGCTGTTGGCTGCGGTTGATAAGCTTGAGGAGCTGACGCGCAAACTTCTGGCGCAGTCGAAAAATGACCCCAATGTCATTAATTCTGCCTGTGTTGATTACCTGAATGCTTTTGCCTACGTTGCCTATGGCTGGATGTGGTCATTAATGGCGAAAACAGCAGCGAGCCAGCTTGCTGAAGGCCGTGAAGACCAATCCTGGCTGGAAGCCAAGCAGCTGACTGCCCGGTATTATTTCAAGCGTTTACTGCCTCGCTTGGAAAGTTCAGCGGCCGCCGCTCTTGCGGGAACTGAGGAACTATTTGCCTTATCTCCTGGTCAATTCTAATAGCAAGCAAGATCATTCCAGTTGAAACCAGAAAACCTCGCTTTGCGGGGTTTTCTGGTTTTTCGGTCTTTATTTTTCAGGATTACGGCCAATAAAAATAGAGAAATCCAGATGTTCTGTTGCATGGGTTAATAATGGTTCGCGTAATTTTTATTGAAATAAATTTTGGGGATACACATGACTCTCAGCTCAGCCTACAGGTCTTTATACCCGATATGTGTCTATCTATTGATCATGACCCCCGGCAATAATGCCTATGGAATGGATGCTGTTAAACCTCCGATTTATGCCAGTAACTTTCTGTTAAAACAAAAAGATACAGGCCAGTGTCTGGTGGTAATGGACGAGCAGGAAGGCTGCAGCTCTGAAGACAGCCGGCTGACGGATGACTGTGTGAATAGCAACAGGATAACGTTCGGGGTCTGTGATGAAAAACAACCGGAGCAGAGGTGGAAGTTTGACTTCCAAAAGAAACGAATTCACTCATTGGAAAGAAGTGCTGATCTATGTTTGACCCGGTTGTCGAAACATCTGGCCATGGATGTTTGCCAACCAGCAAGTTTGCAACAGCTATGGTTTTTTAATCAACAGGACCATCTTTACAGCCGGGCTGATTATTTTGACCCTCTTGCGTTTGTAGCACTCTTGCAAAGTGATACGGATACTTCACCGGTCTCGTTCCACTTTACTGACTCTGAAACAGGAGATGATCAATGTTATCTGAGCCCTTTTACCGGCAGGGTTGAGTGTGCAGGATTTGAAGTTGGTGAAGAGGCACTGAAACAACAGGAAGTTCAGTCCTGGCATTGGTCAGGCCACTGGCCATGGCAGGTAAACCCAACAAAGCTGACTGAAGAGTTGCGGCTTGGTGATTTCAGCAACAATCATTGTCTTGCGGTCACGCAATGTCACATGGACAGTGTTGGGCAGTACGACTGTTTTGGTGGGGCAAAGGTTCAGGTAACTGCCTGTCAATCCATCAGTCATCAGGTCTGGCGCTATGACCTGGTGTCCAAAAAACTGTTTAACAAACAGGCCGGGGAGCAGTTCTGCTTAAGCTGGTCAGCGGGCAAACTGACATTGCAACACTGTCTGCCCGGTGCTGGTTCTCAGCAATGGTATTTTGCCCAGGGAAGAGGAAGCAAGTATCCGGAGCGAGGCCAACTGCGCTGGTTTACCAATTTAGATGAACATTACGATTACGTTAAGGCACTTGATTTTGATCCCATCGTTAAATTTGAAATATTAAAGAAAGACATTCAGGGAAATGACTGCGGCTACGATCCCATTAATGGCCTTTGGAAAGGCTTATGTGCTAATTAGGCTATTTGATCAACAGAGTCATTCGGGCTGATTGAACTTATTCCCGTCTATGTTATCTAACGGTATTCTTGGACTAAGCCTCCTGGAACATAAATAGTGAGGATAATCCTGTGTATTTGCATGGCAGTGCTGCTGCGCCGTGTAGAGGCGATCAAAGAACAGCATCGTCTGAGCGTGCTGAAACATCCGGGGTCAGAGCGGGGCGTGATGTCAGGGCCCATGCTGATCCTCCCGGTTTACCAGCCAGTTATGCGCCACCCGGCACTGAACCATTACAGCGAAGCGTATCAGAGTATAACCTCGCCATTGTCAGAGATGGTGTCAGAGGTTGTGTGGAAACGGGGAAGAAAGCCTCTCCCGAGTTTTTCATCTACCTGGAAAAGATCAAACCATTATTAGATGGCCCCCCAACTGAAGAGTCTCTCAAGGAAATAGGCGAATTATATAAACTTATCAATGAATGCGATTTCTTCACTGAAGAAATGAAAACGTTGGATTATGTGAAAAAAAGGATTTCCTTTCAGTTTTCATATTATGTTGAACAACAAAAAAAAGCACTGGTGGATCAATTGAAAACCTGTTTTAGCATCCGCAGCCGTGGCGGAGCTGACAGCTTTTATGAACAGTTTACGGGCAATATCAAACGGCTTTTTTGTGAATTCACACCGGTAATGCAGGATTTGTTGCATAATGTTGGTTTAACCATTTTGTCCAGTGAGTTGGACCAGGGTGTAATGTCACACCTGACTGACCAGCTTTGCAAAAATGTCAGCCCTGAACACCTGGTGAGCAGGCAGAGTACCGCCGTGTTGGCAGAGCTTGAAGAGTGTGCCCACACTGCTGAGTTGATTGTCCGACGCCAGGGAAAACACAAGCCTGCTGTAATGCAGCATTATATAGACAGACTCTCAGCACTGATTGGTCGATCGGCAAGCATGTCAGCATCAGACCGCGGTTTACACCTGCAAACCCTGGAACTGATCAATTCTGTCGTAACGGACACAATGGCAATAAGTCCGGGGTCGGATGCTGAAAATTATTGGCATCGCATGCTTTTTGAGGCTGTCCTTAATGTCCGGTTTTCTTCCGAATTTATGACAGCCTATCAACACCTGCTTTCGCCATTACCACCCCAGCAATGGGGTTTGGAAGAGCTGGAGGGGTTTGTCACTTTATTAAGGATTTCCGGTCAGTCCCTCGGCTATTGTTCGCAAGAATTTGTCTCATTGCTTGCCAAGATGGATGGCACTGACAACGGGCAACCTGCCGCCACCTCAGCGGCACCTGTCAGCGGTTGTGATGACGGAGACGATTGCCGGGCTGTAGAGATTGACGAAACGCCAGATAAAGCTGGAAAAGGATTAACCAAAGAGGAACGCAAGAAGGAACTGGGAAAATTCTTGCACGTTGTTGCTCTGGAAGCCTCTGGAGAGTTCTATCACTCAAACTATGATAAAAGCTATTCTGACTGGCACGTAATTACTGAAATATTGTTCGGGCAGCGAGCGTTCACAAGTCCTCATGCCAGAAAGGCAATCAGAATATTAGTTGATTTATCAAAAGGGGGGGGCCACGACTGCCAATTTGCATTTTTTCGATACTACTGGCAACAGAGCAAAGGCGCAAAGAAGGTTAGAGCAGGTGATGAACCGATTCAGGGAAAAGCAACCGGACAAGATTGAAATCCAACAAAATGGTTATTCCAATAAGGTGTCCATCCTGCTCTGGAAGGGTGGCCAAATATGCCATACCTTCCGGGTGCCTGCGGTCACTGAATCCGGCATCCCCTTTGAAAGTATGGCAATGGGGGTACAAATTATGTGTGGCAAGGAGCTTATGAAACATTTGTACACCCATCAGGGCAGAGCCCTTGAGTTCCGATATTACCAACCCATTAAGCTTGTTGCTCCTTAAGTACTGCTGCCCTGACTCTTGCCACTTTGTGCCCCCTGGCAGGTTTGGCCAGCAGAGATTTAACAATGATTACTTCTGAAGATTCCGTATCAGCAAGCTGACACCTTCAGTTAACTCTCCAATGACACGGGGAGCATAAGCAATTTCCAACCATCGTTCTTTTTGTTGATGGGAAGAAGGATAAAATACCCAGCAAAGCTGCTCCTGCCATGAGCAGTCGGATTCAAGATCATAATGAATGCCGTATACCGGTAAGCTTCTGTTACCTATCTGTACTCCGTATCTGCCCTGCTCACTGCGGGTAGCAACAATGGTTCCTTCCTGATTGGCTTGAATTTGATAGACCAGCGTGGGTTTTTCATGGCTTTCATGCTGGCTATAGACAGCGTGTGCCTTTAGCAGGCTGTTGATATAGTTCTCCAGTGCCTGTTTACGGCCCTTGCCGGGCGTGTTTGCCGTTATCTGTCTGGCAAATGAATCGGACTCCTCTGTGACGATCATTTTCAGGCCATGCTTATCGGAGTAAATAGCTGTTGACTTATTACTGCTTGCGTTGATCAGCGCTGGAAAGATCAACAGCGGTAAAAGAAAGGCGTATTTCTTCATATCAAAGGCCCTGAATTTATGATTTGTTATTTTTTTCCTGAAAGCCATTTTCTGACATTGCTGCCGGGCTCACTCGGGAGTGACCCGCATCACTTCTTCTATGGTGGTCATTCCAGCGGCAACTTTCTGTGCACCTGATTGTCTCAGGCTATACATGCCTTCCTTGATACATTGTTGGCTGAGCAGTGTAATGTCAGGATTTTCATTAACCAGATCCTTAACCTGAGGGCTCATGGTTAAAATCTCATAAAGGCCGGCACGCCCACGATAACCCGTTTCACGGCAATCAAGGCAACCAACAGGCTGATAGACTTCTGAGGGTGCCGATGCGGGCCAGGGGTTTGTCAGGGCTTTCCAGCCACTGGTGTCCAGCGGCGCTTTCGCTTTGCAATTCGGGCAGAGGGTTCTGACCAGACGTTGTGCCATAACACCGAGCACGGTGTTTTTAATAAGATAAGGGGGGACACCAAGCTCAAGCAAACGCGTCAGGGCAGAGGGCGCATCATTGGTGTGCAGGGTAGAAATGACTAAATGCCCGGTCAGAGCGGCCTGAATTGCCATCTCGGCGGTTTCAAGATCACGGATCTCACCTACCATAATGATGTCAGGATCTTGCCTTAACAGTGCCCGAAGCCCTGAGGCAAAGGTCAGGTCGATGTTGTGTTGCACCTGCATCTGGTTGAAGGCAGGCTCCACCATTTCAATAGGGTCTTCGATAGTACAGACATTCACCTGATCCGTGGCCAGCTGCTTCAGTGTTGAGTAAAGCGTGGTGGTTTTACCAGAGCCCGTGGGACCCGTCACCAGAATGATACCGTTGGGCTGGCCTGACATGGCTTTCCAGCGCCGTTCATCTTCTCTGGAAAAACCCATATCGCTGAATGATTTGACCAGCACTTCCGGGTCAAAAATCCGCATCACCAGCTTCTCACCAAATGCGGTAGGTAATGTGGACAAACGCAGTTCGACCTCATAGCCATCGGCGTTACGGGTTTTCAACCGTCCATCCTGCGGCTTGCGTTTCTCGGCAACATTCATGCGGCCAAGAATTTTCAGGCGACTGGTCATTGCTGCGGCGACTTTGACTGGCATCTGATAAATCGAGTGGAGTACACCATCAATTCGAAACCGGAGATTGCATTGTTCCCGGCGGGGCTCAATGTGGATATCGCTGGCTCTTTGTTCAAAAGCGTATTGGAGCAGCCAGTCAACAATGTTGACGATATGCTGGTCGTTGGCATCCGGCGCCTTCATGCTGCCCAGCTCCAGCATCTGTTCAAAGCTATTGAGCGAGGCAGAAGTGACACCGGCCTCCGAGCTGGCTCCCATCACTGACCGGGCCAGACGATAGAACTCGACGGTATAACGTCGGATATCGGTTGGATTGGCGACAACCCGCCGGATTTCCCGGCGATTCACATGGCGCAGATTGTCTTCCCAGATTCGATGCCATGGCTGGGCAGAGGCCACCACTATCTCAGTGCTGGTCACCTCGACGGCAAGAATCTGGTGCCGCATGGCAAAGGCATGGGACATGATGGGGGTAATGGCCGTAGCATCAATCTTGAGAGGATCGATGTGGCAGTAATCCTGACCCGCCAGTTCGGCGAGCCACTGACACAGGCGCTCAATATCCAGCTTGTTACCCGGATGACAAAGATCCTCCAGCTCCAGCTCAGCCAGGTATTCCAGGGGGTGCAGACGAACTTGTTCCGGTGTGCGCGGGCGGCTGAGGATATCATCAGCGGTTGCCTGCTCGATATGCTTGCTTCTGACCAGGTCAGACACAACCATGGCCAGATCCAGCATTTGCTCCCTGTGTTGCAGGCCATCTGCTTTATTATTGTTCACGTGAAATACCGTTTGCAGCTGGAATTGCCTTATATTCTCTCTTTTTTTTCGGTGTGGGGACAAATGGATTTATTGTTTCAGTACATTCCGGTCATTTGTACTGCTCAGTGTTGGAGTGCCTGTTGGCTATCAGTTGGAAACCTTGTTCAGCCTTGCTCTGGTCAGACGGGGTGAGTGCAAAGCTGCGCTGCAGGGCAGAGGCGATGGCCATCAGTGCAGACTCATCCCCTTCCATCAGCTCAAGCTCCAGTTCACAAATAGGGCTGGAACCAGTGCCTGACGTTACCGCCCCCTGATCCAGTGCCGCCTCAACCCTGGCAAAAGGGCGTTGCCAGACAAGTAGCCAGCGAGTGCGGGAGAAGTCGGTTGTAAATAGAGGTTTGAGCAGCTCTATCGATAAATCACTGAGCTCAGCGGGCCAGACAGGCGTCAAAACCTGCCCGTCCAGTTTATTGGTGCGCAGCGGCCACTCCCATTCGCCCCGGCGACTCAGGCCGTTGATGCTTTCTCCCCGGGTTTTCAGGGTCTGGATATATTGTCCGTTAACCTCACGAATCCGCAGAGCCACCCTGGCCTGGTTGAGTCTCAGGTCCCGGGTATCAAAGTAGGTATTCCCAAGGTGAAGGGTTTCTGATGGCTGTACTGCATGTTCCTGCCAGAATGGGTGACTTTTCAGCGGCTCAATCTGATCGGCAGGCACAGACAGCTTTAATTCGGTTTCCTGGCTCATGTTCTTATCCACAATGCGGTTGTCAAATTCTATCGGACGGAGAAATTATATAAAAATCATAGGTTCATGGGTAAAGGCACTCTGTGCTCTGTGGGCCAGCTGATGCGCATCTGTGCAGGAATTGAAACGGCCTTCTATAATCAGGCGTTCAACCGGATGGATTGGAAAAATGCCTACCAGCAACATACTGGCGAGTGTTTTCGGCCGCTCACCAATAGGACCTATTCAAAAGCACATTACCACTGTTCACCAATGTGCGTTACAGCTGGAGCCATTCTTTCAGGCAGTGTTTGCCGAAGAGTGGGAGACAGCGTGTGAGGTTCAGCAGGAGATCACCAAATTTGAGCACGAAGCGGATGCCATCAAGCGAAGTATCCGCCGGTCACTTCCCAAAAGCCTTTTTCTCCCCGTTCCCCGTACCGATCTGCTGGAAATCGTGACCGTTCAGGATAAAGTGGCTAACCGTGCCAAGGACATTGCAGGCCTTGTGTTAGGAAGAAAGATGGTTATTCCTGAATCCATGCACGAAGCATTCATTACCTATGTACGCCTTTCAATTGCCACAACTGCACAGGCATTGAAAGCCATTCATGAGCTGGACGAGCTTCTGGAAACCGGTTTTCAGGGGCGGGAAGTTGATCTGGTGGAAAAAATGGTTGAAGAGCTGGACAACATTGAGAGCGAAACTGACAGGGACCAGGTAAAAATACGCCGTATGCTGTTTGATCTTGAGCAAACGCTGCCACCGGTTGACGTCATGTTTCTGTATCAGATTATCGAGTGGGTGGGCGATCTTGCGGATCGGGCTTCCCGTGTTGGTAGTTACCTCCAGTTGTTGCTGGCCCGTTAACTGAACCGGATGCAGACTGATGAGTATTATCGCTGAATATGGCACAGTTTTCCTGATCCTGGCCTGCCTGTTTGGGTTTTTTATGGCCTGGGGGGTTGGGGCCAACGATGTTGCCAATGCCATGGGCACGTCGGTTGGCTCCGGAGCCCTGACGGTTAAACAGGCGATTTGTATCGCCATCCTGCTGGAGTTCACCGGTGCCTATCTGGCAGGCGGGTCGGTCACTGAAACCATACGCAAGGGGATTATTGATCCATCCTTACCCCTGCTGGCCGAGAATCCCAATCTGCTGGTATATGGCATGCTGGCTTCGCTGCTGGCTGCTGGCACCTGGTTACTGGTCGCTACGCATTACGGCTGGCCGGTGTCCACTACCCATTCTATTGTCGGGGCCATTGTCGGTTTTGCGGCTGTTGGTATCTCTGCCGACACCGTCAGCTGGGGAAAAGTGGCCGCCATTGTTGGCAGCTGGGTTGTTTCTCCCCTGATGTCAGGGCTGTTCGCCTTCCTGATTTTTGTCAGCGTGCAGAAGCTGATTCTGGATACTGAAAATCCCTTCAGAAACGCCAAGCGCTATATGCCCCTTTATATGTTTCTGGTTGGCTTCATGATGTCGATGGTCACGCTGATCAAGGGCCTTAAGCATATTGGCTTGCCGCTGGATTATGCCGAAAGCACCGTGCTCTCACTGATTATCGGCTTGGTCATAATGTTTATTGGCCAGATGGCGCTGGCAAAAATAAAAGAAGATATTCAGGCGGATATGTCGTTTCATTTCTCCAGTGTGGAGAAAGTCTTTGGGGTTATGATGATTTTTACCGCCTGTTCCATGGCCTTTGCCCATGGCTCCAACGATGTGGCCAATGCAGTGGGGCCATTGGCAGCGGTTGTCAGTGTGGTGATCAGTGGTGGTGAAATTGTCGGCAAGTCTTCCGTTCCGCCCTGGGTTCTGCTGGTGGGGGCTGTAGGCATTGTGGCAGGGCTGGCGACATGGGGCTATAAGGTTATGGCTACCATAGGCTCTCATATTACCGAGCTGACACCCAGCCGGGGTTTTGCCGCAGAGCTTGCGGCGGCCTCTACGGTGGTGATGGCATCTGGCACTGGCTTGCCGATCTCCACAACCCATACGCTGGTTGGTGCGGTTCTTGGCGTGGGACTGGCCAGGGGGATCGGCGCTTTGAACCTGCGCGTTATCAGCACCATCTTTATGTCCTGGCTGGTCACTCTGCCAGCAGGAGCGATTCTGGCGATTATTTTCTTCCACTGCCTCAAGTTGATTTTTGGCTAGGATTTAGTTTCCAATAAGGCCTGCCCTGTTTATCATCTTAAGAGACTCCCTTCAATAGACGGTGATAATCAGGGTTATGAGCAGCCAGCAGCCAACATTTCAGCATGCACTTTCAAGATTGATCGAGATACCTTCTGTCAGCTCAACCCTGCCTGATCTGGATATGAGTAACCTGCCGGTTATCAATGAACTGGCGGCGTGGTTGGAAGCGATGGGGTTTCAGTGCGAGATTCAACCCCTGCCCGGGGCTCCCCACAAGGCAAACCTGATTGCAACTCTTGGCAGTGGCCCGGGAGGTCTGGTACTGGCCGGGCATACGGATACGGTTCCCTACAATGACAGCCTGTGGAAAAGTTCACCGTTTGCCCTGGAAGAAAGAGATGGCCGGTTTTATGGATTGGGCGTCTGCGATATGAAAGGCTTCTTTGCCCTGGTCATGGAGGCTGTTCGGGGATATCTGGGCACGCCATTGACAGCACCATTGATCATTCTGGCCACGGCGGATGAAGAGTCCTCAATGAATGGCGCTCGTGCCCTGGCGGAACTTGGTCGACCAAAAGCGCGGTATGCTGTGGTGGGAGAACCTACCGGGATGCGACCTATTCATATGCACAAAGGCATTATGATGGAGCGTATTCAGATTCTTGGGCAATCAGGCCATTCCAGCAATCCGGCACTGGGTCGTAATGCCATGGAGACAGCCCACAAGGTGATCACTGACTTGATGCAGTTTCGCGCCGAACTGGCCGAGCGTTATCAGAACCCTGGCTTTACCATTCCTACCCCTACCTTGAATCTGGGTTGCATTCATGGTGGCGACAACCCTAACCGCATTTGTGGGCAGTGCCAGCTGGACTTCGATATTCGTATGCTGCCGGGGATGGACAGCGAACAACTGCGGCAGCAAATTCGTCAGAGGCTTTTGCCAATTGCTGAAGCGGATCAGGTTGAGATCTCACTCGAAGCAATAACACCGGCTATTGAAGCTTTTGCCGGTCCTGAGAATTCGGATCTGGTGACTGCCTGTGAGAAGCTGACAGGGCATCAGGCAGAAGTCGCAGCATTTGCTACTGAGGCTCCATTCTTTAGCCGACTGGGTATGGATACCGTGGTATTGGGACCAGGTGATATTGATCAGGCACACCAGCCAGATGAATACCTCTCGCAGGATCGGATAAAGCCAATGGTTGCTATTTTGCAGTCATTGATCAGACAGTACTGCTTATCTTGAAGAGAAGTACTGCACGATGTTCTTATAACCTGAGCATATGATACTCAGGGCGGCCTTTAATAGAGTGTGTCATGGATAAACAAGTGTGGCTTGCGTGAAAAAAAAGGAACATTCAGCAGACAGCGCAGAAAAGTACGTGAAGTTTTTCCGTCAATCATCACCCTATATTCATGCCCACAGGGGGAAAACCTTTGTGATCATGCTCAGTGGTGAAACGCTGGCTCACCCCAACCTTGGTAATATCATCAGTGACATTGCACTGATGAGCAGCCTGGGTGTCCGACTGGTGCTGGTACACGGTGCCCGCCCTCAGATTGATGAGCGTTTACGGGAACGTGGCATTAAAACAGTGATTCATCAGGGCGGGGCTGGCAATGGCCGAGTGCATAATGAACGACGGGTTACTGACAGGCAGAGCCTTGAGTGTGTCAAAGATGCTGCAGGAAATATGCGAGCCCTGATTGAATCAAGGCTCTCGGTGGGGCTGGTGAACTCGCCCATGCATGGTGCCAGGATTCGTGTTGTCAGTGGTAACTTTGTGACCGCCAAACCCCTGGGTGTGCTTCATGGTATCGATTTTAAGCATACGGGCGAAGTCCGGAAGATAGACAGCCAGGCCATCGATCATCTGTTGGACAGTGGTTATGTGGTGTTACTCTCCTGCCTCGGGCTTTCCCCCACCGGAGAGATTTTCAATATTGAAGCAGAGGAAGTGGCTACCCGGACCGCCATCAGTCTGCAAGCTGAAAAATTGATACTTTACGCTGAGCAGCAGGGGATTTTTGATCATCAGGGGCATCTGATCAATAGAATTTCTCCCCATGAAGCCATTAAAGAACTTGAGTCGCAGACCGGTGAGTCCAGACGACTGCTGTCCTCCGCCGTGACCGCTTGCTCCGATGGTGTCGAACGGGCCCAGATTATCAGTTATCAGGATGATGGATCACTGTTGATGGAGCTGTTTACCCGTGATGGTGCCGGTACGCTGATTTCCCGAGATCACTATGAAGAAGTCCGTGGTGCAACCATTGAGGATGTGGGCGGTATTCTTGAACTGATCCGCCCTTTCGAGGAAAAAGGCATACTGCGCCGTCGCTCCCGAAAAGAGTTGGAACGGGAAATAAAGCTGTTCAGTGTCGTGTTGCTGGATGGCATGATCATCGGCTGTGCTGCTCTTCATCCGTACTATGAAAATGGTACCAGTGCTGCAGAACTGGCCTGTGTTGTGGTCCATCCTGACTATCGAGATGCACAGCGCGGTGATCGTTTGCTCGCCCATATTGAAGCGTTGGCAGAAGAACAGGGCATGAACGAAATCTACGTCATGACCACCCAGACTACTCATTGGTTTATTGAGCGGGAATTTGCTGAAGTTGCCTGTGATGATTTGCCGACAGAGCTTAAAGCAAAATATAACCCCAAAAGGCAGTCAAAGGTTCTTATGAAAACGGTAGGAGGCTGACCGGGAATAGCACCCGTAGCGAGGATGGCAGAAAATTGAGGATAAAAAGTCGGAAATTTTTAGTGAATAGTGGTTCTATTTACTAAAAATTTCCGACTTTTTAGACCAATTTTCTGTCACCGCAGTAGGGCAGTCTATTCTCGGACAGCCTCCTGGGTTAACTGAAAACGAGCGGGCTACTTCCCGGTTTTTTTACTGTCAGAAACCCACTGAAGGAATCGTTCACGGGTTGTTTCATCTGCCTGGTTGTACCAGTACTGCAGCATGCTTTCACTCATTGGCTGAGCCATTGCCGGTGCTGGCATGACAGAAGGTTGGGCAACCTGATATGAGACACCTTGCGGGTTAGCAATATAAACGGTTCCGGCCATTGCCCGAACAGCCGCCGGACTGTCAGACAGGTTAAACTTCTGGATATCCTCCACCGTGTCTCCGCCGATTAACAGCCCGGATTTATTAAGCACGCTGAACTCAAAGGGAATCGCCTGACCTTTGGCATTGGTAATTGAGAATTGAGCCTTTGGCGACTGTGACAGTTTATCGGTATCTTTTGCTGTTTTCAGTCTCGGGGCATTAATGGTGTAGGCCTGATCGCCAGACAGGTCAAACGTCATGATATACGGACTGGTGGTAAACATTCTGGTATCACCACCGTCCCTCACCAGCATTTTCAGCTGGAATACCAACTGATGACGGCCGTTGCCAAGAGAGAGGTCCTTCTTGCTGCCCAGATGATCGGCATCTTTACCATCAAGAACCAGCAGTTTTGTTTTCTCAGGCAGTAGCAGTGTATTGTCAGCAATAACTGGCATGGCCAGAGTGGATACCAACAGTGCACCCAACAGACGACGTACAAACATAAGGCAGTGTTCTCCTATAGATCATCTATCGATTATAGGTTGGTACAACTACCGGTTCGTATTGTTGCTTTCCGAAATTGTGGGCCTGAACTGTGGTCAGCGGCGCTATCGATGGCCAGTACATGGCTAAACCGGATCAATCGGGCGCTGGTTGCCAATAGGGTGTTGAGGGGATTGAGAAGAGTTATATTTGCTGCCAATAACATAAGTAATAATGCTGTGGAACAGCCTGAGAGTCTCTTCGTGCTTTTGGTAGTTTCCTTCTCTTTGTGCTTTTTCAATCCAGGTTCTTAAGTCAAGCAGTTCGTCCAGACTATCGAGTTCTCTGATTTCCTTGAGTGCCTGGCCTTCTGATATTTCTCCTGTACGAAACCGGATAATCAGACGGCCACAGGGTTGGTTTCGGATAGAGTGCAAGAAATCCTCCGATGATAAACGGTGATGTTTATTGTGAGAATACTGATCTGCTGATTCTCTCACCCGGGCAGCCCCTGGAGTGTATCTGCGTTCCTGGCCTTCGGATACAGTAGAAACAACCCGTACACTATTACCAATCAGTGTTTTGGCTATTTGTTTGTTCCAGTTGGCACTTTTTTCCTGAACAACACGATAGAATGTACCGAATGCACTGTTAATTTCCTGATCAAGCAACTGTTGTAAGGCGGCATGTTTAAGGATAACTATCGCGGCTTCTTCATCACTCATTGACTCATACGGCCCTTTGTTGAGCAGCTCACTTCGCTGCCTGGCTGCTTCCAGGCTGTTGCCAATGTCTTCCATTGATTTTATCGACTGGAGTAAATGATCAACCATTGGCTCCAATTCCTGTTTGGCCAGTGAGCGTAGCGTACCAACTTCCTCGCGCCCTGTTCTCAGTCGTTTGCCAAACAGTTGTCTGGTATAATCAGGCTGCTTTTTGATCATCTTTGCCATTCTCTTTTTATTAACTTTGGTATTTGCATGATCGGCAGCCATATCCATAAAAAAGAAAGCCACATAGCACAAGACTCCACTCAAAGTAATCTTTGGAGCGACTGGGGTTAAATTGATGGTGCTTCCTCTTTTTCCAGCTATTTTGAAAATTTTTACCAGATTTTTATATAAGGTTCCTTTGATTTGGGTATAGAAAAAATCCTGAATCATGCTTTTCAAAACCCCGGCTGATTTAAAGGCCGCAGATTCTTGTTTAGGCTCAATTCCCGCATTATCAGAATCCGGTTGACTTGCTGTGTGCCGGGCAGGATTCATCCAGTGAGGAATGATGTGTTGCATCCATTTTTTTTCATTGGTTTTTATCTGGTAGCCGTGAATGGTTAACTTTTTGTTTGTGGTAACACTCTTGAACAATTCTTCTCTTTTTTCAGGAGGCATGTCTCTAAATTTTGAATTCCACAGGTCTTCCAGATCCTTTATATACCGGTTTTCAAGAATGGTGCGGCTGATCACGACATTCTCGATAAGCTTGTCAAAGTAAAATAAATTGGCTTTCAGTTTTTTTCTTCGCTCAAAATACAGTGCTTTCTCTTTCTCTAAAGCAATAGACTCTGCCAGTGTCTTCTGTTCTTTTTCTGCCATTGTTTTGAGCTTTATTGCCTGCTTTTCGAGATCGGCATAAGCGTTATATATTTGTGAAAAGGTTTTATGAGTGCATCGATAACGGAGTTTGTTGATTAGCTTTTTTCTTTTCTTGTCGTTTGACTTATCAAAGTTGGTGTAGTCAAAGTCAGCGTATTTTTTTATTTGTTTAAGTCCTCTGACCATCCTGACCCTGCGCCAGAGTTCGGTACTGGAAGACCAGAAAGCGATGTAACCCAGATCAGTGATCAGTCCGACAGCAACGGCAATACCAATGGCGATGCCAGCGGGTGGGAAAATAGCAGTGAGGATGGCTCCAGTAAGTAAAATAAAGAAATTGTAAATCTGGTGTCTTTTGTTACGTAAGATGTTTCTCTTTATTTTGTTGCCAATATCTTTAAGGTGTATATTTGCAAAAAAACGTTCTCCTGAAGCCAGTTGTTGAATATGTTTACTGTCTTCTTTCTCGATAAAATGACCTGTTTTCTTCGGCTCAGGTAGCTGAGGAAGTGGTGGCTGCTGATGATCGAGGGCTGCACTGTCAATACTTTTTACTTTATTGCCGGTTGCTGATTTTTGTTCCTCAATGGGTAGGACCAGGTTGTTTCGTAACTCTTTTTTAAACTCAAGCATTCGTTCAAAAGTGAACGTTTTTTCATCTTTTATGCCAACCTTTATTAATAAGTTTTTAATATATTCATATTGTTGTTCAGGATGCCCTCCATATTGCTCTCTTCCCTGAAGTTGTTGTTGCATGACGGGTAAGCCGGCGGTTTTTTCATACTGCATTGCCAGGCGAATTTTTCTATGGATATGCGTCAGTAGTACCTGCTGCAGGAAGCCATCAGGTGGTGTTTTACCTTTACGTAAATACTCATAGGCCATATCCATGCTGCTGAGTTGAGTGGATTTGACGACAGCTTCCATCGTTTCTGTGCTGATAGCGATATTTCCATCCGAAATACCCAGTCTGCCATCTTCTGATCGATGCAGCTTGATGTGGCCAGCATGCAGTTTTAATGCAGCAAGTACTTTCTGTGGGTTCTCTGGATTGTATTTGGTCAGATCATCAAGCAGATCACTCACTTTCATCGAGGGGGCAGGGTGAATAAAGCGATGTATTTTTTCCTTACAGAAAGAGATTAAACGGTTATGCCAGTGCCTGGATTCAATATGCTCAGTCGCTTGAATGATGGTCTCAACCGATTTTATTTCCCGGGTATCCGTGGCGTGTTGACCTTTACCGGGTTCGGATGGCGGGTATCCTGCGCGGTGCGAAGAAATATGATCTGTAGATGGTATCCGGGGCATTCCTCATTCCCTAAGGTAACCCTTATTCAAGGCTTGAATTGACTTATTGATGATTTGTAAAAATGATGCCTTGTCTGCCCAGCGAACAAGATAGACAACAGACAGTTTTTCCATGCAACATGACAAGCTGTTCAACTAACTATAGACAATCAGAATTGGAGAAAAGGGCATTTCCTGCATCTGAGGCGGCAGGAAATGTGGCTTATGCCCAAGGTGAAAGAGGGCAAAACGACAGGTGCTGATTTCAGGCCCTGTCGAGCACCAGGTAACTGTAAGTCAGTGGCTGCTCATCTTCTGATTGGGTGTCTTCCCGGGAGATTTCCCGCCACTCCTGCGGGTTGATGTCCGGGAAAAAGGCATCACCGTCAAAACTTTGATACACCCGGGTCAGGTAAAGCCGGTCAGCCTGATCAATCGCCTGTCGATAGATCTGTTCGCCACCAATAATCATGATTTCTTCGTTACCGTTGATCAGGTTAGCCGCCTCCGCCAGGGCAATCCCATCATCCAGGTTGTGAACGACGCTGACGCCCTCGTGGTGCCAGTTGTGATCCCGGGTAATGACGATATTGGTTCTGCCTGGCAGAGGCTTGCCCAGGGAGTCAAAGGTTTTCCGGCCCATGATCACAGGCTTGCCCATGGTAACCGCTTTGAAATAGCGCAGATCCCCCGGCAGATACCAGGGCATTTTATTATTGATGCCAATGGCGTTATTGTCTGCCACCGCAGCGATCAGGGCCAGTTTCATCCATGTTACTCCTTTTGAACCATACAGCTGTGAACCACAAAGACAACGCGGGTAAATCGGTGTGCCTTCCCGGTAGAAAATTTACGGCTTCGGGTTAAATATGCCAACGTTCTCATGCCCTTCTTCCCGAAGGTGCATGGCATGCAGCTGACTCATTACACCTCTTTCGCAGTAGAGCAGGTAATGTCGATTGTTGTCCAGCTCCGGGAAGCGTGTGCGCAGCTGATAGAAGGGAATGATCACCACCTCGCGTCCGGGCATGGTAAATGGCTTTATCTCTTCTTCAGTGGGGTGACGAATATCGATAATCACTTCACCCTGATGGACTTCACTAACCACCTCAACTTCTTCCCGGGTCAGGTCATCCGCAATGATATCGTGGATAGAGACCGTTCTCCGGCTTTGAATAGCATCTTCGAGTACATCGAAGTTGAACCGCTCTTCTTCTGCCACAATTCTCTCTACCCTGGCCCGGGTGGTGGGGTTTTTCGAGATCACTGCGCAGTATTCCGGAATATTACGAACGAATTCTTCAGTACCGATTTGTATGGATATATCGATGATTGCCTGCTTATCCATGGTAATCAGGGGCCGGAGCACCAGGGCATCGGTTACCGAGTCAATCACCGCCAGGTTTGGCAGTGTCTGGCTGGAAACCTGACCAATGGCTTCGCCGGTTACCAGTGCCGCCATCTCCATCTCTTTGGCCACCTTAGTGGCGGCCCTGAGCATCATTCGCTTGAGAATAACGCCCATCTGGGCGTTGTCCACTTTGGTCAGTATTTCTTCGACAACGCCTTCAAAAGGTACGGTAACGAACTTTACCTGGCGAGAAGAACCAAAACGGTTCCACAGGTAGAAAGCCACCTCTTTTACTGCCAGCTCGTGGGCATGCCCACCCAGGTTGAAGAAGCAGAAGTGAGTTCGGATGCCGCGCTTCATGGTCAGGAAGCTCGACACCGTAGAGTCAAAACCGCCGGAAATCAGCGAGAGAACCGGCTCCTGAGACCCGAGGGGATAGCCACCCAGACCGGCTCCCCGCTTCTGGGTCATAAAATAGCGGTCATTCTTGATATCAATACGAACCGTTATTTCAGGATTTTTCAGGCTGACCCTTTTGGCTTCGGTCTGCTGGATAAGACCGCCACCGACAAATCGCTCTACCTCAATGGACTGGAAATCGTGCTTGCCGGTCCGGTTACAGCGAACGCAGAAGGTTTTGCCCGCCAGTGTTTCTGAGTGAGCCTCAACGGCTTTTTCCAGAACATCGTCCAGGCTGACCAGCTTGTGCTCCGCCACCTGTAGCCAGTAGGCAATGCCCGGGATATGGCTTAACAGGTCACCGACCTCTGCCACCAGGATCTGATCATTGCTACTGGTCGTGACTTCTATATGATCCCATACACCGCAGACATCGATATTCTCATCCACACGCTTGAGAATGGTGCGAATATTTTTACGCAGCATTTTAATAAAGCGTTTTCTTACCGGGGTACTTTTAATGGTGATTTCCGGAAACAGTTTGATGATGAACTTCATGGATCAGGAGACCTTGTGGGCTGGGTAGTCAAGGCGGGTAGGACGGATAACTTAACCATTCGTTAACGGCGCATTATACCGAATAACCGAGAGCTCTGGCACCCTTGTAGCACGTTGCAGGGTGACCCCGGAAAACCGGATTATATGGACCGTAATCGGTATTTGCCTCCATGCCGGTAAGTAATGCTGCAAATCCCTTGTCAAAGGGGTTACACTGTCAGCCGCTGTTTGGTCAGGTGGGTGTAGTAAAAGCTGTTTGCACTTATTTGGTGCGCCTATGGTTTTCTCTGCACCGAATCGGGCGGGCTTTTCCGGAGCTCGAGGTGCCTTGCATTGTGCAGGTGCGTGAGAGCCGTGAACGTGTGTACTTTGAGTAGCCTGAAGAGGATAAGGCAAGCAAAAACTGTGTGAACCGGTCTGGTATCTGGCTGTTTCCCGCTCTCTTTTTGCTCAATGCTTGCCTTTTTTCAGATGTTTCACTGAAAAGCCCTGTTTTTGTCCATCCCATCTGATCAAGTTGTAAAATGTGGCATGGCTATTGCTAATGGTCCAGCAAGCGAATCTCCTGGCTGCTTGTTGATGAGACAGCAAAGAGATTGATCAGTAAACCGCCTGATCTGGTTGCCAGTGCGGTGTTTGTCCGGTTTTTTTGTCCTCCAGAGGGGAAATAATAAATGTCGAAGACTCTTGGCCTGATTAAGGAACATGACGTTAAGTGGGTTGATCTGCGTTTCACCGATACCAAGGGTAAAGAGCAGCACGTATCGATTCCCATTGGTGAAATAGACGACGAATTCTTCGAAGTCGGCAAAATGTTCGACGGTTCCTCTATTGCTGGCTGGAAGGGCATTAACGAATCCGACATGATTCTGATGCCAGATGACAGCACAGCTGTCATCGATCCATTCACTGAAGCCACCACCCTCAACCTGCGCTGTGACATCGTGGAGCCATCCACCATGCAGGGTTATGAGCGTGACCCACGCTCTGTTGCCAAGCGTGCCGAAGAGTACCTGAAGTCTACCGGCATTGCCGACACTGCGTTCTTTGGTCCTGAGCCAGAGTTCTTTGTGTTTGACGACGTTAAGTGGAGCGTTGATATTTCCGGTGCTTCTTACGAAGTAAACTCAGAAGAAGCGGCATGGTCTTCCAACGCCAAATTTGAAGGCGGCAACATCGGACACCGTCCAAAAGTGAAGGGCGGTTATTTCCCGGTACCACCGGTTGACTCCCTGCACGATCTGCGTGCCGCCATGTGTGATGCCATGGAAGCTCAGGGCCTGGACGTTGAAGTTCATCACCACGAAGTAGGTACTGCCGGTCAGTGTGAAATCGGTGTCAAGTTCAACACCCTGGTTAAGAAAGCTGACGAAGTTCAGATTCTGAAGTACGCAGTGCATAACGTTGCTCATGCCTATGGCAAGACCGCTACCTTTATGCCGAAGCCACTGGTAGGCGACAACGGCTCCGGTATGCACGTTCACATGTCTCTGTCCAAGAACGGTGAGAACCTGTTTGCTGGTGATGGCTATGCAGGCCTGTCTGAAGAAGCCCTGTACTACATCGGTGGTGTAATCAAGCATGCCAAGGCCATCAACGCCTTTGCCAACGCTTCTACCAACTCCTACAAGCGTCTGATCCCGGGCTTTGAGGCTCCGGTTATGCTGGCTTACTCAGCCCGTAACCGCTCTGCTTCTATCCGTATTCCCTACGTGAACAGCCCTAAGGCACGTCGTATTGAAGTACGTTTCCCCGACCCCACTGCCAACCCATACCTGGCCTTTGCGGCCCTGATGATGGCCGGTCTGGACGGGATCAAGAACAAGATCCATCCTGGCGATGCGGCTGACAAGGATCTGTACGATCTGCCACCAGAAGAAGCAGCCGAGATCCCAACGGTTTCTGCCAGCTTTGAAGAATCCCTGGCTGCCCTGGACGCTGACCGTGAGTTCCTGACGGCCGGTGGCGTATTCACAGACGACATGATCGATGGTTACATTGAACTCAAGAAGGAAGAGTGTCTTGCCGTCAGCCAGACAACTCACCCGGTAGAGTTTGATCTGTATTATTCGGTCTAAACCGTTTTTGCAGACCGGATAAGCTGTCGTTTAACCTCAAGCCAGAGCGAAAGTTCTGGCTTTTCTCTTTCTGGTGAACCCTGTAAATGCACGACTGAATGGATGTAGGCGGCAGACGTACACAGGGGCCATTACCGGGAAGCAATAACCAACATGCGTTTTCCCCGTTATACCAATTCCACTTTCTAAATATGATAACGAGCAAGTCATTTTGGACCGCTGGGCAAGGCGGAATGACGAGTAATAGCAGGGCTATTGCGAGGAATTCCAACGAAGATCCAGCGGTTCAAAATGGCTGCGCAGTTCATATTTAGAAGGTGGAGTTGGTATTACTACCTGTTAAAAAGTCTTGGTAACTATTAAGCTAACCAGTGCTCAACACGATATAAGCCGGATATGACTTCACTAAGGCAAGAGGCGCATGAATATAAAAAAGGCAATGGTTTGGTCTTTTCTGGCGGTGATTCTGCCCCTGGTATCAGTGAACTTTGCGTTTGGCACGATTTATAAAACAGTGGATCAGGACGGAAATGTGATCTTTACTGACTCCCGACCTGCGGATCAGCCCAGTGAGGAAGTCAAGTTACGCCCGATTACGCCAATGTCTCCAGCACCGGAGAATAAGCCTGAATTACCAAAACCTGCTCAAAAAGTGAGTAAGAAGCCCTACGGCAGACTGCAAATTATAGAGCCAGCCAATAATGCCACGGTGCGTAACCAGGGAAATTTCACGGTAAAAATTGTCACAGCACCAAAAATCATTGATGGTCACAAAGTTCGCCTGCTGCTTGATGGCAAGGTGGTGGCGGGCCCCAGGCGAAATTTAACCTTTGAACTTGAGAATGTGGATCGTGGTACCCACAACCTTGCCGTGGAGATCATTGATAATCAGGCCCAAGTCATTCAGTCGTCCAGCAATACGATCCATGTGCATCGAATCTTATTCACGCCCGCAGTATCTATAAATCCTCCTGCCTCCTGACGGCTGCACCAAAAAGGGGGAAGTGAGCTATAGGCTTTCCCCATGCTTTCAGACCAGCCCATAGTTTCGCTAGTTTAATCTCCATAAACCTAGTGCTCTGATTATATGAATGCACTATTATGGTGCAATTACAGCTGGCAAGTTGGAATTAACGTTTGAGCATCTTTTCGATGGTACGCACTGATATGGCCCGAATAGATGAAATATAAGGCAGGTTGGAAGTTTCACGGTAAAAAGTCTGGCTTGCCATCAAGGGTGGTTTGGTTTTTGCATTAACGATAGCCAATACCGTTTCGCATCAGATTCAGGTCAACAGAGCCTGAAATACACGATAAAAGTAATAACAATACCTGACCATGAAGCAGCTTTTACCTGGCTCTTTAGCAGAGATAATCCCTGAAACAGGAACTATGCAAAACATCATTCTGGATAACCTGAATACCGTGGTGATGGTGCTCGACCGGGAGTTCCGGGTGATTACCCTGAATCCGGCGGCAGAAACCCTGCTGGATACCAGTTTGAAAAGGATCCTGAACCAGCCGGTAACCACGGTGATTCCTGACGAAAACTTCAAGGCTGATCTGGATCGCAGTCTGTCTCAATATCAGAAGTTTACCCGTCGGGAAACCGACTTCCCCATCAATGGGGAGATGATCAATGTGGATTACAGCATTTCACCCATCACCTGCGGGGAAGCAAGGCTGCTTCTGGAAATTAATCCCCGTGACCGGGTTCAGAAAATTACCCGGGAAGAGTCACTGATCGCCAAGCAGGAAACCTCCAGAATTCTGGTTCGGGGGCTGGCCCATGAAGTAAAAAATCCACTGGGTGGCATTCGTGGCGCAGCTCAGCTTCTGGCCAGGGAACTGGATGACCAGGGGCTGAAAGAATTTACCGGGATTATTATCCAGGAAGCGGATCGGCTCCGTGACCTGGTCGACCAGATGCTGGGGCCGCTTCAGCCACCAAAGATGGAAGACCTGAACATTCATGAAGTACTGGAAAGGGTGATGCAGTTAATCAATGCCGAAACAGGTGGAGAACTCAGGCTCAAACGAGACTACGACCCAAGTATTCCCGATATACCGGGTGACTTTGAACGAATGATACAGGCCATTCTGAACCTGGTGCGCAATGCCATGCAGGCCATTGATCAGGCCATGCCGCGATCTGAAGGCCTGATCACCCTGAGAACCCGTATTGCCAGACAATTTACCATCGGCACCCAGCGACGGCGGCTGGTTTGTCACTTGTCCATTATTGATAACGGGCCGGGAATTCCACCTGATCTGATCGACAATATTTTCTACCCCATGATCAGCGGCCGTGCCGATGGAACGGGCCTGGGGTTACCCATGGCACAGTCCATCATCAGCCTGCATCAGGGATTGATTGAGTGTGAGAGTAAGCCGGGTGAAACCATTTTTAACGTGTTCTTACCCATCACCAGAGAACCGCTTTCGCTGGATATGACACAGGAGTGAGGTATGAGTTTGAGTTCCAAAGTCTGGATCGTGGATGACGACCAGGCCATACGCTGGGTTCTGGAGCGTGCCCTGAATTCAGCCGGTATCGAAACACAATCCTTTGATGCGCCAGAAAAAGTGCTGGCAGCGCTGGAACACAGTGAACCGGAGGCCCTGATCAGTGATGTCCGGATGCCGGGCATGAATGGTTTGCAACTGATGAAGGCGGTTCATGAACGGAAGCCGGATATTCCCGTTATTATCATGACGGCGCACTCGGATCTGGACAGCGCCGTGTCTTCCTACCAGAGCGGAGCATTTGAGTACCTGCCGAAGCCTTTTGATATTGATGAAGCGGTAGCGCTGGTCAAGCGCGGTCAGGAACATCGCCAGCAACAACTGGCTGAGGCAGAGGTTCCGGAGGCCTCCCTGCAACAGGAGGAGTCTACGGAGATCATCGGTGAAGCCCCTGCCATGCAGGAAGTGTTTCGTGCCATTGGCCGCCTGTCGCACTCCAACATCACCGTATTGATTAATGGTGAATCCGGCACCGGTAAAGAGCTGGTGGCCAGGGCACTGCATCGCCACAGCCCCCGGGCGGACCGATCTTTTATTGCCTTGAATATGGCAGCGATTCCCCGGGACCTGATTGAGTCTGAACTCTTTGGTCACGAAAAAGGTGCATTTACCGGTGCCGGAGGCATGCGTCGTGGTCGTTTTGAACAGGCCGGTGGTGGTACCCTGTTTCTGGATGAAATTGGCGATATGCCCGCCGATACCCAGACCCGCTTACTGCGGGTGTTGGCCGATGGCGAATTTTACCGTGTGGGTGGGCACACGCCGGTTAAAGCCGATGTGCGAATTATTGCAGCGACCCATCAGAACCTTGAAAAACTGGTGGCAGAAGGCAAGTTCCGTGAGGACCTTTTTCACCGACTGAATGTTATCCGGGTACATCTGCCCAAGCTTAAGGATCGTCGTGAAGATATTCCACGACTGGCGCGTTTCTTTCTGGACAAGGCAGGCAAAGAGCTTGAAGTGGAAGCGAAAATCCTGCACCCGGAAACGGCCGGTTACATCAGCACTCTGGACTGGCCCGGTAACGTCCGGCAGTTGGAAAACACCTGTCGCTGGTTAACTGTGATGGCCTCTGGCCGTGAAGTGCTGCTCTCTGACCTGCCCCCAGAGTTGATGAATAAGGGAGACAGTGACCTGGGTTCGGTAACCGGCTATGGCAGCTGGCAGCAACTGTTCCGCCAATGGTGTGATCGTGAACTGGCAGCGGGGCAGGTCGGCATCCTTGATCAGGCGGTGCCCGCCTTTGAAACCATTGTTATTGAATCAGCACTGGCCCATACCGGAGGCCGTAAAAAAGATGCGGCAGAATTACTGGGATGGGGTCGGAATACGCTTACCCGGAAGATCAAGGAGCTGAACCTGGAGCCCTCCGGGCCTCTGGAAGAACCCTCAACGCCTGTAGAAGAAGAGCTGGTTGGTTAAGCACCGCAATCCCATAGGATATAAACGACACGAAGACAAAAAGTTTATATATCGTATTTCTGTTTCCATGGTTAAAAAACTTACTCCTGATATAAGGAATTTTGACAAGACGTAAGGTCAATATTTCGTATTTCACACTGCCTATACTGAAAACAGGATGTAGCAGTAAGGCAGTAGCATCATGGAACGGACCCTATCTTTGCGCCAGGGAATTGGCGCACTTTTCCTATTCGGTATATTTGCCGCCACTTTGTTGGCAAATGTCAAAGCAGCCACCCAGGGCAAACCGGGTAACACTTCCACCGGTTCATTTTCTATCACACTGATTGTTTACCCGTCCTTGCAGTCTCAGGTTGCCATTGTGGATGAGAGTACAACGGATGAAGACGGTAATCCGGTTATTATCCCAACCAGCACGCTGAGTTTTGATCGCCCGGTTTCCCTCTGTGTCTCAGGGCGTGGCTTATCCCAATTCAGCCTGGCCTCCAGCGGTGCCGATGGTGTTGACTTAAGAGTCTCTGAGCCAGCGGGAGAAACCCGGATTACCGGGCAGCCCTCCGCCATGTTTGGTGTTGAAAACGACTGCCGTAACAGCAGCCGACAATTGACTGCCCAGCCGGTAGCCGGTTTTCAGGGCTCAAAACAGCCTGCGACGTTATTGATTCAAGCCGAGTAAGGATAAGTTTCAGGTAAAATTGGCAGTAAAACCCATTTGAGATTATTTTTCGTGGCAATAGAATAGGGGAATATTGTTCATCCCCTGTCGTCTCAAACTTTCCTGGCCTTTGCAGCGAAGTTTGGCCCGGGACAAACCGGAATTGCCATTATATGTTCATGAAACGCCTTGTCCGTGGAGCCTGCCTGCTGGTCACTCTTATCGCCAGCTCACAAGTGCTGGCAACCATGTCTCTTGATCGTATGATCGTCTACTTCAAGCCAGACCAGCTGCCACGGCAGGATGTGGTGGTCTCTAATCCGGATAAAGAAAATCTCTACCTGCAAACCGAAGTGTACAACGTCATCAATCCCGGTACGGAGCAGGAAGAACGTATTCGGGTAACAGACCCCAATGACATCAAACTGCTGGCCACACCGGGAAAAGCCATTATTCCGCCCAATGGCCGTAAAACCGTAAGGTTGGTGAGTCTGGAAACCCCCAAAGATAAAGAGCTGGTCTATCGGGTAACCTTCCGTCCTGTGGTTGGTGACCTGGAAGCCAAACAAACCGCCATCAAACTGCTGGTAGCCTATCAGGCCCTGGTCTTTGTCCTCCCTCAGAACCCAGAGTATAAAGTGGACGGCAAATTAGATAATGGCAAAATGACGTTTACCAATAGCGGCAATATCAACGTGGTGCTGCGTAATGGAAAATACTGCACCAGTAATACACAAGAGAGCTGTACTGACCTGAGCGACGGTACTCGTATTTATGCTGGTGAAAGTTGGGAAATGCCTCTGCCTGAGGGTGCAGCCAAAGGCAAAGGGTTTATTCAGTATGGCCTGTTCGATGGTGAGTTTGAGGAGACTCAGAAGTTTTCTCTGTAAATACAGGAGAGCTGTCGTTTGTTGAAACTCCCGGTGGGATGATTCGAGAGTTCCTTAACAGAACTCTCTGGCATCCTGCCTTAATCCCGGGAAAAGGATTGCCAAGGACCCGGAAACAAATTTATACCAGTTTTTCTTTGAGCAACGTTTTGATTTCAGCGATATCCGACGTCACCTCAAACATATCTGATGTGAGTCCTGATGTTTTTTCATATAGCTGGCCAGCGTATTCACTCCCTTGCTGGTGTCCACCTGGTTGCCACGCAGCTCCCGCACTTCTTCTTCTAATCGGGGCAGCCGGCATTCGTACCGTTCGACGGTCATTATTTTCATCCTCATCGCTTGTCAGGAGTGTCAAGGCTCCCAGGACAGAAAATATGCAAGTGGGGTTCACACCGCTTCGACAATGATGGTGACCGTATCCTTGTAAACACCGGCTGAAGTATTTGTTAAACTGTCGGACTGAATGCGAACTTCCAGTTCCATATTATTTTTGCTGTTACTCTTACAGTCCTTATCAATCGAACCGGACCAGTTCTGATAGTTGGTCATAGGTATTATCTGCGATTCTGTGCTGCCTGCCGATTTTATCCACAGTTCATAGTCGATCAATTCTGAACCCTGTTTTAACACAAAGTTGTTGCTATCGTTGGCACCCTGGGCCTTCAGGTTAAAAGCAGTCCCGCCCTGGGAGAAAATGCAGAAGGAATACCATCCACTGTTCACTGCATTGTAACCGGTAGTTTTCAACTCAATATTTCTGAGGCCACTGATTTTCACACGTTTTGGGATAACAATATCAAACTTGAATTGTGTCTGATCGTCATCCTGAATGAATCCATCTGATTCAAGGCCATTAAGGACTACGTTTGCCGAGTAGGTGCCGGGCAGGGCGTCATAGAGTTGGTTGTTGAGTACCTTGAACGTCACGGTGGCAGGTACCGAATTATAATCCCCCGGGTTGAACCGACCGTAACGCTGGCCGTTGACCAGGTTGTCTGTGTTGTTTGCTTGTTTGAAAATTGCTTCAGCAATGGTGCGGGGAGTATTGTCAGTACCATTGCTGTTATCGTAGGTCAGATTGAAATCAGAAGCCTGAAGGTAATAAGTTTGTACAGTTCTGGCAATTGTGCAGGTAAAAGGCCCTGTCCCAAAGCAGGACTGCAGTAAGAATGGGATTTCTACCGTAATATCCTGATCCGCCCAGTCCAATTGAATAGGGTCCGGGCTCGGATCAACAAAGTTGAACCAGGCGTTCGAACCGGAGGAGTAGGAAAGCATTATGAGCAGACATACATATTGTTTCTTGCCAACAAGCCTTTCAACAACACGTAACATGGTGTTCTCTCCATGAACGCTTGAGTAATCTGCTTCCTGCAGATAATAGGACTTCAAAAAAATGATTTAACTATGCTGAAACGGATAATAACAAGTGTTGTTTACAAAATCACCAGCAATGCCCAAGCCTCTGCACTGGTAAATAAAATCGTAAGCTTAAAGGGCGTGCTTATGTAGCTCCTACCCCTATTGTGACGGTATCGGTATAAACACCAGCCGATTTGTTAGCCTGTGCTTCTTTTTTAACCAATACCTGCAACTCCATATTAGCACCTTCCCGGCAGTCACGGTTGGGAGGCTCCGTTTTGCCAGCAATTCCCGACAACCATACGCCTTAAGTCGTATAACATTGTATTATCCAAGCATAATATTTACGGATGAAATACCCCACTCCGTATGAAAACAGAGTTCCTGATTACTTTGTAGACACACCGAACACTGAAAACACAAGAATATTGAGAGGCTAAGTTGTATCCACCATAAGCGTTTTCAGGCTGATACTCTTACCCACAGTTATTGCTGTTAACAGTTCGGTCCATGAGTCGATAATAAACCAGTCAAACAGCCCCCTTATCCCATGCCAGAGCGATTTTTTTGATTTCGATACCGACAACGCTTTTTGGAAAAGAGGGCAGGCAAGCTGCTCTATCTGATCAATGAGAAAAGCGGTAAATGTCAAGCTGGCAAAGTTTGTCGCCAGATGCATCTCTCCGTGCCCGTAATTGTGTTCCAGGTTGTACCCTTGTGTTTTCAGTGTGTTAAACGTTTCGTTCTCAATTTTCCACTTGGCGCGTGCTCCTCGCATGACTTTGGTCACGTTTTCAAGGGTAATGTAAATATCAGTAGCCCAGGTGTTGGTGTATTTCTTTCCTTTGGGACTGATTTCTACGTACTCAAGGTAGTTGACCAATATCTCTTTATGAGACTTATTGATGGGAACTCCATTGACAAACCGGAACCAGTGTCGATAGCCATCTTCGTCGGTATACCCATGGCGAACAACTTTGTTCGCTATGTCCAGCTCATCCACTGCTTCATAAAGTGATAGGTGACTGGTGTCCTTCGCAACCATGATGAAGCTGTAGTTATAGGATTTAACCAGCTTTATCGTGGGTCCATCGGAGTATAAATCGTCAAAGTTGAGCACCAGTTTCAGGTGCGGGTGCTCTCTGGCAATGTTCGCCAGAAGTCTTTTGAGAGCTGTTTGCTCACAGTCGTTTTTTGAGGCATCTACAAAATGGTAAAAAACTTCCGAAAATAGCGGGTCTCAATGGGGTCAAGCAGTTCACGAAGGCGCGAATCACTGGGAACTTGCTCAACACCATAAAGGGATTTCAGGTTATGGAGCTTATCAGCATCATTCAGGCAGTCCAGGTCAAACTTAAGCAACGATGGATATTTCAGATGCATGACAGCAAGACCGCACATGACGGCATCATGCAGAGAGATTTTCGCATGGTTGTTTTTTGGTCGAAAATCCGGAATCTTTGCCGCTTCTTTCGAGACCAGCGAGATCAATTTTTCAGCAAGCGCTTTATTCTTTGATAGAGGCATAATAACACGACAGAAATGGTATATATGCCAAATAATATACTAAAAGTCTGCGATTGCAGGAATAGCTACTTTCCCTCTAACCCTTGATATCATTGATGGTAATCAATTTATCGGGAATTGCTGATACATAATTATCCTCCTTAAACTAATCAGATACTGTAGTTATAGACGACGTTGAGTTTTTTATCCTGAGTTAATGGTCAGTAACTTTTACAACAGTCTCTTAGCCAATATGGTTATGAAGATGTTGCTAATTCCCAACTGCTGCCGATAGCAATGGCAATACCACTGACCAGTTATGAATCATGCACAATTTCCTGAGATACCCACTTTACAGCATCCCTTCTGGTGCCATTGACCCGAGCTCGGTCCAACATGCTTCGGTGCCACTGCCATCCTCTCAAACGACTGTTGGCAAATTTGCGACTCACCAGGCTGAAGTCATGCAGGATGTGCAACCACAAGTGAGCCAATCGGCGGTAGACAGTTTTGACCATACGGGGAACGCTATCGATGATAAAGCGCTCAGTGACAGGAATATCCAACAGGCTACTGGTCAATCGCTGCCCTCTATTAAGGGTGAGCTGGATAAACCTGACCAGGCAGAACTGAAGGAAACGCAAGGTCAGCTGCTCAAACAGGCCGATGGACTGCTTAAGAAAAGTAGTGAAAAAAAGGCGGTAACGGCCTCTCTGAGTAGCTTGAAAAAGTCAGTAGCCGAATTGAAAAAGGCTCAGAGCGATAGCCCTATGGGGGCTCTTGAGGCACTTCAAAAGACAGAGTTTCCGCCCGGCCTGAAGGTCAAAATTACGCTTGGAAGTGGCGAAAAGTTGAGCCTGATCCCCCCCCGGGGAAGAGTTGGAAAATCAGTCCAACCTGGGCAAGCTGATGGATAAAGCCGTAAAGGTTCTTGAAAACCATAACAAGGAAAACTTTGCATCATTTGATCAGGCCAGTACTGACCGGGAAATCGCTAATCTGAAACAGCAAGTCTCTGATATCGATCAACAAATCGGGGGAAGAGTCCTCGGGTATTAATGACTTGGCCAGGCTTGAGAACAGACAATGTCTGCTGACCATCAATGTGCGGGCCAGAGTTGAGGACGGTTCTGTCAGTGCCACGCACATTGATGGTGGTCCGATAGCTCAACAGCAGACAATGGGGAGTTCTCTGGCAGGGCCAGTGCATACAGCCACAACAGACCAGCCTTCTCAAACTGAGCCTGAGGCGGGGCCGGACAATGACAGCTCTGTAAGGCCTGAAACAACAGCGCAGGGTCTGACTGATGCAAGCCCGGCTGATCAGGATATTGCCATCAACTCTGCGGATACCGGAGGTGATACAGCCCCCTTGGATGATATCGCAGTAGCAGTGACGTTTGATAATCCTGTTATAGGGAACACTTCGCTGATGCCCGGCATCATGCAGGGTTCTTCCGGGCAAACAGATTCTGCAACAGACCCCAGTGCACAGCCCGATGCTACTCAGCAAACCGGTGGTACCGGTGAGGATTACAATGAGCTTGATGGCGTTGCCGGGTTGTTTGCTGAGCCAGCGGACTCCGCCAACCAAGCAGTATTAGACAGTGGTTTAGCCACCGGTGAAGTCGATCAAAGTGATACCGAGTCGCTCAAGGCAGAAGAGGAATGGACACAGACAACATCAGCCGGGGATGTTGACAGTGGGCTTGGTGGCGTCGCTGAAAGTGATGTTGATGCCGAGTCGATGAAGACAGAAGTGGAATCGACAGAGACAACATCAGCCGGGGTTGTTGACAGTGGGCTTGGCGGAGTCGCTGAAAGTGATGTTGATGCTGAGCCGATCAGGAGCGAAGTTGATCCTCAGCCGATTGAGAATGAAGATAATACTCAGTCTATTGAGACTGAAGCTGATACTCAAACGATCGAGACCAAAGCAAAATCGACTGAGAAAACATCAGTTGAGGAGGATTACAGTGAGCTTGATGGCATCGAAGAGTTGTTTGCTGAGCCAGAGGTCTCCAGTGATAGTACCGCATTAGACGACAATCAGGAGGAAGATTACAGTGAGCTTGATGGCATCGAAAAGTTGTTTGCTGAGCCAGAGAGCTCCGCCAACAATGCAGCATTAGACAGTGGTTTATCCGCCGGTGAAGTCGAGCAAAGTGATGCCGAGTCGCTCAAGACAGAAGAGGAATTGACAGAAGCAACATCGGCCGAGGATGGTGACAGTGGGCTTGATGGAGTTGTCGCTGAAAGTGATGTTGATGCTGGGTCGATTAGGAACGAAGTTGATCCTCAGCCGATTGAGACTGAAGCTGATACTCAGTCGATCGAGAATGAAGATAATACTCAGTCAATTGAGAACGAGGATGATACTCAAACGATCGAGACCAAAGCAAAATCGACTGAGCAAACATCAGTTGAGGAGGATTACAGTGAGCTTGATGGCATCGAAGAGTTGTTTGCTGAGCCAGAGGTCCCCGGTGATAGTTCCGCATTAGACGACAATCAGGAGGAAGATTACAGTGAGCTTGATGGCATCGAAAAGTTGTTTGCTGAGCCAGAGGTCCCCGGTGATAGTAACGCATTAAACGAAAATCCTGAGCCAGAGGTCTTTGAAGATGGTACCTCACCAGACGAAAATCCTCAGCCAGAAGTCTCCGGTGGTAGCACCGCATTAGAAGACAATCAGCAGATAGATGTCAGCGCAAGTGAAAGGTCTGGAGATAATGCGCCAATCGACAGTGATACAATCACGGTTGGCGATGACCAAATAGATGTTGATACTGAGTCGCCCCAGGCCGAAGCGGAGTTGACTGAGAAAACACTGGTCGATGAGGGTTTCAGTGAGCCTGATGAAGTCACTGATATTGATGACTCTGAACGGTCAGAAAGTGTGATGCAGCGATCAGATGAGAGTGACATCGACAGTGATACCACCACGGTTGGCGATGACCAGATAGATGTTGATACTGAGTCGCCCCAGGCCGAAGCGGAGTTGACCGAGGAAACACTGGTCGATGAAGGTTTCACTGAGCCTGATGAAGTCACTGATATTGATGACTCTGAACGGTCAGAAAGCGTGATGCAGCGATCAGATGATAGTGACGTGGCTCAGGCCAGTATTCCAGATGAAACTGAATTTACCGCTGAGAGCTCAGAACCTCAGGACTCGGTAAGCGATTCTGATTACTTCTCTGACGATGAAGGTGATCTGGGGACAACACAAACGCTCAGTCCCGAGCCCGACTTTGCCACGGATGTAGCGAAAGAGTCAGCCCCGATGGAGAGGGCTGAGGTCGTCCGTCAATCAACGGCTAATATTGGTGAGATCGCCAGGCGTCGGAAAGAGAGCCTGCGGGCTGCTTCGGCCCCGGCAAGTACCACACCTTCTCCTGCTCCCTCTTCACCTGCCCCGAGGCCAGCGCCGAGCGTAGTAAACAAGCCTGTTGATGTGAGTGGTGTGAAGTCTGTCGTTGCTGGTCAGATAAATACCACCAGGAATGCCAAATCAACAGACGCCATACCAAAAGAGGAGAGGGCCAGGGACAAGAAAACGCTGGGTGTTTCGAGTACCTATAACGAAGCCAGTGTTATTGAAAATGCCTTTGACAAGTTGCAAAAAAATGCAGGTAATCTGAAAGTTTCAAAAGATATTGCTAAGACGGCCAGAAAATACATTGCCACCGAGGCTCAGGATGGTGGACGTTTTCTGGCCAAACCCACTGCACAGCAGAAAAAAGCGCTCGCTTTTCTTGGTTTGAAAGACGGTGCCTCAGAGAGAGCGATTCGTCTGGCCCTGTTGAACAAGGCCAGTGAATCGGCTGAATCAGGCAACAGCAGGAAGCATGACAGTGCTATGAAAACACTGAGCAAACACCATAGTGCGCTGTTTAACAAATGATGGCCTATGAAATAACAGTTATTTATGGGGCTGCCTTCATGCCTCGTTCCCGGGCAGAGCAGGGGAACGAGGGTGAACGGAGATTATCGAATGATGTGCTCAGTCTTCTTCAGGGGCTGGCGTTGGAGCCGGCGCTTCTTCGGGTTGTGGCGCTGGGGTGGGAACCTTGCCTTTGCCCTGGATGGCGGCATCATGGAACGGGAATTCCTCGCCATTTGCCAGTCGATTGATAGTGATCCCCTTATCCACATGGGAATAATATCGGGCTTCAAACTGAACATCGGCCGCTCTGACAGGAAGCTTGCCCTTCTCCTTTCTTTTATTAATTTCTTTCTGGATAGCCTTCAGCGTTTCCAGCAGATCATTCAGCCTTGCTTCAGCTTGTGCAAGCCCCTGGTCTGCATTAAGTTCCCGGGCCTGATTTTTCATGGCACCAAGCGCGTAGACGTAACAACGGTAGATCTCTATAGGCGCTTTTTGTTCGAGACCAGCACCTACCGGAATCAGGGAGATAGCTTGATGATTGGGCGGTGGGAAGGTGATGGTAACGGTCAGATCCTTTGGCGCGTCGGGGGGTAGCTCAATATTCTTTAAGGCAGTAATCATCTCTTTCGAACTTTTAAACCAGCCTACACTACCAGGGCCTTTGAGACCATTGGCGCATGCGGCAAAGATTTCAAGGGTATCCCGAGCCTTAATGGCAATGTTCATTTCGCCATAGGCGGTATAGGCCTTTTCAGCTTGTTCCAGTTGGTTTTTACCCCGATTGAGCAGTTCCTCATCGCCCAGCGCCTGCAACGCTTCAGCCATTTTTCCGGGATCTTCAGTCTTGGGAGGTTGAGTTGCGGCAGGGGAGCCATTGACGGAAATGTCAGGATTCACACTCTTTACGTTATCAGGTAAGCGCGGAGGTTGAGCCGAAGGTGGTGGTACAGGTTTGCGTTTCGGCTGAGCAAAATACGACTGGGATGGTGGTTGTAATTTGGCACCATGTCCATTAAACGCAGGTCCATTAAACGCAGGTCGATTGTACGCAGTGTGGGGCTGGAACCGGGTTGACTCCGGACCAGTGCCGAAGCCCTGTGCAGGAGAGGGTGGTGTAATCTGAGCAGTCATTTCAATTACCTCCTTGTGCTGGATTAAATAATCAGTGTCATACCTCTTTTGGACAGGAGAAGCCTGATTTAGTTCCAATCAGGCTTTCAGAGGGGGCACCAGGAGACGATTGGCTAATGAAGACTACAAACGCCGAACCTTGAATTTTCTGCCCTTAATCTTTCCTGCTTCCAGCTTTTTCAGTGCAGATCGGGCATTTTCCCGTTTGACCGCCACATAGGCGGTAAAGTCAAAAATATTGATTTTGCCGACCTGGTCTGCGGGAATCCCGGCATCGCCGGTCAGCGCTCCGAGGATATCGCCGGGGCGGACTTTATGCTTTCGGCCACCATCAATGGCCAGGGTAACCATGGGGGCCGGTGCTGGATGTTGGTTTCCGGAGAGTGCTTTCGGGTCACCAAAGACCAGGGGGGCCTTGAGGTCATCGCTGATATTATCCAGCTTGTACTGCTCCTGCCGGGTATGCAGGCTCAGTGCCAGACCTTTTTACCCGCCCGCCCGGTGCGGCCAACCCGGTGAACATGTACTTCCGGGTCCCGGCTCAGATCGTAATTGATCACTGCGGCAAGGTTTTCTATATCCAATCCCCGGGCTGCGACATCGGTGGCAATCAACAGGTTGGCGCTCTGATTGGCGAATCGTACCAGCATCTGGTCACGCTCTTTCTGATCCATATCGCCATGCAGCACTACCGGTTTGTAGCCCGCTTTGTAGAGTTCAGTGCCGACCTCTTTGCAGATTTGCCGGGTGTTGCAGAAAATCACGCTGGACTCAGGCTGGTAGTGTTGCAACAGCTTGATCAGCATGGCGGGTTTATCAGCGTTTTCGGCGTGATAGAAGCGTTGCTCAATATGCTCATGGCTATGGGTGCTCTCAACGGTAACGGTAACCGGCTGATGCTGGAAACGTTCGCTTAATGCCCGGATACCGCTTGGGTAAGTGGCCGAAAAGAGGAGAGTCTGTCGCTGTTCTGGTAAATGGTCGATGATGTTTTCAATGGCATCAATAAAACCCATATCCAGCATGCGATCGGCTTCATCAAGCACCAGCGTATTGACCCGATCGATCAATAAGGTCTTTTTCCGCAAGTGATCCTGGATTCTCCCGGGGGTTCCGACAACCACATGGGCACCATGCTCCAGTGAACCGATCTGTGGGCCAATAGGCTGGCCACCACAAAGAGTAACAACCTTGATATTTTGCTGATAGCGCGCCAGACGCCGGATTTCCTGGGCAACCTGGGTTGCCAGTTCCCGGGTCGGGCAGAGAACCAGAGCCTGGCAACCAAAATCCCGCTGTTTCAATTGGACAATCAGGCCAATGGCAAAGGCCGCCGTTTTGCCACTGCCGGTTTTGGCTTTGGCAATGACATCGTGGCCTTCCAGAATTTCTGGCAGGCTGTTCTGCTGAATGGGGGTCATTTCCCGGTATCCCAGAGTGTCGAGGTTTTGCAGCAGGGCATCGGGCAGGGAGAGATTGGTAAAGCGGGTAGACGCTGTGGGGGTAAGAATAGGTGCAGTCAAATCAGGCTCTTGGCGTGTGCCATGGTACAGAATAGGTAAATGATTATAACAGAGTCTACCCTTAATGACGGTGAATCATTACAGCAGCTCAGCAGAAACCTTGCTGTTTGATGGGCCTGAGCGGTGCTATCAACTGATTGACGGTTGAATTGACTATAAATTTTATCAAATGCAATGGAGCGAATCATGAAATCAGGTTCTCCGGAATTGCTTCCAGAGTCTGCACAGCAGGAAAGTACTCCGGAAGGGAAGCCGCTCTTCTGGCTCACAGGGCTTCTGATTGGCATTGCATTGCAGCTATTTACATTACTGGTTGACCCTCCGGCCGGGATGAATGAAATGGCCTGGCGCTGTGCGGGCCTGGCCATGATGATGGCGGTGTTCTGGTCGGTGGAAATTCTTCCGACGGCGATTACCGCACTGCTCCCCCTGTTGTTGTCGCCAATGCTTGGCTTGGCCACCATGGATAAAGCGGCTGCTCCCTATGCACATCCGGTAATCTTCCTGTTTATGGGCGGTTTTGTGCTTGGCCTTGCCATGGAGCGCTGGAACCTGCACAGCCGTATAGCCCTGAGAATCATGTTGATTACGGGCACAGGGGAGAAGCGACTGGTGCTGGGTTTTATCATTGCCACAGCCCTGATCAGTATGTGGGTTTCCAATACGGCAACCACGATTATGATGATGCCCATCGGTTTATCGGTTATCGCCATGATTCGTCACCAGGGGAAGATGAGTCATGGCTTTCCTGTTGCTTTGTTGCTGGCCATTGCTTACGGGGCTTCAATCGGTGGTTTTGGGACCCTGATCGGTTCGCCGCCTAATGCATTACTGGTGGCTTTTCTTCAGGAGCAGTACGGTATCCAGATTGGTTTTGTTCACTGGCTGATCATTGGCCTGCCGGCATCGATCATTTTGCTGGCTATTACCGGCATCTGGCTGGGCTATTTTGGCTACCGTCTGGGTGGGGAAGAAAACCATGGGGTAAGAGAGTCCATTAAGGCGCAGCAAAAAAAGAACGGTGCAATGAGCGGTGCAGAAAAAGCAGTCACCGCGATCTTTCTTCTTACGGCTTTTGCCTGGGTCCTGCGGCCCTGGCTGGGGGCAATGATGCCAGCACTGGCACTTTCCGATACCATGATTGCCCTGGTGGCCACCGTTCTATTGTTTATCCTGCCCGTTCGCTGGAACAAGCCTGAGTTTCTGATGAGCTGGAAGGAGATGCACCGTCTTCCCTGGGATGTGTTGTTATTGTTTGGTGGTGGTCTTAGCCTGGCATCAATGATTCGAACAACAGGGCTGGCAGAGTGGATTGCCGGATCATTAAGCATCCTTGGGGATATGCCTCCTTTGATGGCCATCGCTTTGGTTGTCACCATTATTATTTTTCTGACCGAAGTCACCAGTAATACAGCAACCACGGCCGCCTTTCTTCCTCCTCTGGGAGCCCTGGCCATGTCACAGGGAATGGACCCGGCTATTCTTGCCATCCCTGCCGCTATTGCTGCCAGTTGTGCCTTTATGTTGCCTGTGGCGACACCGCCCAATGCCATAGTCTATGGGTCAGGCATGTTGCCAATTCGACACATGGTACGCAGTGGTATGGTGTTGAACCTTGCGGGTATTGTAATTATCACGTTGTTGAGCCACTGGCTGGTGAAATTTGTTATTTAATCTCCTCTTTATAAACTTTTAGCCCCCTGGCCTGATAGTTGTTCAGGGCAAAGGGGTGATCCAGCGAACAGGTATGCACCCAGACCCGCTGAGCTCCCCAGTTCCAGGCTTCCTGAATGGCAGTACTTAACAGGGCACCACCCAGGCCTTTGCCAATGAAGGGCTGCGCCAGGCCAAAGTAGGCAATCTGGATGTCACCGGCCGCTTTTTGCAGTTCAAAGTAACCGGCCGGGCTGCCTTTAAAGTAGCCGACCCATAGGCGAAGATTGTCGTTTTCAGCGTAGTCATGCCATTGTTCATCAGACCAGACCAGCTTGTCAGTCCATGCCCACGGCTGGCCAATGTAGCTGTAGAGAAATCGGTTGAATTGAAACTGCTTTACCTGACACTCCCGGATGACAAAATCTGGATGAGTGACGGGTTTATGGAGCCACTCATCCTGCGAGGTCATTTCCAGAAACCAGGTGGTTACTGTTTCTTTTTTCATATTACTTCTGGTTCAGTTGTCTTCGATATTGGTTAGAAATTGATGATTGGTTTCTTCAATCGGGCAATATATTGGGCATGGCAATCACCATGTTGCCAGAAGCGGACATAAACCGGTTCCCGATTGACGGAAACCGGCGATAGAATCAATGAGACTGCTCCAGCCGCCTGGCATAGACGACGGCATTATAACCGACTGTCGCGACAACATTACCAGCCACAAAGAATAGAATGACCAGCGCCGCATTAACGATACTGAAGCTTGTCACCAGCTGAGTTAAACGACCAAATCCCTCTACAAAGAACAGGTAAATACCAAATACATAAGGAATATAGCTGGGAATGCCCGCCAAAGCCTTGCGTGCTCCTTTATCAAGACCTGTAAGGACAATAATGGAGAACAGTGAACCAACCAGTAACAGCATCCAGCTGGTTGCCATGCCGGTTATGGCCTGTTGTAAAACGGCCATGGTCAATGTGACCGCCAGGATAATATCGGCTTTGAGGGCCAGAACAGTGAACAGGTCTTTTTCACTTTTGCCGGTGATAATCTGAGCTAACTGAAACATGGTAACCCCCCCGGGCTATGGCCATGGCTCAGTTATACCACCAGTCACGTTTGGTAAAATTGATGTAAGACAGTATTTTTACCTATGCTGATGGGTGGTGCTTTTGTACCACCGACAGGCGCATTTCCAGTTCACATTCCAGCTGACCCAGTTGCTCAAGTTGCTGTTTTTGTCCGGCATTGACATGCCAGTAGTGAGGGGTCATGGCCAGCAGGTCCATAATGGCCTGAGTGTTTTCCAGCATCATCAGGTGATGGATGGTCTGGCTTTCCAGCAGGGCAAGATCTTCCGGCAGATCCTGCAGGCGTTTATCTTCCGGATAAGGACGTACCTCATCATAAATGGCACGGCGAAGAGCCATCAGGTGGTTCTGGCCGGGGGTCAATAGAACAATATGCCCGCCAGGTTTCAGAACTCTGACAAACTCAGGCCAGTCACTGCGGGAGAATATGCTGATCACAGCATCAAACTGTTCGTCCATCAGAGGCAGTTCACTGACACTGGCAACCAGCCATTCTATCGCTTTGTTTCGTTTGCTGGCGGCCAGGATGGCGGGTTTGGCAATATCAAATCCACAGACTGAGCTGTCTTTAAGCTGCTCTTTGATTCCCGAGGTGTAGTAGCCCTCACCGCAACCGGCATCAAGAATACGTTGCGATGCTTCATTACCGAACGACTTGAGTTTATCAATCAAGGCATCAACGACGGGTTGATAGTAACCGTGATTCAGAAACCGTGTCCGTGCTTCGACCATCATCTGATCATCGCCGGGGTTTTTACTGCGTTTCTTATTGCTGGGCAGCAGGTTCAGATAGCCCTGACGCGCCCGGTCAAACCGATGATTATTTTTACACACAGCGCTTTTTTGTTCTGACCTGAGCGCTTCATAACAGACCGGGCAACGAAGTAAGATGGACATCGGGATGGGCAGTATGGCTAAAAGCCAGAGAGTTTAATGGTCTCTGGCGCATATGCAACGGCTGCTGATGGTTTCCTGCCGGGAGCGCAGCCTGATTATGGAGTAACCCGATTAAGGCGCTACTGCTGCATCCCATACCATGCCTTTTTCGATGATGATTCCGGGATTGTCAAACTGCTCACAGAACTGATTGCCGTCCGTCTTGTAATAGATAGCTTCCATGGGCGGCAGGTTCAGAGCCATTATCTGGTTTTGAGCCTTGGCACTGCTGGTCAATCCCCACTTATTAAGGTAGTTGAGCATGTTGCGGCCAGTGACCATCGACAGAGCAATGGATGGCCAATCATTGTGCAGTTCGCTCGATGGGCTCCAGATACTGTTGGCTTCTTCCCAGGTATATTCACTGAACCCAAGCGACGTACGTTTGGCATTCCAGGTATCGCGGCTACTGAGCGCGCGGGAAAATTCCCGTTCAAGGATATGAAGCCTTGGCAACAGCATCCAGCCATCGGTCAAGGCTCCCTGACTCTGGGCTGCCATCATCATCTGCAGATAAATGGCGGCTCCCAGGTTCCAGCTCTTGAAGTCTTTGTTCTGTATCGACGCTAAAGGATCTGCTGAGTTCTGGGACTCCTGCAACCAGTCAAACAGCGTTTTAAAGGGCAGGCTTTGACAGGAAGGTGCCTTTCCAGTCTCCTGGTAAGCGCGGGACTTTGAGAAGTAGGAGTAAAAGTTGGTGGCAGTATGACCGGGAGTCCAGCTTGCAAATAAAAAGCGTTTTTTCTCCAGGCCATGGCCAAGCTCGTGAAGGTCACCATGGCCCAGTGGATCAAATGCCCAGTACGCGTCGTATGGATTGCCAGAACATCCGTAACCACAGGTGGCCTGATCCGCATTCATATGTTTAACCTGATCAATGAGATCAATACTGTACCCCTGTTGTTCTGCGAACTGGATAATCTCGGGGTCTTCATCAATTCGATCACCGCGGAAGCCTGCCAGCATGTGGGGCAGGTTAGACATGTAACGATCTGTCGCTGCAGCCAGATCAGCGGCCGAATTATTCCAGTTGCTCATGGATTGCCGCATCAGGTCCAGTCGCGAATGGACTTCAAAACCATCGGTGACCAGTTCAGCCCAGTCAAAATCCCCTTTCGCCAGCGCCTCTGCAAACGTCTCGTTATCTTCAGGCTTTGTCCAATAGGGGTGCAGGCCAATATTGCTGATATTCAGGCTGATCTGCTGGTCATTGCGGTCAAATCGCAATTGCAGGGGGCCACCATTTGGGGAGGTGAAGGTGATGGTTTCTCCCGGCGCAATCATCATTTCCTGTCCCCGCAGATAGCGGGGACGTTTATAGCCATCGTTATCCAGCCAGTGAGTAGCTCCATCACGGATGGAGTTGACAAAAACATTCACCACAGCCTCTGTATTATCTGTGCGCTGAATAGTGACCGGTTTGCCGGGCATGACATAGACGCCCGCTGAACGGAAAGGCACTTTACTGGTGATGTTTATGGTCTTGCTGATGGGGGTTATATGGCTGAAATCAGTACGCCCAAAGTTACCTGAATCAGCAGGAACGGCGCTGGTTGAACGGTATTGATAAACCCCGAAGTCTGAAAATGCCGCTTGGACAAAATCTTCGGTGTTTTTCAACTTATCCAGGGGGTATGCGGTTTCTGCCCGATAATAATCAGCCAGAAGCACCAGCCAGCGCCAGATTGCTTTATCATCATTGGCGGATGTGAAAATGGCTTGCTTGTTTCTATCCAGTTGTCGGAGCTGACGCTGGAGGGTTTGCAGACCATCCAGAAATTCGATGTTGAATCCCCCGGCGTCAGAACAGTCGCTGCCATTGCACTGGGCAAAGTTAATATTATTGCCCCGGTTTTTCAGCGTCGTGAGCAGACGGTTCACTGCTGCAATGTCTGTGGGCAGAGGGTTCCCCCATTCTACGATGTTGAAACCCCTGAGAATCAGGTAACGCCAGTAATTGTTGGCAACGAAGTTAGCGTTGATGGCCGGAAGCAGGTATTGGCTAATGGCATTATCCTCACGATAGTAGTGAAGGTATAAAATACCAATGCCTTGATTACGTGCTTTGCTGATGCCATCTTTTAATCCCTGCGTCAGCTCACCGAAAGAAGAGACGATAAGCACATCTGCGTTCTCCAGACAGCCAGAAAGAGCAGCGCCATTACAGGTTTCCCGGCCATTGTAACTGACCCGTTCCGGCATCAGGGTATCCAGCCAGAGCCGTGTGCTGGACTGATCCGGGAAGTAAAAGGACTCATCCATCTGGGCGATCACAATTTTCATGGATTCGGTGCTGTTCAACGGCTGTCCTGCCAGCCAGTCCAGGCCATTGACCATTAACTGGTTAGCCTGATCATTTATGGCACCAGAGTTCCGTCTCCAGACCCGCATTGGGTTGGAGGATAAAGCAATAAAACGATGGTTTTCGTCTTCTCCCAAAACACCAAGTCCACCGGGGTTTAAAGGGTTAAACTCAGTTCTGTCGGAAGCATTCGCCTGAAGAAAGGTTGCGGACTTGCCAAGTTCCGGAGCAATAATGGCGGAGTCGTGGGTGACATCCCAGTCAACATTGGTGAGGCTGTTGGCATTGGCAGAACCATCTTCATTAAGCTGGAACAGGCGATAGATAGTTGGGTTGAACTGACCATGCCCTGTTTCAATCACGTTATCTATTTTTTGGGTTAGTGCATCTGCAGAGGGAATTCCGGTAGAATCACCGGTTTGAAAGGCAACTTGCAGGGCCTGTTCGACAGGATCGGGGGCAGGGGCAGGACTGGGAGGAGACTCGTTGGTTGATGTTTCACCACTCTTACAGGCACTCAAAGTAGCCATCATCAAAACAACAAACAGCTTTTTTCTTAATTCCATAAATACAGCATTTCTTATTTTATAAAGTTTATAAGAGGAATGTTTGCGAGTTTAAGTAAACACACGATGGTGCTCCAGTGATTTAACGCTGCTGAGTCAACCTTGTGGGCTGGGTCACACTTTTATCAACTGTGTTTTAACAAGCTTCTCTGAAACAGCAGTTATCAAGAACAGCAAAAATACAGTGCAGTGGCATCACTGGCTTGATATTCGCCAAGGTCTGGCCGATATTTCCCTGTGGCAATACCGGAGGCTTGAATTCATTTTCGTTTGTGGCCCGGAGTATTACTGAAAATTACAACCGCAGAATTTGTAAACTACCTATTGGCTCAAAGGAATAGTCACTGTAGTCTGCGGCACTTTTTCTCATTAAGCTTTTTATCAATAGACAAGGCAGGACAATAAATTTGATTTCTACAGCCAACATCACCATGCAGTTCGGTGACAAGCCCCTGTTTGAGGATATATCCGTCAAGTTTGGCGAAGGTAACCGTTACGGACTCATTGGTGCCAACGGTTGTGGTAAATCGACGTTCATGAAAATTCTGGGCGGAGAGCTGGAGCCAACATCCGGCACTGTCAGTAAAGACCCCCATGAACGTATGGCAAAACTGAGTCAGGATCAGTTTGCCTATGAACACTACACGGTGATCGATACGGTAATTATGGGTCATGCCGAGCTGTGGAAAGTAAAAGCCGAACGGGATGCTATTTACGCCAAAGCTGAAATGACCGAAGAAGAAGGCATGCGGGTTGCTGACCTTGAAGTTCAGTTTGGTGAGATGGATGGTTATTCCGCCGAAGCCCGTGCCGGCGAACTGCTGCTGGGGCTGGATATTCCCATTGACCAGCATTACGGACTGATGAGTGCCGTTGCCCCGGGCTGGAAGCTGCGTGTGCTGCTGGCTCAGGTTCTGTTTGCCGACCCGGAAATCATGCTGTTGGACGAACCCACCAACAACCTGGATATCAATGCGATCCGTTGGCTGGAAGAGATCCTCAAGCAGCGTGACTGCACCATGATCATCATCTCCCACGACCGTCACTTCCTGAACAGTGTCTGTACCCACATGGCGGACCTGGATTATGGCAAGCTGCAGTTGATGCCCGGTAATTACGATGAGTATATGACCGCAGCCACTGCGGCCCGGGAGCGCCTGCAGGCCGATAATGCCCGCAAGAAAGCCCAGATTGCCGAGTTACAGTCCTTTGTCAGCCGCTTCTCTGCCAACGCGTCCAAAGCACGACAGGCGACTTCCAGGGCCAAACAGATCGATAAGATTCAACTGACAGAAATCAAACCGTCCAGCCGCCAGAATCCGTTTATCCGCTTTGAGCAGGAGAAGAAGCTGTTCCGTAATGCGCTGGTGGTGGAAAAGCTCAGCCAGGGCTATGAAGAAGATCTGTTCAGCAAAGTCAACCTGATGGTTGAAGTGGGTGAGCGTATCGCCATCATTGGCCAGAACGGTGTCGGTAAAACCACCCTGCTGCACACCCTGGCAGGTAAGATGGCACCGCGTACCGGTGTTATCCAGTGGTCCGAAAATGCCAATATCGGTTACTACGCCCAGAATCACAGTGCTGACTTTGATATGGATATGAACCTCTTCGACTGGATGAGCCAGTGGATGAATGAAGGCGACGATGAACAGGTGATTCGTGGCGTGCTGGGCCGGATGCTGTTCTCCCAGAGCGACCTGAAAAAATCCGTACGGGTTATTTCCGGTGGCGAGCAGGGTCGTATGCTGTTTGGCAAGCTGAGCCAGCAACGCCCCAATATTCTGCTGATGGATGAGCCAACCAACCACATGGATATGGAGTCCATCGAGTCACTGAACCTGGCGTTGGAAAACTACAAAGGCACCCTGATTTTTGTCTCCCATGACCGTCAGTTCGTCTCATCGCTGGCCACCCGGATCATCGAAATCAAGGATACCGGTATTGTCGACTTCCACGGTACTTATGATGATTACCTGCGCAGTCAGGGAATTGAGTAATTAAATAATTCCGACATTTGATACGCACTCTCCGTTCATCCTGAGCGGAGTCGAAAGATGCTTGCTGCGATCTATGTCAGTGCCGATATCCACCAACAATTCGTAGAATGTTTTTCAGGCAAGAAAAAACCCGGCTCGAACGGAGCTGGCGCTCCTAACCGGGTTTCACTTCAAACAATGAGCTGATGCTCGTGGAGCAGTATAGCAATGATTTCGTTCGCCTACACAATTGGAGCGGTAAAATTGATTAGACCGAGAAAGGCGCTTCCGACACAAACACCATTGGCTCCCCGGTTAAAGGGTGAGTAAAGCCCAGTCTTGTGGCATGCAGGTTCAGGCGTTGACTGGCCTGCCGGGCAGCCGGGTGGGCATAAAACTCACAGCCCAGAATGGGGTGCCCAAGTTCAGCCAGGTGAACCCTTAACTGATGGGAGCGACCGGTCACCGGCTTAAGCAGTACCCGGTCAAATGCCGGTCTCTGATTGTCAATCACTTGAAAGTGGGTCAGTGATGGTTTGCCCAGTTCATGGTCAACCATCTGTCTTGGCCGGTTTGGCCAGTCACAGCGCAGAGGCAGTTCTATTTTTCCTTCCGGCTGCGTAAGTTTTCCCCACACTTCGGCAATATATTCCTTGGCAACGGTACGGTCCTGAAACTGACGGTTTAAGGCACGATGGCTGTCGGCATCCAGTCCGAAGACCATCAGGCCAGAGGTGGACATATCCAGCCGATGGACGACACGGGTTTGCGGGTTGATGGTCTGCAGCCGTGACAGTGCGCTGTCGTTATGATTGGGTGGCTTGCCGGGAACACTGAGCAGACCTGCCGGTTTATTCACCACAACAATGCACTCATCGCGGTAAAGTTCCAACAATGGCTCGTTGCAGCAGGGGACAATAAAAGTATCATTCATGGGCCGATTATCAGGATAAAGTCCTGTTAAGTCATCTGGGGATAATGCGGATGGCGCTCTGAACGCTCATGCTCCTGCAGGCACTGGAAACGTTGAAAGTTGTTCACTTTGAAGGTTGCGGATAACGGTTATCCCTGGCCTGCTGAACGGCTTTTTCCATATCCGATGAAGGCACCGGTGAGGATGCTTTTTCTTTATGCCATTTATGTTGGAACTTGCGACTCAACCCTTTGACGTCTTTTCGGGGAACCAGCATCAAGTCGACCCGGCGGTTTAATCCTGAATCCAGATTCAGCCCCGGTATAGGCCGGTTAGCTCCCATCGCTGCCAATAACAGTATCTGATCTTCCGGTACTCCGGTAAAAACAATCACTTCCCTGACCGTTTCGGCCCGTTGTCCGGCAAGCTCCCAGTTTACCCGGTTGGGTTCTGTCGAATTTTTAAGGTCAGAACCAATCACGCCATCGGAGTGCCCGGTAATAATGATCTTGAAGGGCAGTTTTGCCAGTACCCTGGCCAGGGCGATTAGAAAATCTTCATAAAATGGCACCAGCTGCTTGCTCCCCGGTGGAAACATGGGGCCGACTTTATCCTGAACCAGTGTCATACGAATCATCCTGGGCCAGGTCTGCAGCTCAATGCCTTTTGCCTCGATGGCACGTTCTTTCGGCAGTTTGGCTAATCCGAGCACAATGGCAGCGATGCCCTCGGCACTGGCAGTGTTATGACCGGCAAGCTCCATACCGGTCATGCCGGAGGGCTTTGGCCGTATCTGCACTGGTATTCCCGGTAATATCGAGCGCTCTCCCTGCATCTCCACCGGCGAGTTACTGCTAACACGGTTGAGAAGACCCGGATTGGAAAAATAGGTGGCAATGGCTTCCTTTTGCACGGGTGTAGTGGCGGCCACCAGCCAGAGCACCAGGAACAGGGCCATCATGGCCATGGCAAAATCGGCAAAAGCCACTTTCCAGCTGCCGCCATGGTGCGCATTGCCGTTGGCAGTGCGCCCCCGACGGACCACAATCGGCTGATTGCTATCTGGAGCCCTGGCCATTAATGGCTAGCCCTCAGGGATTGCAGCATATCCTCCAATTCCGGGAATGTAGGGCGTAACTCTTTATAAAGCAGCCGTCGCCCTGAATCCACGGCGGTAATTGGTGCCAGCCCTGAATGGCTGGCAAGCAACGTCATTTTGACGCATTCAAACGCCAGCATTTCACTCTGCTCAGTACTTTCCAGCGCTGCGGCCAGGGGGCCAAAAATACCGTAGCACAGCAATATACCCAAAAAGGTACCCACCAGTGCTGCTGCTACCTTGACCCCGATCAGCTCTACCGGCCCATCCATCGCACCCATAGTCACGACGATGCCCATCACCGCGGCCACAATACCAAAGCCGGGGCAGGCATCAGCAATAGTGTTCAGTGCTTTTGCCGGGCGTTTCAGATCCTCTTCCAGGGTTTCTATCTCGCTTTCCATCAAACCTTCAAAGGCATGTCCGGGCATACTGCCCATACCGGTAATCCGTAAATTATCGGTGATAAAATAGAGCAGTCGTGGATGGGATATGATGCGCTGGTAACTCTGAAACAGCTCACTGCTTTCCGGTGTTTCAATATCGTCTTCAATGGCGTTCACGCCCTTTCGATGCCGGGTTTCAATCAAGCGGAACAGCAGGGCCAGCAAATCCATAAAGAAGGCTTTGTCGAATTCTTTATTTCTGATCAGTACGTATTTCAGATGAGTGAGGGTCATTCTCTGGACAGTGGCCGGGTTGGAAATCACAAAAGCACCGATCGCGGCACCGAGGATGATAAGAATCTCAGGGGGTTGCCACAGTGCCAGCAGCTTGCCGCCGGCCATGACAAACCCGCCAAAAATACTCAGAAACAGGATGGCAAAGCCAGCGATTCTCAATAGCATGCAAAACCTGGTACGTTGTTGTGAAATAACTTCCACATTCCCGATATTATCCAGTCAAGATAAAACCTTGCCACGGAGACACGGAGAAAAGAAAAAATCTTTTCCTCTGTGCCTCCATGTCTCCGTGGCAAAAAGAGGAAGTTATTCCGGGACAATTCGTGGTGTGATTACTGAATCACCATATTAATGATGAAGACATCCTCTACCCCCTTAGTAAGTGATAGCCCCGTCCTGTGACGAACCGTAGTCAGAAGCTGTTTCCGCAATTCCTCCCGATTTCCCGGGATCATCACATCCTCGAATGTCCAGGATGACAGCTGGTCAAGCATGGCATTGAGAATGACCGGTCGATTCTTTTCCATTTGTTCAAGGCATTTGCTTTTTCGGGTCATGATAGAAACGGATAACTGCATATAATGGAGTTCATAGGTTTCATCATTAGCCAGATTGACGATCATATCTTTAAACGACAAATATTGTGTAGGCCCCGGTGACGCGACAGTGGGCACTGGCGATAGTGAGTCGTCTTCCTCCCGGAAAAAAAACCAATACGTTGCACCACCTGCAATAGCAAGCATGACAACCCCCGCCAGGATGAAAGCGATGAAATTAACCCTGCCCCGCTGCATTGCTGGCCACTGAGCATAAGCACTGTTATTGATGGTACGATCATCGTCATCAGTCTTCATATTCTCTTCATATTCGCAGGAAAGCACTGTTAAACAATGGCTAAATATGCAGATCAATAAGCGCCACTACAGAGTGCTGCGATAGCGCAGTTAACCGGTATGACTGTGGGGTTGGGGGCGCTAAAGCCACAAGATCTGCGTCTGTGCCAGAAAAATATGACACCCCAGCCAACTCTTCGGCCAACGGATGCTGCCTTTCCCGGCCTGACCCGGAATGATCAGGAGTGGTTAATGAGAGTGCTATTTTCAGTCCAGACTCCGTTGCTGAAGAACCACCGGGCTCTTTATTGACTGAATTACCGGGAGTGTGCATCTGCTGAATGCTGTCGCTGACCAGCTGGTGCAGTGTAGAGGAACAGCTTTCAAGGGTTGGCAGAGACTGCTGGCTGGCTTGCAGATTCACGGTGACCTCGCTGTTATGGCGAGTCATCACCACCTGCACCGTACCCAGTCCGGGAAACTCGGCAACGGCCCGGGCATAACGATCCCCGCCAAGCATCAAACAGTTTTGCACCGGGGCTGTTACCGGTTGAATTGCAGACGATTGATTTCCGGGCGATGGCTGGCGGACGCTGGCAGGTTCCAATCTTTTCAGAGGTGTATCCGATACCTCAGCTGTTACTGGCTGTGTGGTTGTCTGACTTTCCTGATCGGCGGGCGACTCTGGGGTTGACTCTGGGGCTAAGGCCTCCTGATTCGACAGCGTTCGCTTTTGTGTGGGTGCCATAGAAAGCTGTGCAGACTGCCGCAGTGAGCCAATCTCCATGGTTTGCTGAACGTCAGGTAACACAGTCTGGCCGGAAGCCTCTTCCCCCGAATGGTCAGGCTTAACTGGCCCCATCTCTACCGGGTTTGGTCTCCGGGTCAGTTGATCAGACGGCAAGTGTTGTGAATTTAACTTCAATTCTGGGAGAGGGTGAACCGCTGGAACTTCTGCATCTGTGGTCGTGGCCCACTCAATTGCCTGTATGTCTTCCCCGACATCCGTTGTGTTGGTGTAGATAGTCGATGGTAAATCAGAATGTAAAGACGGATTCGAAGCCCCCTCAGGATTTATCGGTCCCAGAGGTTCGATCATCTGCTGCAGAATTGCCTGAAACTCATCTTCTTCTGGCAGTCCGTTCTGCACCAACCCGTTCTGTACAGACAGCCGCCCGGTTATCGCCTCCCGGAAATACGAGGCTGGAAGTGCGTCGATCACACGGTCAGTCTCTGTGCCAGCTGTCTCAATATTCATAAAAGATGGCTCTCTGTTTACGATAAACAGTGTTCATCCCATGGCATGGTCAGGGGGACTGAACTTTCTGCTTATGGCTGTTAATAACTTCGACATTTCAGTAAGCGCTGCCCGCTTCCCGCCACCCGCTGCCCGCAAAAGAAAGGCTGCAGCCTTAACAAGTCTCAGTCATCTGCCTGCTGTAAGGCCAACTCATCCCAGGCACCTTTAACGGTATCGATCATAGACCAGGCGGTATTCAGGGAGGCAGTATCATTATCAGCGATCACGGATGTCAGACATGCAAGGCAGTGGTCATATAATTCAAGCAGCCGGGCGGAAAGTTCATTGGCCGACGGCGGCTGACCTTGCTGATTGTCAACCATGGCAAGGGCCTGGTTTCTTAATACCATCAAAATAGAGAGGGCGTGGTGAATCCGTTCTCCGCGGGCGGCACTGTCACCACTGTTGATATGGCCGTGGCAGCGGTCCAGGTCATCCAGTAATAATTGGTACAGCAGGGCGGTCTGCTGGAAAATACTCTCTTTCCGGGCCAGGTGCCCGTACTGATGCCGGGTGTACTCAGTGGCTGGAGACTTCATAATCGCCTCTTGTTGCCGGTGGTGAAAGTCAGGTCACGCAGGTCAAGTAGGTCAAATAGTGTCAACATAGGCCAGGTTCCGGTTCATGCGCTGTACCGTTTGCTCCATATTTAAAAACTGCTGATTGGTGCGCTGATGAAGTAATTGTCGTCTCGTCTCCAGGGCATACTGGTCCGACGCCAGCCGTTGCAAATCCCGTGACAGATAACTGATCCTCGATATTAAAGGGCCACTGCCCGATAACAGCGTGTCCATTTTCTGCGCCAGTGCCAGCACCGGCTTGTCCCGGTCCGACAGAAACTGCAGGACCGGGTAGGGCATGGCATTCAGCTGGTGGCGAAACCAGGCTTCATCCAGAGACCATAAACCGTTGCGCTCAGTACTGACCCCAAGATCCAGTAAACTGGTGATCTGCTCTGAGCTGCTTAACCCGGTATCTGCAGGCGTGGCGTTAACCAGTTTACGCAACTGACTGCTGATTCCCCTCAGGGAGGCGGGGGTGCCCGCATCGATCTGGAGGCCCTGGTTGTCCCTGGGGTCACTGGCTTGCAGCAGGTTATTGCAGTGATTGACAAATTCCGACATTGCGCTGACCAGTGCTTCAACATCCTGACTGACCTCAATATATAACTGCCGGTCAGGGTCCGCCTGTTTCAGGGTCAGGCTCAGCCCGTTAATGGCCGGCTGGTTGACATTGCCGGGCAGAGACAGGGTTACGCCGTTGATACTGACTACTGCGTCAGCCGGAGCCGCCTGTTCTGACATGATAGCCGCCAGCTGGTCACCGGTTCCGGTGCCACTGAGCGTCATACGAAGATCGGCCCCTTTTTCTGCCCCGGTCAGCAGCAGCTGTTGCCCCGCCTTGCCGTTAATGACCGTTGCCCGGACTTTCCCCTGAGTACTCAGCTGAATCGATCTGGCGATGGTGGCCAGGGTACTGTTGGCAACAATATTAACCGTCCAGTGCCCACCATTAAGGGCAAGATCCAGCGTACCTGCGTCTTTAAAGGTGGTATCTCTGGCAAACGGCGGGCTGGTCATAATTTGCGGTGAGGCCAGCTGATGGACCGACAGCTGATAACTGCCGGGATCAGGACGACCCCTGACGCTGACGCCAACCCGGTCGGACTCACTGGACACCGCAACCCAGCGGCCAAGACTGTGGCCATTGCCATTCACATGGTGACTGTTGAGACTGGCTTCCTGAACCAGCGCCCGGGCGGAGTGCTGCAGGTTACTGACCGCCTGATAGACCGACACCATCAGATCCTGCTCTCGGGACAGCTGATTTTCCCGCCGTTTCAGGGCATTTTCCGAGGGTGCCATGTCGGCATTGACCACAGCATCCACCACAGTCCCCAGATCAAAACCTCCCTGCAGCGGTGCAACCGTATTCATTCAATGAGTCACTGCAACAGGGCCAGGACTTCCTGCTGCATGGTGTTGGCCCGGTTCAGGCCGGACATACTGGCTTGTTTCAGCACCTGATCCCGGGTCAATTTGGACATTTCGCTGGCATAGTCGGTGTCTTTAATCCGGCTTCGGGAGCCCATCATATTCTCCCGAACGTTCTGAAGGTTGTATATGGTGTGCTGGAAGCGGTTTTGAATGGCACCCAGGGTGCCCCGGTTGGAATCCACGTCGGCTATTGCGTGATCAAGGATTTTGATGGCTTGCTGTGCACCATCATAAGTGCTGATATTGATGGAATTTAGCGAATTATTAACTGAGTCACCCTTAGTACCAGTGATGGCAATGTTGGAGGGGGCCAATAAATTATCAGTGCTTTTCATCGTATAGGTGTCGTTTTTATCCAGACCGACCCACTGAATATCACCCACGACGGTCACCTCACTGCCCGTAGTGAGGGGTTTTGAGCCCTCCTTAGTACCACCTGTATAAGTCACTGGTTGAGCAGTGGCTTTGAAGTCAAGATCGTTGGATCCACCGTCAACTTCTGTAGCAGTTGCAGACAGAATCATATTCTGACCACTGGTATCAACCAACGTTATTTTAAAACCGGTGCTTGGCGATGTGACGGGACTAACCGTTGCCTTAAACGGTGACGAACCCAGCAGTTCCTCCAGTTCTTCTACGGCGTCTTTAAAGGTAGTAGAATTACTCGTCGATTTGTATTCCTTGCTATTCACGGTCAGGGTAATGGTGTCGCCGCTGTCCCATTTAGCACCATCTGTTAAGACCACTTCTGCCGATGTCTTTGCTAGCCCGCTCATATCGGATACCGCGCTTGTTACCTTACGGGCAACGGTTTGGGCGCTATCCCCGCTCTCTATGGGAATATTGCTTTCATTGCCATTAACCCCAACCGTCAGGCTCTGTTCTGCAATGGGGGTTGTCCCCGGCAGATTCAAGCCAGTAAATGTAAGCTTCGCCCCATCAATACCAATGTCTTTACCGCTGACACTCTTGACATTGACGGTAATAATCTCATTGGCGTAGGCACCTACCTGAATGTTCTTGTCAACAAACGAACCATCCAGCAACTTCTGTCCGGCAAAGGTGGTGGACTCGGCAATCCGGTTCAGTTCCGCCGCCAGCTGTTTCAGCTCCCCGTTCAGGGCAATCCGGTCATCCGTACTGTTGCTGTCACTGGCGGACTGTACTGCCAGGTCCCGCATCCGCTGGAGCAGAGACGCGGTTTCCGTCATGGCACCTTCCGCCGTCTGGGCAATAGAGATGCCGTCATTGGCATTACGTACCGCCATACTCAGGCCATTAATCTGTGAACTCATCCGGTTACTGATCTGCATCCCGGCGGCATCGTCAGCGGCACTGTTGATGCGATAACCGGTCGAGAGCCTTTGCATTGCTGTATCAAGACCGTTCTGGGCCCGCTCCAGACTGATCTGGGCTTGCATTGATGGAATATTGGTGTTGATACTGATGGCCATAACAGCCTCCTAGAGATAATCAAATAACGACAGGTTCGCTACTTCAGAAAGCCCTTTAAGAGCGGCTTCATATTGTACTTTCTGCTGATTCAGATGGCTGATGGCACTGACATAATCCAGATCACCCAGCTGACTCGCCTGTTCCTGAAAGTACAGCCTGGCCTCGTGATGGTCACTGCGAATACCGTCCAGTGCTTTCATTCGGGTTCCCAGGGCGGCATGAACGCTGCCAGCCTGATTTTGTGCCTGGTCAAGCTGTACCAGGTAACCGGCAAGCAGCGTTGACAGGTTGGCGGGTGGAGCCTGAAGTGTCTGCGCTATCTGACCGAGCATGAGGATTACATTAAAACATGATCCACCGTCGTTCACAGTAAAGCACAAAGCGTCAGCACTGTCCGTAGACGACATTGTTATATCAGAGGCGACTGTTATTTGCCGAATGTCGTTATTGTTATTAAAACTAAACGACTTTTTGCCATCACTGGCGGTGGCAACCGTCACCGGCGGTGTGCTGGTCCGGGAGCCGGAAAACAGGTAATAACCTTCGGCATCACGGCTGTTTAGCAGCCCGATAATGGCGTTTCGCCACTGCACAACCTGCTGCCCGAGGGTGGCCAGGTCCACCACTGCCAGCCCGGGGTTGTTGGCCTGCAGCACCAGCGCCCGGATATCCTGCAGGTAGCCGGTATAACTCTGCAACAGGGTATCTTCCAGTTGCAGCTGGGAGGTCAGGGCAGTAATGGAATCCAGGTAATGGTTCGTCTGGCTGATCTCCCGTTGCACACTCTGCAGGTGCGTCCAGCTGCCCGGTGCCTTGGCTGGTTGGGTTATCTGTTTGCCCGTGGCCACCTGGTTCCAGCCTTCCAGCTGGTGCTGACTGATGTTTTGCAGATCCTGCAAAACCATGGCCTGCTGTTGTGCTGTGCTTATCCGCATCGGTCTCACCGACAAACTGCCAGCAATTCATCAATAATCATCTGACTGGTTCGTAACAGGCGTGCATTGGCCTGGTAGAACTGCTGGAATCGCAGCAGGTTAGCCGCTTCTTCATCCAGATTAACACCACTGAGACCCTCCCTCTCGGCAACCGCAGCCTGATATAAACTCTGACTGGTTTTCTGCTGTCGTACAGCGGAAGCCGTCTGGTTGGCAACAGACGACTGAAGCAAAATATTAGCTTCCAGTACATCAGGAGAGCTCGCAGAATCACCGTTTAAACAGCCAAGCAGTGCCAGCAGATTCCGGTTGTCGCCGGGGCCTGAGCCTTGTGCCGCAAACGCCAGCTGCTCAGGGTCGTTAAGGACAATACTCAATTGTGTGGCTTCATGGCGCCAGGGCGTCAGCAGGAACTGATCATTGATAGCCGGTGTTCCTGTCAGGTGAATGGTAAGGCCATCAATGGTAAAAGGCGTCGCTGCCGTCAGGCTGCCACTGAATGATTGCCCGTCCGACAGCCTGGTTACACGACATTGATCAGAAGCCGTAAATACCAGCTGGTATTCCGATGGCACCAGCCGGGAAATATCGCCGATTGCAACGGTCAATGCCTCCGTCCCCGAAACCGTTGACGGCAGGACCCGCTGCTGCATGGCCGATGTCGAGTTGATATCCTGAAACAGTGGCTTACCTTTATCACCGACCAGATCAACACCCAGCTCCAGCTGTGAATTCACTTCCGAGGCCAGCACCACCGCCATCCGCCCCAGCTGATTGATGACCGGCATCAGCCCATCCCGATGGAGCTTTTGCAGCCCTGCCAACTGGCCCTGTTGCGGTGTGACCGGAACAGCGACGCCCGGGATATTGACCATCACATCGGGGTTCGTTGGGTCAGCAGCGTCCGGGTTGATACTGAGGTCAAAATACTGCGTGCCAATGATCAGGGGAATCGCCCCCTGGCTGGATGGAATCACCAGGTTAACGGCATTATTGCTGTTGCGATAAACCTCCACCGATACCTGTTCAGACAGCTGGTTAATCAGGTTGTCCCGCTGGTCCAGCAGGTCCGCACAGTTGCCATCGCTGATTTTATGATTGGAGCTATTGCCTTCGATGATCTGTTTATTGAGATCAGCAATGGCCGCACCCAGCCGATTGGCCTCGGTGATCACATTGCGGATCTGACTGGTCCGTTGTTGCGAGATGACCTGCAGCTGCTGACCCAGGGTATGAAAACGGTCCACCAGTTGTCCGGCACTGCCCAGCCATTGCTGGCGCAAGGGTAGAGACTCCGGGCGTGTTTCCAGCCGTTGCAGGTTGCCGATAAAGCCATTGAGCACCCGGGTTAACCCGGTATCATCCCCGCCGAGCAACTGGTCCAGCTGAACCATGGGTACGGCAAAGCTGTCTGCCATTGACTGGCTGGCACTGGCGCGAAACACCTGGTCGTTAAGATAGTCGTTCGATACCTGCATCAGATAAAGCACTCTGACGCCACCCAGTTGGTTCAGCAAACCGCCCCAGTGGCTCTGCTGGGTAATCAATACGGGTTGACGTCGACTAAACCAGGGGGTTTCGGCATTGGCAATATTATGGGCGGTATTATTTAACAGAATATCGGCAGTATTTACCCCGCTAAGCCCGATATGGTTGACGGTCATGGCTGGTCACCGGACAGTTTTTCCGCCAGCCGGTCCGCCAGACACTGTGCCAGCAACGCCCCGGCAAGTTCGTTCTGGAACAGTGATGCTGTGCCGTTGTGCTCTTTGCCGGCGAACAGTCCTGAGGTTTTCTGCAGATGACGGGTCACTTCCCCCAGCAACACCCGCATAAATTCACTGGATGATGCTTCAAAATCCCCGGTGCTGGTGGTGAGCGACCTGCCAGCCCCCACATCAATAGGCAGGGTGGGATGGGACAACGGCGTGATAAGCATGGCAAATCTCCGATTACATGATCACCAGTTCTCCCTCCATGGCCCCGGCTTCATGGATAGCCTGGAGAATCGAGATCAGATCACTGGGCGTCAGTCCGGCACTGTTCACCACATTAACAATATCGGACAGGCTGGTGGTGGCCGGGACAATAAACATGCCACCGGTTTTTTGTATGATGTCGACGGTGCTTTGCTCCTCGATTTGTGTGGTCCCAAGAGAAAATGGGTTGGGCTGTATCACGCTGGGACGCTCCATGACTTTCACGGTGGTGGAACCATTGCTCACGGCGACCGGGCGAATGCGAACATCAGCACCAATAACGATAGTACCGGTACGGGCATTAATCACGACGCGGGCCGGCATAACGCCCTGTGGAATATCCAGAGTTTCCAGCATGGACAGAAATGTCACCCGATGATTCTGTCCCGCAGGGACCGTGACTTCAATCTGGCTGCCATCCACTCCCCGGGCAATATGACTGCCAAAGTGATCATTGATAGCCTTGACCAGTAAACGGCTCTGGCTGTAATTCTGCTCCCTGAGATTTAATCGTACGACACCCGACGTTACTTCCGGGGGAATGATCGACTGTTCAATGGTGGCACCTCCCGGAATGCGTCCGACCGTCGTTGTATTGATACTGATCTGGGTGCCGGTAGCGCCCTGGGCAGACACTCCGCCAACAATCACGGAACCCTGGGCCAGGGCGTAGACCTGGCCATCAATACCCCGTAATGGTGACGCCAGAAGCACACCGCCACGGAGACTTTTGGCGTCACCAATCGATGAAACCATCACATCAAGCGTGGTTCCCGGGCGGGCAAAGGTGGGCAGGTTGGCACTGATACTGACGGCGGCGACATTTTTCATCCGCGGATCACTCCCCGGGGGTAACTGAATACCAAACTGGCGCAGCATGTTGACCATGGACTGACTGGTAAAAACGGTTTGACGGGTCTGATCGCCAGTACCCTGCAAACCAACCACCAGACCATAGCCGATCAACTGGTTTTTGCGCACACCTTCTATATCGACCAGGTCCACCAGACGCACTGCCTGACTGATCGGCGAAAAAACAAGCGTCATCAATAACAGCCAGACCAGCCTGTTCAAAATGGAAACCAGCTGCTGTTCAGAATACGGGAGAGCCAGCCCTGGGTGTTGGCCCGGGCCAGATCACCCCGGCCGGTATAACTGATTTTTGCCTGGGCCAGACGCAGCGAGGAGACCTGGTTATCCTGGGAAACGTCTTCAGGACGGACCACGCCACTGACAAAGATGATCTCATCACCCTGATTAATCCGGACCATTTTGCTGCCCTTGACCAGAAGCGCACCACTGGGCAGCACTTTTTGCACGACTACGGTCACCGAGCCGGTTAGATGGTTTTGCTGGGAGGTCGATGCTTTGCCGCCAAAGTTACGGTTGCCGTTGAGTTGCATGTCCAGTTTCGGGTAATTTTTCCCGAACAGCGTGGGGGGCGCTATGCTGGCAGTGGCCTCTTTGCCCAGACTGGTATTGGCCTTTTTACTGGAGATGGTCATCTCCTTCAGGATGACGGTCAGAATATCGCCCGGACGATAGGCTTTCAAATCATCAAAAAGGCGCATACTGGTGGCATAAGTGTAAAGACTGCCCGGTGCCGGTGCCGGGGGAGCCTCCGGGGCACGGGTAAGCACGGGTTCAGTGTCTTCATCGGTGGAATCATTCAGGGGCTGATTCTGCGGCAATATCACCTGACAGCCTTGCAGCCCGATTACCAGCACTGCGACCGGCCAATAAAACGTTGATGTGATTGCTTTACCCATGGGCAATTCCGGTTAACTGCTTTTCACCAGATATTCCTGGGAGTTACTGGCAACGTCGATGGCTCTGGCCTGCATTTCATAAGCCCGCTGAATCATGATCAGATTGACCAGCTCTTCCACCACATCCACGTTGGAGGCTTCAAGGGAAAACTGCCGGATTTCCCCCAGACCATTGGTGCCGGGAACGCTCTCTACCGGCGCACCGCTGGCAGCGGTTTCCAGATAGAAGTTATCGCCGATGGCCTGCAGCCCCATGGGATTCATGAAGTTCACCAGGGAAATCTGCCCCAGAATCTGGGCTTCCGGACTGCCGGGCATGGCGACGGATACCGTACCATCCTGGCCAATCGTGATGTTCCGGGCTTCCACCGGGATGGAAATCACCGGTTCTATAGGCTGACCGGTGGCCATCACGATGTCACCTTCTGCATTGAGCTGCAGCTGCCCGTTACGGGTATAGGCCATCTCTCCGGAAGGCAATTGAACCTGCAGAAAACCATCGCCCACAATCGCCAGATCCAGCGCATTACCGGTATTCTGGATATTGCCATAGGTAAATATTTTCTGGGTGGCGGTGATTCTGGCACCTGTACCGACCTGCAGACCACTGGGCAGCTCATCCGCACCGTTGGCCATCGCGCCGGCCTGTTTCAGGGTGGTATAAAACTGATCCGCGGCCACCACCCGTTCTTTTTTATAGCCATAGGTGCTGATATTACTGAGGTTCTGGGAAGCGGCCATCATTCTCGCATCCTGCAGGGTCAGGCCACCCTGGTTGATCCAGAGACTGTTCATAGGGATTCTCTCATTAGCGACGGGTCAGGTTCAGCAATTCATTGCCTCGTCCGGCCATCTGATCAAAGGCTGATAACATACGGACATGGAGGTCCATGGTTTTTCCAGCTTCCACCACATTCAGGTACTCCGCCATCAGGTCAACATTGCTCTCTTCAAGCGCCCCGCTGACCATCTTAACCCGTGGATCAGGGACTGGCGCACTGCCATCCGCCAGCCTGAACAGGCCATTCGGGCTCCGAATCAGGTTGGCCTCGGGGGGATTGGCAAAGCGGATACGCCCCACCTCTTCAACGTCCTGACTGCCGGCAGGAATGATATTGACCGAACCCTCACTGCCAATGGTCAGCTGACTGAATGCAGGAATGGTCAACGGCCCCGTCTGCCCCATGACGCGGGCACCATTGCCGGTCAACACCTCACCCGTTACGGTCAGACTGAGCAAACCGTTTCGGGTCAGCCCTGCCTTTCCGCTGGCATCCTGCACCACTAACCATCCGGCACCGTCGATGGCGACATCCAGCTGACGTCCTGTGGGTCTCAGAGAGCCGCTGGTAAAATTGGTGGCAGCCTGAAGGGAAAATGCGGGAGCCCGTTGTTGGGCCATCGCCGTCTGTGTCTGTGCCAGTTTTTGGGTAAATACCGAGTCGCCCCGGTAACCGGGCACCGACTGACCGGATAAATTACCCGCAAACACGGACAGGCTTTGCCAGATGCGTTCGGCGCTGGCGGTGGTCATCTGCATTCCGGAAAACATGGCCAGGTGCCTGTCAGGTGAGATTGATCAGTGTTTGTGACAGGACATCTTCTGCCTGGAAAGCCTTGGCGCTAACCTGAAAGTTGCGCTGGGCGAGAATGACATCCGACAGCCCGCTGGCCAGATCCACATTGGACTGTTCAACAAACCCCGCCTTGATAAGGCCCGCACCATTCAGGCCCGATGGATTAAAGAGCGGAGTGCCGGATACCATAGACGACATCCAGGTATTATTCCCATTAACCACTAACCCGTTATCATTGGGAAACGTAGCCAGTGCCACCTGCCCAAGCAGGTATTGCTCACCATTGCTGTAGCTACCCTGCAGAAAACCGTTGTCGCCAAAACTGACCTGGTTCAGGCTGCCCGCCATTTGCCCGTCAACCACCTGGGGACGAAATGCCGAATCGATTGCGAACTGGGTGATGCCGGAAAAGTCCATGGCCACGGGATGGAGAACGGCACCAGAGGGCAGCACCGGTGGTGTCAGTGAAAACTGCGCATCGGCGGGTGTCTGCAACAGGCCTGAGCTGTTGAATGTCAGTTCTTCTGTCGGTCTGATGGTTTGGACGGGCTGTCCATCCAGCTGAAATTCAAGCTGCCACCGATTAATCCCGGTTTTGGTGAAATAGCTACCCAGCGTATGTTGTTCGCCAAGGCTATCGAAAATATTCAGCGCTCCGTACCAGCTGAATGTCCTTGGGTCTGACGGGTTAAGGGCAACCGTCGTACGATTAATCACCGGTTCACTGGCATTGAGGTTAATGGTAGCTGATGCTTTGGTGGTTGCTTTGCCTGGCCGGTTAGCCTGACTGACCTGCAAGTCAACCAGTTTTGAGGTATCAACCGCACCCTGATTATTGACACCAAAGCCCCTGAGGCGGTAACCACTGGGGTTCACCAGATAATGCTCCTTATCCTGTGTAAACAAGCCTGCCCGGCTGAAGAGCTGCTCTCCATTATTGCCAAGAACAAAAAAGCCCTTACCATCAATACCCAGATCAAAGGCATTACCCGATTGCGTCAACTGTCCCTGGGCAAACTCCTGCCGGGTTGCCAGCAGAGTGACCCCGGCCATATCCACCGATGCAGTTCCCGCCTGGGCATAGACATCACCAAGAATCGCCCGAAACGATTTATAACCATTCGTTTCCGAATTGGTCAGGTTCTGGCTGGCTATATCCAGCTGGCTTCGGGCAGCATTCATGCCCGTGATACTGATTGACATAGACGCTTACCTCTCCGATTAGACAACAACCGTCAAGCTTATGGTCGGGTCACGGAACCAATGCTGGACAGTGCCACTGGCTCCATTGCCTCAAGCCTGATCTGCGGTGCCTGATCAGAGCCGTTGAAAACAATACTGTTTGCTTTACTGACCAGTTGCACAGGAACCACTTCACTAGCACCATCCAGGGTACTTTGCAGCCAGTACTGACCATGAGGCAGCGAGCCAAACAGTTGGACCAGGCTTTTCTTTATGGAAGTACCTGGTGACTCATTATGACGCCCCTGATAATGGGCTTCTTTTACCGGGGTACCATTTTGATCGGTGAGCAAAAAATGCAACAAGTGCCCTGTACCGGGCGAAGGAAAGGCCAGGGCTAATTTATTCCCATCGCCATTGAATGAAAAATGGCGGGCATCAATAGCGACCTCCTGACCCAGCAGTGCCGTAGCGCTGGACAGTTGGGCCGTTGCAAACTGATCGCTCAACCGGCTGATACCGGCGTGGATATCTCTTAACTCTGACACGGAAGTCATGGCCGCCAGCTGATTCAGCAGATCACCGCTTTCCATCGGTTCAAGCGGGTTCTGGTGCTTAAGTTGAGTAATCAACAACGTCATAAAGTTTTTACTCAAGGCACTGGAACTGTCGGGGGAAGGCAACGACGAAGCGCTACCACCGATGAAGGGCACTTCGTGTTGAATGGATGAAATCATAGTGATACCCACCTGTCATATCGATTTACAGGGCAGTCTATTCTCGGACAGCCTCCTAGCCATGAACACCGATCAGCTCCAGTGCCTGGCCCTGCATTTGACGGGCGCTGGTGAACACCGAGACAGCTGCATCAAAAGACCGGGCTGCCGAAATCATGGTCGCCATTTCTTCAATCGTGCTGATATTCGGGTAAAACACTTCACCGTTAGCATTAGCCAGAGGATGGCCCGGTTGATAGCGCACCTGGGGAGGTGACTTATCTTTGATAATGCCCGCTACTGCAACGGTAAACGCCGGAATATTCTCTCTGGCAGCGGAGCCAGCATCTACGGTTCTGGCCTGAAGTAACGCTCGCCCCGGCCGCAGCACCTCAGCAGCAGAAGCTGCTGCAACCTCATTGTAAGAGAGCGCCTCGGCCACCAGTGTCATACGGGTTGCCTGGGCGACCATGGCGTAGCCAGACATAGCCTGAACCAACTGCAGACTCATGGGGTACTCACTTCATCGAATTAACAGTTTATGACGTCTATTTTCGGTCAGGCTCCTAGGAGGCTGTCCGAGAATAGTGCCCGTAGCGAGGATGGCAGAAAATTGAGGATAAAAATTTCGTTTTGTGAGGTGAATAGTGGGGCTATTTGCCGAACAAAACGGAATTTTTAGACCAATTTGCTGCCACCGCAGTAGGGCAGTCTATTCTCGGACAGCCTCCTAGCGACCACTGATCACCTTATCAAGCATGCTCAGACGCTCTCGGATTAACGATATGCTGATATTGTATCCGGCCATCGACTGTGCAAGTTTTGCCTGCTCCAGTGCCAGAGATACATCGTTACCATTTTCCGAGGCAATACCGCCTGAATTTTTAAAGGCAATGGATAACTCAACATCCGCCAGTTGATTTGGGGTGATATGCCGTTTGTCTGAGACCGACAAATCCTGAGATAAACCATAAGCCGAATGGTAAAAGTTCAGGTTAGCCTCAAGTGCCCGGTATTGTGGTGTTTCAATATTAAAAATATTGCCTGACTGGATGGCAATCTGAGAAGCTTCTGAGCTGTGCAACTCTTGGGTGTATACCCATGGCCGACTCAAATGAAATCAACATACAGGCTATCTATTCGTCTATATTAAGTCGTGTGTAAAGAGTAGTACGTTGTCGTAAAAAATGTATTTATTTGTCACATATTTTATTCTCGACAGGAAGTTATCAATCAGTCGTCGTTTTGTGTTTTCCCTGTGTCTGTGCTTACTCAATATTCCCAATATTGCAAACGCCCATACAGTGTCATGTACGAATACCAGCCCGCAGTCAGATCAATCAGATAAGAGTTTTGATCAAAGGGTTCAGGAGGAGGTCATCATTCAACTCTGTGAGCATTCGCGCTTATTGGCTAAACGTTTTAACGGCCGTAATCCCCGGGTGGTTTTGCTGCATAAAGAACGCTGGCAGCAATTGCCAGACTGTCCGGTAACACCGGATATCCGCTTCTCTGCCATGGCTCAGAACGGTAAACTGCCATTATTGATCAGCTGTCCTGATCATCTCGGCACCTTCCCGGAACACCGCTGGAAACAACGGCTGGCGGTCAGAGTGGATTTTGACGTATCGGTATTGCTTGCCGACAGGGATCTGAACCGGGGCGAGGCGTTGTCGGGGCCAGCATTGTCGGGGTCAGGACAGCCGAGGCTGAAAACATCAAAAGTCCGTTTGAGTTCCCTGAAACCGAATGTATTTCAGGATAATCCTTCCGGATACATCGCTACCCGAAAGATTAGTGCCGGCACTGTGATTACCACCGATATGGTAAAAAGGGCCACTGCTATCCGTCGGGGGCAGCATATAACCATTGTTGTTCAATCAGAAAATATCGAATTAATTACCACCGGTGTCGCCATGGAAAGCGGCCATATCGGTGATATTATCCTGGTCCAGAAAGAAAATGGCAGACCGTTCAAATGCCGGGTGATCAATGAAGGCGAGGTAAGCCCGGTTGAAGGGGAGAGGCGGTCATAATGTCCGATGATGAGTCTCAAGACGATGGGGGCCAAAAAGAGAGTTCGCAACCTTATCAGTTACTGCAAAATCTGGAGAGGCTGTTGAGCCTTCAGGCCCGGGAAATAACCCGAAAAAATATTGAGTCAGTGGTGCACTTATCAGGGCAATGTGCTGATATTTGCCAGCAGTTAGAACCCATCTTATTAGCATCACGTCAGGATAAAATAACAAGTGCCAGTCCTGTTCAGGTGCTTGAAACAGAGCGATTGATCCGGTCGTGCCGGGCACTGCAACAGAGTAATAGCCATCAACTGGCGAGACTGGCTGATTATTGCAATGCGTTTATAGAGTTGCTCCGTGGGCCGCCCTTATCCTACGGTAAGAATGCGACTGTCAGATATCAGTCCAGTCGTAATACTTTGTGCAAATTGTAAAATAAAAAAGAACACCAAAAAGATTTTAAAGCCACAACAATCAAATATTTCGTCCTTTTGCTGATAAAAGTGTATTCAGAGGTCTCTGGCGATTTCACCATTTGGCTCGAACAGGGTTTAAATCGACATAGGCCATAAGCAGAGCCGCTTCGTCGAGCAGCGCCTGGCTTTTGTAACGTCCTTCCCGGAACGTAACCGCCAAAATAACCCAGGTCCTATCCCGCTGAGATTTGATCGTGGATCATAAAGCCTCTGATTACATGGAGGCTCCGATGACCATACCAGAAACCACTAAAGAACAATGGCTGCAACGGATCGAAGCCTGGCATGACTCCGGGCTTAGCCAAAAAGCCTGGTGCCGACAAAACGGCGTCAGACCATCACAGCTTGGTTATTGGAAAAAGAAGCTGTGTGAAGGCATCTCAAGAATAAGCCGATCCGGCGGGGTTGGCTATTACGCTGGTTAAATTAGCGTTTACGTTCTATTGTTGTCATCCCCAGACGATTCTCCAACTGGAAACAGGTAACCCCCGAAGAAACCATGCAGTCACCTTCCTCCTCAGTAACCGCAGACACGGCATCCCCGTTAACATCCACTGAAGCCGGAAGGCACCGGCCAGCAGACAGCCGAAAACAAGAAAGAAAGCGATCCATCTCAGGTTACCAGGTGGAACAGACAACAGCGGGCACTGGAACATTTCCACCGCATCAACTGCAATCTGAATCCGGGCCCATCCCATCCATAAAGCGCAGGCGTGTTACTGACAACAGCAGGCGTATTGTCTGTTCTTCAACTTCGCTACCTGCTAGTCCGGAGCCAATGGAGACCGAACCGGCCATGCCTGCTGACCTAGCTTCCAGGCTTCCGGGAGTGATCAGTTCCCTATCAAGAAATCTACCAACAGTCAGCGACAACAGGCTATTAACTGGCAATGAACATACCTCAGCGATGGTGCAGGTCATGCCTGAACCAATGAAGGATGTACCGCTCACCACAGAAATTAACAGTGAAACATCAATTTCAGAATTTTCTGTAAGCCAGCAAAATGAACTGCGAACACATTTAAATAATCAAGAAATTCAAGCAATATTAACGAATGCCGGGACTCTTCTGAAAAACCTCAAAGACAGGAAAATCCAGTTAGCGCGAGACAGGGGAAAGCCACCCGCACCTTCCCTCTTTTCCAAGTTAAAAAACTTCAGCATTGTTAAAGATTCTCAGACTTTCAAAGGCTATTTTGCAAGGGCCAACACGTTCTTTTTAGCTGTCAATCCCCAGCAGATTACCAATACCAGCTGCCTTACCAGCATGCTCAAGTCGAAGACTCAGATAAAAAAGTTTGCAGGAGAAAGCGAGGAAAACATTCAGGCGGTTGCTGCTAACCCATGCTTGAAACAGATTGCCTCCATGTGTCATGGCAAAGGCTTGCCCGACAAAGCGAAGGTGGAAGCGTTCGTGGCGTGGGAGTGCTGGAAGGTGAACGGCGAATTCAGCCTGGAACTGCTGCGGGCCTTTTCCTCCATGTGTCATGGCAAAGGCTTGCCCGACAAAGCGAAGGTGGAAGCGCTCAAAGCGTGGGAGTGCTGGAAGGTGAACGGCGAATTCAGCCTGGAACTGCTGCGGGCCTTTTCCTCCATGTGTCATGGCAAAGGCTTGCCCGACAAAGCGAAGGTGGAAGCGCTCAAAGCGTGGGAGTGCTGGAAGGTGAACGGCGAATTCAGCTTGGAACTGCTGCGGGCCTTTTCCTCCATGTGTCAAGGCAAAGGCTTGCCCGACAAAGCGAAGGTGGAAGCGTTCGTGGCGTGGGAGTGCTGGAAGGTGAACGGCGAATTCAGCCTGAAACTGCTGCGGGCCTTTTCCTCCATGTGTAATGGCAAAGGCTTGCCCGACAAAGCGAAAGTGGAAGCGTTCGTGGCGTGGGAGTGCTGGAAGGTGAACGGCGAATTCAGCCTGGAACTGCTGCGGGCCTTTTCCTCCATGATGAGCACCAGGGGCTTGCCCGACAAAGCGAAGGTGGAAGCGCTCAAAGCGTGGGAGTGCTGGAAGGTGAACGGCGAATTCAGCCTGGAACTGCTGCGGGCCTTTTCCTCCATGATGAGCACTAGGGGCTTGCCCGACAAAGCGAAGGTGGAAGCGCTCAAAGCGTGGGAATGCTGGAAGGTGAACGGCGAATTCAGCCTGGAACTGCTGCGGGCCTTTTCCTCCATGATGAGCAGTAGGGGCTTGCCCGACAAAGCAAAGGTGGAAGCGCTCAAAGCGTGGGAGTGCTGGAAGGTGAACGGCGAATTCAGCCTGGAACTACTGCGGGCCTTTTCCTCCATGATGAGCAGTAGGGGCTTGCCCGACAAAGCGAAGGTGGAAGCGCTCAAAGCATGGGAGTGCTGGAAGGTGAACGGCGAATTCAGCCTGGAACTGCTGCGGGCCTTTTCCTCCATGTGTAATGGCAAAGGCTTGCCCGACCAAGCGAAGGTGGAAGCGCTCAAAGCGTGGGAGTGCTGGAAGGTGAACGGCGAATTCAGTCTGGAACTGCTGCGGGCCTTTTCCTCCATGATGAGCAGTAGGGGCTTGCCCGACAAAGCGAAGGTGGAAGCGTTCGTAGCGTGGGAGTGCTGGAAGGTGAACGGCGAATTCAGCCTGGAACTGCTGCGGGCCTTTTCCTCCATGTGTCATGGCAAAGGCTTGCCCGACAAAGCGAAGGCGGAAGCGTTCGTTCAATGGCTACCCTCGGATGAAAATAAGAATATTCTGAAACTTTCTTGCCGAATATTTGCCAGTTTTGGTTTGCCCTCAGGAGAAAAACTGACTGAAAATGAGAAAACACTGCGCCAATGTCTTAATCAGCATGGCTGTACCACTGAACATGGCGACGACAATAGTGATGAAGATCTTTTAGCATCGAGTCAAATGAAAGCACTGGCTCTGTTCTTCTCCGGGCCCGCAACATGGAGCATGAAAATTGCCGAATTCCAACAATATCTGGCGGCCCACAAGAGTCCTCGACATGACAGAGTGGCTGTTCGTGCTGCGCTGAAATCATTGCTACCGATATTGGCTATCCATGGAGGAACTGGTCTCCCGTTCTGGATGGAAAAATATCGTGAAAATCCACGCTGCAAAGGAGTACTCACTAAAGCATTATCCATTCCTGCACCACTGGCTTTAACAAAATTTGCACTAACGCAACTCCCTGAATCTGAGAGGCAGGAATACCTTGAACTGTGCAGAAACCTGAAGCCAGCCCCAACTCAGGAACAGTGGTATGCATTAAAACCACTCTGCCAACAGCTTGGCCAGCGATTTGACTTCACGCAATCTAAACGCACGATGCTGGAGATTCTCTGGCAACAATCAGAAGATAACCGCTCAAAATACGCGGATAAGATGGATGAGCTATTCAAAACCTTGCCCACCATCTCACAGTGGCGCGGGTTACATCGGGTGCTTGGACCACACAAAATGCAGCAATTCATGGATGCCTGTCTTGACTATCAGGCTACCCCTGAAACCGCTCCTGATGTAACGATTCAGCAACGGTTGCTGGCAGGAATGCTGCTCACAAACCACTCTCTACCTGAACCAGAGAAAATACCGGATCTCTGCTTTTCAAATCGAGTGGCAACAGATGATAAAAGAGGGGTGATGGTCGGTGGTGATCCCGCCATGTCGGGCCAGGAACGCCTGTGGCGCTTTATCACGGCCATGTTAATTGAGCTTGAACAAACAGAATATCAATTCAAGAATCAAAGACTAACCGTTTTGCCAGACGATGGCGATCCGGTTGTACTCCAAAATCCAGAGTTTACCCCGAGAGATACCGGCTTTGTTATCAAGAACTGGACATTGCAACAGTTAACCGCCTTTTTCAAGGCAACCGAGTTCACAGAACAATGGTATAAAAAGCCTCAGGACAAGCGCGATCTCTATGCGATCAGGCTTGAGGCAAAATTAGCCCAAATGAAAGCGAGAACCAAAGAGCCCGAGAAAGCCAAACCGAAAAAAATACCACACCTGGTGGCACCCTCTCTGATTATTAGACTAATCAATTGCAATAAACCATTAAAGCCTGCGGTCTGGTCATCTCTTGAACACTATGCCAGCAGCGGCCAGCTAAACGCCCGTTTATGCACGGCACTCAGCCCGGTTATCAAAGATGATAAAGACGGCATTGTTCCAGACCTCGTTAAGAAAGCGGTGGTTGCAAAGTTGGAACAGATTGAGGCAGCAAAAACGCCAGTAGTAACATCAATCCCTCAGCAAGGACTTCCAGCAAGGGCAAGCATACCAACTCAAGGGAACCAGGTTGCCAACAGTCGCATTCAAGGGCCGCTATCTGACTTTGACGCGGCAATGGAAGCTCTGGATCGTTTTCACGAATTGGGAAATGCAGAACTTGAACTGCTGGAACCCCACCAAAGCCGAATGACTTATGTTGAATTAAGCACTGCTATCTGCAAAATGAGCTACGCAGTGGATTCAGAAACACGGAAAGAATGGAATGAAGCCAGCGAGAAAAGGAGAAGAGACCCACTTGGGCTTGATGAACTTGATGAAATAGTGGAATGGGATTTGGATTCATTGGCGGCAGAGTCAGAACTGGTCAACAACGATGACTGGATGGAAGAGTTCCTACAAGGGCTGTGATATGCATTCACACGTTGCAGGTGAAAAACACCTTCTATAACCCGTATTCCAGAGGATGACACCAGTTCTTTAAAGGTGAACCCCAAGGTTCTCGCAAGCTTCTCATGTGTAATACCAATTCCACCTTCTAAATATGATAACGAGCAAGTCATTTTGAGCCGCTGGGCAAGGCGGAATGACGAGTAATAGCAGGGCTATTGCGAGGAATTCCAACGAAGATCCAGCGGTTCAAAATGGCTGCGCAGTTCATATTTAGAAGGTGGAGTTGGTATAAACACATCTCACAGCCAGAGTGCCTGACAAAACAGGTCAGCCTTCCCTGATACCGGCTGCCCGGAACTTTACCGGGCTGACCTGGTCAGTTCTATTGTTGTCATCCCCAGACGATTCTCCAACTGCAAACAGGTAATCCCCGAAGAAGCCATGCAGTCACCTTCCTCCTCAGTAACCGCAGACACGGCATCCCCGTTAACAGCCACTGAAGCCGGAAGGCACCGGCCAGCAGACAGCCGAAAACAAGAAAGAAAGCGACCCATGTCAGGTTACCAGGTGGAACAGACAACAACGGGCACTGGAACATTTCCACCGCATCAACTGCAATCTGAATCCGGGCCCATCCCACCCATAAAGCGCAGGCGTGTTACTGACAACAGCAGGCGTATTGTGTGTTCTGCAACTTCGCTACCTGCTAATCCGGAGCCAATGGAGACCGAACCGGCCATGCCTGCTGACCCAGCTTCCAGGCTTCCGGGAGTGATCAGTTTCCTATCAAGAAATCTGCCAACAGTCAGCGACAACAGCCTATTAACTGGCAATGAACATACCTCAGCGATGGTGCAGGTCATGCCTGAACCAATGAAGGATGTACCCCTCACTACAGAAATTAACAGTGAAACATCAATTTCAGAATTTTCTGTAAGCCAGCAAAATGAACTGCGAACACATTTAAATAATCAAGAAATTCAAGCAATATTAAAGAATGCCGGGACTCTTCTGAAAAACCTCAAAGACAGGAAAATCCAGTTAACGCGAGACAGGGGAAAGCCGCCCGCACATTCCCTCTTTTCCAAGTTAAAAAACTTCAGCATTGTCAAAGATTCTCAGACTTTCAAAGGCTATTTTGCCAAGGCCAACACGTTCTTTTTAGCTGTCAATCCGCAGCAGATTACCAATACCAGCTGCCTTACCAGCATGCTCAATTCGAAGACTCAGATAAAAAAGTTTGCAGAAGAAAGCGAGGAAAATATTCAGGCGGTTGCTGCTAACCCATGCTTGAAACAGATTGCCTCCATGTGTAATGGCAAAGGCTTGCCCGACAAAGCGGAGGTGGAAGCGCTCAAAGCGTGGGAGTGCTGGAAGGTGAACGGCGAATTCAGCCCGGAACTGCTGCGGGCCTTTTCCTCCATGTGTCATGGCAAAGGCTTGCCCAACAAAGCGAAGGTGGAGGCGCTCAAAGCGTGGGAGTGCTGGAAGGTGAACGGCGAATTCAGCCTGGAACTGCTGCGGGCCTTTTCCTCCATGATGAGCAGTAGGGGCTTGCCCGACAAAGCAAAGGTGGAAGCACTCAAAGCGTGGGAGTGCTGGAAGGTGAACGGCGAATTCAGCCTGGAACTTCTGCGGGCCTTTTCCTCCATGTGTAACGGCAAAGGCTTGCCCGACAAAGCGAAGGTGGAAGCGCTCAAAGCGTGGGAGTGCTGGAAGGTGAACGGCGAATTCAGCCTGGAACTGCTGCGGGCCTTTTCCTCCATATGTAATGGCAAAGGCTTGCCCGACAAAGCAAAGGTGGAAGCGTTCGTGGCGTGGGAGTGCTGGAAGGTGAACGGCGAATTCAGCCTGGAACTGCTGCGGGCCTTTTCCTCCATGATGAGCAGTAGGGGCTTGCCCGACAAAGCGAAGGTGGAAGCGTTCGTGGCGTGGGAGTGCTGGAAGGTGAACGGCGAATTCAGCCTGGAACTGCTGCGGGCCTTTTCCTCCATGATGAGCAGTAGGGGCTTGCCCGACAAAGCGGAGGTGGAAGCGCTCAAAGCATGGGAGTGCTGGAAGGTGAACGGCGAATTCAGCCTGGAACTGCTGCGGGCCTTTTCCTCCATGTGTCATGGCAAAGGCTTGCCCGACCAAGCGAAGGTGGAAGCGCTCAAAGCGTGGGAGTGCTGGAAGGTGAACGGCGAATTCAGCCTGGAACTGCTGCGGGCCTTTTCCTCCATGTGTCATGGCAAAGGCTTGCCCGACAAAGCAAAGGTGGAAGCGCTCAAAGCGTGGGAGTGCTGGAAGGTGAACGGCGAATTCAGCCTGGAACTGCTGCGGGTCTGTTCCTCCATGTGTCATGGCAAAGGCTTGCCCGACAAAGCGAAGGTGGAAGCGCTCAAAGCGTGGGAGTGCTGGAAGGTGAACGGCGAATTCAGCCCGGAACTGCTGCGGGCCTTTTCCTCCATGATGAGCAGTAGGGGCTTGCCCGACAAAGCGAAGGTGGAAGCGCTCAAAGCGTGGGAGTGCTGGAAGGTGAACGGCGAATTCAGCCTGGAACTACTGCAGGCCTTTTCCTCCATGTGTCATGGCAAAGGCTTGCCCGACAAAGCCAAGGTGGAAGCGTTCGTGCAATGGCTACCCTTGGATGAAAATAAGAATATTCTGAAACTTTCTTGCCGAATATTTGCCAGTTTTGGTTTGCCATCAGCAGAAAAACTGACTGAAAATGAGAAAACACTTCGCCAATGTCTTAATCAGCATGGTTGTACCACTGAACATGGAGACGATAATAGTGACGAAGATCTTTTAGAATCGAGTCAAATGAAAGCTCTGGCTCTGTTCTTCTCCGGGCCCGCAACATGGCGCATGAAAATTGCCGAATTCCAACAATATCTGGCTGCCCACAAGTGTCCTCGACATGACAGAGTGGCTGTTCGTGCTGCGCTGAAATCATTGCTACCGATATTGGCTATCCATGGAGGAACTGGTATCCACTTCTGGATGGAAAAATATCGTGAAAATCCACGCTGCAAAGGAGTACTCACTCAGGCATTAGCCATTCCTGCACCACTGGCTTTAACAAAATTTGCACTAACGCAACTCTCTGAATCTGAGATGCAGGAATACCTTGAACTGTGCAGAAACCTGAAGCCAGCCCCGACTCAGGAACAGTGGTATGCATTAAAACCACTTTGCCAACAGCTTGGCCAGCGATTTGACTTCATGCAATCTAAACGCACGATGCTGGAGATTCTCTGGCAACAGTCAGAAAATAACCGCTCAAAATACGCGGATAAGATGGATGAGCTATTCAAAACCTTGCCCACCATCTCACAGTGGCGCGGGTTACATCGGGTGTTTGGACAACACAAAATGCAGCAATTCATGGATGCCTGTCTTGACTATCAGGCTACCCCTGAAACCGCTCCTGATGTCACGATTCAGCAACGGTTGCTGGAAGGAATGCTGCTCACCAACCACTCTCTACCTGAACCAGAGAAAATACCGGATCTCTGCTTTTCAAAGCGAGTGGCAACAGATGATAAAAGAGGGGTGATGGTCGGTGGTGATCCCGCCATGTCGGGCCAGGAATGCCTGTGGCACTTTATCACGGCCATGTTAATTGAGCTTGAACAAACAGAATATCAATTCAAGAATCAAAGACTAACCGTTTTGCCAGACGATGGCGATCCGGTGGTACTCCAAAATCCAGAGTTTACCCTCAGAGATACCGGCTTTGTTATAAAGAACTGGACATTGCAACAGTTAACCGCCTTTTTCAAGGCAACCGAGTTCACAGAACAATGGTATAAAAAGCCTCAGGACAAGCGCGATCTCTATGCGATCAGGCTTGAGGCAAAATTAGCCCAAATGCAAGCGAGAACCAAAGAGCCCAAGAAAGCCGAGCCTAAAAAAATACCACACCTGGTGGCACCCTCTCTGATTATTAGACTAATCAATTGCCATAAACCATTAAAGCCTGCGGTCTGGTCATCTCTTGAACACTATGCCAGCAGCGGCCAGCTAAACGCCCGTTTATGCACGGCACTCGGCCCGGTTATCAAAGATGATAAAGACGGCATTGTTCCAGACCTCGTTAAGAAAGCGGTGGTTGCAAAGTTGGAACAGATTGAGGCAGCAAAAACGCCAGTAGTAACATCAATCCCTCAGCAAGGACTTCCAGCAAGGGCAAGCATACCGACTCAAGGGAACCAGGTTGCCAACCGTCGCATTCAAGGGCCGCTATCTGACTTTGACGCGGCAATGGAAGCTCTGGATCGTTTTCGCGAATTGGGAAATGCAGAACTTGAACTGCTGGAACCCCACCGAAGCCGAATGACTTCTGTTGAATTAAGCACTGCTATCTGCAAAATGAGCTACGCAGTGGATTCAGAAACACGGAAAGAATGGCATGAAGCCAGCGAGAAAAGGAGAATAGACCCACTTGGGCTTGATGAAATAGTGGAATGGGATTTGGATTCATTGGCGACAGAGTCAGAACTGGTCAACAACGATGACTGGATGGAAGAGTTCCTGCAAGGGCTGTGATATGCATTAAGAAGGTCTTGAAACTGTTGAGACTGCATAACAGAATCTCCCATTTCAGGGCTTTACGACAGTTTAGACTCATCAACCCTTAAGGGAAACATAGCCTCCTACAAGGATAAACCAGTTGCCCTGACACAAGCATTTTACGGTTAAAATGGCAACATACGCAGGTTAAATTGGCGCTTACCCCGGAACCGTCCCTTACAGTTATCCTCTTTATTGGCTTTTCAGGCTGATTTCTTAGTTGTAGACTCGAGGATTCAGGGAATAATAAGAAGAGGGCCGAAGACCTCTTTTTATACTACCAGATGATATCGTTACAAGTCTTGATAGCATCTTTCCGTTGTTCGCGGGACATTTCCTTAGGCTTCTTACGGAAGCCAAATTTGTTGGATACAACGGCCCAGTTCAAGGCCGCCTTATCACCGGCGAAGTTATGGTAGTAATCATCCGCCTTGGACTTGAAGATAGCCGACAGGAGGGGGTTATCCTCCAGTTTGGCAATCTCCACGCACGAACGAACGCGGGTGTAGAGAGCCTTCTCAAGGCGAGGCGCATCCGCCATAGCCGTGGATGATACAAGTAGCGCAGCGATAATAAGCTTTTTCATTTAAAGCTCCTTAATAAGTTTGATAAGACGGTCGAAACCTTCGTTATTCTTGAATTGCTCCAGAACCAATAAAAATCCCTCGTCATTTTATAGGATGAAAATTCAAACGAAATAAGTTGTAATACCAATAATAAAAAAAGAAACCCAAAGATTTTAAAGCCACGACAATCGTATTGGGTTCGCTAAAAGTTCACTGTCTATTTCAGGATAACACCCGACTCAGACTCACTCTGGAGGTTTCCTGTCAGTTGGAAAAAAGCTGACTTGGGCATTATTTGTACCGCTGGTGCAATCGTTCAAGTCGCTGCATTTTCACCGTTATCTCTGTCGATAGAGCCCTGGTGGTGTCGATCTGTCGTGAACGTGCCTCAATGCAAAGCTGCCAGCTATTCAGCAATTGCCAATGAAACATTGCCCGATTGATGACTTGTATGCCCGTATAGTGTGACCCGGTTTGAATGTTTTGGGCCACTGTCGCACTGCCTGCCGTATCCAGTGTTTCGATTAATCGATTATGTTTTTCCAGTACTGCAAGCTGACGACGGATAGCACTCAGTCGCTGTTGATGTTGCAGCTCTTCAAGATGGAGCAGGCGGTTAATCAGTTTTTTGCGGATGGCCATGACGAAGTCCGGAAATTAACGCTTTTAACTGCTGAACGCTGTCTTCCAGCGTCTCTCGCTCCTTGATATTTTGCTGCAAATAGCCGAGCATACCCGGCTCTGCAGCCATGGCCATATCCATATCAGCGTCATTACCCGGTTGATAGACGCCCAGTAATTTTAATTCACTCCCTTCACGGGCTTTTTCTAATAATCGTCGGAAGGTCAACGACATCTTGAGGTGCTCTTCGGATACGGATTGCGTCATCGTCCGGCTGATGGAGGTCACCACGTCAATGGCTGGATAGTGTCCGGAGATTGCTAGAGCATGGCTGAGTACCAAGTGGCCGTCCAGGATCGCCCTGGCGGATTCACCAATGGGGTCCGTATCTTGTTCCCCTTCCGTCAGAACGGTGTAAAAGGCCGTTAATGAACCACTTGATTGATAGCCATTGCCAGCCCTCTCAACTAACCGGGCAATCCTGTTAAAGACTGAGGGTGGGTATCCCCTGGCTGCAGGTGGCTCACCGGTAGCCAGGGCAACCTCCCGGCGGGCCTGGGCATAGCGGGTCAGGGAGTCCATTAATAAGAGGGTATGATGTCCGGTATCCCGATAGTACTCGGCAATACGGTGTGCCACCAGCGCGGCTCGCAGCCGCATGACCGGTGAATGGTCGGCAGGGGCGGCAACAACAACGGAGCGCTGAAGACAGTGGTCATTGATATTCTGGCGGATAAAATCGCCAACCTCTCGCCCTCTTTCGCCAATCATGGCCAGTACCACAATATCGGCGCTGGTATTTCTGGCAATCATGCCCAGCAGTGTACTTTTGCCTGAGCCGCTCCCGGCAAACAGACCAATACGTTGTCCTCTGCCAATGGTCAGTAATCCATTAATAGAACGTACACCGACGTCTAATGGTGTGGCAACCGGGGATCGTTGCAGTGGGTTAATAGGAGGACTATGAAGGCGGATATTAGCGCTGCCTGTGGGCTTTGCCTTGCCGTCCAGTGGTCGGCCGACACCGTCAATAACCCGTCCCAGCAAGGCGTCGCCCACCACAATGGATGAATTATCCCCCATCGATGTGACTTTCGCGCCGGGGGATAACCCGTCATGGTAGTCAATCGGCATCAGCAGCAGCGTATTTCTGTCAAAGCCAACAACCTCTGCTTCTACAGTAAGACCATCACTGCCCTGAACCAGGCACCGCTGACCGGTCTGCATCCTGCAGCCCGCCACCTCCATAATCAGTCCGGCTGCCTTGATCAACTGACCGGACGAGCGCTGAGGTGTCAACATGGAGACCTGTTCTCCGGCAGACATCAATTGTCGGATCAACCGATCCCAGAGTTCGGTTCTGGTATGGTCGGTTATGTCAACCGGAGGGGAGGGAAGTGATAACAGCGACACGATGGCATCAACTGTCCATTATTAATTGTTCATGCACAGTATCAATGCAGGCCGTAACACGACTTTCCACCGTGGCATCAACATCGCCAAGATCGGTAACCAGACGACATCCGCCTGATGTTAGAGCGTGATCCTCCTGAATAGACCAGCCCTCGGGTAACTGTTTGATGATCGGGTCTATCAGAGGACGATCCACAGGATTGATCACCAGTTGCCCCCCTTTAATGTCCGGAAGCATGGACATAGAGTCGGTAATCAGTTGATGCATTGACGCTCGCGAGGTCGCCAGTTCATGGTTGACTACCTGCCTGACCACTTTGCTGATCAGTTCGATCAGCGGTTGGCCTAAATGCAGCAGGGTTGATTGATGCAGGTTGTACAACTCATTCCAGAGGCTATTCATCAGAGCCAGCCATTGCTCCGCGCTGGCTTTCTGCTCCATCTGTGATTCATGCATTCCAGCCAGGTGTCCGGCCTCAAAACCCTTCTGATAGCCTTCCTGATAGCCGTCCTGAAAGCCACGTTGCTGACCTTCAGCATACCCGATGTCTTCTGCTTTACGACGATGGTCAATGTGCCGTTGCCGGGCTCTTCGAACAATCTCCCGCAGCATTTGAAAGTTAATACCGGTCGGTGGTTGCGCAGGCTTCTTTTGCCCGGTGCATTGGTCCTGTTGATAAGCTGACGGTGGGAACTGGTAGCGATGGACACAATGCTGTTCAGGCGCTGAGAGTTCCTTTCCTGGCCAGCCGGAATCCGATGGAGTGGGCCCATCAGCACGGGTTTTATTCCAGCCAGCACTTTGTATTTCAGTACTTTGTCTGCATGCTGTGGTCTTTATCATCGGGTTACTCCAGCATTACTTCATTGCCACGGAGCATTTCAATCTCTCCGCTTTTCAACAGATCATCCATCACCTGTACCACTCTACGCCTCGCCTTTATGACCTTACTCTGTGGAACGGCTCCCAATACCGCTAATTCCTCCTGCAGGTAGTTAGCCGCTCTTTTGCTCATGGACTGGTAAATATGATGACGAACTACCTCCGTTTCCCCTTTAAGCGCCATGGCTAAATCCGCTGGATCAACCCTGGCAACCAACCTGGCAATGTTCTCCATTGAAAGATCAGTGACCTGGGCAAATACCAGCATTTGTTCTTCTATTCGCAACGCTATGGCGCTGTCAGATTGCTTCAGCTTGAAAAGCACCTGTTCCTTTGCTTCAGTATCAAAAAGATTCAGAATGTTAGCGACCTGCTGTTCACCATTAACGGGCAGCAGGTGATTAATCGCCTGTTCATTAAGAAAGGATTGCAGAAAGGTGACAATGGCCTGCAAAGATGCCTGGGACAAGCTGCTAATATGGGCAATCCTTTCCAGAATACCCTGCACTCGTTCCTGGGGAAGCAGGTTAATGACATCCGAGGCCTGATCCGATTGCAGGCAGGACAGCACGGCTGCCTGAAACTGTTCCGGCTCATCTCTGATCATGGCAGCCAGAAGCTCCGGCTTCATTAACTGCAACCCGGTCAGCGGCTCCCGGTGGCTGCCAGGAGGATTTACCAGACAGATAGCCTGTTCTTTACCCAATGCCTTTTGCAGGACCTGCCGCATCTGGATCTGATAATCACCTAACAATAGGCTGACATTGGCATAAGACTGCTCAAACTGATTCAACATCATAATCAGCTGATCACGATTCTTTACCCGCATTTTTTCAGAATACTGACTGATAACTCTTATTTCACCGGGTGTGAAATGTTTTATCACGTTAGCAGCAGCCTGCTCACCCAGTAATAACAGAAAGACAGCAGCCTCTTCTCCAGAGCCGTAACTACCGGTCAGGCTCTGTGAGCGCTCAGGCTGCTTTGTTTTTGACTCAGCCATTAGCGTGATTCCTCTTGATCCACTCTTTTAATACGGCAGCAACTTTTTCCGGCTCATCCTGAGCCAGCTCCCGGTATCGGGCAACCTGCTCCTCCAGAGTGACCGGAGGCCGGTCAGCGGGTATTTTGTCATTGGCCATTGATGACCTGGGCTGTTCCGCCATACCGGAGACGGTGGCCCTGTCACTGTCTGTCGACCCGGGCGATGTCAACCGGTCAGCACGTAAGAGCCTTCGACAGCCCAAGACTATAAACGACAGGATTGTGGCCAATAATATCAATTGCAGAACTTTGTTACCGAGGTCAAGCCAGCGATGGAAGCTCTTCTGGTCGTTAGCGGGCACAAGCGGCGGGACGGTGGCAAAAGGGAGAATGGCGAGGCTCACGGTATCTCCCCTGGATGCATCAAATCCTGAAGCTTGCTTGATCAGTGTCGTTAACCTTGCTTCACTGTCAGGAACCGTTGTTTCGGGTTTTAACCTGCCATCGTCAATGACCACGGCAATGGTTAATCGCTTCAGTTGGCCGGGATATCGGGTTTCGTTGCTGATCTGGCGACTGACCTCATAATTACGAATCACCTTCTGTTTACCGACTTCTTCCCCTCCGAACTCAGGTGCTGGTGTCCCGGGAGCAGGAACCGAAGGTGCTTGCCCGATGGTGGCTGGTTTGTCCAGCAAAAATGGCCTGCCTGACTCGACCGATTCACTGCGTAACACCAGGGTGTTTGGGTCAAACTGTTCAGAGTTTTGTTCTATTTTGTCGTATGTCAGATCAGCGGCGACATCAACCCGGTAGTAACCCGGGCCGACCACAGCATCAAGAATTTTCGATAACTGCAGCTCCAGATGGCTTTCAATACTGGTCCTGGCTTTAAGATAGGCATGACCTGTGCCATCACTGCCAGTGATCAGCGCAGTAGCAATCGACTGGCTGAGCAGATTGCCATATTGATCAACGACCGTGACGTCCTGTTCATTAAGTGTGGCAATACTGCCGCTCACCAGACGCATAATACCTTCAACCTGATCCGGTTGAAGCCGCATGCCACTGTAGAGTTCCAGATACACCGACGCCTTGGCCGCAGGGCGGCTCCTGAAAAAGACACTCTGCTCGGGGACTGATAAGTGGACGCGGGCATAGCGAACCGCATTGATACCACTGATCGTTTCGGATAACGACATTTCCAGCGAACGCAGAAACTGCATTTGCTCAACAAAACGACTGCTGCCTATAGCTGATGCCTCTGGCATCCATGGTTTTGAGCCAGGAGCGATAATTCCTCCGGCGGCCATAGCCATGCGCGCCTCTGAAAGCTGGTTAGCGTGAACCAGTAGCTGCCCATCGTCCGGGTTGATTCGGTAGCCAATTCCCTGTTTATCCAGAATGTCGATGATTGCTGCCATATTGTAGTTTTCGCCATAACCATACAACGAGCGAAAGTCACGGTCATGCCACCAGAGGGCCGTATTAATCAGCACGGCAATCAGCAAGGCACTGACCACCAGCAGTACCAGCAGTCTCTGGTTAGTTCCGAAGCCTTCAGGCGTTCCTTTCAATATTGCCGCAAACCAGCCATGCAACTGGTGCCAGTATTTTTTAGATGCCGCACTGATAACCTTTGACGATTGCAGGGAGGTGTTTTTATCCACCGTTATGCCCACCTTTTGTCCATCAGTGATTCAATTCAGACCCGGGCCTGGTTTTTCTACGACAACCTGTCCGGTTCAGGGGAGGAGGTGAAATCAAACGGAATCGTACAGTTCTGACGACTTGATTTACTATTAATAGACGGCGATTTTACTAAATCTGCTGGTTAAACGTTTCATGATACCCTTCAACAATGTGGTTTCTGACCTGTATCAGCATATTCATGGTCTGACTCGCTTTCTGAATCGACATCACCGTTTCAATCAAATTATCCTGCCCCGCTTCCAGTTCAGCCATGTGCTGTTCTGCCTGCAGTTGGGTATTGTTGGTATGATTCAACAGGGTGGTAAAGACACGGGAAAAAGGCTCAGGTTGATGAGCGTTACCACTGATGGGGGTTGGCAAGAACTCCGATGGTGACTGCACCTGGAATACACTGTCTGGAGGCAATATCATTGCTGAATCGGGCATTGGTAATTTACTCACATACTTAAGCAGTCGCTTATTACTTCAATACACTCAACGTTTACATAATGTTTGAATCTTTTTAAAGATAGATTGTTTACCGGCAGTTGCCATGATTTATGAGGCAGTGAGTTAATGTGGGTCTTCAGACTCTTCCATCGGGCTCTTGTTGGCATCGTGCAACAATGTAACCTCAACTCGTCTGTTTTTATATCGTCCGGCAGCAGTCGTATTACTGGCCACAGGGTAACGTTCGCCATGATGGCGGGCAGTGACGTTGACAGTTCGGCCAATTTTGGCTTCCTTCAGGTATTGTTCCAACTGGTTGCGCACAGCATCAGCCCGCTTCTTTGACAGTTCCAGATTTTGTAACCGGTCAATGGTTTCATAGCTGTCGCTGAAGGGCGTATTATCAGTATTACCGTCAATGGTGATTTCGCGGATGTTTTTATCCACAGCTACATAGCGCACAGTATCTAATAACCACTGTCGTTGATGGTTATTTAACAAAAACTGTCCCAGGGCATAATGAAGTTTGTATTGATGCAGCTGTCGGAAGTTTCTTGGCAGTAAGCGGGCAATGCACTCTGACATTTTTTTCATCGCTGGCAACATACCCACCGTGGGAATTCTGACTTCAATGGTGTTACTGGCAGGACTGCTGTTTTGTGACATTTTTGCAACAGTATAGACAGACAAATAACTGCGACTATCAAGCCGGTCAAGCAATTGTCTGACAGGCATTTTCAGTGCCACATGAAGACCTTTCACCTGAAAATTATCAGACAAAAAATAATCAGTGATCAGCAGTCGTTGGCCGTGCCGACCCGGTCGATAAATTTCTGATGCGCTTTCGAATGAACCTTTTGAATAGTGCCCCCATGGCTGGGGCATGATCCATACCTGTACTGATTCCGGCCGTGTTGGGTAGAGCGAGGTCTCTAATTCAATAGACTGTTGGTGTCCCGCTTCAGCGATAATGGACACGCCACCAAATAAGGGTACTTTCTGATATAAACGACACTCAAAGTGTTTATTTTCATGCATTTGCCAGTCAATATCATCCATAACCACATCATAGAGGCTGGCAGAGACTGACGAATGGCACAGGATTGATAATAATGCCATGAAGATAAAAGGGTTAGTAAGTCTTACTGGCAGTATAAAACTCATCTGTTTCATGGCACATTCCTGGCACATGGTTCTGTCCGGCAGGATGGAAAAAAAAACAGTATGAACTACTTTTTCAGGAGGCTACTGACGGGAAGTATCGAATGCCTTCTACAGAGTTTAGTTCCCCGGGTCGTGTTGTGGATCGCAATTTGGTACATAGCAGGACTGATGGCAGAAATGATTCAGGGCATATACAGGGTGGTTATCTGCATCAGATGTCCCCATCGGTATTGCGTATGACAAAGGAGTTGGAGTCGCTTTCATTGTCATTTTCTGATGAGTTGCTGAAGGCTTTGAAGGAGATTATTGAAAGCCCGGTGATTGGTGCCCGTTGTCATTTAAATGATGATATTTATACGACGATTAGCCAATTACAGCAGCTGCCAAGACAAACTCTTTATCGTTTTCAACTCCCGTTTGACGATCAGCATTTTTCTTCGGAAATCTGCCGTGCACCCGGCTTTGGATTTTTACTGTTAGATCAGCGACTACCTGACTTTCTCACGGTTCTCTGTTTCGGTGGCAGCCTGGCTTCCCTGGTTGCCGGGGCTGACGATTCAGCACCAGATGACTCTTCGTCAGACAGCTCTCCCCCTGCTGTTACAGGAAAGCTCACAAGGATTGGTAAACAACTAATGGATCAGGTTGCCAGTGCCCTGGCAGAGGTTTGGAGGACAGCAGTTTGTTCGCCCTATTGCCCAGTATCAGACACTGGCTTCTCTTCTTTGGCCCAATGGATGGGGGGATCATTGATAACCCCTGCTTCATTCGCAGATGACTGCCTGCTGAATCAGTTTGATCTTGAGTTTCATGACCCGGCATACGCGGACTCACCATGGTTAGTCCCTGTTTGCTTTTATACCCCGGTCAATGCTTTTACCAGTGCCATGGTAGAGCAGGTAATGGTTGACGAAACAGGTTCAAAGCAGCCATGCCGGGATCGCATCCTGAGGTTTCTTGGCAAAATCGAGGTCGATGTCACCGTTGATCTTGAGCCACTGTCTTTGCCGATGAGCAAATTATGTGATTTGAACGTTGGTGACGTTCTATCGATACCCCATCCCGGAAACTCACATATAAGAGTGGAGAATGCTCTCCTGTTTCGAGGAACGACAGGGCAACATGGAGGGCACCTTACTGTAGTAATCAATAACTGTTTAAGAGGAGAGGACAGTCAGTGAACGACTCACGACCTTCAGTTGATGATGAGCCTTCAGTTGATGATGAGCATACAACGGTAATGAATCCGGAAGCATCGGACATTACGAAGGAAAATGTTCAGCATGACTCTTCTGATCAACCCGTGTTGAAGGGCTCTGATGTAAAGCCCGTGAATGGGATGACGGACGATAAATCAGCAGGCGTTCCTGAAGAGCTTGATAATAATGAAGCAGACCATCATACGTCAGGGTCAGTAGAATATGATAGTTTGGAACCAGCGACAACGGACGATGCAGAGCCTGATTCGTATAAGGATCCTGATGAAGAGCCCCTGGCCAGGCTTACTTCGTCAAACCTGGGTCTTGTCGGGGCCTTAGAAGTCACTATGACCCTGAATGTCGGTAGCAAACGTATGGCCATTACCGATATTCTCAACCTGCACACAGGTTCTGTCGTCTGTCTGAACCGTCGGGAACATGACCCACTGGATGTCATGGTAAATGGGGTATTGTTTGCCCGTGGCGAAGTGGTTCGGACAGGGGATTATTATGGCCTGCGCATTCTGGAAATCCTCTGATATTGATGTCTTGTCAGGTGTTTCGCGCATTGCCGTCTATGTCTGTGGTTTGCGGATACCCGTTACGGCCTTGCTGCTGATTTTACCCACAGTATCTGAGGCATCCCTTCAGTTGCCGTTGTTATCCGTCACCTCCGGTGATAACCAGCAGGATTACACGGTTAACCTGCAGATTTTTTTAATATTGACGGTGTTGGCTTTTCTCCCCGGTCTGCTGATGGTAACCACCAGCTTTACCCGGGTATTGATCGTACTGGCCATACTTCGCCAGGCACTTGGGTTACAGCAAACACCACCTACCCGGGTGCTGATTGCTTCGGCATTGATCCTGACAGTATTCATTATGAAACCGGTATTTAACGAGATCCGGGAGCAGGCGGTCGAACCTTACCTGGAAGAGCGAATGCCATTCAGAGAAGCGATAGAAGTCGCAAGACTGCCACTGCACCAGTTTATGCTGAAGCAAACCCGAAAGGTGGATATGGAACAATTTCTGGTGTTATCCGGTGAAATTTCTCCTGTCGACGACGGTGGCGGTAAACCGGATGTGGTGCCCGAGAATATTCCGTTTTCCTTGCTGATGCCGGCTTTTTTAAGCAGTGAAATTAAAACCAGCCTGCAAATGGGGCTGATGATCCTGCTGCCATTTCTGGTTATTGACCTGCTGGTTGCCAGTATTCTTATGGCACTGGGCATGATTATGCTCTCGCCGATGTTGATCTCTCTGCCCTTTAAACTGTTGCTGTTCGTTCTGGTGGATGGCTGGGGGCTTATTATGGCAGGCACCATCAGGAGCTTTTCTACGTGAGAGGCGGTTTGGGAAAAGCTCGCCGCCCGCTTCCCGCCGCCTGCTTCCCGCAAGAGCACAAGCGGTTACGGCTTTTCGGGTAGCGGGAGGCGGGCAGCGGGTAGCATCTGAAGAAATGTGGAAGTTATTTCAGGGCAGCTCCTTACAACATGTTGTTTACGACGCAGGATACATAAATGTCACCTGACGATGCGATCTACATGTTTGCCAGTGCGTTGCGGAGTGTTTCCTGGATGGCTCTGGTGCTGATTGCTCCCGGTCTTCTGGTGGGCCTGCTGATCAGCATAATCCAGGCGGCAACTCAGGTCACTGAACAAACCCTGAGCTTTTTGCCCCGGTTACTTATCACATTGTTAACGCTGTCGCTGTCAATGCATTGGCTGGTTCAGGAGTTAAGTGCCATCTTTACTGAGTTTTTTGTTGCCATTGTGAATAGCCAGTGAGCGGTATGGCACTTTCTGAACTGTCGCATCAGATTGTGCTTTACTTACTGGTGTTTTGTCGTATTTCCGGATTTGTCATGACCTGTCCGCTGACCCGGGAGTGGTTGCCTCTCTCGGCACGCTTATTGCTGGCTTTAGCGCTGTCTGTGGCCGTCATGTTGCAACTATCATCTGCCATGACTACCGACCTATCACTGAGCCTTGTCCTTGCGGCCTGTTCTGAGTTTTTTACCGGACTGTTATTTGGCGCGGTGTTACTGATCTATTTCAGCGTGTTTACCCTCGCAGGGCATTTAACCGGCCTGCAGATGGCGTTGGGTTTTGCAGAACTGAACGACCCTGCCAATGGTATCAGTGTTACCGTGATTGCCCGTATCTATCAGGTTATGGCTCAGCTTCTTTTTGTTCTGATCAATGGCCACCTGCTGTTCTTTATGGTGGTTATTAACAGCTTTCATGCATTACCCATCGGGCATTTTCTGATGATTATCGACAGAGTACCAGCCCTGATCACCATGGCTGGCTGGATGTTCGGAGCCGGGTTGCTTATTGCTCTTCCCGCCATTGTCTGTCTGCTGATTGTCAATCTCACCTTTGGTTTCATGACACGATCAGCACCACAGATGAACCTGTTAACCCTCGGTTTCCCCATGATTGTTCTGGTTGGAATCGTACTGTTGAGCCTCAATATACTGCAGGTGCCTTATGCGGTCGAACAGCACATCCACTCTGCATTGAAGACTCTTGGGTTTCTCTTGTCCGGTTAAGTGATGAATGCCGAACAGCAAGAACAGGGCAGTGAGCCCACGGAGCAACCCAGCGAGCGGCAGAAAAAGAAAGCCCTGCAAGAGGGGCAGGTCTCCCGGTCAAGAGATCTGATGATTGCCATGCAGACCCTGGCCATTTTTTTACTGCTTGGCTATTCCCGTTATTTTGATCAGATCGATACCGTTATAGCCATGCTGGCACAGGTTGACGCACCACTGAATGATGCTTCCCATGCATCGATTATGGACAGTCTGCAGACGGCATTTTCCGTATTTCCGGCAGTCATGATCACCATGTTCCTGGTGATTGTAGTCAGTGTCACCGCTGGTGCCCTGATTTCCGGCTCCTTTATCTTCAGTGTGACCATCGTGGCAGCAAAAGCCCGGCGGATAAATCCGGTGGCAGGGTTGAAGCGGATCTGTTCTGTCCAGGGGCTGGCTGAGGTGGTGCGGGCATCATTAAAAGCCCTGTTATTGACCGTGGCACTTTTTTTGATTATCCGCTACCGATTGCCAGAAATCATGGCACTGCGTAACTACCCTGTGCCGATGGCCGCAACCCGGGCATTAACGCTGTTATTGTCCACGGGACTGGCATTATCGGGTGTGCTTATGGTCATTGCCGCTGGTGATGTTGTGTGGCAAAAACACCGCCTTCAGAGACAACAGCTTCTTACACGACAACAAGTCAAAGACAATCTGAAGAACGAAGATGGCTCACCACAAACCCGGCAGAGGATTCGACAGACACGGCAAAAAATGGCGGCAGTGACACGCAGGAAAATGCTGGATGCTATCCCCGATGCAGATCTTGTGCTGACCAATCCGGGCCATTTTGCGGTGGTATTGAAATACCAGCCGGATAGTGATCGGGCTCCGGTGCTGGTGGCCCGCGGGATAGACCACATGGCAGAACTGATTATCAGTATCGGGCGCTCGGCGGGCAAGCCGGTACTGATTCAGCCCATGCTGACCCGGGCCCTCTATTATCATACTGACATTGATCAGGAAATTGCCCCGGATTTGTATCAGGCGGTGGCAAAAATCATGGTCTACCTTTATCAACTTGATCGTTATCGCACTCACCAAAGTACCTTCTGTCCCAGCTCACCCAATATACAGATACCTGAAAAATACCAGCATTCATCAGGCACAGGAAATCCGTAATGAGCAGTACCGGCTTGCTCCTGCCGACCTCTTCAAAGGCTTCCTTATTGGCGACACCGCTGCTATTGCTGGTGGTTCTGGCCATGCTAATGTTGCCTATTCCGCCATTTCTACTGGACTTCCTGTTCAGTTTTAATATTACCCTGTCGTTGATTCTGCTGATTCTTACCATTTACATTAACCGCCCGCTGGATTTTTCCCTGTTCCCGACACTGTTGCTGGTCGCCACTTTGCTGCGGCTGGCCCTGAATATTGCCTCAACACGGGTGGTGCTGATCAATGGTCATAACGGACCCTATGCGGCAGGCAAGGTGATTGAGGCATTTGGCAGCGTGGTGATTGCCGGTAATTATTTTGTTGGTTTACTGGTTTTTCTGATTCTGGTGATCGTCAACTTTGTGGTTATTACCAAAGGTGGCAGTCGTATATCGGAAGTGACTGCCCGTTTTGTGCTTGATTCGATGCCAGGCAAGCAAATGGCCATTGATGCTGATCTGAACTCCGGCGTGATTGACCACAATGAGGCCAGGGTGAAACGGGAAGACATTACCCGTGAAGCGGATTTTTACGGGGCTATGGACGGTGCCAGCAAATTTGTCCGTGGTGATGCCATTGCCGGGTTGATGATTTTACTCATCAATATTCTGGGTGGTGTGAGCATTGGCGTCTGGCAATATGACATGAGTGGTACCGAAGCTGTTCAGCTTTACGGGCTGATGACTATTGGTGACGGGCTGGTGGCCCAGATCCCTTCCCTGCTGTTATCCACCGCGGCCGCCATTATGGTGACCCGCATATCCGGGGCTGTGGACATGAACCAGCAGGTTCGACAGGAAATTATCGGACAACCCAGGGCGTTGATGGTCGCTGCTGCGGTACTGGTTGTGATTGGTCTGGTACCGGGCATGCCCCATGTGGCCTTTGTGATCCCTGGCCTACTGATTATGTCGTTTATCTATCGACGTATATCCATGGAAAGAACGACTGAACGAAAGAATGCACTGGCTGGCAAAGGTGATGAAAGCAGCGTGGCAACCAGGGAGCGACTCACATGGCAGGATATATCGGTGGTTGACCCCATTGGCCTGAATATTGGTTATCGTGTCATATCACTGCTCAGTCAAAACCCCGGGAATCATGTGACCAGTCACGTAACCAATGGTGAGCTGGCCAGTCAGATCAGACACCTGAGAAGGGAATTGTCGGAAAAATACGGCTTTCTGATACCCATGATTCATATACGCGATAACCTGAATCTGGACCCGGACAGTTATTCTATTCAGCTTCATAACGTTACCGTTGACCATTTTAAACTGCACCTGGATCAGTTGCTGGCCATTGCCCTGGAGAATGCCCGACCTCTGTCTTTTGCATCTCCGGTCAAAGATCCCTGTTATGGGTTGACGTCTTACTGGATTCCAGTGACTGAACGGGAGGCATCATTGCAGGCCGGCTATACCGTGGTTGATTGTGCCACCGTGATTACCACCCATGTCGGCAGGATGATCGAAAATCATATCGACGATCTCTTCGGGTTCGAAGAGACTCAGGGGGTGGCTGACCCATCTCCGACAAATCTCACCGAAGCTATGCGGCGAACTGGTTCCGGATAAACTGCCTCCGGGCACATTGATGCAAGTTCTCAAGCGACTGCTGGCTGATAATATTTCGATTGCTGACAGCCCACGCATTGCCGCCACATTACTCCCTGCTTCAGGGCCACAGCCGGATATTCTGGTGCTACTGAGTCTGGTTCGTATCACCTTACGACGACAGATTATCGACCCACTGATCAATCATCAGTCACTGCCGGAGCAGCTTTTGGTCTTTACCCTGTCGCATGAACTGGAAAAAATGTTGTTGCTGGCCAGAGAGCAGGCCAAACGAGATCCGCAGTTTTCAGAAGAGTCTTTCGTCATCGAGCCCGGCCTGTCGATGCAATTGCAGAATAATATTCCAGAGTTGGTCAGTCAGGCCCATAACCAGCAGGTGGAACCCGTACTGCTGGTCTCACCCCAGCTCTGGCCCCTGCTTTCCCGATATAGCCGCATCGCGCAATACCGGTCATTAACAATATTGTCGTTTCAGGAGATCCCTGATGACCTTCAGGTGGAAATTATCGGACAGCTGGGATGATGTCGGGAGCAGTAAAGAATCCGGAGAGTCCATCAGAAATAAGGCTTATGGGAAGAGGCCGCCAGGAATATCCGGGTGCAGCTTTTAAAGGCTGTATATTGATGTCGTGAAGGTCTATCCTAGCGGTCAATTTCTTTAACACGTTGGATTATCTGGTTATGCCCCTTTCTACCGAGGATCTCTCCAGACTGAAACAAAGCCTCTCCCGGGTTGCCAGTGAGTTGCCTCTGCCAGCCTTAAGAGAAGCCACAGAGCATCGGCAGGAGATCACTCCCATGCTCCTGCAGGCGCTGGAAGCGGTGAAAATACGTGGTCAGCGCAGCAGCTCATCGGCAAAAAGCCGTCTGGCACTTCATGCCCTTTATCTGTTAACGCAGTTTCGTGAGCCAGCGGCTTGGCCCATTGTCGTTGATCTGTTCAGTTCCATGAGTTCTGAACAGAATGTGGCGATTGGTGATGACTTTGACGAAGTGGTTTGTGATCGCCTGAGCCAGATTTTTGCCACCGTATGTCCCGGCGATATTCGCCCACTGCAGTCCATTATTGAAAACACCAGCATTGATGAATACGTCCGGGATGCCGCACTGGGAGCCCTGGTGGTCCGCTATCAACAGGGAGACCTGGAGCTTCAGGTGTTGACGACCTATCTGCATCAGCTATATGAGTACGGTCTTGAGCAGGAAAAGAATCAGGTGTGGAATGCCTGGGTTCAGGCCTGCTACAACACCCAGCCCGAGTCTTTTATGGTGGCCCTGAAAGACCTCTACGAAAAAGAGTGGGCGGATACCTATTACATCACCCTGGACGAACTGAAATTACGCTGCGGTGTTGCGCCGGAAGTGATCAATAAGTCAGTGATGAAGCAGGAAGGTGAGTTCTACTGCTATCTGGAGGACGCGGTGGCGGCATTAAGGCAGTTGAGCTGCTATTCCGGAGAGGGCAACGAGCTGTTAACCAACCTGGAGAATATGGTGATCAATCAGACAGCACCAAAGCAGGGTGAGCAGCCTCAGCGAGCATCGACGTTTACTTCATCACCCGCCGGTGTCGGCAGAAATGATCCCTGCCCCTGTGGCAGCGGCAAAAAATTCAAGAAGTGTTGTTTGCACTGATAACCAGCCATGTTTCCATGCAGAGAAGATTTCAGGGTTATACAGCTTGGTCAGCATGGGTATTTATTACGCATTTTTAGATTGAGCTAAATCCCTATTCAAGCCGAGGAAATTGGAAGCCGTGCCTTAGATGATGGTACGCCCTATAGCTGGTTGAAAATCCGGGAAAGTGCAGGGTATCAGAGAAGGGGATAAAACCTCCCCACCCTGCCACTTCCACGTTTGCCCGTAACGGTCTCTGTTATTTATAGCAAATACTTGAATTTAATCTTCCCTAAAAAATCGAGTTCAGTTGTTTGGGATAAATAATGGGATAACTCTGAGTATTGTCGTATAAAGCTTGCCATTCAGGGGGGCAACACAGAACCGGGTAATGAGGTTCGTGCAATCCAGGAGGTTGGCATTGCTTTATCCGAACCGAAGAAGCATGCAGACAAAATTGCACCTAATGGAATAGCCCTGCCACAACTGTCACCTCCGCAGTAAATATTTTCTCTCACTGTTTTTTCATAGTTCTCGGCCTGCAGCAGAAGATGGGTAATCACTATAAATGAGGCGTCAAGACCGCAGTGCATTCCCACTTCCTGTGCAACCTCTTTTGGGCTGCGCTTGAGCATTGATTCAGCGGTTTTGATTGCCTTGGTAATGTCTTCGCTGACTTCTTTTGCCTTTTTCACACACTGCTCAGGTGAAAGGACCTCATGAGCACTTTTTATCATCAGGGTCACGGCTTTGGCGTAGCTAACGGCAGTGTCGTTATTATTGGTGACACGCACTGCTGATTCTACCTTTTCCATCAAGTCCTGGTCCTGGCCATGGACAGCAATCAGAGGTGGTAGCTTTGATAATGCCGGATTCTGGGTATCGTCAGCACCGCAGGCAGCAAGAGGTTCGTCATTGCTCTTTCTTTGATGGAGGTTGAGCAGGGTTTGCCTGGTTGGATGATCCGTATAACCTTGCCACTGACCACCAAAGTCAAACCATTTTTGGAAAGATTCTATGTAACTCTGCTCTGAATAATGGCTGTTGGCTATGATGGCATCCTGCATCGCCAGCAACTGTGCGCCGTAATGGGAAAACTCACCGGCCTGTTTTCCTTCATGGGCAAAGTATCCCTTGTCCTGGTATTCTGCCTTGGCAGGCGTATGAAACTCGGGACTTTCACCTCCGTACTTTGCAATCAGGGCCTGATCGTACAACCAGTGAAACCCCATGGCAGACGCGTCAGCGACCAATGCGCCCATAACTGATTCATAGGCTCTGTGTCGTTCATTCATTGTAATACCTCTCTGTCACGTTATATGCCTGTCTGAATTTTTAGCATATGACCTAATTGATAAAGTATCGCAGGGCTTTACAGATAACCTGATATGTTTGGTGCTTCGGTATCATTATTTCATTTTGCACTGGTGCAGTACTCAAGGAACAATTTTTACAGGGCAGGCTTGATATGGCCATCAGTTTTGACAAAGTGTTGGGTATTCATCCACAGGCGTTGGCATTCAGAGGACTAAGGGCGGAGGTGCTGGCCGGTAATCTTGCCAATGTTGATACGCCGGGGTTCAAGGCTCGGGATATTGAATTTTCTGCGGTGTTGAATCATCAATTGAATCAGCCAGAAGGTGCCGAAGCGACTCAACGGGCCTTAAAGCTGACGGCGGATACTCAGTCGTTGATGTATAGAATTCCTCACCAGCAAAGCAGTGATGGCAATACCGTTGAGCTTGGGGTCGAGCAGTCATCCTTTGCCCGTAACTCCCTGGATTTTCAAACCAGCCTGACATTTGTCAGAAAAAAACTGAGCGGACTCGAGCTGGCGATCAGGGGAGGTATGTAATATGTCACTGAATAATCTCTACGCAATTTCCGGTTCAGCGCTTAATGCGCAAACGGTCAGGTTGAATAGTATCGCTAGCAATCTGGCCAATATGTCCAGTGCCGGCAGCTCTCCAGAAACCGCATACCGCCCATTGCGACCGGTTTTTTCTACGGTCTATGACCAGCTTCAGGGTGAAGGGCAGTCTGCCAGGGTTACCATAGACGACGTGTTTAGAATGCCCCCCAGTGACAAGAATCGCCGTTATGAGCCAGGCAGTCCTTTGGCGGATGAGTCTGGCTATGTGTATTACCCGGACGTTAATGTCATTCAGGAAATGGCAGATATGTTATCTGCTACGCGCAGTTATCAGAGCAGTATGGAAGTGATGGTCAGCGCCAGAAAGTTACAGCAAAAGCTGCTGTCACTGGCCGAGTAATGAATGATTCAGATACCCCATGGATAAACACTAAAGGTGATATGTGACAGGGATCAGTCCGGTAAATAATGCTTCCAGTTCCTCAGTTCAACCGTCTTCAAGCTCCCTGCAGGTGGACCAGAATCAGTTCATCGAACTCTTTGTCGCCCAGCTGAATAATCAGGACCCTTTAGCGCCCCTGGATACCAACCAGATGCTGACACAGCTCTCTCAGATATCGTCGGTAGAGAGCCTTAACTCCATTGATGATCGTATTGATGGGCTCATCAGCTCACTCCAGCAGTCACAAATGTTAGGGGCCTCGCAGCTGGTGGGTAGAGATATCAAAGTCAATACCAATCGAGTTGAGCTGGAAGAATCAGGAAGTGTAACGGGTGAAGCGCAAATACCGGTAGCGGCCAGTGATGTATTGATCCGGGCTTATGATATTAATGGTGTGCAGGTCGCCTCTCAGTCTCTGGGAGCCCATGGTAGTGGGAAAGTCAGCTTTGCCCTTGAAGATATCAGCCCGGGACAATACACCATCACGGCAACGGCGGTGAGTGGTGGCGAGGCTTATGCCGCAACCGTCAGCCTGGGTGGGCGCGTATCCGGTGTTGAAACCACGGGCGCAGGAGCCTATTTGAAACTGGCTAACCTTGGCACCTATCCACTGTCATCGGTTCAGGCCATCTCGGAATAAATAGCTCAACAACGCAGATGTTGACGTCTATTCAAGGAATTAAGGAGGATAAACATGTCGTTTAAAATAGGGCTCAGTGGGCTTAATGCTGCCCAGCAGGATCTTCAGGTTGTCAGCAATAATATTGCCAACACGAATACTGTCGGATTTAAAAGCTCAAGGGCAGAGTTCGCCGATGTTTATGCTTCTTCGGTAGCCGGCGGTAACAGCCAGGTTGCAGGTGTTCAGGTGGCAGACATCAGTCAACAGTTTGCCCAGGGGAGTATTACTTATACTGAGAATGCCCTGGATATGGCTATTAATGGTCAGGGCTTTTTCATGGTGAGCGACAATGGGGAGCTTTCCTATTCGAGAGCGGGTTATTTCTCTCTGGATGCCAATAACTATCTGGTCAATAACCAGGGAATGAATCTGCAGGGTTATTCGGCAGATGCTTCAGGTAATATTCTGGCAGGAACCCAGACAGATTTAAGAATTGCCCAAAGTACCATGCCAGCCCAGGCAACCAGTCAGGTGAGTAGCTCAGCAAACCTTGATGCACGGGCATCAGTGCTTACCGGAACGATTGATACCAGTGATCCCGGTACGTTTAACTCAACCATGGCGTTTGATGTGAATGACAGTCTTGGTGCGTCACATACCGTCAGTCTTTATTTTGCCAAAACGGCAGACAACACCTGGCAGGTAGACCTCTACTTTGACAATGCCGCCACGGCTGATCTCAGTCAGAGTATTACCTTTAACAGCGATGGTAGCCTGGCAACACCAGCAGGTGGCTCGATAACTCTGGGTATTGCCGCTGGAGACTCTCGTCTTGCCGGGGCTGGTGCCATGAGCATGGATATTGATATTTCAAGATTTTCCCAGCTGGGTGCGGACTTTTCTGTCAATCAGGTCGCACAGAATGGTTTCCCTCCCGGCTCGTTGACCGGCATTCAGATTACTCAGGAAGGTATCTTGCAGGCGTTATACTCCAACGGTCAGAGCCAGACGCAGGGGCAGGTTGTACTGGCTGACTTTCCTAACGACAGTGGACTTATTCCCGCAGGGGATAGTTTATGGCAGTCCAGCTTCGCATCAGGCAATCCATTAGTTGGAACTCCGGGCTCAGGCATTATGGGCTCTCTGGAGTCGGGTGCTTTGGAACAGTCCAATGTGGATATATCTTCACAGCTGGTCAGACTGATTGAAGCCCAGAGTAATTATCAGGCCAATGCTAAAACCATTGAAACCAGCAATAACCTGACTCAGACCTTGATGAATATCATCTGACGGACATTGATAGCCTATGGATAAGGTGCTTTATATCAGCTCGGCAGGGGCAAACCTGGCCATGCGGGCCCAGCAGGTACATGCCAATAATCTCGCCAACAGCAGTACACCCGGTTTTCGACGTGATTTTGTCAGCAGCCTGGCTGTTGAGCTTCAGGGCGATGGCCTGGGTAGCCGGGTAATGCCTGTTGCCCGTGGTCTTGGCAGCAGTTTTGATGCGGGCATTATGGAAACCACCGGCAGGAATCTCGATGTCGCCATTAACGGGGATGGCTGGCTAAGTGTCGAAACCGCAGCTGGTACCGAGGCCTATACCCGTTCAGGGCAGCTTCAGGTTACTACGGATGGACAGCTGGTCATTGCCGGAGGGTTAGCTGTGGTGGGAGAAGCGGGTGCGATACAGCTGCCGGAGTTTCAATCTATCGACATTGGTATAGACGGCACAATTACCATAATTCCTCCCACAGAGGCCAATGAGCCCGTTGAAGTCGGTCGGCTGAAGCTGGTTAACCCCGAGCCGGGGGAACTGCAGAAGTCCGCCGACGGGCTCTTTGTTGCCACTGCGGGGGATGATCTGGATGCCGACCCTGATGTCCGTCTCAGAACAGGTTACCTGGAATCGAGTAATGTTAATGCGCTCAATGAAATGGTGTCGTTTCTGTCATTGAGCCGCCAGTTTGAAGCGCAGATGAAAATCATGAAGGCTGCTGGGGATATGGCCTCCTCCGGTGACCGTTTGGTCAGAGATCAATAGTCGTCTGATACATAAAAGACAGGATAGGGAAATCTGAAATGAATCCATCATTATGGGTCAGTAAAACCGGGCTGGCAGCCCAGGAAAAGCAGATGTCGATCATTTCCAATAACCTGGCCAATGTGAATACTGTCGGGTTTAAAAGGGACAGAGCGACATTTGAGGATCTTTTTTATCATATTCAGCGTCAGCCAGGAGCGCTGAATGATCAGGATAATGAGCTGCCTTCCGGTTTGCAGGTCGGTACTGGCGTCAAAATGACCGGAACGCAGAAAGTATTTACCCCGGGCAATTATGAGACAACCAGCCAGGCTCTGGATCTGGCCATTGTGGGCAATGGCTTCTTTCAATTTGTGCAGCCGGATGGAACCCCTGTGTACTCAAGGAATGGACAGTTTCAGATCGATGCCGATGGCCAGATCGTTAATGGTAATGGCTTGCCCCTGGAGCCGGGTATTACCATTCCTGCCGATGCCACCGGCATTACCATCAGCGACGATGGCATTGTGATGGTGAAACAACAGGGCGTGATAGATCCCCTGGAAGTCGGCCAGATAACGTTGGTTAACTTTGTCAATCCGGCAGGGCTGCTGGCCCAGGGTGGCAACCTGTATCAACAGACTACCGCCAGCGGTGACCCCATAGAGGCCTTGCCTGGTCAGGAAGGCCTGGGTTTGTTAAAGCAATTTACCCTGGAAACGTCCAATGTCAGCACTGTGGAAGAGCTGGTGAATATGATTTCAGTGCAACGGGCCTATGAGATGAACTCAAAAGTCATCGCTGCGGCCGATGAAATGATGCAGTTTGTTAATCAGACACTCTGATCCGGGAGACTGCTATGAAAGGGTGGTTACTATTACTGTCTCTGATTCTGGCTGGCTGCCAGCTTCAGCCTGTAAAACCACCTATCAGTCCGGAAAAGACGGCGGGAAGCAGGCACATTCCCAAGGAAAACACGACGGCTACCAGGGAAGCGTTACCTCAAGCTGAAATTCCACCAACTGGCAGCCTGTTCAATGCCCGTTACAGCAGCCTTATGGTTTCTGACCGAAGAGCCTATCGTCTTGGCGATATTCTGACCATTGAGCTGGAAGGAACCACCAATATCAGTATGGGGGGCGGAAGCAGCACCAATAAAAGTACGACGATTTCCATTCCTGACCCAACACTGCTGGGACGAAGCAGTGCCTCCATTCTTGGCAGTGGCTGGTCATTGGCTTCGGATATTCAACCAACAAGAGAGTATGGTGGTACCACGAGCTCCAGTAGAAATAACCGCCTGGAAGGCAGTGTGGCCGTTAAAGTGGTTGAAGTGCTGCACAATGGCACCTTACGTATCGAAGGGAATAAGTGGCTGACGATTAATTCAGGCCGGGAGCAGATACGAATCAGCGGACTGGTCCGTCCGGAAGATATCAGCACGGATAACAAAGTCTCTTCTGAACGTATAGCGGAGGCCAGAGTCGACTACATTGCTTTAGGCGATAATGCCAATGCCCATGAGCCAGGATGGTTCACAAAAATGCTGAACAGTCCTTTCTTTCCGTTTTAAGGGCTGCCATTTCAGGGAGGCGGTATGACAGGGAACCAACGTCATGACTATTTGAGCAGCGTCGTGTTTTTTCTATGCCTGACTATCACGGTTATGGGAACTTCTCCATCAGCCCATGGTCGTCGGCTGCTGGATATGGTTGATGTTGAAGGTGTCCGCAGTAATCAGCTGATCGGCTATGGTCTGGTGGTTGGTCTTGATGGCACCGGGGATAAGTCAGCTTTTACCAAGCAATCCCTGGTGAATATGCTCCGGGAGTTTGGACTGACGATCTCTGCCGTGGATGTTAATTCAAAAAATGTGGCTGCGGTGACGGTGCATGCAACCCTGCCAGCCTTTTCCCGTCCGGGACAGAAGCTTGATGTCACCGTCTCATCCATCGGCGATGCCAAGAGTCTCAGAGGGGGAACCTTACTGTTTACCCCACTGAAAGGCGCTGATAACCAGATTTATGCCATTGCCCAGGGCAGCCTGATTGTCGGGGGGGTGTCTGCCGAAGGTTTGTCGGGGCGTGCAGATAATCCCGGTGCAGGGAGTAAAATTCAAATTAACAGCACCAATGCTGGACGTATCCCCGGCGGGGCATTAATCGAAAAAGCGGTTCAGACACCCTTTAATTATGGTAATCATCTGGTGCTTAACCTGAAGGAACCCGGATTCACCTCGGCACGACGTATTGTCAAAGCCATCAACAATTATTTCGGACCGGGTGTTGCTGCCGCTACCGATGGCGTATCGATAAAAGTATCCGCTCCTGTGGACAGTAGCCAGCGCGTTGCTTTTATGTCCATGCTGGAACAGATCAATGTAGAGTCTGCCAGCCCGGCCGCCCGGATCGTGTTTAACTCACGGACAGGCACCGTGGTGATGGGGGAAAACGTTCGGGTCCGACCCGCTGCGGTAAGCCATGGCAATCTGGTGGTTCGTGTCAGGCAGACGGCCACCGCAAGCCAGCCCGGGGCATTCGCTGAGGGCGGTTCCACCGAAGTCGTTTTAAATAGCGATGTTTCTCTTGAGGAAGAAGCATCGGCAATCTACCTGGTACCAGAAGGCGTGTCGTTATCAGAAGTGGTATCGGCGATTAATGGTGTTGGCGCGACACCAACAGACCTGATGTCAATTCTGGAAGCTTTAAAGGCGGCGGGCGCTCTGGAAGCAGAGTTAATCGTGATTTAAGCCTTACTGCAATATTAGAGAAGGAACTCAAATGCTCTCAGGTATTAATCCAACGTTTGATATGTCTGTATCTGCCAATTCGTCCGCTGAAAAGGTTGAGGATATCGAGTCTGCCGCCAAGGCGTTTGAATCCTTGTTTGTTAATGAATTGCTGAAAAGTATGCGTAAAGCGAATGAAGCCATGATGGCAGGCAGTGAGCTGCCCATGATGAGTAAAGACACTCAGTTTTTCCACTCCATGTTTGATTCTCAGTTAGCAGAACATTTGAGTGCCAGCGGCGGGCTTGGTATTGCCCAGGCCCTGATCAGGCAGCTGGGTGATTGAGAGCCTTGAGGTAAAGGTGTTCAAGAACCCTCTTTCACTGGTCGACAGCCTCCCAGAGCAGAAGACAAAATTCCGGAAGCCACCATGAGTTTGACTCAAATTGCGACCTCAGGATTACTGGCCAGTCAGAAAGCACTGAATGTTGCCAGTAATAACATCGCGAACGCCGAGACTGAAGGATATAGCCGACAGACGGTCCAATACAGCCCTACCTATACGTTATACCCCGGAACCGGCGCTCTGGGTACAGGCGTGAATACCAGTGCCGTTAATCGTATTACCAGCAGCTTTCTGACTGCCCAGATGTGGGAGAGTCAGTCCCTGGCCAGTGAAAGTAATATCCATGCTCAGTACCTGAACGATCTTGATCAATGGCTGGGTAATGAGAATACGTCGTTATCGAAAGGTTTTGAGCAATTTTTTTCAGCACTGAATGGCAGTTCCGTCGACCCTTACGCTTTAAGTGCACGACAGGTGGTAATAGCCGAGAGTGTCGGGCTCGCTGAACGCTTTAACACCCTGTATGCCCAGTTACAGGGGCAGGCGACCATGGTTGGCCAGCAACTGAATGCGGCAGCGGATCAGGCCAATGGTTTGCTGGCTAACATTGCGGCATTTAATGATCAGCTGCGTTCTTTATCCACAGGCAACCAGCCTGCCAATGAAATACTGGACCAGAGAGACCAGGCCATTCGTGACCTGTCTGAGTTGGTATCGGTTAATGTACTGGAGCAGTCGGATGGCTCATACAGCCTGTATATGAAGTCTGGCCAGCCGCTTATTCTGGGTAATCAATTCAATGCACTTAGCGTCAATGGTCAGGTAGATGCAGCCAATGGATTTCAATTACAGCTCAATACCGGCAATTCTGAAATTCCGATTACGGGTGATCCCGGAGGTGTCATAGGCGGCCTGATGACTTACCAGTCGGAAGAGCTTGTTCAGGCCCGCAATGAGCTGGGACGTCTGGCAGTAATGATTACCAGTGGAATTAATGACCAGTTGCAGGCTGGAGAAGACTTGAATGGTAATCCGGGAGCAGCATTATTCAATGACCTGACGACACCGGTTGGTGCTGTCATGGCGCTGGATATGTCATCGACCGCGGTTTCTGCATTAACGGTGGTTAATACCAATCAGTTACAGGCCAGTGAATATGATTTCCGGGTAGATAATTCCGGTAATTACAGTCTGGTGCGCAGGTCCGACGGTGCTCAGGTTGCTGCTGGTGTCTTGACTGGCTCAGGCACTGATACTATTGCTTTTGATGGTGTTGAAATCCGTGTGGACGGTACCGCAACAGACCAGCTTTATCGTTTATCACCGGTACGTTTCGGTGCCAGAGAGATCCAGACTGCCCTGACGGATCCTGCTGCCCTGGCATTTTCTGCTCCTGGCAGTGGCGTGGGGGATAACAGTAACCTGCTGGAACTGGTGGCCATTCAATCCAAAGGGTTGCTCAATAATGGCCAGAGCACATTGATGACTGCTTATTCAGGATTTGTGGGTGATATCGCTGTGCAAACCGCTCGGATAAAAACAGAGGCTGATGGTGGACAGGCCCTGTTAAGTCAGGCGGAAGCTGCCGTCAGTACCTACAGTGGCGTTAATCTGGATGAAGAAGCGGCCAGTATTCTTCGCTTCCAGCAGCTTTACAGTGCTAATGCCAGAGTGATATCGGTGGCTCGCACCACCTTTGATGCTTTGCTGGCCATGTTCTGACTAGGAGCCTGTCCGAGAATAGACTGCCCTACTGCGGTGGCAGCAAATTGGTCTAAAAAGCCGGAAATTTTTAGCAAATAGAACCACTATGCACTAAAAATTTCCGACTTTTTATCCTCAATTTTCTGCCATCCTCGCTACGGGCGCTATTCTCGGACAGGCTCCTAGGCTCATTAAAAAACACAGACTGGAGAAAACCGTTCCAGGGAGAAGGAGCCATGAGGATAAGTACCGGTAACTTTAATAGAGTGATGCTGCAGGTCATGCAGCATACTATGACGGACCTGGCAAAAACTTCAGATCAGTTATCAACAGGCAAACGAATTCTTCAGCCTTCAGATGATGCCATTGATACCGTAAAGGTCTTGCAACTGAATAATGAACTGACAGCCATCGGTCAGTTTGAAGATAATATCAGCTCCGCTACTGGCTGGCTGCAGCAGCAGGATGCGCTTTACAGCGGCATGAATGATTTACTGTTAAGAGCAAGGGATCTCCTGTTACAAGCGGCCAATGGCACACAGAGCGGTGCTGACCTTAAGTCACTGGCAACAGAGTTAAGCTCTTTGAATGAATCGCTGCTTAGCCTTGCCAATTATCAGACGGCAGACGGTCAGTATCTGTTTTCTGGTACGACCACAAACCAGCAACCGGTGGTTCAAACCGTTGGAGATTATGCCTACAACGGCAACAACCAGTTCCGCCAGGTGGCCATCAGTGGCTCTGCACAGGTTCAGATTACTCAGCCCGGCAACGAACTGTTCTTTGATAACTCTGCTACACCTCCCCTGGACAGTATTTTTGATGCATTAACGACCGCAGTGTCTGAGCTGAATAATCCAGTCAATCTGTCAACGGTTCTTGCTGATACCATGACCTGGGTTGATGCAACCATGGAGCGTATTGGCACGGCACAAACCCGCAGCGGCAGTGACCTGAACCTGTTGGATCGAATTTCAGAAAGTCACGCTGACATTCGCCTTTTTGCCGAACAGTTGAAATCTAACCTTGAAGATATTGATATGGTTGAAGCGACGACCCGGTTAAATCAGCAGCAGTTGATTCTTACTGCCAGCCAGCAGGTCTATGCCAGTATCAAACAGCTATCTCTATTCAACTACTTAACCTGATCGCCTTCGGTAAACCGGATTTAATCCAGAGGTGATAGTCTCTGGTCATTTAAGATTTTGAATACTCTTGCCGATGTTTGTACAGAACGTTTTCGGGGGAGTGCAGTTATGTCCAGCATAAAAGGCCCAGGTGGAAAAAAGACGGGAGCAGTCAACAGCTCAAAGGTTCGTGTAGAAAAAAGTGCCGCTGTAGACCGTTCTCCCCGGGTAGCCGAAGACCGTTTAAATGTAAGCGCCTCGGCCCAGCAAATTGATGAACTTTTTCAGCAACTGGCTGACCTGGAAGATGTCAATGCAGCCAGAGTCAAAAGTGTTCGTGAGTCGATTAAAAAGGGCAACTTTCCCATTGATTACCAGCGGCTCGCTGACAAAATTCTGGAACTTTCTGATGAACTCAACTCAGAGAATGACGACTGATGCAAAAAACGCGAGTGATGCCTCAGCTCGCCAGCCAGCAGGTGTTGATGGTGGATTAGAAGACCTTGGTCAGAAAATGCTGGGTAATATTCAGGATGCCCTGGCGTTATCGAGAAAGCTGGAGCGAGTTCTGGAGTCCGTTCATCAGAAAATGCTGGAACGTAATATTACCGCCCTTGAACACTCTCTGGAAACACAGATTCAACTACTCAATATGCTGCAAATGAACGGGGCTCTTCGGGAGCACTATCTCAAACCTTTGGGACTCAGCCCGGATCAGCAGGGCATGTCACACTTCTTCTCTCTTGTAAATCAGCAACCGGCAAATGCCTCAACAGTTAATCGACAGGCCCTGAATAAATACTGGGTCCAATTAGAGGGATCTGCGAATCGTTGTCAGCAGATCAACAGCGCTAATGGACGTCTACTGGCCAGATTGTCAGCAAGTACAAGAAAAATCATCGCGTTAACTTTTTCCGGGCAGACAGCCGCTACTTATGATCAGAATGGCCTGACTGTGAATTCAATGGCGGAATAATGCAGCATATCGTACATGGGATTGTGTTAAGCCTGCTCTTTCAGGCTTTTTTTATTCTCGCTGATGATCTGTACCCTCATGATCTTTCTGATACCCGTTGGCATCATTCCGGTAATCGCTTCTTCTGTTTGCTGAAAAACCAAGTGCCCGGTTTGGGTGACGTCAGTTTGACCGCTGAAGCAGGCGACAGGGAAACGCTTTCTATGGTCCCTGACCCATTCTCGGATAATGACAGGCAAGTCACTGTTTTGCTGGCATCGTCACCCTGGCAGGCGATAACGGATGATCGGGTGGTTGCCCGTACCCGACTTTATAAGGGGGACCCGCTTAGCATTCATCTCAATACATTGGCCCTGATGAAAGCTTTCCAGCAGGGAAAGCAGCTGAAATTGCAGATTACCACAGAGGCCAGCAAAGATATTGTTATTCAGGTTACTCCGCTGGAGATTCAGCAGGTTGCTGAGCAGTTTTACCGCTGTATGGATGATTTACTTTTGCTCAGCTTTGACCAGGCTGAACATAATACCTTCTACTACTCCTCGGGGAAGCTGCGCCTGGATGCCCGGCAGCGTGAACTGCTCACTCATATTGCCGAATATGTGATGGCCGACCCGTCTGTTCAGCAAATCACCATTGATGCACATACGGACTCTTATGGCCATGAACTGGCTAACCGGGCGTTGTCTAAAAAAAGAAGCGAAGCGGTTGCTGCAAACCTGAAGCAGATGGGTGTGCCCGGGGATAAGATCTTAATGCGCTTTCATGGCGAGCGATATCCTGTGGCAGATAACCGGACAAAAGCCGGTCGTGATAAAAACAGGCGTGTCGAGATTTGGTTAAAGCAATAAATCCTGATTACCACCTTCCTAAACTCTGTCAATACTCCGTCGATATCCTAAATATTCTGGAATCGTAGTTTACATGTAGGCTCTTTCAGCCTGGTTCCAGCTGCGATTGCAAAATGGGCAAGGGAATGCACATGGATATCAAAGGATTACCCTCTGATGTTATCAGCCCTGTGCTGACTGACCGCACACAGTCAGTGCTACCTTCAGGGCATGCCTCTGGCAGTGAGCTACCGGACTTCTCCCGGGTATTGAAAACGGCCATGGATAAAGTCAATGAACTGCAACAGTCCGCCTCTGTGAAAATGCATGAGGTGGATACCGGGGCGTCTCAGGACCTTCTTGGCACCATGATTTCTACCCAAAAGGCCAGTATCTCTTTTCAGGCACTGTTACAAGTCAGAAACAAGGCAGTAGCAGCCTATGAAGAAATCATGCGTATGCAAATTTAACCCGAAGGCAGGATAAGCCATGGCAGAAACGGTAGCCGACAGCTCCCCGGAGGCCTCTGGTCAGGAAGAGCAGGTCAAAGCATCCTGGCAGGTATATCTGGAAAAAGTACGATCATTTATTCAGGATAATCGTGGTTATCAGGCCATCATGATGGTGATGCTGGCGGCCGGTATAGCGTTGCTGGTGGTTTTCTGGCTCTGGTCTCAGTCTGCGGATTACCAGCCTCTGTACGGTAATCAGGAATTATACGACGTTGCCAGTATTGTTGAAGTCCTCGACCGTGAAGGTATGGAATATAAGCTTCACCCGGAGTCTGGTCAGGTATTGGTTGATGCAGGCCGACTCAGTGAAGCCCGAATGAAGCTTTCTGTCGCGGGCATTCAGGCAAGATCCCCTGAAGGCCTTGATACGTTGAATCAACAGGAACTTGGCACCAGCCAGTTCGTTGAGGGGGTTCGATACCTCAGGGGGCTGGAGGGTGAGCTTGCCCAAACCATTATCAGTCTGAAGCCGGTCAAAAATGCCCGGGTGCATTTGGCCATTCCCAAGCGGAGCAGTTTTATCCGGCGTCAGGAAAAACCATCGGCATCGGTTTTTATCAGCCTGTTGGCAGGCTACCGGCTCAGCCCTGAACAGATAGAAGGCATCATCAACCTGGTGGCTACCAGCGTTGCCAATATGAACAGAGAGGATGTGTCGGTTATTGACCAGAGTGGCAAGTTGCTCTCCTCCGAGGTGCTGCTCAACAACAGTGCTTTGGGAGAGGTTTCAAGGCAGTTTGATTTCAAACAACAGGTGGAATCCCGTTATCAGGAAAGAATCAGTCACTTGCTGGAACCACTGGTAGGCCCGGGCAATTATCGGGCCCAGGTAACAGCCAGCGTTGACTTTGAAAAAGTGATTCAGACCGTTGAACAGTTTGACCCCGGTACCGCGGTATTGCGCAGTGAACAGGGCAAAGAGCGGGTCAATACCGGTGGCCAGGCAAGAGGTATTCCCGGTACGTTGAGCAATCAGCCGCCGGAAGAGACCGACCCTGATGGTGATACTGAAACCAGTACCCAGTCTGAGTTTGTGCGCAATTATGAGGTCGACAAGGTAGTACGACAGGTGTCCAATCAGCAGGGGCGGATCGACAAGCTCAGTATCGCGGTGGTTTTTAATGAGCAGCCCGATCAGGCGCTGGGAGCGGTGAGTTGGGATCAGGCCAGGCTGGACAGTATCCGTCAGTTGATCATTGATGCTACTGGTCTGGATCAGGCAAGAGGTGATCGGATCAGTATTCACACGGCACCGTTCGTGCCGGTTGCCAGTGTTGCTCCAGAGCCGCTTGCCTGGTGGCAGCAACCTCAGGCTTTGTACTACGTCAAATATGGTAGCGGTACGTTACTGGCGGTTATGGTGCTGCTGTTTCTTATCCGTCCATTAATGAAGCAGGTGACCGTTAATCTGGAGCCTCCAAAAGAGTCTTTACCGGCACTGGTTGAAGGTGGCGCGCAGGACAGTCAGGAAGGTGACGAAAATGAACGGCGTGTTCTGTTTGACGAAACATTCAATTTGCTCCCTCCTGAACTGGCAGACTTTGAAACCCAGATTACTCATATGAGAAAACTGTCGACCAAGCAGCCTGAGCGGGTTGCCCAGGTGATTAAATTATGGATGAGCAGCTATGACTGATGGGACAGCACTGGCTTTACGACAGCCGACGACCAGGGATATTGCTATTTTACTGCTGAGCCTGGGTGAGAAAGGTGCCGCCAAGGTAATGGGGCATCTCAGCCAGAGAGAGGTTCGTCAGATCAGTGCTTCCATGGCCGCCATGGCACCCCTGAAACGTGACCAGGTGCAGGAAGTTCTGGAACTTTTTTTCCACACCTATCGTTATGACAGTGGTTTAACCGGTTCATCCCGGGGGTATCTGGATAAGACGCTGAAGCTGGCCCTGGGGGATAAAGAGGCAAAGGGGGTGATGGACTCCATTTTTGGTGATGAGGATAACTCTCTGGAAACCATGAAGTTGATGGATTCAGCAACCATTACTGAGTTGATTGCGGGTGAACATCCCCAGTTGCAGGCTGTCGTTTTGACCTATCTTGAACCTGAGCAGGCCGCTGAAGTATTGCAGCGATTGCCGGTCGCCTCTCATCAAGACCTCTTATCCAGGGTCGCAAGACTTGAAGAACTCCATCCTTCCATTCTGCAAGAACTGAACCGGATGTTTGATGACAATATTGGCCGACTGGGCACCAGCCATAACACCACGGTCAGTGGTCTTAGGCAGGTTGCCGATATTATGAATCGGATGGGTGAAACCACCGTTAAAAATGTCCTGGGCTTCTTTAAAGAGCAGGATAAGAAGCTGGCGGAAAAAATTGAACAACAGATGTTCGTCTTTGAGCATATTGTCCGTCTGGATGAGGATGTCTTGCGCAGAATTATCAGTGAAGTCAGTCAGGATATTCTGGCGTTGGCGCTCAAGGGCGTGGCTCAAGAGGTGATGGATGCCATTCTGGCTACCATGACCAAACGTACGGCAAAGTTTCTTCAGGAAGATATTGAAAACCTCGGTTCTGTCCGTGCCAGCCAGGTGCAGGGTGCGAGAAATGATGTTCTGCGCATTGCCCGGCAGCTGGCGGCCAGTGGAGAGATTGAGCTGAGTTTCAATGATGATGAAGAGATGATCGAGTAATTGCCAAGAGGCTACCATGAAAAACAGAAACAGAATCTGGCAGCCTGAGACAGCGGCCTATAAACGGTTTCAGTTTCCCGTGCATGATCGTGAGTCTATTCAGGAGCCCACTGGCGTTGCATCCACTGAAAACGAAGCAGACCTCTTTAAAGAAAAACGTTACCAGACGCCCTCCATCAAGCCAGAGTCCGCTGCCCCGAATTCAAATAACCGGCAGAGCTTTGACGCTGCGGAAAAAGTGCGGGCAGAAAACCATGCGGCACAGATGCAAAAGGTTGAGAAGCAAAGCTATCAACGGGGCTATGAAGAAGGCAGGCGTCTGGGATTTGAGGAAGCCTCCGGTAAAGTAGCCAGTCAGGCGCAGCAGGTTTCTGAACAACATAAAGCCTTTTTGAGAGCCTTCATAAGGAGCTGGCATCACTACAGACGGAACACCTGAAAAATCGTGAACAACTGTCGATCTGGCTGGGACAGGTTGTGGAAGAAGTATGCCGCCAGGTGGTTCGTACGGAAGTCAGTACACAACAGGGACAAATTGTCGAGATTATTCGCCAGACTCTGGACCTTATACCGGAAAGTGATGAGTACTCGATTCATGTTTGTGAGCAGGATGCAGAGCTTCTCAGAGAAGTGAAACCGGATTTTGGTATTCCATGGCAACTGTCAGTAAGCCAGGAGTTGACTCCCGGAGACTGTCGTATTGTTGCCAGTGATGGAGAGGCCGATGCCCGTCTGGAGAGCAGGCTGATGCAATGTCTGGATATTATTCGGGAATCCCTGCCGGCAAATCTGGAGGCGGTCACTTCATGACAGGGCTGACGATGGAGGGTGATACCCTGATCAATCGCTTACGTTCTGTCCCCGTGGCCACAGTGACTGGCCGGGTCGCATCGATCAACGGCTTACTGCTTGAGGCGACGGGTATTAAATTGCCAGTGGGCCAGTTGTGTCGCATTCGCTCACGATCCGGTGGGGAGTTCGATGCAGAAGTGGTTGGGTTTAATAAAAAGCAGTCCTTTCTTATGTCACTGTCTACTCATCAGGAGGGCCTGGCTCCAGGCGATCTGATTATTCCGGCTGCAAGCAATAAAAGTGTACCGATAGACAGTGGACTTATTGGCCGTGTAATAGACGCTATGGGACAACCATTGGATAACCAGCCACTGGTGGTCAACGAGCGTATACCGGTTTTGCCTCATCCCATAAACCCTATGCACCGAAGAGCGGTTGATACGCCACAGTATGTCGGGATCAGGGCCATTGATGGACTGCTAACCCTGGGTCAGGGGCAGAGAGTTGGCCTGTTGGCGGGGAGCGGTGTCGGTAAGAGTACATTACTTGGCATGATGACCAGGAACACTCAGGCGGATGTAACGGTGGTTGGGCTTATTGGTGAGCGCTCCAGGGAAGTGAAAGAGTTTGTTGAAAATACCCTGGGAGCAGAGGGGATGGCCCGAACCATTGTCGTTGCTGCACCGGGTGATGAATCTCCGGTCAGAAGAATTCGCGCAGCCTCCTATTGTCATCGCATTGCCGAGTACTTCAGGGATCAGGGGAAATCAGTCTTACTGCTGATGGACTCATTAACCCGGTATGCCCAGGCGCATCGAGAGGTGGCACTGGCCATGGGAGAAGCACCTGCCTCACGGGGATTTCCTCCTTCGGTATTCAGTAAAATTCCCATTCTGCTGGAACGTTCCGGAACCGGGACAGGCAATGGGGCTATTACTGCCGTCTATACCGTTCTGGCAGATGGTGATGACCTGATGGATCCTATAGTAGACAGTGCTCGTTCGGTACTGGATGGGCATATTGTCTTGAGTCGGGAACTTGCCGAGAAAGGGCATTACCCGGCCATTGATCTGGACAAATCGATAAGCCGGGTGATGCCCCAGGTGGTGGATGAACGTCAGCGGGAAAATGCCGGCCACTTTCGCCGCTACTATGCCAGATATAACCAATTTCAGGAGCTTATGGCCATTGGTGCCTATCAGGCGGGCGCTGATCCTGAACTGGATCGTGCCATTGAGCTGCGGCCGTCCATGGAGCAGTTTCTGCAACAGAGCCGCTTTGAACAGGTGAACCCGGAAGACAGCACCCAGCTGCTTAATCGCATGATGGTAAGAAAGGAAGTGTTGACCCATGGCTGATGAGCAGCAGCTTAAGAGCCTCTGCAAAGCGATGGATTGCCAAACCAGGCGGCTGCAACAACAGGTTGCGGTAGCACAATCCGAAGTATTGGCGCTTGATCAGCAGAAACAGCTGATCACTGGCTCTCAAGACAGCAGCGCCCTGAACTTTGGCCATACCGTTAATGCCTTGTCATGCTGGAATCGAAACCAGTTCTCCACTTTAATTAACGACGTTTTATTATTACTGGATCAGAAACTCACCGCCCGGCAGCAGAGCCTTGAGCTACTGGCAGCCAGCCTTGAAGAGCAGAAGAAAAAAACTCGCGGCCTGGAGCACCTTTCCCATAAGGCACACATCAGGAACAGAAAACGAGAAGATCAACTGATGAAACGTGAGTTGGAAGAAGTCCTGCAACGATATTGATACCGGTTTTCCCATAATAGACGATTGTGATAGCCTGATTGCTGAATGAGCAAAAGCAGGGATCGCACATGTCATTCAGCAAACCGCTTCTGTCCGGTATTTTCGCCTCACTACTTTTTGCCCCATTGCTGCCTGGCAGCACGCCTCTTTTTGCCGCCCAGCCGTCGATTGAAGAGACCATTAATGATCGGGTTGCCAACTATTTAGATAAATCGCTTGGCAACTTCCTGCAAGCCTACCCTGATGCCAGCCAATCCATAACGGTAAGACCATTAAAAAAGATCCCCGGACATTGTCAGCAGGCTCTGAGGGTTTCCAGACGGTCTGATCATCGTCCCCCTGTTGGCCAGGTAAGGCTGAACGTTGAGTGCCCCGGGCAATGGCGACATTATGTGACCGCCGATGTAGACGTTCAGGTTCCTGCAGTTCATGTTCGCCAGGCGTTATCCCGGGGAGATATCCTCACTGAGGATGCTTTGCAGTTGATAAGGGTTTCCTGGGACAAATTAAGAGGTGATTTTTTCCAGAAGCCTGAACTGGTCACCGGGCGACAACTGAGGCGCTCACTTGCAATAGGTAGCCTGGTTGCAGGGAGCGCCCTGGTGCCTGATTATCTGGTTCAGAAAGGACAAGTGGTCACCATACTGGCTGGAGGGGACAATCTGTACGTTGCCATGGCCGGTATTGCGCTGGAAAGTGGCTTAATGTCTGAGACTATCCGGGTTCGCAATCGCTCCTCAGGAAAGGTGGTGGATGCTCAAGTGATCGCAAAAAATAAAGTTCAGACCGGGTTGTAATTTATTTGAAGGCTTTTTCAGTATGTCATCGGGGAAAATCCACACATGAAATGGCTAATCATCTGCTGATTAGCTTTTTCTGCAGCGAAATATCGAATCAGCAGATGATTAACTATACGCTTCATTGACTACGTTCATCTGCTGTTTATTTTCTTCTAAGGGATAGATCATGGGAAAAGAGATAGTAAATGCGCTGGTGCCGGATCAGCTCAGAAAAAACAGCTGGTATCAGGATTACCTTCATCTGATGGGGCAGTTATTAGCCTGGTGTTACTTAAGTGAGAATGGTCTGCTCAATAAAGAGATACGATTTAACGGCGATATCTACCAGACTGCTGACCACTCATTGATAGCAGAAATATTGTCAGTAGGCCTGTCAGGTGTTTCTGCCTTTAAAAGCGATCCCGTCTGGAATTCAGCGTGGTCACATTACCAGCATTATCTTCAGGCTATTCCTGCGCCAGAGCTTGAACGACTGGCGACTTCTCTTGCTACCGCAAGGCGGCATGGGCTTATCCGGTATCATGAGCTGCCGGATATTCTTTATGGTAAATATCTACAAGTGCGGCCAGCTCTGCCCTCGGAAGTCAGGGATCTGGTGGCTAACCTGTTACCAAAAGACCTTCAGCATCCTGTTTATCTTTCTGGTGATGGTGCCTTTGGCTTCATGCCTTTACTGACCGGCAAAAATATTCAGCTGTTTTCTGAACACCCTCAACCTGAGACCATGCACTCTCTTATCGCTTTACTGAGTAGCCAGGTGGCTCTGCGAGAAGGAGACCCGGTGTTGAATCCGGCGTTTTTGCAACATGGCAGGCTTAGACAGTTTGCTTATGGTGTCGGAGTTTTATTGCGTGAACACAGCTATAAAGTGAATGAAGTCAGGGATCTGTTTGGCCGATTTTCTTCGGGCATACGTCAGAAGGAGATATTGTTTGTGACTCACATGCTTCACCAATGCAGTGGCTCAATGGTTTTGGTGATTCCTGGTCGTTTTCTACTGAAAAATACCGCTGAAAGCCGAAACTTCCGGAAAAAGTTGATTAAGGATGGACGTCTCTCCGGGGTTATCCGTTTACCTTCCGGTTTATTACCAGGGCGGGCTCAGCCCTTGTTTGTTCTTGTTTTTGGGGGTGATACGTCCAATACAATTTGCTTTATCAACAGTGATAACGATTATTTTAAGTCAGTCGCCGTGAAAAAGCGTGGGGAAGCAAAATATCGATTAAATAATTCGGATGTGATTGTCGAAGAAATCCGGGATCCCCGAAATACCAGAGTCAGTTATCAGGTAAATTGCACTGATTTATTGAGTGCTGGCGATACCCATTTCCCATTGGATCCGGGCCATTATCTGGGAGCCAACCGTTCTGTGGTTTTTCGTTCCACCGGAGCGGTTTCAGTATTGGACGATGGGTTTGAGATTATTCGTGCCCAGGCGTTGCGAGGTGCGGAGCATGAGCAGGATATTCGGGTATTTATGGAAGTGACGGTCAATGATATAAACGATGCCGGATTGGTTGAAGCACCCAAGCGTATTGTGCAGATTGGCCCCGACCGGTTGAAAAGAGCCAAAGGGCAGACATTACAAGCTGGCGATATATTGCTGGCGATAAAGGGGCAGGCGGGAAAACTGGCACTGGTTCCGGAATTATGTGGCAATAACTGGGTCGCTGGTCAGTCCTTTGTTATCTTACGACAAAAGCCAGGTAATGGGCTCCATAGCCCGGTTGTCCTGTTTCGATTTCTGAAGTCTGAGACGGGCCGGAAACTGATTGATTCGATACGTACAGATAATAATGTGCCATTTATCCACAGTCAGGATTTAAAGCAGTTACCGGTACCTTGCTGGTCCGACCTGGAGCAGGAGCAGGCCTGTCAGGCCCATGAGGAAGTGTTAAAACTCTATGCCAGGATGAAATTTTTCCGGGAAAAGGCTGAGCTGATTGAGCGGGCAATACTAAAAGAAGCCTGATTATTCAGGCGTCCGTTGTTTAACGTTTGTTCAAAAAAAGCTGGATGCCATGGTTCCCATAATCATTGCCCAGCCATCCACCAGAACAAACAGCATTAATTTAAATGGCAGAGAGATCATCTGTGGTGACAGCATAATCATGCCCATTGCCATCAAAACACTGGCCACCACAAGGTCAATGACCAGAAAGGGAATATAAATAATAAAACCGATCTGGAAAGCGGTTTTCAGTTCGCTGGTTACAAAAGCAGGTATTGCGATTGATAAGGGCGTATCTGTCAGATTTACCGGTATGTCCTGTTTGGCGATAGTGAAGAACAGTTCAAGATCCGTTTCCCTGGTCTGTTTCAACATAAAGTCTTTCACTGGCAAGCTGGCCTGTGTCAGTGCTTCCAGTAAAGTCTGGCTATCTTCCAGGTAGGGGACCACTGCCAAGGCATAAATGTCTTCAAATAGTGGCGTCATGATCAGTAGGGTCAACGCCAGCGTAATACCCAGCAACACTTGGTTAGGCGGCGTTTGTTGTAAACCCAGCGCCTGCCTGAGAATGGCCAGAACGATGATGATGCGGGTAAACGACGTCATCATCAATAACGCTGCCGGGATAAAACTGAGTAACGTCATCAGAATCAGGATCTGAAGACTGGCACTGTACTCCGTTGCATCCCCGTTGCTGGTTACCGTGATCAGTGGCAGGCCTGACTCGGCAAAACTGTCAACAGCAAAAAAGCAGAAGAAGGCTGATAATGCGAACGTCATCAGCCTGTATTTATTGTTGTTGTTTTTCATTCAGGAAATATGCTTCAGTCTTTCTGATTCACTGACCACATCCAGGAAACGAATGCCGTATTTATCATGAATAACCACGACTTCGGCATAGGCAATGAGTTTGCCATTCACCATCACTTCCAACGGCTCTGAAGCCTCTTTTTCCAGCTCAACAATAGAGCCTTTGTTCAGGCGCATTAAATCACCGATATTAATTTTAGTGCTGCCCAGTTCCAGCGAAAGGGTGACGGGGATATCCAGGATCATCCCCAGGTCACTCATGGCCTGGGGGAGATTTGCTGTCTCTTCAACGGGCTGGGTGGATTGTTCAGATTCCAGGCTGTCCTGAAAGCTCATGCTGTCGTTTGGGGTAACGCTGTCGTCTTCATTACTCATGGATTTCCTTCTCCTCGTGCTGGTACACCTCTACTTCTTCGCTGTGCAATTTTTTGGTGATCTTGATGGCCAGACTGTTCTGTACCGTGCATACCGACGCTTTAAAGCAGGGCACGCCTGCAACTTTGACGGTAACATTGGGGGGGGACATCGGCCTGAATGATCTGACCGGGCTTCAGTCGCATCACATCTCTGAGGCTGATATCAACTTCACAGAGCCGGGAGGATACTTCCAGCGGGGCCTGCATCAATCCCATCAGCATATTGCGTTGCCACTGAGGGTCCTGCTCAGCAAATTTAAAGGCCTGGAGTTTTCTCTCACGGGTTCCAGTGCCTGATAGGGCATGACGATATGGAGTGCGCAGGATTGACTGCCCAGCTGTAGCGTAAACTGGCTCAGCAGAATGATTTCGGTGTCCGATCGAAACAGTGTTGAAACCGGGCTGTTGTAATTATCCGCCAGTTTGATTTTAAACGAGAGTATACTGCCCCAGGCTTCTGTCTGTTTATCTGCAGCAGCTTTGAGAACTCTCAGCAATATTCTGATTTCAGCGGTTGTCAGTTCGTTGCGTTTTGGATTTACACTATCTCCGGATCCGCTAAAAAAAATATCCACCAGAGAAAAAAGCATCGGAGATTCAATCGCCATAAATCCAGAGCATTTCAGCGTGGTTGATTTATAGATATGTTTGATATCGGGGGTTGTGTCATTGGCAAGGTAATCGCCCACTTGTAATGAATCAACACTGTCAAACTGCACATCAATGTTATGCCGGAACAGGCTGCTGATGGCATGTCTGAACAGTTGTGAGAAACGCTGGTTGATCAGCTCCAGCGTAGGTAGCAGGTCATGAATCTTATAATCCGGATTGGTCAGATCATAAGTTTCAAGATCTTTAAATTCAGAAGAAGAGTGTACCTTCTGTACTTTTGCAGTACCTGACAGCTCCCGGCTGTTCAGTGATGATTTTGATTTCCTGTCCATGGAAATACCTGCCCGAAGGGAACACGAAGCGAAATTTGCCAGCTTTCTTTATGAAGTTGAAATAGCTATTTTCACGATACCGTTATCAAGCCTTAAAAACAAACAACTTTTCTGTTATGGGGTTTACCCGACTTTGCCTACGACAATGACCTCTTTATTTTCAGGTATTTCATTAAACGACAGTACGTGCATGCCATCAGTGCACAGTCTTGCATAGCGGGCCATAGCCGGGCGAATGGTATCGTTGACCAGCATGATGGGCGGCTTTCCTTCGGCAATCAATTTATCAGCAACAACGGGTAGCTGCTGCTGAAGCTGTTCAGCAATACCCGGCTCCAGTGGCAGGGAGTCCGGTGAGAAATGGCTGTTTTTTACCGCCTGTTGAAAGCTCTTCATGATGACCTGCTCCAGTTCTGGGCTCATGGTCACCGCAGGCCAGTAATTCCCACAACGACTGAAAGCCCGCTGTTCCCAAGGTCTGGAAGCTTACAGGACAATTTCAGCTACGCAGTCTAAAATAGATGATGCTTTTGGCAAAATAGCAACACAGTATCCTATGCCTACCTCTCATAATCATTCGGTTACTACTGACCTCATTGATCTTGTCTTTGAACAAGTTCAAGAGATTCCCGATCCTCGCTCACAAAAAGGGCGCTCATCAAATTTTTCCATTTCCGATTTGTTTATGTATGCCCTTGCTGTTTTTCATAACAAAAATCCATCGTTACTGGCCTGCGATGACAAACGTGAACAGCCCACTATCAAGGAAAACGCCAAGAGTTTATATCATGTTCAAAATATACCCTGTGATACCTATCTGAGATCAATAATTGATCACGTTAAGACAAAGCATATTCGACCACTGTTTCTCGCCCTTTTTGCTTATTGTCAGCGTCGTGGGAAATTGAAACATTTTCAATATTTTAAAGAGGGCTACCTGGCTCCCATTGATGGCACACAAACTTTTACGTCAAAGAGTATCAATTGTAAAAACTGTTGCACAAAAAACGCCGACAATCCTAAAAAAACAACTGTTTTCTATCATCAGTTATCCGCGATCTGTCTTGTAAAGCCAGGATTGAAAACAGTTCTGCCGTTAATGCCAGAACCTATTACTCAACAAAAAGATGCTTCCAAAAATGACTGTGAAGTGCGTGCCCTTGAACGCATTCTGGAAGATCTCTCCAGGGAACACTACCACCTGAAATTGGTACTGGGTTTAGATGGTCTCTATTCCAAGGGGCCAACCCTTAAACTCATCCGGTCTTATGGTCACAATTTTATCACTGTTGCCAAGGACAGTGATCATGAGGCTTTGCTGGAAGCCGTTGATGATCTGGACCGGGAAGGCAAAGTCCGTCGGTTCACTTATACCGACAAACGGGGTCACCGGCATTCGTCTCGCTACGTAAACGATGTTCCACTCAATAAGTCACATCCTGATTTTATGGTCAATTATGTCGACTATGTGGAAACGGATTCGGATGGAAAAATAAAGTACTGCAATAGCTGGGTAACCAGCCTGCCCATTCACAACCATATGTGTTGCATGAAAATCATGCGAGGAGGACGCGCACGGTGGTTAATTGAAAATGAAACGTTCAATACACTGAAGAATTTGGGTTACAGTCTTGAGCATAACTATGGTCATGGTGAAGAGAATCTGGCAAGCAACTTTGCCTGTCTGATGTTTCTTGCCTTTCTGATTGATCAAATTGTTGAGCTTTCCTGCCCATTATTTAATGAAGCGCTGAAGGCTAACAAGCGGAAAAAGATTTTTTGGGAAAAGCAGAGGAATTTTTTTGAGATTTTTGTGGTTAGTTCCTGGGTGTTATTCATGAAGGGGCTGATCTTGCAGGGTACACCTGAACCAAAACCGAAAGGCAAGCGAGTGAAACCAAGTGAACAGCCAAAACGGAAAATGATCAGCATCCGGAGTTTATTCCCTGATACGGCATAGTTACCAAATAATAACCCATTTTCTTCAGTGAATTTAAGTTAACCTATGGATCAGATTTTGTGCTGAGTTTTTTGTTTGTGTCCAAAAAAGTAATGAGACAATTAAGGGAAAATCTTTATTTTTTCCCTTTTTGCGGGAATTGCTGACCGCAGGCAGTGTCTGCTGATGACCGATCAGGTTCTGCACTATGGCCCGGCGCAGGGCGACCCTGACTTCGGCCGTGAGCTGCCAGGTTTCCTTGTTATTTTCCGAGGACTCTAACAGCGTAGAGCCAATGGTACGAATATCACTGACCGGAACATCTTCCACCAATAACTCCCGGAGGACTTTGGAAAAAATGCTGATGGAAATTTTTTTCGGAATTAACTCGTCGGCCAGTTTCGGGGAGTAATGGCGTAGCTTATCCACCAGTTGTTCGACTTCATCGTGACCAAGCAGTTCACTGGCATGTTCATCGATGATTTTATTCAAGTGCGTTGCCATGACACTGGCGGGATCAACGACGGTATACCCCAGTCCTGATGCATGATCTCTGTCGGAAGGTTCAATCCACAGTGCATCCAGCTGGTAAGCCGGGTCTTTGGTTGGGGTGCCATTAAGCTCGCCAAACACCTCACCGGGGTTGATGGCTAATAACTTTCCCGGATCAACCTGCCCTTCAGCAACGGTGACTCCCTTTAATTCGATGGTATAGCTATCGGGTTTCAGGCTTAAATTGTCTTTGATATGGACACTGGGAACCAGAAAGCCCAGCTGGCGGGACTGGCTTTTGCGGATACCTTTGATCTGGGTTAACAGCTGCCCACCCTGTTTTTCGTCAGCCAGGGTAATCAGCCGGAAGCCCAGTTCTATTTTCAAGGTATCTACCGGCGGAATATCTCCCCATGACCAGGAGGTATCCGGTGAGCTTTGCTCCTCCGGCTCCCTGGTATCGTCCTGTTCAGCAGGTATTGAGTTTTTATTGAGCCACCAGAATACCAGTAAGACCAATGCACCCAGGCCCACAAAAGGAATAAATGGCATGCCGGGAACCAGCCCCATAACGATCAGGATAACACCGGTCAGCATCATGGCTTTGGGGGATGACAGCATCTGCTCCGATACCTGGTCCCCCATATCGGCGGATTCTGATACCCGGGTTACCATCATGGCAGCGGCTGTTGACAACAACAGTGACGGGATCTGGGCGACCAGACCATCACCAATGGTCAACAGTGAATAGACAGTAAAGGCCTCACCGGCACTTAGCCCATGGCCAAGCGTACCGATCAGCATACCGCCAATAATATTGATGGCCAGAATCAGCAGGCCTGCCACCGCATCGCCACGGACAAATTTACTGGCACCGTCCATGGAACCGTAGAAATCTGCCTCCCGTCGTACACTCTCCCGACGGTCATGGGCTTTTTGCTGGTCAATAATGCCAGCATTCAAATCGGCATCAATGGCCATCTGCTTGCCCGGAAGAGCGTCCAGAGTGAAACGGGCGGTAACTTCTGATATTCGACCTGCCCCTTTGGTAACGACGACAAAGTTGATAATGACCAGAATGGCAAAAACCACCAGGCCGACCACATAGTTGTTGCCAATCACCACCTCACCAAAGGATTGAATCACTTTACCGGCAGCATCCGGGCCGGTATGACCGTTCAGTAAAACGACACGGGTTGAGGCAACATTCAGGGCCAGACGGAGTAAGGTAGAGACCAGCAGAATGGTTGGGAAAACGGCAAAATCCAATGGCCTGAGCGTGTAAACACTGACCAGTAAAACCAGCAGGGAGAGGGCTATGTTAAAGGTGAAAAAAGCATCCAGCATAAAAGACGGCATGGGGAGTGTTACCATGCCAAGGGTCATCAGAACGACCAATGGAATACCAATACGCAGTCCATTGGTTTTGCCCGATAACTCTCCCAGCAGACGTTGAGCTTCCCTGATCATTGTCTGGTCCTTGTGATAAAGCCTGGTTATCCCTGCTTATCCCACTTTTCCTGAAAAGCACGGGGAACCTCCGGTTCCGGCATTTCTGGCCTTGTGGGCATTCTTCCAGCCTGATAGTCATTCAGGTGCTTGATGTAAGCCAATATCTGAGCGACAGCTATGTACAGCTCGTCGGCTATTTCCTGGTTTAGTCCTGTCGTGTGATAGACCACCCGGGCCAGTACCGGTGACTGAATCACCGGGCGATTATATTCCCTGGCCACTGCACACATTCTCAGGGCAACCTGATCAACGCCTTTGGCCACCAGATAGGGCGCTTTTGCCCGGTGCTGGTCGTAGCGAATAGCCACGGCAAAGTGTGTCGGGTTGGTGATGATCACATCGGCTCCCGGCACCGCCTGCATCATACGTCGACCGGCAATTTCCTGCTGCTTTTCCTTCAAGCGGGAGCGAACTTCAGGCTGCCCCTCCAGCTCTTTCATTTCATCACGCATTTCCTTGGGTGTCATGCGTAACTTGCGTAAATGGCTCCATTGCTGAAATGGAATATCGATGATGCAGATAATCACCAGCGCCAGGGTCATCATCGCAATAGCCTTAACCAGGTAACCTGCTCCCAGGTAAAGGGCACTGGTAATAGATAACTGGTTAATGGTCATTAACTCGACAAAAAACCACTGGGCAGTGAGCCAGAGACAAAAGCCAAGCAGGAGCAGTTTGGCAATGGACTTGACCACTTCCATCAGTGAGCGGGCCGAAAACATCCGCTGCAGTCCTTTCAGTGGACTGATGCGTTCGCCTTTAAACTGCAGCAGCTTATTACTGAACAGCCAGCCACCCAGTGCCAGGGAAGCACCAACGGTAGCCAGGGTGATCAGCAGGAAAAACGGCATCAGCCCTGAGAACCCTTCGGTCAGGCTGTTAACCAGATGGCTTTTCAGCCAGTTTTCCTGACGAAGCACGGCTTTATCAAAGGTGAAACTGGTGCGCATAACGCTCTGCAACTGCTGGCTGATCAGGTTGCCGCTAAACCACATGGCCAGCAAGGTACCGCCAATCAGGGCGGTAGTCACCAGCTCCCGGGAGCGGGGAACCTGACCTTCTTCCCGGCTTTTCTGGATTTTTCGTTCGGAAGGCTCTTCGGTGCGTTCTTCCTGTTGGGGGTCATCGGCCATTCTTGAGAACCCTCATCTATAACAGCAGGCTGGACAGTGCTTCCAGCCCCGCTTCTGTGAATCGAACGAATATTCCTGAAAACTGACTGCTGACCAGCATTAAAATAATCAGACCGCCCAGCATGGTCAGCGGGAAGCCAAGGCTGAAAATATTGAACTGGGGTGCTGAGCGGTTCATTACGCCAAAGGTAAAGGAGACAATCAGCAGGGAGATAATAGCGGGCACCACCATCAACAGGGCGCTGGCAAACATCCATGACACCAGCCCCGGCAATTGCTCCAAAACAATTCGGGAGAGATCAAGCGGTGCCACTGGCAGGATGGTGAAGCTCTCAATGATGATGGTAATGGCCACAAGATGCCCGTCCAAGGCCAGAAACATCAGGAAACTCAGCAGTTGAAACAGCTGACTGATAATAGGAATCTGAACACCGTTGATCGGATCGATCATCACCGACATGCCCAGCCCCATCTGCATGGAAACCAGCTCACCCGCAGAGGTGAAGATGGCAAAATAAATTTGCAGGATTAATCCCATGGCAAAGCCGATGGCCAATTGTTGCAGGGTAATCAGCAGAGCTGCTCCTGATATAGGCTCCACGGCAGGAACAGCGGGCAGTAATGGGGCTATCAGAAAGGAAATGGCCAATGCCATCAGCAGGCGTATTCTGGGGGCAACCACCTGACTGCTGACCATGGGCATGGTCATCAACAGCGCGGCAACCCGAAACAGGGGCCAGAAGTACTGACCAAGCCAGCCGGTCAGCTCGCTGAAGGTAAACCCGATCATCAGGCCAGCAGCTCCGGGACCAGCTCATAAAGCCGGATAAACAGATCCATAGACTCCTGAATCAGCCAGTTGCCTGCCAGGCCAATGGTAATCAGGGTGGCCAGCAGTCGTGGCAGAAAGCTCAGTGTCTGTTCATTGATCTGGGTGGCGGCCTGAATGGTGCTGATCACCAGACCCACCAGCATGCCGGGGAGTATGATGACTGACACCATGATAACGATCAGGGTCAGTGCGTCTTTGAAAAGGTCCGCCACAACTTCCGGTGTCATGGGCTCTCCTTGCTCTGTTCCGGGTTGTTGGCCCATTTATTTATACAAAGATATATAAAATCATTTTTTTAATCTAAAAACGACTGAAAAAAATCATTAATTTGTTTAAGTGGATTCAGGCGGTCACCGAATAGTGGGGTTCAGCGTTTCTTAAAACTATAAAGAACAGAAATATCGCTGAAGTTTCATAGCGAATATCCATGGATGGAGAAATAAACAATGGCAATGACCGTAAATACCAATACTTTTTCAATGAATGCCCAGCGTCAGCTGATGCGTACCGAAGGTGGTCTGCAGAGCGCTATGCAGCGCCTTTCTTCAGGGCTTCGTATCAACAGTGCTAAGGATGATGCTGCAGGTCTGCAGATTGCCAATAGAATGCAGACACAAGTAAATGGCATGTCAGTTGCCATTCGTAACGCTAATGATGGTATTTCCTTGGCTCAGACTGCTGAGGGAGCTATGGAGGAAATGACTGTCAGCCTGCAGCGTATGAGAGACTTGGCTCTACAAGCTTCTACTGGCACATATGGAGCTGAAGATGTTAGTGCTTTGGATGCTGAGTTTGATGCTTTGGTTCTGGAGTTAGACCGTATTGCCGATACGACCGAATTTAATGAAAAGAAAATGCTGAATGGAGCAAATGCCACCATCAACATTATTGTTGGGACTGATGTAACTGCGGACAATACAATCGCTGTAACGTTCGACAACTTTGTCTCTGATAATTTTGGTAATGCTGGGGCTGATTTGACGGCACTGGATATTACTACGGGGGCAGCGGCAGCTGTTACAGCTATTGATACGGCTCTTCAGGATGTTGATACTCAGCGGGCTAGTCTGGGTGCAATACAAAATCGTCTAAGCTCTACGATCAATAATCTTTCTAATATCCGTGAAAATCTAACTGCTTCACGTAGCAGGGTGATGGATGCTGATTTTGCTAAAGAAACAGCCAAATTGAGCAGTTCTCAGGTAATGCAGCAAGCCGGTACAGCAATTCTGGCCCAGGCCAATGCTATTCCTCAGAACGTACTGTCTCTGCTCCGTTAAGTTGTGGGCAGTGGTTTCGTTTATTTCAACGGGAGCTTTTGCTCCCGTTCTTTATGTTTCAAAAGCAGCGCCGACATCAAACAGATAGTAATTTAATCAGGGGCTGATTATGTTCAGTGTTTCAGGTCTTTATTCCGGGCTGGATGTCAATTCTTTGGTTACCGCCCTGGTCAATGCTGAGCGGGCTCCTACTGAATCCCGGCTAAACCGGAGTGAAGAGGCCTATCGGGTTGAACTCTCTGCAGTTGCGTCCCTGAAATCATCCCTGGAGTCTTTTCAGAGCCAGATTGAATCGTTGAATTCCGTTAATGGTTTTAGCCCACGAGCTTTCAACATCAGTGACGAAACTTTAATAGGGGCTTCTGTGACCAGCTCTGCAGCACAAGGCAGTTACACCTTTACCGTGGAGCAAATGGCCAGCCGTCATCAATTGGCCTCTCAGGCCATAGCCGATGATGCCAGCATAGGCTCGGGCACCGCCATCTTCACCGTCAATGGTGAAACCTTCTCAGTCACTATTGCAGCAGGCAGTGACACACTCACCGGGCTGCGGGACGCCATCAACAGCTCAGCAGATAACAACAGCATTCAGGCCGTCATTATTAACGACAGTGACCAGCAACGGTTAATGCTCACCAGCCGTGAAAGTGGTGCAGATTATGCCATCAGCAGTGATTTCAGCGGCCTGACAGGTGGCACCGCAGCCCTTGGTGCGTTCACTGAGCTGCAGTCTGCTCAGGATGCCATGATTGCATTTGGCAGTGGTGCTTCTGCCATCACAGTGACCTCGCCAGATAATACCCTGGAAAACCTGGTGGATGGAGTCACGATTGATCTTAAAGCGTCTTCCTCTAATTCAGTCACACTGGACGTCACCTTGGATAAAGATGGCGTTAAAACGTCCATCCAGTCATTTGTTGATACCTGGAATACCCTCAAAACCACGTTTGACCAGTTAACGGATTACAATGGTGTATCCGCCGGAGCCCTTAATGGGGATGCCCAGACCCGTTTGCTGGAGTCACAGCTTCGTCGGGAGCTGAGCCAGCTGTTTGGTGATGACGGGGATCCCTTTCGAACTCTGGGTGACCTTGGCCTGAAAACCACCGGTACTGGTGAGCTTTCTATTGATAACAGTCGTCTGGATGATGCTCTAAACCGTAACTTTGATGAACTGGCTTCAGCACTTGCTGGCGACAGTGGGTTAATGGCACGGCTGGAGGAGAGGCTGGCAGGTTTTCTGGGAACCGATGGCGCTCTGGCTGACAGGGAAAAACGTATTAATGAATCATTGAGTGACATCAATGATGATCGGGCCGATCTTGAACTGCGCCTGGAACGAACACAAAGCTACTACCAGCAACAATTCCTCGCCATGGAAAACCTGCTGGCCTCGTTAAACGGCACCAGTCAGTGGCTGACCAACAATCTGACGTCCATCAACAACAATAACCAGTAAATACGGAGCATGTATGAAGCGGCCAGGGATCAGCGCCTATCAACAGCAGCAGCGGGCTTCAGTGGAAGTGGCAAAGCCCGAGCAGCTGGTAGCAACACTGTTTAATAAGTTGATGGAGACACTGGCAAAAGCCCGTCACTACATGGAAGAACAAGACCTGAGTAAGAAGGTTGACCGAATTAATTTATCCATAGATATCCTGCTGGTGCTGGAACAGTCCCTTGACCATGAGAAAGGCGGTGAACTGGCGGGTAATTTGCAGGGACTTTATCAGTACTGCATCAAACGACTGACCGAAGCCAATGCCAGTAATGATGTGACCATGATTGATGAAGTCTCCGGATTGATGGGAGAGATCAGAGAGGGGTGGCAGTCGGTTGTTAACGGTACTGTTGAAGACAATGCGGTAGCCAGCGCAGGTTAAAAATGAAAGAGCATAACCTCTCCGTGACTGATTATGTCGATAAGCTGAGATCCTTTGAACTGGATCTTGAAGCATCTCTGGAATCAAAAGACTGGGATCGGATGATGGCTGTTAATCAGGATTTGCAGGGATTTTTTCAACAGATGTCGGATGCCGGTGTAACCAATCAGCCCCCGGTTCAGGGGGCCCTCGCCAGAGTACAGGTATTGTGCAGCGCCCTGATGCAGGTATGTAGCCGACACCGGGCTGATAGCCTGTCGGTGATCAAAAAAACTCGAAAGGATAGTCTGGCACTTTCCAGCTATCAGCGAGCCAGTAATTTCCGAAGGTTGTAATGGCAGCAATTCAGCATTTGCCCGCTACGAACCTCCCTGTGCCAGCAGTGCCGCAGCACCAGGCTCCTTCTGGTGACCAACATTTGTTGTTTCATCGGATTTATCAGCAAATGGATGCTTCTGGAAATACCAATGGGTTGACAGACGTCCTGCCTGCTTTTCCAGAGCAGCTGATGCCCCGGAATGGTGAGCTTGAACAACCGTTAGAACCTTATGGGGGGCAGCCCGCCTTGTCAGCAGGTTCTTTCACTCCTGCGATAATGCATCTTGGCAAGGCATCCTGTTCTGACCTTGCTTCGTCAGATATTGGTCGGGCATTTTCAACACAAATAAGTCTGCAAGGGGCTGATTCTGTTCGTGCAGGTGCGGTAAGCCAATACCCGGTATCTCCAGAGGTCGCAGAATTGGCGGATGGCCGAAATCAAGGACTCCGGACGGTAGCGGACATCAGCAATCAAACGATGTTGCCAGGCAATAGCTCAAGGCAGCTGTCTCAAGCTCAATTGAGAGGCTCTGGGAGTGAGCCATTATTCATTGCTAGAACGCTCTTTACCGGTGATTCAAAAACGCTAAATGGTATCCATGGCCAGGGCGCAGCTCTGCCGAATGATGCTTTCAGCCAAACGGAACAGCCGCAAGGTATTGTGACTAAGGCAGCTGATCCCTTTTTGCCAGAAGTTCATCCTCTTATCAGCCAGGTAAAGATTCGAGAGCAGGCACATTTCAATTTGACTCCGTTCTCAGAAGCTGAACCCATTCATGGGAATCAGGTGTCTCATGGGGGAAAACTGCATGTGCCTGCTTCGGTTGAAGCCAATACTGAGACTCTGCAACAGAAGGCCATTTCTCACAGGGAAGTCATTTTCCCTCAGTCACTATCGCCTCAACGCCTGGGCACTGAACTGATCCAGATGCTCAGAAAAGGTGAGACCGGGCTGGAAATCCGGCTTGATCCACCAGAACTTGGACGTCTATCGCTGTCTGTTTCCCTGGATGCAGAATCGCTCTCCCTTCAGGTGACCGCGTCTTCAGCCACTACCCGGGACCTGCTACTAAACCAGTCTGAACGACTGAGACAGGTTTTAGCCGAACACAGTGTGGATTTATCAGAATTATCAGTCGATGTTCATTCCGGCCAGGGAGAGCAGGCCGGGAGGCATCAAGCGGCAAACATGGCCGCTTCAGAAACCCTGCTGCAAGCCGATTGGGGGAGAGACAATGTGGAGTATTTATCAGGTGCACAGCTGTTTCGCTCCGGGGGAGGGCGATTGCTGGATCATTTTGTTTAATTGCCCTTGCTGTTGATCTCAGGGGCTTGATAGTGGCAGGGAAGCGTAATGGCAGAAGGGGTGGAACAGACTGAAGCTGCAGTCGAAAAGAAATCAGGCAAGGGGCTTATGATCACGGTCGTGGTTATGGCCGTTTTGCTTATTGCGGTTGCCGGGGGCGCAGCATGGATGTTTATGCAGCAGAAGAGTCAGGATCCGAGCAAGTTGGCGGTTCCTCATTTTATGAAAATGGAACCGTTCATTATCACGCTCAAGAGTGAAGCCCGCCCCCACTACCTGCAGATTAAATTGTCATTGATGAGCCGCGATTCTGAGGCATTGAAACAGTTAGAGACCTATCGCCCGATGGTTCGCAATGAAATTATCCGGTATTTGAATACGTTGCAATACGTCGATGTATTAAAGCCAGAAGCGCCCGATGCTATTCGCACAGAGTCCATCTCCCGGGTTAATGACCTTTTGGTAAAAGAGCAGGTTAAGGTCACCATGGATGATCTGATTATTACCGATCTGGTCATTCAATAGTGTTCTGACCCTATGTCACTACAGCAACGCAAAGGGCTGAATGCCTACCAGAAACAGAGTGGAACGGTTTCCCGGGATGAACTCATCCGGGAGCATCTGGGGCTGGTGAAAAAAGTTGCGCTACATATCGCCGGAGCATTGGGGGGCGATGTGCCAAAAGATGACCTGTTGCAGGCAGGGATGATGGGCCTGCTGGATGCAGCGAGCCGTTTTGAGCCGGGGAAGAACATCCCGTTTGAGCAGTATGCCCGAATCCGGATCAGAGGGGCGGTGATCGATGAACTTCGACACTGGGACTGGCGCAGCCGCACCGACCGTGAACATAGCCACAATATTCGGGATGCCATTCAGGCGTTGCACAACCGGCTGGGGCGGTCGCCTTCGGAGCAGGAAATTGCAGGAGAACTGGGTGTCAGTGTGGAGCGTTATCACCGGATGTTGCAGGGCGGAAATTCTGGCGCATTGTTGAGCCTGGATGCGCTCACTCAGGGCGAAGCCAGTGCCAGTGTCATCGAAGTCAGCGATGACGATTCCATACAGATCATTACGGAAGGTGATGAGTGTAATAAAGCACTGGCAAAAGCCCTGAAAGCGTTGCCTGAGCGAGAACAGCAACTGATGAACCTGTATTACGTTCATGAGTTCAATATGAAAGAGATTGGCCAGATACTTGAGCTGACTGAAGCCAGAATTTCTCAACTCCATCAGCAGGCATTATTGAGATTGCGCTCATTTATGGAAGAGTGGAGCAGGGAGCCCTGATATGAAAACTGTTGGTCTGCTGGCCATGCTGGGAAGTATTTTTGGCGGTTTTATGATTGCCGGTGGGAAGTTGATCTCGGTCTGGCAACCGGCGGAAATCCTGATGATTGCCGGCGGTGCCTTTGGTGCGTTCCTGATCGCCAATCCTATGGTTATCGTCCGCGCCACCGGACGACATATGGCCTATATGGCCAAAGGAACCGGCTTTAACCGGGCCTACTTTGATGAGCTGTTAATGCTGTTGCACACCCTGTTTGAGATGGCCAGAAAAAGGGGGGGGAACAAGGTTCTTGAGGAGCATATCGAATCACCGGATACCAGTGACATCTTTAAGAAATTTCCTCTTATTCTGAAAACGCCACATATCTATGGCTTCATTGTGGAAAACCTCCGGCTGTCGTTAGTTGACGGTATCTCGGCTCATGAATACGAACGCATTATTGAACAGGAAATAGGAACAAAAGAGCATGAGATGATGCGCCCTGCTGCAGCGCTGCAGAATGTCTCTGATGCTTTGCCGGGGTTCGGCATTCTGGCTGCAGTACTGGGAATAGTCATTACCATGAGTGCCATCAATGGCCCGATGGATCAGATCGGTGCCAGTATTGCCGCTGCACTGACCGGCACCTTCCTGGGTATCTTCTTTGCCTACGGCCTGGTTGGCCCGGCAGCCACGGCGATAGGTCATTCTATCAATAATGAGCTTCAGGCGTTTGATTGTATTCGTGCTTCGTTAGCCAGTTATAAATCCGGATTTCCACCCATCGTATCGGTGGATGCGGGGCGCAAAATACTTTACGACGATTGTCGTCCTAGTTTCAGTGAGCTGGAAAAAATGTTGGAAGGTCAGGCCTAATGGACAGGGGAACCGCTTAACGTGAAAGCCAAACGTGGAGGAGGAAGTCATCATGGGGGATCATGGAAGGTAGCCCTGGCGGACTTTGCTATCGCCATGATGGCTCTTTTCCTGTTGCTTTGGATCATGAATGCTACCGATGATGATGCCAAATCCGCTATTGCCGCTTACTTTGAAGATCCTGGTGCCTTTCGCCATCAAAGTAGCCTGAACCCAATTGACTTCGGTGGGCAGGATTCATTGGTAAGAATCCCTAACCCCGGGCCAAGTATGCGAGGTCGGGAAGGCCCCGAAATCATTGGTGATGGTAATGCCGAAACATTGAATGAAAACCCGGACTTTAAAGACCTTATGGATGAACTCCAGCGAATGATCGGGGGGGATGATTCCGCCGGCAAGTACGAAGACTTCATCTATCTTGAACAGCTGAAGGAAGGTTTGCGCATTGTTATTCTGGACAATAACAAACGCAACATGTTTGAAAGGGGAAGCTCCCGAATGAACCCTTTTTTTCAGGACTTATTACTTGAGTTGGCCCCGATTATAAATAAGATTGACAACCGCCTGATGATCAGCGGCCATACCGATAGCTCAGGTTTTCAACGTTCTGATTATGGCAACTGGGAACTGTCTGCCGCCAGGGCACAGGTAGCTCGTAAAACGCTACTGTTTGGTGGTCTATTTGAAGAAAAAGTTCTCATGGTGCTTGGCATGGCTGACCGTGTGCCCCGAGATCCAAAGCATCCTGAGTCCAGTGCCAACCGTAGAATTGAAATCATGGTTCTGGCTGATTATATGGAGCGACAGGTTGAACGTATGTTTGCGCCTATTGATGAAGAAGATCATGAACATCATCCAACTCACAGCAATGAAATGCATGATGCTTTTGAGCGGGCAGAACGAAATCAGTTTGATTATCCCGGGTTTTGAATGTTTTAAATGGTGCGGATATTCAGGAGGCGATTTGTATCGAGTGATTGAAACCTCCCCACCCTGCCGCTGCCACGTTTGCCCGTGGCCGTAACGGTCACGGTGGGGGCTGCTGAGGTGAATCGGGCTTTCCGCTACAAGGCGGACCTGCACTCCAGCACCTGCCAGGAGCTCCCTGGGTAGTATTATCGGCTCGGGACGTATGATGACTGGCGAACAAGCCAGGGAGGTTTCTGCGGCATTATATCGACTATTGAGGTGATGTCTGCAAGTTTTTTTTGTTTTCGTGAACATCAGAAACGGTGATCAGGTCAACGCTCCACGGCTGCCAGTGCCTGATCCAGTTTACCCAGCAGTTGGTCAATGTGCTCCTGGGTGTCCTGCTTCTCATCTTCATTCTGACGACGGCTCTGCATTAACTCGTAGCAGATATTCAGTGCAGCCATCACAGCGATTCGCTCAATACCGACCACTTTGCCTGAAGAACGGATTTCATGCATTTTTTCGTTCAGGTAACGGGCAGCGGTGTACAGTGCCTCCTGATTGTCTTTGGGACAGGCAACACGGTATTCCTTATCCAGAATATGAACGGATGTCACTGATGATTTATCCGTCATGACTCGTGCTCCAGAGACCTGAGATGCTGGATCATCGCTTCTACTTTTGTACGTGCAACGTCATTTTTTTCCATCAACTTCGCTTTTTCAGCTACCCAGGACTGCTCCTGCTGTCGAAGTTGCCTGTTTTCAGTCGTCAGCTTCTGACAAAGGGCAACCAGATAGTTAATTTTCTGATCGAGGGCAATGAAATCGGATTCTTTCATAGCTTCCCTGAATGCTCGGTTATTAGGGTTACTATAGCCTCTGGAGAAATTCAGAACAATGACTTAATGGTTGACAATGTTTTATTTTTAATTTGTCGGGTAATACCTTGTACCAATGGATCAGGTTGTCCTTTGTTGAAGAGGATATAACGCAAAATGCCAGCAAACAGGGGCGAAGCATTTTGGTTTATCGGGGTAATCATTGTGACCTTAAGACTGTCAGCCCGGGCTTGAAAAAACGACGTCCATAATAAAACGGGCAAATCATGCGGGCTTTCTGGCAATAACCCGTATTTGATCCTGATCACCATGACTCCATACCGGGTAATGGGGAGCCTCACCCTGTTCGCATACTTCGATAACAAATCCGGCATGTTTCATTAATACTTCCAGTTGTTCGGACGCAAAAAAACAAAAGTCTCTGCCGGGGATATTAATTTTGTGGGCAGCCAAAACCGGATCGGTTATTTCCGGACAGTTAACTGCTTTGGCCGCCTCTGCCAGCAGGTTGAGATAATCCCGCTGACCGGTAACGGTTAACGGTGATTTTCTTACACCGTCGCGTATCTCCCTGCTCAGATCAGTACTTTTCAACACTGCAACGTCACAGGAACAGCAGGTAAGCAAAAGCGTGCCCCCTGGTTCGAGAATTCGGTAGATTTCATTAATGGATGGCACCACTTCTTCATTGGCCAGGAAATGGAAAACTTCGGCGCAGAGGATTCCGCAGAAGGCATTATCGGCAAAAGGGATATGCTCTGGCAGTTTTGCAGCTTTGCAGGTAACTGCTTTCTGCTGAGTCTCAGGCAAGTCCTTCAGCCATTCGGACAAGTCTGGTTTATCCATATCAGTGGCTATTACCTGTCCACCATGCATCAGGGCGGCGTGAGTATTAACTCCGTGGCCACAGCCAATATCCAATAGGGGTTTATCGTCTTTCCAGCTGCCTAGCCAGCGATCCAGATAGATAACCGGATTATGAAATGTAAAACCAACACCCAGCTGATTTCTTTCGTACAAAGGCTCTGGCATGGCAGTATTCCAAACAGGTTGGACTTAACAGGATAGACACTTTCTTTATTTAATGACTGACAAGTTTGCCCGGGAAGTCTGTTAGAATCCCGGTTAGCTACTTAAGTTCGACTCAGTAATTTCAATGGCCCTATATCATGACGATCCACATTTCCCAGCCTGGCGATAAACCCGCCTTCATATCGTTTGATGAACTCGCCAGTCATCTGGCAGAGCAGAGTCATCCATCAGAGATTCATGGCTACTTATGCGGCCTGTTTTCCGCCGGTGCCCATCCGGGCCTTGAGAAATGGCTGGAGCAGCTTGCTGAGCAGATGGGTGACCAATCGATTGATGAACCTGCGAGGCAGTTATTAAGCCAGTTATTTCTGCATACTCAGAATGAGCTGAACTCTGGTAGTCTGGCAGCAACACTGTTGCTTCCTGATGATGACGAAGCGCTTGGGCTGAGGACACAGTCACTTGGAATATGGTGCCAGTCATTTATCTCTGGCTTTGGTCAAGGGCTGGACAGTCGTCAGGTCAGTGAGATGGTGGAAGAAGTGCTCAGGGACTTTGCCGAAATCAGCCTGATAGAAACCGCAGAAGAGAGCGAAGAATCAGAAAAGCTGTATGTTGAAGTGAGTGAGTTTGTTCGTTTGGCCTGGCTGAATGTCTATGCAGAGGTTTGTGGTTTGCCCGAGCTTCCCGGTGATGATGGAAGTGCTGGACAACGTGCTGTAAAACAAGGCGCTGCCAAAACCCTGCACTGAGAATAACAGAGTTCCACAAAATCATGGTGGAGGCTGAAACGTGAATAATTCTACAGACAAGATGGATTTCGATGTTTTGGTGATTGGTGCCGGGCTGGTGGGAGCCAGTCTGGTCTGTGCATTGGAACAAGTGGTTATCAAGCAGGGGTTGAGGCTGGCGATGGTGGAAACCCATGACCTGAGTCAGCCCAGAGATATTCCGCCGAGTTTTGATGCCCGTGCCTCGGCGCTGTCCTGGGGAACCTGTTGTATTTACCAGCAGCTTGGGCTGTGGCCGGATCTTGTGGATCAGGCTCAGGCCATTACCGATGTTCATGTGTCTGATCGGGGCAGTTTTGGGGTTTCCCGCTTGCGGGCTTCTGATGAAGGTGTCCCGGCACTGGGGTATGTGGTCAAGAATCATGTGCTGGGTGATGTGCTTTTGCAACGGTTAAAGGGTTTCCAGAAGCAGGGCAGGGTGACCATGTTCAGTCCTGATAGGGTGGCAAGCCTGAGCCCTGTTCCCGGAGGTATGAAAGTTCAGCTCAGGCACTCAGAGATTTCCGCCTCGCTGGTGGTTCTGGCTGATGGTGGTCGTTCGGGGTTGATGGATCAGCTGGGAATCGGTCTGCGGCAGTGTGACTATCATCAGCAGGGGATCATTGCCAATATTGCCCTTGACCGCCCGCATAATGGTATGGCCTGGGAGCGCTTTGCCGGTCAAGGTCCGATGGCACTGCTTCCGTTAACCGGTGATCACCATTTTGCACATCGTGCAGGGCTGGTGTGGACGTTACCGGATGAGGAAGCCGATTCGCTTTATGCTCTGGCAGATGATGATTTTCTGGCGTTATTGCAACAGCGGTTTGGCTATCGGGCCGGGCGGTTTATTGCCGTGGGTAAGCGGGACAGATACCCACTCACCATGCGCATCGCCAAAGAGCAGGTTAGGCCTGGGCTGGTTATTTTGGGTAATGCTGCTCATGCCATACATCCAGTGGCAGGTCAGGGGTATAACCTTTCTATTCGGGATACCGTGGCTCTGGCAGGCAATATCTCGGACTCATTGGAACGCCAAATCCCCGTAGGTGATCTTGGTCGGTTGCAGGAATACTGGCAACAGCAGTTGAGCGACCAGAGTCTGACCAGCCAGTTTTGTGATGGCCTGGTGCGCCTTTTCTCACGGACTGACACGGCCTCGGTATTGTCCCGGAATCTGGGATTGGTGGCGCTGGATTATTGCCATCCGGTGAAGTCAACATTCACCCGCAGGGCCATGGGATTATAAACCGGTGGAACTTTACATTCACCCGTACCTTTGAATCTGGGAAATAGGGATCAGAAATGCAGACAATTGACGTCATTATTGTTGGGGGAGGTATGGTGGGGGCCTCTGGCCCTGGCGCTTGCCCGATCTGGTATGCAGACGGCACTGGTTGAGCAGCAGACATTGCAGCCCGGCTCGTTCTCGATGGATGATCCCTGGCAGCCCAGGGTCAGTGCCTTGACGGAAGCATCGATAAAACTGCTGGAGTATCTGGGGGCCTGGGAAGGAATTATTGCCCAGCGGGCCTGTCCTTACACTCACATGACCGTCTGGGATGGTGAGGGTACGGGACAAGTTGAGTTTGACGCAAAATCGCTGCCACAAAAAAATCTTGGCTACATTGTCGAAAATGACGTGATTCGCAACGCACTGTTGCAACAGCTGGCCAGCTCAACCGTACAATGTTTTGATCAACAGACCACCCTTGAATACAAACTGTCCGGCCAGGGCGGTGAAATAGTTCTGGAAAATGGTGACGTGCTTTGCGCTCCTCTGCTGGTGGCTGCGGATGGCGGCGAGTCGCGTTTGCGAAAATTGTCTGGCATTCCGGCAAACCAGAAGGACTATAAGCATCATGGGCTGGTCACCACCGTGGAGACAGAGCTGTTTCATCATCACACAGCGAGACAGGTGTTCCTGGATTCCGGCCCATTGGCATTTCTGCCCCTGCAAAGTCAGGGAGGGCGGCATTATTGCTCAATTGTCTGGTCCCTTGTACCGACAGAGGCAGACCGGATAGAGGCCTTGAGTGACGATGCTTTCTGTCAGGAACTGGCGAGAGCGTTTGAGCATCGGGCGGGCAATATTCTGAAGGTTGGTCAACGGTTCCGCTACCCACTGCGTCAACGACATGCCCGGCAGTATCATCGACAAGGGGTGGTTCTGGTGGGCGATGCGGCTCATACTATTCATCCTCTGGCGGGGCAGGGGGTGAATCTGGGCTTTATGGACGTGGCCGTGCTGGCGGATGAGCTGATCAAAGCGGCCGGTCGCGGCGATGACTATTTTGCCGCGCACGTTCTGGATCGCTATCAGCGTCGTCGCATCGGAGATAACTCGTTGACGATGGCGGCCATGACAGGCTTTCAAAATCTGTTCGGGGCCAATGACCCGGGCATTCGCTGGATACGGAATACCGGGCTCACTCTGACCAATCGATTACCATTCATTAAGGATATGATTGTGGATCAGGCCTCCGGGTTATCAAAGGATATTCCCGGGTTTCTTCAGTAAATCTCAACCAGTCCCTCGATTTTTTCCTATCCTGTCTGCTGGATGTAATTATCACGCAGGCAGGGTATGAAACTTCAGTCTGATATTAAAAAAAGAGGCTTGGTCTTTGGTGCTGTATTTGCCATGTGTTTGCTGTCTATCCGTTCTGATGCAGCGGATATTGAGTCGGCATTAGCTGCACCCGCTGATTACCTTATCAGCCTTGTCAGGCACGGCGACCGCTCTCCCAGGGATCTTGGGGGAATGACCAAATACTGGCCAATGGGGCCAGGGCAGTTAACGGCAGCTGGCCTTCAGCAGGAGTACCTTTTGGGGCAGACAATCCGGAGGTACTATTTTTCTGAAACCCTCCCCGATTCCTGGTCACCCAAAGTCAGTCAACATTTTGCCAAAGGTCTGGATCGTACCATTCAGAGCGCCAGTGCTTTATTGCTGGGGTTTTATCCTGAGCGTGCTGGTAAAACAGGCTTGCCGGGGGGCATTCAGGTTCCCCCGGTTTATGCTTCACCCTTGGCCCATGATGATCTTTTTTCAGCGCAAAGATTATGCCCGGGGTATCTTCATCGTGTTCAGGCGCTGGAAAAAAGTGCGGACTGGTTAAGAAAAAAAGAACAACACCGTGATCAGCTGGCTTTATGGCTTGAACTGAATGAGCGTGAAGGTAATGGCGATCTCTATTCTTTTCTTCCCCTGATCGATCAAATTGCCATACAT